>NZ_JBBOVE010000001.1:730000-5504445 GCF_038006445.1 Bacillus sp. FSL K6-1218 | reverse complement strand
AGGTGTCCCTCCTTTACTAAGATGGTAAAAGAATAAGGTTGCGCAACAAATGTACAACTCAATAAATATAAAATGTATATTTATACGAAACGTATTTTAAAACCTAAAAACGTCGTTTGTATATGAGATAGGGTTTTCGACAAAAAAAGCAAATGTGGACAACTATTTACCCACATGTGATTAAAACTGTCCACATGTTATACACAAATTGTGGATAAGATAAAGGTGTGGAAAACTTATTCAAAGTGAAAACACAACTATAATATCAAAAAAAAGTGGCTATAGCAATGAATTTAAGAAAGTTATCCACAAAATCAATACCTTGTGGAATAAACTTGTCCACAACACGATATACTGTGTAAAAGTGTGAAAAAAGTTTGTGGATATAAAAAACGTGAAAAAACATTTATCCACAAGGAAATATAGATGCTGTGAAAAAGTATGTGAATAGGTTCAAAATGAATATTTGATGAAAATTTCTAGAACCATTGACATTTTCCTAGTTGATTAACTATAATTTATAGGACTGTCTTTAACAGATATTCCTCAGGGAGGTGTCATATAATGAAAAGAACTTACCAACCAAATAAACGTAAGCGCAGCAAAGTACATGGTTTCCGCAGCCGTATGAGCACAGCGAACGGACGTAAAGTGCTAGCAGCTCGTCGTCGTAAAGGAAGAAAAGTATTATCTGCGTAGACCACTGATCGTTCAGTGGTCTTTTTTTCTAATAATAGTGAATTTCCGCTGATGAAATACAGGAGTGTCAATTGATATGAAGAAAAAACATCGTATAAAGAAGAATGATGAATTCCAGGCGGTTTTTCAAAAAGGAAAATCAAATGCGAATCGTCAGTTTGTTGTATACCAATTAGATAAAGAAGAACAGCCAAACTTTCGCATCGGCCTTTCTGTTAGCAAGAAAATAGGAAATGCAGTAGTTCGTAATCGAATTAAGCGCATGGTCCGTCAGGCTATTACAGAGTTAAAAGATGAGATAGATTCTGGAAAAGATTTTGTTATAATAGCAAGGAAGCCTTGTGCAGAGATGACATATGAAGAAGTAAAGAAAAGCTTAATTCATGTCTTTAAACGCTCTGGTATGAAAAGAATAAAAAAGTAGCGTAAGGAAATGAATTACACTATATACATACCGATACAAGGAGGAGTAGGCTTTGAAAAAGAAATTAGGTTTACTAGCCATGGTCGTTGCATTAATGGCGATTGCCACCGGTTGTAGTGAAACGGGTCAGCCGATTACATCGAAAAGTACTGGGATTTGGAATGAATATTTCGTATATCCGCTTTCTCAGTTAATCACGTATTTTGCCGACTTATTTAACAGTAATTACGGTTTAGCAATTGTTATTACAACTCTTATCATTCGTTTTGCATTATTACCATTAATGATTAAACAAACAAAGAGTACAAAGGCAATGCAAGCGTTACAACCAGAAATGGTGAAGTTAAAAGAGAAATATAGTTCTAAAGATCAAGCAACACAGCAAAAACTACAACAAGAAATGATGCAGTTATATCAAAAGAATGGTGTAAATCCATTGGCAGGATGTTTACCGATATTTGTTCAGATGCCTATTTTATTCGCGTTTTATCATGCGATTATGAGAACAACAGCAATTAGTGAACATACATTTTTATGGTTTGATTTAGGACAGGCAGATCCGTTCTATATCTTACCGGTTGTTGCAGCAATTACGACATTTATTCAGCAAAAGCTTGCAATGGCAGGAACAGCTGGTCAAAATCCGCAAATGGCAATGATGCTTTGGCTTATGCCGATTATGATTTTAATCTTTGCAATTAACTTCCCAGCTGCATTATCACTTTACTGGGTTGTTGGTAATATCTTTGGTATTGCTCAAATGTACTTTATCAAAGGGCCAGAGATTAAGGCTAGCAAAGCTGGAGGCTCAAGCAAGTGAGTATAATTACTGCTAAAGGACAAACAGTCGAGCTGGCAGTAGAGGATGCTTTAAGGCAATTAAATACATCAAAAGATCGAGTAGATATAAATATTGTCGATGAGGGTAAAAGAGGGTTCTTAGGTTTATTTGGGAATCGTCCTGCAGTAGTAGAAGTTGTATTGAAGAAAGATCCAATTCAGGAATGTGAAGAATATTTAAGAAATGTTATTCACAATATGGGTGTGGAAGTTGAAATTAGTAAAGTTGTAAAAGGACGCGAGATCGAATTTACAATTTCTGGTGATGATGTAGGAGTTTTAATTGGAAAAAGAGGTAATACATTAAACTCTTTACAGTATTTAACAAAACTTGTTGCAAATCGTAACACGAAGCAGTATATCGGTATTACACTAGATGCTGAAAATTATCGTAGTAAAAGAAAAAGTACGCTAGAATCACTTTCTTATCGATTAGCGAAACAAGTATCTAATACGAAAAAAAGAGTTATTTTAGAACCGATGCCATCTTTTGAACGAAAAATTATTCATCAGGCATTATCAAATCATCAAGGTATCAAAACAACTTCTGAAGGAAATGAACCACATCGGCATGTTGTAATATCTCCTAAATGACCGGTTGCTCAAATGAGTGCCGGTTTTTTTTGAGCGAAAAATAGATGTGGATAACTAAAAAACACTAAACTTATCCACTGTGAATAAGTTTAGTGTTTTTTACATGGGGATATAATAAAATGAGTTATTCTTCTTTTGTAGATAGGTTCGTTATGGTATCCTAATAATTTAGTGAAAGAAATAATCATGTTGAAATAGAGATAAATAAGCAAGTGAGGTGAAAGGACATGGAATTTGATACAATTGCTGCGATTTCCACAGCGCTTGGAGAGGGTGCAATTGCCATTGTTCGAGTAAGTGGGGATGATGCGGTTGAGAAAGTTGACCGTATTTTTAAAGGGAAGGATTTAACAGAGGTTCCTTCTCACACTATTCATTATGGTCATATCGTTGATTTAGATACAAATCAAGTTATTGAAGAAGTTATGGTGTCTATTATGCGCGCACCAAGGACTTTTACACGTGAAAATATAGTGGAAATTAACTGTCATGGCGGACTTGTTTCAGTAAATAAAGTATTGCAACTTATTCTAGCGCAAGGAGTACGATTGGCAGAACCGGGCGAATTTACAAAACGTGCTTTTTTAAATGGACGTATCGATTTATCACAAGCAGAAGCTGTTATGGATTTGATTCGAGCAAAAACAGATCGTGCGATGAATGTAGCAATTAATCAAATGGAAGGGCGATTATCTAAATTAATTGGTCTTTTGCGTCAAGAAATATTAGAAACATTAGCTCATGTTGAGGTAAATATAGATTATCCAGAATACGATGATGTAGAAGAGATGACACATAATATTTTAATTGAGAAAGCGACGCATGTTCGTTCGGAAATCGAAAAAATATTAGAAACATCAAAACAAGGGAAAATTTTACGTGAAGGTATTGCTACAGCAATTATCGGTAGACCTAATGTTGGGAAATCATCGTTATTAAATAGTCTTGTTCAGGAGAAAAAAGCAATTGTAACTGATATTGCAGGAACAACTCGTGATGTTATTGAAGAGTACGTTAATGTGCGTGGTGTACCTCTTAAACTTATAGATACAGCCGGTATTCGTGAGACAGAAGATGTTGTTGAACGAATTGGTGTGGAGCGTTCAAAAGAAATGATGAGCCAAGCAGATTTAGTATTAGTTGTTGTCAACTATAGCGAGGCTTTAACAAATGAGGATGAAGATCTATTCCATGCGGTACAAGGAAAAGACTTTATTGTTATTGTGAATAAGACTGATTTACCGCAAGCGATTGATATGGAACGTGTTACAGAGTTAGCCGCGGGAAATCGTGTTATTACAACATCCTTAATTGAGGAACAAGGAATAGATGAACTCGAAAAGGCAATAGCTGATTTATTCTTTGAAGGAACAATCGATTCTGCAGATATGACATATGTTTCTAATGCGAGACATATTGGATTATTAACACAAGCGGGACAAACAATCGGTGATGCAATTGAGGCAATAGAAAATGGTGTACCAATTGATATGGTGCAAATTGATTTAACAAGAACGTGGGAAATACTTGGTGAAATTACTGGTGACACAGTCCATGAAAGCCTAATTGACCAGTTATTCTCTCAATTTTGTTTAGGAAAATAATATAGTGATGTTTTAGAAAGATAGAGATTATTAGGAGGAATAAACAATGGGATACAATGCCGGTTCATACGATGTCATAGTAATCGGTGCAGGTCATGCAGGATGTGAAGCTGGTCTTGCGGCAGCACGAATGGGCTCAAAAACATTAATGTTAACAATTAACTTAGATATGGTAGCATTCATGCCATGTAACCCTTCTGTTGGTGGACCAGCAAAAGGGATTGTTGTTCGTGAAATTGATGCATTAGGCGGAGAAATGGGACGTAATATTGATAAAACTCATATTCAAATGCGTATGCTAAATACAGGTAAGGGGCCAGCTGTACGTGCACTTCGAGCGCAAGCTGATAAATTCTCTTACCAACATGAATTGAAGAAAACAATTGAAGAAACACCAAACTTAACGTTATTCCAAGGAATGGTAGAGCGTTTAATCGTTGAAGATGGTATATGTAAAGGGGTAGTTACACAAGCTGGTGCAGAATATACAGCAAAAACCGTTGTAATTACGACTGGAACATTTTTACGTGGCGAGATTATCATGGGCGACTTAAAATATTCAAGCGGTCCAAATAATCAGCAACCGTCTATTACATTATCTGAGCATTTAGAGGAGCTTGGGTTTGATCTAGTTAGATTTAAAACAGGGACACCTCCGCGTGTAAACAGTAATACAATTGACTACAGTAAAACAGAAATTCAACCAGGTGATGATAAGCCACGTTCGTTCTCTTTTGAAACAACGAAATTTATTATGGATCAAATTCCATGTTGGTTGACATATACAAGTACAGAAACACACCGTTTAATAGATGAAAATTTACATCGTTCAGCTATGTATTCTGGTATGATTAAAGGAACAGGCCCTAGATACTGTCCTTCTATTGAAGACAAAGTAGTAAGATTTAATGATAAACCACGTCATCAAATTTTCTTAGAGCCAGAAGGGCGTAATACACAAGAAGTATATGTACAAGGTTTATCCACAAGCCTACCAGAAGATGTACAACGTGACATGCTTAGAACAATTCCAGGCCTAGAAAATGTTGAAATGATGCGCACAGGTTATGCAATTGAATATGATGCGATTGTGCCAACGCAACTATGGCCAACACTTGAAACGAAAAAGATTAAAAATTTATATACAGCAGGACAAATTAATGGAACTTCTGGTTACGAAGAGGCGGCAGGACAAGGGCTTATGGCTGGGATTAATGCAGCATGCCGTTCTTTAGGTAAAAAAGAAGTTGTTTTAGGTCGTGAGGATGCTTATATTGGTGTCTTAATTGATGATCTTGTAACGAAAGGTACAAATGAACCATATCGTTTATTAACATCTCGTGCAGAATACCGTCTATTATTACGCCACGATAATGCTGATCTTCGTTTAACTGAAGTTGGTCGTGAAATTGGATTAATTAAAGAAGAGCGCTATGAGCGATTTACAAATAAAAAATTACAAATTGAACAGGAAAAGGAACGTTTAAGCAGCATTATTATTAAACCACGTCCTGAAGTTCAAGAATTAATTCGCAATATTGGTGGAAGTGAATTGAAAGATGGAATACGTGCAAGTGACTTATTACGTCGTCCAGAGATGACATATGAGCATATTCATCTTTTAGTACCAAGTGAAGTAGAATTAAGTGATGAAGTTACAGAACAAGTTGAAATTCAGATTAAGTACGAAGGATACATTGAAAAATCTTTACAGCAAGTAGAGCGTATGAAGAAAATGGAGAGTAAAAAAATACCTGTAGATATTGATTATGATGCGATTTCTAGCCTTGCCTCAGAAGCTAGACAGAAATTGAAAGATGTTCGTCCACTTTCAATGGGGCAGGCTTCACGTATTTCTGGCGTAAATCCAGCGGATATTTCCATTTTACTTGTTTATATAGAACAAGGAAAAATTGCGCGCGTATCGAACCAATAAATAGTAAGGAGATATTGCTAGATGAACATAGAACAATTTCAATCTATGCTAGAAGAGAAGGGAATCCCCCTCTCTTCTAGACAGTTAGAGCAGTTCAAAATCTACTTTGAAACATTAGTAGAGTGGAATGAGAAAATGAACTTAACGGCTATTACAGAAAAAGAAGAAGTATACTTAAAACACTTTTTTGATTCTATTACAGCTGCTTTTTATTATGATTTTTCAAAACCGTTCTCAATTTGTGATGTTGGTGCAGGGGCTGGATTCCCAAGTATTCCTTTAAAAATCTGTTTCCCGCACTTAAAAGTAACAATTGTAGATTCATTGCAAAAACGTATTAATTTCTTAAATCACTTAGCACAAAAGTTAGAATTAAGTGATGTTGCATTTTGTCATGATCGTGCTGAAACATTTGGGAAAAAAGAAGGTGTACGTGAATCATACGATATTGTAATGGCACGTGCAGTTGCACGTCTTTCTGTATTAAGTGAGCTATGTTTACCACTTGTAAAAGTTGGAGGAACATTCATTGCAATGAAAGGTGCAGCAGCAAACGAAGAAATCGAAAATGGTAAGTATGCTTTAGAGGTGCTAGGCGGAGAGTTAAAAGAGATGTCTACGTTCCAATTACCGTTTGAAGAGAGTGAACGTAATATTTTATTAATCGAGAAAAAGCGCAAGACACCAAAGAAATATCCACGCAAACCGGGAACGCCCAATAAATTACCTATTGAAAAATAAATCTTATTAGACGTAAGATTAAATTATATAAATGAAAACGTAAATGTTTCATAGGAAACATTTTATGGAGAATAGTCAATAGGCCTAAAAGGTGGTGGAATATGTATGAAAAATACGTTTTCTCGTTTATTTGGCTTTGGAGATAAAGAGAGCGAATTCGAATTACAAGACGAAAGCCATGAAGAAATAGATAAAAAGGTATATGAAGAAATACAAGAAATTCCGATAGTAAATATTACCCCTAACCGTTATCAACCAAGAACAGTTTTTGATGATGCGCGTATTGATGAGCTAGCATTAACGATTCGTACACATGGACTTATTCAACCGATTGTTGTAAGGCAATATGAGGATGATAAGTACGAGATTATTGCTGGAGAAAGACGCTTTCGCGCAGCAACAAAGTTAGGTTGGGAAAAGGTTCCTGCAATTATAAAGAACTTAAATGATACAGAGACAGCTTCTGTAGCTTTAATTGAAAACTTGCAACGTGAGGAACTAACGGCAATCGAGGAAGCTGTGGCATATCAAAAGCTGATTGAGTTACATAATTTAACACAAGAAGCATTGGCACAACGACTTGGAAAAGGACAATCTACAATCGCAAATAAGTTACGATTGTTAAAGTTGCCTGAAGAAATAAAAAGTGCATTATTAGAGAAAAGCATTACAGAACGTCACGCCCGCGCTCTCATTCCTTTAAAAAATGAGGAATTACAACTGAAGGTTTTACAGGAAATTGTGGAGAAACAACTGAATGTAAAGCAAACAGAAGAACGAATTGCGAAGTTACTAGAGGAAGCAAAACCGAAGCGTAAGGCAAAGCAAAAAGCAGTAAGTCGAGATACGAGGATTGCTATGAATACAATTAGACAATCTTTACAAATGGTTACTGAAAGTGGTTTGAATGTTAATTCTGAGGAAGAAGAATTTGATGAGTACTATCAAATTACAATTAAAATTCCAAAGAAAAAATAATAATGACGTGTTAGAGACCTTATCCTATTGGAGAGGTCTCTTTTACTATATTTTCTTGTTAAATGAAGAAGGAGTTTAGAAATAAATTTTGAAGTTTAATAAAGGACGTAAAAGAAAAAGTTTTATTTCATGTTACAATAAACGTAATTGTTACTAGAATAAGATAGAAAGGTTGAAAGTAGGTGACATCATGGGAAAAATCATTGCTATTGCTAATCAAAAAGGCGGTGTTGGAAAAACCACAACATCTGTTAATTTAGGGGCTGGATTGGCGCAAGTAGGTAAAAAAGTCCTTCTTGTAGATATTGATGCTCAAGGAAATGCAACGACTGGTGTGGGAATTGAAAAATCTGAATTAGATCAATGTATTTACAACGTTCTTGTGGAAGATGCAGATGTTCAAGGGGTTATACAGAAAACCGCAACGGAAAACTTAGATGTTCTACCCGCTACAATTCAATTGGCTGGTGCTGAAATTGAATTGGTACCGACTATTTCCCGGGAAGTACGTTTACAAAGAGCATTACAGCCAGTCCGTGATGAATATGATTATATTATTATCGACTGTCCCCCGTCTTTAGGGTTATTAACGATTAATGCATTAACAGCAGCAGATTCTGTTATTATTCCTGTACAGTGTGAATATTACGCACTAGAAGGGTTAAGTCAGCTATTAAATACAGTTCGACTTGTACAAAAACATTTAAATAAAAATTTAGCAATTCAAGGTGTATTGTTAACGATGTTGGATGCCCGTACAAATTTAGGGATCCAAGTTATAGATGAAGTGAAAAAGTATTTTAGGGATAAAGTATATCGCTCGATTATTCCGCGTAATGTACGCTTGAGCGAGGCTCCAAGTCATGGGAAACCTATTATGCAGTATGACGCTAAATCAAGAGGAGCAGAAGTATATATAGATTTAGCAGAGGAAGTGATTGCAGGTGGCTAAAGGATTAGGAAGAGGAATTAATGTGTTTTTTCCTGATTTAGATGTGAAAGAAGAGGAAACAATTCAGGAGATTCTTGTAACTGAATTAAGGCCGAATCCATATCAACCGCGTAAACACTTTAATAAAGAGGCGATTCAGGAATTAGCAATTTCGATTAAGGAACACGGTATTCTACAACCATTAATTGCTAGGAAGAGTATTAAAGGATATGAAATTGTTGCAGGTGAAAGACGATTTCGTGCTGCAAAAGAGGCTGGTTTAGAAAAAGTACCTGCGGTTGTAAGACAATTAACTGAACAGCAAATGATGGAATTTGCTTTGTTAGAAAACTTACAACGAGAAGATTTAAATCCTATGGAAGAGGCAATGGCATACCAGATGTTAATGAATGAGCTAAATGTAACGCAAGAACAATTAGCGAAACGTCTTGGTAAAAGCAGACCTTACATTGCAAATTATACTAGGTTATTAAGCCTACCTTCTTTCGTACAAGATATGATTGCAAATGGTCAACTTTCAATGGCTCACGGGAGAACTTTACTTACGATAAAAGATGAAGAACAATTGAAGTCCTTATTGAAACGCATTGAAAAAGAAGGATTAAATGTTCGTCAATTAGAGAAAATCGTCCAAGAGATTAATCAACACGTTTCACGTGAAACAAAAAAAGTGAAAAAAGAGCGAAATATATTTTTCGTAGAACGTGAAACGTTCTTAAGAGAAAAGTTTGGCACAGATGTGAAAATTAAAGAGACGAAAAAAGAAAAAGGTAAAATCGAAATTGAATTTTTTAACAAAGAAGATTTAAATCGTATTTTAGAACTATTAGCACAGAAAAATTAAAGAGCAAACCATCTTATTATTTATAGATGGTTTGCTTTTTTTAATGCGGATAATTTTTGATCCGTCTCTTTTATACTTTGTGCGATTACATCAGCCATTTTCATGACTAAACTTAATCTTGTATTTTGAAGAACGAAAAACTCCATAAACCCATTTAGATTGACGATACCGTGTATGTGCAAATCACCAACTGCAGGTAATTTCTTATTCATAGCAGCTCCAGGTTTACTAGGTCCCTTTCCAGTAGTGATTGATCCGATATTTTGGGACTTTCCTAAACATGCATCAACAGCAATTATAAATGCAGTAGGATGTTCTTTCTGTATATTCCGAATTTTCTCTTCTAAATTTAGCGCATGTACTGGCTCATCTAGTGTACCGAATACTTGGAGGTTTTGGATGTCTATTTGTTCAAGTTTTGTACCAACTAACGGGCCGAGTGCGTCACCTGTAGAGCGATCTGTTCCGATACAAACGAGAATGAGTGGTATATTAGTTTTAATAGGAATATGGGTAAGTAAGAAATTACTGATTATCTCAGAGGCTTCTAGATCTTGGTGCATAACGTTTTGAGTTTCTTTCTCAAAAAATGGTAAGCGAAAACTTCCAATATTCATGAAGCACCCATCCTTTTAATAAATTTTCAATATATGTTATATGGTGAGGAAAATGGAAAGTTATAAGTGCGTAATTTTTGCAAAATGTGAATGAAAACGGAAATAATAGTACTAGTATATATATATTCGTTCCATTTTATACCTGGATGTCGGGGATAAAATAGGATTAAAATCATAAAATTTTTTCAGCAATTAGGGGACTTCTGATACAATAATAAGGGTAACTAAAAAGAAATTTTAGCTAGAGAGGTAGAGGTACATGGATTTATTAGCGAAGTGGTTTAATTCTATGAAACAGTATTTATTAGATGCTGATCGTTGGGCTCATATTGGAGTTGCGACATTAAAAATATGTATTATTTTAACAATTGGTGCAGTTGTTGTGCGAATTGCAAGGGCGGTTGTACGAAATGCGTTTCGCATGGGGAGTCGTTCTCCAATTCAAATTTCAGAACGTCGTACAGTTACAGTAGCGAAATTACTTGAAAATATTGTAGCGTACGTTGTTATGTTCATTATGCTAATTGCGATTTTAGGTGTGTTTGATATTAATGCATCAGGTTTATTAGCGGGTGCTGGGGTAATTGGTTTAGCAGTCGGATTTGGTGCTCAAAGTTTAGTGAAAGACGTTATTACAGGTTTATTTATTTTGTTAGAAGATCAGTTTTCAGTTGGCGATTATGTTAAAATCGGTCAATTTGAAGGAGTCGTTTTAGAAATTGGACTTCGTACAACGAAAGTAAAGAGTTGGACAGGTGAAATTCATACTTTACCAAACGGAAGTATTATTCAAGTTACTAACTACTCAGTTAGTAATAGTGTAGCGTTTGTTGATGTATCTATTTCATATGAGGCTGATATTGCGAAAGCAGAGCAGGTTATTGAAGATTTATTAGTAGAGTTACCTTCAAAGTACGAAAAAATGGTAACAACACCTCAATTATTAGGTGTGCAAACGTTAGCTGCATCAGAAGTTATATTACGTGTTATTGCTGAAGTAGAGCCGATGCAACATGCAGTTATTGCAAGAGCACTTCGTAAAGAGATTAAAAATCGTCTTGATTTACATGGAATTGAAATTCCATATCCACGTATGGTTTTATATAATCGTGAAGAATTGGTTAGTGGAAAAGCAATTTAGTATGGAGAGGAGGAGTTTGAAGAGTGGAGCAAAAGGAATATAACTTGTACGATGTTGTGGAAATGAAGAAAGCACATCCGTGTGGCGAGAATCGTTGGAAAATTATTCGTATGGGAATGGATATCCGCATTAAGTGCGAGGGATGTGACCATTCAGTAATGATTACTCGAAGAGAGTTTGATCGTAAGGTAAAAAAAATACTTGTGAAGCACGAAGAATAGAGGGAGAGTAACAGTTACAGTAGGTAACTGTTACTTTTTTTCGTTTGGCGGAAACTTGTCATTTTTTTCGTTACTATCTATAATGATGAAAGATTGAGACATAGGAGTGAAAAATATGGGATTAACGGCTGGGATTGTTGGATTACCTAACGTAGGGAAGTCCACTTTATTTAATGCAATTACACAAGCAGGAGCAGAATCTGCGAACTATCCATTCTGTACAATTGATCCAAACGTAGGGATTGTAGAAGTACCAGATGAGCGTTTAAATAAATTAACGGAATTAGTAGAACCGAAAAAGACTGTTCCGACTGTATTCGAGTTTACTGATATTGCAGGTATCGTAAAAGGTGCTAGTAAAGGTGAAGGTTTAGGAAATAAATTCTTATCTCACATTCGTCAAGTAGATGCAATTTGCCAAGTTGTTCGTTGTTTTGAAGACGAAAATATTACGCACGTTTCAGGGAAAGTAGATCCAATTGATGATATCGAAACAATCAACTTAGAGCTAATTTTAGCGGACTTAGAGTCTGTTGATAAGCGTATCGAGCGTGTTGCGAAATTAGCAAGACAAAAAGATAAAGAAGCTGTATATGAGCATGAAATTTTAGTTCGTTTAAAAGAGGCTTTTGAAGAGGGGAAACCGGCTCGTACTGTTGAATTTACAGAAGAGCAGATGAAGATTGTTAAAGGCCTTCATTTACTTACAACAAAAGAAATGTTATACGTAGCGAACGTAAGTGAAGACGATATTATCGATCCTTCGGAAAATAAATACGTACAAATGGTAAAAGAATTTGCAGAAAATGAAAATTCTCAAGTAATCGTTGTATGTGCAAAAATCGAATCAGAAATCGCTGAATTAGACGAGGAAGAGAAAAAAGTATTCCTTGAGGAACTAGGTATTGAAGAGTCTGGTTTAGATCAATTAATTCGTGCAGCATATGACCTATTAGGACTTGCTACTTACTTCACAGCAGGTGTGCAAGAAGTGCGTGCATGGACGTTTAAACAAGGTATGAAAGCACCACAATGTGCTGGTGTTATTCATACAGACTTTGAGCGTGGATTTATTCGTGCAGAAACAGTTTCTTACGATGACTTAATGACAAACGGTTCTATGACAGCTGCAAAAGAAGCTGGAAAAGTACGTTTAGAAGGAAAAGAGTATATCGTAAAAGATGGAGATGTTATGCACTTCCGTTTTAACGTTTAATTTAATATTTCCTAGGAAAAATAAAGATATGAGCTTGGCGAATATATTATATGTTTGCCAAGTTTTTTATGTATTGGTGAGTTGATTCATATAACTTACTATGATATAATCTAAACTCGTGAGTAATTACTATAAATTAATTGCTCCTTGCCCATTATGGGCCGTTTAGACCAAAAGGAGGTGAAAGTGTAATGAGAAAGTACGAAATTATGTACATCATTCGTCCTGGCGTTGAAGAAGAAGCTCAAAAAGCTTTAGTTGAACGTTTTGCAGGTGTTTTAACAAACAATGGTGCAGAAATCATTAACACGAAAGAGTGGGGTAAGCGTCGTTTAGCTTACGAAATCAACGACTTACGTGAAGGTTTCTACATGATCTTAAACGTGAACTCTAACGCAGAAGCGATTAACGAATTCGACCGTTTAGCTAAGATCAACGAAGACATCCTTCGTCATATCGTTGTTAAAGAAGAAGAAAAATAATTGATATATAAGGGAGAGTGGTTCGATTGATGAATCGTGTTATCCTCGTTGGTCGTTTAACTAAGGACCCTGACTTACGTTACACGCCCAATGGTGTTGCAGTAGCTACTTTTACGTTAGCTGTGAATCGCGCATTTGCGAATCAACAAGGTGAGCGTGAAGCTGACTTTATTAATTGTGTAATATGGCGTAAACAAGCAGAAAACGTAGCAAATTATTTGAAAAAAGGAAGCTTAGCAGGCGTAGATGGACGTCTTCAAACTCGTAATTACGATGGACAAGACGGTAAACGTGTGTATGTAACAGAAGTTCTTGCGGAAAGCGTACAATTTTTAGAGCCGCGTAATGGCGGTGGGGAGCAACGTGGTTCATTCAATCAGCAACCATCAGGAGCTGGTTTCGGTAACCAAAGCTCTAACCCATTTGGTCAATCTAGTAATTCAGGTAACCAAGGTAATCAAGGGAACTCTGGATTTACGAAGAATGACGATCCATTTTCAAATGTAGGTCAACCGATCGACATTTCCGACGACGATTTACCGTTCTAATACAGTAAATTTGTTAGTTTTAACAAAGAATGGAGGGAAATAGACATGGCAGGACGCAAAGGTGGACGTGCGAAACGTCGTAAGGTGTGTTTCTTCACAGCTAACGGCATCACTCGCATTGACTATAAAGATGTTGATTTATTAAAACGTTTCGTTTCTGAGCGTGGTAAAATTTTACCTCGTCGTGTAACAGGGACAAGCGCAAAATACCAACGCAAACTTACAGTTGCAATTAAACGTGCTCGTCAAATGGCACTTTTACCATATGTTGGTGAATAATAGCGTATGAAATGCACAGTAGAGTCGGACTCTACTGTGCATTTTGCTATGCTTTTCTTTTTTGAAAGAGAGGTTAAAATGTGAAACAAACAAAGTTTATTACAGAAGGTGCAGCGTTATTAGCTATATATGTAATTTTATTGCTTATATCTATGTATGTTCCGATTTTGGGTACTGTTGTAACTTTTGCGTTGCCGTTACCATTTATACTATTAACGATAAGGCATAAACTATCTAATGTGCTCATGATTTTTGTAGCGGCACTTTTTGTTACTATTATTGTGAGTCAACCCATGAATTTAGTGAAGACAATTATGTTTGGATTGATAGGGATTGTTTTAGGATATATGTATAAAACAAGAAAAAAGCCAGTAGAAATCTTAATAGCGGGGACGCTTGCATACTTAATTGGTTTTGTACTTATTTATGTTGCGAGTATAAAGTTTTTCAACATAGATATAATGAAGCAAATGCAAAGTATGTTTAGTGAAAGTATGGTGCAAAGTGAAAAGATAGTAAGTGCTACAGGTATGCCGATTAGTAAGGAACAAAAAGAGTTACTTACACAAATGAATGATATATTACAATCGTTATTTCCGAGTATACTTGTTCTAGTTTCAGTATGTTTTTCTTGGATTACAGTGATAATATCAGGTAGTGTTTTGAAAAAGTTAAAACATGACATTATATCTTGGCCTAAATTTAAAGATATACAATTACCAAAGAGTATTGTTTGGTATTACGTTATATTTATTTTGTTAGCAACTTTTATAAAAGTAGAACCAACATCATATTTACATATGGTATTTTCTAACCTATATGTCATATTTGCACTATTGCTTGTACTGCAAGGTCTGACATTCATTTCCTTTTTAGCGTATAGAAAAGGTTTTACTAAAGGGGTTCCTATTATTAGTTTTATTGTATGCATGTTTATTCCGATGCTGTTTCCTCTTGTGACAATCTTAGGTATAATTGACTTAGGGATTTCATTGCGTTCTAAAATAGGGGAATAAAATAATATTCCTTATACTATTTTAATCTGTTTAACTAACTGGAAGGTGAGTTAGTTTTACTTTATAGGAGTTGTATACATGCCTGAATTTGATAAGAAACAGTGGTTTTTATATCCTGTTTATGTATTGGCATTTTTTGTGTTTGTGCTCATTTTAATTCTCTGTTATTTTCATTTAATTATGGGGATAGCTGCTTTTGTCATTTTTTGTATCGTATTCTTTATCGTTATACGATTTGAACTTAATTTTCAAAGGAATTTCGAAAAGCATACGACAGATATGATTACGAGGGTAAAGAAAGTAAGTAATGAAGCATTTAACCAAATGCCGATTGGTATTTTGTTATACAATAAGGATTATGGGATTGATTGGGCAAATCCTTATTTATCTTCATGTCTGGGACAGCATGCATTAGCTGGATGGCACCTTTACGATGTATCAGAAACATTACTTCTTTTCATTAAAGGAGAAACTTCTGATGATATAGTCTCTTTAAATAATCGAAAGTTTCGCGTTTTTGTAAGGAAAGAAGAAAAGTTAATTTATTTCTTTGATGTAACGGAACAAACAGAAATCGAAAAGATGTATGAGGATCAACGCACTGTTTTAGCTGTAATTTATTTGGATAATTATGATGAAGTTACACAAGGATTAGATGATCAATTACGTACGAATATAACAAGTCTTGTGACATCGCGACTAAATGAATGGGCACTTAAGTATGGTGCGTATTTAAAACGTGCATCTTCAGAAAGATTCTTCGTTGTGCTAAATGAAAGTATTCTGACGCAAATGGAGAAAGGGAAATTTAGTATTTTAGATCAGGTGCGTGAAGAAACATCTAAAAGGAATATACCACTTACATTAAGTGTAGGTGTCGGATCAGGTGATTTACCTTTGTCAGAGCTTGGGGCAATGGCTCAATCTGGTTTAGACCTTGCACTTGGGCGCGGGGGAGACCAAGTAGCTATTAAACAAGCGACAGGTAAAGTTAAGTTCTATGGAGGCAAGACAAATCCGGTTGAAAAGCGTACCCGTGTACGTGCTAGAGTCATTTCGCATGCGTTAAAGGATTTAGTATTAGAAAGTAGTAATGTCATTATCATGGGGCATAGGGCTCCTGATATGGACGCAATTGGTGCTGCGATTGGTATTTTAAAAGTGGCTCAATTAAACGAGCGTAAAGGATATATTGTATTAGATGAAAATGATTCTGATAAGGGAATTAAACGCTTGATGGACAAAGTGAAACAAAATGAGGAATTATGGTCTCACTTTATTACTCCAGAGCAAGCGATGGAATTTGCGAATGATGAGTCATTACTTGTTGTTGTCGATACACATAAACCTTCTATGGTGATGGAACAAAAATTGTTACATAAAATTGAAAATGTAGTAGTTATCGATCATCATCGCCGTGGAGAAGATTTTATTGAAGATCCATTGCTAGTTTATATGGAACCATATGCTTCTTCAACGGCAGAACTGGTTACAGAATTGCTTGAGTATCAACCGAAAAATTTAAAGATGACAATGTTAGAAGCAACGGCATTGTTAGCGGGGATTATTGTCGACACGAAAAGTTTCACATTCCGGACGGGGGCTCGTACGTTTGATGCTGCTTCCTATTTACGCTCACATGGTGCAGATACTGTACTTGTACAAGAACTTTTAAAGGAAGATATGGATCAGTATTTACGGGTTGCAAAAGCTATAAAAAATGCGTACATTTATAAAAATGGAATTGCGATTGCTAAAGTTGATAGTGATGATTACTACGATCAAGTGCTTATTGCGCAATCAGCTGACACGTTATTAACAATGACAGGAATTATTGCATCATTTGTTGTTGCGAAACGTGGCGAGAATCTCATTGGAATTAGCAGCAGGTCTTTAGGTGAAGTGAATGTGCAGCTAATTATGGAAAACTTAGGTGGTGGCGGGCATTTGACGAATGCAGCCACACAAATGAAAAATGTTACAGTAGATGAAGCTGAGGAGAAGCTTCGATTTGTTATTGATGACTATTTACAGGGAGGCACACAATCATGAAAGTAATTTTTCTAAAAGACGTAAAAGGTAAAGGTAAAAAAGGAGAAGTAAAAAACGTACCAGATGGCTATGCAAATAACTTCTTACTAAAACAGGGATTGGCTGCTGAAGCAACAAATAGCAGTATGAAAACTTTAGAAGCTCAAAAGCGTAAAGAAGAAAAAGATGCAGCAGCAGAAGTTGAGAATGCAAAAGAGCTGAAAGAAACATTAGAGAAATTAACTGTAGAAGTAAAAGCGAAATCTGGAGAAGGTGGCCGTTTATTCGGTTCTATTACGAGCAAACAAATCGTAGATGCGATGCAAAAATCACATAAAATTAAACTTGATAAACGTAAATTTGAAATGGATGATGCAATCCGTGCATTAGGCTACACAAATGTAACAGTGAAATTGCATCCGCAAGTAACAGCGACAGTAAAAGTTCATGTTAGTGAACAATAAAAATAAATTAAGCAAGGAGGATTGCGTATGAGTGATGTACTTGCTGATCGTACCCCTCCGCATAATATAGAAGCCGAGCAGGCGGTTTTAGGGGCCATATTAATTGATCAAGATGCGTTAACATCAGCATCAGAGTTATTGGTACCTGACTCATTCTATCGAACGAAACATCAAAAGATTTTTGAGGTAATGCTTGGGTTATCTGATAAAGGAGAACCGATCGATTTAGTAATAATGACATCAGCGATGGCTGATCAAGGATTACTAGAAGAAGTTGGTGGAGTGTCTTATCTAGCAGAGTTAGCAGAAGTTGTTCCAACAGCTGCTAACGTTGAATATTATGCACGTATCATCGCTGAAAAGGCACTTTTACGTCGTTTAATTCGAACAGCGACTCATATTGTGTCGGATGGATACGAGAGAGAAGATGACGTAGACGGCCTTTTAAATGAGGCCGAGAAAAAAATATTAGAAGTATCCCATCAAACGAATGCAAAAGCATTTCAAAATATTAAAGATGTTCTTGTAGATGCTTATGATAAAATTGAACTTTTGCATAATCAAAAAGGTGAAGTTACTGGGATACCAACTGGATTTACTGAATTAGATAAGATGACGGCAGGTTTCCAGCGAAATGATTTAATCATCGTAGCAGCACGTCCGTCAGTAGGGAAAACTGCATTTTCATTAAATATCGCACAAAACGTAGCGACGAAAACGGATGAAAATGTAGCGATTTTTAGTTTGGAGATGGGCTCCGATCAGCTTGTTATGCGTATGCTTTGTGCAGAAGGAAATATCGATGCGCAAAGACTTCGTACCGGGTCATTAACTTCTGATGATTGGGCGAAATTAACAATGGCGATGGGTAGTCTTTCAAATGCCGGTATATATATTGATGATACACCAGGAATTAAGGTAAATGAGATTCGAGCAAAATGTCGTAGACTAAAGCAAGAACAAGGTCTTGGTATGGTTTTAATTGACTACTTACAGCTTATTCAAGGAAGTGGGAAATCAGGTGAGAACCGTCAGCAGGAGGTATCTGAGATTTCTCGTACTTTAAAAGGGATTGCGCGTGAATTGCAAGTGCCTGTTATTGCCTTATCACAGTTATCTCGTGGTGTAGAATCTCGTCAGGATAAACGCCCGATGATGTCTGATATTCGTGAATCTGGTAGTATTGAGCAGGATGCTGATATTGTAGCTTTCCTATATCGTGAAGATTACTATGACCGTGAAACGGAAAATAAAAATACGATTGAAATTATCATTGCAAAACAACGTAATGGTCCGGTAGGTTCAGTAGAGCTTGCGTTTGTTAAAGAATTTAATAAATTCGTTAATTTAGAACGACGCTTTGAGGATGGGGCATAAAGGCAGTATAAAAAAGAAACACATTTCTTATAATAAGATGTGTTTCTTTTTTTATGGGATAAAGATAAGGCTTTCATAAGGTGAAAATATAATTCTTACGAACGAAAATGATTTTTAATAAAAAAATGTTCGCTTTTTGGTTGACTTCTTTTTCGGTTTTGGTACAATTATATTGTTTGAATAGATCGTTTGAAAATTGCGGAGGTGCTTTAATAATGTCTTCAGTAGTAGTTGTAGGAACACAATGGGGCGACGAAGGAAAAGGTAAAATCACTGATTTTCTTTCTGAGCATGCGGAAGTAGTTGCAAGATATCAAGGTGGAAATAACGCGGGACATACAATTGTTTTCGGCGGAGTTAAATATAAGTTACACTTAATTCCATCTGGTATTTTCTATAAAGAGAAAATTTGTGTAATCGGAAATGGCTTAGTAGTAGATCCGAAAGCATTACTTGAAGAGTTAAAATACTTACACGACCGTGGTGTAAGTACTGATAATTTACGTGTAAGTAACCGTGCACACGTTATTTTACCTTATCACTTAAAACAAGATGAGTTAGAAGAGGCTAGTAAAGGTGATAACAAAATCGGTACAACGAAAAAAGGTATCGGTCCTGCATATATGGATAAAGCTGCTCGTATTGGTATCCGTATGGCTGATCTTTTAGACCGTGAAGCATTTAAAGAGAAGCTTGAGCGCAATTTAGTAGAGAAAAATCGTTTGTTTGAAAAAATGTACGATACAGAAGGTTTCAGCGTAGAGGAAATCTTTGAAGAGTACTTCGAATATGGACAACAAATCGCACAATATGTATGCGACACATCTGTTGTATTAAATGATGCACTAGATAACAATCACCGTGTATTATTTGAAGGTGCACAAGGTGTTATGCTTGATATTGACCACGGTACGTACCCGTTCGTTACATCTTCTAACCCGATTGCGGGTGGTGTAACAGTTGGAACTGGAGTTGGCCCTGCGAAAGTTACTCGCGTTGTAGGTGTATGTAAAGCATATACAAGCCGTGTTGGTGACGGTCCATTCCCTACTGAACTTAATGATGAAATTGGTCATCAAATTCGTGAAGTTGGTCGTGAGTACGGAACAACAACTGGTCGTCCGCGCCGCGTAGGTTGGTTCGATAGCGTTGTTGTAAGACATGCGCGTCGTGTTAGTGGTTTAACGGATCTATCATTAAATTCTATCGACGTTCTAACAGATATTCCAACTCTTAAAATTTGTGTTGCTTACAAATACAATGGCGAAGTTATCGATGAAGTTCCAGCAAACTTAAACATTTTAGCGAAATGTGAGCCTGTATATGAAGAGCTTCCAGGTTGGACAGAAGATATTACTGGTGTAAAATCATTAGACGAGCTTCCTGAAAATGCAAGAAAATACGTAGAACGTGTTTCTGAGTTAACAGGAATTCAATTATCTATGTTCTCAGTTGGACCAGATCGTAACCAAACGAATATTGTTCGTAATGTATACGAAGCTTAATTGATATTTTTAGAAAAAACTCATGTCCGCATGAGTTTTTTCTTATCTTTTATAAAAAAATGAAAAAAAGTATTGCGAAGAATACAGAATACATGTTATGATACATCTTGTCGTCACGAAAATATGACGTTGGTGAGTATGAGCCATTAGCTCAGTTGGTAGAGCATCTGACTTTTAATCAGAGGGTCGAAGGTTCGAATCCTTCATGGCTCACCATTTTATTTTTCGTGGCCCGTTGGTCAAGTGGTTAAGACACCGCCCTTTCACGGCGGTAACACGGGTTCGAATCCCGTACGGGTCATGTTTTTTTATGCTTATTTTTGGTCCCGTGGTGTAGTGGTTAACATGCCTGCCTGTCACGCAGGAGATCGCCGGTTCGACCCCGGTCGGGACCGCCACTTTTGTTTATACCACCATTAGTGGTTTTATATATAGTTTTGGCTCGGTAGCTCAGTCGGTAGAGCAGAGGACTGAAAATCCTCGTGTCGGCGGTTCGATTCCGTCCCGAGCCACTCTCAGGATATTAAGTGGGCCCACTTAATATCCTTTTTATTTATGTAATTTTACAAAACTGAGTAGTTATTTTAAAATAGAACGAGGAGCCTCTAGCAGTTGAAGCTAGAGGTTTTTCTATAGATCGTATAGGATTCCGTGTAAAAGTGGATCATACATGAGTCTATGAGAATAGAGGAGAAAATACTTAAACAAAGGATGCGGTCATATAGGACATACTATGTAAACATCAATATGTTTAGGGATTATTGACCATATTTTTATAAGGAGGAAATAGACGATGATGGGAAAGAAAATTTTAGTAGTTGATGATGAAAAGCCGATTGCAGATATTTTGAAGTTTAACCTAGAAAAAGAAGGTTTTGAAATAGTAATGGCGCATGATGGTGATGAAGCAATTGAAAAAGCTAATGAAGAACAACCAGATATGGTTTTATTAGATATTATGCTACCAGGTAAAGATGGATTAGAGGTTTGCCGTGAAATACGTAAAAGTTCAGAAATGCCGATTATTATGCTTACAGCAAAGGACTCTGAGATTGATAAAGTATTAGGGCTTGAGCTTGGGGCAGATGATTATGTAACGAAGCCATTTAGTACGAGGGAATTACTTGCTCGTGTGAAGGCGAATTTACGCCGTCATCAACAAGGTGGTTCTGCAGAAAAAGATGAAAATACAGAAATGGTTATTGGACCAATTGTTATTAATCCAAATGCATATAGTGTAACGAAGCGCGAGGAAAATATCGAGCTTACACATCGTGAATTTGAGTTGCTACATTATTTAGCGAAACATTTAGGACAAGTTATGACACGCGAACATTTATTACAAACAGTTTGGGGTTATGACTATTTTGGAGATGTGCGCACAGTAGACGTAACAGTACGTCGTTTGCGTGAAAAAATTGAAGATAATCCAAGCCATCCTACTTTAATTGTAACTAGACGTGGAGTAGGGTATTACTTGCGTGACCCAGAGCAGGAATAGTATATGAAGAAAGTTGGTTTTTTTCAATCTATTCATTTAAAATTTGTGCTTATATATATGCTATTAATATTAATAGCGATGCAAGTTATTGGGGTATATTTCGTAAGGGAATTAGAGAAGAGCCTAGTACAAGGTTTTAGGGATTCTTTAACGCAGCAAACAAACTTATTATCATATAACTTGAAACAAGAGTTTAAAAAAAGTTATACAAAAGCAGAAACAGAGTCAACAGATGAAACCATTAAAACTTCTATTCGAAAATTTGCCTCTGATCAAAAGAAAGTTATACAAGAGGTAAGTGTATTTGATTCGCATAGAAAGTTATTGGCTATTTCAGATGAATCAAAGCAGAATAAGGTAAATAGAACATCAACTGATATAGCTGTTCAGCGAGTGTTAGTGCAAAAAAAGCCAGAAGTGAAAATTGAGAAGGATGGTAGTACAGGCCATCGTGTTCAAGTTATGCTTACTCCGATTCTAGATGATAATGGCAAGGATGCGCTTGGTGTTATATACATCGTTGCATCTATGGAAGATGTATATAAACAAATGAAGGATATAAATCAAATTTTTGCTACGGGAACAGTAATTGCCTTATTAGTAACGGCCGTACTTGGGATTTTATTGGCTCAAACAATTACAAGACCAATTTCAGATATGCGGAGACAAGCAATCGAAATGGCAAAAGGAAATTATTCGAGAAAAGTAAAAGTGCATAGCCATGATGAAATTGGACAACTGGCATTATCCTTCAATAATTTATCAAAAAAATTACAACAAGCTCGTTCTTCTACAGAAAGTGAAAGGCGTAAATTATCATCCGTTTTATCACATATGACAGATGGAGTAATTGCTACTGACCGAAAAGGGGATATTATTTTACTAAATGACCCTGCGGAAAAGATGTTAAATGTTTCTCGTGAAACAGCGCTCGATCAATCTGTTTTAGAGGTATTAGGGATACAGGAAGAATTTACACTTGATCATTTATATGAAGAGCCAGATTCTGTGTTATTAGATTTTAGTACGAGAAACGAACCATATATTTTACGGGCTAGTTTCTCTGTTATTCAAAAAGAAACAGGGAAGGCAAATGGTTTAATTGCTGTACTATATGATGTAACAGAGCAGGAGCGTATAGAACGGGAACGCCGTGAGTTTGTGGCGAATGTCTCTCATGAATTAAGGACGCCATTAACGACGATGCGCAGTTATTTAGAGGCACTTACAGATGGAGCGTGGCAGGATCCGAATATTGCACCACAATTTTTAACGGTTACACAAGAAGAAACAGAAAGAATGATTAGACTTGTAAATGCGTTGTTACAGCTATCTAAACTTGATAGTACAGAGCACCGTTTAATGAAAGAATGGGTCGACTTTACTGATTTCTTTAATAATGTTATTGATCGCTTTGAAATGTCTAAAGAGCAAAATGTAAGTTTCAAACGATCTTTCTCTAAGAAGTCTAGGTTTATTGATATGGATACTGACAAAATTACTCAAGTGCTGTATAACATCATTTCTAACGCATTAAAGTATTCACCAGAAGGTGGAACAGTAACATATCGCTTACGTGATCGCGGTGATTTATTAGAAATTAGCGTAAGTGACCAAGGAATGGGTATTCCAAAAGAAAACGTTGATAAAATCTTTGAACGTTTTTATCGCGTAGATAAAGCTCGTTCAAGACAAATGGGTGGTACGGGACTTGGATTAGCAATTGCAAAAGAAATGATCGAGGCACATGGTGGCTCTATTTGGGCGAAGAGTGAAGAAGGAAAAGGGACAACTATTTATTTCACGTTACCGATGGCAGCAGATGAAGAGGACGATTGGGAATGAGTATGGAAAACTTTAAAACAATAGTTTTAATTAACCTAGTTGTAATTAGCCTATTTCTTACTTTTAACCTATGGACGTATGTGCCAGATTCTACATCCATGCAAAACGCGAAATTTGTACAGGGCAATGAAGGAACGAATCAAACTAAAATTTCCGATGTTGTCCGTCCTACTTCTATCATCGTGCATAAAGATAAAAATCATTATGGGAGCAGAAGAGAGGCAGATATAGAATCAATCTATAAGCCTCTGGAAGTAGGGGAACTACATGAATTTAGAGAGATATCAATCACTAAGGGTGATTTCCTGTCCTATGTGCATGGTGAAGGGAAAATTGAACTTGTTTTCCCTACTGATATCCCATTTGATGCAGTTAAATCCATGTTTAACATGAAAGAGAAAAGTACAGATAAGCCTAAACATTTTAATCGTATTCTCCTTGATCCTTCTAGGAGTAAGGATCAAGAAATTAAAATTAACTTTGTTTCTGATGGTGATAACTTAAAAATATATGAGGCAAAATTAAGTGGTGTGTATTTAAAAGATATTGTAAATGCCCAAAATCAATTTATAGTATCAGCAAAGCCCTATTTTGATTATCAAATCAATGATATGAAAAAGTTATTTTTACCAGATGGAACGACAGAGTTAAACAATATAACATATATTTCATCTAATTTAGCAGTTGATACGTTTAAGAATGCTCTGTTTAGTGATCCTCGTTATTTAAGTCCGATTACTGAGATATCGAAAGAAACATTTACAGATGGTATTAGATCCATGGAAATTGAAAACGATCGTCACATGCTAAAGTATAAAAATTCTTCTGTCTTAACTGAGAAAACGATAGATAATTTAATGCTGTTACAAAAAAGCTTTGAATTCGTAAGTGGTCACAGTGGAAGTTTGGATTCATATCGTTTGGACTATATGAATAAAGGAGAGACAGTATTTCGCTTACATGAAGATGGATATTCCGTATTCAATACAGATGGATTAGCTGAATTGAGACAAAAATGGGGATCAGAAGAAGTAATGGAATATGAAAGACCGTTGCTGTCTTTAAATACTAAAGGCATAGAACAAAAAGTTACTCTTCCGTCAGGGCATGTTGTAATAGCATCCCTAGAAAATAATCCAGAGATAAAGAAACAAGTAATTAAGGATATTGGTATTGGATACAAGTTATCACTAGATGGGCAAGTAGTTCGACTACAACCAATTTGGTATGTAAAGCTTGTTGAAGGTGAAACGGGTAAACAGAAAATCTATGAGTGGAGTGAGGGAGGACTAAATGGATTGGGATCGAATTAAAACCATATTTATTGTGACCTTTTTTGTTTTGGATCTCTTTCTCATTTTTCAATTCATTCAAAAGCAAGATAGTAATCAATTGGAGCTTATTGCAGAAACAAAGATAGATCAAGAATTAAAAGCAAACAAAATTACTATAGGGAATATCCCTAAGGAACCGAAAAAAGAGTCATTTATTAGAGCAGAAAATAAAGCCTTTAAAGAAGATGATATACAGTCTTTGAAAAATCAAACGGCGCATATACAAAATATGTACAAGATAGAAAGTAAGCTAAAAGAGCCTTTTTTAAATACGAAATCATTATCAAAAGATAAGTATAATGAATTTTTGAAGAACAATGTATTGGATGGACAAAAGTATGAATTTGGAGCGGTGAAAGACTCTAAAATTTATTTCTTCCAAAAATATAAAGATAAGCCTATTTTCTATAATAATCAGGCGATGATTGTTGTGGAATTAAATGAAAAAAATGAACTTGTTTCATATACGCAGACAATGCTAACTGATTTAAAAGAAATGGGCGAAGGTGAAAAAACGAAAGAGCAAGAAATTATTACGGCTCAAACAGCTTTAGAAAATTTGTATTTAAAAAATAAAATTCATGGAAATACGCATGTTAAAGAAGCACAAATTGGTTATGCCACTCTTACCGCATCTACTTCTAATAACCAAGTACTTGCTCCAACGTGGAATTTAAAAACGGAGCAGAAGCAGGACTTCTTTGTGAATGCAATTGAAGGACAAGTTATGGAATTAGGGGAAAAGGAAAATCAAGTGGTTGATGAACATACTGGAGTGAGAAATAATGGGGTTGCATTTTAGCGTACTTGCAAGTGGAAGTACAGGAAATATGCTATACGTAGGAACCGATGAAAAAAAATTACTAGTCGATGCAGGTTTAAGTGGTAAAGCGACAGAGGCTTTATTTAAACAAGCAGAACTGAATATAAATGATGTATCAGGTATTCTTGTAACACATGAGCATAGTGATCATATTAAAGGGTTAGGTGTATTGGCACGAAAATATGATTTACCCGTTTATGCGAATGAGAAAACATGGAATGCAATGGAACATTTAATAGGAAATATCCCAACTGAGCAAAAATTCATTTTCTCAGTTGGGGATGTGAAAGCATTTGGTGATATTGAAGTCGAATCATTTGGAGTTTCTCATGATGCGGCAGAACCGATGTTTTATGCTTTCCATAACAATAATAGGAAATTAGCGCTTATTACAGATACGGGATACGTAAGCGACCGTATGAAGGGCGTTATTAAGGGAGCTAATGCTTTCGTATTTGAAAGTAATCATGATGTGGAAATGCTCCGTATGGGACGTTACCCATGGAGCATTAAACGACGTATTTTAAGCGACGTTGGGCATGTTTGTAATGAGGATGCTGCATTAGCAATGGCAGATGTAATTACAGATGAGACAAAGCATATTTATTTAGCCCATTTAAGCTTAGATAATAACATGAAAGAACTAGCTCGTATGTCAGTATCACAAGTACTAGAGGAAAAAGGATTTGGAGTGGGTGAATCCTTTGAAATTCACGATACAGATCCAAAAATGCCTACAAAAATTAAATACGTATAATTCTTCATTTTAGTAAACAATAAAGGTGAATATAGTTGTTTTCAGGAAGATGGGTGAACAAATATGTCCTTTATTGATGAAGAAAATTATCGTATGAAACGTGCAGGGAAAAAGAAGCATAAAGGTATAGTTCTTTCTAGTATAGCGGGAACAATTGTAGGAGCTTCTTTATTTGCGTTTGGAGCTCCTTTATTTTCAAATTCTGCTGATACGCTTCCGCAAGCTGAAGCAAGCGGAAGTAATATGGCCGAAGCTCAAGGAATTAAACAGATTAGCTTTGTAGATGCTGTTGACCGTGCATCCGAAGCTGTTGTGGGCGTTATTAACATTCAACGAGATAACTTTTCAGAGGCAGATTCAGAGGCTGGTACAGGATCAGGAGTAATTTATAAAAAGACAAATGGTCAAGCTTATATTGTAACGAATAATCATGTTGTAGCTGGAGCGAATCGTATTGAAGTAAGTTTAAGTGACGGTAAGAAGGTTCCTGGAAAAGTATTAGGAACCGATGTAGTCACAGATTTAGCTGTATTAGAAATAGATGCAAAGCATGTGAAAAAAATAATTGAAATCGGCGATTCTAATACTGTTCGCAGAGGAGAGCCAGTCATTGCGATTGGAAATCCACTCGGACTGCAATTCTCTGGAACTGTTACACAAGGTATTATTTCAGCTAATGAACGTATTGTCCCTGTAGATTTAGATCAAGATGGACACTATGATTGGCAAGTAGAAGTGTTACAAACGGATGCGGCGATTAATCCGGGGAATAGTGGCGGTGCGCTTGTAAATGCAGCAGGACAATTAATTGGTATTAATTCAATGAAAATTGCTGCAAAAGAAGTAGAAGGAATCGGACTTGCTATTCCGGTGACTAGGGCTGTTCCGATTATGAATGAACTTGAGAAGTATGGAAAAGTAAGAAGGCCGTATGTTGGGATTGAACTTAGGTCATTAAATGAAATTCCAAACTATTATTGGTCAAAAACATTACATTTACCAGGTACTGTAACAGAAGGAGTTTGTATTTTGGATGTGAAAAGTCCTTCGCCAGGCGCAGATGCTGGTTTAAGAGAACATGATGTTATTGTGGCAGTAGATGGAAAACCGATTCGCGATATTATTGGATTCCGCACGGCCTTATATGATAAGGAAATTAATGATAAAATGACTCTTACGTTTTATCGTGGTACAAAAAGAGTAACAACAACAGTGAAATTAGGCATTCAAAAGTATTAAAAACAGGAGGGCCTACCTCCTGTTTTCTATTGTAGAAAAGTGAGGTGAAGAAAATGAATTTACCTTGTTGTTTAGAACATGTTGAATTAGCGTTAGATATTATTGTGGATGAGTGTGAAGTTGCGCCGGTTATCAACAATGTGGATAACTCAGAAAAAGAGAAAAAAACATGTGAATTTTGTCAAAATGAGGCGACATATGTTGTATCGAACACAGATTCTCACACAATATGTGGGTAGTGTTTGTGGATATGTGGATAAGTTTTGTGGATAACATGTTTGTAAGGTGGATGATACGTGTGAATATCTCGATTATTTCAATTGGGAAATTAAAAGAAAAATATTTGAAACAAGGTATAGCAGAATACTTAAAACGATTATCAGCATACGCAAAAGTAGAAGTAATTGAATTGCCCGATGAAAAGGCGCCAGAAAATTTAAGTGAAGCAGAAATGTTAATTGTAAAGGAAAAAGAAGGTATACGTATACTGGATAAAATTTCTGATGACACGCATGTGATTGCATTAGCTATAGAAGGAAAGCAAAAGTCATCAGAAGAATTTGCGGTAAGTCTAGATCGCCTTGCTACATACGGAAAGAGTAAAGTCGCATTTGTAATTGGTGGATCACTCGGACTAAGTTCAGAAGTGATGAAGCGTTCAAACGAATCACTTTCTTTTTCAAAGATGACGTTACCACACCAATTAATGCGATTAGTGTTGCTTGAGCAAGTGTATAGAGCGTTTCGGATTAATCGTGGAGAACCGTACCATAAGTAAGATATTCTATGTAAAATAAAGGTAAGACACCGATATTATCATATTTATTTTATTATGCCTATAACTGGAGGCTATGTGAATGGTAAGTGATCAGACGAGATATTCTAGGCTCGCGAATATAACAAAAATAATAAATACGAAATTAGAACTACGTGAAGTATTGCAGCGTGTAACAATGGCGATATCAGAGGAGATTGTTAGTTGTGATGCTGTTGGAATTTATTTACCCCAGGAAGATGGAACATTTAGAGGGTTTGCAGGAAAACCAGAGACTATAAATGGCGTAACGCTTGATACTCAGGTAATTGATCCTGAAATAGACTTACTGGCAAAAGAAGTTATTGAAACGAAAAAAACCATCTATATTCCTGATACCTCAAAGGATCATCGACCAGATCCGATACCAGTTGATGCGTTTAAAATTAAGTCCTTATTAGCTCTGCCTATCTCATTTAGGCAAGAGTTATTTGGTCTGGTTTTTTTATTTGATTATGGAATTCCGATGAACTTAACAGATTCAGAAATTCAAAGTGTTGAAGCTTATGTAAATATGGCTGCGGTGGCAATTCAAAACGCCAATAATTTAACACAAAAGGAAAACCTTATTGCTGAGAAGCAGTTGTTACTAAATGTTACACGTGATTTATCAATGTGTTCCTCGATACAGGAGAGTTTTGATAAATGCTTTTTTTACTTAAAACAGATTTTAGAGAGTAAAAATATGGCTGTCCATCTTCTAGATCCGCTAGACAAAACAACGATTAAAACAACGAAATTAAGTAAGGGCTGTGATTGGACAGAAGCGGATTGGACAGAGAAAAGCTATGAAGCCAAGATCCAAGAGGTTCTTCGAACAAAAAATATAGATAGTAAGGATCTATTGATGATTCCATTGGTTTCAATGGGAGAAGTATTAGGGGTAATCGTCGTTGGCAAAGAAGGAAAAGCTCACAATTACGATAATTCTCAAATTCAACTAGCAAAATCTATCGTTGATGCCACAGCCCCTACGTTTTCAAATGTGTTATATATGGATCAACTAGAAAGCATAGTGGAAGAGCGAACGGGAGAGCTAGCTGCTGCTAATGAAAAAGTTACAAGTGTGATTGAATGTATTACGGATGGATTCTTTACTTTAAATAATAAATGGAAATTTACGTACGTAAATAAGTATCAATATTTTCCGCAAAGAAAAACAGCAAAAGATGTATTAGGAAAGAATATATGGGATGTTTTCCCGAGTGACATCGACACAGTTATGTATAAGGAATTTCATCGTGCGATGTCAGATCGAACTACAGTTCATTTCGAATTTTTTTCTACTGCAGATGAATATTGGCACGAAGTTATTGCATACCCGTATGATGATGGTATTTGTTGTATTTTTAAAAACATAACGGAAAAAAAGAAATATGAACAGGAATTGAAAAGATTATCTAACATTGATTTAATAGGGCAAATGGCAGCAGGTATCAGCCATGAAATTAGAAATCCAATGACAACGGTACTAGGATTTTTGCAGTTATTAAAAGAAGAGAATACCTATGAGAAACATAATAAGTACTTTCATTTAATGATTGAAGAACTTAACCGTGCCAATTCTATTATTACTGAATTTCTCTCAATGGGTAATACAAGGAAATTGGATTTGCAGATGTTAGATTTAAATTCAATTATCCGCGATATTATTCCTTTAATAAAGATTGATACGTATAATCAAAATAAATATATTCAAGTCGATACAAATGACATTCCGGAATTACTTTTAAATCGTAATGAGATACGGCAATTATTAATGAATCTATATCGTAATGGCTTAGAAGCGATGAATACAGGGAAGGTTCTAACCATTAGCACCTACAAGGAAGGTCAAAATTGTGTGGTGCTTGCAGTGCGGGATCAAGGAAAAGGTATCAGGCCTGAAGTATTGGAGAAACTGGGTACGCCATTTTACACGACCAAAGATAATGGAACTGGGTTGGGGTTAGGTGTATGTTATGCTATTGCTGCCCGCCATAATGCAAAAATAGAAATTCAAACAGGGTCGGAGGGCACTACCTTTTTCGTTAAATTTAATTATAAAAATAATAAAAAATAACCTTATTTATATTAGTTACGGTGAACTGTATCATAAATATTGATCCGAAATTAATCATGCCTCGTGTATTAACATGAAGTATTATTGGCTGTATATTGAATAAAAAATATAATCAAGAAAAAAGCACTTATCTTTACAAGATAGAGTGCTTTTTTATACGCATTTTATTATTTTAGATTTAACCGATATGTAATGAAGTGGGGTATGCAAGTGCCTGGTGAAATCAAGTATACTCAATATAGGAAAAAAGAAGTATTAGATGTACTTAGGGGGGGATTAACATATTTAAGGAAGATATGAAAAAAATATTGGTATCATTAATAAAAAATCCATTAGTAATAATCGTATACTGGATTTTTTGTTATGAATTAGCTTTATTATGTATGTATGGGAGAATGAATAATAATATTTATATTTGGTTATTATCTATAGTATTTCTAATACTTATTATTATATTTACTACAATTAAAATTGTGAAAAATAGGGAACGCGAATCATCCAAATTATTAAATGTAAAGGGATGGAAATACATTTCTGTTATAATTCTTATCCTTATAACGTCTTTTTATGGGATAAAAATTTATAAAAGTGCAACGAATTATGGCGGTAAACTAGCATGGTTTATAGAAAGCGTAAAAAACGAAAGATCAGTTAAACTTGAGCGTGATAATATATATAAGTATGGTGTAGAGGGCATTTTTGAAGATATAAATAAGAAATATACTTTGCCAAAGAAGTTATATATGTCGGATGATTTTACTTTGGAATTTAAATCAGATGGAACAATTACATCATTTGATACTTTTCTTTATGGGAAAAATGCTGCTGGAAAAGAGGAAAGCTACTTAATATCTTATAATAAAAATAAATCAAAAGATATTTTTGTAGGATTAAATGGGTATGTTAACGCTGATTATAATGAAGATAAATTAGTAAAACCTTTAATTAAAACAGTTCAAGCCATTCCAGTTAAACAAACTGTAAGTAAGTGGAATGAAGATAAGTATGGGCTGGTCTATTATGGGAAAAGGAACTGGGGTTACAACAGAGAAGGAATTATTAATATTAATAAAGATGGGAAATTAGAGAAGCTTGAAGAAGCAAAGTCCGAAATAATTGGATATACGGTATCTATATTTATCCCTGGAAAAGAGAAAGAGGTAGTACCTGCTAGATATAATTTACTAGGTGACCCAAATTGGAGTAAGGAAAGTAGTTCTAAAAAGAAAAAGAAGGATTTAACTAATAATAATGAGCAATTCTACTTTTCAAAAGAAGTTGGTTATAAACTAGATGTCACAGATAAAGCATTAGGGAGCACCTTTTATTCACTAAGCAAGACAATTGATGGAGGGGAAACATGGGGAGTTATAAATGAAGACCCTTTCAATGAAGCGGTCGGTAGTGCATCAGGAATCATCTTTTTTAATGAAAAGCTCGGATTTTTAAGGGTAGCCAGACCCTCTGGAAATGAAGGGGGGTTATACCGTACAGATGATGGTGGTATAACTTTTAAAAAGTTGAGCTATACAAATTATGAAGTGAAACTAGAAAGTGGACAGGTAATAAATCCGTTTGATTTTCCTAATCTGCCTTATGAGAAGGATGGAGTTTTTAACATGCTAGTAGGGCAAGGAGCAGATGGAGACTACAATGGTAATAGTAGTATACTTTATCAATCAAAAAATCAAGGTGAAACATGGGAGTATGTAAAAGAGGTTAAAGATAATTAATAGTGGGAAAGACCATTGGACAAAAATTACCGATGGTCTTTTAAACATTATTAGATGGTATGTAGATTTCCTAAAATAAGTATGTTTCTATTTCCATAAAAATATGCTGTAATATGAAGAGGAAAAAGTATAAGTAGTTAGAGAAGTGAGGAATTAAAGGTGAAGAAGTTTAAGAAGTTTTACTTGGAGATTACGAGTGTGTGTAATCTTGCGTGTAGCTTTTGTCCGCCGACGGAAAGGCAGAAGCAATTCATTTCTGTAGAGGATTTTTCTAAAAGATTAGACCAAATTAAACCTCACACAGACTACATTTATTTGCACGTGAAGGGTGAGCCGTTGCTCCATCCAAAAATAGATCAACTATTAGACTTAAGCCATGAAAAAGGGTTTAAAGTTAATATTACAACGAACGGAACGTTAATTAATAAGAGAAGGCATAGACTGTTAAATAAGCCTGCGTTAAGACAAATGAATTTTTCACTGCATAGTTTTGATGGACACCCAGGTTCGCAAGATAAAGAGGGCTATGTAAGGAGTATACTTTCCTTCATTAGGGAAGCAACGAGTCAATCAGATTTAATTGTATCGTTAAGGTTATGGAATTTAACTCAGGATAATAAAACAAATGCTGAAATCCAGAAAAATAGAGAGTTATTATCCATAATTGAAAATGAATTTGATCTATCTTATCAAATTGAAGAGAAGCTTACACCAGGAAAAGGTATAAAAATTGCAGAACGTGTCTTTATTAATCAAGACTATGAATTCCAGTGGCCAGCATTACATGAAGAAGAGGATGATGGGAAAGGATTCTGTCATGGACTTCGTAATCAAGCGGGTATTTTAGCGAATGGAACAGTTATTCCTTGCTGTTTAGATGGTGAAGGGATTATTAACCTTGGGAATATTAATAATGATTCATTTTCTAACATTATAGAAGGTGAAAGAGCAACAAATATTGTCGATGGATTTTCGAAAAGAGTTGCAGTTGAAGAGCTTTGCAGGAAATGTGGATATCGCAAAAGGTTTGGAAAATAAATATGAAATAAGCCCTCATAAAGCGAGGGCTTATTTTTTATCCTTGATAAGAATGCTCTAATTCATCAATTAATGAGCCAACGTAAGAAACGGCTTTACGGATTGCATCTGGTTTTGACATATCTACTCCGGCATGTTTCATTAGTTCAAGTGGTTTCATTGTACCACCAGCGCGAAGCACATCTAACCAGCGATCAATAGCAGGTTGTCCTTCCTCTTTAATCATTTGAGCTACTGCAGTAGATGCAGTGAGGCCTGCGGAATATGTGTAAGAATATAGACCCATATAATAATGAGGCTGACGCATCCAAGTTAAGCCCGCACCTTCATCGATTTCTACAGAATCTCCCCAGAATGTCGAAAGGACATTTGTTTTAATTTCAGTTAAAGTTGTAGCTGTAAGGGCCTGTCCTTCTTCTGCTAGAGCATATACTCTACGTTGATATTCACCCTCAAGTAAATGAGTAACAAAGTTGTGATAATATGTGCCGAGTAGTTGTAGAATGACCCATCTGCGCATTCTCTTATCGTCAGTAGTCGCTAGTAAATGCTGAGCTAATAGTAATTCATTCATAGTTGATGGTGCTTCAACAAAGTACATAGATGGGCGTACATTCATAATGCGCTGGTTGTTATTTGCAAAATAAAAATGACCGGCATGTCCAAATTCATGCGCTAATGTGAAGCATCCACGCATCGTATTTTGCCATGTAATTAAAATATAAGGATGAGAGCCGTATGGACTTGAACAAAATGCCCCTGTTGATTTGCCTACGTTATCTGCAAGATCTACCCATCTTTCTTTGAATCCTTTTTCAATTATGGAACTATATTCATCGCCTAATACTTTTAAAGAATCTTGAATGAGCATGCCTGCTTCTTCATAAGTAATAGTTGGATTAAATTCAGGATCTAAAGGTGCATGTAAGTCGCAGAAAAGCATTTGATCGAGTCCTAATACTTTCTTTTTTAAATCTGCAAAACGGCGCATATGAGGTGCTAATTCTTTATAAATAATATCAAGTTGGTTGTTATACATTTCAAGTGGAACTCTTTGTGGTTCTAATAGCATATGGGTAACGGATTCATATTTACGTAAATGAGAAAGTGTTACTTGTTTTTTTACTTCAGTAGCATATGTTGTGGCAATTGTATTTTTATATCGTTTTAGTGTGGAAACAAATGATGAATATGCTTTTCGACGTATATATGTGCTTGAAGAAAATTCATATTTGCTTTCAAATAATGAGAATGAAACAGGAAGTTCGTTTCCTTGTTCGTCTTGTATAGAAGTGAAATCCATATCGGCTAATTTAGTCATGCCGTAAATTTTGTATGGAGAACTATGAACTTCGCCAAGTGCAGCAAGTGCTTCTTCTGTTTCAGGAGAGAGAGTGTGCTGCCTTTTTTGTAGTATTTCTAGTAACGATTTACGGAAAGGTTCAAGTTTTGTTTCTTCGGTTAAATATTTTTCAATTGTTCCTTCTTCAAGTGAGAGAATTTCATTATGGATAAAGGATAGTGCAGTATGTACTTTCGTCCATAAAGCAGAGATTTTGGAAGAGTTCGCTTGAATAACTGGATTTGTACGATCAGTAGATTCTTTTAAATTTGCATATGAGTACAGTTTTGTTAACGTCATTAAAAGCTCTTCTTCTAAAAGTAGGCAATTTAATAAAGTTGTGGAGTTAGTATGTAAACGTCCTTTAAATGTATCAAGTTTCTGTATATCATTTTCTAATACGTTTAATGCGGTATGCCATTCGGCATCAGAATTATACAAATCGGATAAATCCCATGTTAGTTCAGCAGGCACCTCTGCGCGATTAAGGCGATTTTCCATTACATTTTTCAAGTCGTATCTCCTCCTTATTAAGACTATCTAAAAACATGATACTAGAAAATTCAGTAAAATAAAAATATTTTATATTTTTATATATGAAAAAGAAGGACAAGCACTTCTATGCTTGTCCTTCTTTTTAAATTTAAGGATTAATATACTTTATCGCCGTTGAAAATCGAGTTTTTCACGACAACATAATCTACAGTACGAATAGCATCTAATTTTGTTCCACCAGCGTAAGAGATAGAAGATTGAAGATCTTGTTCCATTTCGATTAACGTATCTTCTAAAGAACCTTTATGCTCAACGAACATTTTCTTACCTTCAACGTTTTTCTTCTCACCCTTTTGGAATTCAGAAGCAGAACCGAAGTATTCTTTATAAAGTTTGCCATCTCTTTCAATTGTTTCCCCTGGAGACTCTTCGTGACCAGCGAATAGAGAACCGATCATGACCATAGTTGCCCCAAATCGAATAGATTTAGCTACGTCGCCGTGTGTACGAATACCACCATCAGCGATAATTGGCTTACTTGCAGCTTTCGCACACCAGCGAAGTGCAGCTAGCTGCCAACCACCAGTTCCGAAACCTGTTTTAATTTTAGTAATACAAACTTTACCAGGTCCAATACCAACTTTTGTTGCATCAGCACCAGCATTTTCTAATTCTCTTACCGCTTCTGGAGTTCCAACGTTTCCAGCGATAACGAAGCTCTCTGGTAAATGTTTTTTAATATGTTGAATCATGTTGATCACAGCATTAGAATGACCGTGTGCGATATCAATCGTGATATATTCAGGTGTAAGTTGCTCAGCAGCTAATTGTTGTACGAATTCATATTCGTCCTCTTTTACACCAACGCTGATAGAAGCGATTAATCCACGTGATTGCATATCTCTAATGAATGAGATTCGTTTCTCTGGTTGGAAACGATGCATGATATAGAAGTAATTGTTTTCAGCTAAATAAGTTGCGATTCTTTCATCAATAATCGTTTGCATATTTGCAGGCACGACAGGTAATTTAAATTTATGTTTTCCTAAAGTGACAGTTGTATCACATTCAGAGCGGCTATTTACAATACATTTTGCAGGAATTAATTGAATATCTTCATAGTCGAATACGTTTTCCATCATTTACACCCCTAAAATACGAATATTTTATTTTTATTAATCAAAAATGTTCGTCCATAGGATAATTTACATTATTTTTATTAAGAAGTCAAAGGATTTCTTAACGTTTTTTGAAAAAGTAGATTTTATATCTAAAAAATAACGTTAAAAACGAATTTAAAATGTATTTTTATTTATATTGTTCGTTTATGGTAAGGGTTGAAAAATTGAGACAATTATAAAAGGTTGTATGTATTCTTTTTATTTTTTGGAGTGGGATGGAGGATACTATAAAAGGGTTAATGCTAACAATACGAGCAAAAGATGTTATCAATTAGTTGAACAATATATGAAATGATAAGGTTTATTTCTATATAAAAAGATGAATCTGGCATGAACCACCTTTTTATGTAAGGTTTCAAGTATAATAAGTAGGGTGATAGTAACGTATACAAAAGATAAAAAAGAAAATAATACATAATAAAATGAGGTTAATATATGAGTAAAAAAAGTTTTTCTGATTATAAATTAAGTAAGGAAATTGTAAGGGCACTTACTGGGTTAGGATATGATCATCCAACAGAAGTACAAGGTGAGGTTATTCCAGTCGCATTACAAAAGAAGGATCTTGTTGTGAAGTCTCAGACTGGAAGTGGAAAAACAGCTTCATTTGGTATTCCACTTTGTGAAATGGTGGAGTGGGAAGAGAATAAACCACAAGCATTAGTTTTAACACCAACGAGAGAGCTTGCGGTGCAGGTAAAAGAAGATATTACAAATATAGGTCGATTCAAAAGGATTAAGGCTGCGGCAGTTTATGGGAAATCTCCATTTGCACGTCAAAAATTAGAGTTAAAGCAAAAGACACATATTGTAGTTGGGACTCCTGGTCGTGTGTTGGATCATATTGAAAAGGGTACCCTTTCTTTAGAGTGTTTGAAGTATTTAGTTATTGATGAAGCAGATGAGATGTTAAATATGGGCTTTATCGATCAAGTAGAGGCAATTATTGATGAATTACCTACAAAAAGAATGACAATGTTATTTTCAGCAACACTCCCAGAAGATGTTGAAAAATTGTCTCGTACATATATGAATTCACCAACTCATATTGAAATTAAAGCAGCTGGGATTACAACGGATAAAATTGTACATACTCTTTTTGAGGTAATAGAAGACGAGAAGCTTTCACTACTTAAAGATGTAACAACGATTGAGAATCCTGATAGTTGTATTATTTTCTGCCGTACACAAGAAAATGTAGATCATGTATATAGACAGTTAAAACGAGCTAATTATCCTTGCGACAAAATACATGGTGGTATGTTACAAGAAGATCGTTTTGAAGTCATGGATGATTTTAGAAAAGGGAAGTTCCGTTATTTAGTAGCAACAGACGTGGCTGCGAGAGGAATTGATATTGATAATATTACACATGTTATTAATTATGATATTCCACTTGAAAAAGAAAGCTATGTACATCGTACTGGAAGAACGGGACGAGCTGGAAATAGTGGAAAAGCTATTACATTTATAACACCATATGAAAATAGATTTTTAGAAGAGATTGAGGAGTATATTGGTTTTGAAATTCCAAAGGCAATTGGACCTTCAAAAGAAGAAGTTATGAAAGAGAAAGCTGCATTTGAAGAAAAGATACATGCTAAACCAATTATAAAGAAAGATAAAAATGCGGACATAAACAAAGGCATTATGAAGCTGTACTTTAATGGCGGGAAGAAAAAGAAAATTAGAGCGGTAGATTTCGTCGGTACAATTGCTAAAATTAAAGGTGTTACAGCAGAAGATATAGGTATTATTACGATACAAGATAACGTTTCTTACGTTGAAATATTAAATGGAAAAGGACCACTTGTCTTGAAAGTCATGAAGACTACAACGATTAAAGGGAAACAATTAAAAGTTCATGAGGCAATTAAGTAAATAAAAAACTATCCACTTCAAATAGGTGGATAGTTTTTTATTTATGATTTTTTCAAATCATCAACTAGTTGCTCTGCTAAACGTCTATACATATTACTCATAGTCACGAAGGATGTTAGTAGTAGAAATTTTTCTAGCTTTGTATCTTCTAAGGAAGAAATCTCATTTACTTCTGTAACACGTTTATTTACGTCTTGTTTAAAGCTTTCGACATTGCTTTCAGTAAGAGCAAGATAATTTTTATATACCGCATTTAATTCAAATGAATCATCGTTTAATAAGGAGTCATTTATATTTTCTAATGAACTTTTTATGTCGTTAATGGAGAGAGCTCCTTTTAATTGGTAAATTAGGCTAATTAAAATCATATGCTCTTTTGAATACTTTTTATTTTTGATAGGGATGAATAGTTTTCCTTTTGCGTAATTATTAATCATTGTTTTTGTTAATACTTTTTCATCATCAGTTCTCGTTGTATCTGCATAAGTATTCTCAAATAGTTGGACAACTTGGTCTACATATAAGTCAACATTTGGAATATCCTCAAGTTTAATATTTTTTTCTAAATGTAATGTCTCAAGTAATTCATTTATATTTTCCACGTAGAATCCCTCACTTTTATAACTTAGTGGAACTTAATGTTTAATATATCTTTAAATATGGTATTACGAAACAAATGAATTGTAAATGTTGACCTCAAAAAGAAATGTGTATATAATTACATGTAGTTATTAAAACTACATGTAATTATATGAGGGGTGTTATTATGAATACTTATGTAAGGGAACCAGTTAACGCATTTACTCACTTAGGTGGAGCGATATTATCATTTATTGCCTTATTAGCCATGCTTGTGAAAGTTTCTATTAAGATGCCATCATTTGCTGCAATTACAGCTGTTATTTTGTTTGGTATTGGAATGATGGTCCTTTATACGGCGTCAGCTGTGTATCATAGTGTTGTGGCCAATGAACGTGTTATTTACTTCTTTAGGAAGCTAGATCATTCTATGATTTTTATATTAATTGCAGGTACATATGCACCCTTTTGCTTAATTACATTAAATTCAGTAAGTGGTTTGCTATTATTTTGTTTAGTCTATGCAACTGCGATTTGTGGTATTGTGTTTAAAATGTTTTGGTTTAATTGTCCAAGATGGTTATCGACAGCAATTTATATTACGATGGGTTGGTTAATTGTTTTGTTCTTTGCACCGTTAGCTGAGAATTTAAGTACAGGAGGTATTGTTTTCTTAGTACTTGGGGGCATTTTTTATACAATTGGTGGATTTATTTATGGCACAAAGCCAAAATGGCTAGAGTTTAAATATATGGGACATCATGAAATTTTTCATGTTTTTGTATTATTAGGTAGTCTTGCGCATTTTCTAAGTGTATATTGTTACGTAATTCAATAAAAAAACGCCACATAATTTTTATTATGTGGCGTTTTTTATTACCTGATTAGAATCGTATATGTTATAAAATTATTATGGGATAAAATGTAAGTTTCTGTGTTCGCATGTTAAACATAGGATAAGAAATATGTGATATACTTTGAGAAGTTTATAATGAATGAAATATGGAGGACTATAATTATGGCAATACTTGTAACAGGTGGAGCAGGATATATTGGTAGTCATACATGTGTAGAATTACTAAATAGCGGTTACGAAGTTATAGTAGTGGATAATCTTTCGAATAGCTCGGTAGAATCCATAAATCGAGTGAAAGAAATAACAGGAAAACAATTTAAGTTTTATAAAGAAGATGTTTTAAATCGCGAAGCGCTTGACGCAATTTTTGAAGAAAATGTAATTGAAGCAGTTATTCACTTTGCAGGATTTAAAGCTGTAGGGGAGTCAGTAGCGATTCCATTAACATATTATCACAACAACATTACAAGCACGTTAGTGCTATGTGAAGTAATGCAGAAACATAATGTAAAGAAGATGATCTTTAGTTCATCTGCAACTGTATATGGTATCCCGGAAACGTCACCGATTACGGAGGAGTTTCCATTAAGTGCAACAAATCCATATGGTCAAACGAAATTAATGATTGAGCAAATTATGCGTGATGTAGCATTTGCAGATGCAGAATGGAGTATCGCATTACTTCGCTATTTCAATCCATTTGGTGCACACGAAAGTGGGCGTATCGGAGAAGATCCAAATGGAATCCCAAATAACTTAATGCCATATGTAACGCAAGTAGCAGTAGGTAAGTTAAAAGAATTAAGTGTATTCGGAAATGACTATCCAACGAAAGATGGAACAGGAGTCCGTGATTACATCCATGTTGTGGACTTAGCAAATGGTCACGTAAAGGCGCTTGAGAAAGTACTGAGTACAACAGGAGTAGATGCTTATAACCTGGGCACAGGCATGGGCTATAGTGTACTAGAGATGGTTGAAGCATTTGAAAAAGTTTCGGGCAAGAAAGTTCCTTATAAAATTACAGAGCGTCGCCCAGGTGATGTGGCAGTATGTTTTGCTGATGCATCGAAAGCAAAGCGTGAATTAGGCTGGGAGGCAATACGCGGATTAGAAGAGATGTGTGCAGATTCTTGGAAATGGCAATCAAATAATAAAAATGGCTATTTAGAAGTTTAATGATGAATAAAAAAATGACCTTTGCATAAAAGCAAGAGGTCATTTTTTATATTCATTTTCTATTAAGTTTATTACCTAACCTAGAAAAGAACGTTCGCTGTTTTATAGGAATATTTGACTGGCAAAACGTGTAGGAATCGATATTTTCAATGTCAGTAAAGGTATTGTTATAAATAAGGAAAATTATCGGAAAGGATATAGATGAGGGATCAACTGCCTGTAAAACCCCAACTGATTAAGGCTTTACTTTATGATCAGCCAGCAACACAAGAGCAATTTCAACAAGCATATGTAAATTTATTAAAAGAAATTAAAGGTTTTGATTCAAGCCTATTCCTTATACAAAATTGAGGATTTGAAACAATCAAAAACTGTTAAGGGGTACTATCGCGCTTTAGGTCCGTAATACAATTTTCTCATAAGAAAGAATGTATTACGGACCACCACCTATTACATAATAGGAGGAATTAATGAATTCGAACAAGTTGTTTGTGATATACTGTGTTTCCCTCTTGACTTGTATATGGTGGGAGACTTCGTCCGAAACAATTTGCAATAATATTGGAGTGAGCGGGATAAGAAATACGTATTTCATACAAATCAATAGTCTCATCTAAATTAGCATAAAAGACTGCGAGATGATTGCCTTGTAAAACATATGGGAATTCTACTTCTGTATTTTCACCAATTAATACAGGTAACTTTACAGGATTAGAATAATTAGACCAATCCCACACTTCTATATTTACATAGTGAGCGTAATATGCATCTAAATTTACAATGTTTATGACTGCTGAAATAGTTGCAGGCTCTCTTGTTAACACACCTGTAGAGTGAAAAACAGAATGATTTGGATAATGAAGAGGCATAAATATCAAACCTTTCTTAAAATGATATGATTTTACAATATCTTATGCTAGAAGGTAGTAGAATGAGATAGAGGAATGTATTATTTTATTCATTTTTTATGGGAATTGAAAGCGTATTATTGAAATGTATTCCAACACTTGTATCATCGCTAGAGTCCGTTTATAATCAAGGCATCCTAGTTCATGTTTTGATAGGATTATTTATTATTGAAAGCGTTTTAAGTTCGCTCCTTTTTTGAAGTAGGAGGTCTGACTTATCCGGATGAAAAATTATGTATGTAGTTTTAAATGGGAAGAAAAATAATATAAGTATCACTTTATAGTGTGGGGAGGTTAAAAGTGTGAAAGGTAAAGATTTTCACACGAATATATATGGGTTATGTAGGATTATTACTTTCAGGGGCAGCTTTATTTTTAAATAGTTTTGTTATATTAGGGAAAGCAGAGATGAAAAGTGCGGGTGTTTTTAATTTATTTGTGGGTGCACTACAAATTATTATTCCGTTTTATTTGATCATGATTTCTGACCAAAGCAATTGGACAGTGTATTCATATGCGGCTACTTTCTTATTTGGATTAACCTATTTATATGTAGGTGTTACTTTTATAAAGGGAATGGATAGTAGTGGTCTAGGATGGTTTTGTATTTGGGTAGCAATTATAGCCTTATTCTATATGGTTGTTTCATTTGTTCAATTTCATGATGTTGTTAATGCGTTAACATGGTTTATGTGGGCATTACTTTGGTACTTATTCTTTGTGCTAAATACACAAAAAAAGAATATTAATCAATATCTCGGAAGAATCGCCTTCGTACAATCATGGGTAACATTGACTTTACCTTCACTATTTTATTTTATGGGAGTGTGGGGAGAGGGATTTGTATATGAACTATGGGTTTATGTATCAGTAATTTCTATTTTGTACTTTTGTTATTGTATTTTTAAATATAGAGTCCGTTAATATATTATCTGCATAAAAGCATGGAATCGTTAAACTGATTTCATGCTTTTTTATATAGTAGCCTTTTATAATAAAAGAAGTAGTATTTTATAAATTGCAAAAATGGGGATGATGAAATTGAAGAAAGTGTTGGTGCTAGGAGGAACAAGATTTTTTGGTAAACATTTAGTAGAGTACCTTTTGCAAGCTGGACACGATGTAACAATTGCCACGAGGGGAGTTACTGAAGATTCTTTTGGTAACGCAGTAAAAAGAATAATTGTCGATAGAGAAGATGGAAAACTACTAGAAGAGCGTCTAGAAGGAAAAAGTTATGATATTGTATACGATAATTTATGCTATAGTTCAAATGCAGCGAAAATGGTATGTGAAGTTTTAAAAGGAAAAACGAAGAAGTATATTATGACATCTTCAATGGCTGTCTATGAACCTGCATTAAGCTTGTTAGAAGAGGACTTTAATCCATACGAATATGCAATTACATATGGAGATAGGAATGATTTTAATTATAGTGAAGGAAAGCGATTAGCCGAAGCGGTTTTATTTCAATATGCAACATTCCCAGTCGTTACAGTGCGTTTTCCAGTTGTTATTGGAGAAAATGATTATACGAAAAGGTTACAATTTTACGTTGAATGTGTTGTGAACCAAAAACCTATCGTTGTGGATCATGTAGATGGAACTTTGTCATTTATACATGAAAAAGAGGCAGGAGAGTTTCTAGCTTGGTGCGGAATGGAAAATGTGAAAGGACCAATTAATGCCTGTAGTAACGGGGGAGTTTCTATGGAAGAAATTATTCATTTCATAGAAGAGAAGACGGGAATAAAAGCACTTATCCAGGAAGCTGGGGAAAATATAGCTCCTTATAATGAGGTAACTAACTGTACGTTACATAATGGAAAGGCTCGTGAATTCGGATTTTTGTTCCGAGAGCTGAAAATAGAAATAAAAAATGTTTTAAAACATTATATAAATACAATGAAGTAATCATAAATCCCCCGGTGGCAATCCGGGGGATTCTGGAGGATTTCGACAATACTGATTTTACATTACCAAATTTACCTTATACGTACGACTAATGTTTTTGCAATTGAATTGCTTGTAAATACTTCTCGTTTACTTGGTCCCAGTTTACTGTATGCCACCAGTTGGTAACAAACTCGGGGCGCCGATTTTGATACTTTAAATAATAAGCATGTTCCCATACATCAATTACGAGTAAGGGGATTTTCCCTTCTTGCAAAGGCGTATCTTGATTTGGTGTACTCATAACAGAGAGTTCCTCACCGTCAAGAACAAGCCATCCATAGCCACTTCCAAAACGACTAATAGCTGCTTTGGAAAGTTGATCTTTTAAGTTGTCAAAGGTATTGAAATAATAATCAATTACTTTTGCAACGTCTCCATTAGGCTCACCGCCACCTCGTGGGCTCATCACTTCCCAAAAAAGACTATGACAATAGTGACCACCACCGTTATTTCGTACAGCTGTAACAATTTCCTTCGGTAAAGCATCTAAATTACATAGCAATTCTTCTAAAGATTTATTATGTAATTCAGTATAATTTTCTAAAGTAGCATTTAAATTGTTTACGTATGTCGCATGGTGCTTTCCATGATGAATGGAAAGTGTATTGCTATCGATATGTGGCTCTAGTTCATCATAGTCATATGAAAGCTTTGGCAATTGAAATGAAGACACAACATTACCTCCTTTCTATCTAAAAAGTTGGTCTAGGTAAAAATACTTTACCTGAGTCAAAAATACACCCGTTTTTCATATAAGTCAATAGTAAGTTTATTAATTTTCTGAAAAATATTACAATAAAAGTAACACTCTCACTTTCATTTGTGACTCCTATCCTTTTTGCTTATACTGTAAAGTAGCAGGGTTTTGTTGAAATAGAAGGAGATTGTTTATGAGTAAAACGAAACAATTAATAGAGGAAGCAAGTAATTTTATTACGATTTGTTATAAGGAGCTTCATAAAGAACAATTGATAGAAGAACGTATAAAAGAAATTCAAATTGAGGTAGAGAAGACAGGGACATATGAGCATACATTTGAAGAACTTGTTCATGGTTCACGAATGGCATGGCGTAACAGTAATAGATGTATTGGGAGACTATTTTGGAGTAAGATGCACATATTAGATGCGCGCGAAGTAAATGATGAAGAGGGTGTATATAATGCATTAATTCATCATATTAAATATGCAACGAACGACGGGAAAGTTAAACCAACCATTACGATTTTTAAGCAATATCAAGGTGAGGAAAATAATATACGAATTTATAATCACCAATTGATTCGATATGCAGGATATAAAACAGAAATGGGAGTGATTGGTGACTCTCATTCCGCTACATTTACGGACTTTTGTAAGGAGCTTGGCTGGAAAGGAGAAGGTACGAATTTCGATGTATTGCCACTTGTGTTTTCTATAAACGGGAAGGTGCCTACATATAAAGAAATTCCGAGAGAAGAAGTAAAAGAAGTGCCGATTGAACACCCAGAATATCCTATTTCATCACTTGGAGCAAAATGGTATGGGGTTCCAATGATTTCAGATATGTGCTTAGAAATTGGTGGTATTTCTTATACAGCTGCTCCGTTCAATGGATGGTATATGGGAACAGAAATTGGGGCGCGCAACTTAGCGGATCATGATCGTTATAATTTACTTCCGGCTGTTGCGGAGATGATGGATTTAGATACATCGAGAAACGGTACGTTATGGAAAGATAAGGCGCTAATCGAGTTGAATATTGCCGTACTACACTCCTTTAAAAAACAAGGAGTTAGTATCGTTGACCACCATACTGCTGCACAACAATTTCAGCAATTTGAGAAGCAAGAAGCTGCTTGTGGTCGAGTTGTAACAGGTAATTGGGTGTGGCTTATTCCACCATTATCTCCAGCTACCACTCACATTTATCATAAACCGTATCCCAATGAAATTTTGAAGCCGAATTTCTTTCATAAATAATATTTAGTGTAGGTTTTTTTGCAAAATATAATTTTTTTTAATTACTGTTATGTAGCAAATGGAAGCCTTTACTCTCGGTTATTTTTGGAAGAGGCTTTTTGAACCAAGGAGTTCCTTATGTTATAATCAAATTTCTGTTTCGAAGACCTTATAGAAATATAAGGTCTTTTGTTTTGCTTTTTTATGTAAGAGAAAGAGATTTTTTCTTTTTAATAAGGGATTTGGCATATTTTTAGGGACAACATAAGTATGTGGGAAGTCGATAAAATGTTATGCATATATAATTATTGTGTTTTGGGTTTAAACAATAAAACATAATAAAGTTGTTTTTTTAGATTGCTGAGGAAGGAGGAAGTATAAATGAGGATGAAGAGTCGAAAAACTGATTGGCCTGTATTTATTATTAGTGGTGGTTCACTTTTATTATTTGTAATTGCAGTTTTTTTGAACAAGGATTATGTAGAGAGTACGATTAATAACAGTTTCGCTTTTTCAATTAAATATTTCGGTGCATTCTGGCAAGTTTTATTATTAGGTACATTTGTTGTTGCAATGTGTATGGCGTTCTCGAAATATGGGAGAGTTAAACTTGGGGGATTAGAAAAACCTGAGATTAGTACGGCAAAATGGCTTGCTATTATTATGTCTACATTACTTGCCGGAGGTGGCGTTTTTTGGGCAGCAGCAGAGCCAATGTACCATTTGATGACGGTGCCACCAATACATGATGGTATATCTGCTGGAACGAAAGAAGCAGTCATGCCTGCTTTAGCACAAAGTTATATGCATTGGGGATTTTTAGCATGGACGATTTTAGGCACAATTAGTGCGGTAGTTATGATGTATGGACATTATCATAAAGGTATGCCGCTAAAACCTCGAACGCTTTTATATCCTATTTTTGGGGAAAAATTAAGAAAGAGCCTGCTTGGAACGATAATTGATGCAGCTGCAATTATTGCAGTAGCTGCAGGTACAATTGGCCCAATTGGATTTTTAGGTTTGCAAGCAAGTTATGGATTACAAGAATTATTTGGAATTTCTGATGTGTTTACTACTCAATTAGCAATTATTGTTTGTGTAGTGGCCGTGTCTACCATATCGGCAGTAACAGGTATTGATAAAGGGATTCAAATTATAAGTAATTTAAATGTTAGATTGGCAATTTTATTAATGGCATTCATATTACTATTTGGGCCAGGTGGATTTATTATTGATTCGTTTGTTTCTTCGTTTGGATTTTATGTAAGTGAGTTTATACCGATGAGCACATACCGTGGTGATACAAGTTGGTTAGGATCTTGGACAATCTTTTTCTGGGGATGGTTTATTGGATACGGACCAATGATGGCAATTTTAGTGAGTCGAATTTCAAGAGGGAGAACGATTCGAGAAATCATCGTTGCAATTGGAATTATCGCACCTATTATTACAACGTTTTGGTTTACTATATTAGGTGGATCAGGTGTGTTTTATGAGTTAATGAATCCTGGGTCTATCTCGGACGCATTAAGTGAATCTGGTATGCCGGCAGCTATGATTGCAATTACAGGGCAACTGCCACTTTCTAATATTATTGGACCAGCATTTCTTTTATTAACAATTTTATTTGTAGTGACAACAGGAGATTCAATGGCGTATTCCATTTCAATGGCAGTGACTGGAGACGGAGATCCTAGAATTAGTTTGCGAATTTTTTGGTCGCTTATTATGGGAGCAGTTGCAGCAATTCTTTTATATATGGGTGAAGGAAGTATTAATGCGCTACAATCGTTTATCGTAGTGACGGCAGTTCCGGTATCAATTTTGTTATTCCCAATGCTATGGTTAGCGCCTAAAGTTGCAGGAGAATTAGCATTAAAACAAGGTATTGTAAAAGAAGAAGATAAAACTGCATTCTTATTTCAGAAGGCTAGTAAATAAAAACGTAAAAGAGGAAGCATCTTAAATGAGATGCTTCCTCTTTTATGTTTAGTCTAATACTTTTCCCTTTGTTTCTGGTACACATAGTAGCATTGTAATTAACCCGATTGGATAGATGATAAAAATCAGGGACAATGCTCCAAGCAGGTTGCCACCTGTAGCGAGTAAGCCAATAATAACAGGTCCAAATCCAGCTAACCCACGTCCTGTACCGAAAATAAAGTTTTCTGCGGTAGAGCGAGCTTCAGCAGGATAGTTTTCAGCTAAAATTGCCCCAAATCCTCCCATCATTCCATTTGCAAAGAATCCAAGCAATGCACTTCCCCATAATAATAATGTTGAATCTGTGAATAAGAAGAAATAAATGAGACAGTATACTGTACCGCCAATATAATAAATTGCAAAAGTTTTACGACGACCAATTTTATCAGCCAAAATACCAAAGATTGCAATTCCAATTAGCATACCGATGGTAGAAATGAACATCCAGCCACTTGCTTTTGCTAATGTATAGTTATATTTATTTGCTAAAATAGTTGGCATCCATGTGAAGATTCCGTAATATCCGAAGTTCTGGATAAATGACATAATAATAAGACCGATTGTTGTGATTGTTACTTTTTTATTGGCAAATAACTTTCGAAGTGGGAATTTTTTTATATGTTTTAGTTGTTCTGCTTCAGTAGTTGTTAATTTACCTGAAGCTTCTTTTTGCAATAGTTCCTTTTTGTAGCGTTGTTTTTGCTCCCATATTTTCGGTTCACTTAAACTTTTACGTACATAGACAGCTAGTAAAGCTGGAATTAATCCAAATAAGAAAACGGCTCTCCATCCAAAGTACGGGACAATAAATGCTGGAAGGAGTGAAGCAATCAGTACACCAAATTGCCATCCAAGTGCAACAACAGATGTCGCTTTAGCGCGCATTTCTTTAGACCATGTTTCTGTTACAATGGCCATTCCGATTCCGAATTCACCACCAACTCCCATTCCAACTAAAAAGCGAAGAATTAATAATTGCGAGTAGTCTGTTGCGAAATAAATGAGTGCGGTTGCTAGTGAAAACAGTAAGATTGTGAAGGCCATTGTACGAATACGACCGAATAAATCAGCAATAAATCCAAATAAATAAGAACCAATTAACATCCCTATTGTGGTAGCTAATGTTAAGTTTCCACCTTCAACAGGACTTAAGTGAAACTCTTTTAAAATATAGACAAGTACGAAAGATAATAGCAACATATCTAAACCTTCTGCTGCATATCCTAGCGCAGAACCAAATAATGTTTTATACCTTTTCGCTTTCGTCTCCTCTGTTGTTTGTTGTACATCAGTAGTGACGTTCATTATTACTCCTCCTTATTTTCTACAGTCGCTATGGAAGAATAACAAAAGGCCTTCTCACCTGATATGATGAGAAGGCCAAAAAAGCATACGTATCCCCAAAAAAGAACATACGTATATTGTATTCCGACTTCCTTCTCAACCTCACGGGGTTGGGTTAAAGGACTGTATTATATTACTTTATTTTTAGCACTCTTCTATTGGATTGTCAAATAAAGAGGAAGTTATTATGTGTAAAATATTTCAAAAAACATTTCGTTCTTCTTGACGTCGACTTCATTATTTTCCCATAATAAAACTAACTAAATAAAAAGGAATGAATCAAAGATGCTAAATTTAGTACTCATGATGATTGAACGAGTCGGACTTATAGTTATTTTAGGATTTTTACTCTCTCATATTAAAACTTTCAGGCGCCTCCTTCATAAACAGGATGGCTATGTAGATAAGCTTAAGCTTATTTGTATTTTTTCGGTATTTACAATTGTAAGCAATTACACTGGGATTGAAATAGCGGGAAATACAATTATGAATGAAAATTGGTTACAAGGTGTTTCTTCGTCAAGTACAATTGCGAATACGCGTATTATGGGGGTTGGTATTAGCGGCTTACTTGGTGGCCCTATCGTAGGGGTTGGAGTGGGGTTTATTGCTGGTATTCATCGTTATATGCTTGGTGGTACGACAGCGCTAAGCTGTGCAATTTCTTCTATTTTAGCCGGGATTATAACTGGTTATATCGGATATATTTTCAAAAAATATAACCGTACAATTACTCCTAAGTTTTCAGCAGTTTTAAGTGTTTTTATCGTATCTTTAGAAATGCTTATGATTTTATTAATTATAGAGGATGGAATTAGCGTTGTGAAAACAATAGCGATACCCATGATTCTTGTAAATAGTTTTGGAAGTTTTATTTTACTTTCTATGATACAAGCTATTTTGCGTCAGGAGGAGAATGCAAAAGCACTTCAGACTCATAAAGTATTGCGTATTGCTGATAAAACGTTACCGTATTTTCGTCAAGGCTTAACAGAAGAATCGTGTAAGCATGTGGCACAAATTATTCACCGCTTTACAGGAACGGATGCGGTATCTTTAACAGATACAGAGAAAATATTAGCGCACGTTGGATTAGCATCAGATCACCATATTCCTTCACATAGTTTAATAACTGGTTTATCAAAAGAAGTTTTACATACAGGGCAAATAATGAAGGCGAAATCACGTGAGGTTATTAATTGCCAACATGAAGGCTGTCCCTTACAAGCCGCTATTGTTATTCCACTAACTTCACATGGAAATACGATAGGGACATTAAAACTGTATTTCAAAAATTCTAACCAGTTAAGTCGCGTTGAAGAAGAATTAGCAGAAGGGTTAGCAAAAATATTCTCCACGCAGTTAGAGTTAGGCGAAGCTGAGTTGCAAAGTAAATTACTTCAAGATGCGGAGATAAAAGCATTACAAGCGCAAATTAACCCGCACTTTTTATTTAATGCGATTAATACAGTATCAGCTTTATGCCGAACAGATGTAGAAAAAGCAAGGAAGTTATTATTACAGCTTAGCGTGTATTTCCGTTGTAATTTGCAAGGAGCACGTCAGTTATTGATTCCACTAGAACAAGAATTAAACCATGTACAGGCATACTTATCACTAGAACAAGCAAGGTTCCCAAATAAGTATGAGGTAAAGATGTATATTGAGGATGAGCTAAAGACAACTTTAGTACCACCATTTGTTCTTCAACTATTGGTTGAAAATGCATTGCGACATGCTTTTCCGAAGAAGCAACCAGTATGCGAAGTGGAAGTGCATGTTTTTGAAAAAGAGGGTATGGTTCATTTTGAAGTAAAAGATAATGGACAGGGAATTGAGGAAGAACGTTTAGAACAATTAGGAAAGATGGTAGTTTCGTCAAAGAAAGGGACTGGAACAGCTTTATATAATATTAATGAACGTCTTATTGGGTTATTTGGGAAAGAAACGATGCTTCATATCGAAAGTGAATTAAATAAAGGGACGGAGATTACCTTTATTATTCCAAAAAAAGTAGGGGAGGAAGAGCCAGGTGTTAAAAGTATTAGTAGTTGACGATGAAATGTTAGCACGTGATGAACTAAAGTATTTATTAGAGAGAACGAAAGAAGTTGAGATAGTTGGTGAGGCTGATTGTGTGGAAGACGCATTAGAAGAACTAATGCAATGTAGACCAGATATTGTGTTTTTAGATATTCAATTATCCGATGATAACGGATTTGAAATCGCGAATATATTAAAGAAGATGAAAAATCCACCTGCAATTGTATTTGCTACTGCCTATGATCAATATGCGCTGCAAGCATTTGAAGTAGATGCGTTAGACTACATTTTAAAACCATTTGATGAAGAGCGTATTGTGCAAACATTAAAGAAGTATAAAAAACAAAAACAAGCGCAAATAGAAACGAAGCACGAAATAAAGGGGACAGATGTAACAGCAGAGATGCATAAATTAGCATTACCAATTGAAGAATCAATCGTACTTGTGAATATTGAAGATATTATATATGTAGGGCTTGTAGATGGGAAAGTAACAGTAAAAACAATGAGGGAAACATATGTAACACATGATACACTTGTAATTTTAGAGAAGAAGTTACCACAAGCAAGCTTCATGCGCGTCCATCGTAGCTTTATTACGAATATTAATCATATTACTGAAATTCAGCCATGGTTCAATTCTACTTATAATTTAATCATGAAAGAAGGATCGAAAGTACCTGTTAGCCGTACATATGCCAAAGAACTCAAGAAGCTGCTTCGTATTTAAGAAGCAGCTTTTGTATTTCATCCTTTTATATTTGCAACTGATTCTGTATATTTGACGTTCTGATATGTAAACGCTTACTTAGGCGTTTATATCCTATACAATAAAGGTACCAAATCGAAAGAGGTGGCCAAAATGAGTACGAAAAAAGTATATAGTTTCTTATCACAAGCATTCATATTCTCAGCTATTATGTTAATTTCTAATATTATTGCAACACATTTACCAATTCCGATGCCTTCATCGGTAATCGGGTTAGTTATTTTATTTAGTCTATTATGTTTAAAAGTTATTAAATTGGAGCAAGTTGAATCACTCGGAACAGCTTTAACAGGTATTATCGGATTCCTTTTCGTCCCATCAGGTATTTCAGTTATTAATTCTCTTGGTGTAATGGGACAATATTTTGTACAAATTGTAACTGTAATTGTTGTAGCAACAGTTATTTTACTCGCTGTAACAGGATTATTTGCACAATTTATTTTAGGAAAAGACGAAAAAGAAACAGAAGATACAAAAGAATTGAAAGTAGTAAATAAAGGACGCAAGCACGGAAAGGTTGCGTAACCATTGCATTTATATATTGTTAGGAGGTAATGAATATGGCAAGCACAATGACTCCATATTTCGGAATCGTCGTTTCATTAATCGCATACGGGATCGGAACATTATTATTCAAGCATTCAAAAGGATTCTTCTTATTCACACCATTATTTGTAGCGATGGTATTAGGGATTGTCTTTCTAAAGGTAGGTAACTTTACATTTGAAGAATATAATACTGGCGGAAAAATGATTAGTTTCTTCTTAGAACCAGCAACAATTGCATTCGCTATCCCACTATACAAACAAGTGGATAAGTTGAAAAAATATTGGTGGCAAATTTTATCGGCTATCGTGGTTGGATCTATTTGCTCAGTAATTGTCGTGTTCATTGTTGCAAAAGCAATCGGTTTAGATACAGCAGTAATGAATTCAATGCTACCACAAGCAGCAACAACAGCAATTGCGTTACCAATCTCAGAAAGTATTGGTGGTATTCCAGCAATTACATCGTTTGCAGTTATTTTCAACGCAGTTATCGTATACGCATTAGGGGCATTATTCTTAAAAACATTTAGAGTTAAGCATCCAATTGCAAAAGGTTTAGCACTTGGAACAGCGGGCCACGCATTAGGAGTTGCAGTAGGAATTGAAATGGGTGAGGTAGAGGCAGCGATGGCAAGCATTGCTGTAACGGTAGTTGGGGTTGTAACAGTAGTTGTCATCCCAATGTTTATGCCGTTCATTGGATAGTAAAACTTACTTAAAAAATAAGAAAAGCAAGCTATTTGTAGGACAGATTTCTACTGATAGCTTGCTTTTTATGTTACAGTAGTGGTAAGACCTATTTAAAAAAATGTAAGTTTCCTTAAATCTTCATTAATACTATGTAGAATACGTTTTGAATTAGGTCATTGTATTGTAAAATAAGAAGTAAGCTACTATATACCTGTTAAGATAGGCATATAATGAGTTTATAAAAATCTTAATATGAATGAATAATTAAAAGTAGAAAAGAGAGAGAAATCTACTTATTAACGTTTTAGTTTATAGGACAGGAGAGAGTATTCGTCGATTATGCAAATAAAAAACCTGTTTCAAAGCAAAGGATTTCAGAGGTTACTCGTATTAGTAATACTTGCTCTCGTGTTATACGGGCTGCAAAGTATGTTGAATTTAATATTAATTACGTTTATTCTCACGTATTTAATGGATCGATTCCAAAAGTTTATTTCCCGCAAATTAGATCATTTCATGCCTATTAATCGAAAAATTATTATAGCATTTCTATATGTAATGTTAATTGGTGGAATTGCTATTACGCTATTTAAATATTTACCAGTATTAACGATACAAATTTCACAATTGATTTACCAATTCAATGTATTTTTAAGAAACCCACCAGATAGTGAACTAATTAAGTATGCAGTTAATGCTGTCAATCATATGGAGCTTTCTAAATATGTAGGACAAGGCGTAGACATTTTGTATAAATCGATTACGAATGTTGGTAAATTTGGCCTTCAAGTTTTACTTTCTTTAATTTTAAGTTTGTTTTTCTTACTAGAAAAATCTCGTATTGTTGGTTTTACTGCAAAGTTTAAAGAAAGCAGGCTTGCAATTTTCTATACTGAAATTGAGTACTTCGGAAAGAAATTTGCACGTTCATTTGGAAAGGTAATCGAAGCGCAATTTTTAATTGCTGTTGTTAACTGTGTTCTTTCAGTTATCGCATTATGGATATTAGGATTCCCGCAATTATTAGGTTTAGCGTTAATGATTTTCTTGCTTGGCTTAATTCCAGTAGCGGGGGTTATCATTTCGTTATTCCCACTTTGTATGATTGCTTACAATATTGGCGGTATTATGTACGTTGTTTATATTTTAGTTATCGTAACAGTTATTCATGCGCTTGAAAGTTACGTATTAAATCCGAAGTTTATGTCGCAAAAAACAAATTTACCGATTTTCTATACTTTTATGGTATTAATCTTTTCAGAACACTTCTTAGGTGTATGGGGACTGATTATCGGTATTCCAATCTTCATTTTCTTACTAGATGTTTTAGACGTGACAAGTGATGAAATGGAGAAGGATGTTGGAACAAAATAAAGTGAAGTAGAGAAAAAGCATCGATGTTCGATGCTTTTTCTTTTATAACATTATGTTTCTTATGCCATACTGTAAGGAGAATATAGAATAGGGGTGAAAGAATGGCTGTAAATGAAAAGGTAGAGTTGGCTACATTTGCTGGAGGGTGTTTTTGGTGTATGGTTTCTCCATTTGAAGAGATGGAGGGAATTATACAGGTTGTTTCAGGTTATACAGGCGGTCATAAAGAGGATCCAACGTATAAAGAAGTGTGCTCGGAAACAACAGGACATTATGAAGCGGTACAAATTACATTTGATGAAAATAAAATGCCGTATGAGGAATTGTTAAATATATATTGGAGACAAATTGATCCGACCGATATTGGGGGACAATTCCATGACCGCGGACAGTCTTATGAAACGGTGATTTTTTATCATAATGAACAACAACATAAAAAAGCAGAAGCCTCAAAAGAAGAGCTTGAGCAGAGTGGGCGCTTTTCGAAACCAATTGCGACAAAAATACTACCAGCAGCTACATTTTATCCAGCTGAGGAATATCACCAAGGATATCATAAGAGAAACACATTCCGCTATGAGTTATATCGTAAAGGCTCAGGACGAGATGCTTTTATTAAGCAACATTGGCCAAAGGATAATGCTCATTTAAAAGAAAAACTCAATGAGATGCAGTTTTATGTAACACAGGAAAATGGTACAGAACCACCATTTCGAAATGAGTATTGGAACCATAAAGAGGAAGGGCTTTATGTAGATATCGTTTCAGGTGAGCCGTTGTTTACTTCTCTAGATAAATTTGATAGTGGATGTGGATGGCCTAGTTTTACAAAACCAGTTATGTCAGCAAGTGTGAAAGAAAAGATGGATGTGAGTCATAATATGACACGTACAGAAGTGAGAAGTAAAGAAGGAGATTCACATCTTGGGCATGTATTTCCAGACGGTCCAGGACCGAATGGGCTTCGTTACTGCATTAATTCCGCAGCTCTTCGATTTATTCCAAAAGAGGAATTAGAAAAAGAAGGCTATGGCGATTTCTTAATCTTGTTTGGAAATAAAAAATAACCTCGCAGTTAGCGAGGTTATTTTTTTGCTATTTTGTTTTTTTCTTTTTAAATTTGCTTAATACTTCATAAACGATTGGAACAATAAGAAGTGTTAATAACGTTGAACTTGTTAATCCACCAATTACCGTTACACCAAGCCCTTTAGAAATTAAGCCGCTACCTTCAAATCCTAATGCAAGCGGGATAAGAGCCCCGATTGTTGCAATTGCAGTCATTAGAATAGGACGCAAGCGTGTTGCACCAGCTTCTAATAAAGCTTCACGTGTTGATAAACCTTCATTTTCTTTATGAATAACGCGGTCGATAAGCACGATTGCATTTGTTACAACGATACCGATTAACATAAGCGCCCCAATCATTGCAGATACACTTAATGTTTCACCAGAGATTAATAAGGCAACAAGAGCCCCAATAATTGTGAATGGTAGCGAGAATAAAATTGCGAATGGTGCAAGGGCACCGCCAAATGTAACGACAAGAACGAAGTATACAATGGCAATCGCAGCTAACATCGCTAGGCCAAGTTGCTTGAATGATTCTTGAATATCTTTAGTAACACCGCCCATAGAAACATCTACACCAGAAGGAAGATCCATTTTATCTACTTCTTTTTGGACTGCAGCAGATGCTTTTGAAACGTCATCAGATGTTAATTTGGCACTAACCTCTGCATAAACACGGCCATCTCGGTGTGTTACTGTATTCGATGTTTCACCTTCTTTTACAGTCATAACATCTTTTACAGCTACTTCATTACCAAGTGGTGTTGTAATTTTGCGATTTGTTAAGTCATCGATTGTTTCATAATTTTGTTTTTCAGCTTCTACATATACATTGATATCTTTACCGTCTTTTTTAATTGTTGTCAGAACAGGGCGATCATGTTGATTAGAAAGTCCCATTCCAATTTGAGCAGCCGTTAAGCCCATTTTACTCAGTTTTTCTTGATCTGCGACTAAAGTGTACTCTGCATATGTTTTTGCAATACTAGAATCTATATCTTTTAAGTCTTTATTTTTCTTCATGATATTTTGAATATCTTTTACGACAGGCTTAATGTCTTCTGAGCTATCTCCGTAAACGTATAGTTTAATTTCGTTACTACCGCCACTTGCTCCGAAGTCTTGGTTTTTCCATTCACCTTTTCCAGACATTTTTTGTAAATCTTTCACGACTTGTTCTTTTTCTTTTTCGAAGTTTTTCGTGTCGTTATCATATTGAACGAAGAACATAGCTTGATTTGTTTGACCAGGGCTCATTGGATTCTCTCCACCTAATGAGAACTGAATTGTTTTCACGTCTTTATTATCTTGGAAGTGTTTCTCAGCTTTCGTTGCAATTTTTTCAACGTCTTCTAATGTTTGACCTGGTTCAGGTTTGTATGTTGCGATAATCATTTTTTCTTCTTCAGAAGGTAAGAAACTTACACCGATAACCGGTACAAGTGCGAGACTACCAACTAATAGAAGGACAGCAATACTAGATGTAATAATTTTGTGATTTAAAGCCCATTCAAGTATACGTTTATACCCATTTGCTAATTTGCTTGGTTTCTCTTCATGATGTACCTCTTTTTCCCTCGTGCTTTCTTTCTTAAATAAGGAATGAGCAAGCATTGGTACGATTGTAACAGCCACTAGTAACGATGCTAATAAAGCGAAGACGATGGTTAAGGCGAATGGTAAGAACATTTCACCAATCATACCTTTTACAAGCCCTAGCGGTAAGAATACAGCGATTGTCACAATGGTAGAAGACATAATCGGAATAAACATTTCTTTCGTAGCTTCACGAATTAAATCTCTTCCGCGCAATTTCTCTTCTGATAACGACATACGTCGGTAAATATTTTCAATAACAACAATTGAGTCATCAACAACACGGCCTATAGCAACTGTCATTGCTCCAAGCGTCATAATGTTAAGCGTAATATCCATTTGCTTTATGACTAAAACAGCAATTAATAAAGAAAGTGGTATTGAAACGACAGAGATTAACGTTGTTCGAATATTTCGTAGGAACAGCATAATAATAACAATCGCAAAGATAGCACCGAAAATTGCTTTGCTCAGCATTGTTTCAACTGATTTTTCAATAGGTGCACCTTGGTCGAATGTTGAAATGATCTCTAAATCTTTATATTTTTTCTCAAAATCTTTTACTTTATCTTTTACTGCATTTACAACATCAACTGTATTTGCATCAGAGGCCTTCACAATTTGAATTCCAATTGCTTCTTTTCCATTTGTTCGAGAAATGGATTCTGCTTTCCCAACTTCTTTAATTTCAGCAATTTCGTCTAATGTAACTGTTGGAATTCCGTTCATAGCAGCTGGATTCATTTGCGGCGTTTGTGCACCAGCGCCAGCATTTTGACTACCTTGACCGTTAGGTGATGAAGGTATAGCTGGTATTTTGAGTTCTTTTAATGCTTTAATCGTTGTAATATTGCCATCTACAACAACTGATTTTTCCGTGTCTTTAAACGTGTATAAGCCAAGTGGTAAAGATACATCCGATCCTTTAATTACATTTTTTACAGTATCTTCACTTAGTCCTAGTTCTTTCATTTTATCTTTCTTGAAGACGAGCTGTACTTCATCTACTTGTTGACCTGCAATTTGAACAGATGCAACACCATCAAGTCCTTTTAATCCCGGTACAATATTTTTCTCTACATTTTCAGTTAAGGTAGCTAAAGATTCATTCTTGCTTGCTACGCTTAACGAAATAACAGGAAAAGCATTGAAGTTTACTCGTGAAACTTTAGGGTCTTTAACACCTTCCGGGAGTTTCACATTCGTGAGAGCTTCTTTAATTTCTGTTTCTGCTTTTTCCATATTTTTATCAAAATCGTATTCTACTTGAATAGAAGATGCATTTTGAAAAGACGATGAGCTCACAACGTTAACGCCGCTTAAATTTTGTAGTTGTTCTTCCATCGGCTTTGAAACTTTATCAGCTACTTCTTCTGGTGTAGCACCAGGATAGACCGTAGTTACTGTCACAATCGGTGTTGTAATATCAGGAATTGTTTCCAGCTTCATATTGAGTCCAGAGTAGATCCCCGCAATAGTAACAATAATGGTTAGTAGCCAAACTGCGAACTTATTTTTTAACGAGAAATTGATGATTTTGTTCATGTTTGCGCTCCCTTTGTATTGTATTGACCAACCGGTCAGTCTAATACATAATATAACTGACCGTTTGGTCAATCGTCAATAAAAAGAGACGGTATAATACATTTATAATAAGATGCGAGATTAAATTTAGGAGAGAAGATATGAAAGAAAAAGAGCGTTTAATTATAGAAGCGGCTATGAAGTTATTTGCTACTAAGGGTGTAAATGCGACATCAGTGCAGGAAATTGTGACAGCTAGTGGTATATCTAAAGGAGCTTTTTATTTATATTTCAAATCGAAGGATGAGCTTTTATTAGCGACACTTCGATATTATTATGACAAAATCCAAAAGAAAATGCTGGATATTGAGCAAGAGTCTTTATTACCACGTGAAAAATTTGCAAAACAATTACATTGTCAGTTTAATGATATACAAAAGCATAAAGAATTTATTATTATGCATGCGAGAGAAAATGCGATTCCGTTTAATAAAGAAGTGGAAGAATTTATGATGCGGATGAAGTTAGAGTCTCATGCATTTTATCGGAATAGTTTATTGTCCATTTATGGTGAAAAGGTTATGCCATATTTATTGGATTTAGTAATTATAGTAGAAGGCATATGCCGTGGGTATTTAGAATTAATTATTTTACAAGCAGCAGAAATTGACTTATCTTATGTCTCTGCTTTTATTTTAAAAAGAGTAGATAATTTAGTAGATGGCTTGGTAGAATCTTCGGAAGAACCTATTTTACACGAAGAAAAGCTTGGAGAATTCCTTTGTAAATCAGAGCTCATTAAGGAACAAGTTAAAGAGCATTTTTTAAAAGAAATTATTGTATTTAAGCGTAATTTAGCTGATCAATTAGAGGATGATGAGTTGCTAGTAACATTAGATGTTTTAGAGGCGGAAATGCGATTGCTTAATCCAAGAATTCCGGTAATTAGAGGTATGTTAGCAAATTTAGAGGCGTATCCGGAATTAAAAGAATTTCGATTACGCCTTATAGGATACTACAATATAAAAAATTCTTAATAAAAACAAGCAAAAACTCCTTGTCTACACAAGGAGTTTTTGCTTAAAGACTACTTACTATTTTGAGACCATTCTTCTACATCCCAAACCTTTGTGATCCAATCTTCATAGAATTCCGGTTCGTGACATACAAGGAGAATTGTTCCTTTATATGCTTTCATAGCCTTCTTAAGTTCGTCTTTTGCTGTAACATCAAGATGGTTTGTCGGCTCATCAAATAGTAGCCAGTTACTTTCTTCACCCATTAACTTACATAAACGAACTTTTGCTTGTTCTCCACCACTTAATTGACTTAATGGGCGAGAAATATGTTCATTTTTTAATCCGCATTTTGCTAACATCGCACGAATTTGATGCTGGTCTAGGCCAGGGAATGTATTCCATACATCATCAATTGGTGTTATATTATCAGCTTTAACTTCTTGCTCAAAGTATGCAGGCTCTAAGAAGTCACCAAGACTTGTTTTACCGTTTAAAGGTTTAATTTTACCTAAGATTGTTTTTAGTAACGTTGATTTACCAACACCATTACATCCAACAATAGCAATTTTTTCACCACGCTCAATTGTCATTGATAACTTTGGTAGTAGCGGATGTGTATATCCGATTTCTACATTTTCACCTTCAAAGACGAAGCGACTACTTGCACGACTTTCTTTAAATGAGAATTCAGGTTTGATTGCTGTTTCCGGACGATCAATAAGTTCCATGCGATCAAGTTGTTTTTGACGACTCTTTGCACGACCTGTCGTTGAATAACGAGCCTTGTTCTTTGCAATGAAGTCTTCTTGCTTTTTGATAAACTCGCGCTGCTTTTCATAAGCGTTTATATGTTGATTTTTATTGATTTCTGCTAGTTCTAGGAATTTTTCATATGTCGCTGTATAGCGTGTCATTTTTGTGAATTCTAGATGGAAAATAACATCAACACATTTGTTCATAAATTCCGTATCATGAGAAATCAATAAGAATGCATGTGGGTATTCTTTTAAATAAGTTGTTAACCAATGAATATGTTCAACGTCTAAATAGTTAGTAGGTTCATCAAGCAATAACACCTCTGGTTGTTCAAGTAATAGCTTTGCAAGCAATACTTTTGTACGTTGTCCACCACTTAGTGCTGAAACATCACGATCTAAACCAATAGCATCAATTCCAAGACCACGTGCAGCCTCTTCAATTTTCATATCTAGTAAATAGAAACCACCTGCTTCAAGTGCATCTTGTATTTCTGCCATTTGTTCAAGAAGTTCTTCTAGTTCTTCTGGTGTAGCAGTTCCCATTTTTTCTGTAACTTCATTTAAAGCTGTTTCCTTTTCGAATAACGGTAAAAATGCATCCGCTAGTACATCACGAATTGTACGTCCAGGCGTTAAAACCGTATGCTGATCTAAGTAACCGTAATGTGTGCCTGGTGTCCATTCTACACGACCTTCGTCATGAATAAGCTGACCAGTAATGATATTCATGAATGTTGATTTACCAACACCATTTGCACCAACTAATCCAACGTGCTCACCTGCTAATAATCGCATAGATACATCTTTAAATAATGTACGATCGCCAAATGTATGTCCTAATTTTTCAACTGTTAATAAGCTCATAGTATCCTCCGTCCAACTTGAAATAGTACCTTGAATCATGATACTAAATTCTTTCATATAATGCCATCATTTCAAAATGTATATTTTTTCAAAAAAGGGTTGCATTAATTTTCTGAAAATATATAATGTAATTGAACAGTGGTTAATTAAATGTGTGAGGTATGAAATATGTCGCCAAGGAAAGCAGTTAAACAAGAACTAACAAGAGAAATGATTATGAATGTAGCTAGGGAGCTATTTATAGCACAAGGATATCAACATACTTCAATGCGCAAAATTGCAACAGAACTTGGATATAGCCATGGTTCGATTTATTATCATTTTAAAAACAAAGCAGAGCTATTTTACGCAATGGTAGAACAGGATTTTCAATTATTAAATAAAAAGTTAGATGAAATTTGTAATCAAAAATTATCGAGAGAAGAGCAACTAAGAGCAGTTTTATTCGGTTTTATTGAATTTGGTCTAAGAAATCAGAGTCATTATGAAATTATGTTTTTAATTAAAGATGCCGAATTAAAAGAGTGTTTGGAAAATAGTCCTAATGTTAGCTATGAAAAATTTGCGAAGGTTATTTCTTCTTTATGTGATGGGAAATTAAATGCGATGATAATATGGTCTGTTTTTTTATCATTACATGGATTTGTAGCACATTATTGCAGAAGTGGCCAAACGTTTGAAGAACTACAAGGTTTGGCTAAGGTACATGTAGAGTTTATTTCAAAATCGCTTCTTATGTAAGTGATTTTCTTTTTAATATTAATTGAACAGTGGTTAATTAATTTAGGAGGGGATTTATAATGAAAAAGGCTTTAGTATTAGGTGCTTCTGGTTCAATGGGTTATGCAATTGTAAACGAATTATGTGGCCGAGGGATTCATGTGGTTGCTTTTGCAAGAAATAAGGAGAGATTAGGTGCATTATTTTCTGGGAACAAACATGTAGAAGTTGTAGCCGGCGATGTATTTATAAAAGAGGATATAATGAATGCTGCTAAAGATGTTGATATTATATTTCATGCTGTAAATATTCCGTATTCAGATTGGGAGAAACAGCAAGAGAAATTATTAATAAATATATTAGAGGTATCGAAACATTACGGTATCAAAATAGGAATAGTTGATAATATTTATGCGTATGGAAGGCAAGGGGAAGGGCTTGTAAAAGAAGAGGCTAAAAAGAGACCACACACAAAGAAAGGGAAGATTCGTTTACAACTTGAAGAGTTGGCAAAACAAGCTAATGTACGAATGTTTATTGCTCATTTCCCAGACTTTTATGGTCCAAATGCAGAAAGCACACTTGTTCATCATACATTAAAGGGAATACTTGCAAATAAAATGTCTAGCTTTGTTGGAGATAAAAAGATTGCCCGTGAATATATTTTTACACCAGATGGTGCAAAAGCAATGGTTGAATTAGCTTTACATGATGAGGCCTATGGACAAAATTGGAACATACCAGGTTATGGTGTTATTACAGGTGAGGAAATGATTCAACACATACGGGAATTAACGGGATATACCAAACGAGTAATAACTGTAAAAAGAGGAATGATCCAGTTTATTGGTCTGTTTGATAAGCAGATGAAAGAATTTATGGAAATGCTATACTTGACGGAAAAACCAATTGTATTAAGCGGGGAGAAATATGAGAGGTGTATCGGGGATATACCAAAAACTTCGTATTATAATGGGCTAAAAGAAATGATTATATCTATGCAAAAAAGGGTGTGTAAATGTTAGTATATAAAAAAGTTACTTCTACCTACAGAAGTAACTTTTTTGTTATGCCTTTTGTTTAACTTCACTAACTTTCTTTTCAGCTACAATAAAATGCGGTCTACGTTTTGTTTCATAATAAATACGACCGATATATTCACCAATAACACCTAGGAATATGAGTTGAATACCGCCAATAAATAGTATAGCGGAAATGAGAGTAAAGTAACCAGGAACTTCCACACCACCAAGGATAATTTGAACGAACGTAGTGATTACATATAAAAGTCCAAAAATGGTTGTTAGTAATCCAAGATATATAGATAGACGTAACGGTTTATTATTGAATGAAATTACACCATCAATTCCGTAATTTAATAATTTCGAGAAGGTCCATTTACTTTCTCCATCAGAACGTAATACATTTTCATATTCAATGATCAATTCGTTATAACCAATCCAAGAGAATAAGCCCTTTGAAAATCGGTTGTACTCACTTAAAGATACTAATGAATCCACTGCTCTTCGACTTAAAAGTCTAAAGTCACCAATACCATCTACTAATTCAATATCTACAAACTTATTCATCACCTTATAGTAAAGACGAGAGACGAAAGAGCGAACGGGTGAATCACCGGTTCTTGTCCTTTTTGCAATGACTTGGTCGTAGCCGTCGTTATATCCTTCTAACAGTTCTTTTATTAACGTAGGAGGGTGTTGTAAGTCAGCATCCATAATAACAATGGCATCGCCTGTAGCGTATTTTAAACCAGCTAACATTGCAGCTTCTTTTCCGAAGTTTCGACTAAACGATATATAGTGTACCGATGAATCTGAACTAGCTAAATCACGTAAAATATTTAATGTATCATCTTTACTACCATCATTAACAAAAACAAATTCATAATCGGTAGTTAATTTATGAATTTCAAGAGAAGTCTCTGAATAAAAGGCTCGAAGCACCTTTTCTTCATTGTAGCATGGTACAACGATTGAAAGAGTCATTTTTGACACTCCTTGTTTGTAGTGGGTTAAAACAATGTTATGCGTTTTTATATGAAGCTATCCAATTGGATAGCTTCATGATTCATTGATTGCTCATTATTGCTTTTTAAAAGAAAATTTTCGTCGTGCTTTTGGATTTGTGAAAATTAGTAAAGCTACACAAATAATTAGTGAAATGATTGATATAATCATACCTAATTTGAAGTAAGGTGTAACGTAATTCATTTCGATTACATGTGAGCCTTTTGTAATGGGAACACCGATAAAGGCAGAATTCGCTTTCGTAAATTCCTTTTCTTTTCCATCAACTTTTATAGTCCAACCTTTACTATATGGAACAGATAAATATAGGAGCCCGTCTTTATTTGAGTTGATATCCCCTTTTAAATAATTGTTCTTATAATAAATATTTTCAAGCCTATTTTCAGTTAATTTTTTTGTTTCTTTTTGTACACTTTCATAGTTTACGATATTTGCTTGTAAGTCACCTAATTCATACTCACCTGCCATATCAATAGAGATAGTTAGGTTTTCTGGACGCTCATTGCCTAAATTGTAAACAAATCTTTCTAACGGATACGAGTATGCACCAGCATCGTCACCTTTTCCAATCGTTTTTCCATTAACAGTTGCATTGAATGTACCTGTATTTTTCAATTTTAATTCTATCAGTAGGTCACCAGGCGTATTAGGATAATGGATAGGTACGATCATATTTCCAAAGCCATGAACAATTAGTTTGTTTCCTTCTTTTACCATGTTTTCGAATTTTGCTTTTTCCGTTTTAATAGATACTGCCTTTGATTTAAGGTCTTGTTTATTAAAATGGTTTAATGAAAATTCTTTTGTATTATTAACGACAACAGCATGTAATAATAATTGATCACGCTGAGCGAAGTTTAATTTAGAAAACTCTTCTTCACTTATAGCCGAATCATATACATACCCTAACGGTAAGGCATAGTCATTTTTGTAAATATTATATGGTCCTACTTGCTGTAATAGTTTATATCCATAAGGTACATTCTTTGGATCTGTATCAGCACTTAATACGCGATATTTTATACCTAGCATATTTTCAAGTAGTAGTCGACTATCAGCTTGATAAAACATTGAAGGTGTATCGTACATTTGGAATACGCCATATTTATTTTTCATAAAGTCATGGACATAATAATTAACCAAGCTTTGATACGTACTTACGCCATGATATCCTTGTAGCATTGGTGTGTTATATTCACTATATGGATTAAGAATACGATAAAAGTCTTTATCATTTTCTTGTATGTAGCGAATTGCAGCAATTTCTTCTTTATTATCATAGCCTGGTTCGTGTAACTTTTCAGTTGAAATCTGGCTCTGTCCGTAAACGGTACTAAGTATATTATTCGCATACATATAATTCATAGAAATTGTGCTAACGAGTATGTTCAATACAACTAAAAATTGTATGAAGGGTTTAGAAATATAACGCCATAAACATACTGTAATAACAGAAAGAACGACAGTTCCGAGTAAAATGTTATCAACGTCTTGTAAAGGTTTATCAGTTACATTTATATTTGCTTTTCTATAAAATGCATAAATGAATAATCCAATAGACACTAATAAACTTATTAAATAAGGTAATTTGTAGTCTTTCTTATGAATAATCATCCAATCTAGAATGTATGCAATTGTTTGGGCAATGACAAATACAAATAAATAAAACCATCTAGATTGCATTGCTGAAAAACCATTAAATACAGAATATGTATATGGAAGCATAAACAGAATGAACATGAATAACGTAAAGAATACTTTATTTTTAACGAGTTTATCACGTATAAACATTCCAAATACGATTAAGAATAAAATTAAAGCTGGTAAAGCCAGTTGATGATTTTCAGCACTATACATGAAGAAAATATTTTCCATTAAATCTTTATAAAATTTATCTTCAAATAATAGTGGTATCTCAAACTTTTTTGATAGTCGATCGGCGCTAAATACGGCATTAACTGATGGGAGGAAGCAAACGGCGGCTAAACCGAGTGATAGTCCGTACAATAAGCCGATTCTAATATAATAAGTTAGAAAAGAGCCAATCGTTTTATTTTGTTGTGTCGCAAAGTATTGGAATAATGCATAAATGAATATGAAAATACTTGTGATAAAAGCAAAATAAAAGTTTGATGCTAACATTAAAGTAGCAGCGATTAGGAAAAGTCCGCGCTTCTTTTCAATAATATATTTATCAAGTCCCCATATTACTAATGGTAAAAATACAATGGCATCAGCCATGAAATCCCATAGTAAAGAGTGGCGGATGAAAGTAATACAGCCACCATATATAATAGCAGCAACAAAAGATGAGAATGCTGTTTTATTATGGTAACGTAAAGAGCCATACATGAATAACATAGCTAAAAAGTTTTTTAAAATACTCATGTATAATTTCACGTCATAAACTTGCTCAAGACTTAGTTTAGGTAGTAACAGTGTAATCCAGAAAAATGGTGATGTGCTGTAATAATAACTAAACTCTCCAAATAAATCTCCACCTAACCCATAATCAAAAGACCAGAAAAGGTTGCCATCTTTAAAGGCATGTTGCAGAAGAAACGTAAAGAAGCCAAATTGGCGTAATGCATCCCCTGTACCAGAAAAGGCTTGATTAGATGTTAAAAAGAAATAATGAAAAGCAAAAGCACACAATAATAATATTGGCATAATTATTATCGTTTTCTTGGAAAAGAACTTATTATTCGGCTTTATGCTCATAAAAATTGATAATCCTCCTTTAAAAGTTGTTATCATGTAGCAACTAGTTTTTAGGTAGCATATAAAAACACACCAATTTTTAAAGGTGTGTTCTTTAGTTTTAACATGAGAAAATATATATTTTTGTTGAAGCATATATATTTTTACAGGCGTTGAAATTCATAGTTTACATGTAATTTAGTATAAGGCATTTTCAGAAAGTAAGTCAATTTGACCTGGAATATATAGAATTTTTTTACTGAAGAAAAATGGTAGTATATAAAAAACAAAAAGCTTTTCCATTTTTAAATAGGAAAAGCTTTTTGTTTTTAAGCATGTTTGCGAATGAGCTTTTGTTTTATAAACCCTAAAACGAACCCACGTATTTGAGGGTCAATTAAAACCCCGATTATACCGTATAGTATACCAGTAAGCGTTAAAGCAACTAATGGTGGTAAGTTGATTAATGCAATTCGGTATATACCGTAACTAATAATAAAGGCTAAGGAATTAAATATAATTCCTTTAACTAATAATTGCATGCCTTTACGAATAAAGAGTGTAAATCCGATTAATAGTGTAATTTCGGTAAGGATAGCTGCGGCAGCTGCCCCCATCATTCCATATTTACTACCTAATACAATATAACCTATGATAGCAACAACTAATCCAATAGTCATTGTTGTTGCGCGTTTCCATTGCTGGCCAATTGTTGTTAAATTGTCGGCTAGTGGATAGTTAATTGATTGTAAAATAACCATAAACGCTAAAATAGCAAGAGCGTCACCAGCGGGGGCGTACTTTTCTCCTAATAAACTAACAATCCAGAAACTTGGATCAGCAATAAAGGGGATAGAAATTCCCATTCCTAAAAAAGACATAAGTTTTAATTCAAAACTTGATAATTTCCTATGTTCTTCAATGTTTTTCTCATTACCAAAAGCAAAAAGCCTTGGATAAAAGGCAGCTGCAATTACTCCCGGTATTTGATATAGTACAGCTGGTATTTTAGATGCAGCACCAAAGAATCCAACTTGATTATATGTTGAAACCTTTTCTAAGATAATAGGCCCCAATTGTGGTAAGAGCATAATGATGATTCCATTGATTGTGAAAATAAGTAGTTGATCTAAAATACCTTTATCCCAACCCTTATGGACTTTCGTATAGCGTATTGTCATTATAAAGGCGATAACACCTGTTACAAGACTAGATACCCCGTACATGGCAGCAACCATCATAAGTGACCATTGGAAAGACATCCCTAGTAATAGGGCAGCAGCAGCTGTTACACCTTGTAGTACGGAAATAATAGCTGTAAATTGCATGCGTTCTGTTACTTGGAAGTAAGCCATCCCAACACCTTGTAAGGTTGCTCCGAACATTGTTGGTAGAACAACCCAATATACCATCGCACGTAAGTAAGCATCGGGATAGAAGAACTGGGCAAAAATAGCGAAAAGTACAGAAATTACGATAGCTAATATTAAACGAATACGTAAATAACTACTTATTAGCACGCTAATATTAGCATCGCTTCTCGTTCCTTCACGCATAAACGTATGTGTCAAACCTGCATCTGTAAAGTAACAAATAACAGCTGAAACTGCTAACGCAGTTGTAAACATACCGTAATCACTTGGAGAAACATATCTTGCAAAGAAAATGGTTGCAATAGCCAGTACAAAACGGACAGTAATGTTTCCTACAAAGAGGTAGGATGCGTTTTTTAGAATTTTATTTGTTTTCATGAGAAAGGACCTTTCTATTCTTTAGGACCGGATTAGCTTGTCCTATTTGTAAATTTGATTTGTTCACAGAAAGAGAGAGTATCGTTATATTTTCAGTTTAAGAAAACAGAAATTTAATTCGGATAAACCAAAGCATTGCATATAGCTTTTTACTACGCTTTCCATTTTTTGAATAGATTTTACGGCAATATTTCTTGATATCTTTTTTGATTAATTGAACTTGTGATTTATCTAATTGAGAGTTTTCTTTAATATATATACAAGCGTTATTGATGACTGTATAAGGGAATAAATAAGTCTCAAGAATTTCAATAAGTGACTGAGAATCTTTTGTAATGAAATCTTGAGATTTATTATGTACCCAGTCCTTCATACGATTGAATACTTCCAGCTCTTTTGTTGTTTTTAATTCATAATCTTTATATTTAGAAGAAAGATTTCCTTCTGATAAGATTCTATAATATGTTAAGTATTCATCGACATAACATACATTTGTCACACTCATAAGTTTAAATAAAAACTCCAAATCTTCGCCCCAACTACATCCTGGTGTAAAACGAATGTTATGATCCATTACGATGGATCGTTTGAAAATCCAAGTACTTGTTTGAGCAACAACCTGATGTGTTAGGAATGCTTTTGCCATATCGCCTTTAATAAAGTTTGTTGTATGCTCAACCTTCTCGCCTGTTTCTTCGTAGAAATTCATATAACCACAATAGCACGCGTCCATTTTGTTTTTTTGCATACTTTCGACTTGCTTCTCAATTTTAGTTGGATGCCATAAGTCATCACTGTCAAGGAAAGCGACATATTCTCCGCTAGCACTTTCGATACCTGTATTACGAGCTACCGAAACACCTTGGTTTTTTTGATGAACGTATTTTACTTGCCCTGGATATTTTTCGGCAAGGTTTTTCACGATAGAAGGTGATTGATCTTTACTTCCATCATCTACAATTACAATTTCAATGTTTTTATATGTTTGATCTAGTATTGACTGCATCGTTTCTTCAATATATTTTTCCGTGTTATACAGAGGTATGACAACAGAAACAAGTTGCTTTTGTTCCATCATAGAATTTTTATCTCCTCAAGTTTTTTATGTCTTGCACCATATATACAAGCCCTTTGAAAGGGAGAAGATTACAAGAACATCTGTATAAGTTTAACGCATATAAACTTTGTAAATCAACTTTCTATTGTTGTACTTTGTATAAAAAGTATTTATTATAGAACGTATTGTGTTGTAAAAATATAGAAAAATATTTTGAAGATTATGTATCTGAAGGGAGAAGATGAGATGTTAGGGCGATTTACTCGCAAATCTAATATAGTCCTTTTAGGGATTATTATGATTGTCGGGTTTGCACTTCGTTTTGCAACTTTACAAACACATGGTGCAGATCTATCTATAGCTAGCGATGATATAGGTTATCAAAAAACGGCAAATATTTTATTGGAAACAGGGATGTTAACATACCATGAACCAGATAAACCAACGATTCATATTATGCCGGGTTTTCCAGCCTTATTAGCTACTGTATTTTACTTTTTTGGAAATGGCAGTGAAGGTCTTTTTGTAGCCAAATTAATCATTATTCTATTAGGGGTACTTAGTATTTTGCTAACTTATAAGATTGGTACTTATTTATTGAATCCTGCTGCAGGATTAATAGGTGCTTTCTTATTAGCTGTGTATCCTCCAGAGATTGTTATGGAAAATTTAACTTTAACAGAAGGGCCGTTTCTATTCCTTTCATTAGGATTAGTATATTGGAGTTTAAAATTAGCTGATACTCATAAAACGAAACATCTTCTGATTGTATTAATTTTCTATTTTTTAGCACTGTACCTCCGCGTACAAATTGCATTATATCCAATCTTACTATTTGGGTATCTTTTAATGAAACGCTATCCATTCCGGATTATGATGAAGCAGGCGATTATAAGCATAGGAATAGGACTTATCGTACTTGGACCATGGTGGGCCCGCAATTACATTCAATTTGATAAATTTATCCCACTAACTGCTGGGGCAGGGAATCCGTTATTACTTGGAACGTATCAAGGGAAAGGCTACCCAGAAGGTAAGGATATGGGGGAACTTGAAATAGAATTACATGCAAAGTACCCTAATCTTGAAGCACATGAATTTATGGAGTTAGAAGAAAAAATAGCGATTGATAAAATGAAAGAATGGTGGAAAACGGATAAGGGCTCTATGATAGAGAGTTATTTAGTCTTGAAACCAGAAATTCTTTGGAAAAAACCGTATTATTCTATAGAGCATAATATTGAAGTATTCAATGTTTCTGCAAAGGATATGAATGAAATATATAATTTTATTAAGACGATGTTTTTAATATGTACAGTACTCTCATTTATTTTCCTTTTAAAAAGATGGAGAGAGACTACATTTTTATGGTCAATCCTTTTATTGCAAACAGCTTTAACATGTTTTTATGTTGCATATGAACGATATGCATTACCGTTAATACCATTTTTATTTATTATAATTGGAGTCGGTACTGTGGCAACGGTTATGAAAATTAGTAAATTATTAATTAGAAAAAAATAGTTTGAAAGAAAAAACATCTTAATTTTTTTGGAAAATTAAGATGTTTTTTCGTATATATTCATATTTAAATAGGGAACTATTCGTTATCAGTTTCAGTTTGCGTTACGTTTAATTTTTGCTTTAATAACGCATAATCTTGCGTTAATGTTACAAGTTGATGATGTAATTTAGAAATTTTTCTTGTTAAGTCAAAAATTAAGATGAAACAGAATAATAGTCCAAATAAAAATAAAACAGATGGAGGATATTCTACGTGTAATAGTTGTCCAATCCAATTTATAATTTTTTCAGTAGAACTTAAAATTGCCATTGAAACACAAACGAAAATCCATAAAATGGCATATTTAGTTTCTAAAGCTCCACGACGAATGGAATTAATAATTAATAAAAATAATAATAGAATGAAGATAAATGAAAAGGTAATTATAGGCATTTATTATCAACCTTTCACAATTTTTTGCATCAATATAGCAAGACTTACTTTAATCATGTAATATGCAGATTTAAGAGGTGTAATAGAAGATTGTCCCCCTTGGCGCTCTTGCATATTTACCGATATTTCATTAATGCGTAATTTTTTCTTTTTTAAATGAATAAGGACTTCTGGTTCTGGATAATCTTTTGGATAATTATGTGCAAAAATCTTAATTACTTCTCGATTGATAGCACGATACCCAGAAGTTGGATCCATAAAGGTTTGTTTTGTTAGTACTTTCAGTAGAGCAGTAAAATAAAAAATACCAACTCTTCTGGAAATACTACCTTTATAGGCTGTTTTCTCTGTAAAACGTGAACCTAGCACCATATCGCATTGGTCTTCAGCAATAGGTTTTATAATTTTGTACAAGTCATCAGGATTATGTTGCCCATCAGCATCGAACTGAATTGCAATATCATATCCATTCTCATATGCGTATTTATAACCAGTTTGTACAGCTGAGCCAATACCTAGATTATATGGTAAGTTCACAAGGTGAACAGGAAAATCATTTACGATTTGAGCTGTTTTATCATGTGATCCATCATTAATAACGCAAATGCTTAATTCTGTAAAATGCTGTTTTAGTTTTAATAATCTTGTTAATGTATCCGCAATTGCTTCTTCCTCGTTATACGCAGGAATAATAATTAACGTTTTTGGTATTGAAATTGGTACCTCAATAGACATTATCGCACCATCCCTTATATACTTAATTATATTATAGTTATTTTTAAACGAACCTTATCTAATATACCATTAATAGTATAGCAAAATAAAGGAAAAACTGGTGGGTTATTTTAGGAGACAAACAGTAAATAAAAGATAAGAGCTGGAATTTTTTACAATAAAAAATACATGCAAGGATGAAATAAACCTGTGCATGTATGAAGTGAGGTATCATATTATATATTCCATGGCTTACTTAAAGTTAAAACTTCAGCCATCTCTTTACTTTTTAAACGTCCCTTTTTTCGGCTTTCCGCGCGTTCTGAACCGGTTGTGTGTAACCAATGTTCTTCCTGAGTTTCAGGGAGTACTTGTGGTACGGACGAAGGTTTTCCATCTTTTATTGCCACAAATGTAATGAAGCAAGTAGCAGCAATTCTACGCTCGCCTGCTAATAAATTTTCTGCGATTACTTTTACGAAAACTTCCATTGAAGATTTCCCTGTATAACATACAAATGCTTCATAACAAACCGAATCAGCTTGGTGAATTGGAGTTAAAAAATCAACTGAATCAATAGATGCTGTTACGCAATGTTTACGACTATGTCTTGCAGCCGCAATTGAAGCAATACTATCAATTTCTGCTAATAATTTCCCTCCAAAAAGTGTTTGGTGATTATTTAAATCGTTAGGAAAAACACGTGTTGTCTTAATTGCTTTAGATTCTCGCATGAATTTCTTTTCCATATATTCAGCCCCTATAGTCTGTTTTCAATCAGAATAATATGTGTAAGCGGATTACTCATATTAGATATTTAATGAAGTAAAGTGTATTCCAAAAGAGGATTATTTAAACTTCTCTATTTGTATTCATGTAACTGAAAGAAAATTTATTTTATCTAAAATGTAGTGTAAAAGAGGATTCGCTTACATTGCAAGTAAAAAGTAATGACTATGTATTTGTCATAGAATTTCCCTATCAGCCGTGTACCCATTCATGATAGAATCGTTTTGTTATGAATGGAAATAGAGGTGCAATGGACATATGAATCATATACAAACAAATTTTTCATCTTTCTTCAATAAAATTACGATCGGTGCGATGCTCGCATTTTTTGTTTATAGTTGTTGGGCAGCATTTGAGACAAGTAAGCAATTTTTTGGGGGAAGTACAACAAGTGTAACAATCATATTGGCAATTTTCGTCATACTCATTTTGTTAGTGGCATCAATTCTACAATATCGTTTTACAGATAAACAATTTCTTATTTTTCTTATAAGTGTATCTATAGTTGTGAGGCTTAGTATGCTGTTATTTGTAGATGCTTCAATAATTGGTGATATGAAAGTGATGTATGAGTCTGCAAAGCAGATTGCAATTGGTAATAATATAGGGACTGTAACTCATTTGCCTTTTATTATATATGAGTCAGTAATTATTCGTATATTTGGTGATACATTATTCGCTTTACAACTATTTAATGTGTTATTTTGCGCAGGAACCGCATTTTTTATTTATCGTATTGCGGCAATGGTTTTTGGAGAAGAATGCGGTCGTATTGCTTCTATATTTTATGCCCTGTATATTCCAAATATATTCATGAGTTCCGTATTAACTCCTGAGTCACTTGCAATATTTTTATTTTATTTTGCTTGTTACATACTTTTATATAAAGGATTAGATCATCCTTATATGTGGGTGTTTTCAGCGATTTTATTTGCAGTTAGTAATATGATTTTCCCAATGGGATTATTTCTTCCTATTTTTATCACTGTATATGTATTATTAATTGAATTGTTTCAATCAACAACGAAACAAAAAGTGTTACTAAAGATGATAGGGATACTTATTCTATTTTATAGTGCTCATTTTGTTGTGAATTATGGAATTAAGGCAATGGGACTGTCACAATATACGATTACGAATGAGGCGTATGTTCAATCTGTCTTAATTGGAAAAACGCAACATGAGGAAAAAATATCGGAAAATCAAAGTGTAACAGAGCATATTGATCAAAAGTTAAAAGAGATTGAGGGAGAAAGATTTAAACTTTTAGAACCGATGATAAATCAGTTTTCAGATGAGGGGATAAATTCTATTCTTTTCAAATGTGAAAAACTGATATATATAGCCGTAACATTGTTTATGACTATAGCCCTATTACACTTCCTTATTAAGAAACAACAAAATGAGGGATATATGTTGTTCTTATTTTTAATTAGTGGCTCCGTATTGTTAAGGCTCTTCCAAGTAGATATGGCATATTACAATGTAATTATGCCGGCATTGTTTATTTTGCAGAGCTTTGGTGTTTATATGAGTTATGTGTATTGTCAAAAAATATTTTTCAGAAAATAAAAAGAATCCATTCTGGATTCTTTTTTTGATGGAAGATGAAATTTAGTAGTCAGTGCAGATGAAAAGTATGCCTGACCTGAATTTTATCCCGCTATTTTCCGGACAGTAAGACCCCCACCTCAAAATTCAGCGAAAGCAAAGAAGTTAGGTGGGGGCCCTGCTGCCCGTAAAAGCCTGATTGGTGAGGGCTAATAATCAGTGGGGATGAACAAAACCCCCACTGATTAAAGTTTCACTTTATCTTATCGATTTAGTTCTAGTTGCAAACTATCGGCTGTTAGAGCCATTTGTGAGGAATCATCTTGAATTCCTTTCATTACTTGTGAAATAGCTTGTAGCTCATGTTCAATTTTCTTATTCTGTTCTTTTGAGTTAGACATATCTTTTACAATTTCTTGGAAATATCGATCTGTTGCCGACATACTATCCGTTCCTTCCGATACGAGAGAGCTAATTTGTTTCACGGAAGACGAGACACGGGTAATTTGTTCATTTGTTTTTTCGACGAGCTTTGTAACGTTAAATATAGATTCTTTCGTTTGCTCTGATAATTTTCGGATTTCACCAGCAACAACAGAAAACCCCTTCCCAAATTCTCCAGCACGTGCAGACTCGATAGCAGCATTTAGTGCGAGTAAATTTGTTTGCTCCGCGATCGATTTAACGATATCTATGATTTCGTTAATTTTATTAGAAATATCGAGAAGTTCATGAGTATCTGTAATAATCGTTTCCATATTCATTTGAATAGATCCCATTCGTTTGTTTTGCTGGTTTAATTGTTCTTTCCCTTTATTCGCTTTTTCTTCAGATGTTGTAGCTAATGATGTACCTGTTTTAGCGATCTCTACAATAGTTTCAGACTTAGCGGTTAGTTTTTGAATAGAAGAGCTTGTCTTTTCAGATACAGCAGCTAGTTCTGTTGCGATATGCGTAATTGTCATAGCAGTTAGTTCTTTTTCTTTCTCATGCTCTTTTTGCATTCTTTCATATTCAGATTCATAAGCTGCAAGAACAAGTTCTTGTTCAAGAGTGAATAATTTATTTATGACATTTATAGAATAGGAAAAATCATCGATTGTTGTTATTTTTGTTTGCAAAATCTTCATGATAGAGCGGAATAATTCTTGATAAGCAGCAGTATACCATTTTCGATGTAAGCCAATTTGTACATGTCTTTTGGCAATCCTAACACGCTGTTCAATAAAATCTTCATGCATATTGCCGCTGAATAATTCTTTAATATGTGTTTTTAAAGTTTGCTTTAGTTTTGAAATAGAGCTGTAACGTTCAATAATAGTAATTAAATTAGGTTGTTTTGTAATGTTGGCATAGAATTTTTCAGTAATCCAATCAATTTCTGCATAAATAAAAGGCTGTAGTACTTTTACAACTTGTAAATCTTCTTTTGAAATGTGTAGCATATCCATTTGAATTTTCAGTTCAGAATTAGTAGGTACATTAAAAGTTATTTGTTGGTCCTTACTTAATTCGATTATACTGGCGTTTGTTTTATTAATATTTTTTTTGAAAACCCCAAGCATCATTCTTCCCCCTGTGTATAAAACGTTTTCAATTTTAAAACTAATATAGAGTAATTATATATGCTTATATATAATTACTCTATATTAGTTCGTAGAATAGTATATAAATTAAGAGAATTCTAGATAGAATTCTCTTAATGGCCTTTATTAATTTTAGCATGTGTTTTAAAGAAAACAGGGAAATGCACATTATATATTACAGTGACGACACGAATAACGAATGTTACTAATAAACAAACATAGAAAGCTAATACATGCGCCCCCATAGCGTATGTGATTAGGAAGCTAATTGCTCCTAAGATAGAAGCGATTGCGTAAATCTCTTTTCGGAATACGTAAGGGATATCTTGAGCACAAATGTCACGCAAAATACCGCCTCCAATACCTGTAATGACTCCCATTGAAACAACTAGAAATGAGGCGTCAACATGATGTGACATTGCCGCATTTGCACCAATAGCTGTAAAAACGCCTAAGCCAACAGCATCAGAAAGCATAATAACGACTTGAAGCTTATTGATGCGCTCAAAAAACATACAAGTAAATAATGCTGATAATACACTTACGAAAAAGTAAATGGGTTTTACAAATGCGACAGGGGGCAGGTTACCAATCATGATATCACGAATAATACCGCCGCCGAGCGCAGTAGCTACAGCTAAACAAAGGACACCAAATAAATCTAAATCTTTTTTTAAACCAACTAATGTACCAGAAATGGCAGCGGCGATAATGCCAAGAAACGTAAATATATCGATTAATAACATGGCCTTAATCCCTTCCTCTTAAAGATGTTCCAGAGAAAAAATATACACTAAAGTATTGGAAATAACAATTACTTTTCGCTACATGTAGAAAAACGGATAAAATACATAAAGAAAGCGTTTGAAAATGTTTGGAAATTAGCCATAAAGTAATTTGAAAAAGATATGAAAAGATCAATTTTACATTTTTTGATGTTTTATAGTTGGTAAAATGTTACAGTGGTAGGTACGCTGATTATATTTGCATAAAATGATAAAAAAATATGTATATACTGCCAAAAATAAGGGGATGGTTGTTAGATAGCTTTTGTAAAAATGGGGGAGTATAGCTAAAGGACGGTAATTTCTATTACTGATTAATACTTATCCGGGCTAGTTTTAGCTGGAAAAATAGTTCTCGATTTGAATATGAGTTATGTTATAATTGCTAGGTGTGTTTGAACGATAAAAAATTATGATTAAAAGATAATGTTAAGATTTTGTATGGAGGTCTTGGAATGTTAGCAAATCAAGCTAGGGTTAGATTTGAGCATTTTTTGCTCTTTTTTATTATTTTACAGCCTGTTTTAGATTTATTAACGTCTCTTAGCATCACTTTATTAAAATCAAATGCTACCGTTGGAATTTTAGTAAGATTCCTTATTATGGCTGTTGGTGGTATTTACATTTTAATTCAGGCAAAAGAGAAGGAAAATAGAAAGTTTTTAATTTATCTTATATTATTAGCCGGAGTTTTAGGAATAGGATTTATTAATAACAAACTAGTTAAAAATCCTATTGTACTTGGTGAAGAAGTTAAATTCGTTGCGAAAGCATTATATATATATATCATGCTGGGATCATACATTTTAGCTTTAAAATCATTGAAAAAGACAGTTAATATTAGTGATAAGGTTCGAAATAGTATTGTATATTCTACATTAATCATTAACGCAATTATGGTTATTTCTATTTCAACATCTACTGATTTTGGTAGTTATGAATGGATGAAGGTTGGTTCTCGAGGTTGGTTCTATGCAGGGAATGAACTAGGTTCAATCTTAGCTATTATTTTCCCTATTGTGGTACTATATTCTATTCAAAAAACAAAGAGCGTGAAGCACGTTTTATATTGGATTCCATCACTTTTAATGATTTATTCGCTAATTCAAGTTGGTACAAAAGTAGGGATGGGCTCAATTGGTGCTACGTTAGCGGCAGCAATCGGGATTATTTTCCTACAATTATTATTTGATAGAAAAAATCCGAACAAAAAATCTCTTGCGCTTAATGCAGTAATTGCTATTGTCCTATTAGCTGGTGTAGTTGGAACATTTAAACAAACACCATTAGCGCAAAATATGGGTATTCACAATAATTATTTAACAGAGCAAAATGTGGCACAACAAGGTCAAAAAGAACAAGAAATTAAAGAGAAGCTGAAAAAAGAGCAAGAACTTAAAGCAAAAGAAGAAAATCATCATAAAGTTGAAAAGCCAGAAGAAAAGGCGAAGATAGAAGAGGAAGTTAAGAAAGAGCTTGAGAAAGAGCAAAAGAAAGAAAATCAAGAAAATCTTATTTTCAGCGGACGTCAAGTATATGAAGAAAGACATAAGCAGTTCTTTAAAGAAGCGCCAATGACACAAAAATTACTAGGAATGGGCTATGCAGGTAACTTTAAATATAATGAACAAAAGCAGCCAGATCCAAAGCTAATCGAAATGGACTTCCACGATTGGTTTTATGATTTTGGAATTATTGGTTTTGTATTACTAATGATTCCATTTGTTTATTACGGCTTAAGAATCCTGCTAGCATTTATTACAAGGTTTAAAGAGATATTTAATATAAAATATGGAATGATCGCAGCAAGCTTATTGTTAGCATTAGGTATTGCTTATATTGCAGGACATATTTTAACAGCACCAGGAGTTGGGATTTACTTTGTAGTGGTGCTAGCTTATCTAATAGTAGACCTAGAAATTGAATGATAAAAATAAAAGCTAACTTTTGTTAGCTTTTATTTTTTAGTACAGTAAAATAAAAATAGCTGGAAACGTAGCGAGGATTTAAAGGAGGAAAAAACATGAGAATATTGCATATGAATGCAGGAGCAGAAGATGGGGGAGGGAAAACACATATTATTTCACTTCTCGATCAGTTTCCAACTGGTGAAGTAGAATTAGCAGTATTTGAAGATGGAATTGTTGCGAAGGAAGCAAGGGAATTAGGGATAAAAGTCCATGTGTTTTCACAAAAATCGCGCTATGATTTATCCATTTTAAAGAATATAAGTGAATTTATTAATAAAGAAAAATTTGATGTAGTTCATACGCATGGTCCTAGGGCTAATTTCTATGTTTCTTTAATGAAAAAGAAAATAAAGGCAAAATGGGTAACGACTATTCATAGTGATCCATTTCAAGACTTTACTAAACAAGGCTTAAAAGGTTGGATTTTTACGAAATTAAATTTGAAAGCCTTAAAAAATATAGACTTATTTTTCGTTGTAACAAATAGATTGAAAAAAAGCCTGGCAGCATTAGGGATTTCAAATGAAAAGATGCATGTTATTTATAATGGAATTGAATACGATGAGGAAAAAGCAGAAGGCTATAATAAAAAAGAAATGTTCAATATTGATGAAGATGTATTTACGGCAATCCAAGTAGCACGATTACATCCCGTCAAAGGACATGAAGTTTTATTCGATGCGTTACAACAAACAAAATTAGAGAAAATTAAAGTATTATTAGTTGGCGATGGCCCATTAGAAGAAAATCTAAAGTCATTAGCTACTGAAAAAGGGATTAACGATAAAGTAGAGTTTTTAGGACATCGTCAAGATGTAAAACAATTATTTGCGTCGTCACATGCAAATTTATTAACTTCCCATAGTGAAGGGTTCCCACTAGTTTTATTAGAAGCGGCAAACCAACGTGTACCATCAATTGTGACTAGGGCTGGAGAAATTGAGCCATTAATCGTAGATGAAACTTACGGATGGATTGTGCCAACAGGTGATGGAAAGACATTAGCATTAGCTTTAGAAGAAGCGTATGATAAGTGGAAAACGGGAGAATTAGCAGCAATGGGTAAACATATTTATGAGCATGCTACTATGAACTTCTCACTTCAAAAACTATATGAAGATACAAAAGAAACATATAAGCAATTAATAGCGAAAAACTTGTAATGATAGAGAGGATAGTTAACTATGGCAGTACAAACAGTTGATATTCTAGGCGTTCCTTTTTCTACAATGACAATGGATGAAACGGTCCAATATTTAAAAGAACAACTAGAAGCGGAACGAACTCATACGTTTCAGGTAGTAACAGCAAATCCTGAAATTGTTATGTGCGCAAAAAAGGATGAAAAGTTCTATCAAACATTATTGAATACAGATTTAATTACACCTGATGGTATTGGGGTTGTAAAGGCAAGTGGTATGCTTGGTACACCTTTAAAAGAGCGTGTAGCAGGTTTTGATTTAATGTGTAATTTACTTGCGAAGTTATCAGAAGATAGTAAACCAGTATCTGTTTTCTTATTAGGTGCAAAGCCACATGTTGTACAAGCTGCAGCAGATCATTTAACAAAGACATATTCAGCTGTATCCATCGCCGGTACACAAGATGGTTATTTTAAACAAGAAGACGAAGAGAATATTATTTCTCGCATTCAAGAAGCAAAACCAGATTTATTACTTGTTGCACTCGGTTTCCCGAGACAAGAGAACTTTATCCAAAACAATAAGCATCGTTTAGAAACGAAAATGGCTGTTGGAGTGGGTGGAAGTTTAGACGTATGGGCTGGAGAAGTAAAACGTGCACCAAAATGGATTCAAGCGATTCATTTAGAGTGGTTTTATAGATTATGCAGTAATCCAACACGCTGGCGTCGTCAGTTAGTATTAGCGGAATTTTTAAAAGAAGTAATGCGTTCGAAAAAGTAGCGAAATATCGCTGCTTTTTTTATTTGTTCATTTTTAATAAATTGAAACTTTAATCAGTGAGGCATTCCTACTGATTATTAGCCCTCACCAATCGGGATAGACGTTTTACTTTTTGGGAATGATGAAGGAGAAATTTTTTACACAAAAGTATTTTACTTATACAATTCACACATGTAAAATGATGTGTAAAGACACCTGTGTGAGGAGGACTTCTAGTGGGCAAGGTAAAAGAAATTTCGAAGCGCAAACTACTTGGTATAGCTGGGCTTGGATGGCTATTTGATGCAATGGATGTTGGAATGCTTTCATTTGTAATGGTAGCCTTGCAAAAGGATTGGGGATTAACGAGCCAGGAAATGGGCTGGATAGGTAGTATTAACTCAATCGGTATGGCAGTAGGAGCGCTTATTTTTGGGATACTATCAGATAAAATAGGGCGAAAATCAGTCTTTATTATTACATTATTATTATTTTCTATCGGTAGTGGTTTAACTGCGTTAACGACGACACTCGCGATGTTTCTCGTTTTACGCTTTGTAATTGGTATGGGGCTTGGCGGAGAGCTTCCGGTTGCCTCTACACTAGTATCAGAGAGTGTTGAAGCACATGAGCGTGGGAAAATTGTTGTGTTATTAGAAAGTTTTTGGGCAGGTGGATGGCTAATTGCAGCCCTTATCTCGTATTTTGTTATTCCGAAATATGGTTGGGAAGTTGCGATGGTATTGAGTGCAGTTCCAGCACTATATGCTTTATATTTAAGGTGGAATTTACCGGATTCCCCAAGGTTTCAAAAAGTTGAAAAAAGACCATCTGTTATTGAAAATATAAAATCAGTTTGGTCTGGGGAATATCGTAAAGCAACAATTATGCTATGGATTCTATGGTTTTGTGTTGTCTTTTCTTATTATGGAATGTTCCTTTGGTTACCGAGTGTAATGGTGCTAAAAGGATTTAGTTTAATAAAAAGTTTCCAATACGTACTTATTATGACATTAGCTCAACTTCCAGGATATTTCACCGCTGCTTGGTTTATTGAACGTCTCGGTCGTAAATTTGTGTTGGCTACGTATTTAATCGGGACAGCTTGCAGTGCCTATTTGTTTGGGGTTGCGGATTCATTAACAGTATTAATTGTGGCAGGTATGTTACTATCCTTCTTTAACTTAGGTGCTTGGGGAGCATTATACGCCTATACACCTGAACAGTATCCGACGGTTATTCGTGGTACTGGTGCAGGAATGGCAGCAGCATTTGGGCGTATTGGTGGTATTCTAGGGCCACTATTAGTGGGGTATTTAGTTGCCTCAGAAGCTTCACTATCACTAATATTTACGATTTTCTGCGGATCAATTTTAATTGGTGTATTCGCTGTAGTAATACTTGGACAGGAAACGAAGCAACGAGAATTAGTATAAAGTGAAATTTTAAACGTAGCCCTGACCGTTTATTATCCTACACTACTCAGCTCTTTCTAGGCAGTTAATGTAGGATAAAGGGGGAGAGGAAACCGAAGTGGTTTCCTTTTTTCTGTTTTTTTAGATAAATAATGGTATAGTAAGAAAAAGGGATTATTTCTTATAAAAGCGAATGTATACAGCAGGACATATGGACAAAGAATTAGGTGGTTGAAGAAATGAAAATTTTACTGATCATGGAAGAGGCAGAAGAGAGAAGAAAGTTAGCTGAAAATTTCACTGAAAATATGAGAAATGTAGAATGTTTTGAAGCAAAGACAGGAACAGAATCTTTATTTATGATGAAAAAACATATACCAGACTTTGTTTTTTTAAGTTCCAAATTACTAGATGGTACTGGTTTTGAATATGCAAGTTTATTACGAGAAATAAATTGCTATACAAAATTTATTTTTGTAGGTGAAAACATAGAAGAATCCATTACAGCTTTTCGTTTCCAAGCATTTTATTATTTATTACGACCATTTCGTGAAGAAGATTTACAATTTCTTTTATATAAAATAGGTAAAGAACAAGGTGAGAAAGCAAAGAGTTATTTGCGGAAACTACCGATAGAAAGCCAAGAGGGTATACGATATATTCTTCCAGAAGATATCGTATATGTAAGTAAAAATAAAGAAAATAAAACTGTTTCAATTTACACAACGAATAATCAGTATATTTCAACATATACACTTCAGGAATTAGAAAATAAGCTAAATGCATATGATTTTTTACGTGTGCATAAAAGCTATTTAATTAATATGTCATATGTAAAAGAACTGAAACCTTATTATAATGGCACGTATAATTTGTATTTAGATAGGTATGATGAGCAACCGATTCCAGTCAGTCGTAATTATGTAAAACGCCTTCGAAATAACATTGAATTATAGTAGGTAATGAGAGTATTTTAACATGATAAACTGAAAATCCTTCATGATAGGGAGGATTCAAGTTAAATATTCAGAAAATTTAGTACAATCTCCACTAAGAAATAGTATTGGGGGAATTGTATGTGAAGACATTGAAATCGATCTTACTTTGGGGCGTTATTACAGCGGTAGGAGCAGGTGCTTTTGGGGTGATAGCTTTATCACAAGGTGAAACCATTAATGCTGTATGGCTCTTAGTAGCTGCTGTATGTGTATATGCAGTTGCTTATCGCTTTTATAGTAGATTTATAGCGAGAAAGGTTTTTAATTTAGATGATAATCGGCAAACACCAGCCCATACATTAAATGATGGGAAAGACTATGTTCCAACAAATAAGTGGGTATTGTTTGGACATCACTTTGCAGCGATTGCTGGGGCGGGACCTTTAGTAGGACCGATTTTAGCAGCACAAATGGGATATTTACCAGGGACCATTTGGATTATTGTTGGGGTAGTTGTTGCGGGGGCTGTCCAAGATTTTGTCATTTTATTTGCTTCGATGAGACGTAATGGTAAATCGTTAGGAGAAATGATTAAGGATGAGATTGGGCCTGTTACAGGACTAATTGCAATGATAGGTATTTTAGGAATTATGATTATTTTATTAGCAGTATTAGCGTTAGTCGTAGTAAAGGCACTGATTGGAAGTCCTTGGGGAATGTTTACGATAGCAGCAACTATTCCTATCGCTATTTTAATGGGAGTTTACATGCGCTATATTAGGCCTGGTCGTGTTGGAGAAGGGTCAGTAATTGGTATTATCCTACTTATTTTATCTCTTATTGGAGGACAGTATGTAGCAGAAAATCCAACACTTGCAAGTATGTTCACATTTAGTGGTGAAACAATTGCTATTATGCTTATTGTATATGGATTTATTGCATCTGCATTACCAGTTTGGATGTTATTAGCACCACGTGATTATTTAAGTACATTTTTAAAAGTTGGAACAATTGTTGGATTGGCGATAGGTATTTTAATTGTAGCACCTGATTTACAAATGCCAGCAGTTTCGCAATTTATTGATGGAACAGGTCCTGTTTTCTCCGGTAATTTATTCCCATTCTTATTTATTACGATTGCCTGTGGTGCAGTCTCTGGATTCCATGCTCTTGTTTCATCAGGTACGACGCCAAAAATGATTGAACAAGAGGGACATGCACAGCCAATTGGTTACGGAGCAATGTTAATGGAGTCGTTTGTAGCTGCGATGGCAATGATTGCAGCTTGTGTATTAACACCAGGAACTTATTTTGCGATTAATAGTCCGGCAGCACTTATTGGTACGGATGTATCGCAGGCAGCTCAAGTTATTTCTTCATGGGGATTTGCTATTACACCAAATGAACTAAAAGAACTTGCTGTAAATGTTGGAGAGCAAACAATTTTATCACGTACAGGTGGCGCACCAACGTTAGCGATAGGTATGGCATATATTTTCTCACAAGTAATAGGTGGAACGGCGATGATGGCATTCTGGTATCATTTTGCTATTCTCTTTGAAGCCCTATTTATTTTAACAACGATTGACGCAGGAACGCGTGTAGGACGATTTATGATTCAAGATATTTTAGGGCATGTATATAAGCCGTTTGCGAAAACAGATTCTACATTAGCGAATGTGATAGCTACAACGTTATGTGTATTAGGATGGGGTTATTTTTTGTACCAAGGGGTAGTAGACCCGCTTGGTGGAATTAATACATTATGGCCACTTTTCGGTATTGCAAATCAAATGTTAGCAGGTATTGCATTATTACTTGGAACGACAATTTTGTTCAAAATGGGGAAAAAGGCATATGTTTGGGTGACACTTATTCCAACTGTTGGATTGCTTATTGTAACGATGACGGCGGGTTATCAAAAGCTATTTCATGAAAACCCTAAAATAGGATTTCTATCTCATGCAAAGGTGTTCCAGGGAGCATTAGATGAGGGGAAAGTGTTAGCACCAGCTAAAAATGTTGCTCAAATGAAGCAAATTATTTTCAATGATTATATTGATGCAGCGCTTTGCGGGATTTTTATGATAGTTGTAATCGCTGTATTAATTTCTGCAATTCGAATTTGGATTCAAGTATTAAGAAATAAGCCGATGCCGCTAAAAGAGGCACCATATATTTCTAGAGATGAAAGTGAGTCGAGGAACTATTATGCTTAAACGACTACGGAAAGTATGGGGGGAAAGAAAACGCTTTATTAGTTTGCTCGTTGGGGTACCAAGTTATGAAGTATATGTGGAGCATATGAAAAAGCATCATCCTGAAGAAGAGGTTGTATGTCAAAAGCAATTTTTTGCTGAGGCACAAGAAGCAAGATTTAATGCAAAGGGTGGAAAAATATCACGCTGTTGTTAATGAAAAAGGGCGAGTTTTCGCCCTTTTTATTTTTTTGCTGTTTCACGTGGAACAGCAAAAAATAAACAAAAAACTTTGGGAATTATAGGGATTTCGTATACAATAAAGTGAGGAAGGGGATAGATGGAAAAGTAGGGAGATTATTTTATGTTAAGGGACTTATTTGTAAATACAACAATTATTCTTTCCTTTATTTTTGTTGGAGGTCAGCTTTTAAGAGATAGGCCGTTAAAAGAAGAGTTTTCTCTTTGGCAGAAATGTGTAGTAGGTATTCTTACTGGAATATTAGGTATATTACTAATGTATTTCGGTGTTCATGTTGGTACCATCCTATTGGATTTGCGCTACTTAGCTGTTATTTTAGCTGTTATAATTGGAGGCCCGATAGCGAGTACTATAGCTGTTAGTATGATTTTAGTAACTAGGTTATTATTTATGGATTATTCATTAGCTTCTCAAGTAGCTTTTTATACAATTATTGCGATAGGAGTAGGTAGTATCTTTATTTCGCGTCTAAATCTCTCTCTAGGAGAAAAGTGGGCATGGTTACATACATATATTTTATCTATTCTAATCCCCTCACTATATATATGGTTAATTAAAGATATTAACATAGTAGGATTATATTTAATTTCTAGTATTATTACAGGCTACATAACGTTCATAAGTGCAAATTACGTTTTACAATCCAATGAGTTATTCCAAACGATGAAGCAATACGCAACGGTAGACGCATTGACAGGTCTAGGAAACGTAAGACAGTTTGATTTAGAGATGAATCGTCATATTAGTAATAAGAACATGAAAAATGATTCGCTTTGTTTACTACTTATAGATATTGACCACTTTAAGTACGTAAATGATACGTACGGGCATCCTGCAGGGGACGAAGTGTTAAAACAAGTAGGATGTATTTTACGAGAAACTTCACAATTTCCAGATTTGGCTTTTCGAAAGGGTGGAGAGGAGTTTGCGCTTTTGATACCGAATAAGGGATTAGCTTACGGAATTCGTATGGGCGAGCAAATTCGTATAGCTGTTGAAAGTCACTCATTTCAATTGTTAGATGGAACAAAAATAAAAATTACGGTTTCGGTAGGGGTTTCAGAGTATGAAGGTTCATCAGAGCAATTTATTCAAGCGGCGGATGATGCGTTATACTACTCGAAACGAAATGGTAGAAATAAGGTCAGTTCTGCATCTTAAAGATAAGATGACCAGAAGACATAAAGCTTATAAAAAACACTCACAGAGGCAATGTATGAACCTTGTGAGTGTTTTTATTTATATATTAGACAAGTTCTTTTGATACAACGAATTTACGATATGCACCATGGTGAGTTGGACCTACGTATTCGTTAATTTTGAATGAGTAACGAATAGCAGCTGTGATGAATTCTTTAGCAGTTTTTACTGCTTCTTTCACAGGTTTTCCTTTTGCAAGTTCTGCTGTAATTGCAGCAGAATATGTACAACCTGCACCGTGTGTATTGGTTGTATCGATTTTTTCTGATTCTAGAAGATCGAATGTTTCTCCATCATATAGGACGTCGATTGCAGTTTCCGTACCAAGTTTGCTTCCACCTTTAATTAGTACGTATTTGGCACCTAAAGTGTGGATTTTCTTCGCTGCTTCTTTCATGTCCTCAAGAGAATTAATTTTCACACCGCTTAATTGGTAAGCTTCAAATAAGTTTGGTGTTACAACTAATGCCTTTGGCACAAGAACGTCACGTAAGCAATCGTTCGTTTCAGGATGTAATGCTTCATCTGCACCTTTACATACCATAACAGGGTCAACTACTACATTTTTGAAATTGTGCTTTTCGATTGTTTCTGCAACCATTTCAATAATTTCTACTGATCCAAGCATACCTGTTTTTAAAGCGTCTACGCCAACACCTTCAATTGTTGTTTCTAATTGTGGTTTTAATGTAGAAGCTGGGATTGGAAATACGTTATGTGCCCAACCGTTATGTGGATCCATCGTTACGATTGTTGTAAGAGATGTCATTCCGTATACGCCAAGTTCTTGGAATGTTTTTAAATCTGCTTGTATACCAGCACCGCCACTTGTGTCAGAACCAGCGATAGTAAGTGCTTTATTTAATGTCATTATGAAAGCCCCCTCAAGTGATATAATGAAAACTATGTTTTCACCATTATATCAATGTTACGAATAAGTACAAAGTGAAAAGTAGATGATTTATTTTAAGAGCTATTTAAAATCTTGTATGCAGGAGACTGAGTATGTTTCGAGATAATCGTACAAATGAATTAGTTATATTAAAGGAAATTGCAGAAACATTAAATACATCAAATGATACATATCATGTATTGCAAGCAGTGCTAGAAAAATTGCTCAGTGTAACAGGTTTAACGACAGGCTGGATTTTTCTCGCGGATGAAAATGGGAAGTATACGAAGGTGATCGATTACCAGTTACCAGAGGCACTTACATATGAAAATAAACGCCCGATGTGTGAAGGTGAGTGTTGGTGTTTACGCGGCTTCGTAGATGGGAAATTAGAGAGAGCCGTTAATATTATTGAATGTAAAAGAATTAATAATGCAATTGAATATAATTGGGGAGATACAGAAGGAATTCTTCATCATGCTACGGTTCCTTTAAAGGCTGGAGGAGAGAAATTTGGTGTTTTAAATGTAGCTAGCCCAGGTAAAACACATTTTTCGGAAGAAGAATTAGTATTGCTCCAATCAGTTGCTTTCCAAATCGGTACGGCTTTAAAGCGAACAAAATTATATGAAAATGAAAAGCGAAGAGCACATTATTATGTGAAGTTGGAGCGGTTTATTCAAGCTTTAAAAACGATTCATAAGTTTAATGTATTACCTGAAAAAGTGGTAAATCACGTAGGTGAAGTATTTCAGTGGAATCAAGTGGCGTTTTTTATTAGGGAAGAAATAGAGTTATCTTTGCGAGCTTCTTATGGGCAGGAAGAGTTACAAGAGGATGTAAAAGAAGCGGCAAAGAAGGCGTTAGAACAAGGTGAGCTAGCTCTATTAAAACATGTAAATGGAGTTGTTATTGCTACGCCAATACATATTCAAAATCATATATTTGGTGTTTTATGTGTTAGTTTAAATAATGGGGAATTTGATGTTAATACAATAGATATAATTCAAGCGTTATCGAATCACGTTTCATTAATAATAGAGAATCTAAGATTAAACGAACAGCGCCGTGAACTCGTACGAATGGAAGAAAGAAACCGATTAGCAAGGGATTTACATGATTCTGTTTCGCAAAAATTATTTTCATTAACCTTTATGACAAAAGGGGCTGAGGCAGTTTTAAAAGGTCAAAATGAAAAGGTTGACCAATCTTTGCATGAGATGCGTGAACTAGCGCAAGGAGCTTTAAAGGAAATGAGAACATTAATTTGGCAGCTTCGTCCGGCAGGGTTAGAAAAAGGTTTATTACCAGCTTTAAAGCAGTACGGTGAAAACTTGGGACTGAAAATTAGGGAACAAGTTACAGGTGTTCGTGATTTACCGCGTGTAGTAGAGGAAGCGCTATGGAGAATTGGACAAGAAGCTTTAAATAACGTAAGTAAACATGCGAATGTCAGAGAAGCAACGATTTATTTCAAAGTGACAGAGAAGAATGTATCATTAGAAATAGTCGATCAAGGAAAGGGCTTTGTAGAAAAGGATATAAAAGAGAAGAAATCACTCGGCATGACTACGATGCGTGAAAGAGTAGAATTAGTTGGTGGAACAATTAAAATTGTAAGTAGTAAGAAGCGAACGAGCGTAAAAGTAAAAGTACCATTATGATGTGAAAATGAGGGAAGTTTGTGAAAATAAAAGTATTGTTAGTCGATGATCATACAGTCGTTTTAAAAGGATTAGCATTTTTCTTAAGTACACAGGAAGATTTAGCGTTAGTTGGAGAAGCAAATAATGGGAAAGAAGCGTTAGTGAAAGTAGGGGAGACGAATCCAGATGTTGTATTAATGGATTTATATATGCCCGAAATGGATGGTGTCGAGGCGACGGCATGCATCAAAAAAGAATATCCGAATGTGAAAGTAATTGTATTAACTAGCTTTTCTGATCAGGCGCATGTTTTACCAGCGTTAAGGGCGGGGGCAAGTGGGTATATTTTAAAAGATGTAGAACCAGATCAGCTTGTTGAAGCTATTCGAAGCGCATATAAAGGGAATATTCAATTGCATCCGGATATAGCAAATACTCTTCTCTCTCAAACATTACCTGTGGAAGAAAAGGAAGAAGAACCTTTTCTTCAAGTGGGTGTGCTAACGGCGAGAGAAAATGAAGTGTTGCAACTATTAGCAAAAGGGATGAGCAATAAGGAAATTGCATCTGTTTTAGTTATTACAGAAAAGACAGTTAAGGCACATGTAAGTAGCATTTTGAGTAAATTAAATTTATCCGATCGTACGCAAGCGGCGTTATATGCAGTGAAAAATGGAATTGTATAAGACGAAAGTCGTAAGACCTAGTTCGCCTTTAGAAGGTGGACTTTTTTTATGGAAAAATACGTCTATGTGAGGACGAAATTGTCCTGATATAAAGATAAAATATGTTTGTAAGCAACAAAACAACAATTACAAGGGATACCTTTTTTGAAAGCATATAACAACATAAGAGTGAGTACTAGGAGGAAGAAATAATGGCAACAGTTTTATTCGTTAAAGCAAACAACCGTCCAGCGGAACAAGCAGTTAGTGTAAAATTATATGAGGCATTTTTAGCAAACTATAAAGAAGCACATCCAAATGATACAGTAGTAGAACTTGATTTATATAAAGAAGAATTACCATATGTAGGCGTAGACATGATCAATGGTACATTTAAGGCAGGTAAAGGATTTGATTTAACAGAAGAAGAGGCAAAAGCAGTAGCAGTAGCTGATAAGTACTTAAATCAATTTCTAGAAGCTGATAAAGTTGTTTTCGGCTTCCCATTATGGAACTTAACGATTCCAGCAGTACTACACACATATATTGATTATTTAAACCGTGCTGGTAAAACGTTTAAATATACGCCTGAAGGTCCAGTTGGTCTAATTGGAGATAAGAAGATTGCATTATTAAACGCGCGAGGCGGCGTATATTCTGAAGGTCCAGCAGCTGAGGTAGAAATGGCTGTTAAATATGTAGCAAGTATGATGGGCTTCTTCGGTGCAACAAACATGGAAACAGTAGTTATCGAAGGACATAATCAATTCCCAGACAAAGCAGAAGAAATTATTACTGCAGGTCTTGAAGAAGCTGCTAAAGTAGCAAGCAAATTTTAATTGAAATTATAATCGTCACTCGAAAAAACAGCATTAACATGTAAACGTTAATGCTGTTTTTTATATTTTTAGTTCATCAGCAAGTTTTTCTAATGTATTTCGATCTTGTATATAATATGTTCGGCCTTCTTTTTTTAAATAATTTTGTTGGCAAAATTGGTTTAATACATATAAAAGATGACGATAGCTGACGTTTAAGTATTCTGCAGCCTCAGTATGCTTTTCTATATAACAATTATTTTGCTCTGTTAATAAAATAAAAGCAGCTAATCGATTTTCGAAAGGATAACTATAGTTTTTTGCGTAATTTTCAGTGCGAGTAATTGTCTTTTCTCCAATAAATTTGCATAAGTGCTGTAAAAACGTTGCATCTTGTAATAAAAGTTGCTGACAATCTTTAAGAGGAAGTGCCAAACACATACAATCTTCTAGTACTTCAACGGACTTAGTAATATTTTCTACTCCTATTAATCCTAATTCCCCGATAAAAGATGGTGCTTGAATAAAGTTAATTAATGAAACCTTCCCGTTTTGATGACTCATATATATTTTTGCTTTCCCAGAAATTAAGTAATAGAGATAAGGGAGAGCATTTCCTTCGCTACATATCATCTCTTTCGTTTGAAAAGAATGTAGCTCTACATATGGCAAGACATGAAATGAAAATAGGGTATGGAATTGATGGATTTGCATGTATTGATAAATTTCTTCCTCATTTTTGCTGATTTTCATATTTTCACCCCCATGTATAGTATGAGATATCTCCTATTATCTTTACAAGAAGGAATGATACGATTTATGTAAATTTGTTTTTGTAGAAAAGAGAGTGTGATGAATTTATGAAAAAATATAAAACATTGTTATTTGATGTAGATGATACATTACTAGATTTCCAAAAGGCTGAAAAAGTGGCTTTACGGGTGCTTTTTGAAGAGAAGGGAATTCCTTTAACAGACGAGATAGAGGCTCGTTATAAAAAAATAAATAAAGGTCTTTGGGATGCTTTTGAAAAAGGTGAACTATCACGTAATGAAGTTGTAAATACACGATTTTCTCTGTTGTTTAAAGAGTATGGAGAAGAAGTAGACGGTATATTATTCGAAAATAATTATCGTAGCTACTTAGAAGAAGGAAATCAACTCATGCAAGGTGCGTTTGAATTTATAAAACAAATTCAAGGGGAGTATGAGTTGTATATAGTGACAAATGGTGTTTCTAAGACGCAAGATAAACGTTTGCGTAATGCAGGGTTACATTCATTATTTAAAGATGTTTTTATTTCGGAAGATACAGGTTTTCAAAAGCCGATGAAAGAGTATTTTGATTATGTTTTTGAACGGATTCCTAACTTTGCACCTGAAGAAGGGCTGATTATTGGGGATTCATTAAGTGCCGATATTAAAGGTGGATATGTAGCAGGAATTGATACTTGTTGGTTTAATCCAGAAAGGAAATTAAATGATAGTGGGATTATACCGACATATGAAGTGCATAATTTTGAAGAATTATACGCTCTATTAAAACAGTTTGTTTAATGAAAATAGATGATTGGGGTTTATTTTACATGAATCATTTTTTCTAAAGGTCTTTTTCAAGTTAGTATGGAATATATTTCTTTTGTTTCTTTATATGAAATTGTTAACATTTATTTTAGAACATTCAGAAAAACTGTTTGACATTAGGAAATTATTGCTATAAAATCAACGGTAATTGCATAGTCTTATCAAGAAAAGGTGGAGGGACAGGCCCGATGAAACCTTGGCAACAGCCGTATAACGGAATTGTGCCAAATCCTGCAGGTAGTAATCCTGAGAGATAAGAAAGAGCCTTTAGAGCGTGTTTTCAAACTGCTCCTTTCTTGTTTTCAGGAAGGGGGCAGTTTTTTATTTTGTATAAAAGAAAGGAGAATGAGAGATGGGAGAATCATGGGGAAAAGGAACGATTTGTGTGCAAGGTGGCTATACGCCAAAGAATGGTGAACCACGTGTTTTACCACTTTATCAAAGCACAACGTATAAATACGATACTTCGGATGATTTAGCAGCTCTATTTAACTTAGAGGCAGAAGGATATATTTATACGCGTATTGGAAACCCTACTCTAGCCGCATTTGAGCAGAAGTTATCAGATTTAGAAGGCGGTGTAGGAGCTGTTGCAACGGCTTCTGGGCAAGCAGCTATTATGCTCGCAGTTTTAAATATTTGTAGTAGTGGGGATCATTTACTTTGCTCTTCAACTGTTTACGGGGGAACGTTTAATTTATTTGGGGTGAGTTTACGTAAGCTTGGCATTGATGTTACGTTCTTTAATCCAAATTTAACGGCAGATGAAATTACGGCACTTGCTAACGATAAGACGAAACTTATCTATGCAGAATCATTAGGAAATCCAGCGATGAATGTTTTAAATTTCAAAGAATTTTCAGCTGCCGCTAAAGAATTAGAGGTACCTTTTATCGTTGATAATACATTAGCAACTCCTTATTTATGCCAAGCGTTTGAATATGGGGCAAATATTATTGTTCATTCTACGACTAAATATATCGATGGGCATGCGAGCTCTTTAGGCGGTATTGTAATTGACGGTGGAAACTTTGATTGGACAAATGGAAAATATCCTGAGCTTGTTGAACCAGATCCAAGTTATCACGGTGTAAGTTACGTTCAAAACTTTGGTGCAGCAGCATATATTGTGAAAGCACGTGTTCAACTATTAAGAGATTATGGAAATTGTATGAGCCCATTCAATGCATATATTAGCAATATTGGCTTAGAGACTTTGCATTTACGAATGGAGCGTCATAGCGAAAATGCTCTGGCAGTTGCTAAGTGGCTTGCTAATCATGAACGTATTGAATGGGTGAATTATCCGGGATTAGATAGTAATGAAAATTACTCGTTAGCACAAAAGTATTTGAAAAAAGGCGCTAGTGGGGTTTTAACATTTGGTATTAAAGGGGGATTAGAAGCAGCAAAAGAATTTATCGCAAATGTAAAACTAGCAACTCTTGTAACACACGTAGCTGATGCACGAACTTGCGTTATACATCCCGCTAGTACGACGCATAGACAATTAAATGCTGAAGATCAGCGTCTAGCTGGTGTTACATCTGATTTAATTCGTTTATCGGTTGGTATAGAAGATGTTTCTGATATTATTGCAGATTTGGAAGCAGCTCTAGTTGGAGGCAAAACACATGCCGATCATAATTGATAAAGATTTACCGGCTCGCAAAGTGTTGCAAAAAGAAAATATTTTTGTAATGACGAAGGAGCGAGCAGAAACACAAGATATACGCGCTTTGAAAATTGCTATATTAAATTTAATGCCAACGAAGCAAGATACAGAGGCACAATTACTTCGCTTAATTGGAAACACACCGTTGCAATTAGATGTTCATTTACTTCATATGGAATCACATCTGTCTCGTAATGTAGCGCAGAACCATTTAACGAGCTTTTATAAAACGTTTCGTGATATTGAAAATGAAAAATTTGATGGGCTCATTATTACAGGAGCACCAGTTGAAACTCTTTCTTTTGAAGAAGTAGATTATTGGGAAGAGCTTAAACGTATTATGGAGTATTCAAAAACGAATGTAACATCTACGCTCCATATTTGCTGGGGGGCACAGGCTGGTTTGTACTATCATTATGGTGTTCCAAAGTATCCCCTTAAGGAAAAAATGTTCGGTGTATTTGAACATGAGGTTTGCGAGCAACATGTGAAATTGTTACAAGGATTTGATGAATTGTTTTTTGCTCCGCATTCTCGTCATACAGAAGTACGAGAGAATGATATTAGAGAAGTGAAAGAATTAACATTGTTAGCAAACTCTGAAGAAGCAGGTGTTCACCTTGTTATTGGGCCAGAAGGAAGGCAAGTTTTTGCCCTTGGACATAGCGAATATAGTTGTGAGACGTTAAAACAAGAATACGAACGAGATCGTGACAAGGGATTAAATATTGATGTGCCAAAAAACTATTTTAAACATAATAATCCAGATGAAAAGCCGCTTGTTAGGTGGAGGAGTCATGGTAATTTATTGTTTTCTAATTGGTTGAATTATTACGTGTATCAAGAAACCCCTTATATATTGTAAAGAAAGATTGTGTAACACGTGGCAACGTTTTCCTTGTAAAGATTAACTTATATTTTTCCGAATGTTCAAAATACATTGTTTTTCAGATTTTTTACTCATATAATTTCATCTAAACACAATTTTTGAGGGGTGGACAGTACTATGAAAGAAATTCAAGTTGGGTTATTAGGTCTTGGGACAGTTGGCAGTGGTGTGGTTCGTATTATTACGGATCATCAAGAACGACTCATACACCAAGTAGGTTGTCCAGTTAAGGTAACGAAAGTATTAGTGCAAAACATTGAGAAAGAGAGAGAGGTAGAGGTACCTTCTACTCTATTAACACAAGATGCAAATGAAATTTTAGATAATCCAAATATTGATGTTGTCATCGAAGTGATGGGTGGCATTGATGATGCAAAATCATATATTTTACAAGCTTTAAAAAGCGGAAAGCATGTTGTAACTGCAAATAAAGACTTAATGGCATTACATGGAGCTGAATTATTAGCGACAGCAAAAGATAATAAGGCTGATTTATTCTATGAGGCGAGTGTGGCAGGAGGAATTCCAATTTTACGCAGTATTGTAGAAGGACTTTCTTCAGATCTTATTACGAAAGTAATGGGAATTGTAAATGGAACGACAAATTTTATTTTGACGAAAATGTCAGACGAAGGGAGAGCATATAACGACGTGTTAAAAGAAGCCCAACAACTTGGATTTGCAGAAGCAGATCCAACATCAGACGTAGAAGGTTTAGATGCAGCAAGAAAAATGACGATTTTAGCTACTCTCGGTTTCTCTACAAATGTAGAGCTTGGAGATGTGAAAGTAAAAGGGATTACCTCTATTACAGAGGAAGATATTGAATACAGTAAGAGCTTAGGTTATACAATTAAATTAATCGGTCTTGCAAAACGAGATGGTGAAAAATTGGAGGTTACAGTTGAACCAACTTTACTTCCAAATACACATCCTCTTGCGGCAGTACAAAATGAATATAACGCTGTGTATGTGTACGGTGAAGCAGTTGGAGAAACGATGTTTTATGGACCAGGCGCAGGAAGTTTACCGACAGCGACAGCTGTTGTTTCGGATTTAGTTGCTGTAATGCAAAATATTAGATTAGGGGTAACAGGAAATAGTGCAGTAGTCCCACAATATCAAAAAGTATTAAAAGAGCCAGACGAAATTGTCGTGAAAAAGTTTTTAAGACTTCATGTAAAAGACGAAATTGGTGTATTTGCAAAAATTACTTCACTGTTCTCTGAGCGTGGCGTTAGCTTTGAAAAGATTATTCAAATGCCGCTTGAAGAGAAAGGAAAGGCTGAAATTGTAATTGTAACGCATCGTGCGTCTCTTGCTGATTATGATTATATTCTACATACGTTGCAAGGGTATGAAGAAATCGATTGTTTGAAAGCGAACTATCGAATTGAAGGGGATGCTAAGTAGTATCTCTTACCATAAAACAGAAAGAGCCTATTAAGCAGCTTGCTTAATAGGCTCTTTTCTATTTAAAATCTGCGTACCAACTTGAATAAATGCTTGGATAATCCAGCCTGTTGTAAAGGATAAGATGATTGTTCCAAAATAGATAGGTCCATCTAATAAAAAGCTTAACGTTAAAAATAAAAAGGCTAATGAAATCTCTGTTCTTCTAAACGTCCATTTTTTCTTTTCAGCAACCGTTAAAACGAAAGCTTCTTGAGGCGCTGCGCAAAGGTTTGTAGAGACGTAAAGACCAATTCCAGCTCCAACGAATAGATTTCCGCAAATAAGTGTTATATATTTTGGAAGAGAGCGGATAGCGTCCATAATAGTTGTAATGGAACCAATCCAATCAACAAAAAGAGAAATAAGAACCATCGTTACAATTGTACCGATTGTAATTTGTTTTTTATTCCAAAAGAGTACGATAAGTGTAAAGGCAAAGTTAATCATGAAAATCCAAAAACCAATACTTATCCCAAAATTTTGATATAGTGCAATAAAGAAGGAATCATAAGGACTAAGTCCAAAGGAAGTAATTGTTGTCATCATATTAATACCGATGGCAAGAATGAGTAAACCGCCAATGAAAAATATATATTCTAATTTGAATCGAAGCATAGTTGTATATCCTTTCTAAATGTATTTGCTAGGAAAGGATATATTGTGGAAAGCTTACCAGGTCAAGGGAGAATTTTTGTGAGAAGGGGAAAATGAGATGACAAATATAAGAAAGATTGCTGAACTTGCTGGAGTATCTGTTTCAACTGTTTCACGTGTACTAAATAATCATCCGTACGTAAATGAACAGAAACGAAAAGAAATTTTAGCAATTATAGAAGAATTAAATTACACGCAAAACGTGAATGCAATTCATTTAGTGAAAGGAAAAACGAATGTAATTGGCGTTTTATTGCCACACGTAAATGATCAATATTATAGTGCTATTATCGAGGGGATATCAAAAGAAACAGCAAAGAATAATTATAATATGATGCTTTGCCAGACAAATTATAGCGAAGAAAGAGAACTAGAAATTTTAAATATGTTAAAAATGAAAAAGCTTGATGGGGTTATTATTTGTTCTCGGACAAATAGTAAGGAGAAGCTTGAAGAATATACGAAATTCGGCCCGATTGTTATGTGTGAAGAAATAGATTCAAAATGCATTTCAAGTGTCCATATTGATTACTACAAAGTATTTTCACGTGGGATGAAAAGCTTAATAGATGCCGGTCATACAAGTATTGGATATTGTATTGGAAGAAGTAATAGCGTTAATAGCCAAAGACGAAAGAAGGCGTATGAAGATTCGCTTCAACAGAGTATCGTAACACCGTTAGAGACCTGGAAATTTGAGGGGTGTTTTACAGTGGAAGATGGACGCAATGTAATTAGAGAATGGGCTCATATGTCAGTAAAACCGACGGCGTTCCTTGTATCTTGTAACCATATTGCAGCGGGGATGGTTACAGAAGCAAACAAACAAGGAATTCGTATTCCAGAGGATATTACGATTATTGGGTGTGATGATCAAGAGGTGGCAGATATATTGGGTATAACGACGATTTCGCATTCTAGTAAAAACGTTGGAGTGAAAGCATTTGAATTATTATATGAAAAGATTAATGAAGAGAAATTAGATGTGAAGCATATAGAGTTATTACCAGAGTTAGTAGATAGAGAAACGACATAATTGAGAAGGTGTGAAAATCGCTTTTCAAAATTTCGTTTGGTATAATTATGGACAATCTATGAGGGCTAAAAGGGGTTTTGATATGAGATCAAAAGTAGTAAAAGTAATTCTACTCATTACAATTGCATCTTTCTGTGTATTTGCATATGGCTTTGTTTCAGGTGTAAATGATGTATTAAATCCGAAAGCTTCAAATTTAATTAAAAAGACCGATGTAGTGGCGAAAGAGAAAAAGAAAACAGGAACGTTACAAATCGTTAGTTTAGGTGATTCATTAACGCGTGGCGTTGGTGATAAAGAAGGAATTGGCTATGTTGGGCGAATGAAAGAGGATTTACAAAAAGATTATAAGCAAAAAATTGCATTAACAAATTTAGCAGTTAGTGGTGCAAAAATGCCCGATTTATTAAAACAAATTGAAAGTAGTGGCGCTCAATATTCAATTAAGCAAGCAGATGTAATCGTGTTAACGATTGGTGGGAATGATTTGTTCCCAGGCTGGGAATCGCTTGGGAAAATAGATTTAGAGACGTATCGTCCTGATACAGAAACATTTCAAAATGAAGCAAAGAAAATTATAGAAGAAATTCGTAAATTAAATACAGATAGTCCGATTTTTTGGCTTGGTTTATACAATCCTTTTGAAGATGTAGAAGATTTAAAAGGGTCTTCAAACATTGTTGTGGACTGGAATGCATCTTTAGAGAAGCTAGCACTAAACGATAAAAATGTGTATATTACACCGACATTTGATTTATTCCAAAACCGTGGAAAAGATTTATTATACTCTGATCATTTTCATCCGAATGAAGTAGGTTATACGTATATGGCAGAACGTTTAGTTCAAAATGTTGTAAGTAAATTAAAACTAGAACAAGGAGGGGTAAAATGACGACGATACTTTCCGTACGAGACTTGAAGAAGGTAATTGGAAAGAAGACTCTTGTAGAGAATATTTCCTTTGATGTAAAGCAAGGAGAAGTGTTCGGGTTCCTAGGACCAAATGGCGCTGGAAAGACGACTACCATTCGAATGTTAGTCGGATTAATTAAGGCAACAGAAGGTACAATTTCTATCGGTGGTTATTCGATTAAGGACAATTTCAGAGAAGCGATGCGTCAAATTGGTAGTATCGTTGAAAACCCAGAGTTGTATACATATTTAACGGGATGGGAAAATTTAAAGCAATTTGCTCGTATGTTAGGTGATATATCAGATGAACGTATTATTGAAATTGCTAAAATGGTTCATTTGGATGAAAGAATTCATGACAAGGTAAAAACGTACTCACTTGGTATGAAACAGCGCCTTGGAATTGCGCAGGCGCTCCTTGGGAATCCTAAATTACTTATATTAGATGAGCCAACGAATGGTTTAGATCCAGCTGGGATTAGAGAACTTAGGGAATTTATACATAAGCTTGTGAAAGAAGAAAATATGAGCGTGTTTATTTCAAGTCACTTGCTAAGTGAAGTGCAAATGATATGCGATCGCGTTGCTATTATTCATAAAGGAAAGATGATAACAGTTGCCAAGGTTGAAGAATTAATTAAAACAGCAAGTGATCGTGTAGAATGGATTGTTACACCAATTTCTAAGGCGAAAGATATGCTAGAAGCGGCCGAAGCAGTAAGAGAAGTGAGTGTAGAAGGCGAGCGATTATTATGCCGCATGGATATTGCATCTATAAGTAGTTGGAATAAACACTTTGTAGAAAATGAAATAGATGTACATAGCGTTAAGGAGCTTGTATTTACGCTAGAAGATTTATTTATTGAACTCACAAGGGGTGAGCAGCATGCGTGAATTTGCGAATCTAGTTTTAAATGAATCAGAAAAGATTTACCGTAAGAAACGTATTTTTGTTGTCATGCTTATTTTAGCAATCTTGATCCCGCTTTTTGTGTATGCGCAGTATCGTGAAATAGAAACGACACAAAAAAGACTCGGTACAACTGATTGGAAGGTTTCATTGCAACAGCAAATTGTTGATTCTCAGAATCGGTTGAACAATTCTAGATTGCCAGAAGAATGGCGTGATTGGTTAAAGGTAAGAGTTGAGCAACAACAATATTATTTAGATCATGATATTAACCCGATGGCGCCGGGTGCACCGACTTTTGTCAGAGCATTTATTGAACAAGGAATTACATTGTTTATTCCGCTTCTCGTAATGATTGTCGCCATTGATATCGTTTCAGGAGAACGAAGTGATGGGACGATGAAGATGTTACTTACGCGGCCGATTCGGCGCTGGAAAATACTCCTTAGTAAATACGTGACGATGTTATTTTTCATTTCGCTCATACTGTTTCTTGTAGGTTTGTTTGCTTACATATTATCAGGGCTTGTATTTGGGTACTCGGGATGGAATTTACCTGTTTTAACAGGATTCGTCATTGATAAGGAAACGTTAAATACGAACTTTGTGCATCTTATTCCGCAGTGGCAATACATCTTAATGGCTTATGGACTAGCCTGGTTTGTTGCTATCGTTGTCGGAACTATATCATTTATGGTCTCTGTTTTAATTCGTAATACACCAGCTGGTATGGGCGTTATGCTAGCTGCATTAATTGCAGGTGGTATCTTAAGCTCATTCGCAACATCTTGGGAAGGCGCGAAATATATTTTTAGCGTGAATTTATCATTAACGGATTATTTATCAGGAAAATTACCTGCATTACAAGGCTTATCAATGGGATTTTCTTTGATGAATTTAACTGTTTGGGCAGTTGTTTCTCTTATTATTTCGTTCTTAGTATTTACAAAACAGGATATGTTGAATTAATTGGAAAGGAAGTGAAAGCATGAAAAATGTTTTAAAAAATGATTGGGGACCATTATTGGCACCAGAATTCGAGAAAGAGTATTATCTTACTCTATCCAGTTTTTTGACAGAAGAATACAGCACGCATGTTGTTTATCCGAAGGTAGAAGATATTTTTAACGCTCTTCAGTATACAAGTTATGAAAATACAAAGGTTGTTATTTTAGGACAAGATCCGTATCATGGACCGAATCAAGCGCATGGTTTAAGCTTTTCTGTACAACCTGGTGTTAAAACACCACCATCATTGTTAAACATGTATAAGGAGCTTCGAGATGAATATGGTTATGAAATTCCGAATAACGGTTATTTAGTAAAATGGGCGGAGCAAGGAGTATTACTACTAAATACCGTATTAACAGTTCGTCAAAGTGAAGCAAATTCTCATAAGGGAAAAGGATGGGAGCACTTCACAGATCGTGTGATTCAACTGTTGAATGAACGTGAAAAGCCAGTTATTTTCATATTGTGGGGGCGCCATGCGCAGGCGAAGAAGAAGTTAATTACGAATCCGAATCATCATATTATCGAGTCTGTACATCCAAGTCCATTATCGGCAAGACGTGGTTTCTTTGGTAGTAAGCCATACTCTAAAGTAAATACGATTTTAGCTAATATGGGCGAAAGAGAAATTGATTGGGAAATTCCAAATTTATAAATAGAAAAGGTAGTTAACAGTCGTTAACTACCTTTTTATTATTATTGCTCGTTCTTTAATTTTGCATCTAGTACAAAAGTACCGAATGGGATAACTGATGAAACGAATGCTCCAAGTGCCCATAAAATTGATTTACGGTGTACGATTGTTACTTGAATTACTGCAAAGATGAATAGAATAAATAGAACACCATGAGCCATGCCTGTAATTTTAACAGCTGTTGCAAATCCTGCGAAATATTTCAATGGCATTGCTACAAATAATAGTAATAGGAAAGAAATACCCTCAACTAGTCCAATTGCTCTTAATCGTCCGATTGGTGTAGATAACATAAAGTAGCCTCCTTTAACGTATGCTTGTATATAGTAAATTTGTATTCTTTTTCAAAATAAAATAGTCTATTTTGTTTCATTATATACAAAAAGAAAGTTTACACTACGAGAATAGTGCAAAGTTCAAAATATAGTCACAAAAGCATGAGAATTTAAATAAAAACCTATTTGAAGTATTTGACTTCAAATAGGTTTTGTGAATGAAAATATTAAACAAGTACATCCGTTTTTAAAACGAATTTCTCTACAACTTTTGCAACACCATCGTTCATATTTGTATCTGTTACGTAGTTTGCAATTTCTTTAATATCATCAGGTGCATTGCCCATTGCAACGCCAAGACCAGCAAATTCAATCATTGCTTGGTCGTTATAGCTATCGCCCATTGCGATAATTTCTTCACGCTTAATGCCAAGCTTTTGAATCAGTTTGTTTAAGCTCGTTCCTTTTGTAACACCGGCTTCGGTAAATTCTAAGAAGAATGGTTTCGAACGCATCACGCTTAATTGGCCTTCTAGTTGTTTTTGTAGTTTCTTTTCAACTTCAACAAGGCGTTCAGCTTCTTTATTCATTAATACTTTTACTACAGGCTCTTTAACTGCGGCTTTAAAGTCATCTACTACAACAATTGGCATACCAGTAATATCGCCCTCAATTTCAGTATAAGGATTATTTTCTTCCGTTACGATATCATCGCCCATATAAGTATGAATCCATACATCTTCAGTTTTACTAATTTCAAATAGATTGTGAACGATTTCAGGAGATAGCGTACTACTAAAGATTTCTTCGTTTGTTTTACAGTTAATAATTTTTGCGCCATTAAAAGATAGAATGAAACTGCCGTATTCTTCTAAACGAAGTTCTTTGGCTACATTGCGCATACCAAATGTTGGACGTCCAGAAGCAAGTACAACCTTTATCCCTTGCTCTTGTGCAGTCATTAATGCTTCTTTCGTACGAGGTGAAATAGTATGGTCATCACGTAATAAAGTATCATCTAAATCTAAAACAATCATTTTATAAGTCATATAGAGAATTCCTTTCTTTAATTGAAATCAAAATACATGTTCATGAAAATGTTGAGGAATAATAGTAAGACATCAAACCTCTTTGAAAAGAAGTAGATAAATTATTATGAGTGTGTTGCTCATAATATCGGTTAATAATCATTGGGGATGGATAAAACCCCAATGATTAAAGTTTGATTTTATCGTAACAACTCTAAAGGTAGAGTGCAATAATGGAAGTTTTCCAATTTACGATATTTGTTTTGCTGTGGAACGAGAAAATAGTATTTCTAGCAAGATTGCCATTACAGATCCAAGAACGAGACCGTTACTTAAAAACGATGCTAGAAATGGTGGAAGTGTGGAATATGCTCCTGCTGGAACAAACATAACTCCGACTCCTGTAAAGATTGAAAGACCGGCTACTTTAAATAATCGTTCTTTATCCTGGACAGTTTCGTATTCTCGAAAGGCGAGGCCGATCATGCTTGCGAATACAGGATAAATAGCGGCATAACCAACTGCAACAGGGATTGCTGCAAAGAATGAAGTGATCTTTGGAAATATACTAACGACAATAATAAAGCTTGACCCTAATATAAACGGGAGACGTTTATAAATATTAGTCGTTGCAATAAAACCTGCTGATCCAGAAATAGCGACAGGCCCAATAGCTGAAAACAGGCCGCCTAGCAATTGGTTGATTCCTGTTATAATGCCAGCTTGTTTAAAACGATCTGATGCCGCATTTTTTTCATATTTAGAGACAACCTTTTGAACAACGCGAATACTTGCTAACATATTTGTTAGAAGTAAGAGTGTAACGAAAATAACCGTAATTACCATGTTCCATTCAACACGAGGCATTCCGAAAACAAATAAGGATGGAAAACGGATTATGTCTGTCACTGGTGTTATTGGATTAGATAATCCGAAGTATGCGAATAATATCCAGCCGAATACGATACTGAAAAGAACAGAATATTGTCCAATAATAGGTAGCTTCATGATGAAAAAGGATAGTAAAATAACAATGAGTGAAAGAATAAATACGTTAGGTTGTACTTCTGTATGTTTTCCATCAAGGCCAAACATTCCCTTTAAGAAGGAGCCACTAAGCTGCGCGACAAGAAGAAATAAATATGTTCCAATGACTGTCGGTGTAAAATAGCGAACGAGTTTATCAATAAGTCCAAAAACGCTAAGAATAATACAAATAATACCGCTTAATAAGAAAGCATATTGAAGAACTTTAAGTGTCTCATTGTTTGATCCAAATAATACGACGCCTAAACTTGCGTAAAGGGAGAAAATTCCCCACCAAAGGCCAGCAGGACCTTCTTGAATAGGAAGTTTATGCCCAAATATAGCTTGCAAGAGACCAGCAAAGCCTAGAACAAATAATGTTCTTTGTACGAATGCGATAGCTTCAGCGCCATCAAGACCATAACTAGTTGCGACACTAATTGGTACAATAAGGCTTCCAGCTAAAATAAATAGTGCCCATTGTAAGGCGGAAAGAAATGTCTTCATTATATCAACCTCTTTCATAGATTCCGTATCTAGTATATACGTATTTTATTTCCACTGGCAAAGATTGTAGATAGAGAAAAGAGTTGAAATACGGTATGAATGCACGTAAGCAATTATGGATAGCAGTTATATGTATGACTTTTGTTGTAATTCTAGGAACGATAGGATTTATGACAATTGAAGAGATTAGTTTGTTTCAAGCATTTTGGATGACGGTGATTACTGTATTGACTGTTGGATACGGAGATGCTGTTCCTGTAACGCAAGCGGGGAAAGTATTTGCGCTCCTTATTATTCCTGTTGGCGTAGGTATTGTTACGTATGCAATTGGGGTAGTGGCAGCTATGATTATTGAAGGGAATTTATTTCGTGCAGTGCGGAGGAAGAAGATGGATAAACAAATAGCGCAGTTGAAAAATCATATTATAGTATGTGGTTGCGGTAGAGTGGGGCTTCAAGTTGTACATGAATTGCAAGAAAAGAAAATTCCATTTGTTGTTGTCGATAAAGATGAAAGTGTATTAGAGAAGGGAAAGCTTTTGTATATACATGGAGATGCGACGGAGGATCAAGTTTTACATCATGCTGGAATTTCAAAAGCGGCTGGTTTAGTTGCTATCGTAGCAAATGATGCTGAAAATGTATTTATTACATTAACAGCAAGAGGATTAAACGATGCAATTAAAATTGTGGCGAGATCTGAAAAGCCAGAAACTGAAGAGAAATTAAGGCGTGCGGGTGCAAATAAAGTTATTAATCCATCCAGTATGGCAGGAATACATATTGCAAAAGGTATTGCGAATCCATTAACAGTTCATTATATTGATACAGTGCTGTATGGGATAGAACAGTCATTTGTCATTGAAGAAATTTTAGTTGGAAAAGATTCAATATTAGTTGGTAAATCGTTACTAGAGAGTGATGTGAGGAATCAGTTTGATGTAACGATATTAGCGATTTTGAGAAATGGGGATATTATACATAATCCAACGGGGCAGGAAAAACTGCAAGAACATGATATGATAATAGTATTTGGTTTAGTAGAGAAGCTGAAGCAATTTGAGAAAGAACTACAAAGTACGAGGTGATAAGGAATGCAAATATCGAGCGATAAGATTTTAAATAAAATGGCGAATGAAATTGCAAAGGCAAAAAGTAGTGAAGGACAAAAATCAAAAGATCATTTATTAGTTGTGCGTGCTTTATGCGATTTACTATTAGATGAACAGGTTGAATCTTCTACGTATAGGGAGCCGCAAATTCAATCGCAAGTAATTGGATCGCAGCCTATAAAGACAGTTCAACCAGTTATGCCAGTTTCTGGAGAACCTGTGTATATTAAAGAAGAAGGTGCAAATGGTAATTCTTTATTTGATTTTTAAGGATTAAATCGTTTGGCTTATATGAAAAAATTGCTTATGATAAAAGTAAAAAAGGGGAATTAAGATGAAAATTTTCTTTTTACTAGGTTGTATTGCAGCGGGGCTATCTGTTGCGTTAGGAGCCTTTGGAGCACACGGTTTAGAAAATAAAATTTCTGCGAAAATGTTAGAAGTTTGGAAAACAGGTGTTACATATCAAATGTTTCATGCAGGTGGACTATTCGTAGTTGCTTTATTGATGGATAAGGTTCAATCATCACTTTTAACTACTGCTGGTTGGCTTATGGTAGCTGGGATTATTATGTTTTCAGGCAGTTTGTATGCATTAAGTACGACAGGTATTAAGTTCTTTGGACCAATTACACCTCTTGGTGGCGTAGCGTTTATTGTAGCATGGATTTTAGTCGGAACTGCAGTTGTAAAAGGTTTATAAAAAAACAAAAGCTGGCATATGCCAGCTTTTTTTATGGTCTTGGAGCATAAGTTGCTTGTTGACTAGGTAAGTACGTAATTTCTTCGGGGAATTCCACATAATCTAAGTAAATCATTAATAGTAAATAACGTTTCCCTGATTGTGGCTCACTAATTACAATATGATCACGACCAGCCGCTTCAATAATACCTGTATACGATTGTGTACCGAGTGAACTACCACGTTCATACGTCATTACAACTGTGGCTTGCTTGCCCTTGTTCAAGCGGAGAATATTTTCAATATACGACTGTTCTAATGGTAACATGCCTTGAGAAACAGCATATTGAGCTTGCGCAGCTTGTTGTTGCATCGCTTGCTGTTGCTGTTGTTGTGGGGTCGTTTGTTGCGGTTGTACATAAGTTCCAGATGGTTGATAAAATCCAGTTCCGTAATACGGGTTTTGTTGCTGTGCCATTCAAAAATCCCTCCTTATTATCAATCCTTAATAAACGCTAGGACAATCTTCGCCAGATGGCTGGAAGAAGCAGTGCTTTTTGAAGCGACCAGAGTTTTGTTGATTATACCAAGTTGATGGACAAGGGCCTTCAGGTCTAAAAAACCATAAGGCAAAATTTGCAGGCCAAAAGCGTTGTCCCTGAATCGTTCGCCTTGCTAAAGCAATATCTTGTTCCCTTGCACGTTGATAAAAATATCCTTTTTGCGTTGCCTCAAAACCACCAGGGTTTTGATAAACCATTTGACGTAAATTACGTATTTTTTTAAAATCTAAACAATTTCCGCGGACACGATTTACCCCAACGTTTCCGACCATCAACATCCCCTGTTGACCTTCTCCTTCAGCTTCAGCACGCATCAGTCTAGCTAATAACTTTACATCTTCTTCGTTATACGCGATAACGCCCATTATGTGTCACCTCTCTTTTTGGAATCCCTTGTGGAAAGAGGTTTATCCCGCATTAACGGGCAGTAAGACTCCCACCTTAAAATTGGGCTGGAGCAAAGAAGGTGGGTGGGAGATCAAACTGCCCGTAAAAGCCCGATTGGTTCAACTAATAATCAGTGGGGATGAACAAAACCCCCACTGATTAAAGTTTCACTTTATCTCTAGATGAAGTGTGTAACAATTACTAGTTCATACGTATGAGGAAAAGGACTCAGATATGACAACCAAACGAAGTTTTACATGGAGAGAAGAAAATAAAAAAAGCTAGCGTGAGCTAGCTTTTCATCATTATTAAAATACTTTAGACCATAAGTTTGAGAAGAAATCTCCAATAGAGCGCATTGTTAGCATAAACCAATTTGCTTTTTCAACTTCCCCTGTCGTTTTTGCAGTAGCTTTCATACTTTTACTACCGTCTAAGAAACCATATTTATCAGTTGATTCTAAAGTAATTGAGCCTACTTTGGTATCTTTCTTAACAGGAGCAACTAAATGTCCATCTTCAGCAAGGGATTTATCTAATTCAGTCCCAATTTTATAAGGCTCTTTGCTACCTTTTTTCGCAATTACTGTTATTTCTTTTTCGGGTGCAACAGTTACTTGGTCTTCTTTCCCTTTTACTACAGAGATTGTATTGTTTTTAATAACTTTTAATTTTTGTTTTTCAAAGTTATTAAATCCATATTCGATTAATTCACGAGATTCTGTGAAGCGTTCATCCATTGATTTTGTTTTAATAATAACCGAGATAAGACGAACATCACCACGTTTCGCTGTAATAGTGAACCCATATCCAGCGGTATCAGAACTACCAGTTTTTAAACCGTCCGTTCCATCATAAGAGAAGGCAGCGCCTGGTAACATCCAGTTCCAGTTTTCCATACGAATCGGTTTTGGATGATTGTCTGGGAAGTTTCTAAATCTTTGTTTTGTATCCTCTAGCATTTCTGGATACTTTGTAATAATCGTTTTTGCAAGAATACCCATACCGCGAGCTGACATGGAGTTTTCTCCAGTCGGATCTGTTCCTTCAGGATGTTTTCCTTTTAAGTCAGCATTATTTAACCCGGTAGAGTTTACAAATTTATATTTCTTTAATCCTAGCTTTTTAGCATGTTCATTTACAAGATTTAAGAAGTTTTTCTCACTTCCTGCAAGAAGTTCTGCTAAAGCGATACTAGATCCATTTGCAGAGAATATAACAATAGAATGATATAATTCTTTTACAGTATATTGACGTCCTTTTTCGAACGGTACATTAGAGAATTCATTATTACGAGAGACTTCATAAGCGTAATCAGAAATATTTACTTTCGTATCCCATGTGATTTTTCCTTCTTTAATTGCTTCTAAAACAGCGTAAACAACAATTAATTTTGACATACTAGCAATAGCTAGCAATTCATCTGGATTTTGCTCGTGAAGTATTTTTCCTGTATCTGCATCAAATAAAAGTGCAGCAGCTGCCTCAATATGTATTTTTTCTTCTGCATGGGATGTTGTTACTCCTAAGGAAGAAATTGACAATACAAACAATAGTAAAATAGACAAGATTTTTTTCATATAGATTATCACCTTCGCATCGTTATTTAGCATATAGCTCGTATCATTTTAGCATATCTTTATATATAAAAAGGTTACAATTTTACAAGAAATTTGAAAAAATGTTGGTTTTTCTTCAAAAATGCAGAAAAAAGGAGATTTTTGAGGATAAATATAGAGAAGAATAAAAAAAGGAACGAATTTCGTTCCTTTTCACCATTTATATGTGTAAAAATTTCTCTACTTTTTCGTCTGGTAAAATGTTTCCAACGAAGAATGTTCCAAACTCACCATAACGAGCACTTACTTCATCGAAGCGCATTTCATATATAAGTTTTTTAAATTGAAGAACATCGTCAGCGAATAATGTTACGCCCCATTCGAAATCGTCGAATCCAACAGATCCTGAAATCACTTGGCGTACTTTACCTGCATATTGACGTCCAATTTTACTATGACTGTACATCATTTTTTTACGCTCTTCCATAGGAAGCATGTACCAGTTGTCATCACCTTGGCGACGCTTATCCATTGGATAGAAGCAAATATGATTTGCTTTCGGCAATTCAGGATATAAGCGAGCTAAAATTTGCGGGTTTTGGTATGGATCCTCATCAGCTGGAAGATAGTTGCTTAATTCAACAACAGATACGTAAGAATATGCAGGAACCATATATTCAGCTAAAGTTGTTTTATTCAATTCTGTCTCAATTTCATTTAACTCTTCCATTGTTGGACGTAAAATCATAAGCATAATATCAGCTTTTTGGCCAACAACTGTATACATTGCGTGACTACCTTTTTTCGCAGTAGCTACTTCGTTCCATTTTTCAACGACATTTAAAAATTCAGACACTGCTTGTCCGCGTTCGTCGCTAGATAATGTTTTCCATGCAGCCCAATCAATAGAACGTAAATCATGTAAACAATACCAGCCATCTAACGTTGTTGTTGCTTCACTCATTCTATTCACCTCAGTTAATGATAGTTTTACACGTTAACTATAGCATATATAGTTTTAAAATAATCTATATAAAACCTTGGCGCATAAAATTGTCACATTTAAGAGTTTAAGTAAGGTGAATTTCCTGGCTGAATTTTATGAAAATATAATCATTTTTATTTTATCTATTTTTTGGGAGCTATAAGTTTAAAATATAGAAGAAAAGCAGTATTCTTAAAGATAGAGTTTTTTAACATATGTAGGAGGGTTTATTCGTGAGCAACTTATTTACAACAGTAAAAGAAAAAGTTCAAGGAAAAGGCATTTCTATCGTACTTCCTGAAGGAACTGATGAAAGAATTTTAGGCGCTGCAGAGCGTTTAGCAAAAGAAGAGTTAGTAAAACCAATCTTAGTTGGTAATAAGGAAGAAATTAGCGCAAAAGCTGCTAGCATGAATTTAACATTAGCAGGCGTTGATATTTATGACCCAGCTACATATGAAGAAATGGATGCAATGGTAGCATCTTTCGTTGAACGCCGTAAAGGTAAAGCAACTGAAGAAGACGCTCGCAAAATCCTTAAAGACGAAAACTACTTCGGTACAATGCTTGTATACATGGGCAAAGCACACGGTTTAGTAAGTGGTGCAGCTCACTCTACAGCTGATACAGTTCGTCCAGCACTTCAAATCATTAAAACAAAACCAGGCGTTACAAAAACTTCTGGCGTATTCATCATGGTACGTGAAGAAGAGAAATATGTATTCGCTGATTGCGCAATTAACATTGCACCAAACAGCCAAGATTTAGCTGAAATTGGTATCGAGAGTGCAAAAACTGCTGAATTATTCGGTATTGACCCACGCGTTGCTATGTTAAGCTTCTCTACAAAAGGTTCTGCGAAATCTCCAGAAACAGAAAAAGTTGTAGAAGCAACTCGCATTGCAAAAGAAATGGCTCCAGAATTAACTTTAGATGGAGAATTCCAATTCGATGCTGCATTCGTACCATCTGTAGCTGAGAAAAAAGCTCCAGGTTCTACAATTCAAGGTGATGCTAACGTATTCGTATTCCCAAGCTTAGAAGCTGGTAATATCGGTTACAAAATCGCTCAACGTTTAGGTAACTTCGAAGCAGTAGGACCAATCTTACAAGGTTTAAACATGCCTGTAAATGACCTATCTCGTGGATGTAACGAAGAAGAAGTGTACAAGTTAGCTTTAATTACAGCAGCTCAAGCACTTTAATTCTATAATGAATTGAAATAAAGACCGTCGCTATTATAGCGACGGTCTTTATTTTTCTAAGCCAAGTGCTTTATTGTTACGATCAATAATCCGTTGTAAATTCGTCTCATATAAAGGTATTTCATCTATTGTTAATTGAGATGGTGTTAACTTTGGAGCGAATTGCTGCAATGTTTTTAAAAGGCGCATCATTAAATCTTGTACTGTAATGGTTTCGCCAAGTAATTCTGAAAGTGAAGCCATCGTACTCGGTACAATTTCAGGATACGTAAAGCGTGTTTCTTCTCCTTGAATGGCTAGGTTATAGAAATCACGAACGAGTGCGGCACGCTCAGAGCCACTTCCTGTAGCACAAAGATAAATTTGGACAGCGACACCCCCGCGAATACGGCGCTGTGAAATGCCAGCGAATTTTTGATCGCGAATACTTAAGTCATAGCTACCAGGACAGTAAGAACCTACAATTTCTTTTGCCTCGATTGTAACATCATAGTCGTGTAACATCTCCTGAATTAAGTGCCACATCGTATCGTATCCAAGATCAATATCAATCCCTTTTTCCGTCTCTTGGAATAAAAGTGATACGTTTAGAACACCTTCATCAAGTACGACTGCAAGTCCACCGGAATTACGAACGATAACATTGAAGTTGTTTTCTTTTAAAAAGGAAATCCCTTCTTCTAAGTGTGGTAGGCGTGAATCTTGAATGCCAAGAACAATTGTATTGTGATGAACCCAAGAACGCATTGTTGCAGCTGATTGACCATTTCCGATACTTGTACATAACGTGTCATCCATTGCGAATGACTGTAATGCATGGAATGTTGGTCCTAAACTAGACTGATCTACAATACGCCACTCTGGCTGAGATAAAATGGAACGGGAATTGCTCATATAACTAACCCCTTATCTTTAAAATGACAATCTCTATTATACCAAAAAAATGAAGAATGGAGTTTTCTCATATATAAAGGGGAGGTTTAGGTGTGAAAGAATAAAAAGGATGCATTACATGCATCCTTTTTATTCTGCAATTTTTTCTAAATTACCGTTTCGATCCATTCGGAAAGATGTTTGAGAACGTTCTTCGTCATCCATGACTGCCAACTTACGAGCTCGGTTCATAATGTTCATAAGTGTTTCGTAATCTTCTTGTACAGTATGAGATTGCTTTTCTAATTTTTCTAGTTTCTTTTCTAGTTCTTCATTTCGAAGGATTTGTGCTTTAATTTCTTGTTTCAATCTCGTATTCTCGTTTTCAAGAGCTGTTACTTTTATATTTGAGGATCCAACTGTTTGTAAGAAATAAATAACATCTTGCATTGTCATAGAGCTTTTTGCAACAGGAACGGTAGATTCTTGATATGGAATAGCCTCTTTATATTGTACAATTGATTCCTCTTGTACGAATTCTTCATAATCAGTTATCGAATCTGAAGCTGGTGGTGTATAAAGTAAACGTTTTTTCGCTTGCTCACCGCTTGCAGCGCGCATTTTATCTTTACGATGTTTTTTTGCTAGTTGAAGAGCTTGTTCATAGCTATAGCGAACGACAGCATTCCAGCGGAAACCACAGGCAGCGGATGTACGATTTAACTGATCCCCTACTTCCTCAAATGCATTTAATTGCGTACTTCCTTCTCGAACATGACGAAGTACCGTTTCAGCAAGTAATAAATCATCCTCATCTGTCCAAGCATCTTGTCTTACTTTCATAGATTCAACTCCCTTTCTTTTTATGAACTTCCTATTTTTATAATGGGCAAAAAAATAAACTTTTATACAAAGCTTTTAAAAATATGGTAGATTTCGATGAAAGGTAAAAATTTTCCCATGAATGGTGAGCGCTTCTGTAGGAGAGCATATAAATATGTAGCATTATGTAGAGAATAGGCCCTGTAGGGAAACTTGCAACGAGCTTCAAAGAACGGTAAAATACCATTTAGTGTTTATTTTTAAATGTACTTGAGAAAAGTTTAAAATAGAGGAAGTGTTATATAATGGGAAACGAATTTCGCGTGTGCGATGACTGTCAGGCAACGAACGTTAAAACGTTAGTTCCGAAGTTAAAAAAAGTAGATTCATGTGCAACGATTGAAGTTGGATGTCAGTCTTACTGTGGTCCTGGTCGTAAAAAATCATTCGCATTTGTAAATAACCGTCCAGTTGCGGCTCCAACAGAAGATGAGTTAATCGTAAAAATTGAAGCAAAGTTAAATAAGTAAGAAAAAGAAGAGTGAAAAGATTACTCTTCTTTTTTATGCCCATAAGAGGAACGATTTATTCTGCGAAAGTGCTCTTGTGTGGACGAACGTTTTCTAAAGGATGGATATAACTTTTGTATTAAAGTTCTAATTTATATAAATTTGTATTTCAAAATAATGGTTGACAGTCTTTTAAAGCGATAGGTAGAATAGAAGTGTCTGATTCTGAGAATCATTATCAGGAAAATAACAATTCACCTAATTTTTTTATTACTATTTGAGAATAAATTTCATTTTAATAAATATATGTTGTTGGTTAGGATGGTTGAGGGATGGAAGCGAGCGCAAGCAGTATAGAACAGCAAGAAGAGAATGTTAAAGAGATTAAGAGCAGACCGCTTATTGCTTCTATTATTTTAGTAGCGGGTACAGTTTTGTTAGCTTTAAGCATGGCAGTTTCTATTTCTTTTGGGGCTGCAGATATTAGTTTAAAGACTGTATGGCAAGCTGTATTTCAGTTTGATGGATCTATTACACATCATAACGTAATTCAAGAGCTTCGCATGCCTAGAGCAATAGGGGGCGTAGTTGCAGGTGCCTTTTTAGCGGTATCAGGAGCAATTATGCAAGGCATGACGCGAAATCCACTTGCTTCACCATCGTTAATGGGGATTACAGATGGTGCAGTATTTGGAATTGCAATTATGTATGCATTTTTCCCTAATTCACCTTATTTAATGTTTGTTATTGCATCTTTTATTGGAGCTGCGTTTGGTGCAAGCATTGTATATGGAATTGGGTCTTCTTCACCAGGTGGATTAACACCTGTGAAATTAGCTTTAGCAGGTGCAGCTATTAGTGCTTTATTAGGGGCAATTTCATCTGGAATTGCATTGTATTTTAATCTTGCCCAAGAGGTGAGCATGTGGAATGCAGGCGGAGTTGCTGGAGTGAAATGGCAAAGTATTAATATGTTAGTGCCAATTGGCCTTGTTTGTCTTTTTATCGCAATTATGATGTCGAGATATATTACAATTTTGAGCTTCGGTGAAGAAATTGCGATTGGACTTGGTCAAAATACGACATTAATTAAATTTATCGGAACAGTACTTGTTCTTGTTTTAACGGGTTCCGCAGTTTCCATGGCAGGATCAGTTGGATTTGTTGGTCTTGTAATCCCGCATATGACTCGTTTCCTTGTAGGCTCGGACTATAGATGGGTTATTCCATGTTCTGCGGTCTTAGGCGGGCTGTTAATTGAATGTGCAGATATGTTATCTCGCGTTATTAACCCGCCATTTGAAACGCCAATTGGAGCAATTACAGCGCTAATTGGGGTTCCATTCTTCCTCTACTTAGCACGTAATGAAGGGAGAGGAAAGATGTGAGGACGAGTGTCTTAACAAAGAAGAACATTTCTATATTAACGATTTTAGTAGGACTAATCGTTTCTATATTTCTTATTAGTTTAAATACAGGAACTTTTAAAATACCGCCAATGGACGTATTAAAGTCATTGGTTGGAATAGGGCCTGAAGATCAGTCTGTTATTTTATTTGAATTCCGTATGCCGCGTATGGTGATTGCTATACTAGTCGGATCTGCTTTAGCTATGTCAGGAGCGATTTTGCAAGGTTTATCACGAAATCCGCTTGCTGATCCAGGTATTATAGGTATTAATGCTGGAGCGGGATTAACAGTTGTTATATTCGTCTACTTCTTCTTCGGGAAAGTAGGGACTGGTACATTTTTATCTGTATTCATTCTTCCATTCTTCGCACTAGTTGGAGCGATATTAGCAGCGGTAATTATTTATTTACTAGCATGGAAAGACGGCGTTTCATCGACTCGATTAATACTTGTCGGTATTGCCGTTGCAGCTGGATTTGGAGCTGTTAGTTTAATTTTCTCTATGAAAATGACATCTAACGATTTTCGTTTTGCTACGATTTGGCTGGCGGGAAGTCTGTGGGGGACAGATTGGAAATTCGTATTAAGTGTACTTCCATGGATGGTTATCTTCTTACCGCTTGCTATAAGTAAAGCACACATATTAAATGTAATGAACCTAGGCGACTCTACAGCTGTTGGTCTTGGTTTAAATGTAGAAAAGGAAAGACGTAAATTATTATTTATTGCAGTTTGCTTAGCTGGTGCATCTGTCGCTGTTGCCGGAGGAATTGGTTTTATCGGTTTAATGGCTCCGCATTTAGCGAGGCGCCTTGTTGGTGGTAAACATCAAATTATGCTGCCTACTGCTGCACTAATAGGGACGTTTTTACTTTTATTCGCAGACGTAATTTCAAGAAGTGTACTAACAACTTCAGAAATACCAGTCGGTCTTGTTATTTCTGTAATTGGTGCACCGTATTTCATTTATTTACTTATGAGGACAAAATAAAGGGAGGCTTTTCGTATGGCAACTTTAGCGGTGGATGCGGTATCTGTTGGCTATAATGAAGGTTTAATTATTGATAGATTAACAGTTGAAATTCCGGAAGGGAAAATTACAACAATTATTGGACCAAATGGTTGTGGGAAGTCCACATTATTAAAAACGGCGTCTCGTATTTTGAAGGCAAAGCAAGGTACTGTTTATCTTGACGGAAAAGCAATTGAGAAACAGCCAACGAAAGAAATTGCAAAGAAAATGGCGATTTTACCACAAACTGCAGAAGTGCCAACGGGTCTTACTGTATTTGAGCTTGTGTCATATGGAAGATTCCCTCATCAAAAAGGGTTTGGCACGTTGAAAGAAGAGGATTATCGCTACATTAACTGGGCACTTGAAGTGACAGGAATGAAAGAATTTGCGAATCGTCCAGCAGAAGCGCTATCAGGTGGTCAACGTCAACGTGTGTGGATCGCAATGGCCCTTGCACAAGGAACAGAATTACTTGTATTGGATGAACCAACAACGTACTTAGATATGGCTCATCAATTAGAAGTATTAAACTTATTGAAAAAATTAAATGAAGAAGAAGGTAGAACGATCGTTATGGTTATCCATGACTTAAACCACGCTTCTCGTTTCTCAGATCATATGATTGCATTAAAAGCAGGTAAGTTAATGAAACAAGGAACGCCAGATGAAGTTATGACAAGTGAAACACTTCGTAACGTATTTGAGATTGAAGCTCAAATCGTTCCTTGTCCAGTAAACTGTAAGCCAATTTGTTTAACATATGATTTAGCGATGATTAGTAATCAATTGCGTAAAAAAGCATAAGTAGGACCCCCTCGTGAAGAGGGGGACTTCTAATGGACGTTGAGCTTCTTATATAAGAATGGGAAGTTGAACGCCCGTTAGAATGGGTTATTAACAACAGTTAATATATATATATTAATTAATTGTTATCTTTGTTTCTTATAGTTCATTGTAACTTATAAGATAAATACAGCTAGAAGGAGTGGGAACATGAAGAATTTTAAAATGGCACTATTAGCAATGGTATTAGTTGTGACTTCTGTACTATTTGCAGCTTGTTCTAACAAAGAAGAAGAAAAGAAAGCAGATGCAAAGACTGAAGAGCGCACTGTAAAACATGCAAAAGGGGAAATTAAAATTCCTGCAAACCCAAAGAAAATTGCTGACCTTAGTGGTTCAACAGAAGAATTATTAATTTTCGGTATGAAACCGGTTATTACTGCTAATACATCTCAAGAAAAAATTGATGCACATATTGAAAAGAAACTAAAAGACGTTAAACCAGTTGGTTCTGCTTGGGGAGATAAAATTAACATCGAAGCAGTAGCTGCTGCAAAACCAGATTTAATTCTTGTAAATAATCGTCAAGAAAAGATTTATGATCAATTATCTAAAATTGCACCAACAGTTATGTTAAATACTCCATTAGATCAATGGCGTCCAAAATTCGAAGAAGTAGGCCAAATCTTCGGTAAAGAAAAAGAAACAAAAGAATGGTTTAAAAAGTATGATGAAAAAGCAAGCAAATTGCATGACAAAATTGTCGCTAAAACTGGTGAAGCAACATTCATGAAAATGGCTGCATATCCAAATGCTTTCCGCGTATACGGTGACTATGGTTACGGTAGTGTAATCTTTAATGATTTAAAACTACCAGCAGTTAAAGGTACACCAACTGATAAACCGTTAGTACAAGTACAAAAAGAAGCTTTAATCGATTACAACCCAGATTACTTATTCGTATTTACAACTGGTGACGGTTCTCAGCGCTTAAAAGAATTCAAAGAAGAATCAATTTGGAAAAACATGAACGCTGTTAAAAACAACCACGTATTTACAATTAAAAATGAGGACTTAAACAAAGGTTACTTCCCACTAGGTAAAGATATGATCTTAGACGAAGTTGCTGAATTCGTTTTAGGTAAATAATGTATAAAGGAAATCACTTTTACTTCGGTAAAGGTGATTTTTTCTTTTTATAAAGGGAATTAATACAGTCTTTCATTTCTTTCTGTTTCTCATTTCGTTTATAATATAAAGTAAGAATGTAGTAAAGAAAGGGGGATGTCGGAAAGTGGTATATTTAAACGACAAACTCAGCGAAACAAAAGTGTTTAAAGACCCAGTACATAAATATGTGCACGTGCGTGATCGTGTTATTTGGGATTTAATCGGAACGAAAGAATTTCAACGCTTGCGCCGTATTAAGCAGCTTGGAACGACATTTTTTACATTTCACGGTGCAGAGCATAGTCGCTTTACTCATTCGTTAGGTGTATACGAAATTATTCGTCGTATGATTGATGATGTGTTTGATGGCAGACCAAATTGGAATGCTGAAGATAGATTGTTATGTTTATGTGCGGCATTACTTCATGATGTCGGCCACGGCCCATTTTCTCACTCGTTTGAAAAAGTATTTTCATTAGATCATGAGAAATTTACGCAAAAGATTATCGTTGGCAATACGGAGATTAATGATGTATTAAGTCGTGTTGATAAGGAGTTTCCACAAAAGGTAGCAGATGTAATTGCAAAAACGTCTACTAATAAATTAGCGATTAGTATGATTTCGAGTCAAATTGATGCGGATCGTATGGATTATTTATTAAGAGATGCTTATTTTACAGGTGTAAAGTACGGAAACTTCGATATGGAACGTATACTGCGTGTAATGCGTCCGTATGGGAATCAAGTAGTCATTAAAAATAGTGGTATGCATGCTGTTGAGCATTACATTATGAGTCGTTATCAAATGTATTGGCAAGTATATTTCCACCCGGTAACGCGAAGTGCAGAAGTTATTTTAACGAAGATTTTACACCGTGCGAAATCACTGCACGAGAAGTATTACACATTTAAAAATCATCCTGTTCATTTCTATTCTTTATTTGAAGAAGAAGTAACAGTAGAGGATTATTTAAAGTTAGACGAGAACGTTATGTATTACTACTTCCAAGTATGGCAGGAAGAAGAAGATTCAATTTTAAGCGATTTATGTCGCCGTTTTATGAATCGAAATCTATTTAAATATGTAGAGTTTACAGATAAACACGGTTTAGATAATTGGATGGAATTAAGTAGTTTATTTAAAAAGATTGGACTTGATCCGGAGTATTATTTAGTAGTGGATTCAACATCAGACTTACCGTATGACTTTTATCGTGCAGGAGAAGAAGAAGAGCGTCTGCCGATCCTACTTCTTATGCCAAACGGAGAGCTTAGAGAGCTTTCACGTGAATCGGATATTGTTGAGGCGATTACAGGTAAGAAAAGAACGGATCAAAAGCTATTCTATCCACATGATTTAATCTATGAAGATGGAAGAAAAGGAAAATATAAAGAGAGAATTATTGAGTTGTTAGAAGGAAAGAAATAAGAAGCAGCTAATGGCTGCTTCTTATGAAAAAACTTGAAATTATTTGTCGCTTAAGCGTTTTCCGCCAACTGCATAATGGTTTTTAGACATTTCTTCGATGAAAACAACGATGTTTTCTTCAGGAGCACCAGTTGTTTCGCTTACTGCTGCTGTTACTTTCTCAGCAAGAGCTTTCTTTTGTTCTTCTGTGCGTCCTTCTAGCATTTTCACTGTTACGTATGGCATGTACAATCGCTCCTTTTATGTAAGTTACACTCTTATTATAGCGGATTATGGGGAAGAACAATCGAAAAAACAAATAATTTCTTTTTTGGACATATTGAAGAGGAGTTGGAGTATGGATCAGTTATTTAGATATCCATTGCACGAAATTCCGTTAGTAGCAATGGCGATTATTATTGCACTATCCGTTCATGAATTTGCACATGCATATGTTGCATATAAATTTGGGGACGATACAGCAAAGAGACAAGGGCGTTTAACTTTATCACCGATGGCCCATTTAGATCCTATCGGTTTGATTGCAGTATTAATTCTTGGTTTTGGTTGGGCAAGACCAGTTCCTGTTAACCCATATAACTTTAAAAGACCGCGTCTTGCAGGCATATTAGTTTCAATTGCAGGGCCGATTAGTAACTTAATTTTAAGTGCAATTGGTTTAATTATTTGGTATAGCTTATTAAAATTTGGTGTATTATACTCAATTCCATCTGCAGTAGCAGATACGTTAGCACAATTTTTCCAGATTTTTATTATGCTGAATATCGTTTTACTTGTATTTAACTTATTACCGATTCCACCACTTGATGGGTATCGCGTAGTGGAAGATTTAGCACCAGCAAATATTCGCGCGAAAATGACACAGTATGAAAAATACGGGGCAATTGCGTTATTAATTCTCGTTATTACACCGCTTAGTAATTACACAATTCAACCTATTTTTCAGGTAGTTATTCCGCATGTATTTGTATTTTTAGATAGCATCATTGCGCCTATTTTTGGCCTTTTATAATTTTTAAGTGAGGAGGATTTTACATATGACAGAGAAAAAGAAAAAAATCGGTTTTAATATCGTGAAAAATGATTCAACAGATGGACATGGTGGATTTGGTGTTGGGGCATTAAGCTTAGAAAACATTTCACCTGTATTTGTTGATGTACTAGAGAAGACTGCATTCGTTGATATCGGTGCGATGCATGCGCGTAGTACAGTAGAAAAAGGTATTAAGTTTTTAACAAATAAAGATGAAGTTCCAAACGGAAAACCATTTTGGCTTGTTTGGGTAACAATTGAAAGAACTGCGACAGGTGCGTATTACGCAGGTGTAACAGCTTGTGAAATGACAGTTGACCGTGAGATTCGCCGCGGATATAAATCACTTCCAGAACACGTAAACAAAATGGATAAATCAATGAAGCGTCACATTATGGTTGACCATATGGATGAATCATCTAAAAAAGTACTTGGTACGTTCTTAAAAGAACATAATGAAGCGATTTGGAACGAATCTAGTGAAGAATTGCGCCGTGCATTATTAAGTGAATAAAAATAGCTGACGGATGCCCGTCAGCTATTTTTTTTACCAAGGAAGATATTTTTTCCACCAACTTATTTTTTTCTTTTCTTCAGTCGTTTTTTCAAATTCTTCTTTATCATCGACGTGATCCATACAATATTCAGTCGGTTCGGTACCTTTAGCGAAATACATTTTCACAGAAATAGGGCAATTTTTTGTAGCAATTTTACCGTTCTCTGGATTGATATTAACCGCTACGACGTCACTTGGTTGTTTAAATTCTTTTTTAGGCTGTCCATCTAAGCCTTTCTCCATCGTATCAGTCCATATTTTCTTCGCATATCCTTGTTCTGCTACGTTTGAAATAGATTTAGGTTGATCGTATCCGACCCATACACCAGTTACGATTTGCGGAGTAAATCCGATCATCCAACTATCTGTTTCAGTAGAACCAGATTTGCCGGCATATGTTCTTGATAGTTTGGATAACATCGATTGACCAGTTACAGCAGCATAACTGCTTAGTTTCTTATTAAACATACCAGTCATCATTTCTTCCATTACAAACGCTTTGCTCTTGTCGAGAACTTGTTTACTCTCTAAATGAGCATCGTATAATATATTTCCTTCATGATCCATAATGCGGCGAATGAAAGTAGGTTTTACTTCTTTTCCACCGTTTGCGAACATGCTATAAGCGTTGACCATTTCAATTGGTTTTACTGGTGATGTACCGAGAGCTAGAGAAGGCACATCTTTTAATGCACTTTTAATTCCAAATTGTTTCGCTGTTTTTGCAAGCGCGTCATCTCCTAAAAATAAATTCGTTTTCACAGCATATATGTTATCAGAGACTGCGAGAGCTTGTGCCATCGTTACGAAATCATCGGCATAATAATCTTTATAGTTCTTCGGTTTATACTTTGAAACACCGTCACCTAAGGTGAATACAGTATATTCGCTTTTTAAGCGCGTAGCAGGCGTGAATCCTCGTTCTAATGCCGCATAATATAGAAATGGCTTAAATGTAGAACCAGGCTGACGGATGGCTTGTGTAGCCCTGTTAAATTGACTCGTAGTATAATCAGTTCCGCCAACAAGAGCAGCCACTTCACCTGTCGTTGGATTCATAGAGACGAGAGCAGTTTGTATGTTTGTTGTGTCAGGTATATGATCTTTTACAGCTTGTTCTGCTACAGCTTGTAGTTTAGGGTCTAGCGTTGTATAAATTCGCAAGCCACCTCGTTGTAAAGCTTGTTCGTCTAATCCAACATCACGAAGAAGCGAAGCTTGTACAGCATCTTGGAAATATGGTGCGACCTCTGCTACTTTTTTCGTATCTAATGAGGCAAAAGTTAGTGGCTCTTTCTTCGCTAAGGCTGCTTGTTGCTTCGTAATATATCCTTGTTCTACCATTTCATCTAATATGAGAGCTTGTCGCCCTTTAGCACGATCCTCTTTCAAAAAGGGAGAATAGACACTTGGCCCTTTTGGGATACCTGCGAGCATACTAGCTTCTGCTAATGTTAACTCTTTTGCTGTTTTATCGAAATATAGACGGGACGCAGCTTCGATGCCATAAGCGCCATGTCCGTAATAAATTGTATTTAAATATCCTTCTAAAATATGATTTTTATTATAGTTTACTTCAAGGCGGACAGTGTACATTGCCTCTAATAATTTCCGTTTCCACGTTTTATCATGATCTAAATACAGATTACGCGCGTATTGTTGTGTAATTGTACTAGCTCCTTGTACCTTTGCCATCGCTTTTAAATCAGCAACAATTGCACCTGCAATCCGTTTTACATCGAAGCCGTGATGTTTATAAAATCTTTGATCTTCAATAGAAAGGGTCGCTTCTTTTACATAAGGTGAAATTTCATTAAGAGAGACATTGTAACGTTTTTGAATTTCGTTACTTTGTCCAATAACAGTATCATCGTTTGCGTAAAAGACGCTTGTTTGCGGGACCGCAACAGGAGGAGGTCCCATAATTTTTGCAACTATAATAATAACAAAAAAAGAAAAAACGAAGAAAAGGACGCAAGAAAACATTGCGGTGAAGAAAAGACGTTTATATTTTTTAAGTTTTGGATTCATAGTTTGATCCATCTTTTTTCAGCCCCTCATTAATACAAGCGTTATTGTATTAGTATTGAGGGTTTTCGTTTATTTTAAACAATGAAATTTCGAAAATAAAAAAGCCCCTTCCATTAAGAAAGGAGCTCAAAGGCACGTGCTGGCCAATCGGTAATGATGACATCTACACCATAATCAATCATAGTTTGTAAATCTTTGTATTCGTTAATTGTATACGGACGGAAAACATATCCTTGCTCTTGTGCTAACTGTACAAATTCTTTCGTTAATAGCTGGAAGTTTGGATGTAACCCACTTGCTTCTCGACGTTTTGCTTCGGCAATTGGATCAGCAATCGGTGTATCATATAAAATTGCTCTTGGAATTTCAGGAGCAATTTCTGCTAATAATGAAACAGAGTCATGGTTAAATGATGAAAATACAATTTGATTTGAAAGATGATATTCACGCACAAGTGCAACGACTTTTTCCTCAATATTTGAGTAGTGAATAACATCTGTTTTTAATTCGATATTTAGTTGTAAGTTCGTTGTGGAAAGCCAAATGAAAACCTCGCGCAACGTTGGAATTTTTGCTTCTTGGAAAGAAGGGGCTTTATGGCTACCAGCGTCCAATGATTGTAATTCCTCTACCGTTTTTTCAGCAACAAGTCCAACGCCATTTGTTGTACGATCGACGGTTTCATCGTGAATTACGACAAGTTCACCATCTTTTGATAGGTGGACATCGAGTTCAATTCCGTGAGCGCCGATGCGTTCAGCTTCTTGGAAGGCAATCATCGTATTTTCGGGATGTGTTCCTTTTACTCCGCGGTGAGCAAAAATAAGTGGTTTACTCATGTGAAAATCTCCTTATTATCTCTTTTCTTTCATTATGAAACTGCTTTAGGGAAAATACAATTGAATATGACAAACATTTACAAAAGTCTAACAGTTGCATAAAAGTTAACGTTAACGTAAAATGTAATAATTGAGTGAAGGGAGGAATAAACATGTATAAAATTGATGAAGTAACAAAGCAAGTCGGTTTAACAAAACGTACACTTCGTTATTATGAGGAAATTGGTTTAATTCATCCCCCAGAACGTAGTGAGGGGAATATTCGTCTGTATACGGATGAGGATATTGCCAGAATTAAAAGAATTGTAGAAGCGAAAGAAGTGCTAGGAATCACACTTCAAGAAATGCAACATTTCTTATCACTAAAAGAAAGAATGGAGCAAAGAAGAAATAGCGAGAACCCTCGTGATCGTGAAGTGATTCAAGAGATTAAAGATATGCTTGAAAAACAAGTGCAAACGTTAGACGAAAAAATGGAGCAAATGCAACGTGTAAAGGCAGAACTTGAAGATAGTTTACATCGTGCAGTAACATTTTTAGAGAGCACAAAAGGAGAGTAATCAAAATGGAGAGCAAACAAAAACTAGGGAGATTGATTACAGTGTTAGCTACCTTTCTTGCCTTTTCGGGTATAGGGGTAGTTGACCCAATCTTGCCGATTATTGCTGAGAAAATTGGTGCAACGCATTGGCAAGTTGAAATGTTATTTACCGCTTATATTTTAACAATGGCAATCATGATGTTACCAGCTGGTATATTTGCATCGAGATTTGGTGATAAACGAATGATGACAATAGGTCTTGCGATTGTGACTGTATTTGCGTTTATATGCGGTATATCGCAAACGATTGCTCAATTATCTCTTTTCCGTGCTGGATGGGGATTAGGAAATGCGATGTTTTTTGCGACAGCAATGACACTGTTAATAGCATTAAGTAAAGAAGTTCATGAAGCAGTAGGATTATACGAAGCAGCTATCGGCTTAGGTATGGCTGGGGGGCCGTTATTGGGTGGAATACTAGGTGGACATTCTTGGCGTTATCCGTTTTTCGCGACGAGTATTTTAATTTTCTTAGCATTTATTTTAGTATTCTTTTTTGTAAAAGAACCAGAGCGAAAAGCGAAGCGTAAGGCTGCTGGCGTAGGGGAATTATTTAACCTGGTGAAGTATAAACCATTTATGCAAGGTGCCATTTCAGGGATGCTATACTACTACGGATTTTTTGTCGTGTTAGCATATTCACCACTTATTATGCATTTATCAGCTATTCAATTAGGCTTTGTATTTTGCGGATGGGGACTCGCGTTAGCTTACGGTTCTGCAATTTTAGCACATAAGCTAGAAGGGAAATATGAACCAAAAACATTATTGAAGGGGAGTTTACTCGTATTTGCGATTTTCTTAATTGCACTATTCTTTGTGAAAATTATGTGGTTACAAATTACTCTTATCGTTTTATCAGGATTGGCATCTGGCTTAAACAATGCATTATATACAAGTTATGTAATGGATATTTCACCTTATGAAAGATCTGTTACGTCAGGTGTTTATAACTTTGTTCGTTGGTTAGGTGGTGCGATTGCTCCAATTTTATCAGGAGTTATCGGGCACACAGTTTCACCACAAAGCCCATTTTTAGTTGGGGGAATTGTTGTGTTAGTTGGTTGTATTATGATCCTAATTCCAATTCGTAAACCAGTAGAACTAGAGACGAAAACCCTTTCTTAAGAAAGGGTTTTCTTTATACACATATGTTAGAACCCTCTGACTAAAATATATTTTCGGTATTTTTGTACTTTTAACTATACATTTTGGATGTTTTGTTTTATTTTTGTTAGGGGACATTAATGATGTCCCTATTATAAATTTGCATTGAAAGGCGTGATTGTACGATGGAACTATGGTTCACTGAAAAACAAACAAAACATTTTGGGATTACGGCGCGTATTAACCGCACATTACATACGGAGCAAACAGAATTCCAGAAACTTGATATGGTTGAAACGGAAGAGTTCGGAAACATGCTTATTTTAGACGGCATGGTTATGACAACAGAAAAGGACGAGTTCGTTTATCACGAAATGGTAGCGCACGTACCTTTATTTACACATCCAAACCCTGAGAACGTATTAGTTGTTGGCGGCGGCGATGGCGGTGTTATTCGCGAAGTGTTAAAACACCCAAGTGTAAAGAAAGCAACTCTTGTTGAAATCGATGGAAAAGTAATTGAGTACTCTAAACAATACTTACCATCAATTGCAGGCGCATTAGATAATGAGCGTGTAGAAGTAAAAGTAGGAGACGGTTTCCTACACATCGCAGAAAGCGAAAATGAATACGACGTAATTATGGTAGATTCTACCGAGCCAGTAGGCCCAGCAGTAAACTTATTTACGAAAGGTTTCTACGCTGGAATCTCTAAAGCGTTAAAAGAAGATGGTATTTTCGTTGCACAAACGGACAACCCTTGGTTCACACCAGAACTAATTACAACTGTGTTTAAAGACGTAAAAGAGATTTTCCCAATTACTCGTTTATACACAGCGAACATCCCAACTTACCCAAGTGGTCTTTGGACGTTCACAATTGGATCTAAAAAACATGATCCATTAGAAGTAAGTGAAGAGCGTTTCCACGAAATCGAAACGAAATACTACACAAAAGAATTACACAATGCAGCATTCGCATTACCGAAATTTGTTAGCGATTTAATTAAGTAAGAAATCGAGTTTGAACAAATAAAGTGTAGGTAGCTCATTTAAGGTGTTTGTCCAGAAGACTTGAACATGCTAGCTACTTACACTCCTGTAAAGAAAATCGTCTTCTTATTGTTAAAAAAGAAGACACCGGTAAATCGAGAAAGAGGAGCAGTTCGCTCCAAATTTGAGAAATAATGAAAGGTTGGGATACCTTAAGTTCCACATAAGGAGGAAAAGAATATGCGTTTTGATGAAGCTTATTCAGGTAAAGTATTTATTAAAAGTCATCCAAGTTTTGAAGAGTCAAAGGTAGTTATTTACGGGATGCCTATGGATTGGACAGTAAGTTACCGTCCAGGTTCTCGCTTTGGTCCTGCACGTATTCGTGAAGTATCAATCGGTCTTGAAGAATATAGCCCATATTTAGATCGTGAATTAGAAGAGGTAAAATATTTTGATGCGGGTGATATCCCATTACCATTCGGAAACGCACAACGCAGTTTAGACATGATTGAAGAGTATGTATCAAAACTTTTAGATGCCGATAAGTTTCCACTAGGTCTCGGCGGTGAGCACCTAGTGTCTTGGCCAATTTTTAAGGCAATGGCAAAAAAATATCCGGATTTAGCAATCATTCACATGGATGCTCATACTGATTTACGTGAATCGTATGAAGGGGAGCCTTTATCCCACTCTACACCAATTCGTAAAGTGTGTGATTTAATTGGTCCGGAAAACGTATATTCTTTTGGGATTCGTTCTGGAATGAAGGAAGAATTTGAATGGGCGAAAGAAGTAGGTATGAACTTATATAAATTTGACGTATTAGAACCGTTAAAAGAAGTATTACCGAAACTCGCTGGACGCCCAGTCTATGTCACAATCGACATTGATGTATTAGACCCAGCTCACGCTCCAGGAACAGGAACGTTAGAAGCTGGCGGTATCACATCTAAAGAATTATTAGATTCCATCGTAGCAATTGCAAATTCAAATATAAATGTAGTTGGAGCAGACTTAGTAGAAGTAGCTCCGGTCTACGACCATAGTGATCAAACACCAGTCGCAGCAAGCAAATTCGTGCGGGAAATGCTGCTCGGTTGGGTGAAGTAAAAGTGAAGCCGACTGTTTAGACCCGGTGACTAAGGTTCTTTCCTGCAAAAGGTGCTTTTTGCCTCGAAGGAAGAAGCGGAGCCACCGATTATTCTAGCTGCTGTAGCTGGATAAAATAGAGGCCTCTATATAAATAGGGGGCTCTTATTTTTGCCATTATGTGTCGGTAAGTCGATATATTAAAAAAATCGTCAATATAATCTTATTTACCATGGCAAGACATGAAAAAAAGAGTTATTCTCAAAAGGTGAGAATAACTCTTTTTCTTATGCAACTTTCTCTTCCGAATTAACGCCGCGAATTTCATCAGCAGAGCGGATCGGATATTTGCGGAACACAATAGATCCGATGTATCCGACAATAGTGGTAACGATTCCACATAGTACAGCAGCAATTGTTACTTTTATAACGTCATTAAATCCGAATAGGACGAGAAGACCTGGAATTGGTGATGCTGTTCCTGGTGCATTATTAACAAGCTGGAATAGCGATGTAATAATACCGGCAAGTGCACCGCCAACGAAATTTGTCATATAAATTGGAATTGGATTTGCTGAGACAACATCGGCTTGTGTTAAAGGCTCGATTGCTACAGCAATTGTATCTTTCTTTGAACAAATTTTTAATCGTTTAAAGAAAATAAAGTTCATCGGGGCTGAAGCTGCTACGGCAAGACTACCAATTGCCATTGGTAAACCTGTTAATCCAAGCATTGCCGTTAGTGCCATAGAACTCAGTGGAGAGGTAGAAATAACTGTTATTAATCCACCAAGCATAATACCCATAATGATAGGACTCTCTGTAGTTGCAACTGAAATCATAGAACCGATTTTACCAAGTGTTGCGTTAACGAGCGGATCCATAAGCATTGCCATTCCACGTGAGATTGGTGCAGCGATGAATAGGATTGCTAAAAATTCCACACCAGCTGGTAATTTCTTTTCGAGAAATTTCACGACGAAGGCACAAACGTATCCAGCGAAAAATCCTGGTAAAATACCGAATCCACTAGTAGCGATACCAATTAAAACAGCGTATACGGGGGAAACACCGATTGCTAATGCGACTAAAATCGCTGCTGCGACACCGCTCATACTACCAGAAGCTTCTCCTACTGATTGTAAAAAGTCATTATGAAACATTTCTCCACCTATATAACGGTGAAATGCTTCAATAAGAAAACTTGCGATTGCTGCATTAGCTAAAGCACCCATCGCCTTCATTCCGTAAGGTGCACGGTAACTGAAAAGTGTAAATAGACAAAGTACAACAAGTAATAGTGCTAAACCTTGCAAGATAGCCATTTGAAAACTGTCTCCTTTGATTTTTGTAATAAAGTGAAACTTTAATCAGTGGGTGTTTTGTCCCTTCCCACTGATTATTAGTTGAACCAATCGGGCATTTACGGGCAGTTGTTTCCCACCGACTTTTCCCGTATTCACCGCATTTGGGGGTGGGAGTCTTACTGCCCGTTAATGCGGGATAAAAATTCGTATCATTCAATAATAATATAAAAGTGTATGAAACGGAAAAAATTTTTCTTGGGAACTTGCTGTAAGAAAAAATCCCTTACAATAATGTAAGGAATGTGTAAGACTTTTCGATAGAGTATAGTATACCCTTTTCCGTATAATACAGGTATAGACATAACATTAGTGAGAAAGAAGTGTAAAACAGGAGGCGCATGTATGAAATTGGTCATTAAAGTTTTAGCTGTATTCGCCATTATTTTAGGGGGAACAGCGTATTATTTGAATACAAAAACAGAAGGTGTACATGCTTTTGTAGACAACTTCTTTTCAAATAAAGAAATACAAGATTATTATGCGGTTGTAGATAAAGGTGAGAAAAAAGACGGTGAGTATTTGTATACATTTAAAGGGTATACAGAGGACGGAAATCAACAAATTATTAAAAGAATGGTAAATCGTGAATTGCATGCAGGTGCTTTTATAAAAATTTATGCAAAAGGTATGCAAGGAAAAGGATGGGCTGAAATAACGAAAGAGTCAATCCCGCAAAAAGCGTTGCAAAAAATAGAAAAACCATAAAAGGAGCGACTCATTCGCTCCTTTTTTAGTACGTTAAAATAGTGATAGATGTCTTTTCTTTGTTAGAAATAATTTTTGCACGTCCACCAATTGGGAAAGTGAAAATCGGGGTTGTATGCCCGAAACTTGCGTTTGCAATGATAGGAATATTTGCAAGTTCAGGTTTTGAAGAAATCATTTCTTGAATGCCCGCTATCGTACATTCTGCTTCTTTTTGCATTCTTCCTATTACAATACCTTTTATATGTTCAAAATTAGGTTGCTGCATAAGGGAATGCAGATAGCGATCAAAAGTTTTAAGTGTCGATTTTCCTGTTAAGCTGTCTTCTTCAAGGAATAAAACTTTGCCCTTTAAGTTTGGCATATATGGTGTGCCTTGTAGTAAATTAAGTGTGCTCATATTACCACCGATAATATCTCCTGTTGCTTCCCCCTCTTGAATCGGAACATACCCTTCATTTTTAATAAATTCTCGATTTTCCTGATCTATATACCAAGAATCATCGCTCCACGTTTCAGCCGGAATGATTTCAATAGGCTCATTAATGGTTAAGCATTGTAAAAAATAATCAGCCGTGTAATGGAGTCCTTTTTCCATTCCAAATGAAGAGAAGTGTGGACCCGAATATGTAACAAGACCTGTTTTTGCGTAAATTGCATTATTTAAGGCAGTAATATCAGAATAACCACAGAAAAATTTCGGGTTTTCACGAATTAAATCATAATCGAGATGTTTCAATAAACTATTTGAGTTGTATCCGCCAAGTGTCGTCAAAATAGCTTTTACATTAGGGTCTCCAAATGCTTCATGGAGGTCTTGAATGCGGGAAGAAATAGAAGAGGAAGCAAATCGATCTATCTCATCAGCATATTTTGAGAATGTCACTTGAAAGCCCATGTCAGTTAATCTTTTTATAGCAAGTTTTCTATTTTCATTTGAAACAATACTTAAACTACAAGATGGTGAAATCACTCGTATTTCATCACCCTTTTTTAGCTTTGTTGGTATCACTGAATTCACCTCTGTAATTAAAAGAATATTTAGATTTAAAAAATATTTTATCATATGAAATAAAGTAGAAGGGAATTATTTTTTGAAATGGAGTTTTCCTGATTTTTCAGCAGACAGACAGAGTCTTTTTTTGATATGATAGGAAAAGTGATTTATTATAAGTAGTATTTAATATCTATAACATTTGAAAGGTGTGCAAGACGTGGAGAAACAACTTGCAGGCTTGCCGGTACACGTTCATTTCGTAACAGAAATCCGTGAAGGGGCGAGGAAGGAAACCGTTGCTTTTGAAGCAAATGGTCAATACTATGTAAAAGGTCAAGGTACATATGTAACATTCCAGGAGCCGAACGAACAAGGCGAAGTGAAGACAATTATTAAAATTCAAGATGAACAAGTTCTCATTATGCGTTCAGGTGCTGTTTCTATGCGTCAAACGCATGTGAAAGGTGAATGGACAACTGGTACGTATACGAGTGAACTTGGTACGTTTGCATTGCAAACAAAGACTGATAACGTTCTTTTTAAATGGTCGGATGAAAAGAAAAAAGGACAACTCTTCTTAACGTACGCATTGCTTCTAAGTGAACAAGAAGCTGGCAGATATACTATTACAATTAATTTGAAGGAGGCAAAATAATGAATTCCTTAGAACAGGTAAAAGGATTGATTAAAGAAGAAATTCAAGCCGCTGTATTAAAGGCAGAATTAGCGACAGAAGAACAGATTCCAAACGTTGTATTAGAATCTCCAAAAGATAAAACAAATGGTGATTTCTCTACAAACATGGCAATGCAACTTGCACGCGTTGCGAAAAAAGCACCTCGTATGATTGCAGAAGAACTAGTTGCAAACTTCGATAAAGCAAAAGCTTCTATTGAAAAAATCGAAATCGCTGGTCCTGGTTTTATTAACTTCTATATGGATAATAGCTACTTAACAGATTTAATTCCAACAATCGTAAACGCCGGTGAAGCTTACGGTGAAACGAATACTGGTAAAGGTGAAAAAGTACAAGTTGAGTTCGTATCTGCGAATCCAACAGGTGACCTTCATTTAGGACATGCACGTGGTGCGGCAGTGGGTGATACTTTATGTAACGTATTAGCAAAAGCAGGATACGATGTATCTCGTGAGTACTATATTAATGATGCTGGTAACCAAATTCATAACTTAGCTCTTTCTGTTGAAGCTCGTTACATGCAAGCTTTAGGTTTAGATAAAGAAATGCCAGAAGACGGTTACCATGGTGCGGATATCATTGGAATCGGTAAACGTTTAGCTGAAGAGTTTGGCGATCGTTACGCAAAAGCTGATGCTGAAGAAAGCTATGAATTCTATCGTTCATACGGTTTGAAATATGAGTTAGCAAAACTTCAAAAAGACTTAGAGAGCTTCCGTGTTAAATTTGATGTATGGTTCTCAGAAACATCATTATACAAAAACGGAAAAATCGATGCTGCACTTGCTGTATTAAAAGAGCGTGACGAAATCTTTGAAGAAGGCGGAGCAACTTGGTTCCGTTCAATGACTTACGGTGACGACAAAAACCGTGTATTAATTAAAAATGACGGTTCTTACACATACTTAACGCCAGATATTGCTTACCATCGCGATAAATTAGAGCGTGGTTTCGATAAGCTAATCAACATTTGGGGTGCTGACCACCACGGTTACATTCCTCGTATGAAAGCTGCTATTCAAGCGCTAGGTTACGATAAAGAAACACTTGAAGTAGAAATCATCCAAATGGTACAACTGTACCAAAATGGTGAAAAAATGAAAATGAGTAAACGTACAGGTAAAGCAGTTACACTTCGTGAGCTTATGGAAGAAGTAGGCGTGGACGCAATGCGATACTTCTTCGCGATGCGTAGCGGTGATTCTCATTTAGACTTCGATATGGACTTAGCTGTATCAAAATCTAATGAAAACCCAGTATACTATGCACAATATGCTCATGCTCGTGTATGCAGTATCCTTCGTCAAGGTGAAGAGTTAGGATTAGCTGCAGATGGAGACGTGAATTACAAACTTGTTACTTCTGAGAAAGAAGTAGAATTACTGAAAAAGCTTGGTGAATTCCCAGCTGTAGTTGCGGATGCAGCACAAAAACGTCTGCCACACCGCATTACAAGCTATGCATTTGAATTAGCAGCAGCATTACACAGCTTCTACAATGCAGAAAAAGTATTAAACCAAGATAACTTAGAATTAAGTAAAGCTCGTTACGAGTTAATGAAAGCAGTACGCACTACACTTCAAAATGCATTAGCAATCGTAGGAGTATCTGCACCAGAAAAAATGTAATGAAGAAAAGCGGAGCCGACTGTTTAGTCCCGAAGGCTAAGGTTCTTTCCCACAGAAGATGCCTTTTATCTTCTCGTGGGGAAGGTTCTTAGACAGAAGGGGCTAGGAGGCAGAGCTGGACATAAAGAAAAGTGGAAGCGGCTTGTTTAGAATATGAGGTGGATGGAGCTCCTGACAGAGAGGTGTACTTTGCCTCGGAGGAAGGCGCGAAGCCACCGAGTATTCTAACCGCTGGAGCTAGACAATAAAGAAAAGCGGAAGCGGACTTTCGTTTTTAAATAAAAGGCAATCACATGATGTTGTGATTGCCTTTTTGTATGGAGATAATAAAAAAAAAAAATTTATCAAACAAAAGGATAATTTGCGTCGTCTTATATAAATGACAGGAGGCTTATGATGGAAGAAAAGGTAGAAGAATTAATTGATATATATAAGCAGCAAATATATTCCTTATGCTATAAGTTAGCGAAAACGAAAGAAGATGCGGAAGATATTTTTCAAGAGACGTGGATAAAGGTTTTTTCATCAAGGCACCAACTTTCCTATGTGGATAATTATAAAAAATGGATTACTACAATTTGTGTTCGTACGTTTTATGATTTTTATCGTAAGAAAAAAAGGTGGAAAGATCGAATATTGGATTTGTTTCATAAAGAAGATGGTGGAGAAATAGATTTCGCAGATGAAGTAAATATATCAGAAGAATTTATTCAAAAAGTGGAAGCGGAAATGATACGGGAAGTTATACAGTTATTGAATGAAAAGTATAAAACTGTGCTCGTACTCTACTATTATGAACAATACTCTTATAAAGAAATGAGTGAAATATTAAATATACCGATTGGTACAGTGAAATACCGCCTTAATTATGCGAAGAAGCAAATGCGAGAACATTTGGAGGGGTTCGTTTATGACGGAAGATAAGTTTGATCAGAAGATAAAAAGTAGCTTAGCGAGAGAGATGGTTCCTAACGAAGAGCTAATAAACGATACGAAACAGAGCGTGCGAAATGCTCGAAAATTAGAAAAGAGATGGGTTGTTTTCATTCATGCTATTTGGATGATTGTATTAACAGTCACCCTAGAGCAGTTTGTTAGTCATTTGGATCATAAAATATCTGTCGTTATAACAATAATTATTATGATGCACCTATACATTCCTATATATGTTGTCATACAGTCATTTTTAAAGAAGGAGTATAAATTACATGATAGAGTTCGCTAATCCATTTGTAGTATTTGAGATAGCTGGGATTACAATGTTTTTGGCTTTTATAGCACTTTTAGTATGTGTAGCATCATGGGTGTATACAGATGCGAAAACGCGTGGAATAAGTAAGTGTTGGAGTGTTATAGCGATTGTATTGCCATTTTTTATTGGAGCTTTGTTATATATGATACGCAGAAGTAGCCGGAAAGTAGAAGGAGAACATACGATGAAGGGTATGAAAAAGCAAAAGGTAACATTAGTTGTTATATTTGCAAGTGCGATGTTTGTATTACTTAGCGGCTTTACTTTCGTTCAAACGTTAGATGATATGTGGAAAGCTGGTGATATATATTTAGAAAATGAGAAGAAAGGGGAGACAAGTTACGAGGCAAAATTCTCATCATGGGATATTGCTGGGAAAGATGTTGAACTTGAGTATGCAAAAGATACAGAAGTAACATTTTCTTATGAAACAGATGCAAAGCGTGGTAACTTATGCTTTAGCTTGTATGAAAGAAAAGGAGAAGGGATAAAGGAATTAAAGGAGATTTGTGAATCGAAAAAAGGTACTTTTAAAGCTACATTAAAAGCAAATGAAAAGTATGTATTCAATATAAGTGGTTTAATGGTGAAAGATGGTTTTGTAAAAGTGAATTGGGAAGCAAAATAAAGGGCCCCTGAGAAAGGCCCCTTATTTTATTGGATTGTATAAGTAACAGAAAAACTAACAGGACTATAGTAAACGTAAGGTGCATGAAATTGAACGTACATATTTCCATCTGTTTTTGCAGTGAAAATTCGGCCGTAACCATCAGAATAACGCCCAATAAGGTTATGATTTGAGTCATAAACACTGTAACTAGGAGTTTTGCTGTTAGGATGAATTGTTAGTTCTTGTCCTTTTTGAAGGAAAATAGGTTCTTGTTCAGAACTACCTCCAGTTTGCAAAGAATAAAATTTTGTAAAGCTTTGTTCTTGAGCGGCAGCAGCGACTTTTGTTTCAGGAATAAACGCGGTAGATCCGGTAATTCCTGCTAAAGTTAACGCACCTACTAAAATCATTTTTTTCATAATAGAAAAAGCCTCCTTATTAGTTGTAATCGGTGTTGTTACAGTTAATATTGTATACGATAATGAGTAGGATAAAATATGCTTTTATGCATATATATTTTTTCTCAATAAAAGACCACTGATAAAAATCAATGGTCTTTAAATGATTAAGCAGCTTTCTGTTCAGTTTGAGTAATAGATTTTTGAAGCGAGTTATAAACTCCTGTTCCGATAACGTCTAATGCCATTTTCATTCGTTCAGGTGAAATGTTTTCTAATACGTTATCTTGAGGTGTATGGTATACCTTCTCAATATGATAGATTAATGGATTCCAACTATCGACACCCATCCAAATAAATAGAGCAGCAGGAATACCAGCTTCAGCAAACGGTACGTGATCACTGGAGCCAAATTTCCCTTGAAGAACGAGGTCATTATTTAATTGTTTACCTGCTTGCAAGGCAGCATCTGTTACAAAGTTTGTAGAGCCATCAGGTGTCATAGCGTATAAATTCTTTGCTTTATCATAATTTGTTGCAACCATATCAGCATTAAAGACGCCTAAAATACGGTCACGTTCTTTTTGGGATAGACTATTAACGTAATAATCCGAACCAAGTAATCCAGTTTCTTCAGAACCAAAGGTAATAAAGCGAATTTCTTTATCAGTTTCTACATTTTGAAAAGCACGAGCTAGTTCTAATACTAATCCAGTTCCAGAAGCATTATCATTTGCGCCAGGTGCTCCAACAACACTATCATAGTGCGAGCTTACAACGACTGCTTTTTCATTACCCGTACTCTTTTTGGGTTTCTTTTTTGCAATAACATTTAGAGATGTTAATTTAGATTCATGTCTTGCTTTTAGGGAAAGAATTGTTGTCTCTTTTTTAGCGATTTCTTCTTTAAATGCATTTCCTTGCGCATAAGCAAGACCAAAGACAGGGATAGATTGCTTTTTCGTTAGGCGGGGATTGAAGGTTTGTCCATAATTTCCGCGTCCGCCAATTAAACTGTATAAAAGAACACCTTTTGCACCTTTGCTAACAGCATTTTCAACTTGTTTATTATAGTCTGTAACTGTCGTTCCTCTTTCAAATAAAACAATTTTACCGTTTACTTCATTTGGAATATCTTCTAATTTTGTCCCACCTTGAACAAAGATAAGGGGAGCTGTAATAGCTTCTGTAGAAATTAGTGCATTAGGAGCAGCACCGGCTTGCCAATTACGTTTTGTTGATAGTGGTGATTCAATAAATCCAATGTATTGATCGGGCACCTGAAATGGCTGATATTCTACTTCATAGCCCATTGATTTAAGCTGCATACCAATGTAACGAGAAGCCCATTCTTCGGATTTTGTTCCACCGGGGCGAGGACCAATTGTTTCAGATAAGAAACGAACATGTTCAATGGCGCGGTTTGGATCAATTTGTTTTGTAATAGATGAAGTTTGTGTAACTTCTGAAGTGGAATCCGCTTTTGTTTGCCCAATTGGAGCTAAGCTAACAGCAAGTGATATAGCAAGCAAAGAGCTTACTATTTTTTGTTTCAATGATTTGCTCATTTTTTCCTCTCCTATTCCTCTATTCTCTCTGACTGACAAAAGAAGACGGATAATGACTTTATTTTACCTTTGCGCCTTTTATTTTTCAATATTCTGACATTGAGAAATAAAAACAATATATGCATATTTGCATATTTTTGAGGGAGATATGTATGCTATCATTTTAAACGAAGGTTCGCTTTCTACTCTGAAAGCTCCTACATTGCATGAATCTAGTGTACCCAAACTTTAGATTATGTAGAGGAATGGAACCACTGTAGGGTTTCATTTCTCATGTTTGAATCAGTTGATGGTAATTATGTTTCCGCATTTCATAATTATTATCAGTGATATATGTAAGGCATCCATATGAAAATACGAGGCTGTTCAAAGGTTTTCCGTACTTTTGGGCAGCCTCACCCCGTTAAAAGGACGATACTTTATGTATCGTCCTTTTTGTATAAAAAAAACACCCAATCCATTGAGAGATTGATTGGGTGTGAAAAAATTATTAATAATGTTTTTTACGTTTTGTAGCTAAAATACTTAATAATCCAGCTAGTAGAAGAACGATACCTACTGTTTGTATAGGATCTTCTTTATGACCTGTATTTGGAAGGTGCTTATCCGTATTTCGATCATCTTGCTGTTTGTTATCTGTTTCATTCGATGTTTCTTCGGAAGTTCCGTTTTCGTGTTTCTCAGATGTTTCAGTGCCTTTGTTTTCTTCTTTATTTGGAGGATTAACTGGCTTGTCATCTCCACCTGAAGAAGATTCAATCTTTTTATTTGAAACTGTAATTTGTAGTGGCGTAGCTTGGGCTTTATCAATTGTAAAGTTTATTGGTGATGCATCTAATTGATAGCCTTTAGGAGCCTTTGTTTCTATTAATTGATAATTACCAGGTTTCAAATCATTTATGATTACTTTTCCTTGTTGATCTGTTTTTAAACCTTCTCGGATGACGTTTCCATCTTGGTCTAAAATATTGAAAATGGCACCTTCAAGTGTTCCATGGTGATCAATATCAACTTTAGTTAACTCAATTGAACCTGTTGTTAAACTATTTAAAGCTGTAACAGAGGTAACCTGAGTTTGCCCTTTCGTAATTGTGAAAGGAATTGGTTTAACGTTTAAATCATAGCCAGTTGGAGCTTTCATTTCAATGAACTGATAGTCACCAGGACGTAAATCAGAAACAGAAATCTTACCATCTTTATCAGTAGTTAAATCAGAACGAACATCCTTGCCGTCCATATCCACAATTTTAAAGATAGCCCCTTCAAGAGTAGTGCCGTCGATGTCATCGACCTTAATTAATTCAACTGCACCTTTCGTTAAGCTATTCGTAGCAGTAACAGAGGCAATTTTTTCTTGGCCTTTTTTAACTGTGAACTTAATAGGTGTTTCGTTTAAGTCATAGTGTTCAGGAGCTTTTGTTTCGATAAACTCATAGTCTCCTGGTGGTAATTCATCCACAACTAAACGGCCGTTTTTATCAGTAGTTAAATCGGTACGGACGTCGTGTCCATCCTTGTTAACAATTTTAAATACTGCCCCTTCAAGTGTTGTGTTTTTCTTGGCATCATCTACTTTAATTAACTCTACACTACCTTTCGTTAAGCTATTAATAGCTGTAACGAAGACATGCTTTGTTTGACTTCTTTCGATTGTGAACTTAATTGGTTCTTCATTTAGGTCGTAATGTTTAGGAGCTTTCGTTTCAATAAATTGATAGTCTCCTGGTTGTAAGTTTTTAGCGATAATTTTACCATCTTTATTCGTAACTAAATTCGTGCGAATGTCGTTACCATTCATATCAGTAATTTTAAATACCGCACCTTCTAGCATTTCTTTCTTATCTATAGAGTCAACTTTCGTTAATTCCACGCCACCTTTTGTTAGGCCATTCTTGGCAGTAACAGAAACGTGAGTTAGTTGACTTTTCTCGATAGTGAAATCGATAGGTGTTTTATTTAAATCGTAATGCTTCGGAGCTTTCGTTTCAATAAATTGATAGTCTCCTGGGCGTAAGTTCGTAGCAGAAATCTTACCATCTTTATCAGTAGTTAAATCAGTGCGAACAATTTTACCTTTCGCATCGATGATGTTAAACACTGCATCAGAAAGTTTTGTATCTGGATTTATATCATCCACTTTTATTAATTCTACAGCACCCTCAGTTAAGCTATTTGTAGCAGTAACTTTGAGCTTTTCTTTTTGGCTTTTCTTAATTGTAAACTTAATAGGTGTACTATCTAATTTATAGTGTTCAGGAGCTTTCGTTTCAATAAACTGATAGTCCCCAGGACGTAAATCAGAAACAGAAATTTTTCCATGTACATCTGTTGTAAGCTCAGTGCGAATGTCATTACCATTCATATCAGTAATTTTAAATATCGCATCTTTAAGAGCGGTACCATCAACATCATCCACTTTAGAAAGCTCCACAGTGCCTTTCGTTAAGCTATTTGTAGCTGTAACAGAGATAGGCTCAGTTTGGCTCTTTGTGATTGTGAATGGAATTGGCTCTTTGTTTAAATCGTAGTGTTTCGGAGCCGTTGTCTCGATGAATTGATAATCACCAGGACGTAGGTCAGAAATGCTAATTTTCCCGTGTTGATTCGTAACAAGATCTTTGCGAATTACAGTACCATTCATATCCACAATTTTAAATACTGCGCCTTCAAGAGTAGTGCCATCGACGTTATCCACTTTAGAAAGTTCCACGCTGCCTTTTGTTAAACTATTTTTCATAGTAACGGTAGCAATATCCTTTTGGCTTTTTTTAATTGTAAATATAATTGGCTTTTCGTCTAAATCATAGTGTTCAGGAGCCGTTGTTTCAACGAATTGATACGTACCAGGACGTAAGTTTTCGACAACGATTTTACCTTCACTGTTTGTTTTTAAATCTGTTTTAAGTACTTTGCCATTTTGATCTAGTAAATTAAATATCGCATCGGCAAGTTTTGTTTGATCGTTTAAATCATCAACTTTAAGTAATTCGATACTACCTTGTTTTAAGCTATTTGTAGCAGTTAAAGAAATAGATTTCTTCTGTCCTTTTTCAATAGTGAATTTGATTGGTGTTTCATCTAAAACGTAATCCTTAGGAGCTTTCGTTTCGATGAATTGGTAATCACCAGGACGTAGGTCGTTAATTTCGATTAGTCCTTGATCATTTGTAACAAGGTCTTTATGAACTACATCACCGTTCATATTAACAATTTTAAATACTGCATCTTTAAGAACAGTGCCATCAACATCATCAACTTTAGAAAGTTTAACTGCACCCTTTGTTAAAGCATTTGTAGCAGTGACATGAAGAACTTCAGTTTGGCTCTTTTTAATTGTAAATACGATAGGTTTTTTATCTAAATCGTAATGTTCAGGAGCAATTGTTTCAACGAATTGATACGTACCAGGACGTAGATTTTCAACAACAATTTTACCTTCATCATTTGTTTTTAAGCCTTCTTCAACTAGCTCTCCGTCTGCATCTAATAAATTAAATACGGCGTTAGCAAGTTTTGTATTTATATCAATATCGTCAATCTTTGTTAGTTCAACGCTACCTTTTTTCAAAGCATTTTTACCTGTAACATTGATCTCTTTCGTTTGACTTCTTTCAATTGTAAATGGAATTTGTGTTTCTTCTAATACATAGTGCTCAGGAGCTTTTGTTTCAATGAACTGATAGTCTCCAGGGCGTAAATCAGAAACAGAAATTTTTCCGTTTTTATCTGTAACAAGATTCGTATGAACTTCCTTACCGTTCATATCGACAATCTTAAAGATTGCACCTTCGAGCATCGTACGATCGATGTCATCGATTTTTGTTAATGTTACTGCACCTTTCTTTAAACTGTTAGTAGCAGTAACAGTAATATTCTCTTTTTGACTTTTTTCGATAGTGAAAGGAATAGGCTCTTTGCTTAAGGTATAGTCTTTTGGAGCTTTTACTTCAACAAATTGATAGTCTCCAGGACGTAAATCAGAAGCAGTAATTTTACCGTTTTTATCAGTCGTTAAACCTTTGCGAATTACCTTTTTAGTATCATGAGCGTCAACGATTATAAATTCTGCACCTTCAAGAGGAGTGCCATCAACATCATCAACTTTTGTTAAAGTGACGCCACCTGTAAGTAAACTGTTTTTTACAGTAACAGGGATAGGAAGATCTTCCTTACTACCTTTTTTAACTGTGAACTTAATAGGTGTTTGATCTAATTTATAGTGTTCAGGAGCTTTCACTTCAATAAATTGATAATCGCCTGGTGCTAAATCAGGGATGACTAATACTCCGTGTGCATCTGTTGTTAAATCTTTCATAATTTCTTTGCCAGTTGCGTCTTGTAATGTGAATACAGCGCCGGCAAGAGCTTTCGCGCTCTCCACGTCATCTTCTTTAATTAATTTGACCTTTCCTTTCGTCAAACTATTTTTGAAAGTAATAGGGATGAGTTTTTGTTGACTCTTTTCAATCGTAAATTCGATTGGCTCTTCATTTACATCGTAATAAGTAGGAGCCTTCGTCTCGATTAGCTTATAATTACCCGGACGTAAGTCTTGTACTACTAATTTACCGTCTTTATCAGTAGTAAGTTCCGTACGAACATCCTCACCTTTGTCATTAACAATTTTAAATACTGCACCTTCTAGGGTTTCCTTAGCATTTACAGAATCAACTTTTGTTAATTCAATACCGCCTTTTATTAAGCTATTAGTAGCTGTAACGTTAATAGCAGTCGATTGGCTCTCCTTAATTGTAAATTCAATCGGTGTTTTATTTAAGGTATAATGCTCAGGAGCTTTCATTTCGATAAATTTATAGTTACCTGGATGTAAACCAGTAGCAATAATTTTACCTTCCTGATTCGTAACTAATTCTGTACGGACATCTTCATTTTTGTTATTAACAATTTTGAATACGGCACCTATAAGTGCAGTGCCATCAGTATCATCGAGTTTTGTTAGTTCAACATCGCCTGGTAATAGACCATTTTCAGCTGTAATAACAATCGGTGTTTTTTGACCTTTCTCAATTGTAAATTCAATTGGTGTTGATCGCAGTTCATAATGTTCAGGAGCTTTCGTTTCAATAAATTTGTATTTGCCTGGACGTAAGTCAGAAGCTTTAACAGTTCCGTTTGTATCGGTAGTTAATTCTGTACGAACGTCTTCGTTCTTATCATTCACGATTTTGAACATAGCTCCAGCAAGAAGAGTCTTTTTATCAAATTCGTCGACTTTTAATAGCTCAACAGCACCTGTTGTTAAACTGTTTTTTGCAGTAATTGAGATAATGCTTGTTTGACTTTTCTCAATTGTAAACGGAATTGGTTCTTTATTTAAGTCATAGTATTTAGGTGGTGTTGTTTCAATAAATTGATAATCACCAGGATCTAAATCTTTAACGGTCAAAGTTCCATCTTTTTCTGTTTTTAAGTTTGTACGGACATCTTCATTTTTTTCGTTAACAATTTTGAATACCGCACCTTCAAGGGTAGTGCCATCAATATCATCCACTTTTGTTAACGTAACGCCACCTTTAATTAAAGCGTTTTTTGCTGTAATAGAAGCGGCTGTAGTTTGGCTTTTTTCTATTTCAAATAGAATAGGCGTTTTGTCTAATTCATAATGCTCAGGAGCTTTTGTTTCGACAAACTGGTATTTACCCGGACGTAAATCTTTTGCTTCTATTTGTCCATGTTCATTTGTTGTTAATTTCTCATATCCAGGAATATTTTTTCCGTTGCGATCCTGAACAGTAAACTCTGCCCCTGCTAAAGTTTTATTATAATTATCCACTTTTGTTAAAAGAGCAGATCCTTTAGTTAAAATATTTGTCGCAGTTCGGTTTACTACTGTTGTTTGATCTTCAGAGATAGTAAACGGAATAAGTTTGCTATCTAATTGATAATGCTCAGGAGCCTTCGTTTCTTGTAAGTAGTAAGTTCCTGGTTTTAGTTTATCTATAATAATTTGTCCGTTATTATTTGTTGTTAATTCTTCATGTTCTGGAATTACTTTTTTGTCTTTATCTAGTAGTGTGAAAACGGCGCCTTGTAGTGTTGCGTTTTTGTTCAGGTCATCAGATTTTGTTAAAACTACTTTCCCGACAAACTTCTTATTTGCAAGTTTATATGTTGTAGTCTCTTGTGTACCAAGTTCAACAATTTTCCCTTGTTTTAAATCCCAGCTAATTACATAGCCTTCAGGAGCCTTTGTTTCTTTTAATAAATATTTATCGCGTTTTAAATTATTAAATTTAGCGATACCGTCTTTGTCTGTTGTAATTTTACGGATAACAGTTTTACCTGTACGATCGTATAAAGTAAATTCTGTCCCAGCTAATAGTACGTTCTTATTGTCGTTATCTACCTTTATAATTTCAAGGTTTCCACGACCTTTGGTAGCAGATCCTCCGCCTGAACCAGAAGACATTCTCACTTCAATCGTTTCAGTAGTTTCTGTGTTTTTAACTGTCAACTTATTGCCTGTGATTTTCGCTTTATTACTTACTTTTTCTTTATCGTCTGCATTAATAAGTGAGCGATATTCTAAAATATAAGCTCGATCAATTTTTTTCAAGAAGGCAATTTCGAAATGTTGCTTTCCAGTATTATTGTCTGTTGTTATTTTGAGTTTATAGTCTGTTCCTTCTTTTAATTCGTTTACTGTATCTTTTGTTAAATTTCCATATGGATCAACAGTTGTAGGATATAAGTGGAATGAATCTTCTACAATTACCTGATTTTCGGTTGGGTCATCTGTTACAACCGCATCTGCAATGGTTGATTGGCTTTCGTTAATTGCGATACTCCAATTAATATAGTTGTCGTCTTGCACAGCTTTTTTAGTAACGAAGCTGCCACCTTTATTTACTTGAGTGTCACCTGTAAGGGTGTTAACAATTTTAGAGCCATCTTTTAAATCTGCCTCGTTTTTGTAGGTGCCTTGGATAAGTTCACCATCAAGGCTTGTTTTAAAGATAATATAGTAAGGTGAATTAATTGATTGTTTGAAATGAACCTTTAGGGTGTTTTTATTTTTCTCTGTAGGTTCTTCAAGTTCATATTTCTCAGTTGGTACAGCATTACCAGGTTGTGCATTATCAGGATTTCCATTTAAAATCATATCGCGCACTTCAATGGATCCAGGAACTAACTTTTGTTTATCTTGTATTACGTCTATAACATAAGGATCTTTAATCTCAACATTATTATAGTTAAAGCCTATTATCCAAGTAATTTCCTTCGTTTGGGCGTTATAAGAACCGTATTTATAACCATTTGCCTTTGTGAAAGTATCAGGATCGAAACTAGCTTCAACTTTATTTGATTGTGGCTTAGAATCCGTATCTATCCAAGATAGGTTACCTGTATTTTTAAATGAAGTTTTACCACTTTCTAGCTTTGTATAATCAAAGTCTGTCGTATATTTTACGACTAATGTCTTTGTCATATTAGACTGATATGTACCTATAAGAGTAATTTTGAAGCCTTTATCTGTTGCATCTAAAACATAGTCAGTCCCAGCTTGAAGGGTATAATTTCCGTCTTTAATTTCTAGTTTTTTATCTTTTAATTGTAATCCACCATGATCAAAGGTGTCCGTAATGATCGCGTTGTTTAATGGATAGTTGTTATTATTTACTATAATTGTCCAAGTTGTTGTTTTGTCTTTATAATTTGTTTCAGCTTTATTATTAGATTTAATAATATTTTGCTGCTTGAAGCTAGCTTCATTTTCTTTACTTGAATCATTATCAGCTGTAACTTTATTTTTTACTTTTCCATCTTCTATAACTTTATTAGTTGGCTTGGTTTTATAGGTAATCACATAAGCACTATTAATATCATAATTAAACTGTAAATCGAATCCATTCTTCTTGTTACTTACAGTGTAATTATTAACAGCGTCTCCTGTTACAAGCGTTCCCTTTTCATTATATGAAGCGTTTTTCACAACAATAGAATTTGCATCTAGTTCGTGTGTATCGTCAAAAATATCTTTTAAAATCGCATCTGCTTTTTTGATTTCTCTTTGATCACCATTGTAAGTAATTGTCCACTCAATTGTTTGCGTTTTTGGATCATATTTACTTGTTTTATTTAAGTGTGTACCACGAGAAACCGTTACAGTAGAGCTTGCGTTTTGTTGCTTTTGATTATCACTCGTTATCGTAACGTTATTTCGGAAACTTTTAATATTTTCATCAGTAATTTTTGTGGCATATTCGATTTGATATGCTCTATTGATAGAATCTTTAAAAGCAATCTCCAATTTTGATCCATCTGATGAAATAATATTGTACTCTGTTGGCTCAGCTTCTGTACCACGCGTTACATTCCCATTAACATCAACTTCTAAATAATAAACTTTAATAGAATCTTTATTTAAGCTTGTACCTTGTGGGATGTTATCTTTAAAAACAGCATTTTTAAGGGTGTCTTTCGTTTTGTTCATCTCTACTTTCCAATTAATTTCATTTGTATTAATTGGTCTATCAGGTAACCCTTTTTTATTCGTAGCTGTTTGTACATTAGGCTTAAAGTCAACTGTAATAGAAACATCCTTATCTTTAATTGGGAAAGGAATTTCTTGTGTTGTTGTACCTTTAATTTCAGCTTTATTAAATTCTGTCTTTAATTGTAGGTTACCAGCAACATCTGGATGCTCTTCAACATAATCGTTGAATGTCATCGTGACTTTTCCGTCTTTTGTAACAGTAAAATTACCAATTTGATTGTTTTCACTATCATATAAAGGACTGTTAATTGTATTGTAAATCTTAAAATGTTTAGGAAGATCAAAGATATAGTAATCTCCGCTTTTCACATTCATTGATTTTAAAAGCTCCCATGTAAATTCAATATTGGCAGGGGAATCTGTATTTGGACGGTTATCCTCTGTAAATGGTTTTCCGTCTTTATCCGTCAACTTTACACCGGTTAAAATGTTTGTTGTTATTTGCTTTGGACCTGAATTTGTATTTTCAGCAGGGTCGCTTGCTAGCTTTCGTTCTGGATTGTCAGTAGCAATTTTAGCTGCTGGGTTTTGTTCCGGATTATCGGTAACAGGTTTAGTTGCTGGGTTTTGTTCCGGATTATCAGTAACAGGTTTAGTTGCTGGGTTTTGTTCCGGATTATCAGTAACAGGTTTAATTGCTGGGTTTTGTTCCGGATTATCAGTAACAGGTTTAGCTACTGGATCTTGCTCCGGATTGTCAGTAACAGGTTTAGCTACTGGATCTTGCGTTTGTTTATTAGTATCCTGTTTGGTGCCATCTTCTTTAGAGTCTTCTACCTGAACAGGAACTGATATAGGCTGAACCATTGTTCCTAAAGGAAAAGCGATTTGAACTGATTTTTCTCCAGTTTTTAAAGTTGAGTTAAACACGGTATCAACTTTAATTTTTCCTTTAGCGTCTTTCAAATTTTCTACTTGATCATTAAATATTAATTTTAATTTATTATCTTTAGCTGTTATAAAATATTGACCAATATTTTTTTGATCTGTTACTAAATCCCCTTGCAAATCTTTAGATACTTTTAATGCAAGTGGTATTTGAACTACTGCTGTATCATTTGCATGTGCAACTTGTTGATCCTTTATTGACCAAGCGTATTCTAATTGAATGGTTGATCCTATCTTTATTAAGTTGGTAGGATTTTTTGCTTCGTCAATAATATGATTCGTTGCATCTTTCATTTCAACAGTGTCAAATAAGGAATCTCCTGTTAAGGTTTCCGCTTTTACTTGATTGTATGGAAAACTAGCAAGTTGCGAAAATAGTACGAATACAATTAAACATACATTGAAAAGTTTTTTCATTTTTCCTCCTCTGAACATTCATTTGTCCATTGGGGACTTATTCCACATGAACAAATGGAATATTAAAAGTATTTGTTATAAGCTATTTGTTTTTGCTATCCCTCCGTTTCTATACGCGTTCTCAGACAAACTGGATTATGTTCAAAGTAATATTATTTAACGTAAAACAAAATGTATATTTACACAGTGATTTGGAAATATACACAATTCGACAAAAAATGTCGAAAAAAACACTGATATAAAGAATGATATCAGACCTTTATATATGAGATAGTTTTCATGTATATCTAGTAAAAAAGAATGGTTATAAAGGTAAGTTTTACGATACATACTAACCAAGGTAGTGTATCCCCTTGTGAAGGCTTATTTTTGCCTTAAAGTTATGTGGAAATAAAAATCTAGATAGGGTTGTTTTTGGTCAGAATGAAGACAATATGTACTTTGAAAACAGTCATCTATTTTGTCTAAAGAGAGTTGTACGATTAGTGGACCGAAGTTGAAAGACGATAGTTTCTTACATTGTTAGAGGAATATAAGAATTACAGAATATTCGACTAATCCGTTACTACGGTCATTTCGAGACTGTTTAAACAATAAAAAAGAAGGTGTTTTCCTCCTTAGCTACAATATCTTTTTAGTAAAGATAAGCTGAAGTAACCTCCGCTAAAGATTATATACTTAAATGATAAAGAGTTCAACAATAGTTCACATATTTTCCCAAAATTAAAAAACGGCTGTTTTATGTGGAATAAATCTACAAAACAGCCGTTTTTTTATATTAGATTTCTGTTAAGATTATTGGTTCACCGCGTGTTACGACAACGGTATGTTCACATTGTGCAACAAGACTTTTATCAGGTGTAACGAATGTCCAACCGTCGTCACCACGCTCAATAATATGATCAGCTTTCATAGAGATGAACGGTTCTACAGCGATAACAAGACCGTCTTTTAGAAGCGCATTATCCATTGGATCATAGTAGCTTAAAATGTGATTTGGTGCTTCATGTAAGCTAAGACCAATGCCGTGACCAGTTAAGTTTTGAATAACATTGTATCCACTTTTATGTGCGAAGTTTGAAACAGCACGACCAATTTGATTTTGTTTTGAGCCAGCTTTAACCTTTTTCATTGCTGCCCAAAATGCATCAACCGCTGCTTGGCAAAGCTTTTCTTTTGCCTTGTCTTCTCCAAGTACAAATGAAATACCTGTATCAGCATAATAGCCATCAAGTGCAGCAGATACATCGACGTTTACTAAATCGCCTTCTTTTAATACACGATCTCCTGGAATACCATGAGCAACTTCTTCATTTACACTAATGCAAGTTACACCTGGAAAATCATATTCTTTTTCAGGTGCAGAAATAGCACCATGCTCATCTAATACTTTTTTACCGATCAAATCAAGCTCTTTCGTTGTCATACCTGGCTTCGCTTGTTTTTTCATTTCTTCACGTGCAAGCGCAACGATGCGGCCGATTTTTCGTAAGCCTTCTAAATCTTGTTCATTACGAATAATCATGAAAACCACTGTCCTTCCTCGAATATATATCTTATCCGATTGTATCATGTTTATTTTCGTCCTGCTACTTGCTTGCGGTATGCGAGCTGATTCCTATCACAAGGAATATATGACAATTGTCATATCGATGTCATGACGTATCATACTGTTTCCTAAGTTTTCCAGATAATACAATGTAAATATAAGAAACGGCGGGGGTGGAGAGATGGAAAAGATTATTGAAGTAAATGGTGTTTCTAAAACATTTAAACATAAAAACGCAGTAAATAACGTTTCATTTCACGTGGATAAAGGAGAAATAGTAGCATTACTTGGACCAAATGGTGCAGGGAAGACGACGATAATTTCGATGATGCTTGGATTAAAAGATCCTACAGAAGGTACGGTTTCTATATTTGGAAAGAGTCCAAAGCATAGAGGCGTTCGTAATAATCTTGGGGCAATGTTACAAGAAGTAAGTGTGATTGATAGCATTACAGTGGAAGAGGCAATTGAGCTATTCCGCAGTTATTATACGAATCCGGTAGCGAAAGAAACGTTACTGCAGTTATCAAATTTAGAATCAGAGCGAAAGCAAAGATGTGAGAAATTATCAGGTGGGCAAAAAAGAAGGTTAAACTTTGCGCTTGCACTTGCGGGAAATCCTGATTTGTTATTTTTAGATGAGCCGACAGTCGGAATGGATATTACGTCTCGAAGAACGTTTTGGGAAACGATTCGAAAGTTAGCAAGTGATGGTAAAACGATTATTTTAACTACGCATTATTTAGAGGAAGCAGATGCATTGGCGAATCGTATTTTATTGTTTGCGAACGGAAAGATTATCGCAGATGGCACACCGGATGAGATGAAAGCGACGATTTCTCGAAAAACGATCTCGTTTTATTCGAAAGAGAAAATTCCTAAGAGTTTACTAAAGGAATTACCGCATGTAACAGAAGTACAGTCAAATGAAGGGCGCTTCACTTTGACGACGGAAGATACAGATGCCACTTTACAAGCAATTTATGAGAGGAATCTACCTGTAACAGATGTTTCAGTTGAACGTGGAAGTCTTGATGAAGCATTTGAACAGTTTGTAGCAAATCAAAAGGGGGAAATCGCATGAGAGCGTTATGGATGCAGTGCAAAATAGAAATTTTACGTACATTCCGCAATAAATTATTTATCTTTTTCTCATTATTAATGCCTGTTATGTTTTACTACATTTTCACAAATGTTGTTCAAGTACCACAAAACGGAGATGCGTGGAAAGCACACTATTTAATTTCGATGGCAACTTTCAGCATTGTAGGGACTGCACTCTTTAGTTTCGGTGTGAGACTTTCTCAGGAAAGAGGGCAAGGATGGACACATCTTCTAAAAATTACACCGCTTCCAGAGGGAGCATATTTAACAGCAAAAATTATCGCTCAAACAGTAGTAAATGCTTTTTCAATATTAGTTATCTTTATTGCAGGGATACTAATTAATCATGTTGAGTTAACGGTAGGGCAATGGATTGGTGCGGGATTATGGTTATTGTTAGGGGTGACACCATTTTTAGCGTTAGGAACAGTAATAGGTTCTATTAAGAAGGCAGACGCAGCTGCTGGCTTAGCAAATATTTTAAATATGAGTTTAGCTGTAATTGGCGGGTTATGGATGCCGATTGAAGTATTCCCAAAAATATTAAGAACGATTGGTGAGTGGACACCGACATATCATTTTGGAAGCGGTGCATGGGATATTGTAGCTGGAAAATCTATTGGATGGGAAAATATCGCGGTACTAGGAGGTTATTTCCTTATATTTGTTGTAGTATCAATATATATAAGAAAAAGACAGGAAGCGGTATAAATGATAGAGAAGAAGAGGATTGAGGTTTTTCCGAAACATATGGGGTTCTTTCCGTATATGTGGCTTGTGTATTTAGCGTTTCCGATTTATGCACTTGTACAAGAGGAGGGCTCAAGGTTAATGTTTGGGGCTGGTATGCTAATTCTTTTTGTATTAGCATACCGGCAGCTGTATTTTGTTACAAAAATGTTCGCAATGTGGGCTTGTATGCAAATGGTTATAGCCTTGTTATTTAGTTTTTTTTATAGTCCGTATCTTATTTTTTTATGTTTTTTCACATCAAATGCCATAGCATTCGCACCTACGAAAAAAATGTTTCGAATATTATTGGGATTATTAGTTGTAACACTTATAACATTTGTATATGGTGCGGGTTTTTCATTTACAAGCTTTATAAATACTGTACCGATGCTTATTTTAATGCTTGTTGCGCCTTTTGGGATGCGCAATTTTAATCAAAAAAAGATATTAAGAAATCAATTAAACGAAGCAAACGAGCAAATTAAAGACTTAGTAAAACGTGAAGAACGGCAGCGGATTGCGAGAGATCTTCATGACACATTAGGGCATACGTTATCTCTTATTACTTTGAAAAGCCAGCTTGTAGAGAAGTTAATTGTGAAAAATCCAGAGCGTGCAAGTGTGGAAGCGAAGGAAATTACACAAACGTCTCGTACAGCCTTAAAGCAGCTGAGAGAATTAATTTCTGATATGCGTATGATTACGGTAGAAGAAGAGCTAGAGCAAATAAAGGTAATCTTACAAGCAGCTAATATTGAATTAGAAGTGAGACAAGAAGCAAGCTCGAGCTCGTTATCACCAATTGAACAAAATATTGTCGGGATGTGTTTACGCGAGGCCGTTACAAATGTTGTAAAACATAGCAAGGCAACGCGGTGTGCAGTTTCTGTATTAGAATTGCAAGGTGAGCTAATTTTGAAAGTAGAAGATAACGGAATCGGTTTAACAGATCAAAATCATGATGGAAATGGTATCCGCGGCATGAAAGAACGAATTGCTCTTATTGATGGATTTGTTGAACTAGGTACAATCAATCCAGGGACGTTGTTAACAGTAAAGGTTCCAGTTGTTATTAGAACAGGAAAGGATGAGGTGAGGGCATGATTCGAATTATTATTGCAGAAGATCAACGAATGCTTCGTGGTGCATTAGGGGCCTTACTTGATCTAGAAGATGATATCGAAGTAATTGGGCAAGCGGCAAACGGGGAAGAGGCGCTAAAATTAATTGAATCGTTAAAACCGGATATCAGTATTATGGATATTGAAATGCCAATTCAAAGTGGATTAGATGTTGCTGAAGCGTTAAAGAAAGAAAAATCACCATGTAAAGTAATGATTTTAACAACATTTGCACGGCCGGGATATTTTGAAAGAGCAATGAAAGCTGGTGTGCACGGCTATTTGTTAAAGGATAGTCCAAGTGAAGATTTAGCGGCAGCAATTCGTAATGTAATGAAGGGGAAACGAGAGGTCTCCCAAGAGTTAATGTTCGGTCTATGGCAGGAGCAAAATCCGTTGTCAGATCGCGAAAAGGAAGTATTGTTGCTTGCGAAAGAAGGAAAGACGGCAAACGAAATTGCGAAGGCACTTTATCTTTCACCGGGTACAGTACGTAATTATATTTCTGAAGTATTAACGAAGCTCGACGCGAAAAATAGAATTGAGGCAATTACAATTGCGGAAGAAAAGGGTTGGATATAAGAAGAAGTTTACCTAAGAGGAGTAAACTTCTTCTTTGTTATTGTACTTCTATTAGCTTATTTACTCTTTGTAACGACTTGTAACCATGTGCTTCAAATGCCTTTGCAAATTCATTTGATACGGCAGTGCCATATAAATCTTTTGCAGCTTGTACGATGTGAGATTGAAGTGATTCAAAGTCTTCAGCGGAAGTTGCATAATTTTGCAATGCACGCATAACAACTTTGCTTACTTTTTCATTGCCTTGTTTTTGAACAGCAACACCGTTATATGTTTTACCTTCAGCTAATTGATATAATACGTGACTGATAATACCGGAATTCACGTGTGATTCTTGATTATTACCATCGTTATAGAAATCTTGTAAATTTGTATATAATTTATGACCGCCGTCACCAATTTCCCTTGGGATATCACGAATTGTTAGGCCACCTAATGTATCGCCCATAATCCAGTTTCCTTTATCTTTCTTTACGTAATATTCGATTTGTGTACCCCAGAAATCCGCTAATCCCTCGTTTAGTGCAGATGTTTCAGCGCTTGGATATCTCACGACTTTATTTTTCGTCGTGCCACTGAATACAGCATGCCCAAATTCATGAGCGGTTACATCAAGAGCTGATGTTAGTTTTCCGTTTAAACCATCACCAAATACCATTTGGTTCCAAGCGGGATGCCAAAACGCATTTACATAGTCCTCTTTTATACCATCACTAACTTCAGTAGAATCAAAACCGTGTACACTAGCAACAACTTTTGAATCTTTATTATCGTAACTTTTTAGATTATGTTCTTTCTTAAAGTAATCATAAATATCACTCATGTTCTTCATAGCGCCCGCGGCTTCTTTATCTGCAAAATTAGGAGTGCTACTTGAAATTAGTGTCCCTGGATAACCAGCTTGACTATATCCTCCGAGGGAATCGGCGTAGTTTGCATTATAAATATAAATACCATTTCCGCGTGATAAATCCGCTAAATAAAATTTCCCATCAGTTCCTTTGGCAATATTGAAAGAGATGTTTTCTTGAAGTGCATTTTTCCCAGTTCCTTGCTCACTTGCAGGGGATAATCTAGGTGATGTTACTTGATTTATAGTCTTATTCTCTTTGTTTTTAATGAATTTTTCTTGGAAAAGTACTTCGCCAGTTTTTAAATCAACGATAGCATTGCCGTTTATAATTTGTTCATTGTTTTCATAAGTAAATGTAATAACAGTTGCGAATGTATAATAGCCATCTTTTTTCTTATAAACAACGGTTTCGCTAGAGAATTCTGTCTCAACTGCATCACTTGAAATTTGAACTATATCGCGTAATTTAGATTTTACTTCATTTTTCGACAAAAAATTTGTTATAGTAAGATTAGGTTGTTGATTTAAATTTTGAACAACTTTACCACTAACAGTTGTGATCACTCCATTTTTATCTACTTTTACAATGAGATCTTGGCCATATACTTTATAGTTTTTATATGTTTGTGCAAGGCGAACTTCGGTTTGATTTTCTTTGGTTTCTTTATTTGTAGGTTGGAAATCTACATTTTTTTCAGTAGTGACTTGTTCTTGTTGAGCTTTAGCCCCATCTACCTCACCTTTTAAATACTTTTTAGCAATATTTTCTTTCGTATCATTTTGAGGTTGTGTTAATTTCCCGATTGTTAAACCAGGCTGAGCAATTTCAACTTTGACTGCACTTTTGTCTAATTCTTGAGCATGAATAGCTTCTGTTGATAAAGGGTAAAGAAGACCGAATGTAACGAAAGCACTGGCAAGTTTTCTATAATTCATCTATAACACTCCTAATCTATTATTGTATGTGAGATGAATTGTATGAAAAATTTGCCGAATTTTATATATATTATGCATTATTTCATATCAAAAATTGTCGAATGCACATTATTGTAGTGGTATGACAACTTAACAAATTAGATTGTTATAATGGGATGGTGAGTAAGTATGCAAGCAGAGAAATTAGGAAGTGAAATTAAGAAAATTAGAGTGTTAAGAGGATTAACACAAAAACAGTTATCCGAGAACATATGTCATCAATCGGAAGTAAGCAGAATTGAATCGGGTGCGGTATACCCAAGTATGGATATATTGCAAGGTATTGCAGCAAAGTTACAAGTTCCCATTATTCATTTTTATGAGGTACTCATTTATTCCGATATTGAGAGGAAAAAGCAGTTAAAAGATCAAATCATTATGCTTTGTAAGCAAAAGAAATATAAAGAAATTTATAATAAAGTATGGAATGAGCTGAAAAAGGAAGAATATCATCCGGAGTTTCAGCAATTTCTTCAATGGCAATATCATGTAGCAGCTTATGTATTGAAGAAAAGTGATTATGAATATTGTATTTTAGAATTAAAAAAATTGTTAAACCAACAATTAACTGGGATTGATGTGTACCAAAATCTTTATATAGAGAATGCAATTGCAAATATTTATGCTGAAAATGGTTACTTTAAGAAGGGTATGGAGTTATTTGAAGGTATATTAAAGCAATTAGAGGTATTACCTGAAAATAAAGAGTTTGATGTGAAGGTAAGACATAATTATGCAAAAACATTATACTTAGATAATCAATATGAAGAGGCTCTTTTTCAAATAAATAAAGCTATTGAAATATCGTGTCGAATCAATAGTATGGCATTGATTGGGCAGCTATACTATCAAAAAGGTGAATGCTTGGAAAAGCTAGGCTATGATGAGACAGAGAGTGAAGAGGCTTATGAAAAAGCTTGTTTCTTTTTTGATATATTAGAAATGCATACGTATAAAGAAAAGTTTATGAAAAAAATGAAGAAATAAAATAACACAAAAACTAAATATGCATAATTGCATAATGTATGGATAAATTTTCATGATATATTAAAAGAAAAAATGTGGGTGATGGAATATGAAGAAACTACTTATTGGTAGTTTATTAACGTTAGCAATGACATGGGGTATTTCATTAGCAGATACAGCTTTAGAGAAAAGCCAAGTAATTTCTCATGATGATCAAGAGGTACAATTAGCTTCAGATATGCCTTTTGAGTTTTAAAAAACAACCGCCTTACTTAGACGGTTGTTTTTTTATGGAGTAACATCCAAACGTCTTTACTAGAAACAGGTTTGCTAATAAAGAATCCTTGAATGTGATCACAATTTTGTCTATGTAAAAATTCCCATTCTTCTTCCGTTTCTACACCTTCTGCAATCACTTCTAAATTTAGTTCTTTTGATAGTGTAATAATGGAAGAGACAATTGCTTCTTCTAAAGGACTATTTGTAATTCCACAAATAAACTCTCGAGCAATTTTTAATGTGTTAATTGGATATTTTGTTAAATAAGCTAAAGAACTATAACCAGTTCCAAAGTCATCGATTGAAATTTGAATGCCGAGATTTTGAAGCTGTTCTAGTTTTGCAACTACAGATTGATTTTGATTAATTGCGATGCTTTCCGTAATTTCAATATCTAGTGCTTCTGGTTTCAGTTCTGTTTCTTCTAACACCTTTGAAATAGTTGGGATTAAATCTGCATGGTTAAATTGAACAACAGATAAATTCACACCAACTTTTAAGTGAGAAAAACCTTGATTATGCCATCTTTTTGCCTCTAAACAGGCAGTACGTAAAATCCAATTACCAAGTTCAATAATAAAACCAGTTTCCTCTGCTAGAGGAATAAATTGGGCAGGAGATACGATACCGAGTTTTGGATGCTTCCAACGTATTAATGCTTCAAAACCGATAATTTCTTTTGTTTTTGTGCTTACTTGTGGTTGGTATTCAAGGAAAAATTCATTTTGTTGTAATGCTTTTGAAAGTTCACCTTCTAAGAATTGAATTTCATTTTGAGCGATACTCATTTCTTTTGAGAAGAAAACAAATCTGTTTTTTCCATTTGCCTTCGCACGGTACATAGCCATATCAGCATTTTTCATTAACTCATTTACATCAGTTCCATAATCAGGATACATCGCAATTCCGATACTTGGTGTAATAGAGAGTTCTTCGCCTTGAATGAAGAACGGTTTGTTTAAAATAGTTAAAATCTGTTCAGCTATAAAAATTGCACTTTTTTCTGAGTACATTTCTGGTAATAGAATGGTAAACTCATCTCCACCTTGGCGAGCGACGACATCTTTTGAACGCAAGCAACCGCGTAGTCTGTTTGCTACTTCAATTAATAATAAATCTCCGACGTCATGGCCAAGTCTATCGTTAATTTTTTTAAATCGATCTAAATCAAGGAATATGACGGCGACATCATTTGCGTTAGTTTGGGCTGTATTCAAAATGGCTTTTAAATCTTTTTCGAACTTTCGGCGATTTGGTAATCCAGTAAGTGCATCGTGAAAGGCTAAATGTTCTACTTGTTTTTGTTTCTCATATAAAGTGGTAATATCACGCGCTATCCCAAACATTCCGACCACTTCTTTGTTTATAAAAGTGGGGATAAGTGTAATATGGAGATAATAATAATAGCCTTCTTGTTCTTTTGTACGAACTTCTAACGTTTGTGGCTTACCTTCCTTTGTAATTTGTAAAGCCTTCTTTAGTAGTTCGTGGTCTTTTGAATCAATGAAGTGTACCAGAGAATAGCTTGCCACTTCGCAATAATAGGCAGTAAATAAGCTTTCGCATGCCTTATTAGATTGTTGAAAAATGCCATTCATATTTAAAGAGAAAACGGCATCGGGATGATCTTCGAATAAAGATTTATAGCGTTGTTCACTTTTTGATAATGCAAATGCACCTTCTTCAACTTCGCCCTCTAGTTGTGTAGTCAACTGTTCATATGTATGGATTAGTGCTTGATTATCTTTCCACATGTAAAGTTGCCGCAAGAATAACAAAATAAGTGATAACACGAGGCCGATTAACATGAATTTATCATCCCAAGGTTGAATGATAATAAAAGAAAAAGTAATAATTATACTAAAATAAGGTAGTATAAAACGTATATAATCGAATCGATAATATTTTGCTTTCGTTTCATGCTGCATTGGTTTATCCAAAATATATAGTATGGAAGAAAGTCCAATTAATAAAATAGAAGCAGTGTGTATTAAATAATTAATTTCAGCGGAAGTTTTCATCCCAAAATTCAATTGAAACAGATGAATATAACCGTATACGAGTATAATAGTGAAACCGATAATTAATGCGACTCTACTAGAAGAATATTGTTCTCTTCTATATAGGCTAATAACGGCGTAAATTACTAATGATTGTGCAATGAAATACCCAATTAAAATCCAAGTATCCTTTGTTAACATGCGGAAGCTTGAAATATCTAAGATAAAAGTTAAGGTGAAATAAATGTTCATAATAATAATAAAGATGCTATCGAATGAGAATTGAGAAAGTCCCTTAATAGAGTAATTTTTTATAAACTTTATAGCAAATCCAACAAAGAGCAAAATATATTGTATGATAAAAAAAGGTAATGCTTTATACGAAAATATAGATTGATTATTCATGGAAATCGAACTAAGAAATAGGGTTATCTCCATAACTAATCCACATAGGCAAGTGCATAGTAATAAAATCCAAAATAGTTTATCACTGCGTTTCATTTTTTTAATAGCTTTATATAAACAGTGGCAAGAAAAAAGTGCAGCAAAACAGAATAAGAAAAGAATCCCAATTTCCTTTATATGCGACTCATTTGGAATAAAGAGTATCCAAAGAGCAAATATAGATATGTATATTATGACAAATTGTACATACTTTTTTTGATTAATCATATTATGACTCCGTTTCAATAAAGTTGAATCTCGGGGGAATGCTAATTTAAATAATAGCATATAAAATAGGATGTTTTTTACTATAAAAATTACTTTTTTGAAAAAATGGTGCAAAGTTACAATTTACCACTGTAACATTGCACCACTTATTCTTTTAATGCCTCTTATAGCAGAAAGTTCATCTATTAATCGGAATAGTGCTAAGTCTTTTTGTTTACTTTCAATCATAATATCGAAATTATGATTGTTTTTTTTTGCAACGTGTAAGAAGGGCTTAATAAACTCTAAATCGATATATTCAGCATGAGCCCTAAATTCTTTTTCCGATCTTGGGGAGGAAATGTGAACTTTAGGAGAGATATTTGTATGTGACCAAGTTTCAAAAATTGCAGGAAGCAACTCTTCTAGTGGTTCCTCGCAAAGATTGGCCATATGATGATGATAATCAAATACAAATGGGATATTTTCTTTTTGGCAAATTGATAAAGTTTCAGAAGTTGTATACGTTTTATCATCATTTTCAAGAGTCATTTGTTTTTTTATATGTGCAGGAAGTTTTTTTATGTTTTCATGGAAGCGCTCAATTGCCTTTTCTTTATTTCCATAGGCTCCACCTACATGAATGTTAATGTAAGAAGAATCTGCAATGCCTATAGCATCCAATATTTTATAATGATAAGTCATATCCGTAATAGCGTTAGTAGTAATATGTGGCTTGTCGCTTGTAAATAACGTAAATTGATTTGGATGAAAACTTATTCGTAAATTGTGTTCTTTAATTAAAGCTCCTATTTTACGCCAAAGTGGTGTGAATACCCCAATATAGTCAAACTCGACTTCGGGGTGTGTTGCCAGTGGGACGATGGAAGACGATAGGCGATATAGCGGGATTTCATGCGCTATATTGTAATGAAGGATACGTATTGTGTGCTCTAAATTTTGCCTTATAACATGGTACAGTTTGTCTTCTCGCTCTTGTTTACTCAGTTTTTTAAAGCTTGTAAACGTCATTGTTTTGGCAGGAGAACAGTCCCAGAGTGCCATTGCATTTGAGACATATCCAAACCGCATAATCATATGAGATACACCTCTTTTATTCATTGTCTTTCCTATAAAAAGAAAGCAAGCATTGTTCCAATCCATTCCTTTCCTCTATCGATAAGAGAAGGTGGGTTTACATCGCTATAGGAAAGTACGGATGCATTCTCTAGATCTTCATGGAATTTATTTTTTACTGTTCGAATGAACTGTTTATTATATAACAGGCAGTTTATTTCATGGTTAATATATAAACTTCTCATATCAAAGTTTGCTGTTCCGATATCACAAATATCATCATCCACTATAATAATTTTGGCGTGAAAAAAGCCTTGTTGAAATGCGTAAATATTGCAACCAGCCTGTATTAATTTTCGGCAGTACGGGAATTTTGCTTCTCGAACGAGAGGATGATCAGCTTTTTCTGGGACGAGAATTGTGATTTGAACCCCTCTTTCTCTTGCTTTTAATAAGGCATTCATAATTTTTTTTCCAGGAATGAAATATGGTGTACCGATACAGATTTCTTTTTTTGCTCCGTTAATTAAATATAAAAAAGTATGCTGTAAATAAGCACCATCAGTCGGAATAAATCGATGCATTATGGTACCTTTGTTTTGTTTTGGAAAATAAAGAGAAGCATCCAAAAAATTCTGTTTCGTATCATCAAACCAGTCATGCAAAAATTGCTTTTGTAAATCTTGAACCCCTTCTCCTGTAAGACGTAAATGATAGTCTCGCCATAATCCTAAATATTCATTATGCCCTAGATACTCTTCGCCGATATTAAATCCCCCGATATAGCCAGTTTTCCCATCAATCACTGTAATTTTTCTATGATTTCTTTGATTGGCAGAAAAGAAAAGCAGAGGAAATTTTACCTTATGACAAAATGAAAAAGATACACCATGTTTTCGCAGGGAGCGAATAGCTTCGTTTGATAAATAATGGCTGCCAAATCGATCAAGTAAAAGTCGTACTTCAATTCCTTCCTGAGCCTTATCAATCAGCAACTTTAAAAATTCACGACTGATTTTATCGTTTTTTACAATGAAGAATAAAATATGAATGTGGTGCTGTGCTTGTTTTATATCCGTAAATAAGGCGTCATACAAATCTTTCCCGTATGTATAAAGGTGAAAATCACTTTGACGTAAAGGGAAAGTGCGAGAGCTTACCCGCTTTAAATGAAGAAGTCTCCCGTATGAAAGGTCAATTGTAATCCAAAGAGCAACGGATATTAACAAAAGAGATAAGTAGAGCATCAGTGAATTCCCTCCTTCGCATTCTTTTCACCTTCAGTGTGTTACAAATGATACGGGTAGCACGGTTGTTATTATAAATTTCATCAGAGGATAGTATGTTGCACTGATTAAAGTTTCACTTTATCCCGCTTTAACGGGCAGTAAGCTTCCTACTTCAAAAATTGATGAATAAGTAGAAGTGAGTTTGGAAATCAACTGCCCGTAAAAGCCCGATTGGTTCAACTAATAATCAGTGGGGGATGAACCGCCCCTACTGATTAAAGTTTCACTTTATAGTTTCACCGAAATAAACAGCTTTATGAAAAAATGTGTTGTTCTATAACAAAAAACTGTTGACTGAATGCTCACTCATTATATAATGGGGGTAGGGGATATAATTCAGAAAATTATATATTTTTGAAGATTCTAAAAAGAAAGAGAGCTTACAAAGAGAGGGGTAGCATAAAAATGAATAGCTTACTGATCATTAATTGGCTGGCTGCCATTGCTGTTATTGCTTATGCAGGATATTTGTTTGTATATCTTATACGGACGAGAATAGCCTACATACAATTAGGAAAAAAAATTGAATTTGACCGTCGTTTTAAAGAGCGTTGGGATCTCCTTAAGGTCAATGTTTTCGGTCAGAAAAAGCTGCTGAAAGATAAGAAAAGCGGCATCATTCACGTTATGTTCTTTTACGGATTTATTCTTGTCCAATTTGGAGCAATTGACTTCGTTTGGAAAGGACTCGCACCAGGATCACATCTTCCACTTGGACCACTATACCCTGCATTTACATTCTTCCAGGAAATTGTCACACTTGTTATTTTAATTGCAGTATTTTGGGCTTTTCATAGACGTTATGTAGAAAAGCTTGTTCGTTTAAAACGTAACTTCAAATCAGGTCTTGTTCTTATCTTTATCGGTGGTTTAATGATTTCTGTGCTACTTGGTAACGGTATGGGACTTATATGGCATGGCGAGGAGCTTTCATGGAGTGAACCAATTGCTTCTGCAATCGCTTACGTTTTTAGCGGGATAAATGAAACCGTAGCCATTTCAGTGTTCTATTTCTCTTGGTGGGTGCATTTACTAATTTTGTTAACGTTTTTAGTGTATGTTCCACAGTCAAAACATGCGCATTTAATTGCGGGACCAGCTAATGTATTTTTCGGTCGTATTTCAAACCCAGGGAAGCTTGAAAAGATTGATTTTGAAGATGAAACGCAAGAAACATTTGGTGTTGGTAAAATTGAAGACTTTAGACAAAATCAACTTATTGACTTATACGCTTGTGTAGAGTGTGGCCGTTGTACAAATATGTGTCCAGCAACAGGCACAGGAAAAATGTTATCGCCGATGGACTTAATTTTAAAACTTCGCGATCATTTAACTGATAAAGGGGCTGCGGTAACATCAAAAGCACCGTGGGTTCCAGTAGTTGCCTTCAATAATACACAAGGAAATCAGTTAGCGATGATGGCAGCTGGAAAAGGACAACAAGAATCAGCGGCTACAACGCTCGCTTACGATCCGAGTTTAATCGGAGATGTTATTACAGAAGAAGAGATTTGGGCATGTACAACGTGTCGTAACTGTGAAGATCAATGTCCAGTTATGAATGAGCATGTTGACAAAATTATTGATTTACGTCGATATCTCGTTTTAACAGAAGGAAAAATGGACGCGGAAGCACAACGCGCGATGACAAACATCGAGCGTCAAGGAAATCCGTGGGGTCTGAACCGTAAAGAGCGTGAAACATGGCGCCAAGGTGATGATGAAGTAACAGTTCCAACTGTAAAAGAAAAATCAAAAGCTGGTGAGGAATTCGAGTATTTATTCTGGGTTGGTTCAATGGGATCATACGACAACCGTAGTCAGAAGATTGCAATATCATTTGCGAAGTTAATGAACGAAGCAGGCATTTCATTCGCAATTCTCGGTAATAAAGAAAAGAATTCTGGAGATACACCACGCCGCCTCGGAAATGAATTTGTATTCCAAGAGATGGCGACAAAGAATATCGAAGAATTTGAAAAGGCAGGAGTGAAGAAAATCGTTACGATTGATCCTCATGCTTATAACACATTTAAAAATGAGTATCCGGACTTTGGCTTGCAAGCAGAAGTCTATCATCATACAGAATTGTTAGCTCAGTGGGTGAAAGAAGGGCGCTTAAAGCCTGTTCACGCTATTAAAGAAACAGTTACGTACCATGATTCCTGTTATTTAGGAAGATACAACGAAGTGTACGAAGCGCCACGTGACATTTTGAAAGCGATTCCTGGAGTGAATCTTGTAGAAATGGCACGTAACCGTGAAACGGGAATGTGCTGTGGCGCAGGTGGTGGCTTAATGTGGATGGAAGAAACAACAGGTTCACGTATTAACGTTGCTCGTACAGAACAAGCATTAGCTGTACAGCCATCCATTATCGGTACAGGTTGTCCATATTGCTTAACGATGATCAGTGATGGAACGAAAGCGAAAGAGGTAGAAGAGAAAGTTCAAACTCTTGATGTGACAGAGATTTTAGAACGATCTGTTATCGGACAGAAAAAAGAAGCGATGTAGTTTATAAGAATGTATACAACTTTAGAAAGAGGTGCAATGATTGCACCTCTTCTCAACGTAGGGATACCGAGCGAGCGCTCAGTGTTAAAAAATGAAATGGGGGAAAGAAACATGAGTAAAACAGTTATTTTAAGTGCTGCAAGAACACCAGTTGGAAAATTTGGAGGATCTTTAAAAGATGTAAAAGCGACGGAACTTGGAGGAATTGCAATTAAAGCAGCGCTTGAAAGAGCAAATGTTGCGGCTAGTGATGTTGAAGAAGTTATATTTGGAACGGTTATTCAAGGTGGACAGGGACAAATTCCATCGCGCCAAGCTGCGAGGGCTGCTGGAATCCCTTGGGAAGTGCAGACGGAAACAGTGAATAAAGTTTGTGCATCAGGCCTTCGTGCGGTTACGTTAGCGGATCAGATTATTCGTACTGGCGATCAATCACTGATTGTAGCTGGTGGTATGGAGTCGATGAGTAACAGTCCTTACATTTTACGCGGAGCAAGATGGGGATACAGAATGGGCAACAACGAAGTTATTGATTTAAACGTTGCTGACGGTTTAACATGCGCATTTTCAGGTACACACATGGGTGTTTATGGCGGAGAAGTTGCGAAGGAAGATGGAATTTCTCGCGAAGCGCAAGATGAATGGGCATATCGTAGCCATCAGCGTGCGGTTTCAGCGCATAAAGAAGGACGTTTTGAAGAGGAGATCGTTCCAGTAACGATCCCGCAAAGAAAAGGCGATCCTATTGTCGTTGCAAAGGATGAGGCGCCACGTGAAGATACAACGATTGAAAAGTTAGCAAAGTTAAAACCTGTATTTGATAAGACAGCGGCGGTGACAGCTGGTAATGCGCCGGGACTAAACGATGGTGGTGCCGCACTTGTATTAATGAGCGAAGACAGAGCGAAGCAAGAAGGAAGAAAGCCATTAGCGACAATTTTGGCGCATACAGCAATTGCAGTGGAATCTAAAGATTTCCCAAGAACGCCAGGTTATGCAATTAACGCATTGCTTGAAAAAACAGGCAAGAAAATTGAAGACATCGATTTATTCGAGATTAATGAAGCATTTGCAGCGGTAGCAATTGCAAGTACAGAAATCGCAGGAATTGATCCAGAAAAATTGAATGTAAATGGCGGCGCAGTGGCGATGGGACATCCGATTGGAGCAAGCGGAGCGCGCATTATCGTAACATTAATCCATGCACTTAAGCAGCGCGGCGGCGGAATTGGAATTGCTTCGATTTGTAGCGGTGGCGGTCAAGGGGACGCAGTGATGATTGAAGTTCACTAATTAAAGTTCGAGGGTATAAATTTTATTAACAATTAAGGGGGAAGAAAAAATGGGTGTACAAAACATTGTTGTAATTGGTGCAGGGCAAATGGGATCAGGAATTGCGCAAGTATGTGCAATGGCAGGGTATGACGTGAAGGTACAAGATTTAAAACAAGAGCAATTAGATAGAGGATTGGCTATTATTACGAAAAACTTAGTGCGCCAAGTAGAAAAAGGACGCATGAAGGAAGAAGAGAAGGAAGCGACATTAAATCGTCTTACAGTAACGCTTGATTTAGATTGTGTGAAAGAAGCGGATCTTATTATTGAAGCAGCTGTTGAGAAAATGGATATTAAAAAGAAAATCTTTGCGAATCTAGATGAAATTGCTCCAGAACACGCAATTTTAGCGACGAATACTTCATCTCTGCCAATTACAGAAATTGCAGCGGTAACGAAGCGTCCGGAAAAAGTAATCGGCATGCACTTTATGAATCCAGTTCCAGTTATGAAGCTTGTTGAGATTATTCGTGGTTTGGCTACAGATGATGCGGTATATGAAGCAATTGAAGATATTACGAAAAAAATTGGGAAAGTACCAGTTGAAGTGAATGACTTCCCAGGTTTTGTATCAAACCGCATTTTGCTACCGATGATTAACGAAGCAATTTATACGTTATATGAAGGTGTAGCGACGAAAGAAGCAATTGATGAAGTAATGAAGCTTGGTATGAACCATCCGATGGGGCCTTTGACGCTCGCTGATTTTATCGGTTTAGATACGTGTTTATACATTATGGAAGTGTTGCATGAAGGATTAGGAGATAGTAAATATCGCCCATGTCCGTTATTACGTAAGTATGTGAATGCAGGATGGTTAGGGCGTAAAACAGGTCGTGGATTCTACGTTTACGAATAAATGCCCCCTTTGTTACAAAATAGTGGTCTTACCAAATTGTTAAAAGGATATATAGCAAATGGAGGCGGAGTATATGAATTTTCGTTTTAATGAAGAGCAGCAAATGATGAGGAAAATGGTTCGGGATTTTGCACAGAAGGAAATAGCTCCCTTTGTTCCTAGTATGGAACAAGGGGTGTTCCCAAAAGAGATTTTACAAAAGATGGGTGAGCTTGGATTAATGGGGATTCCAGCGCCTGCAAAATACGGCGGGGCAGAAATGGATTTTATTTCTTACATTCTAGCAATTGAGGAAATCTCAAAGGTAAGTGCAACAGTTGGTGTAATTTTAGCTGTACATACGTCAGTTGGAATGAATCCGATTTTATATTTCGGAACAGAAGAACAGAAGAAAAAATATGTTTCTAAACTTGCAACCGGGGAATATTTAGGCGCATTTGCTTTAACAGAGCCAAATGCAGGATCAGATGCAGGGAGTTTGAAATCAAGAGCTGTAAAAAAAGGCGATCATTACATTATTAATGGATCGAAAGTGTTTATTACAAATGGTGGTGAAGCAAGTACATACATTGTATTCGCTTCTACAAATCCAGATGTAGGAAAAAGTGGTATTTCTGCATTTATAGTAGAGAAAGATACACCTGGTTTAATCATCGGAAAAGATGAACATAAGATGGGGCTTCTCGGTTCTCGTACGGTACAACTTACTTTTGAAGATATGAAAGTGCCAGCTGAGAATTTACTTGGGGAAGAAGGACAAGGATTCAAGGTGGCAATGGCGAATTTAGATGTTGGGCGAATTGGAATCGGTGCACAGGCGTTAGGAATTGCTGAAGCGGCGCTTACATGTGCGATTGATTATGCAAAAGAACGAGAGCAATTTGGGAAACCAATTGCGGCGCAGCAAGGGATTGGCTTCAAGCTTGCAGATATGGCAACAAGTGTCGAAGCAGCAAGGTTACTCGTATATAGAGCGGCGTCTCTTAGGGCACAAGGATTACCATGCGGTAAAGAAGCATCTATTGCGAAATTATTTGCTTCTAAGACAGCGGTTGAAGTCGCGATTGAGGCGGTGCAAGTATTTGGTGGTTACGGTTATACGAAAGACTATCCAGTAGAACGATTTTTCCGTGATGCGAAAATCACGCAAATATATGAAGGAACAAGTGAAATACAGAAACTTGTTATTAGCCGTGCTTTATAAAAGGGCGAGGGGGAGACGGAGATGCATTTTAAACTATCAGAAGAACATGAAATGATAAGGAAAATGGTTCGAGATTTTGCTAAAAATGAAGTAGCACCAACAGCAGCTGAGCGTGATGAGGAAGAGCGATTTGATCGAGAGTTATTTGATCAAATGGCAGAGCTTGGTTTAACCGGCATTCCGTGGCCTGAAGAATACGGCGGAATTGGAAGCGATTACTTAGCGTACGTAATTGCTATTGAAGAATTATCTCGAGTTTGTGCTTCAACAGGTGTAACACTGTCTGCGCATACTTCACTTGCTGGATGGCCAATTTTTAAATTTGGGACAGAAGAACAAAAGCAAAAGTTTTTACGACCGATGGCTGAAGGGAAGAAAATTGGTGCATACGGCTTAACGGAGCCAGGATCTGGATCGGATGCTGGTGGAATGAAGACAACCGCAAAGAGAGATGGCGACCATTATATTTTAAATGGATCAAAAATTTTCATTACAAATGGCGGTATTGCTGATATTTATGTTGTTTTTGCGCTAACTGATCCTGAATCGAAGCAGCGCGGTACGAGTGCATTTATTGTAGAAAGTGATACACCGGGATTTTCAGTTGGGAAGAAGGAGAGCAAGCTAGGGATTCGCTCTTCACCAACGACTGAAATTATGTTTGAAAATTGCCGTATTCCTGTAGAGAATCTACTTGGAGAAGAGGGGCAAGGATTTAAAGTTGCGATGCAAACATTAGATGGAGGTCGTAACGGTATCGCGGCGCAAGCAGTTGGTATTGCACAAGGGGCTTTAGATGCTTCTGTAGAATATGCAAGGGAGCGCCATCAATTTGGAAAGCCAATTGCGGCGCAGCAAGGGATTGGCTTTAAACTTGCGGATATGGCAACAGATGTAGAAGCGGCACGCCTTTTAACATATCAAGCGGCTTGGCTTGAATCAGAAGGGCTTCCGTATGGAAAAGAATCAGCGATGTCAAAAGTATTTGCGGGGGATACAGCGATGAAGGTGACGACTGAAGCGGTACAAGTATTTGGTGGTTACGGTTATACGAAAGATTATCCAGTAGAGCGTTATATGCGAGATGCAAAGATTACACAAATATATGAAGGAACACAAGAGATTCAGAGGCTTGTAATTTCTCGTATGCTAACGAAGTAGGAACGAAAGCGTAGGTATTTTCCTACGCTTTTTCCTTCCAAAAAATAATAGAGAGAGGTGAAGGTAATGGTTAAACATAATGTACATGCATCGGTGAAAGATGAAAAATTAGTTGCGTTAAGACGTGAACAAATGATTAAAGGTGCGGTGCAACTGTTTAAACAAAAAGGATTTCCGCGTACAACAACGAGAGAGATTGCAAAAGCGGCTGGATTTAGTATAGGGACACTTTATGAGTACATTCGTACAAAAGATGATGTTTTGTATTTAGTTTGTGATAGTATATATGAACATGTAAAAGAACGATTAGAGGAAGTAGTGTGTACAGAAAAAGGGAGTATAGAAAGTTTAAAGATAGCGATAACGAATTACTTTAAAGTGATGGACGAATTACAAGAAGAAGTATTAATTATGTATCAAGAAGTACGTTTTTTACCGAAAGAATCTCTCCCATATGTATTAGAAAAAGAGTTTCAAATGGTAGGAATGTTTGAGGATATTTTAGAACAGTGTACGGAAAATGGAACATTTATATTAAATAAAAAAGAAATACAGCTTCTTGCACATAATATTTTTATACAAGGACAAATGTGGGGGTTTAGACGCTGGGCACTGCAAAAACTGTATACGCTCGAAGAATATACAGAAATGCAAATTAGGTATGTGTTGCAAGGTGCCCATATGCTTCCGGAATAAGGAACAGACAAATTATTAATTTTATTACCATATAAAAGTTTCCCGTTTTTTTTTGTAGCATATTTGTGCGACTTTTGTTTATAATGAATAGTATGGATTTTTTTAAGCAGACCGTTATATATAAGGTTATATTTGATGAAAGGAAGTGCCGCATAAGTGAATTTTAAGCAATATTCACCAGAAGAGCTAAAAGAATGTTCAATGATTGAAGTTGTACATAGCGTTTTAGGGGATAAAAGACAAGCAACGACATTCAACGAGTTGGTTCAAGAAATCGCTCAAGTGCTGGGACTATCTCAAGAGCAAGTTAATGCGAAACTCGCACAATTTTATACAGACTTAAACATCGATGGACGTTTCATTAATTTAGGAGAAAATCGTTGGGGACTACGCAGCTGGTACCCATATGAGCAAATTGATGAAGAAATCTTACCGCAGCCAAAACCGAAGAAGAAACGTAAAGTTGAAGAAGACGGTTTTGACGACTACATTGAAGAAGATGAAGATGACTTTGACGATGCAGACGGAAATGCAGACGAAGAAGATGATGTAGAAGATTTGGACAAGGTTCTTGAAGAGGAAGACGGAGATGACGACGATCTTGATGATTTAGATGAAGATGAAGAAGACGACTTCGCTGAAGAAGAACTTGAGTATGATGAAACTGAAGAAGAAGAGGAAGAACTGTAGTTCTTGACTTTTCATTATCGTCCATGTAGAATCATTTTTGGGCTCTTTAAAAAAGGACGATAATACTTTTAAAGTGTAAATATAAAAGAAAATTGCTCCCTACTTGTTACTTTATGTGATGAGGGGAGCAATTTTCTTTTTTGTTTTTTGTTTAGAAAATAAAAAGAGTCTAACAATAAGATGGATACAGTGTTATCTACATACGTTGCGCTTTGCAACGGTGATTATATAACAGCAAAATAGAAGGGAGCTTTTTCATGACTAAGTATATTTTTGTAACAGGCGGTGTAGTATCGTCTTTAGGAAAAGGTATTACAGCAGCATCTCTTGGAAGACTTTTAAAAAATCGTGGTTTAAATGTAACGATTCAAAAGTTCGATCCATATATTAACGTAGACCCAGGGACTATGAGCCCATACCAACACGGTGAGGTATTCGTAACAGATGATGGCGCAGAAACTGACTTAGACCTTGGTCACTATGAGCGTTTTATCGACATTAACTTAAACAAATACAGCAACGTAACAACAGGTAAAATTTACTCTTCAGTTCTTCAAAAAGAGCGTCGCGGTGAATATCTAGGAGGAACAGTTCAAGTTATTCCTCACATTACTAACGAAATTAAAGAGCGCGTATATCGTTCTGGCCGTGAAACAAATGCGGATGTTGTTATTACAGAAATCGGTGGAACTGTTGGTGATATCGAGTCTCTACCATTCTTAGAAGCAATCCGTCAAATTAAGAGCGACATCGGTCGTGACAATGTAATGTACATTCACTGTACGTTAATCCCGTACTTAAAAGCAGCGGGTGAAATGAAGACAAAACCAACACAACATAGTGTTAAAGAACTTCGTAGCTTAGGTATTCAACCAAACATTATCGTTGTTCGTACAGAAATGCCTGTTTCTCAAGATATGAAAGACAAGCTTGCATTATTCTGTGACATCGATACAAAAGCAGTTATCGAAGCTCGCGATGCAGATACTTTATATGCGGTTCCATTATCTCTTCAAGAACAAAACATGGACCAAATCGTTTGTGACCACTTAAAATTAGACAATCCAGCTGCAGATATGACAGAGTGGACTGCGCTAGTTAACAAAGTACGTAACCTTTCTAAGAAAACAAAAATCGCTCTTGTTGGTAAATATGTAGAACTTCAAGATGCATATATTTCTGTTGTAGAAGCACTTCGTCATGCTGGTTACTCATTCGATACAGATGTAGAAGTAAAATGGGTAAATGCTGAGCACGTAACAGCAGAAAATGTACAAGAATTAGTAGGAGACACAGATGGTATCCTTGTACCAGGTGGCTTCGGCGATCGTGGTGTAGAAGGTAAAATCGTTGCGATTCAATATGCTCGTGAAAACAAAGTTCCATTCTTAGGAATTTGCTTAGGTATGCAACTTGCATCAATCGAATTCGCACGTAATGTATTAGGTTTAGAAGGTGCTAACTCTTCTGAAATTAACCCTGATACACCATACGCAATCATTGACCTATTACCAGAACAAAAAGATGTAGAGGACCTAGGTGGTACACTTCGTCTTGGTCTATACCCATGTAAGCTTGCTGAAGAAACAAATGCTTACAATGCTTATAATGAGCCGGTTGTATATGAGCGTCATCGTCATCGTTATGAGTTCAACAACCAGTTCCGTCCGGATATGGAAAAAGAAGGATTCGTATTCTCTGGTACAAGCCCAGACGGCCGTCTAGTTGAAATCATTGAATTAAAAGACCACCCTTGGTTCGTAGCAGCACAGTTCCACCCAGAACTTGTTTCTCGTCCAAACCGTCCACAACCATTGTTCCATGACTTCGTAAGAGCTTCTATTACGAATAAAGAGAGCAAGTAATAAAAAAGGCGCCGTCACTTTAAAGTGACGGCGCTTTTTTTAATATTCGTTTAACATTTCATCGATTGTAAATTTGATTCCGTGATAAGCAAATAAAGCTACTATTAAGCTTGGGAACCCGTAGCGATTACCTTCATCGTCTGGAATAAGGCCTTTTAACAGTTTTGTATCAATATGTACGTCTGTATATTGTTCCAGTGATTTCGTACCTTCTTGAAGAGCAGAAATGCCGACAATAGAGTGTCCCTCTTCTTGTAGTTTTTTTGCAATTTCTACAACTGCTTCATCTGTTGAAAAACGGCTAATAAGAAGTACACGATCCGCAGAGGTTACTTCTGCTTCTTTACCATTTTCAAATAAGCGTTTTGCTTGCTTCATTGGTTCAGCACCGAATAGTGCTTCGGTAACAACGCCATCCATTTCATTTGTACCATATAAATAAATGAAACCATCGCCAACTAGTGCTTGAGCAAGTAAACGAGCGCTATCTTCTATATTCATTTCTTCTTTTTGAGAAACTCTGGAGAAATAACCACTTAATTGAGTTGAAAAAATTTTTAACATAATGTTACTCCCTTCGTACGTGTTTGCCGGCTTTCATTATAGTTTATTTTTTTAGAAAGGTGAAATCGTAGGGTAGCATAACAAAATAGGAAACGGTAAAATAAGAAGTAATAGGAAGGAATTTGCCAAAGAATAGCGAAAATAAATCGTTAAGATATAAGAAGCTTTAAATCTTGTACTTACACAGAAAGGTTGGGAATTATGGAAGGTAAAATTTTAATCGTTGATGATCAATATGGGATTCGTGTGTTATTACATGAAGTGTTCCAAAAAGAAGGTTATCAGACATTCCAAGCAGCGAATGGATTTCAAGCTTTAGATATCGTGAAAAAAGATAATCCGGATTTAGTAGTATTAGATATGAAAATTCCAGGCATGGATGGTATAGAGATTTTAAAGCATGTAAAAGAAATTGATGAGAGTATTAAAGTCATTTTAATGACTGCTTATGGAGAGCTTGATATGATCCAAGAAGCAAAAGATTTAGGTGCTTTAATGCATTTTGCTAAACCATTTGATATTGATGAAATTCGTCAAGCTGTGAGAAATGAGCTCGCTGTAGAGGCGTAAAAATGAATTTTTTATAAAAAATATGGAAAAAAGCGTTTACATGGACTATTGTGCAGGTGAATACGGTTGAGTTTTTGAGTACAAGTTGTTATCCTATTGAGTGTAGAAAAAAGTCCGGTATGTAGATATACATATTTTACCTTATTCTGGTCATACTACCAGCGATAAGAACTTATCGGATACAAAAAACGTTTTTTAGGAGGATTCACCATGCCTTTAGTTTCTATGAAAGAAATGCTAAACAAAGCACTAGAAGGAAAATACGCAGTTGGTCAATTCAACATGAACAACTTAGAGTGGACTCAAGCTATCTTAGCTGCTGCGGAAGAAGAAAAATCTCCTGTAATCCTAGGTGTATCTGAGGGTGCAGCTCGTCATATGACTGGTTTCAAAACAGTTGTAGCTATGGTTAAAGCTTTAATCGAAGAAATGAACATCACTGTTCCTGTAGCGATTCACCTTGACCATGGTTCAAGCTTCGAAAAATGTAAAGAAGCAATCGATGCAGGTTTCACATCTGTAATGATCGACGCTTCTCACCACCCATTCGAAGAAAACGTTGAAACTACTAAACAAGTAGTAGAATACGCACACGCTCGTAACGTATCTGTTGAAGCTGAGCTTGGAACAGTTGGCGGACAAGAAGACGACGTAATCGCTGAAGGCGTAATTTACGCTGACCCAGCAGAGTGTAAGCACCTTGTTGAAGCAACAGGTATCGATTGCCTAGCTCCAGCTTTAGGTTCTGTACACGGTCCTTACAAAGGTGAGCCTAACTTAGGATTCGCTGAAATGGAACAAGTTCGTGACTTCACTGGCGTACCTTTAGTATTACACGGTGGTACTGGTATCCCAACTGCTGATATCGTAAAAGCTATCTCTTTAGGTACTTCAAAAATCAACGTAAACACTGAGAACCAAATCGAGTTTACAAAAGCTGTTCGTGAAGTATTAAACAAAGACCAAGAAGTTTACGATCCTCGTAAATTTATTGGACCTGGCCGCGACGCTATTAAAGCAACTGTTGCTGGTAAAATGCGTGAGTTCGGTTCTAACGGTAAAGCGTAAGAATAAAATTCCGTTTTGGAAACCGTCTAGTCTTTTAGACGGTTTCCTTTCGTTGTATAATGAAAGCGTGAACAAGTCGAAAGATTTTATCATTTTTGGTTTTTAAATAGAAAATAATGTGCATAGTCCTATTAATAAATGTGATAACGTATCTAAATTGATAAAGTGAATTCGATGAATAGTTGATCTTTATCTATTCGTGCTACAGGAGAAATGAAGATAATGGTTTCCTATTTATTGAGTTTTGGGATGGAAAGAGTAATTGAGATTCTTAAGGGGAGCTTTCTATAAAAAGATAGAAAGTAAATACATTCACAAGAAGGGAGCTCAATATGGAAAAATTGCTAATTGAAGGCGGAAGAGCTTTAAATGGAACAATTCGAGTAAGCGGTGCAAAGAACAGTGCCGTTGCATTAATTCCAGCGACAATTTTAGCAGATACTCCAGTAACTATTGGTGGTGTCCCTAATATTTCGGACGTGAAAATGTTAGGAGACTTACTAGAGGAAATTGGAGGGAAAGTAACTTATGGACAGGAGGAAGAGATGGTAGTCGATCCTTCTAACATGGTTGCAATGCCTTTGCCAAATGGAAAAGTGAAAAAGTTGCGCGCTTCTTATTATTTAATGGGTGCGATGCTTGGCCGTTTTAAAAAAGCTGTTATTGGGCTTCCGGGTGGATGTCATTTAGGACCGAGGCCGATTGATCAGCATATTAAAGGGTTTGAAGCGCTGGGTGCACATGTTACAAATGAACAAGGTGCCATCTATTTAAGGGCAGATGAACTACATGGAGCACGTATTTATTTAGATGTTGTTAGTGTGGGGGCTACGATTAATATTATGCTAGCAGCTGTACGAGCGAAAGGTAGAACTGTTATTGAAAATGCAGCGAAAGAGCCCGAGATTATTGATGTAGCTACATTGTTAACAAGCATGGGAGCACGTATTAAAGGTGCTGGTACAGATGTAATCCGAATAGATGGTGTGGACTCTTTACATGGTTGTCACCATACTATCATCCCAGATCGTATCGAAGCTGGTACGTATATGATTCTAGGAGCTGCATCAGGAGGAGAAGTAACGGTTGATAACGTTATTCCTCAGCACTTAGAATCAGTTACTGCAAAGCTAAGAGAAGCTGGTGTTCAAGTTGAAACGAACGATGATCAAATTACGGTGAACGGTAATAGAAAGTTAAAAGTAGTTGATATCAAAACGCTTGTATATCCAGGTTTTCCAACGGATTTACAACAGCCGTTTACGACGCTTTTAACAAAGGCGCATGGGACGGGAGTTGTAACAGATACAATTTACGGTGCCCGTTTCAAACACATTGATGAATTACGTCGTATGAATGCTCAAATTAAAGTAGAAGGTCGTTCGGCAATTGTAACTGGTCCTGTGTTACTGCAAGGTGCAAAAGTGAAGGCGAGTGATTTACGAGCGGGAGCGGCACTTGTTATTGCAGGGTTAATGGCAGATGGAATTACAGAAGTAACAGGACTTGAGCATATTGATCGAGGTTATGAGAATATAGTGGACAAGCTTAAAGGGCTTGGAGCAAACATTTGGCGAGAACAAATGACAAAACAAGAAATTGAAGAGATGAAGAACGCATAAGTGATACTTCCGCAAGGGGGAAGCGAAGCATCACTACTTGCGGAAGTACACTTTATAGAAAAACACGGTTCACAAAATACGGCAGAAATATAAAGACTTAAAGGAGAGGGATTATTGTGGAAAGAAGTTTATCTATGGAGTTAGTACGTGTAACAGAGGCTGCAGCATTATCATCAGCGCGTTGGATGGGGCGCGGGAAAAAGGATGAAGCAGACGGTGCAGCAACATCAGCTATGCGGGATGTATTTGATACAATTCCGATGAAAGGTACAGTTGTAATTGGTGAAGGTGAGATGGATGAAGCACCAATGCTATATATCGGAGAGAAATTAGGTACAGGATATGGACCACGTGTAGACGTTGCAGTTGATCCTTTAGAAGGGACAAACATCGTAGCAGCTGGTGGCTGGAATGCTCTTGCTGTTATTGCAATTGCAGACCATGGTAATTTGTTACATGCTCCTGACATGTACATGGATAAAATCGCGGTTGGCCCAGAAGCAGTTGGGGCGGTCGACATTGATGCGCCTATTATTGATAACTTACGTGCAGTTGCGAAAGCGAAAAATAAAGATATTGAAGATGTTGTAGCGACAGTTTTAAATCGCCCACGTCATCAAGAAATTATCGAAGAAATTCGTAAAGCTGGTGCTCGTATTAAATTAATTAATGATGGAGATGTAGCTGGAGCGATTAATACAGCGTTTGATCGTACAGGTGTAGATATTTTATTTGGATCTGGTGGAGCACCTGAAGGTGTATTAGCAGCGGTTGCTTTAAAATGTTTAGGTGGAGAAATTCACGGAAAACTATTGCCACAAAACGAAGCTGAATTAGCACGTTGTAAAAAAATGGGCATAGAAGACATTAATCGTATCCTTCGTATGGAGGACTTAGTAAAAGGTGACGATGCAATCTTTGCAGCAACAGGTGTAACAGATGGAGAACTATTACGCGGTGTTCAATTTAAAGGTAGCGTAGGAACAACGCAATCTCTTGTTATGCGTGCGAAATCAGGCACAGTTCGCTTCGTAGATGGTCGTCATAGCTTAAATAAAAAACCAAACTTGGTTATTAAATAAAAAGTGGAAGCGGCTCGCTCAGAATCGCAGGGCATTGGAACTCTCGACCTTGAAGCGCTCTTTGCTTCGAGTGAGAGAGTGAAATGACCGGGGATTCTAGCCGCTGGAACTGGATTTAAATAAAAAGCGTAAGCAGCTCGTTCAGAATGGGAGGGGGATGGAGCTTCTGATGTAGAGGCGCTTTTTGCCTCGCAGGAAGAAGTGAAGCCACCGACCATTCTAGCTTGCTGAAGCTGGATTAAATAAAAAGCGTAAGCAGCTCGTTCAGAATGGGAGGGGGATGGAGCTTCTGACGTAGAGGCGCTTTTTGCCTCGCAGGAAGAAGTGAAGCCACCGACCATTCTAGCTGCTGAAGCTGGATTAAATAAAAAGCGTAAGCGGCTCGTTCAGAAAGGTTAAGATGGTCGATCTTTTTAACTATCGGAGCTGGAACTAAATTAAATAAGAAGCGAAGACAAATTTTCTTGTCTTCGCTTCTTGTATTTGTGTTCCAACGTATTGATTAAAACTAGATAAAAGGGTTACAATAGTGAATATTACCCTACTTGAACTTATTGCCTTTCATTATTAATTATTTGCCTTCCGTATTTTTCCCTTTACCCATGAAAAAAGAGAATAACGTTAAAGTGTGGTGTCTGAATGAATTTGTCAATTGCAGCATTAGAAAACATGAAGTTAAAAGAGTTATACGAGCTTGCGAAAGAATTTAAGATTTCGTATTATAGCAAGTTAACGAAAAAAGAGTTAATCTTTTCTATTTTGAAAGCTCGAGCAGAAAAAGAAGGTTTCTTTTTCATGGAAGGCGTATTAGAAATTATTCAATCAGAAGGATTTGGATTCCTACGTCCTATCAACTATTCTCCAAGCTCAGAAGATATTTATATCTCAGCTTCGCAAATTCGTCGTTTCGATTTACGTAATGGAGACAAAGTTTCTGGTAAAGTACGACCTCCTAAAGAAAATGAACGCTATTTTGGGTTATTACAAGTTGAAGCTGTAAACGGAGATGATCCAGATTCAGCAAAAGAGCGTGTGCATTTCCCTGCATTAACACCATTATACCCAGATCGCCAAATGAAATTGGAAACGGAACCGAAAAAGTTACCGACACGTATCATGGATTTAATCGCACCAGTTGGATTTGGACAACGTGGTTTAATTGTTGCGCCTCCAAAGGCTGGTAAAACAAGTCTATTAAAAGAAATTGCACACAGTGTTACAACAAATCATCCAGAAGCAGAATTAATTGTTCTTTTAATTGATGAGCGTCCAGAGGAAGTAACAGACATTGAACGTTCTGTTAAGGGCGACGTTGTAAGTTCTACTTTTGATGAAGTACCAGAAAATCATATTAAAGTAGCTGAACTTGTGTTAGAACGTGCAATGCGTCTTGTAGAGCACAAAAAAGATGTTATCATTTTAATGGATAGTATTACCCGTTTAGCGCGAGCTTACAACCTCGTTATTCCGCCAAGCGGTAGAACATTATCGGGTGGTATCGACCCAGCGGCTTTCCATAGACCGAAGCGTTTCTTTGGAGCTGCACGTAATATTGAAGAAGGCGGTAGCTTAACGATTTTAGCAACAGCCCTTGTTGATACAGGATCTCGTATGGACGATGTTATTTACGAGGAATTTAAAGGAACTGGAAATATGGAACTTCACTTAGATCGTTCGTTAGCTGAACGTCGTATCTTCCCAGCGATTGATATTCGTCGTTCTGGTACACGTAAAGAAGATCTATTAATTCCAAAAGAGCATTTAGACAAGTTATGGGGCATTCGTAAAACAATGCGTGATACACCAGACTTTGTTGAAAGTTTCTTACGTAAGCTTCGTCAAACGAAGACAAACGAAGAATTTTTACAAAACATTGTTGCAGACTCGAAAAGATATGTAACAACTAAGTAAAGGGAAAAGATTGGGACTCGCTTATTTTATAGTAAGCGAGTTTTTTATGCCTTTTAGGTGATATTAAAGAGAGAAATAAGTGGGAGAACCTTAGCTAGTCAGAGCAGAATGAGCCGCCTCCACTTTAAGGTGATATCTAGCTCCAGCGGCTAGAATGGTAGGTGGCTTCGCGTCTTTCCATGAGGCAAAAAGCGCCTCAAGTGAGAGGGTGTGAAGTGTCCTGGATTTTTAAGTGATATCCAGTTCCGGTGGCTAGCTCTTCACATCTAAGAACCTTCCGCCCGAAAGGTAAAAAGCACCTTTAGGGCGAAAGAACCTTAGCTGGTCAGAGCTGAGCGAGCCCCCGCCGCTTTAAATTTAATATCCAGCTCCAGCGGCTAGAATGGTCGGTGGCTTCGCGTCTTCCTACGAGGCAAAAAGCGCCTCTACGTCAGAAGCTCCATCCCCCTCCCATTCTGAACGAGCCGCTTGCGCTTTTAAAATTAAAAAGACAAAAACAGGTAGTTGCAAAATGAAGTTAGCCTTGTTATAATTTCATCATATGTGTTTCATCAATATAGTTGTGTATGCAGCTGAAGATGAAAAACTCTGTTTCGAAAATGATTCAGGGCGGAAGGAGATGAAAAGAATGAAAGCAGGAATTCACCCAGATTACAAGAAAGTTGTATTCATGGACACAAACACAGGCTTCAAATTCTTAAGCGGGTCTACTAAAGGCTCTAGCGAAACTGTTGAGTGGGAAGATGGTAACACTTATCCATTACTAAAAGTTGAGATCAGTTCTGATTCTCACCCATTCTACACTGGACGTCAGAAGTTTGCTACTGCAGACGGACGCGTTGATCGCTTCAATAAGAAATACGGTATCAAGTAATAAAAACATAAAACAGGCAAGTGTATGTATTCGCTTGTCTGTTTTTTTTGCGAAAATATTATACCTTTACCCTACTTTTAACTAAAAAGTAGATGAAAGGAGAGCTTCATGTACTTAATAAATCAAAATGGCTGGATTGAAGTGATTTGCGGTAGTATGTTTTCTGGTAAATCAGAAGAGTTAATCCGCCGTGTGCGCCGTACGCAATTTGCGAAACAACATGCAATTGTATTTAAACCATGTATTGATAATCGCTATAGTGAAGAAGACGTTGTATCACATAACGGATTAAAGGTAAAAGCAGTTCCTGTTTCAGCTTCAAAAGATATATTTGAACATATCACTGAAGATATGGATGTAATTGCAATCGATGAGGTGCAATTCTTTGATGGGGACATTGTGGAAGTGGTGCAAGTATTGGCAAATCGTGGCTATCGTGTCATTGTAGCTGGTTTAGACCAAGATTTCCGTGGTCTACCATTTGGACAAGTTCCTCAGCTGATGGCGATTGCTGAACATGTAACAAAACTACAAGCAGTATGTTCTGCATGTGGATCTCCGGCAAGTCGTACACAACGATTAATTGATGGAGAACCAGCGGCATTTGATGATCCGATTATTTTAGTTGGGGCTTCAGAATCGTATGAACCACGCTGTCGTCATTGTCATGCAGTTCCTACAAACAAAGACAAGTAAAACTCGCTGCGCAAGGCGGGTTTTTTTCAGAATAGAGAGTGTGGGTGGTGTGAGCCGCTTACGCTTTTAAATATTATCTAGCTCCAGCGGCTAGAATCTCCGGCCATTTCACTCTCTCGCCTGAAGCAAAAAGCGCTTCAAGGTCAAGAGTTGAAAGTGTCCTGCGATTCTGAGCAAGCCGCTTGCGCTTTTAAATATAATTTGCGTTTTTTTGAGTAAGTACCATATACTATTTGTATTAGATACTAGGATGTAGAGGTGAATGATGTGTTAGATCGTTTGCAAGCTGTAGAAAATCGTTATGAGAAGTTAAATGAATTGTTAAGTGACCCAGAGGTTATTAGCGATACAAATAAGCTTCGTGAATATTCAAAGGAACAGTCTGATATACAGGAAACGGTAGAGGTGTATCGTGAGTATAAGGATGTTCGTGAGCAATTAAAAGATGCGAAAGCAATGTTAGAAGAGAAGTTAGACGCAGAAATGCGTGACATGGTAAAAGAAGAGGTTTCTGAGTTAGAATCACAAGAAAAAACGTTATCAGAACGTCTGAAAATTTTACTAGTTCCAAAGGACCCTAATGATGATAAGAACGTTATCGTTGAGGTTCGTGGGGCTGCTGGTGGCGATGAGGCCGCTTTATTTGCTGGTGACTTATACCGCATGTATAGCCGTTATGCTGAGGTTCAAGGTTGGAAAACAGAAATTATCGAGGCTAGCTATACAGAGTTAGGTGGATATAAAGAGATTATCTTTATGATTAACGGTAAAGGTGCTTTCGCGAAGCTGAAATTCGAGAATGGTGCTCACCGTGTACAACGTGTTCCTGAAACGGAATCTGGTGGACGTATTCATACATCTACAGCAACTGTAGCTGTATTACCAGAGGCAGAAGAAGTAGAAATCGACATTCACGAGAAAGATGTTCGTGTTGATACATTCGCTTCTAGTGGTCCTGGTGGACAGAGCGTTAATACAACGATGTCAGCGGTACGTTTAACGCATTTACCGACTGGTGTAGTTGTATCTTGTCAGGATGAGAAATCACAAATTAAGAATAAAGAAAAAGCGATGAAAGTATTACGCGCACGTGTTTATGATAAGTTTAGACAAGAAGCACAAGCTGAATATGATCAAAACCGTAAACAAGCTGTTGGTACGGGTGATCGTTCAGAGCGTATTCGTACGTATAACTTCCCGCAAAACCGTGTTACAGACCATCGAATCGGTTTAACGATTCAAAAGCTAGATCAAATCTTACAAGGTAAGTTAGATGATTTCATCAATGCCTTAGTGATGGAAGATCAGGCTCAAAGGATGGAGGCAGCTGAGTAATGCGTGTCTATGAAGCCCTGAAATGGGCTTCTTCTTTTTTACAGGAAAATGGACGAGATGAAAATGCGGGAGAAATTGTCCTTTGTCATGTATTAAAGATGAACAGAACAGGATTACTTATGAATATGCGTGAAGAAATAAATGAGGAACAAGAGGCAAGCTTTACGGAGTTTATCCACAAGCATGTAGAAGGTATTCCTATTCAATATATGATTGGTTATGAAATGTTTTATGGCCGGTCGTTCTTTGTGAATGAAGAAGTATTAATACCAAGACCGGAAACAGAAGAGCTTATAGTAGGAGTATTAGAAAGAATTGAGCGCCATTTTGGCGACAAGGAACTACATGTAGCAGATATAGGCACAGGTAGTGGAGCGATTTCTATTACGCTTGCTTTAGAAAATAAAAATCTTCACGTGTATACAGTAGATATTGCACAAGAGTCGATTGAAGTTGCAAAAGAAAATGCAAAATCTTTAGGTGCAGAAGTAACGTTCTATCACGGTGATTTATTGTCACCATTTGATAAAACGGGTCAAAAGCTAGATGTTGTTGTTTCAAATCCTCCATATATACCGGAAGAGGATTGGCGTGGTCTTTCTCCTGTTGTGAAAGAGCATGAGCCGAAGAGAGCACTTGTTGGTGGAGAAGACGGATTAGATTTTTATCGCCGTTTTATGGAAGAATTGCCGAATGTGTTGCAGGAGAAAGCAATTGTAGCGTTTGAAATTGGAGTAGGACAAGGTGAGGATGTAAAGAGATTGTTACAACAAGCTTTTCCGCATGCCCATGTTGAGGTTGTTTTTGATATTAACGGAAAAGACCGTATGGTATTTGCTGAGATGGAGTAAGGTTCACACCTTACTCTATTTTTTTTGGGAAAATTCATATAGATTTTGAATTTAATAGTTTAGAAATATGAAAGTCTGTCCACACTGTTTGTAGAAGGGACGGTGGAGGAAATGAAAAAACAAGTTATTGCTTATCTTCTTATATTATTAATTGGTGCACAGTTACTTGTGCAGTTTGGATATATGAAAGCTGATGCGAAAGGGCCTTCAGTTATTCCGAAAGAGGCCGTTCGATTAAGAATTTTAGCAAATAGTGATTCAGATAAAGACCAGGCATTAAAGCGTAAAGTGCGTGATGAAGTAAAAGCACAAATTGATGGATGGGTAGCGGATTTAACTTCATTTGAAGAGGCACGCAAAGTAATTCAAAATCATATTCCAGAAATCGAGAAAACGGTGGAAAATACGTTAAAAAGAGAAGGAAGTAAAGAATCATTTCAAGTGAAATTTAGTAAGAATGTAAAGTTTCCTACAAAGGTATATGGGAATTTTATTTATCCAGCAGGAGAATATGAAGCAGTATTGATCACAATTGGAGAAGGTGAAGGCGCTAACTGGTGGTGTGTATTATTTCCACCAATGTGTTTCTTAGATTTTTCAAGCGGGACAGCTGTAAGAAAAGAAGAGCACGTTGTGAAGGCGGAATCTCCTGAAGAGGAGCAGGTGAAACAACTAGATGAAGAAGTAGTAGATACAGAAGAGAAGAAAGTGGATAAGGTAAAAGAAAAGAAAGTTGTAAAACAGGAAGTAGTAAAAAAAGTAACAGCTTCTGAAAAGAAAGTAGTAAAAAATGAAACAAAAGTCGAAGAGCAGCCTGTAAGTGAAGAAGAAACAAAAACTGTGGAAAAAGTGGAGAAAACTGTGGAGAAAAAACAAGAAAAGCAAAATGAGTATGTAAAAGTCGAAGAGGAAGAAGAAAAGCCAGAAGTTAAATTGTTTATTGTAGAAGCTTTTACATCTTTATTCTCTAAATAGTACTATTAATAAATCCCTCCTCATATATAAAAATGAGGAGGGATTTATTATGAAGAAAGTGTATTTTGCTACGAAAGCAGATGTGGAAAGATTACATTCTTTTTTCGGACAAGCTAATAAAAAAGATGATAAAATAAATGAGTTGTACGCACAATTTATGATTTTGGAAGAGGCGGAAGAAATACGAGCTGTAATTGGTTATGAACAAAGTGGGGAAGATGTACTTATTCGTTCTTGTTTATTCACACCTCATGTGGATAAACAGACTTTCTTATATTTTTTTGAAATGTTTTTGCAGTATATGAAAGAAAAAAGTGTTCAACAATTGTACTTACTAACAAACCATCCACAATCTGTACCGATCTTTCAGTTCTTTGACTTTTTTACTATAGAAAAGGATGAGGTTCCAGAGGGAATTCAACAGTTAGAACATTTTTGTAAAAATATAAAAGAGCAGAATGCAATAATACTAAATTGTCAGCTATTCACAAAGTTATCCACGGATTAATTAGGTTTATCCACATTTTGTGGATAAACCTTGTTTGTCTTTTGGATAAATCTCATAGTAAACTAAAAATAGACAAGTATTTAAGGGTAGAAAAGGACGTGGAAAAAAATGCATACAAATATGTGGGTTGTGGATAATGTTGTGGAAAGAAAAAAATATTATCCACAGTTACAAGAAGCAGCAAAATTATTAAGAGAAAATGAGGCGGTTGCTTTCCCTACGGAAACAGTATATGGGTTAGGTGCAAACGCGATGGATGATGAAGCAATCGCGAAAATTTTCGAAGCGAAAGGAAGACCGAGTGATAATCCACTCATTGTCCACATAGGTACAAAATCTCAGTTAGATGGGATTGTGAAAGAAATTCCACCAGTTGCAGAGAAGTTAATGGCGCATTTTTGGCCAGGACCATTAACAATTATTTTGCCGAGAAAAGAAGGGATTTCAGAGAGGGTGACGGCGGGACTTAATACGGTTGGGGTAAGAATGCCTGATCATCCAGTTGCACTTGCTCTTATTGAAGAGGCGAATGTACCTGTTGCGGCACCAAGTGCGAATCGTTCAGGGCGTCCAAGTCCAACACTAGCTTCTCACGTATATGAAGATTTGAATGGGAAGATTGCAGGTATTGTTGATGGTGGTGCAACTGGAGTAGGCGTTGAATCAACTGTAATTGATTGTACAAGCCCGGTTCCAACAATATTACGTCCAGGTGGGATTACGAAAGAACAATTAGAAGCGGTGATAGGTACCGTTTCTTTAGATCCAGCTTTAAAGGATGAGAAGGAAAAACCGAAATCACCTGGAATGAAATATACACATTATGCGCCGAAAGCACCACTTAGTATTGTTGAGGGCTCACGTGAGTTTATACAGCAACTTGTGGATGGGAAAAAGGAAGAAGGATTTAAAGTAGGCGTATTAACGACGGAAGAGTATCAACATGTATATAACGCAGATGTTATATTGTCTTGTGGTGTTCGAAGTGACTTAGCTAGCGTTGCGACTAAATTATATGATGTACTTAGAACATTTGATGCAAGTGAAGTGGATGTTATTTTTAGTGAGTCGTTCCCTAATGAAGGAATAGGAAATGCTATTATGAATCGTTTAACAAAAGCGGCAGGACATCATATTATTATTGAATGATAAGGTAAGGTTAGCAAACAGAATATTTCTCCTTGGATAAGCATATTGTGAAGTAGCACGTCCAAGGAGGGGCATGAATGACGTTTGAACAGCTAATACCTTTAATAATTATGGCATTCGCCTTAGGGATGGATGCGTTCTCGGTGAGTCTTGGTATGGGGATGATGCCCCTAAAGTTAAGACAAATCCTGTATATTGGTATGACGATAGGGATATTTCATATTATTATGCCGTTTATAGGGATGGTACTAGGTCGTTTTTTATCAGAGAAGTATGGAGATATTGCACATTTTGCGGGTGCTATTTTATTAATTGGACTAGGTTTTTATATCGTATATTCGACCATTTTACAAAATGAAGAGACTAGAACTGCCCCTATTGGAATTAGCTTATTCGTATTTGCATTTGGCGTTAGTATAGATAGTTTCTCAGTAGGGCTTAGTCTTGGTATTTATGGGGCACAAACAATCATTACGATATTACTTTTTGGATTTGTTAGCATGTTATTAGCGTGGATTGGTTTATTAATTGGTAGACATGCGAAAGATATGCTCGGTACATATGGCGAGATAGTAGGTGGCATCATTCTAGTTGGATTTGGATTATATATCCTTTTTCCTATATAATTTTATGTAGGAGGGAATTATGAACAAGCTATTGGAATGGTATGTTAAGTTTTTAACCTTCTTTCCTCGATGGCTAAGAAGGCTTATAATTTGGGGTATTATTTTGCAAATTGCAATTTTAGGTTGGATTAAGTTAATTCGCGAATAGTAAGATAGCTCCTTTCTGTGCATAGTTTTGTTTGTACTATACTGATTGCGCTAAAAAATTACACATATAGAAAGGATGAGATGAATGACGAGATTGAAGCAAGTTTTTGGTATTATTATTAGTTTTTTTGTTTTTTGGTTTAGTATGCTCGGTGTACAAATGTTTGCTGAGTTTTTAGATATTGAGTCATTGAAATTTGTTGCGGGAAAGACTGAGGCGGCGCGTGCCTTTTACTCTCCGTACCCGTTTTTAATTGTTTTTCTTATTACACTGCTTTCCCTATATTTCTTCGTAATTAAGCTAGGGAAACCGAAAAAAGAAAAACTGCCTACTTTAGAGGAAAAGAAGGAAGAATTACAATGATAAAATCCCCTGCTAAAAAGCAGGGGATTTTATGTTTGAGTGATGGCAGGAATCGAGCCGCCTTGCTTTTAAATATATCCAGCTCCAGCGGGCTAGAATGGTCGGTGGCTTCGCGTCTTCCTGCGAGGCAAAAAGCGCCTCTACGTCAGAAGCTCCATCCCCCTCTCATTCTGAGCGAGCCGCTTCCGCTTTTAGGTATATCCAGCCCCAGCGGGCTAGAATGGTCAAAAAAGCGCCTCTACGTCAGAAGCTCCATCCCCCTCTCATTCTGAGCGAGCCGCTTCCGCTTTTAGGTATATCCAGCCCCAGCGGGCTAGAATGGTCGGTGGCTTCGCGTCTTCCTGCGAGGCAAAAAGCGCCTCTACGTCAGAAGCTCCATCCCCCTCTCATTCTGAGCGAGCCGCTTCCGCTTTTAGGTATATCCAGCTCCAGCGGGCTAGAATGGTCGGTGGCTTCGCGTCTTCCTGCGAGGCAAAAAGCGCCTCTACAAAAAGCGCCTCTACGTCAGAAGCTCCATCCCCTCTCATTCTGAGCGAGCCGCTTCCGCTTTTAGATATATCCAGCGGGCTAGAATGGTCGGTGGCTTCGCGTCTTCCTGCGAGGCAAAAAGCGCCTCTACGTCAGAAGCTCCATCCCCCTCTCATTCTGAGCGAGCCGCTTCCGCTTTTAGATATATCCAGCTCCAGTGGCCAGCTCTTCGCATCTAAGAACCTCCCGCACTAAAGGTAAAAAGCACCTTTTGTACGAGAGAACCTTAGCTGGTCAGAGCTAAACGGGCCACTTCCGCTTTTAAACTGGCCTAACCAGTTCAAATTGTTCTCCTAATTTTGCATAGTTGTGTCCTGCTAGGCGGCTTATTGGTTTGAGTCCTTCTGCGTGAATGCGCCCTTTTTCATATAGATGTTCGGCAACATGGAAACGAACGACGCGTCCAATTAGTAGATCGCAAGCTGGTGAGTCTTCTGTTCCACCAAGTGGAATTGCACGTTCTAATATGCATTCCATTCGAATATTTGCTTCTTTTACACCTGGAACGGAGATGACTTCACTTTCAATTGGTGTTAGTTTTGCTAGTTCAATTTCACTTTCATTTGGAGGGAGATTAGCTGCTGTTTCGTTAATTGCTGCTACATATGATTCATCAGAAATATGTACAACAAATTCTCCTTTTTCAATTGCGTTTCGAGAAGTGTCCTTTCTTTCTCCCGCTTTTCGTTGTACAGAAACTGAGATAAGTGGTGGATTAGCAGCGACAATATTGAAATAACTATATGGTGCTCCGTTTAATACACCATCTTTTGTTACAGAAGTAACGAATGCGACAGGGCGAGGGATGATACTTCCAGTAAGTAATTTGTAATTATCTTTTTCAGTTTGTTCATTTGGATTAATGGATAACATGCTTGTAATCCCCTTTCTAAATATGAATACTTATTGTTTGTTTACAAGATATCGGTGAGAAAATCCTGCTGGAAATAATATTTTGTTTCATAAAAAGAACTTACTTCAATTGTAATGAAGTAAGTTCTTTTTCAAGAATCTCAAGATTGAGATGAAAATTAAAGTAAAACGTATGCGCCAGGTCCGATTAAAGCTACACCAACAGCAACAGCGATTAACATTAAGTTATATTCATATCCGTTTTGTGTCACCCAGTAACCATTTTTCCCGTGAACAGTGAAGATAGCCATTAACATTGTTCCAACGATAAATAATGAGCCAACTATAATGAAAATACCTGATGCGAATAAGAAACCACCTAGTAATTCAGTTGCACCAGCCATAAATGCCATAAATACACCAGGACGTAAACCGATTGATTCCATCCAGCCACCTGTTCCTTTTAAACCGTAACCGCCGAACCAACCAAATAATTTTTGAGCACCATGACCCATGAATGTAATTCCTATAATAAGACGAATAATAAGAAGACCGAAATCCATCATTTTTAAAAAACCTCCTAAAAGTTATTAACTTACCTTATGTAAGTAATGATAAAATAGTTACTTACTTTAGTCAAGCGGATTTTGAAAAAAGTTTGAATTAAATTTTACAAATTAACAACAAAAAATAAAATGTAGTAAAGACCTCTAGACAAGTTGGACGAAAAAAGAGAAAATATAAATAGAAGTTAACTTCTTATTGTTATTCAGACAATCAGAATTGACTGGAATTTTGTGAAGCGCTACAATAAGAGTCTATTAGTAATGACGTAATTTATTTCGAAAGCGTTTTTACAGTATAATATTCGAAGTATGAAGTCTTACATGTATCCCGAGCTTTACTAGGGATTGCCCTATAAACTTTTAGGTAAATTATAAGGAGGACTATCCTATGTTTAAAAAATTATTTGGTCTTGGTTCAAAAACAAATGAAGAAACAATCGTAGCTCCATTAACTGGAGCAGTGAAAAATATTGAAGAAGTACCAGATCCAGTATTCGCTGGTCGTATGATGGGTGACGGTGTTGCAATCGATCCTACTGAAGGTGTAGTTGTATCTCCAGTTGATGGTGAAATCGTACAATTATTCCACACAAAACATGCTATCGGAATTAAAGCGAAAAACGGCACAGAAATTTTAATCCACGTTGGATTAGAAACTGTAAAAATGGAAGGCGAAGGTTTCGAAGCTCACGTTTCTGAAGGCCAAGCTGTAAAAGCTGGAGATAAATTAATCTCATTCGACTTAGAATTAATCCGTGAAAAAGCGAAAAGCACAATTACTCCAATCGTTATTACAAACACAGATGCAGCTGAGTCTATTAAGACAACTGTAGGCGTAACAGCTACAAAAGGTTCAACAGAAGTAATGAAAGTTACAATGAAATAATTGCTGCATAAGAGGAATCCGTTTCGTATGAAATGGATTCCTTATTTTTGTTGCATATTCAGTAGGTATGTTAAAATACTCTGGGCACTTGGAAATAGGGTTTCACATATATGTGGATAAGGCGCATTTTTCTTAGAAAAAATATAAGAGAAATGCGCCTTTTGTATATTCACATTTCTTTTGTTCTATTCTAATGTAAGTTATGATGAGTGGTAAGAAATTGAATATAGGGGTGGGTTTGGATGAAACGAGTGTTATTTGTTTGTACTGGCAATACATGTCGTAGTCCAATGGCTGAGGCGTTGCTTCGTCATCACGGAGGAGATAGGTTTGAAGTGCAATCTGCCGGTGTTTTCGCCTATCCTGGGAGCGATGCATCGGTATATGCGAAGGAAGCTTTAGCTGAAAAAGGGATTTCAATTGATCATGCCGCGCAACAAGTAAACGAAACTTTGCTTGATTGGGCTGATATTGTCGTAACGATGACAGAAAATCATAAACACATTGTACTTGGGCATTATCCGAGTGTTGAAAAGAAATTGAATACGTTATATGGATTAACTGAAGGTATAGGTAAGGACATTTCAGATCCATTTGGAGGCTCGCTTTCTATTTATAAAGAAACGTTAGATGAGATGGAAAAACTTGTACAAACTTTACTGAAAAAACATTCAGTAGGTTGATGTTTCGTGTATAATACGATATTGGAGATCACTTCGTTCTATTGAGGTAGCGAGTGTGAAATGAAGATAATTGATTGAAACTTTGGAGGGGTAAAAATGAAAGTAGTAATAGCATCTGATCACGGCGGTATGAATATCCGCAAAGAACTTGTAAGTTTATTAGAAGAGTTAAATATTGAATATATTGATTTAGGTTGTGAATGTGAAGCTGGTTCTGTTGATTACCCTGACTTTGCGTTTCCAGCAGCTGAAATGGTAGCGAATGGTGAAGTAGATCGTGGTATTTTAGTTTGTGGGACAGGCATTGGTATGTCAATCGCAGCAAACAAAGTAAATGGTATCCGTTGTGCGTTAGTTCATGATACTTTCAGTGCGAAAGCAACGAGAGAGCATAATGACACTAACATGCTAGCAATGGGCGAGCGTGTAATTGGTGCTGGTCTAGCGCGTGATATTGCGAAAATCTGGTTAACAACTGACTATGAAGGTGGTCGTCACGAAAACCGCGTAGGAAAAATTAAAACATACGAAACAAAGTAATAGATTCTAACTATTAGTAGTGTGAAATATAATTTGGTGAACCAACCTGTGAAAGGAAGAGGCGTAATGACAGAAATCGTAAAGGTAAGAGAACAGCTACAAATGTCGCTTTCTGATTTCCAAGAACAAGCTTCATTACAAAGCGGTCAAATTTTTGTAGTGGGTTGTAGCACGAGCGAAGTGCTAGGCGAAAGAATTGGAACATCAGGAACGATGGAAGTAGCAGAGGCGATTTTTTCTGAGTTAAAACAATTTCAAGAGCGAACAGGTATTGAATTAGCGTTTCAATGTTGTGAGCATTTAAACCGTGCTTTAGTAGTTGAGAGAGAAGTAGCGATAAAATATCAATTTGAAATTGTAACAGTTACGCCTGTTAGATCAGCGGGTGGTGCATTGGGGACATATGCGTATCACAATTTGAAAGATCCGGTAGTAGTTGAGTTTATTAAAGCAGATGCAGGAATGGATATTGGTGATACATTTATTGGTATGCATTTAAAACATGTAGCTGTTCCGGTTCGTACAAGTGTGAAGGCAATTGGAAGTGCGCATGTAACGATGGCCAAAACACGTGGAAAACTAATTGGTGGAGCACGTGCTGTTTACGCGGTGGCGGAAGAGACTACCACTTGCCGTTAAATATGAGAAATTAGGAAGTCATATAGTAGCTGTTTATCATAAGATAAAAGGTATGTTGTCTGACTTTATAGTAGAAGAAAGAAAAGACCGATTTTCGGTCTTTTTTTTCTTTTATGATATAGAAAGTCATGTTAGAATGTAGTTGAAAACATGAAGGTTCGAAAGAATTACAACCTGAATTTTCGTTTTTTCTGAATAAATGAGAAAAAACTGTTGGGAATCGATGTAATTCGTTCAGAAAAGGGGGATTTTGGTGGATCATTTAAAACGTCAAGATGAAAAGGTATTTGCTGCAATTGAGGCAGAACTAGGAAGACAGCGTTCAAAGATTGAGTTAATTGCTTCGGAAAACTTTGTAAGTGAAGCGGTAATGGAGGCGCAAGGTTCTGTTTTAACAAATAAGTATGCTGAAGGATATCCTGGAAAACGTTACTATGGTGGCTGTGAACACGTAGACGTAGTAGAAGATATCGCACGTGATCGCGTGAAAGAAATTTTCGGCGCAGAGCACGTAAATGTTCAACCACACTCTGGTGCACAAGCGAACATGGCAGTATACTTCACAATTTTAGAGCAAGGCGATACAGTACTTGGTATGAATTTATCTCATGGTGGTCACTTAACACACGGAAGCCCTGTTAACTTCAGTGGAGTACAATATAATTTCGTAGAATATGGCGTGGATGCTGACTCTCACCGTATTAATTACGATGATGTATTAGCAAAAGCGAAAGAACATAAACCAAAATTAATCGTTGCAGGTGCAAGTGCGTACCCTCGTGTTATCGATTTCAAACGATTCCGTGAGATTGCAGATGAGGTGGGTGCATACTTAATGGTGGATATGGCACATATCGCTGGTTTAGTAGCTGCTGGCTTACATCCAAATCCAGTACCACATGCACATTTCGTTACAACGACAACACATAAAACGTTACGTGGTCCGCGCGGTGGTATGATTTTATGTGAAGAGAAGTTTGCAAAACAAATTGATAAATCAATCTTCCCTGGTATTCAAGGTGGTCCACTTATGCACGTAATCGCTGCAAAAGCTGTTGCGTTTGGTGAGACACTTCAAGAGGATTTCAAAACGTATGCACAAAATATCATTAACAATGCGAACCGCTTAGCTGAAGGTCTTCAAAAAGAAGGACTTACACTTGTTTCTGGCGGAACAGACAATCACTTAATCTTGATTGATGTTCGTAACCTAGAAATCACAGGTAAAGTAGCAGAGCACGTATTAGATGAAGTTGGTATTACAGTGAACAAAAATACAATTCCATTTGAAACAGCAAGCCCATTTGTAACAAGTGGTGTACGTATCGGTACAGCAGCTGTAACATCTCGTGGTTTCGGTTTAGAAGAAATGGATGAAATTGCGTCACTTATTGCTTACACATTAAAAAATCATGAAAATGAAGCTGCATTAGAAGAAGCACGTAAGCGTGTAGAAGCGTTAACGAGCAAATTCTCAATGTATCCAAATCTATAATAGATTGAAGAAGACTGCTGAAACGTAATTGTTTTGGCAGTCTTTTTTGTGGACATATATTATTTTTAAAGTATGTATACAAATGATGAATAAATTTTGGCGATATAATGAAGGATACAGCTCCCATAATTGGTAAAGATACTAGATAGATTCATCGTAAAATCATGATTTTGCCAAATTTGCCCTTGAATATTAGTAGCGTTTTCTTTACAATCGTAAATAGTGTAAAAAAGCGTGCAAACGCATGAATATCATCTAAAGGAGAGATTCACATGGGAAAACTGTATGTATTTGATCACCCGTTAATTCAACATAAGATTACATATATTCGCGATAAGAATACAGGTACGAAAGATTTTCGTGAATTAGTGGACGAAGTAGCAAGCTTAATGGCTTTCGAAATTACTCGCGACCTTCCGCTTAAGGATATTGAAATTGAAACGCCTGTAAGCAAAGCGACAACAAAAGTGATCGCTGGTAAAAAACTTGGTTTAATTCCGATTTTACGTGCAGGTTTAGGAATGGTTGATGGAATTCTGAAATTAATTCCAGCAGCAAAAGTAGGACACGTTGGTTTATACCGTGACCCTAAAACATTGCAACCGGTAGAATACTATGTGAAACTTCCAACGGATGTAGAAGAGCGTGACTTTATCGTACTAGATCCGATGCTAGCAACAGGTGGTTCTGCGGCTGAAGCGATTAACTCTCTGAAAAAGCGCGGTGCGAAACAAATTAAGTTAATGTGTATCGTTGCAGCTCCAGAAGGGGTAAAAGTAGTACAAGAAGAACATCCCGATGTTGATATTTATGTAGCAGCATTAGATGAGAAATTAAATGACCACGGATATGTAGTACCAGGTCTTGGTGATGCTGGTGACCGTTTATTCGGAACGAAGTAAGACAACTGACGAGCAGGGGAGATTCCCCTGCTCGTTTTTTTTTTTTGCTGTAAGCAAGTAGGGGAGAGGATAAATATACATCGTATATACAACATAAGTTGCATACACATCACATATAATATAGAAGTCTTACGTCTGAGGAACACTATATTATGGAAGAAAAGCGTTATATCTCGAAAATATAATAGTGACAAACTTGTGAACATTTCCTTCTATTATAAAGAGAAAACTGTTAGAAATTGCATATATGTAACCAGTATTTAGAAGGGGAACGTTTTCATTTTTGGGAGGAAATGCCTAATACTCAAATTTTTAGATTTTTTACGATTTCTCGTTGACACTGTTAATACCCTATTGTATGCTAACAACGGGGATAGATGGTAGGGCTTTCAGTGACAAAATTACATCTATTCCGTGACGAAAATGTAAACTTTTTGTTTTGTATAGGATTTATGCAAAAAAATGAGTTATTATTAACACATCGTGAATGAGGGTTACATATTGGAGGGATGAATCCTTGCAAAAAAACGATCGCAGCCATATAAAAGCATATGCTTTAATGTCAGGAATTCTTGCTCAGTTAGTCGGTTCTATACTTGTTGGAATCTTTGGTGGGCAGTGGATTGATAATAAGGTTGGAACGTTTCCATTGTTTCTTATTATAGGGTTATTACTCGGGTTAGGAACAGGGGTATACGCAATGATTCGACTCATTCGACATTACTATTCGGGAGAGCAATGATGATAGACGTACATGGACTTGTCCAAAGACAAAAGAAATATATGTACTACTTGCTTGCGCTTCTAGTGCTAGGATGGGGATTTACCTCTTACAAGGATGTATTTCTTGGGCTGATTATCGGAACGATTTTCAGTTTTCTTAGTTTGCGCATCATTGCACGTAGAACAGACAAGCTGTTAGATCGCGTAACAAATGGAGAAAACGTGAAGTTTAAGGCGACAGCTGTAAGTACATATTCAAGATTCGCTACGATTGGGTTATTAATTTTATTTGCAGCCAAATATCAAGAGTTAATTGCGATGTGGGGCTTAGGTGTAGGATTGCTGACAGGATACCTTGTCATGATCATAGATTTTCTTTATTTAGAGTATAAGAGCAGGGAAGAGAGGTGAATTACTAGTGGAACACGGTAAATTAGTTAAATTTCTAGGTTTAACGTTCGATTTGTCATCAGTTATGATGGTTACTGTAGCAGCAGTTATTGTTTTCTTAATCGCTGTTATCGGAACTCGCAGCTTAGCCCTTCGCCCAACCGGGATGCAAAACTTCATGGAATGGGTGTTTGACTTCGTGAAAGGGATTATCAATAGTACGATGGACTGGAAAACAGGTGGACGTTTCTTAACGCTTGGCGTTACGCTTATCATGTTTATCATCGTATCGAACTTCCTTGGTTTACCATTCATGTATTCAGCAACTGAAGCTGGCGAACATATTGCATGGTGGAGGTCACCAACGTCTGATCCAGCAGTTACATTAACATTAGCCGTGATGGTAGTTACCCTCACCCATTATTATGGAATTAAGATGAAGGGTACGAAAGAGTATGTTAAAGGTTATTTCCAACCTATGAAATTCTTATTCCCATTAAAGGTTATTGAGGAGTTTGCTAACACATTAACGTTAGGTCTTCGTTTATTCGGTAACATTTATGCAGGTGAGATCTTATTAGGATTACTTGCTAAGTTAGGCGGGGCATCATTCCTTGGAGCATTAGGTGCGCTTGTACCGATGTTAGCGTGGATGGGATTCAGTGTATTCGTTGGATCAATCCAAGCATTTATTTTCGTTATGTTAACGATGGTTTATATGGCTCATAAAGTAAGTCATGACCATTAATATAATTTAAGTAAGAAAAAATTTATTTTTTTATAATACAAAGGAGGACAAATTAAATGAGTTTAGGTGTAATCGCAGCTGCAATTGCAATTGGTTTATCAGCATTAGGTGCAGGTATTGGTAACGGTCTTATCGTATCACGTACAATCGAAGGTGTTGCTCGTCAACCAGAATTAAAAGGCGCACTTCAAACAATTATGTTCATCGGGGTTGCTTTAGTTGAGGCACTTCCAATCATCGGTGTAGTTATTGCATTCATCGTAATGAACAAATAAGGGAGACTCCCCTTACATAGATGGCGAAGAGTGTTTTTCCGAACTTTCTTCGCCATTGCTTTATGAACGAAACGTATGTCTTTTTTTTTCATATGATCAATTTAGATATTTTGAAGGGAGTGAATCCTTGTGCCAACTTTATTATTAGGAGCTTCCATTCCATTTGGAACGATTGCTTATACATTGTTCATTTTCTTAATTCTATTAGTAATGCTACGCAAATTTGCGTGGGGTCCTTTAATGGGAATTATGAAAGAACGTGAAGAGCATGTTACTAATGAAATCGACGCTGCAGAAAGAAGTAACGCTGAAGCGAAGAAGTTAGTAGAAGAACAACGTGAAATGTTAAAACAATCGCGTGTTGAAGCACAAGAGTTAATCGAAAGAGCGAAAAAACAAGCTGTAGATCAAAAAGATGTGATTGTTGCTGCTGCGAAAGAAGAAGCAGAATCAATTAAAGCATCTGCTGTACAAGAAATTCAACGCGAAAAAGAGCAAGCAATTGCTGCTTTACAAGAACAAGTCGCTTCTTTATCTGTTCAAATTGCTTCTAAAGTAATTGAAAAAGAATTAAAAGAAGAAGATCAAGTTAAGTTAATTCGCGATTATATTAAAGAAGTAGGAGAAGCGCGATGAGCAATGGGATTGTAGCAAAACGTTATGCTGTCGCTCTTTTTAAAATTGCAAAAGAAAAACACGTATTAGAAATGTTTGAAGAAGAATTACGCCTTGTACAAAACGTTTATGTAAAGAACGGAGAACTACATAGCTTTTTAACACAACCAAACATTTCAAAAGAGCAGAAGAAAACGTTTCTTGCAAACGTATTCGGATCTGTTTCTGAATCAATTTTAAATACGTTATATATTTTAATTGATAACAAGCGTATTGATATCTTACCTGAAATTGCAGATGAATATGTTGTTCTTGCTAATGAAGAACGTAACGTAGCGGATGCAACTGTATATTCTATTCGTCTTCTATCTGAAGAAGAGAAGCTTAACATTGCAGAAGCATTTGCAAAGAGAACGGGAAAAGATGCAATTCGCGTGAAAAATGTTGTAGATGAAGATTTACTAGGCGGAATTAAAGTACGTATTGGAAATCGCATTTATGACGGAAGTTTACAAGGAAAATTAGCACGTATTCAGCGTGAATTAATGAAGAATAGATAGGGGTGAAGCACATGAGCATCAGAGCTGAAGAAATTAGCGCACTGATAAAGCAACAAATCGAGAACTATCAGTCTGAAATCGAAGTTAGTGATGTTGGTACAGTTATCCAAGTTGGTGACGGTATTGCGCGTGCTCATGGTCTTGATAACGTTATGGCTGGTGAGCTTGTAGAGTTCTCTAACGGCGTTATGGGACTAGCACAAAACTTAGAGGAAAACAACGTAGGTATTATCATTTTAGGACCTTACACAGAAATCCGTGAAGGTGACGAAGTTCGTCGTACTGGTCGCATCATGCAAGTACCAGTAGGAAAAGAACTAATTGGTCGTGTTGTAAACCCATTAGGTCAACCAGTTGATGGTCTAGGCCCAATCAATACAACAAACACTCGTCCAATCGAAAGTCCAGCACCAGGTGTAATGGATCGTAAATCTGTTCATGAGCCACTTCAAACAGGTATTAAAGCGATCGATGCTCTTGTACCAATTGGCCGTGGTCAACGTGAATTAATCATCGGTGACCGTCAAACTGGTAAAACAGCAGTTGCACTTGATACAATCATTAACCAAAAAGATGAAGATATGATTTGTATCTATGTAGCTATCGGACAAAAAGAATCAACTGTACGTAACGTAGTAGAAACACTACGTAAGCATGGTGCATTAGAGTACACAATCGTTGTAACTGCATCTGCTTCTCAACCAGCTCCATTATTATACTTAGCTCCTTATGCTGGTGTAACAATGGGTGAAGAGTTCATGTACAATGGTAAACACGTATTAGTAGTATATGATGACTTATCAAAACAAGCAGCGGCTTACCGTGAGCTGTCATTACTATTACGTCGTCCTCCAGGTCGTGAAGCTTATCCAGGGGATGTATTCTACTTACATTCTCGCTTATTAGAGCGTGCAGCAAAATTAAGTGATGCAAGAGGCGGCGGTTCTTTAACTGCACTACCTTTCATCGAAACACAAGCAGGGGACGTATCAGCTTACATCCCAACAAACGTAATTTCTATTACGGATGGACAAATCTTCTTACAATCTGACCTATTCTTCTCTGGCGTACGTCCAGCGATCGATGCGGGTACTTCTGTATCTCGTGTTGGTGGATCTGCTCAGATTAAAGCAATGAGTAAAGTATCAGGTACACTTCGTCTTGACCTTGCATCTTACCGTGAGTTAGAAGCGTTCGCTCAGTTCGGTTCTGACCTTGATAAAGCAACTCAAGCGAAACTAAACCGTGGTGCTCGTACTGTTGAGGTATTAAAACAAGGATTACACAAACCGTTACGTGTAGAGAAACAAGTTATCATTCTTTACGCTTTAACACGTGGATTCCTAGATGATATCCCAGTAGTAGATATCACTCGTTTCGAAGAAGAATTCCATGCTTGGTTAGATTCTAATGCGACTGACTTATTAGAAGAAATCCGCACAACTAAGAAACTTGCGGATGACGACAAATTTGCAGCAGCAATTAACGGATTTAAAAAAGTATTCGTAGCTTCTGAATAATAAAAGCAGAAGCGGCTCGTTCTGAATGTGAGGGGGATGGAGCTTCTGAAGAAGAGGCGGTTTTTGCCTCGTAGGAAGAAGTGAAGCCACCGAGCATTCAAGCCGCTGGAGCTAGATAATAATATATATAGGCATCTCAATCTTTGAGATTGCTGACGGTTATGTAAAGGAAAAGAGTAGGTGCACCTATTCTTTTCCTTCAATCATGAGCAAGAATATCTTGCAACGTAGATTAGGAAGAGGATTCTTACTAATCGTGCCAACTTCCGGAAAAAAGGTGGTGAAAACCTGTGGCATCTTTACGCGATATAAAAGCGAAGATTACCTCGACAAAGAAAACGAGTCAAATTACGAAAGCGATGGAGATGGTATCTGCATCTAAGTTAAACCGTGCAGAACAAAATGCTAAATCTTTCGTTCCGTATATGGAAAAGATTCAAGAAGTAGTAGCGAGCATTGCGCAAGGAAGTAAAGGAATTAATCATCCGATGCTAAATGCGCGTCCTGTAAAGCGTACAGGATACATCGTTATTACATCTGATCGCGGACTAGCAGGTGGTTATAACAGTAACGTATTACGTACAGTGAGTAACGTAATTCGTGAACGTCATAATATGGATTCAAACCAATATTCAATTATTGTGCTTGGACGACTAGGACGTGATTATTTAAAACGTCGCGGCTTTAACATTATTGATGAAGTAGTTGGATTATCTGACCACCCATCATTTACTGATATTAAAGATCTTGCTTCTCGAGCAATTGCGATGTTTGCAGATGGCGCTTATGATGAGCTGTATATTTACTACAACCATTACGTAAGTAAAATTTCACAAGAAGTAACGGAAAATAAAATTTTACCGCTTACTGATGTGGCGTCTGATAAACCGACGACAGCTTATGAATTCGAACCTTCTGAAGAAGAAATTTTAAAAGTACTATTGCCACAATACGCAGAAAGCTTAGTGTACGGTGCATTACTAGATGGTAAAGCAAGTGAGCACGCAGCGCGTATGACAGCAATGAAGAGTGCTACAGACAACGCAATGGAAGTTATCGATTCACTTACACTTTCATTCAACCGTGCGCGTCAGGCAGCGATTACGCAAGAAATTACGGAAATCGTTGGTGGAGCAGCAGCGTTAGAGTAGTATTAAAAAGCGTAGGCGGTTCGTTCAGAATGAGAGGGGGATGGAGCTTTTGACGTAGAGGCGATTTGTGCCTCGTAGGAAAAAGCGAAGCCACCGAACATTCTAACCGCCGGAGCTAGATTCAGTAAAAAATGGAAGCGGCTCGTCCAGAAAAGGAGGGCATTGGAGCTCCTGACGAAGAGGCGTAGTTTGCCTCACAGGAAGGCGCGAAATGACCGACTGTTCTAGCCGCTGGAACTAGATTCAATAAAAAGCGGAAGCGGCTCTTTCAAAAGAGTCGCGTAAGCTAAACTAATAAAAAATTAAAAGCCAACTTCTCTTAGAAAGCTGGCTAATTAAAAGAAAGCTAGGAGGGAACCCGATGAATAAAGGGCGCGTTACGCAAATCATGGGTCCGGTTGTAGACGTTAAGTTTGATGGCGGAAAGCTACCAGAAATCTACAACGCCCTTACGGTAAAACAAAGCAACGAAAACGGAAGCATGAACTTAACATTTGAAGTTGCACTTCATTTAGGTGATGATACAGTTCGTACAGTTGCGATGTCTTCCACAGATGGACTTGTTCGTGGCACAGAAGTAGAAGATACTGGTAAAGCAATCTCTGTACCAGTTGGTGATGTAACACTTGGACGTGTATTCAACGTATTAGGTGATGCAATTGACTTAGATGGTGAACTTCCTGCGGATGTACACCGTGATCCAATTCACCGTCAAGCACCTGCATTCGAAGAATTATCTACTAAAGTAGAAATTCTTGAAACTGGTATTAAAGTAGTAGACTTACTTGCTCCTTACATTAAGGGTGGTAAGATCGGCCTATTCGGTGGTGCCGGTGTAGGTAAAACAGTATTAATTCAGGAATTAATTAACAACATCGCACAAGAGCACGGTGGTATCTCTGTATTCGCTGGTGTAGGTGAGCGTACTCGTGAGGGTAATGACTTATACCACGAAATGAGCGATTCTGGCGTAATCAAGAAAACTGCGATGGTATTCGGACAAATGAACGAGCCACCTGGAGCACGTCAACGTGTTGCATTAACAGGTTTAACAATGGCTGAGCATTTCCGTGATGAGCAAGGACAAGACGTACTTCTGTTCATCGATAACATCTTCCGTTTCACGCAAGCGGGTTCTGAAGTATCTGCCCTTCTTGGTCGTATGCCATCTGCGGTAGGTTACCAACCAACACTTGCAACAGAAATGGGTCAATTACAAGAGCGTATTACATCTACAAATAAAGGGTCTATCACGTCTATCCAAGCGGTATATGTACCAGCCGATGACTATACTGACCCAGCACCAGCTACAACGTTCGCTCACTTAGATGCAACAACAAACTTAGAGCGTCGTTTAACACAAATGGGTATTTACCCAGCCGTAGATCCATTAGCATCTACATCTCGTGCACTTTCTCCAGAAATCGTAGGAGAAGAACATTATGAAGTAGCTCGTCAAGTACAACAAACTTTACAACGTTATAAAGAACTTCAAGATATCATCGCTATCTTAGGTATGGATGAGTTATCTGAAGAAGATAAGTTAGTTGTACATCGTGCTCGTCGTATTCAATTCTTCTTATCTCAAAACTTCCACGTAGCTGAGCAGTTTACAGGTCAAAAAGGTTCTTACGTACCTGTAAAAAATACAGTTAGTGGTTTCAAAGAAATTCTAGAAGGAAAATATGATGACCTTCCAGAAGATGCATTCCGCTTAGTAGGTGGCATTGAAGAAGTTATTGAAAACGCGAAGAAAATGATGGCATAAGGCCTTAGGAGGGACGAAGTATGAAGACATTTCCAGTCAGTATTGTAACTCCTGATGGACCGGTTTACGAAAAAGAAGTAGAAATGGTAAGTGTAAAAGCAGAGAGTGGGGAAATGGGGATCTTACCAGGTCACATTCCAACTGTTGCACCATTAAAAATTAGTGCAGTTCGTCTGAAAAATGGTGGACACACTGATTATGTAGCAGTAAGCGGTGGCTTTATCGAAGTTCGTCCAGATAAAGTGACTGTATTATCATCATCTGCTGAAGAAGCAAACCATATCGATATCCATCGTGCAAATGAAGCGAAGCGTCGCGCTGAGCAACGTATGCAAGATAAACAAGCACATGTTGACTTTAAACGTGCAGAAATGGCCTTGCAACGTGCCGTGAACCGTTTAAACGTTTCTGATATGAAGTAAAAAAATCCGTAAGGGCCCTTGCCTTTACGGATTTTTTTGTGTATTTTATGGATAATTTTACAAAACTGGTATAATTATATTGATGCTTGTATAAGTAGAAGTGTACAACAATTTATATTTCATAAAGGGGATGAATCAATGATTGGTGAAATGAAGCGAGAAGCATTGTACTCTTTAAAAGGAAAATGGGGACTAGGTGTTGGATCAACAATTTTATATTTTATTTTAAGTTATGTCGTTTCGATGGCTGCAATGCTTATACTATTAATTCCAGGAATTATTATATTTCTCTCAGTTGCAAGCTTAACTGGATCATTTGAAGAGGAAACGATGTCAATTGGAGCAGGTATTACCTTTGGGATTTTTTATTGCATTATGATAATTTTGAGTAACGCATCGTATGGGATTACATCATATGGTTATACAAATGTATTTTTACAGATTAGTAAACGAGAAGATGCTAAAGTAGATCACTTATTCGAAGGATTTCGCGGTTTTAAAAGAATGATGAAAACAATGTGGGCAATGCTTGCGATTTTGTTATATACAGGTACATGGATTCCGATGCTGTTAATAGGCTTATTTGCATTGTTAGGTGAAGAAGGGAATACGTCATTTGCAATAGCTTTCTTCGTACTATTAGCGATTTCAATTGTTGGTATGATTGTGATGTATTTTTCTTATGCGCTGACGTACTATGTGATGATTGAAAATCCAGAATATAGTGTTTCGCAGGCGATGAAGGAATGTAAGAATCTTATGAAGGGCCATAAGTTAGATTTGTTTCTTTTATGGCTGAGCTTCATAGGATGGGCTATTTTAGCGCTTCTTACTTTTGGAATAGGCTTTCTTTGGCTTAGTCCGTATATGAGTACAACGACAGCACACTTTTATCGCTACATTTCAAAAGGTGAATTTCAATAGGAACATGCTATACTAATAGAATTATTGTGTATAGGAGGCGAGGCTACGCATGATTAGTGATTTAAAAGGAGAAGCACTAGATTCATTAGAAGGAAAATGGGGATTAGCTGTTGGAGCTACACTACTCATTTCAATTCTTATCACGGCTTTTAGTTTTAGTGTTGATTGGGGATTTTCTTTAATTTTCGGTTGGCAAAAAACAAATGGTTCACTTTCAACGAATATTCTTACATTTTTTGTTACTGGACCGTTAACTTTAGGTGGATATTACCTTGGTTTAAATATCCTTCGTGAAAAGCAAGCTAGTATTGGTAATGTATTCATTTGGTTTTCAGAGGGAAAGAGATTTCTAAAATCATTTTTATTATATTTATTAGTAAATCTTTATCTTTTCTTATGGACGTTATTGTTCATTATTCCAGGTATTATTAAATCATTTTCTTATGCGATGACGTACTTTATTATAAACGATCATCCTGAGTATTCCCTGAACCAAGCTATTACAGAAAGTCGTCGTATGATGGATGGACATAAGATGGAGTATTTCATTTTATGTTTAAGTTTTATTGGCTGGTTTATATTGAGTTGTATTACGTTAGGGATTGGATTCTTATGGTTAATTCCATATTTCTACACAACATCTGCGGCTTTTTACGAAGAAATCGCAGAAGAATATTATGAGAAAAAAATTTAGCACTATAAAACCCCCAGTATGAATTATTTGTTCATACTGGGGTTTTTTTGTAGAAACTTTATAAACTGATTACTAGTAAGTGGTTTACTGAAATAGTAACCTTGCATATATTTACAGTTATGTTTTTGCAGAAACTTAAGCTGTTTTTCGGTTTCAATTCCTTCGGCAACGACTGAAAGATTTAAAGTATTTGCGAGGGAAAGGATTGTAGAAACGATGGCTCGTTCTTCAGGACGATGATCAGCTAATTGTGTGAATTCTCTCGGTACTTTTAATGTATCGATTGGAAAAATTGATAAATAAGCAAGAGAAGAATACCCAGTACCGAAGTCATCAATGGAAGTTTGGATACCGTACTCTTTTAATTGTTTCAGTCTCAATAACGTTTCTTTCTCGTCAATCATTGCAATTCTTTCTGTTAACTCAAGTGTTACATATTTTGGATCGACTTGCACGTCGTTTAATATTTGTGAAATGTTTTCGATTAATTGATCTTGCCGGAATTCTTTTGCGGATAAATTAACACTTATTTTTAAATTTTGGTAGCCAAAGGTATGCCATATTTTTAATTGGAGACAAGCTTCTTGTAATACCCAATGTCCAAGTGGGACTACTTGTGGCGTCTCTTCTACAATTGGAATAAACTCACATGGTGAAATGTCACCTAATAGTGGGTGTTTCCAACGTATTAAAGCTTCAGCACCGATAATTTTATTTGTTGTCGTATCAATTTGTGGTTGATAAACGAGATAAAATTCTTTGTTTACTAAAGCGATTGGCAAATCTTTTTCAATTCGAGCTTTTCGTTCCATTTTTTTATATAGTTCTTTCGTGTAAAGAGAGCTACCGTTTTTTCCTTTATTCTTTGCTTCGTACATGGCCATATCAGCATGCTGCAAAATGGATAGCGCATCTTCACCTGCTTCAGGATATATTGCAATTCCGATGCTCGGTGAGATTTGTAAATGTTGATTTTCGATTTCAAATGGCTCATTCATGGCCGCTACAATCCTATCAGCTATTTTTTGGACATCTGGCTTTTTTTTGTAATTCTCGATAAGGATTGTGAACTCATCCCCAGCTAGCCGCGCGAGTTTCATATTTGATGTTGCTATTCTTTCGAGCCTTTTTGCTACTGCGATGAGCAATAGGTCTCCTACTCGATGACCGAGGGTATCATTAATAACTTTAAAACGGTCTAGGTCGAGAAACATAACAGCAAAAGGCTTTTTCGATATTTTTGCTCGTGCAATTGCCTGTTCCAAATGTTGATGAAATGCACGACGATTTGCAAGCTCTGTTAAAGTATCATGGTATGCTAAGAAATTAATCTGTTCTTGCTGTTGTTTGCTTTCCGTAATATCTTTAATCATTAAATAAACCCCAGAAATTTTCTCCTTTAAAAAGATCGGTACGGCGGTAACGTGCAAGTAGTAAATATCTCTGTTTTTATGATACGCCCGTATTTCTAAAGAGATAGAATGTCCCTTTTTTACACGATGAAAGGAATTAATCATTTCTTCTAAATCTTCTTCGTATATGAGTGAATAGTAAGGCTGGTTTAATAATTCATTCGTTTGATAACCGAGTAAAGTAGTACCAGCGTTATTTACTTTGAGAAAATTGCCGTATAAATCTAATGTGAAGATTGGATCTGGATGATGCTCGTATAAAGATTTAAACATTTGTTGATTATGATAGAGTTCATTTTTCTGTTCTACTAAATCTTCTGTACGTAGTTTAATTTGTTTCTCGAGTTCTGAGTTGAATTGCATTTGAGCTAACAATAATATTTTATTTTGTTTTCGAACTAAACTATGACGTATGAGAACGAAAGAGAAAGTTATTATAAGACCGATTACTATAATAGGCGCAAAGACGTATTCAACTAATATAAAAAGAATAAGTGTTACTACTGAAATATAAGGCAATGATAATCGGATTGATTCACCAATTTTAGGTGTTAGTAGTACTTGCTCTTGTTTTTCAGGTTCTTTTGTATGGAGAATACAGGCGATTGCTACTAGCACTAAGGTTACTTGATAGAAAGGAGTAACTGTAAACATAGAATACTCTGGTGTGAAGTATTTTATATAAGCATAAATCGCATCTGTAGTAGTATATAAAATTAAGGCACTGCCAAGAAGTGCACCAACCTTTTTAGGTAATAAGGATAGTGGTTTGAATAAAAGATTGATTCCTATTAAGAGAAAGAGTAAATCAGCCATTGGATAGGTAAGTTGAACAAATATGTCGATATAGGATGTTGTAAAGATGTGAATGGTTCGTTCAATAAGTAGGTAGTAACTTAAAGTAAATTGGGCTGTAACGATAATACAAATATCACATAGCATAAAAAGTTTTTCTAATAAATCTCGGTTATAAATGATTTCGTATAGAAAGGCAAATGCAAAACTAACTAAAAAAAGTAAGTAAAAAAAATCAGACGGATCAACGAACGTATAGAAGTCCTTTACAATTAAACGCTGATAGGCAACGACTATATCACCGATAAAATAAGAGAGAGCTCCAGTAGATAATATGATCCAAAATAAACGAGGTAGCCCTTCTTTCATGTTTGAAAAGTAAAGTATATAACTACAAGCGATAATATCAATTAATAAGGTACTCATTCCGATTAATAGCTGAAAAGGAAATGAGTATTCATATAGAAAAGGCATCGCTACGTAGTGAATCGTTATAGACAGCAATACAATGCTTATAAGAATACTTACATGTGTTTGTTTTTTCATTTATATCACCTACGGTTTCTTGAAAAGCATATATAAGTTTTATATTTATTTTGCACAATTATATCAAGTTGTAAAGATAGATTTTAATAATTCTTGTTTCTGTCTCCCAACATATCGACATAGGAATTTGAAGTTTGCTATAATGATTAGAATAGTTGCATTATTTAGAAAAATTTAAAAATAATAATTACTGCAACTAGGACATATTGTTTACTATGTGAACTTGTTCTTAATTTAGGGGGGAGGGTTTCACAATGGCAAGTGTATATGAAAATAGTTATATGATCGTTTTGATTTTCTTGCTATTAGGTATATTGCTGCCGGTAGTGGCTCTTACATTAGGAAGGATGCTGCGCCCAAATAAACCAAGTGCAGCAAAGGCGACGACGTATGAGAGTGGAATTGAGCCTTTTCATGATGCAAATATTCGGTTTCATGCTCGTTATTATATTTTCGCTTTATTGTTTGTGATCTTTGATGTAGAAACTTTATTTTTATATCCTTGGGCTGTTGCGTATGACAAGCTAGGTTTATTTGCATTAATTGAAATGCTCATCTTTGTTGTAATGTTGCTAGTTGGATTAGCGTATGCTTGGAAAAAGAAGGTGTTACAATGGTTATAAATTTTGAGGAATTACATCCAAATGAGCGAGCAGAATTAGAACGAAATATCTTTTTTTCTACATTGGAACAGTTGAAAGGATGGGCGAGGAGTAATTCTTTATGGCCGATGACATTCGGACTGGCGTGCTGTGCAATTGAAATGATGGGAGTAGGCTCATCACATTACGATTTAGATCGATTTGGGTCATTTTTTCGGACTTCACCAAGGCAATCGGACGTCATGATTGTATCGGGAACAGTAACGAAGAAGATGGCTCCTATTGTTCGGCGTTTATATGATCAAATGCCTGAACCGAAATGGGTTATTGCGATGGGATCTTGTGCGACAGCAGGTGGTCCGTATGTAAATTCATATGCTGTTGTGAAAGGTGTAGACCAAATTGTACCAGTTGATGTGTATATTCCTGGTTGTCCCCCAAATCCAGCTGCTTTAATTTATGGAATTAATAAATTAAAAGAAAAAATTCGTTACGAAGCAAAGACCGGGAAGCAGGTGACGAATAAATGAGTAATCCAAATAAAGATTTAGAGGAGCTGAAAAAAGAAGCAGCTAGGCGTGCAAAAGAAGAAGCGAGAAAACGCCTTGTAGCGAAACACGAGGCGGAAATAAGTGAGCTTGAGGAAGAAGATCAAGAAAAAGAGAAAGCGCTACCAAAAAACGATGATATTACTATAGAAGAAGCGAAACGACGTGCAGCAGCAGCTGCAAAAGCAAAAGCGGCAGCGTTAGCGAAGCAAAAAAGAGAAGGGACAGAAGAAGAAAAAGCGAAAGTAAAGGCGAAGGCGGCAGCAGCTGCAAAAGCAAAAGCGGCAGCGTTAGCGAAGCAGAAAAGAGAAGGAATAGAAGAAGTAACGGAAGAAGAAAAAGCGAAAGCCAAGGCGAAGGCGGCAGCAGCTGCAAAAGCAAAAGCGGCAGCGTTAGCGAAGCAGAAAAGAGAAGGAATAGAAGAAGTAACGGAAGAAGAAAAAGCGAAAGCCAAGGCGGCAGCGGCTGCAAAAGCAAAAGCGGCGGCGTTAGCGAAGCAGAAAAGAGAAGAAACAGAAGAAGTAACGGAAGAAGAAAAAGCGAAAGCCAAGGCGAAGGCGGTGGCAGCGGCCAAGGCAAAAGCGGCAACATTGGCGAAGCAGAAAGCCTCGCAAGGTGATGGGGATTCGGGAGATGAAAAGGCAAAGGCAATTGCAGCGGCAAAAGCGAAAGCAGCAGCAGCTGCAGCTGCAAGAGCGAAGACAAAGGGAGCTGAAGGTAAGAAAGAGGATGAGCCGAAGCAGGAAGAACCGTTCGTAAATCAGCCGTATTTAAATCAATATGTTGAGGCTATTAGGGAGAAGGTAGGAGAGGGTGCATTAGTAGATTCCTACATTAATAAACTGTCAAAGGATGTGCCGACTCTTGTGGTAGATCCCGAAAAATATTATGAAGTGATGGAGTCACTGCGATTCCATGAAGGACTTGCTTTTGATTATATGTCAGAGCTACATGCGACGGATTTTGTGACACATATGGAAGTATATGTTCATTTGTTTTCATATGGTAAGAAACAATCGGTAGCGGTGAAGGTAAAGCTAGACCGGGAAGAACCGCAAGTTGAATCTGTGACAGCGCTTTGGAAAGGGGCTGACTGGCCGGAGCGAGAAGCATACGATTTGCTCGGCATTGTATTTAAAGGGCATCCGAATTTAACGCGCATTTTAATGCCAGATGATTGGGTAGGACATCCGCTTAGAAAAGACTATGAACCGTATGATGTGGAGGTGTAGCTATGATCCGTACGGAAGAGATGCTTTTGAATGTAGGACCTCAGCATCCGAGTACACATGGTGTGTTCAGGCTCGTAATTAAGATTGACGGGGAAATTATTAAAGAAGCTACACCGGTTATTGGGTATTTGCATCGCGGGACCGAAAAGATTGCTGAGAGCTTACAGTATACGCAAATTATCCCTTATACAGATCGAATGGACTATTTATCAGCCATGACGAATAATTACGTCATTTGCCATGCTGTAGAGACGATGATGGGGCTTGAAATTCCGGAGCGTGCCGAATACTTGCGAGTACTTGCGATGGAGCTAGGGAGAATTGCAAGCCATCTCGTTTGGTGGGGGACGAATCTTCTTGATATAGGAGCGGTCAGCCCGTTTTTGTACGCGTTTCGTGAACGAGAGATGATTATAAATTTATTAAATGAATTATGCGGGGCACGGCTTACTTTTAACTATATGAGAGTTGGCGGTGTGAAGTGGGATGCGCCAGATGGTTGGATTGAAAAGGTGGAAGAGTTTGTTCCGTATATGAGAGAGCAATTGGCAGGCTATCATGATCTTGTTAGCGGTAATGAGATTTTCTTAAATCGTGTGAAAGGCGTTGGTATATATAGCGCGGAAGAAGCGATCTCGTATTCTTTAAGCGGAGCAAATTTGCGGTGCACTGGAGTAAACTGGGATCTTCGCAAAGATGAGCCGTATTCGATTTATGATCGTTTTGATTTTGATATTCCTGTTGGAAGCGTGGGAGATGCTTGGGATCGCTACGTTTGCCGAATGCAAGAAATCGAGGAGTCTTTAAAGATTGTTGAGCAAGCAGTTCAGCAGTTCCCGAAAGATGGAGCTGTGCTGGCAAAAGTACCGAAAATTATTAAGGCACCTAAGGGAGAAGCGTTTGTACGTATCGAATCGCCGCGCGGAGAGATTGGTTGTTATATCGCTAGTGACGGAAAGAAAGAGCCGTACCGTTTGAAGTTTCGTAGGCCATCTTTTTATAACTTGCAAATTTTACCGAAGTTATTGAAAGGTGAAAACATCGCTAATTTAATTACGATTTTAGGTGGAGTTGATATTGTACTTGGGGAGGTTGATGGCTAATGATTGAGACGCTCTTACAATCACCTTCAAGCTGGACGAATTTCTTCATTTTTTTCGGATTAGCGGTGCTTCTACTATTTGCAGTCCTTGGCTTCGTTACATATGGAATTTTGGCAGAACGGAAAGTGATGGGGTTTATGCAAGGGCGGATTGGACCAAACCAGGTTGGAGGCCGATTCGGTTTACTGCAAACGGTAGCTGATGTTTTAAAACTATTATTGAAAGAAGATAGTATTCCGAAAGCAGCAGATAAACCGCTGTTTATATTAGCACCTGTCATTGCATTTGCGCCAGCATTTATGGTGCTGGCAGTTATCCCGTTCACTGATAAATTTCAATTTGCCGATATTGGAGTCGGGCTACTTTATTATATCGCTGTTTCCGGTATTACGACGATAGGTGTTGTAACTGGGGGATGGGCGTCGAATAATAAATATTCCCTTTTAGGAGGGATGCGTGCGGCGGCACAAATGATTTCTTATGAGATTCCGCTCGTAATGAGTGTAATTGGTATCGTTTTGTTAGCTGGTAGCCTGAATTTAAATGAGATTGTAGCGGCGCAGGAGAAGGTTTGGTACATTTTCGTGCAGCCAATTGGCTTCGTCGTTTTCTTAATTGCAGCAGTTGCAGAGTTAAATAGGACGCCATTCGATTTGCCAGAAGCGGAGTCAGAACTTGTTTCTGGATATCATACGGAATACTCAGGTTTTCGCTGGGCGTTTTTCATGCTTTCAGAGTACGTATATTTCTTCGGGATGGCATCGTTAATTACAGTGCTCTTTTTAGGCGGGTGGAATCCAGTCATGTTTCTTGGATTTATCCCAGGTGCCGTATGGTTTGCTTTGAAATTTAGCAGTGTAGTCTTTCTATTAATTTGGTTCCGCGTTACATTCCCGCGTATAAGAGGTGACCAGTTAATGGAGTTTGGTTGGAAAGTATTATTGCCGATTGCACTTGCAAATATTTTCTTAACGGCATTGATTAAGGAGTTATTCTTTTAATCTATGAGGGGGGTGCCAGTAAGAGATGAAAGGACTATTTAAAGGATTAAAATATACATTAAGTAATTTGAGCAAGAAGAAGGTAACGTATGATTATCCAAATCAACCGTTGCCGTTGCCAGACCGTTTTCGAGGAATTCAAAAATTTTATCCGGAGAAATGTATTGTTTGTAATCAGTGCTCTAACATTTGTCCGACAGACTGTATTCAGTTAACAGGAAAGAAACATCCGGATCCTACGAAAAAAGGAAAAATTATCGACACGTATGATATTAATTTTGAAATTTGTATTCTTTGTGATTTATGTACAGAAGTTTGTCCGACAGAGGCAATTGTCATGACAAATAACTTTGAACTCGCGGAATATTCACGTGATGACTTATTTAAAAATTTACAGTGGCTTGACGAAAACGACGAAAATGTCAGGAAGGAGAATAAAGCATGAATGGCGAGTTTGTAGCATTCTTTATACTATCCTTGTCTGCAATTATCGGCGGTGTTCTTATGTTGAACTTAACGAAAGTTATGCACATGATGCTAGCTCTCGTTCTGACATTTCTAAGTATTGCAGGTTTGTATTTTCTTTTATCAGCCGAATTTATAGGCGTTGCACAAATTTTACTTTACTCTGGTGCAATCACAATTATTATGATTTTCGGCATTATGTTAACGAAACATAACGCGGAAAATGAATCGCGTCTTACTCTTCGAAAATGGATTATCTTCTTTGCAGTTGTAGCATTTGGAGCGGTTATGTATTTCGCTGTTAATAATGTTGATTTTGCAAATGAAAGCACACAAGGAAGTTTACCTCTCCATGAAAACAATACACTTCAAATCGGTACGCTTCTCTATTCAAAATATATTATCCCATTTGAATTAACTTCAGTTATTTTACTTGTAGCACTCGTTGGCGCGATTGTACTTGCGAAAAAGGATGAGAAAGAGGAGGGTTCCAATGAGTAGCGTTCCAGCTTCTGCATATTTAACACTTGCGATTATTTTGTTTTGCATCGGTCTATTTGGAGCTTTAACAAAGCGGAATACAGTAATCGTATTAGTTTGTATCGAATTAATGCTGAATGCTGCCAATTTAAACTTAGTGGCGTTTAGTAAATTAGGCTTATTTCCGAATTTAACAGGTCAAATTTTCTCACTGTTTACGATGGCTGTAGCGGCAGCGGAAGCGGCGGTAGGACTCGCTATTTTAATTGCTTTATATCGTAATCGTACGACAGTTCAGGTGGATGAAATGGATACGCTCAAAGGATAGCATTGTGACCGAAAAAGGGGGAAGGAAACAATGATCGATTATGCATGGCTCATACCGCTTTTCCCACTCGTTTCGTTTTTGTTACTTATTATATTTGGGAAGAAAATTAGAGAAGGAAGCAGCGTACTTAGTATTTTTTTCGTCTTTCTCTCCTTTATACTTGCGGTACTTGTGTTAATAGAAAGGTTTTCAGAAGCAAGCGTGAAGCATAAGTGGGTGTGGCTTAGAGCTGGAGATGTGGATATATCATTCGGCTTTGAAGTGACTGCATTAGGAGCTTTAATGTTATTTATCGTGACGCTTGTGAGTCTACTTGTACATGTGTATTCGAAAGGTTATATGAAAGGTGATGAACGATTACCAACCTTTTACGCATATTTAGGACTCTTTACATTTGCGATGTTAGGGCTTGTTATATCAACGAATTTATTACAGCTTTATATATTTTGGGAATTAGTTGGCCTTGGCTCATTTTTACTTATCGGTTTTTATTTCTTTAAAGAAGAAGCGAAGGCTGCTGCAAAAAAGGCTTTTATTATGACCCGTATTGGGGATGTTGGTTTATTTATCGGGATGATTTTAATTTTTTGGTACGCAGGTAGTTTTGAATATGACGCAATATTTAGGGCGATTTATACAGGGGATCTACCTCCTTACATGATTACAATAACGGCGATATTAATTTTTATCGGGGCGATGGGGAAATCAGGTCAGTTCCCGCTTCATACGTGGTTGCCAGATGCAATGGAGGGGCCAACGCCCGTTTCGGCACTTATTCACGCGGCGACGATGGTCGCAGCTGGCGTATATTTAGTAGCGACGATGTTCCCTCTATTTTCAGCAAGTACAGTGGCGATGCAGACAGTGGCAATCGTTGGAGCTTTCACTGCAATCTTTGCGGCCTCTATCGGTCTTGTGCAAACAGATATAAAGAGGGTGCTTGCTTATTCTACAGTTAGCCAGCTCGGGTATATGATGCTCGCGTTAGGTTCTGCCGGTTATGTAGCTGGTATATTTCATTTAACGACACATGCTTTTTTTAAAGCACTACTATTTTTGGCGGCAGGAAGTGTAATTCATGCTGTGCATACGCAAAACATTAATAAAATGGGTGGTTTACAGAAGAAGATGAAAGTAACTGGTACGCTATTTTTAATAGGTACTCTTGCCATTAGCGGTGTTCCGCTCCTTTCCGGTTTTTTCAGCAAAGATGAAATTTTAGCGGCGACGTGGATGAATGGCAATTACGTTTTATTTACTTTAGCGGTAATTGCGGCGTTTTTAACAGCGTTTTATATGTTCCGCCTTTACTTTCTTGTCTTTACTGGAGAAGTGAAGACGAAGGAAGAAGTGCATGAATCGCCTCGCGTTATGACGTATCCAATGATTGTTCTCGGCGTTCTCGCAGTAGTGGCAGGATATATAAATACACCATGGTTTGGGACGTTTCTCGGAGATTGGTTGACGAAAGATGTAGGGTTTAAGGTTGAAGAAGCGCATGGACCAGTTTGGATTATGATTGTTGCGACACTCGTTTCATTTGCGGGAATCGCTCTTGCATATTTCATATATGGCAAGAAATCAATTTCTAGAGATTGGGCTGGGGGTACGAAAACATCGCTTTATAATCTTTTGAAAGAAAAATATTATGTGGATGAACTATACAACATGACGGTGATTCCTATTACGAAAGGAATCGCTCATGTGCTTCGCTTATTTGAAGTGTATGTAGTCGAAGGAATTGCAGTTTTAATTGCAAGTGTAGTTAAAGGCACAAGTAATCTTGGATCGAAACTTCAAAACGGGAATGTACAAGTGTACGGTACTGTAACGGCGGTTTCGCTCGCTGTACTCGTCATTATTTTGCTCTATACGGGAGGGGATTTACGATGAATGATTTGTTGTTAACGTTCTTCATTTTTTCCCCGCTTTTAGGAATTTTATTGCTTGTATTAACACCGAAAAAGGAATTGCGTACAGTGCGGGCGCTTGGCTTATTTGGGACGGCACTTCCATTTGGAATCGCCATCGTCCTCGCTTGTACATATGCTTCTGGAAAGAGCTTGTCACTATTTGATGAAAAGGTGAAATGGATTAAGTTCGGAGATTTTACAGCGGTGGATAAAAGGTGGTTTTCTATTTATTACGAGCTCGGTATTGATGGTTTGTCGCTTGTCATGATGGTACTGACGGCTCTTCTAGCGATGCTTGCAGCAATTGCAGCCTTTTCTATTAAAAGCAATTTAAAAGCATTTTATATGCTGTTACTCATGCTAGAAATAGGGATGCTCGGCGTCTTTGCTGCTCAAAATTTAATGTTGTTTTTTATCTTCTTTGAAATTACGTTGCCACCAATGTTTTTATTAATTGGGAAGTGGGGAAAATTGTCGAGTGAAAAGGCTGCTTATAGTTATTTAATATATAACGGTATTGGTTCAGCTATTTTGCTCATTGTTTTCTCAATTTTGTTCGCGAAAACAGGTACAACAAATATTGTGGAGCTGAAAGAGATATTAAGAAGCGTAAGCGCAGGGGGAGAACTCGTCATCCCAAGTAGCTTGCAGCTTGGTGTATTTATTGCCATAATGATTGCCTTTGCAATTAAACTACCTGTTTTTCCGTTGCACCGCTGGATGGTCAATGTACACATAGAAGCGCATCCAGCTGTAGTTATGCTTCATGCGGGTGTTTTGTTAAAGATTGGAGCGTACGGTATTATTCGCTTCGGGAAAGGGTTATTCCCGGAATATTTTCACGATGTTGCAACGCTAATTGCGATATTAGGCGTAATTAATTTATTATACGGTGCCTTTTTAGCGCTCATTCAAACAGACTTTAGGAAAGTCCTCGCTTACTCTAGTATTTCGCATATGGGAATTGTGTTAATGGGACTTGCGTCACTTAATGCACCTGGTACACAGGGAGCGCTATTCCAAGTTGTATCACATGGTTTAATTGCAGCCTTGCTCTTCTTCTTACTAGGTGTTATAGAACAACGATTTGGAACTTCGGATATTACGGTGCTAGGCGGACTTGCGAAAAGTGTACCGATACTTAGCGGATTCTTTTTAGCAGGAGGAATGGCATCGCTTGGATTACCAGGGATGTCTGGGTTTGTTAGTGAATTTCTTGCCTTTCTCGGTTTATTTCAAGGAGAGCCCGTCATTGCTGCAGTCGGTGTGATTGGCATCATTTTAACCGCTGTATACGTATTAAGAGCGACACTTCAAGTGACATTTGGAAAGAAAGAGTGGGAAGCAAAATCTGATATACACGGATGGGAGTATGTCCCTGTTTTACTACTTATCTTTTGTATTATTGCAATTGGAGTTATGCCAGAGATACTAGGGGATCCGCTTCAAAATACATTGAAAACATTGGGGGTGAAGTAGGATGGATATGAATACGTTACTTAGTTTATCGTGGCATCTAATGGTGCCAGAATTTATTATTCTTGGGGCCGCCATCCTTCTTTCCATATGTGATTTGTTTTTTAAGCTGAACCATAGATATGTAGCTCTTGGTGCGATCGCTGCCATTGTATTAGCACTTGTGTCATTAATTACGCTATATAGCGAACCAGCTGGAGATATTTTAAACGGATCGTTTGTGTTAGATGGATTTTCAAAAGGGTTTAAAACGTTGTTATTAGGCGCCTCAGCCCTCATTTTATGCACCGCAATGAGCGATGATAAGAAGAATCCAATTGAAGATAAGGGTGAATATTATTACTTATTTTTAATGGCACTTCTTGGCGCGATGTTCATGGCTTCTAGTGTTGATTTTATTACCCTTTTCGTTGGTTTGGAGTTACTTTCACTTTCTTCTTATATTTTAGTCGGAATACGAAAAAAGAGCCGTGCATCAAATGAAGCGGCAATGAAATACGTCATTAGCGGAGGAATTGGAACGGCGATCACGCTCTTCGGAATGAGTTATTTATACGGTATTACAGGTTCAACTAACATTGTAGATATGCAAAAGGTACTCACTGGGGAGCTCGCTAGTGGTATTCAGTTATTGCTAGCTCTCGCATTTCTTTTATTGCTAGTCGGTCTCTCATTTAAAATTGCCACAGTGCCGTTTCATATGTGGGCACCTGATGTGTATGAAGGAGCGACTACACCTGTTACCGCTTTTCTTGGAACGATTTCTAAAATTGCTGGGTTCCTACTCATTATTCGTTTGTTCCTTATGGTTTTTGCAAGTGTATTAATACAAGGAGATATGCAATCTTTATATGGGCATATGAGTATATATATTGCGGTGCTAGCAAGTATTACGATGATTGTTGGGAATGTAGTCGCGTTAAAACAATACAACATAAAACGTTTATTTGCTTATTCAGGCATTGCGCATGCTGGGTATTTGCTCGTTCCACTTGTGGCATTATCACCATTTACGCTGGATAGCATGTGGTTTTATACGCTGGCATACATGCTTATGAATATAGGCGCGTTTGCCATTATCCACGGCTTAATCTTACAAAACGATAAGGAAAACATAACGATTTTCACCGGATTATATAAGAAATCACCATTTGCAGCGATCATGATGACAATCTTTATTTTATCGCTGGCCGGGATACCAGGGACGGCTGGCTTCATTGGAAAGATTAACATCTTTTTAGGCGCGCTTCATGTAGAGCCAGCACATTACGTACTAGCTTCGATTATGATGGGTACGACAGTTGTTTCATTCGTATATTATTTCCGTATTTTACAACAAATGTTTTTCCGCACCGGAGAGACAGAAGAGAGGATACGGTTACCGTTAAATATAAAGGTTGTTATGAGTCTTTGTGCAATTTCGATTGTAATACTAGGGATTATGCCGATGATTGGGTACAATTTCTTTTATGAATATTTTCCATTAATGAAAGATTTCTTCTTCTTAGGGAACGTGGTACAATAGTGAAAATAAAAGGTGTGGAGTCAGTACTCTGCGCTTTTTATTTTGTGTTAACTTGTAATGTAGATATACGTTTTTTGAAAGAAAATCACGATGTAAAATGTAAGATGTCTATTTGCATTTGAAAAAGTGTGGCTCCTACTTATTATGGTATCGTTTTTATATTCTTTCATAAGTAGTAGCTGAGTAAAAAGGGGTCGATTTTTTGGCACAACTTTTAGGGCAACAAGCACTGATTGCCATTGTTTCGCATTTATTGTTTATTACCATTACGTGGTGGGCTTTGCAAGGCATTCACATTGAGCGTTTAATGAAGTCCGGAAAAGTGCTGCAGACGCGAGTATTACTCATCTTAATTACAATTGCAATTGGGACATCTGTAAGTAACTTTTTCCTTGATTATTTAGGCTATTCGAAGAGTTTAACGTATTTAGTAAAGTAAGTGTATAGAACCTCAAATCTCCGTTAACAATGGGGATAGGAGGGGATGAAATTGAAGCTTAAAGCCATTCTTATTGTTGCACTTAGTGTTGTTTTATTTTTGGTTGGATATAGAGAGATGAAACCGATAAGCGATGAACAGAAAATGGAGAGCATGATTAAGGCTTTAGAGAAAAATGATGCTAAAGTAGAAAAATGGTCATGGTTAGCTAGAGAAACAAAAACAATTTCTAATATACATACGTTTCAAAAGTTGTTAAACGATGTGAAGGACAAGGCAAATATTCAAAAGTGGGAAGTAGAGCAATCTCCAGATGGATATAAAGCTACATCCTATAAAAAGTTTGCTTCTCATGAAGAACGAGTAGTAGTAACTTGGAGTAAAGAAAATACTAAAGAAAACACTTTCATTATCTTTGAAGTAAGTGGGGCGAAATGGGACCCGAAGTATGTTCAAAAAGTGAATAAAATTTTTAGTGAAAAACCTATAATTTACACTTGTGTTCAAGGTGTACTGAATGATAAGATTGAAGGTGTTTTGCAAAATAAAACCAATCAGGTTTTGAAAGATCTTTCAGCAAGAGCGATCGAACAAGTAGAAGAAAGAGCATTTGTGTCAGTCTCCGCATACAATAAAAAGTGGGATGACGCTCTTTCAACAAATAGAGAGAAAATAAATGTGCAAATAGCAATACGTTCTACAGACAACAAAGATACAATTGTGGTTGGCACACCGATCATAACTTCTGAGTATTGAGTGAATAGATACTGAAAAAAGGACACGGAGGGGAATAATTTGGAAAAGATCATCGTCCGTGGCGGAAAGCGGTTAAACGGCACAGTGCGTGTTGAGGGCGCAAAAAATGCTGTATTACCTATAATCGCTGCAGCCCTATTAGCGAGTGATGGAAAGAATGTACTATCTGAAGTACCAGTTTTGTCTGATGTATACACAATTAATGAGGTATTACGTCATTTAAATGCTGAAGTCGTATTTGAAAATAATCAAGTAACAATCGATTCTTCTAAAGAACTAAACATTGAAGCACCATTTGAATATGTACGTAAAATGCGTGCATCTGTTCAAGTAATGGGACCATTATTAGCACGTAATGGTCGTGCTCGTATTGCACTTCCTGGTGGATGTGCAATCGGTTCACGTCCAATTGACCAACATTTAAAAGGCTTCGAAGCAATGGGAGCAAAAGTACAGGTTGGTAACGGTTTTGTTGAGGCATATGTTGAGGGAGAACTAAAAGGAGCTAAAATCTACTTAGACTTCCCAAGCGTAGGCGCGACAGAAAACATTATGTCTGCAGCTACATTAGCAAAAGGGACAACAATTCTTGAAAACGCAGCGAAAGAACCAGAAATCGTTGACTTAGCTAACTTCTTAAATGCAATGGGAGCGAAAGTACGCGGAGCTGGAACTGGAACGATTCGTATCGAAGGCGTTGATAAATTATATGGTGCAAACCACTCTATTATTCCTGACCGTATTGAAGCGGGAACATTCATGGTTGCAGCAGCAATTACTGGTGGAGACATCTTAATTGAAAATGCTGTACCTGAACATTTACGCTCAATTACAGCGAAAATGGAAGAAATGGGTGTTAAAATTATTGAGGAAAACGAAGGTGTACGTGTTATCGGCCCAGATAAGTTAAAAGCGGTTGATATTAAAACTATGCCTCACCCAGGTTTCCCAACAGACATGCAATCACAAATGATGGCATTATTACTACAAGCTGATGGAACAAGCATGATTACAGAAACGGTATTCGAAAACCGCTTTATGCACGTTGAAGAATTCCGTCGTATGAATGCTGATATTAAAATTGAAGGTCGTTCTGTTATTATGAACGGTCCAAACAGCTTACAAGGTGCTGAAGTAGGCGCAACTGATTTACGTGCTGCAGCTGCATTAATCTTAGCTGGTTTAGTATCAGAAGGTTATACTCGTGTAACTGAGTTAAAACATCTTGACCGTGGTTATGTAGATTTCCATAAGAAATTAGCTGCATTAGGTGCAACTATTGAACGTGTAAACGAAAAAGTAGAAGAAGTGAAAGAACAAGAAGTTTCTGATCTTCACGCTTAATTGAAATAGTCTCTATGTCTTTTGACATAGGGGCTATTTTTTTGGGTTATTACTGTTATAGTCAATAAATTCTATACTTATGCACGTACCAGTAAAAATATTTAGAAAATTTACGTTTTATGCTCTTCCTCCTTAAGTATGTTCTAAAAGAAAGAGTTGTTCCATAAGAATGAATGGAGTAAAGCTTTTATATTGGGGGAAAATAGGATGAAATTTTCAAAGCCACTTTTTATTACAGTAGCGCTCTTAATAGCGCTCGTTATCATTGTACCTGCAGCCCTTGTTATCCCATTTGCGAAAGCAAAAGTAGGGGAAGAAACGGCCTCTAAAACTCCTCCAGCGATAGAAAGTATACCAGCTCCAGGAAAAGTAGATACAGCGGTTCAAGTTGCTGTATATCGTGAGAAACAGAAGAAGGTAGAATCATTGCCTATGGAGGAGTATGTGACCGGTGTAGTAGCTTCTGAGATGAATGCCAGTTTTGAAATAGAGGCACTAAAGGCACAGGCATTAGCAGCGAGAACATTTGTAGTACAACGTATGCTAAGCGGAGGAAAGAAAAATAATGCGGACGTGACAGATACGGTGAAAGATCAAGTGTACAAAAGCAAAGATGAATTGAAGAAGCAATGGGGCAATAACTACGAAAATAATGTAAAGAAAATCGAAGAAGCCGTTTCGAAAACAGCAGGACAAGTTTTAACATATGATGGAAAACCAATTTCAGCATCCTTTTTTTCAACGAGTAATGGCCGGACAGAAAATGCGGCTGATTATTGGGGAAATGATTATCCGTACTTGAAAAGTGTAGATAGTCCGTGGGATCAAGCCTCTCCAAAGTTTACGAGCGAGCAAACATTTACAGTAGCTGATTTTCAAAAACGTCTCGGTGTGAAAGTGCTGGCAGACGGGAAGGTTGGAAACATTAAAGACCTTACGGAAGGAAAGCGCGTAAAGGATGTAGCTTTTCAAGGAAAAACATTAACAGGAAAAGAAGTTCGTGAAAAGTTAGATTTACGTTCTTCTGATTTCAAGTGGAAACAACAAGGAGATAAAATCATCGTTACGACGAAAGGCTTCGGTCACGGCGTTGGTATGAGTCAATACGGGGCGAACGGCATGGCAGCGGAAGGAAAGAAATATACAGATATCGTCGCTCATTACTATAAAGGCGTTGAAATAAAGACGATGAATGATTATGAAGGAAAATTGATGGTGAAGAAATAGGTGTCAGAACTCTGGCGCCTATTTCTTCTGTTTGGAATAGAATAATTTTCCATTAATTGTTTGATATAATAGGATAAAAAGTATTTGGGGGAGACGAAATGGCGCTACTGGAGTTAAAGCAGTTAGGGAAGACGAACCAGTTACCAGAAATTGAGCTAAAGGTTGAAAAAGGACAATGTATTGTTTTGCAATGCAATAATCATACAGCTAAAGTGTTACACCGCATCATTATTGGTGAAGAAGAAGCGTCGACTGGCAATGTATTGTTTGAAGGAGAAGCAATTGGAAAGAAAAATTATTCCCGCATCGGTTTTTGTTTTTTGAAAGATGAGGCATATGATCGTTTGAAGGTGAAAGAATACTTTAAGTTTTTAATAGGGCTTTATGAATCAAAGATAAGTATAGAAGAAGTTGTGAAGTCTGTTGGTCTCCTAGATAAACTAAACGTTAAAATAGAAAAACTATCGTTTTCAGAGAAGCGTCGTCTTCATATTGGACGAATTATGATTCATAATCCGGATTTAGTTATTTTGGAAGAGCCAGAGCAAAATGTAGATACAGAGAGTACGGTTATTATTCGAAAAGCAATCATGAAAATGAAAGAGCAAGGAAAGGCAATCTTTATTACGTCATCATTTCTATCGGATGCCCTTTCGTTAACAGAGGATGTATACATATTAAACAACGATGGTGTGAAAAAGATAGAAATTGAGCAAGAGGAAGTGGAAGAAGTCGATGAAGAAAAAGTCATTCAAATGATTCCGCAAATGAAGTTAGAAAGAATACCAGCGAAAGTGAACGATAAAATCATTTTACTTGATCCGATGGAAATCCATTTCATTGAAACGCAAAATGGAGTAACACATATTCACGTTCGTGAAGGCGATTTCGTATGCGCCTTAACATTAAGTGAACTAGAAGCGAGATTAACAGGTTTTGGTTTCTTTAGATGTCATCGCTCGTACCTTGTAAATTTACAAAGAGTACGAGAAGTGATTACATGGACTCGTAACAGTTTCAGTTTAATTTTGGATGACGAAAGAAAAAGTTCAATTCCGCTTTCAAAAGGACGCATGGATGAATTAAAAGGTGTGATTGGACTATAAAAAGTGCTCCAATAAGCTCAACATGCGATTCATTCACCGGTAAAAATACTCCTTTTACCGGTATTTTACTGCGTAATCCCTTTGTTTTTCATATGATTGAGTCAAGACAAGCGAAACAAATAAACGAAAAGCGCTAAAGCGACTTTCATCTATAAAGAAGAAAAACAAAGGGGATGAAGAAATGACATTGGCAATTGAAATGAAAGATGTAATGAAAAGTTTCGACGGAAAAACGGCACTTGGAAATGTAAATATTGAGGTGAAGCAAGGAGAGATTTTCGGATTCCTTGGACCGAGTGGATCTGGTAAGACGACAACAGTAAAGATTTTAACTTCTCAATTGCTTCATAGTGTTGGAACGGTAAGAGTATTAGGGAAAGATATTACAGGCCCAAGTAGCATCGATTACAAACGAATTGGTATTTTAACAGATAACAGCGGCTTATATGAAAGACTTAGCATTTATGATAACTTACTATTATTTTGTGACTTATACGATTGTAAAAAAGAACGAATCGATGAAGTACTAGCACAAGTAAATTTATTAGATGATAAAAAAACACCAGTAAAGAAACTATCAAAGGGAATGAAGCAACGCGTCACACTAGCAAGAGCAATCCTTCATAAACCAGATATTCTCTTCTTAGACGAACCAACATCTGCACTCGATCCAGTAAACGTACAAAACATTCATAAAATCTTAAAAGACTTAAATGAAGAAGGAACGACGATTTTCTTAACGACTCACAACATGGATGAAGCAGAAACGCTTTGTAACCGTATTGCCTTCCTTTGTGGCGGAGAAATTGTAGCGCTTGATACGCCAGAGAACCTACGCTTACAATACGCTAAGGATCAAATAGAGGTCGTATTAAAAGATAAACAAAAAGAAGTAGTGCAAAAAGATGAATTAGGCGCAAAACGTATTTCAGAATGGATGAAAAAGGGAGAATTACTATCCATTCATTCACACGAACCAACTTTAGGCGATATCTTTATTGAAGTTACTGGGAGGGGATTATAATGACATTTTCAATGAGACGTGTATCAGCTATTTTTAAAAAAGAAGTACAAGATTTTAAGACAAATTCACAAGTGTTGTTAATGGCATTTTTACCAATTATACTTTCATTTTTGTTTAGCAGATTTGGAGTGGGAAAGGAAATGTTAGGCATTACTACTATAACGGCCTTCCTATTTGTCGCAGGCTTTGTTCAATCTATGGTAATTGCAGAAGAAAAAGAAAAACATACATTGCGTGTATTAATGCTATCACCGGCATCTTCGGTTGAAGTTCTACTTGGAAAGGGTTTATTAACATCGGGTCTGACGATGGTCATTTGTATTGCAAATTTATTCATTTTAGATCAGTTAAATATTAATCTTCCATTGGTAGGATTGATATTCTTATGCGGAACTATTTTGTTTATCGTACTTGGAACAATGATCGGATTACTTGCATCTTCTGTACCACAAACATCAATAATTGGAATGCCGATATTAATGACGATGTATTTGGCTGTACAGTTTGAGCCAATGGTTGAAAATAAAGTAATTAAGACGATGATTGGATATCTTCCAACATCTCATATTGTGAAAGCACTTAACAGCTTAGCAGGTGGGGCGGGATTTAGTAATATTAGTGGGCATGTATTAAATGTTGCAGTTTGGCTTATTATATCGCTCGTTATATGTTTAATCGTATATAAAAAGAAACAATTAGACTAAAAACTGAGCTAAAAGTGCTCAGTTTTTTCTTTTTTCTATCATTTCCTCGGAAATTTTACAGTTCTTATACATATTTTTACAGATTTTGTCGAAAAGTAATTAGTTATGCGTTGTATAGGATACGTGAATATTGTTCAAAATGATTGCTGAGGTGATGATGGAATGCGAGGAAGAAATAATAAAAAGTCGCAAAAGGTAGTACATTTATTTCAAAAAAGATGGGTGTTTCCGGCACTATACATTGCTTGTGCAGCGGTAATCTTAATGGTTGCGCTATGGTTCCAAGGAGCTAATCCGAAGAAGACTCCAAACCACGATCAAGCAACACCGTATACACAATCGGAAGATCCAGCAGTACCAGTAACGAAATCTTCAGAAGTAGTGAAAATGCCAGCTGCCGCGAATGCGGAAGTAGTCGTACAGAAGAAATTCTATGAAGATGCAGCAAATGAGGCGGAACAAGAAAAAGCACTTGTCTTTTATAACAACACATATTCCCCAAACAAAGGAATTGACATTGCTGCGAAGAATGGAAAAGAATTCAATGTTGCTGCTGCTTTAAGTGGTACAGTAACGAAAGCTGAAAAAGATTCACTTCTTGGTTATGTTGTAACAGTTGATAGTGGAAATGGTGTAGCGGTATCTTATCAAAGCTTAGGCAGTGTGAAAGTAGAAAAAGGTGCAAGAGTTGCACAAGGTGAAGTATTAGGAACATCCGGTCTAAGTGCAATGAATAAAGAGGCAGGCTCTCACGTTCACTTTGAAGTACGTAAAGACAATGTGGCTGTGAATCCTGAACGTTACTTAAATAAATCAGTAACAGAAATTAAAGCTGATGCAGGTGCTGCAAAAGCTACGAATGCTTCTGGTAAAAAAGCTGACGACAAATCTCAAAAAGAAGAGAAGTCAACGAGCACGAAACCAGAAAATAAAACAGAAGACAAGTCTCAAAAAGAAGAGAAATCAACAAGCGGTTCAACTAGTGACAAAAAAGAAGAACCGAAGAAAGAAGAAAAATCAACAAATGGTTCTACAGAATCATCTAACGATTCTTCTTCACAAGAATAAGAAAGTGAAAAAATCAGTTCTCACTAGGAGAGCTGATTTTTTTATTTCTATATAAAAATAATCAATTTCGAGAAAAAAGTTGCAAAAACAAGGAAAAATGACGAGATTCTCGAATATATATTACAAAAGGGAGGGGATACTGTGTCATTTTTATTTGTTCTGTCGACTGCTATTATTTTATTGTTTGTTTTATTCACTTTATATTATTATATTGCCGGTAAGAAAGAGGTTCCCCACCATCAGTTGTTAGAAGAAGAATTGGAACGAGAAGAATGACGCCTTTTATACAAGGTGTCATTTTTTTTTGGCCATAATAGTCAGTTTTAACGTATTTCTCACAAAAAAACGTAATTTTTCTTAACTTAGTCCGCAAAAATAGTGAACATGTAGCATATATCAGTAGTGCGGGCAATACAATGGTATAAACCAAAGCAAAGAGAGTGTTTGAGGTGAGAAATCGTGAATCATTTCATTATAAATCCAAGAATGTTTAACGCTTACAAACAGCACTCACACTTACTTCTTAGTCGTATGCAGCGAGGCTCATTTCACCCTTCTCACATCCAAATTAGGGAGGCGAGTGGTGTGCACGATTACATCAAAGAGAGAACTATCAAGATTGGTAAGTATATCGTGGAGACAAGAAAGACAGTGCGTGTCATTGCAAAGGAATTTGGGGTATCAAAGAGTACAGTCCATAAAGATTTAACAGAACGTCTACCAGAGATTAATCCAGAGCTCGCAAATGAAGTAAAAGAAATTCTTGATTATCATAAGTCTATTCGTCATTTAAGAGGTGGAGAAGCAACAAAGCAAAAGTATAGAAAAGAAGATGTAGAGAAGCCTGTACGTCAATAATGTTACAGTAGCAAACATTCCGTTCACATTCGGTAATATTTTTCAGAAGAATTCTTTTTGCGAATATTACGTTTCTGTTAAATTTATGATAAAATCAGAAATTAGGTGAAAAGAATTCGGGTGTAACCTGATTTTGAATATCGAGGAGGAAAAAACGGGAATGTTTGCGCGAGATATCGGAATTGACCTAGGTACGGCTAATGTATTAATTCATGTTAAAGGTAAGGGTATTGTATTAAACGAGCCATCTGTTGTGGCAATTGATCGTAATAGTGGTAAAGTATTAGCAGTCGGTGAAGAAGCGAGAAGTATGGTGGGACGTACGCCTGGTAATATTGTAGCAATTCGTCCGCTTAAAGATGGTGTAATAGCAGATTTCGAAATTACAGAAGCAATGTTAAAGTATTTCATTAACAAATTGGACGTAAAGAGCTTCTTTTCAAAACCTCGTATTTTAATTTGTTGTCCAACAAATATTACATCAGTAGAACAAAAAGCAATTCGTGAAGCTGCTGAACGTTCAGGTGGTAAAACAGTATTTTTAGAAGAAGAACCAAAAGTAGCCGCAGTTGGTGCTGGTATGGAAATCTTCCAACCAAGCGGTAACATGGTTGTTGATATTGGTGGAGGTACAACAGATATCGCTGTACTATCTATGGGTGATATTGTTACCTCTTCCTCTATCAAAATGGCTGGCGATAAGTTTGATATGGAGATCTTAAACTATATTAAACGTAAGTATAAGCTATTAATCGGAGAACGTACTTCAGAAGATATTAAAATTAAAGTTGGTACAGTATTCCCAGGTGCACGTAGCGAAGAACTTGAAATTCGTGGACGTGACATGGTAACAGGCTTACCACGTACAATTACAGTATGCTCTGAAGAAATTACAGAAGCATTAAAAGAAAATGCAGCTGTTATTGTACAAGCTGCAAAAGGTGTACTAGAGCGCACACCACCAGAATTATCTGCAGATATCATCGACCGCGGTGTTATTCTAACAGGCGGTGGAGCTTTACTACACGGTATCGACATGCTTCTAGCAGAAGAACTAAAAGTACCAGTATTAATTGCTGAAAACCCAATGCACTGCGTTGCGGTTGGTACAGGTATTATGTTAGAGAATATCGACAGATTACCAAAGCGTGCTTTGAGATAATTTGAAAGAACTAAGGCTGACGCCTTAGTTCTTTTTTTCGTTTTTATATTTTTTTATTTTGTTTTTTTGCGAAAATGGAAGGAAAATAGAGAAATATGAAGGAAACAGGTAAAATATTCATATATATGGTTAAATTTAATATTTCCTTATTTGAAAACGTTTATAATATAATGAGTCGAATACGACATTAAGGCAAATAATGTTTCAATACATATTGCCTTTCCCTAATTTGGGCATACACTCTTTTCCACCTCCGTGTCAGTTGCAAAAATGTGCAACTATTTTAATGGAATAGAGTGTGTGCATTTTTTTTAGGAAGGCGTACTAAATATAAAATGTTACTTTGTAATGACAAATAATAAACAAAATGGGATAATAGCAATATGTCCAAGTGGTAAGACCAATATTACAAAAGGGGCGATTGTTACATGCTAAATATAGAACAAATTAAAGAAATCATTCCTCACCGCTATCCATTTTTACTTGTTGATAAAATATTAGAAGTAGATGAAGGAAAAAGAGCGGTTGGGATTAAAAATGTATCCGCAAACGAAGAATTCTTTAACGGACACTTCCCTGACTATGCAGTTATGCCTGGTGTACTTATTGTAGAAGCATTAGCACAAGTCGGAGCAGTTGCAGTATTAAAGAAAGAAGAAAACCGCGGAAGACTTGCTTTCTTTGCAGGTATCGACAATTGCCGTTTCAAAAAACAAGTACGCCCAGGTGATCAGCTTCGTCTAGAAGTAGAAATGACACGCGTACGCGGCCCGATTGGAAAAGGAAAAGCAATCGCAACAGTGGATGGTGAGGTTGCATGTGAGGCAGAAATTACATTTGCGATTGGTGATAAAAAAGAATAGAAATTAAAAAAATCTCCTTGTGAAAAGACAAGGAGATTTTTTAATTTCTGCTATATAACGATGAAACGATAATTTACAAACTAATCAGAAAATAACTTGTAAATAGATGGGAATTACCATATACTTACTTTATTATTTATCTAGAAAACAGGATAAGTGATAAAGGTAATAAAGAAATAAGGGCATTGTCATATTGTTAAGGTACTTAAATAAGACAAAGTAGAATGTTATTGATTATGATGAAATGTGGGGAAATCAGCAAGAAAATTAATTAAACGTATGAAATCGAGCATAAAAGAGAGAAAAGGGAAATGTCGCATTTCACAAAAGGAGATTATGAATATGTTCGGGAGAAAGAAAAGAAAACCATTACGACAATTAATTACACATAAAGAGCCTAAATCGCGTATTACAGAACAATACCGTAACATTCGTACAAACATTGAGTTTACATCTGTAGATAATCATGTTCGTTCTATCATTGTTACTTCAGCAGATCCAGGTGATGGGAAAACAACAACAATCGCAAACTTAGCAGTTGTTTTCGGACAACAAGGAAAAAAAGTTTTATTAATTGGAGCTGACTTGCGTAAGCCGACGATACAAAACTTATTTGCCATTCATAGTTCGAATGGGTTAACAAACTTATTATCAGGACAAGCAAAACTTATGCAATGCATTCAAAAAACAGATATAGAGAACGTATATTTAATGGCAGCAGGTCCAATCCCGCCAAACCCAGCAGAACTATTAGGGAGTCGGGCAATGGACGAGGCGTTGCTAGAAGCGTATAACATGTTTGATATTATATTAATCGACACACCACCTGTCCTTGCGGTTACAGATGCACAAATACTTGCTAATAAATGTGATGGAATCGTACTCGTTGTACGCAGTGAAAAGACGGAAAAAGATAAAATCGTAAAAGCGAAACAAATATTAGATAAAGCATCAGGAAAACTACTAGGTGTTGTTTTGAACGATAAAAGAGAAGAAAAAGAACAGTATGGTTATTACTGAAATAAAAAAAGCCAATAAGAATGAAGTGACCCCCGAAAGTTAGACAGGTCGTTTCATTAGGCAGCCTCTAGGGTATGAGCCCGGTATTGTACTGGGCTCATACCCTTTAATTTTGCCTTAATTCTTTTATGATTATAGTATTCTATATACTTTGCTAATTCTTGTTTGAAATGTGTTATACTTTCAAATTCTTTTCGATACAGAAATTCCGATTTCATGATACCGAAGAAATTTTCAATAACGGCATTGTCATAACAGTTTCCTTTGCGAGACATACTTTGAGTTATGCCACAATTCTTAAGAGAATGACGGTATTGTTTCATTTGATAGTGCCAACCTTGATCAGAGTGAATGAGGAGTTTATCCGGATCGGTTACACAATAAAGAGCTTGTTCCAACATCGTTGAAACAAGGGAATAGGTCGGTCTTGAACCAATTGTATACGTGATAATTTCACCATTAAATAAATCCAACATTGGTGATAGGTATAACTTCTCCCCAAATAACTTAAACTCCGTAATATCTGTAACCCACTTTTCATTTGGTTTTTCAGCTTGGAAGTTGCGATTTAAAATATTTGGCGCAATTTTCCCAACTGTCCCTTTGTAAGAGCGATATTTTTTCATACGAACCAGACATTTTAACCCTAATTCTTTCATAAGGCGATACACTTTTTTATGATTTACTTTGTGTCCACGATTCATAAGTTCATCACGAATACGACGATAACCATAACACCCATCGTGTTCATTATAAATAGCTTGAATCCGTTCTTTTACCTCCGCATTTGGATCAGGACGATTAAAACGTTTCATCCAGTAATAGTACGTACTACGTGGAATGTTTGCGAGTTGAAGTAACTCCTTGATAGGAAATTCATGCCTTAACTCGTAGATTACTTGCGCTTTGTCTTGTTTGGTGATTTTTCTTTGTTTTGAACTAAGGCATTCAACTTTTTTAAATATGCATTTTCCATACGTAAACGCTCATTTTCCGCTTGTAAGGCTTCGATTGATCCTTCATCTACTGGTTTTATTTTTTTATCTTTCATGGTTGGACGCCCCTTTTTCTTTGATTGTAGGGCATCCAATCCTCCTGTTTCATAAGCTATTTTCCATTTCCGAAGTGTTTCATAAGACGGTATATTGAAAAGTGCCGCTGTTTCTCTGATAGATGTCCCGTGTTCATTCATATAATAAAGTACATCTAGTTTATACTGGGCTGGGTAGAATGTATAGCACTTTTCAAAGGCCTTTTCACCTGAAGACTCATATCGTCTAATCCACTCACGAAGTACGCTAGGGTTAACTCCTATAGATTTAGCAATTGTTTTTCCACTTTCTGTACCATCTAAATATCGTTTCACCGCTTGGATTTTTTCTTTTGAAGAAAATTTAGCCATAAAAAATGCACCTCCAATTGTTAGGCTGTGTCTAACAATTGGGGTGCACTTCAGAAATACTTGTTGGCTTTTTTTCTCATTTTGAAATTTATTTCTCAAGTTACATAGCATAAAAAACATGATATGATAAATAATTTGGAAAATCATTGGAATGTGTTGTCATATTTAAGATTATTTTGTAAGATTAAACTTGTTTCTTGTGAACAAATATAGAACTGAATTATTAAAAATAAAAAATGTAAGATTTATATGTTATAATTTTTCCTATGTGTAAATTTTAGAAAGTTGGAGGAACTTATGGAAGAAACAATTAGTTTAAAAGAGTTATTTCATATCTTAAAAAAACGTTTAGCAATGATCCTCGTAATCGCATTTGGTGCAGCTATAGTAAGTGCTATCATTAGCTTCTTCTTTATGACACCAATCTATCAATCTTCGACGCAGATTCTTGTTAACCAGAAGAAGCAAGAAGGGGCAGCTATTCAATACAATGAGGTACAAACAAATATTCAATTAACAAATACATACAAGGTTATCATTAAAAGCCCTGTTATTTTGGATCAAGTGAAAGAAAAGCTAGGTTTAAATATAACAGTACAAGAGCTAAACAATAAAATTGAAGTAGCTAATGAGAAAGACTCACAAGTAGTGGCGGTAACTGCGCAAGATAAAGACCCAAAACTAGCTCGTGATATTGCTAATACAACTGCAGAAGTGTTTAAAGGTGAAGTTGCTAAAATTATGAGTGTTGATAACGTAACAGTGTTATCAAAAGCAGAAGTTGCAGAAAATCTATCTCCAATTAAACCACGTCCAATGCTAAATGTAGCAATCGCTTTCGTTATTGGTTTAATGGTTTCAATTGGTCTTGCATTCTTACTAGAATACTTAGATAACACAGTGAAAAAAGAAGAAGATGTTGAGAACTTACTTGGATTACCAGTGTTAGGTATCGTTGCTCGTATGGATGAAGAAACAATGAACGTGAAATCGCACGCTCCATCATCAAGAAAAGTGAGGGGACAAACAATTGGCTCTTAATTTATTTAAAAAGAAACAGAATCATCGTCAGCGTCGTCAATTAATTGCTCATCAACAACCGAAATCACCAATTTCAGAGCAATATCGTAATATTCGAACCAATATTGAATTTGCAGCTGTTGATACGAATTTACATTCACTAATGGTAACATCTGCGAACCCAAGTGAAGGGAAAACGACAACGACAGCAAATATGGCAGTTGTGTTTGCTCAACAAGGGAAAAAAGTATTATTAATTGATGCGGATATGCGTAAACCGGCAATGCATCAAATGTTCCAAGTAGATAATATTTTTGGACTAACGAACGTATTAACACATAGTGAACGTTTAGAGAAATGTGTGCAAACAACATTAGTAGATAATCTACACTTTTTAGCCTGTGGTCCAATCCCACCAAATCCAGCAGAATTATTAGGTTCAAAGTCAATGAAAGAACTTCTTGGACAAGCATACAGTATGTACGATCTAGTTATTTTTGATATGCCACCAATTTTAGCTGTAACTGATGCGCAAATTATGGCAAATGTATGTGATGCTTCTATTCTTGTTGTTCGTAGTGAATCAACAGAGAAAGAAACAGCAGTAAAAGCAAAAGGATTGTTAGAATCGGCTAAAGGTAAATTGTTAGGTGTTGTTCTGAACGATCGTGAACGTGAAGAAGGCTTATATTATTACTACGGTGCAAACTAATTAAAAGAGTGAGATATGGTTGAAACATATCTCCTTTTTTCCCTTGAATATGAGATTTCTCATATTCAAGGGAAAAAAGATTTTTATATGAGAGAGGGAGGATAAAATAAATGATTGATTTACATTGTCACATTTTACATGGCATCGATGACGGTGCACAGACAGTAACAGATAGTTTAGCAATGGCGCAACAAGCCGTAGCAGAAGGAATACATACCATTGTTGCTACACCACATCATCAAAATGGCAAATATGTAAATGAACGTACCTCAATTATTCATCACGTAAAACAACTAAATGATGAACTACAACAATATAATATTCCACTTACTATTTTACCGGGGCAAGAGGTCAGGTTATATGGTGATTTATTAGAAGACTATGAAGCTGGTAAAATCGTTACTTTAAATGAAACAAATAAATATATATTCATTGAATTTCCATCGAATCACGTACCTCGTTATGCTGAACAATTATTATACGAATTACGTGTAAAGGGAATGATTCCAATTATTGTTCATCCAGAACGTAATGCCGAGTTAATCGAGCGGCCAGATAAGTTATATAACCTTGTAAATAAAGGGGCATTAACGCAAGTAACGGCGGGTAGTTTATTAGGGAAATTTGGTAAAAAAATTAAAAAGTTTTCACTTCAACTTGTAGAACATAATTTAACACATATGGTCGCTTCAGATGCACATAACACAACTTCAAGAGGATTTCATTTAGCGGAAAGCTATGAATTAATTGAGAAAGAATTCGGGATGAATGTTATGAGCGATTTGAAAGAAAATCCGTATTTATTAATTAGCGGGAAGGCAATTTACAAAGAAGATCCAGAACAAATCCGTCGTAAAAGATTGTTCGGTATTTTTTAAATAAGGAACTGGTGATGTCTCCTAACCGTTATCAATGGAGGCACTCGGTCGTGCTGTGGGTAGAAAATTTATTTTCGAACCTACCTTAGACGCTTGTCGTCGGGAGTATGGCGTGAGGATGGGTTGGATGCCCATAATTTATTTCTAATAGAAACTCTACCTATGGAGTTATAAGTATGACTCTATAGGTAGGGTTTTTGTTATTGCTACATGTGAATAAATAGATTTATAGGGGGCCTATAATTGAAAAAAGTAAGAAAAGCGATTATCCCAGCTGCTGGTCTTGGGACAAGATTTTTACCAGTGACGAAAGCAATGCCGAAAGAAATGTTACCTATCGTCGATAAACCGACAATTCAATACATAGTAGAAGAAGCGATAGAATCAGGTATTGAAGATATCATTATTGTGACTGGAAAAGGAAAACGTGCCATTGAAGATCATTTCGATCATTCTTTTGAACTAGAACAAAACCTTTTAGAAAAAGGGAAGTATGAAATGCTTGAAAAAGTACAAGCATCTTCAAAAATTAATATTCATTACATAAGACAAAAGGAACCAAAAGGTTTAGGGCATGCAGTATGGTGCGCGCGTAAATTTATTGGAAATGAGCCATTTGCCGTGTTACTTGGTGATGATATTGTCCAAGGCGAAACACCATGTTTACGTCAATTAATGGACCAATACGAGGACACACAATCATCTGTTATTGGTGTAAAAACAGTACCAGAAAATGAGACACATCGTTACGGTATCATTGATCCAATCGAACAAAATGACCGTCGTTATCAAGTGCGTCAATTTGTAGAGAAACCAGCTCAAGGAACAGCACCATCAAATTTAGCAATTATGGGTCGTTACATATTAACACCGGAGATTTTTACATTTCTTGAGAACCAGCAAACAGGTGCCGGTGGAGAGATTCAATTAACGGATACAATTCAACAATTAAATGAGATTCAACGAGTATTCGCGTATGACTTTGAAGGAATACGTTATGATGTTGGGGAGAAGTTGGGTTTTATTACTACAAACCTAGAGTTTGGGTTGCAGAATGCTCAATTAAGAGAAGAACTTATAGAGTATATTAGCAATTTATTTCAAAACAGATTGGATAATTTTAGATAGAATAAGAGGTGCAGCATTATATGGCTATGAGAGAAATGAAAAAATATCCCCTAGATGAAACAATTGAAACTAATATTAACCTTCCTAATCATTACATTTATTTTACTTTAAAAAATACGGCTGATTTTCTTATGGCATTACTGGGTCTTGTAATTCTTTCGCCGATATTGTTACTTTTTGTTTTAGCTATAAAACTTGAGTCAAATGGCCCGGCTTTTTTTCTTCAAGAGCGTGTGGGATTAAACGGAAGAGTGTTTAATATAATAAAATTAAGGTCAATGTATATTGATGCTGAGAAAAATGGAGCACAATGGGCGAAGAAAAATGATGCTCGTGTTACAAAGATAGGTGCTTTTATTAGAAGAACTAGAATTGATGAGATACCGCAACTAATTAATATGCTAAAAGGTGATATGAGTTTGGTAGGACCTCGTCCAGAAAGACCAATATTTACTGAACAATTTAATAAAGAAATCCCTGGATTTAAAAATCGTATAGTTGTAAAACCAGGGATTACTGGGTGGGCACAAGTAAATGGTGGATATGATATTTCACCAAAGGAAAAATTAGAGTTTGATATTTACTACATAAAAAATTTAAGCCTGTTTATGGACGTAAAAATAATATTTAAAACTATTAAGGTTATTTTTACTGGAGAGGGCGCTAGGTAAGAAGAGTAGAGGGTACCTTATAGAAAAACTAAAAAGTTAAATAACATTTTATATTAGAATGTTAATAGTTAAAAAAGATATATTTTAGAGGTGTAATGTATATGAGAGAATTGGTTTCAATTATTACTCCAGTCTATAATGCTGAAAAGTATTTGAGAAATACCATTGAATCTGTGATAAATCAGAATTATTCTAATTGGGAATTAATAATTGTTGATGATTGCTCCAAAGATAGCAGTCGATTAATTATTGAACAATATATGGAGTCCGAGAAAAGGATTAGGCTAATAGCTCTAGATGAAAATAGGGGAGTTACTTTTGCTAGAAATACAGCCATAAAGGCCGCTAATGGGAAATATATTGCTTTTTTAGATAGTGACGATTTGTGGCATCCTAATAAATTATCAATTCAGTTAAGTTTTATGCAGAAAAACAATTATGTTTTCTCCTTTTCAAGTTATGAATGGATGAATGAAGATGGGACAACGTTTAATAAAATAATCGAGGCGCCTAGTGTTGTTGACTATCATAGGTTATTAAGAGGTGGTAACCCAATAGGGTGTTTGACAGTTATGATTGATAAAGAACAGGTTGGAGATATCGAAATGCCAGATTTAAGACATGAGGACTATGCAACGTGGTTGAGTATCATGAAAAGTGGAGTTATAGCTTATGGAGTAAATGAAAATTTAGCTTCATATAGAAAATCAAATAATTCGCTAAGTTCAAATAAATTCAAAACCATTATATGGACTTGGAATATATATAGGAAAAATCAAAAACTTAGTTTTTTAAAATCAATGCAATGTTTAGTGATGTATATTTGTAATACATCACTAAAATATTTGAGGAAATAAATGTAAAATCAAAACCTTATTGGAGAAAAGCATATCCATTAGGGATATAAAAGAAAAAATATATCAATGTTTATGGTAGTATGTACTGCTTATTTGGTATGTACTTTTTAACAATTATGTTAGGGATAAATTATTAAGAGTTTAATATGTAAAATTGGAATGGTACCTAATAAAAAAGGAGTAATTATGAATATAGAAATGTTAGTATCCACGATGAATCAAACAAATTATAATTTGATTCATCGTATGAATATAAAAGATAGAGCAGTGATTATAAATCAGTTGACAGATAATAACATCCAAATTCCACGGAATTTGGATGAGGAAAAACTTAAATTTATTAATGTGCATGATAAAGGATTGAGTAAAAGCAGAAATATGGCAATTAAAAATTCAAGTGGCGATATTTGTGTGATTTGTGATGATGATTTATTTTATCACGATGATTATACAAATAAAATAAAAACAGCATATGAAGAAAATGCAGAAGCAGATGTAATAATTTTTTGTTACGATACAGATGGAAGACATAAGAAAAAATTTTACAAAGAAGCGAAAAGCCTTGGATATATAGATGTGATGAAAGTATCTTCAGTACAAATTACTTTTAGAAGAAAATCCATAATAGAGAATGACATCTATTTTGATGAGTTATTTGGAACTGGTTCTTCTTATTATCAGTGTGGAGAAGAGAACATTTTTCTTTTTGAATGTCTAAAAAAAGGGTTGAAAATTCATTTTGAACCTGTATCTATATTATCTATTGATAATAGTGATGAATCAACTTGGTTTAATGGTTTTAATGATAAGTTGTTTTGGGATAAAGGAGCAATGTTTACTGCATTAAGTAATAAATTTTATCACTTTCTAATATGGCAGTTTGCTATTCGTAAGTATAAGTTATATCGACATGAAACAAATTTCATTAAGGCAATTAACAGTATGTATAAAGGTCATAAAAATTATCTCAGTATCCATAGATAGAAGAATGCTAGATAATGTTAGGTAGGCAAGGGTATAAAAATTATATATTTTTATTAAGTATAATATATAATTTTTATGAAGTAATCGACATAATTTAAGCAAGTATTTGGAGTGAAGCAAATTGAAGTTATTTTTTGTAGGTGATTTTGATAGTGACAATGGGCCAGCTAGTGTTAACAAAGCGTTAAAAAAATATATGCCTAATAATACATTATATTCAATGGAAACTAAATTGTATAAAAGGATAATAGAATTGTATTCAAAGATAAGGAAGTCTGATGCAGTCCTTTTTTCAGGTTTGTCAAAAATTAATATTATTGGATTCAAAATGGCAAAATTACTGGGAAAAAAATCAGCATATTTAATGCATGGGAGCGCGTTGTTAGAAGGTAAAATAAATCAAAATTCTAACTCTAAATTGATTAATGTGGAGAAACAAACATTAAAAGTGGCACCGATTACTATTTGTGTATCAGAAAATTTTATGGAATCCATAAAGGTTAGTTATCCTCAGTGGATTGACAAATTAACTTTTGTAAATAATGGAATTGATTGGGGGATGATCGAAGCATCGGATTATGAGAATGTAAAAAGGGAACCTAAAACATTATTATGTGTAGGTGGAGGTGTCCCTTTAAAAAAAATTAAAGTAGTTTGTGAAGCTATTGATTATTTGAATACACATAAGAATTCTAATTTAAAGCTAATAGTTATAGGGGCTGTTGGAAAAGATACTAATAAAATTAAGTCATATCCTTTTGTGCAGTATATTGAAAAGGTAGCAAAAAAAGATATGGAATCTTATTACAAAAAATCATATTTGTATATTCAAAATAGTGAATTTGAAACATTTGGCCTTGCAACAATGGAAGCCTTAATAGGCGGTTGTAATTTGCTCATTTCACAGAATGTTGGGGCAAAAGCGATTATTAATGGTTTAGAAGCAAATGATTTGATTAATGATGTCGATAATATAAAAGAGATTTCAAACAAAATAATGCATAATTTATTTAATAGTAACAATAATAGGTTGATCAATAGTATAAAAAAAGATCAAACATCAGTAGAAAGTTCTTATAAAAAAATAATGCATATTTTAGCAGAAGCAGAGTAGAAGTTAATTGTTATTTTTAGAGGAATTACTTGTAATTAGAATATCAGAGAAAAATAATTAATAAGGAAAATCTTTGGTGAAATATATGTCTATAAGAGTCGATAATACTGCAGTTTTAAAAATAAATAGTTTCATAATATCATTGATTGTCTTTTTAAATATTTATCAAATAGGTTTGAATTGGTTATTTGGTATCTCTTTTAACATGGCAATAGAGTATTTGTTCATTCCATTATTGTTCATGATAAATAAATTTCAATTGAAGATTTTTAGAAACTATAAACTTGTGTTTTATATGTATTTTATGATACTTTCATTTACTATTACATTTTATTTGAATAATAATGCCATGTTATCATATTATTTCAATCACTTTGTTTTATATGGATTGATATTATTAATTGTCTTCTTGTTCCCTATCAGTCATGAATACTTATATAAGTATATTTTATGGCATTCCTATGCTATAACGTTGATATATATGTCTGCATTATTTATGGGAAAAGTCAGCATTATACATGATTACATGACATGGGGATATTATTGTGTATTTGGTTTAAGCTTTATTTTAGGTGACGCAATTATAAATAAAAAGTTTTTTAAATTAATATGTTTAATTCCCTTGCTAGGAATAGCTTTTATTAATGGTCCTAAGGGAGCTTTTATTATAATAGCAGCTCTTCTAATAATCTGTTTTTATCAATTGACAAATAGTTGGTTAAAAAGGGTTTCAATGTTAATAATACTTTCGGTTTTAGCATTAAATTTTGTTGGTTTATTAAATGGATTAATAAAGATTCTTGAAAATATTAGTTTTACTGCAAATAGTTATTTCATTAATAGTTTAAAAAGTGTTTTATCAGTAGATAAAATTTCAGGCGTCTTTGATAATCGTGATTTCATTTATGGATATGGTATACATACGATAGAGGAGAATGTCTTTGGTATTGGAATAGGTAAATTTCAATCGACATATGGAGTCTTCCCACATAATATATTTTTAGACATATTTTCAACCTATGGTATTCTTCTGGGTGGTTTAATAGTTGTCTTTTTAGTATATGAAATAGTTACTTGTTTTATGGTTGTAAAAAATAAAAAACAATTAATAATATTTATAGTTGTTTTAAGTAATTCATTTAAGTTGTTAGTGTCAAAAACTTTTATTTATGATCCTGTATTTTGGCTTTTGATTTGTATTATGGCAGTTATAAAAGGGAAGAAGGATAGCTTAAGTAATAATAAGGTGTCTAATTGAGATTTTTTATATATTACATGAATATGGCTTTAGAAGGGATGAAAGATGGAGAACCTAACAATTTTTACACCTACATATAATAGAGGATATCTTATACAGCGATGCTATGAGAGTTTATGTCGGCAATCTAATAAAAATTTTGTTTGGCTTATTGTAGATGATGGTTCTATCGATAATACTGAACAAATAGTTAATTCTTTTATTAAGGAAAAGAAAATCAAAATAATTTATTCTAAACAAAAAAATAGTGGTAAACAAGTGGCACATAATACTGGTGTATTAATGTGTACAACAAAGATATTTGTTTGTGTAGATTCAGACGATTACTTGTCAGATAATGCAGTACAGTTGATTTATGATACTTGGGATAAGATTGAAAGTGATAGAAAATTAGCTGGTATAATTGCTTTAAAAGGAAACACCTTTAGTGAAGTAGTAGGTACAGAGATGCCGAATAATATTGAAAGATCGTCTATCTTTAATCTCTATGAGAAGTATAAATTTAAAGGTGACGCAATGTTGGTATTTAAAACAGATATTTTAAAAAAGCATTTGTTTCCTGTTTTTGAAGGAGAAAAATTTATTACGGAAGCTGTTGTCTATGATCAGATAAGCCAGAAGTATGAGATGAAATTATTAAATAAAGTCTTGTATTTCTGTGAATATTTAGATGACGGATATTCGAAAAATATACAGTCAATTCATAAGAAAAATCCTAAAGGATATATGTATTTTTTAGAGCAAAGAATTGAAAACGCAAGAGATTTAAAAAGTAAATATAAAGCAGTTTCATATTATATTGCAGGGTGTTTAGAAATAAAAAGTATATCAGCCTATATAAATTGTGATTTTGGTTTCTTAAAATTTATTTCGCTCCCAAAAGGTTTAATTATATATATAAAGCCAATTATAAAGAATAAATTAGTTAAGTATAACATAATAAAATTCTAATACATTGAGGTGAAAGCATTGAATAATGCTAAGGTAAGTATAGTAATTCCAACTTACAAAAGGGCGGATAAAATTGTAAGAGCTGTGGAGAGTTGTATTAACCAAGATTATAAAAATATAGAAATAATAGTTGTGGATGATAATGGAGATGGTTCGGAATTTAGAGCCAAGACCAAATCTTTAGTCAGTCCATATATTGAAAAGTACGGGGTTAGATATATAGAACATGAAGAAAATAAGGGTGGAGCAGGCGCTAGAAATACGGGAATCAGGGAGGCAACGGGAATTCTGATTTCTTTTTTAGATGATGACGATGAGATATTACCTAACAAAATTTCAGAACAAGTTGAATTATATAATCGACATAAAAATGAAAATGTAGGACTAATATATTGTTATTGTGAAGCAGTAAATGCAAAAGGTGCGCATAAACAGTACTACAATAATGATTTGCAAGGAAATCCCTTATATGAAAACATGTTGGGATGTATCGCTGGAACTTCATTATGGCTTTGTCCGAAACACGTATTAGAAGATGTGGGGTATTTTGAGAATACACCTTCTAAGCAAGATACAATATTATTATTGAAAATTTTAGCTGCAGGATATAATGTTTTTAGAGTTGATCAACCATTAGTTAAATATTATGAATATAATGATGGGAAAATTAGTGGTATAGGTTTAAATAATATTAAAGGAGAATGTAATGCACGGGTATTTAGTAGAAAATATTACTATAAGTTGAACAATGTAAATAAAATGTTAAATGTAGAATATGCATTCTCTAAAAAATTATTAACTTTATATTTATTAAATGGACTAAATGATTTGGCTAAGGAAGAATTAAAAAATATGATTACCCTTAAACGTTATTCTTTTAATACTTTAAAAGGAGTATTAAAATACAACTTTAAAACTATTTATAAAATATTTATAAATAATAAAAATAAAAGGCTTACTTAAAATGAATAATGTAAAAAAGTTTAAAGTTAATAAATTCACCAGTAATACAATTTGGTTAATATTAGAGAAAATTTTTCAATTAATTTTAGGTTTAGTTGTAGGAATCTGGACAGCTAGATATTTAGGGCCTTCAAATTATGGAATATTAAATTATGGCGCCTCATTTATCGCGTTTTTTTCTGTAATATGTAGCTTAGGGTTAGAAAATGTAATCATTAAGTATTTTGTTGATTATCCAAGGAAAAATAATATAATTCTCTTTTCCGCTATAATAATTAGATTTGTTACCTCGATAATATCTATATTAGTGATTTGTTTGATAGTTTCAATAACTCATTATGATGAAAAACTAGTTATTGCTGTTATAACATTACAATCATTAGCTTTAATATTTAATTCCCTTGATACAATTGATTATTGGTTTCAATCGAGATTAATGTCCATGTATGTGGTAATAGCAAAGTCAGTCACGAGGTTTATTGTTAGCATTTGGAAAGTGTATTTACTAATTTCAAATGCTTCATTACAACTTTTTGCCTTATCAAGTTCAATTGAAGCTATGATTCTAGGTGTGATTTTATTAGTAGTCTATTTTAAAAAAAATCCCATTAACTTCTCTTTTTCCAAATATTATTCAAAAGAGCTGTTTTTGAATGGCTATCATTTTATTTTATCAGGTCTTTTAGTAACTCTCTTTACTCAGATGGATAGAATTATGTTGGGAAATTTGATTGGACAAGAAAGTGTTGGGATATATTCTGTTGCATCAAACATAGCGACTTTGTGGTATTTTGTTCCATTAGCTGTGATTAACTCTGCTAGACCAATTATATTAAAAATGAAACAAATATCTATAGTAGAATACCAAGAGAAATTAAAGCAATTGTATGCATTTATTTTCTGGTTAGGGTTACTAGTATCTTTATTTATTACAGTATGCTCTAATTTGATAATACAAACATTATACGGACAACAATATATTGAAGCAGCTATTCCACTTGCGATTTTAATATGGGCGAGTGTTTTTTCTTTGTTAGGAACTGCTCGAAATATTTGGATAGTAAGTGAAGGAGTTAACAAGTATACAAAATATTATTTTTTAATAGGTATGTTTGTGAATTTTGTACTTAATTACATCTTTATAAATTACTTTGGTGTAGTAGGTTCTGCTGTAGCAACTTTAATTGCCCAAATCATTACTACAATTGTGGCCCCATTGTTTTTTGCAAAAACAAGAGAATCTACATATTTAATGAGTCAAGCAATGATGTTAAAGGGTGTAATACCAAAACGAAAAGAGGAGAAATAATTAAGAATTTTTACGATAGATAAAATATACTCTATAGTGTTAATTTAATGTTAAATTAATACTATTTATAGTAATTATAAGCAGTTAAAATATAGTAGTAAAACTTATTTTTTAGGATCTTAAAAGAAATTTTAAGGATAATTTTACTATTTTAGTAGATTAGTGCAAAAATTATTGATAGATAAGGAAGATAATAATGAAAATAGCTGTAGCTGGAACTGGATATGTTGGATTAGTAACTGGCGTGTGTCTTGCAGAACATGGACATTTCGTTTCTTGTGTAGATATGAATGAAGACAAAATACAACTCTTAAAATCTGGAAAATCTCCAATTTATGAGCCAGGGCTTGAAGAGTTAATGGTTAAAAATATGGATAAAATTAAATTTACTACAAATTATAAAAAGGCTTATAAAGATGCTGATGTTATTTTTATAGGTGTGGGGACCCCTGAGAAAGCAGATGGTTCAGCTGATTTACAGTATCTTTATTCGGTAGCGGTTCAAATTGCAGAAAGTGTTGAAAAAGATTGTATTGTAGTGGTGAAATCAACAGTTCCTATTGGTACTAATGAACGGTTAGAATACATTATCAAAAATAATCTTATGAATGATGTGGTTATACATGTTGCATCAAATCCAGAGTTTTTATCACAAGGTTCGGCAGTTAGGGATACATTACATTCTTCAAGAATTATTATCGGGGCAGAAGAAGAAAGTGTAGCGGATATTTTAAAAGAAGTATATAAAGATTTTGGTGCACCTATATTGGTAACGAGAAGACGAAGTGCAGAAATGATTAAGTATGCATCTAATGATTTCCTTGCGCTTAAGATTTCATATATTAATGAAATTGCTAACCTATGTGAAATTGTCGGTGCTGATATTGATGATGTAGCTAAAGGCATGGGATATGATAGTAGAATAGGGAATAAATTTTTGAATTCAGGTATAGGTTATGGTGGTTCCTGTTTCCCAAAAGATACTAAAGCGTTACATTGGTTAGCTAATTTCCATGACTATGAATTAAAAACGATTAAAGCAGCTATAGATGTTAATGAGAATCAAAAAATAAAATTAATCAAAAAATCACGTAAATACTTTCAAAGTTTAAACGATGTAACAATTGCTGTTTTAGGTTTAACCTTTAAACCAGGGACAGACGATTTAAGAGAGGCACCATCTTTAGTTAATATACCTATTATGTTAGACGCTGGAGCGAATGTGAGGGTTTGGGATCCGGTTGCCTTTGATAGGTTTAAGGAAATGTACCCTAATGAAATAACATATTGTGCAACTATTGAAGATGCATTATTAGGAGCAGATATATGTTTTATTTTTACTGAATGGGAAGAAATAAAAGATTTTGAAATATCTAAGTATGGGGATTTAATGAAAAGTCCAATAATTATAGATGGAAGGAATTGTTATGAATTAGATATTATCAAAAAGGATAATGTTATTTATGATTCCATTGGAAGAGAGACGATTAATAATTTAAAATATATCATGTCCTAAAATCTAGAATATGTATAACGGTTAATGATAGTTGAATAAGTACGAGGGAATTTTTCTATATTAGTTTAGTTTGGTAAAATAGGGTTTTTATTTCTATGCAATAAAAACCCTATTTTAATTTGGAATCTTCATACTCTATACGTCAGTGTTATTTGGGATTTGGGGTATAGGAGAGAAAAATGCATATGCTTTTGTTTATACAGTTTCATGTAGAATGTAATTACTGTTTTTTCTTTGAATTTTGCACTAGCTGGTATAAGAAAAAAGTTTTGTTTTGGATACTTGGTATTACCTTATTTGTTGGTGGCCTAGATATGTCGATAGCAACTGTAGAAAAACTCTTAAATATCCCTAGCAATTATTGTATCGAAGTGAATATGGAGGGATTTAGAGATATTGTAGCTGTAGTAGATATTAATAATGTCTTAGAGTTTTCCTTGGAAGAAAAGTGTTTTAAAAAAGGAATATTCACTTAACTGATGATTAAGCTTTAGCTTATGCATGCATAGAGAAGAGCCACATGGTGACTTTGGTCATCAAATGCGTCAATGTCAAGTTATGCAAACTTATCTTCGTTAGCTCATTATGTAGAGATGCTTATAGCAATTCAACAAAATGTGAAAATAAACTTAATGCAAGATTAAAATACTTAGTATGCAAAAGAATCATAAAGATTGCTTGAAAAAAAGTGAAGATATTCAAATCCCAGGTGATGGTCATAAAGCATCTGATAGTATCTACTATTATGTTTCAGATTTAGCGAAACAAAATTTAACAAATAAATTACGAACACATCTTGACTTAAATAAGTGAAAAAAACAATTCCTTTGGAAGGAGTTGTTTTTTTGTAGGCTTATATTGTGAGATAAATAGATAAGTCGAATTAATGAATAAGAAAGTAGTACTTGCCTTATTTGTTTTTATGTTGTTTGTCACTTCAATTGTGAACGATAAATTATATTGAGATAAGAAACTCGCTAATGCAACGGGACAAATGAGTGAATTAAAAAAGACAACGCATTGAAGCAGAAGATGGTGGAGGAAAGAAGATAGTAAAAAGAGAAAAAAACAAGATAAAAAGGTAATGAATCCTGTTATTGTTGGTGATCAAGTTTTTTTTTCTGAGAAAGATGCCTGAATATCTAATTTGATTTTATTATAGGTACTATTTATTACCTATAATAAGGGAAATGATAATTCTGTAGCTAATACCTAGAAATTTGTTCGAGTACTTTCTATGAATGCAGAAGGTAATACGATTATAATTCATCCATCAAAGAAGAATTTAGCTTCCCTAGTGAGAAAAGATATGATATTTAGGCATAATATGTAACAAATTATTTTGTGTCTACATAAAAAATAGTTTAAAGAGGAGATTGTAAATTAAATAATTTCTGCTTTTTTTAATAAATTATAGCAATGGAGGTTTAATTATGAGAATACTTGTAACAGGTGGAGCAGGATATATTGGTAGTCATACATGTGTAGAATTACTAAATAGCGGTTACGAAATTATAGTAGTGGATAATCTTTCGAATAGCTCGGTAGAATCTATAAATCGAGTGAAAGAAATAACAGGAAAACAATTTAAGTTTTATAAAGAAGATGTTTTAAATCGCGAAGCGCTTGACGCAATTTTTGAAGAAAATGCAATTGAAGCAGTTATTCACTTTGCAGGATTTAAAGCTGTAGGGGAGTCAGTAGCGATTCCATTAACATATTATCATAACAACATTACAAGCACGTTAGTGCTATGTGAAGTAATGCAGAAACATAATGTAAAGAAGATAATCTTTAGTTCATCTGCAACTGTATATGGTATCCCGGAAACGTCACCGATTACGGAGGAGTTTCCATTAAGTGCAACAAATCCATATGGTCAAACGAAATTAATGATTGAGCAAATTATGCGTGATGTAGCATTTGCAGATGCAGAATGGAGTATCGCATTACTTCGCTATTTCAATCCATTTGGTGCACACGAAAGTGGGCGTATCGGAGAAGATCCAAATGGAATCCCAAATAACTTAATGCCATATGTAACGCAAGTAGCAGTAGGTAAGTTAAAAGAATTAAGTGTATTCGGAAATGACTATCCAACGAAAGATGGAACAGGAGTCCGTGATTACATCCATGTTGTGGACTTAGCAAATGGTCACGTAAAGGCGCTTGAGAAAGTACTGAGTACAACAGGAGTAGATGCTTATAACCTGGGCACAGGCATGGGCTATAGTGTACTAGAGATGGTTGAAGCATTTGAAAAAGTTTCGGGCAAGAAAGTTCCTTATAAAATTACAGAGCGTCGCCCAGGTGATGTGGCAGTATGTTTTGCTGATGCATCGAAAGCAAAGCGTGAATTAGGCTGGGAGGCAAAACGCGGATTAGAAGAAATGTGTGCAGATTCTTGGAGATGGCAGTCTGAAAATAAGACTGGATATCAGAAAGTTAGTAACTAGAGAATAGGTTATAGGTGCTAAAACTTTCATTGAGTTATCAATATAGTTTGGCTTAAAAATTGAATTAGATGTATAATGTATTTTATATTTTGTAGTCATAATAATTTGATAGCGGTACCTGAAGAAAGAAGGTTAAAAGCATGAAAAAGAAAATCTTATTTTGGATATTAGGAATCATAGGAGTATTAATTATAGGTGGAGGAGCTTACGCTTATAATATATATTCTTCTGTTTCAAAAACATTAGATGAAGTTCATAAACCATTAAAACGTGATCAAGGTAATAAACAAGAAGAAAAAATCAATAAATCTGAACCTGTTTCAATTTTACTATTAGGTGCAGATGAGCGTGGTGGAGATAAAGGACGTTCAGATTCTTTAATGGTCATTACATTAAACCCTAAAAACAATTCAATGAAAACAGTAAGTATTCCTCGTGATACATATACAGAAATTGTTGGAAAAGGTAAAAGTGATAAAATTAATCATGCGTATGCATTTGGTGGCGTAGACATGTCTGTAGCGACAGTAGAAAAATTCTTAAATGTTCCAATCAATTACTATATTGAAGTAAACATGGAAGGATTTAAAGATATTGTAGATGCAGTAGGCGGGGTCGATGTTAATAATGATTTAGAATTCTCCCTGGAAGGGAAACACTTCCAGAAAGGGAATATTCACTTAACGGGTGACCAAGCTCTAGCATATACACGCATGCGCAAAGAGGACCCACGAGGCGACTTCGGTCGTCAAATGCGTCAACGTCAAGTGATGCAAGCTGTTATTAAGAAAGGTGCAAGCTTCTCTTCTTTATCAAGCTATGGAGATGTACTTACAGCAATTCAAAAGAATGTGAAGACAAACTTAACGCAAGATCAAATGTTTGATATGCAAAAGAATTATAAAGATTGTCTGCAGAATAGTGAAGATATTCAAATCCCAGGTGACGGCCACAAAGCTGCTGATGGTATTTGGTACTACTATGTTCCGGATGCTGCAAAACAAGATTTAACGAATAAATTAAGAGCGCATCTTGAAGTGACTAAGTAGTATGTAATAACCCAACTCCTTTGGAAGGAGTTGGGTTTATTTTTGCGTGAATTTATATTAGTATTATATATTGTGAGATTAATAGATGAGGTGAATCGATGAATAAGAAAGCGGTACTTGTCCTTGTTATTTTTGTATTGTTTGTTGCTTCGATTGTGAGCGGTAAATTGTACTGGAATAAGAAAGTTGCAAATGCAACGGGACAGACGAGTGAAGTAACGAAAACAAAGGCTGAAGTGAAAGATAGCGGAGCAAAGAAAGAAGAGAAAAAGGAAGAGAAAAAGGAAGAGAAAAAACAAGATGCGAAGTCATCTTTTAATGAAGCATACGCGAAGAACTTGCCAGATGCAGTGAAAGAGAAGTTAAAGAAAGCTGCTGAGGATAAAAAGGCAGTAAATCTTGTTATTGTTGGTGATGAAGCTTCTTCATCTGAAAAAGGTGCTTGGGCAGCTAAGTTAACGACTAATTTAGAAACTGCTTATGGTAAAGGTTTATGGAATGTGACTGTAAAGGAATATAAGGGTGAAAGTACAGAAGAGTTAATCGCGAATAAGCGTGATAAAGAGATTGCGAAAGAGAATCCAGATGTGATTTTATTTGAGCCACCATTTATTACTGATAACGGTAAAACTGGTAATGGGAATTCTGTTGCGAGTACACAGAAGTTTGTTCAAGCACTTTCTACTAGTGCAAAGGGCGCTACGATTATGATTCAGCCATCAAATCCAGTGTATGGTGCGAAAAATTATCCGAAAGCGATTGAAGCATTAAAACAATTTGCGACGCAAAATAATTATACATACATTGATCATTGGGGAGCATGGCCGGATGCATCGACAAAGGCTATCCTACCATACTTAAAAGAAGAGTTTGGTTTCCCAACTGCTAAAGGTCATGAAGTTTGGGCACAATATGTAACGGATTATTTTGTAGCTAAATAATAAAAGGGGAGAGGGTATCGTCGACAAAATATGTTCGACAATACCCTCTCTTTTTTTATAAGATTTTTGCTATACTAAACTGTACTATAATACATGATGGAAGGAGGAGAATGATGAAAATACTTGTGGTTGATGATGAATCGAGTATTCGTAATTTGATTCGGATGCAGTTGGAGATGGAAGGTTATGAAGTATTGGCAGCGGCTGATGGGAGAGAAGCTTTAGAGCGATGGAATGAAGGGCCGGATGTATTGATTTTGGATGTTATGCTTCCGGATACGGATGGGTATGAGTTGCTTCGTTTGTTCCGTGAGAGGGATAGGGATATTCCGGTGCTTATGTTAACAGCAAAGAGTCAGATGAATGATAAGTTGCTTGGCTTGCAGCTTGGTGCTGATGATTATGTGACGAAGCCGTTTAATTATGCGGAGCTTATTCTTCGGATTAAGAATATGGCGCGGCGTGTAAAGAAGACGGAGGCCGCTGTAAGTCATGAAGTAATTGAGGCTGGAGAGATAGTGATTTGTCCTAAGGAAAGAAAGGTACATGTGAGTGGACAAGAGATTCAGTTAACGTACCGAGAGTTTAATTTATGTCAGTTGTTTGTTTCAAATCCGCAGCGTGTGTTTATGAGGGATGAGTTGCTTGAGAAAGTATGGGGGTTTGAGTATATCGGAAATACGAGAGCAGTTGATATTATGGTGCAGAGACTTCGCAAGAAGCTCGGGACGAGCGGAGAATATATTAAGACAATTTATGGCGTTGGCTATAAACTGGATTGTTAAGTGGTGATGGTATGTCTTTAAAGCGAAATATGGTGTTTGGAATAGTTGGGCTGTTAATTCCGATTTTTGTTCTTTTATATGCAGTTGTTTATATTACGTTAGAAAAGAATATGTATCATAACGCAGCAGATTCTTTAGAAAAGTTAAGTGTAGAAGCACAAATTTATACGATGAATTATTTAGAGAAGGAAGCAGAAGTGGATACGCTTGGTCCTAATTCACTTTTAATTGCGTCCTATTTAGCGAAGCGTATGGATGTCCGTGTGCAGATGATCGGGAAGAATGGCGATGTTGTTGCAGATACACAAAAAGGGGCATTGCTTCACCGTAACATCGACATTGAGAGTTCTTTGAAGGGAAAGAAGTCTTATGTTTTTGAGGAGGCGGATCCCGCTCCCATTCTTTTGTTTTCAAGCCCGGTTTATTATGGAAACGATGTCATTGGAAGTATTCGTTTTATAAATGAGTTAACGGGCGAGAAGGAAGTTTTAACAAATGTGAGCTGGACGTTCTTAATGACATCTCTTTGTTTAGTAGCTACCGGTATTTTCTTTGCGATTCGTTTGGCGAAGTCTCTTCATAAACCAATTGATCAGTTGAGACAAATGGCACAGCGGCTCGCGAATGGTGATTATAAGAGTAAGATTGAGTTAAATGAGTACGTGGAAATTGCTCAGCTTTCAGCATCTTTTAATGCGATGGCCGATGGAATTGAGCTGCATATTAAGCAATTGCAGGAGGAGAAAGAGAAGCAGAAAGATTTCCTAGACCGCATTACGCATGAATTAAAAACACCGCTAACGGCAATTATCGGTTATGTTGATTTAATTCCAAAGTTACAGTCGAAAGAAGATGTACAGGAAAGTCTTCGTTATGTGGCTGTGGAAAGTGAGCGTTTATTATCACTTGTAGAGGAACTGCTTAAGTCTTCGAAATATGGGAAGAGTACGTTTGAAGTGTCACCTACAGTTGTGAACATAAAGGAATTGGCAGAAGAAGCTGTTTCAATTGTGAAACCTCGTCTAAATCAATTTGAAATTGAAGTGATAAATGAGTTAACGGATGTACATGTTGTTGCGGATTTTGATAAGACGAAGCAAATTTTCTTAAATGTGCTTGATAATGCAATTAAGTATAGTGATGCTTCGCACATTCGTATGAATGTAATTGTAAATGAGCATGAGGCAAAGGTTTTTGTTCATGATGATGGGATCGGTATAGACGAAGTGGTGCTTGCAGAGTGGAATGAGTCTTCGAAAGGAAAGGCACTTCCTTCTAGTTACGGGAATGGTTATGGTTTGTATATTTGTCAGGAGATTATGAATAAGCAGGGCGGAAGCATGCGGATTGAGAGTAGTGAAGAAATAGGTACTACAATATTCATTACATTTTTGCTTCCGAGAAGGATGGAAGACATAAAAAACTTGAAAGCGGTTAAATGATACATTTATGAAACAATTATGCGGTATTTTCGAAACAACGTTTTTTTATCTTGGAGGTAGGCAGAAATGAAAAGGCTATCATTTCAAATTCTTATGTTTGTCATTTGTATGATTGTTTCTCTTGTTTTGTTTTATGTTATGGAGAAGCAAATCTATAATCGAATCAACATTGTAAATGATAAACAAGCCGTTTTACAAAGGGTGAATGAATCTCTTCCAATTGAAGTGAAAGTAAGACATGAAAAGTGGGGAGAAATTGTTGTAACGGATGAAGTTCGTTTGCATACGATTGTTTCATTCTTTGACCGAATTCGAATAGAACCTGAGGACGTTAAGAGCCAAGAACAAGTATTTACTGGAGAAGTAACGTACTTGAATGGACATAAGCGTACTTTTGCAGTAGGTGACTTGTTCCAGTATGGGGAAAATGTATACGGAAAGAATGGCATGGATCCGATGATTTCAGCACTTCAAACGTATTTATTAAGCCTGTATTACACGCCAGAGCGTATTAGTGATTTCTTTGCTTCGGCAAAGGATATCGTAGTACGTCAAGGCGATGTGGTACGTACTATCAATCTTACGCACATACTTGATTCTATTCGGTACGCAAAGCAAATTACAGATTACGGAGAAATTCAGAAGTTATTACAATCGCAGAATGAACCGATTGCTTATATTACAGCTTATAAAACAGGTAAGCGTGTAAAGAATGATCGTGAAGATATTCTTACGATTTCTGTGTATCCATCGTACTTTGTTGTGCAATATCTCGGTGATAATAACGGGAATGTCATGTATATGAAAGGCTCTCTAGCAGAGTTATTCGTAAAGGAGAATGCGTCATGAGAAAGATAGCCTTTTTCTTCTTTTTGCTAGTAATTGGAGGAGCGATGTCTAGTTGCTCTCGAGATACAACCTCTATTAAATATAGTAAAAATGGTCTCCCTATTTTGGATGATCGTCATATTGTTGCGTATGTAGCGGCTCGTGAGGAAGTTGGTGAAGCGTTACTTTCATCATTTTGTAAGCCACGCGGATGTACGTATGAATTTATTCGTCTTTCAACAGAAGAACTTCTTCGTAGAGTGGAAGAAGAAGCTGGAAATCCGAAGGCGGATATTATTATTGGCGGTACAGTAGATGCGCATCAAATGATGAAGCAAAAAAATCTTTCTATTCCTGTGATAAGCCAACATGCAAATCGTATTTCAAAAACTGTTAAAGATAAAGATGGTTATTGGTACGGTTATGAAGTGGAGAAGCTGGCAATTGCGATTAATAAAGAGCGGTGGAACGAGGAAATAGCGCCGCTCGGTCTCTCGTATCCGTTAAGATGGAAAGATTTATTGAATCCAGTATATAAAGGAAAGATTGTCATGCCCGATCCAAATGTTTCAGGTACAGCATATACGTTTTTCCAGTCACTTATTGATACGTTAGGTGAAGAGGAAGCGAAGGAATATGTGAAAAATCTGGCAGAACAAGTTGGAGAAGTAACAGTAAATGGTTACATCCCAGCAGAACTTGTTGCGAGCGGTGAATATATGATAGGCATCAACTTTATGGGAGATCAGAGAATGCTTCAAAAACAAGGCTTTCCTATTTTAAGTAACGAACCTGAGCAAACAGGGTTATCCGTTAATGCGATTTCTAAACTAAAACGTGCACCGAGTGGTATTATTGCGGATTTATTTATTGATTATTGTTTATCAGAAGAAGCGGGTCACATTTTAGAAAAAGTGTCGTTTGGCGTACCAACGATGTTTGCGAAGAATGAGAAAGAAATAGAAGGACAGCCGGTTAGAAGGACGAACCAAAATATATCAAATAGCGGAATAATCGAGATATGGAATAGACAGCGTCTCTCTCTGAAGTGAGAAAAGGAGACGAAAATATATGTTTAAATGGCTCAAGCCAGCACCTGCAATTGAAAGATTGCCAGCGGATATGATCGACCGTGTATATCGATTACTGCGTATTCGTGTGTTAATCGGGATTTCAGTTGGATATGCTGCTTATTATTTAGTTCGTAGTAACTTTACGTTATCAAGTACGTACTTAGTACAAGAATATGGTTTTAGTACAGCTGAAATTGGTCTACTAGGTTCAGTAATGGCAATTGTTTATGGATTTAGTAAGTTCTTTATGGGGAATTTATCAGATAAAGCTTTTGCCCAGCGCTTTATCGCAGTCGGTTTATTCTTATCAGGGCTTGTAAATATTTGTTTTGGCTTTGCATCATCATTTGGGATGATTGTTACATTACTTGTTGTTAACGGTATTGTACAAGGTATGGGAGCACCACCTTGTAGTATTGTTATGACGAAATGGTTCTCAAAGAAAGAACGTGGTACGAAAACAGGTCTTTGGAATATTTCACATAACGTTGGTGGAATGCTTGTGCCACCACTTGTCGGAATTGGTGTAGGTATTTTTGGTGAAAACCATTGGCAAGGCGGCGTGTTTATTTTCCCTGCAATTATCGCAATGGTAATTTCAGTTCTTGTTTGGATTAATGCGAAGGATACACCAGAATCTGAAGGTCTTCCTCCAATTGATGAGTATCGTAATGACTATGAAAATCTTGAAAAAGCAGATAATGCTAACAAGATGTCACCAAAAGAAATTTTAATGAAGTATGTAGTGAAAAATAAATTTGTATGGTTCTTATGTATTGCGAATGCTTTTGTTTATTTAATTCGTTTCGGTGTTATTAACTGGGTACCACTTTATTTAACGACAGTTAAAGGATTTTCAAAAGCAGAAGCGCATGCGGCATATGCAATCTTTGAAGGTATGGCAATTCCAAGTTCATTAATCGTTGGTTTTTTAAGTGATAAATTATTTAAAGGAAAACGTATGCCATTATGTATTATTAGTATGGTTGGCGTTGTTATTGGTACGTTTATATATTGGCAAGCAACTAGCGTACTTGTTGTAAGTATTGCAGTTTCTATTATCGGTTGTTTAATTTATGTACCACAGTTCTTAATCGGTTTAAGTGCGATGGAATTAGTACCGAAATTTGCAGTAGGTACGACAGTTGGTATGTGTGGTTTATTCGGTTATGTAGGCGGAAGTCTTGTAGCTAACGCAGCAATTGGTGTTATTGTCGATCGTTCTGGCTGGGATGGTTGTTTCATCTTACTATTAACAGGTGCGGTTTTATCAACAATTTTCTTATTTATTGTTCAACGTGGACATGAGAGAAAAGATCCTAAAGTAGCGTAATATTTTGTTTGAAAAAGCTATCCAATTGTGTGTGATTGGATAGCTTTTATATTAGAAAAAACAAACAGTATGTAAAATTGCAGTTTAATATATAAATGATTTTTGTTAATTAATATAATTTTTTTAGATTTAATAAACCAATTACGTACATAGTTAGACCGAAAAATCCGCCGCCACAGATGAAAATTACAACCTTAAATAAAGAAATAGAGATTTCTTCTGAGCCTACATAGGGAAGGATATAATTCATAAAAACAAACATTTGAAAGCCCCAAAGCACACCTGCTTTTAAGCCAGCTTTTCTTAATTTTTTCTTGAGTTGTAAATATTCTTCTTTTGTTGCACATTCAGTATCACTTAAACCTTTTTTCTTGAATTTAAAGGCTAAGTAATTAGCGTAAATCATATTAGATAGAAAAATAAATATTGTCCCTATAGATATTGTGTGATTCATAGTATCAACAAGTAACATAATAAGCATTACCAACATATTTAACCACCACAAGCCAATTCCAGCTACAGATAACTCTTTATTAATTTCTTGTTTTTGATATTCATCTCTCTCACTCAGTGTTCCAACAAAACTATTATAAACTCTTTCTTTCCATTCAATTTTCATCATTTAATCTCCCTCCCAAAATAGACTATTTAAATCTGTTTTTAGTGCTTTTGCTAATTCGATACATAAGGCTAAAGAAGGGTTATATTTATTGTTTTCAATTAAATTTATTGTCTGTCTCGCCACATTAACTTTTTTAGCTAACTCTAGTTGCGATAGCCCTTCAGATTTTCGATATTTTTTAACGTTATTCAAATATAACCCTCCCATTGATTGTTGTAGACCCCGTGTACCGAAATGTCATTTATATGTGACATTTTATAATTGAATAGATGAAATGTCAAATATATATGACAAAATAGTGATGGTGCAATTAGGAAAATGATTTTAATGATTCATCTTGGCAAGAAATTTGTTAATAAAGAATGGCTTCCATTCAATTAAAATTGCCCTTTTTCCTTTCCTTAAATCTATCTTAAAAGATATAATGTCATATTTCTAATCATTGGAATTTTTGTTACAATATAAATGGATGTGTAAAACTTTGTAAAAATAATGTAATAATATGTAATCTATTTTCAGAAAGTTTTATACAATTTTTATATTAAACTATTAAGTTATAAAAGGGAGCGAGAATATGTTACCAAATACGGTTCGTACTCCAAACAAGAAGAAGAAATGGATTATTATTGGGGTTATTGCACTAATTGTTATTGTAGCGGCAATTAATATTTTTGTTATGCAAGGGAAGAAGAAGGGTGCATCAACAAATGCTGATGCTGTAAGTTTTGAGAAAGTGACAGAGCGTAAGCTGAATAATACGAAGTTAATTTCTGGTCAGGTGAAGCCTGGTAATATTGAAAGCTTCTATGCAGATCCGGCCAAAGGGAAAGTGAAAGATATTGAGGTAAAAGAAGGGCAAGAGGTAGAGAAAGGCACGAAGTTGTTCTCTTATGATAATGAAGAGATTAATCTTCAAATGAAGCAAGCTGAGCTTGATCAGAAGATGGCGGATATGCGTTATGATCAAGGGAAAAAGAAGATTGATTCGCTAAAGAAAGAAATTAAGAAGGCGAAAGATAGCGGAGCTGGGAAAGAAGTAACGGATCCGATGGACGAGCAAGTAAGTGAGCTGGAAATTGCTCAAAAGACAACTGATCTTGAGAAAGAAAAAGGAAAGTTGCAGAAAGAAGAGTTAAGTAAGAAGCAGAAAGAGCTTACGATTTATAGTAATTTCGCAGGTGTTGTTCAAAAGTTAGATAAAGATGCGGCACAAAGTTCATCTCAAGCGTTAGGTGGTCAAGGAAAAGCGTTTTTACAAGTAGCTTCTAAAGATCCATTCCAAGTTCAAGGTACGTTAACTGAGCTTCAGAAGTCACAAATTCAAAAGGATCAAACATTCACTGTAACTGCAAAAGCAAATAGCAAGAAGAAGTGGACAGGTAAGATTACAGAGGTAAGTGAGTTCCCAACGAGCGCAGAGATGGCGCAAGCTGGCGGCGTGGGTGAAGCAACTCAAAATATGTCTCAGTATACATATAAAGCAAGCCTTGATAGCCAAGACGGTTTATCTCCAGGTTACCACGTTTCTCTGCAAGTAAACTTAGAGAATAAGACGATGATTGCTGTTCCAAGTAAAAGCATTGTAGAAAAAGGCGATGATGCATTTGTTTATGTTGAGGAAAAAGGGAAGCTTCGTAAACAAAATGTGAAAAAAGGTTCTACTGATGGAGACTGGACAGAGGTTGTAGAAGGCGTAACAGTGGGGCAAAAGGTGGTTAAAAATCCTTCCGACGATGTGTATGACGGAATGGAAGTGAAAGAGAAATGATTACGTTAAATAATATTGCTAAAACGTATTATCAAGGAAAATTGGCGGTGCCGATTTTGCATGGTATTAGTTTAACGATTCAGAGCGGTGAGTTCGTTTCTATTATGGGGCCATCCGGTTCTGGTAAGTCAACGCTTATGAATATTATCGGTTGTTTAGACCGTCCAACAGAAGGCGAATATGTGCTGAATGACGTGAATATCTTAACAGCAGACGAGTCAAAGCTTGCTTTAATTCGTAATGAATATATTGGATTTGTATTCCAGCACTTTAATTTACTGCCTCGTCTTTCCGCGGTGGAAAATGTTGAGCTTCCGCTCGTATATGGTGGTGTGAAGAAAGCGGAGCGTCGCAAGCGTGCTTTGGAGGCGTTAGGTAAAGTTGGATTGGCAGATCGCGTGCATCATTTACCGAATGAGTTATCAGGTGGACAGAAGCAGCGTGTAGCGATTGCAAGAGCGATTGCGAATAACCCAACGTTCATTATGGCCGATGAACCGACTGGTGCACTTGATACGAAGTCTGGTGAGCAAGTTATGGATATTTTCACGAAGCTTAATGCAGAAGGTACAACAATTGTTATGGTTACGCATGAAGAGGAAGTAGCAGCGTATTCTTCCCGCCGCATTGTACTGCGAGACGGGAAAGTTACAGAAGATAGAAGGTGTGCGGTATGAGTTTACTAGATAGTATAAAAATTGCCCTATCTTCTATTTTAGCTCATAAATTGCGTTCTGCTCTTACGATGCTCGGTATTATTATCGGGGTAGGTTCGATTATTACGGTCGTTGCAATCGGGCAAGGCGGGGAAGCGATGCTGAAGTCGAAATTCGCAGGTTCTGGTGGTAATAACCTTATGCCAATTCAATTTAAACCAGATATTAATGATGAGTTTGCTATAGGTGGATTTGAAATGCCGAAGTTAACGGAAGAGGATATTTTGGAAGTAAAACAAGTGAAAGATGTTTCACATGTTATTACGACAAACCAGAATTCAGAGGTGCTTGATGTAAATGATAAAAAAGCAAATTTGAATGTTATTGGTCTTGATAATGAATATTTTGCGGTTAATAAAGTAAAGGTCGTAAAGGGACGTACTTTAAATGAATCAGATATTTCTCATGCAAATAACGTTGTGATGATTAGTACAAAAACAGAAGAGACGTTATTTAAGGGCGTAAATCCAGTAGGACAAATTATTGAGATGAAAGGACAACCGATGCAAATTGTCGGTGTGTATACATCTGATAATGAATTTATGGGATTTGAAATGGAAGAAGCGTTAATCCCTCTTACGTTATGGCCTGTTTTATACGGAACAGATGAAATTCAAAGTATCGCAATTCAAGCTAAAAATGTAGACGATTTAGAAGCAGCAGGGAAACAAGCTGTTGATGTATTAAATAGTCGTAAGCCAAGTGAAATTCCGGGTAAATATGAACTGGTTAATTTAAAAGAATTCCAAGAAAATGTTTCTAAAGTTACTAACATTATGACGATGATCATCGGTGGTATCGCTGGTATTTCATTAGTCGTTGGTGGTATCGGTGTTATGAACATCATGCTTGTATCTGTAACGGAGCGTACGCGTGAAATTGGTGTACGTAAAGCACTTGGAGCAACGCGTAGTAAAATTTTATTACAGTTTTTAATTGAAGCAGTTATGTTAACACTTCTAGGTGGTTTGATCGGAATTGGTCTTGGGTATGGCGGAGCATATATCGTTTCTACATTCGCAAAATGGCCACCACTCGTTTCATGGGAAGTTGTCGTTGGAGGCGTACTGTTCTCGATGACACTCGGTATTATTTTCGGATTAATTCCAGCAAATAAAGCTGCGAAATTAGATCCAATTGAAGCATTGCGTTATGAGTAATTAATAGTGTAGTAGAACTACACATTACCGTTCTAGTGGGCGGTTCGTAGCCTCTTGCGTGAGGAAGTGAACCGCCCACTAGAACGGGTTATATAAATAGAAGGAGGCGTTATAATGGAAGCAAATATTAATACGCAAGATGTAGTTTCAAAAAAGCCATCATTATTCGGAATGATTACTTCTCCAGGTGAGCAGTTTGAGAGAATGAAGACGAGTAATGCAGTTTGGGGTGCATTTTGGCTACTCGTTTTAATAGCTGGGCTTGTTGGTGGATTTGCTGCTTATGTATATTCTCTAACACCTGAAGCAATTGAGCTTAATAAAGAATTAGGTGTTACTGTTTCAGCTGCAATGACATATGGTATGGGATTTGGGATAATTGCTATTAGTATGGCATTCGTCTTTCTACTTAGTGCTGTGGTGTATAAAGTGTTAATGGTGTTTATAAGCAATGATACTTCTTATAAAAAATTATTAGCGATTACTGTATATTCAAGTGTTATTTCATTACTGGGTTTATTAATAAATACGATTTTAGCATATATCTTAGGTGGATCGGGTCAAGAAATGTACACTGGTCTAGAACCGATTTTTGCTTCAAGTAGTGGTGTTGTAAAAGGTATTGTAAGTAAATTTGAAGTGTTTACAATTTGGGGATATGCAGTTACATGGCTAGGTCTTCAAATTACAGCAGGTTTAACTAAAAAGCAGGCAACAATTATTACTATTGTTTTCTTTGTTTTAACTCTCGGAATGGGTGCTTTACAAGGTATGTTCCAATAAGGAAATAAAATAGAAAAGGTGACTCTTCAAAGGAGTCACCTTTTTTATTTTTACCCTTACTTCAAATACCACCAACAAAATTTCAAATTCTACATAGTGTAATTTCAAATTCCGTCGGTAGTATTTGAAATTACTCACAGTGAAATCTTTTCTTTATTTTTATATTGTGAAGGTACCGCGGAATACTAGAAAGGTATACCTTTTAGAAACGGGTACTGTGTGAAGCCAGCGACTTTTAAAGAGGCAGTTGTTTTGTATGAAGGGATGATTGTAAATCAAATAAAGAAATTAGGTATTCGTAAAGATTATGAAGAGTATTATCAATGTGGTTTAATTGGTCTTTGGCATGCGTATGAAAGGTTTGATGCAAAGAAGGGGTGTTTCCCTGCATATGCAGTTGTAACGGTGCGAGGTTATATATTAGAGAGATTGAAGAAAGAGTTCACAGTGCAAGAAAGGTGTGTATGTGTAGGAGAGTATGAGGATATCTTTCATTTTGAAGATGTTGAAATGAAAGTGAAGGATTTTATGAGCGTGCTAGATGAGAAGGAGAAGTATATTATTTTTGAACGCTTTTTTGTAGGAAAGACGATGGGGGAAATCGCTTTAGAGACGGAAATGACATATTATCAAGTAAGATGGATGTATCGGCAAGCACTCGAGAAAATGCGAGATAGTGTAAGGGGATAAATATTAATATAAGAATGGAAGGCAAGAGATGTTGCTTTCCATTCTACTTGTTAGTTTAATGTAGTAAATGCAACAAGGGGTTTTTAAATTGTAGTGAATCTTGCATGTTCATACGAGATAGTATGTATCCAGCTTTTAATAATTGTTGCTGCAATTTATGGGGACTAATAGATATTGTTGTAGTAGTGCCATTTGAAAAATGTATTTTAGCCTCTTTAATCTTTTGGCAAAACTCTATATCATGTATGTGGTTATAAAATAGCCATATACAGTTTGGAGATGAAGGAGATTCTGTTGGAAAAGTACAAATGTATTCCCGATGATTAATTGGAATTGGAACGTTTTGTTTGAATCTAAAATTTGTTTGGACTGCATTACGCCTGCCTTGATAAGTAGAATGAATCTGGGTTAAGCAAGATTTCTTAATGAGTTGTAGTGCGGTTTGGCAGGAACAAAGATCATTTCCGCTACTGTCAATAATTTTTGTACGGTAATAAGGGTGATTGTATGGAACAAGCATCATAGTAGAACTAGAAATAATAATGTTATTTTCATCATTCATGATTTTAAGTCCTCCCTTATAAAATTAATATTTCGAATATAATTATATACGGAATAAGTAAATTAAGTGTTAATATTTTGTTTTGTATTGTAAATCTTGTTTATTCGTTTACAATCAATAGGTGATAGTCTTTCTAATTTGCATCGCTTGTACATATATATGAAAATAGAAAAGAGTAGGCGGTGATATAGTATGAAGAAAAAGTATATTATTATGGCTTTAGTTGTCATTCTCCTAGTATATTTAGCAAACAGTAATCCGAGTAAAGGAGAATATACAGAATGGGCAGCGAAGCAGTTTATGAAGCGTAATGATGTGAGTAAGAAGCTAGATGAAGTTCAAAAAGAGAATGAAGAGGGTCTCCTTGGCGACTTGGCATCGGCCGGTAAAAAGTTAGCGAAAAAGTATGTTGAGCCACAAGTTGGGTTATTAATTGATCATTATACGAAGCGAAATGATTATATATTCTTCTCAACATATACGACTGAGTTTGATATAGGTGAAGAACATTATAAGTATGTATGCGTCGGTTTTTCAAAGATTTTTATTCCGATTGAAATGCCGAAGAAAAAAGACGAATCTGCAAAATGATGCAGATTCGTCTTTTTTATTTTATAGAGTAATTGGAATTTCAGATACATTTTTTTCTACAAGGCGAGCTCCCTTTTTTCTTGTATTTTCATCAATGGATGAAAATACAGATGAGGCAAGGATTGTATCCATTACTTGATTTACGACTTGTGCATCAATTGGTGTGATGGGCATATCGATAGAAAAAACGACTGTTTTTCCATCTTCTTTTGCGAAAATCAACTCTAGTACTTGCATGTGTTATTCCCTCCTTTGTATTTATCCCGCTATTTACGGGATTCGGGTCTGCCGGCTAAATTGCGGGCTAATAATCAGCGGGGATGAATAAAATCCCCACTGATCTGAAGTTTTACTTTATAGTTTAGAAAGATCTGATGTGCTTACAAGTTGCACAGAATGAAGTGGTGATGCCTGTAAGGAAGCAAGAGCATGAGCTACGTTGTGTACTTGATCTAAGCTCGCATTTGTTTTAACACGTTTAAATTGTTTGCTCTTGAAAACTGTTTTGCCGTTCTTATCTAATCCGTTGCTTAAGACAAGACGTAAAGTTAAATCCATTACGATTGTTTCAATTGCCATGTGTATCACCTCCTTTCATTTTATAAATAGGGTGCAAATGTCATGTTTTGGCGTGAAATTTTTTCTTTTTTTTGGTACCCTTAAAAGATTAAGAGAGGAGAATTCTGGATAATGAATCGTAAATGGTTATTTTGGATTCCTGTATTACTATGGATGGGGCTGATTTTCTATTCTTCGGCACAACCATATAAAAAGCAGGATATGCGTTCAGATATTGAACAATATGTAAATGTTGAATTTGTAAAAGAGCATTTTTCATGGGTATCTATCGATTATGGTGGAGGAACCCCTGTTAGTATTGCGAATAAAGGTGTAGGCGGATTTATTGAGTTTTTCCTTCGTAAAGGTGCTCATTTTATGGTGTTCTTTATGCTAGGTTCATTGATTTATTACGCTTTTCATCGATCAGGTCATTCGAGGAAAAGATGTTTTATATATGCCCTTCTTTTCGTTGCAGGTTATGCAACATTTGATGAGATTCACCAATGGTATACGGGTGACCGTACACCAATGTGGCAAGATTCATTGCTTGATACGTGCGGCGGATTAACGGGAATTATAATAAGTAATTGGTTTTGGAATAGAAAAAAGCGCTAATCTCATTTCGAGATTAGCGCTTTTTTGCGGGTAGTAAAACTCCCCGTAACCGGCCTGATTCAAGTTTCACTTTATACACCAAGTAATTCTTTTAGTTCGTCTGTTGATAGTTCAGTCATCCAGCTATCGCTTGTGATGACCGCATTGTTTAGAGATTGTTTTCTTTCTAGCATTTCATCAATTTTTTCTTCTAATGTTCCTGTAGTAATGAGTTTGTGAACATGAACAAATCTTTTTTGACCAATGCGATATGCGCGGTCTGTTGCTTGATTTTCCACAGCTGGATTCCACCAACGATCGTAGTGAATGACATGGTTGGCAGCAGTTAAGTTTAATCCTGTTCCGCCGGCTTTTAAGGATAAGATGAAAATGTCATACGTTCCGTTTTGGAACTCCTCAATCATCTTGTCACGATCTTTTTTCGGTACACTACCGTTTAAGAAGAGGACACGCTGGCCAAATTGTTCTTCTAGCACACGTTTTAGCATGTTTCCCATGCCGATGTATTGAGTGAAGATGAGGCAACTTTCATTTTGATCTTTTATATTTTCGATGAGCTCCATTAACGTTTTTGTTTTCATAGAGCGTTCAACGACATTTTGTGGTTCTTCTTCTTTTAAATAAAGAGCAGGATGATTACAAATTTGTTTTAGCTTGTTCAACATAAGTAATATAAAGCCGCGTCTTTCAATTCCGCTTAATCCTTCTACATTTTGCAGTGTATCTTGAACAAGTTGTTCATATAAGGAAGCTTGTTCACCAGTAAGAGGACAGTAAGCTTTTTGTTCTTGTTTATCTGGTAAATTTAATGCAACTGTTTGATCTTTCTTCGTTCGGCGCAGTAAAAATGGTGAGATAAACCGTTGAACTTGCTGGATTTTTCCTTCATCACGATCTTTTTCAATCGGTGTGACGAAGCGGCGTTGGAATTGTCCTAAGCTTCCGAGATATCCATGATTAATAAAGTCGAAAATGGACCAAAGTTCAGCGAGGCGATTTTCCATTGGTGTACCAGTTAAAGCGATTTTGTGATTTGCTTGCAAGTTTCGTACTGCTTTCGACTGTTTCGTATGTGGGTTCTTAATATTTTGTGCTTCATCCAAAATAACAGCATCCCAGCATAATGAAGTCAGTTCTTCCTCATCGAGTTGAGCCAATGCATAAGATGTTAATACAACATCTGCTGATTGAAGGAAATCTTCAAATGAATTGCCCTTCTCTCTATTACTTCCGTAATGTAATTGGACACGTAAATTCGGTGCGAAACGCTCAAATTCCTTTTGCCAATTTCCAAGAACAGATGTCGGCGCTACGATTAATGCAGGGCCTGTTTTGAGATTGTTTTCTTTTATATATAGTAAGTAAGAGATTGTTTGAATACTTTTCCCGAGTCCCATATCGTCAGCTAGCAATGCTCCAAATCCAAGCTTTCGTAAATATAATAACCATTCAATACCGTGTTGTTGATAGGGACGAAGTGTTGCGTTTAGTGAAGTAGGGACATCTACCTTTGGAATATCTCCAATATGAAGCAGCTTTTGGAATAGTTCCTCATAATATCCATCTAGTTCGATTTCAATATCAGTAAACGGACTATCATCTTCTACAATTTCTGTTTCAGCCGTATTTGATAAATGTTGCTGCAGGACATCTTTCATCTCTAGTCCGTATTTATCGGCACGGTTCATGAGTTTCCTTACTTCTTCGATAAAGGCTGGATCTAGTCGCATCCATTGACCGTTTATATTAAATAGACGTTTGTTTTGTTCAACGAGCTCGAAAAATTCGCTTTCTGATAAATCAATGCCGTTCGTCGAAATGCGCCAGTCAAAATTAACGAGCGTATTCATACCGAAGAACGATTGTGTTTGTGCTGTATTTTGCTTCAACTGGACACGTAATTTCGGTTTTGTTGCTTTTAAATTTTGCCACCATGATGGTAGTAAAATTGTAATGCCGGCTGCAAGTAATTCGTTGCTTGCATCTGTTAAGAAGTTCCAAGCTTCTGTTTCAAAGAGCTCATTTCGGAATGTATCTCCTTCTTTTAACCACGGTATGAGCTTACTAAAACCTTCTTGTGTTTCTGTAATCCGTTCTTCGTAATCGTGCCATCTTTTCGGTAAGGAATCGATGTTTTCATATACATATATGCGATGAGCTCCGCGCTTTGGTGTCACAATTGTTTCAAGCTTCCACATTTCAAATTCTTCTTGTGGTTCTTGTAGTCTTAGTCCGATTGTAAACGGAAGATCATCTTCAATATAACCAATTTTTCGAAGCCAATCTTCTTCATGTAGTGCTGTTTCCAATTGTCTTTTCGTAAAGTCGTAATGTTCATATAGCCTTTTGGCATCTTCCCAGCCGTCATTCGAGCGATTATCTTGTAATATGCTTTCATTAACTGCTGCTGAGAAAAGAGATGCTAATGTGTCATCTTCAATTGGTGTATTTTGAACTTTCCAAGATGGTTGTTTAGGCCAATGAGTCATATCTGGTACGAAGCTACCACTTGTAAAGGCGTCCCATAATTCATTTGCATCTTTCGTAAGTGCTGTAATAGGTCCGTTTATTTGCATATGTGCAAATGAATTCATTGGTTTGTTTGCAATGTATTCAAAGGCTTGTGCATTTGTTAGTAGCACACCTTGTTTTCCTTCGAAGGTTGCTTCTTTTAGAGAAGTACCGTAGAAAGAAGTGGAGTGCCATGTGAATGCATTTCGTTTCCAACTTGTTACGGATAATGGAGTACCGCTGTCATCTTCTCCCCAAAGGAACCAACCTTGACTAACATGCTGGAGCCTAATTGTTACTTCAGTTTGATTGATCATCGATTAATTTTCCTTTCCGTAATTCCTCTTGTAGTGCACGCAGACGTGAATGGAGATTGGCGATGTGAATAATGAAAGCATCCCATTCATCGGTGCGTTTTAATCGTTTATACAATGTACGTAATTTCTTTAAGTAACGAACTGCGCGTTTATATGATTTACGATTTCGTTCTTCAATCGCCTCTACAGCAGCAAGATGGTAAAGAGGAAGTGCCACTTCTGGCGCTTCTTTTTCAATATCTTTCAGTGGCTCTTTCAACAGCTCAATTGCTTCAAATCCATATAGGAGATGAAGCTCTGCCCATGTACGATACTGTTTTTTCGCGAGTACGTACTGTTCATAGTTTGTGAAACTATACGGTAATAGTTCTTGTAAGATCATTTCGAAACCAGCTTGTTCATTTGTATGTGTTGCATATGTTTCATACATGATTACAAATAGCCGAACGACATCTTTTATGAAAATCGTATTTTCGTGATCTTGGATCGTTTTCTTTACTTGTTTATACGTAAAGGAAAGCCAGTTTTTTGCACGATCCCAATGCATGGCACTTAATAGTTCTTCTAACCAATAGAAGTATAGACTCACAACAGAAGCAGGCTGTTTTTTTAGTAAGTCCATCGCTAGTAGATCTTCGTCATTCAAAAAGAGAAGATGGGAAGACGCTAACGCTTTGGATAGTGGATTGATTTTCGTATCGATTCGTTTTTCTTCTTCTTGTATTTTCTCTTTATTGTTTAAAAGTTCACTCCATATGTGACGATAAATGAAAAATCGCTCTTGCGTATAAGTGTCGGTAGAGAAGAATACTTCATGAACGAGACGAGCTGTTTCTTGTAAAATTATTTCAGACTCTGAAGGAATCGCTTCTGATTGTAAGTCCCGAACGATGGATTCCACTTTGTCTACAAATAGGCGAATGACATTAACAGGTTGGTGATAAGAATACGTTTTGTTTGCGTCGAATGCCTGAATTTCTTCTAATAACTTTTGAAAGCAGTACAGTGCTGCGTGTAACCTGAATAATTCATGTATCGCAATGACACGCGGAGCTTTCCGCTCAAGTTTCGTATAGAAATCTGTAAAGATACTCATAAGAAAATACATTTGTTTATAAGTAAGCCGAGCTTGTTCTTTTTTAAATGATTCATATTCTTTTTCAAAATACGATTGCCAACTTTTATAATCGGTTTCTTCAAAAGCTGATGATTGCAATACTTGTCTTGCAGTTCGAATAGGAGGAAGGGAAGGTTTCGTATTATTTTTAAATAAAGTTAATACATCTCCTACTTGCCCGAAACTAGACGCTGCAGATAGTAATACAGCAAGCATATGCTCACATTGTGTTGGTGCGAAGCAATCACAATAACTTTCAGCGACGTTACGAATCGGAATATGAACGCTATATACGTTGCCTTCCGCATCTACAGTTCCTGATAGTGTATAACCATCAAAGTCAACATTGTAGACAACACCACTACGATATAGGTGCCGAGCTGTAGCGACATGTTCCTGATCAGCTGTTTGCTGTGGATCTAGTCCTTGAACGAACTCATTCGCAATCATCATAATTTCATCTTTCGTAATTGAGTGTTGCAGCATAATATTCCTCCGTACACATATTTCTTTCCTTTACCATTATAAACAAAAAATGCTCAAAACAGAAAAAATGAAATTTGGATTACATAACTTGAAAATCATGGTAATATATAAAATGTTAATTTCGTATATTACTATATATTTATAGGAGGGGAAGTTGTGTCAGATTTACAAGCGAAGTTTGGTAATGGTATGAACAAGTTGCAAGAGGGAATTGAGCAAGGAAAGATGAAGTTGCAAGTTGCACAAGAGGTTGCACAACTAAAGAAAATTACGCAGGAGAAGTTACAAGTGAAAACTGAAATTTTGTTGGAGCTTGGTCAAACTACATATATGCAACTGCGCAATGATGAAGTTCGAATAGAGGTATTGAAAGGAATTGTAGAACCGGTACAAGAGCTTGATATTGCTATTTATAACATGCGTAAGCAAATTGCTAATTTGCAGAATCAAGGTCAGAAAGGGCAGTGTAGCTGTGGTGGCTCATTATCATTAAATGATAAATTTTGTGGACAGTGCGGGAAAGAAAATGAGTTACTCCTTCAAACAAACAATGTTGAAAATGAATCATGTTCTTCATGTAGTGAACAAATCGCAACAGAAGCTATATTCTGTCCAGTTTGTGGTATGAAGCAAAGTAAGGAGTGAGGAACATGTATTGTAAAACTTGTGGTTTAGAACAGTCTGATGTATCAAATTATTGTACGCATGATGGGTCTAGTACAGGTGGTGTAGCGAGTCATATTATATTAGCGCCTAAAGACTCAAAATATTGCCGAACTTGTGGAGTGGAAAGTAAAGAAACTGCTACATATTGTGAGAAATGCGGCGATTCCTTACTAGTAGGTATTACGAAAAAAGAAATGAAAACGAAATTACCAGACCAGGGTTTACAACTAAATGTGGGTTCATCTGGAATTGCTTTGAAAAAAGGCTTACTTGGTGGTGGTCTGGCAATTATATGCATGTTTTTGGCTGGCTGGATTAGTAGTTTAATTATCGATGCAGCGATGAATGATTTAATGAGAACGATGGTTACAAATACGAACGGTATGCTGGATATGACTACTATTAATCAATCTTTCATTGGCATAGCGCCATTAATTTTAATGTATCATTTAGTGGGTCTTGAAGTCAGTGGAAGTGGTACATACATAATGTCATTTATTCTTCATGTCCCATTGTTCATTTTATTAACTATTCCAGCACTTATATTAGGTGGAATTGGCTTTTTTGTAGAGAAAAAAAACCCGTCTATTGTTTGGCGTGAGAAGCTAGTAACAGCATGTATTATCGGTATTGTATATGGAATTTTCTTATGTGTTATAAGTTTTGTAGCAAGTTCTTCTACGACGATTTCTCAATTCTATGAAACAATGACAATTAATGTTAGTTATTCTCATATTATTAGTTTGTTGTACGGTATTATATTTGGTTTATTATTTAGCTTTATTGGCATGAGTATTGCAGCGGGACCACATCGTATGCTTTCCGCAATTAGTCAAAGTGTTCCATATGCAGCATCTATTTATTATAGTGTAGTAACTGTTTTAAAAGGATTAATCATTACATTTGGTATTATACTTATTACGATTTTATTTAGTAGTTCAAAATCAATGGGACCAATTGATTTCCCTGAGAAAACATATAAAGCATTAATTTCATTAGAAGCAACACCGTATATGTGGAACATGGCTCACTTTGCTCCAACTGCAATTGAATGGGCGAACATGGAGAAAGAAATACAGAACTATCCAGGAGGAAAAGGGCCCTTACATTTATCATATACATCAGGCATATCATTAAATGGTACGTCTTTAAAAGATGTGGCAATTGCTAATGGTGCTTCTGTTAAAGAAATTAAATATATGGATGATTTCAATTCCTACATGCATTGGTGGGGTTTATTAATTTTAATACCATGTATCTTACTATTTAGAGCTGGAATGAAATTAGCTCAATATCCAATGAAAAATATATATGTAACGATTGCGATGTTTAGTGCGGTTTATACTGTGATGATGCTTTGTGTAAATGGATTAGCAAAAATCCAAATCGAAGCTTCAGGTAGTAAGGAAATTATGAAGGAATTTACGGGGATTTCTGGTCCGCTATTATCGATTCAAAGTAGCACAATGTATTTAATAGTAGGTAGCTTTATTCTTTCTTACGTATTAGTGTTTGCTGGGATGAAGTTGGTAAAAAAATAAGGGGGAGAATCGCTTGAAGTTTTGTGGAATATGTAGTGAAAAAGTTGCAGACCATTTAAATTTTTGTCCAGAGTGTGGAAGTAAGATAGAAGAAATCGCTGATCAAACAGCTTCTTCTCGTTCAGAAATACAACGGGAAACAAAGCCGGTGAAAAGTAAGAAGAACATATTTTTACTGCTAGGTTTTCTCGTTATTTTTGCTATATTGTTCGGAGCATATAAATTTGGTGCAAGCAAGTTTTCAAAGGAAAAACAAGTAAACGTTATGATTGAGGCGTTTCAAAAGAAAGATGCGAATGCAATTGATGAGTTTGTAAAGGTAGATGATCCGAGCTTAAAGATTAAGGCAGAGGATATTAAGGCGTATATCCGTTATTTAAAAGACAACCCTTCATATAATAAAGAGCTGCTGTCTTATTTACAAAGAGAGACAGTGGATCAAAAACTAGCAAGTGATAAAGCATCGTTTAAAGATGGACAAATTATAGAAGACGGAAAAGAATGGTTTTTATATCCGAAGTATAAATTTAGCATGAAATCTTATTATATGAATGTAAGTACAACTGCGAAGAATGCAGAAATATATGTGAATGATAAGAAAGAAGTAGAATTGTCTAATGACAAAACTTCAAAAGAAATTGGTCCATATTTTCCGGGTTCTTACGTTGTAAAGGCAAAAGCAAAGTCAGAGTTAACTGAGTTAGAAACAGAAAAAGAAGTAGATTTAGCAGATGAAAAAAGTGCGAAGGTAGATGTGAATTTATCATTAGAAGGCAATTATGTAACAATTTCCTCTGATGAAAATGATGCAAATGTAGTTGTGAATGGTAAGAAGCGTGGGAAGTTAAGCCGCGGAAGTTATAAACTTGGTCCTGTACCAACAGATGAAACGGTAGAAGTGCATTTAGAGAAAAATGCTGAGTTTGGCTTAATTAAATCAGAAAGCGTTAAAGTGGGAGATCAAAGTACATATTACTTAAGATTCCCGAAAGAAACTTCGAGTTCGGCCGTTGGAGACTTTGTAAGAAATCACATTTATAATAATGTACGTGCCATTTCGTTAAATGATTTTAGCTTGATTGAAAGTGATTATGATAAGAGTGGGAAATCTTATAAAGAAGATCGTGATTATCTACAATATTTAAATAAAAAAGGAATTACAGAAGACTTATTAACGATGGATGTTCGTAATGTAGAGCGTCAAAGTGATACGAAATATAAAGTAACGACATATGAAGAGTACCATATTCGTTACGGTGATGGATCTGTGAAGTTCAAAAGTTTTAATAACGAACATATTGTAACTGTGAATGGAAATGGAAAGATGTTGTATCATTCTCTTGGTGCAAATAATACGTTGAAATCAGAAGATGTATCTGGTCCAACTCGTTAATATGAGAGAAGCTGTTCAATATTTGAACAGCTTCTTTTTTGTAGCTAAATCGATATTTCGTGTCGAACCGTTGATATATTGCGATTTATGATAGATATATTCGGAAAATCGTTGATATATTTTTTTACAATTATGAGTGCGTTTCCTTTAATATCGCTTGTACATAGGGATCATGTAATATTTGCTCTATAATTGGCAACATGTTTTTTTCAAATGGAATGTCGATAGGAAATGGCTTTTGAGATCCTGGTTTTATTCCATATTGCACAATTTTGTAATGTGTATTGTTTTCAGACTTGAGCACAATTAGCTTATAGCGATTATCATCGCCAGCGAGTGAGAAATCAATAGAAGTAGCGTTATATGTTACTTCATCTTTATATATGTACGGTTTTGGCGTACCAATCCAGTCTACTTTTGCTTGTATATTCATGGGCATAGCCTCCTTATATGTATTATAAATAAATAAAAGCCAGCTCTCAATAAAGAGAACCGGCTTGTAATTTAGCAGTCATTGGTTATTTTAAAATTTTCACTTTAACAGTTTTGCGTCCCCATTTTTGAGCAGCGCTATCTGATCCAAGTAAGATATCGATACGGTTACCTTTAATTGCACCACCAGTATCTCCAGCGATAGCTTCTCCGTAACCTTCTACCCATACTTTAGATCCTAATGGGATTACTTTCGGGTCAACAGCGATCATTTTCATGTTTGGATTCGCAGTTAAATCATGACCCATTGCGGTTAATACACGGCCGCCATATGTGCCACCGTTTTCGCTCGGGTGAGCTGTATATGCTGTAGCTACAACTGTTAACTCACGACCACCAGATGGTTCGCTAGTTTCAGCAGCTTTCACAGCAGGCTTAGCAGCTGGTTTTGCTTGTGCTGCAGGTGTTTGAGCCTTAGCTGGTGCTTCAGCTTTAGCAGGAGCAGTTGTTTCTTGTTTCTCAATTACAGGTGCTGTACCTGTTAAGAAAGGAACATGAACATAAGCTGTTTTCCCGTTATATTCAAATTGTAACCACTCATTTTGTACTTGGTTCGTTGTTTCGATTACATCGTCTTTCTTCAACTTTCCAAGAATTTCTGAGTTTGTGTTCGCTTCAGCACGTACGTTTAATACGTTAGCTGTTACGTAGTAGATGCTTTTTGTGAACTCTGCACTTACGAATGCGTCTTTACCGTCTAAAGTAACTTTTGACCATCCGTTCTCTGTATTTTGAACATCTATTTTATTACCGTTTAGTAATTTACCGACAACTTTTGATTCCGTAGTAGGGTTTTCGCGTACGTTTAGTACGTCTGTTGTTACAACAGTTTCTGCATTAGCAGATGATGTGAAAATCCCAAGACCAAAAACTGCTGCTGTTGCTATACCAATTAATTTTTTCATGATAGCCTCCATTGCGTTTGTTTTCGTGTCCTCATTATAGCAACAGATTTTTTCGGATTTGGGGAAAACACACAATTACAAACCATTCGTAATAAGTCGTTAACATCCTGTAATATAACAAAAAATATAGGAAAGCGTTTTTCATTCTATATGACTCATAGGTTTCTAGTTATATTCAAAATATTTAATACAACATGTTTTTTTCGACGTAAATAAAAATGTTACAGTAATGTTACATAATGTTTACTAAACGATTACATTCCTTGAGTATTTTACCGTTTTATGGGTAATATAGTTATATAAACATAAACATTTTGTTTGTGAAGCTATAAACACGTGCTATATACTAGCAAAAAAACCGCATAATTGTTACAAAACGAAAGGGTTGTAAGGAAGAAATTCGCCCTTTTTTACATATGTAACACATCCTTTTTTAGGAAAATACATTCCTATCCGCGTTTTTCTCACACAATTTGACAGCAGTATTTCTAACTTGTAGCTCTTGCAGAGTGAAAAGGTTATACGAAAGGTAAGGCTGTCCATAAGAATTCGAATTGGTGAAGGTGAAAGTAAGAAAATCACCGCAAAATTATAGTTTTCTATCCGATTTTACATATCGGAATTTATGTTATTTACAAAAACGAAACCTACGAAGGGGGATTTGATGAGGAAACTGACAAAAACATTCATCGTTTCATTAACATTATGTATTGCATTTACAATTTGGGGGATTATTCCCGAATCTATTATTGGAAAAGGTAGCTTAGGAAATGTAACAACCGCAATTCAAACTGCATTAGTTAGTAAGTTTGGGTGGTTTTATATTATTTCCGTTTCTATTATTTTAGGTGTGTCTATCTTTTTAATTGTTTCGAAATACGGTTCTATTCGTTTAGGTAAAGATGATGACGAACCTGATTATAGTTATATGACATGGTTTGCTATGTTATTTAGTGCTGGTATGGGTATCGGCTTAGTTTTCTGGGGCGTTGCCGAACCATTAAACCATTTATACGCACCTCCGTTTGGAGAAGGTGCAACTGAGGAAAGTGCGCGCCTTGCACTGCGTTTTTCATTTTTCCATTGGGGGTTACATCCTTGGGGACTATATGCGTTTGTAGCGTTATGTATTGCTTATTTTACCTTTAGAAAAGGAAAAGCAAGTACGATTAGTGCGACAGTAGGTCCGTTATTTAAGGGCGGGGAACACGGACGTATTGCTCATTCATTTGATGTGTTAGCTGTTTTCGCAACTGTGTTTGGTGTTGCAACGTCATTAGGTCTTGGTGCAAAACAAATTGCAGGTGGTGTTAGCTATTTAACATCTATCCCGAACTCATTAACGACACAGTTGGTTATTATTGCAATCGTAACAGTTCTTTTCATGTTATCTGCACAAACAGGTCTTGATAAAGGAATTAAATATTTAAGTAATACGAACATTATTTTGGCATTTGCACTTATGATCATTGTATTATTTGCAGGTCCAACAAACTTTATTATGAATTACTTCACTTCAACAATTGGTTCTTATATTCAAGAATTGCCAAGCATGAGTTTCCGATTAAGTCCTTTAGATGAAGGCGGAAATCAATGGATTCAGTCATGGACAATTTTCTATTGGGCATGGTGGATTGCGTGGTCACCGTTCGTAGGTACGTTTATTGCTCGTGTTTCACGAGGTCGTACAATTCGTGAGTTTGTTATCGGTGTGTTACTTGTACCGACTGTAATTGGTGCACTTTGGTTCTCAGTTTTCGGTGGGACTGGTATTCATATGGAGCTATTTGGTGATGCACATATCTTCGACAAAGTGAAAGAAATGGGAACAGAAGTAGGATTGTTTGCTATGTTTGATCAGATGGGCAGCTTTGGATCAGCTTTATCAGTTTTAGGTATTTTACTTATTGCAACATTCTTTATTACATCGGCAGACTCTGCAACATTTGTTTTAGGAATGTTAACGACACATGGTAGTTTAAACCCACCAAATCGTATTAAAATGATTTGGGGTATCGTTCTAGCCGCGATAGCTTCTACCTTATTATATATTGGCGGATTAGAAGCCTTGCAAACAGCAGCTATCATTGCAGCATTCCCATTCGTCTTTGTTATTTTCTTTATGATGGCAGCATTATTTAAAGAGTTACAAAAAGAAGGGCGTATGAAGCGTCATTAATAATAGAAGGAAAAGGGCTGATTTTATATCAGCTCTTTTTTTAATCCCTCTATTTGTTGGGCTGCCTGTAAAAGTCCGATTGGTGATGGCTGATTAAAGTTTCACTTTAAATAGAAGGAATTTGAAATGCGGGTAGGGAAATAAAATACTTTACCATATAAGTAGTATGCCTTTTATACGAAGAAAAAACGATGGGTTTCGACAATATTCGATATCTTACGAATTCTATTCGTATTTTTGTCAAAAATATGTCGGAAATGTGTTGTCACTTTTATGTATATGTGCTATATTATTTCCTGTAAGCGATTTCAAATAGTTTTAAAGCGCATTCAAGGGGGACATCTAGAATAATGAAACGTTACGAAAGAAAGTGGAAGCATATTTGTTTGAAACGTGTGGCACATCGTAGTGTCCAAGAAAGCACGGAACCTAAGACTGAAACGCGCAAAGAACAGCAAGAGAAGCAATTGGTTCTACAAAAATAGCAATCACTTTTTCGTATATAAATGAAGGTCGATCGTTCGTTGGGGGATGGACGTGAAATTACTTTCAGCTAAGGGGTATTGTCTGATATATAATTTATACGGCAATAAATAAGCACAGAGCATACGGCGCTCTGTGCTTATTTTTATTTATCTTTTTTAAATCGAACTGTCTTATCCCAGCCGATGACTTGTTTCTTGCTCTTTGCACGTAAATATAAGATTAAGCTGCGAATAAATAAGTACGTAAAGAGCTGTGCATACGTAAAGTACATAATAACGCTAATAAAAATATTAGTCGGTGTAAAGGTTCGTTCGACACTCTGGGCACTAAATAATTGTGAAACATATGTAATATATGCGACATACCACATAAATAGTAGCGGAATGCTATATTGAATTTGGAATATCCCGAGTAGCCCAATTACAAACCAAACGTTTGAAATGATTAGGAATAGCCAAAATACAACATACACTAGAACTTGTTGTAAGGAATGAACGAGCAGTTTTCCTTTAAAGAAACTTAATGACGAGAACATTTTTTCTAAAATGTATAAATTTCCTTGGAGCCAACGTGTACGTTGTTTAATAAGAATTTTTAAATGCTCTGGTTCTTGTTCCCAAGTAACTGATTCTGGGACGATTGGTAAGAGATAACCTTTTTGTGTAATTCGTAATGTTAATTCAGCATCTTCTGCAATTGCATAAGGGTCATAGCCACCAAGCTCTTCTAGTGCTGAGCGACGAAGAAGCATATTTGTTCCTGTTAGTGAACCCGTTTGGAATAGTAACCAGCGTCCAGATTGCATAAGGAGCTGGAAGATTTGAAATTCCAGTGAAATCATTCGTGTCAGCCAGTTTCTTTTTTCGTTTACAGTACGAACATGTCCAACAGCTCCAACAGCATCCTCAGTTGTTTCAGCGTGCTCTACAAGCATTCGTAGTGCGTGTGGTTCAGGTTGGTTATCTGCATCATAAACACAGAAGTATTCACCATCTGAAATACTAAGGCCGTAGTTTAATACGCGTGATTTACCCTTCGGTTCACCGGATGGAACACGAATGTGACGAATATGAGCATAAGCTTTGTCGAAATCATCGCCGATTTCAGGTGTTTCATCTTGAGAGTTATCATTTAATAAGTAAATGGTTAACTTTCCTGGATATTCAATCTTCGCCATCGCCTCTAAAGTATCTTTAATAACGACCCCTTCATTATGAGCAGGTATGAAAATATCGACGCTCGGATAATGTTCTAATGTACGATCTTTTCGTTTACTATTTCGGTGAATTAAGCCCGCGATTGTTAAGAAAGAGTAGTAAACGAGTAAGCCAGAGAATAGAAAGGCCGTAAAAATAAGTACATATTTAATTGAAAATGTGATACTGATCCAAAAAACGAGTACGCAAAACAGAAGGAATAAAAGAAGTATAACGAGAGTCATCATAACAATGTCTGTCCTTTGTTTCCAATTTGCTCGCGTGAAATTTTTATATCTTGGATTGCTTCAGCTGCAAGCCATTTTTCTAATTTTGGCTGTAGACGGTTCATTACTATATCTGCACCAGCCTCATTTGTGTTCTGTAATAAAATAACTAAGGTACTCTCATTATATTCAGCAGCAAGGTCAAAATCATTCCTTACCGTTTCAACTAATAAGGAAGCTACACGGTCCATAACACTTTCCTTCGTATAATTACTAAAGGAAGTGAAATCAAAATAAACAATAACGCCTGTTTCATTACGACGATTCATTGCAGTCGTTAATAACGCTTGGCGTCTCTCGAATTCTTGTCTTGTTAGTAATTTTGATTCTCCAATATATTGTTCTAATGTTCTCACACGCTCAGTTAAAGTTTTATTTTCATGAATCACTTTTTTCAATAGGTGAGTTGTTATATATACAATGAAGAAGTTAGCTACCATCAGGAAGTGGGTAATGATATATTGCCATTGATCTGATGTACTCCATAAATGAAGCCATGCTTGATAAAATAAATAAAATACGGAAATAATGGTTCCTAGTATGAAGAAAATAAATGCTTTTTTGTCAGCTAAAAATAAGAATAGTACATTTACGATTACGTATATTATTGTAAAAATGAGCGCATGCTCATATTTCGTCACATGTACAGTAGTAAAATAAAATACAATTTGTAAAATCCACATAGAGATGATTTTATAGAACTTATCTTTCACAAAACGTTCCTCCTTAAAGCTATTTCATCAATAGATACCTGTAGTATGCGCAATTATTAAGAAATTGACTATGTCGTTAAATTCTTTTGAAGGGCAACACCAAGTAGTATCTCTATTTTCATCAGAAAAATAAAAAGACTTGAACATTATTGTATCATAATGTTCTTATATTTGGGATAAGGTGCTTGATAGATATATATAATACGTTTGGATTGCATGAAAAAAGTCTTCTCTTGGAGAAAGAGAAGACTCTATATAAGTTTATAGGAACATCATACCTGCAACTGCTGCATTTAAGAAGTTCGCTAATGTACCAGCGATAACTGCTTTAATCCCTAATTGTGCAATTTGTTTACGGCGAGTAGGAGCTAACGTTCCTGTTACACCTAATTGAATTGCGATAGAAGAGAAGTTTGCAAATCCACAGATTGCGAATGTTAAAATTAGATTTGTTTTTGCAGAGAACTCTGCCATATGTGGTCCTAAGTTTGCGTATGCAACGAATTCGTTGATTGCAAGTTTTTGACCGATAAAGCTTGCTGCTTGTATCGCTTCACCAGGAGAAACCCCGATTAAGATTGCGAATGGTGATAATAAGTAACCGAAGATTAAATCAAGGCTAAGTTTAATATCGAACAGAGAACCAACCCATCCTAATAATCCATTTAATAAAGCAATTAATGCGATGAAAGCCATTAACATTGCTGCTACGTTAATAACAAGCTGCATACCTTCAGATGCACCGCGTGCAGCTGCATCGATAACATTTGCGTCTTCACGTTCTGTAGAAAGTTCAACGTTATTATCTACTTTTTCTGTCTCTGGCATGATTAGTTTTGCAATTAATAAGCTTGATGGAGCCGCCATAATTGCAGCTGCTAATAAGTGCTCTAACGGAATACCCATTGCTGCATAACCGACAAGAACGGATCCAGCAACAGCTGTCATACCGCTTACCATAATAGTGAAGAATTCACTATTTGTTAAACGTGCTAAGTAAGGTTTAATTAAGATTGGAGCTTCAGTTTGTCCTAAAAATACAGTTGTTACTGAGTTTAAGCTTTCTGCTTTAGAAGTTCCAAGAAGTTTACTTAATGCACCACCAACGATGCTAACAAATTTCTGCATAATACCGAAATGATATAAGATTGCTACTAATGAACTAATAAATACGATTGGAAGTAGTGCTTGAATAAAGAATACAAATCCCCAAGGTCCTTTTGCGTTGACTAAATCCCCAGTAACGAACTTAATTCCCTCGTAAGAAAAATTAATTAATCCTTGAACACCGTCAGCAGCATGTTTTAAACCTGCTTTACCAGCGTCCCATCGTAATACGATAAATGAAAATGACATTTGTAATGCTAGCGCAATTAAAATTGTGCGCCAATTAATAGCTTTGCGGTTGGAAGATAGTAAGAAAGCAATTGCTAATACTCCAATCACGCCGCCAATTCCCCATAAAAGATTCATGCAGTGTATGCTCCTTCCTCATAGTAAAAACAGTGTATAAACCAGTTGTCTATACGTTTACGAATATAACATCTTTAGTAACTTATCATAATGGACATCGGAGGTCAAACGTCTAATGAAAAGTTTAAATAAAAAGAAAATTCTTCAAAAAAACACATATAAAATAAATAGACATGAAATAGGTTATGTTTTTTATGAAAATATATACATTATGATAACGTTATGCATTGTTTTTGCAGAATAAAGTGTATGAAATAGAAGAATAGATATATTATTTTTGTAGAGAGAAACTAGGGGAAAGGGAGTAATGTGGTGAACTCGTAACTAAAAAGCCTTCTAGTAAACTAGAAGGCTTTGAAACTATTAATTAAGGTGCTTTCGTGTATCCTAAGAAGTGGCTCTTCCAATAAGAGTTACTTAATGAAGCGATTGCTACACCTTTATCTCCAGCTTGGATAAATGATCCGCCTCCAAGGTAAATACCCATATGAGAAGGACCTGATTTATAAGTGTTTTGGAAATAAATTAAGTCACCTGGTTGTGGATTTGAAGTTTGTGGTAGGCTACTCCAATATCCCGCAACACTTTGACGGCTAATGTTATGACCAAATTTCTTAAATACGTGGTAGATGTAGCCACTGCAGTCTACGCCGTTAGCAGAAGTTCCGCCCCAAACGTATGGTACACCTTGCATTGATTTTGCATATGCAAGTACGGAAGAACTGTCGCCGCTATTATTGCCTGTATTATTGTTGTTATTGTTTTGATTGTTATTTTGGTTATTGTTAGGCTTATTATCTACTGCGCCTCCAACTGGTGTTTTAGATAGGTAACGTGTTCCGATATAACCAGTTTGACCGTTGTAGTTAATTTTACTCCATCCAGAGTTTTCAGAGATTACTTGAACCTTCTGTCCTTGTGGAAGTGCGCCTATGATTCTATAATTTGTACCTTCGCCGCTACGTACATTTAGTGCAGAAGCATTAATGTAGTAGTCGCCAATTGCACCTTGGTTAGGTTTTTCAGGTTGTTTTGGTTGCTCAGGAGTAGTAGTGCCACCTTTAACGAATTTTACAAATTCGCTACTAACAAAGCCTGTTTTTCCTTGGTAATTTACTTTAAACCAACCGTTTTCAGATCCAACTACGTTTAATGTTGTACCGTTTAAAACACCACCAATTACACTATGGTAAGCAGCAGGGCCTGTACGAACACGTAAAGATGTAGCGTTAACAACGTAAGAACCGCCAGTTTGAATAGTTCCATTATTGTTTTGCTCTTGTTTGTTGCCTTCTGTAACGTTTTCGTTAGAACCGCCTTTTGTTACGTAGTCTTTGCTTATATAAGCAGTTTGTCCTGCGTAATTGATTTTGAACCAATCTTGAACTTCGCCAACAACTTGTACTACTTGTCCTTTTGTAACAGAACCTACAGTTGTGTGAGAAGTACTAGGACCTGTACGAACACGAAGGGAAGATACATTTACTGTATAGTTTCCGCTTGCTGGTTTTACTTCTTGGTTGTTATTGTTATTATTCGTATTGTTGTTTGAAGAACCCGCATTAGAAGAAACGCCAGATACGAATTCGCCACTTACATAACCTACTTGTCCATTATGGTTAATTTTCACCCAACCATTTTCTTGTCCAATTACGTTTAATGTTTGTCCTGCATATACACGTCCAGAAACAGAACTAGAAGTGTTAGGAGCTGTACGTACACGTAATACATCAGCAGTAACTTTATTGTTTCCGCCTGTGCTTACATTGTTGTTTGTTGCTCCACTTTTTGATACAAATTCGCCACTAACAAAGCCTGTTTTTCCGTTAATGTTAATTTTGAACCAACCATTTTCTTCGCCAATCACGTTTAGTGATTGACCGTTATAAACGCGTGAGATGATGTCGTGAGAAGTGCTTGATCCCGTACGAACATGTAATACGCTCGCGTTTACCTTATAAGATGAGTCGTTTGATGCAGAAGCTTGGACAGTTGTAGCAGCTTTTTGTGTATTTTGTTCAGGTGCAGCTTGAACACTATCAAGTGTAGGTGCTGCTCCTCCTGCTACAGACACTGCCGCAAGACCGGCAAGATACTTTTTCATAATTTGTCGATTCCTTTCTGTCTGTAATGTAGTGAAGAAATATTTACCAACTGTTAAAAATTCTAAAGAGCATGTCGATTACTGTCAAGACTTATGTAGGAATCTGAATATGACAAAAAGATTACAAGAAAAAATCAAGGCATAAATTTACACCTTGATTTCCATTTAAATGCATATATTGAATATGAAAGGACAGAAATGATTCGTGTTTAAGAAGATGCCATATTGGATTGTAACAAGATTTGATTAAAAGATTTTTGCAGTTTTTTGGTGATAGGCCCAACTTGCCCATCTTGAATCGCGGTTCCATCAAGGTGGGTCATTGGTAAAATTTCAATCGTTGTGCCTGTAAAAAAGCATTCATCTGCTTGATAAACGTCACGAACGCTGAAAAGTTCTTCCTGTACAGGAATGTGAAGAGTATTCGCTAAAGAAAGGACATATTGACGAATAATGCCATTTAGAATAAGGTGATTGGCTGGATGTGTGTAAAGAGTTCTGTTTTTAATTAAAAAGAAGTTGGAATGGCTTCCTTCCGTTACGATACCATTCCTTACGAGAAGTGCCTCTTTACAGCCTTTACGTTCAGCTTTCGTAGCAGCTAGTACGTTTGGTAATAAATTTAATGATTTAATGTCACAGCGTAGCCATCGAGTATCAGGTTCTGATATAGCGCGTATACCATATTCAATCCATAATGCTGGTCTTTCTTTTTTTGTAATATAGGCATAAATTGTCGGAGGGGTGTCATATGAAAATACATGTGTGCGAGCTTGTACACCGCGAGATACTTGCAAATAAATTGTGCCATCTTCGTGGAAATGGTTTCGTTCAATTAATTTGTAAAGTAAAGTGATGAGTTCAGCTTTTGAGAAAGGGAGCGATAATTCTACTTCTTCCATGGATCGATATAATCTTGTTATGTGCGGATCTAATAAGTGAAAGTTCCCTTTATATAGGCGAATAACCTCGTAGACACCATCTCCGAACTGCGAACCTCTTTCTTCAAGTTCTATGTACGTTTGTTGTTTTGTTGTATCAATAACTTCATCATTCCAAAGTACAAATTTTTCGTATGCCAATTTCCGTCCCATCCTTTCGTAAGTACGTAAATAAAGTGAAACTTTCATTCATGCTTACATAAAAGTCATTATAGTAATTTTTATGTAAGCAATTCTCTACATATGACCGTATATGTATTTGTAAATCATAGAGAAGTAAGGACGATTTCCCCCGCATTAACGGGCAGTAAAACTCCCATTTGAAAATTTGGTTAGCAAAGAAGTGAAGTGGGCGAATAACTGCCCGATTGGTGAGGGCTGATTAAAGTTTCACTTTACAGCATTTTGTATATACAAATTCGAAAATAAGAAATGAGAATCCTGCTTTTAAATAAAAAAAAGCAACATTCTTATGGAATGCTGCACAAGGAGGGTAGCTATCTTTCATAGGGACATTGTCTCGTTGAATGTTTTGTGTATGGAAACAAAACATGTTGAAAGAAAATTATAAGAAAGTAGAAACAAAGGATTTACACATTTCTTTAAGGGATCTTACGAAAGATGAGAGATAAGAAATATGTAGAACCTTGTTTACATATTTTATTATAGAGATTCTTCATTAACCCTATGTGAATATTTGGTAAAGGTTCTGTAATTTTAAAGTTAATGAATATAAGCAGTTGTATGGAAGAAAATAAAAAAAGAGGCTGAGATTACTCAGCGCTCTTCTTTTCTTCTTTAATAGCTGTTTTTACTTCACCAGTTTTGATCTTATTACTTTCAGAGAAGCGAAGTAAGTCACCTTCAATGATTTTATCAGACATGTTCAATTCATTTTGGGCACGATCAATTAGTGGTTGAGATTCTTCTTTCGGTAATTGTACAACTTCGCCAGTAGCACGGTCATAGAATGTACTGTTTGTGTACATGTATTTATCTGTAACGAAGCTACCGTCACGAAGAACAACAAATCCTTTATTATCAGGTGAGAATACATCATGACCGAATCGAACGTCATTTGTAGAATCTACACCAAGTAAGTTTAGAATAGTTGGTTTAATGTCAATTTCACCAGTTGGTTTCGAAATTGTTTTACCTTCTTTTTGACCTGGAACGTGAATAAACATCGGTGTTTTTTGTAAGTTCATATGGTCAAATGCAGTGATTTCTTCTTTTCCTAAGAACTGTGCCATTGCACGGTTATGGTTTTCAGAAATACCGTAGTGGTCACCGTAGAATACGATTACTGAGTTGTCGTAAATACCTTCTGCTTTTAGACGCTCAATAAAGTGTTTCATTGCTTCGTCTAAGTAACGAGCAGTTACCATGTAACGGTCAAATACTCCATCACCAGAATTATATTCGTCGATTAATTTTGTACTGTCATCGTAAGTGAATGGGTAATGATTCGTTAAAGTAAGGAAGCGAGTATAGAATGGTTGCTTCACTTCTTTCAACATATCAATAGATTGATCGAAGTATTCGATATCTTTTAATCCCCAGTTTAATTTTGTTTCCGGCGTAATCTTGTAATCAAGCTCGTTGTAGTAACGATCATAACCAAGTGCTGGATACATAATGTTACGGTTCCAGAATGTTGCGTTGTTTGCGTGGAAAACCGACGTGTGATACCCTTGCTGACGTAAAATTTCTGGAGTTGCTGTATATTCATTGTTACCGTGTGTGAAGAATACAGCACCGCGGTCTAGTGGATATAAAGAAGTATCTACTAGGAATTCAGCATCAGATGTTTTACCTTGCCCAGTTTGATGGAAGAAGTTATCAAAGTAATAACTTTCTTTCGTAAATTGGTTTAAGAACGGTGTAACTTCTTGTCCGTTAACTGTTGCGCCAATTAAGAATGTTTGTAATGACTCAAGAGAGACAACAATTACGTTTTTCCCTTTTGCAGTACCGAACATATTTGGATCTGGTTTACTTTGTGTTGTTTTCACGTAGTTTTCTGTTTCTTGTAATTTACTACCGTCAGCGAATGCTTTTTGTGAACTTGATTTCGCTTGTAAGCCAAGATCGTATACTTGGTGTACATATAATCCTAAGTTTTTAACAAGCATAACGCGGTCGAATGAACGTGTTAATAGTTCTGGGCGTTCAGCTTCTGCAAGCCCTAAGTTTGCGAAGAAAATAGCAACTGTTGATACGAAGTATAGAGAACGCATCGGGCGTGCTACACGCTCTGTAGGTGCAAAGTTTTTCATTTTCTTCAATAGAACGAAGAATACGATAATGTCTGCGAATGCAAGAATAATTTTGTAGTTAAATAATTCTTTCACACTAGAACCTAAACTTCCGAAGTTAGATGTTTGTCCGAGTACTGGTAAAGTAACGAAGTCATTGTAGAATCCGTAGAACATTACGTTACCAACAAGAACGATTGTTAAGACAAAATTAATTCCAAGTGCTATATAGTTACGTTTTTTCCCTTTTGCAAATAATGCAAGACCAACAAGCAGTAATGATGCTGCTAATGGGCTAAGGAATAAAATGAATTCTTGCATGAAAGATTCAAGTTTTAAATCAAAGCTTGTACGTGTAATAATGTAAGTTTTCAGCCATAAGGCTAAAGCTACGAATACAGTGAAACGCACATTTTGAAATTGCGATTTCAAGGTTTCTTTCATTCATTTCCACCCTTTCTCTATCAGGCTTGGTCGATTTTGGAGCGAAAAATGCTAAAATAAAAAATACATAGTTTTCTTGGCCATAATTAAAGGTTCTATATTCACCCATATACGACTATAACTATGCATACCCTTTTGGTTTCTTTTGTTGCTCATAAGCATAACGTCATTTCTGTATTATACAACAAAATTCATTTCTGAGAAACACTATAACATTTTACATTTTTTGTATAAGGTTTGTCACTACCAGAGAAAACTTTAACATTCGTTTATATGTCCGTCAACTAGAAAATATAACAAAGATAGAGCAGGATGTTAAGTGGAAGTGAAAATTTCTTTGTTGAGAAATAAGAAACGAAGATGGATAAGGGTTATCTAGAAATCTATTATATGAAGGAAATCGTGTAAAAATTAACGAACACTTGTTCTTTTTTGGTTTGTTTGTTACAATGAAAGTTCATTGATAGGTTTTGTGTAATTTCCATGAACTTTTACTGATAACATATTGTAGCTTATTTCTTTTTAAAAATAGGGAGGCTTTTACATGAAACAAAAATTTTCAGTTGAAGCGTTTTGGAAGAAAGTAAAACATGTTGCAAAGCAAGCAGGGCAGTCGGTCATTTATGCAAGTTTATTACTGTTTTACGTTTTGCAAAGACCCGATGTTCCAAAACGAGTGAAAATTATTGTAATTGGAGCACTTGCTTATTTTATTGCACCGATTGATGCGATTCCAGATTTCGTTGCTGGAATTGGCTATACGGATGATTTAGGGGCGTTAACGGCCGCACTAATACAGGTGTCGTTATACGTCAATGAAGATGTGAAAGATAAGGCACGAGTGAAGTTGGCAGAATGGTTTGGTTCGGATATAGACACAACATTTATCGATCAGAAATTAGGTCAATAGGTGAAATCTGTCATAAGGTGACAGGACGAACGTAAGCGAGGAAGTGCATTATGCCATCAGGAAGAACGCATACGAAAATAAACTTAATATCCCTTCCGGTTGTTTTGTTTTTGCTCTTTTCGTATGGATTAACAAATTTTGATTTTTTATTAACTTTTGCAATTGGTTTTTTAGTAGGTACTTCATTTTTAACACCAGATTTAGATACGTACAGTAATGCTTATAACAAATGGGGTTTCTTACGTATATTTTGGTATCCTTATAAGAAAGTAATGCCACATCGATCTTTCTTTACGCATACGATTATACTTGGTGATGTGATTCGTATTGCGTACATGTTAATCGTCTTTTCTCCATTTTTATTCCTATTAAATGTAATCGCACTGGATGGTAATTTAATAGAAATTGCGAAGAAACATGAGGTTGAAATTGTAACGTTCTTAATGGGAATTGTTGTGGCAAGTACGCTCCACATTATAGCGGATAAGGTGAATACACGCCGAAAGAAAATGATGAGAAAAAAGAAGAAACGCAGAAGGTAAAGTGAACTAATCTGGAAAAGGACCCTTGCAATTTGCAAGGGTCCTTTTTTAAACAAACGTTTGTTTAAAATTAAGCTTTCAGTACTTTAATTCCTTTTACAATGTTCCAGATGAAGTAGTATAAGCTGATGATTCCGCAAATAGCTAAGACAATCATTGCTCCAATTCCAAGTGTTACATCTGGTTGGTCAGATCCTATGCCCATAATTCCTAAAATGGTTAAGCCGATAAATGTAGCGATACTTGGAATGATGTGTGTCCATAGAGCACGTTTTGCGTGTGGCTTTGTTTCAGCGTCTCCTACAATCCAAACGATAATAGGGAATAAGATAGGGGCAAATAGTACACTAAAGTACGATAAAGCAGCTAATATTTTGTTTCCATTCATATATATCACCTCATAAATAATGTCCGTTGTTATACTATTATTATGCAATAATTTTTGCAAGCTTTCTATCGATGAACATTACAGGAACATGACGATTTTGTAAGATTTTTTTGTTAAATGATAAAATTTTCAAAAAAATCTTTTTTAATGGAAATTGTTATGGTACAGTATAAATGAAAGTTGTTGAAAACGTTTTCTTAAACGTTTTTTTATTTTTAGACTTAAAGGTATGATGACCTGATAGTCTATTGATAAGGTTGTATTTATTTAAAAGGGGATTCTTTAGGGGGAGAGGACAATGAACACATGGACACAAGTTTATGATCCGTTCGGTAATATTTGGATTTCAGCAGCAGTAGCACTTATTCCGATTATCTTTTTTTTCTTAGCTTTAGCGGTTTTTCGCATGAAGGGGTATGTGGCAGGATTTATTACAGTTGTACTTACAGTTTTAGTAGCGTTATTCGCTTATAAAATGCCGTTCACGATGGCAATGGCAGCAACCGGGTACGGTTTTTTGTACGGGTTATGGCCAATTGCTTGGATTATCCTTATGTCGGTATTTTTATATAAAATTTCTGTAAAAACAGGTCAATTCGATGTGATTCGTGCATCGGTATTATCGATTACGAACGATCATCGTCTACTCGTTATTTTAATTGGATTTTCATTTGGAGCATTTTTAGAAGGAGCGGCAGGATTTGGGGCACCAGTAGCGATTACAGCAGCGCTTCTTGCGGGTCTTGGGTTAAATCCTTTATACGCAGCAGGTCTTTGTTTAATTGCAAATACTGCACCAGTGGCGTTCGGAGCGATGGGAATTCCGATTACAGTTGCTGGACAAGTAACTGGTATTGATCCACATAAAATTGGACAAATGGCTGGACATCAATTACCGTTCTTATCATTATTTGTTCCATTCTTTATCGTATTTTTAATGGATGGATTTAAAGGGGTAAGGCAAACGTGGCCTGCGTTACTTGTAGCGGGTAGTTCATTTGCGATTACGCAGTTCATTACAGCGACATTTTTAGGGCCGGAACTTCCGGATATTACGTCAGCACTTGTAAGTTTAGTGAGTTTAGCACTGTTCTTAAAAGTTTGGCAGCCGAAAGAAATTTATCAATCCGGGCAAGCAAATAATGAGGTAGCGGCAACAACGACAGCAGCATCGATGCCGAAATTAACGTTTGGAAAAGTAGTGAAGGCATGGTCCCCATTTATCGTATTAACGGTTATGGTAGTCATTTGGAGCCAAAGTTTCTTTAAGGCATTATTTGCTCCAGGAGGGGCTTTAGAAAGTCTTGTATTTAAGTTTGAAATTCCAGCTCTGCATAATCTAGTAATGAAAGCAGAGCCAATTGTAAATAAACCAACGCCTTACGAGGCAATTCTGAAGTTTGATGTATTATCGGCAACTGGAACAGCGATTTTAATTGCTTGTATCATTTCCATGTTTATTTTGAAAATGAATGTAAAAGATGCAGTAGTAACATTTAAAGAAACGTTAAGCGAATTAAAAATGCCAATTCTATCTATCGGATTCGTACTAGGGTTTGCATTTATCGCAAACTATTCTGGTCTATCTTCCACGTTAGCGTTAGCATTAGCCGGAACGGGCGGACTATTCCCGTTCTTCTCACCATTCTTAGGCTGGATTGGCGTATTCTTAACAGGGTCTGATACGTCAGCAAATGCACTGTTCTCGAATTTACAAGCCATTACAGCGCAGCAAGTCGGTGTATCTGAAGTACTTCTCGTTGCAGCAAATACAACGGGCGGTGTAACAGGAAAAATGATTTCTCCGCAATCGATTGCAATTGCTTGTGCAGCAGTTGGACTTGCTGGAAAAGAATCCGATTTATTCCGCTTTACAGTGAAGCATAGTTTATTCTTCGTAATTATTGTTGGTATTATGACGTATGTACAGGCATATTATTTAACGTGGATGATTCCATAAGTAACAAAAGAAATAAACTTTGCATTTTTCAGATTATCGTGTATGATGAGAAAGTATTGAAAATTAAATCAGTGATAAACTAGGGGTGCCTAACGTATGCGTAGGCTGAGAGAGAAGCGCGTGAACTTCTTAACCCTTTGGACCTGATCTGGCTCGTACCAGCGTAGGGAAGTTAACGGCTTTACATAATGATGTCTTTATGAGCCAGGTCCTTATTTTTTTATGGACCTGGCTCTTTTTATTTTGGCATACGCTGGCCATATCTCGTCCTTGTCACGTACAGGGGGGCAACAAAGGTTATGAAACAATCTGTTTCATCTGAGCAAATTGAATTGAAATCGAGTTTACCGGGAAGTAAGAAAGTATATGTGGATGGGCCACGCGCGGGTATGAAAGTGCCGATGCGTGAGATTGAACAAAGTGAAACGAACGGCATTCCGAATCCGCCAATTCGTGTATATGATACGAGCGGTCCTTATACAGATCCTGCGTATAAAGTGGAGCTGGAAAAGGGGTTGCAGGCGCCGCGCCACTCTTGGATCCTAGAACGCGGGGATGTAGAAGCATACGAAGGGCGCGAAGTGAAACCAGAGGATGACGGTGTGAAGGTAGCTTCGAAACATACACCTGTTTTCCCGCAAATGGGTCGCAAACCGCTTAGAGCGAAGCAAGGTGCAAATGTTACGCAAATGCACTATGCACGTAATGGCATTATTACGTCTGAGATGGAATATGTTGCGATCCGTGAAGGAGTAGAGCCTGAGTTTGTTCGTAAGGAAATTGCGGAAGGTCGAGCTATTTTACCAGCAAATATTAACCATCCGGAAGCAGAACCGATGATTATTGGACGTAACTTCCATGTGAAGGTCAATGCAAATATCGGAAACTCTGCTGTATCTTCTTCTATCGCAGAAGAAGTAGAGAAGATGACGTGGGCAACGCGCTGGGGTGCAGATACGATTATGGATTTATCTACAGGTAAAAATATTCATACGACACGTGAGTGGATTATTCGTAACGCGCCTGTACCAGTTGGAACTGTACCGATCTATCAAGCGCTGGAGAAAGTAAATGGAATTGCAGAAGATTTAACGTGGGAAGTGTATCGTGATACGTTAATTGAGCAAGCGGAGCAAGGCGTTGATTACTTTACGATTCACGCTGGTGTATTGCTTCGTTACATTCCAATCACGGCAAAGCGTACGACAGGTATCGTTTCACGCGGTGGTTCGATTATGGCGCAGTGGTGTTTATTCCATCATAAAGAAAACTTCCTATATACTCATTTTGAAGAGATTTGTGAAATTATGAAGCAGTACGATGTTTCGTTCTCTCTTGGAGATGGATTACGTCCAGGGTCTATTGCAGATGCAAATGACGAAGCACAGTTTTCTGAACTTGAAACACTTGGTGAATTAACGAAGATTGCTTGGAAACATGATGTGCAAGTGATGATCGAAGGACCTGGGCATGTACCGATGCACTTAATTAAAGAGAATATGGAGAAAGAGCTTGATATTTGTCAGGGCGCGCCGTTTTACACGCTTGGGCCACTAACGACAGATATTGCACCAGGTTATGACCATATTACATCCGCAATTGGAGCTGCGATGATTGGCTGGTTTGGAACGGCAATGCTTTGCTATGTAACGCCGAAAGAACATTTAGGTTTACCGAATAAAGATGATGTACGCACGGGTGTTATTACGTACAAAATTGCAGCGCATGCGGCTGATCTGGCGAAAGGGCACAAAACGGCTCATCAGCGTGATGATGCACTTTCAAAAGCTCGCTTTGAATTCCGTTGGCGCGATCAATTTAATTTATCTTTAGATCCTGAACGTGCGATGGAATATCACGATGAAACATTGCCAGCAGAAGGCGCGAAAACAGCTCATTTCTGTTCCATGTGTGGACCGAAGTTTTGTAGTATGAGAATTTCACATGATATTCGGGAATATGCAAAAGAAAATGATTTAGAGACGACAGAAGCAATTGAAAAAGGAATGAAAGAGAAAGCAGAAGAATTTAAAGAAGCTGGTAGTCATTTATATCAATAACATGTTACACCTCTTTACTTGATTGATCACATTGTAGTACCTAACTTTATTATAGAAGAATCCCCATTTGCTAAGACGGTAGCAAATGGGGATTCTGTTATTTAGAGGGCGAAGAAGAGGTGTACCCAGTAGAATAAGAGGAATAGTGTGACGACTGTTGTGAGCGGGATAACGATAAGGGATACACTTAAATAGTCTTTCCATTTTACTTTAATTTTGTTTTGTTTCAGAATATACATCCAAATGAGTGAAGCTAGCGTACCAATTGGTAGTAATAGTGAACCGATGTCACTACCAATGATGTTTGCGAGATAGATTGTTTTTAATGTGACTGGATCTAGTCCCATTTCTGTTAATGTGATTGTACCAATCATAAGGGCAGGATGGTTATTGAAGACGTTAGAGAGGATGGATACAAGTCCGCCCATCGCAAAGCTAGCATAGAGTAGATGCTGATTCACAACTGGCTCGAGCCATTGTACAAGTGCAGCTGTTAATCCTGCGTTGTGGAGTCCGTAAATAATGACGTACATAGAGAAGGCGAAAATTAAAATGTGCCACGGTGTCTTTTTCAAAATGTCGACAGGATTTGTTCGTAAGTAGTACCATCTCCAAATGAGAAGAATGAGTGAACCAAGTACCGCAACGATTTCAATTGGGATGGATAAGAAGGATGCAACGAATAGAAGACAGCGCATAAGGAAGACAAAACCTAATACTTTTAACATGAATCTTGTCCGTTTTTGTTTCGTATCAACAGAATTATTTCCTTTTAGTGGATGGAAGTTTTTCGTGAAGAAAATTTCTTCAATATCATATGAAGAAACAGGTAATTTTTTCGGAAGTTTTTTCTTCAAAACTGTATACATGAGCCATGACATAAATAATAAGCCTAATGTTGCAGGTACAAACATCATAGCAGTATGCATATAAAGAGTCATATTAACGATATTTAATGCAATTAAGTTTACAATATTACTTACACCAATTGGTGCACTAGACGCAGTAGCGATTAAAGCACCACTTAATAAATAAGGAATTTGTTGATGTGGTTTTAATTGAAGGTTTTTTAGAAGGAGAATTAAAATGGGAGTTGTAATTAAAATACTACCGTCATTATTAAATAAAAGAGTCATAAGAAAACATAATAATTGAATATACCAGTATAGACGGCGTCCAGAACCTTTCGCTAGATTTGCCAGTTTCGCTGCGGACCAATGGAAGAAGCCGAAGCTTTCTAATATAACTGCCATAACTATGGTCGCTAATATTGTTATGGAGGCCCCTCCTATTTTACTAACAATATCTATGACGTCTGGTTTTGATACGATTCCTGTAATGAGGATAATACCAGCGCCGACCGCTGCTGGCCACGCCTCATTTAAACCTCGAGGCCGCCAAAAGATAACAATCATTGTTAAGAAGAATACAATAATAGTAATCCATATTTCAATGCTCATATTTTGCCTACCTTTCTATTTTCCCTTAAACAGATGTAGCTTGTCTCAAGTTTATATTGGTAGTATATTCAGCAAAAAATAAGAAGAACTAGACGTATAACGAGATGAAGCGAATATGTGTTTTTCAAGCTAAAGGACAAGTGTCACTAGTAGTGAAATAACTATTGTGATAGGAGTCTATAAATTGATTGGGCAGTAAGGTAGGAAATGAGATTTATATCGGCGATTTTTAAAATATATCGACTTAACAACAAAACATAACAAGAGGAGTCTATCCCAAAATGCCCTTTGGAACAGACTCCAAGGCTATATTATTTTTCCTTCAAAAAAGTGCGATCCTTCAAGAATAAATTCCAGAAGAAAATAAATCCAGGTAGTAAAATTGCGATTCCAATTGCGTATAGAATGAGCAGTGCATAGAACGTTTCTTTCGTTGTAAAGCTTGTAAATACAGTTACGTCAGGATAAATAATATACGGTAAATGCGCGACCCCGTAAGCATAGCTTGCAAATGCATATTGAGCGACGACAGCTAAAACAGCAATGCGAGGGAATCCTAGTGTGCTATACTTCTTGTTTGTCCACCAAAGGGACGAGTACCCGATAACGAATAAAACGATAGAAACGGTAAACCATGGGAATTGCTTTATTAATCCTTGCATAAGCCAGTGCGTTTCTGGATCCATTACAACGAGAGCGATAATCGCCGTAACAAGTGTTGCAGGGCCAAGTATGATGGCATTCCTTCTATAAAGTTTGTATGCATCTTCTGAACCTTGCTCTCTCGCAAAATCAGCAAGAAAGAGAGAGGAGAGAAATAGTTCAGACGTTAGTCCAAATAGCATATAACAATAGATAACGGGGCTAGAAAGAAGTTTTCCATACAGGAGTACTTCTTTTCCTTCAGACATTGTAATATAGGCTCCCTCTGTAACGGGTAAAACGGTAATTAATAGTGCTGGAATTAAGAGACCAGTAATACCTGAAATAACCCGAAGAAGGTACTGATATTTTGGCAAGGAGTAAGCAAATACCATAAATGTACTACGTACTGCAACGAGTACTAAAATTAACATAACTGGTACGAACATAACGGTTGCAAGGGTAAAGGCAGCTTTCGGGAAGAAGCCGAGAAATGCGACAACTACGAAAACGAGAAACGTATTTGTTACTTCCCACGTTGGTGATAAGTACCGATTGGCAAGTTTGGCAGCGAGCGTTGGATGTTTTGCGTATACCATGCCCCAAAAACCAGCTCCAAAATCGATGGACCCTAATATACTGTATACGAAAATAAGGGCCCATAAGATGATGATTGCAATACTTTCCTCATGCACGAGAATCGCCTCCTTGGTGTTGTAAATCATTCTTTAATGGATGTCTTCTAAAGAATGTCCGTAGAACAATGACTGTTAAAATAGCGAGTCCAATATATAAAATGATAAATAAAACAAATAAAGGACCGACGAAATCAGCGCGAGTAGAAGCATCGACTGTACGTTGCATACCATAAATTGTCCATGGCTGACGACCGCTACAACTGAAAATCCATCCGAATTCAATACCGAGCATCATAATTGGTCCGCATGCGGCAGCCCCCCAAAGTAGCCACTTCGGCAGTTCCGTTCCTTTTTTTCGGTAAACGAAGTACCAATATAAGAGAGCAATTGCTGCAACTGCAAAGGTAAACGCAGCAGTGCCGACCATTAAGTTGAACAGTGTATGTGTATAAAATGGTGGCCATGTTTCTTGTGGGAATTCATTTAGACCTTTTACGACAGTGCTAGGGTCTAGTCCCACTAATAAGCTAAGCATGTTTGGAATTTCAAGTGCATAGTTTAGTTCAAGTGTATTAGGATCCACAACCCCGCCAATGGATAGCGGTGCGTGTGATGTTGTTTCAAATAAAGCTTCAGCAGATGCAAGTTTTTCAGGTGAGTGTTTATGTAGGGCGATTGCCGATTCGTGCCCTGAAAGCCACATCGTAGCGCCTGTAATAAATGTCACGACAAGCCCTAATAGTAGCCCCTTTTTATGATAAGCTACTTCACGTTCACTTAAATTCTTCTTTAATAACTTAAATCCAGCAATAGAAGCAATGACAGCCGCACCAGTTGCATAAGCCGTAATAACGACATGGAATGCACTTGTGCCAAAACTCGGATTAAAGAAAGCTTTCCACGGATCAACGTTAAAAACAGATCCATCTGGATTCATTGAAAAGCCTGCTGGTGTATTCATCCATGTATTTGCTGATGTAATAAGTACGGCGGATGCCGTGGCACCAAGCATGACGAAAAATAGCGAAATCAATCTCATAAATGGAGGAAGTTTATCGGCTGCATATACGTAAATCGACATGAATAAAGCCTCCAAAAAGAAGGCGAAAATCTCAATTTGGAAGGGAACGGAAATAACTTGCCCAACAATTTTGGCGAAACCAGGCCAAAGAAGTGAGATTTGCACACCAACTATTGTTCCAGTTGGAATTGCTACACCGAGAAGAATAGCAAACGCCTTTGTCCATCTTTTCGCCATAATGGCATAGTCGGAGTCTTTCTTCCAGTGATAGAGTATTTCGCTTATAAAAATCATTAATGAAAGTCCAACGCCAAGTGTTGCAAAGATAATGTGGAATGCTAATGAAGAACCAAAAAATGCTCTTGCTAATGTTACCGTATCCATATGTAAACTCCTCTTCTTTTTTGCCATTATTTTCTGATTGAATTGGAAGATTTATTCAAAAAAACTACCAAAAATATATATGTATTTAAAAAGTGAATATGATAATATAATGTTGTAATATTTTGAATAGAAAGAAATAAATAGTTGCTCATGTTTTGTTTGTTTTTTGCACAGGAATCTTTTATAATCTTTTATGCGAACATAAGTTCTGTTTTTCAAAAAAAGAAGTTTATGTGAAATGGAGAGGGTGTTTTATGTATCCTGAAGTCATTAAAAAGATGGCATTTTCAAAAGAGCATAGAGATTTATTATTGAAGCTATATAATAAAGAGATTACACGTCGTGAATATGATCGACTTGTACAATCGCTATATAAACCTTCTAAAGAGGTTTGTGGGGGATAGAAATGGGGGAGACAATCTAATAGATTGTCTTTTTTAAATTTATGTATGTTCTGATAAAATTAAGGTTAGCCTTACTAGGGAGGTGAAAAGATTGCGGAAACGTTTATATATAGGGATTGGAGTTATCTTCTTAATCGCTTTAGGTGGAATTGTATTTTGGTCAGCTTTACAAGGAAACCGTACAGAGAATTTTATTTTAAGACATATGGTGAATGAAAATGGAACGCTTGCCACGTATCGTTTAGTAGATACTAAGGCAGGTACGGGTGAAGCAAAGGGACGTGAAGCTTTATCAGAATCGGCAGGATTATGGTTACAATATACACTTGATAAAGATGACCAGGCGTTATTTGATGAGCAAGTAAAGGTTATTCAAGATAATTTCGTATATAAGAATCACATCGTTTTATGGAAACTCTCTGAAAAGGGAGCGAGGCAGTCAGCTACAAATGCACTTATAGATGATCTTCGTATTATAGAACAATTATATCGTGCTTATGAAATGTATAAGGAAGAGCGTTATAAAAACCTTGCCGATCAATTAAGTGATGCTATACTTCGTTATAATAAAAAAGATAATTATTATGTTGATTATTATGATACAGATGCAGGGAAACAAAATAATTTTGTAACAACATCATACGTAAATCCGCGTGCATTCTCCTATATGAAGAAGTACGGCAAAGTTTCTGCTCAGCAATATCAGGAAGTCGTTCAATTTTTAGCGGATTATCCAAGGCATGGCTGGGCATTCCCGAAAGAGTATAAAGAAGATGGTACATTTACGTACGATAAAGAAGTGAATCTTATTGACCAATCATACGTTGCATATCATCGAAGTTTAGGTGGTCTTTCATCAGCTGCTTATTTGGAATTTATAAAGAAGAAATTCCAGGAGGATGGAAAGCTATACGGTCGTTACAATTTGGAAACGGGAAAACAAACTGTGAATTATGAATCGCCAGCCGCTTACGGACTAACGATTTTGTACGTACTACAAACTGGTGATACAAAGTTTGCGAAGGCATTGTATGATCATATGTCCACATTCCGAAATGACAACGTATTTAGTAGATATTACGGTGGATATGTAACAGGTGAAAATAATAATACGCATATTTTTGATAATGTACTACCACTTTTAGCTGAAATGGAATTAAAAAAGAGTGAACAATAAAAGGTGCCACCATATGAGGGTGGCACCTTTTATTTGTTGATATAATTTTACGTTCTAATGTTGGAGAAGTAATCAATCACGAATTCACGGAATTGCTGAGCTGTTTTTGATAAGTATCGTTTTTTTGACCAACTTAATCCGATGGTTCGCTTACAAGCGGGTTCAATAATACGCAACTTGTTTGCTGCTAAAGTAGAGTTTTTTAATAAAGTTAAACTTGGAACAAAAGCGATGCCGAGACCTTGCTTAATGAGGTCGCTAATCACGGTCGGTTCATCTACTTCAAAAGCAATATGCGGAGTGAAACCAGCTTCTTTACAAAATTCATCCGTTAAGTGCCGAAATCCATAGCCAGTATTCATACTAATAAACGGTTCGTCTTTTACTTCATACAGGTGGATACTTTCGCGGTTTGATAACCGATGGCCTGAAGGAACGACTAAGAAAATTTCTTCTGTAATAAGTGGTTCCCAAACAATTTCTTCTCCTTCAACTGGTACAGAGGAAAGACAAAAGTCAATTTCCATATTTTCCAGTTGTCGTTTCATAGAAGGAGTAGACGCAAGAAATTGCTGGAATCGAACATTAGGATGTTCTAGTAAAAAAGAACCTAGTAGTTCTGGTAATATTCTTGGAATAGAAACGGCCATTGTAATAGAGCCTTGTTGTAATTCGGCTAAATCTTTAATTTCTCGTTCCCCTTCACTTAATTCATGAAAAATACGTTCTACTCGTTTTAAAAATACTTTTCCGAAAGAATTTAAAGTAATCTGTCGGCCTTGGCGATCAAATAAAGGGACGCCTAAATCCTTTTCGAGTCTAGCTATTGTTTTGCTGAGTGAAGGTTGTGCGATATGCAATTCTTCAGCTGCCTTTGTCATATGTTCTAGTCGTGCGACTGTCTGAAAGTATTTTAACTGGAGCAGTTCCATTTCGAATCCCCTTTCTATAGACCAAAAGGAATGAATTGATAATTAAAGATGTATTATACAGTATGGAAAGTGACGTGTATAGTAAATCTGTTAAACCATTCGAAGGGTGTTAAATTAGAAGAGGAGTATGTTTCATGAAGGGAATTAAACTTATATTTAAAGATTGGAAAGCGATGTGGCACCATAAACATGGACGTATCGCTTTAATTTTTTTATTAATCGTTCCGTTAATTTATTCAGGATTCTTTTTAGCTGGATATTGGGATCCGTACGGAAAATTAGATAAATTACCTGTTGCGGTTGTGAATTTAGATAAGGGTGCTGCGATGGATGAAAAAACAATTCATGCAGGAGACGATTTTGTTAAAAATTTAAAAGAGAATAAGGAATTGGCTTTTCATTTCGTATCAGAAAAAAATGCTGATGAAGGGTTAAAAGAAGATAAATATTATATGGTTGTTACGATTCCGGAAGATTTCTCTAAAAAGGTAAGTACACTTATGAATGAGAAACCAGAGCCGGCACAATTGCAGTACAAAGTAAATCCAGGTAAAAACTTTGTAGCGGCTCAAATTGGAACGACAGCTGTTGAAAATATGAAAACAAAAATCTCGAATAGTATTACGAAATCATATACAGAAGGTGTTTTTTCAAAGTTTCAAGATTTGGCACAAGGGTTGAGTGATGCAAGTAACGGTGCTGGGAAGTTACATGAAGGAACGACCGATGCAAAAAATGGAGCAAGTCAGCTTGCAGATGGTATTCATGGTTTAAGTGACGGGACATCGAAATTGAAAGAAGGAAGTGACAAGCTTGCGTCTAGCCAATCTGCCTTAACGGGGGGAGCAAATGAGCTGAGTCAAGGAGCGACATCACTTCATAGTGGTATGGAGTTATTAGCACAAGGTGAAAAAACGTTACAATCAGGAGTTAGTGAATTAAGTGCTGGTACAAATGAATGGGTGAGCGGAAGTGAGAAGCTTGCTGAAGGCCAAGTAAAAGCGGATGGTGCGGCTAATAGTATGAAACAACAATTAGAAGAGTACGTGAAAAATCATCCAGAAGTGCAGCAAGATCCCGCTTTTCAAAAAATTGTTGCTACGTCTAATGGACTAGCTAAAGCAACAAGTACTTTAAATAATAGCCAACAACAATTGACACAAGGTGCGAAGAAGCTTACTGAGGGTCAACATAAGATTGAAGAAGGCATGAATACATTCGGAGTTAAGTTAAATGAAGCTACTTCTGGAACGAAAAAGATAGCAGATGGTGCATCGAATTTAGCTGATGGATTTACGAAGTGGGGAAATGGATTTACATCATTGCAAGAAGGTGTAAATCAGCTTGCGAGTGGTGGAACGGAGCTGAATAACGGTGCTAGTAAATTAACAAATGGACTTGTTAAACTTGATGATGGTGCGAAAGAACTTTCTACGAAATTAGGAGAGGGCGCAGAGAAGATAGCGGATGTTCGTAATGATGATGCACGCAATACGATGTTCTCAGAGCCAGTTCAGTTAGTGAAGTCAACAGTTTCTGACGTTCCTAACTACGGTTCAGGCATTGCACCATATTTCTTATCACTTGCATTTTATGTTGGCGGAATTATGGCATCGAATATTTTACCTCTTGGCCGCAGACAAAATATGAAGGTAAGCGGAACGGTACATTTTATTAATAAACTAGGATTGGTATATTTAATTGGACTCATTCAAGCGCTACTCGTAGATGTAGTTGTGCTAGGAGTTATGAGATTAGAAGTTGCAAGTGTGCCACTTTTTGTTTTATCAAGTATTGTTATTTCCTTTACGTTCATGACATTTATTCTTATGTTAGTCACAGTATTTGGTCTTGTTGGAAAGTTCTTAGCGGTAACGCTTCTTGTCCTGCAATTAGCGACGAGCGGAGGTACTTTCCCAGGAGAATTAAACATAGCTGTTCTTAGCAAAATTGGACAGTTTCTCCCAATGTCTCATTCTCTTAGAGGATTACAAGATGTTATTTCTTTAGGGGATTGGTCGCAATTACAAATGCAAATTTTAATATTGTTATGTTATCTCGTTGTTGCCGGTGGAATTGCTTGGATCACGAGCCATATACAGCATAGAGAAACGAATGCAGAACAAGTTTCTTAAAATGAAAGAAGCTATCCGATTTTTTCGGATAGCTTCTTTTTTATTTACGTTCCATTACTGCAAAGTAATTATTTTCATTATCAGCAAAGTTGAATGCTCTACCAGTAGGTAAATCTACAACCTGTCCAACTGTGACATTTTTCTCAGAAAGATCTTTATACAGTTGATCTAAGTTATTAGAGAAGAACATAAGTGAAGGTGTATTTAAGTTTAATTCAGGTTGCATCTTCGCAATTAACGCTTTATCGTGAAGGACGATGCTTGTGCCTCCTTCTTTCGTTGGTGCAATTTCAATCCAGCGAAAGCCTTGTCCGTTATTTTCTTCCGCAATAATTTGGAATCCTACTGTCTCAGTCCAAAATTGTACTGCTTCATCTTGATTATTTACATATAACATAATTTGTCCAATTTGATTAATCATAGGTGTGTCCTACTTTCTTTTCTTGTATGGAATTCTATTATATCAAAGATATGGTTTGAATACTTTTTTGTGATTTTTCCGAAGTACAATCTTAGCCCATTTCATATTTGTCGTAGGGGAAGGCCCTGTAATCCATGTATGAAATGGTAGTGTACTGCAAATGACCATTGCTGAAATCGAGATTGTGGCCGTTATTGTAAATAATAATAAGCTATACAATATTGTGTTTTCTTGCAGCGTGAATAAGGAAAGAAGTTTTGTGCATAGTTGCAAGAAGAATAAATGAGCTAAATAAGCACCATACGTGTAATTTCCAATGAAACGTAACGTTTTATATAAGAAACCACGACGCTGTACTATCATAATAGATAACACATACAGTATGATAATTTCGCATACGATATATAAAAACATAGATGGTTTTAAATAGGTAGAAACAGTTAAATGAATAGAGTTTGCTCCGTAAAAACTAAACAACTCATAATTGATGAATAAAAATAAGATGAAAAATAATATTGTTATAAGCGGGATATGTTTCATGACGAATAGACGCCAAGTTTTTAGTGCTACAGCGGCAATGCCGCCCATAACGAAATAGAATGAGTAGAATAGAAATGATCGATCTGTATAATGTAAAATTGTTGAACTTGTTAATTTTTCTCCATTAAAAATATAGTGAGAAGAGAACCACATTAATAGAAAATATAGGCAAGCGAAAAAGGTCATATATTTATATATGTCTTTTTTATTTTCTGTTCGTTTTTGAAACCAATAAAAAAGTGTGCATAGTAAAGGGAACAATAAGTGAATTTGGAACATCATAATAACGTACCAAAGATGGGGCGCGGCTGTTCCAAGTAATAAACTTTTTATTCCACTTTGTAATGTAATAAGATCATTTGTTGTTAATAAGTAAAGAATAGACCAAAAGAAATAAGGAATGAGTAAATGTGCGGCTTTTTCATAAATATATTCTGTGTAGGCTAGTTGCTTTGTATATTGCCGAATTAAGTGAAAACCAACGATAAATATGAATGCAGGTGCTGAAAATTTTGCAAGGTTGAATAGCATGCCCATAATGAGGGATTGCTCAAGTAAGACATTTCCTTGATTCATTGTATATAATAAGGAACTTTGCAAAACAACAGCAAGGAATGCAATGCTTTGCAAAATTTTAAATTCTGGTGCGCTTTGAGTCATTATGTCCATCTCCTTTTCCATACATGATTATAGTACGGAGAATGGATAATGGATGTGGAATATTTGTGAAGATTGTAACAAATTTGTGGCGAGAGGGAATAAGTGTTATCGAATAATCAATAAATAACGATAGAAAGAGGATGCTCGTTTAGAGCATCCTCTTTCTATCTATTAAGCAAATTTGTTTTTGATCCAATTCTTACCTTCTACAAGGCGAGCTGTCATTACGGCACAAGCGTTATCTCCTGTTACGTTTAACATCGTTGCAGGTGGATCAATGATTGTACTAATTGCTGCGATAATTGGCAATGCTTCTGGCGGGAAGCCGTATAGAGAAACGATTAACATTTCACCAATCATACCTCCGCCTGGAATAGCACCCATTACTGTTCCTACTAATAGAGAAACAACAAGCGCGATTGCTAATGTTTTTGGTCCTTCGAATTCCATGTTGAAAATACCGAATAAGAAAGCAATTTTTAATACGCCACCTAAAACAGAGCCGTCTTTATGAAGAGTAGATCCGAGAAGGACAACTGTTTCACGAACGTCTGAAGAAATACCCATTTTCTTCGTTGCTTCTAAGTTCGCTGGAATACTTGCGGCACTACTACAAGTTGCAAGTGATGTAACTGTAGGAGAGACCATGTTCTTCCAAAATAATTGTACACCTTGCTTGCGACCCGCAAGGTATGCATAGAATGTGAAGAATACAAAGAAGTAAATTAGAGACGCTGGATAGTATACCATTGCTGCTCGGAAATAAGTTCCAAGAAGTTGTGGTCCGAATTCACCAACTAATGCCGCGAAGTAAGCAGCAAGTCCGATTGGAGCGTAGTACATAATGAAAGATACAACTTTCATTGAAATTTCTGCACCAGCTTGTAAGAATGTAGCGAATGGTTTTCCTTTTTCACCAACTGCTGAAGTTGCAACCCCCATTAAAATAGAGAAGAAAATAAGAGCTAACATATTTTCACGAGATAGTAACTTCGAGAAATCAGATACTGTTATAATACCGACAATTTGATCCGCAACACTAACAGCTTTTTCAGCTTTATCGGGCTGCGTTAGTTCTAATACAACACCTTGTGCTGGCGGGAATACTTTCACGACAATAATCATAAAAATAGCAGCTAAAATACTTGTAAATAAGAAAGTTCCAGCCATACTAGACATAATTTTACCGAAACGTTTTAATCCATCCATATTAGCAATAGATGACGCGATGCTAAAGAACACTAAAGGTACAACAATCGTAAACATTAAGTTTAAGAAAATGTCACCAAGCGGCTTTAAAGCAACGGCATCGGCACCCATGAAATAACCAATGAAACCACCAATTAGGATAGAAGATAATAAAATAAGCGGAAAGCGATATGCCTTCATAAATATATCCTCCTATCAATTAAAAAAATCATACTGAATTATTATAGCGAGTTAGAGTCCTCTTTACTAGGAGAATAATGATAGATGGAATAGCGTGAAAACCGAGAAATTTTTGTTTTTAAGCTCGGCATACAGCAGGAAATCTAGACATATATATTTGTAACCTAGTGGTGGCAAAGGATGCGCCGTAACTTAGGTTTGGAAAAAGGGGGAGGGGAAAAGGGATGAATATTTTACTTTGCTGTGCAGCGGGAATGTCTTCCAGTTTGATTGTTACAAAAATGGAGAAAGCAGCAGAGGCAAGAGGGATAGAGGTAAAGATTTGGGCAGTATCAGGTTCTGAAGTAAATAGTCACATAGATGAAGCTGATGTACTTTTACTTGGACCACAAGTACGTTATTTATTACCGAAAATGAAAGAGTTATGTAAGGAGAAGGGAGTACCTGTTGATGTCATTCAATCGGTCCATTACGGGCTTTGTAATGGAGAAGCTATCTTACAAGCAGCTTTGTCAATGAAACCATGAGGAGAGTGGGATAGATGATACGGTTTTTAGAGAAATATGTAATGCCAGTAGCGGGAAAGGTTGCAGAGCAGAGGCATTTGCTAGCAATTCGTGATGGACTTGTATTGACGATGCCTTTCTTAATTATAGGATCATTTTTCCTCATCATTAGCGCTTTACCAATACCAGGTTATAATGATTTTATGGCAGGTTTGTTTGGGGAGAATTGGCAGAGGGCTTTGGGGTATCCAGTTAGTGCAACTTTTAATATAATGGCTTTAATAGCTGTTTTTGGAATCGCTTACAGGCTTGGAGAATATTATAAAGTGGATGCTTTAGCATCCGGGGCATTGTCGCTTGTGACGTTTTTACTTGCGACGCCATTTCAAGTTGCATATATTATACCAAGCACAAAAGAGAGTGTACTTGTAGAAGGTGCTATCCCAGCTGCATTAATGGGAAGCCAAGGGTTATTTGTAGCAATGATTATTGCACTTATATCTACTGAACTTTATCGGTTTATTGTACAAAAAAAGATAATTATAAAGATGCCAGAGACAGTTCCGCCAGCTGTGACACGTTCATTTGCCGCGCTTGTTCCAGGATTTATTGTTGTAACGGTTATTTGGATTTTACGCTTAATTATAGAAAATACTTCTTTTGGCAGTATCCATAATATTGTGGGGCAAATTTTACAGGAACCACTTAGTGTACTTGGTGCTAGTCTTTGGGGCGCAATAATAGCTGTTATTCTCGTTCATGTTCTTTGGTCATGTGGAATTCATGGAGCTACTATTGTTGGTGGTGTAATGAGTCCGGTTTGGTTGTCGTTAATGGATCAAAACCGAGTTGCTTACCAAGCAGGGCAAGATATACCAAATACGATTACTGCACAGTTTTTTGATTTATGGGTTTATATGGGCGGATCTGGTGCAACGCTTGCTCTAGTTGTCGGAATGTTACTATTTGCACGAAGTCAACAATTAAAAAGTTTAGGGAGATTGTCAATTGCACCTGGTATATTTAATATTAATGAGATGGTAACTTTTGGTATGCCGATTGTAATGAATCCACTGTTACTAATTCCATTTATATTAGTTCCAGTTGTGTTAACAATTGTTTCTTACTTTGCAATGGAATGGGGATGGGTCGCACGTCCGAGTGGGGCCGCTGTACCTTGGACGACACCTATTCTTTTTAGTGGATATTTAGGATCGGGCGGGAAAATTTCAGGTGTTATTTTGCAACTTGTTAACTTTGCGCTAGCATTCTTCATTTATTTACCGTTCTTAAAAATATGGGATAAACAAAAACTGGCGGAAGAAAAGGGGGAGTAAAGAACTAAAATGGATACGATAGAGACGAAAGCTTTTCATTTAATCTTGCATGGGGGAAACGCGAGAAGTTGTTCAATGGAAGCAATTGATTGTGCGAAGCGTGGGGAGTTTACAGAAGCTGAAGCTAAATTACAAGAAGCACTAGAGGAATTAAAAGAGGCGCACCGTGTACAAACGGAGCTTATCCAGAAAGAAGCTGGTGGTGAAAAGACCGAAGTTACTCTTTTAATGGTACACGCACAAGACCATTTAATGAATGCAATTACGGTGAAAGAATTAGCGAGTGAGTTTGTAGAGTTATATAGGAAGATGTCGGTGGATGAATGAACCTTGCTTATGCAAGGTTTTTTTATCTCGAATTAACGGGCAGTAAAACTCCCACTAATTAAAGTTGCACTTTATGTATGTGCCTGTACCATCAGTGGAATGTTCACCCCACTGATGGTATTTACAATCCTCCTTTTTCTGGATGAGTAAGAGTGAAAATTAATCGGTAGTAACAATCTCCCCTATACCACGGATTAGCTTTTTTATATGCATCTCATTCGGTTTTAATATACTTACGATATAATCAACCGCTATTTGCGGTTCAATGGTCGTACCACACGTATAACAGTCAATGGCTGCAAAGTTTTTTTCTGGATAAGTGTGAATAGAAAGGTGGCTTTCAGATAGTAAAACTAAAACAGTAACGCCATGCGGATCGAATTCTTTTGTACTTACGTTTAAAACATGGGCACCAGAGTAATCTGCAGCTGTAACTAGATGATATTCTAAAAAGTGCATATCATCTAGTAGGGAAAAATCCACTCCCCATAAGTCTACTATCATATGTTTGCCAAAAGTAGAATATTTCATAGGGCAGCACTCCTTACTATAATATCGTCAAAACTTCATTTCCTGTTTGTAGCATTGATGTAGGATAAGGTTCGATTCTGAATTTAAAAGAGCGAGGTTACGTTGTTCTAGATGTTCTTCTTTAAATTGAAATAAAGGAAAAAGAAGAGCAGGCAATGTTCGAGGGGTTGGTACTACATATAATTGTTCAATTTGATTGAGTACATGTGCGGAGTTAGCAGCAATATGAAATCCCCAGTCAGTTCCGAAAGAAGGAACGATTGTATGATAGCTTTTTACAGTTAATCCAGCGTGTTCAATTGTATTACCGATACTCCAATATACGCGAGGTGCATCAGCAGGTGAGTTAGATTGACAGACGAAAGCACCATCTTCTGTTAAGAATGTAGCTATACGAGCAAATAGTTCGCTTGTATATAAAGTACTTAATAATTCTGTCGCTGGGTCTGGAAAATCAATAATGATTACATCGTATAAAGATGAAGGTGAATTTAGAAATTCCTTTGCATCGCATACGTGCACGTTCACGCGATTATCAAAAAAAGCGTTTTTGTTTAAAGATACTATTTCTGGAACATTACGTGCCATATTAATCATTGCCTCGTCTAAATCAACAAGGTCTACATGTAGCACAGTTTCATATTTCAAAACTTCTCGTAAGGCAAGACCATCGCCACCACCTAATATGAGAACACATTTTGGATCGATTACTTTTGACATAATTGGATGTACAAGTGCTTCATGATAAATTTGCTCATCAACGGAACTAAATTGTAGTTGCTTGTCCAAGTATAAGCGAACATCATTTACTTGGACTAAATTAATATTTTGATAATTACTCTTTTCTTCAAATAACTTCGTATGTTCACCAGCTTGTATTTCCTTTAGAGAAATTTCATCCCACACATCTAAGCTGTGTGAATCCGTAGGTACTATAATTACATTTTCCGATTGTACTTGCTTATCCTGTTTGTCCTGTTTATTTTCTATTTCCTGCTCTTCTAGTTCAAAATTGTCAGAGTCTAATTCAGAACGTCTATCTTTCTTACAGCATGTTATTTTATAAATCGTCATTTTGTTCTTTTTTCTATGTTTTGGCATAGGACTCTCCTTTCAAATTCTGTTATTTTATTCTATTTTATGTAATCTAGTAGAGTTTGCTTGGACAAAAGATAGAAGAGTGTGTTCAAGAGTATGTTGTTTTTTTACTAGATTTCTACGATAAAAAAATTTTTTAGTGTTTTTTCATATGAAACATAACTAGACAACTAAACACTAATCTATTTTCATACAGTTATGTGTTAAAAGCTTGTTGTTTTATAACACACTGTGTGTTTTTTGAGTAACACACTAATTGAAAGCGTTAACACACAAAGAAAATGCTCGAAAAAGCACTGATTTTAGTGCTTTTAAAAAGTTGGCACGCTAATTGCATTAATAAATAGTGTAAAGAAAAATAAATAAACATAAATTTTTTATACTACACAAGGGGGATTTTCAAATGAATATTTTATTATGTTGCTCAGCAGGGATGTCTACAAGTTTACTAGTTACAAAAATGGAAGCGGCTGCAAAAGCTCGCGGTCTAGAAGGAAAGATTTGGGCTGTATCTGGGGATGCAGTAAAAAACAATATCGACCAAGCAGATGTGTTATTACTAGGACCACAGGTTCGTTACATGCTCTCTTCAATGAAAACGCTTGCTGACGAGAAAAATGTTGGAATCGACGTTATCAATCCAATGCACTACGGCATGATGAATGGAGAAGCAGTTTTAGATCACGCATTAACACTTAAAAAATAATTAGGGGGGAAGTAAAATGCAAAAGTTTATTGCATTTATGGAGAAGTACATGGTTCCGATTGCTGGTAAAATCGGATCGCAACGTCACTTAGCTGCGATCCGAGATGGATTTATTGCAGTTATGCCACTTATTTTAGTTGGTTCGATGGCAGTACTAGTTAATGGTTTACCAATTCCAGCATTCCAAAATTTTATGAAAGATTTATTCGGTGAAACTTGGACACAAATTGGTGCTGGTATGTGGACAGGGTCCTTCGGGGTATTAGCTCTGATGGTGGCGGTTACCATAAGTTATAACTTAGCAAAATCTTACGGTGTTGATGGATTGTCAGCAGGTATTATTTCGTTTGGTGCATTAATTATTCTTACACCAACAACACCAAAAGAAGCTGGAATAAATATGCTTTGGACAGGCGCACAGGGTTTGTTCGTTTCACTTATTGTCTCCATACTCGTAACGGAGATATTCCGCTTCTTTGTTCAAAGAAACATTACAATTAAAATGCCTGACGGTGTACCACCAGCAGTAATGAAATCTTTCGCTGCTTTAGTTCCAGCATTTGTGATTTTAACAGGTATTGCAAGTATTCAATTAGCAGTAAAACTAGCAGGTACAAGTGTTCATGAGTATATCTTTAATACATTACAAGTTCCATTACAAGGTTTAGCGGGTACGTTACCAAGTGCAATCTTTATTGCGTTATTAGTACATGTACTTTGGTTCTTCGGTTTACATGGTCCAAATATTGTTGGTGGTATTATTGAGCCACTTTATTTACCAGCATTAGAGAAAAATATTAAGTTATTCCAAGATGGTACATCTGCATTTGATGTTCCAAACATTATTACAAAACCATTCTTTGATACTTTCGTATATCTTGGTGGTTCTGGTGCAACATTAGCGTTTTTAGTAGTTGTATTAATTGTAGCGAAAAGTGCACAATTACGCGGTGTATCTCGTCTATCAATTGGACCTGGTGCATTTAACATTAACGAACCAGTAATCTTTGGTACACCAATCGTATTAAATCCAATTTTATTCATCCCGTTCGTATTAACACCTGTTGTGTTAGTTATTACATCTTATACAGCAATTTACTTAGGATGGGTACCAAAAACAGTAGCGATGGTTCCATGGAACGTTCCACCAATTATTAGTGGGTATCTTGTAACAGGTTTACATCCTTCTGGTGCGATTTTACAATTATTCAACTTTGTTGTTGCAATGGCGATTTACTTCCCATTCGTTGTCGCATGCGATCGTTCAGTTATCCGTACTGAGAAAGCAGCACAAGGAAATAACAACTCTGTACCTATGTAACATAATAATTGTTCTCACAGATAACATGATCTGTGAGAACAATTACCTTTATATCATGTTCAAAAAGATGATACTCATCTACAAGAACACCAAACTATCATTCATAAAATAATAATTTAATAGACATGTTCAAACTGAAGGGGTATTTTAATCGGTTGAACCTTATAGAGAGGGCGGTAATTATGATGACTACAGCAGAACAAATTCCATTCCAATTAATTTTAAATAGTGGTAATGCACGAAGCTTTGCGATGGAGGCACTTCAATTTGCCAAACAGGGGAAAATGGCAGAGGCTGATGAAGCGATGGTGAAGGCGAAAGAAGCGATTAATGAAGCGCATCATTTCCAAACAGAGCTCATACAATCAGAAGCAAGAGGAGAAAAAACAGAGGTTAGTGTCCTTTTAATTCACGCACAAGATCATTTAATGAATGCGATTACAGTAAAAGAATTGGCGGCAGAATTTATTGACCTTTATAAAAAATTAGAAGCGAAAGGGGAATAAAGCATGACTGGAATTAAAATTGCTACAATCGGCGGTGGATCTAGTTATACACCAGAGTTAATTGAAGGATTTATTAAACGTTATGATGAGCTTCCTGTTCGTGAAATTTGGTTAGTAGATATTGAGGCAGGAAAAGAAAAGTTGGAAATCGTTGGTAACTTAGCGAAACGTATGGTGAAAAAATCAGGTTTACCAATTGAGATACATTTAACACTTGATCGCCGTGAGGCATTAAAAGATGCTGACTTCGTAACAACACAACTTCGCGTTGGTTTATTAGAAGCACGTGCAAAAGATGAAGCAATCCCGTTAAAATATGATGTAATCGGTCAAGAAACGAATGGTCCTGGTGGTTTATTCAAAGCATTGAGAACGATTCCTGTTATTTTAGATATTTGCAAGGATATGGAGGAACTTTGTCCGAATGCATGGTTAATTAACTTTGCAAACCCAGCTGGTATGGTAACAGAAGCTGTCCTTCGTTATACAAATATCCAAAGAGTAGTTGGTCTATGTAACGTTCCAATCGGAATCCGTATGGGTCTTGCGAGATTACTTGAAGTAGATGCAAGTCGTGTACACGTTGACTTCGCAGGTTTAAACCATATGGTATACGGACTAGACGTATATTTAGATGGCGTAAGTGTAATGGACCGTGTGTTAGAGCTTGTGACAGATCCAGAAAAGCAAATTACGATGGAAAATATCGCAGCGCTTAACTGGGAACCAGACTTTATTCGCGGACTTCGTGCAATTCCATGTCCATACCATCGTTACTACTACAAAACACGTGAAATGTTAGAAGAAGAAAAAGAGGCTTCTGTTGAAAAAGGTACACGTGCAGAAGTAGTAAAACAATTAGAAAATGATTTATTTGAGTTATATAAAGACCCGAACTTAGATATTAAGCCACCACAATTAGAAAAACGTGGCGGAGCTTATTATAGTGATGCAGCATGTAGCTTAATTACGTCTATTTACAATAATAAAGGTGATATCCAGCCTGTTAATACACGAAACAACGGAACAATTGCAAGCTTACCACATGATTCTGCTGTTGAAGTGAACTGTATTATTACGAAAGAAGGTCCAAAACCAATTGCAGTGGGAGATCTTCCAGTACCAGTTCGCGGTTTAGTACAACAAATTAAATCATTCGAGCGCACAACAATTGAAGCTGCTGTTACAGGGGATTATCATAAGGCGCTGCTTGCTATGACAATCAATCCACTTGTACCATCAGATAAAGTTGCAAAACAAATTTTAGATGAAATGTTGGAAGCACATAAAGAGTATCTTCCACAGTTCTTTAAAAAGGTAGAGAAGTAAAAGCGGCGCTATTTAGCCCGCTTTTTTTATTCTATTAGGAGGTATTAGGATGATTAAGTTAATTGTAAATGCAGATGATTTCGGTCTTACAGAAGGTACAAATTACGGCATTATTGATGGGCATATAAATGGACTTGTAAATTCAACGACGATGATGATGAATATGCCAGGAACAGAGCATGCGGTACGCTTAGCGAAAGAATACAACCTACTCGGAGTAGGCGTACATCTCGTATTAACAGCAGGGGAACCACTGTTAAAGGATGTGCCGTCACTCGTAGGGGCAAACGGGTCGTTTCATAAACAAAGTGTTGTAAGGGAAGGGAATATAAATCCAGAAGAAGTTGAGAGAGAATGGACTGCTCAAATTGAGAAGTTTTTATCTTACGGATTAACACCAACTCATTTAGATAGTCATCATCATGTGCATGGTTTACCGATTTTACATGATGTTCTTGAGAGATTAGCGGCTAAATATAATGTTCCGATTCGTCGTTGTGAGGAAGATAGAGCGGTGCATCCATTTTCTGATGTGTTTTACAGTGACTTTTATGCGGATGGTGTGACGGAAGATTACTTTGTGAAGTTAAAAGAAAGAGTACAAGGTGAACAAACGGTAGAAATTATGGTTCATCCAGCTTATATTGATCCAGAGCTTGTGAAGCGTTCTTCTTACGTAATGGATCGTGTGAAGGAATTGCGTATTTTAACAGAGAGTGAGTTGCCAGAAGGAATAGAACTTGTGAAATTTTAATAGAAAAAACGACGGCTACATCATGCCGTCGTTTTTTCTATTTATAAAATGGACAGAATATATCCGCCAAAGGCTCCGAGTATAACGATAACCCAAGGTGGTGTTTTCCAAAAAGCTAGTAAGCAAAAAAGAAGCGAAGCGAAAACGAAATCTGAAGCATTTATAATTGTACTCGTCCAAATGGGATCGTAAAAAGCGGCAATTAAAATACCAACAACTGCGGCGTTAACACCAAGTAGTGCGCCTTGTATGAATGATATTTTTCTCACACTGTTCCAAAATGGTAAAACACCAATAACGAGTAAGAAAGCAGGGAGGAAAATCGCAATTGTTGCGAGTGTTGCCCCAAGCGTCCCGTTTAACACTGCTCCTATATAAGAGGCGAATGTAAATAGTGGTCCTGGTACTGTTTGTGTTAATCCGTATCCAGCTAGGAACTGTTCTTTCGTCATCATTCCGTTTTGTACGAACTCACCTTCAAGAAGAGGCAGCACGACGTGTCCTCCTCCAAATACAAGTGCGCCAGAGCGATAGAAACTATCAAATAAAGCGATGTAATAAGAGAACGGTCTTAATATTGGTAGCAGTAGTAATAGTCCAAAGAATAAGACGAGACAAGAAACTGCTATCTTTTTTGAAATAGGTACTTTTATATTTTGAGATTGGCTAATTGGTTGGTTGCGATCTGGAGTTAACTTTTGCGCCATTCCCCATATGGCATGAGCGACAATAGCGACTGCTACAAGTTTTAGTCCATGAATCCAGCCAGCACTTCCAAGATCGAACTGATTAAGGAATGAGGCGAAGAAAACTAAAACAAGTACAGACGGTAAAGTGAATCCAATCCATGAAATAATAGCTCCTAATAACCCGCCCCTTAATAATCCAACCCCCATACCGACTTGACTGCTGGCAGGACCAGGAAGGAATTGACATAGCGCTACTAAATCTCCATAGCTTCGTTCATCCATCCATTTTCTTTTTTGCACGTATTCGTGGTGAAAATAGCCGAGATGAGCGACAGGACCGCCGAATGAAGTAAGTCCTAATTTAAATGAGACGAGAAAAATCTCTAATAATGTGTGAAAGATGTGTTTGTTTTTTTTCAAAATAACCTCCTATAATGTTTTTCTATGTGCATTATACAAGAGACTTTCAATCTACAGGAACGGTTTTAATGTAAAGATTTTGTGAATCTTTTCTTTGTAATTAAAATTGAAAAAGTCATAAATGATTATGTCTAAACCATAAAGTAGTAGAAGTAGTGCTGGGAAATTTATATAAGGAGAATGCCTTATGACAACACATTTCTTTGCCAGGTTAACAGGTAAGAGGGAAGTGCCTCCTGTAAATACAGAAGCTTTTGGGGTAGCAGAGTTTATTTTTAGTGATGATTTAACGAAATTGCATTACAGAGTAATACTAAAAAGTATAGAAAAGGTTACATCGTGTCAAATTCATTTAGGAAAGTCTACTCAAATTGGTCCTGTTGTTTTATATTTGTATGGTCCACTGGAGCAAGGGATAAGCTTAAACGAGGGAAGCATTACTGGTGTAGTGAATGTGGAGGATTTTGAGGGACCTTTACAAGGGAAATCATTTGTACATTTACTTCAAGAAATTATTCAAGCAAATGTATATGTTAATGTCCATACGAAATCACAAAAAAGAGGAGAAATAAGAGGGCGAGTTAGAAAAGTAAAGAAGTAGAGGAAAAGGCTGTCCATATGTTGGAACAGCCTTTTCTTCTTAATATAAGGTGCTAGTTTTAGCGATTATTGTCGGTAAATCGATATATTTTGAAAATCGCTGATATAACTCGCGTTACGGTCGATATTTTTAAAAAATGCCTCGATTAATTTTTCGCAGGCTGATTTTTAATAAAGAAGTCCATAACGTAAAATACTTCGTCATCAGGTATTTGTATTTCAAATGTATTTTCAATTGGTTGCAATGCTTTTTTTACTTTCATATACATCCAGTATTCATCTTGTCTTCTTTTCTCTTTATCAGGGTGAGGAAGAAGGCTTTCTCCTTTTTGAAGACGGTCAACCATACAGCTCATATGCAGAATAACACCCATTAAGCTATCAGGAGTTAGCTGTAAGGAGATTAATTCTTGAATTGTATTTAATGCGTAACGAATTGTTTTGATAAGTAATGCCCCATCGTTACGCTGCATTTGTTGTTCAAGAATATCCGCCATTTTTGCATATGTTTCTTCATACGTAATTAATTCTTGAATGGGCTGAATCGCTGTGTAGTTTACGATGTCTTGGAAATGATATGTTAAGCACGGCACTTGCACATCGAAATTCGTGACGATACAAATGATGTTACGCTCTTTTTTTATGTTCTCGATCATTTTCGTTAAATCTTTTTCATGCACGATACTAATCGGAATAATTTCAATTAAGTCTTTATCAAATCGTAAATAGTTCTCTAACATTTTTTGAATAGCTAAAGCACTTCCTTCACCAGTTAAACAAGCTGTTAAAATAACAGATTTCATTGGAGAGAGAGGTTTTTTCTTTTCTTCTTGTACGTTTAAGTAAAACGGTGTTAAATTTTTTACTGTTTCATATAGCGCATCTAATGAATAACCGAGCTGGGCTTTTCGAGCTGCTTCTAGTGCGTGTGGTGTGCTCGTCATCGAGAGAACACGTACAGGAATTTTGAACTCCGTTTCTAATATGTCACCGATATAAGCAAGTGACCCCATATCGACAAGTAAGAGAAGCCCATTTACATTTTGTAGTGTTTTCATATACACTTTCACACGTTCTAAGAAATCTTTCGGTGATTCGTGTAACGGCATATCAATACCGGTTACTTCCTCAATGCCGAGAAGTTCGTTTGCAACGTTTGCCATTTCAGTTGCGATGCCATTACCGTGTGCTAATATTAATACTTTTACTTCTGTTTGTGAGGCAGGAATTGGATCAACAACGAAGAACATTGTTAAAAAGCCAGCTTCATCAATAGGCATTGTTATTTGTAATTCTTCTTCCAGTAGTTGAATGCCTTGCATAGCTACGGAAAAGGCTTCTTTATATTTCGTACGAATTTGATTTAATTGTGGGTGATGTATTTGTTTTCCGCTTTGTAAACGTTGTAGAGTTGTCTGTACATGTAAACTTAAAGCGAGAAATACTTTTTCATCAAACGTCTTAGATAAATACTTTTCCGCAAGTTCCGCTATTTTTTCACATACGGAAACGATATTACGATCCACAATTTTAAAAACATTTTCATGGCTTGTTTTTTTTGATATTTGGTTAAAATATTGTACGAAAAAGCTTTGAACATCATTTTCTATTAGTAATTCTAATTCTTCCTCTTCAATACCGCGTGCTTGAAGTTCTTCGTATTTATAATCAATATAATCGTAAATAGAAGAACGTTTTTCATCTTCTGTTTTATGATTACTCCAACCTTCATCACCTGTAAATACAAATGTTTCATTTGGTATTTGGTATAAGTGACGGCTCTTCCTTTCAATGAACAGCCCTTCTTTCATATACCAAGGTAAGTCTGTACTTGAAACATAGACAGAATCACGTTTCTTTGTCACGAATTCAGAATAGGCTTTCGCACAGGCAATTTGTACATCCGTTTTTAATTGACCGATGTTATTGGGGCAATTGTAAAAGACGAAAGCACGCATTGCATTCGGACTAACGTGAATTTCTTTTCGCAGACGAATTGCTTCATTTGTAAAAAATAGCTGTAGTAAAGCAAAGCGTTCTTTATGTGTACGCTCACGAAGTGGTGGCAGCGTGACAGTCATCGGTATACGTCTTGTAAATGTTTTTAATAAAAATGAATTTGGTTCTTCTGTTGTTGCAGTAATGATTAATACTTGTGCTTTACGCTCGTTTTCTGTTTCTCCAAGGCGTCGGTATACTCCGCGGTCAATAAAGGTGAAAAGCATTTCTTGTCCCTCTGGAGGCAGGCGATGGACTTCATCTAAGAAGAGAATCCCTTCATGAGCTTTTTCAATTAACCCTTTTTGATCACTTGCACCTGTGTAAGCTCCTTTTTTAATTCCAAATAACTGTCCAAGTAGTAGTTGTGGATTATTTGCATAATCAGCACAGTTAAATACGATAAATGGTGCATCTTTGGGAAGCTGTTCAACTTCAATCGCATATTCGTGCATTAAAGAAGCAAACATAGACTTTCCCACTCCTGTTTCTCCGAGCAGTAAAGTATGCATACCGTTTGGAGGATAGAGAATAGAAGCTTTCGCTTTTTCAATTGCGATTTTAAGGCTTGTATTTTCAATTGCAAATGTATCTAATGAAGTTACTTCTTTTGAATGCGTTTCCAACGAAGCGTTCGTTTCTATGTAAAAACGAACAGGACGCGTATTTGTTTTTAATAAACGTTTGTCTTTTACAAGTTTGTTTAAGTCGCTACTTACATTGGCGCGATCTAGTTGCAACAGGGTAGCTAGTTCTGATGCGGTTACACCTTCTGTATAATTGCCTTTTTGTATTGCGTTAAAAATGAGATCTATTCGTTTCATTTCTATTCACCTCGAAACTTCATCACTATCTAAAATTTTACACAAAAATGGGAAGGGTGGGAAGAGAAAAATAAAACAGCTTTAGTACATAAGCACTAAAGCTGTTACAATCTTGTGTCTTTCCAAAAATTTACCTTAAGATGAGAAGAAGGATTATAGGGAAGAAGTTTGTATCCTTGTGACTGTAAATAATCAATTACTTGTGGCAGTATTTGTACGGTTACACTCGAATCATGCATTAAAATGACTTCTACTTGTTCATCACTTTGATTACGTACTCTTTCGAGTATGGCAGAAGGATTGTCATAGCTTTTCCAGTCGTATGTATCGATTGTCCAATCCCACATTTTATACTGGGCCGATACAAGTGCGTCACGGTAATTCTTTTTTAAGTAAGGCATACTACCATACGGAACGCGAACGAGATGTGTATTTAATTTCGTAACTTGCTGGACAATGTTTTGTGTTTGTTCCATTTCTGTAATTAAAGCAGATGGATCGCCAGTGTAAAGGCGTTTTACATCGTGTGACATACTGTGAAGTCCGATATAATGTCCGTCTTTAATTAATCGCTGCATTGTTTTTTTATAATGTGGTACTTTTCCACCAATAACAAAGAAAGTTGCTTTTCCGTTCTTTTCTTTTAAGATGTTTAAAATTTGTGTAGTATATTTGTTTGGTCCGTCATCAAATGTTAAGTACGCGATTTTTTGGGTAGAAGAGGTAGTTTCAGTATTTGGATGATGTTCAGCAGGGGTAATTGTAGTTGCTCCTGCATGAGATGACGCGTACATAGTAATCGTTAAAAATAAAATAGTGTATTGAAATACTCGCTTGATCATAACATTCACCCTCAGTTTGACAATCAAGATGTAAAAAGAAAATATAATCCTTTTCTTATTATGTATATCTTTCTCCAATAGTGGAACTCTCAAACAAGCTATATTTTGGAAATGTAAAATAATGAATAAAAAATAGCATCCTCTTATAAGAAAGAGGACGCTATTTGAATATTTCATAATGGTAAAGGCTATACTACAATTAGTCTTCGCGTTTTTTCACTTTTTTATAAAAGGAAATAAGTGGTTTGTAACGTTCATGTACAAGCCCGATTATTTCAGCAATGATTTCTGTGAAGAAAATCAAAGCGAAAAGAAGAATAATGGATAACCATAACGTTGCACTAGTGAAAATAATGGCATTTACACTAAAGAAAATACCGAATGCGTATATAATTAGTACCGTTTTGCGATGAGAGAATCCCATTGCAAGTAAGCGGTGATGTAAATGCGATTTATCTGGTGCTGAAATAGGTTTTTTATTTACGATACGACGGATGATTGCAAATATCGTATCAAATATAGGTACACCTAAAATGATAATTGGAACGATAAAACTGAATAACGTTACACTTTTGTATAATCCAAGCAACGATATAACAGAAATACAGTATCCTAAAAATAGTGCTCCTGTATCTCCCATGAAAATTTTTGCTGGATGGAAGTTGTAGAATAAAAATCCAATTGTACTTGCTAATATAATTAATGCGAGTGGCAAGATAATAGCTGTTCCAGTACCCCATGGGCTAGTGAAGGCCATATATGCTAGCGTTGCAAGTACGATAGATGAAATCCCAGCAGATAATCCATCTAAGCCGTCAATTAAGTTGATTGCATTCGTAATACCTACAAGCCAAAATACTGTGATTGGATAAGCAAGCCATCCAAGTTCAGTATCCCCAAGGAATGGAATATATAATACTTGCACTAATAATCCACTTTTTACAATCATAATGGCAACTAACAGTTGTCCACCGAATTTTACTCTCGCAGATAACTCGTACATATCATCTAAAATTCCGATGATTACAATGATAATCGCACCTAGCGTTATCGATAACATTCTTTGCTCATATAAGCCACCGACAACAAATCCTACAGCTACACCAATAAATATTGCTAACCCGCCAAGACGTGGCATAATCTTTTGGTGCACTTTACGTGCGTTTGGCTTATCTGTCGCTCCTATTTTAAAAGCTAATTTAATAACTAAAGGAGTAACGACGAGTACAGTGATAAAAGATGCCAAAATGGCATAAATCACTTGTGAGTCCATTAATACCCCACCCTTTATAGTCTAACGTAATTTTTTTTTTGAAAATATATTTATCTGAAAATTATGATGTTTATTTACAGGCTCATAACATATGGTATCACAAAAAGATTAGAATTCAATCTTTTTTTCTTTTTACGGTTAATGGAAGCGGATAGAATATATGACAATTGTATATAGAATATTGAATCATATGAGAAGGTTAATCGTACTGGACTTTGGAATATGACATTTCCTCTTTTTCTTCGATAGTGAATACTTTTAGTTCAGTATTATAAGTGTTACACGTAGAAATGAGTAAGTTTCGTGTTAAAATGTGGGAATTTATCTCACGTCAACTAGTAGCCCCATTCCTACTAATTAAAATTTTACTTTATCCCACATTAACGGGCAGTAAGACCCCCACCTCAAAATTCAGCAAAGCAAAGAAGTTAGGTGGGGATTAACTGCCCGTAAAGGCCCGATTGGTGAGGGCTGATAATCAGTGGGGGGTGAACAAAACCCCCACTGATTAAAGTTTCACTTTATATTATAGTGCATTTAATTTTACAAAAACTTTAAAAAGAATGAGAGAAGTAATTCATATAATGAAAAAGGAAAAGAGTTTTCTCATTTTTAATGTGAGAGGGGGAAGCACAGGGAGAATTCTATATTTCATATCTTTTCTATTGTATGTTCCTGTGCGAAAAGGAAATGAAAATTACGATAGTAGGTACTGGATATGTTGGATTGATTACAGGAGTAGGATTGGCAAAGTTGGGGCATTCAGTTACATGTTTTGATATAGATGATGAGAAAATTGAACGGATAAAACAAGGGGATTTACCTATTTATGAGGTTAGATTACATGAATTAATAAATCATGCATATGAGAATAATGCTTTAACTTTCACATCAAATAAAGAAGAGGCATTTGAGGATGTAGAGTTTATATTTATTGCAGTTGGAACACCACCTTTATTAGATGGGACGGCGGATTTAACGTATATTCAGAGTGCTTGTAACGATATTGGATTATATGCGACGAACGATATTATTGTTGTTACGAAAAGTACAGTTCCAGTAGGTACAAATGATGTAATGAAAGGATGGATTGAGGAGGAGTTAAAGGGGAGGTATACATTACATATCGTATCGAATCCAGAGTTTTTGCGTGAAGGTTCAGGAATTTATGATTTCTTTCATGCAGATCGTATTGTAATTGGAGCGGATAGTGACGAAGTAGCAAGAAGAGTAGAGAGTTTGTATGGTGAATTACGCTTAGAAACGTATATTACAGATATTAAAAGTGCAGAGATGATTAAATACGCGTCGAATGCCTTTTTAGCTACAAAGATTAGTTTCATTAATGAAATTTCAAATATATGTGAGAAGGTAGGCGCAAATGTATTGGATGTTGCTAAAGGGATGGGAATGGATAAGAGGATCGGTGCATCTTTTTTAAATGCAGGTATTGGATACGGGGGATCATGTTTTCCAAAAGATACGAAAGCGCTGGTGCAAATTGCGGGAAATGTTGCTCATGATTTTCGTTTGTTAAAAGCGGTTATTGAAGTAAATAATAAGCAACAACTGCTATTGATTGAAAAAGCGAAAAAAGTCATGAACATGAATAAAAAGCGGATTGCAGTTCTTGGCGCATCCTTTAAACCGAATACGGATGATATTAGAGAGGCATCATCTCTTATTATAATAGAAGCATTAATTAATATAGGTGCAGATATTGTTCTTTACGACCCAAAAGCAATTCAATATGTGAAAAATATATTTGGAGATGCTATACAATATAGTAGATGTATAGATGAATCGATTAGAGATGCGAGTGCGGTTTTTATCGTAACAGAATGGGAAGATATTCAAACTTATCCGTTAGAAAAGTACGTACAACTTATGAGGGAGCCTATTTTATTTGATGGGAGAAATTGTTATACTGATGAAGATGTTAAGAAACAAAAGATAGATTATTACTCGGTGGGAAGAAAAAGTATTTGTAATAGAAAAGTTTCTGTTATGCGTTAAAAAGGGATGTACTCATGCATATTTTTATATGTCATAATAGAAGCTGTAATTAGTGAAAGAAAAGAGGCAATCACATGACTGAACGTTTAAAAGTAATGACAATTTTCGGGACACGTCCAGAAGCAATTAAAATGGCACCTCTTGTATTAGAGTTGCAAAAACACCCAGAAAAAATTGAATCGATTGTGACTGTAACAGCACAGCATCGCCAAATGTTAGATCAAGTATTAAGTATCTTTGGAATTACGCCAGATTTCGATTTAAATATCATGAAAGACCGCCAAACTTTAATTGATGTTACAACGCGTGGTTTAGAAGGTTTGGATAAAGTAATGAAAGAAGCGAAGCCGGATATTGTACTTGTACATGGTGATACAACAACAACATTTATTGCAAGCTTAGCTGCTTTTTATAATCAAATTCCAGTAGGTCATGTTGAGGCGGGCCTTCGTACGTGGGATAAGTATTCTCCATACCCAGAAGAGATGAATCGTCAATTAACAGGTGTAATGGCGGATCTTCATTTCTCACCAACAGCAAAATCAGCAACGAACTTACAGAAGGAAAATAAAGATGAGTCACGTATTTTCATCACAGGAAATACAGCGATTGACGCGCTACAAACGACTGTAAAAGAAACATATAGTCATCCTGTACTAGAGAAACTTGGAAATGATCGTCTTGTACTTATGACAGCTCACCGTCGTGAAAACTTAGGTGAACCGATGCGTAATATGTTCCGTGCAATTAAGCGTCTTGTTGATAAGCATGAAGATGTACAAGTTGTGTACCCAGTTCATATGAACCCTGTTGTTCGTGAAATAGCAAATGAAATTTTAGGTGAACATAACCGTATTCATTTAATTGAGCCGCTAGATGTAATTGATTTCCACAATGTTGCAGCTCGTTCATACTTAATGTTAACGGATTCTGGTGGTGTACAAGAAGAAGCTCCATCACTTGGGGTACCAGTTCTTGTTCTTCGTGATACAACAGAGCGCCCTGAAGGTATTGAAGCAGGTACGCTGAAATTAGCAGGAACAGACGAAGAGACAATCTTTGGTCTTGCTGATGAGCTGTTATCAGATAAAGAAGCTCATGATAAGATGGCGAAAGCATCTAACCCTTACGGTGATGGTCGTGCATCAGAGCGTATTGTAGAAGCGATTTTACAACACTTTAATAAGTAAATAAAAAAAGGCCCAATCGGATAGATTGGGCCTTTTTGTTACGGCTGATTGCGCATAATCCACTCTGCATGAGCATTTGTAGAAGGTGGCGGATCAGTTGGTGTTTTATTTTGGTTTGTCTCTTTTTTTGTTTGTTCGTTAGAGTTAGAACTTGAATTTGAATCAGGATTTGAGTTGTTTTTTGTAGTTGGATTTTTTGCTTTTTCTCCTAATTCTTTTTCAATTTCGTTACGCACCGTTTCTACACTGATTGGATCTGGAAGGAAGTAATAAATACCGCCTATCTTTTTGTCTTCGCCTTCAAGCTTTAACGTTTGCATTGTAGAAGGATCAAATCCAGAAAGTTTATTGTAAAGAGCAAGTCCGTCTGAAATAGGAATGTCGGTTTTTATATATTTTCCAACGACAGCTGTTAAATCTTTAATTTTAAATACAGTAGAGGTGGAGTTTAGTTTATGAGCAACAGCGGCCAGTAATTGTCTTTGTCTAGCAGCTCGACCATAATCGCCATTTGGATCTTGCTTTCGCATACGGACGTAAGCAAGTGCTTCTTCACCGTTTAAGTTTTGCTGTCCTTGCTTAAATTGAATTTTTTTGTAGTAATCCACGTCAGAGCGCTCCCAGAAATCGAAGGGTACGTCAACAGTAACACCGCCAACAGCATCAACGATACCTTTAAAGCCTTGGAAATCAATTTTCAGATAATGGTCTACAGGAACTTTTAGAAAGCCTTCGACAGTTTTGATTGCCATTTCTTCTCCGCCGTAAGCATGGGCAGCGTTAATTTTGTCTTCCTTATTTTTGCCAACAATTTTAACTCGAGAATCACGAGGAATACTCATAAGTGAAATCTTTTGCGTTTTTGGATTGACTGTTGCAAACATTAATGAGTCTGTACGACCATTTTGACCATCTGTCGCATAATCTTCTATACCCATAATGAGAATTGTAAAAGGTTCCTTTGTAATTTCTACATCTTTGTTTCTTAAATCCGATTTTTCACGAGTAAAACCACTATACATCCCCATAAGAGAAGAGTAAGAATTTAACACATAAACTCCTATACTGCCAAATAAAAATGCGAAAATAAGGAAGAAGAAAAGTTTCCTTCTTCGCTTCTTTTTTATTCTGCTATTTTGGAGATGATAATAACGTTCTTCCATATATAATCTCCTTAGTTCGTTAGTCCATTTGTAGGGAAGTAATTCACTACATTAATCTTTGAAGGTGATAAATGGGTTATGCTTAGATAACATCTTGTTCTAAGTACAACATATCTCCTTCTGTAATTGTACATTTCCCGTTTGTTAATTCAATCATCCAATCTGTAAATGCTTGTTTACCGTCTTCTTCTACATACGTATCAAATGTGACATTTTCTAGATAATGTATATCTTTAATAGCATATTTTGAATTGCGTAATTCATTTTCCACTTTGCCAAGTAATGTGTAATCAATCTCGGTTTGCATCACACGCATTAGTTTTCGCTGGACAACACCGACATGATTAATGCCTTCGCTTGTACACTTTCCATATGCACGAATTAAGCCACCTGCGCCAAGTTTAATGCCACCAAAATAGCGTGTTACGACGACGACGGTATCTTTTAGTCCACGTTTTTTAAGTACTTCTAGCATTGGTACGCCAGCTGTACCGCTAGGCTCACCGTCATCATTTGCCTTTTGAATATGATCTTGTTCGCCAATTAAATAAGCGGAACAATTATGTGTTGCATTCCAATGTTGTTTTTTTATTTTTTGTATAAATTCTTGAGCCTCTTCCTCAGTCGTTGCTCGGCTAATATAACAAATAAATCTTGATTTTTGAATGACGATTTCGTGTTCGCCGTAGTCTTTGATTGTTAAATATTGTAATAGCACTTGTGTACGCCCCTATCTATCAAAATGACTAGTACTTTCCATTTTAAAAGCGAGTCTTTTTATATTCAAACATTTTTTCTAAATATGCTGAAGTTTTTGGTGAGTATTTTATCTTTTTGTTGTAATTTGTCGAGATGGTAGGTATAATTTCAACCGGCATTTTCATGTATGGATGCACCATTTGTAGTTTTCGTGTAAAATTAGGAAATAAAACTTTTTATAAGGCAGGTACGAAAATGAAAATAGCTATTGTTACTGATAGTACGGCATATATACCGAAGCAAATTCGTGATGAACTCAATATATATATGATTCCATTAAACGTTGTGTTTGGAACAGAATCTTATCAAGAAGAAGCTGAAATTTCAGCAGATGATTTTTATGTGAAAGTACGTGAACAAGAGGAACTTCCAAAAACTTCTCAACCAGCAATCGGAAAGTTTGTTGAGCTATATGAAGAGCTAGCTAAAGATTATGATGCAGTTATTAGTATTCACCTATCAAGTGGAATTAGTGGTACATATCAAACATCAACGACAGCTGGACAGATGGTAGAGGGTATTGATGTATATACGTATGACTCTGAAATTAGTTGTGAAGTACAAGGGTTTTATGTGCGTGAAGGTGCAAAGTTAGCAAGTGAAGGAAAGAATCCAAAAGAGATTATCGCTCGTTTTGATGAAATGAAGAAAACGATGGACGCCTATTTTGTAGTTGATGATTTACATCATTTGCAACGTGGTGGTCGATTAAATAGCGCGCAAGCTTTCATCGGCAGTCTGTTACAAGTGAAGCCAGTTTTATATTTTAGAGATAAAATCATTATTCCGTTTGAAAAGATTCGTACACGTAAAAAAGCATTAAAACGTATCATTGAAATTTTTGATGAGCAAGCAAGTAAAGGTGTACCTATGGAAGCAGTTATCATTCATGCGCAACGTGAAGAGGAAGCGAATGAATGGAAGAAAGAATTAGAAGCAAAATATCCTCACGTCACAATTCGTACAGGTTATTTTGGAGCTGTAATTGGTACGCACTTAGGTGAAGGTGCATTAGGTCTTGGATGGTATACGAAGTAATAAAGATATAAAAAGCTCTCTTTTTAAGAGGGTTTTTTTACGGGTATGTTACGTTTAGTTGACAAGTTAATATTTGGAAATGGTAAAATGTACGTAAAATAAAATAATGAGGAAAGTTTTATAACTTACTTTTTACAAGAAACTATATTATAATAGAAGAGAGGTGAAACATATGGAGCATAATTCTTGTTTATGTCCAAAGTTTGAGTCAGCTTTTACTTTGCTTAGTAAGAAATGGACTGGCTTAATTATTAAATCTTTGCTTGAAGAGTCGAAACGTTTTAGAGAAATCGCAGATATTATCCCAAATATGAGCGATCGTATGTTGTCAGAGCGTTTGAAGGAATTGGAAAGCGAGGGCATTGTAGTTCGTAATGTCTATCCAGAAGTACCAGTTCGAATCGAGTATGGCTTAACTGACAAGGGAAAAGCGTTAGAAAGTGTTATGGATGAGGTCCAAAATTGGGCTGAGAAATGGATGAAGTAGCATTTCATTTGTATTCGTATATTTAATAAAACGTAAGGGATTCCTTGCGTTTTTTCTTTGTTTACAGAAGTGAGAAAAGTATATAAATTTCTACACATACATACAAAAATATACGAATTTTGCGCTAGAGCTACAAATAATATTACATTTGTTTTACAAAAGCGTAACATTAGCAAAAAAAATCCCGAATTATGGTATAAATTTTATAGGTTATATACGGAAAAAGAAAAAAGAAAGCGGTGTAAAAAATAAAATGAAAAAGCTAAAAATGGCATCTTGCGCATTAGTTGCAGGGTTAATGTTTTCAGGACTAACACCAAATGTATTTGCAGAAGATAAAATTTCTGACGTGAAATCACAAATTAACACACAAAATGACACTTTACATAAACAACAACAAGAACGTGATGAATTACAAAAACAAATGAATGACTTAAACAAAACAATTCAAGGTTTAGATAAATCTGTTCAAGAGAATGCTACAAAGCTTGATGAAACAACGAAAAAAGTTTCTGATACTGAGCAATTAATTGAAAAGAAAAATAAAGATATTGCAGAATTACAAACAAAGATTGCAAAACGTGAAGAGTTATTAAGAAAGCGTTTAGTTGCACTTCAAGAACAACCAAATACGAACGTTGTAACAGAAGTTCTTGTAAACTCTAAAAACGTTGCAGATTTAGTTGATCGTTTAACTTCTGTTTCTAAAATTCTTGAGTCTGATGAAGATATCATGAAAACACAACAAGAAGACCAAGCTAGTGTGAAAAAAGATGTTGCAACGGTAAAAGAGAAACAAAAAGAATTAAAAGAAGCACAAACTCAAATTGAAACTGCTAAGAAAGAACTTGACGCTGAAAAAGAGAAAAAAGCAACAGCGGTAAACGATTTAAGCGGTAAAATGGATACAGTTGTAACTACAATGACAAGTACAGAAGGTCAATTGAAAGAGCTTGAAAAACAAGCGTTACAATTACAACGCATTGCAGAAGAAGAAGCACAAGCAAAAGCTGCACAAGAAGCTGCTGCTCAAAAACAAGCAGAGCAAGCTGCTAAAGCTGCGCAAGCTCAGCCAGCACAAGCACCTGCAGAGCAAGCTGCACCAGCAAACAATGGTGGACAAGCTCAAAAAGAAGAGCCTAAAAAAGAAGAACCAAAAAAAGAAGAGCCTAAGAAAGAAGCACCTAAAAAAGAAGAGCAAAAGCCAACACCAGATCCAAATCCGGTTCCGGGCGTAATTGGTAAGGCAAAGCAATACTTAGGTATGCCTTATGTTTGGGGAAGTGCATCTCCATCAAACGGTGGTTTTGATTGTAGTGGATTCATTTCTTACATCTTTGGTGTAGGTCGTCAAGACGTTGCAGGTTACTGGAACTCAGTTTCTAAAGTAGGTAGCCCACAACCAGGAGACTTAGTATTCTTCCAAGGTACTTATAAAGCAGGTCCATCTCACATTGGTATTTACGTTGGTAATGGCCAAATGATTCATGCTAGTGATAAAGGAATTGCGTACGGTGATATTAACAGCTCATATAACCAAAAACATTTCTTAGGTTACGGTCGATTCTAGGATTTATAAAAGAATAAAAAACGTGTATAAAGTCGATAGCTTACTATTTTATAAGTAGGTTATCGGCTTTTTTGAGTTTTTACGGGATTTGAAGAAGGGTTTATAGTAGTGCTGGAGGTGATTGTTGATGCTAGCGGGGAAACAGTTGCTATTAGACGAACTTTCTTCAGATTTACAGAGGGAATTAAATGATTTGAAAAAGAAGGGAGAGGTCGTGTGTGTACAAGGTGTAAAAAAGAAGGCTTCTAAATATGTATGTCAGCGCTGTGGAAATATAGAGCAGCGGCTATTTGCGTCGTTTTTATGTAAAAGGTGCAGTAAAGTGTGCGCATATTGCCGGAAGTGTATAACGATGGGGAGGGTAAGTGAATGTGCTGTACTTGTTCGCGGGATTGCTGAAAGAAAGAGAGAAAAGAATTTAAATTTGTTACAGTGGAACGGGACGTTGTCTACTGGTCAGAATCTGGCGGCACAAGGTGTTATAGAGGCTATTAAGCAAAAAGAATCATTTTTTATTTGGGCTGTATGCGGGGCTGGGAAAACAGAGATGTTGTTTTACGGTATTAACGAAGCGCTTCAAAAAGGAGAAAGAGTTTGTATCGCAACGCCGAGAACGGATGTTGTTCTTGAATTAGCACCGAGATTGCAAGAAGTATTTCCATATATAAAGGTAGCGGCTTTATATGGAGGGAGTGTGGATAAAGAAAAAGATGCAGTACTAGTCGTTGCGACCACGCATCAATTATTACGTTATTATAGGGCGTTTCATGTCATGGTTGTAGATGAGATAGATGCTTTTCCATATTGTGCAGATCAAATGTTACAGTACGCGGTAAAACAAGCGATGAAAGAAAGAGCGGCGCGTATTTATTTAACTGCGACTCCAGATGAAACGTGGAAGCGAAAATTTAGAAAAGGTGAACAAAAAGGTGTTATTGTTTCTGGACGATATCACCGTCATCCTTTGCCAGTTCCTTTATTTTGTTGGTGCGGGAATTGGAAAAAAAGCCTCATTCATAAAAGAATTCCTCGAGTTTTACTACAGTGGTTACAAACATACTTAAATAAAAAACATCCTATTTTTTTATTCGTTCCCAATGTGCGATATGTAGAAGAAATAAGCCTGTTGTTAAAATCATTAAACAAGCGAATTGAAGGTGTACATGCAGAAGATCCGGGGAGAAAAGAAAAAGTAGCAGCTTTCAGAAAGGGAGAAATCCCATTATTAGTTACAACGACAATTTTAGAGCGAGGCGTAACGGTGAAAAATTTGCAAGTCGCGGTTTTAGGGGCGGAAGAAGAAATATTCTCAGAAAGTGCACTCGTACAAATTGCAGGCCGAGCCGGGCGGAGCTTTGAAGCACCGTATGGAGAGGTCATTTATTTTCACTATGGTAAGACAGAGGCGATGGTGCGCGCGAAAAAACATATTCAAGGTATGAATAAAAATGCCAAAGAACAAGGATTGATCGATTAATGCATTGTTTACTTTGTGACGAGTGTTTTGTAGAAAAGGTTAGTTGGTACACTTTTTTTGTAAAGTGTCATAGAAAATATATATGTGATAGATGTGAGCAGAAACTTTCCTATATTATAGGAGAAATTTGCATGGGATGTGGGCGGCCTTTAGAATTTGTTCCTGCCTTATTTCAAGAAGACGGTTTTTGTATAGATTGTATAAGGTGGATGAAAGAGGAGAAGTATCGTCCTTTTAAAAACCGTTCGTTATATATGTATGATGATGGGATGAAAGAAATAGTAGCGCAGTTTAAGTTTCGGGGGGATGCAGAGTTAGTGCGCATTTTTTATCGTCCTTTTCGAAGTTTATTTCAAAAGCATTTTGCCAATGTTTCAACCGTTATCGCTGTTCCGCTTAGTAAGGAAAGGGAAGTTGAACGTGGTTTTAATCAAGCTGAGTTATTAGCAACTTGTTTGCCTGTCAAACTTTCTTATCCATCATTAAGAAGAAGGGAAACAGAAAAGCAAAGTAAGAAGACACGTAAAGAAAGGGTGTCAGGAAGCAATCCTTTTTATTTTCAGGGAGAAGAGATGTTTCATGAGCAACATGTTTTAATCGTGGATGATGTGTATACGACAGGAATTACTGTTAGACAAATTGGAAGCCTTTTGTATGATCGAGGAGCTAGAGAAGTTTCTTGTTTGACGCTTTGTAGAGGTTAATATGTGAATGTCGAAAGGAATAATAAAAAGACGACAAATCTTCTTTGACTAAAAGTCTTGTCATTCGTTATAGTCAGAATATGGGGTGAATGCCCTGATTTTTAGAGTGAAGGGAATGGAATGAACATGCAAGGACGAGTGAAATGGTTCAATGCAGAAAAGGGATTTGGATTTATTGAGCGCGAAGATGGTGATGATGTATTTGTCCATTTTTCTGCTATTCAACAAGATGGGTATAAGTCGTTAGAAGAAGGGCAACAAGTAGAGTTTGACATTGTAGATGGAGCACGTGGACCACAAGCAGCTAATGTTGTGAAACTGTAGGGGATATTGTTTTGGGAAGAGAAAGCTGCGTTTGTGGCAACGTTATATATATGTAGTAGAACCTCTTGTTTTTCGCAAGGGGTTTTTTGTTATAGGGTAAGTTGTCAAAAAGTTGTTTCTTTTCTGTAACGAATTGTCCACAGTTATATTCGTTATTCACGATGTTAATAGGATAAAATAAAGATAGAAACGATGCATCTTTTCATTTCAACAAAAAACGATAAAAAAATCGCAATTCCACTAATTTTTTTAAAAAAGTTAGAAGGAATTTTTAAGCCAGTGTCGAAATTATAGTACATAGGCTTGAAAGGAGGAATTCATCTATGAAATTCAACATTCGTGGTGAAAATATTGAAGTAACTCCAGCATTAAAGGAATATGTAGAGAAAAAACTAAGTAAGTTAGAGCGTTATTTTGATACATTCCCAGAGATTAAAGTTAATTTAAAAGTATACTCTGACAAGCAACGTGTCGAGGTAACAATACCATTTACTGATTTATTACTTCGTGCAGAAGAAACTAATAGCGATATGTACGCTGCTATCGATTTAGTAGTTGATAAAATTGAGCGACAAATTCGTAAACATAAAACAAAAGTAAATCGTAAGTTACGTGAGAAAGGTTCTATGAAAACGAACTTTATCCTTCCAGAAGCAGTAGCTGTTATGGATGAGGTAGAAGAAGATGAATTAGAACTTGTACGTACAAAACGATTCGATTTAAAACCGATGGACGTTGAAGAAGCGATTCTACAAATGGATATGCTAGGACATAATTTCTTCGTCTTCACAAATGCTGATACAAATGAAACTAATGTTGTATATGGCCGTAAAGATGGGAAATACGGTTTAATCGAAACTAAATAATAATTCGAAAGCGCAGCCGAAATGGCTGCGCTTTTTTTATGTTTTAGTTTTTTCTTTTCGAAAGGTGAAAGAATTTATAAGTAGCCCATTTCATTAAGACGTGATTTTTAGACAGTGTTTCGTCAAAACAGCATGGGGAAATTAAAAGGCGAGTTACTCTTTATGATTTGGAACAGGCGTAGGTAAGTAGTTATCTCTATAAGTAATTTGTTGCTAGGAGTGTATTATTATTTTTGTTAATTTGGCAAAATGTTTACAATTGCAAATATAATATTAAATATTCTGAAATGTATTGAAGGTGTGTTGAGAGAATGATATTGTAATATTGTGTTATAAGGATTTAATTTATTTCTTCAGTGAAAAAATAAAATCAATATAATGCTACAAATTATCGGAGGTGCTTTTAGTGAGTATTAAGAAAAAAAGTCGTTTTATGTTTGGATCTGTTTTATCTTTAGGTATTTTAGCTAGTACTTTTGCTTTAACCGAACCTGCTAAGGCTGATACAAGGGATGATCATGTAGAATTTACCTTTAGACTTTGGAGTGCATATGATTTTACTAATGCACGTCCTAAAGAGAACCCTACTTCTATGTATATGCGTGTGAAGAGTAGTGAGAAGGGCGGTGGTTCTTTTAACGTTTGGACAGAAGCGGATAAAAATAAAGGTAAAGGTGATAGAGATTGGGTAAATGTTTCAGGTAAGCATGAAGGAGAAGTGCAACCAGGTAAAACATATCTTTTCCAAAATTATGCATATGAACGATATAGGAAAAATGTTCCTGTTAGATTTGGTGGTTATTCTAGAGAAAATAATGCTTATCCTACTGATTGGAGTCCTGATAGTGTAAGACCTAATGGACCTTACATTGAATATTGATTTAGAAATTATAAATTGAAATTATTTATTTTGTAGCGCTAGAAAAAGTCGTCTAGTTCCGAATCTGAATTATACGACTTTTTCTGCTATTTCATTTTAAAAATAGGAGGAGCTGTAATGAAACTTATTTTAAAATATATTGTATTCTGTTTTTTTATATTGAGTATTAGTTTCTTAGTTTCTTGTCAAAAGAAAGTAGATGAACCTATTGTAAATATTGAAGATACTTTAACGGAAAAATATAATTTGAAAAGTATTCAGTTGCAAGAAATTAAGAAAAATACTATTTATGAACAAGTATTTTCGGGGAATAAAAATGGTAATGATTTCTTTCAAGGTCAAATAGATAGAAATGATATTGCAATAGAAGATAGGCTTTCAGATAAAAATTTAAAGTCAGGAGTTATACCAGAAAATTATTATGTGTTTTTATCGGGTGTTACGAATAAGAAAAAACCAACGTATCTTTTGGGACGGATTGAACAAACTGATGGGAAAGTAATTGAGTGGAAACAAGAAGTTAAGAGTGTAAAAAGAAAAGGTACAAATGATGTTTATCAGTATGAAGTTGAGTTTCCTAAATTTGAAGGAGAGAGAGCAAATGTTGCTTTTCGTTACATCTGGTTAAATAAAGAAAATAAATGTTATGGTGTTGCGGATCAATTGTTCATATTAAAAAAGGTTTAAATTTAATTAATGGTTTATGGAGGAGCTGTAGATGAGTTACTTTTTAGGAAGGATTTTAAAAGGTAGGATGTTTTGGTTGTCTTTATTTATTATGTTAATAATTGTTACTGCTCAATATATTGCTATGTTTGTGACAACTAAAGGATTTAACGATGCTGGGATTATAAAGGTATCCCCATATTTATCTAATATTTTACATTTTAATAGATTGTCATTTTATAGTGAGTTTTATCTACTTATATTTCCTATGCTTTCCGCAATGGCTGTAGCAGGGATTTATAGAATTGATAAAAATTATGGATTTATTTATCCTGTTATTTCTAAAATGGGAACAGGTTATTATTTTAAGCTACTTTATTTTATTAATTTTAGTGTATCTTTTTTTATTATAAGTTTCCCTTTACTATTTAATTTTTATTTATATGCAATGACTTATCCAACAGTCGCTCCGCATCCAATATTAAATTATATGGCTGCTACTGTCTCACCAACAGCTCAATTTAATACAGTTTATTATGAGTACCCTACTTTATATTTTCTAATGTATGTATTTTTAAATGGTTTATACGGTGCGGTTTTTTCGAGTTTGGCTTTATCAGTTTCATTTTTTATAAAACGAGTTTATTTTATTTATTTAGTTCCATTTGTTTTACATATTTTTTGGCTTGGTATTGGAAAAGGGATTCTCAATCCTAAAGATTATGTAATTAAAGATTTCGGCTTTTTTGAATTACAAATTTTTCTTAGTGTCTTGTTATGTATTTGGTTTTGTTCTGTAGTTCTTTATTTACGGGGGAGTAGGAAGCATGTTCTTTTATAATGTAATGAAAGAAACTATAAGGATGAAGTACGTTTGGTTAAGTATTCTTTTTTTACTTAATGTTAGTATCATTGGTTGCTTGTTCAATTATTTTGAACAGGGCATTGTAAAAGAAAAAATGAACGAATTAGAAACTTTGTATAAAGTTATGTCGTTTTATAATTTGTCGACTATATTTATTCCTTTAACCATCGTTTTTTCTGTATATTCTATGTCGAATTTTTTTAGTATTTATGTAGTTTATCGAGTGAATAATGCAATGAAATTAGTTTCTATATATTATTTGAAACTATTCGTTTTTGTTTGTTTTTTCGCTGGGAGTATGATTTTACAGTTATTTTTACTGTCAAATATGATGGCTGTAACTAGTGTTGATGTAAATTATCCATTACTATTTTGTATTCAATTATTTGCGAATGTTTTTATATGTATGATAAGTGCTTTATTGCAATTATTTTTACCTAGTTTACTTGTAATAATATGTATGATCATTGCTGTTTTACTAGATAGATTTATATTACATGGATTTTTATTTACAAATGCTTTTTATATAAATGTCTTTGAAGATGGTACTGGTTTATTTATACGTTTATTTGGATGCTTTTCTATCTTTTTTATAAGTGTATGGATTTTAGCTAAAAAAAGTTATATTGCTATGAATGATGAGACAGAGGTGATCTAGTTTACATTATGATTTTATATTATTTGTTAAAAAGAGATTTACATGTAAGGTTTCGAGATTCCATCAAGATAATGGCTTTTTTATTTTTAATTTACGCTATTATAGCAATTACTTTTTTATACAATCAGCCTCTTAGTAATGGTAAAGAATTTGTATTGGTAGATGTTACCTTTTATCGATTTTTTCATGGAGTAGACTTTGTGGATTTATCTTATTTTTATAAGGAGGGGCGATTTTCTATCCCTTTTTATTGGATATTTTTTCAAATCACTCCTTTGTTGCTTGTAGGGAATTTTGCTTTTTCAGATATTCAACAGAATGGTGTTTATTTATTTCCTCGTGTTAAGAAGAAGCATTTTCTGTGGTTAACGAAAATATTATCTTTGTTTTTTTATATAATTAGTATTTGGATTGTTATGTATTTTCTTTGGTTTAGTGCTTACTATGTGCTTTCTTTAGGCGAGTATACTTTTTTAAATTTATATAGTCAATTTCCTTATAAAATATTAGGTACTATGCTAATTCAAATAATTATAAGCTTTTTATTAGCTTTGATTTTTGAGTTTTTAACGCTTTATATACCAATAACTATTGTTTTTGTACTGATGTTGATGTACCTATTTTTGTCTATTTTCTTTCATAGTACTTATTTTTTAGGTTCTTTTGTTATGCCAAATCGTTGGTATTTTGTTGATCACAGTTCAATTCAATTGACTTTAGGTAATAATCAATCTATTCAATGTAATGATTTACTTTTAATAGGAATAGTAATTGTTATTGTAATGATTTTATTAGGTAGTTTTTGTTTTAAAAAACTAGATGTGATAGGTGAATAATTTATGGACAATTATATTAAATGTGAATGTATGACGAAAAGATTAAAGGGAAATATTGTGTTAGATAATATTAGTTTGTCAGTAAAAAAAGGAGAGTTTTTAGTTTTGAAGGGGCATAATGGTTCTGGTAAAACAATGATTTTACGTGCTATATCAGGATTAATGCGTTTAAATTCTGGAGTTGTTTATGTAGATAATGAAATGATTGGAAAACAAAAGCAATTTCCTGATTCTATGGGGATATTGATTGAATATCCAAGTTTTATTCCGGGGTATACTGGTTTTCAGAACTTGAAGTTTTTATCATCGATTAACAATAAAATCTCTGATGAGGAAATTTATAATATTATTCAAAGGGTTGGACTTGATAAAACAGATAAGAGAAAGTATAAAAGATACTCTTTAGGTATGAAGCAACGTTTAGGGATAGCGCAAGCTTTAATGGAACAACCAAAATTATTGTTATTAGACGAGCCAACTAATGCTTTAGATAGTGATGGAATAAAAGATGTTTTGGATATTTTGAAAGTAGAAAAATCTAAAGGAACGACTATTATAGTAGCTAGTCATGATGTGCATGTTCTAGATAATGAAATAGTAGATCGCATTGTACATGTTAATAATGGAAAGTTGGTAGATTAAGAGTGACAAGAAATCATGTCTTAATAATCATTGGATTGTGTCTGTTGCTATGTGTATTTGCTAGTTTCTTTAGATTTAAAACATTAAATCTAAAGAATGAATCTTATAAAGTGGTAAAAGGTGAGTTTTTATCTAATAGAATTTTTGAAGATGGACAAGGAATTACGTTTCATGCACTTGATCCTCTTGATCCTACAAAAGTTTATGATCCTTATGAAGACCGTGAAGTAGTGACGTATGTGTTACCTTTAGATATTACAAATACAACGAATCGGGATATTAATTTGCTTAGTAATAAGTCTATTTCTAATACAATGTTTTATTCTAAAATAGGAGAGTTTTATAATTTAATTCCGTATTCAATGGAATTACCTGAAAAATATCAGTTTGAGCCTGTAATACCTGCTGGTAAAACGGTACGAGGATATATTGGGACAAATTATTTTATAGGAGATGACCCTGGTAAGAATTATAAAAACTTTTCAAATGAATCAACTAAGGTGAAATTCATTTCTTTTATGAAGGATCAGAAAGGGAAATATCATGAATTAGAAATACCAATAAATTAATAAAATTCATGATTGATCCATATATATTTTAAAGGTGTTTTTTTGCTGTGGTTGAGTAGATCTTGCAACATAATAATATTTTTTAAAGTCGGAGTTGTTTCGCAGGTGTAAGTATCTATGGATGCTGCACCTGCGAAATTTCCGGCTTTTTGTAATTTTTGATTTAAAACTAATAGATTTCCTTCGATCATCCTCTTTTAAAAGGGGATATTTAATACAAAATGTGCAATAGAGGGATGGAGAAAAGACATGTTAGTTTGTTGGAACAAATGAAATAAAAACTTTTTTTGAATATAAGGCCTGACATTCGGTCGATTGTTGTCATAGTTATAAGACAAGTGTTACAATTATCATTAGGTATATACATTTTAGTTTTTTTAATTAGGAGAAAAATTGGCATAACATACATTTGATTTTTACAACGACTGATTGTAATAGAGAAAAAGAAAAACAATCGGAAGTTTTATTTTAATAAAAAGAGGAGCGTATTTCCTATGATCGGTATTTTAAAAAAGGTGTTTGATGTAAACCAACGCCAAATTAAACGTATGCAAAAGACAGTTGAGCAAATTGATGCATTAGAGTCATCTATTAAGCCACTAACTGATGAACAATTAAAAGGAAAGACGCTTGAATTTAAAGAACGTCTAACAAAAGGTGAAACAGTAGATGATCTATTACCTGAAGCTTTTGCGGTTGTTCGCGAAGCGGCAACTCGTGTTCTTGGAATGCGTCCATATGGCGTACAGTTAATGGGTGGTATTGCCTTACATGAAGGGAATATTTCTGAGATGAAAACGGGTGAAGGTAAAACGTTAACATCTACATTACCTGTATATTTAAATGCTTTAACAGGAAAAGGTGTTCACGTTGTTACAGTCAATGAATACTTAGCACAACGTGATGCGAATGAAATGGGACAACTTCATGAGTTCCTTGGCTTAACGGTAGGAATTAACTTAAATAGTATGTCACGCGAAGAAAAACAAGAGGCTTATGCTGCTGATATTACGTATAGCACAAATAATGAGCTTGGATTCGATTACTTACGTGACAACATGGTTTTATATAAAGAGCAGTGCGTTCAACGCCCGCTTCACTTTGCTATTATCGATGAAGTCGATTCTATTTTAGTCGATGAAGCGCGTACGCCGCTTATTATTTCAGGACAAGCTCAAAAATCAACAGAGCTATACATGTTTGCAAATGCATTTGTTCGTACGTTAGAAAATGAAAAAGATTATTCATTTGATGTGAAAACGAAAAATGTAATGTTAACAGAAGATGGTATTACGAAAGCAGAAAAAGCTTTCCATATTGAAAACTTATTCGATTTAAAACATGTAGCACTTCTTCACCATATTAATCAGGGGCTTCGTGCACACGTTGTTATGCACCGTGATACAGATTATGTTGTACAAGAAGGCGAAATCGTAATTGTAGACCAATTTACTGGTCGTCTTATGAAAGGTCGTCGTTATAGCGAAGGATTACACCAAGCGATTGAAGCAAAAGAAGGTGTAGAAATTCAAAATGAAAGTATGACGCTTGCAACAATTACATTCCAGAACTACTTCCGTATGTATGAAAAATTATCTGGTATGACTGGTACAGCAAAAACGGAAGAAGAAGAATTCCGTAGTATTTACAATATGAATGTTATCGTAATTCCAACGAACAAAGATATTATTCGTGATGATCGTGCTGATTTAATCTTCAAATCAATGGAAGGTAAGTTCAATGCAGTTGTTGAGGATATTGTAAATCGTCATAAACAAGGGCAACCTATTCTTGTTGGTACAGTTGCAATTGAAACGTCAGAGCTTATTTCAAAAATGTTAACACGTAAAGGTGTACGCCATAACATTTTAAACGCGAAAAACCATGCGCGTGAAGCAGATATCATTGCAGAAGCTGGTATGAAAGGTGCTGTAACGATTGCGACGAATATGGCTGGTCGTGGTACGGATATTAAGCTTGGAGACGATATTAAAAACGTGGGTCTAGCAGTTATCGGTACAGAGCGTCACGAAAGCCGTCGTATTGATAATCAGTTACGTGGTCGTGCTGGTCGTCAAGGGGACCCTGGTGTAACGCAGTTCTACTTGTCTATGGAAGATGAATTAATGCGCCGCTTCGGTTCTGACAATATGAAAGCGATGATGGATCGTCTTGGTATGGATGATTCCCAGCCAATTGAAAGTAAAATGGTTTCTCGTGCGGTAGAGTCTGCACAAAAACGTGTTGAAGGAAATAACTATGATGCACGTAAGCAGTTATTACAATACGATGATGTACTTCGTCAGCAACGTGAAGTGATTTATAAGCAGCGTCAAGAAGTAATGGAATCGGAAAACTTACGTGGCATTATTGAAGGTATGATGAAATCTACAGTAGAACGTGCTGTTGCGCTTCATACACAAGAGGAAATTGAAGAAGATTGGAACATTAAAGGTCTTGTTGACTACTTAAATACAAACCTTCTTCAAGAAGGAGACGTAAAAGAAGAAGAATTACGTCGCCTTGCTCCTGAGGAAATGAGCGAACCGATTATCGCGAAATTAATAGAGCGTTACAATGACAAAGAAAAGCTTATGCCAGAAGAGCAAATGCGTGAGTTTGAGAAGGTTGTTGTATTCCGCGTTGTAGATACAAAATGGACAGAGCATATTGATGCGATGGATCATCTTCGTGAAGGTATTCATTTACGTGCTTACGGTCAAATTGATCCACTTCGTGAGTACCAAATGGAAGGATTTGCAATGTTCGAGTCAATGGTTGCTTCTATTGAAGAGGAAATTTCTCGTTACATTATGAAAGCTGAAATTGAACAAAACTTAGAACGTCAAGAAGTTGTTCAAGGTGAAGCTGTTCATCCATCTAGCGATGGCGAAGAAGCGAAGAAAAAGCCAGTTGTAAAAGGTGACCAAGTGGGCCGCAACGATTTATGTAAATGTGGTAGCGGTAAAAAATATAAAAACTGCTGTGGTATTGTTCAGTAATATAGGGCGGTAGCTTTGGCTGTTTTGCAAACTTTTATATCAAAAATGTATAATTAAGAAGGGTTAAACTCTCTCCGTAATAAGTGGAGAGAGTTTCCCTTGTTTTCATACGAAAGTAACAGCAATTACATAGAGGTGAAGGAAATGGAATTAGTAGAAATTAGACAGGAATTAGAGAAAATGGCTAAGCGATTAGCGGCTTTTAGGGGGTCTCTTTGACCTTCCTACTAAGGAGAAACAAATTGCAGAATTAGAAGAAAAAATGATGAGCGCAGGATTTTGGGATGACCAACAAGGCGCGCAAGCTGTAATTAATGAAGCGAATGCGTTAAAAGATATGGTTGGAAGTTTCCGTCAATTAGATGAAACGTTCGAAAATTTAGAAGTAACGCATGAGCTTTTAAAAGAAGAATACGATGAAGATTTACATGAGGAATTAGAGTCAGAAGTAAAAGGCTTAATTCAAGAAATGAATGAGTATGAGCTTCAGTTACTATTAAGTGATCCTTATGATAAAAATAATGCAATTTTAGAATTACATCCAGGTGCAGGTGGAACTGAGTCACAAGACTGGGGTTCTATGTTATTACGTATGTATACACGTTGGGCTGAAAAACGTGGATTTAAAGTAGAAACGGTTGACTATTTACCGGGTGATGAAGCTGGTATTAAGAGTGTAACTTTATTAATTAAAGGTCATAACGCTTACGGTTACTTAAAAGCAGAGAAAGGTGTACATCGTCTTGTACGTATTTCACCATTTGATTCTTCAGGTCGTCGTCATACATCGTTCGTATCTTGTGAAGTTGTACCAGAGTTCAATGATGAAGTTGAAATCGAAGTACGTACAGAAGATTTAAAAATTGATACGTACCGCGCAAGTGGAGCGGGTGGGCAGCACGTTAATACGACAGATTCAGCAGTTCGTATTACACATACACCGACAAATACAGTTGTGACGTGTCAGTCGGAACGTTCTCAAATTAAAAACCGTGAGCATGCGATGAAGATGTTAAAAGCGAAATTATATCAAAAGAAACTAGAAGAACAACAGGCACAATTAGATGAAATCCGCGGGGAACAAAAAGAAATCGGATGGGGTAGCCAAATCCGTTCTTACGTATTCCACCCGTATTCTCTTGTAAAAGACCACCGTACAAATACGGAGGTTGGTAACGTACAAGCAGTTATGGATGGAGAGATTGATCCATTTATTGATGCTTACTTACGTTCTCGCATCTAATAAGTGAAAAAAAGCCAACTAAATTGTTGGCCCACGCTGAGGATATAGAGGATATAAAGAATTTGATTTTATTTTTATAGATGAAGTAAAGAGGAAGAGAAGTTGGAAACGACAACTTCTCTTTTTGATGGGATTATATGTAGATTACAATGGTGTATATTGTTTTGTAAAAAGTAGAGAATAGTAAAATAGAGCGATAATAGGGTAAAGATTTATATAGAACATTTCTAATTTTCCTTTTAAAAAGGATTCTTTATAGAAGTTTTTTAAGCTGTTCACAGAATTGAAACAACTTATGAAAGCTTTATTTTATCAAGGTTCTCACTGTATTTTTGAGGAATATGAAATACACCTTAGTTTTTCTATATAAAGATAATGCTTATAATGAAAATGAGTGTGTTAGGAATAAAAAGAATATCAACAATGGGGAGCGATAGAAGTGAAAAAGAAATTGTTGGCTATTGCGCTAGGGACATCGGTTGTTTTTACTTTAGGAGCATGCGGAAATAAAGAAGAGAGTAAGTCTTCGAAACAGTCTGCAAGCACAGACAGCGCAGAACAAATTTTCCAAAGAAGTTGTGCTGGATGTCACGCGACAGATTTATCAGGGGCAACTGGACCTGATTTAAGAAAAGTAGGCGGTAAGTACGACGCTGCAGATATCGAAGAGATTATTAAAAAAGGCCGCGGTTCAATGTCACCAGGACTTATTCAAGGTGAAGATGCGAAAAAAGTATCTGAATGGTTAGCTGAACATAAATAAAAAAGGTGAACTGGACGAGTTGATAATATAGGTCAACTCGTTTTCCTTTTCATTTATGTAACATAACTGTAACAAAAATGTATCCGAACTGGAAACCGTTTGATGTTACAATGGGGTTTGTAGAATTTTGCTGAAATATATTACATAGAGTGGTATTGCTTATGAGAAAGCATAAGTAAACTACCTTCAACAAGGATGACTAAGTGAAAATGAAGGATGTCTTTTATTTTCAGATGTACAGAAAAGTATTTCGAAAAAAATCATTAAGTATTGGGTGATAAATAATGATAAAAATGACGAATGTTTATAAGGAGTACCCGAATGGTATGAAAGCCATTGCTGGTCTTACAGTTAACATTAAACAAGGTGAGTTCGTATACGTAGTTGGACCGAGTGGAGCCGGAAAATCTACATTTATTAAAATGATGTATCGTGAAGAGAAGCCATCTACAGGATCAATTAATGTAAATGGACTTGTTATTGAAACATTGGCAGAAAGAGATGTTCCGTATTTTCGTCGTCAATTAGGCGTAATTTTCCAAGATTTTAAATTACTACCTAAATTAACGGTATATGAGAATGTTTCGTTTGCTTTAGAAGTAATTGAAGAAGAACCAGATGCAATTCGTGAGCGTGTAACAGAAGTTTTAGGTCTTGTAGGTCTTGAAGATCGTGCAGATGCAATTCCAAGTGAACTTTCAGGTGGAGAGCAACAACGTGTTGCGATTGCAAGAGCGATTGTAAATCGACCAAAGGTTGTAATTGCCGATGAGCCAACAGGTAACTTAGATATTGAAACAGCTCTTGATATTATGAAGATTTTTACTCGCATTAATGAGCGTGGTACAACAATTGTTATGGCGACGCATAATGCAGATATCGTAAATACAATCCGTCATCGTGTAATCGCGATTGAAGGCGGAAAAATTGTTCGAGACGAGATTGAGGGAGGATACGGATATGAAGGCTAAGACCCTTAGTCGACATTTGCGAGAAGGTGTAAAGAATCTATCACGTAACGGATGGATGACATTTGCTTCTGTTAGTGCAGTAACAGTTACATTATTACTTGTAGGTGTCTTTTTAACAGCGATTATGAATATGAACCATTTTGCGACGAAAGTAGAGCAAGATGTAGAGATTCGTGTACACATTGATCCAGCTGCAAAAGAAGCTGATCAAAAGAAATTAGAAGAAGATATGAGTAAGATTGCAAAAGTAGATTCTATTAAATATTCTTCTAAAGAAGAAGAGTTAAAACGTTTAATTAAAAGCTTAGGTGATAGCGGAAAAACGTTTGAGTTATTTGAACAAGATAACCCACTTAAAAACGTATTCGTTGTAAAAGCAAAAGAACCAACAGATACAGCGACAATCGCGAAGAAGGTTGAAAAAATGCAGTTTGTCAGTAATGTTCAGTACGGAAAAGGGCAAGTTGAACGATTATTTGATACTGTAAAAACTGGTCGTAACATTGGGATTGCGTTAATTGCTGGTCTTTTATTCACAGCAATGTTCTTAATCTCTAACACAATTAAAATTACAATTTATGCTCGTAGTACAGAAATTGAAATTATGAAACTTGTTGGTGCAACAAACTGGTTCATTCGTTGGCCATTCTTGCTAGAGGGATTATTCTTAGGAGTATTAGGATCAATTATTCCAATTGGCCTAATTCTAGTTACGTATAATTCGTTGCAAGGTGTGTTTAACGAAAAACTTGGCGGAACAATTTTCGAGCTTCTACCATACAGTCCTTTCGTATTCCAATTAGCTGGTTTACTAGTGTTAATCGGTGCGTTAATCGGTATGTGGGGAAGTGTAATGTCAATTCGTCGCTTCTTAAAAGTATAAAAAGTTGCAAACATAATTCGTACAAGCTTATCATATAGTAGAAATAGGTAAAGGCATCACACGCTGTGTGATGCCTTTTGCTACACCACCTGTGTGTTTTGGAAAGGGGAATTCCGCATTGAAACGTAGAGTTGCAATTATTGGAATGGTTGTTGCATTTTTAATTGGTGCTGGCGGAATGTTTGCAGGCATGTCTGTATTTGGGGTTAACCCAGCAGAAGTAACGCAAACAATTTCGAGTGGGAATGCTAGCACTGCGCAAGGGAATTTGGCAAAAATTAATGAGGCGTATGCACTAATTGATTCACGTTATGTGGAAGACGTGAAAGATGAAAAGTTAGTTGAAGGTGCAATACAAGGCATGTTGTCTACGCTGAAGGACCCTTATTCCACGTATATGGATAAAGAAACAGCCAAACAGTTTAGTGAATCGCTTGATCCTGAATTAGAGGGGATTGGGGCTGAGGTGAACAAGACGGACGATAAGCTTATTATCGTATCGCCAATTAAAGGTTCACCAGCAGAAAAGATAGGAATTAAACCGAATGACCAAATTTTATCTGTAGATGGAAACAGTGTGAAAGACTTATCACGTGAAGAAGCAGTATTAAAGATCCGTGGTAAAAAAGGAACGACTGTCGCAATTGAAATTAAACGTGCGGGAGTAACTGATCCGATTGTATTTAAAATTAAGCGTGAAAAAATTCCGATCTTCACAGTGTTTAGTTCTGTGAAGCAAGAGAGCGGAAGAGATATCGGTTATATGCAAATCACTTCTTTTGCTGAAAATACAGCGAAGGAATTTAAGGATCAGTTAAAAGAGTTAGAGAAGAAAAATATAAAAGGCTTAGTTATTGACGTGCGTGGTAATCCTGGTGGCTATTTAAATAGTGTAGAAGATATACTAGGAGAAATTATGACGAATAAAAAGCCGATGCTACAAGTAGAGCAGCGAAATGGTGAGAAGAAGAAATTCTCTACGGAACTGAAAGAGAGAAAACCATATCCAATTTCAGTATTAATTGATAATGGAAGTGCTTCTGCTTCAGAGATTTTAGCTGGTGCGCTGAAAGAAGGAGAAGGATACGATTTAATTGGTGAAAAGACATTTGGTAAAGGTACTGTTCAGCAAGCTGTTCCATTTAAAGACGGCAGCAACATTAAATTAACGATGTTTAAATGGTTAACACCGGATGGGAACTGGATTCATAAAAAAGGAATCGCGCCAACAGTAGAAGTGAAGCAACCAAATTATTATCATGCGACACCAATTCAAATTGAAAAAACACTTTCATACAATTCAAATGATGTACAAGTAAAACATGCTCAAGAAATGCTTAAGAGCTTAGGGTATGTACCAGGTCGTGAAGATGGATACTTTAGTAAAGAGACAGAATCGGCGCTGAAAGCATTCCAAAATGCGAATGAAATGGAAGCGACAGGACAGCTTGATAAAAAGACAGCTGAAGCGATTCAAACTAAAATTATCGAAAAAATCCGTTCTGGAGAAAATGATCTACAATTACAGTCAGCATTAAAATTAATGGCAAAATAAGAAGAAATACAGGCAGTTTTCTGCCTGTATTTTTTTGTGTTAAACAAACGTTTGTTTAGTTATGATAATATAAAAAGAAAGAATGATATAAATGGTGGTGAATGAGTTCGTGGAGTCGTGGATTTTTGAAATAATGCGGGCAGTTGGACGTTTTTTCTTACACCCTGCTGTCTATATATTTGTAATAAGTAGTATCTTCGTTGGATACTTACGTATGTTAAGAGAACGAAAAGATTTTTCTTTTAAAGTTTATGATATTTGGTTTGAACTGCGAACCTCTCTATTTGCAGGGATGGGATACGGATTAGTAGTATCTATTATTACGATTGGGCTTGGACTTGTTGTTTCTAAAGCAAGCTTATGGGCCATTTTAATTTGGACATTACTATTTGGATTAACGGCTATGTATCGATATTTATCGGCGGCTTATACATTTAGCATTGCGATTGTATGTGTTCTATTATCTTCTAAGCTACCAATTTCCTTCTTACAGCTTCGAGAAGGTGAAGAGAATACCATTGTATCCCTTGCTATTTTGCTAGGCGTTATGCTTATTGTAGAAGGTTTATTGATTTCTAAAAACGCAGTAGGATACTCTACACCGAAGATTAGGAAGGGGAAGCGTGGATTAAAGATTGGTTTACACGAATCAAAGCGTTTATGGATCGTTCCTATTTTTATTCTTGTACCGGGTGATGCGGTAACGCAGTTTATTTCATGGTGGCCTGTCGTTTCAATAGGTTCAAATACATATTCTCTATTCCTCGTTCCATTTTTAATTGGATTTATGAGAAAGATTAAAAGTTATGAGCCGACGGAAGCTTTATTATTTACAGGAAGACGTGTTTATGGGTTAGCAGGACTTGTGCTCGTTTTAGGAATCGCAAGTTACTGGTGGCATGTACTTGCAATTATCGCGATGGGAGTCGCAATGCTTGGGCGTTTCACAATTTCGATGCAAGAGAAAATTACTGATGAAACAAGACCAGCGTATTTTGCTGCACGCAATGATGGGCTCGTTGTACTAGATACAATCCCAAATACAATTGGAGCAGAGCTAAAATTACTGCCTGGAGAAATTATTACGAAAGTAAATGGAGTCATTCCAAAAAGCGCCGAGGAATTTTATGATGCGCTTCAAACGAAGACGACAGGAGCATTTTGTAAATTAGAAGTATTAGATACAAATGGTGAGCTTCGTCTTGCGCAAACTGCATTATATGCTGGTGGACATCACGAATTAGGTATTGTATTTGTTGAGCAGGAGCATGAGTGGGATTCGGAAGCGATGTAATAGAAGGAAAGGTATCATCTTGTGGTGGTACCTTTTTTGTTTTTTGGGGGGAGGGTAGTTAGTAAATGAAATTTATATCGGCGATTATTCGAATATATCGACTTCCTGGAAAAAACGACAACTATCAAAAATCTTATTTTTAGTTTCATAGACGGATAACTTGAATAATTATTTGATAATGGTTATCATTTAGAGAGTCTTTTTAATTTTGGAAAATGGAGGTAAGATATGCTGCGTAAATTTTTTTCTTACTATAAACCGTATAAAGGTTTATTTATACTCGACTTTTCTTGTGCGGTTGTCGCAGGATTACTAGAACTTGGCTTCCCGCTTATCGTAAATCAATTTATTGATAAGTTATTGCCAGGACAAAACTGGACGCTTATTTTATGGGCTTGTTTCGGTTTACTTGCAGTGTATATATTAAATGCAGGCTTACAATATGTTGTTACATATTGGGGACATATGCTTGGTGTTAACATTGAAACGGATATGAGGCAGAAATTATTTGATCATATTCAAAAGCTATCATTTAGATTTTTTGACAATAATAAAACAGGTCATTTAATTTCACGTCTTACAAACGACTTAATGGAAATTGGGGAAATTGCTCACCATGGACCGGAAGATTTATTTATCGCTATTATGACTTTAGTTGGGGCATTCTCATTTATGATGATGATCAACTGGAAGTTAGCGCTATTAACGTTCTTCGTCATTCCATTCTTATTATGGTTAGCACTTTACTTCAACAAAAAAATGACAGGTACATTTAGACGTTTATTCTCAGACGTTGCTGATTTCAATGCATGTATTGAGAACAATGTTGGTGGTATTCGCGTAGTACAAGCATTCGGAAATGAAAAGTTTGAGAAAGAGCAATTTGCTGTTAACAACGCTCGTTTCCGTACAACGAAATTAATGGCGTATAAAATTATGGCATTAAATTCATCGATTAGTTATATGCTCATGCGTCTCGTAACACTCTTTGTGTTAATATGCGGTACATGGTTTGTTCTGCAAGGTGAATTAACGTACGGTGGATTTATTGGATTCGTTCTATTAACGAATATTTTCTTCCGCCCAATTGAAAAAATTAATGCGGTAATCGAAAGCTATCCGAAAGGGATCGCTGGTTTTAAGAGATATGTAGAGCTTCTGGAAACAGAGCCAGATATTGTAGACTCTAAAGGTGCGATGGAAGTTAAACATGTACATGGTGATATTCAATATAGCAACATTACGTTCGGATATGAAAATAAAGAACCGATTTTAAATGACATTAGTTTGAACATACATGCAGGTGAAACGGTTGCGTTCGTTGGACCATCAGGAGCTGGAAAAACAACGTTATGTAGTTTACTCCCACGTTTTTATGAACAATCGTCTGGTTCAATCCAAATTGATGGTATTGATACGAAAGATATGACATTATCTTCACTTCGTAAACAAATTGGAATTGTGCAGCAAGATGTGTTCTTATTCTCAGGAACGATTCGTGAAAATATTGCTTACGGAAATTTAAAAGCGTCAGAAGCTGAAATTTGGCAGGCGGTAAAACGTGCGCAGTTAGAAGACTTAATTTACTCACAACCAGACGGTTTAGATACCGTTATCGGTGAGCGTGGTGTGAAACTTTCTGGTGGACAGAAACAGCGTCTAGCGATTGCTCGTATGTTCTTGAAAAACCCACCAATTTTAATATTAGATGAAGCGACTTCTGCATTAGATACAGAGACGGAACTAGCGATTCAAAAATCGCTTGCAGAACTATCTGTCGGCCGTACAACATTAGTTATCGCTCACAGGCTTGCAACGATTAAAAATGCAGATCGTATCGTCGTTGTAAATAAAGATGGTATTGCAGAACAAGGTTCGCATGAGGAACTAATTGAGCAAGGCGGAGGATACAGCCGATTATACGAAGCTCAGTTCAGTTCATAAATATAATTTCTACTGAATTAGTGCACCATAAGTAAGTGAAAATCTTATATGGGAGGCTATAAAGCATGATTGTAACAACAACGTCTACAATTCAAGGAAAAGAAATTATTGAGTACATCGATATCGTCAATGGAGAAGCGATTATGGGCGCGAATATCGTTCGTGACCTTTTCGCTTCTGTTCGTGACGTTGTCGGCGGTCGCGCGGGTGCTTATGAAAGTAAATTAAAAGAAGCGCGCGACATCGCAATGGAAGAAATGAAAACTTTCGCAAGACAAAAAAATGCAAATGCTATTGTTGGTATCGACGTGGATTACGAAGTAGTTCGCGAAGGAATGCTAATGGTTGCAGTGAGCGGGACTGCTGTCCGTATATAAAAGTAAAAAGCCGTGCATCAGCACGGCTTTTTACTTTTATATGTCGAAGTTTCAATATTTCTTGGGAAATGCGGAAGGTCCCGTCGATATATAGGGAAGACATTAGAGTACTTCTTTACATTTTTGAATTTGAGTTAATAATTTTGCGTATTCTTGTTCGAGAGATGTGATGTCATCGTGATGATTTGGCATGGAAATTCGGCCGATGATTTCTGTTAATTTTGTTTGTAATCGTAATAATTCTTGTTCAGTAACGTTTACAGAATCCCCGGTTGTTCTTTTTGTGTATTGCTCGTAATTACCGTGGAATATTCTTGGTTCACTCTCATCTACTTGTAGAATATGGTCTGCAACAGAGCGAATAAAGGCACGGTCATGGCTAATGAAAAGTACTGTGCCAGGGTATTCTCGTAACATGATTTCTAATTCTTCTTGCGTCGCTAAGTCTAAATAGTTTGTCGGTTCATCGAGCAGAAGCATATTATAGTTTCCTAAAAATACTTTTGCGAGTGCGACCTTCATTCGTTCGCCGCCACTTAAGACATGTACAGGTTTATGAACATCTTCACGGCGGAATAAAAGCCGTGCAAGTATTGTTCGAACGAATGCTTCTGTATAGTTGGTTTCTTCTAGAGCGTTCTCTAAAATGGTTTTATCTGTTTTTAAAATTGATAGTGTTTGTTCAAAGTATCCAATTTTACAACTTTTCGAAAGCTGAATGCCACGCTCGTTTGCGAGAAGCATGTTGAACAAAGTTGTTTTGCCGCTTCCGTTTGCACCTAAAATAGCAAGTTTTGCACCAGGGGCAATAGCTCCATTCATATTTTTAAATAGTGTGCGGTCGCCTATTTTCTTTGTTGCTTTATTGAACTGTACTGCCACTTTACTATGAATGGGTATATGGTATTGCACGTCAAACTGAGTCTGAGAAAGATCCTTTGGCTTTTCTTTCTTTTCTAGTTTTTCGAGACGTGTTTCTAATGCTTTCGCTGCTTTGCTAACCTGTTCTTGGCCATGAGCTCCGCTTAACTTATAAAGTTTAGATTCAGATGAACTGAACCGAGTTGGGATTTTTGTCATGCTAGAAGCACGTTGCTTTTTTTGTGAAATTGATTGCTCTAAACGATTTTTTTCTTGTACATATTGCTCATATTCTGCTTGTTTTTGTGTTCGTTCACGTTCTTTTTGTTTTCGATAGTTGGAATAATTCCCTTTATACTCTTGAATAGTACCGTCTTCAATTCCAATGATTTTTGTACATATATTATCTAAAAAATCACGATCATGTGATATTAAAACAAGTGCCCCTTTATAAGATAAAAGTGCCTTTTCTAATTGCTCTGTACCAACCATATCTAAGTGGCTTGTTGGTTCATCTGCGAATAAAATGCCTGCATCCTGTTCGAGAGCATGGGCAATCTTTAGGCGCATTCGTTCACCGCCGCTCATTGCATCTGTAACGTTTGAAATACTCCATTTTCCTTTTGCGAGAGAAGAAGCGGTTTCCGGTAGTTCCTCGCTAAGCTGAGGAATGATGCTGATAGAACTATGGTGAGTTACTATGCCATTGTCAGCTTCTATTTCTTTACTTAATATTTTTAATAACGTAGATTTACCAGCTCCGTTGACTCCGACAATTCCTATACGATCCTGTGCTTGAATTTCCAGTGACGGTAACGTAAATAGTGTGCGATCACCAAAGCTCTTTTCAATATTGCGTGCGAATAAAATAGTCATAAAAAAACCTCCCTAGTTTCACTAGAGAGGATAAACGTCGCCCTTGCATGTAAAAAATCGTACATAAATAAACGATTTTTTTACATGATCGTTTCGAAAGAAAGTATCGACAAATGGACAGACTAATCCTCTGCTAGTTTTCATCATTTTTTGTTCACTATTTGTGATGGATGAAATAAATAAGAGAATTAGAACTTCATTGGTCAAAGTACCTTCCTTTCATAATGTTACTTTTATTGTATGCGTATACAAAATGGTTTGTCAAAGTTATTTTTGCTTGTGATTTTTGAATTCGTTATTATACAGTTGTACCTTTGCTAGTGCTTCAGCATCATTTTTGATTTCATCTAATCCATTCGCATCCCCAATAATATATCCTTCAAATGATGAACCAACAAAATCAAAGATGTATTGAAACTGAGCGATAAGCGGCAATGCTTTCAGTTTAGGATTGTCTCCGCCAACGATGACAACATACATTTTTTTGCCTTTCATTTTTTCTTTGAAATGAAGAGATGTATCGCGCAAGCTTTGTGACCAACGATCGACGAAGTTTTTCATATGTCCGCTCATTCCGTACCAGTATAGCGGTGTAGCAAAGATAATTGTGTCGTGCTCTAACATGCGTTTGGTTAACTGCTCATAATCATCATTTACAGGTTGGAATCCTTCTGCGTCATGACGTTGGTCTGTAATAGGATGGACTGTATGGTCTCGCAAGTAAATTTGTTCTGTTTCAATGCCCTCTATCATCATATGTGTTAAAGCTTCTGTATTTCCGTTTTGTCTTGAACTGCCATGTATAACAAACATGTAATCATCCCTTTTCTTTTGCTTGTTTTAGGAGTGAAACGTGTTTTTGCAAATTTGTTTGAATGTTGGAAAGCAATGAGATTTGCTTTGTTACTTCATTGAGTTTATCTTCATAAAGCATAAGGATACTACTGCACGGATTGTCGTACAGGTGCGGTTCAATTTCAAGGCAGCGTAGCATCCTTGCCGTCTCTTCTAAATTTAAGCCAATTTGTAAGTACATTTGAATAAGTTCTACTTTTTCGATGGCACTTTCATCAAAATCACGGTAGCCATTTGCGAGGCGCTTAGAAGGGAGTAGTCCCTTTTCTTCGTAATGTCTTAGTGATCTTTCACTAACGCCAGTTTCTTTTGATAATTCTCCAATTCGCAATGTGTTTCACTCCTTTTACATGTATTGTAAACCTTCACACTAATGTGAAGGTCAATGCTGTTTTTTCGCAAAAGAATCTAGATGATTTAAGAACACTTGAATGGCTTTAGATGGAATGAAATATTTGCCGCGCACGATGGAGAACGGACGGATTAGTTGTTCATTTGGAACTTCGACGTGGAATAGTTCTTTTGCTAGTAGCTCTTTCCGTACCGTCCAATCAGAAAGTATAGCGATGCCAAGACCGGCACTAACAGCTTCCTTTACGCTTTGGATACTACTGAATGTAAAGAATCGTTTCATCTTTAAATGGTGTTGATGAATAAAGCGGTCACTATAAGCGCGTGTACCAGAACCACTTTCTCTTAGTACCCATACTTGATCTTGGAGTGTGCTTTCACTTATTTCATTTGTGCGGAGCAATGAATGATTTGGCGGAACGACGAGCTTCATTTCATCTTGCATAAATGTTTCAACGTCAACGTCAGCGTATACGACTTGCCCTTCTACTAAGCCGATATCAATTTGATTAGAGCGAAGGCTTTGCAAAACGTCTTCTGTATTTGAGATGAAAGTATGAACTTCGACGTGTGGATTTTCATTCGCATAGTTAGCCAGTATTTTTGGAAGTAAGTATTCGCCAATTGTAAAACTAGCACCGATGCGAAGTGTTCCTGTTACAACGTTATGTAGTTCATTAATTTCTTGCTTAGCATCTTCGTAAAGAGAGAGCATTTGCTTTGCATGTATATATAATATGTTTCCAGCTTCCGTAACTTGGACGTGCTTCGGGGAGCGTTGAATAAGTGTAGTGCCAAATTCGTTTTCTAAGTTGCGTATATGCATACTTACTCCGGGTTGTGAAAGGTTTAATAATTCTGCTGCACGAGAGAAATGTTTCTGTTCAACGACAGTAACAAAAATTTTTAAAATGTCTACGTTCATATAATGGGATCCTTTCTTTTTCTATCATCTTATCATAAGTATTTCTGATGATAGGGATTCAATATTGATATTAAACTTATTATAGAAACTCTCTTATAATGTAAGTAGAAAGAACATGCATGTTCCAATACGATTATTGGGGTGGTACAAGGTGGAACAAACACTTGTTATACAAAAGAAGAAGGGCTTTGGATTTTCGCAAGGAATTGGGATTACATTATTAATCGCAATTGCCGCGAAATATTTAGCAGAGCTTCCATTTTTAAATATTATGGGACAATTAGTAATTGCTATTCTAATTGGGATGGTTTGGCGAGCAGCTATCGGAGTTCCGCAAGAAGCGATAGCTGGAACGAATTTCGCGAGTAAGAAATTACTTCGCTTTGGGATCATCTTACTTGGAATGCGATTAAATCTTGTTGATATTGCGGAGGCAGGGCCGAAAGTATTAGTCATCGCGGCGGTTGTTATTACATTTACTATTTTTGTTGTATATGGACTAACGAAAGTATTTAAAGTAGAGAAGAAGCTTGGAATTTTAACAGCGTGTGGAACAGCAATTTGCGGCGCGGCCGCGGTTGTGGCAATTGCACCGCAAGTGAAAGCAAAAGATGACGAAACAGCAGTTGGAGCAGCGATCATCGCAATTTTAGGTACAATATTTACGCTTATTTATACGTTATTATATCCAGTGCTTGGTTTATCTCCGTACGGTTACGGTGTATTCTCAGGTGCGACGCTGCATGAAATCGCTCATGTCATCGCAGCTGCGGCACCAGGAGGAAGTACGGCTGTAGACATCGCAGTTATCGTGAAATTAACGCGCGTTGCAATGCTTGTGCCAGTAGCGATTTTAATTGGATTATGGTTTGGTAAGAGTGAAGGTAGCGAGGAAAAAAAATCGTGGCGCGACCTTCCAATTCCGTGGTTCATCTTCGGATTTTTAGCGATGAGTGCAGTACATTCGCTCGGGGTTATACCAGAAGTTGTTGCCGGCTACATTGTTGTCATTGCTTACATGCTTATTGCAATGGCGATGGCGGGGCTTGGTTTAAATGTAGAGTTTAAAACGTTCCGTAAGTTAGGAAGTAAGGCATTCGTGGCGGGGCTGATCGGTTCGGTTTGCCTTTCTATTCTTGGCTATGTTCTTGTATATGTATTAGGATTTATGTAGTAGGACGAAGAAGCTGTTCCAAAAGATATTTTGGGACAGCTTTTTTTCTTATGATTATAGTGCTACTGATGTCGATATATTTGGGAAATCGCTGATATAAATTGAATTACTCTTGTACTTAGTTAGAGAAGATGTTCAGTGAAATGTTTTACTAAAATTTGTAAAGATATCTTTACTTGTAACTGGAAAATATTTATAATTAAAGTAAAGATATCTTTACTTTCGAAGGTGGAGCCTATGGGTGTGAAAAATAAAATAAAAGAGTTAAGAAAGCAACATCATATAACGCAAGTTGAAATGGCAAAGGCGATGCAGGTGACGCGGCAGACGATTGTGGCGATTGAAAATCATCACTATAACCCGAGTCTAGAGTTATCCCTAAAAATCGCCAAATATTTTGGAGTGAAGGTGGAGGAAATCTTTACGCTGGAGTAAGGGGAGGAAAAATGAACGATACTAAAAAGTTATTAATCGGTGCGACTTTTGGATTGTTTTTGGGAGACATTATAGTTCATATTATGAATCCGGCTATACCAATTTTACCGCTCGTAGTGAGTAACGTTTTAGCAATTGTATTTTTGATAGTGTATGTGTATTACAAAAAACGTAAGTACAAAAAAGAAGAACTTCCCGATATAGATGAGCGAGTAAATGAAAATATAAAAAAGCATGTAAACGTCTCATTTGTATTCGCATTTCTGTTGCTTATTGTTTATATTGTTGCGAGTAAAGCAATAGGCAGGGCTGTTATACCAGTGCAAGAGATATTTATAATATGTAGTTCCTTATTTGCAGGTAGTTTCATTATAGGAGTTATGGTAGGAAAACGAGCATAGCGATAGGGGGAATAAAAAATGCAGGATGAGTTTGAGAGATTTCAGTCAGATAAAGCGTTTAAATATGTAGGGTTATTTTTTACGATTAGTTTAGCGATATGGAGTTTATATAATTTAATTGTTGATGGAAATGCTGGTATGCCGTTTGTTTTATTTGTACTAGGGCAGTGGGTGTATTTTCTTGTGAACTATTGGCCGAAGTGGAAATATAGAAATCGAAAAGAGGCTGATCATGTATGAGTAAGAGAGAGGTCATGAGATTCGTAGGGAGTTTGCTTGTAGCAGGAATTCTTTTAAATACGAGTTTAATGATTTTAAGTATTTCGTGGGGAACTATTTTTATATCGAATGTAGCGCTAGTCATTTTATATGGAATTTCGGAATATAAAGAGCAGAAGCGTTTGAAAGAAGAGGGAGTACCATCGATTGATGAGCGAGTTGTGAACAAGATGAAGTCATATTTTACGATTTGTATTACAAGCTTCGTTTTCTTGTTTATTATGTATCTTTGTGTAAATAAGTATTTAGATAGGCAAGCAGTACATGTAACTGAGCTATTATATATTGCTATTTTTGGTGTATTAATAAGTATCGCATCAACGAGCGTGTTAGCAACAAAGAATAATAGATAGAAAAAGGGGAACTGGGATGGAATTACCGGTGTTATGTGTCGCTACAGCTATATTTGCGCTTCTTTGGGGAATGCAAAACTTTTCTCGTAATCCAGTGCCAAGCATTTGTATTATGATTGGCACTGTAGGTTTATCATATTATTTATTAGTTTCAGCTCATTATCATAAAACAGCAACGAGTGTTGTCGTTGGGGCACTTATTTTATTTTGTGGGCGTGCTGTACAAAAAGGATTATTTCCGTAAAAGCTGTTTATACAAAGAGTATAAACAGCTTTTTGTATTTTTTTTACAAAAGACTTGAAAGTTACGTAACGTCATCTTTTATAATGAAGGGGAAGAGGTGATGGTAGTGATTTCAATACAAGAATTGACGAGAGAAACAGGGGTTACAGTACGTACATTACGTTATTATGATCAAATAGATTTATTAAAGCCGAGCGGGAAAACAGAAGGTGGGCATCGTTTATATAGTGAAGTTGACGTAATAAGGCTGCAACAAATTTTATTTTTAAAGGAAATGGGATTTTCATTAAAAGAGGCTGCGAATATGTTAGTAATAGGTGAGCTTAACTTAAAGGATTCTCTTGAAAAACAACTTCGGTTTGTACAGGAAGAACAAAAGAAATTTAATCGAATGGAGCGTGTTTTACAAGCTGTTGTTTATTCGGTAGATGTGGAGGGAGAACTTGATTGGAAAGTTATGTTTGAACTTATTCAGCTTTCTAAACAGTCTCCTCGTATACGTGAAATATTCCAAAATGAAGTGTTTTCAAAGGAAGAACAAAAGTTGCTTCACAATTTGCCGAATATGAGTGAAGAAGATCCGAATGTTTTAGAATGGGTAGATTTATTAAAGCAATTCCATACTTTTATGAAGGAAGGTAAAGAAGCTGCTAGTGATGAGGTACAAGGGGCAACGAAAAAATTAATGCAGAAGTGTTTAGAAATGACTAATGGTGACGAAGCGTTTTTAGATAAGTTATGGGAAGTTAGAAAATCGAAGGAAGATTCACAGAAAATGAGCATGTATCCAATTGAAGAAGAACTTTTAATATATATGGATGAAGCTTTTCGTATTTATGATGAAAAGGAGAAGGATAAATGAGTATACTCGCAGAATATCGTTGGTATTTTTTAATTGGGGCAGAAATTGTATTTTGGTTATCAGCTATCGGTTTCTTTTTACTCCGTTACGGATTCCGTTTGAAAAAGGCGAGCTTTATTATGGGAATTGTACTCCTCATAAATGAAGTGTTTATTTTAACTTTAGGGGTAGTGGACTATTATCAAACAGGAAAGTTCTCTAACTTTCAGATCATTACTGTAATTATTTTATTGTATGCAGTTTTCTACGGGAAAAAGGATTTGAAGAAGCTTGATATATTTGCGCAAAAGCTAGTTGCGAAATGGCGGAATGAACCAGCGCCAATTATGGAAGAGCACGTAGAATTAACAGGTATGGCCTATGCGAAGCAGGAAATAAAAAATTGGGTATTACATCTTGTTTTATTCGTTGGTGTGCACATATTCTTTTTCTTCGCGTATGGATTTATTCCATTTGAACAATGGGGTAATTGGTTAGAATCGGGAATCGTTTTAAATAAAGCTGCAAGCCGTGTGAGCCAAGTGTGGGCAATTATATTTTTAGTTGATACAGCGATTTCATTTTCATATGTGATTTTTCCGAAGAAGGAGAAAAGAAAAGAAAAGCTACTTTCATAGTTGAAAGTAGCTTTTGGGTATACAAATAATTTTTATAGGAGAGGATGACAATAGGAAAAAGAACCAGTTTTATATGTCTATTTCTCTTTAGTTTAGTAGCATGTTCACCATCTAACACTACAATTAATAAGAAGAATGATGTCATCGTAAAGGGAACCAGGATTTCCAATCTAGATAAATTCGAGCAGTTCGTTTTGAATGTGGAACAAGGGAAAGTTGATGAAATAAGAATTGTACAGTATACCGATGAAGGTGACCCGGTTTTTCAAACGTTAGAACATAGTGGGAAAGATATACTTTATGTATTAGATAGTAGACAAGACAAATTTGCTGGTGAGGATAAAGGCTTATATAAAGATAGCTGTAAAAGGATTGTTAAAGAGCAGTGTGAATTGCAAACGGCTTATAGGTTAATAGACTGTGTGAATGAAAATGGGCGCAATGGATATGATTTATTATATGTACCTGAAAAATAGAGTTAGTAGAGGAAGGAAGTTTTGACTCCTTCCTTTTTCTATGTATATATTGTCGAAAATTTTACCGAATATCTGTTCGTTTTTTTAGGTTTTTTATGGGTGTTCGTGGTAAAATAATAATACAGATTTTTATGAGGAGGTCGGATTTTACTTGGAACATCAATTTGAAATTATATCAGCGTATTCCCCGCAAGGTGATCAGCCGGTAGCTATAGAGAAGCTTGTAGAGGGAATTAATAGTGGAAAGAAAAAGCAAGTGTTACTTGGAGCAACAGGAACGGGTAAGACATTTACGATTTCAAATGTCATTAAAGAAGTGCAAAAGCCAACACTTGTCATGGCTCACAATAAAACGTTAGCAGGACAGCTATATAGTGAGTTGAAAGACTTTTTTCCGAATAATGCAGTTGAATATTTTGTTAGTTATTATGATTATTATCAGCCAGAAGCGTATGTGCCGCAAACAGATACGTTTATTGAAAAAGACGCGCAGATTAATGATGAAATCGATAAATTGCGTCACTCAGCAACGTCTGCATTATTTGAACGGGACGATGTAATTATCGTTGCGAGTGTTTCGTGTATATATGGTTTAGGTTCTCCTGAAGAGTACCGTGAGTTAGTTGTTTCACTTCGAGTTGGTATGGAAAAGGACCGCAATCAATTGCTTCGTGAACTTGTTGATGTGCAGTATGGACGTAATGATATTGATTTCAAGCGTGGTACATTCCGTGTGCGCGGAGATGTAGTTGAAATCTTCCCGGCATCACTTGATGAGCATTGTATCCGAATTGAGTTTTTCGGTGATGAAATCGATCGTATTCGCGAAGTAAATGCGTTAACAGGTGAAGTATTAGCAGAACGTGATCATGTAGCAATCTTCCCGGCATCTCACTTCGTTACACGTGAAGAGAAAATGAAGGTCGCTATTGAAAATATCGAAAAAGAATTAGAAGAGCGTTTAAAGGAGTTAAATGATAACGGTAAGTTGTTAGAAGCGCAGCGTATAGAGCAACGTACACGTTATGATTTAGAAATGATGCGCGAGATGGGCTTTTGTTCAGGGATTGAAAACTATTCCCGTCATTTAACACTTCGTCCAGCAGGTGCAACGCCGTATACGTTATTAGATTATTTCCCGAAAGATTTCTTAATCGTTATGGATGAATCGCACGTATCAGTGCCACAAGTAAGAGCGATGTATAACGGTGACCAAGCACGTAAACAAGTGCTTGTGGATCATGGATTCCGTCTGCCATCGGCTCTAGATAATAGACCGCTCATGTTTGATGAGTTTGAAGAGAAAACAAATCAAGTTATTTACGTTTCAGCAACGCCGGGACCGTATGAGTTAGAGCAGTCACCAGAAGTAATAGAACAAATTATTCGTCCAACAGGGCTTTTAGATCCACCAATCGATATACGACCTATTGAAGGTCAAATTGACGATCTATTAGGAGAAATTCAAGATCGTATTGCAAAAAATGAACGTGTACTAATTACGACTTTAACGAAGAAAATGTCAGAGGATTTAACGGATTACTTAAAAGATGTAGGAATTAAAGTGAACTATCTTCACTCTGAAATTAAAACGTTAGAACGTATTGAAATTATCCGTGACCTTCGCCTTGGTAAGTTTGATGTACTTGTCGGTATTAACTTATTACGAGAAGGATTAGATATTCCAGAAGTATCACTTGTAGCTATTTTAGATGCAGATAAGGAAGGGTTTTTGCGTTCAGAACGTTCGTTAATTCAAACGATTGGTCGTGCGGCGCGTAATGAAAACGGCCGCGTTATTATGTACGCAGATCGCATAACAAGATCGATGGGAATTGCAATTGAAGAAACGCAGCGTCGTCGTACTATACAAGAAGCTTACAATGAAGAGCATGGTATCACGCCGAAAACGATTCAAAAAGGCGTTCGTGATGTAATCCGTGCAACGACAGCGGCTGAAGAGACAGAAACATACGAAGCAACTCCTGCTAAGAAAATGACGAAAAAAGAGCGCGAAAAGACAATTGCGAAGATGGAAGCAGAGATGAAAGAAGCAGCAAAAGCGTTAGACTTCGAGCGTGCAGCTGAACTAAGAGATTTACTATTAGAATTAAAAGCGGAAGGGTGAAAAGAGTGAGTAAGAGCAAGGATTTTATCGTTGTAAAAGGTGCTAGAGCACATAACTTAAAAAATATTGATGTAACCATTCCGAGAAATCAGCTTGTCGTTGTAACGGGATTGTCTGGTTCGGGGAAATCATCATTAGCATTTGATACGATTTATGCAGAAGGACAGCGCAGATATGTAGAATCGTTATCTGCGTATGCGCGTCAATTTTTAGGACAAATGGATAAGCCGGATGTGGATACGATTGAAGGGTTGTCACCAGCGATTTCGATTGATCAAAAAACGACGAGTCGTAATCCACGTTCAACTGTCGGAACAGTGACGGAGATTTATGATTATTTACGTTTATTATTTGCACGAATTGGTACGCCAATTTGTCCGAATCATGGGATTGAAATTACATCACAAACAGTCGAGCAGATGGTAGACCGTGTTCTTGAATATCCTGTGCGTACGAAATTGCAAGTGTTAGCGCCTATCGTGTCTGGGCGTAAAGGAGCGCATGTGAAAGTACTTGAAGATATTAAGAAGCAAGGGTATGTTCGTGTACGTGTTGATGGTGAAATGCTTGATGTGTCTGAAGAGATTACGTTAGATAAAAATAAGAAGCATTCCATTGAAGTTGTAATTGACCGTATTGTTGTAAAAGAAGGAATCGCAAGCCGTCTTGCTGATTCACTTGAAAGTGCATTAAAGCTTGGCGGAGGCCGAGTGTTAATTGATGTAATGGGAGAAGAGGAACTTCTATTTAGTGAACATCATGCTTGTCCACATTGTGGTTTTTCAATCGGAGAATTAGAGCCGCGTATGTTCTCATTCAACAGTCCGTTCGGAGCGTGTCCTTCTTGTGATGGACTTGGTTCAAAGCTAGAGGTAGATTTAGAGCTTGTTATCCCAAACTGGGATTTATCATTAAATGAACATGCGATTGCACCTTGGGAACCGACAAGTTCACAATACTATCCACAACTTTTACAATCTGTATGTAATCACTACGGCGTTGATATGGATATGCCTGTGAAACATATACCGAAAGATTTATTTGATAAAGTGTTGTACGGAAGCGGGGAAGAGAAGGTTTATTTCCGCTATGTAAATGAATTTGGTCAAGTAAAGGAAAATGAGATTTTATTTGAAGGTGTTATTCCAAATATTGAACGTCGTTATCGTGAAACGAGTTCCGATTACATTCGTGAGCAAATGGAGAAATATATGGCAGAGCAAGCTTGTCCGAAGTGCAAAGGCGGACGCTTAAAGCCTGAGAGTTTAGCTGTTTTTGTTGGTGATAAAACGATTGCTGATGTAACGAAGTATTCTGTTCAAGAAGTACAGGAATTCTTCTCAAATGTGGAGCTAACGGAGAAGCAACAAAAAATTGCTCATTTAATTTTAAGAGAAATTCAGGAGCGCGTTGGGTTCTTAGTGAACGTTGGTTTAGATTATTTAACGTTAAGTCGTGCCGCAGGAACTTTATCAGGTGGTGAGGCACAACGTATTCGTTTAGCGACGCAAATTGGTTCTCGTCTAACGGGTGTACTTTATATTCTTGATGAGCCTTCAATTGGTTTACACCAGCGCGATAACGATCGTCTTATTCGTACATTGCAAGAAATGCGCGATTTAGGTAATACATTAATCGTTGTTGAGCATGATGAAGATACGATGATGGCTGCTGATTATTTACTTGATATCGGACCAGGTGCAGGTATTCACGGTGGGCAAGTTGTATCAGCAGGGACACCAGCTGAAGTGATGCAAGATGAGAATTCATTAACAGGGAAGTATTTAAGTGGTAAAGAGTTTATTCCAGTTCCACTTGAAAGACGTAAAGGTGATGGACGTAAAGTAGAGATTGTCGGCGCAAAAGAGAATAACTTAAAGAATGCGAAAATGTCATTCCCACTCGGTACGTTTGTAGCGGTAACAGGGGTATCTGGTTCTGGTAAAAGTACGATGATTAATGAAGTGCTATATAAATCGTTAGCGCAAAAGTTATATAAAGCGAAAGCGAAGCCAGGTACTCATAAAGAGATTAAAGGTCTTGAACATTTAGATAAAGTAATTGATATTGATCAATCGCCAATTGGTCGTACACCACGTTCTAATCCAGCGACGTACACAGGTGTATTCGATGATATTCGTGATGTGTTTGCACAAACGAATGAAGCGAAAGTGCGCGGATATCAAAAAGGACGTTTCAGCTTTAATGTAAAAGGTGGACGTTGTGAAGCGTGCCGTGGTGATGGAATTATTAAAATTGAAATGCACTTCTTACCAGATGTATACGTTCCGTGTGAAGTTTGTCACGGTAAACGTTACAACCGTGAAACGTTAGAAGTGAAGTATAAAGATAAGAACATTTCTGAAGTGTTAGGAATGACAATTGAAGATGGGGTAGAATTCTTCGCTAATATCCCAAAAATTAAGCGTAAACTTCAAACGCTTGTAGATGTAGGGCTTGGTTATATGAAATTAGGACAGCCAGCTACGACGTTATCTGGTGGTGAAGCGCAGCGTGTGAAGCTAGCTTCTGAATTACACCGTCGTTCTACAGGGCGTACGTTATATATTTTAGATGAGCCAACGACTGGTTTACATGCACATGATATCGCGCGTCTTCTAGAAGTGCTGCAGCGTCTTGTTGAGAGCGGTGAGACGGTACTTGTAATTGAACATAATTTAGATGTGATAAAAACAGCTGATTATATCGTTGACCTTGGACCAGAGGGCGGAGATAAAGGTGGACAAATCGTTGCTTCTGGCACGCCAGAGCAAGTAGTGAAAGAAGAGCGCTCGTACACAGGTAAGTATTTAAAAGAGATTTTAAATCGTGATAAAGCAAGAATGAAAGAGAAAATAAAAGAAGTAGAGTTATCGCAATAAGTGTATGAATAAAACCGGGTGGAAATGACACTCGGTTTTTATTGTATAGGGGGAGATGATGGAGTTTTTAGATGTGTTGCGAAAGAAGAATATGAAGGTAAGAAAGTTCCAAAAGTGGGGTGTATATTTTCGGAAGCGCTGGGAGAATAACTTTGCAAACCATTTAAGTGATGAAGAAAAAGAAGACATTTTCCTTTACGGAGATAAGTATGTATGTGGATATCTTTGGCACATATTTAGTTATGAGAAAAAGAAGTGCTTAGAAGGAACAGAAGCAGAGAGAGCGTTTCATAATGAAGTGAAAAAGGAGTGCTACATTTTCTACCAACACTGTGATGAGATACTATTAATAAAGGATGCGAGTTTATTACATATGGATGATATATTGTGTGAGACAGATGATGCGTATAAAGGTGATATCTATATTGTAGATAAAGATTTCACTTGGACTTTTGTAAAAACTCATGAACATAGATGGTGTGGTCCCTATTTCACAAAGAAATGTTGGTAGGTATACAAGCGTGAAGAGTAGAATAAGTTGATATAAGTGTTTGTATGATACTTGCGTTTCTTATCTATTAGCGTATGATGAAATATATATGTTTAAAAGGATGTGTAAGAAAATGAGATGGATTGTATCACTTCTTGTAAATAGCGTTGTGTTAATCGCTGTATCGGGACTTTTAAAAGGGATTGCACCAGACGCGTTTTACGTAGCAAATATACAAACTGCAATTATTGCGAGTATTATTTTGGCTGTTTTAAATGTGTTCGTAAAGCCGTTTTTAATTTTAATTACGCTACCAATTACTGTTGTAACTTTCGGCTTCTTCTTAATTGTTATTAATGCGATTACGTTAAAAATAGCAGATTCATTATTAGGAGATGCTTTTAATATATCAGGATTTGGTGTAGCGATTGTTGCGGCAATTTGTATTTCAATTTTTAATATGATTATTGAGAAGGCAATTGTGGAACCTCTATATGAAAAAAAGAGAAAATGACAAAAAGAAAAACATTTCATTATTCGTATGAAATGTTTTTTTCTATTTATTAGAAACCGTATTTCTTGTTTCCAGAAAAAAATGGTACAATATCCGGTAGAATGGAATTTTACATCAAACGAGACTGAACCCGCAGCGGAGTGGAGGTTTATACATATGCCAAAAGTAAGGACAAAAGATTTAATTGAACAATTTCAATTGGAGTTAATAAGTGGTGAGGAAGGAATTCATCGTCCGATTGATACAAGTGATTTATCACGACCTGGAATTGAAATGGCAGGATTCTTTACATATTATCCAGCTGATCGCGTGCAGCTTCTTGGAAAAACGGAGCTTACGTTCTTTGATACGTTAACAACAGAGCAAAAACAAGAGAGAATGAAAGCGCTTTGTACCGAGGAGACGCCATGTATTATTATAACTCGTAATCAAGATGTACCAGATGAGTTATTACAAGCATCACGTGAATCAGGCATGCCTTTATTACGTTCTTCTCAAACGACAACGAGATTATCAAGTCGTTTAACTAATTATTTAGAAGGTAAGCTAGCACCAACAACTGCTGTTCATGGTGTATTAGTAGATATTTACGGTGTTGGTGTTTTAATTACAGGTCAAAGTGGTGTTGGTAAAAGTGAGACAGCTCTTGAACTTGTGAAGCGTGGTCACCGCCTTGTTGCGGATGATAGTGTAGAAATTCGCCAAGAAGATGAAGACACATTAGTAGGAAGCTCACCAGATTTAATTGAGCATTTATTAGAAATTCGTGGTCTAGGTATCATTAACGTTATGACGTTATTCGGTGCAGGGGCAGTGCGAAATTATAAGCGTATTACACTTGTTATTAATCTTGAAATTTGGGATCAAAAGAAAAACTATGATCGCTTAGGTCTTGATGAAGAGAAGATGAAAATTATTGATACAGAACTTACGAAGATTACACTTCCAGTTCGTCCTGGTCGAAACTTGGCTGTTATTATTGAAGTAGCAGCGATGAACTTCCGTTTAAAGCGTATGGGAGTCAATGCAGCACAGCAGTTCTCAGAACGATTAATGAGTGCGATTGAGTTAGGGAATCAGGAGTAAACATTGGAGAGGGAGGTCATACATATGCTGTTAGGTTCTGTACCGCAGCTTGACCGCGTAGCTGTCCAACTTGGGCCGTTTCCTGTTTATTGGTACGGGATTATTATCGGTACAGGTGTGCTATTAGGTCTTTGGCTAGCAACTCGCGAGGGAGAAAGGCTAGGTATTCCAAAAGATACATTTGTTGACCTTGTATTAATTGCAGTACCGATCGCTATTCTATTTGCGAGAATGTATTATGTTATTTTTGAATGGGAATATTACGCGCAAAACCCGAGTCAAATTATTAATATTCGTCAAGGTGGCTTGGCGATTCATGGTGGTTTAATCGGAGCGGTTATTACCGGAATTCTTTTTGCAAAGCGACGCGGGGTTTCATTCTGGAAGTTGGCGGATATTGCTGCGCCAAGTATTTTACTAGGACAAGCAATTGGCCGATGGGGAAACTTTATGAACCAAGAGGCGCATGGTGATGAAGTAACGAGACAGTTTTTAGAAGGTCTTCATTTACCAGATTTCATTATTAATCAAATGTATATTGAGGGTGTTTACTATCATCCGACGTTTTTATATGAATCATTATGGAATTTTGTAGGTGTAATTTTACTACTTGCATTAAGAAAAGTGAATTTACGCCGCGGGGAATTATTCTTCACATATTTAATTTGGTATTCAGTAGGACGCTTCTTTGTAGAAGGCTTACGTACAGATAGTTTAATGCTAGGACCACTTCGTATTGCACAAGTAATGTCAATTGGACTTGTTGTTATTTCTATTATTTTCATTATTGTGAGACGAAAAATGGGGCAAGCTGATAAAAGATATTCGGAAAATTAGAGAAAAGTAGCATCTTATTGTAAGATGCTGCTTCTTTCATATTCAGGAAAGCGAAAGGACTAAGGCAATGAGAATAAATACAGTGTTATTTGATTTAGATGGAACTTTAATTAATACAAACGAACTTATTATTTCTTCTTTTTTACATACTTTAAATACATATTATCCAAATCAATATAAGCGTGAAGATGTGTTGCCATTTATCGGTCCATCTTTGCATGATACTTTCAGCAAGATTGATGAAAGTAAGGTTGAAGAGATGATTACAAGTTATCGCGAATTTAACCATGATCATCATGATGAATTAGTAGAAGAATATGAAACTGTATATGAAACAGTTCGAGAGTTGAAGAAGCAAGGTTATAAAGTTGGTATTGTTACAACGAAAGCGAGACAAACCGTTGAGATGGGATTACAGTTGTCAAAGCTTGATGGATTTTTTGATGTTGTCGTGACAATTGATGATGTAGAGCATGTGAAACCACATCCAGAGCCACTTCAAAAAGCGCTTGAATTATTAGATGCAAAACCAGAAGAGGCATTGATGGTTGGGGATAATCATCATGATATTGTCGGTGGTCAAAATGCGGGGACGAAAACAGCTGCGGTTTCATGGACGTTGAAAGGTAGAGCATATTTAGAAGCTTACAAGCCGGACTTTATGCTAGATAAAATGAGTGATTTGCTACCGATTTTGTCTAATATGAACCGTTCATAAAGGTCCAAGTAAGTTAGTAGAGGAGCGAGCTAAGTGCGACGGACAACGCGCTATCCTGTTTCAGGAGGAAATTCATTATGGAATGTGTATAAAACAGTGTCTTTTTGGAAGGTAATGAAAAACTTTATTATTATCCAAATTGCGCGTTACACTCCATTTTTATCTGTGAAGAATTGGTTGTACCGTACTTTTTTACGGATGAAAGTAGGAAAGAAAACATCATTTGCACTTATGGTAATGCCGGATATTATGTTCCCAGAAAAGATAACTGTGGGAGAGAATTCGATTATTGGCTATAACACAACGCTTTTAGCGCATGAATATTTAATTCGTGAATATCGACTTGGGGAAATCATCATTGGAAATGAAGTGATGATTGGAGCGAATGTAACAATATTACCAGGTGTGAAAATTGGAGATGGTTCGACTGTCTCAGCTGGCACACTTGTTCATAGAGATGTACCGAGCGGAGCTTTCGTAGGTGGAAATCCAATGTGTATTATTTATACGAAAGAGCAAATGACCGCAAGAGAAGGTTCATGGTGAAAATGTAACATTTCTCTTCTTTTTTTATGAATAAAAAGGAAATAATTGAGTAGAATATACTGTTTTGTTTTTTACGGAATCGTTTATACTTATAGATAGAAGAATGTGTGAACGAAGAAAACAAAAAACTGGAGGATATATGGGGAAAAATCAAAGAATATATAAGGAGAACGGACAAGTTATCTCTTTTAATCAGCTGGCGGACTTCTTTTATAAAAAAGGGATGAGAGCTTACAAAGGGCAAAAATTGCAAGATGCAATTAAATATTTTCGAAGAGCGGCACAAAGTGAGAAGGAGCCGTTTATTTTATGTCAATTAGCATCAGTATTATCTGAGGCTGGTGAATATCAAGAATCGAATCAAATCTTCTTAAAGTTAGTTAGATCTAATCCAGAACTTGAACAGTGCTATTATTTTATTGCAAATAATTATGCATATATGGGGTTATTTCAACAGGCGAAGAAATATGCGGATCGCTATTTAGAAGTTGCAAAAGAGAAGGAATTCGTAGAAGATACATTAGAACTTCTTGAGATTATGGAAGAAGAAGCAATGGGTGCGGAAGAGATTGAAGATGAAGATGATTTAATTGTTATGCAGGAAGAAGCGAATCGTTATATTCGCAATGGACAATTGGAAGAAGCAATTGCTACATTAGAAATTGTTACGAAAGATTATCCGGAATTTTGGTCAGGTCATAATAATTTAGCCATTGCACATTTTCAATCTGGCAATGTAGACAAGGCACTGAAGTTAACAGAAATGATTTTAGAAAAAAATCCTGGTAATATACATGCGCTTTGTAATACGCTTATTTTTCTATATTCAATTGGAGAGCATAAACAAGTAGAAGCGTTAGCGGGACAGCTAGTTTCAGTATATCCGATTTCATTTGAACATCGTTTGAAATTGGGAACCACACTTGCAACGATTGGTTATTTCGAGCATGCATATAAATGGTTCAAACTATTAAAGCGTCAAGGATACGAGGGAGACGTTAGTTTTTATTATTGGTTTGCATATTCTGCTTATATGGTGAAAGATCAGCAACTAGCTGAAAAAATGTGGCAACATGTCGTGGAATTGCACCCTGATAAAAAAGGAAAAGAACCGTGGAATGCGCTGAATTTAGCAGATGAAGGACAAAGTTTGCTATTTGAAGAATTACGAAAATCATTTCAGCAAAGTGCGACGTTAGAAGAACAAATGCTGGCTTTATATTTAATGAATGAATTATCAACGCCAGAGAAGGTTGGATTCTTCTTTGATATAACGCAAGCGAAGAACGGTGTTCCCATCGTATCACAACTTGCAAATTACTTCTTTTTACTTAATAGTCATAAGAGTATTCCAGCTGATTTACAACAATTTGAGCAGTGCGTACGAATCGCGGATGCATTATACAATTATACGAAAAAAGATGATGAATTAATTGAAGAGTGTTTACACTTTTGGTTTTGTACGTTCATACGTTTATATACATCTGGAGATATATTTACAAATGTGTACGGCTGGTCAGCTGCGATTGAATACATTGTACGCGGCGAACAAGGAAATAAAATGACACAGTCGGAGCTTGGAGATGTATATAATGTATCTGTAGCGACTGTCCGAAAGTATGTGCAAGCTGTTAAGCGTACGCACACATAAGATAAGCAAATCATTGGGAAAAAAATGATGCTAACAGTATAATGAGGGTAACTTAATTGTGTAGGAATGGATAGGAGTGAATAGTGTGTCAGAAGAAAAAATTTATGATGTCGTTATTATTGGTGCAGGACCAGCTGGTATGACAGCTGCAGTATATACATCTCGTGCAAATTTAAGCACATTAATGCTTGAACGTGGTATTCCAGGTGGCCAAATGGCGAACACAGAAGATGTAGAAAACTACCCAGGTTATGAGTCTATTTTAGGGCCAGACTTATCAAATAAAATGTTTGAGCATGCGAAGAAATTTGGTGCTGAATATGCATACGGTGATGTGAAAGAAGTCATCGATGGTAAAGAATACAAAACAATTATTGCTGGTAAAAAAGAATATAAAGCACGTGCAATTATCGTTGCAAGCGGTGCAGAGTATAAAAAAATTGGTGTACCGGGTGAAACAGAACTTGGCGGCCGCGGTGTATCATATTGTGCAGTATGTGACGGGGCATTCTTTAAAGAAAAAGAACTTATCGTAATTGGCGGCGGAGATTCTGCTGTTGAAGAGGGTGTATTCTTAACGCGCTTTGCATCAAAAGTAACGATTGTTCACCGTCGTGACACGCTTCGTGCACAGAAAATTTTACAAGACCGTGCTTTCCAAAATGAAAAAGTAGATTTCATTTGGAACCATACTATAAAAGAAATCAACGAAGCAAGTGGTAAAGTAGGAAGTGTAACACTTGTAGACGTAAACAGTGGAGAAGAGAAAGAAGTCAAAACTGACGGCGTATTCGTATACATCGGTATGTTACCATTATCAAAACCATTTGTTGAACTAGGTATTACAAATGAAAATGGTTACCTTGAAACGAACGAACGTATGGAAACGAAAATTCCTGGTATTTTTGCAGCTGGTGATGTTCGTGAAAAAATGCTTCGTCAAATTGTAACTGCAACAGGTGACGGTAGTATTGCAGCACAAAGTGCTCAACATTACGTAGAAGAATTATTAGAGGAATTAAAAACTGTATCAGAAAAATAAGGGATAATATACCTTGTGAGAAGAAAGCTACCGACAGGAGCTTTCTTCTTTTTTTGTGTGAAAATGTCAAAGTTTTGTCAAAAAATATTAGGATTATAAGCTTTCTTATTGATATACTGGACTTTACGGAAAAAATCACTATAAGAAATGAGGAATTTATTCAGTATGGAATGGCGTAATATATATCGTGGATTTTGTATGGGCGTTAGTGATTTAATTCCTGGTGTGAGCGGCGGTACAATCGCTGTTGTGTTAGGGATTTATGAACAACTGCTTGCGGCAATTAGTGGATTCTTTAGTCGTGAATGGAAAAAACATTTAGGATTTTTAATTCCCCTTGCAGCTGGTGTGGCAGCAGCATTTTTAACGTTAAGTCACGTTATTAAATATTTACTTGCAAATCATTATGAACCGACTCAATTTTTCTTCCTCGGTTTAATTATTAGTATATTACCGATGTTAATGAGAGAAGCTGATGCAAAGTCATCGTTTAAAGGTAAGCACATTGTTTTATTAATAGTTGCAGCAATTCTTGTTGCGATTACAGCTTTCTTTAAACCAGATAAGGCAGCAGATCCAATTACGACGTTAACAATTTTAAATGCAATTGGTTTATTTTTCGCAGGATGGATGGCGAGTATGGCCATGTTGCTTCCTGGAATTAGTGGATCGTTTATTTTACTAATTATTGGTGTGTATCCAACAGCAATTAACGCTTTAACTACACTTAACTTACCTTTAATCGTGGTTATCGGTGCTGGTGTTATGGTTGGGTTTGTTGTAAGTAGTAAAGGCATTAGTTTTTTATTAGATCGTTATAAAAGTATGACATTTGCGGCAATTATTGGACTTGTAATCGGTTCGATTGTAATTGTGTTCCCTGGGATTCCGACTGGCGGATTTTCAATTATAAGTTCGATTATTACCTTTATTTTAGGATTTGCGATTGTTACTTATTTCGGTAAGAAATAAGGGCTTTAATCCCCTTGGCGATAAAAATCGTTAAGGGGATTTTTTATGCTATTCATTGAAAGTCTAAGCATTTACATTGCTTGTTATAGAAAGCTTTTTTAAAATTGTTGAGTTAACGAAAGAGGACTGGCTCCTTCGTTGTAGCAAACTGTTTTTGATAGTATAATGAAAGAAGTATGCAGTGAGGAATTTTACTGCAAGTAGCTGAGGTGAAGAAACATGCAAAGAGTGACAAACTGTGTGTTAATTAGAGATAATGAAGTACTCTTACTCCAAAAACCTCGCCGAAATTGGTGGGTTGCACCAGGCGGGAAAATGGAGCGTGGTGAGACTGTAAGAGATTCCGTTGTTCGCGAGTATCGTGAAGAAACAGGTATTTATTTGAAAAACCCAGCGTTAAAGGGGGTCTTCACCTTTGTCATCCAAGAAGGTGATAAAGTTGTTTCTGAATGGATGATGTTCTCCTTCTTAGCGACAGATTTTGCAGGAGAAAACAAACTAGAGAGCGAAGAAGGCATCATTGGTTGGCATACATTTGACAAAATTGATGATTTAGCAATGGCGCCAGGAGATTATCACATTATTGATTACTTAATTAAAGGAAATGGCATAATCTACGGTACATTTGTATATACCCCAGATTTTGAGTTGCTTTCATATCGATTAGATCCGAGTTAAACCGTCAAGGAGAGGATACGATGACAGAGAATAATGATATAAAAATGGTAATTATTACAGGGATGTCTGGAGCTGGAAAAACAGTAGCTTTACAAAGTTTTGAAGATTTAGGATATTTTTGTGTAGATAATTTGCCACCGATGTTATTGCCAAAGTTTATTGAACTTATGGCGGATTCAAAAGGGAAAATGAATAAAGTGGCACTTGGTATTGATTTACGTGGCCGCGAGTTTTTCGAACATTTATGGGGAGCGCTTGATGATTTATCAGAACGTACATGGATTATTCCTCATATTTTATTTTTAGATGCGAAAGATAGTACGCTTGTAACTCGTTATAAAGAAACGAGACGTTCGCATCCACTTGCACCAACTGGTTTGCCATTAAAGGGAATCGAAGCAGAGCGCGATTTATTAACAGATATGAAGGCACGAGCGAATATTGTGCTTGATACATCGGATTTAAAACCGAAAGAATTACGTGAAAAAATTGTTCACTTGTTCTCAACAGAAACTGAGCAAGCATTTCGTGTAAATGTTATGTCATTTGGATTTAAGTACGGTATTCCAATTGATGCAGATTTAGTATTTGATGTTCGTTTTTTACCAAATCCATATTACATTCCACATATGAAGCCATTAACAGGACTAGATGAAGAAGTTTCTTCGTATGTACTGAAATTTAATGAGACACATAAGTTTTTAGAGAAGTTGACGGATCTGATTACTTTCATGTTGCCTCATTATAAAAGAGAAGGCAAAAGTCAACTTGTAATTGCAATTGGATGTACAGGTGGACAGCATCGTTCTGTTACGCTTACAGAATACCTTGGGAAACATTTGAAACCAGAGTATAGTGTTCATGTATCTCATCGTGATGTGGAGAAGAGAAAGGGCCATTAAGGGATGAAAAAAGAGAGAAAGCCTAAAATTGTTATCATGGGAGGCGGAACTGGACTCTCTGTTTTATTAAGAGGATTAAAGCAATATCCTGTTGATATTACAGCAGTTGTTACAATCGCTGATGATGGTGGCAGTTCAGGTAGATTACGTGATGAGCTAGAAATTCCACCTCCAGGTGACATCCGTAACGTACTTGTTGCGTTATCGGATGTAGAGCCACTGGTGGAAGCTTTATTTCAGCACCGTTTCACAACAGGGGACGGACTGAAAGGTCATGCGTTAGGAAATCTATTGTTGGCAGGTATGACCTCAATTACAGGAGACTTTTTCCATGCAATTACGGAAACAAGTAAAGTATTAAATGTCAGAGGACGTGTATTACCAGCAGCGAATCAAAGTGCGGTACTTCATGCGGAACTTGAAGATGGAGAAATTGTAACAGGCGAATCGAAGATTCCTTATTACGGAAAGAAGATTAATCGTGTCTTTTTAACTCCAGAAGATGTAGAGCCATTGCATGAAACCTTGGCTGAGATTAAACGAGCTGATTTACTTGTTTTTGGTCCAGGAAGTTTGTATACAAGTATATTACCCAACTTAGTTGTTAATAAAATTGGGGATGCTGTTCTTGCTGCAAAGGCGAAGAAGGTGTATGTATGTAACGTTATGACACAAGCGGGTGAAACGATGGGATATACTGCTTTTGATCATGTGCAGGCATTACACGATCATTTAGGGCAACCATTTATCAATACTGCAATTGTAAATAACCGTGATATTCCTTGTGAATTACGTAAGTTATATGAGGAAGAAATGTCTACACCAGTTGTAGTGGATGAAGAACGTTTTGCTGAAAATAATATTGATGTCATTCAAGGTGGATTAGCGAAGTATGATGATCGTGTTGTAAGGCATGATACGTTAAAGTTAGCTTCGATTTTATATTCATTGTTATAAATATGCGTTGCCTCGTTTGAGGTAGCGCTCCTCATTCATATAGGACAAGAATTTTGTTCCATAATAATCGTATAAGGAGGTGTTGACTGTGTCATTTGCATCAGAAACAAAGAAAGAGCTGACGAACCTTGAAATGAAGGAATGCTGTGAAAAAGCTGAATTATCAGCGTTACTTCGAATGAATGGATCGCTTTCTTTTTCAAACCGTCGTCTATCTATTGATATTCAAACAGAAAATGCGGCAATTGCAAGAAGGATTTATACGCTTTTGAAAAAGGGATATGACGTAACGGTAGAATTACTTGTTCGTAAAAAAATGCGATTGAAGAAAAATAATGTATATATCGTAAGGCTTGTTGAGAAGTCTCGCGAAATATTAGCCGATCTTCATATCGTTCGAGATGACTTTTCATTTATTCGAAATATATCACAAGAATTGATTGAGAAGAAGTGTTGTAAACGATCGTATTTACGCGGTGCATTTTTAGCAGGTGGTTCAGTAAATAACCCAGAAACATCATCTTATCATTTAGAGATCTTTTCGTTATATAAGGAACATAATGATGCTATATGTGAACTGATGAACGGATTTGATTTAAATAGTAAGACGCTGGAAAGAAGAAAAGGGTACATTACGTATTTGAAAGAAGCGGAGAAAATTACGGAATTTTTAAATATTATTGGTGCTCATAATGCGCTTTTAAGATTTGAAGATATTAGAATCGTACGTGATATGCGTAATTCCGTAAATCGTTTAGTGAACTGCGAAACAGCTAATTTAAATAAAACAATTGGTGCAGCGCTAAGGCAGATTGAAAATATCCGCTATATTGATGAGACGGTTGGTCTTGATATATTGCCAGATAAACTACGAGAAATTGCGCAGCTACGAAGAGATTATCAAGATGTAACATTGAAAGAGTTAGGTGAGATGGTATCCGGGGGGAAAATTAGTAAATCGGGTATTAATCATCGTTTGCGTAAAATCGATGAAATTGCAGAGAAATTACGCGCGGGGGAAACGGTAGCAAAAAAATAAGAGGTTAAAGGGGAAATGGAGCTGTGGTTCAAAAACGAGTTCAGGTTTCATTAAAAAACGGTTTACAAGCACGTCCGGCTGCGTTGTTTGTACAAGAGGCAAATCGCTTTCATGCAGATATCTTCATCGAGAAAGACGGAAAGACAGTAAATGCAAAGAGCATAATGGGGATTATGAGCTTAGCAATTGGAACTGGTAGTATGATAACAATTACAACAGAAGGTTCAGATGCAGAAGAGGCTTTAGAAGCATTAGCTGCATATGTACAATAAGAAGCTATCGCGTATATGCGATAGTTTTTTTGTTTTGTTTTGTTGTTTGTGCGGATTAGCGGGTAGGGGGTATGTAGCTGGTTTGTCCTTGTCGTAGATTGTCGGTAAATCGATATGTTGTGTCGAACCGTTGATATATTAAAAAAATCGTTGATATAATTTAAGTTTTGTTCGATATAATTGAAAAATCGTTGATATATTTATGGGGATACTGGATGGGGTATATTCATGCGGAGGCTTAACTATAAAAAAGCACCCTGTAATAGGGCGCTTTTTTATGTATCCAGCTTCAGCGGCTAGAATCTCCGGTTGTTTCGCTTTTACATTCGAGGCAAAAAGCGCCTCGGAATCAGGGGCTCCATCGCCCTGCGATTCTGAACGAGCCGCTTCCGCTTTTAAGTATTAACGATTTGTAAAGATCTTATCGATTAAACCGTATTCTAAAGCTTTTTCTGCTGTCATGAAGTTGTCGCGGTCTGTGTCGCGTTGTAGTACTTCAAGTGGTTGACCAGTACGGTCAGCAAGAATTTGGTTTAGTTTTTCACGTAAGAATAGGATACGTTTTGCAGCGATTTCGATTTCAGTCGCTTGACCTTGTGCTCCACCAAGTGGTTGGTGAATCATTACTTCACTATTTGGAAGTGCATAACGTTTTCCTTTTTCACCTGCTGCAAGTAAGAATGCACCCATAGATGCAGCCATACCGATACAGATTGTTGATACTTGTGGTTTAATGAACTGCATTGTATCATAGATTGCCATACCCGCTGTGATAGAACCACCAGGGCTGTTGATGTAGATGTGAATATCTTTTTCTGGATCTTGAGATTCCAAGAATAAAAGCTGGGAAACGATTGAGTTAGCTACGTTGTCATCAATTGCACTACCAAGCATAATGATGCGGTCTTTTAGTAGTCGAGAGTAAATATCGTAAGCGCGTTCTCCACGATTTGTTTGTTCAATTACTGTAGGAATTAAATTCATCTGTTATTTCCTCCTTCTAAAGCTTTCTTAGTCTTATAATACAATTATGGTCAATAAAGGTCAAACAAAACCACTTTAAATCAAAAAAATATGTAGTTGTACCATGAAATATTCGCTATGTTTTCGAAATTCCCTGCTTATGTATCTTAAACATCATAACCGAATTACATAAATTTAAACGTTATGAAAACTGGAGAAAAAAGAAAAGAACGCCTTTTAACTGAAGCGTTCTTTCGATAATTAGTCTTTTAAAAGATAGGTTACTTTATTTAAAATGTTTTCGATTTGTTTCGCGTTTTTACTATACATTTCGCTTGCTGATTTCGACTTTGTTTCTAGGGAAAATAGTTCAAGATCAGCATGACATTTTTTTAAAGATGCTAATAATAAAGGTTTGTTTTGAGGAGAAGGCATTTGGAGTTTGTCATTGTAAATGTCGATAGTAAGTTGTCCGTATGAATCCACTTGACCGAGAAAGACATTTTCAATAACAACACCGAGTTTTTCTAGTTCAGCATGTAACCAAGCGCGGTTATGTCCACTGGAGGATAGAGGTTCATCTAGTACATTTCCATCCATAATAACAGTTTGCGGTTCTTTCTCGTTTGGTACTTTTAAACCAATGTCTTTTGCTGTAAGTGGCTGAGAATCTTTCTTTAATAGTACATTTAATTCTCCGCTGGGTTCTAAGACAGCAAATTCGACTTCAGCTACGCTGAACGCACTTTTTCCTCGGAGTAGTTCAAGTAATTCGTCACTCGTATATTTTTCTTTCTTTAAGTTATCTTCGAGTATCTTTCCATCTTTTATTAATACGGTAGATTTCCCTTCAAAGAAATCCCGAGCTGTTTTGTTCTTTAAGGAGAGGATTCCTGTGAAAAAAGGTACCGCAGCGAAAATGAGTATCGCAAAGACGCCATGGAAAAATTTCGAATCGAGCCCTGTAGATACTTGGGCAGCGATGTCACCGATTGTCATTCCGGCAATGTATTCAAAAAAGGAGAGCTGAGAGATTTGTCTTTTCCCTAACCATTTCGTAATAGCGAATAAAATAATTAATATGAATACAGAGCGAAGAATGACAAGTGTCCATTCCGGCAGGTGAGACATAGTCATTTCCTCCAGTCTACTTAAAACCCTTTATATTGAGGTTCTTCACGTTCTAATACTGAAACTCTATTCTGTAAATCAGCGATGATGCTGTCCATTTCTAACATACATTCATGAAATACGCGTTTGGATTCGTCGTCTTGTGAATTTAATGAAAGCGAGCTTAAACTCGCTTGAGCTCCTCTTACACTAGCAAGGCAAGTTTTTACGCTAGCGATAACAGTCATACAAACACTCCTTATCCTTTCGGTTTAAATAATAATGCTCCTATGAAACCAAAAATAATAGCTGCGGATACGCCGGCGCTCGTTACTTTAAACATTCCGGTAATGACGCCAACGATACCATGTTTTGCAGCTTCTTCCATCGCACCATGAACGAGGGCGTTACCAAAACTTGTAATAGGTACAGTTGCACCGGCTCCAGCGAAGTCAATTAATGGTTCATACAAATTGAATCCATCTAATATTGCTCCGGCAACAACGAGTGTTGCCATTGTATGAGCTGGTGTTAGCTTGCCAACATCAAACATGAGTTGTCCGATTACACATATGAGTCCACCAATGACGAAAGCCCAGAAAAAAATCATTGCGTTGCACCTCCAAATTCAATCGAAACGGCGTGAGCGATACACGGAATCGTTTCTTCTTGTTGGAATGTAAGTGGAGATAGTAAAGCGCCTGTCGCAACGACAAGTATTTTTTTGAACTCTCCTCTTTTCATTCGATTTAATAAGTGACCGTACACTACGGTTGCAGAACATCCAGGGCCACTAGCACCGGCTATGACAGGTTGTCCTTCTCTATAAATGATAATCCCGCAATCTTGAAACTGCTCGCTCGTTACTTTTGTTCCATGCTTATGTAGTAAATCGTAAGCAATTTCGCGACCGACATGACCAAGATCACCGGTCACGATTAGGTCATAGTAAGAGGCATCGATTTGTCGTTCGCGTAAATGGGCTTCGATTGTATCGACTGCAGCTGGAGCCATCGCACCTCCCATATTAAAAGGATCTGTTAATCCCATATCAATAACTCGCCCAATCGTTGCAGAGGTTACTCTTGGACCATGTCCAGTATCGCTTAAAATAGCTGCGCCAGCGCCAGTTACTGTCCACTGTGCAGTAGGTGGTTTTTGTCCACCATATTCGGTAGGGTAGCGGAACTGTTTTTCTACAGCGGTGTTATGACTTGATGCACCAGTTAATAAATATTTTGCACCTTTTGCATTTACGATACTTGCTCCAAGTGCTAAACCTTCCATAGAAGTAGAACAAGCCCCGAATAACCCGAGATAAGGAGTGCCCAGTGTGCGGCAAGCAAAGCTTGTTGGAGTAATTTGATTAATTAAATCTCCTGCAAGTACAAATTGAATATCATCTTTACGAAGTTCTGCTTTTTCAGTAGCACGACTACAAGCTTCTTCGAATAAAATTTTATGTGCTTTTTCATAGGAATCTTGTCCAAGCCATAAATCTTCATGAAGGATATCGAAGTCTTCTGGGATGTTCCCCTTTGCCTCAAAAGGTCCACCAACGACTCCTGTTGAAATAATAACGGGTTTGTTTTCAAATACCCACGTTCGGTGTCCTTGTAACATTTATAGCCCTCCCCATTGAACAAGAATCGTTTTAATAAGTGCGATGACGAAAGCGGAAAATACACCAAATAAAATAACAGAGCCAGCTAATTTAAACATGTTACCGCCAACACCAAGAACAAATCCTTCCGTTCGGTGTTCGATACAAGCTGCAATAACGGAGTTTCCAAATCCAGTAACAGGTACAGCTGTACCAGCACCAGCAAACTGCCCAAAACGATCGTATATACCAAATCCAGTTAGTAACATAGAAATGAAAATAAGAGTTGCGACGGTTGGATTTCCTGCTGAACGTTCAGTGAAATCAAAATATGTGATGTAAAAAGTAGAAATGAGTTGTCCGATGAAGCAAATAAAACCACCAACGAAAAAGGCTTTTATACAATTTTTTAAGACAGGTCGTTTCGGTTCGCGTTCTTGCTCGAATTTTTTATACTCCTGTTGTACAGGTGTTAAGTTTTTATCTTTACTAGACATTGCAATCCTTCCTTTTCTTTTAAAAAGCGTTAAGTGTTAGACTCCATTTTTTTACCAATGAGTTTTAATTGCTTATTAATCTCATCTTTAGATACTTTTTTTTCTTTAATCTTTCTTTCGAGCTTTTCGAGTAACATAAAGATTTTTTTATCTGTACTTACACGAACATCGAAAGTAGGGTGCTCATCACTTAGCTGCTTTTGAAGCTTTTTACGAAGCGGTTTTAATCCAAACCTTTCGTGATGCTCAGGTGTAACTGCTATGTAGAGATCTAAATTTGAATTCACTGCTGTGCTTTTTATAATTTCATCCATAGCGAGAGCTCTTTTCTTCGCTCCTTGTGATATAGATTGATTAAAGGATTCCGTACTCGTCTTTGTTAACTTTGGACCTTTTTCTTTCTCCGTTTGTTTTGCTTCTTCTTTCACTTTTTTATCTAAAGGACTATTATCACATCCGGTAAAAGAGCTAAATAGAAGTGCAAATAATGCGGTTATGAGGCCGAGTTTTCGCATAATTATCATTCCATTTCTATTGCAATATGTAATGTGATAGAAAAAGGATGATTGCATATCATCCTTTTTCTATTTCACAGCAAGACGGATTCGTTATTGCTGTGAGTATTGTGGTTCTTCTTGTTGGACTTCTTCAACGCGTGGGTTTAAAGAATCGATAATCGTTTGTGTTTGCTGCGCAGCTGTTTGGAAAAGTTGCTTAGCTTGTTGGTTATCCGTATCAAGAGCGAATCCCTCTAAGCTAGCTTGTGCACTTTTTAATCCAGAAACAGTTTGCTTTAATTTTGTAATTACAGTCATTGAATGAAGCCCCCTTTGGAATATCAATTCAAAGATTATAATTTGTGAGTTGGGGTGAATTTATGATTGGGAATTTTAGGGATGTATCATGTTTAAATTACAATTTTGTAATGAATATGTAAGGATAAGCGATAGTGGAAAAAAACTATTTCTCCTAGAATAAAGAAGGTAAAACAAGTTAGAAGGATATTTTAAGGAGAGAAAAATGAAAAAATTATTATTAGGTTTAATTGGAATATTTATATTAGTTATTGGTGTGGCAAGCTTTTCTCATAATGAGATAACAGATAGGTATAATCCGCTTGTAAAAGAGGACTTTGTATATGTAAAAGCGAAAGAATCGGGCCGACTATCCAGAGTAGGTAAGGTAGCTGGAGACTATAAACTTACTGGTTATTACGCTTCAGGTGAAGGAAGAGACGTTAAGTTTTATGCACCCCGTGGGCTTAGAGAGGGAGCATATGTAAAGGTTAAAACGAAAGGGGAATATATTGAAACATATCAAGAAGTGCAGCCTAATGAAATTCCAAAAGAGATTACAGAGAAACTAGATAAATAAAATGGATAAGAATTGCCTCCTAAATGTAGAAGTTAGGGGGCGTTTTTATGTAGAAAATAGCGTATATATAATGTGCGATCAAAGAGTTTTTATTGATTTAAATGGATTTTATTGCTATTATTATGAGAAGAAAATGAAGTGTTTTCTATAATCATGCGCCCATAGCTCAGTCGGATAGAGCGGTGGTTTCCGGTACCACGTCTGCCGGGGGTTCGAATCCCTCTGGGCGCGTTATATAAACTTTAATATTATTTTGTGTAGAAGCCTTTTGTGTGTGGTAAGTAAAAATACCATGTGCAAAGGGTCTTTTTGATGTTATCGTTAGCCAATTATTGTTTATTTAATGTTGAATTTAGAGCTGAAATTCCTAACTTACATTTTGTAGGTTAGGAATTTTTTTATTTTAAAAATGTTAAAAATATGCAATTTTGCGAAGTTACCTAAAAAGTTTGAATCTTGTAAATTTATAACTGTAGAGAACAACAAATAAACAAATGAAATAAATAGAAAAAAAAGAGGAGGAATGGAATGGTAAAGAAATTCAAATTTACAAAAGAGGAATTAGTAGAAGCGTGGAAAGACCCACAAGTAAGGGAGAAATCAAAGGGTTTACCGAACCATCCATCAGGGAAAGTACTAAACGAATTAAGTGAGGAAGAACTAGCGGAAGTCCAAGGAGCATCAGATGTGCAAGTAGCTACAACACCGATGTGTGTAAGGTTAACGGTTTTACCTGCAACGTCAATTAAGCTTTGTAAATAAAAATAAAAAAACAAAACGAGAGGATGAATGAAATGTCAAAAGGATACAAGTTCACAAAAGAAGAGTTAGTAGAAGCATGGAAAGATCCGCAAGTAAGAGAAAAGTTAAAAGATTTACCGAAGCACCCATCGGGTAAAGCGTTAAATGAATTAAGCGAAGAAGAGTTAGCGGAAATTCAAGGTGCATCAGATGTACAACCAGAAACAACACCGCTTTGTGTGGGAGTAATTATAGGGTTAACAACGTCAATTAAGATTTGTAAATAAAATAAAAACCAAAACGAGAGGATGAATGAAATGTCAAAAGGATACAAGTTCACAAAAGAAGAGTTAGTAGAAGCATGGAAAGATCCACAAGTAAGAGAGAAATTAAAAGACTTACCGAAACATCCATCAGGAAAAGCGTTAAATGAATTAAGCGAAGAAGAACTAGCGGAAATTCAAGGTGCATCAGATGTACAACCAGAAACAACGCCGCTTTGTGTGGGAGTAATTATAGGATTAACAACGTCAATTAAGATTTGTAAATAAAATAAAAAACCAAAACGAGAGGATGAATGAAATGTCAAAAGGATACAAGTTCACAAAAGAAGAGTTAGTAGAAGCATGGAAAGATCCACAAGTAAGAGAGAAATTAAAAGACTTACCGAAACATCCATCAGGAAAAGCGTTAAATGAATTAAGCGAAGAAGAACTAGCGGAAATTCAAGGTGCATCAGATGTACAACCAGAAACAACGCCGCTTTGTGTGGGAGTAATTATAGGATTAACAACGTCAATTAAGATTTGTAAATAAAATAAAAAACCAAAACGAGAGGATGAATGAAATGTCAAAAGGATACAAGTTCACAAAAGAAGAGTTAGTAGAAGCATGGAAAGATCCACAAGTAAGAGAGAAATTAAAAGACTTACCGAAACATCCATCAGGAAAAGCGTTAAATGAATTAAGCGAAGAAGAACTAGCGGAAATTCAAGGTGCATCAGATGTACAACCAGAAACAACGCCGCTTTGTGTGGGAGTAATTATAGGATTAACAACGTCAATTAAGATTTGTAAATAAAATAAAAAACCAAAACGAGAGGATGAATGAAATGTCAAAAGGATACAAGTTCACAAAAGAAGAGTTAGTAGAAGCATGGAAAGATCCACAAGTAAGAGAAAAGTTAAAAGATTTACCGAAGCACCCATCGGGTAAAGCGTTAAATGAATTAAGCGAAGAAGAGTTAGCGGAAATTCAAGGTGCATCAGATGTACAACCAGAAACAACGCCGCTTTGTGTGGGAGTAATTATAGGATTAACAACGTCAATTAAGATTTGTAAATAAAATAAAAAAACAAAACGAGAGGATGAATGAAATGTCAAAAGGATACAAGTTTACAAAAGAAGAGTTAGTAGAGGCTTGGAAAGATCCGCAAGTAAGAGAAAAGTTAAAAGATTTACCGAAGCACCCATCGGGTAAAGCGTTAAGTGAATTAAGCGAAGAAGAACTAGCGGAAATTCAAGGTGCATCAGATGTACAACCAGAAACAACACCACTTTGTGTGGGAGTAATTATAGGAATAACGGCATCAATTAAAATTTGTAAGTAGATAGGTTTCATTCAAAAGGAGTGTTCATCTCCTTTTGAATGAAACAGATTCCAATATTCGAATGCGACAAATCGAATGTTGGAATCTGTTTCTCCTGAAGAGGGACCAATTTATTGGAATATGAATTTTAAAATAAGGAAGGGGATTAAATTATTATGTTAATTCACTCATATATAAATGAAAAGGCATTTGCGAAGAGTCTTAATTTGAAAGAGCGTTATAAAACGCTAACGAGTAGAAGAGATTTATTATTATCGGAGGATTTAAATTTAGCCGAATTAAATAAATGGATAGATAAAATGTTTAGAAGTAATAAAGCTGATTTTGATTTTAAATTAAAGATGAATGAAATGACAAAAGAAGATTTTGCGAGTTTAATTGAGAAAATCCCTGAATCTAAAGAGCATTTATATATAGATGAATTAAATGAAAATGTGAATTTGCGCGTGTTAGAAATGGGAATAGAGTTGTGTGAAAGTAAACCATTAAGTGCAGAGGAAGATTTAGGGTTTATAGAATTTGTTAGGCCGTTTGCACTTTATGCAGCTGAAATGATAGATAGTTCGTTGAAATATAGATTAAATAAGATACGTTATGAGCATGAAGAGATTAAAGAAATGCTAGTTCGATCTTTAGTAGAAGAGTTATTAAATAATGCGGTGCGATCACTAGTCTTAGAATTTAATGTTGCAAAACTAAGGGAGGAACTAATAGGAGAGACTCCAGAAGAGCGATTTCTTTCTTTTGTCCGAGAGAAAGCTAGGAATAAGGAGAATTTAATTGCATTTTATGAAGAATACGCAACATTAACACGAAGATTAATTTTGAGAACAGAGTATTTTATACAAAATGTTCAAATGTTACTATTTCGTTTGAATGAAAATTGGCTACAATTACAAAAAGAATTTCAATTGCAGGATGCATCATTAAGTGAAATTAAGGTTGGATTAGGAGATACACATCAAGGAGGAAAAACGGTTGTTCAGCTTGTGTTCTCTTCAGGTAAAGAAATTTTATATAAGCCAAAGTCTATGGAAATTACGAAATCGTACCATGCGTTTTTAGAATGGATGAATGAGGTAAGTGGAAGTATACAACTTCCATCATATAAAGTTTTAGACTTTGGTGAATATGGATGGGAAGAGAAAATATTGTATAAACCGTGTTCTTCTAAAGAAGAGGTGGAGCGCTACTATTTACGTTTTGGTAAGTTGATTGGTTTAATGCATATGTTAAAAGGTGCTGATTTGCATTTTGAAAATATAATTGCTCATGGAGAGTATCCATACATTATTGATTCGGAGACGATTTTTCATCAATATCCAAAACTGAATTTTCCGGATAGTGCAGAAGTAAAATTGAAATATGAACAAAGCGACTCAGTGATAGGATCTGGATTGTTACCGCAAGCTATGTTTCAAAACATCGATGGAAAAGGTATAGATTTAAGTGCTTTAAATGGAAAAGAGCAAGATTTGCCGTTTAAGGTGTTGGCCTTAAACCAAAATAGTAAGGATGAAATGGAATTTACTATGAAAGAAGCCAAAAGTCAAAGTGCTAAAAATCTACCGAAACTTGGAGTAGAAGAAATTTATGTAGAGGATTATTTAACCTTTATTATTAATGGTTTTCAGGAAATATGTAAATTTTTTATTGAGTATAAGGAAGAGATTTTATCAGAAAGAGGACCTTTAATTACATTTAAAGAAAATAAAATTCGCATTGTTGCTAGGGCTACTCAACAATATTGTAATTTCTTACAAGAGTCTACACATCCAGACTATATGAGAGATTCAATTTTATTGGAACAATTATTTGAAAGAGTATGGTATTACCCATATGAAAATAAGGAACTAGTCATTTATGAGATTCAAGACTTATTACGTGCGGATGTTCCTATATTTACGACTTTCACAGATTCACGAGATCTATATAGTAGTACAGGTGAAAGGATGGAAGACGTTTTTAAGGAGAGCGGTTATGAGCAAGTATATAATAGAATTTATTATTTTGATGATAAGGAATTGGAAAAGCAACGAGGATGGCTGAAGTTGGCAATACAGGGAAATAGAGATGTGGATATTAAAGTGAGAAAAAAAGAGGAGTACAGAAGTGAACTATTAGAAAATCATCAAGAGACAATCTTGCAGGAAGCTATAAATATCGGAGAGGCTTTAGTAGAGAATGTAGTATTATCCGATGATAGAACAACGGCTTCATGGTTACAAGCAAATGTTATTCACGACAAGTGGTATGTTGCCCCTATGAAGCAAAATTTATATGACGGTTTAGGTGGCGTAGCACTATTCTTATTGTATCTAAATAAGGTTACAGGAAACGAAAAATATTTAGAGGTTGCTCATAAGGCGTTGAAATCAGCGATGAACCCTTTATCGAAAGCGAAGGGGCTTCTATCGACCTTCTTGGGTAAATATTCATTGTTATATCCATTAGCACATTTTCAATCTATAAGTCCTAGAAAAGAATATCAGGATTTTTTAGAAGAAATAAAAGTAGAATTAAAAGAAAGGCTCAAAGAAGAAGAAGAGTTTGATTTGTTAAGTGGCTCAGCGGGAGTTATTCAAGTGGCCCTTAATTTATTTGAAATGACAAAGGATCAAGATTATTTAGATCTTGCTGATATGTACAGTAAGCATTTGGTGAAAAATGTATCAATATTAGAAAGTGGAGTAGCGTGGAAGAATAAACATACTAACAGTTATTTAGGTGGTTTTTCTCATGGGACGAGTGGTATCGCTTGGAGCTTATGGCGTTCAGGGATTCTGAATGGGAATCAAGAATATATTGATTTAGCTAAACGTGCACTTGCGTATGATCGATCATTGTTTGAAAAAGAAGAAAGTGCGTGGAAAGACACAAGAGAGAGTGAGAAGAAGTGCTTACATCAATGGTGCCACGGTTCCACTGGAATAGGATTGAGTAGAGTTTTAGTAAGGAGCTATGAAGAAAATGTAGAAATGGACGAAGAAATTCGAGTAGCTGTAGATAATGTACGAAAGTATGGATTTAAAAATAATGATACATTATGTCATGGGAATATGGGGGACACGGAATTACTATTGGCTGTTTCACAGTTATATGATAATAAAGAATTGTATGAACAGGCGATACAAATTGGTATACAAGTTATTAATAATTATAGAGAAACTGGTAGTTATCAATGTGATGCGCCAGATGATATTCAATCATTCGGTATGTTTGTAGGGATAGCAGGAGTTGGTATGCAGTTATTAAGACTATTACAGCCAAATGAAATTCCATCCGTTATGACATTAGAAAATGTAAAAGGATAAATGAAAAGACATTCTACCTTTTGGTAGAATGTCTTTATTATACATTAACATTTATTATACCTTTTCGAACAGCTTCAGCTAGTGCTTCAGAACGAGAGCTCACCTTGAACTTTTTAAACAGTTTCGTTAAATTATATTCAACAGCCCTAGAACTCATATATAATTCATCCGCAATTTGTTTATTACTTTTTCCTTTCGCGATGGATTCAAGAATTTCTAATTCTTTTTGTGTAATTGTAATATGGCTTGATGCTCTTTTCGTATCTAAGTTATCGACAGTCATATCTTCAACTCGAAGTTGTCGCAATAGAGAAATTGGAATTAAAGTATACCCATTTAAGACGGCCCGAATAGCCATTAATAACTCTTGCTGTGATGCTGATTTGCTAACAATACCGCTAATACCAGAATCTATTAATAAATTAAATTGTGATAAATATTCGAAGCCTGTGTAGAGAATGATTTTTGCATCTGGTTGTATGTGTAAAAGTTTTTGAGCCACATCAAGTCCACTATAATTAGGCATGTTCATGTCTAAAAGATATATGTCAAAAGGTGTTTTTGAACTTTGAGAAATTGCTTCCTGTTCGTTTAAAATGTATGTTGCTTGAATATCTTCTTCTAATTCGATCATATTTTTCGTACCTTCACCAACTATTTGGTGATCGTCCACAATCAAAACGTGTATCATTTTATTCACCTCGGTATAGTAATATTTACTTGTAGTCCATTTCCTATTTCTGAAATAAGTTGAATTTCGCCTCCTATTCCTTGGACGCGCCCTTTGATTCCAGATAAACCCATATGTTTATTTGAAGAATAGGGGGCTTGGGTATTAAAACCGATGCCGTTATCACGATAATCTAGATAAATACAATTATTTTCTTCCCATAAGAATATATTAATTAAGGTTGCATTAGAGTGCTTATCAGCATTGTTTAATAATTCTTGGATAATACGATAAATAGATAAAATTTTATCAAATTCGTAATGATTCTCCTGTATTGAGTCGTATTCAAATTGAATTCGGAAATTAGTACGTAGTTGCATTTGTGCTAATAGCTCTTTAAGCGCACCTATAAGACCAATTTCAGATAGAAGAGCAGGTTTTAATTCATTACAAGTGTCACGAATTTGTTGAATAACATCAAGCATACCGAATTTTATTTTTTCTAATTGTCCCTGCAATTCACCTGGTACAGTATGCTCTTTTAATACGGTTTCTAGTTTGCGATACCAGACAATTTGGTCTTGCAGGGCAGCGTCATGAAGATCTGCAGCAAGCCGACGCCTTTCAGTTTCTGAGATTTGAAATAGTAGGCGCGAAAAAGTTGCTGAGTGTGTTTTATTTGCTATGCTTTCTTTTTCTAAAGATTGAATGATTTGGTTAACTGAATTTAGGTTTTCATAAACGAGACGTACATATTTTACGATAGCAATAAACCAAGTTTTTTCATTGATATTAAATTTAATATTGTTGGTTTTATTTCCAACCCAAATATAATGCTTCGTATTTTGAGTAGAATATAAATAAATACCGATACATCCGTCATCTTCTAATAAATCATTTATATACCCTGATTCCATTCCCCATTGTTTCTTTTTCGAAAGAGTAAATTGTTCTGTTTCTCCGTAACTTTTATAACAATTGTATGTATTTTGTTTTGTATCAAATTCAATAAATTGTATAAAACACGGTTTTAGTAAGGACATAATTTCATTCATAAATTTTTTCTCTAAATCTTTTACTTTCATAATGGAAGAAAGTTGTTGTGCGAATTGATCAATACTTACATGTAAATTGGTTTTGCTTCTGAATAATTGGTTACGGAATGTGAAATCTAATCGTTCCTTTATTACCAGAAACAGTATGTTTAAAGGGAAAATGATAATGAAATTTTGCATGAGTCTAATAAAGAATCGTTCGTCAGGATTAATACCCCAGCTTATAATTAATGTAATAATGATAGTTGGAAGTAATGAAAGTAAAGAGTAGTACCGAACACGATCAAACATAAAATCAATATCAAAGATTTGCTTTGTTAATATTAAATAAAAGTAGCCAATTGGAATGCAAAATAGGAATAATGCTGCAATATCAGCCCTAATAATGGCTGCATTAAATAATATCCTTGGAAGGGCATATAGCATTATAAATGGCCCAAAAGAAATACATTGGATAACTAACATAAATTTAAAAAAAGGTCTGTGTAAAGTATTTCTATATTTTATGTATCCTTTTAAAAGGAAATATACACTTAAAAGAATACTAAAACATAAATAAGCTAAATCTGTGTAAGCAGAGACTTGTTGCAAATCTGGAAAAAAGGTAACGGATAATAAGCCGGTAGTAATAACGGTCACGTATAGACAAATGTGAAATCTAACCACATTTTTATGTATAATAATAATTTCCTTCCGCTTAAACAGCTGATATAAAAATAAAGTAAGAAATAAAGATACACTTTGAAAAGAGATACTTATAATTAAAAGTCCGCCAAAATCAGATTTACTAGATATAGAAGAGGCGGAAAGGCTAATAGAGGTTGCTAATAAAAAAAGCATAAAATAACGCTCTTCTCGCCTTATAGCTTTATTTCTATAGACAATAAAACATAAGCTTAAAATGGCCAGAGAAAAAATCATTGGTAGATATAATGTAATAATTAGCTCTTCGTTGTCTGAAGTAGCTGTTGTGCTATAAGTAGAAATCCTATCATTCTGTATAGTTTGAATTTCAGTTGCATTTAAAAATTGATTTTGGTACCGCTTGAAAACCCCTAAATAAGGATTCTCCCCATCTACTTTGTAAATTTCATCGCCTGCTTTTAATGCTGTTTTTGCAGCCCAACCCGACGTATCAATTTGACTAATTGTATATGTCTTATGGTTTTCTTTAGAAGCGATAATGCCACTGTAAGGCTGATAAAATTTGTAGAGGATGTAACTTTGTATGATTAAGTAAAAAATTATTAATGAAATGACGAAATAAATTGGACGTTGTTTAATCATTGCTAGAACTACCTCACTATCATATATAATTTCGGAATCCCGCAATAGGATTGCGGATAATAGCAAAAGAATATGTAATAATATAAAACTATAAAAATTGGTGGGGTGAACGATATATGATTAGGGAATTAGTTGAACGTATATTAGAAGATATTCAATTTAAAAATGTGTGTAGTCAAGGAACAATAGCCATTGATGGTATATCAAAACAAGAATTAGAAATTATTTTAGGTACTTTAAATAAATCGACTTTACTTAGTAAAGCTGCTGAGACATGGAAGTAAACTAAAGTAAAGTACCAATTAACCTATCCTTATTTGCTTGACTGAGTGAAAGTTGTTCGATGTATCTTTTTGATTTGTATACATATAGGTTCTGCATAACGGAACAGTACTCCATTGATCCACCATATAGTAATATGTGTTTTAAAGAATCTAATGCTTGATTATTTAATTCATCATATTGTATCTCTTGATTAAAGAATTTTTTTATAAGTATAAAGTTATCATTTTTACTATTTAAATAATATAGTATTGGTAAAGTTTTCTTTAAATTAAGAAAATCATTTTTCTTATCCCATTGCATAATATCACGCATGTCGTTTTTTATCTGATTAATAACGCCTATACATATTGCGTAGTTTTCAATTAAAGAACGCTGGATAGGGTTTATATTCCCTGTTCCTAATAAGCATGCAGGTTTAATTAGATATCCAGATTTGTGAGTTACCATATCAATATAATCTTTCTCAGAATGGATTTCATTTTTAAGATCTAGCTGTTGTCCATTAATAGAGTTTAAAATACAGGAGTGTATTTCATTTTTGAGCCAGTTCTTCATTTGAATTGAAAGGGAAGATTTGTCGACTTCTTGCAAACAAATGAGTAAGAATCCCATAATTATATTGAGATTTGTGGCAATTGGATGTTTTGTCCAAGGTCCTTCTAAGAAATCTTCATCTTGAATATCATCCATAATATCTAGAGAGAGCATAAGTAATTCTATAATTGTTAGCAGTAATTGTTTTTCTTCTTCATTTTGGTTAGCCTGAAATATTTCATAATGTACGAGAGTGATGTTAGCAAAACGAGTAGAATCATTGAATTTGTATTCAATATATTCTGAAGAACATTGACGTAATGTAGATTCGAAAAAATGTCCATAAACCAGTTTTTTTGCACGCAAAATTAATTCATTTTGTAATGAATAAATCACTCGCAGCTCCCCTTTTGTAAAAATTCGGAATATTCCAATTGTAACATAAGAGGGAGATCTTCACAATTAAGCATATCGCAAATGCGATATGTTTTTTTTATGAAGATGTTGCGGAGAATCCCGCTAATTTGTTTGCGGTAACTACAACGTGCATTGCGGACAATAACGTTTAAAAGAAGGATATGATATGAGTACAGATTAAGACGACACAGTTTAATAAACGAGAAAAAATAATCTAATATGGATTGAGAATAAAGGAGGAGAATGATGAAGAAAGTTTTAAGTGGTCGAGAAAAAGAAGTAGCTGTGTTGATTGCACGAGGTTTGAAGGATGTTGAAATAGCAAGGGAGTTATTTATTAGTAGAAGGCGGGTGGGGGAATTAGTAGCCTCAATTAAAAGAAAGTTAGAAATACATTCAAGGGTCCAAATCGGAATAGCTGCATATTTTTTAGGATTAATTACATTTGAATTTAATTTTAATCATGGTAACCGTGAGGGTGTTGCTATGATTAATAGTTAAAGAGATAGGGGGGAATAAAATGGCAAAGGTGCCCTTTATAGAACAGATGGAACATAGCGAATGTGGATTAGCCTCATTGGCGATGGTCTTTAGTTTTTATGAAAAGCATGTTTCGTTAGCTGAATTAAGAGAAGAGTTTGGTGTTCCAAAAGGTGGTACATCTTTATACCAGCTTATGCATATTGCTAGAAAAAATGGTTTTCAAGTAAAAGGATATAAAGCTGAATATGAGGCTTTAAGTGAAGTTAAATTACCAGCAGTTATCCATTGGGAGCATAAACATTATGTAGTCCTAGAGAAAGTGACAAAAAAGGGGGCTATAGTTATAGACCCTGCTTACGGAAGAAATAAAATCTCTAAAAAAGAAATGGAGGAAAAATATTCTGGATTTGTATTAACCCTTGAACCAGATGAGTCATTTCAAAAACAAAAAGGTGTCTCTCATTTGCAATTCTTTTTATCGTTTGTGTTAGGGAAAAAGAAATTAATAGCTTTAATTGTATTAGCATCTTTAATAATTCAGGCTTTTGCGCTGGTGATTCCATTTGTAACAAGTTGGATGACCGACCACGTAATTATTCCGAAAGATCCGAGCTATATGAATATGATAGGTTACAGCATTTTAGTATTGCTAATAAGTTATCAAGTATTTGCTTCGTTAAGAGGCTTTCTAATAGCGAAGTTGCAAACGGCAATTGATATGTCTTTAATGCAAAGTTTTATAGAAAAACTATTAAGTCTTTCTTATAACTTTTTTGAGAATCGATCTATGGGAGAACTGTTATTTAGAGCAAATTCCAATGTATATATTAGACAAATATTATCTACTAAGGTAATTTCCTTTCTTATAGATGGAATTCTGCTTTTCACTTACTTATTCTTCATGTTTCGTTATTCGACCTTATTAGGATTCGTTGTGTTAGCAGTTGGAATTGTTATATTCGCCCTACTTGTCATGAGCACGACTGTTTCTAAGAAGTTAGCTGATAAAGAGGTTTCGGCTCAAGCTCAAGTTCAACGAATTTTGTCTGAGAGTATTAATGGGATTAGTGATGTGAAGGTTATGGGATTGGAAAAGCAAGTGTATACAGAATGGCAAGAACGCTTTGGTTCACAACTCATTCATGCAGAGAAGAGATCTATCTGGACGGCATTGATGAATACATTAGCGGGTTCTATTCAATTTATTTTACCATTGTTTCTACTTTGGTTCAGTGGACAACAGGTGCTAGCTGGAAATATGACATTAGGAAGTGTACTTGGCTTTAATGCTTTAGCGATTTCGTTTATAACACCGATTATTTCCATTGGAAGTGGTTATGGTGAATTGATTTATATTAGCTCCTATATTCAGCGGATTTATGATGTAATGCATGCGAGATCGGAGAGAGAGGTAAATCAATTTTCAGGAATTAAGAAACTGAATGGTGATATTGAGTTTGAAAATGTTTCTTATCGTCACAATTATTTCAGTGAAGATGCAATTCAGAATGTTTCATTTAAAATCAACGCTGGTGAGAAGGTCGCAATTGTTGGGGCGTCTGGTTCTGGGAAGAGTACAATTGTAAAAATGCTTCTTGGACTATATACACCAACGAATGGGAAAATCCGATTTGATGGGATAGAAAGCGAAAAGTTGAATTTGAAATTTTTAAGGAAATCAATAGGCGTTGTTTTCCAAGAAGCGAGATTGTTTAACAAAACGGTAGGAGAAAATATTATTGCGCAAAGGAAAGGTGTGCCTCCGAATGGAGTAATTGAGGCATCAAAGCAAGCGAATATATTAGAAGATATTATGATACTACCATTGAATTTTCAAACGATGGTATCTGAATTTGGAGTTAACTTCTCCGGTGGGCAAAGACAAAGGTTAATATTAGCTAGAGCATTGGTAACAAACCCATCTATTCTAATATTAGATGAGGCGACAAGTGCACTTGATACATTGTCTGAAAGAGTTATTGATGAGAATTTAACTGATATGTCATGTACAAGGATTGTCATTGCACATAGGTTAAGCACGGTTAAAAATGCAGATAAGATTATTGTTATGGATAAGGGAGCAATTGTAGAGATAGGATCACATACAGAGTTACTTGAGAAGCAAGGATATTATTATCAATTGTCAAAAGCTCAGGAAGTAAAAGGAGGGATTAAAAGTGAAAGGTTGGCCTAAATATCGAAACACTATAGCGAAAATGGGTGCCGGAATTACAGTAGGGATATTATTAAACCTTCCTATAGTTGGAGTTAGTACGATAAGCGCTGAAGAAATGAAACATAATCAAATTAAAGAAAATTCGTATGTGTTTACATTGAGGCAAGGTGAAAATACGGATGAGATGATAAAGGAAATTAGAGATAAATATCCCGATTTAAAGCTCGAAGTAATAAAAGAAATTAAGATGCTGAATATTGAAGGTGATAATTTAGAAAGAGTACAAGAAGCACAGCAGCATTTATTAAAAAATTATAAAGGGATAATTGAAAAAGCAGGTAGAGAGGATGTAGTGGAATTAAAGCCACCCACTATAGTAAAGAAACCTTCGAATATAACAAAATACGCACCTTCACAATTAGAACAAGAAGAGGTCGATTATAGCAAATGGAAATGGGATGTCGATAAGGTAACAGAAAATGGAGAGAGCTATAAAATTGAACAAGGAAATCATAGTGTAAAGATTGGTGTTATTGATAGTGGAATTGATGTAAATCATCCTGCGTTAAAGGGAAATATAGTTAGTCAGGGGAAAATTTTAGTTCCGAATGTAGAATCGATTGAAGATAATATTGGTCATGGAACAATGATCGCGGGGCTAATAGCTGCTGATGGGAAAATAAAGGGGATAGCTCCCAAAATTGGGATTGTACCATACAAAGTATTTCAAGGTAGTTCTGCGGATTCAAGCTGGGTTATTAAAGCTATTGTAGAGGCTGCAAATGATGGGATGGATGTGATTAATTTAAGTTTAGGAACATACAAGTCCATTAAAGATCCAGAAGAAGGGGCTGTGTATTTAGCTTACAAAAGAGCGATAGAGTATGCGAATAGTAAAGGGAGTTTGCTAGTGGCTTCCTCTGGAACAGAAGGATTCGATATCGCAAATCCTTTTCAATTAGCTAAGCAAAGAGGATATGAAAACGACTTACAACTTCATATGCCTGGAGGTTTACCGGGGGTAGTAACTGTTGCGGGAACAAATAAAGAGGATCGATTAGCTTATTACTCTAATTATGGAACCAATGTTGATATTGCAGCTCCATCAGGAGATTATGGATCTTTGTGGGAAAGTGAAAAAGTGGGAGATGAAACAGCTATGGTATTAACCACATATCCTACAAACCTTCCGCAATCTCAGCTAAGTGAATGGTTAGGGTTTGATAGAGGGTATGAGCTGATGATTGGAACGAGTCTAGCAGTTCCTAAAGTATCTGCTACAGCCGCACTTGTAATTGCGGAATATAAAGAAAAATTTAGGCTGAAGCCTAGTAATGGATTTGTTAAAACAAGATTATATCAGGGGGCCAAACCGGCATTGGATGACGGGAAAAAATACTTTGGAAAAGGCATTGTAAATGCGAAGGGTGCACTTGATTTTCGAAATACAAATTTTAAAAAATGGGAGAGATAAAGATGAATTTTAAAAAGTTTTTACTTATGATTGGCGGAATTGCTTTAGGAATGGCAGTTATTTACTTTATTAAACAGTAAAAGGGGATGTTATATATGGCATTTGAAATTCAAGGATTAAATAAAACATTTGGTGAATATAAAGCCGTTAATGATTTAAATATACGTGTAGAAGAAGGTGGAATTTTAGGGATGCTGGGCCGGAATGGTGCTGGTAAGACGACAACGATTCGTATGATCTTAGATTTAATCAAACCGGATAGCGGCCAAATTCTATGGAATAATCGCCCTTTTTCAAAGAAAGACCTATCTATTGGCTATTTACCAGAAGAGCGTGGATTATACCCGAAAATGAATGTAGTGGAGCAATTGGTGTATTTCGGCAAGTTAGAAGGAATGCCAGCTAATCTTGCAAAAAGACATGCGTTACAATGGCTAGAAAAATTAGAAATGATACCACATTTAAAGAAGAAAACAGAGGAATTGTCAAAGGGAAATCAACAAAAGATTCAATTGATTTCAGCGATATTGCATAATCCGGAATTCATCATACTAGATGAGCCATTTAGTGGATTGGATCCTGTAAATGCAGAGATGTTAAAAAATGTTGTGCTCGAGTTAATTGCGCAAAGAAAAACGATTATCTTTTGTAGTCATCAAATGGACAGTGTAGAAACGTTCTGTGAGGAAATTTGTATTATGAAAAACGGTCAACTTGTATTATCGGGTGCTTTGTCAGATATTAAGAAAAGTTATCAGTACAAATATATGACGTTGCAAACGGAAGGGGATATTGAACCTATTCTTAAGAAGAAAAATTTCAATTTTGAAAAAGTTAATCGTACGTTCATGATTAAAGTTAATGATGGAGAGGATGCATTTTCGCTGCTTGAAGATATTAAAACTAAACAATATATCCGAGATGTTTCTATTAAAGAGCCTTCTTTACATCAAATCTTTGTTGAAAAGGCGGGTGCATAAGTAATGAGGAATTTCTGGATTGTTTTAGGGCAAACTTACTGGGACCGTGTGAGGACGAAAATATTTATTGGGATGACATTATTATTAATAGGAGGAGGGATATTCTTATTCTCTTTTCCAACTTTAGTACAAAAGTTTTCTGGAGAGAAAGAAAAAGCAAAGGTTGTATTTATTTCTGAAGCACCTAATGTTACGGTGGATCAATCTAGTCTTAGTAAAGCTCTTCCAGAATGGGATTGGTCTTTAGGAGATAAAACAAAATTAAATCAATATAAGCAAGAATTGTTAGATAGGAAAGTCGAAGCGCTCTTTATATTAAAAGAGGGTGCGGGTGCTGAACCAGTATTAGATTACTTTATGAAGCTGGATAATCCTAAGTTGATTCAAAGTGCACAGGTATTTGTACAAAATCAGTATTTTCAAAGTGCGGTAGTTAAACAACAGTTATCAGAAGAGGCTGTGAAATCACTGACGATGAACGTGCAAGCGACAAAGCAGAACTTAAATAACGAAGAAACAAGTTCATTTTTACTAGTATATTTATTAGTAGCGATTATGTACTTAGCAATCACTTCATATGGAAATGCTATAGCGACAGCAGTTGCATCAGAGAAAGCCTCCCGTGTTATGGAAGTGATGGTTACAAAAGTATCTCCTGTCCATATGGTTTTCGGGAAAATTTTAGGAGTCGGTCTTGCTAGTTTGACACAGTTATTTATTTTCTTCTTTAGTATGGCGTTATATATTAAATCTGGAATTTTCAAGGTATCGGATTCGTTTTTTGGAGTGAATATTGATGTAAATATGATTACAGGTGAGCATGCTGCATATTTCTTGTTATATTTTGTTCTCGGTTACTTCGTTTATGCGGCACTTTTCGCGGTGTTTGGTTCTATGGTAAGCAGGCCAGAAGAATTATCCGGAACAACGATGCCGATTACTCTTATATTGATGGGAAGCTTAGTGGTCGAGTTGTTAGTAGTACTTGATAACCCTGAAGGGCTAGTATCAAGGGTGACATCATATGTTCCGTTTACAGCTCCAATTAGTATGGTAGTTAGGATTATTAATGGATCTGTTGGGAGTTTAGAAATTATTACATCTATGGTTGTATTATTGGCTAGCATCAGCTTAATTGCTATGTTTGCAGCGAAGGTCTATCCGAAAGGTGTATTAAGAAGTGGTAAGAGCCTTAAATTTAGTCAATTGTTAAAAAATAATTAATTGTAGGGGGGAATAAATAATGGGATTTTTTTCGAAAAGAAAACAAAAAATGATGGATAGTAGTGGCGAGAGAAGCGTGAAAAAAATAGTTGAGTTGTCTGTGGAAGAGATGAGAGGAATTCAAGGAGCGTCTAGTGAATCGAACGATTATCTCTATGATTCATATGTAATTAGGAATCAAAGTTCCTTAGCTTTAAATAAGAGGTTTCTTCCTTAATTAAGAATCGTAAAAGAGTAGTTAGGCATAGTGAAGTGTCACTATACCTAAACTGCTCTTTTTATTTTGGAATTGAACAGAGATAAATTTAATGTTGTTATATATAAAATTAAGAGTTACTATTAGTATGTGGTGACAAAACATGAGTTTATCCCGCATTAACGGGCAGTAAGACCCCCACCTCAAAATTCAGCGGAAGCAAAGAAGTTAGGTGGGGGGCGTCTACCCGTAAAAGCCCGATTGGTGAGGGTTGATTAAAGTTTCACTTTATTATTTTCTTTCAATATTATTCAAATTTCGGTTGTAAGTTGTAAATATCATTAATACATATAAATTAATAATATTTTGGAATGGGCGTCTGCGTGAGGATTCTCCTTTTACCAAACTTATTGTACAATAGAAACAAGGGGGAGATTAGTTTGAAGGCAAGTCTTTTACAAGAACAAAGCTTACGTTTGGCAATGACACAAGAGTTAAGGCAAGCGATTACAATGCTTCAGTATAATGTACAAGAATTATCGGAGTTTTTGTATGAGCAATCGTTAGAGAATCCCCTTATTGAGTTAGGTGGTTTTGAGAGGGAGAAGAAGAAGAGCTCTAACAACAGTAAAAGTACCAGCAAACAAGTCGAGAATCAGATGGAAATCTACAGTGTGGATTCTACAACGATTCAGCAACATTTATTAAATCAAATACAGTATTATAAAATAGAAGAAGAAGAGCGAAAAATAGCTTCTTTCATTATTATGAACATGGATGGAAATGGGTATTTACAAGAAACGAATGAAGAATTAGCAGATCTCCTTTCTGCGCATATTCATGTAGTCGATCGCTCTGTAGAGATTGTCCAATCACTTGAGCCAGCAGGGGTAGGAGCGCGTAATATTCAGGAATGTTTAACCTTACAATTGAAGCGCTTACAAAGAAGAAATGGATTAGCGGAAGATGTTGTAGAGGAGCACTTTGCTTATTTCGTGAAGAAGGATTGGCGAAAGCTCGTTCATGTGCTGAAGTGTAGTAATGAAGAATTACAATCGGCGGTGAACTGTATTACATCATTGCAGCCGAAACCGGGCCTTGCGTATTCTTCGGATAAACCACTGTATATTGTGCCTGACATGGCAGTGAAAAAAGAAGGCGATCGCCTCGTTTTACAGATGAATGAGAGAAATATGCCGAGAATTGAAATTCACTCTGAGTACAGTGCGCTTCTTAATAATAGTGAAAGTGAAGTAGCGTCTTACGTTTCAGAAAAGTATCAGCATGTGCAATGGATTATGCGCAGTTTGAAACAGAGAAAACAAACACTTCTGCAAGTGATGACGATTATTATGGAAAAACAACGTGATTTCTTTTGGGAAGGTCCAGCGTATTTAAAGCCGCTCGCTTTAAAAGAGGTGGCGGAAGAGCTAAGTGTGCATGAGTCTACGATTAGTCGTGCAACAAGAAATAAGTATGTGCAAACGCCACACGGTTTATTTGAGATGAAATCGTTCTTTAGTAATGCAGTTTCGACGACAGAGGATGAGGCAGTTTCAACGAAGCGAGTGAAACAGTTTATTCAAACGCTTGTGGAAGCAGAGAATAAGAAAAAGCCACTCTCAGATCAAAAGATTTCAAAATTATTAGAAGAAGAGCATGAAATTGTTATTTCTCGAAGAACGGTGGCGAAGTATAGAGAACAAATGCATATCCCAGCTTCGTCATTGCGAAAAACAATCGGATAGGTGAAGAAGATGAAAGTTGTGCTGTATACAAAAAAGGATTGTGGTCTTTGCGTGCAGGCGAAACAAGTTTTGCAGGAAGTACAATGTGAATATTCTTTTCAAATTGAGGAAATAGATATATATGAAGATCATGACCTTTTAGAAAAATATCACTTAATGATTCCGGTTGTAGAAATAGACGGAAAACAAGTAGAATATGGTAACATTCACAAAGGTGTCATAATAAACTATATAAAGAATGCAGTTAAGAGTTGAATAAGTTTCTATCTCCTGTTACAATAATACACGTAGCAGGGATTATTTTTTTAACCCACGTGGGACGCAAAATGTCACTACGGGACGTAAAGTGACCACCGAGGGAAAATGAACCAATGTAGTGAGGAGAAAAGATATGCGCTCATGGATTCAGAACACAAAAAAATTATTACCTGATCTGCTACCTGTTATGCAAACGAGAATGCAAATTCTTCAATACATTAGGCTCATGCAGCCGATTGGAAGAAGAAACTTATCAGCAAGCCTCGGTATGACAGAACGAGTATTGCGAAGTGAAGTTCAAGTTTTGAAAGAACAAAACTTAGTTCACGTCGCTTCTTCTGGAATGACTTTGACAGAAGAAGGAACAGCTTTAGTTCTTGCTTTGGAAGACTTTATGAAAGAAATTTCCGGGTTAAAGGTTTTAGAAAAACAACTTAAGGAAACATTAGACTTGGATGAAGTTTTCGTTGTCCCTGGTGATAGTGATGAATCACCTTGGGTCAAACTGGAGATGGGCCGTGCTTGTGTGACTTGTATAAAAGACCGTCTGACAGCGAATAATATCGTTGCTGTGGCTGGAGGAACTACGCTAGCTGCTGCTGCGGACATGATGCAACTTGATTGCAAAGATTTACATATGCTATTTGTCCCAGCACGTGGTGGAATTGGAGAAGGTGTTGAATTAGAAGCCAATACCATTTGTGCCAAGATGGCGCAAAATACGATGAGTAATTATCGCTTATTGTATGTTCCAGACCATGTTAGTAGCGAAGCATATGCGTCTATTGTGACAGAGCCTTCCGTGAAAGAAGTTCTTGAGTTGATTCGATCTTCCAATATCGTCATTCATGGAATAGGTGATGCGTTAACAATGGCACGTCGCAGAAGTACTTCAGAAGCAGATTGGTTAAAGATTCAGGCAAGCGAAGCAGTTGGCGAAGCTTTCGGTTACTACTTTAATGAAGAAGGAAATGTTGTTCATAAAGTAAGAACAGTTGGTATGCAACTTGAGGATTTACAAAATGTATCTCACGTTGTTGCAGTCGCTGGAGGTTCTTCAAAGGCAAAAGCAATACAGGCTGTAATTAAACAAGGGCACACTTCAATTCTAATTACAGATGAAGGTGCAGCAAAACAGTTAACAAAGGGTTTTACCCTTTAATATAATCCCCCAAGGAGGAAATTCAAATGACTAAAATTGGTATTAATGGATTTGGACGTATCGGACGTAACGTATTCCGCGCAGCTCTTAACAACTCTGAGGTAGAAGTAGTAGCAATCAACGACTTAACAGATGCTAAAACATTAGCTCACCTTTTAAAATATGACACAGTTCACGGAACTTTAAATGCAGAAGTATCTGCTAACGAAAACAGCATCGTTGTTAACGGTAAAGAAATTAAAGTTATCGCTGAGCGTGACCCAGCTCAATTACCATGGAGCGACTACGGAGTAGAAGTAGTAGTAGAATCTACTGGCCGTTTCACTAAAAAATCAGACGCTGAAAAACACTTAGGTGGATCAGTTAAGAAAGTTATCATCTCAGCTCCAGCTTCTGACGAAGATATCACTGTAGTTATGGGTGTTAACCACGAACAATACGATGCAGCTAACCACAACGTAGTATCTAACGCTTCTTGTACTACAAACTGTCTAGCTCCATTCGCTAAAGTATTAAACGAAAAATTCGGCGTAAAACGCGGAATGATGACAACAATTCACTCTTACACTAACGACCAACAAATCTTAGACTTACCACACAAAGATTTACGTCGTGCTCGTGCAGCAGCTGAAAACATGATCCCAACATCTACTGGTGCAGCTAAAGCTGTAGCATTAGTATTACCAGAACTTAAAGGTAAATTAAACGGTGGCGCTGTACGTGTTCCAACTGCTAACGTTTCTCTTGTTGACTTAGTTGTTGAACTTGACAAAGAAGTAACAGTTGAAGATGTAAACGCAGCATTCAAAGCAGCAGCTGAAGGCGAATTAAAAGGTATCCTTGGATACAGCGAAGAGCCATTAGTATCTATCGACTATAACGGATGTACAGCTTCTTCTACAATCGATGCATTATCTACAATGGTAATGGAAGGTAACATGGTTAAAGTACTTTCTTGGTACGATAACGAAACTGGTTACTCTAACCGCGTAGTAGACTTAGCAGCTTACATGACTTCTAAAGGTCTTTAATTCTTAATTATATAAGCAATCAATGACAAAACGAGGGAGAGGGTTTGTTCCCTCTCTCTCTTCTTTCGTTTTAAAAGCAAATGTGTTAAGCTTTTGAATGGGTTTTGTCAATCCTAACTAGTAGTCGGAGGGAAATCCAATGAACAAAAAATCAATTCGTGACGTAGATTTAAAAGGTAAGCGTGTATTTTGCCGCGTTGATTTCAACGTACCTATGAAAGAAGGCAAAATTACAGATGAAACTCGTATCCGTGCAGCTCTTCCTACAATTCAATATTTAGTAGAGCAAGGTGCGAAAGTTATTTTAGCAAGCCACTTAGGCCGTCCAAAAGGTCAAGCGGTAGAAGAATTACGTCTTACTCCAGTAGCAGCACGTTTAGGCGAGCTTCTTGGTAAAGATGTTAAAAAAGCAGACGAAGCATTCGGACCAGTTGCACAAGAAATGGTTGCAGCAATGAACGAAGGCGACGTATTAGTTCTTGAAAACGTACGTTTCTATGCGGGCGAAGAAAAGAACGATGCAGAACTTGCGAAAGAATTTGCAGCACTTGCTGACATCTTCGTAAACGATGCATTCGGTGCAGCTCACCGTGCTCACGCTTCTACAGCAGGTATCGCAGACTACCTACCAGCAGTATCTGGTCTATTAATGGAAAAAGAGTTAGATGTATTAGGTAAAGCACTTTCTAACCCAGAACGTCCATTTACAGCTATTATTGGTGGTGCGAAAGTAAAAGATAAAATCGGTGTAATTCGTCATCTATTAGACAAAGTAGATAACTTAATCATCGGTGGCGGACTTGCTTACACGTTCGTTAAAGCTTTAGGTCATGAAATTGGTCTATCTCTATGTGAAGACGACAAGATTGAACTAGCTAAAGAATTTATGCAACTTGCAAAAGAAAAAGGCGTAAACTTCTACATGCCAGTTGATGTTGTAATCACTGAGGAATTCTCTGAAACTGCAACAACTCAAATCGTTGGTATCGACTCTATCCCTTCTAACTGGGAAGGCGTAGACATCGGTCCTAAAACACGTGAAATTTATGCAGATGTAATTAAAAACTCTAAGCTTGTTGTATGGAATGGACCAATGGGTGTATTCGAAATGACTCCATTCGCAGAAGGTACAAAAGCAGTAGGACAAGCATTAGCAGATGCAGAAGATACATACTCTGTTATCGGCGGTGGTGACTCTGCAGCAGCTGTTGAAAAATTCGGTATGGCTGATAAAATGAGCCACATTTCTACTGGCGGCGGTGCGTCATTAGAATTCATGGAAGGTAAAGAGCTTCCAGGTGTAGTTTGTCTTAACGACAAATAAGTAGCAGCCAAAGAAAAAGGACGGTGCAAAGCATGCGTAAACCAATTATCGCAGGTAACTGGAAAATGAATAAAACTCTATCTGAAGCAGTTAGCTTCGTAGAGGAAGTTAAAGGTCAAATCCCAGCAGCTTCAGCTGTTGATGCAGTAGTTTGCTCTCCAGCTCTATTCTTAGAGCGCCTTGTAGCAGCAACTGAAGGAACTGATTTACAAGTAGGTGCACAAAACATGCACTTCGAAAAAAATGGTGCATTCACTGGTGAAATTAGCCCAGTAGCACTTAGCGACTTAAAAGTAGGCTACGTAGTACTTGGCCACTCTGAGCGTCGTGAAATGTTTGCTGAAACAGATGAATCAGTAAACAAAAAGACTCTAGCAGCATTTGAACATGGTTTAACACCAATCGTATGTTGTGGTGAGACTTTAGAAGAGCGCGAAAGCGGAAAAACATTTGATCTAGTAGCAGGTCAAGTGACAAAAGCACTTGCAGGTTTAACAGAAGAGCAAGTTAAAGCAACTGTTATCGCTTATGAGCCTATCTGGGCTATCGGTACAGGTAAATCTTCTTCTTCTGCAGATGCAAATGAAGTATGTGCGCACATCCGTAAAGTTGTTGCAGAAGCTGTTTCTCCAGAAGCTGCAGAAGCTGTTCGTATTCAATACGGCGGTAGCGTAAAACCAGAAAACATTAAAGAGTATATGGCACAATCTGACATCGACGGCGCTTTAGTTGGCGGTGCTAGCTTAGAGCCTGCTTCGTTCTTAGGTCTTCTGGGGGCGGTAAAATGAGAAAGCCAACAGCTTTAATCATCCTTGACGGTTTCGGACTTCGTGAAGAAACTCACGGGAATGCTGTAGCGCAAGCTAAGAAACCTAATTTTGATGGTTACTGGAACAAATTCCCTCATACAACGCTTACAGCTTGTGGTGAGGAAGTAGGTCTTCCAGAAGGTCAAATGGGTAACTCTGAGGTTGGTCACTTAAATATTGGTGCTGGCCGCATAGTATATCAAAGCTTAACACGCGTAAACGTTGCAATTCGTGAAGGTGAGTTCGATCAGAACGAAACATTCCAAAATGCAATTAAAAGCGTAAAAGAAAAAGGTACTGCTCTTCATTTATTCGGTTTACTTTCTGATGGTGGTGTGCATAGTCACATGAACCATATGTTTGCTCTTCTTCGCTTAGCAGCAAAAGAAGGTGTGGAGAAAGTTTATATCCATGCGTTCTTAGACGGCCGCGATGTTGGACCACAAACAGCAAAAGGTTATATCGATGCAACAAATGAAGTAATTAAAGAAACAGGAGTAGGACAATTCGCGACTATCTCTGGTCGTTATTACTCCATGGACCGTGACAAGCGTTGGGATCGCGTAGAAAAATGTTACAGTGCTATGGTGAATGGTGAAGGCCCTACTTATAAATCAGCAGAAGAGTGTGTAGAAGACTCTTATGCGAACGGTATCTATGATGAATTCGTATTGCCGTCTGTAATTGTTAACGAAGATAACACGCCAGTTGCAACAATCAATGATGATGATGCAGTTATCTTCTATAACTTCCGTCCAGACCGTGCAATTCAAATTGCTCGTGTATTTACAAACGAAGACTTCCGTGAGTTCGATCGTGGTGAAAAAGTACCTCACATTCCAGAATTCGTATGTATGACACACTTCAGTGAAACTGTAAATGGTTACGTGGCATTCAAGCCAATGAACCTTGATAACACTTTAGGTGAAGTTGTTGCGCAAGCGGGATTAAAGCAACTTCGCATCGCGGAAACTGAAAAGTATCCGCACGTTACATTCTTCTTTAGCGGTGGTCGTGAGGCTGAATTCCCAGGAGAAGAGCGTATCTTAATTAACTCACCGAAGGTTGCAACGTATGACTTGAAACCTGAAATGAGCATTTACGAAGTAACGGACGCTTTAGTAAATGAAATCGAAAATGATAAACATGATGTTATCATTCTTAACTTTGCAAACTGTGATATGGTTGGCCATTCTGGGATGATGGAACCAACGATTAAAGCAGTAGAAGCAACTGACGAATGTTTAGGAAAAGTTGTAGAAGCGATTCTTGCAAAAGATGGTGTAGCACTTATTACTGCTGACCATGGTAATGCCGATCAGGAGTTAACTGCTGATGGCGAGCCGATGACAGCTCATACAACTAACCCGGTTCCTTTCATCGTTACAAAAAATGATGTAGAGCTTCGTGAAGGTGGTATTTTAGGAGATATCGCTCCAACAATGCTTACACTTTTAAATGTGGAACAACCGAAAGAAATGACAGGTAAAACAATTATTAAATAATTTGCTTATATAAAAAGGAGAGAATTTATTATGTCAACAATTATTGATGTTTATGCTCGCGAAGTCCTTGACTCTCGTGGTAACCCAACTGTAGAAGTAGAAGTTTACACAGAAAGCGGTGCTTTCGGACGCGCTATCGTACCAAGTGGTGCATCTACTGGTGAGCACGAAGCAGTAGAATTACGTGACGGTGACAAATCTCGTTACCTTGGTAAAGGTGTTGTTAACGCAGTAAACAACGTTAATGAAATTATCGCTCCAGAAATCGCTGGTTTCGATGTAACTGACCAAGCTGGTATTGACCGTGCTATGATCGAATTAGATGGCACTCCAAACAAAGGTAAACTAGGCGCTAACGCTATCCTTGGTGTATCTATGGCAGTAGCTCACGCAGCAGCTGACTTCGTAGGTCTTCCATTATACCGTTACCTTGGTGGATTCAATGCAAAACAATTACCAACTCCAATGATGAACATCATCAACGGTGGTTCTCACGCTGATAACAACGTTGACTTCCAAGAGTTCATGATCTTACCAGTTGGTGCTCCAACATTCAAAGAATCAATCCGTATGGGTGCTGAAGTATTCCATGCACTTAAAGCTGTATTACATGACAAAGGTCTTAACACTGCAGTAGGTGACGAAGGTGGATTCGCTCCAAACCTTGGTTCTAACCGTGAAGCTTTAGAAGTAATCATCGAAGCTATCGAAAAAGCTGGTTACAAAGCTGGCGAGAACGTATTCTTAGGAATGGACGTTGCTTCTTCTGAGTTCTACAACAAAGAAACTGGTAAATATGACCTTGCAGGCGAAGGCCGTACTGGCTTAACTTCTGCAGAAATGGTTGATTTCTACGAAGAGCTTTGCAAAGACTTCCCAATCATCTCTATCGAAGATGGTTTAGACGAAAACGACTGGGATGGTCACAAATTATTAACTGAGCGTATCGGTGATAAAGTACAATTAGTTGGTGACGATTTATTCGTAACTAACACTCAAAAACTTGCTGAAGGTATCGAAAAAGGTATCTCTAACTCAATCTTAATTAAAGTTAACCAAATCGGTACTTTAACTGAGACTTTCGAAGCTATCGAAATGGCTAAACGTGCTGGTTACACAGCAGTTGTATCTCACCGTTCTGGTGAAACTGAAGATGCTACAATCGCTGACATCGCAGTTGCAACTAACGCTGGCCAAATCAAAACTGGTTCTATGAGCCGTACTGACCGTATTGCTAAGTACAACCAATTATTACGCATCGAAGACGAACTAGGCGAAATCGCTGTTTACGATGGTATCAAATCTTTCTATAACATCAAACGATAATTGTAGAAAATAACGACAGACCGTGAGAAATCTCGGTCTGTTTTTTTATGCTAAAATTGTTCACCAGTCATAAGTGACATGAAATGTTTGAAGAAGCGGTTATAATCAAAATCAATTGCTATTTGATGACTCGGCCAATCAATAAATGGCTTAGATTCTCCTAAAGAGCGAAATTCTCCAATGCTTGCCCCCTGCGCATAGGATTCTGTCATGACAACGATAGGTGATTTGTGATAGGTAAACATAGAGTTATCAAGTAAAGCGAGTATTGGCATTGTGTCATGGAAGGGGCTACCCTTTAAATGTGGTAGGGCGTCTTTATAATATCCGTAGTAATAATGATCGAATAAAGGTTTGACAAGTGGGGCTTTTCCTTTTGTTTCAATATACTCCGCCATCTCGGGTGTAATGACGGAATATTGGGTGACGTTTAATGGGTATATGTACATGTTAGCTGTAGATTGGAGGACTATATTAGCAGCAGTAGGATCGCCATAAAAGTTTGCTTCGGAAATAGGGGTAACATTACCAGGGTGTAAAAAGGCACCGCCCATTACGTAGTAAGATTTAACTTGCTTCATTAACTGTTTACATACGATGAATAAAATTGCTAGGGAGGTAAGTCTTCCTAAACTTACAATGATTAATTCATCTTTATACTGCTCAATAAGAGGAATAACTTCAAAAAAATTCTCCATTTCTCCGTTAGTCACATTCACCTTTGGAATAATTGGCCCAAGCCCCTGTTTCCCATGTACATCCGTAAAAAATGCAGGTGGGGCACCAGTAAGAGGACGTTCTGAACCACCGAATATCTTGATATTTCTATTCTTTGTTTCGTTATTAAAAAGATGAGCATTTTGTACGGCCATTTTTTTCGGGACATTGCCGTAATCAGCAACAATACCGATAATTTCTATTTCATCAATAAAGAAAGCTAAGAGCAGAGCCATCGTATCATCAATCCCAGGATCACAAAAAATGAGAACTTTTTTGGGCATATGTTCACCACCTATCTTGTTTATCCCGTACAAACCCGCTTGATGAGGGCTAACAATCAGTATGGATGTGGGAATCCTCATGGATTAAAGTTTCACTTTATATATATGTAAGCTTAAGGATAAAAAGATTATTTTATTGAAATAATAGTCTTATAAATTCAGAAAATAAAAACTTTTTATATTAGGTCAAGGTTTTTGACGTAATTTCTGTTTGGAAATGCAGTCATATCAAGGTTGTAAGCGTATAACATAGGCTGTTTTTGCTGTCAAGTTGATAAATTGCAGCTTTTTACAATTTATACTATGATAAAGATATTAACAGAAGATCGTATAAACATGAGGGATGATGAACATGAAATTTACAAAGATTCTTGTCCAAATTGCTGCTCTTTACGTGTTTTACATGGTTGGAACTTGGGTGCAAGAAATGCTAAATATTCCAATTCCAGGAAGTTTGATTGGGATGTTCCTCTTACTTGTTTTACTTAGCCTAAAAGTTCTTCCAGTGAAATGGTTCGATTTAGGAGCAGAAACACTCGTTGCTATTATGCCGTTTTTATTAATTCCGCCAACGCTTGGCTTAATGAATTACGGTGCTTTTTTTATGAGTAAAGGAATTTCTCTTTTCATTACAGTTGTAGCGAGTACATTTTTAATTATTATTGTCGCAGGACATACAGGACAATATCTTGCGAATAGGAAGGAAAGAGAGTCGTGATGAGCCAAATATTAATCGGAATCGGTTGGGTTCTTTTTACGGTGCTATTATATCAATTATCTAAAAAAATCTATAAATTATTTCCAACACCATTCACCATTCCAATGCTTGTAGCAACAGGATTAATGGCTTTCCTATTTATCGTGCTTGATATACCATATCAACATTATATGGAAAGTGGTGGTGGCTGGATTGCAAAGCTACTTGGACCCGGTGTTGTAGCATTTGCAATTCCTCTTTATAAACAACGTCATATTCTGCAAAAATATGTTGTACCGATTGCCGGCGGGGTATTAGTAGGTACAACAGTTGCAATCGCTAGTGATTTTGCCATTGCTTCACTTATGGGAACAGATAAAAGCTTAATCTTATCGTCTTTACCAAAATCGGTGACAATGCCAGTTGCGATGAGCGTTTCTGAACAAGTTGGTGGTGTACCTTCCTTAACAGCAGCTTTCGTTGTTATCGCAGGTATTACTGGAACGATTACAGGACCTCTCTTATTAAAATGGAGCCGTGTTACAAACTCAGTTGGTAAAGGTATCGGATTTGGATGTGCTTCTCATATTATGGGCGTTATGAGAGCGATGAAAAATAACGAACATGAAGGTGTTATTGGATCGGTAACAATGACATTAACAGCAATTTTGACATGTTTACTTGGACCGTTATTTGCAATGATGTTTATGTAATAGAAGAAAAGCGAGAGCGACTCTATAGCTCTCGCTTTTCTATAGGATTTATGCTACAGTTACAATAACTGAATCTTTGTAGGAGGTACGCCAAGTGCATACGTTATTATCCGTTTTACTTATTACTGTATCGATTTTAATGATTGTTATGGTACTTATGCAGTCTAGTAATAGCTCAGGCCTTTCAGGTGCAATTTCAGGCGGTGCAGAGCAATTATTTGGTAAGCAAAAAGCACGTGGAATTGAAGCGGTATTAAACCGTATTACAATCGTTTTAGCTGTATTGTTCTTTGTATTAACAATTGCTGTTACGTACTTAAACTTATAGAATTGAAAGAAGAAGCGTTAGTAAGATGTACTAATGGTTCTTCTTTTTTTGTTTTGCTATTTGAAAGATGTTTCTAATTAGATTATAGAAATATAAATATGGTACACTAGATATAGAAAGAATACGACTAGATTACAGAAGAGAAAGAGGAGAAGTACATGATGAAATTAGCATCTCCGAAACCATTTACATTTGAGGGTGGAGACCGCGCTGTTTTATTACTACATGGATTCACAGGGAACTCAGCTGATGTACGTATGTTAGGGCGTTTCTTAGAAAAGAAAGGCTATACTTGTCATGCGCCAATTTATAAAGGGCACGGTGTACCACCAGAAGAGCTTGTTCATACAGGGCCTGAAGATTGGTGGCAAGATGTAACGGAGGCATATCAGCTTTTAAAAGATAAAGGTTTTGAGAAAATTGCTGTTGTTGGATTGTCACTTGGCGGCGTATTTTCTTTAAAATTAGGTTATACAGTACCGGTTTTAGGTGTAGTACCAATGTGTGCACCGATGTATATTAAGAGCGAAGAAACGATGTACCAAGGTATATTGGCATATGCCCGCGAATATAAAAAGCGTGAGCAAAAATCACCAGAGCAAATCGAACAAGAAATGTTGGAATTCCAAAAGACACCGATGAATACATTAAAAGCATTACAACAATTAATTGCTGACGTACGTAACAATGTGGATATGATTTATGCACCAACATTTGTTGTACAAGCCCGTCATGACGAAATGATTAATACAGATAGTGCTAACATTATTTATAACGGTGTAGAATCTACGTTAAAAGACATTAAATGGTATGAAGACTCTACGCATGTCATTACACTTGATAAACAACGTGACGAGCTACATGAGGATGTATATAACTTCTTGGAGCAACTAGATTGGTAAGATCTAGTTGCCTCTTTTTTTCATAAGGAATTTTTTGTGAAAACTGTAAAAATCATAAGGGGAGTATTGAAGTTTCGCTTTATACATCCCCTATCTTTCGGATACACTAAATAATATAAGGTTTTAAAGGAGGTATTTTTGCTTGGAAGAAATTACACAAGAACATATTGATAAGTTGTTATTATTTATGAGAGAAGAAGCGTATAAACCGCTAACGATACAAGAGTTAGAAGAGGCATTTGGAATTGAAGGTTCTGAGGGCTTTAAAGATTTTGTAAAGGCACTTGTAATGATGGAAGAGAAGGGGCTTGTTATTCGTACACGTAGCAACCGTTACGGTCTTCCTGAAAAGATGAATTTAGTAAGAGGTAAGTTAATTGGACATGCACGTGGCTTTGCATTCGTTGTACCAGACGAGAAGAAAACGGGAGACGATGATCTTTTCATCCCGCCTACAGAATTAAACGGTGCACTTCATGGCGATACAGTATTAGCACGCCTTAGTTCTCAATCGAGCGGTTCACGTCAAGAAGGTTCAATTGTACGCATTTTAGAGCGTGGAACGAAAGAACTTGTTGGTACATATACAGAATCGAAAAACTTTGGCTTTGTTATACCTGACAATAAGCGCTGGACGAGTGATATCTTTATCTTGAAAAGTGCATCAATGGGTGCTGTAGAAGGTCATAAGGTAGTTGTGAAAATTACGAGCTACCCAGAAAACCGTTTAAGTGCAGAAGGTGAAGTTATTCAAATTCTAGGTCATAAAAATGATCCAGGAGTAGATATTTTATCTGTCATTCATAAACATCATTTACCTTTAGCATTCCCTGAAGAAGTGATGGAGCATGCAAACAGTGTACCAGAAACGATTTCAGAAGAAGATTTAAAGAATCGTCGTGATTTACGTGATCAAATGATCGTAACGATTGATGGTGCAGACGCGAAAGACTTAGATGATGCTGTTACAGTAACGAAGCTTGAGAACGGTAACTACAAGCTTGGCGTTCACATTGCGGATGTAAGTCATTACGTTCAAGAAGGTTCTCCAATTGATGTAGAAGCAGCGGAAAGAGCGACAAGTGTGTATCTTGTTGACCGTGTAATTCCGATGATTCCACATCGTCTATCTAACGGTATTTGCTCATTAAATCCGAAAGTAGACCGTCTGACATTATCTTGTGAAATGGAAATCAACAACTTAGGTGATGTTGTTAAACACGAGATTTTCCAAAGTGTGATTAAAACGACAGAGCGTATGACGTATGCTGACGTAAGAAGCATTTTAGAAGATGAGGACGAAGAGTTAATTAAGCGTTATGAGCCATTAGTACCGATGTTTAAAGAGATGGGTCAATTGGCACAAATTCTACGTGAAAAACGTATGCGCCGTGGTGCAATTGACTTTGACTTTAAAGAAGCGAAAGTATTAGTAGATGAAGAAGGAAAACCGACTGATGTTGTTATGCGCGATCGTTCTGTATCAGAGAAGTTAATTGAAGAATTTATGCTTGTTGCGAATGAAACAGTAGCAGAGCACTTCCACTGGATGAACGTACCGTTTATGTACCGTGTCCATGAAGATCCGAAAGAAGATAAGCTTGAGCGTTTCTTCGAGTTTGTAACGAACTTCGGATATGCGGTAAAAGGACGTGCGAATGAAGTGCACCCTCGTGCGCTGCAACAAATTCTTGAAATGGTTCAAGGACAGCCTGAAGAAGTAGTTATTTCAACGGTTATGCTTCGTTCTATGAAGCAAGCTCGTTACGATGCGGATAGTTTAGGGCATTTCGGTTTATCAACTGAGTTCTACACACATTTCACATCACCAATTCGTCGTTACCCAGATACAATCGTTCATAGATTAATTCGTGAATACATTATTAATGGTAAAGTAGACAATGAAACGCAAGCAAAATGGCGTGAAAAATTACCTGAGATTGCAGAGCACTCTTCTAATATGGAACGCCGTGCTGTTGAAGCAGAGCGTGAAACAGATGAGATGAAAAAAGCAGAGTATATGGTTGATAAGATCGGTGAAGAGTATGACGGTATGATTAGCTCTGTAACAAACTTCGGTTTATTTGTAGAGCTTCCAAATACAATTGAAGGTCTTGTACACGTTAGCTACTTAACGGATGATTACTACCGTTATGACGAGCAGCATTTCGCTATGATCGGAGAGCGTACAGGAAACGTATTCCGCATCGGTGACGAAATTACAATTCGTGTTATTAACGTAAATAAAGATGAGCGTGCAATCGACTTTGAAATCGTTGGCATGAAAGGTACACCTCGTCGTAAGTTCAAAGATCGTCCAGTCGTTATCGAGCAGCCAAGAACAGGCAGAAAGAAACGCGGTGGACGTAGCGAGCGCAGTAATGAGCGCGGCGGTGAACGTGGCACAGGTAGAAAGTTTGACCGTGGTGGCAAAGGTAAAAGCACAGGAAGAGGATCCGCATCAGCAACAGCATCCACGTCTGCTAGTCAGCCAGGGAAAAAAGATGGTAATGGCAAGAAGAAAAAAGGATTCTTCGAAAACGTACCAGGATTCAAGAAGAAAAAGAAAAAGCGTAAGTAAGAAAAGGATGGCTTCGCTTTGATGAAAAGCGGAGCCTTTTCTTTTTTTATTGGTGGCTTGAGAACGAGCCACTTTCGCTTTTTATTAACATTTGTTACAATAGTAAAAATAGAGGAGGGACGTTATATGCCAAAAGGTACAGGTAAGGTTATTGCACAAAATAAAAAAGCGTTTCATGATTATTTCATCGAAGAAACATACGAAGCAGGGCTTGTCCTTCAAGGAACGGAAATTAAGTCGATTCGCGCTGGTCGCGTGAACTTGAAAGATGCGTTTGCACGTATACATAATGGTGAAGTATGGGTTCATAATATGCACATTAATACATACGAACAAGGGAATCGTTTCAACCATGATCCACTTCGTACGAGAAAATTACTTCTTCATAAAAAAGAAATTGATAAGCTAGCGGGTGCTGCAAAAGAAACAGGTTACGCATTAGTTCCACTTAGAATCTATTTGAAAAATGGATTTGCAAAAATGGCACTTGGTTTAGCAAAAGGTAAGAAACAATATGATAAACGTCACGATTTAAAAGAGAAAGAAGCGAAACGTGAAATTGCACGCGTGTTCCGTGATCGCCAAAAGATGTAATACAGATATTTACATTTGTAAAACGGCGCGCGTATGATATAATAACTTATGTAAGGTTGTTGCACATTGAAAAACAGCTCTTAGTAGCTATCACGATATTTTCTTCGTATGCTCCATTTTTATCATGGGGACGTTACGGATTCGACAGGGATAGTTCGAGCTTAGGTTGCGAGTCGAGGGGATCGGCCTCGTTAAAACGTCAAAGCCTATAATTGGCAAACAAAACAATCTTTCTTTAGCTGCTTAATTGCACTAAAGGTTCCTCCCTCCATCGTCCATGTGGTAGGGTAAGGGACTCAAACTAAGTGGACTACGCCGGAGTTCGCCGTCTGAGGGCGAAGGAAGAGAACAATCAGACTAGCAACTTGGAAGCCTGTCGATAGGCCGAAGAGTTCGCGAAATGCTAATATATCGACTACACTCGTAGAAGCTTAAGTGCCGATATTTTTGGACGTGGGTTCGACTCCCACCGTCTCCACCAATACATATTTGGTGGTTTTTTTATTTTGTATGATATGAACCATAACTTTGTCAGGTTGGCGAGGTTATGGTTCTTTTTGTTTGTGGTTGTATAGAATACTTAAGTTGATGGGGCGGTATCCCTGAAACAGAGAATAAAAAATGGTTATTGATGATAAACAGGTAGATACTATAGCTACTAGTAAACGCCCAATTGGTGAGTATTTATTAAAGTTTCACTTTATTCGAATCTTCATATGTTTTGTGTTTTTATCCATACCTATTGTAAGATTATATAGAGTTCTCCTAATAAGCTGTTTTAATGGATTATTTAGGAATTTTAAATTTATAAATCTTAAATTGTTTTTTCAGGATAATTTTTTTATCTAAATAAGTTATATTGAAGTAGAGGTGAACCATCGGTGAGGCAGGTGTTAGTAATTAAGAATGAAAGGTCTTTAGCGAAGAAAATTGTAAGCGGTCTAACGCAAGAAGGCTATTTCATTTTAAAACTTCACAATGAAAACGAAGGTTTAAATATAATATATGAACAAGATTGGGATATTATCGTATTAGATTGGGATTCATTAAGTATATCGGGACCGGAAATTTGCAGACAAATACGACTTGTTAAAACGACACCGATCATTATTGTGACTGACAATATTTCTAGTAAGGATTGCGTAGCAGGGTTACAAGCAGGAGCAGATGATTATATAAGAAAACCATTTGCGAAAGAAGAATTAGTAGCAAGGGTTCAAGCTATTTTAAGGAGAAGTGATTGTAACCAGCAAAATGAGACGAATTTTTTTCAGTTTAAAGATCTCTTTGTTGATGCATCTAGCAATATTGTGAAAAAGGGTGGCGAAAACCTCTCGCTTACTAAGCGCGAGTACGACTTACTTGTATTTTTAATCAAGAATAAAAACACAATATTGAGCCGTGAAATGCTTTTGAATCAAGTTTGGGGATATAACGTAGTAGTAAATCCAAATGTAGTAGATTTATATATTGGGTATGTAAGAAAAAAGTTAAAGTGCGAGAAGAAAGACAGATATATTCAAACGATACATGGTAGAGGTTATTCAATGACTGAATGATAAAATAAGGTAATAGAAAAAAGAGTAAAACTGTTTCATTCAGTTTTACTCTTTTTTCTATTGAATCTAATAATCAAATAGTTTCTTAGAAATATTAAAAGACGTAAAAAAATGGATTATAAAAATATTAGCTATTAATGAGTGTGTTTTGTAGAGGAAATCATGGTTAATCAACACGCCTGACTTCACATATTACTTTTTATGCCTGATTTTATGAATTCACACCATTCACAAGATTTTCACAGAATTAATGACTATACTAATTAACAGGATGTTCAAATGAAAATGATTATCAATAGCGATTCAATTGAATAAAAGTTACTTTCTAATTCAATCTATGGATGTCATCATTTTCGAAATAAATCACATTATAAGGAGTATACATATGAAAAAATCTATGCTTTTAAAATTAGTGAGTATTCTAGCAATTTTTACTTTAATGTTAGTGGCTTGCTCAGATTCAAGTAAAGAAACTTCGAAGGCTAATAATAAAGATAATGGTAGTGATAAGCCAAAAACGGTTGAAATCACTGATGCTCATGGAACTGTTAAAGTCCCTGTAAACCCAAAGAATGTAGTTGCTTTGGATAACAGAACTTTTGAAACTTTATCTGATTGGGGAATTAAATTAGCAGCTGCTCCAAAGGATATCATGCCTGCAGATTCAGCATATAAAAAGGATAATTCAGTTCAAAATATTGGAAATCACCGTGAACCAAATCTTGAAATTATTGCAGCTGCAAATCCAGAACTTGTAATTGTTGGTCAAAGATTTGCTGGTCATTACGAAGAAATTAAAAAATTAGTACCAAATGCAGCTGTTATTGATCTTAATTTTGATGTTTCTGAGAAAGCTACTAAGCCTGGCGAAAACTTAGTAAAAGGACTTAAAGATTCTACAGTTACTTTAGGAAAAATCTTTGATAAAGATAAAGAAGCAAAAAAATTAGTAGCTGATTTTGATAAATCTATTGAAAACGCAAAATCTGCTTATAACGGAAAAGATAAAGTTATGAGTGTTATCGTTACTGGTGGGAATATTGGTTTTGCTGCTCCACATTCTGGTCGTGTTTGGGGACCAATGTATGAAATTTTCGGTTGGGTTCCAGCATTAGAAGTTTCTAATTCTACTGCAGGTCATAAAGGTGACGACGTTTCTGTTGAAGCTATTGCACAAACAAATCCTGATTGGATTTTCGTATTAGATCGTGATGCTGCAACATCTGATGCAGCTACTTCAGCTCCAGCTAAGGATGTTATTTCTAAATCACCTGCTCTTCAAAACACAACTGCTGTTTCTAAAAACCAGGTTATTTATGCACCAGAAGATACTTACACAAATGAATCAATTCAAACTTATATAGAGTTGTTTGGAAATATTGCAAAAACTTTAGCTAAGTAGTGTAAAGGAGTACGAAGCAGTGTCAAAAAATATAATTTCTAGGGTTGAGAATATTTCTCAACCCCAGTTTTATAATCACAATAAATTATGGACAAAACCTTTTATAATAGCGATTATAGTTGTTATAATTTTAGGGATTATATCACTGTTTACTGGAGTTTATGATATACGTGGACAAGAGGACGGAATGGAGATGTTTTTCATAACTCGTGTTCCGAGAACAGTTGCATTAATGCTTACTGGAGCTGCAATGGCGATGGCAGGGCTCGTAATGCAACTCATTACACAGAATCGCTTTGTTGAACCTACTACAACAGGGACTATTGAATGGTCAGGCTTAGGCCTGCTTTTTGTATATTTACTATTTCCTGCCCCAACTTTAGTTCAAAGAATGACTGGTGCAATCATTTTTTCTTTTATAGGAACTATGATTTTCTTTCTATTTTTAAGAAGAGTTAAGCTTCGTTCGTCTTTAATTGTCCCGATTATTGGATTGATGCTTGGAGCAGTAATTTCTGCAGTGTCTACTTTTTTGGGACTCCTTTTTCAAAAGACGCAAAGTATTGAAACTTGGTTCGTAGGTTCATTTGCTAACGTTCAGGTGGGAAGATATGAATATTTATGGCTGATTGTTATCATTACTTTTCTTATTTTTATGTATGCTAATAGATTGACTTTAGCTGGACTAGGAGAAGATGTCGCAACAAGCCTTGGAGTTAATTACAATAGAATTGTTCTTTTTGGGACTGCTCTTATCTCTGTTGCAGTTGGAATTGTTGCAGCTGTTATTGGACACTTGCCTTTCTTAGGATTAATTGTGCCAAATATCGTTTCAATGTTTAGAGGTGATGATCTTAGGAGTAATTTACCTTGGGTTTGTGTGATCGGAATGGGGTCAATAACTGCCTGTGACATCATTTCTCGAACAATTATACAGCCTTTTGAAGTACCTGTTTCTTTAATACTTGCAACAGTGGGAGCAGTCGTGTTTATTACTATTTTATTGAGACAAAGAAAACCAAGGAGGCTGCGATGATCACATTAGATTATAGAAATAAAGAAAATGTCGAAATCGATTCTAGCCTTCATAATGAAAGTAGATCGGCCAGTGCTTTTCGGTCTAAGAAGGAAGCAAGACGTTATTGGATTTTACTGATTACATTGATTGCTTTAGGTCTCCTTTCTTCGTATGGACTTTTAGTTTATAACAATCCAGTTCCGATAGATTCACCTTCTTTTATTCCAGTTGTTAAGAGAAGGATAGTAGCTATTGTTGCAATGATTATCGCTGCAGTTTGCCATAGCTTGTCGACAGTTGCTTTCCAATCTATTACGAATAATAAAATTATTACTCCTTCGCTTTTAGGTTTCGAATCACTTTATTCAGCAATTCAAACGAGTACAATATTCTTCTTTGGTGCTAGTGCATTAATAAATTTTAATGGAATTGGATCATTTTTATTCCAAGTTGTTGTTATGGTCTTCATGAGTTTGATACTTTATGGATGGTTACTTTCCGGTAAATACGGGAATTTACAACTTATGCTTTTAGTTGGAATTATTATTGGTACCGGGCTAAATTCTGTGTCAACTTTCATGAGAAAACTACTTGCGCCTTCAGAATTTGATATTTTACAAGCAAGATTATTTGGTTCTGTTAATCATGCAGACCCTGCATATTTTCCTATTGTAATTCCTATGATCATAATTGTAGCAGTATTAATTTTGGCTCATTCTAAGAATTTGAATGTTTTGTCACTAGGAAAAGATGTTGCTACTTCTTTTGGCGTTAAATATCAACCTAGTGTAATTTATACGCTTGTATTAGTAGCTATTTTGATGTCCATTTCAACAGCTCTAATTGGACCACTTACTTTCTACGGCTTTTTAGTAGCAACTTTGAGTTATCAGGCAGCGTCAACTTATGATCATAGATACATTTTTCCGATGGCTTTTGCTATAGGATTTTTAATAATGACGAGTGCATACTTTTTAATGTATCATGTATTCCATGCTCAAGGTGTAGTTTCAGTTATTATTGAATTATTTGGTGGAATCATATTCTTAACTATAGTTTTAAGGAAGAGGGCTTTATGATAAAAATTGATAATGTTAAAAAGTTCTATACTGATAAGGTGAAGATAGGACCTTTGGATATTGAAATACCAAAAGCAGGCTTTACTTCTTTAATTGGACCAAATGGTGCTGGAAAGTCAACGACACTTTTGATGATTGGCAGACTTTTAGATATGGATGAAGGTCAAATTCAGGTAGCAAATATGGATGTTTCTGAATCTAAATCAAAAGACTTAGCAAAAATTTTGACTATATTGCGACAAGAAAATCATTTTGTAACTAGGCTTACTGTTAGACAATTAGTTGGATTTGGGCGCTTTCCTTATTCAAAGGGAAGATTGACTAAAGAAGATGAGGTTATCATTTCTAAATATATCGATTTCTTAGATTTAACTAGTTTAGAGAATAGATATTTAGATGAGCTTTCTGGTGGTCAAAGACAAAGGGCATATGTAGCGATGGTATTGTGCCAAGAGACGGAATATGTACTTTTGGACGAACCTTTGAACAACCTTGATGTTGCTCGTTCTGTTCAAATGATGGAGCATTTGAGACGTGCAGCTAATGAATTTGGAAGAACAATTTTGACTGTTATGCATGACATAAATTTTGCAGCTAAATACTCGGATAAAATTTGTGCTATGAAAGATGGACAAATTGCTGCTTTCGGAACAGTAGAAGAGGTTATGGACCCAACACTTTTGACAGATATTTTTGAAACAAAAATAGAGATTATTAATGGTCCTTATGGGCCAATCGCAGTTTATTAGTTATAAAATGTCTTGCGTAGATTATGCAAGACACTCTAGTTGAAGTTGCTGTCTATATTTTATAGGCAGCAGCTTTTTTTATGTGATTACTCATAAAATGAAAAAGAACGCTTCACCTTTTCAAGTATGTACCAAACGGAAAAAATATCTCTGTATAACTTTTTAAAAGAATTCAGCTTGTTTTTTTATATGTAATATTGCATATCAGAGTGTATTGATAAAAGTGTAAGGGGTCACTATAATGAGGGCATAAAGATAAATCACATTTTCGTAGCAAGAAAAAGGAGGAAATAATATGGAAATCGCAATGGCAGTTTTAAAATTTGTAGGTGGCGTAATCCCGTTAATTCAAGAACTTTTAAAAGTATTTATGTAAGTTTATTAGTTAGCTATCATTTATCAATCATTATCATATTTTACTAAAAAAAGAACGGGGTGATTTTTCTGAATATTAAGAAAAACACTAAAAGAAGAAAGTTCCTTGCATGTTTATTAGTTAGTCTATGCACTATTAATTATTCATCTATTTCCTTCGCAGAAACACAAGCAAGTAATGCAACTGATGTAACTAAAAATGCTAGTGGCATTGATACTGGTATAGCAAATCTTAAATATAATAATCAAGAGGTTTTAGCTGTAAATGGTGATAAAGTGGAAAGTTTTGTTCCGAAAGAAAGTATCAATTCAAATGGTAAATTTGTAGTAGTGGAACGCGAGAAAAAATCACTTACAACGTCACCAGTCGATATTTCAATTATTGATTCTGTAGTGAATCGCACGTATCCAGGAGCTGTACAACTTGCTAATAAAGCTTTTGCAGACAATCAACCGAGTTTATTAGTGGCTAAGAGAAAGCCTTTGAATATTAGTATAGACTTACCGGGCATGAGAAAAGAAAATACAATCACTGTCCAAAATCCGACATATGGTAATGTAGCTGGAGCAGTAGACGATTTAGTATCTACTTGGAATGAAAAGTATTCTACAACACATACGTTACCTGCAAGAATGCAGTATACGGAATCTATGGTTTATAGTAAATCACAAATAGCAAGTGCTCTTAATGTTAACGCTAAATATCTTGATAACAGTCTAAACATTGATTTTAATGCAGTTGCAAATGGAGAGAAAAAAGTGATGGTAGCGGCGTATAAGCAAATATTTTATACGGTAAGTGCTGAACTACCTAACAATCCATCCGACCTTTTTGATAATAGTGTTACTTTTGACGAGTTAACTCGAAAAGGCGTAAGTAATTCGACTCCACCTGTTATGGTTTCAAATGTAGCTTATGGTAGAACGATTTATGTAAAATTAGAAACAACATCTAAGAGCAAAGATGTACAAGCTGCTTTTAAAGCCTTACTTAAGAATAACAGCGTTGAAACAAGTGGACAGTATAAAGATATTTTTGAAGAAAGTACCTTTACTGCTGTAGTATTAGGCGGAGATGCGAAAGAGCATAACAAGGTTGTTACTAAAGATTTCAATGAAATCCGAAATATCATTAAAGATAATGCTGAATTAAGTCTTAAAAATCCAGCATACCCAATTTCATATACAAGTACTTTCTTAAAAGATAATGCAACTGCTGCTGTTCATAATAATACAGATTATATTGAGACGACAACTACAGAATATTCAAGTGCTAAAATGACACTTGATCATTACGGTGCATACGTTGCTCAATTTGATGTATCTTGGGATGAATTCACATTTGACCAAAAGGGTAACGAAGTACTAACACATAAAACATGGGATGGTAGCGGAAAAGACAAAACGGCTCATTACTCTACAGTTATCCCTCTTCCACCAAATTCAAAAAATATAAAAATTGTAGCAAGAGAATGTACAGGTCTTGCATGGGAATGGTGGAGAACAATTATTAATGAACAAAACGTTCCATTAACAAATGAAATTAAAGTTTCAATTGGAGGAACAACATTATATCCAACTGCTAGTATTAGTCACTAGTTATAAAAAAAAGCGCCCTATAAGTAGGACGCTTTTTACTCTTTCCAAAATTGTTCTAATAGAATGACAAGCATGGTACCCACAAGTAAGCCATTACTTAAAACATATTGTAAGGAAGAAGGAATTCCGCTAAATGCATTTTCTGGAAGAAACAATATTCCTAAACTGATTAATAATGAAATTCCTAATATAGTTAATCGGCGTTGATTTACTGCTTCACGTAAAATGGATTGAAATGAAATGCCTATTACTTGGACAAATGTTGCTAAAAGTGCAGCATTAGCAATAGGCCCTGGTAGCAAGGATATAAAGTTTACAATTGAGGGAATAAAAGAAATCCCTGCTAATATAAGACTTGCTATAAGGAACGACTTCACTTTTCTTTGTCCTGTTAGTTGGATAAATCCTGCTGATGCAGGTAATGGTACAATTCCAATTGTAGAGAACAACGACGAGATAATATGTGATATACCTCCGACCCATACACCACGGTTCAGTGTTTGCCTTTCATTTTCTTTAGATAATTGAGCCACTTGTTTTACAGCCGAAATAGCAGCGATTGTATTTGCAACTAAAAGAAATGTAAATAAAGTTGCAGTTAGAGTCATTCCAATATCGAATCTAGGTGTGCCCCAAGCAAATATCTCTGGTAACTTAACTAGCGTTGTGTGCGAAGGCATATGAGATGATTTTCCTAATACTGCATACAAAAGCCAACCGCATGAAATTCCAAGTAATACAGCGTAACTTTTCATCCATCCTTTCCCTTTAATTGATAAGAAAGTAATAAGGGCAAAAACAAAGAGAGCAATAGTAGCTGTTGTATAGTCAGGATGAGTTGCAGATCCTTGTAATCCTATCATTCCTTTTAGTAACACACCACTAAGCTGAAATGCTAAGATTAAAAGAAAAGTTCCTGTAACTAAAGGGGTAAATAAACGTAAGATTCGATGAACAAGCCCTGTTATACCAAGAATGAAGAGTAATATACCTGAAATAATTAATCCACCTTCTAAAAGTTGCAACACGTCTTTTACACTTTGTCCCTGATGCATAGCGATTTGTCCCAATATGACAAATATACTTACCCATGAACCGGCTGGCCCATCCGCGATGGGATAGCGATGCCCAAACCATACTTGTATAAATGAACTTATTCCTACAACTAAAAAAGTTCGCTGCATTAATGTTGAGACATCCTCTATTGGTAAATGGAATATGCCACCAATAATTATAGGTAATGCAATTGTATTTGCTAATAGAAACACAAACCATTGTAGAATATTAAAGCTCGTATCAAAGCATTTTTTATTCATATTATTCTCCTTTGCCGAAAAAGAATCTCATATTAAAAATCCATCCTTTCTACACAGTTAGATTAAAAAGGATGGATTTTGTAAATCTATAAAATCAATTTAATTATATAGATAGATTTTTAATTAATTACCATGCACGGAATGGTAAGAATTTACCGTTAAGTGTAATCACGATACGAGGATCGCCACCTTTTGGATCTTCTTGTGTATCAACACCCAAGTTGAAGTTAATTGCACTCATTACACCTTCGCCGGCTTTTTCTAAGATTAATTCTCTAATAGTTGGTGCATATTGTAACATCATTTCATATAAACGATATGCAATCGGGTCCGTAGGAGGCATTTCCATTACTTGGCCGCGAAGTGGAACTACTGTTAATGCTTGAACTACTTCTTCATCTAATTCTAATAGTTTACCAATTTTTTCTGCTTCTGGACGTGTCATTGTAGCTTGTCCTAATAACGCTGTTACAACCCAAGTCTCAGAGTGTTCACTTATTTTTGCAATTTCTTCCCAAGTTAACCCTTTTTTAATTTTTGCCGCTAAAATTTTTTGCGTAGCTTCTTGTCTATTCATATCTAATACTTGTTTTTTCATATCTCATAACTTCCCTTCATATACGTGATAATTATTATTTTGTTTTACTATTTAACGCTTTATATCCATCAACCACTACATCTAGTTTACCTGTGTGAGGGTCAATAACTAAACCATGTACAGGAACATCTTTTGGGATAAGTGGATGATTTCTTACTAAATCAACATTAGCTTGCGTTGAGTCGCAAACATCATCGAATCCGAATAACCATTTTTCAAGGTCAATACCAGCATATTCAATCGCTGATAAAATTTCTGATGAAGCTACTCCACGATCTAATATTTTTTGAAGTGTTCCTTTTGGATTCGTTTGGCTCGCGCCACATCTATGGTGTCCAATAAGGAAGATTTCATCTGCATTTAAATCGTATACTGACGCTACAACACTTTGCATAACACTATCGAAAGCAGAAGCAATTTTACCACCTGCATTTCTGATAACTTTTGCATCACCATCGTGTATATCTAAAGCTTTTGGAAGTAGCTCAATTAAGCGAGCATCCATGCAAGAAACAACAACCATACGTTTTTTAGGCATTTTTGTCGCTTCACGAGGAGCGTATTCCTTATTTTCTACAAAATGTTCATTGAACGATAGAATTTCTTGTAATAACATATTTGTAACCTCCTTTAAATCTAGATGTATTTTTTTGTTGTGTCCTCTGTGTTATAAGTAAATATAGCTGATAAATAATGTGATGTAAGAGGATAAACTAAGTATAGTGAATTGTATCGATAAGCAGAATAAGTTGGCGAAACACTTTCGGGCTTTCTACTTTCACGGTGAAAGGATTGGTTTATATCATTGATCAAACAGATTTTGAGATACTGAAATTATTAGGAGAAAACTCAAGAATACAATGGAAAGAACTTGGCCAAAAAATACATATGACGGGGCAAGCTGTAGGAAATCGAATTCGAAGATTAGAGGATTTAGGGATTATTGAACAGTATACAATTGCAATAAACCGAATCAAATTAGGGCAAGTAGTGACGGCATTTGTTACTTTGTTCGTAACAACAGCTAATCACCAAGAGTTTATGAATTTCTTTCAAGGAGAAGAAGGGATTTCTGAAGTACACCGTATAAGTGGTGAGGGGTGTTATTTATTAAAAACACATTTTGCTTCCAACGAAGACTTAGATAACTTTCTAGGACGACTATTAAAATACGGGAACTATCGTGTTAACTTATCAATAGGAAAGTTGAAATAAGGTTTCTTTTCTTTGGAGGAGATAGTAACATTATTTGCTAAACTTTATTTGTATAGAGATAATGAAGTCGTTTAATGTTTATCTTAAATAGTCAGAGCCTTACTACAATTTATGTGTAGTAAGGCTTTTTAAAGTTGTTATATTCAACAATTAAGCTGAAGTGTTGAGGGGGGATATGAGACGATTTCTTTCAAGAGAATCATAAATAATTTTGTCTTAAGAAAGATCTTGCAACTCAGTACAGGATCTTTAATTAAACATTTTTAAAAGCTAAATTGTGGTTTCATATCCCCTTTATAAGGTTCATGTTCAACGAATATAGTTATATCCTTACCAGCTTGGTCTTTACCAGTTCTTTTATACGTAAATTTATTCTTATTTAGTTCAGTAAGTTCAAGAGCAGCACCATATTTATTATTTCCAATTGAAACATGGGCTCTTATTTTATTTTCGTGTACAACATCGAAGTAGCCATAATCACCGCGGCTTTGACCTGTTTCGCTATTGAAGAACTCATATTTATTAGATTTGGCATCAAATTTTGCTAGACTTATAAAATTCGAATTAAACTGTGTTACATCGTTACCAGTTTCATCTAATACCTTTGTTCCGTGCCAAAGGGTGCCGCCCAAAATTTTATCTCCATCAACGTTTTTAACAATATCGCCTGTAGTCGTGTTCAGCTGCTTGTCCGGATCAGTGAAAGAAAGTTCTTTTTCTTTATATGGAATATGTTCAACGAAAACTTCTACATCTTTACCATTAGCGTCTTTCCCTATTCGTTTATAAGTAAATATATTTTTATTTAGTTTTGTCATGTCAACGACAGCTTGATACTTCATTGATTCTGAAATTAATATTCTCTTCTTCCCATCATTTGTGACAAAGAAAGTTCCTTTATCACCACGACTTGCACCTGTTTTAGCATCAAAAAATTCATATCTTCCTGACTTCGCATCATATTTTGCAAGACCAATGAAGTTTGCATTCTCTTTTGTTAAGTCATTCTTATCTTTGTCATACACTCGTGTACCTTGCCAATTTGTCTCGCTAAGAATATCAGCCATTTTTTGCCCTTTAGTTAATTTATTTTCCTTTTTTGTTTCTTTAGCAACTTGTTCTTGTTTTTGTTTACTATGATTTTCTTCAGCTTTAGTACCAGCACACCCTGTTAATGCTAATGTGAATCCGAGCAGTACGGATGATAGTGCTTTTGTTTTTTTGTTCATGTTTTATCGTCTCCTTATTTTATGATTTTAAGTAGCACGGTTTGCGATTATAGTAGCAGTGCGTCATATATGAACTTAGTTGCTACGTTTCTTATGTTAATACCCGACTATAAACTGCCTCTAAATAAAACATTAAAAAAAGATAAACTAATTCCTAAAAAATGTTCATATTTATAAAAAATCGCTAGCCTGTTGTAGTGCCTGCGAGTAATCCAAAAAATACATTATAATGAAGAAGGAAAGTCGCTAACAATAATGTAATTCCTAATGGAGCCAATCGATTGTATTGCAAAACTTTTGAGAAAAACTGTAGGGGAAATGAAGATTTTATAGAATTCGTTTCGTATAGGAAGGGGATGTCCATGTTTGATTCAACAGATTTTAAGATTATACAATTACTACAAGAAAACGCTAGAATGAACTGGAAGGAAATTGGGGAGATAGTACATTTGACTGGTCAGGCTGTTGGGAAACGAATTAATAAATTAGAAGAAGCAGGTGTCATTCAAAAATATACGATAAATATCGACAGGGCTAAGCTGGAAGGATCTATTATGACCTTTGTTACACTATTTTTGCATGCACCACACTATCATAATAAAATTCAAAACTTTTTTGGAAAAACGGATGTAATTACTGAAATGTATCGTATAAGCGGCGATGGGTGCTATGTCATGACTCTTCACACATCTTCGCATCAGCAATTAGAAGAGACTCTTGCAGATGTTTTACATTATGGTGATTATCGTATAAATACGGTCATTAAGACAATGGAAAAAAAGAAAGAATAAGATATTTATCCTTTCTTTTTTTTATGGGACTGTAATTTTTTATTTGCTTTTGTTTATAAAACAGTTTGCTGACATGACTGTTGCATAAATATCACCAAACTCTAATGCACTCATGAACGATTGATGAGCGTGTACTGCGGGGATTAGATTTCCTTGAAATTCTAAATCTTTTGTCGTACAAGCATCTTCAATTACAATACATTGAAATCCGAAGTCACTGGCAGCGCGTACTGTTGCATCAATACATACATGAGTCATCATACCGCAAATGACTAGTTGATCTATTTTTTCTGTCTTTAATGTTTCTAATAAATTTGTTCTTAAAAAACTGTTAGGGTGATGTTTTTGAATGACTCTTTCGTTAGCAATCGGTTGTACATTATTATGAATTTGAACACCTACTGTTTCGGGTAAGAAGAAAGTAGCTCCTTCATTGTTCGCAATATGTTGTACGTGAATAACTGTTTTATGCTTTTCGCGAAATACTTTCAAAACTTCTTTCGCTTTTTGTGCGGCTTTTTCAGGTTGATGTAATTCCATATTGCCACCTTCAAAGTAATCATTTTGTATGTCTACTAATAGTAACGCTTCGTTCATCGTTATTCCCCCATACTTAGTGATTCAGCACGTTATTTGTACTGTACCGTTATTATATAAATTGTAGCTATGCGGAAGTAATAACGTTATGAAACGATTTTAACGTATATAGTTTCATTGTGAAAAAAGTGAAAGTTGGTATAAGTACAAATGGATTTTGTGGAATTCACGGCAAAGTTATAGATAGAGTGGCGTTGTAGGATAAAAACCATAACTTTGCTGGAGGATCGGGTTATGGTTTTTTTTGAGGAAATGCGATTTTAAGTTTTTGCTGAAGGTGTTTTTCTAGGATATGCTGTGAGTGATTGGAGTGAGGTAATGTCGGATATTGTCGACCGATCGATATATTAGAAAAATCGTTGATATATTGTGAGCTATGATAGATATATTGAAAAAATCGTTGATATATTGTGAGTTATGATAGATATATTGAAAAAATCGTTGATATATTTGTAAAGGGGTGTTTGAGGTGATTGTGAAAGAGAGAAAAATGCCGATTTATATAAGACAGTTAGAAGCACTTCTTAGAAGGTTACCTGTACATCATCCGAAACGAAATTTAATTGGAGAAAACTTGGCAAAACACATGGCGGGGTATAAAGGAGAGCAAGCGATTGATTATCCGCTTAGTTTTATTTCTGAGAAAGAGTATAGTGTTTTACATGATGTTCGCTTATGTAATTATGATAAATACTTTCAAATTGATACTATTATCCTTTCCACAAAGTTTCTTCTTTTTCTTGAGATAAAAAATATAGCAGGTACATTAATGTTTGATGCAAAGTTTAATCAACTTATCCGAATAACAGAAGGAAATTCAGAGGGATTTCCAGATCCGGTTTTACAAATAAAAAGGCAAGAAATACAACTAAAGAAATGGTTAAACTCACATGGATTTTCCTCTAGTCTTCCAATTGAGTCCCTCGTTGTTATTAGCTCGCCTCGTACCATTATAAAATCTTCAGATGACAATCTTCTTCATACAATTATTCATAGTGCCAATTTACCTCATAAAATAAAGTGGTTTGAAAGTAAATATAAGAGAAAAGTTATAGATAATGTAGATAGGCTCATTCATCAAATAATAGCGGAGCATTCTCCACTTCAACAAAATATACTTGAGCAATATAAAATAGAAAAAGAGGAGTTGCTAAATGGAGTACAATGTGAGAAATGCTTAGTTATTCCAATGGTTAAAGTTAAGAAGGGTTGGCGTTGTACAAGTTGTAAAGATTTTTCAAAAGTGGCACATGTGGATGCTATACGAGATTATGCATTGCTCATTAGTAAGACATGTACGAATGGTAATTTGAAAGAGTTCCTCAATGTTTCGTCGGGTATGGTTGTAAACAGAATTCTCCACACACTAAATCTTCCCTACACTGGAAACAACAAAGGACGAATATATGATTTAACTTCTTTACAATCGTAATTTTGCTATAATAAATAAGTACTTATACGAAGGGGAGTCTAAAGAGAATATGAAGTCATTTAATATCGATCATGTTATAGCTAGTGTTTTGCAATGGATATTAAATATAGCTTTAATTATATTATCCATTGTGTTATCAATTTTCTTAGTGAATGAGACAATTACATTTGTGCAGTATATTTTTTCGGCAAAAGAGTATACGTCTTATAAATTGGTTGAAAGTATCATCGTTTATTTCTTATACTTCGAGTTCATTGCATTAATTATTAAGTATTTTAAATCGAATTATCATTTCCCGTTACGTTATTTTATTTATATTGGAATTACGGCCTTAATTCGATTGATTATTGTGTCTCATGAGGAACCGATGGAGACGTTATTATACGCAGGAGCAATTCTTGTTTTAGTTATTGCTTTATACATATCGAATATGAGAGATTTGAGAAAAGAGTAGTAGTGCAGACGTAAGTTTGCACTACTTTTTTATGTGGAATTTTCCACCCTATGATTTTGGGGCTGTAATCAAATGAATAGTGTCAGGACATTCTAATTTATAAGTTACTTTGTTGTCTTCAATATCTTTCTTTATCTTTTGACATGTAGTATTCGAATATTGTATCTCTTGGTTTTCATTATGTTTCTCATTTGTTTTTGTGTAGTCGACATCATAATAGACGGAGGTAGATTCCTTTTCTTTTTTTACAGTTAAATCAATAATAATAGGCTCGTTCTTGTTATTAAATTTAGTAATTCTAACTGAATCGTCTTTATTTGAATTATAGTTTTTTACGAAAGTATCTAATTTCTCTATGTTATAAACTTCATCGTTTTTCTCAATAATATCACCACGTTTTTTGGAAGCCTCAAAAGTATATGTCTCGTTTTTATCGTTTTTTTGCTCATTATTAGTACAACCAATAAGAGTAAATAGGGCTAATGAGATTACAGATAACGCATACTTTCTATATTGTATTCTCATGGATTCAGCTCCTTTTCTTAATTTTTAACGATGATATATTTATAATTTTATTTTATCTTACTGAGCTTTTTGGAAAGCAAAAAGACTGTTCTTTTTTCGTTAAATTACTGTAAATACCTACATTCTTTATTAATTAGTTATAAATTTCGGCATAATATTTTTACATTAGTTTTTACATCTTGACCTTCAAGTTGCTTGAAAGTTTACAATGAAATTAGGGCGTTTGAAATCGAAAAAAATCGAGAAATTAAGTGAAGAGGTTTCTTTTACTTGGAGGTTATAGGAATGAATCAGGAATTGAAGTTACGTCCATTGGAACGAGAAGATTTAAAGTTCGTACACGAACTGAATAATAATGCGCATATTATGTCATATTGGTTTGAAGAGCCATATGAGGCATTTGTAGAGCTGCAAGACTTATACGATAAACATATACATGATCAAAGCGAACGCCGATTTATCGTTGAGAAAGACAATGAAATGGTTGGATTAGTTGAGTTAGTAGAAATCGATTATATTCACCGTAGAACAGAATTCCAAATTATTATTGATCCGAATTATCAAGGATATGGTTATGCAGCAGAGGCGACGCGTTTAGCGATGGATTATGCTTTCGCTGTATTAAATATGCATAAGATATATTTAGTTGTGGATAAGGAAAATGAAAAAGCAGTACATGTTTATAAAAAAGTTGGATTTATGGTAGAAGGTGAGCTTATCGATGAGTTTTTCGTTGATGGTAACTATCATAATGCGATAAGAATGTGTATGTTTCAGAAGCAATATTTTGAAAGCAAGTAGTTGAAAGATTCGGAAGTAATGTTGACGCTTCGTAAAACCGTATGCTAAAATCCCTTTTAAGTATTAAGGAAGGTGCAGAATATGCTTTATATAAAATTTGTAAAACTCATTAGAAAACTTTGCTCCGCACAAATGTATACGGTGAAGCGTTGTACGGAGCTTAATCAAGGGGTATAAATCCCCTATATTCATCGGCTGAATAACTTTTCTAAAAAAGTATAGTTTATCTATGCTTATTTCGTTATGGTTTTTCAGCTGGTGTATAAAATAGATTAAGGGGCCATAGACAATGCTTTGTCTATGGCCCTTTGTGTATATTATTCCGATGAGTCTTTACCGTAAATTGGAGTAGTATAGGAAAAACCACGAAGCAGAGGGCTAGTGTCGAATGACGCTATCTCTCTGCTTTTTTTAATTTCAGGAAAAGAGGAATAAAAATGAGTTTACTTAAAGTTGAAAGTTTATCACATAGTTTTATAGATAAAGTATTATACGAGAATGCTTCTTTTGATTTGCATAAAGGGGAGCATATGGGAATTGTTGGGCAGAATGGTGCAGGAAAAAGCACATTAATGAAAATATTGGTGGGGGAAATTATTTCTGATAAGGGAGACATAAAGTGGCAACCTAACATTCAAATTGGGCATCTTGATCAATACGCTGAAATTGATGAGGGTTATACCATTTCACAATATTTAAAGAGAGCTTTTTATGATTTGTATGAAATGGAAAAGAGAATGAACAAGTTATATGAAGAAAGTGCGATGACTGGAGATGAAAATCAACTACTAAAAGCAGCTGAAATGCAAGAGCAGCTTGAGGCTCGTGATTTTTATTCAGTAGACAGCGTAATAAATAAGGTGGCAGCCGGTTTAGGTATTGATGCGATTGGGATGGATCGTGTTATTGGTGAATTAAGCGGCGGGCAGCGTGCAAAGGTAATTTTAGCGAAGCTCTTATTAGAAGAGCCTAATATTTTATTACTAGATGAACCGACGAATTTTCTCGATAAGGAGCATGTGGAGTGGCTTGCTAATTATTTAATGAATTTTGAAGGAGCATTTATTGTCGTGTCACATGATTTTGATTTTCTGGAAAAAGTAACTTCTTGTATATGTGATGTAGAGTTCGGAACGGTGAAGAAGTATTACGGAAAATATTCAGATTTTGTAAGACAAAAGGAGCATTTACGAAAAGATTATATTCGCCAATACCATGCACAGCAAAAGAGAATTGAAAAAACGGAAGAGTATATTCGTAGAAATATTGCTGGAGTGAATTCAAAAATAGCGCAAGGACGTAGGAAACAGTTACAACGTATGGAAAGAATTGCACCACCAAATTTTACTCATAAACCGTCTATTCATTTTCGGGAACTTCCCATTTCAGTTCAGACAGTTCTTGAAGTAAATAACCTTGAAGTTGGTTACGATTTTGCTCTTTTACCCAAGTTGAATTTTTCAGTAATGGGTGGGCAAAAATTTGTTATTACAGGTTTCAATGGAGTAGGGAAATCTACTTTATTAAAAACAATCGTTGGAAATATTGCTAGTATTTCTGGAGAGTTTCACTTTTCAGAGCAAATAAAGATTGGATATTATGAGCAAGATTTAAATTGGAGCGATGATTCTTTAACGCCGCTTCAAATTATTTCAGAGCAGTTTCCTAAACTGAATATGAAGGAAATACGCCATCATTTAGCTGCGTGTGGTGTGAAGGATACGCACGTTTCGCAAGAAATTCGTACGTTAAGTGGTGGTGAACAATCGAAGGTGAAACTGTGCGGATTATTACTATCACCTTGTAACTTCTTAATTTTAGATGAGCCGACAAATCATTTAGATGCAGAAGCGAAGGAAGCTTTGCAAAAGGCGCTAATTAAGTTTAAGGGCAGCATTATACTCGTATCTCACGAAGCAAGTTTTTATCTTGATTGGGCAGATAGCATCTTTGATATAGAGACAGGATTAGTTAAGGGGGTGGGAAACATATGAGTGAAAACAATTGGAAAACGAAAATTATATTATTTTTGACCGCTCAAACTATTTCGTTGTTCGGTTCCTCTCTCGTGCAATACGCGATTATATGGTATATCACCCTTACAACATCATCAGGAGTGATGTTGACCATTTCAACTGTTTGCGGTTTTCTACCACAAATTGCGATATCTTTGTTTGCAGGTGTTTGGATTGATCGTTATGACCGTAAAAAGATGATTATGTTATCGGATGGGGTTATAGCGATTGCGACGTTAGTTTTAGCAAGTTTATTTTTAACAGGATATAAAAGTATTTGGTTACTTTTTATTGTGTTACTCATTCGTTCAGCTGGAACAGGGGTACAAACGCCAGCTGTGAATGCATTAATTCCGCAAATCGTTCCGAAAGAGTATCTTATGAAAGTAAATGGAATAAATAGCAGTATTACATCTTTAATTATGTTTCTTTCTCCAGCAGCAAGCGCTGCGATTCTTTCTATTGCTGGCATTGAAACGACATTTTTTATTGATGTTATTACGGCTGTGGTTGGAATTAGTATTATGTTTGTTATTCAGGTGGAAGGACATGTGAATGTAGAGAGTAAGCAAAAATCTAACCTACAAGGAATTAAAGAAGGGTTCTCTTATTTAAAAGAAAATGTATTTATTAAAAGGCTAATCGTTTTATTGATTATCGTCATGATTTTAATAAGTCCAGCTGCTTTTTTAACACCTTTAATGGTAACTCGTTCTTTCGGGGCCGAAATGTGGAGACTTACTGCTAGTGAGATGACCTTTAGTGCGGGTGCGGCAGCTGGTGGCGTATTGATTGCGGCGTGGGGTGGTTTTCGTAATCGTATGCATACAACAGCGCTAGCTTGTGCATTATATGGACTGCTTATGATTGGACTCGGAATAGCACCGATATTTACTATGTATTTAGTATTTAATTTTTTAATTGGTATAACAATGCCGTGCTTCAATACACCAGTTACTGTGTTATTGCAGGAGAAAGTAGAACCATCGATGCACGGACGGATGTTTAGCCTTGTACAAATTGCGAATTCATGCGCGCTTCCTTTAGGAATGATAATATTTGGTCCGTTGTCGGATATGTTTAGTGTAGAGATTTTGTTAATTTATGCTGGGATATTCGTGCTATTTTGCGCAATGTATATTGTATTAAGCAAGAGGTTTGAAGTGTAAATATTTATAATTTAGAAGGTTTGCGAAGTGATTTAAGATGCTTCGTAAACCTTTTTGTTATTAGTTTAGTCAATAATTATTTATTGTTAAACAATAAATAATTATTGACTGTTAATGTTGTTTTAGATAATATGATGTTAACGATCTAAGGAGAATTACATGAGTAGAGGAGAATGTGAAATGAAAAATAAATACGTAGTAGCTATTTCTTTAATGATTTTAGCGATTCTTTCTTTAACTATACATGCTTCAAACAGTAAAATAGGAGCGGATGGATTCCTTGAAGAACCTTTCTTTTTCCTAGTACCGATAAGTTATGTATTGTTCCTTAGTGGTATTGGTGTATTACTATTTGGATTTATTACTTCAAAGCTGAAAAAGGGCAATAGATAGGAGCTACCGATAGGGACAAAACACTCACTATGAAATAGAAACATACCATATGGAAGAAAAAGAATAAGTGAGATGAATCATGATGAATCATTATTTTTATAATGGTAGACAAGTAGGAGCAGCTATTACGCTGGCTGGGGCACAAGGGACAATTCATGCTGTGAATCAGGCTATTCAAATGCAGCAACAAGCATATTTTGCACAAATGATGCAAAGTCAGTATATGCCGTATTCACAACTTCCGATGCAAATTGTACATTACGATGTACATCCAGCGGGTTTATTTTCCATTCCATATGGCGGGACATACTTCTTATGAAAGAAAGCGACTGGTTAGAGTCGCTTTTTTTTATATTCCGCCTAGCTTCATTCCAAGGAATGCGAAGAGGATACCAATTATGTAAGTAGCGCTTAAGTATAAAAGGAAAGTGCTAATATTTTTTCGATTGAGAAGCTGAACAGATTCTAATTTAAACGTCGAAAATGTAGTGAATGCGCCCATAAATCCAGTACCTAATAATAGTTGCCAGCCTGTAGTGACTCCGTTGCCAATTATATATCCAAGTAAAAATGCCCCTGTTATATTAATAAGGAATGTAGCAATTGGAAATTGTGTTTTATTTCTTTTCTTAAACCAATTGCTAATTGCAAATCGTGTAATCGCACCGAAAAATCCTCCTGTTGCTACTAATAAAGCTTCTATCATGAGTAATCACCTTCCGTAAGAGATTTCTTAATTAAGAAATCTCCAAGTGTATAGCCAAGGCCAGACATAATGAGGCCACCAAGTATGCTACATGATACATATAAGAAGGCTATGCTCCACTCAGAATGATTGATCAATTGCACAGTTTCTACACTAAATGTTGAAAAAGTCGTAAAGGAACCGATGAATCCAGTCCCGATGCCTGTGATAACCTCTGAAGGTAAGAGGTTTAGCCGAGCGATATAAGTAGTTAGCCACGCTAAGAAGAAGCAACCGATTAAGTTAATGAGTAATGTTGCTAATGGAAATGAATGATGCCAAAATGTGGTGATATTAAGGCCTAAATAATAACGAGAAAGAGCTCCTAATATGCCAGCAATGCCAACGATAATATAAATCAATTTTCTCACCTCTTTAAATAGCTTGCTCAAAAAAATAGACTCCTACCAGTATGTATACTGGTAGGAGTCATTAGCTAAGCAGCGTTTATGGCGAACTCCATCGCCTATGATTATTACATATAGTGTACTAAATATATCGTTTAATTTCCAGTGAGGAGGTGGGTGTAAATTTTCTTTTTTTTTGATGTCTGAAGGTTTTTTAAGTAATTAAAATGGGATCGATTACTTATCAACTAAATATAGTGATATACAGTTTTAATTATGGTAAAATGTTTCTTATGTGTGTCGTTTTATTTCATTTGACTGAAAATAAAGAAAAATAAATTCGCGTGAAAAGGAGTCATTTATTTGAAGAAATTTTTAAAAATCGTATTTACATGTGTTTTAGTTTTAGCAGGCATTGTAGGAGGATTTCTAGCGTATATGACACTTACTAAAGAACAGCCTGCTGATGTTATAAGCTTGAATGTGGAGAATAATAAGGAGCGCGTATTAGCGACTGGAAATGAATTTAAAGTTACAACATTTAATATTGGATATGCTGGGTTAGATAAGGACCAAGATTTCTTTATGGATGGTGGAAAGGGATCTGGTTCAAGTAGTAAAGAGCAAACGGAAACTAATTTAAAGAATATGCTTTCGTTTTTACAAAATGAGAATAGTGATTTTGCGCTATTACAAGAAGTTGATATAAAGTCACTTCGTTCATTTGATGTAAATGGACATGAATTTTTGAAAAAAGGATTACCTGATTATGTTTCGTCATTTGGCAAGAACTATGATACGAAATGGGTTCCAGTGCCAATAACAAATCCAATGGGATATGCGGAGGCTGGATTAAGTACGTTTTCTAAATACACTGTTCAAGAAGCGAAGAGGTTCCAGCTTCCTGGAATGGAGCCTTGGCCAAAGCGTTTGTTTGATTTAGATCGAGCAATTGTGGAATATAAAATTCCTGTTAATAATGGGAAACATGTTAGACTCGTAAATTTACATTTGTCTGCTTATGATGAAGGCGGGAAAATTAGAAAACAGCAAGTAGAGTATTTAAAAGAATATATGAACAAGCATTATGAAAATGGTGATTACGTAATAATGGGTGGAGATTGGAATCAATTAGTTTCAAACGCTCAATTAAGTGATCCGAAGTTTGTGAAAGAGCGTCCTGAGTGGTTAGTAGAGTTACCGAAGGACTTTACGGACGGTGGCTTTAAGTGGGCTGTAGATCCGTCTGTTATGACTGTGAGAGATGATGTAAAGAAATATGTAGAGGGTGAAAATTTCGTCACTATTATTGATGGCTTTATCGTTTCACCGAATGTAGAGATTGTAAATGTACAAGGGAAAGATTTAAAGTTTGAAAATAGCGATCATAACCCAGTAAGTGCGGTATTTAAACTGAAGTAATTGATATGTATAAGTAGAAGGTGGGGCTTCATATGGAGTGGTTAAAGAGGACTTGTTTTTCTAACCTTGAGAAAGAATCACAGAAAAATCATTTATTACTGTTTATAACGATTTGTAGTTTCCTCCTTGGGATAATCGCGATTGGGTATTATGGATATATTTTTACAGAGAGAGCAATAGCGTTTTGGATTTGTGGTATTTCTGTCGTTGTATTTGGAACGCTTTTTACTTTTATAAAAAGTATGGAATCAGCGTATAAATATATCATGACATTTATGTTGCTTACAATGTCTTACATTATGGTACAAGCTTTTAATGAAAGCCCGGCTGTATTTCAAATGGTCTATTTTACATTAGCTGTTTCACTTATTTACTTAAGTGAGCGCCTCATTTTAATTCTTGGCGGGGTAGCTGTTGTAATCACATTTATCCTTTGTAGCTATTGGCCGGAGCAATTTTTTGCTTATACAGCCTCATCTGAAGCTGCTAATTTCGCAAGTTTGTTAGCGATTGTAACAATCGCTATGTGGGGCGTCACGAAAATCGGTTCTAATCTGCTCCTTCGTTTAAGTGATGAGAAGCAAGAAGTAATGAGAAAAGCTCAGGAGTTAGAAGAGACGCAAAGACTTATTGAAGAAACAGTTGTGAAACTAGATAGTAATTTCAATCATTTAAGACAAAATATGAACACGTCGATGGAATCGATGAGTGAAATTAATTTTGCCTTTGAAGAGGTAGCAGTTGGTACGCAATCACAATCAGAAATGATGTATCGTTCGGTAGAAGTATTGAATGATATGGAGGGAAATATTGAACAAATTATATCTCAAGTAAGAACTGCATCGGCTCGTGTGGATAAAAGTTTAGAAATTTCAAAGGGTAGCGTACATACTTTAAGAAATTTTGAAGCTAACATGAGAAGTTTAAATGATGTTGTTTCACAGTCTGGAATTATATTTAGAGATTTAATGATGCAATCGAAACAAATTAATGAAATTGTAGATGTAATAACGAATATTTCAAGTCAGACGAGTTTGCTAGCTTTAAATGCAAATATTGAAGCTGCCAGGGCAGGCGAGCATGGAAAAGGTTTTGCTATTGTAGCGAGTGAAGTGTTAAAGCTTGCTGAAGAATCAAATCGTTCTGCGGGAAGAATTCAAGGGATTTTGAAGGAGTTTAGTAATCAAGCAAGTAAGGTAGAAGTGCAGGTAGAGAAGTCAGAAAGAGTACAAGAAGAGTGTAACGAAATGTTAGCAAGCGTTTTAACAAACGTAACTGATTTAGGGAAGTTTATTGATGCGATTAATAAAGTAATGCGAGAGGTTGTTGTTCATCAAGAAAGTTTCCAAGTTAAAACGACGAATATTGTAAAGGATGTTACGCATGCTTCTAACGTAATTCAGCAAACTTCTACAGCTACAGAAGAAGTGCTAGCGAGTGTGGAAGAAGAAAAACATCGAAATGATATATCGGTGAAGACGTTACATACTGTTAGCGAGCAAGTGAAGTTACTAGAAGATATTCTAGAAAAGTAATATTTCTTGAAAAGGGCACACCATGTGTGCTCTTTTTTCATTTAAATAAATACTTGATAGTAATTTAATTGCTTTTCTGCGCGTTTTCTGCCAAGCTTAAGGAGATAAAGTGAGACTAATACCTACTGATTATTAGTTGAACCTCGCAAATAGCGGGATAAAATACTTCAAAGAAAGAATTATATAGGTGACGAATATGATTGAAGTTAAGACTTCTGAACTTAGTGATGGAGAATTTAATAGAGGTGTATTTGCAACTCGTGATATTAAAAAGGGTGAGTTGATTCACTCAGCACCAGTTATCTCTTATCCGAATGAACAGCATGAACACATTGAAAAAACGTTACTTGCTGACTACGCATTTGAGTATGGGGTAAATCATACGGCATTCCTGTTAGGATACGGCATGTTATTTAATCATGCATATAATCCGAATGCAACGTATGAAATTGTCTTCGAGAATCATACTTTTAACTTCTTCGCGTATAAGGATATAAAAGCGGGAGAAGAAATTTTAATCAATTATAATGGTGAAGTGGATGACGATGAGCTATTATGGTTTGATAAGGAAAAAGAAGAGAACGAAAAATAATTTAATGAGTATAGAAAGAGCACATTCTGTGGAATGTGCTCTTTTTTCATTGATGTAAATAAAGTAAAAAGTACAAAAAAATACCACTTTCTTTTTGTATGGTATAGTAAGATACTGAGGGATAGTGTTTTGAAAAAGTCACATATTTTACAAATTGTTGTCTTTCTGATGACATGTCAAGTTTAGTAGTCCATTTGGGTTGCTTTATTATGCAATATATATTTTAATATGAGTGGCACCTCTTATAAATTAAGAGGTTTATAGGTGTCTCGAATTGATTTTGGGTACACTGTATCCACCACTTTAGGTTCTTTCATGTATGTGGGGATATTATGGGCCCGTATAACGGGATAAAATGAATATAGAAATAGAGGAATCGTAAAATGAATATGCAAGAGGTTTATAAATATTTAAGTACGGTATTGCCTGAAGGACATGTTAAACAAGATGAAATGTTAAAGAATCATACGCATATTAAAGTTGGCGGAAAAGCAGATGTTTTCGTTGCGCCTACAAATTATGATGAAATTCAAGAAGTTATCAAATATGCGAACGAATATAATATTCCAGTTACGTTTTTAGGAAATGGATCGAATGTCATTATTAAAGATGGTGGAATTCGCGGGATTACAGTAAGTTTAATTCATATTACAGGTGTTACTGTAACAGGAACGACGATTGTAGCACAGTGTGGCGCAGCAATTATTGATGTATCACGTATTGCTTTAGACCATAACTTAACGGGTCTTGAGTTTGCTTGTGGTATTCCAGGTTCAGTTGGCGGAGCATTATATATGAATGCTGGTGCATATGGCGGTGAAGTATCGTTTGTATTAACAGAAGCTGTCGTAATGACAGGTGATGGAGAGCTACGTACTTTGACGAAAGAAGCATTTGAATTTGGATATCGTAAGAGTGTATTTGCGAACAACCATTACATTATTCTTGAAGCGAGATTTGAACTTGAAGAAGGTGTACGTGAAGAAATTAAAGCAAAAATGGATGATTTAACGTTTAAGCGTGAGTCAAAACAGCCTCTAGAATACCCTTCTTGTGGTAGCGTATTTAAGCGTCCACCAAATAACTTTGCTGGTAAGTTGATTCAAGACTCAGGACTACAAGGTAAGCGAATTGGTGGAGTAGAAGTTTCTTTAAAACATGCTGGATTTATGGTGAATGTTGATAACGGAACAGCACAAGATTACATCGATTTAATTCACTTCGTACAAAAGACAGTTGAAGAGAAATTTGGCGTGAAGTTAGAGCGAGAAGTAAGGATTATTGGAGAAGATAAGGAATAACGAAATACGTATGAAGATATGAATTATTTTAAAATAATATTTGGGTATTGTTGACAATTTGTTTTCAATTCAATATAATGCTAATAATTTAACAAATAACATACGTTGAAAGAGCCCAGTAGCAGTTTGTCACTGTTAACGAGAGAGCTAGGGGTTGCTGGAACCTAGCACAAACAAACTTGCGAATTACACTCTGGAGTATCTTAGGTAATGCTAAGCGGACTAGCAATCGATATTATTGCTAAGAGTGGTATGAGTAGCTATGCTATTTATGCAAACTGGGTGGTAACACGGTGAATAATCGTCCCTATGTCTATCGTAGACATAGGGGCTTTTTTGTTTTTAAAAAATAAAGGGGATGACAAAAAATGAATATTATTGATGAATTAGAATGGCGTGGCGCCGTTAATCAGCAGACTGACGAAGAAGGCTTACGTAAGCTAGTAGAAGAGAAAAAGATTTCACTATACTGCGGAGTTGATCCGACTGGTGATAGTATGCATATCGGACATTTGATTCCGTTTATGATGATGAAGAGATTCCAATTAGCTGGCCATCATCCTGTTATTTTAATTGGCGGGGCAACAGGAACAATTGGTGATCCGAGTGGACGACAATCGGAGCGTCAACTTCAAACGTTAGAAGTGGTTCAGCATAATGTAGATGCGTTAACAGCGCAAATGAAAAAGCTATTTGATTTTGGCGGAAATAGCGAAGTGAAGATGGTAAATAACTATGATTGGACACATGAAATAAATATTATTGAGTTTTTACGTGATTACGGGAAAAACTTTAGCATCAATAGCATGTTAGCGAAGGATATTGTAGCAAGCCGTTTAGATACAGGTATTTCTTTCACAGAATTCACATACCAAATTTTGCAAGCAATGGATTTCCATCATTTATACACGAAAGAGGATGTTCAACTTCAAATTGGTGGTAGTGACCAATGGGGAAATATTACGAGTGGTTTAGATTTAATTCGTAAGTTAGAAGGTCATGAGGCGAAAGTATTCGGATTAACGATTCCGTTATTATTAAAATCGGACGGTACGAAGTTTGGTAAATCAGCAGGTGGTGCGGTTTGGCTTGATCCCGAAAAAACGACACCGTTTGAATTTTACCAGTTCTGGGTAAATACAGATGACCGTGACGTAATTAAATACTTGAAATACTTTACGTTCTTAACGAAAGAGCGTATTGATGAATTAGCAGCGAAGGTAGAAGCGGAACCTCATAAACGTGAAGCGCAAAAAGTGTTAGCGGAAGAAATGACGAAATTCGTTCATGGAGAAGAGGCATTATTACAAGCTGAGAAGATTACAGCAGCGTTATTTAGCGGGGATATTAAATCGTTAACAGCTGATGAAATTGAACAAGGCTTTAAAGAAATGCCAACGTTCCAGTCTTCAAAAGAGACGAAAAACATCGTAGAGTGGCTAGTCGATTTAGGAATTGAACCATCTAGACGCCAAGCACGCGAAGACATTAATAATGGTGCGATTTCTATGAATGGTGAGAAAGTAACAGATGTGGGTACGGATGTTACTGTAGAAAATTCATTTGATGGAAGATTTATTATTATTCGTAAAGGGAAGAAGAACTACAGCCTTGTGAAGTTAGGCGAATAGTTTGTGTGAAAGGATGGGAGTAGGAAGAATACTTCCATCTTTTCGTATACACAATTTGGACATAAAATAATCAGTAAATTTAGATAATTAAAAGGGTTATATTATTCTTCTGCCGAATAAATAAGTTAGAGAAAATTACGGATAAAAATAGCCCGAACCATGCTGGGCATGATTCGGGCTTATATTCAGATTAGTAAGCTAAGCTGAATAGACCTTTAATGTGTGATAAGTAACGAACGTTACTTGCTTCTTTCATTAATGATGCTGGTAAGCCTTTAAGTGGAGTATTGCTTGCTCCAATTGTAGCAACCGCATCTTTACGTCCTAGACTAGCAAGTGTTCCAGAGTTTACAGGTGCGAACTCTTCGAATGCTTTGCCTTCTAGTGCTGCGTATAAGTTGTATCCAATTAACTCACCCATTTGCCAAGCGATTTGTGCAGTTGGTGGGTATGGACGTCCGTCTGGAGCGAAGACAACAGCGCTGTCTCCAGCAACGAATACGTCTTTGTGAGAAGTAGATTGTAGGTATGCATCAACTGTTGCACGTCCACGGTTAACTTCAAGACCTGATTCACCGATTAATGGGTTACCTTGTACGCCACCTGTCCAAACGAATGTGTTAGCAACAAGTTTTTGACCGTCTTTTAAGTCGATTTCATTGCCAGCAACGTTTGTTACAGGAAGACCAGTTAAGAATGTAACGCCGCGTGCTTCTAGGCTAGTAGTTGCACGTTCGATTAAGTGGTCTGGTAATACTGGAAGGATTTTTGGACCTGCTTCAACAAGAAGAAGTTTAACTTCTTTTGGATTTACGCCGTGGCTTTTTGCAAGTTTAGGCATAATGTCAGCAAGCTCACCAACTAGCTCAACGCCAGTTAATCCGCCACCACCGATTACGATTGTAGCATCAGCTTCGTTTTTCGTTTTCGCGTATTCACGAATACGGTCTTCAACGTGTTTGTAGATTTTGTTTGCATCAGCAGCAGATTTTAATACCATGCTGTTTTCTTCTAGTCCTGGAATACCGAAGTAAGCAGTTTTACTTCCTAAAGCAACTACAAGTGCATCGTAAGATAAAGTAGTGCCACCAGCTAGTTTGATTTCTTTGCTATCAACTGAGAATGACTCAACTGTTGCAATTTTAAGATCGATATCTTTACCTTTGAAAAGCTTTGTAAGTGGCATTGCAATTGCTTGCTCAGACACGTTACCAGCTGCTAGGCGGTGTAATTCAGTGATGATTTGGTGTGTTGGGTATTGGTTAATCACTGTAACTTGTGCTTCTGATTTGCTGTAATATTTACGTACGTTTAAAGCGGCAAGAAGACCGCCATAACCAGCGCCTAAGATGACAATTTGTTTTGACATAGTATGATATCCCCCGTCTTTACTAATTGTTGTTATAAGTTAAATTATTTATTGTTACGTTCTGCACTAATTTGAAGATATGCGTTCACAAAGCGGAACATTTTTTGTGCTTGTGGATCTTTTAGTAATTTTAACAGACCGAATAGGCCGATAACTTCGTTGCTTTCGTCAGCACGATCTTTCGCTTCGATTGCAGTTGCAGCCATGCTTTTCACTGTATCTTTTACAGGTTCTACAAGCTCTGTAATTGCACCAACAGTGTCGCTTTTTAATACTTCATCAGTAGCAACAGTTTGAGCGAAGTCATAAGACTTAGTTAAAATGTTAACAAGCTCAGTTAATTTTGGAAGCTGTTCTACTAGTGTTGTTAATGATTCTTGTACCTCAGGTTTTAACAACTGATCAAGTACATCAAGTTGTCCTTGGCTAGCAGAAATTTGTACAGTTTCTTGTTCTGGCTTTGTTTGAGTCATAGTTTCTGGCATCTCCAATTCTCCTTTACGATAGCAATACTCTTATTTTTTATAAGTAAGATAGTAAACGTTTACGAAACTTTATGCAAAGTTTCACAAAACACAATAAAATGCCTTTAAATTTATGACAGCAAGTAAGCTGCAAACATAAATCTAAAACCATAACGTCTTACTTATTATTTATGAACTGTCCGATATATGGCTTGTCCGCATAATGGAAAAGCTCCGTTACCGGAAAGTGTATATAATATATATCCTATATTATATACTATATACACCTATGTTAACATAAAAATGATTCCTAATTATTTGATATTGAGTGTATAACGTAGTGCTGACAAGGTATGAAAGCGTATAAAATATTTTGTTTCAGTTAGAAATGTACATATATATATAGAAAAAAAGGAAAAAACGAACAAATTCATGTTCGTTTTTTCCTTTTTCCTATTATTCACCTTCTGCAATTAGCATCGATGTGTTACCTTCTTTTTCAAGATGGCATTCGCCCCAAGAACAAAGAGAGTCAAGAATGGATTCTAAAGACCAACCGTAGTCGGTAAGAGAATATTCTACTTTCGGTGGGACTTGGTTGTATACTTTTCTTTGAATGACCCCGTCGTCTTCTAATTCACGTAATTGCTGCGTTAACATTTTTTGTGTAATACCAGGCATTGAGCGTTTTAATTCACTCGTTCTCTTTGTACCTTTCGTTAAGTGACAAAGAATAACAACTTTCCATTTGCCGCCGATAACTTCTAAAGTCGCCTCTACAGGAATATTGTATTTCTTCATATGAACCCCTCCCTTTTTGAGTAAAGTAAGTTTAATAATACAAATGTTACTTTTTAGTACCTATAGCACTTTAAAGTACGTACTTTTTATTATGTTAAATATGTTTCATAATAGCACATGTAAGAGGCAAATGAGTAGTACGGTACCAAAAAGTGACTATGTTACTTTTTAGTGCCTATCGTACTTTAAAGTGCGTTCTTCAAAAAAGGAATGAAACCATTCATAATAGCATTTGTAAGTATGAAATATATTTTTTAGAAGATAAAAGGGCCTTTTTATCATACTATTATGATTGGATTTCTTGTAATAAGGAGGAATTCAATTGAGTTCATATACAGTACCATCTTCGGAAGCTCAGACGAATCGAAGAAGTATGTTTGCTTTATTAGCGCTAGCAATTAGTGCGTTTGGGATTGGTACGACCGAGTTTATTAGTGTCGGTTTACTACCATCTATTTCAAAAGATTTAAATGTTTCGGTTACAACAGCCGGTTTAACGGTTTCCTTATATGCGTTAGGAGCAGCGGTAGGAGCTCCTGTTTTAACAGCGTTAACGGCTAGTATGTCGCGAAAGACATTATTAATGTGGATTATGGTTATTTTCATTATTGGTAATGGCATTGCGGCGGTAGCAACAAGCTTCACTGTATTAATTATCGCAAGAATTGTATCTGCGTTTGCACATGGTGTGTTTATGTCAATTGGATCTACAATTGCAGCTGCAATCGTACCAGAGAATAAACGTGCTAGCGCAATTGCGATTATGTTTACTGGATTAACAGTTGCGACTATTACTGGTGTGCCAATTGGAACATTTATCGGTCAAGAGTTTGGCTGGAGAGCGTCATTTATGGCGATTGTCGTAATTGGAATTATTGCTTTCATCGCAAACAGTATACTCGTCCCATCTAATTTAAAAAATGGGGTACCTGTATCGTTTCGTGATCAATTTAAATTAATTAAAAATGGAAGACTATTACTTGTTTTCATTATTACTGCACTTGGATACGGTGGTACATTCGTAACATTTACGTATTTATCACCCCTATTACAAGAAGTAACAGGATTTGAAGCAAGTACCGTTACTATCATTTTATTAGTGTACGGAATCGCCATTGCGATAGGGAATATGGTTGGCGGGAAATTATCGAATCATAATCCGATTCGAGCGCTATTTTACATGTTCTTTATTCAAGCGATCATATTATTTGTTTTAACATTTACAGCGCCATTTAAAGTAGCTGGATTAATCACAATTATTTTCATGGGACTATTCGCATTTATGAATGTTCCAGGGCTACAAGTATATGTAGTTATATTGGCAGAGCGCTTTGTTCCAAGTGCGGTTGATGTTGCTTCAGCAATTAATATTGCCGCATTTAACGGAGGGATCGCTTTAGGTTCTTATATAGGTGGCCTTGTAACGAATTCGTTAGGATTAATCCATACTGCTTGGGTAGGCGGTCTTATGGTAGTAGGTGCCGTGATTTTAACAGCATGGAGCATGACATTAGAAAAAAGAGATCAAGTAAAATAAAAGGAGAGAAAATAAAATGAAGAACTTACAAAGTAAAACAGTATTAAATAATGGTGTAGAAATGCCTTGGTTCGGTTTAGGTGTATTTAAAGTAGAAGAAGGACCAGAACTTGTAGAAGCTGTAAAATCAGCGATTAAAGCAGGATACCGTAGCATCGATACAGCTGCAATTTACGGAAATGAAAAAGCTGTAGGTGAAGGAATCCGTGCAGGTATTGAAGCGACTGGTATTTCAAGAGGAGAATTATTCATCACTTCAAAAGTATGGAACGCAGATCAAGGATACGAAGAAACAATTGCTGCATACGAAGAGAGCTTAAAGAAATTAGAACTAGATTATTTAGACCTATATCTTGTTCACTGGCCTGTAGAAGGAAAATATAAAGATACGTGGAGAGCGCTAGAAACACTTTATAAAGAAGATCGCGTACGTGCAATTGGCGTAAGTAACTTCCAAATTCACCACTTACAAGATGTAATGAAAGATGCAGAAATTAAGCCAATGATTAACCAAGTAGAATACCACCCTCGTTTAACACAAAAAGAATTACAAGCTTTCTGTAAAGAACAAGGTATTCAAATGGAAGCATGGTCACCACTTATGCAAGGTCAATTATTAGATAACGAAACATTACAAGCAATTGCTGAGAAACACGGTAAAACAACAGCACAAGTGATTTTACGTTGGGATCTTCAAAACGGAGTAATCACAATTCCAAAATCAACGAAAGAACACCGCATTATTGCAAACGCGGATGTATTTAACTTTGAATTAACAAAAGAAGACATGGAAACAATCGGTGCGTTAAACGAAAATCATCGCGTTGGTCCAGATCCTGATAACTTCGATTTCTAAGATTAAAGTAAGAAAGAAAAAAGAGTGCTTTTATGCACTCTTTTTTTGTGCATAAAAATATTTTCTAATTAAATACTACTTAGTATTAAGTTTGTTATTAAGGGGCTGTAAATATGAATATAAAGCAATCGTTCAAACTTTTAGCTATGTTTTTAAGTGTCTTATTTGTATTATTCCCACTTCAAAAAGCATTCGCAGAAGTTATGGACCATACAAAGTATGAAATGGATTGGAGTTATAGTAGGTCAAAGAAGAAACCAATTCGAACAGAACTTATTAAAACGGCAGATGGAAAAATTGCATTTTGCTTAAATGTAGACTTAAAATCTCCGAGCGGTCAAGACTTACCAGAAATGGGTAAAGTAGATATTAACGTGTACCGTGTACTGTTGAATGGATATCCACAAAAGAGCCCACAAGAATTAGGGGTATCTGATTGGAGAGAGGCGCATTACGCAACGCAGCTGGCAGTGTGGAATGCGTTAAAACAAATTGATGTTAATGATTTAGATTTCCGCAATAAAAATGTAGAGAAAGTAACGAAAGACATCGTTGCAAAAGCAAATGCTAGTGAAGAGTTACAAGAAATTACGATGAGTGTAACTCCTACAGAAGAACAAGAAGCAGTATTGAAAAATGATTTCTTTGAAACAGGTTTATATACAGTAGAAACAAATGCAAAAAGCGGAACGTATAAAGTGCAAGCAACAGGTGCACCAGCGGGCGTGAAATTTGCAAATGAAAAAGGCGAAACAAAAACAGAATTTAATGTAGGAGAGAAGTTCCGCATTTTAATTCCGAAACAAACACCAGCTGGTGGATTTAGCTTTAAAGTATCAGGAAATTTAACGAAACTACAAGGAATTGCGCATAAAGGTACACCGACTATTCAAAATGCAGTAGTATTACTTGAGCGTAGTGAAGAAAAAACAAGTCCAGAGTTAGCGGTAAGTTGGAAAAAGGCTGAGGCTCCAAATAAACCAAATAAGCCATATACTCCAAATGAACCGCATAAACCGAATCAAATTAAAAGATAGTGAAAAAAGCATTGGCATTTGCCAGTGCTTTTTTCTTGGCCTAAATTTTTGGTATGAAAAATTGCTATAGTATCCTCTTTTATAAGTACGAAAAAATTTTTAAAGGGTTAGAATTAGTCTGTTTTGGCTTCTTTACATCACTATAAATTATCCCGCTATTTGCTGTGCAGTAAGACCCCCACCTCAAAATTTAGCGGAAGCAAAGAAGTTAGGTGGGGGATGAACAAAACCCCCCACTGATTAAAGTTTCACTTTATAATGAAAATGAGAAATTAGAAAGAAAGAGGGAATTATGACTCTTCATATTTGTAAAATAACGAATGAAAATCGAAATGAAATTGCTAATTTAAAGGTAACCGGAGAACAGCATAAGTTTATTGAAAGTACAGTTTTAGATTGTTTAGTCGATGCTGACACAAAATATAAAGGTGATGCTGCTTCAGTAGGGTTTTATGATGGTGACATGACAATCGGATAAGCGATGTACGGTTGGTTTGAAGAAAAAGAGCAGGCTGTATAGTTAAATCAATTCATGATTGATAGTAAATACTAAGGTAAAGGTTATGCAAAAGCATTATTACGTTTGCTAATAGATTATTTGCAAAAAGAGTATGATCGAAAAGCTATATATTTAAGTATATATCCAGAGAATAAACTTTCCCAAAAATTATATGAATCAATTGGATTTCATTTAACTGGTGAAATTGAAGGTGAATGAGTAAATGGAAAAAGATTTATATGAAACGTATACTGAATTAATAAGAACCTGTCACAAAAGAGTAGCATCTTTTAAGACGGTTTTTTATTTTGAAATAATATTAAAGAATTAAAATCTTAACATTACGATTTTTGGATTAAATTCATAAAATTGTAATATTAATCTAATTGAAAAGTCTATCTAATGAGAAAGAAATCGTGTACAATTCGATATGGAAAAACCGTCCATAGATGGATAACTATAAATGAGTTGTTAAAAAAAGGATATTTATACACATTTTTCATGTATAGACAACAATACTTGATAAAACTACCTTCCATCATTATTTTGACATGAAAAAGAGAACTCATCACAAAATAATAGAGAAAAGTGAAGGGTATCTTTAGTTAAAAATTTTATTATATAAGAAAGTGAATATATTTTAGAGTGAACGATGATAAGAGGTATCGGGGCACGAGATTAAGTTGTATATATTAAATGATTGTATAACGATAATTTGATTTTACAGTAAATAAATATATTTAGGATGGTTTGCACTACAAAAGGAATGGGGGACACAGATTATGTCGAAGAAAAAGAGTATTAGGGTATTAGTAGCTGGAATATGCATATCTACATTATTATCGCCATTAGTTTTTGAAGCATCAAAAGGATATGCGGCACCTTTGGAAGAGAATAAAGGTGGGAATTTAGAAGAGAGTAAAGGAAATAAGTTTGAGCAGAGAGTATTTCGGTTACCGGGTAAAGGTAATGTAGAAGAAGAGAAAGAACGCTTAAAACAGAAATGGAATTTATCTGTTAATGAACCAACTGGAATTTATGCAAAAGAAAATGAAGAAATTAACATTGAAATAAAAGGGGATCAATCTATTAAAGCCTTCATAGGGACACGTGCTTATGATAAGGAAACTCCAACAGAATTTGATTTGAAGCCTGGTAAAAATGTAATTTTATCTCCTAATGGAGGTGTTTTATACTTTTATAATTTAAATGATACAGGTGAGGTTACCGCAACTGTTACAAGCGGTGGTAGTCATTTTCCTTTGTTTATATTAGGAAAACATACGAAAAAAGATTGGGATGAAATGCTCAAAAAGTATAAAAACCCTTATGCAGTAGAATTAAAAGGTGAGAGAAGTTTAATTACTGCCAGTTATGAATCAGTACAGAAATACATGAAGGATACGGATCCGAAAGATTTAATGAAGGCACATGATAAAGCAATTCGTATTGAGAATGCATTATCTGGATTATCAGAAGATGGAGTGGGGGTTGCAAAGGCTGGGGAACATTATGTGCAGTTTATTGAAGCTAAATATCCGCTTGCAAGTAATAAGTATGCGTTTGATTATTATACGGGATATCCAGATGAAGAGATTCAAGACGTATTAGATATAGAGACGTTTAAACATGATGGTTGGGGAGCATGGCATGAAGTTGGCCATCTTCATCAACAAGTGCCTTGGAATTGGAAAGGTATGGGGGAGACAACTGTTAACATTTACAGTTTAGCTGTTCAGATAGCCTTTGGAAATAAATCACGAATGGAAGTAGATAAGCGTTATGATGAGGCGTTTGAGTATTTGAATCAACCAGCGGACAAAAAGAATTTTGATAAATCAGATCCGATTATAATGTTCTGGCAATTACATTTAATTTATGGAGATCAATTCTATCCGAAGCTTCATCAAATGTATAGGGTGTTATCGGATGCGGATTATCCCCTATTAGATGTAGGTGGAGTTATTACAGATAGAGAGAAGAAACAGTTATTTATTTACATGGCTTCAAAAGCGGCTGGACAAAATTTAATTTCCTATTTTGCAAAATGGGGATTACATGCAGAAGCGGATACTATAGAAAAGGTGAATAAATTACAATTACCTGAACCAAAGAATAAAATATGGTTATCGCGGGACAATAATCCTATTCGTGAAATGCAAGTTAAGCCATATAAAGTACCTTATGGTGAAGCGGTGAATACAGTACCAGATCTTATGATAGGTACAGATTTTGATGAGAAAAAAGCAAGTGAGCTTGTACAAAATTTAGGTGAGAATGTAAAGGTATCAGGAAAGATACGATGGTCTAAACACGAAAGTGGAAAGCAAACTGTACATGTAGAACTTATAGATGAAAATGAGAATTTAAACTCGATACCTGTTTCCGCTAATGTAGTATACGGAGATAGTATTATGTTCTTCGGTACATGGTATGGTGGAACGAATATTAAATCGATTGTTACATTAAATCATGAAGAAAAGAAATTTAGTACAACAAATTCTGAAGGTCCAATGCATACTTTATTTGCAGATGAGAAGTATATGGAAATGACTGTATATGATAAAACTGGAAAAGAGAAGAAAGCAGTATCTGTAAAAGCATCTGAAAATACAAAAGTATTTGCAGAACAATTCAATGGAATAACTTTTGAGTATGGTGATATAGTAAAAGTATATCAAAGGGAGTTTGATAGATTTAAAGTGTACAAAAAGAACGAATTCGTGGATACGGAGTATGGCGTTCATGAAGTGTTCTTTAAAGTTACAGAGCAAGGTTTTGAAAGAATGGAAACATTGCAAGAAGTAAAAGCCGTGCCACAAAAAGTAGTAATTGGAACAAATAGCGAAACGTTAGACGCGAAGAAGTTTGTTGAAGTGAGCGATGGAGAAGTAGTAGGTTTTGTAGAAAAGATGAATACAACAAAAATCGGCGAACAAAAAGTAAAAGTAGAAACGAAAGATCGTTTTGGAAATAAGAAAGTAACGGAAGTTCCTGTAGAAGTGATTTACGGAGATAGCATTATGTTCTTTGGTACATGGCATGGTGGAACGAATATTAAATCGATTATCACATTAAATCATGAAGATAAAAAGTTAAGTACAGTAGGTTCAGAAGGTCCAGTTCATACCTACTTTAAAGGTGAAAAGTATATGGGATTAACTGTATTTGATAAGGATGGAAAAGAGAAGAAGCAAATGGTATTAGAAGGGATGGAGAATACGAAAGCATTTGCAGAACAATTTAATGGGATGTCATTCGAGTATGGTGATGTAGTAAAAGTGTATCAAGCAGAGTTTGATCGCTTTAAAGTATATAAAAGCAATATATTAAATGATACAACATATGGTGTGAATGATGTGTTCTTTAAAATAACGGAACAAGGTTTTGAAAGAACAGAAAGAATACAGGAAAAGACAGTTTAAAAAAGGTATTTAAACCTCATGTAATAGAAAAGCTCGTAAAACATTTTGTTTTATGAGCTTTTTATTATACGGGATTCGTTAAAGAGTAGGTAAGAAGGTAATTCATTATTTTGCAATACCATTAATATAATAAAATTCAAACGTTGCAATTAACGAATTGTATTCACAAAATTGTAATATTATTCGTATTGAAAAGCCTATTAAACAAAGTAGAAAGCATGTAAAATTCAGTTGGAAAAACTACCTATAGATGGTCATATATGAAGAAAATGTAAGATTCTATTGCCAATCATGCTTTTAGATGTATAGATGACAAGACCGAAATGTATCTTTTACTATTCTCTTTTTATGTAGGAAGAGAACTCGTCACAAGTAGAGAGAAGTGAGGAGGATACAATACATAAAAGTTTTACAATGTAAGAAAATGAATACATGGAGAGGAATGCGGTAGTAATAGATACAGGTGCGAGAGGTATTAGTCTGTACAATAAATATTTTTATAAAGATAATAGGATTTTTAATTAAATGGATATATGTAGGATGGTTTGTCTAAAAAAAGGACAGGGGACACAGATTATGTCAAAGCAAAAAAAGAGTAGGGTATTAGTAGCTGGTATTTGTTTAGCTACGTTATTAACATCATATGGCCTTGAAGTGCCTAGGGTGTATGCAGAGATGTCGCTTGAAAATAAGGAGAAACAGCAAGAAGAGCGAGTGTATCAATTGCTGCCAAAAGGTGACGTGAAAGAGATACGTGACTTGCATAAACGTCAATTTAGTTTTTCTCCATATGAACCAACAGGTATTTATGCGAAACCAGGTGAAGAAATAGTTATTCAAGTAGGTGGGGATCAGCAAATTAAAGCTTATATTGGTACATATTCCTATGAAAATGAAAATGTATTAGGAGGACCTATCGAATTTAATTTAAATCCTGGTGAGAACAAAATTTCTTCTCCAAAGGGTGGGTTATTATACTTTTATAATTACAATAATTCAGGTGAAGTAACTGCTAAAGTGGAGCAAGGCGGAAGCACAAATCCTTTATTTATTTTAGGGAAACATACGACAAAAGATTGGCAGCGTATGCTGGCGGAGAACCTGAATCCATATGCGATAGAAATGAAAGGGGAAAATAGTTTATTAACTATGCACCCTGAAACTGTAAAGGAACATTTGAAGCAAGAAGATCCGACTGAGTTACTAAAGAAACATGATGAAATACTTAATATAGAGAGTAAAATATCAGGTTTATCAAAAGATGGTGTAGGTGCTACGAATAGGGGGAAACATTATGTTCATTTCGTTGAAGATTGGTATACAAAAACTCATATGTACGCTATGGAATATAGAACGGCCTATTCAAAAGGGAATTTAAAATCAGTATTAGATGTAGAAGAATTAACTGCTGACGGATGGGGACCTTGGCATGAAGTAGGTCATCAACATCAGCAGGTCCCTTGGTTATGGAGTGAGCTTGGAGAGGTAACTGTGAATATTTATTCTTTAGCAGTTCAAACGACATTTGGACATAAAACAAGGCTAGAAAAAGAAGGACGTTATGAAAAGGCCTTTGCATATTTAGATAAACCGGATGCGCAAGAGAAAATGGATGGATTCGAGAAATTAGTTATGTTTTGGCAACTGTATTTAGCTTATGGAGATCAATTTTATCCGAAATTGCACCAAATGTACCGTATGTTACATGATGTAGAAATGCCTAAATCTGATGACGAGAAGAAGCAGATGTTTATTTACATGACGTCAAAAGCAGCAGGACAAAATTTAATTCCATTCTTTGAAAAGTGGGACTTACTCCAAATGAAGGAACTGTAGAAAAAATAAATCAATTACAATTACCTGATCTTGAAAAAGAAATATGGTTATCGAAAGATAGTAATCCAATTCGAGGAAAACAAACTGAGCCATATGAAGTTCCATATGGTGAGCCAAATGATACAAAAATACAAAATGTAGCAGTTGGTACTACATATGATGAGAAAAAAGCAAACGAACTTGTACAAAATTTAGGAGAAAGTGTAAAAGTAACAGGTGTAATTATACAAGATAAACCTGGAATTGGAGAAAAAACTGTAAAAGTGGAAATTATAGATGAAAAAGGGAATAAAAATTTAATTCCAGTTTTAGTGAATATTGGCTACGAAAATAGTATAGTCTTCCAAGGTAATGGTGATGCGGTACGTTCTATCGTAACGGCGAATCATAATACGAAAAAGCTGCAGGCAACATTTACGGATTCTAAAGTTCATTATCGCTTTGAGAATGAAAAATATATGGGAATTACGCTATATGATCAAAATGGAAATGAAAAGAAAGTTATTTCGGTAGAAGGGCAAGAGAATTCGAAAAATTTTACAGAACAGTTAAATGGTGTAGACTTCGCATATGGTGATGTTGTGGAAGTGTATCATGCAGAATCAGAACGATTAAACTGGTATCAAAATAACGAGTTTGTAGGTAAGGGAAAAGGGGAAGTAGAACAAAAGTTATATTTTAAAATAACAGAGCATGGTTTCGAGAGAATGGAAGCTCAACAAGAAGTAACAGCAGTACCACAAAAAGTAGTAATCGGAACAGAAGCTGAAAAATTAGATGTAAAAAACTTTGTTCAAGTGAAAGATGGAGAAGTAGTTGGATTTGTAGAAAAACCGGATACAACAAAAATCGGTGAACAAAAAGTGAAAATAGAAACGAAAGATCGTTTTGGAAATAAGAAAGTGACGGAAGTGCCATTGGAAGTAATTTATGGCGATAGCTTAGTCTTCCAAGGTGATGGTAATAATACGCGTTCTATCGTAACTGCGGATCATAATACGAAAAAGCTACAGGCAACATTTACGGATGCTAAAGTTCATTATCGTTTTGAGAATGAAAAATATATGGGAATCACGCTATACGATCAAAATGGAAATGAAAAGAAAGTTATTTCGGCAGAAGGGCAAGAGAGTTCGAAAAACTTTGCAGAACAGTTAAATGGTGTAGACTTCGCATATGGTGATGTTATTAAGGTATATCATGCAGAATCAGATCGTTTGAAGTGGTATCAAAAGAATGAGTTTGTAAGTAACGGTAAAGGGAAACAAGAGTTGTACTTTAAATTAACGGAAAAAGGTTTCGAGAGAATGGAAGCTGAGCAAGAAGTAACAGCAGTCCCACAAAAAGTAGTAATCGGAACGGACGCTGAAAAATTAGAAGCGAAAAACTTTGTTCAAGTGAAAGATGGGGAAGTACTCGGATTTGTAGAAAAACCGAATACAACAAAAATTGGTGAACAAAAAGTAAAAGTAGAAACGAAAGATCGCTTTGGTAACAAGAAAGTGACGGAAGTTTCATTAGAAGTGACGTATGGAGATAGTATAGTATACCAAGGTGTGGCTGATGTAACACGTTCAATTATTACGTTAAACCACGCTGAAAAGAAATTACATGCAACATTTACAAATGATGAGATTCATTATCGCTTTGTAAATGAACAGTATATAGGCCTTACGATTTATGATCAAAATGGAAATGAGAAAAAGCATGTAACGGCACAAGGACAAGAGACTTCAAAGAATTTTGCTGGGCAAGTAAATGGAACGGCATTTGAGTATGGAGACGTGTTGAAAGTATACCATGCGGAACCGAGTCGTTTGAATTGGTACAAAAAGAATGAGTTAGTTAAAAAAGAGGATGCAATGAAGGGGCAAGAAATATCCTTTAAGATTACTCCGAATGGCTTAGAGCAAGTGCAATAGTAAGAAAAAGCTCGTAAAACATTATGTTTTACGAGCTTTTTTATTATTCAGCTTCAGAAACTACTGTGAAGCGTTCGTTTACATGTTTTGGGTTTTCGATTTCATCAAGTGCTGCAACTGCGAAGTCTTCGTAACTTACGTAGCTATCACCTTTTGAGTTAACAAGAAGATTGTCTTTGCCAGCTTTGTAAGAACCAGTGCGTTTTCCTAATGCGAATAGTGCAGAAGGGCTGATGAATGTCCAAGCGATATCATTTGTTTGTTGCAAGATTTCTAAGTTTTTACCTTGGTTTTGAGCTGTTGCAAGGTATTCGCTCGGGAAACCTTGTGTATCAAATACACGTGTTGTTTTTTCTTCGTCTACAAATAAGCTTCCTGCTCCGCCAACTACAAGTAATTTTGTATTTGGTGCACCTTTCACAGCTTCAATAAGTGCGTTTCCTGCATCTACGTGAAGGTGTTCTTGTCCTGCTGGAGCGCCGAATGCATTTACAACTACATCGAATGCTTGCAAGTCGTTAGATGTAAGAGAAAATACATCTTTCTCTAAAACTTTGATGTTTTCTTCTGTAATTTTTGCAGCATTTCTTACGATTGCAGTTACTTCATGTCCGCGATCTAATGCTTCTTTTAAAATACGACTTCCAGCTTTACCAGTTGCTCCGATAATACCGATTTTCATAATAAATCCCTCCAAAGTGTTTTGTTAACGTGTATATCTGAAAATGAATGAATGTATTGTAATTAGGTTTGTTACAACCTGATGTAACCATTATAGTTACAGTTATATATTTTTGTCAATGGTGTTGTTTATGAAATTATTTTTTGTTTAGTATGCACAGTTTGTAAAAGTAAAATCACAAAAGAACAATGCATCTACTGAAAGGTGCCTAATATTTGGAAGTCGCAAGCTGTCGAAAAATGTTGATTTTTGAATATTTTTTGAATATAATTCGATTTATGGAGAAAAGGAGGGGTTAATTGTATGAATATTTTGGAACAATTCGTTTCGTCGACGAATACGATTCTTTGGTCATATATTCTTATTGCAATGTTAATTGGTTTAGGGCTTTATTTTTCTATTAAATTGAAATTCGTACAAATTACTCATTTAGGGGAAATGATTCGTTTAATGAGTGATGGACTAACTGGCAAGACACGTAAAAAGGGCAGCGTATCATCGTTCCAAGCATTTTGTATGAGTTCTGCAGCTCGTATTGGTATCGGGAACTTAGCTGGTGTAGCGCTAGCTATTTCTATGGGAGGACCTGGAGCGGTATTTTGGATGTGGGTTATTGCGATTATCGGTGCGTCTTCAAGTTTCGTAGAGAGTACGCTTGCGCAAATTTATAAAATAAAAGATGGCAGTGGCTTCCGTGGTGGTCCTGCTTATTATATGGAAAAAGGTTTAAATAAACGTTGGATGGGGATTTGGTTCTCTATTCTGATTACAATTAGTTACGGTTTAATTTTCAACTCAGTACAAGCAAATACAGTAACATTAGCGTTTGAAAATGCATTTGGTTTAGAGCGTTATATTGTTGGGATTGTATTAGCTGCATTAGTTGGGGTTATTATTTTTGGTGGTGTAAAAAGTATTGCACGTATGTCGGAAATGATCGTTCCGCCAATGGCGCTTATTTATATTGCAGTAGCGATTTTTGTTGTCATTAAAAACTTCTATTTAATACCAGATGTGTTTACGGAAATCTTTAAAGGTGCATTCGGTTTAGATTCAGCTGTAGGCGGTGGTATCGGTGCTGCGATGAAATATGGTATTCAGCGCGGATTATTTGCGAACGAAGCAGGTATGGGTAGTGCGCCGAACGCGGCAGCAACAGCTGATGTAACGCATCCAGCAAAACAAGGTTTTATTCAAACAATTGGAGTATTAGTAGATACATTCTTAGTATGTACATCAACAGCATTTATCGTACTATGTTCTGGTGCGTATAAAGCAACGAATTTAGAAGGTATTGAATTAACACAAAATGCATTAAGTTCACAAATTGGCCCATGGGCGAGCAGTTTCTTAGCGATTATTATTTTCTTATTTGCATTTAGTTCACTTCTAGGAAACTACTATTATGGTGAAACAAATATTGAATTCATTAAGCAAAGTAAAACGTGGTTAACAATTTACCGTATTGCGGTAGTTGGAATGGTATTATTCGGTTCTGTTGCGACGCTTCAAGTTGTATGGAATATGGCAGACTTATTTATGGGTCTAATGGTAATCACGAACTTAATTGCGATTACACTTCTTGGCCGATTTGCGTATGCGGCATTTGCAGACTATGTAAGGCAAAAGAAACAAGGGAAAGATCCAGTCTTCAGTGCAGATTCTATTCCTGGTTTAACGAATACAGAGTGCTGGGATAAGTCAGCGGTAACAGATAAAGAAAAAGCAGTGTAATTGAAAAGGTGAGCATCGAGGTAAATTCGATGCTCGCCTTTTTTTGTTGTAGTAAATGATGAAAAGGATGAGAGGTAATTATTAATATAACTTTTTTGTTTATTTCTCTCTCTCTCGTTATTTGTGGGGAACGTACTGTTTTAAAAGTATGACTGCTCGAATAGGATAAGTGATTGAATATTGGATAAATGCATGTAATGGCTATGTTTTTATGTGAAAAGACACGCGTGTTAAGATAGGTAACACACTCATGTCATAAAACCTAACATAAAGTTCTTGATTACTTAAAGTTTTTAGAATATAATTTTCTTATTGTTAGGAAGAGGGGGCAATGCAAATATGGATTTTTTAACTAAGGTAATTGGGGATGTAAATAATGTCCTTTGGTCATATATCATTATTGCGATGTTAATTGGGTTAGGACTCTATTTTTCATTTCGTGTGAAATTTGTCCAAGTTCGTTACTTCGGTGAAATGATTCGTTTGCTTGGGGATGGGGCAAGCTCGAAAACGAGGAAAGCGCAAAAAGAGAAGAGTGGTGTATCATCATTCCAAGCGTTTTGTATGAGTACAGCTTCTCGTGTAGGTACTGGTAACTTAGCTGGTGTAGCTATTGCGATCTCAGCTGGTGGTCCAGGAGCAGTATTTTGGATGTGGTTAATCGCGGTAATTGGGGGTGCTTCTGCATTTGTAGAGAGCACATTAGCGCAAATTTATAAAGTGAAAGATGGGAATGCGTTCCGTGGAGGTCCAGCGTATTATATGGAAAAGGGATTAAATAAGCGCTGGCTTGGAGCTATTTTCTCTGTTTTAATAACAGTGAGTTTCGGATTGATTTTTAACGCTGTACAGTCTAATACTGTAGCAGCAGCTTTTGATGGGGCATTCAAAACAGATAGTAGATTAGTAGGTCTTGTTATGGCTGGTTTACTTGCAGTTATTATTTTCGGCGGAGTAAAACGAATTGCTCGCGCGGTTGAAATGATTGTTCCAGTAATGGCAATTATTTATGTAGCAGTGGCATTATTTGTTGTTGTAACAAACATTACGGCAATTCCATATGTATTTAAAGAAATTTTCTTACATGCTTTCGGAATTAAAGAAGTAGTAGGTGGAGGATTAGGAGCTGCGATTTTATTAGGAGTAAAACGTGGATTATTCTCAAATGAAGCAGGTATGGGTAGTGCGCCGAACGCAGCAGCGACTGCAAACGTAACGCACCCAGTTAAACAAGGGTTCATTCAAACTTTAGGGGTATTTACAGATACATTATTAATTTGTAGTTGTACAGCATTTATTATTCTTTTATCAGATGTTCATAATGCAGCTGATTTAAATGGAATTCAATTAACGCAGCAGGCGTTAAGTCAACATATCGGTCCATGGGCTTCTATATTTGTAGCAGTTGCAATCTTCTTGTTTGCATTTAGTTCATTAGTAGGTAACTACTACTATGGTGAAACAAATATTGAATTCTTAAATGGAAGTAAAGTGCTATTAAATGCATACCGCATTGCTGTACTTGGTATGGTTATGCTAGGATCTGTAGCGACAATTCAAATCGTTTGGGATTTAGCAGATTTATTTATGGGAATTATGGCTGTTATTAACTTAGTAGCAATTGTATTCCTTTCTAAGTACGCTTTCGCAGCGTTATCAGATTATATTAAGCAAAAGAAACAAGGGAAAGATCCAGTCTTTTATGCGGAGTCTATTCCAGGTTTGAACAATACAGAGTGTTGGGATAAGCCAGCGGTAGCTGATAAAGAAAAAGCAGTATAATGAGGTGAGCATCAAGTGAAACTTGATGCTCATTTTTTGTTGGTTCGGCTATTTGTGTGAAGTGAAACTCCCGTTCATTAAAGTTTCGCTTTATAATGAAAAAGACGAACGTTCATGAATGTTTCATAATAAAATGTATTTTTTTAAGAAAAGTGCGGATATGAATTGTGATTTATGTTAGAATGGAAAATGCCTTTGAAATAAGAGGTTTTATGATCTTTCCTATCCGATTGAAGGTTTTGGAGGAGAAATGGAAAGTTCGGATTATTTCTTGTTTCGAATGGTCAGACGTTCAACGTTAATGAAGAGTTAAATGGAGGATTTTATTAATGAAGTTTGTTATGTTCCTTGTAGGATTACTCGTTGTATTTGTACTCGGTTTTCTTATAAGTGCCGATCGAAAGAAGATTAAGTATAAACCAATCGCAATTATGCTTATTATTCAGCTAGTATTATCTTATTTCTTATTAAATACGCAAGTTGGTTATATTTTAGTAAAAGGAATTTCAGATGGATTTGGCGCACTTCTTGGATATGCGGAAGCTGGAATCGTTTTCGTATTTGGTGGTCTTGTTAATAAAGGAGAGGTTTCATTCTTCTTAACAGCGCTATTACCAATCGTATTCTTTGCGGTTTTAATCGGAATTCTGCAACACTTTAAAATTTTACCAATATTTATTCGTGCTATTGGTACGTTGTTAAGTAAAGTAAATGGTCTAGGAAAACTAGAATCATATAACGCAGTAGCAGCTGCCATTGTTGGACAAGCAGAAGTATTTATTACAGTAAAAGATCAATTAAGTAAAATCCCAAAACATCGTTTATATACATTATGTGCATCTTCTATGTCGACAGTATCGATGTCAATTGTGGGTTCTTATATGAAAATGATTGAGCCAAAATATGTAGTAACAGCACTTGTATTAAATTTATTTAGTGGTTTCATTATTATTCATATTATTAACCCGTACGATATTACAGAAGAAGAAGATACACTGAAATTAGAAAATAAGAAGAAACAATCATTCTTTGAAATGCTAAGCGAATATATTATGCTTGGTTTCACAATCGCGATCACAGTAGCGGCAATGTTACTTGGTTTCGTAGCATTAATTACAGCAATTAATAGCTTGTTTGATTCAATGTTCGGTATTACATTCCAAGCTATTTTAGGATATATTTTCTCACCATTAGCATTCGTAATGGGCATCCCGCAGGCAGAAATGGTAACAGCGGGACAAATTATGGCAACAAAACTAGTATCAAACGAGTTTGTTGCGATGCTTGATCTTGGAAAAGTAGCTGGTGATTTATCGGCTCGTACAGTTGGTATTCTTTCTGTATTCCTTGTATCATTTGCGAACTTCTCATCTATCGGAATTATCGCAGGTGCAACGAAAGGTATCGATGAAAATCAATCAAATGTTGTATCATCATTCGGTCTACGCCTTGTGTACGGTGCGACATTAGTAAGTATTTTATCAGCGATTATCGTTGGTGTTATGTTATAAAGTGAAACTTTAATTAGTGGGGGGAGCTTTATCCCCCGCTGATTATCAGCCCTCACCAATCGGGCTTTTATGGGCAGTTAATCACCCATCTAACTTCTTTGTTTTCGCTGAATGTTGAGATGGGGGTCTTACTGCCCGTTAAAGCGGGGTAAAAAAAGGATGGCTCTAGCTCATAGCTAGGGCTATTTTTTTATGGTAAATTTACATGAAAAAACCAATTAATTAGGAATATATTAACATATAAAAATCTTTTAAAATTTATATTGCATTTCGACTAGATAACGCTTACAATTTGATTTGTAGGTGGTATCAATTTCAGACTTTCAAGTATGGTAGGAGAGAAGAAGCTACCTTTTATAAATTGCAATTTATGTAAACGCTTACTGATTTTAGATGACAGTTGAATAGTTTTTAGGGGTTTTAAATTTTTTTAACAACAATGGTCAGACGTCATTCGTTATACGTTATACGACCAATAACTCGTGGGAGAAGTGGGGGATTCACATATGAAAATAGTAATGTTTCTAGTCGGTTTACTTGTAGTGTTTGTACTAGGTTTCCTTATCAGTTCAGATCGTAAGAAAATTAAATATAAACCAATTGCACTTATGCTTGTCATTCAATTGGTACTTGCGTATTTCTTACTAAATACAAAGGTCGGATTTGTATTAGTAAAAGGGATCGCAGATGGATTTGGTTCTATTTTAAAATTTGCGGAAGCTGGGGTTAACTTCGTATTTGGTGGTCTAGCAAACGATGGACAAGCACCATTCTTCTTAACAGTATTATTACCGATTATTTTCTTAGCAGTATTAATCGGGATCCTGCAACATATTAAAGTTTTACCGATTATCATTCGTGCAGTCGGTTTCCTATTAAGTAAAGTTAACGGTTTAGGAAAACTAGAATCATATAATGCGGTAGCAGCTGCAATCGTTGGTCAAGGGGAAGTATTCATTACAGTAAAAGATCAACTAAGCAAATTACCGAAAAATCGTTTATACACACTTTGTGCATCTTCGATGTCTACAGTATCGATGTCAATCGTCGGCTCTTATATGAAAATGATTGATCCAAAATATGTAGTAACAGCACTTGTATTAAACTTATTCAGTGGATTCATTATCGTTCATATCATTAATCCATATGAAGTAAAAGAAGAAGACGATATTTTAGAATTACAAGAAGACAAGAAACAAACATTCTTTGAAATGTTAGGCGAATATATTATGCTTGGTTTCTCTATCGCTGTAACAGTAGCGGCGATGTTAATTGGTTTCGTAGCATTAATTACAGCAATTAATGGTGTATTCGATTCAATTTTCGGAATCACATTCCAAAGCATTTTAGGATACATCTTCTCACCATTAGCATTCGTAATGGGTATTCCAACATCAGAGATGTTACAAGCAGGACAAATTATGGCAACAAAATTAGTAACGAATGAATTCGTTGCAATGCTTGACCTTGGAAAAGTGGCTGGCGATTTATCAGCTCGTACAGTAGGTATTTTATCTATCTTCCTTGTATCATTTGCGAATTTCTCATCTATCGGAATTATCGCAGGTGCAACGAAGAGTATCGATGGCAAACAAGCAAACGTTGTATCATCATTCGGTTTAAAACTTGTATACGGTGCAACGTTAGTAAGTATATTATCAGCGATTATCGTTGGTGTTATGCTTTAATAAATTAAGAAAAGCAATGAGCGTAGGCTCATTGCTTTTTTGTTTAACTTGCTTTATCCAAATCTCTTTTAAAACGTGGTTTCTCTAAATAAGTTCCCAGTCTCCACACATATTCCACTGGACCCATCCGGTATTTCTGGAGCCAATAGGTGCTAACGAATAATTGAATCGTATAAATTCCAATGGTTAAAAGAATACCGAAGAAATAACCGATTTTACCGTATAAGCCAAATCCATATGCGTAAAAAATAGTTGTTGCGATAATAGATTGTGCTAAGTAATTACTAACGGACATTTTTCCCATGTTCGCCATGTAGGTTAGTAGACGAGATGCTTTTTTGTAATGGAATAATAAAATAATCGTACTTCCGTAAAAGAAGGTCATAGTTACTGGTGTAAGGCCATCTTGTAACATAATTAAAATCGGATGCTTTACGAACATAGCTAAGATTTTAATTGTAAAAGAGAAGAGACCAGTGACAAACCAGATTTTTTTGACAGCAGGTATATGTTTACTGACCTCAAATAGCCAGCCTTTTTTCCCTACATACATTCCGAGTAGGAACAGTGGAGACATAAAAATTATTGCGAAAACTGATATGAAAAATAATCCGAATGCACCGTCAATTCCCATGTAATCAAAAGGATTTTCAGTCAATCTAAAGTTGACGTGATCCATATAGCTTCCAGTTTGATGGACTTTATGTTCTTTTTCAGTATAAGGTGCGAAATCATTTATATTTGTAGATGGATCAGTTTGATAAGACATAAGTGTAGTAAGTGCGAGTAGAATAATCGCCCAAATAAGCAAAGTTTTCGGTTTTCGATTGATGAATATCATTAAAAAAATCCCGATTATTCCGTATGCAAATAAAATATCTCCCTCCCAAACAAAAGTGCCATGAATGTAGCCGAGTAGTAAAAGAATGATAATACGTCTTATGTATGTGGGGAAGAATTTTTTTCCTTTTACGATAATACTTTTTTGTAACAAAATAATGCTAAGCCCAAATAGAAAAGAAAATAGGGATATAAAGTTATGTGTGCCGAAAAATTGAATAAACCAATTAGCAGCTTTATCAAGATCGCCAAATAGATAAGTTGGTTTTTCACTGGTGAAGAACCCAAATTGAATTAATGTCATATTGACTAGTAAAATGCCAAACAAAGCGAAACCACGAATTGCATCAACAGCTTCTACACGTTGATTCATTTTTCCTCTCCTCGTATATTCGTTTTTATATTGAAAATAATACCATTTTATATCTGGCACTATGTCAAATATGAGGAAATTTAAGGTGATTTTAAGATAGAGAGCAAACAAAAAAATCACCTTAATACATGTATTAAGGTGATTGAAATATTACTCAGCTGGAGGCGTAAATGTACGTTTCTCTAATTCAGCATCTAGCATAAACAGTGCGTTTGAATCGCTTGTAATACGTTTTAGTTTTTGGATGATGCTATCGAATGAAGCTTCTTCTTCAACTTGTTCGTCAACGAACCATTTTAAGAATGTAATTGTTGCATGTTCACGCTCATCCCAAGCGATATCAGATAAGTTGTAAATACGTTTCGTTACTTCACGCTCGTGCTCAAGTGCGACTTCAAAAGCGTTTAATACAGATTCGTATTCGTTATTCGGATTATCAAATCCAGTAATAATAGCGCGCTCTCCGCGGTCATTAATATAGTTGTAAAGCTTCATTGCGTGGAAACGTTCTTCTTCAGCTTGTACAAGGAAAAAGTTAGCGAATCCATCATAGCTCTCAGCTGTACAGTAAGCAGCCATTGCCATATAAGCATGGGCAGAGTAAAATTCAAAGTTCATTTGTTCATTTAATGCGTCGTGCAATTTTTTTGATAACATAAAATCCCCCTTAGTATTGTGACAAGAATATTATACCATAATTGATAATATTCTCATTTAGATACTTCGAACCTTTTCGAAAGCTTTGTGACGTGTGCGTCCATAATGTCTTGTAAGTCTAAATCATATTTTTGCGAAAGAATAATAAGGTTAGATAGTACATCGCCAAGTTCTTCTTTTAGTTCTTGTTTTAGCTCTTCTTCTGTTTTCGCATCTTCATCAGGGCGATCGCGGCCGATTTCAATAGCACGAACGACTCGTGAAACTTCCCCAACTTCCTCGTTTAAGAAATTTAAGCGAATAAAGGCATTATACTGTGACCAGCTTCGTTTTTCGTAAAATTCCTCAACCCATCTTTGAAATGCAACGATATCCATTTCTTCCTCATCTCCTCAATATGTTGTACAATGTTCATTGTATCATAACAATATATAGTTTCGGGGTGTAGGAATGAGAAAGATTTGTGTGTTTGCAGGTTCTAATTTAGGGGAGAGACCAGAATTCAAAGAGCAGGCAATTCAGTTAGGTAAAATGTTTGTTGAGAACGAGTATGAGCTCGTATACGGTGGTTCATGCGTTGGATTAATGGGAGAAGTAGCAAACGAAGTTCTTCGTTTAGGTGGACGTGTAACAGGTGTTATGCCACGCGGTCTATTCCGAGGAGAAATTGTGCATACAGGATTAACAGAATTAATTGAAGTAGAGACAATGCATGAACGTAAAGCGAAAATGGCAGAGCTTGCGGATGCTTTTATTGCGCTTCCAGGCGGATACGGAACGTTTGAAGAACTATTTGAAGTTGTATGTTGGTCACAAATTGGTATACATAATAAGCCGGTTGGTTTATTAAACATAAAAGGTTTTTACGGACCAATTTTGCAAATGGTTGAACGTGCAGCAGAAGAAGGATTTATGAATCCATCAAATAAAGAATTGATCGTTTCAGCTGAGACAGCAGATAAACTAATTCATGCAATCCAAAATTATGAGCGTCCTGTTTTGGGAACGAAGTGGAAGCAACTATCATAGCAAATACGGAAACACATGTCGTTTTAATTTAAGATGGCATGTGTTTTTAATTTGGTTAAATATGTTAATGTTTAGATGTAATGTTTTTGGGAAAGGAGAAATAGATGGAGGAGTTTGTGTATTTAAGGCCGGTTTTCAAATGTATATTAGCGGCATCTATACTTGTTATGCTAATTGTTTTAAGGCAGAAGAAAGAGCTGATTAATGAATTTTCACTTTGGTTTATCTCGGTATTATGTATCGGTGTTACTGCGATAACGTTGTTTATGTCCGGCTTTATCGTTGATGAGTATGATCTAGGTGGAGATCCACAATCGTTTTGTATGTTTATTACGATTGATTGTATTAGTGGTCTGAATTTCATTATTTATTACAGAAGGCAATAAAAGAGGCATTCCATATTACTTTGGAATGCCTTTATCATTTTGATTGCTTTGTTTTTTATATAGGTACCAGCCACCCCAGCCGCCACCAATTGCTACGACAACGAGGAAAGCATAGTCTTTCACCTCGACACGTATATTAAAAATATTAGCTATAAGTAAGAGAATCCCAACTGTTATCAACGCAAAAAATGCTCTAATTAAGTAGTCTTTCAACTGAACCGCTCCCGTCATTTAAGTAGTAAATGATGAATTTGGAAAAGCCTTTTGGATCTATTTTACTAAAGGGTGTTTCCTATATTTTAACATAGATGAGATTGTAATATAGTGATGAAAGTGGAGGAGAGGGGCGCTGATATTGTCTTGATTTGTCGGCAAATTGATATCCTTTGTCGAATCGTTGATATATTGCGGGTAATGATTGATATAATGAAAAAATCGTTGGTATATTTCGAGTAATGATCGATATATTTGAAAAATCGTTGATATAATTTCGTGTACCGTTAAGTGCAACCATTACAGAAAAAAGCGACTCTGAGCGAGCCGCTTCCGCTTTAATTTTATTATCTAGCTCCGGTAGCTAGAATGTTCGGTGGCTTCGCTTTTTCCTGCGAGGCAAAGAGCGCCTCTACGTCAAAAGCTCCATCCCCCTCACATTCTGAGCAAGCTACCTCCGCTTTTAGGTGATATCCAGCTCCAGCGGCTAGAACAGTCGGTTGTTTCACTCCTTCATTCGAGGCAAAAAGCGCCTCGTAATCAGGAGTTCCAACACCCTCCTGTTCTAAACGAGCCGCTTCCGCTTTTAAATCTATTATTGATTCAAGAACGCACGTAGCATCCAAGCGTGTTTTTCTAGTTCTGTGTAGATGCCTAGTAGTAGGTCAGATGTCATTTCGTCGTCAGAGTTTTGAGCAATTTCCATGCCTTTTTTCAGTTCGACTAGCATCATTTCGTAGTCTTTCATGATTGCTTCGACCATCCCTTCTGCAGTTTCTCCGTATGCTGCTTCTTGAATAGAAGATAGTTCTAAGTATTCTTTCATTGTTGCTACTGGTTTGCCTCCAATTGCTAAAATACGTTCTGCAATTTCGTCGATGTGAGTAGCTGATTCTGTGTAAAGTTCTTCGAATTTCTCATGTAATGTGAAGAATTGAGGTCCTTTTACGTACCAATGGAAGTTGTGTAGTTTTGTGAATAAAACGCTCCAGTCTGCTACTTGTTTGTTTAATACTTCGATTACTTGTTTGTTCATTATGATCAATCTCCTTTTGAGTTGTTATGTTATATCAATTACTAATTTATAATCATTATAATCTAGTAATTTCTATAAATCAACCCTTTTGCTGGAATTAATTTGAACAAATTATGAACTGTTGTAAATAAAAGGCCCTATTACGGTGAAGTAATAGGGCCTTTGTTTGTTAAACAGCCTTCTGTTTTTCTTCTACATCCTGTCCATCCCAGCACTCTGTATTCTGTAAACCAGGGATAGAGCTTGCAACGAAAACAGGATCTTTTCCTTGTTTCTTTTGCTTCAAATAGTCTACTAATGCAGCGTAAGCAAATTTGCTAAGGAATGAGATGGCAATTAAGTTTGTGAATACCATTAGTCCCATGAATAAATCAGCTAAACTCCAAACTGTTTTAAGAGCAGCGATTGATCCGAAGAATACCATTCCGACAACTGCAACACGATAAATCATTAACCATGTTTTGCTTTCTTTAATGAATGCAATATTTGTTTCACCATAATAGTAGTTTCCTAGTAGAGAACTGAAAGCGAATAGGAAAATAATAATCGCTAAGAAAGTGCTTGCCCACGGTCCGATTTGTGAACTTAAAGCGTTTTGTGTTAATTCGATACCTTCTAAATTTGATCCTTTGTAAAGTCCAGAACATAATACGATAAATGCTGTTGATGTACATACTAAGAATGTATCTACGAAAACACCTAATGCTTGAACAAGTCCTTGTTTTACAGGGTGAGATACATCTGATGTTGCTGCTGCGTTAGGAGAGCTACCCATACCTGCTTCTGTCGCGAATAAACCGCGCTGAATTCCGAACTTGATTGCTGCTCCAATACCACCAGCGATGGCTTGGTCTAAACCGAATGCACCGTTAAAGATTTCCATGAAAATGCTTGGTAACATATTGAAGTTGTTAATAACGACAAAAATTGCCACGCCGATATAAACGATTGCCATTGGCGGAACAATCATTTCTGTAATACGTGAAATGCTCTTAATACCACCAAAAATAATGACTGCAACTAATAAGGCTAATAGAGCTCCTACGATTGTTCGCTCTAGTCCAAAAGCATTTTCAAACGCTATTGTTACTGTATTCGCTTGTACTGAATTGAAAATTAATCCGTACGCAACTGTAATAAGAAGTGAGAACCAAATACCCATCCAGCGTTTGTTTAATCCTTTTTCCATGTAATATGCCGGCCCACCACGGAACCTGCTACCATCTTTTACTTTATAAATTTGAGCGAGCGTACATTCTACGAAACTAGTAGCTGCTCCGATAATTGCGATAAACCACATCCAAAATATTGCGCCAGGTCCACCCATTGAAATTGCTAGTGCTACACCGGCTAAGTTCCCGATACCGATACGTGCTGCTGCACTTAAGCAAAATGCTTGGAATGGGGAGATGCTATCTTTCTTTTTTTCTTTTCGATTAAACCCTTTACTAATTAAGCTGACCATCTCACTGAAATGAGTAATTTGGACAAATTTTAATTTAAAAGAGAAGTAAAGACCGAAGCCGATTAGCATTGCAATAAGAATATATGACCATAAAATATTATTCGTTACCTCAAGGAATCTGCTAAAGATATCAACCATATAATACACTTCCTTTTTTTCGTAATAAGAAAATTATATGCAAAAAATATACGAGAATCAATTTTTCTAAAAAATCATGTTACTTAAATCATTTTTGTGTTATGATTATGTTACATTGTAATATTTTTAGAATTATTTACATTTTAAAAAACTAAATTTAAAGCGAGAAAGTGGGGATAATTTGAAAGAAGATTCTTTATTGAAAGTAAGCCTTGAGAGTTTGAAAATGAGAAGTAATATGTTTTTTATCATTACATCTTTAAGTATCTTTTTAGGGGCAACTTATTATTACAATAAAAGATTTCCAAATCACAAATATCCTGAGTGGTTAGAATTTCTAAAGTTGATTGGATGAATAAAAGACAGAAAAACAGAAAATTAAAATAAATAAGTTATGGAGGAGCTAAAAATGAATATTAGAGAAAGTGAACTTCCGGGTATTGGTTATAAGTTTCAAATCGTTACGAAAGGTAACGAAAAGATGGTAATTGTCATTCATGATGATGGGCGTAGAGAAATGTATCATTTTGATTCAGACCATGAAGAAAGCATCTCAAGTATTTCACTACGTGACTCAGAGGCAAGGCAAATCGCAGCAATATTAGGTGGAATGGTATATAAGCCTAGGGCGTTAGAAAATGTTGAGATGGTTTTTGAAGGTTTAGCGATTGAGTGGTTCAAAGTGGAGAATACAGCTCCAGCAATCGGAAAAACAATTGGCGATCTTGAAATAAGAAAAACATATAGCGTAACGATAATCGCGGTTATGAAGAAGAACATGAAGAAGCTATTTAATCCAGGACCAGAAACAGTAATTGAAGAAGGAGATATGCTTGTAGTTTCAGGTGAGAGAGAAGAAATTAAAAAAATCATTAATGAATTACTTTCAAATAGGGGGGACTGACTAGATGGATACGTTAATTTTTGAAGTTGGTACAGCTTTAGTTTTAGTGGCAATTGCAGCGGTAATTGCTGGAAAATTTAAATTCTCAGTAATTCCTTTTCTAATTGTTCTTGGAATGTTAGTAGGACCGCATGCACCGACAATAGGTGTTATCGATCTCAAATTTATTGAAAGTGCAAGTGTAATTTCCTTCCTTGGACGGATTGGGGTTCTATTCCTTCTATTCTATCTAGGATTAGAATTTTCAATGAAAAAACTAATTAAATCTGGACGCTCTATTGCGATTGGCGGAACGATTTATATTTTAATTAACTTTTCACTTGGTTTGTTATACGGATTTATAATGGGATTCCCATTACTAGAAATCTTAATTATTGCGGGTATTATTACGATTTCTTCTAGCGCTATCGTTGCTAAAGTGTTAGTGGACTTAAGAAGAACTGGTAATAATGAAACCGAATTAATTTTAGGAATTATTATGTTTGAAGATATATTCCTTGCTGTATATTTATCAGTTGTTTCTGGTTTAGTACTAGGGGATCACGCTTCCTTCTTAGGCGCCCTTACTTCAATTGGAATTGCTTTAGGATATATGCTTCTATTCTTTATAGTAGCTAGAAAGGCTACGCCGTTATTAAATAAATTGCTCAATATTAGCTCAGATGAAATCTTTATTATTGTAGTATTTGCTTCGTTATTCTTCATTGCTGGTTTTTCAGAAACAATTCACGTTGCAGAAGCGATTGGGGCACTTCTTCTAGGATTAGTTTTCTCTGAGACAGAGCATAGTGATCGAATTGAACATCTTGTTGTTCCATTCAGAGATTTTTTCGGAGCTATTTTCTTCTTCAGCTTCGGGTTAAGTATTGATCCGTTCTCATTAGGCGGAGCGATATGGTTAACGTTAGGTGCTGTCCTTCTTACAATAATCGGCAACTTTGTAGCAGGAATGATTGCAGGAAGACAAGCAGGGTTATCTCATAAAGCATCAACAAATATCGGATTAACAATCGTTTCACGAGGAGAGTTCTCCATCATTATGGCTAATATCGGTATCGCCGGTGGTTTAATGTCAGTACTGAAACCCTTCTCAGCACTATACGTGCTTATACTATCCATTTTAGGCCCACTTCTGACAAAAGAGTCGAAGAATGTATATAAATTCTTAAATAAAATCTTTAAGTGGGATACGAAGACTAACTAAATTTAAAAAAATAAAGTACAAGATATTTCCTGCTTGTACTTTTATTTTTGCAATGAAAACAGTAAAGAGAGGTAAATGATGTTAGGAGAGTTGATTCATTCGGTTTTAGTTTTTTTAGAAGGACTTGGTTATTGGGGAATTATGCTTGGATTAATGCTAGAGGTTATTCCAAGTGAAATCGTATTGTCTTATGCAGGTTATTTAGTATCAACAGGAAGCATTACATTTTGGGGCGCTGTCGCGTTTGGTACAATTGGTGGTGTAATTGCACAACTATTCATTTATTGGATCGGTCGATACGGAGGAAGACCTGTTCTTGAGCGATATGGAAAATATATTTTAATTCAGAAGAAACATATTGATTATGCTGAAGATTGGTTTAATCGTTACGGAACTGGCGTTATCTTTACCGCACGTTTTATTCCGGTTGTGCGTCATGCTATTTCGATACCAGCGGGTATTGCGAAAATGTCACATGCTAAGTTTATTACGCTAACTACATTAGCTGTTATTCCGTGGTCAATTGTGTTTGTATATTTAGGTTTTAAATTAGGCACAGAGTGGGAAAGTATTAATAAAGTAGCTGGGCCATATGTGAAATACTTTGCACTTGCTGCTATTGTTTGTGCAATTGGTTACTTTGTATTAAAAAAAATGATGAGAAAAAAATGATTACGGAAAAGGAATCTATGTCGACATAGATTCCTTTTTTATCACGCTATTTGCCGGGCAGTAAGATCCCCCACCTCAAAATTCAGAAGTTAGGTGGGGGTCGGGCCGCCCGTAAAAGCCCGATTGGTGAGGGCTGATAATCAGTGGGGATGAACAAAATTCCCACTGATTAAAGTTTCACTTTATTGGCATTTTTTCAAGGATGAAAGAATACGTTTAATATTTACCATATTGTGGCATACATATAGAAAAAGGTTGCTTGGAAAGGGGAATAAAGAGAAATGGAACTCCAGTTTCAAAATGTATATCAACAGGTAGAGAATTGGTATGTGTTGGATTCGGAGCTTCATTGGGATGTCAAAAAGCTGAGAGAAGATTTGTTTTCTCTTATTGAAGCATGTAAAACACCCGTTATTTTTTGTGATACGTGTGATGCAAACGATGTGCTTCTATCATTAGGGGAAGAGGAAGAAGAATTTCTATTCCCAGTAGGTGGTTTTTATCATAAAGAAAAACAATTAATCTTCGTTTGTATGTGGGAAGAGTATGAGCAAGTTCTCAAAACGCTACTGCATGAATTTCGCCATGCGATGCAGCATAAGAGAGACATATTGTATGTGGGAAGTGAACGGTACGAAGAGCGGTGGATTGAAAAAGATGCGAGGAAGTTCGCGGAGAGGAAATTGGATGAATATAAGAGTAGAAAGTTAATGTAAAGCATAGTGGAGAAATAGCGCTGTGCTTTCTTTGTGCTTATTAAAAATAAGTATTTGACTTTTATAAAGTTTAGTTCTAAACTAATGGTATAAAACGAGCGAGGTGATGAAATGAAAACAGAAGATAGACTAGGGCTACTATTATGGTTTCGTTTATCACGTTTTTATAATAAGAGTATTCGTGAGACGAATCAGCATTTGAAAAACTGGAATGTATCTGCCGCCCAGTTTGATGTGTTAGCTCAAGTTGGAGGACATGATCGTTTAACGCAGCAAGAACTTGGAAATAAGCTATTTGTTACGAAAGGGAATGTAACGCAGCTTTTAAATAAAATGGAGCAGCTTGAGTGGATTTCGCGTGAACAAGAGGGTACTACGAAATATATTTCTTTAACAGAAAAGGGAAGAGCTTTATATGAGGAAATCGTCCCACCTCAAGAAACGTTCCAAGCGGAGAAGTTTCATAATTTAAATATAGAGGAACAAAAGCAATTATTAACACTACTAAAAAAGTTACAGTAAGAAAAAATTTTAAAATAAATCTCGAATTCGAGATAGTATGAGGTGAAGGATATGTTTAGAAAAGTTGATCATAAAAATATGGGCAGAGCAAATCATGGTTGGTTAAATACACATTTTCATTTTTCTTTTGCCAATTACTATAATCCAAATAACATGAACTTCGGAGCGTTACGTGTTATTAATGATGATCTAGTAGCGGCACAAACTGGTTTTGATATGCATCCGCATCGCGATATGGAAATCATTTCGTACGTTGTAGATGGTGCTTTAACACATGAAGATAGCATGGGGAACCGCGGAACAATTGAGCGAGGACATGTTCAATATATGAGTGCTGGCACAGGTGTATTTCATAGCGAGCATAATTTAGGAAATGAAACACTACGTTTATTACAAATTTGGATTTTACCAGATCGTGCGGATCATAAACCAAACTATGGTGAGTTTAAATTTGATTGGAGCGAGCGTGAAAACGAATGGTTCCATATGGTATCTCCAGTAGAAGGGGAGGCACCAATTCAAATTCACCAAGATGCAAATTTATATTCTTTATCGTTAGATGCCGGAAAAGAAATTCATTTTCCTGTGCGAGAAGGCCGTCAATTGTATCTTGTTCAAATTGAAGGAAGCAGTGTAATAAATGGTGAAACGTTTGTTATGCGTGATGCAGCAGAATCTGTAGAAGAAGATATTCACATTCAAGCGAAAGGGCAATCACACTATTTAGCAATTGAATTGAAAAAACAATAAAAGGTTTATAGAAAAGAGGACATCTGATAGGATGTCCTCTTTTTTGATTGGAATTATCTGAAAAATGTTTCTCAAATTTTCGGTAGAGGTATCGGCTACAAAAATCAGAATTTTATAAAAGTGTCAAAAATCTTTATGGGAATGGGGAATGTTATAGTGAAAAAGCAAGTCATTTCATCAGCATTAGCGTTAACTGTTATCGCCGGGGGATTTGGAGCGTTTGGGGCAACGACAACGAAAGCGGAAGAACAAAAAATCCAATATCATCAAGAATTTAAAACACCTGCATACATAGGTGAAGAATGGAAAGCACCGGAAGGACTAGATAAAAAAGAGACGGTCTTTCAATACTTAGAGAGTAAGAAAGATATGTTTAAATTAGCAGGAAATATTGAAAAGCATTTTAATATCGTTGGAGAAGAAAAAGACGCTGAATCTGACACGACACATGTGAAGCTAGTTGAGAAACATAATAACATTCCTGTGTACGGTTCTGATCAAACTGTTACACTTGATAAAGAGAATAATGTAAAAGCATTCTTCGGACAAGTTATTCCGAATTTAGATGATAAAAATATCCCTGCATCTGCAAGCATTAGTGCGGAACAAGCAGAAACAATTGCAAAGGCAGATATTGAGAAAGAAATTGGTAAAGTAAAGAATTATGACGGTGTTAAAAAAGATTTATTTGTATATGAAAAGGACGGTAATTACTACCTTGCATATTTAGTTAAGGCATCGATTTCAAAACCAGCTCCAGGGTATTGGCATTATTTTGTTGATGCAACAAATGGAAATGTTATTGAGAAATATAATGCTGTAGATCACGTTACAGGGTTTGGCTACGGAGTATTAGGTGCTAGACAATCATTTGAAATTGCCCAAGATGAAAAAACGGGAGTATTCAACTTATTTGACGGTAAACGAGGACAAGGTATTCACACATTTGATGCAGAAAATATGGATGAAAACTTGTTTAATTTATTCTCACAATGGCTTGGATATACAGGCGAAGAAGTTGAAAGTAAATCTAAGTTCTTCGAAGATAAAGCTGCAGTTGATGCGCATGTAAATGCAGGAAAAGTATATGATTACTACAAAAAAACATTTAATCGTAACTCTTTCGATGATAAAGGTGCGAAGCTTATTTCAACTGTGCACGTAGGGGAGAGCTGGAATAACGCAGCTTGGAACGGTGTGCAAATGATGTATGGTGATGGCGATGGAAAAACATTCATTCCATTATCTGCTGGACTTGATGTTATCGGTCACGAATTAACGCATGCTGTAACTGAACATACAGCAAACCTTGTTTATAAAAATGAGTCAGGGGCGTTAAATGAATCGTTATCTGATATTATGGGTGTTATGGTTGAGAAGAAGAGCTGGGATTTAGGTGCTGACATTTATACACCTGGTAAACCAGGCGATGCACTGCGTTCACTAAAAGATCCAGCGTCTATTCCAAACCCATTAAAACCAGGTGAAGGTTACCCAGATCATTATAGTAAACGTTATACTGGAACAGCTGATAATGGCGGTGTTCATATTAACAGTAGTATTAATAATAAAGCTGCTTATTTAGTATCTGAAGGCGGAGATCATTACGGCGTGAAAGTAACTGGAGTGGGCCGTGAAGCGACAGAAAAAATTTACTACCGCGCTCTTACGAAATATTTAACTGCAAATTCTGACTTTAAAATGATGCGTCAAGCTGCTCTTCAGTCAGCTGAGGACTTATATGGTCAAAACTCTAAAGCTGTACAAGCTGTAACGAAAGCTTATGATGCAGTAGGCGTAAAATAATAGGTGAAAAAAACCTGACTAGAATGTCAGGTTTTTTTCTTTATCCCGCTATTTGCCGGGCGGTAAGAACCCCACCTCAAAATTCAGCGGAAGCAAAGAAGTTAGGTGGGGGCCTGCTGCCCGTAAAAGCCTGATTGGTGAGGGCTGATAATCAGTGGGGAATGAACAAAACCCCCAATGATTAAAGTTTCACTTTATTCCGCTAGTCGCGAATACCTAATGCGATTTTCGCCATACGTGACATACGTTCTTTCGACCACGGTGGATTCCAAACGACATTTACTTCTATTTCATTAACTTCAGGTACGTTTGTTGATAATACTTTTTTAACGTCTGATACGATTTGCCCAGCCATTGGACAACCGATAGAAGTCATAGTCATCGTAATGACAGCATTATTATTTTCATCTGCTGTAACATCATACACTAATCCAAGATTAACGATATCAACACCTAGTTCAGGGTCAATAACAGCTTCTAAATTAGCCAATAATTTATTTTCAAATGCTTCTTGTGACATAAGCAGCCCCTCCTACATTTTAATGATATCGATTCTCATTATAACGGAAATGAGCATAATGTGCAGGAAATGAGCTCAAAAAAAATATCCCTCTTTCAAACAGGGATATTTTTTGAAAATCTATTCTGTTTTAAAATGAGATACGAGTTGATCTAACTCTTCAACTGTTTGTTTCATTTTTCCAGCAGTTACTGTCATTTCATTCATAACGATAACTTTCTGTTCAGCAGATTGTGCCGTTGCGGCGGTTTCGCTGGATACTTCAGTCGAGATAGAAGCGATGTTATTAAGTGAAGCATTCATTTCTTCAGCACTTGCAGCCATCTCTTCAGCGGTTGCTGATATGTCTTGCATTTGAGTAGATACTTTATTTACTTGTTCTACAATTGTTGTGAAAGAAGTACCAGCTTCACGAATAACATTAATGCCTTCAAATGCTTCAGAACGGCCTTGAGACATCATAGAGCTAGCAGTTTCTGTATCATTTTGAATTTGATGTAGTAATTGATTAATGTCTGTTGCAGCTGTTTTAGATTGTTCAGCAAGTTTTCGAACTTCGTCAGCTACGACAGCAAATCCTTTTCCTTGCTCGCCAGCACGAGCAGCCTCAATAGAAGCATTTAAAGCAAGTAAGTTTGTTTGCTCAGCGATATTAGAAATAGATTGTACAGCGGTATCGATATATTTCGTATGAGTGATTAGACGTTCAACCACTTCTGACGTAGCATTTACAGCTTCGTGTATCGTTGTCATTTGTGAAACGGATTTTTGGATAACGGTACTTCCATCGCTAGCATGTTCAGATGTGGCAACAGCAAGTTCCGCTACAGATGAAGCAGATTCAGCAATACGTTGAACACTTACTGCCATATCGTCCATTGCAGTTGAACTTTCTTCCATACTAGAAGTTTGTGATTGAATACTTGCGTTTAAGTTAGACATTGAGCTTTGGACTCTTACTGTCGCCTCACGTGATGTATTCGTTTTTTCTAGCATGTTTTCAGAAGCGGTTTGTACTTCCACTGATGTTTTTTGAACACGATTAATGATATGTTGTAGGTTTTCTAACATTTTATTAAATGATGCTGCGATAGCACCGATTTCATCGTTGCTATTTACTTGTAGACGTGCCGTTAAGTCACCTTCTTGAGAAGCTAACTCTTTTAGTTTTGTATCGATTTGTTGAATTGGTTTCACAAGTTTACCAGAGAACCACCATGCAAGAATAATTGCAACGACAATACAAATAACAAGTGATAGAAAGACTGCATATTCAATTCCTACTGAAGATTGATCAATTTTTTCAATAGATTGTTCACGTAATTTAGCTTGCTCATTACTGTAATTTGTGAAATCACCAATTACTTTATAGACAGTGCCATTTTCTGTAGAAGCTACTTGTAAAGCTTCTTCCCATTTTTGTTCTTTTGCAAGAGTGAATACTTTTCCTTCAACGAACTTTCTCCAAGTGGACCCCAATTCCATTGTGCTTTTCACGGACGAAGAAACATTTGGATTAGAAAGAAGTTTATCTTTTGAATCCTCCAGACGTTTACTCATCTCATTAAACTTGTCTAATTCGACTTGATCGTGTTGTAGTAAATAACCTCTTAAAGCAGAGAGTTGTACTTGATAAGCATCTCCACGTTCTTTCAATTCTGTTGCCAGTGGAGAAATTTCTTTTTGTAATGTTTCAGCTTTACGAGATTGGTCAATAGCAAAAAATAAAATAAATGCTAAGGCGATACCAAATAAAGCGCAAATCGTTCCCATCATGAACATAAGTTTTTTTCTGATACTTACAAAATTCATATGATAAAAAGCCTCCTTTGTGAAATCTTAGTATTAGAATTAATTAATTTAAAAAAATGAAAGAAAGCTTTACTCCAGTTGGAATAAAGCTTTCTTATTTCCTTTAGGAATTATAGCAGACGGAATGAGAGATAGAAAGATATATTTTAAAGTGAAAAAAGAGAGACTGTAAAACTTTCTTTCCTATACCTTTGAGCTTGTGTCATTTTCACTTTAAGCGTTTGTTTTGAAATGAGAAACGAGAATTTCAAGTTCTTGTACGATTGTTTTCATTTCAGATGATTTGTTAGCCACGATACTCATTTTGTTTACTTGATCACCAGCTGAATGTGCTGTTTGTGATGTTTCTGCAGCAACTTCGTTTGAAATAGAAGCGATATTATTTAAAGCTGCGTTCATTTCTTCAGAGCTTGCAGCCATCTCTTCAGCAGTTGCAGACATTTCTTGCATTTGCGTAGAGACTTTGTTAATGTGGTTAACAATTTCTGAGAATGAAGATCCGGCGGTACGAATAACCGTAATTCCTTCAGAAGCTTCTGCTTGACCTTGTGTCATCATGTCATTTGCTATTTTTGTATCGGCTTGAATTTGATGCAGTAAATGGTTAATGTCGGTTGCGGCTAGTTGAGATTGTTCAGCAAGTTTTCGAACTTCATCGGCAACAACAGCGAATCCTTTGCCATGTTCACCAGCACGCGCTGCTTCAATAGAAGCATTTAAAGCGAGTAAATTTGTTTGCTCGGCGATATTCGAAATAGATTGAAGTGCAGTATCGATATGATTTGTATGTGTAATGAGTCGCTCAACTACTTGTGATGTAGCGTTAACAGCTTCGTTAATTGTATGCATTTGTGTAATAGATTTCTCAATGACTTTATTCCCATCATCTGCTTTTTCTGAGGTTGTGACAGCTAAACTAGTAACAGAAGAGGCGGCCTCAGCGATACGCTGAACACTCGTTGCCATGTCATCCATTGAGGTTGAACTTTCTTCAATGCTAGAAACTTGTGAACGAATATTGTGTTCAAGAGCATTCATAGTTTCTTGTGTCCTTGCGGTATTTTCCATAGAAGCGGTTGTTTCGATAAATACATTTTCGGAAGCTTCTTTTACACTTGTTGATGTTTGTTGAACTTGTTTTATTATATGCTGTAAGTTAGTGAGCATTTGATTAAAGGAATTTGCAATGTCACCAATTTCATCTTTACTCGTTACGTGTAATCTAGCCGTTAAATCTCCATCTTGAGAAGCTAATTCTTTCAACTTCTCATCAATTTGTCGAATTGGCTTAACGAGTTTACCAGAGAACCACCATGCTAATAAAATAGACGTTAATGTACATGTAATGAGTGAGAAGAAAATAATATATTGAATAAGTGATGAAGAAGACTCAACGTCAGCAATTAATGCGTCACGTTTCTCATTCTCTTCATTTGTATATTTATTAAAACGACCTAAAAGATCATTTACATAATCTGTTTGTGCTAAAGCAATTTTAGATGCTTCGTCCCATTTTCCTTCATGCGCAAGAGGTAGTACCTCATTATCTATGACGCTACGCCATTTTCCCCCCATTAAAATGGCTTCTTTCATTCCTTCTGGGAGCTTTTTGTCACTTGTTACTTTCTCTCTAGTATCAGCTAATTTTTTCCCTTCTCGGTTGAACTTATCTAATCCTTTTTGATCATGTGATAGCAAATATTCTTGTAAACCAGCAACTTGTGCCTGGAACCAATCGCCACGTTCTTTTAAAATCGTCGCTCTTTTCGATACATCATTTTTTAACGTTTCGATTTCACTTGCTTGATTCATGGCGAATGAAAGAATAACAATAAGAGCAATGCTAAATAAAGAAGAAATGCTTAAGAGTGTGAACAGTAGTTTTTTTCGAATACTAACATATTTCATCGTTACCCCTACCCTCATTTAAACTGTTTATTATGATTTATAGATATTTGGAGCGAAATTAATAAAAACATTATTATGAAGTTATTAATCTGTTCAATGAAAATTATAGCAGATAATGGAAGGAGTCAGATTGGTATTAGAAAAAGTTCTTAAAATGTATACATTTGCATATCATAAAATCCATAAATAAATATTAGAAATGCTATTGAAATTTGAAATAACATCATGTATACTTCTAATTAGTTGATAACGATTATCAGTATCAACTAAAACATTACTCTTCGTTATGTTGGTCATACCCCTTTTTGACGACGTAAGTCAGAGACGAAATGTTGAAATATCTTGTGTCCTATTCTACAGAATTATGGTAATCTCCAACCTCAACTTATATGCGCGAGCATGCAAAAAGGATCCTATCCGTGAAGGGATCCTTTTTTGCATGCTCGCGCAATTATTGTATATAGACCAGGGATACGTCCTTCGATTCCTTCTGGTGCAGTAGAAGGAAAGACCCATCTTTGATGAGATCCATGTTCTTCAACTAGTTTTTCAATTTTAAAATGTTCTTCCGCGAGCGTTGTAATAATTTCTCCTAACGTCCAGCGACGGATGGTTGTTTTAGGTAGCGATTCTTTCTGTGCTTCTGTAAGAAGGATGCTATAAGCAACATCATCTTCAATTAATTCTTCATCAAAATAATTTCCATTGGCCTGAAATGATGGGTGGTCGACTCCTAATAATTTCGTGTAAACAGGATGATAGTCACGAAGGATAAGCATTCCATCTCCTTTAAGCATGGTAGCAATTTTTTGAAAGAGCGGTTTTAAATCTAGAAAGTAATGGAGTACACCAAGTTCCAGCAATACGATATCAAATGATTCGGAGAGCTGCACATTTAATACATCAGAAACGACATACTGGATAGAGACACCTGCTGCGTCCGCAAGTTCATTTGCATATTTTGCATTACTTGCTGAAATATCAACAACTGTTACGTTAGAGCCTAAAAGGGCGAGTGCGACAGCCTTATTCCCTTTTGACCCGAGTAAATTAATAATACGTTTTCCTTTCGGAGATTGTATGTAAGGTAAATAGTGATCTACTTCGCGCGCGGGGTCTTTCATGAGCTTTTTTGCATAATCAGCTGGCGCTCCATGGCGATTCGTCCAAGCTTCATAAGCAGCTGCATTCCAGCTTTTTTCATTACGTGTGCTTAATTGTTTTTGATTCAATCATATCACTCCTTTTGTGAACGTATAGTTATTCGGCAGGGGGATGGGATTTCCTTTTCTTTCTGGATAAAAGTTTGATTTTTCTGTGATTAAGTCGTACAATACTTGTTATACGTAAAAGCGTTGAAAAGGAAAAGTAGGATGAACACATTCTTTCCAGAGAGCTTCGGTAGCTGAGAAGAAGCAAGAATATTCATTTGAACAATGGCCTTTGAGCTTCGTCCTGAACTTATCAAATGATAATAGTAGGCGGCGACGAGAGTTGGTACTCGTTATCAAAACCACAGTATAAGAGCATATAGCTCCGTACTTGTTAAGGCTAATTATGTGAGTAATTAGCGAAATAAGGTGGTACCGCGACTGTTTATACAGCCCCGCCCTTATCTTTTTTTAGATAAGGGCGGGGCTTTTTTATATTTAAAAGGAGGAATGTAAGATGAGTATTTTTATTGGAGGCGCTTGGCCGTATGCAAATGGTTCGTTACACCTTGGACATATTGCAAGTTTATTACCAGGAGATATTTTAGCACGTTATTACCGGGCAAAAGGTGAGGATGTGCTGTATGTTTCAGGGAGTGATTGTAATGGAACACCGATTACAATTAGAGCAAAACAAGAAGGTGTGACAGCAAAAGAAATTGCTAATAAGTACCATGAAGAATTCCAGCGATGTTTTCGTGATCTCGGTTTTACGTATGATTGCTATACACGTACAGATAGCGAGCATCATCATGAAACGGTTCAAAATGTTTTTTTACGTTTATTAGAAGAAGGACATATTTATAAAAAAACAGTGGAACAAGCGTACTGTAAAACGTGTACGCAGTTTTTACCGGATCGTTATGTAGAAGGAATATGTCCACATTGCCATGAAGCAGCAAGAGGCGATCAATGCGATGCGTGTTCAGCTATTTTAGATCCACTCGATTTGTTAGAAAAGAAATGTAAGTTATGTGGTAGTACACCATCCGTACAGGAAACAGAGCATTTCTATTTCGCATTGCATACATTTCAGGAGCAAATTAAAAGGGATGTAGAAATTGCCAAACAAACAGGGACATGGCGCGACAATGCGATTCAACTAACAGAGAGATATGTAAAGGAAGGATTACTAGATAGGGCCGTATCACGTGATTTACCAATTGGGGTACCAATTCCAGTAGAAGGGTATGAAGATAAGAAAATTTACGTATGGATTGAAGCAGTGACAGGATATTATTCAGCGAGTAAACATTGGGCTGAAGAAACAGGAAAAGATGATCATGAGTTTTGGAATAGCGATGCGCAAACATATTATGTACACGGCAAGGATAATATTCCATTTCACTCCATCATTTGGCCAGCGGTATTACTTGGAATAGGGGAGGAAGCAATCCCGCGTCATATCGTTTCGAATGAGTATTTAACAGTAGAGAAAAGAAAGTTATCGACAAGTAAAAACTGGGCAGTATGGGTACCAGACATATTGGAACGCTATGATCCAGATTCTATTCGTTATTTTTTAACGATAAATGCACCAGAAAATCGTGATACTGATTTTTCGTGGCGTGAATTCATTTACAGTCATAATAGTGAATTGTTAGGCGCATATGGAAACTTCGTGAACCGGACATTAAAGTTTATTGAAAAGTATTATGATGGCATTGTACCGAAGGGAACTATCAATGTAGAGCTGAAAGATAAAGTAGAAGGACTATATAAAAATGTAGGAGAGGCGATTGAGCAAACTAAATTTAAAGTGGCGTTAGAGACAATATTTGATGCAGTACGTTTTGCAAATAAATATTTTGATGAGAGGCAGCCTTGGAAAGAAAGAGAAGATGATTCAGTTTCATGTGAAGAAACGATTTATAATTGTATTTATCTTATTGCTAATTTTGCAAATCTCCTTGAACCATTTTTACCATTTTCAAGTGAAAGAGTTCGAAACACATTGTCGATTGTTAAGCGAAATTGGGAACCGCAAAATACGTTGCCGAATAGAATTGATAGCGTACAGCCATTATTTGAGCGAATCGATGTAAAACAAATTGAGCATGAGATAGAGAAGCTGTATGGAGCGGTAAAATGAGATAGAGAAAAAGACCTTTCAAGTAAATGAAAGGTCTTTTGTTATGTAGTATGATTCTCTTTCTTATCTTTCAAAAAGAAAAGTACAGCAAGGATTACAAGAATAATAGCTGCAATATCATACGTTATTTTAAATGTAGTATTAAAGTTTAAGTACTCTACGAAAGGAGTTTTCACTGCTCCTGCATATATACAAACTGGAATGAGAAGTAAATCGTAAAATTTCTTTTCTTTCATATATCTTATTAGGAAGAAGATACACATAATAGCAAAAAATACGATGCTTAAAATAGTCATTTATACCTCCCGATAAATTTACTTATTTTAATTGCAGATATATTTTTATCCCGCATTAACGGGCAGTAAGACTCCACCTCAAAATTCAGCGAAAGCGAAGAAGTTAGGTGGGATCAACTGCCCGTAAAAGCCCGATTGGTGAGGGCTGATAATCAGTGGGGGATGAACAAAACCCCCACTGATTAAAGTTTCACTTTATATAAATTCTGTATTTTTTTTCAAGCGCTATGCACGCGATTATGTTTCCTTTCTTTCCTAGCCGTAAGCAGCTGGGGAGTGAAAATTCCAAGCAATATAAAAATAATTCCAATCCACTGCATGAAGGTTACGACTTCATGTACAAGTGTAATAGAAGCGATAATAGCAGTTGGTAATTCAGCTGCACCTAATATCGTGCTAAGTCCTGTTCCAACTTTTGGTACACCTATTGAAAAACAAATGACAGGTACAACAACGCCGAATAATCCGAGGAAGAAAGCATATTTCCATAGACCAGCTTGCAGGGCACCATCTGTTAAAAAGGTCGGCGGGAAGAATAGGCATACGATAAGAGTCGCACTTGTTGTCATAAGAAAGCTTTTCGTATAAGGGGGAACATCTGTAGCAACGCGTCCACTTGCAAAAACATAGAATGAAAAAGAGACAGCAGCTAATAGTCCAAAGATAATCCCTTTCGTAGAAAAACTTTGTCCGAGGCCTTCAAATATACCACCTGCAAACAATGTACCAGCAAATAAAATAAGGATAGATATGATCTTATCGCGGCTTGGAAATGTTCGATTTGCAATTGCTTCGATAATGACACCAATCCAAGTGAACTGAAAGAGTAGGACGACAGCGATAGATGCGGGTAGCTCTTCTACAGAAATAGCGTAGAAAATTCCAGTCATACTCATTGTTGTTCCGACGGTTAGTAATGAAAAGAATTGTTTTTTTGTTACTTTATGACGTGAAAAGAAAAGAACGAGTAGAAATAGTCCAATCCATCCGAAGACATATTGTCCCCCTAATAGTTGATGTGCTGAAAATCCACTTAGGAATCCGAGTTTGAAAATAGTTGAGAGTATGCCGTAGCTGCAAGCACCGAATAAAACGAGCAATGAATATTTAAACTTATCCATAAAAAATCCTCCTTTTAAGTAATAAAAAACGCCCGCTATCCAAATAAGGATAACGGGCGAACGAAACAGAGTAAGACACTCTACAAAATTCCGCCACTCACACATGAAGTATGAGTTTGGGGTATGTAATTATAGTGAATGCTACATTGCTTTTGGGAATACAATGGAGCATTTTACACCTTGAGCTGTGTTTTGTATTCCGTAAGGAAATTGATGTTTATCTAATATTTGTTTCACGATATATAATCCAAGACCGCTACCTTGTACTAAACCGTGTTTATCAGGGTTTGCACGATAGAAAGGCTCAAATAAATGAGCAAGTTTATCTTCATCAATTTGTGAACCTGTATTTAATACTTCTAATGCGTAACCGTTTGGTTTTTCATAAAGCTTTATATATACGTGCTGATGGTCAATTGTATAATGAATTGCATTTGAAATAATGTTAAAAATAGCAGTTTGAATAAATTTAGGATCAGCTAAAATTTGTACGTCGTGTTTAATATTAGATTGTACATTTAATTGTTTTACAGATACAAAGTAATCTACTTTCTTCATAACATCCTCAATAATATTAGATAAAGAAATGACTTCTAAATTCGGTTTAAATTGAGGGTTTTGTATTTTGGATAATTCCGACATTTTTTCCGTTAATATGTTAATGTCTTGCATCATTTCATAGGAACGTTTTAAATATTTATCTCTATCTTTATAAGCTCCAATTCCGTGAATCATGCCATCTAGTTGTCCCATAACCGCTGCGATTGGTGTTTTTAATTCATGGGATACCATAGACATAAATTCTTTACGAGATTGCTCTAATTGTTGTTCCTTTTTGAGCTCATTTCTTAAATCTTGATTGCTTGCATGTAAATTCTTCACAATATTTGGTACTTGTGAAGCGGCTACTTGCAAATTAAAATCTGTTTGATCTGTATTTTTGTTAAGTAGCTTTTTATCTGAGAAATCAAGATTCATAATATCTTTTAAAGCATCGCTCATATATTGAAAAGGTTTGGCAATTAGTTTTGTATAAATTAAAGATCCGAGTAGTGATAATGCAAGCATTGTCGCGCCAATATGTGGAGCTAATTGCTGCAACGCATCTGCTAACTTTGGATTATCATTTGTATCATTTGTTTTACTTGCTGCATTTTGTGTATGTAAGGCATCATTATTAGCGGCTTTCTTTTCTGCTTCTGTAAGCGGATTAGAAGTGCTATTTTTCCCCGAAAGGTTTTGTGTATGTTCTTTTGCTTTTGCAGTTTGGCTAGGCTGCAAAAGGTGATTGATAGCTGTAGAAAGAGATTTATAATCTATAATAGAAGATTGGAAATTGGAAATGCTTCCCTCTGACACAGCTTTATTTTGATTCGTTTTACTTTGATTGTTTTGCTTATCTAAATCCGCCTGTTCTGTAGTCGGCGTTCCATTTTCTTTCGCAAAACGTTCTTTATCGTAGTTTGAAGCTAGAAAGTAAATAATTTGATAAAGACAAAGTGATAAAAGAATACAAAATAATAAGGTTTTGATGAAAATATTTTTGGTGATGTTGTCTTTGCTACGATTCGATTTTGTAGCCAATGCCTTTCACCGTTTTAATATAAGTAATTCCTAATTTTTTTCTTAAGTTTTTAATATGTGTATCTATAACTCTTACATCACCATAATGTTCATAGCCCCATACCTTATTCAACAAATCACTTCTTGATAATACTTTTCCTCGATTTTGCAGTAAAGTATAAATAATTTCAAATTCTTTTGTTGTCAATTCAATTTGATTACCATGAACATAAGCTGCATATGCTGTAGAGTTTAACATCAATTCATGGAATTGTAGTATAGTTGCAGCTTCTGCTTCCTTCGTTGCTGCCCTTCTTAATACAGCCTCTACACGCTTAATAAATACAGTGTAATGGAACGGTTTCGTAATATAGTCATCAATACCTAACTCAAATCCTTTAATTTCACTTTCTTCATTATGTAAGCCTGTTAACATAATGATTGGTACATCAGATTGTCCTCGCATAATTTTACAAATACTATAGCCATCTATATCTGGTAACATTACATCGAGGAGGACAAGATCGTATGAATTTTTTTGGAAAAGAAGAATACCTTCTGTTCCAGCACCAACTACATCAACAGTAAAGTTTTGTGCCATTAGAAATTCACGAATTAGTTCTTGTATATCTGGGTTGTCTTCAATCACCAGTATATGCGTCATAGTAACACCTCCTAAATAACGCTTTTTACTGCAATATTCGAATTCATCATTTTTCGAGTGACTCAGATTGTTTATACATATAATAAGCCCCCGCTATAAAATAATCATGAAGGTAGCAAGGGGAATAGTTTAGTGTTACTGAATAGTTCAGAATTACAGTAGTTCTATTATAGTATGTATTATAAAATTTATAAAACATTATAACTGTATAATTTTAATATCTACGTTTATCAATGTTTAGATATCAGCTAATCAAATCTATTCCTATTATATATGTAAATACAGTTGTTTTGCTACTGTAAATGAATAAATAAAATAAGCCAAGACATAAAATTCTTGGCTACACATAAATCTTGTTTTTGGGCTATTTTACAGTGACAGTAGCTTGCTGCTGAACGCGCTCAAATAACCAGTGTATATCATTGTTATACATACGAATACAACCAAGTGTTGTTGCTTTGCCGATTGCTTGATTATTGTTAGTTCCGTGAATCGCATAAGTTGTTCCGTAAGTTCCTGCCATATTTAATCCGAGCCAACGGTCACCAAGTGGATTACGTGGATCGCCGCCTTTAATTTTGCCTGTATAATAAGGACGGTTTTTAATTTTATTTACGATTTGAAAAGTGCCTTTAGGTGTAGGTGTTGCAGCTTTTCCAGTAGCGACAGTAAAACTTTTTATAAATTTTCCATCCTGATAATAATCCATTTTATTTAACTGAGTGTCTACGATTAATTGATCTTTCGTTGTAGCTGCCTCTGCACTAGCGAATGGAAGAGTTAAAAATCCTAATGATAAAAGTGCGCTTAATAATAATTTTTTCATTGTTATTCTCCTTTTACTATCGTAAGAGTCTTACATACAATGAAGTTGTAATCCTCGTAATGCTTTATTTACATTTTCATCTAATGTTTCAAAGAATGTAGTGATTTTGCTGTTGTGTTTGTTGTTATCAATAAGTAATCTTTCATTTAATAAAAGCTCACCACGTAGTCCAAAACTTTGAACTTGAATATTTAGCTCATCTTCATTTTCAGAGATGATTGGTAAGAAATAATGAAAAGCTTTTGTTGGAATGATGTAGCTTTTGCCAATCATGCTTTCTTGATTTGAATTAATCCATTTTTTCGTGACAATTTTAATATTCTTTTTTGAAACGATAAAAGATAGTGTTGTAGATTTTGTTAAACTTACGTCAAATTCACTTGTTTCACAGATTTGTAAATTAAAAACGGTTTCATTTTGATGAGATTCAACATTTGTATTAATAAAATCGTGCATTTTATATGCTTCCATTTCGTATTCACCCTTTTTTCAATTTCGAAAAACGACTTATATTTATTCAAATTAATGCTTAGTCATATATTGGTTAAATTTTTCAACAAATTCCGATATAATCTTACAATACGTATATGAAGCTAATATGAAGTTAGCATGAGTTTGTGATGGTTTTTTATTGAGAACAAAATAAGAGAGGTTTTTTAGTGCTAAAAAATGGATAAAATCTGCATGTTATTAATGCGCCTTTTCGCTATTTCGACTTGAAAAATGATTTTTACTAATTAATAAAGAACGGAAATCATTAGTGTGACCCTTACAAAAATGTAATAAAAATGTAAGCTATTGTGATAGTTATTTCGACAATTTTTTTATACAATAATAGTAAGAAGTTGTACGTGATTGAAAGGAGAGATGACATGGAATGGATTCATGAATTATTTCAGCAATACGGGTACTATGTTGTACTTGTTGGCTTGCTGTTAGAATATATTGCACTTCCGTTTCCGGGAGAGCCGACATTAGCATATGCGGGATTTTTAGCGCAGAAGGGTGATTTAAGTTTACCGATTTTAATCATTCTATCCTTTATTGGGACAAGTGTAGGAATGACGATTCAATACTTTTTAGGAAATAAATTAGGTATGCCTTTCATTCAAAAGTATGGAAAATACGTATTTTTAACACAAAGAAAAATTGATTTAACGAGAATGTGGTTTGATAAGTATGGGTACTTCCTGATTTTTATTGGTTTCTTTATTCCTGGTGTACGTCATTTCACAGGATACTTTGCAGGAATTATTAATTTACCATTCCGTCGTTTTGCCATTACAATTTATTCAGGCGCTCTATTTTGGGTATCATTCTTCTTAATCGGTGGTTACTGGTTAGGTGGAAACTTACATGATATCTTTGGAGTGTTAGAAGGTCATATCGGTAAAATCATTTTTGGAGTGATTGTGATTGTAGCGGTTACGTTAAGTATTCGTTTCCGTAAGCAGTTAAAACGAGTATTACTACAAAACGCAAGCTAATATGAAATCCATTCTATGTCAGAATTTAGGAAGGCAGTGCAAAAGCACTGCCTTTTTTATTTTATCCCGCTATTTGCCGGGCAGTAAGACCCCCGCCTCAAAATTCAGCGGAGGCAAAGAAGTTAGGTGGGGGCCCTGCTGCCCGTAAAAGCCCGATTGGTGAGGGCTGATTAAAGTTTTACTTTATATTCCAATCTATTTTTAACTTTCCTTTTAGCTGATTTCCGCTAACTATAATGTAATAAGTTCCTGTCTTAATTGCCGCGAAATGATATGTATTAGGGCCAGCTGGAGCTAAGTAATTTTCTTCCTCTTGAAATTCACTAGCCATTTTTACGTCTCCCATATAGCCATTCGAATTTTCAGCTCGTGATTCAATGGTAAATTCTAATATGTCACCTCGTTTTAGTTCAATTGGGACTTTATGTTCACCACTAAAATGTTGAAAAGATGCTTCGAAAGAGTTATCTGTTTTTGTTTCGACCCATTGTTCTTTTGATGTTCCAAACCTTTCTAAATCTATTAAGTTGATTGTGATAAATATAATAAACATAATGCTTGGTACGAAATATTGTACCCACTTAAATTTTGTTGCTATGACTGTACATAAAAAGAAAGAAAGAGAACATACTGCTCCAATTGATCCGAGTAACAAGAACTGTATTAGACTAGCTTCTTTAAACATTAGGAAGGGAAGAAAAAATAAATAGCCGCAAAAAATATAAAGTAATATTGTCTTCAGTCTTGTATGTGTTTTTAATTTCAATTTATCGATACAAATAGAACAAACAATTGCATATGCAGCAAGAATAGGAACGAAGGGAACAAATAGTAGTTCTCGTAATCCAGCTAAGAAACTATATAATGTTTGTTGACTAGTTGTTAAGAGAAGCGTGCTAATAAGTGATAATAACAAGAAAGTCGCTGTAAGCTTAGTAAGAATATAGGAAAAAGTAGATATTTTATTCATATGTCACTTCCTTTGTTTAATATTTCACATTCATTATATAGGTTATTTCCATCATAATACATCTTTATTTTTGTCAATTATTAACGTCAAAATGACAATTATAATTGACAAAAATAAGGATATTATTTACAATTTTAATTAAATAAATGAAAAAGAGGGAAGACATGAAGCTTCAAAATCGAGTGAGGGAATTGCGAGCAAAGCATCGTTTATCACAAGGGGATTTAGGGAAAGCGATTGGATCATCACGGCAAACGATTAGTTTAATTGAGCGTGGGGATTATGCACCATCTATTGTATTGTCGTTAAAAATCGCACAAATTTTCAATGTATCGGTGGAGGAAATATTCACGTTAGTGGAGGGGGAAGAGGATGATGAAGAGTAAACGAAAAAAACAATTTGATTCTGTGGGGAAAATAGCATTAAGTATGATGGGTGGCTTTTTAACGTCTTATATAGCTTTAAATTTACTCTCGGATGAACCGAGAAAATTATCATCCAATACATTTATAGGTATATGTACTATTTTTGGAATCTTAATGATGTACTACACTTGGAAGAATACGCGTATGTTAGCGGAGGCACGCGATGAAGAAGAGAGCGTACAAGGCAGAAAATTAGGCATTATAAGTATATATTTACGTGTAGGTGATATAGTGACGCAGGCATGGTTTGTATATGCAGTTATTACATGTAGACGTGCACTGTTGCAGGATACTAATGTTTCATTTGCGGTGTGGAATTTAGTAGCTTCTATTGTTTGTTTAACTACTGTAGTGATTATCGGGCTCATAACAAAAAATCGTTATAATAAGCTATATCCTGAACAAGGTGTAACGTATATGGAATCTATGAAAATGTGGACGAAAAACGCAGATGAAGGATTAAAGCACATTGTGCATGAGGCTGGATATAAAGCGTATGAATTTACGAATACAATATTGGCATATGTATGGTGGGCTGCCGTTATATATACAGCTGCTAGTGATATCGATTTTGTGTTAATTGGTTTAATCTCATTTATTTGGATATTGCATCTCGGGAAGTTCATGTACGAAATGCAGAGAAAAATGATTTATTAAGGGGAGAAAAAGGTGGATATTTTAAGAAGGCCAGCTGGCTCAATGACAGTGGCGCTAATTCTGTCCATTTTATACGGAGTAATCCGAACTGGGAAATTAGAAGTAATTTTGAATCTATGGGCAATAGTTGGAATTGCATTGTTAGTGTTAGCCATTCATGAGTTAGGACATGTAGTATTTGGTGTAATAGTTGGTTTGACATTTAAATTTATGACAGTAGGACCCATTACTATTCAAAAAGAAAAAGGAAAATTACGCATTCGAGAAAATAAATTATGGGCGTACTTTGGAGGCGTTGCAACACTAGTACCACCTTCTATAGAGACACCTAACCTTTCGAAAAAATGGGCTTGGCTCACTTTAGGTGGACCGATTACGAGTTTACTATTTGGTATTACTTCCGGTTACATATACATGGTAAGTTATTATCAATATCTTTTATATTTTTCCTTTTTCCATTTTGCAATCTTTGCAGTTACAATTGTGCCGATAAAAGGAACACTTATGAGTGATGGGATGCAATTTCTTATTTTAATTAAAGATGATGAAAGAGCTAGAAATCATTTATATGAGATTCAAATATCGAGTGAGTTATTTAGTTATAAAAGACCGAAAGATTGGGATGAAAGATTAGTAGAACTTAGTGAGGAAAAAATAAAAGAGAATAAAGGCATAAGAGAGATAATGAGTAGACTTATGCTCGTCTTTTTTGCTCGTGCGGATCAAGAGGGAATGGAAAGAGCGATACCGTATATAAAACAAATTGTTCAACTACCTGTAACGAAAGAAAATAAGTTTTTCGTTAGTAGTTTTCATAGTTGGTACCTTTTATATAAAGCCCTTTATCAGATGGACAGTCTTTCTTTGCAAGAAGCAAAGGAACATGCAAAGGCCATTACAAAAATGGACCTAAACGGATATTACCGTACACAAGGAATTATTAAATATTTAGAGGGCAATATGGAAGCGTCCCGTATTTATATGAAGAAAGCTGATAAAGAATTAAAGAGTGCCGAGAAGAGTGAGATGGGATATTTACAATTAGAAAGAGAATGGTTGGAGCAGCTGAAAGAGAGGGTATCTTACGATGGGTGAGGTATCCTCTTTTTTATATGTCATCTTATGCCGTTCCATAAACAGCCTAGGGCGAGTAAAATAAGATAAGAAGAGCACAGCTTGGAGGAAGTAAATATGGAAATTTTATCAATTATTTTGATAGTCTTGCTCATTTATGTTGTTTTTAAAGTGGCATATGTAGCATTAAAGATACTCGCGATCCTATTAATTATCTTTTTAATCGTAGAGTTCGGCAGTAAGTTGCTTGGGGGATAGGGTATGTTGTGCATTTTGGATGTCTAAGGTTGTCGTTAAATCGATATCTTGTGCCGAATCGTCGATATAATGAAAAAATCGTTGATATAAGTGGAGAAACGATCGATATATTTGAAAAATCGTTGATATATTTTAGTGAATACGAAGTGGGGTATGTGGAAAAGAAGTTGCCGTTGGGTAGCTTCTTTTTATTGTAGTGCCGGTGTATGCAAACCAACATAAAAAAGCTGGAAGAATTCCTTCCAGCTTAAGAGTTACTTTCAATTTGGCGACCGCTATCTTCTTCATTGTCTTGTAATAGGTTGAATACGTCTGCTAAGCAGAATGCAATGAACCAAGTCCATAGACCGTGGAAGAAAGCTGAGCTTAATTGAAGTGGTAATGTATAGTTTGTCATTGAGTAGGAAATACATCCACCAACGATTCCAATCATTGTTAATAACATTGTTTTCTGAGCATTTTCTTCTGGATTGAAGAGGAAGTAAATGTATCCGCCTAAAATTGAAGCGCTTACAAGTGTTTCGATTCCATTAAAAATGATATTCTCTCCAAGCTGTGTGTTTGTCCAGAAACAAATCGTACCGCCGATAATAGCAAACAGGACAGCTATTGTATATCGTATATATTGATTCATATTTTCATCTCCCTATGTAATAAGATGATTTGGAAGTCAAAAAGGTAGGTATAGTATATTGAAGTGAGTTTTAATTGTACGTATCTTTTTATAAAAAGATCATTGAAGAGTAACTAAGATGATCGGTTGTTTAAACCGTTACGTGTATGGTGTCTGAAATATACCCGACTGCTCGTTTCTTTTTGCTTGTAAAATAAGAGAAACTTCCAAGTCTATATACTCTTTTTTTGTGAGTCTGATTTCATTATAACACATTTAGGGACATAATAATAGAATTATCTGATTTTGTAATAAGTGTAAAAAATAAAAAGCGCAAGGAAATACCATTAACAATGCAGTTTAGTGGAAGAAGGATTTTAATTTATTATGATGAAATATGTAATCAAGGTGAGATCTAAGAAGGAGGCTTAAATACAATAAAAAATGTTTTGTAACATGAATGTAAGGGAGGGGAGCTAACTTGGAGATCACAACAGAAAGATTAATAATTAGACCTTTTAAGAGTACTGATTTACAGGATGTATTTGCTATTTATAATAATGATGATACATGTAAGTTCCTATTACATAATAAGTGGACTCATGAAGACATGCAGAAAAGATTTAATAAGAAGCTAGCAAACAATGTACTTACTGAAGAATCAATATTAAGTTTGGCAGTTATATACAAGACTAAAGTAGTTGGTGATTTATCCGTATGGTACACAAATATGAAGGACACTGTTGAGATTGGTTATAGTTTTTCAAATGAAGTAGCTGGAAGAGGTTTGGCAACAGAAGCAGTAAGTAGTTTGGTATTTAAATTATTTAATGAATGTAATGTACATCGTATACAAGCTAATCTTGATGCACGTAATACAGCTTCAAAAAAATTGTGTGAACGAATAGGCATGAGAAAGGAAGCCCATTTCATACAAGATTTTTGGAATAAAAATGAATGGACAGATAGTTTTGTATATGGAATGCTATCCTCCGATTTGTAGTAATAAACTTCGTGATTTTATTATGCTAAAGGGTGCGTTAGTTGAATAACAAAGGGCGTAACATAGTATATATGACTAATATGTTATGCCCTTTAATGTATTAACCTTTTTTATATACGTTTGAAACGGCCGACAATTTCAACTGTTTCAGTAATGTTCATAAATGCTTTGTTATCCACTTGACGGATAATACGTTTCATTTCGCCTAACTCATAGCGAGTCACGACAGTGTAAATCATTTTTTTCTTATGGTTTGTATAGCCGCCGACAGCGTCTACCATTGTCACCCCGCGTATGCCGTGATGTAGTAGTGCGCTTTTTATTTCCTCGCCTTTTTCTGTAATAGTCATTATCGTTAATTTAATATGTTTCGTATGCACAGCATCGATAACTTTGCTGACTACAAATCGACTAATTAACGTATAAAGTGTAATATCCCATCCGAAAATAAAACCTGCTGCGACAAGTAAGATTAAGTTGAATACAAATATGATTGCTCCAATTGAAACATCTCGATATTTCGCTACAATCAATCCAACAACATCAAAACCACCTGTTGAAGAAGCAAATCGGAATATAATTCCTGAAGCTGCTCCGCAGATAACACCACCGAATACAGAAGAAAGTAAAATATCGTCTGAAACTTGGTGTACCGGGATAATGTTCATCGCTAAAGATGACACAGCTACAAAGTACGCTGTTAAAAAGGTTGTCTTCTTGCCTAAGTAAAAGTGACTTAAAATAAGAAGAGGAATGTTTAGTAAAAAGATAAGTGCACCGATATTGTAGTGCATTAAATAACCGATAATCATCCCTACACCAGCGAATCCACCGCTAATCATATTATGCGGGATAAAAAACATATTCATAGAAATTGCATACAAAATAGAAGCTATAAAAATAACAACCAACTGAATCATAAATTCTAAATGAAATGTTTTAGCTGCTGGGAAGGATAAAAAGGCGGTGTCGGGAACGTAATCGGCGTCTCCTAGTTGACCCATAGTATGTTTCATCTCCATATTCATTTTTGATTACAAGAAGAGAATAAAGGTTTTTTCAAAAACTGGCAATAGTTTTATTATAATGCAAAAATTTTATAAATTTCTAATAAATCAAGCCTATTCATTGATGTGCGTGAATATACTAAAGAAAGCGAATACAACGTTTCTTAATTATTGTTTTCTTGAGAAAATATGCAAAATACTTTTTTTGAAAATAAAAGGAAATAGAGAATGTTTGCCTAATGTGCTAAAATGACCTTATTAAGGATGTGAAGCGATGGAATTTTTATTGCAGGATGCAATTTTATATATATCGTTTGTAACGACGGCACTTTGTTTATTAGAAGTTTTCTTCCTTGCTAATGTTTCTCGCTTTGTGCGTCAACAAGCATCAAGCGGTAGACAAAGAGCTTTTACGTTAGTTGATACATGTGAAGATAGTGCGGGAAATGTACCGCTATTTTCTATTTTTTATAAATATGGGATGATTCGTTCTGTACGCAGACAAGAATCAAGTGAAGAGAATGACGAGGTCGGTCCGTATACACCAATGTTTCGCTAAATAATTACGAAACATTGGAGGAATGAACATGTTAAAATCATACCGAGCTGTGCTCGTTAGTTTATCATTATTACTTGTTTTTGTTTTATCTGGTTGCAGTAATGCGGCCCCAATTGATGCACATAGTACTGGGATTTGGGATCATTATTTTGTATATCCAATCTCGTTTATGATTCAATTTGTCGCTCATCATATACCTGGAGCTAGCTTTGGGATTGCCATCATTATTATGACGCTCGTTATTCGTTCAGCAATGATTCCATTAGCTGTTTCGCAATATCGCAGCCAAGCGAAAATGAAGAAAATGCAACCTGAATTGCAGAAGTTAAAGAAAAAGTACGGTGATGTAGGCAAAGATCTTGAAAAACAAAAGCAGTATCAAAAAGAAATGTCAGAACTAATGAAATCAGGCGGTTGGAATCCACTTGCTGGTTGCTGGCCAATTTTTATACAAATGCCGATTTTCTCTGCTTTGTATTATGCGATTAGTAGAACGGAAGAGATTCGCACATCTTCGTTTTTATGGGTGAACTTAGGACATGCAGATCCATATCATATATTACCGATTATTGCAGCGTTAACGACATTTATTCAGATGAAAGTTTTCCAATCTAATATTACACCTGGAGAACAAGTACAGATGCTAAAGATGCAGCAAATTATGATGCCGGCAATGATTCTATTTATGGGGTTTGCGGCGCCATCAGGACTTGTATTGTACTGGATAACAGGTAACTTATTTACAATGACACAAACAATTGTATTAAGAAAAATAATGGAACGTGAAGAGTTACAATTACAAAAAGCATAGAGAAACACCGCTCATTACGAGCGGTGTTTTTTATTTGCATCGTTAAGGAAATTTTAAGAAACCAACATTACTATTGGCATTGTATACGAAAGTGTACATGCTTTAGAAATATGAAGGAGGAAATTTCCTATGAAGAAGAAAACAGTTGGGTATTTAGCGATTGCAGGTGCTTTATCATTCGGAATCATTGGAGGAGTCGGTATTCCGGCATTCGCGGCAACGAATACTCCAGCAGCTGAACAGTCTACAAAAACGGCGAAAAAGGATTTGGATGACGCTACAAAACAAAAAGTAAAAACAATTATGGACGATACAAAGAAACAGTTAGAGGAACTAGGTGTAAAGCTTCCGGAGAAAGAGAAGCGTAAAGACATGTTTGCAGGATTAGATGATCAGGCGAAAGCAAAAGCGAAGTCGATTTTAGAGCAAAAGAAGTTTGGAAAATTAACGCATGAGCAAGCAAAAGAGGAATTAACAAAGCTAGGCGTGAAAATGCCGGAGAAAGGTAAACATGGAGACATGTTTGCTAACTTAGATGAACAGGCGAAAGAGAAAGCGAAGTCGATTTTAGAGCAAGAAAAGTCCGGTAAATTAACACGTGAACAAGCACAAGAGGAATTAACAAAGTTAGGCGTGAAAATGCCAGAGAAGGGTAAGCATAAAGACATCCTTGCTGACTTAGATGAAGCAACGAAAGAAAAAGTGAAGTCAATTTTTGAACAAGAAAAGTCGGGGAAATTAACGCATGAACAAGCAAAAGAAGCATTAATAAAACTAGATGTAAAACTTCCAGAGAAAGAGAAGCATGAAGACATCTTTGCGGGATTAGATGAGGCAACGAAAGAAAAAGCGAAAGCGATTTTAGAGAATGAAAAGAAACAATTAGAGGCGTTGAATGTGAATCTTCCACATCACAAATTTTTTATGAAAAAAGATGAGAAATAATTGAGTGAAGTCGTATCTTTCGTGTGGGCAACCGGAAGGTACGTGCGAGGACCGATTTCTGTCAGCAGAAATCGGTCCCTTTTAATGATTCAATAAAATTTTTTTCATTGTTAGTATGTATCCAAAGACGCAGTAGAAGATTGCAAAACCGATAAACACTTCCGTATATTGATATTTACCCAATACGTAGAAGGAAAGAGTGGGTATAATAGCTACCGCTAAAACGCTATAACCAGGATACTTGTGCCGATGCATGATAGCGAATAGAACAGAAAGAAACGTAGCGATGATACAAAAGAAAGCAATCATTATTGGTACACCTCCTAAATGGATTGTACCATTTTTAGAGAAATAGAGAAGTTTTGTATCTTTTGTTATAATATAAGAAGAGAAATATTTCCTATGTTATATAAAAAAATATATTGATTTTTTCTAACAATTCAATATAATGAACAATAACTACAAAATTCGACATCAAGAAGTGATGATGAGGACACGATTAATTTTTTACGATTCCCAGAGAGGGAAGCCTTTGGCTGTGAGCTTCCTAATACGGAAAAATAGATTACCACCTCTGAACTGCAGCAGTGAACGAACATCTAGTAATTGCTTGCCGGCAAAAACCGTTATTTAGACTTGAGAAATTGGTGAAGTGTGTTACTTTACGAATTGAAACAAGGGTGGAACCACGAATACAACACTCGTCCCTTTTTAGGGAGGAGTGTTTTTTTATTTCATTTTTGCATCACACTAGGATTGGAAGGAGGATACGCAGCATGCATCATGATGAGAAGAACAAAATTGGTTTAACGGTAGCACTTTCTATCGTAGTAGGAACGATTATTGGATCTGGTGTGTTTATGAAACCAGGGAGCGTATTAGATTACTCGGGGAGTTCTAATATGGCCATTCTTGCTTGGGTAATTGGTGGTCTGTTGACGCTAGCAAGTGGTTTAACAGTAGCTGAAATTGGAGCGCAAATCCCGAAAAATGGTGGGTTGTATACGTATTTAGAGGAGATTTACGGAAGTTTTTGGGGATATTTATCAGGTTGGATGCAAACAATTGTTTATGGACCTGCTATTATCGGAACATTAGGTTTATACTTTAGTTCTTTAATGATTAATTTTTTCTATTTAGATAAAGTATGGAATTTACCAATCGCAATTGGAACGGTTGTTTTCCTTGGCGTTGTAAATAGTATGGGAACAAAATACGGAGGTATCGTTCAAACAATCACGACAATTGGGAAGATGATTCCGATTGTGTTAATTGTTGTGCTAGGTTTCTGGAAAGGGAATAGCGATATTTTTAACGTAGTTGTGCCAATATCGGAAAATCAAAGTATCGGTATGGCAATTTTAGCAACGTTATTTGCTTATGACGGTTGGATTTTACTTGCTTCGATTGGTGGAGAAATGAAGAATCCAACAAAGTTATTACCGAAAGCAATGACAGTGGGGATTTTAATCGTAACAGCTGCTTACGTATTGATTAACTTGGCGTTATTAAATGTATTACCAGCAGCGAAAATTGTAGACCTTGGAGAAAATGCAACAGCGACAGCTGCTGGTATGTTACTTGGAGAATATGGTGGGAAAATTATTAGTATCGGTATTATCGTTTCTATTTTCGGTTGTTTAAATGGAAAGATTTTAACGTTCCCACGTATTCCAATGTCTATGGCAGAACGTGGACAACTTCCATTTGCTAAATTTATTGCAAAGGAAAGTCCGAGATTTAAAACACCAGCAAATGCGATTACTGTTGAAATCATTTTAGGAATTATTTTAATGATTATTAGTGATCCAAATAAGCTATCTGAGATTTCCGTATTCATTATTTATATTTTCTATGTAATGACGTTTATTGGTGTCTTCATTTTAAGGAAACGTAATAAGAATAAAGAGCGTGCATATAGTGTACCGTTATTCCCAATCGTACCAATCGTTGCGATTTTAGGTTCGTTCTTTGTAATCGGTAGTGCGATTATTAACGATCCAGTAAGTTGTTTCTTATCAATTGGAATTGTCTTTACGGGACTTCCGGTGTATTGGTACTTGAATAAAAAGAAAGAAACAGAATGATGGAAGGGTAGGCGTATAATACGCCTACCTTTTTTACTGTAAAAAAATTGTACTTGCGTCCACTTTCTATTTTGGTTACTATAGTCGTAGTAACCAAAATAGAAAGCGTGGGGAAAGACTTGAATTTTCGTGTTTATATTTTAGCTATCGCGGCTTTCGTAGTCGGAACGGTTGAGCTAATTATAGGAGGAACGCTTGACTTAGTTGCCAACGACTTAGGAGTATCTATTAGCGCAGCTGGTCAGCTTATAACAATATTTTCAGTAGTATTTGCTTTGTCAGGTCCAGTTTTATTAGCTTTGACAGGGAAGTTTGAAAGAAAAAAATTGTATGTTGGAGCATTATCGATTTTCTTAATCGGAAATATTATTTCGGCATTTAGTGTGAATTACGGAATGCTAATGTTCTCAAGGGTTATTTGTGCGGCGAGTGGTTCATTAATTATTGCACTATCGGTAACACTTGCTTCTAGTGTAGTAGAACCGCATTTTCGTGCGCGTGCAATTGGAATCATTTTTATGGGAATTAGTGGATCACTTGTACTTGGAGTACCGCTTGGTCTTGTACTCGGAAATGCATACGGATGGCGTGCGCCATTTGTATTAATTTCGATATTAACAGTTATGGCAATTGCTTGTATTTCATTGTTCTTAACGAAAGTACCACCGACATCGGTATTATCAATAAAAGAACAACTTGCTACTTTAAAAGATAAAAAAATTGTAAGTGCACAGTTAACATCATTTTTGTTTTTAACGGGGCATTTAACATTGTATGCATATTTAACACCGTTTTTAAAAGATGTCATGCATGTTGAAGCAAATTGGATTAGTGTGTTTTACTTCATTTTCGGAATCGCAGCAGTAATTGGTGGCGGCTTTGGTGGCTGGCTTGCTGATAAATGGGGATCGAAGAAAAGTATTATCTCGATTATTATCGTATTTGCATGTGCAATCTTCATGTTGCCATTAATGACATTCTCATTCCCGCTCTTCATCATTATGATGGGACTTTGGAGTATGCTGAGCTGGGCGATTTCACCAGCACAGCAAAATTATTTAATTGAAATTGCACCGGAATCAGCTGGTATCCAGCAAGGTTTAAATAACTCTGCGCTTCATTTAGGAATTGCACTCGGTTCAACAGTAGGCGGAGTTGTTATTGAAAAATCATCTGTTATATATAACGCTTGGGTAGGCGGTGGCTTTATTATATTAGCACTGCTTTGCGCGATTTTCTCGATTACGAGAGGACGCTCTACTCAGCTTGCAAAAAAAGAATCTATCGTTTGATAGGTTCTTTTTTATTTGTAAAAAATTGCAGGTTTTAGTAGAGAGATGGAGAAAAGGGTGTATAGCGAGGTGAGGTATATGTATACGAATTTTTCAATTATTGGTCTTCTAATTTCAATGCTCCCTTTGTTTCTTATTATTCTTGCACTTAGATGGGTTCGTTTCATCTATAAAAATTCAGAGAAACAGGTAGAGCAAAATGAGAAAATTATTGAGCTGTTGATGGATATAAAGGAACAGAATAAAAAGGAGTCTAGTTGAAAAACTAGACTCCTTTTTATTATTTAATTAGTACCTCAACTTCATCAACAAACTCTTAATTTCCTCATCTTCCATAAAGAGATCGTGGTGTTTTTGAGTAATCTTTGCAAGTGCAACGTCGTGATAGAAAAATTCTGTAAAGAACTTTACGAAAGGTTGTGACATTGTTTTCATCGCTTGCCATGACTCTTGTTCTACGCCAGCAAATAAAATTTCACGATCGTCAACGATGAGTAGCAAGTAGCGCTCTAATGCATTAGGCTCTTCAGCTGGGATTAGAAAATGCATGTTTTCTAAGTCTGTTTCTACTTCTCCAACAATAAGGGATTCAATTTGAACACCTTGTTTTGCTTTTTGTTCTAGTAAAGGAAGATATTCTAAAAGAGTATCATTCCAAGCTGAAATACGGATTGATTCTTTTGCACTTTCAATGAGTTCTTTACTTTGAACTCGAATAGAAGATTGCATCTTTAAGCTCCAAACACGGTCATCTGTAAATGATTTTTTTGATATATTTGTTTCCAGTTCTTTAATATTTGATTGAAATTCTGTCGTTAATTTTTCAATTGCTAGCTTTAGTGGTAATGCTGTATACAATTTTTTCTTTTCTGAAACAGAATCCATTACCATTCCTTTATCGATTAGGCGTGCTAGTACTTCATATATTTTTGCTTTTGGAACACCTGAATGCTTCACAATTGTTGTAGCATCTAATGGTTCATTGCTTGATACGACAACTTCATAAGCTTGGCTTTCATATTGTGAGAAACCGAATTTTTGTAACATAGTTCCCTCCGAACGAATGAGATTATATTTTAAGGATAATGAACTATTTGTTTTTGCACAAGTGGTATTCCTTTTTCTAATTGTATTAAGGTGAGAATTAATTTCAATTTTTTAATTTTATCTATTATACTTAATATAATGATTAATAAGTTTTTAATTTAATGCGAAGGGGATGCTGGGGGGAAGATGTTAAGAAGTTTACGTTTAAAAATTGCGGTAGTGTTTTCAGTTCTTATTTCTATGATGTTCGTAATATTGGGTACAGCTGTGTATCAATTACAGAAAGAAAAGGAAGTGCGTTCCTTAGACGAGTATTCTCAAAATGCGATGGATCTTGTGACAGAGCAACTTACGACATTTGTTCAAAGAACGGATGAAGATATGGGGTATTACGCGAACAGTGAGATGATTCGTAATATACTTCAAGGTGGGGTTACTCCAGAAGAGGAAGCGTTTTTAACGAAAGAGTTTGCGGAGTATAAAAAGAATCATCCTGGTATTTTAGATTTATATATTGGTACGAAAGATAAAAAAACATTAAGTGCCAATCTTGCTGAAGGTGGGCAAGTGCCAGAAGGATATGATCCAACGACAAGACCATGGTATAAAGATTCAGAGGCTGATGTAAAAAAGGTCCATTGGGGACAACCTTCTTATGAAATTGCAACAGGAAAGTTAAGTGTAGGTGTTTCTAAAGCAATTACAGCTCAAGATGGGTCTGTATTAGGCGTTGTTGCGATGGATGTATCGCTTGGGACGATTCAGAAGTTGCTTCACAATATTCAATACAATAATGACGGAGAAATGTTTATTATAAATGATAAAAATATGGCTCTTGTTTATCCAGAAAAGATAGGGAAAGATGTTTCTAAAGAGCCACTTATAAAGAGCTTAAATAAAGAGGTAACAAAATATGCGGTCACTACAATAAAAGGTGAAGATGTAGTTGTTTATAGTCAATCATTTGATACGATGAAATGGACGATAGGAATCTTTTATCCGAAAGAAACGATCGATGGGCTATTAAATAGTACGAGAAATACAGTTATTATAATGGCATGTATTAGTTTATTAGTTGGAATCGTAGCTTCCTACTTGTTCTCAAGAAGATTAGCAAGACCACTGCAACTATTAAAGAATCACGTGCAAAAAGTAGCAGAAGGCGATTTAACGCTGCGAATGAAAGTGACAAGTAAAGATGAAGTTGGAGAGTTGACTAAGCACTTTAATGATATGGTTGAACAAATGAATGAAATGGTAAGTAAAATTAAAAACAGCGTATCAACGGTGCAACAATCAACGAATAGTTTACATTATTTAACGAACGAAACAGTAGCGGCTAGTAGAGAAGTTTCAGGAGCGATGGATGATGTGAGCGGAGGAGCTTCTACTCTTGCGAATAGTGTGGATGAAGTTTCAGCTCAGCTCGAGAATATGGCAGAGTCAGTGGAACAAATGAATAGCTCCGTTGGTGAAATAAAAGGAGTGGCTGGCAAAGCGGAAGAGGCATCTAAGCAAGGATTAAATACAATGAGGAATTTAATCCGTACGAGGGGACAATCATCTTCGATTGTTGTTCATACAGAAGAAGCATCGGATAAGTTAGAACAAAGAGTTGGATCGATTCAAAATGTTGTTGAGCTTATAAAAGGTATTTCGGATCAAACAAATTTACTTGCTTTAAATGCATCGATTGAAGCTGCCCGTGCAGGTGAGCAAGGTAAGGGATTTGCGGTTGTTGCTGAAGAGGTTCGGAAATTAGCGGAACAATCAAAAGAGGCAACCGGAGAAATCACAATGATGATTGGTGATGTACAATTAGAAGTAAAAAGGGTTGTAGAAGTTGTAAGTAAATTGAAAGACATTGCAGATGTGCAAAATAAAGTGACGACAGAGGCGGAAATGGAGTTCCGTACAATTATGTCAGTTGTAAATACGATTAGTACTTCAGTTGAAAAAATTGTAGAAGAGGTACATAACATAGGTTATGAGCAAGGGGAAATTACAGCGGTAATGCATACAATTGCTGGTACGAGTCAAGAAAGTGCAGCTGTTTCTGAAGAGGTACATGCTGCAACGGAATCACAGGTGAATCATTTAGAAAAGGTAGCTCACACGATGGAAAGTTTGACAGAACATATGAGAGATTTAGAAAGATTAGTCGAGCAGTTTAAAGTGGAAGAGTAACATATTAGTAAAATGATGAGGATTTCGGTAAAATAGACAATGGATATATAAGAAACGATTATAGGAGGAAGACTACTATGGCAATTGTTGATGTATCGATTATTCCAGTAGGAACAGGTAATCCAAGTGTTAGTGAATATGTAGCAGAAGTACAAAAGGTGCTAGAGAAAAATGCAGATCGCGTGAAGTATCAATTAACACCGATGAATACAATTATTGAAGGAGATCTTCCTGTCATTCTAGAAGTAATTCAACAAATGCATGAAGTTCCATATACGAAAGGTGCACAGCGTGTTGCAACAACGATTCGTATTGATGATCGTCGTGATAAAGTAAGCACAATGGAGAAAAAATTAAACTCTGTTCGATCAAAATTATAAGAAAAAGCAGCGATCTTCGCTGCTTTTTTCATATAGGAGGTAAATAAGATGAGTGAAAAGTTTAACGAGCAGTTTGACGGTTTACTAGAGAAATACACTGAGCTGTTACTTGGCGAGAGTAATGAAGAGCGAAAAGAACAGGTAAAGAAGTGGGCACTTTATTCTTACATAGCGAAGACGATGCCAGCTTTAGTGAAGCATTGGAATGAAACTTATCCAGATGCGAAAGAAGAGATGGTGCAGTTAATTACGGATATTAAAAGGCTGAATGAAGAGAAGCGAAATGAGAAGTAAATAAAGTGAAACTTTAATCAGTGGGGGTCTTACTGCCCGGCAAATAGCGGGATAAACTTAGGTGATGCTACTTTAAGTTTTTCTTATTAATATCCTTATATAATTTACATGGAATATTAAGGGGTTTTATAGGCCTGTCGAATATTTTCGGTATGCCTATTTTTGCCCTAGTAAACCCGTTTTTTCTAAATGTCGAAAAATATTCCCTTCATATTTACATGCGAGAATATAGGTTTTTAAATGTTTTTATAGTATTTTATAAATTATCTAAATAATTATTTGTATCCAATAATTTTAAACAATGATATAATTTTGAAGAGGGGTAAAAAACAGATAAATTACAGTCATAGGGGTGAATTACATGGAACAATTAATGCGAAATTCGTTTCTTTTCTTATCTAAAAATAAAGCGCTAACAAAACTGGCTAAAAAGTACGGTTTACGCTTTGGTGCAGGTCGCTTCGTCGCAGGGGAGACGATTGAATTAGCGACAGCTGCCATTCAGGCATTAAATAAGCAAGGTCTTTGTGTAACAATCGATTATTTAGGTGAATTCGTTGATAATGAAGCGGAAGCAAATGAAATGGCTAACCAATCGATTGAAGCGATCCGTGCAATTGGAAGAGAAGGTCTTGATTCGCAGCTTTCTTTAAAGATGACTTCTATGGGATTAGATATCTCTGATGAAATCGTAATGAACAATATGCGCCGTATTTTAGAAGCTGCAAAAGAAAATGGTGTGTTCGTTACAATTGATATGGAAGATTATACACGCTGCGGAAAGACAATTGATATCTTTAAACAGTTAAAATCTGAGTACGATAATATTGGTACTGTTATTCAAGCTTACCTATATCGTACAGAAAAAGATATTGAGGACTTAAATGCTTATAAACCTAATTTACGTCTTGTAAAAGGAGCTTATAAAGAACCTGAAGAAGTGGCGTTCCCGGACAAGAAAGATGTAGATGACAATTATAAAAAGATTATTAAAATGCACTTATTAAATGGAAATTATACTGCAATTGCTTCACATGACGAAGCGATTATTGAATATACAAAAAAACTTGCTGAAGAACATAATATTCCAAGGGATCAATTTGAATTCCAAATGTTATATGGTATTCGTAATGAGCGTCAACTTGAGCTAGTAAAAGAGGGTTACAAAATGCGTGTTTACGTACCTTATGGAAACGACTGGTATGGATATTTCATGCGCCGTCTAGCAGAGCGTCCAGCAAACGTTGCGTTCGTATTAAAAGGTATGGTTAAAAAATAACCAAGGAGAAAATACTCCTTGGTTATTTTAATTGCTGAAATGCATAATGTGCCATTTTCTTCGTATCAGGATATAGTTGCGCGCGAGTAGAAGATAATACGACGTTAATGACGCGTTTACCGTCTTTTTCATCCACTGTTACGACTGTATATTTGCCAAGTGCCGATAGACCGCTTTTACTTCCAATCGCATATGGATCGTTATATAGTTCTTCTCGTCCGTAGTTTGCGATGTTTGGAGAGCGTTCTGAAGTATGTAGAGTTGTACGTGTTGAATTCATATATTCTAAAACAACTGGATACTTTAATGCTTCTTTCGTAATAATAGCAATGTCATATGGCGATACTTTATTTCCAAGTGCATCAGCACCACTTGCGTTCTTGAAAGTCGCATGCTTTGTACCGAGTTCCTTCGCTCTAGCATTCATCATTTTCACAAATTCATTTTTTGATCCTGCGATATGTTCTGCAATTGATTCAGCTATTGGATCTGCACTAATGATAAGCATAAGTTTTAATGCCTCATCACGCTTTAATTTTTCTCCAGCACGAAGTTTAATTTTCTTGCTTTGACTTTCTGTTTTAATTGCGTTTTCTGTAACTGTAATTTCTTCATCTTCTTTTACATTCTCTAGTAAAAGAAGGGTTGTCATCATTTTGGCTATACTAGCCGGATAAGAGCGTTCGTCTTCACGTTTCCCATACAAAATTTCACCTGTGTCTGCATCGATTGTAACTCCGTATTGCCCAGTAATATTAGGTTGATCAGCTCTTACAGATTGTTGCCTTTGTGCATAAGAGAAGAAAATCATCCCTGTAAATAGTGTGGCAATCATTACAATCATAACTATTGTTCGTTTCATCATCGTTCCCTCTTTTGTTTTCCATATGTACAAATAAATTGGGCAGAAAAAGCAGCCATTAATCATTATGCCACGTTCTCTGCCCAAAAATATAGCGTTATTTTTCGCCCATATTATGCTTCTTATATTGTTGATTATTACTTTGGCGTCCTTTTTCAACACCGTGATTATGCGGACCTGCATTTCCAGTTACACTAGCTGCACTAATTCCAGCCTTTGAAGGGTTCTTCTTAAGTTTTGCCATATATATTCCTCCAGTTTCGTCAGATTATAAAAAGGAAAAGTGCATTTAAACAAAGAAAATACACATGTATAGCATAGCCAAATGAAAGAAAAATACTTATTTCAGAAAATTTTATCAATAAATATATTGCGAAAATTTAAACAGTATCATATATTTATTAGTAGAGGCTCACTCATTGATTGCGACTTATGTCGAAAAATTGAATGAGCATTCATTCAAGAATAGGGGGAGAATTGGATGTTCCAAATTAAAAAGGCTGCTGTTCTAGGTTCAGGCGTAATGGGTTCAGGGATTGCGGCACACTTAGCTAATATTGGTATTCCGACATTATTGCTTGATATTGTACCACCTGCGCTAACAAAAGAAGAGGAAGCGAAGGGACTTACATTAGAACATAAAAGTGTGAGAAATCGTTTTAGTAATACGGCTGTGCAAAAATTATTAAAGCAAAAACCAGCTCCTCTGACAGTGAAAGGAAATTTAGCACTGATTGAAGCAGGTAACTTAGAAGATGATCTTGAGCGTCTAGCTGATGTAGATTGGATTATTGAAGTAGTAGTTGAAAACTTAGATATTAAAAAGAAATTATTTGAAAAAGTAGACGCTGTTCGTAAACCGGGTTCTATTGTAAGCTCGAATACGTCAGGCATCTCAGTTGAAAAAATGGCAGAAGGTCGTTCAGACGACTTCCAGAAACACTTCTTAGGCACACACTTTTTTAACCCACCACGATATTTAAAACTTCTAGAGGTAATACCGACGAAAGAAACAGATCCACAAGTATTAAGCTTCATGAAACTATTTGGCGAAGACGTTCTTGGAAAAGGCGTTGTTATCGCAAAAGACACACCAAACTTTATTGGAAACCGCATCGGTACGTACGGTTTATTAGTAACTCTTCAAGAGATGATAAAACGCGGCTATAGCATTGGGGAAGTTGATTCTGTAACAGGCCCACTTATTGGTCGTCCGAAGAGCGCGACGTTCCGTACATTAGATGTTGTCGGTTTAGATACATTCGTACACGTTGCAAATAACGTATATGAAAACGTACAAGAAGAAGAGCGTGATGTATTTAAAGTACCAGCTTTCATGCATGACATGCTTGAGAAAAAATGGCTTGGAAGTAAAACGGGTCAAGGCTTCTTCTTAAAACAAGGAAAAGAAATTTTAGAATTAAATCCTGAAACGATGGAATACGAAGCGCGTAAAAAATTAAAAGCTGCATCCGTAGAGTTAAGTAAACAAGAAAAAGGATTAGCGAATAAATTGAAAGCGCTTGTATACGCGAAAGACCGTGCAGGAGAGTTGTTATGGAACATCATTACACCAACTCTTTTATACTCTGCAAAACTTCATAAAGAGATTGCTGACGATATCGTTGCAATTGACCAAGCGATGAAGTGGGGCTTCGGCTGGGAGCAAGGGCCATTTGAAGTGTGGGATGCAATCGGCGTTGAAAAGTCCGTTCAAAAGATGGAAGAAAACGGCGTAGTTGTTCCGACTTGGGTGAAAGAAATGGTAGAGAAAGGTTTCACTACTTTCTACAAACATGATAACGGAGATAGCTACTATTACGATAATGGCGAATATAAGCTAATCGAACGTAATAAAAAGGCAATTTCTCTTAAACAATTAAAAGCGAAAAATGGCGTATTAAAGAAAAATAGCGGAGCGAGCTTAATCGATTTAGGCGACGGCATCCTTTGCTTAGAATTCCATTCGAAGAGCAATGCAATCGGTATGGATATTACGCAAATGATTAACTACGCTGTTGATGAAGTAGAAAAGAATTATAAAGGTCTTGTTATCGGTAACCAATCGAAGAACTTCTGCGTTGGTGCGAACCTAGCAATGATCTTAATGGAAGCACAAGATGACAACTACTTTGAAATTGAGTTGGTTGTGAAAAACTTCCAAGATGCAATGACGAAAATTAAGTACTCTTCTAAGCCAGTTGTAGCAGCACCATATGGTATGACGCTTGGCGGAGGTACAGAAGTTTGTTTACCAGCAGCTAGCATTCAAGCTTCTAGCGAAACGTATATGGGCTTAGTAGAAGTTGGTGTTGGCTTAATCCCTGGCGGAGGCGGTAATAAAGAGCTATACATTAAACACTTAAATAAAATGCCAAACGGTGTAGAGTTTGACCTGCAAAAAGTTGCGAATAAAGTGTTCGAATCTGTAGCGATGGCGAAAGTTTCTACGTCAGCACAAGAAGCTGTATCGAACAACTTCTTAGGCGATAAAGACGGTATTAGTGTGAATGGTGATCACTTACTATATGATGCGAAACAGAAAGCACTTGCTTTATATGAAGCTGGCTATAAAGCACCAATCCGTAAAAAGATACCAGTTGTTGGTGAAACAGGATATGCAACTCTTGTACTTGGTGCAGAAGCAATGCATTTATCAGGTTACATTTCTGAACATGATCTTCACATTGCGAAGAAACTTGCATATGTCATTGCGGGCGGAAAAGTACCGTACGGAACAGAAGTTGATGAGCAATATTTATTAGATGTAGAACGTGAAGCATTTATTAGCTTAGTGAGTGAGATGAAATCACAAGCAAGAATGCAGCACATGCTTGTAAAAGGAAAGCCATTACGTAACTAATAACGAGGGGAGATATCGTTCATGAGAGAAGCTGTCATTGTTGCGGGAGCAAGAACACCAATTGGAAAAGCAAAGAGGGGTTCATTAAAAACAGTTCGTCCTGACGATCTAGGGGCATTAGTAGTAAAGGAAACGTTAAAGCGTGCGAATTATGAAGGACCAATCGATGATTTAATTTTCGGTTGTGCGATGCCAGAAGCAGAGCAAGGTTTAAATATGGCTCGTAATATCGGCGGATTAGCAGGACTTTCTTACGATGTTCCAGCTATTACGATTAACCGTTACTGTTCTTCAGGTTTACAAAGTATCGCTTACGGAGCAGAGCGTATTATGCTTGGTCACTCTGAAGCTGTATTATCAGGCGGGGCAGAATCAATGAGTTTAGTTCCAATGATGGGACACGTTGTTCGTCCGAATAGTCGCCTTGTAGAAGCAGCTCCAGAATATTATATGGGTATGGGACATACAGCAGAGCAAGTTGCTGTGAAATATGGAATTTCTCGTGAAGAGCAAGATGCATTTGCAGTAAGAAGTCATCAACGCGCTGCGAAAGCATTAGCGGCAGGTAACTTCGCTGATGAAACAGTATCTGTAGATGTAACGTTACGTACTGTTGGATCAAACAATAAACTGCAAGAAGAAACAATCATTTTCGCACAAGACGAAGGTGTAAGAGCAGAAACGTCGCTAGACATTTTAGGTAAATTACGTCCAGCATTTAACGTTCGCGGTTCTGTAACAGCTGGTAACTCTTCACAAATGAGTGACGGTGCAGCATCTGTACTATTAATGGATCGTGAAAAAGCAGTGAGCGATGGCATGAAGCCGCTTGCGAAATTCCGTTCATTTGCAGTAGCTGGCGTACCACCAGAAGTAATGGGAATCGGCCCAATCGCTGCAATTCCAAAAGCATTAAAACTAGCTGGCTTAGAGCTATCTGATATTGGCTTATTCGAACTAAATGAAGCATTCGCTTCTCAATCAATTCAAGTTATTCGTGAACTTGGTTTAGATGAAGAAAAAGTAAACGTAAACGGTGGTGCAATCGCACTTGGACATCCACTTGGTTGTACAGGAGCAAAACTAACACTATCTCTTATTCACGAAATGAAACGCCGCAACGAACAATTCGGTATCGTAACAATGTGTATCGGCGGCGGAATGGGAGCAGCGGGAGTATTTGAATTACTTTAAAAAGTGCAGGTGGTTCGTTTAGAACAGGAGGGCGTTGGAAGCCCTGACGAAGAGGCGTTTTTTGCCTCACAGGAAGGGGTGAAACGACCGACTGTTCTAGCCACTGGAACTGGATTATGAAAAAAAGTGTAAGCGGCTCCCTCAGAATGTGAGGGGGATGGAGCTTCAGACGTAGAGGCGCTCTTTGCCTTGCAGGAAGAAGCGAAGCCACCGAACATTCTAGCCGCTGGAACTAGATTATAAAAAGTGGAAGTGGTTCGCTCAGAACGAGACGACGCTAAAGCAAAGAATGGAAGCAACCAAGGTTTATAAAAAATAAAATTGAGAGCCAGCTTCTTTCAAAACGGAAGAAGCGGCTCATGAAAATATGAAGGAGGAAATTTTCATGGAAAAAACAGTAGGAAATGCGGTTAAAGGCGGTAGCTTTTTAGTAGATGAGATTACGATTGATCAAGTGTTTACGCCAGAAGATTTTTCATCTGAGCATAAAATGATTGCAAAAACGACAGAGGACTTTATCGTAAATGAAGTTCTTCCAGAGCTTGAATATTTAGAACAACATGAGTTTGATCGTTCTGTTCGTCTTTTAAAAGAAGCTGGGGAGCTTGGTTTATTAGGCGCTGACGTACCAGAAGAGTACGGCGGGATTGGTCTTGATAAAGTAAGCTCAGCGTTAATCGCAGAGAAATTCTCTCGCGCTGGCGGTTTTGCAATTACTCACGGTGCTCACGTAGGTATCGGATCGTTACCAATCGTATTATTCGGTAACGAAGAGCAAAAGAAAAAGTATTTACCATTACTTGCAACTGGTGAAAAATTAGCTGCATACGCATTAACAGAGCCAGGTTCAGGATCTGACGCATTAGGCGCAAAAACAACTGCACGTTTAAATGCAGAAGGTACACATTACGTATTAAACGGTGAAAAACAATGGATTACAAACTCTGCATTCGCTGACGTATTTATCGTGTATGCAAAAATTGATGGAGAGCACTTCTCAGCATTTATCGTAGAGAAAGAATATGCTGGCGTATCTACAAGCCCAGAAGAAAAGAAAATGGGTATTAAATGTTCTTCAACTCGTACGTTAATTTTAGAAGATGCATTAGTACCGAAAGAAAACTTACTTGGTGAAATCGGTAAAGGTCATATTATCGCTTTCAACATTTTAAATATCGGCCGTTATAAATTAGGTGTTGGTACAGTTGGATCTGCGAAACGTGCAGTAGAAATTTCAGCACAATATGCAAACCAACGTCAACAGTTCAAGCAACCAATCGCTCGCTTCCCATTAATTCAAGAGAAACTTGCGAATATGGCAGCAAAAACATATGCAGCTGAAAGCTCTGTATATCGTACAGTAGGTTTATTCGAAAGCCGCATGAGCACATTATCTGAAGAAGAAGTAAAAGACGGTAAAGCAGTAGCGGCTTCTATCGCTGAATATGCAATCGAGTGCTCTTTAAATAAAGTATTCGGTTCTGAAGTACTAGATTATACAGTAGATGAAGGTGTTCAAATTCACGGTGGTTACGGATTTATGGCAGAGTACGAGATTGAAAGAATGTACCGCGATTCTCGTATTAACCGTATTTTCGAAGGAACGAACGAAATTAACCGCCTAATCGTACCAGGTACGTTCTTACGTAAAGCGATGAAAGGTGAATTACCACTTCTTCAAAAAGCACAAAAATTACAAGAAGAGTTAATGATGATGATGCCAGAAGAAGTAGGCGATGAGCCATTAGCACTTCAAAAGTATTTAGTAACTAATGCGAAGAAAATTGGTTTAATGGTAGCTGGATTAGCGGCTCAAAAATACGGTAAAGCATTAGATAAAGAGCAAGAAATTCTTGTGAATATCGCTGACATCGTAAGTAACCTATACGCAATGGAATCAGCTGTTCTTCGTACAGAAAAAGCAATTAAAACAACTGGTCTTGAAAAGAATAAACAAAAAGTGTTATACACTGAAGTATTCTGCCAAGAAGCATTTAACGAAATCGAAGCAGATGCGAAAGAAACACTTATCGCAGTTGAAAACGGCGACATGCTGCGCATGATGTTATCATCATTACGTAAATTAACTCGCCACACACCACTTAACGTAATTCCAAAGAAACGTGAAATCGCTGCGAAAATTTTAGAAGATGAGCGTTATACAGTTTAATAGATGAAAGAGAACCAGTAGCCGATTGGCTACTGGTTTTTTATTGCTGAATTCTTGAATAAAGCTGTATTACATATGTATGTGTAAACAGCTCTTTTTATGGAGGTAAAGAAGATGAAGGTAATAAGCGTAGAAACAGTTCATCAAATCGCATTTTTACCGCGTCTATTTCCAATTAACTGTTACTTCGTTGAAGAAGAGACAGGATTAACTTTAATTGATGCGGCTTTACCGATTTGTGCAAAGAAGATTTTACAATCAGCTCGGAAAATAGGAAAACCGATTACGAATATCGTTATTACACATGCGCATGATGACCATGTAGGAGCACTTGATGCGATAAAGCAAGAGATGCCCGATGTTCCAGTCTATATTTCTAAGAGAGATGCAAGTTTACTTGAAGGAGATTTGTCATTGCAATTAGGAGAACCAGGCAAGCAGGTAAAAGTGGGTGTGTCAAAAAAGATAAAGACGATTCCAGATATTCTTCTTCAAGAGGGAGATAAAGTTGGTTCTCTTGTAGCGATTGGAGCTCCAGGTCATACACCGGGATCAATGGCGTTTTTAGACACAAGAAATGATGCACTCATTGTTGGAGATGCGTTTCAAACGAGAGGAGGATTAGCGGTAGCAGGACAGTTGAAGTGGCTTTTCCCGTTTCCTATGTTTGGTACGTGGGATGCAGAAGTTTCATTAGCAAGCGCGCAGAAATTGCTGGAGTATAAGCCGTCTTTATTGGCGACAGGACATGGGAAAATGATTGAAAATCCGTTAATACAAATGCAACGGGCGATTGAAGAAGCGGAAAGGAATTTAAGTAAAAAGAGCCTCTAATCGTTTAGAGGCTCTTTTTACTTAAATGATTATTTAGCAGGTTTTAGAAATGTATATATTGCTAATACGAAATTGAAAAACGTAAATACGAAAGGGTCTTGGCTTGGATCAGAATCATAAGTTTCTTGGCTTTTTGTAAGAAAGTCGTGGATTTTCATAATCATTGCTCCTTTGTGTTTAGTGTGTAAAGTTTATAAAAGGGTATTTTTAATTAAACTAATACTTACTAATAGAGTCGCACTAATAAATAGTAAGAAAAATGTAGTGTTACGATTTTTATAATCTTTAAGTGCGAAAAATAGAAAACAAATGAGAAATAACATATGTAAAGGTATAGAGGTGAATAGTGGTTTTAAAGTTAATACATCAATTAGTAATTTTATATATAGGATAGTGTAAATGATGAAAAAGATAACTTTAAATGTTCTTTGCATAGGCACCTCTTCTTAATATATTTGTAAATTATCAAGGTAACATAAGGGGGGGAATTGTATTTTTCTGTAATTATAACATTTATTTGTATTTATAAATAGATGTGATGGATTTGAAATGTAAGAAAGCTTTTTAATGAATACGATTTGAAAAAAACAGAATACTAAAGAAGAATGAAAGAAGAAAGGTAGGAGTATTCCATGCAAAATTTAACAGAGCTTGAAGTAGAAAATTTACGTCATTTGATCGGTGGACACGCAACAATTATTAACAAGTTGGAGCAGTATGCACAAACGTGTACAGATCCACAATTGAAACAAATGTTACAAAAGGATGCGCAAGATGCACGAAATACGAAACAGCAATTAATGACTTTCCTAGGATAGGAGGAAGCGGAACATGAATGAAAAAGATATGGTAAATGATTATTTAGCAGGATTAAATGCAAGTTTAACAAGCTATGCAAATTATATTGCTCAGTCTGATAATGAGCAGTTACATCAAACGTTAATTCAAATTCGTAATCAAGATGAGATGCGCCAACGTAATATGTATGAGTACGCAAAGCAAAAAAGTTATTACAAACCGGCAGCACCTGCGAATCCAATGATTGTGCAGCAATTAAAAAGTCAATTAAGTGCGGAATAACGGGATGACAAAAAACGGGCGAATGAAGTCGCTCGTTTTTTGTTTTGAGCATGTCAATAAATATAAAATAAATATTTTTCCAGTTGTAACAAATATGACGAAAATGGAATATGACAATTCACAAAAAGGACAAACACTTTGATCAATATTTCACAAAGTATCCATGGTTTCTATCGTGAGAACCTCTATAATTAGGAGTGTAAAGAGCAAAAGAAATAGATTATATGATCAATTAGGAGAGATTGCTATGAAAAGACATACAAGAAAAATTGCAATTATCGGTACTGGATTAGTTGGATCAAGTTGTGCGTATTCTATTGTGAATCAAGGTATTTGCGAAGAGCTATTATTAATTGATATAAATCATGAACGTGCAGTTGGGGAAGCAATGGATTTATCACATTGCATTAACTTTACAAATACAAGAACAAAAGTATATGCAGGAAGCTATGAAGACTGCAAAGATATGGACATTGTTATTATTACAGCAGGGCCAGCACCAAAACCTGGACAAAGTCGCTTAGATACTTTAGGAGCGAGTGCGAAGATTATGGAAAGTGTTGTTGGCGGCGTAATGGAAAGTGGATTTGATGGTATTTTCTTACTTGCATCGAACCCAGTTGATATTATTACATATGAAGTGTGGAAATTATCTGGATTACCTAGAAATCGCGTAATCGGTACTGGTACATCACTAGATTCTTCTCGCTTAAGAACAATTTTATCTGAAATGCTACATGTAGATCCTCGTAGTATTCATGGGTATTCATTAGGAGAACATGGTGATTCTCAAATGGTTGCTTGGTCTCATGTAACTGTTGGTGGAAAGCCAATTCTGCAAATTTTAGAAGAACAAAAAGAACGATTTGGTGAAATAGATTTAGATGAAATTGTTGAGAAGACTGCAAAAGCTGGCTGGGAAATTTATAAACGTAAAGGAACTACTTATTACGGGATTGGAAATTCTCTAGCATATATTGCGAGTTCAATCTTTAATGATGATCACCGTGTCATTGCTGTATCAGCCATTTTAGATGGTGAGTACGGTGAATATGATATTTGTACAGGAGTACCAGCTATTATTACTAGAGATGGTATAAGAGAAGTTGTAGAACTCAATTTAACAGAGGATGAAGAATCTCGATTCGCAAAATCAAACGATATTTTACGTGATTATATGAAAACAATTGGTTACTAACTTATAGAAGAAGGTGAAACAAATGAAGGAATATATAATGTCTCGTGTATTTAAAGCATCTGCTGGAATCGCACAAGGTATTTTCGTATCCCTCGGAATTGGTTTACTGATCGAAAATATAGGAAGAATTGTTGATATACCATTACTTATTACAATCGGAGTTGTTGCAAAATCACTAATGGCACCGGCAATTGGTGCCGGAATTGCTTTTATGCTCGGTGCAAACGGTCTTGTAATCTTCTCGGCGATGGTAGCCGGAGCGATTGGTGCCGGATCCATTTCAATTACTGAAGCTGGTCTAATTATTAAAACAGGTGAGCCAATCGGTGCATTATTAACAGCAACTTTAGCTGTATATATTGGTAAACGTTTAAGCGGAAAAACTGCGTTAGATATGATGCTCGTTCCATTTGCAGCAATATTAGGTTCTGGTTTAGTTGGTATTTGGTTATCTCATAATATTACTCCTGTTTTAAATGCAGTTGGAGCGTTTATTAAAGATAGCTCAGCTGGTAGTCCGTTTATTGCTTCTATCGTCATTGCAGTCGTTTGGGGGCTATTACTTATCTCTCCAGCTTCATCAGCTGCGTTAGCAATTGCACTTAGCTTAGACGGTGTTGCAGGTGGTGCTGCTCTTGCTGGATGCGTCGCTCAGTTTATCGGATTCTCTGTCATCTCAGCGAAAGAAAACAATTTAGGTGGCATATTAGCTCAAGCACTTTGTACTCCGAAAGTACAGTTGCCAAATATCACTAAAAACCCGATGATTCTCGTTCCAACTGTCGTCGCCAGTGCTATAGTCGGTCCAGTATCAGCATTAATTTTCCAACTGGAAGCAGGAAAGGAAATTGCAGGTCTTGGATTAAGTTCTCTTATCGCACCAATTAATTTAATTTCCAGCGAAGGATGGGAAGTTCTCCCGGCGATGGTAATTACTTATATCGTCATTCCAGTAGCTGTTTCTTATATACTTTACATTGCTCTTAAAAAAGCAGGTCGTATTCATTCTGGTGATATGACTGTACCGCAATCTTAAATTGAAAATCTCCTTAATAATAGATAAAAGCAGACTGAGAAGCCACAGTCTGCTTTTTTGTCATGTTACATTCTATGATTTTGTTTTACTGGAACTCTTATTGGTTCTTTGGCCAATAAGAGTTGAACGCCGAAGTAAAGTATGCTTGCAAGCGTCATTCCAGAAACGGCATCTACAAAGGCATGCTGCTTCGTAAATAACGTTGATAAAATAATAAGTGTACCGAAGAAAGTAAGGATGTAATATTCAAAAGCATGCTGTTCTCTACGCTTAAAGGCAGCTAACATAATTACAAATGTAGTAAGAACGTGAATGCTAGGGAAACAGTTTACCGGTTGATCGATACTATAAATATAGCGAACTAGTTCAGAAAATACATCTGTTCCAACGACAGTCGGACGCGGTACAGTTGTTTGCCAAAAATAATAAATAGAAAAACAAGCAAGCTTTCCAAAAATAACACTACTTAAAGTGACATAATATTGCTTTCGGTCAGCAAAGCAGTAATAAATAAGTGCGCCGTATAAGTATGGAAACCAAAGTAAATAAGGAATAATAAATGCTTTTACAAATGGAATCCAATCATCTACTACAGTTGTAACGTCTACTGCGTGAACAGTCGATTTATTTAATACGTCGTAAAGGGGACTTACGAGCACGAGTAGAAGTATATAACTTAACGGAAGAAAAGATGAAAGTTTAAATTTCTTCATGTTGATCTCCTATGTTTAGTAATGTAAGTAAATTCAATTGATTATAATATAGAAACGTGAATTGGGCTATCGATTTTACTTACACTTTCTTGAATTAACCTTACGTTTTTGTCACTTGACTAAAAAGAAGGAGAGGGTGCTAAATGAAGCGTTTATCGTATTTCTTATTTTTTATATTGATATGCCTAGTCGTTGCTGGGTGTGCAAAGGATAAAGAAGGAGAGAAATTAGAATATAACGGAAGAGCACTCGTAATTGGAGTTGTGGGAGAAAAACCGAAAGATACGTTTAGGAATATAAAGTTTGAGGAAATGAAGTTAGAGGAACTGGAACATAAATCAAAGGAAGTGGATGGTTTTCTAATAATGAAAGATCACTTTCAAGAAGCCTCAACAGAGCAGTATAAAAATGTATTTTCATCGCTAAAGAAACCAGTGTTTTTTATCGGTTTACAAGATAAATCATATTCAATTTTTATTACAAAAGGGGTAGAGTATAACAGTGCACGGAAAGATGTAAATGCTATGTATACGCAAGGGTTTGCGAATATCGGAAGTGGTGAAGGACAACAATGGGCAGTTGGTTTATCGAATGGTGGAAATACAGAAGAAAGTATTCATAATATGTATATCGTCGTATTTCAAACCATTGCAGATTATTTGAATAGATGATGAAGGAGCCTGTAAAAGAGGCTTCTTATTTTTTTAATCAAACGTTTGTTTAAGCTGTATGTTCGGTAGGAAGAAACCGATGTAACTCAATGGTTAACAAAGAGAAATGGAGAATTAATCAAACGTTTGTTTAAGCTGTATGTTCGGTAGGAAGAAACTCCTGTAGTTCAAAGGTTAAGAAAGAAAAATGGAGAATTAATCAAACGCTTGTTTAAGATATATGTTTGGTGCAGAATCTAAAAAATTTATATATTTATTTTTTTCTTAACAAATGGCGGAAAAATAAGAAAAATTCGCAGGATTATTAAAAATTATCACGAAATAAGTAAAAGTTTAGCGAATAATGGTTTGAAATAATAAAACGTTTTCTATATGATAAAGGTAAAGGTTAGTAAAAAAGTAGGTGAATTTATGACAGTAACATTTTATTCATATCCAAAGTGTGGCACATGTCAAAAGGCAAAGAAATGGTTTGAGGCAAACGATGTAGCATATGAGATGATTCATATTGTTGAAAATCCACCATCAAAAGAAGATTTACGTAATTTACATGAAAAAAGTGAATTACCATTAAAAAAATTCTTTAATACAAGTGGAATGCGTTACCGTGAACTTGGTCTAAAAGATAAGTTGAAAGATGCAAGCGAAGACGAAATGTATGAGCTTTTAGCATCTGATGGCATGTTGATTAAACGTCCAATTGTAACAGATGGAACGAATGTAACACTTGGTTTTAACGAAGAGCAGTTTGAAAGTGTGTGGAAAAAGTACCAATAAGGTATTTTTACATAATTAATACATTCACTGGAGGTACAGTCATGAGCATTCCAAATAATTTACGTTACTCTGAAGAACACGAATGGGTAAAAACTGAAGGTAATGAAGTTGTTATCGGTATCACTCACTTTGCACAAGGTGAGCTAGGCGATATCGTATTCGTTGAACTTCCTGAAGTAGGTGCAACAATCGAAGCTAACGAGCCATTCGGAAGCGTAGAATCTGTTAAAACAGTTTCTGAGTTATACGCACCTGTAAGCGGTAAAGTTGTAGCAGTAAACGAAGAATTAAGTGACCAACCAGAACTTGTTAACGAATCTCCATACGAGGGTGCATGGATGGTTAAAGTTGAACTTTCTGATGCAAGCCAAGTTGAGAAGTTATTAACTGCAGAAAAATATGCAGAAATGACAAACCAAGACTAATTATAGTCGACTAAAGGACAGCCTTTGTGCTGTCCTTTTTTATTTTGTGTAAAATAATGAATGTAGAATCATATACTAATTATCGTGTAGGAGAACGTTTTTTGAAAAAACTTTTTCGCTTAATCTTTATGCAGGTGTAGGCGTTTTTGCTTTTCATGTCTAAGAACCTTCCGCACGAGAAGACAAAAAAGCGTTTTCTGTGCGAAAGAACTTTAGTCAACAGGACTAAACAGTCGGTTCCGCTTTTCTTTATGATCCAGCTCCAGCGGCTAGATTGTTCGGTGGCTTCGCTTCTTCCTACAAGGCAAAAAGCGCCTCTAGTTCAGGGGTTCGGGTGCCCTCCTGTTCTGAACGAGCCGCTTCCGCTTTTCATTGTCTAGCTCCAGCGGCTAGAACAGTCGGTCATTTCACTCCTTCACTTGAGGCAAAAAGCGCCTCTAGTTCAGGAGTTCCAATGCCCTTCTGTTCTGAACGAGCCGCTTCCGCTTTTCTTTTGCAAAAATAAACAGGAAACAACATGAAAATAACGAATATACTATATACTAAGTTCAAGGTTATATAGTATATGGTGATCGGGTGATGACATATGATTTATGTAGAAAAAGTCATTATTGTAGAAGGTACATCAGATAGAAGAAAGATTGAATCTATTATTCGTGAACCGGTGGAAATTGTTTGTACAAATGGTACAATTGGTTTGTCGAAAATGGATGAGCTCGTTGATCAGTTTTTTGATAAGGAAGTGTATGTGCTAGTGGATGCTGATGATGCTGGAGAAAAGTTAAGGAAACAATTTCGAAAAGAATTTCCGCAAGCCGAGCATATCTATATTGATCGCTCGTACCGAGAAGTGGCAACTGCGCCATCTACACACTTAGCAAATGTATTATGGGGAGCCGACATTGACGTTTATACAGAATATTTACGGTAAGGAATGATAGAAGTGATTGATTGGACAGGAGCCGAAGCTACAGCCCTAATAGAGAACGAAGAAAAAACAGTATTATATGTATATACTCCAATGTGTGGAACATGCCAATTAGCAAAAAAGATGTTAACAGTCGTTGAGATGACAATTGAAGAGTTGAAAATTGGGATGTTAGATTTAAATTATGCTCCGCATTTAGCGAAAGAGTATGGGATTGAAAGTGTACCTTGTTTACTTGTTTTTGAAAATGGGACACTGATGAAGAAGATATACGCATTTCATTCGGTTGAATATTTATATACGGAATTAAAGTAGGCGGCAAAATTTTTGCCGCCTCGACATATTTCTTGGGAAATATGTCGAGATGCAGGATGGATACAGTATTTGTCGAGCGAAAATAACAGGATTGCTCTTTAGTGAGAGGGAATGGTATGTAATAGAAAGTGATATGAAGGATGTGATTTAGGGTGAGATTATATTCTTTGCTTCAATCATTTGTAAATTACGCTAATGGTCAATATCATTTAGAACCGCTTTTAAGACGAGAGGAAAAAACTGTTAATTTCCGTTTGGGAGATGAAAGTTGTTCGTTACAAATTTCAAGAGATTATATAGAGCTGGTACATGAGGAAAGAGGAACGGAACAAATCATTTGCTTAGACGAAAAGGATATAGAACAATTGGTTAATGGAAATGTACGATTGCAAATGTTAATGAACGATGGACGTGTACAGTATTCGGGAACGTATCGAACGATGCTATTAGTCGAATCGATGTTTCATATATGTAAACCGATGTCAGTAGGTGCTTAAAATTCTGAAGGTTCATTTTTTGCGAAAATTTCTGTTGACATGATGTTTGGATATTGATACAATTCAATTCATAAAATATAGATAATTTCATAAATTACAAATCAGACGAAAATTGAATCTGATTTCTCTTATCAAGAGAGGTGGAGGGACTGTGCCCTGTGAAGCCCGGCAACCGTCAACTTATGTTGAAATGGTGCCAATTCCTGCAAAGCAAATGCTTTGAGAGATGAGAGAGAGGGATAATGTTGTTATATACGCACATAAACCTTTCTGCTTCTCTAAAGCAGAAAGGTTTTTTTATTGTTTGAATGTGGAGGACATTCAAATAATAAAAGTAGTAATAACGGTGGACTACACGCATTAAACATAAAAAATTGCGGAGTCGATCAAAATAAAAAAGGGGTGAACATCATGATTCTATTAGAGAATGTAAAGAAAATATATAAGGCGAAAAGCGGTGATGTCACTGCTGTAGATAACGCCAATTTGAAAATAGAAAAAGGCGAAATATTTGGTGTTATCGGATATAGCGGCGCTGGAAAAAGTTCTTTAATTAGATTGTTTAATCAGTTAGAGAAACCGACTTCTGGCCAAATTACAATTGCCAATCGTGTTATATCAGCAATTACAGGAAGTGAACTTCGTAAGGCAAGGCAAGAAATCGGAATGATTTTTCAGCACTTTAACTTACTTTGGTCACGAACTGTACGTGAAAATATAGAGTTTCCACTTGAAATTGCAGGTGTTGATAAAGCGAAGAGAAGAAAACGTGTTGATGAATTAATTCATCTTGTTGGATTAGAAGGAAGAGGAGACGCATACCCATCTCAGCTGAGCGGAGGACAAAAGCAACGCGTCGGGATTGCAAGAGCATTAGCTAACAATCCACAAGTGCTTTTATGTGATGAAGCAACGTCAGCTCTTGATCCAGAAACGACAGATCAAATTTTGGATTTACTATTAGATATTAATAAGCGCCTTGGTTTAACAATTGTACTCATTACACATGAGATGCACGTAATTCGAAAGATTTGTAACCGAGTGGCGGTAATGGAGAGAGGAAAGATTGTAGAAACGGGTCCAGTACTTGATGTATTCCGTAATCCGAAGCAAGATATTACGAAACGATTTGTACAGCAGTTAACAGATTCTGAAGATACAAATGAAACGATTGAAAGTTTAATTGAAAAATATCCAGATGGAAAAGTAATTCGTTTGCAGTTTATCGGTGAGGCTGTAGAAAGGCCAGTGCTTCAACGATTAATGCAACGCAGTGATATAGAAGTTAGCATTTTGCAAGGGAATATCGCACAAACGAATAATGGTTCTTACGGTAGTTTAATTGTTCATTTAAATGGTGAGGAAATAGCGATCCAGCAAGCAATAGAAGGAATTCATCAAGATCAAGTAGAGCTGGAGGTGATTGCACATGGATAAGTTACTCGCAAATATTGATTGGAATCAAATGTTAGAAGCAACTGGTGAAACGTTATATATGACGGCAATCGCAGCTCTTGCGACATTTGTTTTAGGACTAATTTTAGGATTGTTACTCTTCATGACAGCAAAAGATAATTTATGGGAAAATAAATCAATTAATACGGTGATTGGAGCATTCGTAAATATATTCCGTTCGATACCGTTCATCATTTTAATTATTTTATTAATTCCATTCACAAAGATTCTTCTTGGAACAATTCTTGGAGCAAGTGCAGCTCTGCCGGCTTTAATTATTGGAGCGGCACCATTCTACGCGAGAATGGTTGAAATTGCACTTCGCGAAATTGATAAAGGTGTAATTGAAGCTTCAAAAGCAATGGGAGCAAAAACAAGCACAATTATTTTGAAAGTGTTAATTCCAGAATCATTACCAGCATTAGTATCTGGTATTACGGTTACGACAATTGCTTTAGTAGGCTATACAGCAATGGCGGGAGTTGTTGGTGCTGGTGGCCTTGGAACACTTGCTTACTTAGAAGGATTCCAGAGAGGGAATAACGATGTAACAATTGTTGCGACAATTTGTGTATTACTAGTTGTATTTTTAATCCAGTGGATTGGTGATAGTTTAACGACTCGAATAGATAAACGATAATAAAAAACGGGAGGATGTTTCAAATGAAAAAATTATTAATTACGGCACTTATTTCAACTTCAATTTTTGGGTTAGCGGCTTGTGGCGGGAAAGATAAAGATGAAAAGAAACTTGTTGTTGGTGCTTCTAACGTACCGCACGCTGAAATTTTAGAAAAGGCAAAACCGTTACTTGAGAAAAAAGGAATTGAGTTAGAAATTAAAAAATTCCAAGACTACGTATTACCAAATAAATCATTAGCGGATAAGGATTTAGATGCAAACTACTTCCAGCACATTCCGTATTTAGAGAAAGAAATTAAAGATAAAAAATATGACTTTGAAATAGCAGGAAAAATTCATTTAGAACCAATTGGTGTATACTCTCAAAAATATAAGAGCTTAAAAGAACTTCCAGACGGGGCGACAATCATTATGAGTAATTCTGTTACTGACCATGGACGTGGTTTAGCAATTTTACAAAAAGAAGGCATTTTAAAAATTAAAGACGGAGTAGATCCAGTTAGTGCAACTCCAAAAGATATTGCAGATAACCCGAAAAACTTAAAGTTTAAAACGGACATTGAGCCAGGTTTGTTACCACAAGTGTATAACAATAAAGAAGGCGACGCTGTTTTAATTAACTCGAACTATGCAATTGATGCGAAATTAAACCCAGAAAAAGATGCAATTGCAATTGAAGGTGATGATTCTCCATACGCAAACGTATTAGTGGTTCGTAAAGGTGATAAAGATAAAAAAGAGATTAAAGAGCTTGTAGAAGTATTGCATTCTAAAGAAATCGAAGACTTTATTAATAAAGAATATAAAGGAGCGGTTGTTCCTGTAAAAGAATAATTGCTGACAAGGCTGGTGTATGCCAGCTTTTTTATAACTACATAACTATAGGGGAGAAGGGGACATCATATGAAAAAGATTCTATTGTCAGTTGTTACAGCGCTGTCTGTATTTACATTAGCTGCTTGCGGAGGAAAAGAAGAGAATAAGCTTGTTGTTGGAGCTTCTAACGTGCCGCACGCTGTTATTTTAGAGAAAGCACAGCCAATCTTAGAGAAAAAAGGCATTAAGTTAGAGATTAAAAAGTTCCAAGATTATGTACTGCCAAATAAAGCGTTAGCGGATAAAGAGATTGATGCGAACTACTTCCAGCATATTCCGTATTTAGATAAGGAGATCCAAGAAAAAGGATATAAAATTGTAAACGCAGGAAAAATCCATTTAGAGCCAATGGGTATTTATTCTAAGAAATATAAAAGCTTAAAAGACTTACCAGATGGCGGGACAGTTATTATGAGTAATAACGTAGCGGAGCGAGGCCGTATGTTAGCATTGTTACAAAAAGGCGGCGTGATTAAGCTTAAAGATGGTGTAGATGTGGTTAAGGCAACAGTAAAAGATGTAGTCGAAAACCCGAAAAACTTAAAATTTAAAACAGATGTTGAACCTGGACTTTCACCGAAGTTGTATGAAAATAATGAGGGAGATGCTTTATTCATTAATTCGAACTATGCAATTGATGCAAAATTAAATCCAACGAAGGATGCAATTGCGATTGAAGGATCAGACTCTCCGTATGCAAACATCATTGCAGTTCGTAAAGGTGATGAGAAGAAAAAAGAAATTAAAGAGCTAGTAGAAGTGCTACATTCAAAAGAAATTCAAGATTTTATTAACAAAGAATATAAAGGTGCTGTACTTCCGATAAGTGAATAATTATAAGGAAAGGACTGGGAATTTACCGGTCCTTTTTTCTTTATATAAATAAGAAGAAAGGTGTATCATATAAAGGTGAGAAGGAAATACTTATATACATTTGTGAAAAAACGGTTACTTTTTTTCGTCGTTTGCGATATCATTTTATTTGATATAAAATTAGAATGAGAATAAAATGAGAATATGAACGTTTTAGGAATTTTTAAAATGTATATATAGGATTAATGGAGGTATTGAGATGGCTGGTTCTACATTAACGGTTAAAGACTTACACGTATCAATTGACGGCAAAGAAATTTTAAAGGGTGTAAACCTTGAAGTAAAAGGTGGAGAAATCCACGCAATTATGGGACCTAACGGAACAGGTAAATCAACTTTATCTTCTGCAATTATGGGTCACCCAAAGTATGAAGTAACAGAAGGTAGCATCATCATTGACGGTGAAGATGTATTAGAAATGGAAGTAGACGAGCGCGCGCAAGCGGGTCTATTCCTAGCAATGCAATATCCAAGTGAAATTAGCGGAGTAACAAACGCTGACTTCTTACGTTCTGCAATTAACGCACGTCGTGAAGAAGGCGATGAAATTTCTCTTATGAAATTTATCCGTACATTAGATAAAAACATGGAATTCCTAGAAATGGATCCAGAAATGGCACAACGTTACTTAAACGAAGGTTTCTCTGGTGGAGAGAAAAAACGTAACGAAATTCTTCAATTAATGATGATTGAGCCAAAAATCGCAATCTTAGACGAAATCGACTCAGGTCTTGATATCGATGCATTAAAAGTTGTATCTAAAGGTATTAACCAAATGCGCGGCGAAGAGTTCGGTTGCCTAATGATTACGCATTACCAACGTTTATTAAACTACATCACTCCAGACTTCGTTCACGTTATGATGAACGGTCGTATCGTTAAATCTGGTGGCCCTGAGCTTGCACAACGTCTAGAAGCTGAAGGTTACGACTGGATTAAAAAAGAATTAGGTATTGAAGACGAAACAGCAGAGCAAGAAGCGTAAGAGAGGAGCATAAACATGACAATCGGTACATTACCTTTCGATCAAGAAACAATCCGTCAGCGCGCAAGCGAAGTAAACGAAGCTGCTTGGTTGACTGAGTTCCGCTTACAAGCTCTTGCACAAGCAACAGAACTTCCAATGCCAACGCCTGATAAAACGAAAATTGAAAAATGGGACTTTATCGGAAAAGGCGACGCTGCTAAGCAAGAGCCTGTAAGTTCTTTAACAGAGCTTCCAGAAGCAGTGAAAAACTTAATCGATGAAAATAACAGCGTATTAGTACAACGTACTGGTACAACTGCGTTCGTTTCTTTAGCAGACGAAGCAAAAGAAAAAGGTGTTATTTTTACAGACATCGTAACAGCTGCAACAGAGCATGCTGAACTATTACAAAAGTATTTAATGAAAGACGGCGTGAAGGTAGACGAGCATCGTTTAACTGCACTTCATGCTGCATTAATCAACGGCGGTGCATTCGTATATGTTCCGAAAAACGTTGTTCTTGAAACTCCACTTCAAGCTGTATTCTTAGTAGACGGCGAAGAAGCTAACGTATATAACCACGTATTATTCGTAGCTGATGCGAACAGTACTGCAACTTATGTAGAAAACTATGTTGCAAATGAAAATGCTAAAGGTATTGCAAATATCGTAGCAGAAGTAATCGTGGAACAAGGCGCACAAGTTAAATTTGGTGCAGTTGATCTATTAGCAAAAGACGTAACAACTTACGTTAACCGCCGCGGTGTTGTTGGACGCGACGGCCGCATTGATTGGGCTCTAGGCCTTATGAATGACGGAAATACAATTTCAGAGAACGTTACAAACTTAATGGGCGACGGTTCATATGCTGATACGAAAACAGTAACAATTGGCCGTGGTAACCAAACACAAAACTTTACAACTAAAGTTGTTCACTTCGGTAAACACTCTGAAGGTTGGATTTTAAAACACGGTGTACAAAAAGATAGTGCAACATCTATCTTTAACGGAATTGGTAAGATTGAACACGGTGCATCTAAATCAAATGCACAACAATCTTCTCGCGTTCTTATGTTAGATGAGAAAGCTCGTGGGGATGCAAACCCAATTCTTTTAATCGACGAAGATGATGTAATGGCAGGTCACGCAGCTTCAGTAGGTCGCGTAGATCCGTACCAATTATACTACTTGATGAGCCGTGGTATTCCAAAACGCGAAGCAGAACGTTTAGTCATCCATGGATTCTTAGCACCTGTAGTAAATGAGCTTCCAATTGAAGGAGTAAAAGCACAGCTTGTTGAGGTAATTGAAAGGAAAGTTCGCTAATGAATATTCATGAAATACGCAAACAGTTTCCAATTCTTGATCAAAAAGTGAACGGCAAACAACTTGTATATTTCGATAGTGCAGCAACTTCTCAAAAACCAATTCAAGTCATTGAAACGTTAGAACGTTACTATAAAGAATATAATTCTAACGTGCATCGCGGTGTTCATACGCTCGGTACGAAAGCTACCGACGCGTATGAAGGTGCACGCGAGAAAGTTCGCAAGTTTATTAACGCGAAATCAATGGAAGAGATTATTTTCACGCGCGGAACGACAACTGCATTAAATACAGTAGCGGCTAGCTATGGTCTTGAAAATGTAAAAGAAGGCGATGAAATCGTTATTTCTTACATGGAGCACCATAGTAACATCATTCCGTGGCAACAAGTTGCGAAGAAAACTGGTGCAACTTTAAAATACCTTCCGCTTCAACCAGACGGTACAATTTCTTTAGAAGATGTTCGTCAAACAGTTACACCGAATACAAAAATCGTTTCTATTATGCAAGTTTCAAACGTGCTTGGAACGATTAACCCTGTAAAAGAAATCGGAGCAATCGCACACGAAAATGGCGCAATTATGGTCGTTGACGGTGCACAAAGTACACCTCACATGAAAGTAGATGTACAAGATTTAAACTGTGATTTCTACGCATTATCTGCTCATAAGATGTGCGGACCTACAGGCATCGGCGTATTATATGGTAAAAAAGAATTGCTGAACAATATGGAGCCAATTGAATTTGGCGGTGAAATGATTGATTTCGTAGATTTACAAGAATCTACTTGGAAAGAGCTTCCGTGGAAGTTTGAAGCAGGTACACCGATTATCGGTAATGCAATCGGACTTGGTGCGGCAATTGATTTCCTAGAAGAAATCGGTCTTGATAATATTGAAAAGCATGAACATGAATTAGCGCAATACGCTTTAGAAAGACTATCAGAAGTAGATGGCGTTACAATTTATGGTCCAAAGCATCGCGCTGGTCTTGTTACATTTAATATTGAAGACGTACATCCTCACGATGTAGCGACTGTATTAGATGTAGAAGGCATTGCAGTTCGCGCAGGACATCACTGTGCACAACCGCTTATGAAGTGGCTAAAAGCTTCTTCAACAGCACGTGCGAGCTTCTATTTATATAATACAAAAGAAGAAATTGATACATTTGTTGAATCGCTAATCAAGACAAAGGAGTATTTCACAAATGTCATTTAATAATTTAGATACGTTATATCGTCAAGTTATTATGGATCATTATAAGAATCCTCGTAACAATGGCGTGTTAGAAGATAGTGTTACTGTTAACTTGAACAATCCAACTTGCGGCGATCGTATTCAACTTACGATGAAAGTAGAAGAAGGTATTGTGCAAGAGGCGAAGTTTGAAGGCGAAGGATGTTCAATCTCAATGTCTTCAGCTTCAATGATGACACAAGCAGTAAAAGGTAAGAAAATTGAAGAAGCACTTCAGCTTTCGAAAATTTTCTCTGACATGATGCTAGGAAAAGAGTACGATGACAGCATCGATTTAGGAGATATTGAAGCATTACAAGGCGTATGCAAGTTCCCTGCACGTATTAAATGTGCAACATTAGCGTGGAAAGCGTTAGAAAAGGGCTTAAACGAAGATAAGTAATGTTAAAGGTTCCTAAAAATGAGGTTATCTAAGGAGGGACACACCAACATGGCGAAGCAACTGCCAGATATCGGCGATTACAAATATGGTTTCAAAGACAAAGACGTTTCGATTTTCCGTGCTGGACGCGGTTTAACAAAAGAGATCGTTGAAGAGATTTCACGTATGAAAGAAGAACCACAGTGGATGTTAGACTTCCGTTTAAAATCACTGGATAAGTTCTATGAAATGCCAATGCCACAATGGGGCGGCGACTTAAACGACTTAGATTTCGATGAAATTACGTACTACGTAAAACCATCTGAGAAATCTGAGAAGTCTTGGGATGAAGTACCTGATGAAATTAAAGCAACATTTGATAAATTAGGTATTCCAGAAGCTGAGCAAAAATATTTAGCTGGTGTATCTGCACAGTACGAATCTGAAGTTGTATACCACAACATGAAAGAAGACCTAGAAGCTCTAGGAATCGTCTTCAAAGATACAGATAGCGCATTAAAAGAGAACGAAGATATTTTCCGTGAGCATTTCGGAAAAGTAATCCCACCAACAGACAACAAATTCTCTGCATTAAACTCTGCAGTTTGGTCTGGTGGATCATTCATCTACGTTCCAAAAGGTATTAAAGTTGATACACCACTTCAAGCGTATTTCCGTATTAACTCTGAAAATATGGGACAATTCGAGCGTACGCTTATCATCGTAGACGAAGGCGCACATGTACACTACGTAGAAGGTTGTACAGCACCTGTTTACACTACTAACTCACTTCACAGTGCGGTAGTAGAAATCATCATTAAAAAAGATGCGTATTGCCGTTATACAACAATCCAAAACTGGGCGAACAACGTATACAACCTAGTTACAAAACGTGCGGTTTGTGAAGAAAACGCGACGATGGAATGGATTGATGGTAACATCGGATCTAAATTAACGATGAAATACCCAGCAGTTATCTTAAAAGGCGAAGGCGCTCGTGGTTTAACATTATCAATCGCGATTGCTGGTAAAGGCCAACACCAAGATGCTGGTGCGAAAATGATTCACTTAGCACCAAACACGTCTTCAACAATCGTTTCTAAATCGATTGCGAAGCATGGTGGTAAAGTAACTTACCGTGGTATCGTACACTTCGGACCAAAAGCGAAAAACTCTCGCTCTAACATCGAGTGTGACACGTTAATCATGGATAACCAATCTACATCTGATACAATTCCTTACAACGAAATCAAAAACGATTACGTTTCACTTGAGCACGAAGCGAAAGTATCGAAAGTATCAGAAGAACAATTATTCTACCTAATGAGCCGCGGTATTTCTGAGCAAGAAGCTACAGAAATGATCGTAATGGGCTTCATTGAGCCATTCACTCGCGAACTTCCAATGGAATACGCAGTTGAAATGAACCGCCTAATCAAGTTTGAGATGGAAGGTTCTATCGGCTAATATATGTATGAAGAAAGCGCCCTGCTGTGCAGGGCGCTTTTTTGTTTTGCGGATTTGTCTTGGTTTGGTAGAGGATACCCAGGTGGGTGTTCAGCTAAATATATCAACGATTTTTCAAGTATATCGATCATAAACGGGAATATATCAACGATTATTTCAATATATCAACGTTTCGACAAGGAATATCGATTTGTTGACAAAGTAAGACAAAAGAAAATCCTCACATACCCCAAACATTTTATAAGAACAGAGAACGACTAGGTTTAAGACAAAGATACTGACAAATCCACTTGAACAATCAACCACTGAATTTTATATTAAACTTTTTGAAAAATCCCCCTTCTAGCAATGAATTCAACAACTAAAAAAATAAAGTTTCTCATATGAAAAGGACAATCTTTTGCTTTTTCTCACAATGCGAGTACAATGTAAAATAGCAAGAAAAGACGAAAAATATTTACAGGATTATTGTGTGCGCATAGCGTAAATGGCAGTAAGGAACTGAGAGGAGGTTTTTTCTCTGAATATAAATAAAGAAACAATCATCCACCTTTATCATACAAACGATATACATAGTCATTTTGAAAATTGGCCGCAAATTTCTCGGTTTGTACAGGGAGAGAAAAAGCGAAGACAGGAAGCGGGAGAGACCGTTTTGACGGTTGATATCGGCGATCATGTGGATCGTTTTCATAGTATTTCGGAAGCGACGAATGGACTTGGCAATACGAAGCTTTTAAATGAGGCGTTATATGATTATGTAACGATCGGAAATAATGAAGGAATTACGTTAGCGAAGGAGCATTTGAATCGTCTATATGATGAGGCTGGATTTGAGGTGCTTGTCGCGAATTTATTTGAAAAAGAAGGTGTACGTCCGGAGTGGGCAAAGCCTTATAAATTACATACAACGACAGATGGGATTACGATTGCCTTTATCGGGTTAACGGTAGCTTATCCAGAGTTTTATCATATGCTCGATTGGCATATTGAAGATCCGCTTATCCATTTAGAGTCTATTTTAGAAGAAGTGCGAGATGAGGCTCATATTACAGTTGTCCTTTCTCATCTTGGAAAAAGCATGGATGAGTATATGGCAGAGCATTATGATATAGATGTTATTTTAGGGGCACATACGCATCATTTATTTGAGCGTGGCGTTCTTATGAATAATACGTTACTTTGTTGTTGTGAAAAGTGGGGGCGTTACGTTGGTCACGTACAGCTTACTGTGGATATAGAGACGAAGAAATTACTGAAAAAAGACGGTAGAGCAATTAAGACGGAACGGTTAGGGGCTTATAGCGAGCTGTTATCCACAATTGAAATACTGCAGGAAGAAAGTAAGCATATAATGGCAGAGCCTGTCGTTCATTTAAAAGAGTCATTACCGGTTGATTGGTTTCATGAGACGCCGTTTTCTCATATGTTAGCAAGTGCGCTGAAAACATGGTGCGGTGCAGAAATTGGAATGGTGAATGCTGGTGTACTTCTTGAAGGATTAGAAGAGGGTGTTGTAACGCGCGGAGATATTCACAGAATTTGTCCACATCCAATTAATCCGTGTGCTTTGAAAGTTCCAGGAAAGATATTAAGAGAAGTTATTTTGAAAGCACGTAAACCGAATATGGAGAATCTTGAGGTGAAAGGATTCGGATTTCGGGGGAAAGTGATGGGGAAAATGATTTACGCTGGTGTAGAAGTAATTCCAGATACGATTCCTGGGAATAAAATTTTATTAGAAGATGTATTGATTAACGGCGAATCGCTGGAGTTAGACCGTATATATACAGTAGGAACAATTGATATGTTTACGTTTGGATACTTATACCCAGAGCTATCCACACTTTCTAGCAAACAATATTATATGCCAGAACTACTTAGAGATGTGTTAACAGATATGTTAATAACTTATACATCTTCCGTTAAACTATAGGCTAGTTAACTTGTAACACTCATTTTTCTCTTGTCATACAGATAAGAAAGAGAGGAGTGTGAACTATGGTTAATGTGGAGCCAATTATAATTGATAATTATACGTTTATTGCAGTTAGCGTGAAACTTCCAAAGACGAATTTGCTAGCTGTAATGAGCGATAAAGGATATATTATGTGTGGTGCATTAGATGTAGGTCTTTTAAATGAGAAGTTAGGTGATCGAGGAATTATTGCTGGCCGTGCGGTTGGTGTAAGAACGATTGAACAACTTCTTGAAGCGCCACTAGAATCGGTAACGACTGGAGCTGAAGCATTAGGCATTTCAGCAGGAACGATTGGAAAAGAAGCATTATTAAAAATAAGATAAGCATATATCGTCCCTCCTTCTTGCATAGAAATGATATAAGAAGGAGGTTTTTTTATGAGTATATTTCGCTCGAAAAACTCGCGGTTTCGAAAGGGACCTATTGCTTTTCGGTATATACTGCTTATGTCGTTTATTCTTTTTGTTATATTACTTACGCAAGGGCTGTGGATTGTGAATAATAGTATTCAGCCGACCTTAATTAAATATGGAGAAGTAGAGACACAGAAAATGGCGACGGCAATTATGACGAAGGCGGTAAAGGATCGAATTAATGAAGGATTCGATGTGGATTCATTAATGAAAGTACAGAATGATAAAAACGGGAAAGTATCCACAATTAATTTAAATACAAAGCAAGTAAATGAAATCGTAACGTCAACGACCACGTACATAGAAAAATATTTGCAGCAAGTAGAACAAGGGAAGTTGAAGGAGCTAGGTATTTCTGAAAAAAACGGGGCGACTATGGCAGTTCCTTTTGGGCGTGTAACTGATAATGCGCTTCTTGGTAATATAGGACCAGATATTCCGATTCATTTCACGCCAATTGGGCATGTGAATACAGATATTAAACAAAAAATTGAGCCGCATGGGATCAACACTACAGCGATTCAAATTGTTATGGAAATGGAAGTAACGTTGCAAGTAATCATTCCATTTCATACGAAAGAGATAACAGTGAAACAAAATGTTCCGATTGCGACGCGTATCGTTCAAGGGGAAGTGCCTACGTATTATGGAAGCGGAAGCGTTGCTGTACCTGATAAAAAGAAAACAGATAGTTAATTGCATATAAAGTGAAACTTGAATCAATCGGGCTTTTACTGGATAAAAAATAACCGTAGCAATGCGCTACGGTTATCGTTTTGTATTTGCTCGTTCTTTGCGTTCCCAAAGGCTTAAATGCATATATGGATCGAAGGCCCATTCTGTATAGCCATTGTCTTTATATATGCCAAAATGTAAGTGGGGTGGGAATTTTCCGGCTGTACCAGGGGGTCCATAGCCAGTGCTACCAACAAATCCGATTACTTTTCCGGGCTCAACAATTTGTCCAAGCTGTATTTCTTTTGAGAACCCGCCTAAATGAGCGTAATAATGGTAATTGTTATGAAGGTCGCGAATACCAATGCGCCATCCACCAAGGCGGTTCCAACCTTTCGTTTCAATAATGCCATAGCAAGTCGATCTTACTGGCACGCCATATCCGGCAAAAATATCGGTTCCTTCATGAACTCGTCTGCCCCCAAAACTTCTTCCAGCACCGAAAGTACTACGGTAACTATGGTCACTACGAATCGGAAGAGGAAAAGCATTTCCTTCTAAATTAATACGTCCATAATGTTTATAAATTTGGGCGTATTCGCTAATTAAATCAACTGTTTTTGCACGTCTATAATATTCCCAAAGCATAATTTTAATACGGTCTTCTGACGTTCCTTGTTTCCTTAAAATAGTCGCTGCGGTATGCAGAAGATCACGGTCGCTATTTGCATTTGCAAATCCATCTTTGTCACCATCTAAACCTATTCCGCCAAATAGAGAAATTGTATGGGGGAGAGTATCGTTACTATTAACAGGTCCAGCCCATATTTCTGGTTTGAAATAAAGGGAAATGATGGCATCTGGTTTTTTGGGAATATCTTTTCTTACGCTCCGTATATTTCTTTCATATTGATCCATTGCAGCTAAGTAATACCATGGAATGCCTGAAGACTGCTCGGTTTCTTTATATAGTGCCATGCGCTTTTCGTATATGCTTTGCTGATTATCTTCACCGTAAGCGATGTTTTGGTGGAGAAGAAAACAAATAGAAAGCAAAAGAGAAATTTTTCGAAGCATGAAATAGACTCCTTTCACAACATCACTCTTTTTAGTGTGGGATATACGGAGTATTTCATTATAGGGAACGATTGGAAAAAATCTTAGAATCTTCATTTGAGCAAATCGCTTTCATACGTTAGAATAGATATGTTACATTGAAAGAAGCGAACACGGTAAACTATTTCATATTGTGCGGAGTTGATAACCATGACAAAACAAACAGAATATAAGCGCAAGCCCGAATGGTTGAAAATTAAGTTAAACACGAATGAAAACTATACAGGCTTAAAGAAAATGATGCGTTCTAAGAATCTTCATACCGTTTGTGAAGAGGCAAAATGTCCGAATATTCATGAATGCTGGGCTGTAAGAAAAACAGCAACATTTATGATTTTAGGTGCGGTTTGTACACGTGCTTGTCGTTTTTGTGCGGTTAAAACAGGCTTACCAACTGAGCTTGATTTACAAGAACCAGAACGCGTAGCAGATTCAGTAGTACAAATGGGCTTAAAGCACGTTGTTATAACAGCGGTTGCACGTGATGATTTAAAGGACGGCGGAGCAGCTGTTTTTGCTGAAACAGTACGAGCAGTACGTCGTAAAAACCCATTCACGTCTATCGAAGTATTACCATCTGATATGGCTGGGGTAGAAGAAAACTTAAAAATGTTAATGGATGCAAAACCAGATATTTTAAACCATAACATTGAAACAGTACGTCGATTATCTAACCGAGTTCGCGCTAGAGCAAAATATGATCGTTCATTAGAGTTTTTACGTCGAGCAAAAGAAATGCAGCCTGATATTCCAACTAAATCGAGCATTATGGTCGGCTTAGGTGAAACAAGAGAAGATTTAATTGAAGCAATGGATGACTTACGTGCAAACAATGTGGATATTTTAACTCTTGGACAATATCTACAACCATCTAAGAAGCATTTACCAGTTATTAAATATTATCCACCAGCAGAATTTGCAGAGCTTAAAGAAATTGCACTTAGCAAAGGATTTAGCCACTGTGAAGCTGGCCCACTTGTGCGTTCTTCTTACCATGCGGACGAGCAAGTACGTTCTGCAAAAGAAAAAACAGCAGAAGCTAAATAATGAAAAAAGAGAGCTAACGATTAGCTCTCTTTTTGTTTGTACTCTAAAACGGTATTTGGACATGTTAATAAAATCTTTTTTAATTCTTCTGTGGATAATTCAATTGTAAATTCAGGAACACCAGGTGTAATTAAAATTTTATCGTACGTATAAACGGAACTGTCCACAATAATTGTTACATCTTGTGAATAACCAAAAGGAGCTACACATCCTGGAGTACAGCCAGTTTCCATTCTTAGTTCATCAGGAGAACAGAGCGATAAGCGTTCTCCAGTTATTTCTTTCATCTCTCCTCGGTTAAGCCGAGTTCCTTCTAACGTAAAAAACACGTAAAAATTTCCAGATGTTGATTTTAAAAATAAGCTTTTACTTGGAGTACCTTGTAAGCCAAGTCTCTCACGTACAATCCGATCTGTCTCATAATCGAGTACCGGTTCGTGTTCGAACTTTTCATAAGAAACATTTGTTTTATGTAGTAGAGCAAGTACGTCTTCGTACATATGAAATAATACCCCTTTCTATTGTTAGAACAGTCTCTTCTCGTGGCGTCAACTGAATGTTTTGGAAAGGGATATTACTTGGACGATGCTTTCCATAAGCGTGTTATGATACATTGTTCGTCGATTGTAATTTCGTAAATATCAGGATTCGTTAAAGTTCTCCATTCATTAAAGCCAATCGTATGATCAAAATGCTTTAAAATGAGTGTAAGTAAATTGCCGTGTGTAACAAGTAGTGTTGTCGTATGGTTTAATTGTAAAACATCTTGAATAAGCGATATGGCACGGTCTGTTGCTTGTTTTGTTGACTCTCCGCCTGAAAAGGCAATATCTATGTTCGTAAAAGTGGATTCTAGTTTTTGCATCCAATCATCCATTGGAACGTTGCTCAATATGCGTTCAGTTAATCGTTCATCTTCTTGGATAGATAAGTTAGCTTGGAGCGCATAGGGCCGAATGGAATCGATAGCTCGGACAAATGGGCTTGAAATAATATGATCGATTTGTAGATGATTTTCTAAGAGGAATGTAGCAAGGGTGTTTGCTTGGTCTTTTCCATCGGTCGTTAATTCATCATCACGTTTTTGCCCAGTTGCTGAACAATGTCGTATTACAATAATTTTCTTCATAATTCATCCCCATCTTTCAAGTTGACGCTATATACTTCGACAAATGTGGAAATAATTCCTTTTTATTGGAAGCAGCATATGGATTTAAATATGTGGAAAAGTAATGTGGATAATAAAAAATTGAGGTGCAATGATGAAAAAAATGATATGTATCGTATTCATTATTTGTTTTCTTGCGCAATTGTCCACAACATATGCAGAATCCAACCAAAAACTAAATTATCCAATCAATCGAAATAAGTCATTTGTGAGTGAGGATGTTTTTTATAAACAGTTAGATAAGAAAATCTATAAAGAATATAAAAATGCAGCATATAGTGTTCGGAAAAAAATCTTATTTAAAGAAGTGCCTGATGAAGAATTTTCTTTTAGGCAAAAAACAGCTGTCGGTTGTCGAAGTAGAGTGGTGCTTCAAGATTTTTTTGTTCACCCTGATCGCCAAGTTTATTTTTTCGCTTCTTTTACTCAAAATGAAGTAGAAGAGTTTCATAAGTACATCGTTATAGATGCAGAAACAAAGAGGGAGCTAAAGGAGGGCAAAAGTTATCATCATTGTGATAGTCCTTATAAAAAATAACCCACCAACCGGTGGGTTATTTTTTTACTCTGGTACACTCATTAATTTCTCTTTCATTTTGCGAATAAGAACGACAGCACCAATTGTACAGAGAAGTGTAATTCCTTCGGCAACAAAGATATTGATTGTCTTTGTTTGGTAAAGTGCCGCAAAGAAGTCTACAAATGCGTGGAATAGTATAGCGTATACTAGGAAGATATATTTCTTCTGTTTTACTGCGTATAAAACAAGCATTGTAAAGGCGATTTGAAGCACGAGTGCCATAATTCTTTCTAAGCTACCAAGGAAGTATAAGTAGGCAGGTTGCTGAATTAACATGTCTTGTAAAATGCTGAGTTCGGGTTTTTGTTCAATTAGTCGAGCGAAGCTACCATCGTTAATAGAATTAGCAAAGATTAATGCTTGTAATGCAGAAAAACCGCCAATTAAAATAGATTCAATTCCGCCGTGACCAATTCCATAAGCGAAGCCATCTTTATATTCTAGATATTTTTTTAGTAAGAAGAAGAAGGCAACGAAGCGTCCTAATTCTTCAAAAATACCAGCAGTCAATCCGCCATAAATTGCGAAGGCAAACGGATTTTCTAAAAATGGAGCGATTGTTGGATTACCGCGCATAAATAGGTGGAATGGTGTTTCAAGAATTTGGGTAAATCCGATAAAGATAAGAACACCAATGCCGACCACTTTCCAATTAATATTATATTTTTTACGGAAATAAACGAGTGTGATAATTGGGACCAGAATCGAGACAATGAGTTGAAATATGATGCTGGCAATTACAGTATTTGAAACCATACTTTCACCGCTTTCTAATATATGTACATATCTATTATGCATGAAATACGGGAGAGATGAAACTTTTAGAAAGAAAATGAATTTACTTATTGACTCTAACGTTGCGTCATACTTTATCGTATGTACTAAGGGGGAGATACAAATGACAATGAGAGTAAAAGAAGTAGCTGATTTAGTTGGAATTAGTGTGCGCACACTGCATCATTACGATGAAATTGGGTTGTTAACCCCAGACGAGACGACAGAGTCTGGATATCGTCTGTATTCCAATGAAAATTTAGAGATATTGCAGCAAATTTTGTTTTTTAAAGAGCTTGGCTTCCCTTTGAAGAAAATTAAAGAAATTATCATGAGTCCATCATTTGATCGCGAAGAGGCACTACAGCTTCATAAGAAAATGCTTATTGAAAAGCGTGCCAGATTAGATAAGGTGATTGCGACGATTGATAAAACAATTCAGCATACAAAAGGAGAGATTGAAATGACGAACAAAGAGAAATTTGAAGGATTCGATTTCAGCCATAACCCATATGAAGAAGAAGCACGTGAAAAATGGGGAGACGCAGCTGTAGATAAAGCGAACGAATATGCAAAAGGTATGTCAAAAGAGAACCAAGAAGAGTTTAATACTATTTATAGAAATTTAGCGGTACTGAGACACGGTGCACCAGATTCTAAAGAGGCGCAGGCAGCGATCAAAGTATGGTACGATTACTTGCAAAACTTTAGTTACTATTCATTAGACGCTTTTAAGGGACTCGGTCAAATGTATGTCGCTGATGAGCGCTTCACGAAAAATATCGATAAGTTTGGTGAGGGGTTAGCGCAGTTTATGTGTGATGCGATGGAAGTTTATGCGGATCGTAATAAAAAGTAAAACAGGTGGAGATTTTCTCCACCTGTTTTACTTTTTAATCATATCATTTAAAGTTTGATCCCCCGTATTGTTCAAATGAGGATTTTTACTCATTTCACGTTTTAACATATCGAGGCTTTGCGTATATTCTGTATCATTTAATGCGCCAGATTGAAGGCCTTGAATTTGGGAAATCAACTTTTGGTCTGTTGATACATATGCTTTATAATAGCGAGGGACGATGGACAAAGCAGCTTTATATACTTGATCTGCTACAAGTTTCGGATCCGTTGTGTTTGCACGGTATACAACGAACACTTCATCATCAGTAACGAGTGTAGCAGCGTTTGTAACGTCAGGAAGTTTGACTGTCATGCTTGTAATCATTTCAGCGACCTTCTCCCGATTAATGGCCCCTACTTGTTTGTTAGATACTTCATGTTTTTGTTTAGAAGAATAACCGACTCTCGTGAGCCTTGTATTTGTATTTTCTGTATGATACATGTCGTTTTTATTGGAAACAAGAACACGGCTTCCTTCTTCGCGCTCCATTTCGGCTTTATTATTTGTTTGGCAGCCTGCAAATAAGGAAACAGTGAGAAGGGAAAGTAAAATTTGTTTTTTCACGATGTATCACCTCCTTCTCCATAGCATGTACTAATTTGCAATTTTTTGTATTTGAAATTGTTGGTTGTTATGCTTTGTGATACGATAAAAAGAAGAATGCTTAGAGAGGAAGTTAATGATGGAGCAAAAGCAAGAGCAAGAGATTCATGCTACGGTGAGCATTAATAATGTACAGTACGAAGTAATTAAAAACTTTCGTGACGGTTTTAGTGAAGAAGCATTTAAAGAGCGCTATGCAGAAATTTTAAATAAATATGATTACATCGTTGGGGACTGGGGATATGAGCAACTTAGATTGCGCGGATTCTTTGATGATAGTAACCAACGTGCGACATATGATACGAAAATTAGTACGTTAACGGAGTATTTATACGAGTACTGTAACTTCGGTTGTGCACATTTTGTACTACGAAAAGTGAAGAAATAAAAAAATCCTCTTACAATTGTAAGAGGATTTTTGGCATATGCTCGCTTACAAACAAATCGAGATATGATCACCTTCAGAAAGTATTGCATTTGGTTTCATTTGTTTTCCGTTCAATTGAATATCCCCATTTTTAATTTTATCCACAATGAGTGTACGGCTCCAATCAGAGATATATGTGGATAAGGCCTTATCCATTCGGTGGGAACCGAAAACGATATCTAATACGATCGTGATTTCAGCTATGCCACTTTCTCTATGTTGCGTAATGGAAATGGTAGTAGTTGTTTCTATTTGATCTTGCTGAGTCATATCGACTGTTTCAACATGTTCAGTAAATGCTTTATAAATACGAAGTTTTTGATTCCACGTGTGATCTTTCGGACATTTATAAATAGCAAAGCGGTATATATTTTTTCCGTTGGCGTTATGCCTACGAATATTTGTATCAGTAAATAGGGTAGTGCGTCTGCAATTTTTACAATATTTTTCGATTGTGTTTTGCTCGTTTTCATATAAACTCCAAGAAATTTGTACTTTCTGCATTTTCCTTCACCTCTTATTTTAGTGGTAAAGGAACGTAATACAGCTATTTGGATGTCTTGTAGTATGAAGACATGAGAAATAGACAAAAATAAAAGGAGATTCCCTTAGGAAGCTCCGTAAACATCATACTACAGATGCGTTACGCTCCTTTGTAATGGGAATGGGCAGACTACTCCCTTGAAAAAAGCATGGTGCTTTTTTGAGAGTAATGCTATCCAATTGCTGGTCCATTACAAAGTAGTTGTTGGCATACGTAGTAAACGTCCTTTCTATCCAAATAGATTTATTCTTAATTATAACATAGAAGATTGAAAATTCTAAACTCTTATAATGAAAAAACACCAGCTAAAATAGCTGGTGCATACGATGAATTATATAAGTTCAAATAAAAATGAGCGTAGTTCTTCTGCGATTTCTTCAGTCATAGAAAATGCGTGCTCTAAGTAGCCTGGTTCGTTTAAATCGTCAGCACCGATGATTGCAAATTTATTACTTTGCATATCAAGGACAATTGTTTTACCGTAATGACGATCGGAGTATAAAAGCGCTAAATCATGACGCTCATTTTCTCCCATAAAGCTAACGAAACGAGTTTTTGTAGCGACAGTGTCGTCGTACAGAAAGAAACGTTCTTCCATACACATGGCTCCTTTATTAAATATCTAAGTTTAAGTGTGGTTTATGATCTAAATGGTGATGCGTTTTAATGAATCGTACTGTTCTTGTTTTGTAACGCATTACGATAGAGTATGTTTCAGCTAAATCTCCGCCAAGGAATTTAACACCGTCTAATAACTCACCAGCAGATACACCAGTTGCTGAGAAGATTGCATCATCCCCAGATACTAAGTCATCTAGCATAAGAAGTTGACGAGGGTCTTCTAATCCCATTTCACGACAACGAGCTTCTTCTTCTTCGTTCATTGGAACTAAGCGAGCTTGCATTTCACCTTCAAGGCACTTTAATGCTGCTGCAGAAATAACACCTTCTGGAGCTCCGCCAATACCTACGAATAAGTCGATACCCGTTCCAGGTAGTGCTGTTGCGATTGACGCACCAACATCACCGTCACCAAATAATTTTACGCGTGCACCTTTTGCACGAACACGGTCAATAATATCTTGATGACGCTCACGTTCTTGAACGATAACTGTTAGATCGCGAATCTTTTTATTGTTAGCTTCTGCTACAATTTCAATTGTTTTTTCAATTGGATCATCTAAGCTAATTTTACCAGCTGCTTTTGGACCAACCGCGATTTTTTCCATGTACATATCAGGAGCATGAAGAAGGTTCCCTTTGTCTGCGATTGCAATAACTGCCATTGCATTTGCAAGACCTTTTGCAACGATGTTTGTACCTTCTAATGGGTCAACGGCGATGTCTACTTCTGGACCGTTACCTGTTCCTAGTTCTTCACCAATATACAACATCGGTGCTTCATCAAGTTCTCCTTCACCGATTACAACTGTACCTGCCATGTTTACTGAATCAAACATATCACGCATTGCTGTAGTTGCTGCATCATCTGCTTCGTTCTTCTTTCCGCGGCCCATCCACTGTGCGGATGCTAATGCTGCTGCTTCTGTTACACGGACAATTTCTAGTGCGAGTTCACGTTCCAAGATTCCATTCCTCCAATTTCAAAAATCATACAAATATAACTATAACAAATAACGGAGAAAAGGTGAATTCGAAAAATTGTCGATTTTTTCAGAAGAAAGCGTTACAATTAAAATGTAAATGCTTTAATTTCCAGGTAGGTGACATTCATGTATTTTGTAGACAGAAAGAAAATAGAACAAATGCTAGTATGTTTAGAACGAGCAACAAGTACATTTCAAGAGAAAAAGATATATGAAACCGAGTTTGAATTTTACGCATTAGAGCGCATAGCCCATCTTATTATTGATACTGTATTAGATGTAGGAAATGCGATGATTGATGGATTTATTATGCGCGATCCAGGAAGCTATGAAGATATTATTGATATTTTAATGGATGAGCGAGTGATAAGTGAAGAAGATGGACAAGGGATGAAAGAAATTATCCTTCTTCGAAAAATGCTTACGCAAGATTATATTCAAATGAATCATGATGAATTATATAAGACGATTCAAAAACATATTGCAGTGGTAGAAAAATACCCAGCAAATATTCGCAGTTATTTAGAAAAGGAATTAGGACCTGTATCTGCATTTGTACCAGAATAATTATGCTTATAAGATCCCCAGAGAATGCCTTTTGGGGATCTTATATTGTATGTGAGAAAGAAAAGGGAGAAGGGTGAAGTATGGGGGAAGCACGTACTACGAAAGACGAGATTGTACAATTGTTGAAAGTAAAGGGAGAGCACACAGTAGCGGAACTAGCTGACGTTTTAGAGATTACAGAAATGGCAATCAGAAGACATTTAAGTAATCTTGAGAAAGATGGACTCATTTATTCTAAGATGGTAAGGCAACATGTCGGAAGACCAACTTATTTGTATGGATTAAGTGAAAAGGGAGAAGATACATTCCCGAAAGAGTATAAGCAATTTGCGATTGATATGCTAGAAGATTTAGCTCGGATGGGCGATGAAAAAATACTTCAATATGTTTTAAAAGAAAGAACGAAGCGTATGGAAGAACAGTTGCAAAAGCGAGTGAGTAATCAAAAGAATTTAGCATATAAAGTGCAAGAGATAGCAGCTATGCAAGAGAAAAATGGTTATATGGTTCAAATAAAGAGAGATGGAGAGAAATCTTTCGTAATTGAAAAACAAAACTGTCCGTTAAAAGAAATTGCAGAGAGATTCCCGCAAGTATGTGAAGATGAAAAAGAGATGTATAAGCGTTTATTTACGAACGCAGATGTGAAAACGCTAGCAAACATGTGCGAGGGCGATTGTAGTTGTTCTTACCAAATAAAAGAGAAAAAATGAACGTTATGGGGCGCTTTAAGGTAAAGCGTTTTTTTCTTTTGGAAAAGCGGGTAATATAAGAGTGGTATGATAAGGTGAGAACGTTAGCATAGAAGGAGAGACATAATCGATGTATAAAGGTTACTTAATTGACTTAGACGGTACGATGTATCGCGGGGAAGAACAAATTGAAGAAGCAAGCGACTTCGTCAAAGCATTAGGAGAGCGCGGCATTCCATATTTATTCGTTACGAATAACTCAACTCGCAAACCAGAACAAGTGGCAGAAAAGCTTGTTCGTTTCGATATTCCAGCGAAAGCGGAGCAAGTATTCACAACGAGTATGGCGACTGCGAACTTCATTTATGAACGTAAACAAGATGCAACTGTATATATGATTGGTGAAGAAGGCTTACACGATGCACTTGTGGAAAAAGGATTTGAACTTGTGGATGAAAATCCTGATTTCGTTGTTGTCGGTTTAGATCGTGACATCACATATGAAAAATTAGCAAAAGCATGTCTTGCTGTGCGTAACGGCGCAACGTTTATTTCTACAAATGGAGATATCGCCATTCCGACTGAGCGCGGATTATTACCAGGTAACGGTTCATTAACATCAGTTGTAGCAGTATCAACAGGTGTGGATCCAATCTTTATCGGAAAACCAGAATCAATCATCATGGAACAAGCGTTAAAAGTTCTTGGTATAGGAAAAGATGAAGCATTAATGGTTGGGGATAACTATGATACAGACATTTTAGCGGGAGTAAATGCTGGCATGCATACTCTTCTTGTCCACACTGGAGTCACAACTGTGGAGAAGTTAACAGAATATGAAGTACAACCGACGCAAGTTGTGCATAACTTGACGGAGTGGATTGAGAAGATGTAATGAAGAAAGCTGTTCCAAACTTTGGAACAGCTTTTTTTCTGATATTTGCGGGGAGCCCGATTGGTGTGGGCTAACATTCAGTTGTGACTAGTGTCGATTTTTGTAGGTAAGTCGATATATTTGAAAAATCGCCGATATAATCTGAGTTGCGCTGATATATTAAAAAAATCGCTGATATAATTTTATTAGAATGCACGATTCACAACATCTTTAACTTCTTCAAGATATTGTTTACGCACACTGTCATCCACAGACGGAACACTCGTATAGAATGTATGCTCAATTGTTTCAATGCCTGTAAATTCAAAAATACCAACATCCACTGTTTTCTTCATTGCGTCAAACATACCGCCTGCTGTGTATGCTTCTTTCGAATTTCCCATTGTAGATAATAATAAGCCCTTTTTACCGCTTAATAACTTTTCAATACCGTTTTCACCGTAAGCATAAGCGAAGCCGTGGCTAAATACACGGTCAACGTATCCTTTTAAAATAGCTGGAAGTCCCGCCCACCAAACTGGATAAATGAATGTAATGCTATCAGCCCAAGAGATATGCTCTTGCTCTTCTTTAATATCTTCTGGTGTGTTTCCTTGAGAAAACGAGATGAAATCGGAAGCGCCTAATACTGGATTGAAGTTTAATTCGTATAGATCGCGAACGCGTACTTCATGACCGTTTCCTTCTAACTCACTTTTTACCGTTTCTAAAATCGCATGGTTGAAGCTTTCTGTATTTGGGTGTGCATAAACGATTACATGTTTCATTTTTCTTCCTCCTATTTGTGGATATGTGAATAGTTATTTGTATATCTGTAACTATTATGGTTACTGATTTTATAGAAATCAAGTAATACATATGTATAAAAAGACGCCCGAAAATCGCCTTTTTATACCCCGCTCATACAAAGTACAAAAAAGACAAATAAAATAATGACAATACCAATGCCGAAGTTAAATACGAGAGTACTATCCATATATGTAGCCTCCTTGTTTGAAAGTAAAAAGCACTCTAGTTAAGAGTGCTTTTTTATTTTGAATCTACTTTATAACTTTTAGAAAGTGATTCATGCGTGTAATGATTTACATTATTTTATGTATTTATACTTTGAAATGAGTAAGTCCTTGTGGGATATAGAAAAAAAGACACTCTTTCGAGTGTCTTTTAAGATGACAAAATGTGCCAATTGCTTGAGGTTGATAAGACACTAATTTCCGTGTTAGCGCCTTTTCTTTAATCAAGAAGTGTAGCAACAGCGATTCAAATAAATTGTACCATTTGTTTAATTGTGGTGCGTATGCAATTGTGCATATTTTAATCATGAGGTAGGTAATGAACTGTGAATAATTTGAAGTGATTTATTTACGATTTCTTCTGCGGCATATATGCCGATCGCGTCTGTTTTTAAAATATGGGATTGTAAGTTATCATGCATTGCTCCTAATTCACCATGAAGTGGTGCGAAGGCATGGTTCGCCTTTTCAAGCATGCATAAATCAAGTAAAGAATCCCCAGCTGTAATAATCGTATCTATTTGCAAAATTTCTTTTATATATTGCACGGCATCCCATTTGTTAATTGGTTTTGGTACAAAGTATAGCTTCCTACCTTGAAGTGAATGATTCCAGCCTTGTTTGTCTAACCAGGAAGTGAAGGATGATAATTCATCATAAGGAATGTTCTCCCGTTTAATGATGCAATAATGGAATAGATCATCAGCTGTTTTTTGTGATATAACCCAATCTTTATGAGCTATTTGTCCAAATTCCTTTAGTATGTCGTTTCTCTCTATACATTCAACCGATAGTCTTTCTTTTACTGTCCTGTTCCAAGTACCATCTTGTTTCCCGTTATGAAGGATATTACCGCCATTACTTGTAATGACGTATTCGGGAATGATTTCGTCTTGGAATAAAGCAATCCGCTGAAACTGCTCAATAGTTCTTGTTGTAACTGGGATGAAATGTGAGTGCAGTTGTAATTTTTTTAGTAGTGAAATGGTTTTATGTGATATGAAAGAAATTTCTTTCCCATCTAAAGTTTCAATGAGTTGAATTGATTCATCTTCTATAGGGGCACGAAACGATTTCCGGGAATAAATAAGCGTCTGATCAAGATCACTGGCGAAAATCATATTGTTTCCTTCCTAAGAGGCCTAATGAGCCCGCAACATGAATAAGCCATATTCTCATAGATTTCAATTGGGACATTCTTTTCTTTAGCGAGAAGTAAAATATGCTTTAAATCGGGATTGTTTTGCTTACGTATTAAAATTTTCCACGGTATTCTCCGGAGTAATACGCGAGTTGTTTCACCGACTCCTGGTTTAATTAAGTTAATATCGTCAATTTCAAAGTGATTTTGGATAGACTGTATATCTTTTAATCCCTGCCAAGAGGGATCAGTGTAAGTTGAAGTAATATAACGTAATTGATTATCTATATGAGAATGAACAGAAGGGAATAACTCTGTTACCTCATCAACGAAGAAATTTGATAAGTCTTCTTGTTCTAGCTCTTTATAATATTTAACACCATGAAAATCATTTGGACCGATATAGGTGTCATTTAGTACAGTGCGGCTAATTAGTCCAGAGACTGTTGCATTTAAGCAAGCGCTAGGAATAAGAAAATCTTCACGTGTACCGTAAATTGAAGTACAGTAACCGGGATCAGCAAGCACAGCCATACAATGAGAAATGTGTGTATTATTTCGTTCGTTAAATGTGTGTACTGCATATTCTAATTCTTTTTTTATTGCACCTTTTCCAGTCCACCCATCAATGAATTGAATTGTTTCTTTAGGGTGATGTTCCAAAATATAATGGAGTGCATTTTCATCAATACCGCGTCCGCGAACAATAGAAATACAATAGTGAGGTACATCAAGGTTGTATTGATAGCGTATGTAGCGTTTGATAAGAATGCCAATAGGTGTACCAGCACGAGCTAATGAAACGAGGACAAGGTTAGCTCCTTTAGTTTGTATAATCTGTTCGGCGACAACTCCAACAGCGATGGCTAGTTTGTGTTTGTATTGTTGCAGGGAAGAAAAGAATAAATCCATATATGCTTTAGATGGTTTATATTCCATTGGTAACATTTCGGAATAATGTGTGCCAGCTTGAATTGCTTGTTCTCTAGTTTCCGTGGAACTTTCTTTCATTAAATCACTAATATCTTTTAATAGAAAAATAGCATCATTTGGATTGTAACTACTAATATGAGAATTTACTTTTACCATAATTATCAACCTTCCTTTTCTATGCTATTTGAAAATGAGACGATATGAATAAAAGGAATAACTGTTTGTAACTGCTGTAGAAGAGGAGACAGGGCTTCTTCCCCTAAATCACGCTCAATAAAAACAAATACTTCATCGTAATCATGAGGTGAAATATTATAAAAGTAATTTGTAATAGTAGAATCTTCAGGACTTGGATATGAGAAATGATTATGAATGGCGTAGTTCACATCATTTGAAACAGGATGGATAGGGCTTCTTGTTGTAGATTGATATAAAATATTTTCACCCATTTCAGCAGCAATTTTCATTGGGATATACATAAATTCACCTGTCCCGAGACAAAGTGTTCGTTTTCCAATTCTTTCTCTTTTTAAAGTTTTTCCTGCTTCTTGAGCGAAAGAATGAATGTGTTTTTGTTCATATGCTGAAATGCCAAATCGCCCAGTATATTTTATATAATTTGATGTATAGGGTAATTTTGGGCAGGTAAGAATATGCTTTTTGAAATTAAGTTTACTTTCTTCAATTTGAATATCTGTTTTTGCAATATTCAATGGTTGGCCAGTTGTATGAATACTGCCTTCTAATAAAGAAATAACATGAATCTTAATTTGAAGTTCTTCTTCTAATTGTTTAAATTGTCTTCTATTAGTATGAGAACGCCAGTCTAATAAAGAAGCAATAATATATTCTTCCCGTGGGAATTTATTTTGAATCGATCTAATAATATTTAATGCTGTTTTTCCTGTTGTCATCTCATCATCTACGAGAACAATAGGATTGCTGTTTTGAAAAAAGCTTTCATCCACATAACAACGGTGCGATGTTGCATGAGAATGTTCTTCCTCAAATGTAATGACAGATTCTAGGTGGGGTATCGATTCCCTAGTTGTATGTACATACTTTGCATTTTGAAAGCATTGAAACATAGAATGACCAAGTGCTGTCGCTGTCTCAGCGAATCCGATGAATAAAACTTCTTCTTGCAGAGGATATTGATAACGAAATACTTCCTCTGGGATTTCATGAATCTCTAATGAAATGAGATTTAAAATTTCTTTTTGAAATGGATGAGAAGTATTATGTAGCATTTCCATATATCTTGCAGCGAGAGCAACTCCACTTGATAGGGAGACTGCAGGTTTAATAGGAAGATGCTTTCCAAGGATTGTACTCACAAATAAAAAACTACGTTTCTTATTTATTCTCGCAGCCATTTGAAAAAGACTGTCTAGCGCTAAATTATATGGATTATCACGTACTTCTACATGAACTTGTATATTATTTAAAACGTTATACGTGTTGCTTTGCGTTTGTAATAAGGAGATCGGTGAATTGTTTGTTTTCATGTAGCACCCCGTAAATATTAGATTTTAAAATGGTTTTGCGAGCCCAGCCATAATGAGGTTTTACTTCATTCATTTTGTTAGAAAAACTGCTTTTTAGCACTCCATTATACGTATCTGCATTTTGTAAAATTGATCTCGCATCTAAATAATCTTCCATTGTGACAATGTGCATTGCCTGTACAACTTTAATATGAGATGGGTGAATAACTGTCTTTCCGATTAAGCCATTTGCATGGTCAAGTGATACCTCTTGAATAAGCCCTTCTTCATGATCATTAGAAAAATATTCCCATACACATCCTGAAATAATATATTCATTTGTTGCCCTTGAGAAAACGTTAATAATGTCTGAAATACAATCACGGACAACAGTAATATGATAGATAGGTGTGTATTTATTGCGCCGAATACTAAATATACTTGAAAAATCAGTAGCACCAATACGTACATTTAAGATGTAATCGTGATAAGAATCTAGTAAATCTTTTATTTGTAATAATGATTCTGCCCGTGTTTCCTTATACATAATTTCTGGTGATTCTAAAATCGGCATGCCATATAGCGATAATGAGTATAACTCGTTTATATATGCAAGCTGATTGATATAAGTCTTTCCGTTAATAGGTGTGAATTTTGGAAAGACAAAACCACATAAACAATGAACAGCACTACCTAATTCAGTAACAATTGTCTTCATTTGACTGGGCTGTCGAACTCTAATAAAAAGAAGTGGGATGTCTGCTTGATTTAGTATGTTGACACTGACTAAGTTGGCGATTTGCTGTATTTGAACGACGATGTTTTGCTCTGCAAGTTGTACTTCCTCATCGCTGATAGCGTCCTCTAGACAAAGAATAATTGAGGTAGCATCCACATGTTTCTTTCTAATTATATCTTCTGCAATCGTTTCTTTCGTGCCAGGAGTATATAGTGTAGCCCCTAGTGCGTAAGCTAGTTGTTCTTTCCCTATATTTTTTGAAAAACTAAGAGGTTCTTTATAGAAAAAATTTTGCCGTTCTTCTGAGGAGAGATAAGAAAAGTAATTCACATTGTCACCACCTTATTTGTAATGATTCTGTTTAATCGTAACATAATAAGGAAAATCTTCCATAAAATGAAGCGAGAAATTAAAAAAATATATTGAGAAAGATGAATTATAAGATGAATATCGAATATTGTTAATAGGAATATAATAGGGGGAAAGAGAAAGTGGATATACATAAGTTAACAGAGGAAGAAGCAAATGAGATAAATACGTGGACGTACGAGGAACCATATAGTTTATATAGTTTTTCAGGCGAGAAAGAAGTAATAGAAGAGCTATTAGATGGAACGTATTATGGCTGTTGTAACGATAATGGAGAGTTCATCGGCTATTTTTGTTTTGGAGAAAATGCACAAGTACCAGGTGGAAGAGATGCTCATTTATATGGTGGAGAAGATATGATTGATATCGGACTTGGCATGAAGCCAGATTTAACAGGGAAGGGCATGGGAGAAATGTTTTTTCAAGCTGGAATAGCGTTTGCTGCTAAGGAATTTAATTCGAAAATGTTTCGATTAAGTGTAGCAACATTTAATACAAGAGCGATTACGCTATATAAAAATATCGGATTTAAGCAAGGGCCTATTTTTTTGAGTCGTGGAAGAGAATTTATGCTTATGGAATACGAAAGACCGTCAGCATGAAACTGACGGTCTAGAAAACATTATTATTCCGAGTGATCAGCTCGGTGCGCTAAACGGCTTGAGGCAGCGGCAGCAATTCCGCCAACGATATCGTCAAGGAACGTGTGCACTTTTCCAGTTGATTTATCATTTAAGTATTCTAAAATACCAGGTTTTAATTTATCGATATATCCAAAGTTCGTGAAACCGATAGATCCGTATACATTCACGATAGAAAGTGCGATAACTTCATCAATTCCGTATAAGCCTTCATCACGTTTTACGATATCTTGTAACGGCTCACTTAGCATTCCCTTTTCAGCAAGGACATCAAGCTCGATACCAGTAATCAGTGCGTTTTGTACTTCACGTTTTGATAGTACACGTTCTACATTGTAACGGCATTCTGACATCTCTAAATTTGGATGATATTTTTTTTGAAGAAAATGAACAAGTTCAGCAATATCGTCAATTGTTACACCGCGTTCTTGTAATAGTTGTAATGCTCTTTCTTGTAGTTGATTTGATTCTTTCATGTTTATCACCTTTTTTTCTTTTTAGTATTTGTATACGTTTCGTTGCTTTATCATGTGCATAGGAATGAAAGGCGAGCACAAGCTCATATATATAAAGAAAAACCATAGGTGGCGACTGCGATGATTCAGCATATTTATGAGCATTATCACATGCATGTTAAAGAATTAATCCCCCTTGGCCCCTATAAAAGCTTTTGGATTCGCAACAAAATTTATGTACTTGTTCCAATTGGAGAAATGGAGGAAGAAGTACTTGTAGAGATGAAAAAGCTCAGTGATTATATGAACCAGCAAGGGGATATAACTGTAGCGACTTTCGTTCCGACTATACACGGCTACTATGTAAGTGAGATAGAAGAACAAAATTACTGCTTATTAAAAGGTATGCGCACGTTAGAACGACATGCTATGTCATTAGGAAGTGAGCTTTCTATATTCCATAAACGAGGTGCATTCTTTCCAGAAGAAATTGAGCAATTAAGCCGCATTGGTGAATGGAAAGCGTTATGGGAAAAAAGGCTCGATCAATTAGAAAAGTTTTGGCAATCACAAGTGATGAACCACCCTTCAGATGTATTCGATCAATTGTTTATTGAATCCTTCCCGTATTACTTAGGAGTTGCAGAAAATGCAATTCAATATGTTGTCGATACAGAAATGGATGATACGCCGCAACTAACGGATGCAGCAACAATTTGCCAAGAACGATTCACACCTTTATTATGGCATCAAACGAAGCGGCTCAAACTTCCTTTTGATTGGGTGTATGATCACCCAACTCGAGATATGGCAGAATTAATTCGCTATATGATGATAGAAAAAAAGAAAGACTGGGAGCAAACAATAATTCAATTTGTTACAGATTATGAACGCAATTATTCGCTATCCTCATTTGGCTGGCGCTTATTATTTGCAAGGCTCCTGTTCCCGCTGCACTATTTTGAAACGGTCGAACGATATTATCAAACTGGAAACGAAGAACAAAAAAGCATATATAGAGATCGCTTAGAAGCCATTTTACACGATGTGAACCGCTCAGAGCAATTTATGAAGCATTTTTATGGCTCACTTCGTTTACCAGTAGATAAGCTTGGGATTAGAAAATTAGATTGGCTATCTTAAACGTATAAAAAAGAGACCGCTGGAGGCCTCTTTTTTATACCACAATTTTATGTAATACATTATGCCCCTACCTGTTGATCTGTACATATATTTAAAACGAATTGATGTCTTTCGAGTTTTTCATTTACTTTACCCAATAATTCTTGCTGGATTTCTTTAAATAAAAATTGATAGCTTGTATTCCATGTTGGTATAACGGATGAAAGGCCTAATAAATACTCTTTTTTCTTTTCTAGTTCTTGAATTGTTAAAAAAGTGTTTCCCATTCTTGGCATGTGTCATCCCCCTATGTTTTCTTACTGTATATGTGTGAACGATTCACTATATAGTATTAATTATCGCATTTTTTGAGAAGGATTTCCAATTTTGTTTTATGATGTTAACGGATAAATGTGATTTGAATAAAAAAAGGAGACCCAAATGGGTCTCTTTTTAGGAAGCGGCTAGAACAGTCGGCCATTTCGCGCCTTCCTGTGAGGCAAAAAGCGCCTCACAGGAAGGAGCTCCAATGACCTCCTGTTCTGAACGAGCCGCTTCCGCTTTTAGATTAAAATACTTGTTCTACTTCAATAACGCCTGGTACTTCTTCAAGTAACGCGCGCTCGATACCAGCTTTTAGTGTGATTGTAGAACTTGGGCAGCTTCCGCATGCACCCATAAGGCGTAGTTTTACGATACCTTCTTCAATGTCTACTAATTCAACGTCTCCGCCATCGCGAAGTAAGAATGGACGTAATTTATCTAATACTTCTAATACTTGTTCTTGCATATGTGGGTTTTCCATTTTTATCGACTCCTTTCATCAGTTTTATTATAATCAAGATAGAGGGGAAAATCTATTTTTTCTCTTCTTGTTTTATTGTCGAAATATTGTATCGTGTTTTTTCAGTATAGGGGTATGGAATAAGTTTGTAAAATGATGTGCTTATGTAATAAGACATCTGAATATACTGTTGGAACAAGAAGTGGGGGAGAAGAAATGGTTAATGTTCAAGTGTATGGGACGAAAGTAATTTGTGCGAGCTGCGTCGGAATGCCATCTTCAACAGAAACGTTTGAATGGTTACAAGCGGCAATTGGTCGTAAATATGAAGGACAAGAAAATAAATTTAATTTCGAGTATATTGATTTCCAAGAAGAACAAGAAGATGCGGATAAAAAAGCATTCGCAGAGCGCGTAGTGGAAGAAGATTTATTTTATCCGGTCGTTCTTGTAAATGGAGAAATTGTTGGAGAAGGAAATCCTCGTTTGAAGGATGTTTACGAAGAAATCGAGAAATATTTATAAAACAAGAAGTCTTTGCGAATTTGCAAAGGCTTTTTTTATTGGAGGGATAGATATGAAAAATGGAGTGAAGCATGCGTTACCGACGGAAGTACAACAGTTAATGGAGCGGTACACAGTAGAATTAAAAGAAATTTTTTTGGATGAAAAAATAGTCGGGGTATATATTTACGGATCCATCGCACTAGGTGCATTTTATAAGGAAACGAGCGATGTTGATTTTGTTACAGTGATAAATGATTCCGTGAATGAAGCTGAAAAACAGCAGCTTGTGGAACTACATAAGAAACTTAGTGATAATACGCTAGGTAAAAGAATGGACGGTATGTATATTCCGCTTGCTGACTTAGGGAAATACAATGATGAAATGAACGAGTACGTGTATTGTGCAGATGGTAAAGCTAATGTTGGTCATTGGGACATTAATGCGGTCACATGGTGGACGTTGAAAAATCAAGGCATTACAGTTACCGGAAAAGAAGCAGAAGATCTTCCGCTGCAAATACAATGGAATGATGTAGTAAATACGATGAAATACAACGTAGAACAGTACTGGAGTGAAAAGGCGAAGAAGCCATATTTATTTTTTATAGAAGAGTGGGTAGAATCAGCTGTCGTTACGATGGGACGTATTTTATATACACTAAATCATAAAACAATCGTTTCAAAAGATAGAGGATTGCAATACTTGTCAGAACGTTCAGCGGAAGAATGGGAGCTCTTATTAAAAGAAGTAGCGAGAATACGGCACAATCCAAAAGAAAAGCGAATGCTCTCAAGGTGGAGAAGAGCAGATATGACGAAGAGGTACTTACTGCATTTAATTGAGACGTGTAGAGAGAAATGGTAGGGACGAAAATGGACAATACAGTGGGGTGTATTGTCTTTTTTTATGTTAAATTTGGTATATAATGGTTTAAAAAGTTTAATTATACTGGAGGGGATAGGATGAATATAGAATTAGCTACATATGAAGAAAAGAATGAACAAATGAGTATGCGCCAAGTAATTAGCATTCTATTAATTATTTTTGGGGTCATGCATGGAATTGGTTTTTTGAACCTTTTATATGATTCTTCCTTATACCCATGGTATGTAGATCATCTTATTCCACCTTTCACGTTTTGTATGATTATCGTAATGTATGCACCGGCAAGAAATTGCTGCTTACATTTAATAAAATCATTACAATTCAATAATTTTAAACACTATGTAACGATAGTAATGACAGCGATTGTAATGCTTATATATCTTGCAATATTAAATTTAGTTCTACCACATGGGATTGGTGTGGACGAGTCTAGTATAGTAATAAAGCCTACTAAAAGTGAAATCATTTTATACGTAGTTGTACTCACGATTTTTGCACCGGTTTGGGAAGAACTTTTATTTCGGGGGATGTTTTTCACGAAATTATCCCAGCGCTTTTCTACACTTACTAGTGCCGTTATAAGTGCTTGTATATTTACTTTAGGCCATCCCCTTACAGTAGGTAGTATTTTATATATTTTTGGTATGGGTATATGTTTAGCATACACATATAAGAAAACGAAGAATTTACTCGTTCCAATTGGGATTCATTTATTAAATAATTCGTTTTATTTATTAATAAATTTTCAACTATAAAAAGATGCCTTTTAAAAAGGATGTCTTTTTTATTTTGTAGTAGATAGAAAAGTATTTACAAGTATTGTGTAGAGGAAAGATAATAGAAAAAAATATGTGCATGGGGGAAGCGGATGAGTAAATATAAATTACATATAGATAAAGAACAATTATGGAAAGGGTGCATTTTAAATTCGATTGCCCATGCAATTAATGTAGCACATTGTCCAGATTTCTCACATGAAAGTTCATGGGACGGATTTAACTATAGTATGCAAGATACTCAAGGCGGACAAGGGACAATTACGTTTCATCCGAATTACACGATTGTATGTCTTCAAGATGTGAATAGTGAGAGAATTGATGAGTGGATTGATGCGAAAAATTATTTTGAAGGGGCACCTTCGGAAGTAATAGATATTGCGCAAGAAGAAGCACTTCAATACGTATTAGAAGAAGTAGAAGGTGAAACAGTTCCTTTTATTACAACTGCATTTTGGATTGAGGATAGCGGTGCGTATTCAATTGATTCATTTGAAGAGATGGAAGAGCACGGCGGATTCTTATTAGAAATTCCATTACTTGATACAGAATCAGCAATTGAAAGACTGGAAGAAGAGTATGAACTGACAGAGGAACAAATAGAGCTTTTACAACTCGTGTATAAGAAAAAAATCCAAAGTCCAAATGAGGAAATTAAGTTGTCTAAAGAAGAAGTAGCAATGATTGGGACGGAAGATAGCGAAGGATTGGAAGTTAGTAAGGACTCATTTGAAGAAATGAATATTACTTGGGAGTTGTAGGATAGGATATAAAATTGTGATAAAGGACTAGTAGAAAGAACAATGTGAAATTACATTGCACTTTCTACTAGTTTTTTTATATACATATCAATTTCATAAAAGAATATGGGCTCTTTTTCCTCGGTATTCAGATGCACGGTGCAATGTAAATATTGCTGTAAGTAGCGATTAGCTTGTTCGTACTGTTTTAATTTGTAGAAAGAAAAACAGGTAAGAAGTAGAAACGCTTTTTCTTCTAATATTGGAACGACAGCTAGTACCGGAGTAATGGAATGTATATTTATTTCCACTAAATTTTCATAAGATGTCCACGTTTGAAACCAGTCGAAAATAGTAGAAAGGTAATTCGGAATGTTGATAGTTTCATGTGAAACATTATGCAGAGGAAGTTAATAATGAACTATTCATTAGTTGTGTAAGTGGAAATATGTTTGAAATAGTAGAAGGCTAATTTGTGAGCTTTTTTAAGTCGAGATGTTTGTTTTAAAATAGTAGTATATATTCACTAAAAAAGATGTATAAAAATGATTTTGATGCATCCTTTTTAGTGAATATATAAAATAATTAACTTAGTGTATTAAAGGTATGATACATGATTATTTTAATATATTTAAAAGTAAAATGAAATAAGAAACGGATAATTGTCGGAATATATTCGATTTCCGTTCATTTTTATGAAATATGTGTATTTTTTGTTAGATTCCTTCATTTTGTACATATACAATAAATGTATATAGAAATAAGAAAAGGATGATGTACGTGAAGGACACTGTTTTACAAGAAACAATTTCTCCACAAGAATTACATAAAGTTGTTCAAAAGAATACAGCTTATTATGACTTTAAGTGGGGGAAAGTAGAAAATCCAGCGCAAGGGAATACATGGAATTGGGTAGCCTTTTTCTTCCCAACTTTTTGGTTAGCTTATCGTAAAATGTATAAGTTATTTATTATATTTGCGTTATTGGCTATACCTAGTATAGTTATACCCCCTTTTATAGATATTCCAGATGGGATTTATGTAACATTTAGTTTAGCTCTTCAATTAGGAATGATGATATTTACTGGATGGCAAGGAAACTGTTTATATTATAAGCATGCTGTTCGTGTTTTTCGTAAGGGAGAAGATGCGTCTGATCATGAGAAGGCGTATTTCTTACAATCAAAGGGTGGCGTTAGTGTAGCTGGTATGATTGGTTTACAGATTATAGTCGGGATTGTGTTTGGGTTAGCTGCGTTCGGGCTGTCCTTTTTACCAACTGAGCCGAATATTAAAAACGTTGTTCGTTCAAGTGATGAAGGGGTTACTTTAGAGATTATGACTGATAATCCAACTTGGAAGTTTGTGAAGAAAGAAAAAGATTATGACGTAGTAGAGTTTACTGGTTATGATTATACAGAGAAGAAAAACGTGAAAATTAAATTCGCTGTTTATTTCGATGAAGATTATTTCGAGTGGCAAGAGGTATATGAAGATAATAAGAAGTTAAGTGAAGAAGAAGTAGAAGAATATCAAATTTACATTGAAGAAAATAATTGGGGTTTCTAGAGGGAACTCGTTCATTTTGAAAAGAAGAATCTTGTGAAGATTCTTCTTTTGTTTATTAGGGGGGACAGAAATGATTTCAGCATTAATAGAAGCTCTAATAGGATCTATTAGTTTAAGTACGGGTTTACACACGAAAAAGATTGATGTTAACATACTTTACTTGCAGCAGTATGAATGGTTTCGAATGATATATGAAGACGAAAAGTATCGAAAGTTATTTATTACGAACTACAAAGTTCGCTAAGGGTTTGATTGCTCGTAAAAAAATAAAAATGCACAACGAAGATTTTTAAAATTAGTAGAAGAGCAAATGGAAAAAAGGCATACGAATTGAAATTTTGTAAAATACAATAAAAAATGAGAATTTACGGTAGGGTTGTCAATAACGTGAGACTATGGCACTATAAAGAAATGCTATACAAATTTTATTTATCGAGATGTAAACATCAATTTTGATTTTTACGTATAAATAATGAACGGAGGAAATGAATTTATGGCTACTTTACCAAATTGTCCAAAATGTAATTCAGAATATACGTATGAGGATGGCGTTCTTTTCGTATGTCCAGAATGTGCTCATGAGTGGGGCCAAGACGCAGAAGCTGAAAATAATGATGGTGCAAAAGTTGTAAAAGATGCGAACGGAAACGTTCTTCAAGATGGCGATGCTGTTACTGTTATTAAAGATTTAAAAGTAAAAGGAACTTCTTCAGTTGTGAAGATTGGTACGAAAGTAAAGAGTATCCGTCTAGTTGATGGCGATCACGATATCGATTGCAAAATCGACGGTTTCGGAGCTATGAAGTTAAAATCACAGTTCGTTAAGAAGGCGTAGTAAATAGAAGAGGAGGCGAATAGCCTCCTCTTTTTATTATGTCACTTTTTGTCGGTAAATCGATATTTCGTACAAAATCGTTGATATATTCTGAGTTATGATAGATATATTTGAAAAATCGTTGATATATTGCAAGTTATGATAGATATATTGAAAAAATCGTTGATATAATTTCACTCACCGTGAACGGTGCATCATTTACCAAGCGAGAGGTACGATTCACTTCGCAGCATAGTCAACCTCTTTCAACTGACACCGCTTATTAAAGAACGTTTTATATCCAAGCTGTAAAAAGATAATGACAGCAAAGGCAGTACTTCCAGAAATACCGAGTATGATGGCGATTTGATATTGAATGGCTGTGAATGGTGATACACCGGATAATATTTGACCGGTCATCATGCCTGGTAAGCTTATAATTCCCATTCCGACCATAGAATTAATTGTTGGTAAAATAGCAGAGTCGAAAGCGTCTCGAATGAGCGGAGTAGCAGCTTCTTTCGGTGTTGCGCCGAGCATAAGTGCACCTTCAATTTGACCTCTTTGCGATTTCATATTGTTTAAGAACGTATTTGCTCCAAGAGAAACACCAGTCATGGCATTACCGACTAACATTCCCGTAATAGGGACGATATATTGCGGAGCATACCAAGGGTCATGACCGATAATAACAAAGATAAATAGTAGAAGTGGCCCAATTGATCCAGCGACCATGGAAAGGGCGGCTACTCGTTTTAATTCTTTAGACATTGGGATATTAACTCGTTTATAAATATTAAAAATTGCAAAGGTAGTAATAGAAGTAATGAGAGCAATTGTATAAAATGGATTACTGTTTTCAAATACGTATGTAAGGACATATGCAACAAGTACGAGCTGAATCGTCATACGGAATGTTGCGAGCGCGATTTGTTTTTCGCGAGGTATTCCTTTTAATTTTACAAGTCCAATTAAGATAAGGATAAAAATATAGGCAGCCGCCAGTTGCCAAATTTGGAGTTCAATAACGCCCTTCAATAGAGAGCACTTCCTTTCTAGTTGCACCGTTTGTTTTACTAATTTCAATAATGTCGTCTGCAATTTCTTCTGGAAGTTGTTGCGAGTGCGTGATGAAGATAACTGTTTTTTTCTTTTTTCGTGCTAGTTCAGTAAATTGTTTCATAACGCGGCGTTCTGTATCACTGTCTAGTGCTGAAGTGGGTTCATCTAATAAATAGACAGGCGGATCCATAAGTACAATACGAGCAAAGGCAAGTCTTTGTTTTTCACCGCCGGATAATGAGGTGGCGCTATCTTCTAATTGCTTGTCTAAGCTAACGGTTTGTAGTGCACTCCGCAGGGCATCATCATTTGGAAATGTTTTTTCAGCAAGACGAAGTCCCATTAATAGGTTGTCTTTAACGGTTCCATCAAAAATAGGTGGAGTTTGCCCAAGCATAACTACGTCACGACGTAATTGAATAGGCGGATAATCAGAAATTAATTTTCCGTTATATTCAATTGTACCGGATGTTGGAGATTGTAAATCGTTTAACATGCGGAGCAATGTACTTTTTCCGCTCCCACTCTCACCGATAATGCATGTGATTTTTTCATTTTTAATCTGTAAATAAGGAATGTGTAGGATATCTTTATATATAACGTCTTTTAATATAAACATAAATCGCTCCTTTCTGATTCTAGTTATATCGTATCAAAAAAGGGAGGATAATGGTTATAAAGAGCAACGTTTTTTCTTCATCTTGAGTTTTATTAATAAGTTAAGTAAACGATCTAATTCTTGGCTGAAAGAAATCACTTTATCATGAGTGAATCCGTATCGTTCAACGAGATAGATTAACTCTTTCTTTTTCGCTTCTATTCGATTGTTTAGTTTCGATAAGTTCATAAGTTGAATGTAATGCCTCCTACAAAAGTATTTATCACATAAAAAATAAGACCGAATGAATTCGGTCTTAAAGGAAATAATAAGACAACTTACAAATAGCATACACTGTTTATCAATAGTTTTTAATATAAAAATGAAAAATAAATCATTATACATATTGAGAAAGATGTGTCTGATAATTTTTAAAAACTGATGCAAAGAGGCTGCCTACATAGTAGACAGCCTGTAAAGTATTAACCCTTATGATATTTGTACATCCAAAGAAGACCAGATTTTAATAATCTCGGTACACGTCCCATTAATGGTTGGTTTGCTAATAAACCAAAACCGTGCTTCTTACCAAGAGAACCGAGAACACCTTTTAATTTAATTACAGGTAGTTCGTCAGGAAGTGGTTCATTATTCCAACGTTTTAATAATATTTGGACAATTTGTTCTCCTTGACCTTCAGCAAGTTGGGCAGATGGTGCATGTGGAAGTGCTGCGCAATCTCCTACAACGTAAACGTGCTCGTTATTTGGAATATTATGATATTTAGTTAAGACAACCCGTCCGCTACCATCTTGTTCAACTGGAAGGTTTCGAACAACTTCATTTGCTTGAATACCAGCTGTCCAGACGATTGCATCACATTCAAGTGGTTCATCGTGGTTGTACACAATATTTGGTTCTACTTTTGTAATGTTAGAGTTTCGTATAATGTTAACTTTATGCTTTACAAACCATTCTTCTACATATCTACTTAATTTCTCTGGATATGGGAATAAAATTCTATCTTTTCGATCAAATAAATAGATTTTTAAATCAGAACGGCTTTCACGAAGTTCACTTGCTACTTCAACGCCACTTAAGCCAGCGCCAACAACAGCAACTGTTGCATTCGGTTCTAGACTATTTAATTGTTCATATGTCTTACGTGTTTGTTCAATCGATTGTAGACTGTGTGTATATTCCTTTGCTCCAGGAACGTTATGATATTTATCTTCACAGCCAAGTCCGATAATTAAATCATCATATTGGATTGCTTCGCCGCCATCAAGATGAACAGTTTTTTCTTCGAGATCAATATTTGTTATTGTGCCGTATTGAATATTAAGGCGTGGGTGCTCAGGAAACGGTATGCGAATATGAGTTTCTGAAATTGTACCCGCTACTAATGCATAATATTCAGTTTTGAAACAGTGGTATGGTACTTTGTCGATTAATGTCACTTGTACATCATCCGGAAGTTGGTTGCTTGGAAGTAGCCGCTGCAGAATTCTCATTCCCCCGTAGCCGCCACCTAGTATTACGAGGTGTTTCATGATGGATTACCCCTTTTCTGTTGAAATATCCCCTAATCATAAAATTATATATTAATAAAATATTTTGACTTTACTCAATCAAATTATATCGAATTTGTGAACAAATAACAATGCATGAATGAATACTCTGTTGTACAATAAGAAGAAAAGTAAACTGTTTTTCTTTTTAAGTTACTCTTTCATTGTAAGTAGCATGTTATATAGAAGAAGTCATCTACTTTGAAGTGAAGTAATGAAGTAACTAAATAGTTTAGACTGTGTAACGAAAACAACAAGAAACAGCTTAGTTTTCTTCTTATAGATAAAGTGAAACTTTAATTGGTGGAGGTGTTCGTCCCACACTAATTATTAGCCTTCACAAATCGAGCATTTACGGACAGTTATCTCCCAACTAACTTCCTTGCATTCGCCAAATTTTGAGGTGGGAGTCTTACTGCCCGTTATGCAGGATAAAGTCAGAAGGTAATTTGTTTTGTAGTACAGGGGGGAGAATTTTGATTAAACCATTAATTGAATTTTGTGTAGGTAACCTTGCAAGTGGTTCACAAGCAGCTCTAGAAAAATTAGAAAAAGATCCGAATTTAGATGTAATGGAGTATGGTTGTTTAGGATATTGTGGTATTTGTTTTGAAGGACCGTTTGCACTTGTAAATGGTGAGGTTGTACAAGGTGCAACAGTAGAAGAGCTTGTTAATAATGTATATGAGTATTTGGATGAAAATCCAATGTTTTAAGGTGTTGCGAATGAGCAGCACCTTTTTCATTAGATAAAATGTTATTTCGTAGGGGAGGCTAATACTGATTATTAGCCTTCACCAATCGAAAATAGTGGGATAAATAAAAAAAGGCCCTTTTTAGAAGGGCTTTTTTCTTACACAAGTTGTGTAAGAGTGGCTCATCGCCAAACGTTGTCAAATATGAGAAACGGGGGACATTCATATTGTGTTCTAAAAGCATGCATTTTATACTTAACATAACAAATTATTTTTGGAGTGAATATAAATGAGCCAATTTTCTTTTACAAAAATGCATGGTCTTGGCAATAGTTATATATATGTAAATATGTTTGAAGAGCAAATTCCTGAAGAAGATTTAGCTCTTGTGGCGGAAAAGGTTTCAAATATTAATACTGGTATTGGAGCAGACGGGATGATTTTAATTTGCCCTTCAGACGTAGCTCCTGTGAAAATGCGCATGTTTAATAATGATGGTTCTGAAGGAAAGAGCTGTGGTAACGGTTTACGCTGCGTAGCGAAATATGCGTATGAGCATAAACTAGTAGAAGAAACAATTTTCACAATTGAAACGTTAGCTGGTATTGTAACGGCTGAAGTAACAGTAAAAGATGGTGTCGTGACATTAGCGAAAATCGATATGGGAGCACCGCGTCTAACACGTGCAGAAATACCGATGCTTGGTGAAGGTGAAACACCATTTATTCGTGAAAACTTCTTATACAATAATCATCGTTATGCATTTACAGCTGTTTCAATGGGAAATCCGCATGCGGTTATTTTTGTTGATGATGTAGAAAAAGCACCTCTTACAACACTTGGACCAGTTCTCGAGACACATGAAATGTTTCCAGAGCGAGTAAATGTTGAGTTTATCGAAATTTTGAATGATGACGAGATGAACTTCCGCGTTTGGGAACGTGGATCTGGTGTAACGCAAGCTTGCGGAACAGGAGCGTGCGCTGCCGTTGTAGCTGCTATTTTAAATGGAAAGATGGAACGTGGTAAGGAAATTACAGTCCATTTAGCCGGCGGTGATTTAATGATTGCGTGGACTGAAGAAGGAAACGTGTTAATGAAAGGACCTGCGGAAGTAATTTGCCGCGGAGTGTATGAGTACAAGATAGAAGCGTAAAGATGTATAATAGAATGAGAACAGAAAGGATGGTGTATTTCATGATTGAAGTAACAGAACAAGCAGCTTTTCAAATTAAAGATATGTTAAAAGATGCTGAAGATGGAGAGAAGTACGTGCGCCTTGCTGTACACGGCGGCGGATGTACTGGCCTTTCTTACGGCTTAGGATTTGAAGTAGAACCAAAAGAAGACGACACAGTTCTTGAGTTTTTCGGTGTTGAATTTGTTATCGATACAGAAAGTGCTCCAATTGTTAAAGGAGTAAAAATTGACTATAAACAATCTATGCTTGGCGGCGGATTCACAATCGACAATCCAAACGCAATCGCATCATGCGGATGTGGATCATCTTTCCGTACAGCGACGAATGCTGGTAAGCCAGAAGAGTGCTAAGTTTTTAGCAGAAATAGAGAAAGACCTTTTTAGCGATGGGATAAAATCGTTAAGGAGGTCTTTTCTTTTGCCGTAAAAGCCTGATTGGTACGGGCTAATTAAAGTTTTACTTTATCTTTGCATAGATGCATGTATCAGCTAGTTGTTTACCGTCAGCTGAAAAATCTTCATTACGTAATACCCCTTCAAGTTCAAAGCCTAGTTTTTCAGGGATCATACGACTTTTCGTGTTATTAGATTCACATCGTATTTCAATCCTTCTAAATTTGAATAACTGAAATCCAAGGTTTGTTAACGCACTTACTGTTTCTGTCATATATCCACTGCCACTAAATTGCGTGTTAATCCAATATCCAATTTCGCATTTCGAAACCTTCCAATTAATTCGATGAAGGCTAGCCGTTCCAACAAAATCATTCGTCTCCTTATGGTAGATAAGATAGCGAAAGCTTTCTCTTTTCAAAAAATCTATATGCGCATTTCTCAGGAGGATTTCCGTTTCTTCAACAGTAGGAATGGACTGGAATAAAGACAACCATTGCTTTAATTCACGAATTGAATCTTTAATAGCTTCGTGTACTACATTCCCTTCACCTGCTTGAAGTGGTGCTCGAAGAATGAGTCTATCTGTTTCTATTTGTAACGGAACATCTAATAAAATAGGATTCATATTATTTCTCCTCTCGAAACCTTTAAATTATGACAGAATGAAACTTATATCATAAAAAAACTTTCACCCAAAAGAAATAATCCTTGAGGACGAGAGTTGCAATTTATAATAAATGAATTGAAAAATACTTTATCTCACTAATAGAAAATCCCGTCACAGCATCACTATTAGTTATTATAGAACTGTGCGAAGTACAGGAATATAGTAAAGCTTATCTCCCATAAAGGAACCTCTCAAAAACGCTTAAACAATAAATATATATTCAATTCATCATTTAGAAATCCCTTTTCACATATTGAAAACTAAACTATCATTTGGTACAGCAGCATTAGGCTGTTAAACTAATGCATATGTTAATTAAATAAGGAATTATTATTTTTTAACCTGCTTTAAATTGAACGCATAATTCACGATTGATTATCTAAACGCAATCGCATCATGCAGATTTGAATCATCTTTCCGTACAGCGACGAATGCTGGTAAGCCAGAAGAGTGCTAAGTTTTTAGCCAAAATAGAAAAGACCTTTTTAGCGATAGAATAAAATCGTTAGAAAGGTCTTTTCTTTTGGCGTTAAAACAGAAAATGCATGCAAAGTGACTTTTAAATTAAATTTTAATGTTATTATATACGGAATATATGATAAGTATTGTTAACTCGAGTTTAATATTGTTCGTTTCGGACAATATTATGTAACAAAAATGTAAATGAATAGCAGAAATATACTATTTATTAGTTATATTTAATGTTAATATTTGTAACGAAGATGATTGGTGAGGGTTGATTAAAGTTTCATTTTATATAAAAAGGTGCATGAGGGAGAAGGCTATAGCAAGTTGTATAGAACTGAATAGTTCCGTATTAATTAAAATACGTTGATTACTAGATATTAAAAAAACACCAGGGGGATTAGAATGAAGTCATTTAAGAAAGTACTTATAGTAGGGGTGGCGTTGACTACAATATCGATTTTGGGAGCTTGTTCTAGCGATACAGACGTATTAACAAAAGTAGGAGTAAAGCAACCAGCGAAGGCGGAAGGTGACGTACTAAAAGATCAGAAGAAAACACCTATGACTACGAGCAAACGTGAAAGTATTAAAAATGAGGACGCTCCATCATCAAAGAAGCGTTATATTTCTCATGACGAATTTCAAAAGATTGAGGAAGGTATGACGTATACGGATATTCTTAATACGATTGAATACGGTGGTGAGAACATAAAACAGTATAATAACAATGAAAAACGCGTATTTTATACAGAAAAAGATACGGATGGTACATATGAAATTATGGTTGAATTAAATACATATGGTTACGTCGTGAATATTGAACGTAATGCTATAAAGGATCCAGATAAAGAGAATGAGGTATCTACGAAACGTAGTGAAGAGCCTGTAAAGGAATATGAAGAAAAAAACGATCGTGTACCGTGGTATAAAGATGTAAATAACGATTCGGCAGCAGTAAGTTACAATCACTATTTGAAAATCAAAAAAGGTATGCCCGCGAATCAGGTAAAAGCTGCAATTGGACAGCCACATGTGATTGAAAAATATAAATCTTATTCAGTATATGACTATACTGGTTATGGTGGAGAAGGATCATTACGTGTAATCTTTGAACCAAATGGAACTGTTACCGATGTAGTGGAAGACGGTTTACCACGATAATAAATTAGTTACGGGAAGAGTTGTAGTAAAGTTTTCGTTGATTTTATAAAGTTTTTGGTAGCATACCCGAATATAGGTGGAAAAATAATACTATTAGCTATGTTAACTATAGTATTTACCGAAGTTTCTTCCAAATTCAAAAGCGTTATTGTGAATGTTGTTGTCGTATTATTCTTGTTGGTATATACCGCAGTAGGGCAGCAATTGTAACTGGACGTAAAAGGACGCGGAGTAGTAGTGGCTTCCTTTTGAAAGAAGGAGGAAAATATGATGGAGGATATTTTTGAATTCATAGGGAGATACGTAATTAAACCTATTATTAGTTTAGTAAGATATCTTGTAATAGAGATTGTAATTGAGGGCATAATAGAAGGCGTAATAAACGGTATAAGGAAATTACGTGATAAGTGGCGAAATTGGCGTGAAAGACGTTATTGGCGGTAGTGTAGCTGATGAGGGTGCGAAACAAAAACGTTATACAGAAGTTATGAAGAAGTTTAATGAAATGATAGCATACGACCCGCATTTAGAATCCGTACTCGTTCCAATTGGTGATGGAATGACGATTTCTAAAGTGAAGAAATAATTATTATCTTACAAAAGTGTAATGTTCATGTCATGTTTTTGAATTTCTTCTTTAAGCTCCGGGCTTTAAGATAACAATATAAGAAAAAAACATGAGGTGAAGGAAATGAAAAGATATATTGCACTGTTTAGTATTTTAGTTGTATTCGCAAGTTTGTTAGTTGGTTGTGATATTAACCGTATGGGGAAAGATGAGTATTACGTTCAAATCACAGCTGATGGAATTGAAAAAAATGAGAAGTTTGATAACGGAGAGCCACATAAATATTTCGAGTATAAATTAAAAGGATTCGATAAAGGTGGAGAAGTAAAAGAATTAGAATTCACAGCTCCAAAAAATCTTCGTAAAGATGCATTCTTACGCGTATACAATTCAGATAAAAAAGGTGTAACAGCTTGGGAAGAAGTGAAAAAAGAAGAGCTTCCTGCGAAAGTGAAAGAAAAATTAAGTGTGAAATAAGACAGATAAAAAGGAATTGACGCACAGGGTCAATTCCTTTTTTGATTTTCAAAATCCTCTTCTGAAATGACTTTAAAGCCATGTCTTTTAAATAAAGCAGTTGTTACCCCGTAACCAGTTTGCTTATTCCCGTTAAATTCTCCAGTGTAAATCGTAGAACTACCACAAGATGGACTGCGTTCTTTCAAAATAATATATTCTGGGTGTAAATCTTTCATTTGTTCTAGAGCTTTATAAGCACCATTTACAAATGCTTCTGTGACATCTTCACCATCTTTTGTCATCACTTTCGCTTTTCCATCCAAAACGTCATCGCCATTCCCGCCAATAATTTCAGCGGAAGGACGAGGCGTTGGCAATCCTCCTAATACTTCAGGGCAAATGAGGACTGTATCTTCTTGTTGCAGTAACTCCTCTATTTTTGAAACGAGATTGTCATTGCCGTCATATCGACAAGCGATACCACCTAAACAAGCGCTAATTACGATCATATTTTCATCTCCATTAAAAAAATATTAAATTCCACGCCAAATTCTCTTCCTGCCTCTTACTTATAAATGAGGTGATATAAATGGGAAGCTTATATAATTTAATGAAACCATATAGTGAATTTCGAAGTAAAGAAGAGTTTAATACATATCAAAAACAAGTTTTGAAGTGCTACCGATTTCAATTGAATAAAACGGATGCTACCATTATTCATTTTTTAGGAAAGTATGCGGTGAATGAGAAACAAAAAACAGTAGGAGTCGCTTGTCCGTTAATGGAGACGATTGCGACTAATGTTGGAAAGAGTATTCGTACAGTACGCCGCTCAATTGCAAAGTTAGAGGAACTAGGAATTATAAAACGTGTTGCGACGAAAGAAAGGTATAAGCGGGGGGGATATAGTGCGAACTTATATGTTTTTCTTATATCTGCAATTGACCGCATGGATGACCGTATGAAAATGTCCGCTTGTAAAAGTGAGGAATATGCAGCTGGCTGTAGCAGAAAGGAACAAAAAAACGAGGGGGAAACAATTCTTTCTAAAAACATTCCACAAATAAAAGAGAATAGAAAAGTAACGTACGAGCTTGATGAGACGTATTGTCGCCATGATATACCGAAGCCTTTTATATACGCACTTCTGCCGATGACGAGTAATCCGAAGAAGATTAATATATTTTGGAGCAAGGTGGAACTTGCTTATAAGAAGAGCGGGTTACTAGAACAAGGTGTTTTACTAGAGCAAATATTAGCTGACGAAGAAGTGTATGGAAATTTAATTTGGCGCGTGAAAAGTGTTGTGAGAGCTTATAAATATGGGGAGATTCGTAAAGATGTTAGGGCACTTTTATACAGTACAGTGCGAGATTTATTTTTAGAGGTTGGATTAGAATGGGGGGCAGCACTGAGAAGAAGTAAGGGAATAACGTTATTTGATCCGTTTAAAAAGGAGCCATGCGTATAGCACATGACTCCAAGTAGTTAATCAAACTTTCTTACAACTGGAACACGAATCGCTACAAATAGTACGAAGACAATAACAGCTATTGCACCACTTTTCATAACGGTTACGATTGGAATTCCTATTGCAAGTGCAATGGATGTGAATGCATAAGAGAGCGGGATAAAGCCCATTGATGATAGCATAAGTAAACTCATTACGCGTCCCATCATCTCTTCTTTTACGGTTGCTTGAATCATTGCCATAAGCGGTACAATGGCCATTGCAATTGTAATACCATAAAACATGCCGGCTAATAATGCTTGCCAAAGTACGGTGCTAAAGTTGATGGATAAGAAGAATACACCAGACAGTAGCATCATGATAATACAAAATAGACCGCGTCTACGATTAATATTTTTTAAACCGACAATGACAGCACCGATTGCCATTCCGCCGCCTACAGATGCTTCTAAGTAACTAAACTGGAGCGAATCACCATGTAGCACGTTTTTAACAAAAAGCGGGAAACCAACTTGCATTGGGCCGATTAAAAATAAGTTTAAAAAAGCACTACAAATAAGGAAAGTTGAAAGGAATGGCGATTCTTTTACATATAAGATTCCTTCTTTAATGGAAGTGAACATACCTTTATCTGTATCTTTTAGTTCTGGCATCGTAAATTGTATTTTTTGAACGAGTATGGCCGCGACAATCAGTAATAAAATTGTAATGGAAAATATTGTCTCGTAGTTTGTGAATTTGATAAGAATTCCGCCAAGTACAGGGCCTAAGATGACCGATGCTTGGTTTGTCATTTGTGTAAGTGAGTTTGCTTGTGTTAAACGGCTTTTTTCTACCAATTCCGGTAAGATAGATCCATCTGCTGACCAGAAGAAAGCATCAGCAAGTCCAAAGAATAAAGCGAATAAAGCAAATGTATATAGTGTTACATCACCAACGATAAACCATGTGAGAATGGTTGCGACAAGAATCGCTCGAATAATATTGGAGTAAAACATAATGTTTTTTTTCGGGAATTTATCAGCTACAGCGCCGCCGATAATCATAAAAATAAGCCTTGGAACACTAAGAGCTACGAAAACAACACCGAGTGAAGCTTCAAGGTTTAATGTTTTTGCTATGTACCACGTTTGTGAAAAAGTAAAAAAGGCTAAAGCAAAGCTTGAAAAAAGAGTAGCCGCCCAAAGAAAAAGGAAATTCGTATTTTTTAATAACGGTTTTCCGCTTCCTTCTAAAGCAGTTTTATTTTGTTGTAGTTCCTCCATATTGCTTCCTTTCTATGTGACAAATTTAAACTAAAAAACCTGTAAACGCCTGATTGGTGAGGGCTAATACTCAATGGGAGATGCCCTTCGCTGAGTATAGTTTCACTTTATACAGTTTCTAATATTTCTATACTGCACTTTCTCATTGTAGACAATAATAATGAATTTGCACAGTAGCTATTTAACGACAAAAAAGAAGATACCAAATGGTATCTTCTTTTTTGTCGTTCAGGCTAATGCAATATAAATATCCAATTGTACGTTGGTTGGATCTGTTGCTTTTTCATCATAAAGCTCAAAGTCTGTTGTAAAAGCACGTTTATTCTCTTTCGACCATTTCCAAATATATTCCCAAGCTTCGCAAACGACTTCAGCAACTGGTCCCTTTCTCGTTGTAAATACCGCATACGTAGCGGCGGGTATTGTTAAAGTTGTCATATTTTCAGGAACGTCTTTTAGTGAAGAAACGGGCATACCGATTGTAAATGTATATGTACCAGTTTCATCTGACTCGTAGTTTGAATAGAAAGCGAGTGTTTCTTTCGTTTGTTGATTTGGGATGTGATGCATCATTTGTTCTTGAAAGTATCGGTTCCAAAGTTGTGGAATGTTTCCTTCAGTAGATGCCTCTTTTTCATTAGTCGTCGTAACCGAAACGCCGATTGCTTGGAAAGCTTCTTTTTTTACGATAATAGGTTCTTTCATCTTTAAAATATCCCCCTTATTGAACGGAACGTTTGTTCTGTTTTATTGTAACATATTTTGGAAGGATACGGTAGCACAATAATAAAAAACTCCTTCGCGTAAAAGGAGTTCTTTTCATTGCTATATTAAAACATACTTGAGCTATGCATCGGTTGAAGTTTTGCATTTGGATCGAAGTAAGCTTTTGCATTGTTTACTGCTGTCGGTGCTTCGCCAAATCCACAAGCGATAAGTTTTACTTTTCCTTCATATGTACAAATGTCACCAGCAGCGTAAATGCCAGGAATATTCGTTTCCATTTTTGAATTCACAAGGATGCTATTTTTTTGTATATCTAAGCCCCAGTTTTTAATTGGACCAAGAGAAGAAACGAAGCCGTAGTTTACAATTACGTCATCAACATCGATGATAACTTTTTCTTCAGTTTTTACGTGCTGAAGAACGACTTGTTCAATTTTGTCATCACCAATGAGTTCAACTGGAACATACGGTGTACTTACTTCTGCACGAGAATTCATTAAGTTTTCGACGCTATGTTCATGTGCACGGAATTTATCACGGCGATGAACGATTGTAACTTTTTCAGCAATCGGTTCTAACATCATCGTCCAGTCTACTGCTGAGTCGCCACCGCCAAATACTACGACGCGCTTGCCAGCAAATTTATTCATATCATCAACGAAATAATGTAAGTTTTTCTTTTCGTATTTTGCTGTACCTTCTAATTCTAAGCGGCGTGGTTGGAAAGCACCATTGCCGGCAGTAATAATGACTGATTTAGAATAGTGAGTTTGTTTATTCGTAACAAGTTTAAATATACCATCAGCTTGTTTTTCAAGCGTATCAACCGCTTCTTCTAAGCAAATGGTTGGATCAAATTTCTTCATTTGCTCTTTTAAGTTATCAACTAATTCTTGTGCACGCACTTTTGGAAATCCAGCCACATCATAAATGTATTTTTCAGGGTAGAGTGCGGATAATTGTCCTCCAAGTTGAGGTAAGCTTTCAATGATTTTTACACTTGCTTGTCTCATACCGCCATAAAATGCTGTGAACAGTCCCGTTGGACCACCACCAATAATTGTTATGTCGTAAACTTTTTGATTTTCTGCCACTTTCATTCCCCCTATAGATGGAATTTTGATATTGATTTCATATATTGTTCATATGTACACGAAAATCCTGCAAATGATGACACTTTCAAATAAATGATAGCATATTTGAGTTCATAATACTTCTGAAAACGACTGAATTGTGTGTAAGTTTTCGCATAGGTTCCTTTTTATTGTATAAAATATGCAGAAAGGAAAATACATGAAAAAAAGGCTGAAAAACCCTTGAAAACGCTATGTTATTTTAAAATATTGATAATTCGCCAGATGCTTGAATTCTGGAATAAAACCGACTAATATAGGGAAGTATTATGTTAAATTTCTATGACAAAATTCGTACGATTTTTTGACTGCGTTTTGTTATGATATAGAATGTGATAAATTCCACATTCTTGACAAATAGAGTTTTTAGTACTTGGTATTATTTCTCATTACTATTATATAAAGAAAAGGGTTGTGATTTGGTGAAGACTCCAAAAATCGTAGTTTTAGGTGCAGGTTATGGCGGGATGATTACGACTGTTCGTCTGCAAAAAGCATTATCTGTAAATGAAGCTGAAATTACGTTAGTAAACAACAACAGCTATCACTACCAAGCGACTTGGTTACACGAGAGCGCAGCTGGTACATTACAAGATGAAAAAATCTGTCTAGATATTCAAGACGTTATTGATACAAATAAAGTGAACTTTGTACAAGACACAGTAGTAGAAATTAAAGCTGCTGAAAAACGCATTATCTTAAAAGACGGCGAGTTAGAGTATGACTACTTAGTAATCGGTCTTGGTTTCGAATCAGAAACATTCGGAATTACAGGATTAAAAGAGCATGCATTCTCAATCGCTAACATTAATGCAACTCGTGAAATTCGTGAGCATATGGAAGCTAGTTTCGCTAAATATGCAGATGAAAAGCGCGATGAGTTAGTAACAATCGTTGTTGGTGGTGCTGGATTTACTGGTATCGAGTACGTAGGTGAGCTTGCAAACCGTGTTCCTGAACTTTGTAAACAGTACAATGTACCACGTGAAAAAGCACGTATCATCTGTGTAGAAGCGGCTCCAACAGCACTTCCAGGTTTCGATCCAGCATTAGTAGAATACGCTGTAAAACAACTTGAGAAAAAAGGCGTAGAATTCCGCATAGGTACAGCAATTAAAGAAGCAACTGAAGAAGGAATTATCGTTGCAAATGGCGATGATACTGAATTAATTAAGTCTGAAACAGTAGTTTGGGCTGCAGGTGTTCGTGGTAATGGTATTGTGGAAGAGTCTGGATTTGAAGCAATGCGCGGACGTGTAAAAGTTGATGAGTACATGCACGCTCCAGGATACGAAGAGGTATTCATGGTTGGTGATGCAGCGTTAATCATTAACGAAGAAATTAACCGTCCATACCCACCAACAGCACAAATTGCAATTCAACAAGGTTACAACATTGCACACAACTTAACTGTATTAGTTCGTGGCAAGGGCGAAATGAAAAAATTCGCATTTGATAATAAAGGATCTGTATGTTCTTTAGGTCATGACGATGCAATGGGCGTTGTTATGGGTAAAAAGTTAACAGGTTGGAAAGCTTCCTTCATGAAAAAAGTAATCGATAACCGCTACCTATTCTTATTAGGTGGACCTTTATTAGTTCTTAAAAAAGGTAAATTAAAGTTCTTTTAATATATAGTAGAAAAAGCAGAAACGGCTAAGCGCTGTTTCTGCTTTTTTTTCGTATAATACATGTTTTCGATATAACAATAGAAAGATGGGGAAATGTTTTTTTTGAACATTGCCGTATCATGAAATGGATGAATCCAATGTTTTATTTTCTTCATAATTACATTCCTGTATCTTGATATTTTTTTGTTAACAGTATATCGACAAAATGGGTTTTTTCACTTTTTGAAAAAAGGAAATTTCACAGCAAATTAAAAAGTATAGTATAATATATAGAAAAGAAAGAATATTCTGTCCGTTCGGATGGAGGAGGATGCATCATGGGGAAGCGCGGGAAAGTATGGTTAGCTGTTAGTGGCCTAGTAGCTACAAAAGATGGCAGGTGGCTATTCGTTAAGAAGAAATACAGTGGGTTAAAAGGGAAATGGTCTTTACCGGCTGGTTTTGTAAATGAAGGTGAGACAGTTGATGAAGCTGTGAAACGCGAAGTGTTAGAAGAGACAGGCATTGTTGCTCATGTGAAGGGGATCATTGGTGTTCGATCGGGTGTTATTCGTGATGAAATTAGTGATAATATGATTATTTTCCTTTTGGAGCCTGAAGGAGAAAATATTATTGTACAGGAGAAAGAATTGTCTGAAGTGGCGTTCTTACATCCGGAGAAGATTGCGGACGATCCGAATACGTCTGTGCTTATTAAATATTTGTTAGAAGGAAGATCAGAACTACATCTTGAAGTGGACAAAACATTAAATCCAGGAGAACCATTTGGTTATACAGCTTATCACGTATTTACGGCATGTGCGAAGGAGAGGGAAAAAGAGTGAGTATACCGGTACTACTTATTTCAATGATGTTATTCTTTATTTTGTTCTTTGGAATTGGATTTTTACTCAACATGATTTTGCGAGCTACATGGGTAATGGTTATTGTGTATCCGATTGTTTGTATGCTTATTATTAATAAAGCGAGTATGTGGGATTATTTTTCAAAGCCGAAAGAGACATTTTCTTCATTTGGGACAAGTGTATCGCACTTAGGACAAGCAGACTTATTTATTCTATCTACTGGATTAGTAGGGGCTGCTTTAGCAGGAGTCGTGATTAAGAAACTTCGGAAAAGCGGATATCAAATGTTTTAATCTCCAATTCATTTGGAGATTATTTTTTGCATATTCCTTCATCGTATAGGGAATGATTAACGATGAAGGAGTGTGGAATATAAAAATGTTAAAACGATATTGTATTCGCATTATGATGACTTGTTTACTTGCAATTGCATTATGCGTAACATGGAATGCTTTCACAGGAGTTTCTCTATTAGAGATTGTAAAGAAATATGAGGGAACGAGTGCAAAAGAAGTACATGCAGCAGAAGTTAAGAGAAATGTTGCTCCGAGTAAAGAAGTGATAAATGCTTTAGAGCAGGCAAACGACTGGTCTAAATATCGTTCAATTGAAATGACTGCAACAGGTTATACATCGGGGATTGAGTCAACTGGTAAGAGGCCAGGGCATCCAGAGTATGGTATTACATATTCAGGTGTTAAAGTAAAAAGGGATTTATATTCCACAATTGCTGCGGACTTACGCGTATTCCCGATTGGAACGATTCTCTTCGTGCCAGGTTACGGGTATGGTGTAGTAGCTGATAAGGGCGGTGCAATAAAAGGAAACCGTCTTGATCTATATTATGATACGGTGAAAGATGTTTATAGCCAATGGGGTAAGAAAAAAGTAAATGTGTATGTAGTAAAAGTAGGAAATGGTAAGTTTACAGAAGAAGAGTTAACGATGTTAAATCAAGACGAAACGATGCAAGTGTTTCGTGGTCAATATTTAAAACAAAGATAGTCTAGTCGTAATTACGCTAGACTTTTTTTCTTGGCTTATTTCATAACAGAGGAGATTTTACACGTCATATAACTGTAGTTAGAATTATCGCATTTTATCGAAAATAAAGTTATAATGGTGGTAGAGAAATTTAGGGGGTCTGAACATGTTTCAAGTACAAAAAGAATTAGCAGGTCATGAAGTAGTGATTGTTGCTCTATTTGAAGAAGAGAAAATGAGTAGTTTTGTACAAGAACTGGACAAAGCGTTTGAAGGACAATTACAAGTTTTACTAGAAGAGAAAGAATTATCTACGAAGAAAAAGGCCATTTCGAAAGTACATAGCTTAGGAAAAACAAATGTGAAACGTTATTACTTTGTTGGTTTAGGAAAGAAAGAGTCTTACACGACAGAAACGTTACGTGCGGCTCTTGGAAAAGCGTTTAAAACATTACAAGTAGCAAAAGTACAAGATGCAGCAATCTTACTTGATTCTTTCGTAACAGAGAAATTAGACGCGATTGATGTCGCTCATATTGCAGCAGAGGTACAAGGCCTTGGTACATATGAGTTACAAACGTATAAATCAGATAAAAAGGATCGTGTAGAGTTAGAGAAGTTCACGGCTATTACAGCGGAAGATGCACAAGAAATTGAAGCCGCATTAACAGTTGGCTACGTACATGGACGTGCAACAAATTCGGCTCGTACACTTGTAAATATGCCGCCAAACGTATTAACAGCGACAAAGCTTGCTGAGTATGCTGTTGAGTTAGCGGAGAAGTATGATATGGACTATAAAGTTCTTGAGAAAGAAGAGATGGAAGATCTTGGTATGGGTGCGTTACTTGCAGTAAACCAAGGTAGTACAGAGCCGCCAAAAATGATTGCTCTTATTTATAAAGGAAAAGAAGAGTGGACGGATGTCATTGGATTCGTTGGAAAAGGTATTACATACGATACAGGTGGTTATTCTTTAAAACCACGTGAAGGCATGGTTGGTATGAAAGGTGATATGGGCGGTGCAGCTGCTGTATTAGGTGCGATGGAAATTATCGGAGAACTGCGCCCAGAACAAAATGTGATCGCTGTTATTCCTTCAACTGATAACGTTGTAAGTGGTACGGCATTTAAGCCAGACGATGTAATCAAATCTATGAGCGGAAAGACAATTGAAGTATTAAATACGGATGCAGAAGGTCGTCTAGCTTTAGCTGACGGTATTACGTATGCGAAAAAACTTGGTGCAAACTATCTTGTTGATGTTGCAACATTAACAGGCGGTGTAATTGTTGCACTTGGAAACTATACGACAGGCGCAATGACAAATAATGAAGAGTTATTTGAGCAAGTGCTAGAGGCTTCTATGGAAACAGATGAGCCAATTTGGCAACTACCGATTTTTGATCGTGATAAAGAACGTGTGAGAAACAGTAAGTTTGCTGATTTAAATAACTCACCAGGCCGTGAAGGACATGCGGTTATGGCAGGTACATTCCTAGGCGAATTCGCTGAAGATACACCGTGGGTACACTTAGATATCGCTGGAACATCAGAAACAAAAGGCGCGCACGACTTAGGTCCAGCTGGAGCAACTGGTGCAATGGTACGTACACTTGCAACACTTGTGGAGCGTTTCGGAGAAGAATAAGAGTATAAGTGAAGACTGTTCCAATATTTTGGAACAGTCTTCTTTTTTATAGGTTTGTTTATCCAGCTATTTGCCGGGCAGTAAGACCCTCAATTCAAAATTCAGCGGAAGCAAAGAAGTTAAGTGTGGATTGAGCTGCTCGTAAACGCTTGATTGGTGAGGGCTGATTAAAGTTTCACTTTATAAAGAAATCGTATACAAAATCCCATTTAAGGCAAAAGAAGTACGGCCCGTTTCTTCAGAGACAACTAATATAAGTGCATCACTCTTTTCTGATAAGCCAATTGCAGCTCTGTGACGTGTTCCCAGCTCAGGATCAACTTCTGTACTTTTCGTTAAAGGAAGAATATTAGCAGCTGAGACAATATGATTATTTTTTACCAGAACGGCACCGTCATGAAGAGGGTTACCTGGATAAAATATTGATTCGAGTAATGGTGCAGTTAAATGAGCGTTTAATGTCGTTCCAGTTTGAATGAAAGCTTCAAGCGTCTCGTTTCGTTCTACAACGATAAGAGCACCATGTTTTCTGGCGCTTAAATGTTGGATAGCTGTTGTAATAAAAGATGAACTTTCCGTATAAGGTGATAAATATGCTTGAATATAGTATGTAGCTGCCAATGTTTGTACATTTGCCAACATATGATGAATATCTTCCATTTTGCATAAAATGCATTCATCTTCTTTATCGATTGCGTTCCTCATAATCGATAGTTCTCTTTCAGCAATTTCAATCATTTGTTTTGTTTGTATTTTGAGCTCTTCTGACAAGCCCCATTCGTGCATAATCCTCATTCCCTTTAGTGGAGTATTTAACAATAGTGTATACAAATATTCCTAGTAAAATCCTGCTAGATTTTATAAAATATTGAGATACAGCATGTTTTTTTCATATAATAAAGGTATGACGAGCGAGAGGAGAGAGAAGAATGAATTGGAAACAAGAATTTAGTCGCTGGCTTTCTTACGCACAATTAGATGCAGAATTAAAAGAACAGCTAGAAAACATGAAGCAAGATGAGAAGAAAATCGAGGATAGCTTTTATAAAAATCTAGAGTTCGGCACAGGTGGTATGCGTGGTGAACTTGGTGCTGGTACGAACCGTTTAAACGTATATACAGTTCGTAAAGCAACAAAAGGATTAGCAAGCTTTATTGAAAAGTTAGGTGAGGAAGCGAAAAAACGAGGTGTTGTTGTAGCCTATGATTCTCGTCATAAATCACCTGAGTTTGCAATGGAAGTCGCTGCTACACTTGGTGCACGTGGTATCACAACATATGTGTTTGAAAGCTTACGTCCAACGCCAGTACTTTCTTTCGCAGTTCGTCATTTACATACAGTAAGTGGAATCGTTCTTACGGCAAGCCATAATCCGCCTGAATATAACGGATACAAAGTATACGGTGAAGATGGTGGACAGTTGCCGCCAAAAGAAGCGGATGAGTTAATAAGCTACGTAGATGCAATAGAAGATGAATTAACAGTTGAAGTCGCTGATGTAGAGCAATTAAAAGCTGACGGTTTATTACATATTATTGGACAAGAAGTAGATGATGCATATGCTGCAGAATTGAACAATGTCATCATTAATAAAGAAATGGTGGAAAAGGCCGGCAAAGACTTAAAAATCGTCTTTACACCATTACACGGAACATCAAATATTTCTGTACGCCGTGGTTTAAAAGAAGTTGGATTTACAGATGTAACAGTTGTAAAAGAGCAAGAGTTACCAGATCCAAACTTCTCTACAGTAAAATCACCGAACCCAGAAGAGCATGCAGCATTTGAGTATGCTATTCGTGACGGTGAAAAGGTAGGCGCAGATGTATTAATCGCAACTGATCCTGACGCAGATCGTCTAGGTGTAGCAGTCCGCAATCATAATGGTGAGTTCCAAGTATTAACAGGAAACCAAACAGGTGCTTTAATGCTTGATTACTTATTATCTCAAAAGAAAGAAAACGGAACGCTTCCAGAGAACGGTGTCGTATTAAAAACAATCGTAACGTCTGAAATTGGTCGTACAATTGCAAAAGCATATGGTTTAGATACAGTTGATACGTTAACTGGATTTAAATTTATCGGTGAGAAAATTAGACAGTATGAAGAAAGCGGACAATACGAATTCCAATTCGGTTATGAGGAAAGCTATGGTTATTTAATCCGTCCATTCTGCCGTGATAAAGATGCAGTACAATCTGTCCTATTTGCATGTGAAGTAGCTGCATACTACAAATCACAAGGGAAAACGTTATATGATGGTCTATTAGAAGTATTTGAGAAGTACGGTTTCTTCCGTGAAGACCTTGTATCGTTAACGTTAAAAGGAAAAGATGGAGCGGAACAAATCCAAGAGATGATGGCGACGTTCCGTGAGAATCCTCCAAAAGAAGTAGCAGGCTTAACAGTCGTAGCAGTTGAAGATTATAAAGCAAGCATCGTTACATCTTTACAAGATGGACATAAAGAAGAGATTCACTTACCGAAATCAAATGTGTTAAAATATCAATTAGAAGATGGTTCATGGTTCTGCCTACGTCCATCTGGAACTGAACCGAAGATTAAGTTCTACTTCGGTGTACAAGATAGTTCTTTACAAAATAGTGAACAAAAGTTACTTACTATTAAAGAAGACATTATGAATCGTTTATAATACAAAGTAATTTTAAGTAGTAAGGAACAAAAGGGAGCGAAATCTCCCTTTTGTTTTATGTAGGAAATGATTGCTATTAATTCCGACAGGAGAGAGGGTATTTTGTGATGAAAAAAGTAAGAAAAGCGATAATCCCAGCAGCTGGATTAGGAACACGTTTTTTACCAGCAACGAAAGCAATGCCGAAAGAAATGTTACCGATAGTAGATAAACCAACGATTCAATACATTGTAGAAGAAGCAGTGAAATCGGGAATCGAAGATATTATTATCGTTACTGGTAAAACAAAGCGCTCTATCGAAGATCATTTTGATAACGCATTTGAACTAGAACAAAACTTATTAGAGAAGAAAAAATATGAGTTGCTTGAAAAAGTACAAGCTTCTTCAAAAATGGTAGATATTCATTACATCCGTCAAAAAGAGCCGAAGGGACTAGGACATGCTGTTTGGTGTGCACGTAAATTCATTGGTGATGAGCCATTTGCAGTGTTACTAGGTGATGATATTGTCCAAGCTGAGAAACCATGTTTACGTCAATTAATGGATGAGTATGAAAAAACACTTTCTTCTGTTATTGGTGTACAAACTGTTCCAGAAACAGAAACACACCGTTACGGAATTATCGATCCATTAGAACAAGAAGGTCGTCGTTACCAAGTTCGCAATTTCGTTGAGAAACCAGCACAAGGTACAGCACCTTCAAACTTAGCGATTATGGGCCGTTACATTTTAACGCCTGAAATCTTTATGTTCTTAGAACAGCAACATGTCGGTGCTGGCGGTGAAATTCAGTTAACAGATGCAATCCAAAGCTTAAATGAAATCCAACGTGTATTTGCTTACGATTTCGAAGGAAAGCGCTACGATGTAGGTGAAAAGCTAGGATTCGTTCAAACGACAATCGAAATGGCTCTGCAACACCCAGAATTACGTGATGACATGGTTGCGATGATGAAGAAAATTTTAGAAGAACAAGCGAACCAAGAGTCTTAATAAAAAAAATGAGTTATTTCAGTATACTGAAATAACTCATTTTTTTATTAGGAAATCGTCGAATGAGAATGCTGATAAGCAGAACGACGCACAGCATAGTATATGCGAGGTGCGATAATAGCACCGATAATTGTAAATGCAATATCTTTTACTGCGAACCACATCATAATCATCCAAGCAGCTTTATAACTCATATTACCGCCCATAAAGAGATTGACTGCCCCGTACATGTAAGTAGTACCGATTATATAAGTTAAAATAATTCCTGTGAAAGAGGCAATAGCAAATGTAATGAATGTTGGTCTTTCTTTTTGTTCTACTAGTTTTCCCGATACGTAAGCAACGATAATAAATGCGATAATAAAACCACCAGTAGGATCTAAAAGTGCTCCAAATCCAGCTTTGAAGTTAGCAAAGATTGGTGCACCGGCTACGCCAACGAGCATATATACAGTCATGGATAAGGCACCAAGTCTACTTCCAAGAAGAAGACCTGCTAAAATTGCGAAAAATGGTTGCATAGATAATGGGATGCCCGCTACTTGCAGGAATGGTGCCCAAGATACAATATTTGCACCAATGGCCATAAGAGCGACGAACATGGCAGCTAATGCTAAATCTAAAACATGAAATCTTCTCATAATGTTAACCTCCTGTTGTTTTTAGGTTAACATTATCGTAGCGAAAATATTTACTTGTTGTCAATCAAAATATTTTGATAAGAAGGCTTCAAATAGTCTCTTAGCAACGTATATGGAATACGAAATTGCGGAATTCCACTTGAATACGGAGCAATCTCATATAAAGGGAAATAAATGACGAGATTGTCTGGCTCTAAAAAGAAGTGAAACTTTTTCATACTCATTACCTTTTCAGTTGCATCAGGAAAATAAATATTTTCATTTTGTTTAATTTGTCTTACAATCTCTGCACGGATTACATCTTTATATTTATCTTTTTGTTGAAATAAATCGTCTAAGTGCAGTAGCTTTTTTTCGTTTAAATCAAATGTATTTGCCTTCCACGTATAAAGACCATGTGCTCCGCCAGTATATTGATAGTAATTCACATATAGGCTAAGAAAAGGTGGTTTGTTTAATGAGACTTTATAATCGACATTTGCTACGTACGGATGAAATGGTGTACTAGATCCTTCTGTTTCTTTATAATATTTTTTTGCTTCTTTTTCTAATTTGTTTTTAAACTTGTCAGTGGATTTTTTGTAGTATAAATTGAGCTTATTTTGAAATTTAGAGTCAGAAAAGTTGTGAAAAGAAGGCCTATTTATTTGATATTCTATATAAGGTTTCTTACCTTTTTGCGTTACAGTCTTAACATCGATTGTCAGGTTAGATGCTTTGGCTGTTATTGCACAATTTGGTACAATAGTCAGCAAGGAGAACATAAGCAGTAATATACAAAATTTCTGTTTCATTTAGGTGAAGCCTCCTTATATAAGTGTTATAAGTAGTTTGAAAATAAATAGGTAAAATTATACATTTAATTAAAGTATGAGAAGGGGGAAGCGATATGGCAAAAACTTTAATGGATTCACTTGGAATTGAGTTGTTAGAGATGACAGAAGATAAGGTGGTTGCTACGATGCCTGTTGATGAGCGTACGCATCAGCCGTTTGGATTTTTGCATGGTGGTGCATCGGTTGCATTAGCAGAAACAGTGGCAAGTGTTGGTTCATATAATTTAATTGATCAAGAAAAATGTATTTGTTTCGGATTAGAAATTAATGCAAACCACATTCGCTCAAAGAAAGATGGAATTGTAACAGCGATTGGGACACCGATACATAGAGGACAATCGACAATGGTTTGGGATGTTCGCATTATTGATGAAAATGATGATTTACTATGTATATCAAGATGTACAGTAGCAATTAAAGAAAAACGTGAAAATTAAAAAAGAGGCGCTCTTATGAGCAGCCTCTTTTTCTTATAATTAGAACTGGATTTTCTTCTCTAAGAAACCTTTTAGTTCGCTAATTGGCATACGAACTTGTTCCATTGTGTCACGGTCACGTACTGTAACAGCTTTGTCTTCAACTGAGTCGAAGTCGTATGTGATACAGAATGGTGTACCGATTTCGTCTTGACGACGGTAACGTTTACCGATAGAACCAGTTTCATCAAAGTCTACCATGAAGTCTTTAGCTAATTCTGCGAATACTTCAGTAGCACCTTCAGATAGCTTTTTAGATAATGGTAAGATAGCTGCTTTGTATGGTGCTAAAGCAGGGTGGAAACGAAGAACTGTACGAGAATCGTTTTCTAATTGCTCTTCTTCATATGCATCACATAAGAATGCTAATGTTACGCGGTCTGCGCCTAAAGATGGCTCGATACAGTATGGTACGTAACGCTCATTCGTTTGTGGATCGATATAATTAAAGTCTTCGTTTGAGTGTTCCATGTGACGTTTTAAGTCGAAGTCTGTACGAGATGCAACGCCCCAAAGTTCGCCCCAACCGAATGGGAATTTGAATTCAATGTCAGTTGTTGCATTACTGTAGTGAGATAACTCTTCTTTACCGTGGTCACGAAGACGCATGCTCTCTTCAGTCATACCAAGTGAAAGTAACCAGTTTTTACAAGTTTCACGCCAGAATGCGAACCACTCTAAATCTTCACCAGGCTTACAGAAGAATTCAAGTTCCATTTGTTCGAATTCACGTGTACGGAATGTGAAGTTACCAGGTGTGATTTCGTTACGGAAACTCTTACCGATTTGGCCAATACCAAATGGAAGCTTTTTACGCATAGAGCGTTGAACGTTTTTGAAGTTTACGAAAATACCTTGTGCTGTTTCAGGACGAAGGAAGATTTCGTTTGTGCTAGACTCTGTAACACCTTGGAATGTTTTGAACATTAAGTTGAACTGACGGATTTCAGTGAATTCTTCACTACCGCAATCAGGACATTTTACTTCATGTTCTTTCATTAAGTCAGCCATTTGGTCGAAAGTAAGACCGTCAACAACCATTTCGATGCCTTTTGCATCTAAAGCATCCTCAATTAATTTGTCAGCACGGTGACGAGCTTTACATTTTTTACAGTCGATCATTGGATCGTTGAAGTTACCAACATGACCAGAAGCGATCCAAGTTTTAGGGTTCATTAAAATAGCTGCGTCTAAACCAACGTTGTGTGGAGATTCTTGAATGAATTTTTTCCACCAAGCTTTTTTAACGTTATTTTTTAATTCGATTCCAAGTGGACCGTAATCCCAAGTGTTTGCAAGACCACCGTAAATTTCAGAACCAGGGAAAACAAAACCGCGATGTTTCGCTAAGTTTACAACTTGTTCCATTGAATACATAAGAAAATCCTCCTTTTGAAAGTTAACGTATTGGCGATGACATACTCTGATACTTTGGAAACGAGCAGTATATGCTAAAAAGAACATAAAAAAACGCTCATCCCAAGGCTTATTTGCCTAGGGACGAGCGTTTGCCCGCGGTTCCACCCTAGTTGATACACAAAAGGTGCATCCACTTTATCATGTATTGCTCGGGACTGCCGTTTCCTTGCGGCTTCAGGCTTTCACTATCCCTGAATCGCTTTTTATGCAAGTACTTATAAGTCCGTCATCGCTACTTATATTAATAATAATGAACATATTCTAACACGTTCTTTTTTAAATCTCAATAGAGGAACGCGTCTATCTATGATAGAGTCTCACCTATTTTTTCATTATTTATTCCGTAATTTTGTTTAATATGCTTAATTGCTTCACGCTTACTTAATGGAGCGAGTTCATTGTTTTGCACGTATTCCCAAACTACATCCGGATTTGTTTTTGCATATTCACGAAGGACCCAGCCAATCGCTTTTTGAATGAAAAATTCTTTTGAAGAATGTAGTTGTCCAATAATCCAGAAAAGAAGTTCTTCATCCATCTTTTGTTTATATTTCAGTTGGAATAAAATAGCGGCACGTTGTAACCATATGTTATCTGATGCAATCCATTTTGGAATATACGCAGAAATCAATTCTGGGTGTTTTAAAAAGATAGTACCTAAGAATGTAGGGACGATGCTATCGACAGAGTCCCACCAAGATTTTGTGACAATAAGTTCTTCTAAGAAGGGGATATGAGTTTCGTTTATATGCTTTTTATATTTTTGCATAATATCAAGTGCGGCCGCTTGGAATTCACGTTCTGGTAAGTCCCACAGCTCACGTACGATAATTTGAAAGTCTTTTTTATCTGGGAGAGTATGTATTTGAATGACGTCTTTTAACAATTGGCGTCTTTCCGGTGTTTGAATACCTAGAAATGGGAAGTGATTTTTCATATAACGAGCCATAGGTTCTGCTTTTTCAGGATTTTGATGAGCTGTAAAATGCTCTTGTAATGCTTTTACAAATGGATGCATATGTGTTTCTCCTCTCTTATTCTCTTTCTTCTCTTATTATACAAAGAGTTTGGATAAATTTTAAAACATAACTTGCAATGTAATGAAATATGTTGAAAGTAGAGAGGAGAGGATAAGATGGAGGATCAAGGCGTACTAGCAGGTTTCTTTGCTCTTAGTTTTGCGTTTATTCTTGTTGTATTGATTTGGGCAATTATTGCGTATTTATTAACGGCTTTTGCACTGTATACGATGGCGAAAAATGATGGTGCAACGGATGGTGCTCTTGCGTTTATTCCTTTTTTAAATAGTAAGATATGGGGTGATTTAGCAAAAGACAAATTACCGGATTTCTTAAAAGAAGAAGCGGGATGGAAAGTATTCGGCATATATGTCGCGTGTTTCATTTTTAACTTCGTACCAATTCTATATTTATTAGCAACAGCTGTATCGATTGTGCTGTCTATTTATCTTATCTACGCAATTTTAGATAGATACGGAACGAATTCTATATTGTTTACGATTATTCATACAATCACATTTTCGGTTTTCTTACCGATTCATTTATTTATTATTCGAAATGAACCGGTGAGATATAAAGAGTAGATTTTTCGTTTCTGTTGATAAGTCGATATATTTTAGATATAAGTAAAAAAGCGCCCTGATTATCAGGGCGCTTTTTCTACTACATAAGGTAGCGTAAATAAATATAAATGTGAGAAATGATTAATGAAACGATCATAATTGGGAAACCGACTTTTAGGAATTCCATGTAACTAAATTTATGCCCTTCGCGGCTCGCGATACCTGCAACGATTACGTTAGCAGAAGCTCCGATTAATGTTCCGTTTCCGCCGAGACAAGCACCTAGTGCTAATGCCCACCATAATACATCGATTTGTGCGTCAGATGGTGATAAGCCTAGCCCAACTGCCATATCGTTAATAAGTGGAATCATTGTTGCGACGAATGGGATGTTATCAATTGTTGCAGAGGCGATACCAGATACCCATAAAATAAGGATGGATGCGTAAGAAATATCTCCGCCTGTTATACCAATTACTTTTTGAGCTAACATTTTGATAAGACCGATATCGATAAGTCCTCCAACAAGTACGAATAGCCCTGCGAAGAAGAAGATTGTTACCCACTCTACGCTTGCAAATACTTCTTCAATTTCATGCTCTTTCACACCAATTAACATAAGTACAGTAGCACCAGTTAAGGCAATGATAGCCGCATCAATATGGAAAATAGAATGAGTCATGAAACCTACAATTGTAAGTCCAAGTACCGTTAAAGATTTTTTCATTAATACTGGATCTTTAATGTATTGTTTTTCATCTAAGCTCATTAATTTTTTGACTTGTACAGGATCGGCAATTAATTGTTTGCGGTACATGAAGTAAAGTATTGTTGCTGTAACTCCAATAATAATAATTACGATTGGTGCTAGATTCAATAGGAAAGCATTGAAGTCTAAATGTTTATTGGCAGAACCAATCATAATGTTAGGTGGATCACCAATTAATGTTGCAGTTCCCCCAATGTTTGAGAAAATAATTTCAGAAAGTAAATAAGGAACAGGATTTACTTGCAGTATGCGCGTAATAGATAAAGTAACTGGAACAACAAGAAGTACAGTTGTAACGTTATCTAAAAATGCGGAGCCAAGCGCAGTAAGTAGGGAAAGGGAAATTAAAATTTTAATTGGATTTCCTTGTGCCCCTTTTGCTGCTTTAATGGCAACGTATTGGAAAACACCTGATTTACTCGTAATGTTCACCAAAATCATCATACCGATGAGTAGCGTAATCGTTCCCCATTCAATATGTTTCGTAAAGGCGTTATGTAAATCGACGACCCCCACAATTACCATGAGTGCTGCACCAAGAAGTGCGATGACAGCGCGATTAATTTTTTCAGAAATAATAATGGCATATGTAATTAAAAAGACTGCGATAGCAAAATAATACTGCCAGTTAGCGAGTTCTTGCGTTGTTTCGTGCAAAAATCTCATCTCCTTTCATTCATTTTTCTTAGTGTGTCAAATATTAACTAGATGAAACACACATAACGTCATTATAAAGTAGAAAAACTGCGGATGTAAATGAAAGGAGGGATTTTGTCATATTTTCTGCATAGGTCATTTTTTCTTATTTTTTAAAATATTTGTGGGCATTTGACATATATATAAGATACATCCAATCTGAATATTTAAAATGGAATTAGCATTCGAGCTTGTTCGTGTAGGAGTGTCAAATAGAAAGGAATGACAAAAATGATAAGGAAGGGATCGTATGGATGAACAACGATTTTTATTTTTAGACTTTGAGTTTACGATGCCCCAGCATAGAAAGAAACCGAAAGGATTTTTTCCGGAAATTATTGAGGTAGGACTCGTTTCAGTTGCTGGCTGTAAGGTGGAAGATACGTATTCATCACATGTCAGGCCGAAAACATTTCCCTCTTTAACGGATCGGTGTAAGAAGTTTTTAGGAATAAAACAAGAAGTCGTGGATAAAGGGATTTCATTTCCTGAACTCGTTAAGAAGCTTTCAGAATACGAAACGAAATGTAAACCGACAATTGTAACGTGGGGAAATATGGATATGAAAGTGCTGAAGCATAATTGTGAAATGGCAGGGATAGCTTTTCCGTTCTTCGGACAGTGTCGTGATTTATCGCTTGAGTATAAGAAGTTTTTTGGAGAAAGAAATCAAACAGGATTATGGAAAGCAATTGAGGCGTATGGAAAAGTAGGGACAGGGAAGCATCATTGTGCGCTTGATGATGCAATGACGACGTACAATATTTTTAAACTAGTAGAAAAAGATAAAGAGTATTTAGTAAAACCAGCACCTCCAACATTAGGAGAACTTGTTGATTTTTCAAAAGTGTTAAAGAAAGTGAGTACACAGTAACGACCAAATTGCACATTATGTAATTTGGTCGTTTTGTTTTTTAGAGTTTGTAGTCTTTCTTTAACTGTTCTAATGTTTCTAGACTACGCTCTGCAAAAGGTGAATCATCTTCAGAAAATGAATTCATTTGAGTTTCTAATGCTAATTTGAGTGAATCTGTATAATCCGGAATTTCTCCTTCATATTTCTTCACCATTTGTTCTGGAATGTTCGTTTGCTCACGAAAAGCTAAAGCACGTCTTTCGTGGAAAAATGGTACGTCAGCTTGTTTTACGTTATGTAAGTCACCTTGCACCGGATGTTTTAAAACAGCTAATACTTTTACGACGTAACTGCCAGGGCGGCTATTTGTAACTTCGCCAATGTATTTTCCTGTTTTATAAATACCAGTAACGATTTCGCCAATTTCAAATGTTTCTCTCATATTTTTCACCTCAAGTTTATAGTAAGGAAAGTAGGAGAAGGAGTCAAAGAAATCATTCGCTTTCGGAACGCCCCTTGAGAATATGGACCGGTTCAACTATAATTTAAAGTGATATAACAGAAAATTCTGATGTTTTTTGAATCCTATAATAAGGAGTGTTCCGTATGATGCCTTTATATTTTCCGGAAGATAAAACAGAATATATTATTCCGGGGATTGTTTGTGTTCTATTTATCATCGGTGCGATTGCTACGTGGCGTATGTTCGTTCGTGTATCAAAACGAGAAGCAGAGCGATTACAGAAAGTTGAAGAAAAACTATTAGCTGAAAAGAAACAGTAACGCATTTTTGTATGTTTCCCTCTATGCTCGGACAATCTAAGGGCAGAATATATTTTGGAGGGAATGGAATGAAGAAACGGCTTTTTTTCAGTTGTTGTTTATTATTTCTGATGGCAGGTTGTGACCAAGGAAAGCCGAAAGAAATTGAAGTGAAATTACATAATGCTTCAGGAGATGAGGTAGGGACTGCGAAAGTAGTTCAGCAAACAAGTGGAGTGAAAATTACGATTAAAGGGGAAGGTTTCACGCCAGGACCACACGGACTACATGTACATGAAATCGGAGAGTGTAAGGCACCTCGTTTTGAATCATCCGGGAATCATTTTAATCCTGATGATAAAAAACATGGTCTTCTTAATCCGAAGGGTGCAGAAAACGGTGATTTACCGAACGTAATTGCAGACGGTTCTGGAAAGATCAAGGCAGAAATCGACGCGCCGCACATAACGCTTGAAGAAGGAAAAACAACGATTCATAGAAAAGATGGAGCGTCTATTATTATTACAGAAAACGCTGATGATGGTATGACACAACCGACAGGTAAATCAGGTGATCGAATTGCTTGTGGTGTCATTGTAAAAAAAGCATCGGATATGAAGAAAAAGTAAAAGCTACCGTGCATGGTAGCTTTTTTTGTGAAACGTAATTGAAAAGATATGGATAAAGGAGGTTGTCCTAAAATGATTTATGACAGCCTCTTTTCTTATTATGAAAACGTATGACGCAGTCTGTTCAAAATTTCTTCTAAAACAGATCGTGGACAGCCGATGTTAATTCGAATATGTTCTTCGCCACCTAACCCGTATTTCTCACCAGGTTCAACGATGATTTTTCCTTTTTCCTCAAGTAATGCAGTACGCTCGTTTTGAGAAAGCTTTAGACGAGAACAATCAATCCATAATAAAAAGCTACCTTCTGGCTTCGTTACGGAAAGAGTAGGTATGTGAGTTTTAATATATTCACAAGCAAATTGAGCATTATCTTCTATATATAATCGAATTTCGTTTAACCAATCATTACATTCTGTATAGGCACTTTGCATCGCTGTATAAGCGAAGATATTTAACCCGTGGAAGCCTTGTCTATATTGGATAGCTGTAAAGGCGTGACGGAGTTTTTCGTTTGGAATGATAATAATCGATGCTTGTAATCCAGCGATATTAAATGTTTTACTTGGAGCCATACAAGTGATAGTGCGCTCTGCTAATTCTGCAGATAAGGAAGCGAACGGCGTATGTGTATGGTCTGCATAAATGATATCGGAATGAATTTCATCCGCGACAATGATTACGTTATATTTAGTACATAACGATCCGAGCTGCACAAGTTCCTCTTTCGTCCAAACGCGTCCGATTGGGTTATGAGGGCTACAAAGAAGCATGAGTTTGACGCCTTGCTGAAACTGCTTTTCTAAATGCTCGAAGTCTATCACATATGTATCATTTTGTTTCTGTAATGGACTCACGCATAACTGCCTGTTGTTTGTTGTGACCATTTCGAAAAATGGAGGATAAATAGGTGGTTGTACAAGAACGGCTTCGTTTTCCTTTGTGAAAGCCTGTATGCTCGTACTAAGAGCTGGAACGATTCCGGCGCTAAAGACAAGCCATTCTTTTTGAATATCCCAGTCGTATTGTTGTTTTGTCCAGTTACAAATAATATCCCCAATATTTTCGGGAGGAAGTGTATAGCCAAAAATCGGATGTTCGATTCGTTGTTTTAAGGCAGTTTGAATTGGTTTTGGTACTTCAAAATCCATATCAGCAATCCAAGCATGGATAAGTTCTTCGTTTTTATATGTATCCCATTTTATACTATGCGTTCCACGTCGATTGATTGCTTTATGAAATAGTTGCATACGTTTGCCCCCTTCTTCTGTAAAACCAATAAGTTATGAAAGTTCTCTCTCTTCTTATAGAATAGCTGATGTGATAGGATAAAGAAAAGTATTAAAAAGTGAAAAGGCGGGAAGCGAATGGGTACATATGAAAAGATGATAGAGGTTGTGAAGAATTGGGATCCGTTTCAAATGGGACCGGAGTTTTATGAAACAGAAGCGAGCGATGTTGTGAACGTCATAAGTGTGTTTGATGATCCAAAATACATCGCAAAGAAGATTCAACATATATACTTTATGTCTTTTGAGGAAGTACCTGCGCTTGAAAAATGTGAGAAATTAGCTGTGGAATTACTTGTAATAAAAGAAGGCGGAAGCTGTTCATTATAGGCTGTCGGAATTTCCGACGGCCTTTTTTATATTATCCCGCTATTTGCCGGGCAGTAAGACCCCCACCTCAAAATTCAGCAGAAGCAAAGAAGTTAGGTGGGGGCTAATTAAAGTTTCACTTTATTGCGCAGAAAAAGCGATAATTTCTTCATAAACATGTTCAGGCTTTTCTTCAGGTAGTAAATGTCCTGTATTTTCGTAAGAAATAAATTTTGAATTCGGTAAATCTTTGTGTAGACGATGACCTACATGTACAGGGACGACGCGGTCTTTTTCACCCCAAATGAGTAGTGTAGGTGTTTCGATTTTTTGTAATTCAGTTGAAGATAAGTCACCTTCACGGTCTCGTATCATGCGAGTTAAAGCGGGAAATATACGGTCGTCATAAAAAGGAGCGGAGTAACCTTTTTTCATTTCATCGTCAATTAATGAGTGATCATGAACGACATTCATTAAGTTATGAACAATGCCGCGTCTAATAATCCAGTTCTTTACGTATAAATGAAAGAACGGTAAATAAGAAGAGTATAGTAAAGGTAAGGTTGCGCGTGCTAAATAGCTAGAGCTGCATAGTAAAATCGTCTTTGAGATGAGTTCAGGACGTATACGGTTTACATAGAGAGAAATTTGCCCACCCATAGAGTGCCCAACTAATACAATGTTTGAGAGAGATAAATGTTCAATTAAATCAATAATGATCGTTGCTAAATTGTGATAAGAATACTTAAACAGATGAGACTTATCACTTTTTCCGAACGGTGGTAAATCAAGAGCAATGACTGTTCCTTCCTTCGATAGTAAGGGAATGAGACGACGGTAACTGAATGAGGAAGATAAAAAGCCGTGAACGAGTACGAAAGTAGGACGTTCTGTTTTATTATCATGTTCATACAATTCGTAATGAATAGTAGTGCCGCGAGTGGAAAAAGTGAAATAAGGACAAGTATATTCGTGATTCATTTTTTGTCACTCCATTGATTTTTGTTCATATCATCTCCAAGGAAGAAGAAAATATGTTAACAAAAAAAGGCAAGATGACGATGTCATCTTGCTTTTCGTTTATTCAGTATTACCCGCGAACAATATTAGGCGGTGTTTTTCCTTGCAATCCTGCAACTAAATTTTCAGCGGCGGTCATAGCCATTTGCTGCCTAGTTTTTAATGTTGCAGATCCGATGTGTGGTAAAGTCACAACATTTTGTAATGATAAGAGTGGATTATCTTTTTGAATCGGCTCTTGTGTAAATGTATCGATACCTGCTGCAAAGATTTTCTTTTCTGTTAAAGCATGGATTAACGCTTCTTCATCTACTGTTTTCCCGCGAGAAGCATTAATGAAGATTGCTGTTTCTTTCATTAATGAAAATTCCTTTTCTCCGATAAGGTGATATGTTTCATCTGTTAATGGAGTAAGAAGAACAATAAAGTCAGACTGCTTCAGTAGCGTCTGTAAATCACAATATGTAGCATCGAATTTTTGTTCAGCTTCTTCTTTACGACGGCGGTTATAGTAAAGAACATTCATATCAAATCCGAATTTTGCTCGTTTTGCAACTGCTTCTCCAATTCGGCCCATTCCGATAATACCAATTGTGCTATGGTGTACATCTAGTCCGAAGTGTTCTTTTCCAATTTCAGTGTTCCATTCACCATTTTTTACATAAGAATCGAGTTCGCAAACACGGCGCCCAGCAGATAACATAAGGGCGAAAACAAGATCAGCTACTGTATCATCTAATACGTATGGTGTATTCGTTCCGATAACATTTCGTTTTTTCATCGCTTGTAAATCAAAATTATCGTAACCAACAGAAATGTTGCTCACTACTTTTAAGTTAGGAGCTACTGTTAGTAATTCTTCATTAATAGCAGATCCGAAATTTAATAACCCATCTTTATCTTGTATTTTCTCTAATAGAACATCACGAGGTACTTTTTCATTTTGATCCCATTTTTCATAATCACAGTGTTCTGATAAATAGTTTTCTACAAATGTTGGAACTGGTTCAGCAATATAAACTTTTGGTTTCACGATTCCATCCCCTTTCGCTTTATCACGCATTTTTCCACTGATTAAAGTTTCACTTTACCCCGCATTAACGGACAGCAAGTCTCCCGCCTCAAAAAGCAGCTCAAGCAAAGAGGTTAGGTGGGAGAGCAACTGTCCGTAAAAGCCCGATTGGTTCAACTAATAATCAGCGGGGTGAAGCATTTCGCTGATTAAAGTTTCACTTTATTTTGACATAATTCAATAGAAAAATCTTCTTTTCAAACTGGAAAGGGTATTTGTATAATTTAGACACAAACGAAAAGGAAGGATGATTTATATGGTGACAGAAAAAGAATTAGAATTATTAGCTTGTCTTGAAAAGAGTAGTCGATTATCTGTAGATACATTAGCGAAGCTGTTAAATATAGAAGTAGAAGAAGTAAAGAAGATGGTTGCGAGATTAGAAAATGAAAAAATTATTGTGGATTATGTAACACATATTGATTGGACGAAGGTGAAAGAACATACAGGTTTAACGGCGATGATCGATGTGAAAGTTACACCAAAGCGCGGCGTTGGGTTTGATGCGGTTGCTGAACAAATTTATCGTTATTCAGAAGTGAAATCCGTTTATTTAATGTCAGGGACATATGATCTTTCTATTACATTAGAAGGGAAAACGATGGGGGAAGTAGCGATGTTTGTTTCTGAGAAATTAGCAACAATTGAATCTGTCGTTTCTACAACTACTCATTTCATTTTGAAGAAGTATAAACATGAGGGCGTTATTTATGAAAAAGACGATGATGATAAGCGAATTGTGGTGACACCATGAAGCAATTTGAACTATCCAGATCAGCAGAATCTTTAAAACCATCTGGTATTCGGAAATTTTTCGATTTAGCAGCAAATATGAAAGGTGTTATTTCCCTCGGGGTAGGAGAGCCAGATTTTGTTACACCTTGGAATGTAAGGCAAGCATGTATTCGTTCTTTGGAACAAGGGTATACGTCATATACAGCAAATGCAGGATTATTGGAGCTTCGTCAAGAAATAGCAAAGTATCTAAAAAAACAATTTGCAGTATCGTATGATCCAAGTAATGAAATCATTGTTACAGTTGGAGCGAGTCAGGCGTTAGATGTAGCGATGCGCGCCATTATAAATCCTGATGATGAAGTGCTCATTATTGAACCGAGCTTCGTTTCTTATGCACCACTTGTGACATTAGCTGGAGGAGTTCCGGTTCCTGTGGCGACTACGTTAGAAAACGAGTTTAAAGTACAACCAGAACAAATTGAAGCAGTTATTACAGCGAAAACAAAGGCGATTTTACTTTGTTCACCAAATAACCCGACAGGTGCAATGCTAAATAAATCCGAGCTTGAAGAAATAGCAGTGATTGTTGAGAAGTACAATCTAATCGTATTATCTGATGAAATTTATGCAGAGCTTGTATACGACGAAGTATATACAAGTTTCGCAAGTATTAAAAATATGCGTGAGCATACGATTTTAATTTCAGGATTTTCAAAAGGATTTGCGATGACAGGATGGCGCCTCGGTATGATTGCAGCTCCTGTTCAATTTTCGGAATTAATGCTCAAAATCCATCAATATTCAATGATGTGCGCACCGACGATGTCTCAGTTTGCAGCACTTGAGGCGTTACGCGCAGGGAACGATGAAGTAATTCGAATGAGAGATAGCTATAAGAAGCGTCGTAACTTCATGACGACATCTTTCAATGAAATGGGCTTAATGTGTCATGTGCCGGGCGGAGCATTTTATGTTTTTCCTTCTATATCTTCAACCGGATTATCTTCAGCGGAATTTGCAGAACAGTTATTGCTGGAAGAAAAAGTGGCCGTTGTCCCTGGTAGCGTATTTGGCGAAAGTGGTGAAGGATTTATTCGTTGTTCATATGCGACGTCGCTTGAACAACTTATGGAAGCAATGAAGAGAATGGAACGATTTGTAGAAAATAAAAAAAGGACAAAACGTAATACGTTTTGTCCATAAAAGGGGGGGAATACTAGAAAGCCATGTGTTAGTAGTCTATCCCAATATTGGAGAATTATACTTCTTTAAGGGAAATTTTTCATGAATTTTGAATGAGTTCTGTCATAGTGGTATAATTTACTAATATAAGGTATACGCATTCTAGATATCATTATCTAGAATGCGTACTAACCAATCGGATATTTAAAATAAATATATCTGCTTTGCTCTCTATAATTGTAGAGAGAATGGTAAACGTATGGGAGTGTTTCATATGTCAGAACAATATACAACAGGAGTGGTTGTAACAGGGAAAGTGACTGGAATTCAAGATTACGGTGCATTTGTAGCGTTAGATGCAGAAACACAAGGACTTGTGCATATATCTGAAATTACAAATGGATATGTAAAGGATATTCATGACTTTTTAAAAGTCGGCGATACAGTAGAAGTAAAGGTACTTTCAATTGATGAAGAGCACAGAAAAATGAGTTTATCGTTAAAAGCGGCGAAAAGAAAACAAGGAAGGATTCTTATACCGAACCCATCTGAAAACGGATTTAATACGCTGCGAGAAAAGTTGGCAGAATGGATTGAAGAGTCCGAGTTAACAAAGTAAAAGAGGAACGCATATGAGCGTTCCTCTTTTACTTTATCTTATGATATATATTTGCAAATATGATTGCATGCAATCATATTCGTATGTCGGAGGTGAAAGGACATACTGATTATCGAATTTCGTTTGTTTCTGGGTGCGTACCAAGATTTTCAGATGGTTTAAACAGTAAACCAAGATTGATAAGCCCAGATATACCAACGATGCCGTAAATAATACGTGCAAGAGCTGAATTTTGTCCACCGAAAATGGCTGCTACTAAGTCAAACTGGAAAAATCCGATTAGTCCCCAGTTCACAGCGCCAATTACAGTAAAGACTAATGCGATACGTTGCAAAGTACTCATGAAAAAGCCCCCCTTAATTGTGAAGCATGAGCAAGCGATGAGTTAATTAACTCTTTTATAGAATGGGGTAGTTATGTTGTTTTTATACATAAAAAATGTTCGAAAGAGGATGTATATACATCTATACCGAAAAATGCGAATTTTTATGCAAAAAATGAACTTTTTCTAAAAAATATATATTGGTTACGTTTACAATGGTTGAATCGCTTGATTTACAACTTCAGTTTCGCTAAAGTGAATACAGAAATACATATCCATAATTGGAGGGAAAAAGATGAGTACACATGTAACGTTCGACTATTCTAAAGCGTTATCCTTCATCGGTGAACATGAAATCACTTATTTACGTGATGCAGTGAAAGTAACACATCACGCAATTCACGAAAAAACTGGAGCTGGGAACGATTTCCTTGGGTGGGTAGACCTTCCGCTTCAATATGACAAAGAAGAATTCGCTCGCATTCAAAAATGCGCAGAAAAAATTAAAAATGACTCTGACATTTTACTTGTTGTAGGTATTGGTGGTTCTTACTTAGGAGCACGCGCAGCAATCGAAATGTTAAACCATTCTTTCTACAACACGCTTTCTAAAGAACAACGTAAAACTCCACAAGTGCTATTTGTTGGACAAAACATTAGCTCCACTTACATGAAAGATTTAATGGACGTATTAGAAGGTAAAGACTTCTCTATTAACGTTATTTCCAAATCAGGTACAACAACAGAGCCAGCACTAGCATTCCGTATCTTCCGTAAGTTATTAGAAGAAAAGTATGGAAAAGAAGAAGCTCGCAAACGTATTTATGCAACTACAGATAAAGCACGTGGTGCGTTAAAAACATTAGCTGATAACGAAGGTTACGAAACATTTGTTATTCCAGATGATGTTGGAGGTCGTTTCTCTGTATTAACGCCAGTTGGTTTGTTACCAATCGCAGTAAGTGGCTTAAATATTGAAGAGATGATGAAAGGTGCAGCTGCTGGTCATGATGACTTCGGAACATCAGAACTAGAAGAAAACCCAGCTTACCAATACGCAGTAGTTCGTAACGCTTTATACAATAAAGGAAAAACAATTGAAATGCTTGTTAACTATGAGCCAGCACTTCAATACTTCGCTGAGTGGTGGAAACAGTTATTTGGTGAAAGTGAAGGAAAAGATCAAAAAGGTATTTTCCCATCTTCAGCAAACTTCTCAACTGACTTACACTCATTAGGTCAATACGTCCAAGAAGGTCGTCGTGACTTATTTGAAACAGTTCTTAAAGTAGGTAAATCTACACATGAACTAACAATCGAATCAGAAGAAAACGATTTAGACGGATTAAATTACCTTGCTGGTGAAACTGTAGACTTCGTAAACACAAAAGCATACGAAGGTACATTACTTGCACATAGCGACGGGGGAGTACCAAACTTAATCGTCAATATTCCTGAATTAAATGAGTACACATTCGGTTACCTTGTATACTTCTTCGAAAAAGCATGTGCGATGAGCGGCTACTTATTAGGCGTAAATCCATTTGACCAACCTGGAGTAGAAGCATACAAGAAAAACATGTTTGCTTTACTTGGTAAACCAGGATTTGAAGCATTAAAAGCAGAATTAGAAGAGCGTTTAAAATAATAAAAAGCGACCGGAAACCGGTCGCTTTTTATTATTTTACAGAAAGATACATCAGTATATTCAAACTAAAGTGGGTATGCTAAAGGAAAAGTCTTGGAGGGATGGACTTGATTCCGATTCAATCAAATTTAGAAGGACGTACATATGCGTTATATAAGTTAGAAGAGATTATGAAACCACTTGGATATAGCATTGGTGGTAATTGGGATTATGATAAAGGATGCTTTGATTACAAAATTGATGAAGAAGATGGGTATCAATTTTTACGAGTGCCGTTTACAGCAGTAGATGGTGAACTAGATGTACCTGGTGTAGTAGTCCGTCTTGAAACGCCGTATATTCTTTCGCACGTATATCAAGACGAACTAGATGATAATGTGAATACTTTAACCGCTGGAACGAGTGGGATGGATCAATTTGCTGAACCGAAAGATCCAGATGGAGATGTAAAAAGAAAATATATCAATATTGGGAAAGTGCTCATGCAAGAACTAGAGCGTCATTTTATTAATGGTGAATAACAATGAGTATGTCGCTTTCGATAAGAATGAAGGTATGGACTGGGTTAATCATATATTGATCGTCGCGCTTTATACCTAGTAAGAGAATGTTTTGTTTTAAAAGGGTATAGCTACAATTTGCAAAGGTTTGTCCGGTGCAGGACGGAGAAAGCTCCATCAGTTGTAATTTGTTATCAGAGATTTCATCGTAAAGTGAGAATAGTACACCTGAAATAGAAGGGAATAAAAGAGAAGCGGTAAATACATAACTCGTTAATTTATTTCCTTCTATAATTTCTGACGCGCCAGCTCTCGTTGCATTTTGAATTTGTTCAGTAGTAAGTAGTTCGGCGATGCAGTGAATGTTTGGATTGAGTCCTTTCGCAGTTAAAATATTTAAAATGGACTGTGTATCTGCTAAGCTTTCGTTCTTTTCTTTATCCGCTGTTATTAATATGGTGTGTGCCGTTGCAATATTAGCCTTTAATAAAGTTTGATCGTGATGCGGACAACCTTTTATAAATTCTAAATGATGAAAGGGTTTTGGGAGTAAAGAAAGTGTTTCATCAATTAAAACGATATCAAGGTTTGGTTGTAGTACATGCATTTGCTTTACAACATGTTTTGCACGCTCATTCCAGCCAACGATAATCATATGGCCGTTAGAGGTAGCGGCTTCTTCACCTTTAATTTTCATATATTGTTTACTAATCATCTCAGTAGCGAATAGAACCATATAATAAGAACAAAAGCCAGTGCCTAATAAAATAATACTTATACCTATTAGTTTTCCTATCGTTGTATGGGGAGCAAAGTCGCCATATCCAACTGTAAAAATGGTAACGATTGACCACCAAATTCCGTCAAACCATGTAGTGAAATGAGAGGGTTCTAATCTATGTATAAGAAAACCAGAAAAAGCAGTGAGTACAATAATAAAACAAATTAAACGAAAAATAATGGAATCACGAAATGTATCTACTAAATTCGGACGGGATTTCAACAGTAAATTCCTCCTTGTTTTGCAGGACTACATTCATTGTTACCATTATAGAAAAAAGAGAAACTCTCTAATTAAAGAGAGTTTGTTTTATGTTACATACTTTCCACTTCAGTTTGTTGGACAATTTCAAGATGCTGGAGAGCATAGTAAACATCAGCGGTATGTCTTTTTTGATCAATGGACAGTTTAAGATGTAAATAGTGAGAACCGTTTTCTAACGTTTTAAGCTTCATATTTTTAACGTTTATATCCATTTCTTTTATCTCCTCGATTACAACCGGGATATTGTCCATATTTCGCACAACAAGTTTCACTGCAATATCACGTTGACGAAATGATCTAGGACCTACAAACTTCATTGTCAATGGTATAAGTTCGACACTAATCATAAGAAAACACATTCCGAAAATTGCCTCAATATAGAAACCAGCTCCAACGGCAATACCAATACCAGAAGCACCCCAAATCATAGCGGCAGTCGTGAGCCCTGCAATGCTATCGTTGCCTCTTCTTAAAATTACGCCAGCACCTAAAAAACCAATTCCTGATACAATTTGAGCGGCAAGTCGAAGTGGATCCATATTCATATGATCGGTATGTGGTAAGTTATAAGCTGCTTTAATAGAAACAATCGTTAGGAGGCAACTAATAATAGAAATAACTAAACACGTTTTTAAACCAAGTGGTTTCCGTTTTAATTCGCGTTCTAAACCAATGGCAAATCCTAAAATAGCCGAGAGACCTAGTTTGATTAATAAATCGGCATAGTCCATATATATTCCTCCTTGTATGATATGGTATATGAATAAAACGCTTATTATAGAAAGAAACGTTTTTTGATAGAGTAACTTTATATAAAATATATGTAGGAATTACTCATACATGAAAGAGATATTTCGTTTAAGTATATGATATTAAAAAAGAAATGTGGGCAGTTTTTAAAAAAGTTTATAAAAGGTGTTGCATTTCATTTTTTACCATGATATATTAATAACCGTCGCTGATGCGGAAACGCAGAAAACGACAAAAAAGAAATTGAAAAACTTAGTTGACATCGAAAAATGAAGATGTTAACATAAGGAAGTCGCAAATGAGCGACCAAGTAGTTCTTTGAAAACTGAACGAAACAAACAACGTGAAACGTCAATTTTTATTTTTAGATGCTAGACAAACTAACTTTATTGGAGAGTTTGATCCTGGCTCAGGATGAACGCTGGCGGCGTGCCTAATACATGCAAGTCGAGCGAATGGATTAAGAGCTTGCTCTTATGAAGTTAGCGGCGGACGGGTGAGTAACACGTGGGTAACCTGCCCATAAGACTGGGATAACTCCGGGAAACCGGGGCTAATACCGGATAACATTTTGAACTGCATGGTTCGAAATTGAAAGGCGGCTTCGGCTGTCACTTATGGATGGACCCGCGTCGCATTAGCTAGTTGGTGAGGTAACGGCTCACCAAGGCAACGATGCGTAGCCGACCTGAGAGGGTGATCGGCCACACTGGGACTGAGACACGGCCCAGACTCCTACGGGAGGCAGCAGTAGGGAATCTTCCGCAATGGACGAAAGTCTGACGGAGCAACGCCGCGTGAGTGATGAAGGCTTTCGGGTCGTAAAACTCTGTTGTTAGGGAAGAACAAGTGCTAGTTGAATAAGCTGGCACCTTGACGGTACCTAACCAGAAAGCCACGGCTAACTACGTGCCAGCAGCCGCGGTAATACGTAGGTGGCAAGCGTTATCCGGAATTATTGGGCGTAAAGCGCGCGCAGGTGGTTTCTTAAGTCTGATGTGAAAGCCCACGGCTCAACCGTGGAGGGTCATTGGAAACTGGGAGACTTGAGTGCAGAAGAGGAAAGTGGAATTCCATGTGTAGCGGTGAAATGCGTAGAGATATGGAGGAACACCAGTGGCGAAGGCGACTTTCTGGTCTGTAACTGACACTGAGGCGCGAAAGCGTGGGGAGCAAACAGGATTAGATACCCTGGTAGTCCACGCCGTAAACGATGAGTGCTAAGTGTTAGAGGGTTTCCGCCCTTTAGTGCTGAAGTTAACGCATTAAGCACTCCGCCTGGGGAGTACGGCCGCAAGGCTGAAACTCAAAGGAATTGACGGGGGCCCGCACAAGCGGTGGAGCATGTGGTTTAATTCGAAGCAACGCGAAGAACCTTACCAGGTCTTGACATCCTCTGAAAACCCTAGAGATAGGGCTTCTCCTTCGGGAGCAGAGTGACAGGTGGTGCATGGTTGTCGTCAGCTCGTGTCGTGAGATGTTGGGTTAAGTCCCGCAACGAGCGCAACCCTTGATCTTAGTTGCCATCATTAAGTTGGGCACTCTAAGGTGACTGCCGGTGACAAACCGGAGGAAGGTGGGGATGACGTCAAATCATCATGCCCCTTATGACCTGGGCTACACACGTGCTACAATGGACGGTACAAAGAGCTGCAAGACCGCGAGGTGGAGCTAATCTCATAAAACCGTTCTCAGTTCGGATTGTAGGCTGCAACTCGCCTACATGAAGCTGGAATCGCTAGTAATCGCGGATCAGCATGCCGCGGTGAATACGTTCCCGGGCCTTGTACACACCGCCCGTCACACCACGAGAGTTTGTAACACCCGAAGTCGGTGGGGTAACCTTTATGGAGCCAGCCGCCTAAGGTGGGACAGATGATTGGGGTGAAGTCGTAACAAGGTAGCCGTATCGGAAGGTGCGGCTGGATCACCTCCTTTCTATGGAGAATTGATGAACGCTGTTCATCAATATAAGTTTCCGTGTTTCGTTTTGTTCAGTTTTGAGAGAACTATCTCTCATATATAAATGTATGTTCTTTGAAAACTAGATAACAGTGTAGCTCATATTTTTTTAATTTTAGTTTGGTTAAGTTAGAAAGGGCGCACGGTGGATGCCTTGACACTAGGAGTCGATGAAGGACGGGACTAACGCCGATATGCTTCGGGGAGCTGTAAGTAAGCTTTGATCCGAAGATTTCCGAATGGGGAAACCCACTATACGTAATGGTATGGTATCCTTACCTGAATACATAGGGTATGGAAGACAGACCCAGGGAACTGAAACATCTAAGTACCTGGAGGAAGAGAAAGCAAATGCGATTTCCTGAGTAGCGGCGAGCGAAACGGAACATAGCCCAAACCAAGAGGCTTGCCTCTTGGGGTTGTAGGACATTCTATACGGAGTTACAAAGGAACGAGGTAGACGAAGCGACCTGGAAAGGTCCGTCGTAGAGGGTAACAACCCCGTAGTCGAAACTTCGTTCTCTCTTGAATGTATCCTGAGTACGGCGGAACACGTGAAATTCCGTCGGAATCTGGGAGGACCATCTCCCAAGGCTAAATACTCCCTAGTGATCGATAGTGAACCAGTACCGTGAGGGAAAGGTGAAAAGCACCCCGGAAGGGGAGTGAAAGAGATCCTGAAACCGTGTGCCTACAAATAGTCAGAGCCCGTTAATGGGTGATGGCGTGCCTTTTGTAGAATGAACCGGCGAGTTACGATCCCGTGCAAGGTTAAGCTGAAGAGGCGGAGCCGCAGCGAAAGCGAGTCTGAATAGGGCGTTTAGTACGTGGTCGTAGACCCGAAACCAGGTGATCTACCCATGTCCAGGGTGAAGTTCAGGTAACACTGAATGGAGGCCCGAACCCACGCACGTTGAAAAGTGCGGGGATGAGGTGTGGGTAGCGGAGAAATTCCAATCGAACCTGGAGATAGCTGGTTCTCCCCGAAATAGCTTTAGGGCTAGCCTTAAGTGTAAGAGTCTTGGAGGTAGAGCACTGATTGAACTAGGGGTCCTCATCGGATTACCGAATTCAGTCAAACTCCGAATGCCAATGACTTATCCTTAGGAGTCAGACTGCGAGTGATAAGATCCGTAGTCAAGAGGGAAACAGCCCAGATCGCCAGCTAAGGTCCCAAAGTGTGTATTAAGTGGAAAAGGATGTGGAGTTGCTTAGACAACTAGGATGTTGGCTTAGAAGCAGCCACCATTTAAAGAGTGCGTAATAGCTCACTAGTCGAGTGACTCTGCGCCGAAAATGTACCGGGGCTAAATACACCACCGAAGCTGCGAATTGATACCAATGGTATCAGTGGTAGGGGAGCGTTCTAAGTGCAGTGAAGTCAGACCGGAAGGACTGGTGGAGCGCTTAGAAGTGAGAATGCCGGTATGAGTAGCGAAAGACGGGTGAGAATCCCGTCCACCGAATGCCTAAGGTTTCCTGAGGAAGGCTCGTCCGCTCAGGGTTAGTCAGGACCTAAGCCGAGGCCGACAGGCGTAGGCGATGGACAACAGGTTGATATTCCTGTACCACCTCTTTATCGTTTGAGCAATGGAGGGACGCAGAAGGATAGAAGAAGCGTGCGATTGGTTGTGCACGTCCAAGCAGTTAGGCTGATAAGTAGGCAAATCCGCTTATCGTAAAGGCTGAGCTGTGATGGGGAAGCTCCTTATGGAGCGAAGTCTTTGATTCCCCGCTGCCAAGAAAAGCTTCTAGCGAGATAAAAGGTGCCTGTACCGCAAACCGACACAGGTAGGCGAGGAGAGAATCCTAAGGTGTGCGAGAGAACTCTGGTTAAGGAACTCGGCAAAATGACCCCGTAACTTCGGGAGAAGGGGTGCTTTCTTAACGGAAAGCCGCAGTGAATAGGCCCAAGCGACTGTTTAGCAAAAACACAGCTCTCTGCGAAGCCGTAAGGCGAAGTATAGGGGGTGACACCTGCCCGGTGCTGGAAGGTTAAGGAGAGGGGTTAGCGTAAGCGAAGCTCTGAACTGAAGCCCCAGTAAACGGCGGCCGTAACTATAACGGTCCTAAGGTAGCGAAATTCCTTGTCGGGTAAGTTCCGACCCGCACGAAAGGTGTAACGATTTGGGCACTGTCTCAACCAGAGACTCGGTGAAATTATAGTACCTGTGAAGATGCAGGTTACCCGCGACAGGACGGAAAGACCCCGTGGAGCTTTACTGTAGCCTGATATTGAATTTTGGTACAGTTTGTACAGGATAGGCGGGAGCCATTGAAACCGGAGCGCTAGCTTCGGTGGAGGCGCTGGTGGGATACCGCCCTGACTGTATTGAAATTCTAACCTACGGGTCTTATCGACCCGGGAGACAGTGTCAGGTGGGCAGTTTGACTGGGGCGGTCGCCTCCTAAAGTGTAACGGAGGCGCCCAAAGGTTCCCTCAGAATGGTTGGAAATCATTCGTAGAGTGCAAAGGCATAAGGGAGCTTGACTGCGAGACCTACAAGTCGAGCAGGGACGAAAGTCGGGCTTAGTGATCCGGTGGTTCCGCATGGAAGGGCCATCGCTCAACGGATAAAAGCTACCCCGGGGATAACAGGCTTATCTCCCCCAAGAGTCCACATCGACGGGGAGGTTTGGCACCTCGATGTCGGCTCATCGCATCCTGGGGCTGTAGTCGGTCCCAAGGGTTGGGCTGTTCGCCCATTAAAGCGGTACGCGAGCTGGGTTCAGAACGTCGTGAGACAGTTCGGTCCCTATCCGTCGTGGGCGTAGGAAATTTGAGAGGAGCTGTCCTTAGTACGAGAGGACCGGGATGGACGCACCGCTGGTGTACCAGTTGTTCTGCCAAGGGCATAGCTGGGTAGCTATGTGCGGAAGGGATAAGTGCTGAAAGCATCTAAGCATGAAGCCCCCCTCAAGATGAGATTTCCCATAGCGTAAGCTAGTAAGATCCCTGAAAGATGATCAGGTTGATAGGTTCGAGGTGGAAGCATGGTGACATGTGGAGCTGACGAATACTAATAGATCGAGGACTTAACCATATAATATGAAGCAATGTTATCTAGTTTTGAAAGAATATAAAAAACTTGTTGACTTTAAAAGTTAAATGAGTTACAATAATTCTTGTCTTAAATGAATACAGTCTGGTAATGATGGCAGAGAGGTCACACCCGTTCCCATACCGAACACGGAAGTTAAGCTCTCTAGCGCCGATGGTAGTTGGGACCTTGTCCCTGTGAGAGTAGGACGTTGCCAGGCAAATGGAGGATTAGCTCAGCTGGGAGAGCACCTGCCTTACAAGCAGGGGGTCGGCGGTTCGATCCCGTCATCCTCCACCATTTAGCCGACTTAGCTCAATTGGTAGAGCAACTGACTTGTAATCAGTAGGTTGGGGGTTCAAGTCCTCTAGTCGGCACCAGAAAATCATGGCGGTTGTGGCGAAGTGGTTAACGCACCGGATTGTGGCTCCGGCATTCGTGGGTTCGATTCCCATCAGTCGCCCCATTTTTCTTAAAATATTAATATGCGGGTGTGGCGGAATTGGCAGACGCACTAGACTTAGGATCTAGCGCCTTTGGCGTGGGGGTTCGACTCCCTTCACCCGCACTTTTAATAAAATATCTCAAACATGTCTTGCGGAAGTAGTTCAGTGGTAGAATACAACCTTGCCAAGGTTGGGGTCGCGGGTTCGAATCCCGTCTTCCGCTCCAATTTTCAATATGACATGCCGGGGTGGCGGAACAGGCAGACGCACAGGACTTAAAATCCTGCGGTGGGTGACCACCGTGCGGGTTCGACCCCCGCCCTCGGCACCATATGCGCCCGTAGCTCAATTGGATAGAGCGTTTGACTACGGATCAAGAGGTTAGGGGTTCGACTCCTCTCGGGCGCGCTTTTATTAACGGGAAGTGGCTCAGCTTGGTAGAGCACCTGGTTTGGGACCAGGGGGTCGCAGGTTCAAATCCTGTCTTCCCGATATTCCCAAAAACATGGGGCCTTAGCTCAGCTGGGAGAGCGCCTGCCTTGCACGCAGGAGGTCAGCGGTTCGATCCCGCTAGGCTCCACTTATTTTAATATCATTTATGGCGGTGTAGCTCAGCTGGCTAGAGCGTACGGTTCATACCCGTGAGGTCGGGGGTTCGATCCCCTCCGCCGCTACCATAAAGGACCTTTAGCTCAGCTGGTTAGAGCAGACGGCTCATAACCGTCCGGTCGTAGGTTCGAGTCCTACAAGGTCCACCACTAAAGGTTTATATCTCGGAGGTATACCCAAGTTCGGCTGAAGGGATCGGTCTTGAAAACCGACAGGCGGCGAGAGTCGCGCGGGGGTTCGAATCCCTCTACCTCCTCCATTTTTCTTAAATTACATATTATATCATCGCGGGGTGGAGCAGTACGGTAGCTCGTCGGGCTCATAACCCGAAGGTCGCAGGTTCAAATCCTGTCCCCGCAACCAAATGGTCCCGTGGTGTAGTGGTTAACATGCCTGCCTGTCACGCAGGAGATCGCCGGTTCGACCCCGGTCGGGACCGCCATTTTAATAAGGCTCGGTAGCTCAGTCGGTAGAGCAGAGGACTGAAAATCCTCGTGTCGGCGGTTCGATTCCGTCCCGAGCCACCATTTTGAAGTCGCAAGCCGGCTTAGCTCAATTGGTAGAGCAACTGACTTGTAATCAGTAGGTTGGGGGTTCAAGTCCTCTAGCCGGCACCACTTTCAAAATGAGCCATTAGCTCAGTTGGTAGAGCATCTGACTTTTAATCAGAGGGTCGAAGGTTCGAATCCTTCATGGCTCACCATTTTCAATTTAATGCGGGTGTAGTTTAGTGGTAAAACAAGAGCCTTCCAAGCTCTGGTCGAGAGTTCGATTCTCTTCACCCGCTTTTCAATTATGGGCCTATAGCTCAGCTGGTTAGAGCGCACGCCTGATAAGCGTGAGGTCGATGGTTCGAGTCCATTTAGGCCCACCATAATTATTCCGCAGTAGCTCAGTGGTAGAGCTATCGGCTGTTAACCGATCGGTCGTAGGTTCGAGTCCTACCTGCGGAGCCATATTATAGAGAAGTACCCAAGTGGCTCAAGGGGCTCCCCTGCTAAGGGAGTAGATCGCGAACGCGGTGCGAGGGTTCGAATCCCTTCTTCTCTGCCAGAACTGGCCCGTTGGTCAAGTGGTTAAGACACCGCCCTTTCACGGCGGTAACACGGGTTCGAATCCCGTACGGGTCATACTAAAAGAGATAGCATAGTCTGCTATCTCTTTTTTGTTGTGTATAGATATAGAAGAAGCTATGACAGATTATAAATAATAAGTTTAAAATAGGATTACCTTTTCTCATACATAAGAAAAGGTAATCCTATTTTTTGAATATGTTTTAACTGTCTATTGAATGTTCATCTTGTTTAATAACAGCATGACTATATGCGGAGTGAAGAGTTTTGTAACCTAAAAGTGCAATAGTTAAGGCGAGGCCTCCTGCTATAATAGCCACACTAAATCCTGCATGGGCTCCAAAGTTATCAATAACTAAACCAGCTATTGCTGACCCTAGGGAGACTCCAATACCAAGTCCTGTAATTGCCCAAGTCATTCCTTCGGTTATTTTTGATTCAGGTACGATTTTTTCCACAAGCCCCATAGTAATAATCATAGTAGGAGCGACAGATAGCCCTGCAAAGAAAACAATAACTACCAGCCAAGCAATAGTGTTTACAAAAACTAGTGGCAGCATTGTTATCATGGAAAGTGTGACTGCTATTAAAAACTGATTATAGGGTGGAGTATTGAGTTTAAGCGTACCAAAAATTAGACCTGCAAGGCATGAGCCGATTGCATAGACAGAAAGCACAAAGCTAGCAGCTACTGTGTTTCCTTGCTGTTCAGCAAAAGCTACACTAACGACATCTATTGTGCCAAATATAGTACCTATGGCGATGAGTGTGAATACTAGTACTCGCAAAGAACCAATTTTAAATACTGTTCCTTTGTTTGTAATGTCGTGAGGATGTACAGGAGGTTCTGTGCTTTTTTGTAGGGTGAATAGACATACCCCGATTGTAAGAAAAACAGATGACAAAAGTGGCCCTGCTTCTGGGAAGAACATAACACTTAAACTGACAGATAATACAGGACCAATTATGAAGCAAATTTCGTCGACGACCGATTCAAAGGAAAATGCTGTGTGCAATTTATGTGATCCACGGTATAGTTTAGTCCAACGTGCACGTACCATGGCTGACATGTTTGGCATACAACCTGCACATAAGGCGGATAGAAATAGCGTCCAATAAGGAGCTTCATATTTCGTACATAGAAGTAAGAGGATCGTAAAGAAAACACTGATACCTGTAGTCGGAAGAAGTATGCGAGATTGCCCTAATTGATCGGCCATCCGAGAAATATGAGGAGCTAGTAAAGCTGATGATAATGTAAAGGTAGCTGCAACAGCTCCAGCAAGCCAATAGTCACCACTTACTTGAGATAACATGGTAACAATACCAATGCCCATCATTGATATAGGCATCCGAGCTATAAATCCCGCTAATGAGAATCCTTTTGTACCAGGAGCACTGAAAATCTCACGGTAGGAATTAAACATGATCATCACCAAAGTATTTGACGTTTACATATACATTCTTCATTCTTTTAACTCCTCCTCTGGTTCATTAATACCTTCTATAAAAAGGGACTATAGGTAAGAAGTTATATTATCTTGTAAGCTAGAAATAATTGACATACGCACCGTATGCCAATATCATATTAACATACGGTGCGTATGTCAATTGAAATGTTTTATCTCTGGATAGAGAGATGACGTTTAGAGGAGTTATTCTTTTACATAGAGAACGATACTAATAATGCAATTCATTTTGAATAAATAGAATGAATAGAAGTAGGAGGAAAAGATGATTAAAAAAACAAGAGCAGAGATGATCATTGAAACACGTGCTAAATTGCTGAGTGCAGCAAGAGAGGCTTTTGGTACAGTGGGATATGTAAATACGTCTATGGATGATTTTACGGCATCTGTCGGTTTAACACGTGGTGCAATTTATCATCATTTTGGTGATAAAAAAGGATTGTTAGAAGCAGTTGTAAAAGAAATTGATATGGAAATGGATAATAAATTAGGGAAAGTATCAGATGAAGCGGAAGGAAAATGGGAAGGGTTTGTTGGGCGTTGTCGTGCATATTTAACGATGGCACTTAATCCAGAAATTCAGCGAATCGTACTTCGAGATGCACCAGCAGTATTAGGAACTAGTTATTATCAATCATCACAGTCACAATGTTTAGTAACGATGGCCGAGATGCTTCAGCAATTAATGAAGGACGGTATTATTGAAAAGACGGACTGTGAAGCTTTAGCAAGATTTATAAATGGCGGACTAGTGGACCTTGCTTGTTGGATTGCGAATTCTGAAGATGCAGAGGCACAGTTGTCTAAAACTTTGCATAGCCCATCACTTATATTGAATGGTTTATTATTAGAAAAGAATGCGTAATTTTAACGGATATTTTTTAATATATAGTAATGATTAAAAGGGAGGTGATAAAGTATAGGCTAATTCATTTATTTCACCGTATTCTATATAAGCTAATTGACGTCCATCTTGTAAGGGAATGATGTGATCAGTCAGTTTTAATCTTATAATGTGATTACATTTTTTGTGAATATTAGGATTTTGATTATAGAAAGTGAATTTAGTTACAGTGAGTAATTGAATCATACATTTTTATTCACAATCTAAAGAAAACACCTAATTTGGTATGGATTCCACACCCACCCCATCAACTTTACACTCTATGTGAAAAAGTTCACAAATAGGTCATAATTTGTGAAGTAATTCACAATGATACGTGCTACAATATGAATGTAAAGAAGTTAAACAACATTAAATTAGTATTTTAATTAATTACTTAAACAATCATAAAAAAATATATGTGAACAATAGAGAGGGGAAATTACCATGAAAAAAGGTATCAATCGTGTAGTATTAGTAGGAACAGGAGCTGTAGGTTGTAGTTACGCTTACTCAATGATCAACCAAGGTGTAGCTGAAGAATTCGTATTAGTAGATGTTAATGAAGCAAAAGCAGAAGGGGAAGCGATGGACTTAAGCCATGCGGTACCATTCTCTCCATCACCAACAAAAGTTTGGAGCGGTAGCTATGCAGATTGTAAAGATGCAGATTTAGTAGTCATCACTGCTGGGTTACCACAAAAGCCAGGTGAAACTCGTTTAGACTTAGTTGAGAAAAATACAAAGATCTTTAAACAAATCGTTCGCGGCATTATGGATAGCGGATTCGATGGAATCTTCTTAATCGCAACTAACCCAGTTGATATTTTAACTTACGTAACTTGGAAAGAATCTGGTTTACCGAAAGAGCACGTAATCGGTTCTGGTACTACTTTAGACTCTGCTCGTTTCCGTTACATGTTAGGTGACTACTTAGATGTAGATCCACGTAACGTTCATGCTTACATCGTTGGTGAGCACGGTGACACTGAACTTCCAGTATGGAGCCACGCTACTATCGGTGTACAAAAACTAGAAACAATCTTAGCTAACAACGAACAGTACAAACAAGAAGACTTAGATAAAATCTTCGAAAATGTACGTGATGCAGCTTACCATATCATCGAACGTAAAGGTGCAACTTACTACGGAATCGGTATGTCACTACTTCGTGTAACTAAAGCGATCTTAAACAACGAGAACAGCGTATTAACTGTATCTGCATACCTTGAAGGTCAATATGGTGAGAAAGATGCTTACGTAGGTGTTCCAGCTGTTATTAACCGCGAAGGTGTACGTGAAATCGTAGAACTTGAGCTAAATGAAGAAGAAAAAGCGAAATTCGCTCATTCTGTAAAAGTATTAAAAGAAACTATGGCACCAGTACTATAATTAATTGCTAAATAATCCGGAAGTGGGGACCTGCTTCTTACTTCTGGATTTATATATAATTCAATATAAATTCCTTTTCCGGTTTCCCTTGTATATCCCCAATATACCCCTTTTGCTGGATAAGGGTCGTTTATAGAAAAAAGCACTCTACTTTACGTAGAGTGCTCTTTATTATTATTTTTTAGGCGTTAACCCCAATTTCTTTAAAATATCTGCCAGTGTACCGCTTTTTGATTTTTCTACAGGTGTTTGTGATTTAGATGCATCTGGCCCTTTTTTCAAGAAGTTCTTTTCAACGAAGCAAATATCTTTTTCGTCGACAATCCCATCTTTATTAAGATCTCCGTCTTTTACAGTTAGTCCTTTTTTACCATAGTTGCTAGTGATAATTTCAGCATCTTTAATATCGATTACTTTATCACCATTTACATCGCCGGCAAGGTTTTCGTCAGGTCTTGCATAATAATATTGGCCAAGCAGATTACCGTCTTTTTCAGTACCAAGTTTCGTTGTTAGGCGGCTTGAAATGAGTTACTTGATGTTTCTGAATCACTGAAATAGGCAAATACACCGCTGAATGTAAGGGATAAACCAAGTGAAGCAGTGACAACTCCAATTCCTACTTTTTGTTTTAATGACATAAGAAAGCCCCCCTAGTTAAATTTTTATAGCGACCGTTCGCAACAAGGATAAATAATTAAACATAGTAGTCCGCTATGAATTATAGTTACGAAAAATCGAAGTGCTTTATTGAGAACATGTATATGCTTATGAATTTTGCATTTCAATAAAATTGTGACAAAAAATGTTGAGAAACATTTTTTTATGACAGATTATTTTGTTTTGATTTTGATTGGAAAATAGCATGAAAAATAGGATAAACCTAATAAAATAAAGATTGAGAAAAAATAATAGACAGAAAAACAGAAGAATAATAAAGCGTTTTCAATAAATATTCGTCAAAATTCGATATTTTACACGGAAATGTGAGGAAAAACTAACGTTTTTAAGAAAAAAACGAATATTTTTTATAAATTAACAAGGATATTGCAGTTTTTCGCAGAAATAGTTAAAGTATAAAAAATTCTGTCATCTAAGTGAGGTGAGCATATTGAGTGTAATAAATTGTGAAGAAGTGAAACGAGATGAGTTTCATACAGAAAAGTACTATGAAAGTTATAACATCTTTGGCGCACATGTTGTGACGGAAGATGAGATTCAAGGGGTACGATTTACAGTGTGGGCTCCTCATGCGAAAGCAATGAGTGTTGTTGGAGATTTTAATGAGTGGGATTATGAGCAACATAAGATGCTACAAGTGACAGAAGAAGGCATTTGGTCCTTATTTATACCGCATATTGAAGAAGGAGAAATATATAAATATGCGATTAAAACGTTGACTGGTGACGTCATTTTAAAGGCAGATCCGTATGCTGTATATGCAGAAGTAAGACCGAATACGGCATCTGTAGTTTTTGATATAAAAGGATATGAATGGAATGATAAAAACTGGAATCGTAAGAAAAAGAAAAAATCGATTTATAAAGAAGCGATGACAGTTTATGAATTACATTTTGGTTCTTGGAAAAAGAAAGAAGATGGAACGCTGTACTCTTACAGGGAAATGGTTGAAGAGCTCATCCCGTATGTGGTGGAACATCAATTTACACATATTGAAATTATGCCGCTTGTTGAGCATCCATATGATCGTTCTTGGGGATATCAAGGAACGGGATATTATGCAGCGACGAGTAGATTTGGTACACCGCATGATTTAATGCATTTTGTCGATGAATGTCATAAATATGGAATCGGTGTCATTTTAGATTGGGTGCCGGGGCATTTTTGTAAAGATGCTCACGGTTTATATTTGTTTGATGGCACACCGACCTATGAATATAAAGATAAAGATGTACAAGAAAATCCAGTATGGGGAACTGTCAATTTTGATTTAGGAAAGAGAGAGGTACGTAATTTCTTAATTTCAAATGCGTTATTTTGGATGAGATATTTCCATATTGATGGTTTCAGAGTAGATGCAGTTGCGAACATGTTGTACTGGAATAAAGAAGGACAAGAGCAAAGTAATGAGCATGCTGTTTCATTTTTAAGAGAGTTAAATGAAGCAGTGTTTGCAGAGGATGAAGATTTTCTTATGACGGCAGAAGATTCAACAGCTTGGCCACTTGTAACAACTCCGACGTATGAAGGTGGGCTTGGATTCAATTACAAATGGAACATGGGCTGGATGAATGATGTGCTGAAATATATGGAGTGTGCGCCTGAATATAGGAAACACATTCATGAGAAAATGACGTTTTCTTTACTATATGCGTACTCTGAAAACTTCATATTACCGCTTTCTCATGATGAAGTCGTTCATGGGAAAAAGTCGTTATTAAATAAAATGCCAGGTGATTACTGGGATAAGTTTGCTCAGCTTCGTTTATTATATGGATATTTCTTTACTCACCCAGGAAAGAAGTTACTTTTCATGGGAGGAGAATTCGGACAGTTTGATGAGTGGAAAGATCTTGAAGATTTAGATTGGAATTTACATGATTTTGAAATGCATCGTTATATGCATGATTACTTTAATGAGCTCATAGCATTGTATAAGCGCTCAAAACCACTTTGGCAGCTTGACCATTCACCTGAAGGTTTTCAGTGGATTGATGCTAATAATAATGAGCAAAGTATTTTCTCTTTTATCCGCCAAGGGGATAAACAAGAAGATGCGTTAGTTGTCGTATGTAATTTTACGAAAGCTACATATGAAAACTATAAAGTAGGTGTACCAGATTTCGAGTATTATAACGAGATTTTAAACAGTGATGCACAGCAATATGGCGGTTCGGGGCAAGTGAATAAGAAACGTCTTAAGACGTTTCTAGAACCGTACCATAATCAAGCAGCACATGTAGAGATTACAATTCCACCATTTGGCGTATCCATATTACGACCAGTGAAGACGAGAAAGGGGAGCAAAAAACAAGATGGCTCAAAAACAAAAGTGCGTAGCGATGTTACTAGCAGGGGGAAAAGGTAGTCGTTTAAGTGCATTAACAAAAAATTTAGCCAAGCCAGCTGTTCCATTTGGTGGTAAATATCGCATTATTGATTTTACGCTAAGTAACTGTGCGAATTCTGGTATTGAAACGGTTGGGATTTTAACACAATATCAACCACTTGAACTTCATAATTATATCGGAATTGGAAATGCGTGGGATTTAGACCGAGTAAACGGTGGAGTCACAGTATTACCTCCTTATGCAGAGTCTTCAGGGGTGAAGTGGTATACAGGTACGGCAAGTGCCATTTATCAAAATTTAAACTATTTAAGTCAGTATGAACCGGAGTATGTTCTTATTTTATCAGGCGACCATATTTATAAAATGGATTACAGTAAGATGCTAGATTACCATATTGAGAAAGAATCGGACGTATCCATTTCTGTTATTGAAGTACCTTGGGATGAAGCGAGTCGCTTTGGCATTATGAATACAAATGAAGAGATGGAGATTGTTGAGTTTGAGGAGAAACCACAATTTCCAAGAAGTAATCTTGCATCAATGGGAATTTATATTTTTAACTGGGCAATCTTGAAAGAGTATTTAGAGATGGATGCAAGAAATCCTGAATCTAGTAATGATTTCGGAAAAGATGTACTTCCGCTTTTATTAGATGAAGGGAAGAAGCTAATGGCGTATCCATTTGAAGGATATTGGAAAGATGTTGGAACGGTGAAAAGCTTATGGGAAGCGAATATGGATTTACTTCGCGATGAAACATCGCTGAATTTAAACGATCGTAATTGGCGTATTTATTCTGTGAATCCAAATGAGCCACCTCAATATATTGCAGAAAAGGCAAAAGTAGAAGAATCGCTTATTAACGAAGGATGCGTCATTGAAGGGGACGTGAAGCATTCTGTGTTATTCCAAGGGGTGACGGTGGAAGAAGGTAGTATGGTTATTGATTCTGTCGTTATGCCAGGAGCAAAGATTGGTAAAAATGTTGTGATTGAAAGAGCGATTGTTGGATCAGAAATGGTTATCGAAGATGGCACAATCATTCGTCCAGAAAAGAATGTTGACGATGTAGTATTAATTGCTGAAGGGAAATAGAAAAGGGGGATGAAATGAATGGGAGAAAAAATGTTAGGAATTATTAATGCAACGGGAAGTTTTCCTTCCTTAAAGAAAGTAACAGGGCATCGTTCACTAGCGGCGTTACCGTTTGGGGGCCGTTATCGACTCATTGATTTCATGCTTTCAAATATGGTAAATTCTAGTATTCATAGTGTGGCAGTTTTTACAAGCCATAAAAACCGTTCGCTAATGGACCATGTTGGTTCAGGAAAACAGTGGGATTTAGATAGAAAAAGAGACGGACTATTTTTATTCCCGCCAAATTGCCAATGTGACCAAGATGAGTTTGGGTCTTTTGCACACTTTAGAAGACATATTGATTATTTTCTAAGAAGCAGAGAAGAGTACGTTGTTATTACGAATAGCCATCTCGTAACAGCATTAAATTTTCAGGCGGTGTTAGAGCGACATATACATACGGCAGCTGATATTACGGAAGTTTGCCATGAAGGGGTTTCGCTTCAAACATACGTGTTGAAGAAACAATTATTGTTAGATTTATTTGAGTCATATAAAGATGTGGAGCAATATAGCTTATTCGATGTAGTGAGAGAAAAGCGCGGAAAATCATTGCATATTGCTACGTATGAGCATACAGGATATGTAGCTATTATTGATTCGATTGAAAGTTACTATAAACATAGCTTAGAAATTTTGCAACCTGCTATTTGGAAGCAATTATTTAAGAAAGAAGCACCAATCTTTACGAAAGTAAAAGATGAGCCACCAACTCGTTATTTAAAGGGTGCAGTCGTGAAAAATACAATGATTGCAAATGGCAGTATTATTGAAGGGGAAGTAGAAAACAGTGTTGTTTCCCGTTCAGTTAAAATTGGAAAAGGTTCAATTATTCGTAACAGTATTATTATGCAAAAGAGCCAAATTGGAGATAACTGTATAATAGACGGTGTTATTATTGATAAAGACGTGAAAATTGGCGACGGTGTCGTATTAAAAGGAAACACCGATGAGCCGTATGTTGTAGAAAAAGGAAGCGTACAAAACAGTACGATTAATAGTTATTCCTAAAGAATCAGTGGGGTTTTTTCCCCACTGATTAAAGTTTTAATTTAAATGAAAACTCGAAGGGAGGAAGCTGCAAGAGGAGTAATAAAAACTTTTCGCGCAGTGGGACAACAAGTGAATATTTTATTTGCAGTATCAGAATGTGTACCGTTTGTGAAATCGGGAGGATTAGCTGATGTAGCGGGTGCGCTCCCAAAAGAGCTGAAAAAATTAGGAGTGGACGTTCGTATTATACTTCCGAATTATAGTCTCATTCCGCAAAAGTTAAGAGATGGATGTACGTTACATAAAGTAATTAACGTCCCGCTTGGGTGGAGAAATCAATATTGTGGAATTTTAAAAGGTGAGCAAGACGGAATTACGTATTACCTAATAGATAATGAATATTATTTTAAGAGAGATTCTCTGTATGGTCATTATGATGATGGGGAGCGTTTTTCTTATTTCTCAAAAGCAGTGTTAGAGTGTATTCCGCATCTTGATTTTGAAGTGGATGTTCTTCATAGCCACGATTGGCATACAGCTATGGTGAATTTCTTACTACGTGAAAAGTATCAAGATAACTCATTATATGAGCGTATTAAAACGGTATATACGATTCACAACTTGCAGTTCCAAGGAGTATTTCCTCCTGAAGTGATGTACGACTTGTTAGAGCTTGGTGATGAATATTTTCATAGTGAGCAGCTAGAGTTTTATGGAAACATAAACTTTATGAAAGGCGGTATTATCGCTTCGGATCAAATTACAGCGGTGAGCCCGACGTATAAAGAAGAAATTCAATATGAATTTTTCGGTGAGAAGTTAGATGGATTACTGCGAAAATATAATGATAAGCTTAGCGGCATTGTAAATGGTATTGATACGAGCGTATATAATCCAGAAACCGATTCGTATATTAAGGCTCAGTATGATGCAGAGTCATTATATGAAAAGAGTGAAAATAAACGCGCTTTGCAGCGTTATTTTGGTTTGCCAGAAAAAGAGGATACACCAATTATTTCAATGGTAACGAGATTAACGAAGCAAAAAGGTCTTGATTTAGTACGCACTGTATTCCGCGAAATAATGGAAGAAGATGTACAATGTATTATTTTAGGTTCAGGTGATTCGGAATATGAGCAATTCTTTGAGTGGATGGCATATGAGTATCCGGAGAAGGTAAAAGTTTATATCGGATTTAATGAAGAATTAGCGCACCAAGTGTATGCGGGAAGCGATTTGTTTTTAATGCCATCGCTGTTTGAACCTTGTGGACTTGGACAACTTATCGCATTAGCGTATGGTACGATTCCAATTGTAAGAGAAACAGGTGGATTAAACGATACAGTACATTCTTATGATGAAGAAACAGGCGAAGGAAATGGTTTCAGTTTCACGAACTTTAATGCACATGACATGCTGCATACGGTTCACCGTGCAATTGAATTTTATCACGATAAACCAGTGTGGGAGCAGCTTGTAAAACAAGCGATGACTGAAGATTATAGCTGGGAGCAATCGGCTCTTGCTTATAAGGAATTGTATAAAAGTCTCATGGAATAACATGTAGGTGGTGAAAAAATGTTTACTCATGTTGAAAGTTTTAAATCAACTTTTCTAGAAAAGTTAGAGACGATGTATGGGAAAAGTTTCAAAGATTCTACAACTCGTGATCAATATAATACGCTCGGCCATATGGTACGTGAGTATATGAATAGTCAATGGATTGCAACGAACGAGAGTTATCGATCCGGAGAGCAAAAGCAAATGTATTACTTGTCTATTGAGTTTTTGCTTGGACGTTTGCTTGGAAGTAACATCTTGAATTTAGGTATTAGAGATGTATGCGAGCAGGGGTTATCTGAACTAGGGATTTCGTTACAAGAGTTAGAAGAAGTGGAAGCAGATGCAGGTCTTGGTAATGGTGGACTTGGACGCTTAGCAGCCTGTTTTCTTGATTCACTTGCATCTTTAAACTTACCAGGACACGGCTGTGGAATTCGTTATAAACATGGTTTGTTTGATCAGAAAATTGTCGATGGTTATCAAGTTGAATTTCCAGAACAGTGGCTTCTTCATGAAAACGTATGGGAAGTAAGAAGGCATGATCAAGCTGTAGAAGTAAGTTATTTTGGCAGTGTTGAACCGCTAGAAATTGACGGGCGTTTAGAGTTTAGGCATACAAATGCAGAAGTCATTATGGCGGTGCCATATGATGTGCCGGTAGTAGGCTATGAGACGAGTACTGTAAATACACTTAGACTTTGGAATGCTGAACCAGTTCCTTTCCCGCAAAACTGCAAAGATATTTTGAAATATAAGCGCGAAACAGAGGCTGTATCGGAGTTTTTATATCCAGATGATACGCATGATGAGGGGAAAATACTTCGTTTAAAACAACAGTATTTCCTAGTATCAGCAAGTTTACAAAATATCGTTCGAATGCATAGAGAAAGATATGGTGACCTTCGTCAACTACATGAAAAAATCGCGATTCACATTAACGATACACATCCGGTTTTAGCAATTCCAGAACTGATGCGTATTTTACTAGACGAAGAAAAGTTAACATGGGAAGAAGCTTGGCACATAACGACGCAGACGATTTCTTATACGAATCATACGACGTTATCAGAAGCGCTCGAAAAGTGGCCAATTCACATTTTTAAACCGTTATTACCGAGAATTTATATGATTATTGAAGAGATTAATGAACGTTTCTGTCATGAACTTTGGGAACGTTATCCTTATGAATGGCATCGCATTGAAGACATGGCAATTATTGCGCATGATCTTGTGAAAATGGCTCATTTAGCAATTGTCGGTAGCCATAGCGTAAACGGTGTAGCAAAAATTCATACGGAAATATTAAAACAGCGGGAAATGCGATTGTTTTATGAATTTTATCCAGATAAGTTTAATAATAAGACGAATGGAATTGCTCATAGGCGCTGGCTTATGAAAGCAAATCCACAGCTAACAAATCTCATTTCAGAGGCGATTGGAACAGAGTGGAAGAAAGAACCGATTAAGCTTCAATCGTTGCAAACAGTTCAATATGATGCTAGTTTCCAAGAGAAATTTGCAGAAGTAAAACAAGAGCGTAAAGAGATTTTAGCGGAGCGCATTCATAATACAATGGGGATTACGATTGATCCAAATTCTATTTTTGATGTGCAAGTGAAAAGACTACATGCTTACAAACGACAATTATTAAATGTTCTTCATATTTTATATTTGTATAACCGTTTGAAAGAGGATGCTAGTTTTACATTTTATCCGCGTACTTTTATTTTTGGAGCGAAAGCATCACCTGGCTATTATTACGCGAAAAAAATTATTAAATTAATAAATGAACTCGCAAGAAAAGTAAATAATGACCCGTACGTCAGTCAATATATGAAAGTTATCTTTCTAGAAAACTACCGAGTTTCTTTAGCGGAAGATATATTCCCGGCAGCGGATGTAAGTGAACAAATTTCAACGGCGAGTAAAGAAGCATCGGGAACAGGTAATATGAAATTTATGATGAATGGTGCAATTACACTCGGAACGCTAGACGGAGCTAACATTGAAATAAAAGACCGGGTCGGTGATGATAACTGTTTCATTTTCGGCTTAACAGCGGAAGAGGTTCTTCATTACTATCAAAATGGTGGATATCGTGCAAGTGATTATTATCACCACAATAGGCACATTAAAAAAGTAGTTGATCAATTAACAAATGGTTTCTTTGCACAATCGGGAGCTGAATTTGAAGCGATTTACGATTCTCTTGTTATTCAAAATGATGAATACTTCGTTCTGCGAGATTTTGGCCCATATGCTGAAAGACAAGAAGCTGTCGGTAGAGCTTATGAGAACCGAACAAAGTGGCTAGAAATGTCGATTTTAAATATTGCACAGTCTGGTCATTTTGCGAGTGATCGAACGATTTTGCAGTACAGCAATGAAATTTGGGGTATTGGTAATGCTGTTAAACAGTTTTAAAGAGGTTGCTACGTTGGGGGATATATTATCGATTTACCAACAAAAATGGATATTAATAAATAAAACGAGCTTACTTTTCTTAAGCTCGTTTTATTTATTTTGCTTAAGAAAGAAATGGAATAGTGGTATATATTATACCTGCCCCATCATACTCTCCTGTCGCAAAGTATGAAAATGTAAAGAAACCTGTGACCGTAAAAATTACAATAAGAAAAAGTGTGAAGATAAATTTTAACATGTAAGGTCCCCTCATCCAAAAATAACTTCATAGAGTATTATAGTATACGAATATTTTATTTCCAATTGTTTACTGGTTAAAAATGAGAAGTCAGACATGTTTTGTATGTTGTAATGGAATGATTATTTGTAATGGATTTTGTGTTTTTTGTAAATGTCATATTGTGATGGACGTGTGCATACTCCCAATCATGATCATTAAAATTTATGTTTCGGGGAGGGAGAAGTGGAACGACATCGAACAAGTTGACGAAACGAAAACTACTAGCTACTTGTAGTTTATAATAATTTCGAAAAGCGATATCTCCTACTTTTGGAGAAGCAAATGTATAAAGTCCATATTGTGCGAAGGCAGTATTTATACGCGCATCTAATATGTGTAATGTGGCAAGCGCACCACCTAGACTATGCCCAGTAGCTAGCAGTTTTTTATGTGCTGGCAATGATACGAGCATATCCATAATAGAATCACGGCAAGACTCATAAATAGAGAGAAAGCCGTGATGGACATTTCCTCCATTTAAAGCATAAGGATAAGGTTTTTGATTGACGAGAGAGTCAATAATCCAATCTGGGTCTGTTTGAGTGCCCCTAAAGGCAACGATAATTGTATCCTCAGATTCTAATATAAACCCGAACCATTCTGTTGTTTGAATGGCCTTTCCTTGAAAACCTTGTACATATTGAAAACCAGCTGGTATTTCGAAAATACCATTTTGTTTATATTGTTCATACGTTAACTCACAACAAGAAGCTAACAGTATGGCAGTGTCTTTATCAAAGGATAAAGGAGTACGCATTAAGGAAGCCCTCCTTAAGAAAAGGTATAGTTTAATATATGCAGTGAGGAACTTGATTCATTCTTTTGGAAAAAAGGCTTGAACCTACAGTTACGTGAGGGAGTATGATTTTTGTAAACATATTGTTAGGAGGAGTGTAAGATGAGCAAAAAGGAAGGCTGTTCAATTGGTGAGTTTTCAAAGAGAACAGGCACATCAATACGGACACTACAATATTACGATGAAATTGGACTACTTAAACCTGAAAAGAATGTTTGCTCTGGTCACCGTGTGTACAAAGGAAAAGATATATTAGATCTACAGAAAATAGTGAGTCTTAAAGTATTAGGATATAGCTTAGAAGAAATACGCGTTATGCTGAAAATGCCAAGTTTGAATGTAAATTTAAAAGAAACGTTGGAACAACAAAGAAAAGCCTTTGAAGAAAAGAGAAGACACATTGAAGTTTCGATAAAGGCGCTTGAACGAACAATGGTATGTCTTGAGGAAGATGAAGAGTTGGATAGTGACATATTAATGAGTCTAATTAACAGCATTCAAAAAGAAAACGAACAACGTTTATGGCTTGAAGGATATGTATCAAAAGAATTGGCTGATGGATTATATAATAAGCCGGAAGAAGAGGGCATAGCACTTGATAAAGAGTTTGTGCGTTTAGCAAAAGAAGTGAAAAGGTTATTTGGAAGACAAATTGAGGATTCAGAAGTGCAAAAATTGGTTGATGAACATATGAAGGCGACTCTTAAGTATGTTGGTGAAGAGACAATGTATTCTTTAGGTAAATTAGAGAATGTAGAAGAACAATATAATAATATGATACCATCTCCTTACACGGAAGAAGAAGAGGCATGGCTTAATGAAGCGATGGAGTATTATATGATTCGAAATGGTATGTATAGCCCTCCGAAGTAAAAATAAAATGCCATATTCATAAACTTTAGAGAAATGCCTCCGATGTTTTTTTTGCATTGGAGGCATTTTTTTACTCTTTTCCATCTAAAAGGAAATCAAGTTCACCTAATATACTACCTTCAACAGTACTTTATAATGCTGGGCTTGTAAGAGGTTTGAAAAAATAGCCTGTATATATTTGAACGATGATTACCTATTTTCTTGTGTTTGTTCGCACTATATACCGAAAATTTCGGGAAACGAAACATATTATTTATCTGTTTGTTTTTGCTTTTTTTTCAAATACTCCGCACGCAATTGTTCAAGTTGCTGCTTTTTATCAAATTTGGCAGGCTTCTGTTTTTCATGAAACTTTGCCACAGCTACCTGACTTTTGGAATCTAATTGATATTTTCCCACTTTTTTCACCTACTTTTCTTGTGTTTAAAGAGAATCTATTCAACAAATATAATATACCTTATTTTACTGAAGTAAACCTTATTACTTTATTTTAACTGCTTTTTCTCGTTTGTAGACGTAAATTAAAACACCCTTTCACTGCATTACTGCAAGCAAGGGTGTTTTAATTGTAGTATTTTATTAGTCGATGGCCATGCCAACATAAGGGCCCTTTTTACTCTTTCCCATCCAATAAACGACCGATTCCACCTAATACACTACCTTCACCAGTACTTTGCGCTGCTGGGCTTGTAAGGCGTGCTGCTAATCGGCTAAGTGTTAAGGACTGAATCCAAACTGTTCCAGGACCTTCTAATGTTGCGAAGAATAAACCCTCACCGCCAAATAGAGCTGTTTTTACTTTTCCAACGAATTCGATATCATAGTTAATATCCTTTGTCATGGCAACGAGACAACCTGTATCAATGCGAAGTTTCTCACCAGGTTTTAATTCACGTTTATATACAGTTCCGCCTGCGTGCATGAAAGCGAGGCCATCACCTTCAAGTTTCTGCATGATGAAACCTTCACCACCGAAGAAACCAGTTCCTATTTTTTTTGTAAATTCAATTCCAATAGAAACACCTTTTGCGGCACAAAGAAAGGCATCTTTTTGACAAACGATTTTCCCTTGGTATTCTGTTAAATCTACAGGAATAATTTTACCAGGATAAGGAGCAGCAAATGAGACGTGGCGTTTGCCGTGCCCTGTATTTGTAAATACAGTCATAAACATGCTTTCACCTGTAACGAGACGTTTACCTGCTCCCATTAATTTTCCGAATAGACCGTTAGATGGGCCAGAACCATCACCGAAGATTGTCTCCATTTCGATGTAGTCTTCCATCATCATCATTGCGCCCGCTTCTGCGACAACGCTTTCCTTTGGATCTAATTCAATTTCAACAAATTGCATATCATCGCCATATAACTTATATTCGATTTCATGTGCTTGCATTTTTTCACCTCATAAATATGTAGTAATTATATTGTACAGAAGTTAAAAGAATTAGAACACTATAGTTTTGTTAATTTTCGAATAAAAATAGAATGAAAATTTAAGGTTATACTAGGATTATAAAAAATGATGGAATGAAAGTGTTCTCATTTGACGTTTTCGATATAGCATGATATAGTGAAAGCACTATTGAGCTACATAATGTGGTACGGAAATAAAGCACGTTGTATTAAAGGCTGTAAGCTTGTTATACATTCATGTCCTTTATATCCACCTTTTCATGTGGATTCATAGTTTCATTTTTATTTAGGAGGTACATGACATGCAAACAGGTAAAGTTAAATGGTTTAACGGCGAAAAAGGTTTTGGCTTCATCGAAGTTGAAGGCGGAGAAGACGTATTCGTACATTTCTCAGCTATCCAAGGCGACGGCTTCAAAACTTTAGAAGAAGGTCAAGAAGTTTCTTTCGAAATCGTTGAAGGAAACCGCGGACCACAAGCAGCTAACGTTACAAAAAACTAATTAGCTAGCGATAAAAAGCATTCCGATTTTCGGAATGCTTTTTTTTATTCTTTGGAACTAGATTCATTTGAAGATAACTCGCCTTTGAAAGTGCGCTCTTCAAAGTCATCAAGCATTTGTTCATACTCTTCATGTTCTTCTGTGGCGAAAACTTGCGGATTTTTGCCATACATGTCTGTTCCTATAAAATTTTCAAAATCCTCTACATACCCAACATTTTCCTCGCTATTTACGTACATGCCATTATAGTTTTTGGAATCCTGTCTTTCTAAATCGGACGGTGTTTCTGATGTCCCGTAATTTGCGACATCTTGCCATGCATCTTCAGCATCGTATTCTACAGAATGATCTTCGTCGTGCTTGTGAAAAGAAGGAGCCAACACCTCTTCTTCAACTGGTCGCGTGTTCATATTTAATTTATTTGTAGTGTGCTGAATACACGTTGTAGCGGTTGGCATTGCCTCTAATCTTTCAAACGGAATTTCTTCACCAGATACTTCACAAATGCCGTACGTACCAGCTTCAATTTTTTGCAGAGCATGTTTTGTATCATCTAGTTGTTTATGCCAAAATTCGATGAGTCCGAAATCTTTTTCTCGTTCGTATAATTCTGTAGCCATATCACCTGGATGGTTGTCATAGCTAGACAGTTCTCCTACTGAATCGCGTTCAGAAGCACGATCTGTATTTTCATGAGTTTGTATCGTTTGCTCTAGTTCTTGTTTTTGTTTTTCTAAAATGGATTTAAATTGGCCTATTTGTTGTGGAGTTAACATAGTCGTCCACCTTCCTACAATTCAGTTTCTTTACATAGTATGAGCGTTGAGAGTAGGAATTATGAGATGAATTTCAGATATGAAAAAGGAGCCGCATAAGCAGCTCCTTTTATAGAAAATATCCAAGTAATAATCCGATTCCCATTAGGAAACCGAAGATTGTATTTGTTTTTGCTGTTGCAATCATCGCAGGTACCATTTCCATTGGAATGCTTTTGCCGATAAAGCCTTTCGTCGCTTTAAATGCTTTCGGTGCACTTAAAAATACGATAAGCATCCATGGTGATACGATGCCCACGATAATTAAAGCAATTGTCCAAATGTAGGAAACGATGAACATCGAAGCAAGTACACCAACAGCTCTTTCACGTCCCACGAGAATTGCTAACGTTTTACGACCGTTTTCTTTATCGCCATCCAAGTCACGAATATTATTAGCTAGTAAAATGGCACCAATTAAAATGGAGCTTGGAATAGATAGTAAAATGACTTCTGATGTTACAGTGCCAGTTTGAATAAAGAATGAAATCCCAATAATAATGACACCCATAAATAATCCGGCTGTCAACTCTCCAAATGGTGTATATGCAATTGGAAGTGGCCCACCTGTATAAAGATAAGCAACGGCCATACAAACAAGACCGATTGCAGCGAGCCACCAGCTAGAATTCATACAAATATAAACACCTAATAGTATTGCGATCCCGAAAAATCCAAATGCTAAGTTAAGCACCGTTTTTGGTTGAATGCCATCGCGAACGATAGCGCCGCCGATACCAACTGAACCTTCGTGATCGAGTCCTCTTTTATAATCAAAGTATTCATTAAACATGTTTGTTGCTGCTTGAATGAGAAGACAAGCAAGAAGCATCATAAGGAAAAGAGGAAGATGTATTTGATTTATACCTCCGACTTGCATCGCATAGGCTGTTCCGATGAAAACAGGAACGAAAGCTGCTGTTAATGTATGAGGACGTAGTAAACTCCACCAAATGCGCCAGCCTGTTTGCTTACTTGGCTTTGGCGCCGTAGGAGAGGAATTCGTTTCGACGTTCATTTCCATGTTGAATCCTCCTTTGGTCACATATTGTACACAACTAAGTGTAGAAAAAGCATCATTTAGTGTCAACGTTTATTTTCTAGGAAGAGAAGGTGAATTTCTCAGAAATGCTAAACGTTGACAGGCCTTTCGTTTGAGGTGTATCTTAAAATCAAGCGTAATTATGACTATTTTTCGCCCATAGGGGGGAGACAATTGTGATTCAAACGAAACAAATAGGCTTGCAAGAAGCTCTTAGTGCAGCCATTAAGCGTGCAACTGATGAAAAAATATTGGTTAGCTTCGTAAAACAAATAGACTGGATGGATCCGCTTCTGTTTTATGCAGCAGGAAAAAGGATTGCATTCGAAAATAGATGTTATTTTGCAGACCCAGTTCAGCATGTAATATTTTCTGGAATTGGCTCTGTTTTCACTATAGCAACTGCTTCTCACAAACGCTTTCAAACTGCTCGTGACGAGTGGGATAAAGTAAAAGAGAAAGCATTTGTACAAAGAGAAAAATACGAATTTGGAACAGGTCCTCTTTTATTTGGTGGATTTTCATTTGACCAAGAAAAAGAGAAAACGGACTTATGGAAAGAATTTGATGATACGACATTTTCACTACCAGCATTTTTATTAACTGTAAAAAATGAAAAAGCATGGTTAACAATGAATACATTCGTTTCAGCAACAGATTGTGCAGAAACTCTTTATAACGAAATTGTTTCTTTAGAAGAGAAAATTTTTGGGGAGAGTAAATGTGCATTAGAAGGATCGAAATTAACAGTTACTTCTAAAGTAGAAGTGGATCCGAAAGGCTGGATGGAGGCCATTGAGAAAGTACAAGATGAAATGAAGCTGGGGAACGTGCAGAAGGTTGTATTAGCGAGGGAGTTAAAAGTAGAGATGGATCATCATATTGATTCTGCTCTTGTCTTAGAAGCACTTCGTATTGGGCAACCGGATTGTTACGTATTTTCTTTTGATTATAAAGGAGCATGTTTCTTAGGAGCGACGCCAGAGAGGTTAATTCGCAAAGAAGATGAGAAGTTTACTTCGATGTGTCTTGCTGGTTCAACTGGCCATGGTCAATCTATAGAAGAAAGTAAGCGAAATAGTAATGCGCTTCTTCATGATGAAAAGAATTTAGCTGAACACGGTTATGTTGTGAACATGATTAGGTCGGTATTAAATGAGCACTGCGAATCCGTTAATATTCCGGAAAGGCCGGGCTTATTAACAACGAAAAACTTAATTCATTTATATACGCCTGTAGAGGCAAAAGGCGATGCGAGTCTTTTAACAATGGTAGAAGAATTACATCCAACACCAGCTCTTGGCGGGACACCTCGTTTGGAAGCGATGAAACTGATTCGTGATGTTGAATTGTTAGACAGAGGATTATATGGCGCACCGATTGGCTGGATAGATGATGAAGGAAATGGTGAGTTTGCGGTTGCACTCCGCTGCGGGTTATTAAATGGCGAGAAAGCATCCTTATTTGCCGGTTGCGGGATTGTAATTGATTCTGTACCGCAACTTGAATATGAAGAAACAAGTTTGAAGTTTAGACCGATGCTTGGTGCTTTGGAGGAATTAATGAAATGAACAATCATATAGAAGCATTATCATATTATTTAGGCGCGTTCGTGGATGAACTGACGCGTCTAAATGTATGTGATGTTGTCATTAGTCCAGGCTCACGGTCAACGCCGATTGCTCTACTAATGGAACAACATGAAGGAATGAACACATATTTACATGTAGATGAAAGATCTGCAGGATTTTTTGCGCTCGGTATCGCAAAAGCGAAAAAACGTCCTGTTGCATTATTGTGTACATCAGGAACGGCAGCAGCTAATTACTATCCAGCTGTATGTGAAGCTTTTCATTCAAGAGTGCCGCTTATCGTCTTAACGGCAGATAGACCGCATGAATTAAGAGATGTCGGTGCACCACAAGCGATGAATCAATTCAATTTATACGGTACATTTGTGAAGCAATTTACAGAGATGGCTCTTCCAGAAGCGAGTGAAGCGATGTATCATTACGCTCGCATGACAACGCAGCGTATGATAGCGAGTGCTTGTTTAGCGCCGCAAGGACCTGTTCATCTTAATTTTCCAGTACGCGAACCGCTTATCCCGGATTTCTCATTAGAAGATTTATGGGATAAAGGACGCGGGGAATATACAGGAGTAGTTCAGCAAGGGAACGTGACGATGCCGAGTGAATATGTAGATTCGCTTGTAGGGCGCCTTTCGCATATGGAGAAGGGGCTTATTATTTGTGGAGACGATAGTCATTCAGAACTCGCAGCATTTGCGGCAGAATTAGCTGAAAAAACTGGATATCCAATATTGGCAGATCCGCTTTCTAATATTCGTAGCGGACATCACGATAAAACGATGGTAATCGACTGTTATGACACATTTCTACGAAATGAACAGTTAAAAGAAACGTGGAAACCGGACGTTTTAATTCGCTTTGGTGGTATGCCTGTTTCCAAATCATTAACACAGTTCATAAAAAAACAAACGAAAGCAGTTCATATCGTTGTTGATGAATCTGGACAATGGAGAGATCCAGCTCTCGTTGCGACAGAAGTTGTCCAAGCAAGTGATATTGTATTTTGCAGTACACTAATAGAAAAAATGCCAGTTATGAAAAAGAATGATTGGTTCGGAATGTGGAAACATATAAACGAAAAAACGAAGGAAACGCTTCGTGAAATGGAGACATATGATACTGCATTTGAAGGGAAAGTCATTACGGATATTGTCCGCGTATTACCAGAAGGAGCAACGTTATTTGCAAGTAATAGTATGCCAATTCGTGATACGGATTCATTCTTCTTCACATCGGATAAAAATATTCAAGTGATGGCAAACCGCGGTGTAAATGGGATTGACGGAATCATTTCGACAGCTTTAGGAGCGAGCATTATTTGCGATCCGCTCGTATTAATTATTGGTGATTTATCATTTTATCACGATTTAAATGGGCTGTTAGCAGCGAAATTACATGAATTAAATATAACAATTGTCGTTGTAAATAATGATGGCGGGGGTATTTTCTCATTCTTACCACAGTATGAGAAAAAGGAACATTTCGAATCATTATTTGGAACACCAATTGGTCTTGATTATGAACACGTTGTTAAAATGTACGGTGGTTCATTTAGCCGTGTAAATGGTTGGGAAAGCTTCCGAGAAGAGGTACAAAAAGGAACGACTACAGAAGGTTTACACGTTGTGGAAATTTGTACGAACCGTGATGAAAACTTAATATTGCACCGGACATTATGGGCAAAAACGATGGACGTGATTACTACATCTTTACAAGGTGAATCAAAATGAACGTAACGCTGCAAGGTGTATCGTATGAATATGAAGTAGTCGGAAGCGGGGAACCACTTCTACTTCTTCATGGTTTTACGGGAAGTATGGAAACGTGGCGTTCTTTTATTCCTTCATGGAGCGAGCAGTTTCAAGTTATTGTAGTAGATCTTGTTGGGCATGGAAAAACAGAAAGTCCCGAAGATGTGACGCATTATGATATTCGAAATGCGGCAGTGCAAATGAAAGAGCTACTAGACTATCTTCATATTGAAAAAGCGCACATACTCGGCTATTCAATGGGTGGTAGACTAGCGATTACGTTGGCTTGTTTATATCCAGAGTATGTACATTCTCTTTTATTAGAAAATTGTACAGCTGGGCTCGAAAATGAAGCGGATAGAAAAGAACGTCGTGAAAAAGATGATCGACTTGCCGATAAAATTGAGCGAGAAGGCATAGAAAGTTTTGTATCCATGTGGGAAAATATTCCGCTTTTTGAAACGCAAAAACGTTTAGCAGAAAACGTACAAGAAGCAGTGCGAAAAGAGCGACTTGCTAACAATCCAAAAGGACTTGCAAATAGCTTGCGCGGCATGGGAACAGGGGCTCAGCCTTCATGGTGGAAAGAGCTACATAACTTGAAAATACCTGTTCTTTTAATGAACGGAGAATATGATGAAAAGTTCTTTCGCATATTAAAAAACATTGAAAAAAGCGTCTCGAACGCGAAATTTGTCAAAATTGATGGTGCTGGCCATGCAATTCATGTGGAACAACCGGAAAAGTTTGATACAATAGTAAAGGGATTTCTAAAAACTATGCAGTGATGCTTTTTTCAGCAAGAAGGAAGTCACACTTATAGATGAGATCAGACATACACAAGGAGGTAGTTGTAATGGCTATTGAATGGGTAAAAGAAGGCAATTACGAAGATATTATTTATTCAACATACAATGGTATCGCAAAAATTTCGATTAACCGTCCTGAAGTACATAACGCATTCCGTCCAAAAACGGTAATGGAGTTAATCAACGCTTTTGCACATGCTCGTGATGATGCAAATGTTGGCGTTATCATTTTAACAGGTGAAGGTGGACGTGCATTCTGTTCTGGCGGCGACCAAAAAGTTCGCGGTCATGGTGGATATGTAGGTGACGACCAAATCCCACGTCTAAACGTATTAGACTTACAACGTCTAATTCGCGCAATTCCTAAACCAGTTATCGCAATGGTAGCAGGTTATGCAATCGGTGGTGGACATGTACTTCATATCGTATGTGACTTAACAATCGCTGCAGACAACGCTGTATTCGGACAAACAGGTCCTAAAGTAGGAAGCTTTGACGGTGGATACGGAGCTGGTTACTTAGCTCGTATGGTAGGCCACAAGAAAGCTCGTGAAATTTGGTACCTATGCCGTCAATATAGTGCTGGGGAAGCGCTTGATATGGGCTTAGTAAACACAGTAGTACCATTAGAAGAGCTTGAAGCAGAAACAGTACAATGGGCACAAGAAATCTTAGCAAACAGCCCAATGGCACTTCGTTTCCTAAAAGCTGCATTCAACGCAGACACAGACGGTCTAGCTGGTATTCAACAACTAGCTGGAGATGCAACGTTATTGTACTACACAACTGACGAAGCAAAAGAAGGTCGCGACGCGTTCAAAGAAAAACGCAGTCCGGACTTCGGTCAATTCCCTCGTTTCCCTTGATGAAACCAAAAGCGAAAGCGGCTTGCTTAGAACAAAAGGGCGTTGGAACTCCTGACGTAGAGGCGCTTTTTGCCTCGTAGGAAGGCGTGAAACGACCGACTGTTCTAGCCGCTGTAGCTAGATGAGATCAACCGGAAACAAAACAACTAAGAGACTTGATGTCATATCAGGTCTCTTTCTTTCATGAAAGGAGAATGAGTAATGGAGACGATGCCTAATTGGTTAATACAGCGTGCATTTTTAACACCAGATCGCACTGCAATTGAAATAGAGGAAGAGAAAGTTACTTTCGTGCAGCTACATGAAAAAGTAGTATCTGTTTGTGAGCACCTCACGCATGTTGGAGTGAAGCGAGGGCAAAAGGTGGCTGTTCTGATGAAAAATGGTATGGAGATGATTACAGTTATTCACGCCCTATCTTACGTAGGTGCAGTAGCTGTACTTCTAAATACACGTCTTTCAAGAGAAGAGCTACTTTGGCAAATGGATGATGCTGAAGTTGTTTGTTTAGTGACGGATCAACAGTTTGATGCTAATGATGTTCCTGTATATTCATTTGCTGAAGTGATGCATGGACTGAAGGTAGAAGCCTCTATACAAGAAGAATTTTCTTTAGAAGAAGCGATGACAATTATTTATACGTCTGGGACGACAGGAAAACCGAAAGGCGTTATTTTAACGTACGGAAATCATTGGGCAAGCGCGGTTGGTTCTTCGCTTAATTTAGGTCTTCGTGATGATGATTGTTGGTTAGCTTGTATGCCGATGTTCCATGTTGGTGGGCTATCTCTTTTAATGAAAAATATTATGTACGGTATGCGCATTTTACTCGTTCCGAAATATGATGCTGATTTTATTCACAACGCACTTCAAACGAGGGACGTTACGATTATTTCTGTCGTATCAAAAATGTTAACAGATTTATTAGAGAGACTTGGAGAAGGGACATATCCAGCTTCTTTACGATGCATGTTACTTGGCGGAGGACCCGCGCCGAAACCGCTATTAGAAACGTGTGTGGAAAAAGGAATCCCTGTGTATCAAACGTATGGTATGACAGAAACGTCTTCTCAAATTTGTACGTTATCAGCAGATTACATGTTAACGAAAGTTGGCTCGGCTGGAAAACCATTATTCCAGTGCCAACTTCGTATTGAAAAAGACGGCGTAGTAGTGCCGCCACATGCGGAAGGCGAAATTGTAGTAAAAGGACCGAACGTAACAGGCGGTTATTTTAACCGTGAAGATGCGACGCGTGAGACAATTCAAAACGGATGGCTTCATACGGGTGACCTCGGTTATCTAGATGAAGAAGGATTTTTATACGTATTAGACCGCCGCAGCGATTTAATTATTTCTGGCGGAGAGAATATATACCCAGCTCAAATTGAAGAAGTGTTACTCTCTCATCCGGCAATAGCGGAAGCCGGTGTTGTTGGTATGTCTGATGATAAATGGGGACAAGTACCAGCTGCTTTTGTTGTGAAAAGCGGGGCGGTAACAGAAGAAGAAATTCTTCATTTTTGCGAGGAGAAATTAGCGAAATATAAAGTGCCGAGGAAAGCATGTTTCTTAGAGGAATTACCACGTAACGCTTCGAAAAAATTGTTAAGACGAGAGTTAAGACAATTAGTGGAGGAGATGTAGTGGAAATAAAAAAAGCGAAACTGTATATAACGGAAATGCCACTCGTAATCCCGTTTGCTGCGAGCTACGGGACTTACGAAAAGCGTGAGAGTATTGTTATTGAATTAGAGGATACAGACGGGTACATTGGATTTGGGGAAGTCGTTGCATTTTCTGAACCGTGGTATACGGAAGAAACGGTGAAGACAGCACTACATGTACTGCAAGACTTTTTGTTACCTGATTTATTAAAGGCTGAAATTTCTCATCCGAATGAGGTGCCGAGTTTGTTTCAACATATCAAAAGAAACCGGATGGCGAAGGCTGGAATAGAAGGGGCTGTTTGGGGTTTATATGCGAAGCGTCAAAAGAAATCGCTAGCGACAGTTCTTGGCGGAACTAGCACTGAAATTGAAGTCGGCGTTGTAATAGGGATCAATACAATTCCGGTTATGTTAAAACAAATAGAGAAGTACGCGGAAGAAGGATACGAGCGTTTTAAAGTGAAAATAAAGCCAGAGCATGATTACGAATTATTGAAAGAGATTCGTAAAGAGTTTCCGCATATCCCGCTAATGGCAGATGCGAATTCAGCGTATACATTAGCGGATACGGAGAGGCTGAAACGACTAGATGAATTCCAATTAATGATGATTGAACAACCGTTAGCGGATTACGATTTTCTTGATCATGCACAGTTGCAAAAGAAAATTGAAACGCCGATTTGTTTAGATGAAAGTATTCATAGTTTTGAAGACGTGCGCGTTGCGATCACGCTTGGCAGCTGCCAAATTGTGAACATTAAACCAGGGCGAGTGGGCGGATTAACAGAATCTATTCAAATCCATAATTATTGCATGGAGCATAATATCCCTGTTTGGTGCGGCGGTATGGTAGAGATGGGGATTTCACGAGCGCAAAATGTCGCTCTTGCCTCATTGCCTAACTTTACGATTCCAGGCGATATATCTGCTTCTAGTAGACATTGGGAGAGGGATATTATTTCACCGGAAGTGATGCTTGGGGGTGGGAAAGTAATGGTGCCGCAAAGTGTTGAAGCTGAGTATGAAGTAGATCGTGGAAGGCTGACGGAAATCACGAAGCAGCGAATTGTTTTTGAACGGTAAAGGAGAGCTTCCTTAGGCTGCCCGCAAATAGCGAGAGGATTTTGTCGTTAATTGTCGGTAAGTCGATATATTTCAATAATCGCTGATATAATTTGAGTTACGGTCGATATAATTGAAAAATCGCTGATATAATTTTATTTACCAAGGTTACTTTAACGAGTAGCCTTTTCGTATTGTACAAATTGGATAGACTAGTTTACAATCTAGCGTATAAAAATGGAATGAAAAAGGGGGAGTAAAATGAAGCGCATTTCAATTTTAATAGCTGATGATGAGGCGGAAATTGCTGACTTAATTGAGATACATTTAGAAAAAGAAGGGTACCATGTTGTGAAAGCAGCGGATGGGGAAGAGGCGGTTCATATTATTGAAACGCAGCCAATCGACTTGGTAGTTTTAGATATTATGATGCCGAAAATGGATGGTTATGAGGTGACGCGTCAAATTCGCGCGAAACATCATATGCCGATTATTTTTTTAAGCGCGAAAACTTCGGACTTTGATAAGGTGACAGGTCTTGTACTAGGTGCGGATGATTATATGACGAAGCCTTTCACACCAATAGAATTAGTTGCACGTGTAAATGCACAACTGCGTAGGTTTTTTACGTTAAATCAACCGAAAGTAGCGGAGAGCAAATCTGCTTTAGAAATAGGCGGAGTCGTAATTAATCCCGAGCGCAGGACGGTTGATGTGTATGGTGAGCAAATTGAATTAACGCCGAAAGAGTTCGATATTTTATATTTATTAGCGAGTCATCCGAAGAAAGTGTACAATGTGGAAAATATTTTTCAGCACGTATGGGCAGACGATTATTATGAAGGTGGAAATACAGTAATGGTACATATTCGTACTTTGCGGAAGAAACTTGGAGAAGATAAAAGAAAGGATAAATTAATAAAAACAGTATGGGGAGTAGGTTATACTTTCAATGGCTAATATGATGAAAAGTTTTCGATTTAAAATGATTGCCTTATTTGCGTTAAGTATGGTGCTTGCAGCAACTGTAACTTATATAATTTATAAAGGATTGCAGCTGTATTATAAAACAATGGTTCGCTACGAAGAGCCTTTAGCGCAATTTAGGTCAATGGTAAGGGAATTTGGAGACATTAACTTCTTTTTAATTTTCTTTATTCCGTTATCTGTTATCTTTTTCTTCTTTTTGACAAAACCGTATTTAAAATACTTTGATGAAATTTCTAATGGGATTCATCATCTTGCGAACGGTAATTTTACGAATAAAGTTCAAGTTTCATCAAATGATGAGTTTGGAAATATCGCGCGCGAAATAAATGTTGCGAGTGAAAAGTTAAAAGAAGCTGTGGAAAGAGGAGACTTTGCAGAAAGTAGTAAAGATCAGCTTGTTGTGAATTTAGCTCATGATTTAAGAACACCATTAACATCCGTGTTAGGATATTTAGATTTAATTCTTAAAGATGAAAATTTAACAAAAGAACAAATTAAACATTTCTCCACAATTGCATATACAAAATCGCAAAGACTGGAAAGTTTAATTGATGAGCTATTTGAAATTACACGTATGAATTATGGCATGCTAAAGCTGGATAAAAAGCCGATTGATATAAGTGAGTTGCTTATACAGTTAGAGGAGGAATTGTATCCGTTATTAGAAAAACATCATTTAGAAGCTAGATTGAACGTGGCTCCTCATTTACCGATGCACGGTGATGGAAAATTGTTAGCTAGAGTATTTGAAAACTTGTTAACAAATGCCGTTCGTTACGGGTATGATGGACAATTTGTTGATATGAATGGGTATGTTGATAATGGAGAAGTTGTCGTACAAATTATGAATTACGGAGATAGCATCCCGGAAGAAGATTTACCGTATCTTTTTGATATGTTCTATACAGGTGATAAAGCAAGAACTGAGAACCGTGGCGGGACAGGCCTTGGACTATTTATTGCGAAAAATATTGTCGAGCAACATAACGGTACGATTTCTGCTGAGAGCAATGTAGTTAGAACGATATTTGAAGTACGATTGCCAAAAGACGAGAATGTAACAATTTAATAAAAATTTAAACTTTACCCCACTTTTTATTTTAATAGTTTTTTCTATTCTATACGTAAGTTACGTTAAGGAGGAACTAGAAATGAAAAAGTGGGTATTTATTTCTTTTTTTATAGCATGCACAGTATGTGTAGGCGTTTATATATCACCGTTATTTCAAAAGGGAATCGATGTTAAAATTGTCGGAAAAGATGAGCTAGTAAAGGCGGCAAACACCGAGGGGAAAGAGATTACGAAGGAACAAATTTATAAGGGCGATTTATTATTAGTTAACAGGGATTATCCAGTAAAAAAAGATAGTATTAGGTCTGATATTATAAATGTAAATCATAATAGTGAATTAGTGAGAGGCTATGTAATATTTGATAGAAATCTTCGTTCATCAAAGGATGTTATGAAAAAGTTTTTGAACGTTGTCGATGCGGCTGGCAAAGAAAGTGTTAACCATTTTTTGATTAGTAGTGGCTATAGAGATTTCCAAGAGCAAAAACAGCTATATGAAAAAATGGGATCTGATTATGCACTTCCAGCAGGATACAGTGAACATAATTTAGGATTATCACTGGACATTGGGTCTACTCAAAAGAAAATGGAGAAAGCGCCTGAAGGAAAATGGATTGAAGAGAACGTATGGAAGCATGGCTTTGTATTACGTTATCCGAAAAATAAAAGTCATATTACAGGCATTCAATATGAGCCGTGGCATATACGTTATGTCGGATTACCTCATAGTGCGATTATGCAAAAAAAGAATTTCACACTAGAGGAATATTTAGAGTTTTTAAAAGAGGAAAAAGAGATTTCAACTGAAGTAGAAGGTAAGAAATATACTGTTTCTTATTATAAAGTTTCTGGGAATATGAAAGTGAATGTTCCAGCAAATAAGCAGTATGAAATTTCCGGGAACAATATGGATGGGGTTATTGTGACGGTTCAGGAATAGAGAAAAAGGCTGTGCCATTTGGGACAGCCTTTTCTTATATAAGAAAGAAATTGACGTTTTTTGTCGGTAAATCGATATTCCTTGTCGAATCGTTGATATAATTTCCTATACTATCAACATTTTGGAGGAGCATCTTTTTATTTACTTTTAAACATTATAACGTTATATTTACTTCACCCTTTTTTTGTGTTACGCTAAACGTGTGAAAGAGATATAAAAATGAAACTTTAATGTAAGCGTATTCTTATGGCTTCTTATAGAAAAGGGTGGAAATACAATGACAGAACGATTCGTACTACGTAATGTAAAACGTGTGAACGGGGAAGAGATTGACATTGTAATTGAAAATAATAAAATCGCACAAGTGACGAAAGCTGGTGCTGGCGAAGGTGGAAAGGTTCTTGATTACTCTGGTACTTACGTATCGAGTGGCTGGATTGATTTGCACGTTCACGCTTTTCCAGAATTTGATCCGTATGGCGATGAGGTGGATGAAATTGGCGTTAAGCAAGGGGTAACGACGATTGTTGATGCGGGTAGTTGCGGTGCTGATCGCATTGCAGATTTAGTACAAAGTAGAGAGCAGGCAAAAACGAATTTATTTGCCTTTTTAAATATTTCTCGCATCGGTTTGAAACGAATTGATGAATTATCCAAAATGGAATGGATAGATAAAGAGAAAGTAATAGAAGCAGTAGAAAAGTATAAAGATGTAATCGTTGGGTTAAAGGCGAGAATGAGTAAAAGTGTCGTTTGTGATAGTGGAATTGAACCGCTTCATGTTGCACGCTCTTTATCCCATAAAACATCATTACCAATTATGGTACATATCGGTTCAGCACCTCCTCGCATAGAGGAAGTTGTACCTCTTTTAGAAAAAGATGATGTCATTACACATTATTTAAACGGGAAAGAAAATAATTTATTTGATGAAGAAGGCAAACCGCTATCTGTGTTATTAGATGCAGTGAAGCGCGGTGTTCATTTAGATGTTGGTCACGGTAATGCTAGTTTTTCTTTTAAAGTAGCAGAAGCGGCGAAGCGTCACGGTATTGCCTTTAATACAATTAGTACAGACATTTACCGGAAGAATCGTATACACGGTCCAGTGTATAGTATGGCTCACGTTCTTTCGAAATTCCTTTACTTAGGGTATCCGCTAGAAGAAGTAATTGATGCGGTGACGAAACATGCGGCAGAGTGGCTGAAAAAACCAGAGCTTGGCCGTATTCAAGAAGGCGATATTGCAAACTTAACTTTATTTACGGTGAAAGATGAGAAGGTTACGTTAATTGATTCAGAAGGGGATCAGCGCATTGCTGAAAGAAGAATTGATACGAAAGGGGTTGTAATCAATGGGTCATTCATTGAATGCTAAGTACGGATTAAAAAGAGTGATTAATGCGAGCGGTAGAATGAGTATTTTAGGTGTATCCGCTCCTACAGATACAGTTATGGATGCGATGAAATATGGTGGACAAAATTATGTGGAAATTGCTGATTTAGTAGATAAAGCGGGAGACCATATTGCGAGAATTCTAGATTCAGAGGCAGCGGTCGTTGTAAATTCAGCATCGAGCGGAATTGCACTTTCTATCGCTGGTATCGTTACAGAAGGAAACCGTCGTAAAAGTGAAAGACTTCATCAAGAAGTCATCGCGAAAAACGAAGTGATTATGTTAAAAGGTCATAACGTTCAATATGGTGCTCCTGTTGAAACGATGATTTATTTAGGCGGCGGTAAGCTTGTTGAAGTGGGTTACGCAAATGAAGGGAAAGTAGAGCATATTGAAGATGCGATTGGTGAAAATACAGCAGCGATTCTATATGTGAAATCCCATCATGCCGTGCAAAAAAATATGATTTCTGTTGAAGAAGCATGGGAAGTTGCGCAGCGAAATAACGTACCACTTATCGTCGATGCGGCAGCTGAAGAGGATATTCAAAAGTATGTAAAGTATTCAGACCTTGCCATTTATAGCGGTTCAAAGGCAATTGAAGGACCTACTTCTGGTATTGTTGGCGGTAAACGAAAATATATCGAGTGGCTGAAAGTGCAATTACATTGCATTGGAAGAAGTATGAAAGTTGGGAAAGAAACGACTTTCGGTTTACTTCAAGCGCTTGATGAGTACGGAGTAAAAGAAGATGAGAGCCAGCAAGAAAAAGAGTTATTACAAGTACTTATGCCGCTAAAAGAATTAAATGGTGTAAATGTAACGATCGTTCAAGATGAAGCAGGAAGAGCAATCTTTAGAGCGCGTATTCATATTAACGAGAAAGAGTTAAATAAATCAGCAAAAGACGTTGTAACAGCATTACGCGAAGGGGAAATCGCAATTTACACACGTGATTATGGAGTAAGACAAGGATTCTTTGACATTGACCCACGTCCACTTCAAGGTGATGACATACATGTAATTGAAGAAAAAATGAGAGAAATCGTAGGGGGAAACTAAAATGACAAACATTCAAAAACGTTTTTATAAAGGCCGTGTAGCATTAAATGTATTAGCAAACAATATCCGAAATGCAAAAGACATTTTTGAAGCGGCAGAAGGTTATGTAGTAGTGGGAGTGTTATCAAAAGACTATCCAACAGTAGAAGAAGCAGTAACTGCAATGAAAGCATACGGAAAAGAAATTGATGACGCTGTATCAATCGGACTAGGAGCAGGAGATAATCGTCAAGCGGCAGTTGTAGCTGAAATTGCGAAGCATTATCCTGGTAGTCATATTAACCAAGTGTTCCCTTCAGTTGGAGCGACACGTGCAAACCTTGGCGGAAAAGATAGCTGGATTAATAGTTTAGTATCACCAACAGGAAAAGTAGGGTACGTAAATATTTCTACTGGTCCAATTAGTGCAGCTGGAGAAGAAAAAGCAATCGTTCCAATTAAAACAGCAATCGCACTTGTACGTGATATGGGCGGAAATTCATTGAAATACTTCCCAATGAAAGGATTAGCGCATGAAGAAGAATATCGCGCAGTTGCGAAAGCATGTGCGGAAGAAGGCTTTGCATTAGAGCCAACAGGCGGAATTGATAAAGAAAACTTTGAAACAATTGTACGTATCGCATTAGAGGCAAATGTAGAGCAAGTTATCCCGCACGTGTACTCTTCTATTATTGATAAAGAAACTGGTAATACGAAAACAGAAGATGTTCGTGAGTTATTAGCGGTAGTGAAGAAGCTAGTTGATCAATATGCGTAAGAAAATTGCAGCATTCGGCGAAGTAATGATGCGCCTGCAAGTACCTGGATATGAATTGTTGTCGCAAGCTAACACGTTAAATTACTCATTTTCAGGTACAGGTGTGAACGTTGCAGCGGCACTTTCTCACTTAGGGCATGAAGGGCTTCTTATTTCAACTTTACCGGAAAATTCGGTCGGAGATGCAGCTTTATCTTACATTCAAAAGTTAGGGATTCAAACGTCTCTTGTTTCAAGAGGCGGTAAATATGTAGGTATGTATTTTTTAGAAAATGGATTCGGTGCACGTGCAAGCCGCGTTACGTATTCGAATCGATTAGAAAGTAGCTTCAATACGGCGTCTGAAGAGATGTACCAATTTGAAGAAATTGCTAAGGAAATTGATATCGTTCATTTTTGCGGTATTACACTTGCGATGAATGATACGGTGCGCCATCATATGAAGTCTTTAGCGAGAGCAGTTAAAGAAAACGGAGGAACCGTCGTTTTTGATTGCAATTATCGTCCATCTCTTTGGGGAGAAGACGGATATGAGCAGGCGAAACCGCATTATGAAGAAATGCTGGGACTTGCTGATATCGTTATGATGAACGAAAAAGATGCAATGTTTGTTTTAGGAATGAAAACCGAAGAAACGGAGCGAGAGGCGCAACTTGTTGATCTTATTCCAAAGGTAGCTGAAACGTATCATATCGCTACAATCGCTGGTACTCATCGCTCTATTAACAGTGATAATACACATTCGCTTCGCGGGTTTATATGTAAAGATGGTGCGTTCACTTTTGCAAAAACACTTACGTTTTCTGTATATGATAGAATAGGTGCTGGAGATGCTTATACGAGCGGAATTATTCATGGCGAGATAAAAGAGTTCGCACCAGAGAAAGCTGTTTCATTTGCGTCAGCAGCTGGAATGCTAGCACATACAATCGTCGGTGATACGCCAATGTCATCAGAGAAAGATATACTTCGGACAATGACGGCATCAGTAGGTGATGTAGAAAGGTAGTGGGTGTAACAGTGAACGTAACGAGAAAAAAAGGACCATTATATTTACAAATAAAAAATATTATTCGTGATCGAATATTGCATGGTGTATATGCGATTCATACGAATATTCCTTCAGAACCGCAATTAGAGGAAGAGTTCAAAGTTAGTAAGATTACAGTACGAAATGCCATTAAAGAGCTCGCTCAAGAAGGATACTTGGAAAAGAAAAGTGGTAAAGGAACGAAAGTCATCCGTAATACTTCTGCGACAAAGTTGTCAAAGGGTAAGAAATTTACAGAAGTGTTAGTGGAAGAAGGATATAAAGTACAGAAGAAATTGCTGAAAGCAGAAATCGTTCATAATGAAGAAGGAACGGTACCATTTCGATTATTCGGTAAGGAGAGTTTTCGTATCGAACGTTTATATACGTTAAATGATGCACCGTACATTCATTATACGCACTATTTCTCAGCACACATGGCAAGTACAGATTTATCGGACTTTGATTTACAATCGCTTTACGATTTAGTTGAGGACCGAGGTATACATTTAGAAAACTTCAGAGATGAATTCGCAGTTGGACTCGCGCCTAGTTTTGTTGCAGAAGCGTTAGGCGAAAAAGAGGGGACAGCGTTATTAAAGCGTATGCGCTATTCTTACGATGAAGTTGGCGAAGTAATTGAATATAGCGAAGGCTACTACAATACAGAAATGCAGCATTATGTAGTGAATTATGACGTATAAAAGGAGGGTATTCGCTCTCTTTTTTTATAAAGTGAAACTTTAATCCCGCACCAATAAGGTGTTTACTGTCCACAAATAAGGGGTAAAAGTAAGGGGAATGAGAGATGGATATATACTTATTAATCGTCACGTTACTTGCAATCGCAATTGTTATTTTAGGGGTATCATGGTGGAAATGGCATGCATTTATTAGTTTAACAGTTGCGAGTTTATTTTTAGCTATTATGTCTGGACTGAATTTAACGAAAATAGTGACTGCCTATGAAACTGGTGTTGGTAGTGTACTAGGGCATTTAGTTGGTATTTTGGCACTTGGAACTATCTTAGGGAAAATGATGTCTGATTCAGGGGCAGGCATGCAAGTTGCAGATTTCTTTATTCGATTTTTCGGCGTAAAAAAATTACCTTGGGCTATGTTATTTGCAGGTTTTGTTATAGGGATTCCCGTCTTTTTTGAAGTAGGGATTGTCATTTTATTACCACTTGTTATTTCAATTCGAAAAACAACGAAGCAAAACATATTATTAATTGCTTTACCTGTTATTGCGGGATTATCTATCGTACATGGGCTAGTACCTCCGCATCCAGGGGCCATGACTGCAATTGGTATTTATAACGCGAACTTAGGAAAGGTGCTTTTATATTCATTACTTATCGCATTACCAACGGCTATTATAGCAGGCCCAATATTTGCAAAGTGGGTACATAAGAGGGTTATACCTGAAAATGAACCGGAGCTTGTTCGAGTTACGACAGTATCAACTGATTTGCCAAGTCGTAAAGTTTCATTCTTTATTATTTTATTACCAGTTGTATTGATGATTTTATCAGTAGTTGCACCATATATTTCATTACCGAAAAAGTTGACTGAATTTTTTGTGTTTATAGGAAGTCCAGTAATCGCCTTACTTATTTCATGTTTCGCAGCATTTTACTTACTCGGTATCAAACAAGGTATTAATAAAAAGATGATTAAAAAATTAACAGATGAAAGTTTATTGCCTGTCGGTTCTATTATTTTAATAATTGGTGCAGGCGGTGGATTTAAACAAATATTAATTGAAAGCGGCGTTGGAACAGCTATTGCACAAATGGCAGAACATATATCGTTATCACCAATTGTATTAGCTTTCATGGTAGCTGGATTAATTCGAATTGCAACAGGTTCAGCTACAGTAGCATTAACGACAGCGGCAGGGATTGTTTCACCAGTTATTCAGCACATGTCTGGTGTGAATTTAGAGCTTCTCGTTATTGCAACCGGTGCAGGTTCGTTAATGTTTTCTCACGTAAATGATGCTGGTTTCTGGCTTGTAAAAGAGTATTTAGGTTTGACGGTGAAGGAAACGTTTAAAACGTGGACGGTGCTGGAGACATTGTTATCATTTATTGCATTCGGTTTTGCCCTTTTGTTAAATATGTTTCTTTAAAAGATACCTAAATAGGTATCTTTTTTTTTGATTAAGCCCAATTTCTAAAACAAGCCCGTTTTTAGGTAAGCCAAGCTTCCTATTCGCCCTGAAAACATAATATAAATGGAATCCCCTCATTTAGAACAAGAGGAACTTGTTATGAATGATACTAAAGGAGGAATAGGGTAATGAGCGAAAAGTGTGAACACAGACATGATGATTGCGACCGTAGACGTGGATGCGGAGGCGGTTTTGCGCTTCTAATCGTATTGTTTATTTTATTAATTATCATCGGTGCTAGCTGCTTCGGCGGAGGCGGCGGTTGTGGCTATGGTGGTTATGGCGGTTACGGCGGCGGCTATGGTGGATATTGCTGCTAATTATTAAAAACTATTGAAAATGGCCTTGTGCAATACGCACAAGGCCATTTTATTCATATTTTTATATGCTGTGATAATTTATTAATGTACAGAGAACGGATTAAGAAGAAGAAAATAATCTCGATAATCCCGAAAAAGGTGAGTACGATACATGTCTCTTTTAGTAAGGAGAAAGAAAACATGCTTTGTAAAAACTTAACCGCAAATAACGTGTGAACACCAGCAACGATGTAAGGAACAAAAAATAAAATTCCTAATTGAATGGTTGCAGAGCGAAACATTTCTAATTCAGTTAAGCCAAGCTTTGTAATCGTAATATACTTTTGTCTTTCAGTTGTTAAGTCATTATACATACGGAAATATAAGACACTAGCCGCACCGATAAAGAAGATAAAACCAAGAAATGCCCAAATAAAGAATTGAGCAACTGCATTTCCTTTACCGTAAATGAGTTCATCCGTAGCCGTATGTATGAAGAAAGGAACTTGAGCTTTCTCTTCTGTATGCTTTTCGTAGAACTCACGTGCATCACCACTAATAACGCGTAACATATTTCTGGTTGGAACTATTGCATTTTCCCAGTTTTCTACGAAGTAGTTATAGATTACGGTTGTTTCAATATGAGGAATCATATTATCAAATACATAATCTTGTACGACAGCTAAATGTGGGAATGCAAAGGATGGTTCTATTCCCTTATTAATAAACCCTTTAATATGAAATTCTTTTTTATTAGATCCGAGTGTAATCGTATTTTGCTTTGCAAATGGATTAGATACGAGATCGAGAAGTTCTGGTGAGTGGCGAGAAATAATATACACTTCTGTAGAATCGATTGTTATTTCCGGTCTTTTCAATTGTTGGGCGATTGCGTTATAATCGCTCATCTTCATAAGCATAATATCTTCTTTTGAAGCTGTATCTTTTAAGACTGTAAACTTATATTTTTTGTACTGAAAATTACTAGTTGTAAGCTCCGTTTCAATTGTAGAAATATGCTTTTGTTCAAGGGAATTGTCACCTTCTGATGTATAAGTGAAGGGGACGGGATATCGCTCTAGTACTGATGCCTTCGTATTGTTATTAGCGGCGAATAACCCAATAATAATTGTAAATGCAAGTGCAGATAGCATAGAAACGATAAAGAGTACGTTAATATTACTACGGGTACGAGCAACTAAGTCCGAAATCCATAACATATTTATTTGTTTCAAATAAAACTTTCTACGCTTCTTTAAAATATAGATAAAAAGAAGAAATGTTTGTGAAAAGAATAAATATGTCCCGACTACTACGAGCGGTAAAATAGATAACATAATAAAAAAGACAGATCCATTTTGCACATTTTTTTCCGTTACGTAGCCTCGTGGATAACCAGCGATATAATAGCATAGCCCTAAACAAATTAAAGCGAATAAAGAGATGAGTATAGATGGTCTTTTTTCAGCTGGCATTTTCTTGTTCCCTTTAATGAGGTGGGCTGTTTTTCGAGTACGAATAAACATTGGTGTAAACGTAGAAACGATTAAAAATAAAATGATAAACGTTACGGTTGTAACGATAATCGCTTCTGTTGGCCAATATAAATAGAGACCTTTGGCATTTGTTAATTTCGAAGTGACTAATAAGAAAAAGTTAGAAAATACAAGGCCACCTTGAATGCCGATAAAGATAGACAATATCCCGATTATCATATTTTCAGTAAATAACAGTCTTTTTAATTGTCTCTGTGAGATACCGAGAATTGTGAGTATCCCGAATTGTTGCTTCCGTACATTTAAAAATGTTCCAATTGAATATAAGAGAAAGAAGAACGAGAACATAACAATCACAAGCTGTGCTGTACTAGCTAAGTTCATTAGAGGATCACGTTCTTGGAAACTTTGTACACTTTGTAACCGCGGGTGATACGCGTATACAGTAAATGAAAAGAAAACCATGATAGAAAAAGCACTACTTACAAAATAAGCGAAATATGCTTTAGAATTACGCGAGACATTTTTAAATGCAAATTGCCAAAATGTCATCCACGTCTTCCTCCTAATAACGCTAGAACATCTAATATTTCCTGATAAAATTTCTCGCGATATAGCCCGCGGTGCAGTTCGTTGTAAAGTTCGCCATCTTTAATGAAAATGACGCGGTTACAATAACTTGCGGCAAACGGATCGTGCGTAACCATTAAAATCGTTGCATCTTCTTCTTTATTTAATTTCGTAAATAGCTCCATTACGTCAATTGCCGCTTTTGAATCTAAGTTCCCTGTTGGTTCATCAGCAAGTAGAAGTGAGGGGTGATGGATAACAGCACGTGCAACTGCAGTACGCTGTGCTTGTCCTCCAGAAACTTCAAAAATACGTTTGTCCAAAATATGATCGATTCCAAGCTTTTTTGAAATGTTATCAAGCTTTTCGTCCATTTCTTTTAACGGAACATTATCTAACGTTAAAGGCAGTACGATATTTTCACCAATTGTTAGTGTATCTAGTAGATTAAAATTTTGGAAAACAAATCCTAACTCTTGGCGACGGAAAATGGCTAACTTCTCTCTACGAAATGTGTGCGGTTTTTTTCCGTTAATCACGACATCACCAGAAGTAGGGGAATCAATTGTAGAAATAACGTTTAAAAACGTAGATTTACCGCTACCAGATGGCCCCATGATAGCAACAAATTCACCTTTATCTACGTGTAAATTTATATTTTTTAAAGCGGTATGAGGTACTTTTCCCTCATACACTTTTGAGACGTTTTTTATGTGTAATACTTCTTCCATAATAATCACCTTTCTATTCTCTAAAACTTAATGTGTTGTGATAATTTTTGCATATAAAAGGAACGAATTAAAAGGAAAAATAAAATTTCAACTGTTCCAAAAATCAACAGTACGACTGTAATTTCAGCGAAGAACGAGAGATGTAATATTTCTTGTAGCATCTTTGTCGCAAACATCGTATGGATTGATGCCATAATGTAAGGTACGAAGAAAAGAATCGCAAGCTGAATTGTCGCTGAACGTTTCATTTCAGTCTCAGTTAAGCCTATTTTTGTAATCGTTATATATTTTTCTTGCTCACTTGTTAAATCTGTATACATCCGGAAGTAAAGAACACTGCCAGCACCGATAAAGAAAATAACTCCTAGGAAAGTACCAATTAAGAAGAACGAAGCGACATTTAGTTTTGTCTTATATAGAGAATCGCTCGCTTCACTTGCATGGAAAGGTGGATGCTCTGCTTGAATTGCTGCATTATCGGTGTCAATTTTTGTGATAAACGATGAACCGATATTATGTGCTTTTTCCCAATCTGTAACTTTGAAGTTATATACACTCATTTGTTTGGAAACGGTGGATAAGGCTTCTACATTTTCATCAGATAGTATGAGTAATTGGTATATTAAGCTGTTTGGGAATGGGCTATAGCTTTTGTATTCTTTCACTTGTAGTTGTAAATTGTTTTGAGTAAGTGTAAGTGTATTTTTCTGTTCTTTATTATGAAGCGTTCCAATAACTTGATCATCTAAGTCTTTCATAAGAATATAAGATTCATTCTTATTTACCGTGAGCGTTTCCCAATTTAAAGCCTTAGCAAGTACATTATAGTCACTTTGTTTAATGGCATAATAGAGCTGCGTGTTATCTTCAGCTGAAGATACTTCATATATATCTGTTTTAAATTTTGTATAAGTAAAGTGCTCTTCATTAAATTTCTGCTCTAACCAGTTTAAATGTTCATCAGCTAACGTATTTTCAGTATGCGATAAATAAGTAAACGGGAAAGGGTTTTGTCTAATCGCATCAAACTTTGTAAATTTCCCGAATCCATATAAGAATGTAATCATTGTAAAAGCGAGCGTCGATAGCATCGCCACAATAAAGAGCATATTAATATTCGTACGAATACGTGATGCTAGATCAGAAATCCAAAGCATATTAATTCGTTTCATATAAAACGTTCTTCGCATTTTTAAAATACGAAGAAGTAAAAAACTAATTTGTGAAAAGAAAAAGTATGTTCCAGCTGCAATAAGCGATGGGATGACAAATATACTAGAGACGGCATATAAAAGCCCAATTATGTCACCAAGCGACATAAAATACAGTGGATTTGCGGCTAACGCATATCCACATATTAAACAGGTCGCACCAAATAGAGAGATGAGAACGGATGCTTTTCTTTCTTTTTGTTTTGTTCCTTCTTTTAAAAGACGTACGGCTTTTCTCGTACGAATGAGCATCGGTGTAAAAGATGATACGAGAATGAAGAGCCCAAGAAAGATGATGATAGTTAAAACGATAGCACTTGTAGGCGGATATAAATATAAACCAGGTACGTGTGTAATTTTGGCGGTAACTAATAAAAAGAACTGTGAAAAGACAACTCCAAGTTGAATACCAAAAAATATAGAAAGAGCACCAATTAACATATTTTCTATAAATATGAGTCGTTTTAATTGTTTTTGAGATATGCCAAGTACTGTTAAAATCCCGAACTGTTTTTTTCGTACTTTTAAAAACGTCCCGATTGAATACAGTAAAAAGAAAAATGAAAAGAACACAATGACAACTTCTGAAATTGTCATTAATATGTTCAGAGCATAATTCACGTCTGTCATATGCAATTTCGGATGGAATAAATAAACTGCAAATGAGAAAAAGATTGCAATGGAGAACGCACTGCTTACAAAATAGGCAAAATAAGCTCTGGCGTTCCGCGTCACGTTTTTAAAGGCAAACTGCCAAAATGTCATTCACCTGAACCTCCTATTGGGATGAGCATGAAAAAGGAGGGATGAGATCCCACCTTCTCATGTGATAACTTTTTTAATATGTTAACCATTCGTATACTGTGATAATTTTTGCATATAAAGTGAACGAATGAATAAGAAAAATACGATTTCAACGAATCCAAAAATAATAAGAACGGCTGAAACTTCTTTGAACAGAGATAAACCAATTACATCTTGTAGCATTTTTGTTGCGAACATTGTATGAATGGATGCCATAATGTACGGAATGAAAAATAAAATACTAAGTTGAATGGTTGCAGATCGTTTCATCTCTGTATCTGTTACACCGATTTTAGAAATCGTTATATATTTCTCTTGTTCGTTCGTCAAATCCGTATACATTCTAAAGTAAAGAACGCTACCAGCTCCAATGAAGAAAATAACTCCTAAAAATGTCCCAATTAGGAAAAATGCAGCACTGCCTGATGTTATTTTGTATAACGAACCTGCTGATTCAAAGGAACGAATAAGAGGTCCTTCATACTGGGATTTATTTCGATCTTTTTGCACTTTTTCTATAAAATTATCAGCAATTTCATATGTCTGTTCCCAGTTTTGAATTTTGTAATTGTATGCTGATATATGTTTTACGGTGTTAGGTAAGTTATTTACGATAATATCAGGCAACACTATCGTTTGATATGAAAAGTCAGATGGGATTGCGTTTACATGCTCATAGCCTTTTACTCGTAATTTCGTATTTGTACTAGAGAGTGTAATGTAATCTCTTTTGTAGCTTTGCTCAAATTCGTTGAATATGGTGATATAAGATGTCCCTGTTAGCACATATGCTTCGTTATCATCCATAAATAGTTGTTTCATTCGTAAAGAATCTGCAAGTTTGTTATAGTCACTTTGCTTAATTGCGTATACGTCATTATAAATAGCTATATCTTTATCTTCTTTTAGTGGTGTTTCATATATATCAGCTTTTATTTTTTGATAAGGGAAATGCTCTTTTTGTAATTGTTGCTCAAGCCAATTTAAATGCTCTGTAACAAAAGGGTTCGCATCATAAGAAAAATAAGAAATTGGAAAAGGAGAAGTTCTATTAACTTCTAGCTTAATAAATTTCCCGAATCCATATAGAAACGTAATCATTGTGAAAGCAATTGTAGATAGCATTGCTACAATAAAAAGCATATTAATATTCGTTCGAATACGGCTCGCTAAATCCGAAATCCAAAGCATATTAATCCGTTTCATATAAAACTTCCTTCTTTTCTTTAAAATATAAATCAGTAAGAAACTAATTTGTGAAAAGAAGAAATATGTTCCGATTGTAACAAGCATTGGGATAACGAAAATACTTGAAACCATATATATAACACCGATTTGCGGGCTTACTGATACGAAATATTTAGGATTTCCAGCTAACGCATAACCACCAAATAAACAAATCGCACCAAATAATGAAACAAGTATGGATGGTTTTCTTTCTTTTTGTTTTCCACCATTTGTTTTTAAAAGGTGTACCGCTTTTTTTGTACGAATAAGCATTGGTGTGAATGCAGATACAATGATAAAAAGACTAAGGAAAACAATGGTTGTTAAAATAAACGCGTTAGTAGGACCGTATAAATATATTCCTGGAACATGCGTAAGTTTGGATGTTACTAATAAGAAAAATTGAGAAAAAACAACTCCAAACTGCATGCCGAAAAATATAGATAAAATCCCGATTAACATATTCTCCATAAAAACAAGACGATGTAATTGTTTTCTCGATATTCCTAAAATGGTCAAAACACCAAATTGTTTTTTTCTAACTTTTAAAAAAGTACCAATGGAATATAGTAAAAAGAAGAAAGAGAAAAATACAATTACTACTTCTGAAAATATCATTAATCCTGAAATTTCAGAAGTCATGTCAAAGTTTTGTAATTTCGGATGGAATAAGTAAACAGCAAACGAAAAGAACACAGCAATGGAAAAGGAGCTACTTACAAAGTAAGCAAAATAAGCTCTTGAGTTGCGCGTGACGTTTTTAAATGCAAATTGCCAAAATGTCATAGATTATACCTCCGGCTAGAAGATATAGAAGTAGTTGTATTGCAAAAAATGTATGAGAGTGAGTTCTCATACATTTTGCTTGCATATGTTACGATCATGCTTCGGTCACCTTCTCCGTATGTTCTGCTTGATTATTTGCAGCGTTGTGGAAGATGATTTTAATCGTCGTTCCTTTACCAACTTCAGAATCTAGTTTGACAGAGTGACCTAAATAATCACAAATTTTACTTACAATATAAAGGCCCATACCAGTAGATTCTCCGAATGCGCGACCGTTTTTCCCAGTGTAAAACGGTTCAAATACTCTTCGAATATCTTCTTGCGGAATACCAACACCTTCATCACGAACTTCTAAAATAATATCTTTTCCGTTTCGATAAGCAGATAAGAATACTTTCTTTCCGCGTTCACCAGAGTAACGAACTGCATTTGTCATTAACTGATAGATGATAAATTTTAGCCATTTCGCATCAGAAGCAACTTTTAAATCAGAATGGACTTCTAAAACAGGGAAGACACCATTACGAATGAATAGTTCTTTTAATCCGTTAATATTTTTTGTTACCGTATCTTTTAATGAAATTGTCTCAACATGGAAATCTTCATGGAAGTTATTTAACCTAGCCATGTATAAAGCCATATCAAGCCCTTGGTTTAGACGCTCTAATTCTTTTTTAAACTTTGGAATTAAATGCTCGTCTTCCATTTCTAGCACCATAAGCTGCATAACAGAAACAGGTGTCTTCATTTGATGTACCCAATGGTTAATAAATAATTGATGTTCTTGTTGTTTTACTTCATACGATTGTAGTTCTTTTTGGAAGAGGCGGTACTGCGTACGCACGAGTTCATTGACACCGTGAGGCATCGGAGCAGTTGCTCTTTCAATAAATGCATCTTCCATTTTTTCTGGTTGCTCACTTAATCTATGGTACATTCTACGATTGCGAACGTAACGGTAAGCGAGGAAACAAATAAATAAGTATAGGCTTAAAACGACGAAGTAAAATTTATTATTTTGAAATCCATCTACTGCATCATAAAGAACGAAAATGATACCGAAGTTTAATACGTACAGTAGGAAAAATGCAAAATGATCACGTAAAAATAACTTCATGCTTATTCACTCCAAGTTGCGTTAAAGCGATATCCAAGTCCACGTACTGTTTCAATAGAGTTCTCAATGCCAAGCTCATTAAACTTTTTACGAAGACGTGTAATGTTTACGTTTAATGTATTTTCCTCAACGAAACTTTCGTCATCCCAAAGCGCAGCTAATAAATCTTCACGGCTCGCTGTACGAGGAAATTTAGATAATAACATTTCTGCTAAAATTGCCTCTTTCTTTGTTAAAAGAACTTGTTCAGATCCAAAATGAATTTCTGGACGTTCAGGGAATAGTTTTAATCCTTCTACTTCAACGATACGTTCTGAAATATTTGGTGCATAATCACCGTAAATACGGCGTAATTGTCCTTTAATTTTCGCCATCACAACGTCGTAGTGGAATGGTTTTGTAATGTAATCATCCGCACCGCTTTCAATTGCCATAATTTGTTCCATCTCACCAGCACGCGCTGAAATGAAAATAATTGGACAAGTAGATTCATGACGAATTTGACGGCACCAGTAGAAACCATCGAATTTCGGTAAGTTTACATCAAGTAAAACAAGATGGGGTTTCACTGCGTTAAACGATTCCATAATATCATCGAAATTCTCCGCTACCACAGCCTCATAACCGTACTTCTGAATGTGAGATTGCAGTAATGATGAAATATTTGGATCGTCTTCAACGATTAAAATTTTATACATATGTATATTCCTCCTCAGAAAAACAATTGTAGCTATAGTGTATCATGTGTTTCAAGTCTTTTCATTATGTTGAAAGATAAGCTAGTAAACAGTATAGGTTAAAAGTGAGAAAAGTAAAAAGGGCGCTGGATACAATTGACAAATAACGGTAATCGGTTTAATATTTAGATAAATATCTAAATGTCTAATTATCGAAAGGAAGAAAGACATTGAATCAAGCATTCAAAGCATTAGCAGATCCAACAAGGCGAAAAATTTTAGACTTATTAAAAGAAGGTGATCTAACCGCTGGTGAGATTGCTGAACATTTCAATATGACAAAACCAAGTATTTCACACCACTTAAACGCACTTAAAAATGCTGAACTTATTCAAGATGAAAAGAAAGGGCAATTCGTTGTGTACTCTTTAAACACAACGGTCTTTCAAGATTTGTTGACTTGGGTGTTTACATTTACGAATAAGGGGGAAGAGGGGAAATGAAAAAACATCTTTTTGCAATCTTATTAATCGTTATAATTTGTTTAGCTTGGGCGTTTGCTTGGCCACATTTGCCGGATACAATTGCAACGCATTGGAGCGGTGGTAAGGTAGATGGGTATTCTTCTAAATTGTATGGAATGCTTTCTATGGTTGGAATTATGATTGTTTTATATATTTTTCTCAACCTGTTACCAAAGATTGATCCAAAGAAAGCAAACTACGAGAAGTTTTCTAAAGCTTTTATGATGATAAATAACGGGATACTACTGCTACTATTTGTAGGAAATATAGATATTATCACAAGTGGATTAGGATACAATTTATTCATTAATCGCGTGCCTGAATTATTAGTTGGTATTTTATTTATAGTCATCGGAAACTATTTACCACAATGTAAACCAAATTATTTTGTAGGTATAAAAACACCGTGGACGTTAAGTAACGAAGAAGTATGGAGAAAGACGCATCGCTTTAGCGGAAAGGTGTTTGTTGTATTAGGAATTATTATGATTCTAAGTGTTTTTGCACCAGTAACGTGGAAATCTTTCGTAATGGGTGGAATTATTATCGGTGCAGTAGGGCTCACGATGGGATATTCATATATTGCTTATAAAAAAGAAATAGGGGCTTAATAAAAAATTATGGGGGAGAGAGGATGAAAAGACACGTATTACCATGGAGTTTAATTATTGGCATTGTAATTGGATGGTATATTGTATGGCCACATTTACCAGAACAAATTCCACGTCATTATAATGCGGCAGGAGTAGTAGATGGATATTTTTCTAAAGTAGAAGCAAGTTCTGTTTCAATAGGTAGCATGATGTTGCTGTATTTGATATGGCTAGCTCTTGGGTATATTGACGTAACGAAAGATAAGTATAAACAGCATGCTAAAGTCCTTTCCGCAGTCCATTATGCAATTCTTTTAATAGGATTCGGTTGTAACTTATTTGCGCTATTAGCAGCGTCTAATTATATTGCATCGGGCTCAATTGCATTTAATTTTGGACTTGGAACATTGTTTCTTGTACTAGGTAATTACATGCAACAAACGAAGCCAAACGGGTTAGTAGGCATTCGAATGGACTGGACATTAGAAAATCCTGTAGTTTGGAGGAAAACACATAGATTTGCTTCGAGGGTATTTGTAATAGGTTCACTTTGTATATATGCCGGGGCTTTGCTTCCAGATCCATTTAATATTTTTATAGGGATTGGAATCATATTAATATGCATTATCGTATCAACAATAAAGTCATATAGTATTTATAAAGAAGAGTTGAAAATGTAAATAAAGCTGCTTTTCCTTTTAGGGAAGAGCAGCTTTGTTTTTAGGTTATTCAAATTACTATATTTAATAAGTTATATTCAAATTTTTAATTAACCAAGGCTTTATCAATGACAGAACTGTTATAGGTTGCATAGCTTTAGTGTGATCCATATCATTTCCTCTTAAGATTTCTATATCCCATCCAAGATGTTCTAACTTTTGTTTGTTTTTTTGAAGTATACCAATAATATCAACTACTACATTGCCAAAATTTTCACCGTAAACAATAGTGTCTTTTTCCCCAGAAAACGCTAATCTCGGAATGATTAGTTTATGTTGGATGTCTTGATCATCAAACTCCATCAAATTCTCGTACATTGTAACAAACTGTTTAGTTTGACTCATGTCGATCTTTATCTGTATGTTATCCCAATCAATTTTTTCAGGATTAATATGTGCTTGATCAATAACAGGAGAATTGTGATTATTCACAGCTTGCTCGTATGTTTTATTTGTTACTACCATCATTTCTTTATATGGACCATCTATTGGTGGAAACCCGCCCATGATTATACTGTCTAATCTATCCGTTCGAATGGCTAATTGTAATCCGGCTAAAGCTAACCAAGAGTAACCATAATAACTAAACTTATTAATATTCATTTCGTCAGCAATTGTTAATAGGTCTTTTACTATATTTTCAGGTGTGAGATTCTCTGGATTTGGATGTTGCAAACGATGGCCTTCGTAGTCAAAATATAAAATCTGAAACTTATCTATGAGTCCATCAATAAAATGTTTTCCAAATTCAGGATCTACTCCCCACAACTTTAAAGTTTCAGCATCTTGCCCATATACAGATTCTTTAGCAACTGGGAGCATGATTGTTCTAAATTTTGGATTTCCAACCAAACCAACCTTTAATACTGATTCGTCCGTAAGTTTTATGATTTTCTCCATTTCTATCACTCCTAAATTGTTTATACTAAAATCATATAACATTCATGCAATCTTCCGGATTTATGATTTTTTTCTCGTATATATAAGGATTTTATTTGAAATATGTTAATGTAGCACTTGAAGGTTTTACTTTAAAAAGGAGTTAATAAATGAAGACATATAGTCCTAAACAAATTGCGAATGTCTTAAATGTTAGCACAACAACTTTGAGAAGATATGAAGAACAAAATCTCATTCCTGTTGTGCCAAGAACGGAAAGTAATCACCGGTTTTATACATCGATACACTTTCAAGCATTTATTACCATTAGAGCATTATTAAAAGGATATGATATACCTATTGTTTATAAAGTTATGAGGATGATTAAAAACGTAAAGTTTGAAGAAGCACTTTGGTTAATTAATGAACAGCAATTCAATATTCAGGTGGAGAAAAAACGAGTAGAAGAAATACTAAACATGATTCGAAATGCTGATTTTACTAAATATAAAAATGTAGAGTTAAATGAACGCATGAGCATTGGAGAGGCTGCAAACATAGCAGGCGTAAATACTTCGGCTATCCGTCATTGGGAACATGAAGGGTTAGTCCACTCAGAAAGAAATAAAGAAAACGGTTATAGAATGTTTCCAATATCTGAACTGCGTAAAATACTGGTTATAAGCAGTTTGAGAAAAACCGTGTATTATATAGAAAATATGAAAAGCTTGCTAGATGATTTAGAAACATTACACTATGGAAAAATTGAACGTTCCTTTCAGTTGGCTTTAGAAAACTTGAACAATCAACTATTACTCCAATTTAAAGGAATTGAAGAACTGATGAAATATATACACTTTTACGAGTAAGCAAATATGTAAAAAGAGCTAGGCACAATGCTTAGCTCTTTTCCTTTTGTTATCACTTCTTCAAAACCGGTATCCAAATTTCACTTTTAAAGTTTGGAGAAGATATATCTTTCTGTTCATTCCACAATATCTCCGGTCCTTCCGCTAGTTCATAGTTCGAAGAAGGGAACCATTCAGAATAAATACGTCCCCATACATTTTGTAATGCATCAGGAAATGGACCGACAGCTTCAAATATAGCCCATGTTGAAGCTGCGACTTCAAGTTGCGCGAATTGCTCTGGACAATCCTTTGTTGTGGCTACTCCAATATAGTGATCGAGTTCGCCTTTTTCCTCCATTCTTCCTTCAGAAAAATTAGTGGAAGCACTAATAATTCCAGTAGGTTCAATGTTTGAAAGGGACTTTAATGTTTGAATAGACTCTGGGTTTAAACTTTTCCACATAGAAGCAATTTCTTCATTTACACCGTTAAAAACGATTGGTACTCGTTTTGTAATACCTATAATTCGAAAGGGGTCTTTTTCTTCAATTCGATAATTCATTTCATTTCCTCCTTGAATGGATAACTGGAAGGTCATTGGTGAATAAGCCTTCAAAGAATGGCTACTATTTCGGGCCTCTGAAGGTGTTATACCGTGCAAGTTTTGAAATGCACGAGCGAATGAATCTGGTGAGTTGTAGCCATATTTTATAGCGACATCAATGACTTTTACATTGCTGTTTTTTAGTTCAAAGGCAGCGAGAGTAAGACGTCTACAGCGAATATAATCAGATAGTGATATGCCTGCTAAAAACGAAAACATTCTTTTAAAGTGATACTCAGAACAGAGAGCTAGCCTCGCAACTTCTTTAAAATCAATTTCATTCGTAAGGTTACCTTCAATATAGTGCATTGCAGTATTCATATTTTTAAGTGAATCCATATTATGACCTCCTCTGTACATAGAATAACAGGAACGAAATAACCCCATCCGACATTTCGTGCACAACTTTGTAGGTGCATTTTTTACCTTACAAAATTGTAATGTTCCTGTAAGGAGAATGAATGGATGGTATGATATCCCAATGTTATAGTAGCAAAGTACTTTAATTCATTATGTTAACTTTTTGATGTCTTTACTTATGTGCCTTACATAACTGTCATGTTTGTGTAAGAAACATCGATAGTGGCAAGAGTAGAGAGTGTATATAGTTGAAAATAGAGAATAGAAGAAATGAGGGATGTCGAGATGAAAACAGTGTTAGAAGCAAAAAATATCGAAAAAGTGTATGACACGGGTGGTAATAAATTTGCAGCGTTAAAAGGTATTAACTTACAAGTAAAAGAAGGTGAATTCGTTGGAATTATGGGACCTTCTGGTTCTGGTAAGACGACTTTACTAAATGTTCTTTCTACAATTGATAATGCGACGAACGGTGAAATTTTAATTGATGGAAAAGATATTGTGAAGATGAATGATGATAAGTTAGCATTATTCCGCCGCGATCATTTAGGTTTCATTTTCCAAGATTATAACTTATTAGATACGTTAACAGTGAAAGAGAATATTGCTTTACCACTTGCGTTATCAAAGGTGAAAGCGAGTGAGATTGATCGCCGCGTTCTTGAAATCTCAAAGAAATTTGGTATTGATCATATTTTAAGTCAGTTCCCATATCAAGTGTCAGGTGGACAGAAGCAGCGCTGCGCAGCATCACGTGCAATTGTTACGAATCCAAGTATGATTTTCGGAGACGAGCCAACTGGAGCGCTTGATTCTAAATCTGCAACAGATTTACTTGAAAGTATGAAGTCATTAAATGAATATGATAACTCAACAATTTTAATGGTAACGCATGATGCATTTGCGGCGAGTTATTGTAAACGAGTTATTTTCATTAAAGATGGTGAACTATATAAAGAATTGCACCGCGGTGAATCAACGCGTAAACAGTTCTTCCAAAAAGTCGTTGACGTAATGTCTTCTATTTCTGGAGGTATGGCTGATGACCTTATCTAGCATTGCCCTCCGCAACATACAGCGGAACTTTAAAGACTACTTTGTATATTTTGCATCAATGATATTTAGTATTGTAATTTACTTTACATTTAAAGCACTGCAATATAATTCACAAATGGAAAAAGCAGCAGAAGCTTCTAAAAAGATTAGTGGTGCATTTCAAGTTTCAAGTGTGATGCTTATCATTTTCGTAGCAGTGTTTATTATATATTCGAACGGATTCTTTACACGTAAACGTAAAAAAGAAGTTGGCTTATATTCGTTACTAGGTATTCGGAAAAGACAAATTGGTAAAATGCTCTTTTATGAAAATATGTTAATGGGATTAATGTCATTAGTAATCGGGATTGCGATCGGTAGTGTCCTTTCAAAATTATTCCTTGAGTTATTAGTAAATATGATGGGATTAAATTTAAACGTTCATTTTGAAGTACCGATGGCTGCGATTATTGATACAGCAATTATTTTCTTTGTGATTATTTTATATACATCACTTCAAGGGTATCGTTTAATTTATCGCTTTAAGTTAATTGAACTTTTCCGCGCAGAGCGTGAAGGAGAAGCAATGCCAAAAGGATCCGTAATTATGGCGTTAATTTCAGTTTTCTTAATCGGCTCAGGTTATTTCTTAGCGTTAATGTTTATGAAGGCAGTTATGTATGCAAACTTTATGGCAGTCGCACTTTATATATTACTTGCGACAGTATTAGGTACGTATTTACTATTTATGTTCTTTACAGTATTCGTATTGAAACGTGCAAGAAATAATAAATCATCGTTTTATAACGGTATGAATATGATAACGACGTCACAGTTACTATATCGTATTAAAGGAAATGCAAAGTCACTTGCGACAATTTCTATTTTAAGTGCAGTAACATTAACGGCGGTTGGTACGTCAGTTACGATGTATTACAACACATTTACACAATCAAAAGCAGTTGCACCATACAGCTACTCTTATGAGAAGAAAGATGCAGAACTAGATAAGAAAGTAAATGCGATTTTTGCTGAAGAGAAAGAGAATCACCCTGTAAAAGATCAATTTGAAGTTGAGATGGTTCCTGTAAAAGGAAAGTTTGAAGGAGCTAAAGTCGATTTCATCTTTAATATGAACTACAGTATCTCAGAGAAATATCAATTTATATCTCAATCTGAATTCAACAAACTTGCGAAAAAAATCGATGCGGAAACAGTGAATATAGCTACTGGCGAAGCATTTATATATGATAGTTCTTATATGGAAGGGTATGAGTTTAGCCCTGAATATAAAGGAAATAAAGCGGTATTCCAAATTGGAAATGAAACGAAGACATTGACGATCCAAGGTGCAAATAATAATGCAATTACGAACTTAGGTGAATTAGTTGTTGTCGTTTCAGATGAAATGTATGAACAGGCGAAGCAAGCATTTGGAACACGTGTTGTAAAAAATATTGATGTAAAAGATGAAAGAAACAGTAAAGTATTAACAGAAAAATTAACAAAAGTGATGCCAGCTAGTGAATCAGAAATGGCACCACCATTTAGAGACTTCTATACTGGTTTCCATATGGGACTTGAAGCAACTGGACTAATGATGTTCATCGGAATGTTCTTAGGACTTGTATTCTTACTAGCAACAGGTTCTATTATTTACTTCAAACAGCTAACAGAAGCAAGTGCAGATCGTGAGCGTTACGTTGTCCTTCATAAAGTCGGTGTAACGAAACAAGAAATGAAAAAAGCTATTGCAAAACAAGTGAGCTTTATCTTTGCAATTCCACTAGTAATCGGAATTCTACACAGTTTGTTTGCATTAAAAGGTTTAGGGAACATACTACCATTTGAAATTATGATTCCGCTTCTAATTAGTATCGGAGTATACGGCGTTATTTATATCGGATATTACTTCTTAACAGTTCGCTCTTATTATAAGATTGTGAGCGCGAAGTAATGAAAGAGTTGTTTTATCTTAGTAAAAAAGCATCCGACTAACATGTTAGTCGAATGCTTTTTTGTCTATACGTGAGCTTTATTTTCGTCCGAACTATCAAACATGTCCATTACTTTAAAAATACCTTCCAATAGCAAGGTACATAGAATAGCGAAAATTAATACGGCATGAGGTGATAATTCAACTGATGTGAAGTTAAGGTCTGCCAACCAAAAGTAACCTACATAAAAACTTAGAAATGTGCTAACAGCCGAAAGTGTAAATCCTAAAAATCCTAATTCCTTTAATTTTTCCTCAGATAATTTACATAAACGTAAAACAATAGAGAAGAGAATTCCTACTATGAAAAATCCCATACATAATGCGAACAATGATATTATGCTTGGATACTTAACTTCATCGGGCATCCACTTTTTCATTCCCACTATTAAAAATGTAGGGACAAGAATAGGTAATAAAAGTGGTAGCACTATTTGTATAGCTGCAAATAATGCATTTGATTTATTATCGTTTTGATTATTCATAAAGCCTCCAAAAATGATTTCTATACTAATTTCAAATATCTTAGAGGATTCTAACATAAAAATAGTAACTTCGCTATACAAAATCGGAGTAGGAACATGATCATTCATGGTAAATAAACAAGCTGACTTATTTGTATATGTTTGATTCGCTTATCTTTGGAATTCAATTTTTTATGTTTGTTTATAGTAAAGATGAAGATTTCCTTCATCTTCATAAAATCTTAAGAAACTTCCTCAATTTTTATTAAGAAACGATAGTTATACTTAGAAACAAGTTAAAAACTATTGAACGAATGGGGAGAAGGTTACATGCAACTCATAACATTCTTACACGAATTTATTAAACATCCGAAACATACTGGTGCAATTGCGCCAAGTTCAAAAATATTAGCAAAGAAGATGGTAGATGTAATTGATTTTAATAGAGCGAAATGCATTGTAGAGCTAGGGCCTGGTACAGGAGCTTTTACGAAAGAAATTATGAAGAGAAAGAAGAAGGAGACATTATTTCTTCTTATTGAAATTAATGAAGTATTTTTCAAAGAGTTAAAGAGAAAATTTAAAGATGAGCAGAATGTGATTGTTATACATGGCTCAGCGGAAAATATAAAGAAGTATAGGGAACAATTGAATATAGAATGTATTGATTACATCTTATCAGGATTGCCTTTCACTTCTTTACCAGAAGAGGTTTCAAAGCGCATTTTAAACAGTGTAATGGAAACGATACATGAGAATGGAGAATTTATTACATTTCAATATTCACTTGTGAAAAAAGGATTTATACAGCATTTCTTCCCTGAAATTACACTAGAAAAAGTGTGGTTCAATTTCCCGCCAGCTTACGTCTTTAGCTGTAAAAAAGAGCCAAGGAGAGCATATGCATAATGGAGCTAAATGAATTAATGTCATACATTGAGCAGTATGGTTATTGGGCGTTATTTTTCTGTTTATGGTTAGGTATTATCGGTATGCCAATTCCAGATGAAATGATTGTAATGAGCGGTGGATTAGTATCATCGATGGGTATATTGGATTTGATTCCCGCCTTTTTACTAACGTATTTAGGCGTTGTATCCGGCCTTTCTTTAGGGTATATACTCGGGAAAATTTTTGGCATAAAAATACTTAATAAATTGATGAAAAAGAAAAAGACGAAGTATCTTTTAAAATCGCAAGAGATGATAGCAAAATATGGTCATTATGCATTAGTTATAAGTTATTTTATACCTGTTGTGAGGCATATCGTACCGTATTTAGTAGGAATGAATAACATGTCTTTTAAAACGTATGCGGTTTATTCATATGTAACAGGCTTTGTCTGGACGTTAGTTTATTTCGTACTAGGCTCAATATTTGGAAAGCATATAGAAGTGATAGTAACCCTTGCGACCGAGTACGGTATATATTTTGGTGGCATCGTTATTGTAGTTTGTAGTATTTCTTATATGTATATGCATAAGAAGAATGCCGTAGTGAGTGAAATAAAGCAACATTCATAGTTTGGTAAATGATGCTGGAGGAGATTTTGTGAGTAAAGGAACGATACTTATCGTGGACGATGAGAAGGAAATTAGAAAGCTTATCACTATCTATTTAAAGAATGAAGGTTATGAAGTATTACAAGCTGGAGATGGTGAAGAGGGTTTAGAAATAGTAAAGAAAAGAGACGTGCATCTAATCGTCCTTGATATTATGATGCCGAAGATAGATGGTATTCATATGTGTATGAAAGTGAGAGAAATAGCGGAAATGCCTATTATTATGCTGTCGGCAAAAACGCAAGATATGGATAAGATTTTAGGATTAACAACTGGGGCAGATGATTACGTAGCTAAACCATTTAATCCACTGGAACTCATTGCTCGTATTAAATCACAACTTCGGAGATATATGAAAATGAGTGGGACAAGTGTACAAGATGAAAATGAAATAGAAATTGGAGATATGAAAGTTAATATAGTAACACGGCAGGTCATTATTGCAAATGAAGAGGTGAAATTGACACCGAGAGAGTTTGAGGTATTAGAATTGCTTGTACGAAATCAAGGAATGGTATTAAATGCAGCACAAATTTATGAAAGAGTATGGAAAGAGCAAGCTTTCCAATCCGATAATACTGTGATGGTACATATTCGGAAAATACGTGAAAAGATAGAGGCGATTCCAAGGAAGCCTCGGTACATTAAAACGGTATGGGGAGTTGGCTACAAGATTGAGAAAGATATTTGAACCGATAATATGGATGAATCAAGTTTTAAAAAAAATGACAGGTAAAATAGTGAGTTATTTGGAAAAGAGCATACGGATACAGCTAATGGCTACATTTACTTTTTGTACGTTACTCGGTGTATTAGTAGGATGGTCTTCATCTTCTTTTTTTGAGGATGCGAATAAAATTTCTATCATTGATTATGCATCAGGTATGGAAGCCATTGATGGACAGACACAAAGGCTTGTTGAAAGTATGACCGGGGAAGGTAAGGAAATTAATATACAAGAACTGCTTGATCAATTGAATGACCAAAATCAACTAAAGATTTTAATAATAGACGAGGATGGAAAAGTCGTTTATAAAACAAAGGGAGCGCCGGAAGAACAAATCAATCTTCATGAGACGATGCGTAATGTGATGGATTTTAAAATGGATCAAGTACGATATGTAGAGGCGCAAAATTTAATTCAAGATGGAACTGAACAAAAGCGTAAGGAGTTTACAACTTTTTATCCGGTTACTGTTAATACCGAAAATATGTATATCATTGCAAGTGGTATACCACAAGGAAATGTGAAGTATATAGTGAATGATAGCAGTCCATTTCCATCTTTACTAGGTTTTATCACTTTTATACTATCTTTCTTTTATATAACGAAAAGGAAAATGAATCAGATTGAAGCGATGGCAGAAGGAGTAAGGGAATTTTCGAAAGGTAATTTACAATATAAAATCAAACAGGCAGGTCAAGACGAAATAGGTTTATTAACTTCTAATATTAATCAAATGGCAGAAAAGCTCTTGGCTAATATAGAAAAGGAAAAACAAATAGAGAAGCAAAAAAGTGAATTGATTACAAATGTATCACATGATTTAAGAACACCACTTACTTCTATTATGGGGTATTTACGTTTACTAGGTGATGCGAAATATGAAAATAAAGAACAGCATGATGAGTATATAAAAATTGCCTTTTCAAAATCAGAGCAGTTGAAGATGTTAATAGAAGATTTGTTTGAGTATACAAAACTAACAGATGAAAATATGGCGTTAGATTCGCAAGAAGTGTGTATAAATGAACTACTTGATCAATTAATAGAAGAGCTAGTACCACAAGCGGAGGAGCATAATCTTTTTTTTGTAAAAGAATTTCAGGAAGATCGTATATATGCTGTGGTGGACTCAGAAAAAATGGTACGTGTGTTTGAAAATCTTTTAATAAATGCAATTAAATACAGTATAGATAAAGCAGAAATTCGGGTTTTACTTCAAAGAGAAGAGCAGCATATCAAAATTTCTATAGCGAATCATAGTGAAGAATTTACAAAAAAAGAATTAGAGAATTTGTTTGAGCGTTTTTATAAAAAAGATCAATCGAGAAGTAGAGCTGTAGAAGGTTCAGGTTTGGGGCTTGCAATTGCAAAAAGCATTGTTGAATTGCACAAAGGAGAAATTCGAGCAAAACATGAAAATGGGGTTATTCAATTTATTATATTATTGCCAATTTAATTAGAAAAGCATTAGGAAATTTGGTTACATTTTAATAAGTAATAGTGCCACAATTGATTTAGAGGAAGTCCTTTAAGTGGAAGTATCTGAGAAGAGGAGAATAGAAAGTTTCATGAAAAAAATAAGCGCGTTTATCGTATTGATTATAGTTGGAGTTACATTACTTATAGTGAAGGGTGGACCTATTGTAGATCAACTCAATCCATTTATTAAAGAAGATATTTATTATGCTGTTGTTGATAATGATGGTAAATATGGAGCTGAAAACAAAGGTTTTGCTAGATGGGAATATAAATTCAAAGGATATAATGAATCTGGTCAAGAGCAAAAGATTGCAATGACTGCTTCAAAACATTTAAGAATAGGAGCATATTTAAAGATTAGATCTAAAGGAAGTTATGGTATGGAATGGGAAGAAGTACAAATAGATGAAATACCTAAGAAAGTAAAAGAGAAAGTACAAATACAACATAATTAGTTATAGAAATTATAAGTGGCATTCCATGGATAAGGTAACGAGCAAGCTTCGAAGATTGTAGCAGTATATGATAAGTTCTAAATTTTTTATAAAGAAGATAAAGTTTATCTTAACTTTATTTAAACTGCATTTCTTCTGTGTAAAAGGACTAGTATTCTATAGTATGTAGATAAAAAATAGTAGGGAGTAGCAGGATAATTATGCAGGTTTCTAAGAAGAAAATATTATTATTTCTTTCAATTATTCTTTTTGCTTTATTGATGGTGTATGTATGTACAAATAATAAGCATGTCCAAAATATTGTTCATAATATAGAAGACATCTATAAAGTATATAGAGAGAATCAGGTATTGAAAGGGAAAATTGAACATCAAGAATCGTTAAAGAGTAAAGTGCAAATATTAAGTGAGGAGAAAGAAAACCTTACTAAACTTATCAACAAAACGAAAGAATTAAAGGAACAAGGAAAATACAATTTAATTCAAGCTACAATAGTAACTCGTGTAGCAGAAGAGTGGTATGGAGAAGTCACTATTGATAGAGGAGCACAACATGGTGTAAAGGTTGATATGGCTGTTATTACAGTGGACGGTTTTATCGGAAAGGTAGAGAGTGTAGATCAATATACATCTGTTGTGAAATTAATTACGAATGATGAACGAACGAATCGTTTAGCAATCACCCTTCAAAATAATTCATCCATTTTAGGATTTGTTACAGGGTATGATAAGAAAAAACAGGCCCTTCGAATTGATAATATCCCATCAGATAAAGTGAAAGAAATAAAAATAGGTGATAGCATTATTACCTCTGAATTGAGTCAGAAAATACCACCAGGTCTTGAAGTAGCAGAGGTAATAGAGCAAGAACAAGATCAATATGGTCTTACTTATACTATTTATGCAAAACCAAAGGCGAATTTATATCATTTAGAATATGTTATTTTAATAGAACCTAAATAATAGTTTTATGTAGTGCCTTTGAGAGGTGAATTAGAAACGAAGAGAATGAACGTAAAATAAAGAGTAAGAGGGATAAGGAAAAGTAAAACGGTACTAAATTTAATGATATATGGTTATATATTTATAATTTTTTTATTTTATCTTTATCTCGGACAATTATAATGAAGAGGTAAACTGATGATAAGTGCAAAGTTATTAAGTATTACAGTCAGGCTTTTTTTTGTACATTTTTAATATTAATTATTTATATAACCTCTTAAATAGGCTAGAAAACCTATATAATATCCTTCGACTTTATATGTGTAAATATATTATTTGAGCGTGAGAATATTGATGTCAAAAGGTATATGAATCGGATTATAAAATGTTTTATTTGCATATTGTAATGTTTTTTTCAGGAGTGTACATTACAAAAATGTAAGGATAATGTAAGAGGAATCAATATTGCTGTTTGTAGGGAAAAGATAAAATGATAGTTAGTGGCTATGAAAGTAGCATGATCGCAGCACTAGCCAAATGACAGGAGGCAATATGAAAACTTTAATATTTGAAGAGAACGTTGTACAAAGAGGGTATAGTAAAAAGATGAATGTAGTACACCACACTGTAGAAAAGCGTGGGTGTAGAGTGTGTTATTAAAACTTTCTATTTCTAGTATGAAAAAAATGATTAAGGATTATATCGTTTTATTAATAGGTCTTGTCATCTCAATTTCTATTTTTTATATGTTTCAAACGCTTGCGTTAAATAAAGAGTTTACAATGAATAACAGTATTATTGGTTCAATCGTATTTGTATTTCAAATAGGATCGATTTTGGTGGCTTTTATTACATTCTTTTATATTTTTTATGCAAACTCTTTTCTCCTTTCACTACGGCGGAAAGAACTTGGCATGTATCTTGTTTTAGGGGCCAAAAAGAGTAAAATCAGCCAACTTTTATTCTTTGAGACATTGTCTATGGGAATGATTTCACTAGCATTAGGGAGTGTATTCGGAGCTATTCTTTCCAATTTCGTTAGCAAATTTTTAACGAAACAATTGGAAATTTCAACGGAAGGTTATCAAGCATTTTATGTTCCGGCATTCAAAATAACATTTATATTCTTTAGTGCGTTATTTCTACTTACATCCATTATGAATGCGATTCGTATAGCGCTTAAAACGGAACTAGATTTAATTCGTACAGAGGAGCAAACGGAACACATACGAATGAAAGGACCAGCCACAATATTGTTACTTTTATGTAGTTTGCTAGGACTAGGTGTAGGGTATTATTTCGTAATTTTCGTAGGAATAAAGGGCGCTGGAGCCATTATACTTCCATTATTCACGATTACAATCGGGACATATCTTATATTTATTTCGTTCTTACCTATGATTGTTAATAGGTTAAAGAAAACGCGCTATTTAAATGAGAAGAAATTAAATGCATTTACATTTGCACAATTGCAGTTCAGGGTAAGTAGTTTGGCGAAAATATTAGGCACGGTAACGATGCTAATTGGACTAGGTGTAGGGGCAATGGCTGGTGGCATGTCTTTACAGAAAAACGTAATCCTTACAGCAGAAAGAATGTCAGGTTATGATATTACAATTCATGATCCAGAAGCAGAGGATTATAAAGCTATGGAAAAAATGAAAATTGTAGATAAAAAACAATATAAATACAAAGTTAATAATGAGGCTGTTTACTATTTAAAAGAAGAATTATTAGCGAATCCTCCACTGTTGTTTGGAAAGAAAGAGACAACACATATTACTGAACAACTTCCATCTTCGAGCTATAGGATGTTTAAGGGGGAGGAAGTTGATCCATCTATTTCTACGTTACCACTGAATTGAGATAAGAGTATGGATAGTGATTTTAGATCGAATATTTCTGTATATGATCGTAAACCTGTCTATATCGTCGATGAAAACCGTTATGAAGCAATCCAAGGGAATGAGCATACATTTTTTATTGCTAAAGTAGATAATATTTTAAGGTATAAAACAGAGTTAAAAGAGATGGATAATCGTCAAATCGAAAAAATAGCCGCTGCTATTAATAAGCCTAAGGAAGATGTATATTTACCAACAAACTATAGTGATTATGAATCTATGCTTGCCTTTTCAAAAGGAACTTCCTTTATGGGATTCTTTTTAGGCCTTGCTTTTTTAGCTATGATGGCAAGTTGTTTAATGTTTAAGATCCTTTCTGGAGCTACGAAAGATATAGGGCGGTATGAGATGCTTCGGAAAATTGGGGTACGTAAAGAATTACTTATACAATCTATGTATAAAGAATTAGGCATTGTATTTCTATTTCCAGCTATATTGGGTCTTATACACGTTTTGGTAGGAATGAATGTATTTACATTTGTTAAATTTTTTGTGGATCCATATGTGAATATTGGACTTCCGATTTGTATATTTATAATTATTTACGTTGTTTACTATTTGATCACTGTTCAATTATATAAGGGGATTGTCCTCCCAAAGGAAAAATAGAATATAGAATTCAAGGGTCTCAAACTTATTATAGTTTGGGACTTTTTAATATTATTAAGGGGAAATCAAGGAATCCCTCTACTATTTTTAAGGAAACACATCTATACATAGAGATTAGTGTAATTAATTACACTAATTGAATTTTTAAGTGAAATATATCGTATCTGCATTTTATATTTATATAGCTTGTTTAGTCTATGAATACACCCAAGCTGGTATTTAAAAAAGTATACAGGGAGAAAATGAAATGAGAAAGAAAATTTTACTAATTTGTGCGATGGATGAATTAAAAGTCAAACTTGTAAATTTTATTGGATTTCCTTTTATATTAATCTGGTTATTGAGCATATATGTGAACAGTAATCATTTGGATAGGAACTATGGTTGGAATGAGATTAGTAGCTTTGGGGATGGTAGAGAGACAGAGAAAAGAAGGTTTGTATGTGTATTGTCCTAAGTGTAATGTGAAAATTCAAAAAGGGGATTTTGCTCCTTTTTATTCAAAATGTAATTTATTTTTTTAGTAAATAATGATAGTTGGAATGAGTTTGAGATATTGAAAAAGCTTTGCGAGGATACGCAAAGCTTTTTCATATAGTGTATTTTCTTTCGATTCACATTGTAGATAAGGAGAAAGAGAATCCTCTATTTTCAGTTTATAAAAGGTGAAGAGGAAAATTTATTATAACTTTTGTAATAAGCGTTCGTTGCTTTCCATATCTCCTTTACATAAAGGACATTGCGGCTCTTCTTCTAACGAAAAGTTTTTACGCATCCACCCACGGCAGTTTTCTTCTTGACATTCCCATACAGCAATTGCTTCTGGTTCTTCTACAGGTTTATCATTTTTTCTCCAATACATGTGATCGCTCCCTTAAATTGAAAAGTTTTTCAGAAAAAACAAAAAAGGTTGTTAACGATTTTGTTAACAACCTTTTTATATTAGTTCATTATACTTTATTTTTTGAAAAAATGCGAAGGTTAGTAATTGTTAAAGTATAGCAAAATAAGGATTATAAATCATTGTTGAAAGCTTTGATAATAATTCAATTTGACACGGTGTATGCCGTCAACCTTCTCGATATTTTTCTAGCTCTTCTTCACGCTATTGTTTTGTTGACTTTGGAATTTCTATATCATCAATTAGGCGTTTCTGCTGTTGTGTCTTCCAGAATAGGCTCGTTGTATGGAAGACTTTTTGTTTTGAAAACATTATGAAGTTTAATAAATTTATCCAGCATAAACGGGTAGTAGGGATCTCAACTCAGAATTTGGTTGGAGCGAAGAAGTTAGGTGGAAATAAAGGTTTTGAATATACAGTTAAACCTTATGATGAGAAGGGAGAAGAGAAAGAAGTAACAATTGATGGCGTAGATAAATTACAAAAAGGCTCGTACTGGCATGTCATTACAAGAGGGAAGTTTTTACATGATAAAGTAGAAATAGAGGTAGATAAAATTCCTGATGGTACGAAGGCGAAGTTAGGATTATAAAGATAAAACCGATTCTCAATGTGGGAATCAGTTTTATTATTTTATGGTAAAATGTAGAAGGGTATTGAGAGATATGCTACTCGTTGCTAGGCTTATATTAATTGGGGTTATGTGCAGTATGAGAATAGTATCCTTACATATGATAAGAATGAGAAAAGATAGAAGAGAGATATGTATATTGTCCAAAATGTAATGCGAAAATTCGAAGAGGAAATTCTGCTCCTTTTTGTTCGAAATGCAATGTAACATTTTAACTATATTAAATCCAAAACCACTTTGTATGATTTTGGATTTTTCTTTTTAAGAAAATATTAAGAAACCCCGTGACTATTTGTTAAGAAAATCTATTTATACTGAGTTCTGTTGCTTACAGGGAACATCAAGAATCATAACAGGAGGTTTAAATAGATGAAAACAATGTTAGAAGCGAAAGGGATTTCGAAAATATATAATACAGGTGGTAATGCATTTGAAGCGCTGAAAGATATTCATTTACAGGTGAAAGAGGGAGAATTTGTCGGTATTATGGGGCCATCTGGTTCTGGGAAAACGACGCTTTTGAATGTTCTTTCTACTATTGATACAACATCAAAAGGTGAGATTTTAATTGATGGAAAAGATATTTTGAAGATGAATGATGATGATGAACTAGCGTTATTCCGCCGTGATCATTTAGGATTCATTTTCCAAGATTATAATTTATTAGATACGTTAACAGTACGAGAAAATATTGCATTGCCTCTGGCCTTATCGAAAGTGAAGGCGAAAGAGGTAGAATCTCGCGTTGAGATGATTGCAAAGAAATTTGGAATAAATCATATTTTAAATCAATATCCGTATGAAGTGTCAGGTGGACAAAAACAACGCTGTGCAGCATCAAGAGCGATTGTAACAAATCCAAGTATGATTTTTGGAGATGAGCCAACTGGTGCGCTTGATTCAAAGTCAGCGACAGATTTATTAGAAAGTATGAAATCATTAAATGAAAAAGACCGTGCAACGATTTTAATGGTAACGCATGATGTATTTGCCGCAAGTTATTGCAAACGTGTTGTATTCATTAAAGACGGTGAATTGTATAAAGAGTTATATCGCGGGGAGCTTACACGTAAACAGTTCTTCCAACAAGTTGTTGACGTAATGTCTTCTATTTCTGGAGGTGCTATAAGTGAGCTTATATAGTATCGCTCTTCGTAATATAAAACGAAATTTTAAAGATTATTTTATATACTTTGCTTCTATGATTTTTAGTATCGTAATTTATTTTACATTTAAATCATTGCAGTATAATTCACAAGTTGGAGAAGCTGGCGACCGGGTTAGTAACGGATTTCAACTTGCGAGTGTCATGCTTATTATATTTGTCGCGATATTTATTATATATTCAAATGGATTTTTCACACGAAAGCGTAAAAAAGAAATAGGTCTTTACTCTTTACTAGGTATTCGGAAAAAAGAAATAGGCAAAATGCTGTTTTATGAAAATATGTTAATGGGTTTACTATCATTAGTAATTGGCATTATAATCGGTAGTTTACTTTCAAAATCATTTCTTCAGCTGTTAGTCAGCATGATGGAATTAGGCGTAAATGTTCATTTTGAAGTGCCGATTGGAGCGGTTATTGATACAGCATGTATTTTTTGTTTCATTATTCTTTATACATCTTTTAAAGGATATCGAGTTATTTATCGTTTTAAATTAATTGAATTGTTCCGAGCAGAAAATGAGGGCGAAGGAATGCCAAAAGGTTCTAAAATTATAGCTATTGTTTCTATATTACTAATTGGTTCAGGATATTTCTTATCAGTAACAGCTATTAAAAATGCTAACGGTGATAACTTTATGTCAATTGCTCTTTCCATTTTATTAGCGACAGTACTTGGTACGTATTTATTCTTTATGTTCTTTACTGTATTTGTATTAAAAAGAGTACGAAATAAAAAATCTAAGTTTTATAACGGAATGCAAATCGTTACGACATCTCAGTTACTATACCGTATTAAAGGAAATGCAAAATCATTAGCAACAATTGCAATATTAAGCGCAGTAACATTAACAGCGGTTGGAACTTCTGTAACAACGTACTATAACGCATATATGCAGGCGAAAAAATATATGCCGATTAGTTATTCTTACGAAAAGAAAGATGCTCGTGTAGATCGTAAAGTAGAGGAGATTTTAAAAGAGGAGACAGAAAAGAATGAAGTGATTCATCAATATGAGTTAGAAACAGTAAAAGTAATCGGTGAATTTGGTGATGATGTTTCAAATAAAGATGCATTAAAATCAAGAACGACTGAACTTATGGCTCAATCATCATTTAATAAAATCGCAAAATATTTAAATGAAAAAACAGTGGATTTGAAGAAGGCAGAAGCGTACGCATTTGATGTGATGCACGGTGAAGGGAATAAAGATACTGGCGTATATAAAGGGAAGAAAGGAATATTCCCAATTGGAGAAGTCGCACCAGTACAAATAATAGAAGTAAATGCGCGAAACATTACAAACTTATATGAGCTTGTAGTTGTCGTTCCAGATGAAGTGTATGAGCAGGCGAAGAAGACAGTCGGATCTCACATTGTACAAAACATTGATGTAAAAGATGAAAGAAATAGTAAAGTACTAACAGAGAAATTAAAACAAGTAATATCAAAAGAATATGCAGAAGGACAAGAACAGTTCCGTGACTTCTATACTATTTTCCGAGATGGCATTGAAATGTCAGGATTAATTATGTTTAGTGGTATTTTCTTAGGGTTAGTATTTTTACTTGCGACAGGTTCAATTATTTACTTCAAACAATTAACAGAAGCAAATGCAGATCGTGAGCGTTACATCGTTCTTCGAAAGCTTGGAGTAACGAAAAAAGAAATGAAAAAGGCAATTGCAAAGCAAATGAGATTTATCTTCTTCATTCCTTTAGTAGTAGGTATATTGCACACTTTATTTGCGCTAAAAGGATTAGCGACAGTACTTCCTTATGAAATTGCAGTACCGTTATTACTTAGTATTGGTGTGTATAGTATCATTTATATAGGTTATTATTTCTTGACGGTTCGATCTTATTTTCGGATTGTGAGTAAATAGAAAAAAGCGAAAGAGAACATAGTGAAAATGATGTTCTCTTTCGCTTTTTATATTACTATTTATGTCCTAAAATATGCTCAATCTCATGCAAACTTAATTTACTTGCCTTAGCAATCGTTTCAAGTGGTATACCAAGATCATACATATTTTTAATTATTTGAATTTTTCCCTGTTCAATCCCTTTTTCAATCCCTTTTTCAATCCCTTGTTTCATTCCTTGTTTCATTCCTTGTTCCATTCCTCTTTTTATTCCTTCTGTCTCTGCATGGGCAAATTTTGCTGCTTCATCCATTAAAACTTTCTCCCTTGCGTCATAGGCTTGTCGGAAAGAAGAATCTTGACTCATACGTTCCCATTTATTTATCGCTTTTTGTAAAATAGGGTCTTGGTTCATAGCAATATCCTCCAATAGTTTAGTTAAGTGCTCATCCTCATTTGCTGAAAGCAATAAAAGCCAACGAACAAATGGATCTTTCCACGGATTTACTTTTTCTTCATGCCATTGTTCAGTTAACTTTGGAATTTCTATAATGTGGATTTCTATGTCTTCACTCAGGATTTTTTGTTGTTGTGTATTCCATAATATGCTTGTTGTATGGAAGGCTGGGTGTTCCGAAAACATTGCGAAGTTTAGTAAGTTTATGGTGATGGTTTTGTGAAGTGCACTGTAGGGCATCCCTTTTTGTAGTTGAGATGTGTATAGTCTTCCCCAATAATATAAACTGCGTTTAACCATATCGTGATTATTATTGAGTTGTATTTCTACATTAACTTTTGTTCCTGTGTCTAATGTCGCTGAAATGTCTAAAATAGATAACTTATCCTCTTCATATTCCCTGTGTAAATGTGGATCTTCTAGTTGTAGAGAAGCAATGGGCGACTCTAAAGACTCTTGTAACATAGCATTTAAAAATGCAATTAGAATATCTTCGCTACCATTCGTACCAAACAATTGTTTAAATGCAAAATCAATGCGTAAATTAACTAACTGTTGGTTGAACAAAGTTTGTCCTCTCCCTTATATGAAGGTGCTTCTTTCCTTCATTGTACATAAAAAGAACTAGAGTATGCAAACAAGCCATTCTTCTATTTTTTAGTAGTGTTATTAGAATGTCACAGGTAAGTATGGTTATGTTATACTCTAGTGAAATTAAAGAAATATTTTTGTTTATATCGAGGTGAAGATGATACATATGCAAAAAGATATTTTAAAACTATTAGATAAAAAGCAAAGTAAGTATGAATTTCCTGCCTTTGATAATGAATATATGGATATTTCGCAAGTGAAATTCTCTCTTTTCTTTAAAGATACTAAGGATTGGTTAATGGTGTTTCAACTTGTTGGGGTAGGTTCATTAGGTGTATGTAATGATATTCAAGTATATGGAGATAGAATTACTTATTCAATGGGTGATGATTGCATTCTACAATTAAATAATGGCGATTATGAGTTGTTTGATGATGAAGGTGAATTTATACCGAATATTTATAAAGGCAGTTTAAAAATTCGCGAGCATCATTTTGAATATGAATTTACAGAAGAGGATTATATAAATAATGGAATAGAAGTACAAACGACAGAACATTATCCAACATACTTTATGCGTATGCTTGCTACTAATGAAGAAGCTCAAAAATTATTGTGGTGGGATAAAGAAGAGATTTTGGAGGAGTTCGGTTTAGAAGGTAATTGGGAAGTAGCGTATGAAACGGAAGAATGGAAACATGTTGAAGACGAAAAAGTAAGTGAAAATGAATTCTTCCAATCAGTAGCCGCTGCAATAGAGAAGAAAGATCCAAGTATTATTGTGAAGAAGGATTCTAATACGCATTGGAGAAATTGGGTAGAGTTTGATTGTGACTGAAAAGGATAGGAGAAAGAATAACAAATGAAAAGAAGAAGAAAATCCGGAGAAAAAGTACAAATGCATCGTTTTGCACTACCTCTATGCTACGGAAGTGAAGCACCATATTATTATTACGAGGTAGCGCCCCATGAAAGAGAGGAATGCTTCCATTTAACATCAGAACTTTGCGTAATGGACAATGAACATTACTTTATTAGAGGTTGTTTAGAGATTCCTATCATTGATTACCACGAAAATTTTATTTGGACTGTGTGGGTATCACTTAGTAAAGAAAGTTATGATGAAGTATTAGAGAAGTGGGATGAAAGAGGCCGAGAAAATAGTGATCCTTATTTTGGTTGGTTATCTGTAGAAATACCAGTTTATCCAGAAACACTAAATTTAAAAACAAATGTACATATAAGAGAAGTTGGAATGGCACCGTATGTTGAATTAGAGCCAACCGAGCATCCTTTAGCGATCGAACAAAGAAATGGAATTACTTTAGAGAGAGTTAAAGAAATAGAGGAAATGATCCAACAATATAACTAGATTAGAAGAGAAAAAACGAGTGCTAGCACTCGTTTTTTTATTACACAACCGCAGGATTATAAATCATCGTAAAGTGTCCTTGTAATAATTCAATGTGACAAGGTGTATGAAGCGAGCTTTCTCCATCTGTATCTACTTCTTTTTCTTCTTTCGTTTCAATATGAATGGATTTCGCTTTTACGTGGAAGATGTCATTTTCATTTGAGTCTTCAAATAGTTTCTTTCCGATGTAATCTTTAAATGCTTGAATACCTGTTGATTTGACTACGAAAATATCAAGTGTTCCGTCATCACATTTTACGTTCGGAATAAAGGATGGAATACCACCAAGATATTCACCATTTCCAACCATGACAAGGACAGCTTCGTCTTCATATACTTGTCCGTCATAAGTAATTTTTACTGGGAATGTTTCAGCATTTTTTACAGTTCGAATTGTGCTTAAATAGTAACCGATTTTACCAAGCTTTGCTTTTTCTTCTGCATCGATATTGTTTGATACTTCAGATACGAGTCCAATGCCCCAGAAGTTTAAGAAATGTTGTTCATTTGCTTTTGCAACGTCAACTGGTTTTATATGTTCTTTTGTAATAAGTTTTGCCGCTTCTGCAATGTTTTGCGGAACACCAAGTGTGCGAGAGAAGTCGTTGCAAGTTCCACCTGGAATGATTGCAAGTGTAGGTCTAGTTTCGAGAGGTGCTAAGCCATTTGTGCATTCAAATACTGTTCCATCACCACCAAAGACGATAATTAAATCTACTTTACTAGCAAACTCTTGGCAATATTTTGTTGCATCACCTTGTTTTTTCGTATGAAGGATATGTAGATCAGGAAAAGCTGCGGCAAGAGGTGGTACGATTTTTGTTAAATTTGTATGTAAGTCACCTTGACCAGCTTTCGGATTTACGATGAGGAGTACTTTTTCAAATTTTGTCTTTGTCATATTTCATCTCTCCCTGTAGTTTGTAATGGAAAGAAAGGAGCTGTTCCCATGTATTTTAGAACAGCTTCTCCCTATTAATTGGATGCTAAGATTGTCAGTTATTGTCGGTAAGTCGATATATTTAAAAAATCGCCGATATACATTTTATGTACTATCAATTTTTTAAGTTATACGATTACTCCGTTACAACTGAAGCAATAAATGGTAAGTTACGATATTTTTCCGCACAGTCGATACCGTATCCAACGATGAATTCGTCTGGAATTTGGAAGCCAACATATTCAGCTGTTAAGTCCACTTTACGGCGTTCTGGTTTATCAAGTAAAGTACAGAACTTAAGTGCCTTTGGTTTATGCATAAAGAAGTGGTCTTTTAAGAAATGAAGCGTTAAACCAGAATCGATGATATCTTCTACGACAATTACGTTTTTTCCAGTAATGTTTACGTCGATATCTTTTAGTAGTTTCACTTTTCCAGTAGTTTCTGTTTGATTTCCGTAGCTAGATGCAGAGATAAAATCAATTGTTACATCGTTTTTAATGTGACGAATTAAATCAGCAGCAAATACGAATGAACCTTTTAATACTGCGATAACTACGATTTCTTCTCCTTCAAAGTCACGTTCGATTTGAAGTGCTAGTTCTTTTACTTTTGCTTGTAATTGTTCTTCAGAAATTAAAGTGTCTTTTATTTCAATATTCATTGTAATCCTCCTACAGTGTAAAACTTATGAACATTTCGACTGTAAAGGATAGAATAGAAAAAGTCAAAGGAGATAGTAATTTTTTACAAAGATAACGACAAAATCATCTGATGATATGATATACTAAGTACAATAAGAAAACGCTTCCATAAAGGGTGGATATGATGAAGAAGAAACAGTACACAAGTGTAACATTTATAAAAGCATTACTTTTAACAATTGTTCTTGGCCTGTTGGCTTACGTAATTGATGTACCTGCGATTCGTATTTCATTAATTGGAATGACTTTAGTGTTAGGAGCAATTTCGCACGGTATGATGTCGCAGCTAAAAGAAGCTGGACTTGATGATATGAGAGATCATATAGATAAAAAGTAAGAAACCTTCATTATATAGAGTGAAGGTTTTTTTGTTTCTTACAAAAATGTAAGGTAGTTGTAAGGCAAATCGATAGTTGCATAATAGCATTTTGGATAAACTATGGGTGTAAGGTAAAAGGCAAGCATATTTTAGGTAAATTAAGTTTTAGGCACTCTATATGTGAAAAAGGAGTAGGAGGGCATGGAGAAACGTTGGACGACCTTTTCTTTTTTAGCGACTAGTAACACCGTAATGCTAGATGGAAAAATGGATTTTTTGCACTTGTTTGATCGTGAAGATGATCATTCTTCTTCTAAATTTACAATGAAATGGAATAAATGGAGCGAAAGTTGTAGGTTTGAAGAAGAGGCCCCTAACGAAAAGCAAAAGATTATTTTAACAAACCCTATTAAAGCGTGGGTTGTTCAACGTCGTAAGTGTAACGTCAAAAATCACTTCAAGAAAACTGAGCCGAGACAATTAGTTATCGCTCCGGCCCGTTCTACTTCCAAATCACGCGAAAGTAACATGTAGATATTGAGACACACACCCGAAAAAACATCGTACATATTGCGATGTTTTTTCTTTTTCTACAATGAAATCTTTAAATGAAATATATTTCATCTGCATCTTATATTTATATCGCTTGCTTATTCTAGTAATACATCCGATGCGAGTTGATGTGAATAAAGTATAAGGAGAGAATGAAGATGAAAAAGAGACTATTACCAATTTGTGCAATGGCACTTTTAACAGTAGGATATTCTTCAGTAGCGAGTGCTTCTACTGGAACAGTAACAAAGGAAGAAGAAGCGCAAGTGCAACAAGATAAAGCTAAAAAAGAAGAAGCAATTAAGGAACAGCAAAAAAATGAAGTAGAGAAAAAACAAGCGGCACAAGTACAAGAAAAAAATAATATGGCTAAAAAAGAGGAAGCAATAAAAGCTGAGAAAAAGAGTGAAGAAGAGAAAAAGAGAATAGCGCAAGAACAGTTAAAAAATGATATGGCAAAAAAAGAAGCAGCGATAAAAGTCGAGCAAAAGAATGAAGTAGCTAAAAAAGAAGAAGCAAAGCCAGTTGTACAAGGTGAAAAATTACCAAACACAGCATCAAATAATGTAGCAATGATGGGATTAAGTGCATGTCTTGTAGCGATAGGTACATTATTTGGTTTGAATCGTCGCAATAAGGTTAAAGCGTAAATAAAATATTTTCCTATAAAGAATGGGATAATTTCATATATTAAAAATGGTAGGTTACTCCTACCATTTTTTGCATGGAGGGATGAAGAATGAAGTTACTCAATTATATCGGTATCATATTGATGGCTATAGGGCTATTCATGGGATCCTATTACGCTGTGGAATGGTATAAAGGAAAAAGCTCTGCCGGGCAATTAACGGCAGAAGAAATAAAGAGCCTTAAAAATATACAAGATACTCAACTTTCTCATGAAACACCTGTAACTTCTCAAGTGCCTTCTTCTCAAACAGAACATAAAGAAGGAGAAAAGGTAGCACTGTTAAATATACCGAAAATAAAGAAGAAGTTTTCTATATATTGGGGAGCGGATGATACGACTCTGAAAAAAGGAGTTGGTATGTTTGTTAGTGATTTAACGACAACCCCATCTGGAGGAGGACATACTGTACTGAGTGGACATCGAGATACTGTATTTACAGATTTAGGAGAGTTGAAAGAAAAGGATACCCTTGTTTTAGAGTATGATAATAAAACGTACACATATGAAATTCAAAAGACATGGATTACTCATGCGGATGATCGTACTGTTATTATAAAAAAAGAAGAACCGATATTAACACTGACAACTTGTTACCCATTTGATTATATAGGGGATGCACCAGATAGATATATTATCGAGGCGAAGTTAACTGGCAGTTATTCAAAATGAAATTATAGTTTCTGAAAGCAGGAGGGGGATATATAAGTTATGTCAAAAAACATTTTAATTGTTGAAGATGAAGATATATTACGTGAAATATTAAAAGATTATTTTTTAAGTGAACAATATGTAGTGTTTGAAGCGAGGGACGGGAAAGAGGCTTTAGCTGTATTTGAAGAAGAAGAGGTTGATTTAGTTATTTTAGATATTATGTTGCCAGAACTCGATGGATGGTCTGTTTGCCGAAGAATTCGAAAGACGTCCGAGGTGCCTATTATTATGCTAACGGCGCGCGTAGATGAAGACGATACGTTACTTGGTTTTGAACTTGGGGCAGATGACTATGTGACGAAGCCGTATAGTCCACCCATTCTATTAGCAAGAGCGAAACGATTATTAGAAAGTAGAAAAGCATCGAAGAAACCTTTAGAGAACGAAGATGATATGTTATCGATTCATGGCATCCACGTCCATTTTCCGTCACGTACTGTTACTGTTGATGAGGCAGATGTTAGTTTAACGCATACGGAGTTTGAAATATTAGTGTATTTCATGAAAAACCAAGGAATTGTACTAACAAGGGAACAATTAATTTCAAGAATTTGGGGATATGAATTTGCTGGTGATGATCGAACGGTTAATAGTCATATTCGTAATTTAAGAAATAAATTAGGAGAGAAAGCAAAGTACATTACAACTGTAGTACGAACAGGTTATAAATTTGAGGGAACTGTATGAAGAAAGGAATTGTACTAAAATTATTTACTCTTACAACAGCATTATGTATGTTAATTTTAGCGACGATATTTATTGGACAAACGATATTTTTCAAACAATATTATGCGAATCGAAAAGTGGAAGATATTAAAGTGAATTTAAATTCCTTTGAGAAGAATTATTTAAACTACACAGGAACTGCAGAAGGAATCCAGAAACTTGAGCAAGACTTTTTTAGGGAAAATAATACGTGGATTACGACACTAGATCAGAATGGGAATTTAAAACATGTGGATGATTTTTATTTTGAGGTAACGATAGATCGTAGGCAACAAAAGAGCTTTGGACAACAACTATTCAAGATACCCTTACACAATCTCGTCAATATAGAGGAGATTGATAATAAATCATCAGAGCATTTTTTAGGACAAGAGATTTATTTTTCTGGAGTGAGAAAAGAAGATAGTTTTATTCCATTCTCTTTTTCTTTATCTAAGCAGAATTTAAGCGGATCTAATAAACCGTTAGAAAAAGCATTTCAGGAGAAAATAAAATTAGATGAGGAGAAAAAGAGAGCAGTTGGGGAGCAACTTGCTAAGGAAAAGAAACCAGCTGTCCAGGAAGAAGCTGCTCAGGAATTAGGCGTTTACATAGGAGGACGTGTTACAAAAGTACAGTTACCAGATGTAAACGGTCCTGTGAATCCAATTTATAAAAATAGCATATTTTTAGATAATATTAAGGGTTTTCAAACCGATTTATTATTAAAAGAAAGCAATAAAATACGATATACAACACAAACAATGGATTATGAAAAGAATGATATAAAATATAAATTATTAATTAAGCCAATAAAAGAAAAAGACGGATCAGTAGCATATATATATGCAATGGCTTCTTTACAGCCTGTAGATGAAGCTGTACAAATGGTGCAAGATTATTACATATACATCATTGCATTTGTAGTCGTTCTTATTTTTTTAGCTTCGTTTTATTATTCAAAGCAAATTGCCAAACCGTTATTAAAAATAAATGATACGACGAAGAAAATAGCGCATTTAGATTTTACAGAAAAAATACCGATTACTTCAAAAGATGAAATTGGTGATTTATCGAAAAATATTAATATACTTTCTAATAAATTAAATTCTCATATCGGACAGCTTGAACAAGATATTGAAAAGGAAAGAAAGTTAGAAAATACACGGAAAGAATTCATTTCTGGTGTTTCGCATGAATTAAAAACACCGCTGAGTATTATGAAAAGTTGCATTTCCATTTTAAAAGACGGGGTAGCTGAGCATAAAAAAGAGTATTACTTTCAAGCGATGGAGAGAGAAGTAGACAAAATGGATACTTTAATTTTGGATATGCTTGAGTTAGCTAAATTTGAATCTGGTACATATAAAATGAAAAAGGATTTATTTTATATTGATTCAGTAATTGAAGATATATGTGAATACCTTTCTGTGGAGATAGAGAAAAAAGAACTTCGTGTTCATAAAAATATAAGTCCATTTGAAGTGATTGCAAATCAAGGCCGGATTGAACAAGTCATCGTGAACTTCATTACGAATGCAATACGTTATACACCAAATAAAGAGGATATTATTATTTCGACAATAGATGATAAAGATCGTATAAAAGTGTGCATTGAAAATAAAGGTACTCACATTGAAGACGAACAATTAGATAAAATTTGGGATCGTTTTTATCGCGTGGATACAGCTCGGCAGCGTTCACAAGGTGGGACGGGGCTTGGGCTTGCTATTTCAAAGAATATTTTAGAACTACATGATGCTGAATATGGGGCAGGAAATACAGAAGATGGTGTGTTATTTTATTTCTATTTACCGAAGAAAGCGTAGACAATACAATCTGCGCTTTTTTTAAGTTATTTTCATATTATCTTTACCTAATCTTTATTTTTAAGAGATATAATCTTGTTAGAAAATGAGGTTATGTAAGGAGTAGATTAGCCGTGAATAGCAATTTACTAGGTGTGATGGTATTTATTTTTCTTTGTGCATTTATTGTATTTATTATTGATATTACTCACTGAGAATTTTGATATAAAAAAGGCGCTAGTTAAGCGCCTTTTTTTTGTGAATTCATTTGATAAGCACTAATGCTCTTGAATAAGCGTGGTGAAGTGAGAAATAAAAATATAAGTAAAACTGTACATAAAATAAAAGAACCAAGCATTGTACTTCCATTTACGATTAATGAATATAACACAGCCGATTGACCTTTCGGTGCATATTGTCCCCAGAAAATAATACCGGCAATAAAGTGACAGAAATAGCGAGCAAAGCTACCGATAAATGTGGCAAGGATAATGTAAACAAGGATTTTCTTACCATGGTTTTGTTTTGCTGAAGGTTTTTCTTTGCGACTACCTAAAGTTAATTGTTCATTGCTATTCTCATTAGATACTAGAAGTGCTTTTTGAATTGGACGATAGAATAAGCCAGCAAATCCAATAAAAGCAAAGGCAATGAAGTACTCAATAAATGCTTGAACAGGTGTTAAAATGTAAGCATCACCTACAACAATTTGTAATAATCCCCAAATTAAGCCACCTAAGAAAGCAGATTTAAAGCCCCAGCGATATGCAATAATAAAAATAGGAATCATAGCAAATGAAATGGAACCGCCTGTTGGAAGTTTAAGTGATAATGGTAAAATGTCGATAATCATGGCGAAGGCTGCAAGAATAGCAGATTCGATCATCGCTTGTAAATTGGTGTTACGCATGTTGTCTCCCCCTAAATCCAAGTTGTACAAAAAAGAATAGATATCATAGGAGGATACGAAATACGTAAATAAAAATGAGGCATGTATTTCGGACGTTTGCACAATCCCTGCGTAAGCATTAACTAACAGGTTCGAAGGGTCGGAACGAAGTGTTCCCTCTCAGCGACATGGCTCCCCCAGTGATAACGAGATTCTTTATTTGCTACCGTTTATTGTAAGCGAAATGGATGAGAATGGCAAACAAATACAGTATGACAATGATTGAAATAGAATTGTAGCGAAATGTTAATAAATATGAAGCAAAAGGGTATAGTACAAGAGAAATAGAGTGTGCTATAATTTTTCTGAAAATAATTATCATTCTCTTCTGAGGGGGAAGGTTATGAGCTTAGTAGATATTAAAATCGGTGAGAAAGTGTTAGTAAAAAGCGTTCAGTCGTTAGATCAATTATTAAAGAGAAGACTAGCTGCTTTCGGTCTTTCTGAAGGAAGCGAACTTCGTATGAAGCAGAAGGCGATGTTCAAAGGTCCTTGTACATTGGAGTGTCGTGGACAGTTAATTAGTATTCGTCATTGTGACGCGAAAATGATAAAGGTGGAATTAGCGTGAATAAGGTAGCTTTGCTAGGGAATCCGAATACAGGAAAGACATCATTATTTAATGCACTTACTGGTTCTTATGAGTATGTAGGAAACTGGAGCGGTGTAACAGTAGAAAAAAAGGTTGGTAAATTAAAAGATAGACAAGGAACATTAATTGATTTACCAGGTGTTTATGATTTAAATCCAGTTTCGCGTGATGAAGGTGTTGTAACAAACTTTCTATTAACAGAAGAATTTCAGCATATGTTAAATATTGTGGATTCCTCGCAGTTTGAACGAAATATGCATTTAACGTTGCAATTACTTGAATTTGGTAAGCCAGTTTCAATTGGTTTAAACATGGTTGATGTGGCGAAGCAAAGAGGAATTGTAATTGATGTAAAACGATTATCGGAACTCTTAGGTGTAACAGTTGTGCCTGTCGTTGCAAGAAGTGGAAAAGGCTGTGAAGAACTACTTGCGACTCTTAAAGAAAATGACAAAAAAGAGAAAAAGCCATTCCTTATTTCATATGGTGTACAAATGGATGAAGGAATTGGAGAAGTAATTGCTCTTTTAGAGACAGTGAATTACGAGCATCCGAGATGGCTAGCGCTTCAATTTTTAAGCAATAACGAAGTAGTAGAAAAAGAAATGAAAGCATTACCAATTTATAAGGAACTCATAGCCATTCGATCTCGCTTAGAAGGAAAACTTGATTGTACGTTAGAAGAGCACATTTACAAAACTCGTGAAGCGTATATTGAAAAGTTAAAAACAAATGTTATGAAGCATGAGAAAGAAGGAAAAATTCCTTTTTCAGAAAAAGTTGATAGATTAATTACACATAAAATTTTAGGACTTCCAATCTTTTTAGCAGTTATGTTTTTTATTTTTCAGGTTACGTTTACGTGGATTGGTACACCTTTATCGGATATGTTAGATGAGTTTTTTGGTGGTCAGCTTACGGATTGGGTGACGGCTGGACTTACAAGTATTGGAGCTTCTCATTTTATTCAAGCACTCGTTACAGAAGGTATTATTGCCGGTGTTGGTGCTGTATTAGTATTCGTACCACAAATCTTTGCACTATTCTTTTTCATTTCATTATTAGAAGACTCAGGATATATGGCGCGAATTGCAGTTGTTATGGATAGAATTATGGAGTTTTTCGGTTTAAACGGAAAGGCATTTATCCCGATGATTATCGGCTTTGGATGTAACGTTCCAGGTATTATGGCTGCGAGAACGATTGAACAGGAAAAAGAACGTTTACTTACCATTTTAGTAACACCATTTATGTCTTGTTCAGCACGATTACCTGTATATGCATTATTTGCGGGCGTATTCTTCCCGCATAGTCAGGCGACTGTTGTATTTTCTTTATATGTTGCAGGGATTGTTCTCGCGTTATTAGTTACAAAAATTATGTCTCTTACGATTTTGAAAGCGGAAAAGTCTATTTTCGTAATTGAACTACCACCTTATCGTGTGCCACAAGCGAAAACGTTATGGCTGAGCACGTGGGAGAAAGGGAAAGGGTTTGTTCGTAAAGCTGGTACATTCATCTTTGGTGGTTCGGTTGTTATTTGGTTATTAAACTATGCAGGTCCATCAGGATTTGGCGTTGATATGGGAGATAGCTACTTAGCGATGATTGGTGGATTTATCGCACCGCTATTTGCACCGCTCGGGTTCGGAACGTGGCAAGCTGCAGCATCCCTTTTAACAGGATTTTTAGCGAAAGAAGTTGTCGTTTCTACAATGGCAATTATTTATGCAGTTAAAGAAGATGTGCTTGGAAACGTAATGGGAGCACATTATACAGCATTATCGGCTTATGCATTTATGTTCTTTATTTTATTATACGTTCCATGTTTAGCGACGGTGGCTGTTATTAAACGTGAAACAGGATCAGCGAAATGGACGATTTTCTCAGTCGTTTACCCGCTTGTTGTTGCTTATGTATTAACGCTTATTATATACCAAGTTGGATCTTTACTAGGATTCTAAAAGGAGATGTATAATGATGGTCAATATTATAATTGGAGCTATCATTTTTGGTTATGCAGCATACACGTTAGTTAATTTTGTAAAGAGAAGTAAAAAAGGAAAATGCGCAGCATGTTCTTTAAATAAGTCATGTCAGTCGAAAACTTGTAGTCCGGATATGGAACAAGTTGCTCATAATAAATAGAAAAAAGCTTTGCGAATTTCGCAAAGCTTTTTTGTTTTACTTTTTAAATTTTACAAGTTGAGAAGCTTCTACGCCTTTGTAACCAGGAAATTCTTTACTTGGGTCTTTATCAAATTTTAATACACCTACAGATTTTTCATCACCTTTTACATTGCTGTAAGTTGCGTCATCAACAATCGCATACATATCTGTATATGCACGGCCACTTCCGATAATTGTGTTGCCTTCATATTTTAATTTTGCCCCATCAAGTGTAGTATTTTCTACTTTTTCTTTTGCAAATAATACACCTTGTTCTGTTGTTATAGCTGGTAATTTATCAAGTGGTTTCGTGTTGTCTTTTTCATCAACTTTGTTAAGTAACTCTTTTTTCACTAGTTCTTCACCAGTTTTCTTATCCATTACAAGAACTTTTTTACCATCTAATGTTGTCATTTTCATTTTATAGAAGTCTTTTTCTTTCACTTCTTTTTTGTTTTTATCTGTAATTTGCTGAACTTGTTCTTCTGAGCCATACAGTACAAAGCCGTTCGCTTTCTCTCCTAATAAAGAACAACCTGATAATGCTCCAAATGAAATTGCCGCTGCTAATCCGATTCCTACTAATTTTTTCATGATGACTTCTCCTTTTATCTGTTTTATAGTAAATACAATTTTTGTATTATTGCTTACATGTGAAGAAGCATGTTTGTTGCTTCTGGTATTAGTGTATAAGAAATATCGGAATGCAACTATCGAGTTAGCTTACAGTAACATTACAATAATGTAATTTAGTGAAAGTGCATAAAAATAAGTCAATTCTGAAGAGAATTAATGGGAATATATTAGAAATACAATATTTTATCTGGAATGTCATATTATATTGGCTATATTTTGGAAATAACATGTAAGGACATCTTTGTTTTGTTATAATAAACACATAGGCTGTAAAAATGAATATTCTTTACTGTAAAGGGAGATTCTTAAGTTTTCCAAGTAGTGAATTTGAAATATGAGGTATATCATAGGAGGAATTTAGATGTCTGTATTTAAACGATTAAGAGATTTAACAATGTCAAATGTGTATTCGTTAATTGAAAAAGCGGAAGATCCAGTTAAGATGACTGATCAATATTTACGCGATATGCAAGCTGATGTACAAGAAGCTGAGAAAAGTGTAGCAGCTCAAATCGCACTTGAGAAGAAATTCAAAATATTATTTGAAGAGCAAGAAGCACTTGTGAAAAAACGTGAAGAGCAAGCTCATATGGCTGTTCAAGCTAATAACTTAGATCTTGCGCGTCGTGCATTAGAAGAAAAACAAAATGCAGAGCAAAAGATGAATGAGTATAAAGCAAGCTACGAGCAGAATAAAGCTGCTGCTGATAATCTGCGTCTTAAGCTAGAAGAAATGCGCAAGCAATTAACAGAGCTGAAAAATAAACGTGAAACACTTGTAGCACGTGTAAATGCAGCGAAAGCACAGAAGAATATTAATCAGGCGATGTCTGGATTTGATTCAAATTCAGCAAAAGCTGGTTTAAGCCGTATGGAAGAGAAAGCTCTTCAATTAGAGGCTGAAGCGGAAGCAAGCGGTGAAGTTTATAAGAAAGAAAAGTCATTAGATGATGAATTCGCAAGCTTAAACAAAAATTCTGCTGTTGACGATGAATTAGCTCGTATTATGAAGCAGTATGAGAAATAATATAGAATAGAGACAAATGAACCGACATGTCTAAATATATTCATGTCGGTTTTCTATTATATTTAGAGGAGGTTTTGCAATGACATGGATGAATGTAGTTGCCATGCTTGTATGGACTGGAGCGAGTGCAGTACTTTTATTTGCAATTATGTGGGTTGATTCAATTTTTACAAAATACAATGATTTAAAAGAAATCAAAAATGGAAATACAGCTGTAACAACTCGTTTTATTATGAAATTATTTGCACAAGGGTACATTTTATCCCAATCAATTACGAAAGCAAATGACTTATGGCAGGCCCTTCTTGCTTCAGCAGTTTCTTTCGTTATTTTATTAGTGGTAGAAATGTTTATCGAATTCGTATTAAAGAAAATGGCTGGTTTAGATTTAGAAGAAGGTACGAAAGAAGGCAGTGTTGCTCACGCGATGTTGGCTGGATCATTACATATTGTTGGTGCACTTATTTTAGGTGCTTGTTTATAAAGAGAAAAGGAGGGATAGATCATGAGTTTATTTAAACGAATTAAAAATATAATGAAAAGCCCAGAGCCACCGAAGCCGGAAAAGAGTCTTTTAACGTTAGCTCCTGGCGATATGATTGAAGTTTCGTTAGTTATGTACGAATTGACCGGGAAAACGAGTATGCATTCTCGTAAAGAAATTGTTTTAACACTGCAAGATGGAAAAGACATTCGTTATTTAAAAATTGAAGACCGTGAAAATACGTATTACAAATTATATACACCAATTGATGGTCGCTTAGATTCAATTGAGGAAATTCCGACGACAATTGAAATGGATGATACTGAGTATCATATGGAAGAACAATATAACGGACGTGTTGTTGTGATGGGGAAAACACCATTCTCCGCTTCAGAGGAACAGTACGTATGGGAATTCCAATCAGATAATCGAAAATTATTGCGTATTGAATGGCAAAATGGTCGCACAATGATGTATGAGGGAGAAGCAATCATTCCTGCTGATGTACAAATTATAAGAGCAACGTAAGGGGGCGTAATCATGTCAAACCGATTGTTTACCATGATTAAATCGTTTGTAATCCCTATACTTGCTATCGTTATATTACTTGTTGTTGCTGGTTATGCCTTATCAGGTTGTCAAGGCGGGCAGACAAAGTCGATTCAAGACCGTTATCCACTTGAGTCTGTCGCAAAGGAAGGTAAACAAGAATCTTACGTGTATAGGGCCGCCAATCGGTCAGTTCCTGAAGTAGCGAAGGAACTCATTAACGAAAGAGAACCGAAGCAAGCATCTAAAGAAGACGAAAATCAAATGTTCCTCGTTTATTCTGATAAGATTTATAACCTGCAAAAGGATAAGGAGAAACCATCTGATACGTTAATTGAAATAAGTAATAAAGAATTTGTCCGTCAAAATTACCAACCGTCCTTCTTGCAAGGATATATTATGGGTAGCATATTAAACGATATATTCGGTTCAAGAAAATCATCGCCCGGTGATTATCGAGGATACAATGACAGACAAAATCATAAACCAGTTATTCCAGAGAGACCACCTACGAAAGAAGAAAAGAAAACCCCACCTCCAATTACGAAGGAAGGGAAAGGGTCTATCATTAAGCGAGGCGATAATGTAGATTCGAAACCATCAGTAGGTGATAAGGGAAGTATTACTGAAAAAGGAAGTAATACGACGCCCCCACCTTCTACTGGAAGTAAGGGTAAAATTACAAAAACACCAGGCGGTTCAAGCGGATCAGATGTGAAGCCGAAATCATCTATTAAAACGCCGCCAAGAAATACATCTCCTCCGAAAACGAGGGTTGGTGGTTCAGGAAAAATTACGAAGAGAAGATAGTTATAGAGGCCGAAAAGTGGAATTTGCTTTTCGGTCTTTTTTATTATGGAAATCAATTCCTTTTAACTGATACAATTAAGACATAAGGAGGGGATAGTATGACTATGTATAAAAGATTTAGTGTAATTATGTTCCTCGTATTATTCTTGAGTTTGTTTATTAGTACAACGATGAAATTTCACTTTATAGTAGGTATTTTATGGATACTATGTATATGTACTCTCTTTCTATATGTTCCGCTGCGCTTTCAAGAGGAAGTACCCGCCTTTCAAAAATACGTAGCATGGATTAAGAGAGGAAGAAGATGGGGAGAGTAAAATTATATCAGCGATTATTAAAATATAGCGACTTACCGACAAAGACTGCAACTTAATAATAAGAAGAGGGTGTGCCAAATTGTTGGCACACCCTCTTTTTCATAACGATTAATGAATATCACGTTTCTTGAAATTACCGCCTTTTACTTCTGCTACGTCATAAACTGTAATAAAGGCGTGTGGATCGATTTCATTAATAAGTTCTTTCATTTTACTTTCTTCTAAACGGTTAATTACACAAGAAATTTCTTTGAATTTCTCTCTTGAATAGCCACCGTATACTTCGTTATATGTTGCACTTCGGCCTAAACGATCGCGAATTGTTTCTACCATTAATTCAGGCTCTTTTGTGATAATTTTAAATGCTTTCGAACCACTTAAACCAACTTCAACGATATGAATCACTTTCGAAGCGATAAAGTAAGCAATTGCCGAAAGGATAGCTCCTTGAAGGCCGAATACCGTTGATACGAAAATAAATACGAACATGTTTAAGAATAAAATAAGGTCACTCGTTCCAAATGGTAACTTACGAGAAAGCAATACAGCAAGCATATCGATTCCATCTAATGCCCCACCGTTACGTAATGCTAGTCCCATACCAAAACCGATAATAATACCACCAACAACTGTAACTAATAATGTATCGCCTTCGATAATAGCTGGTATTCCGTGCATGACAACGGTACCTACTGCTAATGAAGCGATTCCAATAATAGAATAAATTGCAAAGCTTTTACCGATTTGCTTATATCCTAACCAAACGAAAGGAATGTTAATAACTGCGATTAGAGCTCCTAATGGCAATCCAAATAATCTTGAACTAACGATACTTAAACCAGTCACACCACCGTCTGATACGTTATTTGGAATTAATACTGCTTCTAATCCGTACGCTGTAATAAATGCCCCAATAATAATCATCAAAGCTTTCGAAGCAATTTTTAGCTTATTGGGCTTGTTTTTGATAATTTTCTCCATATAATTTCCTCGTTTCAAACTAGTTTCTTGTTTGTTACATAATTCACACCTAAATTTCATTTTAACATTTAATTTGAAAAAATTCTCCTTTAATGGATGTATGCAGGGAATATTATGACCATATTATTAATTTAAATACAACTGTAGAAGATTAGAGAGTGGTCATAATTTTAATATGAAAAAGTAGAATGGATAGTATGGATATATTTGGGGCACTAATCTTAGGGAGGGGATTCTGTGGGATACTGTACGAAATGTGGAAATGAAACGAACGAGGGCAACGAGTTTTGCGGACAGTGCGGGGAGAGTCTTAGCTATAAAACGGTAGAGGGAAGTTTTCCGAATAGCAGTTCTAATAGTAGTATAGAAGTTTTTTCTTTAGTTGGTTTCATCACTGGATTAATATCATGGTTTATAAACTTATGGGGGCTTATTGGTAGTGTAGCTATCGTATTTTCTATATTGGGTTTAAACAAAAAAGTGACGGGTACGAGTAAAACATTTGCTATTGTTGGAGTGATTTCTGGAATAATTAATGTGTTGTATGCTGTTACGTTATTTATTTAAATTTGATGAACGAAAAGGTATAAAAAAGTCCCCTGTGCATAAAGCATTCAGAGGAATTTTTATTTGATAGCTATTAAGAAACAATAAAACTAATTACTGTTAGGAATAAAGCGAAGCCTAAAATAGTTCCACATATTTTCATATGGCGCTTACGTCCCATAACAACAATCGCGACATATTCACGAATCATTGCGTTAGGCCAGTAATAAAATGCAGTTTTTGATCCGATTCCTTGGCTATTAAGGCCAGCTTGTCTTGCGTATATACCAGCGCGGAAAAGGTGGAAATTATTCGTTGTAAAAATACTTCTATACTTACCTTCTGGTTTTAAAGAATCCATAATTTCTTTAGAGAACAACATATTTTGATATGTGTTTACAGAGCGATTTTCTTGCACCGTATGTTCAAGAGGAATTCCTTTTTCAACAGCATAATTTTGCATCGCTTCTGCTTCTGGAAGGCCTTCATCTGGACCTTGACCACCAGAGAAAATAATTGTTGGTGGTGTATTCACAGCTGCTTGTTTCCAATAAAAGTCGATAGCTTTATTAATACGACTTGCAAGTAAAGGTGGTACTTTATCATTAATTAAGCCGCTACCAAGAACGATTATGAAATTTTGATTACGTCTTGGTCTGTTGAATTGGTATAAAAAATATGCGCTTAAGAAGTTAGATAAGTGTATAAAGAAATAGAAGCTTATAAGAGAAATAGCTGCAAAAATAGGCTCTAAATGCGATGAGACTAGACTTGCTGGATTTATGATAGGGAGTAACATAAAGAATAACATCCCTAAAGCAGCAAGGAGTGTTAAACAGTTAGTGAACCGTCTTCCTTCTCGCTTCATTAAAATTCTAGCATTAAGAAATAACCCAAACATTAAAGTAACAATACCGAAAGGAAGCATAATGAGAAGTGCTAAAATAGGTAAAATTATAATATAGCGTAGGACAGCATTATCTGAGTTCAAAGATACAATTACACAAAAAAGAAGGAAAAAACAGATAAAGGCATTAAATAAAAAACCATTTATTATTTTCCGCGGATCTTTTAAATACGAGATAAGAAAAATAATAAACAATATAAGAGGAATAATTCCAAAATACAGCATAAATATAGTACACCTCAATTTGTATAAGAATTTGACATACCTTTTATATTACATGATTTTATAAGTGAAAATGAAAGAAAAAGGATTTTGAATTTTCTCAATAAAATATATAGATATGTATGTTACAATATATTCAAAGCGATATATTAAAAGTAAAATGGTTGAAAAGGCACTCAGTAGAGTGCTTTTTCTTTTTGTATGCAATTGTGCATATTATATTTTTTTTCAAATGAAGAGGATTACAATATAAGTTGTAGACAGACTTTATAAACCAGAATTTAATACAAACATTTTCCTCTACTTTTTGTATCTAACAATCGTATAACAATAAATAATTCTGTTTTATAGTGTCTGTTTATAAAAGGTGTCTTTTTTGAAGGCGCCTTTTTGTTATTAGTATAGATAGTTTTCACTGTTAACATAGTGAAAACTATCTATACTAAACATTAGCAATCTTCCGTATAAATATTATCAATTTACTATATATTCCAGTGGTGTTAACCTACATATGAAAGGCTTTCTTTTTCAAAATATTACCCCTAATAAAATTTTGAAGAAGTCAACTGTCTCCAAACTTGTCTTTATGCTTAAGGAAAAAGCACTCAATTTGAGTGCTTTTTCTTATTGAAACATGCTATTTTTCTAGGCGATTTTCATAAAATAAAAGTAAAGAAATGAAAGTGGGTGACAAAATGCCAGCAGTTGTGGAAGGTGTTATTATTGAAAACTGCAATGGAACAATTAATGTAGGTGATAAATATAACGTACAGCCGATTGAAAAGACGAAAGCTTACAATGGATCGGGATCATCAAATACAGGAATGAAAGTACAAACGTTTAGCGGGATTAGTACGGCGGATGTAAGGGATAATGATGTGTATGATCAAGTTATTCAATCAACGTTATAATTTTAAAATGCAAAATTGCATAAAGTAACATGTTTGTTGTATGTTACACTTTAGCTGTGAGCTGTTAATGATTCTTCTGTATTATAGTTGTTAGATTGGAAATATAACATCTTATCGAAAATCATACATGAAAAAGACACTTCAACCGAAGTGTCTTTTTTTATTTTAGTGATACCCTTTAGCAGAGTCTTTATGAATTTTATTTTTAAAGATACTGTAGCTCCAAAGCTGATATCCAATAACGATTGGTACCATGACCATTGCAACGAAGAACATAATTTTTAAGTTTAATTGACTACCAGCTGCGTTGTATAACGTTGTACTGTATGCATCGTTAATACGAGATGGTAACATTCTTGGGAACATACCTGCAAAGCCAGTTGTCATAAACATTGCGATTGTTAGGCAAACGAATGTGAATGCAAGGCCAATTTTATGTTTGTACACCATAATAAGTGCGAGTACACTCATTAACATTGCAAGTACTGGAAGAATGAATAGTACCGGATATTCCGTAAAGTTTTGGAATAAGTTTGTCCGATTAGTAGTTGCTACATAGAAGATAGCTAAAATAATAGCTGCTGCCATTGAAAATGGTCTTGCTATTTTATAAGCACGATTAGATACTTCACCAGTCGTTTTAATCATGACCCAAAGGGCACCGGATACGACAAATATAGCAGTGAAGAAAAGACCACCTAATATACCGTAATGGTTTAATAAGCTAAGTAAATTTCCTTCATAGCCATTTTTTCCGATTTGTAGTCCGTAATACAGGTTAGCAAATGTAACACCGAATAAGAAGGTGATTAAGAAACTGCCAATTGTAAAGGTCCATTTACAAGTTTTTTGCCAAATTGGTGAATCATCTTTATGCATGAATTCCAGTCCAGCGGCACGAGCAAATAGTGCAAGTAATACTAAGAATAACGGTGTATATAGATAACTAAACATATTTGCATATGTGACTGGGAAGGCAGCAAATGTTGCGCCACCAGCTGTAATTAACCATACTTCATTACCGCCCCAGAACGGGCCAATTGCTTCTTGTAATTGATTTCGTTCTTGTCGGTCTTTCGTAACGAAAGGAAAAATCATTCCGTTACCAAGTGCATACCCATCAAGAATGAAGTAAACTGTCCAAATCACGCCCCATAAACCGAACCAGATGATTGCAAGCATATCATGAGACATGAGCCACACCTCCTTCAGTAGCAGGTTCTTCTAATGCTGCAGGTCCTTTTTTCGCGAACTTCAACATTAAGTATACGTCTGCGATTAAAAGTAAAGTGTAGAACAAAATTAAACTAATTAATGAGAACCAAATTTGTGGAACTGATATAGGCGATACAGATTCTGCTGTACGCATTAGTTTATATACTGTCCATGGCTGACGACCTACTTCAGCGACAATCCATCCTGCGTTAATCGCGATATAAGGAAGTAAGACAGACCATATTGTAATTTTTAAATAACGTTTTGAGTTTTCTAGTTTTCCTTTTCGGTTTAAATAGAAGCCGTACCAAGTTAATGCCATAAAGAACATACCAAGTGCAACCATTAAGCGGAAGCTATAATACACGAGGTTAACATTTGGACGTTCATCTTTCGGAATATCTTTTAAACCAACAATTTCGCCATCAAATGAGTTTGTATAGAAAAAGCTTCCGAGTTTTGGAATCGTAAGGAATTCAAAGTTCTTCTCATTTTTTACATCAGGAATTTGAACAATTGAGAAGCCTTGTCCTTTTCCAGTTTCCCAAACTGCTTCCATCGCAGCTCCTTTTGCTGGTTGATATTTAGCTGCTGATACACCAGATTGATGTCCCATAAACGGTGTAATTGTTGCGGCGAATAAACCTAGCATTAAACCAAACTTAAATGATTTTTTGAAGAATTCCACTTCGTTTTTACGTAATAAGTGATAGGCACTAATTGCCATAACGAAGAAAGCCCCTACGATATAACAACCAATGACAGTATGGAAGAACATATTCCAAGCATATGGATTTGTAACGAGTGCCCAGAAGTCATTTAATTCAGCGCGGCCGTTACGTACTACGTAGCCAATAGGGTTTTGCATAAAGCCGTTTGCTGTAATAATCCAAAGTGCGGAAATATTTGTTCCAAGTGCAACCATCCACATACAGAAGGCACGGAACTTTGGTGAAATTTTGTCTTTACCGAATAACCATATTCCCATGAAAGTAGATTCTAAGAAGAAGGCAACAAGTGCTTCGATTGCGAGAGGTGATCCGAAAATATCTCCCATATATTTGGAGTACTCAGACCAGTTTGTTCCAAATTGGAATTCCATCGTAATCCCGGTTATAATCCCCATTACGAAGTTAATTGTAAATAATTTACCCCAGAAATTTGCCATTTTACGGTATGTTGGATTCAATGTGCGGGCGTATTGAGTTTCCATACATGCTACTAAAATAACAAGTCCGATTGTCAAAGGTACAAATAAAAAGTGATAAAAAATAGTAATTGCAAATTGAAAACGACTTAGTAACAGAACGTCGGACATAATAAATATTCACTCCTTTTTTACATTATCTAAAATCAGTTTATAGTGAAAAAACGTTTAAAGTATGTGAGACTTGTTACAAAGGTGTGTGTATATTTTGAAAGAATTATGTCGATTATCTGAAAACATCCTATTTTTACTATAAAGCAATATCCTTTTTGAGTTTTTTAAATTTTGGTACACTATATAAGTAATGTAAATGAGAGAAAAGAGGGTTCTTTACTATGAAGTCATTAGAAGAGATTTTACAATACAATGAAAAATTCGTTGAAGAGAAAAGATACGAAGAGTATGAAACAGGAAAATTCCCGAATAAAAAAATGGTAATTATCTCTTGTATGGATACTCGTCTTGTTGAATTATTACCAAAAGCAATGAATATGCGTAATGGTGATGTGAAAATTATTAAAGTAGCAGGAGCTGTTATCTCACATCCATTCGGAAGTATTATGCGTAGTATTTTAGTTGCTGTATATGAACTTGGTGCTGATGAAGTTTGTGTAGTTGGTCACCACGATTGCGGTATGGCAAAAATTCAGGCAAGCAGTACAATTGAGAAGATGAAAGAGCGCGGTATAACAAATGAGAAATTAGATACACTCCGTTATTCTGGAATCGATTTAGAAAGATTCCTACAAGGGTTCTCTAGTGTAGAAGAAAGTGTAGAACATAGCGTATCAATACTTCGCAACCATCCATTACTTCCAGAAGAAGTACCTGTTCACGGTCTTGTTATCGATCCTGATACAGGAAAATTAGATCTAGTTGTGAATGGTTACGACAATTAAGAATTTACTTTGTCATCCTTTTTATCTGGGACAGGATCAAATCCTCCCGGGTGGAAAGGGTGACATTTTAATATACGCTTACAAGTAAGCCAAAAGCCTTTAAGTGCACCATGTTTTTGAAACGCCTCTAATCCGTAATGAGAACAAGTCGGATAAAAACGGCATGTTGGTGGCGTCATGGGAGAAATGAACTTTTGATAAAAGCGTATAATCCCAATAAAAATCTGTTTCATAACGGTCTCCTTCTCAGCATATTCTTAAAGTATTATAGCACGACTGTACATAATACTTTACTAATGTGCATTTCCGTTATATCATATTGGATATAACGGAATTAAATTAAAAGCGGGAGAGATGTTTTATGCCATCAGTAGAAAGCTTTGAATTAGATCATACGATTGTAAAGGCACCTTATGTAAGACATTGCGGAGTTCACAATGTAGGTAGTGACGGTATTGTAAATAAATTTGATATTCGTTTCTGCCAACCGAATAAACAAGCAATGAAACCAGATGTTATTCATACGTTAGAACATTTATTAGCATTTAATTTACGTAAATATATTGATCGTTATCCGCATTTTGATATTATCGATATTTCACCGATGGGCTGCCAAACAGGATATTATCTTGTAGTAAGTGGAACACCAACAGTTCGAGAAATCATTGATTTATTAGAACTAACATTAAAAGATGCGGTTCAAATTACAGAAATTCCAGCTGCAAATGAAACACAATGTGGTCAAGCGAAGCTTCACGACTTAGAAGGAGCACAACGCTTAATGAACTTCTGGTTAAGCCAAGATAAAGATGAACTTGAGAAAGTGTTTGGATAAAGAAAAACTGCCTGTGAAAAGGCAGTTTTTTTATTTGTAAAAGAGAAAAGTACAGGTTTTATAGAAAAACAATGAGTTTCACTTATGAGCATTTTTAAGAAATGAAAGGCAGTAGGTGAATATCTTAATGAGAGCTCCTGTTTGAAAAACAGGAGTTTTTTGTGTGAATGGAGTATTGACTTTAACGTATACGTCAAAGTTTATAGTGAAGATAAATAAGGCGTGAGGAGGAAACGATGGATAAGTATAGCATTGGTGAAATTTCAAAAGAAACGAATGTAACGACGAGAACACTTAGATATTATGAGGAAATTGGATTGTTAAAACCATCGTACGTTGCCGAGTCAGGGTATCGCTACTATTCAAAAGATGATGTGATTACATTACAGCAAATCACGACTTTTAAAAAGCTTGGTTTTAAGCTGTCGGAAATAAAAGAAGTATTAAAAGAAAAAAAGGGGATTTCAGAAGAAGAAAGATGGAAAAGTGCAATTCAAAATGAAATTCAAACAATACAAGCGGAAGTAAAAAGATTACAGGATTTAGAAAAGCAACTATATACAACATTTCATGCCATTGAATTAACAGGAGAGCTTAGAACAGAAGATTTAATGTTATTTATAAAATCAGTACAGGGAATTGATCAGAGAGAAAAGTTTAGGAAAAGGTATTTTACTGAGGAAGAAAAGCAAATCATTCAGGATTTACCAACGTTTGAAGAAGATGACGAAAGAATGAAAGAGTGGTTACAAGTATTAAGAGAAATTCGCCAGCGTATAAATGAACCAGTAGATTCACCAGAAATGCAACAATTGGCGGAAAAAGTAGTGACTTTTTCAATGCATGTATTTCAAGAAGATGAACAATTAATAAATAAGTATTGGGAATTAATTAGACCTGAAGAGGGAGAAATTGCAAAAGTATATGGACTTGATTCGGAAACAATGAAGTATATAGATGAAATGGTGGAGTATTATTTGAAAAAGGAGGAAGATAAATGACAGCCACGCAAAAAGAAAAGCTATATGGAAAGGAGCACGCACGATTAGAGCGGCAATACTTTTATAAACATGTGGGGATTTTCATTTTTGCACAGCTTCTATTTATTTTTATAGTAGGGCTTGTACCAGCTCAAGAGTTGCCAAGCGGTTCCTATTTCCTTCATATGAAAGAGTGGATTTTAAATAAACAAATTGGATTTTATAAAAATGAAACGATTAATACGATTACAAGTGTCTGGACATCAGTGCTTATTATTCATTTTATATGGGCGATGTCTTACATTCTTTTTCCGAAAAAGAAGCGTAATTCTTCGAAACAAGAAACAAGAGAAGAGATAAAAGAAGAAGTGAAAAAGAAAAAGGAGATTAGCATAAATAGGGCGTGGATGTATTTAGTATTTGGGGGCTTAATTGAAATATATTGGGCGACAGGATTAAAAACAAATTCAATGAGTATTTTGACACTCATTGCAATTTTAGTGAGCTTTCAACTACTAATTGAAGCAACTAAAAAAATTCCAATTGGTACGGCATATGCAGTATTTACTGGAATTGGTACAGTTGGAACGATATTAGTAGATATTTTATATTTCAAAGAACCATTTTCGCTCATCAAAATTTTCCTCGTTTGCTTATTGGCACTATTTATTATCGGATTGAAATTTAGTGGGAATAAGGAAGAGGTGAAATAAAGTGGCATGGATCTATTTAATTATAGCTGGGCTCTTTGAAATTGTCGGTGTAATTGGGATAAAGAAAGTAGCAAAAAATAATAGTTGGACGAATAATATTATTTTAATAGGTGGTTTTATTATTAGTTTTCAATTTTTAACGATGGCGCTTCAAGAAATTCAGTTATCGATCGCATATGCAGTTTGGACTGGAATCGGAACGCTCGGGGCAGCAGTTGTCGGTATTTTATTTTTTCAAGAACCTAAAAACGCTTTTCGGATTATTTGTATTGTTGGGATTATGGGGACGATTATTGGATTGAAAGTAGTGAGTTAAAGAAGAGCACACAAGCTCTTCTTTTTTATGGAAGTATGTCAGAAATCCCAACGAAGAAAGTGATTATCCCAACTATAAAACAAAAGATAGCTTTCGATTTTTGCTTTTGTTGTATTTCAGCAACTCCCGAAAGAATAAATGTGATGCTTAAAAGGATAAATACATAAGAGAAAAGAATAGAAATTCGTGTAAAAAGACTAAAAAAAGCAAGAATAAAAGCAATAGCAGATAGTAAGATTCGAAGGTTTGTTAGCATAGTATCCTCCAATTTATTAACTGTTTAAAAAATCCAAATTAGTGAGAGGTAATGGTCAGTAGGTGATTGGAAATTACATGTTATCTTTAGTGAAAGTAGTTCGATATTACAATGAAGAGCATAAGACTAGAAACGAAAAAATGCGAGATACCCATTGATTTTCTTCCGGATTTCAGTTCATTAATTCCTAGAAGAATAAAGAAACAACTGAGAGCAAATTGCATGTATGGGAGAAGTGTGAAGTTGTCGGTAGCAAGAGAATAAGTGCAAAGAGAGAGGGTGAGAAGCATGAAAAAATAGCGTAATCCAGTTAGCATTGTATACCTCCTTTAAAGAGACTATTTATCGAAATATTTCTGAGAAGCCAAGAAATAAAGCACCAGCTCCTGCTAACAGAGCAAGTATACTACCGCCTTTTTGCTGTTTTAAGTTTTCCTCTATACTAATAACGAAAGCCATCATCCCTAAAAAGATGAACATATAAGGCATAATTTCTCTATTACTAGTAAAGAAACTATAGATTGCTATACATAAAGCAATAAGTGATAAAGTAATCCGTACTCCTTTTAGCATAAAAGACCTCCTCTATTTTATGTAGGTAATAATGAGAACAATCCAAATGAAAGCACCGGCAATAATACAAATAAGTCCAGTTGCTGACTCCTTTTTCTTTATTTGTTCAAATGCGATGAGAAACATTAAAGCCCCTAATAGAAATTGTGAAAGAGGTAGAAAATTATTTTGACCTGTATATAATCCAATTGCTGACATAACGATCACAGTGAGTGCGATTGTGATGCGGAGTATACGAAGCATACTATGAATCCTCCTTATTCTTTTTTGTATAAGGATTATCTTCTAGTTTATCGACGGAATGTTTATAAGCATAGCCTTTATTAATTGTCATGATGGAGAGTACGAGGATGAGTAGGACGATGATAATACCGATAATTAATATTTTGAACATAAAACCCCTCCTTTTCTTTATTTTACATAATTTTGTAATTGATGAAAACAATAGAAATTAAAAGGATGAAAGAAGGGTGTTACATGGAGACGAAAAAAACATATTATATATCAATAGGAAATGGTCAAATTTCACAAGTGAAGACGGCGGATACGTATAATTTTGAAATTTACGCAAATGATGAGGAAATTACGGAATTAAGAGAGCACTTCGATCAAGCATATGTAGAAGATTTAGGTTCATTTGTACGCTCCCACGTTCCATTTGTTGAGTATCATCACGATTCAAATAATGACCGATATGATGAACAACTACAAAAAGCATATAAAATGATTTACGATTTAGGAAATCATGAGACGAAAGAATTAGTCGCGCAAATGGGAATAATCAATGGATTGTAATTGGATAATATTATGCAGAAAAGCGAGAATATGCTACAATTTGTGGTAGGAAAAACTTGTAACCATCAATAGGGGAGTAATGGCATGTACAAATTTAAAGATTATTACCACAACACTGTACAATTATCGTTTGAACGTTATCCATTTTCTCCTGAGCCAAAGCATGTTTGGGTTGTATGCCGGTACGGGGATCAATGGTTATTAACACATCATTTACGTCGCGGTCTTGAATTTCCAGGTGGTAAAGTAGAACTAGGGGAAACACCGGAAGAAGCGGCAGTTCGAGAGGTTCATGAAGAAACCGGCGGCATAGTTTCTGATTTAACTTACTTAGGACAATACAAAGTATCTGGAAAAGACAAAATAATCATTAAAAACATTTATTTTGCAACAATTAGTGCGGTAGAAGAACATACGCATTACGAAGAAACGAAAGGGTCTGTTTTATTAAAAGACATTCCTGACAACATTAAAACGAATAGAAAATTTAGCTTTATAATGCGCGATGACGTATTAGCGCGTACGATGAAACATATAGAAGAAATCGGCTGTTTTACGAAGTAAAGTAGCCGGTTTCTTTTTTTTGTGGGCATTATAAAAGATTACGCCATAAAAAATAGTGAGCGATTTGATTTAAGAAATTATTTATAACATATTTTGTTTTTTCAATAAAAAACAGAATTCTCTGTCATTAATAAGTCTTAATTGAAGGTAATATAAAATATAAAACTGGAATATCTTTTGAATTATTTGATTTTTTTCCTTATAAACCAAATAAAAGTTAAAATGTTTATCAACATATTGGATATTGAACCAAAAAAAGGAAAACGCTAATATGAGTATATATTATCCAAATAGGTAACAATGTTTGATAGATCTCGTTGAAAAGAAAAGGGAGCGGATAAATATGAGTTTAAGAGATTTAGAGAATAAATTGAATGCTTTAAAAGTTACAGAGGAAATGGAAATTGAGTTAGAAACTAATGGTGTTCCTGTTTTTGAAAAACAAGGGGGATCAGGGATTAATTTAGATTTAACGATGCTGGGAGGTTCTAGGCCTCGTACAGATCAGATTTAATAGAAAAAATTAAGTGTAAAAAATAAAAAATAATATTCAACGAGATCTATGAGATATTGAAGAAATATAAAGGGAGGTAACAAAGTGAAAGTAAAATCTAACGAAAGTATTTTAGAGCCGCTATATTCTCAACCATCCTCTAAGCTTTATGAAGTTGCATGCGATGTGAATACACCTGCAATTATATATGATTATGCTGGTATGAAAGATGTAGTTGATAGAATACAAGAGGATCTGAAAGAACTCCCCCATGCAAAATTAAATCTTGCTGTAAAAGCTACACATACTCCTGAATTATTATCTTTATATGCGAAATGGGGACTAGGGTGCGATGTAGCAAGTCTAGGAGAATATGAGCTTGCAAAGAAGGCTGGTTTTACTGAGATAACTACGACAAATCCAGCTTATAGTTTGAAGGATATGAGAGTTTTCATGAATGAAGGGATTACTTTAGACATTGATTCTATTTCACAGTTGATTTTATATGGGGAACATTTTCCTAATACGAATGTTGGAATTAGAGTTAGAATTCCGCTACCAACTGAAATTGAGTCTGCAGCAACATTTGGAAAAGATAGTAGATTTGGCATAAATATTCTTGATGATAGATTGGAAAAAAATATAAAAAAATTCAATTTAAATATAACAAGGTTACATGTTCATACTGGACAAATGACACCTCAATCGTTGCTCTATAAAGCTGATTATTTATTTGCCGTTGCAAGTTATCTTAGTAATGTCGAAGTTCTTGACTTTGGAGGAGGAATGTTTCATTTTTATGTTGATCGTGAAAAGGCTAGGAAAGCTATTTCTAGTTTAAAAGAGAAAGTAGTTAAGTGGCAGAAGGAAAATAATAGGAAGATACATATACGTTTTGAACCAGGAGGAGCGTTATTATCAGGTTGTGGATATCTAGTTACATCTGTGATGGCAAGCGAGTTTCATACCTTTTTTAATAAGAAAGTGATTACTGTGGACTCTTCTGCTTGGAATTTAGCCCCCTGGCATAAACCTAATCTTATTAGCCTAAATAAGAAGAATAAGAAAAAAGAAAAAATTTTAATTGCAGGAAATACCTTATATGAAGGGGACTTTTTTGGGAAAGATATAAACGGGAATATGATGGATTTTGAATTAGAGAATTTAGATGTTGGAGATAAAATTTTGTTTACTGCTTCTGGGGCATATACCATGACAAACTCTAGAAGGTTTAACTGTCTACCTTTGCCAGGTGAATATTTATTGTTGGAAAATCAATTAATTCGCATTAATCACTCTGGAGGAAGTCGATATGAATAAATATTATAGAGTAAAAAAAAGTTTAATTATTAAAGAAGAATTAAATTATCTCACCTTATGGGATTCTAAAGAAGGCTGGGAAATAAATGTAGAACAAAGCTCCTTAGAGTGTATTAGGGCGTTTTATTTGCCAATAACAAGAGATGCTGCACATAAATTATTACTTAATCGGTTTGATTTAACAAGTGAGCTATTGGATTCAATGATAAACTCTTTACTTGAACAGGGGATAATTGAAGAGTTTACCCCGGAAGCAGAAACTTTTAGAGGAGGGAAAGGAGGTATGTTTAATTCAGAAGTGGTAACGCTGTCTGAATGTATGAATGGAACATGGTGCAATATAGCTTTTATAGGGATGCCATATGACCTTAATGTAACGTATAGACCAGGTTGTCGATTTGCACCAAGATATTTAAGGAAAGTAAGTGGAGCTGTATATCAGCATAACTCGCGGTCCTTATGCGGAGTTTATGATCCAATAAAAGGAAAAAGGATTTTTGAAAATGTAACAATGGCGGATATTGGCGATATTCAATCAATTGTATTTGCTAGAAATGGTAAAGAGTTCGATGCGTTGGAAGAGACTGTGTTTCGTTTGGTCAATCATAATGTTTTTCCGGTAACAATAGGGGGAGATCATTCAATTACTCTACCATGCCTAAAAGGAATAGTGAGAGCGAAGAAAATAGGTGTTATTCAATTAGACGCACATTCTGATTTTGGATTAAATAAGTTGGATAACTGGAGAGATTCGGTACACCACGGTAATTTTATAGATGCAGTTCTTGAGGAAGAGGGTATCGAAGAGGTTATTCAAGTTGGTATTAGACAGTTAGTTGAGAATCAGCTAACACATGAAAAGGTAAAACAATGGCCTGGAAAATCAATTTTGAATAATTTGAATGAATTTGGAGATGTGTTAAATAAAGAATTGCAATATTATATAACACTTGATGTAGATGTATTTGATTCAGCGGTAATTAAGTCTACAGGGACGCCGTTACCAGGTGGATTTAGTTATGATGAAATGATAGAAATATTAGAATTTATAGTTGGACAGGTAGAGGTTATTGGTCTAGATATAGTTGAATTATTACCAGAGGAATCTGAGACTGAGGGGATTACTATCTCAAGAATTATCATAAATATATTATCTAATATAATGGAGAGAAAATATGAGTATTTATCCAGAAATACCACAGTTGTTAATTAATAAAAACTTTGATATACAAACCCCTGCAATCATTTATGATGTTGAGGCAATTAAATATGTAGTGAAAAAAATAAAGGATAACATTAGTAAAATACCTAATACTCATATTTGTTTTTCTGTCAAAGCAAATAGGAATATTTCTCTATTGAAAACTTTAGTGGAACTAGGAATTGGTGCGGATGTTGCGTCTATAGCAGAGTTAGATGTTGCTAAAAGTGCCGGATTTCAACATATCTACGCTACCTCTCCATCTTTTTCAAGTAATGAAATAGAGGTTTTATACAAAAATGGAATTATCCCAGATTTTAGCACTGTATCACAACTTAAAGAAGCGCTGAAAAATGGGAGTGTTGAAAACAAGATAGGGTTGAGAGTTAAGTTTAAATTAGATTTACTAGATTCAGAATTAGAAACCACCTTTGGAGAACAAAGTCGTTTTGGTATTGATGTATTTTCTTCAGATATAAAAATGTTATTAAAAAAATATGGACTTAAAGTGAAGCAAATACATGTGCATTTGGGAGAGATAAGGAATTCAAATATAATGTCGCAAGTAGCGTTGGGAATGGAAAAAATGGTGGGAATGTTTCCGGAAGTCGAGGTTCTTAACTTTGGTGGAGGATTAACATATTTATATTCTGATGAAAATGAGGTTACAAAAACCTGGGATATCTTAGAAGGTGTAATTAAAAGGATAAATAAATTATTAAATAGACAAGTGAAAGTAATAATAGAACCTGGGATGTTGTTAATGGCCATGTGCGGATATCTTGTTTCGACAGTGCTTACTTCAGACGTAGAGGGGAATCATAGGATAGTTACTTTGGATAGTTCAGCATGGAATTTAATGTATTGGACTCCGCCTATCTTGGTATATACGTACACAAATAATCTTATAAAAGACATGCATAAGATTTGTGGTTCTACTTGCTATGAGAAAGACATATTCATTCAATCAAATTATAATGAACGTTTAGATATTGGGGATCGGGTGTTATTAGCTCCAGCTGGGGCATATGTAACTAGTATGGCTAGAAATATGCACGGTTTTCCCTTACCAGATGAGTGGATTCTTAATAATAATAGATTGTATAGAGTAGGAGGAAGAGAAGTTGGTGTTAACTGAATTTTCTAATGATATAGTTTTATTACAAGAAATAGAGGATTTAATTTCAATATATTTTTCTCTAGGTATGGAAGGGCATCCTTACTCAGCAAAAACAAATGGTTGGCTAGAATCCGCAGTTCACTTAGGTAGGCAAATTAGTGAAAAGAAAATTGGGACATTTGAAGATGAAATGCATCTGGAAAATTTAAGCATGCAATTAAGAGTTTTATGGATGGAATTTGTCCAATTTACTACTAATAAACATATGAAGTCACCTCCACTGGGAGAAGTAAAATATTTACCCTCACAAAATAAGATAGATTTTAGTTATGAAAGAAACATAGAGCCGGTTCATTTAGAAAGAAAAGCTAATTTATATCGTGAAAAACATGATGAATGGGAATGTGATCATGTTTTCGCTTCAAGTGGGATGGCTTGTATATCTACTTTTTTACAAAGTTTTTTTGGAATGTCAAAGCCAACACAAAAACAACCATTAAAATTATGCACATGGGGAGATTATTTTGAAACTCGTGTATTGCTAGATTTATACAAAAGGGATTCTATTGAAATTCAAAATTTTAAAACCCAAAAAGAATTTGAAGCAAGTATTAGTCGATTTGATCTTTTCTTTATAGAGCCGGTTCGTTATAACTGGTCATTAGAGGTGTTTAATTTTGTTAGCTTTATAGATAAGTTAACTAAGGATACATCGAAAAATTTAAAGGTTTTGATTATAGATACTACTTTAAACGGGAATACATTAAGAGTGATTGAGTTGTTAGAAAAACTCAAGGCTATTCCTAATTTAATATTTGTACATATTCACTCTTGTTTGAAGTTAGATCAGCAAGGTATGGAATTTTCAAATTGTGGATTATTAAGTGTTTATACAGTTAAGGAAAATAATCAAATACCATCAGCAAAGAATATTTGTTCTTATATTAGAAAAGTACGAACGTTATTAGGAACAGGACTAACTTATGAAGAAATTTCTTTATTAGATAATAAATTTTTCTTAAATAGAAAGGGATTTTCTATTTATTGTAATAGAGTATTTAAGAATAATGAAGATTTAGCAAAATCTATTTGTAATAAAGGTATTTTTAATAATATTGCATACCCATCTCTTATTTCTACAGAAAGTTGGGCAAAAGCTCCTTTTGTTGTTTTTCATTTAAAAGAAGATACATTGGAAAATTACGGTTGGTTACTTAGTATTGTAAATTATGAAGCGAAAAGGAAAAAAATCCCCTTTGTAATGGGCTCAAGTTTTGGGTTTAGAACTCATCGTTTTGAGGTGATAATTCCAAATTTAAAACAGGGAAAAGGATTATTTAAAGTGGCTATGGGGGTTAGAGAAGGTCCTACTAAAGAATATGTTATTAATCTTTTAATGAGAATATCTAAATATAAAAACTTAGAAGAATTAAAATTAGCATATCCCAAAGTTACTCCTATTAATTTAAAGGATATAAAAGCATAAAAGTGAGGAGAAAAAATGATAGAAGTTATAAAAGTAAAAAAAACGTATAAAACTAGAAATAAACAAGTAGAAGTATTAAACAATATCTCTTTTAATATTGGAAAAGGGGAGGTCGTTGGGCTCTTAGGTATCAATGGGGCTGGAAAAACAACATTAATAAAATGTCTATGCGGTCTTATAGAAACCAATGAAGGGGATATAAGGATTAATGGTATATCTGTAACACACAAAAATAAGAAAGCGCTGAAACATATTAGTTCTGTTTTAGAAGGTAATCGTAATTTATATTGGCGTCTAACAGTGAAAGAAAATATAGAATATTTTTTGGGGAATCGTGGAATATCCCGTGGTCATATTCAATCTCGAATAGATTACTTTTTAGAAAGATTCCAATTATACGAGAAGAAAAATGAACTTGTAAAAAATCTTTCTCGTGGTATGCAACAAAAAGTAGCTATTATTATTGCACTTATGGCTGATACAGAAATTCTATTATTAGATGAACCAACTCTCGGACTTGATGTGGAATCTAATAATGAAATAAGAACATTTTTAAAAGAAATCGTGAATACAGAAAATAAAACTATATTAATTAGCTCCCATGATATGAATTTAATTCAAAAGTTATGTGATCGAGTTGTAATTATTAGTAATGGAAGAATTATAACAAATGACACCGTTTTGAATCTAATGAATTTATTCCAAGTTAAGTCCTATCAATTTATTACCAGTATACATCTAAAAGAAACATACAGGCAAACTCTATACAAACTAAATGATTCAATTCACATAATTGAAAAAGATGGAAAAGATATTATTAAAGTAACAATATCTAGCAATGATGATTTTTATTCTATTATGAATTATCTAAAGCAATTTGATATTGAAATAGAGTCTATTGAGAAAGATCAAGTTAATTTTGAGGAAGTATTTTTGAAGCTAATAAAGGGTGAGGTGGCATATGGGTCTATATAATATCTTTATTTCCAATTTACGAAGGGAAGGTATAAATATGTTACGCTATCTTCCTAACACAATAAGTGAATTGGTTATATTTTACTTGGTTTTTCTTGGATTTTTTTTAGGTATAACTTTAGTTGGTGATCCTAATACAATAGAGCATAACATACAGTTGGTAATTTTAAATTATGTTTTTTGGTTTCTTATTTTAACGGTAACACAAGGAATCGGTTGGGAGATATCGAATGAGGCAGGACAAGGAACATTAGAACAGCTATATTTAACACCGTATAAACTTTCTTTTATATTACTTACAAGGATGATAAGCACAATATTAATTAATTTGGTGACTATATCTTTTTTGTTATTTGGTGCTATGTTAACAGCAAATCAATGGCTAAATATTGATTTAATTTCTATATTACCTATTTTATGTATTACATTAATAGGCGTATTTGGAATTGGTTATGCGATAGCTGGAATTACAATGATTTTAAAACAGGTGGATTACATCTTACAATTATTTCAATTTATTATTATGGGTCTGACATTTATTCCGTTAACGGTAGCTCCCTTCCTAAAATACGGTCCGTTTATGTTAGGGTTACAATTGATTAGGGATATAGCCATAAATAAAAAATCATTGTTCTCTATTGGGGGAGCAGAGTTATTATTTCTTATAGTAAATGCATGTATCTATTTAGTTATAGGATTAATTGTATTTTGGAGATGCGAAAAAATCGCTAAAAACAAAGGTCTATTTGGACATTACTAGATAAAGGAGAAGAATAGATGACTAAGTATAAGAGAGAAAACAGAGAGTTAACTAAATTAGCTTCTTATATTGCGACTTTAAATCAAATACCAGAATATCATGTTGGTTATTGTGGGATACAAAAGGATGAAATAAAAAGCACTTTAGAAAATGAATTTTCTGACTGTAGTTTTGAAAAATCGTTTACTATTCTGTATGAGGATTTAGAAATTGTTGGAGCACTTGGTTTTGATGTAGATAGTGACACTAAAACAGCTGAAATTTGGGGACCTTTTATTCATAAAGAAGAGCAGTGGGAAAGACTAGCAGCAAAGCTGTGGAAAATAGGAGTATCCAAATTGGAAGGAAGTGTACATACATTTAATGGTTTTTTTAATAGGAAAAATAAAAATGTAAAAAAATTTATGAACGATTTAGTTGTGGATAAACAAGGAAAACATGTGATTTTAAAAATACATCCCTCAAATTTCGTGTATTATCCTAGTTTAGTAATAGAACCAATTACATCTGGGTTTTATGAAAGTTTTATTAAGTTACATGATAAAGTATTTCCAGATACTTATTATAGTGGAGAAGCAATTATTAATAGAATAAATGAGGAAAATAAATTATTCGTTTTTAAGAAAGAAGGCCTTTTGTTAGGGTATATTTATATTGAAGGGAGCCTGGAATTTAAAGAGGGAAATATAGAATACATTGCGGTCCATCCTTCAGTGCGAAATAAAGGGATTGGCTTAAAACTTTTAAACTATGGATTGTATGAATTATTTAGCTTTGTAAAAGTAGAAGAAATTTCTATTTGTGTGAATGCAGATAATGAACAAGCAATCCGTCTATACAGAAGCGCAGGTTTTTCTATTACAGATGAAATGGATTTCTACAGTGTAAAATTATGACACCTAGTAATGGAATACAATTTTCTTTATGATAAAAACGAAAAGTAAAATTAAAGTTAAAGTTGGTATTACGGATATGTTTATAGACTTTGTTTCGTACAATGCAAAAAAGAATATATAAATATAGATTCTTCTATTAATCCTAATTTTATATAAAAGAGGAGAAAATCTTTGTGGATTACGCAACATTTTAAAGAACATAAAGTAGGAAGCCGTAGCATAAATGCTAGGCTTTTTTTATAAGTAGAAAGAATGGGAAGAGAATAGAAAAAAATTCATGAGATAGAAGCTAAAATAAGGGAAGCACATCTTATCAACGTACAGTTTTATAAAAAATTTCTAGTTATAGATTAACCAAGTAAGCAACAGTTTACCGTTTAAGCTCCACCTCTAAAAACGAAAGCACCTCCAACAAATCATCTACGATACGTGAATGCTTAAAATTCCCCCAAAACGAATCTTTTTTCCAAACACCAAGAATCCCTACTTGTTCAGAACCAAGCACATCGTTTTCTGGATGATCTCCAACATAAAGACATTCTTCTGCCTTCACATCTAGTCTTTGCAAAGCACGTTCGAAAATTTCAGGATGAGGTTTTTTAATTCCTTCAGCTTCTGAAACGAGAATGGTGTTTGTATACGTATGTATATGTAGTGCTCGAAGGTTGCTCATCTGAAATTCAGTAAAACCATTTGTAATAATACCAATTTTAATGTTTCGCTGTTTTAACTGTTGAAGTAGTTCATGCGTGTTTTTGAAAGGAATACAATGATGTTGGAAGTTTGTAATATAGTCGTGTAGTAGTTGTTCTTGCGTTAAAGTAGTAATGTTGTATTCGGAAAGGAGAGTAGCATATACTTTATCTTTCCACGTATAGCCATTATTATCGAGTTCAAGAAATCGAGAACAATACTCTGATTTCTCTATGCTCTTCAAATGTGAGGCGAAGCGATTATATTGCTCACAAATAAATTGTTCTAAAGATTGGCGCCGATCTAATAGTGTTCCATCTAAGTCGAATAAGATTGCACGAATCATGGGAAGCCTCCTTGCAGTTTTTATAATTAATTATCGCATATTCGCAAAAAAATGATTATGATATTTTGTAGAATGGAATAATGGGGGATTGTATGAAGGAACTGTATGGCAAGTTAGTGTGTTGTATGATAGCAAGCAGTTTAGTTGCAGGATGCGAGAGTGCTATCGAGGTTACGAAAGAAAAAGAAATTTGTAAAACAGAAGAAGAGTGCACGCAAATAGGAGATAAAACATTACAAAAAGTATATAAAAAGATAGAGGGACTTTCAGAACTTGAAAAAGTAGAGGATTATGACATAGAAGAGTATGAAAGTATGAATATGAAAGAGGCGGAACAGAAAAAAGAAGAGGATGAAAATTATTTCTTTTTAGCTTCTTATTATATCGATGATGATGAAATTGTAGATCCTTATTTTGAGAAATTGGATCGTAAGAGATTGAATAAAGCTTTTGCAGATGACGAAGTAGCAAAAGATGATTTGTTAAGCCAGCGGCAAGATAGAGAGTATCATGAAACTTTATGGGACATGTATCGCACTCTCATTCCAGTGAAATATCGTGAGAATATAACAGGGTTTGATCTAATAACGGATGGTTATGACGGCGTTGTTGCTCATGTCATGCCAAGTATGGATGACCCGAGAGATTGGTTGCTTAGTTTAGATGTGCTCGATTCTGGGGTGAATATAGATGAAGTGATGAAAACATTAATTCATGAAACGGCTCACGTATTAACGATTGGGCATAAACAAGTACCAGTGGATAGGAAATATTTAGAGGCGTTTGATGAAGAGAAAGACATTTCATCATATCGAAATAAATGTAAAACGGTGTTCTTGAAAAATGGATGTGCGAGAAAAACTTCGTATATTAACCAATTTTATGATGAATTTTGGAAACCAATTGAGCAAGAGTGGACAGAAAAGAAAGTAGAAGAAAGTGAAGAGGCACAAATTAAATTTTATAAAGAAAAGCATGATGAGTTTGTATCGCTGTATGGAACAACAAATGTAACGGAAGATATCGCAGATACATTTACAGCGTTCATTTTACAAGATTCAAAAAAAGTGAAAGAAGGAACAGAGTTAAAATATAAGAAAATTGCTTTCTTCTATCAGTTCCCTGAGCTTGTAAAAATGAGAGCGGAAGTGCTGTCAGGATTATATGATGTTTCGAAAACGATAGAACAACAAAGTGGAGACTAATGTGAGTTATGCGTTCGATATAGTTTCGTTAGAGTAAAGCGTGAAGAATTTTTAATTCTTTGCGTTTTTTTTATGTTGATAAAATTGAAAATTCTGTATTTTTATTAAAAAGAAGAAGGAACTGGCGGTATAAAATAGAATTAGTATAAAAATGTCACAATTTAGACACAATTATAATGCGCGTGTTGTAGGGACTATAAGTTTACTCTCGAGGAGGTAATGAAACGTATGAAAACGATTCTTGCTGTTGCTGGTCTCATTTGGGTAATGTCTCACGGTTTTCCGATTTTTGAAGGGGAGCAAATTCGTAGTGCTTTGAATGAAAAGTTTAATGATTATCATGTGATAGATCGAAAAGATAATGTCGTTACAGTACGTGTGAAAGACTGTTTCCATACAGTTACGGTTGCGGATGGAAACATTACAAATGAAACGAAAATGTGTGATAAAAGGTAAAAGAAAGAAGCTGACTATAGCGCACTGTTTTGAGTCAGCTTCTTTTTCTTTTTCCAATTAGAATTTTTTCAAATGCCTCGACAAATACATACATAAGAGTTGCAAGAACACATGTGAGTAGTACGCTAAGTAAGACGAGTGTGAAGTTAAAGACTTGGAATCCGTAGCTAATTAAGTAGCCAAGTCCTTGTTTGGAAACGAGAAGTTCTCCGAAAATAACACCGACCCAGGATAAACCAACATTTACTTTTAACGTTGAGATAATTGCTGGAAAGGATGCAGGGAGAACGACTTGCTTATAACATTGCCATTTATTTGCGCCAAATGTGTCCATCACTTTTATATAGTTAGAATCGACTTCTTGAAATGCACTGTAAATAACGAGAATGGTAATGATGATGGAAATGATTACTCCCATTGCGATAGAAGATGAAATGTTTGGACCGAAAATAACGATGATGATTGGACCGAGTGCAACTTTTGGCATTGCATTTAGGACGACGAGATAAGGATCAAGTACACGGGCTAGAAGTGGCATCCACCAAAGAAACGTTGCAATAATAGCACCAAGTACTGTTCCGAGAATGAAGCCTACTCCTGTTTCCAGCAATGTCGTCCATATGTGGACCCAAAGTGAACCGTCGATCCATTTCGTTAAGAAGAGATCCCAAATACTCGAAGGAGAGCTGAAGAGTAAAGGATCAATCCATTCTTTTTTGCTAGCTATTTCCCATAGTGCAAAGAAAAGAATAAGTAGTAAAAGTTGTAGAGAGCGAGCAATCCAAGCACGCCTACGTTCTTTCTTTCGAAATTGTTCATGTAGTTGTTTTATATTATCCAAGTCGTCCCAGCTCCTTCCATATATCTTGAAAGAGGGCTGGGAAATCGTAGTGATGGCGTGCTTCTAACGGTGATAAAGAACGGATACTTTCTGGGACGATAAAGGTTTTTGCGATTTTTCCAGGATTCGCTTGCAGTAAATAAATACGATCACTCATCGCAATCGCTTCTTCAATATCGTGAGTAACAAGTAGTGATGTTTTCTTATATTTATTTAGTAAGTTGAAAACGAGTTCTTCTAGTTTTAATTTCGTTTGATAATCGAGTGCGGAGAATGGTTCATCTAGCAATAAAATTTTGGGATCAGTTGCTAACGTTCGAACGAGAGCGGCACGTTGACGCATACCGCCGGATAGTTCACGAGGATATTGTCCTTCTACCCCATGTAAACCGACTTGTTTTAAAAGATTTAAAGTATGCCCTTTCATCTGTTCATCATAAATCTTTCGAATATGAAGTCCAAGCATAATATTTTCTTCAATCGTTTTCCAAGGGAATAAGTAATCTTGCTGCAACATATATCCCATAGATGAAGTTTTCGTTGTAATCGGTTCACCATCTAAAAAGACGATACCGTCAATTGGATCAAGTAGTCCAGCAATGATTGAGAGGAGCGTTGTTTTACCGCAACCACTTGGACCAAGTATAGAAATAAATTCGCCTTCTTCCACTTGTAAGCTCATATCTTCGAGAATAAGTTTGGCATTCTCTTTTGCAAAAAAGCAGTGGGAAACGTTACGTATTTGTAAAAAACTCATACACTTCGCCTCTATTTCTTAATAACGCTTTCGGCAATTTTTGTATTGACGAGCGCTTCATGTGGGACTTCTTTTTGTAATTCGCCAGCGTCTTTCATAATCGTTTGGAGCTGTTTCCATTCTTCCGCATCTAGTAGTGGATTTGTCGCATAAGAATGCTGCTTTTTATACCGTTCAATTACTTTGACTGTTATGTCTTTTGAAGTGTCTTTAAATAATGGGGAAACAGCATCAGCGATCTCTTCTGGACTATGTGTATCAACCCATTGCTGTGCTTTATAGAGAGCACGTGTGAACTTTTCAGCTGCAGCTTTATCTTTCTTTAAGAAACTTTCTTTTGCCATGAACGTTGTATAAGGAACAGTACCAGATTCATTTCCGAATGAAGCGACGATATAACCTTTACCTTCTTTCTCAAGTATACTTGCAGTCGGTTCAAAGAGCTGCACAAACTCTCCAGTACCAGATGCGAAGGCATTTGCAATGTTAGCAAACTCGATATTTTGAATTAAGTTTGTATCTTTATGAGGATCAATGCCATTTTTCTTTAAAACGTATTCCCCGACCATTTGCGGCATGCCGCCTTTACGCTGTCCTAAAAATGTAACACCTTTTACGTCATTCCAATTAAAAGAGTCTAGTTTTTTACGTGAAACTAAAAATGTCCCATCTGTTTGTGTAAGCTGTGCAAAGTTAATGATAGGGTCTTTCGCTCCTTGTTGATGAACGTAAATAGACGTTTCAGAACCGACCAGAGCAATATCAATTCCGCCAGATAATAGGGCGGTCATCGTTTTATCGCCACCAGCTGTTGTTTGTAGGTCAATATCTAGTCCTTCATCTTTAAAAAATCCTTTTTCAATTCCGACATATAACGGGGCGTAGAAGAGAGAATGGGTAACTTCGCCGACACGAATGTTTTGAGTTTGTTCTTTCGTACCTTCTTTTTTATTACTACAAGCAGCAAAAGTAAAAACAGCTAGTAACATGATGCAAAAAATCACGATTAATTTTTTCATTATATAACACCTCCTAGAAGTCACTCTACAAGCATGATATGTAGGTAAGTGCCTATATGTGAGTGTAGATAGCAGGAATTTTTTGGATGGTAAAGAAGTACAAATATAAGGGGTGATAAAATGGAGTACGAATACGATGATAGCGTACATTTACATCTTGATTATTTTGGGACAGAATGTGACATGGAATCGATTGCTTATAAGAGGAAGAATGAAGACGTATGGGATGTGTATTTTAATTTTGGAGTATACGGTATTCAGAAAGACGATGTAGAGTTAGGGAGGTTTATGGACGAATATGCTGGTCATTACGTTTTTTCTGTACATGCTCGCGATCTTAGCTGGGAATTTGGAAGTGCCCAGTTTGAAGAGTGGGTTTTGAAAAATCGGATAGTAGAAAAAACGCTACAAAAATAGGAGGAATTTTGTGATTGGATTTCTCATCTTATTATTTATTTTTGTGGCCGGATTTTTTATCATGCAAATGCTTATTTACCGATTTGCAAAGAAAAACATTCATAAATATACGAAAATAAAATGGTTTCATATGTGGCTACATATGAATATGAAAAAAGGTCCGAGATTAGATTTTTTTGATTTTGTAGTTATAGTACTCGTATGTATCGTATGGAAAATATGGCTGCTTCCTTTTATATAATACACATGCTAATCATTTTCTCTTTTATCATAAAATAACGAAAAGAACCTGTCTTGTGGAAGGTTCTTTTTTATAGTAATAGTTGTCAAAAACTTGCGTCTATAAGAAAAACAGCGCTTGTGAAAATGATTTTAGAATTTGTTTATTCATATCAGAAATCTCCTCTTTCTAAGTGTAGTTTTGTATTGTTATATAAGGAAAAAAATATATACGACAAATTTTTACAAAAGAATATATATACTTTTGTTATGCTATGAAAGTTATTAATTTGTAATATATATAGGAGGATTTTTCATGTTGAAAAAAGTATTATTTTCTGTACTTATGGGCTTATGTGTAATTGCTTTAAGTGCTTGTAAAGGTGAGGAAGAAAAAGTAAAAGAAACAACAGATGAGCAAAAAATAGAAGAAGATAAAAAAGTGGCAGAGGAAGAAAAACGTAAGCAAGAAGAAGAGCAAAAAGCAGAGGAAGAAAAGCGTAAACAAGAAGAAGAGCAAAGAGCAGAGGAAGAAAAACGTAAACAAGAAGATCAGCAAAGAGCAGAGGAAGAAAAGCGTAAACAAGAAGAAGAGCAAAAAGCAGAGGAAGAAAAGCGTAAGCAAGAAGAGCGACGCAAACAAGAGCAACAGAAGGCTCAGCAACAACAACCTGTACAACAAGAGAGAACACAAAAGCAAGAAAATACAAAACAAATAACGGGCGGGAAACCAACACGATCACAAATTTCAGTTGGTTCACATGTAGTTATCCAATTAGATAATGATTATAGTAAAACAGTGAGTGGTGTTGTGAAAGATATTTTGACAAATACAGAAACACATACATATGGAATTAAAGTGCGATTACAGAATGGACAAATTGGCCGTGTGCAAAGTGTTGGGTAATAAGAAAGAGGTCGGCCATCTGTGGCCGACCTCTTTCTTATTATGCTTGGTTAGTGCGGAAGAATGGAAGCTTCTGCACAATGTGAATTAATCCGTATGCAAGAATTAAGCACATAAGAGGATTAATGAAAAATCCGTAGCGGTTAATTGCTAAGAATAAGTTTGAGAAGATAATGTAAATAATAGAACTTGCTACTAGCATCATAACGCGTTTATGTTTAAATGAATTTAGCATGAGGCAGAAGCTGCTCAAGAATGTGCCGATGATAAACACTCTATGACATAGTTGCATAAAGTTATGAATACGGTATTGGTCTACAGCAGGAGCTGTTTTGAATAACTCAATTGTTTTACCGACAGTGAACCAAGAGAACCAATAAGTGAAGTCCGTCTTAAATCCATTCTTGATTAATTCTTTTGCGTATGCACCTTTGTCATCTAAGCCTTTAGCTCTCATTTCATTTACTATATTTTCATATCCAATTTTATTAAATGGATCTGCACCGGCAATTAGTGGATCTGCACCTTGGGTTGAGAATAAAATAAATTGGTTGAGTGCTAAATAGTTACGAACAACCCATGCGCCAATAATAAAGAAAGGTCCGATAAACCATAACAATCCGATTCGAATGGAGTCTTTAAATCCATATGTAAATAACACAACAAGAACAGGAATGAGCATCATTGGAGCTGGATTTGGACGGAACATAAGTAAAATTGAAACGACAATTCCAAACCATATATGGAATTTCACTTTATTGTATTTCCATGCGAGAACAAATACATATACACATAAAGCCAATAAGAATATGGATGGAACTTCTGTTAGCAATGTACGGAAGTATGTATAGTTACTTGGATAAATAGCGTATAAAATACTTGCAACAATTCCATAAATGTTTTTTTCGAACAATTCTTTTCCTATTAAGAATACTAATAGCACTGTACAAAGGTTCATGATCATGTTAATAACAGTTGCTACGTAATAGTAAGGAATTGATGTAATATCAGAAATAATCATAGCGCCAGCTAATAGTAATGGCTGACCTGGTGTGATATATGCATTTTTTCCTGGAACTTCACTAGGTTCTAAATACACATAACCAAATACACCATGCTTTAATAGTTGTTCAGCTGTTAACGAATAGTTAAAGGCATCATTTGCACCATATGTTACTTTGACTAACTCCCCATCCAATCCTGGCTGTTTTACTAAACAAAAAACGTGCAACAGGAAAGAAAGCGCCAAAATTGCATATACCGCTTTAGGCAAACTTTTAAACTTAGTAAGCAAAAATGAGCAACTCCTTTTTTATTAATTCTTTCGTATTTTCATGAGAAACCCTTAATAGTATTAATGATTTCCAAAACATAGTTATTATATCATAAAGTGGAATGCTAAAATGAAGTTTTTCAAGAATGAATAATTTGTATGGAAAATTTAACTGTTGATTAAGGAAATATTAAGACAATACATTTATGATAGAAGCAAGTATGCAGACGAAATATGTAATATATGTTATTTTAATAGAAATAGTTCTTTCGATGCGGGGAAATTAAGACATAGAAACGAGGGAATGAATTGAAGTATGGTTATACACTTTTTCATCTTCCGAAAAGAAGTATATTAATTTCTAGCATTATAAGTAGTATGGTGACTTTATTAGTAATAACTATGCTGTTTATGATTTTAAAGGTTTTTAATTTAGACATGATGAAAGATCATTTAAATCAAAAGCTTGTTTTAAGTGTTATGATGATTTTCATATGGGGCATAACATTTTATATTACGCATTTCAATAAAAAAGAGATGTCTATACCTAGGGCATCTCTGCGAGTGCATTTTATATTATTTTTGCTAGCTCATGCAGTAGCATTATTTTATATTGTAATGCAAGTTAATATGAGTTTCATAGAGACAATGAATTGGATTTACATTTATAATATGCAGTTTATATTAAGTTTTGTAGTAATTTATGCAATATATATTCTTGTATATAATTTAATAGGTAAGGTCTTTCTAAGTATGGTTTTATCTAGCTGTACGTTAGTCATTTTAGGTATTGTGAATTATTTGAAGCTTATTTTCAGAGGTGATCCGTTATATCCTTCTGATTTCACACAAATTACGCATATGCAATCTGTTATACCGATGGTGATGGACTATTTTAGCTGGGGGTATATTTTAATCATTATCGTAAGTATCGTAGCTTGTATTGTAGCGGGGATATATATGAGAAGGTATATTCAAAATGTAAAAATTCATCTAGGAATAAGAGCTTTATTAGTAATAGGATCTATTTTTGTTCTATATGCGTACGGTAATTTTGCGAATACATTTATGAATAAAGTATTTCAAAAATCAGGTGTAGATTTTGTTTTGTGGAATCAAAATGAGAACTATGCTTCAAATGGTTTTGTACTGGGGTTTATTAGCAATTTAGATACAACAGTTATGGAAAAACCAAAAAATTATTCTAAAGAAAATATGCTTCAAATAGCAAACGATATAAAAAAACAATATAGTGGAAATATAGGGAACCAAAAGAAAAAAGAGAAACCGAATATTATTTTTGTAATGAGTGAATCGTTTTGGGATCCGACGAAAGTAACCAACCTTTCTTTTAGTGAAGATCCTGTACCAAATTTACATCATTATATAGAAAACTTTCCTGGTGGACAAACTATTTCTCCTACATTTGGGGGAAATACGGCGAACGTTGAATTTGAGGCATTAACGAGTTATTCAATGAGTTTGTTAAAGCCAGGTTCTATACCATATCAGCAGGTTATTACAAATAAGAAAGAAATTCCATCAATCCCTACGGTGTTGAAAAAAGAAGGCTATTACACAAGTGCAATTCATTCATTTGGACGCACATTCTTTAAACGTGATGATGTATATAAGGTGTTAGGATTTGATAAGTTTAATGCAGATGACACGATGGAAAATGTGGATATTGATGGAGATTATATTAGTGATTTAGAGATGAGTAAAGAGATAATTGCTGAGTTAGAGAAACAAAAACAACCTACATTCATTCATGCAGTTACGATGCAAAATCATTTTCCCTTTACAGAGGGCCGATTTGGTGAAAACCTAATAGAAATTAGCGGGCTAGAAAATGAAGAATCAAAGGGAGAATTAGAGACGTATACAGAAGGATTAAGACGTTCAGATGAGGCTCTTCAATATTTAATAGAGCAACTAGATAATTTAGATAGACCTACATTATTAGTATTCTTTGGAGATCACCTTCCATCATTAGGAACAAATAAATCTTTTTATAAAGAAAATGGGTATATAACGAATGAAAAAACACCGAGTGAACGTTTAGCGATGGCGCAAACGCCGCTATTAATGTATGCAAACTTTGATATGCCAAATGATAATTTAGGTTTAGTAAGCCCAATTTATTTTTCTAATCTTATTTTTGATTATGCAGGATTAAATAAATCCTCATTTTATCAATTTTTATCGGGACTTTACAAGGAAATACCAGTGCTTAGAGATGAATTAAAAGTTGATAAAAATGGAGAAGTAATCAATGATTTAACAAAGAAACAAAAAGAAATGTTAGAGCAATATAAAATGCTTCAATATGATTTACTCGTTGGAAATCAATATAGCAAAGAAATCCTCTTTTAATAAAAGAAACAAAAAGAACTTGTATAACGATACAAGTTCTTTTTTCATAGTATTTAACGGGGTAACCAGACAAGCTGGGTTTAGGGAGTATTACTTGTACATTTAGTATATATGAAAATGTAATCGTTTTATTTGTGTATTTGTGAGAAATATGTGAATTTTATGTTTTGTAAAAAATCGATCATATTAACTTTCAATCTTGTATTGCAGTTGTTATGCATGTAAAAATTTTATCAGTTCTTTATTTAATTCATCCGCTTGATCGATTGGTGAACCATGGCCACTATTTGTAAGAGCGTGTAACTGAGAATTTTTAATTCGTTGTTGCGTAAGCTCAGCACTTTTGTAAGGAATAAGTTGGTCGTGAACGCCGTGGAAGATTTTTGTTGGGACGTTAATTTTATTTAAATCTTTCGTTACATCTTCATTTGCAGCTGCTTGTAAAATTTTGATAAGGGCATAAGAAGCGGACTGCATACCGAGATAAGAAAACCATTCAAGGGTTGCAGCTCCTAAGTTTCTATTGAAAAAGGATAAAGATACATCATTTAAAAATTTTGGTAAATTAGCATACATTTGATTAATGAGAGCATCTGCTTGTTCTTTCGGTACACCGTAAGGGGACTCTTGATTTTTAACGAAAGAGGGGGAGACAGCGTCAATTAATGCGAGCTTAGAAATGCGGCGCCCATTATAGCGAGACATATAGTGAATAGAAAGAGCACCACCAACTGAGAAACCGACTAATGTAGCGTTCTCTACTTGGAGTGCTTCTAGAACAATTGCGATATCATCGGCTAATCGATCATAGGTGTAACCAGTCCATGGCTTATCAGATTGCCCATTCCCTCGTATATCCATGGCGATACAGCGAAAGCCATGCTCTGGTAAAACATTGAGTTGATATTGATACATTTGATGATTTAAAGGCCATCCGTGAACGAAGAAAACAGTCTTACTACCTGGACCAGGATTAACATCTTGCACAAAAATATGCACATCTTTCTCGACAGTAACAAACATAAATGTCCCCCTATTTTATGAATATGCTCTATCCCAAAATCGTTGTTTTGTCATAGCTTTAATAAATTCATTTGCTAGTCGCGTAGGGTCTTGTTCTATTAAAACACCAGGCTTTCCTTTGATATTTAAAGATTGAATAATAGAAGAGCCGTTTTGGAAGAAGCCAATCGGCTTAAAGTGATTATATGATTCTACGACAAATGAACTTGCTTTGTTAAGAAAATGATCATCCATCTTTCCGCCGATAAGAAGTAATCCATCATAAAGGAGTGGTGAGCCTGTTAAGAAGGTATCATTTACTTCCCAATGTCCATTTGACGTTCCCTGCACTATGCCTAATCGTTCGGAAACGATCACTGGTTGAAGACCTACTTGTTTGAACTGATTTATTATATATTGTGCGCTTGGCCCATCATATCCATTTGCAACAATGACACCTACTCGTAATGTATTAGGACTAAAGGTCGTATTTGCCATACTGAGTGCTGGAGATGATTTTGTAACGTTGGATTCTTGCACATTTGGGACTTTTGCTCCCAGAGCTTCTGCAACTAAAGTAGCCAATTCTGTACTAATATGTCCAATCATATCAACGACTTGTTGGCGGACAGATTTACTTTTGACTTTTCCTAATTCAAAGGAGAAAGCCTGTATAATGTGGATTTTTTCGACGTGACTCATACTATTCCAAAATAAACGAGCTTGAGAGAAGTGGTCTTTGAAGCTAGCAGCAGTTTCCCTTGTTTTATGACCAGATACAGTAGAAGGATATGTAACGAATCCCCCCTTTGTCCCAGGTACAGTATAAGGAGAATTATTTGCTAAGGAATTGTTATGGTAGGCAACTTTTCCTTTGTCAATTATATATTTAGACGCACCATCTCTTTGGTTGTTATGAAATGGGCATATTGGACGGTTAATCGGTAGTTCTTGATAATTTGTACCAACGCGTGCTAATTGTGTGTCTGTATAAGAAAAGAGTCTACCTTGTAAGAGAGGGTCATTGGTAAAGTCAATACCACGAACGATACTTCCAGGGTGTAGTGCCACTTGTTCAGTTTCAGCGAATACATTATCTACATTGCGATTTAAGGTCATTTTCCCAATGATTTTAACGGGGAAATCTTCTTCAGGCCAAATTTTCGTTGCATCTAATATATCGAATCCGTATTTAAATTCGTCCTCTTCTTCTAAAATTTGAATGCCAAGTTCGTACTCAGGATAGTTTCCAGCATTAATATTTTCCCACAAATCACGGCGATGGTAATCTGGATCAGCACCACCTATTTTTTGTGCTTCATCCCAAATTAACGAATGAACGCCGAGCTTTGGCTTCCAGTGGAATTTCACGAATCGTGACTTTCCATTTTTATTAACTAAACGAAATGTATGAACGCCAAATCCTTGCATCATTCGAAAGCTTCTTGGAATTGTACGATCGGACATAATCCACATCATCATTGCAGCTGATTCTTGATTATTGGCGATAAAGTCCCAAAAAGTATCATGTGCTGTTTGTCCCTGTGGAATTTCATTATGCGGCTCTGGTTTAAGGGCGTGAATAAGATCAGGAAATTTAATGCCATCTTGAATAAAGAAAATGGGAATATTGTTTCCTACTAAATCAAAATTTCCTTCTTCTGTATAAAATTTAACGGCGAATCCTCTTACATCTCGATTCGTTTCATTTGCTCCTTTTGATCCAGCTACTTCAGAGAAACGAATGAAAAGCGGTGTTTTTTTTGAAGGGTCTTGTAGAAAGTGGGCCATTGTTAGCTCTTCTAAAGATTCATATAACTCAAAAATGCCATGTGCTCCGTATCCTCGTGCGTGAACGACTCGTTCTGGAATTCGTTCACGGTCAAAGTGAGAAAGTTTTTCTCGCATAAGGAAATCTTCTAGAAGGGTAGGGCCACGATCACTGGCAGTTAAAGAGTTTTCATCATTTGAAATTTTAACACCTGTATTTGTTGTCATCTCCTTTCCTTCATTTTCACGCGTGAAAGATTGGAGTTGTTCTGTCTTTTTATTTTTTTTGCCGTCCATAAAAAACACCTCCCATAATATACGTATTATTGTTTATGTTTTTTATGCTTGTATATAGCATGAAGATATTGCATGGTTGGGATGATTTTCCTCAAATGTTCGATTTATCTTTGTTTGTCTATGAAAATCATTTATTATAATAAATGGTATTCTTCGAGATATTATTTTGAAGGGGTGTTGAAGTGAAAGAAAGTTTTCTATCATATAAAGAAGAAGAAAGAAATGCAAAAATCCTTTTATGGGTGTTATATGTCATTGTTATTGTATATCAAATTTTCTATGCAATCGTATTAGAAGATAAATCAATAATGGATAAGGGATACAACATAATATGGCAAGTTATTTGCGGAGTAGCAATACTGTGCGTGAATATATATCTAGTGAAAAAAGAGAAGGCAAACCTTGTTAAATATGCATGGATATTTGCATACATAGGGATAGAAATCGCTAATATATTTTCGTATATTTTTTATAATAAGGCGGCGTTTGATGCGACAAATATAATAGAAATTATTCTCATTTTCTTTGTACCCATATTTTTAAATAAAAAATTTTATGTAATCTTACTTTCTTCTATTGTAGGAAAATATTTAATTTATTTATTTGTATTAGAGGAAATAAAAGCATTTATGTTCCTTATTATGTGTACACTTATGTTAATAGCTGCATATATCATTTTAAACCGATTTTTACAATATCTTTCAGCTGTAAAGGAAAGTATTGCGATTGCTAGTGAATCACAGAAATTAGCAGTAATCGGAAAAATGGCAGCGACGGTTGGACATGAAATTAAAAATCCACTCGCTTCATTAAAAGGATTTACGCAATTACAAAGAGAGAAGCATGAAGAGGATCCTGTTTATAAACGTATGATCTTTGAAATAGAAAATATGAATAATATGATAAGTGAGTTGATGGAAGTTGCTACATGCAAGCCTTCTATTTATAAGAAACATGATCTGGGAAAAATTGTATTACAAGCAACAACAACTCTTCGCGAAAAAATGAATGAATTAAATGTGCAGCTTATTTCTAATGTGGGAGAGCAAACAATAGAAGTTGAATGTGATGAACGAAGAATAAGAGGAGTCTTTCTATATACGATAAAAAATGCTTTAGAAGCAATGGAGCAAGGTGGCATATTACATTTACGGTTAGAAAATAAAGGGAAAGAGTATGTGATGATCAGCTTAATTGATAATGGTCATGGTATTAAGCAAGAAAACTTAGCCCGTGTTACAGAGGCCTTTTATACAACGAAACAAGATAAAATTGGTCTGGGACTTACGGTAGCGAATCGAATTGTCGCCGAGCACCTTGGTGAGCTGCATATTTCAAGTGAAAGAGATACTGGAACGAGAATAGACATCATTCTCCCAAGGAAGTGTGGAAATACTGAAATCCAAGTGGAAGAAAAGCTAGGAGTTACCATATGAATAAAGGCTATATATTTAAAAATGAAGAAATAAAGGCGTTGAAAGTATTTTTAAGTTTATTTTTTATTATATTTTTTGTGTATGATCTTGCCTATGAATTTATCGTACCTTTAATCGCGGGAGAGCAAGAAGGCGTAGGAAAGTTTGAAGATGGTTTAGGTTTATGGCTTTACTTTTTGACGGTAGTATTGTTTTGCATTGGAATATACTTTATGAAATGGAAGAATGTTTTTGTGGTAAAGTATATTATTCTAATTGGCTATAATGTATTAGATTGTATCCATAACATTATGATTTATTATGGTAGCGATGCGGAATTTGACGGTGGAAATATAGTAGAAGTATTTTTTATTTTGTTCGCACCAATCTTTGTGAACAAAAGATATTTCTGGCTAGTTCCAGCGATACTTGTCGGGAAGTACGCTCTTACAGGAATCATTATTCAATCTTCTCTCGTTTTAATCCCAATGGCATTATATAGTGTATTTACTATCATATGTTGGATTATATTTTTGAGGGTTCAGTCTTACGTTCGTACGCTTGAGATGATGGACAAAGAAATAAAACAGACAGAAAAACTAGCAGCTGTTGGAAAAATGGCGACGGTTATTGGTTATAAGATTAGAAGACCTTTAGCAAACTTAAAAAAACTTGTGAATAAACAAGCAGACAAGCATCCAGAGGATAAAATTTATAGTGATATTATGAAACAAGAAGTAGATCGGATTCATATAATTGCTACAGAACTTAGTGGATTTGAGAAATCTAAATCACTAGAATCAGAAACTCATAACATACAAGAAATTATCTCTTATGTTATTCGAGTTATGGAAAAGCCAGCTTTAAAACAAGGAGTCCACATACAAGGTATTTACAGTAAAGACTTACCATCAATTACATGTGATGAAAAACGATTAAAACAGGTCTTTTTTAATTTAATTAAAAATGCAATTGAAGCAATGTCAGTTGGCGGAACAATTACGATTAAAGTTACTGTAAAAGATGGAATCATCATTCAAGTGAAAGATGAGGGATGCGGCATTCCGAAAGATAAAATTCCAAAGTTAAATGAAGCTTTTTATACAACGAAAGAAACAGGAACTGGTCTAGGTTTAGTAGTTACAGAAAAAATTATTAAAGACCACAACGGTAAAATGAGTTTTGAAAGTGAAGTTGGGGTTGGAACGACGGTTGAGGTTATGTTACCACTGCATTAAATAGAAAAAACATCACTTCCAAATAAGTGATGTTTTTCTATTTTATCTTGCTATTTGTGGATAGTAAAAATCTCATTTTATCGATAAAGAATGTATGATGTATTTCTAAGATCAAAATGTTTTTTTTAGTTTTTATTATGGATTTTCCAGTGAAAAATTTAGACTATAAAAATTAATTGTTTTTTTCTAAAAAAACTATTTTCTTTTTTGGGTTTTAATGGTATATTCAAAACACGATAAATAAATACCTATTTTTGGCACACTATTCGAAAGGATAGGTCGCAAAGCTAAGAGTCTAAAGTAATGAAAATTACTATGATAGTCTGGTTGCAGTTTGGATTTTCACACATAGTTGTATGTATGAAAATCGAAGAGGCAATTGGACTTTTTATTGTCTCAAAAAAAAATAAATGGGCACACTGTTCGAAAGGATAGGTCGCAAAGCTAAGAGTCTAAGGTAATGAAAATTACTATGATAGTCTGGTTGCAGTTTGGATTTTCACACATGTTGTGATGTATGAAAATCGAAAAGGCAACCAGGCTTTTTATTTTTTAGGAATACACATTATGATTGTAAACTTAGTCGATTAATACATTTAATGTTCGGAATATTCGGTAAGTAGAAAGCGAGGGAGGGAAGTACATTGCAAAATCAAATAGGGAAATTTGGGCGTATACTTCTCGCTGGAGGAATATTATTTACACAAGTTGGTGTGCTAGACTACTCTGCAACGAAAGTTTATGCGGTTACAAACGACGAGCAAGGACGTTTTATCGTTCATATGGATAAACAAGAAATAAAAGTTGATGAAAATGTAGTATTAAAGATTACAAATACAAATAAACAAGATGCTAATATCGAGCTGAAATTATCTAATGAACAGCTGTTCAATGAAGCAGAAACAAAAAAAATGAACGAAAACAATAAAGCGATTCAAAACATTTCAGTAACAGAAGATCATATTGTAAAAATTGAAAAGAATGAACAAAGTAATTTTATCGGTGACGTATATGTAGTCATTCAAATGAAAAAAGTTGGAGAGTACAAATTTGAACCGATAGTGAAGTTTGAAGGGAATGAAAAGAAAATTGAATCTCCTTCTCTACATGTTGTAGAGAAAAAAGAGGCTTTAAATGTAGCTATTTCTGATGAAAATCCAAAGGCTTCAGAGGAAGTTATGAAACAAGAAATAAGTGAAAAAGTGAAAGTATCGGAAGAAAATAAAAAACAAGAAATAAATTCTACTAATGCTGAAGTTCCAAAAGAAACGAAGACTTTAGCGAAAGAAAAGGTTAATGAAAAACTCGTACCAAAGGAAAATGAATTAAAAGAGAGCAATAGGATAAACGAAAATAAACAGGAATTACCTGCTATTCAAGCTGAGAAGGTATTAAAGAGCCAATCTCTACTAGCTGCTAGTCCTGTTACAAGTATTCTTAAATATCCAAATGTAAAGGTAATAAATAATAGAACAGGTGAAGGGCCTTCTATCTCGGGTAAATATGCTTTTAGATTTGTTTGGAGCCCACAAGTAACATATGAGGTAAAGGGTAGTAGCAATGACAGAACTGGTCAAAGTCAATATACATTTAGAAATTCAAATAGAGAACAGTACGTATTAATAAAAAAAGCTGGTGAATATCAAGGGAAATGGATTGATGTCCGTATTAATATTCACTCTATGACAGCTTCATCTGTAGATGTTAAAACACCAATAACTAAAGGTGATGCAAAAAACTTTTTACAATTATATGGGAACGGAAGGTCAGGACAAACTTATAATGCTTCCTTTGAATTTTATGAACACGGAACAAGTAAAAAAGTACCATTAACGGCAATGTGGAATTTCAAAAGGATAAATAGTTATAAAAATGTAACGTTACGTAATGATGGTAGTCATTTAACGAATTTATACGTGTATGATACGAGTTCAATTAGGTATCAAGACAAAGGGAATAATAAAATAGAGTTTTCTGGAACAGCAGGTCCAGTAGCTACTCCAGAAGCAGATATGACAATTACATTTGATAATTTAACAGAATTACCGCTAGAAGTTAGATTAAATGCTTCAGGTGTTAATGTATCATACGACCAATTAGCGATTGCACAAATTGAAATTCCAGCTCCAAGTGTAATAGGAGATATTGTGGAAGATAATTCCCGTCAACTTTCTTATAAGGTATATCAAAATATGCCTGCTCAATCGAAAGAGATTCACTATGCGAAATCTTTCGTATTAGAAAGTGAAGTGAATAAGGATTTTACTGTGAATGATGTTTCCATTCAAGATGTGGAGAGTGGAGATGATGTAAGTAGCTTCTTTGATATTAGCAGGAAAAACAATAAAGTCACTGCGGTTGCGAAAGCAAATGCGCTAAAAACAGAAGAATTCAACGGGAAAATTTACGAGATGACAATTACAGGTTCTCCTGTAAAAGGTGCTGATGTAATGAAATATTACAAAAATGGTTATCTTGAAATACCGGTGTCAGCTAAAAATTATTTAGATGGCGATAAGAATGGGCAAGATAGTAATCGAGATGGAGTCGCAAAAATAAGCTATAAAGGTATTCCAACTGGGAAACCAGTCCCACAAAAAGTAGTGCAAGGAACAGATTTAACAAAAATGGATATTTCTAAATTTGTGACAGATTTATCTGTAGATACGAATTTGGATGTAGATAAACCAATATCAGTAGTGAAGTTAATCAATATTCCGGATACCAAAATAATAGGGAATCATACTGTAACGGTTGTAATTGAAACGAAGCAAGGTGTACAAGCGGAGATTCAAGTGCCGGTTACTGTCGTTGATGGGACTTTAAAGTTAGTAGACGTACCAAAAGAAATTACATTTGGAGATTTAACAATTCCATCGAAAACAACGACATACGCACCGAAGGCGATTTCAAATCCTTTAAAGGTAACCGATGATCGTGTTAAAAAGCAAAAATGGAGTGTATATGTAAAGGAAATCACACCATTAACTTCAGCGCAAAATGACACATTGACAGGAGCATTGATTTACAAACGAAATGGAAAGGATACAACTTTAAGTACTTCTAGTATAGAAGCATTCTCGTATACTTCTAAAAACGACGAGGAGGTTTCATTAAATTGGAAGGAAAACGAGGGAATCCATTTACAAGTAAAACCAGGGCCGAATGTCAAAGCAAATACAAAATATGCTGGACAGCTAGAATGGACATTAACCGATGCTCCTCTCTAAAAATATATGAAATATATAAATTTTAGAAAGGAGAGAGTAATGAAAAAAATAGTTGGTATTATCGTTTCCACAGTTATATGTGTGCCGTTTCTTATGGCAAATGTAGTAACGGCTACAAGTACGAATTCAAAAGCGGGTATTACATTTTCGAATAGCTATACACCAAATACCTCAACTGATCCGACAAAGATAAATACAAAAAAAGAGACAGTTGATAAAAATAAAAATGGAGATAAATATTTACCGAAAACAGGAGGCCAGACACGGGACTTCAAACAATATATAGGATTGTTTTCGATTGTTTTATCTCTATATGTATTCAAAAGAATTAGGGGAAAGCAAGTGTATTCAAAATAAAAAATAGATGAAAACAGAGAAAAGGGGAAGGTACATATGAAACTAGCAAAATTAGCATTAATCGGTGCAGTATCATTAACATCAGTTGCAGCAGTAGGAACTTCAGCATTTGCGGAAGAGAAAGCAAATATGAAATCAAAAACAGATGTAACGTTTATTGAAGATACAAGCACAACAGATCCAAACAATCCAGAAAATCCAAATGAAAAAGTTACACCAGAGAACCCTGGTGACCATGAAATAGGAACAAAAGGTCCATTAAGTATTAACTACGTTTCTAACTTACACTTCGGCGAGCAAGTTATCTCTGGTAATGATCAAACGTACTTTGCAAAATTGGATAAAGTGAAACAAGGGAGCAAAACAGTTGAAGTACCTAACTTCGTATCTGTAACAGATAACCGTGGTACAAATGCAGGATGGAAATTGAAAGTAAAGCAAAATGCACAATTTAAAAGTGGTAATAGTGAGTTAACAAATGCAGCTTTAAGCTTAAGTAACCCAGCTGTAAATTCTGTAACTGATGCACAATATGCACCTACAACATTTAAAAATAAAGTAACGCTAGCTCCAGGTGGAGATGCGGTGGAAATTACTACTGCCGCAAAGAATAAAGGTATGGGTGATTGGACGACTGCATTTGGTAAAGGAACAGAACAAGGTAAACAGAGTGTGAGCTTATTCGTACCAGGTACGACGGCGAAAGAAAAAGGTGCGAAATATTCAGCTGAGTTAACTTGGACTTTAGAAGATACACCAAACTAAGCTTATACAAGATTGAAAATTAAGAATGACTGAATTTTAAAAAATGATTATAAAGGGGTATAAAACTATGAAACTAGCAAAAATAGCATTAATTGGAGCGGTAACACTATCATCAGTATCAGTAGGGACGTCTGCATTTGCAGCTGAGAAAGATGGCGGGAAATTAGACTCAAAAGCATTCATTAAATTCGAGAAAAATACAGATAAAATTGATGTTGTTAATCCAGAGAATCCAGATGAAACTGTAGATCCAGTTGATCCAGATAAAAAAGGTACAGATGGTCCACTAAGTATTGATTATGTATCTAACTTCAACTTTAAAACACAAAAAGCATCAGGGAATAACGAAATCTACTTTGCAGAATTAGATAAAGTAAAGAAAAAAGTAGACGGTTCTGTAATTGACGTGCCGAACTACGTTCAAGTAACAGATAATCGTGGTACAAATGCTGGATGGCATTTAACAGTAAAACAAAATGGTCAATTCAAAACTGCAGATGATAAAGCGTTGGATGGTGCGGCATTAACATTAAAAAATTCAGCTTTGAAATCAAATGCAGGTAGCGACGCACCAACAGCAGAACAATCTATCACATTAAATCCAAGTGGTGCAGCATCTGATTTAATCGATGCAAAAGAAAACCAAGGTATGGGTACATGGGTAAATACGTTCGGTAAAGATGCAACAGAAGCGAAACAAAGCGTAGAGTTATCTGTACCAGGTAAAACGAAAAAAGAACAAACACAATACACAACTTCACTAACTTGGGAACTAACAGACGCTCCTATGTAAGTAAGAGGAATTTTAAGATAAAAGAGGAAAATGAGAAGAGATAAGGGAATGGCTTTAACCTTGTCTCTTTCTTGTCTATAAAATGGATATGAAGGGGATTACATAAGAGATGGTAAAAAAACTATTTACTAGCTTACTATTAATTACATTCTTCATGGTAAACGCTTTTTCAGTATATGCAGCTGAAATGAAATTCGCTGTGACAGCAGTTATACCAGAAAATCAAATTGATAAAAATCAAACGTATTTTGATTTGAAAATGCAACCTGGACAAAAGCAAACAATTCAAGTCCAAATGAAAAATGATACGAATAAAGAAGTTGTGGTCGAATCGTTTGCTAATACAGCAATTACGAATAGCAATGGTATTACAGATTATAGTACAGTAGAACCAAAAATGGATTCTACTTTGAAATATCCGTTTTCTAAAATTGCTAAAATGCCAAAAGAAACGAAAGTCCCAGCTAACAGCATAGTGACAGTTGATATAAACCTAGAAATGCCAAGTGAGTCGTTTGATGGTGTTATTTTAGGTGGTTTATACTTTAAAGAAAAAGAAGATGAGAATGCAAAGAAAAAAGATGAAGGTGTGCAAATTGAAAATAAATATGCATACGCAATTGGTGTTGTTTTAAAAGAGACGGATGCTGAAGTAAAACCAGACATGAAATTAAACGAAGTAAAGCCAACACAAATTAACGGGCGTAACGTTGTTACTGCAAATTTACAAAACGTAAAGCCAGCAATGTTAAAAAATTTAAGTGTTGATGCAAAAGTATATAAAGAAAAAGGTAGAGACGTTTTATTTGAAGCGAAAAAAGAAAATTTAAGAATGGCGCCAAACTCAAACTTTGATTATGCTATTAGCTGGGAAAACAAAGCATTTGATCCAGGAACGTACCGAGTAGAAGTGAAAGCCACTGATGGCGATCAAAAATGGGAATGGACGAAGAAATTTACAATTGAAGGAAAGACAGCCGATAAGTTAAATGATACAGCGGTAGAAACGAAAAAAGACTACAAGCTATATTACATTATCGGCGGAGTACTACTGGTAATTATATTATTAGTTCTTGTGTTCTTCTTAGGTAGACGTTCTAAAAAAGAGGACGATAACAAAAAATAATATATTGATAGTGTAAAAAGAAAATAATGGATGTTTTACTATGAAAAATATATAATGGCTTTGTCTGTTATTTGTTGTAGTTCATTTATATTTCTATTTGTTGACCCGAATATCGGGTCTTTTTTTATGGAATGAATTGCTATATGTTAGTAATTAGAAAAATAGAATATACAGCACTCGCAGTAATTCCAGGGGTAATATAAAGGGATATAGCATCTCCTCTTGCAACTGGGTTTCCAGTTGTAATGCTATTCCAAGTTACAGTAGCGGGACCTACTGCTGGAGTAGGATTAAATACTTGAATTTGTCCTGCTCCGCTATCCGTTGGTTTAATGGAAAATACCATAGTTCCGGTAATTTTGTCAGTAGTAGTTAATGTAATAGTAGATAGGATGTAGCTAGAAGTAGGGGTTGTGAGGTTTGTTGGGACATTTCTGCAAATATTAATCGTATAAACAGCAGCAGGTAAATTATTTATATTTATAGACGCAGAAAAGCCAACAATACTACCGGCTCCAGCAGTGACATATGGAATAACATTGGAGTCAATTCCAGGAGAACCCGCTATACGTTGAAAACCAGCATTTGTTCCTTGAAAAACAATACTTTTTGCTGAAGCACTATCGGCAGATTCCGTAGGCCCAGTGTTTCCCGTAGGCCCAGTGATACCGGTAGGAGAATTAAGTAGCGTTAGAGCCACCATTTCTCCTGCGGAAGCAAAATAACATCCACATCAAAATTTTCTTTAAACCAATCATACATCAATGTCTCTTTTACTAAATATTCAGAGGCAGAGTGTGACACACCAATTAGAGACATATTCGTTTCTTTTACATAATCCATAATGAGCGAGTATTTATGTCGGCCGTAATCATTGTCGATATGGCAATGGATTTCTCCTGTAATATATGCTTCAGCACCTTTTTCTTCTGCTTCCTTCATTAAAGATACAACATCGCCACATCCAGCGATAATTGCGATTTTTTTGATGGAATCATGTCGTTTACCTTCGAAGTCTGTGTAAGGAATCTGGAAGAGTTGTTTTAGATGTTTTTGGAGTGCTTCTGTTGATGTTTCATCTATTTCACAAATAAGGCCAATTGGTTCTTGTTCTGGACCTCCATATGCAAAGTCGTCCACTACAGTAGCGTTTAATGCTTTTGCAATTGAAATACTCGTTCCATGCGTTTGATGAAAATCCATTGGTACGTGACATGTATATATAGAAAGTTGTTTTTCTTTTATTCCTTGCAAATATTTTTCAGGAATTGGTATGAAACCGCGACCGGATCTTCCAAGCGGATCACCACACTCCATTACAAGGGGATGGTGCATAAAGAGTAAATCACCAGGTGTGGATTGTGAAATGAATGTTTCAAGAACGTCATCTGTAGGGAATACAGCTAAAAATACTTTGTTTACATTTTCAGATCCGTGTATCATAAGGCCGTTAAATAAATCTACAAAATTTGCTTCGAAAAATTGTTGCCAAGGAAATTTGATAGGATCATATACGGCTGGGATAAATCGACTAAAGGCACTATCTTTTCCGTATTTTTCAATTTGGAATAAGTGATCGAGTGATTGCTCTATTTTTTTTAAGGCTGGCATGTTTGATAATCCTCCTTAAGATGATTCTTGCTTTATGAGTTGTTTGTATTCTTCGTAGCAAAATAAGAAGCGGATAGGAAACAAATAAAACCTAGGATCCAGCTAATAGAAGGAGAATAGGGAAGTACATGCTGTAATAGCATTCCGCTAGAAATGAAGAAACTACTAAATAGACCTAATAACATGGGATATCGTTGTAGTTTGAACACGGATAGTAAACATCCTTTCTCCTGCATGAACTACTCATAAAAGCTCGATTACTGAAACTTTATCACATACATTGTATATTAGTCTTAATTTTCTGTATATAACTTTTAAGAAAAATGGTGATACAATATATGAATGATAAGAGAAGAGAGGATGAAGATTAACATATGTACGTTACTGTAACAGAAGCAGCATATAAAAAGATTATGGATACGATTCCAAGTGAAGCGAAATATATAAAGTTATTTTACGATAATGAGGGTTGCGGTTGTGTCATGAGCGGAATCATCGATTTAGTAGCTGTAGCAGAGAAAGATGAGCGCGATGTGGATATTGAATCAAGCACAATGAACTTTATCGCTGATCGTACAAAGCTTGTATTTATGGACGATAAGTTAACGGTTGATTGGCATGAAGGTGGAGGAACTTTTCAGTTAAAGAGCCCAAGCCAGTTTTATAATCCAAATATGAAGTTACACGTTCGAATATAGTAAAGGAAAGGTGATTCCAAAATGTATTTTGGAATCACCTTTTTTATTTTATAAGTCGCTATTATTGTCGATTTTTGTTGATAAGTCGATATATTTGGGAAATCGCTGATATAAATGGAGTTGCGCTGATATATTTGGGAAATCGCCGATATAATTTCATTTACCAAAACGTTTCAATAGTAAAAAGATTTTTTCACATAATGAAATGTACATGTGATTGAATTTTCTGTATAATCTTCTTTGCGGAGGGGATACGCATGAGAAGATGGGGAATTGAGTTGTTAATTTTAAGTGTTGTTATTATTTGGGGGATTAACTATACAATTGCGAAGTATGGACTTTTAGAATTTACAGCAATTGAGTTTACTGCACTTCGCATGATGGCGGCGGCACCGCTTCTGTTACTCCTTACCTTTTTTATTGAAAAGTCGGTTTATATGGAGCGAAAGGATATACCTAGATTAATTATCGTTAGCATTGTAGGTATTGTACTGTATCAAACGTTATTTATGGAAACTGTCAAATATACATCTGCTACAAATGCCTCTTTACTCATTTCTATTTCACCTATTTTTACAACTGCATTTGCGATTTTCTTGAAACAAGAAAAGTTTTCTTCTCGAAAGTTAATCGGTTCTATGACTGCCTTTGTTGGTGCAGCATTAGTTTTAGTAGCAGGACATTCGCTTACTAGTTCTTTTTATGGCAATGGAATTGGACTTATTACATCAATATGCTGGGGGCTTTATCCTGTTTTAGCAGGACCATTAATTAAAAAATATTCAGCATTACGTGTTACAGCATGGTCTGCATTAGTGGGTGCGATTCCGCTATTATTGTTAAGTGGTCCACATGTGTTTGTCATGCTATTTCACATTACTCACGAAATGACACTATTTGCTTTACTATATTCTATTTTCTTTGTAACAGTATTTGGTCTAGTAATGTGGTATGTTGGTGTTCAAAAAATTGGGGCGTCACATACGATGGTATATATGTATATAACGCCGCTTGTAGCTGTTTTATTTGCAGCTGTCTGGGCAAATGAATATGTATCGTTTCAACAGATCATCGGTGGAATTATCATTTTTGTCGGTCTATGGTTTGTGAAATCGGAGAAAGTAAAAGTTCATTCTATTGCAGGGGAACCTATATCAAAATAGGAAAACAGATCACCTATGATCTGCTTTCCTATTTTTTTATTTTTGGTAAGAAGATGAGAAATAAGATAGCAGTAATAAGTGGAATTAAGTTTAAAAATGGAATACGGAAGAGTGTAATAAGAATAATACCTGGAAGAAGAACACCGAGGACAGCGTAAAAAATGCTATGGTTTTTCGTGTACCAATACAATGAAAGTCCGATAAGTGCAGGGATAATGAGGTGAATGAGAGCCATTAAAAAATAAATCATTAGACGCCCCCTTTATTTGTGTGCTTATTACATCATATCCGTATGTTCATAAATTGATATCATTTTTTTCATAAATGGACGAAAAAAGTTTGAAAAACCGTCACAAAATATGAGAATATGATGTTTGAAATCTTGTATAATATTATTTTCTAAAAGCATTTAAACAACATAAACATACTGTTTATGTTGTTTTTAATTTGAGTGAAATGGATGTAAGGAATATGAATTTGAAAGAAATTTTTTGTTGGATAGATAAGAACGAATGAAGAGAGGTACAGCATGATTAGTATGTCACTAAGATCATTTAAAATCCAATCGTATTATATACTAGGTATTTTGTTACTAGGTTGGATGTTAACACCGTTTTCAGCACACTTTTTAGGCGCTGGAATTGGGCTTATTGTAAGTATGTATTGCGTTTGGCTTCTAGGGAGAAGAATTGAGAAGCTTGGAGATAGTATTGTAAAGAAGACGAAAGCACCGACACTCGGTATGTTTAACCGTTTTGCAGCTGCCATTTTGGGTGCTATTATTATGTACGAAATTGAGCACCACATGGTTATGTGGGCATTTGCAGTAGGGATTATGGGTGGTTATTTCTTAATCGTTGTGAATTTAGGATACTATAGCATGAAAGATGAGAAAGAACTAACAAAGAGCTAAAAGAGATAAAAAGATAAAAGACTTCTTTTTAGATGGAATAGATGATCCAGCCACGAATAGAAGCGGTCAGGGCCTTTTTTAACCCCATACGATGTGAAACTCGAGAGATGTAGCGAGTAGTGATATAATGTATATATTCGAAGCTGTAATTTTATAATCTAAGTCACAGATGAAGAGATTAGCGTTTCACTTTATATAAGATATAGAAAGAAGCTTGCGTTTTCACGTAAGCTTCTTTTTTATGTAAGTGTGTGTAACCGTTAAGCCGCATTGGGTTTTGTCGGTGAGTACGCGAAACTTTACGGTTACACGACACTTATTCATATGAGTAAAGGGTCATTCCAACAGAAAGTTTTAATTTAAGCGATTGGACCGCCTAAGTTAATAATATCTTCAGAAACGCTTTCGAACTTTTTGAAGTTCTCTTTGAATTCATTTGCAAGCTCGATTGCTTTTGCTTTGTAAGCAGCTTTATCAGCCCAAGTTTGTTCAGGCATTAACACTTCGTCAGGTACACCTGGTACGTGAAGTGGAACTTCAAGACCGAAGATGTCATGTTTAGCTGTTTCAGTTTTTGCAAGTTCGCCGCTTAATGCTGCTTGAATCATTGCACGAGTATAACCTAAGTTCATACGTTTACCAACGCCGTATTCGCCGCCAGTCCAGCCAGTATTTACTAGGAATACTTTTGCATCGTGTTTCTCGATTTTTTCACCAAGCATTTCAGCGTAGCGAGATGCATCAAGTGGTAAGAATGGTGAACCGAAGCAAGTTGAGAATGTAGCTTGCGGAGATGTAACGCCGCGCTCTGTTCCTGCTAGTTTACTAGTGTAACCACTTAAGAAATGATACATAGCTTGCTCTTTTGATAACTTACTGATTGGAGGCAATACGCCAGATGCATCAGCAGTTAAGAAAATGATTGTATTTGGGTGTCCAGCAACACTTGGTAGTACGATATTGTCGATCGCATGCATAGGGTATGCAGCACGAGTATTTTCTGTTAAAGTAGTATCGTTGTAGTCTGCGATACGCGTTTGGTTATTAATGATAACGTTTTCTAAAACAGATCCAAATTTGATTGCATCGAAAATTTGTGGTTCTTTCTCGTGAGAAAGGTTTACACATTTTGCATAGCAACCGCCTTCAATATTGAATACACCGTTATCAGACCAACCGTGCTCATCATCACCGATTAATTTACGGTTCGGATCAGCAGATAAAGTTGTTTTACCTGTTCCAGATAAACCGAAGAATAGTGCTACGTCACCTTCTTCACCTACGTTTGCAGAGCAATGCATAGAAAGAATATCTTGTTCAGGTAGTAAGAAGTTCATAATAGAGAAGATTGATTTTTTCATTTCTCCAGCGTATTCTGTACCACCAATTAGTACAATACGTTTTTCGAATGAAACCATAATGAATGCTTCAGAGTTTGTACCGTCAACAGCTGGATCAGCTTTGAAGTTCGGTGCAGAAACAATTGTGAACCCTGACTCATGAGTTGTTAATTCTTCTTCAGTTGGACGAATGAATAATTGATGTACAAATAAATTGTGCCATGCATATTCATTAATAACTTGAATTGGTAGGCGGTAATTGCGGTCAGCGCCTGCAAATCCTTTGAAGACGAATAACTCTTCTTTTTCTTTTAAGTATTCTAAAACTTTAGTATATAATTTATTAAAATGTTCTTCAGAAATCGGTTGGTTCACAGCTCCCCAAGCAATTTTGTCAGCAACCGATGCTTCTTTCACAATAAATTTATCTTTAGGAGAACGTCCTGTATATTTTCCTGTTGAAGCAGAAACGGCACCAGTAGAAGTTAATTTCCCTTCATTTCGCATTAATACTTTTTCCACTAATTGCGGAACACTTAGTTGAATCTGTGCATTGCTTCCGTTCAATAATTCGTGTAAACCAATTTGGACATTCACAGTACTCATATTTATATACCATCCTTTTCATTTAATGAAATATTTCTCGTAATCCCCAACAAGAGTATAACACAATTATATAAATAATGTATACTATTTATTTCTTTTTGTTTGTGTGAATGCATTATTTCCCTATTAATATTTCATTTCAGGCGTATTGAGAAAAACTTTCAGGAAAATGTGAATATTAATTGACAAATGAATATCATTTCTTTAGTATAGGTTGGGACGGATACTCTCTTATCCCGAGCTGGCGGAGGGACAGGCCCGATGAAGCCCAGCAACCTCACTTGTATTGATAAATGCAGGTGAATAGGTGCTAAAACCTGTGCGAGGCTACAGGTCTCGAACGATAAGAGCGAAGGGCAAAAAGCAGTATGCAAGTAGCAAATTAAACCTTTCCTCTATGTAAAGTAGGAAAGGTTTTTCTGTATGCTTGTGTGGGAGAATAAATGTATGTCGCAGTTTGTGGCAAATTAAGGATGAGTTCCGTACAATATATACAATTACTGTAGGGAGGTTTACCACATGACAAAAAAACGTCATCTGTTCACATCTGAGTCTGTAACTGAAGGACATCCAGATAAAATTTGTGACCAAATTTCTGATTCAATTTTAGATGCGATCTTATCAAAAGACGCAAATGCACGTGTAGCTTGTGAAACAACTGTAACAACTGGTTTAGTATTGGTAGCGGGGGAAATTACGACTTCTACTTACGTAGATATTCCGAAAATCGTTCGTGAAACAATTCAAGGCATTGGTTACACACGCGCAAAATACGGATTCGATGCAGAAACTTGTGCTGTTTTAACATCTATCGATGAGCAGTCTGCTGACATCGCTATGGGTGTTGACCAAGCGCTAGAAGCACGCGAAGGTCAAATGACTGACGCTGAGATTGAGGCAATTGGTGCAGGAGACCAAGGTTTAATGTTTGGTTTTGCATGTAATGAAACACAAGAATTAATGCCACTTCCAATCTCGCTTGCTCACAAATTAGCTCGCCGTTTAACTGAAGTACGTAAAGATGATACATTATCATACTTACGTCCAGATGGAAAAACGCAAGTTACAGTTGAGTATGATGAAAATGGTAAACCAGTACGTGTTGATACTATCGTAATTTCTACACAACATCACCCAGATGTTACATGGGAAGAAATCGATCGCGACTTAAAAGAGCACGTAATTAAAGCTGTAGTACCAGCAGAATTAATGGATGGAGAAACAAAATTCTTCATTAATCCAACTGGCCGCTTCGTAATTGGTGGACCACAAGGTGATGCTGGTTTAACAGGACGTAAAATCATCGTTGATACTTACGGTGGATACGCTCGCCACGGTGGCGGTGCATTCTCTGGTAAAGATGCAACAAAAGTTGACCGTTCTGCAGCATATGCAGCTCGTTATGTTGCGAAAAACATCGTAGCAGCTGGTCTTGCTGACAAAGCAGAAGTACAACTTGCATACGCAATCGGTGTAGCACAACCAGTATCAATTTCAGTTGATACATTCGGCACAGGTAAAGTATCTGAAGACGTATTAGTAGAACTAGTTCGTAACAACTTCGATCTTCGCCCAGCTGGTATTATTAAAATGCTAGACTTACGTCGCCCAATTTACAAACAAACAGCAGCTTACGGCCACTTCGGACGTACTGATGTAGATCTATCATGGGAACGTACAGACAAAGCTGCAGCTTTAAAAGAGCAAGCTGGTCTATAATATATGAAAAGAAGCTTTGCGCGGTGAGCGCAAAGCTTTTTTATTTTGTTTTACTTACAATTTGAATACATGAACTACAATATACTTCTCCATCTAGCTCAATATATTTTTTCATATTAGTCATGCCACTTGTTGGAAATGGCATATGAATCCAAGCCTTTTCATACGTTTGTATTTCCTTTTTACATGATTTACAAAGGGTGGGTTTCTTCTGGAACATATGTAATCAACCGTTCATTTGACGTGCTTTACCTGCGCAAAAGGCACTGCTTAGTAAAAATAGTGTGGCGAATATAATGCTTACTAATGTAGCGTATGGAATTGCGCCTTTTAAGGAAAAGCCGACAGTGATTGAAGCGATGAATAAGAGGATAAATGTTGTTGTTAATTTTTTATATAGTTCCATAATATGTAGACCTCCAATTTAATTTTTAGTACAAGTTTTAAAATTGAATTCTATTATGTAGAAAATATAAGGAGTAGCTAAAGATGTGTAGTCTAGGAGTATAAGAAAGTGTACTTTCCTTTTTGTGGGTTAGTATACTTATATTGTATCATGGTGCATGATTGGCTTCATACATAATTGTGTAAAGATATGTATGATAAAATGAAGAAAAGTCTTTAAGAAAGGAAAGATAAAAAATGAGTGTAACTGAACATAAAAAACAAGCTCCAAAAGAAGTGCGTTGCAAGATTGTTACGATTTCCGATACACGTACGGAGGAAACGGATAAGAGCGGACAACTATTACATGAATTGTTAAAAGAAGCGGGCCATACAGTGACCTCTTATGAAATTGTAAAAGATGATAAAGAAAGTATTCAGCAAGCAGTGTTAGCTGGTTATCATAAGGAAGATGTAGATGTTGTATTAACAAATGGCGGTACTGGTATTACGAAGCGTGATGTGACAATTGAAGCAGTATCAGCGTTATTAGATAAAGAAATTGTTGGATTTGGTGAGCTGTTCCGCATGATTAGTTATTTAGAAGACATCGGAAGCAGCGCAATGTTAAGTAGAGCGATCGGCGGTACAATTGGGCGCAAAGTAGTTTTCTCGATGCCAGGATCGAGCGGAGCAGTTCGCCTTGCGATGAATAAATTAATTTTACCGGAATTAGGCCATATTACATTTGAGCTGCATCGCCAATGAGTAAGTGGGCTGGAATTGTATTAGCAGGTGGTATGTCGAGTAGATTCGGTGAGCCGAAAGCGTTAGCAATTTGGAAGGGAACTACTTTTGTTGAGCATATTGTGAAAGTGATGGGAAATACCTTGCAAGACATTGTAGTAATCAGCCATACTGATATAAAAGAGCGAGTAGAGCAATTCGTACAAGTTCCTGTTATAGAAGACATTCCGCACTATAAAGGAAATGGACCGCTTGCCGGTATTGTATCAGGTATGGAATACATAGAAGCAGATTGGTACGCTATTATGCCTTGCGATGCACCAAACGTTTCGCATGAATGGTTTGCCATTTTACTAGAGCAAACGAGCAATGAATATGATGCGGTTGTACCTATTATTAATGGAAGAAAACAACCGCTACTTGCGGCGTATCATAACCGCGTGAAAGAAAAGATTTATGCTTTACTTCAAGATGAAAAAAGAAGTATGGGCCAGCTTTTATCACAATGTAATGTGAAGTATGTTTCTGGAGAAGATGTACAAGCGAATGCGGATTGGTTTATAAATGTAAATACGAAAGAAGAATATGTGCAGGCTCAAAAAGACCTTTCAAATGAATGAAAGGTTTTTTGATATACAGAATTGGGGAACAATTGCTGTATAAAGGTATGTGAGTAAGTTGATTTTAAGGGGAATTCTTAAAATCATTATACAGTTTAAAATACTGTATAACCATATATTAATTTTTTATGGGTTTTTATTACAAGTCTGTTTAGTTATGTTTATTTTTGATATAATTAATATAGAAATAAAACAATGTTTAACCTTATGTATCATTTATTAAACTAAAATTTATGACCATGTAATAAACTCCCTTCGTTTTTTTGAAGGGAGTTTTTCTATTTAAGCAAGCAACTCTGATGCGTTATGCTGCAGGACTTCTTCATATTGGTTAAGCAAACCGCGAAAGATCTCATCCCAGCTCTTTGATTTCGCAAAAGATGAAGCTGCTATTCCCATCTGCTCAAGTTTTTCTTCATTTTGTAATAAAAAATAAATGGATGATAGAAATGCATCTTCATTTTTAGGCGGACAAAGAACTCCCGTTTTTCCATCTGTAATAATATTTTTAACCCCGCCACTATTTGCACCAATGACAGGTGTACCGCATGCGAGTGATTCAAGTACGACATTTCCGAATGTTTCAGTAGCTGATGGAAATACCATTATGTTAGAACAAGCATATGCTTCAGCTAAATCTGCACTTTGTAAATAGCCAGTAAAAGTGATATTTGTTTTCGGAACAGCTTCACGTAAACTTGTTGCTAGAGGACCGTCTCCTGCGATGAGCCAATGAATATCGTTTCGAGTATGTGCTGTTTTAACGATAAGGTATTGCAGTGTATCAATATCTTTTTCAGGAGCAATTCGTCCAACATAGGAAAGGACATACTTCGCTGTAATATTATATTTTTTTCGGAATAGGTCTGTATTGTAAGCAGGATGAAAGAGTGTGCAATCTACACCACGTCCCCATATAGAGAGGGTCTGAAAGCCTTTGTTTTTTAATTGATGTAATGTTTCAAAGGAAGGTACAAAATTTTTTTGCATATGACTATGAAACCATTTTAAATAGTTCCACAGCATATTGGAGAGGAATTCGATTTTGTAATAACGTAAATAGGCATCGAAATCAGTATGATAAGAACCGACAACTGGGATGTTTAACTTTTTTGCATAATACAATCCACAAAGTCCCATGTTGAAAGGTGTGGCAATGTGAATAATGTCAGGTTTAAAGGAAAGTAGTTCCCGTTTAATGCGCGGAGTAGGAAAAGAAAAACGACATTCTGGATATAATATTGTTAACGGGATACTTCTCATCTTATTCACATTCGCTACAAAATTATCTTCAGCTGTATGCTGAGGGGCGAAAACAGAATAGGCGATCTGTTCTTTCTGAAAATATTGTGTTAATCGCTCTAACGTTTTCGCAACCCCGTTAATTTGTGGCGTAAAAGTATCGGTAAAAATGGCGACTCTCATCATATCACTCCTTTATGTGAAAAGTGGGATGAATTGATAAAAAGAGATGATGCCAGAGCAAGTGCCAAGGCACATACCGACGAATACATCTGACGGATAGTGAAGCCCTAAATAAATACGTGAAATACCGACGCATAATGCTAACGGTAATAGGAAAGCAAGTAAGCTTGGATTATAGCAAATAAATGGAATGAAGACAGAGAAAACGGCTGTTGTATGACCAGACGGGAAAGAGTGGTCTTTTAATGGATGGACTGGATATTTTGCATCCTGAATTGTTAAATAAGGACGTTTTCGCGGATACCACCTTTTTAATATTTGCACAGGAATATGGCTAATTGCTAACGAAATAGCAGTTGCAATTGCAGCTTGATGCAAAGTTCCCTTTGCGAAAATTAAAAAGAAAAGTGTGAGTGCGATGGAGAAAGTCGCGCCACCGATATGAGTAATATTGCTGAAAAAGATATTTAATGTTTTTTGATCAAAGTAGCGGTTAATTCCTCTGAAAATGTAACATTCTATTTTATATAATCCACTGACCTTCATGAAAATTCTCCTCCCTCATCTACATATATATGGAGATATTAGCTTTTATTTTAATAAGATTTTGTTGAGGGAGTAATAATGTTTTGTAAAGAAAAAGTTAGATTTTATATAAAAAAAGCTGCCAATCTTATGGCAGCGGAAATTTATTTCTGTAATGATTTATAATATTGACCTTTTTCAACGTATTGCGTGCGAATACGCTCCATATCTTTACGGTCTTCTTCTGTTAATTCACGAATGACTTTCGCGGGACGACCGAAAGCTAACGTGTTCGGCGGAATATTCTTTCCTTGTGAAACGAGGCTTCCAGCGCCGATAAAAGCTCCTTCGCCAATTTCAGCACCATCTAATATAATAGATCCCATTCCAATTAAAGCATCTTTCTTAATATGGCAACTATGTAAAATGACTTGATGCCCAATTGTTACGTCGTTTTCTAAAATAAGAGGATACTGCGGGCTTTGGTGAAGTGTACATTGGTCTTGTACATTTACTCGGTCTCCAATGATTGTCGGTGACACATCACCACGGATGACTGTATTAAACCAAATACTTGATTCCTCGCCAACGGAAACATCGCCTGTAATCGTAACATAGTCAGCGATAAAAGCACTACTCGCAATTTTCGGTTTTTTTTCTTTGTAAGGATATATCATGTAAAGTCTTCCTTTCCTAGAGACTAGTTTTAGTGTATCAAATTATGAGAAAGAGTGAAATGGAGGAGAGCCGTATGTGGAATTATGAAGCGGAGGAAGCAAAAGCTGTCATTGTTATTGTGCACGGCGCAATGGAATATCACGGACGTTACGAAGCAGTTGCGGAAATGTGGAATCATATCGGCTACCACGTCGTGATGGGGGATCTTCCGTCACATGGAACGACTTCAAGAAATAGAGGACATATTGATTCATTTGATGAATACATAGAGGAAGTTAAATTATGGGTGAAAGAAGCAAGAAAGTATAGGTTACCTATTTTTCTATTCGGTCATAGTATGGGTGGTCTTATTGTCATTCGTATGATGCAAGAAACGAAGAGAGAAGATGTAGAAGGTATTATTTTGAGTTCGCCTTGTTTAGGGGTAGTGACTGGACCCTCTGCTCCGCTTCAATTTGCTTCAAGAATATTAAATGTTGTGGCTCCAAAATTGCAATTTGCAACGAATCTTACGGTGGAAATGTCAACACGTAACCATGAAGTGAGAGATGCAATGGAGAATGATTCTTTGTTCTTGCGCAAAGTATCAGTACGTTGGTATAGTGAATTGATTAAGTCTATCGAAATTGCTCATAAAAAAATAGATGATTTTCCAGATGTTCCGCTCTTGCTAATGCAAGCTTGTGAGGATAAACTTGTAGATAAAACACGTGTCCGCACTTGGTTTGATAATGTTAAAATAAGTGATAAGGCTTTTAAAGAATGGCCGAATTGTTATCACGAGCTATTAAATGAGTATGAGCGTGATGAAATTTTGAGTTATATTCAGTCATTTACTGAAATGCATGTCAATAATATAGTAAAAACAAACAAATAAATCATTATTTGTACATTTAATAGAGGAGATGAAGGAAGAAGTGAACGTACCGAGTAATCCCATAACGCTCATGGCGAAAGTATACCGTGATGTGTTTCCGGTTGTACACCATGAGCTAGCGATGTGGAAAGAGCGTGCCTACCATATTCCGAATGATGAGCTTCATAGTCAGGCAATCGCAAGTATTGAGCATAAAACGTTTCATTGTGAGGGCGGTGGCATTTTAGCTCTGCTAGCAAATGAACACCGAGAAGAATGTATTCGTTTTATCGTAGCGTATCAAACGATCAGCGACTATTTAGATAATTTATGTGATCGCAGTACATCACTTGATCCAAATGATTTTGCTGCACTGCATGAATCGATGTTAATGGCATTATCACCTGAAGTAGAAGGTGGCGGTAATTATTATCGTTATCGTGATGATCAAGATGATGGTGGTTATTTAGATGAACTTGTTGAAACATGCCAAGATGTTTTAAAGAAAACGAAGCACTATGACAAAATTGCTCCTGTTCTGCATGAACTTGCTTGTTATTATTGTGATTTGCAAATTCATAAACACGTGAAGTTAGAAGAAAGAGAGCCGCGCCTGAAAACTTGGTTTGAAGCACATAAAGAAAACTTACCTGAGATGAGTTGGTTTGAATTTTCAGCATGTGCCGGTTCTACACTTGGAATTTTCTGTCTTGTAGCATATGCATTTCATGATGAATTACATGATGAAGATATTGCGAAAATTAGACAAGGGTACTTCCCTTACGTACAAGGACTTCATATCTTACTTGATTATTTCATCGATCAAGAAGAAGACCGCATAGGCGGGGATTTGAATTTCTGTAGTTATTATGAAAACGAGCAAGCTATATTAGATCGTATGAAACACTTTGTAGAAGAAGCAGAGAAGAGCATTGGTGATTTGCCTCATGCGAAGTTTCATCGTCTCATAAGCCGAGGATTACTTGGTATTTATTTATCAGATCAAAAAGTATCAGCACAAAAGAATATGCACAAAATGGCACGGCGCATTGTAAAATACGGAGGCCTCACTTCACGATTCTTCTATTGGAACGGGAAGATGTACCGAAAGAAAATGGCACAGTGACGAAGAAAACCACTCATGTAGAGTGGTTTTCTTTTCATTATGATCGTATTTTTGAAAATACATATATAAGAAGTTCAATTGCGAAAATAACTAAAACAGATAGTCCGAATAAAGGCATGACAGCGCCTAGTATAACCATCAGGATAAAGAAAACGAGTACGCTTTTCTTATCTCTTTGCTTTGGAGGTGCTGCTAATTTTCCTTTCGGCTTTCTTGCTAACCACATTTTTACTCCGTAATAAATAAGAAGTAGTAGAGATAATGTCGTTAGTAAGCATAATATTTTATTTGGCCATCCAAATAAATGTCCTTCGTGAAGTGGGATACCGTAAGTGAACCATTGTGCAAGTAATCCATAATCACGATAGTCCGTTTTTGAAATGAGTTTCCCGCTATATTGATCAAAGTAAGCTGTTATCTCTTCATTTGGTGCAACATGCATACCTGTAATACCAGAACCGCTCGATTTCGAAATAGTAAATACACCTTTCGTATCAGCTGGTAGTGAGATCACATATGGCTTCTTTATTTCAATTCCTTTTTGTAATTCATCGATAGAAATTGCTTTCGGTTCATTTGAATTCGATTCAGGTGGAGCTTCTTTTCTTGTTGCCCACGGCAATTCTTTTACCTTTGATTCAGGCGGTGCCATGTACAATTTTGGATATCCGAGTGATTCATTAGAAGATGCAATTTTATAAATTTGGTTCCCCATAAATCCTGACCACGGCAATCCAGATGCGACTAGCAGAAAGAGAGGAATTGTAAATATAATACCGATAATAGAATGACGTCTTTTTGCTTTTTCTCGCTTATTGGATGATGGTGTATTTTTGAATTGGCGTATACTCATGTACAATCCGGTTACGATTAAAAAGATTGTCCAGCATGCCGCAAGTTCTACAGTATAGTTGACGACAGTGCCACCAACTAAAAGAGAACTATGTAATTCCCGCATGATATTGGCAAACGTTTCACTTGCGTTTTGATCCCCAACAATTTGATTATTACTATCTAAATACACATATTTTTGTTGCCCAGTATACTCATTTGCAATCGTAAGTCTTGTATTATAATCCCCATTAAATTCACTAATTTTCGCCACGCTATAATGGGGATATTTTTTCTCTGTTAAGAGAAGCGAATCAGCCATCGAAATAGACTCTGTTTGGGCACTCTTCCCAAAATATAAATCTTTATAGATGAAATCTTCAACCTCTTCCCGAAATAAATACCCAATTCCGCTCAGTGACAAAGTAATAAGAAGCGGTGTAATAAAAAGCCCTGCATAAAAATGCCAACGCCAAAAAATGTAATGAAGCGAACGATTTACTTTCATACTTTCAGTTCCCCTAACCTTCCCTATATGAATAACTACTTATTTAATATAGCGAGATTAAGTGTGGATACTTTGAAAGAATTGTGAAGAATGTTAAAAGTTTTTAGGGGTTTCAACAAACATAAAACACATTTCAAAAGGAAGGTGTTCAATGTTTATAAATGTTTCTTCTTATTTGATAAATACATTTCAACAACCGCATCAGCAAGACATTGAGCAGAATCAACAAAATCCTCATCCGCCACAACGTTCAAATCAGTACATGCGATAATAGCGGTATCTACTTCAGCTTTTAACTGTACAACGAGCACACTCCATAATTTTCGAGCTTCTTCAATTTCTCCGCCTTTAATACAAGTAATAATTTGATTAATGCTTTCCTGCCATTGTTCGTTATGAATGTACTCTATATTACGCTTTGCAATCCCGTCTTGATAAATACCAGCTTGGATTGTCGCTTCTGTTGCGAGAAGCGTGACTCTTTTTATATTTTCAGGAATTGTTTGTAACGTCTCATCGACGATATTTAAAATCGGAATGGAAAGAGAATGTTGTAATTCCTCAAAATAAAGATGCGCCGTATTGCACGGCATAGCAATAAATTCTACGCCAGTACTTTCAAGTTTTTGTGCTCCTTCAATAATCGCTTTTTTCATCGCTTCGTGATCAATAGGGCGATCCATGTAAAACGGTGTTGGGCACGAATAGATCATCATATGAGGAAAGTCCATATCATGTTTTGCTCCGTATATTGTTTGACACTTTGCTACAACTGTATCGACGAATGGCCCAGTCGATTTTGGTCCCATTCCTGCTAGTATTCCGATCATTGTTTTGTCTCCTTTAATATGTAATTAAAAACGTTTTTTGCGAACGATAAAAAGAAATAAAGTAAGTAATAAAAATGAATATAGGATAGCCCAAGCTGTGAGCCATAGTGTGTGAGTCAGTATATTAAATTTGTATTGTCCAAGCATTAGAAAGCTTTCGACAGGTGGTAAAAACCATAGTAACTCTTTTTTAAACCGGATGGAGGCGATCGTTATAAGTAATATAAATGTCAGGCTAAGCCAAGCTGTGCTTGCTTTTTGAATCATATTTCTAGTAAATAAAGTTGCAATTGAAATTCCTAGTATAGAGAAAGACATGTGAGCGAGAAATCCGACTAGAAATAAAGAAACTGTCATTTCTTCATTAAACATTTGCAAAATAATTGGGTAGATTATGGATATAAAAGATAAAACAGTACAAATGAGAAGAGCCGTAATGTATTTACCAACATATAGTGCAGAAATATTATTTGTGTGAGAAATAGTAATTTGTTCTTGTACAGGGTCTTCCGTATGAAAAATTGTGACTGTAATCCAAGCAGATAATAAATAAAGTGCGAGTGCCGTTTCTAAGTATGTCGGTACAATAGGAGTCGGTTTATATGTATATACAAAAAGTAAGCTCACAAAGTACATCGCAATAGGAGGGACGTACTTATACGATTTTGTATAGTCGAGAAAATGGTAACGAATAAGCGCGAACATAATAAACCTTCTTTCGATTTAAAAGTTAGGTTGTAGCAGTGTGATAGATGCTTTTTTATGTAATAAAAACTGAAGCATTTCGTTTGTATATTCTTTTTCGATTTGTAATTGAATAAGGTTTTGATTTGAATTGTATGCAACGTGTATAAAACCAGATTGCTTTTGTAGTTCTATCGCTGAAAATGTGTCGTGAACGATTGCCTCAATATAGATTTGTTCCGTTAATTTTTGTACAAAAGTATCTGCTGTGATTGTATGATTTGCTAACGTCACAATTCTATCGGCGAAGTTTTCTAATAGTTGTTTTTCATGACATGTGAAGAGTATAGATATACCTTGTTGTTTTAATGATAGTAAAATATGTTCTAATTCTTGCTGAGAGTTAGGATCGAGCCCAGAAAGCGGTTCGTCTAAAATTAATAAATGTACGTCCGTAAGTAATGCTTGCATAATGCCTGTTTTTTGTTTCATACCTTTTGATAAGTTTCGTACAACGGAATGCCTTGCATGATGTAAGTGAAAAGACTCAAGGAGCATCGGAATTTTATTTCTTACATATGTTGTTGATAAACCGTGAATGCAGCCGAGATGATATAAATAATCTTCTAATGTAAAACGAATACCTTCAGGAAAATATTCAGGTACATAACCGATTTGTATATGTTCTTTCCTTTGAATTGTCCCTGTTGTAGGTGAAATAAAGCCTGCAATTATTTTGAGTAGAGTACTTTTTCCAGTCCCGTTCCCGCCAACAATGGCGAGTGCTTCTCCTTCTGGAATGGATAAATCAATGTTGTCTAGTATAAGTGATTTGCCATACTTCTTTTGAATTCCCCGTAGTTCTACTAGCAAAGTTCTACCCTTCTTTCTTCGGATATTGTATATATCCATTATATAGGAGGATAACAAAAAGACGTGCGGTGAATGCACGTCTTTTTTTGTTACGTTTTGTCGAACAATCGATATATCCGAGAAATCGTTGATATATTGTAAGTTATGATAGATATATCGAAAAAATCGTTGATATATTATCGCTTTTCAATCGCCACAATAAATGGCGGGTTATTTTGCTGGTTAATGAAGCCATATCGTAGTACGTGAGCTTGTTTTTGGTCTAGTTTTTCAGCAAATGTAAGTACAGCGTCGCGTTCTAATTGTCCTTCTGGATGTCCGTGGTAAATGACAAGAACGATGATACCTTCAGGTGCCATTACTTCTAATAGTTGTTCGATCGCTGAGATTGTTGAGTTCGGTTTTGTAACGATATGCTTGTCTCCGCCTGGAAGGTAACCTAAGTTGAAAATTGCGCCTGTTACTTTTCCTTTTGCATCTTCTGGTAATACGGATAGAAGAGTATCGTGACTATTGTGAACTAAAACAGTACGTTCAAAAAGTTCTTTTTCTTTTAGACGAGTTGTTGAGCTTTCGATTGCCTCTTTTTGAATATCAAATCCAAATACTTTTCCGCTATCTCCAACGATTTCAGCTAGGAAGCAAGTGTCATGGCCGTTTCCTAAAGTTGCATCTACAGCGTAATCGCCTTCTTTTACTGCCGTTTGCAGAAGCGAGCGAGCAAACGGTAATACACGTTCTAATTTCATTTTTGTTTCTCCTCATTTGCATATTTTCCTTGCCAGCTTCCGCGGCGTACAAATTCTGCATCGATGGAATTTAATACTTCCCATTTATTTAAGCTCCACATTGGACCGATCATTAAATCAGGTGGACCGTCACCTGTGATACGGTGCACAATTACGTCTTTTGGAATAATTTCAAGTTGATCAACAACGAGACTTACGTAATCCTCAAGAGAAAGGAATTCTAGTTGTCCTTTTTCATATTGCTTCACCATTGGCGTTCCTTTTAATAAGTGAAGTAAGTGGATTTTAATTCCTTGTACATCAAGCTTGGCTACTTCACGAGCTGTTTCCATCATCATGTCGTAATCTTCAAGTGGAAGACCGTTAATAATATGAGAGCAAACTTTAATGCCGTGCTTACGTAATTTATTTACACCTTCCACATAAGACGGATAATCGTGAGCGCGATTAATAAGATTTGCAGTACGTTCATGAACGGTTTGTAGTCCGAGTTCAACCCAAAGGTACGTACGTTTATTTAAGTCCGCTAAATATTCAACAACATCGTCCGGTAAACAATCTGGACGAGTTGCGATAGAAAGACCGACAACGTCTTTTTCTGCTAGAAGCGGTTCGAATTTTTCTTTTAACACTTCAAGTGGAGCATGTGTATTTGTGTACGCCTGGAAATAAGCTATACATTTTCCGTCTTTCCACTTTGAGCGCATTTTTTCTTTCATTTCATGATATTGCGTTATAACATCATCGCGGCGATCGCCAGCGAAGTCACCAGATCCAGCAGCACTGCAAAATGTACAACCGCCATAAGCAACTGTACCGTCACGGTTCGGGCAATCGAAGCCAGCATCTAATGAAACTTTAAAGATTTTTTCACCAAATTCATTTCGTAAATGATAATTCCATGTATGATAACGTTTATTATCGTTTGTATATGGAAAAGGGTTTTGAACCTTCATTACTTTCCCTCCTAAGCCGAGTCAAAATAACACAAAATCCATTATAACATACTCATAAGGTTCATAAGGAAGGGACACACTAAAGGGGAATTGAAGCAAGGAGGGACAATTATGGCAGAGCGTCAATCACTTGAATCGTATATTACACAAGCGGAACAAGCGGTGGAATATGCGAAAGAACAATTAGACCAAGGTATGAGACAAGAGCATTATAATACGATGGAGTATTCGGATGCGCAGTTGCAATTAGAACAAGCATATAATGATTTACAAACGATGCAACAACATGCAAATGATGAGCAACGTGAGCAGCTAAATAGAGCACGCATGGCAATTCGCCAACTGCAACATCAAATGATTATTACACCGCACTAATAAGGAGTGAATGTAATGGCGAAACGTTCAGATCAAAATAATCCAGAGCAAAAAACGCAAAATGGACATAACGCTGAATTTTCGAATGAACTTGATCCGATTGTTCAAGTAAAACAGCGTAATAGTAAAAAAGGACAACCGCAAAAATCGAAGCAATCAGAGTAAACCAGGTCGCAATATGACCTGGTTTTATTTTGTTATATGACAATAATGTAAGATTACCGTAAGGTTTGTCGATAGTTGTGAGCAACTTTCTTCAGTAGAGTAAGGAAGGATTAAATTTTATACAAGGAGTTGCTTTATGGGGAACAATATTACAAACAAGCGAATTGATGAGTTAGATTACATTCGTGGCTTTGCACTACTAGGGATTATTTTAGTAAATATTCTCGCACTACTTAACATTAAAATTCCAGATCCTAATACAGTGAATGCTAGCTATCAAAGATTTTTATACTTATTTGTAGAAGGTCGTTTCTTCTCAATCTTCTCATTCTTATTTGGAGTGGGATTCTATATCTTTATTTCAAGAGCGATTGCGAAAGGGAAGAATGGCTATGTTTTATTTTTACGTCGCTTAGTAGCATTATTTATTTTTGGTCTAATTCATCAAATGTTTCAGCCTGGAGAAGCATTAGCATTATACGCAATTTGCGGGTTAATCGTTTTACCGTTTTATAAAGCGAAAAAAGAAGTGAACTTAGTACTAGGACTTATTTTGACAATTGCCTTCAGTGTAATGGGAGTTAAAGAGTTATTACCACTTGGCTTAATTTTATTGGGGCTTGCTGCAGGACAATATCGTGTATTTGAAAATCTCACGCAAAATATAAAGAAAGTCGCTATTTTTACAGGTATTATGTTTGTTTTAAGTGTCATAGCTGTATGGTATCAATATGGGCACGTTCCTGCTGAACCATTTATAAATATGATACTTGAGAATGAGGATGGAACAATGAATGCTGCAAGCCAATTTTTAAAAATTGGTGTTACAGTTGGACCGATTATTTCAGCTTTCTATGTTGGAGCATTAATTTTATTACTTCAATTAAAACCAATTCAAACATTGTTAGCACCACTGAAATATTATGGCCGAATGGCTTTAACGAATTATATTGGACAAACTGCAATGATTTTAATCGCAGGAAGTGTATTTAACTTTGCAGAAAACTTAACGTACATGCAGACGTTATATGTGTGTATTGCAATTTATGCAATTCAAATTGTATTTAGTGTAATTTGGATGAAGGTCTTTAAAATGGGGCCATTAGAATGGATTTGGCGAGTTGTTACGTATTGGACGGTAACACCTTTAAAGAAATAAAGAGAAAAGTGGGCTGTTCCTTTTGTGGAGCAGCCTATTTTTTATTGTCATCTTATTCGGTAAGGCGATATTCCTTCGCGAATCGCTGATAAAAGTGGGGAAATCGCTAATAAAATTTTCATTTATCAACGAACCTTACACACTCATCTTTTTTATATTACAAAAGTGTAAGGTAAATGTAATGTTAACAAATAGCAGTTCACTTCCAAAAAGCGCAAAATAGGTAATGGAAAAACAAGCGTAGGAGGATATATATGACGAAACCAGTTGTAGACGTGAAAAACGTCCAAAAAGTGTACGGTAAAAAAGGTGAGAACCAATCACATGCGTTAAAAGGTGTTTCATTCTCAATTCAAGAGGGTGAGTTTGTAGGGATTATGGGACCATCTGGTTCTGGTAAAACGACATTATTAAACGTAATTTCAACACTTGATAAAGCAACGGGCGGCGTTGTTGAAATTGCGGGCACGGATATTACGAAAATGAAACAAGGTGAGCTTTCTGATTTTCGTTCACAAAAGTTAGGATTCATTTTCCAAGACTTCAACTTATTAGAGAACTTATCTATTTATGAAAATATTGCACTTCCACTTTCTCTTCAAGGTGTTTCATCACGTAACATTGGACCAAAAGTAGAAAAAGTAGCGGGTATGTTAGGGATTACAGAAATTCTTCAAAAGTATCCATCTGAAGTATCTGGTGGGCAGAAACAACGTTCAGCAGCAGCGCGCGCACTTGTGCATGAGCCAGCAATTATTTTAGGGGATGAGCCAACAGGAGCTCTTGATTCTAAAAATGCAGCGAGCTTACTTGATGCGATGACAAACTTAAACAAAGAACAAGGCGTATCTATTATGATGGTTACACATGATCCGTATAGTGCAAGTTATTGTCAGCGAATTTTATTCATTCAAGATGGTGAGCTGTATAAAGAAATTCATCGCGGTGGTACACGTGAAGAGTTTTATAAAGAAATTTTAGATGTGCTTGCGGACCTAGGCACACAAAAAGCGTAAGAAAGGAGGTTCTAGAGCATGTTATTCAAACTTTCCATGTCGGGGCTGAAGAGTAAGCTGAAAGATTATATCGTCTTACTTGTTGGTCTTGTCATGTCTATCTCAATTTTTTATATGTTCCAAACGTTAGCGCTGAATAAAGCGTTTATCGAATCTAACTCAGTTATTCAATCAATTGGATTCGTATTCCAAGCAGGTTCATTTTTACTAGCTATTATAACGTTCTTCTATATTTTATATGCGAACTCGTTTCTACTATCTCTTCGTCAAAAAGAGTTTGGTATGTATATGATGTTAGGAGCAAAAAAGCATAAAGTTACATTACTTATGTTTATTGAAACGATTGTATTAGGTGCTGCGTCTCTTGCAATCGGAATTGCGGTTGGTGTAGGACTTGCAGAAGGTATTGGTCAATTATTAATGAAACAATTGGAATTTGCTGGTGAAGGCTATAAAGCATTTTACCTTCCATCTATGACTGTTACTTGCATCTTCTTCTTTGCGCTATTTGTATTATCAGCAATTATGAACAGTATTAAATTATCACGTATTTCTGTACTGCAACTTGTACATGCGGATGCACAAACAGAGCGTGTTGCGGTAAAAGGAAAAATGACAGGTGTCGTTGCAATCCTTGCTGTTATTTTATTAGGAATTGGCTATGCATCAATGATTTACATGGAAAAACTAAGAGAAATGGGAATCCTTATTGCATTAATTACAACAACAGCTGGTACTTACATGCTATTTGGATCACTTCTTCCAGTTATTATGAAAAAGTTAAAAAGTAATAAAAAGCGTAGTGAAAAAGGGCTTAACGCTTTTACATTTGCTCAATTAAATTTCCGCATTAATAGTTTAACGAAAGTACTTGCGACAGTAGCGATGTTAGTAGCGCTTGGAGCTGGTGCGATTTCAGGTGGTATGGCGTTTAAAAATAACGTTATAAAAATGGTTGATGGTTTAGTAATATATGATTCAGTAGTTCATAATCCAACAGCTGAAGAGAAGAAAATTTTAGATGGTATATCATTTAAAAATAAAGCTGAGTACCGTTATAAAGTAGACGACAAATATATTTATTATGTAAAAGAAGATTTAGAGAAACATAAGCCATTTATTCGAGATGGTGTAGGTAAAGAAAGTTTCGGTAAATATAAAGAAATTTCAGGAGAAGCTCCAGTAGGTACAGTAGCAGGAGTGAGATCAGAACAAGATAAAAATGAAAAAGCAATGCCTGAAGAATGGGATGAGGCATTTAGAACAATCCAACCATATTATATATACCAAGATCGTGCCATTAAAGTTGTAGATCAAAAAATGTACGATACTGTAAATGGTAAAGAAGGAATCGTATTTACTGGAAAAACAGACGATTTCGTAGCATACACAAAAGAATGGAAAAAAATTGACGAGTTGCAGCTAGCTAAATATAAAAATGTAAAAGCTGAACAAATGGATAGTAAATATCAAGCTTATAGTGGGTTCTATGGCATTGCGAGTGGAACAGTATTTATGGGATTCTTCCTTGGAATTGCGTTCTTAGCAATGATGGCAAGCTGTCTTATGTTTAAAATTCTTTCTGGTGCATCAAAAGATATTACGCGTTATCAAATGCTTCGTAAAATCGGTGTGCGCCGTGAGTTATTAACGAAATCGATTTATAAAGAGTTATTCTTAGTATTCTTATTCCCAGCAATTGTGGGTATCGCTCACGTATTAGTTGGTATGAATATTTTCGGATTTATTTTAATCGATCCGTACTTCCGTATTTGGGTACCAATTGTAATTTTCGTAGTTATTTATGCGATTTATTACTTCATTACAGTTCAATTGTATAAAGGAATTGTTCTTCCGAAAGAAGATTAATAATAAAAACCGAGCAAAAACGCTCGGTTTTTATTATTTTCAGAAAAAATACTTTAATGTTACTGAAATGTATAATATAATGTAAGTAAGTAACGTAATATAAAAGTAGAAGTAGCTGTATAAGGAAAGGAGGAATCCAATCTGTAGAAAGAAGCTGAACTTTTATCCCCACATTTTTTTACCGCAACGTATTTATACAATCGTAAGTTTCCACATTGAAAGTTTTCAGAACCACCTGAGTATATTGTGAAAATAATGGATAACACATGGAAATCTCATAGCATGATAAGGTAAAATGGACAACATAATGAGAAAATTACCGTTCATAAGATGAGGAGAATACATGTATGGAAGTTGTAGAGGCATTAAAAGATATAAGCCAAATTGAGGCTATGAAAAAATATTTAAAAGAGCACTCCCAGCGAGATTATCTTTTATTTGTTATTGGAATTAACACAGGATTAAAAATTACAGAACTACTTAGCATGAAATTTGAAGATGTATTAAATGAAGACGGGACTGTTAAAGAGTTTTATGCTCTTCCTGTGAAAGATGAAAAATTTAAACAAGATATTTATTTAAATACAAAAGTAAAAGAAGCGCTTTTAGATTACGTACAATCTATTGGCGTTAAAAGAGAAAATTACGTATTCCAATCTAATAAAACGCCAAATTCAATTACGCGCCAACAAGCGTATCGTGTAATTCATAATGCTGCAGAAGCAGTTGGAGTTGTTGGTAAGATCGGAACGAATTCAATGCGAAAAACGTTTGGATTTCATGCGTACAAAAGAGGGATAGCGATTGCGCTATTGCAAAAACATTTTCATCACGCGACTCCATCAGAGACGCTAAAGTATTTAGGTATCTCAAAGGATGAGACCTTTAAAACGGAGATTGATGTCGATTTATAAAAGCCGTAACTAAAAAAATTAGGAGGCGGAAAATATGAATATTAGAGAGAGTGAACTGCCGGGTATTGGATGTAAGTTTGAAGTGATTACAAAAGGTAATGAAAAGATGGTTATCGTTATTCATGATGATGGCCGAAGAGAAATGTACCATTTTGATGCTGATCATGAGGAGAGTATTTCAAGCGTCTCGCTTCGAGATTCCGAAGCGAGACAAATTGCAGCTATATTGGGCGGAATGGTATATAGACCACAAGCTTTAGATACGATTGAAATGGCTTTTGAAGGGTTATCAATTGAGTGGTTTAAGGTGGAAAATAATGCACCAGTCGTACAAAAAACAATTGGTAGTTTACATGTCCGAAACGCATATAACGTAACAATTATTGCCATTTTGAAAAAGAATATGAAGAAGTTCTTTAATCCAGGCCCAGATTCTATCATTGAAGCTGGCGATATGCTCGTATTATCAGGCGAAAGACATGAAGTAAAAAGAATTATTAATGAGTTGCTTTCAGTAGGAGGGGATTCATAATCGATGGATACTTTAATCTTTGAAGTTGGAACTGCGTTAGTATTAGTCGCTTTTGCAGCTATTCTCGCTGCAAAGTTAAAGTTCTCGATTATTCCGTTTCTCATTATACTCGGTATGTTAGTGGGGCCTCATGCCCCAGATTTAGGGCTTATCGATTTAAGATTTATTGAAAGCGGAGAAGTTATTTCCTTCCTCGGCCGTGTTGGCGTTATATTCCTCTTATTCTATTTAGGCTTAGAATTCTCAATTAAAAAATTAATTAAATCAGGAAAATCAATTGCTTTTGGGGGAACTGTTCATATATCGCTTAATTTTATATTAGGTTTACTTTACGGATATATAATGGGTTTCCCCTTATTAGAAACATTAATTATTGCTGGGATCATAACAATTTCATCGAGTGCAATTGTTGCGAAAGTAATTGTTGATTTAAGAAGATCTGGTAATAAAGAGACGGAGCTAATTTTAGGAATCATTATGTTTGATGATATCTTTTTAGCGGTATATTTATCAGTCGTTTCAGGATTAGTACTCGGAGGGGCAACGTCATTTGTAGGTGCTCTTACATCTATTTTAATCGCGGTAGGGTATATGCTACTATTCTTTGTAGTTGCTAGAAAAGCTACGCGATTTTTAAATAAAATGTTAGATATTTCATCCAATGAAATTTTTATTATTGTAATATTCGCTATTTTGTTCTTTGTAGCAGGATTTTCAGAAACGATTCATGTTGCAGAGGCGATTGGAGCATTATTACTAGGACTCGTCTTTTCAGAAACGGAGCATAGTGATCGGATTGAACAGCTCGTTGTTCCGTTTCGTGATTTCTTTGGAGCTATATTCTTTTTCAGCTTCGGTTTAAGTATAGATCCATTTTCACTTGGAGGAGCAGTGTGGTTGGCATTAGGAGCAGTTTTCATTACTCTTATCGGTAATTTTACCGCTGGAATGGCTGCAGGGCGTAAAGCGGGATTATCGCATAAGGCTTCTACGAATATTGGTTTAACACTTGTATCACGCGGAGAGTTTTCCATTATCGTCGCGAATATTGGAATTGCGGGCGGCTTAATGGCAACGATTAAACCATTCTCAGCCCTGTATGTTTTAATATTGGCATCGTTAGGACCTTTGTTAACGAAAGAATCTGGGAGAATATATTCAGTATTAGATAAAATATTTAAATGGAGCGCTAAAGAACGTGCGAAGCGAGAAAAAGAAGTTGGATAATATAAATAAGGGAGACTGCATGAAGTTCATGCAGTCTCCCTTATTTATATATTGTTACTGATGTCGTTTTTTGTCAGTAAGTCGATATAATTGAAAAATCGCTGATATATTTTCATGCAGCAACCAATATAATTTCATTTACCGACGAACCATTATCTGAATTTCATCAACTATTAATCAGTTGCCTTCCTATTTAAAAACGACTACAATTTTACTGTTATATATATGAACGAAAAAAATAGAATAGGAGGGGAAACTATGCCAAGGAAAGTATGGCTATTAGTAGCTGGGATGATTATTAATGTCACGGGTGCTTCTTTTTTATGGCCTTTTAATACAATTTATTTGCATGATCACCTAGGAAAATCTTTATCTGTGGCCGGAATGGTATTAATGATCAACTCGCTTACTGGTGTAATCGGAAACTTGCTCGGTGGTGTTTTATTTGATAAATGGGGCGGCTATAAATCAATTTTAGTAGGGATTGTGATTACACTTGTATCAATTTTAGGTCTTGTGTTCTTCCACGGTTGGCCGTTATATGTTGTGTGGCTAGCGTTAATCGGCTTCGGTTCTGGAATGGTCTTCCCATCGATGTATGCGATGGTCGGTACGGTTTGGCCAGAAGGCGGCAGACGAGCATTTAATGCGATGTACGTTGGACAAAACGTTGGTATTGCGATCGGAACAGCATGTGGTGGATTAGTTGCTTCGTATCGTTTTGATTATATTTTCTTAGCGAACTTTATTTTATACTTTGTTTTCTTCTTAATTGCTTTTATTGGATTCCGTGGTATGGAAGACAAGAAGGATCCAAGAGTGCAAAAAGAAGTCGAAATGAAAAAAGGTTGGTCACTTACACCTGGATTTAAAGCACTTCTTATCGTGTGTGTAGCATATGCTTTATGCTGGGTTACATACGTACAGTGGCAAGGGGCGATTGCAACACATATGCAAGAATTGAATATTAGCCTTCGTCACTATAGTTTATTATGGACGATAAACGGAGCAATGATCGTTTGTGCGCAGCCGCTAGTTAGTATGCTAATTCGCTGGATGAAGCGTTCTTTAAAACAGCAAATTATGATTGGAATTATCATTTTTGCGGCGTCATTCGTTGTATTAAGTCAAGCGCAGCAATTTACGATGTTCCTCGTTGCGATGGTAACATTAACAATTGGTGAGTTATTTGTATGGCCTGCGGTTCCAACGATTGCAAATATACTTGCACCAAAAGATAAATTAGGGTTTTATCAAGGGATCGTAAATAGCGCGGCGACTGTAGGGAAAATGTTCGGGCCGGTCGTTGGCGGAGCGATTGTGGATTTATACAATATGGAAGTATTGTTTATAGCAATCATGGTAATGCTTGTAGTAGCGCTTATAGCAACGAGCATTTATGATAAACGAGTAAAAGTAGAAGAAACAGTTGAAGAAAAAATTGCAGTTTAGTTTGACGGAACATGTAACATGTTTTAGAATATATTTAAATAAAATAACCTTTTGAACAAGGGAGATAGCTCGGCTGTCTTAAGACGAATTCGTTAGTTATTAAAAGTAACGAATAACCGAGAAGCCCGCTTTAAGTAAGCTTTTTAGAGATACTAAGTGGAGGGTAGTTCACATTAACTCATATGTGTAATAACAGTGAGAAGGAGTAGTAGTAATAGAAGCGGGTTTAGAGAGTTGACGGTCGGTGCAAGTCAATCCACGTTTCGTTATGAACTCGCCTTTGAGTTGCAGTTGTGAAACTAATAGTAGCAATTGCCGTTAATCCACGTTACGGATCTAAGCGAATGTATATTTTTACATTAATTTAGGGTGGTACCGCGGGAATCTATAACCTCTCGTCCCTTTCTAGGGATGAGAGGTTTTTTGTATTTTGGGCGGTGAAAATAAATAGAATTTCAAGGAGGGTATCTCATGAGCTTTAATCATCAAGATATTGAGAAGAAGTGGCAAGGGTACTGGGAAGAGAATAAAACATTCCGTACGCCAGATGAAACAGAAAAACCAAAATTTTATGCACTAGATATGTTCCCATATCCATCAGGTGCAGGCCTACACGTAGGACATCCAGAAGGTTATACAGCGACAGATATTTTATCTCGTATGAAGCGTATGCAAGGATATAACGTTCTTCATCCAATGGGATGGGATGCATTCGGTCTTCCAGCAGAGCAATATGCACTTGATACTGGAAACAGCCCAGCTGAATTTACAGAGCATAATATTAATACGTTCCGTAACCAAATTAAATCACTAGGTTTCTCTTATGATTGGGACCGTGAAGTAAATACAACAGATCCAAACTACTATAAGTGGACACAATGGATCTTCTTAAAACTATTTGAAAAAGGCTTAGCTTACGTTGATGAAGTACCTGTAAACTGGTGTCCAGCACTTGGTACAGTACTTGCAAACGAAGAAATCATTGATGGTAAGAGTGAGCGTGGTGGACATCCAGTTGAGCGTCGTCCGATGAGACAGTGGATGTTAAAAATTACAGCTTACGGAGATCGTCTATTAGAAGATCTAGATGAACTTGATTGGCCAGAAAGTTTAAAAGATATGCAACGTAACTGGATCGGTCGTTCTGAAGGTGCAGAAGTACACTTCAATATCGATGGTACAGACGAGAAGTTCACAGTATTCACAACGCGCCCTGATACACTATTTGGTGCAACATACTGTGTACTAGCTCCGGAACATGCACTTGTTGCAGAAATTACAACAGCAGAACAAAAAGAAGCGGTAGAAGCTTACATTAACGCTGTAAAAATGAAGAGTGACCTAGAGCGTACAGAACTTGCGAAAGAGAAAACTGGTGTATTCACTGGTGCTTACGCAGTTAACCCAGTAAACGGTGAGAAATTACCAATCTGGATTGCTGACTATGTTCTTGCAACTTACGGAACAGGTGCTGTAATGGCAGTTCCAGCTCATGATGAGCGTGACTATGAATTCGCATCAGTATTCAATCTTCCGATGAAGGAAGTTGTAAAAGGCGGAGATATTACGAAAGAAGTGTACACAGGTGATGGTGCACACGTAAACTCAGCATTCCTTGATGGATTAAATAAAGAAGAGGCAATCGCAAAAATGATTGAATGGCTTGAAGTAACGAGCGCAGGAAATCAAAAAGTAACGTACCGTCTACGTGACTGGTTATTCAGCCGTCAACGTTACTGGGGTGAGCCAATTCCGGTAATTCACTGGGAAGATGGGACAATGACAGCTGTGAAGGAAGAAGAATTACCATTAGTTCTTCCGAAAACAGAAAACATCCGTCCTTCAGGTACAGGTGAATCACCACTTGCTAACATTGACGAGTGGGTAAATGTTGTAGATCCTGAAACGGGTAAAAAAGGTCGTCGTGAAACAAATACAATGCCGCAATGGGCTGGTAGCTGCTGGTATTACCTACGCTACATCGATCCAAACAATAGCGAAGCACTTGTAGATCCTGAAAAAGTAAAACAATGGCTTCCAGTTGATATTTATATCGGCGGTGCAGAGCACGCTGTACTTCACTTACTATATGCTCGTTTCTGGCATAAAGTATTATACGATATCGGTGTAGTTCCAACGAAAGAACCGTTCCAACAATTATTTAACCAAGGTATGATTCTAGGTGAAAACAACGAGAAAATGAGTAAATCAAAAGGTAACGTTGTAAATCCTGATGATATCGTAGCAAGCCACGGTGCAGATACACTTCGTCTATACGAAATGTTTATGGGACCATTAGACGCTTCAATCGCTTGGTCTGAAAATGGTCTTGATGGAGCTCGTCGTTTCCTAGACCGCGTATGGCGTCTATTCATTCAAGATAACGGTGAATTAAGCGAGAAAATTACTGATGCACCAAATAAAGAGCTTGAAAAAGCTTATCACCAAACAGTGAAGAAAGTAACAGAAGACTATGCAGAGCTTCGCTTCAATACAGCGATTTCTCAAATGATGGTATTCATCAACGATGCATACAAAGCTGAAACACTTCCGAAAGAATATGTAGAAGGTTTCGTAAAAATGATCGCACCAGTTGCACCTCATATCGGGGAAGAGCTATGGAGCAAACTTGGATACAATGAGACAATCACATATGCAAGCTGGCCAACATTTGATGAGTCTAAACTTGTAGAAGATGAAGTTGAAATCGTTGTTCAAGTTATGGGTAAAGTTCGCACAAAACTAACAATGAGTAAAGACGCATCAAAAGAAGAAATGGAACAACTTGCACTTGAAGCAATTCAAGACCAAATTGAAGGGAAAACAGTTCGTAAAGTAATTGTTGTTCCTGGAAAACTTGTTAACGTTGTTGCAAACTAATTAACGCTAAATAAAAGCTCAGAGCATTTAGGCTCTGAGCTTTTTTGTGTAGAAAATCATCTATGGATTAGATTAGTCTAAGTTTTTAATTATTCCATTACGTACAAATAAAAGAGCGGAATTCCCATACAGACAAACACCTATTTTTCTATAGGAAATATGATAAAAAAGGTAGGCTAAATTGAGTAGAAGAGGTGAAAGGAATGAAAGGGATGGACAATAATGCACCACATGGCTTCTTCGGAGGTGGATCGGATAGTTATGAACAAATGATGTTAATGGGAGGAGGACAACAAGGATACAGTGGAATTCCGAGCTGGATGGGGGGAGGCGCGGGCGGATTTCCAACATCGGTAGCTGGCATGCAAACTGAAATGCCTACATCAATGGGAGGCTTTTCGACATCAGGGGCTGGAATGCCTACAATAACAGGGGGATTTCCAACATCAGTAGCTGGTGTACAGACAGGAATTCCAGTAGGAGCACCAACTACATTTCCTTCTTTCGTTGGAGGAGTGCAGACAGGATTTCCGGTACCAGGAATAGGTGTTGTAGCTGGAGGAATAGGTGGGTATCCGCAAGTTGTTCACGGACATCATGGACATCACCACCATCAAGGTCAACATGGACATCATGGACACCATCAGCACCAAGGGCACCAAGGACATCACCACCATCAAGGTCAACATGGACATCATGGACACCATCAGCACCAAGGGCACCAAGGACATCATGGACACCATCAGCACCAAGGGCACCAAGGACACCATCATCATCAAGGCCAACACGGTCACCATGGACACTATCATCACCAAGACCACCAGGGTCATCAGCAACAAGTACATCACCATGGACACCACCACATTCATCCGCAAGCTGTTCTTTATCAAACGCACCAAGGCCAGCACGCTCATCATGGTCACCATGGTCACCAAGGGCAACACGGTCATCAAGGGCAACACGGTCACCATGGTCACCATGGTCACCAAGGGCAACACGGTCATCAAGGACAACACGGTCATCAAGGGCAACATGGTCAACATGGTCAACAGCACCAACAATACCAACAATATCAACAGCAACAATCTTCTCCTTGGACAGGTGGAATTGGAGCAGGAGGAGCAGGGGCAGCAGCAGGAGCGGCTAGCATTAGTGGAGCAGCAGGACACGCGGGACACGTGGGTCATTAATAAATTGCAGAAAAAAAGAAATAATAAAAAACTGCTAGGAAATCCTAGCAGTTTTTTTCAGCTTCTTGGCGTTGACGTTCGATTTCAGCACGAAGTTGTGGCTCTGGCGCTTGCCAGCCTTCTGGTTTTAGAATTTTGCCATCGCCTTCGCGGAATCGAGGTTTCCCATCAGGGAATAATTTTGCCATGTTTGCGTTATTTACAATTTCGAATCCTTTATCTGGACGTACGCCCATTTCGGCAAACGTTCCAAATGCAAAGTAAATAAGGTCAATCAGTGCATCATATTGATCTTCAACAGTCGTTGCTTCTAGAAATTCTTCTAGCTCTTCTTGCATAAAACTCGCACGGATTTTTGCGCGCTCTTCTGTTAATTTTGTTGGGGTATTTGTTACAGGATGTCCGAATACTTCATGCATTTTCGCAACGAGTTCGTATCCTTTATCTAAACCTTTTTCGTTTGTCATGTTGTTTCATCCTTTCTTACGTTATGCCGAAGTTTATTGTAACATAAGGTGATTATGAAATGAAAAGAACATCTTATCGAAATAAGATGTTCGCTCGTTATTCTTCTTTCTTAATTAAAATAGATAAAATAAGATCAATGCCGAATATACCGATCAGTAACATTGGTATAACGGCAAGCAAGTAACGTGTGAAGGAAACATTTTTCAAGTATGTATGAGCAAATAAAAAGACGCCGAGAAATAAAATACCATTTAAAATAGGCTTTACTAATTTTTTAGACATAAGCTCCCCCATAAATATCTTCTCTCTCTATTTGATAATAAAAAACTCCTCTCTCCGTTGTATCATGCTGGAGAGAGGAGTTCAATCATTTCTCATTCAATTACACCAGAATTTGTAATATCAACGGTGTACTTTACTTTAATTGGCACATCTTTGTACATTTTTCGCCACTCTTCTAATTTAAATGGGCGATAATGTTGTCTATATTTTGCTCCAAGTCCAAGGGGATCAACATTTAAGGATTTAAACTGTTTAATTAGTTTTGTAGCTTTTGCATCTAACTGTTTCTCAACCGCTTTCGCTATTTTTTGCGTGTTCTTTTTATTTTCTAAGTTGAATTTTCGAGATAATTCTTGAATACGAGCTTCCATTTTTACATGAATATAGAAAGAAGGTTTTCCATTTTTTATATTTACTTCGTAGGTAGGAACGGAACGAATGTTATTAATCATTGCATAGCCAGGATTGGTTTTAAATTCATGTGAGTCCAAGCGGTGTTTTTCTAGCAGTCCTTTGAAAACAAACATATCGTGATACTTAATTGTTCCGACCAACTTATCCTTTTTCAAAAGACCGATACCAGTAATTTTTATTTTATCACCATGTTTTTTTAGGATAGGCATATAAGAATCTTGTCCTTCACGGTAGTACCTGAAGGCACCTAAATATAAATTGTCAGTTGGCAAAGGCCCAGTGTCCATATTATGTTCTAACATTTTTTTTATATAAATCGCAACATTGTAAGAGGTACTATATTTTCCTTTAAATAGTTCAGTACCACTGCCTTCTAATAGTCCAACATACAGTGAGTTACCAATATTCACATCACGAATTAATGTGTCAAAGGAAGTTGATAATCCTTTTTTAGCAATCTTTGTTGTGAATAAGGCAACACGCATTTGCCCGCTTGCGAACGGTTGCGAAGATTCTAAAGATGTATCTGCCTTTACTTGTTTTACTGCGTTTCCTGTTCCTTCATAAACTTGAACTTTATTTCCCTTTTTTTGTATGGGACAAACAAATGTAACTTTTACTTTATTATCTTTTGCTGTATCGAAGGCGGCTCCTTGAATGAGCTGAACATCATCAATAATATTTTTTTGTAAACAACCAGTTAGACTGAAGATACTGATGCAAATAAGAAGTATTAATTTTTTTTTGGTTTTGTCCATTTTTTTTTCACCCACACAATAATAAATAGAATTGGGATATATATATATATAAGCCAAAAACTAACTTTAGATGTATTACTAATAAAATCATTAATATCATGCCTATTTGTTAAAAGTTGTGAAACAACTAAGGTAATAAGCATAAATGCAATTAAAATACCTCGTTGTTTTACACGAAAGATTTCATGCGTTCCTCGAGTAGCGGCCCATAAAGGTAGAATAAAGCTTGTAATAATAACGAGAGCATAACCGGAAATAGCAATATACTCAAGTCGCTCAATAAAAGGAAGCTTAATAACTTGTGTCATTGAGAGTTGAGACCAAATTGTTTTGAGTAGTTGTTTTTCGCTAAAGAATGTAAAAGCGAGAATCGTACTAAATAAATATAAGAAGTTAGAGAATAATGCACCATATTGTGCAAATTTATGAGATTTTTCTGGTTCTTTAACAAACGGATAAACCATAAGGAAAATTTCAAATCCTGTCATACTATAAATGGATAGTTGAGCTGCTTTCAAAATATCTGTAAAAGAATGTGAAAACATTGGAAGTAAATTATCCCAATGTGAGAATTTCAAAATGAAAAGACTTAGAAAAAGATAACCTAATGTTCCACCAACGGAAATAACACAAATTCCTGTAATGACGCGGAATCCTGATGAAATAATGTAATAACTTATTAAACATAAAAAGAAAGTGAGCATCCAGGTGGATGCGCTAGGAAACATCCACACTTGAATAATTTCGACATAGGTTCGAACGACAGAAATACTTACAATAAAAAAATAAGCCATAAAGATGAGACTAATACCATTTCCAATCCATTTTCCAAAAATCTGTTTGTGTAAATCAATTAAGTTTCCTTCTGTATTTTTTAATGAATAATACATCATCCAGATGAGAATATGAATGATAATTCCTGTGAGGAGAACTCCTATCCAGCCGTCGTATCCGGCGGCTTTTGCTATAATTCGAGCGAAGCCGAGAACGCCAGCTCCAAATTGTGCACCGTGAATTAAGAAGAAAACAAAGATAGGAGATATTTGATATTTTTCTTGAACTTTACTCATCAATGCACCTCATTTCTTAATCATCAAAGTCCGATCTATGTTTTGTTGAAATCCCTTTTGCTGATTTTTTTACATGTTGTGGTCTTGCTTGTACATCTCTTGTATCAATCATTGTTAAAGGAAAACGAATCCAAGAGTCCTTAACGGATTGTTGTCTTGTCGGATAAAACAAAGCGTACGGCTTACGTAAGGAAGTAAGCCTGAATAGATGCGTAAATAAGAAGATAAATCCAAGAGAAATACCGAAGAGCCCTCCTACTTCTGCGAATGCTAGAAATGGGAAGCGTAGTAATCGAACGGCGTTACCCATTTTATAAATAGGCGTAATAAAGGAAGCAAGTGCTGATAAGGCAACGATAATTAATAAAATATTACTCGTTAAACCAGCTTGTACAGATGCTTGCCCGATTACGATACCGCCTACAATACCGAGAGTTTGACCAACTTTCATCGGTAACCTTGCGCCAGCTTCTCTTAATAAATCAATTGCGAGTTCTAAAAAGAGCGCTTCAATTAAAGGTGGAAACGGTACTTGTGCCCTTGATAAAATTAAAGTTTCAAGTAAATCACTTGGAATGAGTTCATAATGATAATTTAAAACTGCAACGTATAACGGTGTAGCACAAATTGAAAATAGAACAGCGATAAGGCGTAAAATGCGTGAAAATGTAGCGTATAGCCAAGAGACGTTATAGTCTTCTGGTGAAATGAAAAAATCAAAATATGATACTGGTGTAAGTAACACGCTTGGGGAACCATCAACAAAAATAGCGATTTTTCCATCAATTAGTGCTTTTGTAACTCTATCAGTACGCTCTGTATTGATATAGAGAGGGAAAATCGACTTTTCTCCCATTAATTCTTGGATATAAGCACTATCATTAATTTGATCATATTCAAGAGCACGCAATGATTCTTCTAGAAAATCTACATTCTCTTTTTCAGCGAGGTTGTCCAAATACATCATGACAACCTTTGTTTTTGAAAACTCTCCAACAATCATTTCTTTTGTCTGTAGCTCTAAAACAGGAAGGCGTTTTCGTACTAAATTAATATTCGTATCGATAGCTTCTACGAAACCTTCCTGAGGACCAATAACTGTCGATTCATTTAATGGAGGACTTGGCGCCCGGTAATTATCAATTGCAATGTTTGCAAGCATGCACTTTTGATCTTGCTGGTTCAGTTGAATAATCGCATGCCCCTTTAAAACCATGTCTTCAATTTTTTGTAAGTCATTCGTAATTGTAATGCCGCTCATCGGAATATGTTCTTTTAGTTGTTCTAGAGAAGCACAATGTTTTTCTAAAAGAGTGGGCATTAAATATTTCTGTAATTTCTCTCCATCAAGTGAAGGGCGATAGTAAGAAATCCAATAAGGCATCGTTTCATCGTCAGATGTATGGTAATTAATAAAATCACTAGACTTTTTAAGTTTCTCTATTAAATCTTGTAGAGAATGAATACGGTCTTTTTCTGGTTTGGTAAAGTCATAAATACTATTACCTCCAGAGCTTTGTTGCTTACTTTGAGAAGAATCATCTTGTTTAGAGCTTTGTTGCTTATTCTGAGAAGAATCATTTTGTTTAGAGCTTTGTTGCTTACTTTGAGAAGAATCATCTTGCTTAGAGTTTTGCTGTTTATCTTGAGAAGAGTCATCTTGCTTAGAGTTTTGTTGTTTCTCCTGAGAAGAGTCATCTTGCTTAGAGTTTTGTTGTTTCTCCTGAGAAGAGTCATCTTGCTTAGAGTTTTGCTGTTTCTCCTGAGAAGAGTCATCTTGCTTAGAGTTTTGCTGTTTCTCCTGAGAAGAGTCATCTTGCTTAGAGTTTTGTTGTTTCTCCTGAGAAGGGTCATCTTGTTTAGAGTTTTGTTGTTTCTCCTGAGAAGGGTCATCTTGCTTAGAGTTTTGCTGTTTCTCCTGAGAAGAGTCATCTTGCTTAGAGTTTTGCTGTTTATCTTGAGAAGAGTCATCTTGCTTAGAGTTTTGCTGTTTCTCCTGAGAAGAGTCATCTTGCTTAGAGTTTTGCTGTTTCTCCTGAGAAGAATCATCTTGCTTAGAGTTTTGCTGTTTATCTTGAGAAGAATCATCTCGCTCGTTATTTTTACCTTTAGTATGTTTCATACTTCTAGTCTGTTCGTTGTTATCGTCATCTGGATTGTTAGACTGCTGCTTCCAGTTATCGGCTTCTTTTGCCTCTGTTGTATTTGATTTTTTTTTCTTACGTAACCAATTCCAAATCATATGTATGCCCTCTTTAATTGTGTAATATAGTGCTATTTTGTGGCTAATTTTGTATATTATTCATTTATTTATGAAAAGAAGAAGGAGATTAGTTTGCATAGAAAAAAACCTTTAGTAAGCAGTTCATACTATAACGGGGAGAGGGAGAGGCTGTGCAAATTGTAAAAAAGGAGAAGTTTGTTTTAAAAGAGTTTACGTTTGAAAATGGCAGGGAAATGCCTGTTCAAATGGGATATGAGACATATGGTACGTTAAATAGAGAAAGGTCAAATGTGATTTTGGTTTGTCATTATTTTAGTGCAACAAGTCATGCGGCAGGAAAATATACAGTGCATGATGAGGAGTCTGGTTGGTGGGATGGGCTCATCGGACCTGGAAAAGCAATTGATACAAATAAGTATTTTGTTATATGTACGGATAATTTTTGTAATGTGCAGGTGAGAAATCCATATGTGATTACAACAGGACCGAAATCAATTAACAAAGAAACTGGAGAAGAATATGCTATGGATTTTCCGGTTTTTACATTTCTTGATGTGGCTCGTATGCAATATGAGTTAATAAAAGGTATGGGAATTTCAAGGTTACATGCTGTAATCGGACCGTCGGCGGGGGGAATGATTGCACAACAATGGGCGGTTCACTATCCATATATGGTAGAGCGGATGATTGGCGTTATTACGAACCCACAAAATCCAATTATTACGTCAGTAAACGTAGCGCAAAATGCGATTGAGGCAATTCAACTGGATCCAAGTTGGAAAGATGGAAAATATGGAGAAGAGCAGCCGATAAAGGGGCTTCATTTAGCAAATAGAATGATGTTTATGAACGCGTTTGATGAGCATTTTTATGAAATGGCATTTCCTCGTAATAGTATAGAGATAGAACCTTATAAAAAGTTTTCTACACTAACATCATTTGAAAAAGAGATAAATAAAGCGACATATAGAAGTATAGAGTTAGTAGATGCAAATTCGTGGATGTATACTGCGAAGGCAGTTTTATTGCATGATATTGCATATGGGTTTTCTTCACTAGAAGAATCTCTTTCTAACATAGAAGCGAATGTACTTATGATTCCGTGTAAACAAGATTTGCTTCAGCCGTCTCGTTATAATTATAAAATGGTAGATATTTTGCAAAAACAAGGAAAATATGCGGAAGTGTATGAGATAGAAAGTATAAATGGGCATATGGCAGGAGCATTTGATATTCATTTATTTGAAAAAAAAGTTTATGAATTTTTGAATCGGAGAGTATCTAGTTTTGTGTAGAAGACAAATGATGGGGAAAAGGTGCAATGTTTGTAGTAGGCACCTTTTTTTACATAATTTGTAGACGGAAAATATATGTAGCGATTGCTATACCGAAAAACGCTATGCTAAGCAATAGAAATAAGAATGACATTTCTTGTGGGGATTTTATTTTTCTATTATTTTTCATACTAAGGGCAATAATTGCAGCGAGTAAGAACACAATGCCCATAATGAAAAGAAAAAGCGTCATTTTAATCGACTCCTTTCATAAAACAAGTATATTGAGGATACAATGTGCTAGTTATGTTTGTAAAGAATAAGTTTTGCGAGAAAATTGAGAAATAGCTTTTCGATTCTTTGCGTTCTTTCTTTTGCATGCTAAAATTGGTAGAGAATGTTTGTGGAAAAGAAACTAAAGGTTTTATTGTATATAAGGAGGAACTACATATGACAGAAGTTAAAACAATTACTACAGAAGAGGTACAAGAGCGTTTAGAAAATGGAGAAACGTTATTTCTAGTAGACGTAAGAGAAGATGAAGAAGTAGCGGCAGGAAAGATTCCAGAAGCTGTACATATTAAAATGGGCGATATCCCACATAAAGTAGAGTTCTTTAATAAAGAGAATGAATATATCTTTATTTGTCGTTCAGGAATGCGCAGTGAAAATGTATGTCATTATTTAAATGAGCAAGGATTTAAAACAGTGAACATGGTTGGCGGTATGCTTCAATATGAAGGTGAAACGAAATAGTTAATAGTTAAAAACTTGAAACGAGTCTGTTTCAAGTTTTTTTTTTTTGCATACAGTATAAAAAAGGAGGAGGGGTAAATGGGGATTAATTTGCGTAAAGTAAAAATTATTAATAATACAGGAGCTGTTAATGTCGGCGACTGCTATGATATCTCGCCTTTAGCTGTGGCGAAAGTATATGCAGGTGCTGGAGGATCGAGTGCTGCTATTTTTTTAAATGGAAAAAGGCAGCCAGAAGCGGTGATTAGAACATCGGTATTCCTTCCGCCTTTGGCAACGAGTACACGTACATTAGGTTCGTAAAGGAAAGGTAGAGTGTAATTATGCCTGCGCATATAAAAGAGTTTGTTATTGTGAATAACACTGGGAATATATTTACAGGTGATAATTTGAGTGATACTTCATTTACTGCTTCGAAATCATATAGTGGTTCAATGGGGTGCACCTGGATTGATGTTGTTACAGTAATAGGGACGGAGACAAAACTTTGTTTACAACCAGGAGATTCGGTGACGACGACATATACAAGGGGCACCCCTGCTGGTACTGTAACAGGAACAAATATGGGGCAAAGTGTAAATACATCGGGTATAGCGCAAGCTGTCCCTAATACAGATAATATGGATTCAATTGCAGGACTCCCTTAAGGAATTAAGGGAGTTTTATTTATTTGAAATAAAAATAGTCTTGGAGATTATTTTTGTAAATAGATTAAGAAGAGGTTTATTTATTATGAAAAAGACGTTTTGTAGGTGGTGAAAGTGTGAAGAATCGTGATAATAAAGGGAAACAACAATCTAATTTTAGAATCCCACCAGAACTTATTGGTCCTACTTTTCCTCCTGTTCCAACTGGATTTACGGGTATAGGGATTACTGGTCCAACAGGTCCACAAGGTCCGACTGGACCGCAAGGACCGAGAGGATTTCAAGGTCCAATGGGAGAGATGGGTCCGACTGGACCTCAAGGTGTGCAAGGGATTCAAGGTCCAGTTGGACCAATAGGTGCAACTGGACCAGAAGGGCAGCAGGGACCACAAGGATTAAGGGGGCCACAAGGGGAAACGGGAGCGACAGGTTTACAAGGTGTGCAAGGAATACAAGGTCCGATTGGTCCGACAGGAGCGACAGGAGCGCAAGGGATACAGGGAGTACAGGGATTACAAGGGCCGATTGGAGCTACTGGACCTGAGGGAACTCAAGGAATCCAAGGAATACAAGGGATACCGGGAGTAACTGGTCCTCAAGGAATTCAAGGAGTCCAAGGAATACAAGGGTCACAAGGACCAAGTGGAAGTACGGGATCAACGGGAGCAACAGGTCAGGGGATAACTGGCCCGACTGGAATAACAGGTCCAACAGGGATAACTGGACCATCTGGAGGACCTCCTGGTCCGACAGGGCCAACTGGTGCGACAGGGCCGGGTGGTGGACCGAGTGGAAGTACAGGCGCGACTGGAGCAACAGGTGCAACTGGAAATACTGGAGCAACAGGTCAGGGGATTCCTGGTCCGACGGGAAGTACAGGAGCAACAGGTGCGCAGGGGCTACAAGGAATTCAAGGAATCCAAGGGCCAATTGGCCCAACAGGTCCAGAAGGTCCGCAAGGAATTCAAGGTATTCCTGGTCCGACGGGAGTAACTGGTGAACAAGGAATCCAAGGGGTTCAGGGTATTCAAGGGATAACGGGAGCAACAGGAGATCAAGGTCCACAAGGTATACAGGGGGCTATAGGTCCTCAAGGGGCCACAGGAGCAACAGGAGATCAAGGTCCACAAGGAATACAAGGAGTACCAGGGCCATCAGGAGCAACAGGACCACAAGGAGTTCAAGGGATACAGGGTCCAATGGGTGATATAGGACCAACAGGTCCAGAAGGCCCAGAGGGACTTCAGGGCCCGCAAGGAATACAAGGAGTACCAGGGCCAGCTGGAGCAACGGGTCCAGAGGGGCAACAAGGGATACAAGGCATTCAAGGACCGGTAGGAGCAACGGGTCCAGAAGGTCCACAAGGAATTCAGGGAATTCAAGGTGTGCAAGGGATAACGGGAGCAACAGGAGTACAAGGAGCAACTGGAATTCAAGGGATACAAGGGGAAATAGGAGCAACGGGTCCAGAGGGTCCCCAAGGAGTGCAAGGTGCTCAAGGGGGGATTGGTCCAACAGGTCCGATGGGTCCCCAAGGAGTGCAAGGAGTACAAGGCATTCAAGGAGCGACGGGCGCACAAGGAGTGCAAGGTCCACAAGGAATTCAAGGAATCCAAGGTCCGACGGGGGCAACAGGAGATACGGGAGCAACTGGGGCCACAGGGGAAGGCACTACAGGCCCAACAGGAGTAACAGGTCCAACAGGGGTAACAGGCCCATCTGGAGGACCAGCAGGACCGACCGGCCCAACGGGGCCATCAGGTCCGGCGGGAGTAACAGGTCCATCTGGTGGACCACCTGGCCCGACAGGAGCAACCGGGGCGACAGGAGTAACAGGAGATACTGGGGCGACAGGCTCAACTGGAGTGACAGGAGCGACAGGAGAAACGGGAGCAACCGGAGTGACGGGTTTACAAGGTCCGCAAGGAATCCAAGGAGTGCAGGGAGAGATAGGTCCGACGGGTCCCCAAGGTGTTCAAGGTCCTCAAGGAATTCAAGGAGTAACGGGGGCCACTGGAGATCAAGGTCCGCAAGGGATTCAAGGCCCACAAGGCGACATAGGTCCAACCGGCCCACAAGGAATTCAAGGCCCACAAGGTTCTCAAGGAATCCAAGGAGCGACAGGGGGAACAGGAGCACAAGGCCCACAGGGAATCCAAGGTCCGCAAGGTGACATAGGTCCGACTGGGCCACAAGGTCCAACTGGAATCCAAGGGATACAAGGAGAGATAGGTCCAACAGGTCCAGAAGGCCCAGAGGGACTTCAGGGCCCGCAAGGAATACAAGGTGTTCAAGGGCCAGTTGGAGCAACGGGTCCAGAGGGTCCTCAGGGGATACAAGGCATTCAAGGACCGGTAGGAGCAACAGGCCCACAAGGTCCACAAGGAATACAGGGAATACAAGGTGTGCAAGGGATAACGGGAGCAACTGGAGCACAAGGAGCAACTGGAATTCAAGGGATACAAGGGGAAATAGGAGCAACAGGTCCAGAGGGGCCCCAAGGAGTGCAAGGTGTACAAGGGGCGATTGGTTCAACAGGTCCGATGGGCGCACAAGGAGTGCAAGGAATTCAAGGAATACAAGGAGCAACGGGAGCACAAGGAGTGCAAGGACCACAAGGAATTCAAGGGATACAAGGTCCGACGGGAGCAACAGGAGATACGGGAGCAACCGGAGCGACGGGAGAAGGACCGACCGGTCCAACAGGAGTAACCGGTCCAACAGGGGTGACTGGCCCGTCAGGAGGACCAGCAGGACCGACCGGCCCAACGGGGCCATCAGGTGCGACGGGAGTGACAGGTCCATCAGGTGGACCACCTGGCCCGACAGGAGCAACAGGTGCGACAGGAGTAACAGGAGATACCGGGGCGACAGGCTCAACTGGAGTGACAGGTGCGACAGGAGAAACGGGAGCAACCGGAGTGACGGGTTTACAGGGTCCGCAAGGAATCCAAGGTATTCAAGGAGAGATAGGTCCAACCGGTCCACAGGGTATTCAAGGTCCGCAAGGAATCCAAGGAGTAACGGGGGCAACCGGAGCACAAGGTCCCCAAGGAATTCAAGGCCCACAAGGCGACATAGGTCCAACCGGCCCACAAGGAATTCAAGGTCCACAAGGTCCTCAAGGAATTCAAGGAGCGACGGGGGCAACAGGAGCACAAGGCCCACAGGGAATCCAAGGTCCGCAAGGTGACATAGGTCCGACCGGCCCACAAGGCCCACAAGGAATTCAAGGCCCGCAAGGAATTCAAGGTCCAACGGGAGCTACAGGAGCAACGGGAGCTACAGGTCCCCAAGGAATTCAAGGCCCACAAGGAATTCAAGGCCCGCAAGGAATTCAAGGTCCAGCGGGAGCTACAGGAGCAACGGGAGCGACAGGTCCCCAAGGAATTCAAGGCCCACAAGGAATTCAAGGCCCGCAAGGAATTCAAGGTCCAACGGGAGCTACAGGAGCAACCGGAGCGACAGGTCCCCAAGGAATTCAAGGCCCGCAAGGAATCCAAGGTCCAACGGGGGCTACAGGAGCAACCGGTTCCCAAGGTCCAACTGGAGATACAGGTCCTCAAGGAATCCAAGGTCCAACCGGAGCTGGAGCCACTGGAGCGACTGGAGTCAGTACAACTGCAACGTATGCGTTTGCGAATAATACATCAGGAAGTGTTATTTCTGTTTTGTTAGGTGGCACGAATATTCCGTTACCAAACAATCAAAATATTGGACCAGGAATAACCGTTAGTGGTGGAAATACTGTATTTACAGTTGCGAATGCAGGAAACTATTATATAGCCTATACAATTAATTTAACGGCAGGATTACTTGTAAGTTCCCGTATAACTGTAAATGGCAGTCCGCTTGCGGGAACGATAAACTCCCCGGCAGTGGCTGCAGGTTCATTTAGTGCAACAATAATCGCTAACTTGCCTGCTGGAGCTGCAGTTAGCTTACAATTATTTGGAGTAATTGCGTTGGCTACATTATCTACAGCGACGCCAGGGGCTACTCTAACTATTATTAGATTAAGTTAATAAGCAGAAAACCTTGAAACTTTTATGTTTCAAGGTTTTTTTATCCTTGTATCTGGAAGTAAACCTCGTTAACCATGGGGAGTGGATACCCTTTAATTATTTAAAGTTTCACTTTATCCCTCGAGCTGCCTGTAAAAGCCCGATTGGTGAGGGCTAATAATCAGTGGGGGATGAACAAAACCCCCCACTGATTAAAGTTTCACTTTATTCACTTGAGCAAAAACATCGCAGTTCGAAAATATATTATAATAGAATGAAAAGAGAGAAATTTGGCAGAAAGGGAGGGTGGCGATGCAGGAGATGGTTACAGATTTTTTTGGACGCCCACTTCAAGATTTGCGTATATCTGTCATTGATCGTTGCAATTTTAGATGCACATATTGTATGCCAGCGGAAGTTTTTGGGCCAGATTATGCTTTTTTGAAAGATGAGTTTTTATTGACGTTTGATGAAATTGAACGTTTGGCAAAACTATTTGTTAGCATCGGTGTACGAAAAATTAGACTTACTGGTGGCGAGCCACTGCTGCGTAAAGATTTAACAAAACTTATTGCACGTCTCGTAAAAATTGAAGGGTTAGTAGATATAGGGTTAACGACAAATGCAATTCATTTAACGAAACAAGCAAAAGCATTAAAAGAAGCTGGATTACATAGAGTAAATGTTAGTTTAGATGCAATAGATGACGATGTATTTAAGGACATTAATGGCCGGAATATCAATACGAAACCTGTTATAAAGGGAATTATGGCTGCAAAAGAGGCCGGGCTTGATGTAAAGGTAAATATGGTTGTGAAAAAAGGGATGAATGACCATCAAGTACTTCCGATGGCTGCTTATTTTAAAGAGCAAGGAATCACACTTAGGTTTATTGAGTTTATGGATGTTGGTAGTACAAATGGATGGAACTTTGACCAAGTCGTTACAAAGCAAGAATTAATTGAAATGATTCATAGCGTGTATCCACTTGAGCCAGCTGAAGCGCATTATTTCGGTGAAGTTGCGAAGCGATATCGTTACGTTGGAACAAATGTCGAAGTCGGTTTTATTACTTCCGTTTCAGAGTCATTTTGTTCCTCTTGTACGAGAGCAAGAATTTCGGCAGATGGAAAGTTTTATACTTGCTTATTTGCGACAGAAGGATTGGATGTAAGGGAACTTCTTAGAGGAAATCTTTCAGATGATGAGTTAGTAAGCGTTATACAAAATGTATGGATGCATAGAAAAGACAGGTATTCGGATGAACGGACAGAAGAAAGTGCAAAGAATCGTCCGAAAATTGAAATGTCTTATATAGGAGGATAAGAAAGGGGGCTATCGTATGCAGGAGCGATATTCAAGACAAATATTATTTTCTGGTGTTGGAGAAGAAGGACAGAGAAAAATTAGAGAGAAGCATGTGCTTATTATCGGCGCTGGTGCTCTCGGTGCAGCGAATGCAGAAGCAATTGTTAGAGCAGGTGTTGGCAAAATAACAATTGCGGATCGTGATTATGTAGAATGGAGTAATTTACAAAGACAACAATTATATACAGAAGAAGATGCAAAGCAATACAAACCAAAGGCGGTAGCAGCGGCAGAGCATTTACAAGCGATTAATTCTGAGGTGAAAATAAATCCGGTTGTGACTGATGTAACAGTGCAAGAAATGGAAGAGCTAGTGAATGATGTAGATTTAATATTAGATGCGACAGATAATTTTGAAACGCGTCTTCTCATTAATGATATTTCACAAAAGTATAATATTCCGTGGATATATGGTGGTTGCGTCGGGAGTTACGGAGTAACGTATACAATTTTACCAGGAAAAACACCGTGTTTTCGCTGTTTAATGGAGCATCCGGCGAGCGGAGCAACATGTGACACAGCAGGTATTATACAACCGGCAGTACAATTAGTAGTTGCGCATCAAATTACGGAAGCGCTGAAAATATTAGTAGAAGACTTTGGGGCGCTTCGTGAAACGATGTTATCGTTTGATCTTTGGAATAATCAACAGATGGCATTTAAAGTGAATAGGCAGAAAAAAGATACTTGTTTATCTTGCGGAAGGTTACGTACATATCCGAGTTTAACATTTGAAGCACAAACAAAAACAGAAGTGTTATGTGGGCGAAATACAGTACAAATTCGCCCAGGTGTGCGGAAGAATTTTAATTTAGAAGAAATTAAAAAGCGCTTACAAAGAAGTGTAGAGATAAAGGCGACACCTTATTTATTATCATTTCCGGTAGAAGAATATCGTTTTGTTTTATTTACAGATGGCAGGGCGTTTATTCATGGGACGAATGATATGAATGTAGCGAAAAGTTTATATGCAAGATATATAGGTTGAACCTAAAGAAAATCCTTTAGGTTCAACGGAGAGAGGATTATGAATTTCTCGTATAATCTCCACTTTTTCCACCTGTTTTTTCAAGTAAGTACGTTTCGCCGATAATCATACCTTTATCGACAGCTTTACACATATCATACACAGTAAGAGCGGTAGCGGAAGCAGCTGTTAAAGCTTCCATTTCAACACCGGTGCTACCTTCTGTTTTAACCTTTACTTCAATGAGTAAACGATATTGTTCTTCTGATTGTTTCCAATCAAAAGAAACGTCAACACCTTTTAATAATAAAGGATGGCACATTGGGATAATATCAGAAGTTCGTTTCGCAGCCATAATGCCTGCGATTTGCGCAACTGCTAGTACGTCACCTTTCCCAATTTCATTGTGAGAGATTTTATCGTAAATTTCTTTTGTAACGACAATGCTAGAGCACGCAATTGCTGTTCGAACGGTTGCTTTTTTGTCACTTATATCAACCATCTTTGCGCGTCCTTGGTCATTAAAGTGTGTGAATGAAGACATGGAATTCCTCCTTGAAGTAATTTCTATTTAATATATAAAGTTTAATCGAGATAAAAAAAATTGCAAATATGAGGTGAGAAACGATGATAGAAAAACGAATTCCGATTCAAGTTGCTGAGGCAGTAGAGAGAGTAATGGAATATGCGAAGAATGGTGAAGTAGAAGAGGTTTCTATTACGGAAAGTTATGGGAGAATTCTTGGGGAGGATGTTGTCTCTGATCATGACGTTCCTCATTTTGATCGGTCTCCTTACGATGGTTTCGCAATTCGAGCAGAAGATACGGAAGAAGCGAATCAAGAGAATGCGATTGAGTTTGAAGTAATAGGGGAAATCGGGGCAGGATCTGTTTTTTTAGATGAAGTAGCGCCTTTTAAAGCGGTTCGTATTATGACGGGAGCAGCTATTCCAGAGGGTTGTAATGCAGTCGTAATGCTAGAGCTGACGGAGGGTTTTGAGAAGAACGGAAAAACATATATGAAGGTAAAGCGTCCGTTTAATAGTGGTGACAATGTGTCATTTAAAGGGGAAGATATAAAACAAAATCAAGTTCTCGTTAAGAAAGGCGTTGCAATTAATCCAGGTGTTGCGGCATTACTAGCAACGTTTGGATATAGCACTGTAAAAGTTGTAAAACAGCCTGTTGTCGGTATTGTAACGACAGGAAGTGAATTATTAGAAGTACATGAGCTGTTAGAACCAGGGAAAATTAGAAATAGTAACTCGTATATGATCGCAGCTCAAATTATGAAAGCTGGCGGGAAAGTTCGTTATTATGGTCAACTCGCGGATGAGTTAGATGCATGTTTTACAGCTGTTCAATCAGCGATGGATGAGGTCGACATTTTAATTACAACAGGCGGTGTATCAGTAGGAGATTATGACTACTTACCAGCTATTTATGAAAGATTACAGGCGAATGTACTCTTTAATAAAATAGCGATGAGACCAGGAAGTGTAACGACAGTAGCTGAAGTTGATGGAAAGTTACTTTTCGGCTTATCAGGGAATCCATCAGCTTGCTACGTAGGCTTTGAGCTATTTGTGCATCCGGTTATAAAGACATATTTGTATGTGAAAGAACCTCACATATATATAGCAGATGCTATTTTACAAAAAGATTTTCCGAAACCAAATCCGTTCACTCGTTTTGTAAGAGCAAAGGTAACAATCGCGGAAGGGGTATTACAAGCGATGCCGGTCGGTTTAGATAAATCGAGTGCGGTCTCTTCACTTGCCGATGCGAATGCTTTTATTGTATTGCCTGGAGGAACGAGAGGATTTGAAGCAGGGATGAAAGTATCTGTATTGTTGTTAGAGCACTCTGAGGGATGTGATTGGCCATGGGCAAAGCCCCTTCAATCTTACAAATAGTAGGGTATCAAAACAGCGGAAAAACGACACTTGTAGAGAAAATTGTGCATGTGTTAGCTGAAAGTGAAATGAAAGTTGCTACAATTAAACATCACGGGCACGGAGGTTTTCCGGAAGTAGCGCAAAAAGATAGCGAACGACACCGTAAAGCTGGTGCTATCGTAAGTGGTGTAGAAGGTGCTGGATTGCTTGCACTTTCTTCACTAAGAAAGAAATGGTCCTTGCAAGAAATTATTCGCTTATATGAGTTTTTTGAAGTGGATACAATTTTAATAGAGGGTTATAAAAAAGAGAACTATCCAAAAGTAGTGTTACTTCGTTCTGCGGAAGACGTTGAGCTTTTACATAAAGTAGAAAATATAGTAGCGATTATTACGTGGTATGATGCCCCGGCAAATATACGAGAAGAATATAAAGTATTTCATATAACAGAAGAAGAGTTGTACATAGACTGGTTTTTACAAACGGTTAGGAGTGCGAAATGACAAATATATATTATGAAGTAATTGATACAGAGATCTCGATTGAAGAGGTAACGAAGAAAGTAATTCGACGTGAATGCGGTGCTGTTACAACATTTATTGGAACGGTTAGAGAGTTTACGAAAGGCCGTCGTACATTATACTTAGAGTATGTTGCTTATAAGACGATGGCAGAAAAGATGCTAGAGAAAATTGGTCTGGAAGTGAAAGAGAAATGGCCAGGTACATATGTTGCGATTACACATCGCATCGGTACGTTGCAAATTTCTGATATAGCGGTTGTTGTTGCTGTTTCAACACCACACCGTAAAGCGGCTTATGAAGCGAACGAATATATTATGGAACGCATAAAACAAATTGTTCCGATTTGGAAAAAGGAGTTTTGGGAAGATGGTGACTCATGGATTGGTGATCAATTAGAAAAAACACCATATCCGGCGGGAGAGCCTGGGAAGGAGCTATAAGCATGATTCGAGTATTGTTATTTGCGCACCTGCAAGAAGAAGCAGGGACAAGTGAATTACGAATAGAGAAAGAAAATATTACGGTTGCACAGTTAAAAGATGTTGTTGCGAAAGAATATAATGTACCAGTTTCAGAGCCAATTATGGTTGCGATTAATGAAGAATACGCAAATGAAGATGACAGGGTCCAAGATGGTGATGTTGTTGCACTTATACCACCAGTGAGCGGTGGTTAATATTGGATTCATTAAAACGACTTTCCTACATAGGGAAAGTCGTTTTTTTATGGCAGTTTTGAGAACACTAATCTATAGAACAAGGAGGGAACTATGAAAAAAATATGTGTAGTTATCATAATGCTATGTGCGGCCTTTTTCTCTTCTCCAAGTGATTCTCTCGCGAAAGAATCAAGAGAACAGCTTTTAGAGAGTGCATTATCAAATAGGTACTATTCAGTTATTAGACAAGTGACAGAAGATCAATATGAATGTGTTTCAGTTATAAATATAAAGCGTCTCGGCAAGAAAGATGAATTTGTTCCTAGGTATGAAGTGAAGCTACAATTTCTTACATTTCAAGGAGCGCATAATCCGCCGAACGATAAAGTTACGCTTACTTTGGAAGATCATTTAGATCACGTAAAGATAAAGAAAGTGGAGCGAGAAAAGAAGGTTTCTGACGCTATTGCAGAAAAAGTTTGTGAACGGGAAAAAGAAAAAATAAAAGCTCACTCTAATGACTTAGAGTGATAACCTATGGCATTTAGTAAAGAAAGGTAATGAGTGATGGATATATTTTTAGCAATTTTACCAGCTATATTTTGGGGAAGTATTGTGCTATTTAACGTAAAACTGGGCGGGGGACCGTATAGTCAAACGCTCGGAACAACGTTTGGAGCACTTATTTTCTCAATTGTTGTTTATATTTTTATGAAGCCAGTATTAACACCTACCGTTATCGGAGTTGGAGTTGTGTCAGGTTTATTTTGGGCGCTTGGTCAGGCGAATCAATTGAAAAGTATTGATTTAATGGGTGTTTCGAGGACGATGCCAATTTCAACAGGACTTCAATTAGTCGCGACGACTTTATTTGGTGTTATCGTATTTCATGAATGGTCCACGACAATATCGGTCGTCCTTGGGATTTTAGCGCTCGTTTGTATTATTATCGGTGTTATTTTAACATCGCTTCAAAGTGAAGAAGAAAAGAATGCAGAGCAAGCAGCAAACTTTAAAAGAGGTATCGTAATTTTATTAATTTCAACAGTCGGTTATTTAGTTTACGTAGTAGTGATTAGGTTATTTAACGTAGATGGTTGGTCGGCTTTGTTGCCACAAGCAGTTGGTATGGTGTTAGGTGGGATTTTGCTTACCTTTAAGCATCATCCATTTAATAAATATGCAATTCGAAATATTATTCCAGGATTAATTTGGGCAGCTGGAAATATGTTTTTATTCATTTCGCAGCCGCGTGTTGGAGTCGCAACAAGTTTCTCGCTATCGCAAATGGGAATTATTATTTCCACGCTTGGTGGGATCCTTATATTAGGTGAAAAGAAAACGAAACGCCAATTAACGGGTATCGTTGTCGGTATCGTTTTTATTATCGCAGCCGGAATTATGTTAGGTATAGCCAAAAGTTAAAGGAGGTATGGAAATGTATAGTGATTTAGCAGGGAAAGTTGTCGTTATTACAGGATCAGCAACTGGTCTCGGAAGAGCGATGGGAGTGAGGTTTGCTAAGGAAAAAGCGAAAGTGGTTATTAATTATCGCTCACGAGAATCAGAAGCGAATGATGTGTTAGAAGAAATTAAAAAGGTAGGCGGAGAAGCGATTGCTGTAAAAGGTGATGTAACGGTCGAATCAGATGTGGCGAATCTCATTCAATCTGCTGTGAAAGAGTTTGGTACGCTTGACGTTATGATTAATAATGCAGGGATAGAAAACGCGGTACCGTCGCATGAAATGCCGCTTGAAGATTGGAATAGGGTAATTAATACAAATTTAACAGGTGCTTTTTTAGGAAGTCGTGAAGCGATTAAATATTTTGTAGAACATGATATTAAAGGGTCTGTCATTAATATGTCTAGTGTTCATGAGAAAATTCCGTGGCCACTATTTGTGCACTATGCAGCAAGTAAAGGCGGTATTAAACTGATGACAGAAACGTTAGCGCTAGAATATGCGCCAAAAGGTATTCGAGTAAATAATATTGGGCCAGGTGCAATTAATACGCCGATCAATGCAGAAAAATTTGCTGATCCTAAAAAACGTGCTGACGTAGAAAGTATGATACCGATGGGCTATATTGGAAAACCTGAAGAAATTGCAGCAGTAGCAACTTGGCTTGCTTCATCAGAGGCGAGTTACGTAACTGGAATTACGTTATTTGCAGATGGTGGAATGACTTTATACCCATCGTTTCAAGCTGGGCGTGGGTAATATGAAAAGGACAAAGAGTTTATCTCTTTGTCCTTTTTTTACAAAAAAAATAGCGTTTGGCTATTTAAAATTTAATGATTAATTGTATCTTGAAGAAATTCTGTTGCTTGATGTTCAGTAACATTTTGTACGAGCGCGACTTCGCTGATCATCATCTTTCGTGCATTATCTAGCATTTGTTTTTCGCTCGCATTTAATGCTCTCTCTTTATTACGGCGAAGTAAATCCCGAACCACTTCTGCGCTATCTTGTAAATTGCCATTTTTCATTTTTTCCATATTCATTGTATATCTTTGTTTCCATGAGAGTGATGGGTCTGCCTCCCCGTTTTGAAATTCAAGAAGTATATCATCTAACGTACCTCGATCAACGATATAACGAATACCTGATTTTTTTAATTGATCCATCGGAAGCATTACTTGCATATCTTTACTAATGATGCGTATCACACAATATTGACGTGAAGTACCTAATATTTCTTTCTCTTCAATTGCTTCGATGATTCCTGCACCGTGCATTGGATAAACGATTTTATCACCAATTTGAAACAAATCATCCACCTCCATATGTGGTAACCACTTTTAATGATAGCACACGTATGCAAAAATGTCAAATTTTATATAATAACATAATATTTATATTCGAGTCAATAATGTAAAGTGCTTTTTTTATGTTTTTTTGGGGATTTTATTTATAGTGATTTTTTTAGAAAAATAGTACAGGTGAAGAAAGAAGGCATATCCACTTATTTTTAAGCATAAAATGTAAAAGCGCTAATACAATATACCTAAATCCGTTCTTTGCAAAGGAGGGAGAGAAGGTGGGGCGCACAATAAAAATTGATATTACAAATAAAGTTGTAGCTAAATTTAGACCAAATTATTTGGAATTATATACGAGTAAATTTATGATAGGTAAGTTTTATGTCTATACTGAAGATAAAGAATATGTGTTAGAAGACGGATATATATATGAGAATGGAAAGTTTTATCGCATCATAGATACGCACCGTGGCAATAATCAAGCGGCGGAGGGCTGCGATCTAGGACGGTGTTAACATGATTCGTGTGAAAGTGTTTGATGAAAGTCACGAAAAAGACTTAGAAGATGCTGTAAATGTTTTTTTGAAAAAGATTGATGATAGCAACTTTGTAGATATTAAATATCAAGTTGGTGTTTCCATTAACGACGATGAAAACCAAATTTATTGTTTTTCAGCAATGATCGTTTATAAAGCATAAAAAAGAGCTGGGTGAGCCAGCTCTTTTTTATGCTTTATGTTGGGACAACATGTGTCGGTAATACGTTCATAATAGATTGGGTTGCGCCTAATTGCTTGGTCGTTAAAAGAGGCTCCCCTGTTTCGTGATTTTGGGCATCTTTACACATACCAAGGTGATAACGATCACCTAAAAATGGATCAATATAAAAACCATTTTTGAATACTTTATCATTTGGATGTTTTTCATGGTGAATATCAGAGCAGTTAATGCAATAGAACATAGCGTTCAACCCCTTTTTATTTTGTTTGAAAAAAGTGAGTTGGTAGTCATTTCGCTCCTAAGGAAATGTTGAGGAGAAGAGAAATAACTACCTACTCAAATGGTGGGCATATTCCTTCTGATTTGTCATATCTCGCGTATTGTCCCTGAGGGAAGGAGGAGAGACGAAGTACGCATGATATAAGTAAGGCGCTTCTTTCAATATGAATGATGGAGTTTCATGTTGAGAGAAGTTTTTATTTTGTATTGCCTTTGTGAGTATATTATGAGGAAATGCTAAGAGGGTGTTTGTCCTGTTGAAAAAATGTTGAGAATTTCTCAACAGTAAAAGAATTAGCGTTGACATGAAACTAAAAGGTGTTATATTATCAAAGTGTAACCAAAAGGTGTTATGTTATAACGCCGAGTAAAGGAGAATGAAAATGGAACAACAAAATACATTAAATGATATTAAACAAACAATCGTTTTTAACGCGTCTATTCAAAAGGTATGGAATGTAGTATCAACTGCAGAAGGGATCGCGTCATGGTTTATGCCAAATGATTTTGTATTAGAGGTAGGACATGAATTTCATGTGCAATCACCATTTGGGCCATCACCATGTAAAGTGTTAGAAATTGATGAGCCAAACCATTTATCTTTCTCATGGGATACAGATGGCTGGATTGTTTCATTTAATTTGAAAGACTTAGGAGATAACAAAACAGAATTTACGTTAATTCACGGCGGCTGGAAACATCCTGATGAAATTCTTCCGAAAGCAAATGCGAAGAGTTCTATTATTCGCGATAGAATGAGCGGTGGTTGGGTAGCGATTGTAAATGAAAAACTGAAAAAGGTTGTCGAAGGCTAAGTGTCCTCGTCAGCAGCGAAATATGATGTATTTCAAGCAATTGCTGATCCAACCCGCCGAGAAGTAATACGGTTATTAAGTGACAAAGAGTTACCGATTTCCAAAATAACGGATCATTTCCCGATGAGTCGTACTGCGGTTGTAAAGCACCTTCATATTCTTTCGGAAGCGAATTTAGTAAGTGGAAGAAAAAGCGGAAGAGAGAAGATATATCGTTTGCATCCAGAACCATTAGAAGAATTACAACAGTGGCTCTCGTATTATGAACGTTTTTGGGATAATAAATTATCCATGCTGAAACATATTGTGGAGAATGAAGAATAAAAAAAGGGTGACCAAAATGGTCATCCTTTTTATTGTTGCTCACTTGTTTGTGTAGCTGGCTTTAATAAAAGCCAAGCGATAATTAATGTAAATACTGCTAATACGAAAGTGCTCATATAAATGACGTGTACGCTTGATGCTAATGCGGATTGCGATTCGGTTACTACGTTTGCTGTAGTACCGCCATGTCCACCAGATACAAGATCAAGATTTTTAATACCACGTGCGTGAATCATCGTATTGAAGATTGTACCGAATATTGCAGCACCTAACGTTTGACTAAATGTATTAATAAATGTGTTTAAACCAACAGCTGTTCCGCGTGTATGAGCTGGTACGGCTGCTTGAATTGTTACCATGTAAATTGGTGTCACAAGCCCCATGCCTAAGCCGAATAATCCGACTGCTACATAAATAAGGAACGATGGTGAATTGGTTGATAGTGTAAATAATAAGAAGGTAGCGACTGATAAAATGCTAGCCCCAAGTAAAATGATTTGTTTCGTTTTTAATTTGCCTACTAAGTTACCAGAGAAAATAGCGCCAAATGTCCACATAACAGGGATTGGCATTAAAATAAGTCCAGCTTCTGTAGCATTTTTCCCTAATACACCTTGGCTCCAAATTGGAAGGTACATTGTAATACTAATAATCATTGCGCCAGCAATAAGAGTTAATATATTTATCGTAGATAATGTACGGTTAGAGAAAAGTGTTAAAGGAATTAATGGTTCCGGAGATTTTTTCTCGATGAACAAGAAAATAATGAATGAAATAGCGGCAAAGATTAATAGGCCGATAATTGTCATGTCTCCCCAGTTTTGCTTACTGCTACCTGTTAATAATGCATATAGTAGAGCGATTGTACTTAATGAGAAGACTGTTGCACCAAGATAATCGATATGATGTTTAGCAGGTTTAATAGATTCTTTGTAGTAAATTACAATCATTAAGCAAGCGATAATTCCGAATGGGACGTTTAAGAAGAAAATATAACGCCAAGAAAGAGAATCAACTAAAAATCCACCTACTAACGGTCCGATAACACCGGATACACCCCAAACGGCACTCATCCAACCTTGTGCTTTCGCGCGGTCTTTCGCTTCGCTATATAAGTCTCCAATAATCGTCATTGTGATTGGCATAACAGCACCAGCACCGATACCTTGAAGCGCGCGGAAGAAAATTAATTGTTCCATCGATGTAACGACTCCGCAAAGTGCAGAACCGACTAAAAAGATTGTAGCCCCGATTAGTAAAACCTTTTTACGACCGAATAAATCAGCGAGCTTTCCGTATATTGGAGTCGAAACAGCTGTTGCAAGCATATAAATTGCATATACCCAACTAACAAGTTCGACGCCTGACAAATCACTCGTTATACGAGGGATTGCTGTACTAACAATCGTTCCTTCTACCGCAGAAAGAAACGTCATTAACATTAAAGACATCATGACTTTTTTTCTCATTTGTTTTCCCCTTACCCTTTTTTAAATATTCAACAATATAAAATATAAAGGTACTAAGGTAAATAAAGCAACAAAAAAGCAATGGAAAGTTACATGGAGCAGATATTTGTCGCTTCTTGTCGGTAAGTCGATATATTTGAGAAATCGCCGATATAAGTTGTAGAATCGCTGATAAATTTGGGGAATCGCGGATATAATTACAGAATCGCTGATATATCTGTGGAATCACCGATAATAATTTCATGTACCTATAAAAAAGAAACAGGAATCCCTGTTTCTTTTTTAATATTGCATTTTCGCGTTTTCTCCAGCTGTCGTTCCAGCAATTCTACCAGTAACAAGGGCTGATGTAATATTATAGCCACCAGTATAACCGTGGATATCAAGAACTTCTCCGCAGAAATATAAGCCGTTCGTGAATTTAGAAGACATTTCTTTCGGATTAATTTCTTTCACGGATACACCTCCGCCAGTAACGAATGCTTTTTCAATTGACTGCGTACCATTTACATTTACAGTAAACTCTTTAAAGTCTTTTGCAAGTGCACGAATCTTTTCGTGAGAAACTTGTCCAGCTTGTTCACTACCGTCAATTTCATTTTTTTCCAATAAGAATAGGAAGTAACGTTCAGGGACATAACCTTTTAAAACGTTTTTAATTCCTTTTTTCGGATCTTCTTTCATTTGTTTCAGCATGCGCTGAAATAGTTGTTCACTATTTTCCTCTGGCAATGCATCAATACTCATTTGTATTGTATTCGTTTTAAACTTTTTCAGTGCTTTCACGACGAATTGACTACAGCGAAGAGCAGCAGGACCAGATAGGCCGAAATGAGTGAAGAGCATGTCCATTTTGTGAGAAATGATAGCTTTTCCTTTCGGGTTTAATACGCTTAAGTTTATATCACGTAAAGCAAGACCTTGTAATGAGCGATCACGTATAAACGGCTCGTTTGAAAGAATAGGTACTTCTGTTGGGAATAATTCTGTAATTGTATGACCTGCTTTTTCAGCCCAAGCGTATCCGTCTCCAGTGGAACCAGTTTGAGGAACGGATTTTCCGCCAACAGCGATAACGACGTGATTTGTTTCTAACACTTCGCCTGTTTGCAGTACAACTGCTTTCGTTTGACCATTTTCATATTCAATCGTTTCAACAGGCGTATTTGTACGGATTTTTACACCTAAGTTTTTTAATCGTATTAAAAGTGCGTCTACAACAGATTGCGCTTTGTTTGACACGGGGAACATGCGACCGTGGTCTTCTTCTTTCAATTTAACACCAAGATTTTCGAAGAATGTAATAATATCTTCATTATTAAAAATAGAAAAAGCGCTGTATAAGAAGCGACCGTTTCCTGGTATATGTTTAACAATTTCATCAAGTGGTAGACGGTTCGTTACGTTACAGCGCCCGCCACCAGAAATTGCAAGTTTACGCCCGAGTTTATTTCCTTTATCAAGAAGCAAGACATTTGCGCCTTCTTCTGCAGCACCAATTGCAGCCATTAGCCCAGAAGGACCGCCGCCGATGACAATAACATCATAATGCATAATATATCGACCTCATTTTCTACATTTCCTGCCTAAAAGAATAGCATGTTTTCCCTTAAAAGAAAAATAGAGTGAAGTACTGCTTAATGAGAGAATTGTGGTACAATACAAAAGTTAGAGTTCAGCACTATCCTGCTATTTGTAGGCGATAAGACTAAAACCTCAAGATTTAGGAGAAGTAAATAGGGAGTCTGTTAGCCTGTAAATGCTCGAATGGTTCAACTAATAAGGAGTAGGAGAGAAGTCTCCAACTAATTATAGTTTCACTTTATGTAGATGTAGGAGGATTTTTGTATGTCCGATTCGAAATTTCTGCGCGGAACGCTTATTGTTACGCTAGGGACATTTTTAGTAAAGTTCTTAGGCATGATTTACGTCTTTCCGTTTCATGCATTAGTAGGCACAGAAGGCGGAACGCTCTATACATATGGATACATTCCATATACGATCTTTTTAAGTATCGCAACGGCAGGTGTGCCGCTTGCTGTTTCAAAATTTGTTTCCAAATATAATGCGCTTGGCGATTATAAAACGAGCCGGAGAATGTTCCGCTCGGGAATGGTTATGATGATAGTAACAGGAATTCTTTCGTTCCTAGTACTGTACATGACGGCACCGTTGTTTGCAGAAGCGATGCTTGGTAAACAAAGTATACACAATAATGTAGGAGAAGTTACGACGATTATTCGTCTTGTAAGTTTCGCACTTATTGTTGTACCAGCAGCGAGTTTAATTCGTGGTTATTTCCAAGGTCACCAGTCTATGGGACCAACTACCGTTTCACAAATTATTGAACAAATTATTCGTATCGTCTTTTTATTAGCAGGTAGTTTTATCGTTATTAAAGTACTTGGCGGTACAGTTGCAACAGCAGTTGGAGTAGCAACATTTGCTGCGTTCGTTTCAGCGGTTGGAGCACTCGGTGTGTTAATTTGGTACTGGTTAAAACGTAAAAAATATTTGGATCAATATTTAATTGAACAAACTGTACCAGAATCAACAGTAAGTACTGTTCAATTGTTTAAAGAGTTATTCGCATATGCGATTCCTTACGTTGTAATTGGGTTAACAATTCCTTTATATCAACAAATTGATACATTGACATTTAACTCAATTATGCAGGCGATTGGTCAAGGGGATATCGCAGAGCGAGCGCTTGGTATTTTCACAATGTGGACGCATAAGTTAATTATGATTCCTGTATCACTTGCAACAGCGTTTAGTTTAACGCTTGTACCAGCAATTACAAAATCATTTACTGAAAAACAATACCGCTATTTGAAATTACAAATTACACAAACATTCCAGGCAAATATGTTTTTAACATTGCCAGCAGTTATCGGTATTTCAACACTTGCATATCCAATTTACACTGCTTTCTATGACTCAGATCCATTAGGTGGACAAGTATTAATGTGGTATGCACCAGTTGCATTGTTATTTGCTTTATTTACTGTAACAGCGGCAATTCTTCAAGGGATTAATCAGCAAAAGCATGCGATTGTCGCGCTTGTTATGGGTGTTATTTTGAAATTTGTATGTAACGTAATCTTTATTCGTTATTTCGGTACAGTAGGAGCAATTCTAGCGACCGCAGTTGGTTTCTTAGCTTCTGTTTGGTATACAAATCGACAAATTAAAAAATACGCACACTATTCATTCGGTGTTGTATATAAAAGAACATTCCAAATTGCAGTACTGACACTTATAATGGTCGTTGCTGTAAAACTATCACAATGGCTTCTATCCTTCATGATTTCGCCTGATGGCCGTATTGGTGCTCTTATAACAGTTGCGATTTGTGCAGGTATTGGTGGTCTTGTTTACGGATTGTTAGCAATTCGCACAGGAGTACTTGAAAGAGTATTTGGCGGAGAAGCATTAGATAAAATTCAACGTAAACTTGGTAGTAGATTTAAAATAAAGTTGAAATCAAGAGGGGCGTAATTACGTCCCCTTTTCTATGATAAATAAAGAAGGTGAAAAGCGTGAGATTAGATAAATTATTAGCGAATATGGGATATGGAAGTAGAAAAGAAGTAAAGAAATTATTGAAGGATGGCGTTGTGAAAATTGATGGAACGCCAGTAAAAGATGCGAAAGTTCATGTAAATGTAGAAGAGCAAGAAGTTATGATTCACGGTGAAGTTGTGGAATACAAAGAGTTTGTTTACTTAATGATGCATAAACCACAAGGTGTTATTTCAGCGACGGAAGATGATAACCATGAAACAGTAATAGATTTATTAGAATTAGAAGATGCAATCTTTGATCCGTTCCCAGTTGGACGACTTGATATCGATACGGAAGGTTTCTTATTGATAACAAATGATGGGAAGTTATCACATCAATTATTATCTCCGAAAAAGCATGTGCCGAAAAAATATTATGCACACGTTGCAGGAGTAGTAACAGAAGAGGATGTAAAAGAGTTTGCTAAAGGTGTTATCTTAGACGATGGCTATGAAACAAAGCCAGGTGCGCTTACAATATTGAAAAGCGATGATATTTCCGAAATTGAGCTTGTGATTACAGAAGGGAAATTCCATCAAGTGAAGCGTATGTTTGAAGCGGTAGGGAAAAAAGTAGTCTATCTAAAGAGAACAGAGATGGGTCCGTTAGTATTAGATGAAGAACTAGAACTTGGACAATACCGAGAGCTAACAGATGAAGAAGTAGAAATGTTAAAAACATATCAAGTAGATACTGAAAAGTAGTACTTTTATAGGCGCAGAAAAGACCCCTTTCTAATAGTTAGAAAGGGGTATGTATTTATTTACATACAATTATTTTTCGTTATGAGGTCATTCTCACTTTCTTTCCTGTTGTTGTCCACTTACCGCGGCAAGGGCTATACACGAGTTCATTAAACTGCAACACATTTAGATCACGTTGTATCGTTCGCGGTGTGATCCCGAACTCATCTACAAGGTCTTTCGTCGTTACCGTTCCGTTTTCATTGATGTACATATAAATTGATTTAATGCGTGTTAGCATACGAGTAGTTGTAGGTTTCAAGAGAAAACCACTCCTCTACTAGTTTTTTTGACCCCATTCAGGAAAGAAGGTCGTTACTACCATTGTACTCTACATGATAAAATTCATGCTTTAATCTACTTAAATTTTACAAAAGTTTAACAAAAATTCATATAGAAAAATATTGGTAGTTGACATTGTATATATGGTCAGTCAACTAACACATAAAATTCTACGTAAAACGCCAAATTCCTGCAAAATTTTTTGAAAAAACAAAAGAAAAACTAATAAGAAATGTCTGAAATATTACAATTGTTCGGTATTTATTTTTCGTGTATGGCATAAGGGATTTCGGTTTGCTATGATGAAAGAGATAATATAGTGAAGGATGGATGCGTGATGTCAGCGATTAATTGGACAGAAGAAGTGGCAAAACGAAAAGATGATTTAATTCGTGATACACAACAATTTTTACAAATTAAAAGTGTATGGGAAGAAGAATCGGCGAAAGAGGGCGCACCATTCGGTGAAGGTGTAGAAAAAGCGCTATCTTTCATGTTATATAAAGGAGAAGCTGAAGGTTTTGCTTCTAAAAATTTAGAAGGATACGCAGGTCATCTTGAAATGGGACAAGGAGAAGAATTAGTAGGTATTCTTTGTCACGTTGATGTTGTACCAGAAGGAGATGGCTGGACGACTCCCGCATATAGTGCGGATATTCGCGATGGAAAGATTTTTGCACGTGGTGCAATTGACGATAAAGGCCCAACGATGGCAGCATATTATGCGATGAAAATTGTGAAAGAATTAGGCTTACCTCTTTCAAAACGTGTTCGTATGATTATAGGAACAGATGAGGAAAGCAATTGGAAATGTGTAGATCACTACTTTAAAAACGAAGAAATGCCAACAATCGGTTTTGCACCAGATGCAGACTTTCCAATTATTAATGCAGAAAAAGGAATTTCTGATATACAAGTTGTGCAAAATGGAAGTGAAGAGAAAAAAGGTACATATGAACTTGTTTCATTTGATTCAGGGCGCCGTTTAAATATGGTTCCTGATTTTGCAGAAGTGGTTATTACAGGAGAAGATGTAAATGCACTTACAGTAGCATATGAAGAATATTTACAAACTGCTAAAAAAATAGGGAAATCGACTATAGAAGGAAATACAGTGACATTGCAAATAAAAGGAATTTCAGCGCACGGATCTACTCCTGAAAAAGGAGAAAATGCAGGTTTATTATTAGCAAACTTCTTAACTACAGTTTCACTTGATGGAAAAGCAACTGCATTTGCGACATTTGCAACAGAAACATTTACTGGTGATATTTTTGGTGAAAAAGCTACTATTGCTTATAAAGATGAAATTAGCGGTCCGTTAACAGTGAATGTCGGTCGCCTTTCTTATACGAAAGAAAATGGTGGTAACTTAGGTCTAAACGTACGTTACCCGGTTACAACTAACTTTGAAGAAACAATTGCGAAGTTGAAAGAGTATGTTGGTACGCATGCATTTGAAGTAGCTGACTATTCTAATTCACGCCCGCATCACGTTGATAAAGACCACGTATTAATTCGTACGTTGCAACGTGTATATGAGGAACAAACAGGTGAAAAAGCAGAACTATTAGCAATCGGCGGAGGTACTTATGCTCGCTCATTAAAAGCTGGTGTGGCATTTGGACCGCTATTCCCTGGAAAAGAAGAACTTGCGCATCAAAAAGATGAGTACATTGAAATTGAAGACTTATTAAAAGCAACAGCAATTTATGCGCAAGCAATTCATGAACTAGCGAAGTAAAGTGAAACTTTAATCGCCGATATATGAATAATGACCGCTCTCTACTTTAGAGGGCGGCTTCTTTTTAATTGAATGAGATAAGAAAGAAAAGCAACAATAGAAAGAAGGAGACGGTGTACATGGATAGGCATTATTTTGTCGCAATTACGTTACCAAATCATATAAAAGAAGTGCTGTCTAACTATAAAGAGGATACGAATGAGGAATTACGATTTCGCTCGTGGGTACATAAGGAAGATTATCATATTACCCTTTCCTTTTTAGGAGGTGCGACAGAAGAACAGTTAAAAGGGATAAAGAATGGATTACAAACACTTACAAAAACAAAAGAACTATCGTTCACGTTACAAGGTTTTTCAACGTTTGGTAGAGAAGATCAGCCCCGTATTTTTTGGGCGAAGGTAAGTGAGAATCACGATTTGTTTCAGTTGCAAAAGCAAGTACATGCCATTTGTGAAGAAAATGGTTTTTCTCTAGAAACACGCCCATATCATCCACATATTACTGTTGCTCGTAAATGGATAGGAGAAGAAAAGTTTCATTTAGAAAGTATAAAAGAAGTACCTGAAATATCATTTCAAGCAGATACAATTACTTTATACGAATCCCACGTGAAAGAAACCCCGAAGTATAAATCGATTGCTGAAATAAAATTACAAAAATAGAATGGTGAAAACGTTTTTTATGCAGGTGAATATACTATAGAGAAGAATGGAGTTACTGTATAGAGTCTTGTTGATAAGAAAAGCCTTATCATTTGCAGCTCATTTTATCTCGCTCATTAAAGTTTCACTTTATTTTAACTTTGAGAATGATGGTGATTTTTTTATGTTGAAAGTAAAACGTCCATTTGATGCCTATTTAGATGAAATGAATAAAATTACAATTTTGCTCCCACATGCGTATGGAACAAGTCGGACATTTCGTTTGCAAGAAGGAAGTAATGTGAAAGATTTACCGATTGCTCATACTATTGCGCTTCCAGATGCAACGAAGTATGAGTGCTTTATAGAAGAGCCGCTAGATGTGGGTAAGTATTATACAGTACGAGATGAACGGAATGAAGAAACGGATTTACAAATAGGTGCTGTTATTCGAACAACAATTTTCGATGAAAAGTATTATTACGAAGGTACAGATTTAGGTGCTGTGTATCAAAAAGAAGAAACGACATTTAAAGTATGGGCTCCAACCGCAAGGCTTGCGAAAGTAAGAATTTATAAGAGTGATAAAGAATATACCGATCATGAAATGTACAGAGAAGAAAACGGAGTTTGGATTCAAACATTACAAGGTGATTTAGACGGAGCACGCTATACATTTCTTGTTTGTATTAATTTAATATGGAACGAAGCTGTGGATCCTTATGCAAAGTCGGTGACGGTAAACGGAAAACACGGTGTTGTTATCGATTTAGAAAAAACGAATGTAACAAGACGAGAGCAATTACCACCATTACACGCAATGACAGATGCCATACTGTATGAACTGCATATTCGTGATGCCACTATTCATCAGGGCAGTGGAGTGAGTAAAAAAGGAACATATAAAGGGCTAATGGAAGAAGGGACAACAGGGCGAAATGGGACGTTAACAGGGTTGTCTCATATAAAAGATTTAGGTGTTACACATGTTGAACTATTACCTTTATATTGTTTCGGTGGTGTAGATGAGGCGAATCCTTCGTCCGCCTATAATTGGGGGTATAATCCATTATATTACAATGCACCAACAGGATTTTATGCTACAAATCCCTCTGATCCGTATAACAGGATAGTTGAGTGCAAACAACTAATTGAAACATTTCATGAACAAGGTATTAGGGTGATCATAGATGTTGTATATAATCATGTTTATGAAAGAGAGCTATCATCATTTGAAAAGCTTGTTCCAGGATACTATTTTCGTCATGGTGAAGATGGTATGCCTTCTAATGGGACGGGAGTCGGAAATGATATAGCGTCTGAACGGAAAATGATGAGGAAATTCATTGTAGAGTCTATTTTATATTGGCTTACTGAATACAATGTCGATGGATTCCGATTCGACTTAATGGGAATTTTAGATGTTGATACAATGAATATGATAGAAAAAGAAGTGCGAAACATAAAACGAGATGCTTTGCTATTAGGAGAAGGATGGGATTTACAAACACCGCTTCCTCTTGAGGAAAAAGCAACGTTAAATAATGCGAAGAAAATGCCACATATCGCGCAGTTTAATGATCAATTTCGTGATGGGATAAAAGGGAGTACATTTCATATAAACAAACGTGGTTTTGCATTTGGTGGGTCTGTAGACTGTAATCATTTGCAGTATATTGCAGCAGGAAGTCTTTTAAGTATGAAAGAAACAGGGCTGTTTCTAGAGCCGGCGCAAAGCATTAATTATGTAGAATGTCATGATAATATGACGATGTGGGATAAACTAGTGCGCAGTAATGAAGAATCAGAAGCGATTTTGAAAAAACGTCACCTGCTAGCGAGCGCAATGGTTATTCTTTCACAAGGCATTCCTTTCTTACATGCAGGACAAGAGTTTTATCGTACGAAGAAAGGAAATGAAAATAGTTATAATGCAAATGATGAGATCAATCAATTAGATTGGGATCAAAAAGAGAAAGAGATAGAGACCGTTAACTATATAAAAGGTTTAATTGCGATTCGTAAAGAGCATGGGGCATTCCGATTACAAAACGCAGACCTTATAAAAAAACATATGACTTTTTTACAAACATCTACAGAAGTACTTGCATACCACCTGCAAAATGTAAAATCATTTGGGCCGTGGAAAGAGATTGTCGTTTTATTTAATAGCGGTTTAGAAGCTAAAACGGTGCAACTTCCGAAAGAAGCAACGTGGGATGTGCTAGTAAATGAAAACGAAGCGAAAATAGATCCAATTTCTTCATTTAGAGGAAAGGAACTTAGGCTCCCTCCAATTAGCACGTATATATTGACGATAATGTGACAAATCGCTACTTGACGATGAGAATGTAATAAATGTAGAATTGACAAAGGTGACGATTTTGATAAGTTGTCATTCTATGACAGGTTTTGTAAAATAAAATAGAGGATTTTTGGCTTAGGCTAATTTTTCTTTTCATTTACAGTAAAATATATGAATCCACAACATGTGTAGAAATGTTGCGGTTTTTCTTTTCATAACTATAAAAGATAAGGATTTGTTAACGGGTAATGAATATGGAATGGTTGGAACAATTATTAGGAAAAGAGTGGAGTCTTGTACCGGCTGGTGGAGTAACGGGCGATGCGTATATTGCGCAAAACGGACAACAGAAGTTATTTTTAAAGCGGAATACATCGCCCTTTTTAGCGGTATTGTCAGCAGAAGGAATTGTTCCAAAATTACTTTGGACAAGAAGGGTAACGAACGGTGATGTAATTTCTGCTCAAAAATGGCTTCCGGGACAGAAGCTAGAGCCAGAGGATATGAAACTAGAACGTGTTGCGAAACTTTTGAAGAAAATTCACTCCTCTAAAGCGCTTGTACAGATGATTCAAAGACTTGGGAAGCAGCCGCTTCACGCACAAGAGTTATTACAACAACTGCAACTCGTTTTAAGAGGAGATATAAGGGATGATGAAACAATTCAGCAAGGCCTTCAATATTTAATGGATTCATTAAAAGCTATTGAATACAACGAATTCGTTGTATGCCATTGTGATGTAAACCATAACAACTGGATATTGTCGGATGAAGATGAGTTGTTTTTAATTGATTGGGATGGAGCTGTAATTGCTGACCCAGCTCTAGACCTTGGTATGTTATTATATTGGTACATTCCGCGCCAGGAGTGGAGTGAGTGGCTCGGTTTTTATGATATTGAAATGGATGAATCGCTGCTTAGGCGCATGAGATGGTATGTGATAGCACAAACGATTTTGTCTATTCAATGGCACACAACAAAAAAACAGCAAGCAGAAGCTGAATATTGGCATCAATATTTACAGCAACTACTTGCTTCAGAATAATACTTAAGAAAAATTGTCCATTCCAGCAATCCACTGAGTAAGTTGTTCTTGATTATTGGAAATATGGTTGTCCAAATTAGAGGAAGATTTACCCGATTGACTATAAGAATATACATCGTTTAGCATTGTTTTAGCGTCACTACTTATATTATCGTTTGCGAGTAACGATTGAATGAGGCGCTCTAATTGCTCGCATTCTGAAACTGTCCCGCAGCAATCACTTTGGTGGTTGACTAAAATATCTTTCAGCACTTCTAATTGATGTTGTTGATTAATTGGCATGAACGGATCATCCTTTCGATTGTTTTTCTCTTCAAATGTAAGAGAAAAAGCTGTTTCGTCATGGAATGTTTAATGCTGTATGTAGTTTTTATCAAAATGGTACATCTTATACTTGAAAGAAACGGACCGAGTGCTCGTACGTACTTGGTTTTTTGTTTGGTAGATTGATTAAAAAAAGAAAGAAGGAATTATTCCTTTAAAATAGTTTTGTAAAGAGAGGGAGACATCTATGCGTTTAAGACATAAACCATATGCAATGGATCGAATTAACGAGTATTCACATATCGTAATCGGAAACCCAGAGGAGCGCGCTGGTAACTGGAAAGAAGTATTTGGAAATGAACAACCAATTCATATTGAAGTAGGTACAGGTCGTGGCCGCTTTATGTATGATATGGCAAAAGCGAATCCACATATTAATTATATTGGAATTGAAAAATTCACAAGTGTTGTTGTAGATGCACTTGATAAATTAATTGAAGAAGAAGTGCCGAACTTAAAGTTAATTAATAAAGATGCTGAAGATTTAACAGTTTTCTTTGCAAAAGGTGAGATTGATCGCGTTTATTTAAATTTCTCAGATCCATGGCCAAAGAAGCGTCATACGAAGCGTCGTTTAACGTATAAAACGTTTTTACGTAATTATGAAGAAGTGTTAGTAGAAGGCGGAGAAATTCATTTCAAAACAGATAATCAAGGTTTATTTGAATATTCTCTTATGAGTATGGCTGAGTATGGTATGTTACTAACGTACTTAAGCTTAGATCTTCATAACAGTGACTTTGAAGGTAACATCATGACTGAATACGAAGAGAAATTCTCTAGTAAGGGTCATCGTATTTACCGAGTTGAAGCAAAATATCGTACAGAGCCTATGCAGTAATGCCATAGGTTTTTTTATGTCTAAAATAATCAGAATTTTATGTTAAGATTAATTAAAAGGGGGATGTGTAATGGAACATTTACAAATTGGAGATATAAAAGTAACGTGGTTAAAAGGCGGAAATACACATTTAGATGGAGGGGCAATGTTTGGTGTTGTGCCGAAAGTACTTTGGTCACGTAAATATAAACATAATGACACAAATCATATTTACTTACGAACAGATCCGTTACTTTTACAAACGAAAGATGGAAATATGCTCATTGATTCAGGAATAGGAAACGGTAAGTTGGATGAGAAGATGAAACGAAATCAAGGTGTAACAGAAGAATCATCGGTGTATGAATCATTAGAAAAATTAGGATTAAAGTCTGAAGATATCGACTATGTCTTAATGACACATCTTCATTTTGATCATGCATCTGGTCTAACAAAATGGGAAGATGATCACCTTGTACCGGCATTTCCAAATGCGAAAGTTTACGTAAGTGAAACAGAATGGAATGAAATGAGGAATCCAAACATTAGATCACGTAATACATATTGGAAGGAAAATTGGGAGCCAATTGTAGATCAAGTTGTTACGTTCCAGCAAGAAATAGAAATTACAGATGAAATTAAGATGGCGCATACGGGTGGTCATAGTGATGGACATGCAGTTATCGCTTTGGAGAGTCAAGGGGAAACGATGCTACATTTAGCAGATCTCTTGCCGACGCACGCGCATCAAAATGTATTATGGGTAATGGCATACGATGATTATCCGATGACCTCGATTGAAAATAAACAAAAGTGGATGAAGTATGGTGCTGACAAAGAGGCGTGGTTTACGTTTTATCATGATGCATATTATCGCGCTGTGAAGTGGAATGAGGAAGGGCATATCGTAGAAAAAATAGAACGGAAAACGAGTATAGAAGCTTAAAAAGAGGAGATTGTTCCATCATATTTGTTGGAGCAGCTTTTTTTTTATTATCGGATTTTGTCGGTAAGTCGATATATTCGGAAAATCGCTGATATAATTTTAATCAATACCCACAATTTCAAAAAAATAAGAGGTTCACCTAATGGGAACCCTCCTTTTTATGCTGCTATAACCTCTAAAACAGTACCTGTTTTAGCATCAACTAAAAATTCAAATCGTTCTTGTATATCATCTAACATTGTTGTAAGACCGCCGCGATAAACTTCATATGCGACATCATATTTTTCAAATGTCTCTGGAACCATATGTACCCAAGAGCCAGTAATTTCACCTTTATGACTTAATGCTTGTTTCACCATTTTCAATGCTTTTTCTGAAGAAATATGGGATTGTTCTTGTACTTTGTTTGCAACGAGATAACCAGCTGCGAATCCAAAGCCAAGACCTGCTACTAAACCTTTCCAGCTCATATATTCACCTCAATTCTATAAAATAAAAATAGTGTACCAATAATAATTATAAAGCAAATACAGTTAAAAAAGAAGAAACTAGAAACATTTCGAAAATTTCGTTACAATAAAAGAGGTATTCTACTAAGGTTTGAAAGAAGGGGACTTCGTGAATAAAGAGACATTACAATTATTTCGTACGTTAACAGAATTACAGGGTGCATCAGGTTTTGAACATGATGTACGCCGTTTTATGAAACAAGAATTAAGCAAATATGCGGATGAAATTGTACAAGACGGTTTAGGTAGCGTATTTGGTCTGAAAAAAGGGGACGAAACTGGCCCGCGTGTTCTTGTAGCAGGTCATATGGATGAAGTAGGTTTCATGGTTACGCAAATTACGAAAAACGGAATGCTTCGTTTTCAAACGTTAGGCGGCTGGTGGAGCCAAGTTCTATTAGCACAGCGTGTACAAGTTATGACGAAGAATGGTCCTGTTATTGGGGTTGTTGGTTCTATTCCTCCTCATTTATTAAGTGACGCGCAACGTGCAAAACCGATGGATATAAAAAATATGTTAATTGATATAGGTGCAGATAGTTATGAAGATGCGATTGAAATTGGTGTAAAACCAGGACAACAAATCGTGCCGATTTGCCCATTCACACCGATGGCAAATGAGAAGAAAATTATGGCGAAAGCTTGGGACAACCGTTACGGATGTGGTCTTGCAATTGAATTGTTAAAAGAATTAAAAGATGAAACATTACCAAACACATTATACTCTGGTGCTACTGTACAAGAAGAAGTAGGCCTTCGCGGAGCGCAAACTGCTGCAAATATGATTCAACCAGACATTTTTTATGCGCTTGATGCAAGTCCAGCAAACGATGCATCTGGTGATAAAACGCAGTTCGGTCAATTAGGAAGAGGTGCTCTTCTTCGTATTTACGATCGCACGATGGTAACACATAGAGGAATGCGCGAATTCATTTTAGATACAGCAGAAACAAACAACATTCCGTATCAATACTTTATTTCACAAGGTGGTACAGATGCGGGCCGTGTACATACAAGTAACTCTGGTATCCCATCAGCAGTAATTGGTGTTTGTGCACGCTACATTCATACACATGCTTCAATTTTACATGTTGATGATTATGCAGCGGCGAAAGAATTAATTACGAAGCTTGTAAGAACAACGGATAAAACGACGTTAGAGACAATTAAGAATAACGCGTAGAGAAGAAGGGCTGAAGAGCCTTTCTTTTTTTGGATTGAATAGATGACCCATCCATGAGTGGGAGCGGTCAGTGCTTAATGGGCGATCGAATGGTGTATTAAGAGCGCGGGTAGGAAGTGAGAGAAAGACTATTTTTGTGTTCGAGGTCTGTAATTGAGGAAAGCTACCTTTCTTTTTGGATTGAATAGATGCCCAGCGGTGTGTGGTGGCGGTATGTGCTCGAATGGTGTATTAAGACCGAGGATAGGAAGAAAGAAGAAGCCTGTTTTTTTGTTTAGGACCAGTAATATTGTGGAAAGCCATCTTCTTTTATAGGTAGAAGGGATTCCACGGTGGTGTGTGATAGTGGTTGGTATTTAATATGTTCGGAAGCAGATATTGGAACAAAATGATGAATTTTTATAGAGGTGAACGAAATGAAGGTAGTAGTTGGATCGAAGAATAAAACGAAGGTTGGCGCTGTGGAGAAGGTTTGGAAAGATGCTGAAATTACATCTCTTTCTGTTCCTTCAGGAGTAGCAAATCAGCCGTTTTCAGATGAAGAGACGATGCAAGGAGCGATTAATAGAGCGAAGCGAGTGCTAGAGGAAGGAGAAGCTCCAATTGGTATTGGGCTAGAAGGCGGTGTGATGAAAACGGAGCACGGTTTATTTATGTGTAACTGGGGTGCGTTAGCAACAAGTGATGGGAAAGTATTCGTGGCTGGAGGAGCGCGTATTAAGTTACCAGACGATTTTTTAGCACCTCTTGAAGATGGCAAGGAGTTAAGTGAAGTGGTGGAAGAGTTTGTACATAGAAAAGATATTCGTAGTCACGAAGGTGCGATTGGTATTTTTACAGATGATTATGTCGACCGCACGGAATTATTTGTACACGTTGTTAAGTTACTTGTTGGGCAATATAAGTATGACAAAAAGCAAGCATAAACCTTGCACCATGCGCGATGTATGGTAGTATAAAAGAAAGATTATAACATGAAAAATGCACCCGTTAGAGGAGGAAATATAGATGAAGTCATTAGAAAGCATGGAGCAATTCCAACAATTAAAAAATGAAGAGAATGTAGTCTTTATGTTCTCAGCAGAATGGTGCCCAGACTGCCGCTTTGTAGACCCATTTATGCCAGAAGTAGAAGAGAAATATAGTGATTTCTCATTTTACTATGTAGATCGTGATGAGTTTATTGATCTATGTGTAAAATTAGACGTATTTGGCATTCCGAGCTTTGTAGCGTACAATAAAGGTGAAGAAACTGGTCGCTATGTAAACAAAGATCGTAAAACACAAGAACAAATCGAAGAGTTCATTGAAGGTTTAAAGTAAGGCAATTTGCCAATTGAATTGTAAAACAACCTCTACCTTCGCGGGGGAGGTTATTTTTTTGGAAGGGAGGAAAAAGAGATGAAGATGACAAGTAAAAAGATGAAAGAAGAGTTAATGAAGAAATTATCTCGTCCAGAATGGGACTTTCAGTATGATAGCGAGAAAGAGGTTCTACGTATAGAACAGAAAGACTCGAAAAAAGGTATTAACGTATCGCTTCCAGGAGTTGTGGCAAAATGGGAAGTGAACAAAGAAAAGGCAATTGAAGAAGTTGCTTATTACGTACAAGAAGCGCTAATTGCGATGCATAAAGAAGAAAATAGCGGAGCAAAAATTTTACCTGTTATTCGTTCTACTTCTTTCCCGAAACAAGCAGAAGAAGGAAATCCGTTTATTATGACGGATCATACGGCGGAAACACGTATTTACTATGCGTTAGATTCGAATAAAACGTATCGACTAATTGATGAACGTCTATTACAAAAATTAGAACTTACAGAGCAACAAGTGCGGGAAATGGCATTATTCAACGCACGCTCATTAGGTTATGAATTTAAACAAGATACAGTAGCGGGGAATACATTCTACTTTTTAAACACAAATGATGGGTATGATGCGACTCGTATTTTAAACGAATCGTTACTACAATCGATGCGTGAGAAGATTTCTGGTGACATGGTTGTTGCTGTTCCTCACCAAGATGTATTAATTATTGCTGATATCGTCAACGAAATCGGTTATGATATTATTGCACAAATGACAATGAAATTTTTTGCCGAAGGGCATGTTCCGATTACATCACTTTCATTCGTATATGAAGATGGAGAATTTGAACCAATCTTTATTTTAGCGAAAAATCGGAAGAAGACAGATGGAAAAGAGAAAGGATGAACGAAGTGAACGTTTTTTACAACCTTGAAGGAATTGGTGACACTTTAATTGTTGCCTTACAAGATATTACTTTAGAGAACCGTACTTTTGATCGCAAAGGAGATGTTGCACGCGTATACGATCGTGAAAGCAATGTAACAGCAGGATTCAACATCTTTAATGCATCTTCTTACTTAGAAGTAAAAGAAAAAGGAAACCTTACATTAACGAAAGAGCTTGTAGAGAAAATCAACGAAATTTTAGCGAAGAATGGCTTTGAAGAGACAGTAGAAGTAGATCTTTCTCCGAAATTTGTTGTAGGCTATGTAGCTGAAAAAGAAAAGCACCCAAATGCTGATAAGTTAAACATCTGTAAAGTAGAAATTGGTACAGAAACATTACAAATCGTATGTGGTGCACCAAACGTTGATGCAGGACAAAAAGTTGTCGTTGCAAAAATCGGTGCTGTAATGCCAAGCGGTATGTTAATCAAGCCAGCTGAGCTTCGCGGTGTTCCTTCTTCTGGAATGATCTGCTCTGCACGTGAATTAGAGCTTCCAGACGCTCCACAAGAAAAAGGTATTCTTGTATTAGAAGATAGCTTTGAAGTTGGACAAGAATTTAAATTTTAATTGATATAAGAAAAGAGAGGTTGTCCTTTTGGGCAGCCTCTCTTTTTTGTCATTTTTGTTGGTAAGTCGAAATTTCGTGTTGAATCGTTAATATATTGAGAGTTGTGATAGATATACTCCAAAAATCGTAAATATGATAAAGGTGTCACCTTTTGTCTTAAAATCTATATTGTATTTTATAAACAAACTAGTTAAAATTTAGAAAAATAGAAGGGGATAGACGTATGAAACAACAACCAAAAATCGCAGAACTTCTAAAACGAATTGAAACTTCAAAACAGCAAGATGTTGAGCTAGGTACTTATGAAATATATGTGTTTAGTGAAAGTGAATTAGAAAAAGGACAAATCGGTTACCGATATGATAAACATAAAAAGTCATTAATAAGTGAAGAAAACGGAAAGTGGCAAGAAGGATGGATTGCAATTGGATATGAAACGGATATGGGCGATCCAGTTTTCGTAAATATAGATGATGACGCTTATCCAGTTTATACTGCAGAACGTGGTACAGAAACATGGCAGCCAGTTTATATTGGAAATATGGATGAGATTATAGGGCAATTATAAGAAAAACTTTGAATCCGGTGCAAAGTGATGGGAGAGAAGTATGAAGTATATAAAAATAATGAGCATGATTGCATTCATTGGAATATATATGGCCGGTTGTTCACAAGAGCAGTCGAAAAAAGAAACTACATCTTCTATACAAGAGAAAAACAAAGATACCAAAGAAGACGCACCGGTAGAAAAGCTGCAAGAACAAGAAAAGAACGAAGAATCGCAAGCAATTAAAACGAATGAGCAAGTGGAGCATAAGCAGGAGGAAATGCCGGCTGAAGAAAAGATAGAGGAAACTACACCGGTGCTGCCAACTGAGCAACCAGTGCAAAATAATGAACAAAAAGTAGAGAGTAATGAAAAACAAGAGAAGTTTCTTGTCGTTATTGATCCAGGGCATCAACAAAAAGCGAATTTAAATTTAGAGCCGATTGGGCCAGGGGCAACAACACAAAAATATAAAGTGACAGATGGTACAACTGGTGTTGTGACGAAAAAAAGAGAGGCCGTACTTGTATTAGAAATGGCTTTCATATTAAAAGAAAAGTTAGAAGCAAAGGGAATGCAAGTATTAATGACGAGAACGTCACAAGACGTTGATATAAGTAATAAAGAACGGGCGACATTCGCAAATAATCATAAGGCAAATTTATTTTTACGTCTTCATGCAGATGGTTCTGAAAATCCAAACCAAAGTGGATTTGCTGTATTGACGCCAGCAGAAGACAGTCCGTATACGAAAGAGATTTATGCGGAAAGTCTTCAAATCTCTCAAATGATTGTAAATAAAATGAGGGAGAACCAGCAAGTGAAAGTAAATGGGATTAAATTCAGGGATGATCTTTCTGGATTTAATTGGTCCAAAGTACCTGGTGTACTATTAGAACTTGGGTTTATGTCAAATCTTGAAGAAGATAAAAAATTATCTGACCCGCAGTATGTAAATTCTTTATTGCAAAGTGTAACGGATAGTATAGATGCATATCGGAAGCGTAAAGCTTAAGCGCAGTCTTACATGAAAGGCTGCGTTTTTCCATATGAAACACTCGTAAATTAGAATATTGTGGATAAATATGACATGCTTAATTTTACCTGCACTTTTTGCCGAATGCTGATACAATAAAGGATGTTACTATTTAGTAGAAAGAGTGGTAAGCATGTTAGATTGGATGAAAAAGTTGTTTAACAAAGAGGAAGAACAAACAGCGTTGAATAAAGAAGTACAAAAGCAAATTGAAAGTCAGCCGAAAATTCCTCGTGTAAACCACTACACTGAAGCAAGAGAAGCACAAATGGCAAGTAGGAATGCAGGTAAATGCCGTTTTCCTTTAGTACCGGATAATGGGTTCGATGAAGAGGATGAAAGAGAAGTAGATCGCTTCGAAGAACAACCTGTTCAAGGAGTAACATATGAAGAACCGACTGCTCAAAGAGGAATACAGGTGGAAAGAAGCAGACGACCGTATGTGGAAAAGGTAGTTTCTACATATGAAGAACCGGAAGTACAATATGAACCGGTGCGAGAGGCTGTCGTTAAAAAGGCATCTGCACCTTCGCAAGAGAGTAACCGTAGACCATTTCGTCCAACAGAAATGATTTCGCCAATTTATGGATATAATCGTCCTTCAGTAGAGAAAAAGGTTGAAAAGCAGGAGGAAGTAAAAGAAAGAGAAGATCTTGAAATATCTGTAGAGGGCAAAGCAGTTGTTGATGCATGGTTAGAGAAAAAAGGATATACATTATCAGATTTCTCAGAAGGGCAAGCAACGTCTTCTTCGCCTAGTCATGAATCGGTTGGCCAACAGGATAAAAAGCAAGAAAAATCAGTTGTTGATCAATGGCTAGAGAAAAACGGTTATGAAATCGAACGCCAAGAGCCTTTAGTAGAAGAAAAAGAAGTGATTCAAGGAATGAGTACACCGCAGGAAGTTTCAGCGGATGAATTACTTCATAAAACAGTAGCTGAGCAGATGGAAAGTGCTAAGCTAGAAAAAGATGTAGTGGTGTTAAACGAAAACAATCTACAAGAAGAATTAGTGGCTTCTAAAGTAGAGCACGAGGATACAATATTATCAGAAGAAATTAAACGTAATACAGAAATAAAACAACCTACTATTGAAGTAGAAAAGCAAGCTCCAGAAGAATCAGTGATTGTCAAAGCAGAAGAAAAACTTGAAGAAACAATCATTGTGGAAATACCAGAAGAGCTAGAAGAAGTGGAAGTAATTACAGAAACAGAAGAGCTAGAAGAAGTAGAAGTAATTGCAGAAACAGAAGAGCCAGAAGAAGTAATTGCAGAAACGGAAGAGTCAGAAGAAGTAGAAGTGATTGCAGAAACAGAAGAGCTAGAAGAAGTAGAAGTGATTGCAGAAACGGAAGAGTCAGAAGAAGTAGAAGTGATTGCAGAAACAGAAGAGCTAGAAGAAGTAGAAGTAATTGCAGAAACAGAAGAATCAGAAGAAGTGGAAGTAATCGCAGAAACAGAAGAATCAGAAGAAGTAGAAGTGATTGCAGAAACAGAAGAATCAGAAGAAGTGGAAGTAATTGCAGAAACGGAAGAGTCAGAAGAAGTAGAAGTGATTGCAGAAACGGAAGAGTCAGAAGAAGTAGAAGTAATTGTGGAAACGGAAGAGCTAGAAGAAGTGGAAGTAATTGCGGAAACAGAAGAATCAGAAGAAGTGGAAGTAATTGCAGAAACGGAAGAGTCAGAAGAAGTAGAAGTAATCGCAGAAGCAGAAGAGTCAGAAGAAGTGGAAGTAATTGCGGAAACAGAAGAGCTAGAAGAAGTAGAAGTGATTGCGGAAACAGAAGAGCTAGAAGAAGTAGAAGTGATTGCGGAAACAGAAGAGCTAGAAGAAGTGGAAGTAATTGCGGAAACAGAAGAGCTAGAAGAAGTAGAAGTAATTGCGGAAACGGAAGAGCTAGAAGAAGTGGAAGTAATTGCGGAAACAGAAGAGCTAGAAGAAGTAGAAGTGATCGCAGAAACAAAAGCGCCTGTAGTAGAGACATTTGTAGCACTTGAGGAAATTCAGCAAGAAGATGAAGCGATTGAACAAAAGAGTGAATTCATACATGTAGCTGAGATTGATGAACAGACAAAGAACGACGTTCAAAGTTTTGCGAATATTTTACTTACAGAAACAGAAGAAAATAAACGAGTTGTAGAAGAAGCGCCAGTCGCAGAAGAACAACCAGTTGTAAAAAAAGAAGAACCAAAACGTGAGAAAAAGCGTCATGTACCATTTAATGTTGTTATGTTGAAACAAGATAGAACACGATTAATGGAAAGACATGCAGCTAGAGCAAATGCAATGCAGCATTCTGTTAATGTACGAGTAGAGAATAAGCCAGTGCAACAAGTAGTAGCAGAACCACAAGTGGAAGAACAACCACAAGTGGAAGAACAACCAATGCAGCAGGTGGTAGTAGAATCACAAGTGGAAGAGCAACCAATGCAGCAGGTGGTAGTAGAATCACAAGTGGAAGAGCAACCAATGCAGCAGGTGGTAGTAGAATCACAAGTGGAAGAACAACCAATGCAGCAGGTGGTAGTAGAATCACAAGTGGAAGAGCAATCAGTGCAGCAAGTAGTAGCAGAACCACAAGTGGAAGAGCAACCAATGCAGCAAGTAGTGGTAGAGCAAGTACAAAAGCCAATTTCAAGTACGGAAGTACAAGAGAAAGCATATGTTGTAAATCAAAGAGAGAACGATATGCGAAATGTATTGCACACACCACCGACATACACTGTTCCGCCATTAGCGCTGTTGTCGATTCCACAGCAATCAGCGCTAGATAATACAGAATGGTTAGATGAGCAAAAAGAATTATTAGATACAACGTTTAATAATTTTCATGTTGGAGCACATGTTATTAATGTCTCGCAAGGGCCAGCAGTAACTCGTTTTGAAGTGCAACCAGACCCAGGCGTGAAAGTAAATAAAATTACAAATTTAAGTGATGATATTAAGTTAAGTTTAGCTGCGAAAGATATTCGTATTGAAGCGCCGATTCCAGGGAAGAGTGCAATTGGAATTGAAGTTCCAAATAAAGAAAGTAAGCCAGTATTTCTTCGTGAAATTTTAAGAAGTCCTGTATTCACAAAGAGTGAATCACCGCTTACTGTTGCGCTTGGACTTGATATTTCAGGTGATCCAATTGTAACAGATATTCGAAAAATGCCGCACGGACTTATTGCGGGTGCAACGGGTTCAGGTAAAAGCGTGTGTATTAACGCGATTTTAACGAGTATTTTATATAAAGCGAAACCGCATGAAGTGAAGTTAATGTTAATTGATCCGAAGATGGTTGAGCTTGCACCATACAATTCTGTTCCACATCTTGTAGCACCTGTTATTACGGATGTAAAAGCAGCGACAGCGGCTTTAAAGTGGGCAGTCGAAGAGATGGAACGCCGTTATGAATTGTTTGCGCACGCTGGTGCTCGTGATTTAACTCGTTACAATACGATTGTAAGTGAGCGAGAAATTCCAGGAGAAACATTACCTTATATCGTTATTGTCATTGACGAGTTAGCCGATTTAATGATGGTAGCACCTGGTGATGTTGAGGAAGCGATTTGTCGTATTGCGCAAAAAGCACGTGCTTGTGGTATTCATTTATTAGTAGCGACGCAGCGTCCATCTGTAGATGTTATTACAGGTTTAATTAAGTCAAACATTCCAACGCGTATTGCGTTTACTGTATCATCTCAAGTTGATTCGCGTACGATTATTGATATTGGAGGCGCGGAGAAATTACTTGGCCGTGGTGATATGTTATTTTTAGGGAACGGTACATCTAAGCCAGTTCGTGTACAAGGTGTATATGTATCGGATGATGAGATCGAAAAGACAGTTGATCATGTGAGAAAGCAAATGAAGCCGAATTACTTATTTAAGCAAGAGGATTTATTAGCGAAAACAGAACAGGCTGAGTCGGAAGACGAATTGTTCTTTGAAGCATGTCAATTTGTTGTAGAACAAGGGGGAGCGTCCACATCTTCTGTACAGCGAAAATTCCGCATCGGTTATAATCGCGCGGCACGTCTCATTGAGGAGATGCAATCGCAAGGAATTATTTCTGAAGCAAGAGGGACGAAGCCAAGAGATGTCCTTATTTCTGAGGATGAATTTGCTGCTATGCAGGAAACGAATGTATAGTCCACGGTTTTGCTGTATACTAATAGAAAATGTTGGATAGTAAAGTAGGGAGTAAAGCGACATGAAAGAAATTGAATTAAAATTAAAAGGTGAAATAAATCGACTAACAAATAAAACATTTAAATTTGACGAACGAGTTGGAGAAGGTTGGTTCTCCGCCGTTTACTTTTTAAAAACTAGAGAAATTATTGAAGAATTTCGCCCGAAAAGTGTTGTAACGATGCAATTTTTCCAAAAAGAAAATGCAGTTCTTTGCGGAACAGATGAAGTAATTGCATTGCTACAAACATTCGCTAAAAATCCTGAGGAACTTGAAATTAACTCTTTAAAAGATGGCGATAAAATTAGTCCATTTGAAACAGTGTTAACAATTCATGGTCCTTATGAGAATTTCGGATTTTTAGAAGGTGTTATTGATGGGATTTTAGCTCGTCGTACATCGGTTGCAACAAACGTATATAATGTTGTCCAAGCTGCACGTAGTGTAGATAAAGAAAAACCAGTTATTTTCATGGGAGATCGTGACGACCATTATACACAACAAGCTGGTGACGGTTATGCAGCATACATCGGAGGTATGAGCGCACAAGCGACGCATGCAATGAATGAATGGTGGGGCAGAAGTGGTATGGGAACAATGCCTCACGCATTAATTCAAATGTTTAATGGTGATGTTGTAGAAGCGGCAAAAGCATATCATAAGAAATTCCCAGAAGATGAATTAGTTGTACTAATTGATTACAATAATGATGTTATTACAGATGCACTTCGTGTAGCGCGTGAATTTGGATCAACATTAAAAGGTGTGCGTGTAGATACGTCTCGCACAATGATTGATCAATACTTTATTCGCCACCCAGAAGTACTTGGAACATTTGATCCACGTGGTGTAAATCCATCGCTTGTATTCGCACTTCGCAAGGCGCTTGATGAAGAAGGATTCCAGCATGTAGACATCGTTGTAACTGGTGGATTTGATGAAAAGCGTATTCGTGAATTTGAAGCTCAAAAGGTACCTGTTGACATATACGGGGTAGGGAGTAGCTTGTTAAAAATGAATATAGGCTTTACTGGTGATAATGTAGAATTAAATGGGAAACCAGAAGCAAAAGCTGGTCGTAAATATCGTCCCAACCCACGTTTAGAGCGTGTTCAATTAGAAAAAAGAGAAGAGATGTAAAAGAGAGAAAAACTGATAGGTGATTGACCCTATCAGTTTTTCTGTTATCATAGTATAGCGGCTTCTTTTTTGCTATAATGGACTTGTTATGGACATATAAAGAAGTACGTACGAGTTTATCCTGATAAGTGAAGGGAAAGAATAACTTCACTACATCAAAAATGTATGATGATTACCAAAATAAGAAAAGATTCATATACTGTCTTATAGATAGGCCGTTGTATTAGTTCGAAATGTTGGAGGTTCTTTAAGATGACAGTTTACCATTTTGTAGGAATTAAAGGAACAGGAATGAGTTCATTAGCGCAAATTCTTCATGATATGAAGCATACTGTTCAAGGGTCTGATTATGAAAAGCGTTTCTTTACACAAACAGCGTTGGAAAAGCGTAGTATCTCGATCCTTCCTTTTGATAAGAATAATGTAGAAGAAGGACAAGTGATTATTGCAGGAAATGCATTTCCTGATACGCATGAAGAAATTGTAGCAGCAAAAGAATTAAACATCCCAGTCCATCGTTACCATCACTTCTTAGGTGACCTTATGAACCAATACACAAGTGTTGCTGTAACTGGTGCACATGGAAAAACATCAACAACTGGTTTGTTAGCCCATGTAATGCAAGGTGCACACCCGACATCTTACCTTATTGGAGATGGAACAGGGCATGGGGTAGAAAATAGTAAGTATTTTGTATTTGAAGCTTGTGAGTATCGTCGTCATTTCTTGTCTTACAATCCAGACTATGCAATTATGACGAATATTGATTTTGATCATCCAGATTATTTTGCAGACATCAATGATGTATTCAGTGCATTCCAAGAGATGGCATTGCAAGTGAAAAAAGGCATTATTGCATGTGGAGATGATGAAGAACTTCAAAAAATTCAAGCGAAAGTACCTGTTATTTTCTATGGATTTGGAGAAGATAATGATTTCCAAGCACGTAACATCCAAAAGAGAACAGATGGCACGATATTCGATGTATTCGTTCGTAATACGTACTATGACACGTTCAAAATTACAGGATACGGCAATCACAGCGTATTAAATGCGTTAGCAGTAATCGCGCTTTGTCACTATGAAAACGTTGATGTAGAAGCAGTAAAACATCAATTAACAACTTTTGAAGGCGTAAAACGTCGCTTTAATGAAAAGCCGATGGGAGAGCAAGTAATCATCGATGACTACGCACACCATCCGACAGAAATTAATGCAACGATTGAAGCTGCTCGTCAAAAACATCCAGAGCGTGAAATTGTCGCTGTATTCCAGCCACACACATTCTCACGTACAGAAAAGTTCTTAGATGAGTTCGCAGAAAGCTTAAGTAAAGCTGACCAAGTATACTTATGTGATATTTTCGGATCAGCACGCGAAAACAAAGGTGAATTAACAATCGAAGATCTGCAAAAGCGTATTGACGGTGCAGAACTAATTACAGATACAACAACGGATGTATTAAAGAAACATAAAAACGGCGTTCTAATTTTCATGGGCGCAGGTGACATCCAAAAATTCGAAGCAGCTTACGTAAAAGAAGTTCAAGTTGCAGAGAAATAATAGAAAAGACGCATAGCTGTGGCTGTGCGTCTTTTTTGTTGTGTTCAATTTTTATCCCGCTATTTGCCGGGCAGTGAGACCCCCACCTTAAAATTCAGCGAAAGCAAAGAAGTTAGGTAGGGGTCGTGCTGCCCGTAAAAGCCCGATTGGTGTGGGCTAATAATCAGTGGGGGATGAACAAAATCCCACTGATTAAAGTTTCATTTTATTTATGTATTGACCTAGAGCTAACTCTAGGTTGTAAGATGAAAATGTAAAAACAAGGGGGAGAGAACATGTATAAAATCGGCGAAGTAGCAGAATTAACAGGGATGGGCATTCACACTTTACGCTACTATGAGAAATTAGGTTTATTACCACCACCAACGCGAAATAGCGGTATTCGTCAGTATACAGAAGGTGATGTACGTTTATTAAAATTTTTATATTCATTAAAACAAACTGGGATGTCATTAGAAGAGATGGCTGAATTTGCAAGTGATGGGTGCATTATAGAGGAAATTAGGCAGAAGAAAGAGGAAGTACCAGCGAAAGTAAAAAAGAGAATTTCCATTTTAGCAACTCACTTGGAGCGATTAAAAGAACAGCAGGAACAATTGCAAAAAGTTGTTCAGCTAACGGAGGAGAAGTTAGAAATTTATTACGGTTTTCTAGAAGAAAAAGACTTGGAGGCCGGCAATGAAAAATAAAGTATATGCGCAGTTATTAGGTTTTGCAATATTTACTGGTGGGACATTTAATGCTTCGAAATATGCGGTGCAGTATTTCGAAGCAATTCATATAGCAGCATGGCGTTTTGGGATTGCTGCATTTGTGATGTTATGTTTGTTAAAAATACGAAAAGATTTTGACTTGGAAGTATGGATGCAGAATAGGACCTATTACCTTTTGCTAGGTATTGTTGGTGTATTCGGTTTTAACTTCTTTTTCTTTTCAGGAATGAAATATACAGAAGCTATTGATGGTGCACTTATTATGGCGACAAATCCTCTCGTTACGACGCTGTTAGCAAGTGTCATTTTACGAGAGAAAATAGTGAAGCGCCAAGCAATTGGAATGTTACTTGCACTAATTGGAGTTGTTTTTGTACTTACACAAGGTTCGTTTACAATACTACAACATGTATCATTTTCAAAAGGGGATTTTTATATTTTATTAGGGAATATTTGCTGGGCGTTATACGGCGTGCTAGGCAGAAGGTTTATTAAAACTGGTATTCCAATACAAACGACGACATATACGATGACTATTGGTGCACTTGCCTTTATTATCATATCTTCTACACAAAAAAGTATAGTACCAGTTTTAGAAATTCCTTTGTTTGCATGGGGAGCGATTCTCTTTATGGCAATTGGAATGAGTGTGCTTGGTTACTTATGGTGGAATAATGGAATTGCTCAAATTGGGGCAGCAAGGACATCTTTATTTTTTAATCTAGTGCCTGTTGTTACAATGCTTATTTCTTTTATTGAAGGAGTCAATATAACACCTGCACAATCTGTAGGAATGATATTAGTTGTTACGGGAGTATTGTATTCTTCTGGTTTTATACAAAGAAAATCAAAAGAAAGTGTGAATATTTAACATTTTGCATCCACAAATGTTAGAATAATAAGAAAACTAAAAAGGGGACTAAAAAAATGTTCACACTCCGAGTAGACGACGAAATTGAACTACAATTATTAGAAAAACATCATAAAGAGGAATTATATCAATTATTAGATCAAAACCGTAATCATTTACGAAAATGGCTCCCTTGGGTGGATGGGATGAAATCTGCTGATGCTTATGATGAGATTTTTCCGATGTGGTTAAAGAAATTTGCAGAGGGAGACGGTTTTGAAAGTGGTATACGTTACAAAGGAAAGCTCGTTGGGATGGTGGGTATTCATCCAGTAAGCTGGGGGAAGAGAGCGGCGAGTCTTGGGTATTATCTTGCAGAAGATGCTGGAGGAAAAGGCGTTATGACGCGTAGCGTGAAGGCTGTGCTTCAATATGCATTTGAGAATTTAAAATTAAATAAAATGGAAATCCGATGCGGTGTTGAAAATGTGAAAAGTCGTGCTATTCCAGAGCGTTTAGGGTTTAAGTTAGATGGTATTTTACGAGATGAAGAATGGTTATATGATCATTTCCATGATGTCGCTGTATATAGTTTATTAGCTTCAGAGTGGAAAGAAATTCGATGAACGAGAAGATTCGTATTGTTCCGTATGAAAGTATGTTTCAAGAGGAAGTAGTAGATCTTATCGTTCATATTCAGCAAAAAGAGTATAATGTTCCCATTACGAAAGAAGAACAACCGGATTTACTTCAAATAGAAACATTCTATCAAAAGGATCACGGAAACTTTTGGGTAGCACTTTATGATGGGAAAGTAGTTGGAACAGTAGCTTTATTAGATATTGAGAATCATCAAGTCGCGCTAAGAAAAATGTTCGTACAAAAAGAGTTTCGTGGAAAAGAATGGGGCGCGTCACATATGTTGCTTCAAACAGCAATTTCATGGGCTGAGGATAAAAAGTTGAAAGATATTTATTTAGGAACAACAGTAAAATTTTTAGCGGCACATCGCTTTTATGAAAAGAATGGTTTTCAAAGTGTGAGTATAGATGAGTTGCCGAAAAACTTTCCAGTGTTACAGGTAGATAAGAAATTTTATAGGTACATTGTGAAAAAGGTCATCTAGAAATGGCCTTTTTCTATGAAGCAAAATGGAAATAGTGGTATAATTTGGATTAGGGGGTGTAGGTATGAACTTTCCAATTCAAAGAAGTAAGTCAGTAGTCATTTTCGTTTGTCTTACGTTAGCTTTTATGTGTATATATCCAATTGTCATGCTTTTCACTAATAAAGCGCATTGGATGTCAGCGTTGATTGGGATGGGTTTATGCTTCATTGTAAATGTACCACTTGTTTGGGAGGTATTTATTAAAAAACATAAAATAGAAAATGGCGTATTAAAGTACGGTATTCTAAATGATGATGTTGTATTAAAAGATATAAGAGTTGTTCGTCAAGTTGGAAAGTATCTTGAAATTACGACGAATGCATATAAAGTACATATGGTTGCGATGCCGCAAGATATGGGTGAATTCTTGGCGCTTATCGAGAAAGAAAATCCACATGTGAAAATGGAAATGGTAGGGAAGAAATAAAAAAACGCTCGGATATAATTCCGAGCGTTTTTCATTATTTTAAGTTCTCTGGATTTAAAGCTTCTAGTTCAGGTACAACGAAGCGTCCGTCTTTACGGATTAGTACGTCGTCGAAGTAAATTTCGCCGCCGCCGTATTCAGGGCGTTGGATGCATACTAAGTCCCAATGGATGTTCGAGTTGTTACCGTTCCATGCATCGTCGTAAGCTTGTCCAGGAGTGAAGTGGAAGCTGCCATCGATTTTTTCATCGAATAGGATGTCTCCCATTGGATGTAAGATGTATGGGTTTACGCCGATTGCGAACTCACCAACGTAGCGTGCGCCTTCGTCTGTATCGAAGATTTTGTTAATGCGTTCTGAATCGTTTGCAGTTGCTTCAACGATTTGACCGTTCTCGAACTTAAGTTGTACATTTTCAAATGTATAACCGTTGTAAGGAGATGGTGTGTTGTAAGAAACTGTACCGTTAACAGAATCACGAACTGGTGCAGAGTATACTTCACCGTCTGGAATGTTTAAATGACCTGAGCATTTAATTGCTGGAATGTCTTTAATAGAGAATGTTAAGTCAGTTCCAGGACCAGTTAAACGAACTTTATCTGTTTTATTCATTAATGTAACAAGGCTATCCATCGCCTTATCCATTTTACCGTAGTCTAAGTTACATACTTCGAAGTAGAAGTCTTCGAAAGCTTCTGTACTCATTTTAGCAAGCTGTGCCATAGAAGCATTTGGGTAGCGAAGAACAACCCAACGTGTTTTTGGAACGCGAATGTCTCTATGAACTTTTTTACCAACTGTTTGGCCATGAACTTTCATGCGCTCACTTGGAACGTCAGCTTGTTCATTAATATTATCGCCAGAGCGAAGACCGATATAAGCGTCCATGTCTTTCATTACGCTTGCTTCATATGCAGCGATTTGTTCGAAATGTTCTTCAGTAGCACCCATTAATAAAGAGCGATCTACTTGATGATCTTTTAAAGAGACGAATGGAAAACCACCAGCTGCATATGCTTCTTTTACAAGTGCAGTTACAAGTTCTTTTTGTAAGCCAAAGTTTTCAATTAATACTTTTTCACCTTTTTGTAAGCGGATAGAGTAGTTAATTAAATTGTATGCTAACTTTTCAATACGTGGATCTTTCATATGTAAAGCCTCCCTACTAATTATGTATCCTCTCCTATTGTAACCTACTTAGTGGAATTTGTTGAATGATTTATGTTACAGTTAACGAATAAGTATGAAAATTCTAATGATGAGATAGGGATTAGAATGAAACGGAAAATGATTGTATAATAGGAGAAAGTATGAAAAAGATAAAGGAAGTGATGAAATGCAAGTTCTTTTATATGTAAGTGCGGCTATTATCGCGGTTGCTTTCGCAGTATTAGTTGTGTATGTATGCAGAACGTTGTTATCGGTTCAGAAGACGTTAGAAAACGTTGCAAGCACGTTAGAAGGTTTAGAAAAACAAATGCAAGGAATTAGCGTAGAGACAGAGCAATTATTACATAAAACGAATGCGTTAGCTGATGATATTCAACAGAAGTCACAGTCATTAAATAAAGTGGTAGCGGGTGTAGATGGGATTGGAACGACAATCCAATCTTTAAATACGAAGCTTCGTAATGTATCAGACTCTGTAACGGACGAAATTGAAAATAACGCTGATAAAGTAGCGCAAGTTGTACAGTGGAGCAGTGCGGCGATTGAAGTATACAATCATTACCGTGCGTCGAGACAAGAGAAGAAGGTTGAAAAAGAAGAGCGTAAATTAGAAAGAATTGAGAAAAACGCTGAAAAGAAAGAGAAGCGCTCTAGATTTCGTATGAGAGGTGAATCGTGATGAATATGACAAAGCTTGAAACAATTGAAGAGCTTGAAGTCTTAGTAGAAAAGAATGAGCCGTATGTTCTTTTTAAACATAGTACGACATGCCCGATTAGTCACGGTGCATACACAGAATTTCAAGCGTATTGCAGTGAAGAAAGAGAAGTGCCAGCGTATTACTTATACGTACAAGATGCGAGAGATGTGTCAAATCGTGTTGCAGAACAATACAGTATTAGACATGAATCACCGCAAGTGTTATACATAAAAGATGGGATGGTAGTATGGAATACATCTCATTGGAATATTAAAAAAGATGCTTTAGAAGAGAATATAAAGTAAAAAGAAGCAAGCTAAAGGTGCTTGCTTCTTTTTTTTTGTTTTTGTTGAAATATATTTAGTGGTACACTATTAATAGTTCAAACTAAATAACTAGATTGTTGAAAGTAGGTTTTAAGTAATGAAGAAAATGGCATTATCCTTCGCAGTCGTAAGTTTATTACTGGGAGCTTGTAGTAACAATAGTAATACGATTAGTAAGAAGGATGAAGTTATACAAAAAGATACAAAAGAAAAAAGTATGATTCCGAGAACTGCTGTTTCTAAAGATTATTATAGAACTGTTATTCCTTTAAAAGAACAAAAGGTTATTAATACAGCTAATATAAAAACAAATTCTAAATTGGATTTAGCAGAGTATGAAAATGGTTTAATAAATATTGCAACGCAGCAATTTGATACAGAGAGTCACGTACTGCAATTAAATCAGTATATTCCAGAGAAACTAGTTGATGAACTAGTTGCGAAAGTAGAAGCGCCAGTTTTGACGAATATTATAGAACAAGACTATTTCGGAAAACAGAATTCAAATGAATTAAGTTTATCTGGTGTTATGATTGGCTTAGCTATGTCTTCAAGTGTATCGAATGAAGAAGCTATGTCTAAAGGGTCTGAAGTTGCTAAACAACTTATTGAAGCTATTAACAAAAATGATAAATATAACAAATCTCCAATTACGTTTGCTATCTTTAAGCAAGAAAGTACAAGTTCTTTAAAAAATGGTACGTATATTGCTAGTGCTACTGTTCAAAAGAATGATACGAACCTTGGAAATTGGAGTACAATTGATGAAAAGTCGTATTCATATCCTTCTGATGAATTTACACAAGCACATGGAGAAGATAATACAAAAATAAATAACTTTGCTAAGGAAATAAAAGGTTTTTCTAATGGAGATTTTATTCCAGTCAACGCAAAAGTTTCTTATAAGAAAGATCAAATGGATACATTAAATATGAATATTGTTATTAAATATAACGGTAAAACAGAATTAATGGCTCTTACCCAATTGGCTGCTCAAGGTATGTTAGACAAATTGCCTAAAGATGCGAAAGTACAATTACAGATCAAGTCCGAGAGTAAAATTGAGGCCGTTATTATAAAAGAGAAAAACAGTGATAAACCGTTTGTTTCCTTCTTGTAAAAAAGACAGTATGTAAACTGTCTTTTTTTATTTTAAATGAAAATATAAAATGTTTTTTGATGGTAATTCATTGCTGTATATCGTGTGACAATCGTATATGTATCAACTATAATAAGTTATCTTAAAAAAGTAATATATAGGAATTTGAAAGAGGTGGCTTTCTTATGGCATCACAACAATTAGGTCGTTTACGTTCTGAAATTGATCAACTTAATTTACAAATATTAGAGTTACTAAACGAAAGAGGTCGTCTCGTACAAGAAGTTGGTAATTTAAAAGAAGTATAAGGTGTGAAACGTTTTGATCCTGTACGTGAAAGAAATATGCTGGATTTAATTGCAGAGAATAATAATGGTCCATTTGAAACTTCGACTTTACAACATATTTTCAAACAAATTTTTCAAGTTGGTTTAGAGTTACAAGAAGAGGATCATCGTAAAGCAATACTTGTTTCTCGTAAGAAAAAAACAGAAGATACGATTGTTGAAATTAATAGTGAAAAAATTGGTGACGGAAATCAGCATTTTATTATGGGACCGTGTGCAGTGGAAAGTTATGAACAAGTACGTCAAGTTGCTGAAGCAATGAAAGAGCAACGCGTAATACGCTTGATATTTCCGCTGTACCGATTTTAAAGAAAGAGGCACATTTACCTGTCGTTGTTGATGTAACGCATTCTACAGGGAGACGTGACCTTCTCTTACCAACTGCAAAAGCAGCGATGGCAATTGGTGCAGACGCAATTATGGCTGAAGTAGATTCAGATCCGGCTGTAGCTTTATCAGATGCGGCGCAGCAAATGAATATACCGCAGTTCAATGATTTTATGAATGAATTAAAATCATTTGGAAGTAAATTATAAGAACTTTTAATGAGCTGTTCCAAAAAGGCATTTTGGGACAGCCTTCTCTTATTGTATAGCGACTGTCATTGTCGATTTTTGTTGGGAAGTTGGTATATTAAAAAAATCGCTGATATAATTAGAGTTGTGGTCGATATATTTGGAAAATCGCCGATATATTTCGAGTTACGGTTCATATATTCGAAAAGTCGCCGATATAAATTTCATTTACTATCGTACTGCTTAAAATAAGATTTCTACTTAGGAAATATCTATTTTTTTACAAAAAATGCCCTTTTTTCATAAAAAATACGAAAATACGAGAAAAGAAGCGAATTTTTTCGAAACTTTTGCGGGAAAATATTGTATGAGCCTGCGTTTATATCGTATCATTAGTAAAAGGAAGAACTCGGGACGATTGGTGGCATCTGCAAATAGAGTTGATGTCTTTTTTTCATTCAAGTAACCGATACATAAAAATAGATAACAAAAATAGAAGGAGTGTGCGATGAGATGAACGTAACAATCTATGATGTAGCGCGCGAAGCGAACGTTTCAATGGCTACCGTATCACGCGTTGTGAACGGTAACCCAAATGTAAAGCCTACAACAAGAAAGAAAGTATTAGAAGCAATTGATCGTTTAGGATACCGCCCAAATGCGGTAGCACGTGGACTAGCAAGTAAGAAGACAACTACAGTAGGTGTTATTATTCCTGATATCTCAAATACGTTTTATGCAGAACTTGCACGTGGAATTGAAGATATCGCAACAATGTACAAATATAACATCATTTTAAGTAACTCTGATCAAAACAAAGAGAAAGAGTTCCATCTATTAAATACGATGCTTGGAAAACAAGTGGACGGAATTGTTTTCATGGGTGAAGATATTACAGACCTTCACATTGAAGAATTTAAAAAATCTCCAGTACCAATTGTATTAGCAGCGTCATTTGATGAGCAAAATGAAACGCCATCAGTAAATATTGATTATACACAAGCAGCTTACGATGCAATGAAGCACTTTATCGAGCAAGGACATAAACGTATCGGTTTCGTCTCTGGTCCATTCATTGATAAAGCGGGAAGCGCGAAGAAGTTACAAGGTTATAAAAAAGCTTTAGAAGAAGAAGGTATTTCATATGATGAAAATCTTGTAATCGATGGAGATTACACATATGACTCAGGTATCGAAGCATTCGAAAAGCTTTGGAGCAATGATGAAAAGCCAACAGCAATCTTCGTGTCTTCTGATGAAATGGCACTAGGTGTAATCCATGCAGCACAAGACGCTGGATTAAACGTACCAACTGATGTAGAAGTACTTGGTTTCGATAATACACGCCTTGCATTAATGGTTCGTCCGCAGCTTTCAACAGTTGTACAACCAATGTATGATATCGGTGCAGTAGCAATGCGTCTATTAACAAAGTATATGAACAAAGAAAAAGTGGAAGATCACACTGTTATCTTACCTCACCGTATCCAATTTAGAGATTCAACGAAGTAAGTATAAAAAAGCTCACAGCGATTGCTGTGAGCTTTTATTTGTATTCAGGATAATATTTTTCAATTACTGTATCTACAGTTTCATTTTTCTTAACGTGTAAAAATCTTGCGTACAATTCTTTTCCAGTTTCAAATGGCGTATCGTCTAATTCAAACACATGTAACACTTTTCGGAACGTCCATGTGATTTGCTCATCATACATATTATCGTATGTGTGCTCCGATTGTATAGCTATCTTTTCACCTAGTTCATGAGCTTCTTCTAAACTGTTTGCTTTAACAAGAATAATACTTTCTTCAAAAAGTATATCGTGATTCTCTTCATAATGCTCATCCATTTTCGTAGGATGAGGCTCACCAGAATGAACAGACTCAAACAATAATTTTACAGCGTACATATTATGCTGCATGTTTCACTTTATAAATAATACTTGCGATAAGCGAAGCAGGTATTGTAAATACGTTACTTTGATAATGGTAATGTACTTGGGATTCTTCATAAGACATGTTGTCATATAGTTCGTTTTGTGAGACACTCATTTTTTTCTGTTTTTCTTTGAGCATTTTAATGTAGTTGTATTGTATTGGGACGAGAATGATGAAATAAGCTAATACGATTAGTGAAATCCAAATCATTATGAACACTCCCTTACAAAGAATATTTATATATGGTAATTATATCAATTTATATGAAAAATATCCATTTTTTTATATGAATTGATTCTTTTTTTAAATGAAAAAAATTCTTCTTGGTTTCGTAAATCATGTTCAAGGCATGTTTATGCATTGCGTTTAAAACTTTGTATTAACTGTTCTAATCTAGAAGGATCATATTGTTTCACGTTGTTGGCAATAATACTTGCATCTTTGTCTAAGTCAACTGTAATATAATCGAATCGCTCTACTTGTTTAAAAACTTTATAATATTATATTAGAATTTATTTATTAAAAGACTTCTCTATAGATTTTATTATTCCGTGTTATATGTCACATAAGTGCAAATTTAACTATTATAGGGCAATGTCATGTATAATAGAAAGAAAAGGCTTGTGAGGGGGGAAAAGAGATGATCGTTCTTTGGATAATTACGCTTTGTATGACTGCTATTTTTGCATATATGACGTTAAAACAAAATGGTTTAAAGCGATTTGTTCCAGGAAGTATTCTTGCAGGAATTGCCCTTATCACGTATGTAATTTCTATTTTTATTGAAAGTGTATCAGTAGATATGAGCACAAGTTTAATGTTTATTGGTATTACACTATTTGCAGGTAGCATTATGGTACTTATGGTTGCTGGTATTATTTTATTTATTCATATGAATTCGGAAACGTTATAGCATATAGAAAAGGCATGTCCCGAGGGACATGCCTTTTTATCCGTTCAATTATGCTCTATCTTTAGAAGAATTTTGTTGTTTTAATAAGTCGCGAATTTCGCCAAGAAGAACTTCTTCTTTTGTTGGTTCTGGAATTTCTTCCTCTTTTTCGTCTTCTTTTTTAGATGTTAGTTTGTTGAAAACTTTAACAAACATAAAGATAGAAGCTGCGATAATTAAGAAATCAAAAATTGTTTGGATGAAGTTACCATACATAACAGCTGATTTACCGTATCCAAAGTGCAAATCTGTAAAGTTAACGCCACCTAATACCATACCAAGTAATGGTGTAATAATGTCTTTTACTAAAGAACTAACGATTTTACCGAATGCAGCACCGATTACAACCCCGACAGCTAAATCAACGACATTCCCTTTGAAAGCGAACTTTTTAAACTCGTTCCACATGTGTCAATCCCATCCTTTCCACGATTCATTATGAAATTTATAATTCCTATCAACATATTCTATAGAAATTTACGAGAGAAATAAAGGGGAAATGGGAATGAAAGTAAATTCTGAAAAATGTATCCGTTTTAATTTTTGTTTACATCATCTAGTAAAGATTGTAGCATTTGCTGCGTTTTTAATCCTTCTAATCCATCTACAACAGGCTTTGTATCTCCGTGTACACATTCAATAAAATGATGAACAGCATCTTCAAAACCACGTTGTTTTAACGTCGTATCCCATGATGGAGAACCGCTTTGTGAAACTGAGTTTTCCTGTTCAATTTCAAATGTATTCATATTTTTTACGCGAATGATTTTCCCTGGCGTTACAAGTTCAATTTGTTCTAAATTTGTACCGGCATGGCGATGCATTGCAGTAGAAAGTAACAGTCCACTTGGAGTTGTATATGTATGATGTCCGTAAAGAAGTTCATTCTTTTCATTGATTTGCATCATATTGTGAACGACGTTAAGGTCATCATTAGCGAACCAGCGAGCAGTATCTACAATGTGTAAATAATCATCTAACATAGTGAAGTCGTACGTATATGGCCCGACTTTATTTGTGCGATGCTTTTCAATTCGAATCCATGAAATATCATGAGCCTGTTCTTTGGCAGCGACATACATAGGAACGAATCTGCGATTAAATCCGACCATTAACTTTCGGTTATACTTCTCGCTCAACTCGACTAGTTGCTCAGCTTGTTCCACAGTAGCTGCTAACGGCTTATCAACATAAACGTCGATTCCTTTTTTCAAAAGCTCAGAAACGATTTCATAATGCGATGCAGTTGAACTATGAACGAAGATTGCATCACATTCCGAAGCTAACGTTTCAATAGAATGAAAGTCTTGAATTCGGTATTGCTGGCAAACTTGTTTTCTTTTCTCTGCGTTAGGTGTAAACGCCCCGACAAAGTTCCAATCTGTTTCTTTTGTAAGTGTTGGAAGATAGGCCTTTTGCGCAATGCTACCAAGTCCAATCATCCCAATTTTAGGTTTATTCATATGTATTCCCACCCTATTAATATTGATGTAACGGCTTAAATGTAGCATAGGATGGGGGAGGAAGGCAAAGATAAGCTTTTTACTTATTCCCTTCTAACAAAATCTTCTCTATCTCTGCAAAATTATGAGCGCGAGCATGCTCTAACGGGGTAACACCATCATTATCTGGAATATTTACATCTGCACCGTGCTCAATAAGAAGGCGAATGACTTGTTGCTGTGTTTCGTTTCCGTTACTTAGTACGATGGCTTCCATTAAAGCTGTCCATCCTAGGTTATTTACATGATTTACATCAATATTTGTTCGAGTGAGGATTTCTTTTATAACGTCAATATAGCCATGTTCTGAGGCTGGGATAAGAGCTGTTCCGCCGTAACGATTTGTAATCGTAGGATCTGCACCAGCATCAATTGTTAGCTTTAAAATGTCTAAGTAACCTTCCGCACCGGCGTATAGAAAGGGATTGTTTTTCATGTCATCTTGGATATTTACGTCAGCACCAGCTTCGATAAGTGCCTTTGCAGTTTTTATATCATTTTTGTATGTAGCAATCATAAGAGAGGTACGTCCTTGATTATCCGTCGCATTTATATTTGCACCTTGTTTTAGTAAAGATATAACAGTATTCGTTTCATTTTTTTCAGTAGCTGCTAGTAGTGCAGTCTCCATGTTTGTCATCTCCTTTTTTACTTCTTGTTCTTGCGAGCATCCGTGTAAAAAAATTACGCAACATATCATACTGAATGTTTTTTTGAACATGGAATTTCAACCTCCTAATTTCAACTGTAAAATAGGAACATTAAATTTTTATAAACTGACGCTAAAATTACTATAAAATCGCTTGAGTATTTGAACATATATTTTTATGCTTATGAATATGAAGGATGGGTAAAGTGAAACTTTAATCAGTGGGGGGCATCCCCACTGATTATTAGCTCACACCAATCGGGCATTAACGGGCAGTTTTACTACCTGTTAATGCGGAATAAAGTGAGGATGTAAATTATGTCTATTAAAACAAGGTTTTTATTTTCTTATATTGCTGTCATTCTTGTTTCTATTACGCTCATATTAGTCGCGGGATTTTTAATTGTTTTTTCAATAACAGGTGATTTGGAAGCAGTGAAAAATTTCTATAAAAGTTCTTACATTCAAAAGCCGCTTACACCAGAAGAAGAAAATGCCTATCTTGAATTAAAATTAGCGGCAAAGCAACATCAATCTCAATTATTAGATGAATCGTTCGTTTCATCAATTGAAAAAGAAGGTGTGAAAATAATTGTAAGAAAGGGAGAAAACATTTCTTATGCTAATAAGGGATTTGAAAGTTCGACTTTAACAGAAGCCCTTCCGAAATTTGAAGCGGCAAATATTAATAGTCGTGGTACAACCGAACTAGGCGATACATTTTATCGATATGTAAAATTTGATTTTTATTTTCCCGAGAAAGAAGAAGGGAGTATATTTGTACTAAAAAAGCAAAGTTCATTTGTAGATCTTACACAAAAGTTATTTCCAATCTTATTCGTATCGCTTTTACTACTAGCCATTTTACTCATTGGATTATTAAGTTACCTCGTTTCAAGAAGTGTAATAAAACCAATTTTTGTATTGAAAGGCGCAACGGAGAAAATTAAAGAAGGAAATTTAGATTTTCAAATACCAATTACATCACACGACGAAATAGGGCAATTAAATCAAGGGTTTGAGGAAATGAGGAAGAGATTAAAAGAATCGATAGAGATGCAAACACAGTATGAAGAAAATCGAAAAGAGCTTATTTCAAACATCTCTCATGACTTAAAAACACCGATTACATCAATTATAGGATATGTAGAAGGAATAAAGGACGGGGTAGCAAATACGCCAGAAAAAATGGATAAGTATTTAACAACTATCCATACGAAGGCAAAACATATGGACACACTCATTGATGAACTATTTTTATTTTCGAAGCTCGATTTGAATCGAGTTCCATTCCAGTTTGAAACAGTTGAATTAAATACGTTTATGCAAGAATTAATAGAAGAGATGCAAATGGATTTAAGTAAAGAAGGTATAGAAGTTAACTTACAATTACATGCATCAACACTATATGTAACGGCCGATTGTGAAAAGATAAATAGAGTGATATCAAATTTAATTCATAATAGTGTGAAATACATGGATAAAGAAGAGAAGAAAATTACTGTAACAGTATCGAGTGATAATAATAAAATTATTGTGAAAGTGATGGACAACGGATCAGGTATAGAAGCTGATACATTGCCGTATATCTTTGAACGTTTTTATCGTGCAGAGCAATCGCGGAATTCTAGCACAGGTGGAAGTGGACTTGGTTTAGCAATAGCGAAGCAAATTGTTGAAGAACATGGCGGGGAAATTTGGGCGGAAAGCGAGCTTGGTAAAGGCACAAGCATTTTCTTCTCATTGGAAAAAGTAGAGGAATGTGGTGAGTAAATTGAAAAGAATTTTATTAATAGAAGATGAAGTAAGTATTGCAGAATTACAGCGAGATTATTTAGAAATTAATGATTTCCAAGTTGATGTAGAGCATTCAGGAGAAATAGGTTTACAAACAGCTCTGCAAGAAGACTATGATTTAATTATTTTAGATATTATGCTTCCGAAAATGAACGGATTCGAAATTTGTAAACAAATACGTGCTGTAAAAGATATTCCGATTCTACTTGTTTCAGCAAAAAAAGAAGATATAGATAAAATTCGCGGACTCGGATTAGGAGCGGATGATTATATAACGAAACCGTTTAGTCCAAGCGAATTAGTCGCAAGAGTAAAAGCGCATATTGCTCGTTATGAAAGATTATTAGGAAATGTAAATAAGCAACGTGATACGCTATACATTCACGGAATTTCTATCGATCAACGAGCGAGGAAAGTTTTTATAAACAATGAAGAAGTGGCATTTACAACGAAGGAATTTGATTTATTAACATTCTTTGTCACACATCCAAACCAAGTATTAAATAAAGAACAGTTATTTGAACGCATTTGGGGATTAGATTCCGCTGGTGATTTAGCCACTGTTGTCGTTCATGTTAGAAAGTTACGTGAAAAAATCGAAAGAGACCCTGCCCACCCGCAATATATTGAAACAGTGTGGGGAGCTGGTTATCGTTTTAATGTGTAGGGAACCTGCCGAGTTATTGGTAGGTTTTTTATATGTTATTTGAACGAAAGGAGAGAATAGGAAATTTATGTTAAAATGTAAAGAGAGATAAAACATAGGAGAGTGTGAGAGGGCGTGCTACATTTTGGGGGATACATTAAAAGATAATAAATCAAACAAGGTTTTAAAGATTGGAACTAATATGGTACTTATCTTATTAATTATTGGTGCAATACAAATGTTTTATGATGAAGATTCTACGAATGATCATTTCGGTTGGTTATTTATGATGGTCTTTTTTGCAATTAAAATAATTTCTAGTTTTATGATAAGTTTAAAAGAAGGAGATAAAAAGTCAGTATTTATTGATTTAGGTTTAGTGATTTTTTCTGTTCTTCTTTTGGTTGTTACTAGTGTGAAATATTTCTTTTGAAAAAGCTCATAGTCTTATAGAGGCTGTGAGCTTTTTGTTGGAAAATTAGCTTGCGACCTTAACATACTATTTTAGAGTTCCTTGTTGCAATGATTTATAAAATGTTTGAGTAGTAGAAGTAAACAGAGTCGTTTCTTCTAAAAAAGGATAATGGTTGCTGTTTTCGAATGGAATGAAGATAGAATTACGTATCCCATCATGTATCTCGATAGAATATTGAATTGGACACTGTACATCATATCTTCCGCATATAATAAGTGTCTTTGTTTGGATGGAAGGTAAATACTCTCTTAAATCAAATGACGGATATTCATTGGCGAAAGCGTTCATCCGGCTAGCGGACATAGTTTTTTGGATTGGTTTACAAAAATAAGAGTTGTAGTTTTCTGGTTTATGCAGTGATAATTTTGTTCTCTCAGTAGATAGTTCTTTCCGTTCTTCACTTGTAAGGTGAGGGCTTTTTAAGTTTTCGATGAGTTTTTGCATATAATGAAACTGTGGATGTGCTGGGTGATAAATGCAGAATGGTATTTCGGTATAGTTACTTGCTGCAGCTCCAACGATGACTAATGATTGTAAGGAATTTGGATATGTAATCGCATATAAAAGTCCAAGCATACCACCTGTCGAATGACCAGCGAAATGCCATGTTGGGAGTTGTAAAGCTTCCCGTATTGCTTCTAAATCGTGAACCGTTTCAATCATACTTAATTCGTTTTCTGACTGGGCGGTTACAGAGCTACCAGCATCTCGTAAATTAATGAGAAATACACGCTGCGTAGCAGTGAAAACATCTGCAAAGTAATCACCAGTTTCATTAAATTGTGAATAGTGATGTGTAATACAAAGCGGTTCGCCATTTCCTTTTGTAAAGAGTTCAAATGTGCCGCGTTTTGTGGGGATCATTTGTTGTGTCCACATAATATCACGTCCTTTTTTCATAAAAGTTGGACCAGACTGTTATAAAATGAAAATATATCAGCGATTATTAGAATATATCGGCGCAACTCGGAATATATCAGCGATTATCAAAATATATCGGCGTAACTCGGAATATATCAGCGATTATTAAAATATATCGACTTGCCGACAGAAAACGACAATAATAGTAAGCTTTAAATAAAAGGAGGCTATTCAAAAACGAGCCTCCTTTTCCTTTAGTATAAAGATTTTGTCATATTATTCCGAATAATTTCAAGGGATTTCGCTACAGTTAATGCATTTTTTTCTTCAATTTCTGGTTTACGGGGGATAGGTTTATACATGTTGTCTGGATCTTCCCATGTGAGGGGAAGTTCTGTTTCTGCTTGTCCTTTCCAAGCTTCAATCCATTCTGGAGGGAGATAACCTGAGATGTTTTGGATGTTGTTCATTTCGAGCCAAATGAGTGCCCAAGCTCTTGGAACGACGCGCCAGTGATCATAGCCACCGCCGCCGACAGCGATCCAGCGACCGTCGCAATATTCATTAGCAATTTCACGAGCGAGCTTCGGTATTTCGCGGTAAATATTCATTGTCGCACAAAGATGTGTAAGTGGGTCATAATAATGTGCGTCAGCACCATTTTGCGTTAAAATAATATCCGGTTTAAAGTACGCTGCAACTTCTTTTACAACAGTTCGATATGCTTCTAAGAACGATTCATCTTCTGTAAAAGCATCGAGTGGAACGTTAAAAGAATAACTATAACCATTACCTTGTCCACGTTCGTTTACAGCGCCAGTTCCAGGGAATAAATAGCGACCAGTTTCATGCAGTGAAATGGTGCATACGTTAGGGTCATCATAAAACGACCACTGTACGCCATCACCGTGATGAGCATCTGTATCAATATATAAGACGCGTAAACCGTATTTCTTCTGAATATACTTCATTGCTATGGAGCTATCGTTATAAATACAAAAGCCAGATGCCTTGCCACGGAAGCCATGATGTAAGCCGCCTCCTAAGTTAAGCGCGTGTTTTACTTTTCCGGAAAGAACAGCATCGACAGCTGTTAACGTACCACCAACGAGCAATGCGCTTGCTTCGTGCATATTTGGGAACATCGGTGTATCTTCTGTTCCGAGTCCATATGTCATCGCAATTGATTTTTCTAACTTTCCTTCTCCAGCACGTTTTACCGCATTTATGTACTCCTCTGTATGAATGTAGGCAATCTCTTCATCTGTAGCCATCCGTGGTGAGATGATTTGAGAGGGAGAGATGAAACCGCCCTTTTGTAATAAATCATACGTAAGTGTGACGCGCAGTTGGTTAAAAGGATGATCAGGGCTAAATGAATAGCCCCGAAAGTCATCCGAATAAATAAACGCGCTACTCATGCTTGCATCCCCATGATGTTCGGCCATAATACGCGATAGCCTTCTGCTTCAAGTGCATCAATCACTTTTAGAGGATTCATCGTTTGAATGCGGAAAACAAGTACTTTATCATTCTCATCTTTTGCTGGATAGACGAGAACGCTCACGATATTTATTTGTAAATCACTAAAAATAGCAACGACTTTTCCAAGAATACCAGGTTCGTTTTTTACTTGAATTTCAATTTGTGAACTCGGTTGATGTGCCCCTGTTAATTTCACTAACGTGTGCAGTACTGTAGATTCTGAGATGATACCAACTAACTTACCAGCCTTTGTAACAGGAAGGCAGCCGATTTTATTTTCAAAAAATAAAGTAGCAATTTCCTCAACGAAATCGAGAGGGTGGCAAGTCATTACAGGATGTTTCATAATAAGTTCGAGCGGTTGCTGTAGCATATCGAGTGAAACTTGTTCATCTAGAATAGACGGACTTGCATCTCTTACATCCCGATCAGAAATAATGCCTACGACGTGATTATTTTGATCGACAATTGGAATGTGCCGAATGCCTTTCGTGCGTATCGTTCGGATTGCTGTTTCGATTGTATCGTTTGGATGCAGTGTAACTACATTTTGATTCATAATTTCTTCTACAATCATTCCAGTTGCCCCCTTTATTAATACATAAAACGATTGTGAAAACGTAGACGGTCAAAAGCTTGAATAGAATCCGTATCAACGCGTTTACCGATGCGGACCATTAAACAGTTGGCAGGATGTGAACAAATTTCAGGATCGTCTGTAGCCATCCATTGTAACCCGCCGGCATTCATCATCTTCTCCATTACTTTTCGGTATTCCCAAACATTTAATCCTGTTTGTTTCAAATCCCAGTGCCAATAATATTCAGTCGTCAATATAATGTAATCTTCCATATAATCGTCCATCATAGAAACCTCTAGTAAGTTCTTTCCGACAGAACTCCCGCGGAAGGCTGGGACTACTTCAATGGCCCCAAGCTCAATTAAGTTTTCTATTTTTCCTTCTGACCATCGTTCAAGTGGATCAGGATATAAATATGTAACATATCCAACAATCATTTGGTCATGTCTAGCAATAATGAGTCGAGCTTCTGGTAATTTAGAAATTTCGACAATTGCTTTATATTGCTGTTCTGCAGGACGAAATGCAACTAAATCTGGATGAAATTCATACATTTCAAGATTATGTGTAGAGACAGGACCTTCAATAATTAAAGTGCCTTTCGCTGTTTTTAAGTTTCTAGCATTGTATATTTTTTTATGAATCAATGTATTGCTCACCACCTTGAGGGTTTGTGAATCTATTAATATCGTACTTTATAATATATGCGATGTGAATCGAATTTTGTCATTAAAAATTTGTCTAAAAATCAACAAATATACTGAAAATTTTAAATAATATCATTATAATAGATAATAGAATACATAGGAGGGGGATGTAAAGTATGAAAGTAGAAACGCTTCCTGTCATTAAAGGAGAAAATAATTTGCCGAATTATGATGAGGCATACGCGAATTTTAACTGGGAAGAGGTTAATAAAAATTTTACTTGGAATGAAACAGGCCGAGTAAATATGGCGTATGAGGCAATTGATAAGCATGCGAAATCCGATCGAAAGAATAAAGTAGCCCTTTATTATCAAGATGGATCGCGAAAAGAGAAATATACATTTAAGGAAATGAAGGATTTTTCTAATAAAGCAGGAAATGTCCTGAAAAACTATGGCGATGTAGAAAAAGGCGATCGCGTTTTTATTTTTATGCCACGTTCTCCAGAGTTATATTTCGCACTTTTAGGTGCAGTGAAATTAGGAGCAATTGTTGGACCGCTATTTGAAGCATTTATGGAAGGCGCAGTTCGCGATCGTTTAGAAGATAGCGAAGCAAAGGTGTTAATTACAACGCCTGAATTGTTAGAGCGCGTACCATTAAATGATTTACCAGCTTTAAAAACAGTTTTCCTTGTTGGAGATAATGTAGAAGAAGGCGGTAAAACGGTAGCGTTCAATCCTTTATTTGAACAAGCTTCAAAAGAATTACATATTGAATGGTTAGGCCGTGAAGACGGTTTAATTCTTCACTATACGTCTGGTTCTACTGGTAAGCCAAAGGGTGTGCTTCATGCGCAAAATGCAATGGTTCAGCACTATCAAACGGCGAAATGGGTATTAGATTTAAAAGAAGATGACGTATATTGGTGCACAGCTGACCCGGGCTGGGTAACGGGAACAGCTTACGGCATTTTCGCACCGTGGTTAGTCGGAGCATCAAATGTTATTTTAGGTGGACGATTTAGTCCAGAAGCGTGGTATGAAGCACTGCAAGATTACGGTGTGACGGTTTGGTACAGCGCACCAACAGCATTCCGTATGTTAATGGGAGCTGGACAAGACGCAATTAAAAAATATGACTTATCACAAGTTCGTCACGTATTAAGCGTTGGTGAGCCGTTAAATCCAGAAGTAATTCGCTGGGGTATGAATGCATTTGGACTTCGTATTCATGATACGTGGTGGATGACAGAAACAGGTGGACAAGTTATTTGTAACTACCCTTGTATGGAAATCCGTCCAGGTTCAATGGGTAAACCAATTCCAGGTGTGAAAGCAGCGATTGTTGATAATGAAGGAAATGAAGTGCCTCCTTACACAATGGGTAACTTAGCGATTGCGAAAGGTTGGCCATCTATGATGCGCGGGATCTGGAATAACCAGCAAAAGTATGAATCTTATTTCATGCCGGGAGATTGGTACGTATCAGGCGACTCTGCCTATATGGATGAAGATGGATACTTCTGGTTTCAAGGACGTATTGACGATGTAATTATGACGTCAGGTGAGCGCGTTGGTCCGTTTGAAGTAGAAAGTAAATTAATCGAGCATGCTGCTGTTGCAGAAGCTGGTGTAATTGGTATTCCTGATCCGGTGCGCGGCGAAATTATTAAAGCATTTATCGCACTTCGAGCAGGATACGAACCATCTGATGAATTAAAAGAAGAAATTCGTCAATTTGTAAAGAAAGGCCTAGCAGCTCATGCAGCGCCACGACAAATTGAATTTAGAGATAAATTACCGAAAACGAGAAGTGGTAAAATTATGCGCCGCGTATTAAAAGCGTGGGAGCTGAATTTACCAACAGGTGACTTATCAACGATGGAAGATTAAGAGAGGAAGGTCTGAACGAAAAATGTTCAGGCCTTTTTTTTTTATGATATCATGAACTTGTATATATAAGTTAAAGGGGATAGTATGATGAAACCAGAAAAGGAAAAGATGATACTAGGAGAAATGTATATACCGGCTGATCCAGTTTTAGTACAAGAAAGAGAGCAAGCACGTATATTAACGAGAAAATTAAATGATACGCCAGAAGAGCAATTGAAAGAGCGTAGCGAAATCATAAAAGAATTATTCGGAACGACAGGAGATAATATTCATCTTGAATCTTCTTTTAGATGTGATTACGGCTATAACATTCATGTCGGTGAAAATTTTTACGCGAACTTTGACTGTACGATTTTAGACGTATGCCCGGTAACAATCGGAGTGAACTGTATGTTAGCTCCAGGTGTTCACATTTATACAGCAACGCACCCGCTTGATCCGGTAGAGCGTATAAGCGGATCAGAATACGGAAAACCAGTTACAATTGGCGATAACGTATGGATTGGCGGAAGAGCAATTATTAATCCAGGTGTAACAATTGGAGACAATGCGGTGATCGCATCTGGTGCTGTCGTAACGAAAGATGTGCCTAATAATGTAGTAGTTGGCGGGAATCCTGCAAAGATTATAAAAAAACTAAAATAATATTTGAACGAAGTGCCTTCCTCGTCTGTATACATTTATGAAAGAATAGATGAGGGAGGCTTTTATATGTCTAATAAATTACTTCTTACTTTTGCTTTAATTGGGATTATAGTTGTATTTTCTTGTGGTCTTTTCTTACCGATACCAATTGGATATAGAGTATCAATGCTTACAGCTGGAGTTATAATGGGTGTTATGTTTTCAATCATTATTCCATTTGATAGAAAACATATAGTACGAAAAAAAGGGAATAAAATCGATTTTACAAAAACAAAAGTTTATTTTCGCTGGAATGTATTTGATACGATTTCTGTTTGTCTGGCATTGTATGCATGCATATGTGTGCAAGCGTTAAATACTTTAGTTGCAATGGGATTTACGATTCAAAACCCATATGTGCAATTTTTTACAAATCAATCACAATTGTGGATTTTTATTGCGATTGCATATTTAATTTCCCGTATTTCATTAACGTTAAAAGGAATAAAGGAGATCAAAAATCATGGCGCAGATTGGGATTGAGGAGGAGCTCATGCTTGCGTATCAAAGTGGAGATAAACAAGCGGGAGAAAGACTATATGTTTTAATCAAACCAGCGCTATACACATTTTTATATCGATTTAACCGAGATGAACAATTAAGTATCGATCTTGTGCAAGATACGTTTTTGACGCTAGAGCGTAAGAAACATATGTATGAACTTGAAAAAGGTAAAATAAAAACGTATTTATTTCAAATTGGTTATCGTCTTATGATTAATAAGTTAAATAGGAGAAAAAAGTGGCGTACGCTTTTGCCATTTTTAGTGCCGATTCCGGAAAAAGAATTTTCTCACGAAGATCGGCTTACAGTAAGAGAAGCAATTTTGAAAGTTCCAGAAGAGCAAAGAGCGGTCCTAATCCTTTCTTATTATCATGACATGCAGCAAAAAGAAATTGCAGAAATATTAAACATTCCGATTGGAACAGTGAAATCGAGACTTCATAACGGAATAAAGAAATTGAAACAATTGCTGGAGGTGGACGAAATTGAGCGAAAATCCCTTTAAGAGTGAATATAAATTAAAACAGCATTTAGATAGTGACCATGTAGAAGTACCGGACTTTCCAAAAACGGTAAGTCGCTTCGATCGATTAATCGGATTTCTTGGTTCTCCAGCGAAAGATCCTGTAGAGGCGACCATTGGGAATGATTTATCGGTTGTGTTTCATGTATCGTTATTAGTTGGGGTTCCAATTCTTTCTCTTATTACGATACTCTTTATGGCGTTGTAAAGGATTGACAAGAAGAGAAACCGGACCTCTATTTGACACGCCTATATAAATGATGGTATAAAGAAAAGTATATGAATAATTGAGCGTGGAAAGGGAGAAGTAGTGATCATTTCCCTGTTTTAGAGAGCTGATGGCCGGTGAAAATCAGCACATAGATGATCGCGAATTACGCCCCTAGAGCATCTTTTTTCGATTGAATTGTATTCAAAAGGGAAAAGACGGTGCTAAGCCGTTATGTAAATAAGGTGGTAGGCTTTTTTGCCTGCAACTAGGGTGGTAACGCGATAATCAAAATCGTCCCTTATTTGAAGGGGCGATTTTTTTATGTTTTCAACCTTCACGCCAGTAATGAACTTAAAGGAGAGTATGTAGGATATGGGTATTTTACAAGATCTTGAATTTCGCGGTCTAATTAATCAGCAAACAGATGCTGAGGGCCTTGAGCAATTATTAGAAAAAGAAAGCGTTAAATTATACTGTGGTTTCGATCCGACAGCAGATAGCTTACACATCGGTCATATGTTACCAGTATTAATGTTACGTCGTTTCCAATTAGCTGGTCACCAACCAATCGCACTTGTTGGCGGTGGTACTGGTATGATCGGCGACCCAAGTGGTAAAAAAGCAGAGCGTACATTAAATACGAAAGATACAGTTGCTTACTACACAGAAAGCATTAAAAACCAACTTTCAAACTTCTTAGAGTTCGAAAACGTGGACAACCCAGCAACGATGGCTAACAACTATGACTGGCTTGGTAACTTAGATGTAATTTCATTCTTACGCGATATCGGTAAAAACTTCGGTTTAAACTATATGTTAGCAAAAGATACAGTAGCATCTCGTTTAGAAACTGGTATTTCATTCACTGAGTTCAGTTACATGATTTTACAATCATACGACTTCTTAAACTTATACCAACACCATAATTGCCGTCTGCAAATCGGTGGTAGTGACCAATGGGGTAACATTACAGCTGGTCTTGAATTAATTCGTAAATCAGAGGAAGATGCGAAAGCATTCGGTTTAACAATTCCACTTGTTACAAAATCTGACGGTACGAAGTTTGGTAAAACAGAAGGCGGCGCAATTTGGTTAGACCCAGAGAAAACAACTCCTTACGAGTTCTACCAATTCTGGATTAACACAGATGACCGCGACGTTGTTAAATACTTAAAATACTTCACATTCTTATCTCATGAAGAAATTCTTGAGCTTGAAAAGCAAGTAGCTGAAGCGCCAGAAAAACGTGCAGCACAAAAAGCATTAGGTGCAGAAATGACAAAACTTGTTCACGGCGAAGAAGCATTAGAGCAAGCGATTAAAATTTCAGCTGCACTATTCAGCGGTTCTGTAGCAGAACTAACTGCAAGTGAAATCGAGCAAGGATTCAAAGACGTACCATCTGTAGAACGTACTGCAGAAGATACAGTATTAATCGACTTACTTGTCGAAAGCAAAATCTCTCCATCAAAACGTCAAGCACGTGAAGATGTAACGAACGGCGCAATCTACGTGAACGGTGAGCGTACACAAGCATTAGACTACGTTGTAACAGAAAACGACCGCATCGAAGGTAAATTCACAATCATTCGCCGCGGTAAGAAGAAATATTTCTTAATTCGTTACTAATAAATAAAAAGCTTTGAGGAATTTCCTCAAAGCTTTTTTGTTTTAATCTCCTTTTCGAGTTCATACGGAAATCACATGTAAGCGGTATGATAAACGTATAACAATTAGAAAGGAGTGGTAAAACGAAATGTCACTAGAAGCGTTGATTATTTTTTCTTTGCTAAACGCGGGTCAACTTGCAGAGAATTCGAAGGTTGATATACATAAAGAGCAGAAAGATGCTTATGTATATGTTCAAAAAGAGGAAAATAAATAACTTTAATATATATATAAATAAAAGCTACTCGAAGTAACTGTTTTGGTTTCTTCGGTAGCTTTTTTGTATGCATAGGATTCAAATTTAGTAAGTGAGCTATTTAATAGAGGGTTTGTAGAAGAAAAAAATATAATTAATGTGAACTGATAAATTGATAAAAATAAACCGTTATAAACAGGAGGATTTGTATGGAACATAGTGAGGCATCTCAAAGATTGTTACTTTCAGATTGCATGGATTCTATAATTACTATCCAAAAGTTAGGGATAGATGAACAGTTTACCCCGATAGGTTATGATAATCTATTTAGTCATAAAACAAGTAGTGACTCCTAAAGGGAACGTTTAGATAATTTAGTGTATAAAATCAAAGAAAGGTTTATCATGATATTAATATTTTCCTTTATTAAAAACAGCCGTTTCAAGTATTGACTTGAGAAGGCTGTTTTTTTGATTTAATCTTTTAAGTCCCCCTGTCAAAAAATAAAATTTGTCCTCTGGGGAGGATAGGTAGCGTAGGGGCACATCAATAGTTGCACTATTTTTAAAAAAATGAAAGGGTGGTGAAATGTCTACGAAACTCTGTAAGTATTACATAATAAAAGCCACAACTCATGAAAAGACCTTCTAATATATTGTTAGTTTATTTGATTAATATTCTTTGTCCACTTTTCGTAACTCTGACTGTGTAAGTCCATATGTCTATGTTGTACAACCTGCTAACAACATAACAGGAATAGCTAAGGCTAATAGTTTACGTTTCATTGACACATATACCCCTTTGTGTTATTTCTTTTTACTTAGTTCTTTTGTTGCTTTGTCTACTAACTCAGAAGCTTCGTCTAAATCCTGTTTAGCGAATTCAATTGTATCTTTATCATCCTTTTCTAAACCTGCCTGTATGTTTTCTACCCCTGATTTCGAGAATAACATTGCTTTACTTATGTTTATCGGTGCTTTATTGTCTTCAGCTAACTTATAATCTAATTTATCAATCTTATCAATTAATTCGAAATAAGGTTTCGATAACTCTTTTAATTTTTCAGCCTTCTTCTTATTAGATTTTCTGCTATCTATAAGGTCTTTTATTTCTTCCGTTTGTTCAGTGTAATCTTTAAGTAAGTATGTTGCATTCTTACTATAGTCTTCTTTCTTGTTTTCTTTAACAGAAGCTTCCATTACTTTGTCTTTCTTTTTATCGTTTGACTCACAACCTACCCCTGTTATTAACAACATTGGAATCGCTAAAGTTAATAGTTTACGTTTCATTTTTTCATACCCCTTTAGTATTTATTATTCTGCTTCACTTACTCTTTGTATTTCCGCAAGACCTTGTGCGATACTCGCAGCTAGTTAAAGTGCTGTACTATAGTTATCACTAGATGTTTGATTAAATTCATATAGGTGTTCTAACTTTTCTTTCAGTTTTACCTCTCATGACTGCAAAAAGATTTGCCATAGCGTCCAGACCTGAGATTGGCATAGCTTGATCGATTGTTTCCGTACTTGCTATCATTCGATCGATTTCTCGAATTTGTTCTAATATCTCCTGTTCGATAACATCTGTAGAAGCTACCTGTGATTGAAAGCCTCTTGGAAAAGCATCATTTTGAAGGATTAATTCTTCGCATAAGTAAATGCTTCTTTGTGCTAACGGACGAAAGGTTTGTAAGAAATATGCTTTTGCACTGCTATATGTTTGTCCTTGTAGAACAGTATCCAATGCAAAAGCGTCAATAGAATGAATAATTTGTTCCATACCTTGAATAGTAGCGATACATAAAGAGTTCATACTTTCTGTTTGAGCTTGTACTTCACCGAGATGCATATTTAAAGACACGAACTTTCCCTCCCCTTACAAGAAAATAATACCAATTTAAGGGAGGGGTTGTAAACGGAATATTCTAATGATTTAACGATTAAAGAGGTACTCGTTTATTAAGTTTTTTAATCTCATTCGGATGCTCGAGTGATGAAGAGGTTTTTAAGGTTGAATGTAAATAGAAAAGGGAAGATATAGATTATGTGCAAATAAATACGTTGTAAAAATAATGTTAACAAAAGGAGAGTACAGCAAAGAAAAATGAGTTATGGGATAGAATGTAGTGTTTTTAAGTGTTAGAAGAAGGGAGAGGTTTTTATTAATGTGGATAAAAAACGAATGAAATTCTAGAGAGAGGGTTAAGTTTTATTAACTATAGACTTGCAGTTCTTTTTTATTTTGTTACATTGGTCTGTTTCTATACATATAATCGGGTTATATTCAATAAAAAAAGCCCAGGCCCCTTGATAAACAAGGTTCCTAAGGCTTTTAATACTACTCTTTTCAGAGTACCGAGATTAACGAGAGTAGAACTCTACGATTAATGCTTCGTTGATTTCAGCTGGTAACTCAGCACGCTCAGCGTGACGAGTGTAAGTAGCTTCTAATTTGTCAGCATCGAAAGTTAAGTATTCTGGTACGAAGTTGTTAACTTCGATCGCTTCTTTAACAACAACAAGGCTGTTAGATTTTTCGCGAACGCTGATAGTTTGGTTAGGTTTTACACGGTAAGATGGGATATCTACGCGAGCGCCATCAACCATGATGTGACCGTGGTTTACTAATTGGCGAGCTGCACGACGAGTGCGAGCTAAGCCCATACGGTAAACTAAGTTGTCAAGACGAGCTTCAAGAAGGATCATGAAGTTTTCGCCGTGCTTACCAGGCATTTTACCTGCTTGGTCAAATGTGCGACGGAATTGACGCTCAGTCATGCCGTACATGTGACGAAGTTTTTGTTTCTCTTGTAATTGTAAACCGTATTCTGAAAGTTTCTTACGTTGGTTAGGACCGTGAGGACCTGGTGCGTAAGGGCGTTTTTCTAATTCTTTTCCTGTGCCGCTTAGAGAGATTCCAAGACGACGAGACAGTTTCCAAGCTGGACCTGTATAACGAGCCATAGTTGACTCCTCCTTTAAAAATGTTTTTATTTACGTAAAATAAAAACAGACGTAATCGATATTTACGGGCATTTTGTTTTCATGTACCTTCGCTCCAGCAGCAGGGAGTTACGAGATACACCTCCGTAGAGGAACAAAATACAAACGATAAACTCACATTACAAGGCTGCCTTTTTATTTTACACAAACGCTATTATATCTTTTACCCAGAGTTTCGTCAAGCGAGTACGTTTTTGTTTTATGCATATAAATTTTGGAAATTAATATAAGAAGGAATTTAAAACAATATAAAAGAAGAGATAGAAACACAAATAAAACGCTTACATAAAATGTAGTAAAAACGTTCATCAGTTTTTTACTGGTGAATATGCGGTAATAAAAACATAAAGGGGATGTTTTTATGAAAAAGAAGCATATGGAGACAGCGTTAATTCATCACGGTTATACACCTGAGGAACATAAAGGAAGTTTAACACCACCTTTATTTCAAACCTCTACGTTTACATTTGAGACTGCGCAGCAAGGAGAGGCGAGTTTCGCAGGAGTGGATCCATCTTATATTTACTCACGGCTTGGAAATCCAACTGTGAAATTATTTGAAGAACGTATGGCGGTGTTAGAAGGAGGAGAAGAGGCACTTGCCTTCGGATCTGGTATGGCAGCTATTTCAGCGACTTTAATCGGTTTTTTAAAGGCTGGAGATCATATTATTTGTTCAAATGGATTATACGGATGCACGTACGGTTTTTTAGAAGTGTTAGAAGAAAAATTTATGATTACGCATTCGTTTTGTGATATGGAGACAGAGGCTGATATTGAAAATAAAATTCGCCCAAATACAAAGCTTATTTTCGTTGAAACACCAATTAATCCGACAATGAAATTAATTGATTTAAAACAAGTGATTCGGGTTGCGAAGCGAAAAGGCTTACTTGTTATTGTTGATAATACATTTTGTTCACCTTATTTACAAAGACCGCTTGAGCTTGGCTGTGACGCTGTTGTGCATAGTGCGACAAAATATATTGGAGGCCATGGTGACGTTGTAGCGGGCGTAACAATTTGTAAAACGAAAGCATTAGCTGAAAAGATTCGCCCGATGCGAAAGGATATCGGCGGTATTATGGCGCCGTTTGATGCGTGGTTATTATTACGTGGGTTAAAGACGTTAGCAGTAAGAATGGATCGTCATTGTGATAATGCAGAAAAAATTGTATCGTTCCTAAGAAAACATGATGCGGTAGAAGGGGTTTGGTATCCAGAAGGGGAGTTAGCATCTCGTCAAATGAAACGCGGGGGCGGTGTTATTTCTTTTTCAGTAAAAGGCGGAAAAGAAGAGACGCAAGCGTTTATTAATGATCTTCACTTTATTACAATTGCGGTGAGTTTAGGAGATACAGAAACGTTAATTCAGCATCCAGCAACGATGACGCACGCTGCGATTCCGGCTGAACTAAGAAAAGAAATGGGCATTTTCGATAATTTAATACGCTTATCGGTCGGTCTAGAATCGTGGGAGGATATCGTTTCTGATTTAGAGCAGGCATTAAAGAAAATATCTACTGTTAATCAATAAAAAAAGAGTGAGCTATCGGTTTTGTACAGGACGTACTAAGTCGATAACTCGCTCTTTTCTTTTTACATATGTTTTAGGAGTGTCTCCACAAACTTTTCTAAATAGCGCTGATCTACTTCATCAAAACGATTTTTTTCAGGACTATCAATGTCAAGTACACCAATGACAGCTCCTTCTTTCACAATCGGTACAACGATTTCCGAATTAGAAGCACTATCGCAAGCGATGTGACCTGGGAATTGGTGAACGTCCGCTACAAGCTGAGTTGTTTTCGTTTCAGCTGCTACGCCGCAAACGCCTCGTCCAAATGGAATGCGTACGCAAGCAGGCATTCCTTGGAACGGTCCAAGGACAAGCTGATTTCCTTCTGTTACATAAAAGCCAACCCAATTAACGCGATCTAAAAATTGGTTTAATAATGCGGACGCATTTGATAAGTTTGCGACTACGTTTGATTCGCCAGTTAATAACGCATCCAGTTGTTTAATTACTGTCTCATATTGCTGCACGCGAGATCCTGCATAACTTTCTTTAGTAAACATGGAAACAGCTCCTTTTTTATCGAGATGTGTAAAATATTAGCAAAATACGATGTATTTCACATGACTTTGTCGATAGAAAATTAAAGGAATTTGTCTTAAAAGTCAAGAAATTTAAACTATAGCTGTTCATTGAGAGGAAGTGAGCGCATGAAGCAGACGAAACAAAAAGTAATTGATGCGGCAATATCGTTGTTTAATACGAAAGGTTATGATGGAACGTCGGTGCGAGACATTGCAAAGCGAGCGGATGTGAATGTAGCGAATATTTCATATTATTTTGCTGGGAAGCAAGGTTTATTAGAACAGCTTATTACTGATTTTTTAGAAGGGTATATTCATGTGATTGAAATTTCGTTTGAACAGAGAGAGTATTTGTCGGCTAAAGATGTGATGGTGCAAATGGTGCGTGGGATGTTACGATATCAATTTGAAAATAGAGAACTAACACGTTTCTTCTACCGAGAGCTTTCGCTTGATACGACATTAATTCGTGAAGTGATGACCGTTTATTTTTCTAAAGAAAGATATTATATAGAGCAAATTATTAGGCAAGGACAAATAAAACAAGAATTTCAGAAAGTATCATTTACAATGTTTATGACGCAATTAAAAGGCATGATAAATATGCCGTTTTTATATCCACAATATATATCAGAAGTACTGCATTCTTTCCCGTCTGAGACATTTTTCATAGAAATGTACACGAAAGAGATTGAGCAATGGATGGAACAAGCATTATGTAAAGCGAATATGTACCATGAATGGCCAAGAGCTGTTCATATGTGAAGAATCCCCACCTAACGAACTGAGGTGGGGAGTTTTATGTTTATTTTTCTTTGCCATAAATTGTTACATAATAGCGCGATAATTGTTAACGTTGCTCCAGCGATTTCAATTTTATCGACTGTATAACCTCGAAAGATAGAACCGATCAGTGCAAGAATAGGAACTAAATTCATAAATAATATGCCGTTAATAGATGAAATATAGCGATTTCCCATATTCCAGCAAAATACAGCGATAACTCCTGCGATAATCGACATATAAAAGAGCTCAAAACGAACGCTCACAACTTTACGCAGTGACGGCATAGTAACTATATTTGTGTACGTTAAGAAAGTAACAATAACGATGAGTGAAATGGAGCCAAATAAACAAGTTAATGTCGTGTACCTAAGTGGTGACCAGGATTGAAAACGAGCACCTCCGTTTGTATAAATGACCCAGCAAGTAACGCCGCATAGTATTAATATATTTGTCGATAAGTTACTTGCAGCTCCAAATAATAAGTGAATGCTTCCTTTTGAAATGACAAGCATAACACCGAATAATGCAACGAACATACAAAGAAACGTGTAGTTTTGTGGGCGACGATTTTTCGTTACCCATTGCAGTGATAAGGCGATCAGTGGCATAAGAGACTGAATCATAGCTGCATGAATTGCTCCGGAAGGTCCAGCAAGTTGTTGTCCGTAGAAAACGAGAAAACCATATCCTGCGAAACCGACTGTCCCGTAAAAGAACAGAGAAAGTGTTCTTTTTTCTAAGCGGAGTGAAGTCTTCCCTTCAGTAATTAATAGCAAAATAAGAAAAATAATAGCTGCTGATCCATAGCGAATCGTTGTGAAGAAGAACGGATCGATAAATTGCAGGGCATTTGCCATTACAGGAAACATAAATCCCCAGGCAGTTACGGCGAGTAAGCATAGAAAGGATCCGAGTAGCATTTGTTTTTTGTTCAAGAGTATCTTTCCCCTTTACATTTCGTTATAGTAAGTTGATGAAATAAGTATAAAGAGTAATTGTTTATAGGAGGAAATATCGATTTCTTATAACGGTTATAACTTTTTGTTAGAGGTGTGTACGATGGATTTGGAGGCAGTACGATCGTTTATCGAAGTGAAGCATATGCGAAGTTTATCAAAGGCAAGTAAGATTTTACATATATCTCAACCAGCGCTTAGTAAGCAAATTCAAAAGTTAGAAGCGGATTTAGAGGTTACTTTACTTAAGCGTTCTGCGCAAGGAGTGGAGTTAACGGAGGCAGGAGAGTTATTTATAAAAAGAATGCTACCGATTTTGGAACAAATAAATGAAGTGAAAACAGAAATGAGGGGGTATCAAGAGAACCGAAAGTTTTCAATTGGTATACTACCGAGTTTAGCAGAGCATTACATATTAGAATGTAAAGATGTATTAGGTGATGAGTTCGAAGTAGAGTGGCAAATTGGACATACGGAAGTATTAAGAGATTTATTTAAAGCGCGGGAGATTGACGCGATGTTCATTGATTCAGTAGTAGAAGGTGCTACGTATATAAAAGAAGTGCAACAAGAGAAAATTGTTTGTGCCGTTTCAAATAATCATCCGTATAAAGAGAAGAAAGTCATTCAAATAGAAGAGCTGCAAAATGAAAAATTAATTGTATATCCAGAAATATGCGATGTAAGGAAAATGATTATGAACATGTTTCATGAGATAGGTGTAAAGCCAACTATAGCTGTGGAAACATCTTACGCAGAACCGATGCTTACAATGGTAAAAGCTGGACTTGGTATCACGTTACTTCCAGAAAGGGCAGTAGAGCAGTCTGTAAGGCAGGGAAATGTACATGTAATTTCTGTTGAACCACCACTCATGCGGAAAATTTATTTCGTATCTCATACGAAAGATTGTTTGTTATTACAATCATTTGAGGATAGGTATTGAGGTAGGCGGAATATTGAGAAAGATTACAATCGCATTGAAAGAAACATGAAATTTTAAAAAAAACTAGGTCAAAAACAAGCCATTACATGGTATGATTAGTACATTGTTAGTTGTTAAATATAGGGGAATTCCCTTTTTATACATAATGCCTTCCATTTCATAAACGGAACGGACAAAAAAAGAGATATAACTAGGAGGCTTTTTTGCATGGATTCTATCCTGACGATCGTTATCATTGTAGTAAGCTCTATTCTAGTGCTGCTCATGATAGAGCTTGTGATAAGAAATCGTTCATATAAAGATATTGAAGCACTGGAGCAGTGGAAACAAGAGATAAAAGATAAACCTGTGGCAGATGAACTAAAACGGGTAAAAGATTTAAACATGACGGGTCAAACAGAAGAACTGTTTGGTAAATGGCGTGAAGAATGGGATGAAATTGTATCAACAACCCTTCCGAAAGCGGACAAAGATTTAGCGCAAGCGCGAAAATTCGCCTCGCAATTCTCCTTCCGAAAAGCAAAGCATGCGATGAACGAATCCATAAGTGGTTTAGATGACGCTGATAATCGTATTACAGGTGTTTTAAATGAATTACAGCAATTGTTAGAAAGCCATGAGAAAAATAGCTCGGAAATTGAAGGGTTACGTGATACATATCGTAGTATGAAAAAGAGTGTTCTTGCTCATAGACATATGTATGGAGCAGCAGAGCAGAAAATCGAAGAGATGCTAGACGCTGAATCTAATAAATTTAAAAGCTTTGAAGAAGCAACAGATAATGGTGACTACTTAAAAGCGAGAGAAATTGTTATTAGTTTAGAAGAAGGTTTAGCAAGTTTAGAAATCATTATTCACCAAATTCCAGATTTATTAGTAGAGTGTCAAGCGACGCTACCAGTTCAACTGGAAGATTTATTACAGGGTCATAATGATATGGTAAGACAAGGTTATGTATTAGAGTATTTGGAAATCCCTAAAGAAGTTCGTGATATGACGACACAACTAAACACATGTTTAATGGATATACAGGAGCTTCATATAACAGAAGCGGCTGAAAAAGTGGAAGACTTAAAAACTCGTTTAGATGGTTTCTATGATCAACTTGAGCAAGAGGTGCATGCGAGACATTATGTGGAGCAAAAAACACTTTCTGTTTATGAAGACTTAGAAGAAATACGTATCGAAACGATTGAAACGAAAACAGAAACACAACTTGTGAAACAAAGCTATCAATTGCAAGATAAGGATATTGAATCTCAAAAAGTAATTGAAAAGCAAATGCACATTTTAACGAAACGTTTTGAAATGCTACAATTACGCGTTGCTGAACAAGATATTGCCTTCTCTATTATTCGTGAGGAACTAGAAGAGGTTTATGAGCAATGTGAAACGTTAAAAGTACTTCATGCAGAATATAAAGAAATGCTGCAAACGATGCGTAAAGAAGAATTTGAAGCGCGTGAGAAGTTACAAGAAATGCGAAATACTATTTTCGAAACGAAACGCTTTATGCAAAAGTCGAATTTGCCAGGTCTTCCAGAGAGTATTATGGAAGATTTAAAAAGAGGGCAAATGGCAATGCGAGCTGTATATGAACAATTAGAAGTGAAGCCGTTAAATATGAACGCTGTAAATAGCAGTTTAGAAGAAGCATACACAACTGTGAACGGTGTAGCTGAAATGACAGAAGAGTTAATTGGACAAGCGTATTTAGTTGAAAAATTAATTCAATACGGTAACCGTTACCGCAGTCATGATGAGAGCCTTGCAGAAAGCTTAAATTATGCGGAGAAATTATTCCGTGAATATCAATACGATGCAGCTTTAGAACAAGCCGCTTCTGTACTAGAGCAACTTGAACCTGGTGTTGTTCAAAAAATAGCTGAATATGTAGACAATGAACAAACCCTTTCATAAAGGGTTTGTTTTTTTGTGTAATTTTGCAGGCGATGTTGCTATAATGAATAGCGGAATACAGCAAGGTTATTCGTTTCAAAATAAAGTGAAACTGTAATCAGTGGGGGATTCATCCTCCACTGATTACTAGTTGAACCAATCGGGCATTTACGGGCAGTTGATCTCCCACCTAACTTCTTTGCTCTAGTTGAACTTTGAGGTGAGAGTCTTACTGCCCGTTAATGCGGGGTAAAGTGAAACTGTAATCAGTGGGGGGATCTCACTAATTATTATTATTCACTAATCGGGATAAAACGGAACCTCTGCGTAGTCTTAGCGTAATGACACGTATTTATGATATGATTATATGATGTGATAGCGCTGAAAGGGGAAGAACGATGATCTATTTTGATAATAGTGCGACGACGAAGCCATATCCAGAAGCCCTTCAATCGTACGTGACGGTTGCTGGGAAATATTTTGGTAATCCTTCTTCTATTCATTCGCTTGGAGGAGAGGCAGAGCGTCTATTAACACAATCAAGAACGATTGCAGCGCAGCTTCTTCACGTTAAACCTTCTGAAATTATTTTCACATCAGGTGGAACGGAAGGGAACAACCTTGCGATTAAAGGGATAGCAATGAGGAATCGTTCGCGCGGCAAACATATCATTACAACAAATATTGAACACGCGTCTGTGTTTGAGGCATATAAGCAATTAGAAGAACTCGGATTTGATGTAACATATTTACCGGTTAACGAGCACGGTGTTGTATCGGTAGAGGATGTAAAACGAGCACTTCGTGAAGATACGATTCTTGTATCAATTATTCATGTGAACAACGAAACTGGAGCAATTCAGCCCGTTGCTGAAATTGGAACTTTATTATCGAATCATCCGAAAATAAGATTCCATGTAGATCATGTACAAGGGATAGGAAAAGTACCGCTTGATTTATATGCTTCTCATATTGATCTTTGCTCAATATCTGGACATAAATTCCACAGTGTAAAAGGAACGGGTCTTCTTTATATACGTGATGGCGTAAGATTAGATCCGATTTTATCAGGTGGTCAACAAGAGCTTAAGTATCGCTCTGGTACAGAGAATTTACCTGGCATTGTAGCGATGGTGAAAGCACTTCGCATGACAATGGAACAAGTGAAAGAGAAGGTAGCTCATTTGCAAGGTTTACAAGCGGAGCTTGTCAGCTTCTTTAAAGGGATGGAAGATGTGACGATTAATACATCGCTTGCATATGCAGCACCGCATATTTTAAATGTATCATTTGTTGGTTTAAAACCAGAAGTAGTCGTTCATGCTTTAGAAGAACACGGTGTATATGTGTCAACGAAATCAGCTTGTTCTTCAAAAGCAAATGAAGTAAGCAGAGTGTTAGTGTCGATGGGAGTGCCGCATGCAGCAGCTGCAAGCGCTATTCGTATTAGTTTGGCACCAGACAACACGATGGAAGAAGTAAAACAATTTGAAGGTATTGTAAAAGAGACAATGCCAAAATTATATGAAGTGATGAGGTAAAGAAATATGATGACATATGAATATATTTTAGTGCGTTACGGAGAAATGACGACAAAAGGTAAGAACCGTTCTAAATTTGTAAGCACATTAAAAGATAACGTGAAGTTCAAACTGAAAAAGTTCCCAAATATTAAAATTGATGCAACGCATGACCGTATGTACATCCAGTTAAACGGTGAAGATCATGAGGCAATCTCTGAAAGATTGAAAGACGTATTTGGTATTCATAAGTTTAACTTAGCGATGAAAGTACCATCAGAATTAGAAGACATTAAAAAAGGTGCATTAGCAGCTTTCTTACAAGTAAAAGATGATGTGAAAACATTTAAAATTACAGTGCACCGTTCTGATAAGCGCTTCCCAATGAAGACGATGGAGTTACTTCCAGAAATCGGTGGGCACATTTTAGAAAATACAGAGGATATCACAGTAGATGTTCATAATCCAGATGTGAATGTACGTATAGAAATTCGCAGTGGTTACAGTTATATTATGTGTGGTGAGCACATGGGAGCTGGCGGTTTACCAGTTGGCGTTGGTGGAAAAGTAATGGTACTTCTTTCTGGTGGTATTGATAGCCCGGTAGCAGCGTACTTAACGATGAAACGCGGCGTATCTGTGGAAGCAGTTCACTTCCATAGCCCACCTTTCACAAGTGAGCGTGCAAAACAAAAAGTAATTGATTTAGCACAAGGGTTAACGAAATACTGTAAACGTGTAACGCTGCACCTTGTTCCGTTTACAGAAGTGCAAAAAACGATTAATAAAGAAATCCCATCTAGCTATTCAATGACGGTTATGCGCCGTATGATGATGCGTATTACAGAGCAGATTGCTGAGGAGCGTAATGCACTTGCAATTACGACTGGTGAAAGTCTTGGACAAGTAGCAAGCCAAACATTAGATAGTATGCATACGATTAACGAAGTAACAAACTACCCAGTTATTCGTCCGCTTATTACGATGGATAAATTAGAAATTATTAAAATTGCTGAAGAAATCGGCACGTATGATATTTCAATTCGTCCATACGAAGATTGCTGTACAGTATTCACACCAGCTAGCCCGGCGACGAAGCCGAAGCGTGAAAAAGCAAATCGATTTGAAGCGAAATACGATTTCACACCGTTAATCGAAGAAGCTGTAGCGAACAAAGAAACAATGGTATTACAAACAGTTGAAGTAGTGGCGGAAGAAGAAAAATTCGAAGAACTTTTCTAAAACCATAAATTACCATATCTAAAATGTGTATGAAGTCATGTTATTTATCACACTCTATACTCACAAGGAGGTGATATAACATGGCACGTAGCACAAATAAATTAGCGGTTCCTGGTGCTGAATCAGCATTAGACCAAATGAAATACGAAATCGCTCAAGAGTTTGGTGTTCAACTTGGAGCGGATGCAACATCTCGCGCTAACGGTTCTGTTGGTGGCGAAATTACAAAACGTCTAGTTTCACTAGCTGAGCAACAATTAGGCGGTTACCAAAAATAATCCCATATACGATGGCTTAGAAAGAGCGGGTTTTCCCGCTCTTTCTTTTTGTTGTTCATATTAGTATAAATTTATTTCGACAAAAGCATAAAAAAATTGTCAAAAGAAGAGGGTTCAAAATTTACTGAAAATTCTTTATTATATAAGGGAGGCATAAAGAAAAAGGAGGATGTTTATGAAGAGAGAGGAATTGTTGGCACCACCATCTTATAATTTAGTTTCAGAAATAGAGAAATATACAGATGATAAAGAGAAGCTTGCTTTAATTTGGCAAGATGATAAAGGGAATAGACGAGAAGTTACATATTTTGAATTAATGCAAGGTGCGAACAAAATTGGAAACGCTTTTATAAAAAGTGGCTTACAAAAAGGGGACAAGCTCCTTATTATGATGCCACGTTTAATTGAAGCTTACATGACGTATATCGCTGCGATTAAAGCAGGATTTGTTGTAATTCCGAGTTCGGAAATGTTGCGTAAAAAAGATATCGAATACCGCATTGAACACGGAGAAGTAAAAGCCATAGTAAGCTATGAGCCGTACATTGGACAGTTTGATGATATAGAAGCAATGGAATCTCTTCAAAAATTCGTCCTGAGCGAGCAGTCAGTAGACGGATGGATCAATTTAAAAACAGCATTAGAAACAGAAAGTGACATGTTAGAAATGGCGAAAACAGATAAAGAAGATATGGTCTTTTTATCTTACACGTCAGGGACGACAGGAAACCCGAAAGGTGTCGTTCATACGCACGCGTGGGCATACGCTCATTTACGTACAAGCGCCCCAAATTGGCTCGGAATTGAAGAGAATGATGTTGTATGGGCAACGGCTAGTCCAGGGTGGCAAAAGTGGATTTGGAGCCCGTTTTTAGCAACTCTCGGTTCAGGGGCAACAGGATTTGTGTACAACGGTAAGTTTGAACCGAAAACGTATTTAAATTTATTAGACGATAATAAGGTGAATGTGCTTTGTTGTACACCGACTGAGTATAGATTAATGGCAAAGGTAGAAGATTTAAGCCAGTACAATTTAGAGGCATTACATAGCGCTGTATCGGCAGGTGAGCCGTTAAATAGAGAAGTCATTGAAACGTTCAAAAAGCACTTTCATATTACAGTAAGAGACGGCTATGGGCAAACGGAAAATACACTACTTGTTGGTGTAATGAAAGGGATGGATATTAGACCAGGATCAATGGGGAAACCAACGCCAGGTAACCACGTCGATATCGTAAATGAGGAAGGTATTCCAGTTAAAGTAGGCGAAGTTGGTGATATTGCAGTTCACATTGAAACGCCAGCACTCTTTAAACAATATTATAAAGACGATGAGCGTACAGCGATGCAATTCCGCGGTGATTATTATATTACAGGTGATAAAGCGAAGAAAGATGAAGACGGTTACTTCTGGTTTGAAGGGCGCGGTGATGATATCATTATTAGCTCTGGTTATACAATCGGGCCGTTTGAAGTAGAGGATGCGCTTGTAAAACATCCTTACGTAAGAGAATGTGCGGTTGTCGCAAGTCCTGATGAAATTCGCGGAAGTGTCGTGAAGGCATTTATCGTATTAAGAGAGAATATAGAAAAGAACGAAGAAACGTTAATTCCAACACTCCAACAACACGTCAAAGAACTCACTGCACCATATAAATACCCTCGCAAAATTGAATTTGTAGATGAACTACCAAAAACGATTTCTGGAAAAATTCGCCGTATTGAACTTAGAAAACAAGAGATGGAGATTCCGTCAAAATAATTTTGAAAACAGTGAAGTAAATAGTTGAATGAAATGCAAAACAATGATAATATAAAAACGAACACAAGTTCGATTTTATAAACTTAAAAAAGAGGTGTCCGTATGATTTTAGGTATTAATCCGTACTTAGTTTTAGATGGTAGTGGGCAAGAAGCTGTACAGTTTTATAAAGAGGCTTTAGATGCAAAAGTAGAAGTCATGCAAACTTTTGGTGACATGCCTGAAAATCCAGAATACCCGATTCCAGCTGAAGCGAAAGAGCGCGTTTTACACGCTACTTTAAAAGTTGGTAATACGGATCTTATGATTTCTGATACATTCCCAGGTCAAGGGCATGCAATCGGATCTCAAGTAACAATCGCAATTCAAATTAGTAATGCAGAAAAAGCAAAAGAAGTATTCGATAAGTTACAAGAAGGTGGAGAAGTTATCATGCCACTTCAAGAAACGTTCTGGAGCCCAGCATACGGACAAGTAAAAGATAAATTTAATATTGAATGGCAAGTTACAACGTCTACTACTGAACAAAAGTAATTTTTAGAAAAGCACCATGTTTTGAAATGGTGCTTTTTTTTATACAATAAAAAATAAAGGAGATGGGATATATGGGAGAAATTTGGTATGGCGGCACCATTTACACAATGAGAGAAGAAAATGAAAAAGTGGACGCTGTTTACGTTGAAAACGGTACGATCATTGATGTTGGAAGTAAAGAAGAGTTAGAAAACCAATATGCCGCGGTTACATTGCACGATTTAAAAGGCAAAACAATGATCCCAGGTCTCGTTGATAGTCATATGCATCTTATTGGGCATGGAGAGAGATTACTCCGTCTAGATTTATCAAATTGTACATCTTATGGTGAAGTGCTTACTCTTGTTCAGAAGCGAGTGGAAGAAGCTCCAAAGGGCTCTTGGATTATTGGAGAAGGATGGAATGAAAATAACTTTACAGATACGAAAGATGTTCACGCGCGTGATTTAGATGAAATTTCGAAAGAACACCCCATTTTATTAAAGCGAGTTTGTCGTCACGTTATATGGGTGAATTCATACATATTGCAAGAAGTGAACATAACAGAAGCGACGCAAGATCCAAAAGGCGGGAAAATTGGCAGGGATTCATCAAATAAGTTAACAGGACTTTTATATGAACAAGGACAAGAATTAATTAAACACGTTCAGCCTGAAATTGATGAAGCGTATTTACAAAGAGCTCTGCAAACAGCGATTAAAGATTGTTGGCAATATGGACTTGTTGGCGGGCATACGGAAGATTTAAATTATTATGGTGGTTTTAGAAAAACATATAATGCGTTTTCTCACGTTATAAAAGAAATGCCATTTAAAGCCCATTTGCTCGTTCACCATGAAGTAGCACATGAACGAAAAGAATATGAAAATGAACATTATATTGAATTTGGGGCAATGAAAATTTTTTCTGACGGTTCTTTTGGCGGAAGAACAGCATTATTAAGTGAACCGTATGAAGATGCGAAGGAAACGAATGGGGTTGCAATTTTCTCAAGTGAAGAACTTGCAGAATTAGTGAAGAAAGCACGAGACTTACATATGCCAGTTGCGATTCATACTATCGGTGACTTATCGCTTGAATATGTCATTGATGCACTCGAATTATATCCACCAGCAGAAGGGTTACGTGACCGTATTATTCATTGTCAGCTTGCTCGTGAAGAGTTGATTGAAAGAATGAAAAACTTGTCGGCTATTATCGATATACAACCAGTCTTTCTTTCCTCAGATTTCCCGTCAGTCATTGAAAAACTAGGCGAGCGTCGTCTTCGTTATGCGTACGCTTGGAAGACGTTACTGGAAGCAGGATTACGCTGCAACGGTGGGTCTGACGCACCAATTGAACAAGTGAATCCGTTTTTAGGCATATATAGCGCTGTTACACGCAGAAGTTTTATTGACGATGTATGCTATATGCCTGAGGAAAGATTAACGGTATATGAGGCTGTTTCTCTATTTACAACAGGAAGTGCCTATGCAATCGGAAAAGAAGCGAAGCGAGGGCAAATTACAAAAGGATATGAAGCAGACTTTACGATATTAGACCGTAATATTTTTGAAATTGAGGCAGAAGAAATGAAAGAAGTACAAGCAGAAATGACCGTAATAGATGGCCAAGTTGTCTATAGAAAAGGTATGTAAAAATATATGAGCGATTATTGAAATATATCGACTTACCGACAAAAATAGCAACTAATAGTTAGAGAAATAAATAACCGCAGAATTATGGGATGCCATAATTCTGCGGTTATTTTAATTCTATAAAAACGTTCTTTGTACTTTTTCCCAGAAAGAGTTGTTTTTTAATTTAACTGTTTTAATTTGTTTATCGCTTAAGCGTACAACAGCTTTTTCCACTTGTTTAATGCTAAGCGCTTCGTTATCCATGCCGATAACAGGATAATCGTTACCGTCTGGTCGTAGTTTTAAAGTTAATGTACGTTCGTGATTTAAAATGAACGGTGAACCGAGCGTACGGTAAGTGTTGTTATTTAATGATGCTAGTTCGCTTACTTGGAAACATGGGATAAGCGGGTCAACAACTGCACCATGCAATGATTTATTGTAAGCTGTACTTCCAGTTGGGGTAGAAACAACTAAACCATCCCCTCTAAATGTTTCGAAGTATAAATCATCAACGTGAACATCTACAACGAATGTTTTAATAATGCTAGAACGTAATGAGAACTCATTTAAACAATAGAAAGATGTACCATGATCTACATCTACCTGAATTGTTGGATATTTGCGCACTTCAATTTCATTTTTTGTAATTTCTTGAAGGGCTGTATCAATGTGATCAATGTGAAAATCGCAGTAGAACGAAGTTTCATCTTTCGTAGAAATCCCTGCGTATAAGCAATCTTCTCTAAAACCAGTTTTACGAACGGCTTGTAAGAAGGTTGCATCATCTCCAACACTGACGATAGCGTTTGCATTTTTTGAATGATCTAATATGGTAAATCCATTCTCTTCTAAAATACTATAGATTGGTTTCATTTTTTCAACGAACGTTGCCTTGTCATCACCATAAAAGAAAAATAAATTGCGACGATCTGCCATTATGTATCCCTCCACTGCAGTTGAATTTTCTGTTTTTCGTGCTACATATCATTAGAGTCCGTTCCCTGATGATATGTTCAAATAATATATTTCGATACAAATTGTCAAAATACCTTTTTATTTTTAGAAAAATTTTTATATTCAATCTTATAAAACTCTGTTTAACGATGAATAAACTTGTCGATAATGGGTACGGAGTGAAAGGATGATACGTATGAAGTGGCTCGTAATTGGAATAATAATTCTTCTCCTTTTTATTTTGCTTATACTATTGTCGAAAATATCGCTTAAGGTGACATTTTTATATTCAGAAATGGAAAAGCAATGTTTATTTCAAGTGAAAATATGGATGATTCGATATACATTTGATGTGTTGGAAAGAATTGAAAAACAGCAGAAAAAGACAGGACAGAAAATCGAAAAAGCTGAAGAGGACGGCGGACTAGATAATAAAATTATGGCGCAACTTGACAGTATTGGGGAACTGATAAAAAGGCTTCAAAAAGTTCATACTATCGTTAAAGATTTTCTCAAACGAGTGAAAATCAATGGTTGGAGATGGCATACGCAGATTGGAGCAGGCGACGCAGCTAGTACTGGAATTGTCACTGGATATGCATGGGGGACAAAAGGAATGGCTGCTGGAGTTGTCGGACAATATATGCATATTGTCGATGTACCAGAATTTGAAATTACTCCTGTTTTTCAAGGGAAGGGATTTGCATCGAGATGCGAGTTAACAGCATCTTTTCGTATATTTCGTGCTATAAAAACGGGTATCAAATTACTCACGTTTATGAGAAGACAAAGATCTGGTACGAATGAAAAATCAGTTCAAGCATAGGGGGGATATAAAGTGGACCATCCAATTCAAGGTTTAATGACAACCGCAATGCAGCATTTAAAACAAATGACTGATGTAAATACAATTGTTGGTGATCCGATTAAAGCGGCAGATGGAAGTGTAATTCTTACCGTTTCGAAAGTTAGTTTCGGATTCGCCGCTGGTGGAAGTGAATTTGGTAAAGTAGAACATTCAGGCCGTCATCCATTTGGCGGGGGAAGTGGTGGAGGAGTTTCTATTAATCCTGTTGCTTTTCTTGTAATAAATGGAGATGGTGTGAAAGTATTACATTTAGATAAGCAAACGCATGTCATCGATAAAATAATTGAATTAGCGCCACAAGCTGTTGATAAAGTGAAAGAAATGATGGATAAACGAAAAGAAGATGATCCTGAATTTCAAATTTAACGAATAAAGAAGCTAATCAATAGGTTAGCTTCTTTTATTTTTTTGTAAATAAAGCGATTTTATTTGCATTATCGATAGGGACAAACTATCATTTACATTGTACATATTTTGTTTAAATAAGGGAGGATTTTCAAGTGGCAAACGTAACTTTTAAAGGTAATCCAATGACTTTAGTTGGAACAGAAGTTAAAGTTGGCGATCAAGCGCCAAACTTCCAAGTATTAGCAAACGACTTATCTCCAGTAAGTTTAGAAACATACAAAGGCGAAGTAAAATTAATTAGTGTTGTACCTTCAATCGACACGGGTGTGTGTGATGCACAAACACGTCGTTTTAACCAAGATGCAGCAGGTATTGAAAACGCGAAAGTATTAACAATTAGCGCTGATTTACCATTCGCTCAAAAACGCTGGTGTGCAGCAAACGGTTTAGAAAATGTTGTTACACTTTCTGACCACCGTGACCTTTCATTCGGTGAAGCTTACGGCTTAGTAATGAAAGAACTTCGTTTACTTGCTCGTGCAGTATTCGTAGTAGATAGCAATGACAAAGTAGTTTACGTAGAATACGTAGGCGAAGGTACAAGCCATCCAAACTATGAAGCAGCATTAGAAGCAGCTAAATCTGCAAAGTAATGTGAAGGAAATGACCTCTTATAAAGAGGTCGTTTTTTCTCATATATCGCTGCGTAACGGTGCCGATATATGAGAAAAAACGTTATATCATATATAACTTGAGAGGGAGCTCTTTACAGGAGGTCGCTTTTTCTTTTTGGAAAAAATCACTTTGTGGTATGATATGAGTTATGTGTAAAAGAGAGAAGGAGGAATGTACGTGAGTCAGACAGTAGAAACATTATTTTCTATTTTTGATTCTTCTGCGGTAGTTTTACGTAAAGAATTAGATGTGACATATTTGGAGGCGCTTGTAGAAACAGGTGATAACTTGTTTGAGGGAGCGATTTTACAAGAGGAGTTATCCGAATCGGCAATTGAAAGGCTGAATCGTGAATATAGTACGTTTAATGAAGAAACATATAAAGGTGAAGAAATTCGTAAAGCATTTCAGTTAGCCATCTTAAAAGGAATGAAAGAAGGCGTACAAGCCAATCATGAAATGACGCCTGATGCAGTTGGAATGTTCATGAGTTACTTATTCCATAAATTTATGCAAGGTCAAAACGAAATTACAGTTTTAGATCCTGCAATTGGAACAGGAAATTTAATGACTACAGTGTTTAATAGCGCCAAAGAAGGACTAACAATGAGTGGATTTGGTGTAGAAGTGGATGAAGTGCTAATTAAACTTGCTTTAGTAAATGCAAATTTACAAAAGCATGCAATCGAATTCTTCCATCAAGATGGACTAGCACCACTTTATATCGATCCAGTTGATGCAGTCGTTTCAGATTTACCGATTGGTTACTATCCAAACGAAATCGGTGCAAGTGAATATAAATTAAAAGCAGATGAAGGAATGTCGTATGCTCATCACTTATTTATTGAACAAAGTGTGAAACATACGAAAGAGGGCGGGTACTTATTCTTCTTAGTACCAAACTTCATTTTTGAAAGTGACCAGGCACCAAAATTACATGCATTTATTAAAGAAACATGCTTTATTCAAGGGTTATTACAGCTTCCTGTTTCCATGTTTAAAAACGAGAAAAATGCAAAAAGTATATTTGTTCTCCAAAAGAAAGGCTCTAATGTAACAATGCCAAAACAGGCGTTATTAGTGGAGTTGCCTAAATTCTCTAACATGAAGGCGATGGAGAACATTATGGATCAATTAAATACTTGGTTTGCAACACATAAATAAAGTTGGGTATATGTAACAGAGTTAGTGATTCATGTAGTACAGTTTTATATAATATGTCATATTTTTAAATATATACTAGATTTAACTGAATTTTTTTGAAATCTGTAATATATATTTTTTCTTGGTGTTACAATTTTTTCACTTGAAATATATGTCGGACGATGTTTAAATTAAAATCGTGAGTATAAAATTTGCTAATGATGAAACGTTTTCATATTTAGTAAATTTGATTAGATAAAATCGAGCGGTTTGTGGAAACATCCACACAACTACCAAGAGAAAAAGGGGCGAAAGACTAGATGTCAAAAATCATCGCGATTAACGCAGGAAGCTCTTCCTTAAAATTCCAATTATTTGAAATGCCAAGTGAAACAGTATTAACAAAAGGTTTAGTAGAACGTATCGGTTTAGAAGATAGTATCTTCACTATTACTGTAGATGGCGAAAAACAAAAAGAAATTACAAACATTCCAGATCACGCAGTAGCAGTTAATATGCTTCTAAAAAAATTAACTGAAAACGGAATCGTTAAGTCTCTAGATGAGATTGGCGGTATCGGTCACCGTGTTGTTCACGGCGGCGAAAAATTTGCTGACTCTGTTCTAATTACTGATGAAGTATTAGCTGATATCGAAGAATTAAGCGATTTAGCACCACTTCACAACCCAGCAAACATTGTTGGTATTAAAGCATTCCAAGAAGTATTACCAAACGTACCAGCAGTAGCAGTATTCGATACAGCATTCCACCAAACAATGCCGGAATCTGCATTCCTATACAGCTTACCATATGAGTACTATGAGAAATTTGGCATCCGTAAATACGGTTTCCACGGAACTTCTCATAAATACGTAACTGAGCGTGCGGCTGAATTACTAGGTCGTCCACTTGAAAGCTTAAGCTTACTTTCTTGTCACTTAGGTAACGGTGCAAGTATCGCAGCAGTAGAAGGCGGTAAATCTATCGATACTTCTATGGGCTTCACTCCACTTGCTGGTGTAACAATGGGTACACGTTCTGGTAACCTTGACCCTGCGTTAATTCCATACATCATGGAAAAAACAGGCCAAACAGTAGAAGAAGTAGTTAACGTATTAAACAAGAAGAGTGGTATGTTAGGTCTTACTGGTTACTCTAGTGACCTACGTGACATCATTGCGAAAGAAGAAGAAGGCGACCACCGTGCGAAAGTAGCACTTGATGTATTCGTAAGCCGTATCCACAAATACATCGGTTCTTACACAGCTCGTATGAAAGGTGTCGACGCAATCATCTTTACAGCTGGTGTAGGTGAAAACAGTGCGATTATTCGTGAGCGCGTATTAGAAGGCCTTGAGTACATGGGCGTATACTTCGATGTAAAACGTAATAACGTATTCGGTGAAGAAGCATTCATCAGCTTTCCACACTCTCCAGTAAAAATTATCGTAATTCCAACTGACGAAGAAGTTATGATCGCTCGTGACGTACTACGTCTTGGAGATATTGGTTAATATATGAAAAGAAAGACGAGATCCTATAGGATCTCGCCTTTTTTCTTTTGGATGTATTTTAAAACTCCATCCGGATATAATATTTTTTCTTTCTGAATGAATGCCGTAATAGGAATCCATTTCGCATACGCTACTCCTTGCTCATCTTGTATATTTAATATTTTCATTTCATATAGTGATGTGTCTAATAAACGCAAAGAATATAGTTGAATGATTTCATGACCAATGCCCCCATCTAGATGAAAGACATTTTCTAAACAACCTAAATAATTGGTGATTTCTATCTCCGTATGAAGCTCTTCTTTAAACTCCCGAATAACAGTATGTGTTGATTTTTCACCAAGTTCAATGGAACCGCCAAGAGGACGATAATATGTTTCGTCTTCTGTATGATATTCTTGTACGAGAAGGCGATCTTGATGTACAGCAAGACCGAAAGCTTTTGCACGTGGATACATATAGAATCACTCCTTATTTGTTTTGTATAAGGACGATTATAATGTATGGTGTGATAAAAGTATCGTGTATTTAAGTGTGCGGTCTAACTGTAATTCCATCAAATAAGTCTTTCCAAAATGCTTCATTGTATTGGTATACATCCATAATAGGACATTTCATAACACAAGTATGTTGTAATCCCCAATCTTCTTGAGTGATAGTTGGTATATCGGCAGGAATTAGTAACAGGAAAGAGAATTTATGTGTAACTATTTGAGATGAAATTTGTTCTAGGGAACATGCTTCTTCGTATGTTCCTCCAGTTCGAATAAATAATATGGATTCTGCCGTTTCAATTGTAGTTAGAAAACGATTAGTTCGATGTTCATAGTTTAACTTAATTTCTGTATAAGAAGGCCAAGAAGTTGGTGTGTTTACATCTGTTTTAAAGTCATGACAGGATTCAATTTCATAAAGGTTGTCCCTTCATCTTAATTTTGCATCATCATCCCAAAATGAGATGAAGGATAAATTTTCTTAATTTAAAAAGCTTTCAAATCGATTTTGTAATAATAAATTTACTTTTGCTAATGAAGGACTTAGCATAAAATCAATAACGCCAAAAAAATGGTGATAATTCTAATTGATATAATGCCCAAGTAGGCCAGTAGTTTTGTCCTAAGCTGAATACTGCGTTATAATTTTGTTTTAGATTGGATAGATTCATGTGAAGCATCTCATCCTTTTTGCTATTGTTTTATGTCACTCATAAAGGGTATGTAAAAAGAGATATGCAAGCATATTTGTAAAGAATAAGCAGAAATATGTTACAATAGAAAAAAATCGAACGAGGTGGTTGTTACGATGCGGTCGAAGCGAGAACAAGCCATTTTAGACAATATAAAAGAATGGGAAGCGCAATTAGTTGAGCAAGAAGCGACCGATTTTCAAAAAGTGTTTGATAAATGGTTACATACTACAGTTGCGAAATTACCTGAGAAAAAGCGAAAAGAATTCTTCACGAAAGCAGATGGATGGCTCTTTCATTTGCATGCATTTATTCAAAGTTCACAAGCACAGTTAGATGCACGTAATCGGATTTTAGGAACATCGAGATTATTTGATGAATCGATTGAACAGCTTGAAGATTTGAAAGCATTATCTATTGATCAGTTAACATACATAGCAGAGCAGCAAACAGCACGTCATCGTCTATATTCGTTTGTGCAAGGCGGGGCGACAGGTGCTGGAGGTTTATTATTATTAACGGCAGATTTTCCGGTTATGATCGCGTTAAATGTGAAGGCAGTCCAACTTATTGCAACATCATTTGGGCATGATGTGAACAAGCCTTATGAAATGATGCTTGCGTTAAAGGTGTTTCATGCGTCATTACTACCAGGAAGACTTCAGCAATACGCATGGTACAATTTATTGCAAGAGCTGGAGCAAGAAGATTCGTTCTTTTATGAAGGCGACGAAGCAGTGCTACAAACAGCTTCTACTGAAGTTGTGTTAAAACAAATTTTGAAAACATTTTCGATATATGCTCTTCGTCGTAAATTATTCCAAGGTATTCCGGTAATTGGAATGGCAATTGGATCTACAGTGAACTATCGTTTAACAAGAAACGTTACTGAATTTGCAAATAGATTTTATCAAGTGCGCCATATAGTCGAGAGAGAAAAAAGAGCATAAAAAAAGCGAGAGGCCGAAGCCTTTCGCTTTTTTAATTTGTTGCATGTTTTTTGGACATTGGAACAGATACTGGCTGCTTTTCTGCTGTTTTTTCTGTTTTTGGATAATAAATTAAATCCAATGTTTTTGCCTGTACGGCAATCGAAAGAATAGTAAAAGCAATTTCTGTCCAATTTAAATAATATAATGAAAGCGCAAGAACAATCGCGTCAAAGACGAAGAAAATTTGCCCAATTGTAAAACGAGTTCGTTTACTTAATACAATTGTCAAAATATCGTCTCCACCGGTTGCACCGCCAAATCGCAATATAAAACCGAGTCCAATACCAGCTAACGCACCGCCAACTATTGCAGCTATAAATAAATTATTTGATAAATCTACCGTAAATGGAGAATAATTTTCCATTAAGGAATAAAATAATCCGAATGAAATAGAACCTAAGAATGAATAGCCAACCATTTTTCTACCTAAAAATGAAGCACACAGTAAAATAATTGGGATATCCATTAATACAGTTGAAATAGATGGTGAAATATCATAAAAGTTTTGAATGAATAGTGCAATTCCTACAAAGCCACCTTCTGTTAAGTGGTTTTGGAAGTGAATGTGATATAGCGCTGCTGCTAAAATAAATGAACCGATTAAAACCATAAAAATTTCTTTAATAATTTGCCGACTTTGGATGTTCCTCATCGTTATTCCTTCTTTCCGTAGTTAGTAGTCCTTTTTGTGTTGTAAGCTAACTACGAGCTCACATGTAGCTTTCAGTTAGTTTACGAAAAAACTAACTACGCTATATGTCGCTGAAGAAATAACGAATAATCCTCTCGTCCATCAATTCTCCCTACCTTCGTTTTAGTTTAAGTCTTAAAACGACTAAACAAAACGTGGAGTAGGATTCGTCATTTAGCAATCCTGCTCTTCTTTGTTTTGTTTAGTTAGTAACAATTAAGTCCTAAACAAAACGCTATGTGTAAGAAGAGTCTTTTTTTTGCCAAATTATCCTTCGGGCAATCATAATTTCCCCACTCTCGTATTTTTTTCGCTAGACTAAAGTATCTGAGCTGAAAAATACGCTACGTGTATGATTCGTCAATACGATGCCACATGCTCCTTCGAGCGATCATGATATCAAAATCCCTTCCTTCAAGATTTATACTATTATATCATACTTTTAAAAAATGTATGCGGATGGAAACCGACAATAAACGGAGGGAATCTACAAAAAATGTTATGTTTAAATATTTTTGTAGCAAAGCCTAAGTTATTTCAGAGGATTGGACAGTTTGTAACGGTTTGTCCAATAAGTAAGAAAAAAAGGGTTTTATTCCGTTGTGTTCTTTTCATCACTTTTATCTTTAAAAAACGCATCCCAACTAATTACACTTAAAAAAGTTAAAGCGATAATAACGAAAGCACGCATAAGCTTTAGACCTCCTTTTGTACATAGTATATGAATCATTCGATTCGAAATGTGTCATTTTTTTACAAGTCTTAACTATTATGAGAGTATATTAATATAGATAGATGAAGGGGAGAGTAAAGATATGCTAAAAGACATGTTTAAAAGAAAAAAATTAATATGCGTTTCATGTCAGAAAAAAATTCAATATGAAGAAGAACTTGTTGCTTTTGTAAAGTTGCCGAAAGAAAGAAGTATATTAGTTGGTCCATTTGATGTGTGTTTGGCGAAAACAGCACAAGAGATATATTGTAAATCATGTTACGACAAAAAAGCATGACCCAAAGTAATTGAGGGGCATGCTTTTTTCATTGGTGTGCTTTCCCCTCAGATACATTTTGAGTGAGTCGATACCAAAGCCAAAGGTCATTAATGATGGAAGCAAGATCGGCAATTTCTGAATTTAGTTTACAAGAAACTTCGAAGTCTTCTTCGTTATTTAAATGATGTTGTTTTGTATTAATATAGTGCTCAAGTTCTTTTATACGATCAGGAATTTTCCCGCGAATTTGTTCCCATTTTAGTAAAATAGCATGCTGCATTTTTTCGGGGATATCTTCCCAATCTTCTTGTAAATGTGGAATTTCAATTCCTAGATGATTATCGTATAAGAAATACTTTTCCATAAGTTCACCCCCGTTTTCCTGCTTATATTGTACAGAAAAACAGAAAGAAGTTCGACGAAATTGTTTGAAAAAATTTGAAAATGACTCTTGATACATTTTGTAAAAGGTGTTAAAGTGTGAATTATTATAAAAGAAAATGAATATTTATTCTTTAAGGGGGATGCAAAATGGAGAAGAAAAAAGTTGTATTAGCATATTCCGGAGGTCTTGATACTTCCGTTGCAATTAAATGGTTACAAGAGAAGAATTATGATGTTATCGCACTTTGTTTAGATTTAGGGGAAGGAAAAGACTTAGGGTTTGTGAAAGAAAAGGCACTTTCAGTTGGTGCAATTAAATCATATATGGTGGATGTCCAAGAAGAATTTGCGAATGAATATGCATTGATGGCGATGCAAGCACACACATTATACGAAGGGAAATACCCTCTTGTCTCTGCATTATCTCGTCCGCTTATTGCGAAGAAATTAGTAGAAATCGCAGAACAAGAAGGTGCAACTGCAGTTGCACATGGATGTACAGGAAAGGGAAATGACCAAGTTCGTTTTGAAGTTTCTATCCAAGCATTAAATCCTTACTTAGAAGTAATTGCGCCTGTACGTGAATGGAAGTGGTCACGTGAAGAAGAAATTGCATATGCAAAAGAAAACGATGTACCAATTCCGATTCATTTAGATAGCCCGTTTTCAATCGATCAAAACTTATGGGGACGCAGCAACGAATGTGGAATTTTAGAAGATCCATGGGCAGCACCACCAGAAGAGGCATATGAAATGACATTAGCATTAGAAGATACACCGAATAAGCCAGAGTTTGTAGAAATCGGATTTGAAGCAGGTGTACCGACGACTTTGAATGGTACTGCATATTCACTTGCAGAATTAATTAAAACGTTAAATGCACTTGCTGGAAAACATGGCGTTGGACGTATCGATCACGTAGAAAATCGTCTTGTCGGTATTAAATCTCGTGAAGTATACGAATGCCCAGCAGCAATGACGTTAATCACTGCGCATAAAGAGTTGGAAGATTTAACACACGTAAAAGAAGTAGCGCATTTTAAACCAGTGATTGAACAGAAAATAACAGAACTTATTTATAACGGTTTATGGTTCTCTCCTTTAAAACAAGCGCTTCATGCATTTTTACAAGAAACGCAAAAGAATGTAACAGGTACAGTGCGTGTAAAATTATTTAAAGGTCATGCGATTGTAGAAGGACGTAAATCTGAATACTCTTTATACGATGAAAAATTAGCAACATATACTGCCCAGGACGAATTTAATCATGATGCAGCAGTTGGATTCATTTCATTATTTGGTTTACCGACGAAAGTATACAGCCAAGTGAATCAAAAGAAGGTGGAAGCGTGAGCAAACTTTGGGGCGGACGTTTTACGGAAGAAGCGGAAGCGTGGGTTGAAGAGTTTGGAGCATCCATCTCCTTCGATCAACAATTAGTAAATCAAGATATAAAAGGGAGTATTGCACACGTAACGATGCTAGCAAAGCAAGGCATCGTTACGAAAGAAGAGGCAGAGAAAATAAAGATAGGTCTTCAATATTTATTGAAAGAAGCAAAAGAGAATAAGCTACAATTTTCAGTAGAAGCAGAAGATATTCATTTAAATATCGAAAAGATGCTAATTGAACAAATTGGCGAAGTAGGAGGGAAACTTCATACAGGCCGAAGCCGTAATGATCAAGTAGCAACGGATATGCATTTGTATTTAAAAGAAAAGATAGAACATATTATAAAAGCTACAAAGCAATTGCAAACTGTTCTTGTTCATCAAGCAGAAAATAATATTGAAACGATTATGCCTGGCTATACGCATTTGCAACGTGCCCAGCCGATTTCATTTGCTCATCATATTCTCGCTTACTTTTGGATGTTAGAGCGTGATGTGAATCGTTATGAAGATTCATTAAAGCGTATTAATATCTCCCCATTAGGAGCAGGAGCGCTAGCTGGGACGACATTCCCGATTGACCGAGAATATAGTGCGGAGCTTCTTGGATTTAATGGAATATATGAAAATAGTTTAGATGCAGTAAGTGATCGTGATTTCATCCTGGAGTTTTTAAGTAACTCATCTATGCTTATGATGCACTTATCGCGCTTTTGTGAAGAACTTATTTTATGGAGTAGCCAAGAGTTTCAATTTATTGAAATGAGCGATCAATACGCAACTGGAAGCAGCATTATGCCGCAAAAGAAAAATCCGGATATGGCGGAACTAATCCGTGGTAAAACAGGCAGAGTATACGGTAATTTATTCAGTTTACTTACAGTAATGAAAGGATTACCGCTCGCTTACAATAAAGACTTGCAAGAAGATAAAGAAGGAATGTTTGATACAGTAAAAACAGTAGAAGGATGCCTTCATATTATGGCGGGCATGCTTGAAACGATGACTGTAAACAAAGAAAAAATGGGGCAAGCTGTGACGCAAGATTTCTCCAACGCAACAGAAATTGCCGACTATTTAGCAAACAAAGGACTACCATTCCGTCAAGCTCATGAAATTGTTGGGAAGTTAGTGCTATATTGCACACAAAAAGGAATTTATTTATTAGATGTCTCGCTTGAAACATATAAAGAAATGAGCTCTTTATTTGAAGAAGATTTGTATGAAGTTCTTTCACCATATGCGGCTGTAAAGCGCCGTAATAGTGCTGGTGGGACAGGGTTTGAACAAATCAAAAACGCTTTGGAAAAGGCGAAGGGGTTAACGAAAGAAGTTATTAAGAATTGAGTTGGGAAGTACGCCAGTCTATTAAAGTCTGGCGTACTTTATTTTTTACTAGCATTTAAGTTACAATGTAGTGAAAAATAACAATTTAGGGGAAGTCTATGAAGAAAATAGTGTTTATTATTGTACTGTTAATTAGCTTAATTGCAAATGCTAAAGTGTTTCTTTTGGACAAATATATGTATGTTGGTGAAAAAGAAAAGCGAGAAGAAGCGATTATCGCAACGATGTGGCATTTGCAAGATAAAGGATATAAAGAAAGTGATATTGCATACATAAAACCAGCCTTTTATAGCAAAATTGGTTCATACGGTATGAATGTGCAGTTTAAAGATGAACCAAATGAATCATATACATATAGAGTTTTAAAAGATGAGAAAACAAATAAACTAACTGTACACCAGGATAGCAATGAGCCAGGTGGTATGGGCGGGAAGCATCAAGAGCTTAAATAAAAAAACGACTGATGGCATTCGCCTGCAGTCGTTTTTCTTTTAATCATACTTATGTCGATCTTCTGTAATTCGAATATACTCAATATCCATCAAATCACGAAGTAATGCACCGTTACTTAGTTCAACGCCATGTTTCTCTTTAAAATGAGTGCGAATCGTATCTAGCATTTCAATTTCTTTGCCGTTCACGTCTAAAATAATGCGTTCAGAATCATCCATATAGCATCCTCCTTTTTTACACATATATATTTTGTCCGTCTATTTCTAAAAAATGTATGTTAACGTAATGTTAGGAAATAAGAAAGGGATGAAAAATGAGACGTATTTATCCCGCATTAACGGGCAGTAAGACCCCCACCTCAAAATTTAGCGAAAGCAAAGAAGTTAGGTGGGGATCAACTGCCCGTAAAAGCCCGATTGGTTCAACTAATAATCAGTGGGGGATGAACAAAACCCCCCACTGATTAAAGTTTCACTTTATTTTATAGGGCTAATTTTGTACACGTTAATTGTATTACACGTTGCATTCCCAAATATCTTTTCATTTGAGGATTTAGAAACAGTACACGTTGCGATATTTATTTTTGCTCTATTTGTAGTAGATTGCTTTATTTCTATATGGCTTTCGAAAAGAAATGGAATGGAAAAAGAGAAAACGTTCATTTTGGATGATGACGTACTGTTTGTCTTTAGTGCTTGCTGCTGCTTTTTTTAGTGAACATATTAAATATTGGATTTGGAGCGTTCGTATTCGCATACTATTTTTTTATGCACTTTCTTCCTTATATGAAAGAAAAGCGAGGAGAAGAGGAAGACCAGCTTGTAGAAGAAGCGAGAGAACAAGAGAGTAAGAGAATTGAAGGAGATATAAAGAAACTTGGAGAACAAAAGTGGTATTTAAAATCAAAAATCATATACGCTCTTTGCTTTATTACGCCGCCAATTGGCTATTTGTACGTTTTCTTACTTCGTAAAAAAATGACAGAAGGTGCAAGGCAAACGTACTTAATGGTTGCGAGGATTATGATGGCATTATGGTCTTTGAAGTTTCTTCGGCCTTATGTGTTGGCAATTACCGTTGTTGTCGTAGCATGTCTTGTGTTTATAGTGAAGTTTATAAAATGAAAAACACCAAGCCTATGTGGACTTGGTGTTTTATCTATAAATTAAAGCTCACCTTGTTCCTCATCACCACGAACAACAAGGACATCGCATTTCGCATAGCGAATAATATGTTCAGAGACGCTACCGATTAGGAAACGCTCAACAGCATTTAAACCAGTCGCGCCACACATAATTAAATCTACTTTATGGTTTGGAGCGATTTCTTTTGAAATTTTAGATTTAGGGTTACCAAATTCTAATACAGTTTCAATTTTTTCAAGACCAGCTTCAAGCGCAGTTTTTTTGTAGTCTTCTAATAAGTCTTCTGCAAATAGATTTGCACGTTCAGCAATTGCACGGCTATAAGCCTCTACTGCTGAGTACGCTTTTACATCAACGATATGAGCAATTGTTAATGTTGCATTATTGCGCTTTGCGACTTGAATTGCTTTTTTAAAGGCTTTTTCTGCTTCTTTAGAACCATCCACCGCGATTAAAATATTTGTATATGTATTATTCATAGTAAATTCCTCCCAATCTGTTTTATAACTGTTTACAACTTAATTATAAAACAAATTTTGGTAACGTGCTTGCCAGAAACGTTACAGAATTTTGAAAACTCTGTTTCAATTCATTTTAGTTGTAATTGGAGCGAGAACTTGTTACATATGAAGTATAGCAATTTAAAAGGGGGCAGTTTTGTGAGACATGCGCTCATTACAGCCGGTACGAAAGGTTTAGGAAAGCAAGTAACAGAAAAGTTATTGGCTAAAGGCTATTCAGTAACAGTAACGTACCATAGCGATATCATGGCTATGGAAACGATGAAAGAAACATATAAAGATGTGGAAGAGCGTCTACAATTCGTGCAAGCGGATGTCACGAAAAAGGAAGATTTACATAAAATAGTAGAAGAAGCGATGAGCCGTTTTGGCAAAATTGACTTTTTAATTAATAATGCTGGTCCATATGTATTTGAACGAAAAAAGTTAGTTGATTATGAAGAAGATGAATGGAATGAAATGATTCAGGGAAATTTAACAGCGGTATTTCATTTATTAAAACTTGTCGTTCCGGTCATGAGAAAACAGAACTTTGGCCGTATTATTAATTACGGATTTCAAGGGGCGGATAGTGCACCGGGATGGATTTATCGTTCAGCTTTTGCCGCAGCGAAAGTAGGACTTGTTTCATTAACGAAAACAGTTGCTTATGAAGAAGCGGAGTATGGTATTACTGCGAACATGGTATGTCCTGGTGATATTATAGGCGAGATGAAAGAGGCAACTATTCAAGAAGCACGTCAGCTGAAAGAGCATAACACACCGATTGGTAGATCTGGAACAGGTGAAGATATTGCAAGAACCATTTCGTTTTTATGTGAGGACGATTCCGATATGATTACCGGTACAATTATTGAAGTGACTGGTGCAGTGGATGTTATTCATAGACATCGATAGAATAAAATAAGATGAAGTTTCGAATAATTGGACAGTTTATCCATTGTGCTGAGAGGTGCGGATAATACTGTCCTTTAATATAAAATTAAATCTATCGGAAAACTCGTGTTATTTTTTTGTCAAATATTGAGATATTATGTTAAAATATAAGAGCGTAGAAAGCGCTTTAAAAAAATGATTCAGGGGTCATTTCATAACTCAAGGGGGAACTAATCATGCGTATCGGTATTCCAACAGAAATTAAAAACAATGAAAACCGTGTGGCAATGACGCCAGCGGGAGCAGTACATTTAGTACAAAATGGTCATGAAGTTTTTGTTCAAAAAGGAGCAGGTTTAGGATCTGGCTTTACGGATGAAGAATATGTACAAGCTGGTGCGAAACTTGTAGAAACTGCTGAAGAAGCATGGAATCAAGATATGGTTATGAAGGTAAAAGAGCCAGTAGCAAGTGAATACGGCTATTTCCGTGAAGGTTTAATTTTATTCACATACTTACACTTAGCTCCAGAACCAGAATTAACGAAAGCATTAATCGATAACAAAGTTGCATCAATCGCATACGAAACAGTACAATTAGACAATCGTTCTTTACCATTACTTGCACCTATGAGTGAAGTAGCTGGTCGTATGTCTGCACAAATCGGTGCACAATTCCTTGAGAAAAACAAAGGTGGTAAAGGTATTTTACTTGCAGGCGTTCCAGGGGTAAAACGCGGCAAAGTAACAATCATCGGCGGTGGTCAAGCTGGTACAAACGCAGCTAAGATTGCAGTAGGTTTAGGTGCAGATGTAACAATCATTGACTTAAGTGCAGAACGTCTTCGTCAATTAGATGATATTTTCGGTAACCAAGTAAAAACATTAATGTCTAATCCATACAACATTGCAGAAGCTGTTAAAGAATCTGACCTTGTTATTGGAGCAGTATTAATTCCAGGTGCAAAAGCGCCAAAACTTGTAACAGAAGAAATGATTCAATCAATGGAACCAGGTTCTGTCGTTGTAGATATCGCGATTGACCAAGGTGGTATTTTCGAAACAACTGACCGTATTACAACTCACGACAACCCAACTTACGAAAAACATGGCGTTGTTCATTATGCAGTTGCTAATATGCCAGGTGCGGTTCCACGTACGTCAACTCTTGCATTAACAAACGTAACAGTACCATATGCAGTACAAATTGCTAACAAAGGCTACAAAGAAGCTTGCTTAGGCAACACTGCATTATTAAAAGGTATTAACACATTAGATGGTTATGTAACATTCGAAGCAGTTGCAGAAGCTCACGGCTTACAATACGCTGATGCAAAAGAGCTACTTGAAAAAGCTCCTGCTTTATCATAATAGAAATACATTTGAGACCTTCCTTTTCGTGAGGAGGGTCTTTTTTATATGGGGAAATAACATGTGAATAATTGTTATTTATCCCGCATTAACGGGCAGTAAGACCCCCACCCAAAAATTCAGCGGAAGCAAAGAAGTTAGGTGGGGGATGAATAAAACCCCCACTGATCAAAGTTTCACTTTATTGGTGTAAATCGATTTTTATTATGATAATTTAGAATTGTATAATAAAAAAGAGGGGATTCTATGGGGAGCAAAAAGAGAAAGCGAAAGCAAGCTAAAAGACAAAAGTACATAAAGAAAAAACAGGAGCAGAACATACCTTTTTCACAAAAAGTAGTCATTACGATAGAGAAATCATTTCGGTATATTTGTATGGCTCTGTATGTAATTTTGTGTATGTATTCATTTGGAGTGTTTTACAGTTTTGAGATAACTCCTAATATTATTGAGAGTATTTTAGTATTTATCCTTGTTGCAATAGAATTAGTCTTATTCGTTATATTTTTTGATACAGTATGGCCTAGTCATGAAAGTAAAAAAGATAGAAAAAGAAGTGAAAAATCTTCATACGCTTCAAGCTCATCAAGTGGATTCGGTGACTACAGTAGCAGTGATTGTAGTAGCTCAAGTGATGGTGGAGGAGATTGCGGAGGTGGTGGAGATTAAGGTGATTTTTCAGAAGAACGACTAATGAAAGGATGAGACGAAAGATGGAAACTGTGAACTTAATAGAATTAACAAAGGACATTCAAGATCAACATAAAAACTTCGTCGTTTCAAATATAAACAGTCATTGCTTACGAATCGCTGTATTTACTGGTGAATATGATTGGCACTATCATTCTAATTCGGATGAATTATTTATTGTGCTAGAGGGAGAGTTACTTATTGATTTTGAAGATGGAGAAACAGCGGTTTTAAAGCCAAATGATTCTATTTTAATTCCAGCATGTACGATTCATAGAACGAGAGCATTAAAGAGAACGGTAAATCTTTGTTTTGAACATATAGAGGCTGATACGATTAAAGTGGAGCAATTATGAAAAAATTATCTGTAGCTGATTATAGAAAAGTTCTTCCGGTTTTAGAAGGTAATACAAGAACGACGACGTTTGCTTATGCGGTATGTGATCAAATGATAGATGGTGAGGTTTTTATAAACGGGCAATTAACAGCAGGATTAATTATTACAGCTAACGGTATCTATTATTTATTTGGTGATACGGATGATCAAAATTATAACGAAGAGTTATTTTCATATTTAAAAACGGCTATTGAAAAAACAGAGAAGAGATTTACACTCTTCACTTCGAGTGAAGAGTGGGAAATGATGATAGAAGAGCGTTTTAGTAATGTACTTCGGAACATCCCGCGAATGAAATTTCAAAGCGTAACCTTTGAAGAGAGCCAACGAGATTTTAACAAAAATACATATGAAGTGAAGCGTATTGATAGAAGAGATATAGAGCGCAGCAGTGAATTTAAAGAGGAGTACTACAAAGAATATTGGGGATCAAAAGAAACTTTTTTGAACAGTGGTTTTGGATTTTGTATAGAACAAGCTGGAATAATTGTAGCTGAATGTGTCTCAATATTTAGCGGGAATGGTTATGCTGAAATAGATATTACAACACATGAAGCGCATCAAGGGAAAGGATTAGCTCAAGCTGTTGCAACACGGTTCATTGAACATTGCATGCAAAATGATATTATACCGAGCTGGGATTGTTATGTAGACAATATTCCTTCGCGAAAATTAGCTAGTAAATTAAGTTTTTATCATCCAATAGAATACAGTTTGTTTGTACGTAAGAAAACGGGGGAATAAAAATGAATGTAGAATTAACAAGATTTAAAGTTAAGCCTGGTAAGAGTCATCGAGTAGATGAATGGATGCAGCTTCTTAATGACAATATGAAAGAAGTACTTTTGACATTAAACGACGAAAAGATGTACGTTGAGACAATTTTCCGGGAAATAAGAGATGGAGAAGAGTACTTATATTGGTATTCTGTGCAAGGAGAAGGCGGGGCTCTTGTCGAAAATTCTCATTATGAAATCGATAAAAAGCACTTAGCGTTTTGGTATGAATGTATCGATGAAGAAGCACCATCTATTGATATGAAAACAGAAGTTGTTATGATTCAAGATGTTGTGAAGGAAGCGATGAAATAATAGAATAGTATGTTGAAGAGAGGCGCATCAAAATAGATGTGCTTTTTTATTTTGAAAGAAATTATAGAAAAGCTGTATACATTTTACGCTCTCAAACGTTGAGTATATAGAAAGGAGAGCAGGATGAGCCATGATACGTTTGAAACATTATTAATAGAGAAGTCAAAAGCTGTGTTTGGATATTTAATTAAGATTGGAGCAGATAGAAAAGAAGTAGAGGATATTGTGCAAGATACGTTGTACAAAGCTTTATTACTTATGGAGGAAATACCGTTAGAGCATTTAACACCGTGGCTCTTTAGAGTTGCGATAAATCAGCACCGAGATTTACACCGGAAAGAAAAAAGACTAAATCCTATAGCGATTGAATCTGTTGTTCTTATTGGTCAAAAGTCGTTAGATGAAGTGCTTTTAACAAGTGAATTACAAGGTGAGGTACAAGAAACATTGGGAACGATGACGGAGGATTATCGTCATATTTTACTGTTGAAATATGAGTATGAACTATCTTATAAGGAAATTGCCATTTTATTAAGTATGAAAGAAGAAACAGTGAAAACAAGTTTGTATCGTGCAAGAAATCAATTTAAAAAATTGTATAGGAGGAGAAACGATGAGTCGGAAGGACTTTGATTTGAATATGGATGATAAGCAGATGAAAGTTTTGATGAAGAGAGCGAAGCGGAAGCAACTTTGGAGAAATTGGCTTATTTCTATTTGTGCGTCCATTATTGTTATAATAAGTTTGTTTTTGGGAGCAGCTTATTTTTCTCAGCAAACGTTTAGAAAAATGGAAAGAGAAATGAATGCACTACATATGGTTCAAGGGCCTAATATTCGTTTCAGTGGAAGTATGTATTTAAGCCTTGGTATGACAGGAAGTACAGTAATATATAACTCTTATAAAAATATAGCCGGTCAACCAGTGAAATGGGTAAATGATATATACGAATCTGGTATATGGGATTATAGTATGAAACACTACAATGGTGAGCTTGTTAGTTTAGATGAGGAAAAAAGAGGTGAAGAGGCTGTTACGATACCAGATTATAATGTGCAAACAATGCAAAGGGAAATGAGGTTTTATTTACCTTTCATTACTTATAAAAATTATGTAGATGACCTGAAAAATATTGGGGATTTGCAAAATAAAGTTGCAGAAGTAGCCTTATCTTTTGATAAATCGTATACAGCTGAACAAATTACTGAGATGCTTCCGAAAAGTGTACAGCCAGTTTGGTTTTGGGTAGATACATATAATGAACAGAAAGGTGATTCTTATGTAGGGTTAAAAGATCCTAAAAATGGCGCAATATTAAATGCGGAAATGGCTAAAAATGTTTTTGGATTTGAAGGAAGTTATGCAAAAGTAAAAGAGGATGTGAAAAACGATTTAATAATAAACTCAAAAGAGTTTCTATACCAAATGAAGTATTTAGCAAAAAATAGTGAAGGTATACCAAGTGATTATTTTGAACAATATTATAAAGAAATAAAAAACACCAAACCAAAAGACCTACCAATATACGGTGTAGTCGTAACAGGAAAAACAGAGGATTTACAAAGTTTACAAGGGTCACCGTATATTAAGGCTGCTGTAAGAGGTGTAACAGTTGAGAAATATTGATTACAAGTAATTAATGTGAATAATCAGAAAATTTATGTTATAATATGGGAAAAGGAGGTTTATATGAGGCAAATACATGGAGCAATTTATATTTACATAACAATGTTTTTCGTGGCGATATCCTATGGATTGGGGCACGTGTATTCGCATCCTATACTCACTTTTTTAAGTGGAGCATGTATGGCGTTTGCGCTTCTTGTCCACCTTTTCTCAGTTTGGATCGTGAAATTTCAATTAAATATTAGTGAAATAGAAGAAGGCACTTTTTGAGTGGCCTTCTTTTTTAATAATATTTTGGAAGCTCTTGTAGCAATTTTTCAATTTCGAATTCGGTTTCTTCACATATAGAAAGTGTGCGTAGTCTGAAAAATAAGCTACGTAAGAAAGATTTTGTATTTCCATATAGAAACTCGTACGATTCAATAGGTAGTGCTTGTTTTTGGACCGGTAATTGAGCTACTAAGTCACGAAGGGCTAATATGAGTATTTCTTCTTTTAGGCCATTTTGCAGCATTGCGACAATCGGATAAACGAGACGCTCGTCTTCTTCATATTTGTAGTAAATAGAATGGACAAAAACTTTGTTTAACAAAGTTTTTAATATCTCTTCGTAATGTAAAGTTTCTAGTTTAGGACTATGAACAAGCGCCTCAAATGTATCGGAAGCATGAGCGATACTATGTGCCCAGCCGTGATCTGGAACATATCCGCGGAAATCATGTTCATTGTTCATATATAGAATTAATTGATCTTTTACAGTTAAAATATCATTCTGTGATAAGAAATTATGAGTTGTATCTGCATCTATAATGAGTGCAATTAATAAGGTCGTAAATGCGCGAGTAAATACAGCATCTTCATCATCTGAATGAATCTTATACAATAAATATTTTTCACCGATGCTTTCTAATAATAGTTTCTGTAACTGTGTGTGTGAAAGGTAGCGATTTTTGATGAGATGATAAAAAGTAGAGTAGATGAGTTTGTCCCTTAAATAGCTATCAGTATCGCCAATTTGCTCAAGCATATTGAAACTTAAAGAATCAATGTTAAGTGTGTTATCCAGTATGTAATTATTATTACGAATTTCTTCTAACCGTTGTTGTAACATATAAACCTCCTATTTTAGAAAAATCTGTATTTTTATAATATAATAAGAGGAAGAAATAGACAATAAATAAGTGCATTTGAATGGAGGGGGCATTATGAAGAGAGCATTATTCTTTTTCATTAGTATTTTCTTTTTAGGAAGCTGTTCCATTTCGTATGTTAATTTTTCTAGCGAGAGCAAAAGTTGGACTGGACAATATAAAGGGCATATTAAGGATGACAGTGAAGATGGAATGTTTACGTTTCAATATAAGGGTGGGGATGGAAAGACAGAATTTAAAAACTTAGAGATTGCTATTAATGGAGCCTTTAGTACAATGACAGAAACGTCAGAAAATCATAAAGGAGAAAAGGTTGAAATGAAATCTTCTTGTGTAAGTTGTGCACCTCTATCTAAAGATAAACCGATAGAAGTTGTGATTAAATGGGATGATAAGTATGAAGAGAAGATGGTGTTAAATTTGAAATAGCCTAGAGTAAGGAGTTAAAAATGAATAGGCATATGAAAATTGTTATGTTTTTAAGTATATTTCTAGTCATATTATCAGCGTGTACTACAAAACAAGTAGAGCAAGTAACTGTAAAAGAAGTGCCTAAAGAAGGGTATATCATATTAAGAAATGACACGGTGTTTTTTGCCGATGATAAAAAGTTTAACACAAAAGTAGAGTTACAAAATTATATAGAACAACAAATGAATAAAGACCATCCATCACATATAGTCTTGAGCTTTAAGGACAAATACGCATATAAACAGTTAAAAACAGGGGATAAAATAAAAGTATGGTTTTCTCAAATACTTGAAAGTTATCCAGCAAAAATGATTGTAGAGAAATTTGAAATAGTAGAGAAATAAAAAAAGGCAGCAATCACGCTGCCTTTTTTCTTATTTCACAAATTGTAATTCTTTCGGGAATTTCGTTAAAATTTCTGACCCGTCTTTTGTGATGTAAATATCATCTTCAATACGAACGCCACCTACGTTTGGTACGTAAATACCAGGTTCGATTGTGAAGACCATACCTTCTTTTAATGGAGATTCGTTACCAGTTTTTACATCTGGATATTCGTGAACGCTAATTCCAAGTCCGTGACCAAGTCGGTGTGGGAAGAAGTCTCCGTAACCTGCATCTGCGATAACAGAACGAGCAGCATTGTCGATTGCGCCAAGTGTAACACCTGGTTTACATGCTTCAACTGCTTGTAGTTGTCCAGCAAGTACAGTGTTGTAAATGCGGGTTTGTTCTTCAGAAATCTCGCCGAATGCTACTGTACGTGTAATATCAGAGCAATACCCTTCAATGATTACGCCTAAATCAAATAGTACGAAATCACCGCGCTTCATTTTGTTTGCGCCAGGAATACCGTGTGGAAGAGCAGAGTTTGCACCGGCTAATACCATCGTATCAAATGACATTTTATGTATGCCTTTTGTTTTTAATTCGTGTTCAATAATTGCTAATACTTCTAGCTCGCTGCGGTTTTCTTTAATTGCATTTACACCAACTTCAACAGCATAGTCTGCCATTTTAGCTGCTTCACGTAAAATAGAAAGTTCTTTTTCATCTTTAATTAAACGAAGTTCGCGAACTTTCTCCTCTGCCGATTTGAACGCTGCATTTGGGAATAATTTCGTTAACTCTTCGTAGCGCTCTACGTTTAAATGTTCTTTTTCAATTGCAACTGCATTTGCATTGATGCCGCGGTCTTTAATTGCTTTTGCAATCATATCCCATGGTCGATCAGTATCAGTGAATCCGATAATTTCATGTGCCCAGCCAGCGTTACGTGCTTGACCTTCTTCCATTTTAGGACAAATTAAAATAGGTTCTTTTTCTTGGAATACAAACATACCAAGTAATCTTTCATGCGGTTCACAGTGGAAGTTCGTCATGTAGAAGACGTTCGGTGTAGAAGTTAAGAACGCAGCTTCTACATTTTTTTCTTTTAGCCATTGCATTAAATTTTCTAATCTAGCATTCATTGATTGGCACCTCCGAGATTTCAATTACATGTATAACTTTACATCGGATGAAAGCGTTATGACAAGTAAATAGATGTTAGAAAAGACAGGGAATAGAGAAATCATGTAGAATAAAAAGTGTGAATGTAATAAGGGGAGGAATGTAATAATGAAAGTATCTTATCATGGACATTCAGTTGTGAAAATTGAGGTGAATGGAAAAGTTATTTTAATTGACCCGTTTTTAACAGGAAATCCGAAAACAGATTTAAAAGCTGAAGATGTCAAAGTGGATGCAATTCTTTTATCGCATGGACACGGTGATCATGTTGGAGATACAGTAGAACTTGCGAAGAAAAATAATGCAGTTGTTGTAGCGCCATTTGAACTAGCAACATTTTTAAGTTGGCAAGGTGTAAATACACATCCGATGCATATTGGTGGTTCACATGAATTTGACTTCGGAAAAGTGAAGTTTACACAAGCATTCCACGGCTCTAGTTATATTGACGAAGAAAATAAGACGATTACATATACAGGTATGCCAGCAGGTATTTTATTTACAGCAGAAGAGAAAACTGTATATCACGCAGGAGATACTGCACTATTCTCTGATATGAAGTTAATTGGGGAATTAAATAAAGTTGATCTAGCATTTTTACCAATTGGTGATAATTTCACAATGGGACCAGAAGATGCTGTACTAGCGGCAAAATGGATTAATGCGAAAACTGTTGTACCGATGCATTACAATACGTTCCCAGTTATTGAACAAGATCCATATCAATTTGTAGAAAAGCTACAAAATTGTACAGGGAAAGTATTAGAAGCTGGAGAAAGTATTACACTATAGAAAAGAAACCCTTCATTTGAAAAGAAAAGTGAAGGGTTTTTTACGTGTGTAGGACAGCTTTTAATGCTTGTATTTGTTTTGGTGATTCTTTTCTTTTTGTACGTGGTTGTTTAGGTGTTTCATTCAATTCCATCGCAACTTGTTTCCCATCTACGAAAGCTAAAAATATAGCACATACAACCTCTAAAAATTTTTTCATCATGTGTTCGCTCCTTTGTCTTATTTCTTGTCTTCATTGTATAGGGAATCAAGTGGGCGAACTATCGAATGAGATGACAATAGCATTACATTGTTGTCATAGAATGACTGGTGGAATGTAAGAGTCATTTTGTTATAAAAAAAATAGTACAGGTATGCAAAGAGAGAGTGTAACAGTTTTGAAAATATAGTATACTGAAAGTACAACACATGAAGAATTTAGGGAAAAGAAAGTATGGTGAAACCATTTGGCTACCAAGCATAACCAAATTTTAGAACATATTAATAGCCTGCCAGTAGGGCATAAAATTTCTGTAAGACAAATTGCGAAAGATTTGAGTGTAAGTGAAGGGACAGCTTACCGTGCAATTAAAGATGCAGAAAATAAAGGATATGTTAGTACAATTGAACGTGTCGGAACAATTCGAATTGAACAAAAGAAGAAAGAGAATATCGAAAAACTGACATATGCAGAAGTCGTTAACATTGTAGACGGTCAAGTACTTGGGGGCAGAGAAGGACTACATAAAACATTAAATAAATTCGTAATCGGAGCTATGAAATTAGAAGCGATGATGCGCTATACAGAAGCTGGGAATTTACTCATTATTGGTAACCGTACGAACGCACATCAATTAGCACTAGAAGCTGGAGCCGCTGTATTAATTACGGGCGGATTTGATACGGAAGATCATGTGAAAAAATTAGCAGACGAATTAAAGTTGCCGATTATTTCAAGTAGCTACGATACATTTACGGTCGCAACGTTAATTAACCGTGCAATTTATGATCAACTGATTAAGAAAGAAATTGTACTTGTTGAGGATATTTTAACACCAATTGAAGAAACATTATATTTAAAGCCGCATGATACAGTACAGCAATGGCATGCATATAACGAAGAAACAATGCACGGAAGATATCCAATTGTCGATGAAAATAAAAAAGTGCTAGGAATCGTAACTTCAAAAGATATGATTGGTGTAGCGAAAGAAACACCAATTGATAAAGTAATGACAAAACACCCAATTACAGTGAATGGTAAAATGTCTGTCGCAGCTGCGGCACGTATGATGGTGTGGGAAGGAATTGAATTACTTCCTGTCGTTGAGGAAGGAAATAAACTGCAAGGTATTATTAGCCGTCAAGATGTACTTCAGGCACTGCAAATGATTCAACGTCAGCCACAAGTTGGAGAAACAATTGATGATATCGTAACGAATCAATTTATGACGCCAAAAGAAGCGAAGAATGAGCATCTATATCAATTTTCAGTGACGCCGCAAATGACGAATTCAATCGGAACGTTATCGTACGGTGTATTTGCAACAATTGTGACAGAAGCGACAAATCGCGTCATTCGTGCGCAAAAGAAAAGCGATTTAATTGTTGAAAACTTAACGATTTATTTCGTAAAGCCGGTTCAGATTGATAATGTTGTATCCGTTCATCCGAAAGTATTAGAAATTGGCCGTAAATTTGGTAAGGTCGATGTAGAGGTGCATCATGAAGGTAATGTCGTTGGAAAAGCATTACTTATGGTTCAGTTAATCGATAAATAAAAAGATGGAACAAATCGTTTTGATTTGTTCTGTCTTTTTTTGTTGTTTTAAATTTGTAAGGCATGATTTTAGATGGGAGTTTTAGTGGAATAGGTATGGGATGGAGTGGAAAAGTAACGCAAGAAAAGACAGAATAGTAATTCAATTATGCCGTATATTGTGTTATGATTATATTGTAAGAAAATGGATTTCTGGAAGGTGGTATGCAATATGTCATCAACAGTACTCTTTTTTGGTAGTATCGCACTATTTTACTTTCTTGTGATGATACCGATTCAATATTTATATTTACAAGGTTTACATGAAAAAAAGAAAAAAACAGGATTATCTCAGCGAGAGCTATATGAAAAAATGTCTTTTGGGGAAGAACAATTACATCTTCATGTGCAAGGCAATCCATTCAATATCCCTTCTGCGTTTGTTGCATATATGATTTTGAAAGTTAAGGGACGTAAAAAAGCATCACAATATTGATGCTTTTTTTATGTTGCTTCATAGACTTCGGCTTCTTTAACTGCTAATGGTAAGAAGTGTTTGTATTGGCGAAACCCATTAAATACACTTGCACTACCAAATAGAACGAATAAAACACCAACGATAATACGAGCGGTTGAAAGTTCTAAAAAGAATTGGTTTACCCCGAAAAATAAAACGAATGAACCGAGTGCCATTGCGGATTTTCCTGAGAGCCAACCTTTTTCCATTGGGCGGTTTGTACGAAAGTATTTTGTTTTGTAAAAGAGGTACAACATAAATGAGACGATAATACAGAAGACTAATACTGGCATAATGAACACTCCCATCGCTTTGTGAAAAATAATAGAAAAGAAAAAGAAATATCTAAACTTTCTAACTTCTATTATAAAGCAATTGTTCGCATGTATGAAATACTTTCCGTTATAATGGAGGATAAAGTGAAGAAGTTGATTAAAAAGGAGATTATACATATGCATGAGCAAATTTTAGGAGCAATTAAAGAATTTGATACAATTATTATTCATCGCCACGTGCGTCCGGACCCAGATGCATTAGGTTCACAGGGTGGCCTTGGTACAATTCTACAAGAATCGTTTCCAGAGAAAAATATTTATACGGTTGGGTACAATGAACCGTCGTTAGCGTACTTACGAGTAATGGATGATATTGAAGATAGTGTATACGAAAATGCGCTTGTTATCGTTTGTGATACTGCGAATCAAGAACGTGTTGATGATCAACGCTATACAAAAGGGAAGATGTTAATTAAAATTGATCATCATCCAAATGAAGATCCATATGGAGATATTACGTGGGTAGATACGGCAGCGAGTTCTACAAGTGAAATGATTTATGAGTTTTACACGTATGGAAAAGATAAAGGATTAAAAATAACAAAAGAAGCAGCTCGCCTTATTTTAGCTGGAATTGTTGGGGACACAGGTCGTTTCTTATTCCCGAATACAACAGCAAAAACACTTCGTTACGTAAGTGAGCTTGTTGATATGGGTTTGAAATTCACAGATTTATACAATGAAATGTATAAGACAAAAGAAAAAATTGCTCGTTTAAACGGTTATATTTTACAAAACTTTACGATGGTAGAAGAAGGAGCAGCTTACATTAAATTAACGAAAGAAGTATTAGAAGAGTTTGATGTACTTTCTTCTGAAGCATCTGGTGTTGTTGGAGCACTTGGCAATATTGACGGATTAAAGGCGTGGGTTCTATTTTTAGAGGAAGACGACGTAATTCGTGTTCGTCTTCGTTCAAAAGGACCAGTTATAAACAAATTAGCAATGCAATATAACGGTGGAGGACACCCGATGGCTTCTGGTGCGAAGGCATCTTCTTGGGAAGAAGCGGATCGTCTTTTTGCTGATTTACGTGAGATTTGTAAATAAGAGATTATATGTTAGAACGAAAAGAAGGAGTGGCGCTAAAGCCCTCCTTCTTTATTTTTCTTTCTCTATAGTAATGCTAATTTCAAGCACTGTATCAAAAGATATTGTATCGACTTTAAAACGGTATAGCCGATCGTAATGTTTGTACGTCTTGTTTTCGATTACCTTTTTGAGTAGGTCTTTATTTTTTGCGATACTCTGAATGTTTTTCGTTAAAAGATGCTGGAGATCATTATGGATAGATGTAGTCATATTTTCGAGTGTAAGATTGTCTAAATCGTATTTTTCTCGATTGATAAGTTTTATTTTAATCTCTTGAATGGTTAAGAGCCGTTTATTTTCAGTGTTCAATTTTTCTTGATCTTCGAGAAGGACGTGGAGTTTGGCTTCTTGTTTTTCTATAATTTCTCTTTGTTCTGCTATTTTACTAGCTTGTTCTTCTTGAAAAACACCGTATATGTACAAAAAAATAAACCAGCTCAACACGCCTCCAACAGCAGCACCAGCTAAAACTAAGTACCATCTTTTTGCTGTATTGGCACTTGGTACTCTCATACATGTTCCTGCGTTAGCCATTTAATAATAATGAGACCTGTTTGCATACCACCAGTTGCGAAAAAAATAAGGAGAATTTGTTTTACGATATCTTTCATATCTCCGCCAAAGAAACTTCTTTCAAAGCTATAAAAGGTATCGAATGTTCCGCCGATTGCTGCAACGAGTGCCCAAATTCTTAAATTTTGGGCGAATTGATTAATGTAAGTTAGAGCTGGTTTTCCGATAAGAAACGCACCAAATCCACCAATTAATGAACCGCCAAGTATAACCCCAAAGGCAATAAAATAACTAATAATAAGCAGAGAGAAAAAAGTATGTTCTCTTACATCCATCGTCATTCCCCTTTCTTCTTCTTCATATATATGGACAAAGTATAAGAAGTATGTTTTGATTTCCGCTTTCCTCATCACCTATAATAAAAGTAGTCAAATAGGTAAAGAGAGGGTACAACAGTGAAGTTTGTGCATTTACAATGTCAAACCGTTTTTAGTTTATTAAAAAGTGCTTGTAAAATTGATGAGCTTGTAGCCAGGGCGAAAGAACTTGGTTTTTCATCGCTGGCTATTACGGATGAAAATGTTATGTATGGCGTTATTCCGTTTTATAAAGCATGTAAGAAACATGGTATACAGCCTGTTATTGGATTAACCGCTTCTATTTTTAGTGAAGAAGAAGAAAGGTCTTATCCGCTTGTATTACTTGCTGAGAATGAAATAGGCTACCAAAATTTATTAAAGATTTCTAGCAGTATTATGACAAAGTCCAAAGAAGGTATTCCTAAGAAGTGGCTTGCGCATTATGCGAAAGGATTAATTGCTATTTCACCAGGTAAAGATGGCGAAATTGAGCAATTATTACTAGAAGACAATGAGAGTCAGGCTAAAGAAGTAGCTCGCACATATCAAAATATGTTCGGCCATTTTTATATGAGTTTGCAGCATCATGCAATTCAAGATGAGTTGCTTTTACAAGAGAAGCTACCTGAATTTATTAGTAGGGTTAATATTCCAGTCGTTGCAACAAACGATGTGCGTTATATCAATCAAAGTGACGCACTTGTTCACGAATGTTTACTATCTGTTGAAAGTGGAACGAAAATGACTGATCCAGATAGGCCGAGGCTGAAAACAGATCAATATTATTTAAAATCATCGGATGAAATGGAAGCACTATTTTCCCATGCGCCGGAAGCGATCCAAAATACAATAAAAATTGCAGAGCGTTGCCAAGTAGAAATACCGTTCCATGTAAATCAACTTCCGAAGTTTCCTGTTCCGTCTAACGAAACGAGTGATATATACTTGCGTCGTGTTTGTGAAGAAGGTTTGCGGAAACGGTATGGTGCGCCGAAAGAAGTGCATATAAAGCGTTTGGATCATGAATTAAATGTTATTTCTCGCATGGGATTTAGTGATTATTTCCTCATCGTATGGGATTTTATGAAGTATGCACATGAAAATCATATTTTAACAGGACCAGGTCGTGGATCGGCAGCTGGTTCACTCGTCTCATACGTATTAGAAATTACAGATATTGATCCGATTGAATACGATCTATTATTTGAAAGGTTTTTAAATCCTGAACGTGTGACGCTTCCAGATATTGATATTGATTTTCCAGACGTAAGACGTGATGAGATGATTCGCTATGTGAAAGATAAATACGGTCAGCTTCGTGTTGCGCAAATTGTAACGTTTGGTACGCTTGCAGCAAAAGCAGCAATTAGAGACATTGCCCGCGTAATGGGGCTTCCGCCGCGAGATATTGATATATTTTCAAAACTTATCCCATCAAAGCTCGGTATAACGTTAAAAGATGCATATGAAGAATCACAATCACTTCGTGAGTTTATACAAGGGAATCTTCTGCATGAGCGTGTGTTTGAAATCGCAAAACGTGTAGAAGGTTTACCACGTCATACGTCTATTCATGCGGCTGGCGTTATTATGAGTCAAGAACCGTTAACAGGCAGTGTAGCAATTCAAGAAGGACATAACGATGTTTATGTTACGCAATATCCAGCCGATGCGCTAGAAGAACTTGGGTTGCTTAAGATGGACTTTTTAGGGTTACGTAATTTAACGTTACTTGAAAATATTATAAAATTTATCGCGAACAAAACTGGGAAAGAAATCGATATAAGAAACTTACCTCTTCAAGATGAAAAGACGTTCCAATTATTAGGGAGAGGGGATACAACAGGTGTATTCCAGCTTGAGTCAGGTGGTATGCGAAATGTACTTCGCGGGTTAAAACCGAATGAGTTTGAAGATATCGTAGCTGTTAACTCGTTATACAGACCGGGGCCGATGGAACAGATACCGACCTTTATTGAATCGAAACATGGAAAAAGAAAAATTGAATATTTACATCCGGATTTAAAGCCAATTTTAGAAAGAACATACGGCGTCATTGTATACCAAGAACAAATTATGCAAATTGCATCGAAGTTAGCAGGGTTTTCGCTCGGAGAAGCAGATTTACTGCGCCGTGCAGTGAGTAAAAAAAATCGTGATATTTTAGATCAGGAACGTAAGCATTTTGTCCAAGGGTGTTTGCAAAATGGTTATGATGAGATGTCCGCTGAGAAAATTTATGATTTAATTGTAAGATTTGCGAATTACGGTTTTAACCGAAGTCACGCTGTAGCTTACAGTATGATCGGATATCAGCTTGCCTATTTGAAAGCGAACTATACGCTGGAATTTATGACGGCATTATTATCAAGCGCAATTGGAAATGAAGATAAAATTGTACAGTATATACGAGAAACGAAGCGGAAAGGCTTTCACGTTTTGCCGCCGTCTCTTCAGAGAAGTGGTTACAACTTCCAAATAGAAGGGAATGCGATACGTTACAGTTTACTTTCGATTCGAAATATTGGAATGGCTACAGTGACGGCATTATTAGAAGAACGAGAGAAAAAAATGTTCGAAGATTTGTTTGAATTTTGTCTCCGTATGCCGTCAAAGTTTGTGACGGAGCGCAATTTAGAAGCTTTCGTCTGGTCCGGATGTTTTGATGATTTTGGTGTTTCGAGAACGAATTTATGGAAAAGTATTAAAGGGGCATTAGAGTACGCGAATCTCGCACGTGATTTAGGAGATGCTGTTCCAAAATCAAAATACGTACAAGGAGAAGAGCTATCTTTTATTGAACAACTAAATAAAGAGAAGGAAGCACTTGGCTTTTATTTATCAAGTTATCCGACAGCGCAGTATGTAAAGTTAGCAAAAGAATTAGAAATTCCATCTCTCGCTCAGGCGATGCGACACAAGAAAAAAGTACAAAGAGCTATTGTGTATATAACAAGTGTGAGAGTGATTCGTACGAAAAAGTTTCAAAAGATGGCATTTATTACATTCTGTGATCAAAATGATGAAATGGAAGCAGTCCTCTTCCCGGAAACGTATATACATTTCTCGGACAAGTTACAAGAAGGAGCAATTGTTTTAGTTGACGGTACGATTGAGCTAAGAAATCATAAGCTGCAATGGATTGTAAATGGGCTATATCCGCTAGAGGAAATGGATGTTTATGAAGAAAAGAAAGACGCATCTGTTTACGTGAAATTGCCGTCTCAGTATGAGAAAAAGCTTTTAAATCAGGTTACGAAAATATTGTTCGACTATTCAGGTTTTGCGAAAGTACTAATTTATTATGAAAAGGAACATAAAATGGTACAATTATCTCGGAGTTTATCGATTCATCCAAGTGAAGAATGTTTAGGAGCACTTCGTGAAATTGTCGGGGAAGAAAATGTAGTTGTGAAAATATAATGGACAATTTCCCTACACTTCGATTATTATAGTAGTAGTGTTCGTGGTCAGACCACTTGGAGAAATTGATATCAGCAAGAATAATTTGAGGAGAGTGGATAGTTTGTCAACACTTCGTGAAGAAGCACTTCACATGCATAAAGTGCATCAAGGAAAATTAGAAACTGTATCAAAAGTAAAAGTAGAAAATGCAAAAGATTTAAGTCTTGCATATTCTCCAGGGGTTGCAGAACCTTGTAAAGAAATTTATGACGATAAAAGTAAGGTATATGAATATACGATGAAGGGAAATATGGTAGCAGTTGTGACAGACGGAACAGCTGTACTTGGTCTTGGTAACATTGGACCTGAAGCATCTCTTCCAGTAATGGAAGGTAAAGCTGTATTATTCAAGAGCTTTGCTGGTGTAGATGCATTCCCGATTGCCTTAAATACAAACGATGTAGATAAAATTGTTGAAACTGTAAAATTAATGGAGCCAACTTTTGGCGGCGTTAACTTAGAAGATATCGCAGCACCAAACTGCTTCATTATTGAAGAGCGTTTGAAAAAAGAAACAAATATTCCTATCTTCCATGATGATCAACACGGAACAGCTATCGTAACAGTAGCAGGTCTTGTAAATGCACTGAAATTAGTTGGAAAGAAAATGTCTGACATTAAAGTTGTCGCAAATGGCGCAGGTGCAGCAGGTATTGCAATTATTAAACTTTTATATCGCTATGGTGTACGCGACATTATTATGTGTGACCGTAAAGGGGCAATCTATGATGGTCGTCCTACAGGTATGAATCCGGTGAAGGATGAAGTTGCAAAATATACAAATAAGAATCGTATAGAAGGTTCTTTAGCTGATGTTGTACAAGGTGCGGACGTATTCATTGGTGTATCTGCAGAAGGTGCATTAACAGAAGAGATGGTTCGTACAATGAATGACAATGCGATTATTTTTGCAATGGCAAATCCAGTTCCAGAAATTATGCCAGAATTGGCAAAAGCAGCGGGCGCAGCTGTTGTTGGAACAGGTCGTTCTGACTTCCCGAACCAAGTAAATAATGTACTGGCGTTCCCTGGTATTTTCCGCGGTGCACTTGACGTACATGCGACACAAATTAACGAAGAAATGAAGATGGCAGCTGTACAGGCTATTGCTGAGCTTGTAGCAGAAGATGAGTTGAATGCAGACTATATCATTCCAGCACCATTTGACGCGCGTGTAGCGCCTCAAGTAGCGGCTTACGTTGCAAAAGCAGCAATGGAGACAGGAGTAGCTCGCCGTCAAGTAGATCCAAATGAGATCGCTGAAAAAACAAAACAATTAGCGCTGATTGGTAAAGAATAAGCGAGGAATTTCCATTGACATCATCAAATACAAAAGTATATCTCGAAATTGTAAAAAAAATCCGTTCCATTATGGAAGAGGATGGATTGGTAGCGGGGGATCGTTTGCCGTCTGAGCGTGAGTTAAGTTCACGCTTAAACGTAGGACGTTCCTCTGTAAGAGAAGCATTGCGTGCTTTAGAACTGGTAGGATTGATTGAAACGAGACGTGGTGAAGGGACGTTTATTCGAAACTTTTATGATAACGGCCTTGTACAATTAATTGCTCCGTTCTTACTGCAAGATGAGAAAACAATTCGTGATTTATTACAAACGAAACGATTGCTTGAGAAAGATATGATTCGAATTGTATGTAATTTACCGAAAGAAACATTTTCTAAAGTACTAAGTAGATTACACCAAGTACTTGAAGGAAATGAAAACTCAATCCAAACGCTTCATCAAACGTTCTTTAAAACACTTATTGAACAAGTCGATAATTATTTACTATATCGCATTTGGATGATCGTAAATGATTACGTAGCAACTCTTTCTTGTAAAGTTTCAAGAGATTCTATCGATATGTATAGAAAGCTTTATGCTACTTTGGAAGAAAAACAAGAAAATGATGCACTAAAAATTTACGATGAATTAGTAGAGAATATACAGTTTCACTCGTAATGTATAAAATTTGTCGAAATGACCATGACACGTTATGACAAACATTCTACCGCGTAGCGGTTAAAGTTAAACGTAAAGAGTGAGGTTATTAGACAGATTGAGAAGATAAGGCTAACATCAAACTTTGGTGTTAGCCCCATTTTCTTCTTACGCTAACCTTAGCTCTCAACGAAGGGGGTCAAATTGTGCTAAGAGATTTATTCGTGAAAAAGAAAAAGTACGCTGCAATACCTTCAGAACAAGTACGAAAAGATGTACCAGATGGCGTTATGACAAAATGTCCGGAATGTAAAAAAATCATGTATACGAAAGAACTTCTAAAAAATTTAAAAGTATGTGTGAATTGTGGATATCATCATCCTATGAATGCATGGGAACGTCTTGATAGTATATTGGACGAAGGGTCATTCCGTGAGTATGACAAAGAAATGGTTTCATTAAATCCACTCGAGTTTCCAGGTTATGAAGAGAAACTAGAGAGCGATCGTAAGAAGACTGAATTGAACGAAGCGGTTGTAACTGGTGAAGGAACAATTGATGACATGCTTGTTGTTGTTGCAGTAATGGATTCTCGTTTTCGAATGGGGAGCATGGGCTCTGTAGTAGGAGAGAAAATCGCCCGTGCGGTTGAAAAGGCGTACGACTTACAAGTTCCATTTATTATCTTTACTGCTTCGGGTGGTGCCCGTATGCAAGAAGGTATATTAAGTTTAATGCAAATGGCAAAAACAAGCGTAGCTTTGAAAAAGCATAGTAATGCAGGAGGATTATTTATTTCTGTTATGACTCACCCGACGACGGGCGGGGTTTCAGCGAGTTTCGCTTCACTTGGTGATTATAATCTTGCAGAACCAGGTGCACTTATCGGATTTGCTGGTAGACGTGTAATTGAACAAACGGTGCGTGAGAAACTACCGGAAGATTTCCAAACGGCAGAATTCTTACTAGATCATGGTCAATTAGATGCGGTGGTGCATCGTGATGATATGAGAGAATCGCTTCGCAAGATTTTAGAAGTTCATCAAGGAGGGGGAATGGCTGTATGGCAGAGCTAGAATTTGAAAAACCAGTTGTTGAGCTAAGAAATAAGATTCGTGAACTGAAAGACTATACGAAAAACAGCCAGATGGACTTCAGTGAGGAGATTCGTATTTTGGAAGACAAGCTAGAAAATTTAGAGGAAGATATATACGGTAATCTGAAAGTATGGGACCGTGTTCAAATTGCTCGTCATGCAGAACGACCGACAACGCTCGATTATATTGAGCACTTATTTACTGATTTTTTCGAATGTCATGGAGATCGTCTATTTGGCGATGATGCAGCGATTGTCGGCGGCATTGCGAAATATAAAGGGATGCCTGTAACTGTAATTGGGCATCAGCGCGGAAAAGATACGAAAGAAAATATTCGCCGTAACTTTGGAATGCCTCATCCAGAAGGATATCGAAAAGCATTACGCTTAATGAAGCAGGCGGAAAAGTTCAATCGTCCTATTATTTGTTTTATTGATACGAAAGGGGCTTATCCTGGTAAAGCTGCTGAAGAACGTGGTCAAAGTGAAGCTATCGCCCGCAATTTATTTGAAATGGCAGGTTTAACTGTACCTGTTATTTGTATTGTTATCGGTGAAGGTGGTAGTGGCGGTGCGCTGGGCCTTGGAGTTGGAGATTACATTCATATGCTAGAAAATTCCACTTATTCTGTTATTACACCAGAGGGTGCAGCGGCAATTCTTTGGAAAGATGCAGGAAAAGCAAAGGAAGCTGCAGAGGCAATGAAAATTACAGCAGCAGATTTGAAAGAATTAGGTGTAATTGATGAAATTATTCCAGAGGCAAAAGGTGGAGCTCACCGTAATCTTTTGAAACAGTCAGAAAATATAGACTTAATGATTAGAAAAACTTTTGAACAATTAAACGGAATTTCGAAAGATGAATTAATCGAAAAACGTTATGAAAAATATATGAAAATTGGGCAAGTTTCGTTTTCAAACGCTTCCATTGGGATAAAATAAGAAAAGCGTGCGTTCCTCTTCGCGAATGCACGTTTTTATTATGAAAAGACACATCTTCTCCATTGTGTTTTTATATTTTTTCGTGTTATTTTATTATAAGGCAAATAATCTTTATGAGGTGAGTACAAATGAAACGTATTGGTGTATTAACAAGTGGTGGAGATTCACCTGGTATGAATGCTGCCATTCGTGCAGTTGTTCGTAAAGCGATTTTCCATGATATTGAAGTATATGGTATTTACCATGGATACGCTGGATTAATTTCTGGTCACATTGAAAAATTAGAACTTGGTTCTGTTGGCGATATTATCCACCGCGGTGGTACGAAATTATATACAGCAAGATGTCCTGAGTTTAAAGATCCAGAAGTACGACTAAAAGGTATCGAGCAATTAAAGAAACATGGTATCGAAGGACTTGTTGTTATTGGTGGAGATGGTTCTTACCAAGGCGCTAAAAAATTAACTGAACAAGGATTCCCATGTGTTGGTGTACCAGGTACAATCGACAATGATATCCCTGGAACAGACTTCACAATTGGTTTCGATACAGCTTTAAACACTGTTATTGATGCAATTGATAAAATCCGTGACACAGCTACATCTCATGAACGTACATATGTTATCGAAGTAATGGGACGTCACGCTGGTGATATCGCATTATGGGCTGGTTTAGCTGATGGTGCAGAAACAATCTTAATTCCAGAAGAAGAGTATGACATGGATGATGTTATCGCTCGTCTGAAGCGCGGTAGTGAACGTGGTAAAAAACACAGTATTATCGTTGTAGCTGAAGGTGTTGGAAGTGCAATTGACATCGGTAAGCACATTGAAGAAGCAACAAACTTTGATACTCGTGTAACTGTATTAGGTCACGTACAACGTGGCGGATCACCAAGTGCACAAGACCGTGTATTAGCAAGTCGTCTTGGCGCAAGAGCAGTTGAATTATTAATTGCTGGTAGAGGTGGACGTTGTGTAGGTATTCAAGATAACAAACTTGTTGATCATGATATTATCGAAGCGTTAGCTCAAAAGCATACAATCGATAAAGATATGTATCAATTATCTAAAGAATTATCCATCTAATCGGCGTAATGTCGGATATTTGGGAACGGTTTCATAATTTTCGGAGGTGCAATATGCGTAAAACTAAAATTGTATGTACTATAGGTCCTGCTAGTGAAAGTATTGAAAAATTAGAGCAATTAATTGAAGCAGGTATGAACGTTGCTCGTTTAAACTTCTCTCATGGTAGCCATGAAGAGCACGGAGCTCGTATTAAAAACATTCGTGAAGCTTCAAAGAAAACTGGTAAAACAGTTGGTATCTTACTTGATACAAAAGGTCCAGAAATCCGTACTCACGACTTCGTAGACGGACAAGCTGAGCTTGTAACAGGTGCAGAAGTAGTTCTTTCTACTGAGCAAGTATTAGGTACTGCAGAGAAGTTCTCTGTATCTTATGCTGGTCTTTATGACGATGTAGACCCAGGTTCTCGCATTCTAATCGATGACGGTCTTATCGAACTAGAAGTAATCGAAAAAGCTGATGGAAACATCCGTACAAAAGTTCTTAACAGCGGAACTGTGAAAAATAAAAAAGGTGTTAACGTACCAAACGTAAGCATTAAGCTTCCTGGTATCACTGAAAAAGACGTAAAAGATATCATCTTCGGTATCGAGCAAAAAGTTGATTTCATCGCAGCTTCATTCGTACGTAAAGCGTCTGACGTATTAGAAATCCGTGAATTATTAGAAGAGCATAACGCTCAATACATCCAAATCGTACCAAAAATCGAAAACCAAGAAGGTATCGACAACATCGATTCAATCTTAGAAGTTTCTGACGGTTTAATGGTAGCTCGTGGTGATATGGGTGTAGAAATTCCACCAGAAGAAGTACCATTAGTACAAAAACGTCTAATCAAAAAATGTAACGTGTTAGGTAAACCAGTTATTACTGCGACACAAATGTTAGACTCTATGCAACGTAACCCACGTCCAACTCGTGCGGAAGCAAGTGACGTAGCTAACGCAATCTTCGATGGTACAGATGCAATTATGCTTTCAGGTGAAACAGCTGCTGGTCAATACCCGGTAGAAGCAGTAACAATGATGGCTAACATTGCAGTACGTGTTGAAAAATCATTACAATACGAAGATATGTTCAAAAAACGTATTAAAGAGTTCACTCCAACAATTACAGATGCAATTAGCCAATCTGTTGCGCATACAGCACTTGCTCTTGATGTAGCTGCAATCGTAGCTCCAACAGAAAGTGGACATACTGCGAAAATGATCTCTAAATACCGTCCAAAATCTCCAATCGTAGCTGTAACATCTGACGAGCAAGTAGGGCGTCGTCTTGCACTTGTTTGGGGTGTACAAGCATTTATGGCTGAGAAGCGCGCGGCTTCAACTGACGAAATGCTAGATACAGCAATTCAAACAGGTATGGATGCAGGTCTAATCGGACTTGGAGATACTGTAGTAATTACTGCTGGTGTTCCAGTTGCTGAAACTGGTACAACAAACTTAATGAAAATCCATGTTGTTGGTGAAGAAGTTGCTAAAGGACAAGGAATCGGTCGTAAAGCTGCAAAAGGTAAAGTAGTTGTAGCAAAAACAGCTGCTGAAGCTGTAGCGAACGTAAACGAAGGTGATATCCTTGTTACAACAAGTACTGATAAAGATATGATTCCTGCAATCGAAAAAGCTGCTGCTTTAGTTGTAGAAGAAGGTGGCTTAACAAGCCATGCGGCTGTTGTAGGCGTATCAATCGGTATTCCTGTTATCGTTGGTGTAAGCGGCGTAACAGCAACTTTAAAAAATGGCCAAGAAGTAACAGTTGATGCAGCACGCGGAATTGTTTATAATGGACATGCGGAAGTGCTATAAGTAATACGGAGAGAAGGATCGGAGTCCTTCTCTTTTTTTTACACAAAAACGAGATGAAATTAGCTTAAAATGCCTAGAATTGCTTTTGAAAGCTGTTTGTTATGGGTTTTAATATGAAAGGGTATCTATATTTCATATGATGTATATAGGCGTTGTGAGGGCGTTAAAAGTGAGTTGAGAGAGAGGTGTAGAACTATGAAGTGGTTACTATTCTTGTTTATTTTAATACCGGCGATTGAGATTACGGTCTTAATTGGATCAAGTCATGTAATAGGATTATGGTCTACGTTCGCTATGATTGTATTTACAGGTGTTGTAGGTGTGTATTTGGCGAAAAGACAAGGATTTAAAGTGCTTGGAGAAATTCGATCTAAGTTGAATAGAGGGGAAATGCCAGGTGAGGTAGTACTAGATGGTATTTTTGTATTTGTAGGAGGTATTCTCTTGGTGCTTCCTGGGTATGTGACAGATGTGCTAGGGTTTATATGCGTGATCCCTATTACGAGAGCTTTATTGAAGCCGCTTGTTATGAAGTGGATGGAATGGAAATTTAGAAAGAACTCTACTATTATCATTCAGAAATAGCACTTAGATTATAACGATCTAAGTGCTATTTTTTTGTCTTGTAAGAGGAGAGGAACTTTGTGATTGAAGTTTGGCTTTATCGCACCATTTGTGGGGTGGATTTCTATCTCAAAGCTGTGCTGCTCGTAAGTGTCTGATGCGTGGGGGATGAACAAAACGTTCGCTTATTATATTTGCTATATAATTTTCGTTTGAACTCTTGTTGTGCTTCTATTAAACGTGTGATTTTTAAGTGCTATTAATTTGGATGAATAAGATGGAGAGAAATGCAGCTAAATTAAAGTTTTGCTTTCGTATATAAATGAACGATTGGTGTAAAGAATTCATATAAAAGGCGAGGATTGTAGTTGAAGCCTTATTCTATGCTATTTTGTATATTTATTCATTTACATAAAAAGTAATAAATGTAAGTAATAAATATAGATAAAATAGAATAAAAATGTATTTTTGATTAGAAAATGTGTTTTTTTATGCAAAAAAACAAGAGGATTATCCTTTTTTGGGTAATACTCTTGTTACATGTGAGTAGTGTGAAAAAATAAGTGAAAGGAATAATCAGTGGGAAATTCCCACTGATTACAGCTTGTTTTTTATATGAATTAGAAACTTTTATTTTGAAGGTGAACCTTTAATATATTTCCACAAGTCATGGAAGACATTAGCTTTGTGTAATGTATTAAGTAGTACTAAGGTGACTGGGCCGATGATTAATCCTAAAAAGCCAAAAAGCTTAAAGCCGACAAATAGAGCGACGAGTGTTGCTAATGGATCGAGACCGATGTTAGATGAAAGCACTTTCGGTTCCATAATTTGTCTTTGGACAATCACGACGATGTATAAAATGAGAAGACCAATGGCGAATGCGGTATCGCCAGTGAAAAATACGTATATAACCCATGGAACGAAGACTGCGCCTGTTCCTAAATATGGTAGTAAATCTACAACTCCTGTAATAATCGCAATAGTAATGGCGTATGGTACGCGTAATATTAAAAGGCCGATCAGTACAATGACGGTTGTCATAGATACGAGTGTAAGTTGTGCTTTCACAAAACCAAATAAAGCTTTTTTTAAGTCGACAAAAATAGTTTTTCCGTAGCCATGTACACGATTTGGTAGTAATTTTCTTGCTTTTTGAGCAAGACGGTGCCAATCGTAACTAATGAAGAAAGTGGCTAATAAAATGAATACAAGGACAGTTAACGTTGTTGGCAGTGCACTAATGAAATTCGTTAATCCGCTTATAATGGCGGTTAAAAGTTCTTTCATTTGTGTTGTTGCTTCTGTTCCTAAGTTTTGAATGTTTTGTGTAATTGTATAGCGCTGTGGTTCTCCAAGATGATTAAATTTAGAGATTAAATCATCGTAGAGAGGCATAATATGATTAAGTGCAAATTGCTGAGCGAATGTAACGATATCCGGAAACTTTACTGTAACAAGTTGGAGTAAGTATGTTGTGGCAGATATTGCTTCAGTCACAAGATATGTAACAAGTCCAACGATAGCTCCAAATACGAGAATTAAGCTAACGAGTACTGCTAGTGCGCGAGGAAATTGTAGTTTTTGATTAAGGAAATTGACGACAGGATTAATCAAATAAGCAAATGCAAAAGCGATAATAAAAGGATAGATAAGCCCTGACATGTATAGTAATACATAGAACCCAGCTATCGTTGCTACAATGACAAATATGAGTCGCAATATCGTATATAGTAAGTTTCGGTTCAAAGATGTATACCTCCCATTCCGATTTGGATTATCCTAATTCGTTCAACTTATAACTAACGTGCTCTGCTGATTAAAGTCTCACTTTATCGGCAGTAAATCTCCCGCCAAAGCCCAATTGATGAAGGCTAATAATTAGTGGAAGATGCCCAACTGATCAAAGTGTTACTTTATGTTATAGTGGAATGATGGATTTAGCCTGCTTTTTTCGGTATATGAATGGCTGTGAAAGCCTATTGGTGATGCTACTACTATATGGTAAAAACTTCATTTTCTCTTCTTTTTATTTTACCTGTTTCTTATTAGAAAAGAAAGAAGAGACGACTGTTTTCAAAAATGTATACATGCTTAAATTTTTTTGGTGAAAGTCTCTTTTTTAAATTTTAAAATGTATAAAAAATTGAAGGTGTTATCGATAAATAGGCATCTGTATAGCATGTATAACGATAGGTTTAAAGGTATTTTTGTTTTGAAATGAGTTCATTATTTTCAGAAAGGAAGTGTAAACATGATTAGTCAGTCAACGTTATTTTTATTCATACTACTTATTATAGGACTTATTGCTAAAAACCAATCGCTTACTGTAGCTATTGGTGTGTTATTTCTATTCAAATTTACGTTTTTAGGAGATAAGGTCTTTCCTTATTTACAAACGAAAGGAATTAACCTAGGTGTAACGGTCATTACAATAGCGGTGCTAGTACCGATTGCGACGGGGGAAATAGGTTTTAAACAACTTGGAGAAGCGGCGAAATCGTATTATGCGTGGATTGCTTTAGCTTCAGGTGTAGCAGTCGCTTTGTTAGCGAAAGGCGGCGTGCAATTGTTGACAACGGATCCTCATATTACAACTGCGCTTGTTTTTGGGACAATTATAGCGGTTGCGTTATTTAATGGGGTTGCTGTTGGTCCGTTAATTGGGGCTGGAATTGCCTATGCGGTTATGAGTATTATACAAATGTTTAAATAAGGAATTTTATAGTAATATAAAATTTTTGAATTCTTTCTGTTCACAAAAGTCAGATAATTGTTTATAATAGGATTAGAAACTTTGAAAAGTTACATAACAGCAGAGACTTTACACCAGATAAAATAAAAACAACATAAAACAATTTTATAATGATATTGTTTTATGTTGTTTTTATCATAAAACTCTTCGGAATGTGTTTTCCTCACTAACTTGTTGTTTTGAGCGTGAGGATTCGGGGAGACATTCACGCTCATGCTTTCCATGTAAACAATGGACAATAAGAGGGGAACATCGCAACAAATTTGCATGATCGTGCATTTTGCTTGCCTAAAGAGTGAACGGGCGTTCATAATTCATAAGGGGAGCAAATAGATATAAGGAGCAAGGTTGGGAGAATTTTCAGGAAAAGGAGAGAATGTCATGACTGTTATTCGAGGTTTAGAAGGGGTAGTAGCAACAACATCATCTGTGAGCTCTATTATTGATGATACATTAACTTATGTTGGGTATAATATTGATGATTTAGCTGAGAATGCTACGTTTGAAGAAGTAGTGTACTTATTATGGCACCGCAAGCTTCCTAATGAAAAAGAACTAGCGGAATTTAATGAAATTGTATCTGAATACTATAAAGTTCCAGGTGAGATTTTAACATATTTGAAACAAGTAGATTTAAAAGTTGCACATCCGATGTCTGTTTTACGAACTGCAATTTCCATGCTATCATTATACGATGAGAGCGCTGAAATTATGGATGAAAAGTCTAATTATTTGAAAGCGGTTAAATTACAGGCTCAAGTGGGAACTTTAGTTGCTGCTTACGCGAGAATCCGTAAAGGTTTAGATATTGTTGAGCCAAGAAAGGATTTATCATTAGCTGCAAACTTCTTGTACATGTTAAATAATCGCGAGCCAAATGAAGTTGAAATTGAAGCTTTTGATAAGGCGCTTGTACTTCATGCAGATCATGAGTTAAACGCTTCTACATTTACTGCACGTGTTTGCGTAGCTACACTTTCAGATGTATATTCTGGTATTACAGCAGCAATTGGTGCATTAAAAGGTCCTCTTCACGGTGGGGCAAATGAAAATGTAATGAAGATGTTAACTGAAATTGGCGAAGAAGAAAATGTAGAGTCATATATTCATAATGCTCTTCAAAATAAAGTGAAAATCATGGGCTTTGGCCATCGTGTGTATGAGCAGGGTGATCCACGTGCAAAACACTTACGTGAAATGTCTAAGAGATTATGCGTGCTTTTAGGAGAAGACAAATGGTATAATATGTCTATCAAAATTGAAGACATTGTAACAAAAGAAAAAGGTCTTCCACCAAATGTTGATTTCTATTCAGCTTCTGTATACCATTGTCTAGGAATTGACCATGACTTATTTACACCTATTTTTGCAATTAGCCGTATGTCAGGCTGGTTAGCTCATATTCTAGAACAATATGAAAACAACCGTTTAATCCGTCCGCGTGCTGATTATAATGGACCAACGCATCAAGTGTATGTTCCAATTGCACAAAGATAAGCGAAAAACACTATTTCGATAGTGAAAATACGCTTTCAAAAGTCTGATTTTTTCGGAAAGATGTAATGATTAGAATATTTTAATTTGACTAACGGTTTGAACTGAGGGGTTATTCCCTCAGTTTCATACATATGAAATTTCAAACATGGGGGTTATCACATTGACGACAGGTGAAAAAATTACTGTAACTAATGGTGTTATGAATGTACCAAACAATCCGATTATTCCATTTATCGAAGGAGATGGAATTGGTCCTGATATTTGGGCAGCTGCATCTCGCGTAATAGAAGCAGCAGTTGAAAAAGCTTATGATGGTGAGAAGAAAATCGTTTGGAAAGAAGTGCTTGCAGGGGAAAAAGCATTCAACCAAACAGGCGAATGGTTACCAGAAGAGACTTTAAATTTAATCCGCGAATATTTAATCGCAATCAAAGGTCCACTTACAACTCCAGTTGGCGGTGGTATTCGTTCTCTAAACGTAGCACTTCGTCAAGAATTAGATCTATATGTATGTCTACGTCCAGTTCGTTATTTTGAAGGTGTTCCTTCACCTGTAAAACGTCCGGAAGATACTGATATGGTTATTTTCCGTGAAAATACAGAAGACATTTATGCTGGAATTGAATATGCACAAGGATCTCCAGAAGCAGAAAAAGTTCTTGCTTTCTTAAAAGAAGCAATGGGTGTTAATAAAATCCGCTTCCCAGAAACATCTGGTATTGGTATTAAACCAATCTCAGAAGAAGGGACAAAGCGTCTTGTTCGTGCTGCAATTCAATATGCAATTAACGAAAAACGTTCTTCTGTTACATTAGTTCATAAAGGAAACATTATGAAATTTACAGAAGGTGCTTTCAAAAACTGGGGTTACGAAGTAGCGGAACAAGAATTCGGCGACAAAGTATTTACTTGGGCTGAATATGATCGCATTGTTGAAAAAGATGGTAAAGATGCAGCGAATAAAGCGATGGCAGACGCTGAAGTGGCTGGAAAAATCATCGTAAAAGATTCTATTGCAGACATCTTCTTACAACAAATTTTAACTCGTCCACGTGAGTTCGATGTTGTTGCAACAATGAACTTAAATGGTGACTATATCTCTGATGCACTTGCTGCACAAGTAGGTGGAATTGGTATTGCACCTGGTGCAAACATTAACTATGTGACTGGACATGCTATCTTTGAAGCTACACATGGTACAGCTCCAAAATATGCAGGTTTAGATAAAGTAAACCCATCTTCAGTTCTTCTTTCAGGTGTATTATTATTAGAACACTTAGGATGGAATGAAGCAGCGAAATTAGTAACAGATTCAGTTGAGAAAACAATTGCATCAAAAGTAGTAACATATGACTTCGCTCGCCTAATGGAAGGCGCAACAGAAGTGAAATGTTCTGAGTTTGCTAATGAGCTTATTAAAAACATGGATGTAGCGATAATCAAAAACGCATAATTAAAGCGGGGGGGTAAATTATGACAATCAAACGCAAGAAGGTTTCAGTCATCGGTGCAGGATTTACAGGAGCAACAACGGCATTCTTATTAGCACAAAAAGAACTTGCAGATGTTGTATTAGTGGACATTCCACAACTGGAAAATCCAACAAAAGGGAAAGCGTTAGATATGTTAGAAGCGAGCCCAGTACAAGGTTTTGATGCTAACATTATTGGAACATCTGATTACGCAGATACTGCTGATTCTGACGTTGTCGTTATTACAGCAGGTATTGCACGTAAGCCTGGTATGAGCCGTGATGACTTAGTAGCAACGAACTCTAAAATTATGAAAAGTATTACGCGCGACATTGCAAAACATTCACCAAATGCAATTATTGTTGTGTTAACAAATCCAGTTGATGCAATGACATATTCTGTATTTAAAGAAGCGGGATTCCCGAAAGAGCGTGTAATCGGCCAATCGGGCGTATTAGATACAGCTCGTTTCCGTACATTCATCGCACAAGAATTAAATCTTTCTGTAAAAGATATTACAGGATTTGTTCTTGGTGGACATGGTGACGACATGGTACCTCTTGTGCGTTATTCTTATGCAGGCGGTATTCCGTTAGAAACGTTAATTCCGAAAGAGCGTTTAGAAGCAATCGTAGAACGTACACGTAAAGGTGGCGGTGAGATTGTAGGCTTATTAGGAAACGGTAGTGCATATTACGCACCAGCAGCTTCTTTAGTTGAAATGACAGAAGCAATCTTAAAAGATCAACGCCGTGTATTACCAGCTATTGCGTACCTTGAAGGTGAGTATGGTTATAGTGACCTTTACTTAGGGGTACCAGTAATTCTAGGTGGTAACGGAATTGAAAAAATTATTGAATTAGAACTTCTTGCAGATGAAAAAGAAGCGTTAGATCGCTCTGTAGAATCTGTACGCAACGTAATGAAAGTTCTTGTTTAATAATTGAATAGTAGTGAAAAAGATTCGGGATCCCGAATCTTTTTCTACTATTTACCGAATTGTTTTTTTGAAATAATATGAAAACGCTATCATTTGTAATATCCTATAATGAAACTGTAGATTTATACTATACATTGCCCTCATCATAGTAAATTTCGGATAAGGTATCGTTTTTAGTAGGATAATAAGGTGAAAAAATCGGAGGGGGTTGTAACATGTTAAAGAAAAAAGTTCAAATTGGTCGTAAAATGGATGAAATTACAGTAGGAGAGAAATTATCTATCACTGAAAAAATTGAGGATAAAGATTTGTTATTGTACTTAGGGTTAACGAATGATGCCAATCCATTATATATTCAGCATGATTACGCATCCCAAACTCCGTATGAAAAGCCGATTGTACCAAGCATTATGCTAACGGGGATGATTACAACGGCGGTTACGAAATATTTACCGGGTCCAGGAAGTCATATTACTAGGAAGGACCTTACGTTCGTGAAGCATGTTCACCATTATGAAACGTTACAAATCCACTTTGAAGTTGTGGCTGTTTCTGAGGAGGAACATACAATTGATATGCTTGTATCTGCTCATGATGAAAAAGGAGAAACTGTTGTAAAGGGTTCATTAACAGTAACGCCACCTTTTAAATCTGTTTCCATTATGGAAAAAGCATTAGATAATTTTTAAAAGATGAAAATATGAATAGCGCTAGCATCCTTATTAAAAGGATGCTAGCGCTATTTTTAGTTGAAAAATCCTTCTTTGAACCCTTCAGCAAATTCTGAGCAACCCGTTTTAATCGTATCCCAGCTCGGAGCGTTGAAAGCAAGGATACATGTGACTGCTAAAGATAGAATGGGTAGTATTAGTCGCATAATAGACCTCCAAATTATATTAATTTGTATATTAAGATTAATAATATAACCATCGGTAATTGAAGTCAATGAAAGGAGTGATTCTTTTAGGTGAGGTGGAAAAGAGAGGACGTTATCTTTGAAACGATACGAGAAGCTGAAGTGTGGGTCGATTCGATCGCAAATGAAATGTATGGAAGAGTATTTGATGGATATGAAACACTAGACTATAAAATTGCATACGCTCTCGCGTTTTTCCTAGCACAAAATCAAGATTTTATCCCGCATTAACGGGCAGTAAGATCCCACCTCAAAATTCAGCGAAAGCAAAGAAGTTAGGTGGGGAATCAACTGCCCGTAAAAGCCCGATTGATTCAACTAATAATCAGTGGGGAATGAACACCCCCACTGATTAAAGTTTCACTTTATAGTTCATACGGAAGTGAGCTTTAAAGAAGAGAGAGTAATCTATAAAGTTTGGCAAAATCCTGTGTAGTAGTTGCAGGTGAAGCGTAATTACGTCTGTTTTCTCAATTCTACACAAACGATCTCCATGAATAGACAATTATATTGAGAGGGACCTTGTTTTCTAGTATGATGAGAATAACGGGGAAAATACTAGGATGAAGAAGGTTTCAAGTCTATAACTTGGAGGAAAAGAATGAACAATCGTATTTTAGTAGTTGATGATGAGGAATTTATCTTAACTTTAATTGAATTTAATTTACAACAAGCTGGGTTTGAAGTTATAACAGCGATGGATGGAGAAATGGCGCTTCAAAAAGCGACAACAGAACGCCCAGATTTAATTATATTAGATTTAATGCTTCCGAAAATGGATGGTATGGAAGTGTGTAAAGAATTACGATTGCAGCGCGTTATGACGCCGATTTTAATGTTAACGGCAAAAGATGATGAGTTTGATAAGGTGCTAGGCCTTGAACTTGGGGCAGATGATTATATGACGAAGCCATTTAGTCCAAGAGAAGTTGTTGCTCGTGTGAAGGCGATTTTGCGCCGCACGAAATTACAACAAGAAGAACAAGTTGCAGAAGCGCCAGATGAAGATAGCATCACAATTGCAGAACTTAAAATTTTACCGGAGTTTTATGAGGCTTATTTCCAAGGAAGAAAGCTTGAATTAACACCAAAAGAATTTGAACTACTTGTGTATCTCGCGAAAAATAAAAGTCGCGTGTTGACGCGTGATCAATTATTAAGTGCTGTATGGAATTACGATTTTGCTGGTGATACACGAATTGTTGATGTTCATATTAGCCATTTGCGCGATAAAATTGAACAAAATACAAAAAAACCGACGTACATTAAAACGATACGTGGTTTAGGATATAAATTAGAGGAGCCAAAAGGGAATGAATAAATTTCGTTCCAGGCTTCTTTTTACATTTGTTTCTCTTATTGTATTTATTTTAGTTGGACTAGGCTTATTGCTAGAAACTGTGTTTGAAAACTACTATATAGATCATGCTAAAGAGAGAATGGTAAAAGAAACGGAGTATGTTGCGGCGTTAGCAGAAGAGCAAGGTTTTGATAATGTCCTAAAAAATCCATACGTATTTGAAAAGTTAGAAGAAAAAATACCAGCTTCTATCGTATTTGTGGATGAAAAAAAGAAAGTTCAATATAGAAAAGGACAAGAATTGGCATTTAGTCCAGAGACGATTCAAGAACTTTCTTCGGAAGTGGCAAAACAACGAAGTAAAGTGATTACGAAAGAGACAGATCGAAAGAATGAATTTTATCATGCGGTGTTCGTTCAAGATGTAGAAGGAAAACAAGGATACATTTTGGTGAAAAGTACAATCGATCCTTTAAGAGACGTACATCAAAAAACGTGGGGATTATTAATTATCGGATTTGTCATTGCTTGTCTCGTAGTTGTATTTTTGGGTATGAAAATTACAGGGCAATATATTAGGCCAATTGAATCAGTTACGAAAGTTGCAATTGAATTGGCGAAGGGTAATTATAAAGCACGTGCATACGAAAGTCATTCGGATGAAACTGGAATGCTGAGTAAAGCAATTAATATTTTAGCTCGAAATTTACAAGAGATGACACTTGAACAAGAAATGCAGCAAGATCGTCTGCATACGTTAATTGAAAATATGGGAAGCGGAATGATTTTAATTGATAGCCGCGGATATATAAACCTTGTAAACCGCTCTTATAAGGAAACTTTTCACGTAACAGATGAAGAATATTTAGATCGCTTATATTATGAATCGTTTCATCATACAGAAATTATTGAGCTTGTAGAAGAAATCTTTATGACAGAAGTGAAAGTGCGTAAACAAATGTTATTGCCACTTGGAATTGAGCGGAAGCACTTTGAAGTATATGGAGCACCGATTATCGGGACAAACCATGAATGGAAAGGGATTGTTCTCGTATTCCATGACATAACAGAGTTAAAGAAATTAGAACAAATGAGAAAAGACTTTTTAGCGAATGTTTCTCATGAATTAAAGACACCGATTACTTCTATTAAAGGTTTTTCAGAAACACTCTTAGACGGAGCGATGGATAATAAAAAATTCTGCGAACATTTCTTGCACATTATTTTAAAAGAAAGTGAGCGCATGCAAGGGTTAATTGAAGATTTATTAGATTTGTCGAAGATCGAACAACAAGGATTTAAATTAAATATGGGAACCGTTGACATGAAGGGGCTGCTTGAAGATATTCATATGGTGCTTGATAATAAAGCAGGAGAAAAAGAAATCTCTTTACAAGTGAATGTATTAAAACGTGCCTCTGTTATTGGAGATCCAAGTCGTCTGAAACAAATCTTTATTAATTTAATTAATAATGCGATCGTATATACACCGGCTGGAGGCGTTGTTTCAGTAGAGTTAGCGGAAGATAAATATAATGCTTATATAAAAGTATCGGATACTGGAATTGGTATTAGTAAAGAGGAAATTCCGCGTATTTTTGAACGCTTTTACCGAGTGGATAAAGCGAGAAGTAGAAATACTGGTGGTACAGGCCTTGGATTATCAATTGTAAAGCATTTAGTAGAGGCGCATCAAGGTACGATTACAGTAGATAGTGAAGTTGGAGAAGGGACAACGTTTACAGTTGTTTTACCGAAATCAGCAACTGAAAAATAGGATGAAGGATGTTTACAATATATTAACAATAGCTTAATTAAATATTAATAAAGCTCTGTTAATATAATACATGAAAACCCCTTCATCCAAGGAGTAATTTTGGACGAGAATAGTTAAACTGTTCTCGTCACTTCCCTTTATGCCAATATAAGTCTGTTTTATATATGAAAGAAAAGAACCGTTATTTTTCTTCTCTCTATTAGTCATGTTAATATAGAGAGAGGAAAGGAACGGTTTTTTTCTGTGAAAAAAATCATTTCAAATTTGCATGGGGAGGTTTCTGATTTGGAAAAAAAGGTCGTATTAGTAGATGGTAATAATATCGCGTATCGTGCTTTCTTTGCACTACCGCTTTTAAATAACGACAAAGGTATACATACGAACGCAATTTACGGTTTTACAATGATGTTAATGAGAATATTAGAGGAAGAAAAACCGACGCATATGTTAGTAGCATTTGATGCGGGTAAAACGACATTCCGTCATAAAACATATAGTGAGTATAAAGGCGGACGTCAAAAGACCCCACCTGAATTATCAGAACAATTCCCGTTTATTCGTGAGATGCTTGATGCATTCAACGTACCGCGTTATGAATTGGAAAATTATGAAGCGGATGATATTATGGGAACGCTAGCAAAAGAAGCAAGCGAACAAGGAGCAAGTGTAAAAGTTATTTCAGGAGATAAAGATTTACTTCAACTTGTTTCTGATAACACGCTTGTATGTATTCCGCGAAAAGGGATTACGGAAGTAGATGAATATACGAAAGAAGCTTTATTTGAAAAATATAGCTTATCACCAAAGCAAATTATCGATATGAAAGGTTTAATGGGAGACCAATCAGATAATATTCCGGGTGTACCAGGAGTTGGTGAAAAAACTGCGATTAAATTGTTAACACAGTTTGGAACGGTTGAAGAAGTGTATGACAATCTAGATCAAGTAAGCGGGAAGAAATTAAAAGAAAAACTGGAAGCAAATAAAGACCAAGCTCTTATGAGTAAAGATCTTGCAACTATCATTACAGATGCGCCGATTACAGTGCATGTGGATGATATGGAATATAAAGGATATGAAGCAAGTGATGTCGTTCCAATGTTCGAGAGTTTAGGATTTACATCTCTTTTAAATAAATTAGGTGTTACGCCAGAAGAAACGGCTCCAGCTGAATTAGATGATATTACATTTGAGATTGTGGAAGAAGTTACAGAAGAAATGCTTCAGCAAGATAGTGCGCTTATTGTTGAAGTGCAAGAAGATAACTATCATAAAGCAGATATTCAAGGTTTTGGTATTCAAAATGAAAATGGTTGCTACTTTATTCAAAAGGACATTGCTCTTAAGTCAGATGCATTTAAAGACTGGCTTGCAGATGGAGAGATGAGAAAGCATACATTTGATGCGAAGCGTGCAATCGTTGCACTGAAATGGAACGGTATAGATATACAAGGGGTTGACTTTGATCTATTAATCGCTGCTTATTTACTTGACCCGGCTGATACAGATAAAGATTTCCGTACTGTAGCGAAAATGAAAGAAACGCATGCTGTGAAATCTGACGAAGAAGTTTATGGAAAAGGCGCGAAGCGTGCTGTTCCAGAGTTAAAAGTAGTAGCGGAGCATGTAGCTCGTAAAGTGCATGTATTATATGATGTAAAGCAAACATTCGTTGAAGAGCTAGAGAAGAATGAGCAATATGAACTGTTTACAGAGTTAGAATTACCACTTGCGCGTGTATTAGCTGATATGGAAGTAAAAGGTGTAAAAGTTGATACAGAGCGTCTTCGTAATATGGGAGAAGAACTTGCAGGTAGATTAAAGGAAATGGAACAGGAAATTTATAAGCTTGCGGGAACAGAATTTAATATTAATTCACCGAAGCAGCTTGGTGTTATTCTGTTTGAGAATTTAAACTTACCGGTTATTAAAAAGACGAAAACAGGTTATTCTACGTCAGCTGATGTACTAGATAAGCTTATGGATCACCATGAAATTATTCCAAACATTTTACATTATCGTCAATTAGGGAAACTAAATTCAACTTACATTGAAGGTTTACTGAAAGTTGTACATGAAGATTCATCTAAAATTCATACTCGCTTTAATCAAGTGTTAACGCAAACAGGTCGATTAAGTTCGACGGATCCGAACTTGCAAAATATCCCGATTCGATTAGAAGAAGGAAGAAAGATTCGTCAGGCATTTGTTCCATCAGAAGAAGGTTGGATTATGTATGCGGCTGATTATTCACAAATCGAGCTGCGTGTATTAGCTCATATTGCAAATGATAAAGGGCTAGTTGAAGCATTCCAACATGACATGGATATTCATACGAAAACAGCTATGGATGTATTTGGCGTTGAAAAAGATGAAGTAACTTCAAATATGAGACGACAAGCGAAAGCTGTTAACTTCGGAATTGTGTATGGTATTAGTGATTACGGTCTTTCGCAAAACTTAGGGATTACAAGAAAAGCAGCAGCGGAATTTATTGAAAAGTATTTAGAAAGTTTCCCTGGTGTACAAGAATACATGGAGGACATCGTAAAAGATGCGAAACAAAAAGGATATGTGGCTACATTATTAAATCGTCGCCGTTATATTCCAGAAATTACAAGTCGTAATTTCAATTTACGTAGCTTTGCTGAGCGTACAGCGATGAATACACCAATTCAAGGTACTGCAGCAGATATTATTAAAAAAGCGATGATTATTATGGCAGATCGTTTAGAAGAAGAAGGCTTACAAGCGCGTCTTCTTCTGCAAGTACACGATGAATTAATATTTGAAGCACCAAAAGAAGAAATTGAAAAATTAGAGCAGCTTGTACCTGAAGTAATGGAGCATGCAATTGAACTCGCAGTTCCGCTGAAAGTTGATTATTCTTACGGTCCAACTTGGTACGACGCAAAATAAGGAAGTGATGAAATGCCTGAATTACCAGAGGTTGAAAACGTCAGACGGACACTTGAAAATCTTGTAACAGGAAAAACGATTGAAGATGTTATTGTTACTTATCCAAAAATAGTGAAACGACCGGATGATGCAGAAATCTTTAAAGAAATGCTAAAAGGCGAGAAGATTGAAAATATAAAGCGAAGAGGAAAGTTTTTGCTTCTATATGTAACAAATTATGTTATTGTTTCACATTTGCGTATGGAAGGAAAGTTTTTACTACATCAAGAGGATGAGCCGATTGATAAACATACGCACGTCCGTTTCTTATTTACAGATGGAACTGAATTACATTATAAAGATGTGAGAAAGTTTGGTACGATGCATCTCTTTAAGAAAGGTGAAGAGATGCATCAAATGCCTCTTGCTGACTTAGGTCCGGAGCCGTTTGATGCTGAATTGACACCGCAGTATTTACAAGAAAGACTGCAAAAGACAAATCGTAAAATAAAAGTTGTGCTATTGGACCAGCGTCTTTTAGTAGGGCTTGGAAATATATATGTTGATGAAGTTTTATTCCGTTCTCAAATTCATCCGGAACGAGAAGCTTCTTCTTTAACAGTAGAAGAAATTGAGCGGATTTATGAGGCTACCGTTACAACGTTAGGTGAAGCGGTAAAACGTGGCGGAAGTACAATTCGGACGTATATCAACTCACAAGGGCAAATTGGTTCATTCCAAGAACTCCTAAATGTATATGGAAAAAAAGGAGAGCCGTGTGTAACTTGTGGTACGATATTAGAAAAAACAGTTGTCGGCGGGCGAGGAACGCATTACTGCCCAATTTGTCAGCCTAGAATATAGAAAAGAGATAACATCGGATAGGCATTTGTCATATACATACAGCAGAGCTATGTATAAGGGAGGAGCTTACCGATGTACCTTTATTTATCTCTTATTTTATTAGCTTTTACATTAAGCTTAGATAGCTGTAGTGTAGGGCTAACATATGGGTTAAGAAGCGTAAGAATTCCACTAAAATCAATTATAATTATCGGAATCTGTTCAGCGGCTGTTATGCTTGTTTCAATGGGAATTGGACATATGATCGCGAAAATATTTTCACCTGTTATCGCAACGCGTATCGGTGGGCTTGTTCTTATTGGAATAGGGATTTGGGTGTTATATCAATTTTTTCGAAGTGAGAAAAAAGAAGAACCGAAGCAAGAGGAGAAGGTCTGGAAATTAGAGATTGCCTCGCTAGGGCTAGTAATTCAAATTTTACGGAAACCGACTGTAGCAGATTTTGATAAATCAGGCACCATTTCTGCAGGGGAAGCATTACTTCTTGGTATCGCTCTTTCTGTAGATTCATTTGGTGCTGGAATTGGTGCATCTTTATTAGGGTATGCACCCGCTATGATGGCGATATTAGTTGCAGTTATGAGTTCTTTGTTTTTATTTATTGGAATGAAACTTGGGACGGTTTTATCGAATATGAAGTGGTTACAAAAATTTACATTCCTGCCTGGAGTATTACTCATTATTATTGGAATTTGGAAAATGTAAGTATGGGCGTGGAACATTAGTTTCGCGCCTTTTATTATGAGGAGGATTATGATGACAGTAGTAATTGGATTAACAGGAGGCATTGCAAGTGGAAAAAGTACAGTGTCTCAAATGTTTCGTGAATTGAGCATACCAGTTATTGATGCAGATATTATTGCGCGAGAAGTTGTAGAGCGAGGAAAACCAGCATATAACAAAATAGTAGAAGTATTTGGAACGGAAGTGTTACAAAAAGACGGAGAACTGAATCGGCCGAAATTAGGGAGTGTCGTTTTCTATAATGAAGAAAAACGATTGCAGTTAAACAAAATTGTTCATCCTGCAGTACGTGAGGAAATGAATAGACAAAAGGAAATGTACATAAAAGAAAGTATGCAAGCGATTGTGTTAGATATCCCTCTTTTATTTGAAAGTAAATTAACAAGTCTCGTTGACCGTGTTTTAGTTGTAGCAGTTACGCCTGATACACAATTAGAACGTTTGATGAAACGAAATGGTTTTTCGGAAGAAGAAGCAACGGCGCGTATTCAATCTCAAATGCCGTTAGCAGAAAAAGTGAAAAATGCAGATGAAGTGATAAATAATGATGGCACAATTATGGGAACGAAAACACAATTGCAGGTAATTTTAAAGAAATGGAACATTATTGACTAAAAAATTGTGAAATTAATGAAAATGCTTAGTGACATATCCCCTTTTTGTGTTATACTATTATTGGGATTGGAGATAAATAGTATAACGCATTCAAGGGGGATAACATATTATGACTCGTGTGGCAATTAATGGATTTGGACGTATTGGGAGAATGGTATTTCGTCAAGCAATAAAAGAAAGCGCATTCGAAATTGTAGCAATCAATGCAAGCTATCCATCTGAAACGTTAGCACACTTAATTAAATATGATACAGTTCATGGCAAGTTTGACGGAACAGTAGAAGCATTTGAAGATCACTTATTAGTTGATGGAAAAATGATTCGCCTTTTAAACAACCGCGATCCAAAGGAATTGCCTTGGACAGATTTAGGTGTTGAAGTTGTAATTGAAGCGACTGGTAAATTTAATTCAAAAGAAAAAGCAATTCTTCATGTTGAAGCTGGAGCGAAAAAGGTTATTTTAACAGCGCCTGGTAAAAATGAAGATGTAACAATTGTAGTTGGTGTGAATGAAGACCAATTAGATATTACAAAACATACTGTTATTTCAAATGCATCTTGTACAACAAACTGTTTAGCGCCTGTTGTAAAGGTGTTAGATGAGCAGTTCGGAATTGAAAACGGTTTAATGACGACTGTTCACGCTTATACAAATGACCAAAAAAATATTGATAACCCACATAAAGATTTAAGAAGAGCGCGTGCTTGCGGACAATCAATCATTCCGACAACGACAGGTGCCGCGAAAGCGCTAGCAAAAGTTCTTCCGCACTTAAACGGAAAACTTCATGGTATGGCACTTCGTGTACCAACGCCAAACGTGTCTCTTGTTGACTTAGTAGTAGACGTAAAACGTGATGTGACAGTTGAAGCTATTAATGAAGCTTTCAAAACGGTTGCAAACGGTGCGTTAAAAGGTATTGTAGAATTCAGCGAAGAGCCTTTAGTATCTATCGACTTTAATACAAATACACACTCAGCTATCATTGATGGTTTATCTACAATGGTAATGGGTGATCGTAAAGTGAAAGTACTTGCTTGGTATGATAACGAGTGGGGCTACTCTCGTCGTGTTGTAGATCTTGTAACGTTAGTTGTTGAAGAGTTAGCGAAACAAGAAAATGTGCAACACATTTAAGTGAATAAGGGAGAGGGCAAGGCAATATTTGCCCTCTTTTTTTATTTTTTTCTGAAAAGGAAAAAAATTATATGAGTATATTTTAAAAAGTGGACATACCACGAAACGTTGTGATTGCTGCATTTGTGAATCGTTTATTTTTTTTAGGGAAAAGTAAAGAGGAAAATATGACAGAAAATCGAAAAAACTGTTGTTGCAAAATGAAAATAAACAAAGTATACTAACACTCGTAAACTTAAGAGCTGAGGTACGTAGTCACTACTTAAAGGGTTAGGACCTCTCTGGACTAACTTTCCCCCGTGGTAGTGGAGCAAGCCAAATTGCAAATTAGTTTTCAATTCGAACAGTTAGAATAAATTTACAAGGGGGAACTGTAGAATGGATACTATGGATACGATGGGTCGTCACGTGATCGCTGAACTTTGGGATTGCGATTTCGACAAGCTTAATGACATGCCGTATATTGAACAATTATTTGTGGATGCAGCACTAAGAGCTGGTGCTGAAGTGCGTGAGGTTGCTTTTCATAAATTTGCACCACAAGGTGTAAGTGGAGTAGTAATTATCTCGGAATCACATTTAACAATTCATAGCTTTCCGGAGCACGGTTACGCGAGTATTGATGTTTATACTTGTGGGGATCGTATTGATCCAAATGTTGCTGCAGAATATATTGCAGAAGGTTTAAACGCGAAAATGCGTGAGAGCATCGAGCTTCCTCGAGGCACTGGTAGCTTCGAAATTAAGCAGAGAGAAACAAAAGCTCTTTAAAAAAGAACATAATTGATTTAAAATGTAAAGAGGTGTATAATGCACCTCTTTTTTAGTTTATAAAAAAGAGGAAATATAACGTACTCGTTAGTTGAATAAATTGTACTCTTGCAAATGAGGTAGTGCCCTATATACCATCTTATTTTTAAGGATGAGATGATAAAGTGATGCGCTGAAACTTAAAGTGGTAAGAGAGTTAGAATGAGTTATATAATATTGTATATATATTTTAGGTGAAGTGAGTAGAGAAAAATAAAGAGTATAGTGTAAAGGAGTGAATGAATTGCGTTGTCCATCCTGTTCTCATAATGGTACAAGAGTGTTAGATTCGCGTCCGGTAGACGAGGGGCGCTCTATTCGAAGAAGGAGAGAGTGTGAAAGTTGTTTAAGTCGCTTTACGACCTTTGAAAGGGTAGAAGAGTCACCTCTTATCGTTGTAAAAAAAGAAGGCACACGAGAAGAGTTTAATAAAGAAAAGATTTTACGTGGTTTAATTAAAGCGTGTGAAAAAAGACCAGTATCTTTAAGACAATTAGAAGAAGTAACACAAAGCGTGGAACGTGAACTGCGTAATTTAGGTATATCAGAAGTGAAAAGTGATATGATTGGTGAAATTGTTATGGAAGAACTTCGCGATATTGATGATGTTGCTTACGTACGCTTTGCTTCTGTATATCGTCAATTTAAAGATTTAAATGTATTTATTGAAGAATTAAAAGATATACTGCAAAAAGAAAGAGAGTAGAAGTTGTATTTTATTCTCTTTACATACCGTAAGTAATAGGATAAGAGAGCTAGAAGCGTAAGCTAATAGCTCTTTTTCACTAAGAATTTATATAATGAAGATAGGACGAATGAAGTAGAGGATAGATTGGATGAGAGAAAGGAAAAGCAAGAATGGAAAAACAGTCATGGATGGAGCTATTGCCGATTGATCGTTATAAAGTAAGTGCGAAAGGGCTACTGCATAATTACGACCGAAAAGTATTAACGATGTTGTATCAGCCGTTAATAGGTAGTAGAGCTTTTAGCTTATACATGACACTATGGGGGGAGCTAGAGCAAGATCGTGTATTTGGAAAAGAGAATACGCATCATTCCCTTATGGTGACTATGCAAATGCAACTTCCTGAAATATATGAGGAACGAGTAAAGTTAGAGGCAATTGGACTTTTGAAGGTATATATTAAGAAAGAAAAAGATATTCGAATGTTCATATATGAGTTGCAACCACCTTTATCTCCGAAGCAGTTTTTTGATGATATTGTTTTAAGTATCTTTTTATACAATCGATTGAGTCGGACAAAATATAATCAAGTAAAGCAATATTTCTTAGAAGAAGAATTTGATTTTGCTTCTTATGAAAATGTTACGCGTTCTTTCAATGATGTGTTTGGTTCGTTTAATCCAGGACAGCTTGAGCATGCGCAAGAAGATCTGCGTATTCCAAAAACGACAACTATGCCAAGTAACGAGAAGGGAGACGCTCCGAAAGTTTGGAATGATTTCTTTGACTTCTCTTTATTTGTAGATGGATTGTCCGCTCTTGTTCCTAAAAAGTCGATTACAGATCAAGTGAGAGATTGCGTTATAACACTTGCTTACGTGTATGGTGTAGATGTGTTATCGATGCAAAATATCGTTCTTGGTGCGGTGACAGAGATGCAAACAATTGATATGGAAAGGCTTAGAAAAGGAGCACGCGATTGGTATCAATTTGAAAATGGTCAAGCATTACCGGTATTAAGTGAAAGAGTACAGCCTCATGCTGCACGTACGATGAAAGAGAAAGAGCCTTCATCGCAAGAGGAGATGCTAATAAAGCAGCTAGAGGAAATCTCGCCAAAACAACTATTGAAAGAGATTTCTGGTGGTGCAGAGGCAACGAAAGCGGACTTGCAAATCGTTGAAGATGTCATGATTAATCAAAAATTGACACCAGGAGTTGTGAATGTACTTATTTATTACGTTATGCTACGCTCAGATATGAAACTTGCGAAAACGTATGTCGAGAAGATTGCTGGGCATTGGGCACGTAAAAAGGTCGGTACAGTAGCGGACGCGATGGAGTTAGCGAAAGAAGAGAACCGTCAATATCAAGAGTGGGCTGAGACGAAGAAAAAAGGCCGTACGGCGAAGAAAACGGTACGGAAAGAAATGGTACCAGATTGGCTTAAGGAAGAAGAACCGAAAGAACAAGAGAAAGAAACGGCGAAGAAAGATGTAAGTGTAGAAAAAGATGCAAGTACGTTAGAAGATGAACGAAAACGATTAGAAGAAGTGTTAAAAAAATATAAGCGTGATTAATAGAAGAGAATGAACGCTCTTTGAGGTGAGAAAATGGAGCATATTCAAAATTCATTTGCAAAATTAATGGGAAATGAAAAATTTAAAAATAGATATGAAGTATTAAAGGCAGAAGTAATGGCGCATCCGCGTGTGAAAGAATTTATAGACGAACATAAAGGTGAAGTAACGACTTCTATGATTGAGCGCAGTCTTGTGAAGCTATATGAATATATTGGACAAAGTGTAGGTTGCGTGGATTGTCCGGATTTAGGTTCATGTAAAAATATGCTGCAAGGGTACGAGCCAAAGCTTGTTATTCAAGGAAAGATGATTGATATTCAATACGATCGCTGTGTTAGAAAAGTAGCACATGACGAGAGAAAGAAATATGAAAAACTCGTTCAAAGTGTATATATGCCAACGGATATTTTACAGGCAACTATGGAAAACTTAGACCCTTCTGATTTAAATGCACGTATCGATGCAATTGGTGCAGCGAATGAATTTTTAAGTACATATGAACCAGGTAAAAAAGCACAAGGTTTATATTTGTACGGTAAATTTGGTGTAGGAAAAACGTACCTTTTAGGAGCAATTGCGAACGAGCTTGCTCGAAAGAAAATAAGTTCGATGCTCGTATACTTCCCAGAATTTTTACGTGAAATCAAAAGTTCGATTCAAGATAATTCGATTGGTGAAAAGATTGATGCGGTTAAACGCGTACAAGTTTTAATGTTAGATGATATCGGGGCAGAAGCGATGTCAAGCTTTGTGCGTGACGATGTGCTTGGTGCAATCTTGCAATTCCGTATGTTAGAAAACTTACCGACGTTCTTTACGTCTAATTTTGATTTTAAACAACTGGAACACCATTTAACGTATACACAGCGTGGTGAGGCTGAAGAAATGAAGGCAGCACGTATTATGGAACGAATTAAATATTTAGCGAAACCAATTCCGATTGGTGGGAAAAACCGTCGTCATAAGTAAAAGAGCAAGCTGAGAAGCTTGCTCTTTTGTATTATAGTGATACTTTCTTTTCAAATATGAGGTCGAAATATTCAGGTTGTCCAGAACTGCCAATCGTAGGGGCGACAATCTGTACGAACCTCCAGTCATCTCTAGCATGTTCTTGAATAATTTCTTGGTAGTCTTCAGCTAGTTTTGAGCGAGTGAGCCCCCAATGGAATTCGACTTTTACGAATTTATATTCGAACATTCAGATACCCCCTTTTAGTGATAAATAAAGTATACAATAAAAAATTCATAGTAGCTTGTATCATTTTTTTCTCTCTCCCTTAATATATATAAAATTAGCAAGCCATATTGAGTGGATTTTCTAACGATAGGAAATGTAATTCTACTAAGAGTGAACTTCCACGGGACGGACTCTTATAGGATTTGTAACGTATAGATACAGTCCTTTAGAGCAGGGATAAAAGGGGGGACAAAAGTGATTGAAATTTGCTTCGAAGAAAAAAATGATGCTATGCACGTATATAGACAATTGCTGAAAAGAGCGGAAGTGTTATATAAGGAAACGAGTGTGTATTTACAGGAGCAAAAAGTGGTGATTCACATACCAGTACGTGAATCGAATTATATTGAAAAAATCTTATTGCCAGTAATGGTGTATTTCATTGTGAATGTGAAACAAAATGAGTGGATTTATACGATCTTAAAAGAAAAGTTTTTTTATGAAGAACAAGAAGAATGTCATCAAATATTGCACATGGCACATGAGATTTTAAAGGGAAGAAGAAAAGGTGTAGCTCAGGATTTAACGCGTAACGCATTTGAGTCATATATTAAGTCTTCTTTAAATAATTGGCTTTGTGATCCGCTCTCATTCTCGTTTTCATCATATATCCGTTTTCGTCTTCGTACATATAGGGAAATGGTGGCTAAACTTGCGGAAGTGGCAATTGATGAGTATAAGATGGAGCAAGAATACCAAATGTTCATTGAAACGCTTCGGCAACAAGTGAGTAGCCGTAAATCACGCTTGTCCTGTGTGCATCTTATTTTTGATGAAAGCTTTATCTTTTATGATGATAAAGGTAGACGTTTAAAACAGGAGAAGTTGGTCCAATATATAGATGAGGAATTATTAAAGCAAAATGATGTATATATTGATACGAAAGTAATTGCGCCGCTTCTTTCTATTTCGCCCAAAAAGATTTATTTATATACGAAAGAACAAGACCATAATATGATTATTACTTTGCGAAATGTGTTTCAAGAACGGGTCCAATTACATGGATTACATGATTTTGAGCGCAATGTGAAAAATTTAAAAAATAAAGGTAACGCCCTTGATTTTCTAAGTTTTTGAGCATATAATTACCTACATAAATGAAATATATCGAAATGTCATGATGAGGACATGAGTAGTTTTCTACGATTTTCAGAGAGGGAAGCCTTAGGGTGTGAGCTTCCTAGTACGGGATTATTACTTACCACCTCTAAACTTTAGCAGTGAACGATTCTTTTAGTAATTGCTAACGGACAACACCGTTATGTTGAACTTGAGCAATTAACGATCATGTTAATTGGAACAAGGGTGGAACCACGAATTCAACACTCGTCCCTTTTTATGGGATGAGTGTTTTTTATTTTGAGAAAAAGAGGAGTGACCAGTGATGGCAGATGTAGTTAAAATTACTTTCCCTGATGGAGCTGTGAAGGAGTTTCCAAAAGGCGTAACAACTGAAGAAATCGCAGCTTCTATTAGCCCAGGCTTAAAGAAAAAAGCTGTAGCTGGAAAATTAAACGATGAGATGATCGATCTTGTTACACCAATCGAAGAAGATGGTGCAGTTTCTATTATTACATTAGATTCTGAAGATGGCTTATATATTTTACGCCATTCAACAGCCCACCTTTTAGCACAAGCGTTAAAACGTTTATATAAAGATGTTAAGCTTGAGCTTGGCATTGGCCCAGTAATTGAAAATGGCTTCTATTACGATATCGATATGGAAGAAGCAATTACAGTTGAAGACTTCAAGAAAATCGAAAAAGAAATGCAAAAAATCGTGAACGAGAACTTAGAAATCGTTCGTCATGAAGTACCACGTGCAGAAGCACTTCGTCGCTTTGAAGAAATTGGCGATGAGTTAAAATTAGATTTAATTAACGACCTTCCAGAAGATGCAGTTATTTCAATCTATGAGCAAGGCGAATTCTTCGACCTTTGCCGTGGTGTTCACCTTCCATCTACAGGGAAAATTAAAGTGTTTAAATTATTAAGCGTTGCAGGTGCTTACTGGCGCGGCGATAGCAATAATAAAATGTTACAACGTATTTACGGTACTGCATTCGTTAAGAAAGCAGAATTAGATGAGCATTTACGTATGCTTGAAGAAGCGAAAGAGCGCGATCACCGTAAATTAGGTAAAGAATTAAAACTATTTACTAATAGCCAAAAAGTAGGACAGGGTTTACCACTTTGGTTACCAAAAGGTGCAACAATTCGTCGTATTATCGAGCGTTACATCGTTGATAAAGAAGCAAGCTTAGGTTATGATCACGTATACACTCCAGTATTAGGAAGCAGAGAGTTATATGAAACTTCTGGTCACTGGAACCACTACCGTGATGGCATGTTCCCATCAATGGAAATGGATAATGAAGAATTAGTTCTTCGTCCAATGAACTGTCCTCACCATATGATGGTTTATAAAAATGATATTCACAGCTACCGTGAATTACCAATCCGTATTGCGGAACTTGGAACAATGCATCGTTATGAAATGTCAGGTGCGTTATCTGGATTACAACGTGTACGCGGAATGACTTTAAACGATGCGCACATTTTCGTTCGTCCAGATCAAATTAAAGAAGAGTTAAAACGTGTTGTAAACTTAACTCTAGAAGTATACAAAGATTTCGGTTTAGAGAACTACTCATTCCGTCTATCTTATCGCGACCCAGCAGATACTAAAAAGTATTATGCGGATGATGAGATGTGGGAAAAAGCACAAGGTATGTTAAAAGAAGCTATGGATGAAATGGGTCTTGATTACTATGAAGCTGAAGGTGAAGCGGCATTCTACGGTCCAAAACTTGATGTTCAAGTTCGTACTGCTCTTGGAAAAGACGAAACACTTTCAACTGTACAATTAGACTTCTTACTTCCAGAACGCTTTGAATTAACTTATGTTGGTGAAGACGGTAAGCAACATCGTCCAGTTGTAATTCACCGTGGTGTTGTATCAACTATGGAACGCTTCGTAGCCTTCTTAATTGAAGAATACAAAGGTGCATTCCCAACTTGGTTAGCTCCAGTTCAAGTACAAGTAATTCCAGTTTCTCCGCAAGTACATTTAGACTATGCGAAGAAAGTACAAGACGAATTGCGTCGCGCTGGTATCCGTGTTGAATTAGACACTCGTGAAGAGAAGATCGGTTACAAAATCCGTGAAGCACAAATGCAAAAAATTCCGTACATGCTTGTAGTAGGTGACAATGAAGTAACTGAAAACGGCGTAAACGTACGTAAATATGGTGAACAAAAATCAGAAACAATCGCATTAGATGCTTTTGTTGACATGATTAAAGTAGAAGGAAAACGATAAGAAAAAGCCGCGGTATACCGCGGCTTTTTTATCAGAGTGTTGGGAAACCCTTTAGGGTTCCCCACACTCTGGAATCATTTTGATTTTAGCGAATAAAAACAACATAAAATAATAGAGTTTCAAAAAAATAGCCCTCCACCAGACCTTTTTTGGTCAGATGGAGGGCTATTTTTTTCATGTTTTGACAAGTTGCGGTGAGATAAGCCTGCATTTGGACAGACTTCAGCCCCCGAAATCGAGCATATCGATAGCCATGTAGTTCTTTGGCGTCCGCAAAGCTTCGCTCTATAGTTGAACAGCGTACTTTGTACAACTTTTTCCCTGTAACTGTTAGTTTGTTTTTTCTAGCGATATCCTTATATTTCTCCCATATATGATGAGTGATAACTTTTTGTTTTTGTTTCTTTGAAAAACATACCTCACGTAGCGGACAAACAGCGCAGTCTTCTGGGTTGGATTTATAGTGACGATATCCTTCACGATCCGTTGTCGCATACTCTAAAATACACCCCATCGGACAAGCAAATGCATTCATTTCTTCTACATATTTAAATTGGCTTTTTGGTACTTCTTTATTTCGTTTTCCAAATCGGCGATACCCCATCACCATAAATATATTTCTCTCCGATAATTTCTTACAGATATACCCTGTAAAATAGCCTGCATCAAGAGCTACAGCTTCCACTTTAAATCCGAATTTATCAATTTGAGCTTGTAGACGCGCTAAATATGGCTCGGAATCTGCCATATTTCCAGCCGTTACATAAGTATCTGTAATAATATTGTACTTCGCATCAGTCGTACGATGGTCTAAGAAATGAAAACCGTTCGGTTTTCCATCTCTCATTAAAAATCCACTATCTGGATCCGTAGTACTTATACGAGTTTTTTTAGTGGGAGTATCACTTTCCTTTCTGGGTTTTAATTCTTTTTTTCGTGTACCTCACGATCTTCAATTACCGCAGCTTCTAGTTCATCTATATAAAACTTTGCCTTTTCTTTTTTATATTTATGTACAAACTTATTTTTATTAGCATTGGCCTTAATGTGCGTAGAATCTGTCATCAGCGCACGTCCTCCCACCATCCGGTGCTCTGTCGCTTGCCTCACGATCTCATCAAAAATTTCTTCGAAAATATTTGTATGAATAAAGCGAGTACGACGATTCCAACTGATTGTAGAATGATCCGGAATAGTATCTGATAGAGAAAACCCTAAAAACCAACGGTAGGCGATATTCGTTTTAATCTCTTTTTCCAATTGACGCTCCGAACGAATACCGTAAAAATATCCAATAAACATCATTTTAAATAAAACGATAGGATGGATTGACGGACGTCCATTGTTTTCACAGTAATAAGGGCGTAACTTCTCTTCAATAAAATCAAAACTAATTGTCGCTTCGATCGCACGAAGGAAATGATCTTGTGGAACCAACTCTTCTACAGAAACAGATACACGTTCATCACGATGATTTTTTAAAGCACCCATCATAAAAAATCTCTCCTTTACCTCTTTTTATCAGTGTTGACACATAAAAAGAGGTTCAGACACAAAAACAGGCTGTGGAGAAGACTTTCTCCACAGCCTGAGAAAAAGCCGCGGTATACCGCGGCTTTTTTATGTAATATACTTGAGGGGAATTAGAAAAAATAACCATGTAACACTTATCATAAAAAAGTATTGCAAGTATGTTAGTTGTTTGTTACAATATTTCTTGTTGTTAGTAAAACACATCGCGTCTTCTTGACAGACGTCATGTCCTATGATAAACTCATCAAGGATAATAGAATATTGTTTTGTGGAACAAGTAGAAGCACCCGCTTCTCACCTGATGGACGCATTCGCAGTTAGCAGGTAAATGTATTTCTTACTTAAGATTTTACAAGTGTGGGTGTCGTATGCCCGCACTTTTTTTGTCGGGTTCTATGACTACAAAATATGTTCTGAGAAAACCTTGGAGGTGGCTTACTATTAGCAAGGATATGATGATTAACGAGCAAATTCGTGCACGTGAAGTACGTTTAGTTGGCGCAAATGGCGATCAACTTGGAATCAAGTCTCGTAATGACGCTTTAGACTTAGCTGCAAATCTTAATCTTGATTTAGTATTAGTTGCTCCAAATGCGAAACCGCCAGTATGCCGCATTATGGACTACGGTAAATTCCGCTTTGAGCAACAGAAGAAAGAAAAAGAGCAGCGCAAAAATCAAAAAGTAATTAGCATGAAAGAAGTTCGTTTAAGTCCAACAATTGATGAACACGACTTTAACACAAAACTTCGTAATGCTATCAAGTTTTTAGAGAAAGGCGACAAGGTTAAAGCGTCAATTCGCTTTAAAGGACGTGCCATTACTCATAAAGAAATCGGTCAACGTGTTTTAGATCGCTTCTCAGAAGCTTGTGCTGAAGTTAGTACAGTTGAATCTAAGCCTAAAATGGAAGGACGCAGTATGTTCTTAGTTTTAGCACCGAAAAACGATAAGTAATAGATAGAGGAGGAAATACCTATGCCTAAACAAAAAACTCATCGCGGCGCTGCAAAGCGTTTCAAAAAGACTGGATCAGGTAAACTGAAACGTTCTCACGCTTACACAAGCCATTTATTCGCTAACAAATCTACAAAAGCTAAACGTAAACTACGTAAAGCTGGTGTAGTAAGCGCTGGTGACTTCAAACGCATTCGTCAAATGCTTGACAACTTAAAATAAGTTCGGCTGATATATAGAACAATTAGGAGGTAATATTATGCCAAGAGTAAAAGGTGGTACAGTTACTCGTCAACGTCGTAAAAAAGTTATAAAATTAGCAAAAGGTTACTACGGTTCAAAAAATACATTATTCAAGGTTGCTAACCAACAGGTTATGAAATCTCTAATGTATGCATTCCGTGACCGTCGTCAAAAGAAACGTGACTTCCGTAAATTATGGATTACACGTATCAACGCAGCAGCTCGTATGAATGGTCTTTCTTACAGCCGCTTAATGCACGGTCTTAAAAATGCTGGCATCGAAGTTAACCGCAAGATGCTTGCTGACTTAGCTGTTCATGACGAAAAAGCTTTCGCTGAATTAGCAACAGTTGCAAAAAACAACATTAACTAATTAATTAGTTGAAACCTTAGAAGAATTTTCTTCTAAGGTTTTTTGTTTGTATTCAGAGAGAAGTTTGAAGTTCTAAAGATTAACGGATGTGTCGTTATCGATATGACAAAATTAATATAAAAACTATAGCGGTATAGAAGAATATATATGTGAAGTCAGGATAATCCTCCTGGCTTGTTTCAATTCTGCTCTTTTGGAAAGAAGAGTATCTTTCCTAGCCGAAACGACACTGCTATAATGGAAAGATGATATGGAACTTTCATCAGATGAACAATTTAAGAGCGATGACTGAAACGTATTTGTAAATTAAGGACAAGCTATTTTATAAAGAGGTAGATAGCTGACTTATTCATAAGAACTGAAACATAATAATGAACTTTGAGATGAAACAACATTGTTGCGTAAAATGCGATGTTGGAGGAGGACAATAGAATGGACTTACTACAACTATTTAAATTACAAAAAGAATTAGATGACCGTATTGCAAAAGAACATGACTTACAACCGAAAAAATTGTTAAAAGAAAAAATGTTAGCTCTTCTTGTAGAAATTGGAGAACTTGCAAATGAAACACGTTGTTTTAAATATTGGAGCAACAAACCAGCTTCGGAACGTGAAGTAATATTAGAAGAATACGTAGATGGTTTGCATTTTATTTTATCAATCGGAATTGATTTAGGTATTGATAAAAACTTCCTATTCTATAAATGTGCACAAACGAATAAAACACAAGTGGAAATTTTCTTAGACACATACGCGAAAGTAATTCGTTTTACAGATCAACCATCTATTACAAACTATATTGAATTATTTACGAGCTATCTTCGACTTGGACAAGCACTTGAATTTGAGCAAGAAGAGATTGAAAAAGCGTATTTAGATAAAAATGAAGTAAATCATCAGCGTCAAACACAAGGATACTAATTTAATTTTTGAATATTTCAATTTAATTATTGTATAATGAATTGACTGAAGAAAAAGGAGGGTGTTGGCAATGACAAAATTAGACGCGACATTGACAATGCTAAAAGAATTAACAGATGCACGTGGTATTGCCGGTAACGAGCGTGAACCACGCGAAGTAATGAAGAAATATATCGAGCCATTTGCAGACGAGCTTTCTACTGATAATTTAGGAAGTTTAGTTGCGAAAAAAGTAGGGGAAGAAAACGGCCCGAAAATTATGGTTGCAGGTCATTTAGATGAAGTTGGCTTTATGATTACGCAAATTGATGACAAAGGTTTCCTACGCTTCCAAACGGTGGGAGGCTGGTGGTCACAAGTTATGCTTGCACAGCGCGTGACGATTGTAACGCGTAAAGGAGATGTAACAGGTGTAATTGGTTCAAAACCACCGCACATCTTACCTCCAGAAGCACGTAAAAAGCCAGTTGAAATTAAAGACATGTTCATCGATATCGGTGCTTCTAGCCAAGAAGAAGCAATGGAGTGGGGCGTACGACCAGGAGATCAAGTTGTACCTTACTTTGAATTCCAAGTGATGAAGAATGAAAAAATGTTACTTGCAAAAGCATGGGATAACCGAATCGGTTGTGCGATTGCAATTGACGTATTAAAACAATTAAAAGATGAAAAGCATCCAAACGTTGTATACGGCGTTGGAACTGTACAAGAAGAAGTTGGTCTTCGTGGTGCAAAAACATCTGCGAATTATATTAAACCAGATATCGCGTTCGCAGTAGATGTTGGTATCGCTGGAGATACACCGGGTGTAACGTCAAAAGAAGCGCAAAGTAAAATGGGCGATGGACCACAAATCATTTTATATGATGCTTCTGTTATTGGACATACAGGTTTACGTGATTTCGTAGTTGATGTTGCTGACGAATTACAAATCCCATACCAATATGATTCAGTAGCGGGCGGGGGAACTGATGCGGGTGCGATTCACATTGCTGTAAACGGTATTCCTTCTATGGCAATTACAATTGCAACGCGCTATATCCATTCACATGCAGCGATGTTACACCGTGATGATTATGAAAATGCAGTAAAGTTAATTGTAGAAGTTATTAAACGTCTTGATAAGGATGCTGTACATAACATTACATTTAATTAATAGAAAAAGCGAAGGAGATTTTCCTTCGCTTTTTTATGTTTTAAAAAGGTCGTTCTAATCCTGCTGCAGTATGAGCACCTAAAATAATTAAACGAGTTAATTGCATCGCCATAAAATGCGGGGTATATATCATTCCTCTTTTTAACCATGACATAATCATTCCGATGTGAGCCCCTGTCACATAACTAATCAAAATATCACGAGGAACCATAAGATCTTCGTCATCTGGTTGTGAAATAGACAAGCTTAATGTTAAATGCACTTGTATTGTTTTCATCATTTTATAAGAGTAGTTTCCGGCAGCTTTATCCCCAAGCATAACGTTATAAAAGTTTACATTTTCTGCGATATGTTCGAATAAAGCCAGAAATGTAGGATGAGGTGAATCGAATGTAAGTTGAAAATCTTCTTTATTTCTATTTTTCGGTTTAATTACTTCTGCTAGCTTCTCTAACATTTCTTCAATACTTTTGTCTAATAGGTCATATTTATCATGGTAATGGCTATAAAATGTAGCGCGATTTACAGGAGCGCGTTCTGCGATATGTTGCACAGTTACATTTTCAAAGCCTTTTTCGCCTACTAAAGCGACAAAAGCATCCTGAATGAGTTGTCTCGTTCGCTTTACACGTGGATCATTTGTATTTTTAATAGACATTTTACTTCTCCTCGTTTAATTTTCTATACTTAAACAACATATTGGTATTATATTGTTGTTTAAGCAACATTTCATACGTAAATTGTCGGTTGTAGATTCAAAATAATTATTTATAATTATAAACGATAGTCCTTCAGAAATCAGCACCGCTCGCAGGCAGATAAGTTTCGATTTATGCTGCAGATGGTGTGATTTTTTTGTTAAAAGGTTAATATAATTAACAATTAAACAATCTAAACAATCTAAACAATAAGGACATAAATAGTTTAGAAAAAAATTATATGCGATATAAGGAGAGGAATGCAATGAATCAGTTTCGAAGAATGGTAATTATCAACATTATCACATTAATTGTACTAGTTGGCGGCGGTATTGGCGGTTATTACTATTACAACCAAACGGAAAATTACTTAAAAACAGACAATGCAAAGATCGATGGAAAGGTAATTCCGGTTGCTTCACCAGTAGCAGGGAAACTAACTGACTGGAAAGCTGAAGTTGGAAAAAATTACAATGAGAATGATAAATTAGGAGCTGTTACTGTAACAGCAGCTAATGGAGAACAAACAGTAGATGTAACAATTCCACAAAATGCAACGGTTGTACAATCAAACGCAACAACAAATGCTTTCGTTGGAGCAGGTAGCCCGATTGCTTACGCATTTGATATGAACAATTTATGGGTAACAGCAAACATTGAAGAAACAGATGTTGATGATGTTCAGAAAGGTCAAGACGTAGACGTGTATGTAGATGCATACCCAGATACAACGTTAACTGGGAAAGTAGAACAGGTTGGTTTAACAACAGCAAATACATTCTCGATGTTACCATCAAGTAATGCAACAGCGAACTATACGAAAGTAACACAAGTAGTGCCAGTTAAAATTTCATTAGATCATAGCAAATCAGTAAATATTGTTCCTGGAATGAATGTGTCAGTTCGTATTCATAAGTAAGGGGGAGATGAGATGTCCTCAATTGCAATTGTAGGATATGCACTATTTTGTATAATCGTCTTCTTCCTTGTAAATCGTCTTTTACGAAAGAAAAAAACGAACGTGGGAGAAGAACAAGTCCCAGCCGTAAGTAAAATAGAAGTAAGTAAGCTAGAAGCAGTAGAGAAAGAAAGTGAACAAAAGCAAGAAGCCGAAATTTCTAATGTAGTTGAATTAGAAACAGGCAAGCAAGAAGAAGTAAAACAAGAAAAAGAAATGCCGAAAAAACAAACGTCTATGCCTATAGAGAATGTAAATGTAAAAGCAGTTGTAACAGTATTAATTCTCGGCATGTTCGTTTCTATTTTGAACCAAACAATCATTAACGTTGCATTGCCTCCGTTAATGAATGAATTTAACGTATCAACTTCAACGGCGCAATGGTTAATTACAGGGTTTATGCTTGTAAATGGTATTTTAGTGCCGATTAGTGCCTTTTTAGTTTCACGATTTACGTATCGTAAATTATTTGTAGCGGCAATGTTATTCTTCACAGTAGGATCTATCATTTGCGCTACATCAGGAAACTTTACAATGATGATGACGGGCCGCGTAATTCAAGCGGTCGGTGCAGGTATTTTAATGCCAGTTGGCATGAACATCTTTATGACGTTGTTCCCGCCTCATAAGCGTGGGGCAGCGATGGGATTACTAGGTGTTGCAATGATTTTAGCGCCAGCTATTGGGCCAACTGTAACAGGCTGGGTTATTGAAAACTATAGCTGGAACTTAATGTTCTATGCGATGTTTATTATTGGTTTAATTATTACGTTCCTATCTTTAAAATTCTTTACACTCGCTCAACCAGTGTCTAAAACAAAATTAGATGTATTTGGTGTAATTAGTTCGAGTATTGGACTAGGTAGCTTACTGTACGGATTTAGTGAGGCTGGAAATAATAGTTGGACTAGTGCAGAAGTTGTTATTTCACTTATCATTGGTGTCATTGGTTTAGCGTTATTTATTTGGAGAGAGTTAACAACAGACAATAAAATGCTTGATTTACAAGTATTTAAATATCCAGTATTTACTTTCACTTTACTAATTAATGCAATTGTAACGATGGCGTTATTTGGAGGTATGTTATTACTTCCGGTATATCTGCAAAACATTCGCGGCTTTACGCCAATCGAATCAGGTTTATTATTACTCCCAGGATCATTAATTATGGGTATTATGGGACCTATTGCAGGGAAACTATTTGATAAATACGGTATTCGTCCGTTAGCGATTGTTGGGTTAGCTATTACAACGTTCGCGACATATGAATTTACGAAGTTATCAATGGATACGCCATATAGCGTTATTATGATGGATTATATTATACGTTCAATTGGTATGTCATTCATTATGATGCCAATTATGACAGCTGGTATGAACGCACTGCCGATGAAATTAATTTCTCACGGTACAGCAACGCAAAATACGTCAAGACAAGTAGCTGGTTCAATCGGAACAGCAATTTTAATCACACTTATGACGCAACAAACAACTGCTCACGTAGCAGATTACGGCAACATGTTAACAACATCAAACCCAATTTTAGTTGATAAAGTACACGGTATGGGGCAAAGTTTAGCAGCGATTGCCGGATCGGCTCAAGCAGGAGATGCGATGAGCACACAACTATTATATGGACAAATTTCAAAGCTATCTGCAATTAACGGTATTAACGATGCCTTCTTAATTGCAACGATACTAGCAGGTATTGCTTGGGTGTTATCGTTCTTCTTACAATCAGGCAATAAACCAAATAAAAAAGCAGGGAATTAATTTCCCTGCTTTTTTGTCTTTTTAAAGAGTTAAATATAAAAAATGATAACCAGTTACGGAGCACAGCCCTGTTATAAACAAAATCGTTCCCATAGCAAGAATACTTGATATTTGTCTGCCGCTTATAATAGCTAATAGTCCGGCTAAAGAGAACAAACTCCAATATAAAGTTCCTGAAATTGGAACCATCCCCTCTAAATGTATTCCAGAACCTATACAAATGATAGGAACAACGATAAGAGATATGCTAATTAAACCAGCTATAATAGTAAGTAATTTACGATGTTTCATGCCAGCAATAATTAAAAAAATACCAACGATAAATTCACATACCATCAAAGTAAGAGCTAAAATCATCCAAGTTAATATTCCGACCACTGCTGTATTACCTCCGATTTGTAGGTTTCTAAAAAATATTATATATAGAATGAATCACCTACAGACACGAGTACCCAGAAAATAACCCCCAGTAGTCCCGTAATAAAAATAATAAATCCTATGTTGCGTATACTTTTAATTTTTACTTGTAATCCACTTAATCCTGCCGATAATCCAGTTAAAGAAAACAATATCCAGTATAAAGTAGTTGAAATAGGGAGGATTGTCTCGCTATTCACCCCCATGCTCCAAAAAACAAAAGGTAGCGTTACAAAGGAAAAGCTAAGTACCCCCATTAAACCAACAAATAATTTACGATGTTTAATACTAGTAATAATTAAAAAAATACCACCGAAAAATCCGCATAAGACAAGAATTGGCATATAAACAATCCAAAGGAAGCTAAACATATATAATCTCCTTTTATGTAATGAGTTATATTTTACTACATCAGGTTCATTTTGGATATTATTAATAAATATGTATAAATTGATAGAAATGGGTAGTAATGATACGGATTATCAAAAAGTGCTAATCGAAGAAGAGTTTGAAGTTGTGATAAAAGAGTAAAAAGAGGTATCGTGATGATACCTCTTTTTAACTGAAGAATGCCAACGTATTATTTATAATATGAAATAACATAGCTGGAAGAATGGATTTTGTTTTCTTACATAAAATAGCCATTAATAATCCCATGAAGAAAGTAATTACCATTACTCCAAGTGAGTATGTATGAGCGATACCAAAGAAGAAACTTGTTAAGACTGCTGCAATCCAAAATGGAAAGCGTTCAGAGAAGAAGTGAAGTATAAAACCACGGAAAATAAGTTCTTCAAAAATTGGTGTGAGTATTGCAAATCCGAGAAGTAATAGTATTTGATATTGCTTAAAAACGTCTAAGTTTAGTGCGGAAGATTGCTGCTTTGTTGCGTCTTGGAATACATAATTTAATAAGAAGTAGTTGAGTATGATGTTTATAGCGAAGAAAAGAAGTAAATATACGTATGTGCGCCATTCTTTCAGTGCTTTAAAGTTAAAAGAGTTCAGTAATAATCTTTTCGCAGGTTTGAATTTAAAAATAAAGAATAACAACATGGCTAGTTGTAACCCTATACTTGCGGTGTTTGCAATAGATTCATACAGGGCAATTTGCTTTTTATTTGTAAGACCAGCCGTATAAATTGTTAAGGGCATTATTGCTAGGAACAAGGTAATGAGTCCAGTTCCGAAAAAAGCGAATAAAACGGAGCTAATAAATTGTCCCCATGACATAGAGTGTTTCTGTTCATCAGAAAGTTGTGTAGCGGATTGCATTTGTGAAATCACCTCTTTATATTTGTATATTTAATTATAAAGTAATCTGTTTTTGAATGTAACATTTAAATATTACATTCAAAGGTGTATTTTTCGTAAAATAATAAAAGAGGTATCACCCTGTAGTGATGCCTCTTTCTCATTGATAACTATGTTCTGCCTTGTTATTCAATTTTGCTTGCTCTATTTGCAATTCACGCTCTACCAATCGATCTAATTGCTGAATAGCTTTCAGTGCTTTTTCATAAGAGATAGTTCGGTAATGGTGCGCTCCGCCTGGTTCTTCATCTGCTTCGTCTGCCCATTTAATAATGCTTTGAAGAGATGTTCTTTCAATTTCTTGTTCCACTAAGAAAGAATCTGTATGCAGAAGAATCGCGATAGAAATTTCTTTTGCTAGTTTTGGATGCTCTCCCAATCTAATAAGCAATTTATGTGCTCTTTCTGCACCTTTAATTGCATGGATATCATTCTTTTTATATAAGTCATAGTCCCATTCGCCACCTGTGTACCACGTATGATGTCCGATATCATGAAGGAAGCCAGCTTTTGTGGCAGCATCGACTGAGGCGTGATGCTTTTTGGCTAGGTGAAACGCATGGTAAGCGACAGCGATCGCATGAACCATTCCAGAACGATTTACGTATTTTTGTGTAATATGGTGTTTAAAAATTTGTTCAAGCGTAATACGGTGCATAAAACATTCACTCCTTTTATCTAATGATGTATACGAAGAAAAAACGATCGGTTTAAATGTATTTTGAATATTGTACTCCATCATAGTTCGTTAGTAAAGTAGAAATGTTTAGGAGAAGAAAAAATTTTTCGTGAAAAAAATCACCTTGGCTTATGCGAAGGTGATTTTTAAATTGCTTATTTTTTTAATCCTTGCTCAAGTGTTTCTAACATTTCATGTTTTTCATTTTCATCAGCATTTTTCCAAATGACTTCGAATAAAACGCCAAGACCTGGAAGCATTTTTTCTTCACCGCTTTGAATTGCATCGACAATTGTTTCTTGTAATTGATCTTGTGAATTTCCAGATACATTCGCTAATACGGCACCGCGTAAATTAAAACTCATTGTTTTCACCTCTTCTTCAGAATTGAAACTGACGTTAGTTTTTGTTCTTTTTTATGTAAATATGTATGAAAAATAGGCTATAATGATAAGACAAGAAGAGAGGGAAATACATATTATGAAAAACATTGATTCAGTACAAAATCCGCGTGTAAAGCAGTGGAAAAAGCTGCAAACGAAAAAAGAACGCGATAAAAAAGGTTTATTTTTTGTAGAAGGATTCCACTTAGTCGAAGAAGCTTTGAAGGCAGGAATTGTAACAGAACTTATCGTTTCAGATCAGACAGACCTTCCGAAAGATTGGACAGTTAATGATGTGGAAATGTATATCGTGCCTGAGGCTATTGTAAAAATACTTCGTGAAACAGAAACGACGCAAGGTGTATTTGCTGTTTGTGAGAAGCATGAGAAAGAAGTAGCTCTTACTGATGGGAAATTCCTTTTATTAGATGGCCTGCAAGACCCAGGTAATTTAGGGACAATTATTCGTACAGCTGATGCAGCTGGTATTCATGCCGTTGTGCTTGGAGAAGGTTGTGTTGATGTTTACAATAGTAAAGTACTCCGCTCTACACAAGGTTCTATTTTCCACTTGCCAATTGTAAAAGGGAACTTAGAAGAATGGGTAGACAAGTTAAAAGAAAATAACGTTCCTGTATATGGAACAGCTCTTGAAAATGGAGTTCCGTATGATGAAGTAACTCCGGCCGGAAGTTTTGCATTAATTGTTGGAAATGAAGGAAATGGCGTACGCCAAGAAATTCTTGCAAAAACGGATCAAAACTTGTATATTCCGATTTACGGCGGGGCAGAATCATTAAATGTTGCGGTTGCAGCAGGGATTTTAACGTATTATTTACAAAGCCCAGTTGCGAACAAATAAAAAACTTCTTATAATAAGTTGAAGTACATTATATTAAAAGTTAAATAACGAAAAACGTTGATAGAGAAGAGTAGCTTACAAAATCGCCATATAGGGAGAGAATGCCGTAGACTGAAAGCATTCTTATGGTAGACGGAAGTGAATTCACCTCTGGAGTTGACGCCAGGACCATGTATATGTAAAGGCGTTCCGGTCAGAATTGATCGTTATAACTAATGAGTGGGCAGACTTGTTCTGTCAATTTAGGGTGGTACCGCGAATTTACCTCGTCCCTTTTTGGGAGCGAGGTTTTTTTATTTTTAAAATTAGGAGGGTTCCAAAATGGAAGCACGTTTAAAAGAGCTAAAGCAAAAAGCGTTAGAGCTTATTGAAGAAGCGAAAGAGCTAAAGGGCTTAAACGACGTACGCGTAGCGTATTTAGGAAAAAAAGGTCCAATTACAGAAGTATTACGCGGCATGGGAAAATTATCAGCAGAAGAGCGTCCACGTATGGGAGCATTAGTGAATGAAGTACGTGAAGCGATTCAAACGCGTCTAGAAGACAAAATTAGCAACTTAGAAAAAGCAGTAATTGAAGCGAAATTAGCTACGGAAACAATTGATGTTACATTACCAGGTCGTCCTGTTGAAACAGGTTGTCACCATCCGTTAACAGCTGTTGTTGAACAAATTGAAGATGTATTCATCGGTATGGGTTATGAAGTAGCTGAAGGAACAGAAGTAGAAAAAGACTACTACAACTTCGAAGCACTAAACTTACCGAAAGATCACCCAGCACGTGACATGCAAGATACATTCTACATTACAGAAGAAACGTTACTACGTACACATACATCTTCTGTGCAAGCACGTACGATGGAAAATAATAAAGAAAAAGGCCCAATCAAAATTATTTGTCCTGGTAAAGTGTATCGCCGCGATGATGATGATGCGACGCATTCACATCAGTTCATGCAAATTGAAGGCCTTGTAATTGATAAAAACATTCGTATGAGTGACTTAAAAGGTACACTGCAAGTATTCGTGAAAAAGATGTTCGGTGAAGATCGTGAAATCCGTCTTCGTCCAAGTTTCTTCCCATTCACAGAGCCATCTGTAGAGATGGATATTTCTTGTATGATGTGTCATGGCAAAGGTTGCGGCACTTGTAAAGGAACTGGCTGGATTGAAATTCTAGGCGCAGGTATGGTTCACCCGAACGTACTTGAAATGGCTGGTTATGATTCAAAAGAATATCAAGGTTTCGCATTCGGTATGGGCGCAGAGCGTATCGCAATGTTGAAATACGGAGTAGATGACATTCGTCATTTCTATACAAATGATGTACGTTTCTTACAACAATTCAAACGAGCGTAAGGGAAGGAGAGGATAAATATGTTCGTATCATATCGTTGGTTACAAGAGTATGTAGATATTAAAGATGTAACAGCACAAGAACTAGCAGACAAAATCACGAAAAGTGGTATTGAAGTAGAAGGCGTTGAAGTATTAAATAAAGGTGTAAAAGGTGTTGTAGTTGGTCACGTATTAGAATGTGAAAAACACCCAGAAGCTGATAAATTAAGCAAATGCTTAATCGATATCGGTGAAGAAGAGCCAGTTCAAATTATTTGTGGAGCTGCTAACATTGCAAAAGGTTTAAAAGTACCAGTTGCAAAAGTTGGAGCTGTACTTCCTGGTAACTTCAAAATCAAAAAAGCAAAACTACGCGGTGAAGCTTCTCACGGTATGGTTTGTGCTCTTCAAGAGCTTGGTATTGATGGAAAGTTAGTTTCAAAAGAATACGCAGATGGTATCTTCATCTTCCCAAGTGACGCTGAAGTTGGTGCAGATGCACTTGAAATTTTAAACTTAAACGATGAAGTACTTGAGCTTGGCTTAACACCAAACCGTGCAGATTGCCTAAACATGTTAGGTGTTGCATATGAAGTAGCTGCTATTTATGGCCGCGAAGTAAAACTTCCAGCTATCGACTTACAAGAAACAGCAGAAAAAACTTCTGATTATATTTCTGTAAGTGTAGAAGCGAAAGAAGAAAACCCGTTATACATTGCAAAAATGGTTAAAAACGTAAAGATTGGTCCATCACCAATGTGGATGCAAACTCGTCTTATGGCAGCTGGCATTCGTCCAATTAGCAACGTAGTTGATATTACAAACTACATTTTAATGGAATACGGTCAACCGTTACATGCATTCGATTACGATAAATTAGGTTCAAAAGAAATCGTTGTTCGTCTTGCAAAAGAAGGCGAAAAAATTGAAACGTTAGATGATCAAGAGCGTACATTACAAAGCCACCATCTTGTAATTACAAACGGCACGAAAGCTTTAGCTGTTGCTGGTGTAATGGGCGGGGCGGATTCTGAAGTTACAAATGAGACAGTAAACGTTCTAATTGAGTCTGCATACTTTGCAGGTCAAACAGTACGTCGTACATCAAAAGACTTAGGTCTTCGTAGTGAATCAAGTGCACGTTTCGAAAAAGGGATCGACCCAACACGTACATTTGAAGCAATTCAACACGCAGCTGCCTTAATGGCGAAATATGCTGGCGGTGAAGCACTTGAAGGTGTAGTAGAAGCTGATAACTTACAAGTACAAGAGCGTACAGTATCTGTTACTGCTGAAAAAGTAAACCGTGTATTAGGTACAAATATTTCTGCGAGTGAAATGGGTACAATGTTCGCGAACTTGAAATTCCCATTCACAGAAGTAGAAGGAACATTCCATGTAAATGTACCAGCACGTCGTCCTGATATTACAATTTCAGAAGACTTAGTAGAAGAAGTGGGCCGTCTATACGGTTATGACCACATTCCAGTTACATTACCTTCTGGAACGATGACTCGTGGTAAATTAACATCAGCACAAACGAAACGTCGTAAAGTACGTCGCTTCTTAGAGGGTGCTGGTTTATATGAAGCAATCACGTATTCATTAACGAGCGCTGACAAAGCGAAACAATACATGATTGAGCCAAACGAAAAGGCGCCTGTAGGTCTTGCACTTCCAATGAGTGAAGAGCGTAGCCAACTTCGTTTAAGCTTAGTGCCACAATTGCTAGAAGCAGTTTCATACAATGTTGCTCGTAAAAACGACAGCGTTGCTTTATACGAAGTAGGTTCTATCTTCTTACCAACAGAAGCAGGAGAACTTCCGAAAGAAGAACAACACCTTGCAGGTGTTATGACAGGTCTTGCTCTTCACCATGCATGGCAAGGTGAGAAGAAAGTAGTAGACTTCTTCGTTGTGAAAGGTGTACTAGAAGGACTATTCGACGTACTTGGCGTTTCAAACCAAATCACATATGCACCAGCAAAACGTGAAGGTATGCACCCAGGCCGTACAGCTGACATCGTATTAGATGGCGAAGTAATTGGTTTCATCGGTCAATTGCACCCAGAAGCAGAAAAACAATTAGATGTGAAAAATACATTCGTATTTGAACTATCTCTTGTAAAAATATTCGGTGCAGACGCTGAAGAAACTTACTACTCAGCAATTCCGCGTTTCCCATCTATGACACGTGACATGGCTGTTGTAGTAACAAAAGAAACAAAAGCTGGTGAAATGAAGCAAGTCATTGCTGAAGCTGGCGGAGAACTTTTGAAAGAAGTAACACTATTCGACTTATACGAAGGTGAAAAAATGGAAGAAGGCAAGAAATCACTTGCATTCTCTATGACTTACTTCGATGCAGAACGTACGTTAACAGATGAAGAAGTAACAGAAGCGCATAACCGTGTATTAACAACGGTAGAAGAGAAATTTGGTGCGGAGTTACGTAAGTAATTAGAAAATTGCCGGATTCATTCCGGCAATTTTTTTATTGCACAATCGTCGACAGATGTCGGTAAGTCGATATATTACAAAAATCGCTTATATATTTTCTGGCATCTTGCATCTTTCTCTCGAATGTAGTACATTAATTTTAGTTTAACAAAATGAAAGACGATGATAAGGAAAAGTAGTATATACTATAATCCAAAGCGAGTCAGGGGCGGTGAGAGCCTGATGAGGCGGTATATGTGAAGAACACCTTGGAGTTGCTAACCGAAATTGAATTTTGTATTCAAGAGTAGACTTAGACGGGAAGCCGGCCTGTTACAAACCGGGAAGTATGTATTACATACGAGTTAAAGTTGGTCTTTATGACAAATTGGGTGGTACCGCGAAGTTTAACCTTTCGTCCCTTTATGGATGAAAGGTTTTTTTGTATTTAAATATATCAGCAAAGGAGAATTTCACTATGGAAAACACATTAGTAAAAAGTCTGTATAGAGATACAGAAAAGTATGCAGGTCAAACAGTACAAGTATCAGGGTGGATTCGTAACTTACGTGATTCAAAAGCATTTGGTTTCATCGAATTAAACGACGGTAGCTTCTTCAAAAGCGTTCAAATCGTTTTCGATACAGAATTAGAGAACTTTAAAGAAATTGCAAAGCTGCCACTTAGCTCTTCAGTGAAAGTAGAAGGTAAAGTAATTGCAACGCCTGGAGCGAAGCAACCATTTGAAATTAAAGCAGAAAAAATTGATATCGAGGGCTTATCAGATTCTGATTACCCACTTCAAAAGAAGCGTCATACGTTTGAATACTTACGTACAATCGCTCACTTACGTCCAAGAACAAATGCATTCTCTGCAACGTTCCGCGTACGTTCTATCGCAGCATTTGCGATTCACCAGTTCTTCCAAGAGCGTGGATTCGTACATGTTCACACACCAATCATCACTGGTAGTGATACAGAAGGTGCTGGCGAAATGTTCCGCGTAACAACACAAGATTTAAACAACGTACCAAAAGGTGAAGACGGACAAGTTGATGAATCAAAAGACTTCTTCGGTAAAGAAACAAACTTAACAGTAAGTGGACAGCTGAACGCTGAAGCGTATGCATTAGCATTCCGTGATGTATATACATTCGGACCTACATTCCGTGCGGAAAACTCAAACACAACTCGCCACGCTGCTGAGTTCTGGATGGTTGAGCCTGAGATTGCATTCGCTGAGTTAGGCGATGTAATGGATCTTACAGAAGATATGCTGAAATATGCAATGAAATATGTATTAGAGCATGCACCAGAAGAAATGGACTTCTTCAACAGCTTCGTTGATAAAACAGTTCTAGAGCGTATGAACAACGTGATTAACTCTGACTTCGGTCGCATCACATATACAGAAGCAATTAAAGTACTTCAAGAATCAGGTGCTGACTTCAAATACCCAGTAGAATGGGGTATTGACTTACAAACAGAGCATGAAAGATACTTATCAGAAGAAATCTTCAAACGCCCTGTATTCGTAACTGACTACCCGAAAGACATTAAAGCGTTCTACATGCGTATGAATGAAGATGGAAAAACAGTAGCTGCTACTGACCTTCTAGTTCCTGGCATCGGCGAATTAATCGGCGGAAGTCAACGTGAAGAAAGAATGGACGTTTTAGTAGACAGAATTAAAGAATTAGGTATGAACGAAGAGGACTACTGGTGGTACTTAGAACTTAGAAAATACGGCGGTACAAAACACGCTGGATTCGGTCTAGGTTTCGAGCGCTTCCTAATGTACATCACTGGTATGGCTAACATCCGTGACGTAATTCCATTCCCAAGAACTCCAGGTTCTTCTGAGTTCTAAAATATGAAAAAAGCGAGAGGATTTCCTCTCGCTTTTTTGTTTGCATAGTTTATGACCCCGTAGCAAAAAGTAACGCGAAGGGGTGAATATAAATGAGTAAAAAAGTGAAAAAAGATCATTCAAGGTCAAGCCTTGGTTCTCCAGAAGTAGAAGGACAAGGAACGACGACACATGAAACAGGTTCACATAAAGTACCTTCATCAAATAAGAAGCAGAAACGAAGCTAACATAAAAAAGGAGAGTCTTGGCGACTCTCCTTTTTTCATGTATTACATCTTCTTATCGTTAATTTCTTTTGTAATGTTATCGACATCTTTGTCTAATCGATCGAAATAGAAAAACCACAGTAAACTTATGAACACGTAATAGATGGCCATCACGCCAAGATTATCAGATATATTTTCAAATGTAGATTTAGTAGTGAAAAAAGCTCCCCAAATGGTAGAAATAGTGAAGTAAGAAAGAGGACCTACGATGTGTACGAAAGCATAAAGTACCGTTTTTACTTTTACAGCGTTCATATGAAAAACCTCCTTTTTCTAATCATACATTCAAGTTCCTCACAGAAGTGTTGTAGTTTTGCTGGATTATGTATTAACAAGCGGGCATCGTGTTTCCCGATAAACCTGCGGATCCGAAAGTTTAATGAAAAAGATCGACCATAACGCTCTATTAAATCGTTGAACTCTCGTTGTTCACTTAGTAGCTGAATGTTTTCCCTAATTTCGAACTGTCTTTCATGTGGATCACCTAGTAAAATATTTAGAATCATTTGTAGAAGTAGCAATGTAGATCCCCTCCTATGTTGGAATAATCTGTATATTATAATTGTAACAAAACTATAAGGACAATAGTAGGATGAAACAAAAAACAGGAGTTTGTAGGCTCCTGTTTTTGTCGATACTATTTTAATAAGCGAAGCGCCTTCTCCGTATTAGCGAAATGCAGTTTCACAAACTCGGGTAATCGTTCTTTACCAAGCTTTTGAATTAATTTAGCAGCAGCGATATCAACTTGTTTACCAGCACCTTTTGGAAGTGGCATACCAGCTTTTTTACTTAGTTCGTCAAACTGTTTTACGAATGAGTAGCGAGCTAAAATAGAAGCAGCGGCTACTGCTAAATGGACGCTTTCACCTTTCGTAGCGAAATAAACATTTTCACGCTGTACCTGTTTTTGTTTTGCTAAATATTTATAGTATGTATCAGGTTGTGTGAATTGATCGATTAAGACGCCTTCAGGTTTTGTAGGTGCCATTTTCGCTAATAAGTTTGTAATAGCTTTATTATGTAGCAAGGCTTTTAACTTACCTTGGTTGTTTCCTTTATCAAATAGCTCGTTATATTTTTCATTATGAAGGACAAGAGAGCTGTAAGGAACAACGTGTAGAAGTTGTTTCGCAATGGCAGTAATTTGATCGTCATTTAAGTTTTTAGAGTCTTTTACACCAAGTTCTTTTAGTAGTGGAATTTGCTTCGCATCCACATATACAGCAACGACTGTCATCGGTCCAAAGAAATCTCCCGTACCAACTTCATCAGACCCTACAATAGACATTGTACCGATGGAAGCAGGCGGCGCATAACGATGGGAATCGACAGATTTTTTTACAGCTGTTTTTGGTGTTTGAGAGACAGTTTGCCAACGAGCAGCTTCTGCTTCAGCGCGGCCTCCTTGGAACATTACTTTTCCAGATTTATATGCTGTAATCGTGCAAGATGGTACCTTTGCCATGAAGATCCCGCCTTGCGGAGTTTTCGGGCTAAGCGAATGTTTATATTGTTGTTTCATGTCTTCAATTACTGTAGAATTTGTTTGAATTACGATAGAATTTGACATAATGGTCGCCCCTTTTTTTATATTGTTATTTTTATCATATCGGATTGTTCTTTCTGTTTCCATATTATGAAGGTTCATGGTATGATAAACTTTAGGATTCTGTACGTGATTGGAGGCCGGTGAGTTGTCACAACAAAAGGGAAAGAAAAGTCGAATTAATGTAGAAATCTATGGTCAACAATATTCAGTTGTTGGCGATGAAAGTACAAGTCATATCCGCATGGTAGCAGCGATTGTGGATGATAAAATGCGCGAACTCAATGCCAAGAATCCTTCGCTTGACACGAGTAGACTAGCGGTATTGACGGCGGTAAACGTCATACACGATTACATAAAATTAAAAGAAGAACATGAGAAATTGAAAGAAAGTATGACAAAAAAAGGAATGGAATAACATGATTGATATTATTATCATTTTACTGCTTGTTATGGGATTTTTCCTCGGCTTACGCAGAGGGTTTATTCTGCAACTTGTAAAGTTAACAAGCTTTATTATCGCATACCTTGTTGCATACTGGTACTGTAAAGATTTAGCGCCAGCACTTGCGAAATTTATTCCGTATCCATTTGATAAAAACGTATCTGTTCCAGAATGGATTGATGCAAATAATATTGAGACAGTATTTTATCAAGCGCTTGCGTTTATCATATTGTTTATTATCACTAAAATTGCACTTTCATTACTTGGTAATTTGTTAAATATGTTTGCAGAAATACCGGTTTTAAAGCAAGTAAATGCGTTTGCGGGGGCAATCCTCGGATTTTTAGAAGTATATATTATTTTGTTTGTCTTAATTATCATTGGAAACATACTTCCGATTGAACAAGTACAAACACCATTACAAAAATCATCAATTAGCAAAATAATTGTAGACGATACACCGATTCTATCTGAAAAGGTGAAGGAACTATGGCAGACAGGTAGCAGAGTATAACTTCTCTTTTTTCGGAAAGAGAAGTTTTTTTCTATGAAAGAAAGGCGGGGCAATGATGAAAGTAAATAAAAAACAAGTTATCAAATTATTAGAGACAATCGGGCTTTTTATGGAACTAAAGGGTGCGAATCCATTTAAAATATCTGCATTTCGTAAAGCGGCAGCAGCATTAGAAAGTGACGATCGTAGTCTTTCTGAAATTGAAGATTTCACAAAGATTCCAGGCATCGGAAAAGGAACAGCAGCCGTTATTCAAGAATATATAGAATCGGGAACATCTGAAGTATTACAAGAACTTGAGAAAGAAGTACCAAGTAGCTTATTGCCGTTATTAAAACTACCAGGACTTGGTGGTAAAAAGGTGGCTAAGTTATATAAAGAACTTGGTGTTGTTGATATGGAATCGCTAAAAGCTGTTTGTGAGGAAAATAAAGTACAGGCTTTAGCAGGTTTCGGTAAGAAGACAGAAGAGAAAATATTAGAAGCAATCGATCAAGTAGGCTCTCGTCCAGAGCGTTTACCAATTGCGATGGTATTGCCTATTGCCGGGGAAATAGAGGAGAAATTGTCGAATATTGCTGAAGTAATTCGTTTCTCTCGCGCTGGTAGCTTACGCCGTGTTCGTGAGACAGTGAAAGATTTAGATTTTATCATTGCAACGACAGAACCAGCAGCGGTACGTGAGCATTTACTACAATTCGATAATATGATTGAAGTAATCGCAAGTGGAGATACAAAAGTTTCTGTCCGTCTTCAATATGAATATGATATTTCAATCGATTTTCGTTTAGTAAAACCAGAAGAGTTTATTACAACTCTTCACCATTTCACAGGATCAAAGGACCATAACGTAAAAATGCGTCAAATCGCAAAAGATAAAGGCGAGAAAATTAGTGAGTACGGTGTAGAGAACTTAGAAACAGGTGAAGTGAAAACATTTGAGACTGAAGAAGACTTCTTCGCTCATTTCGGTCTGCCATTTATTCCGCCAGAAGTGCGTGAAGATGGAAAAGAAATTGAATTAATTAAAGAGTATCCGAACTTAATTCAGTTTTCCGATATACAAGGTGATTTACATATGCATACAACTTGGAGTGACGGTGCTTTTTCTATTGAAGAAATGGTACAAGCGTGCCGTGCTCGTGGATACAAGTTTATGGCGATTACTGATCACTCGCAATATTTGAAAGTAGCGAATGGTTTAACGAAAGAGCGTCTTCGTGAGCAAGCGAAAGAAATTGAACGTATGAATGAAAAGTATCCAGACATTACAATTTTACGCGGAATTGAAATGGACATTTTACCAGATGCCTCTCTTGATTTTGATGATGAAGTATTAGAAGAATTAGACTATGTCATTGGAGCGATTCACTCTAGCTTCTCACAAGACCGTGAAACGATTATGAAGCGTCTGCGTACTGCACTTGAGAATAAACATGTCACAATGATTGCCCATCCGACAGGACGTCTTCTCGGGCGCCGTGAGGGTTATGATGTAGATACAGATTTATTAATTGAACTCGCAAAAGAGACAAATACAGTTTTAGAATTAAATGCGAATCCGAACCGTCTAGATTTAAGCGCGAAATTATTAAAACAAGCACAAGATGCTGGTGTAAAAGTAGCGATTAATACGGATGCTCATACACTTGAAATGTTAGAAGATATGGAAACAGGTGTAGCTGCAGCACGTAAAGGTTGGATTCAAAAAGATAACGTGATTAACACATGGGATATTGAACGTTTATTAGACTATATTAAACGTAATAAGTAACACAAGGGGGACCTGCAACATGTTAGAAAGAACGTTGCGTGTATTAGAATACAATAAAGTAAAAGAACAATTACTTGAACATACAGCCTCTTCACTTGGCCGTGATAAAGTGAAGAATTTAGTGCCGAGCACTGATTTTGAAGAAATTGTAGAAATGCAAGATACAACGGATGAAGCAGCGAAAGTCATTCGTTTAAAAGGTAGTGCACCATTAGGTGGCATTACGGATATTCGTTCCAATGTGAAGCGTGCAAAGATTGGAAGTATGTTAAGCCCGAATGAACTACTTGATATTGCGAATACGATGTATGGTAGTCGTAATATGAAACGTTTCATTGAAGATATGGTTGATAACGGTGTCGAGCTTCCGATTTTAGAAACTCATGTCGCTCAAATTGTATCTTTATATGATTTAGAAAAGAAAATTACAAATTGCATCGGTGATGGCGGTGAAGTAGTCGATAGCGCGAGTGATAAACTGCGTGGTATTCGTACTCAAATTCGTACTGCGGAAAGCCGTATTCGTGAAAAGTTAGAAAATATGACGCGTTCTTCAAACGCGCAAAAGATGTTGTCTGACTCGATTGTAACGATTCGTAACGAACGTTACGTAATACCAGTAAAGCAAGAATATCGCGGCGTATATGGCGGTATTGTTCACGATCAATCAGCTTCTGGACAAACGTTATTTATTGAACCGCAAGTCATTGTAGAATTAAATAACGCACTGCAAGAAGCACGAGTGAAAGAAAAACAAGAAATCGAACGCATCTTATTAATGTTAACGGAAGAAGTGGCAGTAGAAGCCGATATCGTTTTATCAAACGTAGAAGTAGTTGCAAATCTTGATTTCATCTTTGCGAAAGCTTTTTATGCGAAGCGAATTAAAGCAACGAAACCAATCGTAAATAACGAGCGTTACATGGATTTAAGACAAGCACGTCATCCACTTATCGATCCAGAAATTATCGTGCCAAATAACATTATGTTAGGTAAGGATTTCACGACAATTGTTATTACAGGACCGAATACAGGTGGTAAAACAGTTACGCTGAAAACGGTTGGTATTTGTGTATTAATGGCGCAATCTGGCCTTCACATTCCAGTAATGGATGAATCAGAGATTTGTGTATTTAAAAATATCTTTGCTGATATCGGTGATGAGCAATCGATTGAACAAAGTTTAAGTACGTTCTCCTCACATATGGTGAACATTGTAGATATTTTAGAAAAAGCTGATTTTGAAAGCTTAGTTTTATTCGATGAATTAGGTGCTGGAACAGACCCGCAAGAAGGTGCTGCACTAGCAATTTCGATTTTAGATGAAGTATGTAATCGCGGTGCTCGCGTTGTTGCTACGACGCATTACCCAGAATTAAAAGCATACGGATACAACCGTGAGCAAGTTATTAATGCGAGTGTTGAGTTCGATGTGAACACATTAAGCCCAACATATAAATTATTAATCGGTGTACCAGGTCGTAGTAACGCCTTTGAAATTTCGAAGCGTCTTGGATTATCTGATCGCGTTATTGACCAAGCCCGTAACCACATTAGTACAGATACAAATAAAATCGAAAATATGATTGCGAAGTTAGAAGAGAGCCAGAAGAACGCAGAGCGTGACTGGAATGAAGCAGAGGCACTTCGCAAACAATCTGAGAAACTTCATCGTGAGTTGCAACGTCAAATTATTGAATTTAACGATGAGCGTGATGAAAAACTATTAAAAGCGCAAAAAGAAGGGGAAGAAAAAGTCGAAGCTGCGAAGAAAGAAGCAGAAGGTATTATTCAAGAACTTCGTCAATTGCGTAAAGCACAGCTTGTAAATGTGAAAGACCATGAGCTTATTGAAGCGAAGAGCCGTCTAGAAGGAACAGCGCCAGAGCTTGTGAAGAAGCAAAAAGTAAACGTGAAAAACACTGCGCCGAAACAACAGTTACGTGCAGGCGATGAAGTAAAAGTATTAACGTTCGGTCAAAAAGGTCAATTACTTGAAAAAGTAAGCGATACAGAGTGGAGCGTACAAATCGGTATTCTGAAGATGAAAGTAAAAGAATCTAATATGGAATACATTAACACACCGAAACAAACAGAGAAAAAAGCAGTCGCAAGTGTGAAGGGTAGAGATTACCACGTTTCATTGGAACTTGATCTTCGCGGTGAACGTTATGAAGATGCAATGATGCGCGTTGAAAAATATTTAGACGATGCCCAGCTTGCAAGTTATCCTCGTGTATCAATCATTCACGGTAAAGGAACAGGAGCGCTTCGCCAAGGTGTACAAGATTACTTGAAGAAGCACCGCGGCGTGAAGAATTACCGTTACGGTGACATGGGCGAGGGAGGCCTAGGCGTAACAGTTGTCGAATTAAAATAGAAAACAACGAAACAAAGGGGAAACCATTATATGTTTATGGACAAACTTGCAAAAGTATTGTTAGCTTGTTGTGGAATATTTTTGGTGATTGGGGTTATTTATTTAGTTGTTTTTGCGAAGTGAAAAAGCGTCAATCGTGGCATAATGATATTGCCATAGATTGACGTTTTTATTATATATGAAAAGGAACAAAACATGAAAATCAACCAATACATAAGCGAAGCAAAATCCTGCTCAAGACGTGAAACAGATCGCCTTATTAAAGCTGGACGCGTGGCTATTAATGGCGAAATATGTACGCACGGTGCACTCGTGAGCGATGGTGATAGGGTAACGATTGATGGGCAAGTTATTGTAAAAGAAGAGAAAGAAAAAGTGTATATCGCATTCCATAAACCAGTCGGCATTACTTGTACAGCAGCTGATCATATTGAAAATAATATTATTGATTATATCAATTACCCAGAGCGAATCTTTTCAGTTGGGCGATTAGATAAAGCATCGGAAGGACTTATCTTATTAACGAATGACGGTACGATTGCGAATCAAATTTTACATGGTGATCATGAGCATGAGAAAGAATACGTTGTTACTGTTGATAAACCTTTTACGGACTGGTTTATTGATGAGATGTCCAGCGGCGTAAAGATTAAAGATGGTATGACGAAGCCGTGCAAAGTGACAAGAATCGATCAATCAACATTTCGTATCGTTTTAACGCAAGGGATGAACAGGCAAATTCGTAGAATGAGCCGTGCTTTTGGATTTACTGTAATAAAGCTAAAGCGAGTACGGATTATGAATATAGAGCTAAATGAGCTTGAAGTAGGAAAGTGGAGGAGCGTTACATCGGAGGAATTAGACATTCTAATAGATCAGTTATAGGGAGGAAAAGTTTTCTCCCTATATTTTTTTGTCAGAAAAAATAAAACTATTGATTTTTTAAAAAATAGCCCATATAATAAAAAACAACAAGTTTCGACAAGATATTTTATAAAAGTAATGATGAGGACATGAGTTGTATTTTACGATTCTCAGAGAGGGGAGCCTTAGGCTGTGAGCTTCCTAATACGAAAAGACAAGCTTACCACCTCTAAACTTCAAGAGTGAACTGCATGCATGATGCATTGTAATTCTTGGCGGATAAAACCGTTATCAATTTACACGAGCTATAAAATGAGCTTATTTCGTTATAAATTCATTTTATTAGAATAAGGGTGGAACCACGATTTCAACACTCGTCCCTTTGTTAGGGACGGGTGTTTTTTGCGTTCTTTTACGGGGAAGTGTGCTTGAAAGAGGATATGTGACGGATTATTTTTCAGAATATTTTGTCAATTAATTATTTTAGGAGGTTAGTAGAAATGAAATCATCTTTAAAGTTTTCAGAGATGTTTGCAATAAGTTTAATGTTATTTGCACTGTTTTTTGGTGCAGGTAATATGATTTTTCCACCAGCGTTAGGGCAAGGTGCTGGAACGGACGTATGGATCGCGCTGTTTGGTTTTATTGTAACAGGCGTTGGACTACCTTTATTAGGCGTAATTGTTATAGCTTTAAAGGGAGATATTAATGAGCTAGCAGGACGTGTACATCCTATATTCGCACTTGTTTTTATCACTGCCATTTATTTATGTTTAGGCGTATTCGTAAGTGTGCCGCGTACAGGAACAGTAGCTTATGAGATGAGTGTTGCACCGTTTTTACCAAGTGAGCTAGCAGGTCAGTCATATCCACTTGTTATCTTTACACTTATTTTCTTTGCAGTAACTTTCTATTTAGCTTTAAATCCTTCGAAATTAGTGGGGCGTATTGGTAAAGTGCTAACTCCAATATTATTAGCTGTTATTGCAATTATCGTAGGTAAAGCACTTATTACACCAATTGGAGAATTTGGTGCACCGACAGAAGTGTATAGTGCTCCTCTCTTCAAAGGATTTATTGATGGATATTTAACTTTAGATGGACTTGCAGCACTTGTATTCGGAAATGTTGTAATTCATGCGTTAAAAGAAAAAGGCATTACAAATAAAAATAGTATTGCAAAAGTAACAATCTTTGCAGGATTTATTGCAGCGCTTGGTCTACTACTTGTGTATTTAGCGCTTGCTTATCTTGGAGCTTCTAGTGTGTCACTTGGAATGGGCGCAAACGGAGGAATTATTTTAACAAATGTCGTGAATCATTTATTTGGCAGTTACGGAACTTTATTACTAGGGATCGCAATTACAGCAGCATGTTTAACAACTTCTGTAGGTATTGTTGCGGCTTGTGGTGATTACTTCTCTTCCTTATTACCAAAGCTTTCTTATCAAAAAGTCGTTTTCATTTTCTGTGTATTAGCATTTATGGTAGCAAATCTTGGATTAACTCAGTTAAATGCATTAGCATTACCAATCTTAATCGCTATTTATCCAATTGGAATCGTACTTATCGTATTATCACTTGTTGAAAACTACGTTCGTCTTCCATTAGCGATGTATGTGGGGGGGATTGTAGGAGCATTTGCAATCAGTTTCTTTGATGGATTACACAATGCAAACCTTCAAATTGCAGCGCTAGCACCTATTTTAGATAAGATTCCATTATATAGTGTAGGAATTGGTTGGTTAGTTCCAGGCATAATCGGTATAGGATTTGGTTATATAGTTTCTAAGTTTCAAAAGCAGGAAATTGCTGTAGAAAAATAGAGAAAAGAGGCTTTCTATAATAGAAAGTCTCTTTTTTTGTAGAAAAAGCCATATATAGAGAAATTCAGATATTAAAAATTTTATACGTAATATAGTTGACAAAAAATTTATGAGTAGGCTAAGATTGACTTAGTTGTGGAAATATTGGAAGGGAAGTGAGGGATAAGGGGTTTCTATAACTATAGTGTTGTTATGGGAAGAGGTGAAAGAAGAGGCGAAGAGATAGTTTATTTTTTTTGATTTATATTGAGAATGATAATCAATAAAAAAGTTTTATAATTTTTTCTCAGTTTCTATGCCTTTGTATAAGGAATAGGGTGAGATATTATTTTTAATATTAAATGAGAATGATAATCAATAATACTTATGTTACATAAAAGAATGCTAATTAAATAATAGGTAAAAGAGATTATTTTTTTCTTATAAATTGAGAATAATTATCATTTTCAAAAAGTGAAATGAAAGATAACCAAGGAGGAAACAAGAAAAATGAAAAAGGTTTCTGTATTACCCGCTTTTATTATAACGTTCGTATGTATGCTAGCTTTTCTTGTAATGCCATACGGAAATGCTTCAGCAAAACTAGCTGATGGTACTTACGATATTAATTACGTAATTCAAAAAGCGGAAAATGATTCAGCTTCAATGGCAAATGACTATTTTGAAAAGCCAGCAAAATTAGTAGTGAAAAACGGTGAGATGAGAGTACAAGTTCCGATGAATCATAGTGCTTGGATTACAGAATTTAAAGCACCAGAGAACGGGAATTTTGTTGATGCGAAAGTTGTTAGTAAAGATGAATCGGCAGATAAAAGAACAGTAGAGTTTAAAGTAGATGATTTATCCAAACCGGCAGCTGTAAAAATTCATGTTGTTGTACCAAATGCAAACTATGACCACCACTACACAATTCGTTTTGCTTTTGATGCAAATGTAAAAGCTGTAGGTGGCGATAACGGCGTAGCTGCTACTACAAAAAATAATGATCAAGCGAAAACAGATACACAAGTAAAAGAAGAGAAAACAAAAGTAGAGAATAAGGAAGCAGCTAAAGAAGTGAACAAAGAAACAAAAAATGAAAATGGAAAAGCTGAAAAAACAGATAACCCAAAAACAGGCGATGAAGCACGTATTGGATTGTTTGCAGCGTTAATTCTTATTTCAGGTGCTTTCTTAATTCGTAAAGTGAAGTTGAGTAAATAAATCTTTTGAAGGGTGATGAATATATGTTTAAACAATTTAAAATGATTATTGCCGTATTTGCTGTTTTATTTACGTTTATCGCAACACTAGGTTTACAAGATGCAAAGGCTGCTACAAAACTAGTTGATGGAAAATATAATATTGCTTTTACTGTATGGAAAGGCGATAAAGATGAATCGTCTAGAATGAATAGTTATTTTGAAAGCCCAGCAACATTAACAGTTAAAAATGGAAAACAATATGTTTCATTTAAAGTGAAAGATAGTGCTTCTATTAAAAGTTTCCAAGTAGAAAAAGATGGTCAATTTGTAGAAACAACCGTGTTAAGTGAAAACAAAAAAGATAATACTAGAGTTGTAGAATTTGAAGTTGCTGACTTGTCAAAAAAACTAAATGGCAAGGTGAAAATTAATATTCCAATTATTAATTATAATGCTTCGTATGATATTCGCTTTGTATTTGATGGGAATAGTATTAAATAATTTTCAAAAGGGAGAGTCGTTCCATTGAACAGGTATACAAAAATTATTGTTGCTATGTTTTTAATGATATTTACATTCGTATCAACATTACAACCACTTGCAGTTCAAGCAGCTACCAAGTTGGCTGACGGTGAATATTCAATTGGCTTCAAAGTTTTAAAAGATACATCAGATGAAGAATCAATGATGAATCAATATTCAGTAAGCCCGGGAACTTTAAAAGTGAAGGATGGGAAAAAGAAAGTATCCTTTACATTAACGAATAGTTCATGGATTACGAAGTTTGAAACAGAAAAAGCAGGTAAGCTAGTTGCGACAAATGTAATTAGTGAAGATAAAGAAAAAGATACAAGAGTAGTAGAATTTGATGTAGAAGATGTAGAGAAGGTATTAAATGCAAAAGTAAAAGTAGATATTGATTTTTTAAATTATCATCATGAGTACGACGTTCGTATTGCATTTGATCAAAATAGCATTACACCAATTCATGTAGAAAAACCAAATGAAAAAGAGGACCCAGCTAATAAGCCAGATCCAAATGAAACTACCGATCCAGGTCAGAAGCCCGACCAAAAGCCTGACCCAGATCAACAACCAAATTCTAACACAATTACAGATGGTGCGTACAGCATTCCATTTAAAGTGTTAAAAGATCAAACAGATGAAGAATCTAAGATGAATACTTACATGGTCAATCCAGGAATATTAAAAGTAGAAAACGGTAAGAAAAAAGCAATTGTAACATTAAAAAGTAGCTCATTAATTAAAAATTTCCAAACGGAAAAAGATGGCGCATTTGTTGATGCAAAAGTAGTGAGTGAGGATAAGGAAAAAGATACAAGAGTAGCAGAGTTTGAAGTAAACGATTTGTCTAAAAAACTAAATACAAAAGTATTTATCGAAATGGCATCAAGAAATTATAAGCAAACGCATGATGTACAACTTTTATTTGAACAAGATAAACTTGAACAAATTAAAAATGAAGAGAAACAACCAGAAGTAGAAAAACCAGAAGTAGAAAAACCAGAAGTAGAAAAACCAGAAGTAGAAAAACCAGAAGTAGAAAAACCAGAAGTAGAAAAACCAGAAGTAGAAAAACCAGAAGTAGAAAAACCAGAAGTAGAAAAACCAGAAGTAGAAAAACCAGAAGTAGAAAAACCAGAAGTAGAAAAACCAGAAGCAGAAAAACCGGAAGCAGAAAAACCGGAAGCAGAAAAACCAGAAGTAGAAAAACCAGATGCTGAAACAATTAAAGATGGTGAATACAGCATCAATTTTAAAGCGTTAAAAGATCAAACAGACGAAATTTCAATGATGAACACATATACAAAAAGTCCAGGTGTGCTAAAAGTAAAAGATGGTAAGAAGTATGTATCATTTACGTTAACGAACAGTTCTTGGATTACAAAATTTGAATTTGAGAAAAATGGTTCGTTTGTTGATGCAAATGTAATAAGTGAAGATAAAAAAGCTGATACACGCGTAGTGGAAGTAGAAGTACCAGATTTATCGAAAAAGTTAAATGCAAAAGTAAAAGTAGATATCGATTCAATGAATTATCACCATTTTTACGATATTCAATTTGCATTTGATAAAGGTAGCATTAAGCCGTTAGATAACCAAGGCGGAAACAACAACCAAGGTGGAAACGACAATCAAGGCGGAAACAACAACCAAGGTGGAAACGACAATCAAGGCGGAAACAACAACCAAGGTGGAAACGACAATCAAGGCGGAAACAACAACCAAGGTGGAAACGACAATCAAGGCGGAAACAACAACCAAGGTGGAAACAACAATCAAGGCGGAAACGACAATCAAGGCGGAAACAACAACCAAGGTGGAAACGACAATCAGGGTGGAAACAATAACCAAGATAATAACACAACAATTGATCCAAAAGCTCTTAAAGATGGTGAATACAGCATTGGCTTTAAAGTGTTAAAAGATCAAACAGATGAAATCTCAATGATGAACACATACACAAAAAGCCCAGGTGTATTAAAAGTAAAAGATGGTAAGAAATACGTATCGTTTACATTAACAAATAGTACATGGATTACGAAATTTGAATTTGAGAAGAATGGTTCTTTCGTTAATGCAAAAGTGTTAAGTGAAAATAAAGAACAAAATACAAGAGTAGTAGAAGTAGAAGTAGAAGTAAACGATTTGTCTAAAAAATTAAATGCAAAAGTAAAAGTAGATATTGATTCAATGAATTATCACCATTTCTACGATGTTCAATTTGTATTTGATCAAGACAGTATTAAAGCTTTAGGGAATCAAGGTGGAAACGACAACCAAGGCGGGAATGACAACCAAGACGGGAATGACAACCAAGGTGGAAATAATAACCCGAAAGTAATAGTTGATCCGAAAAATTTAGTAGATGGCCAATATGATATTACATTTAAAGTATTAAAAGATAAAACAGATGAGATTTCAAAGATGAATGACTATGTTGTAAATCCAGCGAAATTAATCGTAAAAGATGGTAAAAAATACATTGAGATGACGCTGAAAAATAGTGCGTGGATTACGAAATTCCAAACGGAAAACAAGGAATTATTCGCTGATGCGAAAGTAGTAAGCGAAGATAAAAATGCAAATACGCGAGTAGTACAGTTTGAAGTAGAAGATCTATTTAAAAAATTAAACGCAAAAGTAAAGGTAGACATCGATGAGATGAACTACCATCATTTCTACGATGTACAAATTCAATTTGATACAAATAATATCGGCGCGTTAGGAACTATTAAAGAGGAACCGAAAAATGAACCGAAAAATCCAGTGACTACACCGAAAGTAGATAATATAAAAACAGTAGGTACTCCTGATTTTAACCGAAATGCAGATGGTCAGAAGAAAAAAGAAGATACAAAAAATGATTCGAAAAAAGAGAAAAACTCAAAAACTGCAGATACAGCACAACTTGGTTTATACATGGTGTTACTGCTAGGTTCACTTGCTTTACTAGTTCGTAAATATAGAGCAGGTAGATTGTAATTTTTGGAGTCTTGATGCATGTTCGCGTGCATCAAGACTTGTTTCATATTGTATGGAAGGGAGTGGTGATTGAGAGTGAAGAAAATCGTAAGTGTACTAATGGCTATCATTTTGTTAATGAGTATAGCAGGGTGCTCATCACCAAAAAAAGAAACAGCAAAGCAGGTAAAGAGTGAGAGTAAGGAGCGCGTTGTTGCAACAACAGTGGCTGTTACTGAAATTATGGATGCGTTAGAAGTAGATTTAGTCGGTGTTCCAACAAGTTCTAAAACTTTACCAAAGCGATATAAAGGTTTACCTGAAGTTGGGAATCCAATGAGTCCAGATATGGAAAAGGTAAAGTCATTAAAGCCTTCAGAAGTGTTATCTGTGACAACACTTGAATACGAATTAAAGCCAGTTTTTGATGGTGTGGGTATGAAAGCAACCTTTTTAGATTTAACGAGTTTAAAAAATATGCAAAGTTCTATTAGCGATTTAGGTAAGAAATATGGACGTGAAAAACAGGCTGAAGCAGTAGTAACTAAGTTAGATAAAAAGGTTGCTAGCATTCAAAAGGAAGTAAAAGGAAAGAAAGAACCGACAGTGCTTATTTTATTAGGTGTGCCGGGAAGTTATTTAGTAGCAACAGAGCATTCTTATATTGGAGATTTAGTGAAACAATTAGGTGGTAAAAATATTGTGCAAGGTGAACAAGTAGAATATTTAGCTTCTAATACAGAGTATTTAAAGAAAGCCGATCCAGATATTATTTTACGAGCAGCTCATGGTATGCCTGATGAGGTTGTAAAAATGTTTGATAAAGAATTTAAAACAAATGATATTTGGAAACACTTTGCTGCGGTTAAAAATAACCGTGTTTATGATTTAGAAGAGCGTTTATTTGGAACGACAGGCAATTTAGCAGCAATTGAAGCTTTAGATGAATTGAAAAAAATGATGTATCCGTGATGCATTTTAATATAAAGGAAGAGTAGAATGAATAAAAAAACTTGGAGTTTCCTCATTGTTACTGCATTGCTCATTGTTATGACATCATTGTCAGCGATGAAAGGGAGTTTAGAAGTAGGTATTGTTGAACTTGTACAAGGGATATTTACAGGTGGAAATGAAGATGTTGAAGTCATTAAAGATTTACGTTTCCCGCGTATTATTATTGCGCTGTTCACTGGAGCGGCTCTTGCTGTTTCAGGGGTGCTTTTTCAAGCTGTTATGAAGAATCCACTCGCTGATGCTGGGGTAATCGGTATATCTTCAGGAGCAAGTTTTATGACACTCGTTATTATTACTTTGTTCCCGCAATTCTTTTTCTGGACCCCCGTATTCGCCTTTTTAGGTGGTGCGCTTGCGTGTTATCTCGTTTATTCGTTTTCATGGAAGTCAGGGTTAAGCCCACTTCGCATTATTTTAATTGGTATTGCTATTAATGCGATGTTTACTGGATTAAATGAATCATTCGTTACGATTTGTGGGTATTTTATTAAAAGTATTAAGCAAACGACGACTTCTAACATAACAATGAAGACGTGGGGCGATGTAGAAATAATGGTGACTTATGGAACGATTGGTCTTATTCTTGCTCTGTTCGTAGGAGCTTGGTGTAACTTATTATCGCTACAAGATAAGACTGCGAAAAACTTAGGCTTGCACGTGACGAGAGTTCGTCTTATTATTTCTGCCATTGCAGTACTCTTAGCGGCAGTATCAACAGCGATTGCAGGTGTTATTGCTTTTGTAGGATTACTAGTTCCGCATATTTCAAGACAATTGGTCGGTTCAGACCATAAAGTATTAATTCCATTTTCTGCTCTTGCAGGGGCGTTATTAATTTTGACAGCGGATACGATTGGAAGGTTAATTGTGCCACCTAATGAAATTCCAGCAGCAACAATTATGGCGGTTATTGGTGGTCCATTCTTAATATTCTTGCTTAGAAAGAGTGATAAAGTTCATGGAAATTAAAAATGTAACCTTTTCATACGATAACGTAACAAATCGTTTAAAGTCTGTTAGTAGTGAAATAGAAATTGGGAAAATTACAACAATCATTGGCCCGAATGGATGCGGGAAATCAACATTACTTAGTGTCATGTCTAGAAATCACGTTCCTAGCAGTGGAGAAGTAATACTTGATGGGAAAGCGATTAGTGAATATAAACCGAAAGAGCTTGCTAGAAAGCTAGCAGTTGTCCACCAACAAAATGAGGCTCCAGCAGATATTACAGTGGAAAAGCTAATAAGCTTTGGACGTATGCCATATAAAAATATTTTCTCTCCGCAAACAGATGAAGATAGAGAAGCGATAGAGCGTGCACTAGTATGTACGAATTTACAAAGTAAGCGTGATAAGCCAATCTATGCTTTATCCGGTGGAGAGAGGCAGCGAGTTTGGATCGCAATGACATTAGCTCAAAATACACCAATGATTTTCTTAGATGAACCGACAACCTATTTAGATATTTACTATCAGCTAGAAATATTAGAATTAGTGAAAGAGTTAAATGAAGTGTATGGATTAACGATTGTAATGGTATTACATGATATTAATCAAGCCATTCGTTATAGCGACCATATTATCGTTATGAAAGATGGAGAGATCATTACGAAAGGTAATCCTAATGATGTAATAACAGAAGAGATGGTTAAAGCAATATATGGTGTAGATGTCATTGTAAAGCAGGATGAAGATACTGGATTGTATATGGTACCTATGGGAATCTAAAGGCTGAGTATAATCCGTTTTGAGGTGATAATTTGAATAGCAAGAACGGACGGAAAAAGAATTCTTTTTTTCAACGCATACTTACAATTGCGTTTTTAGGAGTCTTTTTCTATTCAATGTATGAGTTGGGTGGGATTTTCATGGATTATTATGAAAATCGTAAAGTAATGGCTGAGGCACAACATATTTATAAAAGAAGTCCAATGGAAGAAAAATCGGAAGACGGAGAGGTACGTAAACAGTTTCAGGATCTCCAGAAAATTAATCCAGAGATAGTCGGATGGATTACGATGGATGATACACAAATTAATTATCCAATCGTTCAAGCAAAAGATAATGATTACTATTTGTTTCGTAATTATAAAGGTGAAGATATGAGAGCGGGAAGCATTTTTATGGACCATCGTAATGATGTGAAATCTCAAAATCGAAATACGATTTTATATGGCCATCGTATGAAAGACGGTTCTATGTTTGGTAGTTTAAAAAAAATGTTGGATGAAGACTTTTTCATGTCCCATCGTAAATTATATTACGATACATTATTTGAAGGATACGACGTTGAAGTTTTTTCAGTATACACGACAACAACGGACTTTTATTACATTGAAACGGATTTTGAAAATGATGCAGCATATACATCGTTCTTAAAGGAAGTTCAAGAAAAATCACTGTACAAAACGGATACGGAATTGACGGCTAATGATGAAATCGTAACACTTTCTACTTGTGACTATGCGCTTGATCCAGAGGCTGGAAGGCTAGTTGTACACGCAAAGTTAGTAAAAAGAAATTAAAGAAAAAAGTATAGAATATGAGAAGTGATAGATAACGCTTCTCATATTCTATACTTTAAAAAAGAACTGTTTTTACTGTGCTGCAGCCATTGGCATACGTACAACTTTTACATCATAGTAAGCAATTTTATTATCAAGAATATATTCTGGCATTCCACCTTGATGTGAGTGAGCATCTTTAAATGCGGCGCTCTTTGTCCAACCTTGGAAATCTTCTTTTGCATTCCATCGAGTGCTAATTGTTACCTCATCATAATCAACTGTATTTTGCGTTAAAAGAACTTCTAGACCTAAAAAGCCTGGCATCGTTTCAACTTTACCTACTTTATTAAAACGCTCAATTAATTTATGTCCATTTCCCTTTGTAATTTTAGCTGTATTTGTAACAATAATCATGTTTATTCCTCCTATAAATGTAGCTATATTTTCAAGAACTCATATACATTAAATGATAATGAAAATCATTATCATTGTCAATGGTAAATGTGAAATATATAATTTTTTTCTATTATTTTGGACAGTGAGATTTCCATTTCAAAACGTAGTAAATATGTGGCGGTTAAGTGCGAGAATAAGCGAGTTGTACTAGCAAAGCAATAATATGGTATAGTGAAACGAGGCTGTTTTTTCAGGCTTGTTTTTTAAATGCTTCCTATAGAGAAAGCATGCAAATGGAAAGGAAGTTATTATATGCAATCAGAAGTAACTATAAAAATAAAACCGAAATTTATAAAAGAAATTAAAAGTGGATATCCACTTATTTTAAAAGATGCAATTCAAAATTTAAACGATGTTCGTGAAGAAGGGACAATCATCAAAGTAGTAGATGAGAAGAACAACTTTGTCGGAAAAGGTTATTATGGAAAACAAAATAAAGGATACGGCTGGATTTTAACGAGAAAAGAGAGTGAACAAATTAATCAATCTTTCTTTGAAAGTAAAATCAAATCTGCCTTACATAAACGAAAACAATTTTATAAATCAAGTGATACGACAGCATTCCGCGCCCTAAACGGTGAAGGTGATGGTCTTGGCGGACTAATTATCGATTATTATGACGGCTACTACGTAGTAAGTTGGTATAGTGAAGGGATTTATACTTTCAGAGATGAGATTATAGCAGCTCTGCAAAAAGTAGCAAACTTTAAAGGCATTTATGAGAAAAAGCGTTTTGATACGAAAGGGAAATATATTGAGGGTGATGATTTCGTAGCAGGAGAGCGCGGTGAGTTCCCGCTTATCGTAAAAGAGAACGGTGTGAACTTCGCTGTTTATTTAAATGACGGGGCAATGGTTGGTGTATTTTTAGATCAACGTAACGTTCGAAAACAAATTCGTGACAAATATGCAAAGGGAAGAACAGTGTTAAATATGTTCTCTTATACAGGTGCTTTCTCTGTATTTGCAGCGCTTGGCGGAGCGAGTAAAACGACGAGTGTTGACCTTGCAAATCGTAGTTTAAGTAAAACAATTGAGCAGTTTAGTGTCAATGAAGTTGATTATGAAGCACAAGATATTATTGTAGAAGATGTATTTCTTTACTTCAAATATGCAGCTAAGAAAAAGATGAAATTTGATATGGTTGTACTTGATCCTCCAAGCTTCGCCCGATCAAAAAAATATACATTTAGTGCAGCAAAAGATTATAAAAATTTATTGAAAGAAACAATTGCTATTACAGAAAATAATGGTATTATCGTTGCTTCTACAAATTGTAGTGCATTCGATATGAAAAAGTTTAAAGGCTTTATCGATACAGCCTTTAAAGAAATGAATGGCAAATATAAAATATTAGAAGAACATTCTTTACCAGAAGATTTCCGTACCATTGATCAATTTAAAGAAGGAGACTACTTAAAAGTAGTTTTCATCGAGAAAATTAAAGGTTAATAAAGAAAAGGAGCTCGAGTTTACTTGAGCTCCTTTTCTTATTGAACGATATTTTGTACTCTACCGACTTGCCCGTCCTGCAATCGCACTTTAATGCCATGTGGATGGGAAGGGGAGTTTGTTAAAATATCTTTTACAATGCCACGTGTTAATTTGCCTGTTCGTTGATCTTGTTTTAATACAATATCAACTTCAAGACCGGGTGCGATATTAGAACGTTTTTGTCCGTTCATTTACACACCTGTACGTCTACGTTGGTTGTTTGTCTTCTTTGTTTGTTGGTTTTGTAATTTTTTCGTTTCTTGGTTTTGATTTTTTGCATTTTGACCATTTCCATTTCCTTGCTTTTTCTTAGCAAGTTGTTCACGCATTAAATCAGCTAAGCTTACTTTTTTGTTTTCTGACATGATAAGTCTCCTTTATATAAAGTTAATTATGAACTATCGTAGTAAATTTCATCATATCATTGTTATGGAAGGAAGGGAAGTTGGTTTGAAAATTCATATTATTCTTCACAGTGTTCATTCGTTACGATACAATTAGCATGTTAATGTTTGTAAAAAGGGGATAGACATATGTCACATCATATTTTATTAGTGGAAGATGATATTTCAATTCAAGAGATGGTGGAAAAATATTTATTAAAGGAAGGCTTTCAAGTTACGATGGCGTCTGACGGGGAAGCAGGGGTGCAAACCTTTTTTAAATCATCTTTTGATTTAGTGATCCTTGATATAATGATGCCGAAGTTAGACGGATTAGAGGTTGTACGTATTATTCGTGAAAAAAGTGCAGTTCCGATTTTAATGATGTCAGCAAAAGATACAGATGTTGATAAAGCTGTCGGATTAGGACTTGGAGCAGATGATTACATTTGTAAGCCGTTTTCTATGATTGAATTGGCTGCACGTGTAAAAGCAGGTATTCGGAGGTCTACGAAATACTCGGCTACAGAAACTATAGAAAAAATGATTCAAATTGGTGATTTAACAATTGATGCAATTAATTTTACTGTAGAAAAAAACGGGAAGCCTCTCAAACTTACTTTAAAAGAATTTGAGATTTTAAAGCTATTCGTAAAGAACCAAAATCGAGTATTTACAAAAGCGCAAATATATACGTTAGTTTGGAATGAAGAGTATTACGGTGACGATAACGTTATTAATGTTCATATGAGAAGATTGCGTGAGAAAATCGAAAGTGACCCATCTAATCCAGAATATATTAAAACGTTATGGGGCATCGGCTATAAGCTGGAAGTAATGTAATATGATCAATTTGTTAATAGGTATTATTTTTATATTGTTATGTGTTATTTATATGCAATATAAAATGAGAAAAAATAGTAGTGAAAATTTACGATACACATATGAAAAGTTAGAAAGTATTGTAAATGGCAAAACAGGCGAGACGTTACTCGTTATGACAGATGATCTAGAATTGCAAAAATTATTAGTGGCAATTAATCAATTATTAGATGCAAAACAGAAAACGAATGCAGATCATGCAAAAGTAGAAATTTCGATGAGAAAAATGCTTTCAAATATTTCGCATGACTTGAAAACACCACTAACAGTTATTCTTGGATATACAGAAATGTTAAATAAGGATAAAACGATAAATAAAGAAGAACAACAAATATTACTTGAAAAAGTGCATACGAAAACACTAGAAGTGATGGAGTTAATTCATAAGTTTTTTGACTTGGCAAAATTAGAATCTGGTGACAAAGCAATTGAAATGACAAAAGTAAATATGAATGAAGTTTGCCGCGAGAAGATTTTATCTTTTTATGATTTAGTGACGACGAAAGGTTTTCAGGTTCATATTGATATACCAGAAAGAAATATATACGCACTTGGAAATGTAGAAGTATTAGGTAGGGTATTGAATAATTTAATATCAAATGCGATTACATATGGAGACGATGGAAAGGCACTTGGTATGACGTTAAGAGATGATGACACGAGTGTGTATATAGACGTATGGGATAAAGGAAAAGGGATTGATGAATCTCATATTGATAAAGTATTTGAGCGTATGTACACACTTGAAGATTCAAGAAATAGATTGTACCAAGGAAGCGGTCTAGGATTAACGATCACGAAACGGCTTGTGGAAGCGATGGACGGAAAAATTCACCTTTCTAGTAAACCGTATGAAAAAACAATTTTTACAATTGTATTAACAAAGATGCAGTTTTAGCTTGTAGAGCAGTAGATTCTACAAGCTTTTTTTCAGCGTAAGGAATTTGTAAGAAACGGGTAAGAAAAAAGAGATTTCCGTTGTCTATTATAGAAATATAGAGTATTGCGAAAGGGGAAAGTAACATGACATATATATTAAAAACAAATCAGTTAACGAAAGTGTTTAAAGGGAAAGAAGTTATTTCCAGTGTTAACATGCATGTGAAAAAAGGAGAAATTTACGGTTTTTTAGGACCAAACGGTGCTGGTAAAACAACGATTATGAAAATGATTACAAATTTAATAAAACCGACGAGTGGTGATATTGAAATCTTCGGTGAGAAATTAACAGATACATCTTATGAAGTATTAAAAAGAATGGGGACAATTATTGAATACCCAATCTTTTATGATAAATTAACGGCGAAAGAAAACTTAGACCTGCATTGTGAATATATGGGCTACTACGATAAAAATGCAATTGACCATGCTTTACATTTAGTGAAACTACAAGGGATAGATAATAAAAAAGTAAAAGATTTTTCATTAGGAATGAAACAACGACTCGGTATTGCAAGGGCAATCGTGACAAAGCCAGAATTGCTCATTTTAGATGAACCAATTAACGGTTTAGATCCAATTGGTATTAAGGAGTTACGAGACTTATTTAAAATGCTCTGCAAAGAATACGGTATTACATTATTAGTTTCTAGTCATATTTTAGGTGAGATGGAACTAATGGCGGATACAATTGGTGTGATTCAAAATGGAAAACTAATAAAAGAAGTTTCAATGAAGAGTATTAACGGAAAGCAAACAGAGTACATTGAAATCACTGTTCCTGATGTGAAACGTGCAGCTTATATTTTAGAAGATAAACTTGGTATAAAAAACTACAAAATAATGAGTGGAACCATGATTCGTGTGTATGATACGTCAGCGTCTCAGCAGGCCATTTCAAAAGCACTTATTATGAACGATGTGGAAATTGAAAGTATTAATAAGAAACATAGTTCTTTAGAAGAATATTTCTTAAATGTAATGGATGGAGAAGGTATTCATGCTTAATGGGTTGTGGCTGAACCTGGTAAGTGGATTAATCGTAATGTTTATAAGTGGAATTTTATATTATAGAAAACCAGAACGGAAATGGTTGTTAATTCTACTAGTGATAGGAATGTTAAGCTTCGTTACTGCTGGAATTAGAATGTTAGCAGTGTAGAGACAGTTATATAAAGAATGGAGGCGTGGTTTATATGTTTAAATTAATGAAGCTCGAATGGAAAAAACATAAATTATCTAGTTATTTTAAAGGAGTAGCGATTTGTATTATAGCAATTTTTGCTGCGGTAAGTCTTATGGTATGGGGAACTAAAGTAGAGGATGGTTTGATGTTCTCTAGCTATATGGAATACATGTCTTTAGCAAATATTTTTATTAGAATTACATTTATTATTTTTGCATCGGTTATTTTATCACGTTTAGTGATTGATGAATACAAGAACAAAACAATACAGCTACTATTTATGTACCCACTGCAAAGGAAAATGCTAATGAGAGCGAAATTAGCAATTGTTTTTAGTTTTTGCTTTGTGAGCACGATAATCGCAACATTCATTATTAGTTTGCTCATATTCTGTATGAATCCAATAATGGGACTACTTGAAACGCCTGTTACAATGGGGGAAATAATAGCTACCGTTCCAGCTACCTTTATAAATGCATTTATGATATCTGGTATAAGTTTAATTCCTTTATTTTTTGGGATGAGAAAGAAATCAACACCGACAACAATTACTTCTGCAGTAATAATTGGGATGATGATGAACAGTAACGTTGGTTCTGGAAACGGTCAAGTAAGTATGTTTGATTTTATAGCTATCCCAATAGTGTTCTGTTTATTAGGAATTTTCATCAGTTATCTATCATATCGTAAAATTGACAAGATCGATGTGGCGTGAAGCAAGGTTAAAACAACAACGAACTGGGGTATGAATGTTGAAAAAAATAATAGTAATTGCAATTTTATTTCTGACAATTGCTAGTGTGATTTTTGGTTTTAAGACATTTCAGGGGAAAGATTTTAAGCAAGAAAAGTCTTTTGAGATAAATCATATAAAAGAAATAGAAGTGGACAATGAAAACTGGGATATTGAATTTAAAAGTACAGACGCTAACAAAATAGTAATTTCCGCCCAAGGTAAACGAGTAGATAAAGAGATAGACCCCATCGAAATAGAACAAGCAGGGAATAAAGTTATAGTTAAGCAAAAACAAAAGGCGACCAGATTCTTTAATGGTTTTACGTTTCGGAAGAAAAATAGTATATGTATAGCGATTCCGAAGAAAGAAATAGATAAAATTGTATTAAATAATAAATCGGGTGATGTGAAAATAAGCGATATAGTAGTAAAAAGTATCGTTACAAAAAGCAAGTCTGGAGATGAAATGGTTGTAGGATTATCAGCAGAGAAAGGTGAATTCATATCGCAAAGTGGAGAATTAGCTGTAAAAGATAGTTCAGTACAAGAATTAAATATAAAGTCTACGACTGGTGATAACTATATAACAAGTGTAAGTAACTCAAATATAAACATCACTTCAACATCTGGGGAAGTAGTACTGAAAGATATGAAAGAAGGAAAATCATTATTTGTAGAAACAAAATCAGGGGATATTGGCGTACGGTATAAAGGTGTCCCGGCATCATTGAAGCTTATGGCTAAAAGTAATTCGGCTGACGTAATAGTGGATTTAAAAGGACTTAAGAAAGATAAAAGTACAGAAAAAATAAAAGAAGGAACTATTGGTGATGCAAAAAACGAAGTGAAGATTTTAAGTAAAACAGGGGCAATTTATATTGATTAAATTTTAAAGGGAAGGAGGACCATCATGCTACGTCTTATGAAGCTAGAACTGAAGAAATTTAAACTTGGCTGGTACGTGAAGAGAGCAGTAATTGCAAATCTTGCTATACTGGCATTATTGATTTTTGTTAGCATCGTTTCTCAAATAGAGGGAGATCCAGAAATAAGAGATCCGCAGGCGATTTTGTTAATGGCTAGTTCAATAGTGAGAGCAACATTTATTATTTTTGGCGCTGTACTAATAGCTAAGTTAATAATTGATGAATATAAAAACAAAACAATATTATTGATGTTTTCTTATCCAATTAATCGAAAGAAAATAATGATTAGTAAGTTGGCTATTACAGCAATATTAACATTCATAACAGTTATTTTATCTAATATTTTTGTAGTGGGAATTTTCATTGGAATAGATAGTTATTTTTCGATTCTTCCTAATTCATTCGCAGTAGATCAATTGATTCAAGAAGGGATAAATCTCGTTCCTTTAGCCATTGCCACTGCTGGAATAAGCTTAATTCCTCTATACTTCGGAATGCGTAAACGTTCAGTGCCAACTACTATTGTTTCGTCTATTATCGTTGTGCTAATCGCAATTAATAACCCACCAATATTTCCTATAGCGACCTTTCTTCCTCTTCAATTCGCATTTGCAGTGATTGGTGTGGCGATTGCTTATTATGGAATTAAAAATATTGAGAGGGAAGATGCATTATAAAGTTTCACATGAAACAAGTTACAGAAAAAGACAAGATATGTAAACATCTTGTCTTTTTTGTCGTTACATTTTAGGAACTTCCATTCCAGCCGCAGCCCATTCTTCTTTTGCAGGGCCATATACGCCAGGAACTGTTAAGCCAGCTTGTCGCATTAAAACCGTCATTTGTCCGCGGTGGTGATTTTGATGATTAATGAGTGTCATTAAAAATATAGAATTCGGCATAGGGCGACCAAAGAAGTCATTAATAGTAGCTAAGTCTTTATCAGTCCATTTACTTTGAAGTGTTTCAACAAAAGCCGCGTTTACTTTACGGTATTCATCTGCAATTGTTTTTGCAGAAGTTGGAACAGGATAATCTTTCGATTCTCCTTCAAACTTTAGCCCTGTGCCAGATAGTATAACAGGAATTGCCGTCACGATATGCCAAGCAACTCTTCCTAAAGTCCAATGTTCAGGTGCAATCTCTTGTGATAAAGATGCATCGGTTAATGAATCAAGCATTTTCTGAGTAGACTCTGCTTCGTATGTCCATGATTGTAAAAAGCCTTCAATTGTTTGGTACATTATTGTTATCCCCCTCTACTTATGTTCATAGATTAAGTTCGAGAAGAAATGACAAGTTCCCTTTATGTTTTTATGATGGTACTTAAAATTTTATATATAAATTTTATGATACTATTGAGTGTATATAGAATTATATTAATTTAGGGGGATATGATGAAAAGATTGATTTTAGGAATCATAATTTTATTTTTAATGGTAGGATGTAGCAATGAAACCTATAAAAAAGCAATGGATCAAGGGAAATTGGCGTTAGCGAGTAAAGAATATGACACGGCAGTAGCATCATTTGAGCTAGCATTAGAAGAGAAAAAGGATGATAAAGAAGCAAAGGTATTAAAAGGCCAAACTACTAAGATGATAAGTTCGATAAAAGAGAAATCGAGTGGAAATATAGAACAAGCAATAGGTTTGTTTCAAGAAGTAGAAAAGATGAAAGATGGTTCCACAATCCTTCAAAATCAAGCGAAAGAACAAAAAGATTTGCTTATAGAGCATAAAGAGTTAAAAGGTCAATATATAGGTCAATTGGAAAAGGCAGAGAAGTTAAAGAATGATAAAAAGTATGAAGAGGCTAAAGGGATAGTAAATAAAATTTTTAACGATACTGGTCAAAATCAACAATTTATTTCGGAAAATCAACGGGCCCAAGAGCTGAATAAGCAAATCGATGGCTTACTAACTCAACAAGCAGAAGTCAAGAAAAAAGAGGAAGAGTTAAAAAATGAAAAGAAAAAAGAGGCTGATATTGGAAAGTTAAAGGGGTCTTGGATGTCATCAGAAAGTACAGACAGGCCAGTTGGGTTGGAAATAGAATCTATTAATAGTGAGAAAACAGGCGGAGAATTTATGGAACATAATATTTTTGGGAAAGGGACTACTATAGGAGACTTTCGAATATTAAGTGTGGACCAAGGGAGTATTTCCATAGAGCTTGTATTTTTAATGGGAGAAAGAAAACAGAAGGTTGATTTGAAACTTGAGGAGAACACATTAACTGTACATCATGAGTTTATGGGAGGGACTAAATCTGTGAAATTAGTGAGATCAGAGTAATTTATCCCGCTATTCACCTGCAGTAAAATTCCCACCTCAAGATTCGGCTGGAGCAAAGAAGTTAGGTGGGAGATCCACTGCTCATAAAAGCCCGATTGGTGTGGGTTAATAATCAGTGGGGATGAAGAAAACCCCACTGATTAAAGTTTCACTTTATTTAGTATATAAAAAGGAGGCTTCTAAAACGAAGCCTCCTTTTTAATTAACTTTCTTCCCACTCTTCCTCATCAACCATAAGAAATAAGGTGCTCCAAGTACAGCAACGACAAGTCCAGAAGGAATTTCTTTCGGATATGCAATTGTTCGGCCGAGTAAGTCAGCAATGGAAAGAAGAATTGCTCCAAACAGTGCTGAGCAAACGAATAGTCTTTGATGATTCATACCAACAACAATTCTTGCTAAGTGAGGTGCGACAAGGCCTAAAAAGGCAATTGTACCGACAGCAGCGATATTTACTGATGCAAGTAGTGTCGCTAGCACAATCAGAGCAAGACGTGTTTTATTTACTGGTTGCCCAAGTCCAGTTGCTAAATCGTCTCCAAGTACGAGAACGTCAAGTTGTTTTATTAAGAAAAAGATAATGAATACAAGAATTAGAGATGGATATAGAATGATATTTTCTAAGTGATTCCACCCTCTTGCATACGTACTGCCAGATAACCATGTTAAAGCAGCGGCAACATTCAAATTGGCTCTAACGATAAAGATTTGAATAATTGCTGAGCCAAGTGCAGAAATACCAATCCCTATTAAGGCAAGAGCTGTTGGGCTAAACCCTGATTTCCATGAGAAGAAGAGGACAATTCCAACTGCAAGTAGTCCGCCAATAAATGCACCAATTGGTAGGAAGAAACCAGGAAGTGCAGGAAAGACATACATAACAGTTAAAGCACCAACACCAGCTCCCGATGAAATACCAATAATAGAAGGATCGGCAAGTGGGTTTCGTAATATACCTTGGAAAACAAGCCCACTTATTGCAAGGCATGCACCAGCAATAGCGGCAACGAGCATTCTTGGTAAACGAAGATTCATCATCATGTTTTTGTCAAATTGTGTTAATTGACCTGATATAACATTAGTAATGCTTTCGATATAAGCGTTACTACCGATTGTAACACCAAGAGCAATCGTCACAATACAAAGTGTGATAGATATAATGATTACCTTTTTATAAGAGTAATAGCTGGAGCTAGCTCCAGCTGCATTCGCACCATTATCATTCATATATTGTCTCGACTTCATCATTCGATAGACTAAGTAAATAAGCCAAGGAGATCCAATCATTGCTGTGACTGCCCCGACAGGAAGTTCTGCACCGGTTGGATCTATTAGTCTACCGACAACATCTGCTCCAAGCAATAATACTGCCCCCCATAAGAAAGAAGAGAGAAGAAGAGTAAAGTGTTGACGGTATCCGATCAGGCGCATTAAATGAGGTGCAACTAAGCCGACAAATCCAATTGGTCCAACAACAGTAACAATTACTGCTGTTAAAAAGATTGCAGCAATGAAGGCGATAAGACGTGTTACTGCTGTTTTTTCACCAAGAGAAACAGCAACATCATCACCAAGTAAGAGAATGTTGAGTTTACGAGACATAAATAGTAAAACTAGGAAAGAGATAATGATAAATGGAAAAGCAAATTGAACGCCATCCCAGTTATTTTGAATAAGAGAGCCAGCTCCCCATAAAAATAAACCAGCTGTTTCATTTTCATAGAACAGTTGCATCGTTCCGGTAAAGGCAGAAAGCATTAATGTAACGACCATCCCAGCTAATGCCATTCTAAGTGGGGTTCCCTTTTTTCCACCAGAAATACGGTATACAAATAAAGCAGTAATAGCACCGCCGATAAATGTGAACAGAAGAGAATTAATTTGCAAGCCTTTTGGTAAGAAAATTGTAGCCGCTACTAGAAAGAAATATGCGCCAGAGTGAATACCCATTGTACTGGATTCAGCAAGTGGATTTTTCGTTAACGTTTGTAAAATAACCCCAGATGCAGCAAGAGCACCTCCAGCTAAAATGGCAATTACAGCTCTAGGTAATCGAAGCATGATTAAAGTTTGATGTTCTAGCGATTGGTTCGGTGAGATAAGAGCATCAATAATCATACTATAGGAAATGTTTGCTTGACCTTGTCCGATATGAATAAAGAAAAGGAGGAGCAAGAGAGCTGCTCCTCCTCCGAATACAAGACTTGCTCGAAGTGTATGTTGTAGGCTATTCATCGTGTAATCACTTCTTCGCTGTCATTACATCTGCTACTTGTGTTGCTAAAGATGTTGCAGACTCAGGACCACCGAAAATCCAAGTGTCGCCTTTTAATTTATACATTTTGTTTTCTTTTTTGAACTTTAATTCTTCCCAAGCAGGGTTGCCTTTTAGTTGCGTGTCAAAAATGTTATCTTCATCCGCTACAATGTAAATGAAGTTTGAATCTTGTACACTTTGTAATGATTCTACAGTTGTTTGTTTGAAACCATCTGGCTCAGATTTTCCTGCTTCAAAAGTATTTGTTAAACCTAATTTTTTTGTAACTTGTAAAGCTAAAGAATTGTCAGTTAAGATACGGAATGTTGGTACGTTTTTAGCAGTAAATGCTTGTGCCATTGCGATGTTTTTATCTTTTAAGTCTGCTTTCTCAATTTTTGCTTTTGCATCAGCGAAGGCTTTATCCATATCAGCTAATACTTTTTTACCTTCTTCTTCTTTTCCAACTGCTTTTGCAATTTGTTTAAATGTTTCTGTCATTTCAGCAAAGTGATCGTTATTGCTTGTTGATGGATCAAACATAACTGTTGGTGCAATTTGCTCTAATTCATTTTTAATTGCTTTACCACGGAATGAAGCTGTGATAATTAAATCTGGTTTTAAACGGCTAATTTCTTCTAAGTTTGGTTGTTGACGTGTCCCTACATCTACAACATCTTTACTTGGTTTTGTTTTTGTATTTACCCATTTATTATAATTCTTAATGTCTGCCATCCCTACTGGCTGAACACCAAGTGCTAATAAGTCTTCTGAATATACCCACTCAAGTACAACTACTTTTTTCGCTGGTTTATCTAACTTTGTTTCCCCTTCAGCGTGTTTAATTGTTATAGCTTGATTTTTATTGTCCGCTTTTGTTTCCTTTTTCTCCTCTTTTTGCTGTCCGCATCCAACAGCGAATAGAAGAACTACTATGAAAATACTGAGAATTTTCTTCATCTTCTGCCCCCAAATTAAGTGTTTTTTGTAACTAGCACCATAAATGAAAATGGTTATCAATTACAACACCAAAATCATACTATGAGGATAATTTAAGTGTCAATATTTTTTTAAAATTTTGACTAAAAATAACAAGTTATATGGATTTTTATATATTATAGTCGCTATTTATGAAGAATCATCCTCTTTACTAAAAAGATTGGCGAATGTGGAAAGTTTAAATGGGAACTTGGCTGTGTACGAAAGCGTAATGTGTATGGTTAATAATCTGTGGAGATGGGGCGAAAGTACAAGCAAAAGGAGAGTGAATTGCATGTAATAATTACTAGAATGTATGGAGGAAATCTGTGTTTTATCCCCCACTAGGCAAAGTATTTCTTTGTTATTTAGATAGGTGTTTTTAATTCGGTGATTGCGCTAAAAAAATCGAATGTAAAGGAAGTAATCAACATGTCTTCATGGAGCAATAACATAAATGGATATTGTGGGTGTAATAATCAAAATGGTGTACATGTTGATTCATGCTGTTTTAGTTGCGATGGGACAGTTCCTAAGGTTGGTCCAACCGGTCCGACGGGGGCAACAGGAGCAACAGGTGGCACAGGCCCAACGGGGGCGACAGGAGTAACAGGCGACACAGGTCCAACGGGAGCGACAGGAATAACAGGAGCAACAGGCCCAACGGGAGCGACAGGAATAACAGGAGCAACAGGAGCAACGGGTCCAACGGGAGCGACAGGAATAACAGGGGCAACGGGTCCAACGGGTCCAACGGGAGCGACGGGAGCAACAGGAGCAACAGGCCCAACGGGAGCGACAGGAATAACAGGAGCAACAGGAGCAACGGGTCCAACGGGAGCGACAGGAATAACAGGGGCAACGGGTCCAACGGGAGCGACGGGAGCAACAGGAGCAACAGGGGCAACGGGTCCAACGGGAGCGACAGGAATAACAGGGGCAACAGGAGCAACGGGTCCAACGGGAGCGACAGGAATAACAGGGGCAACGGGTCCAACGGGAGCGACGGGAGCGACGGGAGCAACAGGAGCAACAGGCGATACAGGAGCAACAGGCACAAGTATAACGGCAACATACGCATTTGCAAATAATACGTCGGGTACAGCAATATCGGTACTACTAGGTGGAACAAATGTCCCGCTTCCAAACAATCAGAATATCGGTCCAGGTATTACAGTGTCTGGGGGAAACACAGTATTTACGGCTGCAAATGCAGGGAACTATTATATTTCATATACAATTAATATAACGGCTTCATTATTAGTTAGTTCAAGAATTACAATTAATGGGGCACCGCTTGCTGGGACTATTAATTCTCCTGCATTAGCAACGACATCATTTAGTGCGACAATTATTACGACCCTTGCGGCGGGGAGTGCAATTAGTTTGCAATTATTTGGTTTGTTAGCTGTTGCGACATTATCAACAACTACCCCAGGAGCGGTATTAACGATTATAAGATTAAGTTAATGACAAACTCTCTTACTCTTTTAAGATTAGGAGAGTTTCTACATATAATAAGAAGTTAATGAAGTAAAGCATAGTTATATAAAAGTCGGAATATTATGATTGTAACGTTATGGTGACTATAATATAATGAAAATAACCATCATGAATGAACATTCATTTATTTTTTATGTATTTGAAGGGGGAATGAAGGTGGAAAAAACATGGTTGAAAAGTTATCCAGAGGAAATTCCTAGTACGATTTCTTATGATATTCAGCCACTTCATGGATATGTAGAACAGATGGCTTCTCGCTATCCAGAAAAGAAAGCGCTTCATTTTTTGGGGAAGGATATTACGTTTTCGGACTTCCATGATAAGGTGAAGAGATTTGCAAATTATCTTCAAAAGCTCGGTGTGGAAAAGGGGGATCGAGTTGCTATTATGTTGCCGAATTGTCCGCAAGCTGTAATTGGTTATTACGGTACATTACTTGCGGGAGGTATCGTAGTACAAACAAATCCACTGTATACAGAAAGAGAATTAGAATACCAGCTTCATGACTCGGGAGCAAAAGTAATTCTTTGTCTCGATTTAGTGTTTCCAAGAGTAACGAATGTTCAATCTGCTACAAAAATTGAGCATATTATCGTAACTCGTATTGCGGACTTTTTACCATTCCCTAAAAATCTATTGTATCCATTTGTGCAGAAAAAACAGTCGAATTTAGTTGTGAAAGTATCAGAGAGTGAAATGATTCATCTTTGGAATTCAGTAGAAAAAGAAGTGAATACGAATGTTGAGGTGCCTTGTGATCCTGAAAATGATCTAGCTCTTTTACAGTACACAGGAGGAACAACCGGATTTCCGAAAGGAGTTATGTTAACGCATAAAAACCTCGTTTCTAACACTTTGATGGGAGTACATTGGTTATATAATTGTAACGAAGGTGAAGAAGTCGTCCTTGGGGTTCTTCCATTTTTCCATGTTTATGGTATGACAGCTGTTATGAATTTAAGTATTATGCAAGGATACAAAATGGTCCTTATTCCAAAGTTTGATATGAAAATGGTTTTTGAAGCGATTAAGAAGCATAAAGTGACATTGTTTCCAGGGGCTCCAACTATTTATATCGCTCTTTTAAATAGCCCGCTTTTAAAAGAATACGATATTTCTTCTATTCGTGCTTGTATTAGTGGATCAGCACCACTGCCAGTAGAAGTACAGGAAAAGTTCGAAAAAGTTACAGGTGGTAAACTAGTAGAGGGATATGGTTTAACAGAATCATCTCCGGTTACACATAGTAATTTTTTATGGGAAAAGCGAGTGCCGGGTAGCATTGGAGTTCCGTGGCCAGATACAGAAGCAATCATTATGTCACTTGAAACTGGTGAGGCATTACCACCAGGAGAAATAGGGGAAATTGTAGTGAAAGGTCCTCAAATTATGAAAGGATACTGGAATAAGCCAGAGGAAACAGCGGCTGTATTGCAAGATGGCTGGCTCCATACAGGTGATGTTGGCTACATGGATGAAGATGGATTCTTCTATGTAAAAGATCGCAAGAAAGATATGATTGTCGCGAGTGGATTTAATGTGTATCCTCGTGAAGTTGAAGAAGTATTATATGAGCATGAAAAAGTGCAAGAAGTAGTGACAATTGGAGTTCCAGATCCGTACAGAGGAGAGACAGTTAAAGCATTTGTTGTGTTAAAAGAAGGTACGGAGTGCTCTGAGGAAGAATTAAATCAGTTTGCACGTAAATATTTAGCGGCTTATAAAGTGCCGAAAGTATATGAGTTTAGAGATGAATTGCCGAAAACGACAGTAGGGAAAATTTTACGCCGTGTCTTAATGGATGAAGAGAAGAGAAAGAATGAGGATGAGCAAACGGGCTAAGGCCCTTTCTTTTTGAAAAATAGGATTGACACTTTTCTAAATAGTCAGTATTATAAGAATATGAATGACTATTCATTCAGTCATCTTCTTGAAGGGGACAGTAAAGTGAAGAAAAATAGACCGAAATACAATCAAATTATTGATGCGGCAGTCATTGTGATTGCGGAGAATGGGTACCACCAAGCGCAAGTTTCTAAAATCGCAAAGCAAGCTGGGGTAGCTGATGGCACGATTTATTTATATTTTAAAAATAAAGAAGATATATTAATATCCTTATTCCAAGAGAAGATGGGAGAATTTGTCGAAACAATTCGTCAAAAAACAGCAGGAATTGAAAGCGCTGTATCGAAGTTATTCATGTTGGTAGAAACGCACTTCTTGCTGTTGTCACAAAATGATCCTCTTGCTATCGTTACGCAATTAGAGCTGAGGCAGTCCAATCAAGACTTGCGCCTTAAAATAAATGAAGTATTAAAAGGCTACTTACAAGTTATGGATGAGATTTTAGAGACTGGTATAAAACAAGGTGAATTTCAAGCAGATTTAAATGTTCGCGTGGCAAGACAAATGATCTTTGGAACAGTAGATGAAGTTGTGACCAATTGGGTAATGAGCGATCATAAGTATGATCTGGTCGCACTTTCAAAAACGGTACATGGGCTACTCATTGCAGCTTGTGGTTATCGTCAATAATGGGAGGGATCATGTTGAAATTCCTATCTGTAAGAGTTGAAGATCATATCGCGGTGGCGACGTTAAATCACGCACCAGCAAATGCGATGTCTTCACAAGTTATGCATGACGTTACTGAATTAATTGATCAAGTGGAAAAGGATGATAACATTCGTGTTGTTGTTATTCACGGTGAAGGACGTTTCTTCTCAGCAGGAGCAGATATTAAAGAATTTACATCTGTTACTGAAGCGAAGCAAGCAACAGAATTAGCACAGCTTGGACAAGTTACGTTTGAGCGTGTTGAAAAATGTTCAAAACCAGTTATTGCGGCAATTCATGGAGCGGCACTGGGCGGCGGCCTTGAGTTTGCTATGTCTTGCCACATGCGCTTTGCAACTGAAAGTGCAAAACTTGGTTTACCTGAATTAACACTTGGATTAATTCCTGGCTTTGCAGGTACACAGCGCTTACCACGTTATGTTGGGAAAGCAAAAGCTTGTGAAATGATGTTAACAAGTACACCAATTACTGGTGCAGAAGCATTGAAATGGGGACTTGTTAACGGATTGTTCTCTGAAGAATCACTTTTAGATGATACGCTTAAAGTCGCAAAACAAATTGCTGGAAAAAGTCCAGCAACAACTCGTGCTGTACTAGAGTTATTGCAAACGACCAAATCGTCTCATTACTATGAAGGTGTACAACGTGAATCACAAATTTTTGGTGAGGTATTTACGAGTGAAGATGGAAGAGAAGGTGTAGCTGCATTTTTAGAAAAGCGTAAACCTTCATTTAGTGGCAGGTAGTTCAATTATTTTTTTAATATAAATTAACAGAAAATTAAAATTGATAGAATCTTTCTGAAAAACAAGGGGGTAAATGGAATGAACATCTACGTACTCATGAAACGAACATTTGATACAGAAGAAAAAATCGTAATTAAAAACGGTGCAATTTACGATGGCGAAGCGGAATTCATCATCAACCCTTACGATGAATATGCAATTGAAGAAGCAATTCAAGTAAGAGACGCACAAGGTGGAGAAGTTACAGTTGTAACAGTCGGTGGCGAAGATAGTGAGAAAGAACTTCGTACTGCATTAGCGATGGGCTGTGATAAAGCGGTATTAATTAATATTGAAGATGATGTAGAAAATGGTGACCAGTTCACGACAGCAAAAGTGCTTGCTGAATATTTAAAAGATAAAGATGCAGATTTAATTTTAGGCGGAAACGTTGCAATTGATGGTGCATCTGGACAAGTAGGTCCACGCGTAGCTGAAGCGTTAAATATTCCGTACGTAACGACAATTACAAAACTTGAAATTGACGGTACAAACGTGAAGATTGAGCGTGATGTTGAAGGTGATACAGAAGTGATCGAAACTTCATTGCCGGTTTTAGTAACAGCACAGCAAGGTTTAAATGAACCGCGTTATCCATCGCTTCCAGGTATTATGAAAGCGAAGAAAAAGCCACTAGAAGAAGTAGAATTAGATGATTTAGATTTAGAAGAAGATGATGTGGAAGCAAAGACAAAAACAATTGAAATCTATTTGCCTCCTAAGAAAGATGCAGGAAAAGTGTTACAAGGCGAGCTGCAAGATCAAGTAAAAGAACTTGTATCGTTGCTCCATACAGAAGCGAAAGTAATCTAATAAAATACGAAATTATATATGCAGGAGGGAAAATCTATGGCTCGTAAAGTATTAGTAATGGGTGAAGTTCGTGATGGATCGCTACGTAACGTTTCGTTTGAAGCGGTAGCAGCAGCAAAAACAATTGCAGAAGGCGGTGAAGTAGTAGGTCTTCTAGTTGGAGACAGCGTTGCCTCTTTTGCAAATGAATTGATTCATTACGGTGCAGATCGCGTTGTGACAGTTGAAAATGATAAATTAAAATCATATACATCTGATGGTTATGCACAAGCGTTTTTAGCTGTACATGCTGAAGAAAATCCAGAAGGTATTGTCTTTGGACATACAGCACTTGGTAAAGATTTATCACCAAAATTAGCAGCGAAGCTTGAAGCTGGTTTAGTTTCTGACGTAACTGCTTTAGAGGTTGAAGGTGGAAATGTTATCTTCACTCGTCCAATTTACTCTGGTAAAGCATTCGAGAAGAAGATTGTAACAGACGGTATCTTATTTGCGACAGTTCGTCCAAATAACATTGCAACTCTTGAAAAAGATGAGTCTCGTAGTGGTGACGTATCTTCTATTACAGTTGATGTGAAAGATTTACGTACAATCATTCAAGATGTTGTCCGTAAAACTGCAGAAGGTGTTGATCTTTCTGAAGCGAAAGTTATTATCGCTGGCGGACGCGGTGTGAAGAGTGAAGAAGGATTTAAACCATTAAAAGAGTTAGCTGACGTACTAGGCGGCGCTGTTGGGGCATCTCGTGGTGCTTGTGACGCTGAATACTGTGAGTACTCATTACAAATTGGTCAAACTGGTAAAGTTGTTACGCCAGACTTATATATTGCATGTGGTATTTCTGGTGCGATTCAGCATTTAGCAGGTATGTCTAACTCAAAAATAATCGTTGCGATTAATAAAGATCCAGAAGCAAGTATCTTCAAAGTAGCTGACTACGGTATTGTCGGTGACTTGTTCGAAGTTGTACCTCTTTTAACAGAAGAGTTTAAAAAGTTAAAAGTACATTCATGATTTAAGTACCCTTGAGTTCCAAGTGAAGTACCCCTATATATAGAAAAAGGTGAGAGATCCCCTGTCTCTCATCTTTTTAGTATTTAATCCGTATTTTTATATAGTATAAAGGAACATTTTTTTGTTACAATACATAACGATACATATTATTCGCCACGTATATAAGTTAATGATATACTCTTGGTAGAATATACTTGAAGGAGGAAATAAAATGGCAATTGTAAACGCAAATGACCAAAGCTTCGCAGCTGAAACTAGCGAAGGTGTTGTATTATTAGATTTCTGGGCACCTTGGTGTGGACCTTGTAAAATGATCGCTCCTGTATTAGAGGAAATCGATGCAGAACTAGGCGAAAAAGTAAAAGTAGTAAAAGTAGATGTTGATGAGAACCAAGAAACTGCTCGTCAATTCGAAGTAATGAGCATTCCAGCTCTTTTCGTATTAAAAGACGGTAAAGTAGTTGATCAAACGTTAGGTTACAAACCGAAAGAAGCGTTAGTAGAATTAGTTTCTAAACATTTCTAAAATAAAAAAGCTACCAGTTGGTAGCTTTTTTTATTTTCTTTTTTACAGTCTTTCCGTTACAATAAAAGAACGTATGTTGGGTGTTTGGGCATAGTATGTTTTCAAGGGAAAATAAAAATGCTAAGTATGTAGAAATGGAGGGAGACGAGTGCACGAACATTTGAAAGAGAAGTTGGCTATTTTACCAGATCAACCTGGTTGTTATTTGATGAAAGATAAGCAAGGAACGGTTATATATGTTGGAAAGGCAAAAGTGCTTAAAAATCGTGTGCGCTCGTACTTTACTGGTTCACATGATGGGAAAACACTGCGGCTTGTAGGAGAAATTGTTGATTTTGAATATATTGTAACCTCTTCGAATTTAGAAGCACTTATTTTAGAGTTAAATCTAATTAAAAAATATGATCCGAAATATAATATTCAATTAAAAGATGATAAAACATATCCTTTTATTAAAATTACAGCGGAGAAACAACCGCGCTTACTCATTACTCGAAATGTAAAAAAGGATAAAGGAAAGTATTTTGGTCCTTATCCAAATGCACAATCTGCTCATGAAACGAAAAAACTGCTAGATCGTATGTATCCACTTCGGAAATGCACGAATATGCCAGATAAAGTTTGTTTGTATTATCATATGGGTCAATGTCTAGCGCCTTGTGTGAAAGAAGTGACGGAAGAACAAAATAAAGAAATTGTAGATGAAATTATTAAGTTTTTAAATGGTGGACATAAAGAAATTCGTTCAGAATTAGAAATAAAAATGTATGAGGCCTCAGAGAAACTAGAGTTTGAACGTGCAAAAGAGTTGCGTGATCAAATTGCTCATATTGATGCGATTATGGAAAAACAAAAGATGATTATGAGTGACTTAGTGGATCGCGATGTGTTTGGATATGCAGTGGATAAAGGATGGATGTGTGTTCAAGTTTTCTTCGTTCGAAAAGGCAAGCTAATTGAACGTGATGTTTCTATGTTTCCGATTTACGATGAACCAGAAGAGGGCTTTTTAACGTTTATCGGTCAATTTTATGAAAACAGTAGTCATTTTAAGCCGAAGGAAATTGTCGTTCCAGGAAGTATAGATTCGGAATTAGTAGAGCGCTTTTTAGAAGTGGAAGCGACACAGCCGAAACGTGGTAAGAAAAAAGACCTTGTAGAATTAGCAAATAAAAACGCAAAAATTGCTCTTGAAGAGAAGTTTTACTTAATCGAACGTGATGAAGAACGAACGATTAAAGCGGTAGATCATTTAGGGAAGCAGCTTGGAATTGAAACACCGTATCGTATTGAAGCGTTTGATAACTCAAATATTCAAGGAACAAATCCCGTTTCTGCAATGATTGCTTTTATCGATGGGAAACCAGCGAAGAAAGAATATAGGAAATATAAAATTAAAACGGTTCAAGGGCCAGATGATTATGAGTCTATGAGGGAAGTTGTGAGACGCCGTTATACAAGGGCGCTTAAAGAAAATTTACCTTTACCGGATTTGATTATTATTGATGGCGGAAAAGGCCACTTGGCGGCTGCAAGTGATATTTTAGAGAATGAGCTCGGATTATATATTCCGATGGCAGGTCTTGTAAAAGATGACAAACATAAAACCTCCCATTTAATTATTGGAGATCCCCCGGAACCTGTGATGCTTGAGAGAAATAGCCAAGAATTTTATTTATTGCAGCGTATTCAAGACGAGGTGCATCGATTTGCGATTACATTCCATCGTCAATTACACGGGAAATCTGTCATTCAATCAGCATTGGATGACATTCCAGGAATCGGTGATAAACGGAAAAAGGTATTGTTAAAACATTTTGGTTCATTAAAGAAGATGAAAGAAGCTTCTGTAGCAGAATTTGTCGAAGCAGGTATGCCAAAAAATGTTGCAGAGACGATTTATACGTATTTAACAGATAAGAAGACGTTGTAGTTTACAATGTCTTCTATTTTTTGTTATAATTTCTGAAGATTTAAAATAAATTGATGTGAATGAAAATACAAAAAAGTCAACTAAACTGATATGTCTAGTTGACTGTAGGTAATGCTTACACTTCAATGAGATCTTTTATATCCCATTTCACAAGAAATGTAATAGAGTCAGAACGTTTTTTCTTTTCTTCGTATGACTCTGCAACGACGTTCCGTTGCTTTTGAATTTGTTCAGCGATGAATCCAGCTTCTAGTTGATAAGAAGAATGCCTTTTTTGTTTTTGACGTTCTGCAATGAGTGTGCCTTTAAGTTGGAACTGCATTTCACGACGCTTATGTTCAATAATGCTTAAAGTGCCCCAGCCAGCCTTTTCAAAGAACTGAATGACTTCTTCAATTGTTTCTAGCGGATATTTTCTTGCAAGGTTTCTACCAGACCAGTATAAAATACCATCTAAATCGTTGCCGATTAAATCAGGTAGTAATTCTTCACGTAGCAATTCATAAGCGAAGGCGTTCAATGAAACATCTTCTAAAGATGTTATATCGATTGTATTTTTACTCACAATATTCCCCTCTTTCTATAGGGATTATTATATAACATTTTTCATTTATAAAAACAGATTTTTCTTTAGGGAAATCTGAATATCTAAGAAGAAAAAAAGAATTGGCAAATTATATGCAAATTATGTATACGTTTTCTTGACGCTTCGACAAAAATAGGGGTAAAATGAACTTGTTATCAAATTATGCTGAAATATTTCGAATAATTTTTTCAGTTTTTCTTATGCCAATAGTGAAAAAACATTATTGTTATAAATTAATCTGAAAACAGCAGTCAAACATTCAAGGGGGTAATGGGGACATGAAAGGCCGCGAGTATACGTTTCGTAAGTGGCACTCATTAATGGGGGTCATCCCGGTTGGTGTCTTTTTGACGCAACATCTAATTGTAAACAACTTTGCAACAAGAGGAGCAGAGGCTTTTAACAAAGCTGCAGGCTTTATGGAGCTCCTTCCATTCCGGTATGCGCTAGAAATTTTCATCATCTTTTTACCGATACTGTACCATGCTATATATGGCTTATATATTGCATTTACAGCTAAGAACAATGCGGTTTCTTACGGTTATTTCCGTAACTGGATGTTCGTCTTCCAAAGAATTTCAGGTATCGTTACGCTGATTTTCATTTCTTGGCACGTCTGGGAAACTCGTATTCAAGCAATGTTAGGTAAAGAGGTAAACTATGATATGATGGCAGATATTTTAAACAATCCAGCTATGTTTGCATTCTACTTAGTTGGTGTTGTTTCAACAATTTTCCACTTTGCAAATGGACTATGGACATTCTGCATCAGCTGGGGAATTACAGTATCTCCACGTTCACAAAGAATCTCTACTTATGTAACATTAGCTATTTTCTTAGGTCTATCTTATGTAGGTGTGAGTGCATTATTAGCGTTCATCGATCCACAGCTAGCAAATCAGTAAGGAGTGGGAGAGCATGAAAGGGAAACTTATAGTAGTCGGCGGTGGCTTGGCTGGCTTAATGGCAACGATTAAAGCGGCAGAAGCAGGAGTAAATGTTGAACTGTTTTCTTTAGTACCAGTAAAACGTTCACATTCTGTATGTGCTCAGGGCGGAATTAACGGTGCCGTAAATACGAAAGGTGAAGGGGATTCTCCATGGATCCACTTTGACGATACAATTTATGGTGGGGACTTCTTAGCGAACCAACCACCAGTTAAAGCAATGTGTGAAGCAGCACCTGGTATCATTCATTTAATGGACCGTATGGGTGTTATGTTCAACCGTACGGAAGAAGGACTTCTTGATTTCCGTCGATTTGGTGGAACGCAACATCACCGTACAGCATTTGCTGGTGCAACAACTGGACAGCAATTACTTTACGCATTAGATGAGCAAGTACGTCGTCACGAAGTAGCAGGACTTGTAACGAAATATGAAGGTTGGGATTTCTTACGAGCTGTTGTTGATGATGAAGGTGTGTGCCGAGGAATCGTTGCACAAGACTTACAAACTATGGAGATTAAAAGTTTCGGAGCTGATGCCGTGATTATGGCAACAGGGGGCCCTGGTATCATTTTCGGAAAATCAACAAACTCCATTATTAATACAGGTACAGCAGCGTCTGCTGTATATCAGCAAGGCGCATATTATGCAAATGGTGAGTTCATTCAAATTCACCCAACGGCAATTCCAGGAGACGATAAATTACGTCTTATGAGTGAATCTGCACGTGGTGAAGGTGGACGTGTTTGGACATATAAAGATGGTAAACCATGGTACTTCTTAGAAGAAAAATATCCGGCTTACGGAAACCTTGTACCTCGTGATATCGCAACGCGTGAAATCTTTGATGTTTGCGTAGAGCAAAAACTAGGTATTAACGGTGAAAACATGGTGTACTTAGATCTTTCTCATAAAGATCCGAAAGAACTAGATATTAAACTTGGTGGAATCATTGAAATCTATGAGAAATTTACAGGTGATGATCCTCGTAAACTACCAATGAAAATCTTCCCAGCTGTTCACTATTCAATGGGCGGACTATGGGTTGACTATAAGCAAATGACGAGTATTCCAGGTTTATTTGCAGCAGGTGAGTGTGATTATTCTATGCACGGTGGTAACCGCCTTGGTGCAAACTCACTATTATCAGCAATTTATGGTGGTATGGTAGCAGGACCAAACGCAATTGAATATATGAAAGGTCTTTCTAAATCATCAGATGCTGTTTCGTCTACTGTATATGAGCAAAATGAATTAATCGAAACAGAGAAATTTAACAATATTTTAACGATGGATGGTAATGAAAATGCATATGTTCTTCATAAAGAGCTTGGAGAATGGATGACAGATAACGTTACAGTAGTTCGTGAAAATAAAAAGTTATTAGAAACAGATGCGAAAATTGAAGAGTTAATGGCTCGTTACAAACGTATTAACATTAACGATACAGCGAGATGGAGTAACCAAGGTGCTTCATTTACACGTCAACTTGCAAATATGTTTGAGTTAGCACGTGTTATTACAATTGGCGCATATAACCGTAATGAGAGCCGCGGGGCGCATTACAAACCTGAATTCCCAAATCGTGATGATGCAAACTTCTTAAAAACTACGATGGCAAAATTTGAAGGAGAAGGAAATGCACCAGCATTCCATTACGAAGACGTTGATGTTTCATTAATTAAACCACGTAAACGTGATTATTCTTCAAAACATGATGTAGCTGCTAAGGGTGAAGAGAAGGGGGATAAACAACATGTCTGAGAAAACAATCCGCCTCATCATTACGAGACAAGATGGACCAGATGCACAAGCGTTTGACCAAGAGTTTGAAATTCCATATCGTCCGAATATGAATATTATTTCGGCGCTTATGGAAATTCGTCGTAATCCTGTTGATTCAAAAGGGAATCAAACAACTCCGATTGCATGGGATATGAACTGCTTAGAGGAAGTATGCGGAGCATGTTCAATGGTTATTAACGGAAAACCACGTCAATCATGTACGGCTCTTATTGATCAATTAGAACAGCCAATTCGCTTAAAGCCGATGAAGACATTCCCAGTTGTACGTGATTTACAAGTTGACCGCAGTCGCATGTTTAATGCTCTAAAACGCGTTAAAGCTTGGATTCCAATTGATGGTACGTATGACCTAGGTCCAGGACCAAGAATGCCTGAGAAAAAGCGTCAATGGGCTTATGAGCTTTCAAAATGTATGACATGTGGTGTTTGCTTAGAATCATGTCCAAACGTAAACAGTAAGTCTGACTTTATTGGACCAGCGCCGTTATCACAAGCTCGCTTATTCAACTCACATCCAACGGGTGAAATGCATAAAGCAGATCGCTTACGTGCAATTATGGGAGATGGAGGACTAGCAAACTGTGGTAACTCTCAAAACTGTGTGCAATCATGTCCGAAGGGTATTCCTTTAACAACTTCAATTGCGGCATTAAACCGTGATACAACAATTCAATCGTTCAAAGATTTCTTTGGTAGCGATAATAACTATTAATAAATATTGCCTCTTCATCTTGAAGGGGCAATATTTATAACTATATTTTTCAGTTTATTCTGTTTTTTTGAGAGGAAGGGGAGATAACGTTGAAGAGAATTTCTTATATTGAAGACTTCGAGAAATGGGAAAGTGGTTTTTTATTTTACAATCCTGTAAAGGTTCGTTTTGGTGAAGTAGATATGTTTGGACATGTAAATAATGTCGTTGCTTTTACTTATTTTGAAGAAGCTCGTATCGCGTTGTTTAAAGAACTTGGATTTATGCAAGAGTGGACACATGCATCATCAGACACGATGATCGTTGTTGCGGATTTACAATGTAATTTTATTAAGCAAATATATTATGATGAACAGTTGAAGGTGTATGTAAAGGCAGGATCGGTTGGGAATTCTTCTTTAGATTTACATTATATGGTGAAGAATGCAGAAGGAGAGGTTTGTTTAGTAGGCCGTGGAATGATGGTTCAAGCGTCGAAAAAAACAGGAAGAGGCGAACCATGGCCTGAAGAATGGAAGAAGAAATTACTACAATGATAGAGTGAAAGAAAAATAAGAGAGCAATTTGCTCTCTTATTTTTTGTCTTCCATCGCTTCTTCTAATGTTAAGTGATGTTTATATAGGTATGTAGCGTATGGATTACCAACGTAGCGTAAGTGCCATGGTTCATATGCATATTCTGTTGTATCTGTTTTATCTTCTAAGTAACGAATGACAAAGCCGAATTTATGAGCGTGTTCCGCGACCCAGTTTCCTTCTGCTGTCTCTCCGAAGATAGGCTCTAATTGAAATTTAGCTGTTTTTGAACTAATATCCATTGCTAAACCCGTTTGGTGTTCACTTGTACCAGGAATTGCGCTTACTGAATTAGCTTCAGCTTTTCCTTGACGTCTAACGTATGTATCATGCAACGATTTTTGACGTTTGTATGAACGATAACCAGATACAGCTGTAAGATCAATCCCTTCTTTTTTTGCAGCTTTGAACATGTTTTCAAGTGCCTCTGCAGCATCTTTGCGTAGTAGCGTTTTTTCTTTATCTTTTGGACTAGTGAATGGTACGTTTGGTCTTGTTAAGTCTTCAGGAGTGTATCCATCTGGTAGTTTTCGATGTTTATTAATTAAGACAAGATTAGATTTTGGATTTGTTACAACTGAAAAGTCATTGTCTATTTTCTTTGCATTATGATCAGCTTTTGGAAAAGCAGGAATCTCTTCTTTTGGGTGGTTATTATGTTTTTGACTTTCGACAGCTTTCGCTTCATTATGTAGTGGTGATTTAGAACCAAAGTAAGCGAAAGATGTGATACCGATTACAATAGTAGTGGCAGAAATAATTATTATCTTTTTCATAATGCCTTGTAATCACAGTCCCTTCTTAATAAAATGTGTATCTTTTTTTATTATAAGTCTAGTTTGTTGGAAAAGAAATATCAGAGTCATAACGTAATAGAAATGCAAAGAAAATGTCAGAAAATGTGTAAATTTGTAGTATTTTTTTATATAATTCATTTCTTATCTTTCATGAATTGCATTTTTTATGTAATATATATACATAAGAAGATGTAGCGATTATCGAGAATAAAGAACTTCTTGTATAGACTAGGAGTGAATGGGAATGGATTTTGCAACAATTATTGGACTTATTTTAGGATTTTTAGCAGTGGTAGTAGGGATGGTCGTCAAGGGCGCTGACGTAACAGCCTTATTAAATCCTGCCGCAGCATTAATTATTTTTATCGGTACATTTGCTGCAGTATGTATTGCATTTCCGATGAATCAACTAAAAAGGGTTCCAAAACTATTTAAAGTTCTTTTTGGTTCAAATAAAAAGGATTTAAGTTATGAACAGTTGCTAGAATTATTTGTTCATTGGACATCTGAAAGTAGAAAATACGGTATTTTGTCTTTAGAGCAACAATTAGACAAAATTCAAGATGAATTTCTTTTGCGCGGTATGAAATTTGTGATTGATGGCGTATCCGCAGAAGATTTAGAGCAAATTTTGGAATCTGAATTAGAGGCAATTGAAGAAAGACATGCAAAGGGAGCTGCTATTTTTTCACAAGCTGGTACGTATGCACCGACATTAGGAGTTTTAGGTGCTGTTATCGGTCTTGTAGCTGCGCTTGGTAACTTAACTGATATTGAAAAGTTAGGTCATGCTATTTCGGGTGCATTTATTGCAACGATTTTTGGTATTTTTTCAGGGTATGTATTATGGCATCCATTTGCAAATAAGTTAAAGCAAAAATCTTCAGCTGAAATTGAGAAAAAACGTTTAATCATTGATTGTTTATTAATGTTACAAGAAGGTACATATCCGTTTATTATGAAGAACCGCATTTTAGGTGCACTTTCTGCAACTGAGCGTAAAAAGCTAGAAAAAGGAGCAGAAAAAAATGCGGAGTAAGAAAAATAGAAGAGGCAAAAAGAAAAAACATGATGAGCATATCGATGAAACGTGGTTAATCCCATATTCTGATATGTTAACGTTGTTATTTGCATTGTTTATCGTTTTATTCGCAATGAGTAGTATAGATGCTGCGAAGTTTAAACAGATGGCAGTTGCTTTTCGAAGTGAATTAGCCGGGGGAACAGGTAACAAAGAATTTTTAAGTGATCAAAAGCCAAATGATGAAAAAGAATTATCGGCAAGTAGCCTTGAGGCAGAACAAGCAAAAAAACAAGAAGAAGCTAGAGCTAAAGAAAAAAAAGAGATGGATGAATTGAAAGCATTACAAAAAAAGATTGATCAATATATTAATGAAAAACAATTATCCTCTTCTTTTCAAACTAAATTAACTGAAAAGGGATTAATGGTGACAATATTAGAAAATATACTGTTTGATTCGGGGAAAGCAGATGTGAAATTAGAATCTTTAGGGATTGCAAAAGAGATGTCTAGCTTACTTGTTTCAGCGTCACCTCGTGAAATTACAGTATCCGGTCATACGGATAATGTCCCTATTGCCAATGCACAGTTTGCGTCGAATTGGGAATTAAGTACGCAGCGGGCAGTTAATTTTATGCAAGTATTACTGCAAAATAAAGAATTACAACCAGAAAAATTTAGTGCGATTGGTTACGGAGAATACCGTTCGATTGCTCCAAACGATACACAAGAAGGAAAGGCAAAGAATAGACGTGTGGAAGTATTTATCTTGCCTTTAACAGAGAAAGTAAAATAAAGAGGATGGCGAATGCCATCCTCTTTATTTTACTTCAAATGATTTTAAGTTGTCGCGACGGATTTTATCCTTTTCTGCATCTGATTTTTTGAAATCATAATCATATAAAGCGCCTTCCCAATCGCCATACATTGGATTCGGGAAAATAATGAATTTCTCACCAAATTGTGCTTTTGAATCTTCTACTGTTTGGTTACGATCTTTTACAGATTTTCCATCAAAACCTGTGAAATCAGATAAGTTATCACCGAAGAATAAGACAATATCATGAGTTTGAGAAACGAGTTCACGGCGTTTTTCTTTTCCTTTTTCTTTCGGATCTTGTAGTAATATATGTTCTTTCGTTGCTTGAGGAGCACCTACACGCTCAAGATTTTTAATTGTTGCATCTAGTTGGTTCGTTTTACGATTTGAGATGTAGTAAATATCTACACCTTTAGACTCTGTATATTTTAAGAAATCAATTGCGCCTGGAAGGGCTTCAGCCTCAGCTTTGTTAATCCAATCATCCCATTTGTAAGGATAACCTTTGCCTGTTTTTACGCTCATTGCTTGATGAGGACTGTTATCTAAAACAGTTTCGTCTAAATCAAGTACGATAGCAGGTTTTTTCTCTGTCCCTTTTGCAAGAACTGCATCAAGTTTTAATTGACCAATGTTGTACCCTTGATAGTAAAGTGCTTTCGTTTCACCAGCTGTTTGATACCATAAATCAGCCATTAATTGTTGTTCTGTTAATTTTACTTTCTCTTCTTTCGCCACTGTTTTCTCTGGTGTTCCTGAACATGCTACAAGTGATGTAGATAGAACCGCTACAGATAATAAAGTGGTAATGCTCCTCTTCATCTTCATATGTATCCTCCTCGATGTTAGAAAATCATTTTATATTATATATTAAAATATAATATTTTTATATGAACATTTGCATATTGTCTTTTGTATATATAGTAGTATGTCCTATATTAGAAAGATGAGCAAAATAATAACAGTTGTTTTGACAAGTTTAATTGTCGTAATGACAATTATAATTGACAAAGAGAACTTTATTATTTACAATTTTAACTAAATAGAACAAATGATGGATTAATGACGGTGTTTACATATAAGAGGATGAAGTGTAGAGCTATATTTTGTCTTGAATAAACATAGTCTTTGAAAGAGAGTACGAATAATACTAAAGGGGAGGCTTTAAACTTTGAGTTTACAAATTCAAAACTTAACGAAACAATTTGGGGAATCAAAAGCTGTTAACGGTTTACAAATTTCGTTACCAAAAGGTGAAGTACTAGGGTTACTTGGACGAAATGGTGCAGGGAAAACAACAACAATCAAAATGCTTCTCGGATTATTAACGCCTAATGAAGGTTCGATTACGTGGGATGGAAAAGCATTTGGGAATAGTGGCGTAACAATTGGGTATTTACCAGAAGAAAGAGGTTTATATACAAAAAGTAGAGTAATAGATCAGCTGCGATATTTTGGTAGATTAGAAGGAATGTCGAAGAAAGAAGTAGATCACGCTATCGATCACTGGTTAGAGCGTTTAGCGATACCAGAATATAAATTTAAAACGGCTGGAGAGCTTTCAAAAGGGAATCAGCAAAAAATCCAATTAATTGCTGCTCTTCTTCATAATCCGGAACTTCTCATTTTAGATGAACCATTCAGTGGCCTTGACCCAGTTAATGCCGGGATGTTAGCTAGTATTATTGAAGAACAAGTACAGAGCGGAAAGACGATTATTTTATCAAGTCATCGTATGGAACAAGTAGAGGCTTTTTGCCAACATGTATGTATTTTGAAAAAAGGTGAAGCAGTCGTAAAAGGACAGCTAAGTGATATTAAGAAAGAATACGGTTTCCGTAATTTAACGATTGAAGATACAGTAGAGAATGAAACGGGATTAGAAGCTATACATGTATCGTATGAAAAACAACAAGGCCTTCTTTATGTGAAAGTACAAGGCGATGCGGAAGCTCTCAAGATTTTGCAACAGTTGCAAGAGCAAGGTGTTAGCTTACGACAATTTAAAATGTTAGAGCCGACGTTAAACGAAATCTTTGTAGAGAGGGCGAAATAACGATGCGTAAATTTTCTCACGTATTTTCATTTTATTTTAGGGAAGCGTTTTTATCTAAAAAATCATTAATTACGAGTGCGATTTTATTTTTAGTTGTGTTTGGGATTTTTGCATTTAATCATTTTACTTCAGGCGATGATAAAAATAAGGATAAAGATAAAATTGCAGTTGTAGTAGAGAGTTCCACATATAAAGTACAAAAAGATGAGCTAAATAAGCTATTGCCATCAGCAAAAATAACGCTTGGTTCAAAGGATGATTTTGATAAACTGCATAAGCAAGTAGAAGAAGGCGATTTAGATGGTCTATTCCATGTGACGGAAAAGGGTGGGGCTCCATCGATTACATATATGTATAATGGATTTCCAAGCCAAGCAACTTCTGCAATTATGGCAGGATATTTAAAGCAACAATATACGATTGTGACGATTGCCAAAAATAATGTTTCACCAGAAATTGCACAGCAATTACAAACAGAAATTCAAGTAAAGCAAGAAGCGATAAAAGATCGTACATCTTCTTTCGGAATTGCCTATTTCTTTACATTTGCTTTATATATGTTTATTGTAGCGTTTGGAAATACAATCGCAATGAATATTGCATCTGAAAAGGCGTCACGTGTAATGGAAGTAATGCTTCCGAAAGTGAAGCCTCTTACAATGATGTATGCGAAAATTTTAGCGGTTGTTTCAACGGCGTTATTGCAACTTGTCATATTGGCGTGTGGTTATCTTATTCCATATTTGTTGGGTTGGGTTGATTTAGAAAGTGCCTCACTATTTGGTATTCCAATTGACTTTACGAAATTAGATGCAAAGGTTATCAGCATGTTTCTTGTTTATTTCATTACGGGATATTTACTTTATGCGATGATGTATGCTGCTGCTGGAGCTGTCGTGTCTAAGACGGAGGATTTACAAGCTGTATCTTTCCCGGTAATGATTTTAATTATGGCTGCATTCTTCATTAGTATTAAATCATTAAGTGATCCGAATAGTACTATCGTTGTTGTAAGTTCTTACGTTCCATTTTTTACACCGATGGTTACCTTCTCACGTATTGTAGCTGGTGAAGCAGGTATGCTAGAAATTACGATAACATTAGCGGTCTTATTGGCGACAATTGCGGTATTAAATGCTGTTACAAGCCGCATTTACGTAAACGGCGTAATGAATTACTCAGATAAAGTGAAATTTAAAGATTTAGCGAAATTTATAAAGCGTCAATAATGAGAGAAAAGCATGATTTCCTATTGAAATCATGCTTTTTCTTTATGTATAAATTAAAAATAGTATATAATAATAAGAGTCGTCTTTTAATAGAATGAATAAAAAGGAGGGTGTGCAGATGGGGATTAGTAGTCGTTTTACAGTAGGTGTTCATATGCTGACATTACTTGCGATAGATCGAAACTCTCGCTGTACCTCTGAATGGATTGCCGGTAGTGTGAATACAAATCCAGTTGTGATTCGTCGCATTACAGGAATGTTGAAGAGAGCAGGACTTGTTGATGTACAAGCTGGTAAAGGTGGTACGACACTTGCTCGAGATTTAGAAGAAATTACATTACTTGATGTATATAAAGCAGTGGAAGTTGTAGAAGAAGGACAGCTATTTTCCTTCCATGAAAATCCCAACATTGAATGTCCAGTAGGAGCTAATATTCAATCAGTATTAGAAATTATTTTAATGCAAGCGCAAGAAGCGATGGAAAACGTACTTGCAAATGTAACGGTAGATCAATTAGTTACAAATTTAAAGTCTAAAATGAAAGAATAAAAAAGCGAGCTTCCTCATAATGAGGGCTCGCCTTTTTTTATTCAGAAACATTGAAAATTCTATTTTTCAGTATTTAAAATGAATTTACCTACGATAGCTGCGAAGATACCACCAAGAATTGGTGCTACGATGAATACCCATAGTTGAGAAAGTGCTTCTCCACCAACAAATAAAGCTGGTGCGATACTACGAGCTGGGTTAACAGATGTTCCAGTTAACGGAATTCCTAATAAGTGAATTAAAACTAATGTGAAACCAATTACTAGTCCCGCTAAAGAAGAACTGCCTTTTTTACCTGTTACAGCCACGATAACTAAAATGAATACGAAAGTTAAAATGAACTCAACTAAAAATGCTCCAGATAAACCAAGAGTTCCGAAACCATTTTGTCCTAAATTATCTAAAGGTGTTTTAGCAGATTTTAAAATTGTTACTAACGTTGCAGTTCCTAATAAACCACCTAAAATTTGAGCTAATACATAATAACAAAGTTCCATAGCGTTCATTCGTTTGTTGATGAACATAGCTATTGATACTGCTGGATTAATGTGACATCCAGAAATTGTTCCGATGCTATATGCCATAGCTACAATAGATAGACCGAAAGCCATAGCGATTCCTAATGTTCCAATTCCTTCAATTCCGCCGCCAGTGACAGCTACTCCAGTTCCGAATAATACAAGTACAAATGTACCAATAAATTCAGCGATTGCTTTTTTTAACATAATTTACCTCCTATTAATGCGCATGAAACGTATTATAACATAAGTTTTAGTATAAACAGCCAATGAAGTACTATTCTGATAAGGCGAAATAGGGGGACAATAAAAAAGAGTATGGTTCATCTCTATAGAACCATACCCTTTTTTTATGCTGATTTTTTCTGTTTAACGACTGGAACAGAACGGTTTAAAATACTATTTGCAACCATTCCTAACATAATAATAATCATTCCAATGAGGGAAAGTCCTCCAGGGAATGAACCATTTAAGAAAATGATTTCGCCAAGCACGGTAAATACCATCGTTCCAGCTTGTGTTGCTTCAACTGCCCCGAGTAAGGCGAGGTTATCTTTTGCTAAGTCAGTAGCAAAGAAAAATGTCATCGTTGCAATAACGCCGGAACATAATGCTAATAAAAGCCCTTGAAGCATTTGGCTGGATGTTGGAATGCCAGTAGTAGAAAATCCATATATACCAAGCAAAATTGTTATAGGAAGACTTCCAATAGCCATTCCTAATACACGTTGGAACGTATCAAGGCGTCCGCCAACAAGTTCCATCATTTTTCGGTTACCGAACGGATATAAGAAAGCGGCTAATACGACAGGTAAAAAACCTGAAATGAACTGAGTCATTGTAATATGGCCTGCGGCAGTTGCTTGCATACAAATTACACCAAGTAAAATAAATAATGCAACATATAAGCTACGAAGTGGAATTTTTCCACGTACAAGTTTCGTACCTGATTTTGTTTCTATTTTCACGAAAAATAGTGGTGATAGTAGTAAACCAGCTAAAATCGTAACTTGCCAAGTTCCAGCAACGAGCCAAGCTGGAGAAAAGACAGCTGCGAAACTTAATAAAGAATAAAAACCAATACCTGCAACGGAACCCCATCCGATCCATGCTAATGGATGTTTTTTTAATTCTTCCCATAATCCCCTAAAGTTTTTGCGAAATAAAACGATAAGGAATAAAATAGGAAGAGCAAATAAAAAACGGAAGGAAGCTGTCCAAGCCCAGCTCGTTCCAGATACATTCATTGCTCTATTAATAATAAAGGTTGCAGAAAAAAAGGCAGATGATAAAAGACCTAATAAAATTGCGCGCATAAAGTATAGCACTCCTTTCGAAAATAAATAATTATGTATAGTATAATATACTTTAATTAAATAAAAGTAAACTATTTTATACTTTAAGGTGGTTTTATATATGAAAGAAAATGAAGATATGCAAACGAAAGAAGTCATTCAACAAGTTGGACAGTTATTGAGACAAATTCGAAATGAACAGAAATTAAGTTTAGAAGAATTAGCTCATAAAACAGGAGTGAGTAAATTAACATTAGGAAAAATTGAAAGAGGGGAAACAAATCCGACGCTAGCTGTCATTTGGAAAATAACGAAAGGGTTATCAATTCCTTTATCCAGATTGATGGTTGTTGGAGAACCTGTAGCTGTTGCGCGCTGTGGAGAAGGATTTGCAGTAGATGAAGGACAAGCGTGGCATTTAGAAACGATGTTCCGTTATACGAAAGAAACAGGGATGGAAATGCACCGTGCTTGTTTACGATCAAATAGTATATATAAACCAGAAGCTCATCATGAAGGTGCGATTGAGCTTGTAACGGTAATGAAAGGGAAAGTGTCTATTCAAGTGGAGAATGATGTATACGAATTAAATGAGTTTGATTCCATCCAATTTGAAGCGAATAAGAAGCATGTTTATAAAAATGAAGAAGAAGAAGTGGCGGTATTACATTTAACGATGAAATATTCTTCATGAAAAAATCACCTATAGGATTCTATAGGTGATTTGCTCTTCTTAAGTATATGAAATGATGCCATTAGTACGAGCGTGGCATAAATAATAAACAAATGAAATAAACTAAAAATCCTGTCCCAAAACATAAAACAGCAATAACCCAAATGATACGAATAAGAGTAGAGCTAATATCAAAATATTCTCCTAAACCACCACATATACCAAATAGCATTTTATCAGTTTCGGATTTACATAACTTTTTTGACATATTCCAATCAACTCCTTTTTATATCAAACTGCATACTTTTATTCTATATGGAAATTTATGAGAAGACTATGGGGTTGTATTACATTTTTTTGAGAGACGATCATATTAATTGTCTTAATTTTCAGTGGATATTAAACTTGTAGTTATGAGGTGATTTTTAATAAAGGGTGGGGAAATAGGGATGACAGTATATTGGTTGACTAATGTAATGCTTGAATCAAGATATACATATGAAGAAGAGAGAATTTCACGAACAGAAACAGAATTATGTAGTTTACTCATTGAAGATGGACGAATTAAAAAAATTATAGAAGGGGTTGTTCAAGAGGAAGATATAGTAACGCTTGATGCTAAGCGCTTATTAATGTTGCCAGCTTTCGAAGAGATGCACATTCACATTGATAAAACATATTATAGTGGCCCCTGGAAAGCTTGTAAGCCAGCAGAAAGTATTTTTACACGTTTTAATGAAGAAGAAAAAATTTTACTAAAGCAATTAGCAACTGCTCAAGATAGAGCGGAAAATATGCTAGAGTTACTACTGCGAAATGGTGCAACGAATATTAGAACGCATTGTAATGTTGATCCGATTATTGGACTTGGTAATTTGGAGGCGACGTTAGCGGCATTAGAAACATATAAAAATCGATTGTCTGGTAGAATTGTTGCGTTTCCGCAACATGGATTATTGCGCAGTAATTCTGTGCAACTCGTGAAAGATGCGATGCGTATGGGTGCTCATCTAGTCGGAGGAGTAGATCCAGCTACAGTGGATAATGATATTGAAAAATCATTACATACAATTATGGATATCGCAGTAGAATTTAATGCGGATGTTGATATTCATTTACACGATGCGAATAATCTTGGAACGTTTACGATGAAGAGATTGGCAAGTTTAACAGAAGAAGCAGGGTGGCAAGGGCGTGTAACAATTAGTCATGCACTTGGACTTGGTGGTGTTACTGATAAAGAGGCTGAAGAAGTGGCAGAAAGACTCGCAGCTGTAAATATTGATATTACTTCAACAGTACCAATTGGTAAACAAGTAATTCCAATTCCGTTATTAGATAAAAAAGGTGTTAAAGTTTCATTAGGAAATGATAGTATTACAGATCATTGGTCACCGTTTGGAACAGGTGATATGCTTCAAAAGGCAAATCGATTAGCAGAGCGTTTTGGATGGAGTGACGAAAGGTCTTTAGGAAAAGCAATTCGCTTTATTACGGGAGGAAAAGAAACGTTAAATAATGAAGGGAAGCGGGTATGGCCGAATGTAGGGGATGAAGCGAGCTTTGTTTTGACAAATGCGACATGCACTGCTGAAGCGGTAGCACGCCAAACAGAAAAAAGTTTAGTCGTGTATAAAGGAAGTATTGTTGTTGGAAGCTTAAATGAGGTGGAATTAAATAATCTTGTGTAGAAGAATCGTTTAAATACCTTGGAGAGGGTTCTAATGGTGAATATAGAACTCTTCTTTTTTATTCTTACAATATATTTTTTATAGAAAAGCTAGAAGGGATGGGCATTTTGGACAATCAACATAACCAAAATCATATTATGGGAACTTTGCAATGGTTTATATTTCTATTAGCAAATTCAATCGCACTACCAATTGTCGTTGGCGGATTATTTCATCTTACGACGGAAGAAATATTTTATTTAATGCAGCGTACGTTTTTTGTAGTTGGTATATCTTCTTTCTTACAAGGATGGATCGGGCATAGATTGCCAATTGCGGATGGACCAGCTGGATCTTGGGTTGGTGTATTTACAGTACTTGCTTATGCAACTGTCGGGCAGGATCAACTGCATAGTACACTGCAAATTTTAGAATTAGGAATGATAATCTCCGGTGTTATTTTAATAGGATTAGGAGTAACTGGTTTTATAGGACGTATTTTATTTTTATTTACGCCAGTTGTGACAGGGACGTTTTTACTTTTATTATGTTTACAATTAAGTGGTGTATTTTTAAAAGGAATGCTAGGAATTACAGCTACTATTTCTCAAATCGATGGATTTACAGCGATAATCGCGTTTAGTATATTTTTGTTCGTTATTATACTGTCTAATTTTGGAGAAGGTTTTGTCAAAAGTTATGCAGTTTTAATAGGATTAATTAGCGGGTGGATTATTTTTCTCATTGCAGGAAAAGTGACGGTTCCATCTCAAGTAACTCATTTTGTGCAACTTCCACAAATATTTGCTTGGGGACTTCCAAAATGGAATACTGGTATGGCAGTATCCAGTTTCGTTATGGTATGTATTTTAGTTTCAAATACAGTGGCAGCTATTATAGCGATTAATCAAGCTACCATTCATAAAGCAACTATTGAACAAAAACAGTTGAAGGATGGTACGTGGGTTGGAGGGATTTCACATATCATTTCCTCCGTATTTTCAACTGTAGGTGTCGTTCCGTTACCAGCAACGGCAGGATTTATACGCTTAACAAAACAAAAATATATACGATCGTTCTTAATGGCATGTGCGTTACTAGTCGTAATGTCTCTTTTTCCAAGTATTATTCGTTATTTAGCATCTTTACCATCGGCTGTCGCATCGGCTGTTTTAATGGCTTCGTTCGTACAATTAATTGGAATTGGATTTAATAATATAAAACAAGTGCCGATGAGTGAAAGGAATGTAACGATTTTAGGAGTGGCAGTATTATTTGGAAGCGGCGTTATGTTTTTACCGTCTGGAGCACTCCAATCCTTGCCGTCTGTTATGCAATATATATTCGGTAATGGTTTATTTGTAGGTACGGTTGTAAGTATATTGCTAGAACAAATATGGCGCGTTGGAAAGTGAGTGGATAAAAAGAGTGTACGCAATGTATAAAAGTCTAAAATAACATGGGAAATAAAGCCCATTTTTATTCACCACCTGCACATTTCGTTCATACAATATCTTGACTAAATAAACACCCAACTTACACATACACAGCTCTGGCTTAAGCAAGGAGGGTTATACCAGTTGAAGGAAAAAGCGTATCAATCTAAACCTTTACTCACAAAGAGAGAAAGAGAAGTATTTGAATTACTGGTTCAAGATAAAACAACGAAGGAAATTGCAGGTGAACTTTTTATAAGTGAAAAGACAGTTCGTAACCACATCTCAAACGCAATGCAAAAGCTAGGGGTTAAAGGACGTTCACAAGCAGTTGTTGAGCTTCTTCGCATGGGAGAGCTCGAACTATAAGAAAGCAGCCGACTTTTATATAAAGAGTCGGCTATTTTTTGTTTGCTTCACTTGCTATATGAATGATAAGAACACTCCATACATAAATAGGTAATAAGGAGGGGATATGTTGAAAAGGATACTGTTAGTTTCAACAAGTGCTCATGATATGAATGGACACCCGACTGGTTTGTGGCTGGAAGAGCTCGCAGCTCCTTATCATGTATTTAAAAAGGCTAAGTTTGATGTTGATATTGTGTCAATAAAAGGTGGGAGAGTACCTATAGATAGAGTGTCTATTCCGAATGGTATACCTCGCGAATTCAAGCATGTAGCTTCTTTATTGCAAAATACGAGGCCGATTTCAAATGTTCATTTTTCGGATTATGATGCGGTTTTATTTGGTGGTGGGCACGGGGCGATTGTAGATTTTTCAGGTAATCCATATGTAGTAAATTTGATTGAGAATATGTATAACAATAACCGGATTGTAGCGGCTGTTTGTCACGGAGTAAGCTCCTTAGTCGGTGTGAAAAATCAGGATGGCTCGTTTTTTGTTGCGGGTAAGCGTATAACAGGTTATACAAACGATGAAGAAAGAGCTGTACATTTAGAAAAGCGCGTTCCGTTTTTGCTAGAAAGTAAGTTGAAAGAAGAAGGAGCTTTGTTTTATGTAGCCCCCAATTTTACGCCGCATGTAGTAGTAGATGGTCATTTAATTACAGGACAAAATCCACAGTCTAGCGTGGAAATAGGTAAGGCTATAAAAAGGGTTGTAAATAAATTATCGTCATTTTAATTTCTGTTCATTTCTTCTTATTAATGGGAATGTCTTCTTTTCAAAAAAAGATGGAGCAATGAATATGCACTTTATATAGAAGAAACCGACTTTCTTATAGAAGGTCGGTTATTTTTCTGTCTTGCAAATTACGAAAAAAAGGAGCAAAATAAAAAAGGTCCTAGTCTATACATGGGCAAATGAAAATTTTCATACAGAAGCATTTGAAGTGAGCGAACTTAAAGTGTGTAAAATATAATGATAAACATAAAAGATGATGAATGAGAAAACGGGTGATGAAGTTGAATAGAGCAATCGGTGTTATCGATTCAGGAGTTGGCGGTTTAACAGTAGCGAAGGAATTAATTCGTCAGTTGCCGAAAGAGCGTATCATATATTTAGGAGATACAGCACGTTGTCCTTATGGTCCACGTTCTCGAGAAGAAGTGCGTCAATTTACGTGGGAAATGACGGAGCATTTACTAGATTTAAATATTAAAATGTTAGTTATTGCGTGTAATACAGCAACTGCAGTTGTATTAGAAGAGATGCAAAAACAATTACCAATTCCAGTAGTAGGAGTTATTCACCCAGGATCACGTACAGCTTTAAAAGTGACAAACACGTATCATGTTGGGATTATTGGAACGATTGGAACTGTGAAAAGTGGTGCATACGAAGAGGCGTTAAAGTCTATTAATAACCGTGTTATGGTAGAAAGTTTAGCTTGTCCACCTTTCGTTGAACTTGTAGAGAGTGGGAATTTCGAAAGTGAAATGGCGTACGAAGTTGTAAGAGAAACGCTGCAACCACTGAAAAGTACCGATATTGATACACTTATATTAGGGTGTACACATTATCCGATTTTAGGACCTGTTATTAAAAAAGTAATGGGAGATAAAGTACAACTAATTAGTTCTGGTGATGAAACAGCACGTGAAGTAAGTACAATCTTATATCATAGTAAAATGTTGAATGAAGGAGAAGAACAAAGCGATCATCTCTTCTTAACAACAGGAAAAATAGGCTTGTTTAAAGAAATTGCATCAAAATGGTTCGGTCAACCGATTGAAAATGTGAAGCATATTCATTTAGAAAAAGAATAATAGTAGAATTCATATAAGTAAGCTCCTGAGAAATCAGGAGTTTTTGTTTATCCCGCTATTTTCCAGGCAGTAAGACCCCCCACCTCAAAATTCAGCGGAAGAAAAGAAGTTATGTGGGGGATGAACAAAACTCCCACTGATTAAAGTTTCGCTATATAAGAGGCACAGCTTGTTCTAAAATGTGAAACGGCTCGTATACATAATAGTACAAACTTAGATTTTAGGGGGGAATGGCATGCCTAAATCCACTTTTAAATGGGTTGTTGGTGCTACTGTGAGCGCTGTTTTACTAACAGGGTGTGGCTTTATAAATCAGGAGAAAGCAACTGAACAAATTGATCCGCCAAAACAAGTTACGTATACAGAGGGTGGGAAGAAAGAAGTAGCTAAAAAAGATAAGCAAGGGCAAATGGTAAATAGAGAACTATACCTTGTGGATAAAAATGGTTATGTTGTACCACAAACGTTAGCTATACCTACTCCGAAAGCAAATGAGACTGTGAAGCAAACGTTAGAATACCTTGTGAAAGATGGACCAGTAACGAATTTATTACCGAATGGGTTTCGTGCAGTCATTCCGGCGAATACAACGATGACCTTAGATTTGAAAAAGGACGGGACGGCAGTTATTGATTTCTCTAAAGAAATGAAAAACTATGCGAAAGAAGAAGAGCGTCAAATCGTTGAATCTATAGCGTGGACGTTGACGCAATTTACAGAGATAAAACAAGTGCAGTTCCAAATAAATGGTGAGAAATTGGCAAAGATGCCTGTTGGTGGTACACCGCTTGGTGAAGGAGTGAGCCGTGCAAATGGTATTAACTTCGATGATGAACAAGTAGCAGATGTAACAAATACAAAACCAGTCACACTGTATTTTATGGCGCAAAATAATAATAAACAGCAATATTACGTACCAGTAACGCGCCGTGTTGCAGAAGGAAAAGAAAATGATTATGCAGCAATTATAGATGAGCTTGTAAAAGGTCCGATTCATCAATCGCTCCTGAATGATTTTAATCCAGGCGTTAAGCTTATTACGAATCCGAAATTACAAGACGGAAATCTTACATTAAACTTTAATGAAAATATATTTGTAAACCCAGATAAAAATATGATTTCAAATTACGTATTGAAGTCGTTAGTTTTATCTTTAACAGAAAAGAAAGGTGTGAAAAATGTTTCTATTGAAGTGAATGGAAAAGCAAATCTTATAGATGAAAAGGGCGGAAAGTTGATAAAACCTGTAGATCGTCCAGAAAACGTGAATACAGGTAGTTTTTAATCTTGAATAATTTGATATACTTAAGTAAGAAAGGAGAATTGCTTTTTGGGTTCTCCTTCTTTTATTGTATACATATCATACATTTAAATTTGGCTATACTAACGAGTAGTAATTAAGAGGAGGTTATTTTTATGCGAGTAGATGGTAGAGAGAAAACAGAATTACGCCATATACATATTCATACGAATTATTTAAAACATCCAGAGGGATCTGTATTAATTGAAGTTGGGGATACAAAGGTGATTTGTTCAGCGACAATTGAAGAGCGTGTACCACCGTTTATGCGTGGAGAAGGAAAGGGCTGGGTAACAGCTGAATACGCGATGATTCCGCGTGCAACAGAACAACGTACAATTAGAGAGTCAAGCAAAGGGAAAGTAACAGGACGTACAATGGAAATTCAGCGTCTAATTGGACGAGCATTACGTGCGGTAGTTGATTTAGAAGCGCTTGGCGAGAGAACAGTTTGGATTGACTGTGATGTTATCCAAGCAGATGGTGGAACGAGAACAGCGTCTATTACAGGTGCATATGTAGCGATGGTACTAGCTTTTGAGAAGTTATTACAAGCAGAAAAAGTATCTAAAATTCCAGTAAAAGATTATTTAGCAGCAACGTCAGTAGGGATTGTTGAAGAGCAAGGTGTTGTTTTAGATTTAAACTATGCAGAAGATTCTAAAGCAGACGTTGATATGAACGTAATTATGACTGGAAAAGGCCAATTTGTTGAAGTGCAAGGAACTGGAGAAGAAGCGACGTTTAGTAGAGCGCAGTTAAATGAACTACTTGATGCTGCGGAACAAGGCATTTTCCAACTGATTGATATGCAAAAAGAAGCTTTAGGCGACATCGTATCTCATATAGAGTAGAGGTGGAAAGTATGAAACAAGTTGTTGTAGCGACAAAAAATATGGGTAAAGTACGTGAGTTTGCTGAGTTATTTGAGCGATTTGATTTAGAAGTGAAATCATTACACGATTTTCCTCATATTGAAGAAGTCGAAGAAACTGGTGAAACATTTGAAGAAAATGCGATCTTAAAAGCGGATAGTCTAAGTAGACAGTTGAATTCGATCGTAATTGCGGATGATTCGGGTCTTATTGTAGATGCTTTAAACGGAAAACCAGGAGTGTATTCAGCGCGTTTTGCTGGTGAACCGAAAAATGATCAAGCAAATATCGATAAAGTGTTACAAGAATTAAATGGCATTGACTTTGAAAAGCGTAAAGCTCGTTTCTATTGTGCATTAGCAGTTGCTTTCCCTGAAGGTGATAAAAAGCCTGTCATTGTAAATGGGACATGTGAAGGATTTATTTTAGAACAACGCCGCGGAGAAAATGGTTTTGGATACGATCCAATCTTTTATGTGGAAGAATATAAAAAAGCAATGGCGGAATTAAGTTCAGATGAGAAAAATGCTATTAGCCACCGTGGTCGTGCTCTTCGTAAGTTAGAAGAAAAAATCCCGGAATGGTTTTTAGGAGAGTAAGGGAGAGAGTGTGATGAAAGCTTTAATCGTAAGCGATAGTCATAGCTCTGTGAAGGAATTACAGCAGTTGAAAGAGAAATATGAAGGGAAAGTAGATATCATGATTCATTGCGGTGATTCAGAGCTAACGCCTGCTCATGAAGAACTGCAAGGTTTCCATGTTGTAAAAGGAAACTGTGATTATGCTAACTTTCAAGATGAAATTGTAACTGATGTAAATGGAATTCGCTTCTTAGTTGTGCATGGACATCGCCATAATGTGAAAATGACATTACAAACGCTAGCGTACCACGCTGAAGAAGTGGGAGCGCAAGTTGCATGCTTCGGACATTCTCACATATTAGGTGCGGAATTAATCGACGGCGTTTTATTTATTAATCCAGGCAGTATTTTATTACCACGTCAGCGTGTAGAAAAGACATTTGCTTTATTAGAAATGGATGAAAATCAAATGGAAGTTCGTTTTGAAACATTAGAAGGACAACTAGTTGAACAAGCAGTTTTTAAAAGAGGATAATAAAATTTATCCTCTTTTAAAAAAGGTGTTGACTTTATGTATGGTTATACATATAATAAATATTGTCGATAGGGCAACGGCGCTAACGAAGAAAAGAAAATAACATATGCGGGTGTAGTTTAGTGGTAAAACAAGAGCCTTCCAAGCTCTGGTCGAGAGTTCGATTCTCTTCACCCGCTCCATGTCCCAGTAGCTCAGCCGGATAGAGCATACGCCTTCTAAGCGTACGGTCGGGAGTTCGAATCTCTCCTGGGACGCTAAAAAAACCTTGTTATCTTTTGATAACAAGGTTTTTTGTTTGTCTAAAATTTGATGTTTGGGTTATAGGTGTAGTTCATTCTTGATATTTGCGACCTTTCCTTTGATATTAAGCAGTTGCATATGTACTTCTTTTTCTTAAATAAAAAGAGCGCCATTTATGCGCCCTATTCCTCTCATTTAATTTAAAGAATCAATAGGTTTATGATGGAACTCAAATCCATATCCAGATTCTCTTAATTGTTTACTTACAATATTATAAAACTCTTTACCATTCTAGTACGATTCAGCAGCAGTTATCGGAACTTATCCCTGATAGTGTGTTACAATTAATAGAAGCGGAAAACGAAGATCTCCAATTGACTGGACGTGTGATTAGTTGGACAGTTTAAGAAGGTTGTATAAAAAGGGAGATGGCGCAAAGATGGCGAGAACAAAAGAGAATGATTTAACGGAGAAATTGGCAGAAGGTCAACGGAAATATGGTGACGGCAACTTTACAGTACAGAACATCGGTGATGAAACTAACCCGAATTGGACTGTCGTAAAAAATGTGAGGAAGGGATCGGCAGGCATTCGCGAAGGAGAAGATATATTAAGACTGCGATCAAAATATATAAAATAGTATGGAATGGGCGGAGCGGGAGTTCGAATCTTTCCTGGGACGCTAAAAAAACCTTGTTATCTTTTGATAACAAGGTTTTTTGTTTTAAATTAGTTATTAATAAACTTCTCAAATACAAAACCATAATCTTTCACATTGTATTGTTTCTTCGTATCAACAAGCCAGTTAAAGGCGATCTCGTTCATCTCTTTAAATTGCTCTGCTAAGTTTACTTGTGCGTTTGAAATACGGCTGAAAGCATTAGATGCCATATCTAAACTTTTATGTGCATATTGTAATGTAATGTCGTTGTCGTATGAAATTTCTTCAATTTTAAGTAAAGCCTTATATAAATCTTTTAATTCTTCAATATGTTTTTTATGAACATCAATTGAGTAATGCTCATCTCCCATTTGAAACTTAATTTCTATATCTAAATCAATCGTTCCTGCAGTTTCAAGTGCTACGTTTTTAATTTGATATTTACTATAGCTATAGCGGCGCAGTGTGCGTTTTTTACTTGTTGCGCTTGTACCATCTAGGTGGAGTAATCCTTTGTTTGTGAAGCAATATTCATCTGATTTGGATTTAATTAGAAAATAAATTTTCTCTCCATCTTCGTGCATCACGTAATCATCAGCGTCAACTTTATCGTAATCTTTCGGTGTAATGACAGAACCTACATCGCTTAACCCTAAAACATCAGCAGCTACTTTTTTGAACATATATAATCCCCCTTGTAAATTAAATTCTTAATTGTACAAAAATATATTAACATGATTTTCATTTTTTGTTTTCTTGTAATACGAAAATATCTGAAGGTAAGTTAAGAAAAGTAACGCATAATTATTTTGATCCTAAATTATTTAGTAAATCTATTAGTCTAAGAGTCGATTCGCCGAAAAGTAACCAAGAGAAAAAAGCTAATTTTGCAAGTGATTATAGAGAAATTTCGTGAAAGCACCTCGAGCGATATGAGGTGTTTTTCAATCCCTTTTTGAAATCTTACAATTCTGTAAGGTAACTGTAAGGTAGTTCGATGGTAAGAAATTGCTAATCTTTTATAATGAAGATAACAACGATAAAACGAGGAGGAAGAAATGATGAAAGGATTAGTTGTAACGGGCTTAACGGTTGCTTTTGGATTTGTAGCGTATGAGAAATTAACGTATGTAGTTGATGTTGTGAAACATTTGATTGCTTAGAGAAAACAGCTATGAGAGGGAAAGGGAATGAGTGAATGAATGGAATGGTTATTTGGAATTATAGGTACTTGTAGTGTAGTGTTATTGTTCTTTGTCCCAAGTGGTATACTTAGTTCGACAACAAGTTTGTTCTTCTTAAGTTTGTTTGCTTGTACGATGCTTATTATTATGTTTTTAATGAAGCGAAGTAAACCAATCTTCTATTTTAGCATGATTGTTATGGCAATTATTGTTCTCCAAATTATTACCCTTGTAATATACCCCACAATTATAAAAGCTTTCCATTAATGATGAATCCTCTGCGCTTGTTGCTGGGGATTTTTATTTGTACAATTTTAATTTTTAGTAGAGATTTACTCGTATCGGAATGTAAAAATTAAATATTTTTATATTTCAAACAAATGGTTTAGGGATGTTGTGTTCTCATTACGCATTTGATATATTTACTTTGAACATAATTAAAATCAAGAAAAAGAGGCGGACGTATGGATAAAAAAGAAAATACGGTCGTATTGTTTCCACAACTATCAGAGCGCTATATTGATGAAGGGTTTTTAGCGCTGAAAGAGCGGGAATTCGAAGATGCATTGCGTTGTTTTGAAATATTACGTCAGTATAATGCGGAAACGGAACAAACGGAATTAGCTTCAGTTATTTGTTTACTCGAATTAAAACGTATGGAAGAAGCGAAAGAAAAATGTGAACAGTTGCTTAAAATAGGAGTTGTCTTATTTGGTGATATTCTTGAAACGTACGTAACTATTTTAGTTCAAACAAATGATTATGAAGGTGTTATTGAAACTGTTGAAAAGGTTTTACAAACGAAAGATATAATGCCTGATCAAAAGGAAAAATTAGCGCAGCTTGCTTTATTTGCAGAAGGTATGCTAAATGAGGGAGACGCATCGCTAGTGGATTCAAACTTTGAATTGGATGAGTTTACTAATGAAATTTTTGGAGAAAACTTTGGACAGAAGCTAAGAGCGATTCAGCGACTTTCGTTAAAAGATTTAGATCTTGCATTACCTGTTTTAAAGAAATTTTTAATAGACGAAGAGCAGCACCCCTATTTGAAAACTTCTATTTTGTATAAAATGATAGAAAGTCAGGTGGAAGAAGAAATAGAGGTAGAAAAGTTTGGAAATACGATTAAGGTGATTCCAGCATTTACAGGTCATAATGAGGAGCAATCCAATAACATTATACATAAATTATCAAGCCGATTAGAGCAAAATTATCCCGATATATTTGAAGCGATGGTTACATATTGGAAAGAGTTGCAAATTAGCGTTTTCCCATTCGCTCTATTAATGGATAAAGAAGAGATTTGGTCAGCTGTTTTAGAGAGAATTGGAAGAAAGCGTTTCGGATTGGCTATTGATGAAGAAGAGCTTATGGCAGCATATAATATCGAATTGGAAGAGTTTCATATTGCCTATCAATGGTTATTACGTGTTGAAAGAGAAGGATATTTGCCCGTATAATTATGAAAAAGAATCGTTCAGTTCTTGAAACGAGCATATTCTATGTTATAATGTAAGGGTTGCAAAAGGCAGAAATCTGCCTGTTTGTAAGAGAAGAGAAGTGCAATTCTCTTACTTAATATGTTTCATATTATTCTCGAACAAAATATACCGTAGTTGTCTTCTGGACAATTAGTAGATTGGAACATTATATCTGAAAGCTTTTGCTAGAGGGTTATTTGTGTATTTGTTATTTCAAAAAAGAGATAATGAAGATTTTAATCTATAGAGGTATGTGCATACATTATTATAGTTGGAGGGAAAGAATAAATGTCTACAAAATGGGAAAAATTAGAAGGTAACGTTGGCGTTTTAACAATCGAAGTTGATGCTAAAGAAGTAAACAACTCTATCGACGCTGCGTTCAAAAAAGTAGTAAAAACAATTAACGTACCAGGTTTCCGTAAAGGAAAAATGCCTCGTCCATTATTCGAACAACGCTTTGGTATTGAATCTTTATACCAAGATGCTTTAGATATCATTTTACCAAAAGCATACGGTGAAGCGATTGAAGAAGCTGGTATCTTCCCAGTTGATCATCCTGAAATCGACATCGAGAAGTTCGAAAAAAATGCTAACCTTATCTTCACTGCAAAAGTTACAGTGAAACCTGAAGTTAAATTAGGTGAGTACAAAGGTTTAGCAGTAGAGAAAGTTGAAACAACTGTAACTGACGAAGATGTAGAGAACGAATTAAAATCTTTACAAGAGCGTCAAGCTGAACTAGTTGTTAAAGAAGAAGGAACTGTTGAAAACGGTGATACAGCTGTAATCGACTTCGAAGGTTTCGTTGATGGCGAAGCATTTGAAGGCGGAAAAGGCGAAAACTACTCTCTAGCAATCGGTTCTGGTACATTCATCCCAGGTTTCGAAGAGCAAGTAATCGGTCTTAAATCTGGTGAGTCTAAAGACGTTGAAGTATCATTCCCAGAAGAGTACCATGCTGCTGAATTAGCTGGCAAACCAGCAACATTCAAAGTAACAATTCACGAAATCAAAACAAAAGAACTTCCTGAGTTAAACGACGAGTTCGCTAAAGAAGCAGACGAAGCGGTTGCAACTCTTGATGAATTAAAAGCAAAACTTCGCACAAACTTAGAAGAAGGCAAAAAGCACGAAGCTGAGCACAAAGTACGTGACGAAGTAGTAGAATTAGCTGCTGCTAACGCTGAAATCGAAATTCCAGAAGCTATGATCAACACTGAGTTAGATCGTATGGTTCGTGAATTCGAGCAACGTTTAAGCCAACAAGGTATGAACCTTGAGCTTTACTACCAATTCACAGGTACTGACGCTGACAAATTAAAAGAGCAAATGAAAGAAGATGCACAAAAACGTGTAAGAATCAATCTTGTTCTTGAAGCTATCATTGAAGCTGAAAACATCGAAGTTACTGAAGAAGAAGTAACTTCAGAAGTTGAAAAAATGGCTGAAATGTATGGTATGCCAGTAGACGCTATCAAGCAAGCTCTTGGAAGTGTAGACGCTTTAGCTGAAGATCTTAAAGTGCGTAAAGCTGTAGACTTCTTAGTAGAAAACGCTGCATAATAAAATAACAAGGCACGATTTTAATCGTGCCTTGTTTTATAAATATAGAAATATATTTATAAAACTTTTCGATGGAGAAGGAAAAGTTCCTTTACAAGTCGAATATACATATTTCAAAAGTTTTAAAATTTTTTTATTTGTACATAACTAGTCATATTATTTGTATTTCTCGCCACGTAGTGACATAATATGTATTTACATACGATACATTTATCGTGTACATACGAAGGCAAGAGGTTAGCACTTTGTAAGGGGTGTGAAAATATGTTTAAATTTAATGATGAAAAAGGGCAATTAAAATGTTCTTTCTGTGGTAAAACACAAACGCAAGTTCGAAAGTTAGTGGCAGGTCCAGGTGTTTACATTTGTGACGAGTGTATCGAACTTTGTACTGAAATTGTACAAGAGGAGCTTGCGAAGGACGAAGAAGTAGAATTCAAAGATGTACCGAAACCGGTAGAAATTCGTGAAATCTTAGATGAGTATGTCATCGGGCAAGATAGCGCGAAAAAAGCACTAGCGGTAGCGGTATATAACCATTACAAACGCATTAATTCTAACAGCAAAATTGATGATGTAGAATTAGCGAAGAGTAATATCGCACTTATCGGGCCAACAGGTAGTGGTAAAACATTACTGGCACAAACGTTAGCGCGTATTTTAAATGTTCCATTTGCAATCGCGGACGCAACATCTTTAACAGAAGCTGGATATGTTGGGGAAGATGTAGAAAATATCTTACTAAAATTAATTCAAGCAGCTGATTATGATGTAGAGAAAGCGGAAAAAGGAATCATTTATATTGATGAGATTGATAAAGTGGCACGTAAGTCCGAAAATCCATCAATTACACGTGATGTATCTGGTGAAGGTGTGCAGCAGGCACTTCTGAAAATTTTAGAAGGTACTGTAGCAAGCGTTCCACCTCAAGGTGGTCGTAAGCATCCGCACCAAGAGTTCATTCAAATTGATACAACGAACATCTTATTCATTTGTGGTGGAGCGTTTGATGGCATTGAGCCAATTATTAAACGTCGCCTTGGTGAAAAAGTAATTGGATTTGGTTCTGAGAAGAAAAATGCTGATGTAAATGAGAAGCATGTTTTATCTCACGTATTACCAGAGGATCTTTTAAGATTTGGTTTAATTCCAGAGTTTATCGGTCGTCTTCCAGTTATTGCGAACCTAGAGCCACTTGATGAAGATGCTCTTGTTGATATTTTAACGAAACCGAAAAATGCACTTGTTAAGCAATTCCAAAAACTATTGGAGCTTGACGATGTTGAGTTAGAGTTTGAAGAAGGTGCACTAATCGAAATTGCGAAAAAAGCAATTGAACGTAAAACGGGTGCCCGTGGACTTCGTTCTATTATTGAAGGCTTAATGCTTGATGTAATGTTCGAACTTCCATCTCGTAAAGATATCGAGAAGTGTATTCTTACAAAAGAAACAGTAGCTGATAATGAGCCGCCAAAATTGGTGTTACAAGACGGTACTGTACTTGATACAAAAACATCTGCATAATGCGAAAGGGAAACAGCAATTTTTATAATTGCTGTTTTTCTTTATGTTTAGCTATGTTCTTCCGCGGAAATACTAAGAGATAAAATATTGCGGGAGGAAATAAATAATGAGCTGGACAAATATATTTTTAGTTGTTCAACTTGTTTTTGGTGTAATTGTCGGATTGTATTTCTGGCATTTACTTCGAAATCAACGAACACAAAAAGTTTCAATTGATCGAGAATCGAAAAAAGAATTAGAACAGCTTCGTAAAATGCGTGAGATTTCTTTAACAGAGCCGCTAGCAGAAAAGGTGCGTCCTACAACCTTTTTAGATATTGTAGGGCAAGAGGACGGGATTAAGTCGTTAAAAGCGGCTCTTTGTGGTCCGAATCCGCAACATGTAATCATATATGGCCCGCCAGGTGTTGGGAAAACAGCGGCAGCACGTCTTGTATTAGAAGAAGCGAAACGAAATCCTAAATCTCCATTTCGTACGAATGCAACATTTATTGAACTTGATGCGACAACAGCTCGGTTTGATGAACGTGGTATCGCAGACCCTTTAATTGGTTCGGTACATGATCCGATTTATCAAGGTGCTGGGGCGATGGGGCAAGCAGGTATTCCGCAACCGAAAAAAGGTGCTGTAACAGATGCGCATGGTGGTATTTTGTTTATTGATGAGATTGGTGAGCTCCATCCGATTCAAATGAACAAAATGTTAAAGGTGTTAGAAGATCGAAAAGTATTTTTAGAAAGTGCGTACTATAGTGAAGAAAATACGATGATCCCAACATATATACATGATATTTTCCAAAAAGGCTTACCGGCAGACTTTCGCTTAGTTGGTGCAACGACACGTTCGCCAGAGGAAATTCCTCCTGCTATTCGGTCGCGTTGCTTAGAAGTATTTTTCCGTGAATTAGATACAGAAGAAATTCAAAAAGTAGCGAAAAACGCTGCGGAAAAAGTGGAAATGCAAATAGGTGAAAATGGTATTGAAATGATTGGGATGTATGCAAGAAATGGACGAGAAGCGATTAATCTCGTACAAATCTCTGCTGGTATGGCGATAAATGAAGAACGTTCTTTCATTAAAGATGAAGATATAGAGTGGGTTGTTCACTCAAGTCAGCTTACACCAAAATACGAAAAGCACATTTATCCGATTCCAAGGATTGGTCTTGTAAATGGTCTTGCTGTATACGGACCAAATACAGGTGCGTTATTAGAAATTGAAGTAACAGCAATTCCGGCGAAAGATAAAGGATCGGTAAATGTTACCGGAATTGTAGAAGAAGAAAGCATTGGTAGTCAAACGAAATCGATTCGTCGTAAAAGTATGGCGAAAGGCTCTGTTGATAATGTATTAACAGTACTTCGTTCGTTAGATGTGTTGCCAGAAGGATATGATATACATATTAATTTTCCAGGTGGTATCCCAATTGATGGACCTTCTGCAGGAATCGCTATGGCAACAGGTGTATATTCTGCGGTGCATCGCACATATGTAAATAACGAAGTAGCGATGACAGGTGAAATAAGTATACACGGAGAAGTAAAGCCTATTGGTGGCGTGTATGCAAAAATAAAAGCTGCGAAAAAAGCGGGAGCTAAGAAAGTCATTATTCCTGCTGAAAATATGCAACCATTTTTGTATACGATAAAGGGAATTGAAATTATTCCTGTCCGTAAGTTAAAAGAAGTATTTGAGCTAACGTTTATGCAAGAAAATACGCATAGAGAGCTAGATGTACATACTAACGTAGACGAAACAGATGCACAATCTATGTAAAAATAAACAATAATAAAATTTGCCAGACTTCGTTTAAGTTTGTATGCTTAATCGGAGTCTTTTTTCTTTTCGTGAGGTAGAAAAACAAGCTATTTACAATTGCGAGGAATCTCAGCAATTGCATCTAGGTGTATTGTAATATAAAATAGTTGAACAGGAGTTTAATTTATTATGGAGGTGCTATGTCTAGTATGAATACGAACGAAAGAATCGTGCCCCTCCTACCATTAAGAGGCGTTCTCGTATATCCAACGATGGTTTTGCATCTTGATGTAGGACGTGATAAATCGATACAAGCACTAGAGCAGGCGGCAATGGATGAAAATATCATCTTTTTAGCAATGCAAAAAGAAATGAATATCGATGATCCGAAAGAAGATGACATATATAGTGTAGGTACAGTGGCGAAAGTCAAGCAAATGTTAAAATTGCCGAACGGTACGCTTCGTGTCCTTGTGGAAGGTTTACATAGAGCAGAAGTAATAGAGTTTATCGAAGAAGAAAATATAGTACAAGTGTCTATTAAAACGGTAACTGAAGAAGTAGAAGATGATTTAGAAGAGAAAGCTCTTATGCGTACGTTACTGGAGCATTTCGAACAATATATTAAAGTTTCGAAAAAAGTTTCAAATGAAACATTTGCAACGGTAGCTGATGTAGAAGAACCAGGGAGATTAGCTGATCTAATTGCTTCTCACTTGCCGATTAAAACGAAGCAGAAACAAGAGATTCTAGAGATTGTATCTGTAAAAGAACGATTACATACACTTATTTCAATTATTCAAGATGAACAAGAGTTACTTAGCCTAGAAAAGAAGATTGGGCAAAAAGTGAAACGTTCAATGGAGCGCACGCAAAAAGAATATTTCTTACGTGAGCAAATGAAGGCGATTCAAACTGAACTTGGCGACAAAGAAGGTAAGGGCGGAGAAGTAGAAGAACTTCGTGAAAAAATTGAACAGTCAGGAATGCCTGAAGAAACAATGAAGGCTGCGCTGAAAGAATTAGATCGTTATGAAAAGTTACCAGCAAGTTCTGCGGAGAGTGGTGTTATTCGCAATTATATTGATTGGTTATTAGCGCTTCCGTGGACAGAGGCAACAGAAGATATAATTGATCTTGCTCATTCGGAAGAGATTTTAAATAACGATCATTACGGTCTTGAAAAAGTGAAAGAGCGTGTACTTGAATATTTAGCTGTACAGAAGTTAACGAATTCATTAAAAGGACCTATCCTTTGTTTAGTAGGCCCTCCTGGGGTCGGCAAAACTTCGTTAGCGCGTTCAATTGCAACATCATTGAATCGTAACTTTGTCCGTGTATCTCTTGGTGGTGTGCGTGATGAATCTGAAATTCGTGGTCACCGCCGTACATATGTTGGAGCAATGCCAGGACGCATTATTCAAGGTATGAAAAAGGCGAAAACAGTTAATCCAGTCTTCTTATTAGATGAGATTGATAAAATGTCTAACGATTTCCGTGGAGATCCATCAGCGGCATTACTTGAAGTATTAGATCCAGAACAAAACCATAACTTCAGTGATCATTACATTGAAGAACCATATGATCTATCGAAAGTTATGTTTGTAGCAACCGCTAATACACTTTCAAGTATTCCAGGTCCATTACTTGACCGTATGGAAATCATTTCGATTGCTGGCTATACAGAACTTGAAAAAGTACACATTGCTCGTGAGCATTTATTGCCGAAACAATTAAAAGAGCATGGCTTACGAAAAGGTAATTTACAAGTGCGTGATGAAGCGCTTCTTGAAATTATTCGTTATTATACACGTGAGGCTGGTGTTCGTACGCTAGAACGTCAAATTGCAAAAGTTTGCCGTAAAGTAGCGAAAATTATCGTTACAGCAGAACGTAAACGTATCGTTGTGACAGAGAAAAAGATTGTTGATTTACTTGGTAAACACATATTCCGTTATGGGCAAGCTGAAAAAACAGACCAAGTTGGTATGGCAACAGGTCTAGCTTACACAGCAGCAGGCGGCGATACACTTGCAATTGAAGTTTCTGTAGCGCCAGGAAAAGGGAAACTAATTTTAACGGGGAAACTTGGGGATGTTATGAAAGAATCAGCACAAGCTGCGTTTAGTTATATACGCTCTCGTGCAGAAGAGCTTCAGATTGACCCGAATTTCCATGAGAAAAATGATATTCATATTCATGTTCCAGAAGGAGCAGTTCCAAAAGATGGACCGTCAGCAGGTATTACGATGGCAACGGCACTTATTTCTGCACTAACAGGTATTCCTGTAAGTAAAGAAGTAGGTATGACAGGTGAAATTACACTTCGTGGTCGTGTATTACCAATTGGTGGCTTAAAAGAAAAAACATTAAGTGCTCACCGCGCAGGCTTAACAAAAATTATTTTGCCAGCAGAAAACGAGAAAGATTTAGATGATATTCCAGAGAGCGTAAAAGAAAACCTTACGTTTGTGCTTGCATCTCATTTAGATGAAGTATTGGAGCACGCATTAGTAGGAGTGAAACAATGAAAGTAACAAAAGCAGATATTGTAATTAGTGCTGTTAAACCAGAACAATATCCAGACAGTGATTTACCAGAAATTGCATTAGCAGGTCGTTCAAATGTCGGGAAGTCTTCCTTTATTAATAAAATTTTAAATCGTAAAAAGTTAGTGCGTATTTCTTCTAAACCAGGAAAAACGCAAACACTGAACTTTTTCTTAATCAATGAGATGATGCATTTTGTTGACGTTCCAGGTTATGGATATGCGAAAGTGTCTAAATCGGAGCGCGCGGCATGGGGGAAAATGATTGAAACGTACTTTACAACGCGTAAGCAATTAGACGCAGCTGTATTAGTAGTTGATTTACGTCACCAACCAACAAGTGATGACGTGATGATGTATGATTTCTTAAAGCATTATGAAATCCCAACAATTATTATTGCGACGAAAGCCGATAAAATCCCGAAAGGGAAATGGCAAAAGCATTTAAAAGTTGTAAAAGAAACGCTTGCTGTTGAAATTGGCGATGAAATCGTTCTATTCTCTTCTGAAACAGGACTTGGAAAAGAAGAAGCGTGGAAGGCAATTCATAAAATGACAAAAACAAAAAACGCGTGACGAATGTCGCGCGTTTTTTTCTTTATATAAGCTGTTAACGTACGTTTAATGTAACTTCAATATTACCTCGTGTTGCTTTAGAGTAAGGACATACACCGTGAGCCGCTTCTACAAGTTCTTTTGCTTCGCTATGTGAAACGCCAGCGACATGTACATCAAGCACGGCAGATAGGCCAAAACCACCGTCTGTATCTTTTCCGATAGAAACGTGAGCGGTTACTTCTGTACTTTCTACTTTCATACGTTTTGTACGAATGACAAGTTGTAATGCACTATCAAAACAAGCTGCATAACCAGCTGCAAATAGTTGTTCTGGATTTGTTGCTTCTCCGCCTGCACCACCTAGTGCTTTCGGCATTTTTACATCAAGATTTAATATGCCATCATCTGAAACTACTTTCCCATTTCTTCCACCTGTTGCTGTTACTGAAGCAGTATATAATTTATCCATATTTATTCCCCTTTTCCATTATTAATTGTTTTCATTGTTTCAATTAGTTTATTTAGCTCAATTAATAAAGAGCGATATTCGTGCTCTGTAATTCCTAAATTTGTAGCCATCGTTGTCGGTAATGAGCAAGCCTTTTCCTTTAAATCTTTGCCTTGTTCTGTTAATTCAATACAAACTTTTCGCTCGTCTTCTTTGGAACGAACACGTTTTACAAGTTTTAATGATTCCATTCGTTTTAACATAGGTGTTAACGTACCGGAATCTAAAAATAGACGTTCTCCAATTTCTTTTACTGTTAGTCCATCTTGCTCCCATAGTACGAGTAAAGTAATGTACTGGGGATACGTAATACCCATCTCTTCTAAATAAGGTCGATAAAAACGAGTAACCTCTCTAGAACAGGCATAAATAGAAAAACAAAGTTGGTTATCTAGATGCAAAGAGTCCTCTGTCATACATAACTCCTTTCTAATTAAGTTGTGCGCAATTTAATTTTGTAAAATCAATATAACGAAAAATAAATAAAATGTCAAATACATTGTATTGAGAAAGTGTTTGCTACATTTTGGAACAATCATACATATTTTCCTTCATGATGAAAGAAGATAGGAAAGATGATGTTATAATTTATATGGAATAGTTTCCATCACTTGATTATGAGGACTTTTTTTGGTAACGTACAAATAGAGTTATTAATTTATAATCATTATAAAGTAGAAGATTTTTTATTAGTTTACTGAATCTCCTTTATTACATACGGAGAATAATTAAAAAATAATCGGTTGTTCACACGATTGTCAGATTCATAAGAGGAAAGTTGTATTATGATAGTAGATAAAGTGATAAAACGGGTGAAGGGGGACATGCTGCGTGCATATTCTTGTTGTTAGTGTAAATTATCGAACAGCCCCTGTAGAATTTCGTGAGAAACTCACATTTCAGGCAGCAGAGCTAGAGCGAGCGATGACTACATTACAAAATCAAAAGAGCGTGTTAGAGAATGTCATTGTATCAACTTGTAATCGCACTGAGATTTATGCTGTTGTCGATCAATTACACACGGGACGGTATTATATTAAGAAGTTTTTAGCTGATTGGTTTCAGCTTGAAATAGAAGAAGTCGCGCCATATTTAACTATTTTTGAACAAGATGGTGCAATAGATCATTTATTCCGCGTAACGTGCGGTTTAGATTCGATGATAGTCGGAGAAACGCAGATTTTAGGTCAAATAAAAGATAGCTTTTTAGAAGCGCAACAAGTTAAAGCAACAGGCACAATTTTTAATGAATTGTTTAAGCAAGTCATTACATTAGCAAAACGTGCCCACTCAGAAACAACAATCGGGGAAAGTGCAATGTCTGTTAGTTATGCTGCTGTTGAGCTTGGAAAGAAAATATTTGGCGAGTTAACAAATTGTCATGTGCTTATTCTTGGTGCTGGTAAAATGGGCGAACTTGCACTGCAAAACTTATATGGAAGTGGTGCTCGTAAAGTAACGGTTATGAATAGGACGCTTTCGAAAGCAGAAGTAATGGCTGAGAAATATATGGGACATGCAAAATCGTTAAGCGAATTACAATGTGCATTATTAGAAGCAGATATTTTAATTAGTTCAACTGGTGCATCTGAGTATGTCATTACGAAAGAGATGATGACAAAGGTGGAGAAAATGCGCTCTGGTCGTCCTTTATTTATGGTTGATATTGCAGTACCACGTGATATTGATCCAGCGATTGATGAGTTAGAAGGTTCTTTTTTATATGACATTGATGATCTGCAAGGAGTAGTGGAAGCAAATCGTGCTGAGCGTTTGAAAGAAGCGGAGAAAATTCAATTTATGATTGAAGAGGAAATTGTTCTATTTAAAACGTGGTTAAGTACACTTGGTGTTGTTCCATTAATATCAGCTCTTCGTGATAAGGCACTTGCAATCCAAAGTGAAACGATGGTAAGCCTAGAGCGAAAAATACCAAACCTTAGTGATCGTGAGAAAAAAGTCATTAGTAAGCATACGAAAAGTATTATTAATCAATTATTAAAAGACCCAATTTTAGTAGCGAAAGAAATAGCTGCTGAAGAGGGAGCGAGCGAAAAATTAGCGTTATTTGCGAAGATTTTCGATTTAGAAACGGAAGAAGTAGAGAGTCGTGCGGAAGAAGTAGAACATAAAAGAGTGTGGACACCATCCGTTCCATCTTTATAATTTGGAAGGATGATCGGATGAGTTTTTTAAATAACAGTATTATTTATCATATTGCAATTATTTTATATGCTTGTAGCATTAGTTTATATTTTATAGATTATTTCCAAAGTAACCGAAAGGCGAACCGATTTGCTTTTTGGTTACTTTCGATTGTATGGGTATTGCAGTCTATTTTTATGTTGCTTAGGGCGACAGATTCAGAAACGAACCCCATTTTAACTTTATTATCAGGGATTTATTTTTATGTTTGGTTATTGATTACGATGTCGTTAGTCATAAATCGATTTATGCGCGTTGACTTTTTAGTCTTCTTTACAAATGTTGTTGCATTTGGCGTAAGCGCTTTTTCTATTTTTACACCGCTCGGAAAGATGTCGCCAGTACTTGCAGAGCAATTAGTTTCGGAACTTGTATACGTGCATGTTGGAATGGCGATTATTTCTTATGCAACGTTTACGGTATCGTTTATTTTTTCTATTATGTATTTACTGCAATATCGCCTATTAAAAAAGAAAAAGTGGAATGCGAGATTAAGAAGGTTAGGGAATTTACCGAAGCTTGAATCTACGTCTTACGGATTAAATTTATTTTCTGTTCCATTTTTCTTACTAGCAATTTTATTAGGGTGCATATGGGGATATACAAAATTGGATAATTTTCATTGGTATGATACGAAAGTAATTGGTTCGTTTGTCGTTCTATTTGTATATTGTGCGGGCTTGTATTTAAGAGCGGCAGATGTGTTGCAAGGGAAGAAAATTGTACTGTGGAATGTAGGGGCCTTTCTCGTAATGCTAGTTAACATTTTTTTATTAAGTAGTTTATCTAATTTCCACTTTTGGTATTTATAATGAGGAGAGAGAATTATGCGCAAAATTATTGTAGGGTCACGAAAGAGTAAGCTAGCATTAACACAAACAAACTGGTTTATTGATCAGTTAAAAGCACTTGGTTTACCATATGAATTTGAAGTGAAAGAAATTGTCACTAAAGGTGATGTGATTTTAGATGTTACTCTTTCAAAAGTAGGCGGAAAAGGTTTGTTCGTTAAAGAAATTGAGCATGCGTTACTTACGAAAGAAATCGATATGGCTGTACATAGTATGAAAGATATGCCAGCCGTACTTCCAGAAGGGTTAATGATTGGCTGTACACCAAAGCGTGTTGACCCTCGTGATGCTTTTATCTCAAAAAATGGAGCATCGTTTAAAGAGTTAGCGGAAGGTGCTATTTTAGGTACGAGTAGTTTAAGACGTAGTGCACAACTACTCGCTGCGAGACCAGATTTACAAGTGAAGTGGATTCGCGGAAATATCGATACACGTTTACGTAAATTAAAAGAAGAGGATTACGATGCGATTATTTTAGCGACAGCTGGATTACAAAGAATGGGCTGGGATGATGAAGTTATTACAGAACATTTAGATGAAACGTTATGTGTACCTGCTGTAGGACAAGGTGCATTAGCGATTGAATGTCGTGAGGATGATAAGGATTTATTGCAGTTGTTATCGCATATTAATGATGCGATAACAGAAAGAACAGTGGCAGCGGAGCGAGTATTTCTTCATAAACTTGAAGGTGGATGTCAAGTTCCAATCGCTGGATATGCAACCCTTAAAGAAAACGATACAATCGAATTAACAGCTCTTGTTGGCTCTATGGATGGCTCTGTTTTATTAAAAGAGACAGTAGTAGGTACTAATCCTGAGGAAGTAGGATTAGAAGCCGCGGGCCGTTTAATTAAACAAGGCGCCAAAGAACTCATTCTTGCTGCAAATAAGGAGCAACAATAAATATGAACGCTCTCGCTGGAAAAACGGTATTGATTACACGTGCCCAGCATCAAGCGAAACAAATGAGTGTAGCAGTGAAAGAAAAGAGCGGAATTCCATTGGAAATTCCGCTTTTGCATATGGAAGGTATGTCTCATAGGCAAATTCAACATATTGAAGGGCAGCTACATTCGTATGACTGGGTTATTTTTACGAGCAGAAATGGTGTAGCTTTTTTTCTAGATAGTTTGAACAAGAAACTACCGCTAACCATTAAAATCGCTGCGGTAGGTGTGAAAACAAAATTAGAGTTAGAAAAAAGGGGCTATCAAGTTCATTTTGTTCCAACTTCATTTGTTGCAGAAGCATTTGCAGAAGAGTTTCTAAAAGAATTAAGTGGAAACGAACATATTTTATTTCCGAAAGGGAATTTAGCAAGAGATGTAATACCAGTTAAACTTCGGGAAATTGGTGTTTCTCTAGATGAGTTAATCGTATATGGTACGAAAGTGAATGTAGAAAAAAAGCAAGAGCTTATAGCAGCGTTGAAGTTAGGGAAAATAGACATTATTACATTTACGAGCCCTTCAACTGTTACTAGTTTTGTTCGTTTACTTGAGGGTACAAACTGGAGAGAATGGACAAAAAAATGTACAATTGCTTGTATAGGACCTATTACGGAAAAAGAGGCAAGTCGTTATTTTCCGTCTGTTATTGTGCCGAAAGAGTACACTGTAGAAGCATTACTACAATGTGTTTGTGAATCTATAAAATGAAAGAATGGGGATAGAAATCTATGAACTCTTTACAATTTAATCGTCATCGTCGTTTAAGACAAAGCGGTAGTATGCGTGCACTTGTGCGTGAAACGTTTTTACATACGGAAGATTTTATTTACCCTATTTTTGTATTAGAAGGTGAAAATGTTCGTAATGAAGTTCCTTCTATGCCAGGCGTATATCAAATGTCTTTAGATTTATTGCAAACTGAAATGCAAGAAGTTGTTGATTTAGGTATTCGTTCTGTTATTGTATTTGGTTTACCTGCTGAAAAGGATGAAGTTGGATCATCAGCATATTGTGATCATGGAATTGTACAACGTGCTATTCAACAAATTAAAGGCGATTTCCCCGAGCTAGTAGTAGTTGCGGATACATGTTTATGTCAATTTACAAGTCATGGTCATTGCGGTGTAATTGAAGATGGTATTATTTTAAATGACGAGTCCCTTGCAGTTCTTGCGAAAACAGCTGTAAGTCAAGCGAAGGCAGGAGCGGACATTATTGCGCCATCAAACATGATGGACGGCTTCGTAACAGCAATTCGCCATGCATTAGATGAAAATGGTTTTGGACACGTGCCAGTTATGTCGTACGCTGTGAAATATTCATCAGCATTTTATGGGCCATTCCGTGATGCTGCGCACGGTGCGCCGCAATTTGGTGACCGTAAAACATATCAAATGGACCCAGCGAACCGTATGGAAGCATTCCGTGAAGCGGAATCAGATGTAATGGAAGGGGCTGATTTCTTAATTGTAAAGCCAGCTCTTTCTTACTTAGATATCATTCGTGATGTGAAAAATAACTTTAATTTACCAATCGTTGCTTACAACGTAAGTGGTGAATATTCAATGATTAAAGCGGCAGCGCAAAATGGTTGGATTAATGAAAAAGAAGTTGTGCTTGAAAAATTAATTAGCATGAAACGTGCAGGAGCAGACTTAATTATTACGTATCATGCGAAAGATGCAGCAAAATGGTTGCAAGAAGGAGGAGCTAAATAATGAAAAAGTTTGATAAGTCAATTGCAGCGTTTGAAGAGGCGCAAGACTTAATGCCTGGTGGCGTAAATAGCCCAGTTCGTGCCTTTAAGTCTGTTGGGATGAATCCGTTGTTTATGGAGCGTGGTAAAGGCTCTAAAGTATATGATATTGATGGAAATGAATACATCGACTACGTATTATCATGGGGGCCTTTAATTCATGGTCATGCAAATGATCGTGTTGTTGAAGCGTTAAAATCTGTTGCTGAAAGAGGTACAAGCTTCGGTGCACCGACAGAAATCGAAAATAAATTAGCGAAACTTGTTATTGAGCGTGTACCATCGATTGAAATTGTCCGCATGGTCAACTCTGGAACAGAAGCGACAATGAGTGCACTACGTTTAGCTCGTGGTTATACAGGCCGTAATAAAATCTTGAAATTCATCGGTTGTTACCACGGTCATGGTGATTCGTTATTAATTAAAGCTGGTTCTGGTGTGGCGACTCTAGGTTTACCAGATAGCCCTGGCGTACCAGAAGGTGTAGCGAAAAATACGATTACAGTAGCTTATAATGATTTAGAAAGTGTGAAATACGCTTTTGAACAATTCGGTGATGATATTGCTTGTGTAATTGTAGAACCAGTGGCAGGGAATATGGGTGTTGTTCCTCCGCAACCAGGATTTTTAGAGGGACTTCGTGAAGTAACAGAACAAAACGGTGCACTGCTTATTTTTGATGAAGTAATGACAGGATTCCGTGTTGCTTATAACTGTGGACAAGGTTACTACGGTGTAACACCTGATTTAACTTGTTTAGGTAAAGTAATCGGTGGTGGCTTACCAGTAGGAGCGTACGGTGGTAAAGCAGAAATTATGCGCCAAATTGCGCCAAGCGGACCGATTTATCAAGCTGGTACTTTATCAGGTAACCCACTTGCAATGGCAGCAGGTTATGAAACGTTAGTACAGTTAACGCCAGAATCATATGTAGAATTTGAGCGTAAAGCTGAAATGTTAGAAGCTGGATTACGTAAAGCAGCTGAAAAACATGGCATTCCACATCATATTAATCGTGCAGGTTCTATGATTGGTATTTTCTTTACAGATGAGCCCGTTATTAATTACGATGCAGCAAAATCTTCAAACTTAGAATTCTTTGCGGCTTACTATCGTGAAATGGTAGAACAAGGTGTATTCTTGCCACCATCTCAATTCGAAGGTTTATTCTTATCGACAGCACATAGTGACGCAGATATTGAGGCGACAATTGCAGCGGCTGAAATTGCAATGTCAAAATTAAAATAATGTATTAGAGAAAAATCGCTCTCCATAAGGGGAGCGATTTTTTTTATTCATAAAGTAAGCTTTCCCTACATAAATCTGTAATGACATATAGTTTGGGAGGGGGAAAAGAAGTGGCTGCAGATCATTCGTTACGATTTTCATTAAAAGAATCTGTTTGGTTCCAAAAGGGACAGGAAGTCGATGAACTTTTGTCAATTTCGTTAGATCCAGACGTTGAGATAGAAGAGCTTGATCATGAAGTAATCGTGAGAGGGCAATTAGATTTAACGGGAGAGTATGTTGCAAGGCAAGATGATTCGGCGTATTCACTAAGAGAACTATCGCCAGCAAAGTCAATTGATTATGTAGAAACAAGGGAAGATGGGGTTAATGAACTTGTTCATTCCTTTCCGCTTGAAATATCAATTCCGAGAAATCGAGTGAAAGTAATTGAAGAACTATATGTATCAATTGAGGAATTTGATTATGAATTAAAGGAAAATGGTTGCTTACAATTATTAGCGGATATATCTATTACTGGTTTATGTGATGAAGAGAGAAGCGAGGATGAAGAAGAAACGGTGTATGCTGAGTTAGAAGAAGATTCAGCGCAAGAGGATGAGAATAGACCGGCGCCGCATGTAGAAGAACCAACATACAAGGAATCAGATGAGTGGGAAGATTACGCATTTGAACCGTTCCAATTAGAGGAAAGAAAAGAGCAGGAATTAGAAGAAGAGAAAATAGAAGAACATGAATTTGTGGAGCGTGAAGAGGAGCAAGAAACAACGCCGCAATTTGAATTGTTCGGACGAAAAGATTTCAAGAAAGAAAAAGCGAAAAAGCAGGAAGAACAAGAAGAAGAGTACTCACAGCGAGATGAAAATGCGCTTTATTTAACAAAACTATTTACGAAAGAACCGGAAGAGGAATTTACAAAGTTAAGAATGTATTTCGTGCAAGAAGGGGATACAATTGAATCTATTGCAGACCGTTATGAAACATCGGTACAAAATTTGTACCGTGTCAATCAAACAGAAGATATATTTTTAAATACGGGGCAAATTATTTATATTCCCGTTTCAAGAGTAAAGGCGAAATAAAGAAGTGAGTGTTTTCACTCACTTCTTTTCTTAGAAGCTATGTTTTGAATAGAAAGGGTTATTCGTATGGATATTGAATTGCGAAATCACTATGAACCTATCGTGAGGCAATATAGATTGGATACGCAGCATATGGAAGAGCACGGAAGTGTAATGAAAATTTATACGAATCAAGGTCCATATGCACTTAAGAAAATAGAAGGCAGAAAGTTAGAGCGGAATAACTTTCTGCATCATATTCAATATTTGAAGGAGAAAGGTTTTTCAAATTATGTACCTATATACCATGCGACGGATGGAAATTATATTTTAAGTGACGGGACGTATAATTATTATTTAATGCCTTGGTTAGAACGTGCAGAAGGAAATGGTGAGGACAATGATCAATACCATAAAATGTTTCAGACACTCGGAACGTTGCATCAAAAAACTGTGAAGGAAGAAACGTATACGGAAGAAGATTTAGAAAAACATTATACAACTATATCCAATCGCTGGGAAAATGATGGTGAGATGTTAGAAGAGTTTCTCGTAGAATCTGAATCAAAATGGTATATGTCCCCGCTTGAATTGCAATATTGTACGTACTATCATCATGTAATGAGAGCGCGTGAATTTGCAACGAAGCAATTAAATGAGTGGAACGATGCGATGAAAGAAAAAGATAAAACGCGTATTACTTTTGTGCATGGTAACGTGTCACTTAATCATTTTTTATTTGACTATGAGCGGAATGGCTATTTTATTAGTTTGGAAAAATCGAAGTTTGCAACGCCTGTGCAAGATATAGTAGGTTTTTATTCACGGTCTTTAAACACATATCCAATCGCAAGAAGTGATCGGTTTGAATGGTTTCAAATGTATCAAAAAAATTTTCCGTTTACGAAAGAAGAGCAACTTCTCATGTTTGCTTATATGACGTACCCATCACAATTTATTCGACAAATCGGTTCGTATAGAAAAAGAAAAGATAATCGCAACGAGGAAAATGAATTGCGGGAAGTAAAGAGTTTGCAACAATCGCATTGGCTCGTTAGCAATATAGAATATTTCCTATCACAATTACAAGCTGCCCAGCAAGGGAACGGGTAAAGTAAAACTTTAATCAGCGGGGCTCCCGCCTAACTTCTTTGCTTCAGCTGAATTTTGATATAGGGATCTTACTGCCCGCAAATAGCGAGATAAAGAAGATAAGTAGAGAATGCTACTTATCTTTTTTTGTGCGCCCGAAAATTCATAGACTTAAATTTATCTTGACGAATAAGGTTTCGTTTTTTACACTATTGTATATAATAATTAACAATCATATAAATGCCTTGAAGGGGAAGAGTATAACATGAAACGTCTTCAGAGAGGAGAATCATTAGCTGGGAGATTCTCTAGATAGTTATGTTAGAAGGTAGCCCTGGAGCATCTTTTCTGAACGGAATAGTTCTCATTAGGAAAAGACGGATTTGTCCGTTATCAAATTAAGAGTATAAGCAAATTATGAATTTGTTTGTAAATAAAGGTGGTACCGCGATGTCCCTCGTCCTTTTTTGGATGAGGGACATTTTTTATTTTAAGGAGGGAAAATAATGTCAAACACGGAAAAGAATTTACCAACTAAATATGATCATATGTCCGTTGAAGAAGGCCTTTATCAGTGGTGGCTAGAAGGCAAATATTTTGAAGCAACAGGAGACGAGAAGAAACAACCGTATACAATTGTAATTCCACCTCCGAACGTAACTGGTAAGTTACACTTAGGTCATGCTTGGGATACAACTCTTCAAGATATTTTAACTCGTACGAAGCGTATGCAAGGTTACGATGTGTTATGGCTTCCAGGAATGGACCATGCTGGTATCGCAACACAAGCGAAAGTAGAAGGAAAACTTCGTGAAGAAGGTATTTCACGTTACGATCTTGGCCGTGAGAAATTCCTTGAAAAAGCTTGGGAATGGAAAGAAGAATACGCTTCTCACATTCGTCAACAATGGGGGAAAGTTGGTTTAGGACTAGACTATTCTCGCGAACGTTTCACATTAGACGAAGGTTTATCTGATGCGGTTAATAAAGTATTCGTTCAATTATACGAAAAAGGCTTAATTTACCGCGGTGAATATATTATCAACTGGGATCCAGCAACACGCACAGCTCTTTCTGATATTGAAGTAATTCATAAAGAAGTTCAAGGTGCATTCTACCATATGAACTATCCGTTAACAGACGGTTCAGGTCACATTCGTCTTGCTACAACTCGTCCAGAAACGATGCTTGGTGATACAGCAGTAGCAGTTCATCCGGAAGATGATCGTTACAAACATTTAATCGGAAAAACAGTTACACTTCCAATCGTAGGCCGTGAGATTCCGATTATTGCTGATGAGTACGTAGAAAAAGACTTCGGAACAGGTGTTGTAAAAATTACACCAGCTCATGACCCGAATGATTTTGAAGTAGGTAACCGTCATGACTTACCGCGCATCTTAGTAATGAATGAAGATGGATCGATGAACGAAAAAGCTGGTAAGTATAACGGTATGGATCGTTTCGAATGCCGTAAAGCATTAGTGAAAGACTTACAAGAGGCTGGCGTATTAGTAGAAATCGAGCCTCATATGCATTCAGTAGGTCATAGTGAGCGTAGCGGTGCAGTAGTTGAGCCTTACTTATCAACACAATGGTTCGTAAAAATGGCTCCACTTGCAGAAAAAGCAGTAGCACTTCAACAAAAAGAAGAAGAAAAAGTAACGTTCGTACCAGAGCGTTTTGAAAACACATACTTACGCTGGATGGAAAACATTCATGACTGGTGTATTTCTCGTCAATTATGGTGGGGACACCGTATTCCAGCTTGGTATCATAAAGAAACTGGTGAAGTATACGTAGGTACAGAAGCACCAGCAGATATTGAAAACTGGAATCAAGATAATGACGTACTTGATACATGGTTCAGTTCAGCGCTATGGCCGTTCTCAACACTTGGTTGGCCGGATGAAGATTCAGCAGACTTTAAGCGCTACTATTCAACAGATGCATTAGTAACTGGTTATGACATCATCTTCTTCTGGGTATCTCGTATGATTTTCCAAGGTTTAGAGTTTACAGGCGAGCGTCCATTTAAAGATGTATTAATTCACGGTTTAGTTCGTGATGAGCAAGGTCGTAAGATGAGTAAATCTCTTGGTAACGGTATTGACCCAATGGATGTTATCGAGAAGTACGGTGCAGATGCAATGCGCTATTTCTTATCAACAGGAAGTGCACCAGGTCAAGATTTACGCTTCAGCATGGAGAAAGTAGAATCTACTTGGAACTTCATTAATAAAATTTGGAATGCATCACGCTTCGTATTAATGAACATGGATGATATGAAGTATGAAGAAATCGATTTAACTGGTGAAAAATCAGTTGCAGATAAGTGGATCTTAACTCGCTTAAACGAAACAATCGAAAGTGTAACACGTAACATGGATAAATATGAGTTCGGTGAAGCTGGACGTTCATTATACAACTTCATTTGGGACGATTTCTGTGACTGGTACATTGAAATGGCGAAGCTTCCACTATACGGTGAAGATGAAGCAGCTAAGAAAACAACTCGTTCTATTTTAGCTTACGTATTAGACCAAACAATGCGTCTATTACACCCATTTATGCCATTCGTAACAGAAAAAATTTGGCAATATTTACCACGCGAAGGCGAATCTATTACAGTAGCTGCGTGGCCAACAGTTCGCGAAGATTTACAAGATACGGAAGCTGCGGCAGAAATGCACCTTCTAGTTGATATCATTCGCTCTGTTCGTAACATCCGTGCAGAAGTAAATACGCCAATGAGCAAAAAAGTTCAAATGCAAATTAAAGCAAAAGATGAGGCTGTACTTGCTCAACTTACGAAAAACAGCTCTTACATTGAGCGTTTCTGTAATCCAAGCGAATTAACAATTCAAACAGATTTACAAGCGCCAGAAAAAGCAATGACTGCAATCGTATCAGGTGCAGAGTTATTCTTACCATTAGCTGATCTTATCAATCTTGATGAAGAGAGAGCTCGTCTTGAGAAAGAACTTGAGAAGTTCGATAAAGAAGTAGAACGTGTACAGAAGAAACTTTCTAACCAAGGTTTCGTAGCGAAAGCTCCTGCGGCAGTTATTGAAGGAGAGCGTGCGAAAGAGCAAGATTACCTAGAAAAACGCGAAGCAGTTCGTCAACGTCTAGTAGATCTTGAAAAGTAAAAATGTTTTTAGAGACTCACTATATTGGTGAGTCTCTTTTCTTTGCGTATAATAGAACTATGAAAGTTGTCTTTTGAAAGGGGAAAAGCATACGTGATACATACATACGAAGAAGCGATAGGATGGATTCATAGCCGATTGAAATTTGGAATTAAGCCAGGATTAGAAAGAATGAGATGGATGCTAGAAGAACTCGGAAATCCAGAGCGTCATATAAAATGTGTTCATCTTGCTGGTACAAATGGAAAAGGTTCAACGTTAACATATATGCGCTACATGTTAGAAGGCGCGAAATATAAGGTAGGAACGTTCACCTCTCCTTATATCGAAACATTTAATGAACGCATTAGTGTGAATGGGACACCAATTGCAGATGAAGAGATTACTGAACTTGTAAAGATGGTAAAACCAGTCGTGGAAAAACTAGATGAGACGGATTTAGGGGAAGCGACGGAGTTTGAAATTATTACTGTTATGGCAATTTGTTATTTCGGTAAAGTCAATTTCTGTGATGTTGTTTTACTTGAAACAGGGCTTGGTGGACGTTTTGATTCTACTAATGTTATACACCCTGTTCTCACGATTATTACAAATATCGGTCACGATCATATGCATATTTTAGGGAATACACTAGGAGAAATTGCATATGAAAAGGCGGGGATTATTAAGTCTGGCGTGCCGGTAATTACTGGTGTGCAGGACGAAGAAGCTTTGGAAGTCATTCAAAATGTTGCAAAGGAAAACCATGCAAACCTATACGAACTTGGCAAGCATTTTACAGCGTTACATAAGCAGTCTAAAGAAGATGGGGAACAGTTTGATTTTACTTGTCCTTTTGCCGCATTTGAAGATTTGCAAATCTCAATGAAAGGCATTCATCAAGTAGGAAATGCAGCGCTAGCACTTATGGCAGTCATGTATGTAAAAACATATCTATCATTTTTAATTGAGGAAGAGGAAATAAGAACGGGATTACGGGAAGCGTATTGGATTGGGCGCTTTGAAAAGCTGCAAAGTAACCCGGATATTATTATAGATGGTGCCCATAATCCAGAAGGTATTGAAAGCCTTGTGAAAACAGTAGAAGCGCATTACAAAGATAAAAATGTAATAGTTTTATTTACTGCCCTTGGTGATAAACAATTGCATAACATGGTAGGCCAATTAGAAACCATTGCAGATGAAATTATTTTTACAACATTCGCCTTTGATCGTGCTATCTCTGCTGATAAACTTGCATCATATTCACAAAAAGAATCAAAATTAGTTTTTGAAAATTGGAAAGATGCAATTGATACAAAAGTTGAAATGATAGGAGAAAATGATGTTTTCATCATAACAGGTTCTCTTTATTTCATTTCTGAAGTTCGAAAATATATTCGCGAGAAAAACTAGATAGTCTTTGCTATCTAGTTTTTTGTTCTACAAATGAAGTCAAAAGCATACATATAAGATAAATATATAGGGTTATTTGGCGAATTTCTCTGACAAATATCTCGTTTTTTTGTGAAAGGAATATGATATGATGCGGACAACGATAAGAGGTGAGGTGTGAGTGTATGGACAAGCAATCACGAACGATCTCAGTGAAAGTGAATGGAACAGAAGCGAAGTATGAGGAAAAGAAGAAAGATGAATTTGAATGGATGGTAGTAGAAGGTGAACGACCGAGAAATGTTGTTCCGTTTCAAAAAGCGAAATCGATGTCTGTGGAAAAATACCGAAAGAAGTGGAGTAATACATTAATTGCAATCGTTGCAACCGCAATTATTATCGGTACGGCGTTTGGAATGGGGATGCTTCATTTACTCACCGGACAAGGAACGACAGGAGGAAGTGAAGTAACAGCTTCCAAGCCGACTGGGAATGGAGAATCAAAGGTGGGTGGAACGGCAGGACAAACATCAGAACCAAAAGAAGAAAAACAAAAAGCACAGGCAGGAGCGTCATTGGATTCGATGAAATTATTTTTTGTTCAAGGGGGGCTTTATTCTTCTGAAGAAAAGGGACGAGCAGCTCTTGAAGAATGGAAAGGCAATGGGGGCATTGGAGCTTTGAGACCGAGCGGGGATAAGTATGCAATAGTTGTTGGTATTGCTAGCGATGAACAGGCTATAAATCAATTAATGACTCAGTATAAAAATGATGGTGTCTCCGTTTTAAAAAAGAACTGGGATATAACAGATAAAGCGTTGCTGAAAGATGATAAAGAAGTAGGAACATTTTTAACAAAAGTGCAGCCATTATACACTCATTTAGCAAAATATGCTTCTAGTGTACAAGTTGGTGGAAAAAGCAGCGCAAAAGATATAGAAGCAATTAAAAAAGAATGGAAAGCGATTGAAAAAGAGGGGAAAAGTATGAAGCGAGAAGAAGCAAAGAAACTGTATATGTATACGTCGATAGCTGTACAAACAGTAAAAGATGGGAAAATGGATAAGGAATCTTTGGCGAAATTAAATCAAGTTATTATTGATGGCTTACTCTCGTATGAAAAAATTGTTTCGTAGAAAGTGAAATGATAGGATAATAAAATGAGTAAGAAAGAAGTACATGTACTTCTTTCTTTTTGAATTTAGAGCAAAGTGCTTTCTCTATGACAGGAATATAATCGTATGCAATAAAGAATTGTTATTTTAGTTAGAGAAATTAATATTTCTTTCATTTGTGGACAAACTACTCCTTTGATACGATTGATATAAATTGTTCTGCTTCATGTGAGAAAGGAAGGAGAAAATATGAAAAAAATAATTTTAGCTTCAGGATCACCTCGGAGGAAGGAATTGCTTGAGTTAGCTAGCATACCATTTGAAATCATTGTAAGTGAAGTAGAGGAAACAATTGGTGCATATTCATCGCCTTCTGATATTGTAATGTCGCTTGCCTTGCAAAAAGCATCAGCGGTGGCAGAAAATAATAGTGATTACATTGTGTTAGGTGCAGATACAATTGTTACATATGAGTCGCGTATTCTTGGTAAGCCTTCTAATGAGGATGAGGCGAAAGAGATGTTACAATTATTATCAGGGAAAACACATGAAGTGTATACAGGTGTTGCGATTATATCAAAAGAAAAAACGGTTACTTTTTATGAGCGTACAGAAGTTACGTTTTGGGAGCTAACAGAAGAGGAAATTGATACATACGTCGCGTCGAAAGAACCTCTTGATAAAGCCGGTAGTTATGGGATTCAAGGTAAAGGATCTATTTTCGTTCAAAATATTCAAGGGGACTACTATAGTGTAGTTGGCTTACCAATTGCACGTCTCGTTAGGGAATTAAAACAATTTGATATTGATGTAACCCATGCGTAAAATTGCATGGGGTTTTCTTTGAGAGAACAAATAAAGGAGTGGAGAGATGAACGGTATTCGTGATGTTGTAAGAGAAGAACAGCCACGGGAGCGTTTATTGTTAGAAGGTGCCGGAAGTTTATCAAATCGAGAGCTTCTCGCAGTATTACTCAGAACAGGTTCTAAAGAAGAAACAGTGTTAAAGTTATCAGATAAAATTTTACACCAATTTGATGGCTTACGTATGTTGAAAGACGCAACATTAGAAGAGCTAATTAGTATACATGGTATTGGGATTTCAAAGGCATCGCAACTTATGGCAGCCTTTGAACTAGGCAGAAGAATGGTGCGTTTAGAATATCAAAATAGATATAGTATTCGAAGTCCAGAAGATTGTGCGAAATACATGATGGAAGAAATGCGTTTTTTACAACAAGAGCATTTTGTTTGTTTATATTTAAATACAAAAAATCAAGTTCTACATAGGCAAACGATTTTTATTGGAAGTTTAAACACGTCAATTGTACACCCCAGGGAAGTTTTTAAAGAAGCCTTCCGTCGTGCAGCAGCCTCTATTATATGTCTTCATAACCATCCCTCAGGAGATCCCACGCCGAGCCGTGAAGATATTGAAGTAACAAAACGTTTAGTAGAATGCGGCCAGATTATCGGAATTGAAGTGCTAGATCATATTATAATAGGTGACCATAAATTCGTGAGTTTAAAGGAAAAAGGTCATATTTAAGACTATGCTTTTTACTTATTTTGTTTTATAATGTGATTTATGAGTTTTTTGTAGAAATTTATCTACAAAAAGGATAAAGATATAAAAAACGTACTGTTTTTATAATATAAAGTAAGAAAAAATGAGTCCGTGAAAACAAGAAAGGAAGATAAATAATATGTTTGGATTTGGTGGATTTACTCGCGATCTTGGAATAGACTTAGGAACTGCGAACACGCTTGTATATGTAAAAGGAAAAGGTGTAGTTTTACGTGAGCCTTCAGTAGTTGCGTTACAAACTGATACGAAACAAATCGTTGCTGTAGGTAGCGACGCAAAACAAATGATTGGTCGTACACCAGGGAACGTTGTGGCACTTCGCCCGATGAAAGACGGTGTAATTGCTGATTATGAAACAACTGCAACAATGATGAAATATTACATTCAACAAGCTCAAAAATCAAACGGTTTCTTCTCACGTAAGCCGTATGTAATGGTATGTGTACCATCTGGTATTACAGCTGTAGAAAGACGTGCAGTAATCGATGCGACTCGTCAAGCGGGTGCTCGTGATGCTTATCCTATCGAAGAGCCATTTGCAGCAGCAATTGGTGCAAACTTACCTGTTTGGGAACCAACTGGTAGTATGGTAGTTGATATCGGTGGTGGTACAACAGAAGTTGCAATTATTTCTTTAGGAGGTATTGTAACAAGTCAGTCAGTTCGTGTTGCTGGTGATGATATGGACGATTCAATCATTCAGTACATTAAGAAAAGCTATAACTTAATGATCGGTGAAAGAACAGCTGAAGCATTAAAATTAGAAATCGGTTCTGCAGGCGAGCCAGAAGGTATCGAGCCTATGGAAATTCGCGGTCGTGATTTAGTAAGTGGTTTACCAAAAACAGTACTAATTCAGCCAGAAGAAATTGCAGATGCATTAAAAGATACAGTAGATGCGATTGTAGAATCAGTTAAAAATACGCTAGAAAAAACTCCACCTGAATTAGCGGCTGATATTATGGACCGCGGTATTGTATTAACAGGTGGCGGGGCATTACTACGTAATTTAGATAAAGTAATTAGTGAAGAAACAAAAATGCCAGTTCTTGTTGCAGAAGACCCATTAGATTGCGTAGCAATTGGAACAGGTAAAGCATTAGACAATATCGATCTTTTCAAAACTGCTGCTCGATAATATTGCAAAATAAAAATCAGTGAAATTAAGAGGGTGTGAACGTGCCACAGTTTTTCTTAAACAAAAGATTAATTGTTTTGTTAGTTAGTATTATTCTTCTCGTGGCATTGATTGGAATCTCATTGAAAGAACGGAACAGTTTAACATGGCCAGAGCAGTTTGTTAAAGATACTGTCGGTGTTGTAGAACGTGTATTCCAAAAGCCAGCGAAATACGTAGCTGGATTCTTCGAAAATGTAGAGGATGTAAAGCGCACGTATGAAGAGAATAAAGAATTAAAAGCAAAATTAGATAATTATGCAGGTCTATCAGGGAAAGTAAAACAATTAGAAGATGATAACAAGAAGTTACAAGAGTTAACTGGAAAAAAAGAGTTGCTGAGCGATTATACTGAGATTCCAGCTACTGTTGTTTCTCGTAGTTCAGATAAATGGTACGATTTAATTGGAATTGATAAAGGGGCACAGCAAGGAATTAAAAAAGATATGGCTGTTATGACTTCACAAGGTTTAGTTGGACGTGTGAAAAGTGTATCTCAGTTTACATCATCAGTAGAGTTATTAAGCTCTATGAGCCGAACAAATCGTGTATCTGCTATTGTACAAGGGCAAGAAAATATCTTTGGTTTAATTGAAGGTTACGACAAAGAAAAACACTTACTTCTTTTCACAAAGATTGGTTCTGATGCAAAAGTAGAAAAAGATCAAATGGTTGTAACATCTGGACTAGGTGATATTTTCCCGAAAGGTCTTGTAATTGGGAAAATCGTTGATGTACAACCAGATGCATACGGCTTAACAAAAACAGCTTATGTAAAACCTGCCGCTGATTTAAATGACGTAGAGCATATTATGGTTGCTAAACGTAAAAAGCCTTCAGCGCCATTAGAATAGGAGGGGGAGAAGAGATGATGAAGATTTTAAAAAGAGCAGCTCTTCCTCTTTTGCTCCTTTTTGTGTTTCTATTTGAAAATATGTTTGCTACCATTGTTCCAACAAATGTGTTTTGGAAAGAGAGTATAGCAGCACCGCATTTCTTTATAATCGTCTTATGTTTTATTACAGTGTATTATAGTCCGGTCCAGGGGATTTATTACGGACTATTATTTGGTTTCTTATTTGATACCGTATACACAGAACTTGTCGGTATATATATTTTTGCTTATCCGATTTTAGCTTATTTAGTTTATAGTGTGATGAAAGTACTGCAATTGAATTTATTTATTGTTGTTTCCATCATATTAGCTAGCGTTGTAGCACTAGAGTATTATGTGTATGGATTTTTAACTTTGTTGGGACGTACTCATATGCCAGCGTATGTCTTTTTCACAGATCGTCTCCTTGCTACTTTATTGTTAAATGCTATTTTCTTGTTGATAGTTTGTTTCCCACTGAGACGATATATATTGCGTCTTTCAAAAGCGATGGAAGAAAAAGAAAAAAGGATTTTCTAATTTTATGTCGAATTGAATCGGTGGGGTGAACTTTAGTGGAAGAAAAAAAGCAACAAAATGTAACGATAAAAGGGACAAAAGATGGGATAACGCTTCATTTAGATGATTGTTGTTCATTCTCTGAATTGTTGATAGAATTAGACGAAAAACTTTCTACACATTACTACGATGGTGATGGACGCTCTTTAATTGAAGTGCATGTGAAAGTAGGAAATCGTTATTTAACAGAAGTCCAACAAGAAGAGATTCGTACGTTAATTCGTAATAAAAAGAATCTTGTTGTGGATTCAATTGAAAGTGATGTTATCACTAAAGCAGAAGCAATAGCTTGGAAAGAAGAAACAGAAATTGTCCCTATTTCCAAAATTGTTCGCTCTGGACAAGTTTTACATGTAAAAGGAAATTTGTTGTTAATTGGAGATGTTAATCCAGGCGGAACGGTTATCGCTGGGGGGAATATTTTTGTTGTAGGATCATTAAGAGGAATTGCACATGCTGGGTATTATGGGGATTCGGATGCTGTAATCGCTGCATCTGTTATGAACCCGATGCAACTTCGAATTAGTGATGTGGCAATGCGGGCTCCGGAAGAGAAAGAAGACGGAGCGGAGGCGGCAGAATGTGCGTATATTAATGAGAACAATCACATTGTTGTCGATCGCCTGCAACTTCTCACTCATCTTAGACCTAATTTAACAAAGTTAGAAAGGGGAATTGTATAGCTGTGGGAGAGGCAATAGTAATTACATCTGGAAAAGGCGGAGTAGGTAAAACTACAACGTCTGCGAACATTGGTACGGCCCTAGCGTTATCTGGAAAGAAAGTGTGCTTAATTGACACAGATATCGGTCTTCGAAATTTAGACGTAGTAATGGGGCTGGAAAATCGTATTGTATTTGATCTTGTTGATGTCGTTGAAGGGCGTTGCCGTTTACCTCAGGCTCTTATTAAAGATAAACGTTTTGATGATCTTTATTTATTACCTGCAGCACAAACGAGTGATAAATCAGCGGTAACACCTGAACAAATGGATGAATTAATACAAGTATTACGTCAAGATTATGATTACATATTAATTGATTGTCCTGCGGGGATTGAGCAGGGATTTAAAAATGCGGTAGCTGGTGCGGATAAAGCAATCGTTGTTACGACGCCAGAAGTATCCTCAATGCGCGATGCGGATCGTATTATTGGGCTTTTAGAAAAAGAGGATATTGAACCACCAAAACTTGTTATTAACCGTGTACGTAGTCATATGCTTCATGAACAGGATATGTTAGATGTTGATGAAATTGTACGTACATTGTCAATCGAGCTTCTTGGTGTTGTCGAAGATGACGATGAAGTTATTCGAGCTACAAATACAGGTGAACCTGTGGCGTTGCAACCAAGCGGAAAAGCAGCGTTGGCTTATCGTAATATTGCAAGACGCTTGTTGGGTGAGAATGTACCATTACAAGCATTTGAACAAGAAAAGGTATCGGTATTTGCAAAGGTAAAAAACTTCTTTGGAATCCGTTAAAAGCACTTCGCACATATGCGAAGTGCTTTCTTTTTTCTTCACACGAATATCTTTCTTTCTTAGCTCATACACATGTACAAACTGTATACAACTGTTTCTATTGAAATTAGCTTACGGAAAGAAAGGAGACAGTATGAAGAATAGACGCGTAGAAGAAATTAAAAAGCGGATTGCGAAAAGGAAGGCCGAGCAAGAAAGGATGGAGGAAGAGCAGTATTTTACCGGAGGAAATTTTGGTAGCGAAACAGTATTTATTGAAGAAGGAGAAAAGGAAATTCACCCTTTATTTCGAAAGGAAGTCTTTTTCTTCAAAGTTTTATTATCAGCAATATTAGTTCTTTCGGTTGCTATTTTATATAAGAATGCCCCGTCTTCGTTCGATGGTGCTAAAGCTGTTACAGAAAAAGTGATGAAAGAGGAATTTCAGTTTGCTACTGTAGCGAAATGGTATGAAAAGCAATTTGGAAAACCGCTTGTATTTTATTCACCGAATGAGAAAAAAGAAGGGAGTATTCAGCAAAAAGATTATGCAATTCCTGCTTCTGGAAAAGTAATGCAAGGGTTTCAAAAAAATGGTCAAGGTGTATTTGTCCAAACAGCTACAAATGCAACAGTTGAGTCAGTGAATGAAGGATTAGTTGTTTTTGCGGGTAAGAAAGAGGAACTTGGAAATACAGTTCAAATTCAACATGCAGATGGTACGGAGTCATGGTATGCAAACTTAAACGATATGTCAGTGAAATTATATGATTACGTTTCAAAGAAACAAAAAATTGGAACGGTGAGTAATGATACAAATGATAAAAATGGAAAGTTTTATTTCGCGATAAAAAAGAATGAAAAATTTATTGATCCGATCCAGGTGATATCATTTGATTAAATATAGGGACATTTTAACGAAAATTTCCGTGCATCCATTATTTTGGGTTATCATTGTCATTGGTATTTTTACTGCACGTTTTAAAGAATTAATACTGTTATTTTGTATTGTTCTTATTCATGAACTTGGGCATGCTTTTGCAGCAGCGCACTATAATTGGCGTATAAAAAAAATTCAGCTTTTGCCGTTTGGTGGCGTGGCTGAGCTTGAGGAACATGGTAATAAGTCGTTGAAAGAGGAACTTGTTGTCGTAATTGCAGGACCGATTCAACATGTTTGGATGATGCTAGTAGGTTATATATTGTTTGAAGCTGGTTGGCTGAACGCGGATTTATATTATTTCTTTATGTGGAATAATATAATTATTTTAGCGTTTAATTTACTCCCTATTTGGCCGTTAGATGGCGGGAAAGTATTGTTTAATATACTATCATATCGTTTTCCTTATTTACAAGCACATGAAAAGATGATGAAATTGTCATGTGTTTTTTTTGGTGTAATATTAGGATGGCAGTTACTCTGGAATAGCAATAATATTATGATGTGGGTACTACTCATGTTTTTGGCAGTGTCGTTATATCAAGAGTGGAAACAAAGACGGTATGCCTTTATGCGTTTTTTATTAGAACGTTATTATGGGAACAAAAGAGGAATTGAAAAGATTGCACCTATTGAAGTGCAATCAGAAGATCATTTATATAAGATATTCACAAAATTTCGTAGAGGATATAAGCACTCTATTATCGTCCATGGAAAATATAAAGAACATTACACATTAGATGAAAATGAACTGCTCTATGCATATTTTACTGAAAAACGAACAACTTCATCAGTTGAAGAATTAATCGGTTAGTGTTGACGATAGCACTAACCTTTTATTATTGTAAAAGCAAAGAAGATTATAAAGTGAGGAAATAATTTTGAAAACGTTATATGTGAATTACGCTGGATCGGAAAAGCGCGTTGCAATTGAAGAGAAGAAAAAAATTGTTGAGTTTTTATGGAAACGTAATGAAGAGCAAGAGATTGTTGGGCATATTTATGCCGGACGTATCGTAAGAACAATCGCTGGAATGAACGCAGCATTTGTAAACATCGGTTTAGAAAAACATGCGTATCTTTCATACGATGATGTACCATCTTGTTATCGTATACATGAAGGGCAAGCGATTCTCGTACAAGTTGTGAAAGAGGCAATTGATACGAAAGGGCCTAAATTGACAGCGAATATAGAATTTACCGGGAAATATGTCGTTTATATGCCGTTTGATGAGATGCGCGCTGTTTCTCGGAAAATAAAAAATAATAAAAGAAGACAACAGTTACTCCAAATTGAGGTAGAAGGAACGGGGGGGTACATTTTCCGCTCTGCTTCTGAAAAAGGAGCGATTGAAGAAATACAAGCTGAAATGCAAATGTTACAGCAGTTATATGAAGAGCTACAAAGAAAAGAGGGCCAAGGAAAGGCGCCGTTATTACTTCATCGACCGGCCACCTTTTTAGATCGTGTATTCCAAGAGAATCCGATTGAAACAATTGAAAAAGTAGTTGTAGATACAAGAAGTATAGTAAAAGAATTAGAGGAAAAGATTGGAAAAGAAAAAGTATCTTTTTATAATGAAAAATCTTCAATGTTTAACCATTTTGGAATAGAGCGTGAAATCGAGAAAGCACTTCAAAAAATTGTATGGCTCCCGAATGGTGCTTATTTAATTGTGGAACAAATGGAGACGATGACTGTAATTGATGTGAATACGGGCAAGTTTACTGGAAAACAGAATTTACAAGATACAGTCCTTCGTACAAATGAAGTGGCAGCTGAAGAGATTGCACGTCAATTAAGACTGCGTGATATCGGTGGTATGATATTAATTGATTTTATTAATATGAAAAGAAGAGAAGATAAAGAAATGGTAAGAGAATGTCTCATGGCTGCTATGCAAAATGATCGCACATATACAAGAGTGCTTGGGTTTACAGAGTTAGGGATTTTAGAGATGACACGTAAACGTAAGAAACATTCTTTACGCGACGTATTACTAGAAGAATGTGTACCGTGCAAAGCGACGGGGTATGTGATGTCATATGAGACAATTGCGTATGAGTTAGAGAGAGAGCTAATTACATATGGCAATATAGAGGATGAGGCAGTATTAATCGCTGCACCTAAAGACTTGCAAAAACAATTTTTGCAAAAAGAATTACAAAAAAATATTCCATTTGAAATTTATTTCAAAGATGATATGATCGAAAAGTATGCAATTGTCCGTTTTGGAAGTAAAACAGAAATTGTAGAGCGGAAAAAATAGTTAGCAGAACATTTATTGACAACCGTCTATGATTCATGATAACATCTTTATGTTATAGTTTATAGCACCTAAACGGCTATATGCTACAACCGCACAAGACAGGTTCCCTAAAGGCATATATGTCTACCTCGTTTTTGGCGAGTCTTAGTAATTAAGAGGAGGTGCAAGTATGTACGCAATTATCGAAACAGGTGGAAAACAAATTAAAGTTGAAGCTGGTCAAGCAATCTACATTGAAAAATTAGATGTTGAAGCTGGTGAAACTGTTACTTTTGACAAAGTTCTTTTCGTTGGTGGCGAAAACGTTAAAGTTGGTAGCCCAGTTGTAGAAGGTGCAACAGTTACTGCGAAAGTTGAAAAACAAGGTCGCGCTAAGAAAATTATCGTTTTCAAATACAAAGCGAAAAAGAACAATCGTAAGAAACAAGGTCATCGTCAACCTTACACTAAGCTAGTTGTTGAAGCTATCAACGCTTAATCCAGGTTAACATGATTAAAATTACGATAAGTCGCACGAAATTAGGAAGTATCCAATCATTTAAAATGACTGGACATGCCGATTATGCGCCACATGGACAAGACCTTGTCTGTGCTGGAACTACAGCGGTTGTGTTTGGTTCTATAAATGCAGTGGAAGAACTTTGTAATGTGCAGGCAACTATTGAACTCGGAAGTGATGGCGGATTCTTAACGTATGAATTGCCTAATGATTTAGACGTTCATACAGTAGAAAAAGCACAGATACTTTTGGAAGGATTGGTTGTTTCGCTTAAGACGATCGAACTTGATTACGGAAAGTATATCCGTTTAATAGAAAAAGTGCAGGAGGTGTAACGTATGTTAAGATTAGATCTTCAGTTTTTCGCATCTAAGAAAGGTGTAGGTAGTACAAAGAACGGTCGTGACTCTCAGTCAAAACGTCTTGGTGCTAAACGCGCAGATGGTCAAACGGTTTCAGGTGGTTCAATTCTTTACCGTCAACGCGGTACAAAAATTTATCCAGGTGTTAACGTTGGTCGTGGTGGCGATGACACTTTATACGCGAAAGTTGACGGCGTAGTACGCTTTGAGCGTCTTGGCCGTGACCGCAAACAAGTGAGCGTATATCCTGTTGCTCAAGAAGCATAAGAACTCACGGAAAACTCTAACCTGAGTGCAGGTTAGAGTTTTTCTATATTAAGGGGTATCTAAATGAATGAAAAATGGACAATTATAGATGCATTGCGCCATTCAAGACATGATTGGCTCAATCGTATGCAGATGGTGAAAGGAAACCTTTCCCTTGGAAAAGTGGAAGAAATTCATAGTCTCATCGATCGTTTTGTCCAAGAAGCGAGACAAGAATCCAATCTGATGGGGCTATCAATGCCTTTATTTTCAGAGTGGATTTTAACATATAATTGGAAACAGCAGCCGTGCTTATTGGAGTACGAAGTATTAGGGAAATTACATAACTTATCTCACTTAGATGAGACTGTATGTACATGGACGAATCAATTTTTCTCGATGCTTCAGCATAGTTTAGACGTATATGTTGAAAATTATGTTTGTATCACAATTGAATGTGACGCGGATAATGCTCGTTTCTTTTTTGATTTTCGTGGTAAGCTAACGAGTGTAGAAGAACTACAGAATTGGCTTGCGACCCAAAACAATAAATGGTATTCCATTTCTTATACAGTGCGAGACGAAGAAGTCTCAGTTATATTACAACCAATTGAAAAAGTGTGGTGAAATAATGTTTGTAGATCAGGTCAAGATATATGTAAAAGGCGGCGACGGTGGTAACGGTATGGTTGCGTATCGTCGTGAGAAGTATGTTCCTAAAGGTGGCCCAGCAGGTGGCGACGGCGGTAAAGGTGCAGATGTTGTTTTCGTAGTTGAGGAAGGCTTACGTACATTAATGGACTTCCGCTACCAACGTCATTTCAAAGCTGATCGCGGTCAGCACGGAATGAGTAAAGGTCAGCACGGACGTAAATCTGAAGATTTAATCGTAAAGGTTCCACCAGGAACAATAGTAAAAGATGAAAAAACTGGTCAAATTCTTGCCGATTTAGTAACTCATGAACAAACTGCTGTAATCGCAAGAGGTGGCCGTGGTGGCCGTGGTAACTCACGTTTCGCAACAGCTACGAACCCAGCACCAGAAATCGCTGAGAACGGAGAACCAGGTCAAGAACGTGATGTCATTCTAGAACTTAAAGTACTAGCAGATGTTGGACTTGTTGGATTCCCAAGTGTAGGTAAATCTACATTATTATCTGTTGTATCATCAGCACGTCCGAAAATTGCAGAGTATCACTTTACAACAATCGTTCCGAATCTTGGTGTTGTTGAAACTGGTGATAACCGCAGCTTCGTGATGGCTGACCTTCCTGGACTAATTGAAGGCGCACATGCTGGCGTTGGACTTGGACACCAATTCTTACGTCATATCGAGCGTACACGTGTAATTGTACATGTTATTGATATGTCTGGTTTAGAAGGCCGTGAGCCATATGAAGATTATGTTACAATTAATAATGAATTAAAAGAATACAATATGCGTTTAACAGAGCGTCCACAAGTTGTTGTAGCAAACAAAATGGATATGCCAGATGCAGAAGAGAACTTACAAGCATTTAAAGAGAAAGTGGGAGACGAAGTAAAAATCTTCCCAATTTCAGCTGTAACGAAACAAGGTGTTCGTGATTTGCTATTTGAAGTAGCGAACTTATTAGAAACAACACCAGAATTCCCAATGTACGATGTTGTCGAAGAGTCTGAAGCAAGTGTAATGTATAAATTTGATGCTGAAAGTCTTAAATTTGAAATTACACGTGAAAGTGACGGCACATTTGTTATTTCTGGTTACGATATCGAGAAGACATTCAAAATGACAGACTTCTCACGTGATGAATCTATACGTCGTTTCGCTCGCCAAATGCGCGGAATGGGTATTGATGAAGCGCTTCGTGCACGTGGTGCAAAAGACGGAGATATTGTAAAAATTCTTGAATATGAATTTGAATTTATCGACTAAGACTGCCGAAATAGGGCAGTCTTTTTTTTATCCCACTATTTGCCCGTAGAACCTCCACTGATTAAAGTATCATTTTATATTGCAATAGTTAGATTATTATAGGGAAAAATCCCCACTAAATAAATTTTCAATTTATAATGGAAAAAGGAGTAAATGTAGAAGAATTCTTTTATGGGGAGAAAAAGAGCATGTATAAAATATTAATTGTAGAAGATGATGAGAAAATCGCGGGAATATTAGAGGAGCATTTAGAAAGGTATGGCTATCAATCATTTAGAGCAAGTGATTTACGTCATATAAAAGATGAGTTTGTAAAAGTAAATCCTCATCTCGTGTTACTTGATATTAATTTACCGTACTTTGACGGTTTTTATTGGTGTCGTCAAATTCGTACTATATCGAATGCGCCGATTATTTTTGTTTCTGCAAGAACAGGGGAAATGGATCAAGTAATGGCGATTGAAAACGGCGGCGATGATTATATTACGAAGCCATTCCATTTAGATATCGTAATGGCAAAGGTGAAGAGTGCGCTTCGCCGTGGTTATGGAGAGTATGCTTCTGCTGCTGAGAGTGATTGTTTAGGTGTAAATGGACTGTTGTTATTCCCGTCCCAGCATATTGTTGAGTGGCAGGGACAACAAACTGAACTGACAAAAAATGAGTTTTACTTATTAGAATGTTTAATGAAACAGGTGAATCAGTATGTAACGCGCGAAGAACTGTTAGAAGCTCTATGGGATGAAGTAGCATTTGTGGATGATAATACATTAACCGTAAATGTAAAACGTGTAAGGAAGAAACTAGAGGAGTTAGGCATTAAAAATGCAATTGTAACGAAACGTGGATATGGTTATGCGCTTCTTACGGAGTGGGGCGAAGGGCATGAAGGTTAAAAATTACCTCGTGGATCGCTTTCCTTTAATTCTTTCTTATATTGTTAGCCTTTGTTTATTTGGGCTCGTTTTGCAGTTGCAAAGTCTTTTAGAAAAGAAATCCATTGATTGGAGTACGTGGTTATATGGACTTTTATTAGGAACAGTTGTGTTTACTGTATACCTCATTTACGATTATCGAAAACGGAGTGTGTATTTAAAGAGGATCGAAAAGTATGTTACTGGCGGAAATACATTACATGACTCTTTACTTATTGATGAATCTTATACATCAGAGCAAGAAATGGTCGTTGAATCTTTTACGTTATTAAGACAGCAATATATGAATGAAATTCATAAACAGCATGCGAAAGAGCAACAGCAAATGATATTTATGAACCAATGGATTCACCAAATGAAAACACCAGTATCTGTTATTGAATTATTGTTGCAGAAGTTTGGCAAAGAGCATCGTGAGGCAAGAGTAACAGTTGAAAGTATCCGTGAAGAAAATAACCGTATACTAAATGGGTTAGATTTAGCGTTACATATGGCAAGACTAGAGCAGTTTGCGAAAGATTATAAGGTAGAAGTAGTAAATGTTATAGATATCGTGCGAGGTATTATTAATGAAAACCGAAAATCCTTCATTCAATCGTCTGTATTCCCGAAAGTGATGTTTGAAGAAGATACTTGTATGGTTGCATCTGATAGAAAATGGCTGAGCGTTGCTATAGGTCAAATTGTTGTAAACGCAATCAAGTATACCAAAATTTCAGCGGTAGAGAAAAAAGAAATTCAATTTCAAATTGAAGAGAAAGATCAAAAGGTGTTATTACATATTAAGGACAATGGAATTGGTATTCCAGAGCAAGACGTAAAGCGCATATTTGACCCATTCTTTACGGGAATAAATGGACGTAAAACGAGAGAAGCGACTGGGATGGGCTTATATATTACGAAGGAAATTTGCGATAATTTACATCATGGAATGTATGTTCAATCGGCTGAAGGAGAAGGGACAACATTCACGTTCCAATTTGCAAAAGATGAAGAATATCATACATTGATGAGAAAAATGACAAAACTGTAAGATAACAAAACGTTTTGTAAGGGAAATCACTCGTTTCTTTTTCTTATTTTTCTTATAGTAAATGTAAGAAGAAAACACATAGGGGGATTAGAAATGAGTGTTCTTGAAGTAAAAGGATTAACGAAGGTGTACCAATCAAAAGGTTCAGTAGCGACGACTGCTTTAAACGATATAAATTTTAAAATAGAAGAAGGCGAATTTGTAGGGATTATGGGTCCTTCAGGAAGCGGGAAAACGACGCTTTTAAATTTATTAGCAACAATTGATAAGCAAACTTCAGGTCATGTACTTGTAAATGGTGAAGAAATTAATCAAATGCGTGCTGCCAAATTAGCGGAGTTTCGCCGTACACATTTAGGATTCATCTTCCAAGATTTTAACTTACTTGATACGTTATCCATTAAAGAAAACATCATTTTACCACTTGTAATGGCGAAGAAATCTGTAAATGAAATCGATGCGAAAGTACTGGAAATTGCGAAGTTTTTAAACATCGAAGAAATTTTAAATAAAAAAGTATACGAAGTATCAGGCGGACAACAACAACGCGCAGCAGCAGCGAGAGCAATCATTCATGAACCGACGTTAATTTTAGCAGATGAGCCAACTGGAAACTTAGACTCAAAGTCAGCGAAATCGCTAATGGGCGCTCTGCAAGATTTACACGAGCAAAAGAAAGTAACGATTGCAATGGTTACGCACGATCCAGTAGCGGCTAGTTATTGTGAACGTATCCTTTTCATACGCGATGGAGAAATTTTCTCGGAAATACATAAAGGAAGAACGAAACAAGCCTTTTTCCAAGAAATTCTGGACGTACTTGCGATGCTAGGAGGAGAATATCATGAACTTTCGCCAGCTCGCGCTTAATAACGTAAAAGGAAATTGGCGTAACTATAAAGCGTTTCTTATAAGTAGTTGTTTATCGATTGTCGTATTTTTCATGTATGCTTCTTTTATTTATCATCCAGATGTCGTAAGCGGTAATATTAGTATGAGAACGATGATCACAAAAGGATTAGAATCGATGAATTATATTGTGGTCATCTTCTCGGCACTCTTTATTTTATATGCAAATTCAACGTTTTTACGAGCAAGAAAAAAAGAGTTTGGTCTACTAACATTAATAGGCGGAACGAAATCGCAGCTCGGCCGAATGATTATATTAGAGCAACTGATGTTAGGTAGTATTGCAATTGTAGTTGGTATTGGGGTTGGAATGCTTTGTTCAAAATTATTTTTCCAAGCGTTAAGCGTATTATTGAAAATAGATAAGACACTTCCACTCGTTTGGAATAGTAAAGCAGTTTTTATTACAGCTGGTGTATACTTTATTTTATTTTTAATCCTATCATTGTTTAGTGTTTGGACAGTAGGACGCTTGCAAATTATTGATTTATTAAGAGAAGCAAGAAAGCAAAAAGTAGAGCCGTTTGCATTTACATGGTTAAGTGTAGTTGGTATAGGATGTATTATTGCTGCATATGTACTTAGCTTCCAAGTAACGTTCCTGAATTTCCTCATTCTATTTTTACCGGTTGTAGGACTGACAATTGGCGGAACGTATTTACTATTTACACAAGGAAGTACAGTTGTATTAAAAGCATTGCAAAAACGAAAACAATCTTTTTATACGTATCCAAATATGTTCGTCCTTAGTAACCTTATTTATAAAATGAAAGATAATGCTCGTTTTTTATTTGTAATTTCTATTATTACGGCGATTGTATCCTCGGCAGTTGGCACGCTTTACGTATATTTTGAAAATTTGAGTGCGAAAACGGTAGAACTTACACCACACGCTATCTCATATGAGGAAAAGGGGTTAAGTACGCATAGCCTTATTAATGAAGAAAAGGTACAGGAGCTTGTGAAGAGACACGGGTTTGAAGATGCACGAAAAGTAACCTACGTTAAACTACCAGCAACACAGAAAATAACGTTGTTTAATAGTGAACATGAAGTACCGATGACGATTATTTCAGAAAAAGAATATAATGCGGAAGTGCGTAAACAAAAGAGAGAGCAACCTTCAGAAATTTATAATGCAATGGGTAGTGCAACGATGGTTATGGTTGATATGTCAAATGAACTGATGAAGATAGACCGTACGAAACCGTATGAATTTACAATTAACGGACAAAAGCAGTCTGTTCAATTAAATGCCCCAACGCAGTATTCTGTTTTTAATGATAGTGAATATCTCGTTGTAAATGATCAAGATTTTGAGAAATATGCAAAACTCGTACCAGATGAAGAAAAGACGAAATATTACGGTTATTATATTGAGGATTGGAAAAGTACAGAAGATCTTGTATTAGATTTGAAAAATGAAATTGCACCAGAAAAGCAAGGAGAATTGAGAAATTCAGTGTTTGCGTATAAGGATATAAGAGAAGGTGGAGCAATTACAATGTTCATCGGTTTCTTCGTAGCAGTACTGTTCTTCTTCTTTGCTTGTAGTATGACATACTTTAAATGGTTTAACGATAAAGAACAAGATCGTATTCAATTTAAATCGTTAAAGAGAATCGGTATGACAGATAAAGAAATTCGCAAAATTGCGATTCGACAAATGGGAGTTATCTTCTTTATCCCAATTTTAATCGGTTCCATTCATAGTGGAGTTGCTCTTCATACGTTAGGGAAAATGCTCTATATTGATTTGTGGAAATCAGGTGCGCTTGTAATTGGAGCATACATTTTAGCTTCTGCTATTTACTTTATGATCGCGCAAAGAGGATATTTAAAACACGTAAAAAGCTAGGGGAATCTCTAGCTTTTTGCCTATGTAGTAAGTTACAGGAGGACGATAGATGAACATTCGGCAACTAGCGCTGCAAAATATAAAAGGAAATTGGCGTAATTATAAAGTGTTTTTCTTAAGTAGTTGTTTTGCAATATTTGCTTCTTTTGCATATATGTCTGTCATTGTACATCCGTATATGCAAGAGACGATGTGGTATCAAAACGTACGCTGGGGACTTATCATATGTAATGTTATAATCATTTCTTTTTTCGTCATATTTATTTTGTACTCTACCTCTATTTTCATAGAAGCACGTAAGAAAGAATTAGGGTTATATATGTTAATGGGAGCAACGAAGTCTAACGTAATAGGAGTGATTATGACCGAGCAAATTTTAATCGGGGTCTTCGCGAATATTTTCGGTATTGGGCTTGGTATGATATTTTTAAAACTCTTTTTTATGGTATTTAGTATGTTACTTCGACTTCCGAAAGAACTTCCTGTTATATTTGACGTAAGTGCGATTGGTGTAACATTTATTACATATATGGTCGTTTTTATTCTGTTATCTTTTATAAGTGCTTTACGTATATGGAATATAAAAATCATTCGGTTATTGAAAGAATTTCGAACAGATAAAAAAGAGAAGAAAACATCAAAGTGGCTTTGTATATTCGGCTTTATTTGTTTAGGGATAGGATATGCGTTAGCGCTACAAGTGACGATGGCTACGATAGCAATATACTTTTTCCCTGTGTCTATACTTGTCTTTTTTGGAACGTATTTTTCTTTCGCGCATGGTGCTACCCAAGTGTTAGAGATGATAAAGCGAAATAAAAAGATTATGTATACATATCCGTATTTATTTATAGTGAATCAATTGTCACATCGAATGAAGGAAAATGGTCGCTTTTTCTTTCTGATGTCTATGGCAACGACGTTTGTAGTTACGGCAACAGGTACGGTGTTCTTGTATTTTTCTAGCATGCAAGATATGTGGCGAACTGGAGGGGTACACTCGTTTTCGTACATAGAAAAAGGTATTTCTACTTATGAAGTCTTTGAAGAAGGTGCGGTTGAAAAATTACTGAATCAATATGGGTATGATGATTTTCAATATATGAGTTTTGTTGGAGTGTATGCATCCTTTCAGTCTAATAAAGGAGAAACAACAATAGCACCGCTTATAAAAGAAAGTGATTATAACCAAGAAGCGAGGAAACAAAAACAGAAAACATATCATCCTAAAAAAGGTACAGTGACACTCGTTTATTATAATAAATACAATAATTCGAATGTATATAATCAAAAAGAGATTCAATTGCAAGTAATGAATCAACCATATCAATTCGTATTTAACGGTCAGAAAGAAGGGGTTCAATTTAACTATCACCCTTCGTACATTAATGGTCTGTTCTTCGTTATGAATGATGAAGACTTTGACAATATAGCAAATAAGGTTCCTGATTCTGAAAAGATGATATATAGAGGCTACACATTATCAAATATCGAAAAGACGAAGAAATTGAATGAAGATTTACGGAAACATATGAAACAAGATAATAATAATGCATTTCGAAGTAATATGGAGTTATATGTAAGTATGAAAGAAGGCGGTGATATTACTCTATTTATGGGCTCGTTTATTAGTATATTATTCTTTCTTACTTCATGTAGTATCGTGTATTTTAAATGGTTCCATAATATTGCATCGGACCGAAAGCAGTATGGTGCACTCTCTAAACTTGGAATGACGAAGGAAGAAGTATGGAAAATTTCTCGTTGGCAATTATGTATGCTATTTTTTGCGCCAATTATAGTAGGGAGTATGCATAGTGCAGTTGCGTTATATACGTTTCATAATACTTTCTTTATGGATGGATCATTAAAAAAAGTAGGTTTGTTCATTCTGTTTTATATCGTAGCATGTATCATTTATTTCTTCTTCGCTCAAAGAGAATATAAGAAACATTTAGACTAGCAAATGCTAGTCTTTTTTTAATATTCGAAATTTACATAGAAGAATATAAAAAAGTATGGTATAACAGTAAGAAAACGAAAAAGAGGGGAAAAGACGATGATTCGAGTAGGATATTTAGGACCAGAAGCAACATTTACAAATATGGCGGTGAGTCGTTTTTTTCCGGAAGCAGATCATGTACCGTATCGAACGATTCCAGATTGTATAGATGCAGCTGCAAATGAAAATGTAGACTTCGCAGTCGTACCGTTAGAAAATGCAATAGAAGGTTCAGTGAATATAACGGTTGATTATCTTGTACATGAGCAGCCGCTTTCTATTGTAGGAGAAATTACAGTACCAATTCAGCAGCATTTACTTGTACATCCGCAGTATGCAGAAGTGTGGGATGAAGTATATGCGGTGCATTCTCATCCGCATGCCATTGCACAGTGCCATAAATTTTTAAATGAAGAATTAAAAGGAGTAACTGTTCGAGATATGACATCCACAAGTGCCGCTGCGCAATATGTGAAAGAACATCCTGAAGAAAAAATTGCCGCTATTGCAAATGAAGCAGCTGCAGAAAAATACGGATTAACGATTGTAAGACGTAGCATTCATACGCATAAAAATAATCATACACGCTTCCTCGTGCTCCATAAGAAAAAGAAAGCGATACTTCCAAATAACGGAGAAAACCGCGGAGAGAAAACGACGCTTATGATAACGTTACCTGCTGATTATGCAGGGGCACTATACCAAGTGCTATCAGCTTTCGCATGGAGGAAATTAAATCTATCAAAAATCGAATCTCGCCCGATGAAAACAGGCCTTGGCAATTATTTTTTCTTAATCGATGTCGATAAAGCATACGATGATGTATTATTACCAGGCGTAACGATGGAACTTGAAGCACTCGGCTTTTCTGTTACTGTGCTGGGGAGTTATTCTTCTTATTGGTTGTAAGATGTAGACGGAATGTTGGTATTTGTCTAATCGTCAATATCATTTCATTGCCTAGTATATTTTTTAATAGATTAATAAAATCCCACCTGCAGAAGGTGGGATTCTTTATTTTAACTTCGCAAGACGATCTTCTAACTGACCACGCCAAATATCAGCTAGTTCTGGAAGAGCAAGAATTTTTTCTATGCCATCTTTATCTTTTCTATTATGAAAATAGATTTCGTTAGAGAACAACACAGAAATATTGCTCGGTTGACGTTCTAGTAATGTAATTTTAGAATCTTTACGTACAGTACCTTCTTGAAGAACACGGCATAGGTAGCCAGTAAATCCAGTTGCTACAATGCGCGGTAAAATGCCAGGAATACCGAGGCGTTTTGAAATAGTGCTACAAGGTACTCTTGCTTGTGTCACTTGAATGATTGCTTCACCTAGTTGATATGTATCTCCGATGCAAACATCACGCTCTAACATATTTGTTACGGTAATGTTTTCGCCAAATGTGGAAGCTGGAAGCGTAGTTTGAAATTCCTCTTCCCATAGTGCGTAATGCTCGTGTGGGTATACACAAACAGCGCGATCAGGACCGCCATGATGTTTTAAATCTGCTACGTCATCGCCGAGGAATCCATCTTTTGAGAGGAAAGCTTCTTCTGTAAGTTCCTTACATATACCAGTAATCATTTCTTTATCTTCGCTATATTTCATTTGTTTCGGTTTGCCAATGCTAAAGTGAACGAGTTCAATTCCCATAAGTGATCTCCTTTACGATTGATTACAATATTATAGCATTAAAAAAGCACAGAGAATTATAAAAACTCTGTGCTTTACATTAATAAACGAGAAATCCTGCTTTATCCAGTGCCTCGCAAGCAGCATCTAACTTTTCTTTAGAATCGGCCTCAATTGTATGTAAGTGAATACCATCTGTTAGTTGCGAAAGGTAAGAAGCATTTGTGTTTTCTATTTTTTGTAAATATTGTTCTACATCAAAGCGATTACTTACCATAATAGATGCTGTTAAATCGCCGTATACAGGATGCTCAACTTTTACGTCTTTAATCGTAACGCCGTGATCAACAAGCATTGTAAGTTCTTGACGTACTTCTGCTGGTTTGTGCTGGCATACGATTACGCGTTCAAAAGCTTGTTGTTTCTCTTGTGGCTTTAAATATAAATAGCCTTGAGCAGTCGCAATAATTGGTTCGTTTCGTGCTTTAAGCAAGGAAATATCTTGCACGATAACTTGCCTACTTACGTTTGTCTTCTTCGATAGTTCATTCCCAGATAACGGCTCATTTGCAGCGAGAAGCCACTGAAGGATAAGCTGTCGTCTTTCTTCACCTAAAATCTTTTTTTGTTCATTTTGTTTCATTATGATTTAACACCTCTATAAAATTGATTTCCAATTGTGTGTAGTGCATGAATAGTAGTATCAATTTGATCTTTCGTTGTTTGTTGTCCGAAAGAGAAGCGGACATATTGTTTGGCCTCTTCATACGTTTTTCCAATTGCAAGCATAGTTTTCGAAGGTTCTTGTTTACCGACTTGGCAAGCACTTCCGGTGGAAATGGCAATACCATGACGATTACATTCTAGCATAGTATATTGACCTTCGATTCCTTTTATTGTAACCCCAACAATATGTGGTAAACAAGAAGTAGAATGACCTTCTACTTCAATTTCTAGCGGAAGTGTTTGTATTTGCTCTAAAAAGTAGGATCGTAACTCTTTAAAACGTAAACTTTCTTCCCATTGAGTTTTTAATATATTTTCAGCAGCTGTTAAAAAAGATGCGATGCCGGGAACGTTCACTGTACCTGGGCGAAATCCTTTTTCGTGAGAAGTTCCTGGAAATACTTGTTCCCAGCGAGATTGCGGATTTATGTAGCAAGCGCCGACACCTTTTGGTCCGTATATTTTATGTGCTGAAACAGAAAGACTATCAATCCCCATCTCAAAAACATGGATAGGCAGTTTACCAAACGTTTGCACACAATCCGTATGAAATAAAACATTATATTTTTTCAAAATTGCCCCGATTTCTGTAATGTTTTGAACGGTTCCGATTTCAGAGTTTCCATGCTGTATACTTGCTAGCACAGTATCTTCTGTAATAGATGCCTCTAAATCTACTAAACAAATGAGTCCGCTTTTATCAACAGGAATTTCAGTGATCGTATAGCCTTTTGATTTTAGAGATTGAAAATAACTTCGAATGGATGCATGTTCCATAGGTGTCGTAATAATATGCTTCTTATTTCGGGCATTTAGAAGTGATTGGATCGCAAGATAGTTTGATTCTGAGCCACCGCTTGTGAAGAATACTCCTTGTTCTTTTCCACCAATCATTTCCGCGAATGTTTTTCGGCAAACTTGTAATAAAGAAGAAGCCGTTCCTCCAATGTCATGTAAACTTTGTTCATTTCCGAAGTATTGAGAAGCTGCTTTCATATATGTTTGTAACGCTTCCTCGCTCATAGGTGTAGTAGCTGCATAGTCAAGATATATCATCATGTAAGTTCCTCTCTCTAGTAAGAGTTACATTTCTTTTACTTTTTAAATGGTAGTGAAAATAAGAATTATAAAAAAACTCTTGTCATTATTTTAAAACTATGTAAATATAGGTGTCAAGACAGTTGAAAAGTGTAAAGTAGGAGGCAACAATTATGCCAAGTGCAGATGTCTTAATTATTGGAAGTGGCGTTGCGGCACTTCGTGTTGCAAAAGAGATTTGTCACGAAAAGAATGTGATTATTATCACAAAGGAGACGAAACGTAATAATAATACACATTTAGCTCAAGGTGGAATTGCCGCAGCGGTAGCTACATATGACAATCCTAATGATCATTTTGAAGATACGTTAGTAGCAGGGTGTCATTATAATAATGAAGAAGTGGTCCGTTATTTAGTCGAGGAAGGGCCGAAAGAAATTAATAACCTTATTGAAAGAGGAATGAAATTTGATGGAGATGAAACAGGTCCTCATCTTGGAAAAGAAGGAGCGCATCGAAAACGTCGTATTTTACATGCAGGTGGCGATGCAACAGGAAAGAATTTATTAGAGCATCTTATTCAAGAAGTAGCTCCATACGTTACGGTAGTGGAACAGGAAATGGTGCTCGATTTTATTATAGAAAAAGATAAATGTGTTGGGGCTTTAACTCGTAACAATAAAGGAGAACTGAAACGTTACAATGCAGTTTATACGGTGTTAGCTTCAGGCGGTATTGGCGGTTTATACGCCTTTACTTCTAATGATGAGACAATTACAGGCGATGGACTTGCAATGGTGTACCGTGCAGGCGGAGAACTTGTAGATTTAGAGTTTATACAATTTCATCCGACGATGTTATACGCGGGTGGGCGTTGTTCCGGCCTCGTGTCCGAAGCTGTTCGCGGAGAAGGAGCTGTCCTTATAAATGGCAAAGGGCAGCGTTTTATGATGGATATACATTCCGAACAGGATTTAGCGCCTCGTGATGTAGTCGCAAGGGCTATTCATGAACAGCTACTTGCGGGTGAAAAAGTGTACTTAAACATTGAAATGATTCAAAACTTTGAACAACGCTTTCCGACCGTGTCATCGATATGTAAAACAAATGGAGTCGATATAAATAAAAAGCTTATTCCAGTCGTGCCCGGTACTCATTTTCACATGGGCGGCGTGAAAACGAACTGTGATGGAGAGACGTCTATTCCGAACCTATACGCAGTCGGTGAAGTAGCTTGTAATGGGGTTCATGGTGCAAATAGATTAGCGAGTAATTCATTATTAGAAGGTCTTGTGTTTGGAAAAAGAATCGGACGACACATTTTATCTAGAGAGACAAAAGAAAAGGTGAACATGCTAGCCGAAAAGGAAGCGAAGTTTATCGTTCTGAATCATTTACCGACGAAAGAAGAAATACAAAAATGCATGATGAAATATGTTGGGATTGTGCGAACAGAGCAAAGTTTATCTTATGCGAAGAGATGGCTTAGTAAGTACGGTGTTCGAAATATGATATTACAACATGATGTTCTTACGAATGAAGAGATAACACTTATTAATATGTTAACGGTTTGTGAGCTTATAGTTGTGTCAGCCCTGCAAAGAGAAGAAAGTATTGGTGGGCATTACCGGAGTGATTATCCAGATAGAAATGTAGGAAAGAAAGAGATTGTTCGAGTAAAGAGAAAACTACAACTTGTGTGATGAGGGGAAGAGGGGCTTTATGAACACGATAAAAGTGAAAGAAGCATTAAATCGATTTTTTTTAGAAGATATAGGAGAAAGAGATGTAACATCTCAGCTTATTTTTCCAGATAACTTGCTTTCAAAAGGAACGTTTCTTTCGAAGGATACAGGGGTCTTTGCAGGACGTTTAGTAATTGAATCGGGATTTAAATTAATTGATGAGAGAATTGAAGTAGAGCTTCATAAAAAAGATGGGGATCTTGTAGAAAAAGGCGAAATCATTGCAACTGTGCAAGGTCCAATTGCATCGTTATTAACAGCAGAGCGCGTTATATTAAATGTTATCCAGCGTATGAGCGGAATAGCGACGATGACGCGTAAAGCGGTTCTTGCTTTAGATAGCAGCCATACACGTATTTGTGATACGCGAAAAACAATGCCGGGGCTACGTATGTTTGATAAGTATGCAGTCGTGTGCGGAGGAGGATTTAATCACCGTTTCGGTTTATATGATGGTGTCATGATCAAAGACAATCATATTGCCTTTGCTGGTTCTATTACGAAAGCTGTTACATCGCTGAAAGAAAAATTAGGACATATGGTGAAAGTAGAAGTGGAAACAGAAACGGAGGAGCAAGTGAGAGAGGCTGTAGCGGCTGGTGCGGATATTATTATGTTTGATAACCGTACGCCAGATGAGATTAGAGAGTTTTCAAAGATTGTACCAAGTGCCATCGTTACGGAAGCATCAGGAGGCATTACAATTGAAGATTTATCGAAATACGGAAAAACAGGGGTAGATTATATTTCACTTGGAGCGTTAACACATTCAGTGAAAGCACTTGATATTAGTTTCAATATTGAAGGGTAAGGAAAGTCGCTTAGAGGGGGAGAAAGGAATATGAGTATTTTAGAAAAAGTGCAACCAATTGAAACGATGTTACCGGAGCGTTATCACAAGATGTCAAAAGAAGATATGGAAAAGCGTGTTCATGAAATTAAAGAAAAAATGGGGAAAATGTTATTCATTCCAGGACATCATTACCAAAAAGATGAAGTGGTACAATTTTCAGATGCAGCAGGGGATTCACTTCAGCTTGCGCAAGTTGCAGCGAGCAATAAAGACGCAAAGTATATTGTGTTTTGCGGGGTGCACTTTATGGCGGAAACAGCAGATATGTTAACGACAGATGATCAAATCGTTATTTTGCCAGATATGCGTGCAGGATGTTCGATGGCAGATATGGCAGATATTGAACAAACAGAAAGAGCGTGGAAAGAGCTCACGAAATTATTTGGAGATACGATGATTCCGTTAACGTATGTGAACTCTACAGCTGCAATTAAAGCGTTTTGTGGTCGTAACGGAGGAGCAACAGTAACTTCTTCTAATGCAAAGCAAATGGTATCTTGGGCGTTTACACAAAAAGAACGTCTCGTCTTTTTACCGGATCAACATTTAGGAAGAAATACAGCGTACGACTTAGGTATCGCGTTAGATAAAATGGCAGTATGGGATCCGCATACTGATTCTTTAGAGTACGATGGAGATATAGAAGAAATTCAAGTGATTTTATGGAAAGGTCATTGTTCAGTTCATCAAAACTTTACAGTGAAAAACATAGAGAATGTACGAAAAAATCATCCGGATATGAATATTATTGTACATCCAGAATGTTGCTATGAAGTTGTAGCTGCTTCAGATTATGCAGGGTCAACGAAATATATTATTGATATGATTGAATCAGCGCCATCTGGTAGCAAATGGGCGATTGGTACAGAAATGAATTTAGTGAATCGAATTATTCAGCAACATCCAGATAAAGAAATTGTTTCGCTTAATCCATTTATGTGTCCATGTTTAACGATGAACCGAATTGATCTGCCTCACTTATTATGGGCACTTGAAACGATAGAAAGAGGAGAAGAAATTAATGTTATTAGTGTAGATAAACAAGTAACGGCAGAAGCGGTTCTTGCATTAAATCGTATGTTAGAGCGTGTGTAAAGCAACGGTATTCCCGTTGCTTTTTTTCATGCACATAATCATAACGAGAACGAAATGGGCATACATTGTTGTGAAGAAATCATTGCGATTTTTTTATGCTTATTCCACTTCAAATGATATTGAAAATCGAAGAAGTGATGAAAGTGAAAAGAAGTTAACGTTATTTAGAAAGAGTTACTTCATGAGATTTGTTACTTATAGATAAGTTATACAGGAGGGGGAAAATTTGAAAATTCATATCGTGCAAAAAGGGGATACCCTTTGGAAAATTGCGAAAAAGTACGGAGTGGATTTTGATACACTGAAACAAACAAATACACAACTTAGTAATCCTGATCTAATCATGCCAGGTATGAAAATTAAAGTGCCATCAAAGAGTGTTCATATGAAACAACAGGCTGGAGCAGGCTCAGCGCCTCCAAAGCAATACGTAAAAGAAGTGCAGCAAAAAGAATTTGCAGCAACACCAACTCCGCTTGGAATAGAAGATGAAGAAGAAGTTACGTATCAATCAGCACCAATTACACAGCAGCCAGCTATGCAACAAACACAAAAAGAAGTGCAAGTAAAACCGCAGAAGGAGATGCAAGTAAAGCCGCAAAAAGAAGTACAGGTGAAGCCACAGAAGGAGATGCAGGTAAAGCCGCAGAAAGAGGTGCAAAAAGAACAGCCAATTCAAAAAGAAAAACCAGTTGAAAAACCGTCTGTTATTCAAAAACCACCTGTGATAGAAAAACAAAAACCGGCGGAAAAAGAAAACACGAAGTTTTCGGTAAATGTATTACCGCAGCCGCCACAACCACCAATAAAACCCAAAAAAGAATATAAAATTTCAGATGTAATAAAAAAAGGAAGCGAGTTAATTGCTCCTCAAATTAGTAAAATGAAACCTAACAATATCATTTCTCCGCAAACGAAAAAAAACAATATAATATCGCCGCAAGTGAAGAAAGAGAATGTAGGGAATATAATATCGCCGCAAGTGAAAAAAGAAAATGTAGGGAATATAGTGTCACCGCAAGTGAAGAAAGAAAATGTAGGGAATATAGTGTCACCACAAGTGAAGAAAGAGAATGTAGGAAATATAGTGTCACCACAAGTGAAGAAAGAAAATGTAGGGAATATAGTGTCACCACAAGTGAAGAAAGAGAATGTAGGAAATATAGTGTCACCACAAGTGAAGAAAGAAAACGTAGGGAATATAGTATCGCCAAATGTATCGAAAGAAAATGTAGTTATTCCGCAAGTCATACCGCCAAATATTCAAATGCCAAATATAATGCCAATTATGGATAACAACCAACCACCAAATATGATGCCAATTATGGATAATAATCAAATGCCGAATATGATGCCAATTATGGATAACAACCAACCACCGAATATAATGCCAATTATGGATAACAACCAACCACCAAATATGATGCCAATTATGGATAACAACCAAATGCCGAATATGATGCCAATTATGGATAACAACCAAATGCCGAATATGATGCCAATTATGGATAACAATCAAATGCCGAATATGATGCCAATTATGGATAACAACCAAATGCCGAATATGATGCCAATTATGGATAACAATCAAATGCCGAATATAATGCCAATTATGGATAACAATCAAATGCCGAATATAATGCCAATTATGGATAACAATCAAATGCCGAATATGATGCCAATCATGGATAACAATCAAATGCCGAATATGATGCCAATCATGGATAACAATCAACCACCGAATATGATGCCATATCAAATGCCGTATCAACAGCCTATGATGCCGCCGAATCCGTATTATCAACAACCAAATCCATATCAAATGCCATATCAGCAAGGAGCGCCGTTTGGACCGCAATATACGTCTATGCCAAACCCGAATATGATGCCAATGGATAATAATATGCCGCCGCTTGTGCAGGGTGAGGAAGATTGTGGATGCGGAGGAGAAAGTAGACTATATAGTCCACAACCAGGCGGTCCGCAATATGCGAATCCTTTATATTATCAACCAACTCAATCTGCATATGCACCACAGCCAGGAACGATGTATTATCAACCAGATCCACCAAATGTATTTGGAGAGCCCATTTCAGAAGAAGAGGACGAAGAAGAAGTTTAAAAAGGCGGGAGTATTCCCGCCTTTTTTGCATGCGTGTTAATTAAGGAAATGAAGGGTTTTTATGAAGTGCTAGAAAATTCCCAGTGAAATATTAACAGTGTAAAAACCCTCTCTGTTACTCATCATAAGAGGGAGCTTTTCAGAAGAGAAGCTCATTCTAACAGAGGGGGTTTTTGTATTGAATACGAAAGTAAAAGTGATTGCTGCTTCTTTGTTAGTTACCAGTGCATTAGCTGCATGTGGTACACCAAAAGATAACAATGCAATGGATGGACGTAACTACAATTACGAGCGTACATCTTATAATGATACACACCAGTATCGTGATAATGTAACGCGTAATGATCGCTATACAGATTATGTAACATATAGAAATGGTCGTAACGATACAGGATATAACAATTATTACCGAGATGTAAATTACAACGGTCAAATTGCTAATCCGCATCCAACACGTAATATTACAATGAACAATTCATACATTAACAATGATGGTAAAACAGCAGAAAAAATTACAAATCGTGTGAAACGTATGAATAACGTGGACCGTGTGTCTACAGTTGTATATGGAAACGATGTGGCGATTGCGGTAAAACCGCGTAATACAGTGACAAATGAAACGGCGATGGCGAACGAAATTCGTCAAGCTGTTGTAAATGAAGTTGGAAACAGAAACGTATATGTTTCTGTAAGAAATGATATGTTTACTCGTGTCGATGCAATGAGCACACGTCTACGTAACGGTACAGTTACAAACGATTTTAATCGTGATATAGGAAATATGTTCCGAGACATTCGTTACGGTTTAACTGGTACTATGCGATAGCAAAACAAAAGAGGAAGGGATAGCCCTTCCTCTTCATTCATCGTTGTCTTGTAAACGACGTTTTTTAATAAAATAACTAACGGAGTAAGAAACTAAAAAGCATATGAGGAAAACACTACCTGTTAGAATAGCTTCAAATAGAGGTCTTTCAGGACTGAAAATGATATAAATAATAGTAATAATAATTCCAATAAGAAGAGAGCGTAAAACAAGCTTGTAATAAGGGGTTAATTTTATTTCCTTTTCGCCTTCTTCTACATCGATTGAAACACTTAACTGTAAATAAGCAAGTAAAATACTCGTAAGCATAAATAATAGCCATAATGGAGATTTCGTAATTTGATCAGTTCCTTCAGTGAATCCGATATAGCCTAAAATTCCAACTATCCCAATGTATTGAAAAAGAAAGGCAATACGTATGTTTTTTAACGTTTGAAGAATGAGACGTTCATCCTTTATTTTTTTCACAATATTCATCCCCTGCTTATTATGATTTCGCTTTTACATTAATTGTAACATATATATTACAATTATCAATTTATAATTTACATAAAATAATTTGGATGAAAGAGGAAATAAGATATTTTTATAAACATGTTGCACTTATACTTTATTAATGTTATATTAGCAAAGCGATGAGCTAATTTACGTAAGACGAGAGATATGCTTAAGTGCTAAACACGCGAATGTGGTCGCCTGGTCTCTCGCCGTAAACGCATCAAGACGCCTGCTTTGCAGGCGTCTTTCATTTTATATAAAAGTAAATGATACATGCAGATGAGGTAAATCCCTATCTGCATTTTTTATTTTTTCGAAAGAAATGTAATATGGATAAAACCCCCATTTCCGGAAAAACTACTAATGAAAGTTTGATTTTGCCTAGAAGAGGTGAACGGAAATGAAATGGATACTGATTGCGATGCAAGCTTTCGTTATGATGTTTTGTTTCGTTTATGAAACGAATGTGAAGGCGGAAGGGCCAGTACCAGAAGTAACGAAAAAAGAACCCGAAGTTACAATTTTATTAGAGCGTATGTATGTTGATGGAGAAGTAAGTGAGGAAATACTTACAGAAAAAGTGGTGGATTTAGAAAAGTTTTTACAGCAGTATAAAGAATGGCAGCTCGTTGATCGTGATGATGTACAAATTGTATTGCAAAAGAAAGTTGATGATATTTCTCCGTTATTGAAAACGAGCGGTTATTTTGGCGTGTCAGAGGAAGGGATATTACAAATTTTCAAAGGTGTACCGAAAAGTGATAATGCGATTCATTCCTTCTTCCAAATTGATATGAAAAAGCTTGAGAGTTATGAGCGTGCGAAATTGAAGCGTGGTATTCGGATTAAATCAAAAGAAGGTTTTGTAAAAACGATTGAAAAAATGAAGCAATACGCAGTGCAAAATAAGAAAAAAAGCAGCTCATGGTGAGCTGCTTTTTCTTACTTATTCTTAGCTAAAATTTCTTTTGCGATTTCATCGATTAGCATATCTTTTCCGATTGGATTGAATGCTTTCGTATTGAAGATTTCATTTGATACTTCATATACGTGATTGTTTTTAACCGCTTTATTGTCTTTCCAAACAGCACTGTTTTTGTAGTCTTCGTAAACTTTATCAGCTTCGCCGCCGAAGTTTACAATAAACATTTGGTCAGGCTGGAATGCAACTAGACCTTCTAATGATACTTGCGCCATCGTTTGTTTTAAATCCGTACCTTTTGTTGCTGGAAGCTTTAAGTCATTAAAGATGATGTCACCGTATCCGAAGCTGCCGTATACGCGGAAGTTTTGTGGTGTAACTGCAACGAACATAAAGTTCTCATCTTTTGTTTTGTCTTTAATTTTTTTAGATAAAGAGTCTGCTTTCTTATCGTAGTCTGCAATCCATTTGTCTGCTTTCTTCTCTTCGTCAAATAGCTTACCTACTTCTTTAAATTTACCACGCCAGTCTTCTAAGTTTGTTTCTAGAACAACTGTAGGTGCAACCTTTTCTAGTTGATCATAAATTTTTAATTGACGGTTGTTTAAAATAATTAAGTCTGGTTTTAAAGCAGTAACAGCTTCTAAATCAACTTTAGGTGCCCAGTACCAGCCTACTGCTTTTACTCCATCTAACTTATCTGTTAAGTGATTTTGGATTTTATCTTTATATGTATTTGCTGTACCAACAGGTTTGTGTCCAAGAAGTAATAGTTCTTCTGTTGATCCAGATAAGTCAACAATTCTCTTTGGATTTACTGGAATTGTTGCTTCACCTTTAGCATGTTTTACAACTTTAGTTTTCGGTTGTTCTTTTGCTTTCGATTCTTCTTTTTGAGAAGAGCAGCCAACGATAGAAAGAACAACAAGCATAATAGTAAATAAAATAAATAGCTTACGTTTCATCCTGATGTAACCCCTTTAATTAGTATTGATAATCATTATCGACCTCTGTATATTAAGGTGCTTTAACCTTTCTGTCAATGGAAAATAACAGAAGTTTCAAGTGGAGAACATTTGTTGGGGCAGTCTCGCTTTTCTATCATTAAATATGTTAAAATGGAATACATGATTTAAGAGGGAGAGATCGTATTTTGTTTGAATATGTTACAGGTTACGTGGAGTATGTAGGGCCGGAATATGTCGTAATTGATCATAATGGAATTGGTTATCAAATTTTCACACCGAATCCGTATGTATTTCAAAGAAGTAAGCAAGAAATCCGTGTCTATACATATCATTATGTGAGAGAAGATATTATGGCACTTTACGGGTTTAAAACACGTGAAGAGCGTTTATTATTTACAAAGTTGTTAGGCGTGTCTGGCATTGGGCCAAAAGGCGCTCTTGCAATTTTAGCTTCTGGTCAAACAGGACAGGTCGTTCAAGCGGTTGAGCATGAAGATGAGAAGTTTTTAGTGAAATTCCCAGGCGTCGGAAAGAAAACAGCACGCCAAATGATTTTAGATTTAAAAGGAAAACTAGCAGATGTCGTACCAGATGCATTTGTTGATTTATTCTCAGACACAGAACGTTTTGATGAGAAGAAAGGTTCATCAGCTGAGCTTGATGAGGCACTGGAAGCTCTGCGCGCACTTGGATACGCAGAACGCGAAGTTTCTCGCGTTGTACCAGAGTTATTAAAAGAATCATTAACGACGGATCAGTATATTAAAAAGGCACTTAGTCTTTTACTAAATGGTAAGAGGTGAGTATAATGGACGAACGTCTCCTTTCAGGGGAATCTGCATATGAAGATTCGGATTTAGAATATTCATTACGGCCACAGACGCTCCGTCAGTATATTGGCCAAGATAAAGCGAAACATAATTTAGAAGTATTTATTGAAGCGGCGAAAATGCGTGAAGAAACGTTAGATCATGTGCTTTTATATGGACCACCAGGTCTTGGTAAAACGACGCTTGCAAATATTATTGCAAATGAGATGGGCGTTAATGTTAGAACAACTTCAGGTCCGGCAATTGAAAGACCAGGAGATTTAGCTGCTGTATTAACAGCGCTTCAGCCAGGAGATGTATTATTTATTGATGAAATTCATCGTTTGCATAGATCAATTGAAGAAGTATTGTATCCTGCAATGGAAGACTTTTGCCTTGATATCGTAATTGGAAAAGGGCCTTCAGCACGTTCTGTACGGCTAGATTTACCGCCATTTACACTAGTTGGAGCAACGACCCGCGCCGGAGCATTATCGGCACCGCTTCGGGACCGATTCGGTGTACTTTCAAGGTTAGAGTATTACACAGTAGATCAGCTTTCTGCGATTGTTGAACGTACAGCAGAAGTATTCGAAGTTGAAATTGATTCGTTAGCTGCACTAGAAATTGCAAGGCGTGCTCGTGGTACACCTCGTATTGCAAATCGTCTTTTAAGACGTGTACGTGATTTCGCGCAAGTTCGTGGTAACGGAACGGTTACGATGGAAATTACACAAATGGCATTAGAGCTACTGCAAGTAGATAAATTAGGTTTAGATCATATTGATCATAAATTACTGCTTGGTATTATTGAGAAATTCCGTGGTGGTCCAGTTGGATTAGAAACGGTTTCAGCAACAATTGGAGAAGAATCTCATACGATTGAAGATGTGTATGAGCCGTATTTATTACAAATTGGCTTTTTACAACGAACGCCAAGGGGCCGAATTGTAACGCCGCTTGCGTATGAACATTTCGGAATGGAGATACCAAAAGTATGACGGAGATGCCAAAGCTACTTATTACAGCGGGGATCTTACTCATTGTTGTTGGATTAGCTTGGAAGTTCATTGGAAGGCTTCCAGGCGATATTTTTGTGAAAAAAGGAAACGTTACCTTTTATTTTCCTATCATTACATGTATTGTGTTAAGTATTGTATTATCTTTTATTATGTATATAATAAATCGATTCAAATAAGAAATAGGTGGATATAGCTATGGATATAAATCTGTTTGATTTTCATTTACCAGAAGAACTTATTGCACAAGTCCCGTTAGAAGATCGTGAAACATCAAGATTAATGGTGTTAGACCGTGAAACAGGTGATATTGAGCATAAACATTTTACGGACATTCTTTCCTACTTACATAAGGGGGATTGCTTAGTTTTAAATGAAACGAAAGTTATGCCTGCTCGTTTGCATGGTGTGAAAGAAGATACAGGCGCACACATTGAAGTACTTCTTTTAAAACAAGAAGAGGGCGATAAGTGGGAAACGCTTGTAAAGCCAGCGAAACGTGTAAAAGAAGGAACTGTTATCTCTTTTGGCGAAGGAAAATTAAAAGCAACTTGCACAGGAACTGCAGATCAAGGTGGACGTCAGCTTGAATTTTCATATGACGGCATCTTCTATGAAATTTTAGATGAACTTGGGGAAATGCCACTTCCTCCATATATTAAAGAGACGCTAGAAGATCGCGATCGCTATCAAACAGTATATGCGAAAGAAATCGGTTCAGCAGCAGCGCCGACTGCGGGACTTCACTTTACAGAAGAGTTACTTGAGAAGTTAAAGCAAAAAGGCGTTCAGTTAGCATTCATTACACTTCACGTAGGACTTGGAACATTTAGACCAGTTTCTGCAGACACGATTGAAGAACACCATATGCACGCAGAATATTACCATATGTCTGAAGAGACAGCAGCATTATTAAATCGTGTGAAAGAGAATGGTGGACGTATTATTACTGTAGGTACGACATCAACTCGTACGTTAGAAACAATTGCAACAGATCATGACGGTAAGCTTTGCGCCGCTTCTGGATGGACAGATATTTTCATGTATCCGGGATATGAATTTAAAGCAATTGATGGTTTAATTACAAACTTCCACTTGCCGAAATCAACATTAATCATGCTTGTAAGTGCATTTGCAAATAGAGATAATGTACTTCATGCTTACAATGAAGCAGTAAAAGAAAAATATCGTTTCTTTAGCTTCGGTGATGCAATGTTCGTTGCATCTCACGCTAAAATGAGAAACAAATAAAAGGAGTAAGTTATGACAGCAATTCGTTATGAATTTATTAAGACATGTAAACAAACGGGTGCCCGTTTAGGTCGTGTGCATACACCGCACGGTTCATTTGATACACCAACATTTATGCCAGTTGGTACACTTGCGACAGTTAAGACAATGTCACCAGAAGAATTAAAAGCAATGGATTCTGGCATTATTTTAAGTAATACGTATCATTTATGGCTACGTCCAGGTCATGAAATTATTCGTGAAGCAGGCGGCTTGCATAAATTTATGAACTGGGATCGTGCAATCTTAACAGACTCTGGTGGTTTCCAAGTATTCAGTTTAAGTGACTTCCGTCGTATTGAAGAGGAAGGCGTTCACTTCCGTAATCACTTAAATGGAGATAAATTATTCTTATCACCAGAAAAAGCGATGGAAATCCAAAATGCATTAGGTTCAGATATTATGATGGCATTTGATGAGTGTCCACCATTCCCGGCTACTTTTGAGTATATGAAGAAATCTGTAGAGCGTACAAGCCGCTGGGCAGAACGTTGCTTAAAAGCGCATGAACGTCCGCAAGATCAAGGTTTATTCGGTATTGTACAGGGTGGAGAGTACGAAGAGCTTCGTCGTCAAAGTGCTAAAGACCTTGTTTCAATGGACTTCCCTGGTTACGCTGTAGGTGGTTTATCTGTTGGTGAACCGAAAGATATTATGAACCGCGTGCTTGAGTTTACAACACCACTTCTTCCAGATAATAAGCCTCGTTACTTAATGGGTGTAGGTTCTCCTGACTCGTTAATCGATGGCGCAATTCGTGGTATTGATATGTTTGACTGCGTACTTCCAACTCGTATTGCTCGAAATGGTACATGTATGACAAGTGAAGGTCGCCTCGTTGTAAAAAATGCGAAATTCGCAAGAGACTTCGGTCCGCTTGACCCAAACTGTGATTGCTACACATGTAAAAATTACTCTCGTGCGTACATTCGTCACTTGATGAAATGTGATGAAACGTTCGGAATTCGTTTAACGTCTTATCACAATCTTCATTTTCTGTTAAACTTAATGGAGCAGGTGAGACAAGCTATTCGTGAAGACCGTCTTGGCGATTTCCGCGAAGAGTTCTTTGAACAGTATGGCTTTAATAAACCGAATGCTAAAAACTTCTAATACATAATTTAAAAGGAGGAACAAAAAATGAATGCAGGTATGATGAATATCGTTATGATTGTTGCGATGTTTGCGATTTTCTATTTCTTATTAATTCGCCCGCAACAAAAGCGTCAAAAAGCAGTTGCTCAAATGCAAAACGAATTAGCAAAAGGTGATGCTATCATAACAATTGGTGGCTTACACGGTACAATCGAATCAGTAGATGACACGAAAATTGTTATTAAATCTGGTGGTTCACACTTAACTTTCGATCGCAATGCGATTCGTGAAGTTGTGAAAAACTAATGTGGAAGGCCCTGCATGAAATGTGCAGGGCCTTTTTTAGTTACTTTGCTTTGACATATTTACACCGAAAATACCACCGAGTGTACTCGCACCCATTAATGCTAATTGATAAAGTAATTGTGAGTTCGATAAAGTTTGAGAAAAGCCTAAATAGTTAACTAGAAAAACGAGTATAGTGAACGTGAGACCTGTTGTGAGACCTACTAGCCACCCTTTCCCCTGTGCTTTTTTTCCAGCAATAAAACCAGACATAAGCATAGATAAAAGAGCGAGTATAAAAATAGTAACGGCTAATGTCCCTTCGTTTATATTCGTAAACTTTAATAAAAGAGCCATAATCATGCTAGTAAGAGATGCGAGAATTAATAGTGTAGTAATACCGAATCCGATTGCAGTGGATAATTTTTTCGTTCCATCCATTTATACATTCCCCCTTTTTAATACAAGCATATTTTCCTTTTGTCTAAGTTAGACTAGTTTCTTTTTTATAGGGGAGTCTATACGTAAAAAAGGAGATGTAGAAATGGAATGGATATCAATAATTGGACGGACAACGCTTTTGTATATCATCATCTTAATTATTTTTCGTCTTATGGGTAAACGTGAGATAGGAGAGCTAAGTGTATTAGATTTAGTCGTATTTATTATGCTTGGAGAAATGGCTGTAGTAGCAATTGAAAATACCGATAAATCACTTTGGCATCAATTAGTTCCGATGACTTTTCTTATGTGCATCCAAATTATTTTGTCAGTCATTTCCCTAAAGTATCAACGCTTTCGGCATTTAATAGAAGGTGAGCCGGCTATTCTTGTAAACGCGGGAAAGATTGATGAAAAGAAGATGAGAAAGCAACGTTATAATATAGATGATTTAATGATGCAATTAAGGGAGCAAGGAGTTGGAGATATTCGGGATGTAGAATATGCTATTTTGGAACCGTCTGGGAAGTTATCTGTCTTTCAAAAACAAAAAAATAAACAAGATGTATTGCAGTTTACTCTTCCTCTTATTATTGATGGAGAAATTCAATCTAGTCATTTACAAATGATTGAACATACAGATGAATGGCTTATTGAGAAATTAAAAAACTTAGGTTATAACGATGTAACACAAATTTTATACTGTAGTTTTCAAAACGGAAAATTTTTTGTTGATGTAAAAGAAAATTAGAGATTTATCCTTTGAAAGAGTAAGAATGATTAGTTTAACTAATAATCAGTGGAGATTACCCCACTGATTAAAGTTTCAACTTATTTCAAAAATGAAAGTTTCCGAATGATAGGGAGACGACTTAACTCTTCTTTTCGAATGAGTTTGAAAGTGAAGAGAAGTACGATATAAACAATTGTTGTTAAAGTGATTTCCCATAATGTTTGTATGCCAAGGGAATGAGAGAAAATAATATATTTATGAATATAAAAACCGAAGGCGCCTGCGATACCGATGGCAAGTCCGCCGAAAATATAGTCTTTTGCGTAAATGGTAAATGTAATCTTTTTTAAAACAGTAGCGTAGTGAAGAAATGTTACTGTTACAATATTTGCAGCGATAGCGAGAGCAACTCCCATCATTTGAAATTCTGGCCTTGAGGCTAGTACAAAAATAACAATTAATTTCACGATGGCGCCAATAAATGTATTCATCATTGCAGCTCTTGCTAAGTTTAAAGCTTGCAAAACAGAGGTCAGTGGACTTTGGAAATAATGAAATAAAAAGCAAGGTGCAAGAAGTTGAATGAATGCTGTTGCGCTGTCTGATCCGTACATAAGAGTTAAAACAGGAGAAGCGAATACATATAATATAACGACAGACCATCCGCCGGTAATTAATGAAATTCGAAGTGCTTGTTGTAAGCGGTGCTCCACTAATTTATGTTGTCTTTTTGCCATCGCTTCACTAATAGAAGGGACGAGCGCTGTAGAAAGAGCGTATGTAATAAAGGCGGGTAGTGATAGAAGCGGGAATGCATAACCGTTTAACATGCCGTATTGCTGGGTTGCAACAGAAGCAGCGACACCAGCGATTGCTAAGCTTTGCATAACGACAATAGGTTCAAAAAAATATGAAACGGAGCCGATTAAACGACTTCCTGTAGTGGGAAGAGCTATATCCATAAGGGAATAAAATGTTCCTTTGCTCTCCTTTACAGTAGTGAAAAATCCAGAGCGTATTGATAAATGTTTTTCGCGCTGAAATAACGTGAGTAAAAATAGTAAGGATGCAACTTCACCGAGAACAGCTGATAACATAGCACCGGCTGCAGCATATTCTACGCCGTAAGGTAAAAATAATTGAATGCATATAGCGATAATGGTAATGCGGACAACTTGTTCTAGAACTTGTGCATAAGCGCTAGGTTTCATATTTTGTTTCCCTTGAAAGTAACCGCGCAAAACAGAAGAAATAGCAATAACAGGAACGACGGGCAAAATGGCTATTAATGGATAGTACGTTCTTTCGTCGGTTAATAATGTTTTTGCTAAAATAGGTGTGAGGAACATAATTCCGATTGTTAATATGATACTAATAACGGATGTAACAGCTAGTGATACAGTTAATATTTTTTTAACTCTTTGTTTATCGTTCACAGCTTCCGCTTCTGCTACAAATTTTGCGATTGCGACAGGAAGACCGATTTGTGTTAATGTAATTGCTAAAATGAATGTAGGAACGGCCATCATATAAAGACCAACGCCTTCTTCACCTAAAATACGTGCCATTACTATACGATTGATGAAACCGAGTATTTTTGTAATAAATCCGGCTATCATTAAAATAAATGCGCCTTTTAAAAAGCTTTGTCTCGTCATGTTCTTCTCCTACCTTCTCAAAATCAATGGAATGATTTACAATAATTTATATGCACGTACGAGACAAGAATGACAAGCATTTAAGAGAGTGAACTATGATAGCGCTCTTGAAAGTAGTTATTGCTGTCCATTAGAGCGGGATTAAAGCGACTTTTTCGTGCTGAAATAAGAAGGAGATGTTATAGATGTTAGATAAAGAGGCTTTGGTAGAATCATACCGCGGACAGTTACAAGTCGTTTTAGAAAGTAAAGTAGAAGAGTTTCACATGTTCGGTTACGACCGAGTGACAGATGATGATATTTGGAAGTTTCTCAAAGTGAAAAAGTGGAAAAAGATAGACAGTGATGTTAGATTATATGAATTGGTAAATGATGTATTAAGAGTAAGTGCTAATGAGTATATGACATATTTAACTGTTGAAGCGTACCAAGCGCCACTTTGGTCATTTGATGAGTACGAAAATAAATAACCGACTGCAATTGGTTTGTTCTTCCTTTTGCAGTATAATGATAGGTATTGATAATGAGGAAATAATTATGTCTAAGATCATATATAAAGGGGGTAGTGAAGAGAGAAAATAAATAATGGAAGTGTAGGTATTGTGAAAAGCTTACCGACACAGCTAGTGAGGAGCTAGCAAAATTATAGAAAGGAAGTCTACTAACTAGGCGCATGCACACGTATAAAAGTGAATCGTAAGAGATTTATTTAAAGTGTTAGTAGCAGAAAGAGGGTACATATGGCAAAGCGTGGTACGAGAATTGCCGCCTTTTTCCTCATCGTCTTATTAATCGGTGGAGTAATTGGTGCGGCAGGAAAAGACATAGCAAAAGGAATTAGTCTAGGACTAGACCTTCGCGGTGGTTTTGAAATTCTGTATGAAGTAAAACCAGCCAAAAAAGGTGATAAAATCGATCGAGACGTACTTGTAAGTACAGTAGGTGCTCTTGAAAATCGTGTCAATGTTCTCGGTGTAAGTGAGCCGAACATTCAAATCGAAGGGCAAGATCGAATTCGTGTACAGCTTGCTGGTGTACAAGATCAGCAAAAAGCACGTGAAATGTTATCAACACAAGCGAAATTAACATTCCGTGATGTGGATGATAACCTTCTTATGGATGGAACGGATTTAAAAGGCGGCGGAGCGAAGCAAACATTTGATGAGCAAGGCCGTGCGAGCGTAAGTCTTACACTAAAAAGCGCTGAAAAATTCCGTGAAGTAACTGAAAAGATTTCAAAAATGCCACCACCAACGAATTTAATGGTGATTTGGCTTGACTTTGAAGAAGGAAAAGATTCATATAAAGCAGAATCTGCAAAACCGAATCCGAAGTTCTTATCAGCGGCAACAGTAAGCCAAGTATTTAACCAAGCTGAGGTATCTATTGTAGGTGGAAACTTCACAGTTGAAAGTGCGAAACAACTTTCATCTTTATTAAATGCAGGTGCACTTCCTGTTGATTTAAAAGAAATGTATTCAACATCTGTTGGAGCGAAATTTGGTCAACAAGCGTTAGAGCAAACGATTTTCGCTAGTGCGATTGGTATCGCTCTTATTTTCTTATTTATGCTTGTATTCTACCGTTTACCAGGACTTGTAGCGGTTATTATGTTAGGTCTATACATTTTCGTTACATTACTTGTCTTTAACTGGATGCATGCAGTTCTTACGTTGCCAGGTATTGCGGCGTTAGTGCTCGGGGTAGGTATCGCAGTTGATGCGAATATTATTACGTACGAGAGACTGAAAGAAGAGCTGAAAATTGGTAAGTCCATGATGTCGGCATTTCGTGCTGGTAACCATCGTTCATTAGCAACAATTCTAGATGCAAACGTTACGACTCTTGCAGCAGCTGGTGTATTATTCGTTTATGGTAATAGCTCTGTAAAAGGATTCGCAACAAGTTTAATCGTAAGTATTTTAGTTGGTTTTATTACCAACGTATTCGGTACTCGTTTCTTACTAGGTTTACTTGTAAAGAGCCGTTACTTTGATAAAAAACCAGGATATTTTGGTGTGAAACAAAAGGATATTATTCCATTAACAAAAGGTGTAGTACATCCGCCAACGAGATTTGATCGTATTAACTTCGTAAATATCGGTCATAAATTCCTTATCTTCTCGATTGTAGTTGTGATTGCGGGTGCAATTATCTTACCAATTTTTAAATTGAATCTTGGTATTGACTTTGCAAGTGGTACACGTATTGACTTGCAATCAAAACAAGCCGTTACGGTGTCTGATGTTCATAAAGATTTTAAAGAATTGAACATTGATGTGAAGGAAGAAAATATTGTACCGACTGGAGATGACAATAAAGGTTTCGCAGTTCGTACATTAGGTGTTTTATCAAAAGATGAAATTGCGAAAACAAAAACATTCTTCCACGATAAATATGGTACAGATCCAAACATAAGTACAGTTTCACCGACAATCGGGAAAGAAATTGCACGAAATGCATTTATCGCTGTACTGATTGCTTCTGCAGTTATCATTTTATACGTAAGTATTCGATTCCGATTTACGTATGCGTTATCTGCAGTGCTTGCGTTACTACATGACGCATTCGTTATGGTTGTTATGTTTAGTATTTTCCAATTGGAGGTAGACTTAACGTTTATCGCTGCAGTACTAACAATCATCGGTTATTCTATTAATGACTCGATTGTTACATTTGATAGAAATCGTGAATTATACAAACAGAAAAAACGAGTACGCGATATAAAAGATCTAGAAGAAATCGTAAATGCAAGTATTCGCCAAACGCTTGGTCGCTCGATTAACACCGTATTAACAGTGTTATTCCCAGTAATTGCACTGCTTATCTTCGGTAGTGAGTCACTACGTAACTTCTCGTTTGCGTTACTTGTTGGATTAATTGTAGGTACGTACTCTTCTGTTTTCGTTGCTTCTCAAATTTGGTTAATGCTTGAAAACCGTCGTTTGAAAAGAGGTAAAAACAAGAAGAAGGTTGAGAAAGTAGAATCTGAACCGCAAGTATAGAAAAGATGATGTCTCTTTATGAGGCATCTCTTTTTTCGTTTGTGGATACAATAAGATAGCAACTTTTTAACGGAAATAATATGGAAGAAAGTGGTGGTGTTATCGCTGTTTTTGTTAAAATAAAAAGATAGGTTAAGAAAAGAAGGGATTTTAATTATGGAAAAAGATGAACGTTTTAAACAGGCCGAGTTTGGTGCTATTGTCGGGATCGTTGGTAATATTATATTAGCAATTGTAAAGGCGGTAATTGGTTATATTGGGAACAGTAAAGCACTGTTAGCAGATGCGGTGCATTCTGCATCAGATGTAATTGGTTCGCTAGCTGTACTTTTTGGATTGCGAGCGGCAAAGCAGCCACCTGATGAAGATCATCCGTATGGTCATGGTAAAGCGGAATCGATTTCAGCGATTATTGTTGCGGTATTATTATTTATTGTGGGACTCGAGATAGCGATTTCGTCTATAAAAGCTTTTTCGCAGGAACTAGAACCACCGAAAGGAATTACGATTTTTGCTGTTGTTCTTTCGATTATCGTGAAAGAAGGAATGTTCCAATATAAATTCCGATTAGGGAAGAGGGTAAATAGTGATGCAATTATTGCAAATGCATATGAGCACCGTTCGGATGTATTTTCTTCAATTGCAGCTTTAATCGGTATTTGTGCAGCTATAATCGGTGGTAAGCTTGGTATAGACTGGCTTGTATACGCTGATCCGATTGCAGGATTAGCTGTTTCACTTCTTGTTGTAAAAATGGCATGGAGCATTGGAGCGGAAGCAATTCATGCAACGCTTGACCATGTTCTTCATGAGGAGGATGTTATTCCGCTTAGAGAAGCAGTTCTTCAAGTAGATGGTGTGAAAAAAATTGGTTCTTTATATGCACGGGAGCATGGTCATTATGTTATTGTCGATATTAAAGTGTCTGTAGATCCATACATTACTGTAGAAGAAGGACACCGCATTGGAAAACATGTGAAAGAAATACTTATGAAACAAGATAATGTACAAAATGTATTCGTACATATAAATCCGTATTCTCCAAATTAAACATTATTAACATTTTAGTATATAGATATTGCATCGTAGTTTGCATTATATTGTCACCCCTTAATCTGTCTTGTATAATGAACAGGTTAAGGGGTGATTTCGTGTTACAACCGAAGACGCGTTGGAAAGAAAAAGAATATAATGACGAGCGAGTGAGTGAATTAGCAAGTAAATTACAGTTATCGCCACTTGTCGTTTCATTATTCCTCGGTAGAGGACTAGATACAGAAGATAAGATTTTAGATTTTTTAAATACAGAAAATCAAGAATTTCATGATCCATTTTTATTAGAAGGAATGGATAGAACGGTAGAACGTGTAAATAAGGCGATTCAAAATGGAGAGCAAATATTAATATTTGGTGATTACGATGCGGACGGAGTAAGTAGTACGACGGTTTTATATCTTGCTCTTCAAGAATTAGGTGCAGAAGTAGAATTTTACATTCCAAATCGTTTTACAGAAGGGTATGGACCGAACGAAGAAGCGTTTCGTTGGGCGCATAGCGCAGGTTTCTCACTGATTATTACTGTCGACACTGGCATCGCAGCAGTACATGAAGCGAATGTAGCGAAGGAGCTTGGAATAGATCTAATTATTACAGATCACCATGAGCCACCGCCAGAATTGCCAGAAGCACTTGCCATTATACATCCGAAATTAGAAGGTGGCGTATATCCGTTTCACTATTTAGCTGGTGTAGGTGTTGCGTTTAAAGTTGCGCATGCACTATTAGGCCGTGTACCAGAACATTTATTAGAGATTGCAGTAATCGGTACAGTAGCCGATTTAGTATCACTTCATGGTGAAAATAGGTTGCTAGTGAAACGCGGTTTAAAACATATGCGTATGACGAAAAATATCGGACTAAAGGCGCTATTTAAAGTTGCTAACGTTTCGCAAAGTGAAATTACAGAAGAGAGTATTGGCTTCTCAATTGCACCGCGTATTAATGCGGTCGGACGTTTAGAAGATGCTACGCCGGCTGTACACCTTTTACTATCAGATGATCCAGAGGAAGCGAAAGAGTTGGCCGAAGAAATTGATGAGCTGAATAAACTGCGAAAAGATATTGTAAAGCAAATTACAGAAGAGGCTATCGCTGAAGTTGAAAATAACTTCCCACCAGAAGAAAACAAAGTATTAGTACTTGCAAAAGAAGGCTGGAACCCAGGGGTAATTGGAATTGTTGCTTCTAAATTAGTTGAACGTTTTTATCGTCCGACGATTGTATTAAGCATCGATCCTATAAAAGAAACAGCAAAAGGCTCAGCGCGTAGTATTGCAGGATTTGATTTGTTTGCAAACTTATCAGATTGTAGAGAGTTATTGCCACACTTCGGAGGGCATCCGATGGCAGCGGGAATGACGCTACATATGAATGATGTAGATGAATTACGTCGGCGCTTAAACGAACAAGCAGATGCAATTTTAACAGAAGAAGATTTTATTCCAATTACAGCAGTTGATGTTTTTTGCAAAGTAGAGGATGTAACGCTAGCGGCAATTGAAGATATGCAAAAACTAGCACCGTTTGGTATTGGAAATCCGAAACCACGTATTGCAGTGAAAGATGCAGAGTTAGAAAGTATTCGCGCAATCGGATCAGATGGTTCTCATTTAAAAATGGCTCTTCGTGATGGACAAGCAACACTGGATACAATTGGATTCGGTTTCGGTGCATATGCGAAAGAAATCTCTCCAGTTGCAAAGGTATCTGTAATAGGGGAAGCCTCCATCAATGAATGGAATAATTTTAAGAAGCCACAACTAATGGTACAAGATATTGCTGTAGAGGCGTGGCAATTATTTGATTGGCGTAGTATGCGTAATGCAGAAGCAAATTTAGCAGAACTTCCGAAAGAAAAAATAACAATGGTGTATTTTTCTGAAGAGGTATTGAATAAATTTTCTTTAGAGGACTATAAAGAAAAGCTTATGCATGCGTCAGAAGTAACGCATTTAGATGATCAATACATCGTGTTACTCGATTTGCCAAAAGGAACAGATGAATTACGTGAGTTATTTAAAGTAGGATTCCCAGCGCGAATTTATACGCTGTTTTATCAAGAGAATAACCATTTATTTAGTACAGTTCCTACGAGAGAACACTTTAAATGGTACTATTCTTTCTTAAACCAAAAAACACCATTTTCTTTAAGACAATATGGAGAACAACTATGTCGTCATAAAGGTTGGTCAAAAGATACAGTAAATTTCATGACACAGGTGTTTTTTGAGTTAGAATTTGTTACAATAAAAGATGGCGTCATTTTTATGGCAGACAAAAAACAAAAGCGTGATTTAATTGAATCGAACACATATCGTGAGAAAATGAACCACTTACAATTAGAAAAAGAATTGGTTTATAGCACATATCAGCAACTATATACATGGTTTGAAACGATTCGTAATCATAAAGAAGTAGAACAGTTAGGGTAAAGGATTTGTATTTACAAACCTTTTAGATCTGAGGAGGATTCAGAAATATGGATTTCAAGCAACATATCGCAATTGTACCGGATTATCCGAAAGAAGGTATTGTGTTCAAAGACATTACACCTTTAATGAATGACGGTAAAGCATACAAAGCAGCAACAGATGCAATCGTTGAGTACGCAAAAGAAAGAGATATCGATGTTGTAGTAGGACCAGAAGCTCGTGGTTTCATTATCGGTTGCCCAGTTTCTTATGCGTTAGAAGTAGGATTTGCACCAGTTCGTAAATTAGGAAAATTACCACGTGAAGTAATTACAGTTGACTACGGTAAAGAATATGGTAAAGATGTTTTAACAATCCATAAAGATGCAATTAAGCCAGGTCAACGCGTATTAATTACAGATGATCTATTAGCTACAGGTGGAACAATCGAAGCGACAATTAAGTTAGTTGAAGAGCTAGGCGGAGTTGTAGCAGGGATTGCATTCTTAGTAGAGCTTACTTACTTAGATGGTCGTAAAATGTTAGATGGTTACGATGTATTAGTATTAGAAAAATACTAATCACTATATAGGTAAAACTACGGTGATAAAAAGTACCCGTGAATCTCTTGGAGAGGAGCGGGTACTTTTGTATAATTGAACAAAAAATCATGGTGAAATGTCAGTAAAATCTTTTCCTTTTCACAATTCACAATCATTGGGTTATAATGATAGAATATAATTTATTCTATTAAATAAAGATAAAGTCAATTTTCAATAAAAGGTGATTCGATGGCAAATGAGCAGGTACTAACAGCTGAACAGGTACTCGAGAAAGCAAGTCAATATTTAGCGGATGAAGATATTGAGCTAGTGGCACGTGCCTATGAATATGCACGTGATGCGCATAGCGAACAATATAGAAAATCGGGTGAACCGTATATTATTCATCCGATTCAAGTTGCAGGTATTTTAGTTGATTTACACATGGATCCAGCTACGGTATCAGCAGGTTTCTTACATGATGTAGTGGAAGATACAGAGATTACGTTAGAAGATATTGAACGGGAATTTAACAAAGAAATTGCTATGCTTGTTGATGGTGTTACAAAGCTTGGGAAAATCAAATATAAATCTCACGAACAACAACAAGCAGAAAACCATCGCAAAATGTTTATTGCAATGGCTCAAGATATTCGAGTTATTTTAATTAAACTAGCTGATCGTCTTCATAACATGCGTACATTGAAACATTTGCCTCAAGAGAAGCAGCGTCGCATAGCGAATGAAACGTTAGAAATCTTTGCACCTTTAGCACATAGACTCGGAATTAGTACTATTAAATGGGAGCTAGAGGATACGTCACTTCGCTATTTAAATCCACAGCAATATTATCGTATTGTAAATTTAATGAAGCGTAAACGTGCAGAACGTGAAGAATACTTAGACGAAGTAATGACTGGTATTCGTGAGAAATTAAAAGAAGTTGCAATTCAACCTGAGATTTCTGGAAGACCGAAACATATTTACAGTATTTATCGTAAAATGGCACTGCAAAATAAGCAGTTCAATGAAATTTACGATTTATTAGCTGTACGTGTTGTTGTAAATAGTATTAAAGATTGTTATGCGGTGCTTGGAATTATTCATACGTGCTGGAAGCCGATGCCAGGTCGTTTTAAAGATTATATTGCAATGCCAAAAGCAAATCTATATCAATCTCTTCATACGACCGTAATTGGACCGAAAGGTGATCCACTTGAAGTGCAAATTCGTACGAAAGAAATGCACGAAATTGCAGAATTCGGGATCGCGGCACACTGGGCGTATAAAGAAGGAAAAACAGCAGAAACAACAGGTACATTAGAGAAGAAACTCACATGGTTCCGTCAAATATTAGAATGGCAAAATGAAGCTTCTAATGCAGAAGAATTTATGGAGTCATTAAAAATTGATTTATTCTCTGACATGGTATTCGTCTTTACACCGAAAGGCGATGTAATGGAATTACCACTTGGATCGGTTCCGATTGATTTCGCGTATCGTGTCCATTCGGAAATTGGGAATAAAACAATTGGTGCAAAAGTAAACGGTAAAATGGTGACGCTGGATTATAAATTAAAAACAGGCGACATCATTGAAATTTTAACGTCGAAACATTCGTATGGCCCAAGTCAAGATTGGGTAAAACTTGCTCAAACATCTCATGCAAAAAATAAAATTCGTCAATTCTTTAAGAAACAACGTAGAGACGAAAATATTGAAAAAGGCCGTGAACTTGTTGAAAAGGAAGTACGTGGTCTAGAGTATGAGATGAAAGAAGTATTAGCGCCTGATAACTTAAAACGCGTCGCTGAGAAATTTAACTTTGCAAATGAAGAAGATATGTTTGCAGCAGTTGGATATAGCGGAATTACAGCTTCGCAAATTGTTACGCGACTAACGGACAAGTTCCGCAAACAACGCGAAGAAGAAGAGATTGTTGAAGTTAAAGAAGTTCGTAAACCGATGAAAATTCGAAAATGGGATTCTGGTGTAAAGGTAAGCGGTGCTGATAATTTATTAATCCGTTTATCGAAATGCTGTAACCCAGTTCCGGGCGATGATATCGTTGGGTATATTACAAAAGGCCGAGGCGTATCGATTCACCGCCGTGATTGTGTAAATGTTCATACAGAAGAAGCTGTAGAACGATTATTAGAAGTAGAGTGGGAAGGTAGCCCTGAAAAAGAAATTGAGTATAACGTTGATATTGAAATTTCAGGTTACGATCGCCGTGGTTTATTAAATGAAGTACTGCAAGCTGTTACAGAGACGAAAACGTACATTTCAGCTGTTTCTGGTAGAAGTGACCGTAATAAGATGGCGACAATTAATATGTCAATCTCAATTCGTAACTTACAACATTTGAAAAAAGTAGTAGAACGCATTAAACGTGTTCCGGAAATTTATGCAGTACGACGCATGATGCATTAATAGGGAGTGTAGAAAGATGAGAGTTGTTTTACAACGATCAAAGAAAGCGTCTGTCACGGTAGACGGTGAGATCGTAGGACAAATTCCGTTCGGTTTAACATTACTAGTTGGCATTACGCACGAAGATACAGAAAAAGATGCAACTTACATTGCGGAAAAAATTGCAAACTTACGTATCTTTGAAGATGAGAGCGGAAAGATGAATCATTCTGTACTTGATGTAGAAGGACAAGTTCTATCTATTTCGCAATTCACATTATACGGAGATTGTCGCAAGGGGAGACGTCCAAACTTTATGGATGCTGCGAAACCTGACTATGCAGAGCGTTTATACGATTTCTTTAATGAAGAAGTTCGCAAACAAGGATTGCATGTAGAAACAGGGAAGTTCGGAGCAATGATGGACGTTTCTTTAATCAATGATGGTCCGGTGACCTTAATTGTAGAAAGTAAATAGTGTTGATAAAAAAGAGAGGATTATATAATCCTCTCTTTTTTATACATTGTTGTATGTTTTGTTCATTTATCATAGGATTAATTTGAAGGGGAATAAAAGGAAAAGAAGGTGTAGTATGCTTCAAGAATTTAATATAGCTTTACGTTTTATGCTAGAGTTATGTATTCTTGGGATTGTTGGATACTGGGGGGTTCGAGTAGGAACAACAACAGCTATAAAAATTACACTTGCTATTATTATTCCGATTGTTGTTGCTGCCATTTGGGGGTTATTTGGAGCTCCACATGCAGAATGGGAAATACAAGGTATATTACATGTATTATTAGAAATTATCGTATTTGGAGTAGGTGTTGCAGCGTTATATCATTTGAAGCATCATATGCTAGCAAGTGGACTGGCTATTGTTATTGTTGTAAATCGAATACTAATGTTTATTTGGAATCAATAGCTGTTTCAGTTATGTATAACTCTCTAATTAATATGGAACAATAAAAAGTAAAACATCTATATTGAATGTGAGGGATATACGTATGCGTATGAATGAAAAAGGGCATTCTGTTACAAATGGTGCAAATCAACTGTTTAACGTAAATTTTCATGATTTTATTTCAAAAGAGCAAAACAATACTTCAATGGAGCTTGCTTCTGAGTTTGGGATTTCTCTTCAAGATGTAAAGCGTCTAAAGAAGCAGATTGAACGCTCTTAGAGTACTTGACAATCCTACTCAACAAACGTATAGTAATTTTATATTTACATATGAATATAACCGTTGATAGAGAAGAGTAAATGAGACACACATGGAAAGAGAAGAAATGTCTTAGGCTGAAAACATTTCTGCATGATGACTGATTGAATGACACTCTAGAGGTTTCAACTTGAACGGCATATATGCTTAGTAGGGATGAACGCACATTTAAGCGTTATTAAAAAAGTGGAAGCATACGTGCTTCAATTAGGGTGGCACCACGGGTATAATACTCTCGTCCCTACTGTTCAAACAGTAGAGGCGGGAGTTTTTTTATTTTTATTAAGATTAAAACAATTTGAGGAGGAACTGAATATGTCTATTCAAATCCCACGCGGAACGCAAGATATTCTTCCAGGCACTGTTGAGTTATGGCAGTATATCGAAGGGCAAGCACGCGAAATTTGCCGTCGTTACAACTATAAAGAAATTCGTACACCAATTTTTGAACACACTGAGCTATTTTTACGTGGTGTTGGTGATACGACAGATATCGTACAAAAAGAAATGTACTCATTCCAAGATCGTGGAGAGCGCAGTTTAACATTACGTCCAGAAGGTACTGCACCTGTTGTACGTTCTTACGTTGAAAACAAAATGTTCGGTGATGCAACACAACCAACGAAATTATACTATATCGGTCAAATGTTCCGTTACGAAAGACCACAAGCAGGTCGCTATCGTCAATTCGTACAATTTGGTATTGAAGCAATCGGTAGTAACGATCCTGCAATTGATGCAGAAGTAATCGCACTTGCTGTAGAGTTTTACCGCGGCATGGGCTTGAAAAATATTAAAGTTGTATTAAACAGTTTAGGTGATGCAGCGAGCCGTCAAGCGCACCGTGATGCGTTAATCGCACACTTTGAGCCACGTATCGGCGAGTTCTGTTCTGACTGTCAATCTCGTTTAGAAAAGAACCCTCTTCGTATTTTAGATTGTAAGAAGGACCGTAACCATGAATTAATGGGAACAGCACCATCTATTACAGAATACTTAAACGAAGATTCAGCAGTATACTACGATAAAGTTCAAGAACTATTAACGATGATGGATGTTCCATTTGAAAAAGATCCGAACTTAGTACGTGGTTTAGACTACTATCAACACACTGTTTTTGAAATTATGAGTGAGGCAGAAGGTTTCGGTGCGATCACTACATTAAGCGGTGGTGGCCGTTATAACGGACTTGTACAAGAAATCGGTGGACCAGAAATGCCAGGTATCGGTTTTGCAATGAGTATTGAACGTTTAATTATGGCGCTAAAAGCTGAAAATATTGAATTACCACTTGAACATAGCATTGATTGTTACGTTGTAGCGCTCGGTGAAAAAGCGAAAGACCATGCTGCAAAAGTTGCGTTCAATCTTCGTAAAGCTGGATTGTCAGTTGAAAAAGATTATTTAGATCGCAAAATGAAAGCACAATTTAAATCAGCAGATCGTCTAAAGGCGAAATTTGTAGCTGTATTAGGAGAAGATGAGCTAGATAAAGGCATCATTAACTTAAAAGATATGGCAACAGGTGAACAAGAAGAAGTAGCGTTAGATGTATTTGCTTCATACGTAGCAGAGAAATTAATATAGGGGGAACTTACAGTGGCTGAAAGAACACATGCATGTGGAAAAGTAACAGTAGAAGCTGTTGGACAAACAGTTCAATTAAAAGGTTGGGTACAAAAACGCCGTGACTTAGGTGGATTAATCTTTATCGATTTACGTGACCGTACAGGTATCGTACAAGTTGTATTTAACCCAGAAACATCAAAAGAAGCGTTAGAAGTAGCAGAAACAATTCGTAGTGAATACGTATTACACGTAGAAGGTACAGTTGTTGAACGTGGTGAAGGCGCAATTAATGACAATATGGCAACTGGTCGTATTGAAGTACAAGCAACAAAAGTAAATGTACTAAATGCAGCGAAAACAACGCCAATTATCATTGCTGATGATACAGATGCATCAGAAGATGTGCGTTTAAAATATCGTTATTTAGACTTACGTCGTCCTGTAATGTTCAACACATTCAAAATGCGTCACGACGTAACAAAAACAATTCGTAATTTCTTAGATACAGAAGAGTTTTTAGAAGTCGAAACACCAATTTTAACGAAAAGCACGCCAGAAGGAGCTCGTGACTATTTAGTACCAAGTCGTGTACATGATGGTGAATTCTATGCATTACCACAGTCACCACAGTTATTTAAACAGCTTCTTATGGTCGGCGGATTTGAGCGTTACTATCAAGTAGCACGTTGTTTCCGTGACGAAGATTTACGTGCGGACCGTCAACCAGAATTCACGCAAATCGATATCGAAGCTTCATTCTTAACACAAGATGAAATTTTAGATATGATGGAGCGTATGATGACGAAAGTTATGAAGGATGCAAAAGGTGTAGAAGTTAGTGCACCATTCCCTCGTATGAAATATGCTGATGCAATGGCTCGCTACGGTTCTGATAAGCCAGATACACGCTTTGAAATGGAACTAACAGACTTATCTGAGTTTGCAGCAGGTTGTGGCTTTAAAGTGTTTACAAGTGCTGTAGAAAGCGGCGGACAAGTAAAAGCAATTAATGCAAAAGGTGCTGCAAGCAAATACTCTCGTAAAGACATCGATGCATTAACTGAATTCGTGAAAGTATACGGTGCAAAAGGTCTAGCTTGGCTTAAAGTTGAAGAAGACGGCCTAAAAGGACCGATTGCGAAATTCTTCGGTGAAGAAGATGCAAACGTGTTAATGAGTACATTAGAAGCTACTGCTGGTGACTTATTACTATTCGTAGCAGATAAGAAGAGCGTTGTTGCAGATAGCTTAGGCGCACTTCGTTTACGTCTAGGTAAAGAGCTTGAGTTAATTGACGAAAGTAAATTTAACTTCCTGTGGGTAACTGATTGGCCACTTCTTGAGTACGATGAAGATGCAGATCGTTACTTCGCAGCTCACCACCCATTCACAATGCCATTCCGTGAAGACGTTGAGCTACTAGAAACAGCACCAGAAAAAGCGCGTGCACAAGCATATGACCTTGTATTAAACGGTTATGAGCTTGGTGGCGGATCACTTCGTATTTACGAGCGTGACGTACAAGAAAAAATGTTCAAAGCACTTGGATTCTCACAAGAAGAAGCGCAAGAGCAATTCGGATTCTTATTAGAAGCATTCGAATACGGTACACCACCACACGGCGGAATCGCATTAGGTTTAGACCGTCTTGTTATGTTACTTGCAGGCCGTACGAACCTTCGTGATACAATTGCATTCCCGAAAACAGCAAGCGCAAGCTGCTTATTAACAGAAGCTCCAAGCCCAGTTGCAGAAGCGCAACTTGAAGAACTGAACTTAAAATTAAGCTTGAAAGAAGAGAAGTAAGAATAGGGTCTAGATGGTTATACTATAACCGTCTAGGCTTTTTTTGAGAGGAAGTTTAAAAAAGTCCGGTTCAGATGGAGGTCGCATTTCGTCGTTACTTATGCTAGTCCGGTGTACACTATGTTTTCATTTTCGAAATATGTATTTTTAGGAATTCTATAACTTTTTCTATACAAATAGTCGGAAAAACGCTAGAATACATGGTAGACCATTTTTGTAATAGGAGTGTAGAGCTGAATGTTACATCAATTTTCACGTAATGAATTAGCCTTCGGTAAAGAAGGACTTGAAATATTAAAAAATAGTACAGTTGGTATTTTAGGAATTGGCGGCGTAGGGTCATTTTCGGCAGAAGCGTTAGCACGTTCTGGCGTAGGGCGTCTCGTATTAGTTGATAAAGATGTTGTAGATATTACAAACGTAAACCGTCAAATTCATGCTTTAGTATCTACTGTTGGACGTTCAAAAGTAGAATTAATGAAAGAGCGTATTGCAGACATTAATCCAGAGTGTGAAGTAATTGGACTAGAAATGTTTTATACAGATGAAACATATGAAGAGTTCTTTAAACACGGTTTAGATTTCGTAGTAGATGCATCTGATACAATTACGTTCAAAATCCATTTAATTAAACAATGTTTACGTCGTAAAATTAAAATTATCTCTTGTATGGGTGCTGCAAATAAAATGGACCCAACTCGTTTCCGTATTGCGGATATCTCTAAAACACATACAGATCCAATTGCGAAAGTAATTCGTACGAAGCTTCGTAAAGAGGGTATTAAAAAAGGTGTAAAAGTTGTCTTCTCTGACGAAAATCCAATCGTAATTCGTGAAGAAGTACGTAAAGAGATCGTACCAGACGAAAATGCGAAAATTCGTAAAGCGAAATTACCACCTTCATCAAATGCATTCGTACCATCTGTGGCAGGCTTAATTATGGCAAGTCACGTTGTACGTGAACGTATTAAAAACGTAGAAGTGAAACGTGTGGGGCAAGAATAAAGTGAAAGCATATATCCATTTTGGATATATGCTTTTTTATATGTATTAAAGAAATATAGATATTTGCATTACTACTAGTTCAAATGTGAGCAAGGCTAGTAAGTAATGATTATATTTACCCAATCTATTTTGGGCGTTTCTTTGTATGACAGGGAGGAATGTTATTGTCAATCTTTGTTGTTAAATCGATATCCTTTGTCGAATCGTTGATATATTGCAAGTTGTGATAGATATATTCGAAAAATCGTTGGTATAATTTCATTTACCGATATATATGGTTCACCGAAAACAAACAAGGATGTCACTTAGTTAAAAAAGTGACATCCTTGTTTTTAATTCTCTGCAGAATAAATAATATCTAAATTCCCGTTTTGATCGGTTTTGAAAATCGGGGCAATTTGATCTTCTTGCTCTTCGACTGAAACAAGTTTTCGAGCACGATCCATAATTCTAACAAGCATTGCGTAATCTTCTTCGATTGCTTGTTGTTTTTTTGTGAGTACCGCTAATTTTGCTTCAAGTTCATTATTCGTTTTTTGTAGGGAAGTGAGCTGATCTTGTAATACATCATTTTCAGTTTGCAACTTTTCGATTGAAGGGTTATTATGTTCCATGTTTTGCAAAAATGAGATGACATTTTGCATTGTAAGTTCCTGTTTACTTGGCGTAATATCTTCTGAAAACTCAGCATCGATTACGAGTTGTTTCGTTTTCGTGAACTGATTTTTTTCTATTTTAGCTTCAGAACGCTTTAATTCTTTACGTTGTTTTTTTGCAATCTGCACTGCATCTTCGTAATTCGCTCGTACTTCAGCATTCCATCTAAAGCCACAAGCTGCTGAAGTGCGGTTCAACGCATCGCCGACTTCATCAAATGCTTTTATTTGTGTACTTCCGCTGCGAATATGTCGTAAAACAGTTTCTGCTAAAAGGAGATCATCTTCTTTTGTCCATGCATCTTGACGTGTTTTCATAAGCGAAGCCTCCATAATGGTGACGTTTTCGTTTATGTTACCCTTTATTTTTCGTTTTATTCGAAGTTTGTAATCTTTCATAAACAGTAGAAAGTGCTTGCTCAAATTTTCCTGTCGTTTTCGGTTTATAATATTGCTTGTTTTTTATTTTATCAGGTAAGTATTGTTGCCTTATCCAGCCGTTTGGATGGTCGTGTGGATATAAATATCCAATGCCTCTTCCAAGTGATTCTGCGCCTTTGTAATGACTATCTTTTAAATGGCTTGGAATGTCACCTGTTTGACCGTTACGTAAATCGTGTAATGCAGCATCAAGTGCTTTATAAGCTGAATTTGATTTTGGTGATAAGCATAGCTCGATAACGGCATTTGCAAGTGGGATGCGTGCTTCTGGGAATCCGACTCGTTCAGCTGATTCAATTGCAGCTAGTGTACGCGGTCCAGCTTGTGGGCTAGCAAGTCCAATATCTTCATAAGCCATAATAAGAAGGCGTCTGCCAATACTTTGTAAATCACCTGCTTCAATAAGGCGTGCTAAATAATGGAGCGCTGCATTTACATCACTTCCGCGCACTGATTTTTGAAATGCTGATAATACGTCATAATGAGCATCGCCGCCTTTGTCGTGAACGAAGCTCTTCTTTTGTAAGCATTCTTCTGCAATCTCGAGTGTGATTTCAGCCGCTTGATCGTCTGTAGTAAAGCTGGATAATACAGCAAGCTCAAGTGCGTTATAAGCGGAACGCATATCACCACCAGAGGCGTTTGCAAAGTGATGTAGTGCTTCATCCGTTACCGTTACAGCATATTTTCCAAGGCCTTTTTCTTTATCTTCTAAAGCTCTTTTTAACCCAATTAAAATATCATCTTCTGTTAGTGCGTGTAATTCGAAAATTTGACATCTGCTTCGAATAGCGGAGTTTATTGCATGGAATGGATTACTTGTCGTTGCACCAATTAAAGTAAGAAGTCCGCTTTCTAAATGAGGTAATAGAAAGTCTTGTTTTGCTTTATCTAGACGGTGAACTTCATCTAAAATTAAAACGAGGTGTCGATGCATCTTCGCTTCTTGTACGACAACTTCCATATCTTTTTTATTGTGAGTAACAGCGTTTAATAGACGAAACGGGGTACCGGTACTTCCTGCAATTGCACTGGCAATGGATGTTTTTCCTGTACCTGGAGGACCGTATAAAATCATAGATTGAAAATGATTTGCTTGGACCATTCGCCATAAAATCTTTCCTTCACCAACTAAATGCTGTTGCCCAATAATTTCTTGAATATTTTTAGGGCGCATTCGATGTGCGAGTGGTTGTTTCATTTAGACCGTCTCCCTTAATATATAATCTCGTTCTATCGTATCATTTTTTTCTACGGAGTTTGAAATAGGATGTTGTTTTATGGGAAAAATGAAGGTGAATATTTTCATTTTTCTTTCAATTGTAATAATTTCCGAGTTTTTCAATGTGATTTTATGTTATCATTTTGATACACAAGTTGAAATTTCTTATAATACTATATTATGCTATAATTTCATAGGATTTTAAATTGTGTTCTTTTTATAAATAAGATATAACCAATAGAAGTGAAAATTTGAAAAGAGGTGCAAAATAGATGAAGATTTCAACAAAGGGCCGCTATGGCTTAACAATTATGATCGATCTTGCAAAAAAGTTTGGTGAAGGTCCAATTTCATTAAAATCAATTGCGCAGGCGCATGACTTATCCGAGCATTACTTAGAGCAATTAATTTCACCACTTCGTAACGCTCGTCTTGTAAAGAGTACGCGAGGTGCATATGGTGGATATGTATTATCTGATCAACCAGCTAACATTACAGCTGGGGATGTAATCCGTGTATTAGAGGGACCGATTAGTGTTGTAGAAATGATAGAAGAAGAAGAGCCAGCACAGCGCCAGTTATGGATGCGTGTTCGTGATGCGGTGCAAGAAGTGTTAGATAGTACAACGTTAGAAGATTTAGTACGTTATGAGGAAGAAAATCACGGGGGCTATATGTTTTACATTTAATTCCTTGTGAAACGATTTGGAAAGAAGGAGATTTAATGGAACGCATTTACTTAGATCATGCTGCGACATCTCCGACTCACCCAGAAGTGGTCGAAAAGATGATTCCATATATGACAGAAATATTCGGGAACCCGTCTAGTATTCACTTTTACGGACGTCAAACTCGTCACACAGTAGATGAGGCGAGACGAGTGTGTGCACGCAGTATTCATGCGAATCCGAATGAAATTATATTTACGAGCGGTGGTACAGAAGCTGATAATTTAGCGCTTATAGGTGTAGCACGTGCGAACCGTCATAAAGGTAACCACATTATAACGACGCAAATTGAACATCATGCGATTTTGCATACGTGCGAATTGTTAGAGCGTGAAGGGTTTGAAGTGACATATTTACCTGTCGATGAAACAGGGCGCATTCAAGTTTCTGACATACAAAAGGCATTAACCGAAGAGACGATTCTTGTATCTGTTATGTTTGGGAATAATGAAGTAGGGACAATGCAACCAATTGTGGAAATAGGAAAGCTGCTGAAGGAGCATCAAGCTTATTTCCATACAGATGCGGTACAAGCTTACGGTTTGGTAGAAATTGATGTGAAAGAGTTTGGTATTGATTTATTATCCATTTCAGCCCATAAAATTAACGGACCAAAAGGTGTAGGGTTCTTATACGCTGGTGCAAATGTGAAATTTGAGCCGTTATTAATAGGCGGAGAGCAAGAAAGAAAACGCCGTGCTGGTACGGAAAATGTGCCTAGTATTGCTGGGCTTCAGCATGCAATTCTTATTGCTGAAAAAACTCGTGAGCAAAAAAATGCCCAATATGAAGAGTTTAAAGATATAATGGTATCTGTCTTCAAAAATGAAGGCATTACTTTCGAGGTAAACGGAAACTTAGAACATCACTTACCGCATGTGCTCAATGTAAGTTTTACAGGAATGAACATTGAACCGTTCCTTGTGAACTTAGACCTAGCTGGCATTGCAGTATCAAGTGGTTCTGCTTGTACAGCTGGTTCGATTGATCCATCACATGTATTAGTAGCGATGTTTGGAAAAGACTCCGATCAAATACGTTCATCCGTACGCTTTAGTTTTGGACTTGGAAATACGAAAGAGCAAATTGAAAAAGCGGCGTACGAAACAGTGAAAATCGTGAAGCGATTAACACAAAATTAGTATGGGAGGTGACATGATGAACAAACTACCTCACGAAACACGCGTTGTCATCGGTATGTCCGGTGGCGTCGATTCATCTGTAGCAGCACTTTTATTAAAAGAGCAAGGTTATGATGTAATCGGAATTTTTATGAAAAACTGGGATGATACAGATGAGAATGGTGTCTGTACAGCAACTGAAGATTACAATGATGTAATTGAAGTGTGTAACCAAATCGGTATTCCGTATTATGCAGTAAACTTTGAAAAACAATACTGGGATAAAGTATTTACGTACTTCTTGGATGAGTACCGAGCTGGTCGTACACCAAATCCAGATGTAATGTGTAATAAAGAAATTAAATTTAAAGCATTTTTAGAGCATGCAATTGCGCTTGGTGCTGATTATGTAGCAACAGGCCATTATGCACGCGTTGCTTATATGGACGGCGAATATAAAATGCTTCGCGGCGTTGATGACAATAAAGATCAAACGTACTTCTTAAATCAATTAAGCCAAGAGCAATTATCAAAAACAATGTTCCCGTTAGGTGAATTAAAGAAACCGCAAATTCGTGAAATGGCGAAAGAAGCTGGCTTAGCGACAGCGGCGAAAAAAGATAGTACAGGCATTTGCTTCATTGGTGAGCGTAACTTTAAAGATTTCTTAAGTAACTACTTACCAGCGCAACCAGGTGTGATGCAAACATTATCTGGTGAAGTGAAAGGGAAGCATGACGGTTTAATGTATTATACAATTGGACAACGTCATGGACTTGGAATTGGTGGTAACGGTGATCCATGGTTTGCTGTTGGGAAAAACCTAAAAGAAAACATTTTATATGTTGATCAAGGATTCCATAACGAACTTCTATATGGTGATGAAGTTATTGCTACCAATGTAGGATGGGTAAGTAACAAAGCAAAAGAAACAGAATTTAAGTGCACGGCGAAATTCCGTTATCGTCAAGAAGATAATAAAGTAACGGTTCAAATCGTTGATGAAAATACAGTTCGTATTCTTTGTGATGAGCCAATTCGTGCAATTACACCAGGACAAGCAGTTGTTTTCTATGATGGAGATGAGTGCTTAGGCGGTGCTACAATTGATGAAGTATACCGTAGTGCTAAGAAATTGGATTATTTAGGATAAATGAGAAGCCTCTGCCGATTAGCGGTTAGAGGTTTCTTTTACATAAAGCGAATTTTCGTTCGCTTGGAAAATACATTCTTTGTTATAATTTGTTGTAGAGGTGAAGGACATGTCAAACAAACTTGAAACAGGTATTCAATATATGCAAGAAGGAAATTGGGAAGAAGCAGCTAAAAATTTTACAGAAGCAATCGAAGAAAATCCGAAAGATGCGCTTGGATACATTAATTTTGCAAATTTATTAGACGTATTAGGTGATAGCGAGCGAGCGATTTTATTTTATAAACGTGCACTAGAGTTAGATGATAAATCTGCAGCTGCCTATTATGGTTTAGGAAATGTATATTATGGCCAAGAGCAATTTACTGAGGCGAAAGTTGTATTTGAACAAGCAATGCAAGCTGGATTACAATCAGCTGATGTAACATTTATGTTAGGTATCACACATGTACAGCTTGGAAATGATCGTCTTGCACTACCATTCTTACAAAGAGCAACAGAATTAGATGAAAACGATGTAGAAGCTGTATTCCAGTGCGGACTTTGCTTCGCGCGACTAGAACACATTCCAGAGGCGAAACCTTATTTTGAAAAGGTATTAGAAATGGATGAAGAGCATGCAGATGCGTATTACAATTTAGGTGTTGCGTACGTATTTGAGGAAAATAATGAGAAGGCTCTTGCTTTATTTAAGAGAGCAACTGAAATTCAGCCAGATCACTTTTTAGCTGGTAATGGTGTTCGTTTATTAGAGCAAGAAGTTGAATAAGGTGAAAATATAGTTAATGGGTAGTTATCTCTCATCTAAAGAGGTGGGGGATGTACTGCTCATTAAAGTGAAAATATCGGAAAGGAGAGGCAAGATGGGAAATCAACATGCAATGGATTTGTTTGAGGAAGAGAAAAAGTTTATAAAAGCGCAAGTTCTTCATACCATTTTCCACAACGAAGAAAACCTCTATTCCGTTGTCAGTATGAAAGTCATTGAAACGAATGAAACATATGACGAAAAGAAAGTAATGATAAACGGTCATTTTCCCCGCATGCATGAAGATGAAGTGTTTACATTGACAGGTCACTTTAAGGACCATCCAAAGTATGGAAAACAATATTTGGTTGAAACATTTAAAAAAGAATTGCCGCAAACAAAAGCAGGTATGGTGCAATATTTAGCGAGTGATTTATTTAAAGGGATAGGAAAGCGTACAGCTGAAAAAATTGTGGACCATCTCGGGGAACATGCTATTTCTAAAATTATGGATGACCCTGAGGCGCTAAATGGTGTTGTTAACAAACAAAAATCTCAGGAAATATATGAGACAATTGTTGAACATCAAGGATTAGAGAAAGTAATGAGCTTTTTAAATGGTTACGGTTTTGGAACGAAACTGTCTATTAAGATTTACCAGCAATATAAAGAGATGACATTAGAAGTGATTCGTAATAACCCATATCAGCTTATTGAAGAAGTGGACGGGATTGGATTTGGAAGAGCGGATGATATAGGACGTGCGTTAGGGATATCGGGTAATCATGATGATCGTGTACGTGCGGGATGTTTTTATACGTTAGAAAATGTATCATTACAACTTGGCCACGTTTATATGGGGAAGGATCAACTTGTAAGAGAAACGATGTCACTTTTGAATAACCAAGAAGGAAGAGTGACAGAGGAAGATATTATAGGTTGTATTGAAATGATGCAAAGTGAAGGGAAAGTTATCATAGAAGAAGAACGAGTATATTTGGCCTCGTTGTTCTACTCTGAAAAAGGCGTTGTAAAGTCCATTCGCAGGCTTATGAACCAAGAAGAAACACCTTCATTTCCTGAAGCCGAGGTGTTAAAAACATTAGGTGAAATTGAAGAACAGCTAAACGTGCAGTATGCACCGTTTCAGCAAGAAGCGATTCAAACGGCACTTCATAAGCCGATGATGTTATTAACAGGTGGACCAGGAACGGGGAAAACAACTGTTATTAAAGGGATTGTTGAAATGTATGCATCATTGCACGGATTATCGTTAAATCTGAATGAATATAGTGATGATAATCCATTTCCAATACTATTAACAGCTCCAACAGGAAGAGCAGCGAAGCGGATGAGTGAATCGACAGGACTTCCAGCTTGCACAATTCACCGTTTGCTTGGCTGGACGCCAGAAGGATCTTTCCAGCGTAATGAAACGGATCCTGTCCAAGGTAAGCTCCTTATTATTGATGAATTTTCAATGGTTGATATTTGGCTTGCAAATCAGCTATTTAAGTCGCTACCGACGAACATTCAAGTTATCGTTGTAGGTGATGAAGATCAGTTGCCATCTGTAGGACCTGGACAAGTATTAAAAGATTTATTAAATGCAGGCGCAGTTCCGACAGTGAAGCTTACTGAAATTTATCGTCAAGCAGAAGGCTCATCTGTTATTCAACTTGCCCATGCAATCAAAGACGGCACGCTCCCGCCAGATTTAGCACAAAATAAAAAAGATCGTTCATTTATCAGCTGTACAGGGGCTCAAATTGTTGAGGTTGTGAAAAAAGTTTGCGAAAATGCTAAAACAAAAGGATTTAGTGCAAGGGATGTCCAAGTATTAGCACCGATGTACCGCGGGCCTGCTGGTATTAATGTATTAAACGAAGCATTGCAACAAGTATTTAATCCGAAGAGGGAAAAGAGTAAAGAAATTGCTTACGGTGATGTTGTATACCGAAGAGGCGATAAAGTACTGCAACTCGTTAATCAGCCAGAGAGCCAAGTGTTTAATGGTGATATTGGAGAAATTGTTTCGGTGTTTTATGCGAAAGAAAACGTTGAGCAACAAGATATGATTATCGTTTCATTTGATGGAATTGAGGTAACGTATACAAAGCCCGATTTAAATCAAATTACGCATGCATATTGTTGTTCCATTCATAAATCACAAGGTAGTGAATTTCCGATTGTTATTATGCCGATCGTGAAAAGTTACAACCGTATGTTACGTCGTAATTTAATTTACACGGGCATTACAAGAAGTAAGAAGTTCCTTATTATTTGCGGGGAGGAAGCAGCTTTCAAATCTGGTGTAAATCGGCTTGATGATGCAATGCGTCAAACAACTTTGGCTAGTCGCTTGCAGGAATCACAAGGAGAAGTACAGATGGTCACAGTTAATGGCGAAGAAATGGACGTGGAAAACATTTCACCGTATGATTTCATGTAACAAGGTGAAATTATATAGTGAAACTTTCAAACGCATAGCGTTGAAAGGCTCCAGCAATGTATAAACGAATGCAGTTTGGACATAATGGCGAATAGAATCTGGGAGTCTGTAAGGAGATGAAAGCCATATGTTCATTTGTCCAAATTGCAAAGGGAAAGACATTGGAAAAATAGGTGTCAACCAATTTTATTGCTGGAATTGTTATATCGAATTATCGGTTTCAAAGGGGAAAATCCATACACATCAAGTTGAGGAAGATGGTTCATTAAGCTCTCTTGATGATTTATTTGATGAGAATGAAAGAACGATCGGATAACGAAAAGGGGGATTTACTTTGAATCTACGCAATTCATTAATCGCATTAGGTGTTGGAGCTGCAGCATATCAATATGCTCGTAAGCAAGATGTATTTTCAAAACGCAATATGAAAAAAGCACGTAAGATGATTAAGTCTTACTTATAATCATTTCGATAAAGTGAAAAACTCCCTTATTGACGAGGGAGTTTTTTTATGCGCTCATATGCAAATAAAAAAGTCCGATTTCTGAGAAAAGATAAGATAGACCGTAGCAGCCAACGCCGAGTATTCCATACTGCCATAATTGCTTCGCTTTTTCTTTACGTGAGGAACGAATAAAGAACCCCTTCCAAATACCAAACCCGATACAAATCCATTCAAGAATCATAAAAAGTGTTGATAATCCAAGCATAAACAAAACCATAATTAGCCCTCCTGATTATATTAATTCATGCTGTATTCTCAGGGGTGGTTGTCCTTATTATGTTATTTATATGTACGTCTTTAAAAAACAGTATGGTCCGTATGAAAAGATTTTAAAAGTTTCGCACATAACCTACCCCATTTATTTTCAAAATAAAGGTGGAGGAGGTTTTTCATGTGAAGAATCTTAAAATCATTTGGATATATCGTTTAGGATTATTGTTACTTGTTTTTCTTTGTTTGCTCGTCTTTTTAAAAATTAAGCCACTATGGGCACCGATTATTTTTGTATTTAAAGTAGCAATCACGCCATTTCTTATCGCTTGTTTTATTGCGTATTTATTGCACCCTTTAATTGAAAAAATCCATAAGGAAGGGATGCCCCGTACACTTGCCATTTTGCTCATTTATATCCTTTTCTTTGGCGGAATTGGTTATGGGATTTATAAAGGAACGCCAGTCGTTATTAAACAGCTACAAGAGATTAATGAACAATTTCCGCAGTTTACAAAAATGTACGATTCGTGGATGGATGGCGTTACAGAACAAACAGCGAATTTCCCTTCGTTCATTCATGAAAAGGTGAAACAACTTTTTGTGGGTGTGGAAACGAAGATTCAAGCGCTTTTAAATAAAGTGATGAGTACAGCTCGTGGTGTACTCGATTCATTGCTCATTATTTTCTTAATACCGTTCATTGTATTTTACATATTAAAAGATTATGGTGAGTTTTATCATATCTTTTGGAAACTAGTCCCAAGTAAATGGCGAGGTACGGGGCAAATGCTTGCGAAAGAAATTGATAAGTCACTTGGAAGTTATATTCGAGGACAGTTATTTGTTTGTTTAGTATTAGGGGGAGTATCAGCTCTTTCTTTTTGGTTTATCGGTATGAAATATCCATTATTGCTTGGCATTATTATTGGGGTAACGGATATAATCCCGTACTTCGGTCCTATTTTAGGAGCGATCCCGACGTTAATGATTGCAGCAACAGTATCAACGAGTTTACTTATTAAGGCGGGGATCACGATTGCTATTTTGCAATTTGTGGAGAGTAACATTTTATCGCCTTACATCGTTGGTAAGTCACTTCGTATGCATCCCGTTATTATTATGCTTGCCTTACTAGTTGGGGGAGAGGTAGCTGGGATTGTAGGATTACTAATATCGGTTCCCATTTTAGCAGTTATTCGCACCGTCATTGTTCATGTGAGGCCTCTCTTGAAAAAAGAAGATGTGTAAGTATAGAAGCCCTCTATGTAAGAAATAGAGGGCTAATCGTATATTTATTTAGAAATCTGCTCGTGTATCTTATGAACGAGGGAGCTCACATCATTTGTTTGAATATGTTTTATTTTTTTCCATTCGTTATCATACATAAATACAATTTGATTGTTGAAAAGACGCTTTTGTTCTTTTAAATTAGAAATTTTTGCGAAAGAGTACTCTTCAAATATTGGATTGTTACTTACATCTGGTCCATAAAAGAATAGCCTTTTGTCCGTTAAAATCAATAGGCCTGGTCTCGCGATGGAACGATAAATAAATATGTCTAATGAACATGCTGCGTAAAATAATATCGTTTCGTCAGTCGCTAATATGTTTTTAGCTTTGCTAAGTAAGGTTGTCATTGTGATCGCCCCTTTATTTTATTAACAATAATTTAATTATAGCAAAAAAGTAATATTTAGAAATTTTTAGAAATTATTCTTATAAGGAGATTCCGATTTGTTAATAAACGCATAATATATGAAAAGGCTGTTAAGAATGAATAGTAGAATACTTATGATTAATAAGCAATTAATACAATATAAATGATTATCTACATTGACAAACTTAAGAGAATTCTATTATATTTAGTCATATAATACATTAAATCAATGACGGAACAAGTACGTTACAGTCCATTTATAGAGAGAAGCTTCCATATGGCTGAAAGAAGCTTTAAATGAAGGGTAACAGAAAGCTAATCCTGAGAGCAGCTAATCACTGCCGTCTTGCCACGTTACGGCACCATGAGGTGATGAATTGATTGTTCTTGTAATCAATTCATAATTAGGGTGGTATCGCGAGTTAACTCTCGTCCCTTTTATAGGGACGGGAGTTTTTTATATTTAAGGAGGAAAATACAATGAAACAACTAACAGGCGCACAAATTCGTCAAATGTTTTTAGACTTTTTCCAAGAAAAAGGACATGCAGTAGAACCTAGTGCATCACTAGTTCCACATGAAGATCCATCTCTTCTATGGATTAATAGTGGTGTAGCTACATTAAAAAAATATTTTGATGGACGTGTAATCCCGCAAAATCCACGTATTACAAATGCTCAAAAATCAATTCGTACAAACGATATTGAAAACGTAGGGAAAACAGCTCGTCACCATACATTCTTTGAAATGTTAGGAAACTTCTCAATTGGTGATTACTTCAAAGAAGAAGCAATTACGTGGGCTTGGGAATTCTTAACGAGCGACAAATGGATCGGATTCGATAAAGAATTACTATCAGTTACAATCCATCCAGAAGATGAAGAAGCATTCACAATTTGGAATGAGAAAATGGGCGTTCCAAAAGAGCGTATTATCCGTTTAGAAGAAAACTTCTGGGATATTGGTGAAGGACCAAGTGGACCGAATACAGAGATTTTCTATGACCGCGGGGAAGCTTACGGTAATGACTTTAGTGACCCAGAATTATATCCAGGTGGAGAAAACGAGCGTTACTTAGAAGTATGGAACCTTGTATTCTCTCAATTTAACCATAATCCAGACGGTTCATATACACCACTTCCTAAGAAAAACATTGATACAGGGATGGGTCTAGAGCGTATGACATCTATCGTTCAAGATGTGCCTACGAACTTTGATACAGACTTATTCATGCCGATGATTGGTGCAACAGAATCAATTTCTGGTGAGAAATATCGTAATGGCGATTTAGAAAAAGATATGGCATTTAAAGTAATTGCTGACCATATCCGTACAGTAACATTCGCTGTTGGTGACGGTGCTCTTCCATCTAACGAAGGTCGTGGTTATGTATTACGTCGTTTATTACGCCGCGCTGTTCGTTATTCGAAGAAATTAAACATTAACCGTCCATTCATGTTTGAATTGGTACCGGTTGTTGGAGAAGTAATGAAAGACTTCTATCCAGAAGTACTTGAAAAGAAAGATTTCATTGCGAAAGTTGTGAAAAACGAAGAAGAGCGTTTCCATGAAACACTTCATGATGGTGAAGCAATTTTAGCTGAAGTTATTGCAAAAGCAAAAGAAGAAAAAACAACTGTTATTTCTGGAGTAGATGCGTTCCGTCTATATGACACATACGGTTTCCCAATCGAATTAACAGAAGAATATGCAGAAGAAGCTGGTATGACAGTTGACCAAGAAGGCTTCGAAAATGAAATGGAAAAACAACGTGAGCGTGCACGTGCTGCTCGTCAAGACGTTGACTCAATGCAAGTTCAAGGCGGTGTACTTGGAGAAGTTAAAGTAGCGAGTGAGTTCGTTGGTTACGGTACAGTTGCAACAGAAAGTAACGTTGTTGCACTTGTGAAAAACGGTGAATACACAGACAGCTTACAAGCTGGTGAAGAAGGACAATTAATGCTTGATGTAACACCATTCTATGCTGAGAGCGGTGGACAAATTGCAGACCGTGGTTACCTTCTTGCTGACGGCGTGAAAGTTCTTGTAAAAGACGTACAAAAAGCACCAAATGGTCAAAATTTACACAAAGTAGCTGTGGAAGAAGGCACGTTAACGAAAGATGCAGCTGTGAAAGCTGTTATCGATACGAAAAACCGTAGTAGCGTTGTGAAAAATCATACAGCAACTCACTTACTACACCAAGCATTAAAAGACGTACTTGGAACGCATGTTAATCAAGCAGGTTCTCTTGTAACTTCTGAACGTCTACGCTTTGACTTCTCTCACTTCGGTCAAGTGCAAGCTGACGAATTAGAAAAAATTGAGCGTATGGTAAACGAGAAAATTTGGGAAAGTATTAACGTTGAGATTTCTCAAAAATCAATCGGAGAAGCAAAAGAAATGGGCGCAATGGCATTATTCGGTGAAAAATACGGAGATGTTGTACGCGTTGTACAAGTTGGCGATTACAGCTTAGAGCTTTGCGGTGGTTGTCACGTTGATAATACAGCTTCTATCGGTATTTTCAAAATCGTTGCTGAGTCTGGTATCGGTGCAGGAACTCGTCGTATTGAGGCGGTAACTGGTAAGTCTGCATACGAATTAATGAACGATCAAGTAGGTTTATTAAAAGAAGCAGCAGGAAAAATGAAAACAAATCCGAAAGATATTTTAACAAGAGTTGATGGTCTATTTGCTGAAGTGAAACAACTTCAAAAAGAAAACGAATCTCTTGCTGCGAAATTAAGCAATATCGAAGCTGGAAACTTAACTGATTCTGTAATGACAGTTGATGGTGTGAATGTATTAGCAGCGAAAGTAAATGTTGCAGATATGAACAACTTACGTACGATGATGGATGATCTAAAAAATAAATTAGAGTCAGCAGTTGTTGTATTAGCATCTGTTAATGACGATAAAGTAAACATCCTAGCAGGTGTAACGAAAGACTTAATTAGCCAAGGTTACCATGCTGGTAAACTTGTGAAAGAAGTAGCTTCTCGTTGCGGCGGTGGCGGTGGTGGCCGTCCTGATATGGCACAAGCAGGCGGTAAAAACCCGGCTCAAGTCGAAGAAGCTTTAGCATTTGTACAAGAGTACGTTAAATCTGTTTCAAAATAAAGAGATAGTAGTGTACAATGGTAGGGAGAGGAGAAGTTCTTCTCCCTATACTTACTATATAAGTGAGGTGCTTGAAATGGACGGTTTTGATAAAACAATGAAGTTTAGCATTCAAGATGAAAAACAGAGTGTCCATGTAAATGATGTACTTTTAACTGTGTATGATGCACTTCAAGAAAAAGGCTATAATCCGATTAACCAAATCGTCGGTTATTTATTAAGTGGAGACCCAGCATACATACCTCGCCATAAAGATGCACGAAGCATCGTTCGTAAGCTTGAACGTGATGAAATTATTGAAGAGCTTGTGAAGTCTTACTTGAAACATCATCGTGAGGAGTAGTTTATGCGGATATTAGGTTTAGATGTAGGTACAAAAACAGTCGGAGTTGCAATGAGCGACGAAATGGGCTGGACAGCACAAGGATTAGAAACAATTAAGATTAACGAAGAACGAGGTCACTTTGGTTTTGATCGTATTTCTGAGTTAGTAAAGCAGTACAATGTGGACAAAATAGTAGTAGGTTTACCTAAAAATATGAATGGTACAATTGGCCCACGTGGTGAAGCGTGCCAACAATTTGCAGAAAACCTACGAGAGCTGTTACAATTAGACGTTGTAATGTGGGACGAGCGTTTGTCGACGATGGCAGCGGAACGTCTACTCATTTCAGCGGATGTAAGCCGTAAGAAGCGAAAACAAGTAATCGATAAGATGGCTGCAGTCGTAATCTTACAAGGATTTTTAGATAGTAAATAAGAGGTGACCAAAATGGAAGAAAATCAAATTACAATTGTAGACGAAAAAGGTAACGAACATTTATGTGAAATTATTTTCACTTTTGATGCTGAAAAATTTGGTAAAAAATCATACGTAGTCTTCTCTCCAATCGGTGAAGTAGACGAAGATGGAGACCCAATTTATGATGCAATGGCTTATGAGCAAAATGAAGAAGAGGGCGGAAGTTTACTTCCAATCGAATCTGAAGAAGAGTGGGAAATGGTACAAGAAATGTTCAACACTCTTGCTGATGAGCAAGAAGCTGAATAATAAGTACTGAAAAGATGGACGACATACAGTCCATCTTTTTTTGTATTTATATGTAAAATGAAAGATTTTTTGTCGAAACTGTGTAATCCTTTGTAGTATAATGAGACGGATTGTAGAAAAATAAAATGGATACTAAAAAAGATAGGCGAATTTGTTGTGGCTTTCCATCATGCTGTATAGAAACATATACATATGGTCTACAATTGAATAAGGAGGAAGAGTTTTGATAGAGAATCAAGTGAAAAAGAAGCGTAGACGCATCTTTTTATTTTCGATTATTGCACTGCTTTTAGTTTGTGGTTCAGTCTATGCGTATATTTCATCCGCATTAGGACCAGTTGATAGCGGGAATAAAAAAGAGATTGAAGTAGAAATTCCGAAAGGATCATCTACAAGTAAAATTGGAGAAATTTTAGAAGAAAAAGGCGCTGTGAAAAACGGTACAGTTTTTAGTTTTTATACAAAGGCTAAATCGAAAAGTTTACAAGCAGGTACATATTTATTAAATCCTTCGATGAATGCTAAAGATGTTATCGAACAAATGTCATCTGGCAACGTGCATCGTCCAGCTCTTTATAAAGTGACGATCAAAGAAGGAGCCCAAGTAACTGAAATTGCAGAAACGATTGCGGCAGAACTAAAGTGGAATAAAGATGATGTTACGCGTCAATTAAACGATAAAGCATTTATTCAAAAAATGCAGCAAAAGTATCCGAAGTTATTAACGGATAAAATCTTTGATAGTAATATTAAATACCCATTAGAAGGTTATTTATATCCTGCGACGTATTCATTTTATAAGAAAGATACGACGTTAGAAGAAATCGTAATTCCGATGCTTGAGAAAACAAATGCAATCATTGTTCAAAATGAGGCAAAAATGAAAGCGAAGAACTGGGATGTTCATCAGCTTTTAACATTATCTTCACTTATTGAAGAAGAGGCAACTGGTTTTACAGATCGTCAAAAGATCTCTAGTGTCTTTTATAATCGTTTAGCGAAAGGTATGCCGCTTCAAACGGATCCAACGGTATTATATGCACTTGGAAAGCATAAACAACGTGTATTATACGAAGATTTAAAGGTAAACTCACCGTACAATACGTATGTTGTAAAAGGATTGCCGGTAGGGCCGATCGCAAACTCTGGTAAACATTCAGTGGAAGCTGCGTTAGAACCTGTGCAAACAGATTATTATTATTTCTTAGCTGCACCAAGTGGTGAAGTGTACTATGCCAAAACATTAGAAGAGCATAATGCATTAAAGCAAAAATACATTACGAAAAAACAGTGAAATGGGGAGGGATAGCGAAAAAAGTCGCACATCCCTCTTTTTTGTGGTAAAATATATCGGGTTAAAAACTGGCAGAAGAATCGTTTTTAATATCAAAACGGGACATACAAGCTAAGGGTAAAACTGGCTTGTATTTTTATTGCATTCTATGTGGGAAAAGACGTCATAGAGGCACTTCTCCATGTAAATAAGGAGGACCATTTATGGAGGATGCAGTTAACGAGTACCTATTATCATTTATTGATCCGAAAGATAAATTAATTCTTGAAATGGAAGAATATGCAACAGAAAATCATGTGCCGATTATGGATCGACTTGGAATGGAATTTATGCTGCAATTTTTACGTTTAATTGGACCGAAAAGCATTTTAGAACTTGGAACAGCAATCGGTTATTCTAGTATTCGTATGATGCAAGCTATTCCAAATTCACGTATTGTGACAGTTGAGCGCAATCGTGAGCGATATGAAAAAGCACTTGAATATATAGAACGTTCCCCAGTAACAGATCGTATTTCAGTTATTTACGGTGATGCGTTAGAGACAGGTGAACAAGTAAAAGAACACGGGACATTTGACGTTATTTTTATTGATGCAGCAAAAGGACAGTATCGTCGCTTTTTTGACTTATATGAACCGTTATTAAATCCTGGTGGCGTAATTATTTCAGATAATGTTATGTACCATGGTCTTGTAACGACAAAAGAGAAAATTGAAAACAGACGTACACGTGGTTTAATCCGTCGTATTAAGACGTACAATGAGTGGCTTATGAACCATGAAGGATACGATACAACGATTTTCCCAATTGGTGATGGAGTAGCTGTTAGTAAAAAGAGAGGGTGACCAAGGTATGAAGAAACCTGAATTGTTAGTAACGCCAAGAGCGGTGGCGGATATCGAACTTCTTGCGAAAGCAGGAGCAGATGCGGTAATGATCGGTGAGCAAAAGTTTGGTTTACGTTTAGCAGGGGAGTTTTCACGTGAAGATGTAAAACAAACTGTGAAGATTGCACATGAAAATGGTGTGAAAGTATACGTAGCCATGAACGCTATGTTCCACAACGATAAGGTAGAAGAATTAACAGATTACGTTTCATTTTTAAATGAAGTAAATGTAGATGCAATTGTTTTCGGAGATCCAGCAGTATTAATGGCTGTTCGCGAAGTAGCGCCAAATATGCAGTTGCACTGGAATACAGAAACGACAGCAACAAACTGGTTCACTTGTAATTACTGGGGACAAAGAGGAGCGAAGCGCGCTGTATTAGCTCGTGAGCTGAGCTTAGATGAAATTGTTGATTTAAAAGAAAATGCTGAAGTGGAACTAGAAGTACAAATTCACGGTATGACTTGTATGTTCCAATCGAAGCGTTCATTAGTAGGAAACTACTTTGAGTATCAAGGACGTAATCTTGACATTGAAAAGAAAAAATATGAAGAGAATATGTTCTTATATGATCCAGAGCGTAACAATAAATATCCAATTTATGAAGATGAAAATGGTACTCACATTATGAGTCCGAACGATATTTGTTTCATCGATGAATTAGAGGAACTAATCGAAGCTGAAGTTGATAGCTTAAAAATCGAAGGTGTACTAAAAAGCTCTGAATACATTATTGAAGTAACGAAGAAATATCGTCAAGCGATTGATTTATGCGTAGAAAATCGTGATGCATATTATGACGTGAAAGATGATTTATATAAAGAAATAGAAGAAATGCAACCAGTAAATCGTCCGTTAGATACAGGATTCTTCTTTAAAGAAACGGTTTACTAAACGAGGAGGGTGTAGGAAATGACTGTACAAGAAATTTCACGAGTGATCGATGGCAAACGTGTTATTGTGAAGAAACCTGAACTGTTAATCCCTGCGGGTAACTTAGAAAAATTAAAAGTAGCTATCCATTACGGGGCAGATGCTGTATATTTAGGTGGACAAGAATTTGGTCTTCGTTCGAATGCAGGTAATTTTACGCTAGAAGAAATGGCAGAAGGCGTTGAGTTTGCAAAGAAGTATGGAGCAAAAATATACGTAACAACAAATATCTTTGCACATAATGAAAATATGGACGGGCTAGAGGAATATTTAAAAGGGATTGAAAAAGCTGGCGTAACGGGAATTATCGTTGCTGATCCGCTTATCATTGAGACTTGTAAACGTGTAGCGCCTTCTGTTGAGGTGCATTTAAGCACACAGCAATCACTATCCAACTGGAAAGCAGCACAGTATTGGAAAGAAGAGGGTTTACATCGTCTTGTATTAGCTCGTGAAGCAAGCTATGAAGAAATGAAAGAAATTAAAGAAAAAGTGGATATTGAAATTGAAGCATTCGTCCATGGTGCAATGTGTATCGCATATTCAGGAAGATGTACATTAAGTAACCATATGACAGCGCGTGACTCTAATCGTGGCGGTTGTTGCCAATCTTGCCGCTGGGATTATGATTTAGTTCAAACAGTATCACAACATAAAGATGCAAAAGAGCTTCCTCTATTCCAAGAAGAAGATGCTCACTTTGCGATGAGTCCAAAAGATTTAAATTTAATTTTATCAATTCCGAAAATGATTGAAATTGGAATCGATAGCTTAAAGGTAGAAGGACGTATGAAATCAATCCATTACGTAGCGACTGTAGCAACTGTATATCGTAAAGTAATTGATGCTTATTGTGCGGATCCAGATAACTTTGAGTTTAAACAAGAATGGTTAGATGAGCTTGATAAATGTGCAAATCGTGATACAGCTCCTGCATTCTTTGAAGGGGTTCCAGGACATCAAGAGCAAATGTTTGGAAATCATAGTAAGAAAACAACGTATGATTTTGCTGGTTTAGTGTTAGATTATAATGAAGAAACGGGCATCGTAACGATTGAGCAACGTAATCATTTCAAACCAGGACATGAAGTGGAGTTCTTTGGACCAGAAATAGAAAACTTTACGCAAACGGTGGAGAAAATTTGGGATGAGGATGGAAACGAATTAGATGCAGCGAGACATCCGTTGCAAATCGTGAAATTCAAAGTGGATCAACGAGTGTATGTGAATAATATGATGCGCAAAAGCATACTTCAATAAGAAAGAGTGATAGTCGAATGGGGACGAATAAGCCTGTTGTAATTGGAATTGCTGGTGGTTCGGGATCAGGTAAAACGAGTGTAACGAAAGCGATTTTTGACCATTTTAAAGGTCATTCTATTTTAATCTTAGAGCAAGATTATTATTACAAAGATCAAAGCCATTTACCAATGGAAGAGCGTTTAAAAACAAATTATGATCATCCGCTTGCGTTTGATAATGATCTGTTAATTGAACATTTGCAGCAGTTGCTTGCATATGAGCAAATTGATAAGCCTGTATATGACTATACATTGCATACACGTTCAGAAGAAATTATTCCAGTTGAGCCGAAAGATGTAATTATTTTAGAAGGAATTCTTATTTTAGAAGACCCACGTCTTTGCGAGTTAATGGACATTAAATTATTCGTTGATACGGATGCTGACCTTCGTATTCTGCGCCGCATGCAGCGTGATATTAAAGAGCGCGGTCGTACGATGGATTCAGTTATTGATCAGTACGTAAGTGTTGTACGTCCAATGCACAATCAATTTATTGAGCCTTCTAAGAAATTTGCGGATATTATTATCCCTGAAGGTGGACAAAACCATGTTGCAATTGATATTATGGTGACAAAAATTGCAACAATTCTTGAACAAAAAGTAAATTTGTAATAGCATAGTAAAAGATATACGGTAGGAAGGGATTTTTTCCCTTCCCATCGAATACAATGAAACATGCAACCTCATCTATATATAGGTGAGGGCATATTTATATCAACTTTCCATACATATCTTCTTTATATAAAGAAGAATTGGAAATACGGGGTTGTATGTGACAACTCCGCTAGTGCAAGGGTACTAGAAACCTCCGCTAACAATGGAAGCGGAGGAGTTTTCATATGGAACTCCTCTTTTTTTCGGGGGATTGGTATATAAAAGGAGTGGAAAATATGTCAACAGAAAAAACATACCCTATGACGCAAGAGGGTAAGCAAAAACTAGAGAACGAACTTGAGCAATTAAAAACAGTAAGACGTAAAGAAGTAGTAGAACGTATTAAAATCGCACGTAGCTTCGGGGACCTTTCTGAGAACTCTGAGTACGATGCAGCAAAAGATGAGCAAGCGTTCGTAGAAGGACGTATTACACAATTAGAAAATATGATTCGTAACGCAGTTATCATTAAAGATAATGGCGAAGTATCTACTGTTGTTACATTAGGTAAAACAGTAACATTTAAAGAATTACCAAACGGAGATGAAGAAGCGTACACAATCGTAGGTAGCGCGGAAGCTGACCCATTTGAAGGAAGAATTTCTAACGATTCTCCAATCGCAAAAAGCTTATTAGGTAAGCAAATTGGTGAGAAAGTAACAATCCAAACACCAGGCGGAGAAATGCAAGTAGAGATTGTCTCTGTAAAATAATAAAAAAATCACTCGTGTAAAAACGAGTGATTTTTTTATTTGTATAAAAGATGAAACACTCCGTCCAAACTATAATAGACGAGGTGTTTTTTTATGAAAATAAAACGGAGAATTACAATTGTTTTAATTTGTTTTATGGGCATTATGTTTTTATTGCTTTGTCGTTTAATTCAAATCCAAATTATAGATACAGAATCATTTACTAATCGTAAAATAAATTTAATTGAAAAAAGTGTTACGCAACGTACGCAATCCATTGCAGTAGACGATGGACGTGGGCAGTTTATAGATCGTAATGGTAAAGAAATAGGTGAGGAAAAGTATCCTGTTTTAATTGTTTTTCCATTTTTACAAATAAAAAATGACATGTTAGAGAAAATCGCGCATATCATTGGTGTGTCGAGACAAGAGATCAGAAGACAAATGAAAAATAAAAAAAATGCATTTATACTGCAAGGGGAAACTGCTCCATTTCGAGTGACACGAGAGCAGATGGAGAAGGTGAATCAATTACATGTACTAGGTATTGTAGCAGCTGAAGTGCGATTAAAACAAACTGGGGAGATAAATCATTTAATTGGTGATGTGGGGGAGAACGAAAGAGAATTTCAAAAGCGATATGGAGAAGTGAAAAAAATTTCAAAACAAACGCCGATAGGTATTTCAGGGTTACAGCAATCATTTGATGAATTTTTATTGACTGATGGAGAGGCAAAAGTATTGTATCAAGTAGATCGGCAAGGAGAACCAATTTTCGGAAAGCAAGCGAAATATACTTCACCAGGAAATCCATTTTACCCCGTTAGGATTCAAACTACTTTACATAAAGGGTTGCAGCAAAAAGCAGAAGAAGTGATTGAAGCAAATGAAATAAAGAAGGGGGGATTAGTATTACTTGATGTAAAGACAAATGAAATATTAGCGATGGTCAGTAAGCCGTCTTTACAAGTAAGAGATAAGAATTTATATAAGACTACACTTGAAAATCAAATGTTAACGCCGCATTTTCCAGGCTCTGTTTTTAAAACAGTAGTTGCAGCTGCAGTCATTGATCAAAAAGTAAATTTGTTTAATCGGACATTTAATTGTAATAAAGATTTATATGGTGAAAACGACCCACAAGTTATGATGGGTACACTTAACTTCAAAGAGAGCTTTGCTAGGAGCTGTAACAGGACATTTTCCGAGTTAGGTAACGAGCTATTACAAAAGGATAGGACGGTGCTAGAAACATACGTAGCAGCTTTAGGAGCAAATGAAAAGGTCGGATGGAAAGGTTCTGTATTTCATACACCTCATTTCGAGCAAATGCCAGAAGAAAAAGGCTCTACTATTTGGGGGAATGAAGAAAACAAAAATAGTAAAAAAGCGGTAGAGCAAACAGCGATTGGACAGAAAGATGTACGTATATCACCTCTAGCAATTGCTAATATGATGGCGACGATTGCGAGGAATGGAGAAAAGATGGAAGTGAAAGCTGTTGAAAAAATAGTATATAAAAATGGAGCGGATTTTTTTACATTTGAGAACCATACGTTACATGGAAAACAGCTTTCGTATGAAACAGTGAAAACATTACAAGAGTTATTAAGAGGCGTTGTAACAAGGGAGAAAGGAACAGGAACGGCATTCCGCTCGTTGCCGCTAAGTGTCGCTGGAAAATCCGGGACAGCGCAAACAGGGAAAGGGACGAGGGTGAATCGCTGGTTTGCAGGTTACTTTCCGTATGAGAATCCAAGATATGCTTTAGTTGTTGTTGATCTAGAGACTGATAACAAAGTGAATAAAGTCACACCTATTTTTAAAGATATGGTAAGAGAAATCTATCAATTGGAGAATGAAAAGTAATCTTGCAATTTATAGTGAATTGTTTTCATTTCATGAAAATATCATTGTAAATGTTCAACCTTTCTAGATTTAATGTTACAATAGCAATTAGGAAAAACTGCATGGAGGTTTGGAGAATGGCAGGAGGATCAAGATTCCAACAGAAACAACAAAAACGTCGTCAAAACGGTGTTTTAAATATTGCAATCGCTATTGTATTACTATTAGTAGCTATTGTAGCATATCAATTGTTCGTTCCTAGTACGAAAGAGCAAGCATCTTCTACTGATAAGAAAGTCTCTCAACAAACAACAAAGAATGAGAAAGCTGGAAAATCAGAAGATAAAGAATCTGCTAAGAAAAAAGAACAAGAGCAAGCAGAAGCTAAGCAAAAAGCTGAAGAAGAGAAGTTAAAGGCTGAGGAAGAAAAGAAAAAAGCTGAAGAAGAAGCGAAAGCTAACGAGAAAGTATCAGCTGAAAAAACTGTATCCAAGGCAAAAGAGGCTTACACAAAACCTTCTTGGAAAGCTGTAGGAACAGAACAAGGTTCATCACCAGCGATGACGTTTAAACAGGGGTCATCAGATTGGAATGAGATGCAAAATGCAATTGCTGCAGGTATTGAAGTACCGAAGGAGCAATTAGTATTCCATTTTGTTGGAAGAGACAAAACTGGAAAGAGCAAAGCTTATGGTGACGTTCAAGATAAGCAAAGTGGAAAAAGATATTACGTAAATATTGATTGGGTAGATAATGAGGGCTGGAAACCAGTACTTGTTCAAACTCTAAACTAAAAAAGAGAGGCTCCTTAGGAGCTTCTCTTTTTTAGTTAACGCAATTTCTTTAATTTAAAATGAACAACCGCGCTATAATACGGTCTTTTGCTTTCAGGATCCATAACCATTTGATGTGAGATGTGATGAACTTCAAGCATAAGTGCTTTATTATTATCGATTTGTTCACTAATTTTTCGTTCTAAAGAAGCTAAGTCTCCCGCTTCAAAAAATTCTACTTTATCTTCTAACATTTCAAAGGTAAATGACATGAAGACGGCCCCTCTCCTATGTAATCAACTATAGTGTAACAAAGAAAAGAAGGAAATACCATGTACATTTCAATTGACATTTTTAGAAAGAGGGAATATCATACTGATAAAACCGATAAGAAAAAGGGGAATTTTTATGGGCACAGAATTTAATGGTTTATTTGATGAGTGGGCTCATACGTACGACTCATTCGTACAAGGCGAAGATATACAATATAAAGAAGTTTTCGCCCATTATGAGAACATTCTAGAGGATGTAGTTAACAAGTCATTTGGTAATGTATTAGAATTTGGTGTCGGTACAGGTAATTTAACAAATAAATTATTACTTGCTGGCCGCACAGTTTACGGTATAGAACCGTCGCGTGAAATGCGTATGATTGCAAAAGAGAAATTGCCAAAAGAATTTTCGATTACAGAAGGTGATTTTCTTTCGTTTGAAGTCCCAAATTCAATTGATACCATTGTAAGCACCTATGCATTTCATCATTTAACAGATGATGAAAAAAATGTAGCGATTGCGAAGTATAGTCAATTGCTAAACAAAGGTGGTAAAATAGTGTTTGCTGATACGATATTTGCAGATCAAGATGCATATGATAAAACTGTTGAAACAGCAAAACAAAGAGGTTTCCATCAATTAGCAAACGATTTGCAAACGGAATACTATACACGTATTCCAGTTATGCAGACTATTTTTGAAAATAATGGCTTCCATGTAACGTTCACGAGATTAAATCATTTCGTTTGGGTAATGGAGGCAACTAAGCAATAGAAAGAGGGATTAGATTGAGAATTGCTGTAATTGGAGCAATGGAAGAAGAAGTACGTATTTTACGTGACAAATTAGAACAAGCAGAAACAGAAACGGTTGCAGGTTGTGAATTTACGAAAGGACTATTGGCAGGACATGAAGTAATCTTGTTAAAGTCTGGTATTGGTAAAGTAAACGCAGCGATGTCAACGACAATTTTATTAGAAAAATATAAGCCTGAAAAAGTAATTAATACTGGTTCAGCTGGTGGATTCCATCATTCTCTAAACGTTGGTGATGTAGTTATTTCGACTGAAGTTCGTCACCATGACGTAGATGTAACAGCATTTAACTATGAATATGGTCAAGTACCAGGAATGCCGCCTGGATTTAAAGCTGATGAGGCGTTAGTTGCATTAGCTGAGAAATGTATGCAAGCTGAAGAAAATATTCAAGTTGTAAAAGGTATGATTGCAACAGGCGATTCATTTATGAGTGATCCGAACCGCGTTGCAGCCATCCGTGATAAATTTGAAAATCTTTATGCGGTAGAAATGGAAGCAGCAGCTGTTGCACAAGTATGCCACCAATATGAAGTTCCGTTTGTTATCATTCGCGCACTTTCTGATATTGCTGGTAAAGAATCCAATGTTTCATTTGATCAGTTTTTAGATCAAGCAGCTCTTCATTCTACAAACTTTATCGTAAAAGTGTTAGAAGAGTTAAAGTAATGTAACAAAAAGGCAACTGTCTCATATAAAGAAAATACATACAGTTGCCTTTTCTTTATTGGCAAACAAGGGGGAGAACACGATGAATGTATATCGTGGAGTTCATGAGTTAATTGGTCATACACCAATTGTAGAAATTACTCGTTTTTCACTTCCGAAAGGGGTCCGCTTATTTGCAAAGCTTGAATTTTATAACCCAGGCGGAAGCGTTAAGGATCGTTTAGGAAGAGAATTAATCGAAGATGCGCTAGAAAAAGGGCTTGTTACCCAGGGTGGAACAATTATTGAACCGACTGCTGGGAATACTGGTATTGGACTGGCACTTGCAGCATTAGAACATGATTTACGTGTTATTGTTTGTGTACCAGAGAAATTTAGTATTGAAAAACAAGAATTAATGAAAGCACTAGGTGCAACGGTCGTGCATACACCGACTGAGCAAGGAATGACCGGTGCAATTGCAAAAGCAAAAGAATTAGTAAATGAAATACCGAATTCATACTCTCCAAGTCAATTTGCAAATGAGGCAAATCCTCGTGCATATTTTAAAACATTAGGTCCTGAACTGTGGGACGCATTGAATGGAGAGATTAACATATTTGTTGCTGGAGCAGGAACTGGCGGTACGTTTATGGGGACTGCATCTTATTTGAAAGAAAAAAATATAGATATTAAAACAGTTATCGTAGAGCCAGAAGGATCTATTTTAAATGGTGGTAAGGCTGGTTCACATGAGACCGAAGGAATTGGACTTGAATTTATCCCGCCATTTTTGAAGACATCTTATTTTGATGAAATTCATACGATTTCTGATCGAAATGCATTTTTACGAGTGAAAGAATTAGCGCAAAAAGAAGGACTTCTCGTTGGAAGCTCTTCAGGAGCAGCATTTCATGCGAGCTTACTTGAGGCAGAGAAGGCAGCGCCAGGTACAAATATTGTAACCATTTTTCCTGATAGCAGTGAGCGCTATTTAAGTAAAGACATATACAAAGGATGGGAATAAAAAATGAGAGCAAAGACAAAGTTAATTCATGGTATTCGCATAGGAGAACCTTCGACTGGATCTGTAAACGTACCGATCTATCAAACAAGTACGTACAAACAAGAAGCAGTTGGTAAGCATCAAGGATATGAATATTCACGTACAGGTAACCCAACACGTGCAGCTTTAGAAGAAATGATTGCCGTATTAGAAAACGGTCATGCTGGATTTGCATTTGGTTCTGGAATGGCTGCTATTACAGCAACAATTATGTTGTTCTCAAAAGGTGACCACGTTATTTTAACAGATGATGTTTATGGCGGAACGTACCGCGTTATTACGAAAGTATTAAACCGCTTCGGTATTGAGCATACATTTGTAGATACAACAAACTTAGAGGAAGTTGTAGAAGCGATTCGTCCAAATACGAAAGCAATTTATGTGGAAACACCAACGAACCCACTACTAAAAATTACTGATATTAAGAAAATATCTACTCTTGCTAAAGAGAAAGATTTATTAACAATTATTGATAACACATTCATGACGCCATATTGGCAGTCGCCGATTTCTTTAGGAGCAGACATTGTACTTCATAGTGCAACGAAATATTTAGGAGGTCATAGTGACGTAGTTGCAGGTCTAGTAGTTGTAAATAGCCCACAACTAGCAGAAGACCTTCACTTTGTACAAAACTCAACAGGAGGTATTCTTGGACCACAAGATAGCTTCTTACTACTTCGCGGTTTAAAAACATTAGGAATTCGTATGGAAGAACATGAAACGAATTCACGCGCTATTGCTGAATTTTTAAATAATCATCCAAAAGTAAATAAAGTATATTACCCAGGTCTTGAATCACATCAAAACCACGAATTAGCAACAGAACAAGCAAATGGATTTGGTGCTATTATCTCGTTTGATGTAGATAGTGAGGAAACATTAAATAAAGTACTTGAGAAACTGCAATACTTTACACTTGCTGAAAGCCTAGGAGCAGTAGAAAGTTTAATTTCTATCCCATCTCAAATGACACATGCATCAATCCCAGCAGATCGCCGTAAAGAATTAGGAATTACAGATACATTAATTCGTATTTCTGTCGGTATTGAAGATGGTGAAGATTTAATTGAAGATTTAGCACAAGCGCTAGCATAATAAAAATGCACTGCTAATGTGGAGCAGTGCATTTTTATTATGCTAATTTGTGAAACATTTCACAAATTAGACATACACAAACGAAATGAATTCATGTATATTGAATTCATGAAATGTTATTCATAAATAAACTTGTGAAATATTTCACAAACAATGAGATTCATGTAGGACGGTAACTCTATTTTTTTTCGCTAATCGGGACTTATTATGACCTATAAGGACTTATAAAGACCGTGATAACAGAATAGGAGGAAATTTACATGGTAGTCAAAGAGAAAGTTGTAAATGAAATGCAAGAGGTAAAAGAGATGATTGATACGTTAGTAAATAACGGTCAACAAGCTTTACAAGCATTAGAAAGTTTTACACAAGAGCAGATTGACAACATTGTTCATGAAATGGCACTAGCGGGTGTTGATCAACATATGCCGCTTGCAAAATTAGCTGTTGAAGAAACAGGCCGTGGTGTCTATGAAGACAAATGCATTAAAAATATTTTTGCCACTGAATATATTTGGCATAGTATAAAGCAAGATAAAACGGTAGGAATTATTCACGAAGACCCTCATGAAGAAATAATAGAAATTGCAGAACCTGTCGGTGTAGTAGCTGGGGTAACGCCAGTAACGAATCCAACGTCGACAACAATGTTTAAAGCGTTAATTGCGATAAAAACGAGAAATCCAATTATTTTCGCATTTCATCCTTCTGCACAAAATTGTTCTGTTGCAGCAGCGAAAACCGTATATGATGCAGCAATGAAAGCTGGTGCACCAAAACATTGTATTCAATGGATTGAGAGACCGTCTGTTGAAGCGACAAAACAATTAATGAACCATGATGGTGTGGCGCTCGTTCTAGCAACTGGAGGCGCTGGTATGGTGAAATCAGCTTACTCTACTGGAAAACCAGCGCTAGGCGTTGGTCCTGGTAATGTACCGTGTTATATAGAAAAATCAGCACATGTAAAACGAGCTGTGAATGATTTGATTTTATCGAAAACATTTGATAACGGTATGATTTGTGCATCAGAACAAGCAATCATTGTCGATAAAGAAATCTATGATGATGTTAAAACAGAAATGATCGAAAACAATTGTTACTTTGTAACAGAAGAAGAAAGAAAAAAATTAGAAAAGCTTGTTATAAATGAAAATACATGTGCAGTAAATAGTGATATTGTAGGGAAATCAGCACAGTATATTGCCGAATTAGTTGGGCTTACTATTCCTGAATATACAAAAATGCTTATAGCTGAAATTCAAGGTATCGGAGCAGCATATCCGTTATCTCGTGAGAAACTGAGCCCAGTATTAGCTTGTGTGAAGGCAAATTCATTAGAAGAAGGACTTACATATTGCGAAGACATGTTAGACCTCGGCGGTTTAGGACATTCAGCGGTTATTCATTCTACAAATAAAGAAGTGCAAAAGCAATTTGGATTACGTATGAAAGCTTGCCGTCTCATTGTAAATGCACCTTCATCACAAGGTGGAATAGGGGATATATATAACGGATTTATTCCGTCACTTACACTTGGTTGTGGTTCATACGGAAAGAATTCAGTTTCCAAAAATGTAACGGCGACTCATTTATTAAATATAAAAAGGCTGGCAGATAGAAAAAAGAATATGCAGTGGTTCAAATTGCCACCAAAGATTTATTTTGAAAAACATGCTACAGCGTATTTAGCAAATATGCCTAACATTTCACGCGCATTTATTGTAACGGATCCTGGAATGGTTGAACATGGCTATGTCGATACAGTCGCGCACTATTTACGCAAGCATGCAAATGATGTGAAAGTTGAAGTTTTCTATGAGGTCGAACCAGATCCATCAGATGAAACTGTCTTTAAAGGTGCGGAAATGATGAGAAGCTTTCAGCCAGATGTAATTATCGCACTTGGTGGTGGTTCAGCTATGGATGCAGCAAAAGGGATGTGGTTGTTCTATGAGTATCCAGAAACAACATTCTATGGCATTAAACAGAAGTTTTTAGATATAAGAAAACGCACATGTAAATACCCAGAATTAGGAAATAAGGCACAGTTTGTTGCGATTCCAACAACATCAGGAACAGGATCAGAAGTGACACCATTTGCGGTTATTACAGATAAGAAAAATAATATAAAGTATCCGCTCGCAGATTATGAATTAACACCAGATGTAGCAATTGTTGATCCACAATTTGTAATGACAGTACCACCACATGTAACAGCAGATACTGGTATGGATGTTTTAACACATGCAATTGAGGCGTATGTTTCTGTTGTGGCAAATGACTATACAGATGGATTAGCATTAAAAGCTATTGATCTCGTATTCAAATATTTACCAAGAGCATATAAAGATGGAAATGATGAAGAAGCACGAGAAAAAATGCATAACGCTTCTGCAATTGCAGGGATGGCATTTGCAAATGCTTTCCTCGGTATTAATCACAGCTTAGCACATAAGATTGGACCAGAATTCCATATTCCGCACGGACGCGCAAATGCCATTCTAATGCCGCACGTAGTCCGCTATAATGCTATTAAGCCAAGAAAACACGCATTGTTCCCAAAATATGAGCACTTTGTGGCAGATGAACGCTATGCACATATAGCGAGAATGCTCGGGCTTCCAGCAAGTTCGGTAGCAGAAGGGGTGGAATCACTCGTCCAAGCAATTATTGAGCTTGGAAAAAGCTTAAATATTAATATGAGTATTGCAGGACAAGGAGTAGATAAAGAGCAATTTGAAGAGGTTGTTGGAGTATTAGCAGAAAGAGCTTTTGAAGATCAATGTACAACTGCTAATCCAAAGTTACCGCTTATTTCAGAGCTGAAAGAAATTTATATGGAAGCATATAAATGTGAGTAATGGTTATGAAAGAGCCGCAGTAAAGCGGCTCTTTTTTTGTTGGAAAACATCTCCCTGAATGGCTGTATTTACTGGTCTTTCAGTTTCATAGAATATGATACAGTGAAATAGAGGAGTGAGAATATAATGAAAGAATTACAAGGAAAAATAGAAGATTATACTCGGTTCGGACAAATTCTTCTAGCTGTAAGTACATTGTTAATGGTTGGCTTTTTGATTCCGAATGGAGCAAAAGAGACAATCCAATTTTTTGTTATGATGGGGAGCATCGTTATATTTTTAAGTTTATCGTTCTTTTTCTTTCAGCGTGTGAAAGTGATGCGTGACCAGCTAGAGGAAAATGAATGTGAATAACATTATTAACTAGAGCGCGGCGAAAAGAAAGAATCTTTTTGTCGCGCTTTTTGTTTTTTGAAGAAAAATGTATGCGTTTCATGTTGACAATGATAATCCTTATCAATTAAAGTAGAATAGTAGTTAATGATTATCATTATCAATTAGAGGTGAAGAAATGAAAAAATCTATTACGCTATTTACAGCGATTTTATCTATTTTTTTCTTGTTAATAGGTTGCAGTGCCAAAGGGGAAGAAAAAGCGTCTGCAACCAAAACAGAAAAAGGAAAAGAAAAAATCGAAATTACCGATCTGTCAGGGAGAAAGGTAACATTCGATAAAGTACCAGAAAGTTTTGCAACATTAAGTATGGGGGACATGGATATTATTCATGCTTTAGGTGGAAAAGTAGTAGGTCGTCCGGATACGAAATTAACTCTTCCAGAGGAGTTAAAGAAGGCAAAAGTAATCGGGAATGCACATCAACCGAATTTTGAGCAAATTGCTAGTTTAAAGCCCGATGTACTTGTTGCTAACAATGGATTCCAAAAGAACGTGCCAACGGTTGAAGGACAAGGAACGAAAGTAATCATTTCTTCTGCGAATTCTGTACAAGATATTCAAAAGAATATTGAATTATATGGAACGGCAATGAAGAAAGAAGATAAAGCAAAAGAACTTAATCAAAAAATCAATAATCAAATGAAGAAATATGAGAAAAAGAGCGATGTGAAAGCATTGCTAGTGTATGGTGCACCAGGTACTTATTTAGCGGCATTACCAACATCTTTATCAGGTGATATTTTAGAAAAAACAGGCGGAAAAAATATTGCTTCTGATTTTCCAGAAATGAAAGAATATCCGCAATATGCACAGCTAAGTGTAGAACGTATTATTGAGGCGAATCCAGATGTGATTTATTTAATTACACACGGAGATCCAACAAGTGTGAAAAAAGCATTCGAAGGCGAAATGATGAAAAATGAAGCGTGGAAAAATTTAGATGCAGTAAAACAAAACCGCGTAGTTATTTTGCCACCTAATTTATTTGGATCTAATCCTGGGACAAAAGTTACAGAAGCAATGGACTTTATGTATAAAAGTATACAAGATGTAAGGAAATGATACGTATGGAAAGTAGTGAAGTAGTAAGAGAAAAGGAACATCCTTTTGCGAAAAAAAGATGGATAATAGCAGTTACTTTAGTTGTATTAACAATCCTAGGCCTCTTTTACGGTCTTTTCGCAGGAAGTTTATCCTTTTCTGTACGAGACATTCTAACAGGTATACAAGATGAGGGTTCGACAGTACATCGAATTGTATGGGATCTTCGCATACCGAGAGTGCTCGTTGGGTTTATAGTAGGAACATGTTTAGCTGCATCTGGTACACTTCTGCAAGGGGTTATGAGAAACCCTCTTGCAGATCCTGGTATTATCGGAGTTTCATCTGGGGCAGGCCTTGTAGCAATTGTCATCATGATTTTATTCCCACAGCATCTAGCTTTTTTACCACTAGGGGCGTTTTTAGGAGCTTTCATAACAGCGATGGTTATTTATGCTTTATCATGGCAAAAAGGGGCACCACCTTCAAGAATCGTCTTAGTAGGGGTGTCGATCAATGCATTAATTGGTGCAGCAACGTCAGCATTAATGTTATTACATAGTGACAAAGTACAATCCGTGTTACCGTGGCTAGCGGGTGGTATTGGTGGTGTAAGTTGGGCACATTTAAACATGATTATTTATTATGCAATATTCGCCATTATATTAGCTTTCTTTGGTATTAAGCATATTCGAGTGTTAATGCTTGGAGATGAAATGGCAAAGTTATTAGGACATAACGTGGAAAAAAGTCGGTTTTATTTAATCGTAGTAAGTACATTATTAGCTGGAATTGCAGTAAGTGTATCTGGTCTTATTGGATTTGTCGGTCTTGTCGTACCACATATGCTACGTTTATTAGTTGGAAATGATTATAGATATTTGCTACCTTTATCATGCCTTGGTGGCGGTGTATTACTTGTTTTTGCGGATGCAATAGCTCGAAGTTGGTTCGATCCAATCGAATTGCCTGTTGGTATTTTACTGTCCTTCTTAGGTGGTCCGTTCTTCTTATATTTAATTCATAGAGGAGGAAAACAACGTGATTTCCGTTAACAAAGTGTTTTACGCACACTCTGAAAGATTTCAAATGCAAAATATGAATGTACATATTAAGGCTGGAGAAATCGTTAGTTTAATTGGTCCGAATGGATCGGGAAAATCTACTTTGCTTCGTTTAATAGCAAGGCTACTGAAACAAAGCGAAGGGGACATCATTTTAGATGGGAAAAACATTCATATGATGAAGAGTGCTGATGTAGCGAAGCAATTAGCAATGTTACCACAAATGCATGATCATCAATTAGATTTAACAGTGAAAGAACTAATTGAGTTCGGAAGAGGTCCACATAAATCATGGAGTAGCCGCTTAAATAAAGAAGATGAAGAAATTGTTGATTGGGCATTGTCTGTTACAAATCTTGAAGGGTATGAATATCGTCTTTTACATTCTTTATCAGGAGGGGAACGGCAACGTGCTTGGATTGCCATGACGCTAGCGCAACGTACAAATGTCTTATTATTGGATGAACCAACAACCTTTTTAGATATCGTTCACCAGTTGGAAGTAATGGAACTTGTGAAACGATTAAATGAGGAGTTTGGAATGACAATTATAATGGTTTTACATGACATTAACCAAGCTGCTCAATATAGCGATCGTTTACTCGTATTAAAGCGAGGAAAGATTCAGTATGATGGTATACCAGAAGAAGTGCTATGCCATGAAATGTTTCAACATGTATTTGGCATAGATGTAGATATCTTTCAAGGAAGTGACAAGCCGTTTTTTACACCGAAACGAATTTCTAAAAGGGGAGAAGAGCGATGCAAACAGAAGAGCGTATTACCACTGAATTAGTAAGAGAATTTGTTATGGCAGCTCACGGGGATTTAGAGAAAGTACAAGAGCTATTGGTTGAATCGCCAAGCTTACTTCACGCCTCTTATAATTGGGGTGGATCAGATTGGGAAAGTGCGTTAGGGGCATCGGCACATGTAGGTCGTAAAGATATTGCTCTTTATTTACTAGAAAAGGGTGCTCGGATGGATATTTTTGCAGCAGCTATGCTTGGTGAATTAGAAGTTGTACAAGCTATTTTAGTAGCTCAACCAGAAGCATTGCGTGCATCTGGTCCTCATGGCATTTCTCTTCTTCAGCATGCACGAATGGGTGGAGAGAAATCTAAGCGTGTATATGATTATTTAGCAATACTATCTTAATGAACTAAGGAAGTTCTTATGTGCGGTAAACTTTTCACTTGACACAATTGAAAAGTTTACCGCCCGTTAGAACGGGATAAGTATCTAGTATATTTGAAAATCCTACACCCCCTCAACTGTAGTTTTCTTAATACTAGTTATGATATGGATGCAGTAGACAAAATTTGTCTACTGCTTTTTTTAGTCGTTGAGAATGAATATTCTGTATTTTATTGTGGGTTCATTTATCCCGCTATTTGCGGGCAGTAAGACTCCCGCCTCAAAATTCAGCTAGAGCAAAGAAGTTAGACGGGAGATCCACTGCCCGTAAACGCTCGATTGGTGAGGGCTGATAATCAGTGGGGGTGAATAAAATTCCCCACTGATTAAAGTTTCACTTTATAATTAATAGTAACATTTCGTATGCAAACAAAACATGATCGTGAAATTAAGAACAAATTAGTGGAAAGGAGTGCAGGCATGTTTCATACAGATCGTTTACAAATTCGCAAATATACAATGGATGATTTACAGTTCTATGCTTCACTATGGGGGAACGAGAAGGTAATGCGCTATATTGGAAATGGGACGTTAAAAACATATATACAGTGTAAAAAAAGTTTGGAGGAGTGGGTCATTCCTAGCTATAAAAACGGTCTCGGTTTATTTGTATTGACTGAAAAGGAAACGGGAACAAGAATTGGTCATGCAGGGCTGGTAAAGCAGCAGATTGATGGAAAAGAGGAAATTGAAATTGGTTATTGGTTACTTCCTCAGTATTGGGGAAAAGGGTATGCAAAAGAAGCGGCGGCAGCATTTCGAGACTACGGTTTCCAAGCATTACGAATGAATAAATTAATTTCTCTCATTAACCCGAATCATCCCGCCTCAATATTTGTTGCTAGAAAGACAGGGCTCAGCTATGAGAAAACAACTTTATTTCATGGGATGGATGTTCTTGTTTATTCCATTAAACGTGTCGGATGAAAAATTACTTTTTTAAAGGTAAATTGCATTTTTTGAAGAATGGTATATGAAAATAAAGGGGGGATTACATGTACATTTATCATAATGGACTTATTATTCGTGAGGGAACGAGTAGCGTACCAGCATATGCAATTAAAGCATTGTTTGAAGATGCCGGTTGGAGTAATGATAATATCCCTTCTTGGCAAATTGAAAAATTTACGATAGCATTTGAAAATTCAACATGGGCTTTCACAATTTGGGATGAAGAAGAGATGATTGCAATGGTTAGGGTCATTTCGGATGGAATTATGATCGCGAACATAGTAAATTTAGTTGTGAAGTGTGAATATAGAGGGAAGGGATTAGGTAAGAAGCTTGTAGCTCTTTGTTTGCAAAAACTTCCCCACGGTGACTGGTTTGCGCATACATCTGCGAACAATTTTGATTTTTATAGAAGTTGTGGATTTGAAGTTAGAGAGCTATCGAGAAATGGAACATGTGCGTACTATGGATATCAAGTCGCGAAAAGAGATGGTCACCGATAAATGAACGGAAAGTAAAAAAGTATAGCGAGGTAATTTTGAGACTTTTGATAATAGAGAATGGATTGAGGCTCTTTTTATGATAAAATGAAAGAAAATTCCGTTTATTATTAGGGGGATAAAAATGAGTATAAAAGTTGGGGATGTATTTAAATATGAAAGAAGATTTACTGAGGAGGAAGTTTTTGAATTTGCAAATATTACAGGTGATAAAGGTAGACACCATATGGAATACGATGAAAACGGAAGACTAATGGTTCATGGTTTATTGACTGCTAGTATCGGAACAAAGGTGGGCGAAGAGTTACATTACATAGCAAGAGAATTAGTAAGTGAGTTTATTAGACCAGTTTTTACAGGAGATACGATCACTTGTGAATTAACTTTAACAAATATTGAGCAAATGGAAGGTTATAAAAAAGTTTCAATCGAGTCAGTTTATCGCAATCAGCATGAAAAGACGGTACTAGTTGGGACAAGTTATGGAATTATAAGGGGATAAAAAAAGAAGCCTGTTAATCAGGCTTCTTTTTTATTATTTAGTAAACACGTTTTCGATTTTCCGCATAACTAGAGATAAGTAATAATGCAGTTTCTTCTCCTATATTACGAACAATATGAGGAACGCATGCATTCCATGAGAAAGAATCACCTTCTTCTACAATTGCAATATCTTCACAGTGCTGAACTTCTAGTTTTCCACGTAATACAAGGTGACATTCTTCCCCTTCATGGGCATTTGGTGAGTTTTCTTTCGGGAATCCAGTAGGGATTTCTACTAAAGATAGGCGAAGCCCCCCTTGCTCCGCAACATGCTCAATTCTTTGCTCATCTTTGCCGTATACACTGTATTTCCGTTCTTCTTTTTTGACAATTTTTAAGCGATCTTTTTGTTCTAATAATAAATAGGGAAGGGGAACATTTAAAAAATTGGAGATCGTTTCTAAAGTTGAGATAGATGGTGATGTCTTATTATTTTCAACCTGACTCATAAAGCCTTTAGAAAGACCTGTTCCCTCACAAATTTGTGCAATTGTTATGCCTCTACGTTGACGAATTTCACGTATTGCAGAACCAATATTCATAAAATCAAGCTCCTTTTTGTAAACAACTATTTGTATCATAGCAAAAAAAATATATTTTTTCCCAGTGAAAATGAATTGACGAATAAAAAAAATTAGTGTATGTTTTGTAATGTAAATAAAAGTTTTGTATAAGGAAACTATAAAGGAGAGAATGAAATGAATCAACATATTGGTAACTTAATTATTCGTATCGTGTTAGGGGTAACATTCTTCATGCACGGTTTAACAAAATTCCAATCAGGAATTGACAATATTGCAGGGTGGTTTACAAGCATTGGTTTACCAGGAGGACTTGCATACGGTGTAGCAACATTTGAATTAGTTGGAGGTCTATTATTAATTCTAGGTTTAGGTGTAAGATATATTGGATTATTATTTGCACTTGTTATGGTTGGAGCAATCGTAAAAGTGAAATGGTCAGCTGGTTTATTGGGAGATGGAAAAAATCCTGGTTTCGAATTAGAACTTGCATTATTAGCAATGGGTGCATACTTATTTGTTGCAAAAGCTGATGGTTTTGTAGATAATTTCTTAAAAGAAAAAATGTCAAAGAAGAACTAATTTAAATGGGGGGGCTAACAAGATGAGTTTTCAACTTCATCCCGATACAACACTTGATGTTGTTCATTTATACGTATCTAATGTAAAGAAATCACTAGAGTTTTATACGGAAGTACTAAGTATGAAGGTGCTAAAAGAAGAAGAAGCAGTTGTTACATTTGGGAATGAAAATGATGAACCACTTCTTATCATTGAAGAAAAGAAGGAAGCCTTTCCGAAGCAAAGAGGAAGAACAGGGTTATATCATTACGCAATTTTATTACCAAATAGACAGGATTTAGCGAATGTTCTTCGTCATCTTGTAGAAATGGTATATCCGCTACATGGCGGAGCCGATCATTACTTTAGTGAAGCCCTTTATTTAGCTGATCCAGATGGAAACGGAATTGAAATTTATCATGATCGACAAAAAGAAGTTTGGCGTGATGAGAATGGAGAACTCCCATTTGTTAGTAACCCGTTAGCTGGTGAAGAATTATTACAGCAAGGAAGTACATGGAGTGGATTTCCAGCTGGTACTGTGATGGGGCATATTCATTTCCATGTAGCTGATTTAGAGGAAGCGAAACGTTTCTATGTTGATGGTCTTGGTTTTGAAGTAACGATCCCAGCTCGTAATGGAGCGTTGTTCGTATCTGCAGGTGGTTATCATCACCATATCGGTTTAAATACATGGCAAGGTGAAGGGGTACCACCGCAAATGCCAGGTTCCATTGGTTTGAAATATTTCACAATTGTACTAGTGGATGAAAAACAAAAAGAGCAAGTATGTGAAAGCTTAAAAAATATTGGCAAGATTGCTACGTACAAAGATGGAATATTACAAGTCGAGGATCCATTTGGACATTGTATCCATTTCAAAATAAAAGGAGAAGCCTAAAAAGGCTTCTCTTTTTTATTTTCTTATAATTGCTTTTTCGTTTTGTAAAAATAGCTCATCAAATTGTTTTGCAAGCTCAAAATCTAGTTTCGTTAAACCTTTTGCATTCCAAGATGACAAAGTAATAATAACTGCTTTATACTGGATAAGGATAAATGGATGGTGATTATGTTCTTCTGATAGTTTGGCGGCTTCAGAGACAAATTCGACTCCTTTTAAGTAGTCGGAAAACATATATTTTCGTTCAATCCATTTCTCATCTTTTACCATCCATTTATCTACCTTCAATAATTCCTCGTGAACTTCTTCTTCAGTTAATCGTAGCATCATTTTTCACATCCTTTACTGGAAGTAACGCAAGACCATTGTTAATAAGGCGTGTTACAGCTTCGTCAGTTGTGAAAGTAGAAAGTTGTTGTAGTAATGCTGCTGATGTTTCATGCCCTTTGTTATGCTCTAAAAGTAACTCTAATACTTCAAGGCGCAGCAACCATTCTTTCGCATAAAATTTATTTAATACTTCTTGAATTGCTACTAATTGATCGATATGAGCGTCGTGTAAAATCCCCTCACTTCGAATATCTCGCACTGTTTGATACATACGTTCAAGTTCATTCAGTACAAGTGGAGCAGGAATTTCTTGAACTTCTTCATCCATTGGGAAAAATGCTGCGGCATCTGCGGCACCTGGGAATACTGAAGTGATTTGTGAGCCAACAGCCATATCAAATGCGCCCCATGAAGCATCAAATAAGACGCGGGCGTTATAAGTAACTGTGCAATCGATAAAGGAAATAAGAGCAATTTTCGTATCGTTTTTTACAATATCTGTTACTGTTCCTTTTACATGAATACCACTTGCAAAAGTAAACGCAGCGATATTTCCAATTGTAATTCCTAATGATTGTAGTTGTTCGTCTGTGCAATTTTCTAATGCAATATTTTCAGTGAGTAATCCAATCGGTGTTCCAAATCCGTCACTGTGTACAGAAGTAGAATGATTTGCTAACTGTTTATTATGAAGCGCTAATGCCGTTGGCGAATTTGTTCGCATGTAAATTAATTCACCTGCATCGTTTTTAATTGTCTCGCTAAATGTACCTGTAATTTGTAATCCACTATTTAGCTCAGCTGTTGCATAGTTCTCAGAGCGAATTGCTTTTTCTAAACCTTCTTTTCCACCTGTTTTAAAGGCCATTGTTTTAGAAAATGTTTCAAGCGCATCTGTTAGCTCTTCAAAGGATTCACAAACAAATAGTTGTGGTTGCATTTTTGTTACGTCATAAGTTGTCCCTGTACATGCTTCAATAGAAAATGGAACTTTTTCTACAGCGTCTGTTAAGCAATGTTTGCTTTCGCCAACAGAAGAAAGGAGACCAGCACCATATATTTTTGGATCATCTATGTTTCCAATCAATCCGTATTCTACTGTCCACCAGAAAAGACGTGAAATTTGTTCAGCTTCTGATAAACCAGAAACTAAGTTTTGTTTTTCAATTACAGCATTTTCAGCAGCCTTAACTTCATCAGGAGTAGAAGTAGGGCTTTCTTTTACTATTGTTAATGTACGAACAGCTTCAAATGCATCATGTTCTTCTTTTGTAGAGAAAGCTTTTGCACCAATTTGCCCAAAACGTTTCACATATTTTGCATATGTAGGATCAAGTAAAATCGGTGCGTGTCCTGCGGCTTCGTGTACGATATCTGGAGCTGGTGTGTACTCGATATTTTCTACTTTCCGAATATCTGTTGCGATCGGTAGTAGTCCGTGTCCTTGAAAATCGAAGAATGCTACGCCGGGAATAAGTCCGTCAATCGTTACAGCGCCCCAGCCACTTGGTGCCAAACACTCATTCATGTCTTCTACTTTTGGAATTGCATCTATATTAATACCAGATGATTGTAGTCCGTTCACATAGGCTGGATGAGCAACGTCTTTTAAGAAGCTATGATTTTGTCTCATAATATAACGCCACACAGCGTGATTCACCGGTGTGTATTGATCATAATGTTGTGTGGATACGAATGGTTTTAAATGCGATGGAATTTCTGTTTTCTTTGTCATTTAGACATCCTCCTTTTTTTCAATAAAATTGAATATTGATTTCGTATAGCTTGTATCACCTCCTTTCATTTTTTGTAAGCGCTTATAAAATTTTATCATAAGATTCGGAATTATTTAACATTTGTTTCTGTGAGAAATAGAAAAAGCCCCTATCGGAAAATCCGATAGGGGCGAAAGAATCGCGGTACCACCCTATTTGTAAGTGAAAATATACTTACATCTCAATTAATGATAACGGAAAAATTCCGTCTTTTCCTTCATGCAGAAAAGCACTACGAAAAAGAAGCTCCAGAATTGTAATTCATACTTATATATGTGCTAATTTCCACCGACCATTAGCTCTCTGTAACAGGGATATAAGATACTACTGCGATTCTTTCAACGCGTATATATGAAATTGTGTAAGAGGATGGACGCAAAAAAGTCCCTATCGGAAAATCCGATAGGGACGATAAAAATCGCGGTACCACCCTATTTGTAAACAACTAATTGTTTACCACTCACTTTAAGATAACGGAAAGATCCGTCTTTCTCTTCATGCATAAAAAGCATTACGGGAAAGAAGCTCCAGAATTGTAATTCACGCTTGTATATGTACTGATTCGCACCAACCATCAGTTCTCTGAGACAGTGATATAAGTCGCTACTAGTATTCCTTCAAAGCCGATATATAATTCGTTCAACTAAACTATGTTTTGTATTATAAAACTATATTTAAAAAATTGTCAACATAAATTTTTTATCCCATGTTAACGAGCAGTAAAACTCCTACCTCAGAATTCGGTGGGAGTAAAGAAGTTAGATAGTAGACTGACTGCTCGTAAACCCTGATTGGTGAAGGCTAATAATCAGTGGGGATGAACGAAATCTCCACTGATTAAAGTTTCACTTTATTTCACTTCTAAATTAACATTTAAATTAGAGGTATTGCCAGCTGCATCAGTTGCTACAATGTGAATAGTATTTTTTCCTTTTTGTAATTGAGTGCGATTGAAATAAATGTCATAGCTTTTCTCCCAAGGGTTCAGGAATGCCTGTTCCCATACACCATTTCCATTAATTTCATATTGCATTCTCACTGGAATACCAGGTGCTATCCAACCAGATTCTGACATCCAATCTAGTAGAATATCATCAACTTTTCCTCTAATTACGAGATTTTCTTGGTTAACCTCGTGTGTTAACTTAGGTGCAGTTCGATCAAGAAATACAGCAGCTGTTTGCTTTGTTTCTCCGCCAGAATTAGAAGCAACTGCTTCAATTTGATATAGCCCGTCAGCTAAAGGAGTGCCATCTGCTTTTGTACCATTCCATTTGAAAGGTTTATACCCAGGAGTTGCATTTTTAGCTTGATGGATAATTCCTTGATACGTTACACGTTCTTTCGTAACTAAATTTGCATGCAATGTGACATCATCCACAGGCGCAACTAAATAGTAGTTGATGAGATTATCATCTAGTACGTGGTCGCCATTTGGGCTAAAAGTAGAATTAATAATTTCAAGTCCATCGATACGTTTATAATCTTTAGGATCGATACTAAATGTGAATGGAATTCGAATTTCTTCTTTTGCCCCTTGTTCTTTTACATATACATTTCCAGTATACACACCTTGTTGTAGTGAGCTATCTACAGTGATAGTAAATGGTTTTTCGGTACTACTATTCGGTTGTATGCTAATCGATGAAGGGACAGAAGCTTTTACTTTTGTTTTTGTGTTTGCATCTAGTAATTCTACACGAGTTGAAAAACTTTTCTTTTTACTAGAAAGGTTTTGTAATGTAACATTTTGCGTCAGTTTTACTTTTCCGCTATTGGGCTTAATAAGACCAAAGCTGACATTGTTAGGTTTTACTAATATATTTGTTTGAGTTGCTTTCGGAATGTTAATTAAACCAGATCCTTGTGCCATAACAGGGTATGTATTTTCATTGACATCATGTAATGTTTTTGCATTGTTGGCAAGAGCCGCTTTCAATTGTTCTGTCGTCCAATTAGGATGCATTTGACGCAAGAGGGCAACCGCTCCAGCTACTTGCGGAGCAGCCATACTTGTTCCGTTATGCGATTCATAGCCGCCTCGCGGTACTGTACTAGTAATTTGTACTCCAGGTGCAACAACATCAGGCTTTATTAGCCAACTTCCTTGTGATGGTCCTCTTGAACTAAAGTTACCGATAAGTTCGGTTTGCTTTGGTTGTCCGATTTTTATATTTTTCTTTCGTTTTGTAATTAAAGTTTTTAATTCTTCCTCATTTGTATTGGATAATTGTATTACTGGGACAGCTAGATGTTCACGTGAAAAATATTCCGGCATCATATTAATTTCTTTTTCGCTAGAGATTAATAACACACCAAGTGCACCAGCTTGCTTCGCTTGTTCTGCTTTTACTAATGTACTAGAAGTACCTTGTAAAATAAGTGCGAATTTCCCTTTCACATCTTGTTTTGCATAATCACCTGAATTGCCATAACCAACATATACAAGAGGGGAATCATTTCCTATTGGAAAATCGGATTTTGATAACGGTAACCCTTGATATGTTTTGCTGGAACCAGCTACTTGGAATGTTGGAAACGGGATAGAAACTGTAGATGCTCCAACAGAAATGACACTACTTGCGTTACCGGGAGCATCAACAGACCAAGGTTTTGGTCCGTCATTTCCATTTGAAACGACAGCAGTAACACCAAGTTTCGCTGCTCGTTCTAACGTTAATGTTACAGGCTGATCAGGTACATTTAAATCCTGCCCAAGGGAGAGGTTTAACACATCCGCACCATCTTGAATCGCTCGCTCAATCCCTTGGATAATATCATCTGTTGTACCAGTTCCACCGTCATTCATTACACGATAGGCTAGAATAGAAGCGTTTGGAGCAACGCCTTTAATTTTTCCGTTACCCGCAATAATTCCAGCTACATGAGTACCATGTACGTTACCATCCATTGGATCGTTATCTTCATCAACCGTGTCATATCCACCGATATAATTTGCCTTTAAGTCAGGGTGTGTATAGTCTACGCCAGAGTCGATAATGGCTACTTTCATGCCTTTTCCATCAAGCGGTTTGCCAGATGGATCTTTTAAATTCCACGCTTCAGGTGCACCAATTGTCGGTCCACCGATATTTGGTGCTTCTTCGTTAGTAGCACTTTTTGATGTTTCATGCAATTTATATGTTAAGTTCGGATAGACTGCTTTTACTTCAGGTAAAGAGGCAAGAGAGGTAATTTGATCTCCAGGAACTGAAATAGAGAATCCGGAAAATAAGGTATTATACACTTCTTTAATTTTTGCACCAGGTGCTTTTTCTTTTATTTTCTTAGTCGTATCTTCTTGTGCTTTTTTTAGTTCAGCATGATAAGACTGCGCATTACTATTTTGTAAATCTGGAGCATGCTGAATATTACTTTGAGCAGCGAGAGGAGCATGTTGCAATTCTACAATTACTGATATTTCTTTTGTTGTTTTCGTTTCAACATTTTGAGCAATTTTATGTTCTCCCCACTGTTCAATCGTTGTTTTTAATTGTGGACTAAATTGCGTCTCCTTTTGTAGTGATTCAGCATGAGCGCTTAAAGCTCCAAAACTAGAAAAGACAAGCGCCATACTTAATAGTGTAGATGTAGTTTTTTTCATTGATACTCCCCCTAATAAAAAAGTGCCAATATTCAGAAGTGAAATCTTACATTGTAGTCGAAAATTATAAATGTAAATGTTGGCTGAACTATACTTTCGACATAATTCATACCAATCCTCTATGAATTGAAAATTGCTTGGGAAATTTTTTCTGATTATGTCGAATCGATATTTTTCACATATTGTAGGGAGAAAGTGAGGAATGCTATGAGGAAAATGGAGTGATGGTATGAAAAGGCTAATAGTAATTGGTAGTGTAGTGTTGTTTATGTTTTTATGTTCTATAACTATTACTAGTGCAGAAAGTAGTAGTGTGAAAGTTGCTTTTATTCGTCATCATAATCTTTTTATAAAAGTTGATGGAAAAGAAATACAAATTACAAAAGGAGAGTACATAACAGGGCCAAAGTGGTCACATGATGGAGAGTGGCTGGCATATGTAAAAGGAAAGAAACAAAGTATGCTTGAGTTATATCGGCTAAAAGATGGAAAAAAAGTTATACCGTCGCACTCAGAAATATCGAATTATAAATGGTCACCAACAGAAAATATAATTACATTTATATTTGCAGGTACATTAAATACATTTGACGTTGAAAAAAAGAATGCAGATTTTGAAAATGTATCAGCGGGTGTAGGCGATTATGCATGGTACCCTGATGGAAAGAAGTTTCTTGTATCCTCTGAAGCACATTTACTTCCAACAGGGTGGACAGGAGCTCAGCTATATGAAGTGCAAAAAGATGCAAATAAAAACCCGCACAAAATGAAGCATTTGTATGCATTACCAAATGAACATGATGATTTTCTAGCGCTAGTTGCAAGTGGGTTTAAGTGGTCACCAGACCAAAAGTGGATTTCATTTTTAGCGGTACCGACAGCTTCATGGTCAGCTGATAGTAATACACTTTGCTTAGTTCGAGCAGACGGTAGTCGGTTTGAAATAGTAGATCAAATGCTATTAAATACACAATGGTTCAAATGGGCGCCATCAAAAAATATATTGGCTTATATTGAAGGGAGCGGGAGAGTTGCATTAGAGAATAAACATTTAAAAATAAAAGAACTGCCAGCACTCCAGCAGCAAACATTTACGCCGAAAGGATATGTCGATTGGGATTTTACATGGAAGAACGATAATGTAATTATCGTTTCACGAGCAAAAGAGGGAGGGTTTGAAACTCTGCCAGAAAAAAGGCCATTCCCATCTTTATATGAGATAAATAGCACAAGCGATAAACAATATCAAATTACAAAGTCATCTAATAAGCAAGGCGATTATCATCCAATTTTCATGAAGAAGAGCAATCAATTAATATGGATACGTTCAAATCGTAAGAAAGCTGATATATGGCTAGCTCATAGCGATGGAAAATATGAAAAGAAATGGATTGAAAATGTAGATGTACCAGAGTGGTATTATGAGAAATGGAATTGGGAAAATATTATCTCGGTGAAAGAAGAATAAAAAAACTGCCTAAAAGATCATTTTAGGCAGTTTTTTTATTGTTATTTATGTGTTTTATTTGGCTTTTTTTTCGCTGGGTTTCCGTTCCCTTGGCGCTTTCTATTTTGTTCATCTTTTGCTTGTTTTTCATGTAGTGTATCTAAAAATTCATTCGAGTTACTCATGTTTATATCTCTCCTTTCATTTTGTCATGATTACTATAACCATTTAGGAGTATAATCATGAGTTAGAAATTAGGCACTTAATTTTCTTCGATAATGTAAGTAAAATATTCCATACATAACAAATAGCATGAGTAAAACTTGTATCTCTACATTTTCTTTTAAAAAAGCTGCGATAGGGTCTGGTAAGTACGGTGATTTATCGTTTGTGCTTAAACCTAACCATTTATTTAAGAGGCTAATGGTACAAAACATAAAAACACCGGACCAGCTTGCCGTAATTGCTTTTTGTTTAATTTTTGTTTCACGTTCATCATCTGTAATCCAAGGATTAGCAGTTTTATCACTACTAAAGAAGCCGTTTATATATCCCCATACAATCATTCCAATAAAGACAATTATCCATTTCATATATGTAATTCTCCTTTCGATGTAAAAAGTATTTTACATGTTATATTGTAATATTTTACGAATTTAGTGTCAAACCTTTTTTACATATCGGTTTTCATACAGCAGGAATAAAGAATGCAATAGGGAAGAAATATGTGTGAGGATTTTTATAGTAAGAGGAGGCTGAATATGAAACTTGTTTTTGTTCGGCATGGTGAAGGTGAACATACAACGGATTTACCGGAAAGCTTGCAAGTGTTTGACCCACCATTGACGAGGGTAGGAAAGGCTCAAGCTAAATTACTTCAACGTGATGTATCATTACAAGAAACGGATATATTAATTGTTAGCCCTACACTTCGAACTTTGCAAACAGCGACAATATGGAGTGCGAAATGTAGTTGTCAAAAAATCGTTCATCCATATGTATCCCCGCGTATTTTTCCTTATCGAGAAGGCGTGAAAACATTACCATGCGATCGCATAGTAGATCAGGATATGATAAAAAAGTTATTTCCACATTTTTCGATAGAGAAAAGCTCAAATAATCAGTTATGGAAGGAAGGTATAAACACTATTTCAGAGAATAGTTTTCAGCAAATAGTAGATGAATTTCTTCTTTGGTGTTATGGACTGGGTGCTGAAAGAATTTGCATTGTATCTCATGATGGAACAATTACAGCATATAGACAATATTTACAGAAAGTCGTTTTAACTAGATCAGATTTTTTGAAAGAAACAGGTATATATGAAATGGATTTATCCCATAAAAGTCTGATTGATAAGGGCTGATTATAGAATGGGGGTTGTATGTTGAATATTGCATTAGTAGTTGGTTTTAATTCGGATTTAGAGGCGCAATCAATCCGAGCATCTCTTGAATATTTTGGTGCAAGGGTTGTGACATATTGGATTGGTAGACCGAAAGATTTTGTGGAAGTTCTTTCTGGAAAGAACTTATTTAACGATATTAATTATATTATTTTTTGCTTTCATGGTGAAGAAGGGAAGTTTGTCATGGAAGAGTTAGGCGAAGAAGTATATGAACAAGATGAACCGAGAGGGTATTTTGGTGCAGCAGAAATTTATAAATATGCAAAATTGCATAATACATATATTGTAAATAGCGGGTGCACGTTAGGGGAGCAAAATCTAGCAAAATCTTTTTTACATAGTGGTGTGAAATCATATATTGGATCGATTAATTATGTAGATGGAAATGCAGCACTTATGTTTACTATACGCTTATTTTATGGGGTTATTAATCATGGGAAAACGTTAGAAGAAGCGTTTCAAGAAGCGAGTTTAATTGATGAGGAGACACATACATTTCGATTCTATAATTAGTGTGAAACACGTTTATTCTATATTCGAATAAACGTGTTTCACATTTAACTCACAATTTTTTTACATTTTTTTCAATGAAAATGATTATCACCTGTGGTATGATATGTTCAAGTTTTTACAGGTAATAAAAGTTACTATATAAACGTTAGTTTTTAATGTTTCATACACATGTCATGAATTATTCATAATTAACGTTTTAAAAATAAGTAACTAATGTTATTATATTAACTGTAACTAACTTAATTACAACTTTAGGAGGAAGATATGGTTATTCAATTTTTAAGAGAAAACAAAGCAGTTTCTTTTGTATTAGCAGTAATTCGAGTATATCTTGGTTACACATGGTTAATGGCTGGAATCGGTAAACTACAAGGAAAAGGATTCGATGCAACAGGTTATTTGCAAGGCGCAATTGAAAAATCTAAAGGCGCACAACCGGCTGTTCAATCTTGGTGGGCATCATTCTTACAAGAGTTTGCAATTCCAAATGTAGATTTGTTTAATACGCTTGTAACATGGGGAGAAATTTTAGTCGGAATTGGTTTAATTGTAGGCTGTTTAACAAAAACAGCGGTCTTTTTTGGTCTTGTAATGAACTTTTCCTATATGTTTAGTGGGTCAATTGGTGTGAACCCTGAGATGGTTATCTTATCTATGTTTGTTCTTGTTGCCGGTATGAACGCTGGGAAATTTGGAATGGATGGCTTCGTTATCCCGAAAGTATTAGGATCAAAAACTCAAAAACGCCAAAAGCAAGCTGCTTAATATATGAAAACGGGTATCTCACAATGAGATACCCGTTTATGTTATTTTTCAACTTTGATCGGATTGTTCTTAAAGAAGTCTTGTACATACCCGACAAATTCTTGTGGTTCTTGGCGAAATGGTGCATGATAACCTTTTTCAATAATATGTAAAGTGCTATTTTTTAAGAATTGATGATACGTTTCTCCTTCTTTCCAAGAAACGCTACTATCATTTCTGCCCCATATAATTAAAGTTGGCTGTTTCATTTCATTCGCATTAATTTTAAGACGTCTAGGCCATAGTTTCATTTTGTTATAATGTTCTTCATCATTACGTTTGAATTTCACTTTGCTCTCATCATAATCTGTAATAGAAGAAACGGCATTTAAATCAGTCGACAATTGTGGTTTTGGTGAGCCTTGTTTATTAACGAATGTATGAGGGCCACCTGTAGCATCAGTTAAAATAAGGTGAGTAACTGCTTCAGGATATAAATATGTTAAATTTAGAGAAATTTCTCCCCCCATGGAATGCCCCAGTATTGCGAATGAATCATATCCTAGTTTTTTCATTAATTTATAATACAAATTTGCATGAGTTGGAAAAGAATAATAAAAATCCATTGGCTTAGATGAGCGCCCGAATCCTAAAGCGTCTACAGAAATAATTGTATGATCTTTTGCTAAATCGGAGTAAATCTTTTGAAAACCATCTGATGACCCTCCAAAGCCATGAATCATAAGTAAAGGTGGTTTTTCATTACCAATCTTTTTAAAGTAAATGGTTTGACCATCTATTTCTACCATTTTTTCCTCGGTAGCTAGTTTCGCTGTAATTGTATTTTTAACTTGCTTTACTTGTTCTACTGGCTTTTCTGCTGCACTACATCCTACTAATAGTGTAAGAGTAAGACAACCTACCATAAAATAGCTAAATCGCTTCAATTAGGTGTCTCCTTTCTAACATAACGCTGTATCTATCATAGCAAATAGCATATTACGATTTCCAGGAAGTTGGCTACCATTTTTTATCATAAGAGGTGAAAGGAGCGTTTCTTGGAAATTTTCTGCTTGAAGAAATTTACGAAATGTAAATTGTGAGTGTGGGACATCAATTCGTACTATACCATTCCAACATTCACATATCTTTTTTAATAATTGAATAGCATCTTCTTCTTGCTTGGCGATAAGTGGATTGATACATAATATATTGCCCTTTTGTATGCATAATGAAAAAGCTTCTATACAGTTATTTCTTTCAATTTTAAAAGAGTGTACGGCCCTTGGTAATAGCAAAGAGTAAAGTAGAGAACGATTCATACCAGTTGCAATTTGATCCAGAGAAGTAAGAGATATAAGGTCTTCTTCTTGTACTTGTTGTAAGTGAGAAGGGTACGTCTTAATAGTTTGCTTTTCAAAACGATGAATCGTTGTTGCTGTTTGAAATCCGCATGATGTGTATAGAGGTTCGCCAGCTTTTGTCGCAATAAGTGCAATTGGTTGTTTTGGATGAATTTGTTCCAAGCAATGATTTAGCAACATGCGCCCTATTCCACGTCCTTGAAAATTAGGGTGAACGATTAACATACCAATGGAAGCGAAGTTACTTGTAAAGGGAAATACTCCTCCAGTCGCAATGAGTTTGTTTTCATGAATGTAACCTACAAGTGTGCCGATAGAAAGATACATTTCGAATTGTTTTTTCATAAAAATTTCATCGTGTAACCATCCAACAGATTTGCAAAGATTAAGTAATTCAAAAATAAAAGATTCATTTAGCTTTACTATTTTCATAAAGGCTCACCGCATTTCTATTTATTTTCATAAAAATAGAGTCAAAATGTAAAAAAAGAGATTTACGTTAAATGAAATCCAACTTGTTTATATTTAAATTGTAAAGGGAAGGATGATTGATACAAAAAGACAAACTTATACAAATTATAACTGATATTTACATAAGTTAACAAAAAATTTACATACAGCTAATTTTCTCTTAATAGTCTTCCATTAAATTTGATAGTGGGAAATGAATAACCTAATTAGGGGGACAAGACAGTGAAAAAATTTGTGAAAAAAGCATGGCCATTTGCAGTTGTGGCATCATTAGCAGTTACTTCGGTAGCAACATGGAATTTTACTCGTTCTAGTGAGGTTAATGCAGATGAGAACGGAAGCAATGCAAAGATTAAAAATGTTATCGTATTAATTGGGGATGGTATGGGCCCTTCATATATGACGGCTCACCGTTATATGAAAGATAATCCAAAAACCTTTGAAATGGAATCTACAGAATTTGATAAGCATCTTGTAGGAACACAAAAAACATACCCAGAAGATGAACATGAAAATATTACAGACTCTGCATCGGCAGCAACAGCTATGTCAGCAGGGATTAAAACATATAATGCTGCAATTGCAGTTGATAATGATAAAGCGGAAGTGAAAACGGTTCTTGAGCAAGCGAAAGAAAAAGGGAAATCAACGGGACTCGTTGCAACTTCTGAAATTACACATGCAACACCAGCTGCTTTCGGTGCGCATGACATTAGCCGTAAAAATATGGACGCAATTGCAAATGATTATTTTGATGAGAAAATTAAAGGGAAGCATAAAGTAGATGTTATGCTTGGCGGCGGCGTAAAGAACTTTGTTAGAAAAGATCGTAATCTTACAGAAGAGTTTAAGAAATCTGGTTATAGCTATGTAACGGATCGAGATCAATTGTTAAATGATAAAAATGATCAAATTCTTGGTTTATTTGCACCAGGTGGATTAGATAAAATGATTGACCGCAATGAGAAAACACCTTCATTAGAAGAAATGACTAATGCAGCGATTGAGCGTTTGAACAAAAATAAAAATGGTTTCTTCTTAATGGTGGAAGGAAGTCAAATCGACTGGGCTGGACATGATAATGATATTGTTGGTGCAATGAGTGAAATGGAAGACTTCGAAAAAGCTTTCAAAGCAGCGATTGAGTTTGCGAAAAAAGATAAAAATACGTTAGTTATTGCAACGGCAGATCACGCTACTGGTGGATTATCTTTAGGTGCCAATGGCGAGTATAACTTTAAAGTAGATCCAATTAAAGCTGCAAAACGCACACCAGACTTTATGGCAAATGAGATTGCAAAAGGTGCAAATGTAGAAGAAACATTGAAAAAGTATATTGATTTACAATTAACTCCAGAAGAAATTCAAGCTGTAAATGATATAGCTCCGTCAAAAGATGTAACAAAGATTGATAATGCAATTGAAGATATTTTCAATAAGCGCTCGGTTACAGGCTGGACAACAGGTGGACATACAGGGGAAGATGTGAACGTGTATGCATTTGGTCCAGGTAAATACTTGTTCTCTGGCGTTCAAGAGAATACAAATATAGCGAAACGTGTCTTTGATATTGTTGGTGGCGGTGATCCGAATAAAGGAAGACGATAATTAAGAGCGAAAGTGAGGCGAACTGCCTCGCTTTTCTTTTTAGGAGTTGGAAATATGAAAAAAATATTTGCGAAATTAAGATTCCTTCTAGCATTTGTAGTATTACTAGTTGGATGTCAACAAGAAGAGAATAATGTAGCACAAAAATCTACTACTAAAAAAACTGAGGAAAAGGTACAAATAACAAAAGAAGAAGAGAAATCTATTCAAGATATTATTAATACATTTGTGCGAACGAAGAATGAAAAGAATCTTGCAGAACATATGGAGTTATTTTCAAAGAAGATGCCTAGTGCTGAAGACTTAAAAACACAAAAAGAAGCCGCGTTTCAAAAGGGAAATAAGAAAATTGAATTGGAACATATAGATATGAAAGTTAGTAAAGTAGGGTATGTTATTGTTGAAACGAAAGAAAAGGAAGTAGACGACAGTATCACTCTTCAAAAGAAAGTACAGTATGCTCTTGGAAAAGAAGATGATAAATGGAAGATTGAAGAGGTTCGAACGATAGAGAAAAAATAACGTGAAACTTTAATAAGTGTGGAGTCGTACTTCCCAAAAATTATAGAAAAAAGGTTCTCATTGGTGAGAACCTTTTTTTTATAGTGGTAGCATAATTTGATTTGAGCATGCCTCAATATCATCAATATCTTGACGAATTGTGGCCATTTTATTATCAAGATCTTCAGCTTTCATTGCTGCATCATGTAGTTCATCTTTTAAATACTCCGGTATTTTCCCTTCATATTTATAATAAAGTTTATGTTCTAAACTTGCCCAAAAGTCCATTGCCAGTGTACGTAACTGAATTTCTGCAAATACATCTTTTGTACCAGAATTTAGTGATAAAGGGTATTTAATAATCATGTGTAAACTTTTATATCCGTTTCGTTTTGGGTTAGCGATATAATCTTTTACTTCAATGACTTCCATATCTTCGCGTTTTTGAATGACTTCTTTCAAATGATAGATATCTTCTACGAAGCAACATGTAATACGAATACCAATAATATCTTGTAAATGTGTTTGAGCGTTTTCAACTGTTGGTAATAAGCTTTTGCGTTCTAGCTTTTTAATAATACTTTCAGGTTGTTTTAGTCTTGTTTTTATATGTTCAAACGGGTTGTAATCCTCTAGAAATTGAGCTTCCCGGTTCATAATTTCAAATTTAGTTTTTAACTCTTCTAAAGCAAATGTATATGGTAATACAAAAGCTTTCCAGTAGTTAACTGTTGATTGATTATATTCCATTTATATACACACCTTTTCCTATTTACAAGTGAGGTCGTTATTATACTAAATACCAAATCATATAAGCACAAGCAGCAAATGATGAGATCATAAAGCGATATTTAGTTTTCATACTTTCAACTCCTTTCGAGTAAGATTCTATATAAATAAACGTGATTGTTAATAAGTTCACTATGTACAATTTCTATAGTAATAGATTCGTGTGAATTTCGTATGAACTAATTGTTTCAGCTTTTTGTCTTTTTTGCTGTGAATCTTAATTATGATTCAGATGTAAAGTGTTTTTATTTGATTTATTCATTTGTATAAATTAATGTATATTTAAATTTATGGTTATTAAGGAGGATATATGGTGAACTTTGAAGAATTAGCAATTGCTAGACGTTCTGCGATGAAATTTATACAAGGTATAGAAATCCCTGATGAGGATTTTAAAAAAATATTTGAGTTAACTAAGCTTTCTCCATCTTGCTATAATTTGCAGCACACACATTATGTTGTAATTCGTGATCAAGAGCGAAAAGAAAGATTAAAAGAATTAGCATTCGGTCAATATAAAGTATCGAGTGCATCAGCGGTAGTGCTCGTTTGTGGTGATAAGAGAGCATACCAAAATGTCGAAAATATTTACTTCGGTATGAAAGTTTTAAAAATGATTGATGAATGCGAATATGAAGATACAATTAGGCAAACGAAAGGCTTATATGAAGGAAAAGGAGAACGTTTCATGGAGGATGAAGCGCTTAGAAACGCTTCATTAAGCGCGATGACTTTTATGTACGCAGCTAAATATTATGGCTATGATACATGTCCAATGATTGGTTTCGATGAAAAAGCAGTACAAGATGAGTTAAATATGCCAGAGCATGTAATACCTGTTTTAATGATTACGATAGGGAAAAGTGATACGGCTAAAGTTCGTCCAAGAGGATATCGAAAGCCAATTAGTGAGTTTGTTACATACGAATCGTTTTAATAAAATTTATTTAACTATAAAAACAAGGGGATTCTAAATGGAATCTTCTTGTTTTTGCAATTGACAAATAGAATGAAGTTTTATAATATATAAATCGTAATCATTACGTTTTAGTTGCGATCTTTGAAAGAAAGGAGAATTGCATATGCGTGTAAATATAACATTAGCTTGTACGGAGTGTGGTGATCGTAATTACATTTCTAAAAAAAATAAGCGAAACAACCCAGAGCGCATCGAACTTAAAAAATATTGTCCACGATTAAAGCGAGTAACGTTACATCGTGAAACGAAGTAGAAGACTAGAGATATCTCTAGTCTTTTTGGTTAATAAATTTGGTTTTGTTTGTTATAATTACCTTAAATTGTAATGTTGAGGAGGGGAATAATGAATCAAAAAGATAAAGAGAGAAAAGAGCAAGTGGCTCATATTATAGAAATTCCGGATGAATATAGTCTTGTTGTAGATGATCAAGAAGGGGTTGATGACCCGTACCATCTATTGTGGTGGGGACATAAAGATGATGAGGAGAAACAGATACAAATTACATTAAATAGACATACTGATAATTTAATTGAATTTAGGATAGATGATGGAAATTATTTTTCAAGTGGTAAGGAAGCGATAGAGGAGAATAAGGCAAGAGAGATTGCAAATACATTCTTGAAAAAATATACAAAAGAAGGATATGAATTCTATACATATGTAACGGTTAAGGACGACAGGCGCGGTTGGAAAGAAGTAAATTATATGCAAGCAGTGAATAGCTATCCCTTGCCGAATACAGGGTGTGTTGTGCGAGTGCACCCTTCAGGTAATGTTGTGCATTTTCATTACAATGGAAAAAAAGCTATAGAGAAAAAACCGTTATGGCCAAGTGAGATTGTTGAGGCGAATATCGTTTTAGACAACTTAAAGGCCAAACAAGATATGAGGCTTGTATTTGTAGATTTAACACATTCTTTATGTAAATATGAAAATGGAGAAGAAGTAAAAGGGTACCACCTTATGTATGTACCAGAACCTAGTCATGTATTTATTGATGCAAGTACAGGTAAAGATTTATTTGGACCAGATCATTATAAATTACCGCCAACAGTGGCTGTTGGAAAACAAGAAAAGGGTAGCCAACAAGATGATGTATTCGATTTATTTGACTGGGATAAGGAAAGGTTTACAAAAGTAGCTGAGACGGAAAATGAAGATGGAATAAGGATGAAATTTGTACCGAAAGAGGAATTACAAACACAGAAAGAGGAAAATAATCCATATTTAATGAATGAATTCTTTAAAAAGCATTTACCAATGTTAAAATATAATAATTTAGTTGGCATTACCATTGATAAATCAACCAATGAATTAATTGGTTTTATAAAACTGACAGATGATAAAGAAGCAAAACAAATACTGTCTAGAGAAGAATGTTTACAAAAAGCACTTCAATTTTTAGAACATGTTATTCCAGATGTTACACAATATCTTCGACTTTGGAAGGAACATGAAGAAGCAGAAGATGGGATTGAAAGATTTATCTTTTCCATATATGTGAATGGTATTCTGGCAGAGTATAACCAATTTATGATTAACATCAATGCAGAAAATGGTGCTGTGATGCACTACTCGGGAGAGTCTAGCAACTTTATAAAAGAATTACTTACATATGAAACAACACCAAAAGTAACAAAAGAAAAAGCGTTAGAAATATACAGAGAGGCTATCCGAGTTAAATTAGAATGGTTTTTAGATCATGATGCAGAGGAAACCAAGTACAAACTACTGTACAAACAAACGACAGATGAAAAACATAAAGAACCTTTTGATTGTAGTCGGGAAATTCGTTATATTGATGCTCAAACTGGGAGAAAGATTTGGAGTAAGTAAAATAAAAAGAGTTATTTTCAAAGAATATAAAAATAACTCTTTTTATTTTTATAATTTGCCTGTTCGTTTTTCAAAAGTAAATGTGATAGGAAGATCGGAATGAGAACTATCATTTTTAAATGTTACTTTCCATTCTTTAGTATGGGCTTTAATTTCAAAATTAAGAAGATTCATCGCTCTACGTTTATCTATTTCTAAAAACATATTATGAATTTCTGGTTCTTGCTGTAAATTAAGAGCCTTTAGTGTGACTGTAAATGTGAAAAAATTCTGCCCTTCATATACTATCCTTGCTATTTTTGTTTTTGGTGTATTTAACAGTACATAAAAACGGTCTGATTGAGTTAATTGTACAGAGTCATCAGTAATTTCATTCTCGTTAGTTTGAAGTTCAACTAAGAAAGATGTACTACGGGAAGAATCTGTTTTGCTTGTAATATGTAATTCAGTAGGAATCATGGGTATTTCATAAAACTCATTTTTTATTATAGTATTGTAGTCTTCTGAAAATTTACGAACTTCTTTTGGAAAAGAGTCTTCTTCTTGTGTATTTAAAAAGGTTTTATGTTGCTTTGGAAATTTTTTATTAAACTTTAATGTTTCTTTAAAGTAATAATTGGATCCAGTCAAAAATAAACAACTACAAATTAATAAAAAAATTCGATACGGATTTTGAAAGTGAAAGAAAAATAGTATACATGTAATAATTCCAATTACATAGAGAATAAAGATAAGTAGTTCTAGTTTTGAGTGAAAGGAAAAACCATAGTTATGAAAAAATTTCATTCCAGTTATAATTTGAGCTCCAAAAAATAAAGAAATTCCAAATTGAAAAAATAATAAATCAGGCCCTCTTTTAATAACAAAAGTAATGAACGAAATGAAAAGTAAAAATCCCCCTAAATAAATTGTTACATTTAATAATCGATCTAATGTAATCATGAATAGTGTCCCCTTTAATAGCATATTCATATATAAATAACAATTTCTTTTAATTATAATATAACAATAAAATATTTTAAATGTTAGAAGTGTTGAGTTTTATAAATAAACTGTACAGACACAAACAACCTCACGCCTACATACACATAATAAAGACCACTATTTTGGCGGAGGTGAAAGGTTTGAGTCTATTCGCCGCAATTGGATATATGGTTCGAGAAGTGTTTGTCTTTGTTTCTTATGTAAAGAATAATGCGTTCCCGCAGCCGTTATCATCAGATGATGAGAGAAAGTACTTAGAGTTAATGGAGCAAGGTGATGCTCAAGCGAGAAATCTTTTAATTGAACATAATTTACGGCTTGTAGCTCATATCGTTAAAAAATTTGAGAACACAGGAGAAGATGCAGAAGATTTAATTTCAATTGGTACGATCGGGCTCATTAAAGCGATCGAGAGCTATTCTGCAGGAAAGGGAACAAAGCTTGCGACGTATGCAGCACGCTGTATTGAAAATGAAATTTTGATGCATTTACGTGTACTAAAGAAAACGAAAAAAGATGTTTCACTTCATGATCCGATCGGGCAAGATAAAGAGGGCAATGAAATATCGCTTATTGATATATTAAAATCAGAGTCTGAAGATGTAATTGATATGATTCAGCTTAGTATGGAGTTAGAAAAAATTAAAGAGTATATCGATATTTTAGACGAAAGAGAAAAAGAAGTGATTGTGAAACGTTTTGGACTTGGGCTAGATAAGGAGAAAACACAGCGGGAAATCGCTAAGGCGCTTGGTATTTCTAGAAGCTACGTATCAAGGATTGAAAAGCGTGCTTTAATGAAGATGTTCCACGAGTTTGTAAGGGCAGAGAAAGAGAAAAAAGCGAAAGAGTAAAGTGTATTAGAAGCAGCCATATTTTAAAAGGGGCTGCTTTTCTTATTGTAAATAAGAAAAGAAAACGCGTTATGCTAAGAAGAAATACATGTTCACTGTTGAAAATGATGGATTCTATCTGTAATATTAGAAGGTGCTAAATAATTTAAGAATAATACCATACTTAGTTTTCTGTATGTATAATAAGGCTGCTTTATATGATATGTGGGAATAAGAACCAATTTTACATATGATATAGAAAGAAAAGAAGGGAAAACTAAAGTTATAGACTGATTAGGGGGTTTCGCAATTTGCGACGTACATTATATCGACTTATGATAGAACTTACAAATGGTCGCTTTACTTCTTATATATTACGTAAATTTGCACAATCTCGTTTGAGTTCTATCATTATTCCATCGTATGCGAAAGTTTTTCAAATTAATCAAGATGAGATGGAAAAGGGCTTGAAGGAATATAGAACATTGCATGAATTATTTACGCGTAAGCTAAAAGAAGGAAAGCGTAGTATTGATACAGATGCATCGAGTATCGTTAGTCCTGTTGATGGTGTTTTTGCAGATCATGGTCCTATTGAGGATACAAAAACATTTGATATTAAAGGAAAGCGCTATTCAATTGTGGATATGCTAGGTAATGAAGAACGTGCAACGCGATATGCAGGCGGTACATATATGGTAATTTATTTGAGTCCAAGTCACTATCATCGCATTCATAGTCCGCTTTCTGGTTCTGTGACTGAAAGATTTGTACTCGGTAGAAAATCATATCCGGTAAATGCAGCTGGTATGGAATACGGGAAAGAACCGCTGTCAAAAAATTATCGTTCTGTTACAGAAATAAGCAGTGATGGTGAGCATATGGCTCTTGTAAAAGTAGGTGCCATGTTTGTTAATAGTATCGAGCTTTTGCATGAGAGAGACACTGTTCAAAAAGGTGAAGAAATGGCATACTTTACATTTGGTTCAACAGTTGTGTTATTGTTTGAAAAAGATATGATAGAAGTAGTGCAGGAATTAAAGAGTGGACAAGAGCTTCGTCTTGGTGAAAAAATAGCTACTCGATTAGCTCATAAATAAAGAAAAGCTTTTATAACCGTAAGTAAGAGTTATGGGCAAAGATACTTAATGATGAAATCCCCTAGATGGGAGTACTTGTTTATTCGAGAGCCATCGTAGGATGGCTCTTTTTACAGGGCATCCAATAATTTATCCTGTAACTGTTTGATTGGTACGGGCTGATTAAACTTTCACTTTATATGTAATCAAGAAGATTTGACAAGCTTGTCCTCTAATGAGCGTCTAATGATTTCTTGTTTTATAAGTAAAATGAAGTCGGGATTTAATTTTAGTTCTTTTGCTTTATAATAAGACTCAGTGAGTAACTCAGTGGATAACTGTTCCATATGTTTTGTTTTCAAGGTGAGTCACCTCCTAATAATATAAGGATTGATTCGTTGATGCATTTAATGTACCAAAAAAATATAACAGTCACAAACGGGTGGTTATCCACATACCTAGGTGGATAACGTGTGTATAGTTTGTTAGTAAATTCCAAATTAACTGAAAAATTAATGTGGAAAATGTGTACAATTTTATCCACAGGTTATATATCGAAAAATGTTGTCGAAAAATTTTATGAAAAATCCTCAAAGAGGTGAAAGAAATTGAAACTATTTTTACCAAATGAATATGTGAAAAATGTATATCATGTTCAACCAGAAGATTTAAAAAAACGTGGGATTAAAGGTGTTATTACTGATTTAGATAACACTTTAATTGAATGGGATCGTCCAAATGCAACCCCGCAACTTGAAAAATGGTTCTTGAAAATGAAAGAGCACGGCATCCAAGTAACGGTTGTTTCAAATAATAATGAGCAACGTGTAAAAGATTTTGCTGACCCATTAGGCATTCCATTTATTCATAGTGCACGTAAACCATTTGTTCGAGCGTTTAAGCGTGCGATACAAGAGATGCGTTTACAGGCAGAGGAAGTTGTAGTAATTGGAGATCAGTTACTGACTGACGTGCTTGGTGGAAACCGAGTAGGGCTTCATACAATTTTAGTTGTACCGGTAGCACAAACGGACGGATTAGTGACGCGCTTTAATCGAAAAATTGAACGAAGAATTATGAAAAATATGAAGAAAAAAGGTTTAATTAACTGGGAGGAATAAAGTTTGACTGAAACAATTAAATGTATTGGTTGCGGTGTAGAAATTCAAACAGAAAATAAAAACGAAGTAGGGTATGCTCCTACCTCATCTTTAGAGAAAGAACAAGTTATTTGTCAACGTTGTTTTCGCTTGAAGCATTACAATGAAATTCAAGATGTATCGTTAACAGATGATGATTTCCTACGCATTTTAAATGGAATTGGAAAATCAGATGCATTAGTAGTCAAAATTGTAGATATTTTTGATTTTAATGGTAGCTGGTTACCTGGCTTACATCGTTTCGTAGGAAATAATAAAGTATTACTTGTTGGAAATAAAGCTGATTTAATTCCAAAGTCAGTAAAACATGATAAAGTAAAGCATTGGATGCGCTATAGTGCAAAGCAACTAGGATTAAAACCAGAAGATGTCTTTTTAATTAGTGCAGCGAAGGGACAAGGAATTGCTGAACTAGCAGATGCTATTGAGTATTATCGCGGCGGCAAAGATGTTTACGTTGTTGGATGTACGAATGTAGGGAAATCGACATTTATTAATCGTATGATTAAAGAATTTAGTGATGAGACTGAAAATGTAATTACAACATCTCATTTCCCAGGAACAACCCTTGATTTAATTGATATTCCATTAGACGAAGAATCTTCTTTATATGATACGCCAGGTATTATTAACCACCACCAAATGGCCCATTATGTTGGAAAGCAAAGCTTAAAGCTTATTACACCAACAAAAGAAATTAAGCCGATGGTATTCCAATTAAACGAAGAACAAACGTTATTCTTTAGTGGATTGGCACGTTTTGATTATGTAAGTGGTGGTCGTCGTGCGTTTACTTGTCACTTCTCGAATCGCTTAACAATTCATCGTACAAAGCTTGAGAAAGCAGATGAATTATATAAAAATCATGCTGGGGATTTACTAAGCCCACCAACGCCAGAAGAATTAGCGAATATGCCTGAGCTAGTGAAATACGAATTTAATATTCGTGAACCTAAAACGGATGTTGTATTCTCTGGATTAGGATGGGTTACTGTGAACGAACCAGGAGCAAAAATTGTTGCACACGTACCAAAAGGAGTAAGTGTTTCACTACGTAAATCTTTAATTTAATATGGAGAGGGATTTATGAAACAATTATATGGTGTAATCGGAAATCCAATTGGACATTCATTATCACCCGTTATGCATAACAATGCATTTGAACACTTGAATATGGATGCCCATTATCATGCGTTTCTTGTTGAAGAGGAAGTGCTAGGGGAAGCAGTAAGAGGTTTGAAAGCATTAGGTATTTCAGGATTTAATGTAACAACTCCGCACAAGGTTGCTATTATGGAGTATTTGGATGAGATTGACCCATTGGCAAGGAAAATCGGTGCAGTAAATACAGTGGTGCATAAGAATGGAAGGTTAATTGGCTACAACACAGATGGGATTGGTTTTGTTCGAGCGTTGCAGTCAATTAGTCATGAACCACTTCAAGGGAAACGTATTTTATTACTTGGTGCAGGTGGTGCTAGCCGAGCTATTTATTTTTCTCTTGCTGATGTAGGTGTAAAAGAGATTGATGTAGCCAATCGTACAGTAGATAAGGCGAAAGAACTTATTGCTGCACGTACGGCCGATGTTAATTCTGTTGCTTTGTCGTTAGAAAAAGCGACAGAAGAACAAGGGAATTATGATATTATCATTCAGACGACAACAATAGGTATGCATCCACACGTCGAACATACGCCATTACAAATTTGTTCGTTAAAAAAAGGAACGATTGTATCAGATATAATTTATAATCCATTTGAAACGAAAATTTTATGTGAGGCAAAAGAGCAAGGTGCAATCATTCAAAATGGTATTGATATGTTTGTGTATCAAGGAGCACTTGCATTTGAAATGTGGACAGGACGTGTACCGAATATCGGGAGAATGAAACAATTAGTTATAGAAAAGCTTGGAGGCTAACATATATGTTAACAGGAAAACAAAAAAGATTTTTACGTGCACAAGCACATCATTTAACACCAATTTTTCAAGTAGGAAAAGGCGGAGTAAATGAAAATATGATTAAACAAATCGCAGATACTTTAGAAGCTCGTGAGTTATTTAAAGTAAGTGTATTACAAAACTGTGAATTTGATCGCCGTGAGGTTGCGGAAGAACTTGCAAAAGGTGCACGTGCTGAAATCGTTCAAGTAATTGGAAGCACAATTGTTTTATACAAAGAATCAAGAGAAAATAAACAAATTAAGCTTCCTCGATAAAAAGATTAGCATGCGCTATTTTTATCGCTGATGCGTAATGATGTAGAGAGCGAAACCAATTGAACTTTTATTAATAGCAACTCTCTTCATTCCTAACAAAGGAGAGTTGCTGTATGTAAAAGGAAGGGGCGTTTCTTTTGAGGAAAATTGGCATCATTGGCGGTACATTTGATCCGCCTCACTATGGACATTTGCTAATTGCAAATGAAGTATATCACGCTTTGGATTTGGAAGAAGTATGGTTCTTGCCAAACCAGATTCCGCCACATAAACAAGGACGTAATATTACAAGTATAGAAAGTCGTTTACATATGTTAGAGCTCGCGACTGAGGCAGAAGAACACTTTTCTATTTGTTTAGAAGAGTTAAGCAGGAAGGGCCCATCTTATACGTATGACACTATGATGCAATTGACGAAGAAGTATCCGGATGTGCAGTTTCACTTTATTATTGGTGGGGATATGGTTGAGTATTTACCGAAGTGGTATAACATTGAAGCTTTGCTGAATCTTGTAACGTTTGTTGGAGTTGCGAGACCTGGGTACACATTGCATACGCCGTATCAGATTACTACAGTGGAAATTCCGGAATTTGCAGTTTCTTCATCTTTATTACGTGAGAGATATAAGGAGAAGAAAACGTGTAAATATTTACTTCCTGAAAAAGTACAGGTATATATCGAGAGGAATGGGTTGTATGAATCGTGAGAATGCACTTCATATTGTCAAACAACAAATGCATGAAAAACGTTATATACACACAATTGGTGTAATGGAGACAGCGATTGAGCTGGCTAAGTTATACGGTGTGGACGAGAAAAAAGCAGAGATGGCAGCTATATTCCATGATTATGCGAAATGTAGAGCGATTTCAGAGATGGAAGAGATTATTAAACGTGAAGATTTGCCGAAAGATTTACTTTGCTATAATAAAGAGTTGTGGCATGCGCCTGTTGGGGCATACTTAGTAGAAAAAGAGGTAGGCATTACGGATCCTGAAATTTTACAAGCTATTACATATCATACAAGTGGTCATGAGAACATGACGATGTTAGATAAAGTGATTTATGTAGCTGATTACATTGAGCCAGGGCGAAAGTTTCCAGGTGTGGAAGAGGCTCGTAAACTCGCATATACGGATATAAATCAAGCTTTATTATTTGCGTTAAAGAAAACAATTCAATTTTTAATGGGAAAAAATCAGACGATTTATCCATTAACATTCCAAACATACAATGCAGTTATCAAGGAGGAAATGAGTAAATGAACGATAAAGATTTATTAGTATTAGCGGCAAAAGCAGCTGATGATAAAAGAGCAGAAGATATGGTTGTCCTAAATATGCAAGGTATTTCACCAATTGCAGATTATTTCATTATTTGTCACGGTAATTCAGATAAACAAGTGCAAGCAATTGCACGTGAAATTAAATCAAAAGCACATGAGTTCCAAATCGACGTACAACGTATGGAAGGTTTTGACGAAGCACGTTGGGTATTAGTTGATCTTGGAGATGTAGTTGCTCATGTATTCCATAAAGATGAGCGTAATCACTATAATTTAGAGCGTCTATGGGGCGATGTGCCACGTGAAGATATTACAGAAGAGCTAGGCCAATGAAATACGAACAATTTGCATTGTTGTACGACGAACTAATGAATGATGTCCCTTATGATAAATGGGTGGAATTCACAGAGGAAAGCCTGCAGCAAGCAGATATGAAAGAGGCAAAAATTCTTGATGTAGCATGCGGTACGGGTAATGTAACCCTTCCGCTTGTGCAAAAGGGTTACGATTTAATAGGTGTCGATCTTTCAGAAGAAATGTTAACAGTCGCTCAGCAAAAACTGGGAGCAGAGGGATACTTTATTCCTTTTTATCAACAAGACATGCGAGAGCTTGATGTTCCAGGTGAGTTTGATTGTGTAACCATCTTTTGTGATTCATTAAATTATGTATTGCAAGAAGATGGAGTGCAAGAAACATTTAGAAGAGTATTTCACCATTTACGCCAAGATGGCTTGTTTTTATTTGATGTACATTCTTTATATAAAATACATCATGTATTTCAAGATGAAACGTATACAGTGAATGGAGAAGAAATATCTCTTATTTGGAATTGCTTCCCTGGTGAAGAATCAAATAGTGTAGAGCATGATTTAACATTCTTTGTTCAAGATCCGGAAGAAGATGTGTACCATCGGTTTGACGAATGTCACGTGCAACGTGCATATCAAGTGGAAGAGTTAACGAAATGGCTTCAAGAAGCAGGTTTTACAGTGCTTCGTGTAACAGGTGATTTTGAGCGACTTGAAGTTACAGAACAAACAGAGCGTATTTTCTTCATGGCGAAGAAAAACGGATAAAGTGAAACTTTAATCAGCGGGGTGCGAAGCTTCCCGCTGATTATTAGTTGAACCAATCGGGCTTTTACGGGCAGCCCGACCCCCTCCTAACTTCTTTGCTTTCGCTGAGTTTTAAGGTGGGGATCTTACTGGCCGTTAATGCGGGATAAAACAAAAGCAACCGAGAAGGTTGCTTTTGTTTTATAAAGAAGATGTATTTTTAGTTCTGGCATAATCTGAAGATCGTATGCGTAAAGTGTGGGAATAGTAGTTGAAGTGAAAATGTATTGTAAAAAAGTAATTATTTATAAAAAGGATTTGGAATGAAAATGACGTATTTATTATGTGTGTTTATTGAATTGCTGATCAACGCATTCTAAATCTTCATCAAATTTTTCATGTGTTCGCTCGATTAACTTATGGAACATATCTCCAACGTGTTCTTCTAAAACCCGAATGCCTTCCCCAGTAACGCCGCCTTTCACGCAAACCTTTTCTTGTAAGGTAGGTAATGTGAAGATTTCTTTTTCAAGTAATTTCCCCATCCCCACGACCATTTCACTTACTAAAGTAGTAGCCTCTTCGTGTGTAATATTTGTTTTATCTACAGCAGCGTTAATGAAGCATTGTAGTAAATAACTAAAGAAAGCAGGACCGCAACTTGCTATATCAGATGAAACGCGCGTTATATCTTCTTCTATTACAAGAGGTGTAGAAATGTTTTTGAATAGACGAAGTAGTTTTTGTTGCCATTCTTCAGAGCAATTATCTCCAAATGTAAATAGTGAGGCGCCAGAGAGGGCGCGGTTTGTGATACTTGGAATGATACGCGCGACGTGGCAAGGTACGAGAGTCTCTAATTGTGATGGAGATATTGGACTCGTAATAGAAACTAAGCACGTTTCATCAGAAAAATGTTCAGCGTATTTTTTTAGGATAGGGTATATATCTATCGGCTTAACACAAATAAAAATAAGTTGTGATTGTTCGATTACTTCCGGGATTGTTTTTGCTATATGAACAGAAGGGTATTTTTCTTTTATATGATATGCTTTGGCAGGCGTCCGATTAATGATTGTAAGGCACGAAGGCTTGACAGCACGGGTTTCTAAAAATGCATCAATTAGTATATTCCCCATGTTTCCTGTCCCTATAATTCCTATGTTCAAAGTTTCATCCCTCCTTCGTAACAGCTTTCTCCTAAACAATATGAATGATGTTATAAATTTATGATTAGAGGTGTAAAATGATGTGGGATTTTCCGAAAAAGTCGTTAGGTTTAGTAGTTATTATTGGAACTTTACTTTTTCTTGTTTTTTGGAAAACGAACCAGAGTGTAGAACGAACGCCTACTACAATGAATGTGCAGGAGAAGGAGATAGAAAAAAAGGGTAAACCAAAAATATCGGATACAAAGGAACAGAAAAGAACAATTATAATTGATGTGAAAGGAGCGGTTAGTAAAGAAGGGGTATATGAAATGAAGGAAGGAGATCGCGTAAAGGATGCAGTTCAAAAGGCTGGTGGTTTTTTATCAGAAGTAGATATCAAAAAAGTGAATTTAGCACAAATTGTACAAGATCAAATGCTTCTTTATATACCGAGTAAAAATGAGTCAGAACAAGGGATGTTTACTTCTTCTAAGGAAGATGGCAAGATTCGAATAAATACAGCGGCGAAAGAGCAATTGGAAAAAATTACGGGGATTGGCTCTCGAAAGGCAGAAAGTATTTTGAAATATCGAGAAGAACATGGTCCGTTTCAGAAAATAGAAGACTTATTAGAGATTGATGGGATTGGTACGAAGTCTCTTGAAAAGATAAAAGATCAAATTATTATTCCGTAAAAGATTGACGAAGTTTTTCTTCTTTCGCTACACTACAAGTAGACAAAAAAGTAGGTGAAAAATATGGAACGAATTTCATGGGATCAATATTTTATGACGCAAAGCCATCTACTATCGTTACGTAGTACATGTACAAGGCTTGCGGTAGGAGCGACAATCGTTCGCGATAAACGAATTATTGCTGGTGGATATAATGGTTCGATTAAAGGTGGCGTACATTGTATAGATGATGGTTGTTACGTAATCGATAATCATTGTGTTCGGACAATTCATGCTGAAATGAATGCTTTATTACAATGTGCCAAGTTTGGTGCGAAAACAGAGGAAGCAGAAATTTACGTTACGCATTTCCCTTGTTTACAATGTTGTAAGGCAATTATTCAAAGTGGTATTACAGCGGTTTATTATGCGCAGGATTATAAAAATCATCCATACGCCATAGAGTTATTTGAACAAGCGAATGTAACAGTGAAGCACGTTCCGCTAGAATATGATATTGCTGCATTGGAGGAGCAAAAACGTTATACGGAGTTAAAAGAATTATTTGCGTCTTTAGAAAAAGATAGTTTATCAATGGAAGAATTACAGCATGTATTCACGAAAGCAAAAATGATGCTATAAGGAGTGAGTATAAGTTGCAGGAACAATGGAGGTATGTTGCAATCTCGTTTATAATAGGGATTGCAATTGCCTTTTCCTCGTCACTTTTATTGATGGTTTTTTGCCTCTTTTTAAATGTTTTCTTCTGTTTATATCGCACTTCGCGTAAAACCTTCGTTTTTTGCATTGTAGCGTGCTTTAGTAGCGCTGTATACACTTCCTATATTCAAGGGTGGAATAAGTCTCTAGGAGAGTCCTATGGAGTTACAAGAGGGGTTGTACAAAATACACCGCTTGTTAATGGGGATCGCCTATCTTTTCAATTTGAAGATCACAATAAAAATATAGTGCAGTTAAGTTATAGAATAAAATCAGCCTTGGAAAAGGAAAAAATGCAACAATTATACGCAGGGATATCATGTGTATTCGAGGGTGAGAGGAAAGAACCACAAACAGCTCGGAATTTTCATGGTTTTAATTACCGTGATTATTTATACAAGCAACATATTCATTTCGCATTTGAGGCTACATATATTTCTGAATGCTATAAAACATCACTGTCGCTCATGCAACGGATTCTCCTTTTGAGGCAACAAGCAATCTCGAAAGTTACAGAAATGTTTCCAGAGCAATCAGGTGCTTTTATGAATGCGTTACTATTTGGTGATAGACAACAAATGACGTTTGAAGTGGAAGAGCAATATCAACAGTTTGGTCTTATACATTTGTTAGCAATTTCAGGTTCGCACATTGTATTGTTAATGGGGATAGTATATTTTATTTTGCTAAGAAGTGGTGCGACGAGGGAGGTAGCAACAATTTGCCTTATCGTCTGTATTCCTTTGTATATGGTTTTAGCAGGGGCGTCACCATCTGTTATAAGGGCTTCTATAGCAGGAGTGTTGATGTTGATTGCTTTTATGTGCTCGATTCGTTTATCTAGTTTAGATGCTTTAAGTGTAACAGCTATATGTATGCTTATATATGACCCTTATCTTGTTTTTAATATTGGATTTCAGTTTTCTTTTGTAGGTAGCTTCGCTTTACTTTTGTCTGCTCCGTTATTATTAGGGAGTAGCAACGGAGTAATCCGAAATTCTATTTATATTTCTATCATTTCACAGCTCGTTAGTACTCCGATTTTGTTATATCACTTTGGTTATTTTTCTCCATATAGCATTTTCCTCAATCTCTTATACGTTCCGTTTTTATCTATCATTGTATTACCATGTAGCATTATTATTTTACTGTGTATGCCAATTGTCCCGTTTCTCGCAAAAGGATTTGCGAATGTATTATCAATAGGCTTGAGTATGTCTAATGATTTTCTAAGTTATTGTGAAAGTTTACCATTTACCCAGCTTATTTTTGGGAAAACGCCCTTTAATCTTGTAGCTGTATATTGCGCGAGTATTGTCAGTATACTGATGGTTTGGGAAAGGAGAGCGCCGAAAAAAATGGTGTGTATAGTTGTAAGTGTATTTCTTTTTATTAGCACGTGTCATTATGTATATCCATATTTTAGAGGAAGCGGAAGTGTAACATTTATTGATGTTGGACAAGGTGATGCAATATTAATTCGCCTTCCGTATGATAAAGGGGTTTATCTTATTGATACAGGTGGAACGCTTCGTGTGAATAAGGAAGAATGGCAACAAAAAAAGCATGAATTTTCTGTTGGAAATGATGTTTTAATACCCTATTTACAAAAAGAAGGTATTAAAACAATTGATAAATTAATCATAACGCATGGAGATGCAGATCATATAGGTGCTGCGCAAGAATTATTATCATATATACCTGTAAAAGAAGTGGTATTTGGCCGAAAGGGAAAAGATGCAGTATTAGAAAAAGCAGTAAAGAAACAGGCATTAGAAAAGGAAATGAAAATAACTGAAGTGGGGGAAGGGGAGAGTTGGAGTGTAAATGAAGCTGAATTTTTCGTTTTAGCTCCAAAAGGAAAAGAAAAAAGTGAAAATAATGCTTCAATTGTAATATGGGCAAAATTTGGAGGGTTGACGTGGCTATTTACAGGCGATTTAGAAGAAGAAGGCGAGAAGTTTTTAGTATCTGCGTATCCAGATTTGCGAGTGGATGTTTTAAAAGTTGCTCATCATGGAAGTAATACGTCATCTATAGAGTCTTTTTTGAACGTTATACAGCCCCGTGTAGCGATTATATCTGTTGGTAAGCAGAATAGATATGGACACCCGCATAAAGAAGTGATAGAACGTTTGGAGAAGATGGGGAGTGCGATATGGCGCACGGACAAGCAAGGTGCTATTTCCTATGTTTTTAAAGGGGAAAATGGAACCTTTCAAAGTAAAATCACATATGATAAGACATATAATAGGTGAAAAAGAGAAGACTGCCATGAAGTGGCAGTCTTTAAGAACCGATAAATTTAATAACAGTTGCAATGATGAAAAGTGTTGCGAAAAAACCAAATGAGACGATAAATCCTACCCCTGAATCAATAGCGTCATTGCGTTTACTTTGAACGTTTTGTTCAAAATCATTCATTTAGAATCCCTCCCCAACATTCCACTTTAGTATAAAATATTGTCAGAAAAAAATCTACAATTTCAATATGAAGAGAAAATGAGCTTTTTGCAACTTTTAGATTATGAAGTAACGTGAGTTTTTTGTTTCCAAGCATGTTAACAGTTGGCACTTATACTCGAATTTTTATTGTGAATAATAAAGGGAAGGTGATTACCGCACACCAATAAGAAACCCGGGGCTTATTGCGTGGCGTTTAATATAAATAAAGGAACGGGTTATAAAGCCTGTTCCTTTGTACTTGTAAAACAAAAGCTAGGGCATTAGTATAAATATATATTGCCAAGTTAGGGAGTAGGAAAAAGTATGAGTGATATACATAAAAAAATTAAAAAGAAACAGTTTGCTCCGTTATATTTACTATATGGGACGGAAGCTTTTTTTATAAATGAAACGATAAAGCTTATTACGACAGAAGCACTTGAAGAAGAAGATCGAGAGTTTAATGTTGTGACATACGATTTGGAAGAAGCGTATTTAGAAGATGTGGTTGAGGATGCGCGTACGCTTCCTTTCTTTGGAGAGCGGAAAGTACTGTTAATAAAATCACCGCTATTTTTGACTTCGCAAAAAGAAAAGTTAGAGCAAAATATAAAAATTTTAGAAGAATACATTGGTGAACCTTCTCCATTTTCTATTCTTGTTTTTGTTGCGCCTTACGAAAAACTTGATGAGCGAAAAAAAATTACAAAACTATTAAAGAAAACAGCGGATGTAGTAGAAGCAAATGCGATGCAAGTGCAGGATGTTCAGAAGTGGATTGTTGCTCGTGCAGATGAAGTGCATGTGCATATTGATAATGCGGCTGTTAGTTTGTTGTTAGAGCTGGTGGGAAGTAATGTAACGATGTTGGCGAAGGAAATGGACAAGTTAACGTTATACGTTGGTATGGGCGGAGAGATTACAACGCAACTTGTTGCAGAGCTTGTGCCAAAATCAGTTGAGCAAAATGTATTTGCTTTGACAGAAAAAGTGGTGAAAAAAGATATTGCAGGTGCGATGCAAATTTTGGATGGATTATTTACGCAGCAGGAAGAACCGATTAAATTGCTTGCATTATTAGTGAGTCAATTCCGTTTGTTGTATCAAGTGAAAGAGTTACAGCAACGTGGTTATGGGCAAAATCAAATTGCATCTCATATTGGTGTACATCCGTATCGTGTAAAATTGGCAATGAATCAAACGAAATTTTTCTCTTTTGAAGAATTAAAAAAAGTGATTATAGAATTAGCGGAAGCTGATTATAGTATGAAGACGGGAAAGATGGATAAGAAACTTGTGCTCGAGTTTTTCTTAATGCGATTAAATCATATGTGATGACACAAAAAAAGTTCATGTACTTAGTGCATGAACTTTTTTGTATATAAAAAAACGACCCAAATGGATCGTTTTTTAAACGCCTTACGCGTTTACTTGTTTCGCTAAGCGAGATTTTTGACGAGATGCAGCGTTTTGGTGGATAAGACCTTTACGAGCTGCTTTGTCAAGTTTTTTAGAAGCAGTTTTGAAAGCTTCTTTAGCATTTTCAAGATCGTTATTAGTAACTAAAGCTTCTACAGTTTTAACAGCAGAACGCATGTCAGACTTGATAGAAGCGTTATGTGCACGACGCTCTTCGCTAAGTTTAGCGCGTTTGATAGCAGATTTGATGTTTGCCATACTTTTCACCTCCCTGGTGCAATCGAATGACTCGATTCTTACATAGAACAAGTGATATTCTATCAAACGGTGAAGAGAATTGCAATAGTATATCCATGAAATTTCACGTAAAGGAAAGAATGACCTTATATAACTTTGGGAAATCTAACGATATTTACTATGAATTACGGAGGAGATACGATGAAAGAACCATTGGATTTAAGTAAATATAGCGTTAGAACTGACCTTGCTGTAGAAGCTCATCAAATGTTGCAAGAAAGCCAAGAAGAACAAAAAGGGATACAGGGGGTAATTGTAAAAGAGAGGGAAGAAGAAGGTACTATAATTACAAAAGTAACAATTGATGAAGCTGCCTCTGAAGCGATGGGTAAAAAACCTGGAAATTATTTAACGCTTGAAGTACAAGGTATACGTCAGCAAGATACAGAACTTCAACAAAAAGTGGAGCGTATTTTCGCAAAAGAATTTTCTTATTTTTTAGAAGAGGTTGGTGTTACAAAAGAAGCGAGCTGTTTAATTGTAGGCCTTGGGAATTGGAATGTAACACCGGATGCTCTTGGGCCAATAGTTGTAGAAAATGTATTAGTAACGAGACATTTGTTTCAATTGCAGCCTGAAAGTGTAGAAGAAGGGTTTAGACCTGTTAGTGCAATCCGGCCGGGGGTAATGGGGATTACAGGCATCGAAACGAGCGATGTTATTTATGGGATTATTGAGAAGACAAATCCAGACTTTGTAATTGCGATTGACGCATTAGCTGCCCGTTCTATTGAACGAGTAAATAGCACGATACAAATTTCTGATACTGGAATCCATCCTGGATCAGGGGTTGGGAATAAACGTAAGGAACTAAGTAAAGAGACATTAGGTATCCCTGTTATCGCAATTGGTGTTCCGACTGTGGTCGATGCCGTTTCGATTACAAGTGATACGATTGATTATATTTTGAAACATTTTGGTCGAGAGATGAAAGAAGGAAACAAACCTTCACGATCTTTGTTACCAGCGGGATTTTCATTTGGAGAAAAGAAAAAATTAACAGAAGAAGATATGCCAGATGAAAAGAGCCGAAATATGTTTTTAGGTGCTGTTGGTACGTTAGAAGAAGAAGAAAAAAGAAGGCTCATTTATGAAGTGCTATCGCCTCTTGGTCATAACTTAATGGTGACCCCAAAAGAAGTAGATACTTTTATTGAGGATATGGCGAATGTAATAGCGAGTGGTTTAAATGCAGCGCTGCATCATCAAATTGATCAAGATAATACGGGAGCGTATACACATTGAGGGAGAAAGATGATAATAGTTTGAGTCGTTTTGCGCTTTTGTGTATATGTAGTGTAGCTTTATGTTTACTTATGATGATAGCAGGAGTGTCACTTGCTAATCATGGTTTGAAAAGTATGAAAGGTTATCGGCAATTGTCGTATGAACAAATAGCTCATATGACAGGGACAGAGAGTACAGGTGCTGAATCAGAAATTTTGGGTAGTTCGTTTTCAGCTTCAGAAAAACAACAACAATTAGAACGTTTAAGAAGTTTTAATGTTGTAGAAGGAATTGGGATGGCGGTAGCAAGTGTAGCTTATGAAATGACGAAGTTCGGAACGGATATAGTTGTTGGGAAAATAAAGGGGATTTTTAGCTAAGAGTAACATGGGAGGCGGTTGTTTTACTGATTTGTAAGACAACCGTTTTAAAATTTGAAAAGGGTTTGTCTCTTATGGTTTATTCGCATAAGATATAGATAGAATGATTTGTATCGTAAGCAGCACGAGTTTTCATTGAATCTTTGTTGCTCTATTGATATAATCAGTGCTAGTGTATATTGGCGAGACTATTAGGAGTTGAGAACATAGATGAACAAAGAAGAAAGAGCAAAAAGACAGTCCAAAATTCGTAATTTCTCTATTATTGCTCATATTGATCACGGAAAATCAACGTTAGCAGACCGTATTTTAGAGAAAACAAATGCGTTAACACAACGCGAAATGAAAGCTCAGTTGCTTGACTCTATGGATTTAGAGCGTGAGCGTGGTATTACAATCAAATTAAACGCAGTACAATTAAACTATAAAGCAAAAGATGGTGAAGAGTATATTCTTCATTTAATTGATACACCAGGACACGTCGACTTTACGTACGAAGTATCTCGTAGTTTAGCGGCTTGTGAAGGCGCGATTCTTGTAGTAGATGCAGCGCAAGGTATTGAAGCGCAAACGTTAGCGAACGTATACTTAGCGCTTGATAACAACTTAGAAATTTTACCAGTTATCAATAAAATCGACTTACCAAGTGCGGATCCAGAACGTGTACGTCAAGAGGTAGAAGATGTAATTGGTTTAGATGCATCAGAAGCGGTACTTGCTTCTGCGAAAGCTGGAATTGGTATTGAAGAAATTTTAGAACAAATTGTTGAAAAAGTACCAGCTCCGGCAGGTGATTCAGAAGAGCCGTTACAATGTATGATTTTTGACTCTTTATATGATCCGTACCGTGGTGTAATTGCTTATATCCGTGTTGTAAATGGAACGGTAAAAGTTGGCGATAAAGTACGTATGATGGCAACGGGTAAAGAATTTGAAGTAACAGAAGTAGGTGTATTTACACCGAAAACTACGCAACGTGACGAGTTAACAGTAGGTGATGTAGGTTTCTTAGCAGCATCTATTAAAAATGTAGGTGATACACGTGTAGGTGATACGATTACACATGCGAAACGTCCAGCTGCAGAGGCGTTACCAGGTTACCGTAAATTAAACCCGATGGTATTCTGTGGGCTGTATCCAATTGATTCTGCTCGTTATAACGATTTACGTGATGCGTTAGAAAAATTAGAGTTAAACGATTCTGCTCTTGAGTTTGAGCCAGAAACATCTCAAGCGTTAGGGTTTGGTTTCCGTTGTGGATTCTTAGGACTTCTTCACATGGAAATCATTCAAGAACGTATTGAACGTGAATTTAAGATTGACTTAATTACAACAGCGCCAAGCGTTATTTATAAGGTTTATTTAACAAACGGTGAAGATGTTATTGTTGATAATCCATCTAATATGCCAGACCCACAGTCTATCGATCGTGTAGAAGAGCCGTTTGTGAAGGCTTCAATTATGGTTCCGAATGACTATGTTGGAGCTGTAATGGAAATTTGCCAAGGTAAACGTGGAACGTTTATTGATATGCAATATTTAGATGAAACGCGTGTTACATTAACATATGAAATCCCGTTATCAGAAATCGTATATGACTTCTTCGATCAATTGAAATCAAATACGAAAGGGTATGCATCATTTGACTACGAGTTAATTGGTTATAAACCATCTAAACTTGTGAAAATGGATATTCTTTTAAATAATGAACAAGTGGATGCTTTATCATTTATCGTACACCGTGATTCAGCGTATGACCGTGGTAAAGTAATTGTAGAGAAATTAAAAGAATTAATTCCGAGACAACAGTTCGAAGTGCCAATTCAGGCGACTATCGGAAATAAAGTTGTAGCACGTTCTACAATTAAGGCGATGCGTAAAAACGTACTTGCAAAATGTTACGGCGGTGACATTTCTCGTAAGCGTAAACTTCTTGATAAGCAAAAAGAAGGTAAAAAACGTATGAAGTCTGTTGGTTCTGTAGAAGTGCCGCAAGAGGCATTCATGGCTGTACTGAAAATGGATGACAACTAATATTTGAAATAAAAAAGAAGTCGTTTGTGCGGCTTCTTTTTTCTGTATAATTACTTTTTAGACATCTGAGCAGCTCTCATTTACAATAATGAGAGAGCTTTTTAGTTCATATAGAGTTAGGAGATTGTTAATGTCCGAAAATATTCGAAAAGATATTCAAGATAAAATACAAAATGGCAATTTTAATTGTGAAAAGGAATTGACGCTTTCTATTATTAGTGGAAAGTGGAAAGTTGTGATACTGTGGCATCTTGGTGTGGAAGGGCCTCATCGTTTTAGTGAATTACAACGGTTATTCCCAAGCATTTCTCATAAAGTTTTGTCGAACCAATTAAAAGAGTTAATGGAAGATGGGATTGTTGATCGAACAGTATATCCCGAAATTCCTCCTCGTGTTGAGTATTATATGACGGAACTAGGCATGTCACTTTTACCGATCGTTGAAATGATGTATGATTGGGGAAAAATGCGAATGGAACAAATTCGTAATACGTTAGAGAAGTAGAGAATCCTCCGGAGTGCGGAGGTTTTCTTTTTAGAAAGGTAGGAGTTATATTTGGTACAAGCTGCATATATTCATATTCCGTTTTGTCAGCACATTTGTCACTATTGTGATTTTAATAAAGTGTTTATTGAACGCCAACCGGTTGATCAATATTTAGATTATTTAGAGAAGGAAATAATAAATACGGTTCAAAAAGTTCCGTTTGATAGTATGAAAACGATTTTTGTGGGCGGTGGAACTCCGACAGCGTTAAATATGGAACAGACAAAAAAATTACTCGAGATTATTAATCGTCATTTGCGTCCGTTTGCTCCGAATTGTGAATTGACATTTGAAGCGAATCCAGGAGATCTACCGAAAGAGAAGTTGAATGTACTACTAGAAGGTGGAGTGAATCGAATTAGTTTTGGTGTGCAAACGTTCCGTGATGAACTGCTTGAGAAAATCGGGCGCAAGCATACGAGGGAAGATGCATTCCTAGCGATTCGAGAAGCTCAGGAAGTAGGCTTTAAAAATATTAATGTAGATATTATTTATGCTTTGCCAGGACAAACGATAGAAGATGTGAAGGAAACATTAGATATTGCTTTTACGCTTGGTGTACAACATTTCTCGGCATATTCATTAATTGTGGAACCTAAAACAGTGTTTTATAACTTAATGAATAAAGGGAAATTGCGTCTTCCGGGTGAAGACCATGAAGCGAAAATGTATGAAATGGTAATGGATGAAATGGAGAAACACGGTTATAACCAGTATGAAATTAGTAATTTCTCAAAAGGTGACAATAAAAGTAGACATAATCTCACATACTGGAATAATGAAGAGTATTATGGCTTTGGAGCTGGAGCTCATAGTTATGTGAATGGGGAACGTATTCAAAATGTAGGTCCGCTGAAGCAATATTTTAATAAAATTGATGAAACAGGATTTCCGTATTTAAATGTTCACGTGGTGACGGAGAAAGAAAAGATGGAAGAAGAGTTGTTCTTAGGACTTCGAAAAACAAAAGGTGTATCTAAAATAGCGTTTCAAAAGAAATTTAATATGGAGATGGATCAAGTTTTCGCGAAGCAGTTACAAAACAACCAAGAACAAGGATTGCTTGAAGAGAGCGATGGAGGTGGATATGTACGTTTAACGCGAAAAGGAAAATTATTAGGGAATGAAGTATTCCAATCATTTTTAATTGACTAATTAAATGTTCCATTAACGTGAAAAAATTTCATTATTTCGTGACGTTTCCGTTGACAATTGAATGTCAATTTTGGTAAGTTATTAATAGATTTAGCACTCGAAGAGAAAGAGTGCTAACAGAGGTGATGATGAGATGCTTACGGAACGTCAGCTCTTAATTTTACAAACAATTATTGATGACTTTATTGGATCAGCGCAACCTGTTGGGTCTAGGACGTTGGCTAAGAAAGATGAAATTACGTTTAGTTCAGCTACTATTCGAAATGAAATGGCTGATTTAGAGGAGCTAGGATTTATTGAGAAAACGCATAGTTCTTCTGGACGTGTTCCTTCTGAGAAAGGATACCGATTTTATGTAGACCATCTTTTAGCGCCGCAAAACTTACCGAACGATGAAATTGTACAAATTAAAGATTTATTTGCTGAAAGAATTTTTGAAGCAGAAAAGATTGCACAGCAATCGGCTCAAATTTTATCAGAGCTTACAAATTATACGGCCATTGTTCTCGGACCGAAGTTAAGCACAAATAAACTTAAAAACGTACAAATTGTGCCGCTTGATCGTCAAACTGCAGTCGCTATTATTGTAACGGATACAGGGCATGTACAAAGCAAAACGATTACCGTTCCGGAATCTGTTGATTTATCAGATTTAGAAAAAATGGTTAATATTTTAAATGAAAAGCTATCAGGCGTACCAATGGCAGAACTGCATAACAAAATCTTTAAAGAGATTGTTACAGTTTTACGTGGGTATGTTCATAATTACGATAGTGCAATAAGAATGTTAGATGGTACATTTCAAGTTCCTTTATCGGAAAAGATATACTTTGGAGGAAAAGCAAATATGCTTTCGCAACCAGAGTTCCATGACATTCACAAAGTAAGGTCCTTATTGACGATGATCGATAATGAAGCCGAGTTTTATGACATTTTGCGTCATAAACAAGTAGGTATTCAAGTGAAAATTGGTAGGGAAAACTCTGCGACGGCTATGGAGGATTGCAGTTTAATTTCTGCAACATATTCGATTGGAGAAGAACAGCTTGGAACAATTGCTATTTTAGGTCCGACAAGAATGCAATACTCTCGGGTAATTAGTTTGTTACAGTTATTTACGAGACAATTTACAGATGGACTTAAAAAGTAAATGAGAGTAATACATTCGCTCAAGTGATGAAATTTTCATTGCTGTGTGTAATATATAATCTTAGGTAATCATGCTATACATGATACCTAATACCTTTTAAGGAGGTGAATATTGTGGAAGAGCGTAACGAACAAGTGGTAGAAGAAGTAAAAGAAGCGCAAGTTGAAGAAGCTGTCACGCCAGAAAACAGTGAAGAAACTGTAGAAGAAAAAAGTGAGGCTGCTCTTTTACAAGAAAAAGTAGATGAGTTACAAGCGAAACTAACGGAAACGGAAGGTCGCACATTACGTCTACAAGCTGATTTTGAAAATTATAAGCGCCGCGTCCAAATGGATAAACAGGCTGCTGAAAAATATAGAGCACAAAGTCTAGTTTCAGACATTTTGCCAGCTCTTGATAATTTTGAAAGAGCGATGCAAGTGGAAGCAACTGATGAGCAAACGAAATCCTTATTACAAGGTATGGAAATGGTGCATCGTCAATTGTTAGAAGCGTTGACTAAAGAAGGTGTGGAAGTGATTGGAGCTGTTGGTAAACAGTTTGATCCTAATGAACACCAAGCTATTATGCAAGTGGAAGACAGTGAATTTGAATCAAACGCGGTTGTGGAAGAATTCCAAAAAGGTTATAAACTAAAAGATCGTGTAATTCGCCCATCAATGGTAAAAGTAAATCAATAATTTACATAAAAGTAGGAGGATTAGCCATGAGTAAAATTATCGGTATTGACTTAGGTACAACAAACTCTTGTGTAGCTGTTATGGAAGGTGGAGAACCAAAGGTTATCCCAAATCCAGAAGGAAACCGTACAACACCTTCTGTTGTAGCTTTCAAAAATGAAGAACGTCAAGTTGGGGAAGTTGCAAAGCGTCAAGCAATTACAAACCCAAATACAATCATGTCTGTTAAACGTCATATGGGTACAGACTACAAAGTAGAAGTTGAAGGTAAAGATTACACACCTCAAGAAATTTCTGCAATCATTTTACAAAACTTAAAAGCTTCTGCTGAAGCATACTTAGGTGAAACAGTAACGAAAGCTGTTATTACAGTACCTGCATACTTCAACGATGCAGAGCGTCAAGCAACGAAAGATGCTGGTCGTATCGCTGGTTTAGAAGTTGAGCGTATCATTAACGAGCCAACAGCAGCAGCACTTGCTTACGGTTTAGAAAAACAAGATGAAGAACAAAAAATCTTAGTGTATGACTTAGGTGGCGGTACATTTGACGTATCTATCCTTGAGTTAGCAGACGGCACATTCGAAGTTATTTCAACTGCTGGTGACAACCGTCTTGGTGGCGATGACTTTGACCAAGTTATCATCGATCACTTAGTAGCTGAGTTCAAAAAAGAAAATAACATTGATTTAAGCCAAGATAAAATGGCGCTTCAACGCTTGAAAGATGCAGCTGAAAAAGCGAAAAAAGATCTTTCTGGTGTAACACAAACTCAAATTTCATTACCATTCATTAGTGCTGGAGCTGCTGGTCCATTACACTTAGAATTAACGTTAACAAGAGCGAAATTCGAAGAGCTTTCAGCAGGTCTTGTTGAAAGAACATTAGAGCCAACTCGTCGTGCATTAAAAGACGCTGGTTTTGCTCCAAGCGAATTAGATAAAGTTATTCTTGTTGGTGGATCTACTCGTATCCCAGCTGTACAAGAAGCTATTAAACGTGAAACTGGTAAAGAGCCATATAAAGGTGTAAACCCTGATGAAGTTGTAGCATTAGGTGCTGCAGTTCAAGGTGGCGTACTTACTGGTGATGTAGAAGGCGTTCTATTATTAGACGTAACTCCACTTTCTTTAGGTATTGAAACTATGGGTGGCGTGTTCACGAAATTAATCGAGCGTAACACTACAATTCCAACAAGTAAGTCACAAGTATTCTCGACAGCTGCTGATAATCAACCAGCAGTAGACATTCACGTATTACAAGGTGAGCGTCCAATGTCAGCTGACAACAAAACGTTAGGTCGTTTCCAATTAACTGACCTTCCACCAGCACCACGTGGTATTCCGCAAATCGAAGTAACATTCGATATTGATGCGAACGGTATCGTTAACGTACGTGCGAAAGACTTAGGAACAAGCAAAGAGCAAGCTATTACAATCCAATCTTCTTCAGGTCTTTCTGATGAAGAAGTAGAACGTATGGTACAAGAAGCGGAAGCAAATGCTGACGCTGACCAAAAACGTAAGGAAGAAGTTGAACTTCGTAACGAAGCTGACCAACTTGTATTCCAAACAGACAAAGTTGTAAAAGATTTAGAAGGTAAAGTAGATGCAGCTGAAGTTGCAAAAGCAACAGAAGCGAAAGAAGCATTACAAGCTGCAATTGAGAAAAACGAGCTTGAAGAAATTCGTGCGAAAAAAGATGCTTTACAAGAAATCGTACAACAATTAACTGTTAAATTATACGAGCAAGCTCAAGCAGCTGCTGGCCAAGCGGAAGGTGCGCAAGGTGCACAAGACGCTGGCGCAAAGAAAGACAATGTAGTTGACGCTGAGTTTGAAGAAGTAAAAGAAGACAAGTAATTCAACTGTAAACATAATAAGTAAGATGACAAAAAGTCAAAGTCAAGCGTGCCTTGACTTTGGCTTTTTTCACGAATGAGAAGCGATGTGTGAGGATCTTAAGTTTTTCGCTTTGCATACTGTAAGTGAGGAAACTTTGTTGCAAAGCACTTTCTTTCGGTGTTAAAATTACGTTTATGTGAAAGATTCGGGGGTTGTAAATTTATGAGTAAACGAGACTATTATGAGGTCCTTGGACTTAGCAAGGGCGCTTCAACAGATGAAATTAAAAAAGCGTATCGTCGTTTGGCTAAAAAATACCATCCAGACGTAAGCAAAGAAGAAAATGCAATTGAAAAGTTTAAAGAAGTACAAGAAGCATACGAAGTGTTAAGTGATGATCAAAAGCGTGCACAGTACGATCAATTTGGTCATGCTGGTGCAAATCAAGGATTCGGTGGATTTGGCGGCGGAGGAGACTTCGGTTTTGAAGATATATTTAGTTCTTTCTTTGGCGGTGGCGGCGGTAGACGTCGTGATCCAAATGCTCCGCGCCAAGGTGCTGACTTACAATATCAAGTCACTTTAGATTTTGAAGAAGCTATTTTTGGTAAGGAATTAAATGTAGAAATTCCAGTAGAAGATCCATGTGATACTTGTAAAGGTAGTGGAGCAAAACCAGGAACTTCAAAAGAAACATGTAAACATTGTTCAGGATCAGGTCAAGTGAGTGTAGAACAAAATACACCGTTTGGTCGTATTGTGAACCGTCAAGCTTGTGGTCATTGTTCAGGAACTGGGCAAATGATTAAAGAAAAATGTACGACATGTCACGGTTCAGGTAAAGTTCGTAAACGTAAAAAAATCAATGTTAAAATTCCAGCAGGTATCGATAATGGTCAACAAATTCGTGTGTCTGGAAAAGGTGAAGCTGGCGTAAACGGTGGACCAGCAGGAGACTTATATGTTGTCGTTCATGTAAGAAATCATGAATTCTTCGAGCGTGAAGGAGATCATATTATTTGTGAAATGCCATTAACATTTGCACAAATGGCACTTGGTGATGAAGTAGAAGTTCCTACTGTTCATGGTAAAGTGAAGCTGAAAATTCCAGCAGGAACACAAACAGGAACAGAATTCCGCCTAAAAGGAAAAGGTGCTCCGAACGTACGTGGATACGGTCAAGGAGATCAATATGTAGTCGTTCGCGTTGTTGTACCGACGAAATTAACTTCACAGCAAAAAGATTTATTACGTGAATTTGCAGGACAAGAAGAGCAGGATGATAGTTTATTCGGAAAGCTTAAACGTGCTTTCAAAGGGGAATAATGGAAATAAAAAATGGAGTTGGTAAATTGTGAAATGGTCAGAAATTAGTATTCATACAACAGAAGAAGCAGTAGAAGCTGTCTCTCATATTTTACATGAAGCTGGTGCTAGCGGAGTTGCAATTGAGGATCCAGCGGAGTTAACGAAAGAGCGCGAGCAACAATATGGTGAAATTTATGCATTGAACCCAGATGAATATCCGGCGGAAGGTGTATTAATAAAAGCGTATTTCCCGCAAACGGATTCTTTACATGAAACGATTGCAGGTGTAAAATCATCTATTGATGTGCTTCCATCTTACGACATCGAAATTGGTACTGGAAATATTACCGTTAACGAAGTCAATGAAGAAGATTGGGCTACTGCTTGGAAAAAATATTACCATCCAGTACAAATTTCTGATACATTCACAATCGTACCGACTTGGGAAGAATATACACCATCTTCTCCTGATGAAAAAATCATTGAATTAGACCCGGGTATGGCATTTGGTACAGGAACTCATCCAACAACAACGATGTGTATCCGTGCTTTAGAAAAAACAGTACAGCCAGGTGACACTATTATTGATGTAGGAACAGGTTCTGGTGTACTTAGTATTGCGGCTGCAAAATTAGGTGCGTCTTCTGTTCAAGCATATGATTTAGATCCGGTTGCGGTTGAAAGTGCAGAAATGAATGTACGTTTAAATAAAACAGATGATATCGTGTCTGTTGGACAAAATAGTCTTTTAGAAGGTATTGAAGGTCCTGTTGATTTAATCGTAGCTAACTTATTAGCAGAGATTATTCTATTATTCCCTGAAGATGCAGCAAGAGTTGTGAAGTCAGGTGGATTATTTATTACATCGGGCATTATTGCTGCGAAGGAAAAAGTAATTTCTGAGGCGTTAGAACAAGCTGGATTTACAATTGAAGAAGTGTTACGAATGGAAGATTGGGTAGCAATTATTGCACGAAATGCGTAATATAGATTTTAGTCTATAATGAAAAGTGGAGTCTCTCACTATAAGGTGAGGGACTTGCCGTTTGTTATATGAAAAATGATAACGTTTCGTTCTTTTCGTAAGTGTTGACTTACGAAAGGAACGAAACTCTACTAAGGTGATTATATGCAACGTTATTTTGTAGAAGAGAAATATGTAAATGAGACAAGTATTCGCATTGTAGGTGATGACGTACATCATATCGCAAGAGTGATGCGTATGTCAGCTGGTGATCATATTTATTGCTGTGTAAACGGAAAAACAGCAGTATGTTCAATTGATGAAATTACCAGTGAATTTATTAATACGGCTATTGTAGAATGGGTAGAGGCGTCAAGTGAACTTCCTGTTTTCGTGACGATTGCAAGTGGACTGCCAAAAGGAGACAAGCTAGAGTTAATTTTTCAAAAAGGAACTGAGCTTGGGGCAGCTGCATTCTTACCATTTCAAGCATCTCGCTCTATCGTAAAATGGGATGCGAAAAAAGCTGATAAAAAAGTTGAGCGTTTAAGAAAAATTGTGAAAGAAGCTGCGGAACAATCACATAGAAGTGAAATTCCAGAAGTACATGCTCCGGCATCATTTAAGCAATTGCTTTCAATGAGTGGTGAGTATGATGTTTGTCTTGTTGCTTACGAAGAGGAAGCAAAACAAGGCGAGAAATCTAATTTTGCGAAAGCTTTAACGACAATGAAACCAGATCAAAAGCTATTGATTGTATTTGGCCCAGAAGGCGGTTTAGCTGAGGAAGAGATTACAGCGCTTCGTGAACATAAATTTGTACCATGTAGTTTAGGACCAAGAATTTTAAGAACAGAAACGGCGCCGTTATACGCGTTAAGTGCTGCTTCGTATCATTTTGAATTGATGGGGTGATGATCAATGTCAACTGTTGCGTTCCATACGTTAGGTTGTAAAGTAAACCATTATGAAACAGAAGCCATTTGGCAATTGTTTAAACAAGGTGGTTATGAAAGAACAGAATATGAAAAGAAAGCTGATGTATATGTTATTAACACATGTACAGTAACGAATACTGGGGACAAAAAAAGCCGTCAAGTAATTAGACGTGCTGTGCGTCAAAATCCAGATGCAGTTATTTGCGTAACGGGATGTTATGCACAAACATCTCCAGCTGAAATTATGGCGATTCCAGGTGTAGATATTGTAGTTGGTACACAGGATCGTGAAAAGATGTTAGGTTACATCGAAGAATTCCGTAAAGAGCGTCAACCAATTAATGCTGTCCGTAATATTATGAAAACACGTGTGTACGAAGAACTTGATGTACCTTATTTCACGGATCGTACACGTGCGTCTTTAAAAATACAAGAGGGTTGCAATAACTTCTGTACATTCTGTATCATTCCTTGGGCGCGTGGTTTAATGCGTTCTCGTGATGGAAAAGAAGTTATTAAACAAGCACAACAATTAGTGGATGCAGGCTATAAAGAAATCGTATTAACGGGTATTCATACAGGTGGATACGGCGAAGACATAAAAGATTATAACTTAGCTGGATTACTTCGTGATATGGAAGCGGAAGTAGGCGGATTAAAACGTCTTCGTATTTCTTCTATTGAAGCGAGTCAAATTTCAGATGAAGTAATTGAAGTGTTAGATAAATCTGAAGTAGTTGTACGCCACTTGCATATTCCGTTGCAATCTGGTTCTAATACTGTATTAAAACGTATGCGTCGTAAATATACGATGGAGTTCTTCCAAGAGCGTTTAGATCGTTTGAAAGAAGCGTTACCAGGCCTTGCGATTACATCTGACGTAATCGTTGGTTTCCCAGGTGAAACAGAAGAAGAATTCATGGAAACATACAATTTTATTAAAGAGAACCGCTTCTCTGAATTGCATGTGTTCCCTTACTCAAAACGTACAGGAACACCTGCAGCACGCATGGAAGATCAAGTTCCTGAAGATGTGAAGAACGATCGTGTTCATCGTTTAATTGAGCTATCTAATCAATTAGCGAAAGAGTACGCATCAGCGTTTGAAGGTGAAGTGCTTGAAATCATTCCGGAAGAGCAATTTAAAGAGGGCGACCGTGAAGGGTTATATGTAGGTTATACAGATAACTACTTGAAAATTGTATTTGAAGGATCAGAAGAATTAATTGGTAAGCTAGTGAAAGTAAAAATTACGAAATCTGGTTATCCATATAACGAAGCGCAATTTGTTCGTGTTCTTGAAGATGATGTGAAAAAAGAATCAGCAAGCGCATAAAAAGAGCGTGCAACCGGAAACGGTTTGCATGCTTTCTTTATTTGAAGCGGTTAAGTACTAGAAGGTGGGAAGGCGTTTCGTGCATCCCTGTATGAAAAAAGATGAAACGATAAAAATATAGTTGTCTTCATCAGTGAAGGATACTAGCTATTTGCTTAACTTTTGAAAAGGAAATGCTTCTATTCTTCTTTTATTCTGCCAAATAGTTGACCTGAAGTGATAAAATGTATTATAATCGTAAAAGACATGCTGAAGAAGTGTTTCTTTTTGCATGCTGAAGTTAGTATGTAAGTGTGATGTTTCGGAGGGAGGGAAAGAGAATGTCAAAAACAGTCGTTCGTAAAAACGAGTCTTTGGAGGATGCACTTCGCCGTTTTAAAAGATCGGTTTCTAAAACTGGTACACTTGCTGAAGCAAGAAAGCGCGAGTTTTATGAAAAACCAAGTGTAAAACGTAAGAAGAAATCTGAAGCGGCAAGAAAGCGTAAATTCTAAGAGAGGGTGTAAGTTATGAGTCTTCTCGGTCGTTTAAACGATGATATGAAACAAGCGATGAAGAATAAACAAAAAGAAAAATTAACCGTTATTCGTATGGTTAAGGCTGCTTTACAAAATGAAGGTATTAAACTGCAACATACTCTTACTGAAGAAGAGGAAGTAACAGTTTTAGCTCGTGAAGTAAAACAGTATAAGGACTCCCTCCTTGAATTTAAAAAAGCTGGTCGTGAAGACCTTGTTAATAAACTGCAAAGTGAAATTCAGATTTTAAGCGCATATTTGCCAGAGCAATTAACTGAAGAAGAACTAGTTGATGTAATCAAGCAAGTTATTTCTGAAGTTGGTGCGACTTCTAAAGCAGATATGGGTAAGGTGATGACTGCTGTTATGCCGAAAGTAAAAGGTAAAACAGACGGATCGCTTGTGAATAAGTTGGTTATCCAGCTATTAGCATAAAAAAACGTCTCATTTCGTATGAGACGTTTTTTTATTGTTCTTATTAAGGAGAAACGCTATATTACTTAAAAACGTTTCTGTAAGTGATAGAAACGCCTCTGGTATGTAAAAAAGGTAACAGCCTTAGTTGTAATTAATCCCACCGTAAAAAAAGCTTTTTCGTTTTCTTAATTTCTGTGACTAACTCCTCAATGCTTTCTGTTCCTTGTTCCACTATATCTGGACAAAATTCATACATTTCTTGCGCGAAAGATTGCATTTCTTCGTCTGTAGGTAACACGCTAAAAATGGCATCAACCCAGTCATGATCTGCACCGATCATGATAAAAGGATAGCGGTCATTCCATTTTCTTAGTTTAAAAATAACATCTATATTGCTAACTTCGTAATTAACACCATTTGTTTGTTGGATTGTAAGGATATCAAATTGGCCATTTCCTTGTATAATTGCAATTCTACACTTACTCTTACTTCCTTGACTAAAACTTCTTTCGCAAATAAAAGCTAAGTATCCAAGCTTCTGAACCTCAGATTGAAGTTTTATAACTTGCTGTTCAGCATAATCCTCAAAGGTAACGAAAGAGACTCCAGCTATTTTAGATTTTGAATCAGTTACATAAAAGGGTTGGATGCTGCTGTCAGTAACTTGTTTTATAACATTCAAAATTTCTTGACTAAATCCAATTTCCTTTCGTATTTCCTCGCTTATTAATTCATTTTTTTGTTTTTTAATGAATCCTAATATTTTTTTGAAATTCATATAACAACCACCTATAAAATATTCTTACTTACAATGCGAAATTTAGAGTGGAGCAATTTCCTTTTTCGGATTTTATCTCATTTGTCTAATGAATGACAACTACTTATTCTATGGTCATTATGTCAAGCCCAGAACAAATTGTAACAGGGTTTTTTTAGTATCCAACTGCTCGCTAGGCTCAATTTCTTCATGCAACTTGTACTGATATCCCTTAGGGGTGCATATTCTTGTATTAATACTTCTATTAATAAGGATCACATCCTCTGATCCATCATTGTCCCGATAAATATGATTTCATATAGCGACTGTTTTATTAACATGATATGAACTCTTACAGAATATAGTTATGTTAGTGAAGTCGTTATAACACGATAGGCACTTGTGAAGAAATACATATATGGGATGAGAGGGGGGTCTTTCGAGATGAAGAAATTAGAACAAATGAAAAATTGGTTAACAAAACAAGTAGACCTACCAGTGGATGTATTAATGGATCTACCTCGGATTACTCTTGTTGGGCAAATACATATTTATATAGAAAATCATCGGGGACTATTAGTGTTTTCAGATAAAGAAGTGCGATTGCTTTTAAAACACGGTCAATTACTAATTAAAGGACAATCCTTTGTTATTAAAACGATTCTTCCAGAAGAGCTTTTGCTCGAAGGGATAATTGAGCAAGTAACATTTTTAGAAAATGAAAAAAAAGGTGATTGAAGTGAAACTTCCATTTGTGAAGTTTTTCTTCTTTATCCTGTAAAAGTTTCGTTGATAGAGATCGATTACAGTTTTACTTTGTTTCATTTTAGTACGAGCTATTTTAATGCTTCAAATAAAAAGTAGTATATCTACTTTTAGAAAGGTAGTGAAGGTGGTAAATGAAAAATAAATGGTTTATAAAGTGGCTTGGATATGTAAAAGTGCGAATTGAAGGTAGAGGAGCGGAACGGTTTGTTAATGAATGTGTACGGAGGAATTTATTAGTTTGGGATGTTAAGAAGATAGCTGATGAAACGTTAGTTTTTTGTATGTTGTTACGCGATGTGAAAAAAATAAAACCAATTTATAGAAAAAATGAATGTAAATTATATTTTATTGGACGGTATGGTTTTCCTTTTTGGAATAAGCGTTTAATTAAAAACAGTGGATTTTTAATTGGGTTTTTAATTTTCTTTTTTGGCGTGATTGTAATGTCCAATATGGTTTGGAAAATTGAAATTACAGGAGCAAAACCTGAAACAGAATATATATTGATGAAAGAATTGGATAAAATGGGTATTAAAAAAGGAAAACTACAGTTTCAAATGCCGAATGTAGAAGATGTACAACGCCATTTGACAGATAATATTAATGCCATTACTTGGGCGGGATTAGAAGTAAGAGGAACGACGTATCATTTTAAAATTGTTGAAAAAAACGAACCGAAAAAAGAAAAGGAACAAAGGCCGCAAAATTTAGTAGCAAAAAAAGAAGCGATTATTACAAAAACGTTTGTAGAAGTTGGAAAGCCGGTTGTACTGAAAAATGATCATGTGGAAAAAGGGCAGATTCTCGTATCAGGAATATATGGTAATGAGGAAAGTCCGACGATTGTTTCAGCGAAAGGTATTGTGTATGGCGAAACGTGGTATACATCTAAGGTGGATGTCCCGTTAAAGACGCAATTCCAAGTGTATACTGGCAATGTATACAATGAACATTTTCTTAAATTTGGGGATACGAAAATAAAAATATGGGGATTTCAACATGATAAGTATAAACGCTCTCGTACTGAAAGTGTAAAGCATGATGTGAAATTATTTGGTTTTACACTGCCGATTGCATATGAAAAAGATGTTGTGAGAGAAGAGGAAGAAGCGAACCGAGAATATACAGAAAAGCAAGCGCTGAAAGTAGCGAAAGAGATGGCCGAAAAAGAACTAAAGAAAAAATTGGATGAACATGCTATGATTGTAAGTGATAAGATTTTGAGCAAAGAGGTTGAGGCGGATCAACTAAAAGTCACATTACATTATACTGTGATTGAAAATATTGCAGAGCCACAACCAATATCCGAATCCGATATTCAAGGAGACTGAGTAATGGCAGAACAATTAGTAGAAATGAACCAACAATTGGAAAATACTAACGAAGCAATCGCTCTTTTTGGAGTCAATGATGCGCATTTAAAAGTAATTGAACGAGAACTGAATGTATCGATCGTAACTAGAGGAGAAACTGTTCATGTATCTGGGGCAGTTGAAACGGTGACACTCGTAGAAAAAATCTTACAGCAATTACTTGTTGTAATTCGTAAAAGTATATCAATTTCAGAGAGAGATGTTGCGTATGCAATTCAGCTCGCACAACAAGGGAAAGTTGCTCAATTTGAAGAGTTATATGAAGAAGAAATTTTCAAGACTGCAAAAGGCAAATCCATTCGTGTAAAAACAATGGGGCAAAGACGATATATTCATGCAATGAAGAAGAATGATATTGTCTTTGGGATAGGGCCTGCAGGAACTGGAAAAACATACTTAGCTGTAGTAATGGCTGTGAGAGCTTTAAAACAAGGATATGTAAAGAAAATCATTCTAACAAGACCTGCTGTAGAAGCTGGAGAAAATTTAGGTTTTTTACCAGGGGATTTGAAAGAGAAGGTAGATCCATACTTACGCCCATTATATGATGCCTTACATGATATTCTTGGACAAGAATATACGCAGCGTATGATGGAGCGAGGAGTAATTGAAATCGCGCCGCTTGCTTATATGAGGGGGCGTACGCTTGATGATTCATTTGTTATTTTAGATGAGGCTCAAAATACAACGGGTGCTCAAATAAAAATGTTTTTAACAAGATTAGGTTTTAGTTCTAAAATGGTTATTACAGGGGACCCTTCACAAGTAGACTTGCCAAAAGGGGTAAAATCAGGGCTATCTATAGCTGCTAATATTTTATCTGGTGTATCAGGTCTGTCATTTATTACATTAGAACAAACGGACGTTGTCAGACATCCATTGGTGCAACGTATTATTGAGGCATATGATAAAATGGAATGATCCTATTTGTCAGGATCATTTCTTTTTGTATGATAAGGTTGGCGAACGTCATATTTTTTACTATCATGAAAGATAAGGAAAATAAACTATAGGTACTGGTGTATAAAATGTTACCCCAAAGTATCGTTGGGTAGAAGAAATGAAAGCTATAAATAGTTTCACTTTATTTCTGGAGAGGAGAAGGTATTGAAATCATGTCAAGATCTCAAGAAATTTCTAAGTGGTTTCGTAATTTACAACATTCGAAAAAACTAAGTTGGATTTCTTACGTTGTATTAGGAGCAGTGCTGTTTTTTGCGCTTATGAATAATGTAAAACCAGAGCAATTAGATGTTAACATGTATTCTATTGCGAAAAAGACAATCCATTCTCCTATAAAAATTGAAGATAAAGTTACAACGGATAAAAAGAAAAAAGAAGCCACTACAAAAGTTGAAGATCAATATACATATAAAAGTGAGTATAAACAAAATAAAGTTGATATTGTGAATGACGTCTTTGCTAAAGTGGATGAAGTGGTGCAAGAGATTAAAGCTGTTGGACCGGATGATCAAAAAAAGATGACTGATGCTGAGAAAGTGGACAAGTTAAAAAAGAAACTACCGGCTGACTTAACGAAAGAATTATCTGATTCAAACTTACTAAATTTGATTAATGCAGATTCGAGCCAATTAGTATTAGCGAAGGATGCTGCGGTCACAGCGATTAATAGTATCATGACTGAGCACATTAAAATGGACGAATTGAAAGATGCGAAAGAACGATATGTAAGTGAGATGAATAGTGTTAATGTTGATAATGGTTTAAAAGAGTCAATTAAGGCGCTAGGAAGATATGCAATTTCAGCGAATTATTTTTATGACCCGATCTTAACGAAAGAGAAGAGAAAAGCAGAGGAGGATTTAGTTCCACCTGTTTATATTCTTCAAGGACAAGTTCTTGTTAGAGAAGGTGAAACAATTTCAAGTGATGTGTATAATCAGTTGAAATTAGTTGGCTTGTTAGAAAAAGGGAACGGTTTTCAACCTTATGTTGGATTAGCGGTACTCATTGGTGTGTTACTATACTTTATGCATAAACAATTTGAATTATTTTTAAAGAGAAAAAGAGAAGATAGACCGTATGTTTTAGCGTATATTACAATTTTGTCTATCACAATCGTTTTAATGAAAATCATTAGTTTGTTTCAAAAACTTGAATATGCAGGGATTGCATATGTTGTCCCGGTTGCGATGGGAACAATACTTGTGAAATTAATGATTGGTGATCGATTTGTCTTTTTAACGAGTATGATTTTTTCTGTATGCGGAAGTATTATGTTTAATGAAGGAGTAACGAGTACATTAAATTATAGTGTAGGGATTTACGTATTGTTAAGTTCATTATCGGTTAGTATTTTCTTGAGAGAAAAAAATCGTCGTACAATGATTTTACAAGCTGGTATACTCGTTTCTGTATTAAATGTAGTTGTATTGGCGGCGCTCTTATTATTACGTAATGGGAATTTTTCGCCTCTTGAAATTGGTACGCAATTATTAATGGCTTCACTTTCAGGGATTATATCATCCGTTTTGGCTATGGGGATTTTACCATATTTAGAAAGTGGACTTGGAATCGTATCAAGTATGAAGCTTATGGAACTATCAAGTCCAAATCATCCGCTTTTACGCAGAATTTTGTTAGAAGCGCCAGGGACATATCATCATAGTGTAATGGTAGCGAATCTTTCTGAAGCTGCTTGCGAAGCAGTCGGGGCAAATGGTGTATTAGCGCGTGTAGGGGCATATTATCATGATGTAGGAAAAACAGTACAACCACAATTCTTTATTGAAAACCAAATGGGGATTGAAAACCCGCATGATAAATTAGATCCTGTAACGAGTAAAGATATTATAATTGCTCACGTAACGGATGGAGTAAGAATGCTTGAAGAATATCATATTCCACAAGAAATTATTGATATCGCTGGGCAACATCACGGTACAACGTTACTGAAATATTTTTATTATAAAGCGATTAAAGAAGATAAAGAAAAATATACAGAAGAGATGTTCCGTTATCCGGGCTCAAAAGCAACTTCGAAAGAATCGGCAATTGTTGGTATTGCTGATAGTGTAGAAGCTGCGGTACGTTCTATGAATCACCCAACGCCAGAACAAATTAATAATTTAGTGCAAAGTATTATTAAAGATCGATTGCAAGACGGTCAATTTAGTGAATGTGATTTGACGTTTAAGGAACTACAAATCGTTGGGAAAACGTTGTGTGAAACGTTAAATGGTATTTTCCATTCGCGTATTACATATCCGGAACTTCCGGAAGAAAAGGAGAAAGAATGAGTTTGTTAATTGATTTTATTGATGAAACAGAAGAAGTAAAAGAAGAGTATATGAGTTTAATTCGTGAAGTGTTAGAAAAAGCAGCTCAAATGGAAAATATCGAGGGTGGTGCGGAGGTATCGGTGACATTTGTAGATAATGAGCGCATTAGAGAAATTAATCGTGATTACCGAGATAAAGATCAACCTACAGATGTAATATCCTTTGCTATGGAAGAGATGGGAGAAGGAGAAATGGAGATTGTTGGTGCAGAGATGCCGCGCATGTTAGGTGATCTTATTATCTCTATTCCAAGGGCGAAAGAGCAAGCTGAAGAGTACGGACATTCTTTCGATCGTGAACTTGGATTTTTGGCGTTACATGGCTTTTTACATTTACTTGGTTATGATCACATGACAGAAGAAGATGAAAAAGAAATGTTCGGAAGACAAAAAGAAATTTTAGAAGCTTTTGGATTAGGACGATGAAAAAAGGAAAACTTATAGATAGTTTTGGATATGCTATAGCTGGTATGTTCTTTTGTCTTCGTCATGAACGAAATATGAAAATTCATTATTTAGCCGCAGTCATTGTTATATGCTGCGGCTTTTATTTCCATATTACGAAAATAGAGTGGATGATATTACTTATTGTAATAGGGAGTGTAATGAGTTTAGAAATGGTAAATACGGCTGTAGAAAAAACGGTAGATTTAGCGACTGCCGATATTCATCCGTTTGCAAAAATTGCAAAGGATGTTGCAGCAGGAGCGGTTTTATTGTTTGCAATTATAGCTGTTATAATTGGTGCTATTATCTTTTTACCGTATATGGTATAGTTGCATTCCGAAGCTTTTATTAAGCTTTGGAAGTGCCGTAAGGGCCTTTAATGAGAGAGTGTATCTCTTCATAGCTGTGAACAGGAAGGATGCGGGAATATGAATAGTAAACAATTAATTCTAGAAGCAATCGAAGCGCGTAAACAAGCGTACGTACCATATTCTAAATTTCAAGTAGGTGCAGCATTATTAACGCGCGATGGAAAAGTATATCGTGGATGTAATGTTGAGAATGCATCATATGGCTTATGTAATTGTGCTGAAAGAACAGCTTTATTTAAGGCGGTTTCTGAAGGAGATAAAGAATTTGTAGCCATTGCGGTTGTAGCAGATACAAAGCGCCCAGTACCTCCTTGTGGAGCATGTCGACAAGTTATGGTAGAATTATGTAAACAGGATACGAAAGTATACTTATCAAATTTACATGGTGACGTTCAAGAGACGACAGTCGGAGAATTGTTACCAGGAGCATTTTTAGCGGAGGATTTACATGAATAGAAAAGGTTATAAATCAGGTTTTGTCTCTATTATTGGCAGACCGAATGTTGGAAAATCTACATTTTTAAACCGTATTATCGGCCAGAAAATTGCTATTATGAGTGATAAGCCACAAACGACTCGTAATAAAATTCAAGGTGTATATACAGAAAATGATTCACAAGTTATTTTCATTGATACACCAGGAATACATAAACCTAAACATAAATTAGGCGACTTCATGGTAAAGATGGCTCAAACGACATTGAAAGAAGTTGATATTGTTCTGTTTATGGTCAATGCAGTTGAAGGATTTGGTCGTGGTGAGGAATTCATCATTGAGAAATTAAAAGAAACGAAACAACCAGTATTTTTAGTAATTAATAAAATTGACCAACTTCATCCAGAGCAATTACTAGAGTTAATTGATCAATATCGTAAACTACATGAGTTTGCAGAGATTGTACCAATTTCTGCGTTAGACGGTAATAATGTGGACGCTTTAATTGGAACAATTAAAAAGTATTTACCAGAAGGACCACAATACTATCCAGATAATCAAGTAACGGATCATCCGGAGAGATTTATTATTGCAGAGCTTATTCGTGAGAAAGTACTACATTTAACACGTGAAGAAGTGCCACATTCTGTGGCTGTTGTTATCGATGCGATTCAAAAGCGTGAGGGCGGTGCAGTTTATATAAATGCAACGATTGTTGTTGAACGTGCATCACAAAAAGGAATCATCATCGGAAAACAAGGGAAAATGTTAAAAGAAGTTGGTAAGCGAGCTCGTTTTGATATTGAAGCGCTACTTGGTTCTAAAGTATTTTTAGAAGTATGGGTAAAAGTGCAAAAAGATTGGCGTAATAAAATGTCTCAGCTTCGTGACCTAGGTTTCCGCGAGGATGAGTACTAAAATAGAGTCAAGCTATAATCAGTGGATGGTTGGTTCATCCACTGATTATTGGTTTTTATGAACTTTGATAAATTAGGAAAAATTTTTCTCACATGAAAATGGACAAAATGGGTCAATTTAATAACAACAAAGGAAATTGGTTTATAGGCTACGCTTATTGAGAAAGGTGGATTCTTATGCTAGATTTTACCTGGAAGTTTTTCTCCAAAACAGGAAGCATTGAAACGTACTTGCTTTTGAAAGAAATGGAAAAAGACGTAAACGATGAGATGGATCAACATGAAGAGGAGCTAGCGCATCTAGACTCTCCAATTTCTTGACCCGTTTTGTTCAAACCTTGGATGGTGACGAACATGTTTCAAAAAGTTGAGGGCATCGTTATCCGTACGACAGATTACGGAGAAACGAACAAGATTGTTACAATATTCTCAAGAGAACTTGGTAAGGTAAGTGCAATGGCAAGAGGGGCAAAAAAACCGAAAAGCCGATTAGCATCTGTGTCGCAATTAATGACACATGGCCAGTTTCTTATTCAAATGGGATCTGGGCTTGGAACATTGCAACAAGGCGAGATTATTTCAACTATGAAAGAAATTCGCGAGGATATATTTTTAACTGCTTATGCATCATTTATTGTTGAGTTAACTGATAAAGCAACAGAAGATAAAAAACATAATCCGTATTTATTTGAAATGTTATATCAAACGTTGCATTATATGTGTGAGGGTGTTGATCCAGAAGTATTATCATTAATTTATCAAACGAAAATGCTTCCGGTATTAGGGATGCGCCCGTACTTTGATACATGTGCGATTTGTCATCAAGAAACAGACTTTGTCGCCTTCTCCGTCAGGGAAGGCGGTTTTCTGTGCTCACGTCATGCAGAGCAAGACCCATATCGTATACCGGTAGGAGAAGCTGTTCATAAATTATTACGTCTTTTCTTCCATTTCGATTTACATAGGCTCGGAAATGTATCGGTAAAGGATAGCACAAAAAAACAAATGCGTTTAGTATTGAATACATATTATGATGAATATTGCGGAATTTATTTGAAATCAAGACGTTTTTTAGAACAACTTGATAAGTTTCAAATATAATTTTGGGCCGTATACGGTCCTTTTTACATACTTTCTTTTTCGAATAGCATATTTAGTATATAATATTTAAGAGATAGTATAACTTTTTTCGTTGTGCATTAAAGGTGGTGATTATCATAGAGCTGAATAAACGACAAGAACATATCATTCAGATTGTAAAAGATCACGGTCCTATTACAGGGGAATCAATTGCAGCGCAATTGGGTCTAACACGTGCGACGCTAAGACCAGACTTAGCAATTTTAACGATGGCTGGTTATTTAGAAGCACGTCCACGCGTAGGTTATTTTTATACGGGTAAAACTGGGGGGCAGCTATTATCTGAAGCTGTTAAGAAAATTAAAGTACAAGATTATCAATCTAGACCGGTTGTAATTGATAAAAATGTTTCCGTATACGATGCAATTTGTACGATGTTTTTAGAGGACGTTGGTACATTGTTCGTTGTAGATCAGATGACTCTATTAGTTGGTGTTGTGTCTCGTAAAGATTTATTAAGAGCGAGCTTAGGAAAGCAGGATTTAACCTCTCTTCCGGTTAATATTATCATGACAAGGATGCCAAACATTGCAATGTGTCGTAGAGAGGATTCTTTATATGATATTGCGATGGAATTAATAGAAAGACAGATTGATGCAATGCCAGTTGTAAAAGATACGAAACAAGGTTTAGAAGTGATTGGGCGAATTACAAAAACAAATATTACACGTGCGTTTGTAAATTTAGTAAATAACGAATAAGTGTAATTTGTTTAAAGTGAGGTAATGTAATGGATAATAAAATCGTATATGTCGTATCTGACTCTGTAGGGGAAACGGCTGATTTGGTTGTTCGAGCAGCAATGGGGCAATTCCCGTTTGCTCCTGATATTAGACGTGTACCGTATGTAGAAGATACAGGGACATTAAAAGAAGTGATTTCGATTGCTAAGAGTAATCAAGCACTTATATGTTTTACGTTAGTTAAGCCTGATATGCGCCAGTATTTAGTAACAGAGGCTGCAAGAGAAGGGGTAGAGGCATACGATATTATCGGCCCTCTTATTGATCAAATTGAAGAAATTACGGGGCAAGTGCCGAGGTATGAGCCAGGTGTTGTCCGTAGGTTAGATGAAGAATACTTTAAAAAAATTGAAGCGATTGAGTTTGCTGTGAAGTATGATGACGGCAGAGATGCACGAGGTATTTTAAAAGCAGATATCGTGTTGATTGGTGTTTCGCGTACATCAAAAACACCACTTTCTCAATATTTAGCTCATAACAAACGCTTGAAAGTTGCGAATGTACCACTCGTACCAGAAGTTGACCCACCTGAAGAACTATATCAAGTGGCAAAAGAAAAATGTTTCGGTTTGAAAATTACACCAGATAAGTTAAATCATATTCGAAAAGAACGATTAAAATCACTTGGATTAAGTGATGGAGCAACATATGCAAATATTAATCGTATTCAAGAAGAAATTGATCACTTTGAGGAAGTAATTAGTAAAATAAATTGCCAAGTAATCGATGTATCGAATAAAGCGATTGAAGAAACAGCAAATATTATTGTGAATGCAGTGCAAAACCAAAAAATGTTTTAGCACATTTACCAAAGGTGAATGTGCTTTTTTCGCTCGTGTGAAATATGATACCTATAGATTTTGTAATAGATTGTAGTGTAATGGTTATACTTATACTCCTTTGTCTTTTAGTATATTCAAGGTGTAAGTTTGTCATCCTGAAATGTAAGATGAAAAAATAAAGGGATATGTAGCGTAGTTGAAGAAAATATATTATAATAAAAAATTGTGATAAAAACCTATATTTTACGTTTAGACTTTAATTTTTCAGAATAAACTAGGGATAGGATTTACGAAAAAGACATGTAATTACGTTAAATCGACAAAATCTATACAAGAAAACGCACATTATGGAAGGATTCACAGAAGGGATGTAGAATACAGAAATATGCAAAACATCAACAACATATTAGTTGGTATAGATGCATGTCCCGTGAAGACTGAAATTGTGCAAGTTGGAGCGGAATTTCATGTCGGAATTTTGTTTGTCGCATCATATGCTCATCCTTTAAGGAAATAGCAAGGAAATTGGATCTTTGTAGATACTGAACAAAATGGAGTTGATTGTTATATGGATCACCATGAAAAAGCTACAGATCTCAAGATCAAACAGTATATGTGGCTTGCTACTCTTCTTGTAAAAAGGTGTATATGTATTGTTTCTAAGAGGTACATTTGTAACAGATGAGCAAATGTATACAATTTTATATAGCAAGTATGTATATGCGATTTATGCAGATAAAGGACCTATAGGAAAGGTTCAAAATCGTTTATACAATGTAATCGGCAACACTTTCTAACAAGTTTAGAAAAATATTGTCGAATTATAAAGGAATTTTTTAATTTATATCGAATACAAAATACGACACGGAGATGGAGTTATGGGGAACAGAATTCCCGAAGAAGTTGTTGAACAGATTCGGACATCATCCGATATTGTAGAAGTCATTGGTGAATACGTTCAACTTAGAAAACAGGGGCGTAACTATTTCGGCCTTTGTCCATTTCATGGTGAGAATTCTCCTTCATTCTCTGTTTCATCTGATAAGCAAATTTTTCATTGCTTCGGATGTGGAGAAGGTGGAAATGTATTTTCATTTCTAATGAAAATGGAAGGACTGGCTTTTACCGAGGCTGTTCAAAAGCTAGGCGAAAGAAATGGAATTGCGGTTGCAGAGTACACATCAGGGCAAGGACAACAAGAAGACATATCTGATGACACTGTCATCATGCAACAAGCTCATGAATTATTGAAAAAGTATTATCATCATTTATTAGTAAATACGGAAGAGGGAAATGAAGCACTTTCATATTTATTAAACCGTGGTATTACGAAAGAGATGATTGAGAAGTTTGAAATTGGTTATGCATCACCTGCTTGGGATGCAGCGACGAAAATTTTACAAAAAAGAGGTTTATCGCTGTCTAGTATGGAACAAGCTGGCCTTCTAATAAGAAGTGAGAAGGATGGTAGTCATTACGATCGCTTCCGTGGAAGAGTTATGTTCCCGATCTATACGTTACAAGGTAAGGTGATAGCGTTTAGTGGAAGGGCGTTAGGAGATGACACTCCAAAATATTTAAATAGCCCGGAAACGCCAATTTTTCACAAAAGTAAATTGTTGTATAACTTCCACCAAGCAAGACCGTTTATTAGAAAGCGTGGGCAAGTGGTTCTTTTTGAAGGATATGCCGATGTACTAGCTGCGGTAAAAAGTGGCGTGGAAGAAGCCGTTGCGACAATGGGAACGGCTTTAACTGAAGAACAAGCAAAACTTCTGCGACGTAACGTTGAAACTGTTGTTCTTTGCTATGATGGTGATAAAGCAGGGCGAGAAGCGACGATGAAAGCAGGGCAATTATTGCTAAAAGTTGGTTGCCAAGTGAAAGTCACATCCTTGCCAGATAAGCTTGATCCTGATGAATATGTGCAACAATATGGGACTACCGCTTTTGAAAATCTTGTGAAATCAAGTGTGAGTTTTGTTGGTTTTAAAATAAATTATTTGCGTTTAGGGAAAAATTTGCAAGATGAGTCTGGCAAAGAAGAATATGTGAAAAGTGTTTTAAAAGAGTTATCGTTGTTACAAGATGCGATGCAGGCAGAGTCATATTTGAAGTCATTATCGCAAGAATTTTCGTATTCAATGGAAACACTTTTGAATCAATTGCACCAATATCGCAAAGAACAAAAGGTACAGCAAAAACAAATAAAGCAGGTTGCTAAACCGTCTCAAGTCGTTCAAACAAAACCGAAGTTAACAGGTTTTGAAAGAGCGGAAAGAGAAATTATTTACCATATGTTGCAAAGTGCAGAAGTAGCTGTTCGTATGGAATCCCATATAGAAGATTTTCATACAGAAGAACATAAAGGGATTTTATATGAACTATACGCATATTATGAAAAGGGAAATGAACCTTCAGTCGGAACATTTTTAAGTTGGCTCTCTGATGAAAAGTTGAAAAATATTATCACTGATATTTCGACGGATGAATTTATTAATCCAGAATACACAGAAGAAGTGTTGCAAGGCCATTTGGAGACGCTTAGACGGCATCAGGAAAAACTTGAAAAGATGGAGATCATCTTTAAAGTGAAACAAATGGAAAAAACAGATCCTGTAGAGGCTGCTAAATATTATGTAGCATATTTACAAAATCAAAAAGCGAGAAAATAGCTTTTTTGATAAAGTTTTAGTATAATGAATGTTTGTATCTCGCGTAAGGAGGGGAACAGATGGCTGACAAACCAGCTCGTTCTAAACAAATTGAAACTGAAATGACCCTTGAGCAAGTGAAAGAACAACTCACTGAGCTCGGAAAAAAACGTGGCGTTCTTACATATGAAGAGATTGCAGAACGCATGAATGGATTTGAAATTGAATCCGATCAAATGGATGAATACTATGAATATTTAGGTGAACAAGGCATTGACTTAGTTGGTGATAATGACAACGAAGAAGGCCCTAATAATCGCCAAATTACAAAGACAGAAGAAGAGTTTGACCTCAATGATTTAAGTGTACCACCTGGGGTTAAAATCAACGATCCTGTTCGTATGTATTTAAAAGAAATTGGTCGTGTAGACTTACTATCTGCAGAAGAAGAAATTCGACTTGCAACGCGTATTGAAGAAGGCGATGAAGAAGCGAAACGTCGTCTTGCAGAAGCAAACTTACGTCTTGTAGTAAGTATTGCAAAGCGCTACGTAGGCCGTGGTATGCTTTTCTTAGACTTAATTCAAGAAGGTAATATGGGTCTAATTAAAGCTGTTGAAAAGTTCGATTATCGTAAAGGTTTCAAATTTAGTACGTATGCAACTTGGTGGATTCGCCAAGCTATTACACGTGCCATTGCAGACCAAGCGCGAACAATTCGTATTCCAGTTCATATGGTTGAAACGATTAATAAGTTAATTCGTGTACAACGTCAATTATTACAAGATTTAGGTCGCGAACCGTCTCCTGAAGAGATTGGTGAAGAAATGGATCTTGCTCCAGAAAAAGTACGTGAAATCTTAAAAATTGCACAGGAGCCAGTTTCTCTTGAAACACCAATTGGTGAAGAAGATGACTCCCATTTAGGTGACTTTATTGAAGACCAAGAAGCAACATCGCCTGCGGACCATGCAGCCTATGAATTGCTAAAAGAACAATTAGAAGATGTGTTAGATACACTAACAGATCGTGAAGAAAATGTTCTGCGTCTTCGTTTCGGTTTAGATGATGGACGAACTCGTACGCTTGAAGAAGTTGGGAAAGTATTCGGCGTAACGAGAGAGCGTATCCGTCAAATTGAAGCAAAAGCACTTCGCAAATTAAGACATCCAAGTCGTAGTAAGCGTCTTAAGGATTTCTTAGAATAGGTTATTTTTTAAGTTTACTTCACCTTTGTGAAGTAAACTTTTTTATTTTGTTAATTTTTGTTAAAATTTAGCTATCGGCAACGATTACAATTTCTTGTAATTTATTTTACAGAATTGTCTTTTGATTTGCAAATGCTCATTTTTCGATTTTTCGATTAATTTTGTTTATTCTATACAAAAATATATGTAGAAAAGCGAAAAATATGATGAGAAACGTTAATAATTATCGAAATAATAAGCTATATGACAATAAAAAACAATAAACTGAATTTATGGAATATTTTTAACAAGTAGTAGTTTACTCTTTTCTGATAGAGCGTTTTCAAGTACAATGGAAATGACTGAATCATCTAACTATTTAGGGGTATAGAGGGGGGAGAAGAGATATGAAACGTAATCCGCTGATTCCGTTCGCTCTTATTGCAGCATTAGGTATTATCGTTATGTTTGTATTTTCATTTCAGGGGCTAAATAAATCTAAAGAGTTAGCTGATGCAAAAAATGGCGGGAAGCCAGCACAAACAGCATCAAAACCAGAGGATATTGTGAAGCAAAGCTGTACGAGCTGCCACGGTGATCAGTTACAAGGGGCAGTAGGACCTAACTTACAAAAAATTGGTGGGAAACTTTCAAAGGATGAAATTAAAGAAATTCTTTCCAAAGGAAAGGGCAATATGCCTGCCAATATAGTTCCAGCTGATCAAGCCACTAAAGTAGCTGATTGGTTATCGAAGAAAAAATAAAGTTCCGTATGACAAGTCTTTTGCTTATGCAAAGGGCTTGTTTTTCTATATTTTCTAAAATACGATGAATGATAGAGAAGTGAATTGTTGTTATGGGCTTGCAACAACTACTATAAATTCATTATCATGGAGACAGACTGACAAGAGAAGGAGTAATGGAAATACATGAATGAAGTAAAGCTTTCAAAACGATTAGAAGAAGTTGTGCGTGAAATACCAGTAGGATCTACAGTTGCTGATATTGGATCGGATCATGCGTATTTACCGTGTTATACAATTATAAATAATATTGCTACAAAAGCAGTTGCAGGTGAAGTTGTAGATGGACCATTTCGTTCTGCACAAGCAACTGTAGCTGAAAGTGGCTTACAAGATAAAGTAGATGTACGTAAAGGGAATGGATTAGCTGTTATCGCGCCAGGAGAAGTAGATGTTATTACGGTTGCTGGAATGGGCGGAGCGTTAATTCGTGACATTTTAGAAAGTGGTAAAGAAAAATTAGAAGGTGTAACACGTTTAATTTTACAGCCGAATATTGCAGCACATCATATTCGTGAATGGTTTGTTGAAAATGGTTGGGAGCTTATCCATGAAAAAATCGTAAAAGAAGATGGGAAAATTTACGAGATTTTAGTAGGAGAGCGAGGAAATGTCGAAGCACCTTACTCGGAAAATAAACAAGCGGGATTGTTTATGGGGCCATTTCTAATAAAAGAGAAAAATGAAGCTTTTGGTGAGAAATGGGAAGGGGAATTGAAAAACTTCCAAAATATTTTAAAACAGTTAGAACGTGCGGCTAATTCTGAAGAAACAAAAGCGAAACGTGCAGAAGTAGAAGCGAAAATGAAAATGATAGGGGAGATTTTATCATGAGTAAAATTCCAAACGGCCATGAAATTATTTCTTTATTTGAAAGTATGTATCCGAAGCATTTGGCGATGGAAGGAGATAAAATTGGTCTGCAGATTGGAGCGCTTAATAAATCTGTACAACACGTATTGATTGCGTTAGATGTAACGAAGGAAGTTGTGGAGGAAGCGATTCAATTAGGAGCGAATGTCATTATCGCGCATCATCCTTTAATTTTTAATCCGTTAAAAGCGATTCATACAGATAAAGCGTACGGAAGAATTATTGAAACGTGTATTAAAAATGATATTGCCATTTATGCAGCGCATACAAATGTGGATGTTGCCAAGGGCGGGGTAAATGATTTACTTGCTGAGGCGTTGGGGTTGCAAAATACAGAAGTTTTGGCACCGACATATGCAGAAGAAATGAAAAAAGTTGTTGTGTTTGTGCCAGTAACTCATGCAGAAGAAGTACGAAAAGCATTAGGAGACGCAGGTGCTGGTCATATCGGCAATTATAGCCACTGTACGTTTAGTAGCGAGGGTACAGGTACGTTTGTACCTCAAGAGGGGACAAATCCTTATGTAGGGGAAACTGGACAGTTAGAGCGCGTAGAAGAAGTGCGAATCGAAACGATTATTCCAGTTTCACTACAACGAAAAGTGATTAAAGCGATGGTAACGGCACATCCATATGAAGAAGTAGCGTATGATGTGTATCCACTTGATAACAAAGGCGAAACATTAGGGCTTGGGAAAATAGGATACTTAAAAGAAGAAATGACACTTGGACAGTTTGCAGAACATGTAAAGCAATCATTAGATGTAAAGGGTGCACGAGTTGTTGGGAAATTAGATGATAAAGTGCGTAAAGTAGCTGTACTTGGTGGTGATGGTAACAAATACATCAATCAAGCTAAATTTAAAGGAGCGGATGTATATGTAACAGGTGACATGTATTATCATGTTGCTCATGATGCGATGATGCTCGGTTTAAATATAGTTGACCCAGGACATAACGTTGAAAAAGTAATGAAGCAAGGTGTGCAAAAGCAATTACAAGAAAAAGTGGATGCAAAGAAACTCAATGTACACATTCATGCTTCGCAATTACATACAGATCCATTTACATTTGTATAAGAAAAATAAAAACCGTTGCTCATATAGGCAACGGTTTTTATTATTGTTCTTTTTTCACTTTTACACGAGGTAATATTTTTTGTAACGGTACTTTTCGAACTCTCTCCCATGTAGCGGGATTCATTGGGTCATATTGATCTAAGAAAGCGATAACTTCTTTTGTAATTGGAGTTGGAGTAGAAGCACCTGCTGTAACAGCTACGTTTTCTACACCTTGTAGCCACTCTAATTGAATTTCGCTTACATCAGCAACTCGATATGCTTTTGTACCTGCGATTTCTTGTGATACTTGTGCTAAGCGATTTGAATTGTTACTTTTCGGATCACCAACAACAATTGTTAAGTCTGCAACATCAGCTTGTTTAGCGACAGCTTCTTGGCGAACTTGAGTTGCTAAACAAATTTCTTTATGGAATTCTGCTGTTGGGAATTTTTTTTGAATGTCCTCCATTAAATGTTGAACATCCCATTGACTCATCGTTGTTTGATTCGTTACTAAAATTTTATCTGTTGGGATTTCTAATGTTTTTAAATCATCGGCTCTTTCGATAAGGTGAACAATGTCAGGTGCAATACCGACTGCGCCTTCTGGCTCTGGATGATTTTTTTTACCGATATAAATGACATGATACCCTTCCGCTTTCTTAGCTTCGATAAGGTCATGCGTCTTGGTAACATCTGGACAAGTGGCATCGATTGTTGTTAAACCTTTTTCTTTTGCGCGTTGTTTAACTTCTGGAGAAACACCGTGTGCAGTGAAAATAACAGTACCAGAATCAATTTTATCTAAAATTTCTAAGCGACTTGGACCGTCTAATGTGATGATTCCATCTTCTTCAAAAGCGTCTGTAACATGTTTATTGTGAACAATCATACCTAAAATATAAATGGGTCTCGGCAATGATTTATCTAATGCGGCGTTACGTGCAATTACCATTGCATCGACAACACCGTAGCAATAACCACGAGGGGAAATTTTAACAATTTTCATATGAGTAATCCTCTCCTTCTAAACAAGGGATACTTTTGTGCATAGTCTTTTACATTATAAAGGAGGAGTGGATAGAAAACAAAGGATTGTTACACATATAGTTTTGGTTTTGTTGCTGTTTGTTGAACTGGTTCTTTCGGTAACTCTTTTTCTATTACAGGTTCAATCACTATTTTCTTTCGTTTTCGTTTCTTTTTTTGAGGTGTAGGAGGCGGACTTTCTACCTCAACTGGCTCTGTTACATTTTCCGTTTGATTTTCTTCCGTACTTTTTCCAGAGGTGAGGATTTTAACAATGCTTGGTAGACTACGCATAATAGGACCGTACTGTTCGACGACAGGACCTACAGATTGAACGACTTGGGATACTTTTTCGATGTTATTTATCATATTAGTTGGATTCGAAATTAAATTCGAAAAAAAACTGCCGATGCCACTGCTTGCTGTAGCTGTAGTTGCTGCCCCGCCGCGCGTTTCATTTGATTCATACATTTGAGGCGGTATCATTTGCTCAGGATGTTGCTGCATGTATGGTTGATATTGTGGATGTTGCTGAGGATATTGTTGCTGGTATTGCTGTTGATATTGCTGCGGCGGTGGTTGCTGATGCATCATCGGCGGGCCTTCCATTTGTCGGTAAGGCGGAACCATTTGCATAAAAGGCTCGGTTGGATCGTGTTTTTTAAAAAGCTTAGCAAGAAAACCTTTCTTTTTTTGCGCCATTGGTGGTAGTTGTGGAATGGGATATGGTGTATAAGGTTGTTGTCCTTGATTCGGATACATTTGCCTTGTAGGGGATTTCGGAAACATGTGAGAAATCCTCCTTTCTTCAGTTAGGTATATACACATACAATATGCAATAAAAGGGAAGAAGGTTAGTTTTTGAAGTGAAAACCTAAACTAAAGATGGATTTTACTTGTAGATTTCGATATAATGTAGACTTGACTGATTTGTGCGCGCAGTAGAAATTTTAGAAAGAAGGTGTAACTTATGACGCAAAAAACTTTTACACAGTATGATTTTAAACCATTTTTAATAGATGCAGTTCGTGAACTACGCTTTACAGAGCCGACAGGAATTCAGCAGAAAATTTTCCCGGTCGTGAAAAAAGGTGTAAGTGTAATTGGGCAATCCCAAACAGGTTCTGGGAAAACACATGCATACTTACTTCCTACATTAAACAGAATTAATGCAAGCCGTGAAGAAGTACAACTTGTTATTACAGCACCTACTCGTGAGTTAGCACAACAAATTTACGAAGAGATTGTGAAATTAACAAAATTCTGTGCGGAAGATCAAATGATTACAGCGCGTTGTTTAATTGGTGGAACTGATAAACAACGTTCAATTGAAAAATTGAAAAAACAACCTCATATCGTAGTTGGGACACCAGGGCGTATTAAAGACTTAGTTGAAGAACAAGCATTATTTGTTCATAAAGCAAATACGATTATTGTCGATGAAGCAGACTTAATGCTTGATATGGGATTTATTCATGATGTAGATAAAATTGCAGCACGTATGCCTAAAAACTTGCAAATGCTAGTTTTCTCTGCAACAATTCCTCAAAAACTAAAACCGTTTCTGAAGAAATATATGGAGAATCCAGAGCATATTCATATCAATCCAAAACAAGTTGCAGCTGGAAACATTGAACACTATTTAGTGCCTTCTAAACATCGTAATAAAATTGATTTAGTGAATAAAATGCTACTTCAATTTAAACCGTATTTAGCAGTTGTTTTCACGAATACGAAAAAGATGGCAGATCAAGTTGCTGATGGATTAATGGAACGCGGCTTAAAAGTTGGACGAATTCACGGGGATTTATCACCACGTGATCGTAAAAAAATGATGAAACAAATTCGTGACCTTGAATTCCAATATATTGTTGCGACTGATTTAGCAGCACGTGGTATTGATATTGAAGGGATTAGCCATGTTATTAACTATGAGCTACCATCAGATTTAGATTTCTTCGTTCACCGCGTTGGAAGAACAGCACGTGCGGGGCATTCTGGTATTGCAGTGACGATTTATGATCCAGCAAACGAAGAAGCGTTAGATAGCTTAGAAAAACAACGTCATATCGAGTTTAAACATGTAGATTTACGTGGAGATGAGTGGGCGGATTTAGGTGAGCGTCGTCGTCGTAAGAGCCGTAAAAAACCAAATGACGAACTTGATGTTATGGCAACGAAAGTTATTAAAAAACCGAAAAAAGTAAAACCAAACTATAAACGTAAACTTGCAACAGAACGTGACAAAGTGAAGAGAAAATATAGCAATAAAAAAAGATAAGGGGTTTCCCTTATCTTTTTTTAATCCCGCTAATTTAAATGAAGAGTATAGTCTGTTTAAATAGTCAAATAAATTTGTGTAGTGCGTCTTTTGTGAACAAACAATTCACTACATATTTCTACAAATTATGCTATCATTATATCTATTGTATATTGAAGAGGTGATTGTATGTTAAAGATTGGATCTCATGTTTCCATGAGTGGTAAGAAAATGTTATTAGCAGCAAGTGAAGAGGCTGTTTCATATGGTGCAACGACGTTTATGATTTATACAGGTGCACCGCAAAATACACGAAGAAAACCAATTGAAGAATTGAACATAGAAGCAGGAAGAAAACATATGGAGCTGAATGGAATTGAGGAGATTATCGTCCATGCACCGTATATTATTAATGTTGGGAATACGACAAAGCCAGAAACATTCCAATTAGGTGTAGACTTCCTTCGTATGGAAATTGAAAGAACATCGGCATTAGGTGTAGCGAAACAAATTGTTCTTCACCCAGGAGCGCACGTTGGTGCTGGAGCAGATGCTGGTATTCAACAAATTATTAAAGGGCTTAATGAAGTACTAACGCCAGAACAGACGGTTAACATTGCCTTAGAGACGATGGCAGGAAAAGGAACAGAATGTGGTCGTAGCTTTGAAGAAATTGCAAAGATCATTGATGGCGTAAAATATAATGAAAAGCTATCTGTATGCTTTGATACGTGTCATACGCACGATGCAGGATATGATATTGTAAATGACTTTGACGGTGTATTAAACGAATTTGATAAGATCGTTGGTATAGATCGTTTACAAGTACTTCATATTAATGATAGTAAAAATGTATGCGGAGCAGGAAAAGACCGTCATGAAAACATCGGATTTGGTCATATTGGGTATAAAGCGTTGCATCATATTGTACATCATCCACAGTTAATGCATGTACCAAAAATTCTTGAAACACCGTATGTAGGGGAAGATAAAAAAGATAAGAAGCCACCATACAAATTGGAAATCGAAATGCTGAAAAACGGTACTTTTGATGAAGGGCTTCTTGAAAAAATTAAAGCGCAATAAGGAGGGGATTTCCCCTCCTTATTTTAGTAATTGCTGAAATAATGTATTTACTTGTTGGGCAGTGGCAGGAGAGGTTACTTTTGCAATCTGTTTTAAGAGCTCTAGTCGCTCGTTGTTATCGTAAATATTAATATTTTTACCTTTCATAAGTAAAACGATTTGGTCAGCTTGTGCAGTCGTAATAGAAACTTCATATTCTTTGCTATATTTTAATAACTCTTTTGTAGAAATATGATTTAATTTTTTATTAACAATTTGTTTTATGAGGTTCATCTTGTTATCCTCCTTCACGCGTTCTTCTATCGAAATATATGAGCATATAGCTTGTACATATTCGTATGGAGTTTCTTTTTTCATGAGGAAAAGAAGCGTATGTTATAATATAAGGACAAAACTACAGAAAAAGAGTAAAGGGAGGACCTATGGAGCAAAAGCAACATCGAAAAGAAAGTGTTATTCATCTCATTTATCGTTTAGTTATGATTATTTTTGGAGCAGCATGCGCGGCGGTAGCGATTGAACTATTTTTAATGCCAAATAAAATTATTGATGGTGGAATTATTGGTATTTCTCTTATATTAGATTATCTTACTCCTAACATTTGGTGGTTAAGTTTTTCTACTTTAGTCGTTGTTCTCAATATCCCATTTATGTATTCGGGTTATAAGCAAATTGGAAAAACATTTATGTTATCTTCGACATTTGGTATTGTAGCGTTAGCTTTCATTGAGTCAACGTTACATGCGGTGCCACCATTTACAACAGAACCTATTTTAGCGACAGTGTTTGGTGGGCTTATTTTAGGTCTTGGTGTAGGACTTGTAATTCGTCATGGTGGGTCGTTAGATGGAACTGAAATTATGGGGATTTTATTAACGAAGAAATTACCGTTCTCTGTTGGTGAATTCGTAATGTTTGTGAACTTATTTATTTTTGCATGGGCAGCATTTGTGTTTGGTGTGGAACAAGCGATGTATTCTGTTATGACGTACTATATCGCATTTAAAACGATCGATACAGTAATTCAAGGGCTAGATGAAACGAAGGCGGTTTTAATTGTATCTGATCAATATGAGGAAGTATCAAACGCGATTTTGCATCGTCTTGGCCGTGGAACTACAAAGCTGGTAGCAAAAGGTGGTTACACGGATAAAGAAAAAGAAGTTATTTATGCAGTTGTAACGCGTCTAGAAGTGACGAAGTTAAAATCAATTGTGCATGAAATTGATGAAAATGCGTTTGTTACGATTATGAACACGCAAGAGACAAATGGTGGTAAGTTTAAATCGGCTATTCACTAAAAATTTATAGGAATATTTTTCGAAGCAGAGAATTTTTCTCTGCTTTTTGTTATAATAGTAAGGTTTCTTGAAAAAATAGATATATTTTAGGCAGATTGGTTTACAACTATAATAAGCTGTACTATAATTCAAATAGATATAAATCGGAATCATTCTGAATTAAAATAGGTGAGATGCTATGAATAATATATTAGAGATTGAAGGTTTAACATTCCGATACGAAGATCGGAATGTGTTAGAAAATATTAATTTGCAAGTTCCGAAGGGAGCTTTTTTAGGTTTAGTGGGACCGAATGGTTCAGGTAAATCAACTTTACTTAAGTGTTTATTAGGCGTTTTAAAGCCAAAAGAAGGAAGCATTCGCGTGTTTGGCGTTGATAGTAAGAAGTTTAAGGAATGGAACAAAGTTGGTTATGTATCCCAAAAGGCAAATAGTTTCAATTCTGGTTTTCCAGCAACTGTTTCTGAAGTTGTGTCAATGGGACTTGTTTCGAAAAAAGGGCTTTTTCGATTTTTCACAAAAGAAGATAAGAAAAAGGTAGAAAAAGCAATTGCTGATGTAGGGATGAGTGAGTTTCAAGGTCGTAACATTGGAGAGCTTTCTGGTGGACAGCAACAGCGTGTATTTATTGCTCGTGCGCTTGTTAGTGATCCTGAATTGCTTATTTTAGACGAGCCTACTGTTGGAATCGATGTAAAAAATGTGGAAAGTTTTTACGAAATATTAGAGGATTTAAACAAAAGGTTGGGAATCACATTAATTCTTGTTACTCATGATATGGGAGCTGTTACCGAAAAAGTAACACATGTTGCATGCCTAAACCAACATCTACATTTCCATGGAAATGTAGAGAAGTTCCGAGAGTTAGAAGATGCAGAAATGTCCGTCTTATATGGACATCATGTTCATCGTTTAGAACACGAACATGAGCATCACGGGAGGATATAATGATACAAGATTTTTTACAATATGACTTTTTACGTAATTCTTTATACGCAGGTATTTTAATTGGACTTGTTGCACCGCTAATTGGTGTGTTTGTTGTTATTCGTCGTTTATCTCTTATTGCGGATGCATTAAGTCACGTGACGTTATCAGGTATTGCAGCAAGTTTATTACTTGAAAAAACCATTTTTACAGGTGGATTTTTAAACCCCTTATATATGGGGATGATTTTTTCAATTGGTGGAGCGCTACTAATCGAAAAGTTAAGAACTGTATATAAGCACTATCAAGAATTAGCAATTCCGATTATCCTTTCGGCAGGGATGGGAGTTGGAGTTATTTTCATTTCACTTGCAAATGGATTTAACACAGACTTATTTAGTTATTTATTTGGTAGTGTTAGTGCTGTAACAAGTACGGATTTAATTATTATTGGGATTGTAGCAATTGTTGTTGTTGCGACAATTATTTTATTATATAAAGAGCTGTTTCTACTATCATTTGATGAGGAATACGCAGTATCAACTGGTTTAAGAGCGAAATGGATTCACTTTATTTTCATTATATTAGTTGCTCTTGTCATTGCAGTATCAATGCGTGTAGTAGGGGTTCTTCTCGTATCATCATTAATGACGTTGCCAGTTGCAGCGAGTATTCGTATTGCTAAAGGATTTAAACAAACAATTTTCTTTTCCATTTTATTTGGTGAAATTGCAGTTATTGGTGGAATGTTTGCTTCGTATCAACTTGATCTAGCACCAGGTGGTACAATTGTTATGATAGCAGTTCTTATTTTAATCGGTGCGATTTTATGGAAGAAGAAAAAAACTGCATAAAGTAGGGATAGGTATGAATCTAACAGAAGCTTTACGCCTAATGAAAGAAAAAGGATACAAACATACTGGAAAAAGAGAAGAGATGCTCAGATTATTTGCAGCACATAATCGTTATTTAACTGCGAAAGACGTTTTAGAGCATATGAAAGACGACTATCCAGGGCTTAGTTTTGATACGATTTATCGTAACTTAACAGTTTTTGCTGAGATTGGTGTTTTAGAACAAACGGAATTAAATGGTGAAAAACATTTTCGTTTTACTTGTTCTATTATGGAACATCATCATCATTTTATTTGTTTGGATTGTGGGGGGACGAAAGAGATTACTTCCTGTCCAATGGATTTTATGAATAAAGATTTTACTGGTTATGAAGTAACGGGTCATAAGTTTGAAATATATGGCCGTTGTCCAAAATGTGCAAAGTAAAAGCTCGTCGGTTATATAACTGACGAGCTTTTTTACGTAGAAAAGAAGGTTGCTCACAAATATTGTGGCAACCTTCTTTTTATTGTTCTTGTGTCTCTTTTTCTTTTTCTCGTTCAGCAGCCATTTCAGCAGCAATTACGTCGATTTCTTTTTTCAGTTCTTCTACCATTGTTTCTTCTGGTACTTTACGAACGACTTGCCCTTTACGGAATAATAATCCCTCTCCACGTGCACCGGCAATACCGATATCAGCTTCACGAGCTTCACCAGGGCCATTTACAGCGCAACCAAGTACTGCAACTTTAATTGGTACTTGAAGTGTAGAGATGTATTCTTCCACTTCGTTAGCAATGCTAATTAAATCGATTTCAATACGACCACAAGTTGGACAAGAGATAAGTGTTGCTGCGTTAGACGCAAGACCGAATGATTTTAATAGTTCACGAGCAACTTTTACTTCTTCAACTGGATCAGCACTTAATGAAATACGTAGTGTATTTCCGATGCCTTTATTTAAGATTGCTCCAAGACCAGCGGCACTTTTTACAGTTCCGGCAAACAATGTTCCAGACTCTGTAATACCTAAATGTAATGGATAATCAAAAGCACGAGCAGCTTTCTCGTATGCTTCGATTGCTAAGTTAACATCAGAGGCTTTCATAGATACGATAATATCGTGGAAATCTAAGTCCTCTAAAATTTTAATATGATGTAGCGCGCTCTCAACCATACCATCTGCAGTTGGGTACCCGTACTTTTCTAAAATGTGACGCTCTAATGAACCAGCGTTTACACCAATACGGATTGGAATACCGCGTTCTTTTGCTGCATTTACAACAGCTTCTACTTTATGGCGACGACCAATATTACCTGGATTGATACGTACTTTATCGATGCCACCTTCAATTGCTTTTAAAGCAAGGCGATAATCAAAATGAATATCAGCAACAAGTGGAATGTTGATTTGTTTTTTTATATCAGCAATAGCATCTGCTGCGCGTTCATCTGGAACGGCAACGCGGACGACTTGACAGCCGGCTTCTTCTAAACGCTTGATTTCAGCAACTGTTGCTTCAACATCATGTGTTTTTGTTGTTGTCATACTTTGTATAATTAATTCATTATTACCGCCGATTGTTAAATTACCGACTTTAACTGGACGTGTTTTTGTACGATGAGTCATTTCATTCACGAATAGATCGCTCTCCTTATAAAAGAAGTTTCTTATTTAGTCCCTCATATCAATGATAGTATACGTGATATAGGGCTATAGAAACCGAAGTGCTCGGTTTCACTTTTACTATTGTATCAGCGCCTTTATGTAATTGACAAGGATTAAGTGATAGCTTATTGATATAACGGGAATTTATAAGACTTTCCAATTTGTATTTTTGTAGCAGATGTACTTTTGTTTAATAGTTTAAAGTCGTCAATGACTTTTTCTATAGAAGGAATTTTTTTCTTGTTAATTTGTTCTGTAATAGAAAGAACTGTCTCACCAGTTTTTACTTCAATTGTTTTATAAGATACATCCGTTTCTTTTTCTGTTTTGTTCTCTTTATTTTGTTGGTTGTCTGCGTTCTCTTTTTTAATCGTTTGGGCAGCGGTTGTTTTTTTATATGAACTTAACATCGGTAAAGTACCGATTTTTATATCGTAATAAAATACATAACCGAGAACAAGCACGAATAGGAATATACCTAACCTCTTCATATTCTTCACTCCTTTGCTAGGAATATATGCTTGTCCAAAAAAAAAATGCCTATTTAGGCATTTTTTTCGTTCTTATTTTTCTTTCGGTTTTGGAACTTCTTTAATCGTTAAGTACAGAACGATTAAAACAACTGCAATATAAATGAACGTTGCCCCAGGTACGACGATTTTGAATAAATCCATAATCATGAAGAAAATGGTTGGGATTGTGTAGCTGTATGCAGTTAGTGTCCAAACTTGTTTATAGGATAGTTTACGTTGACCGCTCATAGCAGAACCGATGAACGCAAGTAAAGTCACGCCTACAAAAGTGATGAATAATTGGAATAGGTACACTAAGAATCCGATAACGAATAATAAAATTGGATAAATATTATCGAATAAAGAAATAAATTCTTGTAGATCTTTTTTCTCAAGAGATGCACCTAACAAATCGTTATAAGAATACGTTTGTGTTTGACCATTTCCCATAGAGACTACTTTATCTTTTAAAACAAATAAACCTGTTTTATTTTGATATTTTTCTAGGTCTGTTGAATTTGGATCAAATACGAAAAGTGCATTTCCGTCTTCTTTTTCAATAGGTTGATCAATATCGGCTTTTAGTTCGCCATTTTCAATCTTAAAGTCAGGTAAATCTTTATCGATGACTTGATTTACCATGCCTACACCATCTTGGATAAAACTACCGTACAAAAAAGTTCTTGGAATAGTAGTAATTAAGCAAAGTAGCATAATATACAAAATGGTTTTACCGATTTTTTGAAAACGGAATAGCGCCATATCTTTAGGCGAGTATATGCTTTTTACGAATTGGGTAAATATGGACATAGATTCACTTCCTTTATGTATGTATAAAATCATTGTAACGTAGGAATCTAGAGAATCTCAAGATATATTATATTTACATATAGTGGAGATAACTAAATTTCTTTTTATTAACTTTCTTCTTTTAAATAAGAAAAATACAATTGACACTTTTCTTTTCTATATGGTAAATTTATCTTACCTTTCTTAAAGGGCATATCCGATAGGAATTCCTTTATTTGATATGTTGTTACATACATAATTGTGGACCCTTAGCTCAGCTGGTTAGAGCAGACGGCTCATAACCGTCCGGTCGTAGGTTCGAGTCCTACAGGGTCCATATCCATTTCGCATGTTTATTATGTTAGCAGGAAGCTTCCTTGTAGAAGGAAGCTTTTTTTACGGAATATATGAGCATTTTAATTGAAAAGAAGTGGGAATTTTGCTACTTTAATGATAGCAAGACAATGTGATTTATTTGTTTGCACCCTATGGCAATTAGGGTAGAATGAAGTTGTATGTCACTTAAGTGGCAATACATAAACTGGGAGGAATATAACAATGGCAAAACACGAATTACCAAATTTACCTTATGCGTATGATGCTTTAGAGCCTCACTTTGACAAAGAAACAATGAACATCCATCATACAAAACATCACAACACGTACATTACAAACTTAAACGCTGCTTTAGAAGGTCATGCAGAATTAGCTGACAAAAGCGTAGAAGAATTAGTTGCAAACTTAAACGAAGTACCAGAAGCGATCCGTACAGCAGTACGTAACAATGGTGGCGGACATGCTAACCATACATTCTTCTGGACAATCCTATCTCCAAACGGCGGAGGACAACCTGTAGGTGAACTTGCAACTGCAATTGAAGCGAAATTCGGTAGCTTCGATGCATTCAAAGAAGAATTCGCAAAAGCTGGCGCAACTCGCTTCGGTTCTGGTTGGGCTTGGTTAGTAGTAAACAATGGTGAGTTAGAAGTAACAAGCACTCCAAACCAAGATTCTCCTTTAACTGAAGGCAAAACTCCAGTTATCGGTTTAGATGTTTGGGAGCACGCTTACTACTTAAACTACCAAAACCGTCGTCCAGACTACATCGGCGCATTTTGGAACGTTGTAGATTGGAACGCTGCTGAAAAACGTTACCAAGAAGCAAAATAATCGTAATAAATATAGAAAAAGCTAGGGGAGAGCCCCTAGCTTTTTTCTATGCTTTCCTTTTACATAATTGGGCTTGTCTTTGGAAGACTAGAACATGAAGTAAAGGAGAGTTGTGTATGAAGTGGAAACATATAATTGGTGACGTTGAAGTGAATCGGGATTTAGTGTTATTGCTCCTTATAGGAGGTTTATACACGCTCGCAATTTCTTTATCGAATACGTTTGTAAATATTTATTTATGGAAGCAAACACAAAATTATGTGAATCTTGGCTTGTATAATTTGGCCAGCGTTGTATTACAGCCTCTCACATTTCTTGTAGGGGGGAAATTAGCGAAACGTATCGATCGCTCGATTTTATTACGAATAGGAGTAGGAACGCTCGCAATTTTTTTTATCGTTGTTTTAGTGGCTGGAAAAAGTGCTTCCCAGTATATTTTATTAATGGGGGCTCTTTTAGGAGTAGGATACGGTTTTTACTGGTTGGCTTTTAACTTATTGACATTTGAAATTACAGAACCAGAAACAAGAGATTTCTTTAATGGATTTCTTGGACTTCTTACATCTTTCTCTGGGATGATTGGACCAATAGCAGCAGGATACACAATTTCACGCATGGAGAAATGGAGTGGTTATACTGTTATATTCTTTCTTTCATTAGTTTTATTTGCAATTGCTGTCGTCTTAAGTTTCTTTTTATCTAAAAGAGAATGTGAAGGGCGTTATGAAATTGTGCAAGTATTGAAAGAACGAAGAGTTGATAAAAATTGGGGGAAGATTACACGAGCTCATTTTTTCCAAGGATTGAGAGAAGGAACGTTTATTTTTGTCATTTCAGTATATGTTTATTTAGCAACTAATAGTGAGTTCGCATTAGGGAAATATAGTTTAGTGAACTCTGCTGTATCCTTTGTATGTTATTACTTGGTCGCTCGCATGTTAAAGAAAGAGTGGCGGAAAAAAGCAATTTTACTTGGGGGCATTATTTTATATGCTGTCGTCTTTTTAGTTATTTTCAATGTTACATACACGAAATTACTTATTTATGCGGCATGTATTGCCGTTGCATATCCTATTTTACTTGTTCCATATGGGTCAATGACATATGACGTAATTGGTAGAGCTAAAAATGCGAGAGAATGGCGTGTGGAATATGTCGTTGTCCGGGAGTTATGGTTAAATGCCGGAAGAATCTGTTCCATTTTAAGTTTTTTATGTGCTGTACTATTCTTTCCACCTGGAAAAAGTTTACCTTACTTATTATGTATTTTAGGTGCTGGACATTTTCTTATTTATTTTGCAGTTAAAAATGTCAAATATGATGGGGGAAATGCGGATAAAACAAGTGTTGTAACACAAGGAACTACGCAGAATCAAACTGAACCAGAAGGTTAACTTCTCGTTTGTTTTATGCTAGAATAGAAAAAGATGTAAAACAGCAGTGAGGACACCTGTATGAAGGTGTCCCTTTCACATTACATAGCTGTTGGTAGAGGGGGTTTGTATGAGCAAGAAGCAGAAGCAAAATAAGAAAAAGACCCACGTTCCTTTTCGGTTAAACGTGCTGTTTTTCTGCGTGTTTTTAATGTTCTCCGCGGTTATTGTAAGGCTCGGATATGTACAAATTGTTCGCGGTGAAGAATATAAGAATGAAGTGGAGAAGAAAGAAAACTCAACGATAAGTAATCCTGTACCGCGTGGGAAAATATTTGACCGTTATGGGCGACCTGTAGTAGATAATGCAGCCATTCGTACTATTACATTTACAAAAATGAAAGGATCAACGGCAGAGGATCGCTTAGAAACAGCGAAAAAGCTAGCAGATTTGATTGAAGTACCGACAGATAAATTAACAGATCGCGATAAAAAAGATTATTGGCTTGCTATGCATAAAGAGGAAGCTAAAGAAAAAATTACGAATAAAGATCGTCAAGAGTTTAAAGATAAAAAAATTGATGATAAAGAATTAGACGAGCGTCAGCGAAGTCGTGTAACAGAAGAAGAGATTAATCAATTATCCGCAAAAGATCTAGAAATATTAGCGATTAAAAGTAAGATGGACGGCGGATATGCAATGACACCTCAAGTTATTAAAAAGGATGCTACAGAAAAGGAATATTCGATTATTAGTGAAAACCTAGCAGCATTACCAGGTGTAGATACGAATGTTGATTGGGATCGAAAATATACGTACGATGATTTATTCCGAAGTGTACTTGGTGGGGTGTCGACATCTGATGAAGGCTTACCGAGAGAAAGACTAGATTACTATCTTGTTCGTGATTATAATCGAAATGACCGAGTAGGAAAAAGTTATCTTGAACAACAGTATGAAGATAGCCTGCACGGTACGAAAGCAGAAGTTAGAAATGTTACAGATAAAAACGGTAATATTTTAGAAACGATTAATGTATCAAAAGGACAAAGTGGTAATGACTTGAACTTAACAATTGATATGGAATTACAAAAGCGTGTGGAAGATATTCTTGCGAAGAATTTAATGAGATTTAAAGGAAGCGAACCTCTTTTAGATCGCGCATTCGTTGTAATGATGAATCCAAAAAATGGTGAAGTTTTATCTATGGCGGGGAAACAATTAGTTAACGAAGATGGTCAAACGAAAGTAAATGACTTTGCATTAGGTACCATGACAAGTTCTTATCCGATGGGGTCAACTGTAAAAGGTGCAACAGTACTTACAGGATATCAAACTGGTGCGATTCAACCAGGATCGGTGCAATTGGATGAACCAATTAAATTAAAAGGTACACCTACGAAATCGTCTTGGAAAACGATGGGATACATTAATGACCTTACAGCTTTAAAAATGTCTTCTAACGTTTATATGTTTAAAACAGCGATGAATATCGCCGATGTTCCATATGTGAGAGGTGGTACGTTAGATATACCTCAAAAAGCATTTGATACGATGCGTTATTATTTCGGACAGTTTGGACTTGGTGTAAAAACAGGAATTGATTTACCGAATGAATCTGCTGGTCAGATGGGTAGAAGTAGTCAACCAGGTTTCTTACTAGATTTATCAATTGGACAGTATGATACGTATACACCGCTTCAATTAGCGCAATATATTTCGACGATTGCCAATGGCGGATATCGTATGCAACCACAAGTTGTAAAAGAAATTCGTCAACCGGCAGTGAAACCAGATGAAGTTGGGAAAGTTGTTCAATCTATGGAACCGAAAGTATTAAATCGTGTTGATATGCCAGAATCGCAAATTAAACGTGTTCAAGAAGGATTTAGACAAGTGTATAATGATTCAGGTGGTACAGCTACAAAATACTTTACAGGTGCAAAATATAAAGCGGCAGGGAAGACAGGTACCGCGCAAACTGTGTATGGCGGAGATAAAGAGATTGGTAGAAAGGCAAACGGTGAACGTGTGGAAACATATAACTTAACATTAGTAGGTTATGCGCCACTTGAAGATCCAGAAGTAGCATTCTCTGTTGTCGTTCCATGGGTACATGATGATAAGACTGGTATTAATGGATATATTGGTCGTGAAATTATGGACGCTTACTTTGATTTGAAAAACAAAGAAGTAAATGGTGAAACTCCAAAAGATGACAAAGACAATAAAAATAAAGATCAAGATGATGAATAAAAAATTTGTAAAAAAGCACACTATCTGAAAAGATAGTGTGCTTTTTTTTATGGTTTATGCATATCGTGTAATAAATGTGGACAAGTATACAACACTGAAAAACACGCGGCCGTATAAATGATACTTGTATATGATGAGATAGGGGATAACTGTTTTATAGGGAAATCATCAGAGAAGATGAATAGCTACTACTGATTAAAATTGTATCGTATGTTGATCTTTGTGGAACTTTACAAAACTTTTACAAACAATTAAAACCGAATTAATAGTTTAGCAGTATTCTTATATCTGTAATCCTGTTATTTCTGGTTACTTCTAGGAGGAAGAACACGTGAAATGGATGCGTACACCGATTAAAATTTTCGTACTATCAATATGGTTCCTCTGTTTTGAAATGTCTACTGCATTTGCTTTAAATGATACGGGAGAAGTGAGAGTTGATGGATCCTCAACGGTTTTTCCTATTATAGAAGCAGTAGCGGAGGAATATACAAAGGTGCATCCAGACGTGAAAATTTCCATCAGTATTTCTGGAACTGGGGGAGGATTTAATCGTTTCAGTAAAGGAGAAGTAGATATAAATAATGCTTCGAGAGTAATGAAACAAGTCGAGAAAAATGAAATGAAGAAAAACTCTATTCAATTCACACCTTTTGAGGTTGCTAACGATGGTCTTACAATTGTTGTGAATTGGCACAATACATGGGTAGACGATATGTCAGTAGACGAGTTACGTCTACTGTGGAGTGAAGATGGAAGAGAGAAGCGATGGTCACAAATTCATTCAACATGGCCACGTGAACAAGTGAAGTTTTATGCACCAGGCGTAGACTCTGGTACGTATGATTATTTTCAAAATGTCATCTTACAAAATCATCGCATTGTAAAAAAAGTCTCTTTGTCTGAAGACGATCAAGTTATTATGCAAGGGGTAATGAATGATAAACATGCCATTGCTTTTGTAGGATATGCTTATTATATGGCTAATCGAGATAAGGTGAAAGCAATAAAAGTAAATGGTGTATTTCCGACGAAAGAGACCATTCAATCAGGTAAATATAAGCCGTTATCTAGGCCGCTACTTACTTATGTGAATAATGCATCTATCCGAAATAAAATGAATGTAGCAAACTATGTTGAGTTTATGATTCAGCATGTTGGTAACCTCGCTGAAGAGGTCGGTTATGTAAAATTGCGAAAAGAAAAATACAATGAACAGCTGCGTATGTTAACAGAAATAAAAAGGTAATGTCAGGGTGGAAAGGGGTTTTCATCTTTGGCTCATAATGACAAAAGTCAAATTACATTTTCTGTACAACATTTGATTGAAAGAAATAAAAAGCAAAGAAAAAAAACGCAGCGAATCAATCGAATAGTACCTTTATTACTAAAAATAATTGCTAGCGTTTCTATTGTGACGACACTTGGAATTGTTTTTACGCTCTCTAATGAAACAATCATGTTTTTTCAAAAAATATCATTATACTCCTTTTTGACGGAGAAAGAATGGTTACCATTTTTTGAAGATCCTAAATTCGGTATATTACCACTTATATGTGGAACGTTCCTTGTAACAGCGATTGCTATGTTTGTGGCAATTCCTATCGGTTTAGCGTGTGCTGTATTTTTAAGCGAATATGCTTCAAATAGTGCACGGAAAATATTAAAGCCGATGTTAGAGCTATTAGCAGGTATCCCGACAATTGTATATGGTTTTTTTGCATTAACAATTGTTACGCCGCTTTTACAAAGGATTATACCAGATTTACAGTTTTTTAATGCGATTAGTCCAGGAATCGTTATCGGATTTATGATGATGCCTACAGTTGCATCTCTATCTGAAGACGCGATGAGATCTGTGGCGAAAGGGACGAAAGAAGCTTCATTAGCACTCGGAGCGACGCGGTTTGAAATGGTAAAACAAGTGGTGTTTCCGTCCGCTTTTACAGGGATTATGGCAGCAATTATATTAGCGGCTTCTCGTGCAATTGGTGAAACGATGATCGTTGTAATTGCAGCAGGATCCACACCAAATGTATCGCTTGATCCGACACATTCTATTCAAACGTTAACAGCCTATATTGTGCAAGTAAGTTTAGGTGATGCTCCGCATGGAACGGTTACGTATTACAGCATGTATGCTGTAGGTGCAACTTTATTTATGTTTACTTTTATTATGAACATCATTTCGCAGTCTATTATGCGCCGTTTTAGGAGGATGACATAATATGCGAATGTTGAATCATAATAAAATACAAAAAAACATGGCATCACGCTTTTTAAAAGATCGAATTTACAAATTGTTATTTTATATATCAATTTTATTTTCAATCGTAATTTTGTCTGTGTTACTGTTTCAAATTGTTGAAAAAGGTATAAGTTATCTTTCAATAGATTTCTTTACAAATTTCGCTTCACGTAATCCGAAAGAAGCTGGTATTGCTGCAGCTTTGTCAGGGACAATATTATTTATGAGTATTGTTATACCTGTTTCTTTTATATTTGGAGTTGGAACAGCTCTTTATTTAGAGCAATATGCGAAGGAATCTCTATTTAAAAAAATAGTAGAGATTAATAATCAAACGTTAGCAGGAGTACCATCCGTTGTATTTGGATTGCTTGGTTTAACTATTTTTGTATACGCTCTTCATTTAGGAGAGAGTATAGTTGCAGCAGCACTGACGATGAGTTTACTCGTCTTACCGACAGTTGTTGTGGCGAGTCAAGAAGCAATCCGATCAGTACCAAGTGTATTATTAGAGGGTTCTTACGGATTAGGTGCTACGAAGTGGCAAACGATGTATCAAATTGTATTGCCATATGCTTTTCCAGGGATTATAACGGGCTGTACGTTAGCGATATCAAGAGCAATTGGAGAAGCAGCACCACTATTAGTGATCGGGGCACTTGCGTTTGCAAATTATGTTCCATTTAGTATGTTTGATAGATTTACAGTTTTACCAATCCAAATTTTTAATTGGATGAGTAGGCCACAAGAAGAATTTCAGTATGTAGCAGCAGCTGGGATGATTGTTTTGTTAGGTTTGTTGCTATTTATCAATATATTTGTTTTATGGTTACGAAATCGAAAATAAGTTGGAAGTGGATGAAAGGGGAATTCAAATGGTAGCAACAGTAGTAAATGTACAGGTGAAAAACGAAGAGAAGATCGAGACTGCGCCAAAGAAAGTAGTATTTGATACGAAAAACTTAAATTTATGGTACGGGGAAGACCATGCTTTAAAAGATATTAATTTAAGTATTCATGAGAATGAAGTTACAGCCATTATCGGTCCAAGTGGCTGTGGTAAATCAACGTACTTAAAAACGTTAAATCGCATGGTAGAGTTAGTACCGATCGTTCGAACTACAGGTGTAATTGAATATAGAGAACGCAATATATTTGATAAATCATATCCAGTTGAAGAATTAAGAACACATGTAGGAATGGTGTTCCAAAAGCCAAATCCATTTCCAAAATCTATTTATGAGAATGTAGCATACGGTCCAAAAATCCATGGTATTCGTGACAAAAAGACATTAGATGAAATTGTTGAAAAAAGTTTACGTGGAGCAGCGATTTGGGATGAATTAAAAGATCGTTTGCACGATAATGCATACGGTTTATCTGGTGGACAGCAACAGCGTCTATGCATCGCACGCTGCTTAGCTATTGAGCCAGACGTTATTTTAATGGATGAGCCAACATCGGCATTAGATCCAATTTCAACATTAAAAGTAGAAGAATTAATTCAAGAGTTAAAGAAAGACTTTAGTATTGTTATCGTAACGCATAATATGCAACAAGCAGCGCGTATTTCAGACAAAACTGCTTTCTTCTTAAGCGGGGAAGTTGTGGAGTATACAGATACAAACAAATTATTTACGACTCCTTCAGATAAGCGTACAGAAGATTATATTACAGGTCGCTTTGGCTGATATCGTCGCAAAGCTAAGAGAAAATGCCCTCTTAACAGAGGGCATTTCTTATTTTTATCTCACTTTAATAGGGAAGTAATACTTCCCTTATCTTAAGTTTTATTACAAGCGTAAGAGGCTATGTAGGAGATTTATCCCGCTATTTGCGGGCAGTAAGCCCGGATTTCAAAATTCAACAAAAGCAAAGAAGTTAGATGGCGGGCCGCCTGTAAAAGCCCGATTGATGAGGGTTGATTAAAGTTTCACTTTATATATAATGGCACATAATATTGAGGGGGAAGAAAAAATGGTAAGAGAACAGTTTCAAGGTGATTTAAAAGTGTTACAGCAAAAGGTAATCGAGCTTGGAGAATTAGCAAATGCGGCTTTATTGATTGCTATGGAAGGTCTGCATACAAGGGATGTAGAGAAAGCGTTAGAGGTCATTGATGGTGATTACCGCATGGATAATTTAGAAGAGGAAATAAACGATCTTGCACTTATGCTTATTACGAAGCAGCAACCTGTAGCAAGTGACTTAAGAAGGATCTTTATTTCAATTAAAACAGCGACAGATTTAGAGCGTATTGCAGATCATGCTGTTAATATTGCAAAGGCTACAATTCGTCTTGGGGAAAAAGAAGTGGCTGTTAGTTTGCACAACCTGGATGAAATGTTTGCGATTGCAAATGAGATGTTGCATTTAGCGTTAGAAGCATATGAACAAGAAAATTTAACTTTTGCGAAACAAATCGCTGAAATGGATGATTCTGTTGATGAAATATATGGAAAATCAATTCGTGAGTTTATATCTTCAGTTCCGGAACAACCAGAAGCAATTACGCAAATTACACAATTATCATTTGTGGCGAGATATATTGAGCGTGTAGCAGATCATATTACAAATATTGCTGAAAATGTCTTTTATTTAGTAAAAGGAAAGCATTATTTATTGAATGAGTAGGAATCAAAGCAGGTGATAAGAAATCACCTGCTTTTTTTAGTCAAAACATGACAAAAAAAGCTCGTTGTTTCCTTTAGTTTATGATGATAAGATGTATCATAATGTAATGGGAAAATTAGTATATATGTTGTTCGTTAATAAGTAGTATTTATCAATTAATAGTAAGCGCTTTCTTTGAGTTTGAACCGTACGTTTTTATAAGTGGGAAATTTAATTATAGGGTCTTTTAAATGAGGATTCGTTTAACTAATCAAGTTTATGCTGCTAGTTCATGTGGGATAGAGAATATACATATGGTATATGGAGCTACTGAACATTATATAAGTGGAGGCTGAAGTATATGAAGGGGGTTATTTTAGCTGGAGGAAAAGGAAGACGCCTTAGACCATTAACATGTAATACTCCAAAGCCGATGTTACCATTATTAGAAAAACCAGTTTTAGAATACAATATTGAGTTATTACGCCAGCATGGTATTCGTGAAATTGCAATTACTGTTCAATATATGAGTACGACCATTAAGCAATATTTTGGTGATGGTAGTAAATGGGGAGTTAACTTGTATTATTTTGAAGACTCTCCTCCGCTTGGTACAGCAGGGAGTATTAAACAAGCAGAACAATTTTTAGATGAAACATTTGTTGTGATAAGTGGGGATGCATTAACTGACTTTCAATTATCAGAAGGAATTAGGTTTCATGAACAAAAGAAAAGAATAGTAACAATGTTTGTGAAAGAAGTAGAAAATCCACTCTCATTTGGATTGGTTGTAATGAATAAAGACCAGGAGGTTACACGATATATAGAAAAGCCGGGCTGGAATGAGGTAGTCTCTAATGTTGTGAATACAGGCATATATATTATGGAGCCAGAAATCTTTTCTTACATACCGCCTAGGCAATTTTTTGATTTCAGTCATGATGTGTTTCCGTTATTGGCAAATAAAAATGTGTTATTCGCATATTTGTCAGAAGGTTATTGGTTAGATATCGGCACATTTAATCAATATCGACAAGCACAATTTGATTTGTTAACGAAAAAGTTACAAGTACCTATTCCTTATACGGAAGTATTACCGATGGTATGGATGGGAGAAGGGGTGACGATTGGCAAAGGGACGAAAATTCATGGCCCCTCTTTTATTGGAGAAGGAGCAAAGATTGGTACAGGAGCTGTAATTGAGCCATATTCTATTATTGGGAAAAATAGTATCGTTTCAAATTATTCTCATCTTCAAAAAAGTATTGTTTTTGCAAATGCCCACATTGGGAAGTATTGTGAACTATTAGAAACGACAATAGGAGAGCGTACAATAGTTGAAGATGACGTTACACTGTTTCAAAAAAGCGTTGTAGCGGATCACTGTCATATTGGGAGAAGTACGGTAATTAAGCAAAAAGGAAAACTATGGCCTTATAAGGCGATTGATAGTCATTCGATAGTAGGAGCGGCTGGTATTCAAGAGAGTGAAATGAGTGCAGGTTGGTTACAAAAAAGCCGCATTGTAGGAAGAGGGAATGTTGAAATTACTCCCCAGTTTATCGTGAAGATTGCGATGGCGTATGGATCTCTTTTTACAAAAGGAGAGAGTATATTAATTGGAAGTCAAGAAAATATAGAAACAACCTCTTATAAAAATTTATTTTTACATGCTATTCATGGTATCGGGATTCATACGATGGAATGTAAAGAAATGAACGAGTCACTTTTTCAATATAGTGTTCATCATTTGCAATGTGCAGGTGGTGTTTTTATCCAAGTGGAGAATGAGAATGAGATTGTTATAAAGTTATACGGTCAAGCTGGCATGCCGTTAACGTATAAGCAGCAAAAAGAGATAGAACAAGTATATATGTCCGAATTGTTTTATTACGTACATGAGAAAGAAATGGGGCGAAATAAGCTAGTTCATGTTTCTATGAATGAGTATATAGAAGTTATATTGGAGCATATTGATATCGAGAAAATACAGATGCAGAAGTTTCATCTTCTTATTAATAAGAGAAATGATACGTTGCAACATTTACTTATGCTCTTTCTGCAAAGACTTGGTTGTACAGTTACATGGATTTATGCAAGTGAACAAAAAGATCATGTAAAGGCTTTGATGAAATCAAGTAAAGCGAATATGGCTCTTATGTTTTCTGAGCAAGGAAATTATTTCGAGTTATATGATAAGGATAGTAATATTTACCAGGGTACAGATTTGGAAGAGGTAGATATTCCAGATTTCTTACTCGAATCGACAGGAAATATTTACCCAATGTCTTTGAAGTTAGGAGAATGTTATCTTCTATTTTATACGCAGGATGAAAGAAAGTCGTTTCAAGTAAGGTGGAAGCGAGATATTTTATATCGAATTGGAAAATTATTCGAGCTAATAGCATTGCAAGGAAAAACGTTTCTCAGCATAGTAGATCAATCACCGCCGCTCTATTTACTTTATGATGAAGTGGTATGTTCATGGAATGAAAAAGGGGAAATTATGAGGAAATTATTGGATGATATAGAAAGGAAGGGAGAAGGTATATTTGAAGGAGTACAGTTCAAATATACTGAAAAAGAGTGGTCTTATATCGTTTCTGACACAAAACAACCAAAATTTTTAGTGTATTCACATGCTAGAAACCCAGTAATAGCAAGGGAAAACATGAAAAATCTTATAGAAAAAATTAGACAATATCAAAAGGTGTAGAATTTTTATTTTAAAAGTGGTATTATAGTATAGTCTGATTTAAGTTATTAGTACTGGAGGGAAATAAGAATGCGTGTGAATATTACTCTAGCATGTACAGAATGCGGAGATCGTAACTATATCTCAAAGAAAAATAAACGTAACAACGCTGAGCGTATCGAGCTTAAAAAGTATTGCAAGCGTGACAAGAAGTCTACGTTACACCGTGAAACAAAGTAAGCAGTAGGAATATTTTCCTACTGTTTCTTTTTTTATTCGATTCCTATGTTAAAAGTGATACACTATCATCATAGAGAAAAGTGTCACTGTAAGGGGGAGAATGTGTGAAAGAAGAGAAAGTGCGTTTGCGTAAACAAATAATAGAACACATGAATTCTTTATCGAAAGAACAGTATACAACTTTATCAGAACAGATTGCATTTTTGCTGTATGCGCAAAAAGAGTGGGTTGAAGCTAAAACAATTGGAATTACTCTTTCAATGGAAAATGAAGTGAATACATATCCTATTATTGAAAAAGCTTGGGAAGAAGGAAAGAAAGTTGTAGTTCCTAAGTGTAATAAAGGAATAAGAACGATGTCCTTCAGGCAAATTAATAATTTTGATCAATTAGAAACGGTGTATATGAATTTACGTGAACCGATTCCCGGGCTTACGGAAGAAGTGAATGTGGATGAAATTGATCTTCAAATTGTGCCGGGCGTAGCTTATACAGAACGAGGAGAGCGAATTGGGTACGGCGGTGGCTATTATGATCGTTATCTCGTGCATTATAAAGGGAAAACGCTATCATTAGCGTATGATTTTCAAATGGTAAAACACATTCCGGTAGAGCCATTTGATAAAAATATAGAAAAAATTATTACAGAAAAAGGAACAATGCTTATAAATGAGCTTGTATAGACAAATAAAAATTGACGAGACTTTTTCTTCTTGATTATAATAAAATATGTGAACGTTTTCTTATTATAATTTTTTATAGTAAGTGAGCATAGAGGGTGATGAAATGGTATCTATTTATGATATTCAGCAATTGCTAAAGAAATTTGGTACGATTATTTATACGGGAGATCGAATTGCAGATTTACAATTAATGCAAGATGAATTGCGTGAATTAAATCAATCACAGCTAATCGATCCACAAGACTATCAAACAGCTTTATTTTTATTGAAGCAAGAAATTCAAAAAGAGCTAAATAAGAATTAGATAAAGGTAGGTAAGCAACATGGAAGAGAAATGGTTAGTTGGTGTTGACCTTGGTGGTACAACGATTAAATTAGCATTTATTAATGTATACGGTGAAATTTTACATAAGTGGGAAATCCCTACGAATACAGGTGAGCAAGGAAAACATATTACACTTGATGTTGCGAAAGCAATTGATAAAAAGCTAGAAGAATTAGGCGAATTGAAGAGCAAGTTAATTGGTATTGGTATGGGAGCTCCTGGTCCTGTACATGTGGCATCTGGAATGATTTATGAAGCGGTTAATTTAGGGTGGAAAAACTATCCGCTAAAAGATTTATTAGAAGTAGAAACAGGATTACCTGTTGTTATTGATAATGATGCAAACTTAGCAGCGCTTGGTGAAATGTGGAAAGGTGCTGGTGAAGGTGCAAAAGATTTAATCTGCATGACACTTGGTACGGGCGTTGGTGGTGGTGTAATCGCCAATGGTGAGATTGTACACGGCGTGAGTGGTGCTGCTGGTGAGATTGGACATATTACAGTAGTTACAGAAAATGCTTTCCCATGTAATTGCGGGAAGTCTGGTTGCTTAGAAACAGTAGCATCTGCGACAGGTATTGTACGTGTTGCTATGCAAAAAATACAAGAGACTAATAAAGAAAGCATGTTGCGTTCTATGTTAGCTGAAGAAGGACGTATTACATCAAAAGATGTCTTTGAAGCACTTGGACAAGGCGATGAATTAGCAGGCGAAGTAGTAGAAAAAGTAGCTTCTTATTTAGGATTAGCTGTAGCGAACCTTTCTAGTACGTTGAACCCAGAGAAAATTGTTATTGGTGGAGGCGTGTCTAAAGCTGGAGATGCACTATTAGAACCAATTCAACGCTATTTCGAGCAATACGCTTTCTCACGTGCTGTAAAGAGCACGAAGTTAGCTATTGCAACACTTGGTAATGATGCAGGTGTTATCGGAGGAGCTTGGCTTGTAAAAAAGCACAAATACGAAGCGAAGATGATATAAGTTGTGAAATATGAAAAGAGGAAGGGGGAACCCTTCCTCTTTTTGTGTGAAATCTCGATGAAGAATAAAGTGTAAACGAATTAAGCTGCTGGTGGATACCCGTTATATAGAACAGTCATGATCGTAAACCATCCGAAAACGAGTACAGTTGCAATTGCAAAGCCGCTCGCGAAAAAGTTTTTTTCACGAAGTGTTCTAAGCGTAGCAAATACAGCTAACAGAGTGACAAGTGTAAAAATAATAACAAGGCCCATACAATATCCTCCTCTGTCTACCCATTTCTTATTATGAGTTTTTGGAATATTTACTCTTTTATATTGTACATGTTTTAAAAATGATTGTCGAGATAGCATCCTTTCTTTTCCTCAGAGAAAGAAATGTTGTATCATTAAAAGTAAGTTTAATAACTGGAGGAGATTTTCATATGAAATGGATACAAATGCCGTTAGGCCCATTACAAACAAATGCTTATATTTTAATGAACGATCAAAAAGAGTGCATTATCTTTGACCCTGGTCATGAAGGTGAAAAGCTCGTTACATATTTACAAGAAGAACAATTAAAACCATTGGCGGTTTTATTAACACATGCTCACTTTGATCATATCGGTGCTGTTGATGCGGTAAGAGACGCTTTTCATATTCCTGTATACGTACATAAAGAAGAAGCAGATTGGTTAGGAGATGCAACTGTAAACGGCTCTCAAATTTTTATGATGAACCGCAGTATTACAGCAAAACCAGCGGATCATATTATTGATGCAGAAGGTACATTAACAATTGGATCATTTAATTTTGAAATTTTTGAGACGCCGGGACATTCTCCAGGAAGTATTTCTTATTATAGTAAAGAGGCGAATGCTGTATTCTCAGGAGATGTATTGTTCCAAATGAGCATTGGAAGAACAGATTTGCCTGGTGGAAGTTTTGCTGAATTAATTGGAAGTATTGAAGAGAAATTATTTGTATTACCAGATGAAACAGCAGTGTTATGTGGACATGGTCCAGAAACAAGCATTGGCTTTGAAAAAGAAAATAATCCGTTTTTACAATAAGGAGTCATTATAGGGATGGAGCTCATTTTAAGAGAATGGATGGGAAAAGAAAAGGATTATTCAATTTCATATAGTACGTATATGAACCTTGTATTGTATACAGAAGGTCATGGATATTATATGAAAGAACGTGAAAAGATTGGGAGACAAGGGGATTTTTTTACGAGTAGCAATGTATCCTCTGTTTTTGCAAAAACTTTTGCTAAACTTTTTATTCGTCTTGTTGAAAATGGTGAAGTTGCTTCGAATATTTGTGAGGTTGGTGGGGGAACTGGAAAGTTTGCCTATGATGTTTTACAAGAATGGAAGCAATTATCTCCAAAAACCTTTATTGATTTAAACTATTCAATGATTGAAGTGAGCCCTTTTCATAGGGAATTACAGCAGGAGAAACTTGGCTCATTTTCTAATGTATCGTACTATACCTCCTATAGTGAAATGGGAGATTCTTTCGAGGGAATTCTTTTTTCGAATGAGTTGTTTGATGCATTTCCTGTTGAAATAATTGAGAAAAGAAATGGTATGTTGTATGAAGTACGTATTACATATACAGAGGAAGGAAACCTTTCAGAAGTATGTAGGCCGTTAGATAAAAGAATTGGTCGATATTTATTGAAATATAATATTCATATTGCTGAAGGGCAACGTTTTGAAGTACCAATTGTGATGGAGGAGTATATAAAAGAAATTGCGAAATGGTTTCAAAAAGGTATATGTATTACAGTTGATTACGGATACACAAAAGAAGAATGGATGCATCCAGCACACCGTGAAGGAAGTTTGCGAGGGTATTATCAGCATAAGCTAATACGTAACCCACTAGCGCATCCAGGTGAAATGGATCTTACTACTCATATTCATTGGGACGAGCTAAAGGAAATGTTTAGTATGCAAGGAATGAGTGCAGTATGGCATAAGAAACAATCTGAGTTCTTGTTAGCTGCAGGGATATTAGAACAGCTTACGAGCCATCAAGATACGAATCCTTTTTCTGAAACGCAAAAACAAAATCGAGCAGTTCGTTCTATGATTTTGAATGGAGGAGTAGGGAGTGCGTTTGATGTTGTTATACATACAAAAGATATGCAACATTTACATTTGGAGCGGTATGTAACAATATAAAAAACAAGACACAGTATATACTGTGTCTTGTTTTTTAATACGACTTATGTAGTATTATATATTTCCTCTCATGATATATATTTATATTAAAGATATGAGATAAAAAATATAGAATACGTTCTTTTTCTTCGATTATTAGTCCCTAACCTAATAATACGCGAACGAGTTGAATTATTGTTTCGTTCTCTACTTTGTAATAAATTTCTAATCCTTTTCTTTCACTAGAAACGATTTTAGCGCTTTTTAATTTTGCTAAATGCTGTGAAATTGTAGATTGTGGCATGTTTAAGCCAGTGTACATTGTAGAAACGTTGCTTGGACCGCGCTCAATTAATCCTTTTACGATACATAAACGAACAGGATGAGCCAGCACTTTTAATAATTCTGCATTACTTTCATATAGTTCTAATTCTTTTTGAAAGGTTTCTAACATGTTCTTTTCCACCTCCGTGTGAGCTATTATACCATACTATACATACCAAAAATTTAAAGAAAAGAAAATAGTTGTTGCAGAAAAAAAGTCCTAAAGTAAAGAAATTGTAAGAAAAGAGACCATGATGTAAATAAAATAGGTAAATTAGCACGTTTTTGTAAAATGACATTTTTGGGTGAAAATTTCGATACGTTTTAAAAATTGAAAGATATAGATATATTTGTAACACAATTTTATCATGATTTTCTTATTCTTTCAAATGAATATACGAAATTTTTAAAATAATATGACAAAGGAATTATAATGATATATATAGAATATAAAACAGGTTAAAAGAAAAGAAGCTGAATGTAATTCGCTTCTTTATGGTGATAACGAAATATTTGATTACAGCTGATAAATCTTAGGATAATCAAGTCATTAGTCATTTATTCTAAAATTCATCTTTTAGCAACGTTAAAAATCTGTGATTCCATATGTTCTCGTAAAAATCAATCGTCTCTTTTGCGGACATAAAAGGATTATTCAACGTAGAGGTTGTTTTCTGTGCCATAAAGTTTTCGTATCCCAGTCCGTGGGCAAACTTAATCGTAGCATCCATACAGTACTCTGTTTGGGCACCACAAAATTCAATGCGTTTTACAGATAATTGATCTAAAATTTCTTTTAAGTTTGTTTTATAAAATGAATTTGCATGTGTTTTTCTTACAAAAAAATCTTGTTCTTGAACATCTAGATCGGTATGAATAGCCCAAATTTCTTTCTCGGGTACTAAATCATCATCACAATGTTGAACAAAAAGGATTGGTTTATTTAATTTTCTGTATGAAGAAATTCTTTTATTTACTTTTGTTAGTAAGTTCTGTAAATCAAATAAATGCTCTCCGCTATAACATACTCCATTTTGTAAATCGATAACGATTAAAATATCTGCACAAGTATCCATTATTTTTGCTCCTTTTTATTTCTTAATATATCAATTACTCCATTACTTGGAAATAGATAAAAATTTTATTTTTTAATGAACTATATAGACAGAAAAGCACTAAAACGAGTATGTTAAACAGCATAAAAAAAGATATGAAAACTTAATTTCATATCTTCTATTTATTCTATGCATTTACAGGTTCTTCTACATAAGAAAGGGCATTTTCAAAATCGGATATTAAATCGTCAACATTTTCAAGGCCGACTGATAACCGAAGTAATGAATTAGAGATCCCTCTTTCATCACGAGCTTCTTGCGACAGTGCTGCATGTGACATTTTTGCTGGATAAGAAAGAATTGACTCTACAGCTCCTAAACTAACTGCAAAAACAGGTAATTTTACTTTTGACAAAAATTGGCGGAGTGCATCTTCTGACTGCAAAGTAAACGATAAGACCGCTCCAGCTGATGTTGCTTGAGATTGTTGAATATCAAATCCGAGATGCGTTTGTAATCCAGGATAATAGACATTTTGTACTTTAGCGTGCTCTTGTAAATAATGTGCAATTTTATTGGCATTTTTAGCTGAATGCTCGAGGCGTACATGCAATGTTTTTAGGCCGCGAAGTACGAGAGAACAATCTTGAGGCCCTAAGATAGCACCGAATGCATTTTGTAAAAATCCAAGCTTTTGAGCGAGTTCTGCATCTGTTACTACTGCTAATCCGGCAGTAACATCACTATGACCAGCAATAAATTTTGTAGCACTATGAAGAACGACATCAGCTCCAAGTTCAAGTGGTTTCTGGAATAGTGGTGTCAAAAAAGTATTATCAACAAAAGTAAGAGCGCCAATAGATTTTGCAAGTTTAGAAACTTCGCGGATATCTGTCACTTTTAAAAGTGGGTTAGAAGGTGTTTCTACATAAAAGAGCTTTGTATTTGGTTTAATGTTTTGTTTTATTTCTTCTAAATTGGTCATATCAACAAATGTATGTGAAACACCGTAACGGGAGAGTACCTCAGTTATGACTCTGTAAGTGCCTCCGTATACATCTTCTGAAATGAGTACGTGATCACCTTGTGAAAGAAGGAGGAATGCAGTGGAAATCGCTGCAATGCCTGATGCAAAGGCGAATCCCTTTGTTCCACCTTCTAATAAAGCAATGATATCCTCAAGAGCTTCACGAGTTGGATTTCCTGACCTGCTATAGTCATATTTTCCGAACGCATCTACATCAAACTGGTGAAAAGTTGATGTGTTATAAATGGGAACGTTCACAGCGCCTGTTTGTGAGTCATGTTTATATTGGTTGTGTAGTAAGAGTGTATCTATAGAATAGCTCATATTCTTACACCTTCTTTTACGAGTTTAATGGCTTGCTTTAAGTCTTGAATTAAATCGTTACTATTTTCAATGCCAACGGAGAATCGAAGAAGACGATTGCATACACCGTTTGCTGTTCTAATATCTTCAGGAATATCAGCATGTGTTTGCGTTGCTGGATAAGTCATTAAACTTTCTACACCACCAAGACTTTCTGCAAATGTAATTAAGGATAAAGATTGTAAGAATGGATTAATCCAAGCTTCATCTTTAAGGCGGAATGAAATCATGCCGCCTCTTCCTGGATAAAATACATCTGTCACCCCGCCTTCATCATTTAAATATGCAACAACTGCTTTCGCATTTTCTTCATGTTGTCTCATGCGAAGCGCTAACGTTTTCATACCGCGAATTAATAACCATGAGTCAAATGGGCTTAAAACCGCGCCTGATGCATTATGATAATGAGCGATTTCCTCACAAAGTTCCTTTCCTTTTGCAACGACAAGTCCGCTTAGTACATCGTTATGTCCCCCTAAATATTTCGTTGCGCTATGGAGTACAATGTCAGCACCTTCTGTTAATGGTTGCTGTATATAAGGTGTGTAGAATGTGTTGTCTACAATAAGAAGTAGTCCGTGCCTTTTCGCTACAGTTGCGACAGCGGCAATATCAGTAACTTGCATTAACGGATTAGTTGGAGTTTCTATGAAAATAGCCTTCGTTTCAGTTGTGATAGCTTGCTCAATTTGTTTAATAGATTGTGTATTTACGTATCTACATCGAACATTCCACTTTTTTTCGTGCTCAGAAAATAATCGATACGTTCCCCCGTATAAATCTTCAGATACAATAAGTTCGTCTCCAGAGTGGAATAGAGAAAGGACGAGGAGAACAGCCGCCATCCCTGAACTACAGGCATAACCTTGTTCGCCATATTCTAAGTCTGCGATCGCCTGTTCTAAAAGACCGCGAGTTGGATTGCCAGTTCGTGAATAGTCAAAGCCAGTAGATTTACCAATTCCTTCGTGACGATAAGCGGTTGAGAAATAAACCGGTGGATTAACCGTTCCTGTTGTAGTTTCACTGCGATTTCCGATTTGTGCTAGTTTCGTTTCGATTGTTGACATGTGAAAATTCCTCCTTTTTAAATTGAAACATTAAGTGAATATAAAATAAAAAAAGCCTTCTAAGAAGAAGGCTTTCGGTTTGAATAGAGTCTTCTTCTCATCTGTCAAATCTTTCACAATTTGCTGGAATTAGCACCTTATTAACAAAATGTTAATGGTTGCTGAGGCGTCATAGGGCCAGTCCCTCTACCTCTCTAGATAAGAATGTTCGTATGAAATTTTTATTATGTTTTTAACTTTACAACAAAAGATAATTGAATTGCAAGTTTATTTTAAATAATTTTTATTTTTCCGCAAGTGTCATTGACTTTTATTTTTGTGCATGCTAAATTTATTAAAAAATTAACAAACATTGTTAAAAGGGGAACGCATTTCCTTTTAGCTACATAAATAAAATAATAAAGACAACTCTTATTGAGAGCGGTGGAGGGAAAGGCCCTGTGAAACCCGGCAACCTTCAAACGAAATGTTTGAAACGGTGCTAATACCTGCAAAACGAATGTTTTGCATAATAAGAGGAGGAACGATTATGTCCCCCTCTTCAAAGTGAAGAGGGGGTTTTTATATTGATAGAAATGAGGGAGATTCGTGAAATTACTAGATTTATTATCAAAAGGAATTGTAATAGGTGATGGTGCGGTTGGGACGTTATTGCATTCACATGGTTTGCAAAGTAGCTTTGAAGAATTGAATGTATCTGATCCAGACTTAATTATATCGATTCATAAACAATATGTAGCTGCTGGAGCAGATGTAATTCAAACGAATACGTATGGGGCAAATGAGGCGAAATTACGTATGTATGGTTTAGAAAATCAAGTTACAGAAATTAATAGAGCGGCAGTAAAACTGGCGAAAGCATCTGTTACAGACAGAAATGCAATTTTAGGAACAATTGGTGGTATGAAACACATCGGAGCCGTTACAACGACTGATATGGAAAGGGAGTTTATGCTACTTGAACAGGCAGGGGCTTTACTAGAAGAACAGGTTGATGGATTACTATTAGAAACTTTTTACGATGAATTTGAATTACTTCATGCCGTTAAAGTATTGCGTAAGCAAACGAACATTCCAATTGTTGCTCAATTAGCGTTACATGAAGCAGGTACGACTCAAAATGGAAATGATGTCAATGAAATATTAAAGCAACTTATAGATTACGGTGCAAATGTTGTTGGATTGAATTGTCAACTAGGGCCGCTTCATATGACGGAAGCTTTCAAAATGATATCGATTCCGCAAAATGGCTATTTATCAGCATACCCAAATGCAGGTCTCCCGAATTATGTAGAGGGACGTTACGTATATGAGGGAAGTCCAGCTTATTTCGAAGCGATGACACCGAAATTTATTGAGCAAGGTATTCGGTTATTAGGTGGTTGTTGTGGCACGACTCCAGAACATATTGAAAGTATGAAACGTGCAATTGCAAATGTTACACCTGTAATAGAAAAGGATACGATTCAAAGACCGAAAGTAGTTCATACACACGAGAAACGTTCAAAAGCTCATGTCACATTAGCAGAGAAAGCAAAAAAACAAACGACAGTAGTAGTGGAATTAGATCCACCGAAAACATTAGATACGCAGCGATTTTTTGAAGGAGCAAGAGCATTGAAAAGAGCTGGGGCAGATGCTATTACTCTAGCAGATAATTCATTAGCATCGCCTCGCATCTCGAATATGGCAATGGGGGCATTATTAACGAAGCACGATATTCCGGTATTGACGCATTTAACGTGTAGAGATCATAACGTCATTGGACTACAGTCTCATTTATTAGGCTTATCGGCGTTAGGTATGGAAGAAGTGTTAGCTTTAACTGGTGATCCAGCACGCGTTGGTGATTTTCCAGGTGCCACTTCTGTATATGATTTGTCCTCTATTGAGCTCATTAAAATGATTAAAGAAATGAACGACGGACGCTCGATTTTAGGGAAATCAATAGGTCCAGCAACAAGGTTTTCAGTGGGAGGTGCGTTTAATCCGCATGTAAGACATTTAAAAGCAGCGGTTAAGCGGATGGAACGGAAAATAGATGCTGGAGCGGAATATTTCTTAACTCAGCCAATTTATGATATCGCGTTAATTGAAGAAGTGTATGAAGCGACAAAGCATTTGGAACAACCTATTTTTATTGGGATTATGCCATTAATAAGTAAAAGGAATGCAGATTTCCTTCATTTTGAGGTGCCGGGTATTACTCTACCTGAAGAAATAAGGGAGAGAATGGATGGACATGAAACGAAAGAGGCAGCAATTGAGGAAGGGATTCGCATTTCACAAGAATTGATCGATGTGGCGATGAAATATTTTAACGGCATTTATCTTATTACACCATTTCTAAAATATGAAATTACAGAACATCTTGTTAAATATGTGAGAGAAAAGCAAGAAGTGAAAGAAGGTATTAACTGATGAAATGTATAGAAGAAAAATTACAAAATAACATCTTAATATTAGATGGTGCAATGGGAACAATGATCCAGCAAGAGGACTTAACTGCGGAAGATTTCGGAGGAGAAGAGTACGAAGGGTGTAATGAATATTTAGTAGAAACAAGACCTGATGTCATTTTAAAGATTCATAAAGCTTATATTGAAGCTGGAGCGGATATTATTGAAACAAATACATTTGGGGCAACGAATATTGTACTAAGTGATTATGAGCTGTCTCATTTAGATGAAGAACTAAATGAAAAGGCAGCACTTTTGGCGAAGCAAGCTGTTAAAGAAAGCGGGAAGGAAGTATATGTTGCGGGAGCGATGGGACCAACAACGAAAGCAATTAGTGTTACAGGTGGTGTGACTTTTGAAGAATTGATTGAGGCTTATACAAGGCAGGCACGAGGATTATTAAAAGGAGAAGTTGATGTATTACTCGTTGAGACGAGTCAAGATATGCGTAACGTGAAAGCAGCTTATATTGGAATTCAAGCCGCTTTTGAAGAAATGAAAAAAACGGTTCCTATTATGATTTCAGGAACGATTGAGCCAATGGGAACGACTCTGGCTGGGCAAACAATTGAAGCTTTTTATTTATCAGTAGAACATATGAAACCATTATCTGTTGGATTAAACTGTGCGACTGGTCCGGAGTTTATGAGGGACCATATTCGTTCACTATCTGATTTATCGGAGTGTTACATTTCTTGTTATCCAAATGCAGGTCTTCCTGATGAAGATGGACATTACCATGAATCTCCATCTTCTCTTGCTGAAAAGGTGAAACGATTTGCTGAAGAAGGATGGGTTAATATTATTGGTGGTTGTTGTGGCACGACACCAGAACATATAAAAGCAATGAAAGAAGCACTAGCATCTCTTAAGCCTCGTGACCATCATGAGAGAGAAGGACATGGAATTAGTGGATTGGAGGCACTGCAATACGATGAGTCTATGAGACCGTTATTTGTAGGTGAAAGAACGAATGTTATTGGATCACGTAAATTTAAACGATTAGTAGCAGAAGGGAAATTTGAAGAGGCTGCTGAAGTGGCAAGGGCGCAAGTGAAGAAAAATGCTCATATTATTGATATTTGTATGGCAGATCCTGATCGTGATGAAATAGAAGATATGGAGAAATTTTTGACAGAAGTTACGAAAGTGTTAAAAGTACCGATTATGATTGATTCAACGGATGAAAATGTTATGGCAAGAGCACTTACTTATATTCAAGGAAAAGCTGTTATCAACTCTATTAATTTAGAAGATGGAGAAGAGCGTTTTGAAAAGGTAACACCGCTTCTTCGTAAGTATGGTGCTGCAATTGTAGTTGGTACAATCGATGAAGATGGTATGGCAGTAAGTGCTGAAAGAAAATTAGAAATTGCAAAAAGAAGTTACGAATTATTAACTACGAAATATGGGATACGCCCGTCAGATATTATTTTTGATGCACTTGTGTTTCCAGTAGGGACAGGTGATGAAGAATATATTGGTTCAGCGGCAGCGACTATAGAAGGAATTCGCCTTATTAAAGAAGCGTTACCAGAGTGTTTAACGATTTTAGGTGTAAGTAACATATCATTTGGTTTACCACCAGCTGGACGTGAAGTATTGAATTCCGTCTTTTTATATCATGCTACGAAGGCTGGATTAGATTACGCGATTGTTAATACGGAAAAATTAGAACGCTATGCGTCGATTCCAGAGGAAGAAAAACACCTTGCAGATGCATTACTGTTTGAAACGACGAAAGAGACGTTAGAAGAATTTACAAACTTTTACCGAGTCGCTAAAAAGAAAGATGTCGTTGTGCAAGAAACGTTAACGCTTGATGAAAGACTAGCAAATTATATTGTAGAAGGTACGAAACAAGGATTACACGAGGATTTAAGTCTTGCACTTGAAGAAGGAAGAAAACCTCTTGATATTATTAACGGTCCGCTTATGACAGGGATGGACGAGGTAGGACGACTATTTAATAATAATGAACTTATTGTTGCTGAAGTATTGCAAAGTGCCGAAAGTATGAAAGCTGCTGTAAGCTATTTAGAGCCACATATGGAATCTAGTGATAGTGCGAAAAAAGGGAAAGTATTATTAGCAACTGTAAAAGGTGACGTGCATGATATTGGGAAAAATCTCGTTGAAATTATTTTAGCGAATAACGGATATGAGATTATTAATTTAGGAATTAATGTACGTTCGGATCGAATTGTTCAAGAAGTACAAGAAAAGAAGCCGGACATTATAGGCCTCTCAGGTTTATTAGTAAAATCAGCGCAACAAATGGTAACGACTGCTGAAGATTTAAAAGCAGCAAATATTGATGTTCCCATTGTTGTAGGTGGTGCAGCGTTAACGAGAAAGTTTACAGATAATCGGATTTCACCATCATATAAAGGGCTCGTTTGTTATGCGAGTGATGCAATGACGGGGCTCGATATTATTAATAAGCTTCAAAAAGAAGAAGAGCGTGAGAAGATGAAACAGGATAAGAAAGAACGGCATCTTCATATCGTAAAAAAAGAGGAGAAGAAAGTAGAAATTCCAGCAGTAATTGAGCCATTACCGAAGACTGAGGTTATCGTGCCTGATTCAACAAAACGAATTGTATTACGCGATATTCCCGCCCTTCATCTCGCTCCATTTTTAAATAGACAAATGCTACTTGGGCATCACCTTGGATTAAAAGGAAATGTGAAGAAGCTTTTGAAAGAGGGAGATAAGAGAGCGTATGAATTAAATGATTTAATAGATGAATTATTGCAAGAAGGACAATCTTGGTTAAAGCCAAAAGCAGTGTATCAATTTTTCCCAGCGCAAAGCGACGGACAAAACATTGTAATATATGATCCAGAAGATCATACGCGTGTTATAGAGCGTTTCACATTCCCTAGACAAGGAAAGGCCCCCTATCGTACTTTAGGCGATTATTTGCGCCCAATTGGAGATGAGATGGACTATGTTGCTTTCTTATCTGTTACGGTTGGGGAAGGAGTTCGGGACATTGCTGAAGAGTGGAAAGCGAAAGGTGATTACTTACGTAGTCATGCCATTCAATCGTTAGCGCTTGAATTAGCAGAAGGACTTGCTGAAAAAACACATATGCTCATTCGTGACCGCTGGGGCATTCCAGACTCACCTGAACTGACGATGGAAGAACGTTTCCGTACGAAATATAGGGGAATACGCGTGTCATTTGGTTACCCGGCGTGTCCAGAACTTGCAGATCAAGAAAAGCTATTTCGCTTAATTCATCCAGAGGAAATAGGTATTTCATTAACAGAAGGATTCATGATGGAGCCAGAAGCGTCCGTAACGGCTATGGTATTTTCTCACCCTGAGGCAAGATATTTTAGTGTATTATAGTCTAGAAGGGGGAGACGTATGAAGAAAATAGTCTTTACAGGTGGCGGTTCGGCAGGACATGTAACACCTAATTTAGCCATTATCCCACATTTACAGAAAGACAACTGGGATATCTCTTATATTGGTTCTCATCAAGGTATTGAGAAAACGATTATAGAAAAGGAAGGCATTCCCTACTATAGTATTTCGAGTGGAAAGCTACGTCGTTATTTTGATTTGAAAAATATAAAAGATCCTTTTCTTGTAATGAAGGGTGTTATGGATGCGTATGTAAGGATTCGAAAACTAAAACCAGATGTGATTTTTTCAAAAGGCGGTTTCGTATCTGTACCAGTCGTAATAGGAGGATGGCTAAATAGAGTACCAGTTTTATTACATGAATCTGATATGACGCCAGGACTAGCAAATAAAATTGCGCTTCGTTTTGCTTCGAAAATATTTGTTACATTTGAAGAAGCAGCGAAACATTTACCAAAAGAAAAAGTAATATATACGGGATCTCCTGTACGTGAAGAAGTGCTGAAGGGAAATCCTGAAACAGGTTTAGCATTTTTAGGTTTTTCACGTAAAAAGCCAGTTATTACGATTATGGGAGGCAGCTTGGGCGCGAAGAAAATTAATGATACGGCTCGAGAAGCATTACCAGAACTTCTTAAAAAGTATCAAATTGTTCACCTTTGCGGAAAAGGTAACCTTGATGAAAGTTTACAAAATAAAGAAGGATATAGACAATTTGAATATGTACATGGAGAACTGCCGGATATATTAGCGGTAACCGATTTTGTTATTTCACGCGCGGGCTCCAACGCAATTTTTGAATTTTTAACATTACAAAAGCCGATGGTTTTAATTCCATTATCGAAATTTGCAAGCCGTGGCGATCAAATATTAAATGCAGAGTCCTTTGAAAGGCAAGGGTATGCCTCCGTATTATATGAAGAAGATGTAACTGTAAAATCTCTGATAAAGTATGTCGAAGAATTGAATCAAAATAATGAGAAGTATAAAACAGTACTAAAAAAATATAATGGAAAAGAAGCAATTAAAACAATTATTCAAAATATTTCAGAGGCATGATGAAACAATCATGCCTCTTTTAGTAGGGTGAAAGATTCCAAGAATTGATATTTTTATGTTACAATAAAGTGAAACTTTAATCAGTTGGGTGCATCCCACATCTAACTTCTTTACTTTTACTGAAATTTGAGGAGGGAGTCTTACTGCCCTCAAATAGCGGGATAACAAATGGGTTAATAGGGAAATTCCAATTAATGAGGCGTGAAAATACGAATGGATTAGGAGTGACTGTGTTGGAGCTAAGTCTCTATGAAAATACTGCACTTATTATATGCTTTGTGTTGTACGTTGGTAGTGTTATTGTTTATATTTCAAGGAAATTTTCGCAAGAAAGAGGGCTTGAAAAGTCAGAGATAACAGCTGAACTAGAAATGTTAGCTGATGAAAGTTATAAAAAACAAAAAATAAAAGAAGACCATGAAGCATCCCATCATTTAAACGCAAATAAGTTTTAAAGATGGGGATTTTTTTTGAAGTTGTTCTTTATTATAGCTATAACAAATAACGCTAAAAAGGAGTTTCCCCATACATAATGAAGGAGTGTATATAAATGAATTTTTATATCGCCTCAGGTTTCCAAAATAAACATCTTGTACGTTCCGTAGCAAATGAACTGAAACATGCAGGATGGCATCATACATATGATTGGACCAAAAACGAAAGAGCAGCGAATCAAGAACAATTAAGAGAAATTGGTCAGGCAGAACAAAATGCTGTAAAAGAAGCGGATGTATTTTTACTTATATTAGATGGCGGAAACGGGAGCCATACAGAGTTTGGAATGGCGATTGCGCTAGAGAAAACTATATATGTATATCATGCAGGAAATCCGTTCCAAACAACGTTCTATCACTTGCCAGAAATAAATATTTTTGAAGGAGATGTAGCTGAGTTTGCATCTTATGTTATGAATCATGTGAAATAATAGTAACTACCTAAAAGGTTATAAAAGTGATCTTTTGGGTACAGTGATGATAAGAAACGTATATAAAGGAGTACATAATATGAAATTAGAAAATGGATGGGAAACGAGCTTTTTAGAAGTCGTACAAAATAGTGAATTTAAGAAAGAGGCACTTCTTAGTCAATTGCTTTGTCAGGATAGTGAAGAAGTAGAAGAGCTTGTGGATGATTACGGCTACGAAGAGCTTGTTGAACGCGAACATGATGATGAGTTAGCTGAAATTTTAGGAGAAGAACTTTTTAGTGAGATGGAACGACAAGTATTCTTATCTTCAAACCCAGAAGAAAAACTTATTTCATTCGTCAATGGATTAGGTTTTCATGTATTAGATTGGATCGTTCTTCTTGAAACAGAATTTGGAATTGATAGTGCAAACTTTACATCAGATGCTGTGAAGGTGTTAGAAAAGCGTTTCAGCCAGTTTCCATACATAGAGGATAAGACAATTTTTGATATGACATTTGGAGAATCGATGGATGTATTAGAATCTGTTACAGGATTACAACTAAAGGAAAAGATGAACGTATAATGAAAAAAGAACGTGATTGGATCACGTTCTTTTTTTACATAATAATAATTTTATCATCTAGTTTTGTCTGCCCGGTAAGAAGTGCGTTTAAATATTCCACTTTTCTTATACAAGCTTGTATATGTCTTTCAACCTCTTGTAACTCTGCTTGGTGATGTGTTTCAATTGGATGAATTTGTACGTTGAATTTTTCAAATTGACTACTATATGTTATTTCTGCATAGCCGCTCATAATATCGGTTTCGTTATGAAATAAAAATTGCCTCGTTTTGTCACAGAATGATACATCCTGAAAGCCATATACTTTTAATGCTTCAATTACTTTTTTTATCATTTTTGTATTCATTTTTTAACCCTCTTTACGAAGTTCTACTTTTATATTATAACATAAAAAATTACATAGAAAGCGCTTCCAAGTGTATTTTATTATAAACTTTACGTTTCAATCACAAAAATGAAACAAAGAAAAAATAATTGTAAAGAAGGAAGGACTCTTTTATTGTTTCGTCATATATATAGAGAAATAGTGCAATGAAAGGAAATTTTCCGAGGTGGAGATCGTATTTCCAATTTGAGCGCAGTAAAAGAGGTGAGAATCTTGAACTTTGATATTGTAGGACAAAAAGCATATATAAAAGATGGACCGCATCGGAACCGAATTGGAATTGTAAAGAAAAGCGAGACAAAATTAGCATCGCAGTTTGCTATTGTAATTGGAGAACAAATCATTGATGTAGAGCTAAAGGATATCGTGTTAGTTGGAGTAGACGTAGGACAATTTCATAAATGGTGCGAACAAAATGGTTATTTGTGAAAAGGACGGGCTGTGAGATAATGAAATATATTTGAGGAAAGAGAATATGTTATTGTATTCTCTTTTTCTATGTTTAAGGAGGCGAAAATGAAATATAAAGAACAGGAGTTTACGTTGGAGTTAAAAGAGAACATTCAATGTATGGAGAAGGAAATAGAGCGAATATTACTTAAACTGTATAAAGAGTATTCGCATTTATACATAGAAAAACATATGGAATTAGATATGGGATTTGCAAGAGAAAAAAAGAATCCCTTTGAGGTGGGTTATTATTCATCAGTCGCTATAGCTATATTAGATGAAGAAAAAGAGATAATTGAATTTCACAATATTCCAATTTCGAAATGCGAAAGAATCTTTTTAGGAATGCCAATTCAATCAAACATTTTTGGGAGTAAGAAAGTAGGGGAACTTGCTGATGAATCTTGTTATGAAATTGAGGAAGAGTTAAAAGAGCGATTAGAACAATACTTGAAGTGATAATTCTCAAGATAAAATCTATAAAGAGGGAACGGAATAAAAAAAGACGCTAACAATTGTATGTTAGCGTCTTTTTTCATTATGAAGCAATTTCACCAGTTTTTGTATCATCTTGATTGTACGTATCTTGATCTAATTCACCAAGCCATTTACTTGAAATAAGACCTGCTGTCATAGAACCACTTACGTTAAGAGCTGTACGGCCCATATCGATTAATGGCTCAACTGAGATAACTAGAGCAACAATACCGATTGGTAAGTTCATTGTAGATAGTACGATTAAAGCTGCGAATGTTGCACCGCCACCAACTCCGGCAACACCGAATGAGCTAATAGCGACGACAGCGATTAAAGTTAAAATAAATTGTGGTTGTAATGGATTAATTCCTACAGTTGGAGCGACCATCATTGCAAGCATTGCTGGATAAATACCTGCGCAACCGTTTTGTCCGATAGATACTCCAAATGAAGCTGCGAAGTTTGCAATTCCTTCGGAGATACCAAGCTTTTCTTTTTGAGCTTCAATATTTAATGGCATCGCACCAGCACTAGAGCGAGATGTGAATGCAAATGTTAATACAGGGAATACTTTTTTCAAATATTGAATTGGATTTAAACCAGACAGTGCGATTAATAATAAGTGAATGATAAACATTACGATAAGTGCTACATAAGAGGCTAACACGAAGTTACCAAGTTTTAAAATAGCATTTATATCGCTACCAGCAACTGTTTTTGCCATAAGAGCTAATACGCCGTATGGAGTAAGACGTAAAATTAATGTTACCATACGCATTACGATTGCATATACAGCATCAAGCATTTTCTTAAATAGCTCTGCTTGTTCTGGATATTTTCGTTTTACACCTATAAAGGCAATGCCGATAAAGGCTGCAAATATTACGACAGAAATTGTTGATGTTGGACGAGCGCCTGTTAAATCAAGAAACGGATTTGTAGGCAATAGCTCTAATAATTTATCTGGAATTGTTGTCTTTTCAATAGAAGTAAATCTTTCTTCAACTAGTTTCAGACGAGTAGATTCTGCATCACCTTGTTGCAGGCCTGTTGCAGATACATCAAATCCTGCACTTGCAGCGATACCGACAGCTGCAGCGATTCCTGTAGTGAGAATTAAAATTCCGATAATAAGACCACTAATTTTACCAAGATTTTTCGTTAACTGTAATTTTGTAAATGCTGAAATAATAGATACTAAAATAAGTGGCATAACGATCATTTGAAGTAATTTCACATAACCGTTACCGATTAAGCCAAACCAAGTATTTGATTCAATAATTACTTTAGAAGTTGGCTCATAAATAAATTGTAATATAAGACCGAATAAAATTCCGACTCCTAAAGCGGTAAATACACGTTTATTAAAAGATACATGCTTACGTTGCATATAATATAATACGCCAACTAAAATGAGCATGACTGCAACGTTAATTCCGACAAGCAGTGTATTCATGTTGATTCCCCCTAATTCCAATCTGTTATATAGAATATAAGTTAATAAAACCTATAAGTCAACTAGGAAATTCCGGAATTAAAAAAAAGATGGCAAAATGCCATCTTTTAATGTCCAGCCCCAGGCACAAGTAAGAATGTCGTGTAGTATGTAAATCCTATGAAGAAAACAGTCAAATATGCCCCGAATACGTATATATACATACGCTCTGTTAATTTTAAATAGCTTAAAAGTACGAAGAAGCCTGTTTGTCCTAAAAATAGTAGTGCAGCCTGTTGCATATCTCCTACGTAAAACATAACCGAGAAAATTCCAGTCCAAAAGCCGAGAACGCGAAACATGCGATCCATGCCATTTCCCTCCTTTTCTAGAAAAAGTAAAACCTCACCTCATTATAGTTTATTTTTCTTACTATTGTAAATATTCGTTCATATAAAAAGAAGCCAATTATTATTGGCTTCTTTTTATATGAGAAATTAAATTGTTAGTTTATAATTACAAGATTTACATCCATCTAATAGACTATCATTTCGAGTTAATTCCATGTTAGGGAATAGGATTTCAAAAATTCCTTTCATCATATCTCCGTGCATGTTACAAATTTCAGTTGGATGATGAACAGCAACTTCTTTAAATGGACAATTGTGTACATCATAGAAAATTTTTGTTCCATCTGCACTTAATTCAAATGCAGGTGATAAGCCAGCTGTTGAGAAAGCTTCTTTTGCAATTTGAACTTTTTGTTCTACTGTTAAAGCATCTTCACTCACATTTAAACGTTGCATATGTTGTTGCATTAATTCGGCCCCGAATTGTTTTCCTGTTTCGTATAGCGCTTTTTCACCAGCAGCGCCAAGACTAAGTAAAGAATTAAATGCTATTCTTGCTAACAATTGATAATCACGGAATGGAAATTGCAATTGAATAACATCTTCAGATAAGACATATAATCTGCTTGGTCTTCCGCCTTTTCCAGTTTTCTTCGTTTCCGATTTAAGCATATGAACATCTTCTAATTTAGATAAATGTAAACGCGCTACGTTTGGATGAATATCGAATTCATCTGCAATTTCTTGTACAGTTACGTAACTATGTTTTTGCGAAATATATTTATAAATGTAATAACGAGTTGGGTCAGCTAAAACACCTGTAATTTTTAAAGCTTGTTCCATGAGGATCTCCACCTTTATCACTTTATCCAAGATAATAACATTATAATACAGATAAACATGAGTATAGGTAATTTCAGACAATAATTCAGAAATTGTTCATAATTTCACAAACATATTTTTCCTTTTTGTTCTAGTGAAAATGCAAAATTCCAAATTTTTATTGTGCATGTTTTCATGCTATATACATAGTGAGGAGGGAAAAGTGATGAATGGGATTGAAATTTTTGCGAATACAATTTTAAAAGAAGCGTGTAGGGTACAAGCGTCAGATTTACATATTGTGCCCCGGCAGAAGGATGTAGCGGTGCAACTACGTATAGGAAAAGATTTAATGACGAGACAATGTATTGAAAAGGAGTTTGGAGAAAAACTTGTCTCACATTTTAAATTTTTAGCATCTATGGATATAGGAGAGAAACGGAAGCCACAGAATGGTTCGTTGTATTTGCAAATTGATGGACAAGAAGTGTATTTACGCCTTTCAACACTTCCAACAGTATATCAAGAAAGTCTCGTTATTCGCCTTCATTTACAAGCATCTGTTCAGCCCTTATCACATCTTTCGTTATTTCCAAGTACGGCAGCAAAACTACTCTCGTTTTTACGCTATTCACAGGGGCTACTCGTGTTTACTGGACCGACTGGTTCTGGGAAGACAACGACAATGTATGCATTATTAGAGGTAATTAGAAAAAAGAAAACACGTCGCATCATTACACTTGAAGATCCGGTTGAAAAAAGAAGTGACGATGTATTACAAATTCAAATAAATGAAAAAGCGGGTCTCACATATGAAACAGGATTAAAGGCTATTTTACGTCATGATCCAGATATTATTTTAGTCGGTGAAATCCGTGATGAAGAAACAGCAAAAATAGCTATAAGAGCAAGTTTAACAGGACATTTAGTAATGACAACGCTGCATACGAATGATGCGAAAGGAGCAATCATTCGTTTCATGGATTATGGTATAACGAGGCAAGAGATTGAACAGTCTTTATTGGCTGTAGCTGCACAGCGACTTGTCGAATTGAAATGTCCGTTTTGCAGAGGGAAGTGCTCAACTTTATGTAAATCAATGAGGCAAGTAAGGCAAGCAAGCATTTATGAGCTGCTATATGGGTATGAGTTAAAACAAGCGCTTAAAGAAGCGAATGGAGAATGTGTTACTTACAAACATGAGACTTTAGAATCGTCAATACGAAAAGGATATGCTTTAGGGTTTTTAGAAGATGATGTTTATGTTTAAGAAAACTTGGAGTTTAAGTAATCAAGTAGTATTGTTGAAACATTTAGGAGAATTATTAGAAAAAGGCTACTCTCTTTTACAAGCATTAGAATTTTTACAGTTTCAATTACCTGTAGAAAAGAAAGTACAATTGCAGCGCATGGTTGAGGGATTAAAAGATGGGAAAAGTCTACATGATTCTTTTCATCAGTTAAGGTTTCATCAGGACATGTTAAGTTATTTATTTTATGCCGAGCAACATGGTGATATTTCTTTCGCTTTGCAACAAGGAAGTGCACTTCTTTATAAGAAAGATAAGTATAGGAAAGACATGATGAAAATAATGCAGTATCCTATGTTTTTGGTGTTTTTTCTACTAATCATGCTTTTTATTTTCAACCTCATCTTATTACCTCAGGTTGAAATGGTTTATAGTTCGTTCGGTTCTAATACACCACTACTTACAGAACAAATTTTAAGTGCAATAAAAATGCTACCTTACATTATTTTAACCGCTATTGTAACTGTTATTATTGGATGTAGTTTATATATGTTGTATTTTAGGAAACTTCCACATATTAGACAGGTAAAAATCATGCATCGTATTCCCTTCATCAAAACATTTCTTATTTTAAAGCATTCACATTATTTCGCTACTCAGTTGAGTGGTTTATTAAATGGTGGACTATCAGTATGCGAAGCTTTAACAATAATGATGGAGCAAAGATATCATCCGTTCTTTCAATATGAAGCGAGCCGAATTGAAAGACAATTAATTGGAGGAGAACAGTTACAATCTATCATTGCTAAAAGTGGGTATTACGAGAAAGAACTTTCTTATGTTATTACGCATGGACAAGCAAACGGCAATTTAGCGATTGAATTAGGTGACTATAGCGATCTTATTATGGAAAAGATGGAACGGAAAATTAAACATATGTTAGTTATCATTCAGCCTATTTTATTTACATGTATTGGAGGAATCGTTGTCCTTATGTATTTAGCGATGATTATGCCGATGTTTCAAATGATGAATTCTATTTAGGAGGCATTTGTATGCAGAATGAGGAAGGATTTACTCTGTTAGAGATGCTATTAGTAATGGTTGTCATAACTATATTATTACTATTAATTATTCCGAATGTAGTTACACAGCGCTCATCGATCCAAGGAAAAGGGTGTGCAGCTTACGTGAAATCTATAGAAGCGCAAATACAAGTATATCAATTACAACATAATAAAATTCCATCGTTAAAAGAACTGACAGATGAAAAGTATATTACAATTGATAAGTGTCCGAATGGCGAATCTATTCATATTTCAGATGATGGCACAGTATCAATTAGGACATTGTGAAACAACAAGGGTTTACTTTTTTAGAGATGTTACTCGTTTTATTTGCTATTTCTGTATTGAGTATAGTTACGTATTTTAGTGTTCATTCCTTATACGAGCGACAAAAAGTTGAACAATTTTTGAGACAGTTTTCAAATGATATTTTGTATATGCAGCAATTAGCGATAAACCGTCAAAAGCACTATACATTACGTTGGCATAAAGATAGAAATTTGTATGCTATAAAAGAGTTAGGTACAAAGTATTATATCGTCAAGCGAGAGTATGAGGAAGATATACAAATTAATTTGCATACGTTTCCAAATCCGATGACATATAATCCAAGTGGAAATATTAATAGAGGTGGTACGATTATAATTTCGTATCGAAATTATAAATATGAAATTGTATTTCAGCTTGGAAGAGGGAGATTTACGTATCGTGAAATGTCAAAAAGGATCCATAATGGCTGAAATGATTGTATCGTTAAGTGTTTTAATGATGGCTGTATCGTTACTACTACCGCAAACAGTATTAGTTATGCAAGAAAGAAAAAATATACAAATTCGTTATAAGGCATCTGGGTTATTAAAAAAAGAAGCAGCTATATATATGTATGGAAATGAAGAAAGGCGAATAATAGAAAAGAATGTAAATGGAATTGTGTATTACACATATTGGGGAGGCAATGAAGTTTGTACCATATGGAGAGATGTGAAAGACAGAATGGTGGAACAATGCTTTTATGTAGGAGAAAAAATAAATTAGAATGTGGTTTTTCATTAATAGAAATGATTGTATGTCTGTTTCTATTATCAATATTTTTTTTGCTCTTTCCCCGCCTACATTTCATTGAAATCGAAAATAAACAGTCAAAAGGATTAAATGATTGGGAGTGGGATGTGTTTTTAGGTCAAACGCAATTGGAGTTTCGTGAAGTATCATCTGGAGAACAGCTAGCATTTGAAAATGGAGAAAGTATTTTAAGATTCCGATCGCGTAATGGGAGTGAAGTATCATATGAAAAAGAGAATAGTCGTCTTATAAGAAAGGTAAATAGGCGCGGGAGAGAAGTTGTTTTACAAAATATTGGAACGGTTTCTTACAAACTAACACCTCATATACTCATTATAAATGTGAAAGATACTAGTGGGAAAATATATGAAGGGGTAGTTATGCGATATAGTGAAATGGAAATGAATGTATGAGAGGGCAAAATGGGTTTACAATGCCTGGAACGATCATCTTTCTTATTTTATTAACTTCTTTTTTTATATACGAAACCAATATGTTGCTTACAGATAAAAATTTTTATATGGAAATAGAACAAAAGTTTTTACTGGATGAATTACTTAACCGATCTATTACAGATATAAAAAAAGACTTACAGCAAAAAGAAAAAGAAGGTGCATTTTTCTTTCAGTATGAAAAGGGAGAAGCGAGTGGGAATTATGTTTTTGAAAATGATTCAATTCTCGTTGCGTTGCAGTGCACACTCAAACAGGAAGCTTTCTATACGGTGAGTTTTCGGTATAGAAAAAAGGATGGGAAAATAGTGGATTGGATAGAAGGATAATATGTAAAATATATATAGATCAACCAGGATTTTCTATTGTAAATTGAATTGATTTTTTAGAGGAAATGGATAAATATAATGATTAAAAGTTTAAATTTTCTCAAAAAAGAGAAAGGTAGAAAGAATATGATATATTCATGCTATCCAATCATTATTTTTAGGGAGAATAGGGAAATGACAAACAACAATCAAATAGATGAAAATAAGGAACAAACTATTTTTGATCATAAAGGAAATACGATTATGACAGAAGATAGAGAAATACACATTATTTCAAAATTCGAAGAACCTCTTATTGTCGTATTAGCAAATGTACTAAGTGATGAAGAGTGTGATGAATTGATTGAAATGTCTAAAAATAAAATGAAGCGTTCTAAAGTTGGTTCATCACGTGATGTAAATGATATTCGAACAAGTAGCGGTGCATTTTTGGAAGACAATGAACTTACTTCAAAGATTGAAAAACGAATTTCATCTATCATGAATGTTCCTGCGTCGCATGGAGAAGGGTTGCACATTTTAAATTATGAAGTGGATCAACAATATAAAGCACACTATGATTATTTTGCGGAACATAGTAGATCAGCTGTTAACAATCGTATTAGTACGCTTGTAATGTATTTAAATGATGTAGAAGAAGGCGGGGAAACGTACTTCCCGAAATTAAATCTTTCTGTACACCCTAGAAAGGGAATGGCAGTATACTTTGAGTATTTTTATCAAGATCAATCACTAAATGAGCTTACGTTACACGGAGGGGCACCTGTAACGAAAGGCGAGAAATGGATTGCAACGCAGTGGGTGAGAAGAGGTACTTATAAGTAAAAGCGAGTGTTACGTTTTGTTCTTCATAGTATAAGAACAAAACGTTTTTTTATTAAACAAAGTAGCATCTTTCGTTATAATAACAATTAATAAATGACGATTGAGAGGACAGAAAATGAAATCTATATACATAACCGGCTATATGGGAGCAGGGAAAACAACAATTGGAAAAGCATTAAGTAAAGAACTTCAAATGGATGTTGTAGATACTGATCAAAAAATCGAAGAGAAGCAAGAGAAGGCAATTCGAAATATTTTTGCCGAAGAAGGCGAAATGGCTTTTCGGGAATATGAAAGCGAAATGTTACGTTCGCTACCAGTCCATAATGTCATTATTACAACTGGTGGGGGAATTATTGAGCGAGCGGAAAATCGCAAGTGGATGAAAGAGAACGGAACTGTCGTGTATTTATATTGTGATCCGCATGTAATTGCAGAAAGGCTTCGTGAAGATACGACACGTCCACTATTTCAAAAGAAAGATATAGATGCATTTGTAACGAAATTTGAATCACGCCGAGCTTATTATGAAGAGGCTCATATTCATATCGATACGACAAATAAGTCTGTAAAGCAAATTATGAATGAATTAAAGGAAAAGATTAATGTATAAAAAAGTGGACATACTAATCAAGTAGAGGTGATGATAATATGTCTACTAATGATTATGTTCGCTTTGTGACGCAGCAGTTTGTGTCGTATATGGATGCTCCAAAAGAAGATCGAAAACAAAAGAAAGAACAACGCCGTGCTGAAAAAGAGCCATTTATGAATAAGTGGTTTGGTGTTATGCCGTTGAGTGCTGCTTTGTTTTATCGAAATGTAAAAAGTAAAAGAAAAAAATCAAGTTAAATTTTAGTCATATGTCTAGCAAAATAAAGATCCCCTAGTGTCGTAATACACTAGGGGATCTTCATTTACTGCACGGATTCTTGTTCTTCAGTAACGGCATGTATTTTATTGTTCACCCATACGAACCCTATTCCGATACAAATAGAAATGCCCCAGCCGACAGCGGTCATAATCGCTCTCATTTCACCATAGCCATCTACACCAAAAACAGAGATGAAATAAATTTTTAAAAAGCTTTTTAATATAAATTGCAGCCCGAAAAATAACGTTAAATATTGCAGTGCTGGATATATACGACTATCACGATAAAGCTCACGACTTTTATCGCGGTCATGGCCTTGCAGTGCGGCAATATCCGCAGCGAAATATAACATAAGTGGTTTTTTTATAAAAATTGTACAGATGACGATAATACCGAGTACGATGTGATAATATGCATCATTCCACAACATTCGTTCAGCTGACCCAGATAATAAATCTACCGTTGTATTAGAAATGAGTGTAATTAAAATAAAGAACCCTGTCACGTTAAACTGTTTTTCTTTTTTAAAGGTATACAGTGTATAAAGAATCCCGGGAACAGAGGAAAGTAACATCGCGTAATAAGGATCGATATAAGGTTTTGCAAATTTCCAAATGAGGAATGGGATTACGAGATAAAAGACAAGATCTAATATAGCTTTTTTATTTTGATTCATACAAAGCCTCCTTAAGTCATACATATATTTTATAATATAATTTCTGAAAATTGTATAAGGTTTAATGGGAAAAGAAAAAATATATCAATTTTCGAGGGGGTAGTAAATTGAAAAAAATTGCCCCTAGCGTAGTAAGTTTTTTTAGTATATAATAAAGGAAACGCTTTCATTTTTGATTTGTTCACAAAATGGACGGAAAATCACATATTTACTATCGATATGTTGCTTTATAATGAAACTAATTAAATATACATGCATACAATATTGTGAAATAAATAACATAAATAATTTATATAAATGTAAACGTTATCAAAAGAGAGAGGTGGAGACAATGAGTAAATTTTTCTTCAATCATAATCCAGCAACAGTAGAGGATGGAAGGCTTGTTAAATATGCTGAAATTATTTATGGAGAAGGTGGCCGTTCTGTATTAGAAAATTTAATGGTGAAGGCATCTATCAGGTTGCGTGATCGTTATCCGAATAAATCTGACGAGCAGATATCGAACCTAGTAAATAAAGGCATCCATGATATGTTTCAAAAATATGTGAGCGAGTAAGAGTAGCCGATGGCTGCTCTTATTTTTTTGCATAAGGATGGTGTCTCTAGCTGAAAATAAACATGTATTTTGAAAAACGTAAAAAGGAGTGGGAAAGATGAGCAATGGGATTGGACGTTCGAAAGAAAATCTTCCAACTGATGCAAATCATGTAAGCGCAAAGGATCGTGCGTATCAAAAACGTATGGCAAAGCAAAAACAACAAGAGCGTAATGAGGATAGAGAGTAACTCAAAATAAAGCTCCTTCTAAAGCAGAAGGAGCTTCTTCAAGATAGAAAATGATTCGCGGTAACATAAAAGAGTCCACCGTTAATAATTTGCACTGTAATACGTGGTTCATACTGTTCTTGCAGAGCTTGTTTTTCAATTTCATAGCTCTCAGGAAGTTCTTCACTTTCTTCATAAAAACGGTTTAAAAGGTCTAAATCATGATTCCAACGCACTCTTGCTTCTTTCGCCCACGTATGGTCATCTTCTGCAATTATATTTTTTAAAGCGTCTTCTATACGTTGTAAACCACTTTGAGGTTTAATGATGGGCGAGAGTGTAAAACAAAAATCAGGTATTTTTGGTGTGAGTTTAATGTTAGTTAATGTTTCATGAAAGTTTGCCATCATTGTTCCAGAAATGAGATGAATACCAATGGAGTGAAGGATGTCTTTTTTTCGATCACATTGATAGGAAACTTTTATATTAATACCAAGCCAAGGGTGGAGCGGTGTATGTGTTGCCCCATTATGTCTTACATCCTCATATAAACGTATGTAAGAGCCTAATTCTTTTGTCGTTTGGAAAATTTGATGTAGACGTGGTGAACCGTAGTGAATAAGCTCACCATCATTTTCTTCATTTTCTGGATTTGTAATAAGAGTAAGGCGCATCGGATTCGGTACGCCTCCTGTTTTCTCAAGATAGTGCCAATAAAAAGGACGATTCATTAATAATTTATCCATCTCAATTGTTAACTGTACATCTAATAAATGAGGAGAACGTTCTAAAATTTCGCAGTTATTCGCCTCAAAGAAATTGTATAAGTAATTATGAATTTCATGTTGCTGCATAGCCTTGCACCTCAGCTTCATTTCGTTTCGCAAAGTCTATAATAGATGTTAAGTTTTCCATCTTAATTCGGATTTCTCCTTCGCTTTTTGATTGCGCAAATATTTCTTGAATGTGCGCGTCGATGTTTTTCATATTAATTCTCGTTAAAATTTCATCAAGTTCACCGATAACGCGCTCAAATAAATTGATTTTTTCATATAATAATTTCAAAATATGTTCTTCAACAGTGTGCTTTGTAGCTAAGTTATAAATATGAACATCATTCTTTTGACCAAGGCGGTGAATACGTCCGATTCTTTGCTCGAGACGCATTGGATTCCATGGCAAATCATAATTGATCATATGGCTACAAAACTGTAAGTTAATCCCTTCACCACCAGCTTCAGTTGCAATTAATACTTGTGCGTGGTTTTGGAAAAGCTCCTTCATCCAATCTTTCTTCCCGCGTTTAAATCCGCCGCGGAATGGAACGGAAGAAATACCGTGTTGTTGTAAAAACCATTGTAAGTACATTTGTGACGCTCGATATTCTGTGAAGATAACGACTTTATCGTCAATTTCTTTTATAAGCTCAAGAGCTTTATTCGCTTTTGAATTGAAAGGAATATGATTAATTTTGTCCATTAGCACATCGATATGTGGATCTTTTATATAATGTTCATTTTCTTTCTGTCTTTTTTCTACATGCTTTTTCAATGAATAGTAAACAGCCTCACGACTACTGCACGCTTCCCGTTTTAAAGTTAACGATGAGAAAGCAGATGTGAAGGCGTCTTGTCCTCGCCAATTTTCGATATCATTATATAGAGCTTGTTCTTGTTCATTGAACTCAACAAAAATTGTACGTACATGTCTCTTCGGCCAATCGATACCGGTATTATGTCGTCTATTTCGCACCATTACTTTGTTAATGAGAGCTTTTAAGTCTTCATCTGATTCGGCTGAACGATTTTTGGAAGCGTAATATTCTTCAAAGTTGGATTGATTGCCTAAATGTCCTGGCTTTAATAAAGAAACAAGGTTAAAAATTTCATCAATCTTATTTTGAACAGGAGTAGCGGTTAGTAATAAACAAAACTTCTTTTTTAATCGTTGTGCAAATTCATAGTTTTTTGTTTTATTATTTTTCAGTTTATGTGCTTCATCGATAATAATAAGGTCATATTCTAAGTTCAACACGATATCGCGATGTGGTGAACGTTTCGCAGTATCAATTGATGATACGATTACGTCAGCTTGTTCCCACGAGTAGCTTTTCTTTTGTGCTACAGCGGGAATGAAAAACTTTGTATTTAGCTCGTATGCCCATTGTGATACGAGAGAAGCTGGGACAAGTATAAGTACCTTTTTCACAAGCCCGCGGACCATGTATTCTTTCAAAATAAGTCCAGCTTCAATTGTTTTTCCAAGACCTACTTCATCTGCTAGAATCGCTTTACCATTCATTTGTTCAATCACATTTTGAGCGACTTCTAATTGATGCGGAAGCGGCGTGAAATGGGATAAATGTTTTGGTGCTTGTAGTCCATCAAAAGTAGGAACAAGTAACGATTTTTCTGTTTCATAAGCTAAGTGATATAAATCCCAGTTTGTCCAAGGACCATCTTCATCAATTCTATTTAAAAAATTGTTTTGCCAAGTCCGATCTACGGAAATATCGACATTCATTACGACTCTCCCACCTTTTATAAACTAAAGTAATTATTTTTTAATGTATGATGATGTGCCTTAAAAGAAGGCATGATTATCGTTATTAAAGGCTATATGATAGACAATAATAAAGTATTAAATCTCAAAAGCTGTATTTATTGAGTTTTAACATAAAAAATTCTAAATTATTTTTTATGCTAGAATATTGATGAAATATAGCGAATGATGTTAGGATAATGGTGTGAAATGTGTGGAATCTTTCGTATTTTATCCAAGAAAGTGATTTTTTATTTACGCTTTCATAAAAAAATATAATGAGATTCCGTATATCCTATCTTTTCAGAATGAAAATGTTTAGAAAAGGGAAGCAACTTTTATTGATTTGTCAAAGCATAAGGGGGAGAGAGCATGATTACATTACAACGTACACCGTTATTTGATGTATACGCGAAGTATGGTGGGAAAACAATCGACTTCGGTGGTTGGGAATTACCAGTTCAATTTTCAAGCATTAAAGAAGAACACGAAGCTGTACGTACAGCGGCAGGTTTGTTCGATGTGTCTCATATGGGAGAAGTTGAAGTAAAAGGTGTAGATAGTTTAGCATTTTTACAACGTGTTGTTACAAATGACGTATCTACCTTAAAGGTAGGGGGCGCACAATATACAGCTATGTGCTACGAAAATGGTGGTACAGTAGATGATTTATTAATCTACAAACGTGGTGAAGAAGACTATTTATTAGTAATCAATGCATCAAATATAGAGAAAGATTACGAATGGTTAGCAAGTCATGTAATTGGCGATGCGACAGTAGTCAATGTTTCTAGTGAAGTTGCACAGCTTGCAATTCAAGGACCAAAAGCAGAAGGCATTTTACAAAAAGTTGTGTCAGAAGATTTGAAAGAAATTAAGTTCTTTAAATTTAAAAACAATATTCTTGTAGATGGAATTCCAGCACTTGTATCTCGTACAGGTTACACAGGTGAAGATGGATTCGAAATTTACTGTAAGAGTGAAGATGCTGCAAAACTTTGGGAGAAACTTCTTGAAGTTGGAGCAGAAGAGGGCTTAAAAGCATGTGGTTTAGGTGCTCGTGATACACTTCGATTCGAAGCAACATTACCACTTTATGGACAAGAATTATCAAAAGATATTACACCGATTGAGGCTGGAATTGGCTTTGCGGTAAAAACAAATAAAGAAGCAGACTTCTTTGGAAAAGCAACGTTAAAAGAGCAAAAAGAAAACGGTGCGCCTCGTAAATTAGTCGGCATCGAAGTAATCGAACGTGGAATTCCTCGTACGCATTACCCTGTATTTATTGGTGAAGAAAAAATTGGGGAAGTAACGAGTGGTACACAATCTCCAACGTTAAAGAAAAGCATTGGTTTAGCACTAATTGATGTAAAATACGCAGCAGTTGATACAGAAGTAGAAATTGAAATTCGTAATAAACGCGTCAAAGCAGTAGTTGTTCCAACACCATTTTACAAACGTTCAAAGTAACGGGGAGAGGGGTAGATTTCATGTTGCATCGTTATCTTCCAATGACAGAAGAAGACAAAAAAGAAATGTTACAAACGATCGGCGTTCAAACGATCGATGAATTATTCTCTGATATTCCAGAGAGTGTTCGTTTTAAAGGGGATTTAAAAATTAAAGAAGCAAAATCAGAGCCAGAGCTTTTAAAAGAGCTATCTCAAATGGCTAGTAAAAATGCTAACTTAAAAGAATACGCTTCTTTCTTAGGAGCAGGCGTATACGATCATTATGCTCCAGTAATTGTAGATCATGTTATTTCTCGCTCAGAATTTTATACAGCTTACACACCATACCAACCGGAAATTTCACAAGGGGAATTACAAGCAATCTTTGAATTCCAAACAATGATTTGTGAATTAACAGGAATGGATGTAGCAAACTCTTCTATGTATGACGGGGGTACAGCTTTAGCTGAAGCGGCAATGTTAGCAGCTGGCCATACTCGCAAAAAGAAAATTCTTGTATCTAGCGCGGTTCATCCAGAATCAAGAGCAGTACTTGAAACGTATGCAAAAGGTCAAAATCTTGAAGTTGTTGAAATTAATCATAAAGATGGTGTAACAGATTTAGACGTATTACAAAGTGAAGTAGATGATACAGTTGCTTGTGTAATCGTTCAATATCCAAACTTCTTCGGACAAGTTGAAAAATTAGCTGATATTGAAAAAATCGTTCATCAACAAAAATCATTATTTATCGTTTCTTCAAATCCATTATCATTAGGCGCATTAACACCACCAGGGAAATTTGGTGCTGATATTGTAATCGGTGATGCACAACCATTTGGTATCCCAACGCAGTTTGGTGGACCGCACTGTGGTTACTTTGCAACAACGAAAGCATTTATGCGTAAAATTCCAGGACGTCTTGTTGGACAAACTGTAGATTCAGATGGTAAACGTGGATTTGTATTAACGTTACAAGCACGTGAACAGCATATTCGCCGTGATAAAGCGACATCTAACATTTGTTCAAACCAAGCGTTAAATGCATTAGCAGCTTCTGTTGCAATGACGGCACTTGGCAAACAAGGTGTGAAAGAAATGGCACGTCAAAACATTTCTAAAGCACAATATGCAAAACGTCAATTTGAAGCGAAAGGCTTTACTGTAACATTTGCTGGACCATTCTTCAATGAGTTTGTTGTAGATTGCAAACGTCCAGTGAAAGAAGTAAACGATGCATTATTACAAAAGAATATTATCGGCGGTTACGATCTAGGCCGTGATTATAAAGAGCATGAAAACCATATGCTTGTAGCAGTAACTGAGCTTCGTACGAAAGAGGAAATTGACACACTTGTAAACGAAATGGGGGCTATCCAATGAAGAACCAAGACCAAGCACTTATCTTTGAAGTGACTAAAGCAGGACGCGTAGGATATAGCTTACCCAAATTAGATGTAGAAGAAGTGAAACTAGAAGATGTGTTTGAGAGCGATTATATTCGAGTAGAAGATGCAGAGCTACCAGAAGTATCTGAACTTGATATTATGCGCCACTATACAGCACTTTCAAACCGTAACCACGGTGTTGATTCTGGATTCTATCCACTTGGATCTTGTACGATGAAATATAATCCGAAAATTAATGAGAGTGTAGCTCGTTTCGCAGGATTTGCAAATATTCATCCACTGCAAGATGAAAAGACAGTACAAGGTGCAATGGAATTAATGTACGACTTACAAGAGCATTTAATCGAAATTACAGGTATGGATACTGTTACTTTACAACCAGCAGCTGGTGCACACGGAGAATGGACAGGTTTAATGTTAATTCGTGCATACCATGAAGCAAATGGTGACTTTAACCGTACGAAAGTAATTGTGCCTGACTCTGCTCACGGAACGAATCCAGCATCTGCAACTGTAGCTGGTTTTGAAACAATTACAGTAAAATCAAATGAAAATGGCCTTGTTGATTTAGAAGACTTAAAACGTGTTGTCAATGAAGAAACAGCAGCACTTATGTTAACAAATCCTAATACATTAGGTCTATTTGAAGAAAATATTTTAGAAATGGCAGAAATCGTCCATAATGCAGGCGGTAAATTATACTATGATGGTGCAAACTTAAATGCGGTATTAAGCCAAGCGCGCCCAGGAGATATGGGATTTGACGTTGTGCATTTAAACCTTCATAAAACATTTACAGGTCCGCATGGCGGCGGTGGTCCAGGTTCTGGTCCAGTAGGTGTGAAAGCTGATTTAATTCCGTACTTGCCAAAACCAATTTTAGAGAAAACGGAAAATGGCTACCACTTTAACTACGACCGTCCAGAAGCAATTGGACGCGTGAAACCATTCTATGGTAACTTCGGTATTAACGTTCGTGCATACACGTATATTCGCTCTATGGGTCCAGATGGACTACGTGCGGTAACTGAGTATGCTGTATTAAATGCGAACTATATGATGAGAAGATTAGCGCCATTCTACGATCTTCCATTCGATAGACATTGTAAGCATGAATTTGTATTATCAGGTCGTCGTCAAAAGAAACTTGGTGTACGTACATTAGATATTGCAAAACGTCTGCTTGATTTCGGTTACCATCCACCAACAATTTACTTCCCATTAAATGTGGAAGAATGTATTATGATTGAGCCGACAGAAACAGAATCAAAAGAAACATTAGATGGTTTCATTGATAAGATGATTCAAATCGCTAAAGAAGTAGAAGAAAATCCAGAAGTTGTACAAGAAGCACCGCATACGACAGTCATTAAACGTTTAGACGAAACGATGGCTGCACGTAAACCAGTTTTACGTTATGCAAAGCCAGCTCCTGTACAAGTTTGATTAGAATAACAAAGGAAGAACTCGCTACGGTGGGTTCTTTTTTTGTATGGATAATTTGTGCAGAAATAGTGAAGAAAATGTTAAAAAAATATGTTTTTTGTTTCATAATGGTGTAAAGATGTAGTTTTATAGGTAGTTTTGTTGAAAAAGTCGGTTTGATAAAAGTATTTATTTTTGTTAGAATTTTATTGAAATTAAGAAGATGTGATGAGGCAAAAATTACTCATTTTTATGTATATGTGAAAAAACGAGCAAGACGGGGGTGAAAGTGTGGGATATCGATGTTATAGAATGGTATACCATTTAGAAAATGGAGAAACAATTAAAGATGTAAAAGAATTTTGCTATCGAGACCAAGGAAAAGTGTTAGAAAGAGTAGCAAATCGTGTAATGGATAATAGAGAAGTGACGGCGATTGATAAACAAGGAACAATCATTTCAATAGCATGTGAGGACATTGTGAAGGTGGAACTTGATTACATAACAGAAAGTTAACCTTGAGTCATATCGAATTATTCGATAAAATAAACTGTTGAATGGTGAAGTGAGAAGAGAGGAGTTTATCATGGGTAGTACAAGACACTTTTATATGTTTATCTTAGCGTTTGTTCTTGTTGTGGCATTAACGATTTACTTAATCGTTGACAGCAGCTGGTACAACACAGTTCATCCGGCATTCCTTCTGTTTATGTATATAGGAATTGCAGTAGTAAGTTTCGGAATGAGAGACGAGATGTTAGATCGCTTTGAAAAGTGATACATATACGAAAGACCAACAGGAAAATGTTGGTCTTTTTTTCTTGCCAAAAATAGGATGATGTGTATATACTGTGTATATAAGGTATATACAGTATATACACACACTGGAGGAAAACATGAATATTATTATTTCGAATTCTTCCCAAGACCCTATTTATGTGCAAATAAGAAAACAATTAAGCCAGCTTATTTTAAATGGTGGTTTAAAGGGTGGAGACCAATTACCGTCTATTCGTAGCTTAGCGAAGGAATTGCAAATTAGTGTAATTACAACGAAGCGTGCGTACGAGGAGCTTGAAAAAGAAGGATATATAGAAACTGTTGCTGGGAAAGGGACTTATGTTTCACGTAAAAATAATGAACTATTAAAAGAACAGCGGCTACGTCTATTTGAAAGTAAGACTGAAGAAATCGTAAAAGAAAGTAAAGTGTTGCAACTTTCACTTGAAGAATTGCAGCAGATGATTGCGTGTTTATATAAGGGGGAATAAGAGATGTTAGAGCTAAAAAATGTTTGTAAAAGTTATGAAGATTTCGCAGTGAAAAATATAAGTTTTGCATTACCACGAGGATATATTATGGGGTTTGTCGGACCAAATGGTGCTGGGAAAAGTACAACGATCAAAATGATTATGAATTTAATTAGAAAAGATAGCGGCGATATAAAAATTTTTGGCAAAGACAATAAGAAAGCCGAAAAGGACATAAAACAAAACATTGGTTTTGTATATGATGAAAATCATTATTACGAAGATTTAACGTGTGAACAAATGAAACGTATTATTGCACCGTTATATAAAAAGTGGGACGAAAATCAATACCAATCGTATATGCACAGATTGCAAGTTCCAAAGTATAAAAAAATTAAAGAGCTATCTAAAGGGATGAAAATGAAGTTTGCGATTGCCATCGCACTTTCACATCATGCTGAGTTCATTATTATGGATGAACCAACAGCAGGATTAGATCCAGTTGTTCGAAGTGAATTACTTGATATGTTGCAAGAAATTGTAATGGAAGATGAAGTATCTGTATTATTCTCAACCCACATTACAACGGATTTAGAACGTATTGCAGATTATATTACGTTTATCAACGATGGAGAAATTATATTTACTGGTGAAAAAGATGAATTAATGGAGAACTACGTAATCGTAAAGGGAAGCAATGATTTATTAGATCGAGAAGGAAAAGAATTATTTGTTGGATTACGAAAAAATAAATTTGGTTTCGAAGGTTTAGCGAAGGATAAACAAGCAATTATCGATTGGTTTGGAAATGAGGTTGTAATAGAAAAGCCTACATTAGACGATATCATCGTTTACACTGCGAAAGGGAGAGGTGCTTATGCGTCAGCTCATCTATAAAGATTTGTTCTTTTTTCGGGTTACGTGGTTAGTCTATTTTATTATGCCCCTTGTTTTCTTTGGATTAGAGCCAGATGGTGAATTGTTATTTCCGATGAGTTGCTTACTCATAACGATATCATCTTCTATGATACTAATAGCGATGGATGAAAAAAATAAAAGTGATGTTATTATAAATAGTTTACCTGTTGGACGAAAGGATATCATTATTGCTAGATATATTTCGGGTGTAATATTCATTGTAGGTGGCATGATTTCTACTATGCTAGTTGTTTTTCTTATAAGAGGTATCGCTGTCATTGGTGATATTGGAGCTTATCATCCCAATTTGTATATTGAAATTCCTTGGTATGTAGTAGTCAGAGGTGCTGTATATTCTTTAGTTTATATTACAGCATTATTCCCGAGTTATTATGGGACAAAATCAAAAATAGTACGTGGAATATTTACAGGTGGAGCCGCTGGAATAGGTGTTATTGTTGGAATGTTTATTGGTGACGGAGAAAGCGCTACGGCATCATTCATTGATTGGATTGTGAATCCATTACATCTTGGTGTATTTATAGTTGGATTCATTACATTAGTTAGTATTTATATCGCTTCTATGTTTCTTACAATTAAAATTTATGAAACGCGTGATTTATAGAGAGGAGAATTTATATGCAGCAATTGATTTTGAAGGAGTGTTTCTTGCAGAAGAAGATGTTTCCTTTATATTTTTTAATACCTATTTTCTCTGTTTTTAGGAATCCAGTCCAACCGATGGGGATTGCAATAGGGTTATTTATAACATGTAGTACGATTATATATATTTCTTTTTATTATGAAGAGAAAAGTAAAACAGAAAAAATATTAGTGAGTCTGCCTATAACGAGAAAAGAGATAGTTATAGCTAAATATATTTCAAGTTCATTATTTATTATGGCTGGTTTGAGTACAACTTTTATAGTCATAATATTAGGAAATATTCTATTGAACAGAGATATAGTTATGCCTGGATATGCAGTACTTTCAGCAATAGTAGCAACTTTAATCTATTGTGTTGTAACGATACCTGCTAATTACATTGGAGGATATAAAGCTACTTCTGTTTTGAATGTTATTATGATTTTGCCTTTAACAGGTATGATTGGCCTTATGTGCAATATTTTTGGTGATAAAACAATTATGCTAAAAGTACTCCACTCTCAAGAGGCTACACTAGCAATGGGTGTTCTTGGTACTGGAGTGTTAGTAAGTATAGTCATATCAATGTTTCTCTCAATGAAAATGTTTCAAGAGGCAGAGTTATAGAAGGGATATTTTCATATTAGGAGGGGGAATACATGGTCAAGCAACTAATTTTAAAAGATTTCATCATTCAATGGAAATTTTTAATTTGGTACATACTGTATCCTGTTTTCTTTTATATGGCCTTAACAGATACGGAAAATCTGTTCATAATTATGTCAGTAATTATTACAATTGGGGCAACAGTAAAAACATTTGAAGCAGATAGTAAAAATGAGAGTGAAGTCATAGTGAATAGTTTCCCAATATTGAGAAAACAAATTGTGTATGCGAAATATATAGTAGCAATTATTATTCTTTTTATAAGTGTAACGGTCGGTTGTTTCACGATGGGAATGAAGAGTGGGGTTAACTTATTTGAATTTATTGAAACGACAATGGTTGCTAGTATTAGCTTTATTTTAGTGTATTTAAGTTTGGTTTTACCACTATCCTTTTGGCTAGGGTATAAGAAAACTATTTTTATTGCGATTTTTATACTAATAACACCTATGGCTGTTTCTACTATTTTCTTTGGAATCAACCTAGAACAAATTCAGCTATATAACAGCTTGTTATTCATTGGTTCAATATGCATGTTCATAGCATCTATCTTCGTTGCAGTAAAAGTATATGAAAAAAGAGAATTTTAGAAGGTGCCTTAAAAAAGGCACCTTCTTCAATAACGACAATACGAGAGCAGTAGTTTATAAAAAGAAACGCTATTTGGTACATCTTTCGGAGTATGTAATATAAAGCTGAAAACGATGATGAGAATAAGAAATAGGAAAAATAAAAATAGGATTTGCTTATGTATAGAATTTTGCATATTATTCACTCCTTTTTTAGGTAGTATGTCCAAAAGAAAGGAGTGTATGAAAAATTTTAGGAGGGGAGAATGATGAACAAAAGAAAATGGTTATATAGAATAGGGGTACTTTTTGTTTCAATCGGTCTCATATTAGCGAATTTTTATTCAGACATACCATCACCGTTTCCTAATTTGCATAAAGGGATTTGCATAAGTATTGTCATAGGTGGTCTACTTTGTCTTATTGCATCTAACTTTTATAGAAAATCTGAATGAATAAAAAAAAGGACAGTTACTCTTTTTTAGAAGAACTGTCCTTTTTAAATAACTTATTCCATAGTTTGGCGATACTCCATATAATGACAATTGCAATGGAGGCGATAATGGACCAAACAATCGATATAATTTCAAGTGTCATGTTAGGAAGGAATGTGAGAATGGATAATACTTTATGAAACAATGATTCTATTATATGAAAACTTATTTGTAATAGAATTACGATACCAAGTGTGATCCATGCTAATATTTTCTTTCCTTTTTCTTTCCACATGACATTCACCTCACGTTAGCTTAATAGTTTTAAGCCAACAGCGCCGCATAAAATGCAGCTTAAGAAAGCAAGACGACGCCAATCCGCTGATTCTCGAAAAATGAGAATGCCTAGAAGTGCACTTCCAGCAGTTCCGATTCCAGTCCAAATCGCGTAAGCAGTTCCCATCGGTAACGTGTTCATCGCAAGAGATAAGAAGAAGAAGCTTACGCCGAAGTTAGCGATTAAAATAACTTTTGGTGCCCAGCCTTTCTTTTCAGTGGCTACTTTCATAAAGAGTACACCAATAATTTCACAAATACCAGCCAGAATTAAAAATACCCAAGCCATTTTATGCAGCCTCCTTCGTTTCTTTTTCTTCTGTTACTCGTTTTAGACCAATTACTCCGAAGAAGATTAAACCGATTAATAAAACTTTTACAATAGAGAAAGGTTCTCCGAAGATGAAAATCTCTGTAAGAACGATTCCACCAGCTCCGATTCCTGTGAAGACTGCGTATACAGTGCCGACAGGTAAATCTTTATAAGCTCTAAATAATAAGACGAAACTAATTGTAATTAATAGAGCAACACCAGCCCACTCAAGTGGTGCCTCCGCTTTTTTTAGTCCAATCACCCAAAAGATTTCAATAATACCAGCGATGATTACATAAATCCATGCCATATGTCATTTCTCCTTCCTACCAGTCGTTAGGTAAAGGGCTTAAAAACGACGCATTGCAAAGGAGCAATCCGTCAGTTTGAAAGTCCGCGCCAAAATACTTTCCAAGAAGCGTCTAAACGTGTCTCAAAACGATTTAAACCTGCGTATAATAGTTCAACCATAAGACCGTCGAGTAAGCATAGAAAAGCCTCTAAGGCGTCTTTTACTTCAATGTTATGCAGCTCATCTTGTTCGCTTGCTCTTTTAAATACAGGGAATAAAAGTTTTCCGACGTTTTCAATGTGTACATTTGCTTTATTAATAATTTGTTCGCGAAATACATCAGGCGGAAAATAAGAAGTTCGTAACCAAAACATTGATTCTTCACTTTCACCAAATCGTTTTGCATAGCCTTTTAATAATTTTAAAAGCAATTCTTCAGTGGACGAATTGGAAAAGCTTTCGATATCGCCTGTGAAGCTCTGCAAATCTTTTTGAAGAGCAGATTCTAAGCATATGAAATATAGCTCTTCTTTTCCTTTAAAGTGTGCGTAAATCGATGGTTTTTTAATCCCAACTTCTTGAGCAATATTTGCCAATGAAGTTCCTTCATAGCCGTAGCGTGCGAAATGAGAAAGTGCTACAGCTTTAATGCGGTTTGCTGTCATTTTCATCCCCTACCTACCGTTCGTTAGGTTCATTATATGAGATGAAAAATATAATGTCAATAGGTGAAGAACTGAAAAAGAGCGCATTAGGTAACGCTCCTTTTCAGACTGTTTTCCGCTCAATTAAATGGAATGGAAGCTCTTCTGAGTTCCCAGCTAATTGTTCGGCCTGTATTTGTTTATGGAACAAGGTAAAAGCTCGCGATCCCATCGTGAGACCAGGATGTTCAATAGTTGAAATTTCTAATGCTTTTGAAATCTCATGGTTATCGAATCCTAAAATGGCGAGATCTTCAGGGACACGTATACCATGTTTTTTTGCTTCTGTTAGTAAACCGGCAGCTACTTGGTCATTCGCTGTGAAAATAGCAGTTGGACGATTTTTCATATTTAAAATACGATGGAGTATTTGTGCTCCGTCCTGCATTGTATAGCATTGGTGGAAAATCCATTCAGGATGCAACGTTTTCCCTTCGTTACGAAGTGTATCGGCGAACGCTTTTTCACGCTCCATGGAATTTACACTTGTTTTTCTCGCTAAACAAATTCCGATTTTTTCATGGCCTCTACTTAGTAAATAGGTAGTACCGAGACGGAAACCTTCATAATGATCTACGTAGATGGATGAAATGAGGGGATGCTTCATTTTTTCACATGAAATAATAGGGGCAAATTTGGCAAAAGGTTCGATTTGTTCCCAAGAGCTCGTTCGGGAGCAAATAATCATCCCATCAAATTGTTTCATTTTCATCATTTCAAGAACACGAATTTCTTCAAGGCTATCGTAATTTGTTTGGCATAAATTAATGTGATACCCAGCTAATAATGCTTCGTTACCGATTCCTTCAATAATGGTACTGAAGTAGGGGAGGTTAATGAAAGGGAGCATAACGCCAATTGTATATGTTTTCCCTCTTATTAAATGGACAGCATTTATATTTTTTGCGTAGTTTAATTCTTCAACAGCATCTAGAACACGCTTACGCTTTTCTTCTTTTACGTAAGGGTGATTATTCAGGACACGAGAAACAGTTGATATCGATACACCAGCAGTTTTAGCAATTTGTTTTATATTGGCCATATGTATCACCTCTTTCCCTTATTATAAGGGGAAAATAATAAGAAAGAAAAAATCTTGACCTGAAAAGCTTTTCACAAACTATGGTATTAATAAGACTTCTTTTTATTCGCGTAACCTTTTCACTTGGGCGTAAGAATGATAGGGGTCTTTTTTGTTTGCAAAAAGTGTTGTCAAAATGTGTGAGAATAACGTGGAAAGTTTTCAAAGGTGGAGTTTGGTGACAAAGCGAATATGAAGAGCATATAAAGTGAAACTTTAATCAGTGGGCGCCATCCCCCACTGATTATTAGCCCGCACCAATCGGGCCGTTAGTGCGGGATCAACGCTTCGTTCGTTAAGAGAGCGGTATGAAAGGGCGGAAACAAATTGAAAAAAAGAATCATTTGTTTCGTGTTTTCTAGTTTCGTGCTTAGTTCGTGTTCGTTTCAGCAAACGATGCAAGAAGAAAAACACTTTGTGGGAACAACAGGAGGAGCTATGGATCGTGTTACGGATCCTATTCCGTTAAAGGAACTTCCAAAATATTTTCCGGTGAAGTTTAAAGTTCCAACGTTTTTACCGTACGACATTACAAGTGATGTGAAGGGTGAAGTAAGAACGCTTGGGAAAAAGAACGCTGTCTTAACGATTAAATATAAACAGCAGGAGCCAGGTAGAAATGAGTATATTGAGTTAAATGTCGCGAACTTTCCTTATAGTTTTCCGGATCTTGTGGAAGAGAAGCGATTTCAAGAACAAATGAAACTGAATAATGGAACGTCTGCTTATTTTAAAAATAAAGATGATTATGAACGTGGTGACGAATTTGCTACGCTTATATGGAAAGAGAAAGGAATTGAATATCAGCTATTGTATCGGAATGTAGAAGAGAGCGATAAAGACACGATTAAGCAAAATTTATTATACATTGCGAATAAGATGAAATGAAAAAACTAGCTGATTTATTCAGCTAGTTTTTTGTATGTTATTATTTCTTTTTAATTTTGCCTGTCCAAGATTTAAATCCACCTTGTAATTGGTAGAAATCTTTGTAGCCTTGTTTTTTTAAGTATTGCGCTGCACGACCTGTACGGAAGCCGCTTTGGCAGTACAAGTAAACAGGTTGATCTTGACGAAGTTCTTTATGGCGAAGGCGAATTTGTGATAACGGAATGTTACGTGCACCTAAAATGTGCCCTGCGTTATATTCATCTGTTTCACGAATATCGATAAGCTGTGCTTTACGGTAGCCAGCGCGAAATTCTTCTTCTGTAAGAGTTTTAATTAATTTTTTCTGATAGAAGTACATCCATACAGTGTAGCCGATGAATGCTACGATTACGGCTAATAAAATAATCCAAGTTGTTGACACGATTCTATCGCTCCCTTTTTTCTTATCCTACTTTCAATATTATAATGCCCATATGTATTTATGCAACAGATTCATTTGCATATAAGAAGAAATTTCGTATTCTTTCACAAATTTTGTCGAATTTGGTAGACTAGAGAATGTGAAAAATACTTGGTTATATGAGGTGCAGGATGGGAAAAGAAAAATGGTGTTATATTAACTCTGGTCAATGTTCACCGGCATTTAATATGGCGTTAGATGAATGTTTATTAAATTGGCAAAGTGAAAAGAAAATGCCACCAACAATTCGTTTTTATGAATGGGAAGTACCAACATTAACAGTTGGATATTTTCAACGTGTTGAAAAAGATATTAATATGGATGTAGTTAACGAAAAGAAATATGGATTCGTTCGTCGTCAAACAGGCGGCAGGGGTGTACTACATGACAAAGAGTTAACGTATAGTGTTATTGTGTCTGAAGATCATCCGAATATGCCGAAAACAGTTACAGAAGCGTATCGTGTTATTTCGCAAGGCTTATTAGATGGTTTTAAGGCATTAGGGCTAGAAGCATATTATGCAGTTCCAAAAACAGAAGCAGATCGTGAAAATTTAAAAAATCCACGTTCAGGCGTATGTTTTGATGCACCATCTTGGTATGAAATTGTAGTGGAAGGAAGAAAAATTGCTGGTAGTGCTCAAACACGTCAAAAAGGTGTTATTTTACAGCATGGATCGATTCCATTAGAAATTGATTTAGATGAACTATATGATCTATTTTTATTCCCAAATGAACGTGTGAAGGAACGTATGAAAAGTATGTTTTCTTCTAAAGCGGTAGCAATTAATGAATTAACAGACCGTACATTTACGATAGAACAGTTAATTAAAGCTTTTGAAGTTGGCTTTGAAAAAGGATTGGATGTAGAACTTGTTCCATATGAATTAACAGAAGAACAGTTACATGAAGTTCAAACGTTAGCGAAAGAAAAGTATGAAAGTAATGAGTGGAATTATAAAAAATAAGAGATGGCAATTGCCACCTCTTATTTTTTTATAGTAAATTAAGTACTTTTTCTACTTTGATTCCTTTATCTTGTAAAGAACGAAGGCGACTTACAACGTCCATAATTTCTTTGTCAAATGTAACGCTAATACCTTGGCTTTGTAGTTCTTCTTTTAAGCTTTCAATAGAATCATCTATGTCGATGCCAAGCTCGTAATCTTGACAAACTTCAATTGTCTTTTTCACGAGTTTAACATAATTTTCTTGTAGTTTTGAATTTGTTTCAGTCAAAGCAGGCTGCTTCGGTTTTGCAGGGGCAACCGGTGCTGTTTCTTGCTTTGTAACTGGAGTAGGGACTACTTTTTTCACAGGTGCTGGAGTAGTTAGTTCTACAGCCACTTCTACACTTACTGGCTTCGGTGTCGGTACCGGAGTAGGCTTAGGTGCCATAGCAGGTGTTTCCACACGCGTAACAGGCTTAGGAGCGGGTGTAATTGCTTTTGGAGCTTCTACAACTACTTCTTTTTTCGGCGCTGCTTCTACCTGTGTTTCTTCTTGCTCGGCAGCGTCTTTATTTTCTTTACTCCACATAACGCGTTCAATTTCTAGAGAAACATTGTTTTTGTTCATCGCTGTTAATGTAACTTTACCAACTTCAGCGTTTCCAGTGAAATCAACAATTTTATAAATAACACTCTTGTTCCAATCCACGTTTCCGCTCAAAAATAATTCTTCGTTACATTTCGGCGTTAAGCCCTCGATTTTAATTTCTGCGTTTACACCGTTTTCACTATATACCATAATTAGCGAAGCATTTACATCTTCGTCTGCTAACATTAGTTCACGTACCATTTTGCCGGTGCGTACTTGCGTTTTCTTCTTAACTGACATCTAATTTCTCCTCTCAAAAATTCAGTAATAATAAAAAAATCGTATAACGAAAAATAATTGCTCACGAAGATTTATGATACCGATAATAAAAGCATCACGTCAACAATTAACTTTAATTATTTTGCATTTTTCTTATTTTCTTTATGAAATTTTTCAATTTGTAAAATTAGACAGAAGAAAAAACAGCCTTTTGAAGGGCTGTTAAAAATTTGATTTTTTATATAGTAATTTATATAAAATAAAAAATAAGATAGCAATTAAAGCATTTTGCCAAAAGGTTAGATGATAAATGAGATAAGGTTGCTTTTTAAAATAAACATGTAAAAATACAGATGCGCAAAATGGGGTAGCGAACGCGAATCCAAATAGAATTCTTCTTTTCCAATTTATTTTTTGATCAAAGGAGTAACGCTTTAATAAATATAAAATAAGCAGTATTCCTAGAATAATTAGTGAAACAGAAAAAGTAGTTCCAGGGATACTAAAAACTGGGGTTAATTGTTCCGCAGTATTTCCAAAGGTTGAAATAAAAAACGAAACAATTGCATCGATTCCAAACTGTATAGCAAGAAGGAAGCTAACAACAAAACCGATTGAAGAAGTTTTTTCTAATTTTGTTTGGGATGGTAAAGCTGATATAAGTTCATCGCAATAAGATTGTAAATCACTACCGAAAATGTCATAAGCGCTTTTATTTTCTGTTTGTGCTTCGATGAGGTGATCTAATATTTCTAGTAACAGTTCCTCCATTTGTTGCTCAGGTACGTTTGATATTCGAAGATATACTAACATATCGCCATAAGCAGCTTCGTTTTCGGAAGTTAGAAGCTCACGTTTTTTATTATTCAATTCAATCATGTCTTGTGCATTCATTCCTATCACTCCCCCTGTAATAAGTTATTTACCGTAGTAGAAACCATTCCCCAGCTTTGTTTAAATTCTTCAAGTTGTTCTAATCCTTTAGTGGTTACGTGATAATATTTTCGCTTTGGACCGAGTGAGGAAGCTTTTAATGTTCCTTCAATCAATTTTTCTTTTTGCATACGTAACAATAACGGATATATGCTCCCTTCGCTTACGAATGTAAAGCCGTGTTTATTTAATTTTGTGCTCAGTTCATATCCGTACACTTCTTCTTGTGAAATGATGTATAGGATGCAACCTTCGAGCACACCTTTTAACATTTGGCTGTGCATGATTTTACCACCTTTTATTTTAGGTAACTTGCATTGCAAGGTAGATGTTATCCAAATTATAACATTCAGTAACTTGCAACGCAAGTTACTGAAGTGGAAAACTTTAATGAGTGTTAATTTTTCAATGCTTCCCATACTAACGAGAGGAGGGAAGCGTATGAAACCATTTATGCCAAAACTCGTTTACTTTGAACCAAAGGCACTTGAATATCCACTTGGAAAAGAGCTTTATGAGAAGTTTACGAAGATGGGATTAGAAATTCGTGAAACGACATCACATAATCAAATTAGAAATTTGCCAGGAGAAAATGATTTGCAAAAGTATCGTAATGCAAAGGCTACACTTGTCGTTGGAGTGAGGAAGACGCTAAAGTTTGATACGTCAAAACCGTCAGCTGAATATGCAATTCCGCTCGCAACAGGGTGTATGGGACATTGTCATTATTGCTATTTGCAAACGACACTTGGGAGTAAGCCTTACGTTCGTGTGTATGTCAATCTTGATGAAATATTTGAGAAGGCAAAGCAATATATGGATGAAAGGGCACCTGAAATAACAAGATTTGAAGCAGCGTGTACATCAGACATTGTTGGAATTGATCATTTAACACATGCATTAAAGCGGGCGATTGAATTCATTGGAGAAAGTGAATATGGGTGCTTACGTTTCGTCACGAAATATTCGCACGTTGATCATTTATTAGATGCAAAGCATAATGGGAAAACTCGTTTTCGATTTAGTATAAATTCACGATATGTAATTAAAAATTTTGAACCAGGGACATCGCCGTTTGAGGAGCGAATAAAGGCGGCACGTAAAGTAGCAGGTGCAGGTTATCCACTTGGTTTTATAGTTGCGCCACTTTATATGCATGAAGGATGGGAAGAAGGATACCGTGAACTATTTGAGCGACTGTACAATGCGCTGAAAGATATGACGATACCAAATTTAACGTTTGAATTAATTCAGCATCGTTTTACGAAACCAGCGAAAAAGGTTATTCAAGAGCGTTATCCAAATACGAAACTTGAAATGGATGAAGAGAAGCGGAAGTATAAATGGGGACGATATGGCATCGGAAAATATGTATATAAAAAAGATGATGCAGCAGTGTTGGAAGAAACGATAAGAGTGTATATAAATGAGTTTTTTCCTAATGCAGAAATACAATACTTTACTTAAGAGGAGTCTGTATGCAAATACAGATTCTTTTTTGTTTTATATATTTAGGCTCGTTTCCACCTTGTCACGTTATTCTTTCTGGTGTATCATTTTATTGATTGCTTCGTACGGAATAAGCAAAATGAACTTGGATGGAGGAAACCGATGCCTACCCCTAGTATGGAAGATTATATTGAACAAATTTATTTGTTGATTGATGAAAAGGGTTATGCCCGCGTATCTGATATTGCTGAAGCGCTTAGTGTACATCCATCCTCTGTAACAAAAATGGTGCAAAAATTAGACAAAGATGAATATCTAATTTATGAAAAATATAGAGGGCTTGTATTAACAACAAAAGGTAAAAAAATCGGAGAACGTCTCGTATATCGTCATGACTTGCTAGAGCAATTTATGCGTATTATCGGTGTGGATGAAGGTAAGATTTACAATGATGTAGAAGGAATTGAACATCATTTAAGTTGGGAAGCGATTGATCGCATTGGTGATTTAGTGCAATACTTTGAACAAGATGCAGTCCGAGTGGAAACACTTCGCGGTGTTCAAAGAGCAAATGAAGAGAAAAGTAATTAAGGGGAACGTATGGCGTTTCCTTTTTTATTTCAATTCGAAAAGGATGGGAGAATTATGAAAGCAATTATTTTTGATTTTGATGGATTAATTGTGGACACAGAAACGATATGGTTTCACTCTTTCAGAGATGCTGTTCGTGAATACGGTGGAGAACTACCTTTAGAGGAATTTGCGAAATGCATTGGAACAACAGATGAGGTACTTTATGCATATTTAAATGATCAATTAAAAGAGAAGTTTAACAAAAGTGCATTAAAAGAAAAAGTGGCAACTTTACATAAAGAGAAAATGAAAATACCAGAAGCTCGTGACGGGGTAAAAGAATATTTAGAAGAAGCGAAAGAAATGGGATTAAAAATCGCACTAGCTTCTAGTTCGTCTAGAGAATGGGTTATTCATTTTTTAGAAGAGCTACAGATTCGAGATTATTTTGAAGTCATTAAAACGAGAGAAGATGTTGAGAAGGTAAAACCAGATCCAGCTCTTTATCGAGTTGCAATAGAAGAATTAGGAATTAAGCCGTCTGAAGCTATTGTATTTGAAGATTCATTAAATGGATTGAGAGCAGCAATTGCAGCGGGATTAACGTGCGTTGTGGTACCTAATGATGTGACACGGAATTTACCATTTGAAAATCATCATCTTCGAATTGAAAGTATGAGAGAGAAAAGTTTAAAAGAAGTGCTTCAAAGTATAAAAAAAGACCGTACTTCCTAAAAGGAAGCACGGTCTTTCTTTTTGCTTTTTTTGCCTTCAATGACAGTTAAATGAGACTGTTTTCTTTTTCGTTTCAAAGTGGAAGAATTCCCTTTTTTACTTTTGTCATTAGAAGTATTTGACTTAAAGAAAGAATTGCCTAGGGGTGCTACATTTTGTTTCCCATGTTTGCGGTTCGATTGTTTTGCCGCACGCTTATATGAGCTTTGCGAATTTGCAGAACCACTGGAATTTGTAAACATCTTGTATAGCAAGTAAAAGATACCGACAACAAGTAACATGTACCCGATATTTCTTAATACACCCATGGGATTTGTAATAACAGATGAAACAAGGCCGAATATTGCCAATCCGATAATAAGCACAAATATAGCGAAAGTAAACGAACGACCGTTCATAAGGGACACCTCCTAAAAACGTATATTAAAATTAGTATATTAACGATGAGGAAAGGAGTTGAACACCATTTTTAAATAATTATTGTTTGTTCTCTAAACGTAATAATTCTTCAAACGATGCAATTGCTACTTCCACTTGATCATCTGTTGGTTCTTTCGTTGTTAATAGTTGTAGCCATAATCCAGGATATCCAAGTACGCGTAATACGGGAATATCTCGTAATCGATTTGTAAATTGCAATACTTCAAAAGAAATACCAAGTACAACTGGAATTAATAAAATTCTGTTTATAACTCGTGCCCAAAGAGGATCTGTAGGGACTAGGAAATAAACGAACATTCCAATAATGACTGTAAATATAATAAAGCTACTGCCGCATCTATAATGGAGACGAGTTTGCTTTTGAACGTTTTCTACAGTCAGAGGAAGGTCATTCTCGTAAGCATTGATTACCTTATGCTCTGCACCGTGATACTGAAATACCCGCTTAATAAGTGGGGTTAAAGAAATAAAGTATATATAGCTCAATAATAGCATGAGCTTAATGACACTTTCGACAATGATTTGCCCAGTATGGGATGGGAAAATCGGTCTTGTTAATTCAGCTAATAGTGCAGGAACTGCTGTGAAAATGACTTTACCGAATATGAAAGATAAAACGCCAACGGCTGCAACTCCTAATACCATCGTTAATTTTGATTGTTCTTCTTTTTTATTTGCAATTTGTTCATCATCTTCTGGGTGGACGTCAAATCGTTCAGAAGCGAAGTTTAAATGCTTTGCTCCATTCGCACTTGCATCCACAATAGCGGCAATCCCTCGTAAAAATGGAATTTTTTTTAGGATAGATAATACTTTATTGCGAACGCGTGGTAATCGATAAAATTCAATCGATTTATCTTTACGACGAACCGCTGTAACAGTATATTCTCTACCGCCAAACATAACTCCTTCTATGACCGCTTGCCCGCCATATATTTGTTTTGACTCTTCTGCCATGTTAACACCAACCTGTATTTGTTTCTCTCTTATGTAGAAAAAGAGGCAATTGTCATACTGGGTTCTGTCGTTTTGAAATAAGACAATCACCGAGTTTCCTTTATTTTATCGGCAAATACAAGTAGATGACAAGGGAAAATGTTATGAGAGTCGGACATTTCTTATTCTTTTTATAGACAAATTTCGCAGGATTTAAACATGCTTCAAAATAGTTTCGGGCATACTATTGAGCGGAGGTGTCGATGTGAGTCAAGAACAATTAGGAACAAGGAATTTTGTGCAGATCGGTTTGTTTGGTGGAATCTTTTGGGGCGGGATATGGTATTTCCTTCATATATTTTCATTCACGGAGGCGGGACCGAATTATTTCCTTTTACCATTTGCGTTTGGAAGTTGGAAAGAGGGTGTATGGGGCAATGTGTCCGGAATAGTGTGTATGGGACTTCTTTCAATTTTGATTTCCTTTTTATATAAAGCATTTTTTGCAAAGTTTGAAGGGATTATTGCGGGAATTATTTATGGGCTATTTTGGTGGGTATTACTGTTTTTGGGGATGGGTTTAATGGCCCCTGTTATTAAAAGTGCGCTTCATTTACCAAAAGAGACAATTGTAACGACAATATGTATTTTTATATTGTATGGTGTGTTTATAGCATATTCTGTTTCTTATGCAGTAAATAGCAATAAAGCAGAACAAGAAGGGCAAGAGAAGACGAACTATTCAAATAAGTAACTCCTATGTTAAAATAGTGTATAGATATTTAATATTAAGGAGTTTTAAGAATATGAAAAAGTTACTCCTCGTAAACGGTCCTAACCTAAATCGCCTCGGTGTTCGTGAGGTAAATGTATATGGAAAGGGCACGCTAGCGACACTTGAAGCAGATATGAAGCAAGAAGCAGAAACAATGGGAGTGGAGTTAGAATGTTTCCAATCGAATCATGAAGGTGCCATTATCGACATTATTCATGAAGCGGAAGATATATATGAAGGGATCATTTTAAACCCGGGAGCATTTACGCATTATAGCTATGCGATTCGTGATGCCATTGCGAGCATTTCGATTCCTGTTATTGAAGTACATATTTCTAACATTCATCAGCGTGAATCGTTCCGTCACGAATCTGTGACGGCAGCTGTTTGTGCAGGACAAATTGTTGGATTTGGTTTTTATGGCTATAAGTTAGCGTTATTTGCATTAATGGAGAAATTGAGGGAGGCATAAAGTAATGGAGAAAATTGAAAGATTACGAAGTGCGTTTGATGAGGCTGGCATTGACGGTATTTTGTTAACAAATGAACATAGTCGTAGATATATGGCTAACTTCACAGGAACAGCAGGCGTTGTTCTTATTTCAAAAGATCGTGCTCAATTTATTACAGATTTCCGTTACGTCGAGCAGGCAAGTAAACAAGCGGTTGGATATGAGATTGTACAGCACGCAGGATTAATCATTGATGAAGTGGCAAAGCAAGTGAAAGAGCTTGGAATTCAAAAGCTTGGTTTTGAGCAAGATACTCTTACATATAGTTCTTATTCAGCGCATAAGGAAGCGATTGATGCTGAATTTATCCCGACTTCTGGACTTGTAGAAAAGTTACGCTTGATAAAGACTGATTCAGAGATTAAGATATTAAAGGAAGCTGCACAGATTGCAGATGCTGCCTTTGAGCATATTCTATCATTCATTCGCCCGGGAGTATCTGAAATTGAAGTGTCAAATGAACTTGAATTTTTCATGAGAAAACAAGGAGCAACATCTTCTTCGTTTGATATTATCGTTGCTTCAGGTCTTCGTTCGGCATTACCGCACGGCGTGGCATCTGAAAAAGTGATAGAAACAGGAGATTTCGTTACATTAGACTTCGGCGCTTATTACAAAGGATATTGCTCTGATATTACTCGTACGATTGCAGTCGGTGAACCATCTGATAAATTAAAAGAAATTTATAATATCGTTTTAGAAGCACAACTACGTGGTGTGAACGGTATTAAAGCTGGTTTAACAGGTCGCGAGGCTGATGCGCTAACGCGTGATTACATAACGGAAAAAGGATATGGTGAATACTTTGGACACTCCACTGGTCATGGAATCGGTCTTGAAATCCATGAAGCACCAGGTTTAGCGTTCCGTTCTGATACAGTACTTGAACCAGGTATGGCTGTAACAGTAGAACCAGGTATTTATATTCCAGGTATTGGCGGCGTACGTATTGAAGATGATATCATTGTGACAAGTGAAGGTAATGAAGTAATTACGAAATCACCAAAAGAACTTATTATTTTGTAATACACAGGAGGATTTTTTTACATGATTTCAGTAAACGATTTTCGTACAGGTTTAACAATTTCAGTGGACAATGCCCTTTGGCAAGTACTTGATTTCCAACACGTAAAGCCAGGTAAAGGTGCTGCATTCGTTCGTTCTAAACTACGTAACCTTCGCACAGGATCTGTTCAAGAGAAAACATTCCGTGCAGGTGAGAAAGTAGAAAAAGCACACATCGAAAACCGTCGTATGCAATACTTATACGCAAGCGGTGAGGCTCACGTATTTATGGATAACGGAACTTATGAGCAAATCGAGCTTGGTGAAAACCAAATCGAGCGCGAGCTTAAATTCCTAAAAGAAAACATGGAAGTAGCAATTATGACTTACCAAGGCGAAGTACTTGGTGTTGAGCTTCCAAATACAGTTGAATTACAAGTTACAGAAACAGAGCCTGGTATTAAAGGTGATACTGCTTCTAACGTAACAAAACCAGCTACATTAGAAACTGGTCTTGTTGTACAAGTACCAATCTTCATTAACGAAGGCGAAATGCTTATCATCAACACTGGTGAAGGTAAATACGTTTCTCGTGCATAGTAGAAAAGCACTCGTGATTATCACGAGTGCTTTTTTTTATAGGAAATAGGGTAGATAGTAAATAGCTGTTATTATAAAACTGAAAGCTGTAAGACTAGCAGCACCTACTGTGTAAGGGCTCCATGTCATATGAAAAGGTTTTACTTCACCTGTTTTATATATAGTGTGATCAATGTTGGCATTTTGGTTTACATTTAAAGCAATGAGCCAAATTGTACCGAATATCCCTAAGCTACCGAGGAAAAAGGTCTCTATAAATGACCAACCGACCAATAATGAAAAAAGATAAATAAGAGCTAATTCTACTACAACGGTTAAACTAATTTTCAATGCCTTCATGTTTTTCCTCCTCACTCTGTAATTCCAACCAGTTTAAAAAATTTTCACGTGACACGACATGCAGAGAGCAAGGCGACCTTACTTCTTTTTCTATTGCGGCGTGTTCATCTGGAAACTTGTTTTCCACGTGCAATGAAATATAAGGTAGTTTTTCTTGTGCTTTTAATGAGCGGATATTATTCGTCTTAGCACCAGCAAATACGCAGGAAAGTTGTAAGTCTAAAAAGGCGATTTTAAAGATTTCTTTTTTTGCAGCCTCGTTATAGCCTTTTCCCCAGTACGGATAGCCGAGCCAACTACCAATGTGAGATTGTTTCTTCTCATTATTAATATGTTTAAGTGTGGTAAGGCCAATTATTTCATTCTCTTCATTCACAACCATTCTCGATAAGGATTTCTTTTGGCGCTCTTCTTCTATTGCGAAAAGAAGAAATTTTTTCGTGTTTTCGATGTTTTCTACCGTTATCCCCAATGCATTTTTTATATGTGGATCACTTGATAGCTCGAAAATCACATTTGTATAGCGTAAATCTAGTGGTAATAAAGTAACGTGCTGCATGGTTTATACCCCTTTTAAACTAAATGTACCATAATATACCATAAAATAATATGAATATTCAGATTATCATGCGATCTTTAGAGAAAAATTATGTTTTTACTTCTGAAATAGACAACCTCTGCATATGGTTGTACAAATATATTCTTTTTTAGAATACGAAGTTAGTAACTGTTACGGGAGAAGGTGGAAGAATGAAACAGTGGCTAGCGGCAATGGAAACATCCGTGCTTGTTATGGGAGCACTTCGATTATTTTCAGGTAGTGCGGAGATATTTGCTGCTTTGCTTATGCTTTATGTGAATGATGCGAAGAAAGCGTTGTTTATAAATGGTATGTTAGCGTTTGTTGGACCTACCGTATTAATTTTAACAATGACAATTGGGATAGCGAGTGTAGCAAGTGAAATTTCTTTCTTGAAGCTCTTTTTTCTAGCGCTTGGAATTTGCTGTATTTTTATCGCATTACTGAAATAGTAAGTCGAGTATAGTGGGGAGAAGCCGATGAAAGAGGTATTAGAAGTTTTACCAAAAACGATGAAGTACTTAATTGAAGAATGTAAGCAATACGATGCTTTAGAGGAAATTCGTGTTCGAATTGGAAGACCGCTAGAGTGTATTGCACACGGAAAGGTATTTTTTTATGACTATATCACTACTGCAGAGGATGCTATTTATTTATTGAATAAGTTAAGTCAATTCTCAATTTATACGATGGAAGAGGAATTAAAACGTGGGTATGTGACGCTTCGCGGGGGGCATAGAATCGGGTTAGCGGGAAAAGTCATTACAGAAAAAAGCGCAGTGAAAATGATTCGTGATGTCTCTTCCTTTAATATTCGTATTGCTCGTCAAAAAATAGGGATTGCTGAACCGCTTTTGGCATATTTGTATGAAAAAAGGTGGTTAAACACGATGGTAATTGGCCCCCCGCAAACGGGAAAAACGACACTTTTAAGAGATGTAGCACGTTGCATGAGTCAAGGGGTAAGTGCTTCGGAAATTCCTTCCTGTAAAGTGGGGATCGTTGATGAACGGTCAGAAATTGCTGGCTGTGTGAAAGGGATCCCGCAATATGATTTTGGTACCCGAGTCGATGTGTTAGACGCATGTCCAAAAGCAGAAGGAATGATGATGATGATTCGTTCTATGAGTCCTGATATTTTGATCGTAGATGAAATTGGCCGTAAAGAAGATAGTGAAGCAATTATGGAGGCAGTGCATGCAGGTGTTCAGCTTTTTATAAGTGCACACGGATTCTCCTATGAGGATGTTGTGAAACGCCCATCGTTAAAGGCAGTGCTGGAGCTTGGGATATTTGATAGGTTTGTGGAGCTATCAAAAGCGAGGGGTCCAGGAACGGTTATGCAGGTGAAAGATAAATATGGAAAACCAGTGTTATCAAATAGAAAGGCTGAGGGCGTATGGTGAAAATATTCGGTGCAGTGTTAATCGTTGCGGTCAGCACCTTTTTCGGGTTTTCATACGCTAAAAGATATAGTGAGAGGCCGAGGCAACTTAGATTATTAAAATCAGCACTTCAATCATTAGAGGCAGAAATTATGTATGGACACACACCTTTATCTGAGGCTGCCGAGCGATTAGTTAAACAAATGCCAAAGCCATTAAATTGGATCTTTCAAAGTTTTGCTAAAAAACTAGAAAGTGGAGAACAAACAGTGAGGGAAGCTTGGATAGATAGTTTGAAAGAGAATTGGAAGTTGACGGCTTTTCAACAAACCGAGTATGAAATACTGCAGCAATTTGGTGAAACGCTCGGGCAACATGATCGTGAATCACAACAAAAACATATTCGCTTATGTATTACACATTTGGAGAGAGAAGAAGAGGAAGCAAAAGCTTTACAACTGCAATACGAGAAAATGATCAAGAGCTTAGGGGTACTAGCAGGGCTGCTTATTGTAATTTTACTGCTATAGGGGGGGAGAAAGGCGATGTCCATTGATGTTGGATTAATATTTCAAATCGCCGGAATCGGCATTGTTTTAGCTTTCATTCATACTGTACTAAAAGAATTGAAGCGTGAGGATATTGCAAATTGGGTTATCCTTGTCGGTTTTGTCGTCATTTTATTTCATGTTGCATTTTTAATTAATACGCTATTCGACAAGATTAAAAGTGTCTTTCTCTTCCAGTAAAGGAGGCGGTTCGAATCGAAATTATACAAATTGTCGGATTAGGCCTCGTTGCTACGTTTTTAGCTGCTGTTTTGAACCAGCATAAATCTAGCATTACATCTTTATTTATTGTGTTCGTAGGTAGCGTGATGTTTCTTATTTTAATTGATCAAATTCATTCTATTTTACAAATGATTGAGAGAGTAGCGAGTGAAGCGAAAGTTAGTAACGTCTATGTGGAAACGTTACTAAAGATTATTGGAATTGCTTATATTGCTGAGTTTGGAGCCCAAATTACAAAAGATGCTGGTCAAGGTGCCATCGCTTCGAAAATTGAACTTGCTGGGAAAATCCTCATTCTCGTTATGGCAATTCCTATTTTGACGGTTGTAATTGAAACTATTCTCGGATTTTTACCGACGGGATAAGGGGGAGTGAATGTTGAGGAGGTTTGGAGCTAAGCTGCTATTTGCTTGCTTCCTTTTCTTTTCTTTACCGGTTGTTGTACAAGCTTCTCCTGTAGAAACAAACGTCGTTGATCAACAATTGGATAAGCTCGGAATTGAAGATGTGAAGCAATTTTGGGACGGGCTTGTTACAAAATATGGAGGCTATTTGCCAGAGAGTCAAAAAGGGAGTTTTATGGAGTTTGTAAAGGGAGAAAAAGAATTCTCTCTAAAAGAGTGGATGATAGGGTTATTAAAATATTTATTTCATGAGCTTGCAGCTAATGGAAAACTGCTTGGCACACTTATTATGCTCACAATCTTTAGTGCATTGTTGCAATCACTGCAATCCGCTTTTTCAAAAAGTAGCGTAAGTAAAATTGCTGATGCTGTTGTATATATGGTACTTATTATTTTTGCTTTAAATAGTTTTTATGTCGTTATGACATATGCAAGAGAAACGATACAAACAATGGTAGATTTCATATTAGCATTATTGCCAATTTTGCTGGCGCTTATAGCAACTGGCGGGGGAGTTGTATCTGTATCGTTTTTTCATCCGGTTATCATTTTCTTAATGAATACGAGTGGGCTTCTTATGAATTATATCGTTCTACCACTTTTATTACTGGCAACGATATTAAGTATTGTAAGTACAATGAGTGATCAATATAAAGTGACGAAATTGTCCAAGCTTCTGCAAAATGTTAGCGTTGGGATTATCGGTATCTTTTTAACGATTTTTTTAGGAGTATTATCTGTACAAGGAACAGCAACAGCCGTTGCTGATGGAATAGCTGTGAAAACTGCTAAATTTGTAACAGGAAACTTCATTCCAGTAGTTGGAAGGATGTTTACAGAAGCGGCAGATACTGTTATCAGCGCATCAGGATTATTGAAAAACACAGTCGGAATTATTGGGCTCGTCATTTTATGCTTAATTGTTGCTTTTCCAGCGATTCAAATTTTCTGTATCGCATTTATTTATAAATTCGCAGCAGCAGTATTGCAACCGGTTGGCAGCGGAGCAATTATTCAATGCTTAGACATTATTGGACGAAGCATCATTTACGTATTTGCTTGCTTAGCTATCGTATCATTTATGTTCTTTTTAAGTATTACAATTATTATTGCTGCGGGGAATATTACACTTATGATGCGGTAGGAGGTGAAGAGTATGCAATTTGTTACAGAGTGGATTAGAAATATTATCGTTTTTTTGCTCTTAGCGACAATGCTTCATCTTATTCTTCCAAATTCGAATTTGCAAAAATACGTTAAATTTGTTGTAAGTCTTTTGTTAGTTGTATTAATTTTAACGCCTCTTTTTAAACTATTGCAGACAGATGTAAATGAAGTAATTGCAAATTTTAATGAAGAAAAGTACGTAGCAGAAGGATCTGTAAAAAATTCAATAGATTCGAAGAAAAAAGAAATACAAGCTCTAACACGTGCATATAGTTTAGAAGAGATGGCTACCAAAATGAAAAAAGAAGTAGGAAAAGAGTTTGAGAAAAAGTATGGTATGACTGTCTCTGAAATACAAATAGTCGCAGCAGAAAATACAGAAGAAGTAAAGTCAGCGAAAGATATTCAATCTGTTGTTGTGACGTTGAAAGAAAAAGAACGCAGTAAAAATGATGCAATCGAAACAGTAAAGCCAATTGAAATTAATACGAAAGAGCCTCCAAAAAAAGTGGAAGAAACGAATGTGGAAATGAAAGATTTCTTTTCAAGCAGGTGGCAACTAGAGGGTAAACAAATCCAAGTTCAAATGGAAGGGAGGACAGGTAGAGTAAATGGACAATAAAGATAAAAATTCGAAGTTCTCATTTTTTCGAAACTTATTGAATGGGGATCAAAAAGAAAGCAACGAGAAGGGTAAAAAGGTAACACCTAAGTTTTTACTTGTCCTACTCATACTTGGAATTTTGCTTATGTTTTCTAGTAGTCTCTTTTCAAGTAAAAAAGAAGAAGTACCTGTATTTAAAGAACAAAAAACTCAAAACCAAGAAAAAGACGTACCAACTTTCGGACAAAAAAATAATGATAGTATGTCAAATGTAGAAAAATATGAAAAAGCGTATGAACAAGAATTAAAAGCTGCTTTAGAAGAAATAGCAGGAGTAAAAGACGTAACGATTAAAGTGAATTTAGATTCATCTGAAGAAAAAATTTTAGAAAAAAATACAGTGAAACGCTCACAAACAACAGGTGAAACAGATAAAACAGGCGGTAAAAGAGAAGTAGAGGACGAGTCTCTTGATGAAAAGACTGTCATTATACGTGAAGGGGATAAAGAAACTCCTGTTGTTTTACGAACAGAGAAGCCGAAAGTACGTGGTGTTCTTGTCGTAGCAAAGGGAGTGGATAATATACAAGTTAAAGCAATGGTAAAAGAAGCTGTGATAAGGCTGCTAGATGTACCGGCCCATCGCGTTTCAGTTTCACCGAAAAATTGATAGGGAGGAAATAAAGTGTTAAAAAAACAAACAGTTTGGCTATTAACGATGTTAAGTTTAGTTGTTGTACTATCTGTGTATTACGTGACAACTCCTGACAAAATGAATACAGCATCGCCGGCAACAGGTGAAAAGATTGGACAAGAAAAACAAGGTACTGATAAAGCAGTAACAAACGAAGCACCTAAAGAAACCCCGAAAAAAGAAAATACAAGCAAGGAAACAACAAATAAAGAAACAACGAATAAAGAAACAGACAAAAAAGAAAATACTAAAAAAGAAACAAGTAAAAAAGAGGGTAATGTATCAGTTCAATCAAGTGATGAGAATTTCACAGCTTTACGTATGCAAATGGAAGATCAACGTAGTGAAGCGAAAGCAAAATTACAAGAAGTGATGAATTCTTCGAAATCTTCAGCAACAGAAAAGAGTAAAGCGAAAGATAACTTTGATGCAATCACTACAATGGAAACGAAGCAAGAATTACTTGAGACAGTAATTAAATCTCAAGGAGGATATCCAGATGCTCTTGTAAGAGCTGATGGTACAGATATTAGAGTAACGGTTAAAGCGGCAAAACATTCACAGAAAGAAGCAAATAAAATTATTCAACTTGTAAGAAGTGAAGGCGGATCAAAAGATGTAGGTGTGAAATTTGATCCACCAGCGAAATAAGTGAAACTTTAATCCGTAGGGGTTTCCCTGCGGATTATTACCTTTTACTAAGCAAAGGGTATGCAAATAGTGAAATAGAGTATGTAAGTAAACGTGTTAATAGAAAAAAGCTATCATTTTCGATAGCTTTTTTCTATTTTGTCTTTGTAGTTATTTTTACTATGTTCAACTCGGAATGGAGAAACACGTTGTGAGTAAAAGATTAATGGTTCATGGTACTGATGATTACTTTTTCCGGATTTGACGTGGATGCAAAGAACGCATGCCCAAACGATTACGGCAGGTAAAAAGAGAATGAGCCATATCATATTTCCACACCTCGGCACAATATATTTTCTACACTTTGAACATACTATTCTTATATGAAGGAATGATGAACGGCGTGTAAACAAAAATTAATATTTGGTAAAAATATGTTATTGACTATAGATGTGGTGAAGAGTGGAGAGGGAATGGCGTGTTTGCTGTGTAACGTTTTGAAAAAGTAGTGAATGTTTTTTTTGAAGTGGTCTTGCCAATTTCATGTGAAACTTGGTATTATTACTAGGTAATAATTTTTTATTGGAATAATATTTTTTACAGGAGTTTCGATTTATTATAAAGAAATATAAATTGGAATGTTTAAAAAATTTATCGTAAGATGGACATAGTAAATATTTCTATTAGTTAATGAAATATATTTTCTAATAGAATACATCGTATTTTTACAGTCAATCTAGTTTTCGTGACGAGAATCTGTAAAAACGGGACAAACAAGAGTATGGGAGTGGATTTTACATGTTTAAAATTCAAGAAGTTCGTGAATTAATTAAATTAATTGATAGCTCTAATATTGATGAATTTGAATACAAAAAAGACGGTACAACAATCAAAATGAAAAAGCGTGGTAATGAAGTTGTTGCTGTACAAGCACCTGCAGCAAAACAAGCTATGCAACCAGTAGCGCCTGTTGAAGTTGAAACGACAGTAGCAGCAGCGCAAGCAGAAGCACCAAAACAAGAAGAGAAGAAAACTGTTCAAGATGAAAACCTACATAAGATTACCTCACCAATGGTAGGTACATTCTATTCTTCATCTTCACCTGATACACCTCCATATGTAAGTGTTGGGGATAGAGTATCGAAAGATTCTATCGTATGTATTGTCGAGGCTATGAAGTTATTTAACGAAATTGATGCTGATGTAGAGGGCGAAATTGTTGAAATTCTTGTTAATAACGGACAGCTTGTTGAGTATGGACAACCGCTATTTCTTGTAAAAGCGTAATAAGGGAGTCTTTGTGATGATAAAAAAAGTATTAATAGCCAATCGTGGGGAAATTGCTGTACGAATTATTCGTGCTTGTAAAGAAATGGACATTGAAACAGTTGCAATTTATTCAGAAGCAGATAAAGAGTCACTTCACGTACAGATTGCAGATGAAGCGTATTGTGTAGGACCAACGATTTCGAAAGAAAGCTATTTAAATTTGACGAACATTATTAGCGTTGCGAAGTTAACAGGCTGCGATGCTATTCATCCGGGATACGGATTCTTAGCAGAGAATGCAGATTTCGCAGAGTTATGCCGTGAATGTAACTTAATTTTTATCGGTCCAAGTCCAGAAGCTATTTCAAAGATGGGCACAAAAGACGTTGCTCGTGATACAATGAAAGAAGCAGGGGTTCCGATTGTACCAGGTTCACAAGGGATTATTAAAAATACCGAAGAAGCGATCGAGCTTGCTAATCAAATTGGATATCCAGTTATTATTAAAGCGACTGCAGGTGGCGGCGGAAAAGGTATTCGTGTTGCACGCCATGAAGAAGAGCTTATAAAAGGAATTCAAATTACACAGCAAGAAGCTAGTACCGCTTTTGGGAACCCTGGTGTATACTTAGAAAAGTACGTTGAAGATTTCCGCCATGTTGAGATTCAAATAATGGCAGATACACACGGAAATGCCATTCATTTAGGAGAGCGTGATTGTACAATTCAGCGCCGTTTGCAAAAACTATTAGAAGAAAGTCCATCACCTGCACTTGATGAAGATATTCGCAAGCAGATGGGTGAAGCGGCAGTAAAAGCGGCGGTAGCGGTTGATTATACAGGTGCTGGTACGGTTGAGTTTATTTATGAATATAAAACGAAAACCTTTTATTTCATGGAGATGAATACGAGAATTCAGGTAGAGCATCCGGTTACTGAAATGGTAACGGGAATGGACTTAATTAAAGAACAAATTCTTGTTGCTTCAGGAGAAAAGTTATCGTTACAGCAAGAAGAAGTACAATTTAATGGTTGGGCAATTGAATGTCGAATTAATGCGGAAAACCCTGCCAAAAAATTTATGCCATCTCCAGGTAAAGTAGAAATGTACTTACCACCAGGAGGATTTGGTATTCGCGTCGATTCAGCTGTATATCCGGGATATTCCATCCCACCTTTCTATGATTCGATGGTTGCTAAATTAATTGTTCACGGAAAAACACGTGAAGAGGCAATTGCAAAAATGAAGCGCGCACTTAGTGAATTTGTCATTGAAGGCGTACATACAACAATCCCGTTCCATTTGCAATTGCTAGATCATCCTGATTTTGTAAAAGGTGAGTTTAATACGAAGTTTTTGGAAGAGCATGAACTTGTGACGCAGTGATACATTAAAGGAGGTTTTTTTCATGGCTGAACATATGTTAGATATGGGTCAAGATACAACTCTTGGTAAAGTAGAAATTGCACCAGAAGTAATTGAAGTAATTGCAGGTATTGCAGCTGCTGAAGTAGAAGGTGTAGCGGCAATGCGCGGTAATTTTGCTACAGATGTTGTTGAGAAGTTAGGTAAGAAAAATCATGGTAAAGGTGTAAAGGTTGAATTAGCAAACGAAGATATTATCGTTGACCTTTATGTTGTAATGTATTTTGGTGTAGCAATTCCAGTTGTTGCACAAAAGATTCAAGACAATATTCGCCAAGCGCTCTTTACAATGACAGGACTTGAGCCAAAAGAAGTGAATGTTCACATCGTTGGCGTAACATTCGAAACACAAAAAACAGAAATCGAACCAGTGTAAGAATGAAAAGGTGCCTAGTAACATAGGCATCTTTTTTATCGTTTCATTTCTTCACAAATTACAACCCTCTAATTATTATACTATTTCAAAAAATAAGAAATAAATAAGAAAATGTGTCGTTTTTCCAAAAAACGTACATTGTGATAAGATATGGAACTTGAAGTTAATCTTTTTATTATTTTTCAGCCTTGTAACCCGTGTGTGAAACGATAAATTGTGTTATTATCATTGTATTATAAGGTTGGAAAATCAATGAAAACTGTAAGAGTAAGTGAATTGACGGCTTATAAATTATAATAATATAACAAAGTATAAGGAAAGACTTGAAGCATAAAGGAGAGTTACAATGAAACGTAGGACGGCTAGAGAAAGAGCAATGCAAGCATTATACCAAATGGATATTACAGGTGAATTAGAACCGAAAGTAGCAGTGGAAAACACGCTAGATGAAGGCGAAGAAACAAATGAGTTTCTAGAGTCACTTGTAGTAGGTTTTGTAGAAAATAAAGAAGCAATCGATGAAGCGATTCGTCAAAACTTAAAAAAGTGGAAGCTTGAGCGTATTAGTATTGTTGATCGCAGTATTTTACGTGTAGCTGTGTATGAAATGAAGTACATGGAAGAAATTCCACACAACGTAACAATTAACGAAGCAATTGAAATTGCTAAAACATTTGGGGATGAGGAATCTCGTCGTTTTATTAACGGCGTTTTATCTAATATAAAAGATACACTGTAAATTCTTTAAGGGGGAATCTTAAAATGGTAGCAGTAATCATCAAAGGAAATGAAGTTGCGGAGAAAAAACGAGCACAATTAACAGAAGAAGTTGTGAAGTTGAAAGAGCAAGGGGTTGTACCAGGATTAGCAGTTATTTTAGTTGGAGAAGATCCAGCATCTCGTTCTTATGTAAAAGGAAAAGAAAAAGGCTGTGAACAAGTAGGGATTTACTCAGAGCTAATTGAACTTCCTGAAACAATTACTGAGGAACGCTTGCTTGCTGAAATCGATCGCTTAAATGGCGATGACCGCATTAATGGCATATTAGTGCAATTACCTTTACCAAAACATATTGAAGAAAAAGCTATCATTGAAAGAATTTCACCAGAAAAGGATGTAGACGGATTTCACCCAATCAGCGTGGGACGTATGATGACGGGACAAGATACATTCCTTCCATGTACACCGCATGGTATCGTAGAATTAGTAAAAGAAACAAATCTTGATATTTCTGGAAAACATGTAGTAGTAATTGGAAGAAGTAATATTGTCGGTAAACCAGTGGGACAATTGTTCTTAAATGAAAATGCAACTGTCACATATTGTCATTCTAAGACGCAAAATATGAAAGAGTTATCGAAGTTAGCGGATATTTTAATCGTAGCTGTTGGACGACCTAAAATGATAACAGCGGATTATATTAAAGAAGGAGCGGTTGTAATTGACGTTGGTGTAAACCGTTTAGAAACAGGTAAACTTTGTGGTGATGTTGACTTTGACAACGTGTTAAATGTTGCGGGTTACATTACACCTGTGCCAAAGGGTGTTGGTCCAATGACAATCACAATGCTTCTTCATAATACTGTTGAATCTGCCAAACGTGCAGGTGTCGTTTGTAAATAATTTGAGTCGGCTATGAGGAGAGAGAAATGGAGAAGCAATATTTAACCGTTACAGCGTTAACACGCTATATAAAAACAAAAATAGAATATGATCCGCATTTGCAGTCTGTTTGGTTAAAAGGTGAAATTTCCAACTTTAAAAATCATAGCCGTGGCCACATGTATTTTACATTGAAAGATGAAAATGCAAGAATCGCAGCGGTTATGTTTGCGGGTCATAATCGTAATATTAAATTCAAACCTGAAAATGGGATGAAGGTACTCGTGAAAGGGAAAATCTCTGTTTACGAGGCGAGTGGTTCTTATCAAATTTATATTCAAGACATGCAGCCTGACGGAGTCGGAAATTTACATTTAGCGTACGAACAGTTAAAAGTTCGTTTAGAAGAAGAAGGACTTTTTTCTCAAGTTTATAAAAAAGCAATTCCTCCTTACGCTAAAACAATAGGTGTGATTACGTCGCCAACAGGAGCAGCGATTCGTGATATTATAACAACGATTAAACGTCGTTATCCAATTGGGAATGTTATTGTATTTCCGGTACTTGTACAAGGGGAGTCAGCGGCTCCCTCGATTGTACAAGCGATTCGTACAGCGAATGAAATGGGAGAGATAGATGTACTAATCGTTGGCCGTGGTGGAGGTTCTATTGAGGAATTATGGGCTTTCAATGAGGAAATGGTTGCAAGAGCAATCTTTAAGAGTGAAATTCCTATTATTTCGGCAGTAGGCCATGAAACGGATTTTACAATCGCAGATTTTGTTGCAGATTTACGCGCGCCAACACCGACTGCAGCAGCTGAGCTGGCAGCACCTAACATTATAGAGTTACAAGAAAAGGTATTACAAAGAACTCTGAGATTGCAAAGAGCGATGAGAGAGTTAGTACATAAAAAAGAAGAAAAACTACAAGTGTTGCAAAGATCGTATGCGTTCCGTTATCCAAGACAAGTATATGAGCAAAAGGAAGAGCAATTAGATAGAGCGCTAGAACAGCTTGTTTTAGCTAAAGAGCGCTATATTGATAAAAAGGTGAATCAGTTAAAGCAACTTTCATTTTATTTAGAGAAGCACCACCCATCTCAAAAAATTATGCAAACGAAGGTAGCTGTTGAAACGTTGCAAAAGCAATTACAACGTGAAATGCAAACGTTACTTCAAACGAAAGAATTTGCCTTTGTAAGAGCTGCTCAAAAACTTGAAGCGTTAAGTCCGCTTAAAGTAATGATGAGAGGGTACGGGCTTGTATATGATGAAGAGAAGCAAGTGTTAAAAAGTGTGAAAGATGTAAGCCTTGGAGATGCTGTTTCAGTTCAATTACAAGATGGAATACTAGATTGTAGCGTATCAGGCATAGAGGAGCGTGAATTGAATAATGGAAAATAAATTAAGCTTTGAAGAGGCAATTTCGCAACTTGAGCATCTTGTTTCTAAGCTAGAACAAGGTGACGTACCGTTAGAAGAAGCGATTTCTTATTTTAAAGAGGGCATGGAGTTATCTAAGCTTTGTGATGAGAAGTTGAAGAATGTACAAGAACAAATGGCAGTTATTCTTGGGGAAGATGGAGAGCTTGAACCGTTTACTGCTGTAGGAGATGAAGCATAGTGACGATTGCTTTTGATACTTTTTTGAAAGAAAGTAAAACTTTCGTAGAAGAGAAACTTGTAAGCTATGCAAATGAATTACAATGTCCAAATGTACTTCGTGAAGCGATGGCATATTCTTTGGAAGCGGGTGGAAAACGTCTCCGCCCGTTACTTTTGTTTGCAACATTACAAGCGTTTGGGAAAGAAAGAAATCTTGGAATAGGTGCAGCTTGTGCTCTTGAAATGATTCATACATATTCTTTAGTTCATGATGATCTACCTTGTATGGATGATGATGATTTAAGAAGAGGAAAGCCCACAAATCACAAAGTATTTGGTGAAGCGATGGCAGTTTTAGCAGGAGATGGCTTATTGACGTATGCTTTTCAAGTTATTATGGCATATGAGCAAAAAGAAATTTCTGCCGAAAAAAAAGTAAGACTTGTACTTGAACTTGCAAAAGCAGCAGGACCAGAAGGAATGGTTGGCGGACAAGTGGCAGATATGGAAGCTGAAGGGAAACGCCTTACGATTGATGAACTGGAGTACATCCATAAACATAAGACGGGAAAACTGCTTGAGTTTGCTGTACTTGCGGGTGCGATACTTTCTGATGCAACAGAAGAGCAAGAAGAAAAATTGCTTACGTTTGCCAAATATATCGGTCTAGCTTTCCAAATTCGAGATGATATTTTAGATGTCGAAGGAACCGAAGAAGAGATTGGGAAACCGATTGGTAGTGATCTTTCTAACGAAAAGAGCACATATACGACGTTGTTTACTGTAGATAGAGCAAAGGATATTTTAGAAGAAACAATTGCAGAAGCAAAAGGTGCGATTAGCTCCTTGCAATTACAAGATGAATATTTACTATCTATTTGCGATTTAATTGCAAAACGTAATAACTAATATAACAGCGTTTTCATTTGTTGAGTCATTCATCATTTTATGATATAACTGTAGGAAAAGGTTTTTCTTTTCTTGTTATTGGCAAAAATATATGTAGATTACATTGCCGTTATCACTTCGTGTTAGCGGCTATTTTTTTCATCGCCTAAAGAAATATGGTTTATAATAGGATTAGGGCGCAATAGACTGGTTAATATCGGGACAAGACGAAAAATAGAAAAGAGAATTTCTTGTTTTGTGTAAATGTTTTTTATAATATTTGACATGTTGACAGATTATGAAATGAAAGTGAGTGATCCATGTGGATCTAACGCAAATTCAAAACCCTAGTTTTTTGAAAGATATGTCTATCAGTGAACTAGAGGGATTGAGTGAGGATATTCGTAAGTTTTTAATTGAAGAGCTCTCTCAAACAGGTGGACATATTGCACCTAATTTAGGTGTAGTAGAACTCACAATTGCTCTGCATAAATTATTTGATAGCCCGCAAGATAAATTTTTATGGGATGTAGGACATCAATCCTATGTACATAAAATTTTAACTGGACGCGCGAAAGAGTTTGGTACATTAAGGCAATATCAAGGCCTATGTGGTTTTCCGAAACGTTGCGAGAGTGAGCACGACGTATGGGAAACTGGTCATAGCTCGACATCGTTATCGGCTGCAATGGGAATGGCTCTGGCACGTGATTTAAAGAAAACGAAAGAATATGTTATACCAATTATTGGAGATGGTGCTTTAACAGGCGGAATGGCTTTAGAGGCATTGAACCATATTGGACATGAAAAGACAGATATGATTGTTATTTTGAATGATAATGAAATGTCAATTGCACCAAACGTTGGTGCGCTCCATAATGTACTTGGTCGTTTACGTACCGCAGGAAAATATCACTGGGTAAAAGATGAATTAGAGTATATATTAAAGAAAATCCCAGCAGTTGGCGGGAAAGTGGCTGCGACAGCAGAGAAAATAAAAGATAGTCTTAAATATTTACTAGTATCTGGTGTCTTTTTCGAAGAGTTAGGCTTTACATATTTAGGTCCAGTCGATGGGCATGATTATGAAAAGTTATTCGAAACGTTGCAATATGCAAAGAAAACAAAAGGCCCAGTGCTTGTTCACGTTATTACGAAAAAAGGAAAAGGTTATAAACCGGCCGAGAGTGACGTTATTGGAACTTGGCATGGAACAGGACCTTATAAAATTGAATCAGGTGACTTCGTTAAGCCGAAAGAAGTTGCACCAGCATGGAGTGCTGTTGTTAGTGAAACAGTACTTAAGCTAGCGAGAGCGGATGAGCGTATCGTAGCAATTACACCTGCAATGCCTGTTGGATCAAAACTTGAGAAATTCCAAAAAGAATTCCCAAATCGTATGATTGATGTAGGTATTGCAGAACAGCATGCTACAACAATGGCAGCAGGTATGGCAACGCAAGGAATGAAGCCATTCTTAGCAATTTATTCGACATTTCTACAAAGAGCATATGACCAAGTTGTTCATGATATATGCCGCCAAAATCTAAATGTTTTCATTGGAATAGATCGCTCAGGATTAGTAGGAGCAGATGGTGAAACGCATCAAGGCGTATTTGATATCTCATTCTTACGTCACTTGCCAAATATGGTGCTTATGATGCCGAAAGATGAAAATGAAGGGCAACATTTAGTTTATACGGCGATGAAATATGAAGATGGACCAATCGCATTGCGTTATGCGCGCGGTAATGGACTTGGCGTTCATATGGATGAAGAATTAAAGGCGATTCCGATCGGTACGTGGGAGACGTTAAAAGAGGGTACACAAGCAGCTATTTTAACGTTTGGTACGACAATACCAATGGCAATGGAAGCCGCTGAGCGTCTTGAAAAAGCTGGAGTTTCAGTGAAAGTAGTGAATGCTCGCTTTATTAAACCAATGGATGAAGCATATTTACATGATCTTCTAGGAAAGAATATACCGATTTTAACGATTGAAGAAGCTTGCTTAATTGGTGGTTTTGGAACAGGAGTAGTTGAATTTGCATCTGAAAATGGTTACCATAGTGCATTAGTTGAACGAATGGGTATTCCAGACCGCTTCATAGAGCACGGAAGTGTAACAAAATTATTAGAAGAAATTGGTTTAACGACAGATGCTGTCGTAGACCGTATTCATACAATGATTCCATCAAAACAAAAAAGGGCGTAACAAATGAGCATAAAAAAAGAAAGAGTAGATGTACTATTAGTAGAGCGAGGACTTATAGAAACGCGTGAGAAAGCAAAGCGCGCCATTATGGCGGGACTCGTATATGCAAATGAAATGAGACTTGATAAGCCAGGAGAGAAAATCTCGCAAGATACTGAGATTACGGTGAAGGGACAAGTTATGCCGTATGTAAGTCGTGGTGGTTATAAACTTGAAAAGGCATTAGAGACATTTCATCTTGATTTACAAGATAAAGTTATGATAGATATTGGTTCATCAACTGGTGGCTTTACAGATTGTGCGCTTCAAAATGGAGTGAAATTATCTTATGCATTAGATGTAGGATACAATCAACTAGCGTGGAAATTACGTCAAGATGAGCGTGTTGTTGTAATGGAACGAACAAATTTCCGTTACGTGACACCAGCAGACTTAGAACGTGGTTTACCTCAATTTGCAAGTATTGATGTTTCATTTATATCATTAAAGCTTATACTGCCAGTTTTAAAAACAATGCTTATGCCTAACGGGGATGTAGCAGCGTTAATTAAACCTCAGTTTGAAGCTGGAAGAGAGCAAGTTGGGAAAAAAGGTATCGTTCGTGATAAAAAAGTACATGAAGCTGTTGTAGAAATGATTGTCGAGTTTGCTTTAAAAGAAGGCTATGATGTGGAAGGTTTAACATTCTCACCAATTACGGGTGGGGATGGTAATATTGAATTTTTAATTCACCTGAAATGGCATGGTGAACGTGAGAATGGCGAAAATCATTCTCCAATTTCTATAGAGCAAGTTGTTACAGAAGCGCATGACGTTCTAAAACAAAAAGGGAAAGGGGAATAACATATGTTGTTCCTCTTTTTGTTGTAATTGTATAATGATTGTAAAAACAATTGTGTACAAGAAACGAATTATAAGTTAACATAAATAAGTGAAGTATACCAATGTTTAAACTATGGTAAGAGATAGTGTGAGGTGCAAATGTATGAATAAAGGTCAGCGCCATATTAAAATCAGGGAAATTATTGCAAACAAAGAAATTGAAACACAAGATGAATTAGTTGATATTTTACGTAATGAGGGATTTAATGTAACGCAAGCAACAGTATCGCGCGATATTAAAGAACTGCACTTAGTGAAGGTGCCATTGCATGATGGACGCTATAAATATAGCTTGCCAGCAGATCAACGATTTAACCCGTTACAAAAATTAAAACGAAATCTAGTGGATTCATTTGTAAAATTAGACACGGCAGGACATATGCTTGTGCTAAAAACATTGCCTGGTAACGCTCATTCACTTGGAGCACTTATTGATCATTTAGAGTGGGATGAGATCATCGGAACCATCTGTGGTGATGATACTTGCTTAATTATTTGCCGTACACCTGACGATACAGGTGTTGTCTCTGATCGTTTCTTAAATATGTTGTAACAAAAAATCTTGTTTGCTTTCCATCGTAAAGTGGGAAGTGAACAAGATATTTTTATTGGTTAAAAATATGATTTTTCAATTGTAATATAATATTTTGTTTGCATAAAGTTAGAAAATAGATGGATTGACCCGTAAAACGAATGTTTGGTACAATGAAGCGGGTTAGAAGAGTATATACATACAAATATATAGCATGATTATTTGAATGAAGAACTGAGAAAATCCTTTAGTAAGGGATTATTTTATAACGAGGTGAATGGGGCATTGTTATCGGAATTATCGATTAGAAACTTTGCTATTATTGAAGCATTAAATATTTCTTTTCAAAAAGGTTTAACGGTTTTAAGCGGTGAAACAGGGGCCGGAAAATCGATTATTATTGATGCAATTAGTTTACTTGTAGGTGGCCGTGGGTCAGCAGAATTTGTTCGATATGGAACAGAAAAGGCTGAGATTGAAGGGCTATTTTATGTTGAAGATGAGAAGCATCCATGTATTGAAAAGGCAGAAGAGTTAGATATAGAAATAGAAGATGGCATGATTATTTTAAAGCGTGATATTGCTGCGAACGGGAAGAGTGTATGTCGTGTAAATGGGAAGCTTGTTACACTTAGCATATTAAAAGAAATTGGGAAAACACTTGTTGATATTCATGGACAGCACGAAACGCAAGATTTAATGAATGAAGAACGACATCTTTTTATGCTTGATCACTTTGATGGGGATCGAACCGTTAAACAATTAGATATATATCAAAACGTATACGCTGACTATGAAAAATTAAAAAAACAATTGAAATCGTTAAGTGAAAATGAACAACAAATGGCACATCGCCTAGATTTAATTCAATTTCAGCATGAAGAAATTCGCAAGGCGGATTTAAAGATGGATGAAGAAAATGAATTAACTGAGGAACGATTGCAAATTTCTAATTTTGAAAAGATTTATAAAGCGTTAGGTGATGCATATCGTTCGTTAAGTGCCGACGGAAAAGGATTAGATAATGTAAGAAGTGCAATGGGGCAAATGGAAAGTATTACACATTTAGATGAAGTGTATCAAGAGAATTATGATTCAATTGCAAATAGCTACTACTTATTAGAAGAGGTTGCCTATCAACTGAGAGAAAAGCTCGATATGATGGAATATGATCCAAATCGTTTAGATGAGATCGAAACACGTTTGAATGAAATTCGTATGCTAAAGAGAAAATATGGAAATACTGTAGAAGAGATTTTAGCGTATGCAGATAAAATTGAACAGGAAATTTTTACAATTGAAAATAAAGACGTTCATATTGAAACGACGAAGAAACAGTTGAAGGAATTAGAAAGTGTTATTCTGAAAGAAGCAACGTTGTTAAGTAATATGCGTCATGAGCTTGCAGAACATCTTACAAATGCAATTCATCAGGAATTAAAAGAATTATATATGGAAAAAACGAAATTTGAAGTGAGAATTATGAAGAGAGAAGGAAATGCAGAAGAACCCCTTGTGGAAGGTGCACCGGTAAGACTTACGGCGGATGGTTACGATCATGTGGAATTTTATATTTCAACGAACCCAGGAGAGCCGCTAAAACCACTTTCAAAGGTTGCTTCTGGCGGAGAGTTATCTCGTATTATTTTAGCTTTAAAAAGCATTTTTTCTAAGCATCAAGGGGTTGCATCTGTTATTTTTGATGAAGTGGATACGGGTGTAAGTGGCCGAGTCGCACAGGCTATTGCGGAAAAAATTTATCGAGTATCAGTAAACTCGCAAGTACTTTGTATTACGCACTTACCTCAAGTAGCTTCAATGGCGGATTCACATTTATTTATTCGAAAACAAGTAGCGAATGATCGTACAATTACATCAGTTACTGTTTTAACTATGGAGGATAAAGTAACAGAAATAGCTCGAATGATTTCTGGTGTAGAAATCACAGATTTAACGACAGAGCATGCGAAAGAATTACTTACGCAAGCGCATCATTTTAAACAGACAGCAGAGGCTATCCAGTAATGGATAGCTTTTTTTCTCAAATGACGATTTCTTAATTCTTCCGGTTATAAATAATGCACTGCAAGGAGAGATTAAAAAGTGAAGCCAAGAGGCTGAATGTGGGGTAGGAGCGAGGAGAGTGAACAAGTTGAAATTAGAAAAATTTCGAAAAATAATAGGTCTTTGTCTCCTTGTTTCTTTAGTTTTTATTGGATGTTTTAAACCGCTTCGAACGTTTATTTCATCACCGAAACAACTTGTTGTTTTTGAAGGACAACAATCAGAAATATCATCATTACCAGTTTTCAAAGCTTCATCCACAAATCGTCATGTATTTACAGTGAGTTCGAATGAACAAAAACAAGGACTTATGGTAAATTCTCATCAAAATGGTGAAGCTGATATGGTATTTCAGCTTGCTGGTTTTCCAGTGAAAAAAGTAAATGTGAGAGTGTTAAAAGATTTTAAAGTGATTCCAGGTGGACAATCAATTGGTGTGAAATTAAATACAAAAGGTGTACTTGTTGTAGGCCATCATTTAATTCAAACTGAAAAGGGTAAAATATCTCCTGGTGAAACAGCAGGTGTACAAATTGGAGATATGATTACTGAAATTAATGGTAAAACAATTGAAAGAATGAGTGATGTAGCACCGTTTGTTCATAATAGTGGAGAAACAGGTGAACCGCTTAATCTTGTATTGTTAAGAGATGGAAAATATATTCGTACGAAGCTAACTCCACAAAAAGACAACGGTGAATCGTCTTATCGAATTGGCTTGTATATCCGTGATTCGGCAGCTGGAATTGGAACGATGACATTTGTTCATCCAGATTCTATGAAATACGGGGCACTTGGTCATGTTATTTCTGATAATGATACGAAAAAGCCAATTCAAGTCGAAGATGGACAAATTATGCGCTCGACAGTTACATCAATTGAAAGAGGTAGTCATGGGAATCCGGGGGAGAAATTAGCAAGATTCTCACCAGATCGTGAAGTGATTGGTAATATTACAATTAATAGTCCATATGGTATTTTTGGCAAATTAAATACGAATATGAAAAACGGTATAATGGATAAACCGATGCCTATCGCATTATCTCATCAAGTAAAAGAAGGACCGGCAAAAATATTAACAGTTATTGATCAAGATAAAGTAGAAGCGTTTGATATTGAAGTTGTTAGTACAGTGCAACAAAAATTCCCAGCCACAAAGGGTATGGTAATAAAAGTAACAGATAAACGTCTATTAGCGAAAACGGGCGGTATCGTACAAGGAATGAGCGGAAGTCCAATTGTACAAAATGGAAAAGTAATTGGTGCTGTTACACATGTATTTGTAAATGATCCAACATCAGGATATGGTGTTCATATTGAATGGATGTTACATCAAGCTGGAATTAATATTTATGATCAAGAGAAAAAAGCGAGTTAATATATATATATTAGCTCGCTTTTTCTGTTGAAAAATTCGTTGAAATTTTGTAAAAGCTCCGCAAGAGGTGTTTTTTGTTGTAAAATAAAAGAAAAGGGTTGAACGTTTCGTTGTATTTCTATGATGGAATGTGTTGCGAAAGGGAATAAATGAACGATAAACATATTTTTTTGTGATTTTATCGGAAAGTAAGAAACTTTAAAAGGGAATTTTCACACAATTGTCGAACAATTCATGTAGCCTAGAAGGATACACATGTCGGAGAATCGATTCGGTAAGGGAGGAAAAGCTGTGGAGAAAATTAAAGTATGTCTTGTGGATGATAATAAAGAACTAGTATCAATGTTAGAGAGCTATGTAGCCGCTCAAGATGATATGGAAGTAATCGGTACTGCTTATAATGGTCAAGAGTGTTTAAACTTATTAACAGATAAGCAACCTGATGTACTCGTTTTAGACATTATTATGCCACACTTAGATGGTTTAGCTGTATTGGAAAAAATGCGACATATTGAAAGGTTAAAACAGCCTAGCGTAATTATGTTGACAGCATTCGGGCAAGAAGATGTGACGAAAAAAGCAGTTGACTTAGGTGCCTCATATTTCATATTAAAACCATTTGATATGGAGAATTTAACGAGTCATATTCGTCAAGTGAGTGGTAAAGCAAACGCTATGATTAAACGTCCACTACCATCATTCCGATCAGCAACAACAGTAGATGGAAAACCGAAAAACTTAGATGCGAGTATTACGAGTATCATTCATGAAATTGGTGTACCCGCTCATATTAAAGGATATATGTATTTACGAGAAGCAATCTCCATGGTATACAACGATATCGAATTATTAGGATCGATTACGAAAGTATTGTATCCAGATATCGCAAAGAAATATAATACAACAGCAAGCCGTGTGGAGCGCGCAATTCGTCACGCGATTGAAGTAGCTTGGAGCCGTGGGAATATTGATTCTATTTCGTCCTTATTCGGTTATACAGTATCCATGTCAAAAGCAAAACCTACGAATTCTGAGTTTATCGCAATGGTTGCGGATAAGCTGAGACTTGAACATAAAGCTAGCTGAGAGTAGAAGTAGCAAAGGGTTTTCGTTTTAGTAAAACCCTTTGCATGCTGGAACTCTATACTCGACAGTAATTTTAAAACTAATAAACTTTTTAATGAAAGACCAATGGATGTTATAATTCGTTGGTTTTTTTATTTTGTTTAGAAAAAGAGATTATTTGATATCATGGAAAATAAAACCTATTTTTAGTAATATTACATGTAAGTGAGTTTTTTATAAGACAATTAAATAGATATAGATAGGGGGAAGGGGAATGAAAAATAAAATTTCAACTTGGCTAGGAATAGTAGCAGCTATGGGAGTTCTTGCTATTGCAGTTACATTTGGAATGTTAGAACTTGCCGATAATTCAGTAGATAAAGAAGTGAGCGCTCAAATAGATAAAAAAGAAGACCAAACAATAGTAGGTAGAGAGGTAGATGGGGTCTTTGTTGATGTGTATGTTACTGAAAATTCTACTGAAAGAGAAGTTATTACAGCGATGCATCGCATGACTCATCAAAAAGTGGTGGCAGAACGAAAATCGGGCTCTATCCCAATGATTCAAAATAATGCTAAAAAATTAAAAGAAATCATAAATCAGAGTAGCTTTGCGAAGAAAAATGAGCTTTTAGCAATTGCTAATAGATGGGCAAAAAAAGATTTTAGTAAAATTGTAGAAGATCACAATTATTTCTCGGATGTTCAAGAAGATAACGTTTGTAAAGCAACTAGAGCGATGGATGCGGTAGAAGAGCAACATTATATTTTAACTACATTCGGGGAGGGAAAAGCGAAAGAACTATACGAATCAGGGGATGCTCCGCACGTTCAATAAAAAATAATATAAAGGGTTTCTAGTTTTTTATGATCGTGTTTAAGGACGCAATGGGGGCTTATAAATAAATAGTCTGCTTTCTTTATGACTTGCAACAAAAAAGAAAGCAGACTATTAAATGATGAAGGAACGGCTAAATTGCATCGTAGCACATCTGTTAAAGGATTTTAGCAGGGAAGTCATCCGTGATATAATAGAAAATAATAAAAAGCCCTGCAAAACAGGACTGTATTATTCTTCGTCTTTATTTTGTTTTTCTAATTCAACTAGCTTTTGAATTAAAATGTGTTGCGGCATATGCATGAGTTGTTCAAGTGGAACACCTAGTGCTTTTGATAAGCGGACTGCAGTATCTGGAGAAATTTGCAATGGTCTCATAGAAGTACCTCCTTTTTCGTATAGTATAGCATAAGATTGGGGGAGTGAGGATGACTCTTATATTTGCGCATCGTGGTGCGGCTGGAACGTACCCAGAAAATACAATGCTTTCATTTGAAGCGGCTGAGTCTTTTAGAGCGGATGGAATTGAACTTGATGTTCAATTAACGAAAGATGGAAAAGTTGTCGTCATTCATGATGAAACGGTGGACCGGACAACAAATGGAAAAGGTGCGGTTCGGAATTATGTATATGAGGACTTATGCAAGTTAGATGCAAGTTATAAATTTGGTGATAAAGTAGGTTTTTGTAAAATACCACTTTTAGAAGAGGTATTAGAGTGGCTTGAACAAACGAGTTTGCTACTTAATATTGAACTTAAAAATAATAAAATTCCATACAGAGGTTTAGAGGAAGAAGTTATAACGCTTGTACGGAAATTTAGTTTAGAGGATCGCGTTGTATTTTCTTCGTTTAATCACTACAGTATGAAACGGTGCCATATGATGGCTCCTGATATTCAAACTGCAATTTTATATCGCGAAGGTTTGCATAGTCCGTGGGCATACGCGAAAAAAATGGGGGCTACAGCAGTACATCCGAATTATCGTTACCTTCAAGATGCTATTGCCGAACTAACGATGGAAAGTGGTGTAGAGGTTCGCCCTTATACAATTAATGAAGAAACGCTTATGCGTAAATATTTTGATATGAATATATCGGCGATTATTACTGATTACCCTGAAACGGCAAGAACGTTATTGCCAATAAAAAAATGAGACCGTGTGGAACGGTCTCATTTTTTATTTATAAATAGTGGGGCCTTCCTATCTTCTAAAGCGAGCTTGTACTTTATTTCGTTTACGATCTCGGTGTACGACGAAGCCGCCAAAAATATAAAACCCGAGCCCGAAGCAGAGAGCGCCGATTAAAAATTGTAACCACAGTATAGAGATTGGTGGAAATAGAATCCCAAATACAGTATCTCTCATTAACTTTATACCAAACACAGCTAATGAAATAGGGATGAGTGCTAATAGTAGAGCAACGTAACGCTGCATACATAACGCTCCTTTTCAGATTATTTCGTATATTTTAATGATGTTATATGGAAAGGTGGTTTGTCAAGAGGTTGCTGAACGAGTAAGATAAAGGTGTGAAAAAATTTGCAGAGCTACTTCGAGAGGAAGTGTAATATATGAAACAAAAAGTATTAATTGTTGGTGCAGGTGAAGGTGGGAGCGCACTGCTGAATCTGTTACAAAGTTCGAATATATTTCAAATTATAGGGATTATTGATATAAATCCGGTGGCAAAAGGATTACAAATTGCTAAGGAATATGGGATTGCAATTGGAGAAAGTGTAACTCCATTTCTTTCTATGCATATCGATGTAATATTTGATATGACAGGTGAAGATGATGTACATAAAGTTTTATTGGAAAAAAAGAAAAAAGACACTCTTCTTATACCAGGTGATATTGCAAAAATTGTTACAGGATTAGCGCATGAGAAGGAAGGGTTAATTGGGCGGTTAGAGGAACAAACGCAACAAGGAGAATTAATTTTAAATTCTACGCATGACGGTATGATCGTAATTGATCGAGAGGGACAAGTTCGTCTTTTTAATAAAAGTGCAGAGCGTATTATCGGATATAAAAAAGAAGAGGTGATAGGAAAATATATTTTAGAAGTTATTCCGACTAGTAAATTACTTCGCATTATACGTACGAAACAAATAGAAGTAAATTATGAACTAACATTAGAGAATGGAAAGAAAATTATTACAACGCGTATACCGATATTAAAAGAGGGCGGAGAGGTACAAGGAGCATTTGCAATTTTTAAAGATATAACAGAAGTTGTAGATTTAGCGGAAGAAGTTACAGACTTAAAAGAAATTCAAACATTATTAGAGGCGATTATTAACTCATCTGAAGAAGCGATTTCGGTTGTGGATGAAAAAGGAAGAGGTTTAGTCATTAACCCGGCATATACGAAATTAACGGGTTTAACAGAAGAAGATATTATTGGGAAGCCTGCTACAACTGATATTGTAGAAGGCGAAAGTATGCATATGAAAGTACTTCGAACGCGTCGTGCGGTGCGCGGAATACATATGAAGATTGGGCAAAAAAAGCGCGATGTAATTGTAAACGTAGCGCCAGTTATTGTGGATGGAATATTGAAAGGAAGCGTCGGCGTTATCCGTGACGTGTCGGAAATTCAAAAGTTAACAAATGAATTGAATAGAGCGAGGCAAATTATTCGCACATTAGAAGCGAAATATTCTTTTGATGATATTGTCGGAAATTCAGATGAAACAACGGCAGCTATCGAACAGGCGAAGCTAGGAGCGAATACACCGGCAACGGTACTGTTACGCGGTGAATCTGGGACTGGTAAAGAATTGTTTGCACATGCAATCCATAATGGAAGTAATCGAAAATACAATAAATTCGTCCGTGTAAACTGTGCGGCCATTTCGGAGACGTTGTTAGAAAGTGAATTATTTGGTTATGAGGAAGGAGCGTTTTCTGGAGCGAAAAGAGGCGGGAAACGTGGGTTCTTTGAGGAAGCGAATAACGGTAGTATTTTTTTAGATGAAATAGGGGAGTTATCTGCAAATACACAAGCGAAGCTCCTTCGTGTATTGCAGGAAAAAGAAATTGTAAAAGTTGGTGGAACGAAAGCGATACCTATTAATGTTCGAGTAATTGCAGCGACACATGTGAATTTAGAAAAGGCTATTCTAGAAGGGAAGTTTAGGGAGGATTTATATTATCGATTAAATAAAATTCCAATTCAAATTCCGTCTCTTCGTCAACGTAAAGGAGATATACCGACAATTGCGGACAGATTGATTCAAAAAATTAATCAAGATTATGGTCGTAATGTAGAAGGGCTCACTGATTCAGCTATTTTATATTTACAATCATACGAATGGCCAGGGAATGTGAGGGAACTTGAAAATATTTTAGGACGAGCAATTATTTTTATGAATTATAACGAGATCTATATTGATGTACATCATTTACCGCCATTACATAACGAAGAGCAGGTGGAGTCAAAGCAATCTCATTTATTACCTGAATTAGAAGAAAAGCCACTTGAACATTTAGTGACAGAGTTTGAAGGGAATATTATTCATGAATATTTGGAGAGATTTGATGGGAATAAAACACAAACTGCAAAAGCGTTAGGAATTTCCGTTCGAAATTTATATTATAAGCTAGAAAAGTATGACTATGCAAAAAATAGCATGCAATAAATTGCGTACCATGCAATTTATTGCATGGTATACAAAAAGTGACAAAATAAGACAGAATCTTTTGTTATTTTCCAAAGTATTGATTTTACTGCATTTTGAATGCGTTTTCATTATTGGTAAGACCACTTTTAAAAGTTGGCACGGTATTTGCTTTATAAATAGACGAGGGACGACGGAAAGGGTTGATTACAAAATATGAAGTTAGAATACTTAATTGATCAAGCAGCGGGACAGCCTAAAAAAACTGTGGCTGTAGCAGTAGCTGAAGATCATGAAGTAATTGAAGCTGTAGCGAAAGCAATTAAATTACAGCTAGCTCAATTTCGTCTATATGGAAATCAAGAAAAAATAATGGGGATGCTACAAGAACATGGTTTACAAACTTCAGAACATGTTGAAGTGATTGCAGCAATGTCTAATGCAGAGGCTGCAGAACTTTCTGTTAAAGCTGTGAGAAATGGTGAAGCAGACGTGCTTATGAAGGGTAACATCCCAACAGCGAATATTTTGAAGGCTGTGTTAAACAAAGAGTGGGGCCTACGTAAAGGTAGCGTACTTTCACATGTAGCAGCATTTGAAGTTCCAAATTACGATCGTCTTATTTTCGTTACAGATGCAGCGATGAACATCGCACCTGACGTAACACAAAAAGCTGCTATTATACAAAATACTGTAGAAGTTGCCCGGGCAATAGGAATCGACTTGCCAAAAGTGGCACCCATCGCAGCAGTAGAAGTTGTGAATCCAGCGATGCAGGCGACAATTGATGCAGCGATGTTAACACAAATGAATCGCCGCGGACAAATTAAAGATTGTATCGTTGATGGACCACTGGCTTTAGATAATGCAGTATCACAAATTGCAGCAGAGCATAAAGGCATAGTAAGTGATGTAGCAGGTAAGGCAGACATTTTACTCGTCCCAACGATTGAAGCTGGAAATGTGCTATATAAATCACTCGTATACTTTGCGGATGCAAAAGTAGGAGCAATGATTGCTGGCGCAAAAGCACCGATTGTTTTAACATCTCGTGCTGATTCAGCAGAAACAAAAGTATATTCATTAGCATTGGCAGTTGCGACTGCTTCAAAATAAACCAAAAAGGGTAAAACATTAGGGGGAAACGACAATGACATTAGAAATCTTCGAATACTTAGAAAAATATGATTATGAGCAAGTAGTATTTTGTCAAGACAAAGAATCTGGTTTAAAAGCAATTATTGCAATTCATGATACAACACTTGGACCGGCTCTTGGTGGAACAAGAATGTGGACATATGATTCTGAAGAAGCGGCGATTGAAGATGCATTGCGTCTTGCAAAAGGGATGACATACAAAAACGCAGCAGCTGGTTTAAACTTAGGTGGTGCGAAAACAGTAATTATTGGTGATCCTCGTAAAGATAAGAGCGAAGCGATGTTCCGTGCACTAGGACGTTATATCCAAGGACTAAACGGACGTTACATTACAGCTGAAGATGTTGGTACAACAGTAGATGATATGGATATTATCCATGAAGAAACTGACTTTGTAACAGGTATCTCACCATCATTCGGTTCTTCTGGTAACCCATCTCCAGTAACTGCATACGGTGTTTACCGTGGTATGAAAGCAGCTGCAAAAGAAGCTTTCGGTACTGACAATTTAGAAGGAAAAGTAATTGCTGTTCAAGGCGTTGGTAACGTAGCATATCACCTATGCAAACATTTACACGCTGAAGGAGCAAAATTAATCGTTACAGATATTAATAAAGAAGCTGTACAACGTGCTGTAGAAGAATTCGGTGCATCAGCAGTTGAACCAAATGAAATTTACGGTGTTGAATGCGATATTTACGCACCATGTGCATTAGGCGCAACAGTTAATGATGAAACTATTCCACAACTTAAAGCAAAAGTAATCGCAGGTTCTGCAAATAACCAATTAAAAGAAGATCGTCACGGTGACATCATTCATGAAATGGGTATTGTATACGCACCAGATTATGTAATTAATGCAGGTGGCGTAATTAACGTAGCGGACGAATTATATGGATACAATAGAGAACGTGCACTAAAACGTGTTGAGTCTATTTATGACACGATTGCAAAAGTAATCGAAATTTCAAAACGCGATGGCATAGCAACTTATGTAGCGGCAGATCGTCTAGCTGAAGAGCGCATTGCAAGCTTGAAAAATTCTCGTAGCACTTACTTACGCAACGGTCACGATATTATTAGCCGTCGCTAATCATTCATATATAACTTTTACAAAAGGTGTGGTTACCCCTTATGAGGTTTCCACTTCCTTTTGAATTTATTAGTGGAGGTAGCAACATTGTCTGTAAATCGAATTCTTGTTATTAACCCAGGTAGTACATCCACAAAAATTGGTGTTTTTGATAATGAAAGACCCGTTCTAGAAGAAACGATTCGTCATGACGTAGAACAGATTGGAAAATATAAGCGAATTATCGACCAATATGAGTTTCGAAAAGAAACGATTTTAGAAGTTCTACATTCTCATGGTATTAACATTTCAAAATTAAACGCTGTTTGTGGGCGTGGTGGATTACTTCGTCCAATCGAAGGCGGTACGTATATAGTAAACAATGCGATGTTAGAAGATTTAAAGAATGGCTTTAGTGGTCATCACGCTTCAAATCTTGGAGGCATTTTAGCATATGAAATTGCTTCTGGATTAAACATTCCTGCATTCATTGTGGATCCTGTCGTTGTAGATGAGATGGAGCCGGTTGCTCGTATAAGTGGTATTGCTGGTATGGAACGCAAAAGTATCTTCCATGCATTAAATCAAAAAGCAGTTGCTCGTAAAGTAGCTGAACAGTTAAATCATAAATACGAGGATTTAAATTTATTAGTTACACATATGGGTGGCGGTATTACAGTTGGTGCCCATAAAAAAGGAAGAGTAATCGATGTGAATAACGGTTTAAACGGAGAAGGACCATTTAGTCCAGAGCGTGCTGGTACAGTACCAGTAGGGCAACTAGTAGAAATGTGTTTCTCTGGTGAGTATTACCGGGATGAAATGATTAAAAAACTTGTCGGACAAGGTGGACTTGTAAGTTTAATCGGTACAAATGATGCGATAAAAGTAGAGCAAATGGTTGAAAAAGGTGATCCTGAAGCAACTCTTATTTATAAAGCAATGGCATATCAAGTTGCAAAAGAGATTGGCGGAGCTAGCGCTGTACTTCACGGGAAAATCGATGCAATCGTATTAACTGGTGGACTGGCATACAGTAAAATTCTTGTCGATGAAATAAAAGAGCGAGTGGACTGGATTGCAGATGTTATCGTACATCCAGGAGAAGATGAGTTAGAAGCGTTAGCAGAAGGAGCACTTCGTGTATTACGTGAAGAAGAAGCTCCAAAAGAATACGTTGTACGTGAAAAAGAAACGGTAGCTAGGGGTTGAGATAATGGCAAAAGAATATGATTTAGTCATCGTTGGCGGCGGTACTGGTGGATATGTTGCTGCAATTCGTGCATCACAACTAGGGTTAAAAACTGCACTAGTCGAAAAAGAAAATCTTGGTGGTACTTGTTTACACAAAGGATGTATTCCTAGTAAAGCTCTTTTACGTAGTGCGGAAGTATATGCAACTGCTAAAAAAAGCGAAGAGTTCGGAGTTATTGCAAGCAATGTAGAACTAAACTTTGCGAAAGTACAAGAGCGTAAAGAGAAGATTGTAACGCAGCTTCATAAAGGCGTTCAACATTTAATGAAACAAGGTAAAATTGATGTGTTTGAAGGTATTGGCCGTATTCTTGGCCCGTCTATTTTCTCTCCGATGCCAGGGACAATTTCAGTTGAACTTGCAAGTGGAGAAGAGAATGAAATGTTGATTCCAAAAAATGTACTTGTTGCAACAGGTTCTCGTCCAAATTCATTGCCAGGTTTAGAATTAGACGGAGAGTACGTAATGTCTTCAGATCATGCTCTAAAAATGGAAACGCTTCCTAGTTCGATTATTATTGTTGGTGGCGGTGTAATCGGTATTGAGTGGGCATCTATGCTTGCTGACTTCGGTGTAGAAGTTACAGTATTAGAGTATGCGAAAACGATATTACCACTAGAAGATCAGGACGTTTCAAAAGAAATGCAACGTCTATTTAAGAAAAAAGGTATTAAAGTGGTAACTGGTGCAAAAGTATTACCAGAAACATTGGTAAAAGATAATGGAGTAACAATCCAAGCTGAACATAACGGTGAGAATAAAGAATTTAAAGCTGAAAAAATGCTTGTATCTGTAGGAAGACAAGCGAATACGCAAAATATTGGCTTAGAGAACACAGATATCGTTGTGGAAAAAGGATACATTCAAACAAATGAGTTTTATCAAACGAAAGAATCGCATATTTACGCAATTGGAGATGTAATCGGTGGTTTGCAACTGGCTCACGTTGCTTCTCATGAAGGGATTGCTGCAGTAGAACATATTGCAGGGAAAGAAGTTACACCAATTGATTACTCTATGGTATCAAAATGCGTATATAGCAGTCCAGAAGTTGCTTCTGTCGGTTTAACAGAACAAGAAGCGAAAGAAAAAGGCTATAAGTTAAAAGTAGGTAAGTTCTCATTCCGTGCAATCGGAAAAGCACTTGTATACGGAGAATCAGATGGTTTCGTAAAACTTGTAGTTGATGAAGAGACAAATGACATTCTTGGTGTTCATATGATTGGACCGCATGTAACAGATATGATTTCTGAAGCTGGTCTTGCAAGAGTACTTGATGCAACACCTTGGGAAGTAGCACATACAATTCATCCGCATCCATCATTATCTGAGGCGATTGGTGAAGCAGCACTTGCTGTAGATGGAAGAGCGTTACACGCATAAAAATGTGGATTTAGGAGGTTATGAAAAATGGCAGAAGTAAAAGAAAAGCGCCATGAAGAGCTTGGCTTAAGTGATGAGCAAGTATTAGAAATGTTCCGTACGATGTTACTTGCACGTAAAATCGACGAACGTATGTGGTTATTAAACCGTGCAGGTAAAATTCCATTCGTAATTTCTTGTCAAGGACAAGAGGCTGCGCAAGTTGGAGCGGCGTTCGCTCTTGATAGAGAGAAAGATTATGCATTACCATACTACCGTGATATGGGTGTTGTACTAGCATTTGGTATGACAGCTAAAGAACTTATGTTGTCTGCTTTCGCGAAAGCTGGAGATCCAAACTCTGGTGGTCGTCAAATGCCTGGTCACTTCGGTCAAAAGAAAAATCGTATTGTTACAGGTTCATCTCCAGTAACAACACAAGTACCACATGCAGTTGGTATTGCACTAGCTGGAAAAATGGAGAAGAAAGATTTAGTAACGTTCGTTACATTTGGAGAAGGTTCTTCAAACCAAGGTGACTTCCATGAAGGGGCAAACTTTGCTGGTGTACACAAACTGCCTGTTATTTTTATGTGTGAAAATAACAAATATGCAATCTCTATTCCAGTTGAAAAACAATTAGCATGTAAAAACGTATCAGATCGTGCAATTGGTTACGGTATGCCTGGATATACAATAGACGGAAATGATCCGCTTGCAGTATATAAAGCTGTAAAAGAAGCAGCAGATCGCGGCCGTCGTGGTGAAGGCCCGACTTTAATTGAAACAGTATCGTATCGTTTAACAGCACATTCTAGTGACGATGATGATCGTGTTTATCGTGATAAAGAAGAAGTAGAAGAAGCAAAGAAAAAAGATTCAATTATAACATTTGCAGCTTATTTAAAAGAAGCTGGTGTGTTAACTGAGGAATTTGAAAAACAAATGTTAGACGAAATTATGCATATCGTAAATGAAGCAACAGAATATGCAGAAAATGCTCCGTATGCAGCACCTGAAGATGCATTGAAGCACGTATACGCAGAATAGGGGGGAACGTTTCATGGCTGTAATGTCTTATATTGATGCTATTACATTAGCAATGCGCGAAGAAATGGAACGCGATGAAAAAGTATTCGTTTTAGGAGAAGATGTTGGTAAAAAAGGTGGCGTATTTAAAGCGACACACGGTTTGTATGATCAATTTGGTGAAGATCGTGCGCTTGATGCACCGCTTGCAGAATCTGCAATTGCTGGGGTAGCAATTGGTGCAGCAATGTATGGTATGCGTCCAATCGCTGAAATGCAGTTTGCTGATTTCATCATGCCAGCAGTAAACCAAATTGTTTCTGAGGCAGCAAAAATTCGTTATCGTTCTAATAATGATTGGACTTGTCCAGTTACAATCCGTGCACCATTTGGTGGGGGTGTTCACGGTGCATTGTATCATTCACAATCTGTAGAAGCGATGTTTGCAAACCAACCAGGTTTAAAAATCGTTATCCCTTCTACACCATATGATGCAAAAGGCTTATTAAAAGCAGCCATTCGTGATGAAGATCCAGTATTATTCTTCGAACATAAACGTGCATATCGTTTAATTAAAGGTGAAGTGCCGGAGGATGACTACGTATTACCAATCGGAAAAGCAGATGTAAAACGTGAAGGTGATGATATTACAGTTATCACGTACGGATTATGTGTTCATTTTGCTCTTCAAGCAGCTGAAAAGTTAGCACAAGATGGCATCTCTGCACACATTCTTGATTTACGTACTGTATATCCATTAGATAAAGAAGCAATCATTGAAGCAGCTTCTAAAACAGGTAAAGTTCTTCTTGTAACAGAAGACAATAAAGAAGGAAGCATTATGAGTGAAGTGGCAGCAATTATTGCTGAAAACTGTCTATTTGATTTAGATGCGCCAATTGCACGTCTTGCAGGTCCAGACGTTCCAGCAATGCCATATGCACCAACAATGGAAAAATTCTTTATGGTAAATCCAGATAAAGTTGAAAAAGCAATGCGTGAACTTGCGGAATTTTAATCGGGGGGACTATACATGGCTGTAGAAAATATTACAATGCCTCAGCTCGGGGAGAGCGTTACAGAGGGCACAATTAGTAAATGGCTCGTTAATGTTGGCGATCACGTAAACAAGTATGATCCGCTTGCAGAAGTAATGACTGATAAAGTAAATGCTGAAGTACCATCTTCTTTCACGGGTATTGTGAAAGAGTTAATCGCTGGTGAAGGTGATACGTTAGCTGTAGGTGAAGTAGTTTGTGTGATTCAAGTAGAAGGCGCAGATGAAGTAGCAGCAACAGCTGTTGAGGAAAAAACAAAAGAAGAACCAAAGGCAGCAGCAATTACGCCTGAAAAAGCACCGAAAGTAAAACAACCAACTGATGGAAAACCACGTTTTTCACCAGCTGTGTTAAAACTTGCGGGTGAGCATAACGTTGATTTAGATCTAGTAGAAGGTACGGGAGCAAATGGCCGTATCACTCGTAAGGATATTTTAAAGCTAGTGGAATCTGGAAATATTCCGCAAGCAGGTGTGAAAAAAGAGGAAGCTGTAGCGGCAGTAGTAGAAGCTCGCCCAGAAGCACCAAAAGCAGCACCAGTAGCGCAAAAAGTAGAAGCTGCGAAACCAGTTTCTGTACCTACAATGCCTGGAGATATCGAAATTCCAGTAACAGGTGTGCGTAAAGCAATCGCAGCAAACATGTTACGTAGTAAACATGAAGCACCACATGCTTGGATGATGATTGAAGTAGATGTGACAAACCTTGTGTCATACCGTAACTCAATTAAAGGTGACTTTAAGAAGCGTGAAGGCTTTAACTTAACGTTCTTTGCTTTCTTCGTAAAAGCAGTAGCACAAGCGTTAAAAGAGTATCCTCAAATTAATTCAATGTGGGCTGGCGATAAAATTGTTCAGAAGAAAGATATTAACCTTTCTATCGCTGTTGCAACAGAGGAAGAACTATTTGTACCAGTAATTAAGCAAGCGGACGAGAAAACAATTAAAGGTATCGCTCGTGAAATTACAGAACTTGCAGGAAAAGTACGCACGAAATCGCTAAAAGCAGACGAAATGCAAGGTGGAACATTTACAATTAATAACACAGGATCATTCGGTTCTGTTCAATCTATGGGTATTATTAATTACCCACAAGCGGCTATTTTACAAGTTGAATCAATTGTAAAACGCCCAGTAATTATGGATAACGGTATGTTCGGTGCTCGTGACATGGTTAACTTATGTTTATCACTTGATCACCGCGTACTTGATGGTTTAATCTGTGGTAAGTTCTTAGGACGTGTTAAAGAAATTTTAGAAAACATGTCAGAAAACAATACATCTGTATATTAATAAAAAGCTCGCTTATGCGAGCTTTTTATTATCTTATTTCTTCATCTACATCCTACTATATGTATAAATACCTTTCCCAGTAATCTTACAATAAACGATTATGTATTAGGAATTTACGAAAATACATTGCTGATATATGGTATATGGATATAAAATAAGAAAAGAATAATTTTTTTGGCAAATCTTACTGATGAAACTGTAGTATAATATATTGTATTGTATGAAAAAGAGAGTTATTCTATATAAGTGTTTTATAGATAATGTGTAATCAGTCGTCAAAACATGAAGAATGTTGACTCCTGGTTTTTTATTTTGCTGTAACAATGTTTCAGGAGGATGTCATGAAAAGAAGTACCGAGTTTCTAAAAAGTTTAGATGTAAAATTAATTTTAATTTTGTGTGCACTATGTGTGACGAGTATAGCTGCTATATATAGCAGTCAGCAAACTGGCCAATATGGGGCTGAGAATTTTGCTTTGAAACAAGGGATTAACTACATAATTGGAATTGTAATGTTACTTCTTGTTGCAAGTGTTGATTCAGATCAGCTGCAAAAATTATCATGGCCATTGTATATTGCAACATTTCTGTCAATTATTCTACTAAAAATATTACCGGTTTCAACCTTTACACCGGAGATACTAGGAGCAAAAAGATGGTTTAGATTTCCACTAATTGGATCTATTCAGCCGTCAGAGTTTTTCAAAATTGCACTGGTTATGTTAGTAGCAAATTTAGCAGTAAAGCATAATGCACAGCATATGGTTCGAACATTTAAAACAGACTTAATATTAGTAGGAAAGATTATGCTAGTATCTATTCCTCCTACGGCAATTGTATATAGCCAACCGGATACAGGTATGGTGTTCTTATATGCTGCTGCTATTGCATGTATTTTATTTATGTCAGGTATTCAGAAGAAATTGATAGCAATATGCACAGTTATTCCGGTGACGATATTATCTGTGTTAATGTTTATTTACTTTAAGTATCAGGATTTTTTCTATAATAATTTAGTTACATTACTAAAACCTCACCAACAGTCACGTATTTTAGGTTGGTTAGACCCATTTGAACATACAGATCAAGGTTATCAAACACAGCAATCGATTCTAGCTGTAGGTAGTGGAGGTATGGAAGGTAAAGGATACGGTGGAGGAAGCGTCTATATCCCAGAGAAGCATACTGACTTTATTTTCGCTACAATTGCCGAAGAAGGTGGATTTATCGTAGCAGCGTTAGTTGTCTTCTTGTTCCTATTACTACTATATCGAACAATTATTATTGGTTATTCCGCTGATAATTTATTTGGTACATTATTATGCGCTGGATCGATCGGTATATTAACAGTTCAAATATTCCAAAACATCGGTATGATCGTTGGATTAATGCCTGTAAAAGGTATTGCATTACCTTTCTTATCGTATGGGGGAAGTTCCTTATTCTCGAATATGATTATGATGGGGCTCATACTATCGGTACGGAAAACTTATAAAAAATATATGTTTTCAGTTAAGTAAAAAAAGCTGGTTCGTTTTTAAACGAACCAGCTTTTTTACATATATGCTCATAAACGTTGCAAACTAAAACAGGATAGCAGTTTGAGACGGGTAAGGAGTGCAAAGTGATGCATATGCATATTTTTGAAGGAGCACGGCATCTTTCTAATAGTGAATGGGTTATTCGGGCTATTATAGCATACATATTTTTAATATTAGTTGCGAAAGCGATGGGGCAAAGGTCTATCGCACAACTTCGTTTTTTAGATGTTGTATTAGTGTTATTGCTTGGTGGGAATATTTCTAACGCATTGTCTGATGAAAAAGTAGGGTTACTGGGCTCGATGATTACAACGTTCATACTTGTTGTACTTCATATTATAAGCTCAGTTTTAATGCTGAAATGGGATAGATGGAGACGCTTTTTAGAGCCAGCACCTATCATTCTTATACATAATGGTTCCATTGATTTTAGCAATTTGAAAAAGGCGAGAATTACCGTGGAATATTTGTTTTCGGAACTTCGTATGCGAAATGTGAGCGATATTCAAACGATTAAATTAGCATTATGGGAAGCGAACGGTGTCGTTTCTATATTTCGGTATCCAGAATATGAAGCAGTTTCGCGGCTTGATCTTAAAGTGGCGGGAAAAAAATCTCCAGTTTCTTTTGTATTAGTAAAGGATGGGAGGATACAGAAAGATGTTCTTGCATTATTAGGAAAAACAGAAGCGTGGGCGAGAGAATTTCTAGAGAAGAGTACAGAAGTCGAATCTATTATGTTAGCTACAGTAGATGAATCACATAAAATAAATATTTTGTTAAAAAAATGAAAAATATACGCATTTTGTCGTTTCGAACATATGATACAATAGTGTGGACAACGAAAAAGGAGGCGATACGGTGGGATATGTAGAAGAATTACGAAAAATAGTTGGTCATCGCCCTTTAATTTTAGTTGGTGCTGTTGTACTCGTTATAAATGAAAATGGATATGTTTTATTGCAGCAGCGGACAGAGCCGTACGGAAAATGGGGGCTACCTGGCGGGCTAATGGAGCTTAGTGAATCACCAGAAGAAACAGCTTATCGTGAAGTATATGAAGAGACAGGAATAAAAGTGAAGAACTTGCGACTAATCAATGTATTTTCTGGAGCGAACTACTTTACAAAATTAGCAAACGGTGATGAATTTCAATCTGTAACAACCGCCTATTATACGGATGAATACGAAGGGGATTTTGTTATGAATAAAGAAGAAGCAGTTCAGCTTAAATTCTTTTCAGTAACAGAACTACCTGACTATATTGTAGGATCGCATAAAAAAATGATTGCTGAATATATGAAGATTATGGAAAAAAAGATATAATAATAGTGAAAGAAATACAAAAACACAGTTCTGGTTGGTAGTCCAGACGCATGATTTCATGTCAGTAACCTTCCCCTCCGGGATGTCCCGTATTTCTAATCTTTTAAAGGAGGGGCTGTCAATGGATTTGACAGTATATCACGATGGTCAGTTTTTTGTTGGAATTATTACATGCAAAGAACAAGGGAAATTGTATGGAGCGAGGTATATTTTTGGGGCGGAACCGTCAGATGAAGAAGTGCTTATGTTTGTGAATGGTTCACTTTTAGAACATTTTCAGCACTTTGCAAAATGTGGTGTAGAAGTTAAAGAAAAACAGCGACCTAAAAACATAAAGCGTATCATACGACAAGCAGCAAAAGAAACAAATATTAAACGTTTTACTAAGGCGCAAGAGGCGATTAGTTTATCTTATGAATTGCATAAACAAGAAAAGAAAGTGCAGTCTAAAGAGAAGCGAGAAGCTGAAAAAGAAAGAAGACGTTTAATTAAAGTACAAAAAGCAAAGCAAAAACATCGTGGTCATTAAAGAAAAGGTGTTAGAGCAAGAGCTCTAACACCTTTTCTATACTTAAATACAAGTAAACTTACTTGTATTTCATAAACATTAACTGGTAAGATACAAATAGGTAGTTTTAGAGGAGGGAAAAGAGTGATTAATTTTAACTTTTTTATGAATGATGTTGTCCGCCAAGCGCGTGAAGAGATTGTCTCTGCTGGATATACAGAATTGACGACGCCAGAAGCGGTAGAAGAAGCGTTTAAAAGAAATGGAACAACACTTGTAATGGTAAACTCTGTATGTGGTTGTGCAGGTGGTATTGCTCGTCCTGCTGCTGCGCATTCCGTACATTATGATAAACGTCCTAACCACCTTGTAACGGTGTTTGCAGGTCAAGATAAAGAAGCGACAGCAAGAGCGCGTGAATATTTCGAAGGGTACCCACCTTCTTCTCCATCATTTGCTTTGTTAAAAGATGGAAAAATTGTAACGATGGTAGAGCGTCATGAAATTGAAGGGCATGAACCGATGCAAGTTATTGCGAAACTACAATCGTATTTCGAAGAAAATTGTGAAGAACTATAAAAAATAAGAGAAAAGGCGGCACATCCACAATCAAGTGGATGTGCCGCCTTTTTTATTTATTATTAAAATTTATGAGATATGCATAGTTATGTTATTTTATGCATTATTTTATACATGAAAAACAGCGATTATATTGTTATTTCATTTATTTTTATTTTATATATTGCATAAAAATGAAAGTGCTGATACAATACAAACATCGAATAAATATTCTATTAAACTTTTAAATATACATTATTAGGGGGAAGAAAGATGAAGAAGTTATTATCAATATCGTTTGCACTTATTTTAATTGTAAGTATATTCAGCGCTTGTAGTAATGGGGAAGAAAAGGCTACTGGAAAAAGTGAAAAAGTACTGGTTATGGGGACTTCAGCAGATTATAAACCATATGAATACGTGGAAGCTTCAAAAAGTGATGAAATTATTGGTTTTGATGTCGATGTTGCTAAATATATCGGAAAAGAACTTGGGTATGAAGTGAAAGTGAAAGATATGGATTTTGGTGGTTTATTAGCATCTCTTAGTTCAGGAAAAGTTGATTTCGTAATGGCAGGCATGACGCCAACTGCAGAGCGTAAAAATAATGTTGATTTTACAGATATTTATTTTGTTGCGAAAAATATGGTCGTTTCTAAAAAGGATTCTAATATTAAATCTGTAGAGGACTTAAAAGGGAAAAAAGTAGGGGTACAAACAGGATCTATTCAAGAAGAGAAAGCAGCAGAATTTAAAAAACAAGTAGATTTCCAAGTTGAGGGACGTGACCGTATACCAGAAATCGTACAAGAAATTAAAGCTGGTCGTTTTGATGCTGCAATTATAGAAGACACAGTTGCTAAAAATTATTTAGAGAAAATGAAAGATTTACAAGGAATTGAAATTAAAGAGGCGCCAGAAGAAGTTGGAGCAGCAATTGCCCTTCCGAAAAACAGTGATAAAACAGCTGAATTTAATAAAGTAATTAAAAAAATGCAAGAAAATGGAGAAATGGATAAATTAGTGAAGAAATGGTTTGGCAGCGAAAAATAAGCTGCCTTTCACTTTTCTGTGAGGGGAATGAAAAGAATGAACTTAGATTTTTCGGCGATTATGCCTTCAATACCATATATACTAAAAGGTTTAGAAGTTACTTTGAAAATTGTAGCAGTATCAGCTTTAGCAGGATTTATTTTAGGAACATTATTAGCACTTTGTAAAATTGCTAGAATACGAGCGTTAAATATAGCAGCAGATTTTTATACATCAATTTTTCGTGGTACACCACTTGTATTGCAATTAATGATTATTTATTTCGGCGTCCCGCAAATAATTGGTTATGAAATACCAGCATTCTTAGCAGCTGTACTTGCATTTAGCTTGAATTCAGGTGCATACATGTCAGAAGTGATTCGTGCCGGTATTCAAGCGGTTGATAAAGGACAAACAGAAGCAGCGATGGCTTTAGGGATACCGTACGGAAAAATGATGAGAAATATTATTTTCCCTCAAGCATTAAAAAATATATTACCAGCGCTTGTGAACGAATTTGCGACACTTACGAAAGAATCAGCTGTAGTAACAGTAATAGGCGCGACTGATTTAATGCGCCGTGCTTACATCGTAGGCGGTGAGACATTTAAATATCTTGAACCATTACTTTTTGTTGGACTGATTTATTATATGTTAGTCATTATTCTTACATTAGTCGGGAAGGCAATTGAAGGGAGAATGAAGAAAAGTGATTAAAATTGAAAACCTTCATAAATCATTTGGTAATAACGAAGTATTAAAAGGAATTACAATAACGATTGAAAAAGGGGAAGTAGTTGCAATTATAGGGCCTTCTGGATCAGGAAAATCAACATTTTTACGTTGTATGAATATGTTAGAAGCACCAACGAATGGTCACATTTGGATTGGAACGGAAGAAGTAACGAATCCGAAAACGAATGTTATGCATGTTCGTGAAAATGTCGGTATGGTATTTCAGCATTTTCACTTATTTCCTCATATGACTGTATTAGAAAATATTACGTATGCTCCTATCAATGTAAAAGGGGTAACGAAGCAAGAAGCTGAAAAGAAAGCTGAGAAACTTTTAGAAAAGGTTGGATTAGTAGATAAAAAAGATACGTATCCGAATCGTCTGTCGGGAGGACAAAAGCAACGTGTAGCAATTGCAAGAGCGTTAGCGATGGAACCAGAAGTTATGTTATTTGATGAACCGACATCGGCGCTAGACCCAGAGATGGTGAAAGAAGTGTTAGAAGTTATGAAATCGTTAGTTACGACAGGAATGACGATGGCTATCGTTACACATGAAATGGGCTTTGCAAAAGAAGTGGCAGATCGTGTTCTTTTCTTGGACGGAGGAAAGCTTGTAGAAGATAGTGCGCCAGAAGAATTTTTTGCAGAGCCGAAAAGTGAACGTGCGCAACAATTTTTACAAAAAATATTGTAATATGAAAAGGTTATGTGAATAATAAGTAGAAAAGGATGACATTGTGTCATCCTTTTTTTATACTAGCTGTAAATACGTTTATACATATAGGAGTAATGATATGTTTAAAATTGGATATCGTACAGTAAAAACAGCAATAGGGACAGGCGCGGCAGTTTTTATTGCTCAGTTATTAGGATTAGAATTTTATAGTTCAGCGGGTATTTTAGTTATATTGTGTGTACAAAATACGAAACGTAAATCACTGCAAGTATCACTACATCGTTTTTTAGCTTGTGTATTATCAATGGTGTTCGCGTTTTGCATTTTTGAAACAATTGGATATACACCACTAGCAATTAGTGTATTATTACTTACATTTATTCCGACTGCAGTTATGCTCAAAATTCAAGAGGGTATTGTCACGAGCTCAGTTATTGTTATGCACCTGTATTCATTGAAACAAATTACATGGCTTATTGTTGGGAATGAAATTGCTATATTAACGATAGGGATTAGCGTGGCTCTATTAGTGAATATGTATATGCCGAGTAGTGAAAATAAGCTAAAAGAGTATCAAGATAAAATAGAAAGTAATTTTAAAACGATTTTGTTTGAAATGGTTGTATATTTACGAAATCGAGAAAGTAGTTGGAGCGGAGCAGAACTTATTGAAACTGAAAATATGCTAAATGAAGCTAGAGATTTATCGTTTAAGAAACTTGAGAATGCATTTATGCGAGAAGATGACTATTACTATCGTTATTTTAATATGCGTATGCAACAATTCGAAATTTTAGAGCGAATGATACCACTAGCAGCTTCTTTATCGTGGACATATGAACAAGCTGACATGATTGCAGATGTTGTTGAAAACATTAGTAATGCTATTAGCCCTGAGAGTACTGGCGTTATTTCCTTAAGGCAGCTTCAAGAAATGAGGGAATTATTTAGAGACATGCCATTGCCAGCTACACGCGAGGAATTTGAGATACGTGCGAAACTTGTTCAACTTGTGTATGAAATGGAACAATATTTACTCATTAAAAGCCGCTTTAAGGGAAAGGATAATATAAAAGAACTTATATAGAAGGTAGGAATTATCTATGCCGTATCTTCTCACTATCATATTATGTCTTTCTTTATCGCCGATTTGGCCTCTTGGGGATAATCCGCGTGCCGGAGATCCTTTTATTATTGTAAATAAAGCAACGAATAAATTAGCTTACATTGACGATGGAAAGATTCAAAAAGTTTTTCCAGTAGCGACAGGGAAAACGAATGAATTAACTCCAGAAGGAACTTTTGATGTTGTAATGAAAGCGAAGGATCCGTATTACATTGCGAAGAATATTCCAGGTGGATCGCCAAAAAATCCACTTGGGTCAAGGTGGATTGGATTTAATGCAAGAGGAACTGATGGAAGTAAATATGGAATACATGGAACAAATCAACCGAGTTCAATTGGAAAGTATATTTCACAAGGGTGTATAAGAATGAAGAAAAACGATGTGGAATATTTATTTGATCGCATTCCAATTGGAACGAAAGTATGGATTGTGAAATCGAAAAAATCATTTCAGCAATTGGCAAAAGAAAAAGGAGCCGTTGCATATGAAAAAGCCAACGAAAAGGTTGGCTTTTTCTATTATAATAAGTTGTCTTGACATGTGTACATAACCGTGCGTTAATGAGAGTATAGAAAGATAAAATTAGATAAAGGGGTTGCTCATATGTACTTGAATCCAAAACTTTCGTATATGCAGTTTTTTATGGGATTTCTATTTATTATTACATTCATATTGGCAACTTTTAATATATGTTCTTATCTTGTAGCGATTGTATGTATGGCATTACTTAATCTAACTTTTGTTATTGGGGCATTTCAGCAGAAACAATATACAAGTTTTGTAATAGCACTTGTAATGTCATTTTCCTTTAGTATTGTAGCGATTGTGTTTTATATAAAATAAACCATCTCGATGTCGAGATGGTTTATTTTGTCATGTGTAAAAAGTAAAAAAAGGACGAACACATCGCCCTTTTTACCAAAACATACTCGCGCCAGCAAGTAATGTTGTTACAAGCATAGAAATTAGCATCACATAAACCATAATTTTTTGAGCTTTTTTATGCATCGTTATACCTCCTTGCAAATCAGTACAATTTCATTGTAACGAGAAATGAAATTATGGACAAGGGGAGAGTGAGGACAAAATTCGGGAGGGGATTGCAAAATATAACAGGAAATTTGAGTGTGTATAGAGAATATAGTTAAAGGGTATATTGTTAATTTTTAGTTGGGCAAGCTGAAGAATGGAGATACGATGATGAAAATATACGAAACAGATCGTTTATACTTAAGGGAAATTGATGAGTCGTATGCTGAAACAGTTCTTCAATATTACGACAGAAATCGTGAATTTTTAAAAGCTTGGGAAGAGTATAGACCGGATGATTTTTTTACGCTAGATTATCAAAAGAAAAAGTTGCAAAAGGATAGAAAAGAGTTCGAAGAAGGGAAAATCATCAGACTATGGATTTTTAAAAAGGGTGATGATACGAAAATAATTGGGTGTATTTCATTTAATTTAATCGTTCGTGGCATTTATCAATCTTGTGTACTCGGTTATAAATTAGATAAAGCAGAGTTAAACAAAGGGTATACGACAGAAGCACTTAGAAAAGCAATTCAAGTTGCTTTTGAGGAATTTCAGTTACATCGTATAGAAGCTCCGATTATGCCTCGTAATTTAGCATCTATACAAGTGGTGACGAAGATAGGTTTTCAATATGAAGGCGTGTCTAGGAAGATGTTAATGGTAAATGGCGTGTGGGAGGATCATATGCGCTGGGTATTGTTAAATGAGTAATAGAAAGCAGATGGTTATCTAGACATGTAAACCATCTGTTTTTTGTCTTGTATTTCGAAAGTTTTGCGAAATTCTGTTATAATTAGTAGTGTTACATACATAATGGTAGTGCAGGAGGCGCAGTCTTATGATTAATCAAGAACGTTTAGTAAATGAATTTATGGAATTAGTACAAGTAGATTCTGAAACAAAATTTGAAGCAGAAATCTGCAAAGTATTAACGAAGAAATTTACAGATTTAGGTGTAGAAATATTTGAAGATGACACAATGGCTGTAACTGGTCATGGTGCAGGCAACTTAATTTGTACTTTACCAGCAACAAAAGATGGTGTTGATACAATTTACTTTACTTCTCATATGGATACAGTAGTTCCTGGTAATGGAATTAAGCCTTCTATTAAAGATGGATATATCGTATCAGATGGTACAACAATTTTAGGTGCGGATGATAAAGCTGGATTAGCCTCAATGTTCGAAGCAATCCGTGTTTTAAAAGAGAAAAATATCCCTCATGGTAAAATTGAATTTATTATTACAGTCGGAGAAGAATCAGGTCTTGTTGGTGCAAAAGCATTAGACCGTGAGCGTATTACAGCGAAATATGGCTACGCATTAGATAGTGATGGAAAAGTTGGTGAAATCGTTGTTGCAGCTCCAACACAAGCGAAAGTGAACGCAATTATTCGCGGGAAAACAGCTCACGCTGGTGTAGCGCCGGAGAAAGGTGTATCTGCAATTACTATCGCAGCGAAAGCAATTGCGAAGATGCCACTTGGTCGCATTGACTCTGAAACGACTGCAAATATTGGACGTTTTGAAGGTGGTACACAAACGAATATCGTTTGCGATCATGTACAAATCTTTGCAGAAGCTCGTTCTTTAATCAATGAGAAAATGGAAGCACAAGTTGCGAAAATGAAAGAAGCATTTGAAACAACTGCAAAAGAAATGGGCGGTCATGCAGACGTTGAAGTAAACGTTATGTACCCAGGATTTAAGTTTGCTGATGGCGATCACGTTGTAGAAGTTGCAAAACGTGCAGCTGAAAAAATTGGTCGTACACCTTCTCTTCACCAAAGTGGTGGCGGAAGTGATGCAAACGTAATTGCAGGACATGGTATTCCAACAGTTAACTTAGCAGTTGGTTATGAAGAAATTCATACAACAAACGAGAAGATTCCTGTTGAAGAATTAGCAAAAACAGCAGAATTAGTTGTTGCAATTATTGAAGAAGTAGCGAAGTAATGGAAAATAAAAAGCGTGTAAATCAATTGTGATTTACACGCTTTTTATTTTGATTTGATTGCTTTGACAAGACGTATAAGCCAATATAAGAAAAACTATGGAAGTTGCTACATGTACTAGACGAGGGAATAATCCTAACGTATTCATATTGAAAATCGGAAGTAGTAAATCATTAATTGCAATGATTAATATAACTACAAGGAATGTATAGTTGAGTTTGTCCCGCTATTTGCCGGGCAGTAAGCCCCCCACCTCAAAATTCAGCGAAAGTAAAGAAGTTAGGTGGGGATCGGGTTGCTTGTAAAAGTCCAATTGGTGAGGGCTAATAATCAGTGGGGGATGAACAAAACCCCCACTGATTAAAGTTTCACTTTATTAGTTGATTTCATCATAATCAGCCCCTTTCACATATATATCCTCTTTATATCGATTATAAAAAAGAACAAGTAATTATTATAACTATTGTGCAAAATTTGATATAATGAAAGAACGAACGTTCTGATTAGGGAGTGAGTACTATGCGAGAAATGTATCCGAAAAATGGTCGTGTTATTTTACATGTAGATATGAATTGCTTTTTCGCATCTGTTGAAATTGCTCATGATCCATCATTACAAGGAAAGCCATTAGCGGTTGCTGGAAATGAAAAAGAGAGAAAAGGAATTATAATAACATGTAGTTATGAGGCGAGAGAATACGGAATACGTACGACGATGCCCCTTTGGGAAGCGAAAAGATTATGCCCGCAATTAGTTGTAAGGCGTCCTAATTTCACATTATATCGCGAAGCTTCATTTCAAATGTTTCAAGTCCTTTCCCGTTTTACAGAAAAGATACAACCAGTCTCAATAGATGAAGGATATTTAGATATTACAGATTGCTATGCACTTGGTTCGCCCCTTGAAATAGCAAAGATGATACAACAAGCACTATTAACAGAGTTACAGCTTCCGTGTAGTATCGGAATCGCTCCAAATCTTTTCCTAGCAAAAACAGCTTCTGATATGAAAAAACCTCTCGGTATTACCGTGCTTCGAAAACGTGATATTCCAGAAATGATTTGGCCACTTCCAGTTGAAGCAATGCATGGGATTGGAGAAAAAACAGCTGAAAAATTAAATGAAATTCATATACATACAATTGAACAGTTAGCGAAGGGAGACGAGCATATCATTCGCGCTAAAATTGGCAAGCACGGTATTGATTTACAAAAGCGTGCAAAAGGTACGGATGATAGGGAAGTGGATCCGAGTCAAATGGGCCAACATAAAAGTGTCGGTAACTCGATGACTTTTTCAAAGGATATGGATGAAGAGAAAGAATTACTTGATATGTTAGAACGGTTATCAAAATCAGTGAGTAAAAGATTACAAAAGCGAACCCTTGTCAGCTATAATATTCAAATTATGATTAAATACCATGATAGGCGAACAGTAACACGGAGTAAGCAATTGAAAAATGCGATTTGGGAAGAACGCGATATTTTTCAAGCAGCATCCCGTTTATGGAAGCAACATTGGGATGGTGATTCCGTTCGTTTACTAGGTGTTACAGCTACTGAAATAGAGTGGAAGACAGAATCGGTGAAACAATTAGATTTGTTTTCATTTGAAGAGGATGCGAAAAAAGAACCACTACTTGCTGTCATTGATCAAATTAATGATAAGTATGGAACACCGATTTTACAACGAGGTAGTCAACTACTACGTAAGCAAGAGAAGTCGTTTCAACAAAAGTTAGAAAATAAGTTTATGTAGAAGGTGTCATGAAGTAGTAAAATCATGACACCTTTCCTATTTAACTCGCTTCTAAATCTAAAGAAGTCTTCCATCCAGCTCCAGTAACGCCAGATTCTAATAGCATTCTACTTACTATTTTTTCAATTAAGATAGCCGCATTTGTCTTGCAATGTAATGTAGCCTGTATACACACCTTTCGATTAGAATCTACGTCTTCACTATACAACTCTTTTAAACCGAGCCCTTCTGTACTTACCATATGCATAAGTAAAAAACGAATATGTGCTTCATTTTCTTCTGAACAAGTAAGGGAAAGTAAGTAGTTCGTTTGTTCTGGTGATTCTTCTTTTGATTTTTTATTCATAAAAAGAGCAATTGGGCGAAGGAGTATATTTGCTAGTAACACGCCGGCTGCACCTAATATAGCTGCAACGAGGAAACCGGCGCCTGTAAGAGTACCGACAGCAGCTGCACACCATAAAGTAGCTGCCGTATTTAGCCCTCTAATACTAAAACCATCGCGGATAATAACGCCACCCCCTAAAAAGCCAATGCCACTAACGACTTGAGCGGCAATGCGGGAGGGGCTAGCATCATGATTAAGCATGACGGATAATAAAACAAATATACAGGCACCAAGTGATACGAGAGCATTTGTCCGTAACCCAGCCATTCGATGTCTCCATTGTCTTTCCATTCCGATGCAAGCTCCTACAATAATTGCTATAACTAATCTGAATATAATGTCGTACCATACCATCATGGTCACCTCCATATATAAATATGTGTTATGTCTTTTAGAATGAGCGGGGAATACCCACTCATTCTTATTTTTACAACCAGCTATGAAACTTTTTAATATAAAGCTTTTTCAGGAACTGTGTTAAAAAAGCGTAGCCTAATAGTATTCCTACTAACCAAGGGAAGTAGCTAAGTGGCAATGATTGTAAACCAACGGCTGCACCAAGTGGTGAGAATGGAATATAAATCCCGATTGCCATAATAAGAGCGGTTAATAAAACGACTGGTGTTGATGCAGCGCTTTGAATAAATGGAATCTTCTGTGTTCGTATCATGTGAACAATTAAAGTTTGTGTTAACAATCCAACCACAAACCAACCGGACTGGAATAATGATTGCTCGCTCGGTGTATTTGCACCAAATACATTCCACATGACTACGTATGTGATAATATCAAATATGGAACTGATTGGGCCGATACAAATAATGAAGTTTCGTAAGTTTGCAGTATCCCATTTTCGGGGTTTTTCTAGAAACTCTTTATCCATTTTGTCCCATGGAATAGAAAGTTGTGAAATATCATAAAGTAAGTTTTGAATTAAAAGATGAATGGCAAGCATCGGTAAAAAAGGAATGAAAGCACTTGCTACTAACACGCTAAACACATTACCGAAGTTAGAGCTAGCTGTCATCTTAATATATTTTAAAATATTTCCGAATGTAGTACGTCCTTCTAAAATCCCCGCTTCTAATATAGTTAAACTTTTTTCGAGTAGAATAATATCAGAAGCTTCTTTCGCAATATCAGTAGCAGTATCAACAGATATTCCGACATCAGCTTCACGTAATGCTACAGCATCGTTAATGCCATCTCCCATGTAACCTACAGTGTGTCCATTTCCTTGTAATGCGTGTATAATGCGAGATTTTTGCATTGGATTAAGCTTCGCAAATACAGTCGTTTCTTCAGCAAGTTTTGCTAATGCTTTATCTGGTAAAGAATCAATCTCGTAACCGAGGATTGGTTCGCCGATATCTAATCCAACTTCTTTACAAACCTTTCTTGTAACAATTTCGTTATCGCCAGTTAAAATTTTCACTTGTACACCATGTTTTTGTAATGCTTGAATTGCAGCTGCTGCAGATGGTTTCGGTGGATCTAAAAAGCCGATATATCCAGCGAGAATCATATCTGTTTCGTCTTTTACTGCGTACTCTTTATCATTTATTCTTCTATCTTTTTTATAAGCCACAGCAATAACCCGCATACCTTCACTATTTAATGTCTCACTTAGTTTTTTGACATTTGAACGTATTTCCTCGGTGAGTGGAACGACTTTTTCATCCACTTCAGTGTAATTACAAATTGATAAAATTTCTTCTACGGCACCTTTACAAACCATTGTATGTTCACCTGAAATATCTTTTACGATGACTGACATACGCCGGCGGGCGAAATCGAATGGAATTTCATCTAGCTTTTGAAAAGCTGATGGATTAAATTTATTATTTTCCTCTGTATGCTTAATAACAGCTTTATCTATTAAATTTTTCAATCCAGTTTGATAGAAACTATTTAAATAGGCAAATTGTAAGACGCGATTGCATTTATTTCCATTAGGATCTAAGTGACGAACAAGGACAACTTTATCTTCTGTTAAAGTTCCGGTTTTATCTGTACAAAGAATGTTCATAGCGCCTAAGTTTTGAATAGAATTTAGCTGTTTTACAATTACTTTTTGTTTAGACATGTTAACGGCACCTTTAGCTAGATTAGCAGTTACAATCATGGGTAACATTTCAGGTGTAAGGCCAACAGCAACGGCAATAGCGAAGAAGAAAGCTTCTTGCCAATCTCCTTTTGTGAATCCATTAATGAGAAGGACAATAGGCGCCATAATAAGCATGAATGTAATTAAGAGCCAGCTTACTTTGTTTACACCTTTATCAAAGCTTGTTTCTACACGCTTTCCAATTACCTTATTTGCTAAAGAGCCGAAATACGTATCGGTACTTATTGAGATGACAACAGCTTTTGCGCTACCACTTACAATATTTGTTCCCATGAAGCAAAGGTTTTCCATATCGAGTGGATTGTAATTTTTTTTCATGTTTTTCGGTAAGATATGCTTATTTTCTGTATGGTAGCAGCGTTCGTATTTTTCTACAGGAAGTGCTTCCCCTGTCAAAGAAGATTGATTAACAAATAAATCTTTAGCGGATACAACACGCACATCAGCTGGAACGATATCACCAGCTGAAAGGGAAATAATATCGCCAGGTACAAGTTCCTCAATTGGAATTTCTGTTGTGTAATTTCGGTTTAAATTCTTTACATTTTTTGTTTCATGTACAAATCCATTTATTCTAAATACGCTCGCAGTTGTTCGAACCATAGCTTTTAACTTATCGGCAGCTTTTTGAGAACGGAATTCTTGTGAAAACCGAATCGTTGCACTAAGTAGGACCATTACAGATACGACAATCGTTCCTTGCATATCATCCGTGAAAAAGGAGAGTGCTCCAAGAGCTAATAAAACGAAAATAAATGGGTTTTTAAATGCCAACAGAAATTGAATGTACCACGGCGCCATTTTATTATGAGCTATTTCGTTCGGACCATATAAAGAAAGTCTACGAGACGCTTCTTGTTTAGATAATCCATCTTGTGTTGTTTCTAAAAGTTTTAACGCAGAGCTTACATCTTGTGTTGCAACCTCCACTAATAATTCGTTATTTGTTTTCATGCTATCTTGCTCATAAGCATGCTTTGTTTCTTGTCTTTGTAAATTAAACATCGGTAGTTCCTCCTCTGTCATGAAGGAGGAAACAATCTGTTACCTAACTATTTGAAATGGTGAGGAACAGTTTCTTTCCTACCTACATGATGAAATATGAATGTAAAACGTATGGGTATCTGGGCCGAATCATCAATTGCCAACTGTTCCTCACCTCCGTACAATTTAGTAGTTTCTGAATATGCTATGTTTGTTTCATAGTAAGGTGCATATAGACGTAAAAAGACCTTTACTCAAAACGAGTAAAGGTCTGAATTCGCAGTTAAAAGAGTCCACAACAAAGACTGTTAGTAGACATAAATAAAAACAGTTTTTGTGTATGACAAAATACATGCACCTCTCCCTCGTTGAGTTTTAGCACTGTATAGCATAGGTACTGAAACCAGCTACGTTAAAAAAGGCCTTCATTCCGACCTTTCCTGTTGACCCATTGGCGTCTCTCGACATTTTTGGGCAGCAGCGTTTCTCTATACAGGAGCCTCACCTAACAGAGACCATATTCAATTACATGTTGAATGTTAGCACTGTAAAATCGTAGTGTCAATATCTTTTTTATCTGTGTTTTTAAAATATTAAATGGATTTATAATAGATATATGGGATGAAATGCATGATATTGATTATAAATAATGTGGAAAATAAATATTTTTATAAAAGGGGAATTTGTAATGGTACCACAAAATTTTATTATAAATATTGAGAATCAAAAGTGGTTGTTTAATGAGCAGGAAGATTTATGTTCACACGGAGAAATATATTTAAATGTGGCTGGAACGATTATTACACAAACAGGTATGGATGAGGAGTGGGGAATAAGTGCATCAGCTTTAGCTTTGTTACGAACTTTAGATAAAGAATATATTTGTGATATTGAAAATGAAGAGGGGCTTATTTTACACGGATGTGGCACTATGCTCATGTTAGGATGCCCAATTTCAATTCATTGGACTATAAACCATATAGGTGAAAATGTGGTTTTAAAGGATTGTGTCAAAGTTATTTCTACTGATCAAAAGGCTATATACTATGAAGGGCTTCATATAGAATTGAATGAAAATGAATATAAAAAACAAATTGTTTCTTTTGCACTACAAGCAAAAGAATTATTCAATAAATCAAGTGAAAAGATAATTTTAGATGAGTTTGATCAAAGCATGTATACAGACTTTTGGACGGAATATGATCATTTGCTAAATAAGTATAAATAAAAAAGCACTGTAACCAGTGCTTTTTTATTATAGATTACAAGATTGTAGGGTTTTCAAAAATAACAATCTCTGAACTGTTTGTAGTTGGAACGCGTTGGGCGTAATATGTTAAAGCTGAAGAAATATATGCTGGTAACGTATCATTTGTATGTGATGTTGTATATTCATGGATTAATTCCTTTAAAGTTGTCCATTCTAATTGTGCTGGGTGATCAGACACGAAAGAACTTACCCAGCGATCAAATGAAGATGAAAAATCAGTTTGTAAACGAAATACTTCTTTCATAATAAAACGCTCCCTTAAAATGTAGTATAATTATTTTACCACAAAACACGAACGATTGCTAAATTTTTTAAGTATAACGTTCGTGTTATATAGTTGTCTAGATGATTGGTTATGTAAATTCGATTTGCCATTTGAAATAACATTCCGTAAGATGAGAGATAGAGTATATTTAGAGCTGGAGGAAAGAAAGTGGAATTTGTATTTTTAGGAACTGGTGCAGGTGTTCCTTCAAAAGGAAGGAACGTTTCAGCAATTGCTTTACAATTGTTAGAAGAACGAGGACAGACTTGGTTATTTGATTGTGGCGAGGCCACGCAACATCAAATATTACATACATCGGTACGTCCGCGCCGCATTGAGAAAATATTTATTACGCATTTACATGGCGATCATATTTTTGGATTGCCTGGTTTATTAGGTAGCCGTTCATTTCAAGGAGGAACTACGCCTTTAACGGTGTATGGGCCGAAAGGAATTAAACAATTTATTGAAGTGGCATTATCGGTAAGTACGACACATGTGAAATATCCACTTGAAGTTGTGGAGATAACAGAAGAAGGTACCGTATTTGAAGATAATGAATTTTGTGTAGAAACGAAAAGATTGTCACACGGCATAGAATGTTTTGGATATCGTATTGTAGAGAAAGATATACAAGGTGCTCTTTTAGTTGATAAGTTGCTTGAGATGGGTGTGAAACCAGGTCCAATCTTTAAACGTTTAAAAGATGGAGAAGTAGTTGAATTAGAGGATGGCACGATATTAAATGGAAATGAGTTTATCGGCCCACCCCAAAAAGGAAGAATTATTACTATCTTAGGTGATACGCGATATTGCGAAGCGAGTAGGGAGCTTGCGCAAGATGCAGATGTACTTGTCCATGAAGCGACTTTCGCAGCAGCAGATGAGCAACAAGCGCATGATTATTTTCATTCCACATCTAAGCAAGCTGCGAGCATTGCACTTCAGGCAAATGCGAAGCGATTAATCTTAACTCACATTAGTTCTCGCTATCAAGGAGATACATATAAGGAATTATTGAAAGAGGCAAGAGAGTTGTTTTCTAATACAGAAATAGCGACGGATTTGAAATCATTCCCAGTAGAAAAATGATAGTTTTGTAAAAAATGGTAACAACGGGTTGCCATTTTTATATGTCTAAAAAAATTTAAAAATAAAACTGTTATTATTTTATACTTATACTTGGATGATACAGAAAATTAGGATGGTTTGAATATATAGGATAAAAATACGAAATAATGATCATTTAGAAAAACTGTTATATAAGTCAGATGACATACAAGTGATACAAATAGTAGAAACGGACTTTTATTCAGAACTTTTAAAATTCAACAAAAGTAAGCGTTTTATAAAAAACAAGCTATAATTAGGACAGATTATAATTTATGATAAGTCACATGCATTTTAGTCATTATCGTAACAAGTGAAGTTGACTAAACCATGAGAGAGTAACACGAGAATTATAATAGGAAAGATATTACTATTATGTGTACTAAGTCTTTTTCACTTTTTAGCTAAACGATATGATTAGCTAGTGTAACTATTGCGAGTTCCTTAGTAGAAGCTTTTTATTAATAAGGTGGTGGAGAGTTAATTGGTACACCACTCTTTAAAAGAGTTCAGAACATCAGCAGGTAGCCTAGGCGGAGTAGCGGGTGCAAATTTAGTTGTATTAGCAATGGTTATATCACTTGTTTATGCTGTCCTTGCAATGGCTTCTGTGTTAAACTTTGGATTGCTACCAGACTTTATTGTGGAGGATCTTATATCATTTTTTAATGAGAATAATGCTAAGATTCTTATGTATTATTATAACTGGTATTATTTCAGGTTATATTGGATTGCTTTTATTCAAAAATTATCCAATTCATACAGCAGAACAAATTCGTGGTACAACTGGAAAAGCGACAGATGTAGCAGCTTAATAGAATAGTAGAATAAATTTTTGCATAGAGGTTTAGGGGGAGTTATGATGAAGTATCGCTCAGTATTTGATATTATCGGTCCAGTTATGATTGGACCATCAAGTTCACATACAGCAGGCGCGGCAAGAATGGGGCAAGTTGCTCGCCAGCTGTTTCGTCATGAACCAGAAAGAGTAAGCATTTCGTTATATGGATCATTTGCAAAGACGTATCGAGGGCATGGTACGGATGTAGCACTAATCGGTGGAATATTGGGATTTGAAACAGATGACTTACGTATTCCAGAGGCGCTAGAAATAGCAAAAGAGCGCGGAATTGAAGTGGAATTCATTGAAGAAGATGCCAATGCACCTCACCCAAATACAGCAAGAATTCGTTTGTATAAAGGTGAAGAAGAAATTGAAGTTGTTGCTTGCTCAATTGGTGGCGGTAAAATTGAAGTTGTAGAATTAAACGGATTCGATCTTCAATTATCAGGCACAAGTCCAGCACTACTTATTGTAAATAACGATCGCTTTGGTGCTATTGCAGCGGTGGCTTCAATCCTTGCTACACACGAGATTAACATTAGTACAATGAGTGTTTCTCGTAAAGAAAAAGGAAGAAGAGCGCTTATGGTTATTGAAACAGATGAATTATTAGCAGATGAAGTGATTGAAGAAATAAAAGCGCAACAAAATATTTGTCAAGTAACTATTATGGATTAATTGCAGGGGGGACACACCATGTTTCGGAACGCAGCGGAACTAGTGGCGCAAGCTAAAGAACAAAATGTAAAAATCGCAGAAATTATGATTCAATGTGAAATGGAAACAAGACGTATTTCACGTGAAGAAGTAATTGCTGGTATGGAAAAGAACTTAGTCGTGATGGAACAAGCAGTAGAACGTGGTATTCGCGGCGTGAAATCACCAACTGGTTTAACTGGTGGAGATGCTGTAAAAGTTCAAGCGTATATGAAGAGTGGAAAAGGCTTATCTGGAGATACGATTTTGGATGCAGTAAGCAAAGCTGTTGCAACAAATGAAGTAAACGCAGCGATGGGAATTATTTGTGCAACACCAACAGCAGGGTCTGCTGGAACAGTGCCAGGTGTACTATTTGCACTAAGAGAAAAATTGCAGCCTACACGTGAAGAAATGATTGAGTTCTTATTTACAGCAGGAGCTTTCGGTATGGTTGTTGCGAATAATGCTTGTATTTCTGGTGCGGCAGGAGGATGCCAAGCTGAAGTTGGTTCAGCAAGTGGAATGGCGGCTGCAGCTGCAGTTGAGATGGCTGGTGGAACACAAGATCAAGCAGCTACAGCGATGGCAATTTCATTAAAGAACATGCTTGGTTTAGTGTGCGATCCTGTTGCAGGACTTGTAGAAGTACCTTGTGTAAAACGTAATGCAGCAGGAGCTGCGAATGCGATGATTTCAGCAGATTTAGCATTAGCTGGTGTAACGAGTACAATTCCATGTGATGAAGTAATTGAGGCAATGTTTAGAATTGGACAAACGATGCCAGTAGCACTTCGTGAAACAGCAGAAGGTGGACTTGCAGCAACGCCGACTGGTCGTCGCCTGCAAGAAGAGATTTTTGGGAAGAACAATAACTAAGTGTAATTATAAGAAAAAGGAGCTCAAATAAACTTGAGCTCCTTTTTCTATTTTTCTTTTGTTAGTTGTTCTAATGTTTTTCCAAGATTATGTGATCGTTTCGTTGCCTGTGTAATACAAGAAATAAGTGCTTGTTGAAATTTATGTTCTTGTAATATTTCAATACCTGCTTCAGTAGTTCCACCAGGAGAAGTAATTTCCTTTCGCAAAATAGAAGGGTGTTTGTCACTTGCTTTTAGCATTTCAGCAGCACCAATCATCGTTTGAAGAATAAGTGATTTTGCAACATCTTCTTTTAAACCAATTTTTTTTGCAGCTTCTTCCATAGCTTCCACTACGTAATAAATATAAGCAGGTCCACTTCCAGATAATGCAGTGACAGCATGCATATCTTCTTCCTCTACAACAGAGACGAGACCAATCGTTTCAAATAAAGATGTTGCAGTGCGAATATGTTCCGCTGTTGCATGTTTTGAAGGGGAGATAGCGGTAGCTGATTTTAAAATGGCTGCGGATGTATTTGGCATTGCACGAATAATTGGAACGTCTTTTTGAAGTAGTTTTCTAATTGAGTGAGTAGAAACACCTGCTAGTAATGAAATAATAAGCACGTTATTATTTATGTATTCTTTAAAAGGGGTAAGCGCTTCTGCAACATCCTTTGGTTTCATTGCTAGAAAAAGAATATTTGCATCAGTAAGTAATTCTTTTTTATTATGAGTACCTTTGACACCGTATTTTTTATGTAGCTCTTGTAATCTTGTCTCGTTAGAACGATTACTTACAGTAATTTGTTCACCTTTAACAACATTTGCATGTAACAAGCCACCAATAATGGCTTCGGCAATGGAGCCTGCACCGAGAAAGGAAATGTTTTGAATAGACATGATGTTCCTCCTTTAATTTTGGTTAGAAATTCTTATAAATGTACATACATTCGTTTTTTTAGAGGAAACACCTCTTTTTATCTGAAAATAATGACAAATATATATAGAAGTTGTAAACTGAAGAAGTATTCATTTTTGAACCGGAAAGAGACAGGGGGGCTAAGCATGACGGCGATTCACCGAATGGAGATTCCTGTACCATTTGCAGTGGAAACTGTGAATGTGTTTTTAGTTGAGGGGGAGACATTAACATTAATTGATACAGGGACGAATACAGAAGAGGCAAGGAATGCGTTAGAAAGTCAATTAGGTGCATTAGGACATACGATAGAAGATATTGAAACAGTAGTCATTACGCATCATCATGCAGATCATTGTGGACTTTTAAATATATTTTCTGAGAAGACGAATATTATTGGACATCCTTGGAATGAGCCTTGGATCACACAAAATCCAGAATTTTTAAAGCGGTATCATGAATTTTTTAGAGAGACGGCCTTACAGTTTGGTGTGCCAGCAGCATTTTTGAAAGACGAGTCGTTATTGACGACGAGGACACTTAAATATTCTTGTAATAGATCGTTAACGCATACTGTGAGAGAAGGAGATCGTATTGATTCTTTGCCTGGATTTATAGTACTTGAAACACCAGGTCATGCTTCTACTCATATTTCTTTATATAGAGAATCTGATGGAATATTAATTGGTGGAGATGCTCTCATCAGTCATATTTCTTCGAATCCAATACTAGAACCACCATATGAAGGGCAAACAGAACGGGCACGCCCATTACTACAATATAACCAAACATTACAGCGTTTAAGCGAAATGAATATTTCACGCATTTTATCAGGGCATGGGGAAGATGTTCTAAATGTGAAACAACTTATTGAAACGAGATTACAAAAGCAAGAAACACGTGCTTTTAAAGTACTTGAGTTATTAAAGGAAAAACCAATGACAGCATTTGAAGTATGTGTAAAACTATTTCCGGTATTATATAAAGAACAATTACCACTTACTATTTCAGAAACGGTTGGACAATTGGACTATTTAGCATATAATCAACAAGTGATGATTGATGAGTCGTCGCAACAATTGATTTATTATGCAAAGTAGGTGACAGCAATGACAGGACGTTTACAAAATAAAGTAATCGTCATTACAGGTGCTTCTAGTGGGATTGGTGAGCAAGTTGCAATGCAAGTTGCAGCACAGGGAGCGACTCCAGTATTAATGGCTCGAACAGAAGAGAAACTACAAGCGTTAGTAGACAAAATTAAAGAAACTTATAATACGCCTTGCTATTATTATGTATTAGATGTAAGTGAAGAGATGGAAGTACAGTCTGTTTTTTCAAAGGTATTACAAGAAGTAGGACGTATTGATATATTAGTAAACAATGCGGGATTTGGTATTTTTAAAACGTTTGAAGATGCGTCAATGGGTGAAGTAAAAGATATGTTCCAAGTAAATGTATTTGGATTAGTAGCATGTACGAAAGCGGTACTACCTTATATGGTAAACAAGAACGAAGGACATATTATTAATATTGCTTCCCTTGCCGGAAAAATTGCAACTCCGAAATCAAGTGCGTATGCAGCAACGAAACATGCTGTATTAGGATTTACGAATAGTTTACGCATGGAATTAGCGAATACAGATATTTATGTTACAGCAATTAATCCAGGTCCGATAGATACAAACTTTTTTGAAATAGCGGATCAATCTGGTACATATGTAAAGAATATGGGACGTTACATGTTAAAACCAACATACGTAGCAGAACAAATCGTAAAGTCGATGCACACGAAAAAACGTGAAGTAAACTTACCGAAGTGGATGGGAATTGGCCCGAAACTTTATGCTTTATTCCCAAGTTTATTTGAACGTGTAGCAGGTAAATCATTAAGTAAAAAATAGGAGATTTCCATATGGAAATCTCCTATTTTTTATTGTTTTCCAGTTACATAATCATAAACAATATCCTCAATTTCCTCGTATAAATCAATTTCAATATTTGAATGAGTCACCGTTTGAATATGTTTCACTAGCATTTCCAGATCTTCTGTTGATATTGGACTGCATTGATATTGTTGAAAACTTTTTATAATCATTTTCTCAATTAATTTTTCGTTCATATTTTTCCCCGCCTGTATGTACGTATGTATTGTTTTATTGTACTTGAAGTGAAATAAAAAAACTACTATGCACTATTTTTGTATAAAAATTAGGTTGAGTATATTATTTTTCTAGTAAAATTAAGTTTTTTTAGATTTAAAAATTTATAAATATTTAATTGACTCTATAAATATACAATATTATAATCATACTTAATTTAAAGAATCGATATGAGGAGGAACTTATGAAAGTCGCAATTATTGGAGCCACTGGATATGGGGGCATTGAGTTAATTCGTTTATTAGAACAACATCCATATTTTTCGATAGCATCTCTCCATTCTTTTTCACAAGTTGGTGAGTGTATAACAAATGTATATCCGCATCTTCGAAATGTCCTTTTTCATACGTTACAAGAAATTGATGTGGAGACGATAGGAAAAGAAGCAGAAATTGTATTTCTAGCAACCCCAGCAGGAGTATCGGCGGAGTTAACTCCCAAGTTAGTAGCAGAAGGTTTAAAAGTAATTGACCTATCTGGAGACTTTCGTATGATAGATCCTTCGTCATATGAACTATGGTATAAAAGGCCAGCAGCGAAAGAAGAAATTCTTAGAGAAGCAGTGTATGGGTTAAGTGAATGGAAGAGGACTAGGATTCAAAAGGCAAATTTAATTGCAAACCCAGGATGTTTTGCTACAGCCACATTGCTAGCGATAGCGCCGTTAGTACGTAGCGGCATGATTGAAGAAGATTCGATTATTATTGATGCGAAATCAGGGGTATCAGGAGCAGGAAAAACACCAACAACAATGACTCATTTTCCTGAGCTATACGATAACTTACATATCTATAAAGTAAACCAGCATCAGCACGTTCCAGAGATTGAGCAAATGCTTACAGAATGGAATAGTGAATTACAGCCAATTACATTTAGCACACATTTAATACCGATATCACGAGGAATCATGATTACACTTTATGCAAATGTAAAACAAAAGATGGAAATAAAGCAACTTCAAAAATTGTATGAAGAAACGTATGAACAATCGCCTTTCATCCGAATTTGTACGCAAGGGAAATTTCCAAGTCCAAAAGAAGTGAGAGGCTCAAATTATTGTGATATTGGCATAGCTTACGATGAAAGAACTGAAAGAGTTACGGTCGTTTCTGTTATAGACAATATGATGAAAGGCGCGGCTGGGCAAGCGATTCAAAATGCAAACATAATAGCGGGACTAGAAGAGACAACAGGTTTACAACATATGCCGCTTTATCTATAAGGGGGACATGATGATTAAAGTAGCGTCTATTACAAAATTAGAAAATGGTTCAATTGTAACGCCGAAAGGCTTTTCGGCAATTGGTACTGCAAATGGTTTAAAAAAGGAGAAAAAGGATTTAGGTGCCATCGTTTGTGATGTACCAGCATCATGTGCCGCTGTGTATACAACGAATCAAATACAAGCAGCTCCTTTGCAAGTAACGAAGGATAGTATAACGGCAGAAGGGAAGTTACAAGCAATTATCGTTAATAGTGGAAATGCAAATGCTTGTACTGGAATGAAAGGATTACAAGACGCATACGAGATGCGCGCATTAGGGGCGGAACATTTTGGGATGAAAGAAAATTACGTTGCAGTAGCTTCAACAGGTGTAATTGGTGTTCCACTGCCGATGGATATAATCCGAAAGGGAGTTGCAACTCTTATACCGACGAAGGAAGAAAGTGAAGCATATTCTTTTTCGGAAGCAATTTTAACGACGGATCTTATAACGAAAGAAACTTGCTATGAAATGATTATTGATGGGAAGAAAGTGGCGATTGCGGGTGTTGCAAAAGGTTCAGGGATGATTCATCCGAATATGGCAACGATGCTTAGTTTTATTACGACAGATGCTCATATAGAGCATGACGTATTGCAAACAGCGTTATCACAAATAACGAATCATACATTTAATCAAATCACGGTAGATGGAGATACTTCTACGAATGATATGGTCATCGTTATGGCAAGTGGATTATCAGAAACAAGGCCGATAAATATGGAACATACAGATTGGGAAACTTTCGTAGGTACTTTACAGAAGGTATGTGAAGATTTAGCGAAAAAAATTGCGCAAGATGGTGAAGGCGCTACGAAGTTAATAGAAGTAAATGTGCTAGGAGCTCAAACGAATGAAGAGGCAAAAAAAATTGCAAAGCAAATAGTCGGTTCGAGTCTTGTGAAAACAGCAATACATGGTGAAGACCCAAACTGGGGGCGAATTATTAGCAGTATTGGACAAAGTGAAGTAGCTATTAATCCGAATACAATTGACATTACTCTTCAATCTATATCGGTATTAAAAAATAGTGAGCCTCAAACATTTTCTGAAGAAGAAATGAAAGAGAGATTACAAGAAGATGAAATAGTCATTAATGTGTATTTACATTTAGGTGAAGAGACAGGATCAGCTTGGGGCTGTGACTTAAGCTATGAATATGTGAAAATAAACGCTTGTTATCGTACATAAGGAGAGGGAAGATGAGCGATTATATTGTAGTGAAATGCGGCGGTAGTATGTTGAATCAATTAAATGGTGTGTTTTTTGATTGTATAAAGAAATTACAGCAGAAGTATAAAGTAGTGATTGTCCATGGTGGTGGGCCAGAAATTGATGCCAAATTAAAAGATTGTAACATCAACGTAGAAAAAAGAGATGGATTACGCGTAACACCAAAAGAAGTTATGGATGTTGTTCAAATGGTGCTATGCGGAAGTACGAATAAAAAACTCGTAATGAATTTACAAAAGCATAATTTACTTGCTGTAGGTTGTTCAGGGTGTGACGGCAATTTACTTCAAGTTCAACCTGTCAGCGAAGAGATAGGATATGTGGGGGAAGTAAGTTATGTAGAAACAGCCTTATTAAAAGGATTAATAAATATGGAGTATATTCCTGTTATTGCTCCAATCGGGGTAAATGGTAATGAAATTTATAACATAAATGCGGACAATGCTGCGGCTGGGATTGCGGCCGCGTTAGGGGCAAAAGAGCTTGTTTTTATTACGGATGTAGATGGAATATTACATGAAGGGAATTTGGTAAAGGAAACGGATGAATCTGAAATTACAACTCTTATAGAAAAAGGAGTTATTACAGGCGGGATGATTCCGAAAGTACAGGCGGCGCTAGTTTCATTGAAAATGGGAGTGCAAAAGATAAGTATTGTGAATGGTACAAAAGATTTTACTGAGGTTACGGGAGAGTGTATTGGAACGACGGTAACGAAAGGTGTGAGTATTGCATGACGAGTCATCTTTTTCAAACGTATGGCAGAAGAACTATTGAGTTTGTAAATGGAACTGGAACGAAAGTTATTGATAATAACGGTAAGGAATATTTAGATTTCACATCAGGAATTGGCGTATGTAATTTAGGACATTGTCACCCTACTGTTCTCAAAGGTGTACAAGAGCAACTTGATGATATATGGCATATATCTAACCTGTTTACAAACAGCTTGCAAGAAGAAGTTGCGTCATTATTAACAGAAAATAGAGCATTAGATTATGTGTTTTTCTGTAATAGTGGGGCAGAGGCAAATGAAGCGGCTTTAAAGTTAGCACGTAAGCATACTGGAAAATCTCTCGTCGTAACATGCCAGCAGTCTTTTCACGGTAGAACATTTGGAACGATGAGTGCAACGGGCCAAGATAAGGTAAAAGAAGGATTTGGTCCATTACTTCCATCTTTTTTACATATCCCTTTTAACGATATTAAAGCATTAGAGGAAGTAATGAATGAAGAAGTTGCGGCGGTAATGGTAGAAGTTGTTCAAGGAGAGGGAGGAGTAATACCTGCTGATCTACCTTTTTTGAAAGAGATTGAAACATTATGTAATAAGTTCGGTTCCTTATTTATTATAGACGAAGTTCAAACAGGGATAGGAAGAACTGGAACACTATTCGCTTATGAACAAGTGGGAATAGATCCTGATATCGTTACCGTGGCAAAGGCACTTGGGAATGGGGTTCCTGTCGGAGCGATGATTGGCCGGAAAGAGCTCGGAACGTCGTTTACTGCAGGATCGCACGGTTCAACTTTTGGCGGGAATTACATCGCGATGGCTGCAGCGAAAGAAGTATTGCAAGTAAGTAAAAGACCATCGTTTTTAAAAGAAGTACAAGAAAAAGGCGAGTACGTATTAGAGAAGTTGCAAGAGGAATTACAACATGTCGAATGTATTCAAAATATACGTGGTAAGGGGCTTATGATTGGGATTGAGTGTAAGCATGAAGTTGCAAATTTTATAGAACAACTAGAAAACGAAGGACTTCTCGTATTACAAGCAGGGCCTAATGTTATAAGACTATTACCGCCACTCATTGTTACGAATGAAGAGTTAGAACAGGCAGTATATATAATAAAAAAAGTAGTTTGTACAAAAAACGTATCAATCATATAAGGGGGAAGTTTCATGTCAACTGTACAAGTACCGAAATTAAATACGAAAGATCTTTTAACATTAGAAGAATTAACGAAAGAAGAAATTATTTCGTTAATTGAGTTCGCTATATATTTAAAAAAGAATAAGCAAGAGCCTTTATTACAAGGCAAAATATTAGGGCTTATTTTTGATAAGCATTCAACTCGTACTCGTGTATCTTTTGAAGCGGGAATGGTACAACTCGGGGGACATGGTATGTTTTTAAGTGGGAAAGAGATGCAAATGGGAAGAGGAGAAAGCGTTTCAGATACTGCGAAAGTATTATCGCAGTATATTGACGGGATCATGATACGTACATTCTCACACGCGGATGTAGAAGAGCTTGCAAAAGAATCGAGTATTCCTGTTATTAACGGTTTAACGGATGATCATCATCCTTGTCAAGCATTGGCAGACCTCATGACGATATATGAAGAAACAAATACATTTAAAGGAATAAAATTGGCTTACGTAGGTGACGGAAATAATGTATGTCATTCATTGTTGCTAGCGAGTGCAAAAGTCGGAATGCATATGACTGTTGCAACGCCTGTAGGATATGAACCGAATGAAGAGATTGTAAAAAAAGCGTTAGCGATTGCCAAGGAAACAGGAGCTGAAATTGAAGTTTTGCATGATCCTGAATTAGCGGTGAATGAAGCAGATTTCATTTATACTGACGTTTGGATGAGCATGGGGCAAGAGGGCGAAGAAGAGAAATATACTTTATTTCAGCCATACCAAATCAATAACGAACTTGTTAAGCATGCGAAGCAAACATATCGTTTCTTACACTGTTTACCTGCCCATCGTGAAGAAGAAGTAACAGGAGAAATTATAGATGGACCACATTCTATCGTCTTTGAGCAAGCTGGTAATCGATTGCATGCTCAAAAAGCGTTATTAGTGAGTTTATTTAAAAATGTAGAAGAGCCTTCCTAAAAGGGAGGTTTTTTTATATTAAAATGTCGGATGTATATTTGGTTAACCATTTCGATATCATTTATAATAAAAGAGAAAACTAAATTTGTTTTTCAGAGTGTGTAAGGACATACTACATATAAAAATATAGTTAAAGAGATGATGAGGGTGAAAACAACTAAGAAAACATATTCGTTTTTTCAGCGGATGTGGAGAATATTAAAGTTTCAATATTATAAGTTGCTTCGATCGCCAGAAGGCGCAAAGAAAGTATCGTTAGGGTTTGCTATAGGATTCGGCTTAGAAATGTTAGTCATTTATACGGCATCGCTCGTATATGTAATATTTTATCCAATCGTCAGGTTAGCAAAGGGATCTTTTCCTGCGGCAGTTATTGGCAATATTATTGGGAAAATATCGTTTCTCCCAGTATTTTTATTTCCGCTTGCGTATGCGCTAGGAAAAATGATTTATCCATTTCATGTACAGAAAATTCATCATGAACCATTTAAGATATCAGACTTGTTTTCAAGTCACATTTTTACGATATTAAAGAGCTTATTACAAAGTGAAGTGTATGTATTAATTGGAATGACGATTTTAGGAGTTGTGTTTGGTCTCATTTCGTATTTCGTTGTGCATTATTTATACGAAAAGAACCGTAAGTTACGCTTGAAGAAAAGGAAGAAACGAGTGAGAGAACCACTTGTACAATTATAAACAATGTCACATCCATTTTCTCCTTTGAATATGTTTAAGAAAAAGGAGGAGAGGATAATGTATTATTATTACGTACCTCAAGTATATCCATATGTAAATTATTATCCGGTTTATGATACGAGTAGACAATACGAATTATATCGGCAACAACAATTACAGCAATTATCCCAAATACCACAAATACCACAAATACCACAAATACCACAACAACAGCCTACACAGGAAAAAAAACCATATTTAACAACATGGCCATATTCCAATGTGTACTATGGTAACTATTACGAATCATAAAGCTGCTTCTATTTAGAAGCAGCTTTATACGTTTGTTTTCAAAATTAAATTTTGAATGGTTTGAAGAGAATGAATGAGCTTTTCGCGCTCTTCCTCAGATAATGTTTGGAAATTTTCTTTTAGTTTGTCTAAAATGAATTGCTGATACTGATTTACTAATAATTTCCCTTCAGCTGTTAGGGAAATTAAAATGACCCGTCGATCTTTTTCGCTATAATGACGCTCTATTAGTTCTTCTTGAATAAGTTTGTTTAATAGAGGTGTCATGTTAGGCCGTGAAATCGCTAGCCGCTTGCCGATTTCGGAAACTGCTAATGTGCCGTTTTCATGCAAAAGCAGTAATACTTGTGTATGTGATGGCGGCATATGTCTTTGAGAAGAAAATTCTCCAGGAAGCATAAATTTGCGATAAAAAAGAGGCACTAGCGAAAGAAGATGATCAACAATACGTTCCCACTCGCGTGATTCCATATAAAGGCCCCCTTCCACTATCATTGTAACAAAAAAGACATGTTATAAAAATAGAATTGTTTCATGGTCGCTTTAATATTTGTAGGATAACACTTGCTTTGTAAATGTATTGGCAATAATCGCATAGCCGTTATCATTTGGGTGTACTTGGTCAAATAATAACTCTTTTTTATCATTCGATATTAATTTACGAATTGGTAAAACGATAGATGGTTGATTTGCTTTGGAAATGGAATAAACAGATTCATTCCAGCCATCTAAAAACATATCTGCATAACTTGCGATGGAGTCATCGAGTTGTAACGGGTTATAGAGTTCTGAGAGAATGAGTAAAGCATCCGGATTTTGATCTCGAACTGTCTTTACAATACTTTTTATATCCGCTTCAAAATGGGCTTTTTCTTTATTTAACATTTTTATACCATCTATAACACCAACATCACGATTTAAACGAAATAAATTATTTCCTCCAATATTAATTGTAATTATATTTGCTGCTCTAATTTTTTCCTTTACATCTTCTGATTGAACTTTTTTAGCGAGACGATCTGTTGTAAGACCGTTTACCCCAAGGTTTTCTACTGTAATTGGTTTATGAATTTGTGCTTCTATTTGCTTAGAAGCTAATTCAGCAAATCCACCTTGTGTCGATCCATATCCTTTAGCGAGTGAATCACCTAATACAAGATGATAAAAAGATTCGTTTGTTTGCTTATCAATCCAATTTGGGGCAGATGTTTTTTCTGTTTTTTCTTCAGATTCATTTTGTTTTGTCTCGTCGTTCTTTTCAAAATAAGAATAAGAAATGATCAGAAGGAGGAGACAAACAATTGTTAAGATGACTTTTTTCATAAATTCATCCTCCTTGTAATTGGTAATTGTATCATATTCAGCAGTATTAGCAATGTAAGGGCATATTATATGTTTATGAAAAGTTTATAATAACTTTACAGAAAATTTGTTGAAGTTTGTCAAAAAATATTGACGATAGGAAAGAACTTTATATATGATAATGTCAGATAAGGTGAAACTTTAATTAGTGGGAGCTTTATTTCCGATTAATTAATGGTCTTCATCAATCGGGCGTTTAAGGGGACTACTCGTTAGCGCAGGGTGAAATGAAAATTGTGTCTCTAATAGAAGAAAAAAGGTATGTGGTTAGAGACAGATAGGGATTGATTTCATTATTTTTGGTAATTGTATAAGGGGGATTTTTTGTGAAAAAGTCAAAAAAAATGCTAGCTGGAGCAACTCTTGCGATTGGTGTTATAGCGCCGCAAGTAATGCCAGCAACAGCTCATGCAGATGAGAACACTGGGGAGAGTACAGTTAACTTACGAATTCTAGAAACATCAGATATTCACGTTAACTTAATGAATTACGATTATTATCAAACGAAAACAGATAATAAAGTAGGACTTGTACAAACGGCAACACTCGTTAATAAAGCACGTGAAGAAGTGAAAAACTCTGTCCTATTTGATGATGGGGATGCATTACAAGGGACACCGCTTGGGGATTACGTAGCGAATAAAATAAAAGATCCGAAGAATCGTGTGGATCCTAGTTATACACATCCATTATATCGTGTAATGAATTTAATGAAGTATGACGTCATCTCTCTTGGGAATCATGAATTTAACTACGGTTTAGATTATTTAAACAAAGTGATTGAAAAAACGGATTTCCCGGTTATTAACTCGAATGTATATAAAGTTGACCATGATGATAAGGAAGAGAACGATGAAAATTATTTTAAACCATATCATATTTTAAAGAAAGAAGTAGTGGATGAAGCAGGCCAAAAACAAATAGTGAAAATTGGTGTAATGGGATTTGTTCCACCACAAATCATGAACTGGGATAAAGCGAACTTAGAAGGAAAAGTAAAAGCGAAAGACATCGTCGCAACAGCAAGAATAATGGTGAAAAAAATGCAAAATGAGGGTGCGGATATTATCGTTGCATTGGCTCATTCAGGCGTCGATAAGAGCGAATATAAAGAAGTGAATAAAATGGAAAATGCATCATATCATTTAGCAACACAAGTTCCTGGCGTAGATGCAGTATTAATGGGACATTCACATACTGAAGTGGAGGATGTATTTAATGGTGTTCCAGTTGTAATGCCTGGTGTTTTTGGTAGTAACTTAGGTATTATTGATATGCAATTGAAAAAGGTAAACGGAACATGGGAAGTACAAAAAGATCAATCTAAGCCACAACTTCGCCCGATTGCTAATAGTAAAGGTACCCCATTAGTAGAATCTGATCAAAAATTAGTTAATGAAATTAAAGATGAGCATCAAGCGACAATCGACTATGTAAATACACCTGTAGGTGAAACGAAAGCACCAATTAATAGTTATTTTTCATTAGTACAAGATGATCCTTCCGTACAAATTGTGACAAATGCACAAAAATGGTATGTAGAACAAGAACTTAAAAAACCAGAGTACGAAAAGATTAAAGATATTCCGGTTTTATCTGCAGGCGCACCATTTAAAGCAGGTGGCCGAAACGGTGCTACATATTATACGGATATTCCAGCTGGAACGTTAGCGATTAAAAACGTTGCAGATTTATACGTATATCCAAATACGTTATATGCTGTAAAAGTAAATGGGGCACAAGTGAAAGAATGGCTTGAAATGTCTGCAGGTCAGTTTAATCAAATTTATCCAGAAAAGAAAACAGAAGAACAACCGTTAGTAAATATAGGCTATCCTACATATAACTTTGATATTTTAGATGGCTTAAAATACGAAATTGATGTAACACAACCGGCGAAATACGATAAAGATGGAAAAATTGTAAATGCAAATACGAATCGTATTGTAAATATGACATATGAAGGTAAGCCAGTAGCTGATGATCAAAAGTTCATCGTCGCTACAAATAACTATCGTGGAAGTAGTCAAACGTTCCCAGGTGTAAGTGAAGGGGAAGTTGTATACCAATCACAAGATGAAACACGTCAAATCATTGTGAAGTATATGCAAAAAATAAAAAATATTGATCCAGCAGCTGATCAAAATTGGACGTTTAAACCGATTGTTGCAGATAAATTAAATACAACATTTGATTCTTCACCAAATGCACAAAAGTATATAAAGAAAGATGGGAACATATCATATGTTGGACCATCTGAAAATGAATTTGCTAAATATGCAATTGATATAACGAAGAAGAATGATGATAAAGAAACTGGTGGAGAAAACCCAACAATACCACCAAAAGGTGATGGAGAAAACCCAACAATACCACCAAAAGGTGATGGAGAAAACCCAACAATACCACCAAAAGGTGATGGAGAAAACCCAACAACACCACCAAAAGGTGATGGAGAAAACCCAACACCACCAACAGAAGAAGGTAATAATGGTAATGAACCAAAGCAAGATGGAAATAATACCGGATCTGGACAAACTACAACAGATGATCAAAATACAAAAGAAACAACAACAACTGTAAGTGAAAATAAAGAAGCTGAAAAAGATGAACGTGATTTACCGAAAACAGGTGCAAGTATTGCTTCTACAATTGGAGCTGGTCTTGCGTTTGTTGGAGCGGGATTACTTATGTTATTTAGAAGAAAGAAAGCGAATAGATAGTCGAGAAATATAAAAAGGATTACCGATTTGGTAATCCTTTTTGTTATATTATGAAACTGGTACTGCTTTTTCTTTTTTCCATGAAAGACCGAATCCAGTAAAGCCGACGATAATGGTTACGACTGGACAAGCTAAACAGAAGATTGCGTATGGCAGGTAATCGAATGTTGGAACGCTAAGAACGTTTGTTAAGAATACGCCACTGACACCCCATGGTACGAGTGGATTAATTACTGTACCAGCATCTTCTAATACTCGTGATAAATTACGACGCTCTAAACCGACTTCATCGTATTTATTAGCAAATGCTTGTCCTGTTAAAACGATGGATAAGTACTGCTCACCGAGTAAGAAGTTTACACCAATTGCAGTTGAAGCAGTAGAAATAATTAAGCGTGTGCTATTTTTTACGAAGCTAGAGATAATATTCATCAGCTGCGCTATAATGCCCATTCCTTGTAATAATCCTCCCATACACAGAGCTAGGAAAATAAGAGCGATTGACATCATCATACTTTGCAGACCACCGCGAGATAATAAGCTATCAATATCTTTAATACCAGTTTTAGAAACGTATCCGTCTTGCATAATTTTCATTAAATCCGCTAAAGAAGTGCTAGGTTTAAAAATAAAGAGAATAATAATCCCTACCACAATTCCTGCAAGTAATGTTGGAACTGCGGGTACCTTTTTAAATGCGAATAGGAACAGTAATAAAATGGGAATCAGCGTAACGATAGAAATCGTTGCATTTTTTTCTAGTGTGTTAATAAATGCTGAGAAATCAACGTTTCCACCAGATCCGCTTCCTAAAATGAAAAATGCGATAAAAGCAATAATGAAAGCTGGTACTGTTGTCCAAAGCATGTTACGAATATGTTCAAATAAATCTACACCCGTTACAGCAGGCGCTAAGTTTGTTGTATCAGATAAAGGAGACATTTTATCTCCGAAGAATGCACCAGAAATAATTGCACCAGCAATAAGAGCTGGATCGTATCCAAGGGCAGTACCCATTCCCATAAAGGCAAGTCCTACAGTTGCAGCAGTTGTAAATGCACTACCGATACTCGTTCCAACAATTGCACAAACAACAAAAACAGTTGGAACGAAAATTTTTGGAGATACAAGTTGGAAGCCATATACCATTAAAGTTGGAATAGTTCCAGCTGCGATCCAAACGCTAATTAATACGCCTACAAGTAAGAAAATAAATATAGATGGAATACCAGCTGAAATACTACTGATCATCCCTTTCTCCATAGTAGACCAAGAGATTCTCTTCAGGAATCCAAATGCTAATAAAAGAACGATACCAAATAAAATTGGGATGTGTGGTGAAACTTCTAATTGAATAACACTAAAACCAATACAGAAAAAGATAAAAGTTGTTAAAAGAACAGACTCAATTTTTGAAACCATTGTTTTCCCCTCCTAAGTAATGTAAAATAGCTCTTTTTTATATAAAATTCGCCAATATTGTATATTTCCTTCTAAATTTTAGAATTTTGTGACAAATTACCGGTAATTGTTAGTCCTTCTATATGATACGGAAATGATTGGATAAAAAAACGTCCCTGCATATAATTATGCAGGGACGAAGAAATCGCGGTACCACCCTAGCTTGTGAAATGAATGTATCACAAAATAAAGGGTCATATGATATGCGCTTATAAAATAAAAAACGTCCCTGCAATATATGCAGGGACGAAAAATTCGCGGTACCACCCTAAATTGTGAAACAGTGTCGTTTCACCACTCTTTAGACATAACGGTCTATAACCGTCTTTCACTACTCCTCACGTTTCGTAAAAGAAGCTCCAGGGGGTAATTCATAATTCGCTCTGTACTGGTTCGCACCGACCACCAGCTCTCTGAAATCAGAAATCGAAATACTACTAAATCCTATCAACGCCGATTCATATGATGTTAGTTAAATTTTTATCATATTTTCATCTTACATGTCAATAAAAATATTAAATATTTTTTTAGGGAAATAAAGGAGAATTGTTTTTAATGCTGTAAAAATGTACGTTATAATGAATTTGAAAGGGGGAGGAAAGAGTGAAGAAAAAAATAATTCTTTTTACCACTTTATTAGTTATTGGAGGAAGTGCTGGAATTTACACAGCTTTTGCGGCTGAATCAGAGCAGTTGAAACAAAAGCAAATACAACAGTCAGAAGTGAAGAAAGTAAAAGAAATAGAAGAGAAGAAATCAATGGAAAAAGCAGCAGAGAAACTAGGAGTTTCTACTGAGGGGAAAACAAAAGAAGAGGTTACGAAAGAAGTGAATACCGCTAGGTTTGAGGAGCGTCATGATTTATTAATTGAGCACGCTAAGCAACTTGGAATTGATACAGAGGGAAAAAAAGATGAAGAAATTATTTTAGAAATTGGAAAGATACAGCATGGAAAGTAGAACAACTTATCGTATGATAAGTTGTTCTTTTTTAAGAACCATTTGATTTTAAAATAATTGACAGTCATTCGGATTTAATGTTAACTGTATTTATAAATAAGTTAACATTAGGGGTGACAGTTGTGACAATAAATAGTAGAACGATTGAAAAATCATCTTATACATATGAAGAATTAGCAGAGAAAAATAAAGCTTACGTATGGCACCCATTTACACAAATGAAAGATTATTTAGAAGAAGATCCAGTCATTATTGAACGTGGAGAGGGAAGAAAGCTATACGATGTAAATGGTAATGAATATTGGGATGGTGTTTCATCTATATGGTTAAATGTTCACGGACATCAAGTACCGGAATTAGATGAAGCAATTCGTGAGCAATTAAATAAAATTGCTCATTCTACTATGTTAGGACTTGCTAACGTTCCATCTATTTTATTAGCAGAAAAAATTATTGAGGTTGTACCAGATGGATTGAAGAAGGTATTCTATTCTGATTCAGGTTCTACCGCTGTTGAAATTGCAATTAAGATGGCTTTCCAATATTGGCAGCATAAAGGGAAACCAAAGAAACAAAGATTCGTTACATTAAAAGAAGCATATCACGGTGATACAATTGGAGCTGTTTCAGTAGGAGCAATAGACTTGTTTCACCAAGTGTATAGTTCGCTCTTATTTGATGCGATTAAAATGCCGTATCCATATACATATCGTTCTCCTTACGGAAATAATAAGGAGGAAATTGTAAAAAGCCATTTAGAAGAAATGGAAGAATTGTTGAAAGAAAAGCATGAAGAAGTAGCTGCCATCATTGTAGAGCCATTAATGCAAGGTGCTGGCGGAATGATTACAATGCCAAAAGGATATTTAAAAGGACTGCGCGATTTATGTACAAAGTACAATGTATTATTTATTACAGATGAGGTAGCGACTGGATTTGGGCGTACAGGGAAAATGTTTGCGTGTGAACATGAAAATGTGACGCCAGACATTTTAACTGCTGGTAAAGGTTTAACAGGTGGATATTTACCAATTGCAGTTACGGTAACGACAGATGAAATATATAATGCCTTCTTAGGAGAATATGAAGAACAAAAAACATTTTTCCATGGACATAGCTACACAGGCAATCCGTTAGGGTGTGCCGTAGCAATCGCGAATCTAGAACTATATGAAAAAACAAATTTAATAGAAGAAGTGGCACGTAAAACGGATTATGTGGCAGCACAATTAGAAAAGCTCTTTGCGTATAAACATGTAGGTGATATTCGTCAGTGCGGATTAATGGTTGGTATCGAGCTTGTGAAGAATAAGGAAACGAAAGAAGCTTTTGACTGGAAAGAAAGAGTCGGTGTTCAAGTATGTAAACGCTCAAGAGAGCTGGGTATGATTTTACGACCGCTAGGTAACACGATTGTATTTATGCCGCCACTTGCTTCTACTTTTGAAGAGATTGATGATATGTTACGCATCTTATATAAGGCAATCTCGGATGTTACGGAGGGAGAATAATGAGTGGTTTTTTCATAACAGCAACTGATACTGAAGTTGGAAAAACAGTAGTTGCAGGTGCTATAGCAGGTGTATTTAGAGAATTAGGATATAACGTAGGGGTATATAAACCGTTGCAAAGTGGGCATGTTGCATCAAACCCTGAGGGAGATGCGGCAAGGTTAAAAGTATTATCAGGTGTACCGACACAAGAAAATGAAATTTGCCCTTATTCTATTGAAGAACCACTTGCTCCGAGACTTGCCATGAAAAGAGCTGGAAGAGTAGTAAAGTTAAAAGAAATTACTGATTACTATAATGAACTATTAAAAGAGTTTAATAGCTTATTTGTAGAAGGAGCAGGTGGGCTTGCTGTCCCATATACAGAAGATGCTTTAGTAATTGATTTTGCAAAAGAATTACAGTTGCCTCTTATTGTAGTAGCTCGTCCTACGTTAGGAACAGTAAATCATACAGTGTTAACGATTGCTTACGCAAAGGCGCATGGCCTAACCGTAGCGGGTGTCATTTTATCAGGTTGCAAAGAATGTGAAATGGAAAGAGTGCAAGAAAATAAAGAGATGATTGAAGAGTTGAGCGGGGTACCAGTTTTAGGATTATTACCATTCTTTGAAGGTGAGTTTACGAAAGAAGAAGTATTGGAATCTGCAAAAGAACATATTATGATTTCAAAATTAGAGGAGTTTATCCAAAATGAATCAAACGTGGCGGGCGCACCTTCAATCTAAATTACAACAATTACATGAGCAAGGGCAGTATCGAAATTTATATGTAACAGAGCAGGCAGAAGAGACTTGGCTTATTCGAGATAAAAAAAGGATGTTAAATTTAGCGTCAAATAATTATTTAGGGTTAGCTGGAGATGAAAGGTTAAAAGAAGCTGCTATTGCCTGTACAAAAAGATATGGAACTGGAGCGACTGCCTCTCGTCTCGTTGTAGGAAATCATCCATTATATGAAGAGGTTGAGAGAAGCATATGTGACTGGAAAGGTACTGAAAGAGCTTTAATTGTAAATAGTGGGTATACGGCAAATATAGGTGCCATATCTTCTTTAGCCTCTCGGCAAGATATTGTTTTTAGTGATAAGTTAAATCACGCAAGTATTGTTGATGGAATCATATTAAGCGGGGCAGAGCATAAAAGGTATCGTCATAATGATTTGGATCATTTAGAGAAGCTTTTGAAAATGGCTTCGCCTGAAAAGAGGAAATTAATCGTAACAGATACCGTTTTTAGTATGGATGGTGATACTGCGTATTTGAGAGATTTAGTACAACTGAAAGAGAAATACGGAGCAATCATTATAGTCGATGAAGCACATGCGAGTGGAATATATGGAATCGGCGGAGCTGGATTATCTCACATAGAAAAAAATCTTGCTCAAAAAATTGATATACATATGGGGACGTTTAGCAAGGCTTTAGGGTGTTATGGTGCGTATTTGACAGGTGATGAAATTTATATAGAGTATTTACAAAATATGATGAGAAGCTTTATTTTTACTACAGCTTTACCACCAAGTACGTTAGGGGCGGTGCAAAAAGCAATTGAAATTGTAAAAGAAGATAACGAAAGAAGAGAGAACCTTATAGCAAATGGAGAATACTTCAGAACTAAATTAAGGGATGCTGGTTTTGATATTGGGAATAGTTCAACTCATATTGTACCGATTGTAGTCGGTTCGAATGAACATGCTTTACGGTTTAGTGAAAGGTTACAAGAAGCAGGGATTGCGGCCATTGCAATTCGTCCGCCAACTGTGCCGGTTCATAGTTCTCGAATTCGCTTTGCAGTTACATCGCAACATACAATAGCTGATTTAAAATGGGCTATTGACCGAATTATCCACATTGCGAAAGAAGAGGAGCTTTTCGTATGAACGATCTAAAGATTATTTTTATCCCCGGATGGGGAATGGAAGAGAATATTTGGGATTTAGTACTTCCGTATTTTAAAGGATATCCTGTTCAATGCATAGATTGGCGTAATATGAACGAACGAAGTGAATTTGTGGAACGAATTATAGATGTAGCGCATAACGACAACGTAATTTTAGTTGGTTGGTCACTAGGAGCGTTAGCAGCAGTTGAAGCTTATAAAAAGATTAAGGCAAAAGGCATCGTATTAATTGGTGGTACTGCTAAATTTACAAATACGAGCGATTACAGTAACGGATGGAATGCCTTGCATGTAGAACGGCTGAAAAGGAATTTGTTGAGAAGGAAAGAAGATACGCTCAAGCGGTTTTATGAAAATATGTTTACGAAAGATGAGCTAAAAGGGAATAAAAACTTTGAAGACATTGTAGACCGTTTTAAAGGTGATTCTATTCAGTCTTTACAACTAGGTTTGGATTATTTAATAGAAACAGATATGAGAGAAGAACTAAAAGAAATTAAAGTACCTATACTACTTATTCACGGAGAACAGGATGTAATATGCCCATTGTCTGCGGCACGTAGTATGACGGAGAATAGCAGCAGCGAGCTGAAAGTAGTAAGTGAAGCAGGGCATGCATTATGTGTAACGAATTTTGAATATTGTGCAAATGAGATAATTCAATTTGTAGAGGGGATACGACATGATCAACAAAACGTTACTACAAAAACGGTTTAATGGGGCAGCCGTATCTTACGATCGATATGCAAATGTACAAAAAAAGATGGCACGTTCATTACTTTCAATCTTAAAGGAACGATATAGTGAAACGGCATCAATACGTATTTTAGAATTGGGGTGCGGGACGGGGTATGTAACAGAGCAATTATCAAAGTTATTTCCGAAAGCACATATTACAGCAGTTGATTTTGCTGAAAGTATGATTGCGATTGCGCAAACTAGACAAAATGTAAAAAATGTAACGTTTCACTGTGAAGATATTGAGCAATTACGATTAGAAGAATCATATGATGTCATTATTTCAAATGCTACATTTCAATGGTTAAATAATTTACAACAAGTGTTAAGAAATTTATTTCATCATTTGTCTATAGATGGGATATTACTCTTTTCAACGTTTGGACATGAAACATTTCAAGAATTGCATGCCTCGTTCCAACGTGCGAAAGAAGAAAAAAATATAAAAAATGAAACAGCGATTGGTCAACGTTTTTATTCGAAAGATCAGTTGCTTCATATATGCAAGATAGAAACAGGGGATGTGCATGTTTCTGAAACATGTTACATAGAGAGTTTTACAGAAGTTAAGGAGTTTCTGCATTCTATTCGAAAAGTAGGAGCAACTAATAGCAATGAAGGATCATATTGTCAAAGTCCCTCACTCTTTCGTGCGATGCTACGCATATACGAAAGGGACTTCACGGGAAATGAAGGGATAATGGCAACGTATCATGCTTTATTTATGCATATAACAAAAGAGGGGAAGAGATGAAATGAAACAAGTACAAACAAAAAGGGATTGGAAAAAGCTTGCATACGATGTAGTGGAAGAGAAGATGATTACGAAAGAAGATGCAATAGCGATATTAGAAGCTGATGATACAGAAGTTTTAGAAATTATGAATGCAGCTTACATCATTCGCCATCATCACTTTGGTAAGAAAGTAAAATTGAATATGATTATTAATACGAAATCTGGATTATGTCCTGAAGATTGTGGATATTGCTCACAGTCTATTATTTCAGAAGCACCGATTGATAAATATGCATGGTTAACGCAGGAGAAGATTGTAGAAGGGGCACATGAAGCAATACGCCGTAAAGCAGGTACATATTGTATTGTAGCGTCTGGTCGTCGTCCGACGGATAAAGAGGTAAATCACGTAATTGGAGCAGTTAAGGAAATTCGTGAAACGACAGATTTGAAGATTTGTTGTTGTTTAGGTTTCTTAAATGAAGATCAAGCAGGACGTTTAGCGGAAGCTGGCGTGCATCGTTATAACCACAACTTAAATACACATGCAAATAATTACGATAGTATTTGTTCAACTCATACGTATGATGATCGTGTTGATACAGTTCAAAAAGCGAAACAAGCTGGTATTTCACCATGCTCTGGAGCGATTTTTGGCATGGGAGAAACAATTGAAGAGCGTGCTGAAATTGCATTTGAATTACAACGTATAGATGCAGACTCTATCCCTTGTAATTTCCTTGTTGCTGTAAAGGGGACACCTCTTGAAGGGCAAAAAGAGTTAACGCCAGTAGAATGTTTAAAAGTACTGGCAATGATGCGTTTTGTAAACCCAACAAAAGAAATTCGTATTTCAGGAGGACGTGAAATCAATTTACGCTCTGTACAGCCAATCGGTCTATTTGCAGCAAATTCTATTTTTGTCGGGGACTACTTAACGACAGCTGGACAAGAGCCAACTGCGGACTGGGGTATGATTGCAGATTTAGGATTTGAGATTGAAGAATGTGCATTATAAGATAGATGAAAAAGCAAACTTGTAAAAGGGTTTGCTTTTTTTTGTAAATAAAATGTAATAAATAGTTGTGAACGCTTGATACTATTGGTTTTTGAACGAAAAAAAGAATTTTTGTGGACGAATTTTCCAAGCCCTAGTTGTACATAGTAAATATGTAATTTATATTGGGTTGGAGGATTTTACATGTACAAATACATATTAGCGATTATGACTTGTTTAATTTTAATAAAAGCAATAAGTTCTGATCCAGTTAAGGCTGCTGAAAATCCTGAACAAAAAGAGATGCAACAAAGAATCGAACAACACTTTCGAACGAAAGCTGAACATTTTGGATTGAAAACGGAAGGAAAAGATTTAAAGGAAGTTAGAAAAGAAATTACTATCATAGAAGAAGCGAAAAAAAGAGAGAATGTATGGAGAACAGCACAAGCTCTTCATATAAAAACAGAAGGAAAAACGATGAATGAATTAATAAAAGATGTACAAAAAAAGGTGGAAAAATAAAAAGAGGCCGCAGCCTCTTTTTATGCCCATTGTTTTGATAAGTGAGCCATTTCAATTGCAGCAACAGCTGATTCATATCCTTTATTACCAGCTTTCGTACCTGCGCGTTCAATCGCTTGTTCAATTGTTTCTGTCGTTAATACGCCGAAAATAACTGGGATGTCCATTTGTAGTGATAAAGACGCAACACCTTTTGCTACTTCATTACAAACGTAATCGTAGTGAGTTGTAGCACCTCGGATTACAGTACCTAATGTAATAACAGCATCATACTTTCCGCTACTCGCCATCTTTTTAGCGATTAAAGGAATTTCAAATGCACCAGGAACCCAAGCAACATCAATATCATTTTCTTCTACACCGTGACGCTTTAATCCGTCTAAAGCGCCGCCAAGTAACTTACTTGTAATAAATTCATTAAAACGTCCAACAACAACTCCAACTTTTAATCCTGTACCAACTAAATGACCTTCGAATACCATAATAAATCTCTCCTTTAATTATAAGTTTAGTAAGTGTCCTAATTTGTTTACTTTCGTTTGTAAATACGATTTATTTTCTTCTTTTGCCGGCATTTGCAACGGTACACGCTCGACTACTTCTAAATCATAACCTTGTAAGCCAGCAATTTTTCTTGGGTTATTCGTTAATAATCGTAAACTTTGTAAACCTAAATCTTTTAATATTTGAGCACCGATACCGTAATCACGAAGATCAGCAGGGAAGCCAAGTTTTTCATTTGCTTCTACAGTATCGAATCCTTCTTCTTGTAATTTATAAGCGCGAAGCTTATTAAGAAGCCCAATGCCTCGTCCTTCTTGTCTCATATAAAGAAGAACGCCTTTTCCTTCACGCTCAATTTGAGCAAGTGCTGCATGGAGTTGTGGTCCACAATCACAGCGGCATGAACCGAATACATCTCCTGTTAAGCATTCAGAATGAACACGTACAAGTACCGGTTCACCTGTTGAAATATCACCTTTTACAAGTGCGATATGTTCTTTCGTATCTAATGAGTTAGAATAGCCAATTGCTTGGAAAGTACCGAAATCTGTAGGTAATGTAATTTCCACTTCTCTCGTCACAAGTGTTTCATGATGGCGGCGATAAGCAATTAAATCTTCTATTGTAATCATTTTTATATCAAATTGTTTTGCGCATTCTATTAAATTAGGTACACGTGCCATCGTGCCGTCCTCATTTATAATCTCGCAAATAACTCCAGCTGGTTCGGCACCGCATAGCTTTGCTAAATCAACAGCAGCTTCTGTATGACCTGCACGACGCAGGACACCGCCTTCTTTCGCAATTAATGGAAAGATATGTCCAGGCCGATTGAAATCAGTGCCTTTTGATGCAGGGTTTAACAATTCTTGTATCGTAGTTGCACGTTCGTGAGCGCTAATTCCTGTTGTTGTAGAAACATGGTCAATGCTCACTGTAAACGCAGTGTGATGTGAATCTGTATTATGAGATACCATTGGTTCTAATTGTAGACGTTCTGCGTACCCTTCCGTAATCGGTACACAAACGAGACCACGGCCATGTGTAATCATAAAATTAATTGTTTCTGATGTAATGTACTCTGCTAAAGCAATAAAGTCGCCTTCATTTTCTCGGTTTTCATCATCACATACGATAACGACTTTACCTTGTTTTAAATCTTCTAGAGCTTCTTCAATACGATGAAACATTGTGCTTCCCCCTTATAGAAATCCGTTTTCTTGTAAAAAACTTTCGGTCATTGAACCTACTCGTTTTGCAGGTTTAGTAATAAAGCGTTCGATATATTTACCAATCATGTCACACTCAATATTTACGATATCTCCGGCATTTTTTTCTCCAATGACAGATTCGCTTACTGTGTGCGGGATGAGTGAAATCGTTATGGAAGCTTCGTCTATATCAAATATCGTTAAACTCGTTCCATCAACAGCAATGGACCCTTTATGCAAACAATAGTGTAGCAATTCATCAGAAATTGCTATTTTATAATAGACGGCATTGTAATGTTGTTTTTTAGTTAAAATCGTTCCGATGCCATCAATATGTCCTGAAACGAAATGTCCACCGAATCTTCCGTTTGCAGACATTGCCCGCTCTAAATTTACTTTAGAGTGGGGTTTAAGCATGCGAAGCGATGTCGACTGCATCGTTTCAGGCATTGCATCAACTGTAAATGAAGTAGTTGTAAAGTTTGTTACAGTTAAGCAAATACCGTTAACCGCGATACTATCACCTAAGTGAACATCTGATAAAATTTTCTTTGCATGAATCGTTAATTTCATCGCTTCTCCGCTTTGTTGCATGTTTGCTATCGTTCCTAATTCTTCTACAATTCCTGTAAACATTCCGTCACCTCGTTTCGGGCATTCGCAACGATTTTTATATCATCACCAATTTGTTTCATCTCTTGAATTTTCAAGGAAAGCGCATCTTGTAATTTTGAAAAACCATATCCTCCAAATAAAGTAGGAGCATCTTTCCCACCAATTAATTTCGGGCTTATATAGGTTACAATTTCATTAAAATTGTTTGTTTTTAAGAAACTTGCATGAATCGATTGGCCACCTTCAACGAATAGAGAAAGAATTTGTTTTTCTCCAAGAAAGGAAAGAAGGTCCTCGATTTCTATATGCTTCGTTTCCATTTGGAATATAGCTATATTTTTAGATTCATAAGAAGATATCTTCTCTTTCTTTACATCCTTACCGACAATAATCCATGTCGGTGCTAAACCATCTGTTATAACATGAGAAGATGGTGGCGTTCGTAAATGGGTATCTAAAACAACGCGAATAGGATGTTTTCCCCCATTTAGAATTCTTGTTGTTAAATGAGGATTATCAGCTATAACTGTATTCACTCCAACAAGAATTGCATCATGTGTATGGCGATATTGGTGAACATCAGCACGTGCTTCTTCACCTGTAATCCACTTACTTTCACCAGTTACAGTTGCTGTTTTTCCATCTAAGCTCATCGCTGTTTTGATTGTTACAAAAGGGCGTTTCGTTTTCATGTAGTGAAAAAAGTAGCGATTTAATAAAACTGCTTCTGCTTCAAGAACACCGGTAGTTACTTCAATTCTAGCTTCCTCTAATCTTCTTTTTCCGTTACCAGAAACGAGCGGATTACAATCGAGAGTAGCAATTACAACACGCTTAACTCCTTTTTCGATGAGCAATTCACAACAAGGTGGTGTTTTTCCAAAGTGGCTACACGGTTCCAGTGTTACATAAACGGTAGCGTCTTTGGCGTTCTGACCAGCCATTTGAAGGGCATGAACTTCTGCGTGTTCTTCACCAGCTCGTAAATGAGCCCCCATACCAACGATGTTTCCATCTTTTACAACAACAGCACCAACCATAGGATTTGGACTTGTTTGTCCTGATGTCCCTTCTGCTAACTGCAGGGCAATCCTCATATATTCTTGATCTGTCATTTTCTTCACCTCTCCTAAAAAAATCAAAAAACCCCAAGGATTTAATATCCTTGGGGTTTGGGAGACGTGATTTCTAGAAATATAGTTTGAATACGAAAGCATAGGAAAGAAACCTAACGATAATTGATATTTCTGCATAAAGAAAAAACCCAGCAAAATATCGAATTTTTAAACGCTAGTTGTCTCTTTTTATTTCAGTATAAAAAATAAGTATAGAAAATTAAACATATATAAAGAATCAAAATGAATCTTTAAAAATATGCATACTGAAATAAAAGTGTATTCACTATATAAAAAACTAGAAACATATCCTTCTCCCATCCAGACTATACTGTCGGCCCTAGAGTTTCACTAGATCCACCGTTTTCGAGTTGAAAACGGGTCACGGACTTAGAAGTTTTCACTTCATCACCGCCGGTTGGGAATTTCACCCGACCCCGAAGGATGCTGTTTGCTCAAATTATAGCACAAAAAAAATAAAAGGCTAGTAAAAAATATTCGAATGTGAAGAATTGTGTGAAAATATATGTGGGCTGGAATGGAAATAAAAGTATTAGAAATGTTGTAAGGAGAAGGGATATAACGGAGTTACTAAAAAGAAAAAAACATGCACAAAAAAATGTGCATGTCACATGTAAAATTATTCTGCCTCTGGTGCTCTAACAACAGACTCGAATTTACCTTTATGCGAAGCGTCGCAATAAGGCATATTTTTTGATAAACCACAACGGCATAAAGAAAATGCCGGTTTTGCTGGGAATACATTCCCTTGTGAGTCGACTAATTCCACGTCCCCTGTAACGCGAAAAGAGCCATTATCATTTACTTTAATTTGTACTTTTGCCAACGTTATCCCTCCTTCCCAAACGCTTAATTTCATCATATAATCAAGGGAAGTGCTTGGCAATATAAAGTGAAACTTTAATTAGTGGGGGAGGCATCCCCCACTAATTATTAGTTGAACCAATCGGGCTTTTAGGGGCAGTTAATCTCCCACCTAACGTCTTTGTTTCAGCCGAATTTTGAGGTGGGAGTTTTACTGCCCGCAAATAGCGGGGAAAAAAGAGCACTTTGTTTGAGAAAGAAGAGAGTGTTATAATAGTTTTCATAACTGACTAGAGTAAGGTGACGAGAGATGGATAAACAATTACATACATTACGAAACATTGCAAATGAGCGCACGTGGGCATCATTTTTGAATGATAATCATCCATATAGTTTGTTACATTGGTCCATTGCAGGTGTAGGGCAAGAGGCAAAGGATGTTTGGTTACTTCAAGATGAAGTAACATTTCAAACGACAGAATTCCCAACGTTAGATGATGCAATGCAATGGATTTCTGAAAATATGGAACAAGTTACAGACGTTTTAGCGCAATAAAAAACAGGCTTATGCAAGCCTGTTTTTTGTTTCTTTCACATATGTGTTTAAAAATTGATCGACGGCTGCTTCGTACTCTTCTTTATTTTCGTTATAAGAGCAAGCGTGTGCACCGTGTTCTGCAATATAAAGCTGCTTATTATTTTCTTTCGCTTCATATAACGCTTTTGTCATATCAGCTAAAATATAGTCGTCATCTTTACTATGAATAAAGAGAACGGGATTGTTAATGTTTTTTATACAGTCGATTGGTGAAACTTCACGAATTGTATAACCGTCACGAACTTTCAAAAATGCGTTTGCTAAAGGTAATAAAGGCCATTTTGGTAAATGGAATTCAACCTTTAAACGGTGCTGTAATTGTCCGTGAAAATCAGAGAAAGGACAATCTGCAATATAGAAATCAGCACCATCTTCTACAAGTCCTGCGTATTGAAGAAGTGTTGCAGCTCCCATAGATTCACCATGAATACCAAGTGTAATATTGGTGCCAAAACGGTTTTTTAGCCAGTCAACTACGGATTTTAAATCATGTTTTTCATAGTATCCATAGCTTGTTGTTTTTCCGCCAGTTTTACCATGACGACGATGATCGTAAATGAGGACGTTATATCCTCTTTTTAAGAATAAGTTTGCATATTTTACAGAGTTTATTTTATTTACAGTTACACCGTGGCAAAAAACCATAAACTTATTGGTGGAATGACCAGCAGGAATGTAATATCCGTGAAGGTCGTATCCGAATTGTGAAGGGATATGAATTTCTTCTTTATGAAGAGCATCAAAATCCTCTATACGAAAATGTTTTTTCGTTTCTCTTTCGAGTACTTCTTCCTCTGTTTTTTTCTTTAAGTACATCACTTTATTTGTAAAGAAAATCCCAAGGGCAGTTATTGCACCTAGTATAGTAAACAATGCTGCAAAAAAACGTTTCATACTTTACCTCATCCTCCAAATACCGTTACATGTGATACACTTATATTGTATCACAATGATATAAAAGGGGAGAAATAGGAAATGCTGCATATACAAAAAATTACGCCAGCGATGAAAGAAACAATCCGAATGTTCATGTGTGAGAACTGGGGAAGTTCATTGATGGTTTCACGTGGTAAGGGACATCAGTTAGAAGAGTTGCCAGGATTTGTTGCGCTCTTAGATGACAGAATAATCGGAATTATAACGTATGAAGTGACCGGGAATATGTGCGAAATTGTATCGCTAGATAGCTTTGAAGAAAGAAAAGGAATAGGGACGAAACTTGTGGATTGTGTATTACAAGTTGCAGAAGAAGAACGGTGCAGACAGGTTTGCCTTATTACAACAAATGATAATATGAATGCGTTACGATTTTACCAAAAACGTAATTTTGTAATGACTAATTTATATGTGAATGCGGTAGAGGAGGCACGAAAAATAAAGAAAGAAATTCCACGTATTGGATATGATAATATCCCAATTTTACATGAAATTCAGTTGGAGTATCGTTTAGTGAAATGATGTAACAATTTTCAGAAATGTGAGTTATTAATCTTGACGGATAGTGTAATTTAGTTTACCGTAAAATTGTAATCTATTACCATATTAAGGGGTGACGATGTGGCAACTATACGTGATGTTGCAAAATTGGCAGGTGTTTCAGTCGCAACCGTTTCACGAGTTATTAATGAAAAAGGATACGTTCATGAGGACACAGTAAAACAAGTAAAGGAAGCAATTGAAGAATTACGTTATAGGCCAAACAGTGCAGCGAAGCCACTATTTAAAGAGAATTCAACGATAATTGCATTACTTGTAGATAATTTATGTAACCAATCAAACATCACTTTGCTACATTGTATTGAGGAAATAGCATATAAAGAAGGTTATCAAATCATTATTTGTAATATAGAGAATAAAGATAGATACATACATATGCTGAAGCAAAATAACATTGCAGGTGTTATTTTGACAAGAGCAGTTTTTAAAAGTGTAGGAAAAATTCCATTTCCGTTTGTTGTGATCGATGAGCAACAATCACATGGAAATTATTATGAAAGTGGACAGAGAGCTGTTTCTTTATTAAAAGAGAAAGGGTGTCACTTTCTTGCATATTTCGGTGAGGGAGAAGAAAGTGAAGAAATGGAAGATCATATAGCAGGGTTTTTAGACGCTGTTTGGGATGAAGGAATCTCTTATCGAGAAGAATGTGTACAAGGGTATACAAATAAACAATTTATTACATTATTGCAAAACAATCCGTATGTAGATGGAATTGTAGCCTCAAGTGATCAGATTGCTATTGAGTTAATTCGGTCAGCGAGATTTCTAAATATACATATACCAGATAAATTAAAAATTGTTGGACCCAATGGGAGTATAGAGTGTGAATGGATAGGTTCATCACTACCGACAATTGAAAGCTATGTCAAAGATAACGGAAAAGTAGCTTTTCAACAATTAAAAGGAAAAATAAAAAAGTAAAAGGTGCGTTTTATACGCACCTTTTTATAATGTAATTGCGGCAATAAAGCCAAATATAAGTAACGGTATATTGTAATGTAGAAAAGTGGGTACACATGTATCCCATATATGATGGTGCTGACCATCAGCATTTAAACCGGATGTTGGTCCAAGGGTACTATCCGATGCTGGAGATCCTGCGTCACCTAGTGCTCCGGCTGTACCGATAATTGCAATTGTGGCCATTGGACTAAATCCAAGCTGAATGCAAAGAGGTACAAAAATGGTTGTTAAGATAGGGATGGTTGAAAAGGATGAACCAATTCCCATCGTAACGAGAAGTCCAATAACGAGCATAAGAAATGCAGCGAGTGGTTTGTTATTTCCGATTATATGTGCACTCGTTTGCACCAGAGATTCAACATGTCCTGTTTTTCGAAGAACAGCGCCGAATCCAGCGGCAGCAATCATAACAAAGCCAATGAAGGACATCATACGCATTCCGCTTGTTAATATCGCATCTGCTTCTTTAAGTGGTAGACTGCCACTAACTGATAAGACGATAATACCTGCTAAAGCACCGAAAATCATTGATTCTGTTGTTAATTGAACAGTTAATGTAGCAATGATAGATAATAACCCGAAAGTAATGCTACGTTTTGTATAGGGAACGATTTCATTTTCGGTAGAATGAATTTGTTCTGTTTCATACGTACGAGGTTTTCGGTACGTAATGAATACCGCTACACATAATCCAATAATCATACCAATTGCTGGAATAGTCATTGCTTTTGGAATAAGTGTGACATTAAATGTAAGGCCGCTTTGCGCAGCGTTGGTTTGTAATACGTCATGATAAATTTTTCCGAATCCTGCAGGGATCCACATATAAGGAGTAATCAATCCAAATGTAATAATACATGTGACAAGTCTGCGATCCACTTTCAGCTCATTTAATACTTTTAAAAGTGCTGGAATTAAGATGGGGATGAAAGCAATGTGAACAGGAATCACATTTTGTGAGAAACAAGCCATCGTTAAAATAATGAATAAAATAAGTATTTTAGAATAAACTTGTTTTTTCGTGTCTTGTTCATTGCCAATCCATTTTAATGCAGTTTGAATCATAGCATCTGGAAGTCCTGTTTTGGAAAGGGAAATAGCGAAACCACCAAGCATTGCATAACTTAAAGCGATTGGAGCACTGTTTCCAAGACCAGTTGTAAAAGTGTTAATCGTTTCTGAAATACCGAGTCCGCCGATAATTCCGCCTGTTAAAGCTCCAACAATGATGGCGACAATGACCTGGACACGTAACAAACTAAGCAATAGCATAATTGCTACTGCGACGAGTACAGCGTTCATAATAAATGTAATCTCCCTAAATTTTTATTCTGTTAAGACAAGTAAATATGAAACATTTTGCTATATTTATACATACTTGCGACATATTATTATAAAATGTTTTCTATGAAATGTAAAAGAGCCTTTTGTTACTAATGCTGAAAAGCTAGCTCTTGTTTAATTGATCGCAAAGAATTGGCGAATAATTCTGGTTCTTCTAAATCAGGAGAATGTGCTGAATTTGGGAACCAAATCATCTTTTTTATAGGCGCTTCAATAATATCGCAATATTCCTGAACGAGTGCATAAGGAGTTTGATAATCATAGCGACCAGAACAAAAATAAACTGGAATAGATAAACTTGAGATAGAAGAAAAGAAATCGATTGTCAGCATTTCTTCCCATAAAACACCAGATTTTAAATTTCCTGTGAGAAACTTGAACCAATCTAATAGCGTATACTCAGGAGAAAAGAAACCTTTTCGTATGAAAGAAAAGGAAGATCCGTTTTGGATTGCGCCTCCAAATGTGCCAAGCCACTTTCTTTGAATAATGAGACGTCTCGTATCTAAAAATGGTGGTTTGCCTAATTTTAAAAGGGAAGCTAATGCTTTTTTATGATCATGTTTTTTTGCAGAATGAATTAAATGTTGATATAGTAATTCTTCATTTTGTTTCATATGTACAATTTGCCCAATACCGATGTAAGCCTCGATATACTTTGGATATTGATGTGCTATGTTAAGCCCAATAATACTTCCCCAAGAATGACCAGCGAGAAATAGTTTTTGTTTGTTGAACCTTCTAAGTGCATATTGAATCACTTCTTTTGCATCGGAAACGAAGTGTTCGATTGTAAAATTTGCTCCGAAATCTTTCATTGAAAAAGATTTACCTGCCCCGCGCTGATCCCAATTAATAACAATAAAGTGCTTCTCTAATTCTTTTTGAAAATGACGAATAAATCCGATTTGTGCCATGCCGGGTCCACCATGACAGCATAATAAAATAGGCTGCTCTACGTTTTGCCCACGCATAAGGAGAGTTTGTTTTCGATTATTAATCATAACGCTTTCTATCGTAGCGATACTATTAGGAATGAGTTGTTTGTTTTCATTATAGAACTGAGGGGTATAGCTACGCAAAAGCATATTGAAAACCTCCTTTTGTGAAATCGTATGAATCGCACAGGCTATTCATTTTGCATATACTGTTAGAAAATCATTGTAACATACCATACTAGTGTCATTTCAACACGGGAGGAGGGAAATTGTGACGATTGGAGAAATTATAGATGGTTTAAATAGGCGTGAATCCATCGCTATTATAGCAAAACGTCTTGAAATAAGCCCGTATACATTATCGAAGAAATTAAGATTGATTGGATACGAATATGATGGAGAGCAGAAGAAACGTATTTTTGTAGGAGATGGAGAAGAACCACGTCACTTACAACTCCAAGAAGCGACCGCCCTTCAATATGAGAAAACAGATTATCAATTATTAATTTATGAGCAATTACAAAGTATTTATGAATTATTAAGAAGAAGAGAAGAAGTAATTGCACCAATTATGAGTAAAAGTACAGAGAAAAAGAGACGCACCTTTTCTATTAATACAGAAATATTAGCAAGATTGGACCTTATATCAGAATCGAAAGGAATTCAAAAATCTAAAATTGTAGAAGAGGCGTTGCAACAATTTTTACAGCAATATGAATTTAACAAAACATCACATTTTGATAACTAAAGAAAAGGATACTATGTTCATTGGAAGAACGAGTATCCTTTTTATGATGTATATTACGTATAAATACAGGATCAGTGCAAATCCTTTATAGCGTGAAAAATGAAATTTCTTATTAGAGAAACACTTAATTTACTTTTTGGATTCTTCCATCAATAACTGGCTGAATTGGTTCTTTTAATTGTTTTACGTAATCGACTAACGCTTCAAAGTCGTTTGGACCAGTTTCTGCATTTTTACCATTTTTAAATGATACGAATCCGTCACCGCCAGAAGCTAAGAAAGCATTTGCAACTACGCTATACGTTTTAGATGGAGATAATTCTTCTCCGTTTGTTAAACGTATATTTGTAACTTTTTCACCGTTTGGTTTATTTGCATCCCATGCATATTGAATACCTGAAATTTGAAGCATTCTTGTTGTTCCTTTTTGCCATTGCTGATTTAAAATATCGCGAATGTCTTGACCTGTTAAATCTACTTTAATCAATTGATTTCCAAAAGGTTGAATGCCGTATAACTCACCCCACGTAATATCACCAGCATCTAAGTCATTACGAATGCCACCAGGATTCATGAGGGCGATTTGAGTTTGCATCGTTTGACGTTGAGCATCGGCAACTAAATTTCCAAGAGTGGACTCACCAGCATCATTTTGTTTACGGTCGATAGATGCTGTAGATTTTCCGACCACCTCATTTACAAGTGGTGCGATTTTTTCTTTATATTGATCTAGTTTTTTCTTTACTTGTTTATCAGGTTCTACACCTTCATGATACGTTGTAACAACTTCAGCTTTTTTCTTTATAATATCCTTTGTTTTACGATCAATTGTTACATCCACGTCTGAGAAAGCCGTGCCGTAAGAATTTGCTTGGACAATTAGTTTATTATTTACTGTACCATTTACATACGTATGACTATGTCCACCGAAAATAACATCAACTTCTGGGTCTGTTTCATTTGCAATTCGAGTAAGGTCGCCATTTGTTACCCCAGACTCATCGGTTGTTCCACCGACATGAGCAAGAACGACGATAGATTTAACGCCGAGGCGTTTTAATTGTTGTGTTGATTTATTAATTGCTTCTACTTCATCAGTAATTTGTACATTTTTAAGCATCGTAGGCATAACGACATTTGGTGTATCAGTTGTAACAACACCAATGAATCCTACAGGAACACCATCTACCATTTTTACAGTAAATGGTGGTAAAAATAAGCGGCCAGTTGATTTGTTATAGAAGTTAGCAGCTACATAGGGGAAGTTAGCCCCTTTGAAATTCCCTGTGTTTTCATGATATCCACCGTAAATGAGGCGTTTCATTTCATCAATGCCTTCATCAAATTCATGGTTCCCGATTGTACCAACATCAAATTTTAAGTCATTTAAAAATTCAATCGTCGGTTCATCTTGTAATAATGCTGAAACTGGTGGACTAGCTCCGACGATATCACCAGCATGTACGAGAAGTGTATTAGGGTTTTGTTTTTTACGTTCTTTTAAATAAGTAGCTAAGTAATCAGCGCCACCAGCTTCTTTATTATTAATTTTTTTAACAGTATCTAGTTGTCCATGGAAATCATTAATACCAAGCATTTGTACGTCTATGTAGCGGTTTTGTTCAGCTGGATTCTGAGATGGGGGAGCGGCAAATACGCTTGAAAAAGTAATAGTGCTTAAAACAGCAACGGCAGGAATAATTTTTTTCCACATAGTTCATTTCTCCTTTTTTATAATCTGACATCATACGACATAATTTTAATAGATTCATAGAATTATAGCTACATAAAAATTTAGTCTTTTCGAAAAATTAACATATTTACAAAAAGTGAATAATAGAGTAAAGACCCTTTTTTATTGTCGATTTCATCGTGTATCTACTATAATGGAGAAAAAAGTAAAAGGTGAGTAGCATGAAGAAAAAGAAACAAAGACAAATGCAAAGACAATCGCAAGTGAATCAACCAAAGAAAGAAACACTTACATTAGGCGATCAATTAAATGATTCACTCATGCAACAATTAAAGAGTAAGAAGAAAGAGTTGCAAGTGAGAGAAGAGGAAAAAGAGGCAGCTGAACTGGAAAGAAAGCGCAAAGAACAAAAAGAACGTGAAAAGAATAAATCATTTGAAGAACTGCTAAGTGAAAGTAACCTTACTTGGAAAGACTTTAAATAATAAAAAAATGATCAGTGAATTTCACTGATCATTTTTTGACGAGCTTGTAAGAAAAGGGGAGTTAGTATGAGGAAAATTGTAGTTGTTCCGCATGAAAATCATTGGAGTGAAAAATTTCAAATGGAGGCTGAAAGATTAAAAACAGCGATGCCAGAAAGGGTGAAAATTCATCATATTGGAAGTACGTCAGTGCCAGGACTGGCAGCTAAACCTATTATTGATATGATCATGGAAGTAGAAAGTATCGAAAGGGTAGATAGGTGGAATGAACGATTTATAGAGCTTGGTTACATCGTAAAAGGGGAAAATGGTATTTCAGGACGCCGATTTTTTATCCATGGAACGGAAGAAAAACGTTCGTATCATTTACACGTGTTTGAAAAAGGAAACCCAGAGATAGTAAGGCATTTAGCGTTTCGTGATTATATGATGGCTCATTGTGAAGAAGCAGAGGCATATGCAACCTTAAAGAAAGAATTAGCCGAAAAGTATACATATGATGGCACGTTATATACGGAAGGGAAAAATGAGTTTGTGCGCAATGTGGATGAAAAAGCGAAAGAATGGAGAGAAAATAACGTGAATAAATGAGTTCACGTTATTTTTTTAGCTATATAAATGTGTTATGTAAACTGTACGTATGTTTTGACTTTTTGAATGAATCTTGTTGAAATAAAGTTATGGTTTATAAAAATGTAACAATGAAAGGGAGACGACTGTGTATATTCCAACAACTACACTTCATAATGGTGTGAAAATGCCGATGATTGGTCTAGGCGTTTATAAAGCAAAAGAAGGCAACGAAGTAAAACAAGCAGTAAAAACAGCGTTAGAAGTTGGATACCGTTCGATTGATACAGCAACTGTGTATGAAAATGAAAGCGGTGTCGGAGAAGCGATTCGTGAATCAGGAATTCCAAGAGAAGACCTATTTATTACAACAAAAGTTTGGAATGACGATCAAGGATACGAGGAGACACTCGAGGCGTTTGAAAAAAGCTTAAAGAAATTACAAATGGACTATGTAGATTTATATTTAATACATTGGCCGGTAAGAGGGAAGTATGTGGATACGTACCGAGCGTTAGAAAAATTATATGAAGAAGGTAAAGTGCGTGCAATTGGTGTTTCTAATTTTCATAAACATCATTTAGAACTGTTATTACCAAATTGCAAAGTGAAGCCGATGGTGAACCAAGTAGAACTTCATCCGATGTTAACGCAATTTGAATTGCGTAATTATTGTCAAGGTGAGCAAATCCAAATGGAAGCGTGGAGTCCGTTAATGAGGGGCGGAGAAGTATTTCAGCATCCAATCATTCAGGCTATTGCTAACAAATATGAAAAAACACCTGCGCAAGTTATATTAAGATGGGATATTCAAAGCGGGATTGTTACAATTCCTAAATCTGTTACACCATCTCGTATTAAAGAAAACTTTACTATTTTTGATTTCTCACTAACTGAAGAAGAGATAAATCAAATTAACACGTTGAATCGCGATTTACATGTAGGCACAAATCCTGATAAATATGATACGTTATAAAAAAGACTGTCTCCTAATAAAGGAGACAGTCTTCTGTTTATCGGTAATTCGATATTTTTAACGATGCAAAGCATATGTGTCATATTTAAAAATTTTTTGAAGTTGTACATATTCTTCTTTAGTTAAAGGTAACTGTTGGCTAGCTCGTATATTTTCCTGCAATTGTTGAAGAGAGCTTGCGCCAGGTATAACAGCTGCAACAGTCTTATTATGTAAGCAATATTTAATAGCTGTTCCTGTTAAAGAGCTTTCTCCAATCGTTTCTTTTACACTCGCTAGAGTTGTATGTAATTCATCGTAAGAATAAGAGAGGTAATCCTTTTCCTTTACTCTTTCTATTTTTCTTGCATTGTTATCAGTTAAAATTCCTTTTGCAAGTGGTCCGCGAGCAATGACGCTAATTTGGTGTTCATTCAGAAGCGGGAACCATTCTTCTGGACGACGATTTAAAAGGCTATATTCCATTAGTATACTAACGATGTTTGAGCGTTTTGCATATTCACGGATTACATTTGGACGAATAGAAGAAATACCGTAATGGCGAATAATACCTTCTTTTTTCAATTCTTCAAAAGCTTCAATTGTTTCATCTATTGGATCTTCAATCGTTCCGCCATGAAGTTGGTAAAGATCAATATAATCAGTTTGAAGTCTACGTAAACTTTCTTTTACTTCAGCCTTTATGTAAGCTTTAGAAGGGTCCCAAGACCAGCCGTTTTTTTCTTCTGTCCAACGATTTCCAACCTTCGTTGTAAGAACAATTTTGTCTCGTTTCCCCTTCAAGGCTTTTCCAACAAATTCTTCATTTAATCCGTAATCATATAAATCTGCTGTATCAAAAAAATTAATTCCTAAATCGATTGCTTCATCGACAATACGCATAGCCTCTGTTTCAGATGTACCGAGAGACATACAGCCAAGGCCCATTTCTGTAACAAATAAATCTGAGTTTCCTAATTGACGTTTTTTCATAGGTCAACCTCCTTACCTTTATTGTACGAGAGGGAAAAGAGGTTGACAAACGTTTCCTTTTCGCTTCGCATTAACTGCCCGCAAAAGCATAATTAATGTGAGCTTAACGGATTAATGTTTCACTTTATTTGCTGTAATCCACTCTTGTACAGTTGTATACTCTTTGCTATATTGTTTTAGCTTATGGCGAATTTGCCATGCTTTTCCGACTAACGTGATGCGATTTGGTAAAATATAAACTTTCATTTCTATCACGCTCCTTTCAATGTGGTAAAATGTATGAAGAAAGAATAGGAAATAGAACAGGGAGATGAAGTAGTATGAGTAATCTTACAGAGAGAACAGTAAAAACTGAGCCGATTTTTGATGGTAGAGTTATAAAAGTTCGTGTTGATGATGTAGTATTACCAAATGGAGAAATGAGTAAACGTGAAATTGTAAATCACCCTGGTGCAGTTGCGATTATTGCTATTACGGATGAGGGGAAAATTGTGCTTGTTGAGCAGTATCGTAAAGCGCTTGAAAAGGCGATTATAGAAATTCCAGCCGGCAAGTTAGAGCCTGGTGAAAAACCAGAGGTAACAGCAGTTCGTGAATTAGAAGAGGAAACAGGATATGTATGTGAAAATATGGAGCTTATTACTTCTTTCTATACATCTCCAGGATTCGCAGATGAAATTTTATATGTATATAAAGCGACAGGTTTGACAAAAAAAGAAAATAAAGCTGAGTTAGATGAAGATGAGTTTGTGGAATTAATGGAAGTATCGTTAGAAGAAGCGATTACTCTTATGAAAAATCTTCGTATTCATGATGCGAAGACGATGTTTGCAGTACAATATTTACAACTACAAAAATAAACACTCGCCAAAGGCGAGTGTTTTTTAATTGATTTTTGCATATACACGTGCATCACGTAAGCTACCGTCTGGTGCTAGGAAATCATTTTCCATTGTACCTTCTAGAATGAATTCTAGACGTTCTGCTAAGCTACATGCATTTATATTTGTTGCATCAGTACGAATTTCAATTCTTCTAGCGCCTAGTTTATCAAAGGCGAACTGAATTGCACCTTTAACAGCTTCGGTCATATAGCCTTGTTTTGTATAGGCACTATGTAGCCAGAAGTGAAGTGAAAACTTTGGAATATCCCAGTTTTCAGGCTTTAGTGTAATTGCTCCGATGAATGTACCAGATACTTTATCGTATAAGTGAAAATCAAGTGTTTCACGAAGTAAAAACTGTCCGTGAGCTTCGCGAACAATTTCTTCAGCACTCTCTTCTGTTTCAGCGTTAATTGGTATCCACGGTACTAAGTCTTCTAGAGAAGCTTGGATTGCTTCATATACTTCTGCACCATCACCTGGAAATGGTTTACGAACTTGCAAGCGTTCAGTTTGAAATAATGTTGGAAAATCTAATAATAATGGTTTCAAGAGAAATCCCTCCTATTCTCTACTTTTTAGTTTAGCAAAGTAGAGCGGAATTTCAATGTTAATTCGTCATACTTTTTTCTTTCTTTCATACATTTTTAATAAGAGTGTGAACGGAGGGAAGAAAAATGTGGCGAAAAAATTGGCAAGACCGTGTAATGTCTCACATACAGGAAAACTCTTCATTATATATATTTAACGCTGTTTTATTATTGATGGGAGTAATATTTGGAGCCATTCTTGTGAATAGTTTACAAATCAATCAAAAACAAGATTTATCATTTTATTTACAACGTTTTTTTGGACAAGTCTCTAAAGGAGAATTTGCCATTGCGGGCGAAATGTTTCGAGAAAGTTACTTTTCGCAATTAAAATACATCGGATTTATTTGGATTTTAGGGATTTCAATTATTGGATTACCACTTATTTTTATTTTATTATTTGTAAAAGGAGTTGTTGTTGGATTTACAGTTGGTTTTTTAGTAAGTCAGCATGGATGGAATGGACTATTATTAGCATTTGTATCTGTTTTGCCACAAAATTTAATTATCATTCCAGTCTTTCTCATTATGACAACCATTGCTGCAAGTTTTTCTTTACGGATGATTAGGCATCAATTTATTAGAAAAATAACCGAGCCACTATTACCATTATTAATCCGGTATACATGTTTCTTTCTTGTAATTGGAGTGGTGTTAGCACTTGCTTCTAGTGTGGAGGCTTACGCATCACCAGTTTTAATGAAAGAAGTTGTTGAGGCTATCAATAAAAAATAAATATTTTTTGAGAATAATTATCAATTTGTTTTTATTGTTTTTCTTTTGACAGAAGCCCTTCTTCTGATATAATGGTGTAAGAGTGGCGAGGAGGGAGTAGTACCGAATGGAAGAAAGAATTGAACGAATTAAGAAGCAATTACATGCAGCGAGCTACAAATTAACACCGCAACGTGAAGCAACAGTTCGTGTGCTGCTAGAAAATGAAGAAGATCATTTAAGCGCAGAAGATGTTTACCTCCTTGTAAAAGAAAAGTCGCCAGAGATCGGATTAGCAACCGTCTATCGAACTTTAGAACTATTATCTGAGTTAAAAGTTGTCGATAAGATTAACTTCGGAGACGGTGTTTCACGCTATGACTTACGCCAAGAAGGTGCGCAGCGTTTCCACCATCATTTGATTTGTACACAATGTGGTGCTGTACAAGAAATACAAGAAGATTTACTTGGTGAAGTGGAAAGGAAAGTAGAGCGAGACTGGAGCTTTAAGGTGAAAGATCATCGTTTAACATTCCATGGGATTTGTAAAAATTGTCAAGAAAATGAAACGGATGAAAAATAACCTTTTCCTATTTATCTAGGAAGAGGTTTTTTATTTGAATAAGGTATAAATTTATGAAAGCTTGGCATATGTTGTAATAACTTATATTTTGGAGGAATTTACAATGCGCCGAGCTTTAAAATTAACTTTTGATGGAATAAAAGTATTTTTATTATTTACAAGTTGTACGATTTTGTTTTATTTCGCTATACTATGGATAAATGAAGAATATGAAAGCTATCATCGTTATGAAAAACCTAAAGAAGAGACTGTAGAAAAAGTATCAGGGAATGAAGAACCGGCAAAGGATGCTTTCGTAAATAGAATGATGTTTTTCTATGAAAATGGGGAGTAGTGTAGAGTGGAAGATCAATTAAAAGATTTTATTCATTATATGGTTGTCGAAAAAGGATTAGCAAAGAATACAGTAGTATCTTATGAACGGGATTTAAAAAGCTACGTAAAGTATTTGCAAAATGTGGAACAGACGAAAACTTTTCATGAAGTGACCCGTTTACACATTGTTAACTTTTTGCAGTATTTAAAAGAGAACGGAAAATCTTCGAAAACATTGGCGCGTCATATCGCATCAATTCGTTCGTTCCACCAATTTTTACTTCGTGAACGAGCGGTAGAACACGACCCATCCGTACATATTGAAACGCCGCAAGGGGAACGGAAATTACCAAAAGTATTATCAGTTGATGAAGTAGAGGCGTTACTTCAAACACCAAAAATGACAAGTGCTTTTGGGATTCGTGATAAGGCGATGCTAGAGTTACTGTATGCGACAGGACTTCGTGTTTCAGAATTGATTGCACTCAATTTAGAAGATGTACATTTAACGATGGGATTTGTTCGTTGCATAGGGAAAGGGAATAAAGAAAGAATTATTCCACTAGGAAGTTTAGCAACGGAAGCGATTCAAAAGTATATTGAAAAAGGAAGAAGAGAATTAATGGGGAAAAAAGTAGTAGATGCACTCTTTTTAAACCATCATGGTAATCGATTATCAAGACAAGGATTTTGGAAAATATTAAAACGATTAGCGAAAGAAGCAAATATTGAAAAAGAGCTTACACCTCATACGTTGCGTCACTCGTTTGCTACGCACTTATTAGAAAATGGAGCAGATTTACGTGCTGTACAAGAAATGCTTGGCCATGCAGATATTTCAACGACGCAAATCTATACGCACGTTTCAAAAACTAGATTAAAAGATGTATATAAACAGTTTCATCCAAGAGCATAGTTACTATGCTCTTTTTTTCATAGATTAAGAGGGGAAGACCGTTTCACAGAAACTTCACAAACATTTCGTATATTGTTTTCAGCAGAAGACTGGAATATTACAATGTATTTCCTCTATACTAAATAAAGTATAAAGGAGGAAATGATGATGAAAAAACTTATTATGATTTTATTTATCGCGATGCTAGCGTTGGCTGGCTGTAATACAAACAAAGAAGAACCGAAAAAAGAAAAGAAACTTGAAAGTGTAAACGTAGCGATTCAAACGAATCCGAAAGAAATTAAACCTGGTGAAAAAACAGAAGTACAAGCACTTGTTACACAAGGAAAAGAAAGAGTAACGGATGCTGATGACGTAAAGTTTGAAATTTGGAAAGATGGCGACGAGAAACATGAGATGTTAGATGGTAAGCATAAAGGAAAAGGTGTTTATGCAGTAGAGAAAACATTTGAAACTGACGGAGTATATCATATTATTCCTCATACAAATGCACGCGATATGCACGTTATGCCAGAACATAAAGTTGCTGTAGGAAATGCGAAAGTAGAAGATGCGAAAAAAGAAAACAGCGACCACAGTGCAGGACATGGAGATCATAAAAGTGACACAATGATCCATCTTATGGCTGGAGACATAAAGGCAAATGCTGAATCTACAATGAAAGTTCATTTAAAGCAAAAAGAAGAAGCATTAACTGGTGCTGAAGTACAACTAGAGATTTGGAAAGATGGTGTTGAAAAACACGAATTTATTCCAGCGAAAGAAGGGAATAAAGGAGAGTATGAAACGAAACATACTTTCAAAGAGAACGGTGCTTACAAAGTGAAAGTGCATGTAAGAAAAGGCGAATTGCATGAACATAAAGAAGAAACGGTAGAAGTAAAATAAAAAGTAGCTCTTTAGAGCTACTTTTTATTTTTGTTATGAAGAAATAAATCATAAAATAATTAGCACTTCGTTGCAGAATGGATTACAATAGAAGTGTGAAGAAAATGAGAAATTCTACGAAAATGTATTAAAAAGAAAGCGTAAACATGTTATGATATCAGTATCAGATGTCTGACATCTGACTTAGAAAAAACTAGAAATGTTTTTGAGTCGTTTCAAGTAAAACGAAATAGGTTAGAGAATGGTTTAAAGAAGTACTGTTTGACAATGAGAATTCTTATGGATAACAGTTTCACTTTATAGCGTTTTGAACATACTACAAGAAGTAGAACTGAACTTATAGGAGGTCGCAGTTATGAATAAATATAAACGTATATTCCTAGTCGTAATGGACTCTGTGGGAATCGGTGAAGCACCAGATGCTGAGCAATTTGGTGATTTAGGATCTGACACAATTGGTCACATTGCTGAACATATGAATGGTTTACAAATGCCTAACATGGTGAAATTGGGTCTTGGTAACATTCGTGAAATGAAAGGTATCTCTAAAGTAGAGAAACCACTTGGATATTACACAAAAATGCAAGAGAAATCTACTGGTAAAGATACAATGACAGGTCACTGGGAAATCATGGGCCTTTACATTGATACACCATTCCAAGTGTTCCCGGAAGGATTCCCGAAAGAATTACTTGATGAATTAGAAGAAAAAACAGGCCGTAAAATTATCGGTAATAAGCCAGCTTCTGGAACTGAAATTCTTGATGAACTTGGTCAAGAGCAAATGGAAACCGGCTCTTTAATCGTTTATACTTCTGCTGATAGCGTATTGCAAATTGCAGCACACGAAGAAGTAGTGCCACTTGATGAGTTATATAAAATCTGTAAAATTGCACGTGAATTAACATTAGATGAGAAATACATGGTAGGTCGTGTTATTGCTCGTCCATTCGTTGGTGAACCTGGAAACTTTACACGTACACCAAACCGTCATGACTATGCATTAAAACCATTCGGCCGTACAGTAATGAATGAATTAAAAGATAGTGACTACGATGTAATTGCTATCGGTAAAATCTCTGACATCTATGATGGTGAAGGGGTAACGGAATCACTTCGTACGAAGTCTAACATGGATGGAATGGATAAGCTTGTAGATACATTAAATATGGACTTTACAGGTCTTAGCTTCTTAAACTTAGTTGACTTTGATGCATTATTCGGCCACCGCCGTGATCCACAAGGATACGGAGAGGCTCTGCAAGAATATGATGCACGTCTTCCAGAAGTATTCGCAAAACTACAAGAAGATGATCTATTATTAATTACAGCAGACCACGGTAATGATCCAATTCACCCTGGTACTGACCATACACGTGAATATGTACCATTATTAGCATATAGCCCAAGTATGAAAGAAGGCGGACAAGAGTTACCACTTCGTCAAACATTTGCTGATATTGGTGCAACAGTAGCAGAAAACTTCGGTGTGAAAATGCCAGAATACGGAACAAGCTTCTTAAACGAGCTAAAGAAATAGGGGGATAAACAAATGAATCGTGAACTTATTACAAAATCAGCTTCATACTTAAAAGAGAAATTTCAAGAGACACCACAAGTAGGACTAATCCTTGGATCAGGACTTGGTGTATTAGCAGACGAAATTGAGAACGCAGTAACAGTACCTTACAGTGAAATCCCTGAGTTCCCAGTATCAACTGTAGAAGGCCATGCAGGTCAACTAGTATTTGGTACACTTCAAGGTGTAACAGTAGTAGCAATGCAAGGACGTTTCCACTTCTATGAAGGATACGACATGCAAAAAGTAACATTCCCAGTTCGTGTTATGAAAGAACTAGGTGTAGAAACGGTTGTTGTAACAAACGCAGCTGGTGGTGTAAATACATCATTCGAGCCAGGCGATCTTATGTTAATTTCAGACCACATTAACTTCATGGGTACGAATCCATTAATCGGACCAAATGATTCTGAAATGGGCGTACGTTTCCCTGATATGTCTACATCATATACAGTAGAACTTCGTGAAATGGCGAAACAAGTTGCAGCAGACTTAAATATTAAAGTACAAGAAGGTGTATACGTTGGAATGACAGGTCCTGTATATGAAACACCTGCTGAAATTCGTATGCTTCGTACACTTGGCGGAGATGCAGTTGGTATGTCAACAGTACCTGAAGTAATTGTAGCACGTCATGCTGGAATGAAAGTATTAGGTATTTCTTGTATTTCAAATATGGCAGCTGGTATTTTAGATCAGCCACTTCATCACGATGAAGTAATTGAAACGACAGAACGTGTTAAAGCTAACTTCTTAGCATTAGTAAAAGCAATCGTAAAACAAATGAAGGGGTGACTTCACAATGAGAATGGTGGACCTAATTGCAAAAAAACGTGACGGACATGCATTAACGACAGAAGAAATTAACTTTATTGTTGAAGGATATACAAATGGTGATATTCCTGATTATCAAGTAAGTTCACTTGCAATGGCAATTTTCTTCCAAGATATGAACGATCAAGAGCGTGCGGATTTAACGATGGCAATGGTAAATAGCGGCGATACAATTGACTTATCAGCTATTGAAGGTGTAAAAGTAGATAAGCATTCGACAGGTGGTGTTGGTGATACGACGACACTTGTATTAGGTCCATTAGTAGCTGCTTTAGATGTACCAGTAGCGAAAATGTCTGGACGCGGTTTAGGACATACTGGTGGTACAATTGATAAATTAGAAGCAGTTCCAGGATTCCATGTGGAAATTGAAAACGATGAATTCATGCGTCTTGTAAATGAAAACAAAATCGCTGTTATCGGCCAAAGTGGTAACTTAACACCTGCTGATAAAAAGTTATATGCACTTCGTGATGTAACAGCAACAGTAAACTCAATTCCGCTTATTGCAAGTTCGATTATGAGTAAAAAAATTGCTGCTGGTGCAGATGCAATTGTTCTTGATGTAAAAACTGGAGCAGGTGCATTTATGAAAACGGATGAAGATGCAAAACGTTTAGCAGAAGCAATGGTACGCATCGGTAATAACGTTGGTCGTAATACGATGGCAGTTATTTCTGATATGAGTCAACCACTCGGTGAAGCTATCGGTAACGCATTAGAAGTACAAGAAGCAATTGATACATTACAAGGTAAAGGGCCGAAAGATTTAGAAGAGCTATGTTTAACACTTGGAAGTCAAATGGTGTACCTTGCTGGACAAGCTTCATCTTTAGAAGATGCACGTGAAAAGCTAATTGAAGTAATGAACAACGGAAAAGCGCTAGAATCATTTAAAACGTTCTTATCAGCGCAAGGCGGCGACGCATCTGTTGTTGATGACCCTTCTAAATTGCCACAAGCACAATTTAAAATTGAAGTGGAAGCGAAAGAAGACGGATATGTATCAGAGATCGTTGCAGACGAAATCGGAACAGCAGCAATGCTTTTAGGAGCAGGACGTGCAACGAAAGAGTCAGAAATTGATTTAGCAGTTGGCTTAATGCTGCGCAAAAAAGTAGGCGATAGCGTGAAGCAAGGTGAATCCCTTGTTACAATTTACGCAAACCGCGAAAATGTTGAAGATGTAAAAGCGAAAATTTATGAGAACATGAAGATCTCTAAAGAACACGTAGATGCACCAACTTTAGTACACGGTATCGTAACGAAGTAATAAAAAAAAGCTGAGGAGATTTCTCCTTGGCTTTTTTTACTATTTTTTGTTTATAATAATAATGGGTGAAATTATGATTAGAATTTGTGCAGTAACAAAAACAGATGAAGTATTATATGATGTTTCTCTAGAAGAAACAAAGAAAGACCATATTGTATGGTATTGGCTAGATTTATATAAGCCAACGAAAGAAGAGTATACATATATTCTGCAAGACCATTTTAAGTTCCATCCCCTTGCAATTGAAGACTGTCTAGAATATGTACAGAGGCCAAAAGTTGATTTTTATGATGGATATAACTTTTTAGTTCTTCACGCGTTTGGAGAAGATGGGCTAGAACCACATGAAATTGATTTGTTTGTTAGTGATCGCTATATTGTTTCTTTCCATTTTTCTCATAATAATGCAATTGAAAGAGTATGGAAAACACTTGGTGAGAAGAGGCGGATTAAGAAAGGACCTTTACATGTAGCACATACAATCACTGATCAAATTGTAGATGATTATTTCGCACCTGTATATTACATTGAAGATCATTTAAATGCGATTGATGATAATTTAACAGGTGAGACAGCAGGAGCCGTGCTAGAAGAAGTATTTGATATTAGGGCAGATTTATCTAAGTTAAGACGTACAATTATTCCAATGCGTGATTTATTGTATCGTATTTTGAATTCCACTCGTTTTTACGGTATAAGTGATCATGAGATTTATTTTAAAGATATACATGATCATTTACTTAAACTTACGGAAATGATTGAGGCAAGTCGAGAGTTAACGGCGGATATTCGGGATAGTTATTTTTCATTAAACTCACATCATATGAATAACATTATGAAAACATTAACTGTATTCTCGACTATTTTCATGCCATTAACATTTATTGCGGGAGTATATGGAATGAACTTTACGCATATGCCAGAGCTTGGTGGACAATATAGTTATTTTATTTGTCTTCTTCTAATGGCTTTAATTGGCGGCGGAATGATGGCATGGTTTTATAAAAAAGGATGGTTTAAGTAAAAAACCACCGAGGATTTCCTCGGTGGTTTTTCTTAACCAATAGCATGTAATACAAACATAGCTAAGAATAAGCATGTAATGATATACATAGATGGTGCGACTTCTTTACGCTTTCCAAGAGAAACTTTTAAGATAGGGTAAGCAATAAATCCGAACGCAATGCCATCAGCGATACTATATGTGAGCGGGATCATAACGATAATTAAGAATGCTGGAAATCCTTCTGAAAAGTCGTTCAGAGGAATTTGTTGAATGCTTGTAATCATCAGACCGCCAATAATAATTAAGATTGGTGCAATGGCACTATCAGGAATTAATTTGACAAACGGAAGAGCAAACAGTGATGCAAAGAATAGCAACCCAGTAACGATAGACGTCAGACCTGTCTTACCACCTGCAGTAATACCTGCGGCACTTTCTACTGTTGAAACGGTAGGGCTTGTGCCAAATAGACCACATGTCATTGCTGAAATTGCATTGGCTTGGTAAGCACGTGGGAATTTACGATCATCTTCTAATAAACCGTGCAGAAGTCCCATGTTCTCAAAAATAAGCACCATGCTTAAAGAGAATGTTGCAATCCAAAATGGTAAGGAAGAAAGTTTCCCAAATGACATAGCTCCAAACACATCACCATAATTAGCGAATGAGAATGAACTATTTCCCACTTGACTCGTATCCACAAGACCAAATAACCATGAGATACCAGTTCCTATTGCAATCGTCCATAAAAAGTTTCCACGTACGTTACGAATAAATAATACAAGTGCAATGATAAGAGTAAGTAATGTCGCAAGAACGACAGGATTACTTAATTTCCCCATTGCCACAGCAGTATTTGGGTTCGAAACGACTAAACCACCTTTTTGCAATCCGATAAACGCTAAAAATAATCCAATGCCGACAGTAATCGCTTCCTTTAATGACTTTGGAATTGATACTGATAGCACGCGAGCGATTGGTGTAAAAGCGGCAATTGCAAAAATAATACCAGAGATAAAGACAGCAGCTAATGCTTCTTGCCAAGTTAGTCCAAGCGTATGCACAGCTGTGTACGTGAAGAATGCATTTACACCCATACCAGGGACAAGAATAGCAGGTGCATTTGCCCAAAATGCCATGAGTAGACATCCGACAAATGAACTAAAAACAGTTGCTAAAATTCCAGCTTCAAGAGGAATGCCAGCATCTGATAAGATGGATGCATTTACAATCATAATATATACGATTGTGAAAAATGACGTAACTCCAGCTAAAACTTCTTGTTTTGGTGATGTTTCGTGTAAACCTAATTTAAATGTTCTTTCAAGTATTCCTTTCATGTTAAACCTTCTTTTTCATATCCCTCTCCCACCCGTGATATCTCTTTTGTAAGAGCTCACCGTCCTTTATTATATCAGAACATCATGTTTTTACAACAAGTAAAATGATAACGTTTACTTGTAAAGAGAATTCGTTATAAATACGTAAAAATAGCCCGTATGGATGAAATGATTTCTAATTCACCAGATTGAATGGGCGGGGCTGCTTGTGCATGTAAAGTAGCATAAGACGTAACCTCCCGTGGTAATTGGGCAGATTCTTCAACGAATGAGAGGGGAACAGGATTAATATTTAGATTATATGTACTCGCAATAGCACGAGCTTTTTCTACTGCCTGGTGCAGAGCTTGAATGAGAGCTTGCTCATAATATTTATTTGGATGAGATACTCGGAAACGTAAACCTTTTGCTACATTTGCGCCATTTGATACGGCTATATCATATACTTCCCCAGCTTTTTGTACATTTAAAACGGTAATTTCATACAAATGCTCCACACGGTATCCTTGTAGCAATGCTTTATCATTTACATATTCGTATTGAGGAGTGATCGTATAAGAAATCGTTTCTATATCTTTATCGGCAATACCAAGCTGTTTAAGTGCATCCAGCAATTGTTTTGATTGTACTGCATTTTCTTCCTGCGCTTGTTTTACATTTTTACTATCAGTTCGAATGCCAAGCGTTAATATAACAACGTTTGGTTTTGCTTTGACAACGCCTTCGCCTTGTACAGTAATAGTAGCTTCTTTACCAGTATTAGCTGTGCGTACGTTGTGTAAATAAGGATTTATTCCACCCTGCATTTTCCATCACCATCCTTTTTATATGTATATGTGTGAACAAAAAAGAAATTTATATGAAAAAAGTTACATAAATGAGAATGTTGAGGAAAGAAATCATATACAATATAGGTATTTATAGATTATAATATGTGTAAATATGATAAAAAAGGGACGAGGCTATTGAACGAAAAAAGAGAAACGCTGATTTTAGATTTATCTGCATCATTTCGAAAAATGATACGTTTATTACAAAATGATATTAATACACGTTTTGCAGAACATATGCCATATAATGAATTTTCTGTATTACGTGCGTTATTTTTAAACAGTCCACAGATGGCTTCGCAAATTGCGAGTGAAGTAAACGTAACCTCCAGTCATATTACAGCTGTTACAGATCGACTTGTACGAAAAGGATTAGTAGAAAGAAAACGTTCTAATTCAGATCGTCGTATCGTGTACTTAGAAATTACAGAGCACGGAAGAGAAGTAACTGAAAAACTTGAAGCTGTGCGTAAAGAATATTATAAAGAGAGATTTAAAGGTTGGAGCGACCAAGAAATAGAAATGGTCTTAGAACTATTTGGCCGCGTATTATAATAAATGAGGATAGGAAGCGAAAGCATTCCTATCCTTTTTCTTTTGAATAAAAATATTTTGAAACTCCGATACTTTAATTAAAAGATCGGAGGAAAGATTATGAAATATATTGCTGCACTTACCATTTTATTTGGTAGTTTTTTCTATTTTCAAACATTCACGTATGCAGATACGCCTATCCAAGTGGTGCGAAAAGAAGTGAAGTACATTGAAACTGATAATACAGTTTTATATTCGAAATTATGGGTTCGTTCTATGCAAAACGCAGTATTATTCCACCATAGCGATAATATTCGTAATCGGGACACATTACGTAATGTAATAAGTTCATCGCTTGTTAAAGCGAAGCAACTATCTTTTCAGAAAGCAGCACTTTATATACCGAGACTATCGCAATACGTATCAAAAATAGGGAAAGAAAACATTCAAGTGTACTACATTGCGATTCACTATAATGTGAAAAAAGAAAATGCATATCAATTAGATGGTATGAACTATTTTCTACAAGTATTTGTAAAAGAGCGTGGGGAATGGAAAATTGCCGAAAGTGTAGTTGCACCGACAGAGCAAATTGTGCAAAATGGTGATGGATTTGGGATGAAAGAAGAGATGGTGTATGGGGATAGGAGAGAGAATGTGAAATAACCTCCTTATTTAGATAGGGATATATATAATAAAAAGCATTGCTCTTGTGCAATGCCTTTTTATTTAGTTCATATAAGAGTTAAATAATTCATAACATCTTTCTTTTGTCATTGTATGACTTTTTTCGTCAGCTTCTATTAATGCCATTGTTCCGTGTTTATAGTTTCACATCTATAATGCTTTTTGAAACATGTATTCATCACCTTAATGTATGTTTATTTCCCTCTAAAAGCAAACTTCAATTTTAATAGACGTGTAAAAATGAAGTAACTTATGATAGCGAATAGGAAAAATCCAACATAATAAGGCAGAAGTGCATCTCGTCCGCCTAATATTCTACCGCCAAGCAGTCCGAAGCATAGAACAGTGCAAATCATGAACCATTTTTGCAAGTTGGGAAACAATAGTATTTTTCCGTTTTGTTCGTTCGGTGTACGTGTGTATAGAAAGGTTGCCATTGATAAAAAGATAATGATGTAAGCAAATGGTGTTAATAGTGTCCAAGGAGAAGGTACAGAAGTACGTTCCATTGGATTGTCCTGTGGTACACTAGAAAGTTTATTGCCATAGTCATCAAATGTTTCTATCGGGTGGTAATCATAAGTAATAGAAAAAGATTCTAATGGTGAAATGATATCTATATGTTGTAAGTACTCATGAGTACGTTGCTCTATTTCTCCTATTGCATCTAAAGACCATTGTGTATGGGAATAAATGAATCCGGAAATTAACAATCCAAAACCGTATGGTAAAAATAATAGAATGATAGTTAAACTACTTTGAGAGAATATATGTCCAGTAATGGTTCCGATAAATAAGGTGAATGTATAAATAGCGATAAGTACAACCGTAGCATATAGAAAGTAACTATAGAACGGAGTAAAGAGTTGATGCTCATTGTGAAACGACATGTTCTTTATTCCGTACATGCTAATCCAGCAAACAATTTGCACTGTAATAATATTCAAAACACCAAGCCACCATTTTGTTAAAAAAATATCTTTTCGTTTAAAAGGCATCGAGAATAGAAAATCAGTTGATTGATTGTTACGTTCCCATCCGATTAAAAGACAAGCAAGTGCAATAAGAGTAACTCCTTGAAAGAGGACGGCACCATCAGATGCGTGAAAATAGTAGGAGTAGTAATATGCATAGTCATCAAACTTCATTTTTGATTGTTTTAGTTGCATTTGCGCTTCTTGATAATATTTATAAGGTAGTTGATATAAACTAATTAACCAAAATAATAGAATTATATATTTTCCTTGCTTCCATTGCCTTATCCATAAAGCTTTATGAAACATGCGAATCCTCCTCAAACGTTGTGATAAAAATATCTTCGAGCGACATGGCTAATTCCTCAATGAGCAGTGGCTGTTCTTTATGAAACTTTTCCAATGTAGCTGCCACATTTCCCTCAATTAAGATTGTATATACTTTTCCTGTTTGATTTAATATTTTAATATTGCTTAAGTTTTCTAGTTTTTGAGGCAATGAACGTTCGTAAGCAACTTGTATTTTAGCAAATTGTGATTTTGCATCGTCTAGTGACGTAATAGATGCTACAGTATGTCCTTTTAACATAATGATTGTATCTGCAATTTGTTCCACTTCATCTAAATGATGAGTTGAGATGAAAATGGTAATCTCTTTTTCTGCAACTTCTCCAACGAGAAACTGTAAAATTTGCCTTTTCACGATAGGATCAAGTCCATTTGTCGGTTCATCTAAAATGATATATTCTGCTTTTGTAGAAACAGCTAAAATGATGGCGAGCAGTGCTTTCATTCCTTTTGAATAGCTACGAATTCGTTTGTTTGGTAAGTTAAAACGTTCTAACAATTCATAGAAATGTGTTTCATCAAATGCGGCATAAACTTCTTTATAAAAATTTACAATTTCTTTTATCGTATAGCCGTTCAGTATATTGGTAGAATCAGGAACATATACGATTTTTTGCTTTATTTCAGGACACTGATGAATGTTTGTATCTTCATATGTAACGGTCCCTGCATCAGGGTCTAAAATACCGACCATCGTTCGCAATAAAGTTGTTTTCCCCGCACCGTTTCTTCCGAGTAATCCGATGATACTCCCTCTTTGCAATGTGAAAGAAACATCGTCTAAAATCGTTTGATTATCAATTGTTTTCTTCAAGCTTGTCACTTTCAGCATCTGTATTTCCTCCAATCTCTTTATAGTATGAATCTATCCAATCATGAATTTTATCTTTCGTAACACCAAGATAAGAGGCTTCTAATAGTAATTGATGAAATTGCTTTTCAACCATAGCGATTTTCCTTTCGTCTAATGTTGGGGTAATCGATTGGGATACAAATGTTCCTTTCCCTCGTAATGTTTCAATAATCCCTTGTCGCTCTAACTCTTGATACGCTTTACTCACTGTATTTGGATTTATAACGAGTAAAGAAGCGAGTTCGCGTACAGAAGGAAGTTTGTCACTTGGAGCTAACATGTTCTTCAATACGAGTTCTTTTATATTTTGAACAATTTGTTCCCATATCGGAGTGTTGCTTCTTGGATCAAGTTGAATATGCAAGAGCAATGTCTCCTTCCTTATATGTATTAAGTGTACTACTATGTGTAATACACTTAATACAATATAGGGGACGAATGTATTTGTCAACTGAAAATGTTAGAAAAATTTGGTATTAAAAAAAGATAAATTGGAAAAAATAGGTCTGATATAGAATGGAGGGTTAGTCATGAAGCGAGTTTTTGGAATACTTGTTTGTTTCATGTTATTGCTTTCTGGAACTTCAGTGAGTTTTGCACAATCTGAGAAAACGAAGCAGGAGAAAACAGAAGAAACAACGCCGAAGTTAGCGGAACAAGCGTCGTCAGCAATCGTAATTGAGCAAGATACAGGTAAAGTTTTATTTGATAAAAATCCAAATGAAAAATTACCACCTGCTAGTATGACAAAGATTATGACAATGCTTTTAATTATGGAACAAGTTGAAAAAGGAAAACTAAAACTGACCGATAAAGTTAGAGCGAGCGAACATGCAGCTTCAATGGGTGGATCGCAAATCTTTTTAGAACCTGGGGAAGAGATGACTGTAAATGAGATGTTAAAGGGTATTGCAATTGCATCTGGAAATGACGCATCTGTTGCAGTAGCCGAGCATATCGCAGGTTCAGAAGAAGGATTTGTAAATATGATGAACAAAAAGGCGAAAGATCTAGGGCTGAAAAATACACATTTTCAAAACCCAACAGGTCTTCCGGCCAAAGACCATTATTCGACAGCAAATGATATGGCTATAATGGCAAGAGAATTGATGAAGTATCCACTTATTCGTAAATACACAGGTAAGTACGAAGATTATTTACGTGAAGATACGGATAAAAAGTTTTGGCTCGTTAATACGAATAAGCTAGTACGTTTTTATCCTGGCGTAGATGGAGTAAAAACAGGTTTTACGACAGAAGCGAAATATTGTTTAACAGCATCGGCTGAAAAAAATGGCATGCGTATCATTTCAGTTGTCATGGGAGCACCAACATCAAAAGAACGGAACAACCAAGTGACGAAGCTTCTTGACTACGCATTTGGTCAATATATGACAAAGAAATTGTATACGCGCGGCGAAAAAATTAAGACAGTTCAAGTAGGGAAAGGGAAAAAAGAAAAAGTAGATTTAGTTGCATCAGATAATGTTTCTCTTCTTATGAAGAAGGGCGAGAATATGGACAAGGTAAAACAAGAAGTAATTGCTGAAAAGAAAGTAAAAGCACCGATTAAAAAAGGTGACGCGCTTGGTACACTTGTTATTAAAAAAGATAAGGATGTTTTATTAAAACAAACAATTGTAGCAAAAGAAGATGTTGCTGCAGCGAGCTGGTGGGAGTTATTTAAAAGAAGTTTTGGGATGTTTTCAACATCAAAATAGCGGCAAATATTTTGCCGCTTTTCTATTCGTATGTAGGTGAATAATGCTGAAAGGTTTCACTTTATGACGAAATAGTTCTTCTTTTGTCAGCAGGGAGGATTCTTATTTTGTATCACGAAAATCTTTATGTATGCGAATGAGTAAAGTTTGAGCATAAGGAGGAAATCGTGTGAGTCTTTCCATGCAATTAGAAGTAAAACGTGACGTCCTATGTGTGAGACTAGCGGGTGAATTAGATCATCATACGGCTGAAGAGTTGCGAACGAAAGTAACAGATATGATTGAGACACATGGTGTTCATCATATTGTTTTGAGCCTAGAGAACTTATCGTTTATGGATAGTTCTGGTCTAGGTGTTATATTAGGCCGATATAAACACGTAAAGGGATTAGGTGGAGAAATGGTTGTTTGTGCAATTTCACCGCCTGTTAAGCGTTTATTTGAAATGTCGGGCTTATTCAAAATTGTTCGCTTAGAAGAAAGTGAAGCGCACGCGCTCGCGACGTTGGGGGTGGCATAGGTGAGAAATGAAATGAACCTTCAATTTTCAGCATTAAGTCAAAATGAATCGTTCGCTCGCGTTACAGTGGCGGCTTTCATTGCACAACTAGATCCAACGATGGAAGAATTAACGGAGATTAAAACAGTTGTGTCAGAAGCGGTTACAAATGCAATTATTCATGGGTATGAAGGAAATGCAGAAGGTATTGTTTATATTTCTGTAATTTTGGAAGAAGCAATGGTGAAACTCACGATTCGAGATGAAGGGATTGGAATTTTTAACTTAGATGAAGCGAGACAACCCCTTTTTACAACTAAACCTGAATTAGAGCGTTCCGGAATGGGATTTACTATCATGGAAAATTTTATGGATGAAGTAGAAGTTATTTCAAACGAATCTTTCGGGACAACAATCCATTTGACAAAATACTTATCAAATAGTAACGCTCTATGCAATTAAGGAGAATAGCCTATGGACATAGAGGTCAAAAATGAGAAGAAGAAACCTCAGTTAAAGGACCACGAGCTAAAAGCGTTAATTCAAAAAAGTCAAGATGGAGATCAACAAGCGAGAGATACAATCGTTCAAAGTAATATGCGCCTCGTTTGGTCGGTTGTACAGCGGTTTCTTAATCGAGGATACGAACCAGACGATCTATTTCAAATTGGATGTATTGGGCTCTTGAAATCGGTAGATAAATTTGATTTATCTTTCGACGTGAAATTTTCAACATATGCAGTTCCAATGATTATTGGTGAAATACAACGTTTCTTACGTGATGATGGATCAGTGAAAGTTAGTAGGTCTTTAAAAGAAACAGGAAACAAAATTCGAAAGATGAGAGATGAGCTTTCGAAAGAATTCGGAAGGGCTCCAACGATTAATGAAGTGGCAGAGGCACTAGAACTAACGCCAGAGGAAGTTGTTCTAGCACAAGAAGCGAGCCGGGCCCCTTCGTCTATACATGAAACTGTATATGAAAACGATGGAGATCCAATCACTATTTTAGATCAAATTGCAGATCAATCTGAAACGAAATGGTTCGATAAAATTGCTTTAAAAGAAGCGATTAGAGAACTAGATGAACGAGAGCGCTTAATTGTATACTTGCGTTACTATAAAGATCAAACACAGTCAGAAGTAGCAGAGCGCATAGGCATTTCGCAAGTACAAGTTTCAAGACTTGAAAAGAAAATATTAAAACAGATGAAAGATCGAATAGACGAATAATTGTCTATTCGATTTTTTTATGCCGTTAATAGGAGAGAGATGTTAATTTTCGCAAAAATTAACAGAATTTATTGATAATTTAGTCAATTTAAAATATAATCCAAGTATGAACTTGTCATAAAGGGGGAAGGAAATATGGAAACGAGGCAACAATGGGGAACGAGAGCTGGATTTATTTTTGCAGCGGTCGGATCTGCCGTTGGATTAGGAAACATATGGCGTTTTCCTTATACAGCGTATGAAAATGGAGGCGGGGCATTCTTTTTACCGTACTTATTTGCATTATTAACGACGGGTATTTCATTGTTAGCATTTGAGTTTGCTCTTGGTCATCGTCATCGTGGCTCAGCACCACTTACATTTTTCCGTATTAGCCCGCGTGCCGAATTTATTGGATGGTGGCAAATGTGCGTAACATTTATCGTTTCAACATATTATGCAGTGATTATTGCTTGGTCTATATCGTATACATACTTTGCAATTACTGGAGCATGGGGAAAAGACACGCAATCATTTTTATTTAAAGAGTACTTACATGTTGCAGATAAGCCAGGGCAATTTGGAGGACTTGTACCGGAAGTATTAATTCCATTAGCTCTCGTTTGGATTATTGTGCTTGGCGTTGCATTTAAAGGAGTTAAAAAAGGAATAGAAGTTGTTAACCGTATATTTATTCCTTTATTAGTTGTTATGTTCCTTATTATCGTCGTTCGTGCAGTGACGATGGAAGGTGCTATGCAAGGACTAGATGCATTCTTTAAACCAGATTGGAGTCGTATTTTTGATGGGAAAGTATGGCTTGCTGCTTATGGTCAAATATTCTTTAGTTTATCTTTAGCATTTGGAATTATGATTACGTATTCTAGTTATTTACCGAAAAACTCGGATACAACAAATAATGCCTTTATTACTGGATTTGCAAACTCAGGATTTGAATTATTAGCGGGTATTGGGGTCTTTGCAGCTCTTGGATTTATGGCGAATAATATGGGAGTACCGGTTGATAAAGTAGCAAGTGCTGGCGTTGGGCTTGCGTTCGTAGTATTTCCGCAAATTATTAATGAATTGCCGATGTCACCGTTGTTTGGTGTATTATTTTTCTTATCGTTAACGGTTGCTGGAATCACATCACTTATTTCACTCGCGGAAGTATGTTTTGCCGCTGTATCTGAAAAATTCAGTTTAAGTCGGGAAAAAACCATTGGAATTATGGGAACCCTTCTCGTGTTAGTTTCTCTTGTATTTGCAACACGTGGTGGGCTTATGTTCTTAGATGTTGTCGACTATTTCGCTAATAATTTCGGATTAATTACAATTGCACTTGCGGAAGTAGTGACGATAGGGCTCATTTTACGTCGTTTACCAGTTTATCAAAATCATGCAAACTTTGTATCTGATATTAAATTAGGAACGTTTTGGAGAGTAAGTTTACTCGTTATTACTCCGCTTATGTTAGGGTATATGCTAATTGATGGTACAATCCAAAACATTAAAAAGAATTATGGAGATTATCCGACTGAGTTTGTTGTAACGTATGGTTGGTCGATAGCAGCAGCCTTCCTTATCGTTGCGCTAATTATTAGTCTAAAGAAATGGAATGCACAAATACATTCGGATTCTGCCAAGCTTGAAAAAGAATGGAAAGATCGAGGTGTTTCATAATGAGTGGATCAGCAATTATGATGATGGTTATTGGAATAGTAGTCATTTGGGGAGGGCTTGCATTAAGTATTGCAAACTTATTTAAGAAAAAGGCATAAGTAAAAAACATCTGTACCGAAATGGTGCGGATGTTTTTTTATGAAAAAATTGTATTAGAAAAAAATTCAATAACCATACTACAACTACGAGGAAGAGTGAAGGGGTGAATGAAAGTTGGAACAAACGATTTATATTAAAATGCGCAATCGTTTAAAAGTTTCTCCTACTTATGAAGTAAAGCTGGGCGATGTTGCTCAACTTGCCGGAGATTCTTCCGTAGTTGAGTTGTTACAAAATGAGATAGTTTACAAAATAACAGCGCATGATAAGACGCATGTTGTAATTGATGTTATGAAAGTAATTGAGATTATTCAACAGAAAGCATCTCATGTACAAATTAATTTACTCGGTTCTGGACAAACTCTTGTTGAAATTATATACGAAAAAAAGAAGGCGCATCCAGTTTTTTTCGGGCTTGTATGGCTGTTACTTTTCATTGGAGCGGCCCTTGCGATCATTTATTTCCATGAAGATGTAAGTATGCAACAAGTACATCAACGGTTATATTACATGATTACTGGAGAATTTAATGCGCAACCACTTTTATTTCAAATTCCTTATTCTTTAGGTCTTGGCTTAGGGATGGTTTTATTCTTTAATCATGTATTTCAAAAGCGAATTAATGAAGAGCCAAGTCCGCTAGAAGTTGAGATGTTTCAATACCAACAGTCACTTGATCAATATGTAATCGTTAATGAAAACAAGGATAATATGAAACAACTTACCGATGATTGAGTCTGGATTTGTTATTTTAATTGGTTTAGCTGGAGGGATTGCGGTAGGTAGCGGATATGTCGCATTTTTAGCTGTACTTGGTATAATCCCCCGTTTAGCCCAATTAACGAGAAGTGGAAAGCATATTCAATATTTTGAGTGGGCAGTCATTGCAGGTACTTTAACAGGGGCTTGGTGCAGTTTGAAAAACATTACATTTCAAACGTCGCAATATTGGCTCGTTATATTAGGGATATTTTGTGGCACGTTCATTGGAATGCTTGCTGCAGCATTAACAGAGGTGTTAAATGTTCTACCTATTTTAGCGAAACGAGTAGGGGTAGAGGGGAAGATTGTTGTTTTACTCGTTGCTCTTGTACTTGGGAAAGTAATAGGCTCGTTGTTTCACTGGATTTATTTCGTAAAGTAGGAGGCAGTATATAAATGACAAGTCAGAAATTGAAGGATGATTACATAAATAAAGTGAAGGAGTATCATCCAAAGCCAAACTATTTACTAAATTGTATCAAAGCATTTCTTGTAGGTGGACTCATTTGTACAGTTGGAGAAGTATTGATGAAATTTTATATACATTATTTTCACTTCAGTGAACAAGAGGCAGGAAACCCCACTGTTGCAACTCTTGTTTTATTATCCGCGATTTTAACAGGGTGTGGTGTATATGATAAAATCGGTCAATTTGCTGGAGCAGGATCAGCGGTACCGGTGACAGGATTTGCAAATTCTATGGCGAGTGCTGCCTTAGAGCATAAGAGCGAAGGGGTTGTTCTAGGGATTGCTACAAATATGTTTAAACTGGCAGGAAGTGTAATTGTATTTGGGGTTGTTGGTGCATATATCATTGGGTTAATAAGGTATACCTTTAAAGTTTTTATGTCTTAAAGGAGGGGCTAGTATGAGGTTAACCGGAAAACAAACGTGGGTATTTCAAAATGATATATATGTGAATGCAACGGGTACTGCTGTCGGTCCGAAAGAAGCTGAGGGCCCTCTTGGAAAAGATTTTGATATTTCATACGATGACTTGCATTGTGGAGAGGAAAATTGGGAGCTCGCCGAACGAAGATTAATGTCAGACTCAATTCAACAAGCAGTGCAAAAAGGGAATATAAAAACATCGCAAATTGATTTCTTTTTAGCGGGAGATTTATTAAATCAAACAGTGACAGCAAATTATGTTGCGCGTAAGTGGGGCATTCCTTTTTTAGGAATGTTTAGCGCTTGTGCGACGTCTATGGAGACTTTAGCAGTTGGCTCAGCTTTTATAGACGGTGGATTTGCAAATCGTGTCTTAGCTACAGTAAGTAGTCATAATGCAACGGCTGAAAGACAATTTCGCTATCCAACAGAGTATGGTGGGCAAAAGCCAGGGACAGCAAATTCAACTGTGACTGGTGCAGGATCTATATTAATTAGCAATGAAAAAAGTGCAATTAAAATTACGGCGGCTACAATCGGAAAAGTGCAAGATTTAGGAATCACAAATCCTTTGGATATGGGGGCAGCGATGGCTCCAGCAGCAGCTCATACAATTCAACAGCATTTTGAAGATTTAAGAAGAAGTGCCGATGATTATGATTTGATTGTTACGGGTGATTTATCAGCTGTTGGGACGCCGATTGCAAAACAACTTTTACTTGAGGAAGGTTACGATCTTGGGCATATATACAATGATTGCGGATTGATGATTTATGAATCAAGTCAAGAAGAAGTGTTTGCAGGTGGTAGTGGTTGCGCTTGTTCAGCAGTTGTCACATATGGCCATTTATTACACGAGATGCAAAAAGGGAATTTACAACGAATTTTTGTCGTTGCCACTGGCGCATTATTAAGCCCGATGATGATGCAACAGAAAGAAACGATTCCAACAATTGCACATGGTGTCGTATTTGAAAGAGTTAAAGGAGAGTGAATTGTGGATTTTATATATGCATTTCTTGTAGGTGGAGCTATTTGTGTAATTGGGCAGCTATTGTTAGATTTCGCAAAGTTAACACCAGCTCATTTAATGGCAACTTTTGTAGTCATCGGAGCAATTTTAGATGGATTTGGATTGTACGATAAACTAATAAAGTTTGCAGGTGCTGGAGCAACAGTCCCTATTACAAGTTTTGGACATTCACTATTGCACGGAGCAATGCATGCAGCAGAAAAACATGGATATTTAGGAATTGGTATTGGCATGTTTAGTTTAACATCTGCGGGCATTTCCGCAGCGATATTGTTTTCGTTTTTTATAGCACTTATATGTAAACCGAAAGGATAAATCAAATGAGACGAAGGGTTGTTTTGGTCACAGATGGAGATGAATATGCAAAGCGGACAATTGAGCTTTTAACAAAGGAATTTGGGGGAAGGTGTATTTCAGCATCACAAAGTAATCCAACCAAATTGACAGGGAAAAAAGTTGTTGAGCTTATTATGCAAACGCCATATGACCCTGTATTTGTCATGTTTGATGACAGTGGATTTATTGGAGAAGGATCTGGTGAGAAGGCTTTAAAATATGTGGCTACCCATAAACAAATTGATGTGCTCGGAATTTTAGCAGTAGCGTCTAATACGCATCGTTGGGAATGGGCACGTGTAGATGTAAGTGTAGATCGGAATGGGAATTTAACCGAATACGGTGTTGATAAATTTGGACTTCCAGATGGTGAAATTGGCAGGATTAGTGGAGATACAATATATTGCTTAGACGATTTAAATGTTCCTGTCATTGTTGGAGTTGGTGATATTGGTAAAATGTGCGGGAATGATGAATGGGAGAGAGGGTCACCTATTACTAGAAAAGCGATTCAATTAATTTTGGAAAGGAGTGGTTTTTATGACGAAGCCTAAAAAAGTGGATATCCCTATATCAACTTTCATAAGTGACAATGAAAATTATTTAAAGCAGACAGTTGGACTAGGCGTTACATACGATGTTGGCATTCGTAAATTTCAAATTTTGAATAAAGAAATTGGTGTGTTATTTGTAAACGGACTTTGTGATACAAATTATATTATCCCTATTTTAGAAGAAGCGGTGGATACAAATGAGATAAGGGATGTAGAAGAAGATACAGTGAAGCTTTTAGAGAATCGCTTAATCCATCAACAAGTAAGCAAAGTGAAAACGATGGATGAGGTAATGCTCCAAGTATTATCAGGACTCATTGTGATATTTGTGGAAGGTGAAACGGAAGCGTTCGCGATCGATGTTCGTAGTTATCCAGGGCGAACACCGACAGAACCAGATACCGAAAAGGTAGTACGCGGCGCGAGAGATGGATTTGTTGAAAATATCGTTGTAAATACAGCATTAATTCGTAGAAGAATTCGAGATCCACGTCTTCGAAATGAAATTATTCGAGTAGGAGATAGATCACAAACGGATATTTGTATTACATACGTTCAAGATGTTGCAAACCCAGACTTAGTAAAGATTATAAAACAAGAATTAAATAACATCGATGTAGATGGAATTACGATGGCGGATAAAACAGTAGAAGAATTTGTTGTAAAGCAAAGCTATAACCCATTCCCACTTATTCGATATACAGAAAGGCCAGATGTAGCAGCAAATCATCTACTAGAAGGGCATGTGTTAGTACTCGTTGACACATCACCAAGTGCTATGATTACACCGACAACATATTTTCATCATTTACAGCATGCAGAAGAGTTTAGACAAAATCCAGCTGTCGGTACATTTTTACGCTGGGTGCGCTTTTTAGGTGTTATATTCTCGTTATTTTTATTACCATTTTGGTTAGTGTTTGTATTTGATCCAACTCTTTTGCCACCAAATCTTGCTTTTATTGGACCGACTAAGATGACACATTTACCAATTTTATTACAGGTGTTAATGGCAGAGGTCGGACTTGAGTTTTTAAGGATGGCAGCCATTCATACTCCAACGCCGCTATCGTCTGCAGCAGGGTTGATTTCCGCTATATTAATTGGGCAAATTGCAATTGATGTAGGTTTGTTTGTGCCAGAAGTAATTTTGTATGTAGCGGTTTCAATGATTGGTGCATATGCAACACCGAGTTATGAATTGGGACTTGGAAATAAGGTTGGGAAATTGTTTGTTATTATTTTAACAGGTCTCTTCCATGAGATGGGATTTGTAATTGGTATGACGATATTAATTTTATTTTTAACGTCTATAAAAAGTTTACAAACACCTTATTTATGGCCGTTTTTACCATTTGATTGGGGCGCATTAACAAAAATTTTACTCCGTCCAACAATGTCTAGTTTAAAAGTACGACCAAGTATAGTAAGACCTCAAAATGTAAAAAGACAAAAATAAACGGGATTATGTACCCGTTTATTTTTTTTAGTAAAAATTTATTGTTTTTTAACAAAAATCAAACATTTTTTGTGTACACTTAGAGTAGATATTGTGTATGGAAGGGGAAGAGGACATGATTAAATTATTTGTAAGTGATTTAGATGACACGCTCGTTTACGATGTGAATCATATGCAAAAAGAAGATGAACGTGCGCTGTGTTGGTTAGCTGAGAAAGGGACAAATATTTGTTTTGCCTCTGGCCGCTTTACACACAGAATTGATGAAGTTGTAAAAAGGTTTTCATTCCCATATTACACAACTGGCTTAAATGGAGCGACAATGTTATTTCCGGATGGGAATTTATTTCATGAATCGAGTTTTGAAAATGCGGCTGCCCAGGAAATATATCGATATATACATAAAAAAGGACTAGCGGATATTGTTTGTGCAAATGAGCAGCGATATACAAAAAGGAAAAATGAACATCACCATAATTTTGAAGCGTATATGGGCGTGCATATCGCTGAAATTGAAGCGTTAGAAGAAGAGTTTGGTAAGACTGTACACCCTGCAAAATTGTTTGTTTTTGGTGAAGAAGAGAAAATTGTGACGCTAGATCAAGAGCTACGAGATACGTTTCAAGGCGAAGCGGAAGTTTTTATATCAGGTAAACGCTATGTTGATATTATGCCAAGGGGCGTGAGTAAGGGGAGTGCTCTAAAGCGACTAATGGACCATTTGCAAATTGAAGCAAATGAAGTTGCTTGTATTGGAGATTCTTTCAATGATATTTCTATGTTTGAAGTAACCCCGCATTCATTTACTCTTCATCATGCCCATCCATATGTAAAGGAGAAAGCAAATCATATAGTGCGTTCGGTTGAAGAGGCTGTTATGAAATTACCGTTACTTGTATAAAAAAGAAGCCCGTCACTGGCGGGCTTCTTTTTTACTTGAATAAAGATTTAACAAAATCAATGATACTTGAGAAGAAATCTTTCACTTTATCTAGAAAACTTTGTCCTTCTTCAGATCCTAAAAAGGCAGAAACGTGTTCTTTTGCTTTGTTTAATTGACTACCAACTTGATTCCAATCGATATTAAGATTCTTCATTTTATCAAATAACGATACTAAGTTATCTAACTGTTCATCTGTTAATGTAATGCCTAATTGATCAGCAATTTTTTTAATTAATGAACGTAAATCTTCTGTTGTTTTTGGCTGTTCTTTTGCAATTTCTTCTTTAATTTTTGCAACAAGTTGAACTGCTTTTTCTTCACCAATTTTATCACCAAGCTGGGCTGTTTGTACCATTTCTTCATTCGCTACTTTTTTTACTTCTTCAGGAATTTGTTTATTGGACGCAGTTTCGTATGCTTTCATTAATCCAGTTAAAGCTGCAGTTCCTGAAACTTTAAAAGGTGCAGTAATTTGAATTTCTGCATCTTTTACACCTGCTGTAATCAAAGCGTTAGTGTACATTGCATCTGTTACCCAGTTAATATTCTTTGATCGTACAATAAGACCAGATCCTGGTTTTGTGTATGTAATCATAGAAGAAGAAATTGCTCTCGTACCAATTTGTGCTTTTGGAACAATGCCTTCTAGAAATTTATGTTCTTCCGCATTAGATACAGTAATAATTGTAGCATCTTTCGGTGCTTTCATTTCTTTTAACAGATCTTGTTTTTGTTGTTCAGATAAGTTCTCTCCTAATGTAACAATTGATTCTCCCTCGATGATGTCTGCAAATGAAGCTGTTGGCATCATAAATACCGTTACAGCTAATAGCAGAGCTAGTAATTTCGTTTTCACGAAAAATCGCTCCCTTTCTCTTTCTAAAATTTTCGGGCAACAAAGTTATTATAGTATATATTTCTTATTTGTCACCTAGCTTTTTCCACATTTCAAAAAAGAAGTATCTAGATTGTCGGATTCTTTTTGTTTCTAGTCATGAATGTGGTAATATAGTGCTGAGATAGTTGAAAGGAGACATATACGTATGAAAACTTTAGGATACATATTAATGGAAAACGGTGAAAAAATCGACTTGGAATTTTTCCCAGAAGAAGCACCGAAAACAGTAGAAAACTTTAAAAAATTAGCAGAGCAAGGATTTTATGACGGTGTTACATTCCACCGTGTTATTCCTGGTTTCGTAAGCCAAGGTGGAGACCCAACAGGTACAGGTGCAGGTGGCCCAGGTTACTCTATTCCATGTGAAACTGATGGAAACCCTCATAGACACCTTGTAGGATCACTTTCTATGGCTCACGCTGGTCGTAACACAGGCGGTAGCCAATTCTTTATCGTTCATGAGCCACAGCCGCATTTAGATGGTGTTCATACTGTATTCGGTAAAGCAACAAGCGGTATTGAAACAGTATTAAAAATGCGTCAAGGCGATGTAATGAAAGAAGTTAAAGTTTGGGAAGAGTAAGGTAAGGAAAAAGAGAGCTTTTGCTCTCTTTTTTTACTTTTAAATGGGACGGGGTACTTCTTCTGCAGCTCATCATACAAGTAGTATTGTTGCTAAAATATATTGCTTGTGAGAACAAACCTTTAACAAATTACATAGAATACATTACATTATATGTTTCAACAAATATTTTTTGTTATATTAATTTTGCTAGAATAGTGCTACTTTAGGGTAACTATTAATGAAGTGATGTTGAATGATATGTTTTTTTCCATTCCGTATAAAATTTTCTTTTTTACTCTATTTATTAAAGGAATAGTGCTGAAACATAGATTTGACTTTCTTCTTTTCGCTTTGTATGATTATCAAGTTGTTTTAGGCTCTTCTCACTCTGTTGAAAATATTGTAAAATGAATATGATATGAAAAGAGTGATTGAGGGGATTACTAGTTTGTAACTTTTGTAAGAAGGGATAAGGGTTATGTTAATTCGTTTTAAAAAAAGTTATGAAAAAATTGCAATGGGGCTTCTTTCGTTTATGCCAACTGAAAAAGATGTGAAAACATTACAATTGACAATGAAAGAATATGAAGCAAAAGATGATTGGCAATTGTATTTGTGGAAAGAGAATGAAGATTTTGTTGGAATAATGGGGATTGTAAAAAAAGAGAATCAAGTATTAGAAATTCAGCATTTGAGTGTGAATCCGTCTCACCGTCATGTGGGGATTGGAACGAAGATGGTTCAAGAGTTAAAGAATAAATTTCTTGAGTTTACAATTTGCGGAAATGAGCAAACGGCAAATTTTTGCGAAAAATGTAAAGGGCTAGAACAAAATATACATTCGTGAAAGCAGAGATAAGTAGTTTATTATCTCTGCTTTCTTTTTTGTAATTGTTCGTTTCGTTCAGTAATGACTTCTGTGCGATCACGCAAAGTGTGCTTGTTTATAATATATTCACCCGGGATAGCATTCAAGTCTTTCCAAGGGAGGTTTTGTTTTTGACATAACTCTATGCACTGCTTCTCTAACGATGAATCTGATAAGGGTAAAAATAAAGGTACAAAACGTTCTTTTTTATGGATAGATTGCAATCTTTCATTGAGCAAGGAAAGAAGTTGTACTTGATTAATTCCTAAACGTTGTAAAGACACACCGCTTTTTTCTAAAATTGTGATTGCGCTTTTCATCATTTTTGTGGAACCATTCCAGTTAGCACGTCTTTGGTGGTATAAAGAAACTGCAATTTGAATGAGACCAACTAAGTAATGATCACGATTTCCTCGTGGTTTTGTCTTCCAGTACTCTTCTAGTATTTCGTGGCATTCAAAATAGTCGTAATCTCCTTGGAAATGAATTAAAAATTGTATGTATTCGGTAGGATACATGTGTTCTCGCCCCTATCTAACGGTTATACATATAAGTGTATCATAGAAATATGAACAATAAACGACTAGGAGATTTCCCCCTAGCCGTTATTGTTCATATTAGCAGAAGCAAGCTGCTCCTACAATAATTAGTAAAATAAACAGTACAACAAGTAATGCGAACCCACCGCTAAAACCACAATCAACGTGACCCATAGTTTTTTGACCTCCTACATTGTTCTTACTACACTGTTATCATATGAAGTGGTGGGCATGATGACATAGGCATCGGTCTATTTTTAATTAAATTTCTTAAAAAGGTTGGATAGAACATGAGTATGCTCTATACTTATGTTGTTATAGAAAAAATGTGGTGGGATGCTTTGTGCAATATAATTTTAAAGTAGAGGCTTTTGAAGGGCCTTTAGATCTATTGTTACATTTAATACATCGTTATGAAATTGATATATATAATATTCCTGTAGCAGATATTACAGAGCAATATTTATCTTATGTGCATACGATGAAAGAACTTCAATTAGATGTTGCAAGTGAGTATTTAGTAATGGCCGCAACGTTATTACAAATTAAAAGTAAAATGTTGTTGCCGAAACATGAAGAAGATGTACTTGATAACGGTGATGATTTTATAGATGATCCTCGTCAAGAATTGATGGAGAGGTTAATTGAATATAAGAAATATAAGCAAGTTGCTACTGAGTTAAAAGAAAGAGAACAAGAAAGAGCACAGCTATATACACGTCCACCAATTGACTTTACATCGTTGCAACAAGAAGAAGAGACAAGCTTGCCTCTTGATGTTACGTTATATGATATGCTAGCGGCATTTCAAAAATTAATGCGCCGTAAAAAGGCAAAAAAACCTGTAACAACACGTATTACTCGTCAAGAAATACCAATTGAACAGCGAATGACTGATATTTTAAAGCAGTTAAAAATAAAGGGTGGTCGCCAAAGTTTTTATGATTTGTTTGTTGATGATGAACGTGAAATAATGGTTGTAACATTTTTAGCAGTTCTGGAACTTATGAAAAATCAACAAATCATAATTGAGCAAGAACATAATTTTGATGAAATTTTCGTATCAAGCTCTAATAAATCTACATAGGGCAAGTATGTGAAATTGGGATAGAAACACTTTATCTCATGCTATGTTTTAATGTATCGTTTGGAACAAGAGAAAAAATATTGAACCGAACGCATTGATTGTGATTCGGTTTTTTGATGTGTATTTTTATGGGAAAATAGAAGGAAGGAGCTCGTGAAATGGATAGGAAAGAACAAAAGTCAATTATTGAAGGCCTTTTATTTGTTTCTGGTGATGAAGGGATTTATCCAGAACAAATAGCGAAAGTTCTTGAAATTGAAATGAATGAAGTAATTAATATTTTAGAAGAAATGCAACAAGAATGTGAAGGTGCAAACCGTGGTTTGCAAATTGTACAGTATGCAAAAGTATATCGTTTTGCTACAAAGAAAGAACATGCTTCATATTATCAAAAATTAATAGATACACCAACAGCTGCTTCGCTCTCACAAGCTGCTCTCGAAACGTTAGCGATTGTTGCATATCGTCAACCAATCACAAGGACTGAAATGGAAGAGATTAGAGGAGTTAAAACCGATAAGGCGTTACAAACGTTGGTTTCACATTTACTTATAAAAGAAATGGGAAGAGCGGAAGGACCAGGGCGTCCTATTTTATACGGAACAACAAAAGAATTTTTGGACACATTTGGATTGAAAACATTAGATGATTTACCGCCGCTTTCTGAAGAGAATGAACAAATGAATGAAGCGGATTTATTCTTCGGTTCCTTACAAGAGATATCGAAATAAAAGCTTAGCATTTTGCTAAGCTTTTTTGTATATCAATTATTTACAGTGCCATACTAAATGAAAAAAGGAGACGAGTTATGAGAGGTATGCGGATTATTCTATTATTAGTTTCTGTTTTATTATGTTTTTCTTTAAATAGCGCATCAGCTAAAAGGTATATGATGTCCATTCATACTACGTCTCCTTTACATATGCATCGGCAACATCTTAGTAAAATGAAAGTGAGCTTTTTAAAAGTGGGGCAAGGTGATGCAACACTTATTATAATGCCAAACGGACAAACAATGTTAATTGATGGAGGACCTTATGAAGCAGGAGAGGTTATTATTCAGAAATTAATTGAGAAAGGGATTAATCATTTAGATGTAATTGTCAGTACGCATCCCGATATGGATCATATAGGGGGGCTAATTCCAATTGTAGAGCAAATGCCGGTATCGCTTATATTAGATAGCGGAAAAACATATAGTTCTCTTACTTATCATACATATCGGAATAATATTAAAAAAAGAGGGATACCTTTCGTTTCAGTAAAGGAAGGGCAATATATACCGCTGGATCCACATGTTTCTATACAAGTATTAAACAATGGGAAATCAAAAGATGAAAATAATGAATCCTCAATTGTTTTGAAGGTACGATATGGAAAAGCGGATTTTTTATTAATGGGTGACGCGGATGTACGGACAGAACATGAAATATTAAAACAATTTGATGTACATGCAGATGTTTTAAAAGTGGGGCATCACGGCTCTTATACTTCAACAAGTGAAACGTTTATAAAAAAAGTGGAACCGCAGTTTGCTATTCTGTCTTACGGGAGTAGTAATCCGTATGGACATCCTCACCAAAGTGTAGTAAAACGCTTAAAAAGGCACGGTATAATGGTACATAGAACTAATAAACGTACAGTAGAAATAGAAACAGATGGTGAACATGTTATGTTAGAATCTAGTGGGTTAATGCCATTGTTGAAGTGATTTCTATATTAGGGGTGGATACTGTCCCTTTTTGGAAAAATGAATATTATATATTATAGTTATAAGGGACGTAAGAAATTTCCTTTTTTGTTGAATAAAAAGGAAATTTTATTAGAATGTATAGACAACTACTCGTGCATATATTAAGATGGAACTAGGCGAATAAGGTAATAATAATAAGTAGGTATTTCATGGGAAAGGATCGATGAAAATGAAAACGCAAATTGTCATCAATGCCAAAATTTACACAGGTCAAGAAATAGTGGAAAACGGATTTATTCGTTACGCAGAAACCATTAAAGAAATTGGTTTGATGGCTCAATATGTACCACAAGAAAATGAAACTGTTTTTGATGCTACAGGGAAGATTGTAATTCCAGGTATGATCGATGTTCATATTCATGGTGGATACGATATTGATGCGATGGATGCAAATAGCGATGGGTTAGTAACTCTAGGTAAAGAAATGTTAAAAGAAGGGGTTACAACTTACTTCCCAACAACAATGACACAAGCTCCAGAGGCAATTGAAGCAGCGCTAACTGCTGCGAAAGAAGCAAAAGAAAAAGGAGCGCATTTCGAATATATTCACTTAGAAGGACCTTATGTTTCAAAGAAACGTGCAGGTGCACAACCACTTGAACATATCGTTCCTGCAAATATTGAGCAATTTAAACAATGGCAAGAAGCAAGTGGGAATTTAATTAAATTAGTAACATATGCACCAGAAGAAGAGGGAGCATTAGAGTTTGAACAATATCTTGCTGAAACTGGTGTAGTTGGCACAATGGGGCATACAGATGCAATTGATGCACAACTAAAAAATAGAAAGATTACACATGCGACACATTTATACAATCAAATGCGTGGATTACATCACCGTGAACCAGGAGTTGTTGGTCATGTGTTATTAAATCCAGATGTAATGGTTGAAGTAATTACAGATGGTATTCATATTCACCCTGATATGGTGAAATTAGCATATAAGTTAAAAGGACCGAAAAAAGTAAGTGTTATTACTGACGCAATGCGCGCAAAAGGTCTTGAAGATGGATTATATGAGCTTGGCGGACAGCCAGTACATGTAAAAGATGGTAGTGCTCGATTAGAAGATGGAACGTTAGCTGGTAGTATTCTAAAAATGGATCAAGCTTTCCGAAATGTAATTGAATTTACAGGTTGTTCAATCGAAGATGCAGTACTGATGACATCAGTTAACCAAGCAGAAGAGTTTGGGTTAAATAATAAAGGTGCATTAGCGGTAGGAAAAGATGCAGACTTTGTTGTGATGAATGAAGATTTACATGTATATGATACGGTTCGTTTAGGAATTCATATGAAGGAAGGGAAGTAATTAAATGAATATTCTTGTTGTAAAAACTCCAGAAGAACTAGCAGAAGCAGGCTATAAATTAATTGAAGAAGTTGTAAAAACAAAAGAAAATCCAACATTAGGAATGGCTACAGGAAGCTCTCCATTAGGTATTTATGCAGAAATGCGAAAAAATAAACTTGATACAAGCCGTGTAACCACTGTAAACTTAGATGAGTACGTAAATTTACCACATGAAGATAAAAACAGCTATCACTATTTCATGCAAGAACAGTTGTTTGATCATCTTCCATTTAAACAAACTTATGTACCAAACGGGATGGCAAGTGATTTAGAGGAAGAGTGCAAACGTTACGAGGGCATTCTAGCTGCTAACCCAGTTGACCTACAGATTCTTGGAATCGGTGAAAACGGTCACATCGGATTTAACGAGCCAGGAACATCGTTTAATTCTCCAACGAACATTGTTGAATTAACAGAATCTACACGCCAAGCAAACCTTCGCTTCTTCGAAAAAGAAGAAGATGTGCCAACTCATGCGATTACAATGGGAATTGGAAGCATTATGAAAGCGAAACAAGTTCTACTTGTTGCTATGGGTTCTAAAAAGGCAGAAGCTGTTAAAGAATTATTGCAAGGTGAATATAGTGAAGAGTGTCCGGCTACAGTTTTACAACGTCATCCGAATGTAACCGTAATTGCAGATCAAGAAGCTCTATCTTTATGCAGTGAGGCGATTGCTGATGAACATCGACAAGTATTCACCATTTCCGATCTATTATCAGATTCAAGAGTGGGTGAAACAGCTAATTGAGGACGGCGAATGGAAGCCGGGAGATAAAATCCCATCTGAGAATGAACTTTGTGATAAGTTCGAAGTGAGTCGTATGACAATCAGACAGGCGATTAATAATTTAGTGGAACAAGGCTATTTATATCGGAAGCGTGGAATTGGAACATTTGTCCAACTTCCGAAAGTGGAACAAAAATTGCAAGGAATGACGGGATTCACAGAAGACATGATTTCTCGTGGGATGAACCCAAGTAGTCAATTACTTAGTTTCCGCCTAGTTCCAGCTACTGCTAAAATAGCAGACCGGTTGAGAATACAGGAGGGGGAATCGGTTTATGAAGTGAGGCGTATTCGCTTAGCTGATGATGAACCGATTGCTTTTGAGACGACATATTTGTCGCCAGCTCTTGTAAAAGATATTAACGAAGAAATATTGCAACAATCTTTATATGAACATTTAGAGAAAAAACTGGGCTTTAAACTTGTTAGCGCTACTCAGTCAATTGAAGCTTCCGTTGCTACGGAAAATGAAGCTGAACATCTGCATATTCCTAAAAAGGCGCCTGTACTTGTAATGCGTCAATGGTCATATTCAGAAGGTGAGATACCGCTAGAGTATGTGAAATGTATTTATCGTGGAGATCGTTATAAATTTATTACGAATATCGCACGTAACAAATAGTATATTTCAGTTTGTGAAGTACAGTGGAATTGAAAATGGTTAACATGTAAAGAAATAAAAATACGACTCATCCTTATAAGGAATGAGTCGTATTTTTATTATGACCAATTACGTGGTTAACAGCATCTTTGACGTGATTTACTACATAGTGAGCGTGTTTTTTTACTGCATCATCTGCTTGTGACATAGCAAAACTGTGAGGAGTTAAAGAAAACATAGGAATATCATTGTAAGAATCCCCTATACAAGCAATTTCCTCAGGTTTTATTTGAAACTCATTTAATAAAACAGAAATGGCAGAGCCTTTACTAACATTCGGTGGCATTACATCTAAACATTGTTCTGCTGAGATGAAAGTACTAACTTTCCCGTGGAATTTTTCATCAATTTTTTTCTGAAGGAGTTGTAAGCTCTCCTTTGTTCCACCGACAGAAATTTTATTTGGGAAAATTGTATCATCAATCTTCTGTAGTAAGTTTGGTTCTTCAACAGAAGTCATAGTCACTTGTTGTTCAAGTTCTTGAATAAAAGGTGTTTTCTCTTCAATGTAATAATTATGCTCATCACTTACATAACGGAAATAAGGATTTTCATTTGTCATAGCTAGCAAATCGGGAAGTATGCTGGAATCAAAAGTTGCAGATAATAGTTGTTTATTTTCATGTGTATATACAAAAACACCATTTACACTAATGCGATGAAAATTTGTATTTACAGCTTTCATTAAGTCTGCAATTTCATTATCAAGTCTTCCGGAAGCAAAGCAAAGAATAACATTTTGCTCGGCAAGGCTGCGTAGTGCCGCGACATCTTGTTCATCAATAAGACCTCCGTGTTGCATCATTGTACCATCGATATCACTTACAAACATTTTAATCATGCTGTTATCTCCTTTCTATGTACAGTTGCTCTTACATTATACGCATCATATATAAACATGTCTAAAAAATGAATTTTTATTAAATGGCAGATGTTTTACATTGACGACAAAGAAGAATATTCTGTAACATAAAAGTAGGCTATTTAAGTACGAGGGTGGTGTTATATGAATAATTATCTAGAAATTAAAAAAGTTTTAAATAATAATGTCATCATTGCTAGCCATCCTGAACACGAGGAAGTAGTAGTGATTGGTAAAGGAATTGGATTTGGGAAAAAAGCGAAAGATGTATTGGAGCAAGAACAAATCGAAAAAATGTTTGTCTTAAAAAATGAACGTGATCGTGAACAATATAAATTATTAGTGCCGCATGTTAGTGAAAAATTAATTGAATTGATGAACGATATTATGCTGTACATTCAAGAAAAAGCGAAATCTCCACTAAATGAACATATTCATATTGCGTTAACAGATCATATTTCATTTGCGATTAAAAGGTTAAAACAAGGACTTACAATTGATAATCCTTTTTTAGTTGAAACAAAAATGCTCTATCCAGAGGAATATGAAATTGCGGAAGGTGTTGTAGAACTTTTAAATTCTCGTTTGCAAATTACATTGCCAGAAGGAGAAATTGGTTTTATTGCACTTCACATTTACAGTTCGCTTACAAATTCTGATTTATCTTCAGTTAATCAAAACTCCCGTCTCATTGCACAACTTGTATCTTTAATTGAGACAAACTTACAAATTACATTAGATCAAGAGAGCATTCATTATTTACGCCTTATTCGTCATCTTCAATATGCTATTGAGAGGGTGAAAAAAGGAGAAAAAGTAGAGGAATCGCAAAGTTTTGCTGATTTATTAAAGGCGGAGTATCCAGTTTGCTATAACGTAGCTTGGAAGCTAGTTAAGGTCATGCAAAAAGAGTTGCAACTACCTGTATATGAAGCGGAAAGTATTTATTTAACGATGCACTTGCAACGCTTAGTAAAGGCAGAGCATGTGTAAGAAGTCATATATTTTTGTCTAAAATGAAAACGTTAAAAAAAATGATTGAATCGCTTACAATAGTTATGTATAATAACTATTGCAAAGTTATACAAATTTCGACAAACACATTAAGGTGAAACGAAAACGTTTGCCTTAATTATAGTGAACTTATACGTAAACCTATTTTTGACACGTGTTACTGATTCGATCAGGCATGAGTGGAGAAAAGTAAGGAATGTAAGCTAGAGAAAGGGATATACTACCCTTTGTATAGCTATCGTTCTATCTTTTTTTCCTCATGTCTTTTTGGCGTTTGTCGGAAGGTATCAATATAGATAAGAGAGGAAGGGTTTCCATGTTTAAGAAGATCTTTGGTGTTCTTCAAAAAGTCGGAAAAGCGTTAATGCTTCCAGTAGCGATTTTACCGGCGGCAGGTATTTTACTTGGATTTGGTAATGCATTTCAAAATCCACAGTTAACAAATGTTATTCCTGCTTTAAAAGCAGATTGGTTCGTAATGGTTGCAAAAATTATGGAACAATCTGGTGATATTATTTTCGCTAACCTTGCATTATTATTCGCAGTTGGGGTAGCAATTGGTTTAGCTGGTGGAGACGGAGTAGCTGGTTTAGCAGCATTCGTCGGCTACTTAATTATGAACAAAACGATGAGTGTGTTCTTAGAAGTAGATAAGCTAGTGAAAGTAACAAGTTCTGGAGCAGACCCAGTAAAAATTGGATTTACAGATCCAGCGTATGCAAACGTATTAGGTATTCCAACGCTACAAACAGGGGTATTTGGTGGTATTATCGTCGGTATAGTAGCGGCATATTGCTATAATAAATACTTCAACATTGAATTACCATCATACTTAGGTTTCTTTGCAGGTAAGCGTTTCGTACCGATCGCAACTGCAACATTCTCTTTAATAGTAGGTATTATTATGTGCTTCGTTTGGCCATACATTCAAGGTGGCTTAAACACGTTCTCACATCAAATGATTGATGCAAATAGAACAATCGCAGCATTTATATTCGGTTTAATTGAACGTTCATTAATTCCATTTGGACTACATCACATTTTCTATTCACCGTTCTGGTTCGAATTCGGTCAGTATACAAATGCAGCTGGCGAATTAATCCGCGGTGACCAAAAAATCTTTATGGCACAGTTAAAAGACGGTGTAGAATTAACAGCAGGTACATTTACAACTGGTAAGTATCCGTTCATGATGTTCGGTCTTCCAGCAGCAGCTTTAGCAATGTACCATGAAGCACGTCCAGAAAATAAAAAATTAGCAGCAGGTATTTTAGGTTCTGCAGCATTAACATCTTTCTTAACAGGTATTACAGAGCCACTTGAATTTTCATTCTTATTCGTAGCGCCAGTATTATTCGGAATTCACGCTGTATTTGCTGGTCTATCATTTATGACAATGCAAATTTTAGGTGTTAAAATTGGTATGACATTCTCTGGTGGTTTAATTGACTTCCTATTATTCGGTGTACTACCAGGCCGTACAGCATGGTGGTGGGTAATTATTGTTGGTCTTGTACTAGCAGTTATTTACTACTTCGGATTCCGCTTTGCAATCCGTAAATGGAATCTAAAAACACCTGGTCGTGAAGAGGCAAATGCGAATGACGGTGCAGGAAAAGCAGAAGCAGGCGAACTTCCTCGTGAAGTATTAGTAGCACTTGGTGGTAAAGAAAACATTGCTTCTTTAGATGCTTGTATTACTCGTTTACGTGTTCAAGTTAACGAACAAAAGAATGTAAACAAAGACCGCTTAAAAGAACTTGGAGCAGCTGGTGTACTTGAAGTTGGAAATAACATTCAAGCTATTTTCGGACCGAAATCTGACACGTTAAAATCACAAATTCATGATATAATGTCAGGCCGTACACCTCATGTTGAAAAAGAAGAACCTGTAAAAGTGGAAGAAACTCCTCAAAAAGTTGATGAAAATGAAACAATTGTATCACCAATTGAAGGGAAAATCTTACCGATTACAGAAGTACCTGACCAAGTATTCTCAGGAAAAATGATGGGAGACGGATTTGCAATTGAGCCAACTGAAGGAACAGTAGTTTCTCCAGTTAATGGTGAAATTGTCAATGTATTCCCTACAAAACATGCGATTGGTATTCAATCTGAAGGCGGAAAAGAAATTTTAATCCACTTTGGTATTGATACTGTAAAATTAAATGGTGAAGGATTCGAGGCACTTGTCGCACAAGGTGATAAAGTGAAGCAAGGCCAACCATTATTAAAAGTAGATCTTGCATTTGTAAAAGAAAATGCACCATCTATCATTACACCAATTGTATTTACAAATTTACAACAAGGGCAACAAGTCGAATTGAAAAAAGATGGAAATGTTAAGAAGGGCGAAACCGCTATTATTGACATTCAGTAGGAATTTGACGCAAAATGTTTATAATTATAATAGGCGATGTGGTTGACCGAACATCGCCTATTATATACAATAGATGATGTAGTACTCACGTCTATACAACTAAAAAAAACTGTAATTTAAAGGAGATAAATTATCATGGAAAAAATCTTTAAAGTAACTAGCGACTCAGGAATTCATGCTCGTCCAGCAACTCTACTTGTAAACACTGCAAGCAAATTTGGTTCTGACATTAACTTAGAGTATAACGGAAAGAACGTTAACTTAAAATCAATCATGGGCGTTATGTCTTTAGGCATTCAACAAAACGCAGAAATTAAAATCACTGCAAATGGTGATGATGCAGCTCAAGCACTAGCAGCTATCGAAGAAACTATGAAAAACGAAGGATTAGGAGAATAATGACTCTTAACATTCAAGGGATCGCTGCATCAAGTGGGATTGCTATTGCAAAGGCTTTCAGACTTGAAAATCCTGAATTTAACATCGAAAAGAAATCAATTACAAATGAAGCTGCAGAAATTGCACGCTTAGACGCTGCGCTTGAGAAAGCAAAAACTGAATTAGAAGCTATTAAGGACCACGCATTTGCTGAGCTAGGTGCTGACAAAGCTGCGATCTTTGAAGCACATTTATTAGTGTTAAATGATCCAGAACTAGTAAACCCAGTAAAAGACAAAGTAAATAGCGAAAAAGTAAATGCTGAATTTGCAATGGATGAAGTTGCATCAATGTTTATTTCTATGTTTGAAAACATGGATAACGAATATATGAAAGAACGTGCTGCGGACATTCGTGACGTAACAAAACGCGTTCTTGCACATTTACTAGGAATTAACTTCTCAAATCCTGGTACAATTTCTGAAGAAGTAATCATCATTGCTGAAGATTTAACGCCATCTGATACAGCTCAGTTAAACCGTAAGTATGCAAAAGGTTTCACTACTGATATCGGTGGACGTACATCTCACTCTGCAATTATGGCTCGTTCTATGGAAATTCCAGCTGTTGTTGGTGCGAAAGTTGTTATGGAAAAAATCCAAAACGGCGATATCGTTATCATTGACGGTTTAGATGGAGAAGTAATTGTAAACCCATCAGAAGAAACTCTTCGTTCGTTTGAAGAAAAGAAAGCGAAATTTGAAGAGCAAAAAGCTGTATGGGCAAAATTAAAAGACCAAGCTACTGTAACAAGTGACGGACATCACGTTGAGCTTGTTGCAAATATCGGAACACCAAATGATGTACAAGGTATTATCGATAATGGTGGAGAAGGCGTTGGTTTATACCGTACAGAATTCTTATACATGGGCCGTGACAATCTTCCAACAGAAGAAGAGCAGTTCGAAGCGTATAAAGCAGTTCTTGAAGGTGTAAAAGAAGGTCAACCAGTTGTTGTTCGTACACTTGACATCGGTGGAGATAAAGAGCTTCCATACTTACATTTACCAAAAGAAATGAACCCATTCTTAGGATACCGTGCAATTCGCTTATGTCTTGATGAGCAAGATGTGTTCCGTACACAACTTCGTGCATTACTTCGTGCTAGCGTATACGGTAACTTAAAAATTATGTTCCCAATGATTGCAACTCTTGATGAGTTCCGTCAAGCGAAAGCGATTTTATTAGAAGAGAAAGCAAAACTTGTAGAAGCGGGTACTACTGTTTCTGATTCTATTGAAGTTGGTATGATGGTTGAAATCCCAGCTTCAGCGGTATTAGCAGATCAATTCGCGAAAGAAGTTGACTTCTTCTCTATCGGAACAAATGATTTAATCCAATACACAATGGCTGCAGACCGAATGAACGAACAAGTATCATACTTATACCAACCATATAACCCATCTATTTTACGTCTTGTAAAAATGGTTATCGATGCTGCTCATAAAGAAGGCAAATGGGCTGGTATGTGTGGTGAGATGGCAGGCGATTCACTTGCTATCCCATTATTATTAGGATTAGGTTTAGATGAGTTCAGTATGAGTGCAACATCTATTCTTCCTGCAAGAACACAACTAAGCAAGTTGTCAAAAGCAGAAATGGAGACATTAGCAGAAAAAGCATTAATGATGTCAACTGCTGAAGAAGTTGTTGAATTAGTTAAAAGCATATAATAGTAAAAAACCTGAGTCGATTTGAAATCGGTCTCAGGTTTTTTTATTACACATACCTTAGGTGATTTTATTGATTAAACTTCTCTTAAAGAGCAATTGCGATAACATCTTCTGGGCAAACACGTAGAATCCCTTCAAATCTATCGTCATTACGATTGTTTCCATTCTTATCATCTTTGTTGTTGTCTTTGTCGTTATCTCTTCTTAATGCAGAGAATAGAGCAATACCGTTACAGAATCCCTCAAAAACTAAATTGCGGAATGTTCCATTTCCTTTTAGTTTAAGAAGCGAAACTTCAGTGCCTATAGAAAGATTTGCAAGTACGTTACATACAGCAGGTCGTTGTGGTCTAATTTCTACTCTCTCTTTCTCACGATGGTTGTGCTCTCTTTCATGATGATGACAGTCTCTAAAGTTATCACAGCATCCAAATGATCCAAACATAATCCTCATCACCCCCTTCACACTTATAATCTATGTAAGTTCGGTAGTTAGTGACTGGACAGAGAGTGGAATTTTTTCTAGGGGATTTTCTCATTTTAAATGACTAGCTGGGTGTTTAGTATGGAATGATGTTTAAAATAGGGGGAATATAACAAAAAAATGTAAAAACCACCAAAATAAACGAAATGGGTAGCCTTTACACTTTTTTACTTTTATATAAAACGATGATATATACAGGAAGAGCTAGGAGTAGTGGTACAATGGATCGTGCAGTATGTTTTTCTGATTCTAATTGGAATGCTTCTTCTTTTGGGAATTGTAAAATGGAGATGTTTGCGGCATCACCAATAAAATATAGAAGCAGTACAGTTACTATGTAACATAAAAGTGCGATCAAGCTTCCGTATGAACTCAATGAAAATCCCTCTCTTGTTATCTATTTGTTATCATTGTATCATAATTGTAACAAAAACACACGGGTATATTTCAATACCTTAACAAAATTCGACACAAAACGTCACGTTTATTTATGATAAAGCAATAGAATATACTTTTCTATAAATATAAATGTCGAATGATTTGTAGTAATATTACAAAAGTATGACAGGAAATAAAAAAACGAAGGTAATGTAGTTACCTTCGTTTTTTATTATTTTGCCCACTCACTCACTTGCTCTACGCTCATACGTGGTGCAGGGTGGCCTTTTAAAGTTGATTCACCAATTGTAATAAGCATAATTGGAACGTAACGAGATGAAACGTTAAATTCGTCTGTCAGTGCTTGTGGATTGAAGCCACCAATAGCACAAGTATCCCAACCAGTTGCTTTAGCTGCAAGCATAAGTTGCATTGCTGCTAAAGATGCATTTGAAAAGGCAGCATCTCTCGGGAATTGTTCACGAGCATATGCAGATTCAATATTTTTAGCTAAGCGTTCTTTTGCTTCTTCTTTCATAAATCCTTGTTCTACAATTGGACCATACACTGGCTCAACATTTTTATAAGCTTCTAAATCACCTAAAATAGCGACTACTGCAGAAGCGTCAACAATTTGTTGTTGGTTATAAGCTATTGGGTGTAATCGTTTTTGTACATCTTCACCTTGAAAAACAAGGAATTTCCAGTGTTGTAAGTTCCAAGCAGAAGGTGCTTGTGCTGCGGCTTTTAAAATCTCATGTAATTCTGTAGATGAGATTTCTTTATTTGGGTTGAATGCACGTGTAGATGTGCGTTCATATAGAACGTTAAAAAAGTTATCGTTTGTCATTATATATCCTCCAAATTGTATATGAAATTATCGGGAAAACTCAATGTATATTACTTACATTTTGTAAGTTGTCGAATTTAAGAATATAATATCTTTATTTTAATTGTCAAGTTTTAAGAAATAAGCTAGGGCATTCATACAAACGATATAATTCCTATAATCATACACTAAAAAAGGAATTTATAGAGTGAAAAGGGAAGATAACATTCTCAATTAGCTTGTTAATATGTATCTCTCACAAATTAATGTTTATTGGAGAACAGTCTTTTAAAAATGTTTGTGAGGAATTCAGTAGAACAAGATATATGAAGTGAGTGAAGACTAGTGATGAACATACTACATTTTTTATTAGAGAATACGGTTTTCCAAAATGTGTTACAAGATCTGCAGTTAAATGTCCTTTATATAGAAAATGGATGTAAGCATCAACAAACGATAGAAAATATCCATCCAAAATGTATGTTTATAGCAAATAGTTTTGAAGAGGGCGAACTATTATTTCAAAGAACAAAACCGCACATTATAATTATGTATGTAACAGATTATTCTCAAATCAAATATATAAAGAATATGTATACCCCGCAAAGTACATTCATTGTCATTTGGGATCAACAAATAACAAAAGAATTTACAGATGTACTTGCATTAGGAATACGTAATATTGTAATAGCCCCTGTAACTCCACAAGCAGTATTAGAAGAAGTGAATAAGAGTTTGTATCAACTTTCTTTAGTAAGGCAAGTTAGTTTGCAACAGGAATTGCTTCAAACGATGTTTGATTTTCAAAATGATTTATTATTTATAGTAGAAGATGATGAGATTGTTGATTGTAATACAAATTTTTTAACGTTTTTCGGATATGAAAATTTGTTTGCCTATCGTGAGCAACATTTAGTATTTGCTGAACATTTTATTAGAGAAAATGGATACTACTCGACGACGCATGATATAACATGGCTAGACGATACTTTATCAAGTGGTAGAAGAATTAAGATGTCAAATTATGAAGGGACAGTATCTACTTTTCTATTACGTGCGACACCATTGCCAGAAGATTTATCAAGATTTATTGTAAAGTGCACGGAAATTACAGAATTAGATGAAATTTATCAAGAACAAGAAAGACTTGCTATGGTAGATTCATTGACAGAGATTTATAATCGTTTAAAGTTTCAACAAATACTAGAGGTAGAGTGGGAAAAGGTAATACGTAGTGATGAGAAAATAGCAATCATTTTATTTGATATAGATAATTTTAAAACAGTTAATGACACATATGGTCATGATTTTGGCGATTTGGCATTAATACAACTTGCAGAGCTTATGAAATCTAAAGTGGAGCAGCAACATGTATTTGCAAGATGGGGAGGAGAAGAATTCATTATATTGGTGACAAATACAGTGGAAAAGGAAGCATTTCAAGTTGCGGAGTCATTACGATTCTTCATTGAAACAAAACAATTCACTGGAATTTCGAAGTTAACAGCTAGCTTTGGAGTTGCGTTATATGAACAAGGAACTACAAGAGAAGAGTTAATGCAACGAGCGGACATTGCTTTATATGAAGCGAAAAAAAATGGAAAGAATCAAGTATGTGTGTATAGAAAAGAAAAAATGTAATTTTTCGCAACAAATTGTTGCGATTTTTTTTTATTGTTTGATAATAGAATAGGGGGACAATTTTTAGCGAAGGAATTATGGAGGATCGACATGATAAAAAAAGTAATGATAATGGCTTCACTGTCTGCTATAGTTGGCGGCGGAGTATACTATTTTCTTGTTAGCCCCAATATAAAGGAAAACACAGTATTAACAACTAAGGTGAATCCTACTATTGAATCGGAAGTGCAAGGGAATATAGAAGAAAAAGAAGAGCAACAAATTGATTACGCTAGCATATCTCAAAAATTAGATCAATATTTAGTCGGAAAGCAATTTAATGGAACAGTTTTGGTAACAGATAAAGAGCATGTTATATTGAATAAAGGATATGGCTATGCTGATGTTCAAAATAAAATTGAAAATACGCCTCAAACAAAATATCGTATCGGTTCTATTACGAAAACAGTTGTTGCCACATCTATTTTACAGCTGCAAGAACAAGGGAAATTGAATATTCAAGATAATGTAAATAAATATATTCCTTCATTTCCGGAGAATAAAAATATTACGCTATATCATTTATTAACACATACCTCTGGTTTACCTGAACACGCAAAAGGCAATGTTAATGCTGCTTCCCGTTTACAGTTAATTAATTGGATTGGACGTCAAAATTTAGAATTTCCTGCAGGAACAGGTTGGAGATATACAGATTATAATTATATGGTGCTTGCTTATATAATAGAACATATATCGAAAAAACCTTTAGGAGATTACATAAAAGAAAATATATTTGTAAAAGCAGATATGCATGAATCCGGTATGGGAAATATGGTACCTGGAGATAAAAATTTTACAAAGGGTTATGTGAAAAAAGATCAAGAGCTTGTACCAGCACAGAAGTTAGGCATGGATTGGCTATATGGTTGTGGTGAGATGTATACGACAGTTGGAGATATGAAGAAGTTAGACGAAGCAATTATAAATGGAAAACTTCTTTCTGAACAAAGTATACAAGCAATGTTTTCACCTTCAGCAGAACGGAAATATGCATTTAGTTTTTATATATATCCAGATTATTTTCATAATCATGGTGTATTATCTGGTTGGAACACTTTCAATAATTTTAATAAAGAAAAAGGAATTTTTGTTATGTTATTTTCAAATGTGAAAAATAGTATGGATGATGACTTTAATAAAGAGTTCCGAAAGATGGTAAATGATTTATTAGAACAAAGGGGATGAGAAAATGGAACATAAAACTTTATCAATAGGTTTCATTGGTATTGGCGTAATGGGAAAAAGTATGGTTTATCACTTAATGCAAGATGGTCATAAAGTATATGTATATAATAGAACGAAAGCAAAAACAGATTCTTTAGTGCAAGATGGTGCACATTGGTGTGATACACCAAAAGAGTTAGTGAAGCAAGTTGATATTGTAATGACAATGGTTGGATATCCACATGATGTAGAAGAAGTGTATTTTGGTATAGAAGGAATTATAGAGCATGCAAAAGAAGGTACGATAGCAATTGACTTTACGACATCTACACCTACTTTAGCAAAACGCATTAATGAAGTTGCAAAAAGCAAAAAAATATATACGTTAGATGCACCTGTCTCAGGAGGAGATGTTGGTGCGAAAGAAGCAAAACTCGCAATTATGGTAGGTGGAGAGAAAGAAATATATGATAGATGCTTACCTTTACTTGAAAAGTTAGGAACAAACATTCAATTACAAGGACAAGCTGGGAGTGGACAACATACAAAAATGTGCAATCAAATTGCGATTGCTTCCAATATGATTGGAGTATGTGAGGCTGTTGCTTACGCGAAGAAGGCTGGACTGAATCCAGATAAAGTGTTAGAGAGCATTTCAACAGGGGCAGCAGGTAGCTGGTCATTAAGTAATTTAGCTCCTCGAATGTTAAAAGGAGACTTTGAGCCGGGATTTTATGTAAAGCATTTTATGAAAGATATGAAAATTGCTTTAGAGGAAGCAGAAAAATTACAATTACCAGTCCCAGGCTTAAGTATGGCGAAAGAATTGTATGAAGAGTTAATTAAGGATGGCGAAGAAAATAGTGGAACACAAGTATTATATAAAAAATATATAAGGGGGTAAACGAGGTGGACCTTCAAAAGTTTGATGAGATGATTGATACTGTACAGCGAGCTACTTGTATGAAAATTAATGAAAAACAAAAAGAAGCTTTTAAACAAAAGTATGATTTTGAACCAGAATTTGAATATGGAAGAGATGAGAAGGGGCATTATGTAATTCGAACCTCAAAAAAGATGTTAGAAGAAATGGAGTTTTATTTGGCATTGAAATATGATCGTGATGGAGTGGATCTTTATATGCAAGCTGAGATTGACGGTATATTTCATGTATCTGTTAGCTATGGTGAAGATGCCCTACATCTACAAGAATTGTTTCAATTTCTAGAAGAAAATAAATAAAAGTCCTCATTTGAGGACTTTTATTTATTTAGTCATCTTTAATTTTTATAATTATAAATTAGAAGCGCGGCGGCATCGTTCAACCGGGAATGGGATAATTTGTGCGATGTGATTAGGACCCAATTGTTTTGTACGAGCATGGCGTATTATATAAAAAGCACACAGAATTGAAACCGGAATAGCGCCGAATAAACCAAACAATAAAGCGCTTACACAAGATGCAACAAATCCTAAAACACCAATTTCTAACTCTTCCATAATAGCTCCTAAAATAACAGGAAATGCTCCACATGTAACTCCAAGTATAAGTGCGATAAGTAAGCTCATGATTATCCCCCTCTGTTTGCGATATTATTTTCCTTCTTAATTAATTGTAGTATATCATATACAAAACAGAATTTTCAGAAAAATTTCAATAAATATTCAAAAAATGTTCAAAAAATATACTTGAAAAATCAAGGTGTTAAATTTGTGATGAAGTGGTACTTTTGAGTAAATAAAAAATCAGGCTTATTTCAAAAATGAAATAAGCCTGTTCCATAGGAGGATGTATATATGTAGAGTGAATAAAAGTTTGGAAAAGGGGGTCCAAGTCCTTTTATTCAACTAACTACCTTAATAGATTGGAACCCAGCCTTCAGTTGTCACAAAAATACGAATAGCTACAACTTGACGATCATCTTGCAAGGTAAAATAATGTCTTGCATTTTCAGGAACAGATATGAGATCGCCTGGCTCAAGTTCAACATCAAAGAATTTCCCATCTTTGCCTTCAATAGCGAAAATACCATGACCACTGACGATAAAGCGAACTTCGTCATCTGTATGATGATGTTCTTTTTGGAAATTAATTAATAATTCGTCAAGGTTAGGTGTGCTATTTGAAAGTGAAATTACATCATGTGCTTTATAACCTCGACTTGCTGAAACATCAGCGATTTCTTTTGAAAAAACAGCTAATATTTCAGCTTTGTTTTCATCTGTTAACGAATAATTTTCATTTAAATGAGTAGGAAGTTTAGAAATGTTCCATTTCTCATATAAAACGCCTTCCTCTTGTAGAAATTTAGATACTTCCACTTCATTTTCAATGCGAGTATTTACTTCATGAATACGAATTTGCGCCATTAGAAACGCCTCCTTGAATTGATAATAGTTTTATATGAAATTGGAATAAAAACTCATAAGCTTCTAATCTTTTCTTTGCATCAAAGCTATCTCGGCCCCATACGGTAATACCGTGGTTACGGATTAATACTGCTCCTGAATCACCTTGTATATGCTTTCGGAAGTTTTCTCCAAGCGTTGGGATATGGGCATGGTTTTCGATAATAGGAATGTTAATTGTTGCACCTTCTTCCCAAATATCGAGAGCTTTAATAATTTCTTGATTTTGAAGGGTGACTGCATCATTATATAAATTTGTGATGACATTGTTATCAGTTGTATGAACATGAAGTACGCACCCGGCATTTGTATTGTTATAAATATGTGTATGCAATATTGTTTCTGCTGACGGGCGTAATTCAGTCTCTAATACGGGAACCCCTAGATAATCTACTAATAGAAAATCATCTGGAGTAGTTTTTGTTTTATCTTTACCACTTGCTGTAATAAGAAAAGTAAGTGGCTCATGACTAACCTTTATAGAAATATTACCACTCGTTGCTGGAAACCAATTTCGTGTTGTTAATTCTTTTTTTATCTCGCTTAAGTCATACCATTGACGAAAAAGTTGTTTCATGATTTCACCTCCAACAAATGTTTTAATTCATTTTGAATATCATGGAATGTTTCAAACGGTGTATAAGCAATATAATTCTCTTCACACTTTGTAATAAGGAAGTCACGAGCAAATACTTTATCTGCTTGTTTCGCAGCTTGTAAATCAGTAATTGAATCTCCAATCACAATATGGAAGTCATTCGTATCACTCAATTTACGGATGAGTGATGATTTACATAATCCGCAATGATTTTGACAATGATGATCACAAGGATGAGGCCAATTCACCGTAATGTATTCATTTGAAAAATCTGTTTCATTACAGTAAATTTGCTCTTTTGGAATGAGTCCTTGTAAGAGTGGATAGACGAAGAAATCCATTCCACCTGATATAACGTAAAAAGAAATATTATTTTCCTTTACGAATTGTATAAATTCATGAAAGCCACTGCGAATTTCGGCAGTTTCTTTTAAAAATTGAATTATATTATCGCGCAGATGAGTAGGTATCAATTGAAATAATTGAGAAACACCCTCTTGAATAGATAGCTCTTGTGATAAAATTCTATTTTTTACTTCTTCTGCTTCTGGTGGAGCGAATTTTTCCATAATGGACATAATGTTATCATTATTTGTAATCGTACCATCGAAATCACAAAACACTTGAATACTCATAACTTCACCTCATGAGAGGGGTTTCCCCATATTTGTAGTGCGCTATGTAAATTAATTTCATCTACTTCATGGAGTAATTTACCTTGCAAAGTAGCTGTAATTGCAGTACGGAAAGCTTTACCACCGCCTTGCGCTCCATACGGATGCCCATGTATCCCGCCGCCGGCATTAATAACAACATCTTTACCGAAATCTTGCAGAATAAAAGGAACGAAACCAGGATGAATACCCGCAGATGGGACAGAAAAACTTTTCTTGAAAAATACATCTTCCTCAGTTAAATATTTTGAAATGCTGAGAGCTTCTTCTTTTTCTAATGCAACGCTTCCGTACGGAGACGGGAATAAAGAAAAATCTGCACCAGCATAACGTAGTAGCTTTCCAAGTAATAATGGAGATGAGATTCCATATAACTGTGAGGCTGAATAAGCACCACTTACAGCAGGGTGTGCCATAATAGGAACTGAAATTTCATCATCTTCTGCAAGTGATTGTAGTACATCTAGTCCGTAAGCAAATACGTTAAATAATAGAATATCAGCTCCAGCTTGCACTGCACGTTTCGCATTTTCTTTTAAATCAAAAGTTCGTCCTGTTAAATTTACGGCATATAACGTTTTATGTCCGTATGTTTCATATACGGATTGTAAAACTTCTTTTCCAGATACAATGCGTTTCGTAAGTGGTGTTAATGCATTTTCAAATAATATTTCATCATCTTTTACTATATCTACACCACCACTTGCTTGATCACGTAATTGCGTTTTTAAATACCCAATATTTCGTCCAATCATTCCTTTAAAAATACTCATTAAAAGGGGACGATCATGCACTTGTAAAAGGTTTCGAATACCATCTATCCCGAATTTTGGACCAGGAAAATGTTTTTTTAACTCGTCTGAAAAAGTTAAGTCAATTAATTTTACTTCGCCATCAAGGGATAGCTTTCCAAATGTAGTCGTTAAAATTGCTGGTAAATCTGGACTGAAGTTTAATAACGGATATTCGATTTTAATAATTCCGCGTTTTACTTTTTTACGTAAATACGAATTCGTATGTTCATGTTCAGCTAATTCCTCAATATGAATGACGTTGCCTTTATGTTGCTTTAATTGTTCTTGCAATAATTGTGGCAAATGAGTCCAAGAGCCAATTGTTAAACCAAGTGCAATTTGCTCAGCCTTTTTTTCTAAGTTATGTGAATCATCATGGATTAAATACGTCGCTATAATTCCGCTCATTGTTATAACCTCCTAGTTAAATAAAAAAACCTCTCAGCTAAGGAGAGGTTTTTTTACAACCAGCTCCTTATCTGTCAGCGTAATGCTGCGAGAATTAGCACCGTGTCTACAATTGTAGATCGGTTGCCGGGTTTCGTCGGGCTCGTCCCTCCACCTGCTCTTGATAAGAAGTATTTAGAAATGTTTAAATTTTTAAGATAACTGAATTTTGTCAGATATTTTTCATGTTGTCAATTACTTTTTGAAAAAATTTAATTTATCAATTCGATTAATGGCTTCTCGTAATCTATCTTCTGTATGCAAGAGACCAACACGGACATACCCTTCGCCATGTTCACCAAATCCAACACCAGGAGCAACTGCAACATGTGCTTTTTCTAGTAAAATATCAGCAAATTGCTCAGAGGTATATCCTTTTGGAACAGGAAGCCATGCAAAGAATGACCCTGTTGGAATGTCTACATTCCAACCAATTGATTGACAAGCCGAAATAAGAGCGTTTCGTCGAGATTCGTAACTATTTACAAGGTCTATTACGCAAGACTGTGAACTTAATAGTGCTTCGCGGGCAGCATCTTGAACTGCACCAAAAATACTAACATACATATGATCTTGTAATAAGTTAATGGTTTCAATGACACTTTCATTCCCTACTGCAAAAGCAATACGCCATCCAGCCATATTGAAAGTTTTCGATAGAGTGTAAATTTCAATACCTGTATTTTTAGCACCGTCTGCTTGCAAGAAACTAACAGGTTTTTGACCATCAAATCCGATAGCGCCGTAAGCAAAATCATGAACGACTAATATATTATGTTTATTAGCAAAATGAATAGTTGCATCAAAAAAATCTTTTGATGCAGTAGCACCTGTAGGATTATTTGGATAGTTTAAAAACATTAATTTTGCACGCTCGGCAATAGAGTTATTAATTTTTGTATAATCTGGTAAAAAGTTATTTTCTGCAATAAGCGGCATTGTTTCAAATTGTGCTTTGGCTAAAGCAACTCCTGATAAATAATCTGGATAGCCTGGATCTGGAACGAGAATCGTATCACCAGGGTTTGTAAAACAAACTGGTAATTCTACTAATCCAGCCTTTCCACCAAACAATATAGCAACTTCAGTTTTCGGATTTACTACTACATCATATTCACGTTGATAGAATGTTGCCACGGCTTCTTTTAAACTTTCATGTCCGCGAAATGGCGGATATTTATGATGAATGGTCTTTTCTGCAGCATCTTGTAAAGCTTTTACGATATGCTGCGGTGTTGGTTGATCTGGATTACCTTGACCTAGATTAATAACATCATGACCAGCTGCAACGACTTTGTTAACTTTTGCAACAAGTGAAGCGAAAAATTGTGTTGGCAATGATGTTACTATCTCAGAAGGTTGAAATAATTTCATACTTTCCACCTCTTTTGAAAGTTGTTACAATTCTAGTGACAAATGATATAATCTTTCCAGTATTTTGTAAAGAGAAAAATAAGAATGGGGCTGAAAAAATGAAAGTCGCATGTATTCAAATGGATATTGTTTTTGGAGATGTAGAAAAAAATATTGAGAATGCTAAAAATAAAATAAGCGAAGCGATGAAGGAGAGACCGGATGTTATTGTCTTACCAGAATTGTGGACAACAGGATATGATTTAACAAGACTTTCTGAAATTGCAGATAGGGATGGATTGGAAACGAAAGAAAAGTTGAAAGAATGGTCGAAACAATATGGTGTACATATTGTTGGTGGTTCCATAGCGAAGCAAACAGAGCAAGGTGTTACAAATACAATGTATGTGGTAGACAAGGAAGGAGAACTAGTCAATGAATATAGTAAAGTGCATTTATTTCAGCTTATGGATGAACATAAATATTTAATCGCAGGAAATAGTACAGGTGAATTTAAGTTAGATGATATAGAGTGCGCCGGCACAATTTGTTATGACATTCGTTTTCCAGAGTGGATGCGCGTTCATACTGCGAAAGGTTCAAAAGTTTTATTTGTTGTAGCAGAATGGCCATTAGTTCGTTTAGCACATTGGCGTTTGCTATTGCAAGCAAGAGCAGTTGAAAATCAGTGTTATGTTGTTGCCTGTAATAGGGCAGGAAAGGATCCGAATAATGAGTTTGCCGGTCATTCTTTAATTGTCGATCCTTGGGGCGAAGTTGTTGTAGAAGCGAATGAAGAAGAATCAATTTTATTTGGAGAGCTTGTATTCGAGAAAATTAAAGAAGTACGTAAAGGAATTCCAGTTTTTGCGGATCGCCGTCCAGAATTATACAAATAAAATGTTGACAAGTGATTTTTATTCTTGGTATAGTCTTCAACATAAAGTTAAAAATTCAAAAAATTATACAACTCTTATCAAGAGCAGGTGGAGGGATTTGGCCCGATGAAGCCCAGCAACCGACCGTAATACCATTGTGAAATGGGGCGTTTATTACGCCAAAAGGCACGGTGCTAATTCCAGCAGAAAGTAAAACTTTCTGGCAGATAAGAGGGGAGAAGATAAACTTCAAACCTCTTTCTTAGTGGAAAGAGGTTTTTCTGTGTTAGAAAAACCTCTGAATTTAAAAAGGGGGAGAAGACGATGGGATATTATTCATTAACAGAAATAACAGCTGTACAATATGCGAAAGAGAATGGCTATTTTGAGGCGAAGGCAAATGTCATTTGTCATGAAATCGGAGATGGAAACTTAAATTACGTGTTCAAATTAGATGATGGAGAGAAATCCATTATAATAAAACAAGCACTGCCTTATGCGAAAGTAGTTGGTGAAAGTTGGCCGTTGTCTATAAAAAGAGCAACGATTGAAAGCAAGGCACTGCAAATTTTTGCGCAGTATGTACCGGATTATGTTCCGGTAGTGTACAGTCATGATGAAGAGTTAGCGATAACGGTAATAGAAGACTTATCAAGACTAACAATTACAAGAAAAGGATTAATAGACGGAGAAGAATATCCGCTTTTATCCCAGCATATCGGCCGTTTTCTAGCACATGTTTTATTTTACACTTCAGATTTTGGTTTACAATCAGAAGAGAAGAGGGTACTAGAAGGTACCTTTGTAAATCCGGATCTTTGTAAAATTACAGAGGATTTAGTGTTTACAGATCCGTTTGGACATTATGATACAAATGATTATGAGCCAGATTTACAGCTCGTGGTTGATGAACTTTGGAGTGATAAAACTTTAAAACTAAAAGTAGCACAATATAAATATAAGTTCTTAACAAGAAAAGAAACTCTTATTCATGGTGATTTACATACTGGTAGTATTTTTTCGTCACCTTCTGAAACGAAAGTGATTGATCCAGAATTTGCGACCTATGGCCCATTTGGATTTGACATAGGTCAATTTATTGCAAATCTATTATTAAATGCTTTATCTAGAGAAGAAGAAAAAAGAAGTGTATTATTTTTCCATATAGAAAAGACGTGGAGTTATTTTGTAGAGACTTTTACAAAGTTATGGATTGGAGAAGGTGTAGAAGCATATACGAAAGAAAAACAATGGTTACCAATTATTTTGCAAAATATCTTTACTGATGCTGTTGGATTTGCTGGATGTGAACTGATTCGTAGAACAATTGGTTTAGCTCATGTAGCAGATTTAGATGAAATAGAAAATAAAGAAACAAGAATTCAAGCTAAGAAACAAGCGCTATCCTTAGGTAAAGAACTAATAAAATATGAATCTAAAAGTGCTGATATTCAACTGTTTCGAACGTTATTTCAACAGACAGTTTCAGGAGGCATAAAAGCATGAGTACAATTGTTACTGTTCCGATATCTGTAAGTTGGAAAGGTGATGCAATTGCGGTATTAAATCAAACGAAATTGCCGCATAGCACAGAATATAAAACATTGACGACTATTGAAGAGGTTTGGAAAAGCATCGTAATGTTAGAAGTACGAGGAGCGCCTGCAATTGGAATTGTAGCTGCATTTGGCTTGGCGCTTGCATCAAAAAAATATAACACTGTACATATTGAAGAATTTCAAAAGAAGTTTAATAGAGATTGTAATTATTTAGGAACGTCACGCCCGACAGCAGTCAATTTATTTTGGGCAATTGATCGTATGAGAGAATCTATTCGAGAGATTACTACAATAAAAGAAGCACAAAAAACATTAGAAGAAGAAGCGCTTCGCATTCAGCAGGAAGATGAAGAGGTGTGCCGAAATATTGGGGAATATGCGTTAACATGTTTTAAAGATGGCGATAATATTTTAACAATCTGTAACGCTGGAAGTATCGCAACTGCCAGATATGGAACTGCATTAGCTCCCTTTTATATTGGAAAAGAGAAAGGTGTGCGTTTACATGCATATGCGTGTGAAACGAGACCAGTTTTACAAGGTGGTCGCTTAACGACGTGGGAATTGAAGCAAGCAAATATTGATGTGACCCTTATTACAGATAATACTGCAGCTCATGCTATTCAAACGAAAGAAATAAATGCAATTATTGTAGGGGCGGATCGAATTGTCGCAAATGGAGATACGGCAAATAAAATAGGGACAATGAATTTAGCTATTTTAGCAAAGCACTTTGATATCCCATTTTATGTTGCTGCGCCACTGTCAACATTTGATGTTAGGAAAGAAAATGGAGCCGAGATAATTATTGAAGAAAGAGATGAAACAGAAGTTACGAAAATCTTTGGAAAACAAGTAGCACCAATTGGAACGAACGTTTATAACCCTGCATTTGACGTAACACCGAACGAATTAATTACAGGAATTATTACTGAGAAAGGTATTATAAGCGGGGATTATAAACGAGAAATTGCATCATTATTTGAAAAACAGGCTAATACATAATAGCTTGTTTTTTTATGCCTAAATGCATTGTTTTCTCTTACTTATATAATGAAAGGAGGAGAAGGGGATGGAAGAGTGGATCAAGATGATAGGTAATGTAGGGTTTCCAATTGTTGTAACATTATATTTACTCCACCGTATTGAAAGTAAATTAGAGGGGGTAATTGTTGCAATTGAGAAGCTCCCGCGGCAATTACTAAAGTACGAAGATCCTCGCGATAAAAAATAAAGTTTGCTCTTCGTGAGCAAACTTTATTTTTTATTGAGCAGTATAACCACCATCGATAACGACAGCTTGACCAGTTATACCTTTCGCTTTTTCGCTCGCTAAAAACATAGCATAATCAGCGATTTCTTGTACTTGTAGCAAACGCTTCTGTGGTACAAGTGGATAAATGACATCTTCTAAAACATTTTCAAGTGGTACATTTCTTGTAGTAGCTAAGTTTTGTAGTTGATTACGTACAAGAGGGGTATCGACATAACCAGGGCAAAGGGCATTAACAGTAATACCATGCGTAGCACCTTCTAAAGCGGCAACTTTTGTTAATCCAATTACGCCATGTTTTGCACTATTATAGGCAGCTTTTCCAGCAAACCCAACCAGGCCGTTAATAGAAGCGACATTAATAATACGACCATATTTTTGTTGTTTCATAATCGGAAAGGCATGCTTAGTTGCGATAAACGGAGCAATTTGCATAATTTGAATTAGCAGCTCGAACTTTTCAGTTGGAAAGTCTTCAATGGGTGAAACGTGTTGCATTCCTGCGTTGTTAATTAATATATCTAATGAACCGAAATGATCAACTGTTTGAGAAATTGCTGCTGTAATTTCCTCTTCAGATGTAACGTCACATTTTAAACCGATAGCTTGAAAACCTTCATTTTGTAATTGTTCAGCAGCTTCTTTCGCACGTTCTTCAAGACGATCAGTAATCACAACTTTTGCACCTTCTTTTGCAAAAGCACTTCCCATTTCATATCCAATACCACTCGCAGCACCTGTTAAAAAGACAACTCGATTTGTAACCATGATGAAAAACATCCCTTCGTAATAAAGTTCTCATATTGCTCTATTTAGAGAGGGGATAATAAAAATCCTGCAAAGATTTGGAAAAATATTGTTAGGAGGATTTGAGTTATGTCAACAAGTCAAATGTTGAAAGGGATTTTAGAAGGATGCTTACTTGCTATTATTTCTGAAGGTGAAATATACGGTTATGAAATGAGTGAAAAGCTAGCGAAGTATGGCTTTACAATGGCGAGTGAGGGAAGTATTTATCCGTTATTAATACGAATGCAAAAGGAAGGATTAATAACAAGTGTAATGAAGGAATCTCCATCTGGCCCAAAGCGAAAATATTATACATTAACAGAAAAAGGCGAGGAAGCACTTAATGAATTTATGGATCGCTGGGAAGCGATGCAAAGTAGTGTAGAGCGTCTACTAGTAGGGAAGGGGAGAAAAAAATAATGCTATCAAGAGAAGCACGAAAGTTTTTATTAGATATGAGATTATTTTTGACGGCAAAGAGTGTAAAAGAAAGTGATATTGAAAACTTTTTAGAAGATGCAGAGTTGCATTTAATAGAAGGTGAGAGTGAGGGCAAGAGTGTAGAAGATATTTTTGGAAGCTCACCGAAAGAATATGCAAATGAACTTGTAAAAGTGATGGAAAGAGATAGACAGGAGACGTGGAAGCAAATTGGTTTTACAGTAATGAATATCGTATCATTTTGGATTATTGCTTCTATCTTAATAGTGAATCATGGAATGTTACAGATTTCACTTATTCAGTGTATCGGTTATAGTTTTTCATTGATTTTAGTTGTTATAGGTCCTAATTTTCTACTTCGTAAAATGGCCTTCGTAACAAGTTTTACAAAAACATGGTTTTCTATGTGGTCTTTAGTTATGATTGCTCCAATGTTTTTATTAGGAGCTGTTACGATATTAGACGTGATCTATCCGACAAAAACGCTCACATTCACCGAAGTGCAAGGTTATATAGTAGCTGGTGGGATTTTTATCATCACAGTAGCTATAAATATATATTTTGAAGGATGGTTTAAAAACTTATATTTAATCATTCCACTTTCAATTATGTTAGTGTTTAAAACATTTACATCGGAAGATCTTATGCCAATGCTAATTCAATTTATATGTTTATACGGAAGTTTATTTATTTTAATTTTCGTTGAAATTATGATGAAGACGAATAGAAGAGAAATGGTTAAATAAGGGAGGGGTTATAATGAAGATTTCTAAAGAAGGTGAAAAGTTTTTAATCGATACGAAAGTATATTTAATAACAAAAGGGATTAAAGAAGAAGATGTGGACGCTTTTCTAGAAGATGCAGAGCTTCATTTAATAGAAGGTGAAAAAAAGGGAAAGACAGTAAGTGACATATTTGGTGACTCACCAAAAGAGTATGCGGAAGAATTAGCGAAAGAGATGGAGAAGGATAAAAGCGGGAGCATAAAGACTATTTTAGGAATGATAATTGGGATAGGTGGATATTGGTTACTTACAAATATTTTATTTGAAAGTCCGAATCAACAATTTAAGTTAACAAATGTACAGTTAATCGGTTATCCTATCGTTTTAATCATTACGATTATTGGAACAATTGTTGCATTTAGAATGTCTTCTTTCAAAAGCAAATTAGTAGAATTTGGAATTATTTATGTAATAGTAATGGTTCCTATTTTATTATTGGTGTTATTGATGTTTATGAATAAATGGTATGGGACGCCTATATTACAATTGTCGACAATGCAAACATATATATTAGCAGCAATTATCTTTTTATTACTTCTTATTGGTGAAGTATATGTTCTTGGCTGGATGGGTGTTTTGGTGCTAATTGTTCCTCTTGCAATTATGTTCATATTTAAAGACTTAGAAGAAAGTAATGTATTTTGGGGAATTGCAAAGGTCTTACTTATGTATGGAAGTATATATGGATTAATGAAATGGTCTTTAAAAATTGAAGAAAGAAAAAGTGTGAACTAGAAATTCAATAAAAAGCGGCTGCTCTGGATATACCAAAAATTATTTCCAAAGAAATATTATATAGGGATTTTTAGAGGGATTACATTTATATTTAGTTGTCTATTTTTATTTCTAGCAGCCGGGATTTGGTTTGTTGATTGGAATAAGTTGTTTTAAACAGTAACATGAGGGTTACTGTTTTTTTCTTTGTAATAAAGAGCTTTGTAAAGAGAGCGCTTTTTGTTCTTCCGTTAATAAGGAATGAATATGAATGTTTTCTGGACGAGGGACTATCGGATACATAAGATTTGTTGGAGAAGGGTGGTGCTCCGTGCCGGTTGGAGAATGAGGATCTGCATGAGTAAGTTTTCCATGAACACGTCTTGTAAATAAAATATGACCAATTTCGTGAGCGAGCGTATATATATTTTTCATAGGAGCAGCCGAATTTGTTAAAACGATATAGCCAGTAAGTTGCTGTTGTTTTGCTAAAGAATAAGCGCAGGCAATTACTGCTGTTTCTTTGAAATAATTACTGCCAATATAACAAATATAAAGATCGCATTCAGGAGCTTCATTTACACATGCTTGGAAAAAGGATGCCAACTTTTCTTGACTTTGAATGGAATTTTTATAACTGATTTCACGGTCAGAAAAACGGAAAAGTTCATTTAATACAATGACTTCTTGAATTTGAAATGTAATAGGGTGCCAAATTGATTCTGCAACAGCTAAATCTTTTGCGATACGGTCATCAGAAATATCGGCGCCTGGAGTAATGCAAATACATATATTGACGTATGGATCCATAAGGAACACCTCAAATAAAAAATTCTTCCTATAATATATGTGGGAAAAAGATGCTATGTATGGATAAACGCCTTCTTTATTGAATATATAGATGACAAGTCGAAAAAATTTCATAGTTCTATAACATGGTGTGGCCGTCTTTTTGATATAGTAAAGGAAAGGGGGAGAATATATGTATACATTAAAAATCGTTTCAGACAGAGAAGCACTTTATCAATTTGCGAGTTATGTAAGAGTTGTACAAGGGGTTGAAGATGTATATGTAGAGGTGGGAGAACCTTTATATGAACATCCTTTAATGAAGTTTTATGTACATATTAAGCTGAAAGAAACATATGAGCAACATAAAGTGTTACAGGAAATAGCAAGATTAGTAGAATTAGGTCGTTTTACATATGTCCATTATCGTAATGATGAAATTGAGGAAGCTTTTGAAGCTGTAAAATATGAAAGTTTTAAGAAATAAAGGTGAAAAAAAGGAGGCGAAAGCTTCCTTTTTTTCTTTAAAATTACATGAACAAAAAGAGAAAAATTTTGTTATGATAAGGGAGGTTAGGGAAAGGGGAATTTACATATGGGGTATATTGAAGAGTTACGCAAAGTCGTTGGTACAAGGCCGCTTATTCTCGTAGGATCAGCAATCATTATATTAAATGATAATCAAGAAGTATTGCTTCAATATCGTTCAGATACATATGATTGGGGTGTACCTGGTGGGGCGATGGAACTGGGCGAAACGACAGAAGAAACTGCACGTAGAGAGTTATTTGAGGAAACGGGATTAACTGCAAAAATAATGCAATTTCTTGGTGTTTTATCAGGAAAAGAAGTATATTTCCGTTATCCGAATGGCGATGAAATTTTCAATGTCATTCATCTGTATCAGGCACATCATGTGAGCGGGGAATTGAAGCTCGATCATGAAGGGCTCAAACTCCAATATTTTCCGGTTGATAAGTTGCCAAAATTGAATGAAACGACAGAGAAAATTTTACAAAAGTTTTTATATGCGCTAACAGAATAGAAGGTTAATTCCTTCTATTTTTATTATATTAAATATTTTGATTTTTTAGTATGTTTATAGTATGATAGTTATAGATATACATCTTATGGAATTTCACCTAAAAACTTACTAGGGTACATAAGAGAGGGGCAAGTACAAAATGCATAATGTTGTTATTACAGCTGCAGTTCGTTCGCCAATTGGAACTTTTGGAGGAGCGCTAAAAAATGTAACGCCAGTAGAATTAGCTGTTCCTGTACTTCAGGAAGCTGTAAAACGAGGCGGGGTAGAACCACATGAAGTTGATGAAGTAATTTTAGGTCATTGTATTCAAAGAACTGATGAAGCAAATACGGCGAGAACAGCTGCATTAGCGGCAGGATTTCCTGACACAGTTACGGGATATACAATCCAACGTCAATGTTCTTCAGGTATGCAAGCAATTATGTCAGCTGCAATGCAAATCCAATTAGGTGTAAGTGATGTTGTTGTTGCAGGTGGAGTAGAAGCGATGAGTTCGAGCCCTTATGCATTGAAACAGCACCGCTGGGGACAACGTCTACAGCACGGAGAAATTCGTGACACGGTGTGGGAAGTGTTAGAAGATCCGATTCACCATATTATGATGGGTGAAACAGCGGAAAATTTAGTTGAACAATATGAAATTACAAGAGAGGAACAAGATGAAGTTGCTCTTCGCAGTCATACATTGGCACTGCAAGCAATTGAGTCTGGATACTTTGACGATCAAATTGTTCCTATTACGATAAAAGAACGTAGAAAAGAAATAGTATTTTCGAAGGATGAACATCCACGTGCAGATATTACAGCTGAAAAATTAGCAGGATTAAAACCAGCGTTCCGTAAAGACGGATCAGTAACTGCAGGAAATGCATCTGGCCTGAATGACGGAAGTGCAGTTCTAGTATTAATGAGCGAAGAAAAAGCGAAAGAAAAAGGCTTACAACCGTTAGCTAGAATTGTTGGATATTCAGTAGCTGGGGTAGATCCAAAAATTATGGGTATTGGGCCAGCACCAGCAATTCGTAAAGGTTTAGAAAAAGTAGATTGGTCATTAGAAGATGCAGATTTACTTGAAATTAATGAAGCTTTCGCAGCTCAATATTTAGCTGTAGAGAAAGAGTTAGGTTTAGACCGTGAAAAAGTGAACGTAAACGGTAGTGGCGTAGGACTTGGGCATCCAATTGGTTGTACAGGGGCTCGTATTACAGTAAGTTTAATTCACGAATTAAAAAGACGTGGGTTAGAAAAAGGAATTGCCTCTTTATGCGTCGGTGGCGGTATCGGGGTTGCCTTATTTATAGAAGCACTATAAAAAAGAAGCAGCTATTGCTGCTTCTTTTTTTACGACTCAAATAGATGATGGAATAATCGATCGCGATTTTCAAAGAAAAGTTTCGTCGTTTGGTAATGCTCAGTTTCTTCTAATGTGGATTCGTGAATTCCCTCTTGTGTTAAAGAGTATATAGTGGATTCAGGATAAGCCATTAAAATAGGAGAATGCGTCGCGATAACAAATTGTGAACCTTGTTCAGCTAGCTCATGCATTCGAATGAGCATGGAAAGTTGTCTCATCGGTGATAAAGCTGCCTCAGGCTCATCTAAAATGTATAAACCTTTTCCTGAAAAACGGTTCATAAATAAGGAAAAGAATGATTCGCCGTGAGATTGTTCGTGTAGTGAAACACCGCCGTAAGATTTTATAGCATCTATTTCATCAATATAAGAAGCAACGTTATAAAATGATTCAGCGCGAAGAAAGAAACCGTCGTTTGGTGTATTGAAACTTTTTGAGATTCGAAGGTATTCATGTAAAGATGAATGTGAATCGTTTGTGCTAAAGCGGAAATTCTTCGTTCCACCTTCTGCATTAAAACCTAACGCAATTGCAATTCCTTCAAGTAATGTTGATTTACCTGTTCCGTTTTCTCCAATAATGAATGTTACATTTGGATGGAAAGCTAGTGATTGTAATGTTCGGATAGCGGGTAAGCAGTAAGGATATGCGGAAAAACTAGGGATAGTTTCTTTTTTTAATGTGACATTTTGTAAAAAGGGTACGTCAATCAATATATAAACCTCAATTCATAACGGATTTTGAATTTAAAAAGGTAGCAAATACAAGTGTTAATAACACCTGAATCTCTTCTTGTCTTCTGAATATTTATGTGGATTATATCATTTAAACTATCATATTCCAATGTGAAAATAAATATTGCATGAAGTTCCATTCTCTCGTTATGATAGATGGTATTCTATTGAAAATGTGAGAAGGAGTTAAAGTATGCCGTTTACATTTGCACATCCAGCAGCAGTTCTCCCTTTTGCGAAAAAGCATTCTAAACATATTTCAGTAACGGCTCTTATATTAGGTAGTATGGCGCCTGACTTTGAATATTTCTTACACTTTAGACCGTATGGTGTAATTGGGCATACGTGGCTTGGGTTCTTATATTTAAATTTACCACTTGTCTTCTTATTAGCATACATATATCATTACATTTTAAAAAAGCCTTTTATAACACATTTACCTAAACCATTTGCTGGCTACTATACATATGCAGTAGACAAGGGGTGGGGTCTTCATACATGGAAGGAGCTTTTTGTATTTTGTTATTCAGCATTATTCGGTATGTTAACGCATGTTGTTTGGGATGCATTCACTCATAAGACAGGCTATTTTGTTATGAAAATATCATTATTGCAAAGAGAATGGTATAGTATCTCTGTTTATAAATATATGCAACATGGAAGTACATGTATTGGTTTTCTATTATTAGTATACGTTTTATGGAAGCATAGAAATGAAATGGGTAAAGACTTTATTTTAGCTTCGGAAAAAAGAAAGTATTGGATTTCAGTAATTGTTGTGGCAACTATTATATTTATCGTGCATGTGTTCCTAGATCCCTATTTTCATATTTTCCAAATTGGAGGTATAATAGTATCTGGACTGACAAGTTCATTTTGTGGACTTTTCATTGTTTCTATAGTTTACAAAGCAAGGGACTAATTTTATATTCATGAATGATAGCGTTAGGAGAAATGAAATGATGAAAGCATGGAAAAGTATTTTTGTTTTATGTAGTTTTCTTCTTATGTTAAGTGGTTGCTTCCATCAAGAAGAAAAGAAAGCTGAACCGAAGAAGAAAGAATCTATTCCTGAAACAAAAGAATATGGTGGGCGTGAGCTGAAAAAAGTAGGACAAAAAGTGAAAGAAACAGGATGGGGTACTTTCAAGTTAGAGCAGATGCATTCTGTGAATCAAACATTTGAAGTAGCGCCAATGAAAATTCACGTACAAGATGTGAAAGTAATCTCTTTATCACAGATGAGTGAAAAGGCAAAAAATACATTGAAAGTATACACGGCACTAACTCCTGAAGAAGTAAAACGTAGATTAGGGGATAAAGTAAGCCAAGAAGATGCAGAATTATATGCATCGCTAAGTGGAACAGAGATTAGTAATACAATTCGTTACGTTGAGATTACATATAAAGTGGAGAATAGCGGAAATAAAAATATGCAATTTTTCTCTATGAATGATGTTATAATTAATGGTAAGCAACATTTTAAAGTAGCGACTCAAAACTTTTTATATGACGAAGATACGTTAGTTGGTACAAAAAATGTATCAAGAGAAGACTATAAGCCTGGTGAAACAAGAGATGGGATTATTGGTTTAATACTTGACGATGGAAAAGACAAGGTAAAGGATATTCAGTTTATAACTGATGATTTACTTGCAGGAGATTCAGAAACACAAGATGTTGTAAAAGAGCCACAAACGTTTAATATCTCACTTTCGGAGTAATGTGTTTTTAAAATAATGTAAGACAAAGCAGTCAGCACTCAAAAGATTATGCTGACTGTTTTTTTATTTCTTTTATGTATGAATCTACATTTTGAAAAGGCACCTTAATTTTAAACGCATCTTTTTGTTCATTAAATTGCTTTTCATTGTAGGGACCGAAACGTTTATTGTGCTTTACGTCAATAATCCAATAATGTTCACTTTTTTTATTTGCAATTGCTGCGTCAGGGTTGTTTGGATCTGATTTTTCCTCAGTTTGTTTTGCAATAATGTATTTATCATCCCAAGCAATGTCTGTAATTTTTGCAGGGATGTATTGTGTGGCATATACAGCATCTTGCGAGGGGAAAAGTTCAAATGCATTTCCAGAAGTACGTATGAGCTCGTATTCATCGTTAACCGTATAAGTTAAGTGACTTGTGTTTCCTGTACAACCGGTTAATAGGAAGGCGACGAATAGGATTATCCATTTTTTCAATATGGGAACCTCCTTTATAATGCTATTGTAACAAATTGTACAAGAAAAGTAAGAGAAACGCTAGTTTACAATGTTTTTTAGAAGTGGTACGATGAGACGGGTAAAGAAGGATATGAAGGAGTCGACATAAAATGAAGTTAAAGATGCATCGTCCAGCGCTTGTAATGAATCGCATAGGTGCTTCCCTAATTGACATGTTTTTAATCTCGGTTATGTATGGTGCAGTAGTAGCTATTATGACCGGAAACTATAGTGCTATGTTTAAGCGCTTTAATATAAGTTTAGGTGATTTTAGATATGATTTCGCAGTAGTTTTCATATTAATGGCGATATATTTTATTGTGTTACCCTTTATTTGGAACGGTGTTACACTTGGCAAAAAGGTAACGAGAATAAAATTAATTTCATTGAAGAGTGAAAAGCTAACGTTGCAAACATTAATTATAAGATTTTTTGTATTGTTATTGCCGAACGTATTGCTATTAGGAATTCCATTAATATGTAACGTATATATGATGTTGTTCCGCAAAGACAATTGCGGTTTTCAGGACTTAATTACAAAGACGAAAGTAATAAGTCTTGTATAATGAAAAAAGACCTTTTTATACATAAAATAAGAAGGTCTTTTTTTGTTATACTACAATTTATGTAATAATATCATTTTGGGTTTTGATAGATTGAAAATTGAGAAAAATTTACAATGATTAAAATAATATCTTTATATAATAAGGGGGAAATTGAAATGACTGGAGGTAGTGTAATCTTTTGGGAGATTTTAATTTTCATCGGTTTAGTTTTCGATCAGCGTAATAGTAGGAAAAAAGAAAGAGTAAAAAAAGTAATCGCTTACAAATAAATGAGCAATTTTTCTTGCTTGCAGAATAATCTCATAAAGGAGTATACTGAATGACGGTAAGACTTATAGAAGGGGTAATGAAAATGAAGCTTGCAGGAAAAGTTGCTATCGTAACTGGTGGTGGCATCGGTATTGGACGTAATACAGCTCTTTTGTTGGCTAAACAAGGCGCAAAAGTAATTGTGACGGACATTGATCAAGAAAGTGGACAAGCAACAGTGGAGGAAATTACGAATCTAGGCGGAGAAGCCCTTTTTGTATTCTATGATATGGAAAAGCAAGGAGATTGGCAACGCGTTATTAGCATCACTTTGAATGCATTCAGTCGCATTGACATGCTTTTTCAAAATGCTGGTTTATATAAAATAGATTCTATCTTTTCTCGCCAACAAGAGAACGATTCCAATGTACTTTGTATTAATGACGTTTGGATAGAGATAAAACAATTAACGTCATCTTTTATGAAACAGCAAGAAGAAGTGGTGCTTAGTGATTTACCGATTTTCGGTATTATTAGCACGAAAGGACAATCATTTCATACAGTAGAAGCCCTAGTATAATAATGAAAACCGCCCTCAATATATGTGGACGGTTTTTTGTATGTTATATAGAAGGAAATTTTTTTAGCGAATACGTTGTTCTGTTTGGCTGTCAAAGAAATGCGCTTTATTTAAATCAAATGCCAATTTAATTTGGTCTCCAGGTGAGAATATATGTCGTGCATCAACACGTGCTGCAAAATCTTGATTTCCAAGTTTCATATATAAAATAGATTCAGCACCTAACAATTCAGCAACTTCAATTTTTGTTGTGAAAGTAGTAGATTGTGAAGCTTCTAAAAATAGTAGTTCATCATGAATGTCCTCCGGGCGAATACCTAAAACAATTTCCTTATTTACATAGCCTTGTTCACGCAGCATCTTCATTTTTCCTTCAGATACTTTGATTTTTATAGTATTGTCTATAACGAAATCGGTTTCAGTCAATTTACCACGGAAGAAGTTCATCGCTGGTGACCCGATAAATCCACCCACGAAAATGTTTTCTGGTGTTTCATATACTTCTTTTGGAGTTCCAATTTGTTGAATCTTTCCATCCTTCATAACGACAAGACGCGAAGCCATAGTCATTGCTTCTGTTTGGTCATGTGTTACATAAATTGTTGTTGTTCCAAGGCGATGATGTAGCTTAGAAATTTCTGAGCGCATTGCAACACGGAGTTTAGCATCTAAGTTTGATAATGGCTCGTCCATTAAGAAAACTTTTGCATCTCGAACGATTGCTCTACCTAACGCAACACGTTGGCGCTGTCCACCTGATAATGCTTTCGGTTTTCTATCTAAATATTGTTCAAGTCCTAAAATTTTTGCTGCATCTTTTACACGACGATCGATTTCATCTTTTGGTATTTTTCGAAGTTTTAATCCAAATGCCATATTATCATATACACTCATATGTGGATAAAGAGCGTAGTTTTGGAATACCATTGCGATATCTCGATCTTTTGGAGGAACATCATTCATTAGTTTACCATCAATTGAAAACTCGCCTTTTGAAATATCTTCGAGTCCAGCTACCATTCGTAACGTTGTAGATTTTCCGCATCCAGAAGGACCGACAAATACGATAAATTCTTTATTTTGAATGTGTAAATTAAAATCAGTTACAGCTGTTACGTTATTATCATATATCTTATAAATGTTTTCTAATTTAAGTTCTGCCATGGTATTTCCCCCTAGAAATAATTATGCAAACGTTTTCTTTGAGTTCATTATAAACGAATAGATTCAAAAAATAAATAAAAAAATAAAACGTTATCATATATTGGAGAATTATTAGTGATTTTCGCGTTTTTTCTTAGAAAAAGAACAATAAAAATTGTAAGCGCTATTTTAAATTGAGATAGAATCTGTTATCATTCATTAATGAAAACGTTTGCACCTTAAAAAAGAGAAAAATGAATTATGAATGAAATGGGGTAGCATAATGGAAAAACAATGGTGGAAAGAAAGCGTAGTATATCAAATTTATCCTCGTAGCTTTATGGATAGTAATGGTGATGGTATAGGAGATCTTCAAGGGATTATTTCAAAGCTAGATTACTTAAAAGAGTTAGGGATTGATGTGATTTGGTTATCACCAGTCTATGAATCTCCAAATGATGATAATGGTTACGATATAAGTGATTATTGTAAAATTATGAACGAGTTCGGAACAATGGAAGATTGGGATGAACTATTACATGAAATGCATGAACGTAATATGAAATTGATGATGGATTTAGTTGTTAATCATACATCTGATGAACATAATTGGTTTATTGAATCACGTAAATCAAAAGATAATAAATATAGAGATTACTATATATGGCGTCCTGGAAAAGAAGGGAAAGAACCGAACAACTGGGGAGCTGCTTTTAGTGGATCTGCATGGAAGTATGATGAAATGACGGATGAATATTATTTACATCTGTTTTCTAAAAAACAACCGGATTTAAACTGGGATAATGAAAAGGTAAGACAAGATGTTTATGAGATGATGAAGTTTTGGTTAGAAAAAGGAATTGATGGATTCCGCATGGATGTTATCAATTTTATTTCTAAAGAAGAAGGGTTACCAACAGTTGAAACAGATGAAGATGGTTATGTTTCAGGTCATAAACATTTTATGAACGGTCCAAACATTCATAAATATTTGCATGAAATGAATGAGGAAGTATTATCGAATTATGATATTATGACGGTTGGTGAAATGCCTGGTGTAACGACAGAAGAAGCCAAATTGTATACTGGAGAAGAACGAAAAGAGTTGCAAATGGTATTCCAATTTGAACATATGGATTTAGATTCAGGAGAAGGTGGAAAGTGGGATGTAAAACCATGTTCACTTCTTACTTTAAAAGAGAATTTAACAAAGTGGCAAAAAGCATTAGAGCATACCGGATGGAATAGCCTTTATTGGAATAACCATGATCAGCCCCGCGTTGTATCTCGTTTTGGTAATGATGGAATGTATCGCATTGAATCTGCGAAAATGTTAGCGACAGTTCTTCATATGATGAAAGGAACGCCATATATTTATCAAGGTGAAGAAATCGGAATGACGAATGTTCGATTCCAATCAATTGATGAATATCGAGATATTGAAACGTTAAATATGTATAAAGAAAAAGTGATAGACCATGGTGAAGATATAGAAAAAGTAATGGATTCTATTTATATAAAGGGTCGTGATAATGCTAGAACTCCAATGCAGTGGGATGATCAGAATCACGCTGGATTTACAACAGGTGAGCCTTGGATTACTGTAAATCCTAACTATAAAGAGATTAATGTGAAACAAGCAATCCAAGATGAAGGTTCAATTTTTTATTACTATAAGAAATTAATTGAGCTACGCAAAAATAATGAAATAGTTGTATATGGATCATATGATTTAATATTAGAGAATAATCCTTCTATTTTTGCTTATGTAAGAACATATGGAGACGAAAAACTACTTGTTATTGCAAACTTTACTGCGGATGAAAGTGTATTTGAAATGCCTGAGGATATTAGTTATAGTGAATCAGAATTATTCATACACAATTACGATGTAGAAATCGGATCGATAGATAACATTACATTACGTCCGTATGAAGCGATGGTATTCAAATTGAAATAAGAAAAATCCTTATGCCACCTTGGCATAAGGATTTTTTGGGTTACCATTTTAATATGGAGAATCCATATGGAGGAAGTGTAACTTGTAATACACTTGCTTCTGCTGAAAATTCTTCATTTGTATAAATGTTAATTATTTTCTTACCAGTAACATGAAGAGGGAGTGAAACTGTAACTTCACTATTAGTGGGGTTTAAAACGAAAAAGATAGTTTCATCCTCATATGTTTTCGTATAAGAAATATAATTATGTTCATCATTTGCTTCGATGAATTGAAAAGTACCATGTCCTCCAAAAGCTGCATGTTGTTTTCGTAATGAAATCAATGTTTGTATATGTGTAAATAATGCATGATCTTGTTCTTTAGTATCCCAAATCATACATTTACGGCAATCGGGGTCCATACCACCATCCATGCCGATTTCATCTCCGTAATAAATACATGGAGAGCCGATGAAAGAAAGATGGAATACATAGAGCAATTTCAACTTATTTTTATCTCCATTGCATGTTGTTAAAATTCTTGGAGTATCATGGCTATCTAATAAATGAAAGGCTGCTTCATTTACATTCATAGAGTAGGAATGTAGAGATTCTGTAATTTGCTTCATGAATTCACTTGCTTTAATGGAATCGTTAGCAAAGTAAGAAAGTAGAGCGTTTGTAACAGGGTAGCTCATGACAGCATCAAATTGATCGCCTTGTAGCCACGGAAGGGCATCGTGCCAAATTTCTCCCAAAATATATACTTCAGGATTTAATGTCTTTATTTCAGTTCGGAATTCTCTCCAAAAGTTGTGATCGACTTCATTTGCGACATCAAGACGCCAGCCATCTATATTGAATTCTCGTACCCAATAACGTCCTACTTCAAGTAAGTATTCTTTTACATCTGGATGAGCTGTATTTAATTTAGGCATATACGGTGTAAAGGCGAAAGTATCATAATTTGGAAGTGGCTTGGTTATAATCGGGAATTCATGAATGTGGAACCACTCTTTATATGCGGACTTCTCACCGTTCTCTAGAACGTCTTGAAATTTCTCGAAAAAGTATCCACTATGATTAAACACAGCATCGAGCATTACTTTTATACCGTGCTTATGACATTCTTCAACGAGCTCTTTGAAAGTTTCTTTCGTCCCAAATTGTGGATCAATTTCCATATAGTCAATTGTGTCATATTTATGGTTTGAATGAGCTTTGAAAATAGGTGTGAAATATATTCCGGAAATGCCAAGCTTAATAAGGTAATCAAGGTTTTGAATAACACCAGCAAAATCTCCACCGAAAAAATTAGTTGGAGTTGGATTCGTACTTCCCCAAGGAAGAGTGTTTTCTGGATTCAGCGTACTATCGCCATTAGCGAATCGTTCAGGGAAAATCTGATACCAAATGGTGTCTTTAATCCAGGGTGGTGCTTTGAATACATCATCTGCATGAATAAATGGAAAACAGAAAAAGTTACCAACATCATCATTTGGAATGTTAGAAAAGAATCCTCGCTCTGTATAAATAAGAGTGTCTGTTTCAGATTTTAATTCAAATCCATAACGTAAGCGCTTAAATTTTGGTTCGATTGAAATGGACCAATAATCAAATAATGCAGTAGAACCCGTTTTTTTCATTGGTGTACTTAATGAAATCCATTTCCCGTCTTTCCATTCGTAAGGATCACCGTAAATAAGATCGGCGTTTTGAATATCATCTTTCTTAGTACGTATGCGGATGTGAATTGTTTGTTCATTGTAAGCGTATGCATAATTATCTTTCGGCCTATGATAAATGGCTTCTTTAAACATATAGAAAATCCCCCTTCAATATCTCTATACATAGTATTCCCTTAAGTGTAATAATAAAGCCTATATTGCAAACGATTGCCTTTCTCGTAGCTTTAATATTGCTTATAAGAGTAGTATTCATTTCATATAAAGTCAATGCATAAAGAGTATAATGACATAATTTTTAAATTAATATTTGCAAAATGAATAAAAGAATGTATAATGATAGACAAATAGCGCAAACGTTTTCATAAATTGAAATATTGTTTGCGCTTCAATTAAACTATTAAATGCAAACGTTTTCAGTTACTAAGGTACATAGACAATTTAGGGAGGTTTTTGGGATGAAGAAAGCATTATCATTATTAACGGTTTCCGCATTATCTATTGGTATGTTATCTGCATGTGGACCGAAAGATTCAGGGAAAAAAGAGGAAAGTAAAGCGAAAAAAGACTATGACCTTCTTGTTTGGGAAGATGAGAAAAAAGGTGTGGGTCTAGAGCCAGCGGTGAAAAGTTTTGAAAAGAAATATAATGTGAAAGTAAAAGTTGAAGAGGTTCAGATGACGAAACAAATAGAAAAACTTCGTCTCGACGGTCCAGCTGGCACAGGGCCAGATGTTGTAACATTGCCACATGATCATATTGGTAATGCGGTAACAGAAGGGCTACTTTCAGAAGTGAAAGTAGATGATACAGTAAAAAGTAAATTTACAGATTTATCAATAGAAGCACAAACATATAACGGAAAAATATACGGTTTACCAAAAGCGATTGAAACACCAATCTTTATTTATAATAAAAAAATGATGCAAAAAGCACCCGAAACGATGGATGAACTGTTTAACTTCTCAAAAGACTTTACGAAAGATGGAAAATACGGATTTTTAGCACTAGGAGATAACTTCTACTTCGCTAATGCATTTATGGCAGGTATGGGTGGTTATGTATTTGGTGAAAAAGATGGAAAGCCAAATGCAAATGATATTGGATTAAATAATAGCGGTGCGGTACAAGGTGCTGAATATATTCAAAAATGGTACAAAGAAAAGTTATTCCCGAAAGGTATTATCGGTGAATCTGGTGGTTCAGCTGCAGATGGATTGTTTAATGAAGGAAAAGCAGCATCTATTATGAATGGTCCATGGGCATTCCAAGCGATGGAAAAGGCTGGAATAGATTATGGTGTTGCTCCAATGCCGAAATTACCAAATGGTCAACCGATGAAAACGTTCGTTGGCGTAAAAGGATGGCATGTAACAAGCTTCTCTAAACAAAATGATTTAGCTACAAAATTTACTGAGTGGGTTACAAATGAAGAAAATGCTAAAATTCGCTTTGAGAAAACGAAAGAAATTCCACCAGTAAAATCAGTAATGGAAGATCCAATCATTAAAGAAAATGAGGCTGCAAAAGCGGTTGCGACGCAATCGGAAAATGGAATTCCAATGCCGAATATTCCAGAAATGCAGGAAGTTTGGAAACCAGCTGGGGATGCGCTTCAATTAGTTGTATCAGATAAAGAAGCACCAAAATCCGCACTTGATAGTGCAGTGAAACAAATTAAAGGTAATATTGAGGCAAATCATAGTAAGAAAAAATAAGGTGAAATTCGTGCCTCTAATATGAGGGGCACGAATTCTCTCCCTTCCATGTGGGAAGAAAAAAGGGGGAAGGAACATGCAAACATCTATGGAACCTGCAAAGGGGTTAAACCATTCAAAGCATAGGAAAATGGCAACCGTGTTATCAATCATTCCGGGCATGGGCCAAATATATAATAAACAATTTGTAAAAGGTCTTATTTTTCTAGTATTAACAGGTTCATTTATTGTAGCCTTTGCTGATTTATTAAATATGGGATTATGGGGCATTGTAACGCTCGGTACAGAAGTTCCACGTGACCATTCTGTCTTTCTATTAGTAGAAGGGATCTTGGCACTTATCGTTATCGCGTTTGGGCTCGGCATATATGCATTTAACTTATATGATGCATATCAAAATGGAAAGAAACGTGATATAGGAACACCGTTAAATTCTGTAAAAGAGCAATACCGTAATTTGTTAGATCAAGGCTTTCCTTATTTAATGGTTTCACCAGGTTTTCTACTACTTATCTTTGTTGTCGTATTTCCAATCATCTTCGTAATTTTAATTGGATTTACAAACTATGATTTATATCATTCTCCTCCAGCTAAATTAGTAGATTGGGTGGGTTTTAAAAACTTTATTGATATTTTCACATTACCGATGTGGAGAGATACATTTTTAAGTGTATTTTCTTGGACTGTCATTTGGACATTCGTTGCAACAACATTACAAGTTGCACTTGGTATTTTTTTAGCGATTATCGTAAATCAGCCTGGTATTAAAGGTAAGGCAATTATTCGAACAATCTTTATTTTACCGTGGGCTGTTCCAGCATTCGTATCTATTCTTGTATTTGCTGGTATGTTTAATGAAACATTTGGAGCAATTAACAACCAAGTATTAGCTTTATTCGGGATTGAAAAGATTGCTTGGATGACAGACCCGTTTTGGTCAAAGATTGCTTTAATTATGATTCAAACATGGCTTGGTTTCCCGTTCGTCTTTGCAATGACAACAGGTATATTGCAATCGATTCCAGGAGAATTATATGAAGCGGCTACAGTAGATGGAGCAACTGCTTGGCAACAGTTCCGCAAAATTACATTGCCACTTGTGTTATATGCAACAGCGCCAATATTAATTACGCAATATACGTTTAACTTTAATAATTTTAGTATTATTTATCTATTTAATAACGGAGGACCTGCTGTGTCTGGACAAAATGCAGGTGGAACGGATATTTTAATTTCATGGATCTATAAGTTAACGATGACTTCGGCTCAGTACGGCAAAGCAGCAGCTCTTACAATGATTTTATCGTTAATTGTTATTACAGTTGCGTTATGGCAATTTAAGAGAACAAAATCATTCCAAGAAGAGGATATGATGTAAATGAATATTAAACGACAAAAGATGCTACGTCTTTCATTAAGTTATTTAGTTATCTTCATAATGTGTGCGATTATTTTCTATCCATTACTATGGATAATTGGCTCATCGTTTAATCCAGGGGATAGTTTATCTGGGTCAAGTATTATTCCGAAAAATGCCACATTAGATCATTATCGCAAGCTACTTGATCTCGATTCAAGTAATTACTTACTTTGGTATAAAAATACTTTGAAAGTTAGCGTAATGACGATGATTTTCTCTGTACTAGCCATTAGTTTTACTGCTTATGCATTTTCGAGATATCGTTTTGTTGGAAGAAAGAATGGTTTATTAACATTTTTAATTCTGCAAATGATCCCGAATTTTGCAGCGTTAATCGCACTATATATATTAGCTCAGTTAACAGGATTACTTGATACACATCTTGCATTAATTTTAATTTATGTGGGCGGAGCAATTCCGATGAATACATGGCTTATGAAAGGGTATTTTGATACGATTCCGAAAGAGTTGGATGAATCAGCTCGAATGGATGGAGCAGGGCATTTCCGTATTTTCTGGCAAATCATTATGCCACTTGCAAAGCCAATCGTAGCGGTTGTAGCGTTATTTACTTTCATTGGTCCATTTACAGATTTCATTTTAGCGAGTATTATTTTGCGAACACCAGAAAATTATACTTTAGCAGTTGGATTATATGAAATGGTTGCGAAGAAATTCGGTAATGAATTTACAACGTTTGCAGCGGGTTCTGTGTTAATTGCGATCCCGATTTCAATTTTATTCCTATCACTACAAAAATATTTTGTTTCCGGTTTAACAGCTGGAGGTACGAAAGGATGAAAAATGGGACATTACGTCCCATTTTTCTTTTCATCTCCCTATAAATAACTTTATAGGGAGATGAAAAGAGATTTGACATCACATGCGAAAAGATGTGAAATAAATAGTATATTATAGTATAGGAAAAAATAGCTATATCCCTTACAATACATGAAGAGGGAGAATAGGATTAGTTTTGCAAGATATAAGAAATGAAAGTTTATGACTTGCAATGAGTGCGAGATAAAATATATGAAAAATGGCAGAGAAATGAGAGGAGGGGGATTTTTATGACAGTTACAATTAAAGATGTGGCGAAGCAAGCGAATGTTGCACCATCAACAGTTTCTCGTGTAATTGCTGATAATCCAAGTATAAGTGAAAAGACAAAGCGCCGTGTTAGGAAAGTGATGAGTGAATTAGGGTATCATCCTAATTTAAATGCGAGAAATCTTGCGAACCAAACGACGAAAACACTTGGTCTTGTTATGCCAAGTTCTGCAAGTAAAGCTTTTCAAAATCCATTTTTCCCAGAAGTTATAAGAGGGATTAGTTCATTTGCACACGTAGAAGGTTATGCGCTTTACATGTCGACAGGTGAAACGGAAGAAGAAATTTTTAATGGTGTCGTAAAGATGGTACAGGGACGCCAAATTGGTGGAATTATTCTTTTATATTCAAGGGAGAATGATCGGATTATTCAATATTTACATGAACAAAATTTCCCGTTTGTTTTAATAGGAAAACCATATAATCGAAAAGATGAAATTACATATGTAGATAATGACAATTATACAGCTGCAAGAGAAGTCGCAGAATATTTAATTTCATTAGGGCATAAGCAAATCGCGTTCATTGGTGGTGGATCAGATTTACTTGTAACGAGAGATCGTTTAGCTGGTATGAGTGATGCCTTGAAATTAGCAGACATTGTATTACCAAAAGAGTATATTTTACATTTTGATTTTTCGAGGGAAAGTGGTCAACAAGCGGTTGAGGAATTAATGGGACTGCAGCAACCGCCGACGGCAATTATGGCAACGGATGACTTAATTGGACTTGGTGTGTTAAGTGCTCTTTCTAAAAAAGGATTCGTTGTACCGAAGGATGTTTCTATTGTAAGCTTTAATAATGCTTTATTATCAGAAATTGCGAGCCCTCCACTTTCGACAGTTGATGTGAATATTTATCAGCTGGGATATGAGGGAGCAAAAGCTTTAGTTGATAAAGTAGAGAATGCAGAATCCACTGCAAAGTGTATCATTATTCCTCATAAATTACTAAAACGTCAAACTTGTGATTATTATGCATAAAAAAAGCTAAGAGTTTAACTCTTAGCTTTTTTCTTTAGAAAGGCTTCTAATCGGTCGCAGCCTTCTTTTAAAGTTTCAATACTATACGCATAGGACAAACGAAGGTAGCCTTCACCGTATTCAGAGAATGCTGTTCCAGGAACTACAGCTAGTCCAGCTTCTTTGACAAGATCAAGTGCAAAATCAAATGATGAAGATGTCAAATGACCAACATATGGGAATAAGTAAAATGCACCTGTTGGTTTTTCAACTGTTAATCCCATTTGAGTGAGTCTATTATATACGTAATCACGGCGTTTTTTATATTGATGACGCATCATTTTTGGTGCGTCTTTAGCTGCTGTTAATGCTTCGATTGCAGCGTATTGAGCGATTGAAGTAGCGCACGTTACATTGTATTGATGAACTTTTAATATATGCCCTGCTAAATAGCTTGGTGCGAATAAAAGGCCAACACGCCAGCCAGTCATAGAATGTGATTTAGATAAACCGTTAATGACAATAGTCTTTTCACGCATTTCTGGGAAATGAGCGATAGATGTATGCTTTTGTTCATATACAAGCTCGCTATAAATTTCATCTGAAAGAACGAAAATATTTTTATCTTTTAAAACATCTACAATATCTTTTAGTTCTTCTTTTGATAAGGTTACACCAGTTGGGTTAGAAGGGTACGGTAGTACGATACATCTTGTTTTTTCTGTAATAGCATTTTTTAGCGCTTCAGCTGTTAAACGAAATCCAGTTTCACGAACATCTACAAAAATAGGCGTTGCACCGCATAATCGAATAATAGGTTCGTATCCTGGATAAATAGGAGCAGGCAAAATTACTTCTGTTCCGGGCTCTAAAATCGTTCGGAATGCAACGTCAATTGCTTCACTAGCACCAATTGTAACGATGGTTTCGTTTTCAGGTGAGTAATGTAAATCGTAGTTATCTTTTACGAAGTTACAAGCTGCCTTGCGTAATTCTAGTAAACCAGCGTTATGTGTATAGCTTGTATAGTTTTCTGTAATAGCCCGTTTTGCCGCTTCTTTTACGAGAGAAGGTGTAGGGAAATCGGGTTGTCCGATTGTTAAAGAAATCAAATTATCATAGTTTTGAATCATGTTAGAGAATTGACGGATTCCAGAAATTTGGATGTCCTTCACTCTAGGGTTAATGAATTGTTCCATTGTATCTCCCTTTCTTCCGTTTGAAAATTAAGTTCATTTTATCATATTTTCTATGATCGCGCTTTGTATATGTAATTTAGAAAGAGAGAGAAAAGAGAAAAAAAGCCGCTATAAGCGACTTTTTAATATCCGTATTCCCAATCTATTTCATCTTCATTCCAGAGTACAGAGGATACCTTGCCAAGGTGAACAACTGATTCGTTCACAGCACATGTGCAATTTTCATCTCCTGCTTTATGCTGTAACTCTTCATATACTGATTTTTCAACATTTTCTAGAACAACCAAATTTTCTTCTTTTAAAACAAGCGTAGTACCCGCCATATTTATCTTCCTCCTACTAAAGTAATGATCACTTATTTGTAAACATAGATAGTATGGATTATATGCTGTATTTTGCTATAGTTGTCCGTCTAAAAAAGTATTTTTATATTTTCTTTGTAATCCGTATTCATTGTATACTGCACGAAGGAAATTTGGTACAGGGTTTACAATCATTTCGAAAATCTGTAACAATTATGATGAGTTGTTAACAAAGAATTAACAAATATATTAAGAAAAATCAAAATTTTAAAACAAATACACCTATAAAATGATATAATCATATCAAAATACATATAGGGGATGAGAGGTTATGGAGCTTATCCGTGATTTATTGATTCAAATTGCCATCATAATTTTGCCACTATTTTTATATGAAGCGATTCGTTTAAATCGCTATCAAGAAATGCCTCCGAAGCCAAATCGTTACTTTATTATGTTTTTATCTAGCGTTACGCTCATTCTCTCCATGACATACTCTATTTGTTTTGGCAATGTGTGTGGATATAACTTTCACCCCATTCCAATTGTCAGTGGTTTTTTATATGGTGGGATTGTTGGTTTAATCCCAGCGGTTATTTTTGTTGCATATGAATGGTTACTAAAGGGAATGAGCTTTCTTCCAGTTTTAGAAGTAATATTTCTATTGATAGTTCCGCTATTTTTATCAAAGAAATGGTCTCTTTTTTCAAGGGATAAGAAATTAATTTTAGCATTTATGATTTCATCATTTTATGTGCTTGTTTCTTTAGTATTAGGTATGATTAATGTTCTTTTGGAAACAGGATTTACACCGTATATTTCGCAAATATATAGCGGATTTATATTTGCCTCGCTTATCATGGTCATGACAATGGTATTTCAGGTGTATTTAACTGAATATTTAAATGAAAATGCATTGCTACGTACAGAGATGCAAAAATCAGAAAAGCTTAATATTGTAAGTGAGTTAGCAGCAAGTGTGGCACATGAAGTTCGAAATCCACTTACTGTTGTTCGTGGATTTATCCAATTGTTAGAAAGTACGGAAGATGTGAAGAATAAGGATTATATGCGTCTCGTATTAGCTGAATTGGATCGGGCGGAACAAATTATTTCAGATTACTTGAATTTAGCAAGGCCGCAAATTGAGAAAAAAGAACACATTTGTTTATCAGCCCAATTAATAGAAATGACCACTCTCATGTCGTCATTTGCAGCGATGCAAGGTGTATATTTACAAGTTGAAATTTCAGAAAGTCTTTATACGATTGGTGATAAGACAAAATTGAAGCAAGCTATTATGAATGTTGTTAAAAATGGTATTGAAGCAATTCAAGGAAATAAAGGATATTTAAAAGTAACAGCTATTCAAAAAGACGAAACAATCATAATAAGAGTTAAAGATAGTGGTGTTGGTATGACAAAAGAACAGTTAGCAAGACTGGGACAACCATATTATTCTTTAAAAGAAAAAGGGACAGGATTAGGGCTTATGGTAACATTTAGTATTTTACAAGCGCATAATGGTACATTGGAATATAAGAGTGAAAGTGGAAAAGGCACTGAAGCAATTATTATATTACCAGCTGTACAAAATAAGGAATAAAAGTTACCGATGGAAGGTAACTTTTTATTTTATATTGTTTATTCATTTGTTTTTTCTTGTTTTGCTCGGTTAAATAAACTTTTAAATGATTGAAAGAAGCTTTGCTCTTTTGAGGCAGCAACCATTCTTTTTGTTTCTTGAATTTCTCGAATAACTTGCATAAGCTGTGCATCACGGTTACTGTCCTTGTTATAAATTTGACTAACAAGTTTATTCATTTTTTCTTCCTGTTTGGATTCTCGTTTATACATATGATTCATTAATAAGTCCATCTTTTCTTTTTGCAATGCATCTGTTTGAGCGGCGTGATCGACTAACTCTTGAAGCATTTTTTCTTGAGAGCCTTCTTTTACATAAACTTGTTGCATCAATTCGTCTAGTTTCTCATCCTTTAAACGATTTTGTGTAATTAGAGTAGAATTTTGATGAATAATTGCCTCATTTAATTGAGCTAGCATTTCAAGTTTTAACATGAACTCCTCAAAGTTACGCCCATCTTCTTTTTCTTTCGGTTGTATCTCTTGTTTATCTTGTATAACTGGTACAGGTGGGGCCTCTTTTTCTTTTAAAATAATCGGTATCGTTTCTGAAATATCTTCTTGTAATGTAGCAGCTCTTTCATGTATAGATTTCAATAGTTTTAAATCATCAAGTTTATAAATACGAGCATCAGCTGTTTTGGAAATCATATAACCATGTTCCTCTAACAGTTGACTATATTTGCGGACTATATGTTTTGGGATGCCTGTTTTATTCGTAACATCTTTCGTTTTATAGGTAGCTTCCATGATATTTCCTCCCCAAAAAGTATCGTATATATCATTTCAATCTTTTATGAGGACTTCCTTTGAAAAAGAATGTCGGAAGTCTATTAGTTTTCTACAGCATTAGTGAAAAAATGAAAGTTTTTGGCGGAATGGCAAGGAATAACTAAGATAATGTCTGAAAACATATACAGGAGAAGTTTGTTATAATAACGGAGGAAAAAAGAAACTGGTAGAAACATGGAGGTATACATGAAGCAATTAAAAGGTATTATCATTTCAATTATCGCAATTCTGTCTATTGTAGTAGCAGTTTATGAAGTACTTGTGCCAGAGGAAACAAGTGTAAAGAAAACGAATACGTATGATCAAGTGTTAGAATTTCCGAAAGAACGTTATCCAGAGACAGGAAAACATATTACGGATGCTATAAAAGAAGGGCATTCAGAAGTTTGTACAATCGATCGTGGTGGTGCTGCAGATAGAAGGAAATTGTCGTTAGCACCATATCCTTCAAAAAAAGGGTATGATCGTGATGAATGGCCAATGGCGATGTGCAAGGAAGGTGGAAAAGGAGCACATATTGAATATATAAGTCCGGCGGATAACCGCGGAGCAGGCTCTTGGGTAGGGAATAAGTTAGATAAATATCCAGATGGTACGCGTGTGAAATTTGAAGTGAAGTAGTAGTTGTACATTTCATAATGAAGGAGAATGGGAACTATGGAGTTAACAATTTCTTATTCGCAATTAATGTTGATGAACTATGACGGTGAGCAGCCTTATGTAGACTGGACGGATGAAGATTTTGAAAGAGGTTATGCTCAGGCAGAGGGAACTGTTATTTTTGAAGCACTTTCTGATTATACTTGTGAAGTGAAAGTGACTTGCGAGAAACATATTGAAAAAGAAGAAGTGGTTAGAACGATTACGGTTCCTTTTACAGTTGAAAATGAAAGTATCGTTATAACGAGTATTCTTTCAAATAAATTTCAAATACCTATTCCAAATGGTGAGTATACAGTGGTCTTACAAGCAATTCCTCTTGAAGAGCCAACGGATGATGAATTATATAAAATACAATACGAATTCTTTTTTGAAAGTAAAGAATAAAAAATGGGTTATCCTGAGAAAAGGATAACCCATTTTTGTTATGCGTTTGTTTTTAAAAGGGAACGAGCATCTTTCGCTGCTTGCACCATATGTTCTAAAGCTGGAATAACTTCTTCTGTTCTTCTCGTTTTTAAACCACAATCAGGATTAATCCAGAAATATTTAGGATCGCATACTTCTAAAGATTGTTCTACAATTTTATACATTTCATCTTTACTCGGTACACGTGGGCTATGAATATCATATACGCCTAGGCCGATGCCTTTTTCATATGTTGTATGTTTTAAAGTATCAATAAATTCTCCGTGACTTCTTGATGTTTCAATAGAAATCACATCTGCATCTAATGCGCGAATCGCGTCAACAATATCTTCGAAGTTACTGTAACACATATGAGTATGAATTTGTGTTTCATTTGCTACAGAAGAAGTTGCTAAAAGGAAGGATTGTACTGCCCATGTAATATAAGCATCCCAATCTTTTTCTTTTAGTGGCATTCCTTCACGAAGTGCGGGCTCATCGACTTGGATTACTCTAATTCCGGAAGATTCAAGTAGTTCAATTTCGTGACGAAGAGCTAGTGCAATTTGATACGAAACTTCTTTTCTTGGAATGTCATTTCGAACGAAGGACCAATTTAAAATTGTAACAGGGCCAGTTAACATTCCTTTTACAACTTTCTCCGTTAAGCTTTGTGCATAAACTGTTTCCTTAATAGTCATTCCGTTAATAAAGGCTACATCACCATAGATAACAGGTGGTTTTACGCAACGGGAACCGTATGATTGTACCCAACCGTTTTTAGTGAATGAGAAACCAGCAAGGCGCTCACCAAAATATTCGACCATGTCAGTTCTTTCAAATTCACCATGTACAAGGACATCAAGCCCAATTTCTTCTTGGTAACGAATCCATTTTTCTGTCTCTTTTTCAATAAATTGTTCATATTGTTCATTTGAAATAACACCGTTACGCCATTCTTTTCGCGTTTGACGAACTTCAGTTGTTTGCGGGAAGCTACCAATAGTCGTTGTTGGTAATAGCGGTAACTCCAGGGCAACTTGTTGTAATTCGTATCGTTTTTCAAATGGAAGAGGACGTGAAAAATCTTCTTCTTTTAGTGCTGTTCGTGCTGCTTTGACATCTTCACGGTTACGTGCAGCAGATGAACGAATTGTATGATGTACATTTCGGTATGTTTCCAGCTCATTACTAATGCTTTCTGTACCTTGAGTGAGAGCGGAATGAATAAGAACTAACTCTTCTAATTTTTGATTTGCAAATGCTAACGCATCAAACAGCTCACTCGATAAGTGAGTTTCTTCTGTTTTATCGATTGGTGTATGCAATAAGCTACAAGAAGGCTGAACGATGAAATCTTTCGTTTGGACTTGTTTTTGTAACGTTGTAAATAACGCAAGAACTTCATCAAGGTCAGCTCTCCAAATGTTACGGCCGTCTATACAACCGACAGCTAAAGTTTTATCAGCTGGGAATCCATATTTTGAAATAGCATGTAAATTACCTTCTTTACCATGAATGAAATCTAATCCAATACCGGATACCGGGAATGTAATAATTTCTTCATAGTTTTCTTCTACGCTATCAAAATATGTTTGTAAAAGAAGAGTCGCATTTGGAACTTCTTTACGAATAGCTTCATAAATTTCTTTTGCTTGTTGAACTTCTTCTTTAGTTAAAGAAGCGAAAATCGGTTCATCAACTTGAATGGCTTGTGCACCAGCTGCATGTAGTTCTGAAAGCAGTTGTACGTAAGGTGCAACTAACTGTTTTAAAATGGTAGAAAATTGTTCTTGTGTATAGCCTTTAGCTAATTTTAAGAAAGTATATGGTCCTAAAATAACAGGCTTGCCATCTACTCCTAATTCTTGTTTTGCCTCTTCGTATAAGCGAAGTGGACGATTATCTTTTAAAGAGATTTGTAATCCCTCTTCATATTCAGGAACGATATAGTGATAGTTTGTGTTAAACCATTTTGTCATTTCGGAAGCTACGTGATCTTTAGAGCCACGCGCCATTGCGAAATATACATCAAGGTAAGATGTAAACTCAGAAAAACGTGATGGGATAAATCCTAGCATATAGGCAGTATCCAAAACGTGATCATAATATGTAAAGTCGCCAATTGGAATGAGTTCAATCCCTTTTTCTTGCTGTACTTTTACGTGTTGAAGGCGAATTTCTTTCATTGTTGTTAAAAATTGTTCTTCATCGATTTTATTGGACCAAAAAGCTTCCAATGTTTTTTTCCACTCTCGTTGTAGTCCGATACGTGGATAACCTAAGTTACTTGTTTGAATTGCCATTTTAAATTCCTCCCTAATTGAAAGTAAGCATTTCCGTTTACTAGGAAATACCTATAACAAAAAGTACAAAGACATAGAAAATAAGCCTTCCTTTTTGTTTTAACACCTCATCATCATCCGTGAATCTATCAGTGTTGTTAAAACAGGCAGGTCTCCTGACTTATGCTTCATATAATTTCTTTCACCTTCCCGTTTTCACAGTGGCACTAAAAAGAAATCTCAGCATTTACAGTGGCGGGACCGTGTTGGAGTTTCACCAAGCTTCCCTTTTAAACACGAAACGAAACTTTCGTGTACCTATTTTCCTTTTGAAAGGAATTTAACAAGCGATATGATATTGAAACAAATTCTAACACAATTTTTGGAATTTTGTCTACTGTTTTAAAATAAGAAAATTCCAAAGTTTTTATTTCTTATTATTCTGACTTTTTTTATTCTGAAGTAACTAATAATATTACAGTATAAAAAGAGAAATTGAGCTATGAAAGAAGTAGGGATGTCTTCTTTCATAGCTCAATTTTCATCTATAGCAACTTCTGAAAGTCGGCCTGCTATAGCATCTTTAAGGAGGGTGTTTAGCCATTGTAATTCAACTGTAATATGCTCAATTACACTTTGTAAAATATATAGTTGTGCACGTGGAACTTTTCCTTTATTACAATCATATATCGTTTGCATAGTATGTAAATATTGAAGAGTATCGTTTTTCTTTTTTTCTAAAATAGGAACTAATTCGTGATCATTGCTAAAGTGAGCGAAAGATAAGGCTGAATAAATAGGTTTATATATTTGGTTTTTTGCTTCGAATTGTTTTAATAGTAAAGTGTGGAATAGTTTTTTGCCTTCTTCTGTTATATGAAAAATCGTTTTGTCAGGTCGATTTGTGTCTCTAATTACATTTGTAATATGAATTGCGCCTTGCTTTTCTAATTGCTCGAAGGCGTAATAAAGTGATCCTTTAGCATATTTAATGTAACAATCCATTTGTCGTTCTTTCATAATATGCTGCACTTCATATGGATGTTTATCTCCTTCGAGTAGCAAGCCGAGAATGACTAATTTCATGCTCATGCTGTCTCAACTCCTGTATATAAAAACTTTATCCGGCATTAACGGGCAGCAAGACACCCACCCAAAAATTCAGCAGAACCAAAGAAGTTAGGTGGGGGGCGGGCTGTCCATAAAAGCCCGATTGGTTCAATTAATAATCAGTGGGGGATGAACAAAACCGCCACTGATTAAAGATTCACTTTATACATATTATAAACGGCATATCCTTTTTCATAAAGGGATATGCCGCTTCTTTTTTATATTAACTGACTTGCTTTTGTTTTTCTTTCTTTTTAGGGCCTGTATAGAGGCGTTCATTTCCCATAAGTAAAATACAAATAATACTTAGTACAGCCGGAATAAGTGCCCAGAAGAATGTGTTCGCAATAGATGTAGCGAGAGCTTCTTTAATACCCGCTAATATTTCAGCAGGAATTTTTGCGGTAGCGCCTGGTGATAATAAGAAACTTGTGTCTCCACCTTTTGGAGCTAATTTTGCTAGTTCAGGGGGGAACACAGAGTTTAGTTTATCTGTAAAAATATGATTTTGAATTGTACCGAAAATCGTTACACCAAGAGTCATACCGAGTGATCGGAAGAATGAGTTTGTTGATGTCGCCGAACCACGGTCTCGCATTTCTAACTTGTGAATAGAAGACATACTTAATACTGAGAATGAGAAGCCAACACCAAGCCCAGCGAGAATCATAAATAGTGTTACGAGTAAACGAGGTGTGTCCATTGTTAAAGTACTTAATAAATAAATACCAAGAACGAAGAAGACGCCAGATACCATCATAATGTTACGATAGCTTGTTCGAGAAGCTAATTGTCCTCCTGTTTGACTTCCAATTACAGAACCAACCATCATTGGTGTTAAAATTAATCCAGCATTAGAGGCGGAACCTCCAAGAACGCCTTGAATGAAGATTGGAATATAAACTGTACAGATAATAAAAGCGGCACCATAGAAAAAGGCAACTCCTTGACTAGCTGCGAATAAAGGTTTTTTAAATAGATGGAACGAAATAATAGGCTCGGTTGCTTTTCGTTCTACAAAGAAGAAAATAATAAGCGTAATAACTACTGTTGTAAATAAGCCAATAATTACATTGGAATTCCAGGCATATTCCTTACCACCAAGTTCTAATGCGAACATTAAGCAAACGATACTTATGACAAGTGTAATAGCACCAGCCCAATCAATTTTTTGTTTTCTAAATTCTAGAGACTCACTGTAGTATTTAGTAATGAAGAAAAAGGAGATAAGTCCTAATGGAATATTGATATAGAAGACCCAATGCCAACTTATATAGTCTGTAATATAAGCGCCTAATAAAGGACCGAATACACTAGAGGTCCCGAAAACAGCACCGAATAGTCCTGTCATCTTCCCGCGTTTTTCTGGTGGGAAGATATCGTACATAATTGTGAAGGCGATAGGCATAAGAGCACCACCACCGATACCTTGAATAGCTCTATAAATACTTAATTGCTCAATACTTGAAGCTGTTCCGCAGAGCGCAGAACCGAATAAGAAAAGAATGAGGCCACCAATATAAAAACGTTTCCGCCCATACATATCAGAAAGTTTCCCGAAGATAGGCATCCCTGCCATTGTTGCTACCATATAAGCTGATGTGACCCAAACAAACTTATCAAATCCTCCTAAGTCTCCAACAATTGTTGCCATTGCGGTTGCAACGATTGTATTATCCATTGCGGCCATTAATATACCAAGCAGTAAACCAGCAACAACAAATTTTGTCTTGTTGGCGTCTTTTTTTAATGGTTGAGTTTCCAAATATAACCCTCCTTTAGAAATAAGTAAACTATATTAAGTTTTGAGTGCAGTGGATAAAAAATTTAAATGTATAGTTGATTTTAATTTCTTTTCCATAAGTGCACTGATATGCCATAAAGAATATTATAGTCAAATTTGACTATAAGGCAAACTTTTTCTTCCGTCAAAATATTCTTTCGTATGAGTAGAGAACGAGTGAACCATACTGAATATTGCCATAAAGTAAATTGTAAAAAAATTTCATTAAGAACACCTTCTGTTAATAGATGAAAAATGGTTTTTTCTTCATATTGTCGAATAGGATAAAAGGAAGAGAAATATTAAACATTGCTTGTAGTAAGCTTTAGTAATTTGGGGAATTCATTGTGTGTATGATACATCTGAAATGAGGTGAATATATATTATGAAAATATGGGGGCGAATTTCGGATACAGGAAAGTATTCAATACCGCTACAACCAGTATTGTGGATTGACGGATCGAAAAAGGAAAATGAATTTCCTCAAGTAGCCGTTACATTAAAAATTGGTAGTATGTATACAGAACAATTTTCGTATGAATTGACCTACGATGTAAACGACATACTTATTATGAGAATTGAAGTGGAAAATAAAGGGGTAGAAATGATTTCGAGAGTTGTTGTAAGTCATATGATTCGAGATTACTTTGCTTATATTCCTAATTCTTTAAAAGTTGATAAGGGGATAAGTGAGTTTTTATTCCAGCTTGTAAGGTGGCGAATTGATGATTTGTTACCGAATGAAAAGGTGGAACTACGTTGTAAAATAAAAGCTAATAAAGATAAAGCTCTTAAACAAGCATTCTTTCAGGCTACATATACATTTCAAGATAAAGAGATATCATATGGTCCACTGCAAACAAATGAAGTTGTTGTGCGTCAATAATAAAAAGGAACCTGTACAAAAGGTTCCTTTTTTTAGTGAAGGTTGTGTTTTTTGAGTATTTTCTTTTGCTCCATTCCTTTTTTTCCTACATAGTTATTTTTGTAGCCAAAGTATAGAATAAATAAAAATGAAACAACATTAACAATAGCGTCGATTTGATCGTTTGTAATAAAGTGTATGCCGAAAGAGGTAAATAATAATTTTAATGATAATAGAAAACCAGCTAGTAAACGCATAGCATCTGATAGATTCTCTTTTTGTAGCATATAGATTACTCCTTTCTATAAAAGTTATATATTATATATATGAAATAGAGTAGAAAAGGTATACAAGCTTAAGCAGAAATGTACATTGGATATGTACATTTTTTATTTTGTAGAAAAACATTATTGATATAGAAACATATATTGGTATAAAAGGGGGAGAAGTATGAAACATAAAGGGAAAATTAGTGGATTATTACTTGGAAATACAGTGGCAGTTACAGAATGGATTGCACTTCAGGATGTAATTGCAAAACTGGATTCACGATCATTTTATACCGTCTTTATTATTTATATATTGCAAATGATACTAAGTTATTATTTTGGACATTGGTACGATAAAAGAGCGAACAAGCGTATGAATGTAGAAGTAGGAGGAATGGCAAGCAACGATTTTGTTGTTGATTTTTTTGGGAAAGTAGCCGCTTTATCTGAAAGAGCTTCCCGTAATATTACAGTTTACATTCTTTCTGTAAAAGAATGGGAAGGATTAAAAGACGCGTTGCAAGAAAAAAAATTGGGAGTGTTAGTACAAAAATTAGAGAGTACCATTGTAAAGTCAATTCGGAAGGGAGATGTTGTTACAAAGTGGGATGAAAATAAGTATGTTATTGTAGCAATTGATAATGGTCATGAAACATCAACAATAACAAACAGATTAATGAAAAATATTGAAAGTGAAATAGAAGGTGATTTACTCAGTGTCACTCTTTTATTTGGAGCAGCTAGCTATCCAGTAGAAGGAAAAACGTTTGAAGAACTGTTGAGAAAGTCGCAAAATCAATTGTACCAGTATAGAAATTTGCAAGAAAATGAGTGAAGCTTTGATTTGAAGATATTTGATAGGAAGAAGTTTTATTTGTAACATTTTTTTGACTTTTATTACAAAAAAACGCTTCGTTTGTAATAAAAGTCTTTAAAAATATATGAAATAAGCATATAATTATGATGGTAGTGCCAATGCAATTTGCACAATGTGTTTTATTTTAAAAGTGTAGAGGAAAGCAAGCTCTACACTTTTCCTTTTTAGGAAATGAAAAGAATATTTGTAAGTTGTTGCGAGATATCGATTGTACTGTGTAAAATGAACAAAGAGATTATTTGATAGAAAGCTGGAAAGGGAATGATAGACGTGAGAGCGGAACGATCACCTTTTATCAGGTGAACTATTATAGTCTTATTAAGACTGAGGTGAAATTCTGTGGCCATTAAGGTAATACATAGTGTGAACAGGTTTTAAAAAACACGAAGTACTATACTTAAAGATGGAGATGGAACTGCTAAATACTTCAAAAAGAATAATGTAATATTAAGTAATAATTTGTACAAACAATATTAATGATCTTCGTAAAAAAGATGCGAGTGTATAGAACAATTACATATTTTATAACTTTTTTATATTACACGATGGTCGTTTATAAGTAGGAGGAAGAGATGTTGAAATATAGTAAATTAGCAATTATAACTGCATTATCAATGACTTTATTAGCTGGTTGTTTTGGACCGAAACCAGAAGAAGAATTATATGTAGCGTTTGAAAACGCTGCTAAACAAGAAAAAACAATGTTTGAAGATGCAAAAAAACTTGAGGCTTTAGAGAAAGAAGGACAAGAATTATATAACCAGATTGTGCAAGAAGGAAAAGATAATAATCAAACTGTTAAAGAAAAACTGAATCAAGCAGCAAAGAATACAACTGAACGAGAAAAAGTACTTACAAAAGAAAAAGAGGCCTTAAATAAAGCGCAAGAAGAAGTGAAGTCAGCTGATAAGTATGTGAAGAAAATTGAAGATAATAAGTTGAAAGATCAAGCTGATAAAGTGAAAAGCATGTATGAGAAACGACACGATTCATTTAATAAAATGTATGACAGCTATAATAAATCTTTAAAACAAGAAAAAGAGTTATATACAATGTTACAAGATAAAGGTACTAAATTAAAAGATATTAGTGAAAAAGTAAAAGTAGTAAATCAATCTTATAAGGATATTGAGTCAGAAAAAGATAAATTTAATGAATTCACAAAGTCTTATAATACAGAAAAAGTAGCTTTTTATAAACAAGCAAATATTAAAATTAAAGAAGAAAAAAAATAAAACAGTTTGGCCTACACTTGGCCAAACTGTTTTATTTTTTTGTATAAGTACGACTATACCATGGAACCGGTTCACTTAATTTTTTTTCTTGTTTCAATGCTTCAGGCCCAATATAATCTTGAAGTGTTTTTTTTGCTACTGTTAAAGATAAGGTTGTTTTCGGGTTTCGATAGGAGGATTCAAGGTGACCAAGATGCGGTAGAATTCGAAAATCTTCTTTCGTAGGAGGGATGTGGAAAAAATAATCGCCTAAACGTATAAGGACATCAGATTGTTGTTGGCTAAAACGTGGGTTTCTAGAAAAATGTAATCCTTCTTTAATTGCTTTTTTTTCAGCAATCAAACGCTCTAAAGCTGTCTTTTTTAACCAGTATAAATATTTAGGATTAGTAGCTGCTTTAGCATGACGATTCACAACGAAAATAGATTGAGCTAGTCGATTAATAGAATGTTGGTTTTGTAATTGAGATTGTGGTTGTGAAGGTTTCATATTGAATCTCCTTTCAATTTTTCATTATTATAGCATAAATAAAATAGGTTTTTATTATATGCAAAAAGTGATTGTATATATTTTCAATATTAAAGCAATATTGTTACAAAAAACAACTATTTTGTATAATAGTAATAGAATATGTTTTTGAAATTTGATAATGAAAGAGTGAGAAGTTTGAAAGAAATATTAAAACAACAGTATGCCATTATAGATATTGGATCTAATACAATGCGTTTAGTTATTTATGAAAAGCAAAATGGAGGTTTTTATAAAGAGATTGAAAATACGAAAGTGGTTGCTAGGTTAAGAAATTACTTAATTGATGGTGTGTTGAATGAAGAGGGAATAGAAGTATTATTACAGACATTATTTCAATTTCAAGAAAGTACAAGGTTTCATCAGTTGCATCATGTACTTTGTGTTGCAACAGCAACAATTAGACAGTCTGAGAATCAAGAGGAAATTAAGAAGCTTATTGAAGGACAAACGGACTTTACTCTTAGAGTATTATCAGAATATGAGGAAGCGCGTTACGGATACTTGGCGGTTATGAATTCTACATCGTTTTCAGAAGGAATAACGGTAGATATTGGTGGGGGAAGTACGGAAGTTACATACTTTAGAAATAGAGAGATTTTAGAGTACCATAGTTTTCCTTTTGGGGCACTTTCTTTAAAGCAACAATTTATTAAAGGTGATATTCCTACTAAAGATGAGTTAGAGGGAATGCAACAGTATTTAGAATTTCAATTTCAAACGTTACCATGGTTAATCAATAAGAAATTGCCTCTTATTGCAATTGGTGGTAGTGCGAGGAACTTAGTAAAAATCCATCAAAATTTAATATGTTATCCTATAGCAGGATTACATTTATACAAGATGAAAGAAGAAGATATTGAAAATGTAAAAGATGAATTGGAAAAATTGTCGTTCATAGAACTTCAGAAATTGGAAGGATTGGCAAAAGATCGAGCGGATACGATTATTCCAGCGGTTGAAGTATTTCATACACTTGCTAATGTTATAGAGGCACCGGCATTTGTATTAAGTAGAAAAGGGTTAAGAGAAGGTGTTTTCTATGAAGAGTTGACAAAAGATTTGGGGATTTCATATTATCCGAACGTAGTTGAAGAAAGTTTGCATTTACTATCACATGAATACGAAATGGATATGGAATTTGTTATTCAACTTATTAAACATGGAAGACTAATTTGCAAACAACTTGAGGAAATAGGGCTTATTTCTATGTCAGTAAAAGACTGGGAAGTGTTCCATCAAGCAGCGAAAGTATTTAATATAGGCAAATATATAGACGAAGAAGCGAGCCGTTTACATACGTTTTATTTATTGGCGAATAAAACAATTGATGGCATGATGCATAAAGATAGAGTGAGGTTAGCGCTTATTGCATCTTATAAATCAAAAATGCTATTTAAACAACATTTATCTCCATTTGAAGGTTGGTTTGATAAAAGTGAACAAAAAAAAATCCGCCTATTAGGAGCTGTTTTACAATTTTCAGCTGCTTTAAATGCAAGGCAACGATCGCTTGTTGAAACCATATCTATAACAGAAAGCAAAGAGGCATTAACGTTTAAAGTTTTATGTGAACAGTCTGCATTAGCAGAAAAAGTGCAAGCTGAAAAACAAAAAAAACAGTTAGAAAGAGTATTAAAAACGAATATTAACTTGTTATTTGAACTAAAACATTAGGTCGTACGGATGTCTTTACGAAAAATTTACACTTTGTAATATTGTAATTTGATAAAATAAAATTAACTAAATTATAGTAAAAAAGTTTCAAGGGGAAGTGTGAAGAGAATGGAATTATCGAAGGGGAATGCAGTAAATTTAAATGATACAGCTTATTACAATAATCGAGAGTTAAGCTGGCTAGCATTTAATGAACGTGTACTACAAGAAGCGCAAGATGGAAATAATCCACTTTTGGAAAGATTGAAATTTATTAGTATTTTTAGTTCGAATTTAGATGAATTCTTTATGGTACGTGTAGCGGGATTAAAGGATCAAGTGAGTGCTGGATTTAATCAGCCAGAAAATAAAGCTGGCTTAACACCAAAAAAGCAACTAAATAAAATTGCGATAAAAGCCCATGAACTAATGACAGTACAATATGATACATTTAAAAATTATGTATTGCCAGCGCTTGAGTTAGAGGGAATTGAACGTTTAACATTCCATGATTTGACGAAAGAGCAGCGAGAATTTATAGAAGAGTATTTTGATGAGCAAATTTTTCCGGTGTTAACCCCTGTAGCTATTGATGCATATCGCCCATTTCCAATGTTATTAAATAAAAGTTTGAATTTAGCTACTCTTTTATATGATGAGAAGCAAGCGGAGGAAGAGAATCGGACGAAGCTAGGAATTGTACAAGTTCCTTCATTACTTGAGCGCTTCATATTTTTACCGAGCGAAGGGCAAAAGCATAAATTTATTTTATTAGAAGACGTAATTAGTAGTTTTACTCATAAATTATTTACGGGATATACAGTATCATCTGTTACTCGTTTCCGTATTACACGCAATGCAGATTTAACGATTCATGAAGAAGGTGCGAGAGATTTATTAAAGGTAATTGAAAAAGAATTAAAAAAGCGTAAGTGGGGGGGGGCTGTACGTTTAGAAGTTGGGAAAGAACACATTGATGAAAGAGTATTAGCGTTATTATATGAGGTTCTGGAAGTAAAAGATGAAGATGTATATATAATGGATGGGCCATTAGATTTAACATGTTTGTTTTCTTTATATAAAAAACTAGCTCCTTTATATGAACATCTTGTATATCCGGCTCTTATTCCGCAACCGCCTCAAGATTTAGGTGATGAAGAAGATGTATTTGAAAAAGCAATTGAGCATGATATTTTATTACATCATCCTTTTGAATCATTCCAGCCGGTAGTTGATTTTGTCCGTGATGCGGCAGACGATCCGAATGTACTTGCGATTAAACAAACGTTATATCGAGTAAGTGGTGATTCACCAATTATTCAGGCGTTAAAGATAGCGGCTGAAAAGGGAAAACAAGTGACGGTATTAGTTGAATTAAAGGCAAGATTTGATGAAGAAAACAATGTTCATTGGGCTAAAGAATTGGAACAGGCAGGCTGTCATGTTATTTACGGTGTAAGTCACTTGAAAACACATAGTAAAATTACGTTAGTTGTAAGAAGAAAAAACGGAAAAATTGAAAGGTTCGTACATCTTGGAACTGGAAACTATAATGATGCAACAGCGAAGTTATATACTGATTTTGGATATATTACATCAAGAAAAGACTTTGGGGTTGATGCAACCAATTTCTTTAATTATTTAAGTGGTTATACAACAAAGCCACATTTTCATCATTTATCGGTTGCTCCATTTGATATAAGAGAACAATTTATGGATTTAATAGATGAAGAAATCCGTTATCATAGGCAATATGGAAATGGATATATTATCGCTAAGATGAATTCATTAACAGATAAACCATTAATTAAAAAAATGTACGAAGCATCACAAGCTGGAGTAAAGGTAGAGCTCATTGTTCGAGGAACATGTTGTTTAAGACCTGGTATTCCAAATGTAAGTGAAAATATTCGTGTAGTTAGTGTTGTTGGAAGATATTTAGAACATAGCCGTATTTATTATTTCCATCATAATGGGGAGGAGAAAATATATTTATCTTCAGCTGATTGGATGACGCGAAATATGGAGAAGCGAGTGGAAATATCTTTCCCGATATTAGATATTGAAATGAAGGCACGAATTAAGGCAATTTTACAGCTTACATTAGCTGATAATGTGAAAACACGTGAACAAAATAAAGATGGTGATTACTATTATGTTATTAATGGTAGTACAGAAGAAATTGATAGCCAAGTGAAGTTGTTTAAGATGGCGTATCAAAATACAGATGCTGAATAATGAAAAAAGTAAAAACCTCTTATGTCTATAAGAGGTTTTTACTTTTTTCTACTCATATGCTCCCAAAATGGAAGGATGAGTAGAAACAATAGTTTTATTATAAGCGTGTAATAAGATGGCTCGTTGAGAGAATAACATTTGAAATAATCGTTATTTTAACTTAGTAATAGTATGGTTGTTGACATGGTCCACCGTAACAAGGATAAGGTGCTGGCGGCGGGAAAGGTGGTGGATAAGGTGGGTAAAATGGTCGAGGGCCGAAAGCTAATGCTCCGCCGAGTAATCCACCAGCAATTCCAGCTAGAAAGGGAACGCCAAAAAACGGGAAGAAGCGTGAGTCGCCTACTGGACCAATAGGTGCTGAACGGACTGGGATTGGTTGATAATATGGATACATGAACATACCTCCTTTATTGGACTCACTTTCATCATATGGTAAATGAAACGTGGATGAGCGCGTACAAGAAAGGATATGTAAGAAAATAGGCGAATTATTACGAATGTTGGAGTGTGAAAATTGTGATTTCAGGTTTTGACATAAAACGAAATGGGACACGTGTTCTTCCCAGGCCTCGATTAACATAGAGAGTTAAATCCTGAATTGTATAGAAGCCTTCAATATAGTCTTTGGCGAGTGAAGGTGTAATAATAGCTCCTAAAAAAGGAATTTGTACTTGTCCGCCGTGACTATGACCAGAAAGTTGCAAGTTGATTGGATATCTAGAAACTTGGGGCGCGATATCTGGTTCGTGAACAAGAACAATGTTATAAGTATTTTGCCGTGCATGCGCTAATGTTTTCTCTATTTTTGGTTTGCCTAGTAGTATATCATCGAGACCGAAAATAGAAATTTCACTATTATCCATTAGACGAATTCTTTTTTCACTATTTAGCAATAGTTCAAATCCTGATTCACGCATGATGTGCTCATAGTATTCAGTTCCATATCCACCGTGATCATGGTTACCATAAATAGCGAATTTACCGAAGGGGGCTTGTATATTTTTTAAAATGGATGCAACGAAAGGAGTGTCAGTATACGTTTGATAATTATCAATGAGATCTCCAGTAAAAAGGACAATATCTGGATTTACAGCATTAATTTTAGAAACAACTTGAGATAAATGTTGAAGCGAGAAATAGTATCCGAGATGTAAATCGCTGAATTGAAGAATTTTCATCCCATGAAAACTTTTTGGGATGAGTTGTGATTTTAATGTGTGCTGTGTAAAAGAAATGAAATGGGGCTCTATATATTTAGCATAGTAGTATCCGATGCTACTGGTTATAAATGAATAGAGACAAGTACGCATACCAATTTTTAAAAAATTTCTTCTTGTAATGTGCTTCATAAAAATATGAGTATACCTCAATGTTTTTATTCCATTTATAGGCTACTCAAATCTCCTTTCAGTTTATTTAAAATATACTTTACATAATAAAAAAGTAGTATAGATTACGAAAAAAAATGAATAAAAAGAAAGTTCTTTACGTTAAAATATCAGAAAAGTTTAAAAATATAAAGATTTCTATTAAATAAAGTGATAAAATGAATGTGTATTCATTTTTTGGAGGGGATGTATGTGAAAGAAAAAGTAGTTATTATAACAGGTGGATCGAGTGGAATGGGAAAAGGAATGGCGACTCGTTTTGCAAAAGAAGGGGCACGAGTTGTTATTACAGGACGTACAAAGGAAAAACTAGAGGAAACAAAGTTGGAAATTGAACAATTTCCAGGGCAAGTATTACCTGTACAAATGGATGTAAGAAATACGGATGACATTCAGAAAATGATTGAACAAATTGATGAGAAGTTTGGTAGAATTGATGTTTTAATAAATAATGCAGCTGGAAACTTTATTTGTCCAGCAGAAGATTTATCTGTGAATGGCTGGAATTCAGTCATTAATATTGTGTTAAACGGTACATTTTACTGTAGTCATGCTGTCGGAAAATATTGGATTGAAAAAGGTATAAAAGGGAATATCATTAACATGGTAGCAACGTATGCATGGGATGCAGGTCCAGGAGTGATTCATTCGGCTGCAGCGAAGGCAGGGGTATTAGCGATGACGAAGACGCTCGCTGTTGAGTGGGGGCGTAAATATGGAATACGAGTTAACGCTATCGCGCCAGGACCAATTGAACGTACGGGCGGTGCTGATAAATTATGGATTTCAGAAGAAATGGCTAAGCGTACGATACAAAGTGTTCCGCTTGGAAGGCTAGGTACGCCAGAAGAAATCGCTGGTCTAGCTTATTATTTATGCTCAGATGAAGCGGCGTACATAAATGGAACTTGCATGACAATGGATGGAGGACAACATTTACATCAATATCCATTTTAAAAGGGATAAAAAATGAATGTTTGATTCATTTTTTTATGGTTAAATGTGACGGAATTGTGACATATGAAAGAAAAGTGTTTACAAGAGGTCATATATACGTTATATTTAAGACCTCTTTTTTCTTCATAGTAGAATTGCTAATTCCCCTTAGCATTTTACCCCTCTAATCCCTTCAGGAAAACTGAAGGGATTTTTTATTATTTTTCCGTAAATATCATGTTATAATTTTTGAAAAGTAAAGGGAGGGAAGCACGTTGATAGATGCATTAGATGTAATGAGTAACTTGGATAAAGTCCTTCCTTATTATCAAGCTATTTTTAGTGCTGATGAGCATACTGTAATTGGATATGAAGTAGTAGGACGTATTCAAACAGAAGAGGGCATACAAAGTTTAGCTTCTTTCTTTCACGATGATTCGATTCCAAGTGAATTTCAACTGGAAGCGGATAATATTATAGTAGAAAAAGCTTTAAATCGTTATTTAGAAAGCGATCAAAAATTATTATTATTTATACATCGGAATGCTAATGTATTAATGAATGATGATGATGAAAGCTTGCTTCAACTTTTATTGAGGTATGAAGAACAAGGTTTAAATTTAAAACAAATTGTTTTAGAGATTACAGAGCATGAATGTAAAGAAGATATAGAGCAATTTAATCATTTGCTTATGTATTATCGTACATATGGTATTCAAATTTCGATTAATAAGGTCGGAACGGGCACAAGTAATTTAGAGCGTATTAGCGTGTTAGCACCTGATATTTTAAAAGTAGATTTAACGAATTTAAGGCAAACAGCACTTTTACAATCTTATCAAGATATTTTATATTCTTTATCATTACTTGCTAGAAGAATTGGTGCAACTTTGTTATATGAAGAAATAGATGCTTTTTATCAACTGCAATATGCTTGGAAGAACGGTGGAAGATATTATCAAGGTAATTATTTGAAAGAATGTTTACCTGATTTTATTGAAACGAATGTTTTGAAAGAGCGACTTGGTAATGAATGTCATCAGTTTATTCAGCATGAAAAGAAGAAGTTACAAAAAATTTATAATTTGACAGAGATGTTACGCGATCGCATTGGCGATGTTTTATCAAAACAAAAAAAGAATGAAGATATAAATGATTGGTTATTACAATTTAGTCAAAGTGTATCACAGTGTAGTTTTCGTATATTTATTTGTAATGAAGATGGTTTCCAACAATCAGGAAATGTTATGAAAAAAGATGGAGAATGGATTGTGATGCCGGATTATTATATGAAGAACTGGAGTTGGCGCCCGTATTTTCTCGAGAATATCATGAAAATGCGTTTTGAGAATAAGGCAAGGCTTTCAGATTTATATGCAGATATCGAAACGGGCGAAATGGTACGAACATTTTCTTTCCCAATAGATGATGACAACTTTTTATTTATAGATTTATCTTATGAATATTTATATGAAGAAGATGTTTTATTTTAATGCACGAAGAGATTCGTGCATTTTTTGTTTGTTTTTATCATAAATTGGTAATAGTGAAAATGGTGATGAAAATGCTGTCTATCGTTGTAAAGATTTTACGAACGAAATCTGTCCTTTCTTTGCATAATCATTGTTACAATGAATACTACAAAGACAAGTTCTTTTAAAAGGAAGGTGAAAAAATGAGGAAATATGGAATATGGCTTGTTCTATTTGTATGTGTTGCCTTTCTAGTTGGTTATAGTGTTACGACTGTTTTAGGGAAAGAGGAAGTGAAAGTTGATCGGAAAGAAGTATTTACAACGATACAAAAAGGCTATGAAACCCAGTTTTCAATTCGTGGGAAGCATTTGCCGATGAATAAGATGATAGAGACGTTATCACCGTATTTTACAGATAATTTCCTTCAAGTGTTTACAGATGAAAATAGTAGAAGTGATAAACAAAGTGGTGAATATTTACTTCCGGCAAAAGAAGCACCGTTTTCTTTTAATTCAGAAACGAAAATGTCGTATGATGAAGAACATAAAAATTTATATGTATATGAGCGGACAAAAAGTGGACAATATCAAATTGTAACATTGAAAAGAGATCAAGATAAATGGAAGTTAGCAGGATATCATGAAAGTCAGGAACTCTTAACTGAAATAAAAAGGTTGCAACAATTATAAAGTGAAACTTTTAACCAGTGGGAGGGATTACTAGCCCATCTAACTCCTTTGCTTTAGCTAAATTTTTTGGGTTTTACTACCTACAAATAGCGGGATAAGAATAGGAATAGGCATTTACCTATTCCTATTCTATATTGAGTAGTTTTTGTAACTTTTCAATTTGAAAACCTGCAACTACTTCGCCATCAATTACGACTGTTGGAGTTGAATAAGAATCATAGTCGTTTAAAAGACGATTGCGAGCAGCAGCGTCTTTTTTTACGTCAAATTCTTCATATGCAACGTTATTATGCTTCAAAAATTCTTTAACAATAACACATGGCGGACAATCAGGTTGTGTATAAACCTCAATTTTTTTCATTGTAATTCCTCCTTTTTTCTGTTTTTTATTATATTCTTCCAGTATAAAAACCGCAATAAAGAAGGGGAAATATGTTCTTTCTGTTTTTTCCTTCGCATTTCGACAAATTTTTAGTTGAGTTTCTGGCCAATAACCTTTATCCTAGAGTGTGGAACATTTTTTCTGTTATGACGGATAGAATGAGTATAGCTGTAAAACCTATTGGTAGGAAGATCAGAGAAAGGAGAGATTTCATGTCTCTACTCCAAGGAATTTTAACTCGACTTGTTAGTCTACAAGAACAAGCTGAAAGCGGTGAAGTAGCACAACGCTATTTTGAAGTGAACGGTGAGCGCAAATGTAGCGTGAAATTTTTCGATAAAAGTGAAATGTATGAGTTAGAAGTGTATCAACAAGGTGAAAAACCTCAAGTGTACCAATTCGATAATATCGACATGGTTGCAATTGAGATTTACGATATCATTTCTTGATACATATAAAAAAGGTACTGCCATGTGGCAGTACCTTTTTTAGTTCTATTACTTTCCAGCGTAATGTATAGAAGTTTTTTATTTTTCCTACAATGGTATTAAAATGAAAATTTAATCTGTGTAAGTTTGCCTATCTATGTGGATAAGTAGTCCCGCTAACCGGATGAATATGTGAAGCTAAACTTCTCACAATTGCTGGGTTCTGCAAATAGTGGGAGAAATATAACTAGGAGGTTATCGTATGGAACATTTACCAATTGTGATTTGTCCTAATTGTCAAAGTTCTGCTGAGATTATTCATGTATTAACGGCTCAATCTAATCAAAATGTAATTTATACGTGCCAAGTTTGTCACTTTGTAATTCGAAATATTGAAACGAATAAAGGATAGGAAGTTATAATTTTAGTTTTTGTCCCATACAATGAGAATACGAAAAGTCTGTCTAATTGAAAGGACGTGACTCTGTGGACGGTGCACATAAATTTTACAATGTTTCAGAGAGACATTTAAATTTTGATATGGTCTTTAACCGTATTTGTAGTTTCATTGAAAAGGATCCACGAAATTTATATCGATTATCCATTGGGACAGACTCGCAAGCACATCAAAAGGATACGAGGTTTATTACAGCAATCCATATTCATCGTGTTGGAAAAGGTGCCTGGGGTTGTTTACACCATAGATCAGTAAAAGATAAGCCAGCAACCTTACGTGAGAAAATATATTTAGAAACGCAGTTTAGTCAAGAAATCGCATGTCTATTTACACCTACTCATATACAAACAATATGGGAGTTATTGCATCCTTATGCTCAAGATGGGGCTGGATTCATAATGGAAATTCATTTAGACATTGGGAATGATGGTTTAACAAAGGAATTTATTTTAGATATGACAGAAAAAATTCGAGCGATGGGATTAACTGCAAAAATTAAGCCGGATGCTTATGCGGCGTTTAGCTATGCAAATCGATATACGAAATGATTTTTTGTATGTTTACAATTGCTACATATCTTTTGGTAAAAACTGAATATTACATCTATTAAATAGGTTAAATTTTTTATATAATAAGAGTAACGATGCGATTGTAAGGAGAGGGGTATATGCAAAGGGAAGTTGTTTTAACGAAGGAAGAAGAAAGTTTACTACTAGATATTTTATTTCAGCAAAATTATGCAAGTGAAATTTTAGCTGTGGAACTTACAGATATTGAGAATGGTTTGAAACAGACGGATGTGATGCAATATAAAAAAATCACAAGGTTATTTTACAGATTAAAAAATAAAGGGTATTAAGCGCTACCGGAATGGTAGTCTTTTTTTTGTGCTGTATGCTAAAATAGCTGTGTGATTGTATTTTTATTGAAATAAATTTAGGACAAAATAATAATATGAAAACGCTGTCATAAAATGTGAATAGAGTTATGAACATAAGCAGGAAAAAGGGAAAATGGGGGATGTAATATGATTAGTATTCCGAAAGACGAATTTCAACAAATTCTTGTGAAGGATTTAATGATTTCATCGGAAAAAGTAGCTCATGTCCAAATTGGAAATGGTTTAGAACATGCTTTACTCGTTCTTGTGAAATCTGGATATTCGGCGATACCTGTCTTAGATCCAATGTATAAATTACATGGTTTGATTAGTACTGCCATGATATTAGATGGTATGTTAGGATTAGAGCGTATTGAGTTTGAAAGACTTGATGATATGAAAGTAGAGCAGGTGATGAAGGAAGATATACCTTTTCTTAAATTAGAAGATTCATTTGCAAAAGCTTTAGAAATGACAATTGATCATCCTTTTATTTGTGCTGTTAATGAAGAAGGCTATTTTGAGGGGATTTTAACACGTCGTGCTATTTTAAAATTGTTGAATAAGAAAGTAAGGCAACATAATCGATAACGTGAGAAAAGTGACTTCATGGAAACGAAGAAGTCACTTTTTTTCGTGCATATCACTTGTGTATGTATTATATTTAAAAAGACATAAAACATAAGGAAAGTTTGCGCTGGAAAATTGTATTTTCTGAATGAAAGCTTGTTGAAATAAGGTGTATGGAAGCTAAGGAAAGAGGGAGAAAGTTGCAAATTGATGATTTTCAAATGATGGTTGTGTTAGCTCAGGAATCAAATATGAGAAAAGCGGCGGAACGTTTATTTGTTTCCCAACCTGCGCTGAGTCAACGATTACAATCTATGGAGAAACAATGGGGAATGAAGTTTTTTATTCGCTCACAAAAAGGATTGACAATTACACCTGAAGGGGAAAAAGTTGCAAATTATGCCAAAGAAATGTTGCAAAAGGAAGAGGATATAAAAAGTGAGCTAGCTGTTTTTAGAACGGAAACTCATGGAACGTTAAAAATAGCTGTTGCATCAGTTATTGGTCAATATTGGCTTCCTCCTGTTTTGAAAAAGTTTGTGCATAAATATCCTTCTGTAAAGATATCACTGTTTACTGGTTGGAGTAGTGAAGTGCAAAAGCAGTTTTATGAAGGAGACGTTCATGTTGCTATACTGAGGGGAACACAAGAATATAAAGGTCAAAAGCAAAAATTATTTGAAGATGAACTGTATTTAGTTGATAAAGAAATAAAAGATATTTCGATGCTAAAAGAAACAAATAGGCCGTTCATTCAATTTAAAAGTGACTCGACTTATTATGGACAAATACAAAATTGGTGGTATGGTTTATTTTCTAATCCGCCTAAGCGAACGATTGTAGTTGACCAAATTGAAACATGCAAACAACTTGTTTTAAATGGTATAGGTTATGCCCTTTTACCTTCTACTGTTTTAAAGGAAGTACAGGGAAATATGTATAAAACACCTGTTCAATTGACGAGAGAAACATGGTTGTTAACAAGTGACTCAGCAAGGCAGTTGAAGCAAGTACAAGCATTTTTAGAAATTATAGAAGAAATTCAAAGGGAAAAATAAGATTATTATCTTGCTACTCGCTCTTTCGTTTGGTAGAGTAACATTATAAATGGATTTAGGAGGCAACAAGAATGAAAATGATGGACGCTAACGAAATTATTTCGTTTATTCAAAAAAGTGAAAAGAAAACTCCTGTAAAGGTATACATAAAAGGGGATTTAAAAGAAGTAACATTCCCTGAAACAGTACAAGCATTTGTGAATAAAAAATCAGGTGTATTATTCGGAGAATGGTCTGAAATTAAGACAATTCTTGATGAGAATAATAAGCACATCGTTGACTACGTTGTAGAAAACGATCGTCGTAATTCTGCAATCCCAATGCTTGATTTAAAAGGTATTAAAGCTCGCATCGAGCCAGGTGCTATTATTCGTGACCATGTTGAAATTGGTGACAACGCTGTAATTATGATGAATGCAACAATTAACATTGGTGCTGTAATTGGTGAAGGTTCTATGATCGACATGAACGCAGTACTTGGTGGACGTGCAACAGTCGGTAAAAACTGTCACGTAGGTGCAGGTGCTGTACTTGCAGGTGTTATTGAGCCACCTTCTGCGAAACCAGTTATCGTTGAAGATGATGTAGTAATCGGTGCAAACGTAGTTGTTTTAGAGGGTGTTACAGTAGGTAAAGGTGCAGTTGTAGCAGCGGGAGCTGTTGTAACAGAAGATGTGCCTCCATACACAGTTGTTGCAGGTACTCCAGCACGTGTAATTAAAGAAATTGATGAGAAGACAAAAGCAAAAACAGAAATTAAACAAGAGCTTCGTCAATTAAACCCAGAGAAATAAAAAGCAAAAAAGCGTAAGAGCGTAAATGGGCTCTTACGCTTTTTATAGATAGAGGTGCAAAAATGACAGTAAGCAAATTTGTCCAAATTCGTAGAGATCTACATAGAATTCCAGAAATCGGATTTAAGGAGTGGAAAACACAACAGTATATTTTAGATTATATAGGAACGCTTTCTCATGAATTTGTGGAAGTGAAGACATGGAAAACGGGTGTAATCGTTAAAGTAAATGGAAAAAATCCAGAAAAAATAATAGGTTATCGTGCAGATATAGACGGTTTACCAATTACAGAGGAAACTGGATATGAGTTTGCTTCTATTCATGAAGGAATGATGCATGCATGTGGCCATGATGTACATACAACAATCGGTTTAGGCCTTCTAACGAAAGCTGTGAGCGAAAGAATAGATGATGACCTTGTATTTCTATTCCAGCCAGCAGAAGAAGGACCAGGCGGTGCTCTTCCTATGTTAGAAAGTGAAGAGTTAAAAGGATGGAAACCAAATATAATTCTTGGTCTTCATATTGCACCAGAATACGCTGTAGGGACAATTGCAACGAAAGAAGGACTGTTATTTGCCAATACTTCAGAATTATATATTGATTTAAAAGGGAAAGGTGGCCATGCTGCCTATCCGCATACTGCAAATGATATGATTGTTGCAGCGAGTCATCTTGTTACACAGCTTCAATCCGTTATTAGTCGCAATGTAAATCCTCTTGATAGTGCAGTAATTACAATCGGGAAAATTACAGGTGGTACGGTTCAAAATATTATTGCAGAAAAATCTCGTTTAGAAGGAACGATTCGAACATTATCAGTAGAATCAATGAAGCGTGTGAAAAGCAGAATTGAGGCAATTGTTGCAGGTATCGAAGCTTCTTTCCAGTGTGAGGCGATTATAGATTACGGAGCAATGTATCATCAAGTATATAACCATGAAGAGTTAACGAGAGAGTTTATGCAATTTGTACATAAACAAACAGATATGAATGTTATTACATGTACTGAGGCAATGACAGGTGAAGATTTTGGTTATATGCTTCGAGAAATCCCTGGATTTATGTTTTGGCTTGGAGTAAATTCAGAATATGGTTTACATCATGCGAAATTAAAGCCAGATGAAGAAGTGATTGAAAAGGCAATTACATTTTTAAGCCAATATGTAAAGTGGAAAGGGAATAGAAAATAAAACTTCCGCTTTCTTGAAGTTTCCAAAATTTTTTTGTTCTGAGGTGTAAGTAACGCTCGTATAGATTGATTTTAGACATTTACATACAAATGAAAGAATAAAGTTAATTGGACTGTTTTAATAATGAGCAGGGGGTTTTTAGCCACTGCTCATTATTAATTATTTGACTAACTTATATATGTTTACTTTTAGTATGAAAAGTGTGTAAAATCAATGTGAAACATAGAAAAAAGGGTGGGGAATTACGTGCAAATTAGCAGTGCGATTTTATGTTTCGTCTTATATGCGTATGTTATTATTGCGGCGGTTTATTTTGGGATAAGTTTTTATGCCTATCGTCTAGTAGATAATAATGAATATGACGAAACATACAAATGGGTGAAGAGATATTTATCACCTGTACTAGAAATTATGAATGGGTTTGTGCTCTTTTTATTTATTGGATTAATTGCTTTCTCAACGAGTTTAGTAGGGAATAAAACTACGTTATTTGTATTGGGTATCATTATTTTTATGCTGTTAGGAATAAGGATTGGTAATACGGTCTTTTGGAATGAAAGAAAAGTAGATGGTTGGACGGGAATGTTAATTCCGTGTATGTTAGCTGCAATCGTGACAAATATAGAACATGAATATTATCAATTACATTTTTGGCTCATTATCGTTTTAACAATTCTTTCTGTTTTGTATATAAGCACAGTAGTACTAACATATATTGCACATGAAAAAGGAGATGTTAAAGGCACTCGTTTCTTTAGAGGACGGGCATTATTTTGGAGTGTGCCGACGATGGCAGTTATCGCGCTTATTGCGATATTAGTAAATGGATATCAATTTACTAATTGGCAACTATTTTTAGAAAATTGGTGGATCTTTATCTTTTCGTTTATTGCTTTTTTAGGTGCAACGCATTATTTATTTCATCAACATCATTACATATGGGCGTTGTTATTTGCATTCACACAGCTGCTATTTGCCTTTTTTGGTCAAGAAACATTATTATTCGTTTTTGAAACATTTAGTTCGTTTGGAAATATATTTGTATTTGCTATGTTACTTGTTGGTATCGCTTTTTACTTGCAACAATATTTTTATATACAAAAACAAAAATAAGAGCTAATTACAGTTTTTGTGACGCATATAAAGTGTGTTACACTGAAAATAAATAGTACTTGAAGTTATTGGAGGAATTCCTGTGGGTGAGAAAGAAAAAGAATTTGCTGTCATTGGACTTGGTCGCTTTGGTGGAAGTATTTGCCGAGAACTAGCTCAATTAGGTATGGAAGTAATGGCAATCGATTCAGATGAGGATAAAATTAATGAATTTGCAAATATAGCTTCGCATGCTGTAATTGCAGATTCAACAGATGAGATGGTATTAAAAAGCCTTGGTATTCGAAATTTTGATCATGTAGTCGTTGCTATTGGAGATAATTTAAATTCAAGTATTTTAACGACTTTGATTTTGAAAGAGTTGGGTGTAAAAAATATTACTGTAAAAGCTCAAAATGATTATCATGAAAAAGTGTTAAGTAAAATAGGTGCAGATCATATTGTGCATCCAGAACGTGATATGGGAAAAAGGATTGCTAATAATATTGCATCAAGCAATGTGTTAGATTACCTTGAGCTTTCAGATGAGCATAGTATTGTAGAGATTATTGCGAATAAAAAAATTGATGGGCACTCTTTAATTGAATTAGATATTCGTGCGAAGTTTGGATTGAATATTGTAGCAATTAAACGAGGTAAAGAAGTTATCGTATCCCCTCGGGCTACGGAGAATATTCAAGCAGGAGATATATTAATTGTCATTGGTCATGACGATGAAGTGGATCGATTTAAACACTTTTTAAGATAAGAGAAAAGAAAAGGACAATGCCTTCATAGCATTGTCCTTTTTCTTATATTTCCATAATGATTGGTAAAATCATTGGACGGCGTTTCGTTTTCTCATATAGGAATGGAGCTAATGTGTCTGTAATTTCATTTTTAATTTCAGACCATTGTGTTGTTTTACGCTCCATTACTTTTTCTAAATGAGTTGTAATTAATGTTTGTGCATCATTGATTAAATCACTGCTTTCACGCATGTAAACGAAACCGCGTGAGATGATATCAGGTCCTGCTGCAACTTTAAATTCTTTCATATCAATGCTTACAACTACAATTACAAGTCCTTCTTCAGAAAGGATACGACGATCTCGTAATACGATATTGCCGATATCTCCAATACCGTTTCCATCAATGTAGACCGAACCAGATGGGATTTTTCCAGCTACGCTAGCTTCATCCGAACGTAAAGCAAGAACATCGCCATTATCCATAATGAAGCAATTTTCTTCAGGGATACCACAATCATTTGCTATGTTCATATGCATACGCTGCATACGATATTCACCATGAATTGGCATGAAGTACTTCGGTTTAATTAGACGTAACATTAACTTTTGTTCTTCTTGCCCACCGTGTCCACTTGTATGGATATTTGAAAGTTTCCCGTGAATTACATCAGCGCCAGCGCGGTACAACATGTTAATTGTACGACTTACGCTAATTGTATTTCCTGGAATTGGTGAAGAAGAGAACACAACTGTATCTCCAGGAATAATTTGAATTTGGCGGTGTGTACCGTTTGCAATACGTGAAAGTGCTGCCATCGGTTCACCTTGACTACCTGTACATAAAATAACAACTTTATTAGCTGGTAAGCGGTTTAGTTGAGATGCATCTATGAATGTATCTTTCGGGCAACGAATATAACCAAGGTTTTGTCCGATTTCAATCGCTGCTTCCATACTTCGACCAAACACAGCTACTTTACGGTTGTTTTCAACAGCAGCTTCAATAACTTGTTGTAAGCGGTGAATATTTGATGCAAAGGTTGCGAATATAATCCGTCCGTCTACTTTACGGAAAATGTCTTGAATGCTATCACCAACGCGACGCTCAGACATAGTAAAGTTTGGAACTTCACTGTTCGTACTATCAGATAATAGACATAGCACGCCATCTTTACCGATTTCAGCCATTTTTGTTAAATCAGCTGGTTCACCAACTGGTGTGAAATCAAATTTGAAATCACCTGTATGAACAACTTGACCTTGAGGTGTTTTCACAACAACGCCGTACGAATCTGGAATACTGTGAGTTGTACGGAAGAAGGATACAGACGTTTTTTTGAATTTAATAACGTCATCTTCTTGAATTTCGTAAAGTTTTGCTTTACGAAGTAAGCCGTGTTCTTCTAATTTATTTTTGATGAGTGCAATTGCTAATTTTCCGCCGTAAATCGGAATGTTCACTTGACGTAATAGATAAGGAATTCCGCCGATATGATCTTCGTGACCATGTGTAATGAATAACCCTTTAATTTTATCTTCGTTTCGCACAAAATAAGTGTAGTCTGGTATTACATAATCGATTCCGAGGAGTTCGTCCTCTGGAAATTTAATTCCAGCATCAATTATAATAATTTCATCTTGAAATTGAACAGCGTATGTATTTTTACCGATTTCACCAAGCCCACCGAGAGCAAATACAGCAACTTGGTCGTTTTTTAGAAATTTCATATCGCTATACGATTTCCGCTAATGTTAAATCAGCGTTTTCTTTTTCATATTCAAGATGAGCGCCAGTAACAGACTGAACAAACTCGATATTATATGCGAACTTATTTAATTTTGTACGAACATCTTTTTCAGACGTAGCCTCTAAATATAAAACTTTTGTATTTTCACGTACTGGAACCTCAGTTAATTTTTCTTGATAAAATACTTTAAAAATCATTTGGAAAACCTCTCCTTGTCTATGTTTTGCATTATCTGTTACTTATTATAAAGCAAACAGTCACGATTTTCATGTTTTTTCGAATGAGAATGAAGAAAAAGCCCGAAATGGGCACAAGTTAAGCGATTGTCTTTTTACGGACTAGACCGTTTAAATAACGCTTGAGCTTTTTCTTCAGCTTCTTCAGCATGATTACTCCTTCCTTTCCTTATTTTAAACATGCCTATTACTAGTGAAAACTCTATCTCTGATATAAGAGATAGGACAAAAGTGAATGGTGAATCTTGTCCTTTCCCATACAGTGAAAGTTATTCTATAGTAACGATTAGTAGCCGTTAGTTATAGGTATAGTATGAGGAAGAATGGAAAAGAAAATTCATCCGAACAAGTATCCACATGTTTTACTAATATATATATGCAAAGTTTATAAATAAGGTCAGAAAGGGAACGCTTTCTTCACAGATGTTTAATATGTTATACTTTTTTTTAGAATTTGAAAAGCGATATTCAAAATAGGAATATAGAGTGCCAGAAAGGATTTTGACAAATGAATGATAAAATTGTTTTTTTTGATATTGATGGAACATTATTAGATCATGATAAAAAAATTCCGCAATCTACACGAGATGCAGTAAAACAGTTACAAGAAAAAGGTGTACATGTAGCAATTGCGACAGGGCGCGCGCCATTTATGTTCGAAGATATTCGCAAGGAACTTAATATACATAATTATGTTAGTTTTAATGGACAATATGTTGTCTTTGAAGATGAGGTAATATTTAATAATCCGTTACATCCAGATGCTTTACATAAGTTTACTCAGTTTGCAAAACAAGAAGGATATCCACTTGTATACCTTGACCATCAAGATATGAGAGCATCAGTGGAATATCATGATTATGTGAAAGAAGGCTTTGGAAGCTTAAACTTCGAGCATCCCGCATATGAGCCTAATTTTTATGAGGAACGTAATATTTATCAAACACTACTTTTTTGTGAAGTAAATGAAGAGGAAAAGTTTATTAATCATTATCCAGATTTTCATTTTATTCGTTGGCATGCATATTCAATGGATATCATTCCGAATGGTGGTTCTAAGGCAAAAGGAATTGAGAAATATATTGAAAAGTTAGGTTTTAATCGTAATCAAGTGTATGCATTTGGAGATGGCTTAAATGATTTAGAAATGATCGAAGCCGTTGGCACAGGTATTGTGATGGGAAATGGCCATGAAGACTTGAAAAAACTTGCAAATCATGTGACAAAGGACGTTAGTGAAGACGGTATATATCATGGACTAAAGTGGGCTGGATTGCTGTAAGTGAATATGGAACCCATTTCATAATAAAAAGGCGGAAGATTAACTTCCGCCTTTTTATCCCGCTATTTGCCGGGTAGTAAGACCCCCACCTCAAAATTCAGCGAAAGCAAAGAAGTTAGGTGGGGGGGCTGCTGCCCGTAAAAGCCCGATTGGTGAGGGCTAATAATCAGTGGGGGATGAACAAAACCCCCACTGATTAAAGTTTCACTTTATTATTATCGCTCTAGAGGTTTGGAATCATCAGGAGCGACAAATGGATTTTCTTTATTAATATGGTCATAGAACATAACGCCATTTAAATGGTCAATCTCGTGCTGGAATACGATTGCTGGTAAACCTTTTAAACGTAATTTTACTTCTTCCCCGTTAATAGAAGTTGCTTTTACTGTAATTCTTGTATAACGAGGAACATAACCAGGTACTTCGCGGTCTACAGATAGACAGCCTTCACCGCCCTGTAAATATGTACGTTCAACAGAATGGCTAATGATTTTTGGATTGAATAATGCATGGCTATATAATGTACCGTCCGCATCGGTTACATGAACTGCAATCATTTTTTTTGAAACACCGATTTGCGGAGCCGCTAATCCGATTCCAGGGCGTAAACTATATTTTTCAGCCATTTCAGGATCTTGGCTATTTATTACAAATTCAATCATTTCTTTTAAGGTAGTTGTATCTTCTTCGCTTGCCGGTAATGACACCTCTTCTGCAACGTTGCGCAAAATAGGATCTCCTTCGCGAATAACATCTTTCATTGTAAGCATATGTAATCTCTCCTTTCCTCTTTAGTCTACCAAAGGAGATGGAAAAAGTCATCGGCAAGAAAGGGAAGGCATTTTGGAAATCGTTCTATTATAGAGTAGTTATGTATGTAATAAAAAGAAAAAGACGGCAAAGCCGTCTTTTTCTTTCCATAGTTGTTTCGTTTTACATTAGCGAATGCAAGCAGCACCAACGATAATTAAAAGAATAAACAACACAACGATTAAGGCGAAGCCGCGTCCAGATCCGCCACAAGAACCGCCATAACCGTAGGAAGGATATGAACAAGTTGGATAGCAATATGAGTATCCGTACATGAGATGACCTCCTTTATCATTTCCCGCTAATACTGCGGTTATTATAATGTATGGAAGAGAGGGTAGGAATGTATAGGTATTTACCTAAAAAAGGAAGAGTAGTTTGTATATTTTTGTTACGAAGAGAGAAAAACTAAAGAGAATTAAATCGTTTACATATTATTCTAAGAGAAAAAATAAGTGAAAAAGGGAATAATATAACAGTAGGTCAATGCTTACTAATACAGATGTAAAAAATAAAAACACGTTTGTGTAGTAGAAACCTGCATATTATTTATAAAAAAACGTATTCAAAGTAATTGACATCGTAATTAGAATAGTTGTAAACTAAAAAACGTGATCAAGATTGTATTAATATGTTTCTGAAAAAACATTAGTACAGATTGTTAGGTACACAAAATTATTCTCAACCGACAGACAAACATGTTGGTTTACATCGTTGCGCTTTTTAAACTGGAAAATAGCCAGTGAAAGCGTTTCAGAATATGGTTCAAGAGAGGAAGAGGTGAACGGAATGGGTACTAAAACAAAAAAGACCCTATTTAATGTTGATGAGCAAATGAAAGCTATCGCAGCTCAATTTGAAACATTACAAATTTTAAATGAAAACGGTGAAGTTGTGAATGAAGCAGCTATGCCTGAATTATCTGATGATCAATTAAAAGAATTAATGCGTCGTATGGTGTATACTCGCGTATTAGATCAACGTTCTATTTCTTTAAACCGTCAAGGACGTTTAGGTTTTTACGCACCTACAGCTGGACAAGAAGCTTCTCAATTAGCGAGTCATTTCGCACTTGAAGCAGAAGACTTCATCTTACCAGGATACCGTGATGTACCACAATTAGTATGGCACGGATTACCATTATACCAAGCATTCTTATTCTCTCGTGGACACTTCATGGGTAACCAAATGCCTGAGAATGTAAATGCATTAGCTCCACAAATCATTATCGGTGCGCAAATCATCCAAACTGCTGGTGTTGCGTTAGGTATGAAACTACGTGGTAAAAAATCTGTTGCAATTACTTACACTGGTGACGGTGGTGCTTCACAAGGTGACTTCTACGAAGGTATGAACTTTGCAGGTGCATTCAAAGCTCCAGCGATCTTCGTTGTTCAAAACAACCGTTATGCAATCTCTACTCCAGTAGAAAAGCAATCTGCAGCTAAAACTGTAGCACAAAAAGCAGTAGCAGCAGGTATTTACGGAATTCAAGTAGACGGTATGGATCCATTAGCTGTATATGCAGCAACTGCTTTCGCTCGTGAGCGCGCAGTAAATGGCGAAGGCCCTACTTTAATCGAGACTTTAACATTCCGTTACGGTCCACATACAATGGCTGGTGATGACCCAACTCGTTACCGTACAAAAGATATCGAAAACGAATGGGAACAAAAAGACCCAATCGTACGCTTCCGTAAGTTCTTAGAAGCTAAAGGCCTATGGTCTCAAGAAGTTGAAGAGACAGTAATCGAAGAAGCAAAAGAAGACATCAAACAAGCAATTGCTAAGGCTGACCAAGCTCCAAAACAAAAAGTAACTGATTTAATGGAAATCATGTACGAAAAAATGCCTTACAACTTAGCTGAACAATATGAAATCTACAAAGAAAAGGAGTCGAAGTAAGCCATGGCTCAAATGACAATGATTCAAGCAATCACTGATGCTTTACGCGTTGAAATGAAAAATGATCCTAACGTACTTGTATTTGGTGAAGACGTTGGTGTAAACGGCGGTGTATTCCGTGCTACTGAAGGTTTACAAGCTGAATTTGGTGAAGATCGTGTAATGGATACTCCACTTGCAGAGTCTGGTATTGGTGGACTTGCAGTTGGTCTTGCACTTGAAGGATTCCGTCCAGTTCCAGAAATCCAATTCTTCGGTTTCGTTTTTGAAGTAATGGATTCAATTTCTGGTCAATTGGCTCGTATGCGTTACCGTTCTGGTGGACGTTGGACTGCTCCAGTAACAGTTCGTTCTCCATTCGGTGGTGGTGTTCATACTCCTGAACTACATGCTGATAGCTTAGAAGGATTAGTGGCTCAACAACCTGGTCTAAAAGTTGTTATTCCATCTACTCCATACGATGCTAAAGGTCTTTTAATCTCTGCGATTCGTGACAACGATCCAGTAATCTACTTAGAGCATATGAAATTGTATCGTTCATTCCGTCAAGATGTACCAGAAGGCGAATACACAATTGATTTAGGTAAAGCTGATATCAAACGTGAAGGTACAGATGTATCTGTTATCGCTTACGGTGCTATGGTTCACGCTGCATTAAAAGCTGCTGAAGAACTTGAAAAAGAAGGTATCTCTTTAGAGGTTGTTGACTTACGTACAGTTCAACCATTAGATATTGAAACAATCATCGCTTCTGTTGAAAAAACAGGTCGCGTAGTTGTAGTTCAAGAAGCTCAAAAACAAGCTGGTATTGCAGCTAACGTTGTAGCGGAAATTAACGACCGTGCAATCTTAAACTTAGAAGCTCCAGTTGTACGTGTTGCAGCTGCTGACACAGTATTCCCATTCTCTCAAGCAGAGAGCGTATGGTTACCAAACCACAAAGATATTGTTGAAGCTGTAAACAAAGTAATGAACTTCTAATTTTTAGCTTTTCATGTGCAAAAGAAATCAGCACATGCTGGTTTCTTTTGTACATATTCCATAATAATGAAATGAATCAGGGGGCTGAATTCCGTGGCATTTGAATTTAAACTACCAGATATCGGTGAAGGTATCCACGAAGGTGAAATCGTAAAATGGTTTATTAAACCAGGCGATGAAGTAAACGAAGACGATGTACTTCTTGAAGTACAAAATGATAAAGCAGTAGTAGAAATCCCTTCTCCTGTTAAAGGTAAAGTACTTGAAGTACTTGTAGAAGAAGGAACAGTTGCAATCGTAGGAGATACATTAATTAAATTTGATGCTCCTGGATACGAAAACCTTAAATTTAAAGGTGACGATCATGATGAAGCTCCAAAAGCTGAAGAAGCAGCAGTAGAAGCTCCAGCAGCGGAAGCTACTCCAGCAGCAACTGCAGAAGTAGTAAATGAGCGCGTAATCGCTATGCCATCTGTTCGTAAATACGCTCGTGAAAAAGGTGTAGACATTCATAAAGTAGCTGGTACTGGTAAGAATGGCCGTATCGTAAAAGCTGACATCGATGCATTTGCAAATGGTGGACAAACTGTAGCAGCAACTGAGGCTCCAGCAGCAGTAGAAGCTACTCCAGCAGCAGCGAAAGAAGAAGCACCAAAAGCACAACCAATTCCAGCTGGTGAATATCCAGAAACTCGTGAGAAAATGAGTGGTATCCGTAAAGCGATTGCGAAAGCAATGGTTAACTCTAAGCATACAGCTCCTCACGTAACATTAATGGATGAAGTTGATGTAACTGAGCTTGTTGCTCACCGTAAGAAGTTCAAAGCAGTAGCAGCTGACAAAGGTATTAAATTAACTTACCTTCCATACGTTGTTAAAGCTTTAACATCTGCATTACGTGAATACCCAATGTTAAACACTTCTTTAGACGATGCATCTCAAGAAGTAGTTCATAAACATTACTTCAACATCGGTATCGCAGCTGATACAGACAAAGGTCTATTAGTACCAGTTGTTAAAGATACAGATCGCAAGTCTATCTTCACTATTTCTAACGAGATCAATGATCTTGCTGGTAAAGCACGTGAAGGTCGTCTAGCTCCAACTGAAATGAAAGGTGCTTCTTGCACAATTACAAACATTGGTTCTGCAGGTGGACAATGGTTCACTCCAGTTATCAATCACCCAGAAGTAGCAATCCTTGGTATCGGCCGTATCGCTGAAAAACCAGTTGTGAAAAATGGTGAAATCGTTGCAGCTCCAGTATTAGCATTATCTCTAAGCTTTGACCATCGTTTAATTGACGGCGCAACTGCTCAAAAAGCGTTAAACCAAATTAAACGTCTATTGAATGACCCACAATTATTAGTAATGGAGGCGTAATAACAATGGTAGTAGGAGATTTCCCAATTGAATTAGATACAGTCGTTGTTGGTGCAGGTCCTGGTGGATACGTTGCGGCAATTCGTGCAGCACAATTAGGTCAAAAGGTAGCAATCATTGAAAAAGCTAACCTTGGTGGCGTATGCTTAAACGTTGGATGTATTCCTTCAAAAGCGTTAATCAATGCAGGTCATCGTTATGAGAATGCAATGCATTCTGATGACATGGGTATCACTGCAGAGAACGTAAAAGTTGACTTTACAAAAGTTCAAGAATGGAAAAACGGCGTAGTTAAGAAATTAACTGGCGGTGTTGAAGGCCTTCTTAAAGGTAACAAAGTTGAAATCATTCGCGGTGAAGCTTACTTCGTAGATGCTAATACATTACGCGTTATGACTGAAGATGCAGCTCAAACTTATACGTTTAAAAATGCTGTTCTTGCAACTGGTTCTACACCAATCGAAATTCCAGGATTCAAATACTCTAAACGTGTTATCAACTCTACAGGTGCTTTAAGCTTACCTGAAATTCCTAAAAAACTTGTTGTAATCGGCGGCGGTTACATCGGTATGGAATTAGGTACTGCATATGCTAACTTCGGTACAGAAGTTACTGTAGTAGAAGCTGGCGACGAAATCTTAGCTGGTTTCGAAAAAGCTATGAGCTCTGTTGTTAAACGTGCTCTACAGAAAAAAGGTAACGTAAATATCCATACAAAAGCTATGGCTAAAGGCGTTGAAGAAACAGAAACTGGCGTAAAAGTTAGCTTTGAAGTTAAAGGTGAAATCCAAACTGTAGAAGCAGATTACGTATTAGTAACTGTAGGTCGTCGTCCAAACACTCAAGAAATCGGTCTTGAGCAAGTTGGAGTTAAAATGACTGACCGCGGCATCATCGAAATCGATGAGCAATGTCGTACAAATGTACCAAACATATATGCAATCGGTGATATCGTTCCTGGACCACCATTAGCTCACAAAGCTTCTTACGAAGGTAAAGTAGCTGTAGAAGCAATTAGTGGCCATGCATCAGCTATCGATTACATCGGAATTCCTGCAGTATGCTTCACTGATCCAGAATTAGCATCTGTTGGTTACACTAAAAAACAAGCTGAAGAAGCTGGAATGACTGTAACTGTATCTAAGTTCCCATTCGCTGCTAACGGTCGTGCATTATCATTAAACAGCACTGACGGTTTCCTACAACTTGTAACACGTAAAGAAGATGGCCTTCTTGTAGGTGCTCAAGTTGCAGGTGCAGGTGCTTCTGATATTATCTCTGAGATTGGTTTAGCTATCGAAGCTGGAATGACAGCTGAAGATATCGCTCAAACAATCCATGCTCACCCAACATTAGGTGAAATCACAATGGAAGCAGCTGAAGTTGCTCTTGGAATGCCAATTCACATTGTAAAATAATTTAATTAATAAAAATAGCCCCTCTCTTATTGTAAGAGAGGGGCTATTTTTATTTTCATCAAATGACTTGCAAGGTCTTTAAACGTACTTGTCGAATGAATATATAATACTTTAACAAATGATTCATGCGTAATTTACTTCAAAGGTAATATGTATCATCCTATAATATGTAATTGATTCAAACTTAACCCCATATATTAATAAAATAGAGCATGTCAAAGGAGAAGGTTCCATGAAAATATTACATGTTATATTTTATCATTTACTACTATGGAGTGGCTTTTCCACTGTGTTAACATTATCGAATGGTGATAAGCTTCATTATAAAGTCATTCTTTTTTTCGTATTCCTGTATTTAGCCTATGTAATAGCATATTTTGTATTACACGTAAGAAAGCAAGCTTTATTTCTTACATGTTCGAATTGTATACTATTTTTAATCATATTATCTATTTTTTAAATTAACGTTTATAAAAATACATTGTTCTTCCATTAAATAATTGTAACTCTCCTTCTAATTTCTTCGCTAAAAAACGGCAAAATTCATTTGCTTTCCCTTTGTCACCATATGTTGCATTAGGTGGTAAAGAAACTTGGATGAAAGATTGTTCATTTTCTATACCAACACCAATATAAATTGAGTCATACCGGTCGTGATTGGATTGAAGTTTTAATGTTGTTGTAGATGTATCTAAAATTTCATAAGGAAAAGCGGTATTTGTATACGTGTAATTAATTTGGGCCCCAGTTTTATAAGTAACTGTTTTATAATAATGAAAAAGTTGTTTTATATCATCTATTGAAACAGATTGTTGATTGGATTTAGGTACAAGCGTAATAAAGGCATGTTGCATAGAACTTCCCCCTAACTTAGTAGAATACTATCATTCTACATCCTACTGAATTTTTTGACAATTAAAAGGAGTATTACATGTTTTGTTTAATATACTAGTAATGAAACGTGATGTAGAAAGGTGGAAACCAATGTTTGAAAAATTGTATGATGAGCATGAAAGTGTGAAGGTACGATTTTTAGGGTTTATGACACATGATACACGTTATGATTTTGGTGTTATTTATACAAATATGTTTTTTGGAAAGCCGCTCATTGTTTGTATGCAAACAGGAAGGTCTACTTTACTCGGACGAGATGATGTAGAGAATGTTCAATATATACAGGAGATTTTTAAATTAGGATCAGAAGAGGAAGCAAAGGAGTTAGCTCAGTTTTTCAAATTTCTAGTTCCGTCAACTTCTTTACATGCGGAATATGAAGAATAATTAATGTGAAACAGTCGTACTTATAAATATGGCTGTTTTTTTATTTTAATATCGCATACTAATTTAAATTTAAAATATTTAATGTGTTATACTAAAAACCTATTGACGTAAAAAGTATAACATATTAAAATGAAGACAGAAAGTTAAGCGGTTACAAAAAAGTTTTTGGGATTATAAACTTAGGGGGAAATGAAAAATGGGAACAATCGTATGTCAAGATTGTGAAGGTACAATTGCACACTTCGAAGATGAGAAAGTAACGGTACTTTACGGGAAATGTGGATCTTGCGGATGTGATCACACAGAGCATACAAAAGCCCAATAATTGATAGGAAATGGACAGCTAAAAGTTTTTAGGACCATAAACTTAGGAGGAAATGAAAAATGGGAACAATCGTATGCCAAGTATGTGAAGGAACAATCGGACATTTTGAAGATGAGAAAACGACGGTACTTTACGGAAAATGTGGAACAAATTGTGACTGTGCTAGAAAAGATAATGCGAAAGCTTAATGATAAATAAATAGATTACTATTAAAACTCAGGGGGAAATGAAAATGGGAACAATCGTATGCCAAGTATGTGAAGGAACAATTGGACATTTTGAAGATGAAAAATCAACAGTACTATACGGGAAATGTGGATCTCATTGCGAATGTGACCATAAAGAACATACAAAAGCTTAATAATAAGAAAAAGCGCCTACATGTGTAGGCGCTTTTTTTAATAAATTGTAGTTGTATGGCCAACTGTTGCAACGATTGCATCATCTCTAATTGGAATAAAGCTTATGGATGTCTGTGGTGTACTAGAAGAAGCGTATTGGCTCATTATACGGCTATCGATACGGGTAATAGTATCGGTCAAGAAAGCTGAAATAAAAGCGTAAGGGACTCGTCGTTCATTTAATGAATAAATAATTTCTTCTTTTGTTTTTACACCTACGCCATGTCCGTAAAAAAAGAAATTTCCTAAATAGATTGTGTTTTCTCCTTGCCACTCAATCGTAGCTGGATTCACTTGTGGGTTTTTAAAGTAAACGAGGTCACCTGGAACAAGATCGCCACCGGTTTTTGTTATGAGCCTTAGATCTTGATCGTAGTCCCATGTATAAAGTAAAAGGTTTGCAAATAGACGATTGAAAGTTTCTTCCTCATACAATGATAATAAAGCTTTATAAAAAATAATGATCATAGCGGTTGCGCATTCAGTTCCATATAGTTTTCCGTTTTTGAAAATATCTTGTATGGCAATAGAAGGTGGTATGTTTGGAAGAAGCTCGAATCCTCCAAGGGACGTTCTTTTCCAATACTGGGGGTTGCAAAAGGATTGTTGAAATGTGCGAAACTGAAATCCACTTTGAAAAAGTTCTAGTGCAGAGATAATAATATTAACTCGTAAATTGAGATCAAAGCTGAGTTCATCAGCTGTTCGGAAGGAATAAACTTCTTGATTTCCTGCCATTATTGATAAAATTTGTTGTTTCTCTGCTGCAAATGGCTCATATTCATTTGTAATATAAGGATGTACAATAGAACGGCCTATTACAATCATAATAGTATCCCCACCTATACGTTACATTCTTTAGTATCGTATGAAGAATAGGAAAAAAGGTGAAAAAAAAGCCTATCAACTGATAGGCTTGTACTCTTTAATAACACGTAATGTTTGTAATGTCATATCTTCAGGACCTTGTACAGGTAAACCTGCTTCTAAGTTTTTACGAATATACTCTAAGTTTTCTTGTGTAATAATTTCCCCCGGAGTAAAGATTGGAATCCCTGGCGGATAAACCATAACAAAATCAGCTATAATACGACCCGCTGCATTTTCAAATGGAATGACTTCTGTTTCCGAATAAAAAGCATCTCGAGGAGAAAGTGCTAGCACTGGAATTTCTGGAATCTCTACTTGTACTTGAACACCTTTATCTGCCCTATTTCTAAATGTTGCTGCTAAATCTTGTAATGCTGCAATAAGTGTATTTGTATCACTTTCTGTATCTCCCAAAGTGATAAGACATAGTATGTTGTATAGATCTGAGAGTTCTACTTCAATGTTATATTTCTCTCTAAGCCATACTTCAGCTTGGTGGCCGGTAATACCTAAATCTTTTACAGATACAATTATCTTTGTAGGATCATAGTTAAAGGTAGCATCTGTACCTAACATTTCTTTTCCAGGACAGTAAAGATGCTCAATAGAATTTATAGCATCACGAACATGTTCAGCTAATTGTATTGTTTGTGCTATGAGTGCTGTTCCTTCTGTAGCAAGACGTTTTCTGGCAACATCAAGGGATGCTAACAAGATGTAAGAAGTTGATGTAGTCGTAAGCATGCTAATAATAGATTGGACATGCTTTACATTCACCAAGCCTTCTTTCACATTAAGAATAGAACTTTGAGTTAAAGAGCCTCCTAATTTGTGAACACTTGTTGCTGCCATATCTGCACCCGCTTGCATCGCTGACATCGGCAATTCATCGTGAAAATGAATATGAACACCATGAGCCTCGTCGACTAGTACAGGGATGTCATAAGAATGTGCTAATTGTACAATCTGTTCTAAGTCTGCAGCAAACCCAAAGTACGTTGGATTAATAACAAGTAAGCCCTTTGCATCTGAGTGCTCTTCAAGTGCTTTTTTGACAGATTGAATTGTGATTCCATGAGAAATACCGAGCTTCGGATCGATTTCAGGATGCATGAAAATCGGTTTTGCACCTGAGAAAATAATAGCTGACATTACTGATTTATGCACGTTTCGTGGTACTAGGATTTTGTCACCAGGACCGCAAACGCTCATCACCATTGTCATAATAGCGCCACTTGTACCTTGAATAGAAAAGAAAGTATGATCTGCACCGAATGCAGCGGCTGCTAAATCCTGTGCTTCTTTAATCATACCTTTTGGATGATGTAAATCATCGAGTGGCGCAATATTAATTAAGTCAATTGCTAATGCATTATGCCCAATAAATTCGCGAAATGTAGGATCCATGCCCTGTCCTTTTTTATGACCAGGAATATGGAATTGAATTGGATTTCGCTTACTGTGCTCAACTAAAGCGGTAAACAATGGTGTTTCGTATTGGGACAATCTATACACCCCTTCTTCTTCATAATATTTAGTATAATTTGTTTTATATAATCCTGCTCTAAAAAAGGTAAGTCTTTTTTTAGAATGAGGCTTGTTTTTCTGCCATTCAAAAAATCGTTTTTGAGATGGTAGCTTCACTTTATTTTCTATAAAACAAAAGCATTATATCACCAATAATTATAGATGTATAGAAAAAAATGTTTTTAAGGTGAGTATGTTTAATAGTTAGCCTCAACTAATGAATAGAGGAAGACAATTCCATTAAAATGAATAAATAGTGTATAATGCAGAGTGGCTATAATGAATAATAAAATATTCTCTTTAAGATAGCATAATGAAACAAGAAGAAATGATAAATGGGGTGCGAAATGGAATATCAATATCCGTTAGATTATGATTGGTCAAATGAGGAAATGGTTATAATTGTGAAGTTTTATGAAGCAATTGAGAAAGCTTATGAAAAAGGAATTATAAGAGAAGAATTAATGGGTTTATATCGTCGCTTTAAAGAGATTGTTCCATCGAAAGCAGAAGAAAAGAAAATTGATAAAGAGTTTCAAGAAGTAAGTGGATACTCTATATATCGTGCTATTCAAAGAGCAAAGGAAGTCGAAGAACAAAAGGTTGTAAAAATGTAAAAAATATTTTGAAAAATAAAAACTGAAGTGATATAATGTGATAACAACTAAAAACGGACAATATAAATTGTCCGTTTTCTACTATCGATTACAAAGTGCATATAAAGGAAGGAGTGATTGCATCGTAGATTCAATCTTAGCAAGGAATTGTTCGTTGGTCATTGCTGAAAACTCCTCTGGTGATATATGAATACCAACTAATAATTCTGCTTTTTTTACAGTAGCTAGTCGTTCAATCATCTTTTGTAAGTCTTCGGTTTCAAGTGTTTTATGTAATTTCACACTTGGTTTAGTATGGTCAATGGACCAAACGAAGTCATTTGGAATATTTGTTTTTAAATCATTTAAATGTTCTAAGAAGGCATGAGCCGTCTCAACTTTTTGTGGACACTCATAGATTAAACCAAAGTATATGAAGGCATGAGTACCCCATAAGCCGATTTGGAAATGCGGTAGCATTTTATATCCTCGTTTATTTGTTGAAAAAGCAACCCAAGTATCGTTTGGTGGATTGACTTTGCGACGTGCGTGTTTTGCAACATGATAAAAAAAGTTCTCATCAGTGTGTTGGGATAAGTATTCTGCAAATTGTTCCCCTAAAGCTTCTAGCTTAGGATGAATGTTCGTTTTAATTGCACTCATTCGTTCTTCGAGACCATCAACTGTAAAGACATCAAAATCAGTTGACTTGAATGTTTGTATTGTCATGATTGTTCCTCCAACTCCTATTTTGCTTTTATTTTAGCATAGCTTGTACTATTCATAAAAAAAACAGCACAAAAAAATTTAAATAAAAAAATATAATTTTGTTGCATAGATGATTTATCCAACATAGTATAGTATAAAACAAAAAATCAGAAAATTGAATTAATTCTAGTCCGAGGGCAGACGAATATTGGGAGGAGGCAAATAATATGAGACAGGTGATTAATGCGTTAAAGAGAACAGATGCCGAAAAGAGAATACCGGTGCTACGTTTGGAGCTAGATTATGAATTAGCAACTTTATATGATGCGATGATGGAAGATGATAAACAGAAAAAAGAAGAGTGTGTACAAAAGTTAGAAGTGTTAAGACTTGAAATGATTCGTTTAGAAGCGTAATAATAGTATATGTATAAAAAATTAGTTGGTGCGAACCTTATAAAGGGTTCGTTTTTTCTGTGAACAGTAAAGATCGGAGTGTTTAAACATGCAAGAAGTATGGAAAGACATCGATGCACACGCCAAACGGTGGATTCGGGATGCAGGAGAGCATTTAATGGCATCCATGAAAAAAGCACTTATTATAGAAACAAAATCCAATGCAGCTGACTTAGTGACAAATATGGACCGAGAGATAGAACAGTTTTTAATTGGGAAAATTAAAGAAACATTCCCGAATCATAATATTTTAGGAGAAGAGGGTTATGGAGACGAGATAACGTCTTCTGACGGGGTTGTTTGGTTAATTGATCCAATTGACGGCACGATGAACTTTGTTCATCAAAAAAGAAATTTTGCAATTTCAATGGGGATTTATGAGAACGGTATCGGAAAGATTGGACTTATTTATGATCCAGTACATGATGAACTATATCATGCAGTCAAGGGATCTGGAGCTTTTTGTAATGATATATCAATTCCTCCATTGGAAAAAGGAACTGTAGAGCAAGGTATTGTAGCTTTAAATGCGATATGGCTTACAGATAATCCATTGCTTAATATGGAAAGTATGATGGCACTTGTTAAGAAAGCAAGGGGCACGAGATCGTATGGCTGTGCAGCGTTAGAGATGGTGTACGTTGCAACAGGAAGAATAGATGCATATGTAACGCCGAGATTATCACCATGGGATTTTGGCGGAGGACAGATAATTGTAGAAGAAGTTGGAGGGAAGGTAACGACATTCTCTGGAGCGCCACTTTCTATCATAGAGAAGAGCAGTGTGCTAGTTGCAAAACCAGGAGTGTATGAAGAAGTGTTATCTTTTATATCAGAGCCACAAAAAAAGTAAGAGGCTATGTATAAGCTTCTTACTTTTTAGCGTTATTGTGATTTGCGCATTTTTCTTTTTGTTACAAAACCGTATCCAACTGCAACAAATGTACCGATAATGCAAATAATAATACCGATTGGACTATTTTCAGCAATCATAATGCCGATACCGATTAAGAAAATAACACCGATAATTGCGGTTAATAAAAAGCGATATTGAATGTGTTCCATTTCTTCACCCTCCAATCTCATTTTACTTTCACAAAAGTAAGAATACAACTATATTTTCATTCTTGCTTTTATTTTAATTGCTATTGTATCCCCTTCGCTCTTATAATAGAGAAGGATTAAAAAGACATTAGGAGTTGGACATGTTGAAAAAACGACAAGATTTACGTAATATAGCAATTATTGCCCACGTTGACCATGGTAAAACAACACTTGTTGACCAGTTATTACGTCAAGCGGGGACATTCCGTGCGAATGAACATATTGAAGAACGCGCAATGGATTCAAATGATCTAGAGAGAGAACGCGGTATTACAATTTTAGCGAAGAATACAGCGATTCACTATGAAGATAAAAGAATTAATATTTTAGATACACCAGGTCACGCTGACTTCGGTGGAGAAGTAGAACGTATCATGAAAATGGTTGATGGTGTTCTACTTGTTGTTGATGCATATGAAGGTTGTATGCCACAAACACGATTTGTTTTAAAGAAAGCTCTTGAGCAAAACTTAACTCCAATCGTTGTTGTAAACAAAATTGACCGTGACTTCGCTCGCCCTGATGAAGTAGTTGATGAAGTAGTTGACTTATTCATCGAACTTGGTGCAAACGAAGATCAATTAGAGTTCCCAGTTGTATTTGCATCAGCAATGAACGGAACAGCAAGCTTGGATTCAAATCCGGCAAATCAAGAAGAGAATATGAAATCATTATTCGATACAATTATCGAACATATTCCAGCACCAGTTGATAACAGTGAAGAGCCACTTCAATTCCAAGTAGCACTTCTTGATTACAACGACTACGTTGGACGTATTGGAGTTGGACGCGTATTCCGCGGTACAATGAAGGTTGGGCAACAAGTTGCTTTAATGAAAGTTGACGGAAGTGTAAAACAATTCCGCGTAACGAAATTATTCGGTTACATTGGATTAAAACGTCAAGAAATTGAAGAAGCAAAAGCTGGAGATTTAGTAGCTGTTTCAGGTATGGAAGACATCAACGTAGGTGAAACGGTATGTCCGGTTGAGCATGAAGAGGCTTTACCATTATTACGTATTGATGAGCCAACGCTACAAATGACATTCCTTGTAAATAACAGCCCATTTGCAGGTCGTGAAGGTAAATTCATTACATCTCGTAAAATTGAAGAGCGTCTTCGTTCACAATTAGAAACAGATGTAAGTTTACGTGTAGATAATACAGATTCTCCTGATGCATGGATCGTATCTGGACGCGGGGAACTGCATTTATCTATCTTAATTGAAAACATGCGTCGTGAAGGTTATGAACTACAAGTATCTAAGCCTGAAGTAATTATTAAAGATATCGATGGCGTAAGATGTGAACCTGTAGAGCGCGTACAAATCGATGTTCCTGAAGAGTACACTGGTTCTATTATGGAATCAATGGGTGCACGTAAAGGTGAAATGTTAGATATGGTGAATAACGGAAACGGTCAAGTTCGCCTTACTTTCATGGTTCCGGCACGTGGTTTAATTGGTTACACAACAGAATTCCTAACATTAACTCGTGGTTACGGTATTTTAAACCATACATTCGATTGCTACCAACCAGTACATGCTGGACAAGTGGGTGGACGTCGCCAAGGTGTTCTAGTTTCACTTGAAACAGGAAAAGCATCACAATACGGCATTATGCAAGTTGAAGACCGTGGTGTAATCTTCGTTGAACCAGGTACAGAAGTATATGCTGGTATGATTGTCGGAGAACATACTCGTGAGAACGACTTAACAGTTAACGTTGTGAAAATGAAACAACAAACTAACATTCGTTCTGCGACGAAAGATCAAACTTCAACAATGAAGAAACCACGCCTAATGACTTTAGAAGAATCATTAGAGTACTTAAACGATGACGAGTTCTGTGAAGTAACTCCAGAATCAATTCGTCTGCGTAAAAAGATTCTTGATAAGAGTGAGCGCGAAAGAGCTGCTAAGAAAAAGAAATCTGTTGAAGCGTAAAAACAAAAAAACAACGACCTTTTATAAAGGTCGTTGTTTTTTATTATGTTTATTTTTTAGAATATTTACTCTTTTTTGTGGACAGTATTTTTTTTGCGAGTTACTCTTGTATTAAGTGTATAAAGAAAATTGTATTTTACTGCTAGGGGGGAAGAGTGTGTTAGAAAGGATGTCTTTTTTTGCGAAATTGTGTAAGGTAGATGAAAATCCAGAGTTAGGAATGTGGTTACTTTATGGGACGATTATTATATTAAGTGCTCTCGTCTATAATTTAGGGTTTGCTAGAAAGTTGTCTGTACTTAAAAATATTGTGATATACATATCATTAGCAATTGGATGTACAGTATTAACCTTTTTTGCTGTATTTTTACCCGTTGGAGAAGGACTTGTTGTAGCGGCAATTGTACTTGGGATTTATAGATTACGTTTGCGTCAAGCGAAACAACAAAAAGCAGGATGAGGAAGGGGGAGTTTTTATGCGTTCAGTACAAGATGCACTATATAATTGGTTAACAATTAAAACAGTTGCTGAAGCACGTCCAGATGATAGTGCTGCAAAAGAAACGTATTTGTTATTTCAAAATATGATATATGAAGAACATAAATTAAAAAATGTGGAAGTCGAAAAGAACGAGGAGATGTATTTAATTACATATGAAATGAATGGGGAAAGGAAGTCTGCAAGGTTTCCGCTAGAAGCCATTGATTGTTTTTTGGATCAGATGAATCGTGAACCAGAAAAATATAAATAAGTCCTTATCTATATGAGTAAGGACTTATTTACATTTTACCAATCGTCTTCGATTTTTTTATCACGATATAATCGGAAATTACCACTTGCATGACGTTCCATTGTACGTTCTGCAATTCGTTCCGAACATTCCATGCACATATATGTATGAATAGGGCGATTACGCAGTTTTTTTGCCATAGGATTTTCATCATCTAACATATCTTTTTTATCACAAATCATACATTTGACTCTCATTTCGTCACCTCAATACGAATTCTATCAGTATAAGTATATCATGGAAGTATAATGTTTTTGAATAATAGTGGGAAAAAATAATATTTTCGCAATTCAAAAAATAAGTTATGATAAGGATATACCAAGTATGTTTGGAGGTGAAAATATGGCGAATGTAGTAGAGCCTACCTTAACAGAGGATTTAGTACAAACGTTGCGTAAAGAGTGTATTGTTATGATAGCAACGACAGATTTCGAAAAACAAGTTCCTAACGTAAGTGCTATTTCTTGGGTGTATGCAGTGAGTAAAACTAGTATTCGATTTGCAGTAGATCAACGTTCACGTATTGTGGAAAATATCCGGCATAATACAGGTGTGGTATTGACTATAATGGCGAATGAATCCGTATTTTCCATAAGTGGTGCAGGTGAAATTTTGACAGATAGAATGGAAGGTATTTCTTTAAAATTAACTGTAATAGAAGTAAATGTGCAAGAAGTGCGTGATGTTATGTTTTATGGAGCGAAACTTGCAATTGAACCAACATATGAAAAAACATATGATCTTCGGGCAGCGAAAAAGCTGGATAACGAAGTGCTAGTAGGGATAAGAGAATTATAAAGATGCTAAATAAGAAATTCGTTTATTCACTTTTGTAATCGGTTATTGTGATTTAACGTTAATAATTATAATAAAAGGTAATATATTGAATAGAAATGAATAAAGAATAAATAAAAGGTTTAATGACTATGATTTTCGATTCTACCTCGTTTACACGGTACATATAATTATAACAATGGTTCGTCCATATTTTATGGATGAAACCCTTGTTCTACAAATTTAAAAGTGGAGTCAGGGGGTAACAGGTTGGATAAAATTTATGTGTTAGATACGAATGTACTTTTGCAGGATCCTTTATCTATTTTTTCATTTGAAACCAATGAAGTAGTGATTCCAGCAGTTGTATTAGAAGAGGTTGATTCGAAAAAACGTTATATGGATGAAGTAGGACGAAACGCTCGTTATGTATCTAAGTTAATAGATAAATTTCGTGAAATAGGAAAGCTGCATGAAAGTATCCCGCTAGAAAACGGCGGAACATTTCGTATTGAATTGAACCATCGTTCATTTGTGCAACTACAAGATATTTTTGTAGAAAAAACAAATGATAATCGAATTTTAGCTGTAGCAAAAAATCTATCTTTAGAAGAACAGGAAAAAGAGGACGGGAAGTCTGTTATTTTAGTAAGTAAAGATGTACTCGTAAGGGTAAAAGCTGATGCAATTGGTTTGAAGGCTGAAGATTATTTAAGTGATCGCGTAATTGAAGTAGAAAATATATATTCTGGCTTTTTAGAAGGATATATATCAAAAGAACAATTGGATTATTTTTATGAGAAAGGTGAATTGCCTCTATCTGAAATTGCGAATCATCCTTTTTATCCAAATCAATTTGTAGTAATGAAAGATGCATTGGGGGGCTCTAGTTCTGCGCTTGGCATCGTGGATCACTTAGGTAAGAAGGTAAAGAAACTTATTTTTCACAATGAACAAGTGTGGGGGATACGACCACGAAACGTGCAGCAAATCATGGGATTAGAATTGTTGCTTCGTGAAGATATTCCGCTTGTAACGTTAACAGGGAAAGCCGGCACAGGAAAAACGTTACTTGCATTAGCTTCGGGACTTATGCAAACAGAAGACTTAGGGTTATATAAAAAATTACTCGTTGCAAGACCGATTGTCCCAGTCGGAAAAGATATCGGTTATTTACCAGGAGAAAAAGAAGAAAAGTTAAGACCATGGATGCAGCCAATTTTTGATAACCTAGAGTATTTATTTAATACGAAAAAGCCAGGAGAGTTAGATGCTATTTTAGCTGGAATGGGTTCGATTGAAGTAGAAGCCCTTACTTATATACGCGGGAGAAGTATTCCAGATCAGTTCATTATCATTGACGAAGCACAAAATTTAACAAAGCATGAAGTGAAAACGATACTAACTAGGGTAGGGGAAAAGAGTAAGATTGTATTGATGGGAGATCCTCAGCAAATTGATCACCCATATTTAGATGAATATAATAATGGCTTAACGTATGTTGTAGAGAAGTTTAAAGAACAGCGCATTAGTGGTCATGTGAAGTTTGTTAAAGGGGAGCGATCTAATTTAGCTCAACTAGCAGCAGATTTATTGTAAAAAGGAGTGAGCTTAAGCTCACTCCTTTTCTTTAAATAATTGTAAATTTACGGATGTTCCGGATTGGATTTTGTTGATTAGATCCATCATTGAAATAGAGATGAACAGGTCCGTCTTCTTTTAATGGTTTTCCTTCTTTTGAAAAGCCTAGTATAGCATTTTTGACAGTTTCTAATGGAAGTGTCATTGTATGATCTACCGTTTCAATTTCAACTTGCGTAGCGTCCTCTAAAATTTCAGCGTTAGCAAGGAATGGATGAAATGGTATACCAAATGTTCCAGTAATCAGCTGTTCTTTTTTATATTTCTTCACACTTTGTTGTATTGGAGGAAAAGCGGCACCATCACGGATTTCGCGATCCCAATGTTCTGAAGTGTTTTTTAAATAAGTTTCTAGTTCAGACGTGTTTTCTCTAGTTTCATCAAAGTAAGTTGTCAAATCTACTTTTCGATCGTCAAAGATCCAAACAGTTGGATCAATAGTGATTGGAAAACGTACTTTTCCGTTAATAAATAAAATTTCGCTCATTGTTGTTCCCCCATTTGTGTTATACTCCCACTTTTCAGTATAATAGTATTAGACACTGTTGTCACAAAAAATGTTTCTATTGCAATTTATGAAAACTATCGCTAATATTAATAGATAGGATAGAGGAGAGTAGGACGGAAACGGAGGGAATCAATTTGGCGTCTGAGACAGTAGCAAATCATCAGGAAAAGGCACTAGCCCTTCTACAAGCGGATGCAGAGAAGATTTTAAGACTTATTAAGGTGCAAATGGACCATCTTACAATGCCGCAATGTCCATTATATGAAGAAGTGTTAGACACACAAATGTTTGGACTATCCCGCGAGGTCGATTTTGCAGTTCGCCTTGGTCTTATTGCAGAAGAACAAGGGAAAGCAATGTTAGGTGAGCTCGAACGTGAGTTATCTGCACTTCATGAAGCGTTTACAAACAAACAACAATAACGGGTTCAAATAAGGGGGCTCAAACTAAATTAGTTTGAGCTTTTTATTTGTATAATAAAGCAGGAAGAATCAATGTACATATGGAATACAACAATAATTAAATTGAAACAGAAAGAGGAAATGAAATGAAAAAAGTATGGAAATCAATGGATTATTCATTATTACTTCCTCTTGTTATCTTATGTGTGCTGGGAGTAATAATGGTATATAGTTCTAGTTCCATTGCTGCGATTTCGAGGCATAACTGGCCGGCAAATTACTTTTTTAAAAAACAATTAATAACTTTAGCTATTGGAACGGTATTGTTAGTAATTGTAGCCTCGTTACCTTATAAGTTTTGGAGGAAACGAATAATTTTATCGGCGATGGGGCTAGGGAGTATTGCTTTACTAGCAGCAGCCTTGATTTTTGGTAAGGAAATAAATGGTGCAAAAGGTTGGATATTAGGTATACAGCCCGCTGAATTTGTTAAACTATCGATTATTATAATATTAGCTCGCTTTTTTGCAAGAAGACAAGAGACAAATACACCTGTTTTTAAAGGGTCGGGACTTACACTTGGTTTTGTTGGAATGGCAATGTTTTTAATTTTAAAGCAAAATGATTTAGGTACCGATTTGTTAATTGCAGGAACAGTAGGAATTATGTTTCTTTGTTCAGGAGTACGGATTAATTTATGGATTAAACGAATTGTTTTAACTTCTATAGTATGGATTCCAGCGCTATATTTTCTGGCTAATTATAAATTAAGTGGGTACCAAAAGGCCCGTTTTTCAGTTTTTCTTGATCCATTCAATGATCCTCAGAATGATGGATTCCAATTGGTAAATTCTTTTATTGGAATTGCTTCAGGAGGGCTAAACGGTCGAGGATTAGGAAATAGTGTGCAAAAATATGGATATTTACCAGAACCGCAAACAGATTTTATTATGGCTATTATATCTGAAGAGTTAGGTTTTATTGGTGTAGCTATTATTTTAATTTGCTTGCTACTTATTATTATTCGTTCATTCAGGATTGCTCAAAAATGTAAAGATCCGTTTGGAAGTTTAATTGCAATCGGAATTGCAAGTTTAATGGGAGTACAAACTTTTGTTAATGTTGGTGGTATGTCTGGATTAATACCGCTTACGGGAGTACCTTTACCGTTTATTAGTTATGGCGGGAGTTCCTTAATAGCTAATCTACTTGCGATGGGAATACTACTTAATATTGCTAGTCATGTAAAACGAGAAGAGAAACAGCAGAATGAGGGAATAAAAGAAAGAGAACAAAATGGACCACATCTTGTAGTTGTAAAATAAAAACACATTGTGCTTTAGAGCATGATGTGTTTTTATTTTTAAGTAGTTTTAAATGTGATGTATTAATTTCTCTTTTAGTTAAAAAATGTATCACATTAGTTAAAATGTGATATACAATTAAGTTGTTAGAAAAGGAAGAGGTATGCTATACTATTTTTGTGAAACAAATTGAACAGAAAACTTATCATTTGTTAAAAAATAAGGTATGATGGATAAAAATAAAGTGAAGCTTTCTAAGTATAATATAATGTGGAAAGTGAAGAACTTCACGCTTTTTAAGGTGTGTATATATTTTATCTCTAGAGTGGTAGGAAAGTAGAGGGGGAAAATCATGACAAAGCTGCAACGTATTCAAAAAGTATTGGTAGCTAACCGTGGAGAGATTGCAATTCGTGTGTTTCGAGCTTGTTCGGAACTAGGATTAAAAACAGTTGCAATCTATTCTAAAGAGGATAGTGGTTCTTATCATCGCTATAAAGCCGATGAGTCCTATTTAGTTGGGGAAGGAAAAAAACCAATTGATGCTTATCTAGATATTGAAGGCATTATTGAGATTGCAAAAAGTAATCATGTAGATGCAATCCACCCTGGATATGGTTTCTTGTCAGAAAATATTCAATTCGCGAAACGTTGCGAAGAAGAAGGAATTATCTTTATCGGTCCGAAAAGTAAGCATTTAGATATGTTTGGAGATAAAGTGAAAGCAAGAACACAAGCGCAGCTAGCACAAATCCCAGTTATACCTGGTAGTGATGGTCCAGTAGATTCATTAGAAGAAGTCGAAAAATTTGCTGAAAAGTATGATTACCCGATTATTATTAAAGCGTCCCTTGGTGGTGGTGGTCGTGGTATGCGTATTGTGCGTACTAGTGAGGAATTAGGAGAATCATATAATCGAGCGAAATCAGAAGCGAAAGCAGCCTTTGGTAATGATGAAGTTTACGTCGAAAAATTCGTTGAAAAACCTAAACATATAGAAGTACAAATTTTAGCAGATGAAGAAGGCAATGTTGTTCATTTATACGAGCGTGACTGTTCTGTACAACGTCGTCATCAAAAAGTTGTAGAAATAGCACCGAGTGTATCACTTTCAGATGATTTGCGTCAGCGTATTTGTGATGCTGCTGTGAAGTTAACGAAAAATGTAAACTATTTAAATGCAGGAACAGTAGAATTCCTTGTAAAAGATGATGAGTTTTACTTCATTGAAGTAAATCCACGTGTTCAAGTAGAACATACGATTACAGAAATGATTACAGGAGTAGATATCGTTCAATCACAAATTTTAATAGCTGATGGACATTCATTACATAGCAAAATGGTAGGTGTGCCGAAGCAAGAGGAAGTAGTTGTGCATGGATTTGCAATTCAATCTCGTGTAACAACTGAAGATCCTCTAAATAATTTTATGCCGGATACAGGAAAAATTATGGCGTATCGATCAGGCGGTGGTTTTGGTGTGCGTCTTGATACAGGAAATAGCTTCCAAGGTGCAGTTATTACACCGTACTACGATTCTTTACTTGTAAAAGTTACAACTTGGGCACTTACTTTTGAGCAAGCAGCTGCAAAAATGGAACGTAACTTAAAAGAATTCCGTATTCGTGGTATTAAAACAAATATTCCATTCCTAGAGAATGTAGTAAAACATAAAAACTTTTTATCAGGAGAATATGATACTTCGTTTATTGATGTGTCACCTGAACTATTCTTGTTCCCAAAACGTAAAGACCGCGGAACGAAAATGTTAAATTATATTGGTTCAGTAACAGTAAATGGCTTCCCAGGAGTAGGGAAAAAAGAGAAACCAATTTTTCCAGATGCTCGTATACCGAATGTACTACACTCAGAGCCAATCCAAAATGGCACGAAACAAATTTTGGATGAGCGTGGAGCGGACGGATTAGTAAATTGGGTACAGGATCAAAAACGTGTACTTTTGACGGATACAACATTCCGTGATGCACATCAGTCATTACTTGCAACTCGTATTCGTACAAAAGATTTACATCAAATTGCAGAGCCAACAGCGAGAATGTTACCGAACCTATTCTCAGCGGAAATGTGGGGCGGTGCAACGTTTGATGTTGCGTATCGTTTCTTAAAAGAAGATCCATGGGAACGATTACTAGATCTTCGCGAAAAAATGCCGAACGTGTTATTCCAAATGTTACTTCGTTCTTCAAACGCAGTTGGATACAAAAACTATCCAGATAATTTAATCCAAAAATTTGTGGAATGTTCTGCTCAAGCTGGCATTGATGTATTCCGTATTTTTGATAGTTTAAATTGGGTAGAAGGCATGAGAGTTGCAATTGATGCTGTACGAGATACTGGTAAAATTGCAGAAGCAACAATGTGCTACACAGGAGATATTCATGATCCATTACGTAGTAAATATGATTTGAATTATTATAAAAACTTAGCAAAAGAGTTGGAAGCATCGGGAGCTCACATTTTAGGTATTAAAGATATGGCTGGCTTACTAAAACCAAACGCAGCATATGATTTAGTTTCAGCATTAAAAGAGACGGTATCAATTCCGATTCACCTGCATACGCACGATACGAGTGGAAATGGTATATTAACGTATACGAAGGCAATTGAAGCAGGTGTTGATATTGTCGATGTAGCGGTGAGTTCTATGGCTGGTCAAACGTCACAACCGAGTGCGAACACATTATTCTATGCACTAGGTGGAAATGAAAGACAACCAGATGTTAATATCGATTCTTTAGAAAAGCTATCTCATTATTGGGAAGATGTACGCAAATACTATGCACCGTTTGAAAGTGGTATGAATGCACCTCACACAGAGGTATATATGCATGAAATGCCAGGTGGACAGTATAGTAATCTTCAGCAACAAGCGAAGGCGGTTGGTTTAGGAGATCGCTTCGATGAAGTGAAAGTAATGTACCGTCGTGTGAATGACATGTTTGGAGATATTGTAAAAGTAACACCGTCATCAAAAGTTGTTGGCGATATGGCATTATTTATGGTTCAAAACCACCTGACAGAACAAGATGTTTTAGAGCGTGGACATGCTTTGGACTTCCCGGGATCTGTTGTTGAAATGTTCTCTGGTGATTTAGGTCAACCGTACGGTGGTTTCCCGAAAGAATTGCAAAAGATTATTTTAAAAGGGAAAGAGCCGTTAACAGTAAGACCAGGTGAGCTACTAGAGCCAGTAGATTTCGACGCGTTAAAAGAAGAATTATTCCATAAACTTGGACGCGAAGTAACAATTTTTGATGTAGTTGCATATGCATTATATCCAAAAGTATTTATGGACTATGAAAAAGTTGCTGAGCTTTATGGAAATGTATCTGTACTTGATACACCGACGTTCTTCTATGGTATGAGACTCGGTGAAGAAATTGATGTGGAAATTGAACAAGGTAAGACATTGATGGTTAAACTTGTATCAATTGGAGAACCACAGCCGGATGGAAATCGTGTCCTTTACTTGGAATTTAATGGTCAACCACGTGAAATTGTCGTGAAAGACGAGAATGTGAAAGCAACAGTTGCACAACGTGTGAAAGGAAACCGTGAAAATCCAAATCACATTAGTGCAACAATGCCAGGAACGGTAATTAAAGTAGTTGTAAAAGAAGGCGATGAAGTGAAAAAAGGCGATTCTATGGCAATTACAGAGGCGATGAAAATGGAAACGACAGTTCAAGCGCCGTTCAATGGTAAAGTGAAAAAAGTATATGTTAACGATGGTGATGCAATTCAAACGGGTGATTTACTTATTGAATTAGATCACTAAAATAAAGAAAAGAGCTGTGTAAATACAGCTCTTTTCTTTATTGCAAAAAATCCCTTGCCGAATTGGCAAGGGATTTTAGTTTTAAATTATTTTGTTTGTTTAGAAGTTGATCCGGCTTCTTTTGCATTCACTTTACTTCTTGTTCCTAACATAACTAAATAGCATAGTACGGCAAACAAGCAAGAAATGAATAGAGAATGTAACAATGCCATCGCTAAACTAGCGTTTGTAAATACAACTAAAACTCCTACTACAGCTTGAAGTGTAACAAGGATAAATGAAATGATCCATCCCCAATATACTACAGGTTGCTGCTTGTAATGGCGAATAGCGAGAATCATCGCGTATAGTATCCAAGCGAAAATTAACATCGCTGCAACTCTATGGCCCATTTGAACCCATTCATGTAGTTGAGTTGGCATAGGTCTGTTTTTGCTACATAAAGGAAAATCTGGACAAGCTAAGCTAGCTCGTTCGTGACGTACTAAAGCACCTGTGTAGACGACGATATAACTGTAAATTGTTACACCATAAATATGAAATTTCATTTTTTTGTCCATAATAAGTGAACGTGCATCAAATTTTTGGTCAATTTCAAAGATAAGACACGTTAATAAAATGACAGAAGCAAATGAAATTAAGGAAATACCGAAATGGATAGCAAGTACAGCTGGCATTTGTCCCCAAACAACTGCTGCTGCTCCCATTAATGCTTGTGCAACTAAAAATACGAAGGATAAAATTGCTAACGTTTTTGTTTCACGCACATGTTTATAATATTTCCAGGACAAAATACAAAGGAGAGTGACAAGAATTCCAGCTGATCCTGATGTTAATCGGTGGCTAAGTTCAATAATAGTTTCCATTGATAAATTAGATGGAACAAATTCACCGTTACAAAGTGGCCATGATTTACCACAACCTTGACCAGAACCTGTTTTTGTAACTAAAGCGCCTCCTAATAAAACTATTAATAAATCAAGGCTTGTAATGACTGCTAACCATTTAATAAAGCGTTGCAATCTCTTTCACCATCTTTCTGCTATGAAGTTATTGCGAAATATTTTCATTCCATTATGTATAGAATAAAACGCGCTAGTTCCTATGATATATAAAAAATAATAAAATAGCAAAGAAATGGAGGAGGAAGACAAGGGAGAGAAAATAGGTGTGAAAACAGGGTTCGCAAGGAAAAATTTAGGTGAAAAATAGGCTATTTTGAAAAGAAATGGGGAGAATACGTGTTAAATAGGAGAAAATAGTTTATTATAGAATGTAACATCATGTTATGATAAGGACAAGTGAGAATGAAGTTTTTTATATTCGACACAAAAAGTTCATGTTTTCTTCACAAAATGTTCGGGAAATATGATTTAATATATTGGAGTATGGGCGTAGATTAGTAGTAGAATGGGTTAACAATGTTTCTACTGTAATAATATTGCTATATAGAAGCGAATTATTTCATTTGAAATAGGCGCAAAAAGAAAGATGAAAGTTTTAAGAGGGGGTTAGAGTGATGAACCATGCAACAAGTGAGCTGCATGATGAGTCCGCTGTTACAAGTGTACCGGAAACAACTCGGTTACAAGATTTATCAGCACTCGTTAAAATGGGGATTGTAAACTCAAATACACTTACTGTATTTACAGGATTTTGGTTGGCGTTACACTTTAATGGATTAAGTGTGATGGACAATCTGGATAAGCTATTTTTTACAATCGTTGGTTCTGGATTAATTATGGCGGGGGTATGTTGTTTAAATAACTACATCGATAGAGACATCGATCCGTTAATGGAAAGAACAAAGACTCGTCCAACGGTTACTGGAAAGTATAAACCAGGATTTGCACTTACATTTGGACTAGTTATATTACTTCTTGGATTTGTATTCTTATTATTAACAACACCAATGGCAGTTTTAATGGGATTTATTGGTGCTTTCACATATGTTGTCCTATATACTTTATGGACAAAGAGAAAGTATACACTAAATACTGTTGTAGGTAGTATATCTGGAGCAGTTCCACCTTTAATTGGATGGGCAGCAATCGATCCATCTTTAGGTCATCCAATTGCTTGGATGTTATTTTTAATTATGTTTATTTGGCAAATCCCACATTTCCTTGCATTAGCGATGAAACGTGTTGATGAATATCGAAATGCAGGAATTCCAATGCTTCCTGTAGTTCATGGATTTGAAATTACGAAACGCCAAATTATGATTTGGACAGTATGTTTATTACCACTACCATTTTATATGAGTGGACTAGGGATAACATTTATGGTAATTGCAACACTGCTTAACATCGGATGGATCGCTTTAGGATTTTATGGCTTCCGTAAGAAAGATGACATAAAATGGTCCGTGCAAATGTTTGTTTATTCCCTAAATTATTTAACAATCTTATTTGTATCAATGATTGTAGTTACATTCTTCTAAGACAACGACATAATTGGATTTCTTTACGTTGAGATTTACTTTACTTAACTATAAAGTACAATCTAATTCACAAGGAAAGTGGGGGTTGTTTGTATGAAGAAACAGTGGCGACTGCTTTCGTTCGTTTCACTGCTGGCTTTACTGTTAGGGGGATGCGGTAAAGCCTTTCAATCTACTTTAATTCCGCAAGGAGAAGTAGCAAAAATGCAATATGATTTACTTCTACTGGCGAGTGCAATCATGGTAGGAGTAGTACTAGTAGTTACTATTATTTTCTTGTATGTAATTGTGCGTTTCCGACAAAAGAAAGGTCAGGAAGATTATATTCCAGAGCAAGTTGAAGGGAATCACAAACTAGAAATTATATGGACAGTTATTCCGATTATTCTTTTACTAATCTTAGCTGTTCCAACGGTTACATATACATTCAAACTTGCTGATGTAAGTGCGATGGAGAAAAAGAATATTGATAAAGATACTATCGTTGTTGATGTAACAGCGAATCTTTATTGGTGGGAATTTTCTTATAAATCAGAAAAGATAGTAACTTCGCAAGATTTAGTCATCCCCACAGGTAAGAAAGTATATTTAAATTTGAAGGGTGCCGATATTAAACACTCATTTTGGGTTCCATCTTTAGCTGGGAAAATGGATACAAATACAGACAATGTGAACAAAATGTGGTTAAAGGCAGATAAATCGGGCACTTATAATGGTTTTTGTACAGAATTTTGCGGCCCATCACATTCTTTAATGCAATTTAAAGTGAAAGCTTTAGATGAAAGCGAGTACAAAAATTGGCTTGCTGATATGAAGAAGATTGATGGGAAGAAAGAAGTAGCTTCAACAAAGGCGCAAGAGGGCCAAGAAATATTTAATAAAAGCTGTATTGGTTGTCACGCAGTTGGATCTAATGATAGTAGACCACCTTCCGCTCGTATCGCACCAAACTTAGCAAACTTTGCGGATCGCGATATGGTTGCCGGTATTGCCGAAAACAATGAAGAAAACTTAAAAAAATGGCTGAAAGATCCTGAAAATATGAAGCCAGGAAACAAAATGACTGGCAAATATGGCAACTTAACGGATGATCAAATTGATGCATTAAATGCATACTTACAAACGTTAAAAGTTGAAAAGTAAAGAGGGATTATTCGCGAAGGGGAGGTTGAAAACGTGAGTTCTGTAGCAAAAAAACAGGGGATGGGTGCTGTCATATGGGATTATTTAACGACAGTAGACCATAAAAAGATTGCCATTCTCTATTTAATTGCAGGTGGATTGTTTTTTGTAATAGGCGGAATAGAAGCTCTATTTATTCGCCTTCAATTAGCGATTCCTAACAACGCTTTTCTTGTTGGGGATGCTTATAATCAAGTATTGACGATGCACGGTACAACAATGATTTTCCTCGCAGCTATGCCACTCGTGTTTGCATTTATGAACGCCGCTGTACCACTTCAAATTGGTGCACGTGATGTAGCGTTCCCGTTTTTGAATTCACTCGGATTTTGGTTATTTTTCTTTGGTGGAGTATTTTTAAATTTAAGTTGGTTTTTAGGTGGAGCACCTGATGCAGGATGGACATCTTATGCATCTTTAGCTTTAGCCTCTAAAGGTCATGGTGTTGATTTCTATGTACTCGGTTTGCAAATCTCAGGTATTGGTACATTAATTGGAGGTATTAACTTCCTTGTAACCATTATTAATATGCGTGCGCCAGGAATGACGTATATGCGTATGCCGATGTTTACATGGACGACATTTGTAACATCTTCGCTTATATTATTCGCTTTTCCACCGTTAACTGTAGGATTAGGACTTTTAATGTTAGATCGTTTATTTGGAACAAGTTTCTTTAATCCAGCATTGGGCGGGAATACAATTATATGGGAGCATTTATTCTGGATTTTCGGTCATCCAGAAGTATACATTCTTATACTCCCAGCTTTCGGAATATTCTCAGAAATATTCGCGACATTTTCGAAAAAACGATTGTTTGGTTATTCATCGATGGTGTTTGCGACTGTATTAATTGGATTTTTAGGATTTATGGTATGGGCGCATCATATGTTTACTGTTGGACTTGGTCCAGTTGCTAATGCTATTTTCTCAGTTGCAACAATGGCGATTGCGGTTCCGACTGGTATCAAAATATTCAACTGGCTCTTTACAATGTGGGGCGGAAGTATTCGTTTTACGACACCAATGATGTGGGCAGTAGCTTTCATTCCATCATTCGTAATGGGTGGAGTTACAGGGGTTATGCTAGCATCTGCACCAGCTGATTATCAATTTCATGATAACTATTTCGTAGTAGCACATTTTCATTATGTAATCGTTGGCGGTGTTGTATTTGGTTTACTTGCAGGAGCTCATTATTATTGGCCACTGATGTTTAATAAAGTATTAAATGAAACATTAGGAAAGATAACGTTTTGGCTATTCTTTATTGGTTTCCATTTAACGTTCTTTATTCAGCATTTCCTTGGCTTGATTGGTATGCCGCGCCGTTACTACACATATCTTGAAGGGCAAGGGTTGGAAATGGGGAATATGATTAGTTCTATTGGAGCGGTGTTTATGGCTCTTGGGACTATTGTTCTTCTATTCAATGTAATTAAAACGACAGTATCAAAAGAAAAAGCTGGTCGTGATCCGTGGGATGCACGTACATTAGAATGGACAATGCCAGCACCGACACCAGAATATAACTTTAAACAATTACCATTTGTTCGCGGATTAGATCCGTTTTGGATTGAAAAACGTGAAGGTAATAAAGAGATGACAGCAGCGGAACCAGTTGGTGATATTCATATGCCAAATCCTTCGTTTTCACCATTTGTCATTTCTTTCGGATTGTTTATAGCGGCATTTGGTGCAATGTATATGCAGGGTGGAAAAGATAAGTTCTGGTTATTAGTAGCAATTATTGGTTTAATCATTACATTTGGCGCAATGTTCCTACGTTCAGTAATCGATGATCATGGATATCATATTCATAAAGAAGATTTAGATGATAAGGGGGGCAAGGCATAATGCATGTAGATGAAAAATTAACGAATGAAACATTTCCAGCAGAGCCTGAAAAAGCAACCCTTGAAGGGAAAAATAAGTTTGTCGGTTTTTGGTTATTTCTTGGAGGCGAAACAGTGTTGTTCGCTTCCTTATTTGGCACATATTTAGCGTTAAAGAATTCTACAAATGGTGGACCAACATCTCAAGAGATGTTCCAAATGCCACTCGTTTTCATTATGACGATGCTTTTATTAACGAGTAGCTTAACGAGTGTATATGCGATGTATCACATGAAAAACTTTAACTTTAAGAAAATGCAACTTTGGTTACTAGTAACTGTATTGCTAGGTTTAGGGTTTTTAGGGTTTGAGATATATGAGTTTTATCATTATACACATGAATTTAAGCATACTATGAGAAGTAGTGCGTTTGGCTCTGCGTTTTATGCTCTTGTTGGTACACATGGACTCCACGTATTGTTTGGGTTATGTTGGATTTTAACATTAATCTTTAGAAATGCGAAGAGAGGTCTAAATTTATACAATGCACCGAAGTTTTATGTTGCATCGATTTATTGGCACTTTATTGACGTAGTTTGGGTGTTTATTTTCACTGTAGTATATTTAATGGGAATGGTGGGATAAACAATGGCGATAAAGCAAACGAATAATCCTAAAGTTGATCTTGTTTATCGGAAGAGAAAAAGTGCGGAGGAAATGAAGCATCAAGTTATTACGTTTGCATTAATGATTTTTTTAACATTAGTTGCATTTGTAGCGGTGGCGTATCCAAAAACTTTTAGTCCGACTTTCTCTGTTCCATTTATTTTACTATTAGCAGTCGTACAAGTAATTTTTCAATTGTATTATTTTATGCATATGAGTCATAAAGGACATGAAGCAGCAAGTTTCTTTCTATACTCTGGTCTGCTAATAGGGTTAATTACAATTTTAGCATTTATGACAATCGTCTGGATTTGAAAAGTGAAAAATAAGGGAGCTTGTGTTGTCACAGCTCCCTCTTCATATTATGGATAACCTTACGAAGGTAGGTGTGAAAATGAGTAACTTGTGGATATTTGGTTTTCAGGCTTTATGGAGTCCAATCTTTTTAATATTTATGCTGTCGATTCTTATTGGGTACTTCTTAATTGTTGGTCCATATAGAATGCGATTTGAAAATGCGACGAAGGTAAGTAAGAAGCAAATTTTTTATTTTACGACTGGTATTGTTCTTTTGTATTTTGTAAAGGGAGGGCCAATTGATTTAATTGGCCATATTATATTTAGTGCTCATATGTTTGAAATGGCGGTCATGTATATTGCAGTGCCACCGTTACTGTTGCTTGGTATACCGATTTGGTTATATCGTTACATTACTTCTTTTAAGTTCGTTCAAATTATATTAAAGGTATTTGCTAAACCACTTATTGCGTTGTTTGTATTTAACGGCCTGTTTTCTTTTTATCATTTACCAGTTGTTTTTGATACGGTAAAACAAAGTCAAATTGCTCATCCTATTTGTCTCGCTATATTGTTTTTTACAGCAATCATGATGTGGTGGCCGATGTTAAATCCATTACCAGAATATCAAACGTTAAGTGATATAAAGAAACTTGGTTACATGTTTGCTAATGGTATATTATTAACGCCAGCTTGTGCGTTAATCATTTTTGCGACAGCCCCATTATTTGCAACGTATACGGATCCGGCTGCTTGGATGAAAGCGATGGAACTATGTGTACCAGCGGGCACTTTATCAGATTTAAATATAACGGGACCGGAATTTTTGCACTGGATGCCAGTAGTACAAGACCAGCAAACTGGTGGTATCATAATGAAAATTGTCCAGGAAATAGTGTACGGTACAATTATAGGCTATGTATTCTTTAGATGGGCACGTAGAGAACGTGAAAAGGATAAGGAGCAGTTGCAACAATTGCCGCCGTATTTACAAACTAAGTAAAAAAAGCGTATGGGATTCCATACGCTTTTTTTACTTAGTTTTACCGTTTATAAAAGATTGAATTTTCTAATTATTTATGTTAAGTTAGTGTAGGCGTGTACTAAAAGTGGATATAAAATTTACTACTAGCTTTCATGCGTAATAATTCCATATGTAGTGCAAGTTTTTTAGAGAGTTACAAATATATATTGTTATCTTTAATAAACACGAACTATTTTAAGGGGGAATTTAAATGGGTAGTAGTGGAAGTATGGTAAAGCCGATTAGTGGTTTTTTGACAGCGCTAATTCAATATCCAGTACCAGTAGTAGAGTCACGTGCAGACATTGATAAACAAATTCAACAAATCATAAAAACAATTCATTCGACCAAATCAGGTTACCCTGGATTAGAATTGATAGTATTTCCTGAATATAGTACACAAGGGCTCAATACAAAAAAATGGACTACAGAAGAATTTTTATGTACAGTGCCTGGGCCAGAAACCGACTTATTTGCTGAGGCATGTAAAGAATCTAAAGTATATGGTGTTTTTTCGATAATGGAAAAAAATCCTGGTGGAGAGCCATATAATACAGCAGTTATTATTGATCCACAAGGTGAAATGATTTTGAAGTATCGTAAGCTAAATCCTTGGGTACCAGTCGAGCCTTGGAAAGCTGGAGATTTAGGCTTACCTGTTTGTGATGGACCTGGAGGAAGTAAATTAGCTGTTTGTATTTGTCATGATGGCATGTTCCCTGAAGTAGCTCGTGAAGCGGCCTATAAAGGTGCAAATGTCTTAATTCGTATTTCTGGATATAGCACACAAGTTAGTGAACAATGGATGCTAACTAATCGTTCAAATGCATGGCAAAATTTAATGTATACATTGTCGGTAAACTTAGCGGGTTATGATGGTGTATTTTATTACTTTGGTGAGGGACAAGTATGTAATTTTGATGGGACTACTTTAGTACAGGGACATCGAAATCCTTGGGAGATTGTTACTGCTGAAGTATATCCAGAACTAGCAGATCAGGCTAGATTAGGGTGGGGATTAGAAAATAATATATATAATTTAGGCTCAAGAGGTTATGTAGCAACTCCTGGTGGGGTGAAAGAAAATCCATATACGTTTGTAAAAGATTTAGCTGAAGGTAAATATAAGGTTCCTTGGGAAGATGAGATTAAAGTAAAAGATGGATCTATTTATGGATATCCAGTAAAAAAAACGATTCATTCTTAGGGAAGGGAAATAAAACAAGCGCATCATATTGATGCGCTTGTTTTTGTTAATCAATAATTTGAAATTCTTTTAACTCTTTTTCGACATTTTGTAGGAGTTGTTCGCTTTTTTGAAGTACGTTCGTTGGGAAAGTCTCATCATCACCATATTCAACGCCGTGAGGATAATAATGTTTTCCTAATAAGGGGGGGAGTAGTTTTACTTCAGCGTGTCTACTGCCGATGTCACCTTCAACAGCAACTCCTTGCACTCGTAAATAATAAATATCCTTTAATATTTCAAATTTATAATCGTATGTAACCCGTTCATAATCCCACTGTCCAGCAAGTACGAAGTGGTTGTTTTCCATGATTTCAGTTAAAAGAGTTAATTCAACGACGGCTCCATTAAATTTCGTATTTGTAAATTGCATATAATACCTCCTTTTTTAATGTTACACCATTATTTTTATAATAGTATGAATAATGAGAAAGTGCAATTCATATTGAGAGAAAAGGGATAATCCAGACTTTTTTCACGAAAATATGATATAGTGAAAAGAGTACGGTACACACAAAAAGAAAGAAAAGGATTTGTGTATATCTCAATTTTATGTTTTGTTCAGGAGGTATATCGTTTGAAGAAATTATTGCGTATCGTAATGATTACATTTTTAATTTTAGCTGTTGATTTATACGGAAAATTACTCGTTTCACAATATATATTAACCCCATCTCAATCAAAGCAAGAAAATAAAATTGTGAAAAAGAAAAAGCAAATTAAGGAAGACTCCTCAGATACTGTTTTAAATATGATTGGTGAAGACTCTGAAAATTTATTGGCGAAGTGGGGAGAACCCTCTCGAATAGAGCCGTCTGCATACGGATATGAATGGTGGGTATACAATCAGGATTTAACTCAGTATGCTCAATTTGGAGTTTCTGAACGTAAAGTTGTAACGGCGTATGCTGCTGGTGAACAAGTTAAGGTTCCACCTTATTATATAAATGAAAAATATGAAGAAGTATATAAAAAAAGTCCGCCTTCGCATGAAATTTCATTAAAAAGAGGGAAAAATAATTATCAATTTGAACTATCTGATACCGAAGTCATGGAACAACCGTTAATACCTGTAGAAGATGGATGGGCGCAATTGTATTTTGATCAATTTACACATGAGCTTGTGGGTGTTCGTTATATGGATGATGAAACATTATTACGCCAAAAACCGTATCAGCTCGTTTATTCAGGTGAATTAATAGCAGAACAACCATTGACTCCAGAAAAAATAAAACAAGTAGAAAATGGGAATATGCAACAAATTTTTGATTTAACAAATATCATTCGAAGTCGTCATAAATTATCATTATTAACATGGGATCAGGAAACAGCAGATGTTGCTGTTGGTCACAGTAAAGATATGAAAGACAATAATTATTTTTCTCATGACTCACCTACATTAGGTACGCTAGGAGATCGTTTGCAACGCGGGAAAGTAGGATTTCAACTTGCTGGTGAGAACATAGCGGCGCAACATAGTGATGGAATTGCGGCAGTGCAAGGTTGGTTAAATAGTGAGGGGCATAGAAAGAATTTATTAAATGAACAATTTACAGGATTAGGTGTTGGTGTATACGATAAATTTTATACACAAAACTTTATTCGAAAATAAAGCGAAACTGTAAGCGGTGGGGTGTTATATTACCTAATTAGTTACTTCGTATTCACTGAATTGTAGGTGGGAATCTGACCGTATGCAAATAGCAGAAAAAAAGGTGCATGAATCGTCTGAAAATAGGCGAACCATGCGCCTTTTTTTTCTTACTATATAGTAGATATACATGGAGAGGTGAGGATTATGCCAACAACAAAAGGACCGTTACATCCATCGGTTCAACAGTTTAAAGAATTTGTAAACCATCACCCTAAAATGGTTCATGAGGTTAGAAGTGGTCACAAAACATGGCAACAATTTTATGAAGAATGGTACTTACTTGGTGAAGAAGATCCAATATGGGCAACTTATAGACCGGATGGAGCGCCTGCGTTTTCTTCGGTAAAAGAAAATAAAAAAGAAAAAGATAATCGAACTGAAGAGGAAAAAACTGCTGATGTGATGGGGCAAATGCTTTCTTTTTTTAAAAAGTTGGACGTGGAACAAATGCAGAACCATTTAGCCAATGTGACGAGTGCTATTGGGAGCGTGCAACAAGTTATTCAGCAATTTCAAGGTAACCGTACGCAGCAAGAACAAAGTACTTCAGAAAATAACCCGTTTTTCTTTCAAAAGGATTAGGGGGAAAGATGATGAGAGCAGAAATTATGGAGTTTATAAAGGCTGATGAGGATTTATCTCGCTATATTAGAGAGCAACCGTACTGGTATAGAAAATTAACACGAAATCCTGAAGAAAAAGAGGCTTTTGAGTTAGCGGCGATGCAACATTTCAAAAAAACAATACCAGATAAAGTGGAAAAGTTTCAAAATCAATTGGCCGTTGCTTCGATTATGATTGATATGTTTCAGTATATGAAGCAACAAAATGCAACCTAATTGGAAGTGAAAAATATGTCCGTCATGCAGAACTTTTGTTACAATAGAGGTTGATTATTTAAAAAGGAGTTGCAGCATGACGGAAATTTGTTTAGTACGACATGGACAAACTGATTGGAATTTTCAAGAAATTATTCAAGGGCGAGAAGATATTCCGCTTAATGAAGTTGGTAAGAAGCAAGCGAGTCAAAGTGCAGCTGCTTTACAAGAAGAAACGTGGGATATCATTATAAGTAGCCCATTAATTAGAGCGCAAGAAACGGCTAGTGAAATCGCAAAGGCGGCTGGATTACAATCGATTTTATTAGATGAGCGATTTGTTGAACGGAATTTTGGAGAAGCTTCAGGGAAGCCAGTTGCGGCTGTTAGAGAGTTGATTGCTGAGGGGAAAGTAGAAGGTATGGAGCAAGATGAAGAGATTGTAGCTCGTTGCTTTGCTGCTTTAGAAGATGTTGCAACAACTCATTTTGGCAAACGTATTATTATTGTTGCTCACTCACACGCGATAAAAGCGATTTTACATGCCATTGAACCAGATGAAATTACATTTAAGACACCATTAAAAAATGCGTGTATTAGTTATGTGAAACAAAATAGTGGGAAATGGGATGTTCTTAAATATAATATAGCGGAACATATTAATGTATAAGTGTGTACGGATATAGTGTGAAAATAGTTTCATTATATCTTTCTTTTGAGTAAGTCACTTCAATTAGTAGTTCTAATCTAAATGTGGTATGATGGATACTCGGAGGTGTCTCTCATGATTGTAGCGACGCTAGAAAGCGTATTAATATTAGATAAGGCAGAGCAGCTTGCAAAAGCGATTATCTGTTCAGATATAGCAGAAGATTATCGTAAGTATTATAGAGAATTACATGAAGATATGGAACTTCAGACGTTAATTCAGCAATTTACAGCGATGAAAGAACGGTATGAGGAAGTACAGCGTTTTGGAAAATACCATCCTGACTATACTACCGTGTCGATGAAAATGAGAGAATTAAAGCGTTCTGTGGACTTACATGATAAGGTTGCAGCTTTTAAAAGAGCAGAAACTGCTTTGCAGAAGTTATTAGACGAAGTTAGTGTAGCAATCGGTTCGGAAGTGTCTTCTTCCATTAAAGTGCCAACAGGAAATCCATTCTTTGATGCTGGTGGTTGTGGTGGAGGTTGTGGTACTGGCGGAGGTTGTGGTTGTAAAAAAACGGGGTGATGTACCCCGTTTTTTAGAAGTTGGAAGAAAACGTATACAGAGTTTGTCCTGTAATGTTATAAATTTCTGATTGGTTTTCATAGAATATAAAATATATGTTTTTAAAAGGAGAAGATGGAGAAGATTATGTTCGGGCAACGACAAAGTATGATTGTTTATTTACATTCATTGAAACATGCCAAGATTTTAAGGAAATATGGTAACATACATTACATATCAAAACGATTAAAATATGCTGTAGTATATTGTGATATGGAACAAATTGAGCATATGATGCATAAGTTGAACAAACTTCCTTTTGTGAAAAAGATAGAACAGTCGTATCGCCCGTATTTAAAAACGGAATTTGAAAATTCCCGTCCTGATCGAGCAAAAGAATACGATTATAGCTAATAGAAAAAATCCCCTGCTAAATTTAGCGGGGGATTTTTCACTTGAAATATAGTGTTATTTCATCGGAGGAATGAAATTATTCATTCGTAAAATACCAATTAAATGATTAAAAAATAGTTCTTTTTCTGGGAAAGTTGTAGATGGTTTTACAGTAAAGGTAGCCACTTTTTTCCCAAGTTGTTCTGCCGTTTCTTCAAATAAAACGACACGTTTACTTTTTTTATTTTCAAATACAGGAATGCCTTCACGACATATGTATAATGGCTGGAAATCACCAGTAGTAGTTGGTTTTAATATTACAACAAGCGAACACACTTTTTTATCGTTTTTTATCGTTTCAAATTGTAACATATGTGCTATACGTTCTTGATTTGTTTTGGCAATTTCAAGTAATTCATATAAATCAGAGTAGCCTTCTCCAAGTTCTATAAAGCGCTGAATCATATTTTTTCCTCCTCTTTCTTTTACTGTACCATTTCACTTTTTAAATGAAAAGCACACAAAGAAAAAAAACCCTGCATAGCAGGGCCCTTCTTATACTAGCATGTGCTAGTAAGAAGGCAAAGGGAGAGGAGAAACCGGAGGAAGAACTTATGGGGAAACGTAAGTCTTCTCCGCGGTTGGCAACAACATCGAAGGTGATGTTGTTATAATTATTTATGTCCAATCTAAATGAAGATATACATAATGAAATTAAATTTTATGTTGGGCTTTTTATTTTTCTTTTTTTTATTTTGTGATAGGATAAAAAAGATAAAGTGGAACTAATATACATATTGGATTCACTTTAGTGAATGATGAGATGAATACATAAAAATAACGAGTGGTTATTTGATGCTGAGTTTTCTAATATTTAGGTGAATGTAATTTGTTAACGGTTACCGAAGTAGAAATGGCTTTCAATAATCGCTCGATAGATTGAAATAAAGGTAGTGACAACAGATGAGAGTAGTTTCAGGAAAATGTAAAGGACACCCACTTAAAGCGGTTCCTGGTAATACAACACGTCCAACGACAGATAAAGTAAAAGAATCTATTTTTAATATGATAGGCCCTTATTTTGATGGTGGTATCGCCCTTGATTTATTTGGCGGTAGTGGTGGTCTTGGAATTGAGGCTTTGAGTAGAGGGATCGATAAAGCAATTTTTGTTGATAGGGATAGTAAAGCGATAAAAGTGATTCATCAAAATTTAGAAAGCTGTAGAATACAGGAACAAGCTGAAGTATATCGAAATGATGCGGAACGTGCAGTAAAGGCGCTAATAAAACGTGAAATGTCATTCGATCTTATATTAATAGATCCTCCATATAAAGAGCAAAAAATTGTATCTTTAATTAGTGTAATGGATCAACATGGATTACTACATAGTGATGGATTAATTATGGCAGAGCATGGTAATGATGTGGTTTTACCGAATTCAATAGGCAGGCTTGTGAAAGTACGAGCTGAGAATTATGGGATTACTGCAATATCGATTTATAAGTATGAAGGTGAGGGGACAGAATGACAAGTATAGCTATTTCTTCAGGAAGTTTTGATCCAATTACCCTTGGGCATCTGGATATTATTAAAAGGGGAGCAAAAGTATTTGATGAGGTGTACGTAGTCGTTTTAAACAATTCATCAAAAAAACCATTCTTTTCAGTTGAAGAGCGATTAGAACTAATTCGAGAAGCGACAAAGGATATCCCGAATGTAAAAGTAGATTCGCATAGTGGGCTGTTAGTAGAGTATGCAAAAATGCGTAATGCAAATGCAATATTACGTGGTTTACGAGCAGTTTCTGATTTTGAATATGAGATGCAAATTACTTCTATGAATCGAAAATTAGATGAAAATATTGAAACATTTTTTATTATGACAAACAACCAATATTCATTTTTAAGCTCGAGTATTGTGAAAGAAGTTGCGAGGTATGGAGGAAGTGTAGTAGATCTTGTACCTCCTATTGTGGAGCGTGCTTTAAAAGAAAAGTTTCAAACCCCGTTAAAGTGAACGGGGTTTTTCTTTATACGTGCGCAAAAATAATAAAATAATATATAAGTATAGACAAAATAATGTAAAAATTGGTCCGTAATGTATAAAAGATGTCCAAATTTCATGTAGTATAGAAGGATGCTTGGATAAAAATACAGGAATATCTTTTGGTATAGGTGAGAAAGAACTCACTTTCTCATAAAATGGTGTCCAAAATACAAATGTAAAAATAGGGGCAAGAATACTTTGAATAATTCGTGCGAAAAAATAGGGTTTAAATCGGATATCTGTTTCAGCTAATATGCTAGCAACTTGTGCCTGAATAGAAAGACCGCTAAATGCTAAAATGAAGCTTGTTACAATAGCTTGTTGTAAGAGCGGTGTTTCATTTATTTGACTAATCATTTGGCTTCCGAGTGTCATTTCGAAAATACCTGATAATATAGGTATACTAAAATCTGTACTTAGTTGGAAGAATGATAAAATATGTTGCATAATAAAAGAAAGAGCTGCTGTAATGTGGAATACAGTAATCATTTTATTTAACACAGAGAATAAAATAATAAATCCGCCAATCATAAGTAATGTTTGAATAGAAGAAACGATAGCATCCCCAAGTAATTTACCGATTGGCCTTTTTTCTTGTAAGCGTGTCTCGTGAAGAATTAAAAAAGGGTTTTGAAAGCGGCGTTTTTTTGTAGTGTGTGTGTTATTTTTGTAAGCGGTATTATGTCCGTAAAAACGCATAATTAATCCGACGGCAAAGTTACTGAAATAATGGGCAGCCGCTAATATAATTCCTAATTTCGGATTATTAAAAAAACCGATAGACACAGCACCGAAAATAAAAAGTGGATTAGAAGAATTTGTGAAAGAAACGAGGCGCTCCGCTTCAATCTGAGTTAAAAGATTGCTTTTTCGTAGTCTAGCGCTTAATTTGGCGCCTGCAGGGAAACCAGAAGCCATTCCCATGGCCCAAACAAATCCACCTATCCCTGGAACGCGAAAAAGTGGGCGCATGAGTGGTTCTAATATAACGCCAATAAATTTTACAACACCGATACTAATTAGAAGTTCCGCAATGATGAAAAACGGTAGTAGTGAAGGGAATACAACTTCCCACCATATATTTAACCCGCGAATAGAAGCTTGCAAAGCGGCTTGGGGGTGGAGTACAAGAGAAAAGGTTAAAAATAGCGTTGATATGGTAAGGAAAGCGGTTTTCCATTTTTCATACATGTAAGTAAATCCCCCTTTGTCCCAAAAAACGTTCATTTCAGTATACGTGGATACGTAGTGAATTTAGACCATAAGTATGAAAAAGGAATGAAAAAAATTAAAGGGTGAGAAAAATGAAAGAACCAAAGATTGGTTTAGCACTTGGGTCTGGAGGAGCGAAAGGGTTTGCTCATATTGGTGTAATAAAGGTTTTAAGGGAAGCGGGTATCCCTATTCATATGATTGCAGGAAGTAGTATGGGGGCGCTAATAGGTACGTTTTATGCGGCAAGTAGTAACGTTGAAAGATTGTATAAATTGGCATCTGTTTTTAAGCGGAAGTATTATTTAGATTTCACGGTACCAAAAATGGGATTTATTGCTGGAAAACGTGTCAAAGATATGATTAAAATGTTTACATATAATAAAAATTTAGAAGAGTTAGATATCCCGACGGCTGTTGTGGCTACTGACATACTGAAGGGGGAAAAAGTGGTTTTTACAAGTGGGCCAGTTGCAGATGCGGTGAGGGCTAGCATATCTGTTCCTGGAGTGTTTGTACCAGAAAAAATAGATGGACGATTATTAGTGGATGGTGGAGTTATTGATCGCATCCCAGTATCGGTTGTGAAAGAGTTAGGGGCCGATATTGTTATCGCTGTTGATGTATCTCCAATTAAGGTGAATGGAGATGTTACGTCCATTTATGACGTAATCATGCAAAGTATTGAAATTATGCAGCATGAGCTTGTAATGAATCGGCAAATTGCATCGGATTTAATGATGCGACCAGCTGTAGAGCAATTTAGTTCACGTGCTTTTACGAACATTGAAGACATTATTCGAGTTGGAGAAGTAGAAGCGGAAAAACATGTTTCAAATATTTATTTATTAATTGAGCAGTGGAAGGAGAAACATAATGTTTAAGCGTTTTCGGTTTATATATGCAATCTTAATAGGGGTTATATTGGCGATGTTACTTGTTTACGTACGTTTACCGTATTATGTAACAAAACCAGGAATGGCTGCCAAATTAGAGCCTTACGTTCAAGTTGAGGGTGGAACGAAAGAATCTGGTGATTTTATGCTTGTTACGGTTTCAATGGGGCCAGCAAATGTGGTGAATTTAATAGCGGCACAGTTTAATAAATATACACATATTTCGAAAGCGGAAGAAATATTGCAAAAAGGTGAGAGTGATGAAGAATATCAATTTCGCCAAAATTATGCGATGAAAGATTCACAAAATGCAGCAATTTATAATGCATATAAACGTGCAAATCGCTCTGTTTCTTTTGAAAATAAAGGTGTATTAGTTGCTGGTGTGGCAAAAGGAATGCCGTCAGAAGGAAAGCTTAAGCTTGGTGATGTTATTATAGCTGTTGACGGAAAAACATTTGAAAAGACGGAGCAATTTATTGAATATATGACTGGGAAAAAAGAAAGCGATGCTGTAAGTATTGAGTACATGAGAAATGGAAAACAATTGAAAGAAAATTTAAATGTAAAGACGATTCCTAATGGAAATGGACGTGTCGGTATAGGTGTTTCTATCGTTACGGAAAGAGAATTAGTGGTCGATCCGAAAGTGAAAATTAATTCTCATGAAATTGGTGGACCATCCGCAGGTTTAATGTTCACATTAGAAATATATAATCAACTTGTGGAAGAAGACTTAACAAAAGGACATGAAATAGCTGGAACAGGTACAATTAATGAAAAAGGAGAAGTGGGCCCAATTGGTGGTATAAATCAAAAAGTGGTGGCTGCTAGCGATGCCGGGGCTGAAGTGTTCTTTGCGCCAAATGAAAAAGGTGCGGAGAAATCGAACTATAAAGATGCACTTGAGACTGCAAAGGATATTAAAACAAAAATGAAAATTATACCAGTGGATACGCTGGATGATGCGTTAACATATTTAGAAAAGATGGATAAGGAAAAAACCTCTCTGAAATAGAGAGGTTTTTTTTATAGGAATTTTGTAGTTGTTTCATCATAGCGAATAGGATGGTGTGTTATATCCTGTTTTAATAGTTGCGTGCGTAACGGTTCGTGCATGATGGAGAAATATACAGAGTTTGCTTTTTTCTCTATATCTAAAGCGGCATGGTCAAATGTTTTTGTATGAGTAAGGATTGGAAGTTCGATTTTTTTCTTGTTTTTTGAAAGATAAGTTTGTCCTTTTTGTGACATGCCTAACAGGCGGATATATGGTGCGTGTTGTTCTATATTTGCGCTACGTATTTCTTCTTTTGTTGTGTTTGTTAAAATGTGTGTACAAGCTCTTTGTAATCTAGTCCATGTATAACGTTTTGTTTTTAATGCTTCCATGAATGAATAGAAGGAGGAACTGTTTTGTATTTTTGATAAAATACGATGCTCTAAACCTTCTTCTATTTCATATATATGTCGTAAGTCCCCTGGAGACATCGTCATGAGTTTATATTTAAAAAATGAAAAGTATTGTTCCCAATTATGTAATATCCCGTAGTTTTGTTTGTAATTTGCTAAAAGCGAAGTGGTTGCCTGTGGGAGAAAAGGTTCAATTGTTGTAAATGATCCTTCTTCGCTAAAGAGTTGTTTTCGGATGCTTGTCGCGCTTGCAATATATTGGTCATTAAATGTTTCATCATGATAATGAGAGGCAAATCTTTGTATAGTCTGAGCTTGTATAGAACTATTTTGTGACAGAATTGCTTTCATATATTGGAAGCCTAAAATATTATTTGGTTGTGACATATCTATGTTGTTTTCGGATGTTAAAATGTGTGAGAAAGCATCTGATGTTGCTTTTGCATAACTATTACCAGCGTCCATGAATTGTTTTACAAGGCAGTTAAAAGTCTCTTCTTCGTTTTTTTGTACGGAGATGGTATTATAAAAATTTTTGATTTGTCCATCCTCACTACCGAAACAAATTTCAGAAACACGTAGGGCATTTAAAATGGAAATAGCACCATTTGCGAAGGTTTCAGCCTTCTGTGTTGCAAAGACGTATGGAAGCTCTACAACAAGGTCTACGCCGTTTGCTAAGGCCATTTTAGTGCGATACCATTTGGAAATGAGTGCGGGCTCACCACGCTGTAAAAAAGGACCACTCATAACGGCAATTATTATATCGGATTGTGTTAACTTTTTTGTCTGTTGCACATGATAAAGATGACCGTTATGAAAAGGGTTATATTCAACAACAATACCACCAGCTTTTATGGTAATCTCTCCTTTCGATGTAGCATCTTTTTGAAAAACGTGATACTCTATATATTATTTACTATGATGACTTCATTATAGTGTAAAGAAAAAACATTGACAAATATAAAATGGCTAGCTATAATTTTGTTTGTTGCCTTGAGGTGATATGATATGAAATGGTCCATCCATCAATTGAATAAATTGAGAAATAAAGGATTGACATTGGATGAGATGGTAGATGTAAGTGAGCTAAAAGAGGTCGAGAAAGATATTCGTGAAATTAATCCTGTGCATGTAAAGGGAAGAGTTGATTTTGGCTCCGGTAAGTTTACGTTTCATCTACATATAACTGGAAGCATGGTTTTACCATGTTCTCGCTCTTTAGTAGATGTGACATTACCATTTGACATTAAAACAACTGAGGTGTTCCAAACTTCACAAGAAGAATTTGAAACTGAAGCTGAAATTCATTCTTTAGAAGGAGAAGTACTTGACTTACTGCCCGTAATCAAGGAAAATATACTTTTGGAGATTCCAATGCAAATTTTCAGTGATGATGTTTCTGGTGGAGCACCGACGCAAGGTCAAGACTGGCAAGTGATTTCGGAAGAAGACAAAGAAAAGACTGTTGATCCAAGATTGGCAGGACTTGCAAAGTTTTTTGACAAATAATCGGAAGACTGGTTCAGGCCTTCATATGAAAATAACTATTTCTTTTAAGGAGGTGGGAAGAATGGCTGTACCTTTTAGAAGAACTTCTAAAACAGTAAAAAGAAAGCGTCGTACGCATTTCAAATTATCAGTACCTGGTATGGTAGAGTGCCCAAGCTGTGGTGAAGCGAAATTAGCTCACCGTGTATGTAAAGCATGCGGTACTTACAAAGGTAAAGAAGTAATCAGCAAGTAATTGCGGGAAAATAAACGCAGAAGATATCTTCTGCGTTTATTTTTTTTGTCTTAATCTTTAGTTGTTGTATTCTATCTTTTCTAGTAACTGCATATGCTTAATAAAAAATGCATAGGGAGGACTAGAGAGATGGCGACAACAAGACAAGATGCTTGGACTGATGATGAAGATTTGCTTCTGGCAGAAGTAGTACTCCGGCATATTCGAGAAGGTGGAACACAACTTTCTGCCTTTAAGGAAGTGGGGAAAAATTTATCACGTACACCAGCAGCATGTGGATTTAGATGGAATTCTTACGTAAGAAAGCAATATAAAGAACGTATTGAGGAAGCAAAGCAACTTCGTAAAGTAGAAAATTATGAAGTGAAAGAGACGAAGGTGTTAGAACCTACGTCAATTACGTTGAATGATGTTATTGATTTCTTGCAAAATTATAAAGATGAAAACTCTTTAACGGTGTTGCAACAACAAGTTGAATCATTACAAACAGAAAGAGAGCGTCTTCTGGAGCGATTATCAGTATATGAGGAAGAGTATAGAACATTACTTGATTATATCGATCAAAAAAGAAGTGTAATGGTAGTGGAAAGAAATAATGCTCGCTCGAATGAGAAGTTAGAGAAGCTTAAGAAATAAAAAACAGCTGTTATACAGCTGTTTTTTTTATTTATTTCTTAAGCCGATTCTTCGTTTGTAACCGTATTCAAATTTGTTTCTGGATGCCAAATATAAAAATCTCCATCAGTTACTGATACGGGGTTGAAATTTAATTTATCCCAAAAACCAGATGAATGAATACGCGCTATCGTTTTAATAGGAAATTGCATTTGTTTCGCATGATTTACAAGCATTTGCCCGAATCCTTGTTTTTGAAAAGTTGGTAATACTTCAAGTTTATAAAGTTCTAGGTAAGGACCTGTAATTTCGAATGGTTCTCCGCCGTTTCTTTTCATATATAGACTCATACGTGCAATTAGTGATCCGCCATAATAAATACCGTAAAATGGAGATTCACTGTCGTTTTCAATAATGTTTGCTTGCAATTCTTCCAGCATAGATAGTTCTTGGGCTCCGCACCCTTTAAATTTTTTAAATTCATCTAACGTTTTATAATTGATGAGCAAGCGCTCAACTTTTGGGAATCCCATTACATCACATCCTTTTCTTATCTCGTTGAATGCAGAAAAGTAAAAATATTTACAATAATAGTATAACTCATTTTTTTATTTTTATGAAGAAGATAGTATATTTCTTTTATTATTTTTTTGAGTATTTGCTAAACTAAGAGTATAAGTGTATTAATAGGCAGTATATACGTAGTGAAAAATGAAAGTGTATTTGTTTGGCAGAGGACAACGAAATTATAGGGCGTTCTCATGTACTTTAAAAAGATATAAAAAAGGGGGGAGGCAAGGGCGCTTAATGTGAATCCCTTGTGTGAAAATGAAAATTGGAATTGTCGGACCAGGTGCTATTGGTCTATTGTATACATTTTATTTACAAAAAAGTAACCAAAATGTTACGTTGTTTACAAGAACAGCTAAGCAGGCTGAAGAGTTAAATGAAACAGGTGTAACTTGTATTAGAGATGGAACATGTGAAACAGTATATCCATCTGTTTTACCGATAGAAAGTATGGTAGCGCAAAATTTAGATTATATATTTATTGCTGTGAAGCAATATCATATAGATGACATACTACCGTTTGTGGAAGGGGCATCATCATTAATCTTTTTGCAAAACGGAATGTCACATCTTCAAAAGATGCTGAACATAGGGAGTGAAAATATAGCTGTTGGTATTGTAGAACATGGTGCGAAAAAAGAGGGAGGGCATATCGTTCATCATACTGGAGTTGGGGTAACAAAATTTGGAGTGGTTTGTGGTCAATCTATACATTTTGAAAGTGTATTCCATTCTTTTCCTGTTTCTTATTTTCCAGTTCAAATAGAAACGGATTGGAAAGAGATTATGCATAAAAAATTAGTAGTAAATGTATGTATCAATCCGTTGACGGCGTTATTGGGAGTTAAGAATGGTGAATTAATCAAGAATCGTTTTTTTTATCAAATGATGGAGCAAGTGTTTCAGGAGGTCGTATTTCTTATTAGAGGAGAAAAAGAAATGGTATGGAAAATGGTACGCAATGTGTGTGAAGGAACGTCTCGTAATACATCCTCTATGCTAGCGGATGTAAGAGCGAATAGACAGACGGAAATTAATGCGATTGTTGGATATGTATTAGAAGAGGCTAAGAAACAGCAACGACCAGTTCCGACACTTCAATTTTTGTTCGATGCAATAAAAGGTTTAGAAACAAGAGTATAAGTGTTATTCTTTGCTTTTACTTGAAACATTGACTACAATGTGGATTGGTGAGAGAACTGGATACGAAAGGAAGAATTATATGGAGATAAAAGAAATCTCTGTTCCGCAACAAGGTGTTGTAGCGGACTATATGAACGGTAAAAAAGAGATACAGTCATGTTTTGATTATATGTTAACAGAAGATGCTTTTAAACAGCGTTTACATGATTTGCGTGAAAGGGAGTTTTTCCGCCAAGATTTAGTAGCGCATTTATTAGAATATAATACAAAATTACAAGCGGGAGAATCTACACTTCAAAATGTAAAAGCGCTTGGAGATGAAAATACATATGTTGTAATAGCTGGACAACAAGCGGGGTTATTAACTGGACCGCTTTATACAATTCATAAAGTTATTTCAATTTTAAAGCTTGCAAAGGAAAAAGAAGAAAGTTTAGGGGTGAAAGTTGTCCCTGTCTTCTGGATTGCGGGTGAAGACCATGATATGGATGAGATTAACCATACTTTTGTAGCGAAAAATAAAAAGATGAAAAAAACTATTTTTTATGATCGTAATCCGAAAAAGGCGAGTGCTTCTGAGTCTGAACTTTCTGTTGAAGATTGTAGAAATTGGATTGAAGAGATTTTTAAAACATATCCAGAAACAAATTTTACAAAGGATGTATTAAAATTTGTTGATGATGCTTTGGAAAAATCGAATACTTATGTAGATTTCTTTGCTCATCTTATTACGAAAATCTTTGCTAATTCTGGTTTAATCCTTGTTGATTCACATCATCCTGAATTAAGAAAGTTAGAAATTCCATTTTTTAAGCGAATTATAAGTAAGTATAAAGAGGTACAAGAGGGCCTTCGTAATCAGCAGGAAGTAATTAAAGAACTAGGATACAAACCGATTATTGAAACGAAGTCTCATGCAGTGCATATATTCATGGAAATAGATAATGAACGAGTATTGCTTGAAGAGCATCAAGGTAAGTTTGTTGGAAAGGATGGGGCGCATTCATTTTCATACGAAGAGTTGATTGAAGAGATGGAGAGAAATCCGGCACGTTTTAGTAATAATGTTGTAACACGTCCTCTTATGCAAGAGTATGTATTTCCTACGCTCGCATTTATTGGAGGTCCAGGGGAATTAGCTTATTGGAGTGAATTACAACAAGTATTCCATACTGTCGGTTTTCAAATGCCACCTGTCGTTCCTCGTCTTACAATTACTTATGTGGAGAGATATATAGCGACAGATTTATTCGATCTGCAATTGAGAGAAAGTGATCCGTTTTTAAATGATGTAGATAAACTGCGTGAAAACTGGTTGTCTAATCAAATAGAGGAACCGATTGATGATCATTTTGAAAAGGCGAAAAAAGAAATTGCCGATATTCATACATCTTTACAGCAATTTGTAAAGAAAATAGAGCCGGGGTTAGGTGCGTTTGCAGGGAAAAACGAATTGAAAATTAATGAACAAATTGAACTGCTGGAAAGAATGTTGAAAAGAAATGTTGAGAAAAAGTATGAGGTTCAGCTAAATAAATTTCGCCGTATACAATTCGCACTTCGTCCATTAGGTGCGCCGCAAGAACGTGTGTGGAATGTATGTTATTATTTAAATCAGTTTGGTTTGGATTTCGTTGATCGTGTAATGGAAAACCCTTTTTCTTGGGACGGAAAACATCATGTTATAAAACTATAAAATCTTGCTCTTTGGAGCAGGATTTTATTTTTATTCCGTTGAATTTACTGTGAAGTGATTTTTTTCTGAATTATCAATCAAAAAAATAGATATGGTAATTGTGTTGGATACTTAAATATATGACAAAATAGCACAAAATGTAAACGTATTATTCGCTTTTTCGACAGTTTTTTATTTAAATTCCCGCAAAAGATGATAAAATTTAGTATATAATAAAAGAAAATAGCGATTTGTATAGTATGTTGCCTTTATTGGTAAGTTAAATGAGTCGTTCTTTCGTATTATTTCATTCTCTAAGCATGAAAGATGTGTTTAGAGGAAGGGATACATTCAACATAATTAATTGGAAAAAGAGTAGGTGCAACAATGTTTAAACACGTAACAGTGCTTTTAAAGGAAACAGTAGACGGCTTAGATATAAAGCCAGATGGTACATATGTAGATTGTACACTGGGGGGAGGAGGACATAGTTCTTATTTATTATCCCAATTAACTGAAGGTGGAAAATTAATAGCGTTTGATCAAGATGAGATAGCGATTCAAAACGCGAAAGAAAAGTTCTCTTCATACGGTGAACAGTTTATAACAGTAAAGAGTAACTTCCGCTATTTAGCTGAAAAACTGCAGGAAATAGGTATAACAGAAGTAGACGGTATTTTATTTGATTTAGGTGTTTCATCCCCACAATTAGATACACCAGAGCGAGGCTTTAGTTATCATCATGATGCACCGTTAGATATGCGGATGGATCAAGATGCCCCATTAACAGCATATGATGTTGTAAATAGTTGGTCATATGAACAACTTGTAAGGATTTTCTTCCAATACGGTGAAGAGAAATTTTCAAAACAAATTGCAAGAAAAATTGAAGCTTATCGTGAGAATAAAGCTATTGAAACGACAGGAGAATTAGTAGAGCTAATTAAAGAAGGTATTCCGGCTCCTGCTCGTAGAACTGGTGGGCATCCTGCTAAGCGAGTGTTTCAGGCAATTCGTATAGCTGTAAATGATGAATTAAAAGTATTTGAAGAAGCATTGGAATCTGCTATTGAGATGGTTAAGCCAGGTGGAAGAGTTAGTGTTATAACATTCCATTCATTAGAAGATCGCATTTGTAAAACAACGTTTAAGCGAAATAGTACAACGCCACAATTGCCGCCAGGATTACCGATTATTCCTGATGAATTTAAGCCGAAATTAAAGCTTATTACAAGAAAACCGATTTTACCTTCTGATATAGAGCTAGAAGAAAATAATCGTGCGCGTTCTGCGAAGTTGAGAATCGCTGAAAAACGATAAAAGGGAGAGAGAGGTATGACTAATTTAGCTGTAAAGTACAAACAACAAGCGCAAGAAGAGGTGCAAATTCAAACGCCCCCACAGCAGATGGTTAAGCCGAAAGTTAAAGCGAAAATTACAAGAATCGAAAAACTGTTGTATGTAGCGTTTATTGGCTGTTTATTGTATGCCTGTGTCGCGTTTATTGGAAATAAAGCAGGCCTTTATCAAGTTAATGTAGAAGCAGCGACGATAGAAGAAAAAATTGTACAGCAGCAAAAAGAAAATCAAGAATTACAAGCTGAAGTAGAGAAGTTAAGTCGCTATGAACGAATCGCTGAAGTTGCAAAAAAACACGGGCTAGAAATTAATGCGAATAATGTGAAAGGCCTCAAATAAGGCAATAGGTGTGAAGGAACGATGAAGAAGAATATGACTAAATTTCATACCAATAAGGGAGCAGGTTATTTTATGATATTTTTCCTCCTGCTCTTTTTGCTGTTATTAGCCCGATTTTTTTACATACAATCAACAGGAACAGTTCATAATCAAGATTTAGATGAACTTGCTAAACAAAAGCATAGTAAAACAGGAGTTCTTGAAGCGAACAGAGGAACCATTTATGATCAAAACGGTCATGTGTTAGCGCAAGACGCAAACTCTTATAAAATAGTAGCCGCCCTAAAAGGTGCTAACTCTGTTGAGAATAAAGAAGATACTGCAAAGAAAATTGCAGGAGTACTTGGAAAAGGCGAAGAGGATATTTTAGCTTCTTTAAATAAGGAAGGTAGAAGTCAAGTCGAATTTGGAACGTTAGGTAAGGATTTGACGAAAGAAAAGAAGGAACAAATAGAAGCGTTGAAGTTGCCGGGAATATCTTTTATTACAGAAAATGCAAGGGTGTATCCAAACGGTGATTTCGCATCTTATGTTATAGGTCATGCAAAACCAAATGAGAATGGAACCTCGGTAGGTCAATTTGGCATAGAGAAAAGCTTGGATAAATATTTAAGTGCTTCTAACGGAGAAGTAGCATATACAGGTGATCGTAAAGGTGTGTCTCTTGATGGTGGAAAAGTTAATGTAAAGGCACCTAAAAATGGAGATAACGCGTATTTAACAATTGATCAACGTGTCCAAAGTTATTTAGAAGACGCGATGAAAGCAGCAAGTAAGCAATATGAACCAGAAAGTTTAATAGGGATTGTTGCAGATCCGAAAACTGGAAAAATATTAGCGATGTCTACTAAACCTAGTTATGACCCTAATGATCGTCAAATTAAATATTTCTTCAATGACGCAATTGCCAATGCATTTGAACCTGGATCAACAATGAAAATTTTCACGCTAGCGGCAGCTATTAATGAAGGTGTGTACAAAGGGCAAGATTATTATCAGTCTGGGACATATCAAGTCGGAAATAGGAAAATAAAAGATCATAACGGCGGTGCTGGTTGGGGCTCTATCACGTTTGATGAAGGGGTAGAACGTTCTTCAAACGTAGCGTTTGCAATTTTAGGAGATCAAAAACTTGGTCCAGAACGTTTCCGAAAATATATTCATAGTTTTGGATTAGATGAAAAAACGAACATTGATTTATCAGGTGAAGGATCGAATACAATTTTATTTGATCAGCAAATACAACAAGTGACAACAGCTTTTGGACAAGGTTCCACTGTAACACCAATTCAGCTTGTACAAGCTGCAACAGCTATTGCAAATGATGGGAAAATGATGAAACCTTATGCAATTGATAAAATTGTAGATCCGATAACAGGGAAAGTAAAATTAGAACATAAGCCAGAAGAAGTAGGAAAACCTGTTACAAAGGAAACAGCAGCGCAAGTAAGACAGTTATTAGAACGTGTTGTTACATCTCCGAAAGGTACAGGGACAGCTTATAAAATTGATGGATATTCAGTTGGTGGTAAAACAGGTACAGCGCAAATTCCGGATGGAAAAGGCGGCTATATGACAGGAAGACAGAATTATATATTCTCATTCTTAGGTATGGCACCAATGGACGACCCACAACTTGTTGTTTATGTAGCTGTAAAACAGCCGAAATTAAAAGATGATGAGAACGGTGCACAGCCTTTAGCTGATATTTTTAAATATGTAACAAAAAATAGTTTAGAGTATTTAAAGATTAAGCCAAATGAAGTGAAAGATCCGAAAAAACATCTGAAAGAGCAACAAACTACTGTTCCAGATGTAACTGGTAAAACGATGGCTGAAGCGGGGAAAGCAATTGATAAAGCAAAACTTCGTCCAATCGTATTAGGTGAAGGGAAAGTACAGCAACAAGTACCAAAAGCGACTGAACAAACATTGAAAGGCGACCGAGTCTTCTTGGTAGGAGATAAGCCTACAATGCCAAATATACAAGGATGGGCACTGCGTGATGTTATGAATTTAGCGAAGACATTACAGCTTAACTTGAAGCCTTCTGGTACAGGATACGTAACAGAACAAAGTGTGGCGGAAGGAACATTATTACAACCTGGTACAGAATTAGGTGTCACACTCGTACCGCCACTCGAACCACAACAAGAAGCAGAAAAGCCGTAATGGTAAAAGAGAAGAAGTTCTAATTAAATAAGTACAAGCATATATTGGAACAAGCTAGGCGTAAGGGAGGCTTGTTCCGATATGCGTGTATCAAATGTAACAGTTAGAAAACGACTTATTTTTATACTTATATCAGGTATACTTATCTTCACTATTATCGATATTCGTCTTGGATATGTGCAATTTTTTCTTGGGAATATGTTAACGGATCGTGCGAAAGATTCATGGAGTCGTAATATTACTTTTGAACCCGAACGTGGGAAAATTTTAGACCGAAATGGTGTGGAACTTGCCACGAATAAAAGTGCTCCAACTGTCTTTGTTGTACCGAGGCAAATTGAAAAACCAGCAGAGACTGCAGAGGAGTTAGCTGCAGTATTAGGTGTGGAAAAAGATGAGATTTATAAGAGGATTACAAAAAAAGAATCGATTGTAAGGTTAGATAAAGGCGGAAGGAAAATATCACATGACAAAGCGAAAGAGGTACGAGGCTTAAGTTTGAAGGGCGTGTATATCGCAGAGGATTCTATCCGGTACTACCCATTTGGGAATTTTTTATCACATGTATTAGGTTTTGCAGGTAGCGATAACCAAGGTCTTATGGGACTAGAAAAATATTATGATAAGGAGCTAAATGGGGACAAAGGTCATGTGCGTTTTTTTGCAGATGCGAAAGGACAAAGGATGCCTAATGTTGGTGATGATTTCAAAAAACCAGAAGCTGGTTTAAATTTAGGATTAACAATCGATGCGCGTATTACAAGGATTATGGAAAGAGAAATGAATATTGCGGAGTCAACTTATAATCCAGACGGTATGATTGCGATTGCAATGAATCCTAAAAATGGTGAAATTTTAGGTATGTCTAGTCGGCCGAGTTTTGATCCAGCGGATTTTCAAAGTGTCTCTCCAGAAGTGTATAACAGAAATCTACCTGTGTGGAGTACGTATGAGCCTGGTTCAACATTTAAGATCATTACATTAGCTGCAGCATTAAATGAAAATTTAGTAGACTTAGAGAAGGATACGTTTTATGATGATGGAGCAGCTGAAGTCGGTGGAGCTAGATTGAAATGCTGGAAAGCAGGAGGTCATGGCAGTCAAACGTTTTTAGAAGTCGTTCAAAACTCATGTAACCCGGGATTTATTGAACTTGGTGATCGCCTTGGTAAAGACCGATTATTTAAATACATTCGTAATTTTGGTTTTGGGCAGAAGACTGGAATTGACTTGCAAGGTGAAGGCAGTGGGATTTTATTTAATTTAGATAAAGTTGGTCCAGTAGAGCAAGCAACAACTTCATTCGGCCAAGGGGTTTCTGTTACACCAATTCAACAAGTAGCAGCTGTAGCGGCGGCTGTAAATGGTGGAACATTGTATCAGCCGTATATAGCTAAGGAGTTTATTGATCCAAAAAATAATCAAGTTGTTAGTAAAAAGACACCTGTTGAGAAAAGAAAAGTTATTTCCAAGGAAACTTCAGAAAAAGTTCGTTATGCATTAGAGAATGTTGTAGCGAAAGGTTCTGGTAAAGGAGCTTATATTGATGGATATCGTGTAGGTGGAAAAACGGGTACTGCTCAAAAGGTGAAAGATGGTAAATATTTAGAGAATAATTATATTGTATCTTTTATCGGATTTGCTCCAGCGGATGATCCAGAGATTGTTGTGTATGTTGCTGTTGATAATCCAAAAGGGGTTACACAGTTTGGTGGAGTGGTAGCAGCTCCAATTGTCGGGAATATCCTTCGAGATGCGCTTCCTGTTATGGGAGTGAAACCGAGAAAAGAACAAGTTGAGAAAGAATATAAATGGGGCGATACACCAACTGTGGAAGTTCCGAATTTAATTGGAATGAAAAAGAAAGACTTACAAACACAACTCGTCGATTTGCAGCTTGATATAAGTGGAGATGGAGAGAAAGTAATTAAGCAATCACCAGAAGCGGGAGCTAAAGTAAAAGAAGGCTCAAAAATTAGAATTTACTTCGGGAATTAAAGGTAACATAGTACGTTTTATGGTACAATTGGTGGAAGTGAGTTCTTTATAGAACAGTTACTTAATGTGAGACAATAAGTGTCTCATTCATAAATAGGCTAGTAGCACTTACCTCCTTATATAGGAGGTAATGTGTTGCTTACTGAAAAAAAGATAAATAAACAATGTAGAGAGGGTTTAGTGAAATGAAGTTGCATACACTTTTATCATGTTTGCATGATTTTCCAGTTGTTCCAAAAGAAAATCCAGAAATCACATCTATAGAAGCTGATTCACGTAAAGTGAAAGAGGGAAGCTTATTTGTATGTATGAAAGGATATACGGTTGATAGCCATGATTTTGCTAAGCAAGCAGCGGCACAAGGAGCGGCTGCTATTGTTGCGGAAAGACCAATTGATGTTGACGTTCCAGTTGTACTTGTGAAAAATACTTTTCGTTCGTTAGCGGTTTTAGCTGATTATTTTTATGGTCAACCGACACACAAGTTACATTTAATCGGAATTACAGGTACAAATGGAAAGACAACAACATCGCATATTATGGATGAGATTATGCGAGCACATGGTCATAAAACAGGGCTAATTGGAACGATTAATATGAAAATCGGTGATGAAACATTTGAGGTGAAAAATACAACACCAGATGCACTAACACTTCAACAGACGTTTTCAAAAATGGTTGAACAAGGTGTGGACAGCACGGTAATGGAAGTTTCGTCACATGCGTTAGATCTTGGTCGTGTACACGGATGTGATTACGATGTAGCGGTGTTTACGAATTTAACACAAGATCATTTAGACTATCATAAAACGATGGAAGAATATAAACATGCAAAAGGGTTACTATTTGCACAGCTTGGCAATAGTTATAATCATAATCGTGAAAAGTACGCTGTGCTGAATAGCGATGATAATGTAACAGAAGAGTATATGAGAAGTACTGCAGCAACAGTTGTAACATATGGTATTGATACAAGAAGTGACATTATGGCAAAAAATATCGTTATGACGAGTGGCGGGACTACATTTACGCTTGTCACACCATATGAAAGTGTAAATGTTACGATGAAATTAATAGGTAAATTTAATGTATATAACGTACTTGCAGCAACAGCAGCAGGACTTGTTTCGGGTGTGAAATTAGAAACAATCATTGCTGTTATAAAGGAACTAGCTGGGGTTCCAGGACGTTTTGAAGTTGTTGATGGCGGACAAAATTATACAGTTATTGTTGATTACGCGCATACGCCGGATAGTTTAGAAAATGTATTAAAAACTGCAAAACAATTTGCAAAAGGTGATGTGTATTGTATCGTTGGTTGTGGCGGCGATAGGGATCGAACAAAGAGACCGATAATGGCAAGTGTTGCAACGAAATATGCAACTCATGCAATTTATACATCAGATAATCCAAGAAGTGAAGATCCAGCGGCTATTTTAGATGATATGGTACAGGGTGCAAGTGGGAATAATTATGAAGTGATTATTGATAGAAAAGAAGCGATACACCATGCAATCGCTAATGTGAAAGCAGATGATATCATTATTATTGCTGGTAAGGGTCATGAAACGTATCAAATTATTGGTAAAGAAGTTCATCATTTTGATGATCGTGAAGTTGCCAAAGAAGCAATTACAGGGCGTTTAAACAACGAAGAGTAACAACGTGAGAGGAGGACTACATGTGCTTGAGCAAGGTTTATTAGTAACGGCTGGGGTAGCATTCTTAATTTCTGTTGCCCTTTCGCCATTGTTTATTCCATTTTTAAGAAAATTAAAGTTTGGACAGAGTATTCGTGATGAGGGACCAAAGTCACATCAAAAAAAATCAGGGACACCGACAATGGGTGGTATTGTCATATATGTATCTATGATGGTCACTTCACTTATTATGGCGATTAAGTTTAATCATTTAGGTGCAGAAGTTTCGTTATTATTATTAGTGACATTTGGTTATGGATTGATTGGATTTTTAGATGACTACATAAAGGTAGTTAAGAAGAGAAATCTTGGTTTAACATCAAAACAAAAATTAGTAGGTCAGCTTGTTATTGCTATTGCGTTCTTTTTAATTGGAAAAGGGCAAGCATTTCACACATATATCATGATTCCAGGTACGGATGTTAAGTTTGAATTAGGTTGGGCGTATTTTGTACTTGTACTATTTATGCTAATCGGTGGCTCGAATGCGGTTAACTTAACTGATGGTTTAGATGGTTTATTATCAGGAACAGCGGCTATTGCATTTGGAGCATTTAGTATTATTGCAGTAGCACAAGAACAATTTGGAGTTGCGATATTCTGTATGGCAGTTGTCGGAGCAGTACTTGGATTTTTAGTATTCAACGCGAATCCAGCAAAAGTATTTATGGGGGATACAGGTTCCTTAGCTTTAGGTGGAGCTATCGCAGCTGTAGCAATTTTATTAAAACAAGAATTACTACTTGTAATTATTGGTGGAGTATTCGTAATGGAAACTTTATCTGTTATTATTCAAGTTATTTCGTTTAAAACAACAGGGAAACGTGTCTTTAAAATGAGTCCATTACACCACCATTATGAATTATGTGGTTGGTCAGAATGGCGCGTTGTTGTAACGTTTTGGTCTGTAGGATTTTTATTAGCTGTGTTAGGAATTTATATCGGGGTGTGGATGTAATTGAAAACTGTAACTGAATTTCAAAATAAAAATATTCTTGTATTAGGCATTGCAAAGAGTGGTTATGCAGCAGCTACTTTGTTGCAAAAATTAGGGGCGAATGTCATTGTAAATGACGGAAAGCCTTTAGCAGACAATGTACTTGCTGCAGAATTACAAGCAAAAGGAATGGACGTTGTATGCGGTGGCCATCCTTTAGAATTATTAGAGAGAAATATTTCTCTTGTCGTTAAAAATCCAGGAATCCCGTATTCTAATCCAATATTAGTTGCTGCGAAAGAAAAAGAAATTCCAATTGTTACGGAAGTTGAATTAGCATATCGTATTTCAAAAGCACCATTTGTTGGAATTACAGGGTCTAATGGTAAAACGACGACAACAATGCTGACATTTGAAATGTTAAAAGAAGGACAAAAGCATCCTGTTATTGCAGGGAATATAGGAACTGTAGCTTGTGAAGTAGCACAGGATGCAAAAGAAAATGAAGTTGTAGTTACAGAGCTTTCATCGTTCCAATTGATGGGAGTAGAATCGTTCCAACCTAAAATTGCAGCGTTCTTAAACTTATTTGAAGCCCACTTAGATTATCATGGGACGAAGAAGGAATATGGTTTAGCAAAAGCAAATGTTTTTAAAAACCAAACAGAAAACGATTATAGTGTAATAAATGCGGATGATGCAGATGTGATGGAGTTATCTGCGGATACTAAAGGTCAAAAAATCCTGTTTTCGACAACGAAAGAAATTGAAGATGGCGCGTGTATAAAAGATAACGCTCTTTATTTCAAAGGTGAAAAAGTTGTTGAAGTAAGCGATATCGTTTTACCTGGTCAACATAATCTAGAAAATATTTTAGCTGCGATGAGTATTGCGAAATTATTAGGTACTTCTAATGAAGCAATTACGGTCGTGTTAAAACGTTTTACGGGTGTAAAACATCGTTTAGAATATGTAACAACGATTAACAACCGTAAGTTTTATAATGATTCAAAAGCAACGAATATGTTAGCGACTGAGAAAGCACTATCTGCGTTTACACAACCGATTGTGTTACTAGCAGGTGGGCTTGATCGTGGAAATGAATTCGATGATTTAATTCCGTATTTCAAAAATGTAAAAGCGATTGTAACATTTGGACAAACAGCTCCCAAACTAGTAAGAGCGGCAGAAAAAGCGGGATTAGATATAATTGAAAGTGTCGATACTTTAGATGAAGCAGTGGTGAAAGCTTATGCTCATTCTAAAGAAGGTGATGTTGTTCTTCTTTCTCCAGCGTGTGCAAGCTGGGATCAATTTAAAACATTTGAAGAAAGAGGAGACATTTTTATACAAGCTGTGCATAAACTTATATAAAGTAAATCAAAACATCAGTAGGCTAACACCTACTGATGTTTTGTTACATAGGGCAAAAGGTTCTGCCTAAAGAGGTGGTGTTTGTGGGTAATGAAGAAAACGCCTGATTTTATTCTCATCATCGTAACACTTTCATTGTTGACAATCGGAATGATTATGGTTTATAGTGCGAGTGCAGTTTGGGCCTCTTATAAAATGGGGGACTCATTCTTTTTTGCCAAAAGACAATTACTGTTTGCGGGTCTTGGTGTAGTAGCTATGTTTTTTATTATGAAAATTGATTATTGGGTGTGGCGTACGTATTCAAAAGTAATTTTGCTAGTTTGCTTCATTCTTCTTATTCTCGTTCTTATTCCTGGAGTAGGTCTTGTTCGAGGAGGAGCACGAAGTTGGATTGGTATCGGAGCATTTTCGATTCAACCGTCAGAATTTATGAAGTTTGCGATGATTATTTTCTTGGCAAAGTTTTTAGCGGAACGGCAAAAATTGATTACATCTTTTAAACGTGGTTTATTACCGGCTCTTAGTTTTGTGTTTCTTGCTTTTGGGATGATTATGTTACAGCCAGACCTTGGGACAGGAACGGTAATGGTTGGGACATGTATCATTATGATATTTATTTCGGGAGCGAGGGTCTTTCACTTTGCGATGTTTGGTTTGCTTGGTGTAGCAGGGTTTGTAGGGTTAATCGCATCAGCACCGTATCGAATGAAGCGCATTACATCATATTTAGATCCGTGGGCAGATCCGCTTGGAAGTGGATTTCAAATTATCCAATCATTACTCGCAATTGGACCCGGTGGATTATTTGGGCTTGGACTTGGACAAAGTAGACAAAAATTTCTTTATTTACCTGAACCACAAACTGACTTTATATTTGCAATCTTATCCGAGGAATTAGGTTTTATTGGTGGTTCATTTGTGTTATTATTATTTAGTCTATTATTATGGCGCGGGATTCGTATCGCATTAGGAGCGCCAGATTTATATGGTACGTTTTTAGCAGTAGGTATTGTGGCGATGATTGCGATTCAAGTAATGATTAATGTTGGTGTTGTAACAGGACTGATGCCTGTTACGGGTATTACCTTGCCGTTTTTAAGTTATGGTGGATCAAGTTTGACATTAATGTTAATGGCAGTAGGTGTATTATTAAATATAAGTCGCCATTCTCGCTACTAAACCCTGTTTATAAGACAGGGTTTTTCGTATGTGTGTAAAAATGCAATATGTATATAGAAATAAATATAATGGAAATAAGAAAAGAGAAGCGGAGGAGTTAGTAGTGCGTGTATTAGTGAGTGGTGGGGGTACTGGTGGTCATATTTATCCAGCTCTTGCTTTAATTAGAGAAATAAAAAAGTTAAATCCAGAAGCAAGATTTTTATATATTGGTACGGAAAATGGACTAGAGAGTACAATCGTTCCAAAAGCAGGTATACCATTTCAATCTATTGTTATAAGTGGATTTAAACGAAAAATATCATTAGATAATGTGAAGACAGTAATGCGTTTTCTAAAAGGTGTACAGGATAGTAAACGATATATTCGTCGTTTTAACCCGGATATCGTAATTGGAACGGGTGGATATGTATGTGGACCAGTTGTATACGCTGCAGCCAAATTAGGTATTCCAACTATTGTACATGAACAAAATAGTGTACCAGGTGTAACGAACAAATTTTTAAGTCGTTATGTTGATAAAGTTGCTGTTTGTTTTGAAGCAGCTACAGAGCATTTTCCAGAGTCAAAAGTGGTAATGACAGGTAATCCGCGAGCATCAGAGGTAATGGATCAAAATGGGATGAAAGGGAAACGTTCAGTTGGGCTTTCTCTTCCTAAAAAGTCTGTACTTATATTTGGTGGAAGTCGTGGCGCTAGACCGATTAACGATGCCTTCGTTGAAGCAATTGAACAGTTTGGGAACAAAAGCTACGAAATACTATATGTAACAGGTGAAGTACATTATGACAAAGTGATGGAAGCCGTGAAGCAAAAAGGGAACCCGAACAATGTTATTATTAAGCCGTTCATTCATAATATGCCAGAGGTACTAACTGGTGTAGACCTTGTTGTTTCAAGGGCTGGGGCAACAACACTTGCAGAATTAACAGCGTTAGGAAAACCAAGTGTGTTAATACCGAGTCCGTACGTAACAAATAATCATCAGGAAAAGAATGCACGTTCAGTTGTTGATAAAGGAGCGGCAAAAATGTTACTTGAAAAAGATTTAACAGCTGAAACGCTTATTCGTGATATTGATGAGATTTTATTGGATGCACAAACATTACAAAATATGAAGCTAGCTGCTAAGAAACTAGGTATTCCAGATGCAGCAAATAAGCTGTATGAAGTAATGAATAAGCTTGTAAAAAAATAAAGTGAGGTTTTAATCAGTGGGGAGTGATTCTCTCTCGTTGATTATTACCTTTCACTAATCGGATGTTTACTGGCATCCCGATACCGCCTAACTTCTTTGTTACTGCCGAATTTTGATTTAGGAGCTGTACTGCCCGTAAATAGAGGGATAACGTTAGGTGAACGCCCTGCATATTATTGTCATAAGGAGACTTAATATGGGGGAGATTGTCTATGGAACAATTAGTAAATGAGCTTATAGAAGCAGACGTTGGTCGTGTTTTAGTTAACGAGTCGTTAGCACGTTATACAACTATGAAAATAGGTGGACCAGCGGATATTTTAATTGTGCCTAAGCATGTAGCCGGTATTGAAAAAACATTACAGTTAGTAAAGCAATACAAAACGAAGTGGACTGTAATTGGGCGCGGTTCAAACCTTCTTGTATCTGATCAAGGCATAGAAGGTGTTGTTATTCGTTTAGGAGAAGGATTAGATCACTTAGAGGTCGAAAAACATAAGGTAAGAGTTGGTAGTGGATATCCTCTTATTAAATTGTCAACTTTACTTAGTCGTCAAGGGTTAGCTGGATTGGAGTTTGCAAGCGGTATTCCAGGAAGTGTCGGTGGTGCAGTATATATGAATGCAGGTGCACATAAATCGGATATATCGAGTGTATTATCCAAGGCTCTCATTCTGTTTGAAGACGGTACAATTGACTGGTTAACGAATAAAGAACTGGAGTTTTCTTATCGGGCATCTGTATTGCAAACGAAACGTCCTGGTATTGTTTTAGAGGCGGAGTTTCAATTACAGGCGGGAAAACGTGAAGAAATTGTACGTAGCATGCAAAATAATAAAGATTACCGCCGTGAAACGCAACCATGGAATCACCCGTGTGCAGGAAGTATATTTCGGAATCCAATCCCACATTTTGCAGGCGATTTAGTAGAAAAAGCAGGGCTTCGTGGTTATAGGATTGGTGGAGCTCAAATTTCTCAAATGCATGGCAATTTTATTGTTAATACCGGGGGGGCTTCAGCGCAAGATGTATTGTCCTTAATTGAATTAATAAAACATACAATTAAGGATAAATTTGATGTAGATATGCACACAGAAGTAGAAATCATTGGAAGATAACGGTTATTCGTTCCGCTCATTATCATTTATGTTATAATAAGAAGATAAGAACGGCATGAGGAACATGCCGTTCTTTATGTTACATAGGGGGATCGTACATGAATAATAGTAAAGTGATTAAACTACAAGATCGTGTACCAAAATTGAAAAATCAAAAGAAAAAAAACAAAAAAAATGTTAATCATCGATTGATTTTATACATATCAATTTTATTTTTATTAGTGCTCTTTTTAATTTATTTTCGGTCTCCGCTTAGTAATATAAAAAAGATTAGTGTGTTTGGAAATCACTATATGACGGATGAGCAAGTAATGAAGGATTCAGGCGTGACATATGATACAAGTTATTTCCGAGTGACAGCACATAAAGCTGAAGAAAACTTAACGAAGCGAAAAGAAATTAAAGCAGTAAATGTAAAAAAACGTTTTCCAAACAAGATTGATGTTCATATTGAAGAATATTTAACGATTGGTTATATAAATAAAGAGGGAAAATTACAACCGTTATTAGAGAATGGAAAAACACTTGATGTACTACCTAATGGAAAACTTCCTGTTGCAGCACCGATTTTCGAACCTTTTAAAGAAGAGAAAATGAAGGAGTTAATCGCTGAACTAGAAAAGTTAACACCAGCTATTTTAAAATCTATTTCGGAGATTCGCTATTCTCCAACGAATGCGAATGAAGATCATCTTACTTTATATATGAATGAAGGTTATGAAGTGAGCACTACGATTCAAAATTTCGCAAAACGTATGGAAGCCTATCCGCTTATTTTAAAAACAATTGAGCCAGGTAAGAAGGTATTAATTGACTTAGAAGTAGGTGCATATACGAAAGAATTAGGTGCGGAAGAAAAAAAAGAATAGAATGGTAGTTTTCGTTGCTTATAGCAGAAAAAACAAAACAAACGTTCTATTATATGCATACGAATTTAGAAGAATGGTTCATTTGATGAAAAATATGTAAAAATTCTTAGATTCATACTAGTATTGGTACAAGTTTCACTTTTCTATGAGTACATCTTAGTGTAGACTTATACTTGGCGGTAAACTTTACACTCGAAATAGAATTATTTCAAGATAAGCAGTTATTCATAGTTTACTGCGATATTCTTAATTGAATGCTAAATAAAAATAAGAAAAATATAGGGTTAAAAAAGGGAAACGTATAAAGACGTTGAATATTTTTCTTATAAATAGTAAAGTTGCGATTGTTGTTCCATATATTGAGTTGTATGGTATAAATAAAGAAGGAGGTGCCAAAGAATGAACAGCAATGAAATATATGTTAGTCTTGACATCGGTACATCCAATGTTAAAGTCATCATTGGTGAAATGGTTAATGACAGCTTAAACATTATTGGTGTTGGAAATGTAAAATCAAATGGTTTAAAGAAGGGATCGATAGTTGATATAGACGAGACTGTTCGATCAATTAAAAAAGCAATTGAACAAGCTGAGCGCATGGTGGGAATCCACATTGAGCAAGTTGTAGTAGGTGTCAATGCAAACCAGGTACAGCTACTTCCTTGTCACGGAGTAGTCGCTGTTTCAAATGAAGATCGTGAAATCGGGAATGAAGATGTCTTACGCGTTCTAGATGCAGCACAAGTTGTGTCAATTGCTCCAGAACGTGAGTTTATTGATGTGGTACCTCGACAGTTCATCGTAGACGGTCTTGACGAGATTAACGATCCACGCGGGATGATCGGTGTAAGATTAGAAATGGAAGGTACACTTATTACAGGCTCGAGAACTTTACTACATAACCTACTTCGTTGTGTAGAAAAAGCAGGTCTTGAAATTGTTGATATTTGTCTTCAACCTTTAGCGGCTGCAACAGTTGCTATATCTTCAGATGAAAAAAATAGAGGAGTAGCCCTTGTTGATATGGGGGGAGGATCTACAACTTTATCTATTTTTAAAGACGGAGAGTTACAAGCGACGAGCGTATTACCATTAGGTGGAGACCATATAACGAAGGATATTGCAATTGGGTTGAAAACTTCAACAGAAAATGCAGATCAAATTAAGTTGAAATATGGACATGCTTTTTATGATACAGCATCTGAAGAAGAGATGTTTACGGTTCCTATTATGGGAAGTGATCAAACAGAACAATATTCTCAGTTGGAATTATCGGATATAATAGAGGCTCGTGTAGAGGAAATTTTAATGTTTGTTCAAGATGAAGTGCGTAAGTTAGGAGTAAAGCAAGTGGCTTCTGGTTATGTACTAACTGGCGGAATTGCTTCTATGCCAGGTGTTCTTGATCTTGCATATGATATTTTACATGAAAATGTTCGTGTAGCAACTCCTGATTATATTGGTGTGCGTGAGCCCCAATATACAAGCGGAGTTGGATTAATTAAACATTCTTATCAAAAAGCTAAATTACGTGGGAAAAATGTGCAGGAAAAGCAAGAGCATTTTGAACCAGTACCAGCACCAGCACCAACGCCGGTACAACAGCAACCCGCGAAACAAAAAACTCGTAATCAAAACAATAATAATCAAAATGATGACCGTATGATGTCAAAAGTAAAACGTGTATTCCGTTATTTATGGGATTAAAATTGGACACGAAAAATGAGGTTCTAGGGGGATTTCGACATGTTAGAGTTTGATACTACTCAAGATCAATTAGCGAATATAAAAGTTATCGGTGTCGGCGGTGGCGGAAACAATGCTGTAAACCGTATGATTGAACACGGTGTACAAGGTGTAGACTTTATCGCTGTGAACACTGATGCACAAGCATTAAATCTATCAAAAGCTGAAACAAAAATGCAAATTGGTGGAAAATTAACGCGTGGACTTGGTGCAGGCGCAAATCCTGAAGTAGGGAAAAAAGCTGCAGAAGAAAGTAAAGAACAGATCCAAGAAGCACTTCGTGGTGCGGATATGGTCTTCGTAACTGCTGGTATGGGCGGTGGAACTGGAACTGGTGCAGCTCCAGTTGTTGCTCAAGTTGCAAAAGAATTAGGTGCTTTAACAGTTGGTGTTGTAACACGTCCATTTACTTTTGAAGGACGTAAACGTGCAACGCAAGCAGCATCTGGTATTGCAGCATTTAAAGAAAATGTAGATACTCTTATTGTAATTCCAAACGATCGCTTATTAGAGATCGTTGATAAAAATACGCCAATGTTAGAAGCATTCCGTGAAGCTGATAACGTATTACGTCAAGGTGTTCAAGGTATTTCGGATTTAATTGCAACGCCAGGTTTAATTAACTTAGACTTTGCAGACGTAAAGACAATTATGTCTAATAGAGGTTCTGCTTTAATGGGTATTGGTTCTGGTAACGGGGAAAATCGTGCTGCAGAAGCTGCGAAAAAAGCGATTTCTAGTCCATTACTAGAAACATCTATTGATGGAGCTCAAGGTGTTATCATGAACATTACGGGTGGCGCTAACTTAAGCTTATATGAAGTACAAGAAGCGGCAGATATCGTAGCTTCAGCTTCAGATCCAGAAGTAAATATGATCTTCGGTTCTGTTATTAATGAAGGATTAAAAGATGATATCGTTGTAACTGTAATTGCAACTGGTTTTGATGATAGCATTGCAACTCAACCACCAAAACCAATTATTCGTCCGAATGCGAACCACACGCAACAACAGCAACAATCAGTAGCTCAACCTTCAAAACAACGTGAAGTAAAACGTGAAATGAAGCGTGAAGAGCCAGTTGTACATGAGCGTCATTCAGATTCAGATGATATCGATATTCCAGCATTTTTACGTAACCGTCGTAGACGATAAAAAAAGGAGCTTTCATGCTCCTTTTTTGTTTTTTAAATGAAAAAGACCTGCTTAGCAGGTCTTTTTTTATTTCGTATATTTCAATATATTTTGTTGGTGAAAATAAGAGTATATCATTCTATGAATTTGTACTTTTATTTTTTACCGACAGATTATGTCTAGAAATCACAAAATAACAAAAAAACACCTCCGCAAATTGACACACTTTCCTATTGGATATGCATTATACTAGTCTCAACTTGAAAAAAGAGGTGAATTGTTTGGTTGTTTACGCCGACGTTGTTTGGTTGTTAAACGCCTGCATTGATTTTCTTTTGCTTTTATTAACAGCTACCGTGTTAAAAAAGAAAATCAAAAGATGGAGGCTTGTGTTAGGGGCATTTATAGGTTCAACTATTGTTATTTTTGCCTTTACTCCTTTTGCTTCTATGATGACACATCCAATTATGAAACTACTGTACTCGTTACTTATTGTGTATACAGCATTTGGGTTTACAACGTTTAGAAATTATGCACAAACTGTTTTTACTTTTTACTTTGTAACCTTTATGGTTGGCGGAGGATTAATTGGAACTCATTTCTTTTTGCAAACGAATGAAATGGTAAATGGATTGGTTCAATCTCAGTCAATTTCTTACGGCGATCCAATTAGTTGGTTATTTGTTATTTTTGGTTTTCCGGTAATTTATTATTTTTCTAAAAAGCGTATTGAAAGCGTAGAGGTCACGAAAATACACTATGACCAAATTGTGAAAGTAAAAATTCAATTGGCGGAAGAAGAACTAGAACTGGCAGGTCTTATTGACAGTGGGAACCAACTTTACGACCCATTAACAAAAACACCCGTTATGATTATGCATGTTTCATCATTAGAACATTGCTTACCATCTTGGTTAACAGAACAAATTTATTCCAAAACAGAAATTCCTCAAATACCAGAAAATGATTCTGGTTGGGCGACAAAATTACGTTTAATTCCTTTCCGTGCAGTAGGAGTAGAAAGTCAATTTTTGTGGGCAATTAAGCCTGACAGTGTGCAAGTTGATCATGAAGGTAGTTCTATTGTTGTAAACAAAGTATTAATTGGATTAAATACACAACAACTGTCTACAAATGGGGAGTATCAATGTATTGTGCATCCAAAAATGTTGATTTCACAAAAAATGGTGATCGCTTAATAATGAGAGGCGGGATAATATGATGAAATTAAAATTTTATTTAGTATACCTTTGGTATAAAGTATTGCTGAAATTAGGAATTAAGACCGATGAAATTTATTATATTGGTGGAAGTGAAGCGTTGCCACCACCGTTAACGAAAGAAGAAGAGGAAGTTCTTTTGAATAAATTGCCAAAGGGAGATCAGGCAGCAAGGTCATTACTTATTGAACGTAACTTAAGGCTCGTTGTATATATAGCAAGAAAGTTTGAAAATACAGGGATAAATATTGAAGATTTGATTAGTATAGGAACAATCGGCCTTATTAAAGCGGTAAATACATTTAATCCAGAAAAGAAAATAAAATTAGCAACATATGCATCGCGTTGTATAGAAAATGAAATTTTAATGCATTTACGTCGAAATAACAAAAATCGTTCGGAAGTTTCTTTTGATGAACCGCTAAACATTGATTGGGATGGGAATGAACTGTTGTTGTCTGACGTGTTAGGTACAGATGATGATATTATTACAAAAGATTTAGAAGCTACTGTAGATCGCCACCTTTTAATGAAAGCATTACACCAATTAAATGATCGTGAAAAACAAATTATGGAACTTCGGTTTGGGCTTGCTGGAGGAGAGGAAAAGACGCAAAAAGATGTGGCGGATATGCTTGGGATTTCACAGTCATACATTTCGCGTTTAGAAAAAAGAATTATAAAAAGATTACGAAAAGAATTTAATAAAATGGTGTGAAGAATAAGACCAGCCGTTATGTAGGCTGGTCTTATTCTATTTAGTTGTATTAGGAAAGATAATTTAAATAAAAAATCGTGAAAAAACCACATGCATAAAATCCCCTTCAAAGGAAATACTTTACACTGTACAGCAACTCCCGATAGGAGGGAACACTTTGACGAGAAACAAAGTAGAAATTTGCGGTGTTGATACAGCTAAACTTCCAGTATTAAAAAATGAAGAGATGCGTAAATTATTTCGTGAAATGCAAAGTGGAGAGATAAGCGCAAGAGAAAAATTAGTGAATGGAAACTTACGTCTTGTACTGAGCGTCATCCAAAGATTTAATAACAGAGGAGAATATGTTGACGATTTATTTCAAGTTGGTTGCATCGGACTTATGAAATCAATTGATAATTTTGATTTAGGCCAAAATGTAAAATTTTCAACGTATGCTGTGCCGATGATTATTGGGGAAATACGCAGATATTTGCGTGATAATAATCCGATTCGCGTATCGCGCTCATTGCGAGATATTGCGTATAAAGCTTTGCAAGTAAGAGAAAAGTTGATTGCAGAAAATTCAAAAGAACCAACAGCAATGGATATTGCAAAAGTGCTAGAAGTAACTCATGAAGAGATAGTATTTGCTTTAGATGCGATTCAAGACCCAGTTTCATTATTTGAACCGATTTATAATGATGGAGGAGATCCTATCTTTGTTATGGATCAGTTAAGTGATGAAAAACAAAAGGACGAGCAGTGGGTTGAAGAACTAGCATTGAAAGAAGGAATGAAGCGTTTAAATGATCGAGAGAAAATGATTATTAGAAAACGTTTCTTCCAAGGAAAGACACAGATGGAAGTTGCAGAAGAAATTGGGATTTCCCAAGCTCAAGTATCACGTTTAGAGAAGTCAGCCATTAAACAAATGAATAAGACGATTCAAGGATAAGGTCTCACCAATTATGGTGAGACTTTTTTATATGTAATATGGTTTACGCTCATAGTAGGGGATTAGTGTTCATATAATGAAACTAGCATGGTGTTTCGTATAGGTGACTTCCTGTAAATATGAGAAACAGCTTCCAATTCGTCATATAAGGGAGAGGATAAAAATGGTGATACGAATTTCAGAGTTACAGATGAAGGATGTTATAAATATTTCAGATGGAAAAAGGGTTGGGAATATTGGAGATATTGAAATTGATATGAACACAGGGAAAGTTTGTTCTGTTATTATTTCCAAACAGACACGTATGCTGGGTATTTTTGGAAAAGATGTTGAGATTGTAATTCCTTGGAAGGAAATTGTGAAAATTGGGGAAGATGTCATACTTGTAAGAGTAAATCCTGTTAATACTGTAACAGAATCAATACAAACACCGACAATTTCATAAAGAATATTACAAATTCCTCTTTTTTTTCTGTTAGGATTATGAAAAAATAAAAGTATGGTAAAATAGACAGGAAGTACCATACTTTTTTCTGTTATTTTAATTAAAAGGAGCCGCTTTATGAGAGAACCATTTAAATATGTGGACGGTATACTGTATTTACAAGCATGGAAAGAACTTGGAAACATTACTGCTGGATTTACGACAAAAGATGGTGGGATAAGTACGGGCTCCTTTCATGCGATGAATTTAGGATTACATGTGAATGATATCGTGGAGAACGTTCATGAAAACAGACGCATTTTAGCAAATAAGTTACAAAAACCATTAGAAAACTGGATTTGCTCTGAACAAGTTCATGATCATCATGTTGAAAAAGTAGGGCAACAGGAAAAGGGAAGTGGCGTCTATTCATATGAGGACGGTATTTCAAAAACAGATGGCATTTATACGAGTAATGAAGATGTTCTGTTAACGTCTTGTTACGCGGATTGTGTTCCGCTCTATTTTTATGCACCATCACATGGTATGATAGGACTTGCGCATGCTGGATGGAAAGGCACTGTACAAGAGATTGCAAAGGAAATGATTCAAAAGTGGAATGCAGAAGGTATTTCAAGTGATGAAATTCATGTTGCAATTGGGCCGTCGATCGGATCTTGTTGTTATGTTGTGGATGATCGTGTATTAACAGCAGCACAGAAAGTAATTAACGATGCTGTTCCTCATCAAAAAATTTCTGACGGGCAGTACGCAATTAATTTAAAAGAAATTAATCGTATATTATGCGTACAAGCAGGCATAAAAGAAGAGCATATTGTAATGTCATCTCTTTGTACAAGCTGTGAAGAGCAACTATTTTTCTCTCATCGTCGTGATCAAGGTAAGACAGGAAGAATGTTGAGTTTCATAGGTTTTAAGGAGGAAGGAAGCAAGTGACAGTACAAGAAAATTTAGTAATTGTAAACGAAGCTATTAAAGAATCTTGCGCTCGAGCTGGACGTTCGTTGCAAGATATTAAACTTGTTGCAGTGACAAAAACTGTAGGGATTGAAAAAACAAACGAAGTAATTGAAACTGGAATTATCGATTTAGGTGAAAATAGAAATGAAGGTTTCTTACAGAAATATGAGCATTTCGGTTCAAAAGTTAATTGGCATTTTATTGGCTCATTACAAACGAGAAAAGTAAAAGAAATCATTAATGAAATTGATTATTTACATTCGTTAGATCGTCTTTCCCTGGCGAAAGAAATTCAGAAACGTGCTGATAAGAAAGTGAAATGCTTTATTCAAGTGAAAACCTCATCTGAAGAATCGAAGCAAGGATTGGCAATAGAAGAGGTTGTTTCTTTTATTCAAAGTTTGCAAGAATTCGATAAAATTGAAGTGGTTGGACTAATGACGATGGCTCCATTTACAGAAGAAGAGGAAGAAATCAGACGCTGTTTTAAGGAATTACGTATGCTACAAACAGAGGTGCAGGAGCTAGAGTTATTACATGCGCCATGTAAAGAATTATCAATGGGAATGTCCAACGATTACACGATTGCAATTGAAGAAGGGGCTACATATATTCGTTTGGGAACGATTTTAGTAGGAAAAGCGTAAAAGGAAGGAGAATCTTATTATGAGTTGGTCAAAAGTAAAATACTTCTTTTTTGATACACCGGAAGAAAAAGAAGCAGCTCAATATGGTTATGAAAAGGAGCAAACAGACATGAAAAAGCAGCAAGATCCACCAGAACAACAAGATGTTACGTTTCCGAAAGCGCAACCGAAGCAAAATGTTGTAAGTATTGAAACAGCAAAACAATCTTCAAAAGTTGTTTTATTAGAACCACGCACATATTCGGAAGCACAAGGGATTGCGGACCACTTAAAAGGTAGACGAGCTGTTGTAATTAATTTGCAGAGAATGTCTACTGATCAAGCGGTACGTATCGTTGACTTTTTAAGTGGTACTGTATACGCTATAGGCGGGGATATTCAAAAAATAGGACCGAAAACATTTATGTGTACACCTGAAAATGTTGATATTGTTGGTGCAATTTCAGAGTTATTCGGTGAAGAAGAAGAAACAAATATAAAGAGGTGGTAATACGCCATGACAACAGTTTTAATGGTGTTAAGTTCTGCTATCGAGATTTACTCGTGGGCACTGATTATTTACATTCTCCTATCATGGTTTCCTGGTGCAAAGGAATCATCTTTTGGAGAGTTCTTGGCGCGAATTTGTGAACCGTATTTAGAACCATTCCGCAGATTTATTCCGCCGCTGGGTATGATTGATATTTCTCCACTCGTTGCGATTTTTGCGTTAAAACTTGCTAAAAGTGGTTTGTTCAGTTTGTTCAGCTATTTCTTATAGTAAGAGGTTAAATACATGAGCATTTATGAACATTTTAGGCCTGATGAAGAGGTCTTTGTAGATAAAGTGCTAGAGTGGAAGCGAACGGCGGAGTACCATCAAGTGAAATTAACAGATTTCCTTGATCCAAGACAGCAACAAATTGTTTCTATGGTAATTGGACAAGGAGATGTTGCTGTGCAATTTGGTGGTGCAACGCCTAATGCAGAGCGTAAAAGAGCACTCATTTATCCAGACTATCTAGAATTAAATGAAGAAGAATTTCAAGTAGAAGTATTAGAAATTGACTATCCTTCCAAGTTTTATACGCTAGAACATAGGCAAATATTAGGTACATTTATGTCTCTTGGTTTAACGAGAGAAAAATGTGGTGATATTTTGCTGCAAGAAAATCGTGCCCAAATTGTAGTTGCGAAAGAAATCGTATCGTACATTGAGATGAACTTACAAGCAATAGGAAAAGTAAAAGTCTCCTTATCAGCAGTACAAGGAGAACAAATTCTACAGATACATGAAATGTGGGGGGAGAAATCTGGAACGGTTTCTTCACTTCGTTTAGATGTTATGTTAGCTGAAATGTTACATTTATCTAGACAGAAAGTGCAACCTTTCATTAAAAATGGTTTAGTAAAAGTTAATTGGAAAATAGTGGAACAAACTGCTTATGAATGTTATCCAGGAGACGTTTTTTCTGTTAGAGGATATGGACGAAGTAAATTATTTTCTGTAGAAGGTAGAACAAAACGCGACAAATGGAGAATTTTGTATGGTATACTAAAATGATTGGTTTTTTAGAAGGAAATCCTCCTATTTTGTCGAAGAAAAGATATAATTGAAAGAGGAAATTTAGATAACTACTTGGAGGTGGCGTTGTGCCGTTAACACCATTAGATATTCATAACAAAGAATTTGGTCGCGGATTCCGTGGCTATGATGAAGATCAAGTAAATGAGTTTCTTGATCAAATTATCAAAGATTATGAATTGGTCATTCGTGAGAAAAAAGCTTTAGAAGAAAAAGTTGCGCAGTTAGAAGGGAAGTTAGATCATTTCTCTAATATTGAAGATACGTTAAACAAATCTATCGTTGTTGCGCAAGAAGCAGCGGAAGAAGTAAAACGTAATGCGCAAAAAGAAGCGAAATTAATTGTGCGTGAAGCTGAAAAGAATGCTGATCGTATTATTAACGAAGCATTAGTAAAATCAAGAAAAGTTGCTTTTGATATTGAAGAGCTAAAGAAACAAGCGAAAGTATTCCGAACTCGTTTCCGTATGTTATTAGAAACACAGCTTGAAATGTTAAACAACGATGATTGGGATAAACTAATTGAGTTAGAAGACGAAGTAGATGAACTGTTGAAAAAAGAAGAAACAGTGTAAGCTTGACGTTTTTCTCATTATTACATATAATTTTAAACAACATATTTATTAAGAAAAACGAAGATAGGGATAAGTACCTTTTCAAACCTTATATAGCGAACTGAGGACGGTGTAAGCTCAGGATAAGGAGATAGTGGGAATATCACCCTGGAGTTCCGCGCTGAACAAATAGAGTAAGCGTAGGCGTGTATTCGCGTTAAGAATATAAGAGGATTCTATACATATGTATATGATCTACTAGGGTGGTACCGCGGGAGACTTTCTCGTCCCTTTTTGGGATGAGAAAGTCTCTTTTTTATTCCGTTTTTTAAGTATTTCTTTTATACATGTAAGGAGGAATTGAGCATGGAGTACAAAAATACATTACTGATGCCGAAAACAGAGTTCCCAATGCGTGGGAACTTACCAAAACGTGAGCCTGCAATGCAAGAAAAATGGGCTGAAATGAATATTTACGAAAAAGTACAAGAACATACAAAAGGTCGTCCTTTATTTGTATTGCATGATGGGCCTCCATATGCGAATGGTGACATTCATATGGGACATGCATTAAATAAAGTATTAAAAGACTTTATTGTTCGTTATAAATCAATGACTGGTTTTAGTGCGCCATATGTTCCAGGATGGGATACGCACGGTTTACCAATTGAACAAGCTTTAACAAATAAAGGTGTAAAGCGTAAAGAAATGACAGTTGCTGAGTTCCGTAAGTTATGTGCAGAGTATGCATATGAACAAGTAGAACGTCAACGTGAACAATTTAAGCGTCTAGGTGTACGTGCAGATTGGGATAATCCATATATTACTTTAGAGCCCGCTTATGAAGCACAACAAATTAAAGTGTTTGGTGACATGGCGAAAAAAGGTTATATCTATAAAGGTCAAAAACCAGTTTACTGGTCTCCAACGAGTGAATCTGCTTTAGCAGAAGCTGAAATTGAATATCAAGATAAAAAATCAGCATCTATTTACGTAGCATTCCCTGTAAAAGATGGAAAGAACGTATTAGAAGGTGATGAAAAGTACATCATTTGGACAACAACACCTTGGACATTACCTGCAAACTTAGGTATTTCTGTTCACCCAGAGCTTGAATATAGCATTGTAAAAGTAAATGATGAGAAATATATCATTGCTTCTGAGCTGTTTGAGACAGTTGCAAAAACGTTAGAGTGGGAAAATGCTGAAGTTGTGAAAACAGTAAAAGGTAGCGAACTGGAGTACACAGTTGCAAAACATCCATTCTACGATCGTGATTCATTAGTAATGCTAGGAGATCACGTAACAACAGATGCAGGTACAGGTTGTGTTCATACAGCACCAGGACACGGGGAAGATGACTTCGTTGTTGGTAAAAAGTATGGATTAGAAGTACTTTGCCCAGTTGATGATAAAGGTGTATTAACAAATGAAGCACCTGGATTTGAAGGCTTATTCTATGATAAAGCTAACAAGCCAATTACAGAAAAATTAGAAGAAGTAGGCGCGTTACTGAAACTAACATTCATTACGCATTCATACCCACATGATTGGAGAACGAAAAAACCAATTATTTTCCGTGCGACAGCACAGTGGTTTGCATCTATTGAAGCATTCCGTAAAGAATTAATAGAAGCTGTAGCGGAAACAAAATGGGTACCAGCATGGGGAGAAACTCGTCTTCATAATATGGTTCGTGACCGTGGTGACTGGTGTATTTCTCGTCAGCGTGCATGGGGTGTGCCAATTCCGGTATTCTATGCTGAGAATGGTGATCCAATTATTACGGATGAAACAATTAACCATGTAGCAGATTTATTCCGTGAACACGGTTCTAACGTATGGTTTGAGCGTGAAGCGAAAGATCTATTACCAGAAGGATTTACACATCCAGGTAGCCAAAATGGCGAATTCCGTAAAGAAACAGACATCATGGATGTATGGTTCGATTCAGGTTCTTCTCACCAAGCTGTATTAGAAGAGCGCGAAGATTTACAGCGTCCAGCTGATTTATATTTAGAAGGATCTGATCAGTATCGTGGTTGGTTTAACTCTTCATTATCAACAGCAGTTGCTGTAACAGGTAAAGCTCCATATAAAGGCGTACTAAGCCACGGTTTCGTACTAGATGGTGAAGGACGTAAAATGAGTAAGTCGATTGGAAACATCGTCGTACCGAAGAAAATCATGGATCAATTAGGTGGAGACATTTTACGCTTATGGGTATCTTCTGTTGACTATCAATCTGACGTACGTATTTCAGATGATATTTTAAAACAAGTAGCAGAAGTGTATCGTAAAATCCGTAACACATTCCGTTTCTTATTAGGAAACTTAGACGACTTTAAGCCAAGTGAAAATGCAGTAGCTATAGCTGAGCTTCGTGAAGTAGATCGTTACATGTTAGTGAAATTAAATGACTTAATTACAAAAGTTAAAGAAGCATATGAGACATACGATTTCGCTGCTGTGTATCATGCAATTCATAACTTCTGTACAATTGATTTAAGTTCATTCTACTTAGATTTTGCAAAAGATATTTTATACATTGAAGGTGCAAACCACGAAGATCGTCGTGCAATTCAAACTGTATTATATGAAGTTCTTGTTGCGTTAACGAAACTTGTAACACCAATCTTACCGCATACAGCTGATGAAGTATGGCCATACATTCCAGGCGTAACAGAAGAAAGTGTACAATTAACTGATATGCCAGAAGCTGTACAATTAGATGACGCGGAAGCATTAAAAACAAAATGGGATGCATTTATGACATTACGTGATGACGTGTTAAAAGCACTAGAAGTAGCTCGTAATGAAAAAGTAATCGGTAAGTCATTAAATGCGAGCATTACGCTATATCCAACTGCAGAAATGAAAGCTATGTTAGAGTCTATTAGCGAAGACTTAAAGCAATTATTCATCGTTTCTGAGTATAAACTTGGTGGTATGATGGAAGAAGCGCCAGCAGATGCACCGAAGTATGAACATACAGCGGTTATTGTTGCTCAAGCAACTGGTGAAACATGTGAACGTTGTTGGGTAGTTTCAGAAACAATTGGTAAAGATGCTGAACATGAAACATTATGTGAGCGTTGTGCAACAGTTGTGAAAGAAAACTATGTAAAATAATAAAAAAACTGACTGCTATTTATGCAGTCAGTTTTTTTATTTTGATGATATATCAAAATAACTTTCAGGCTCTTTCCTGTGAAGGAAAAATGTGTGTGAGGTAAGCAAATAAATTTCGGACACACTAACTGTACATTACAGCTAGGAGGAATGTACACGTGAATGAAATCTACATGGAAATAAAAGAAGAATTGCAATTGATGAGAAAAGAGTTGCAAGAGAGACTAGCTAAAGAAGTAATGCACAAATATGATGTCGAGTTCAGCCAAGAGCTTGGATATGAAATTAAGGAAGAGATAAAGAAAAAATTGCTATTACATGATATAAAAGAGGATTTAAAGGATGTAGAACGCGCATTATTTAAAATGGAAATAGACATGTACGGTATTTGTGAAGAGACGGGGAGATTAATTTCGACAAAGCAAATGAAAACAATGCCGACTGCCCGAACAATTCATGAATTTTTCTATGAAAAGGTAAATGTATGAATACGCACAACGATATTATATTACCTTTTTTTAATTTATTTTATTCTTCTATAAAGGTTCATTGTGAAAAGGTAGCAGCTATGCTAAAATTTTGAGGTACACTGTCTTTGTGGGGGAAATGAAAATGATATATTATGTAATAGCGTTATTTGTCATTGCTATCGATCAAATATCGAAGTGGTTAATTGTAAAGAACATGGAATTGGGTACGAGTATTCCGATTATCGACAATGTATTATACATAACATCACATCGAAATAGAGGCGCTGCCTGGGGTATTTTAGAAAATAAAATGTGGTTCTTCTACATTATTACAGTTGTTTTTGTAGTGTTTATCGTATTTTATATGAAAAAGTATGCGAAAACAGACAAGCTTCTAGGTATTTCGTTAGGCCTAATTTTAGGCGGGGCAATTGGTAACTTTATTGATCGTGTATTTAGACAAGAAGTAGTGGATTTCATTCACGTGTATATTTTCTCGTACAACTATCCAGTATTCAATATAGCTGATTCAGCATTATGTATTGGTGTTGTATTAATTATTATTCAAACATTATTAGAAGGCAAGAAAGCGAAGGAGTAATTGAATGAGTGAAGTAGTACAAGTAACAGTTGTAGAAGAGCAAAAAAATGAGCGAATTGATAAATTCGTTGCAGGAATAAATAACGAATGGTCACGTTCACAAGTACAGCAATGGATTAAAGATGATGTTGTGACAGTAAACGGGAAAGCAGTAAAAGTGAATTATAAAGTAAAAGAAGAAGATGAAATTACAGTAACGATTCCTGAGCCGGAAGCGTTAGATATTCAACCAGAAGATATGAATTTAGAAATTTATTATGAAGATGCAGATGTGCTTGTTGTAAATAAACCACGTGGTATGGTTGTACATCCAGCGCCAGGGCATACAAGTGGTACGCTTGTAAACGGCCTTATGCACCATTGTACAGATTTATCAGGTATCAACGGTGTAATGCGTCCAGGTATCGTGCATCGTATTGATAAAGATACATCTGGATTATTAATGGTTGCTAAGAATGATATGGCGCATGAATCACTTGTAAATCAACTTGTAGCAAAAACAGTAACAAGACGTTACAAAGCAATTGTGCACGGTGTTATTCCGCATGATAAGGGGACTATCGATGCACCAATTGGTCGTGATAAGAAAGAGCGTCAAAGTATGACAGTTGATGAAAATGGTAAAAACGCTGTTACTCACTTCCAAGTGTTAGAACGCTTTAAAGACTTTACACTTGTAGAATGTCGCTTAGAAACGGGACGTACGCACCAAATTCGTGTTCATATGAAATATATTGGCTATCCACTTGCGGGAGATCCGAAGTATGGTCCGAAGAAAACGTTAGATATGAATGGACAAGCACTTCATGCAGGTATTTTAGGCTTTGATCATCCTCGTACTGGTGAATATATTCAGTTTGAGGCACCGATTCCAGAAGTATTTGAAGAAGCATTAAATATTTTACGGAAATAGTATTGACAAATCATAAGAAAACTGAGATACTGACAACAGTTAAATAATGATCCTTTAACACAGCCCCGTGAGGTTGAGAAGGTAACGGTTTGAAATACTTAGGGTATGCTGTACCCTTTTTTCAAAAGTCCTCTCGCACACGCTGAGAGGACTTTTTTTATACCATTACTCTCACGCAAGAAAAAAAGCTTGGAGGTGTAGAGCATGCAAGAGAAAGCTGTCGTTTTAGATGACCAAATGATTCGCCGCGCTTTAACACGAATTAGTCATGAAATCGTGGAACGAAATAAAGGTGTCGATAATTGTGTTCTTGTCGGAATTAAAACTCGTGGAATTTTTATTGCACAACGTTTGGCAGAACGAATTGGTCAAATTGAAGGAAAAGAAATGGAAGTTGGAGAGTTAGACATTACGTTATATCGTGATGATTTAACACTGCAATCCAAAAATAAAGAACCACTTGTAAAAGGTTCTGATATCCCTGTAGATATTACGAAGAAAAAAGTTATCCTTGTGGATGACGTGTTATATACAGGAAGAACAGTTCGAGCAGCAATGGATGCTCTTATGGATTTAGGTAGACCATCTCAAATCCAACTGGCGGTTCTTGTTGATAGAGGTCATCGTGAACTACCAATTCGCGCTGATTATGTAGGAAAGAACATTCCAACATCAAGTGAAGAGCGTATCGAAGTTGATTTGCAAGAGACAGATCAACAAGATCGAGTAAGCATATACGATAAGTAAAGCCCTTTTAAATGTAGTCCTGTGAGGCTGCCAAAGGGTCTTGGCTTTCATATGTCAAATTTGGCATACGAAAGTGTAGGACTCTTTGTGCACAGGCACAAAGAGTTTTTTTATTGCAAAGATTTAAACTGAAGGAGGATGTAACAATGGAACAAAAGCCAGTGTTAGACGTTAATGAAGTACCGAAACCGGGAAAATGGTTATTTTTGAGTATACAACATTTGTTCGCGATGTTTGGATCAACAGTGCTTGTTCCGTTTTTAACAGGATTGAATCCATCAGTAGCATTAATATCAAGTGGATTAGGAACGTTAGCGTTTCTTCTTATAACGAAAGGTCAAGTACCTGCCTATCTAGGATCATCATTCGCCTTTATCGCACCGATTATAACAGCGAAAACGGCAGGTGGACCGGGAGCAGCAATGCTTGGTGGTTTGCTAGCAGGGCTTGTGTACATCTTAATCTCACTCGGAATTAAGAAATCAGGATCAGAGTGGATTATGAAATTACTTCCGCCAATCGTAGTTGGGCCGGTAGTAATGGTAATCGGTTTAGCGTTAGCACATACAGCAGTTAACATGGCGATGAACGGTGCGGATGGCAAATATAGCTTTATACACTTTTCAGTAGCATTAGTAACATTAGCAATTACAATTATATGCTCGATATTCGGAAGAGGGTTCTTCAGTATAATACCAGTTTTACTCGGTATTATCGGGGGGTACATCTTCGCATACTTCCAAGGATTAGTCGATTTAAAACCAGTAGCTGAGGCGAAATGGTTTGTTGTACCAGACTTCACAGTACCATTTGTAACATATACTCCGGAGTTTTCATGGAAGATAGTACTCTTGATGGTACCAGTTGCACTAGTAACAATTTCAGAGCATATCGGACATCAAATTGTACTTGGAAATGTTATTAAAAGAGATTTAATTGAAAAACCAGGTTTACATCGCTCAATCTTCGGTGATGGAATAGCAACATTGATTGCATCACTAATAGGTGGACCACCGAATACAACGTATGGTGAAAACATCGGTGTGCTAGCAATTACGAGAGCATACAGTGTATACTTATTCATCGGTTCAGCAGTATTCGCAATCATGTTCGGATTTATCGGTAAGATTTCTGCGCTGATTCATTCGATCCCAACACCAGTTATGGGTGGGGTATCAATCTTACTATTCGGTGTAATTGCATCAAGCGGATTACGCATGATGGTAGATGATAAAACAGATTTAAGTGACAAACGAAACTTAATGATTGCATCAGTAATACTAGTAATCGGTATTGGTGGAGCGGTACTTCACGTAGGAGAATCGTTCCAAGTAGAAGGAATGGCACTAGCAGCAATTGTAGGTGTACTGTTAAATCTACTACTACCGGAAACGAAACAAATAAAACAACCTAAGCAGATTGCTTCATAATAATAACCTTTTAATTCAGTCCTGTGAGACAGAAAAGGGTGGCTTCTTCCTTGCACCCTAGTCTTACATGATTAGGGTATTTTTATACAAACGTTGTTATAAAAATACAAAAGTGGTAACATAAAAATCAGAAAGATGAGGGATGACGATGAGCCATTTGTTAACGATGAGTGAATTATCGGAAGTAGAAATTTCAGAAATCCTAAAAGATGCAGAAGATTTTGCGAATGGAAAAGAGAGCAAAACGACAGAGCAAACTTTTGTTGCAAACTTGTTCTTTGAGAATAGTACGAGAACGAGATTTAGCTTTGAAGTTGCTGAGAAGAGATTAGGACTAGATGTTTTAAACTTTTCAGCTGATGCATCTAGCGTACAAAAAGGAGAAACTTTATACGATACGATAAGAACACTAGAATCAATCGGAACAAAAGCAGTGGTCATCCGCCATGAGCAAGATCGCTACTTCGATGAACTAAAAGATCAGGTGAATATCCCGATCTTAAACGCTGGAGATGGATGTGGAAACCACCCAACGCAGTGCCTACTCGACCTTCTTACAATTAAACAAGAGTTTGGAAGATTTGAAGGTTTGAAGATTGCAATAGTAGGAGATGTTCGTCATAGCCGAGTAGCACGTTCTAATGCAGAAGCATTAACGAAGTTGGGTGCAACAATTTACTTTGCCAGTCCAGAAGAGTGGAAAGATGAAGACAACACATTTGGAACATACAAACCATTAGATGAACTTGTTCCAGAAGTGGATGTAATGATGTTACTCCGTGTACAACATGAGCGTCATGATCATTATGAAACAGACATTATGAAAGAATATCATGAGAAACACGGATTAACAGTAGAAAGAGAAAAGCGTATGAAAGAAGGAAGCATTATTATGCATCCAGCTCCTGTAAACCGTGATGTTGAAATTGCAAGTGAACTTGTTGAGTGTGAGCGTTCACGCATATTTAAACAAATGGAAAATGGGGTTTACGTAAGAATGGCTGTACTAAAACGCGCCTTACCAAATGTATTAGGAGGAATGAGACATGAATTATTTGTTTAAAAATGGTCGTTATATGAATGAAGAAGGAAAAATCGTAGCAACAGATCTTCTCGTACAAGACGGTAAAATCGCTAAGGTAGCAGAAAATATTACGGCAGATAATGCTGAAGTAATCGAAGTGAACGGAAATTTAATCGCACCTGGATTAGTAGATGTACACGTACATCTTCGTGAACCAGGTGGTGAACATAAAGAAACAATTGAAACAGGTACACTAGCAGCGGCAAAAGGTGGATTCACTACAATTTGCTCAATGCCAAATACACGCCCAGTACCAGATTGCAGAGAACATATGGAAGACCTGCAAAAACGTATTAAAGAAAAAGCGCATGTTAACGTACTACCATACGGAGCAATTACAGTACGTCAAGCTGGTTCTGAAATGACAGATTTCGAAACATTAAAAGAACTTGGAGCATTTGCTTTCACAGATGACGGCGTAGGCGTACAAGATGCTAGCATGATGTTAGCGGCTATGAAACGTGCAGCGAAATTAAATATGGCAGTAGTTGCGCACTGTGAAGAGAATACGCTTATTAATAAAGGTTGTGTACATGAAGGGAAGTTTTCTGAGAAACACGGATTAAACGGTATCCCATCAGTATGTGAATCTGTACATATTGCAAGGGATATACTGCTTGCTGAAGCAGCAGATTGTCACTATCACGTATGTCACGTAAGTACAAAAGGTTCTGTACGTGTAATCCGTGATGCGAAACGCGCTGGAATTAAAGTAACAGCAGAAGTAACACCACATCACCTAGTGTTATGTGAAGATGATATCCCATCAGTTGATCCTAACTTTAAAATGAACCCACCGCTTCGTGGAAAAGAAGACCATGCAGCATTAATTGAAGGTTTATTAGATGGAACGATCGATATGATTGCAACTGACCATGCACCGCATACAGCGGAAGAGAAAGCACAAGGAATTGAAAGAGCACCGTTCGGAATTACTGGTTTTGAAACAGCATTCCCGCTTCTATACACAAACCTTGTGAAAAAGGGAGTTATTACGCTAGAACAGTTAATTCAATTCTTAACAGAAAAGCCAGCTGATACATTCGGCTTAGAAGCTGGTCGCCTAAAAGAAGGTAGAACAGCTGATATTACAATCATTGATTTAGAACAAGAAGAAGAGATTGACCCAACAACATTCTTATCAAAAGGAAAAAATACACCATTTGCAGGTTGGAAATGCCAAGGATGGCCGGTAATGACAATCGTTGGTGGTAAGATCGCATGGCAAAAGGAGAGTGCATTAGTATGAAAAGACAACTTATCTTAGAAGATGGAACGGTATTAATTGGAAAAGGTTTCGGAGGCGAAATTGAAAAGTCAGGTGAGGTTGTATTTACAACAGGAATGACTGGATATCAAGAAACATTATCTGATCCATCATATTGCGGTCAAATCGTAACATTCACGTACCCATTAATCGGAAACTACGGCATTAACCGTGACGATTTTGAATCGATTCACCCATCTGTAAATGGCTTAATCGTAAACGAAATTTGTGATCACCCATCAAACTTCCGTAATGAAATTTCGTTAAATGATTACTTAAAAGAAAGAAACATCCCAGGCTTAGCAGGAGTTGATACGAGAAAATTAACGAGAAAAATTCGTCAATACGGTACATTACGTGGACGTCTATGTAACATGGATGCAGATGTAGAATACATCGTGAGCCAATTAAAAGCGACAGTATTTACAGATCACGTGAAACGCGTATCAACGAAAGATCCATACCCAAGCCCAGGCCGTGGACACCGAGTTGTACTTGTAGACTTCGGGATGAAACATGGTATTTTAAGAGAATTAAATAAACGTGATTGTGATGTAATTGTAGTACCTTACAATACAACAGCAGAAGAGATTTTACGCCTTAGCCCAGATGGAATTATGTTAAGTAATGGACCTGGAGACCCGAAAGATGTACCAGAAGCAATTGAAATGTTAAAAGACATTATCGGTAAAGTTCCTTTATTCGGAATTTGCCTAGGACATCAATTGTTCGCTCTAGCATCTGGTGCGAATACAAGTAAGTTAAAATTCGGTCACCGTGGTTTAAATCATCCAGTAAAACATCTTGCAACTGGAAAAGTAGCAATTACATCTCAAAACCATGGATACGCAGTAGAAGAAGAATCAGTTAAAAATACAGAACTTGAAATTACACATGTCGCTTTAAATGATGGAACAGTAGAAGGTCTTCGTCATACGAAGTTCCCAGCATTTACAGTACAATATCATCCAGAAGCTTCAGCAGGACCAGAAGATGCAAATGATTTATTCGAAGATTTCTTAGCGATGATTGAAAACTTCAAGAAAGAAGGGGAAGAGTTATGCCAAAACGCCTAGACATTAACACAATTTTAGTAATCGGATCAGGACCAATTGTAATTGGGCAAGCAGCAGAGTTTGACTACTCTGGTACACAAGCTTGTCAATCTCTTAGAGAAGAAGGTTACAAAGTAATCCTTGTTAACTCTAACCCAGCAACAATTATGACAGATACTGCAACAGCAGATAAAGTATATATAGAACCATTAACACTAGAATTCGTAAGCCGTATCATTCGTAAAGAACGTCCAGATGCGATCTTACCAACATTAGGTGGTCAAACAGGTTTAAACATGGCTGTTGAACTTGCGAAATCAGGCATACTTGAAGAGTGTGGAGTTGAAATTTTAGGAACGAAATTATCAGCAATTGAGCAAGCGGAGGATCGTGATTTATTCCGTACATTAATGCAGGAATTAAATGAACCAATTCCATCTAGTACCATCATTCATACGCTAGAAGAAGCACATGAATTTGTAAAAGAAATTGGATATCCAGTTATTGTTCGCCCAGCATTTACAATGGGGGGAACAGGTGGCGGAATCTGTAGTAATGAAGAAGAACTAATTGAAATCGTATCAGGTGGATTAAAACATAGTCCAGTAACACAATGTTTATTAGAAAAGAGCATTGCTGGTTGTAAGGAAATTGAATATGAAGTAATGCGTGATTCAAATGATAACGCGATTGTAGTATGTAATATGGAAAATATCGATCCAGTTGGAGTTCACACAGGTGATTCTATCGTAGTAGCACCGAGCCAAACATTAAGTGACCGTGAATATCAAATGTTACGAAACACTTCATTACGAATTATTCGTGCATTAGGAATTGAAGGTGGATGTAACGTTCAGCTTGCACTTGATCCACATAGCTTCCAATACTATGTAATCGAAGTAAACCCGCGTGTAAGTCGTTCATCTGCACTAGCATCTAAAGCAACTGGATATCCAATTGCGAAGCTAGCGGCAAAAATTGCAGTCGGTCTAACATTAGATGAAATTATAAATCCAGTAACACAAAAAACATACGCTTGTTTCGAACCAGCATTAGACTATGTTGTTTCAAAAATTCCGCGCTGGCCATTTGATAAGTTTGAATCAGCAAACAGAACACTGGGTACACAAATGAAGGCAACTGGTGAAGTTATGTCAATCGGACGTAACTTAGAGCAATCATTATTAAAAGCGGTTCGTTCTTTAGAACTTGGCGTTTATCACTTAGAGTTAGAGCATTTAAAAGAAATTGATAAAGAAACAATGAAAAAACGCATTATAAAAGCTGATGATGAGCGACTGTTTATTGTAGCAGAAGCAATTCGTCAAGGTGTAACGAAAGAAGAAATCAACGAATGGTGTGAAATGGACTTCTTCTTCTTACAAAAAGTTGAAAACATCGTAAATATGGAACGTGAAGTAAAAGCGAATGTAGGAAATATGGAAGTACTACAAACTGCGAAAGAAATGGGCTTCAGCGATCACTACGTTGCAGCAGCTTGGAATAAAACAGAGCGTGAAATTTACGATATACGTAAAGAAAGCAATATAACTCCTGTTTATAAAATGGTAGATACTTGTGCGGCAGAGTTTGAATCTGCAACACCATACTACTACAGCACATATGGTGACGAGAATGAATCGGTTAGAACAGATCGTAAGAGTGTGGTTGTACTAGGATCTGGTCCAATCCGTATCGGTCAAGGTGTTGAGTTTGACTACGCAACAGTTCACTCTGTATGGGCAATTAAAGAAGCTGGATATGAGGCAATCATTGTTAATAACAATCCAGAAACAGTTTCAACAGACTTCAGTATTTCTGACAAATTATACTTTGAACCATTAACAATTGAAGATGTAATGCACATTATCGATTTAGAAAAGCCAGAAGGTGTTATCGTTCAGTTCGGTGGACAAACGGCAATTAACTTAGCGGCGAAATTAGAAGAACACGGTGTGAAAATTTTAGGAACATCACTTGAAGATTTAGACCGCGCAGAAGATCGTGATAAGTTTGAAGCAGCTCTAACACAGCTTGGTATCCCGCAACCAGTTGGTAAAACAGCAACAACTGTAGAACAAGCAGTAGCAATCGCTGAAGAAATTGGTTATCCAGTATTAGTAAGACCGTCTTACGTACTAGGTGGACGTGCGATGGAAATCGTATATCGTCAAGAAGAATTACTGCACTACATGAAAAATGCAGTTAAAGTTCATGCAGAGCATCCGGTATTAATTGACCGTTACATGGTTGGTAAAGAAATTGAAGTAGATGCAATTTCAGACGGTGAGAATGTATTCATTCCAGGTATTATGGAACATATTGAACGCGCTGGAGTTCACTCTGGTGACTCAATTGGAGTATACCCACCACAAAGCTTATCTGAAAAACTAAAAGAACAAATCATTGAACATACAATTGCACTTGGAAAAGGTTTAAACATTGTTGGATTACTAAATATCCAGTTTGTAGTATTCAAAGATCAAGTGTACGTAATTGAAGTAAACCCACGTGCGAGTCGTACAGTACCGTTCTTAAGTAAAATTACGGGCGTACCGATGGCGAATGTTGCAACGAAAGTTATTTTAGGTCAAGACTTAGTAGAGCAAGGATACGGAACTGGTTATCACCCAGAAGAGAAAGAAGTATATGTAAAAGCACCGGTATTCTCGTTTGCGAAACTACGCTCAGTTGATACAACATTAGGACCTGAAATGAAGTCAACAGGGGAAGTAATGGGTAAAGACTTAACGCTTGAAAAAGCATTATACAAAGGATTAGTTGCTTCTGGAATTAACATCCCAACGCACGGATCAGTAATCATCACAGTAGCCGATAAAGATAAAGAAGAGGCAATGGAAATTGCAAAACGTTTCCACGAAATCGGTTATAACTTATTAGCAACAGCTGGAACAGCACAATCGTTAGCAGAGCAAAATATTCCAGTCCAAGTGGTAAACAAAATTGATTCTGAAGACTATAACTTACTTGATATTATCCGTCAAGGAAAAGCACAGTTTGTAATCAATACATTAACAAAAGGCAAACAACCAGCGCGTGATGGTTTCCGCATTCGCCGTGAATCAGTAGAAAATGGTGTGGCTTGCTTAACATCACTTGATACAACGAGAGCAATCTTACGAGTATTAGAATCTATGACATTCTCAGCTCATTCAATGAAAGAAATTACGCAAACAAAGCGTCACGAGGTGGTACATGCATGATGCAAAAGCAAAATATGATCGTCGTTAACCAAAAAGAAATCGCAAAAAACATTTACGAATTAGTGCTTCAAGGAACGTTAGTACAGCAAATGAACGAACCAGGGCAGTTTGTACACATTAAGGTAGCAGAGGGCATTGCGCCCCTTCTGCGCCGCCCAATTAGTATTTGTAATGTAGATCAAGAGAAGAACGAATTTACAATGCTATATCGTGCCGAAGGACAAGGGACAAAAACATTAGCAACTAGAAAACAAGGTGAAATGGTAGATGTACTAGGACCATTAGGACACGGTTTTCCTGTAGAAGAAGCAGAAGCTGGTCAAACAGCTTTACTAGTAGGCGGGGGAATTGGTGTACCACCACTTTATGAATTATCACAGCGCCTCGTTGCAAAGGGTGTACGTGTGATTCACATCTTAGGTTTTCAAACGAAAGATGTTGTTTTCTATGAAGAAAAATTTGCAGAACTTGGTGATACGTACGTTGCGACAGTAGACGGTACACACGGTACAAAAGGATTTGTCACAGATGTAATTGATAATTACGGAATCGACTTTGACATTCTTTATTCATGTGGCCCGTTAGCGATGCTTCGTGCATTAGAAGGACGTTACAAAAAGAAAAAAGCCTATATTTCATTAGAAGAGCGTATGGGTTGTGGTATTGGAGCTTGTTTCGCATGTGTATGCCACTTACAAGAAGATCCAAGTGGACATTCTTACAAGAAGGTGTGTAGCGACGGACCAGTATTTCCAATCGGGGAGGTTGTACTATGAACAGATTGCAAGTTGAATTACCAGGATTATCATTAAAAAATCCGATTATACCGGCATCTGGATGCTTTGGGTTTGGTCGTGAATATGCACAGTTTTACGATTTAAGTGTACTAGGATCAATCATGATTAAAGCGACGACAGAACAACCACGTTATGGGAATCCAACGCCGCGTGTTGCTGAAACACCAGGCGGCATGTTAAATGCAATCGGACTTCAAAACCCGGGATTAGACAAAGTAATGAATTCGGAATTACCATGGTTAGAACAATTTGACCTTCCAATTATTGCGAACGTTGCAGGCTCACAGGCTGAGGATTACGTAGCGGTTGCGAAGGAAATTTCTAAAGCGCCTAATGTCCATGCACTAGAATTAAATATTTCTTGTCCAAACGTAAAAACAGGTGGTATCGCCTTTGGTACAAATCCTGAAATTGCTGCTGATTTAACGAAGCGAGTAAAAGAGGTTTCTGAAGTACCTGTATACGTGAAATTGTCACCTAACGTGGCAAACATTGTGGAAATTGCAAAAGCGATTGAAAATGCAGGTGCAGATGGTTTAACGATGATTAATACATTGCTTGGTATGCGTCTAGATTTAAAAACAGCTAAACCAATTTTAGCAAACCGTACAGGCGGATTATCAGGTCCTGCGATTAAGCCAGTAGCAATTCGTATGGTACATGAAGTAAGTCAAGCGGTTAACATTCCAATTATCGGAATGGGCGGTATTGAAACAGCGGAAGATGTAATTGAATTCTTCTACGCTGGCGCAAGCGCAGTTGCAGTAGGTACAGCGAACTTTATCGATCCGTTCGTATGTCCGACAATTATTGAAGAGTTACCAGCATTACTAGATGAATTAGGATTTGATCATATTTCGGAATGTCAAGGAAGGAGCTGGAAGCAAACATGTCACAGTCGTTAATCGTTGCACTAGATTTTCCAGGGAAACAAGAAGTAGAACAATTCTTACACCACTTTGAAGGGGAAGAGTTATTTGTCAAAGTAGGTATGGAGTTATTTTACAAAGAAGGCCCTGCAATTATTACGTACTTAAAAGAAAAAGGACATAAGATTTTCCTAGATTTAAAACTTCATGATATTCCGAATACAGTAAAAAGCGCTATGCGTAGCCTAGCTAGTCTAGATGTTGATATGGTAAATGTTCATGCTGCTGGGGGAAGTAGCATGATGAAAGCTGCGATTGAGGGATTAGAGGAAGGTAAGCAAGAAGGAAAAGAGAGACCGATTTGTATTGCAGTTACACAACTAACAAGCACTTCGGAAGCTATGATGAAAAAAGAGATTGGCATTGAGAAAACGTTAGAAGAAGCGGTTGCTCATTATGCAAAATTAACGAAAGACAGTGGACTTGATGGCGTTGTTTGTTCAACACTTGAAGTTCCAAAATTACGTGAAGTATGCGGAAATGAATTTGTAACAGTAACACCGGGCATTCGTCTTGCAAGTGATGATGTTAATGACCAAGTGCGCGTAGCAACACCGAAACGTGCGAGGGAACTTGGCTCAAGCTACATCGTAGTTGGACGCAGTATTACGAAAGCAGAAAATCCGCTTGAAGCGTATAAAACAGTAAAACAACAGTGGGAAGGTGTAACAGTATGAAAAAAGAAATCGCATCGCATTTATTAGAAATTGGAGCAGTATTTTTACAACCGAATGATCCATTCACTTGGTCTTCAGGTATGAAATCACCAATTTATTGTGATAACCGTTTAACCTTATCTTATCCAAAAGTACGTCAAGCGATTGCAGCTGGATTAGAAGAGTTAATTAAAGAGCACTTCCCAACTGTAGAAGTTATTGCAGGAACAGCAACTGCTGGTATTGCGCACGCTGCATGGGTAAGCGATCGTATGGATTTACCAATGTGCTACGTACGTAGTAAAGCAAAAGGCCACGGTAAAGGAAACCAAATTGAAGGAAAAGCTGAAAAAGGTCAAAAAGTAGTAGTAGTAGAAGACTTAATTTCAACTGGTGGTAGTGCAATTACGTGTGTAGAAGCACTTCGCGAAGCTGGTTGTGAAGTATTGGGGATCGTATCAATCTTCACATATGAGCTTGAAGCAGGAAAAACAAAACTAGAAGCAGCTAATGTAGCATCATACTCTTTAAGCGACTACAGTGCATTAACTGAAGTAGCAGCAGAAAAAGGTATGATCGGACAAGCTGAAACGAAAAAATTACAAGAGTGGCGTAAAAATCCAGCTAACGAAGCTTGGATCACAGCGTAACATGAAAAAAAACGACCGCGGGGGAACGCGGTCGTCTTTTATATTATTGTTAAAACTTCATGTAAAGAACAGATAGTAGGAATATCGTACTTGAGTTGTGAGTTATCCCGATTTAACCATATCCCTTGCATCCCAGCTGCTGTACTACTAATCGCATCAGTCTCTAATTGATCGCCAATATAATAGCAATCTTTCATTTCAAGATTCAATTGTAATGCAGTTCTATGAAAAATTTCAGGGTCTGGTTTAGATATACCAAGTTCACTAGAAGTAAATATATATTTGAAATATTGTAGAATGTTTAGGGCAGTTAATTTTTTGACTTGTTGTTCATAGTCACCATTACTAATGATACCTAATGAGTGACCCCCTTGCTGCAAGGTCTGTAATGTATAGTGTACATCTTCAAACGCGGTCCAGTTGTTCTTATATAGTTCTATATATTGCTTGAATCTGTGCTGAGATTCCCAAGGTGATAAGTTTACTCCGTATGCTTTAAATAAATGATACATTCGCATCCCTTGTTGTTCTTCAAAAGATAATTCCTTGGATAAAAATTTGTTGAAATATTTCTCGGATAATTCATGCCATAGCTTCATAGCCTCTAATTCGTTTCCTGAAAAAATATCATTATACTTTTGGAAGAAATGTGAGATACCATTTTTCTCAGCAGTATCGTAATCAAGTAAAGTTCCATCAATATCAAAGAAAATCTCCTCGCTAATAACTATTTAGCGTTTTCCGCAACTTCATATCCTCTTACAAATAATAGCGTCATATAAGAAACGATAAATGAAAAGATGCTGTACATACCAACCCAAAAGAAAAATTTTGGAGTAAAGGCGATAACACCTATTATTAAAAAACTAGCAAACGTTACAAGCGGCATTACGTAATATGTTTTCGTCTTGCGTGTTCCAATAACAGAAACGATAAAGATAAGTAACGGACAAATTAATAAGACGAAAATCAATTCATTCATAGGTATGTCCCCTTTTCTAATTGAAGTAATCTGTTTCTCGTAAACGTTTTGAAAAAATTACTCTCCTAATATAATTTCGCTAAGTGATAACGAATCCCTCTTGAAAACCAGTAATTCATGATGAATTTTACAAGAAAAAATGTAAGCAAGAGAACACTTGCTTACGTTATAAAATAAATATCGCAAAGATAGTGGTGACAATTAAACCGATAACAACCGGTAAAAAGTTTCGGCGTGCAAGTTCAAATGGATCTACCTTGCAAATCGCAGCAGCAGGAATAAGCGCCCAAGGAATTAACGTTCCGCCCCCGGTCCATATAGCCGCAATTTGTCCGAGTGCTGTTAATGTAGCTGTTCCATGACCTAAAGCTGTTCCGAAAAGGTTTGCAACCGAACCAGCAAGTGATATACCGGAAAAACCAGATCCATCTAAGCCTGTTATAACACCTACGATAGCTAATGTTCCCGCCGATACGTATTGGTTTAAAGGGACCGTTTGAGATAAGGCAATCCCTAAGTCGTTAATGATTCCATGTGAACCTTTCGGTAAATAGTCTCCAATAATTTTCACAAAGCCGCTATCTCCTAAATAAAAGAGTGCAGCAATTGGAATAACTGGACCAAAGATTTTAAATCCAAATTGGAGCCCTTCTATAAAATAATCGGTCGTTTTATTTAGTCCATTACCTTTGTAGGCGATGAGAGAAATGATGATAATCATAATAACAGTCGTTCCGCCGATCAGTGCAGTTGCATCACTTCCTTGTAGTTTAAATTGAATCATGCAAAGAATATCGATGACATATACGATTGGAATACAAATAGCGAGCCATTTTTTTGTCCGAGGAGATAAGGAAGTGAGCGCTTTAGAAGACCCAGTTGATGGAATAGACTCTTGTATAGATAAGCCTGTATGAAATTCTTTACGTAAGAAGAAAAATGCGACGGAAGTTGTCACAATACCCATAACAATTACAAGAGGAACACTGGCAGAAACAACGCTGGAAATGGGGAGTCCAGCCGCATCTGCAGTTAATTTCGGTGCACCTTGAATAACGAAGTCGCCAGATAAGGCGATGCCGTGTCCGAATAAGTTCATAGCAATGGCAACCCCAATTGGAGGAAGACCGACGCGTACAGCGACGGGGAATAAAATAGCTCCCATTAAGGCGACAGCTGGAGAAGGCCAAAAAAAGAAAGAAATTGTCATCATTAAAAGGCCGATGATCCAGTAGGCAAGTGCAGGGGTACGAATCATCTTTGTAAATGGTGAAATCATCGTATCATTTATGCCAGTATGAACGAGTAGATTGCTCATTGATACGATAATAGAGATGATTAATATAGTTGGTAATAGCTCAGTAATAGCGTAAATGAAACTTTGAAAAATACCGCTAACGGCAAGAGGGATAGAGCTTGTAGCGGTTAATGCTAATAAAAAGATAAAAACGATACAAATAATCGTCGTATCTTTCCGGAGAATAAAAAAGGTAATAATAGTGAGTAAACAAAGAATATAGAGAGCGTGTAATAGCGTTAATTCAACTCCCATAACATTCACATCCTTAGGCATTCGTGTAGTTTATTGTATGAAAACAGTGAAAGTATGTGAGTATAGGAAAAGAAAAAATGAAATTTCATGTACTGTAATGGTAAGGGGGGGATGGATGATAAAATACAATTAATCCTAAAAATGGAATTTCAGGAGAAGGAGAATGAGGGAGAAAATAGGATATTATGGTGTGCTCGTTTGTTTACTATTATCAGTTATTTCAGGGCAATTTCTTAAAAGTGAATGGGTACCAGTTATATTATGTATAGGAGTATTGATTTTTGCTCCTATGTATCGCTGGGATGAATGGAAAGCATATAGCCGAAAAAAGAAAATTGTTTTCAGCATTGAGTTTGTCATTATAATTAGTACGATTCCGTTTTTGTTATGGAAAGGAAATAAGATAATAGATGGAATTGTAATGTTTCAAGGGTGGTTGTTTATTGCGAAATTGCTATATTTGATATGTATTTTAATGTCGGTAGCGGTACTCGCTAAAAAAGTAAACGAAAAGTTATTCGTTAATGAATAGAAGGAAGTGCCACTTTATTCGGTGGCACTTTCTTATTTTACTGAATGAGCTTTTTGCATCTTCTTAATTAAGCGAATTTGTCCGCGATGATTGATTTCATCTTCAAATACGTGAAACCATTTAAAGTGGTTATTTGCTGGTTTGTCATGCCAAAAGTTTGTCTTTTTAAACAGCCATTCATCAGGTAATGATTGAAAACTTTCAATTGTTTTAGAGCGTACTTCTTGTAATGTATGGATGTAAAATTCTATAGAGTTTCCTTTTATTTTCTCGCGTCCAAGGCTCCCTAACTCAATAGCAGGTAACCAATGTTCTAATTCAGTCTCCGTTGGTTCACGGTCTTCAAAAGTATGAATCTGGTAGTAAAATTCAACAGCAGCCATATGATACAATAACATGCCAATTGAATTTGCTTCCTTATCATATAAATAATCAAGTTCTTCAATTGTTAAATCTTCCACTGCTTGCATTGTTGTATAGCGAGCGTAATTCATCATGCAAACAAGCTTTGAAAATTCTACATGTAAACCCTCTAATTTATCAATTACAAAATTCAATTTAAATTCCCCCTCTTTAAATGAATACTCCAGAGAATGAATTCTATGTGCAAAGAAAAAGTTTTGTTTAAACCTTCATAATATTAACAAGGGATTACAATTAGTTCTCTATTTGATTTTGTAATAATGTCATAACCATCTTTGGTGATGACAATATCATCTTCGATTCTACAACCGCCCCAGTTCGGTATGTAAATGCCCGGCTCAACTGTAACAACCATACCTTCTTGTAAAGTTGCCTTACTTTCTTGGGATAGGCGAAGTGGTTCATGTATTTCTAACCCAAGACCGTGCCCGGTAGAGTGGCCAAAGTATTGACCGTATCCATGTTCTGTAATGTAATCCCTCGTTATATCATCGATACTTTTCGCAGTTTCTCCAGGCTTAATCGCTTCAGTCCCACGTTTTAACGCTTCTCGTACAACATTGTATATTTTTTTGAATTCTTCCGAGGGTTCCCCAATTGCTACGGTACGTGTTATATCGGAACAATATCCGTCGTAAAGTGCACCGAAATCTAATGTAACGATATCGCCTCGTTCGATTATTTTATTTGATGCAACTCCATGGGGAAGTGAAGAACGAACGCCTGAGGCTACAATGATTTGGAATGAAGAAGATGTAGCTCCTTTTTTTCGCATGAAAAATTCTAATTCATCTCGAACGTCAGTCTCGCTTATTCCAGGCTTTAGAAATGTAACAATATGGTGAAATGCTTCGTCAGCGATCGTAGCTGCTATTTTCATTGTTTCTATTTCAGATGTGTCTTTAATAAGTCGAATGTTTTCAATGATCTCACACACTGGAACCATTTCTGTATGTATATATTTTTGTAGTTTCTTAAATTGTTGCAAAGTTATATTATTGTCTTCTATACCAAGTTTTTGAATGTTTAATTTTGATACTTGATTTGCAACTTCTTCCTCTAAATTTCCTTTATGCATAATAATTTCTGCTGCTTTTATTTCCGTTTTTGCTTGATCTACGTAACGGAAATCGGTAATGAAAATAGCTTTATGCACAGTAATTAAGACAACGCCTGCGCTACCTGTAAAGTTTGTTGCGTATTGACGGTTTTCTTTTTTTGTAATAAGTAACCCGTCGATTCCGTAATTATGTAGTTGTTTTTGGATGTTAGTTATTCTTACATTCATTTTAATTCCTCCTTTTTACATTAATAAAGCAAGAATTGTGCCAGTATATTTATTTAGAATAAAAGAAAAGAGGATAGCTGTGTGTCAAAAAAACTAGACGAATGTAAAATAAATATATATAAAATTTTTTACAGTAAGTGTTTATGTGACTGAACAATAATGTAAACTTGCAAACAGAAATCCTCTTAATTTAAATATTATATTTTTTGTATAAATAAATTAAAACAATTGGTATAATAAGGGGTTGTTACGGTTTGTTTGTAGGTAAAGGGATGTAACGAAAAAATTGGGTTAAAGAATGTGAGTATATGAAGAAATTAAGTAAAGTAATGTCATTTTGTTTGGCCGCTAGTATGCTTGTTATAACGGGGTGTGAAACAAGTGAACACAAAGTTCAAGTAAATGAAACGATTGAACAGCTTGATGAAGCGCCAGAAGTGACAGAAAAAGAAGCGAAAAAGATTGTAAGAAAGAGTGTAGATGGAATAGCAAATGCGTTTAGTGAGATGGAAAAAGAAAATGGATGGAGCCGAAATAATCCTGGGGATTTAGAGACAGCTAAAAAAGGAGTTAAAGGATTGGTTTCAGAAAAGTTTGTAGAAAATCAGCTTCCTAAGTCGCTTGCAACATTTAATCGATCAAGAGAGACGGATATGCTACCATTCCCTATTAATATTGAACCGAACATGAGATTAACATATTCACAGAAAAAAGATATTTTAACGATTGAGACTATCACACCTTCAAATGATATGGGAAATGAAGCAGAGATATGGGAATTTATTTTCGTTTATAAAGATGGAAAATGGTTAATGGATAAATGGTCATCTCATACACCGAGCGATTTAAAACTTACGAAGGAAGAAGCTAGTGAATTTCTGAAAATTCAAGGCTTTAAGAATGTTGATTTTGTTAAAGAAGAAGACAGCGGTGACAAAAAATATATTTTTAAAGAAAATGCTAGATTAATTGCTGTAGATGCAAAAACATCGGTTATTACATATGATTTAGATGAGCAAAAACAGGAAAAGGTAGCGAAAGAAAATAGTAGTTCAGGTCAAGAAACGGTTAAGGAAGATAGTGTAAGTTCACAAGTTATTTCTAAAGAAGAGAAGGAAACTACAAAAGAATCTTCAACAGCTTCAGGTAAAACTAAGGCTCTAAATGAATTATCTACTCTAGAAAATCAAGAAAAACATACAAATACCATGTCCGCAAGCGATATAGTAAATGAAATAGAAGGAAATTATCAACTGTGGGATAATAAACTAAATGAAATTTACAGTACATTAAGAAGTACGATGTCAGTTGATGCGTTCCAGTCGTTAAAAACGAAACAAATTGCGTGGGTTAAAGAAAAAGAAAGTAAAGTTAAAGTAATTGGTACTGATACAAATAACGGAACGATGAGACGTATAGAAGCTTCAGAAGAGAAATACAAGATGACAAAAGCAAGATGTTATGAATTAGTAAATGGGTATATGAACTAGTGTGAACGAATATAAAAAATGCGTTGCTTATAAGCAACGCATTTTTGTATTTACGCTTTTAATTTCATTACAATATCAGCATCTGGTGTTACATATACGGTTTGCTGATTGTCGTACGTAACAAAACCAAGTTTTGCACCACTCGGTTTTTTGACATGGCGTATTTTGGTGAAATCAACAGGTACAGAGCTAGACTCTTTCGCTTTACTGTAATAGGCAGCAATTTTGGCAGCTTCTAGTAAAGTTTCTTCAGCAGGCTCTAAAGAGCGAATGACAACGTGAGAGCCAGGTATGTCTTTCGTATGTAACCAAATTTCATCACGGCGGGCAAACTTCGTTGTTAAATAATCATTTTGTTTATTGTTTTTACCAACGAAAATCTCTGTGCCATCACTTGCTAAATATTTATCTAATACTGGTTTAGTAGGTTTTTTCTTTGCGTTTTTCGTTTTGCGATTGCGCACATAACCTTCTTCAGCTAATTCCTCACGAATTTCTTCAATATCTTTTGAAGAAGCAGCTTCCATTTGTTGAAGTAAGCTATCAAAATAAAGAATTTCTTCATTTGTTTTTTCGATTTGTTCTTCTACAACAACAACTGAATTTTTCGCTTTTTGGTACTTTTGGAAATAGCGTTGCGCATTGTCAGATGGTGTTTTTAAAGGATCTAATGTGATTTTTACAGTTCCGCCATTTTCGTCGTAATAGTTAACGACTTCAATATCTTTATCCCCTTTTTTCAAAGCGTACATATTGGCTGTAAGTAGTTCTCCAAATAGTTGATATTTATCTGCTTTTCCGGCATCTTGCAGTGTTTTTTCGAGTTTAATGAGTTTTTTCTCGTTTTTATTTTTTTCGTTTTGCATAAAGCGTTCTAAATCATGAGCTTGTTGTTTTACACGATCACGTTCTGCTTTGCCAAAGAAGAAACGATCTAACAATTCGCTCACTGATGAGAATGTTTTTTCTTCTCCTTGCAAGTGTGTAAGAGGGAAAAGATAAAAGAATTCTTTTCCATTTGCAGTAATCATTGCTGGTGTATATGCATGAGATAGTAATGGTGTTTGTATAGAGAAAAATGCTTCTGATAATGCTTTCTCGTTTACCATACCGGCTTTCTTTACTACTTCTTTTGCAAATAATGGGGATATTCCCATGAAAGCCCCGACGAGTTGTTTATCCATATTTCCAGATAGAAAGTCTAGCGGTCTAATAAAATCATCTGCGGTTTCAATTTGCAGAGGATTGATTTTATGTTGGGCTGGTGGCGCGACGTACTCAGCACCAGCATATACAGTTCGGTGACGGTTTACGGCTAATGAAACGTGTTTTAAGCTATCTAAAATCACGTTTGTTTTCGTATCTAATAAGATAATGTTGCTATGTCGTCCCATTATTTCAATTACTAATGTTTTTAATGATTCGTCTCCGATTTCATTACGACTGCGAACTGTAATTTGGATAATCCGTTCTAAGTCGATTTGTTCAATTTTTTCAATAAATCCACCTTCTAAATGTTTGCGAAGAAGCATACAAAACATCGGCGGTATTGCTGGCGAATCGTAGTTTTGATTCGTTAAGTGCATACGAGCATATGTAGGATGAGATGAAAGAATTAGTTTTTTGTTCTTTCCATTCGCTCGAATATGTAATAAAATCTCGTATTTTGAAGGTTGGTATATTTTAGAAATCCTTCCCGTGTAAAGAGAATTTTCAATTTCATGTGTAATCGCTCTTGTAAATAGTCCATCGAATGCCATTAATGAACACTCCTTTCTAACTAAATGTTAATTATAGCATTTTTTTGGACGAGGCTGAATAAGCTTTCAATAGAGTATGTCTGGAATCAGGAGGTCGATGGCAGGATGAACTGGTATGGAATGCGAGCACATGAAGTGGAAGAAAGAACGAATACGAATGTAAAGGTTGGACTTACAGAGAAAGAAGCAGAAGGGCGAATTAAGAAATTTGGTACAAATGAATTAGAAGAAGCAAAAAGGCCTTCTGCACTAATGGTATTTTTAGCGCAATTTAAAGATTTCATGGTACTCGTTTTGTTTGGAGCAACAATTGTTTCTGCGTTTTTAGGTGAATACATTGATTCTATTGCTATTGTTGCCATTGTTATTATCAATGGTATTCTCGGCTTTTTTCAAGAAAGAAAAGCTGAAAAATCATTGGAAGCTTTAAAGGAACTAGCTGCTCCACAAGTTACTGTAATGCGGAATGGAAAGTGGGTAAAAGCACCATCTAAAGCACTTGTTTTAGGTGATATTATTAAGTTTTCCAGTGGTGATCGTATTGGGGCTGATGTGCGTCTTGTTGAGGCATCAAGTTTATATATTGAAGAGTCTGCTTTGACAGGGGAGTCCGTACCTGTGCAAAAGAAGGTAGAAGCATTGCAAGGGCAAGAGCAAGAGGTTGCAATTGGTGATCAAAAAAATATGGCTTTTATGGGGACAATGATTACGCGAGGATCTGGAACAGGTGTCGTTGTAGCAACTGGTATGAATACAGCGATGGGTCAAATTGCAAATATGTTACAAAATGCAGAGCAAATGGAAACACCACTGCAAAGAAGGTTAGAGCAGCTCGGAAAAATATTAATTATTGTGGCTCTTATTTTGACAGCGCTCGTTGTATTAGCTGGGGTGTATCAAGGGAATGAAGTATATCATATGTTTTTAGCTGGTGTGTCTCTGGCTGTTGCGGCTATTCCAGAAGGGTTGCCAGCAATTGTTACAGTAGCTTTATCACTTGGTGTACAGCGTATGATAAAAAAGAGAGCAATTGTACGAAAGTTACCAGCCGTAGAAACGTTAGGTTGTGCTTCCGTTATATGTTCTGATAAAACGGGGACAATGACGCAAAACAAAATGATGGTAACACATATGTGGTCAGGCGGAGAATTGTGGAAAGTGACAGGGCAAGGATATGAACCTAATGGCTCTTTTATGAAAGGTGAAATAGAAGTGAATCCAGCTAAGACAAAAGCACTTTATCAGCTACTTACATTTGGTTCACTATGTAACAATGCAAATATTATTCAAAAGAAAAAGACGTACGTATTAGATGGAGATCCAACAGAGGGAGCGCTTGTAGCTGCAGCAATGAAAGCTGGGATTACACGTGAGGCATTGAAAGGGAAATTTGAAATTATTCGTGAATTTCCATTTGATTCAACTCGAAAAATGATGAGTGTTATTGTACGAGATCGAGAGGGGAAAAAGTTTATTGTTACGAAGGGAGCACCGGACGTTCTTTTGCAAATGAGTCAAACGATTTTATGGGGGGATAAGCAGCAGCCGTTAAGTGAGTTATATAGAAAAGAAGTACAGGCGGCTATTCATAGCTTAGGTAGTCAAGCGCTTCGAACAATTGCAGTTGCGTTTAAACCTTTAAAAGTCACGGATTCTATTGAACATGAAAGAGACGTTGAAAAAGATTTTATGTTGGTTGGGATACAAGGTATGATTGACCCGCCAAGGCCAGAAGTGGCGCAGGCGGTAAAAGAGTGTAAAGAAGCTGGTATTCGAACAGTAATGATTACAGGTGATCATAAAGTGACAGCAATGGCGATTGCTGAACAATTAGGAGTTTTGCCACCAGATGGGCGCGTTGTTGAAGGCGTAGAACTCGCAAATATGGATGTGGAGGAATTAGAAAATGTTGTAGAAGATACGTATGTATTCGCTCGTGTATCACCTGAGCATAAATTAAAAATTGTTAAGGCACTGCAAAATCAAGGACATATAGTAGCCATGACAGGTGATGGAGTGAACGATGCTCCAGCTATAAAAACAGCGGATATTGGGATAGCGATGGGAATTACAGGGACAGATGTTGCGAAAGAGGCCTCTTCACTTGTTTTACTAGACGATAATTTTGCTACAATTAAATCAGCAATTAAAGAAGGAAGAAATATATACGAGAACATACGTAAGTTTATTCGCTACTTATTGGCGTCAAACGTTGGAGAAATTTTAGTCATGTTATTTGCGATGTTACTTGCATTACCACTGCCGATGGTTCCCATTCAAATTTTATGGGTGAACTTAGTTACTGATGGTTTACCAGCGATGGCATTAGGTTTGGATAAGGCAGAAGGAGATGTGATGAAGAGAACGCCGCGCCACCCGAAAGAAGGGGTATTCGCTAGAGGGCTTGCGTGGAAAATAATAAGTCGAGGGTTTTTAATTGGGGCAGTGACGTTAGTAGCATTTATTATTGCGTATAACCAACATCCAAATGAACTGAAATATGCACAAACTGTAGCGTTCGCGACGTTGGTACTTGCTCAGCTTATTCATGTATTTGATTGTCGTAGTGAGCATTCTGTCTTTCACCGTAATCCATTTGGGAACGTGTATTTAGTAGGGGCGGTTATCATTTCGTTACTACTCATGCTAGTGGTTATATATTATCCACCGTTACAACCGATCTTTAGCACAATGCCGATACAAGCAAGAGATTGGTTATTAATTGGAGGTTTGTCATCAATTCCGACTTTCTTACTAGTAGGTTCTTTATTAACAGGGAAAAAGGCGAAAAAGAAAAAGCCAATATTATATAAGAAGGGATTAAACTTGAAATAGTCAATGTTATGAAAATGTGATATAATTTACAGAAGGTAGTAGAGCCTTGTCTCTATTACCTTTTTCATTGAGTTATTTTATGGCTTGGATGTGATAAAAATGATTTCTAGTATGACAGGGTTTGGAAGATCGAAAGTAGAAAGTGATACTTTTCAAATTACAGTAGAAATGAAATCGGTGAACCACCGTTTTTTAGAGATGAGTATTCGACTTCCTAAGCAAATGATGGTATTTGAGGACAAAATTCGTAAAATAATTGCAAAACAAGTTCGACGTGGACGCATTGAAGTGTCTATTAGTATAGCAGGTGAAGGACTTGTTGAAAGAAAATTAAGTGTGAATTGGTCACTTCTTGAGCAGTACCAATCGATGATGGAAGATATAAAAGGGAAATTTCAATTACAAGATTCTATTACACTCGAGCAATTAATGGCAATGCCAGAAGTAACAGCAATTGAAGAAATAGAAAATATAAATGAACATTTTGAGAACAGTTTATATGAGGCTGTTCGTCAAGCTGCTCATATGTTGAAAACGATGAGAGATGGCGAAGGAGAACGATTACATAAAGATATAGCGTATCGTTTACAAGAGATTAGCAATTGTGTAAATGCAATTATTCCACATGCACCAATTGTTACACAAAAATATCGTGAACGATTAGAAAATCGCTTAAAAGAATTACATAATCAAGAGTTAGATGAACAAAGATTGCTAACAGAAGTCGCAATCTTTGCAGAGCGTTGTGATATTCATGAAGAGTTAGTTCGTTTGCAAAGTCATTTAGAGCAATTTCATGAAACATTGCAGATTGAAGAGCCTGTTGGAAGGAAAATGGATTTCATCGTGCAAGAGATGCATAGAGAAATTAATACGATTGGTTCTAAGGCAAATGACTTAACAATTTCAAAATATGTTGTAGAAATGAAAAATAACCTTGAAAAAATTCGTGAACAAGTACAAAATATTGAGTAGCTTTCAAAAAATATATAAAGTTATACGTGGTGGAGAAATCGGATAGACTTACTAGGAGGCGCAAACTATGGCCATGCGGTTTTTAAATATTGGATACGGAAATATTGTATCTGCTCATCGAATTATTGCTATTGTAAGTCCGGAGTCAGCTCCTATTAAACGAACAGTACAGGAAGCACGCGAACATAATGCTTTGCTTGATGCTACGTATGGGAGAAAAACAAGGGCGGTTATTGTTATGGATGATGGGCATGTTGTATTAAGTCCAATTCAACCAGAGACGATTGCACATCGTTTGAATAATAAAGAAGATTTAAGTGAGGAAGGGTAGGTTTTACATATTTATGAGAAGTAGAAGAGGATTGCTCATCGTTCTTTCAGGGCCTTCTGGGGTTGGAAAAGGAACGGTTCGTAAAGAGCTGTTTAGCCATGAGGATACACGTTTTCAGTACTCTATTTCAGTAACGACACGTAAGCCGCGTGAAGGTGAAGTAGATGGTGTGGATTATTTCTTTAAAGAAAGAGAAGAATTCGAGGAAATGATTCGTAATGAAAGATTACTTGAGTGGGCTGAGTTCGTAGGTAATTATTACGGAACACCGATTGACTATGTTGAAAAAACATTACAAGAAGGAAAAGATGTATTCTTAGAAATTGAAGTGCAAGGAGCAATTCAAGTTAAGAAAGCTTTCCCAGAAGGTGTATTTATTTTCTTAGCACCTCCGAGTTTATCTGAACTAAAGAGCCGTATTGTTGGCCGTGGTACAGAGACTGAAGATGTTATTGAAAATCGTTTAACTGTAGCGAAAGAAGAAATCGAGATGATGGACGCTTACGACTATGTAGTAGAAAACGATCAAGTTGAATTAGCTTGTGATAGAATTAAAGCGATTGTGGTTGGCGAACATTGCCGCCGCGAAAGGGTAGCAAAATATTATAAAGAAATGACGGAGGGTCTATAATTATGTTAAATCCATCAATTGACTCATTACTACAAAAAATCGATTCTAAATACACACTAGTAACAGTGGCTGCAAAGCGTGCACGTGAAATGCAACTTGCTAATAACTGTGTTGTAGAGCAACCGGTTTCTCATAAGTGTGTAGGTAAAGCATTAGAAGAAATCGATGCGGAAGTATTAAGCTACGTACCAAGTGAAGATAAAGTAGCTGAATAAGCCTTTGCCTTCGACAAAATAAAACATAGACTTTATAATTTTCTATGTAACGGTAACAACCTATTTACAAGTAGGTTGTTATTTTTTTACGAAAGGAATGAAATATTGGTACTGACGAGCTGGGAATTCTATTTCAGTATTATAAGTTTGAAAAAGAAAGAGGACGAGTCATATGCTAAAAGGGAAAAAGATACTTCTATGTGTAACAGGAGGCATTGCGGTTTTTAAAGCAGCTGCGTTAACGAGTAAATTGACACAATCTGGCGCGATTGTAAAAGTAATGATGAGTGAGTCGGCAATGAAGTTTGTTACGCCTCTTACATTCCAAGCACTTTCTCGCCATGATGTATATACGGATACATTTGATGAGAAAGACTCGGCTGTTATTGCTCATATTGATTTAGCAGATTGGGCGGATATTGTACTTGTCGCACCTGCTACTGCCAATTGTATTGGAAAGTTAGCTGGTGGTATTGCAGATGATATGATTACAACTACTTTGTTAGCTACTACAGCTCCGGTATGGATTGCGCCTGCTATGAATGTGCATATGTATGAAAATAAAATTGTTCAAAAAAATATGATGACATTGAAAACGCTAGGATATACATTTATTGAGCCTGGTGAAGGCTTTTTAGCATGTGGATATGTAGCGAAGGGACGACTAGAAGAACCTGAAGCGATTATTGCACGGTTAGAGGAAGCTTTCTCAGAACACAAACCATTGCAGGGAAAAAGAATATTAATAACTGCTGGCCCAACACGTGAAAAGGTTGATCCAGTTCGTTTTATGACGAATTTTTCTTCTGGAAAAATGGGGTATGCGATTGCAGAAGTGGCGGCGAATCTAGGCGCTGATGTTATACTCGTTTCAGGACCGACAGCATTAAATCCACCGTTACATGTAACGACAGTGCAAGTGGAATCTGCACAAGATATGTTAGAAGCAGTTCTTCAACATTATCAAAACGTAGACGTTGTCATTAAAACAGCAGCAGTTGCAGATTATCGTCCGAAATATGTTCATGATAATAAAATGAAAAAGCAAAATGGTGATGCTGTCATTGAGCTCGAAAGAACGGTGGATATTTTAAAAACGTTAGGTCAGAAAAAGGATAAACAGTTACTTATCGGTTTTGCTGCTGAAACGACAAATGTAGAGGAATATGCAACGAAAAAACTACGTGAGAAAAATGCAGATATGATTGTCGCTAATGATGTAAAAGCGCAAGGAGCTGGCTTTGGCACGGATACGAATATTGTAACGATGTATAGAAAAGATGGAAAAGTTATTGAGTTGCCACTTTTAATGAAAAAAGAGGTAGCTCGTGAAATATTAAAGCAAATTGAAATGATGTTAGAAGATGATCGTTTATGAAATTTGCAAGTGTAATTGTTGATGTACCTGCCCGTCAGACAGATCGACCATTTGATTACATTATCCCTAAAAAATGGGAAGATATTGTACAGACAGGAATGCGGGTAGTAGTTCCGTTTGGGCCAAGAAAATTGCAAGGTTTTATTATTGGGATTAAAGATTCGGTGGATGTAGAAAGTAAGAAGTTAAAGACAATCCATGAAATATTAGATGTAACACCGGTTTTAAATGATGAATTATTAAAACTTGGATATTGGCTTACAAGTGAAACGTTATGCTACATGATTTCAGCTTTTCAAGTGATGCTTCCAACTGCGATAAAAGCAACGTATAAAAAACGTCTACAACTTTGTAAACAGGAAGAAATAGCACCTGAAATACTATATTTATTTCAGGATAAAGAAGCAATTGATTTTGAAATAATCGAGCAACAGCCACATTTATACCGGACTATTCAACAAGAAATTAAAAATGGTACGGTTGAAGTCGTTTATCAAGTGAAAGATAAAGTACAAAAGAAGAAGCAAAGAGTTGTTCAGCTGGAGTTGCCAGAAGATAAATTAGAATTAGCGGCATTTGAACTGAAAAGTAAAAAACAACAAGATGTACTCTATTATTTTGTGGAAAATCATAAAAGTGTACCGTTGAAAGTAATTACAGAAGAGTTACAAATAACAGATGCTCCAATAAAAGCACTTGTTAAAAAGGGATTCATTTCAGAAAAGTATGTGGAAGTATACCGAAATCCGTATGACGATGATGATTTTGAACAAACGAAACCATTTCCACTTACGGAGGAACAAAAACAAGTTATTACACCGATTTTATCATCAATTACAAATGAAACTTATAATCCATTTTTACTATATGGTGTTACAGGAAGTGGAAAGACAGAAGTATATTTACAATCTATAGCAGCAGTGCTCGAGAAAGGAAAAGAAGCTATCGTTCTTGTTCCTGAAATTGCACTAACACCCCAAATGGTGGATCGTTTTAAAGGTAGGTTTGGCTCGCAAGTTGCAGTTCTTCATAGTGCGTTGTCTGTTGGAGAAAAGTATGACGAGTGGCGTAAGATTTTAAGAAAAGAAGTGAAAGTTGTAGTTGGTGCGCGTTCAGCCGTTTTTGCGCCTTTTGAGAATTTAGGGATTATTATTATTGATGAAGAGCATGAATCAAGTTACAAACAAGAAGATAATCCAAGGTATCATGCAAGAGATGTGGCTGTCTGGAGAGGGCAATATCATAAATGTCCTATCGTTCTTGGTAGTGCGACACCAACACTTGAATCGTTTGCAAGGGCGAAAAAAGGTGTTTATGAACTACTAACAATGGAAAAACGTATGAATGAACAAGCTTTACCAACGGTAGAGATTGTTGATATGCGAGAAGAACTTCGTGACGGGAATCGATCAATGTTTTCTAAGGCGCTGCATGAAAAAATAGCAGATCGATTAGAAAAGAAAGAACAGATGGTACTCTTTTTAAATAGAAGAGGTCATTCTACATTTGTTATGTGCCGTGATTGTGGGTATGTTGTACAATGTCCGCATTGTGATATTTCATTGACATATCATAAAATGAATCATCGTTTAAAATGTCATTATTGTAGTTACGAAGAAAATATGCCAACTGAGTGTCCAGCTTGTCAAAGTACATACATTCGTTTCTTTGGTACAGGTACACAAAAGGTAGAAGAAGAAATTACAAAACTATTTCCAGAGGCGCGAGTCATTCGAATGGATGTAGATACGACAAGTCGAAAAGGAATGCATGAAAAATTATTAAAGGCGTTTGGGGAAGAAAAAGCAGATATATTACTTGGAACACAAATGATTGCTAAAGGATTAGATTTTCCGAAAGTAACGCTTGTTGGGGTTTTAACTGCAGATACGATGCTTCACTTACCTGATTTTCGGGCAAGTGAAAAGACATATCAGTTATTGACGCAAGTAAGTGGACGAGCGGGTAGACATGAATTGCCAGGGGAAGTTGTGATTCAAACGTATACGCCAGAACATTACAGTATAGAGTTAGCGAAGAACCAACAATATGATGTGTTTTTTGACCAAGAAATGCAAATGAGACGAACAAGACAATATCCTCCATATTACTATGTTGTACTCGTAACCGTATCTCATCCTGAATTATTAAAAGCGGTACAAGTGACGGAAAAAATTGCCTCGTATTTACGAACGCATTGCTCGCAGCAAACAATGGTGTTAGGACCAGTTGCTTCAGCAATTCCAAGGATAAAAGATAGATATCGTTATCAATGCATGATAAAATACAAACGGGAACCAAACTTAAAGAACGTGCTCAAAATGGTAAATGAACATTATCAAGCAGAAATGCAAAAAGAGCTACAAATCTCAATTGATTTTAATCCAACAATGTTAATGTAGCGGAGGGAAATATGGCAGTTTTAGAAATAGTAAAGCATCCAAATGAAGTGTTAGAAACACCATGCGAAAGAGTAATTAACTTTGATAAAAAGTTAGTGAAATTGTTGAAAGATATGCATGAAACAATGTTAATTGCGGACGGAGTCGGTTTAGCTGCGCCTCAAGTAGGTGTAAGCTTGCAAGTAGCGGTTGTTGATGTCGATGATGATACTGGGAAAATCGAGTTAATCAATCCATCAATATTAGAAAAACGTGGTGAACAAGTAGGTCCCGAAGGATGTTTAAGTTTCCCGGGACTTTATGGTGAAGTAGAACGTGCCGATTATATTAAAGTAAGAGCGCAAAATCGCCGTGGGAAAGTATTTTTATTAGAAGCGGAAGGATTTTTAGCGCGTGCAATTCAACATGAAATCGATCATTTACACGGTGTTTTATTTACATCGAAAGTGACAAGATATTATGAAGAAAACGAACTAGAATAGGTGTTAAAAGGAGCGGTTTTTAAATGATAAAAGTAGTGTTTATGGGAACACCGGACTTTTCAGTGCCGGTGCTTCGTCGTCTTATTGAAGATGGCTATGAGGTAGTAGGTGTTGTGACGCAACCTGATCGTCCAGTAGGTAGAAAAAAAGTATTAACACCTACACCTGTTAAAGTTGAAGCGGAAAAACATGGTATTCCTGTTTTACAGCCGTTGAAAATTCGTGAAAAAGATGAATATGAAAAAGTATTGGCATTAGAGCCAGATTTAATTGTAACAGCTGCATTTGGTCAGATTGTACCAAATGAAATTTTAGAAGCACCAAAGTATGGATGTATTAATGTCCACGCTTCTTTACTTCCTGAACTTCGTGGTGGTGCACCAATTCATTATGCAATTATGGAAGGTAAAGAAAAAACAGGTATTACAATTATGTATATGGTAGAAAAATTGGATGCTGGTGATATCTTAACACAAGTGGAAGTGGAAATTGAAGAGCGTGAAACGACAGGCTTATTATTTGATAAATTAAGTGAAGCAGGAGCACACCTTCTATCTAAAACAGTACCTTTATTAATTCAAGGTAAGCTAGAACCGATTAAGCAAAACGAAGAAGAAGTAACGTTTGCGTACAATATAAAACGTGAGCAAGAGAAAATTGATTGGACAAAAACAGGTGAAGAAGTATACAATCACATTCGCGGATTGAGTCCATGGCCAGTTGCTTATACAACTTTAGCAGGACAAGTTGTTAAAGTATGGTGGGGAGAAAAAGTACCTGTAACTGAACCGGCTGAAGCAGGTACGATTGTTGCAATCGAAGAAGATGGTTTTGTTGTAGCGACTAGTAATGAAACAGGTGTTAAAATTACTGAATTGCAACCTTCTGGTAAAAAGCGTATGAGTTGTTCACAATTTTTACGTGGAACAAAACCTGAAATTGGAACGAAGTTAGGAGAAAATGCATGAGACAAAATGTTCGTGAATTAGCTCTTGATGGTTTAATTCAAGTGGAAAAAAGTGGTGCATATAGCAACTTACTTTTAAATAATCTAATTGAAAAAAGTGCAATTGATAGAAAAGATATTGGTTTATTAACTGAAATTGTATATGGAACGATTCAACGTCGTGACACATTGGATTATTATTTACAGCCTTTTTTAAAAAAGAAAGTTGAGGCGTGGGTAAGAGTATTGCTTCGCTTATCTTTATATCAAATGATTTATTTAGACCGAGTGCCAGAAAGAGCGGCTATTCATGAAGCAGTTGAGATTGCAAAGCGTCGCGGGCATAAAGGAATTGCTGGTATGGTGAACGGTGTATTACGTTCGATTCAGAGAGAAGGTGTACCTTCTGTAGATGAAATCAAGGATCCAGTAGAACGTCTTGCAATTGCGACGAGTCATCCAGTTTGGCTTGTACAAGAGTGGACTTCTGCATATGGCTTAGAAACTGCAGAGAAAATGTGTGAAGTAAACATGTTACCTCCTGTACCTACAGCACGTGTGAATGTTGATAAGGTAACGGTAGAAGAAGCGATTGAGTTGTTGGCAAGTGAAGGTATAGAAGCAAAACGTGGTGACTTGTCAGATGATGCAATTCAGATTGAAAGAGGAAATGTAGCGCATACAGAAGCGTTTAAAAAAGGATTTCTTTCTATTCAAGATGAAAGTTCTATGCTTGTAGCACGCGCTTTAGAACCAAATGAGGGAGAGGCAGTTCTTGATAGTTGTGCGGCTCCTGGTGGTAAAACTACGCATATAGCTGAGCGTTTAAAGGGAACTGGTAAAGTAATGTCCCTTGATTTACATGCACACAAAGTACGTTTAATTAAACAGCAAGCAGAGCGACTTGGGCTAGAAAATGTCGAAACAAAAGCGCTAGATGCTAGAAAAGTGCAAGAGCACTTTTCAAATGAAACGTTTGATAAAATATTGGTAGATGCACCGTGTTCTGGATTTGGTGTAATTAGACGTAAGCCGGATATTAAGTTAGGAAAAGATAAGGGCGATAGTGAAAGATTATCGACGATTCAACTTGCGATACTAGAAAAAATAGCACCATTATTAAAACAAGGCGGTCGTCTTGTTTATAGTACGTGCACAATTGAGAAAATAGAAAATGAACAAGTAATAGATAAATTTTTAAAAGAACATCCTGAATTTGAATGGGATACCACGATAAAAGAACGTATGCCAGAAAAATTAAGTCCGTATATTAATGAAGGTCAAGTACAAATTTTACCACATTATTTTGCAACGGATGGCTTTTATATTGCTTGTTTAAGGAAGAAGGTGTAGCATCATGGAAACGACTGTAAGAAAACAAAAGAAAAATGTAGAAACGAAGAAACCATCAATTTACTCTTTACAAATTCATGAAATGCAAGATTGGTTAAAGGAACAAGGAGAACCGAAGTTCCGCGCTGGACAAATTTTTGACTGGCTATATAAAAAACGTGTAAAAAATTATGAGGATATGTCAAACCTTTCTAAAGGATTGCGTGATAAATTGTCGAATTCCTTTGATATTACTACTTTAAACACGTTAGTAAAACAAACGTCTTCGGATGGAACGATTAAATTCTTATTCCAATTATATGACGGGTATTCTATTGAAACGGTATTAATGCGACATGAATATGGAAATTCCATTTGTGTAACAACGCAAGTTGGTTGTCGTATTGGATGTACGTTCTGTGCTTCGACGCTTGGTGGACTAAAACGAAACCTAGAAGCTGGAGAAATCGTAGCGCAAGTAGTAGAAGTTCAGCGTGCGCTTGATGAAACGGAAGAACGTGTAAGTTCTCTTGTTGTTATGGGAATTGGAGAACCATTTGATAATTACGATAATTTAATGGGATTCTTACGTATCACTAACCATGAAAAAGGACTTCATATTGGTGCTAGACATATGACTGTTTCGACGAGTGGAATTATCCCGAAAATTTATAAGTTTGCTGAAGAAGATCTACAAATTAATTTTGCGATTTCATTGCATGCTCCGAACTCAGAATTACGTTCAAAATTAATGCCGATTAACCGTGCTTATAAATTACCGGATTTAATGGAAGCTATTAAATACTATGTAAATAGAACAGGGCGCCGTATTACTTTTGAATATGGATTATTTGGAGGAGAAAATGACCAAGTTGAGCACGCTGAAGAGCTTGCTGCGCTCTTAAAAGGTGTAAAATGTCATGTAAACTTAATCCCGGTAAACTACGTACCTGAACGTGATTATGTACGTACACCACGTGAGCAAATTTTCTTGTTCGAGAAAACGTTAAAAGATCGTGGAGTGAATGTAACGATTCGCCGTGAACAAGGTCATGATATTGATGCAGCCTGCGGTCAGTTGCGTGCGAAGGAGCGCAAAGAAGAGACGAGGTGACGAGATGAAAGCCGTATTTCTATCGGATAAAGGAAAAGTTCGTCAACATAATGAAGATAGTGCAGGAGTTTTTCACAATTTAGATGGAAATGTTTTAGCGGTAGTCGCAGATGGAATGGGAGGTCATCGAGCTGGTGATGTAGCTAGCTCGATGACCATCCAATTATTCCATGATTATTGGAAGCAAACGCATAATATGAATGAACCGAAAAAAGTAGAACAATGGTTACATACTAGTGTTGGGATTATTAATGAGCGTATATATGAATACGCTCAGCAAAATGTAGAATGTAATGGTATGGGAACAACGCTTATAATAGCTGTTTGTACACCAAGTTTTGTGACAATAGGGCATATAGGAGATAGTCGTTGCTATATGGTATCAGAAGGAGAAATGACGCTTGTAACGGAAGATCATTCGCTTGTAAATGAGCTTGTGAGACATGGTGAAATTTCAAAGGAAGATGCAGAGTATCATCCGAAAAAGAATGTGTTATTAAGAGCATTAGGAACAGAAGAAAAAGTTGGATTAGATGTAAAAACGTTGGTGCTTGAGGAAGATGATCAGTTGCTTCTTTGCTCTGATGGGTTATCAAACAAAGTTTCTATAGGTGATATGCAACAAATTTTACAGTTAAATGAACAGCTTGAAGGTAAAGGGCAGCGTCTCATTCAATTGGCGAATGATCGCGGTGGAGAAGATAATATCACACTTGTTCTTATTGATTATGCGGGTTCGACAAACGAAAGTAGGTGAAGTGCAACGTGCTGATTGGAAAACGCTTAAATGACCGTTATAAGCTGCTGAAAATGATAGGTGGTGGCGGAATGGCCAATGTATATTTAGCTCATGATGATATACTTGGCCGAGATGTAGCGGTAAAAATATTAAGACTCGACTACTCAAATAACGAAGAGTTTATTAAACGTTTCCATCGAGAAGCGCAGTCTGTTACAACGTTGTCGCATCCAAATATTGTGAATATGTATGATGTCGGAGAAGAAGATGGTATATATTATCTTGTCATGGAATATGTACCTGGGCAAACATTGAAGCAATACATAATTGAGCGAGGTATGTTACCTATAGGAGAAGCTCTTGATATTATGGAGCAGTTAACATCCGCCATGGCACACGCCCATCATTTTGAAATTGTGCATCGTGATATAAAGCCGCACAATATTTTAATTCGAGCTGATGGAATAATAAAAGTAACAGATTTTGGAATTGCGACAGCTACAAGTGCAACAACAATTACACATACAAATTCAGTACTCGGTTCAGTCCATTATTTATCACCAGAACAGGCACGTGGCGGGATAGCAAATAAACAATCGGATATTTATTCTCTTGGAATAGTTATGTTTGAATTGTTAACAGGAAGACAACCGTTTTCTGGCGAATCTGCTGTTGCTATAGCTTTAAAACATTTACAAAGTGAAATCCCATCACCAAAAAGATGGAATGAAAATATTCCGCAAAGTGTTGAAAATATTATATTAAAGGCAACTGCAAAAGATCCGTTCCATCGATATCAGTCTGCCAATGCGATGAAGCGAGATATTGAAACTGCGTTATATCCAGAGAGGATAAATGAGCAACCATTTTACATACCGGAAGATATGGAAGCGACGAAAGCGATTCCGATTATTCAACAAGAACAATTATTCGCAAATGTAAGTGATGAAACGATTGTTTTAAAAGGGAGTAAGGTGGAGGAACCGATAAGAGCAGAAGCAGCTGAGTTAGATAAGAAGAAAAAACGGGGTAACAAGTGGCTTAAAGTTTTAATTTCAACATTTTTATTTTTAGCAATAGGAATAACATTAGCGCTTACGGTTATTCCAGGATTATTTATTCCGAAAGATGTGAAAGTTCCTGACGTGGCTGGTATGAAATATACGACAGCTGTAAATACATTAGTAGAAAAGGGCTTTGAGGTGACGGAGCCTAATATTGTATATACAGATGATGTTGAGGTTGGGGATGTAATAAAAACGGATCCTGTAGCAGGAAGAGTCGTAAAAGAAAACGCTAAAATTACTATCTATCAATCAGGTGGAAAAAAGAAAAGTAAGATGGCGAATTTCACAGGGCAAAACTTTGAGAGTGTAAAGGCTGAGTTAGAAGAAAAATATAAACAAGTTACAGTAAATTATATTGAAAATGATAAGCCGAAAGGTGAAATCGTAGAGCAAATCCCGACGCCTGATCAAATGGTTATAGAAGCGGAGCAAGAACTGAAAATCTGGGTAAGTAAAGGTCCTTATCAAATTAGACCCGGTGATTTTTCGGGGTGGACCGAAAATAGTGTAACTGGTTATTTGAATGAGAGAAAACTAACTTCGGATATAAAACGAGAGCATTCAGATACAGTTGAAAAAGGACTTGTAATTTCTCAATTTCCAAAGCCAGGTACACCATTAAAAGAGGGAGATAAAGTAACTATTATTATCTCTGATGGTCCAAAGCCTAAAGTGACTAAAACGGTAAAAGTGGACAATATTTCTATCCCATATGAGCCTGCTGTAACAGGTGAGAAAAAGCCGCAAACAATAGAAATTTATAAAGAAGATATGCAGCAAAAAATGGATAGACCAATTGAAACGAGAACAATTACTGAATCAGCGACTATTTCTTTAGAATTTGTAATTCAAGAAGGTTCAAAAGGACACTATAAAATTGTACGAGATGGAGTCACGATTATTGACAAAGAAGTACCATATCCAACTCAATAATAGTGAAAATCTACTTATTATTATTGCCTGTTATGCTGTCTACAAAGTGGACGGTATAGCAGGCAAAAATATATGATTCAAAAAGCTAGTAAAGTGATGCAGCTGTAAATATTTTTTTGCATTTAATGGAAGATTTAATGTATATTAGCGAAAGTATATAGGGTAGGTTTTGAAATCGTTATTTGAAAAATTTAAATCCATTCATTTTTAAATTCAGCATCACCTTATACAAAAAAGGAGAATTCTATGCCAGAAGGAAAAATTATAAAAGCTTTAAGTGGGTTTTATTACGTGCAGCATGAAGAAGGGGTTACGCAGTGCCGTGGGCGAGGTGTATTTAGAAAAAATAAAATTACACCACTTGTAGGAGACCAAGTTGTTTTTCAGGCAGATAATCCAACTGAAGGTTATGTGCTTGAAGTGTTTGATCGAAAAAATGAACTTGTTAGACCTCCTATTGCTAATGTTGATCAAGCGATCCTCGTGTTCTCTGCAGTAGAACCAGATTTTAATCCTGGACTGTTAGATCGATTTTTAGTGCTGATTGAATATCATAACATTAAGCCGATTATTTGTATTAGCAAGATGGATTTAGTGGATGAAAAGATGAAAGCAACTGTTGAAGCTTATGCGGAAGATTATCGTGAGATGGGTTATGATGTGTTATTTACTTCTATCAATACGTCAGAAAGTATTGATATATTAAAACCATACTTAGAAAATTGTGTTTCTGTCGTTGCAGGTCAATCTGGTGTTGGGAAATCTTCAATGCTTAATGTGTTACGTCCAGAATTAGAACTGAAAACAAATGATATTTCCTCACATTTAGGGCGCGGGAAGCATACGACAAGGCACGTAGAATTAATTGCAATTGGGAGTGGGCTAGTTGCAGATACACCTGGCTTTAGTTCGCTAGATTTCATAGATATAGAAGTAGAAGATCTTACATATTGTTTTCCAGAGTTGAAAGAAGCGAGTCAATACTGTAAATTTAGAGGGTGTACACATCTTTCTGAACCGAAATGTGCTGTGAAAGCTGCGGTTGAAGAAGGGAAGATTACAGAATATCGTTATAAGAACTATAAACAATTCGTAGAAGAAATTAGAGAGAGAAAGCCGAGGTATTAGTTATGATTAAAATTGCACCATCGATTTTATCAGCAGATTTTTCAAAATTAGGGGAAGAGATTAAAGATGTAGAAAAGGGCGGAGCGGATTACATTCACGTTGATGTAATGGATGGACATTTCGTACCAAATATTACGATTGGACCGTTAATTGTAGAAGCTATCCGTCCGATTACATCATTACCATTAGATGTACATTTAATGATTGAAAATCCTGATAACTATATCCCGACTTTCGCACAAGCGGGAGCAGATATTATTACTGTTCATGTAGAGGCGTGTCCGCATCTACATCGTACAATTCAGTTAATTAAATCTCATGGCATTAAAGCGGGCGTTGTATTAAATCCGCATACGCCAGTTTCAGTGATTGAGCATGTACTAGAAGATATAGATATGGTATTACTTATGACAGTAAACCCTGGATTTGGTGGACAGAAGTTTATCCATTCTGTATTACCGAAAATTAAACAAGTTGCAGACATGGTAAAAGAGCGCAATCTAGAGGTAGAAATAGAAGTTGATGGTGGTGTAAATGCTGAAACAGCAAGACTTTGTGTGGAAGCTGGAGCAAATGTACTTGTAGCTGGGTCAGCAGTATACAATCAAAAAGACCGCGGTGAAGCAATTCGCGTAATTCGTGGGTAGTGATGAACTTTTATCCTAGTAAGGTATTTATAGGATAGGGTAAAAATATGTAAAAAGGCAATCTACCGAATGGCAGATTGCCTTTTTACAATGGAAGGGGAAGAAAAAATGATTATTCATATTTTAGCAGGAGGACCTTCGGAATATTGCGCAGATTTTGCTCGATATGAGAATGAGGAAGTAGTGTGGGCAGCGGTTGATAGGGGAGTATACCGTCTATTAAAGAAAGGGATTACCCCGGCTGTTGCGTTTGGAGATTACGATTCAGTTACTGAAGAAGAATTAGTATGGATGGGACAGCAAACGAACGAATTACATATTGTTCCGCGGGAAAAAGATCAAACGGATTTAGAAATTGCAATCAACTGGGCATTAGAACAGAAGCCGGCACTAATTCGTATTTTTGGTGCTACTGGTGGAAGGCTTGATCACGGTTTGGCAAATATACAGATGCTTTTAAAAGGGTTAGAAGTAGAGATAGAAATGTGTATTGTGGACAATAAAAATGAAATAACAGTTAAAAAAGTGGGTACACATATAATTGAAGAAAATAAAAATTTTCCTTATGTATCTTTTGTACCAGTTACTGAAATAGTGGAAGGGATTACATTGTTTGGTTTTAAGTATCCTCTTACTAATAAAACAATAGAGTGGGGATCAACACTTTGTATTAGTAACGAACTCGTTGAGGAAAAAGGTACTTTTTCATTTACTTCTGGCATATTAATGTTGATAAGAAGCACTGATTGAAGAAACAATTTTGCTCCTTACATCATATAGTGACCAAGTGGAGTAATGGGGATTAGGAGGGAAACCATGAGATTTTATACAATTAAGTTACCTAAATTTCTTGGTGGAATTGTTCGTGCAATGTTAAATACCTTCAAAAAAGATTAAAAAAGCACCTATCACCGGTGCTTTTTCCATTGTTATAGTAAAAAAAGAGCCTATCGGCTCTTTTTTTTATTATTAAACACGTTCGATTTTGCCAGATTTTAATGCTCTAGCAGAAACGTAAACACGTTGAACTTTTCCGTCGATGCGTACGCGAACTTTTTGAAGGTTAGCGCCCCACTTACGTTTTGTAGCGTTCATTGCGTGAGAACGAGAGTTACCAGAACGAGCTTTTCTTCCAGTAATAGCACAAACACGAGCCATTTATATTTCCCTCCCTTGATACCTTACCATACGTAATTTTTCAATGTTAGTCTTTTATGCGATGCTAAAAACACTACTATAATTTAACACAACTAAAAAGAGAATGCAACACCGTAGAAAAAAGAAATCAAGAAAATTTACTTGACACTATATGTCAATGAAGAAAAGTTGAAATCCACAAAAATTGCTTGACATATTATAGTGGTACATGTTGTATAATAACAATGGACTATTTTGCTCATCATAAAAAAGTGTAATTTAAAACATAAAATATGAGAGTGAAAAGAAAGAACGATGGAATTTTCTTTAAAAAGATTATATGATAGTAACTAAAGTAGTCTAGCTCACTTTCACCATTTATGAAGGGGGAAACGAGATGTCAATTGAAATTAAAACGAAGTACGGTCAAATTGATATTAGTACAGATGTAATTGCAACAATTGCTGGAGGTGCCGCGGTAGATTGCTACGGTATCGTAGGTATGGCATCAAAAAATCAGTTAAAAGATGGATTAACAGACATTTTACGAAAAGAAAACTTCACTAGAGGTGTTATTGTTCGTAAAGATGAAAATGAAGTACATATTGATATGTATATTATTGTGAGCTATGGTACGAAAATTTCAGAAGTGGCACATAATGTGCAAACGAAAGTGAAATATACATTAGATCAAACTGTAGGACTAGCAGTAGATTCTGTAAACATCTACGTACAAGGAGTTAAAGTAATAAACTTGTAATGTGCATTAAGGAGGAAAATCTGTGTCAATTCAAAAAATTGATGGAAAACGTTTATCACAAATGATCATGCAAGGAGCGAATAATTTAACAAACAATGTTCAGCTTGTTGATGCATTAAACGTATTTCCAGTTCCAGATGGCGATACCGGTACAAACATGAACTTATCTATGACTTCAGGTGCGCGTGAAGTGAAAGCAAACCCTTCACAGCATGCTGGTAAAGTCGGTGTAAGTTTAGCCAAAGGATTATTAATGGGAGCTCGTGGTAACTCTGGAGTTATTCTATCTCAGTTGTTCCGTGGTTTTTCTAAATCCATTGAACAAAAAGAAGAGTTAACAACAGTTGATTTTGCTGCAGCACTAGAAGCTGGAGTAGAGGCGGCTTATAAAGCGGTTATGAAACCGATTGAAGGAACGATTTTAACGGTTGCAAGAGAGACGGGTAAATATGCAGTAACAGTTGCGAAAAAACAGCGCGACTTTGTTTTGTTTATGGAAGACGTTGTGAAAGAAGCAAACGCATCGTTAAATCGTACGCCAGATTTATTACCTGTATTAAAACAAGTTGGCGTTGTAGATAGCGGTGGTAAAGGTCTTGTAGTGGTATACGAAGGATTTTTAGCTGACTTAAAAGGAGAAACGATTTCTTCTGATGCACCGACGCAACCATCTATGAATGAGATGGTACGCGCAGAACATCACCGTAGTGTACAAAGCCAATTGAGTACAGAAGATATTAAGTATGGATATTGTACGGAGTTCATGGTGAAATTAGAGGCTGAAAAGGTGAAAGAGCATAATTTCTCTGAACAAAAATTCCGTGAAGATATTAGTGTATATGGTGATTCTCTACTAGTTGTGTCTGATGATGAAATTGTAAAAGTTCATATCCACGCAGAACATCCTGGAGACGCTATGAACTACGGGCAAAAATACGGTAGTTTAATTAAGATAAAAGTAGAAAATATGCGTGAACAGCATACTGCTTTATTAGATGAACCTACTATGGTTCCTGAACAACCAGCTCAATCGAAAGAAAAACAACCATATGGTATCGTAACTGTAGCTATGGGGTCTGGTATTAAAACTTTATTTGAGAGCATCGGCGCAACGAAAGTTATCGAAGGTGGTCAAACGATGAATCCAAGTACGGAGGATATCGTGAAGGCAATTGAAGAAGCGAATGCTGAAAAAATCATTATTTTACCGAATAACGGAAATATTGTAATGGCAGCAGAACAAGCGGCATCAGTTGTAGATCAAGAAGTTATTGTTGTTCGTTCGAAAACGGTTCCTCAAGGTATGGCGGCAATGTTAGCATTTAATCCAGTTGGAACGTTAGAAGAGAATGAAGAAAACATGCAAGAAGCTTTATCTCATGTGAAAACAGGTCAAATTACGTATGCTGTACGTGATACGGAAATTGATGGTGTAGCAATTCAAAAAGACGACTTCATGTGTATTGCAGATGGGAAAATTGTATCTACAAATGCTGAAAAAGTAGGAGCTGCGAAGCAATTACTAGAAGCGCTTATTGATGAAGATTCTGAAATCGTAACGATTCTACAAGGTGAAGATGCAACTGACGAAGAAGTAGCTGAGCTAGTTGAATTTGTAGAAGAGAAATTTGAAGATGCAGAAGTAGAAGTGCATGCTGGAAACCAACCAGTGTATTCTTTCATCTTCTCTGTAGAATAAGATAAGATTCGTTTTGAAAATAAATGAATTACTTACTTGCTAATGGATAAGAAGTAGTAATATGAAGTTTATTACTAGTTTTTATTCAAAAGGCTAGCATATTGAAGAGAGAAAAGAGCCTTGCTGCTAATAGTGAGGCTCTTTTTTACTTGTTTTATATAAGGGATTTGAGTAGTTTCTCTTAGAATGCCTATGATAGAATATAGAAGGTGAAAGAGAGCGATTACAGATGCTAATTGATACTCAAATAGAATGCAATAAAGAAAATAATGTGACGGGGTGTGAGAATCTTGAATGATGTTGTACAAGTTCCTGTTACGGATGTAAAGGGGATCGGAGGAGAAACATCTGAGTTACTACATGAGATGGGGATTTATACAGTTTCTCATCTATTAGAACATTTTCCGTACCGTTATGAAGATTATGCGATGAAAGATCTTGCTGAAGTAAAGCATGATGAACGTGTAACGGTTGAGGGGAAGGTTCATAGTGCTCCTTTGCTGCAATATTATGGTAAAAAGAAATCGCGTCTAACAGTTCGTGTTCTCGTCGGTCGTTATTTAATTACGGCGGTATGTTTTAATAGGCCTTACTATAAGCAAAAATTAACGTTAGATGAAACGGTAACGATTACTGGTAAGTGGGATCAACATCGTCAAACAATTGCTGTATCAGAGCTTCATTTTGGGCCGGTTGTACGTCAACAAGAAGTGGAGCCTGTTTATTCAGTAAAGGGGAAACTTACAGTAAAACAGATGCGTCGTTTTATTGCTCAAGCGTTAAAGGAATATGGAGATTCTATAGTCGAAGTGTTACCGGATGGTTTGTTAGGCCGATATAAATTATTACCAAGATATGAAGCACTTAGGGCCTTGCATTTTCCGGTAGGACAGGAAGATTTAAAGCAAGCGCGTCGCCGTTTTGTATATGAGGAATTTTTCTTATTTCAGCTGAAAATGCAAACGCTGAGGAAAATGGAGAGGGAAAATTCAAAAGGGACGAAGAAAGAGATTCCGTCAGTAGAATTACAAGAATTTATCGATGCACTGCCGTTTCCATTAACGGGTGCGCAGCGCCGAGTTGTAAATGAAATTTTAAAAGATATGACATCTCCTTATCGGATGAACCGACTATTGCAAGGTGACGTTGGTTCTGGGAAAACAGTTGTTGCTGCGATTGGTCTTTATGCATCGAAATTAGCTCATTATCAAGGTGCTTTAATGGTTCCTACAGAAATTTTAGCTGAGCAACATTATCAGTCGCTTGCTGAAACGTTTTCGCATTTTGGTATGAAGGTGGAACTGCTAACAAGTTCTGTTAAAGGTGCGAGACGCCGAGAAATTTTAGCGAAGTTAGAACAAGGAGAAATAGATATTCTTGTTGGAACGCACGCTTTAATTCAAGATGAAGTTATATTTCATAGGTTGGGTCTCGTTATTACAGATGAACAGCATCGATTTGGTGTAGCGCAGCGCCGAGTTTTACGGGAGAAAGGTGAAAGTCCAGATGTATTATTTATGACAGCGACACCAATTCCGCGTACGCTTGCAATTACTGCATTTGGAGAGATGGATGTTTCAATAATCGATGAGATGCCAGCAGGTAGAAAGGTGATTGAAACATACTGGGCAAAACATGATATGTTAGATCGCGTCCTCGGTTTTGTTGAGAAGGAGATAAAAAAAGGAAGACAGGCATACGTTATTTGTCCTCTAATTGAAGAATCTGAGAAACTTGATGTGCAAAATGCTATCGACTTACATAGTATGCTGACGCATCATTACCAAGGGAAATGCCAAGTTGGATTGATGCATGGGAGATTATCGTCTCAGGAAAAAGAAGAGATAATGGGACAGTTTAGTGAAAATAAAGTGCAAATTCTTGTATCGACAACAGTTGTTGAGGTTGGTGTGAACGTACCGAATGCGACTGTGATGGTTATTTATGATGCAGAACGTTTCGGTTTATCGCAGCTTCATCAGCTTAGAGGGCGTGTCGGGCGTGGTAGTGAACAATCATATTGTTTATTAATAGCAGACCCTAAATCAGAAACAGGAAAAGAAAGAATGCGCATAATGACTGAAACAAATGATGGATTTGTATTGTCTGAAAAAGATTTAGAATTACGAGGTCCTGGAGATTTCTTTGGGAGTAAGCAAAGTGGCTTACCAGAATTTAAGGTTGCTGACATGGTACACGATTATCGAGCGTTAGAAACAGCAAGGCAAGATGCGGCGATACTAGTAGAGTCAGAAGCATTTTGGCACAATGATCAATACGCTGCTTTGCGTACGTATCTTGATGGGACAGGTGTGTTCCAAGGAGAGAAGCTCGATTAAAGGGAGTCAACAAAAAAATTGTTGCATTCTACTTTCAATGATTATATACTACTGTTAGTACCTAGTCATAAAAATGGATGGTGCGGTATGAAGAAAAGAAGAAGTAAAAAAGAAAGACAAGAATTATTACAACAAACAATCGAATCAAATCCTTTTATTACGGATGAAGATTTAGCGGAAAAATTTCAAGTGAGTATACAAACAGTACGACTGGATCGTATGGAATTGTCTATTCCTGAATTAAGAGAGAGAATTAAACATGTAGCTACAAAGCAACATGAAGAAGATGTGAAATCTTTACCGTTAGAAGAGGTTGTCGGTGAAATTATTGATATTGAATTAGATAGACATGCAATTTCTATCTTTGAAGTAAAGGTAGAACATGTATTTAAAAGAAATCAAATCGCCCGTGGGCATCATCTGTTTGCGCAAGCAAACTCACTAGCTGTTGCGGTTATTGATGAAGAATTAGCTTTAACTGCAAAGTCTACCATTCGATACATTCGCCCTGTAAAATTAGGAGAGCGTGTTGTTGCAAAAGCGCGCGTTGAAGACGTAGAGAATGATAAGGGACGGACGGTTGTCAAAGTGCGTAGCTTCGTTGGAGAAGAACTTGTTTTTACAGGCACTTTTGAAATGTATCGATCTAGTAATTATAGTGAGGAAGGTAACAACTTATGAAAATCGCAATAGATGCAATGGGCGGAGATCACGCTCCAAAGGCTGTAGTATTAGGGGCAATGAAAGCTATTAAGGAATATTCTGATTTACATATTACGTTAGTAGGGAAAGAAGAGGAAATTCGTCAATACTTAACGAGTGATGAACGAATTACGATTCTTCATACAGACGAAAAAATAGAATCGACAGAGGAACCAGTAAGAGCGGTTCGTCGAAAAAAACAAGCTTCAATGGTACTTGCGGCACAGCAAGTAAAGGATGGAGAAGCAGATGCTTGTATATCCGCAGGTAGTACAGGAGCTTTAATGGCAGCTGGATTATTTGTTGTCGGTCGTATGGAAGGAATTGAGCGACCAGCTTTATCGCCTACAATGCCAACTGTAGATGGAAAAGGTTTTGTTATGTTAGATGTTGGAGCAAATGTTGATGCAAAACCAATTCATTTATATCAATATGCAGTAATGGGATCTATTTATGCTGAGAAGGTAAGAGGAATTGAAAATCCTCGTGTTGGACTATTAAACGTTGGAACAGAGGATGGAAAAGGAAACGAGCTTTCAAAGCAAGTATTTGCAATGCTTAAGGATGCGCCAATTAATTTCGTTGGGAACGTTGAATCGAGAGATTTATTGCAAGGTGTAGCAGATGTTGTTGTATGTGATGGTTTTACAGGGAATGTAGCGTTGAAATCATTAGAGGGAACAGCACTTGCGCTATTCTCTATGTTGAAAGAACAACTAATGAGTTCGTTTACGAGCAAATTAGCAGCGGCGGTATTAAAGCCAAAACTTATGGTATTAAAAGATAAAATGGATTATTCGGAGTATGGGGGAGCTGCATTATTTGGATTGAAAGCACCTGTCATTAAGGCTCACGGTTCTTCTAATGACCAGTCGATATTTAGTGCGATTCGTCAAACGAGAGAAATGGTAGCGAAAGAAGTAATTCCTACGATTTCAAGCGTAATGGAGAAAGAGTCACTCCAATAAGAGGAGGATTTGAAATGGGAAAAATAGCATTTCTTTTTCCGGGCCAAGGTTCACAGGCAGTTGGAATGGGTAAAAAATTAGCAGAGAATAATAAAGAGGTTGCAAAAGTGTTTGCAAAAGCAGATGAGGTGTTGCAAGATTCACTTTCAGAAGTGATTTTTGAAGGACCGCAGGAAAAGCTTACATTAACAACAAATGCTCAGCCTGCATTATTAACGACGAGTTTTGCTATTTTGACAGCTTTGAAAGAGTATGACATTACACCTAACTTTGTCGCTGGTCATAGTTTAGGTGAATATAGCGCTCTTGTAGCAGCTGGTGCATTAACTTTTGAAGATGCTGTATATGCTGTAAGGAAACGTGGCGAATATATGGAAGAAGCTGTTCCAGACGGGGAAGGTGCGATGGCAGCTATATTAGGTGCTGACCTAGATATGCTGAAACAAGTTACAGAAGAAGTAACAAGTGAAGGATATGCAGTGCAAATCGCTAATATGAATAGTACGAAGCAAATTGTAATTTCTGGAACGAAGCAAGGTGTAGAGGTTGCTTCTCAAAGAGCGAAAGAAAATGGTGCAAAGAGAGCAATTCCACTAAAAGTAAGTGGACCTTTCCATTCTTCACTTATGAAGCCGGCAGCTGAGAAGTTCCAAAGTGTTTTAAATGAAATTACAATTCATGACACGAATATTCCTGTTATTGCAAATGTTACGGCGGATGTTATTACACGTGGTGCAGACATTCAAGAAAAGTTAATCGAACAGCTTTATTCGCCTGTATTATGGTACCCGTCTATTGAATGTATGGTGAAGCAGGGAGTAGATACATTTATTGAAATTGGACCTGGAAAAGTACTTGCTGGACTTATGAAGTCAATTGATTCATCAGTGAAAGCATATGCGATATATGATGAAGAGACATTAAAAGATACCATTTCAAATTTGAGAGGAGAAAACTGATGTTAAAAGGGAAGGTAGCATTAGTAACTGGCGCTTCACGTGGAATTGGTCGCGCGATTGCGATCGATTTAGCGAAACAAGGGGCAAATGTAGTAGTAAATTATGCAGGTAATGAACAAAAAGCAAATGAAGTAGTAGATGAAATTAAGAAATTAGGTTCTGATGCAATTGCGGTAAGAGCAGATGTTGCAAATGCTGATGATGTTACAAATATGGTGAAACAAACAGTAGATACATTTGGACAAGTTGATATTCTTGTAAATAATGCTGGTGTAACAAAAGATAATTTATTAATGCGTATGAAAGAAGAAGAATGGGATACAGTTATTAATACAAACTTAAAAGGTGTATTCTTATGTACAAAAGCAGTATCTCGCTATATGATGCGTCAACGTCATGGTAGAATTATAAATATCGCTTCGGTTGTTGGTGTTATAGGAAACCCAGGGCAAGCTAATTATGTTGCTGCTAAAGCGGGTGTTATTGGATTAACAAAAACATCTGCAAAAGAGTTAGCAAGTCGAAATATTACAGTGAATGCAATTGCGCCGGGCTTTATTGCGACTGATATGACGGATGTACTAGATGAGAATATTAAAGCCGAAATGTTAAAAGTTATTCCAGCTGCTCAATTTGGTGAAGCGCAAGATATCGCGAATGCTGTAACGTTTTTTGCTTCTGATCAAAGCAAATATGTTACAGGTCAAACGTTAAATGTTGATGGCGGTATGGTAATGTAATAAAAGAATCGATTTCACCTAGTTTTTTTGGTCAATATTTAATATAATATTTGAGGGGAGGTGAATGGAATGGCAGATGTTTTAGAGCGCGTAACAAAAATCATCGTTGATCGTTTAGGAGTAGAAGAGACTGAGGTAGTACCAGCTGCAAGCTTCAAGGAAGATTTAGGAGCAGACTCCCTAGATGTAGTAGAACTTGTAATGCAATTAGAAGATGAATTCGAAATGGAAATTTCTGATGAAGATGCTGAAAAGATTGCTACTGTTGGCGATGCTGTGACTTACATAGAGAGTCATCTATAATGCTTAAGTGAAGTCCCGTTTTTTAGCGGGGCTTTCTGGCTTATATCTGGAGGGACCTATGCCGTACCGAAAATATAGAGAAAAAAAATACGAAACAAAATATCGTGAAGCATTTAAAGTGTTTCAAGAAAAGATAGGTATTACGTTTACAGATGAAAAATTATTGATTCAAGCATTTACGCATTCATCGTATGTGAATGAGCATCGAAAAAAACCGCATGAAGATAATGAGCGTCTTGAATTTCTTGGAGATGCAGTATTGGAACTTACTGTATCGCAGTATCTGTTTCAAAAATATCCGACAATGAGCGAAGGAGAGTTAACAAAACTACGTGCAGCTATTGTATGTGAGCCATCTCTTGTTCGTTTTGCGAACGAATTGTCATTTGGTAGCCTTGTTTTATTAGGAAAAGGTGAAGAAATGACAGGTGGACGTGAACGACCAGCTTTATTAGCGGATGTCTTTGAAGCGTTTATTGGTGCCCTTTATCTTGATCAAGGGTTAGAAACAGTTTGGGAATTCTTAAAAGAAATTGTATATCCGAAAATTAATGAGGGTGCTTTTTCTCATGTGATGGATTATAAGAGTCAGTTACAAGAATTGATTCAGCGTGATGGTAGTGGCAATGTTGAGTATCAAATTTTGCAAGAAAAAGGACCAGCTCACAATCGAGAATTTGTGTCACGTGTTACGTTAAATAACGTAGCTTTAGGTCTTGGTAGTGGTAAGTCGAAAAAAGAAGCAGAGCAACAAGCTGCAGCAGAAGCATTGAAAAAATTAAAAGAACAACTATAAGGAATCCCCCTTTGAATGAGGGGGATTCCTTATGCATAAAATGAAACTTTCTTTTTGTTTGTGAATAAAAGGAAGGGAAATCCGTATGATAGCTCGTTTTTTTATAGATAACAGTTATAGCAACGGAGAATAGGAGGAAGGCCTTTCGTGTTTTTAAAAAGATTAGAAATAGCAGGATTTAAGTCTTTTGCTGAGCGTGTATCTGTTGATTTTGTCCCAGGTGTAACTTCTGTAGTAGGACCTAATGGAAGCGGGAAAAGTAATATTACTGATGCGATTCGCTGGGTACTTGGTGAACAATCTGCAAAATCATTACGTGGTGCAAAGATGGAGGATATTATTTTTGCCGGCAGTGATACGAGGAGAGCGGTTAATGTTGCTGAAGTAACAATAACTTTAAATAATGAAGATCAACGTTTACCAATTGAATACAATGAGGTGTGTGTAACACGTCGTGTATCTCGTTCAGGTGATAGTGATTTTTATATTAATAAACAATCATGTAGATTGAAAGATATTATCGATTTATTTATGGACTCTGGTATGGGAAGAGAAGCTTTTTCAATTATTAGCCAGGGGAAAGTGGAAGAGATTTTAAGTAGTAAGTCAGAAGAGCGTCGAGGTGTATTTGAAGAAGCGGCAGGCGTACTAAAATACAAACTTCGCAAAAAGAAAGCTGAAGGGAAATTAGCAGAAACACAAGAAAACTTAAATCGTGTACAAGATATAATTCATGAATTAAGTAGTCAAGTAGAACCTTTAGAAAGACAAGCTTCTATTGCGAAAGATTATCTTGAGAATAAAGAAGAATTAGAGAAAGTAGAAGCTGCGCTTATTGTACATGAAATTGAAGAATTGCATGAGAAATGGGAAGCGCTTCGAAATCAGTTTGGGCATAATAAAGACGAAGAAGCTAAAATGTCAACGGATTTACAAAAAAGTGAAGAAGAGCTTGAGGAATTACGAGGACAATTACAAGCGGTAGATGAGTCTGTAGATTCGTTGCAAGAAGTACTTCTTCTTTCTAGTAAAGAGCTAGAAAAACTAGAAGGGCAGCGCGAGTTGTTAAAAGAGAGAAAGCAAAATGCTACGACGCATTGTGCGCAACTTGAGCAGTTAATTGTTGAATTAACAGAGAAAGCTAAAAGTTACGATGGTGAAATTGCGTCAAGTACAGAAGCTTTAATGCAATTTGTGAATCAAGTAAAAGAGTTAGAGCAAAAATTGCATGATAATGAGCAACTGCTTGCTACTTTTGCTGACAATTTAGAGGAACAAATTGAGAATTTAAAAGGTGACTATATTGAACTTTTAAATCAACAAGCCAGTCATCGTAATGAATTATCTATGATTGAAGAACAATCTAAACAGCAAACGTCTAAAAACGAGCGGCTGGATGAAGAGAATGCGAAATATGTAGAAATGCGTATGGAAATTACAGCGAAAAAGACGAAACTTGTAGAAAATTACGAACAAGTGAAAGAAAAAGTAGCTGGCATCCTCTCAAACATACAGAAGACAGAAGCGGCGCTCGGGAAATGTAAGACGCAGTATAGTGAAAATGAAACAAAACTGTATCAAGCATATCAATTTGTGCAACAGGCACGTTCTCGAAAAGAAATGCTTGAAGAGATGCAAGAAGATTATTCTGGTTTCTATCAAGGTGTACGTGAAGTATTGAAAGCTAGAGAAAATAGGTTGCAAGGTATCGAGGGTGCTGTTGCGGAACTGTTAAAGGTACCTAAAGAATACGAAGTTGCAATGGAAATCGCTCTAGGTGCAGCGATGCAGCACATTGTTGTACAAACAGAGGAACATGCTCGTAATGCAATTGCATTTTTAAAGCAAAATAAACATGGGCGTGCAACGTTTTTACCGCAAGCTGTTATTAAAAGCAGGTCGTTATCATTTGAGCAATTACGCATTGTAAATCAACACCCATCGTTTGTAGGTGTGGCGGCAGAACTTGTGCAGTACAATAATAAATATGAAAATGTAGTTTCAAATTTATTAGGTACTGTTATTGTTGCGAAAGATTTACGCGGAGCAAATGAGTTGGCGAAACAACTGCAATACCGTTATCGCATTGTAACAATCGAAGGTGACGTAGTGAATCCTGGCGGTTCTATGACTGGTGGAGCGGTAAAACAAGCGAAATCTTCTTTATTAGGACGCCAACGTGAACTGGAAGAGTGGACTCGCAAGTTAACTGATATGGAAGAAAAAACAACGAAGTTAGAAAACTTTGTTAAAGCAGTAAAACAAGAGATTCAAGAAAAAGAAGTGAAAATACGCGAACTAAGGCAAACTGTAGAAGCGGAGCGTGTAGATGAGCAGAAATTAAGAGAAGAGATTAATCGTTTAGAATTAGAAGAACATCGTATTAATGACCGCTTGTCTATTTATGATTTAGAGATTGAAGGTTTTTTACAAGATCGAGTAAAAATACAAGGGCGTAAAGAGGCGTTAGAAGGGACTTTAACGAATCTTCAAGCTGATATCACAGAGTTAGATAGTAAAATTGTAGCTTTAACAAAACAAAAAAGTGAGCAACATTCTTCAAAAGAAAAAGTTCAACAAGAAATGACTGAGTTAAAAGTGCTGGCAGCTGAAAAGCAACAACGCTTATCTAATCAAAAAGAAAAAGTTGAACGATTTACGAAGGAAAAAGAAGAAACGGATGCGACACTTGTAAAAACGAAAGAGGATTTAGCTTTCTTAAAACAAGAAATGACATCTAATTCAAGTGGTGAAGAGCAAATTACGAATATGATTGAAAAGAAAGCGTATGATCGTAATCAAACTTCAGAATTAATTCGCTCTCGTCGCGAACAACGTGTCTCGTTGCAAGAGAGAGTAGAACATTTAGAGCGTAATTTGAAAGAAACGACAGGTAAACATAAATATATTATTGAAATGTTGAAAGATCAAGAAGTGAAAATAAACCGACTTGATGTAGAGTTGGAAAATAGATTACAACATTTACGTGAAACATATACGATTTCATTTGAAGCGGCAAAACTAAAATATACAATGACAATGCCTGCAGAAGATGCGCGTAAGAAAGTAAAATTAATCAAATTATCCATAGAAGAGTTAGGTACAGTGAACCTAGGGGCAATTGATGAATATGAACGCGTAGCGGAGCGTCATACATTCTTACTAGAGCAGAGAGACGACCTAGAAGAAGCGAAAACGACATTGCACCAGCTTATTACCGAAATGGATGAAGAAATGAAAAAACGCTTTTTTACTACGTTTGAAGGCATTAGAATGGAGTTTCAATCGGTATTCTCTGAGTTGTTTGGAGGCGGAAGAGCGGATTTAGTAATGACTAATCCAGAGGATTTACTAAATACGGGTATTGATATTGTAGCACAACCGCCAGGGAAGAAACTGCAGAACTTAGGTTTACTTTCAGGCGGAGAGCGTGCTTTAACGGCAATTGCGCTTTTATTTGGTATTTTAAAAGTGCGCCCAGTACCGTTCTGTGTACTAGATGAGGTAGAGGCGGCCCTTGATGAAGCCAATGTAGCTCGTTTTGCACAGTATTTAAAGAAATTCAGTGATGAGACGCAGTTTATTGTAATTACACATAGAAAAGGTACAATGGAAGAGTCTGATGTGTTGTACGGTGTAACAATGCAAGAATCAGGGGTATCTAAACTTGTTTCGGTGCGTTTAGATGCCGGAGAAGAACTTATTGCAAGTGAATAGGAAGGATGGGAAAGTATGAGTTTTTTTAAAAAACTAAAAGAAAAAATTTCAAAACAAACGGATACAGTTACAGAGAAATTTAAACACGGATTAGAAAAAACTAGAAATTCATTTGCGGATAAAGTGAATGATTTAGTGTATCGTTACCGTAAAGTGGACGAAGATTTCTTCGAAGAGTTAGAAGAAATCTTAATCGGTGCAGACGTTGGCGTTGCAACGGTAATGGAATTAATTGATCAATTGAAAGAAGAAGTACAACGTCGTAACATTCAAGATCCAAAAGAAGTACAAGCTGTTATTTCAGAAAAACTAGTAGGAATTTACAAAGGTGACAGCGATTTTAGTAACGAAATTAATATGCAAGAAGACCAATTAACGGTTGTTTTATTTGTTGGTGTTAACGGTGTAGGAAAAACGACGACAATTGGTAAACTGGCGCATAAGTTTAAATCAGAAGGTAAGTCAGTCCTATTGGCGGCAGGAGACACATTCCGTGCTGGGGCGATTGAACAATTAGAAGTATGGGGCGATCGCGTTGGTGTAGAAGTGATTAAACAAGGATCTGGATCTGATCCAGCGGCGGTTATGTATGACGCTGTACAAGCTGCAAAAGCACGTAAGGTAGATGTATTACTATGTGACACAGCAGGACGCTTGCAAAATAAAGTAAACTTAATGAAAGAGTTAGAGAAGGTGAAGCGTGTAATTGAGCGTGAAGTACCAGGTGCTCCTCATGAAGTATTGCTTGTTATTGATGCAACAACAGGACAAAACGGTTTAAGCCAAGCGAAAACATTCCGTGAAGCAACGAATGTAACTGGTATTGTTTTAACGAAGTTAGATGGAACTGCTAAAGGTGGTATTGTATTAGCGATTCGTAACGAAATGGATGTACCGGTGAAGTTTGTTGGATTAGGAGAGCAAATGGATGACTTGCAGCAGTTTGATCCAGAACAATATGTGTATGGTTTATTTGCGAACTTAGTAGAAACAGAAGAAGCATAAGCGAAAGAAGCGGTATTTCCGCTTCTTTTTCTATAAAAATATATGATGTTAAGAAAAAAACTTGACACTCTTTTGGACTCCATGTAAACTAATTCATGTAAAGGGAAATCACTTAACAAAGGATGATCCAACATGCTCGAAAAAACAACGAGAATGAACTATTTATTTGATTTTTATCAATCGTTGTTAACGCAAAAACAAAGAAGTTATATGTCGCTTTATTATCTAGATGATTTATCTCTTGGTGAAATTGCGGAAGAATTTGATGTAAGTCGCCAAGCCGTGTATGATAACATTAAACGGACTGAAGCGATGCTTGAAGAATATGAAGAAAAATTAGTATTACTTCAAAAGTTTCAAGAGCGACAGCGACTTGTTGCAAAGCTAAAACAGCTAATCAGCGAAGAAGAGCATGTGAATGAAGAAATGAAACAAGTTGTTGAAGCTATCGAAAAATTAGATTAGGAGGGCGGCAATATGGCATTTGAAGGATTAGCCGACCGACTTCAACAGACAATGCAAAAAATCCGCGGCAAAGGAAAAGTTTCTGAAGCCGATGTGAAAGAAATGATGAGAGAAGTTCGTCTAGCTCTTTTAGAAGCAGATGTTAACTTTAAAGTAGTAAAAGATTTTGTGAAGCGTGTGTCTGAACGTGCTGTCGGACAAGATGTAATGAAAAGTTTGACACCTGGACAACAAGTAATTAAAGTTGTACAGGAAGAACTTACAGAACTTATGGGCGGAGAGCAGAGCAAAATTGCTGTTGCTAATAAGCCACCGACTGTTATTATGATGGTTGGTCTGCAAGGTGCGGGTAAAACAACGACGACAGGTAAGCTTGCGAATTTGCTTCGTAAAAAGCATAATCGTAAACCGATGCTTGTTGCAGCGGATATTTACCGTCCAGCAGCGATTAAACAGCTTGAAACATTAGGGAAGCAATTGGACATGCCTGTATTTTCTTTAGGAGATCAAGTAAGTCCTGTTGAAATTGCGAAACAAGCGATTGCAAAAGCAAAAGAAGATCATCATGATTATGTTTTAATCGATACAGCGGGTCGCCTGCATATTGATGAAGAACTAATGGATGAATTAGCGAAAGTGAAAGAAGTTGCGAAACCGGATGAAATTTTCCTTGTTGTCGATGCGATGACGGGACAAGACGCGGTAAATGTTGCACAAAGTTTCCATGAACAGTTAGGTTTAACAGGTGTTGTATTAACGAAATTAGATGGTGATACGCGCGGTGGTGCTGCATTATCTATTAAGGCTGTAACAAACACACCGATTAAATTTGCTGGTATGGGTGAAAAACTAGATGCAATTGAAGCGTTCCATCCAGAGCGTATGGCATCCCGTATTTTAGGGATGGGCGATGTCTTAACATTGATTGAAAAAGCGCAAGCTACAGTTGATGAAGAGAAAGCAAAAGAACTTGAGCAAAAAATGCGTACGCTTTCGTTTACGCTTGACGATTTCCTAGAACAACTTGGACAAGTGCGTCAACTTGGACCGCTTGATGAATTGTTAGGAATGCTTCCTGGTGCAAATAAAATTAAAGGGCTGAAAAATGCGCAAGTTGATGAAAAACAAATTGGGCATATTGAGGCAATTATTCGTTCTATGACTAAATTAGAACGAGAACAACCGGAAATAATCAATGCTAGTCGCAAAAAGCGCATTGCCAAAGGTAGCGGTACAACTGTACAAGAAATCAATCGTCTAATTAAGCAATTCGATGACATGAAAAAAATGATGAAGACGATGACGGGAATGCAAAAAGGCAAGAAAAAAGGACTAGGTGGATTGAAGTTTCCATTCATGTAAGGAAAAAAAGATGGCTCTGTTAAGAAAAAATACTTTACAAAGCAATAGTCTTTTTGCTAATATAATTATCTGTGTGAAATAAATTCGGAGGTGCTTTATAAATGGCAGTTAAAATTCGTTTAAAACGTATGGGAGCTAAAAAAACTCCTTTCTATCGTGTAGTTGTTGCAGATTCTCGTTCTCCTCGTGACGGACGTTTCATTGAGGAAATCGGAACTTACAATCCAGTTGCTCAACCAGCTGAAGTTAAGATCGACGAAGAAGCAGCATTAAAATGGTTAGGAAATGGTGCTAAACCATCTGATACAGTTCGTAACTTATTCTCTAACCAAGGTATCATGGAGAAATTCCACTTATCTAAACAAGGTAAGTAATTGAGGCAATGACTATGAAGAAGTTAGTCGAGACGATTGTCAAGCCTCTTGTCGATCATCCTGAAGATGTAAAAGTTACACAGGAACTTTGCAACGGAGAGATAAAGTATCGATTAACTGTACATCCTGAGGATGTTGGGAAAGTCATTGGAAAGCAAGGGAGAGTTGCGAAAGCGATTCGAATGCTCTTGTATTCAGTGGGACATCATAATGATGAAAAAGTAACACTGGAAATTCAATAAACGTAAAAAGGGCGAGGAGTTATTCCTCTCCCTTTTTTAACATTTAAATAGAGATTGCATGTTCCATCTATGAAATGGAGATGCTTAATTTATATAGAAACCAGGGGGGACATACTATTTATGACAAAGTGGTTTAACGTAGGGAAAATTGTAAATACTCATGGAGTAAGAGGAGAAATCCGTGTGATTTCTCGTACTGATTTTCCAGAAGAGCGATATAAAGTAGGAAACACGCTATACATATCGAATGAGAAAGACACAGACTATCTTCCAGTGAAGGTAACTTCTCATCGCCAACATAAGACATTCGATTTATTAACATTTGAAGGATATAACAATGTAGATGAAGTAGAGAAGTTTAAAGGTTCTTTAATAAAAGTACCGGAAGAGCAGTTAGGTGAACTTTCTGAAGGTGAATACTACTATCACGAAATTATTGGTTGCAGCGTTGTAACGGAAGAAGGAGAAGCGCTAGGGACAATCAAAGAGATTCTCTCTCCTGGTGCAAATGATGTTTGGGTGATTAAACGTCCGAAGGGTCAAGATCTCTTAATTCCTTATATTGATGACGTTGTACTTCAAGTTAATATTGAAAATAAATTAGTAACCATTCATGTAATGGAAGGGTTGCTATAATGAAAATTGATATTTTAACGTTGTTCCCAGACATGTTTACCGGTGTATTTGGATCTTCTATATTAAAGAAGGCGCAAGAAAAAGAAGCGGTAAACCTTCGTGTTGTTAACTTTCGTGATTATACAACAAGTAAGCATAATAGCGTAGACGATTATCCTTACGGCGGAGGAGCTGGTATGGTGCTTACTCCTCAGCCTATTTTTGATGCTGTAGAAGATTTGACGAAAGAGACAGAGCGTAAGCCGAGAGTTGTCTTAATGTGTCCGCAGGGCGAAAGATTTACGCAGAAGAAAGCGGAAGAGCTTGCAGGGGAAGAACATTTGATCTTTGTATGTGGGCATTATGAAGGGTATGACGAACGAATTCGTGAGCATCTCGTAACGGATGAGATTTCTATTGGTGACTATGTATTAACGGGCGGAGAATTAGCTTCTATGGTTATTACTGATAGTGTTGTACGTCTCTTGCCAGGCGTGCTAGGAAATCATGCTTCACAAGTAGAGGATTCGTTTAGTACAGGTTTATTAGAGCATCCTCATTATACACGTCCGGCTGATTTTCGTGGTATGAAGGTACCGGATGTATTAATGTCAGGGAATCATAAAAATATTGATGAATGGCGACATAAGGAATCTTTGCGCCGTACGTATACGCGTAGACCTGATTTGTTAGATGATAGAGATCTATCTAAACAAGAGAAAAAATGGCTTGAGGAAATAAAGCGAGAGCAGTAATAACTTCATATATTTGCTATTGCAACAGGCCTAGTAATATGCTATTATAACATTTGTGCTACTGAAATCAGTAGCCGTATTAACGATGTTCCGCTGTAATTTATTAAGACTTTATAAGAGCATCTGTTTAAAGGAGAGAATTTAATATGCAACAATTAATCGCAGAAATTACAAAAGGCCAATTAAAAACTGACCTTCCTTCATTCCGTCCTGGTGACACTTTACGTGTACACGTAAAAGTTGTTGAGGGAACTCGTGAAAGAATTCAGCTTTTCGAAGGTGTTGTAATTAAACGTCGTGGTGGCGGAATTAGTGAAACATTCACAGTTCGTAAGATTTCTTACGGTGTAGGTGTTGAGCGTACATTCCCAGTTCACACGCCAAGAATCGCGAAAATCGAAGTACTTCGCCGTGGTAAAGTACGTCGTGCTAAGTTATACTACTTACGTAACCTTCGCGGTAAAAAAGCACGTATTAAAGAAATTCGATAAGACATGTATGGGAGCTTGTAAATGCACAAGCTCCCTTTTTCCAATCTATATGAAATTTTGGTATAATACGAACAGCTTACATAACCGTGGAGGGGAAATGCATGAAAAAAGAGAAGAGTTCACTTTGGGAATGGATTAAAGCAATTTTGATTGCTGTTGTATTAGCTGGTGTTATTAGACAGTTTTTCTTTGCGCCAATTCTCGTAGACGGGGTATCGATGGCACCTACTTTACATGATCGTGATCGAATGATTGTGAATAAAATTGGTTATCACATTGGAGATCCAAAACGCTTTGATATTATCGTATTTCGAGCAACAGAAGATAAAGATTACATTAAGCGCATTATAGGCCTACCGGGCGATGAAATAGAGTATCGTAATGATAAGCTGTATGTTAACGGAAAGGCTTATGAGGAGCCGTATTTAGACAAGCAGAAAAAGCAAATTGCTGACGGACCGCTTACATATGATTTTAATCTTGAAGAAATGACAGGCAAGAAAACCGTTCCAAAAGATCAATTATTTGTTTTAGGTGATAATCGTCGTTTTAGTAAAGATAGCCGTTCAATCGGTACGATTTCAATGGATCAAGTAATTGGTAAAGCTAATATGTTATATTGGCCGTTAGAAGACGCACGTATTGTGAAATAAATGAAAAAGAAGGTGGCAACATGGTAATTCAATGGTTTCCAGGGCATATGGCGAAGGCTAGACGCCAAGTAACGGAGAAATTAAAATTAATTGATGTTGTAATTGAACTTGTAGATGCTCGATTACCATTATCATCTCGAAACCCAATGATTGATGAAATCATTACACATAAGCCGAGGCTTGTTGTTTTAAATAAAGCGGATATGGCAGATGACCGTTTAACAAAACAATGGATCGCATATTTTAAAGAAAAAGGCCATATGGCAATTTCGATTAACGCGCAAGCTGGACAAGGTATGAAAGAAATTGCAGCAGCTTGTAAAGTGCTTGTTAAAGAAAAATTTGATAAAATGGTTGCAAAAGGTATTAGACCGAGAGCGATTCGTGCATTAATTGTAGGTATACCAAATGTTGGTAAATCTACATTGATTAATAAATTGGCAAAGAAAAATATTGCTAAAACAGGAGATCGTCCAGGTGTGACAACAGCTCAACAATGGATTAAAGTTGGGAAGGAAATGGAATTGTTAGATACGCCAGGTATTCTGTGGCCTAAATTTGAAGATCAATTAGTGGGTCTTCGCTTAGCGACGACGGGTGCAATTAAAGATTCAATTTTAAATTTACAAGATGTAGCTGTTTACGCATTACGTTTTATGGAGAAACATTATCCAGAACGCTTGAAAGAACGCTATAATTTAAATGAGATTCCAGAAGATATTGTGGAATTATTCGATGCAATTGGAAAAAATAGAGGCTGCTTAATGGGCGGCGGAATGATTGATTATGATAAGACATCTGAGCTTGTACTTCGTGAGCTTCGTGGTGGCAAACTTGGAAAAATGACGTTTGAAACACCGGAAGAGTTTGCAGAGCAAGTAGAAGATGTGGAAAAAATAGAAGAAGTATAAGACGTGCGTTTGTGCGTCTTTTCTTTTTGGATACGTTTAAAAAGGAGTTTGTATAAATGCAAAAAATGACGATAAAAGAAGCGGAAAATGTATTGAAAGAAATTATGAATGAAGAAGATGATCGCTTTCAACTGTTAATGAAAGATGAGCGAAAAGGCGTTCAAAAGCTCGTTTTGAAGTGGTATAAACAAAAAGAGTTAGAACAGAAAGAAAAAGAGAATTTTTTTGAAATGTCCAAGTATGAAAATGCTTTGCGTGAAAAAGGGGTCACATATATCGCGGGTATTGATGAAGTAGGGCGTGGCCCGTTGGCTGGGCCTGTTGTGACGGCAGCTGTCGTCCTTCCAGAGGATTTTTATATTCCAGGGTTAAATGACTCAAAAAAGCTGAGTGAAGCGAAACGTGAGCGTTTTTATGATGAAATAAAAGTACAAGCAATTGCAATTGGCGTAGGAATTGTATCACCGCAAGTTATTGATGACATTAATATTTACCAAGCAACGAAACAAGCGATGTTAGATGCAGTTGCAAATTTATCTTGTACACCCCAACATTTATTAATTGATGCGATGAAGCTTCCTACACCAATTCCGCAAACCTCAATTATTAAAGGTGATGCGAAAAGTATTTCTATTTCAGCTGCATCTATTATTGCGAAAGTAACGAGAGATCGTATGATGAAAGAACTGGGAGAAAAGTATCCTGAATACGGATTTGAGCAACATATGGGATATGGCACAAAGCAACATTTAGAGGCAATTGAAGTGCATGGAGTATTAGATGAACACCGAAAGTCATTCGCGCCAATTAAAGATATGATTCAAAAATAAGCTGTAAATATACAGCTTATTTTTTATTTTGGCATATAAACATTACTATTTTCGAAAAAGAATAAAGCGATTTCAGTTTTCTGACACTTTATTGTAGACAGCGTGCCAATCATCTTATACAATGGCAATGTAATGTTTTTTAAACATTAAAAAACTTTTCGAGTAAAACAGGAAAACAGGGGAGGATGGGACCATGAATATCCATGAGTACCAAGGTAAGGCAGTCCTTAGAAGCTATGGGGTTAGCGTTCCGAACGGGAAGGTTGCATTTACAGTAGAAGAAGCTGTAGAAGCAGCGAAAGAACTAGGAACAGATGTATGTGTAGTGAAAGCACAAATTCACGCTGGTGGACGCGGCAAAGCTGGCGGAGTAAAAGTTGCAAAAAATTTAGATGAAGTTCGTACATATGCAGAAAGCATTTTAGGAACTACACTTGTGACACATCAAACAGGTCCTGAAGGTAAGGAAGTAAAACGCTTACTTATCGAAGAAGGTTGCGATATTAAAAAAGAATATTATGTAGGTCTAGTTTTAGATCGTGCAACTTCTCAAGTTGTTTTAATGGCGTCTGAAGAAGGCGGAACAGAAATTGAAGAAGTAGCAGAAAAAACACCTGAAAAAATCTTTAAAGAATATATTGATCCAGCAGTAGGCTTACAAGGTTTCCAAGCACGCCGAATTGCATTTAACATCAATATTCCAAAAGAGCTTGTAGGACAAGCTGTGAAGTTTATGATGGGCTTATACCGTGCGTTTATCGAAAAAGATTGCTCTATCGCTGAGATTAACCCACTTGTTACAACAGGTGAAGGTAAAGTTATGGCATTAGATGCAAAATTAAACTTTGATTCTAATGCGTTATATCGCCATAAAGACATTTTAGAGCTTCGTGATCTTGATGAAGAGGATTCAAAAGAAATTGAAGCTTCAAAATACGACTTAAACTACATTCCTTTAGATGGAAATATCGGTTGTATGGTTAATGGTGCAGGTTTAGCGATGGCTACAATGGATATCATTAAACATTACCACGGTGACCCAGCTAACTTCTTAGATGTTGGTGGCGGTGCAACTGCTGAAAAAGTTACAGAAGCATTCAAAATTATCCTTTCTGACAAAAATGTAAAAGGTATCTTCGTTAACATTTTTGGTGGCATTATGAAGTGTGATGTTATTGCAGAAGGTGTTATTGAAGCAACGAAACAAGTAGGTCTTGAGTTACCTTTAGTTGTACGTCTTGAAGGTACAAACGTAGAACTAGGTAAGAAAATTTTAAATGAGTCTGGCTTAAATATTGTTGCAGCAGAATCTATGGCAGACGGTGCACAAAAAATTGTTTCACTAGTGGGCTAATAGAAAGCGGGGGAGAAAAATGAGCGTATTAGTTAATAAAGATACAAAAGTTATTGTTCAAGGTATTACAGGTTCTCAAGGTTTATTCCATACAAAACAAATGATTGAATACGGTACGAAAATTGTCGGTGGTGTAACACCAGGTAAAGGCGGCACTGATATTGAAGGTGTACCAGTATTTGATACAGTAGAAGATGCAGTGAAAGCAACAGGCGCAAACGCTTCAGTTGTATACGTTCCACCCGCTTTTGCGGCAGATGCAATTATGGAAGCAGTTGATGCAGAAATTGATTTAGTAGTATGTATTACTGAAGGAATTCCTGTATTAGATATGGTAAACGTAAAGAGATATATGGCTGGTAAACATACACGTTTACTTGGACCAAACTGCCCAGGTGTAATCACACCAGATGAATGTAAGATTGGTATTATGCCAGGATATATTCATAAAAAAGGTCATGTTGGTATCGTATCTCGCTCTGGTACATTAACGTATGAAGCTGTACATCAGTTAACACAAGAAGGTATTGGCCAATCTACTGCTGTAGGTATCGGCGGAGACCCTGTTAACGGTACAGACTTTATTGATGCGTTAAAAGCATTTAATGAAGATGAAGAAACACATGCTGTAATTATGATTGGTGAAATCGGCGGTACAGCAGAAGAAGAGGCAGCTGAATGGGTAAAAGCTAATATGACAAAACCTGTTGTAGGCTTCATTGGTGGTCAAACAGCGCCTGCTGGCAAACGTATGGGCCATGCTGGTGCAATCATTTCTGGCGGTAAAGGAACTGCTGCTGAAAAGATTAAAACAATGGAAGCTTGTGGCATTAAAGTAGCTGAAACTCCAGCAGTTATGGGAGAAACGCTAATCTCTGTTTTAAAAGAAAAAGGTCTATTTGAGACTTGCAAAAACTATTAATCTGTTGAAAGACACCTTCTTACTTGAGGGTGTCTTTTTGCACTTTTTTCTGTTTACATAATAAAAATTATGGGTAAGGAGAATCAAGATGAAAAGAGAGCGGTTATTACATCTTCATTACTTGCTAGCAGATTATTGGAAAGCGATGGAGAGGCTACTATATGTCGATCCAGAATTAAAGAACATATATACTTTTAACGAAAAACAAATGGAGCACTACACTGGAATATCCTCGAAAAAATCTTCAGAACTAGTGAAATTTCTTCAAAGTTCAAATCTTCCGCAATATATATCTTATTTAGAGAAAAATCGTATCTTTTATATAACGATATGGGATGAAAATTATCCGCAATTATTACGTGAAATACAAGACCCTCCCTTCGTTTTATATGGAAAAGGAGAGAAAGATTTTCTAAATAAAGTAACTAAATTGGCAGTTGTTGGAACGAGAGAACCATCATTATATGGTCATGAGAGCTTGAAATTTATTTTACACCCTTTATTAGAAAGAGAGTGGCTTATTGTCAGTGGGTTTGCAAAAGGGATAGATACAATGTCTCATGAGATTACAGTAAGGCATCATTGCCCCACTATTGCGATATTAGGGCACGGATTGTCGTTTATGTATCCGAAAGAAAATAGACATTTATATGAAATGTGGAAGGAATATATATTGTTATTGACAGAGTATCCTCCGCACTATGCACCGAAAAAATGGTATTTTCCAAAAAGGAACCGGATTATTAGTGGTATAAGTAAAGGTGTTTTAGTTGTAGAAGCGAAATCGAGAAGTGGAACACTTATTACTGCAGACCTTGCGTTAGAGCAAAATAGAGAGGTGTTTGCACTTCCTGGACCTATATTTATAGAGGGGGCATCAGGAACGAATCATCTTATTCAACAAGGAGCAAAATTAGTAAGAAATGCAGAAGATATCTTGGAAGAGATTTTAAATTAACCTTATATTTTTAAATTTTTATTAAACAATTATTGACAAATGGTAGATTGGCACTGTATGGTATATTCATTCTTGATTGACAAAAACAAGAGAAATCAATAAGATTAATGAAGACTTGAATCCACCTCTTAAGGAGGCACTAGCATGTCAGATTACCTCGTGATCGTGGAGTCGCCTTCTAAGGCGAAGACCATTGAGAAATATTTAGGGAAAAAATACAAAGTTGTCGCGTCTATGGGACATGTTCGCGATTTGCCAAAAAGTCAAATGGGGATAGAAGTAAAGAACAACTTCACCCCGAAGTATATTACCATTCGTGGTAAAGGTCCCGTCTTAAAAGATTTAAAATCAGCGGCGAAAAAAGCAAAGAAAGTCTATCTCGCGGCCGATCCAGACCGCGAAGGGGAAGCAATCGCTTGGCATTTAGCGAATACGTTAAATGTGGACGTTGAATCAGATTGTCGGGTTGTGTTTAATGAGATTACGAAAGATGCAATCAAAGAATCATTTAAACATCCTCGTGCAATTAATATGGATTTAGTAGATGCACAACAAGCAAGACGTATACTTGATCGTCTTGTTGGTTACAATATTAGTCCTTTATTATGGAAGAAAGTAAAAAAAGGATTAAGTGCAGGGCGTGTACAATCTGTAGCAGTTCGTTTAATCATCGAACGTGAAAAGGAAATTCAAAGCTTTGAACCTGAAGAATTCTGGACAATTAAAACAGAATTTGTAAAAGGAAAAGACACATTTGAAGCAAGCTTTTACGGTGTAGATGGGGAAAAGGTTCAATTAACGAATGAAACGCAAGTGAATGAAATAATTGAACAGATGAAAGACAATGCGTTTTCAGTTGAAAATGTAACGCGCAAAGAGCGAAAACGTAATCCTGCATTACCGTTTACAACATCTTCCTTGCAACAAGAAGCAGCACGTAAGTTAAACATGCGAGCAAAGAAAACGATGATGCTTGCACAGCAATTGTATGAAGGGATAGATCTTGGAAAACAAGGAACTGTAGGTCTTATTACGTATATGAGAACTGATTCAACACGTATCTCAGAAACAGCTCAAACAGAGGCTCGTACTTACATCACTGAAGCGTATGGTACGGAATACATAGGAACAGAAAAGAAGAAAGAAACGAAAAAGTCAAATGCACAAGATGCACATGAGGCAATTCGTCCTACTTCGGTAATGAGAAAGCCAGAGGAACTAAAAAGTTTCTTAAGTCGTGATCAACTTCGATTATATAAATTGATTTGGGAGCGATTTGTTGCAAGTCAAATGGCGTCTGCTATAATGGATACTGTGACAGCGAGACTCATTAATAACAAGGTTCAGTTCCGTGCAAGTGGATCGGTTGTAAAGTTCCCAGGATTTATGAAAGTGTATGTAGAGTCGAAAGATGATGGTGCTGAAGAAAAGGATAAGATGTTGCCGCCTTTAGAAGTAGGGGAAACTGTATTTTCAAAGGATTTAGAACCGAAGCAACATTTTACACAACCTCCTCCGCGCTATACAGAGGCTCGTCTAGTAAGAACACTTGAAGAACTTGGAATCGGAAGACCGTCGACTTATGTACCTACACTTGAAACGATTCAAAAACGTGGATATGTAGGCTTGGATAATAAACGCTTCGTTCCGACTGAACTTGGTGAAATAGTAATTGAACTTATTTTAGAATTTTTCCCGGAAATTATTAACATTGAATTTACTGCCAATATGGAGCAAAGCCTTGATGAAGTGGAAGAAGGAAATGCCAATTGGGTGAAAATTGTTGATGATTTCTACGTAGGATTTGAACCGCGCTTAGAAAAAGCGGAAAAAGAAATGCGTGAAGTGGAAATTAAAGATGAGCCAGCTGGGGAAGACTGTGAATTATGCGGACATCCAATGGTCTTTAAAATGGGTAAATACGGGAAGTTTATGGCTTGTTCGAATTTCCCTGATTGTCGTAATACAAAACCGATTGTGAAAGAAATCGGTGTAACTTGTCCGAAATGTGAAGAAGGACAAATTATTGAGCGTCGTAGTAACAAAAAGAAACGCCTTTTCTATGGATGCGGTACGTATCCAGAATGTGACTTTGTATCTTGGGATAAGCCGATTGGTCGTAAATGTCCGAAGTGTGAAGGCATGCTTGTAGAGAAGAAGTTGAAAAAAGGCGTGCAAGTACAATGTATTTCGTGCGATTATGAAGAAGAACAACAAATGTGAGCGTAACTGCTCACATTTTTTTCGGGAAGAAAAGGAAAGGTGATATATATGACAACACAAGTAGTAAACGTCATTGGCGCAGGTCTTGCAGGAAGTGAAGCGGCTTACCAAATTGCAAAACGTGGTGTCCAAGTTAGATTATATGAAATGAGGCCGGTAAGGCAAACGCCAGCTCATCACACAGATAAATTTGCTGAATTAGTATGTAGTAACTCACTTCGTGCAAACACTTTAACAAATGCAGTTGGAGTTATTAAAGAGGAAATGCGTTTAATGGATTCTGTAATTATTCGTGCGGCAGATGAGTGCTCTGTACCAGCTGGAGGTGCTTTAGCTGTAGACCGTCATGAGTTCGCAGCTAAAGTAACAGAATACGTAAAAAACCATCCGAATGTAACTGTAGTGAACGAAGAGCTTACTGAAATTCCAGAAGGACCAACAATTATTGCAACAGGTCCACTTACATCTCCTGATCTTGCTGCACAATTAAAAGAACTAACAGGTGAAGATTATTTCTATTTCTACGATGCGGCAGCACCAATCGTAGAAAAAGACAGTATTGACATGAATAAAGTATATTTAAAATCGCGTTATGACAAAGGGGAAGCTGCATATTTAAATTGCCCAATGACAGAAGAAGAGTTTGACCGTTTTTATGAGGCTTTAATTGCTGCTGAGACAGTGCCTTTAAAAGAGTTTGAAAAAGAAATTTTCTTTGAAGGTTGTATGCCAGTAGAAGTTATGGCAAGTAGAGGGAGACAGACGCTAGTATTTGGACCTATGAAACCTGTTGGATTGGAAGATCCAAAAACAGGGAAAACGCCATATGCTGTTGTTCAGTTACGTCAAGATGATGCAGCAGGAACTTTATACAATATCGTAGGTTTCCAAACGCATTTAAAGTGGGGACCACAAAAAGAAGTGCTACAGTTAATTCCGGGACTGGAAAATGCAGAGATTGTACGTTATGGTGTAATGCATCGTAATACGTTTATTAATTCACCTAATTTGCTTCGTCCAACATATCAATATAAACAACGTGATGATTTATTCTTCGCTGGTCAAATGACTGGAGTAGAGGGATATGTTGAATCAGCAGCATCAGGATTATTAGCAGGAATTAATGCTGCACGTCTTGTGCAAGGTGAAGAGCCAGTTGTATTACCGTCAGTAACTGCAATGGGCAGCATGGCAAATTACATTACGGCAACGAACGCTAAAAACTTCCAACCGATGAATGCGAACTTCGGTCTATTTGCACCGTTAGAGAAGAAGATCAAAAAGAAAGCGGAACGAAATGAAGCATACGCAACACGCGCTTTAGAAACAATTCAAAATTTTGTAAATATTTAGTTAAATTTCTTGCAAAGGCTACTAAGTTGTGATACGATTTAGTAGCCTTTATTGAGGTGAGTTGTGTGAATGTGAAGAAATTGTTACAATTATTCGTTGGATATTTACAAATTGAAAGAAATTATTCAAAATATACAATTGCAAGTTATCAAAATGATTTAGAACATTTTGTGCAATTTATGGAGCGAGAAGGCATATCCTCTTTTTTAGACGTTACATACGCGGATGTTCGTTTGTACTTAACGACGTTGCACGATGAAAAGTTAGCCCGTAAATCTGTCGCAAGAAAAGTATCAAGCTTACGAAGTTTATATCGTTTTTTGATGCGAGAAGGTTATCGGAAAGATAATCCGTTTGCACTTGCGTCACTCCCCAAAAAAGAATTGTCAATCCCAAAGTTTTTATATGCTGAAGAGTTAGAGGAATTATTTGAAGTTTCTGACACGGGAACACCATTAGGTCAAAGGAATCAAGCTTTATTAGAGTTGATGTATGCGACCGGAATCCGTGTGAGTGAATGTGTCAATTTACAACTTACTGATATTGACTTTGCGGTGGGAACAATTTTAGTAATGGGAAAAGGAAAAAAACAAAGGTATATTCCGTTCGGAAGCTATGCGCAAGATTCTTTAATTACTTATATAGAGAATGGGAGAAAACAGTTAGTTAATAAGACTGACGAAGACTCTCGTATGGTGTTTTTAAATGCGAAAGGTACACCGCTAACAAGTCGTGGAGTACGTTATGTTTTAAATGAACTCATTAAAAAGGCTTCACTGACAATGCGAATAAGTCCCCATATGTTAAGGCATACATTTGCTACACATATGTTAGATGAAGGGGCGGATTTACGTACTGTACAGGAGCTATTAGGTCATGAGAATTTGTCGACCACACAAATTTATACGCATGTCTCTAAAGAAAGATTGCGTTCTGTTTACATGAAGCATCACCCGCGGGCATAAATTGCTTTAAAAGCTATAAAAACAAATAAAGGAGTTTTTTCTATGGGGAATTTCCACGCTACAACGATATTTGCAGTTCATCATAATGGAGAATGTGCAATGGCTGGAGATGGTCAGGTGACAATGGGAAATGCTGTTGTAATGAAACATACAGCTCGTAAAGTTCGCAGACTTTTCCAAGGTAAAGTTTTAGCTGGTTTTGCAGGTTCAGTTGCTGATGCATTTACTCTTTTTGAAATGTTTGAAGGAAAATTAGAAGAGTATAATGGCAACTTGCAGCGTGCTGCTGTTGAAATGGCAAAACAATGGCGTGGCGATAAAATGTTACGTCAACTAGAAGCGATGCTCATTGTCATGGATAAAACAACTATGCTCCTTGTTTCAGGTACAGGAGAAGTGATTGAACCGGATGATGGTATTTTAGCAATTGGATCTGGTGGGAATTATGCACTTTCTGCAGGTCGTGCTTTAAAGCAATATGCAAGTGAACACTTAACAGCGAAACAAATTGCGAAAGCGAGTTTAGAGATTGCTGGCGATATTTGTGTTTATACGAATCACAACATAATTGTTGAAGAATTGTAGAATCGTAAGGGAGGCATTTTATATGCATTTACATTTTACTCCGCGCCAAATTGTGGAAAAATTAGATCAATACATCATCGGTCAAAAAGACGCAAAGAAAGCGGTTGCTGTAGCGTTGAGAAATCGATACCGTCGCAGTAAATTAGCTGAAAATTTACGTGATGAAATAGCACCTAAAAACATTTTGATGATTGGACCGACAGGTGTTGGGAAAACAGAGGTAGCACGACGAATGGCGAAACTCGTTGGAGCACCTTTTATTAAGGTTGAGGCTACAAAATTCACAGAAGTTGGATATGTGGGTAGAGATGTAGAGTCGATGGTACGTGACCTTGTGGAAACATCGGTTCGTATCGTAAAAGAAGAAATGGTAGTGAAAGTTCAAGATAAAGCAGAAGAGCAAGCGAATCAACGTCTTGTTGAAATTTTAGTACCGAGTCCGGAGAAGCAATCTGGATTTAAAAATCCATTAGAGATGCTTTTTGGGGGCGCTCAAAATTCGAGTCAAACGTCTGATACACAAGAAGATGGTGAAATCGAAAAGAAACGTCAAGATGTGGAGAGAAAGCTTGCTGCAGGGCTTCTTGAAGACGAAATTGTATCGATTGAAGTGACTGAGCAACAGTCGTCAATGTTTGATATGTTACAAGGAACTGGCATGGAACAAATGGGAATGAATTTCCAAGATGCGTTAGGGAGTTTTATGCCGAAAAAAACAAAAAAACGTAAACTTTCTGTAAAAGAAGCAAGAAAACTCTTGACAAATGAAGAGGCACAGCGCTTAATTGATATGGATGAAGTTACACAAGAGGCTGTTTATCGTGCTGAACAGCTCGGGATTATTTTTATCGATGAAATTGACAAAATTGCTGGTAAGCAGTCGAATAGCGTAGATGTATCACGTGAAGGTGTGCAACGTGACATTTTGCCAATTGTAGAAGGGTCGAATGTTGCGACAAAATACGGATCAGTAAAAACGGATTATATTTTATTCGTTGCAGCTGGAGCGTTCCATATGTCTAAACCGTCGGATTTAATTCCGGAATTGCAAGGGAGATTTCCGATTCGAGTAGAATTAACAAAATTATCGACAGACGATTTTGTTAAAATATTAATCGAGCCTGACAATGCGTTAATTAAACAATATATGGCATTATTAGCGACTGAAGGTATAGAAATTGAATTTTCAGACGAAGCTATTCGTAAGATTGCTGAGATTGCTTATCAAGTTAATCAGGATACAGATAATATTGGAGCAAGAAGACTTCATACGATTATGGAGAAGCTCCTTGAAGATTTATCGTTTGAAGCATCTGAAATTACGTTAGAGAAAATAACGATAACCCCTCAATACGTTGAGGAGAAATTAGCAACAATTGCTAAAAATAAAGATGTGAGCCAGTTTATTTTGTAATAGTGTCATCAGGTGACTCGCCCTAGTTTCCAAGTGATGAAAAAATATGTGAGTAACATGTAGGAGGAACTTTTGAAATGGAATTATTAGCAAAAACAAGAAAATTAAATGCGTTATTACAGAGCGCAGCAGGGAAGCCTGTAAACTTTAGAGAAATGTCTGACACAATGTGTGAAGTAATCGAAGCAAACGTATTCGTAGTTAGCCGTCGTGGTAAATTACTAGGTTATGCAATTCACCAACAAATCGAAAACGAACGCATGAAGCAAATGCTTGCAGAACGTCAATTCCCAGAAGAATATACACAAAGCTTATTCAACATTACAGAAACATCTTCAAACTTAGATGTGAACAGTGCTTACACAGCATTCCCAGTAGAAAACAGAGAATTATTTGGTCAAGGTTTAACTACAATCGTACCAATCGTTGGTGGTGGTGAGCGTCTAGGTACATTAGTATTAGCTCGTCTAGGTCAAGAGTTCTTAGATGACGATTTAATCCTTGCTGAGTACAGCTCAACTGTTGTAGGTATGGAAATCTTACGTGAAAAAGCAGAAGAAATCGAAGAGGAAGCACGTAGTAAAGCTGTTGTTCAAATGGCGATCAGCTCATTATCTTACAGTGAGTTAGAAGCAATTGAGCACATCTTCGAAGAATTAAATGGAACAGAAGGTTTACTTGTTGCAAGTAAAATTGCTGATCGCGTAGGAATTACTCGCTCTGTAATCGTAAATGCACTACGTAAATTAGAAAGTGCTGGTGTTATTGAGTCTCGCTCTTTAGGTATGAAAGGAACATACATTAAAGTGCTAAACGACAAGTTTCTACAGGAACTTGCTAAATTAAAAACAAACTAATTTATAAAAAACTCTCCTCGATTGAGGAGAGTTTTTTTGTGCAATGGATTGATGGTGCTTGTGAAAAGTGGCATAAGCGTGTTTTCTGGGAAAACTATTAATTGTATTTTGCTTTTTTGCTTAAAAGAAATGAAGGTTGGTAATACTAGAATTCGAGTATGAACAAAGAAAGTTTTACATTGTTCGCATTTTCGACTTGATTGTAATATTTCAGTATGATATAGTAAGCAGTGGTGTCAGTACAAAGTACACACGTTTACTGATTTAAGTGTTGGTGCTACGTTTGTAGTTTCGCTTAGAGATGAAGTAAACGGAGGATATCAAAAACCATTTAGGAGGAACTATATTATGTCAGTAATTTCTATGAAGCAATTGCTTGAAGCTGGTGTTCATTTCGGACATCAAACTCGTCGTTGGAACCCAAAAATGAAGCGTTACATTTTCACAGAGCGTAACGGTATCTACATCATCGACTTACAAAAAACTGTGAAAAAAGTTGAGGAAGCTTACAGAACGATGCGCGACATCGCTGCTGAAGGTGGAGACATTTTATTCGTAGGTACTAAAAAACAAGCACAAGAAGCTATTAAAGAAGAAGCAACTCGTGCTGGTATGTACTTCGTTAACCAACGTTGGTTAGGTGGAACTTTAACAAACTTCCAAACAATCCAAAAGCGTATCAAGCGTCTTAAAGACATCGAAAGAATGCAAGAAGATGGTACTTTCGAAGTACTTCCTAAGAAAGAAGTTGTTCAACTTAAAAAAGAGTTAGAGCGTCTTGAGAAATTCTTAGGCGGTATTAAAGATATGAAAGGTCTTCCAAGTGCATTATTCGTAGTAGACCCTCGTAAAGAGCGTATTGCAGTTGCTGAAGCACGCAAATTACACATTCCAATCATCGGTATCGTTGATACAAACTGTGATCCAGACGAAATCGATCACGTTATCCCAGCAAACGATGATGCAATTCGTGCTGTAAAACTTCTTACATCTAAAATGGCAGACGCGATCCTTGAAGCAAAACAAGGTGAAGAAACTGTTACTGCGTAACAAAGTTGGAAAGGTGATAAGGGGTTCGGCCTTTTATCACCTTTTTTAAGGTATAAACACCTTTATAAAAGGTATAAATACATATTTTAGGAGGATGAAAAGTATGGCAATCACTGCTCAAATGGTAAAAGAATTACGTGAAAAAACTGGCGCAGGTATGATGGACTGCAAAAAAGCTTTAACAGAAACTAACGGCGACATGGAGAAGGCAATTGACTTCTTACGTGAAAAAGGTATTGCGAAAGCTGCTAAAAAAGCAGACCGCATTGCTGCTGAAGGTTTAACTTTCATCGAAACAAACGGTAACGACGCTTTAATCTTAGAATTAAACTCTGAAACTGATTTCGTTGCGAAAAACGAAGGTTTCCAAGCATTAATTAAAGAACTAGCTGCTCACTTATTAGCTAACAAACCTGCTAACGTTGAAGAAGCTATGGCTCAAACAATTGAAGGCGGCAAAACAGTAGAAGAGCACATCAACGAAGCAATCGCTAAAATTGGTGAAAAACTTACACTTCGTCGTTTCGAAATCGTATCAAAAACTGATGCAGATGCATTCGGCGCTTACCTACACATGGGTGGACGTATTGGTGTATTAACAGTTCTTGAAGGTTCTACTGATGAAGCAGCTGCTAAAGATGTGGCAATGCACATTGCAGCAGTTAACCCTAAATACATCGACCGCGATGCTGTAACAGCTGAAGAAGTTGAGCATGAGCGTCAAGTATTAACACAACAAGCATTAAACGAAGGCAAGCCTGAAAAAATCGTTGCAAAAATGGTTGAAGGCCGTCTAGGCAAATTCTTCGAAGAGATTTGCTTACTTGACCAAGCATTCGTTAAAAACCCTGATATGAAAGTTCGTCAGTTCGTTGAGTCTAAAGGCGGAACATTAAAAGGATTCGTTCGCTACGCTGTTGGTGAAGGTATCGAAAAACGCGAAGACAACTTTGCTGAAGAAGTAATGAACCAAGTAAAAGGTAGTAACTAATACAGATTAGGGAACACATTGTGTTCCCTTTTTTAAAATAAAGATGTAAGCAATTGGAGGTTCATTATGAGTAAACCGAAATATAATCGTGTCGTTTTAAAGCTAAGTGGAGAAGCTTTAGCTGGAGAGCAAGGATTTGGAATTAATCCAACTGTTATTAAGTCAGTTGCAGAACAAGTAAAAGAAATTGCAGAACTTGATGTAGAGGTTGCTGTTGTTGTTGGTGGCGGTAACATTTGGCGTGGGAAAATTGGAAGTGAAATGGGCATGGATCGTGCAGGAGCAGATTACATGGGCATGTTAGCTACAGTTATGAATTCATTAGCTCTTCAAGATAGCTTGGAGAATATTGGAATCCAAACTCGTGTACAAACTTCAATTGAGATGCGTCAAGTGGCAGAGCCTTACATTCGCCGTAAAGCAGTTCGTCACTTAGAGAAAAAACGTGTTGTTATCTTTGCAGCAGGTACAGGTAATCCATACTTCTCTACAGATACAACAGCAGCATTACGTGCAGCGGAAATCGAAGCAGACGTTATTTTAATGGCGAAAAATAATGTGGATGGCGTATATAGCGCAGATCCATCTATTGACCCAACGGCTACGAAATACGAAACGCTTACTTACTTAGATGTATTAAAAGAAGGTTTAGGTGTAATGGATTCTACAGCTTCTTCTCTATGTATGGATAATGATATTCCATTAATTGTATTCTCAGTTATGGAAAAAGGTAATATTAAACGTGCCGTTTTAGGCGAAAATATTGGAACAGTTGTAAGGGGGAAATAAATATGGGACAACAAGTATTGAAGTCTTCAAATGAAAAAATGGAAAAAGCAGTTGCTGCTTATTCTCGTGAATTAGCAACAGTTCGCGCTGGTCGTGCAAGCTCGTCTGTATTAGATAAGGTACAAGTTGATTACTATGGTGCACCAACACCAGTTGTGCAATTAGCGAACATTACAGTTCCAGAAGCACGTTTACTTGTAATTCAACCTTATGATAAAACTTCTATCGGTGATATCGAAAAAGCAATTTTAAAAGCAGATTTAGGCTTAAACCCTTCTAATGATGGAACTGTAATTCGTATTGCATTCCCTGCATTAACAGAAGAGCGTCGTCGTGATCTTGTTAAAGTTGTGAAAAAATATGCTGAAGAAGCAAAAGTAGCTGTTCGTAACGTACGTCGTGACGGAAATGATGATCTTAAGAAGCTTGAAAAAGCTGGCGAGATTACAGAAGATGATTTAAGAGGATATACTGAAGATATCCAAAAAGAAACAGATAAATATATTGCAAAAGTTGACGAAATCGCAAAAAACAAAGAAAAAGAAATCATGGAAGTGTAATAGCGATAACTTCGCAAATATGACCCTCTTCTTAAGGGGGTCTTTTTACACTTTTAGGCATACGTCTGCTTGTTGGAGGGTATGAATGATGTTTAAAAACTTTCCTTTTTTTAAAGGTAAAAAGGACACATCGTTTGATCATCTCGTTGAAGAAGTGAAAAAAGGATATATCCCAGAACATATTGCCATCATTATGGATGGGAATGGAAGATGGGCAAAGAGGAGAGCAATGCCTCGTATTGCGGGACATCATGAAGGTATGCAAGTTGTAAAGAAAATTACAAAATTTGCAAGTAAACTTAATGTGAAAGTGTTAACTCTCTATGCTTTTTCAACTGAGAACTGGAAAAGACCGAAAAAGGAAGTTGATTATTTAATGAAGCTTCCAGAAGAATTTCTAGGTACATTTTTACCAGAATTGATTGAAGAAAACGTACAAGTCCGAGTAATAGGGCAAAAAGATCGTCTTCCTACGCATACACGCAGAGCGATGGAGAAAGCCATGGAAGATACGAAAGAGAATACGGGATTAATTCTTAATTTCGCGTTAAACTATGGAAGTCGAGATGAAATCGTTTCTGCTGTGCAACATATGATGAAAGATAACGAGGAAGGAAAAATTCGTTCTGAAGAGGTAAGTGAAGAAATGCTTTCTTCCTACTTAATGACGAGTTCTTTACCTGATCCAGAGTTGTTAATCCGAACAAGCGGAGAGCTACGTATTAGTAATTTCATGTTATGGCAAATTGCGTATTCGGAGTTTTGGTTTACAGACGTGTATTGGCCAGACTTCAAAGAAGAACATTTGTTAAATGCAATTACTGACTTTCAACATAGAGGGCGCAGATTCGGAGGCGTGTAGAAAGAGAGGGTTTGGTAGTGAAACAGAGAATTATTACTGGAGTGGTTGCTGCCGCGCTATTCATTCCCATCGTAATATACGGTGGCGTGCCTTTTACGGTTTTAGTGTATGCACTTGCTTCTATAGGTTTATATGAATTAATTCGCATGAATAAGCTTACGCTTATTTCAGTACCGACAGTTTTAGCTGCAGTATTATTGTGGATTCTTTTAATTCCAAGTAGTGCATCAGAACTGTTTACATGGATTGGATTAGGTAAATTGGAAATCACATTTGTGATTGTTTTATTACTTTTATCATATACAGTCCTTTCTAAGAATACATTTACTTTTGATAATGCTTCATTTTTACTGATGGCAACGACATATGTGGCAATGGGATTCTTATATTTAAATGAAACGAGAATATTAGGAATTAAATATGTGTTTTGCGCATTATTTATTATATGGGCTACTGATTCAGGCGCATATTTCGTAGGAAAAGCATTAGGCAAGAGAAAATTGTGGCCAGAAATTAGTCCAAATAAAACGATTGAAGGTTCATTAGGCGGCATCGTTTGCGGAATTATCGTGGCACTTGTTTACAACGCGTTCTTCCCAGTGGAATCGAATGTAGTAATTTTAATTGTGCTGACAATTATCATTTCTATTTTTGGACAAATTGGTGATTTAGTACAATCTGCTTTTAAACGTCATTATGGCGTAAAGGATTCAGGTACAATTTTACCTGGACATGGTGGTATATTAGATCGAACAGATAGTTGGTTATTCGTTTTACCAATTCTCTACTTCTTATTACAATACAATTAATAAATGAACGAGGGGTTGGAGTCATGAAAAACATTAGTTTATTAGGTGCAAGCGGATCAATTGGTACACAAACTTTAGATGTATTACGCTCGCACCCAGACCAATTCCGTCTCGTTGCTTTTTCTGTAGGGAAAAATATTGACTACGCAGTAAAGGTAATTCAAGAATTTTCTCCGCAAATCGTCTCTGTGCAAAGAGAGGAAGATGTTTTAAAATTACAAGCTGTTTCTGGTAATACAAAAATTGTATATGGTAGTGAAGGGCTTTTAGAAGTAGCATTACATCCAGATGCGGAGATTGTAGTAAATGCTGTTGTAGGTAGCGTAGGGTTGTTACCAACACTTCGTGCAATTGAGGCGAAAAAAACAATTGGAATTGCAAATAAAGAAACGTTAGTAACTGCAGGACATCTTGTAATGGAAGCAGCACGAAAACATAATGTTTCGTTACTTCCAGTAGATAGTGAACATTCAGCTATTTTTCAATGCTTGAATGGTGAAAATGAGAAAAGAATTTCTCGTCTTATTATAACGGCTTCTGGTGGAAGTTTCCGTGATAAAACGAGGGATGAATTGCATCATGTGACCGTAGAAGATGCGCTTCGACATCCAAACTGGTCAATGGGTTCGAAAATTACAATTGATTCTGCTACAATGATGAATAAGGGACTAGAAGTAATTGAAGCACATTGGCTTTTTGGTATCCCTTACGAGCAAATCGATGTTGTTTTACATAAAGAAAGTATTATCCATTCTATGGTTGAATTTGAAGATCGTAGTGTAATGGCGCAGCTTGGTTCACCTGATATGCGAGTACCAATTCAATACGCACTTACATATCCTGATAGATTGCCTCTTTCAGACACAAAACAGTTAAACTTATGGGAAATAGGGACGTTGCATTTTGAGAAAATGGACCAAGAAAGATTCCGTTGTCTACGTTTTGCGTATGAAGCTGGAAAAGCAGGTGGAAGTATGCCAGCTGTAATGAACGCAGCGAATGAAGTAGCTGTTGAAGCCTTTTTACAAAAGAGAATTGGTTTCTTAACAGTAGAAGACCTCATTGAAAAAGCAATGAACCATCACAATGTCATTGCACGTCCGAGCTTAGAGGAAATTCTGGAAATTGATGCAGCCACAAGACGGTTTGTGATGGAACAAATTTAGCAAAGGTGGTTATGGAATTGAATACAGCGATTGCCTTTATATTAATTTTCGGTGCACTCGTATTTTTCCATGAGCTAGGGCATCTATATTTCGCAAAAAGAGCAGGTATTTTATGCCGCGAGTTTGCGATTGGTTTTGGTCCGAAAATATTCTCATTTGAAAAGAATGAAACGGTGTATACGATTCGATTACTGCCCCTTGGTGGCTATGTAAGAATGGCTGGCGAGGATGCGGACACAGTTGAGTTAAAGCCTGGGAAAAAGGTTGGCCTTGTATTAAATGAAAAAGACGAAGTTGTGAAATTAGTTTTTGATGGATATGAAAAGTATCCAAATGTTCGTGTCATTGAAGTCGAACAAGCTGATTTGGAGCACAATCTAACAATTTCGGGCTATGAGGAGTACGAGGAAGAGCTTCAAACGTTCCGAGTGAATGAAAAAGCTCGTATTATTACTGCGGGGGAAGAAATTCAAATTGCTCCGTATAATAGACAATTTGGTTCAAAAAAACTAGGGCAACGCGCTTTAACAATCTTTGCGGGTCCTGCAATGAACTTCATTTTAGCATTTGTTATTTTTGTGATTCTTGGATTTGTACAAGGGGTTCCTATTGACAAACCAATGGTCGGAAAAGTGATGGATAATAGTGCAGCACAGCAAGCTGGATTGAAAGAGAATGATACAATTCAAGCGATTGATGGGAAAAACACAAGTACATGGAAAGATGTTGTTGACATTGTACGTGAAAATCCGAATAAAGAAATTACGTTACAAGTAAAGCGTGATAATGAACAGTTTAATGTGAAAGTAACGCCAACACTCGATAAAGAAGGAAAAGACGAAGTTGGTAGGATTGGTGTTTATTCCCCTGTAGAGAAAACAGTAATGGGTTCTATTAAATCAGGATTTGAACAAACATACCAATGGACGAAACTAATTTTTGAATCTCTTGTGAAATTAGTAACTGGTCAATTTTCTATTAATGAGTTGTCAGGTCCAGTAGGAATTTATAATCTAACAGATCAAGTTGTAGATTATGGATTTACGCGTGTACTAAGTTTAGCGGCAGTTTTAAGTATTAACCTTGGTTTATTCAATTTATTACCAGTTCCTGCTTTAGACGGTGGCCGTTTATTCTTCTTCTTAATTGAAGCGTTACGAGGAAAACCAATTGACCGTCAAAAAGAAGGAATGGTTCACTTTATTGGTTTTGCATTATTAATGTTATTAATGTTAGTTGTAACATGGAATGACATTCGTAAGTTTTTCTTGTAAAATAGAATGAAACTTATAATGAAATAGAGTCCGTAGAATAAAATCCCTCACCTAATTCGAGGTGAGGGGTTTTACTGCGTGTAAGAGTAAAATGAAGAGGTGCAAATAAATGAAACAAAGTATGGTATTCAGTCCTACATTACGTGAAGTTCCAGCTGATGCTGAAATTAAGAGTCATCAATTATTACTTCGCGCAGGTTTTATGCGTCAAAATGCTTCTGGTATTTATAGTTTTCTACCATTTGGGTTAAAAGTATTACACAAAGTAGAACGTATCGTTCGAGAAGAAATGGAGCGCGCAGGAGCTGTGGAATTATTGATGCCAGCTATGCAAGCTGCAGAATTATGGCAAGAATCAGGTCGTTGGTATTCTTACGGATCTGAATTAATGCGTATGAAAGATCGTAACGCTCGTGAGTTTGCTTTAGGAGCGACGCATGAAGAAGTAATTACTGATCTTGTACGTGATGAAATAAAATCATATAAAAAATTACCGTTAACATTATATCAAATTCAAACGAAATTCCGCGATGAACAAAGACCTCGTTTCGGTTTATTACGTGGAAGAGAGTTTCTAATGAAAGATGCATACTCTTTCCATGCTACACAAGAGAGCTTAGATGAAGTATACGATCGCTTATACAAAGCATATTCTAACATTTTTGCTCGTTGTGGTTTGAACTTCCGTGCAGTTATTGCTGATTCTGGAGCAATGGGCGGAAAAGATACACATGAATTCATGGTATTATCTGATGTTGGTGAAGATACAATTGCATACTCTGATACATCTGATTATGCAGCGAACATTGAAATGGCTCCTGTTGTAGCTACGTATACGAAGAGTGACGAAGCGGAAATGGCACTTGAAAAGGTTGCAACGCCAGATCAAAAAGCGATTGAAGAAGTATCTGCATTCTTAAACATTGAAGCTGACAAGTGTATTAAGTCTATGGTATTTAAAGTAGATGAGAAATTAGTAGTTGTACTTGTTCGTGGTGATCACGAAGTAAACGATGTAAAAGTGAAAAATGTATACGGCGCTTCAGTTGTTGAGCTTGCTTCTCATGAGGAAGTAAAAGAATTATTAAATTGTGAAGTTGGTTCATTAGGACCGATTGGTGTAACAGGTGATATCGAAATTATCGCTGACCATGCTGTAGCATCAATTGTTAACGGATGTTCAGGAGCGAACGAAGAAGGATTCCATTATGTAAATGTAAATCCAGAACGTGACTTTAAAGTAAGTCAGTATACAGATTTACGCTTTATTCAAGAAGGAGACCAATCTCCAGACGGAAACGGAACAATTCTTTTTGCACGCGGAATTGAAGTTGGTCATGTATTCAAATTAGGAACTCGTTATAGTGAAGCAATGAACGCAACATTCCTAGATGAAAATGGGAAAACACAACCACTTATTATGGGTTGTTACGGTATCGGTGTATCTCGTACAGTGGCAGCAATTGCAGAGCAGTTTAATGATGAGAACGGCTTAGTTTGGCCGAAAGCTGTAGCACCGTTCCATGTGCATGTAATTCCAGTAAATATGAAATCTGATGCACAACGTGAAATGGGTGAAAATATCTACAACTCATTACAAGAAAAAGGCTATGAAGTGTTATTAGACGATCGTGCAGAACGTGCAGGTGTTAAATTTGCAGATGCAGATTTATTCGGCCTTCCAGTTCGCGTTACAGTTGGTAAAAAAGCAGACGAAGGTATTGTAGAAGTGAAAGTACGTGCTACAGGTGAGTCTGAAGAAGTAAAAGTAGAAGAACTTCAAACATATATTGCAAATATTTTAAAATAAGAAGAGGTACCTCGTAATGGGGTACCTTCTCTTTCTTTGTAAACGTATTTTGTAAAAGAAGAAGTGAGAAATCTTTCTTTGTAGTACGTTTCAATTTATAATAGCAAATGGAAGGAGAGTGCTTATGTCTTTAACAAATGAACAACAAGAGCGATTTCAAATTTTGCTCCAGCAGTTGCAAATACCAGACGACCTTATAAATCAATATTTACAAGGCGGTGGTATTGAAAGGCTCGTTATTGATAAAGCGAATAAAAGTTGGCATTTTGATTTACAAGTGCCACGTATTTTGCCTACAGAATTATATGAATTGCTAGAAACAAAGCTTAAGCAATCATTTTCTCATATTGCAAGAACAACATTTGCATTAGAAACAGAGAATAAACAATTTACAGAAGAAGAAGTGAGGGCGTATTGGCCGCTTTGTACGGAACGAATTACATTTTCACCTATGTTTGCTTACTTAAAGAAACAGCTTCCGCAGGTGAATGGAGTGAAGTTGCTAATAAATGTGAATAATGAGCTGGAGTCTACTGCTTTAAAGAAAAACGTTGCGAAACCAGTAGGGGATCAATACGAAGCTTTTGGATTCCCGCGTTTCCAGTTAGACACACATATACAGCAAAATGCAGAAGAAATGCAAAAGTTTCGTGAGCAAACGCAGCAAGAAGACCGCGAGCGTGTTATACAAGCTATGGAAGAAATGGCGAAGAAGCAAGCTGAAGAAAGTAGCGTTGTGTATGAAGGACCGATTACACTCGGGTATCTTATTAAGCCAGATGAAGAGATTACACCGATGCGAGAAATTCAAGATGAAGAAAGAAGAAAAACGGTTCAAGGATATGTCTTCCATGTAGAGACAAAAGAGCTTCGTAGTGGACGTACGTTATTAACTTTAAAAATAACGGATTATACGGATTCTATTATGATCAAAATGTTCTCGCGTGACAAAGAAGATATTCCAATGCTGCAATCCTTGAAAAAAGGAATGTGGGTGAAAGCCCGTGGTTCAGTCCAAAACGATACATTTGTTCGAGATTTAGTAATGATTGCGAATGATATTAATGAAATAACAGGTCCGTCTCGTAAAGATAAAGCGCCAGAAGGCGAAAAGCGTGTAGAACTTCATCTTCACACTCCCATGAGCCAAATGGATGCTGTTACTCCTGTTTCTAGGCTTGTTGCCCAAGCTGGTAAATGGGGACATGAAGCTATTGCGGTTACAGACCATGCTGTGGCTCAGTCGTTCCCGGAGGCATATTCTGCGGGGAAAAAGGCTGGAGTTAAAGTTATATACGGTGTAGAAGCGAATTTAGTTAATGATGGTGTACCGATAGCGTATAACGAAGCGCATCGTTTACTTGCAGAGGAAACGTATGTTGTTTTCGACGTTGAGACGACAGGTTTATCAGCTGTATACGATACAGTCATTGAGTTGGCTGCCGTAAAAGTAAAGGGTGGCGAAATCATTGATCGCTTTGAATCTTTCGCAAACCCACATCAACCATTATCAGCGACGATTATTGAATTAACAGGTATTACAGATGATATGTTAACTGATGCACCAGAAGTGGACGAAGTGTTTAAAAAGTTTGAGGAATGGATGGGTGACCATACACTTGTTGCCCATAACGCAAGCTTCGATATGGGATTTATTAACGTAGGTTTTAAAAAGGCTGGGTTAGAAAAAACGAATAACCCCGTTATTGATACGTTAGAACTTGCACGATTCTTATTCCCAGAAATGAAAAATCATCGATTAAATACGATGTGTAAAAAACTTGATATTGAATTAACGCAACATCACCGTGCGATTTATGATACAGAAGCGACGGGATATTTACTTGTGAAAATGTTGAAAGACGTAATTGAAAAGGGATTTGAATATCACGATCAATTAAATGATAGCATGGGGCAAGGGGATGCGTATAAGCGTGGCCGTCCAAGCCATCTGACGTTACTTGCCACATCAGATGTTGGATTGAAAAATTTATATAAACTTGTTTCATATTCTCACCTTAATTACTTTTACCGTGTACCACGAGTACCGAGGTCACTATTAAAAAAATATCGTGAAGGAATTTTAGTAGGAACGGCTTGTGATAAAGGTGAAGTGTTTGAGGCAATGATGCAAAAAGCTCCTGAAGAGGTAGAAGAAATTGCACAGTTCTATGATTACATTGAAGTAATGCCTCCAGAGGTGTTGCGTCATTTAGTAGAGCGTGAACTCGTTCGAGATGAGGGACAATTAAAAACAATTATCTCTAACTTAGTAAAACTAGGCGAGACGTTAGATAAACCAGTTGTTGCTACAGGGAACGTGCATTACTTAGATCCAGAAGATGCAATGTATCGTAAAATTTTAGTCAGTTCGCAGGGCGGAGCCAATCCGTTAAATCGACATTCATTACCGCCAGTACATTTCCGTACAACTGATGAAATGCTAGAGTGTTTTTCATTTTTAGGTGAAGACAAAGCGAAAGAAGTTGTTGTGACGAATACACAAAAGGTTGCGTCATTAATTGGTGATGTTCGTCCAGTAAAAGATGATCTATATACACCGAAAATTGAGGGTGCCGATGATGAAACACGTGATATGAGTTATAAAATGGCACGCAGTATATATGGTGAAGAACTACCAGAAATTGTAGAGGCTCGCTTAGAAAAAGAATTGAAAAGTATTATTGGACATGGATTTGCCGTTATCTATTTAATCTCACATAAGCTTGTGAAAAAATCGTTAGTCGACGGATATCTAGTAGGTTCGCGTGGTTCAGTAGGTTCATCGTTCGTTGCAACGATGATGGAAATTACAGAAGTAAACCCATTACCACCACACTATGTCTGTCCAAAGTGCAAGCAATCTGAATTCTTTAATGATGGTTCCGTAGGCTCTGGTTTCGACTTACCAGATAAAGATTGTCCGACATGTAATGTGGCATATGTGAAAGATGGACATGATATTCCATTCGAAACGTTCCTTGGATTTAAAGGAGATAAGGTACCCGATATCGATTTGAACTTCTCCGGGGAATACCAACCACGTGCCCATAACTATACGAAAGTACTGTTCGGTGAAGACTATGTATACCGTGCTGGAACGATTGGTACAGTTGCGGAAAAAACAGCTTATGGATATGTAAAAGGTTATGCAAATGATCACAATTTAACAATTCGAAATGCAGAGATTGATCGCTTAGTAGCGGGATGTACAGGGGTAAAACGTACAACTGGACAGCATCCAGGTGGTATTATCGTTGTGCCAGATTACATGGATATCTTTGATTTTTCACCAATACAGTTTCCTGCTGATTCAATTGGTGCTGAGTGGAGAACAACGCATTTTGACTTCCACTCGATTCATGATAATTTATTGAAACTTGATATACTAGGACACGATGATCCGACCGTTATTCGTATGTTACAAGATCTAAGTGGTATTGATCCGAAAACAATCCCAACGGATGATCCAGAAGTAATGAAAATTTTCTCTGGTCCAGAAACGTTAGGGGTAACGGAAGAACAAATTAACTGTAAAACAGGTACACTTGGTATCCCAGAATTCGGTACGAAGTTCGTAAGACAGATGTTAGAAGAGACAAAACCAACGACATTCTCAGAATTGGTCCAAATTTCTGGGCTGTCACATGGTACTGACGTATGGCTTGGTAATGCAAATGAGTTAATTTATAACGGTACATGTACGCTGAGTGAAGTTATCGGTTGTCGTGATGACATCATGGTATATTTAATCTATCAAGGTTTAGATCCATCATTAGCCTTCAAAATCATGGAGTCGGTTCGTAAAGGTAAAGGTGTACCGGAAGAATGGGAAGATGACATGAAAGGTAATAATGTGCCAGGTTGGTATATTGATTCATGTAAGAAGATTAAATACATGTTCCCTAAAGCCCATGCGGCTGCTTACGTACTTATGGCTGTGCGTATCGCATACTTTAAAGTACATTTTGCACTTTTATTCTATGCGGCATATTTTACAGTCCGTGCAGATGATTTTGATGTAGAGGCGATGGCGAAAGGTTCAGCATCCATACGTGTAAAAATTGATGAAATTGCTCAAAAAGGATTGGATGCAGCGCCGAAAGAGAAGAGTTTATTAACAGTACTAGAAATGACACTGGAAATGTGTGAGCGTGGATATTCATTCCAAAAGGTCGATTTATACCGCTCGCATGCTACTGAGTTTATTATTGATGGGGATACTTTAATTCCTCCATTTAATGCAGTGCCTGGTCTTGGTACGAACGCAGCCTTAAGTATTGTGGAAGCGCGCAAAAATGGAGACTTCTTATCAAAAGAAGACTTACAGCAGCGAAGTAAGGTTTCGAAAACAATTATTGAGTATTTAGATAGCCAAGGTTGTTTAGGAGATTTGCCGGATCAAAACCAATTATCACTGTTCTAATAGGTAGGAAAAGTCTTTGCAAATCAATATTTGCTATGGTATACTATAAACCGAGATAACCATGTCATGTATATTTTGTGAAAAAGAGAGTGGGGAAACCCACTCTTTCGTGTTACTATCTACATTTTATTCATGTAGATAGTAAAGACATTTCTGTCGTATATACATATTTTGTTACAAGTTTTACTTCTTAAATTTGGTAATACTAAGACAGATATTCCCTGCTTAACGGCAGGGGCTTTTGTTAGCTAACGAGAAAGAATAAGATAGACCGTCTTTGTGAACGGGATCTTTTCTTGTAAATGGTACATGGCGGCAGGAAGGAGGCTGTTTATGGATAAGAAAGTCACAGAAGTTGTAGAAGCATTTGCGCAGCCAATCGTTGAAGAGTTAAATCTTGAACTTGTAGATGTAGAGTATGTGAAAGAAGGACAAGACTGGTTCTTACGCGTATTCATCGATTCTGAAAAGGGAGTCGACATTGAAGAATGCGGTGCGGTAAGTGAACGTTTAAGCGAAGCTTTAGATAAAGAGGATCCAATTCCTCACCTTTATTTTTTGGATGTATCATCTCCTGGAGCAGAACGCCCATTAAAGAAAGAGAAAGACTTCCAGCAAGCGGTAGGAAAACAAGTGGCAATTAAAACATATGAGCCGATTGATGGCGAAAAGATGTTTGAAGGAAAGTTACTTTCCTACGACGGTACTACAATTACACTACTATTAACAATTAAAACACGTAAAAAAGAAATCCAAATTCCAATGGATAAAGTTGCAAATGCGCGACTTGCTGTTACGTTTTAGTAAGAAGGGGGATCTTCATGAGCACTGAGTTGTTAGATGCTTTGCTCGTATTAGAGTCAGAAAAAGGTATTAGTAAAGATATTATTATTGATGCGATTGAAGCAGCGTTAATCTCTGCTTATAAACGCAATTTTAACCAAGCACAAAACGTTCGTGTGAGCTTTAACCCAGAAGTGGGAACAATTCAAGTTTTAGCACGTAAGGACGTTGTTGATAATGTGTTTGATCCACGTCTTGAAATCTCTGTAGAAGAGGCAAGACAAATTAATCCAAACTACCAAGATGGCGACGTACTAGAAATTGAAGTAACGCCAAAAGATTTTGGTCGTATTGCAGCGCAAACTGCAAAACAAGTTGTAACACAACGAGTTCGTGAAGCAGAACGTGGTGTTATTTACTCAGAATTTAGTGATCGTGAAGAAGACATTATGGTTGGTATTGTACAACGTCAAGATGCTCGTTTCATCTACGTAAGCTTAGGCAAAGTAGAAGCTTTATTACCCGTAAGTGAGCAAATGCCAAATGAGCAATATAAGCCACATGATCGTATTCGCGTATTTATTACAAAAGTAGAAAAGACAACAAAAGGACCACAAATTTACGTATCACGTACACATCCTGGTCTTTTAAAACGTTTATTCGAAATGGAAGTTCCAGAAATTTATGATGGAACTGTAGAAATTCGCTCTGTAGCGCGCGAAGCAGGAGATCGTTCTAAAATCTCTGTGCATGCAGAAAACATTGATGTTGATCCAGTTGGTTCTTGCGTAGGACCGAAAGGACAACGTGTACAACGTGTTGTTGATGAACTAAAAGGTGAAAAGATTGACATCGTTCGCTGGTCAAATGACCCAGTTGAATATGTTGCAAATGCTTTAAGCCCATCACAAGTTGTTAAAGTACTTGTAGATGAAGATGAAAAAGCAACAACTGTTGTTGTTCCAGACCACCAGCTATCGTTAGCTATCGGTAAGCGTGGACAAAATGCACGTCTTGCAGCTAAATTAACAGGCTGGAAAATTGATATTAAAAGTGAGTCTGATGCGAAACAACTTGGAATTGTGACAGAAGAAGATAGCGTAATCGCATTCGGATTCGATTCAGTTGAAGACGAAATCGAATAGAGGTGATGAGTATGAGCAATCGAAAAGTTCCGTTACGAAAATGTATTGCGACGCAAGAGATGAAATCAAAACGAGAGCTCGTTCGCATTGTTCGTTCCAAAGAGGGCGAAGTGTCTATTGATTTATCTGGAAAAAAATCAGGACGAGGTGCATATTTGTCAAAAGATAAAGAATGCATTATACAAGCCCAAAAGAAAAACATTTTGGAACATCATCTAAAAGCGAAAATCGACAGTTCTCTGTACGAAGAGCTTCTTGAGCTTGTTGAGAAGGAGTCGAAATAAGTGTCCGATTGGAAATCGTTTTTAGGACTAGCAAATCGCGCTCGAAAAATCATTTCGGGTGAAGAACTCGTTTTAAAAGAAGTACGAAGTGGTAAAGCAAAGCTCGTATTGCTTTCTGAAGATGCGTCAGCGAACACTACTAAACGTATCACTGATAAAACGACGTACTACAACGTACCAATGAAAAAAGTCGAAAATCGACAACAATTAGGGCATGCGATTGGGAGAGACGAGCGAGTCGTTGTAGCTGTGTTAGATGAAGGCTTTGCGAAAAAGCTACGTAGCATGCTCGATACAAATTACCGGGGGTGAAGGTATGAGTAAAATTCGAGTACATGAATATGCAAAAAAAAATAATATCTCAAGTAAAGATCTTATGACAAAACTTAAAGAGATGAATATCGAGGTTTCGAATCATATGACAATGTTAGAAGACGAAGTAGTAAATAAATTAGATAATGAATATAACACTGGAGCGGAAAAACCTTCTGTTGCAGATGAGTTTGAAGTAGAAGAGAAAGTTGTTCGCAGTAAAAAGAACAGCAATAAGAAAAAGAAAAAAGGCAAAGGAAATGAAGACAAACGTCAAGATAACTTTGCTGGAAGACAACAAACACAAATAGTAGAAACACCAGATAAAATTACTTTCTCTGGAAGCCTTACAGTAGGTGAACTTGCTAAAAAGTTAAGCAAAGAGCCATCTGAAATTATTAAAAAGCTCTTCATGCTAGGAATTATGGCGACAATTAACCAAGATTTAGATAAAGATACAATTGAGTTAATCGCTACTGATTACGGTATTGAAGTAGAAGAAGAAATAGTGGTAAGTGAAACTGAGTTTGAAACATTCATGGATGAGCAAGATGATGAAGAAAACTTAAAAGAGCGTCCAGCTGTTGTTACGATTATGGGACACGTTGACCATGGTAAAACAACATTACTTGACTCTATTCGTAATTCAAAAGTAACTGCTGGCGAAGCTGGTGGAATTACTCAGCATATTGGTGCATACCAAGTTGAAGTAAATGATAAGAAAATTACATTCTTAGATACGCCTGGTCACGCGGCATTTACAACGATGCGTGCTCGTGGTGCGCAAGTAACTGATATTACAATCCTTGTTGTTGCAGCTGATGACGGTGTTATGCCACAAACAGTTGAAGCGATTAGCCATGCAAAAGCAGCTGGAGTACCAATTATTGTTGCTGTGAATAAAATGGATAAACCAGCGGCGAATCCTGATCGTGTAATGCAAGAATTAACAGAATATGAATTAGTTCCAGAAGCTTGGGGCGGAGACACAATTTTCGTACCAATTTCTGCAATTCAAGGCGAAGGCATTGACAACTTGCTAGAGATGATCCTTCTTGTAAGTGAAGTAGAAGAATATAAAGCAAACCCAAATCGTTATGCAACGGGTACTGTAATTGAAGCACAACTTGATAAAGGTAAAGGAACTATCGCGACATTATTAGTTCAAAACGGTACGCTTCGAGTTGGAGATCCAATTGTTGTTGGAACTTCATTCGGACGTGTTCGTGCAATGGTAAGTGATATTGGTCGTCGTGTAAAAGTTGCTGGTCCATCAACTCCTGTTGAAATTACAGGTTTAAATGAAGTACCACAGGCTGGAGATCGTTTCATGGCATTCGCTGATGAGAAGAAAGCTCGTCAAATCGGTGAATCACGTGCACAAGAAGCGTTAGTTGCACAACGTGGTGAGAAATCTAAATTAAGCCTTGAAGATTTATTCCAACAAATCCAAGAGAGCGATGTAAAAGAAATCAACTTAATCGTAAAAGCAGACGTACAAGGTTCTGTTGAAGCGATGGCAGCATCACTTCGTAAAATTGATGTTGAAGGCGTAAAAGTTAAAATCATTCACACTGGTGTAGGTGCGATTACAGAATCTGATATTATTTTAGCTTCTGCATCTAATGCAATTGTAATTGGATTTAACGTACGTCCGGATGTGAACGCGAAGCGTACAGCTGAATTAGAGAACGTTGATGTTCGCTTACACCGCATTATCTACAAAGTAATCGAAGAAATTGAATTAGCAATGCAAGGTATGCTTGATCCAGAATTCGAAGAAAAAGTAATCGGTCAAGCGGAAGTTCGTCAAACATTCAAGGTAACAAAAGTTGGAACAATTGCAGGTTGTTACGTAATTGACGGTAAAATTACACGCGATAGTGGCGTTCGTATTATCCGCGATGGTATAGTAATTTTTGAAGGACAACTTGATACGTTAAAACGTTTCAAAGACGACGTAAAAGAAGTTGCACAAAACTATGAGTGTGGTATTACAATTGAGAGATATAATGACCTTAAAGAAGGGGACATCATTGAAGCATATGTTATGGAAGAAGTGAAGCGATGATTGTCGCTTCACTCTCATTCGAGTGTATGATTTACGATGTACATTCTTTAAAAGAGAAACGGGCAATTTTGCAACGAGTGCTAACTCGTGTGAAACAGCGCTATAATGTAGCTGTTTCTGAAGTTGGGCATCAAGATGTATGGCAACGTACAGAAATTGCGATTGTTTCCGTATCCTCAAATCGTGTTATCTGTGAAAAAGAAATGAATCGTGTACTGGAGTACATTGATTCATTTCCTGAAATTGAACGTACGATAACACAATTGGAATGGTATTGAATGAGGTGAAGAGTTATGAAATTACGTGCAAACCGTGTAGGCGAGCAAATGAAAAAAGAATTAGGCGACATCATTAGTCGTAAAATTAAAGACCCACGTATTGGATTTGTTACAGTAACAGATGTACAAGTGAGTGGTGATTTACAAATTGCCAAAGTATATATTTCTGTTTTAGGTGACGAAGAACAGAAAGAAAATACGTTAAAAGGTTTAGCGAAGGCAAAAGGCTTTATTCGTTCAGAAATTGGCCAACGTATTCGTCTTCGTAAAACACCGGAAATTACCTTTGAGTTTGATGAGTCTATCGGATATGGTCATCGAATTGATACACTTTTACATGAAATTAATAAAGACGGTAAACGTGAAGAATAATGGATAGACATTTGTCTATCCATTTTTTCAATGCAAAATAAGTTTTGGATATTTACTACGAAAGAATTATGATGAGGTGAACATATATGGAAGGTGTAGTATTATTACATAAGCCAAAAGGCATGACATCACATGATTGTGTATTTAAATTAAGAAAGGTATTGCGAGAAAAGAGAATTGGCCATACGGGAACATTAGACCCAGATGTAACAGGAGTATTACCAATTTGCGTCGGAAGAGCAACAAAAATTGCACAATTTTTAACAAGTGAAACGAAAACATATGAAGGTGAAGTAACATTAGGATTTTCAACGACAACTGAAGATGCTTCTGGTGAGGTTGTTGAAACGAAAAATGTAGATCGTGCTATTACTCGTAAGGAAGTAGAAAAAGTTCTTGCTGAATTAACAGGCACGATTGAACAAATGCCACCAATGTTCTCGGCTGTAAAAGTAAACGGGAAAAAATTATACGAATATGCAAGAGCAGGACAAGAGGTGGAACGTCCAGTTCGTACAATTACGATTCATGAGTTCGTATTACTTGATGATCGTGAAGTTTTTGAAGGAGAAAATATTTCATTCCGTTTCCGTGTAACGTGTAGTAAAGGAACATATGTAAGAACGTTAGCGGTAATGATCGGGGAGAAACTTGGTTTCCCATCACATATGTCTCATCTTATAAGAACGGCATCTGGTGAATTTTTATTAGAAGATTGCATATCATTTGAAGAAATTGAAGAAAACGTGCAAAATGGAACAGTAGAGTCTATCTTCATTTCAATTGATGAAGCATTAAGTAAGTTTCCAAAAATGGTTGTAGATGAAAAGCAAGCAGAGAAAATTAAAAATGGTATGTTCTTAAAGAATGAATTAGAAATAACAGCACCATTTATTACAGTGTTTGATAAAAATGATCGTTGCTTAGCAATTTATGAACATCATCCGAAACATCCTGGCATGTTAAAGCCGATGAAAGTACTTGTGAATAATCAAGAACTAAAGCTATAATGAATTATTGGAAGGATTATTACAGAAAAAGGTGAATTCAAGCGTGAAACTTATTCATTTAACTCATCCACATGAACAAAATAAATTAGAATTACCACCTACTGTAATGGCATTAGGATTTTTTGATGGCATTCATTTAGGGCATCAATGTGTAATTCGAACTGCGAAAAAAATAGCGGACGACCGAGGATATAAAAGTGCAGTTATGACATTTCATCCTCATCCATCTGTTGTTTTAGGGAAAAAGGATGCGCATGTGGAGTATATTACACCAATGCGCGATAAAGAAAAAATAGTCGAAAGCTTGGGAATCGATATATTATATGTGATTAAATTTGATGAATCATTTGCAGGGTTATTACCGCAACAATTTGTAGATGATTATATTATTGGTTTAAATGTAAAGCATGTAGTAGCAGGGTTTGATTATTCATATGGACGTTTAGGAAAAGGAAAGATGGAGACTTTACCATTTCATGCAAGAGGGGAGTTTACACAGACTGTGATTGAAAAAGTTGAATTTCAAGAAGAGAAAGTAAGTTCTACAGCATTACGAAAGTTAATTCGAAATGGCGAAATGGAGCAAATTCCATCTATTTTAGGTAGAGCCTATACTGTAGCGGGAACAGTTATACACGGCGACAAACGTGGGCGTCAAATTGGTTTTCCAACAGCTAATGTAGGTTTAAGTGATGAGTATTTATTGCCACCTGTAGGTGTTTATGCAGTGAGATTAAAAGTTCACGATGAATGGTACGATGGTGTATGTAATATTGGATATAAACCGACTTTTAAAGAAGATGAGCCTCAATTATCAATTGAAGTGCACTTATTTGAATTTAACAAAGATATATACGATCAAAATGTTACAGTAGAGTGGCATATGCGTATAAGAGAAGAGAAAAAATTTAATGGCATTGATGAGTTAGTTGAACAAATCGCAAAAGATAAGAAAACAGCACAAGAATATTTTGCGAGCGAAAAGAATATACTTGCTTTTTCAAATGAAAAGTAGTATTCTATGTTATGTACTTTATGACAACCATTGCTTGGCATTGCGACTCACCGACGCTTGCTAGGTAATTGGGGGTTTAATTAATAGGAGGTGAAATAGGATGGCTTTAACACAAGAGCGTAAAAATGAAATCATTGCACAATTTAGAACTCATGAGACTGATACTGGTTCTCCAGAGGTTCAAATTGCTGTCCTAACGGAGCAAATTAACACTCTAAACGAGCACTTACGTACTCACAAGAAAGATCATCATTCACGTCGTGGTCTATTAAAGATGGTTGGTAAACGTCGTAACTTACTAACTTACCTTCGTAATAGCGATATCACACGTTACCGTGAATTAATCACAAAGCTTGGCTTACGTCGATAGTCAAAGAAGCGGGAATATTCCCGCTTTTTTGTTAGGTAAAAATATATCTTCTACGCTTTATAGCTTACTTAATTTTAGGCAATACTAGAGGTAGAATATTGTGATATACTATCCATTTACATAGAAGAATTGAATACTTTAAATTGAGAGGGGTACTTAAATGAGTCAAGAAAAGCAAGTCTTCTCGATAGATTTAGCTGGTCGCCAGCTAACAGTTGAAACTGGTCAGCTTGCAAAACAAGCGAACGGAGCAGTATTAGTAAGATATGGCGATACAGCGGTTCTATCTACAGCAACTGCATCAAAAGAAGCTAAAAATGTAGATTTTTTCCCACTTACAGTAAACTATGAAGAGCGTTTATATGCAGTCGGAAAAATTCCTGGCGGTTTTATTAAGCGTGAAGGTCGTCCAAGTGAAAAAGCAATTTTGGCAAGTCGTTTAATCGACCGTCCAATTCGTCCGCTATTCGCAGATGGTTTCCGTAACGAAGTACAAGTTGTCAGCATTGTAATGAGTGTTGATCAAGATTGTTCTTCTGAAATGGCAGCTATGCTTGGTTCTTCATTAGCGTTATCGATTTCAGATATTCCATTTGAAGGTCCAATCGCTGGTGCGACAGTTGGTCGTATTAATGGCGAATTCGTTATTAATCCAACAGTAGAACAGCAAGAACAAAGTGATATCCACTTAGTTGTAGCTGGTACGAAAGATGCGATTAACATGGTTGAAGCAGGAGCAGATCAAGTGCCTGAAGAAACAATGTTAGAAGCAATTATGTTTGGTCATGACGAAATTAAACGTTTAATTGCATTCCAAGAAGAGATTGTACAAGCTGTAGGTAAAGAGAAATCAGAAGTGAAACTTTATGAAGTTAACGCTGATCTTAATCAAGCTGTACGTGAAATGGCTGAAGAAGATATGCATTCAGCAATTCAAGTACATGAGAAACATGCACGTGAAGATGCAATTAACGAAGTGAAAAAGCGTGTTATTGAGCATTACGAAGCTGAGGAAGCTGATGCTGACACATTAGGACAAGTAAATGAGATTTTATATAAAATTGTAAAAGAAGAAGTACGTCGTCTTATTACAGTTGAAAAAATTCGACCAGATGGCCGTAAAGGTGACGAAATCCGTCCTTTAGCATCAGAGGTTGGTATTTTATCTCGTACACACGGTTCTGGTTTATTCACACGTGGACAAACACAAGCATTAAGCATTTGTACATTAGGTGCATTAGGCGATGTGCAAATTTTAGATGGTCTTGGTGTAGAAGAATCAAAACGCTTTATGCACCATTACAATTTCCCATCATTTAGTGTTGGTGAAACAAGACCGATGCGTGGACCAGGTCGTCGTGAAATTGGTCACGGTGCACTAGGAGAACGTGCTCTTGAGCCTGTAATTCCATCTGAAAAAGATTTCCCATACACAGTACGTCTTGTATCTGAAGTGTTAGAATCAAATGGTTCTACTTCACAAGCAAGTATTTGTGGTAGTACTTTAGCAATGATGGATGCGGGTGTTCCACTTAAAGCTCCAGTTGCAGGTATTGCAATGGGTCTGGTTAAATCTGGTGAGCATTACACAATTTTATCTGATATTCAAGGTATGGAAGATCATTTAGGTGACATGGACTTTAAAGTAGCGGGTACAGCACAAGGTGTAACTGCACTGCAAATGGACATTAAAATCGATGGTTTATCACGTGAGATTTTAGAAGAGGCATTACAACAAGCGAAAATTGGTCGTGTGCACATTTTAAATCATATGCTATCTGTTATTGCAGAGCCACGTACTGAATTATCAGCTTACGCTCCAAAGATTATTACAATGACAATTAACCCAGATAAAATCCGTGACGTTATTGGACCAAGCGGTAAACAAATCAATAAAATTATTGAAGAAACTGGCGTTAAAATTGACATCGAGCAAGATGGTACAGTATTCATTTCATCAATAAATCAAGAAATGAACGACAAAGCTAAGAAGATTATCGAAGATATCGTTCGCGAAGTACAAGTAGGTGAGATCTACGAAGGAAAAGTGAAACGTGTTGAGAAATTCGGTGCTTTCGTTGAATTATTCAGCGGTAAAGATGGATTAGTTCATATTTCTGAACTTGCACTTGAACGTGTAGGTAAAGTAGAAGACGTTGTGAAAATCGGTGATGTAATTACAGTTAAAGTTATCGAGATTGACAAGCAAGGTCGCGTAAATCTATCTAGAAAAGTATTGCTAAAAGAAGAGCAAGAAAAAGAAGCTGCTAAAGAAGAAGACAAACAAGAGCAGCAATAAGTAAAAGCCAGTTAAACTGGCTTTTTTTGTTATGTAAAAAACATGATGTTCATATATTTTTATGTCGGTATAGGTATAGTTTTCATTATAACGCTCAAATTAACAAAGATAAGAAGAAAATGTTTTTATATAGTTAATTTGGGAGGGTTTATATGAAAGTTCGTATATTGGCATACATATGTATATTTTCTTTATATGTCAGTTTAGGCTCTTATTCTGTTTTTGCACAAGATAACTTGCATGAAGAAATTCAAAAGCATGCAAAACAGTATGAGATTGCACCTCAAAATGCGATGATTGATAAAATATGGAAGGCAACACCTGGATATAATGGAAGACAAGTGGATATTGAAGCATCGTATAATAATATGAAGAAGCTAAAGGAATTTGATCAAAAATATCTTGAATTCAAAGAAGTCTCACCGAGTGTTCATTTGGAAGATTTATCACCAGCTCCAATTTATAGAGGGCATCCAAATAAAAAGATGGTAGGATTAACAATAAATGTGGCATGGGGAAATGAGTATTTGCCACGTATATTAGAGATATTGAAAAAGCATGATGTGAAGGCCACTTTCTTTTTAGAAGGACGTTGGGTGAAAGAAAATTTGCGGTTTGCAAAAATGATTGTCGATGCAAAACAAGAAGTTGGAAATCACTCATACACACACCCTAATATGAAAACGTTATCCTCAGATGAAATACGAGATCAGTTACAAAAAACAAATCGAATGATAGAAGTAGCAACGAATCAAAAAGTAAGATGGTTTGCCCCGCCGAGTGGAAGCTTTCGAGATGAAGTCGTAAAGATTGCAGATGATTTTCAAATGGGAACGATTATGTGGACTGTAGATACGATTGATTGGCAGCGACCTGAGCCAGATGTACTATTGCAGAGAGTAATGAGAAAAATACATCCAGGTGCTATCATATTAATGCATCCTACTTCGTCTACAGCAGAGGCTTTAGATATAATGATTACAAAATTGAAGGAACAAGGATATAAAGTGGGGAATATAACTGAATTACTGGATGAAAAACGTGTGGATTAAATACATTTGCATGACATTCATCCTTAAACTTGTTATCATTAAATAATAGCGTTTTATTTAGAGAAACTGGCAGTAGGAGGAAAGTTTTTGATTAAAAAATATACTTGTAAAAATGGTGTAAGAATAGTTATGGAGAATATACCAACTGTAAGATCGGTTGCAATTGGTATTTGGATCCATGCGGGATCAAGAAATGAAAATGAAAAAAATAATGGGATTTCTCACTTTTTAGAGCATATGTTCTTTAAAGGGACAGAGACACGTAGTGCACGAGAGATTGCAGAATCATTTGATAGCATTGGTGGTCAAGTGAATGCATTTACTTCAAAAGAATATACATGTTACTATGCAAAAGTGCTAGATGAGCATGCTAAATATGCTTTAGATGTATTAGCAGATATGTTCTTTAATTCAACATTTGATGAGGAAGAACTGAAAAAAGAGAAGAATGTCGTATGTGAAGAAATTAAAATGTACGAAGATGCTCCAGATGATATTGTGCATGATATGTTAACGAAAGCAACATATGAAACGCATCCGCTTGGATATCCTATTTTAGGAACAGAAGAAACGCTTGATACGTTTACAGGTGATACGCTACGTCAATATATTAAGGATCATTACACACCTGAAAATGTCGTTGTTTCAGTTGCAGGAAATATTGATGAAGCCTTCTTACAAACGGTAGAGCAATATTTCGGTAGTTATGAAGGAACAACAAACCGTGAACAAGTACATAGCCCAATTTTCCATTTTAATAAGGTAGCACGTAAAAAGGAAACAGAACAAGCTCATTTATGTTTAGGATATAAAGGCTTACAAATGGGACACGAAGATATTTATAACTTAATTGTATTAAATAACGTTTTAGGCGGTAGTATGAGTAGCCGTTTATTCCAAGAAGTACGTGAGCAACGAGGGTTAGCTTACTCAGTATTTTCTTACCACTCTTCTTATGAAGATACAGGCATGTTAACACTGTATGGCGGAACTGGTAGCCAACAATTAGATACACTGTATGACACAATGCAAGAAACATTAGAGACATTGAAAAATACAGGTATTACAGAAAAAGAGCTTATGAATAGTAAAGAGCAATTAAAAGGAAACTTAATGTTAAGTTTAGAAAGTACAAATAGCCGTATGAGCCGTAACGGTAAAAATGAATTGCTTCTTCGTAAGCATCGTTCACTTGATGAGATTATTGAAAGTGTAAACACTGTAACAAAAGAAAATGTGGACGGATTAATTCGCAACATGTTTACTGATGAATTCTCTGCGGCACTTATTAGTCCAGACGGAAAACTTCCAAAAGGAATAAAACTATAATCGATTTTTATAATGCATCTGATAATAACCTTCTCTCTTTTTAAATGAGAGAAGGTTATTTTTTTTATACATATAGAATAGGTACTAATTATAGACAATGCAAATGAAAAATTCAGTAGAGGGAGTGGAGTATGTATGCGATTAAGTGAATTAAGTGGTAAAGAGGTTGTAGATATAGAAAAAGCGGAAAAAATGGGAGTCTTAGGTTATATGGATTTAGAGATTAATGAGAAAGACGGACAAATACAAACACTTATAATACCTGTAGGGAAGTGGGGAGGTTTTAAAAAGGAACCACAAGAAGTAAGGGTGGCATGGAGTCAAATAAAGAAAGTCGGACATGATATGCTTCTTTGTGATAGTATAGATCGTTCAAATTCGGAGTGAAGGATGGCCATTTTGGTCATCTTTTTTTGTATCTACATAGAAACCTGATAAATCATATGTGCATTTGGATTTTCAATCACCATAAACTCGTACATTACATATGATGTGGAGGAAAAAGAAAAAGTAGGCACTTTTCTTATAAATGACGGAAAAAGAAGGTGAATTAGGGAATGTTGACTGAGATGCATATTGCTGTCATAGGAGGAGATGCAAGGCAGCTAGAAGTAATTCGTAAGCTAGTTGAATTGGATGCGAAACTTTCTTTGATAGGGTTTGATCAGTTAGATCATGGTTTCACAGGGGCAGCAAAAGAAAGTATACAAAATTTAGATTTCACTTCTGTAGACGCAATTATTTTGCCGGTTGCAGGTACAAATGCCAAAGGAGAAGTAGATACTATTTTTTCAAATGAAAAAGTTTCAATAACGAAAGAACAAATTGAAAATACACCAGAACACTTTACTATATATTCAGGTATTGGTACACCTTACTTGGAAAATCTCGTATCTACTACGAACCGAAAACTTGTTAAATTATTTGATCGTGATGATGTAGCAATATACAATTCTATTCCAACTGTAGAAGGTACTTTAATGATGGTAATTCAACATACCGACTATACAATTCATGGGTCCAATGTAATGGTTCTAGGATTTGGTAGAACAGGAATGAGTGTTGCGAGAGCATTTCAATCATTAGGAGCCCATGTCAAAGTTGGAGCAAGACGATCTGAACATATTGCACGTATTACAGAAATGATGTTTTCTCCTTTTCATATGCAAGACATAGAGAAAGAAGTAGGAAATATCGATATTGTAATCAATACAATTCCGCACCTCGTTGTAACAGCGAATGTTATTGCAAAAATGCCAGCTCATACGTTAGTGATTGATTTAGCTTCTAAACCAGGCGGTACTGACTTTAGATATGCGGAAAAAAGAGGAGTCAAAGCGTTGCTAGCACCTGGATTACCAGGTATTGTTGCTCCAAAAACGGCTGGGCAAATTTTAGCAAATGTTCTTTCTCAGTTATTAGCAGCAGATGCAATTGCAAAGGAGGAGGAAAAGAAATGAGTTTGAAGGGGAAACGAATTGGTTTCGGATTTACGGGTTCACATTGTACGTATGAGGAAGTTATGCCGCACTTAGAAAAATTAATTGCTGAAGGGGCAGAAGTACGTCCCGTTGTTTCATACACTGTTCAATCAACAAATACTAGATTTGGAGAAGGTGCAGAATGGATTAAGAAGATTGAAGAAATAACAGGTTTTAAAGCAATTAATTCAATTGTTGGAGCAGAGCCACTTGGACCTAAAATTCCATTAGACTGCATGGTAATCGCTCCTTTAACAGGAAATTCTATGAGTAAATTTGCAAATGCAATGACAGACTCTCCAGTACTAATGGCAGCAAAAGCGACGTTAAGAAATGGCAAGCCTGTCGTATTGGCGGTTTCGACGAATGATGCTTTAGGATTAAATGGGGTAAATCTAATTACACCAACAAGGTGACGACAAAGCATAAACGCTTATATGTCGCCATCTTGAGGGAGCTTAGGGTAAAGCACAAGTTCGAAATCATCGAGCCTTTGCCACTTTTCCTTTTTATAAACAGCCTTTTCTAAAACCGACTTTAGGAGGCTGTTTTTCTTTTTGGGATCATCTGTTTTAAAGTACAGATCAAGAACATGCTCCACTTGAGGTATTGTATCTTTCTTGACTTTTTCCTTCTTAATTTCGGTTTTAATTTCTTTCTTTACGTTTTCCATAGTGGAAGTAATTTCAGTTATACGGTCAGAAACTACATTCGAACGTTCTAAAAACATATCGACTGTGTAAACGCCACGTTCTAATAAATCATGTAAATTATTTTTTTGTTTTTGGACATCCACTAATTCTTTTTCAAGCTTGCGTAATGCAGCTTCATTCATTTGAATAACTTGTATTTCTTTTAATTTGTCATCTTGCTTATGTTTTTCAAAATCAGCTTTATAATTGATGTACCATTCTTTCAATGCCTCGAGTAAACGTTTCTCAATTAATTCAGTATAACTTGATTTGTTTTCACAGCCACGGTGTTTACAATCCATCGTTTCTTTTCGATTCTTTGGATAACGTTGTACCATACTGTAACCACATTTAGCGCATTTAATAATACCAGCCAATGGATTCTTTATTCCGCTCGTATTGTAGGGAATGTGATATCTTGAGTTTAATTTTTCTTGTACTTGTTCAAACAAGCTTTCGGGTATGATAGGCTCATGTTTTCCATCAGCGATAATCCAATCTGATTTATCTTGTCTTGCACAGCTACGTTTTATAGCATCAGGCCGTTTTACTTCTTTTCGCTTTTGCCATGTTACTTTTCCGATGTAAACATTGTTTTTTAATATATCCAAGATGCTATAAGGATTCCAATCATTACCTAGCTTACTTTTGTATCCAAGATCATTTAACTTGCTTCGGATTGCGTTAGCGCCCATATCCTCATTTGCATACCAATCAAATATCATCCTTACAACAGAAGCTTCTTCTGAATTAATCGTTAAAGTACGTTCTCGCTTATTTAAACGGTGTATATCATAACCGAATGGTGCATGCGTACCAAGGTAATTCCCAGCCTCTACACTAGCGACACGGCCGCGTTGCATGCGGCGTGTAATAATCTTTAACTCCTTACGTGCCATAAAAGCTTCAAATTCGCTGTATTCTTCGTCCCACTCATCATTAAGGTCATAAGTCTTCCTAGGTGTCATAATCTTCGTATTCGAGCGTTTAAACGTCTCTAAAATGATTCCTTGCTCTTTCATACCACCACGACCTAAACGGTCCATATCCATACAAAGAACAACATCATATTTATTATCTTCAATTTCTTCAAGCAATGCTAACATTTCAGGTCGTTTCACTAAACTCTCACCAGAAACGATTTCCTCACGAACAGCTAAAACATTTAAGTTCATTTCCTTGGCAATTTTCAACAGGGTAGAGCGGTGTTTTGCTAAAGTTTCACCTTCGCCGCGTGCTTCGGCTTCAAGATCGGCACGAGATTTTCTTAGGTAGATTGCGGTTCTCATATAGTTACCTCCTTAATTATTATTAATTATACGAAAAGTAGGTATTAGAAATTATATTAGTTTATGTAAAGTTTATTAAAGCTGGGCTTTTAGTGTGTAATGATGCATGTTTGTGAAAAAACATTCTGCAGATGGCTAGTAAGTAGCTGATTTTCATAATGTATAAAACGTCGTTCCGCAGTGTGAAGTGAAACATTAAAAGTTTTTGCAATGAGCTGAATTGCTTCTTTTCTTGTTTCAGGGAAGTCTAGTGTCCTTAACATAAAAGTTGGAATACAAAATTGCAGCATGAAATTGTTCGCTTTTGCTTCTTGATAGTCTAAAAATAATTTCGGCACGTATAGTTGATTTCCTACATGGAATAGCACATGACAAAGTTCATGACCAAAATCTTCCCATTGCTGATAAATTGTGTTTCGATTATCGATTATAATACTGGGTAAATTATCTCTACAAATAGCACGACTTCCGAATGGAGCAAAATGTACCCATATATTTAGTTTTTGAGCAATTGTCATCATGTCAATCTGTTCTGGAACAAAGATAGAAAATGAATGATACAATTTTTTCATATAGTCTTCGATGTGTGTTGTGTAGTAGGGCTGTGTTTTATGCATGTCGGTTCACTCCATAATATAACTTTGGAACATATGTTCTTTTTGGAAGGAAAAGAAAAGCCTAGAAAAGGCTTTTCTAAAGGCTGTGTTAAGAAACGGATAATTCAGATTCAAAGTCCTCTATTAATTGTCCATCACTCTCGATACGATTGCATAGGTCTATAAAATCATTTGAATTTATATCAAGATGTTTAACTCTCGAATCTTTAACTTGCAGATAATTTATCATATCCCATAGCAAGTCATCAGTATGAAAAGGATTTTTATTATCATAAAAAACATACAGACCTGATTCTTTTTTATATGTTTCAAGTAAGGTGTTAATTTTAGCAAACCAATTATTCAAATGGTCTTTATTTGAAGGAGCAGCTTGTAAAAGGTTAATTACACCATTTTTATAAACGAAGTCAATTGTAAATTGCATATCATGTATATCTTTAATAGGTGTTAATTTTGCATTGTATTTAACTTTAGTACCTACCAAGTTTCTATCATCAAAATATTTTTTTATATATTTTTTAGTGTTAACTTGTAGGTAATCGCTGACAGATAGTAAAAACTCTTTTCCAACATATGTTTCAAGTAAGGTTTTAAATAATCTATCAATGTTACTTGTTTTGGAAAATGTAGGTTCACTAAGTTTAAAACCATTGGGTAAATTACTATTAAGCTCTTCCAAAAAGGCGTTTGTAAAAGCATTAGGGTCCAGCAATGTCCCTTCAGTAGGGAGGGTATGTAAGTAGTAGTCAATAACCTCTTTATGAACCCTGTAGGTTTCTAGTTGAACATCATTTGCTAATAAGCATTTGAGTTTTGTGTTGTTAGAGTCTAAAATTTGATACTTTAGCTCTCCGGATTCAGGATTATGGAGCATTAATCCAACATTTAAAACTTCGCCTCTTATTGTATTAGGCATGTATCGAATTATAGAGTACCAGTTCTTTTGCTTATCCATGATAAGTCACCTCCGGTATGGCTATCAAAAGCACCTAACATAGCCATATGATTAATTAATATGCGAATTAATTCCTTTTGTTGCATAAGGAATCTTGTATATAAAGGAATTTGGTTGGCTTTATCAACAAACCACTCCTCAGGGATATCAGTAAGCCATTCATTGATGAGTGGTGGAGAAATTGTTTCAATTTCATGGACTATATTTTGAAAACAATGTTGATTTGGATTGGAAATGTCAATATATTGCTCTAAAGCTCTAAAGATTTTTCCTAGGCCAGAGAATGGTTGATTTCCAGTAGCACCATGAAGTGTTTGTAATATATTTTGGATATAGGCAGGGTTTTGTGATGCTTGCATCATAAATTCTCTTTTTTGTATGGACCAAGACGGTAGTAAGAATGCATGACCATGATCAATGATATACATTTTACGCTCTGTATTTTCACGAGAAATAAGTATATTACCCGTATTGCCGAAACGATCGAAATTCGCTGTAAGTAAATCCAGCGCAATAATTTTTGGAATGTCGTCTTTATTTGTGATTTTTTTGAAAAAATTGTTCCAAGACGTTTTTACATATGGTTTACCTAAATTTAATAATTGTTGATACCCATCTAATAAATTATTTTCAACATTTTCTAGGACCTTACTTCCAAAGTAAACACCCGGACTATATCGGTGTTTAAAATTTAAGGTAGGAGCGTGGTCAATAAATTCTTTATCCACTGTAATGGCAGCACACTCTGGGATAGGAACTTGCAGGTGTTTAGCTATATTATATACTAAAGTTTCTTGTAAAAACATACAATCCCAAATAACCCATTTCTGTGGGCGTGGATCAAATACATTTTGGTTTTTTAGTATATATTGTTCGCCATCATCCGCGATGACCATAACAGGTTTACTCATGCCCGGCTGATCGTCACCTAATTCTTTTAGGAATAATTCTACTTCCAGTTGTTTCAATATTAATACCCCCTTTTCCTTCTATGAAAATACTGTTTTAAAACATTTATGATGTTGTTCGAGGGGCTTCAAAATAAATTCTTAATAATATTGGCAAAAGGATAGTAGAAAAATCAATTTCGATTATAACTTTCTACCTTGTTGTTATAAAAGCCATATGTATTTTAAATTTAGCGCTTTGAACACCTGAACTTCATTGTTGTGATAAATATATAGATAAAAGAATAGTTTTAATAGAATACAATAATCAAAAAGGCAGTAACTGCCTTTTTGATTATTGTATTCTATTATGTTTTTATAAGCGTAAGGTTAACTATTTAAAAAGGATTCTCATTTAATATAAATTAATATATTCGTATAAATAATGATTTTGAAACCAGAATTCCAAATTAAATTGTAATGTATTAACTTATATTCAATGAATAGTGTCAAAAAATATGCATTTCAAAGTGCATATCTTTTGACACTATTTAATTAACGTTGTTTATCCCCAATTTTACGGTTCTTTTCTTTCTCTTTAAGAAAATCCCAAAATAATTTAAGTTCTTCCTGTTTTTCAGGAGAAGCATCTTTAATATCTTTGAACCATATACCTAGCTCAGGATCTAATAGGGGATTATAGGTATCAATGTCTTTTTGAGTAACATTTCTACCTAAAAGATAGTCAGTTGAAACCTCAAAGAAATCTGCAAACTTATTTAAAGTATCATAATCAGGTTTTCTGTTCCCATTTTCATAACCTGATATTGTCGATTCAGCAAGATTTAATTTGTGACCTAACTCTTTCATAGTTAGGTTATTTTTTTTTCTTAATTTGCGCAAATTCTCTCCAATCATAGGAATCCTCCTATTCATCTTCTAAGTTTAATTATACTTTGCAAAGTGCAAAAATTGAAATGAATTGACAAAAACTTTGCAAAATGCGTTGACACTTTGCGTTTCGAGTAGTATATTTTGGGTAACAACACAAAATGCAAAGTTTTAGGCGGTGATAATGAAATGGATGGTCCAAAAGAAATCCGCATGGAATTAGGGATTAGTATTGAAGAAGCTGCAAGGAATTTAGGTATTTCAGGTGGATACCTATCGCAAATTGAAAATGGACAGCGACAAATTAGTACAGAGAGAGCTGATCAAATAGCCAAGCTATATGGGAAAAGAAAGGAAGATATTTTTTTACCTACTCGCTATTCGATTTGCAAAGTTTTGAAGTGATGAAGATTTAAATATTGGTATGTTAATAAAAAATAAGACCTGATTAATGAAAGTAGGTGAGAAAATGCCATCAACTAACATGGCAGTACCAACAGAACCGTCGCATAAACATATAAAAAGCACTTCAAGAGGTGACACCATGAGCCAACAAGAAGAATATGCGGCGACCTATGAATTTGGAAAAACGAAAGTCCATGTTGTGGCTCCTGAGCCAAAATCACAAAAGGATATTGATAAAATCCGTCAAGCATATTACAAGGCTGGTTGGGCCATCATCAAAGAGATACAAGTAAAAGCAAATGTTGAGGAATAGTTCCTCTCTTTTTATACGAAAAGTAGACAAGTTACATATGTACTAAGTTCATTGTAACCATTTGAAAACTAAATATGGAGGCGAACAGATATGGGAACAAGCATATACTGCAATTCAGCAATAGGAGAATTATTACAGAATGCTAGAGAATGTTGTGACAATGTTCAGCTGAAAACAAAGAAAGGGTTATCTAAGTACCTTGGTATTACGCATGAACGATTAACCCGTATTGAATCTGGACTTTCTAAACCAGAATTTGAACTTGCGATGGATTGGTGCCATGCAACAGGAGCAAAGTTGAATCAACAAGCTATTAAACATATTTATGGTGTTGGATTACCGCCTACAGATCCACGTTTAACTCAAGATGTAAATCTACAATTGATGAACTACATTAAACAAGCTGAAGAGGGAATTGCGGCAGCAAAGGAAATCATGAACTTACAAGTTACAACAAGGTCATGGAAGCATGATGAAAAAAAGAAACATGAATACGCAGTTCATGCAAAAGAAATCTTCGATACAATCCAAGCTACTCAATGTGTAGTACAAGCTCTTGAGCAAGTTCATTTTGGCATTATGGAACAAATACAAAGAAGTTGGTTGCAAAAGGCTATGGCGGAGAACGTTATTATTCAATCGGTGGATAGCTTAATGAATTTAACAAAGGTGCTTTAAGGGAGGAAGGAAAATGACAGTAGATTATAAGAAACCGAGTCTAAGAGAATACAAGGAATTAATTCGATATGATGCAAAACTAACTGGTGAAATTAAAATAGCAGAATTACTTAATGAGGATGTAAAAACAGTTGAGTTAAAGCAAGAGAAGAAATTGTTGGGGATTCGAATCAAAATTATTGAAGCATCATTTATTTTGAAACATAAATGGGTAAATAAAAAAGCTACCGCCTAGACAACAGTAGCTCTGAAAAATATCGTAAAGCAATTATAACATTATATAAATCATTTGGACAAGCCGCTGTGCTTGTCGTTATGACCAGAAAGGGGATTATTCCTCCCTTACCTCTACAATGTTCCTTTCTGGTTGTAACGATGCGTACAGCATCAATTTAAATAGAAAGGAGATGTAATTCATGAACGATAAAAACAATCGTCTTCATGATCTAGTTCTTCCTGGAGATTTTTCATTTGCGAATAAACTTCGTAACTGTATGAGTGAATGTATTCATAACATGTTTAATGCAGAATCAACCGAAGAATCAAATCACTGGGAAGAAGAGCTGGAGCGATGTATAAGAGAATTTAAAATGCTTCGTGATACAAAAGAGGAACATGAGGCATCTATGAGTTATCGTGTAGTGATTAAAGATTTAAGAGCAAGAGGAGTTAACGCTTCGTTAGTAACACGTAGAAAATAAAAAGATCTATCACTTGGCAGAGTGATAGACAAACGGTCTTGCAAAAGATCTTAGGATTAATTATATCAAATTAGCATTCATATAACAACGGAGTGTGCTACATGCTATTAAACAAATCGTTACATAGAGTGTTGCTGAACCCTGAAGTGTTTCAACAAGCAACATCAGAGCAACACCTAATTTACTTAGTAAAACAATATCTCAAAATAGGATACAAGAATTATCGCTTATTACGTGTAGAGGACGGATTCGCGATATGTAAACGGGAGGATGAATAATATGGCAGTTTATAGACCAGTACACGTTTCATTTTGGCAGGATTCATTTGTTTTAGATCTTACACCGGAGGAGAAGTATTTCTACTTATATTTGATGACAAACAGTAAGACGTCTCAATCAGGAATTTATGAGCTTCCACTTCGTATCATTGAAACTGATACAGGATATAACCGTGAAACTGTTATGAAGCTATTAGAACGTTTTGCTGAGTATGGAAAAATTAATTACAACAAAAAAACAAAAGAATTGTTCTTAATCAACTGGTTGAAATTCAATCCAATTAAAAATGTAAACATTGAAAAGTGTGTTTTAAAAGAGATTCAATCTGTGAAGGACCAGGATTTTTTAGTTGATTTCTATGAAACTTGCTTGCAATTAGAACGAGAACAAGATTTTAAAATCCCTCGTATTAAGGAGTATTTATCAGTCCGTTTGGAGGGGCTTATAAGGGGCTTCCAAGACCCTAGCAAGGAAGAAGAAAAAGAAAAAGAAGAAGAAAAAGAACAACAACAAGAAGAACGCGCAAGCGCGGAAGAAGTTGTTGAGGTTAATCCAATTTCTTTTTACGAGCAAAACTTCGGATTCGTTACACCTTTTATCGCAGATGGTATTTATGCTTGGATCGATGATTTAAATGCAGAGCTAGTTATTAAGGCTATGGAGATTGCTTTAGAGAAGAATACGAGAAACATGTCTTACGTAAATACGATTTTAAGAGACTGGCATCTTAAAGGTTTTAAAACAGTAACTGATGTTGAGGCAGCTGATAAAGCATTTCGTGCTCAGCGATTAACGAAAGCTCAGCAACAGACACAAACACCTTATCAACAAAAAGGCTTATCGGAATCTACTAAAAGCGTAATACAGCAGCAACAAGCATGGGAGCAGAACATTCCAACAGAAGAAGAACTCGCAGTACTTAACCAACAGAATGCGTGGTTGGCCAAATGAGTAACGATATGATTCGTAATGTAGAAGCTGAACAAAGTGTTTTAGGTAGCATTATCCAAGAAGGCGATTTAATTAAAGATTGTCAGCTAAAGGTAAAACAGTTTTCTTTACCAACGCACCAAGTGATTTTCAAGGCAATGAGAGAATTAGAGGATGCTGAAGTTCCGATAGATCTTGTTGCTCTCATTGGAAAATTCGATGAAAGCTTTATGCATCAAATTGGCGGAATTGAATTCTTTGTAAACTTAACAGAAGTTGTTACGACTACTAAAAATTTCTCGTATCACGAAGGCTTAGTTATCGAAGCTTGGAAAATGCGACATGCTCAGGAGGTTGCTGGTAACTTATATAACCGCCTTCAGCAAGATAGGGACATGAGTGCTATTAGTACATCAATTGATGAATTAAGCGCCATTGAAGAAACGGGTTACTCAGATGATTTTAACTTGAAAGATACGCTGGTTGATTTGTATAAGAACATGCAAATTGATGTAGGAGATTTAACCGGTATACCAACTGGTTATGACGACCTGAACAGAATGACAGCAGGGTTACAAGAAGGCGATTTAATTATTATTGGGGCCCGACCTTCAATGGGGAAAACAGCATTTGTGTTAAACGTTGCTTTTCATGCGGCAAGTGCTCATACAGCAACAGGAATCTTCTCGCTCGAGATGGGGGAGGAGCAGCTACTAAAGAGAATGATCTCAAGTACTGGAAATATAGATGCTACGAAATTAAAAAATCCTAAGAAGCTATGTAATTTAAAGGATTGGGAAAAGATTAGTCAAGCGATGGGATTGATTAATGATTTGCCATTAGAAATTTACGATAAAGCAAATGTAACGATGCAAGAGATTTATGCAAAGGCTAGGAAATTAAAGCGTAAGTACCCTGATAAAAAGGTTTTAATTGCAATTGATTACTTACAGCTTATTGTAGGGGGATCCAAAGCATAGAGGGAACCGCATGCAAGAAATCGGTGAGATTAGTCGTAAGTTAAAACTGATGGCAAGAGAGCTAAATGTATGTGTAGTTGCATTATCACAGTTAAGTCGTGCTGTGGAAAGCAGGCAAGATAAGAGACCGTTGCTATCAGATTTACGTGAGAATGGTCAAATCGAGCAAGATGCGGATTTAATTGCATTCTTATACCGTGAAGATTACTATGACCGCGAGACAGAAAATAAAAACATAACAGAAATTATTTTAGCGAAACAGAGAAATGGTCCAGTTGGTGTTGTTGAACTAGCATTTATTAAAGAATTTAGTAAGTTTGTAAATTTAGAGCGGAAGTTCAATCACCAACAGGAGGCCTAGTCATGTTGTTACGTCAGGAAGTAGAACGTAGAAAACTAGTAATTATTCGCAAACTATTAGGTCTGGGATTATCGGAAATTAATGGACAAACATTAGATCAACTAACGTTAACGCAGCTTGAAGGAATCTTAATTGCAAGCTTGCAGGTATTGGAGGGGAAAAACAATGCCAAAACAATTAACAATTTTTGACGTGGAACCAGTTGTATCATTTGATCCTAAGAAAGCTCATATTCACCGTTTGAGTTCAAAATTAAGGTATACAGATGTAGTTGTGCAAATACCACGTCAAGCCAAGGCGATTGATGAATTAAAACCAACGATAGCACCTGATGAGCGGTATGAGTTGTTTGAAGATTACGTAATAGGGATCTGGCGTTACAAACGAGCGGAGGATAAGCAATTTGTATGGGAAGAAGCAGAAGAAATGTGTAAGCGAGCACGGGATGAGAAAAAGCCGATTCCAATTCGGCTCCATTTGTCACTCGAACAATCATTTGTTCCAGAAAACGTTGTGCGATATTTGTAGACAAATAAAAAAAGCTGAGATCACTCTCAACTTACTTCGACAAAGTAATTATAACATATGGGAGTGATCTTGGTGGGAATTAGAAAAGAAAATCTTATTAAAATGACAGCTGAAATAGATTTGAAAATAAACGGAATATATATCGTTAAAAATGGTCAGGTCCAACTAATAGAACCGCCTCAAAGTGGATTTGGTGAACAATCATTTGTATATCAAAGTGGAAAAGTAATTCGTATGGAAGAACGAAAAACACAGTTATTATAATCAAATTTGAATTTTGTAGAAAAACGAGGTGAAAGTAATATGCCACCAAAGAAAGGGATTATCTGAGATGAGTTTCAGCTAATCCCGAACCAATCATAGAGAGGAGAATGTATATGCAAGCGAAGACAATGCCTAAAATTATTAAACTAATAAAAGCAAATGTTTTGGCTGTACCTTTCGGAGCCAAAATAGCTAAAACAATTGAGATAGGTATCAAAATTAAAACAGGACCGACAAAATACAGATTGAAAAATAAGAATGCAGTTAAAAACATTGAAATGAAACCAAAGTATTCTCTCATTGCGTTATCCCTTCTCGAAAAGTAAATAATACAGATTATACCATATAGAAAATGAATCAAAATGATTTTTCAATAAAAACGCTATTTTGTTAGAAAGCGAGGTGGATTAATTGAGAGTTGATAAAACTTTATCAGAATTGTGGCACCTTAGAGGTAATACAGATAAAGAAGTGAGTCGCCAGGAATATGAAGAAGAGGTTAAAGAAACAGCGTATATGGCTATAAACACCATACAAAAATTGCAGAGAAGAATAAGTGAGCTTGAATTAGAAAACGATCAATTGAAAGGTATAAATAAGCTTTCTTAATAAAAATTTCATTTTGTAGAAAAAAAGAACAGTCAGCTTTTAATAGCTGCTCTGTTCTAAGTCTGTCGGTTGCTGATTGGTTTGACGATTCATTTGTGCACTTAATTTTACAAGTAAATCACGATCTACAAGTAAAACATCATTAGCATCAGCTAATTTACGTGCTGGTGCTGTGAAATAATTATTAGTTACAACCCATGCATGGTTAGCATTATAGTATTTTTTTGCTGCAACGATTTCTTGAACAGCTTGGAGACTAACTTTATTACTATAACGTTTTGCTTGCACAATGATTGTTTCATTATTATCTTTTAGGATTAAATCAGCTCCAAAGTCACCAGATCCTTTTGTAACTTCTGTTTGGTATCCGAAGAATTCGTATAAGTAACTCAAGTATTCTTCAAATTGTCGTCCATTCATACGATCAATCTCATAAATACTTGATTGGCGAAGTTCTTCTATATAAATTTTTTTAAGTTTCTCCTTTTTTATATAATCGAATATTAAATAAAAGATTAAAAATATAAAATAAATAAAAATTATTATGTATAAGAATTTTAACAATTACTACATCTCCTTATAGTTGTTAATTACATTATATAGAATTTCTTTATTTAAAGGGAATTAAATTTGAACAAAATAATCCTTTTCTAATAAAAGGTTACTAAAATATGAGAAAATGATATAATAATCCAAATTAAACATTTAGTCCTACTGGAAGAACCAGCGGACATCGAACTATAAGAGCATTAGTGATATTGCTCTGTAGTTTGGTGTCCGCTATTTTGTTTTTATTAACAAAATATATAAGGGGTGTTTTTATATATGGCGCAATTAACTTTTTTACCTAAAATTGATCGCAAAGCAACGCAGACTCGTTTAGAAGAGATTCTTGAAAATGTTCGTATTTATAGACAACTTGGGATGATTAGACATGAGATGAAGGTTACAGCATCTAGCGAGGTAAGATATCACGGTCCAACAAATATAGTAGGGAAGCCAGCTGAAGATATTGCTTTAGCAAATGTTGCTATGAGTGAAAGAGAAGTGAAATTACAACGTTTATCTTTTCAAATTGATAAAGCATTAAGTCGTTTTAGTAAAAACCAAAGGGATATTATTGTAAAACGATATTTAGAAGATGAAGAAGTCTTTGATTACATGGTTTATAACGAAATTGGTATGAGTGAGCGTACGTATAGACGAAATAAATCTAATGCTTTTTATAAATTAGCTTTTGCTCTTAGATTAGAAGTTTATGAAACTGAAGAAACTGGAGGGAATGAATAATGAATTTTGTTCAGCCAATACGTGATCCAGAGCAAATACAGCAGTTAAAAGAGTACTTTAGGGAAAAGAGCTTACGTAATTACATTCTCTTCATTATGGGTATTAATACAGGTCTCAGAATCTCAGATATTTTGAAATTGAAAGTAGGGGATGTTAAAGGCAGTCACATATCTATGCGGGAAAAGAAAACAGGGAAACAGAAACGAATACAAATTACTGCAGCACTGAAAAGAGAACTTAAATGGTTTATTGTAGAAAGAGAAGACAATGAGTATTTATTGCAAAGCAGACAAGGTAGAAATCGTCCAATCGGTCGTAGCATGGCATATAAGATATTAAGTGGAGCAGCGGCAGAGTTTGGATTAGATGAAATCGGAACGCATACCCTAAGAAAGACGTACGGGTACCATATGTACATGCAAACAAAAAACATAGCATTACTCATGGAGATATTCAATCACTCGTCAGAGAAGGTCACGTTACGTTATATAGGTGTTAACCAAGATGCAATGGATAAAGCAATGACTAGGTTTAAAATCTAATTATTGCTTATTTCTTTTTCATTAAAAGTTAAGCACCCCAAATCCCCTTAAAAAAGTTGTATTCGGAATATTGTAACAAAATAAAAAAAGACTCTACAAGAGAGTCTTTTATCAGCTAATATTAAGCTTTTTGAACATTAGTAGCTTGTAGGCCACGTTGTCCTTGTTCTACTTCAAACGTTACACTTTGTCCTTCGTCTAAAGATTTGTAACCGTCGATTTGGATAGCTGAGAAATGTACGAATACGTCTTCTCCACCTTCACGCTCGATGAATCCAAAACCTTTTTCTGCATTAAACCATTTTACTTTACCTTGTTCCATAATTGTTGCCTCCTAGTGTGGATACCCACACATATGTTACTACCCTTGCTCAAATACCTTAGACGAAAAACAAAATTTATTCTTAATCTCAAGCCAAACAAAAATAGGTCTTTCTTAAATTAACACACTTTCTAAAAAATAGCAAATTTCAAAAATAAGTCCTTATGGTAATTAGCTACTAATAGTTGTTGCTGAAGAAAAAGTCACTATGATAGTCATCACAGCAAGAAATTGCCAAAGGATCTCAACAATATCATTGGTTTGATTTTTTTTAGACATTCAACAACTGATAAAATTAGCTATTTTCGAACTGAATTTTACTTCTGGTAACGATAATTATGTAAATAAGCTGTCCATATGGGCAGCTTATTTTATTTTTTTGCTTAGCGTAGGTTATTTTGCAAAATGCTGGTGGTATCTCTATACAGTTACTCATAATTTTCGTACTGTGTAACTCAAAAGACAAAGTTAAATGAAATCAATGATACTAAGGGATTTCACGATAGGGTCAGTTACACACAATATAAGATATGGGTAACTGAATATAAATGATAGAATGTTAAATAAAGAAAGGAGGGGAGACAATGCGAGAAAGAAATAAAGAAGATGAACGTAATAGAATAAAAGAAAGGTTACAAGAAGAAGTAAGAAAGGGGACACAAGATAAGGCCCAGATTATCAAAAGTATACAAGATATACAACAAAGTGCTATGGAGGTTATAAGAGCAATACAGCAACCTATTATAGACATACAAGATAGTTTTGTAGAAAATATGTACGTTTTTTCAGAGGTAAACCATCATATTACAAGTCTAATGGATATCATTGATTGGGACTCAATTAGTGATGCAGCAGCAGAGAGAATAAAAGAAATTGATATGTTATTGAAAGAACATGAGAAGAATTTTTGGTGCTTAGATTTTGAAATTTTTGATGCAGTTGAAGAGGGTGAGATGACTCAAGAACATATATCAGAATATGTTAGTAAAAATCTTAGTTCATATATAGAAGAGATTGTTAAAGATCCTATGTACGAACTTCATGTAACACTAATACAAGAGACTTATGAAGCATTTAAAGCAGGATATTATAAATTATGTGCTATGCCATTGTTTGCTGCATTTGAACATGTTCTTGCAACCTGGGGTGACGGTAATATAAATGTAGATATGGTATCAGTTAGACAAAAACCAATAATATTTAGGATTACTAAAGCAATTAATCCTGAAAAATATAGCGAGGTAGAAGAAGAACAATTTACTAAAGTTTTTTCACTCTCGGTAATTCGGATGTTACACAAAATATTTGTTGGCGTTCCAAATGAATTATGTCAAGAACTTAATCGTAATTCAATAGCACATGGTTTTCATGATTATGATGCAATTACTAAGACAGATATATTAAAACTGTTTCAATTGCTCAAATCTACATTAGTAATAAGGTACTTTGATACGAGGCTTGTTAGAAATTAAAGTAGTGGCAGAGTCGTGACCGCTTTTTGGCAGGAAATGTGCCGGTTGTTTTGGAAGCAACGTGATATATTTGTATTATGAGAAGTGGCGGAAAACACAACTCATAAAAATTCCTTTATAAACTATATGTTGTCTAAACGGTTTCATAATGACGGCACATAAAATCCGAAACCAGCAGATGGTAATGGTTGAATGATACCGTTATTAAGGAGAGCTTTTGCTCTTCTTCCAGTCACTTAATAATGTTGAGATAGCTGAATGTAGTAGTATTAGGTAATTGGAAGAAGGATAAAATTTCACATATCGTAATTAAAAGACAAATAAATAATTGATAGAAAAGCATCCATTCGGGTGCATTTATTTTGGATTACATATATAGAACTTAACATTTACTTAAGGTAAGTTATCATTATACAAACTATTTAAAAAATGGATTATATTAATAATATAATAAAATAAGAGAAGGAATTCAGATTTTATAATTGTTATTGTCGGTTATCGTCGAATGATTTCGCTAGAAAACTGTCATAATCTGTCTGATAATATAAATAGGGGGTGTCAGCATGGATTTAAAAACTTGTTCTTCATGCGGAAAAGAGTATTATCTTTTTCATAAAAGAAATCCATACAATGATGAAGGGTATGTTTTCCATTGTGATTGTGGACATGAGATTTTTAGCTATGGTAAAGGAACTGATGATTATACACTAATTGCTGTTGATGTGTATAAAGAAAGATTACAAAGAATAAAAGAAGAGGAAGAAAAATATCCAATTTGTGATTGTGGAATAAAAATGGTGCCTCAAACGGGCCCATATGGAAAGTTTTTTGGATGTGCTAAATTTCCAAATGGCTGTAATAAAACTGTTAAAAGATAATTTATATTAAAAGTGCAACTGATGAATGGTTGCTCTTCTGCTTTGTGTCGTAACTTAGCGAACTATAGGTATTGTTGATAGATTAAAGTAATCCGATAATTGAAAGATAGAGGGGGGCTATTTGATAGTGAACGAACAACAAGATATTGACTTGTTAGAAAAGGAATTTAAAGACTTAAAAGGAAGAATAAAAAAAACTAGACAATCAAGAATTGAAGCATCAAAAAGATTAAGAAAAAAGCATAATTATTATGAAAAGGTAACTCATTTTTATTCATTAGTGGTTTTAATACTTTCAGTGTGGTTTCTTAACCAACAAGGGGAATCGGGTACAACAGCAACTAAAATTCTTCTTGTGCTTTCATTATCTTTAACTTATTTCACAATGTTTTTAAGTTTGAGAAATTATAAGGAAAGAGCGGGGGATTTTGAAGCCAATTATCAACAATTGGACGTGCTTACAAATAAAATTGATAGGTGTAAAGCAAGTGGTGAAAAGTTAGATATTGTAATACTAAAGGGTTACCAGAGAGAGTATGAAAAATTAATTATCGGTAAGGAAAACCACCAGAATATTGATTTTTACATATCGACTCAGGATAACCGAACAAAATTCAAATCAGAAATATTGTATTATAATATAAAAGATAAAACAATGAACATACTAATAGCTATATATCCTATTTTATTAGTGTTAGTAATATATTTATTTACTAAAATTATAAAGTGGTTTTAAATCAATTGGTTTTAGCACTCAAGAGTGAGTGCTTTTTATTTTCCAAAAAAAATATATAAGTCGTGTGAAAGTTTAAAAATAGTATATTATCTTTTCCAATGAACATATTAAGTAAAGTGTAAAATATCATACGTAAAAGGTGGAGGAATATGAGTAGAAATAAGAAAAATAAAGAATTGAATAAGGTGAAGAAGTATTATTTTAATGAGGATAATCAGCCAGTAGCTGGTATAGAGTTAACTTTGCCACCTGATATAGGAAGCATGTTAGGCACGAAATCAGATGATGATGAAAGTAATAGTGAATAAGTTTAATCTAAGCATCCATTTGGGTGCTTTTTATTTTGGAGGAAGAAAAAGAACAAACAGCTATTATAGGTAACTTAATAAATAATGCTATTGGTTTGGGGTTAGTAGAGGAACATATTGATCCATAGAAATTAGAAAAGGCTGTAGTTTTGTGCAATGAAATTAGTGATGATATGACACTGAAACAAACAAGAAAATCACTTATTAATGTATTGGATAAAACGATTATTGAATTCTTATTGAGTAAGGAGTGAGGATAGATGCTGTGGTTATTAGGTTATCTAATTGTAGGTATGATATACGTTTCCTCTGGTATGCAATCAGGTTTACGTAAGATGTTGAAAGATGATGAGGGCGATACTAAACAGGAAGCAATTACTATCATAGTAATGTTCTTAGTTATGTGTATCTTCACGCCTGTGTGGCCAGCATTAATCACAATGAAGATTGCTAGTAAGTTTCATAAGAAAGAGATTGAGAAGTAGGTATGAAAGAATATAAAACCAAACAACAGAAGCGTAAGTTTTATGACAGTGTTGAGTGGAAGAGTATACGAAAACAAGTAAAGAAGCGCGACAACTATGAGTGCCAAGAGTGTAAGCGCAATGGTCGAGTTCAAACAGATACCAATGAATATAGTGAGAGCGCAAAGCGCAAGAAGATTCAACTCGTTGTCCATCATATAAAAGAACTTGAACATCATCCAGAACTTGCATTAGAAAAAGATAATCTAGAAACAGTCTGTGTGGATTGCCATAATAAAGAACATGGAAGATCCTTTGAAAAGAAACCGAACAAATGGGAAAACGATGAAAAGTGGTAAAAATGATTCAGTAATACTCCCCCCCCTTAAAATATTTCAGCAAAATTTGCTCTAAGGGGCACCGGAGGAGGGGGTCGTTTTTCCAGATTTTTAAGTTGTCTCGTATAGGACCCCTACCCAGTATGAAAATATGATTGAATCGAGGTGATATTATGGCGGATATTGATGAGCGTGAGGTGCTAGTTAACAAAGAAAAAAATCGTTTGAAAAGATTATTTAAAGACATCCCACCTAGTAAGTTAAAAGTGGTTGAAGGATTAATTATTCAGGCAGCAAGATTACGAGTTTTATTAAATGAGATGTGGATGGATATATCTGAGAATGGTGACTATGAAATGTTCTCACAATCTGATAAAACAGAGCCGTATGAAAGAGAACGACCTGTTGCCCGGTTATATAATACTCGTGATCAATCATATCAAAGGGTCATTAAACAACTAACGGATTTGTTGCCAGAAGGAAATAATAAAAAAGAAATTAAGAAATATTCGGCAAGTGATTTAATATGATTGTTCATAAGTATGTAAGTGAATATATAGAACTATATGAAATAGGAACAGTGGTATTAAATAAAGAACGTATCATGCTTATAAATTATTTAAAGCAAGATATATTAACTCGTAATGATTTACATTTTGATGTGGATTTAATTCATAAATGTGTAACTTTCATAGAAAAGTGGCATTTCAAATTAAATTCCTTTCAGAAATTTTTAATAGCATTTGTGTTTTTGTTTGATGAATATGAGGATGTTTATTTTGATCAACACTTCTGGATGATGGCAAGGGGTGCTGGTAAAAACGGATTGATTAGTGCATTGACACACTTCTTTATTAGCGAATTGCACGGTATTGAGCATTACAACGTATCGGTAGTTGCTAATACAGAAAGACAAGCTAAAACTTCTTTTATAGATGTTTATGAAAAGAATAAAAAACATGAAATATTAGACGAGTTATTTGTATCAACAAAACAATTGATAACAAATAAAGCTACTCGTTCGACTTTTGAATTTCATACGTCTAATGCAGGGAGTAAAGACTCGTTAAGGGACGGGTGTGTTATTTACGATGAGATACATAGATATGAAAATAGCGATGTTGTAGAAGTGTTCTCTAGCGGTTTAGGTAAAGTTCCTAACTCTAGGGAATTTTTTATTACCACAGATGGATTTGTTCGTGAGGGTTATCTTGACAAAATGAAAGAGCGAGCTATGAATATCCTGAAAGGGAAAGAAAAAGAAGATAGATTGTTTCCTTTTATTTGTAAGCTTGATAACGCTGAAGAAGTAGATAATCCTGATATGTGGGAAAAAGCAAATCCAATGTTTAGTAAGCCAATGGGTCAATACGCTAGAGGGTTGTTTAAGAAAGTTATGCGTCAGTATAAAAATCTAGAAAACGATCCGTCTAATAGAGAAAATTTCATGACTAAGAGGATGAATATACCGGAAGTAGATTTAACAAAGTCTGTAGCTTCATGGGAAGAAATCATGCGTACTGGTTTTGAAGAAGATGGAGAAACACTGAGAGAAGTTCCAGATTTAAAGCACAAAGTAGCAGTAGGCGGTCTCGACTTCGCCAGCATCAAAGACTTCGCAGCAGTCGGCTTGCTATTTAAACATGGTGAAGATTATATATGGAAAGGTCATTCATTTGTACGTAAAGGATTCTTGGACAAGGTGAAATTAAAAGCGCCTATTTATGAATGGGCTGAAAATGGCTTACTAACTATTGTGGATGAGCCGGTTATTAATATCTCTCATATTGTGGATTGGTTTGTAAAAATGCGTGAGATATACGGATTTAACACAATAGTAGCTGATACATTCCGTCTTGATCTTGTTAAAACAGCACTTGAAGCTGAAGGTTTCATATTGTTATACATCCGTAACCCAAAAGCTATTCATTCTTTATTAGCGCCAAGGGTAGAAACGTTATTTGCAAACAATCGTATTATTTTTGGTGATAATCCATTAATGCGTTGGTACACCAATAACGTCTACGTCCACATCAAAAAAGACGGCAACAAAGAATATTTGAAGAAAGATGAATTTAAGAGAAAAACAGATGGATTCCAAGCCTTTATCCATGCATTATGGCAAGCGGATAACATTCTTGTGGATGAATTCGACTTTATGTTAGACAGTATTAAATTCTAATAAAGGGGGTGATAATCATTGGATGGTTGGACGCAGTATTTAAAAGAAATAGTGAAGTAGGATTTATGTTTGATGTGGAAATGTTTATCGAAAAGGCAAATAGAGTCCATATGAAGCGATTAGCGATTGATACATGTATTTCTTTTTTAGGAAGAACAATAAGTCAGTCGGAATTCAGAGTGAAAAACGGTGAAGAATTTGAAAAGGATGAGCTTTATTACCGATTAAATGTTAGACCAAATAAGAATATGACAGCAAGTACCTTTTGGGAGAGTTTCATTTACAAACTTATTTATGATAATGAAGCTTTGATTATCCAAGCGGATGATGGTGATCTACTTATTGCTGATGACTTTGAACATAACGAATATGCTGTGTTTGAAGATACTTTTACAAATGTCACTGTAAAAGATTATCAGTTTAAAAGAAGTTTTAAACAAAGTGAAGTCATTCATTTAAGATACAGGAATGATAAGTTATCACCTCTTATCGATGGTTTGTTTACTGATTATGGTGATTTATTCGGTAGAATATTAAGTTCTCAAAAACGTAAGAATCAAATTCGCGGAACAGTTGATATGGACATGCTCGCTGCAAAGAGCAAAGAACACCAATCAAAACTGCAAGAGTTCATTGATAACATGTACAAAGCGATTGGAGAAAAAGATGTCGCTATCATTCCACAACAACCAGGTTTTAAGTATGCTGAAACGTCAGGTGGAGCAAATTCTGGGCAGAGTGTGGAGGAAATTAATAAAGTAACAAATGGCTTCTTAAATCAAGTAGCAATGGCTTTTGGTATTCCAACTGCTTTGATATATGGTGAAATGGCTGATGTAGAGAAGCAAACAAAGAATTACATGCTTTTCACAGCAAAACCTTTGTTAAAAAAGATTTCAGATGAAGCAAACGTTAAATTTTTTGAAAAAGAAGAGTATCTTTCAGGTCAAAAAATTGAAATTAAAGCTGTTTCTTATCAAAGTATATTTGATCTTGCGACAAGCATCGATAAACTCATTTCTTCAAGTGCATTTACAGGAAATGAAATTCGATTAGAAGTAGGATATGAAGTTTCTGATGATCCTAACTTAAATACACATCATATTACGAAAAACTATACGAAACTAACTGATTCTGAAGGAGGTGAGAATACAAATGACGGTGAAAATTGACGTTAAAGGACCAATAATTTCAAATGATGAAGCTTGGATTTATGATTGGTTTGAAATGGATGCTGCAAGCCCAGGTAAAATTTCAAAAGAACTAACTAATGCCAATGGTGATGATTTAATTGTATCGATTAACAGTCCTGGTGGTTATGTACACGAAGGATCAGAAATTTATACAGCATTAAAAAATTATCCTGGTAATGTGGAAGTTCAAATTGTTGGTTTGGCTGCAAGTGCGGCTTCTGTTATTGCGATGGCTGGTGATAAAGTCCGAATTTCACCTACAGCACAAATTATGATTCATAATGCTTCAATGTGGAATGGTGGAGATCATCGTGACATGGAAAAGGCAGCTGAAATGTTGAAAACAACAGATAGAGCAATTGTAAATGCTTATGTCATTAAAAGCGGTAAATCAGAAAAGGAACTACTTAATATGATGGCTGAAGAGACTTGGATGGGTCCGCAACAAGCATTAGAAAATGATTTTGTGGATGAAATTATGTTTATGGATAATCAGGTTAAAATGACAGCTTCAACTGCTATTGCCACCATGCTTCCCCAGAAAGTAATCGATGGCTTTAGAAATGGAACAATGAACAAAGGCCAAGGGATTACAAAAGAAGATTTAAATGCAGCATTATCAGGATTAAAAAATGAAATCCTGAATGATTTACAAAACAATATAGAAGAACCAAAGGAGCCGAATCCTAAACCTGTAAAAAACAGTGGGATTAAAGGGCTCCTTTTAAAATTATAAAAATTGGGGGAAACACATAATGACGATTAAATTTAATAAATCTGAAGCATTTAATAAAGCAAAAGCAAAATTGACGGACACTTTAACTAACGCGGAAAGTACAGAACAAGAACAAACGTCAGCGTTTGAAGGTTTCTTTGATGCACTACAAACAGATGTAGCAAATACTGTTCGTGAACAAGTAAATAACGATATGCTTGATCGTTCAATTTTACAGCAACGTGGTCAAAATGTTTTAACTTCAGCAGAAACAAAATTCTTCAATGCAGTTGTTAAAGAAGGTGGATTTACAGATGGCTCAATCCTTCCTGTAACGACTCAAGAGCGTGTGTTTGAAGATTTAGTTACGGAACATCCCTTATTAGCTGAAATTGGTTTGCAAGATTTAGGAGCAGTTACGAAGTTTATTTATTCTGATGCAACGAAGGCGTATGTATGGGGCGAGTTATTCGGTGAAATCCGTGGGCAAATTGATGCCATCTTCAAACAAGAAAAAATTGGTCAACTTAAATTAACTGCATTTGCAGCAATTCCAAATGATATGAAGGAACTTGGCCCGGAATGGATTGAACGTTATGTTCGAACTGTTTTAGTAGAAACATATTCTGTCGGTCTAGAATTTGGCTTTATTAATGGTGGCGGATCTGTAGCGCATCAACCAGTTGGTTTAATGAAAGATGTAAATCCAGAAACAGGCGCTGTTACTGATAAAAAATCTTCTGGTAAACTAACATTTGCTCCGTCTGATAAAGGGGTAATTGTAGCAGGCGAACTTTATGAAGTAGTAAAAGCTTTATCTGTTGATGCAAAAGGGAAATCCAGAAAAGTATTAAATAAAATTGTAATGGTAGTTAACCCGATTGATGCGATTGGCGTACAAGCACGTAATACAATCCAGACCGCAACAGGTCAATGGGTAATGGCATTGCCTTATAACATTAAACCTGTCGAGTGTGAGGAAGTTCCTGTTGGTAAAGCATTATTCTTTGTAAAAGGACAATATATTGCTGCAATCGCAGGTGGATACAAGCTAAAAGAATTTGATCAAACATTAGCTTTCGAAGATGCTACTCTTTATACAATTAAACAATTTGCTAATGGGAAACCAAAAGATAATAAAGCGGCTCTTGTTTACGATTTAGCAATTTCATTTACACCACCTGCAGAAACAAAATCTAAATAAAGGGTGAAATGAATGAGAAACGCAACGATTTCAGATGAAATATTGCAAGAGTTCAAAGAAAGGATGCACTTAGGAGATGAGGAAGACGATAACCTAAAGCGTATCCTTTCTATGTCCAATAAGGCTTTATTAAGAGTTTGTGGCGATTATGGTTTAAATAATAACGAGGAGTTCAAGGAATTAGTCTTTGAACGCTCTCGTTATGCCTATAACGATGCCTTAGAGTATTTTGACAAGAATTTTTTAAGTCAGATTAATAGTTTAGGTGTTGATAAAGCGTTAGAAGAAATTAAATTGGACGGTGATTAATATGCGTCCTTTTCAGTATAAGAAACCATTGAATACGGGAGATTTTCGCAATCGAATTCGTATCGAACAACCTGTAGTAATAAAAGATGAATTAAACCAAGTAATCGAAACATCTTGGCCAGAATTTAAAAAAGCCTGGGCGATGATAAAAACAGTGAAAGGATCTGAGTACATTGAAGCTTCCGCTTCACAAGCTACACGAGTTTATCGATTCGTAATTCCATACACTTCTGGTATTACGGAAGAAATGCGAATTAATATGAAAGGTCGTATCTTTGATATCATCGAACCGCCAATGAATGATGATGAAATGAATCAAACATTGACTATAATCGCAAAGGAGTATGTTTAATATGAATGATTTTGCGGGAGAGCTTGCTAGAGAATTACAAAGATATGCAAATGTTGTAGAAGAAGAATTGATAAATGCACAAGAAGATGTAGCTGATATCGCTGTAGGTAAGTTAAGACAGAATAGTCCTAAGAAAACAGGTGGTTATCGTAAAGGTTGGCGAAAGAAAAAAGTTGATAAAGCCGTTGTTATCCATAATACAAAGGGACAATTAACGCATCTTTTAGAAAATGGCCATGCGAAAACTGGTGGTGGCCGCGTACTGGAAAAAGTGCATATTCGTCCTGTTGAAGAGTATGTAATTGATGAATTGCCGAAACGTATTGAAAGGGCAATTGAATCATGACATTAACATTAGGAGAATTTATAAAAATCCTTGAAGCTACAGGTTATCCTGTGGCTTATTCGCATTTCACAGCAACACCAGGGAATCCAGTTCCAGCGCCACCGTATATCTGTTTTCTTGTGGATGGGTCAGCAAATTTAATGGCTGATAACAAGGTGTATCACAAGATAAATGATGTAAATATAGAGCTTTATACAACTAAGAAAGATTTAGTTGCGGAAGCCAAGCTAGAACAAGTCCTAGATGATCACGAGATTCCTTATGACTCGTATGGGACTTTTATTGAATCTGAAAATATGTATCAAAAATTTTATGAAACGAGGTTGATATAAATGAATGAAAATAAAGTAGCATTTGGTTTAAAGAATGTCCACTATGCGCTTTTCGATATTAAAGATGGTGTAGTTACATTTAATACACCAATTCCATTACCTGGTGCGGTTGAATTAACGTTTGATCCACGAGGGGATTTAATTGAATTCTACGCTGATGACATGCTTTATTACGCTGCAAGTAATAACCAAGGGTATGATGGAACGCTTTCCATTGCGACTATTCCGGAACAATTTGCAATTGATGCACTAGGAGAGGAATTAGACGAAGAAGATGGTGTGTTAAATGAGTTAGCCGATGCGAAAGGAAAATCATTTGCATTATTATTTGAATTTGATGGTGATGTACGAGCAACTCGACACGTTATGTTTAACTGTTCTGCAAGTCGTCCAACACTTGCATCTAAAACGAAAACAAATTCAGCAGAGCCAAATACAAATGAACTTAAATTTGTATCCAGTCCTATTGATATTAATGGAAAACGTATGGTTAAAACGAAAACTACTACTAAATCAAAAGCAGATATTTATAATAATTGGTACAAAAAAGTGTATACAAAAGTACCTGCATTACCAAAAGGAGCGTAAGTAAATGGAAAAGACAATTACAATAGACGGAAAACAGGTCAAATTAAAAGCTAATGCAGCATCAGCCAAGCGATATAAGGCGCAATTTAGACGGGATTTATTTGCCGACATGTTTAAATTAGGAGCTATAGGTACATTCGCTTCGCAAGATGCAACAGAAGGTACTATTGATTTTTCTAACTTAGATTTCGACAAGGTAGATTTTGAAGTTTGTTACGATTTAGTTTGGTTATACGCTAAAACAGCTGATCCTGAAATTCCAGACCCGATGACTTGGTTAGAAGGATTTGATGAGTTTCCTATTTACGATATAATGCCGGAAATTAATGAGATGGTTCAAAAAACAATGGGAGCAAAAAAAAAGTAAAGAAAATTAATGGGGAGCAAGGGACTTTCAGTGATGAAGAATTAAGCACTGAATTGTTCCTTGCTCTTTGTTATGAAGCAAAGCTCACATATTGGGATTTAGAAGTGATGACGATTGGTGATTGCTTTGATTATATAGCTGAGTATGCTGAAATGAAAAATCCAGGACAAGAAAAAGTTCGAAAAGCAACTCAAGAAGACTTTAATGCTTTCTAAGAAAAAGGGGTGAGATAATGGCAGGAGGAAAAATTAAAGGAATTACGATTGAAATTGGAGGGAATACGCAACCGTTACAAAACGCCTTAAAAGACGTGAATAAGCAAAGTGATTCTTTGACTAAAGAGTTAAAAGATGTTGAACGTTTATTAAAGTTTAATCCTGGTAACGTTGAGGCACTTGCTCAAAAACAACAGTTGCTTACACAACAAATTGAAAAAACTACACAAAAGCTCGATAAATTAAAAGAAGCGGAGCAACAGGTTCAAGAGCAATTTCAAAATGGGAAAATTTCAGAAGAGCAGTACCGCGCATTTAGGCGTGAAATTGAATTTACACAAGGGTCACTTGATGGTTTGAAAAACAAACTCGGTAATATGAAAGCCGAACAAGAAAATGTAGCAAGTTCAACACGACAATTAGAAACTTTATTTAGTGCTACAGGAAAAAGTGTTGATGATTTTGCGAGCGCATTAGGTAATCGTCTTGTAAATGCAATTAAAAGTGGATCGGCTACAAGTCGACAGTTAGAGCAAGCAATTGGTCTTATTGGTCGTGAAGCTTTAGGAACTGAAGCTGATATTGAAAAATTACAACGTGCCCTCCGGTCTGTGGATGCTGGGAACTCTATACAACAAGTACAAAATGAGTTAAGGGACTTACAACAAGAAGCTGGCAGAACCGAGAAGAAGTTTGAAGGTCTAAAAGTAGGATTAGAGAATGTTATCGGTGGATTAGCAGCTGGTGGTGGAATTGCAACAGCTGTTGAAAAAGCACTTGATATGTCAAAATTGAAAACCAAAATTGATATATCTTTTGATGTCCCTGAATCCTCGAAAAAATCAGTAGAAGAAGCAATAAGAGGCGTAACAGCTTATGGAGTGGATGCTGAAGAATCACTTGCTGGTGTACGTAGGCAATGGGCTTTAAATAAAGATATTAGTGATGAAGCGAATGCATCTATCGTTAAAGGTGCAGCAACAATCGCGCAATCCTATGAAGGTATAGATTTTACAGAGTTGATTCAAGAAACCTATGAAATAGGAAATGAATTAGGAATAACGCAAGATAGTGCTCTTGGTATGGTTGATGCTTTGTTAAAAATGGGATTTCCGCCAGAACAGTTAGACATCATTGCTGAATATGGTAGCCAGCTAACCCGTGCAGGCTTTAAAGCTGAGGAAGTTCAAGCCATTATGGAAGCAGGCGTTGAAACAGGTAGTTGGAATTAGATTATAGTTCCCTTGTATGGTGACGTACAATGAAAAACTCCTTTAATTCAGTGAAACTCTCAAATGAGACAATACTGAGCGAAGCCTTTTAATTAAGGAACGTGCAACGACTAGTCGAAAGACGTAGGGTGTAAGTAAATGACACTCGAAACGGGGAGCAACTCAAGTAGTTGAAGATATAGTCTAATCTATACGGTGACGTATAGCAGTTCATAAGAGAACGGGCGTGACGTTGCGAATCACGTTGAATATAAATGATTGATAATCTCTTAGACGGACTGAAAGAAGGTAGGGTCCAATTAACTGAATTCGCACAAGGAGCTGATAAGGCCTTAAAAGAAGCGCTTGACGGTTCTGGTATTGCAACTGAACAAATAGAAAAATGGGGAGCATCTGTCGCTAAAGGCGGAAGAGATGGCGCGGCAGCGATGGTAGAAGTAGCTAAAGCTATTGACGGAATAGAAGACCCAGTTAAGAAAAATCAGGTTGGGGTTAAAGTTCTAGCCACTATGTTTGAAGATCAAGGTCAAAATTTAACAAACACTTTAATTGAAGCTTCTAAGAAAACAAAAGATCTTCAACAAAACCAAGACAACTTAAATGAATCTGTTAAAAAATTAGATGCAAATCCAGCTGTAAAGTTCCAAAAAGCGATGGGCGATTTACAAATGGCTCTTGAACCTATACTAGGAGTAATTGCTGATGTTGTTGCTAGTATTGCTGATTGGATTTCTAATAATCCAGAATTAGCAGCGACATTAGCAGCAGTTGCAACGGCTATTGGAGTAATTTCAGGGGCACTTATGGCTATTGCACCAATTGTTGTATCGGTCATGGGGGTATTTGAAATTGGGGCCGCCGCGGCACTAGGTATAGTTGCTATTGTTCCTATTATCATAGCCGCTATAGTTGCTCTAGGAGTGGCTATTTATAAAAACTGGGATGATATTAAAAATTGGACAATAGAAGCATGGGATTCTATTAAAGAGTACTTAGTAGAGCTTTGGGACGGGATATCCCAATCCTGTAGTGAAGCATGGTCTTCATTTTTAGAAGCAATGCACGAATTTTTTGATCCGGTAGGTCAATTTTTTAGTGATTTATGGGAGGGTGTAAAGCAGGCGTGTAGCGATGCATGGAATTCTACTGTTGAATTCTTTTCTGAAGCATGGTCTTCTTTCGTAGAAATGATGCATAGTTTCTTTGATCCGATAGGTGAATTCTTTAGTAGTTTATGGTCTGGCATTGTTGAAACTGCTTCCTCCTGGTGGTCCTCTTTAGTTGAAACAGCATCTGAATTGTGGGGAACATTAACGCAAGCATGGCAAGAAACATGGGATACAATTCTTACTGTTTTAGATCCAATTATTTCGGCAGTTTCTACCGTTTTAGAAGCTGGTTGGTTGTTAATACAGGCAGGTGCACAAATTGCATGGGCGGCAATCTGTCAATATATTATTCAACCGATTCAGGAAGCTTACGACTGGGTAAGTACACAAATCGGTGAAATGGTCACTTGGCTTGGTACACAATGGGAAATTGCAAAAGCTATGGCACAAATTGCTTGGGGACTATTTAAGCAATATATTATTCAACCTGTTCTAGAAACTTGGAACTTAGTAAAAGAAAAGTTCAGTGATTTAGTTTCTTGGTTAAATTCACAATGGGAGACAGTTAAATCATATACATCAGCAGCATGGGGGTTATTTAAACAATATATTATAAAACCTGTACAAGATACTTGGAATTTAGTAAAAGAAAAGTTTAGTGATTTATCCAATTGGATGTTAGGAATTTGGGCGAAAATAAAAGGCTATACACTTGAAGCGTGGAAGATGGTTTACACATACATCGTTGAACCAGTTATTTCAGCTTATAATTCTGCAAAAGAGAAATTCAATGATATGTACAATACAGCACGGGAAAAATTTGATTCTGTTAAGAATGCAGCTCAAGAAAAATTTGAAGCGGCAAAACATTTCATTATAGATCCAATTAAAGATGCAGTTGACAGTATAGAAAAATTTATTGGAAAGATTAAAGGATTCTTTAGTGACTTGAAGTTGAAAATTCCAAAACCAGAAATGCCACCTCTTCCACACTTCAGCTTACAAACTAGCACGAAAAATGTTTTAGGTAAAGATATTACATTTCCGTCAGGAATTAATATTGATTGGCGTGCAAAAGGCGGTATCTTTACTAAACCAACTATCTTTGGAGTGAATGGCGGAAACTTGCAAGGTGCAGGAGAAGCGGGGCGAGAAGCAGTGCTTCCTCTAAATAAAAAGACACTTGGAGATATTGGTGCAGGAATTGTGGCGGCCATGCCACGACAACAATTTGCTATGCCGAGAGAAATAAATCAACTAATGGGTGACATTAGCCGTATAATGGCTAGTTCTGTGAGTCAATTATCAGGATTAAAGAGTGTCATGAGTGGTGTGTATGGAAGCATGTCAAATAGTAGACAAGCTATGGCAAACAGCGTATCAAATCAAGTGATTAATTACGGATCTGGTTCATCTTCTAGTGGTGAAGTTATTCCAATGCTTGGTGGAGATTTAGTTATTGAAGTGCCTGTTAATTTAGAAGGAAGAGACGTGGCACGCGGTACTTATCGCTATACAACCGAGTATCAAGAAAGAGAAGCAAAAAGAAACTCAGCCTTTTAGGTTTGGGTTTCTTTTATTTTATAAAGAAATGAGGTGTTGGCATGAGTTCTTTTACTTTTAACAACCAACGAAAGGGGTACATTCAAATAGAAAAGGGATGGAGTCCACCAACATGGGCACCTCTAAAACGTAATTTCTTAAAAACACCTGGATATCCAGGTGCAAGATTATTAGGAACGGATACAGACCCTCGTCCACTTCCTGTCCCTGTAGGAATTATCGTTCCAGATGGAACAGATTTAGAAACGTTAAAAGAAGAAATAGCAGCATGGTTAATTACAGAAGAAGCAGTTGAGCTAGTATTTGATGCAACTCCTGATCGAACATATTTAGCTATAATTGATGAAGATTTTAATCTTGATGATTTCGTTACGTTAGGTAAAGGTACTTTGAAGTTTATTTGTCCGATGCCTTATAAATTAGGACCCACCCGAACAGTAGAATTTCAAACAGGTGCACTGGGGTTAATGGCAAACGTTCAAAATAAAGGAACTGTTCATTCTAATCCTATTATTGAGATCGACATTACGAAACCAAACACTTTTTTAGATGTATGGTTTGAAGATGAATATTCAAAGGAACCGGATTATTTCCGTATTGGAGTGCCATTAAAAATGGAACAATTGCCTGTAGAAAGAAATCAACGTCTTATATGGGATGAAATGTCCACAACTGTAGGGTGGAGTAAGGTTAGTTCTATGGAAGATGGTAATCCAGTTGGTGAAATGAAAACAGATAGTTACCAATTCTATTGTTCGGACTATGGCTCGGGTAATGGATGGCATGGCGCAGCTGTTAAGAAGAGTATCCCTGGTGGGCCAGTACAAGATTTTATTATGCAAGCCCACGTTACATGTAAAAGTAAAAAGATCAATGAAATGGGACGAGTTGAGATAGCAATACTCGATGAAAACAGCAAAGTTCTTTCAAAAATTGCCATGAATGACCTCTATTGGCAAGCTGAACAAAATTTTGGAACGATGGTAATTGGATATGATAATAAGCCTGGAAAAACAGGTTTAATCTATGAGAGTGGTGATTATCCGAATACATGGAATCAGTATTATGGTAGGTTGTGGATTGCTAGAACCGGTAATGATTGGGAAGCTTATATTTCAAAATTTCTTCCTGGAACAGAAAAAGATGATTCAGAACGCTTTGCAAGATGGACCGATAAAGACAATAAACATATGGAAAAAGCAGCTCAAATACAGATTAGTATCATGCAGTGGCAAGATGTTCCGCCAGTAGAAGCGATGACAGTTTCGGATTTGAAATTTTGGAAAGTGAATTTAAATAATCAAAATACACCGCCTTATATAGTCGATGTTGGTGACAAAGTCGTAATTGATACAGAAAATAGTCATGTAATGATTGAAGGGAAGGATGCGATTAATATTAAGGACATTTTCAGTAATTTTCCTATCATTAATAAAGGTATTAATACACTAGAAATCATGCCTTCTGATATCGGAACAGCAAAGGTTAAATATAGGGAGCGGTTTAGATGAGAACACCAAGTGGAGTCTTACATATTATTGATTTTAAAACCAGTCAAATCGTTTCAGCTATACAACCAAAAGATTATTGGGATGATAAACGTCATTGGGAAATCAAGAATAATATCGATACTTTAGAGTTTAAAGTATTTGATAACACGAAATATGCAGCAACACTTATGCAACAAAACTTAGTATTAAAAGAAGTAAGGGATGGGCGTATTGTTCCGTATGTAATCACTGAAGTAGAAAAAGACCCTGACGATAGATCAGTAATTACTTATGCATCAGGTGCATGGATTAATCTTGCTAAAGATGACTATATTCGTCCGCAGAAAATTGAAGGTAAGACAGTAAATGAATTTATGGATATTGCTCTTGTAGGTACAAAATGGAAGCGTGGTAAAACGGAGTATGCTGGATTTCATTCTATGACTATTGATGAATTTATAGATCCATTGAGTTTCTTAAAAAAGATTGCTTCCCTATTTGAACTAGAAATTATATACCGTGTTGAAGTGGTTGGTTCTCGAATTGCAGGTTGGTATGTAGACATGGTGAAAAAAAGAGGAAGAGAAACAGGAAAGGAAGTCACTTTAGGTAAAGATTTAGTTGGAATTAAACGTATTGAAAACTCACAAAACATTTGTACAGCTTTAATTGGCTTTATCAAAAAAGAAGGTGGAGAAGTTCTCACTATCTCAGATATAAATAAAGGTATTCCATATATTGTGGATAACGATGCATTTCAACGTTGGAATGAAAAAGGTAAACACAAATTTGGATTTTATACTCCAGAAACAGAAGAAGATATAACACCAGAACGCTTATTGACTCTTATGAAAATAGAGTTAGCAAAACGTGTGAATACCGCTGTCTCTTATGATGTTCAAGCACAAAGTATAGGGCGTGTATTTGGACTGGCTCACGAGTTAATCAATGAAGGAGATACAATCCGAATTAAAGATGTTGGATTCACACCTAAGCTTTATTTAGAAGCAAGGGCAATCACTGGTGATGAATCACATACTGATCCTTCGCAAGATAAATACGCATTTGGTGATTACCGTGAGATTACAGATCCAAATGAAGAACTACGAAAGATTTACAATCGTATCCTTAGTTCACTAGGTAGTAAGCAAGAACTGATAAATCAGTTAGATAAATTAGTGAAAGATGCAAATGAAACAGCTAATAATGCTAAGAGAGAATCAGAAGTAGCAAAAACACTGGCTGAAAAAGTTCAAGAGAATCTTAAAAATAATACGGTAAATATAATTGAAGCTAAAAATCCACCGACCGATAACCTTATAATAGGCAAGACGCTATGGCGAGATATTAGCGACGGTAAACCAGGTATTTTAAAAGTGTGGAACGGTAAAGGGTGGGAGCTTCTTATTCCTGATGTGGAAACTATCAAGAAAGAAACAATAGAGCAGGTTAATAAGGATATTAAACTTACAAAAGAAGAATTAAATAAAAAAGTGGAAGAAGCGCAAAAAGAAGCTTCGGGACAATTCAAGGAAGTTAAAAATAGTCTCCAAGAAGTTTCGCAAACTATTAAAAATGTACAAAACTCTCAAGGTGAAATTAATAAAACTGTCTCTGAAATGAAACAAACCAACGAAGGTTTTACTAAATCTATTGAGTTATTAACAAAAAAAGATGGTGAAATCACTGGAAAATTAAATACAGTAGAAGAGACTTTTGAAGGTACAAAAAAGACAATCTCTGAGGTGCAGCAAACAACAAATGCTTTAAAGAAAACCACAACTGAAATTACTGAAAAGGCTGGTCAGATTAGTGAGAAGTTGGAGAGTGTAGAAAAGAAAGTTAATAACGATAAAGCTGGAGGACGTAATCTGTTATTAGATTCAAATGCTAAATACGAAAAAACAGATTATCTAATCAATCCATATTCTTTAACCGAAAATTTCTCTACAGGTGAAGAATATACATTTGTAATTAAAGGTAGCGTTCCGAAGGGGCAGAAGTTCGGGATTTGGCAAAATGGTGGTTCGAATAATGTTGGATATGCAACAAGTGTTTATGCGAATGGAATTACCTATGTAACTTTTAAAGCTGTAGCAGCAACGAGTGGAAATGAAAGAAAGTTGAGTCTGTATAACTTTCCAAGTAACACTACAAAAGCCATTGTAGAATGGGTTGCTTTATATAAAGGTAATAAGCCACAGGATTGGACACCAGCTCCAGAAAATCAAGTAACGAGTGATGAATTCACTAAGAAAACAACCGAGATTGAAAAAAGTGTGGATGGTATTAAAGAAAATATTAAAGTGGCAGAAAAAACACAAACCTCTTTTAATGAACGTGTTAACACTGTAGAAAAGAATGCAGAAGGAACAACTGCAAGCGTTAAAAAATTACAGGAAACACAAACTGAGCAAGGGAAAACATTAACTCAGGCTGCCACAACGATACAGCAACACTCTGAAGCATTGAAATTAACATTGAAAAAGAAAGATGTTGAGGATTATGTAGGCGGTTTAGGTACTGTCAACGAGTTGCGTGATGCTGATTTTAAGTTAGGACAGAAATATTGGTTTTGGAATAGTGGTAATGGGGCTACTGGTTCTGTTGATACGAATTTAAAATACAAAGGTATGAATACATTTGCAATTACCGTTACTGGCCAGACTCAAGATCGTTGGTGGGGACTTATAAGTCAATTCATTGAGTGTCAGGTTAACGAAGAATTTGTTGTATCAGGTTATTTCAATACTGATGGGAAAACACCTATTGATAGTGGCGGTGCATTTATAGAAATTGAATGGTGGACTGCTGACAAAAAAACTCGCATTAAAACAGCTAGAACGAATATCAAGGTTGTAAATCATACATGGGTTCGTGCTGTATGTTCAGATAAAGCACCTGCTAATGCAGCGTTTGTGAGATGGCGTTATTACGTTACAAGAAATGGGCGTTTATGGTGTGCTGCACCTATGTTACAACGTGGCACTATAGCTACAGAATTTTGGTTGCATCCGAAAGATCAAACTGATGTTGATAAAATGCTAGAAGATATAGCTAATAGAGTAGCTACTGAGAAATACAATCAGAAAGTTACAGAGTTAGAAAGAAGTATTGGCGCAAATGAAAAAGGTATTACAATCGTTTCTGGGAAACAAGAAACGTTTATAAATGAGACTTATAAGGGCTATGTAAGGAAAACGGAATCTAGGTTAGAAGTGTTAGATGAAGGGATTCTAGCGCAGATTTTAAAGGACGGTATTGTCACTGCCATCAATATGTCCCCTGGGAAAATTACAATTAATGCTGCAAAATTGGATATTAATGCAGATACAATGGTCAAATGGCTAACAGCGAAAGGCATTGATACGAATCTTATTAGAATTAACGGTGACAAGATAACCATTGATAAAGATGGTGTAACTGTTAAAATGCTAGACTTCCTATTCCAAGATGAATGGGGAACAAAAACAACTGCGGTATCAAGGCGAAACCTAATAGCGGATCCCGACTTTTCGAGTGTTACAAAGAAAAACATTGGACATAACGATTATTATGGGTTTGAAGGTGGATATGGTCTTACTTGGAGGTCATGGGGAAATGTCGTAATAGAAAAGAATACACATATATTCGATTACGAGCAAATGGTGAATGCTACAAGGGTAGACATGTATAACTATCCAGAAGCAATCGTGAATAATGGCATACATCCGGGAAATGAATACACAGTATCTGCTCACTTTAGAGCAACTATGATAAATGGTGTACGTAAAACAGGGAAACCACGCTTACATGTATGTTGTGTTAAATTCCGAGACAATGTAAGTTACGATATATGGAATGAACAAAAAATGGACTTTCCTGAGCCGTCTACATTTTATGGAGAAATCAGAAGATATTCATTTACCTTCAAAGTGCCGAAAAACTATATTCCGCAACAACACGCATTGATTATTAAAGTTTGTTCTGGAAGTGCTGACATGAGACAAGGGACAGCGATTTGTGTAAGTGGTGTAACGCTATACAGTGGTAAATATGCATCTATGTATAATTGGGATCGTGCAGCAGCAGAAAGAGCGGATGGCATTCAGCCGTTTAACGCACTTGCTATAGGTGGTGTGAATAATAATATAACTCCAGCACCAGACGGCCAAACGTTTGATATAAGTACAGAAAAGGATGTAAAAGTTTTTTCTAATATAAGGGCGATGCAAGGAATTAATTTAGGTGGCGGTGGATTCCAACAGTGGGGACATATTCGTTTTGTAGAAGGAAACCGAGGGTTAGGATTCTATGTCTGTAACTCAAATGGATGGCACTTTAATAGTTTGGGATAAAGAAGAAAGGAGTAATAGTATATGAATCAGAATTCAGCTGTTACACCTCCACAACGTGGGGATGTAACACCGTTTATGGGATATTTAGTAGAGTTGGAAAGATCTGAAGCTGGAATTTTTGTAAACATCCCCATCAATGTATTAAATAATGCAGGACTTTTAAATGGCATGAATAAAGTCGAGGTATGGAGGGAACTTGATGGAACTATAAGCTTTAGAATCGCAACAAGATGCGAAATCTGTAAACGTGGAGCACGTCTATATGAACTAGATATGGGATTTGCGAAGAAGCACATTTGCATGGACTGTTATACATCGCTTACTGGTTCTTATCCACCACAAGGACCACCAACATCAACTAATGAAAATAATACGCAAACAGAGCAGGAGCAGCATTAGCTGGTCTTTTTTTATTGCCTAAAAAGGAGATGAGAACAGTGGAAGATGCGATTTTCAACTCAGTCATTCAACAAGGTGCATTTGCAGCGTTATTTGTGTGGATGCTATTTACTACACAAAAAAAGAATGAGCAACGTGAAGAAAAGTATCAACAAGTAATTGATAGAAATCAACAAGTAATAGAAGAGCAAGCAAAGGCTTTTGGATCTATCTCTAAAGATGTAACAGAAATCAAACAAAAACTATTTGAAGGAGATGTTCAATAATGGGATATATCGTTGATATTTCAAAATGGAATGGTAATATTAACTGGGATGTAGCAGCACTGCAATTAGACTTAGTAATTGCTAGGGTACAAGATGGTTCTAACGTAGTTGATCATATGTATCCAAGTTATGTTGGTGAAATGAAAAAACGTGGTGTTTCTTTTGGTAACTATGCGTTTTGTCGATTCGTTTCTGAAAATGATGCACGTGTAGAAGCTCGTGACTTTTGGAATCGTGGAGATAAAGATGCATTGTTCTGGGTAGCTGATGTGGAAGTGAAAACAATGGGGAATATGTTAGCTGGAACATTAGCTTTTATTGATGAATTACGTCAATTAGGTGCTAAAAAGGTTGGGCTATATGTTGGTCATCATACATATAAAGAGTTCCAGGCGGATAAAGTAAACGCTGATTTTGTATGGATTCCCCGATATGGCGGGAAGAGACCAGCTTATCCATGTGATATCTGGCAATACACAGAGACAGGTAATGTACCTGGTATTGGTAAGTGTGATTTGAACCAATTGATTGGCAGTAAACCGTTAGCTTGGTTTACAGGAGAGGAACAAGCAGAACAATCTGTTGCTAATGGTGGCTATCAATACGTTAAATCTGGAGGGTTTGGTATTTCATTAGTTCAGGAAGTCGTAAACGCTATGAATGAGCGTGGAACAAAAGGGAAGGTTGTCTCTGATCCATTAACTGGTTTAGCGTACTTACAAACGGAAGTACTACCTAATGGCGAGCTTGATAAGATTACAGCTTGGATGGATGAAAGAAACTGGTGGTACGAGTATATTGAAAAATAAAACAAAAGAATAGTTTTATGAACAAAAATTATTATCTGGTTCTATATGTAGATAATTATATATTGATTTTCATCTTTATAAATGTTAGGGTAAATATACACCGTTTCTTATTTATCTATGAGTACTGTCTGTAGAACGAATAGAATAATTTGAAAAAAATCCCCTTTTGCACCTATATGCAGAAGGGGATTTTAATATTTATGAGATTTAAAATTTACTTTTAGATAACGCTTTAAGTACTGGCTTTACAATTAAACCTATTAAACGAAAGCTCTTAAATATAGCGCGTACAACTTTCAAGGAATGTTCCTCCTAGTTGATGTTAATAACTGTATTATTATATAAAAAATAGAGATATAAAAATTTTTCTTTCATATAAAATCACAGCAATTTAACAAAACATGATTTCTATATAAGTGTTCTATATTACGCTAGTGATACATATGTGAATGTGCTTTAATTTAACGAAAAAGGCCACCTATTATGAAATGCACCCCAAATGTTAGATATAATTGGGGTGCACATCTAATTCGTGAGGTATTTGAGTCGTAACTTTAAATAAGTCCATTTCAAACAGATTTTAAGCTAAAAAATTTGGTAAATCCTCTATCCATGCTTTGAAGCTATCGCAATATTCTTTGAATTTCCCTTTATCATCATAGTAATAATACACCTTCGATTCTAATCTATGTAAGCAAAAATAATCTCCATTTCCAATACCATAGAATGGGAGCATATTTGAATCCCAATTACCATTACTCATTTCATAATTATATACCTCTGCTAGTGTATCATTTCCATTTGTTTTACCCTTTGAAATATTATAAATATCACCTGGAAATGACCAGAATGTCATCAACTCAATAAAATATTTAAATTCATTACTAAACGAGCAATTAAATTTATCACTTAATTCTTTCCATTCTTTATCTGTTGGCTTGTCTAATACCTCAGTTTCTCTTTCTAGAATATTTGATAATATAGACTCTACTTCATTATAATTCATTTGTTTTCACCTCTATTTTTAATTTTAAATACCTTCTCCTGGTAAAACATACTCACTACCACGTTTTTTCCAATGTTCCCGTATTTCCTTGGCTTTTTCTGCGGGAGTAAGTTCAGATGGTTTTGTGTGATTATTTATCCAAATGTGTATTAGATTTCGTAATGTAATAGTTTCTATTTTAAGAGAGATTTCAATTTCATCTTCATCATCGAACTTGTCTTGGAAATGCAGAAATAATTTTACCATTACCATTTAAAAACAAACGAATAATTACCTTAATTAATCTTCAGAATCCTCATCTGTAAATTCATTGCCTTTAAATACTGGATGCCCATTTGGATCGAGCATACCCATCACTTTTTTATCCCTATCAGAGACAATCAGTGTATAGTCCTCCATAAGAAAAGGTTTTTTTGGTAAATCCACTAGTATTCTCCAAGCTGGTCTTATATCATCGTTGTTTCTATTTTCTTTCTCAATTTTAAATGTATAAGCTTCATCAAAGAAAAGATGGTTGATATCTTCATTAACTACTCCATCTAATTTATTTTTCTTATGATAATGTTTAGCAATTTCTATTGCTTCCTGAGGTTTTAACATCACATCTATAGTAATTTCATTTGTTTTCCTATAATGTCTTGAAAAATCTTCTTGCTTTAATCTTATATAGTTTTGAAATTCTTGAGTAGACAATTGTTTAAACTCTTCATCAGACATATTTTTATACTTATCTAAAGACATATAAAATTCTCCTTTCCATGAATCTCCTTTTTGGCAGGGTAAAGATGTTGCTGTTTCTGTAGATATGGGATTAGACTTTACTATTGGTGCAAAGGTAAGTGTGAATGGTTCGCCAAAATACAAAGTACAAAATAGCAAGGGCAAAACATACTATGTATCAGCGATTGAAGCCTATGTGTATGTAAAGTAAGAGTTACAAAAGAGACCTCAAATGTGAGGTCTCTTTTGTTGATTATTCTCCATATGTAACTTCTCTTCACTTAATCCAAGCTAGATAACATGCTTCATTGAAATATCCAATCTTAAAGAAAACTGTTTCATCGAAAAGTTCTCTACTTTACTTGTGCTCAGAATCTAGCAAAATAGCTAGTCAAATTCAATTACTTTTACCCATGCTACTTCTTTTTCATATTCCGAAAAATTAATTTTTAATATCTTTCAAAAAATCTTCTAGAACTCTTTTGACGGGTAAGTTAGCCTTTTCCAATAATTTTTGTGCTGTATCAATTACTCGACTATTGGATACTATCATCTTTTTATGTTCTTCAGAATTGAAAGACCTTAAAGAATCTATAGTAGTCTCAACAACTTCATCACTTTCATCAAGCATATTCAAAAGTAATTCTAATCCATTTATTCCTAAATCATCATCAATGCAATAAGCCAGCCTAATTTTCCACTTATCATTTTTATCATTAATACTTTGAAATAATTTTCCCCAATCTTTGTCAGTAAAATCATTCAGCAGTTCTTGAGCATACATAAATCCATCATCATACCAAGAATCTTCTGAACTATTTTCGGATAATATTTCATTTAATTCTTCATACATTTCTTATTCCTCCTTTATTTCTAAAATCCAGATGGTGGTAATGCATTAGCTTTACCTGTCGGATAGGCACTAATAACACTATCTCCTTTCTTTATCACATCTATTTCTACACCATCAATAGTACCTCGATGCCAAGTTGCTCCGTCCCTAGCTCTAGTACTTATTAATTTAGAATTCCCGATATTCTCAACGCTATTTATTATTTTTGTGTCACTCCACCCATCTGGAAATACTGTACTACTTTTTATTTTAGATAATTTACCATCTGGAAACTGAGTAGTATACTTAATGTTCTTTGTTCCATCTGGATTAATTTTAATTTCCTCTACAACATAGTTATGATGATTATTATTTATTCCAGAAGAATGTCCCCCAATAATCTCATTCTTATTAGGATTTTTTCTTTGTCCCCACAGAATTTTTTCTTCCATTTCGGGTGTGATTGTGGAATTAGCTCCGCTGGCTTCCTTACCAGCATTATCTATTTTTTTAGTTGCATTTCCCTCTTTATCAAGTTTACCATTCTCTTTAACTTTATTAACACGCTCACCAGAAGATGGAGAAGACTTAAATTTTTGAAGAGTATCCTGGGCATTTTGAATCGATTTATCCCAAACCAATCCACCGTGTACAACAGCACCAACACCAGCCGCTGTAGCAACTGCATCTAATGGAAGAACAATTGGTGATGCTAACCCACCACTGCCTACTTCTGCGAAGAATGTTAAGAAATTAGCCCCACCTATGACTGAAATACCTTCAAAAATTTCTACAATAGATCCTGCCGTTGATATAACATGTCCAGTAAATCTTCCAGCTTGATAAGTTGCTTTGCTTTCTAATTTATCATTATCAGGTGGTGTTAGTCCAATATAGTCTTCAGCTACTGCACTGCCAGCGCCTTGTATAAAGTCCAAAGCACCTTCATAAATATCTTCGACACCATGTTTAAACGTATCTAGTAAAGATTCATCTTTTTTTTCACTATTTAATGGACCGCACATTGCTCCTTCTTCAATTGAACTACCATTTAAAAGATTGTCGGCCTGACGCTTCCTATCTTCTTCAATCACCTGAATGGAAGTCGTCCATTCCATATTCAACCCTTGTGTGCTAAACGTCCCACTTGCGGGACTAAATCCTTTTCCACTTTGCACTTCAGCGAGTCCGGCTGTGATACTAGCTGCTAATTGAAGAGCAGTGCTGTAGTTATTACTGGATGTATAATTGAATTCATATAAATGCTCTAGTTTTTCTTCAAGTTTTTTTTTCATCTCAACTAAAACAGCCACAATTGCGTCTACTCCAGGCATAGGTGTAAGTAACTCTATTGCTTCTATACTTGCAATTGTTTGATTGATTTGTTGGATTTGTTCTCTTATTTCTTGTTCGATAACATCTGTTGAAGCAACCTTTGCTTGAAAATCATTTGGAAACGCATCATTTTGACGAATTAATTCTTCACATAAATATATAATTCCTTGCGCCAAAGGCCGAAATGTTTGAACAAGATAGGCTTTTGCACTGCTATATGTTTGCCCTTGTAACACAGTATCCATTGCAAAAGTATCAATCGACTGAATCGCTTGTTCCATAGCTTGAATGGTAGCCGTACATACAGCATTCATACTTTGTGTTTGGGCATGTACTTCCCCTAAATGCATATTTAAACTCAAAAATCTCCCCCCTTTTATGCGAACAAGTAAATTATACCAATTAAAGGATATATATGTAAATATGCTGCTGTAGTAAACTCAATATCAAAGTAGAACTTTTCCATTTAATTACTAAAGTACCGTCTAATTCGTTTATGGGTACCTGTGAAGAATATGATATACAAAATAAATTTACAGGATTTGAAATGAATATATAATAGAAGAAAAAAGAAATGTTTATATTGTCGCTACCATGTTGGCGTCAACCTCATGCGCCTAATGGCAACAAAAAACATCTACTTCGTTCCATTCGGTCAAGATGCACCAGAGAAAAAACCGAACTCAATGGTAGCTCGTATGGAGTTACTGGAAGATACAGTATTAGAAGCGCTGCAAGGAAAGCAATTGCAACCGGTGGTCGTAGAAAAATTCAGATATATGAATTAAAAAACGAAAAAAAACGGACAATTTTTGATGAAACCATCATTCTTACTGTAGAATATGATAAAATTAACGTTATTAAGATTAGAAGGGGTATTGTATACTCCTTCTGATTCTAAGTTATAGAAGGATTGGTATCTAGAAAGGGGCATAGTGATGGAAAAGCAAAAAACTTTTCATGTCGCTGTAGTTGGAGCAACCGGCGCAGTTGGTGAACAAATGTTAAACACTTTAGAGAAACGAGAATTTCCAATCGGGAAATTAACGTTACTTTCATCTAAACGATCTGCAGGTAAGAAACTTGTATTTAAAGGCGAAGAATTTACAGTTCAAGAGGCAACTCCTGAAAGCTTTGAAGGAGTAGATATCGCACTATTTAGTGCTGGTGGATCTGTATCGAAACAATTAGCGCCAGAAGCAGCAAAACGCGGTGCGATTGTTGTTGATAATACAAGTGCATTCCGTATGACAGAAAACGTGCCACTTGTTGTACCTGAAGTAAATGAAAACGACTTAAAAGAACATAATGGTATTATTGCAAATCCAAACTGTTCTACAATTCAAATGGTAGTAGCTCTTGAGCCAGTTCGTCAGCAATATGGTTTAAAACGAGTAATCGTTTCCACATATCAAGCTGTATCAGGTGCTGGTGCGGCAGCTATTGAAGAACTTCATGAACAATCACAAGCAATCTTAAATGGCGAAGAAGTTAAGGCAAATGTTCTTCCTGTATCAGGTGATAAGAAGCATTTCCCAATTGCTTTTAATGCGATTCCACAGATTGATAAGTTCCAAGATAATGGATTTACATTTGAAGAAATGAAAATGATTAACGAAACGAAAAAAATTATGCATATGCCTGAATTAGAAGTAGCGGCAACATGTGTACGTTTACCAGTTGTATCAGGACACTCTGAGTCTGTTTACATCGAAGTAGAAAAAGAAGGCGTAACAGTAGCAGAATTAAAGAGCTTACTTGCAAATGCGGAAGGTATTGTTCTGCAAGATAATCCAGAAGAGCAGTTATATCCAATGCCAGCTACTGCAGTAGGTAAAAACGAAGTATTCGTTGGAAGAATCCGTAAAGATTTAAATAACGATAAAGGATTCCATCTTTGGGTCGTATCTGATAACTTATTAAAAGGCGCTGCATGGAATTCTGTTCAAATTGCAGAGCGCTTAGTAAAATTACAATTAGTGTAGACGGCTAAGAGAAGGTGCAAAATATGAAAATAATTGTTCAAAAATTTGGTGGCACATCAGTACGTGATGACAATGGACGTAAGCATGCGCTTCATCATATAAAAAAATCATTAGCTGCTGGTTATAAAGTGGTTACTGTCGTATCTGCTATGGGCCGTAAAGGTGAACCATATGCAACGGATACGTTATTAAGTCTTGTAAATCAAGAGGAATCTACTATTTCTAAACGTGAGCAAGATTTATTATTATCGTGCGGAGAATTAATCTCAGCAATCGTCTTCTCTAACATGTTAAATGAGAATGGTATAAAAGCAGCGGCATTAAATGGTGCACAAGCTGGTTTTGTAACAAATGAGGATTTTACGAATGCTAAGATTATTGAAATGAACTGCGATCGTATACATGAAGAGCTAGAAAATCTAGATGTAATCGTCGTTACAGGATTCCAAGGACAAACGAAAAAAGGTGATACGACAACACTTGGACGCGGAGGTAGTGATACTTCAGCTTCAGCATTAGGTGTTGCACTTCATGCTGAATACATCGATATATTCACTGATGTAGAAGGTGTTATGACTGCGGATCCTCGTATTGTAAAAGATGCACGTCATCTTCAAACTGTAACGTATAACGAAATTTGTAACATGGCTTATCAAGGTGCGAAAGTCGTTCATCCACGTGCAGTTGAAATTGCGATGCATGCAAAAGTTCCACTTCGTGTACGTTCTACGTATTCTGATAGTGAAGGTACGCTTATTTCAGCATATGACGGTGCTACAAGAGGTCGTGATGTAGAAGAACGTCCTGTTACAGGTATCGCCCACGTATCAAACGTAACGCAAATTAAAGTGCTTGCAAAAGAAACGGCATATGATTTGCAACAACATGTGTTTAAAGAGATGGCGAACGAAGGAATAAGTGTTGATTTAATTAATATTTCACCTACTGGTGTAGCATATACGGTGAGTGATAATGTATCAAGTCATGCAGTTAAATTATTAAAGAACCTTGGATATGAGCCAATTGTGACAGAGCATTGTGCGAAAGTATCTATCGTTGGAGCTGGAATGGCAGGATACCCAGGGGTTACTGCGAAAATCGTTACAGCTTTAGCGGAAAAAGGTATTCAAATCCTGCAATCGGCAGATAGTCATACAACAATTTGGGTTCTTGTAAAAGAAACTGATTTAGTGGAGGCTGTAAATGCATTACATAGTGCGTTTGAGCTTTCAAAAGAAAAGCAACTGGAACAATAAGGAGTGAGACCATGATAGATTTTGGGACAATTGCAACCGCGATGGTAACACCGTTTGATATAAACGGGAATATCGATTTTGCAAAGACAACGAAATTGGTAAATTATTTAATTGATAACGGTACAACAGCAATCGTGGTAGGAGGAACGACGGGAGAATCTCCTACATTAACTTCAGAAGAGAAAGTAGCGTTATATCGCCATGTCGTATCTGTTGTCGATAAAAGAGTGCCCGTAATCGCTGGAACAGGTAGCAATAATACGCATGCTTCTATTGACTTAACTAAAAAGGCAACAGAAGTTGGTGTGGATGCAGTAATGCTAGTAGCACCGTATTATAACAAACCGAGTCAAGAAGGAATGTATCAGCATTTTAAAGCAATTGCTGAAAGCACGCCGCTTCCGGTTATGCTATATAACGTTCCAGGACGATCTATTGTACAAATCTCCGTTGATACAGTTGTTCGTTTATCAGAAATAGAAAACATTGTTGCTATTAAAGATGCCGGCGGCGATGTGTTGACAATGACAGAAATCATTGAAAAAACAGCGGACGACTTTGCGGTATACAGCGGTGATGACGGTTTAACGTTACCGGCTATGGCAGTTGGAGCGAAAGGTATCGTTTCGGTAGCATCTCATGTTATCGGAAACGAAATGCAAGAAATGATTACAGCATTTCAAACAGGAGAGTTTAAAAAGGCACAAAAATTACATCAATTACTTGTAAGAGTAACTGATTCATTATTTATGGCGCCAAGTCCAACTCCAGTAAAAACAGCGTTACAAATGGTTGGATTAGATGTAGGTTCTGTACGTTTACCACTTCTTCCATTAACAGAAGAAGAAAGAGTAACGTTACAATCTGTAATGCAATCTATTCCTCGTTAAAAAAATGACCTAGTGTGAAACTAGGTCATTTTTTATTGATATGAAAATGTTTGAATCTGTTTTAAAGTAAATCTGTTGTAAAATGATTTTAGACTTGCCTTTCTCATTTATATATGACCCTATAATATTGAAAACGAGTATATTACGCTACGCGTTCTCTACTTGTTAAAGTATGATATTGTTCTTTCATTAATTTGGTTCCAACCTCTTGTTCTCGATAGTGACTGTCAAATCCCCCTAAAAATTTAACCTTATTAAATCTATATTAGATTTTGTAATTCATAGCTTTTTGTCATGTAATACAATGTTTATAAGAAAAGGATCTTACACTTTTAATTTTGTTGAGAAGTAGTTGCTAGTACAGGAAATACTTTCGGTTATGTTTTTAGAGGAATTGCCTCAAATATGACGTAATCTATAAAAAAGCTTCATTTTATAAATGTTTTTGTGCAATTCAAGAAAAAAATCTAGGAAATCCATCAAATGAAAGTAATTTAAAGTGTTTAGGGGATTTTTTCTCAAATAACATGGAGTATAAAAGCAGCGGAAATAAGCCATATACTTTTAGTGCTGTTCCTTTCTTTTACTTTTTCTTTCGCACGATTTAACTTGTGTTCTATTTCTTCTATCAGGTATAATATGGCTAAGTAGCTTAGTACGGGTATGCTTAGCAAAATTGGGAAAAATTATAATTTAATTAAATTTTCATATCATATCGAATAAGATATTTGATTTATATAATGAAAGAGAGGTGAAACCTGGTTTAAAAAATAAACAAGGACATGATATCGCATAACGGTAAGGACATTCGTCTTGGACGGTGAATATATGGTGGTTGTAGAGTTTCCCCTGGTGTCTCTGCAATTTTAGTGAAATCAGTGTTTGCAAGATTTTTAAACCAGGCAACAACATGAAGAGAAAAGAGAATGAGTCTGTTAAAGTATTTGCTCTTGGTGGAGTAGGTGAAATCGGGAAAAACATGTACTGTGTTGAAATTGATTCTGAAATCTTTATTGTGGATGCAGGGTTAATGTTCCCGGGAGATGAAATGTTTGGAATTGATATCGTTATTCCTGATATTACATATTTAGTGGAAAACCAAGAGCGAGTAAAGGGTTTATTTATTACTCACGGTCATGAAGATCATATTGGTGGTATTGTTTACGTACTTCGTAAATTATCTATTCCAGTGTATGCAACGAAATTAACAGTAGGACTTATACAAGAAAAACTTGGCGAAGCGGGTATGTTAGGTCGTGTAGACTTAAAAACAATCGATTCAAATTCAACAGTAGAGTTTAATACTACAACGGTGTCATTCTTCGGAACGACACATAGTATTCCAGATTCTGTTGGTGTTTGTTTCCATACATCAAAAGGTGCAATCGTATATACAGGAGACTTTAAATTCGATCAAACTCCAATTGGAAATAGTGGAGCAGACCTTGGGAAAATGGCTCAAATCGGAAATGAAGGCGTACTTTGCTTATTATCTGATAGTACAAACGCAGAGCGCCCAGGTTATACAGGTTCTGAAAAAGAAGTTGGTGTAGAAATTTCTAAAGTGTTCTACGGCGCAGAAGGTCGTATTATCGTTGCTTCATTTGCATCGAATGTACATCGTATTCAACAAGTATTTGATGCAGCTGCCGAAACAGGGCGAAAAGTAGCGGTAGTAGGACGTAGTATGGTGAAAGTAGTAGACATTGCAAGACGTCTTGGTTATTTAGATGTTCCAGAAGGTATGGTTATTTCATTACAAGAAGTAGACAACTTCCCAGAGAAAAAGGTAGCTATTTTAACGACAGGTAGTCAAGGTGAACCGATGGCTGCTCTATCTAGAATGGCAAAACAAGCACATAAACAAATTTCAATTCGTAAAGGTGATACTGTTATCATTGCTGCTTCGCCAATTCCGGGTAATGAAATATCTGTATCAAAAATTATTGATTTGTTATTTAGAGCTGGAGCTGAAGTTATTTATTACGGCGAAAGAAAAGTTCATGTTTCAGGTCACGGTAGCCAAGAAGAATTAAAATTAATGTTAAATTTAATGAAACCGAAGTACTTTGTACCCGTACATGGTGAGTTCCGTATGCAAAAAGCACATGCGTATTTAGCTGAAGATGTAGGTATTACAAGAGAAAATATCTTTATCGTAGAAAAAGGCGATGTAATTGCTTTTGGTGACGATGAAGCGAACTTAGTCGGTAAAGTACAAGCTGGTAATGTTTTAATTGATGGATTAGGTGTAGGTGACGTTGGTAATATTGTTCTTCGAGATAGAAAGATGTTATCTCAAGATGGAATATTAGTAGTTGTTGTAACGCTTGGTAAAGATGAAAAGAAAATTATCTCTGGTCCAGAAATCATTTCACGTGGTTTCGTATATGTTCGTGAGTCAGAAGCGTTAATTGAACGATCTACAGAGATTGTACGTATGATTGTTGAGCAGTCAATTAAAGAATATTCGATTGAATGGTCAATGTTAAAACAAAATATTCGTGAATTATTAGGACAGTTCTTGTACGAAGAGACAAAGAGAAAACCTATGATTTTACCGATTATTATGGAAGTATAAAAAAGATCACCCTTATGGGTGATCTTTTTTTCTTTTTAACCCTATCGAATGAAATTTATAACTTAAGAAATAATAGTTATATACGAGTGAAAGGGGATGCGAAATGACAGAACGTGATCGATATACAAATGAAGAAAAAGAAACTGAGCCAAAAGAAGCTGGAAAAGAGGCTTCAATAGTAGAAAAAATTCAACAGCTTGGACAGACAAATGTACCACAGATGAATGAATCACGTATTCATTGTTTAACGATTATCGGACAAGTGGAAGGTCATGTTCAATTACCGCCACAAAATAAAACAACAAAATACGAGCATATCATTCCGCAAATTGTTGCGATTGAACAAAATCCGAAAATTGAAGGTTTGCTTTTAATATTAAATACGGTTGGAGGTGACGTTGAAGCTGGACTAGCAATTTCAGAAATGGTAGCTTCACTTTCAAAACCAACAGTATCTCTAGTTTTAGGTGGGGGACATTCCATCGGTGTACCGATTGCTGTTTCTACTGACTATTCGTTTATTGCGGAAACTGCGACGATGACAATTCATCCAATTCGTTTAACAGGTCTTGTCATAGGTGTGCCACAAACATTTGAGTATTTGGATAAGATGCAAGAAAGAGTCATTCGTTTTGTGACGAAGCACTCGAAAGTAACAGAAGATCGTTTTAAAGAGCTTATGTTTGCGAAAGGAAATTTAACGCGAGATATTGGGACGAATGTAATTGGTGGAGATGCAGTAAAGTACGGTCTTATAGATGATGTTGGTGGTATTGGAAATGCGATTCGAAAATTAAACGAATTAATAGATGTTCGCGCGGAAGGTAGTGCAGAAGGGACAATGTTACAATGATTTTATATACAATTATGCCAGAGCAACTTGTGTATCCGGCCGATTATTCACAGTGTGAAAGTCAAAAAGTTGTAAATATAAATGGTGTGGAATTAATGGTTTCTGAAGAGGAACATGGGTGTTATTCTATTGTACGTGTGCTAAGTACGGACCCACTTCACTATTTAGAGTTTGAGCCCGGTCAGAAAATAACCTTTTAGCAAAAAGAAGGATTTTGTTTAGAAGCTATGGTATAATATAAAAAACAAGACGGTTGAGCAGCCATGAGTAGGCTGCTTTCTTCTGTTTATTTAGCATTTTACAAGAAGTGTAAAAATAGAAGATATAAAGACCTGAAAAATAGAGAAAACAGACATATAAATAGAGCATTTTTAGGGGAGCTTTACTTATATGTAGAACACGAGGTGAAGAAATGGCAAAACAAAAGCAAAGAGGGACGAAGGCAAAGGCAAGACGTACGATAAAGCCAACTTTGTATTATGAAATCGTCGGTTTAACTCTTTTTGCACTTTCAATCATTACGATTTTACAGCTAGGCGTTGTAGGGAAATCGTTTGTGTTATTTTTTCGCTTCTTCTTTGGTGAGTGGTACATAATTGGTGTGTTAGGTGTAATAGCTTTATCGGTTTCCTTTGTTATAAAACGCGGATGGCCGAACCTTTTAAATAAACGATTAATTGGATTTTATTTAATTGTATTGGCAATATTAATGTTTAGTCATATTACATTATTTAACCTTCTTACAAAAGATGGAGCAGTGCAAAATACTTCTGTTATTGTGAGTACGAAAGATAACTTCTTTCTTGAAATGAAAAAAGGGCCAGATAGCGTTCATTTAGGCGGTGGTATGTTTGGTGCGCTTATGTTCGCGACATGTTACTTCCTATTCGACGAAGTAGGAGCCTATATCATTGGAATTATTTTAGTTATTCTCGGGGTACTCTGTATAACAAATAAACATATTGGAGAAGTGTTAGCTCCAGTTGGTAGAATTCTTAGAAGTCAATTTCAAGTGATGCAAGGGGATTATAAAGATTGGAGATCCAAAAGAACGGCTGAACAAACAGAAAAGAAAAAAACAACAAGAAGTACAAGAAGCAAACGTGTTGCAGAACAAGAAGAAGTTATTGAGCCGATGGAAGAAATCCAAATTGATCCGCCAATTATTTCAAATTTCACTGAGAATTATCCTGTAAATGAAGAAGAGGATAAACGAATTGAAGTAGAGCAAGAAGATTTGATCACTTCACCGTTTATTGAAGAGACTCCACCAATTGAAGAATCAAAGAAAAAGCGTGGAGAAAAAATCGTTGAATCGTTAGAGAGTGAAGCGCAAGCACCTCCTATGCAATTTTCAAATGTAGAAAATAAAGATTACAAGCTTCCTTCACTTGATATATTAAAATTTCCAAAGAATAAGCAAGTTACAAATGAAAATGCGGAAATTTATGAGAATGCTCGTAAATTAGAACGTACATTCCAAAGTTTCGGAGTGAAAGCGAAAGTAACAAAAGTGCATAGAGGTCCTGCAGTTACAAAATATGAAGTGTATCCTGATATGGGGGTAAAGGTAAGCAAAATTGTCAGTTTAAGTGATGATTTAGCCCTTGCATTAGCTGCAAAGGACATTCGTATTGAGGCGCCAATTCCCGGGAAATCAGCTGTAGGGATCGAAGTTCCGAACTCAGAAGTTTCGATGGTAACGCTGAGGGAAGTTCTTGATTCTAAGGCTAATAATCATCCGGAAGAGAAGTTGTTAATTGGTCTTGGCCGAGATATTACAGGTGAAGCTGTATTAGCCCGTTTAAATAAAATGCCCCATTTACTCGTAGCTGGTGCGACAGGGAGCGGGAAAAGTGTATGTATTAACGGTATTATTGTTAGTATTTTAATGCGTGCAAAACCACATGAAGTAAAATTAATGATGATTGACCCGAAAATGGTAGAGTTAAATGTATATAACGGTGTGCCTCATTTGTTAACGCCAGTTGTAACTGATCCGAAAAAAGCATCGCAAGCATTGAAAAAAGTTGTGAGTGAGATGGAACGTCGTTATGAATTGTTTGCTCATAGTGGTACACGTAACATTGAAGGATACAATGATTATATAAAAGAGCATAATAGTGAATCAGAAGCGAAACAACCCGAATTACCGTATATTGTAGTAATTGTGGACGAGTTAGCAGATTTAATGATGGTTGCTTCGTCTGATGTAGAGGATGCGATTATGCGTCTAGCGCAAATGGCTCGTGCTGCTGGTATTCATTTAATTATTGCAACGCAACGTCCGTCAGTTGACGTTATTACGGGTGTTATTAAAGCAAATATTCCATCACGTATTGCATTCGCTGTATCTTCTCAAACAGATTCTCGTACAATTCTTGACGGTGGTGGTGCAGAGAAGCTACTAGGTCGTGGCGACATGCTGTTTATACCAATTGGTGCATCGAAACCTGTACGTGTACAAGGCGCATTTTTATCAGATGATGAAGTTGAGAGAGTTGTAGAATATGTTATTGGACAGCAAAAAGCACAATATCAAGAAGATATGATTCCGCAAGATGTTCCTGATACGAAGCAGGAAATAGAAGATGAATTATATGATGAAGCGGTTCAACTTGTAGTGGAAATGCAAACAGCATCTGTTTCTATGCTACAACGTAGGTTTAGAGTAGGTTATACGCGAGCTGCTCGTCTAATTGATGCAATGGAAATGAATGGTGTAGTAGGTCCATATGAAGGTAGTAAACCGAGAGAAGTACTCATTAATGATGTACAAGAAAAAAGTTCTTAAAAAAAGCCTAATTGTTTTTACAATTAGGCTTTTTTATATAGTGTTTTTGTTATATACTATACTCAGCAATAAAGAAAGGGCTTACATTTATAAGGTCTCTTTAGAATACGAATACTTTGAGTATGTTTTATGTAAATGTTCGATATTTAATGCAGAAAAATGTTGGATTTTGTTGACACGTATGAGAGCAAGTGGTAAGATTACTTCGAAAAGAATCACTGCCTCATATAATCTTGGAGATAAGGTCCATAAGTTTCTACCTGGCAACCATGAATTGCTAGACTATGAGGGGAAAAGTGTGTAACAAAGGATGTAAAGGATCTTTGTGCCGAACTTTTTCTCGAAATGAGGAATGTTTATGGTGCAAAGTTTTTTTTATACAGTAAAGAGTGAAAATTTCATTTTAAAAAATTATTATTATTTATTCGACAATTGCGCTTATTTTTAGTGGTTAGTCATTTGTACTATGTTGTAAGTTGAAAAAAGAGAAAAGAAGTCTTACATCAGAGGTCGAATAATTGAAATGCGGGGGAGTCTTATGTCAGTAAAATCCGATAGTCGTCACCTATATTTACGGGTGATTGATCACATCAAAGAAAAAATTAAAGATGGGGCTTATAAAGAACGACAAAAGTTACCATCAGAGTTTGATTTAGCGAAAGAACTTGGCGTAAGTAGAGCGACTTTAAGGGAAGCGTTACGTATTTTAGAAGAAGAAAATGTTGTCATTCGTAGACATGGTGTAGGGACATTTGTAAATGCAAAGCCATTATTTTCTTCTGGAATAGAACAACTTTCTAGTATTACAGATATGATTTCTAGTGTGGGGAAAACACCAGGAACGATCTTTTTATCATCATCTACTACAACTTTAACAGAAGAGGAAAAAGAGAAGTTTAATAGTGAAGATGGTTTCAATGCAGTAATGATTGAACGCGTGCGTACAGCAGATGGGGAACCTGTTGTATATTGTATCGATAAACTTGCAAAAGAAATATTGCCAGATTTATCGGGTTACAATGAGGAGTCATTATTAACGGTGATACATAATAACACGCATAAGCGCATAACATATGCGGTTGCTCACATTGAGCCAATTGGCTATCACCCTAAAATCTCACCGATTTTAGAATGTGAGCCTGAAACAGCACTGCTTGTATTAAAACAAATGCACTATGATCAAAATGATGAGCCAATCTTATATTCTATCAATTACTTTAGAGCTGATAAGTTTAGCTTCCACGTATTAAGAAAGCGTATGTAGGTAAGTTCCTTTTTAGGGAGGTGACAGCAAGAAGTAAGGGACAGCAGCGAAAGAATAAAAAAATATATATCATTTTTGGAGGGGTTTCTAGTATGAAGAAAAAAGCAGGTCTTTTATTATCATTAACATTAGCAGCAAGTACAGTTTTAGGTGCATGTGGTAACTCGGATAAGGCAAGCAGTGACAAGAAAGACACGAAAGACTTCAAGGTCGGTATGGTAACGGATGTTGGGGGCGTTGATGACAAATCGTTCAACCAATCGTCTTGGGAAGGACTAAAAAAGTTTGGTAAAGATAACGGATTAAAGGAAAAGACAAATTATCGTTACCTACAGTCTGAAAAAGAAGCGGATTATATTCCAAACTTAAAGAAATTTTCAAAAGATAAGTATGATTTATCTTTTGGAATTGGTTATAAATTAGAAGGTGCAATTAAAGAAGTAGCAAAAGAATCTCCAAAACAACAATTTGCAATCGTTGATACTGTAGTAGATGCACCAAACGTAACGAGCATTACATTTAAAGATCATGAAGGATCATTCCTTGTAGGTGCGGTAGCAGCTATGTCAACAAAATCGAATAAAGTAGGATTTGTTGGTGGGATGAAGAGTGATTTAATTAGTAAATTCGAAAATGGATTTAAAGCGGGTGCAAAAGCAGTAAATCCAAACATTGAAATCGTATCTGAATATGCAGAAGCATTCGATAAACCTGAAAAAGGTACAGTTCTTGCATCAGCAATGTATGGTCAAGGCGTAGACGTAATTTATCATGCTGCTGGTGGTACAGGTAACGGTGTATTCACTGAAGCGAAAAACCGTAAGAAAAAAGGTGAAAATGTTTGGGTAATCGGTGTTGACCGTGATCAAAACCAAGAAGGTATGCCTGAAAACGTAACATTAACTTCAATGGTAAAACGTGTAGATATCGCTGTTGAAAAAGTAGCGCAAGAAGCGAAAGACGGTAAGTTAAAAGGCGGTAAAGTAGAAGAGTTTGGCTTAAAAGATGACGGCATTGGTATTTCAAAAACAACTGATAACGTGAAAAAAGTTAACCCTGAAATTTTAACAAAAGTAGAAGAGCTTGAAAAGAAAATTACAGCCGGTGAAATTAAAGTGCCAGCTACAGATAAAGAGTATAAAGAATACGAAGCTTCTCTAAAAAAATAAATAGAGAAATAGCAAAGGTTAGTTCATAGAACTAACCTTTGTATGTATAAAACTTCCAAAATGCTTAATAAGTTAATAGTGTAATAGGGAATGTTCCCTGTTAAAAGGAGGAACACAATGGAATACGTAATTGAGATGAATAATATTACGAAAGTATTCCCAGGCATTGTAGCGAATGATGATATTACGCTGCAAGTAAAGCAGGGTGAGATACATGCTTTACTTGGAGAAAATGGTGCAGGGAAATCCACATTGATGAATGTACTATTTGGTTTGTACCAACCAGAACAAGGTGAAATTAAAATTAAAGGGAAGTCTGTAAATATTACCAATCCGAATGTGGCAAATGACCTTGGTATTGGAATGGTTCATCAGCACTTTATGCTTGTTCATAATTTTACAGTTACAGAGAATATTATTCTCGGAAATGAACCGAGGAAAAAAGGGAAAATTGCTGTTGAGGAAGCTGCTAAAGAAATTCAAAAATTGTCTGAACAATACGGTTTAGCTGTAGATCCATATGCGAAAATACAGGATATTTCAGTGGGTATGCAACAGCGTGTTGAGATTTTGAAAACTCTTTACCGCGGTGCAGAAATTTTAATATTTGATGAACCGACAGCTGTGTTAACACCACAAGAAATTCATGAGCTAATTCAAATTATGAAAAAGCTTGTGCAAGAAGGAAAATCTATTGTTCTTATTACACATAAGTTGAAAGAAATTATGGAAGTTTGCGATCGTTGTACGATTATTCGTAAAGGAAAAGGAATTGGAACGGTTGACGTTGCAAATACGGATGAAAATAAACTTGCAGAATTAATGGTCGGACGTCAAGTGAATTTTAAAACAGAAAAAATAGACGCGAAACCAAAAGAAGAGGTACTTTCAATTGCAAATCTTGTTGTTCACGATGCACGTCAACTACCTGCTGTAAAAGGCCTTGACTTAACTGTTCGTGCGGGGGAAATTGTTGGGATTGCAGGGATTGATGGAAATGGACAAAGTGAATTAATAGAAGCAATTACTGGTTTACGAAAAGTTGAGTCAGGTTCTATTGCAATTAAAGGGAAAGAAATAACAAATTGGCCTGTTAGAAGAATAACAGAAGAAGGAATTGGTCATATTCCAGAAGATCGTCATAAACACGGACTCGTCCTTGATTTTTCTGTTAGAGATAATATAGTTCTGCAAACGTACTATAAGAATCCGTTTTCAAAGAAAGGGATTTTAAATTTCAGCAAAATTACAGAAAAAGCAAAGGCTCTTATTGAACAGTTTGATGTACGTACACCTAGTGAGCAAACTTTAGCACGCGCTCTATCTGGGGGAAATCAACAAAAAGCAATTATTGCACGTGAAGTAGACCGTGATCCAGATTTATTAATCGCAGCACAGCCAACACGTGGTTTAGATGTAGGAGCAATTGAATTTATTCATAAGAGATTAATAGAGCAAAGGGATAAAGGGAAAGGTGTATTACTTTTATCACTAGAGTTAGATGAAATCTTAAATGTTAGCGATCGAATTGCTGTTATTTATGAAGGGAAAATTGTAGCAATAGTTGATGCGAAAGAAACGAATGAACAACAGCTTGGATTGTTAATGGCTGGAGGAACAAAGAAGGAGCAGGTGGGTACAAATGGCTAAAAAACTTTTAACAGAACGAACGATAAATATTTTAGTCCCAGTACTATCCGTTATTTTTGGCTTACTTGTCGGAGCGATTGTAATGTTAGTTAGTGGTTATGATCCAATTGTAGGTTATAGTGCACTTTGGACAGGGATGTTCGGCAGCGCAAGTGCGATTGGTGAAACGCTTCGTACAATGATACCGCTTATTCTTGCTGGTTTATCAGTGGCGTTTGCATTTCGTACAGGTTTATTTAATATCGGGGTAGAGGGTCAATTGCTAGTTGGTTGGCTTGCAGCGGTTTGGTTCGGTTATGCAGTTTCACTACCAGCTTTCCTTCATATTCCATTATCTATTTTATTTGCAGCATTGGTGGGCGGAATTTGGGGCTTCATTCCGGGATATTTAAAAGGGAAGTTTCAAGTGAATGAAGTTATTGTAACCATTATGATGAACTATATCGCGTTGTATGTAACATATGACATTATTAAGCGTTTCTTACATGCGGGTAATGACAAAACGTATGATATTAAAGAGAGTGCGTCACTATCTTCAGACTGGCTTGCTAGCATTACTGATGGTTCGCGTCTTCACTGGGGAATTATTGTAGCAATTTTAATCGCTATTTTAATGTGGTTCTTATTAGATAGAACAACTTTAGGTTACGAATTAAAGTCGGTAGGATTTAATCAGCATGCTTCTCAATATGCAGGTATGAAAGTTTCTCGTAATGTAGTATTCTCCATGACAATTGCTGGTGCATTTGCGGGGATTGGTGGAGCGATGGAAGGATTAGGAACATTCCAGAGTATGACAGCGATGTCTTCGTTTACAGGAGTAGGATTTGATGGGATTGCCGTAGCATTACTTGGAGGGAATAATCCGTTTGGGATAATCCTTTCAGCTTTATTATTTGGTGGTTTGAAAAGTGCTTCCCCTCAAATGAACTTTGAGGCAGATGTACCATCAGAGCTTATTAATGTAATTATTGCATGTATCATCTTCTTTGTTGCATGTAGTTATGTGTTAAGATGGGCGCTTACACGCATGAGCAAGGAGGGGAAATAAATGAGCTTTTTAGATATATTAGCCATTCTTGTGACGGGTACGTTATATACATCGGCACCTATCATTTTCACAGCACTAGGTGGAGTATTTAGTGAACGATCGGGTGTTGTAAATATCGGATTAGAAGGATTAATGCTATTTGGTGCATTTATTGGAGTTGTTACAAACTTATTAATGGGTGATACTTGGGGAACGATGACCCCGTGGATTGCGTTATTATTTGCGGCAATTGGTAGTGGATTATTTGCATTACTTCATGCGGTAGCTTCTATTACATTCCGAGCAGATCAAGTTGTAAGTGGTGTAGCAATTAACTTCTTATCTCTTGGTTTAACGGTATTTGCAATTAAGAAGATTTTTGATAAAGGGCAGACTGACTTTATTCAGTATCGTATTGAAAAGATTGATATTCCAGGCCTTTCGGATATTCCGGTTTTAGGGAAAATATTTTTCTCGAACGTACCAATAACGTCGTATATTGCCATTATTTTAGCATTTGTTGTTTGGTATGTTATTTATAAAACACCGTTCGGTCTTCGTCTACGTGCTGTTGGTGAACACCCAATGGCAGCGGATACGATGGGGATTAACGTATATAAAATGCGCTATATTGGAGTCTGTATTTCAGGAGTGTTTGCTGGAATTGGTGGAGCGATTTTTGCAATGTCAATTTCTAATAACTTCTCAGGGGCAACTATTACAGGACAAGGTTTCTTAGCTTTAGCTGCTATGATTTTTGGAAAGTGGAATCCACTAGGCGCACTAGGTGCAGCTCTATTCTTTGGTTTTGCGCAATCTCTTAGTGTAACGGGCGGAACAATTCCTGTATTAGATCAAATTCCAAGTGTTTTATTAACGATATTACCATATGTATTCACAATATTAGCGCTTGTTGGTTTTGTAGGTCGTTCTGAAGCTCCGAAAGCATTAGGAACTCCTTATGAAAAAGGAAAACGATAAGTATTTTATAAGTATAAAAAAGCTCGCACATTAGTGTGGGCTTTTTTACATAGAATATATTTAATACGGAATTTTACTATGTTCCTTACATATTAAAGTTTTTAGAAAGAAACATATGTAAGCATAATAAGGGAGAAAAGTTGATTTTTTATTTCTAAAAACTGTATATTGAAGAGGAATATTCCTATATACGTAAAGGAGGGCTATAAATGAAACTAATGGAACAACAACTACATGAGTTAGGTGGTTTGCGCGTACATATTATTCCGACTGATAAATATAAAACGAATACCTTTGTATTTCGTTTTAAAGCGCCTTTAAATGAGGAGACGGTGACAGAGCGTGCCCTATTGCCATACGTATTGCAAAGTGCGACAGAAAAATTACCTTCTGTAATTCGTCTTCGTCAATATTTAGAAGAATTATACGGGTCTTCTTTAGCGGTAGATGTAAGTAAAAAAGGGGAAGACCATATTATCTCCATTTATGTAGACATTGCAAATGAAGTTTATTTACATGATGCACCACCGTTATTTGAAAAAGCGCTTTCTATGTTGTCTGATATTGTGTTACATCCAGCAACGGAGGGGAACGGTTTCCTATCTTCTATCGTAGAAAGTGAAAAAAGAGCACTGTTACAGAGAATTGAAGCTACTTATGATGATAAAATGCGTTATGCAAACGAGCGTTTAATTGAAGAAATGTGCAAAGTAGAACCGTATCGTTTAAGTGCAAATGGAAAAAAAGAGAGTGTTACGTCTATTACAAATGAAAGTCTGTATCAATATTATCAAAAGGTGTTAGCGGAAGATGAAATGGATCTATATATTATTGGTGATATTTCAGAAAACGCCGTTGATCTTGTAAGTAAATATTTTTCTATTTCAGCTCGTCCAGTGAGAGAAAGAAATGTACTCCTTCATAGACGAAATAATGAAGAAAAAGAAGTTGTTGAAAAACAAGAATTAAAACAAAGTAAATTACACATCGGTTATCGTACATTTGTCACATATAAAGATGAAGATTATTTTGCATTGCAATTGTTCAATGGATTGTTTGGTGGTTTTTCTCATTCGAAGTTATTCGTAAATGTGCGTGAAAAAAATAGTTTAGCGTACTATGCAGCATCGCGCTTTGAAAGTCATAAAGGTTTATTATTTGTTATGTCAGGAATCGAAGCGAAAAATTATGAAAAAGCAGTTGAGATTATTAAAGAACAAATGCTTGCGATGCAAAACGGAGAGTTTTCTGAAGAAGAAATACATCAAACAAAAAGTGTCATCCAAAATCAAATATTAGAGGCGATTGATACACCGCGTGGATTTGTAGAAATGCTATATCATGGTATTATTTCAGATCGTACACGTCCAGTTGAAGAATGGCTTACAGGTATAGAAAGTGTGACAAAAGAAGAAATTGTAAAAGTTGCTAAAAATATTGAACTAGATACAATTTACTTTTTACAAGGAACGGAGGGAGAGTAAATGGAGAAAATTGTTTATGAGCAATTAAAAGAAACACTCTATTATGAAAAACTTCCTAATGGATTAGATGTATATGTTTTACCGAAACAAGGATTTAATAAAACATTTGCGACGTTTACGACGAAATATGGTTCAGTAGATAATACATTTGTACCATTAGGGAAAGAAGAAATGATTCGTGTGCCTGATGGGATTGCACATTTTCTTGAGCATAAATTATTTGAAAAAGAAGATCACGATGCTTTCCAATTGTTTAGTAAACAAGGAGCATCGGCAAATGCTTTTACATCCTTCACACGAACAGCTTACCTTTTTTCATGTACTTCAAACGTAGAACAAAATTTAAATACATTGCTAAACTTCGTGCAAGAGCCTTATTTCTCTGAAAAAACAGTTGAAAAAGAGAAGGGGATTATTGGGCAAGAAATTCAAATGTATCAAGATAACCCAGATTGGCGTTTGTACTTTGGGTTAATTGATAGCTTGTTTGTAAAACACCCAATTAAAATTGATATTGCAGGGACAATCGAATCTATTAGTAAAATTACGAAAGATTTATTATATGAATGTTATGAAACATTTTATCATCCGAGCAATATGTTATTATTTGTTGTGGGTGCAATTGATCCAGAGAAAACAATGGATTTAGTACGTGAAAATCAAGCGAAAAAAGATTATAAAAATCAGCCAGAAATTGTGCGTTCATTTGAAGAAGAACCAAATGAGGTAAATGAAAAGAAAAAAATTATTTCAATGCCTGTGCAAACACCGAAATGTTTAGTTGGTATTAAAGCGACTAATTTAAAAGAAAAAGGGCAAGCGCTTTTAAAACAAGAAATTGCGCTTACGTTACTCTTAGATTATTTATTTGGAAAAAGTTCTGTTCATTACGAAGCTTTATATAATGAAGGGCTTATTGATGATTCATTCTCGTATGACTATACAGAAGAAAATAACTTCGGTTTTGCAATGGTTGGTGGTGATACGAAACAACCTGATGAATTGGCAGATCGTTTAAAAGATATTTTATTAAAAACAGATTATGATCAATTAGATGCGGCGGCATTAGAACGAGTGAAGAAAAAGAAAATTGGTGGTTTTTTACGCTCGTTGAATTCACCAGAATATATTGCAAATCAATTTACACGATATGCGTTTAATGAATCTAGCCTATTTGATGCGTTGACTGTATTAGAAGGACTAACCGTTCAAGATTTACAAGAAGTAGCAAAATTATTGTTATCAGAAGAAAAAATGAGTGTTTGTCAGGTGTTACCGAAAAAATAACATTTTAAAGATACCCTCATCTTATCATTGAAAAATTGTAAGATGAGGGTATTATTTAGTTGTGTGAAAATTGAACTTGTAGAGATAAGAGAGGGAATTTATGAAAAAGTATGCGTTAGTAACTGGAGGGAGTGGAGGGATTGGCTCTGCTATTTCGAAACAATTAATTCAAGATGGATATACAGTTTATGTTCATTACAATAACAGTGAAGGAAAGGTATTGGAATTGCAGAAAGCATGGGGAGAAGTTATCCCTGTTCAAGCGAATTTGGCTTCTAGTGATGGAGCAGAGCAATTGTGGAGACAAATTGAACATCCTATTGATGTTATTGTATACGCGGCTGGGAAGAGTATTTTTGGACTAGTAACAGATGTAACAAACGAAGAATTGGATTATATGGTAGAACTTCAAGTGAAGAACGTATATAAATTACTTTCAATGGCACTTCCGCCTATGATCGGGAGGAGAAGTGGTAATATTGTAATTGTTTCATCTATATGGGGACAAATAGGGGCTTCTTGTGAAGTGCTTTATTCAATGGTAAAAGGGGCGCAAAATTCATATGTGAAAGCTTTAGCGAAAGAAGTTTCTTTAAGTGGATTACGTGTGAATGCAGTAGCACCAGGAGCAATTGAAACGGAAATGTTAAGTGTTTTTTCTGAAGAAGATAAAATGGGAATTGCTGAAGATATACCATTAGGTAGAATTGGATTACCAGAAGAAGTAGCAAAAACAGTTTCATTCCTCGTATCACCAGGAGCATCTTACATAACTGGACAAATCATCGGAGTGAATGGCGGTTGGCACTGCTAAAAATTTCTTACATAAAAAATGAACAGTTGCACAAATTAAGCATGATTTTATTACTCAATAGTGAGGTGCTTAATTATGTCAGTATTAGATAATTTTGATCAGTGGAAGAGCTTTTTAGGAGATCGTTTAGAGCAAGCGCAAGGAAAAGGTTTAGACGGCGGTGCGGTATCAGATATGGCATTTCGTGTTGGCGACTACCTTGCTAATGAAGTAGAAGGACGCAATGACCAAGAGAAATTATTAGCTGAGCTTTGGAAAGTTGCTGATGAACAGGAGCAACATACAATTGCAAACTTAATGGTTAAGTTTGTACAACATAAGTAAAAGTAGAGAGGAGATTCTCCTCTCTACTTTTTTTGTATAATAATTACACAGGATAGATTATACATTTAGCTTCCCTATTAAGGTGAAATCATATAATATAGTACGTAGGTGTAAAGTAAGCAAGGGGAGTGATCTTGGATGATTGAATGGTATTTTGAATATGAAATACATAAAAACCGACCTGGCTTGCTTGGTGACGTTTCTTCGTTAATCGGTATGCTCGGCATTAATATTGTCACAATTAATGGTGTAGATAATGCACGACGTGGGTTACTTCTTATGTGTGATAATCAAGAGCAAATCTCTAGACTTGAATCAATTTTAAATACGATGGATAACATAACGGTAACGAAATATCGTCCGCCAAAGCTAAGAGATAAGCTAGCGGTTAGGCATGGTAGGTACATACAACGAGATGCAGATGATAAGAAAACATTTCGATTTGTGCGTGATGAATTAGGCTTACTTGTAGACTTTATGGCAGAAATTATGAAAAAAGAAGGCCATAAACTAATTGGGATACGCGGAATGCCTCGTGTCGGAAAAACAGAATCCATTGTTGCTGCAAGTGTTTGTGCAAATAAAAGGTGGTTATTTGTATCATCTACTCTTATTAAGCAAACTGTTCGTAGTCAATTAATTGAAGATGAGTATAGCGATGACAATATTTTCATCCTAGATGGAATTGTGTCAACGAAGCGTGCCAACGAAAGACATTGGCAGCTCGTTCGTGAAATTATGAGATTGCCTGCAACGAAAGTTGTGGAACATCCTGATGTATTTGTGAGTCAGTCAGAATACACATTGGATGATTTTGATTATATTATCGAGTTGCGTAACGATTATGATGAAGAAATTCAATATAATTTAGTAGATGAAATTGAGCAAGGTACGCAAAATAATTTCTCTATGTTTGACTTTTAAAGAAATATTGAGGTGTTAGTAGTGACGGAATTGGGACAAAAGCTGAAAGAAGCAAGAGAAGCGAAAGGCTTGTCTATTGATCAGCTGCATGAGATTACAAAAATTCAAAAGCGCCATTTGGTGGCAATTGAAGAAGGCAATTATGATGTATTGCCAGGAGCTTTTTATGCGCGTGCATTCATTAAACAGTACGCAGATGCGGTTGGATTAAATGGAGAGGAACTGCTTGTAGAGCATCAGAGTACGATACCACAATCTGAAAAGCGTGAAGTTCCACAAGTATCAACGGGACAAAAAACACAAGAAACAATGCAAAAATCTTCATCATGGCCAGTTGCAGATCACATGCCGAAAATCTTAGTTGCGCTGTTAGTAATCGCGGTTGGAGTCGTAATCTGGTTTGTGTTTCAAGCGTTAACTGGAAAAGATGATGAAAAAGTTCCGAGTGCTCAAAGTGAGAAAATTGAAGTTCAAAAAGCGAAAGATTCTCCGTTAGATACGAAGAAAGATGAAGCGAAAGCGGAAGAGCCAAAAAAAGAGGAACCAAAGAAAGAAGAACCAAAGAAAGAGGAGCAGCCAGCACCACCAACTGGACAGCAAGAAGTGAAAGTAGTTGGAACAACTGGTAAGGTATCTACTTTGGAAATTCATAATAATAAAACGTTAGAATTAGAAATTTCAGCGAAGGGTGCAAGTTATGTAGATGTTAAGGATGATGCGGGTAACGAAATTCTAAACACTACAGTACAAAGCGGTCAAACAGAGAAACGCGATGTATCAACATTAAAAGAAGTACGACTTAATATTGGAAGTGCACCGAATGTTGAAATTAAACTGAATGGCCAAGTGCTTGCTTTCCCGTTAGATCCACAAAAAGAATATCACCAAAGATTGGTGATTAAAAACCAAGGGATAGAGCAACCTGCACAATAACAGTCATCGCTTCGATGACTTTTTTTCGATGAACAAATGTTTTTGATATGATGGAGGAATAGCTGTGAATTTACCAAATAAAATTACAATATCTAGAATCTTCTTAATTCCAATTTTTATGGTAATTATGTTAGCGCCCTTTGATTGGGGTTCATACAAAATTGGTGATGTTGATTTGCCAATTCAACATTTAGTAGGGGCACTTATCTTTATCATTGCTTCAGCTACAGATTGGATTGATGGACATTACGCAAGAAAGTATAATCTTGTAACGAATTTAGGAAAGTTTCTTGACCCGTTAGCTGATAAATTACTTGTTTCAGCAGCACTTATTACATTGGTAGAGATGCAATATGTACCGGCTTGGATTGTTATTGTAATTATCAGTCGTGAGTTTGCTGTAACGGGTTTACGTCTTGTACTTGCTGGAACAGGGGAAGTAGTTGCAGCAAATCAGCTAGGGAAAATTAAGACATGGACACAAATTATTGCGATTGCAGCATATTTATTACACGATGTACCTTTAAATTTAATCCATATTCCAGTTGCTGATATCTTCATATGGATTGCATTAATCTTTACTGTTATTTCAGGATGGGATTATTTCTGGAAAAATAGAGCTGCTTTTGTAAACTCAAAATAGAAGTTTATGGGGGAATTGGGATGAATGCTGAGATTATTGCGGTTGGAACTGAATTATTACTTGGACAAATTGCAAATACAAATGCCCAGTTTTTATCTGAAAAGTTAGCTTTAATTGGAATTAACGTGTACTATCATACTGTTGTTGGTGATAATAATAAGCGACTGCAAAAGGCGATTGAAGCTGCGGAAGAACGTGCTGATATACTTATTTTTACAGGTGGATTAGGACCGACAAAAGATGATTTGACGAAAGAAACGATAGCGGCTAGTTTAGATGAAGAGCTTGTGTATGATGAAAAGGCATTAGCCTTAATAAGTAATTACTTTAAGCGTACAGGCCGTGAATTTACGGAGAATAATAAAAAGCAAGCGCTCGTTTTAAATGGAGCAACAGTATTTGCAAATGACCACGGTATGGCGCCTGGTATGGGGATAAATAAGAACGGAAAAGTTTATATTTTATTACCAGGGCCGCCAAAAGAAATGAAACCAATGTATGTAAGTTACGTGGAGCCTTTTTTACGTAATTTTACAACAGGAGAAAACATTTATTCTCGTGTGCTTCGTTTCTTCGGTATTGGGGAGTCCCAATTAGAGGTGAAAGTTCAAGATTTAATTGATGGACAAACAAACCCAACAATCGCCCCGCTAGCAAATGATGGAGAAGTGACATTACGTTTAACCGCTAAGCATCAAAATGTTAGCGAAGCGGAGAAACTAATTCAACATGTGGAAGATTTGATTTTAGAAAGAGTAGGAGAATTTTTCTACGGATATGACCAAGAATTTTTGCATTATAAGGCAATCGAGTTATTGAAGAGAAAAGGGTTAACTTTAGCATGTGCAGAAAGTTTAACAGGTGGTCTTTTTGGAAATCAAGTAACTGAAAATGCTGGTGTTTCTTCTGTATTTAAAGGCGGTGTCATTTGTTATCATAATGATGTGAAGCAACATGTATTACGTGTGCCTGAAGAAGTGTTGCATACTGATGGTGCAGTTAGTAAAGAATGTGCTCGTTATCTTGCTGAAAATGTTAAGGATTTATTAAAAGCGGATATCGGAATTAGTTTCACTGGGGTAGCAGGGCCAGATGCTTCAGAACAGAAAGAGCCAGGAACAGTATTTGTTGGATTGGCGATTAAAGGTGAACAAACTGCAGTCTTTCCTCTTAATTTAAGTGGAAGTCGTCAACAAATTAGAGAACGCTCGACAAAATATGGATTTTATCATTTATATAAAAAGCTAGAAGAGATATAAGTTCTTCTAGCTTTTTTTATAGTTAAATTCCGTATTTATGTAATGGAAAATAAAAAAATCGAATAAATGTTCGATTTTTGTTGGCAAATTGAATTGAAAATAGGTATAATAAGATTAGCAATTCAGTTAAGGAGGAATTTTGAATGAGTGATCGTCAAGCGGCATTAGATATGGCGTTAAAACAAATAGAGAAGCAATTCGGTAAAGGTTCAATTATGAAATTAGGAGAACAAGCGGAACGTAGAATTTCTACAATTTCAAGTGGTTCTTTAGCACTTGATGTGGCACTAGGGGTAGGCGGATACCCACGTGGCCGTATTATCGAAATTTACGGACCTGAAAGTTCAGGTAAAACGACAGTTTCATTACATGCAATTGCAGAAGTGCAACGTCAAGGTGGACAAGCAGCATTCATCGATGCGGAGCACGCAATGGATCCTGTATATGCACAAAAATTAGGCGTTAACATAGATGAATTACTATTATCACAGCCTGATACAGGGGAGCAAGGATTAGAAATCGCGGAAGCACTTGTACGAAGTGGTGCGGTTGACATTATCGTAATTGACTCTGTAGCAGCTCTTGTACCGAAAGCAGAGATTGAAGGCGACATGGGTGACTCACACGTAGGTTTACAAGCACGTTTAATGTCACAAGCACTTCGTAAGCTTTCAGGAGCAATCAACAAATCAAAAACAATTGCAATCTTTATTAACCAAATTCGTGAAAAAGTTGGGGTTATGTTCGGAAATCAACTACAAGTTGCTTAATCGAAAAGATTGAGGAGTTTACCATGGGTTTCCCTTGCTAGTGATAGCATGTTAAAAAACCTTGTGAACCTTATTGCCTAAGGGTGTAACTATCCATATAGTTGCTAACGGTGAAGCCCACCATTATTTAGGGTAATACCGTGCCAAGCTCCATAGTGATATGGGGAAGGTGTAGAGACTACCGAAAAGGACTTTTAGTTAACTGAGTAGGGTACGGCAGATGATAGGCTACTGCTGGAAGTGCAAGGCTCTCTGTAAAGAGATGAAGAGATAGTCCGGACTATAGAGATGGAAAATCTATAGATAGTGCCAGAAACAACTCCAGGTGGTCGTGCGTTGAAATTCTATTCAACTGTCCGTCTTGAAGTGCGTCGTGCGGAGCAATTAAAGCAAGGTAACGACATCGTTGGTAATAAAACAAAAGTAAAAGTAGTGAAAAATAAAGTAGCGCCACCATTCCGTGTTGCTGAAGTTGATATTATGTACGGAGAAGGTATTTCAAGAGAAGGTGAAATCTTGGATATGGCTTCTGAGCTTGATATCGTTCAAAAGAGCGGTGCTTGGTATTCTTATAATGAAGAACGTTTAGGACAAGGTCGTGAAAATTCGAAGCAATTCTTAAAAGAGAATACGGACTTAAGAGAGGAAATTGCCTTCTTTGTTCGTGATCATCACGGAATTGGTGAAGATTCTGGTGTGGAAGACACGGAAGATTCAACTCTTCAAGATTAAAAAATAAAAGACACGGGTCCCGTGTCTTTTATTTTTTTACTTTCTATTAAAGGGGCATCTATCGTAGTGGTTAAAATATTTTTTGACTCAAATGGGATGTGTAAAGAGGAATATTCATACGTTTTAAGGGAATAAAATGGTATTTACTAAGGTTTTCCAGGATAATATGCTATCAATTTTTCAAATTCAGATAACATTCAGGACTGAAGGTAAAGAAAGTAAAAGTAGACAACGCTTGACAATGAAAATTACGATAGATACAATGAGAATGTATATTTTTTCTTATATACGATATACTCTTCTCAAGAAGAGAAGTAATATTCGGAGTAAGGTTTAAATCTTACCGAAATAATAATATGACATTTTAATTGTGAAATGAAGAAAGTCCCTTAAAAAAGCGGGACGACGGTCTTTGCTGTATGTTGTAATTTAATGTACATGCCGACAGTCTTTTTTCATTCATAGCAAGGGGAGGTGAAATCATGAGTAGTACAGTTTGGATACTCATCTCCATTTTGCTTGCAACAACAGTCGGTGCAGTTGTTGGCTTTTTTGTTCGAAAGTCTATTGCTGAAGCGAAGATTAATGGTGCGGCTAATGAAGCGAAACGTATTCTAGACGAAGCGAATCGTGAGGCTGAAGCACTTAAGAAAGAAGCGCTTTTAGAAGCAAAGGATGAAATTCATACACTTCGTACAGAAGCTGAATTAGAAATTCGTGACCGTAGAAGCGAATTACAAAAACAAGAAAATCGTTTAATGCAAAAAGAAGAGAACCTTGATCGTAAAGACGAAACGCTCGATAAACGCGAGCAGCAGTTAGAGAAGAAAGAGGATTCTCTTGTAGCGAGACAACAACAGATTGAAGAGTTGGAAAGCAAAGTGGGAGAGTTAGTTCAAAAGCAACAAACAGAATTAGAGCGCATTTCCAATCTGACACGCGAACAAGCGAAAGCAATTATTCTTGGTAAAGTAGAAAATGAAGTTTCTCATGAAATCGCTGTTATGGTAAAAGAAAGTGAAGTTCGCGCGAAAGAAGAAGCGGATAAGAAAGCAAAAGAGATTTTATCTCTTGCAATGCAAAGATGTGCAGCTGATCATGTTGCTGAAACAACCGTTTCGGTTGTAAATCTTCCAAATGACGAAATGAAGGGACGTATTATCGGGCGTGAAGGTCGTAATATTCGTACGTTAGAAACTTTAACGGGTATTGACTTAATTATCGATGATACACCAGAGGCGGTAATCCTTTCTGGATTCGATCCAATTCGTCGTGAAACAGCTCGTATCGCTCTTGATAAACTAGTACAGGACGGACGTATTCACCCAGCGCGTATTGAAGAGATGGTCGAAAAATCAAGACGCGAAGTGGACGAGTATATTCGCGAAGTCGGAGAGCAAACAACGTTTGAAGTGGGTGTTCACGGATTACACCCAGATTTAATTAAAATTTTAGGTCGTTTAAAATACCGTACAAGTTATGGACAAAACGTCTTAAAACACTCTATGGAAGTTGCATATTTAACTGGACTTATGGCAGCAGAGCTTGGCGAGGATGAAAAACTAGCAAGACGTGCTGGTCTATTACATGATATCGGAAAAGCGATTGACCATGAAGTAGAAGGTAGCCACGTTGAAATTGGTGTTGAACTCGCAACGAAATATAAAGAGCATCCTGTAGTTATAAACAGCATCGCATCTCACCATGGTGACACAGAACCAACTTCTATCATTGCAGTTTTAGTTGCAGCAGCAGATGCTTTATCAGCTGCAAGACCGGGAGCTCGTAGTGAAACGCTTGAAAACTACATTCGTCGTCTTGAAAAGTTAGAAGAGATTTCAGAGTCTTATGAAGGCGTTGAAAAATCATTTGCAATTCAAGCAGGACGTGAAGTTCGTATTTTGGTAAAACCAGATACAATCGATGACTTAGAAGCTCATCGTTTAGCTCGTGATATCCGAAAACGTATTGAAAATGAACTGGATTACCCAGGACATATTAAAGTAACTGTTATTCGTGAAACACGTGCAGTGGAATACGCAAAATAAAGTGGTGAACACCACTTTATTTTTTTGTGTTGGAATTGGATAAAATAAAGACAGTTAGTTATTTAGCATAAAAGTGAAACAAACTTATAATAAACATATTATAAGGAATTTACTTGATGCTATAGCAATAAAAAATGCAGTACATAGAAAGGGTAAGACATATGAGAATATTATTTGTTGGGGATGTAGTAGGATCTCCTGGTAGAGGTATGATTCAACAGTACGTACCGGCATTAAAGAAAAAATATACACCTACAGTAACAATCATTAATGGAGAAAACGCAGCAGGTGGCCGTGGGATTACAGAAAAAATATATCGAAACTTTTTAGAGTGTGGGGCACAAGCAGTTACACTTGGAAACCATGCTTGGGATAATCGTGAAGTATTTGAATTCATCGATGATGCAAAATATCTTGCAAGACCAGCTAACTTCCCAGAAGGAACTCCAGGAAAAGGACTTATCTTTGTGAACTGTAATGGAACAGAAGTTGCAGTTATTAACTTACAGGGGCGTACTTTCCTTCCTCCGATTGATTGTCCATTCCGTAAAGTGGATGAATTAATTAATATTGCGAAAAAACGTACGAATATTATCTTTATTGATTTCCATGCGGAGACTACAAGTGAAAAACAAGCGTTAGGTTGGTATGTAGATGGACGTGCTACAGCAGTAGTAGGTACGCATACGCATGTCCCTACAGCGGATAACCGTATTTTACCAAGCGGAACGGCATATATTACAGATGTTGGGATGACAGGGCCATATGATGGAATATTAGGTATGGACCGAGAAGCAGTATTGAAGAAGTTTTTAACGAACTTACCGGTACGATTTGAAGTAACAAGTGGTAGAACGCAATTAAGTGCAGTGTTAATTGATGTGGATCCAAATACAGGAAAAGCAAAGAAAATTGAGCGCATTTTAATTAATGACGATCAACCATTTTTTGAGTAAATTTCCGTTAAATTTTAGATAAGTTATTATATTTTAATTTTTTAGATAAATTACGAAAATTTAGCAGGAATACGCGCCATTCCTCGTGAATATAAGTTAAAGTGAAATAATTGCTAATACTTTTTAAAGAAACGAGGAGGAAACGCGGAATGGAAATATTAAAAGTTAAAGCAACGTCGGTCCCTAATTCTGTAGCTGGTGCACTTGCAGGTGTTATTCGCGAACGCGGAACAGCAGAAATTCAAGCTATTGGTGCAGGTGCATTGAACCAAGCGGTAAAGGCAGTAGCAATTGCAAGAGGATTTGTAGCGCCTAGTGGTTTGGACCTGATTTGTATCCCAGCGTTTACAGATATTATGATTGATGGCGAAGAGCGTACAGCAATAAAATTAATTGTAGAACCTCGTTAAGTTTAAACAACCTGTTTGCAGTATGCAAACAGGTTGTTTTTATAATGGAGGAATGAAAATGAAAATTTTTGATGCTCATTGTGATGTGCTCTTTCAGTTATGGAGTGCAAAGGGAAAAAAGAATTTTAAAAACGATCCGCAATTACATATTACATTTGAACAGTTAAAAGAAAGAAAAGGAAGTATACAATGTTTTGCTGTATATGTGCCAGAAACAGTGGCGTATGAAAAACGATTTGAAGCGGCATTACAAATGATAGATATTTTTTATAATGAAATTCTATCGCTACCAGGTGTGAGATTTATCCGAACGAAAGAGGATATAAATAGATTAAAACAAGACGAGATTGGCGCGCTATTAACGTTAGAAGGGTGCGAAGCAATTGGTAAAGAAGCGATGAAATTACGTTTGTTTTATCGGTTAGGTGTACGTTCTTTCGGATTAACATGGAACTATGCGAATTTGTTAGCTGATGGGGCGCTAGAGACGCGTGGAGCAGGTTTAACTACTGTTGGTAGACAAGTTGTACAAGAGTTGAATACTTTGCACTTATGGACGGATTTATCACATTTAAATGAGAGAAGTTTTTGGGATGTGATAGAAATTGCAAATAACCCAATTGCATCCCACTCAAATTGTTATAAACTGTGTGAGCATCCACGTAATTTAAATGACGAACAAATTAAAGCGCTTATACAGAGAAATAGCATAATCGGTGTTACTTTTGTACCGCAGTTTCTAATAAGTGAAAGACAAGCAAATATAACAGATATAGTAAAACATATCGAATATATTTGCTCGCTAGGTGGAGAAAACAATATAGGGTTTGGTTCAGATTTTGATGGGATTGTAGATACGGTTGTCAATGTATCTGCCTATGGAGATTATGAAAATGTCATGAATGAGCTTTATAAATACTATGCTGCATCTACTGTAGAAAGATTTTTATATGATAATTTTGTTGAACATATGAGTTTTTAAGTTTTTGGTTTAAAATTCAGAATAATCAAAAATAATTCATTTGATTTTATTGCTTTTTTTAAGACCTAATACTAGAATGAAAAACAAAATAGCTTTATACTAAAGATTCAGGGAAATCAGAAGAGGCATAATTTGCGTCCGTTGTAGTTTATTTGCATAAAAAATGCTAAACTATTACTGTAAAAAAATACACTACAATGAATGCAGCCAAAAGGGGTGTAGGAGATGATTAGTCAACTTTCATGGAAAGTTGGAGGCCAACAAGGTGAAGGAATTGAAAGTACAGGAGAAATCTTCTGTATTGCATTAAACCGATTAGGATATTACCTATACGGTTACCGCCACTTCTCATCACGTATAAAAGGCGGCCATACAAATAATAAAATTCGTGTAAGTACAACAGAAGTACGAGCGATCTCAGATGATTTAGATATTTTAATTGCTTTTGACCAAGAAACAATTGATTTTAACTTCCACGAACTACGTCCAGGTGGAATTGTAGTTGCGGATGCGAAATTTAATCCAACAATACCTGATAATACAGATGTAAATCTATATGTGATACCGTTTACAGATATTGCTTCAGAATTAGGCACATCATTAATGAAAAACATGGTTGCTGTTGGAGCATCAAGTGCAGTATTAGGATTAGACGAAACAGCTTATTTAGATGTTGTTGAAGAAATCTTTGGTCGTAAAGGAGAGCAAGTCGTTCAAAAGAATATGGACGCAATTAAACGCGGCTCTCAATATATGAAAGAATTACTAGGTGAGAAAGTAAACATGATGCAGCTTGAAAAAGCTGATGGTAAAAAACGCATGTTTATGATTGGAAACGATGCAATCGCATTTGGTGCGGTAGCTGGTGGTGCTCGTTTTATGTCAGCATACCCAATCACACCTGCATCAGAAATTATGGAATACTTAATTAAAAAATTACCGAAAGTCGGCGGAACAGTAATCCAAACTGAGGATGAAATCGCAGCTTGTACAATGGCAATCGGTGCAAACTATGCAGGTGTTCGTACATTAACTGCATCTGCTGGTCCTGGTCTTTCATTAATGATGGAAGCAATTGGTTTAGCAGGTATTACAGAAACCCCATTAGTAATTGTTGATACACAACGTGGCGGTCCAAGTACGGGATTACCAACGAAACAAGAACAGTCTGACTTAATGGCGATGATTTACGGTACGCATGGTGAAATTCCAAAAATCGTAATGGCGCCAAGTACAGTTGAAGAAGCTTTCTATGACATTGTAGAAGCATTTAACTTATCTGAAGAATATCAAGTTCCTGTTATTTTCTTAACAGATTTACAGCTTTCGTTAGGAAAACAAACAGTAGAACCACTTAAATTAGATAAAGTGGAAATTCGTCGTGGTAAGCTTGATTTAGAAGCGGAATTACCAGAACGTGAAAATAAAGCATACTTCAAGCGTTATGAAGTAACAGAAGATGGCGTTTCGCCGCGTGTTTTACCGGGTATGAAAAATGGTGTTCACCATGTTACAGGTGTAGAACATGATGAAACTGGGAAACCATCTGAATCAGCAATAAATCGTAAAGATCAAATGGACAAACGTTTCCGTAAAATGGAGAACTTGAAGTTTAATACCCCTGTTTATAAAAATGTTAAGCATGAAGAAGCAGACGTATTGCTTGTTGGATTTAACTCAACTCGTGGTGCAATCGAAGAGGCAATGACGCGTTTAGAACAAGAGGGTATGAAAGTAAACCATGCTCATGTGCGTTTAATTCACCCGTTCCCAACAGCTGAAATCGATCCACTTGTGAAAAAGGCGAAGCGTGTTGTAGTAGTAGAAAACAATGCAACAGGTCAGCTTGCTAACATTATGAAAATGAATCTTGGTAATGGTGAGAAAATTTCTAGTCTTTTAAAATATGATGGAAACCCATTCTTGCCGAAAGAGATTTACAACGAATGCAAAAAAGGGGTTGTATTAAATGGCAACATTTAAGGACTTTCGTAACAGTGTAAAGCCGAACTGGTGCCCAGGTTGCGGAGACTTCTCGGTGCAAGCTGCAATTCAACGTGCGGCAGCTAACGTTGGCTTAAATCCAGATGAACTTGCTGTTATTTCTGGTATCGGCTGTTCAGGCCGTATTTCAGGTTATATTAATTCGTATGGTGTGCATAGTATTCATGGTCGTGCCCTTCCGATTGCACAAGGTGTGAAAATGGCAAATCGTGATTTAACAGTTATCGCTTCAGGTGGTGACGGTGATGGATTTGCGATTGGTATGGGACATACAATCCATTCTATTCGTCGTAATATCGACATTACGTACATCGTAATGGATAACCAAATTTACGGGTTAACAAAAGGGCAAACTTCACCACGTAGTGAAGCTGGGTTTAAAACGAAAAGCACACCACAAGGTTCAATTGAACCATCACTAAATGTAATGGAAATGGCTTTAACAGCTGGTGCGACATTTGTGGCGCAAAGCTTTTCGAGTGATTTAAAAGAATTAACACAAATTATTGAAGCTGGTATTAACCATAAAGGATTTTCATTAATTAACGTATTTAGCCCATGTGTTACTTACAATAAAGTAAATACTTACGATTGGTTTAAAGAGAACTTAACGAAACTAAGCACAGTAGAGGGATATGATCCATCTAATCGCATGATGGCTATGCAAACGTTAATGGAAAATAACGGTTTAGTAACAGGTTTAATTTATCAAAATACTAAGCAACCATCATATCAAGAACTTGTTAAAGGCTATAGTGAAGAGCCTTTAGTGAAATCTGATTTAAATATGGATCAGAAAATGTTTGATGAGCTTGTTGCTGAATTTATGTAATGTAGGAAGAGGAGGTTGCCGATTTGGTAACCTTTTTTTATGTGCAAAAAATATAGGGTAGTTTTATTTACTTAGAAAATTCAGAATGGTAAAATAATATGTAAATCGTTGTATGAAAATGGCAAGTTCATTGCTTATGAAATGTAAGATAATAAAGGGCCTCTGGATTGTTAAAATTGGCGAAACACGTCATACTATGGTAATGTTTATAGGGATAAAGCAATATGCTTTTGGGTAGGACAACAAGAAATAATAAAAAGGGAATGTCTATTTGCGTGGGGAAGACTTCATTCTTATGAATGATTAGATTGATTACTCAAGTTTCAAAGGACAAGTTATCTCCAAGCTATCTAACCATTTTTGAGGTGAGTCTAAGCGCATTAAAATGGACTATAGAGTGTGTATAGTTAAGGGTGAAAGGAGATTACCGATGAACGAGCAACAACGATTAGCAAGTCAACAAGCAAATTCCTCTACGAAAAAAGAAGAGAAAGATTATAGTAAATACTTTGAAAGTGTATATCAACCACCTTCCTTAAAGGATGCGAAAAAGCGAGGGAAAGAAGAAGTTAAAATTGAACGGGATTTTGGCTTACCTGAAGAGTTTCGTAATTTTGGTACAGGAAGAAAGTTCTATATTCGTACATATGGTTGTCAAATGAATGAGCATGATACGGAAGTAATGGCAGGTATTTTCACAACGCTTGGATATGAACCAACTTTTTCAACTGAGGATGCAGATGTAGTTTTATTAAATACTTGTGCGATTCGTGAAAATGCTGAAAATAAAGTGTTTGGTGAACTAGGCCATTTAAAGTCATTAAAACGAAGAAATCCGGACCTTTTAATTGGTGTATGTGGTTGTATGTCTCAAGAAGAATCTGTTGTAAATAAAATTATGCAAAAAAATCAGCATGTAGATATGGTGTTTGGAACGCATAATATTCATAGATTACCGTACATTCTAAAAGATGCGATGTTCTCGAAGGAAACGGTAGTTGAAGTTTGGTCAAAAGAAGGGGACGTAATTGAAAACCTTCCGAAAGTACGCCGTGGTGATATTAAAGCTTGGGTAAATATTATGTATGGCTGTGATAAGTTCTGTACGTATTGTATTGTACCGTATACACGCGGAAAAGAGCGAAGTAGACGTCCAGAAGATATTATCCAAGAGATTCGTCACTTAGCTGCGAATGGTTATAAAGAAATTACATTACTTGGACAGAACGTAAATGCATATGGTAAAGACTTTGAAGATGTAGAATACGGTCTTGGTGATTTAATGGACGAACTTCGTAAAGTTGATATAGCCCGTATTCGTTTTACAACGAGCCATCCACGTGATTTCGATGATCACTTAATTGAAGTACTTGGCAAAGGTGGCAACCTAGTAGAACATATCCATTTACCAGTTCAATCTGGAAGTACAGATATGTTGAAAATTATGGCGCGTAAATATTCGCGTGAGCATTATTTAGAACTTGTAAGAAAAATTAAAGAAGCAATTCCAGATGCAGTATTAACAACAGATATTATCGTTGGTTTCCCAAATGAAACAGATGAGCAATTTGAAGAAACGATGTCGTTATATCGTGAAGTAGGATTTGATACTGCCTTTACATTTATTTATTCTCCTCGCGAAGGTACACCAGCTGCAAAAATGAAAGATAATGTACCGATGGAAGTAAAGAAAGAACGTCTTCAACGCTTAAATACACTAGTAAATACGTTGGCAATTGAAAAGAATAGTCGTTATAAAGGTCAAATTGTAGAAGTGTTAGTTGATGGGGAAAGTAAAAATAATCCGGAAGTACTTGCAGGTTATACTCGTACGAATAAACTTGTAAACTTCGTCGCTTCAAAATCTTTAATTGGTCAGCTTGTGAAAGTAAAAGTAACGGAAGCAAAAACTTGGTCTCTTAACGGGGAATTAGTTGAAGAGCCGATTGAGGTGAAATAATTGATGAAAGCATATTCGAAAGATGAAATTGTTGAACAAGCGAAAGAATTAGCAAAAATGATTTCTGAAACAGAAGAGGTTGATTTTTTTAAGAAAGCAGAGGCGCAAATTCATAAAAATGAAAATGTAAAGCGCGCAATCGATGAAATTAAAGCACTGCAAAAACAAGCAGTAAACTTGCAACATTACGGGAAATGGGAAGCTTTAAAAAAGGTAGAAGCTGAAATTGATGCATTGCAAGATAAGTTAGACAGTATTCCAGTCGTACAAGAATTTAAATCTTCACAAACATACGTAAATGACTTATTACAGTTAGTTGCTAGTACAATTTCTAACAACGTAACAGATGAAATATTAATTTCAACTGGTGGCGATGTACTTAAGGGTGAAACTGGCGCAGCGGTAGAAAGTAAAAAAGGAAATTGTGGTTGTTAAAGAGATGTCATATTGACATCTCTTTTTTTTGTGGATTAAACGTAAGTTCTTCTCAAAAAAAAGAATGACACATTCCGCTATTGTCACGCATATGATTAAGTGAATAGTGATTGAGGAGGGTTACGAATGTCCGAATTTAGAGAGATTATTACAAAAGCAGTGGTTGGAAAAGGACGTAAGTATACAAAGTCAACGCATACATGTGAATCGAATAATGAACCAACAAGTATTTTAGGGTGCTGGGTAATTAACCACTCGTACGAAGCAAGAAAGAATGGGAAGCATGTGGAAATTGAAGGTTTCTATGATGTGAACACTTGGTATTCATTTGATGGAAATACAAAGACTGAAGTTGTAACAGAACGTGTGAACTACACGGACGAAGTAAGCATTGGTTATCGTGATAAAAACTTTTCTGGTGACGATTTAGAAATTATTGCTCGTGTTATTCAGCCACCAAATTGTTTAGAAGCGCTTGTATCACCAAACGGTAATAAAATTGTTGTAACTGTAGAACGTGAATTTGTAACAGAAGTAGTTGGAGAAACGAAAATTTGTGTAAGTGTAAATCCTGAAGGCTGCGTAGAATCAGATGATGATTTTCAAATTGCTGATGATGAATTTGAAGAATTAGATCCGAACTTTATCGTTGATGCAGAAGAAGAGTAATAGAAAGCTAGGGAGAAGTTCTTCCTAGCTTTTTACTTTATATAAGTGGCGTTGAATGAACATGATTCTTTATGAAATATGTTATAATGAAGAAAGACTCCTGAAATAGGAGATATGGATGTTCGTGAAATGCGACATATATGAATATAGATTATTATGTAAGAATTATGGAGGAAAAGTATGACGCAATATACCCCTATGATACAGCAATATTTAAAGGTTAAGGCAGATTATCAAGATGCCTTTTTATTTTTTCGCTTAGGCGATTTTTATGAAATGTTCTTTGAGGATGCTGTAAAAGCAGCTCATGAGCTTGAGATTACATTAACGAGCCGAGATGGTGGCAGTAGTGATCGTATACCGATGTGCGGTGTACCGCATCATGCAGCTAAAAACTATATTGAACAACTTGTTGAAAAAGGATATAAAGTTGCTGTTTGTGAGCAAGTGGAAGATCCAAAAACAGCTAAAGGTGTAGTGCGCCGTGAAGTAGTACAACTAATTACGCCAGGAACGATGATGGAAGGGCGTACAATTGATGAGAAAGAAAACAATTTCTTAGCCGCATTAACACATTTTGAAGATGGATCATATGCTTTAGCTTGTAATGATTTAACGACTGGACAAAATACAGTAACGTTGTTAACTGGTTCAGTAGAAGATATTTTATTGGAAGTGTATGCAACTGGTTCGAAAGAAATTGTTGTAGATTCTTCATTTTCTAAAGATGAATTAAATAAATTAACTGAAACGTTAAAAATGACAATTTCATATGAAGATGCAACGGCAATTCCTGAAGGATTAGAACATCTTGTGAAAAATGTTTCGCAAGCAAAGTTAATTAAAGCGATTGGACGCTTATTTAACTATGTGATAAGAACGCAAAAACGTTCATTAGATCATTTACAACCTGTAGAAATTTATTATACGAATCAATTTATGAAAATTGATGTGCATTCAAAGCGAAATTTAGAGCTGACAGAAACACTTCGAACGAAAGAAAAAACAGGATCATTATTATGGCTATTGGATAAAACAAAAACAGCTATGGGTGGTCGTATGTTAAAACAGTGGATGGAACGTCCACTTATTCAGAAAGAAAAAGTTGAAGAGCGTTTAGAAATGGTTGAAACATTTGTAAATGATTACTTCTTACGTGAAGATTTAAAAGAAAAATTAAAAGAAGTATATGATTTAGAACGTTTAGCAGGAAAAGTTGCATTTGGTAATGTCAATGCAAGGGACTTATTACAGTTAAGACGATCTTTACTTCAAGTACCAGCTATTTTAGAAGCGATTAGTTTGTTAGATAATGCTTATGCAGCAAGGTTAATTCAAGGGGCGGATCCATGTGAGAGCTTAACTGAATTACTAGGAAGAAGTATTCAAGAAAACCCACCGCTTTCTATTAAAGATGGAGATATTATTAAAGACGGTTATAATGACAAGCTTGATCAATATCGTTACGTTAGTAAAAACGGAAAAACGTGGATCGCTGAGCTTGAAAAACGAGAGCGTGATATTACAGGAGTTAAATCGTTAAAAATCGGGTACAACCGTATTTTCGGCTACTACATTGAAGTGACGAAGGCGAATCTTGCAGCACTTCCAGAAGGCCGCTACGAACGAAAACAAACGCTTGCTAATGCTGAACGTTTCATTACAGATGAACTGAAAGAAAAAGAAACGTTAATTTTAGAAGCAGAAGAAAAAATTGTACAACTAGAATACGATTTATTTACAGCGCTTCGTGAAGAAGTAAAAGTATTTATTCCGAAATTACAACATTTAGCAAAAGTAATTAGTGAATTAGACGTACTGCAAAGTTTTGCGACAGTTAGTGAAGAAGAACAGTTTGTAAAACCTGTACTAACAACGAAGCGTGAAATCTTTATTAAGGATGGTCGTCATCCTGTCGTTGAAAAAGTATTGAACGGGAAATTGTATGTACCGAATGATTGTATTATGCCAGAGAAGATGGATGTCTTTTTAATTACAGGACCGAACATGTCTGGTAAAAGTACGTATATGAGACAATTAGCACTTGTAACTGTTATGTCGCAAATCGGTTGTTTCGTACCAGCAACAGAAGCAGTATTACCTGTATTTGATCAAATCTTTACGAGAATTGGTGCAGCAGATGATTTAATTTCAGGTCAAAGTACATTTATGGTTGAAATGTTAGAAGCGAAAAATGCAATTGCAAACGCATCAGAAAGAAGTTTAATTTTATTTGATGAAATTGGACGTGGTACATCTACGTACGATGGTATGGCACTTGCGCAAGCAATCATTGAACATATTCATGACCAAATTGGTGCGAAAACGTTATTCTCTACGCATTATCATGAATTGACGGTGCTAGAAGAAAGTTTAGATCAACTGAAAAATGTACACGTTTCAGCAATTGAAGAGAATGGTAAAGTAGTATTCCTTCATAAAATTCAAGATGGAGCAGCAGATAAAAGTTACGGAATCCACGTTGCGCAACTTGCAGAGCTTCCAGATAGCTTAATTGCCCGTGCGAAAGAAGTGTTAGCACAACTAGAAGGACAAGAAGAAATTATTATTCCAAAGCGTGTAGAAGTGAAAGTGCAGGAGCAAGAAGTTATTCCAGAACCTGTAGTTGTAAAAGAAGAGCCAGTAGAAGTACCAGAGGCGAAAGTAGAGACTGAGGAAGAATCACAACTATCTTTCTTTGGAGGAGAACAGTCTTCGAAGAAACAAGACAAGCTTGCGTTAGATCAAAAAGAAACAGCAGTACTGGCGCAAATTAAAAAAATTGATTTACTTGATATGACGCCTTTAGAAGCGATGAACGAACTGTATCGCTTACAGAAAAAGTTAAAGAAAGGATGAGTAAGTAGATGGGGAAAATTCGCAAACTCGATGACCAACTCTCTAACTTAATTGCGGCAGGAGAAGTAGTAGAGCGTCCTGCTTCAGTCGTAAAAGAACTTGTGGAAAATTCTATCGATGCGAATAGTACATCTATTGAAATCCACTTAGAAGAAGCTGGTTTATCGAAAATTCGCATCATTGATAATGGAGATGGCATTGCAGAAGAAGATTGCATCGTAGCTTTTGAACGACATGCGACAAGTAAAATTAAAGATGAAAACGATCTGTTTCGCATCAGAACACTCGGTTTCCGTGGTGAGGCATTGCCGAGTATCGCCTCAGTTAGTGAATTAGAATTAATCACTAGCACAGGTGATGCACCTGGTACACACCTTATTATTAAAGGTGGAGACATTATAAAACAAGAAAAAACAGCGAGCCGAAAAGGAACAGATATTACAGTACAAAACTTATTCTTTAATACACCAGCTCGTCTAAAATATATGAAAACCATTCATACAGAGCTTGGGAATATTACAGATATTGTGTATCGTATTGCAATGTCACATCCAGAAGTATCGTTAAAGCTGTTTCATAATGAAAAAAAATTGCTTCATACGTCAGGTAATGGTGATGTAAGACAAGTACTTGCATCGATTTACAGCATTCAAGTTGCGAAGAAACTTGTTCCGATTGAAGCTGAATCTTTAGATTTCACAATTACAGGCTATGTAACATTACCAGAAGTAACGAGAGCATCTCGAAATTATATGTCAACAATCGTAAATGGCCGTTACGTTCGAAACTTTGTATTAATGAAAGCAATTCAGCAAGGATATCATACATTACTGCCAGTCGGACGATATCCAATCGGATTTTTATCGATTGAAATGGATCCAATGCTTGTTGACGTTAACGTACATCCTGCGAAATTAGAAGTTCGTTTTAGTAAAGAACAAGAATTGCTAAAGCTTATCGAAGAAACATTGCAAGCTGCATTCAAAAAAATACAGCTCATCCCAGATGCAGGTGTAACAACGAAGAAAAAAGAAAAAGATGAAAGTGTGCAAGAACAATTCCAGTTTGAGCATGCGAAGCCGAAAGAATCATCCATGCCGGACATCGTTTTACCGACTGGTATGGATGAAAAACAAGAAGAACCGCAGGCTGTGAAACAACCAGCACAACATTGGCAACCACCGAAGCAAGAATGGCAACCACCACAGTCGCTAGTAAGAGAAGAGCAAAGTTGGCAAACATCTACTAAACCGATAATGGAAGAACCGATTCGAGAAGAAAAATCGTGGGACAGTAACGAAGAGGATTTTGAACTAGAGGAATTAGAAGTAGAAGTTCAGGAAATAAAAGAGATTGAAATGAACGGTAATGACTTACCACCGCTTTACCCAATTGGACAAATGCATGGAACATATATTTTTGCTCAAAATGATAAAGGCTTATATATGATTGATCAACATGCTGCGCAGGAACGTATCAACTATGAATATTTCCGTGATAAAGTAGGAAGGGTAGCGCAAGAAGTACAAGAACTACTTGTACCGTACCGTATTGACTTATCTCTTACTGAATTTTTACGTGTCGAAGAGCAGCTAGAAGAACTGAAAAAAGTTGGTCTATTCTTAGAACAATTCGGCCATCAATCTTTTATCGTCCGCTCGCACCCAACGTGGTTCCCGAAAGGACAAGAAACAGAAATTATCGATGAAATGATGGAGCAAGTCGTCAAACTAAAAAAAGTTGATATTAAAAAATTACGTGAAGAAGCAGCTATTATGATGAGCTGTAAAGCATCGATTAAAGCGAATCAATATTTAACGAACGATCAAATATTTGCTTTACTTGAAGAACTTCGTACAACAACAAACCCATACACATGTCCGCATGGAAGACCGATTCTTGTGCATCATTCTACTTATGAATTGGAGAAGATGTTTAAGAGGGTTATGTAGAGTGAATAAATTACATTTCAAAAGGGGGCAACATTTACTGTTGCTCCCTTTTAATATGTAGATTTAATTGTTAAACGAGAATATGGTGAAGTAATTTTGCAGTTTATTTCTTGGCTGCGTTAGCTTACATTTATCTATGTATAAAAAAGCGCTGTATACAGCACTTTTTAAAAGGTGCATGAATTGTATAATGAAGATTTTTACATTATTAAAGACATAACTATGCATGGCCCAATATTGATTCGTATTTGGTTAATTGTCATAAGGATCTATACGATTATTTATTTTTATTATTATTAATTTTTTCCGTATATAACACCTGTTCTTTATAGTGTTTTTTAATTGGGAAAGTATGTGTACCAGAGCCGTTTTTGAATTTTTTATCAATGGGGTTCTTTAGAGGGATTGTTGTAGTTTCTGTAAATTCATATGGGTAGTTGATTTTAGATTTATCTTCAAACATGAAAATGCCTCCTTTTAGGATTTCCTGAATTCTTTACTATAACATGATATGCATATAGATTTTTTTTGGACTAGTTATTTATAGAGGTTAATGGAATTTAATTATGTAACTACTGAAGTATTTTAAAGGAAAACAATTCGAGAAAGATATTGTATGAATAGCCGCTCACTATTATTGTTGTTTTAAGTTATTATGGTGTATTTGAAATTCACGTACCATATCGGTCTATCTAACAAGTACTATGTGACGATCTCTTTTATATATAGTTGAAGTTAATTTTGCATATATATTCGTTATAAATTGTTTTTATAATATGATTCATATAGGTTTTTCTTGATAATATAATGCAAGAGATTATAGTCTTATTAGGTTATTAGGAACATTTAATGCTGTTTCATAACTGAAAGGGAATTGAAAAAAAACTGAAACTTTTCTCATAAAAATTCAATCTAACTTGAAAAATGAAAGGAAAATGAAATTTTCCAAAAGATATTCTTTGTTAAGATAAAAAGCATACATACAAAAAGTATTGATATATCTTAAAAATGTATTTTCAAGATATAGTGGGGGAAAAGATGAGATTAGAAAAACAATTAATAAAAAAGATGTATTATGAAACATTCCTAATGGAGAATGAAACAAAACCAACTCTTGACGTACTTGGACAAGCTTATGTAAACGAAGAAAAAAATGAGATTTCTGATGGGTCTTATATTCGTTTTGCACAAGGTGAATTTTATTATCGTCATCAAGATTTTGAAGCAGCTATTTTTAAATGGGAGAAGGTTAGTAATGAATTAGCACCATGGGCACAAAAAAATATTGCGGATGCTTATTTCGAACTTAATCAATTATCATATGCTGAAAATATTTATACTTCCATTACTACTGATAATAAAATATTGATGACCGAAATTAGACTACAATTACTTTCTCTTTACATTGAGCAAAATAATTTTGACTCAGCTTTCGGTGTTATTAAAGAAGCAGTTTCTTTAAATCCTGATTATCCGAATGTCACAAAAATTGCCCGTTCCTTTTATGAGGAACAGCAAGATTTTGATAGTGCAGTAGAGCTTGCTGTGAATGAGTTAATTCGCATAGAATCGTATCCTTGGTTTGAGGTGTTAAAAGGATATATCGATAAAGGGTTTACTAAACATATTTCACCAGACTATTTTTATGATGCATTAGCTACATTAAATAATGTAGATCAAGTACAATTTACGCAAATGGTTTCATCACTCTGGAACAGTTATAAAAATGAAAAAAATTACTTATTGTGGCTTAACACAATAAATGAATTTTTCTTACATATTGAAATACATTCGTCCGATATATGGAACAAAGTTTCTGCTCTTTACGAAGAAACGTACTTTGCATTAATTCAAGGTCAATATACGCTTAGACAATTAAACGATATCATACCAAATCTGTTAGCAAATTGGTTAAAGGTGGTCAATCCATCTTATGCTGTATTTCCATCTGCAGCTGTATTGGCATGGGATGAGATTTTCCCTTCCAAAATAGATTCAGCAAATATAGAACATGCGGAAAACTTACTGTCACATTCTATTAATCATGTAAATGGCTTAGAGTACAGCTTACACCTTTTTGAATCTATTACACAATGGGCACAAAAGCACAATATAGAAATAGGTCACCGATTTAAATGGCTAGTTGACGAGCTCGCAGATTTAAGAACAAATCGTATTTTAGTAACGGGAACTTCAGGAAACGGAAAAACTACATTTATTAACTCTATATTAGGAGAAAATATATTAGAAAAATCAATTTCAAATGTAGTAGTTTTAAAAAATGATGCTCATATAGAAATAAACGCTATAACAGACTCAGCAATTACAACAACGGAAGATGTCTCTGATTACCATAATATGATGTCTCAGCACTATCAAACATATAGAGATAGAGCATGTGTTGAATTTAAATTACCATGCAGATTTTTAAATGATAATAAACTTACATTTGTAGTGACACCGGGCTTTAATAGGAATAACGACACTAGAGATGAGATATTCGAATATTTAAATTCTGTAGACAAATTACTGTTCGTATTGAATGCGGATTCACCTTTTACTGATAAAGAACGTGACATTCTATTAAGTATTCAAGAACATACACCAAATTTACAAATTCATTTCTTATTAAATAAAATCGATAACATTTACAGTGAAGCAGAAGTAAAAAGGGTATTACATGATACGGCAGCGAGAATAAACACATATTTCCCGCATGCGAGAATTTTCCCTTATTCTTCGTTATATACAAGTAGTCAACAATTAAATGATTTAACTGAGTTTATTCATTTTAACTTTAATCATAAACATATAGATGCAGAACGTACTGAAAAGTTATTATATTTCATTCGAAAAACAATTACATATCTTTTGGATAAACGTGTTGAGAAAGAAAACAATCTAGTGGATGCTATTAATTGGAATGAAGATATGCTAGTGAAACTAAACGGTAGCATTAATAACCTTACTGCATTTGAGAGGGAAAAAATTCATCTCATTACACAATCATATCGTTCAATGAAAACTGAAATTACAAATGATCTTACTGAAAATATTCCGAAGATATTAAAGAGCTGTTCTAATTTAATTAGTGAAGAAAGTGATTTCGGGCACATGGATACGGAACTAAATAAAGCAATGAATAAAAGAGTGCATAAATATTTAGAACAAACTGTATTACCTAATCTTGCTCTTTCTATGCAAAATTGGATTGCAACTTCTAATAATGAGCTTCTTCAAAGTCAAACGTATTTAGAAGAACTTAGTGAAGGGCTTAATTCACTATTTGGAGAAAATAGAATACAGTTAGAATGTGACTTTAAAGTGCTTGATGACTGGCGCAGGGATACTGACAGAATGACGACTAGAATACAAATGGATGAAGTAAATATTTTACGTCGATTTACGCCAGCACAATTTTTACTGAAAAGTGCCGGTAAATTATTTGGAGTTCTTCCTAAAAATAAATCTATGCTATATAACAAATACAAACAGTATGTAGAAAATGAAGATTATACTGAAGTAACGGCTTCTATTATGAAGAAATTTTTCTTGCAATTTGAGCTGTTTGAAAACACACAAGAGCGAGATATAAATATATTCTTTAGGAATCCATTTAACTCCTTGAAGCAAGCTGTAGAAAACACGCATTTAGAAATAAAAGAAAAACAAGAGATATTACATAAGATGAAATCAAACCCTGAAATCTATCATGATTCTATCATGCTCTTTGAATTGAGAATGCGTCAATGTGAAGTGATTTTAAATATAGGTGATGATAATACCTATACGGATGTAGCTTTAGAAACAAGTGTAGAATAAAAGTAAAATACATCAGATTTTTCATATGAAATTGCATGATGTGTTATAAGAAAGTAAAAGGGAGCAACTGTAATAAGTTGCTCCTTTTTCATATATAGATTATTTTTCAGTTTCTTTAATTTTAGTTTGCACTTCGCCAGTTTTAATTTTATTGCTTTCTGAGAAGCGTAATAAATCGCCTTCAATAATTTTGTCAGACATTCGTAATTCATTTTGGGCACGTTTAATGAGGGCTTGAGCTTCTTTTTTTGGTAAATCTACAATTTCACCTGTTATACGGTTGTAGAAAGTGTTGTTTTTGTATGCATACTTATCTGTAACGAAGCTACCATCACGTAAAACAACAAAGCCAGTATATTCATCTGAAAACATATCATGGCCAAAACGAATATCATTCGTAGAATCAACACCTAATAAATTTAGAATAGTAGGTTTCATATCGATTTGTCCCGTAGGCTTTGAAATAGTTTGACCTTCTGTTTGTCCAGGGATATGAATATATAAAGGCGTACGTTGTAAATTTAAAGTATCAAATTCTGTTATTTGATCTTTTTCTAAAAACTGTGCCATTGCACGATTATGTTTTTCGGAAATACCATAATGATCACCGTATAACACAATAATAGAATCATCGTAAAGCCCCTCGGCTTTTAGACGTTCAATAAATTTTTTAATTGATTCGTCTAAGTAACGTGCTGTTACGATGTAACGATCAAATACGCCATTACCAGAGTTGTATGGTTCAATGAATTTTGTATCTTCATCATACGTAAACGGATAATGGTTTGTTAAAGTAAGGAAACGAGCATAGAATGGTTGATCAACAGTTTTTAATATATCTACTGATTGATCAAAGTATTCGATATCTTTTAATCCCCAATTTAAATTTGTTTCTGGCGTAATTTTGTAATCAAGCTCATTATAGTAACGATCATAACCAAGAGCAGAGTACATAATATTACGATTCCAAAATGTTGCGTTATTCGCATGGAATACAGAAGTGAAATAACCTTGCTGACGTAAAATTTCTGGAGTCGCAGTATAATCATTGTTACCGTGTGTGAAGAATACAGCCCCTCGATTTAATGGATACAACGACGTATCGATTAGAAATTCAGAATCGGATGTTTTCCCTTGACCAGTTTGATGGAAAAAGTTATCAAAGTAATAACTTTCATTTATGAATTCATTTAGGAATGGTGTAACTTCTTGCCCATTGACTGATGCGCCTATTAAGAAGGTCTGCAAGGATTCAAGAGTGACGACAATTACGTTTTTTCCTTTCGCTGCACCAAACATATTAGGGTTTGGCTCGCTTTGGTTTGCTTTTACGTAGTTTTCAGTTTCTTGTAATTTACTACTATCAGCAAGTGCTTTTTGTGACCCAGCTTTTACTTGCAGTGTTAAGTCATATACTTGGTGAGTATATAAGCCTAAATTTTTGACAAGCATTACCCGGTCGAATGATCTCGTTAATAATTCAGGGCGCTCTTTTTCTGCAAGATGTAGATTCGCAAAGAATACACCAATCGTTAAAAGAAAGTATAACAAGCGTGTAGAATGAGTTACACGTTCTGTTTTAAAGACCAATGATTTCTTTTTTAATAAAATAAAGAAGAAAACAATGTCTACGAATGCGAGTATAATTTTGTAGTTTAATATTTCTATAATACTGCCGCCTAATTGGCCAAAGTTTGAGGTTTGTCCAAGTACTGGTAATGTAACGAAATCACTATAAAAATCATAGAACATTACATTTCCAACAAGCACGATCGTTAATAAGAAATTAATACATAGCGCTATATAATTTCGCTTTTCACCAGTTGCAAATAATGCTAATCCAACAAATGCTAATGATGCGGCTAGAGGGCTAATAAACAAAATAAGCTCTTGCGTTGATGACTCAATTTTTAAATCAAAACTGAATCGCGTAATAAGATATGTTTTTAACCATACTGCTAAAGCCATTATTATAACAAAGCTTATATTTTGTATTTGTAAATTTATTTTATTCTTCATTTTTACACCTTCTTTATACAATTTATTTAATTGAAGTTATATATTATGTTTTTATAACTATTAAAGTGTAATGAACCATTTAGACTCTGTTTTCTAAAGGGAATAATTTGAAGTATTCATATACATACAATGGGGATTTTTAAAGCGTAGTAGCATAAATATAACTCTTTTTGAGAAACGGGCAGAACAAGTCATTGTTGTAGTGAAATTGACTTATAGACATCCTACCATATTAAACACTATGATGATGTTACAAAATATCGAACAAATGAAAGTGAAAATGGATAGAGACTTTTAAAACTGTTGACATTCAATTTATTAAAATTGAATGCCAATCGTTTTAAATATACAGTTATGTTACATATGTATTTTGTAAAATTCCGATTCTTTGTCAGTTAATCATTAGCCGGGAAGGATAGGAGGGGTTATTAAAACACTTTTACTATATATAAGTAAAAGTGTTTTGAAATTGAAAATATTTGACTGACATCTTAATGATAGAAATAAATGTCAGATAAGTACTTTCCAACATACAGACCACTTGCAGCTGCTTGAGATAATGAATGCGTAACGCCTGAACAATCTCCAATTAAAAATAGCCCATGTATACTAGTTTCAAAATGATTATTAATTTTTATCGTAGGAGCATAGAACTTTCCGTCAATTCCATATAGTAAAGTATGTTGATCAATAGGCTCTTGTATAAATTGTTCTAAACGTAATAAAAATTCTTTCAGCCCTTCAATATATAATTGAGGAATTTCTTGATTCAAATCTCCATAATCCCCCTGTAGTGTAGGCTGTATACGATTATGTTCCATGCTGTTTTCCGCCGTAGGTTGTTTCTTTAGTAAGTCCTCTAAGCGCTGTATAACAATCCGATCTCGTCCTTGGTTAATGCCTTTAATAATTGAACTTGCGTATACATTTGCTTCTTTGAGAGTTGGAAAATGGCGAGGAATAAATAAAGTGAAATTTAAGTTAGAAGTGCCAGTTCCTTGCTCTCGAAAATTTTGACCGTCAGGCATAACTAAACCTTCTTCGTACTTTCGAATGATGCGTCCTTTTGGATTCATACAGTAAGTAGTTGCTGTGAAATGCTCACCTTGATAAGAAAGTTTTGTTTCAAATGTATCTTTTAATATAGAACGTAATTGATGTTCTTTCATTTCTACTCTAATTCCTAAATCTACACGTGTTTGCTCCTGAGAAATATTTAGGGAACTGCACATTTCTTTTAACCAATCGGCCCCAGAGCGCCCAGTTGCAAATACAAGTTGCTTAGTTTGAACTGTTCCTTGATTTGTCTCTATTGTAAAATGATCTTCTTGTTTCAGAATATGTTGTACATCTATATGAAATTGGATCTTTATTTTCGTCAGTAAAAATTCATAGAGCTGCTGAAAAATGTTACTGGAAAGTGTAGTACCAAGATGTCTTACTTCTGTTGTTAGCATTTGTAAACCACACGCTTCAGCTCTCTTAGTGAGACTTGAATTTTCAGTAGAATATTTTGAAACCGAACTTCCACCAAACTGACATAGAATTTCATCTACTTCAGCCATGAGTTGTATAAAACCCTCTTTACCGACTTTTTTCTCAAGTTCTCCGCCAAATCCGTTTGTATAATTAAATTTCCCTTCAGATTTTCCTAAACCACCAAACCCGAAATATTTATCACATGTAGTACAATTACACACTTTCCCTTCGTCTAAAGGACAATGACGATCTTCTAGCGCTTTACCTTTATCAAGAATTAAAACTTTTTTGTTACTTTTAGCTAGTGAATAAGCCATAAAAATGCTACTTACTCCAGCGCCGATGATTGTAACATCATACATATTCTTCCACCTGCTAACGAATAGTTTGTTGTTTATTTTTCTAGTGTATAACAATTTTATAAAGTTAAGAAATAGCTTTTATTAATAAAGTGGGAGTTTTTGAATTTGATGCTTTATTAATTTCTACGAGTGGTGGAGTAAATACAAAAATTTTTATTTGAAAGAAGAAACAGTTTGAAAAATAACTATGTCATATGATTAATAACATCTTACATAGAAAAAAACAGACCTTTTAAGTGAAGAGGTCTGTTAATGATTTTAAATCTTATTTAGCAAATACATGGTTACCAATTATTGCTACTGTTTGACGTGTCGTAATCCACTTGTCTGTTGATGTTTTTGGATTGTAGAAATAAAGCCAGTCAGAATGTACTCCATTTGTGGAGATAGCCTCTTCTACAGCCATTTTTGCTTCTGCGCTTGCAGGCTGATTAATTCTTCCATCTGTAACAGGAGTAAATGCATATCCGTATTTAATAGGTTCATAAATAACGCCTGTTATTGTATTTGGAAAACCTTTTGCATTTACACGATTTAGTATAACTTTCGCTACTGCTACTTTTCCTTTATAGGATTCGCCACCTGCTTCAGCGGTAACTAAGCGTGCCATTAAGTCTTTTTCTTTTTGTGAAATGCTTGAGTTGATTTTTAAATGTTGTCCTGTATAAAGCTTGTTTCCGACTGTATTGTTAATTTGTTTTATAGATTGGACGGTTACATTGTAACGCTTTGCTATCGTTTCTAATGAATCTCCCGGTTGTACTTGATAAATAATTTGTCCAGAAATGTTCGCAGGCTTGGCATTTTGAGGAACAGTGATTTCATTTGATTTCACGGAACCTGGAATATGTAACTGTTCGCCAATAAAGGCTTGATCGTTTCCTTTATTATTAGCCTGTTTAATGGATTGTATTGAAACTCCGTATTGTTTACTAATGCCCCAAAGTGTATCGTTCTTTTTTACTGTATGAATGGTAGAAGCTTCAGCTGTACTTTGACTACATACGAATGTAATTGCAGCCGCAGATAAAGGGATTATATGTTTGATTTTTAGTAATTTCATTGTAAATCCTCCTAAGAAAAAATTAAGGTGAAACTATTAAGTAATGTAGTTTTAAATGTGTATACGCGTAATATATTAATGTAAGTATATTAGCACATATAAAATAAATAATCACTATAAGTTTCATATTCGTGTAGAGTCCGAATATGAAATATTGCATATGAAAATACATTGAAGTTCATATTTCTGATTACTATAATCTATTTAGTAGAAAGGGAATACGTTATAGGTGAAAACATTATAGATTAATATAATGATTAATGATTATTAATAGGAGGATTGATGTAATGAAAATATTTCAAAAAATGTGTGCGTCAACTGTAATCATTACAACACTTTTAGGAACAGGAGGCACTGTCAATAGTGTACATGCTGATTCTATAGAACAGCAGAGTAAATTAGGGATAGAACAAGAAACAGATAAGCAAATCATTGTAAAATTTAAAGCGGATTTGGATTTCCCATATGAAGATGGTATTGAAAAACAAATACAATCTCAAACGAATGATAAAGTAATAAAAGATTTTTTGACAGAATATCCAGATGTAACATTTACTCGTTTATTCACATCTGTAAGCCCGGAACAAATACAAAACCTTGAAGTGAAAGCGCCTAATCATGTATCTACAAGTTTATTAAACTACTATATTCTTCAAAATCAAAATAGTGGATATGAAGAAGGAATAATAGATAAGTTAAAGGCATCTTCTTTAATAGAAGATGCGTATATGAAGAAACAAGAGAAAATAATGCCACCTGAAGTGCAATCATCAAGTGTAGCTCTTAATCCTAATAACAATCCTAGATTTAAAAAACAAGGTTATCTTGAAGCAGCCCCATACGGTATTAATGCGTCTTTCGCCTGGGGAATTCAAGGCGGTAATGGAAATGGTATCACTTTTGTTGATATGGAATACGGATGGCTAATAAATCATGAGGATTTATTACATCAAAATATTGAATTAATGTCTGGAAGAAATATAGATCAGCATGTCGGTCATGGGACGTCTGTACTAGGAATTGTATCCTCTGAGGACAATGAAGTCGGGAATATTGGGATTGCGCCAAAAGCGAAAGCAAAGGTTATCTCTCAAATAAGAGATAACGGACAGTATAATACAGCTGATGCAATATTAAGTGCTGTAAATCAGTTAGAAGCTGGGGATGTTTTATTGTTAGAGGCGCAAGCATCTTTCGATGGATATGGTGATAAATATTTACCTGTTGAAGTACAACCAGATATCTTTGATGCAATTCGTGCTGGTACAGATAAGGGGATTGTAATTATAGAGGCCGGAGCAAATGGGTGGAATGATTTAGATCAGTTCAAAGATAGAAAGGGTAAGCAAGTCTTAAATCGTAATAGTAAAGATTTTAAAGATTCGGGTGCAATTATGGTAGGAGCTGGCTCTTCATCTTTCCCTCATGAACGTATGTGGTTTTCGAATTATGGAAGCCGTATTGATGTGTACGGATGGGGAGAAAATGTAGATACAACTACAGCTGAGCAAAGTAGAAGTGCCGTAAATCTTTATACTTCAAGCTTTAGCGGAACATCTAGTGCTTCGCCAATTATTGCTGGGGCAGCGACTTTAGTACAAAGCATTGCTAAAGAAAATTTAGGACAACCATATAGACCAAGTGAACTAAGAGCAATATTAAGCAACCAGAGCACAGGAACAAAATCTAAAGATCCATATGCAGATAAAATTGGTGTTTTACCAGATATGAAGTCTATACTAGTAAACTTAGGCTATGAACAAAGAAAACCAAACGGTGGGAATGAATTACAAGTAACAGAAAATGAACCAAATAATGAGCCTAGACAGGCAAATAAAGTTAACTTTCATACACCGGTGAAAGGAACGCTACATAATAGTGATAGAGTAGATGTATTTACTTTCCAAATTGACTCGCCGGAAAATATTAATATTTCTCTAATAAATGAACAAAATATCGGAATGACATGGGTACTTCATCATGAATCAGATTTAAATAACTATGTAGCATATGGTGAAAATGAAGGAAATGTAGTTAAAGGAATTTATAATGCAAAGCCAGGTAAATATTATTTATACGTCTATAAATATGAGAATAAAGATGGTTCATATGTATTGAACATAAAATAAGCCAAAGGAACTTCAGATGAAGTTCCTTTAAATTTTTCTAATTTAGTATATGTGAATGATTTTTTAACTTTACTTCTATGCAATATTTCATATTGATGAAATGTTATTTATTTTTTATGAACTAGCTTATATTATATTCAATAAGTTTGATATAAAAACAGAAAAAGAGAGGGATAATAATGAGCAATAAGAAGTTAATTTTGAAATTATTCATATGTAGTACAATATTTATCACATTTGTATTTGCTTTACATGATAAGCAAGTAGTTGCAGCTAGCTCTATTAATGAGCTTGAAAATTGGTCAAAATGGATGCAACCTATACCTGATAATATCCCGTTAGCACGAATTTCAATTCCAGGAACACACGATAGTGGGACGTTCAAGTTGCAAAATCCGATTAAGCAAGTGTGGGGAATGACGCAAGAATATGATTTTCGCTATCAAATGGACCATGGAGCTCGCATTTTTGATATAAGAGGACGTTTAACAGATGATAATACGATAGTTCTTCATCATGGGCCATTATATCTTTATGTAACACTGCATGAATTCATAAATGAAGCAAAACAATTTTTAAAAGATAACCCGAGTGAAACAATTATTATGTCTTTAAAAAAAGAGTATGAGAATATGAAAGGGGCAGAAGGTTCATTTAGTAGTACGTTTGAAAAAAATTATTTTGTTGATCCTATCTTTTTAAAAACAGAAGGAAATATAAAACTTGGAGATGCTCGTGGGAAAATTGTCCTACTAAAAAGATATAGTGGTAGTAGTGAATCTGGAGGATATAATAATTTTTATTGGCCAGATAATGAGACATTTACCACAACTGTAAACCAAAATGTAAATATAACAGTACAAGATAAATATAAAGTGAGTTATGATGAGAAAATAAAATCTATTAAAGATACAATCAATGAAACGATGAACAATAGCGAGGATTTAAATCATCTATATATTAATTTTACAAGCTTGTCTTCTGGTGGTACAGCATGGAATAGTCCATATTATTATGCGTCTTATATAAATCCCGAGATCGCGGCATATATTAAACAAGAGAATCCAAAAAGAGTTGGTTGGGTTATCCAAGATTATGTTAGTGATAAGTGGTCACCGATTCTCTATCAAGAAGTTATAAGAACTAATAAGTCGCTTTAATTTTTATCATAATTTCATAGAAACAATATAACTCTATTAAAAGTCTTGTGGAATTCCCATAAGACTTTTTAGTATTTGATAGTATGAGAATCAAGTTCTTCGAATATAATTATAAGATTAATAAAAAAATGTCGATAAATGTCGATAATTATTGTAATATAAAACAAGTAAATATAATATATAGATGGAGTGATTTTGTTGTCTTTTATTAAAAATAGTAAAATTGGAACGAAATTAAATGTGTTAGTCATTATATCGAGTTTGGCTTGTATCATGTTATCTTCACTCGGGTTTTTAGGACTTCAAAAAGGTGAAAATGCATCTTCTAGTATGTATGAAGAAAGACTATTACCAATTGAATGGATAGGAATTGTAGAATCGAATTTTTACCATGTTAATATGAATTTTATGGAGATTATGATATCGAAAGATGAAAAAAGAATGAAAGAACTCATAATAGAAATGGATAAGACTAGAAAAGAAAATGATGAGCTGTTAAAACAATTTGAAACTAGAATTAGTTCTCATAAAGAAAAAGATTTGTATAATGCGTTTCAAAGTCAATTTAAAGATTTAAGAGTACAAATGAAAAAAGCACAGGATTTGGGACTGACTAATAATGAAGAAGCCTATAGCTATTATTTAAAAGAAATTGATCCTAATATGAAAAAAACAATTCAGTCTATTCGTGAACTTATTTTATATAATAATAATGCTGCTGAACAGCTACAAAAAGAGAATGTTAATAGTGTGAAAAATACAATTATAACATTTGTAATTATTTCATTTGTTGGAATCATAATAATCATTTTTATTGGTTTTATAACAAAAAATGCTATAAAAAAACCAATTGTATTATTACAAAAAGATATGGAACGAGTATCTGCTGGAGATTTAACAATTCGAACTTCTTATAAATCCGAGAACGAATTAGGCCATATTGTACAATCCTTTAATAGTATGTTAGATAACTTGCAACAATTAGTCGGTCAGGTGAAGGTTACGGCGAAAGAAGTGATTGTTTCAACTGAAAATATGCTACAAGAGACGAAAACGGCAGCACATATATCAAACGAGGTTGTTCGAACTACTTCTGAAATAAATAAAGAAATAGAGGGACAAGTGACTAGTATTCAAGAAAGTTCAACTTCAATGGAAGAAATTGCAACTGGTGTTCAAACAGTAGCTGAATCTTCAGCGATGGTTGCTGAAGTTGCTGTTGCAACAATAGACCAAGCAAATTCTGGTAGTGAAGTTATAAAACAATCTATTCGTCAAATGAATAGCGTGAATGAAGTTGTCGAAGAAACTTCTAAGGTCATTGATAGACTTGTTACGCGTACACAACAAATTGAAGAAGCGTTAGATGTTATTACTAATATTGCGGAACAAACGAATTTACTTGCTTTAAATGCTGCAATTGAGGCAGCACGTGCTGGAGAAAATGGAAAAGGATTTGCAGTAGTTGCAGCTGAAGTAAGAGGTCTAGCTGAGAAATCTAAAACATCTGTAAATGATATAAATAATTTAATACGTTTTATACATCAAGATACAGAGGATACAGTTCATGTAATGAAAAAAGGTCAACAACAGGCTAGTGGTGGTAAAGAAGCGGCGCATAAGGCAGAACTCGCATTTTCATCTATTATGCAAGATATTAATAGAATAACGACCCAAATTCAAGAAGTGTCTGCTGCCACAGAAGAAATGTCTGCTGGGACAGAAGAAGTAAATGCCTCTTTGTCAATAGTTTCTGAAACTGCAACACAAGTCGCACAAGAAACGAATCGAACGGTACAATCAATTCAAGCACAAGCCACATTGATTCAAGAAATAACGACGAAATCTAATGAAATGAAAAAGAAAGTCGAAAATTTAGAAATGCTAATTTCACAATTCATTATTGAAGAATAAGTCTATTAACATTTATCCCGCTATTTGCCGGGCAGTAAGACCTCTACCTCAAAATTCAGCGGAAGCAAAGAAGTTAGGTGGGGGCCCTGCTGCCCGTAAAAGCTCGATTGGTGAGGGCTGATTAAAGTTTCACTTTATCATTAGTATAAACTTTAAGATATTCAACATAGTGCTGTGTTGTACAATTTGAAAAAGGACCTTCATAGGTTCTTTTTTTATAAATGGTGTGAACGATACTTTTCATTATGAAAAGATCAAACTTTTAAATCGGATTAATTTCAAGTGAAAAATGAATATAATTAACCTTGCGAAAAAGCAACTGGTCCTAAGTGATCAGCTGCTTTTTATTTTTAAAGTGGATGAGCAAAAAAACGCGAAAGTGGTTGGTCCGCTTTTTACAAACATCTATTATGATAAGAGAAGAAAGGTAGTATGTTATCAGCGTTTTAAAGAGGAAGGTTTTTATGTAAGTTCTTTAATTAAAATAGATGGGTCTTAGAGAGGTGAAAAGACAATGAGTTTTGCAATTTCACTAGTCGTTATTATTGTAATTGTATCGCTATTTGGGACTGTACTAGTTGCAAGAAACGTGGAGGAGAATTACGGCAAGTCTACAAAAAGAAATGTGAAAAACTTATCTGCAATCTATATTCTTCTTCTTTTTGTTCTACTGGTTGGGGTAACATGGTATGTGGTAATGATTTGATAGTTTGTGAAAGAACTGAAATGAGAGTATGAAGTTGGAATTTCAGAAGCTATTGAGTAATCAGAAAGAGAACTATTTTGGATATATCCATTTACGGATAAGAAAATGTGACTAATTAATACTATTTTTACGGTGAATACTGTTAGTAAAAAATGAGAATAGTTCGTTTTGAAAGGAGGGAACTAGATGGAATGGAAACCAAATCGTGCAGATAAGACACCTGTATATAAACAAATTGCTGATTATATTGAAAGAGGCATTTCTTCAGGTGAATTTCCTTCTGATAGTAAGTTACCTTCTGAGCGTATATTGGCAAAGGAATTACAGGTGAACCGGAGTACAATAGTAGCTGCGTATGAAGAATTAAAATCACTTGGAGTAGTAGAACGACAAAAGGGAAGCGGAACACGGGTCAATACAGACATATGGGGTGTCTCACATAAACGAATACCAAACTGGGGTAGGTACGTGGAGGACGGATCATTCTTACCTAACGTACCACTCGTTCAACAAATTCGAACGGAAACACAAAAAGATGATTTAATTAATTTAGCAAGTGGTGAACTGTCACCAGAATTAATTCCAAGTGATAGATTTCGAACAATTTTGTCGGAGAAAACATTTATGGAAAACCTCGGTTATGACCATCCACTTGGAAATGAGATGTTGAGAAAAACAATTTCAGCACATGTTCAGCAATATAAACAAATTGAAGCAGATTCAAGCTCTATTCTTATTACGTCTGGAGCACAACAGGCGCTTAATCTTATCGTTCAATGTTTATTAAAACCTGGCGATGCGATCGCGATTGAAGATCCTTCGTATTGTTTTTCGCTTCCAATGTTTAAATCGGCCGGTTTAAACATATTTCATTTACCTGTTGATGAGCATGGAATGAATCCAGATGACTTAATCGATTTGCACAAAAAGCATCGCATTCGTATGGTATTTTTGAATCCAGATTATCAGAATCCAACGGGTACTGTGCTTTCATTAGCGAGACGTAAAAAGATTTTAGAACTGTCTTCTGAGTTCGGTATACCAATTGTAGAAGATGATCCGTATAGTTTAATTTCTTTTAATGGAGAAGTGAACCCGACATTAAAATCAATGGACCAAAATGGAAATGTTCTTTATATAAGTTCATTATCAAAAATTGTTGCATCAGGATTACGTATTGGATGGATAATTGGTCCTACACGCGTAATTGAGCGTTTAGCAGATGCAAAGCAACAAGTTGATTTTGGTCATAGTGTATTTACGCAGTGGGTAGCAAATCAATTTTTAGAATCAAAGGATTTTCATACACATATTACGACACTTCGTGGACAATTGAAGCAAAGAAGAGATGAATTAATTGCAGAGCTTGAAGGAACATTGGGAGGCCGAGTTGAATGTTTCGTGCCAGAGGGTGGAATACATGTATGGTGTAAAGTGAAAGGAAAGTTTGATGAATATCACTTATTAGGTGAATCTATACGGAATGGTGTCGCATTTGTTCCGGGCAGTGTTTTAGGTTCGAAAAATGAATATATACGATTTACGTTTGGTAGAGCGAATATAGAACAAATTCAACTTGGAATTAAACGGCTTGCCGACACGCTAAATGAGATTTCATAATATGGATGTGTGATAGTGAAATGAGGGAAATAAATGAAGTACGTGACGCTTTTACTTCAAGTAGGCGTGCTATATGTATTTAGCTTAGTGGGTACGTGGATTCAGGAAATATTCCATCTATCAATACCGGGAAGTTTAATAGGGATGTTAATACTGTTCCTGCTCCTTTCCACTCGCGTTTTACCGTTAAAATGGTTTGAGTTAGGTGCGGAAAAGTTAATCGTGTTTTTACCGTTATTTTTAATCCCTTCGACAACAGGGCTGATGGAATACGGGTCGTTTCTTTTAAGTAAGGGGAGTATTATATTCCTTTTAGTAGTTGCAAGTACTATAGTAACTTTGATTATTTCAGGTTATATAAGTCAATTATTAGTAACATCAAAAAAATAAAATCGACAAGGTGCACGATTCAAATGGTCTTAATTATTATTACTGTAGCAATTTATTTCTTGGCGACAAAGCTATATAAAAAATTTACGTTTGCATTTACGTTACCGGTGTTAACAGTTACGGCAATTATGATTTGTTTATTTTTGCTTTTTGGTATTTCTCATCATGAGTATAGGGAAAATGGGGGAGACATTCTTTCAAGCTTATTGAGCCCTGCAATTGTAGCATTGGCCATACCTCTATTTAAAGAGCGAAAGATACTTATGAAAAATTTTTTATCGATACTTATCGGAGTAGTGATAGGTATAGTGGCTGTGACGAGCATGAATGTAGTGATTGGCGGAATTTTAAATATAGATAAGGAACTTATATTAACTACTTTACCACAGTTAGCAACGATGCCTATTGCCCTTTCATTGGCGGATCAAATTGGTGGTATTCCATCTATGACTTCTAGTTTTGTAGTTGTTGCAGGGATAACAGGTGCTATTGTCGGACCGACAGTACTTAAGTTTTTCAGTATAACAAGTACGATTGGAAAAGGAGTTGGAATGGGCTGTGCATCACATATTATCGGTGTGAGTCGTTTAGTGAAGGAAGGCGAGAAAGAAGCGACTATCGGTTCGGTAACGATGATTGTAACTGGAATACTCATTAGTATACTAATACCGTATGGAACGAAATTTATTTTTTAAATGTAATGGAGATGATAACGATGACAACATGGTTTATAGTTACATTATTTGTTTTTGGAGCTATTAAAGTATTAGTTTCTAGTATGCCCACTTCTGTTGTAGAATCAATTATTAGTAAATTTGAATTGCATCAAAAGCTTGAGACAGAAAATACTTCTATATCGATAGATGGAAAAAATATAGAGGGAGAAATGAAACTACAAGTTATTCATGAATTTAATGAGGCTTTGTTTTTAGATAAACATTATTTCCCGCCGCACGGAGAAGGGACACCAATAGTCATTGATACGAAGAAAGGGAATAAAGAGATTAGGTTTTCTCTATATAGCTATGAGGAACATATTGATGTCATTAAGCAATATAAGAAGAAAGTCGTTGCCTATCGTTTACGCTCTAAAAGCCTACAAACACTGGCACCATTAGCAATAATGGAAGAGTATGCTTAAGAAGGGACCTATAATGGTCTCTTTATTTTTTTATCCAATTATATATGTTCCAAATAAAAGAATGGAAAATCATATAACCAAATAAAGAATATGTATGGTTCCAATTCGTACTATGTACAAATAAACCTAAACTTTCAGCAATCTGTTCAAAAAGGCTAGCACAAATACCAATTGAAATAATAAATAGAATTCTAGAAACTTTAGATAATTTTTTTGAAATGTGTATAAAGATAACTGTTAAAATCGGCAGTACTAATAATGTAAAAGCTATATTAACCGAAAATATGGATGAGAAGGGCCTAGCTGGAAAGGAATATATTTGTTTATGAACAAAAAAAGCATCTAAACAAGTGCCAATAATAGAAGAGAGAAAGATTGTAACTACTAATGCTAGAAACTCATTCTTCTTCTCGGAGGAGGACATTTTTCTTTGCGAGAATTGCGAGTTCAATTTTTTCGAGTGTTTTGCAGTAGTCTTCTGTAATTTGTCCATTTATATTTTCCTCCTTATTAACTAAGTAATGTACAACTTGCCAATCGGTAAACCAATCTTCACTGTCAACTTCCTCATGCTTCATATCTCGCCATGCATAGATGAGTGCAGGACTGTATATGCGATAAGCGTCATTTCGTAACTGGCATTTCTTTATTCGGCGCTTATAAAACTCACGGGAAAAAGATTCATTTACACTTGAAAATAAATGGGGCCAGTAATCTTTCCTTGATCCCGTATGCGGATGGTGTTGGGCCCAGCTTATTATTTGAGATAAAACATGTGTATCTCGAAATAATAATGAATACAATCTTTTTCCAATTAATATCCGTTCATGTAAGGAAGTGAAATGTTTCATTGTATCACCAAATAGTAATACTTTTTGCTTCTTATCATTTTCGTAGAATGGGAAAAGGATATGATTAAACTGAAAGAAATCAAAGAGTTTAAATCCAATACTATTTAGTACAGTCTTTTTAAATTGTACATTTTGAATCACTCTTTTTTCTAAGTAGTTTTGTTCATTAATAATAGTTGCAATCGCTAATGTTTTTTTGTTGCCTGTTTTCCAAAAATCGTTCCACATCGTTTCCATAAATGTAGAAACATTTAGGTGAGGGAGAAGGTGAAATAACTTTTGTGATCTCTTTACACTTTGTTCGTAAAGTAAAAATTGAGGGTATACATCTTGGAAAATAAGCCAATTCCCTCTTTCTAAAAAAGAAAAAAATATGAATTGATCTTTCTCTGATAAAATTCTCGTATATAAATCGCCCTTTAAATCAGTCATATTCCAACCGCCGTTACGTGATACCATATGTCCAAGCAGTGCCCAATGTATTTCTGGATATTGAATATAAAATTGGTAGTATGCGCGTGTTCTTGTAACATTATTTTTATTTAGCTGTTCTGTTTGTATTTTTATTTTGTTGATGATGAGTTGCTCTTCTTTCGTTAATTTATACACGGTATCAGAAGGAATAAGCTTGCTTTTTTGTTTCAATTCATTTTTTACATCGAATAGGGAGAGAGGCAGTGCTTTGGAAGGTCCGTTATATGTATGATTTGAATTGCTTCGGTCCATTCCGTTACCTCCCTTTTTCATAAATTTAAACATGATTATTGGCTATGAATCATTCTATTTATTTTATTACGAGTATAAGAAATAAATGAGCGGTGTTTTTTTACAAGGAATTTATTTATCATGCAAACAGTATAAAAAATCTTACTGTTGTGAGGTGAAATGAAAAACAGAAACTATGTTTAATAGTTTCTGTTTTTTTATTTTGTCAATTAAATGTAACAAACTACGATTATGATTTGAATCAATTGAAAATAATTCAATAAATACTATTTAAATTGAGATGTTTGGTAGGAGGAAAAGGAATGTTAAATAAAATAATTTTAATTACTGGTGGTACAGGTTCGTGGGGGCATGAACTTATAAAACAACTATTAGAAAAATCACCGAAAGAAATTAGAATTTTTTCAAGAAATGAAACGGTTCAGTTTGAAATGCAGCAACAGTTTATAAATGATGATAGGTTAAAATTTATAATTGGAGATATTCGTGATAAAGATCAACTAGTCTATGCTTGCCAAGGTGTACATTATGTATTCCATCTTGCAGCTTTAAAACACGTTCCAGTATGTGAGTATTATCCTTATGAAGCTATAAAAACTAACATACATGGTACGCAAAATGTAATTGAAGCCTCTATACAGATGCAAGTTGAAAAAGTTATATATGTTTCAACGGATAAAGCAGCTGATCCATCAAATACGTATGGGATGACAAAAGCAATTGGTGAAAAATTAATGGTTCATGCGAATATACAAACGAAGAAAACAAAATTCATTTGTGTTCGTGGTGGAAATGTTTTAGGGACGAGTGGAAGTGTAGTACCGCTTTTTAAACAACAAATTAAAAAATCTTCACAAGTAGGGATTACCGATGCGAATATGACTAGATTTTTCTTAACAGTTGAAGATGCTGTTGGAATGTTATTTAAAGCCGTATATCAAGGTAGAGGCGGGGAAATCTTTGTTATGAAAATGCCGGCATGTAAAATAACAGATTTAGCGGAAATATTAATTGAAGATTCGGAAAAAGAAAACATTAAGGTAAAAAAGGTAGGGATAAGACCGGGTGAAAAATTAAGTGAAATGCTTCTATCTGAGGTAGAGAGTAAAACAAGTATAAGTTTTGATCAAAATTATTTTGTGGTACTACCGACTATTCCTATAGAAGGACTTCAAGAATATTATTCTAGCTATCCGCTAGTGGATGTGAAGAGTTTTAGTTCTCAACAAGACTTGCTTGCAAAACATGAGGTGAAACAAATGCTATTAAAAGGAGGGTTTTTGCGATGAAAAAAAATGCGAGCCTTTTAATAACTGGTGCAAATGGTTTCACAGGACGCCATGCTTGCCAATATTTTTTAGAGCAGGGCTTTTATGTAATTCCTATGTTTCAAAATCGTGCACATAGAGAAAAAATTAGAAATGGTATTACTTGTAATTTAACTAATAAGAGCGAAGTAATGAAGGTAATGAAACAAATAAAGCCAGACTACGTATTGCATTTAGCAGGAAGGAATTCGGTTATAGAATCTTGGACAGCTGCTCTTGAGTATATAGAGATTAATGTAATAGGAACGTTATATTTATTAGAAGCAATTAAGCAAGAAGCCTCGCATTGTAGAACATTAGTTATAGGATCTGCTTTGCAAGCAGATAGTATGAACGAAATAAAAATTTCAAATCCATATAGTTTAAGTAAAACGATGCAAGTCATTATTGCAGAGGCTTGGGGAGGATTAATGGATTCAAATATTATCATTGCAAAGCCCTCAAACTTAATTGGTCCAGGGGAATCGAATGGCATTTGTTCGATTCTCGCAAAGAAAATGATAGATATAGAATCAGGTAGAAGTAAAGCCATTATTGAAGTAAACAGTTTAAAAGATAGTAGAGATTTTCTAGATGTACGTGATGCGGTTAAAGCGTATCATGTGTTATTACGAGATGGAATAAATGGAAAACAATATAATATCGGATCAGGAGTAAAACGATCTTTATTAGATGTACTAGAACAATATAAAAAATTAACACAGCTAAATTTTTTTATAGAGGAAACAGAGAAAAGTGGGAGCGACTCAAATGAGAGTTTAGCAATAGAGGAAATAAAAAGGTTAGGTTGGATCCCAGAAATTGAATTTCATCAATCATTAAAAGATGTACTTGAGTATGCGAAGTGTAGTGACATCTGCATTCAATGAAAAGCAAAAAAGGGTGTAAGAAATATATGAATGGTTATGAAGTAATAGATAATCAAAATACGCTATTTCTTTCAATTGTTGATACGCTGGACTGGAGAGATGAAGAAGCGCATGTATTGCGTCTTTATGAGGCAATACATAAATATCAAGCGTATGTAGAAGAAAAAAGGGTTAATCGAATAAATTCAGCATTAGAGACCGAAACTAGGTATGTGATTCAAATCTTTGCTCAATATGAGTGTAGTGAGTATGGAAATGATTTTTATGAACTCATTAAAGATCTTTTACAAGATATAGAGGTGGAGTTAAAGATTTATATAAAAAATAATAAGTTTATTTACATTTAAAAGGTAAATATAAAGCTAGATTTTTAATAATAAAGGTGGGTATAAGTTATGAGCAAAACGATTCTTTTTACTGGGGGCGGTACAGCCGGACACGTTATGATTAATATTGTATTAATTCCTAAATTTATAGAGCAAGGATGGAGAGTCGAGTATATTGGATCCAAAAATGGAATTGAAAAATCATTAGTGCAAAATGTTAAATACAATAGTGTTTCAACGGGCAAGCTTAGGAGATATTGGGATTGGGAGAATTTTAAAGATCCTTTTAAAATTATAAGCGGTTGTTTACAAAGTTATAAATTAATTAAGAAAACAAAGCCTGACGTTATCTTTTCAGCAGGAGGATTTGTTTCAGTTCCTGTAGCTATAGGAGCATGGTTAAATCGTGTGCCTATAATTATACGTGAACCAGATAGCACATTAGGACTTGCCAATAAAATAGCATTACCTTTTGCTACAAAGCTATGCACAACATTTCCTCAGACAGGAGAAAATGTAAGTAATGAGAAGAAGGTTTATGTAGGACCGATTGTAAGGGAAGAAATTGAGAAGGGTAACGTATTACGAGGAAGAAGATATTGTGAATTTCAGCAAGATAAACCAGTATTATTAATTATGGGTGGGAGTCAGGGTGCTAAGTGGATAAATGATATGGTAAGGAAATGTTTAGATACAATACTATTAAACTTTAATATTATTCATATATGTGGTAAAGGGAAGGTAGACCCATCTATTGGCATGGAGGGGTATATGCAATTTGAATATATAGGCGACGAGTTGCCGCATATACTAAATATGGCAAGTGTTGTAGTTTCCAGAGCGGGTTCTACTGCTATTTCTGAATTGTTATTTTTGAAGAAACCGATGTTGCTTATCCCGTTAACTAACAGTTCCAGTAGGGGAGATCAAGTTTTAAATGCTGAATATTTTTCACGGCAAGGATATGCGGAAGTTATACTCCAAGACAGAGTAAGTACGAATACATTTATACATGCAGTAAATAAGTTGTATACAAATAAGGAGAAATATATTCAAAACATGAATGGGTATAAGAAAACAAATGATGAGGGGATTCATCAATTAATAGATATAATAAATGAAGTGGTGAAGTAATAGAAATATAGTAAAAAGGAAAGAAGGTATCTTCTTTCCTTTTTACTATATTTGTTCCAATTCATTATTATTTATTCTAATTAGCTTGTACTATGGGTGAATGCCGTTTTCTAATAGCTCAGTAAATGCATTAATATGAATAGGTTTACTGTAATAATAACCTTGAATAAACTGACATTTATTTTTTTGAAGGAAATTTACGTGCTCTTTCGTTTCTACACCTTCAGCAATGACAGACATTCCTAGTGTATTTGCTAATGTGATAATCGTTTTAATAATTTCCATTCCATCATCACATGTTTCAGACATTGTAATAAATTCTCTCGGGATTTTTAACGTATCAATTGGATATAAAGGTAAGTAGGCTAGCGAAGAATAACCTGTACCAAAGTCGTCGATTGAAATGTGAATCCCTAAACTTTTTAGTGTACGCAGTTTTATCAATGTTTCTCGTTCATCCATCATCGCAATTCGCTCTGTTAATTCAAGATCAAGAGAGCTTGCTGGTAAACCTGTATTTGTTAAAGTAGAAGAAATAGATTTTACAAAATCCTCTTGTTCAAATTCTTTAGCAGATAAATTTACACCTATTTTTAAATGTGAATATCCGAGTGCGTGCCAACGTTTCATTTGCTTACAAGCCTGCTCTAATGTCCATTTTCCTATTGAAATAATTTGTAGTGTTTCTTCTGCAATCGGAATAAACTCGTATGGAGAAATAATACCTAATTCAGGATGATTCCACCTAATTAAAGCTTCTGCACCGATAATTTTATTAGATTTACTATCAACTTGAGGTTGATACAAAAGGAACAATTCTTCATTTTGTAGTGCGTTTGGTAAATCTTTTTCTAATCGTAATCGTCTTTCAATTTTTTTAGCGATTACATCGTCATAAATAGAGACAGAATTAAGCTCTTTTGCTTTTGCATCATACATTGCAACATTAGCGTTTTTCAGAAGTGTAGCGGTATCGATTCCGGAATGTGGATAAATAGCGATGCCGATACTCAGTGATAAAGTTAATTTATGCTCATGTATGATGAATGATTTTTTCATGCATTCAAATAATTGGTTGCATAATTGGAATAAGTAATCTTCGTCAGTATAGTTTTCAATTATGATTGTAAATTCATCGCCACCGATTCTTGAAAGATGAGTATGTGATGGAAGACATGATTGGAATCGCTTTGCTACTTCTTCTAATATGTAATCTCCTGACGAATGTCCAAGTGTATCGTTAATTGCTTTAAAGCGATCTAAATCTAAATATAATAAGGCAAACTCGCTTTCTGTTATTTTAGTATTTTTTATAACTCTCTTTAATTTCTTATGGAAAAAGGCGCGGTTCCCAATTTTCGTTACAGTGTCATGGAACGCTAAATATTTTATTTCTTCTTGCTGTTTTTTTAGTGCAGTAATATCTTTCACCATAATATAGCTTCCTGAAATTTGTCCGTCTATTATAATAGGAATGATTGTAACGTATAAAAAATAAGTAAAGCCATCTTTATATTGAGAACTAAGTTGTAAGGATGCCGATTCTTGTTGTTTCACTTTCTCTAATGCCAATGCTAGCTTATGCTTATCTTCATCTAAAATAATCGAAAAACAAGTTTCACCGAGTAACTCATCTGTTGGTGCTCCAAGTAGTACACTCCCAGCCTTATTTACATTTAAGAATATTCCATTTAAATCAATGGTGAAAATAGGGTCAGGATGATATTCATATAATGATTTGAATTTTTGTTGTTTTTGAGAAAGAGCCTCTGATTTATGAACTAAATCAGAAGTCCGTAAAGTAACTTTTTCTTCAAGTTGGGCATTAAATGCCTGCAAACGTTTTGTTAAGGAATTGTTTTGCATACGTACGATAGAATGACGAATGAGTACGAAAATAAAAGTAATACAATTTCCTGTAATGAGAGTTGAAGATGATGTTTGTTCTTTTAATGTAAACCCGATTAGTATTGCAACAGCAAGATAGGGAAATACAACTAAAGCTTTTTTTCCTATTATAGGGTTTACAATGAAATAATTTTTATGGCTATTATGATCTTCTGAAATAGAGCCAGCTATTGCAATAAGTAATATAGGTATTCTATATAAAAGACGTAATAATGTTATCGTTTCAGTTGATAAATGGTTATTTAAGTAAAAATAAATATAGTTAAAAGTTGCAGAACTTATTAATACAAAAATAAAGATATAAATTTTCCGTTTGGAATTAAAAATTGTTGGACGGAAAAAGAGACTAACACCTAGCAGTAGAAATAATAAATCTGCAATTGGGTATAAAAATGAAAGGAAAACATCTCCTAGTGAAAGAGCGAATATATTTAAATTTGGCTGATTAAATAAATACCATTCTAATGTAAATATGGAAGTAAGCACTATGCATATATCACAAATAAAGAATGCTTTTTCCCATTTATTGCATTCCTTTAAAATTTTATAGCAGAAAGCGATAAGACAGAAAAGTAGAAAAAACATGTAAAATACATCAGAAATAGTAAAACGATCTATTGGAATTTCGAAGAAGCTATCCTGATATGTATATACTATTTTCCCTAATAAAAAACTACCAATTGCTATTGTAATACATATCCAAAATGGATTTGAACTGACTTTTTTAGAATATATAGAGTAAATCAGTGATACAAATGTAATGGCTTCAACGATAAGTGAAGCGAAGCGTACATCTGAATTTGAAAAATAAGTAGGGAACAGATAGAAAAACATAAAATAGATTGAATAGCATATTAACGTCCCAATTAATATACATAATTGTAAATTTTTATTTAATTTCAATGAAATCACCTTCTTTAATTATGCACTATGTTCGTTATATCTATACATAATAATATTATTTAAGAATTGTATCAGATTTCCTTATAAAAATCATGTTTATAAGGAAAGTGTTAAAGAGTGTAAGTATTCTTAAAGTTGAAAAAACATTACAGTTGATAGTATAGACTGTATCAAGACTTTAAATAGAAATTGTATATTTAGTCATCCTTTGAATTGTAAAGTTTTTTTATTGATTTGTAAGTGGAGATGCAAAATTGCATATAAAATGATGAGGATCTTTTTTAGGTGAGCTTTTTATTTTTTAATCTGAAAATTAACATTTGTGAAAATGTTGAGAAAGGATGTAAAATAAGAACGTGTATTCTTACAGAGTAGATAGTATTGCCACTAAATAGGGAGGTTTTTTTATGATATATCGAATTAAAGATGCAGAAATATACTATGAAATTGTGGGAGAGGGTAAACCGGTCATTATCATACATGGCTGCTCCCCTGACCATAGGTTAATGATGAAATGTATGGAATCAGTATTTCAGAAATATGAAGGTTATAAGCGAATATATATTGATTTACCTGGTATGGGAAAATCGAATGCTCCAAATTGGATAAATAGTTCAGATCGTATAGTAGAGGTGCTTATCACATTTATTGAGGAAATCATTTCTACTGAAAAATTTTTATTGGTAGGAGAATCATATGGAGGCTATTTAGCCAAAGGTATACTTACAAAGATGTTTGAGAGAGTTAGCGGATTACTATTAGTATGTCCTGTTGTTGTAGCGGAGCCAGAAAAAAGGATTCTTCCAGATAAACAGGTAATTGTACAAGATGAGGAATTTTTAAATACGCTTACTTCCACGGAAAGAGAGGGATTTTGTGAGTTAGCTGTAATAGCAAATCAATATACATATACGCGATTTAAAGAAGAAATTAAGCCTGGGTTAGATGTTGCTAATTATGAATTTATTGAAAGGTTGCAAAAGAATTACTCTCTTACTATGGATTTTCAGCGTGAAAAATATGAAAAACCCGTTCTTTTACTGACTGGAAGACAAGATATAGCAGTAGGTTATCAAAATATTATAGAAATTATTGAAGAATATCCAAGGGCAACATTAGCAGTGTTAGATATGGCAGGGCATAATTTGCAGATTGAACAGCCTGAATTATTTGAAAGTTTAGTAGGAGAATGGATTAGACGAACAAATCAGCACGTTTTATAAAGTATTTTAGTATTACGCTTAAGTGTTGAAATGGGATAAATGAACGTGATTTATTAACTAATAAACAATTTTAAGGAGAAATTATGAGCACATATATTTATATGGTTAGACATGGTGAATCACCAAAACTAGAAGGAAATGAAAGAATGCGCGGGTTAACTGAGAAGGGACATATGGATGCCCGTAGAGTAACTGATATATTAAAAGCGGAGAGAATTGATACTTTTATTTCCAGTCCCTATAATCGGGCTATGTTAACGATAGAGGAGTCAGCTAATTTCCATGAAAAAGAAATAGTAATATATGAAAATCTTAAAGAGTGTATGTTTTCAAGTGAGGATCAGGTTATATCAGACAAAGAGGTGTATCCACTTGTACAGAAGATGTTCTCTAATCCGGACTTTGCACGAACGGAAGGAGAGTCATATGCAGATTGCCAGAGAAGAGTAGTGAAGGTATTAAAAGAAATCTTAATAGATTTTCAAGGACGCAAAATTGTAATTGGTACACATGGGCTTGTCATGACATTAATGATGAACTATTTTGATAAACAATATGGTTTTGAATTTTTAATGAATACGTCAAAACCGGATATATATAAGATGGAGTTTAAAGAAGAACAATTAATGAATGTAGAGAGATTATGGAAAGCGGAATAAAATTAGTTGCATGGATTTTGTTGTAAAAGCTACTTTTATAGCAAAGTCTTTTTTGTTTGAATAGAAAGCATCTTTATCAACTATTTTTAGAATGTTAAATCAATAAGTAATTATTCAGTATTTGAATAAATTATGGGGGAATTGGTTTGGGGAAACAATTTTAAATGTGTCAAAACTCCAAACGTTGGATTTATATTCAATACGTGAAAAAGATGTAGAATTTTGTCTTACTGTCCCCGTTTACTTTTCATTTCATTACATATAGGCTTTGTGGTGTAAAGGAGAAAATCGCCTTTACACAAAATTTATAAGGAGGACATTGTGATGAAAAAGATTAAAAAGTTTGTGGGAGTAGCTTTAGCAGGTACGATTGGATTAAGTGGACTACTGTTTTTAGAACCAAGTGTAAGCGTTGCGGAAGCACAGCAAGTGAAAGTGGAAAATTTCAATACAATTGATGTAACAATGAACCTAAATGAATTGTATGTATTAAGTGGCAGAAGCATTGATATTCTTTCTGGAGATAAAGAAGCAATTCAGTTAAATAAATACACAATTAGTTTTAATAAACCTGGGAAGTATGTGATTAAAGTAAATGGCTGTATTCATGATGATGTATATACTTTTATTGTGAATGAGTAGTATATATTCTTAAATTGCGAGATAAAAACAGAAACACCCTATTTGCGGTGAGAGTCGTAAATAGGGTGAATTTATTTGTATTAAGCTGTACTTTAAATATGTTCACTAATTTTCTTTTTGTTATGTAAAGTATGTAAAAGTGTTTGAAACATCTTAAATGATTGCTGAAAGATTGGACTTTGAATAAAGGTGTACAGAAAAGTTACGATGAAAACAGGACCTCCTAGCATAAATCCAATAACTAGTACAATACATTCTACTATGATTCTAGCACGGCTAATAGAAAGTCCTGTTTTGTCGGAAATAGTAAGCATGAATCCATCACGGGGTCCAGCGCCAACCCCAGCCGCAACGTACATCCCTCCCCCGATACCTGTAATGGCAATACCAGAAAATAAAATGAGTAAGTTTATCCATAAATAATTACTAGCGTCTGGAAGCATGTTTGATTGTAAGAAAAAGTCCATAATGGGACCGATAAGTAGTGCATTCAAAAATGTACCCACATTTATATATTTTCGATCTACTAGTAAAGATATTAGAACGAGACATAACCCACATATGACACTCCACGTACCAATGCTCCATCCAAACTTTTGGTAGAGAGCCATATTTAAAACTTCCCAAGGGTGCAAGCCTAGAAATTTTACTTTGACTGCAAGAGCATTTCCAAGGCCAAAGAAAATTAATCCTAAGAAAAAAAGAAAATAGCGAAAGAGAGTTAACCTCATCTTTAAAACCTCCCATATTTTATAATTATGTATGTTACCTGTTACGGTTTTAATGTACAAATATTATGTCTTTTTATCATTCGTTTAAAAAGGTTAACAATGTAAATGAAATATACATCTTCACAGTCAAAAAAGTTAAAATATTTCTTTTTAAGGATTATAATGGAGAGAGAAACATAAAAGGGAGTGAATGAACTTGAAGCAAGAACTTATTGAAAGATTTACGAGATATGTGAAAATTGATACGCAATCAAATGAAGAAAGCCATACAGTACCAACAACACCAGGACAAATTGAGTTTGGTAAGTTATTAGTGGAAGAGCTAAAAGAAATTGGGTTAGCAGAAGTAACGATGGATGATAATGGCTATGTAATGGCAACACTTCCAGCTAATACGGACAAGGATGTTCCTGTGATCGGATTTTTAGCTCATTTAGATACGGCAACAGACTTTACGGGGAAAAACGTCAAACCACAAATTCATGAAAATTTTGATGGTAATGCAATTACGTTAAATGAAGAGCTAAATGTTGTGTTAACACCAGAGCAGTTCCCAGAATTACCATCATATAAAGGACATACCATTATTACAACTGATGGTACAACACTTCTAGGAGCAGATGATAAAGCTGGTCTTACAGAAATTATGGTTGCAATGAACCATTTAATACATAATCCGCAAATTAAGCACGGGAAAATAAGAGTAGCATTTACACCAGATGAAGAAATTGGTCGTGGGCCAGCGCATTTTGATGTAGAGGCGTTTGGTGCATCATTTGCTTATACGATGGATGGAGGTCCATTAGGTGGTTTAGAGTATGAAAGTTTTAATGCTGCAGGTGCTAAGTTAACGTTTAACGGAACGAATACACATCCTGGAACAGCGAAAAATAAAATGCGCAATGCAACTAAACTGGCTATGGAGTTTAACGGGTATTTACCAGTAGAAGAGGCACCAGAGTATACTGAAGGATACGAAGGGTTCTACCATTTACTCTCTTTAAATGGTGATGTTGAGCAAAGTAAAGCATATTATATTATTCGAGATTTTGATCGTGAAAATTTTGAAACACGTAAAAATACCATTGAAAATATTGTGAAACAAATGCAAGAGAAGTATGGGAAAGATGCAGTCGTTTTAGAAATGAATGATCAATACTATAACATGCTTGAAAAAATTGAACCGGTAAGAGAAATTGTTGATATTGCATATGAAGCAATGAAAAGTTTAGACATTGAACCAAATATTCATCCGATTCGCGGAGGAACAGATGGATCACAATTATCATATATGGGATTACCGACGCCGAATATTTTCACTGGTGGTGAAAACTATCACGGTAAATTTGAGTATGTTTCGGTAGATACTATGGAAAAAGCTGTTCAAGTTATTGTAGAAATTGCAAGACGTTTTGAGGAGCAAGCTTAAAAAAGAACCAAGTAGTACGAATGTGCTACTTGGTTCTTTTAATATAGTACTCGCCACAAATAAAAAGTCGCATAAGATTCCCAATTAGCCCAGTTTGCCGCAAAATCTTTTATTTCATTTTTAGTCGGTTTATTTTCGGATCCTGTTATAAATTTAATTGCATTATGGAGACCAACATCATCAATTGGAAAAGCTGAAGGAAATCTTAAACAACGCATTAAAACATAGTTGGCAGTCCATGGTCCTATACCATGGATAGCAGTTAATTGTTTCTCAGCAACCTTTACATCTTGTGTTTGCAGTAAATCCTCTTTTGATAGTTTTCTCTCTGTAATAAGCTTCGCAATACCGATTAAATATTCACATTTTCTAGTCGTCATTTTTAATTGTTGGAGATCTTCTATATGTAGATTTGCAATTGTTTCAGGTGATGGGAATATCCAATGTTTTCTACCGTCCCATTCTACATAACTTCCAAATTGCTCAACTAATCTTCTTTTTAGTGTATAAGCATATGTTAGGTTAATTTGTTGACCGATAATTCCCCAGGAAAGTGCCTCAAATAAGTCTGGAATACCTAAATTACGAAGGCCATAATATTGTTCAATTGGTCCTTGAAGGAGTAAATCATGTTTAGCTAATGTATAAAAAGGGGCTAAATCAGTAGTTAAATCAAACCATTCTTTTACATAGTTAGCTACAGCATCGCTTACCCATCTTTCATGAGTATATAACTCTCCTAAAAAACGTATTTGAACATTGCCATCAGTATTCAAACTAATTTCAACTAAAGGATTTACATCTTGCACAGGGATAACTTTATAAATTTTGTTGTCTTCAATATGGAACATACATTCATTATTAGAACGTAATAGATAACGTAAATTTTCTTGGAAACAAAATTCTTTCGGAACTGCTACAGATAATGCGCTATTATATTCTGCTGTCATATGAATTCCACCTGCACCTCTTCTAATGCAAGCAATTTTTTCTTCATTTCTAATCCACCCCTAAATCCGGTTAGTTTCCCATTCTTCCCAATAACGCGGTGACAAGGAATTGTAATAAGAAGAGGGTTAGCAGCAATAGCGGAAGCAACGGCGCGCACAGCTTTAGGTTTTTGAATTCTTTCAGCAATTTCTGTATAAGAATATGTCTCTCCATAAGGAATTTCACGTACCGTATTCCAAACAGATAATTGAAAATTAGTTCCATAAGCATCGATAGGGAATGTAAAAGTTTCTCGCTTGTTTTCTAAATACTCGATAATTTCTTTCGTATATATTTGCAAGTAATCTGGACTATGGATCAATATATGTTGGGGCAGTTTTTTTCTAGCCCATATATTTAATTCTTCAAAGTTTTCTTCTTGTGATCCAATGAAACATAGTCCATTTTCAGTTGCAGCAATATGAAATCGCCAATTTTTATGTGTAAGTAGCGTCCAATATATATAATTATTTTTGTAGGAATTCATTATCGTATCCCTCTTTCATTTCGTTCTTTTTTCGATATTCAGTAGGAGTAAATCCGGTTTTCTTTTTAAATAAAGTTGCGAAATACTCTGGGTTTTCTATCCCGACAGCAGTACTAATTTCTTTAATAGATTGATTTGTGTGTAAAAGGTATTCGGTTGCTTTAAGAACCCTGAATTGTTGTATATATTCTATAGGAGTTAGCCCTATTATTCTTTTGAAAGTACGCTGTAAATGAAAAGGGCTACCGTGACACATTTCCGCAAGCATGTCGAGAGTTAAGGATTCGTCATAATGCTTTTCGATATAGTCTTTAATTTGTTCTACCCACTCTTCATTAGGTAAAGTGATCCCGTTTGGCTTACAACGTTTGCACGGGCGAAAGTTTTCACTTAATGCTTGTTCTGCATGATGAAAAATTCGTACATTGTTTCTATTCGGTATTCTTGATTTGCATGATGGCCTGCAAAAGATTCCAGTTGATTTCACAGCATAAAAGAATTTGCTATCATAGGAAGAATCATTATGAATAATTGCTTGCCAATACTCATTTGTTAATGTAACTCTTTCGTTGTGCAAAGAACATCACCTCTGAAATTAGTATAACCTGAATAAAGTGCGTATGTATGTATTCATAAATGTAAGAGCAAGATTACAAAGGTGAAAATATGATTGTTTTTCTATTTTTTGATAGCATGAAATTTGGAAATAAACATCAAGAGGAGGGCTAAAAGTGAAGTTAATTTCATGGAATGTAAATGGTTTGCGAGCAGTTATCGCAAAAGGTGGATTTTTGGAATATCTTGAGGAATCAAGTGCTGATATATTTTGTCTACAAGAGATTAAATTACAAGAAGGGCAAATTGATTTAAATCTAGAGGGATATTATACATACTGGAATTATGCTGTGAAAAAAGGATATTCAGGAACGGCTATTTTTTCGAAAAAAGAACCGCTTTCAGTTACATATGGTTTAGGCATTGAAGAGCATGATCAAGAAGGGCGACTTATTACTTTAGAATTCGAAGATTTTTACATGATAACGTTATATACACCAAATTCAAAACGTGGATTAGAACGATTAGATTACAGAATGAAATGGGAAGATGATTTCAGGTCCTATATCAAACGATTAGATGAGAAAAAAACAGTTATTTTTTGTGGAGACTTAAATGTTTCTCATAAAGAAATCGATTTGAAAAATCCAAAAAGTAATCGTAAAAACCCTGGATTCTCTGATGAGGAACGAGAGAAATTTACATGTATTTTAGAAGAAGGATTTGTTGATACGTATCGTTATCTTTATCCTAATCAAGAAGGTGCATATTCGTGGTGGTCGTATCGGATGGGAGCGAGAGCAAAAAATATTGGATGGCGTTTAGATTATTTTGTTGTTTCGGAAAGAATGAAAGACCAAATAACAGAAGTGAAAATTAATAGTGAAGTAATGGGATCAGACCATTGTCCAGTTGAATTATATATAAATTTCTAAAAAAAGAAGTATCTCTCTAATATTAGGTGGATACTTCTTTTTTTATTCAGTTTGTTAAAATTTTTCAAATCATTCTTGAAATAATTTCATATTAAATATATACTTAGTAACGATAATCATTATCAGTGAAAAGGATTATCAAGTGATAAAGGTGTAAAAGAATTATAGTCTAGGGGAAGTGAACGAGAATGAGTTCTGGATAAAATTATTAATCTAATGAAATATATATATGGGACAAGATTCATATAGTTAAATTTTATTGAGAATATAGTTTGAAAATTCGAGAGGAGACATATAAAGATGAACAAGAAATTATTTACTTTAGGAATGGTTACAGTTTTAAGTGTAGGTTTAGCGGCATGTAATAGTGCGGATAAAACTTCAGGCGAGCAAAAACAACAGACAAAAGCTACGGAAACGAAAAAAGATGAAAAGCGAAAAATTACATATTTAGGTAAAGAATATACAGTGCCAGCAAAAGTAGATAAAATTGCGACAGCTAGTTTAGAGTCAATGGAAGATGCGGCAGTACTTGGAATTAAACCAGTTGGTGCCATTACTGTGGGTGGTAAATTACCGAAGTATCTTGAGAAAGATTTAGAAGGTGCGAAATCTGTTGGTGAGAAAATGGAACCAAATTTCGAAACATTACTTCAATTAAAACCAGACGTTATTACATCAAGTACGAAATTCCCAGCAGAAACAGCTGAAAAGTTTACGAAAGTAGCTCCTACATTCCCGGTATCACACGTTTCAACAAATTGGGAAGATAACTTAAAGTTAATGGGAGAATTAACTGGTAAAAAAGATAAAGCAGAAAAAATTATTAAAGACTACAATTCGGACGCTGAAAAAGCAAAAGCAAAACTAGGAGATAAGTTAAAAGATAAAAAAGTACTTGTCATTAGACTAAGAGCAAATGACTTATTCCTATACCCAGAAGGAGTATACTTTAACCCCGTAATTTATAAAGATCTTGGACTAACTGCTCCAGAACAACTTAAAACGGTAAAAGCACAAGAAAAAATTTCTTTAGAAAAATTAGCTGAAGTTAATCCTGATTATATCTTCTTACAATACGAGGCAAGTGAAAATAATAAACCGAAAGTGCTAGAAGACATTGAAAATAATCCAATTTGGCAAAGTATGAACGCTGCGAAGGAAAAGAAAGTATTTGTAAATGTTGTAGACCCAATGGCACAAGGTGGTACAGCTTGGAGTAAAACAGCATTCTTAAAAGAAGCAGTGAAAGATTTATCTAAATAATACAATAAGTAAGGTGCGTTGAATGATATGCAGAAAACAAATGCAGTACCAGTAACTATATTATGTATAGCACCCATACTCATCTTATTTACAGTTATACTTTCGATTTTGTATGGGGCAAAAAGTATTGACGCTGAAACAGTGTGGAACGCATTATTTCATTTTGATTCAAGCGATGTAAATCATAATATTATTATTACTTCACGTTTACCAAGGGTAGTTGCAGCTCTTTTAGTCGGAGCATTTCTAGCCATATCAGGAGCACTTATGCAGGGGATGACAAGAAACTATCTTGCATCCCCTTCTATTATGGGTGTGACGGATGGCGCTGCCTTTGTTATTACACTTAGCATGATTTTTCTTCCGGGAATGTCATCAATTGGTATGGTTTTATGTTCAATGATTGGTTCTGCACTAGGAGCCGGTATCGTGTTTGGTTTTGGTTCGCTCCTTCAAAATGGCTTATCACCAGTTAGGTTAGCGATTATAGGAACAGTTATTGGAACATTTTTAAGCAGTGTATCGGCTGCAATGGCTTCGTATTTTCAAATTTCTCAAAATGTTAGTTTTTGGTTTAATGCAAAGTTAGATCAAGTAGATCCTAATATCATTAAAATCACGATACCGTTTGGGATAATTGGAATAATTTTAGCACTGTTAATATCAAAATCTATTACCATTCTTTCATTAGGCGAAGAGGTTTCTATTAATTTAGGGCAGCGTACAAAACTAGTCAAAGCGATGGCAATTTTATCAGTTATCTTTTTAACAGGAACAGCAGTTGCTTTAGTGGGGAAAGTTGGTTTTGTAGGTTTAATTATTCCGCACATTACCCGCTTTATAATTGGGGTAGATTATAAGTGGATTTTGCCATGTGCAGGTGTTATTGGTGGCGTTTTCTTAGCGTTATGTGACGTTTTGAGTAGATTTGTAAACTATCCATTTGAAACACCTATTGGAGTCGTTACCTCCTTAATTGGAATTCCTTTCTTCCTTTATTTAATCCGTACTAGAGGAGGAGAGAGACATGCTTAAAAGTTCAAGTCAACGTTTCGGAATGACGATGGGGATTATTATATTTTTAATTTTTGTTGCTATTTATATTAGTTTAACGAACGGTACGTTTGATATTACGATTACGGATGTATTTAAAACACTTTTTAGAATTGATCCAGTACCAGAACATGATCTAGTTATCTTTGATTTTCGTCTTCCACGCATCGTAATTGCTGGGTTAGTAGGATTAGGCCTCGGCGTTGCAGGTGCTGTTATTCAAGGGATTACGAGAAATGGATTGGCAGACCCAGGTATTTTAGGCGTAAATGCAGGAGCAGGAACAGCGATCGTCATTTTTATGTTTTTCTTTCAAGGACAATTAAAAAGCACAGACTGGGTTTCTATTATGATGATGCCAATGTTTGGTTTAGTAGGCGGATTAGGTGCAGCTATCATCATTTATCTGTTTTCTTGGAAAAACGGTAAATTAGATTCGCAGCGACTTTTATTAACAGGGATTGCAATTGGATCAGGATTTGGAGCCTTTTCTATGTACTTATCACTCAAAATGAAGTCAACTGATTTTGAAATGGCCGCAGTGTGGGTGTCTGGAAGCATATATAGTGCGAACTGGAAGTATATTGTGGCTATGTTACCATGGCTTATTATCTTAATTCCGCTTATACAAAAGAAAGCTTATTTATTAGATTTATTTCAATTGGAAGAAACGAGTATTACAAGTTTAGGTGTTTCAGTAGAAAGAGAGAAATCGATTTTACTATTAAGTAGTATCGGGCTTGTGAGCGCATGTGTTGCTGTTTCAGGGAGTATCGGTTTTATTGGCTTAATGGCACCGCATATAGCGAAAAGGCTTGTCGGTATTCAACATAAGTATATAATTCCTACGTGCGGCGTAATCGGAATGTTTCTTGTAATTGCTTCAGACTTTATTGCGAAAACAGTTTTCACACCTGTAGAGCTACCTGTTGGAATCGTTATTTCTATTGTCGGTGTACCGTATTTCTTATATTTACTTTATATGGCGAAAGCGTAAGAGGAGGAATAAAAGTGAGTATTTTAAGTGCAAAAAATTTAGAAACAAGTTATGAAAAGCTTACAGTGTTTCGCGATTTAAATGTGGAAATACAAGAAGGAAAAGTAACGACAATTATAGGCCCAAACGGTTGCGGTAAATCGACATTGTTAAAAACAATGGGAAGAATTTTAAAACAAAAAAGTGGAAAAGTATATTTGCAAGGGCAAGATTTACATACAATTCCAACGAAAGAAATTGCGAAGCAGTTAGCTTTACTCCCGCAAACTCCAATTGCACCAGGTGAACTTAAAGTGGAAGAATTAATTTCTTATGGACGCTATCCACATCGCAATAACGTAAATAAGTTAACGACAAAAGATAAAGAAATGATTGATTGGGCATTAGATATAACGAAAACTTCTGAATTTCGAACGAGACAAATTGCAAATTTATCAGGCGGTCAAAGACAAAAGGTATGGCTAGCGATGGCATTAGCACAAGAGACAGAAGTGTTGCTATTAGATGAGCCAACTACATACCTTGATATGTCTCATCAATTAGATGTATTACAAATTGTGGAGAAGTTAAATAAAGAACATAATTGTACGGTTGTTATGGTATTACATGATATTAACCATGCATCAAGGTTTTCAGATGAAATTATTGCAATGAAGGAAGGCGAAATTGTTACAACTGGTAGCCCAGAAGAAATCATTACAAATGAAGTGTTAAAAGAAGTATTTCATATTGATGCGCGTGTCATGATTGATCCGTATAATGGGGCTCCTGTTTGTTTCGGTTACGATAGCGTTGTATCTCAAGAAGAAAAAATCGAAATATATGTAACAAGTTAAAAGGGGGGGATAGGGTGAATACTACAATTGAAAAACAGCAGATTATAACATCTAATACAGAGCAGTGGAAAATGTATTCAAAATTAGAAGGTAAGGAATATCAAATTCATATTTCAAAGCCGAGGCAACCAGCACCGGATTCAGGATATCCTGTCATTTACGTATTAGATGGCAATGCCTTTTTTCAAACATTTCATGAAGCAGTTAAAATACAATCAGTAAGAGCGGAAAAAACCGGTGTTTCACCAGCTATTATAGTAGGAGTGGGTTATCCAATTGAAGGCGCATTTTCAGGGGAAGAAAGATGCTATGATTTTACGCCTAGCGTAATTTCAAAAGATGCCCCTTTAAAACCAGGCGGTAAACCGTGGCCTAAAACAGGAGGAGCACATAATTTCTTTACTTTTATTGAAGAAGAATTGAAGCCGCAAATTGAAAAGAATTTTGAGATTGATAAAAGTAAGCAAACGTTATTTGGACATTCTTTAGGTGGACTATTTGCTTTGCATATACTATTTACAAACTTAAATGCTTTTCAAAATTATTTTATTAGTAGTCCATCTATATGGTGGAATAATAAATCCGTACTTGAAAAAGAAGAGAACCTTATACATGAATTAAACAATGCTAAGTTTGAAACAGGAGTGTTCCTTACAGTTGGGTCACTAGAACGAGAGCATATGGTTGTAGGTGCAAATGAATTATCAGAGCGCCTTCTCCAAGTAACCCACGATAAACTTAAATTTAAGTTTTATGAAGCTGAAGGGGAGAATCATGCATCTGTTGTGCCGACGTCTTTAAGTAAAGGGTTGAGGTTTATTAGTTACGTATAGGAAAGAAGGTAAGCAATTGCTTACCTTTTTTTCCTTATTGTTTAAAGGCAACGTATCCATCAATTAAAAAACTAGTGAAAAAGCGAGTCATTTGAGTAAAGCCACATTCCTTCATGATAGTTAATAAATTAGCTATGAAAGCTTATAGTTTTACAATGCGTGAGAAGCAAGTAATACGTAAAATTCTTACAGGTATGTCGACAAAGGAATTAGCCGAAGAACTTTGTATATCTATATACACGGTACAAGATCATTTAAAATCCATTTTTGAAAAGACTGGGGTAAGTAGCAGAAATGAACTTGTGTGGGAAGTATTTTCGAAGTTTTGCTTTGATGCCACTGAATGAAAATAAAACAAGTCTACAAAGATCACATGAAGTACGGTGGATGAGTTGTAGAATTGAGCTTAAAAAGGTTATGGATGAAACATTCCATAACCTTTTTTAATATGTAGAATTGTCCTTTTTGAAAGTTTTGTTTCAACTTTTCGTCTAAAGAGACAAAAAGTTGTCACAAATCGGTCACAATTAGCATAAACATAAAATAGACGAAATGAACTTATTTCCAAAAAGGCTTGGTTTATTCCAATCATGATTCTTAGAGCTGAAAAAGCATGGATTAAAAGTTCACTATATTCCCAAGGAGGTAGATCGTATGAAAACTATTCTTGCTATCGCTGGACTTATTTGGGTTCTATCGCATGGCATCCCAATTTATGAAGGAGAACAAATTCGCAGTGCTCTAAATAAAAATTTTAATGAATATCATATCATTGATCGGCAAGATAATGTTGTGACAGTTCGAGTAAATGACTGTTTTCATACGGTAACCGTTGAAGGAACTTCAGTAGTGAATGATACAAAAGTATGTGATCAGCAATAATTATATATGGAAAGAAAAAATTCTCGAATTAAATATCTGAAAATTAAAATTTAAGCATTATAGACGAAGAATAAGCGGGGGCGGGTAATCCCCGCTTATTCTTGTTTCACTTTATTGAATTTTGATGAGAGATATCATGATTTTTTTGACAAAAAGGAAAGGGTATACTGAAAATTGAGATTAAGAAGCTAATGAGTTGTTAAGAATAATCATAAAGTGTAAATATACTCTTATGGGGTATCATGCGTAGATATTTAATGCTATAATTGGTATACTCATAAAAACAATTGTTTTATTGGATGAAGAGAAACTTTAAGAAGGTGATAATATGGATCATAAAGAGCATGAAGCAGTAACACATAGATCAGAAAAAGAAAAAGAACAGATTATAAATAGATTAAAGAGAATTGAAGGACAGGTTCGCGGTATTCAAAACATGATTGAAAATGATCGTTATTGCGTAGATATTTTAGTGCAAATTTCAGCGATTAATGCAGCGATGAAAAAAGTAGGAATGGGCGTTCTCAAAAATCATACGAGTCATTGTGTTTCAGGAGCTATTAAAAATGGAAATGGTGACGAAGCAATTGAAGAATTAATGACAGTATTTGAACGTTTTTCAAAAGCGTAAAAACAAGCTAGTATTTAACTGGCTTGTTTTTTTGTTTACCCTTATATTGGATTTTGGTGTATTGTAGTGAAAAAGTGTGTGTAAAATAAACTTTTAGAAAATAATTGAAAAATCATGATATAAAACCATTGATTACCTTAGGGGGGTATGGTAAGATGTAATTGTGATTAACAAACAATGAATAAACAAGAGGAGGATTTTAAATGGAACAGTTAACATTACAAGTTGAAGGTATGTCTTGTGGACATTGTGTAAATGCTATCGAAAGCAGTGTGAAAGAGCTAAACGGTGTTGAACAAGTGAAGGTTCAATTAGCAGAAGGAACTGTTGAAGTTACTATCGACTCGTCTGCTGTAACATTAAAAGATATCGTTGCTGTAATCGAAGATCAAGGATACGATGTTCAATAATTATTTTTAGATATGGAAATAAATCGTACTTTAAATGGAGTACGATTTATTTTGCTAATAATTATACCTCATAAGGGTATATAGAGGTGAGAGACATGGATGAAAAAAAAGAGGCCAATCTTCAAATATCAGGAATGACATGTGCGGCATGTGCAAATAGAATTGAAAAAGGTCTAAAAAGAGTAGAAGGTGTTCATGAGGCAAATGTAAATTTTGCGCTTGAAAAAACAAAAATAATGTACGATCCAACTAAAACAAATCCGCAACAATTTAAAGAAAAAGTTGAATCATTAGGATATGGAATTGTAAGTGATAAAGCTGAATTTACTGTTTCAGGAATGACATGTGCAGCATGTGCAAATAGAGTTGAAAAGCGTTTAAATAAGTTAGATGGTGTGAACAAGGCGACAGTAAATTTTGCTTTAGAATCAGCCACAGTAGACTTTAATCCTGATGAAGTTAATGTAAATGAAATGAAGAGCGCGATTACGAAGCTAGGATATAAATTAGAAGTGAAACCAGATGATCAAGATGCATCAACTGATCATCGATTACAAGAAATTGAAAGACAAAAGAAGAAGTTTATTATTTCGTTTATTTTATCTTTCCCATTATTATGGGCAATGGTTAGTCATTTCTCATTTACGTCGTTTATTTATTTACCAGATATGTTAATGAACCCTTGGGTGCAACTAGCACTTGCAACTCCTGTTCAATTTATCATTGGTGGACAGTTTTATGTTGGGGCTTATAAAGCGTTACGTAATAAAAGTGCTAATATGGATGTTCTCGTGGCGCTTGGAACGTCTGCCGCTTATTTCTATAGTGTATATTTAAGTATTCAATCTATTGGTTCTTCGGAACATATGACAGATTTATATTTTGAAACGAGTGCGGTACTTATTACATTAATTATTTTAGGTAAATTATTTGAAGCGAAAGCAAAAGGGCGCTCATCAGAAGCGATTAAAAAATTGATGGGTTTACAAGCGAAGACAGCTACAGTAGTGCGAGATGGAACAGAAATAAAAATTTTGATTGAAGAAGTAGTAGCTGGTGATATCGTCTATGTAAAGCCTGGTGAAAAAATACCAGTAGATGGTGAGATTGTAGAAGGTAAGTCAGCGATTGATGAATCGATGTTAACGGGTGAAAGTATTCCTGTTGATAAGTCAATTGGGGATGTAGTAATAGGTTCGACAATGAATAAAAATGGTTTTTTAAAAGTGAAAGCAACTAAAGTAGGCAGAGATACTGCATTAGCTCAAATTATTAAAGTAGTAGAAGAGGCACAAGGTTCAAAAGCTCCTATTCAAAGGGTAGCAGATCAAATTTCAGGTATTTTCGTACCGGTTGTAGTTGTGATTGCGATTATCACATTTGCAGTATGGATGATATTTGTTACACCTGGTGATTTTGGCGGAGCACTTGAGAAAATGATAGCCGTACTTGTTATCGCATGTCCATGTGCATTAGGTCTTGCAACGCCTACATCTATTATGGCAGGATCAGGAAGATCGGCTGAGTATGGTATTTTATTTAAAGGTGGAGAGCATTTAGAAGCAACGCACTGGTTAGATACGGTTATTTTAGATAAAACGGGTACAGTGACAAATGGGAAGCCGGTGTTAACAGATGTAATTGTGGCAGATGGATTCAATGAAAATGAACTGCTTAGATTAGTAGGGGCAGCAGAAAGAAATTCTGAACATCCACTTGCAGAAGCGATTGTAGAAGGCATTAAAGAAAAGAAAATTGATATCCCAAGTTCAGAAATGTTTGAAGCAATTCCAGGATTCGGTATCGAATCAGTTGTAGAAGGAAAACAATTATTAATTGGCACACGTCGATTAATGAAGAAATTCAATATTGATATTGAAGAAGTTTCAAAATCAATGGAAGCGCTAGAACGAGAAGGAAAAACAGCAATGCTCATTGCAATCGATAAAGAATATGCTGGTATAGTTGCCGTTGCAGATACTGTAAAAGATACTTCAAAAGCAGCTATCACAAGGCTTAAGAAAATGGGTCTAGACGTTGTTATGATTACAGGAGATAATACACAAACTGCTCAGGCGATTGCAAAGCAAGTTGGAATTGATCACGTAATTGCAGAAGTATTGCCAGAAGGAAAAGCAGAAGAAGTGAAAAAACTGCAAGGAAATGGTAAGAAAGTAGCGATGGTTGGAGATGGGATAAATGATGCTCCTGCTCTTGCTACAGCAAACATTGGTATGGCAATTGGAACGGGAACGGATGTAGCGATGGAAGCAGCGGATATAACGTTAATCCGCGGTGACTTAAATAGTATTGCTGATGCGATCTTTATGAGTAAAATGACGATAAGAAATATTAAACAAAATTTATTCTGGGCATTAGCTTATAATGCGTTAGGAATTCCAATTGCGGCATTAGGCTTCTTAGCCCCTTGGGTTGCTGGAGCAGCGATGGCATTTAGTTCTGTATCCGTTGTATTAAATGCATTACGATTACAAAGAGTTAAATTAAAATCTTAAAAAACTACATTAAGTAATTGAATAGAATTAAAAAACAATACTTTGAATAAGTATTGTTTTTTGTTCGTATAGAAATTAAAACGATATAATAAAGAAGAATTATTAAATCTTATGTAGTAGAAAAGTTAAGAGGTAGTTTGGTAAGGAGACTTATATATGTTAAAAGATATTATAATTAGAACATTTCAGAAAGAAGATTTAAATCAAGTATTACAATTGTTCTATGAAACAGTTCATACGGTTAATGCAAAAGATTATAATGAGTTACAGCTACAGGCATGGGCACCAGATCGACTAGAGGGAGAAAGCTGGTTACAGTCTTTAGAGAAGAATATTAGTTATGTAGCGGATTATAACGGTGTGATAGTGGGATTTGGGGATTATAATGATGAGCATTACGTAGATCGTTTATTTACACATAAAGATTATCAAGGAAAAAGGATAGCTTCCTACATACTACAGAAGTTAGAAAAAGAAGCAGTAAACTTGGGGCATGGGGAGATATATACAGAGGCGAGTATTACAGCAAAACCTTTCTTTGAAAGTAAAGGTTTTATTTGCATAAAGGAACAAAAGAAACAGCAAAATGGTCAGATTTTTATTAATTATGTAATGAAAAAATAGCCCTCTCGTAAACGAGAAGGCTATTTTTTCATTATTTTACAGCTTCTTTAAGTTCTTTACCAGCTTTGAAAGCAGGTACTTTAGAAGCTGCGATTTGCATTTCTTCACCAGTTTGTGGGTTACGGCCTGTACGAGCAGCTCTTTCGCGAACTTCGAATGTACCGAATCCGATAAGTTGTACTTTCTCACCAGCAGCTAAAGTGTTAGTGATTGATTCTACTACAGTTTGTACAACTACAGTAGCTTCTTTTTGAGAAATCTCAGCATTTTGTGCTACGTTTTTAATTAATTCTGTTTTGTTCATGTTTTTCACCTCATATGTAAATAATGCTATTTAAGTTGTTATTATAACGTATAAAACATTCGAGAACAAGTGTACGTACATATATTCGTAAAAAAAATGAAATTTGTAATATTTTTGAGAGCTACTTTATAGACATTCAATTTAAGCGGATACAGATTTTTTCTTTAATGCAGTTTGCTCTTTATTGGAAGGGAGTTTCTTATTATAGGATATGAAATAAGGTAATGCTACAAATAACATACCTCCTACTAAGTTTCCGAAGAAAACAAAAATGAAGTTTGGAAAATATTCAATCCAAGTTAAATGACCGGCAAAAATTGCAGCTGGGATGACAAACATATTGGCTACAACGTGTTGAAATCCAATCGCAACAAAAGTCATAACTGGGAACCAAATACCGATAATCTTTCCGATAAATTCTTTACTTCCCATACTGAGCCAAACAGCTAAACAAACGAGCCAATTACATCCGATTGCAGAAATAAATGCTTGCAATGGTGTATCTTGTAGTTTCGCTTGAGCGATAGAAATAGTTTTCGCTAAAAAAGCTCCTTCAGTTAAGCCGACGATATGACCGAAAAAATAGGCTACGAATACAGCTCCTATGAAATTGCTAAATGTAACAATAACTAAATTTCGTATGAAATAAAATAAAGTAATTTTCTTTTGGAGCCAGGCCATAGAAACTGTCATCATGTTACCAGTTACTAGTTCACCGCCTGCAAGAATAACGAGAATAAGACCAACAGGGAATACAGCAGCGCCTAGAAAACTAGAAAATGATCCCCAATATTTTGGCATTGTCCCAATAACATGGATATCAAGTAAATACCCTAATGCGATAAAAGCACCACCAAAAAAACCAAGAATTAGCATAGGGAGCAATGATAAATGAGCTTTTTTCCTTCCTGAATTGGCAGCAAGTTCCGTAATTTCTTCTGGTGTAAATACAGACATGAATAATCCCTCCGTAATAAAATGATGGAATGAATAGAAAAAATTTCGAAAATCTATGTATTATAAAAATATGTTATGACTTCTGTATAAAATTGTCAAAGTGAATAGAGAGGGAATTACATTCATGTGATAACATTGTTCATGTTGTCACATGAATGTAACAATAAGGATTTAAAGTGTTTCTAGAGGTGAAAACATGAATACGAATCATGTAAAAAAAGAACGGAAAAAATCAATCGTAAAGATATTTATTATTAGTTTTATAAGTATATTAATGATACCAGTAAGTTTGTATTATTATGCGACAGAAATAGAACGAAAATTAGTAACAGTTACGTGGAATGAAATAGAAGCTTCTGCAATTCCTAAAGAATTTAATAATAAAAAAATATTACAGTTTTCAGATGTACATTTAGGACCAGAGTTTACACTGAAACAACTTGAACATTTAGTGGAGAAGATGAATGAATTACATCCAGATATAGTAGTTTTTACCGGAGATTTAATAGATAAATTTGGGTCTTATAGTGCGGAAAGAGAAGAAGCGAAGGCTATTTTGCAGAAAATTTACGCTCCCTTAGGGAAATATGCTGTGTTTGGGAATCATGATAGGGGCGGGGGCGGTAGTTTATTTTACAAAAAATATATGGAGGAAGCTGGTTTTTCTGTATTAGTAAATGAAGTGCAGAAAATTAAAGTGGAAAACGGCAAATATATTACAATATCAGGTTTGGATGATTTTCTATTAGGGAAGCCGCAAATAGATTCAACTTTAAAAAACTTGAAACAAAATGATTTCAACATGTTATTAGTACATGAGCCGGATGTTGTAACCAAAATAAATCGTTACCCAGTTGATCTTCAACTGTCAGGACATAGTCACGGAGGGCAAGTCCAAATTCCTTTTGTAGGTCCGTTAATTACTACCAAACTAGCTGAGAACTATGTTGAAGGTATGTATGAAGTAGAGGGGAAGAGTAAGCCGTTATATTTATATGTAAATCGTGGCATTGGGACTACTAGGATGCCTGTTAGATTTTGGAGTGTACCTGAACTTTCAGTTTTTGTGTTGAAGCAAAATAGTGACTAGAATAGTAGGAGGACTTTTAGAGAAAGTTCTCTTTTTTTATTGATTAAATACTGAATGTTATGTAAGTTTTATTTAAAATGTTAAATAAAGAAAGGGGAATTTCTATGATAGAAATATGGCATAAAGAATTGGAAAGTTTATATAACCAAATAGTTTCATGGCGAAGAGATTTTCATCAATATCCAGAGCTATCGTTTCAAGAAATAGAAACGCCGAGAAAAATAGCTGAAATCTTAAAAAGTTTTCATATTAATGTGAAAACAAATATTGGGGGTAGAGGGGTAATCGGCGTAATTGAAGGTGGAAGACCTGGGAAGCCGATAGCGCTACGTGCTGATTTTGATGAACAAGCAATGTTAATTGGTGGTAAATTACTTTTAAGTCTTGTGAATAGTTATGTAAGAGATGAAAAAGAATCTTTTCATCATGTAGAAGTGAAAAAGTAATTTACATAAATAAAAAACAACAATAGGTTATTTAACCTATTGTTGTTTTTTATTATTTTTGCAAGGGAATCGCATCAAAATATGTTCTATAGTTATTAGAGAATTCAAAGTTGTTTTTTGCATCCCAATTAATAGACCAAGACATTAGGCCGCGGAATGCAGGGTAGCCACTCTGATTTGAAAGCTTATACTTTCCTCCGAAAGGAATTCCTTTAATGATATAATCTAAAGCTTTTTTCATTTCAGTTGGAGAAATATATCCGCCACTTGGAGCGGCCGCTGGTGCTGCAGGAAGTCCAATCATGACTTGATCCGAACGAAGAGCTGGGAAAATGTTATTTGGATTACCACCTACAGGAAAACCATGTAAGAGCATATCTGCCATAGCGACTTCGTAGTCTGCAGTACCTTGATTGTAGTTATTACCGTCCATTCCAATCCCGCTACCAGCATTGTAGTGTTGAACATGAATGTATGTTAGTTTGTCTTTCACTCCGTAAATAATTGGTAAATATGCACCCCATATGCTTCCATATGCGCTATAACCGCCTTGAACATAAGCTGTTTCAGGAGCCATGCTTAATAGAAAATTTGGACCATAATGATCTGAGATTGTCCGAATAGCTGAAATAAGATTTACGATTTGAGGAGTCGTTGGATTTTTGAAATTAGTGTCATTACCGTTTAAGTAAATTCCTGATTCAAGGTCAATATCTATTCCATCAAAACCGTATTTATCAATTAGAGATTGTATGGAATTAATAAAACGTTGCTTAGCGGCATTATCAGGAAGTAAAACGACCCCATTTTGTCCACCTATTGAAAGAACTACTTTCTTTCCTTTGCTTTTTAAATAAGCAATATCTGATTTGAATTCTGCATCCGTACCATACACAGGAGAAAATTCAACAGTGGAACGATCACCACCAGTTTCACCGAAAGATACATTGAGTACATCCCATTTTGGTGAAACGTCTCTTAATTTAATAATGCCAGTACCGTTATCAAAGTTATGCCAGTATCCAACAAGTAATTTTGATCCTAAATTGTTTGCTGCTTGTGTTTGAAAAGGGGATAGCGGTAGCAGTAAGAACATTACTAAAATACAACAAAAAAATTTGAACTTGTTTAACATATCAACACTCCTATACAAAAAGTTGTCTAGATGTATAATCTTGTTTATTTAATAATATCTGAAAATTCTTTCTTTTGTAAGAGGGCTATAATTTTCTCAACAATTGTGTGTGGGAAAGTATTAAACCTAATGAAATAATTTTTGAAGGAAGCTGAATTGCAATTGTTAAATTCAGAATATTTTGATATATTTTAAAGTATAGAACAAAATCTTTCACACAGTACTCTTACATAAATTTCAAAATTTAGTTTGGAAGGGGATGTACAAGAGTTGGATAAAAATCTAAAGAAAGACCTTAAAATACGCCACATTACAATGATCTCAATTGGCGGCGTAATAGGAGCTGGTTTGTTTATTGGAAGTGGTGCAGTTGTACATTCGGCAGGACCAGGTTCTATCGTTTCATATGCATTAGCAGGACTTCTAGTCATTTTCGTCATGAGAATGCTAGGAGAAATGGCAGCTGTTAATCCGACAAGTGGTTCATTTGCAACGTATGCAAGAGAAGCAATTGGTCCATGGGCGGGTTATACAATAGGCTGGTTATACTGGTTTTTCTGGGTAATTGTTATTGCAATAGAAGCCACAGCAGGTGCTGGTATTATCCAATATTGGATTCCACAAATACCGCTATGGTTATTAAGTTTAATATTAACAATTTTATTAACGTTGACGAACGTTTTTTCGGTGAAATCATTTGGAGAGTTTGAATATTGGTTTTCTTTTATTAAAGTAATAAGTATTGTTTTGTTCCTTTGCCTAGGTCTTGCTGTTATTTTAGGATTTGTTCCAGGAACAGAAGCACCCGGCACTTCGAATTTAATTGGACAAGGTGGATTTATGCCAAACGGTATAAGTTCGGTATTGCTTGGAATTACTGTTGTTATATTTTCATTTATGGGATCAGAGATTGTAGCAGTAGCGGCTGGTGAATCTGCAGAACCTGTAAAAGCAGTAAAAACAGCAACAAACAGTGTGATTTGGCGTATTCTTGTATTTTTTATTGGGTCTATAGCGGTAGTTGTTACGCTACTGCCATGGAATTCAGCAAACATATTAAAAAGTCCATTTGTAGCTGTACTTGAACATATAGGAATACCAGCGGCAGCACAAATTATGAATTTTATCGTTTTAACAGCTGTACTTTCTTGCTTAAATTCAGGTTTATATACAAACTCAAGAATGCTTTTTTCAATGGCAGAAAGAGGAGATGCGCCAAAGTCATTTTTAAAATTGAACAGTAGTGGTGTTCCTGTTCGAGCGGTTTTATTTGGAACTTTCTTCGCTTATATTGGAGTTGTTTTTAGTTACATTTCTCCAGATAAAGTCTTTTTGTTTTTAGTGAATGCATCTGGCGGGATTGCGTTACTAGTTTATCTCGTTATTGCAGTTTCGCATTTAAAGATGCGTAAAAAAATGGGGAAAGTGGAACAACAAAATTTGAAAGTGAAAATGTGGCTTTTTCCGTATGTAACGTATGTTACAATTGCCGCTATTATAGTGGTTTTAGTTGCGATGCTCGCAATTGATTCTTTACGTTCACAAGCACTTTTAACAATGTTTGTTACTGTTCTTATCATACTTTCGTATTTTATTTTTAATAGAAATAAAAATAGCACAGTTTTGAATCCTAAAAGTAAGAATGAGGAATCTGTTCGATTCTAATTTTCTTGTTTTCGAAGAGAGTTACACCCAATCATTGCTATAAAAGAATCATATATAATCATAGAAACAAGTAATTACTATTGTCATAGTGGATATAAACTTTTTTCTTGACTTTTTATACGAAGGCGAGCAGAATGGTAAAAAAGGAAGGGGGGATGATGATGGAAGAGTACGTATTAGAGCTGTATAACCTGTTATATACGACAGAATGGCAAGATATTGTTTCGTTTCTAGGAATAGTATTTTGCATGAAAATTGTAATTGTATATATGGAAGAGCAAGGTATGTTCTATTCCTTCTCATCTCCGTTCGATGTGCAGCGCGAGCCGTTGCTAAACTATGCCAATGTGAATTACGAACAATTTCCTTTTGTAGTTTTCTTTATGATTCGATTTATAACAGCAATTGTAAAGAAGAAGGAAAGTGATGATGAAGAGTGCCACGCAACTTGTAAGGTAGCTAACGTTTTTTAAGCTAAATACAAGGAGGAGATTTATATGTGGTTTCGATTTCTTATGATTGGTTTCTTTTCATTAACAGCAATTTCATTAATGGGATATCAAGTGTCTGAAATTTTTCAAGCATATAGCGATACATTTTTTAATAAAAATTAATCGCGTTGCTATTTGAATAATAAAGCGATAAAATCCTTCTTAAGAAGTTTTATTAAGAAGGATTTTTTTCTTTGTCTTGTCTTGCTGTGTCAAACTATTGTCACATTTACACTGTGAATAATATGTTAAAATAGTGAGGTTATGTATACATACTTGAAGGAAGAGGGAGTGACCATTTTGGTGGATCAATCAACAAATCAGAAAAGCTATGCTCCTATTGTGATAACGCTTTCTGTAATTGTAAATGCGATTATTTTATTTTTGTTCTTTGGACCTGTTGGCTATGAAGGAGAAGTCCATTTTGATGTAACAATTTTACCAATGTTAAATGCGATTTTTAATAGCTTTACGTTCGTATTCTTATTAGCAGCTTTATACTCTATTATTAAAAAGAATGTGAAAATGCACCGTGGTTTTATCCTCGCAGCATTTACAACGACGTTGCTATTTTGTGTTTCTTATTTATCGTATCATTACTTGGCGCCAGCAACACATTTTGGCGGAGAAGGGTTCATTAAATATGTGTACTTCATTATTTTAATTACGCATATTATCCTTGCAGCAATTATCGTACCACTTGCATTGTTTGCGCTTGTATTTGGTTTTACAAATCAATTAACACGTCACCGTAAAATTGTACGTTGGACGATGCCGATTTGGTTATATGTAAGTTTATCTGGTGTTATTGTTTACTTAATGATCTCACCTTATTACCAATAAAAAATCTCAGCCTGTAGGCTGGGATTTTTTTATTAAGCAAATATTTTTGTGAAATGAAAAAAATATGGTATACAAAAGTATAGTTGCTTTTCATATAGAAGGGATGGTAAAGAAATATGCAAAATTTTGTATTTCGTAATCCAACGAAACTTATTTTCGGTAAAGGTCAATTAGAACAGTTAAAAACTGAAATTCCACAGTTCGGTAAAAAAGTTCTTCTCGTATACGGGGGAGGCAGCATTAAAAGAAACGGTATTTATGATAATGTAATTTCTATTTTAAAGGATATAAATGCAGAAGTATTTGAATTGACAGGTGTTGAACCGAATCCACGTGTATCAACTGTAAAGAAAGGGATTCAAATTTGTAAAGAAAATGGTGTTGAATTTATTTTAGCAGTTGGTGGAGGAAGTGTGATCGACTGTACGAAGGCAATTGCAGCTGGTAGTAAGTACGATGGAGATGTATGGGATATTGTAACGAAAAAAACATTTGCTAATGAGGCATTACCATTTGGTACTGTACTTACTCTTGCAGCAACAGGATCTGAAATGAATGCAGGCTCGGTAATTACAAACTGGGAAACGAATGAAAAGTATGGATGGGGTAGCCCGGTTACTTTCCCGCAGTTTTCAATTTTAGATCCAGTTCATACTACTTCTGTACCGAAAGATCAAACAATTTACGGTATGGTAGATATTATGTCGCACGTATTAGAACAATATTTCCATCATGGAACGAATACAGAACTACAAGATCGTTATTGTGAAGCTGTTTTAAAAACAGTAATTGAGACAGCTCCTAAGCTTTTAAGTGATTTAGAAAATTATGAGCATAGAGAAACTATTTTATATTGTGGTACTATGGCGTTAAACGGCATTTTAGCGATGGGAGTAAAAGGAGATTGGGCGACTCATAATATTGAGCATGCAGTTTCTGCTGTTCATGATATACCACACGGGGGTGGCCTTGCGATTTTATTCCCGAACTGGATGAAACATGTTGTAGAGGAAAATGTAAGTCGTTTTAAACAGTTCGCTATTCGTGTATTTGATATAGAAACAGATGGCAAAACAGATAAAGAAGTGGCTTTAGAAGGAATTAAGGCACTGCGTCAATTTTGGACTTCAATTGAAGCGCCAGCAACATTAGCTGATTACGGTATTGGAGAAAATGAAATTGATATAATGGCTAATAAAGCGATGGCGTATGGTGAATTTGGTAACTTTAAAAAATTAAATAAAGATGATGTTTTAAGTATATATAAAGCTTCTTTATAAGTGAATTTAGAAAAGAAACCTATTTGATTGTTTAATCGAATAGGTTTCTTTTTGCTGTTTATAAATGTTTATGGGTGTTTTTGATTATTTTTGATTGTTTGTGGTTGATTTTTGTGACCGTTTTCATTATACTGTAATCAAAGAAGAGGTGAATAAAATGTTAACTCCTGAACGTCATCAAATGATATTGCAACTTGTAAAAGAACAGAAAGTTGTAAAATTACAGCAATTAGTTGAAAGAACAGAAAGCTCTGAGTCGACAATTCGCCGTGATTTAGCACAATTGGAAAAGCAAAGGTTATTAAAAAGAGTTCATGGTGGTGCCGCTGTTTTAACAGGAAAAGGGCAAGAACCAACGATGGTTGAAAAATCATCCAAAAACATTCAAATAAAACAACAAATTGCTAATTATGCGGCTAGCGTTATTGAACAAGGTGATTGTATTTATTTAGATGCAGGAAGTACAACATTTGAAATGATTCCATTTTTAATAAATAAAGATGTGACTGTCGTTACGAATGGACTTATGCATATTGAAGCTTTAGTTGAAAATAATATTCGTGCGTATTTACTAGGTGGAATGATGAAGAGTAGGACGAAAGCTTTAATCGGTGCTATGGCACAGGAAAGTATGCAGAAGTATCGTTTTGATAAATGTTTTTTAGGTGCAAATGGTGTACATGAACAGCTTGGCTTTACAACGCCAGATCCAGAAGAAGCGCTCTTAAAACAAATGGCATTAACATTAGCAAACGAAGGATATTTCTTAATTGATGAAAGTAAGTTTTCAGAAGTTGCGTTTGCGAAAATTGCAAATGTTGAAGATGCAAATATTATTACAAACCATTTAGAAATTGATTTAGAAAAATATAAAAAACAAACCAATGTAATTGAGGCTGATAAACAATGATCTATACAGTTACTTTAAACCCATCTATTGATTATGTAGTGCAAGTTCCTTCTTTTGATTTAGGAACAATAAATCGAGCGGAGAAAGATATGAAGTTTCCTGGAGGAAAAGGAATTAATGTTTCTCGTGTTCTTCAGCGTTTAGGTGTTAAAAATATAGCACTTGGATTTACTGGTGGATTTACTGGTCAATTTATTAAAGAGGTATTACATGATGAAGGTGTAACAACAAACTTCGTCCAAGTAGATGAAGATACTCGCATTAATGTGAAAATAAAAGGGAAAGAAGAAACAGAATTAAATGGCCAAGGTCCTATTGTAACAAAAGAGCAGTTCGAACGGTTAATGAAAAAAATTGAGAGTATGCAACCTGGAGATTGTGTTGTACTCGCTGGGAGTGTACCGGTCTCTATTCCAAGTACTTTTTACGAATCAATTGCTGCGTTTGGATCTGAAAAAGGTATTCGTGTAGTAGTAGATGCAAGTGGAAGTGCACTGCAACATGTAATTAAAAATAAGCCATTTTTAATTAAGCCAAACCATCATGAACTTGGTGAGTTGTTTGGAGTGGAGCTTTCAACAGTAGAGGACGTTTTACCTTATGGAAGAAAATTAATTGAACAAGGTGTAAAACACGTTATCGTATCGATGGCTGGAGAGGGAGCTTTATTATTTACGGCAGAAGGTATATATGAAGCGACTGTTCCAAAAGGTGTTGTAATTAATTCAGTTGGGGCCGGAGATTCTCTTGTTGCAGGATTTGTAGGCAAATATGAACAGACAAAGGATATTGAAAAGGCATTTCAATACGGCGTTGCAACAGGGAGTGCAACAGCATTTTCAGCTGATTTATGTGAGAAGGAAAAAGTAGAAGAATTATTGTCGCAAGTAATTGTAGCTAAGCGATAGGGGGAAGCAACATATGAAAATTACAGAATTATTAAAAAGGGATACAGTCATTATGGATTTGACAGCTTCAAATAAAGAAGCTGTCATAGATGAACTAGTTGAGAAATTAAACGGGGCAAATCGTTTAAATAGTAAAACGGAATTTAAAGAAGCTATTTTAAAGCGGGAGTCCCAAAGTACGACTGGAATAGGGGAAGGTATTGCAATACCTCATGCGAAGACAAAGGCTGTTAAACAACCATCGATTTGTTTTGGTAGAAGTGTAAGCGGTATCAATTATGAGTCGCTTGATGGACAGCCAGCACACTTATTCTTTATGATTGCTGCAAGTGAAGGAGCGAATAATACTCATTTAGAAACGTTGTCTCGTTTATCGACATTATTAATGGATGAAGGGTTTCGCAAGCAACTATTAGAAGCGAAGGATGAAAGTGAGCTTCTTCAACTATTTGATGAAAAAGAGAATGAAAAAGAAGAAGAGATTGAAGTTGCACAACCAGAAGGAAATGAACCGTACGTACTTGCTGTTACAGCTTGCCCAACTGGAATCGCTCACACATATATGGCGGCGGATAGCTTAAAAGCAAAAGCGGCAGAGTTAGGAGTAGCGATTAAAGTTGAAACAAACGGATCAACAGGTATTAAAAACGGTTTAACGAAAGAGGATATTGAACGTGCAACAGCTATTATTGTTGCGGCAGATAAACAAGTAGAAATGAATCGTTTTGCTGGTAAACATGTCATTCAAGTGCCAGTTGCTGATGGGATTAGAAAAACGGAAAATCTGCTTAAACGAGCTGTCAAACAAGATGCACCAATCTTTAAAGGTGTAAAAGAGGATGGGAAATCAGAAAGTATTGAGAGAGAAAAAGGATTAGGAATTTATAAGCATTTAATGAGCGGTGTAAGTAATATGCTTCCATTCGTTGTTGGTGGCGGGATTTTAATAGCGCTAGCATTTTCGTTTGGTGGTATAAAGGCGGAAGGTCCTTTAGCTGAATTGTTCATGTCAATTGGTGGAGGAAAAACAGGTGCGTTTTTATTCCTTGTACCAATTTTAGCTGGATTTATTGCAAGCTCTATTGCTGATCGTCCTGGTTTTATGCCTGGTGTTGTAGGTGGATTTTTAGCGGCGAATGCGAATGCTGGATTTTTAGGTGGATTAATTGCTGGTTTCTTAGCTGGATATGTTGTTTTAGGGTTAAAAAGATTATTTTCAGGACTACCAGTACAATTAGAAGGAATTAAACCTGTTTTGTTATATCCAGTCTTTGGATTATTGATTACAGGAGTTGTAATGCAAAAAGTAGTAATTCCGCCTGTAGTAGCATTAAATGAAATGTTGACAGGGTGGTTAAATGGTTTAAATGGTACGAATGCTATATTACTAGGTCTTATTTTAGGTGGTATGATGGCAATTGATATGGGTGGTCCAATTAATAAAGCAGCATTTACGTTTGGTATTGCTGCAATAGAAGCACAGAATTTTGGAGTACACTCAGCAGTTATGGCTGGTGGTATGGTACCGCCACTTGCGATTGCATTCGCAACTACATTCTTTAAATCAAAGTTTACAGAAGCGGAACGTAAATCAGGTTTAACAAATTATATTATGGGAGCATCGTTCATTACAGAAGGTGCGATTCCGTTTGCAGCTGCAGATCCGGTTCGAGTAATCGTAAGTTGTGTTGTTGGTTCAAGTATTGCAGGTGCGTTATCTATGTTATTCCAAGTTACATTACCGGCACCGCATGGTGGATTATTTGTAATAGCGTTAGTAAATAAACCGTTACTATATATTTTGTCTATATTAATTGGAACGATTGTCTCGGCTATTATGCTAGGTGTTTGGAAAAAGAAAGTTCAATAACAAATGAAAAGAGAGCAGCTTTTAGTAGCTGCTCTCTTTTCATTACAAAAAAATAGGTTAACAATGGAATATTGATGCTTTTTGGTAAAAGATGTAATGAATTGTGAATTTTTTGTAACAAAAAAGTAACACTGTAATTTTTTCTGGAAAAAAGTTCTTGTGCTCGTATATGGAAAATGTATGAAAACCATTGGAGATTGTATTAGAAATACATTTTATTAATATGGAAATTTATGTTACAACTCATTAATCGTATATTACGAATGCTTTGTAATTGTGTGATTTCTAAAAATTCTAAAAATCTGTTGCTATAATGAAAATACGAAAACAAAGCAAATGGAGGCTATTCATGAAAAAATTATTAAGTATAGCAACAGCAGCAGTTTTTGGTCTTGGGATTTTTGCAGGTTCTGCTAAAGCGGAAACAATTGTAACAACAGACGTATTAAATGTTAGAGAAAACCCAAATGTAGAGTCAAAGCTTGTAGGTAAAGTGTTAAGTGGGAATACACTAGATGTTATAAATACAGAAAATGGATGGACAAAAATTAAGTTAAACGGTAAGGAAGCGTTTGTAAGTGCTGAGTTTACAAGGAGCACATATTATGTAACGGCGGGCGTATTAAATGTTCGTGCTGGAGCGAATACTGATTCTGAAATTTTAGGTAAACTTAATAAAGATGATGTGATTGAAACGACGAATCAAGTTCAAAATGAATGGTTACAATTCGACTACAATGGAAAAGTCGGATATGTTCACGTGCCATTTTTAACAGGAACGGCACCTGTAATTGAAAAGAAAGAAGTTGTAGCTCAAGAAGAAGCGCCGGCTAGAACAAATACGCCTGTTAAAAATAATACAGCAGTTAAGAATAAAGAGTCTGTTAAGAGTAACGATTCTATTAAGAAGGTAGAATCAAGTAAACCTGTGGTAAAAGAAAAGCCGGCTGCCAAACCAGTTGCGAAATCTACTGAAACAAGTGCGCCTACTGGTGGTCGTGAAATTACAGTAGAAGCGACGGCATATACAGCAGATCCGAGTGAGAATGGTTCGTATGGTGGTCGTGTATTAACTGCAATGGGGCATGATTTAACAGCAAATCCAAATATGAAAGTAATTGCTGTTGATCCGAAAGTAATTCCGCTTGGATCAAAAGTATGGGTAGAAGGATATGGAGAAGCGATTGCTGGAGACACTGGTGGTGCGATTAAAGGAAATCGTATTGATGTATTAGTCGGTTCAGATGGTAGTGCTAATAGCTGGGGGCGCAAATCTGTAAAAGTGAAAGTTATACAATAGGTTATTGATATTAATATAAAAAGCGGTTGCTTGAAATTATGTAAGCAGCCGCTTTTTATGGATTATTGAAATGGATAAATAGTTTTACCTGTAATAATTTTATATGCACTGCAAAATTGCGTTTGTATATATTCTGTATTTTTATTTTCTGGATGTAATGTTGTTTCATGGAGAGTAGAATGAAAGGCCCGTAGTAAACAATTTAGGGCAAAGTATAATTCCTCTTGTGAACAATTTTGTTCTTTTGTAGAAGTAGCTAAAATGAGGTCTTTTGTCAAAGATGAAAAATTGATGGTGGATTGTTTCATAGTTAACTCATCCTCTCGAAACTATTTTTATCATGTATATGCAGAATTGGACAAACTATGTTCTTTTTTATGTGTAATTTCATGTACCGAAATGAAAGAACTTGCAATCATGCCGTTAAAATTGGTAAGATTGGATATAATCAATAGATGGAGTATATTACATAAAGAGAGTTGAATGATATGGGAGAAGTGCAACGTGAAAAAGTTGCTGTCATCATTGGACCAACTGCTGTTGGAAAGACGAAGTTAAGTATCGATCTTGCCAAAGCGTTGAACGGTGAAATTATTAGTGGTGATTCCATGCAAATCTATCGAACGATGGATATTGGAACTGCAAAGGTAACACAAGCAGAGATGGACGGAATTCCACATTATATGGTCGATATAAAAAATCCGGAAGATTCATTTTCTGTCGCGGAATTTCAAGAACGTGTTCGCAAGCATATTCGAGAAATTACAGAACGTGGTAAATTACCAATTATAGTTGGTGGGACCGGTCTTTATATACAATCTGTTTTATTCGATTATCAGTTTACAGATGATGCTGGTGATGTGATATACCGAGAGCAAATGGAAAAGTTAGCTTTAGAACGCGGTGTGGAATATGTACATAAAAAATTGCAAGAAGTAGATCCGGAAAGTGCGGAGCGTATTCATGCAAATAATGTACGACGTGTCATTCGAGCGTTAGAAATTTTCCACACGACGGGTGAAAAAATGAGTGACCAAATTGAGAAACAAGAAAAAGAGTTACTCTATGATGTTTCATTAATTGGCTTGACAATGGATCGAGAAATGCTATACGATCGCATTAACTTACGAGTGGATTTGATGATGGAACAAGGCCTATTAGAGGAAGTAGAAGGTCTGTATAATAGAGGGATACGAGATTGTCAATCTATTCAAGCGATTGGGTATAAAGAAATCTATGATTATTTTGAGAATCGAGCCCCTTTAGAAGATGCGGTATCACAATTAAAGACGAATTCGCGTCGCTATGCAAAGCGTCAATTAACGTGGTTCCGTAATAAAATGGATGTCACGTGGTTTGATGTTACAGACGGTGAAAAAACGTCAGAAATTTTACGATACATAGAAGGAAAGTTACAAGTAAAGTCGAATAATAGTAAGTAGAGAAAAAGAGGAGGATTCGACATGAAGCAATCAATCAATATTCAAGATCAGTTTTTAAATCAACTCCGTAAAGAAAATACGTTTGTTACGCTGTACTTATTAAATGGTTTCCAGCTTCGTGGGCTAATTAAAGGATTTGATAATTTTACAGTCCTGCTGGAAACAGAAGGTAAGCAACAGCTTATTTATAAACATGCAATTTCTACATTTGTACCACAAAAAAATGTTTCAATTGAATTAGAATAGTAATGAATTATTGTACATAACAAAAAAGAGCGAGTTTCCTCGCTCTTTTTTTATTTGTCATAAACAATATATAGTGAAATTTAAGCGATTCTAAATACAGTAAGGCGGATGTTAGTATTTCCTGTCGCAGGGATTGTAATCTCATTAAGAGTAGATTGGACAGAAATTCTTGCACCAGCTGCTAATGTTTCAATTGTAGTAAATGAAAGTGAGTCGCCTATTAAATTTGAAGAGAAGTTATCAGTTGCGACAGCTCCATTAATTGAAATTCCTACTCCAAGTGGAGCGCATCCTGGCGCAGTTGTAGAAATGGATACGCTAATTACATAAATGCCACCGTTGATAACAGTAACTGTATCTGTGCCGTTGAAGATAATATTGTTTACGTTAATTGCAGTACTAAAAATAAAGTTATTAAATTGCAGTACTGTTTGCTGAATATTGTTTGTTACAACAATTGTTGCTACAGGGAAGCTAGGTCCAGTAGGCCCAGTAGGTCCGGTAGGCCCACCAGAAGGTCCAGTAGGTCCAGTAACTCCTATACCAGTAGCGCCGGTAGCACCCGTTGGTCCTTGAATGCCTTGAGATCCAGTGGCACCGGTAGCGCCCGTGTTACCTTGAACGCCCTGAGGTCCGGTAGCGCCCGTGTTACCCTGAGCACCTTGAGGTCCAGTGGCACCAGTAGCACCTGTGTTACCTTGAGGTCCCTGAGGTCCAGTAGGTCCAGGAGGCCCGCCAGAAGGTCCAGTAGGTCCGGTAACTCCTATACCAGTAGCACCGGTAGCACCTGTGTTGCCTTGAGGTCCAGTGGCACCTGTGTTACCTTGAACGCCTTGAGGTCCAGTAGCACCAGTAGCACCTGTGTTACCTTGAACACCCTGAGGTCCAGTGGCACCAGTAGCACCAGTAGCACCTGTGTTACCTTGAGCACCTTGAGGTCCAGTGGCACCAGTAGCACCTGTGTTACCTTGAACGCCTTGAGGTCCAGTAGCACCGGTAGCACCTGTGTGTTACCTTGAACGTCCAGTAGCACCGGTAGCACCTGTGTTACCTTGAACACCTTGAGGTCCAGTGGCACCAGTAGCACCTTGAACACCTTGTGTTGTGTTACCTTGAACGCCTTGAGGTCCAGTGGCACCAGTAGCACCCTTGAGGTCCAGTAGCACCTGTGTTACCTTGAACACCTTGAGGTCCAGTGGCACCAGTGGCACCTGTGTTACCTTGAACACCCTGAGGTCCAGTAGCACCTGTGTTAGCAGGTCCTAGTGTGTTACCTTGAACGCCCTGAGGTCCAGTGCACCCGTGTTACCTTGAACACCCTGAGGTCCAGTGGCACCAGTAGCACCTGTGTTACCTTGAGCACCTTGAGGTCCAGTGGCACCAGTAGCACCTGTGTTACCTTGAGGTCCCTGAGGTCCAGTGGCACCAGTAGCACCCGTGTTACCTTGAACGCCTTGAGGTCCAGTAGCACCGGTAGCACCTGTGTTACCTTGAACACCCTGAGGTCCAGTAGCACCTGTGTTACCTTGAACGCCTTGAGGTCCAGTAGCACCGGTAGCACCTGTGTTGAACCTTGAGGTCCAGTGGCACCAGTAGCACCTGTGTTGCCTTGAGGTCCAGTGGCACCAGTAGCACCTGTGTTGCCTTGAGGTCCAGTGGCACCAGTAGTGTTGCCTTGAGGTCCAGTGGCACCAGTAGCACCTGTGTTGCCTTGAGGTCCAGTGGCACCAGTAGCACCTGTGTTGCCTTGAGGTCCAGTGGCACCAGTAGCACCTGTGTTGCCTTGAGGTCCAGTGGCACCAGTAGCACCTGTGTTGCCTTGAGGTCCAGTGGCACCAGTAGCACCTGTGTTGCCTTGAGGTCCAGTGGCACCAGTAGCACCTGTGTTGCCTTGAGGTCCAGTGGCACCAGTAGCACCTGTGTTGCCTTGAGGTCCAGTGGCACCAGTAGCACCTGTGTTGCCTTGAGGTCCAGTGGCACCAGTAGCACCTGTGTTGCCTTGAGGTCCAGTGGCACCAGTAGCACCTGTGTTGCCTTGAGGTCCAGTGGCACCAGTAGCACCTGTGTTGCCTTGAGGTCCAGTGGCACCAGTAGCACCTGTGTTGCCTTGAGGTCCAGTGGCACCAGTAGCACCTGTGTTGCCTTGAGGTCCAGTGGCACCAGTAGCACCTGTGTTGCCTTGAGGTCCAGTGGCACCAGTAGCACCTGTGTTGCCTTGAGGTCCAGTGGCACCAGTAGCACCTGTGTTGCCTTGAGGTCCAGTGGCACCAGTAGCACCTGTGTTGCCCAGTGGCACCAGTAGCACCTGTGTTGCCTTGAGGTCCAGTGGCACCAGTAGCACCTGTGTTGCCTTGAGGTCCAGTGGCACCAGTAGCACCTGTGTTGCCTTGAGGTCCAGTGGCACCAGTAGCACCTGTGTTGCCTTGAGGTCCAGTGGCACCAGTAGCACCTGTGTTGCCTTGAGGTCCAGTGGCACCAGTAGCACCTGTGTTGCCTTGAGGTCCAGTGGCACCAGTAGCACCTGTGTTGCCTTGAGGTCCAGTGGCACCAGTAGCACCTGTGTTGCCTTGAGGTCCAGTGGCACCAGTAGCACCTGTGTTGCCTTGAGGTCCAGTGGCACCAGTAGCACCTGTGTTGCCTTGAGGTCCAGTGGCACCAGTAGCACCTGTGTTGCCTTGAGGTCCAGTGGCACCAGTAGCACCTGTGTTGCCTTGAGGTCCAGTGGCACCAGTAGCACCTGTGTTGCCTTGAGGTCCAGTGGCACCAGTAGCACCTGTGTTGCCTTGAGGTCCAGTGGCACCAGTAGCACCTGTGTTGCCTTGAGGTCCAGTGGCACCAGTAGCACCTGTGTTGCCTTGAGGTCCAGTGGCACCAGTAGCACCTGTGTTGCCTTGAGGTCCAGTGGCACCAGTAGCACCTGTGTTGCCTTGAGGTCCAGTGGCACCAGTAGCACCTGTGTTGCCTTGAGGTCCACCAGTGTTGTGTTGCCTTGAGGTCCAGTGGCACCAGTAGCACCTGTGTTGCCTTGAGGTCCAGTGGCACCAGTAGCACCTGTGTTGCCTTGAGGGTCCAGTGGCACCAGTAGCACCTGTGTTGCCTTGAGGTCCAGTGGCACCAGTAGCACCTGTGTTGCCTTGAGGTCCAGTGGCACCAGTAGCACCTGTGTTGCCTTGAGGTCCAGTGGCACCAGTAGCACCTGTGTTGCCTTGAGGTCCAGTGGCACCAGTAGCACCTGTGTTGCCTTGAGGTCCAGTGGCACCAGTAGCACCTGTGTTGCCTTGAGGTCCAGTGGCACCAGTAGCACCTGTGTTGCCTTGAGGTCCAGTGGCACCAGTAGCACCTGTGTTGCCTTGAGGTCCAGTGGCACCAGTAGCACCTGTGTTGCCTTGAGGTCCAGTGGCACCAGTAGCACCTGTGTTGCCTTGAGGTCCAGTGGCACCAGTAGCGCCCGTGTTACCTTGAACACCTTGAGGTCCAGTAGCGCCTGTGTTACCTCGAGGTCCAGTGGCACCGGTAGCGCCAGTAGCGCCCGTGTTACCTCGAGGCCCAGTAGCGCCGGTAACACCCGTGTTACCTTGAGGCCCAGTAGCGCCGGTAGCGCCTGTGTTACCTTGAACACCTTGAGGTCCAGTGGCACCGGTAGCGCCAGTAGCGCCAGTAGCGCCCGTGTTACCTTGAGGCCCGGTAGCGCCGGTAACACCAGTGTTACCTTGAGCACCTTGAGGTCCAGTGGCACCGGTAGCGCCAGTAGCGCCCGTGTTACCTTGAGGTCCAGTGGCACCAGTAGCGCCCGTGTTACCTCGAGGTCCAGTGGCACCGGTAGCGCCAGTAGCGCCAGTGTTACCTCGAGGCCCAGTAGCGCCGGTAACACCCGTGTTACCTTGAGGCCCGGTAGCGCCAGTAGCGCCCGTATTACCTCGAGGCCCAGTGGCACCGGTAGCGCCAGTAGCGCCAGTGTTACCTCGAGGCCCAGTGGCACCGGTAGCGCCAGTGGCACCGGTAGCGCCAGTAGCGCCAGTGTTACCTCGAGGCCCAGTGGCACCAGTAGCGCCTGCTGGTCCAGTAGGTCCGGTAGGTCCTTGAATGAACGAAGCAGAATTAACTAGAGCAGTTTGTAATGCTGCTATTAATTTAAGGAGCTCTTGAAGTGTGCAAGGGTCAATTCGGAATAATTTTGTAATGTATAGTAAATAGTTAATGAGATTTTGAAGCTCAATAAATACAGCGCTTGCTACAAAGGTTGGATTTCTTAATATAGTTATTAAGTTTTTAATAATAGCTAACCCTTGTGCTTTCAGGGAGGAAGTAGCGTCTAGTGAACAAATGAATTTACTTAGTAGGTTCAATGTATCGATTAGATCTTCAATATTTTGGGGAGATGGATTTGCGAAAAGTTTTGGGATTATTTTTGTTAAATCAATAATAATCGCACGAAATGTTCTAAGTTGAGCTTTAGTAATTGGGATTGATGGAGTATTTGGAATTCGTCCGGCGCTACTTGGAAAGCATGGTTTGGAGAATTTGTTTTGATTGTCGTTATAACGAGACATTAAATCTCTCCTTTCTCATGAAAATGTGAACGAAACTCATCATAGTAGATGCAGAAATTAGTTAAATGGTCATAATAAAATCGTTTGTTTAAAGAAAAAATAGAAAAAACGCCTTACAATAAGGCGTTTTTTCTATTTTCTGCGTATTGATAATATCGCTTTAATGAAATTTTTGATTTGAATCCAGCGAGTTTTATAATTTCTGATTCAGGAGTTTCTTTTTTTATTAAGTTTAAAATATAGGTGTTACGAAAATGTTGTCCTGAAATTCCTTTACGTAAATTGGCTCTAGCCACTTCGAGGCGAATCATTTTTTGTATAGCAATTTCCGTTAATGCCTTTGGTGCATCATTTTCATATACCCACCTGTATGTTCCACGGTTAAAATCGAATGCGACAAACAATGGGTCATCACTATGGTATTTAGGGCGAACTGGTTCTGGGATGCTTTTGTAATAATTATATAGTTGTTTTTTGTCTTCTTTTGCTAATGTAATTGTTCTTTCTACACCTGCGGTTGCTGGGATTGACAATGTGTTAGTTTCAAAGTGAACGTGATGCATTGTTAATGCTGTAAGTTCCTGTAAGGATAAACCGTAGTCAATCAATAGATTTAAAATAGCAATATTGCGATCCATTAATAAGGGGCGCACGGGAAGTTGTTTTTCTGAAAGTCCTTCTAATGAAGTGACTATATACTTTAACCTTTTTTCTTCATCAGGTGAAATGAAATCTTCGTTACGAAGTGTACGGTCTGGTTGGATAGATATTTCCATATTCTTCAATGGATTAGGAATGTTTAGAAAATGATGCATTCTATTTAGTACAATAAATACACGATGCATCGTTTTTTCTGAGTAATGTCGATTCGTTTTTAAATCGGAAAAGTAATCTTCGTAGTCTTTTGTACAAAGTGTAGCCCATATATTACTGGAAGGAAGCTTTTTGTTTTTTTCTAACCAATGTCCGAAGTCTTCAACGTCATAAACATAACGTTTAATAGTTGAGGGTTTTCGGCCTTTATTCAATAAAAAAATAGAAAAGGCTTGTATTGTATCATGGAATTCCGTTGTCTCCATAGTCCCACCACCTTAATTATTTCTTATATTATAGCAAACTTTTCTGAAAATAGGCATTTACAAGGGGGACAGGAATAATAATATTTGGTGAGTGGATAAAATGAGGTGATTGTATGGAACAATCGATGCGAAAGAAAAACAACAATCAAATTAATATTGTGTTAAACCATCGAAAGAAAATTTCTTTGCCAGCCACAGAAAATAAAACGGTAATTTCAAATGAAACTGCAATTAAACATGAAATGCTGCAGAGAATTGAAGAAGAGATGGGGAAGCTTGTTGGGATGGATGATATAAAAAAGATAATAAAAGAAATATATGCTTGGATTTATGTGAATAAAAAAAGACAAGAGAAGGGATTGAAGTCAGAGAAGCAAGTACTTCATATGCTGTTTAAAGGGAATCCAGGTACAGGGAAGACAACTGTTGCTAGAATGATAGGGAAATTGCTGTTTGAGATGAATATTCTATCGAAAGGCCACTTGGTTGAAGCTGAACGTGCTGATCTTGTAGGAGAGTACATCGGTCATACAGCTCAAAAAACAAGAGACTTAATAAAAAAAGCAATGGGAGGTATTTTGTTTATTGATGAGGCGTATTCTTTAGCTCGAGGAGGAGAGAAGGACTTTGGAAAAGAAGCAATTGATACGCTTGTAAAACATATGGAAGATAAACAACATGGTTTTGTATTGATTTTAGCTGGATATTCAAGAGAGATGAATCACTTTCTTTCATTAAATCCAGGGCTGCAATCTCGTTTTCCATTTATTATTGAATTTGCGGATTACTCGGTAAATCAGCTATTGGAAATTGGGAAGAGAATGTATGAAGATCGTGAATATCAGTTATCAAAAGAAGCTGAATGGAAATTTAGGGATCATTTACATGCGGTGAAGTATTCGTCGCAAATTACATCGTTTAGTAATGGACGGTATGTACGGAATATTGTTGAAAAATCAATTCGTACACAGGCGATGCGGTTGTTGCAAGAAGATGCGTATGATAAAAATGATTTAATTGGAATATCGAGTATGGATTTGATGCTCGAAGAGGAGACGCACAGTACATAAACTGTGCGTCGATTTTTGTGTATAAGTTCGTTTACTCTTTTTTTGCTTTTTCTTTGTGTGCTTTATGGAAGCGTTCCATTTTAGCGCTCTTTTCGTGTGCTGAATTAGGATCGTGTCCAAATTGATTTACTGAGCTTTTTTGAGCTCCTTTATTAACGTGGTTTGTCATTTGTATTCACCTCACTTTAAAAATTAGTATAAACATTATATAAAGAAAAAATCGTTAGAAAAGAAAAACCTCTTTACGATAAGTAAAGAGGTTAGATTGCTATTTATGCATTGAACGTTCTTTCGTTTCGATACGTCTGTGCGGTAAATGCCATTTGTAATGAATAGAAACCATGCGGAAGCAAACAATTAAAATGAATAAAATGTAAAGAGCCCAATCGCTAACAATAATTTGAGCGCCAATTAAGAAACCTGCTAAAATTGTCCAAAAGGCATATACTTCAGCACGAAGAACGAGAGGTTTTCTGCGGGCTAAAAGATCGCGAATGATACCGCCGCCGATACCAGTTAAAACAGCTGCTACAATTGTGGCGCTAATTGGTAAATTTAATTTTTGGGCATATAATGCTCCTTGTACAGCAAATGCTGATAAGCCGATAGCGTCAGTGATATTTTCCCACTTTTTCCAATGTCTAATTAACTTATTTGGAAAAAGAAAAATAATAGTCATTGATAAAAGTGCGATTTGGAATAACATGTCTTGTTGCCAAAACGCGACAATCGGATAACCGATTAATAGATTACGAAGGGCACCTCCCCCAAATGCGGTTGCCATTCCTAAAATATACACCCCGAAAATATCATAATCCTCTTCCATTGCAACAATGGCTCCGCTTAGTGCGAAAGCAATTGTGCCTATGATGCTAAAAATCTCCCATGCCATGAATTTTCTCCCCCGCTAACTAGATGAAATGTGCTTCCTCTGCTATTATATTAGAAGGTTTAAATTTCGAAAAGGATGAGTGAACATATTTGATGGAAGAAAAAGAAAAAGTCATATTAGTAGGCTGTCAATTGCCACAAGATGATGATGAAAAATTTATGCATTCCATGAAAGAGCTTGCATCACTAGCGAAGACTGCACGAGCAAAATTGTTAGTGTCAACAACGCAAAAACGACCAAAGTTTCATCCGGCAACTTACATAGGTAAAGGGAAATTAGAAGAGCTTACAATGTTAACTGAAGAATTAGAGCCGGATGTTATTGTATTTAATAATGAATTAACGCCGAGTCAAATTCGGAATTTATCCTTAGTATTAGATGCGAGAGTAATTGATCGAACGCAACTAATACTGGATATTTTTGCGCAACGTGCGAAGTCGAGGGAAGGTAAGCTTCAGGTAGAATTAGCTCAGTTGCAATATACAATGCCGCGTCTTATGGGGCAAGGATTGTCCTTATCGCGTCTTGGTGGTGGTATTGGAACAAGAGGACCGGGTGAGACGAAATTAGAGACGGATCGTCGTCATATTCGATCGCGTATTGATGAAATAAAGAAACAACTTGCAGTTGTTGTAGAACATCGAAAAAGATATCGTGAGAGAAGAAAAGATAATAAAGTATTTCAAGTTTCATTAATAGGGTATACAAATGCAGGGAAATCGACACTGTTTAATAGATTAACGGAAGCTGATACATTTGAAGAAAACCTTCTGTTTGCAACATTAGACCCAACGACGAGGAAGATGCCGTTACCTTCTGGTTATACAGTATTACTAACTGATACTGTTGGTTTTATACAAGATTTACCCACTTCATTAATCGCTGCTTTTCGTTCAACACTGGAAGAGGCGGGGGAAGCAGATGTCATTTTACATGTAGTTGATTCCTCGGATCCTAACTACATAGGGTATGAAAAAACAGTAAAACGATTATTATCAGAACTTGAAATTAACCATATTCCTATTATTACGTTATATAATAAAAAAGATGAATTATATCAAAACTTTATTCCGTTTCCGAAAAGTGATTTCTTAATGACTAGTGCTTTTGAAGAAAGTGATTTATTGCGTATAAAAGAAGCGATAGAAACGCAGATGAAGAAAGAAATGGATCGTTATCGAGTGGAAATCCCTCCGAGTGAAGGTAAGTTGTTAACGCTTTTAAAGACGGAAACGCTATTAGCAAAGATGGAGTTTCTAGAAGATAAATTTGTATATGATTGTGCAGGGTATATTTTTGCTCATTCATCGCTTAATGTGCAATTAAAGAGATTTTTAGTGGAAGAAGGAGAAAATAAAAATGTTTGATCGTTTGAAAAATGGAGAAAAAATTGCTCCAATCGTAAAAGAAGTAGAGAGTCAGATTACAGAAGTACATAAACGTGTGGATGAAGTAATTGAAAGCAATCAGTTTCGTGTATTAGAAAGTTTTCGTAAACATAAAATTAGTGACTCGCATTTTATCCCGACAACAGGTTATGGTTATGATGATATTGGCCGTGATACGTTAGAAAAAGTGTATGCTGATGTATTTGGGGCGGAAGCTGGACTTGTTCGTCCGCAAATTATTTCAGGTACTCACGCTATCTCTACAGCGTTATTTGGTATTTTACGCCCGGGAGATGAGTTATTGTATATCACTGGGAAACCGTATGATACGTTAGAGGAAATTGTTGGTGTACGCGGGAAAGGTGTAGGTTCATTTAAAGAATACAATATCGGTTACAATGCAGTTCCGCTAACTGAAGCTGGGCTTGTTGATTTTGAGTCTGTTGCAGCAGCGATTCATAATAATACGAAAATGATCGGTATTCAGCGCTCGAAAGGTTATGCTACTCGTCCATCGTTTACTATTTCTCAAATTAAAGAGATGATCGCGTTTGTTAAAGAAATTAAACCTGATGTTGTTGTGTTTGTAGATAACTGTTATGGCGAGTTTATTGAAGAGCAAGAGCCATGTCATGTTGGTGCAGATTTAATGGCGGGTTCGCTTATTAAAAACCCGGGGGGCGGAATTGTTAAAACTGGTGGTTATATTGTCGGTAAAGAACAATATGTTGAAGCGTGTGCATATCGTTTAACATCTCCGGGAATTGGTGCGGAAGCTGGAGCGTCTTTATACAGTCTGCAAGAAATGTATCAAGGGTTCTTTTTAGCGCCACATGTTGCGGGACAAGCGCTGAAAGGTGCGATTTTTACAGCTGCGTTTTTAGAAAAGTTAGGAATGAATACGTCACCAGCGTGGAATGTACCGAGAACAGACTTAATTCAATCTGTTCAATTTGATGATAAAGACCGTATGATCGCCTTCTGCCAAGCGATTCAATATGCATCTCCAATTAATTCGCATTTTACTCCGTATGCAAACTATATGCCAGGTTATGAAGATGATGTGATCATGGCGGCGGGAACGTTTATTCAAGGTGCAAGTATTGAATTGTCTGCTGATGGTCCAATTAGACCGCCATATGTTGCGTATGTGCAAGGTGGCTTAACGTATTCGCATGTTAAAATTGCGATTTGTTCTGCGATTGACGAATTAATTGAAAAGAATTTATTAACAATTTCTTAAAGGGAAGCTGTCGATTTCGGCAGCTTTTTTTCGTATGAAAGTAATGATTTGTACGATTTAAAAAAAGAATGAAAAAAATTATAAAAAATCATGTAAGAAAAGCTAACATCTATTGACACTAAACATAACATGGTATAAAATGAGAAGCAGTTAAGGCGAAGGAGGAACTGAAAAATGAAAGAAGATAGACGTTCTGCCCCGCTGTTTCCTATTGGTATTGTTATGGATTTAACACAATTGTCTGCACGTCAAATTCGCTACTATGAAGAGCATAATCTTGTTTCTCCAACCCGTACAAAGGGGAATCGTAGATTATTTTCATTTAACGATGTAGATAAGTTGTTAGAGATTAAAGATTTGTTAGATCAAGGCTTGAATATGGCTGGTATTAAGCAAGTATTACTAATGAAAGAAAATCAAACAGAAGCAGTGAAAGTAAAAGAAGAAACGAAAGAAATTTCAAAAACTGAGCTTCGCAAAATACTTCGAGATGAACTACAGCATACAGGTAGATTCAATCGAACTTCATTGCGACAAGGTGACATTTCAAGATTTTTTCACTAAAGATAACTGATTCTGAAGGCGATTAGAGGGACTAAGGAGGAATTTATAATGTCTAGATACACAAAAGAAGATATTTTCCGTTTGGCGAAAGAAGAGAATGTAAAGTATATCCGTTTACAATTTACGGACCTTTTAGGGGTAATTAAAAACGTAGAGATTCCAGTGAGACAATTAACGAAAGCTCTTGATAACAAAATGATGTTTGATGGATCTTCGATTGAAGGTTTCGTACGTATTGAAGAATCTGATATGTATTTATATCCTGATTTAGACACTTGGGTAATTTTCCCTTGGACAGCTGAAAAAGGTAAAGTAGCTCGACTAATCTGTGATATTTACAATGCAGATGGCACTCCATTTGATGGAGACCCACGTAACAACTTAAAACGTGTGTTAAAAGAAATGGAAGCTTTAGGGTTTTCAGACTTCAATCTTGGACCAGAGCCAGAATTCTTCCTATTTAAGGTTGATGAAAAAGGAAATCCAACATTAGAACTAAACGATAACGGTGGATACTTCGACCTTGCGCCGATGGATCTAGGGGAAAACTGTCGTCGTGATATCGTTCTTGAACTTGAAGAAATGGGATTTGAAATTGAAGCATCTCACCATGAGGTTGCTCCAGGGCAGCACGAAATTGACTTTAAATATGCAAATGCAATTCGCTCATGTGATGACATTCAAACATTCAAACTTGTTGTAAAAACAATTGCTCGTAAACATGGTTTACACGCAACATTTATGCCAAAACCACTATACGGTGTGAATGGTTCAGGTATGCACTGTAACTTATCATTATTTAAAAATGGTGAGAATGTATTCTTTGATGCAAACGGTGACTTACAATTAAGCGATGATGCTCGTCACTTCATCGCAGGTATTTTGAAACATGCACCAGCATTTACAGCGATAGCAAACCCAACTGTAAACTCATACAAACGTCTAGTACCTGGATATGAAGCGCCTTGTTACGTAGCATGGTCTGCACAAAACCGTAGTCCGTTAGTACGTATCCCTGCATCTCGTGGTATTAGTACACGCGTAGAAGTACGTAGTGTTGACCCAGCTGCAAACCCATATTTAGTAATGGCTACATTATTAGCTGCAGGTCTTGATGGAATTAAAAACAAATTAACTCCACCAGCAGCAGTAGATCGTAACATCTATGTAATGACAAAAGAAGAGCGCGAAGAAGCAGGTATCGTTGACTTACCAGCAACATTAGCGCAAGCATTAGTTACATTACAATCTAATGAAGTAGTATGCGGTGCACTAGGAGAACACTTACTTGAGCACTTCATCGAAGCGAAAGAGATTGAGTGGGATATCTTTAGAACACAAGTTCACCAATGGGAACGCGATCAATATATGTCTCTATACTAAGAGGCTTGAACCCTTGATACAACTCGTATCAAGGGTTTTTTAATTTCTAATTATTACACTTTTATGTGGTTGCAAAATGAAAAAAGCCACATAAAAGCCACGAATTAATAACAAGTAGTGATATCATAGAAAAACATTATCAGATAAACGTAAGTTTTATATAATTTGTGAAATAAAAAAGCCTTGATACTACGGTATCAGGGCTTTTTTAGTGAAGTTATTGGATATATTAACTACTAGATAATGGATTGTTTTTGGTTATTTTGAATCATGTTACTAAGAAAATCTTTTCAAAAGAATTGATTTTATCTTTTTTTTAATCACTTGTGCTATAACTTAATAATTCTTTACTGCCTGTACAACGCGACCAATTATTTTTACATCTTCAGCTGAAAGGTCGTAAGTTTTTGGTTCGTGGATAGGCTCGTTACTCAATGGTATTAAAGTAATGATGCTTCCGGATTTTGAAATCTTTTTCACGGTAGCATCATAACCATTGACTTTTACAACAGCAATTTGTCCGTTTTCAACATAAGGAGTTTCCTCTACTAAAACATAAGAACCATCAGGGAATTCGAGATTCATGCTAGTGCCTTTTACAGTAAGATAAAAATACTTTTTACGCTTGTTTAAAAATGTACTCAGCATGGGTAAATAGCCTTCGATATTTTCTTCAGCGAATATTGGTGTACCAGCTGCTACAGAACCAATGATAGGAATATGAATAATGTTTGATTGATCTTTTTGGATGGTTTCATAAATAGAAACTTCTTCTTTAACAGTATTGTCCTCTTGAGTTGCGAGTCTTTCTAAATCATCAGTAGTGATTCCTAATCCCTTACAAACTTTTATGACATTATCAACAGACGCTTTACCAATCCCTCTTGATAACATGGATTGCAGTGTTGTGGGGGGGAGACCTATTTTTTCGGCGAAGGCTCTTTTGCTATAGCCAGCTTCTTTTATTAAGCGTGTTACAACCTCTGCTTTTTTCATTACTTTCACCATCTTTCTTATTAAAATGTATACGATATTGCGTATTTCTGTATATATCATAACCTAACTAAAATTGTTAGTAAATAGAAAAGTATACGAAAATGAGTATTAAAATGCGTTTTTTGTTGACTAAATACGAAATTGAGTTTATATTTAAATGGAAATGAACGCAATATCGTACAAAAAAACAGGTGGTGAGTCAATGTATCCGAATTTGCGTGCAGAGATGGCGAGAAAAAGAATTATGATTACACAAATTTCTTCGCATCTGAAACTTCGCCACGCAACAGTGAGCGACAAAATAAATGGTAAATTTCGTTTTTATTATGATGAAGCTTTTGAAATTAAGAAAACTTTTTTTCCAGAACATAGTTTGGAATATCTTTTTGAATTTGAAGAAAATGAAGCGAATTGAAATCGGAGGAGATTTACTTAAAATGTAACCCTATAATCGAATTATTGAATGATGATTTAATAAGAGGGTTCATATCAAAGTATTTAATTTAAATTCCGATAACTAGTTAATTTGTAAAAAGAAAGTAACGAATTATGCGTAGTGCGAAATTATCTCAATGCAATAAAGATAGTCCAAAATTAGTAGTGAGGAGGAGATGAGGATGGGGCAATTAACTGACTCATCAGTACATAGTTCATTAGTATTTGAAGTTAATGGCAAAGTAGTAACGGATAGTTTGGTAATTGCGAAGATATTCAAAAAAAATCACTTCGACGTTTTGAAGGAAGTTCGAAAACAAATTGTATATGTAGGTGAAGAGTTTGGAGGAGAAAATTTTCACGAGTCCACTTATTTTAATTCAAAGAACAGGCGAATCCCTAAATATGATTTAACAGAAGAAGCATTCACGTTACTTGTTATGGGATATACCAGTAGAGAAGCGGTTGGAATGAAAATTAAATTTATGAAAGAGTTCAAACGAATGAAGCAATATATACAAAATCAACAAAATGTGCCAAAGGATCCAATGGGGGTTTTAAAGTTAACATTTGCTGCGTTAGAAGGACATACTCAGGAGATACAAGAGATAAAGTCTGAGGTGAAGGGTTTGCGAGAAAATACGCCGCTTTATGCTATCGAGTGTGAAGAGATAACAAGGGCTGTAAAAAGGTTAGGTGTTATGTTATTGGGAGGTAAAAATTCAAATTCTTATCAGGATATCGGCCTTAGAAGGAAGTTATATAGAGATATTTATAGTCAGTTACATCGGGAATTTGGTGTGAATAGTTATAAAGCTATTAAACGTTATCATTTGGATAGAGCAATACAAATTATTAATGAAGAATATTCAATTCCAACTGTTTTAAATGAAGAAATTACAGTTAAAAACTCACAAATAAATATGGCAGACATTCAGTAGGAGGAAAGAACATGCAAAGAAAGATTTTAGTAATTACTAGCAGTTTAGCAGGGTTACCAACTGTCAGTGAATTTAAAACAAAAGAAGATGCAAAAGAGCAGGTTAGAAAGCTTATTCAAAAAGGAATGAGTCAAAATGTGATTCGTATAACACAAGAAATTCCAATGAATATCGAAATTCAAGTGGATGTTGAATTTGAGGAATAAGAGAGGTTTAGAAGAAAATAGATATGGATAGCATGATTGTTTTGAATGAATGCATAAGAAAAGAATCCGTTGCAGCGGATTCTATAAGAAAAAATATCTCTAGATAAGTATAACATTGAATAGCGTTTTTGAGAATTTATGAGGTGGCTAGTATGGGGATTATTCGAGTGAAAAAAGATAGTAATTATTCCGTTATAAATAATACTGGTTTAAAAGATGAAAGGTTGTCATGGAAAGCGAAAGGAATCTTAGCCTATGCGCTTACATTACCAGACGATTGGACTTTTCATATTAGCGAATTAGCTCGACATGCTAAGGATGGAGAAGATTCGCTCCGTACAGGTTTTAAGGAATTAAAAGAATTAGGTTATGTAAAACGTTATCCTGTTCGTGATGGGAATACGAAAAAAATTACAAGGTGGGATACGGAAATTTACGAAACGCCACAAAGGAACATGCCACAAGTGGAAAACCAAGATGTGGTAAAGCCATATGAGGAAAATCAGAAACTACTAAATACTAATAGACTAACTACTAATAAACGAAATACTAATGATTATGATGATATGGATAAATTAGAATCTCGTGTATTCATCAATGAGAGGGTTAAAGTAAGTTGTAACTTTATTAAGGGGAGGGGCATTCCGTTAAGTGAAATTGCAATTGCAGAGTTGGGGAGTTTTTGTAATTTGTTTAGTGATGAGTTAATTCAGCATGCAATTAATAAAGCCGTTGATGAGAATGCGCCAAGATGGAACTACATTAAGGCTATATTGAGGAATTGGAAGGAGCAAGAAGTTAAAACATTAGTTGATGTGGCCATACTAGATAGACGTTTTGAAATGAGCAAGAAAAAGAAATATAACGGGACAGGTAGGAAGTATTCAAATAGAAAAGAGATTGTACCCGATTGGTTATATAAAGATGATGAATCAACAAATCTAGAAGAGGAAAGAAAAACTGTGCAGTCTATTGATGAAGAGCGTGAGAGATTACAAGAAGTGTTAAATAAATATAGGTCATAAGAAAAAACGTTAGATGATTTTGTTATTTTGAAATATATTACCTTAATAAAAAATAATACATTTATATTCTTTAAAGATTCCCGATGCATAGTGAACAGTATTATAAAGATATTAGTGAATGTTTGGATCAAGTATGAACCATTTGTAATTTCAGTTTATTTCTTAAAGTTCTATGGGAACTGTTAGAAGTTTTTTCAAAAGGATTCAGGAATTAATTACAATATCTGAATTCTAAAGATGTAAGGAACTTATCAATAGAGGGTAAAAAATGTTAGGAAAGGGTTGTGTTTATAAAATGAAAGATAATTTACAAGTAATAAAGATTGAAAAAGTTAATAAGCATATTCATTCTATTAAATTAGTATTAAGAGACTTTGTAAAAAGAACGAAAGTGGGTGAATCGGTAAGTGTTCGAATGGCTCAAAGATTATAAGAAGTTAGAAGAAGAAATTACTTATTTAGAATACAACTTAGATAAATCAAAAGCCGAATTGAAGCGTTGGATTAGTGGTGATTTGCAAAATGTACGATTAACCGCTGAATCGGAAGGGGCTAAGGTAGAAGGACGAATTGAAGTAATTGAATATGAATTAGCTTATAAGATGAATGAAGAGTATGATTTAAAGCTTTTAATTAATAAATTTACAGGACTGGATCATCAAATACTTAAAATGAAATATGTTGATGGAATGACTTTAGAACAAATAGCGTTTGAATTACATTATAGTACAGGCTATATTCGCCGAAAACATGCTGAAATAAGAAAGATTGTCAAGTTTTTAGATGGGTTTTAATGTTACCTTTTTGTAGGATACATGCAGTGTACAGAAAGTATTGAAAAAGTGATTTATAGTAGTAATATAAGATTTCGACGAAAGGGCAACTATTTTTATGGTTGCTCTTTTTGTTGTGAAAGAAGGTGAGTAACGTGAAGTGATTTTATAGATAAATGGGCATTTGGCTTCCGGTTATATTTAGTAAAGTAGTAGGTTTACAGGCGAAAATAATAGCAAATAAGGAGATGTTTAATGATGAATTTATTAGCTGCTTCAGTCAAAACAAAGAATTTGCCACAACAAGTGTTACGTTGGCAATCAATGGTAGAAAGTGAATGTTCCGCACAAGGAGTACCTGAGTTAGTTCCTTACGTACTTGGAATTATTATGGTGGAAAGTGGAGGGAACTCTGAAACAACACCCGATATTATGCAGTCCAGTGAATCACAAGGTTGGCCAATGAATACAATTAAAAATCCTAAGGATTCAATTTATTACGGAGTAAAGCATTTAAAGGGAGCTTTTGATGATGCAAAGAAAAATGGTATTACAGATTTAAGTGCCATTGTTCAATCGTATAATTTTGGACGAGCTTACCTTCGCTGGTTAGCTTCTAACAATAAACAGCATTCATTACCGGTAGCAGATTTGTATTCTAAAACAGTTGTTGCGCCATCACTCGGAAATACAACTGGTGCTATGGTGAAATATAGTCACCCTATCGCTGTTGCCTACAATGGAGGTTATCGATATAAAAACGGGGGGAATTTCTTCTACTCTGAAATTGTTAAACAATATGTAGATTTTGATGAAGGAACTGGTGGTGGTGACAATAAGCCGTTACAACCAAAAGGACTGGGAATTGCAACGTCTAAATACCCAGAAGGATGGGGCATCAATTTATATAGTGGCCCTGGAAAAGATGCTTGGTTCACAGGTCATGTCATTAATACAAAAATGCCATATTTAATTATAGATGCTGCTTGGTATGGCGGGAATGAAAATATGCTTTGCTTAGGTTGGGAAGCCTGGGCGAAAGAAGAACACTTTGAAGTGCAGTGGTTCCATGCTTACTCAAAATATCCAGCAGGTTATGGTATTAACACATATGATGGTCCAAATGGAAATTATAAAGGAAATGTGGATGGATCTTATCCATATGGTGTTTTTGCGAGAAAAGATGGTTACATTGATATTGGACAAAACACATGGGTAAAAGAAGAACATTTTAATGTAAGGTAATAACAAAGGTTTTTTATTATTTGATTTTAAATTATAAATTTTAATATATAGAAAAAATATAAAAGGGTGCTTTTTTAAGTGCCTTTTTATATTACGTATGAATAGAAAGGAAGATTATTATGGCAAAATTTATTTATCCAACAGATACAACGAGAGTAACAAGTGGCTTTCGGGGGAGCAGACCAGATCATCATGGGATAGATCTTGCTGAATCGGGCTATCATCCAATTTATGCAGCAGCTAGCGGACGAGTTAGTCGTTCTTATATTTCATCCAGTTATGGTGAATGTATTATGATTGTGCACACTATTGATGGGGTTACATGGGAAACAGTATATGCCCATATGCGTAGCGGTTCTCGAACGGTGAAAGAAGGTGATTATGTTACGCAAGGACAAACTATTGGAGTTATGGGTAGCACAGGAGAAGTTACTGGTCAACATCTACATTTTGAATTGCATAAAGGGTCTTGGAACATCAATAAGAGTAATGCTGTGAATCCATTAGACTACTTAGGAAAAGGAGACGGTGGTGGTACAACTGACCCTTCTGATAAACCACTACAACCAAAAGGGCTGGGAATTGCAATGTCTAAATACCCAGAAGGATGGGGCATCAATTTATATAGTGGTCCTGGAAAAGATGCTTGGTTTACAGGTCATGTCATTAATACAAAAATGCCATATTTAATTATAGATGCTGCTTGGTATGGCGGGAATGAAAATATGCTTTGCTTAGGTTGGGAAGCCTGGGCAAAAGAAGAACACTTTGAAGTGCAGTGGTTCCATGCTTATTCAAAATATCCAGCAGGTTATGGTATTAACACATATGATGGTCCAAATGGAAATTATAAAGGAAATGTGGATGGATCTTATCCATATGGCGTTTTCGCGAGAAAAGATGGTTACATTGATATTGGACAAAACACATGGGCAAAAGAAGAGCATTTTAATGTAAGATAATATCTTTAAATCAGCATGTATTAAGTAGGATGAAAAAACTTGTTATCATACCTCTTGAGATGAGAATAGTATCTGTAAAATGCTGGGTGGAATATAGGGTGCGATTTTTGAAAGAGCAACTGATGTAAAAAGTTGCTCTTTTTCTTTTTTTGAATGTGAGGACCATAACCCATTATATAGAATATGGCCTGTCTGAGTATTTAGTTTCTAGATGTACTTAATAATTCAGTGGAATTTTAAATGATAAAAAATAAAAAAAGGAGATAATCAGTAATGGAAATTAGAAAAAAATTAGTGGATCCAAGTAAATATGGTATAAAGTGTCCCAATACAATGACACCAGAATTCATCACAGTACATAATACGTACAATGATGCATCAGCAGAAAATGAGATATCGTATATGATTGGGAATAATAATTCAGTGTCGTTTCATGTTGCAGTAGATGACAAAGAAGCAGTACAAGGTATTCCGTTTGATCGTAATGCTTGGCATGCAGGTGATGGTAACGGAAATGGTAATCGTAAATCTATCGGAGTGGAAATTTGCTATTCTCTAAGCGGTGGGGATAGATATTACAAGGCGGAAGATAATGCAGCAATTGTTATTGCTCAGTTAATGAAACAATTCAATATACCGATTAGTAATGTACGTACACATAAATCGTGGAGTGGAAAGCATTGCCCACACCGAATGCTCGATGAAGGAAGAGTGGATCAATTCATTGAGAAGATAAACAAAGCATTTAATGAAGGTAATAATAAACCACTACAACCAAAAGGACTGGGAATTGCAACATCTAAATACCCAGAAGGATGGGGTATCAATTTATATAGTGGTCCTGGAAAAGATGCTTGGTTCACAGGTCATGTCATTAATACGAAAATGCCATATTTAATTATAGATGCTGCTTGGTATGGTGGGAATGAAAATATGTTGTGTCTAGGTTGGGAAGCGTGGGCGAAAGAAGAACACTTTGAAGTAGAGTGGTTCCATGCTTACTCAAAATATCCCGCAGGTTATGGCATTAACACATATGATGGTCCAAATGGAAATTATAAAGGAAATGTGGATGGATCTTATCCATATGGCGTTTTCGCGAGAAAAGATGGTTACATTGATATTGGGCAAAACACATGGGTAAAAGAAGAACATTTTAATGTGAGATAAGGATATGAGAGTAGGATCACTCGTATGATTCTCTTTGATTTTTGAAAAGGAGATGAGAACGATGGAAGAACAAATCTTCAATTCAATGATTCAACAAGGAGCATTCGCAGCTTTATTTGTGTGGATGCTGTTTACTACGCAAAAAAAGAATGAACAGCGCGAAGAACAATATCAAAAAGTTATTGAAAAAAATCAACAGGTCATTGAAGAACAAGCAAAAGCATTTAGTTCGTTGTCGAAGGATTTATCAGATGTTAAGCGGAAAATATTGGGAAACGGGGATGAGAAATAAAATATGATATTAAAGTATTTTTCACGTATGCAGGTTCTCAAATAGGAATTCGATTAATATATAATAATGAGAAAAAGCCCTAATACCGATAAGTATTGGGGCTTTTTCTCATTAGCTATAGTGAATAAGGCTGTGGTGGATTCTTCAAGAGGAAAGAGTGAATGAAGTCTAATGTTAATGTAAATGAAATGAAACCTTGAATGATACTTAGTTTATAGCACAGTCTTATTCAGGGGTTCGTTAGTTCATTTTCTAAATTTAGGGAATAAATATAGTTTAGTACCTTGCAATAAATAATACTAAGTGGTATATTATGGATAAAACAGGTACCGTGTATTGAACAGTACTAAGATAGGGAAGGAGGATGGCACTTGAACGTTCAGTTTAAAAAAGGTGTGCTTGAACTTTGTGTATTAGCACTTGTAAAACGTAAAGATAGTTACGGTTATGAACTTGTTCAGCAAATTTCTAATAAATTTTTAATATCGGAAGGGTCAGTATATCCTTTGTTACGTCGTTTGACGAAAGAAGGGTATTTTCAAACGTATTTAAAGGAATCTACGGAAGGGCCACCTCGTAAATATTATCAATTAACAGAGCAAGGGGAGACGCAATTTCATTTGTTAGTAACAGAATGGCGTGATTTTGCGAAAGGGGTACAAGAAATTATTGAAGGGGTGGAATGGGATGAGTAAAGAAGGGTTTCTTAAAGAATTATCAAGTTATCTTAGAAAGTTACCAGAGGAAGAGAGGCAAGATATTTTATTGGATTATGAAGAGCACTTTCAGTTTGGACTAGAAGAGGGGAAAACTGAATCAGAAATAATTCAGGGCCTTGGTTCTCCGAAAGTAATCGCAAAAGAGTTACTTGCGATGTATCGCTTCGATGAAATGAAAAAAAATCCATCGACTTCAAATGTGACAAGAGCTGTTATGGCAGCGATTGGACTTAGTTTGTTTAATTTTATTATTGTGTTAGGCCCGTTAGTCGCAATTATTGCTTTTATATTTTCTTTTTGGATCGGTGGTATTGCAAGTGTAGTAACACCATTTTTCGTTATTGGAAAAGTATTTATGGGTACTTTTATATGGTTGGATCTTTTCGTTAGTATAACGTTTGTTGGAGTAGGTTTATTGTTATGTATTATCGCTTTTTATAGTACAAAGTGGTTTAAGAGATTGTGTGTACGATATGTAATATGGAACTTCAAAATGATAAAAGGAGAATAAATGATGAAAAAACTATTTTTAATCGCTATCGCTTGTATCATTATTGGAGTAATAGGAATTTCCCAAACATATGAAAAAGCAGTACAAACTGCTGAAAAAGGCGATAAAGAAAATGTAATTAAAAACGAAACATTAAAAAATATAGAAGTTAAGTTAGATGCCGGGGATATTATTGTCCAAAAATCTCCTGACTCTTCTTTTTATATCAAGCAATCAGGAGATGTACGTAAACAAGAGATTCGTATCGCAGAAGATGGTGACACATTAAAAGTTATTGGGGAAAGAGAAAAAGGTGCTTCATTTGATTTTTCTTTTTACGATTTTAGGTTTCAAACGTCTAAATTGACTCTCCTTGTGCCCGAACGCTCTTACCAAGATGTAAAAGTAAATTCATCTGCTGGACAAATCGAAATGAGTGATGTGAAAAGTGATAGCGTAAGTGTTAGAACACTTGCTGGAGAAGTAGAGTTGAAACAAATAACGGCTAAGACTGTGGAGGGATCGACAAAAGCTGGTGAGGTGAACTTTAAGAAGGTATTAGGGAAAGTGACCGCAAAAACAACAAGTGGGGAAATAAATATTCAAGATCATGATTCTCAGTATAATCTAGAAGCAAGTTCAACTGCGGGAGATATAGATATTACTTTATCGGAAAAACCACAAGATGCGGTAATTACTGGGCAAAGTGCTGCCGGAGATGTAACAATTTTTAATGAAGAAAATAAAAATGTAACAATTGGAAATGGTAGTAAAAAGATTAGCGGTAAAACGGCTGCTGGAGATGTGACGATTGAAACTCGTTAATAAGAAATAGAATGCATGGAAATCTATCAAAATACAAAAAAAGAAGATAATTACCGTATATAAATAAGGTAATTATCTTCTTTTTATTATTTTTAATGTAAATCACGATATACGCCAATTACTTTCCCGATAACTGACACTTGTTTTAAAATGATAGGTTCTAATGAAGAATTTTCTGGTTGTAGACGGAAATGGTCTTTTTCTTTATAGAAACGTTTAACAGTTGCTTCGTTATCTTCTGTTAAAGCGACTACAATTTCACCATTATATGCAGACTGTTGTTGGCGAACAACAACTAAATCTCCATCGAAAATACCAGCTTCAATCATACTATCTCCAGAAATACGTAACATGAACACTTGGTCTGCTCCAGCAACAATACTAGCTGGAAGTGGGAAATGTTCCTCTACGCTTTCGACCGCTGTAATTGGTAAACCAGCAGTAACTTTTCCGACAATTGGAACTTGAATAACAGATTGTGTTTCCGTATCCATTCGGTCTTCACCTAAAATTTCAATGGCACGTGGTTTTGTTGGATCGCGTCGAATGTATCCTTTTTCTTCTAATCGTGATAAATGTCCGTGCACTGTAGAACTAGAAGCGAGGCCGACTGCTTGACCAATTTCACGTACGGAAGGTGGATATCCTTTTTCTTGTACTTTTAGCTTAATAAAGTCGAGAATGTCTTGCTGGCGTTTCGTTAACTTTTCCATGTTTTCTAACACCTCGTTTTCTTTCATTTTTCTTATTAATAAGTATAACATGTGAAAAAACATTCTACAAACATAAGTTCGAACAAATGGCGGATTTATGTTACACTATAGGGAAATAATAGGGAGAAAGAGGGGTTCAAAATGAATGCAATTATTTATGCACGTGTAAGTACAACGAAAGAAGCGCAAGAAACATCATTATTACGTCAAAAAGATGAATTATTGCATTTAGCTGAGCGCTATCAAATGAATGTTACTAAGGTGATTGAAGAGCAGGCTAGTGGATATACAATTGAACGTGACGGTATATTAGAGGTGTTGGATACAATTCGAGACGAACAAATCGATGTGTTACTTATACAAGATGAAACGCGCCTTGGTAGAGGAAATGCGAAGATTGCATTAATGCATTGTTTACATAAAGAAGGCATAAAAGTATATACGCATACACATAATGGTGAATTACAATTGTCGGATTCTGATTCGATGGTATTAGATATTATTGGTATTGTTGAAGAATATCAAAGAAAGATTCATAATTTGAAAATTAAACGAGGTATGCAACGTGCAGTAGAAAAAGGTTATCGTCCAGAAAATAATTTAAAAAATCGTCATTTAAGTGTAGGAAGAGAGAAAAAAGAAGTGCCAATTGAGGAAATTGTACGTTTGCGAAAAAGTGAACTCACGTTTGAAGAAATTGCAGCAACATTACGTGGATTTGGTCATAATGTTTCAAAGGCGACTGTACATCGTAGATATGTAGAGTATACGAAGCAATTGCTTGATAAAGAAGAGTAACTATTGTATGATAATAATCAGTTTTGATTAGAAGGGGGATTCGAGATGATTAATCACGAACTCGTTGAACGCATTAACTTCTTAGCGAAAAAAGCAAAAGCTGAAGGTTTAACTGAAGAAGAGCAACGTGAGCGTCAATCGCTACGTGAACAATATTTAAAAGGATTTCGTCAAAATATGTTAAACGAACTTAAAGGTATTAAAGTTGTTAACGAAGAAGGTACAGATGTTACACCGACGAAATTAAAAGCTTTAAAAAAGCAAGATAATGCAAAATTAAATTAAAAGATGGGCGAAGCCCATCTTTTTTATTTGTAAAAATCGTCATTTAATAACTTTCCAGTTGTTATTAACTGTTGCTTCTATCGTTCTATGTTCCAATATATAATTAGCGATAAGTTCAGACATATCTGTGGGTATATCTTTTACTACCGGTTTGCTTTGAAACATAAAGAAATTTCCCCCGCCACTTGCACGATAATTATTCATTACAACGTCATATTCTTCATTCATATTAAGAGGAGCACTGTTATGCTGTAAAGATTCTACTCTTTCACCAATTGGTTTTGAAATGTTTAATACGTATGAAATCCCTTCCCACATATCATAATTATAATGTTGTGGCTTTGGTTCTATGTAGGTAGGACTTACGGTGATGGATCCATCTGTTTTTAATGTGAAATAAGAAGCAGAGAGTTCAAGAGCATTTTTTATATCTGCTCCAGTTATTCTAATTACTTTTAATGTGTTTGGATAAATATAATTAGAAACGATATCACGCATTGTTACATGTTCAGGGAAACCTGGAGATGTATTATGGAACAAACTTGTACAAGAAATTGATACATTAGCTATATCCATCTGTATTTTATTTATGAATTCGATAAAAGGATGATCATGCAAACGAGTTTGCATAGCATCAGAAATTTGCATGTCCCCCTGAATGATTCCAATAGGTTGATCAAGCCACCTTTGTGTTTTCTCTTCGTAATCGGCTACCAATGAAAGTACATCTTGGTCCGCCTCAACTCCTTGTACAGATAATAATTCAGAACAACTCTCTTTTTTCACCCATTTATGTTTCGTTTTTTCGAATGTTACTTTTACTTTTCCGACTGAGTGTCCATTGCATCCGGTCTGTAAAATTGTTACACCGTTAGCCATTGTGTGAGAAATTTCTCGGTGTTGATGACCTGTTAGTAAAAGATCTATGCCTTCAATTTCATGGCACATTGCATATCCTTGGTTTTCACCTGTTAACACTTCAGTCGGTTCCCCGGTTTGTAAATCTCTTTCAAATCCACCGTGATAGGCTACGACTAATAAATCGGGTTTCTCATGTTCGCGAATATAAGAAACCCATTTTTTTGTAGTCTTTAATGCATCTTCAAATAGTAAATCTTTAATGTGATGGGCCTGTTCCCAATTTGGGATGTAATGTGTTGTTACCCCTAAAATAGCAATTTTTATATTGGATTCAATCTGTTTGATTAAATAAGGTTTTCCGAAATAGGGTTTTTTTATGTTTTTATCTAAAATGTTTGCTGATAGGTACGGGAAGTTCGCAGTAGTCACAGCATTATTTAATATATCCATCCCGTAATTAAATTCATGATTGCCGATAATTGCAGCGTCATACTGTAAGTAATTCGCTAATAAGGACATTGGATTTTTTTTGTTTTTTTCGTATGTAACGTAATGATAAGTAAATGGTGTTCCTTGAATAAAGTCGCCATTATCAATTAAAAGAACGTTTGTATTTTGGGAACGTTCTTTTTTTATAAGAGTAGAAATTTTAGCTAAACCAAGTTCTGCTGGGGAGTTATCTTGGTAGTGAATGGGATAAACAGTGCCATGTATATCGCTTGTTAATAAGATGTTTAAAGTTACAGTTTGATTTTGTTCCAATATGACTCACCTTTTCTATTGTTATCTTCCAATTAATCATATCAAATATGTGAAGTGAATTTTGATGTGAATGTATAGAATGTGTAAAGATTCTGTAAATAACCAATTGTGTATCAAAATATGTGATATATTTCTTCATGTTTACGGAAGGTTATTTTATAACAAGAAAAATGGAGGCATTAATATGTTGAAAAAAGTTTTTGCAATGAGTACAACAGTTGTACTAGCGGCGGGATTATTAAGTGGCTGCGGGACGAAAGAGTCAAGTGCAAGTAAAAATGAAGATACGAAAAAAGGTTATGTACCAAAGACCTTAAATGTTCAATTTGTTCCTTCTCAAAATGCGGATACGTTAGAGGCAAAGGCAAAACCATTGGAAAAGCTATTAAGCGATAAATTAAATATTCCGGTAAAAGTTAGTATTTCAACTAACTACAATACAATTGTAGAAGCGATGGCATCTAAACAAGTAGATGTAGGATTTTTACCGCCAACAGCGTACGTATTAGCACATGAAAAGAAGGCTGCAAATGTAATTTTGCAAGCACAACGTTTTGGAGTAGAGGATGAAACAGGAGCTCCTACAAAAGATTTAGTAGACTATTATAAATCTGAGTTTGTTGTTAAAAAAGACTCTAATATAAATAGTGTAAAAGATTTAAAAGGTAAAAAAATTGGTTATCAAGATGTAACATCATCAGCAGGATATGTATGGCCTGCAGCTGTTCTATTAAAAGAGGGAATTGATCCGCTAAAGGATGTGAAACCTGTTACATTAAAAGGCCATGATCAGTCACTTATTGCACTTTTAAATGGTGATGTAGATGCAGCTGTTGTATTCCAAGATGCTCGTAATATTGTAAAAAAAGATTATCCGAATATATTTGATCAAACGAAAATAGTGAAATTTACTGAGAAAATTCCGAACGATACAATTTCTGTACGTTCTGATTTAGATGCAGAGTGGAGCAAGAAATTACAAGATGCTTTCATTGAAATTGGAAAAAATGAGGAAGGCCGTAAAATCATTAAAGAAGTATATTCTCATGAAGGATATATTAAATCTGATGATAGTAAATTTGATATTGTTCGTGAATATGGAAAGACAGTGAAGACGCAATAATACATAGTGAAGTGGCGGCTAGCTGGAAGGTGTGAGATTTCAGTTAGTTTGCCGTTTTTTAGTTATTGATAATACATTGAAAGTAGGTAAGATGTGTGATAGAGTTTCGAAATGTTTCCAAAATGTATCCGAATGGAACAAAGGGATTGAATAATATAAATTTAAAGATTCAAAAAGGTGAGTTTATTGTAATGGTCGGATTATCCGGAGCTGGAAAATCTACACTTCTCAGATCCGTAAATCGTCTTCATGAGATTACCGAAGGAGAAATCATTATTGAAGGTGAGTCTATTACTGCTGCGAAAGGAAAAGGATTAAGGCGTATGCGCCGGGATATCGGTATGATCTTCCAAAGTTTTAACCTTGTAAAGCGATCAACAGTATTAAAAAATGTATTAGCTGGTCGTGTTGGATATCATTCCACATTACGTACAACGTTAGGTTTGTTTCCGAAAGAAGATGTGGAGCTCGCATTTCAAGCGTTAAAAAGAGTGAATATTTTAGAAAAAGCATATGCACGTGCTGATGAATTATCAGGAGGACAACAGCAACGTGTATCGATAGCTAGAGCATTGGCACAAGAAGCAAAAATCATATTGGCAGATGAGCCTGTTGCATCGTTAGATCCACTTACGACAAAGCAAGTGCTAGATGATTTGAAAAAAATTAATGAAGATTTTGGAATCACGACAATTGTAAATTTACATTCTATTGATTTGGCTAGACAATATGCGACACGCATTATCGGATTACATGCAGGAGAAATTGTTTTTGACGGTTTAGTAGAAGAAGCAACGGATGAAAAATTTGCTGAAATTTATGGGGACGTTGCTCAGAAAAGCGAATTATTAGAGGTGGTAGTAAAATGAATGACGTGACGATATATTCAAATGAAATACCGAAGCCGCCGAGTAAATTGAAACATATGTTAACGTTTATTTTAGTTATTTTAATGCTGTGGAGTAGTAGTGTACAAGTAGATGCATCATTTTCAAAACTGGTAGACGGTTTTCCTAATATGGTAGATCTATTGAAAGAAATGGTGCCACCTGATTGGAGTTATTTTCAAGTTATTACAACAGCGATGTTAGATACAATACGTATGGCGATTATTGGGACGACCTTAGGAGCGATTTTAGCTATTCCACTTGCATTGTTTGCAGCAAGTAATGTGTTTACTAACACATTTTTATACAGTCTAGCTCGAATGATTTTAAATTTTATACGAACGATACCAGATTTATTATTGGCGGCTATTTTCGTAGCGATTTTTGGAATTGGGCCACTTCCAGGTATTTTGGCTCTTACTTTTTTTTCAATTGGACTTGTAGCGAAATTGTTGTATGAATCAATTGAATCAATTGACCCTGGCCCATTAGAAGCGATGACAGCTGTAGGGGCTACTAAGGTGCAATGGATTGTTTATGGAGTCATTCCACAAGTAAAAGCACACTTTGTTTCCTATGTACTATATACATTTGAGGTGAATGTACGTGCAGCGGCTGTCCTAGGTTTAGTAGGAGCAGGTGGTATTGGACTATATTATGATCGTACACTTGGATTTTTACAATATCAACAAACTGCATCTATTATCATCTATACTCTTGTTGTTGTATTGGTAATTGATTATGTAAGTACATTGTTGCGGGAGAAATTATAATGAGTAAAACGACTATAATCGTACCAAAACCGAAGAAACCGAGTATATATCGCTGGGTTATTTTTATAGCAATTACATTTGTTTATGTTTGGGCCTTTTCAGGAGTACCACTAGAGGGAATAAAGGAAACGACGGGAGAAATCACGAAAGCAATTATGACAGGGATATTGAATCCAGACTGGTCGTATGTATCTTTGCCAGATGGTGAAGATTTATTACATGGATTAATTGATACGTTGGCAATTGCAATATTAGGAACATTTATTTCTGCATTTTTATCTGTTCCGTTTGCCTTTTGGGCGGCAACGAATATGAGTAGTGGAAAATTAACTTCAGGATCTGGGAAATTTGTACTTAGTTTTGTTCGTACGTTTCCTGAATTAGTTATGGCTCTTTTATTTATAAAAGCTGTTGGACCAGGCTCTTTTGCAGGAGTATTAGCTCTAGGATTACATTCTATTGGAATGTTAGGGAAACTATATTCAGAAGGAATTGAAAACATAGATAAAGGACCGACGGAAGCGTTACTAGCAACAGGGGCAAATCGATTTCAAATACTTTGGTATGCAGTGTTACCACAAGTGTTACCGGATTTTCTATCGTATACGTTATACAGATTTGAAATTAATGTAAGGTCCGCTGCGATATTAGGTGTTATTGGAGCAGGGGGGATTGGTACACCGTTAATTTTTGCGCTGAGTTCACGGAATTGGTCTCGTGTTGGGATTATTTTATTAGGTATCATTTTAATGGTAATTATAATTGATTTGATTTCAAGTTCGATTCGGAAACGGATTGTTTAACTTATTTGAAAAGCATCGAAGTTAGATGCTTTTTTATGTTTTTAAAAACATAATGAAAAAAGTAAGTATAGAAAAGAAATTTGTATAAATATACAGATAATTCCCTTTCTTTTTAAAATAAAAATAATGAAAAAGTATGTCATATTGAATACCCATACATTCCCGGAAACATTGATTTTTTTATAAAAAATCAAAAAAATATCAACATATTTGTCGATACATGTTGTATAATCTTGCGTGGGAAGCTATCATATAAATGTATAAAACGTTTACTAATATAAGCGAAGGGAAGAATAGCATGTCACATTCAATCGAACAACTTTCTATCAACACGATTCGCACATTATCCATCGATGCGATTGAAAAAGCAAACTCTGGTCACCCAGGAATGCCAATGGGTGCAGCACCAATGGCTTATACATTATGGACTCAATTTATGAAACACAATCCAAATAACCCAACGTGGTTTAACCGTGATCGTTTCGTATTATCTGCAGGTCATGGTTCAATGTTATTATACAGCCTACTTCACCTATCTGGTTATGATGTAACAATGGATGACTTAAAGAACTTCCGTCAATGGGGAAGCAAAACTCCAGGACATCCTGAGTACGGTCATACAGCTGGTGTAGATGCAACGACTGGTCCACTTGGACAAGGTATTGCAACTGCTGTAGGTATGGCAATGGCTGAAAGGCATTTAGCTGCTAAATATAACCGTGATGCGTATAATGTAGTAGATCATTATACATACGCTATTTGTGGTGATGGAGATTTAATGGAAGGCGTTTCTGCTGAAGCATCTTCATTAGCTGCTCATTTACAATTAGGTCGCCTTGTTGTGCTTTATGATTCAAACGATATTTCATTAGATGGCGATTTAAATCGTTCATTCTCTGAAAGTGTAGAAGATCGTTACAAAGCATACGGATGGCAAGTAATCCGTGTTGAGGATGGAAACGATATTGAAGCAATTGCGAAAGCAATTGAAGAAGCGAAAGCTGACGAAAAACGCCCAACGCTAATTGAAGTAAGAACGACAATTGGTTTCGGTTCTCCAAACAAATCAGGAAAATCAGCTTCACATGGTTCTCCACTTGGTGTAGAAGAAACAAAATTAACGAAAGAAGCATATGCTTGGACTGCTGCGCAAGATTTCCACGTAGCAGAAGAGGTGTACGACAACTTCCGTAAAGCAGTACAAGATGTTGGTGAAACTACGCAAGCAGAGTGGAACACTATGCTAGGTGAATATGCACAAGCATACCCAGAATTAGCAAACGAATTCCAAGCAGCAATGAACGGTCAACTTCCAGAAGGTTGGGAGCAAAACTTACCAACTTATGAATTAGGATCAAAAGCAGCAACTCGTAATTCTTCTGGTGCTGTAATTAATGCAATTGCAGAATCTGTACCATCATTCTTCGGTGGATCTGCTGACCTTGCTGGTTCTAACAAAACATACATGAATAACGAAAAAGACTTTACAAGAGACGATTACAGCGGTAAAAACATTTGGTACGGTGTACGTGAGTTCGCAATGGGTGCAGCAATGAACGGTATTGCACTACATGGCGGTTTAAAAACTTACGGTGGTACGTTCTTCGTATTCTCTGATTACTTACGTCCAGCAATTCGCCTTGCAGCATTAATGCAATTGCCAGTAACGTATGTATTCACACATGACAGTATCGCTGTTGGTGAAGATGGTCCAACACATGAACCAGTCGAGCAATTAGCAGCGCTTCGTGCAATGCCGAACGTTTCTGTTATCCGTCCAGCTGATGGTAACGAATCTGTTGCAGCTTGGAGACTGGCTTTAGAATCTACAAACAAACCAACTGCTTTAGTATTAACTCGTCAAGACCTTCCAACATTAGAAGGTGCAAAAGATGATACCTATGAAAAAGTAGCAAAAGGTGCATATGTAGTTTCTGCAAGCAAGAAAGAAACGGCTGATGTTATCTTACTTGCAACTGGATCTGAAGTAAGCCTAGCTGTTGAAGCTCAAAAAGCATTAGCAACAGACGGCGTTGACGCAGCTGTTGTCAGCATGCCATCTATGGATCGTTTTGAAGCTCAAACTGCAGAGTACAAAGAATCTGTATTACCAAAAGCAGTAACAAAACGTTTCGCAATTGAAATGGGTGCTACATTCGGATGGCACCGTTACGTAGGTCTTGAAGGAGATGTGTTAGGTATCGATACATTCGGTGCTTCTGCTCCTGGTGAGAAGATTATGGAAGAGTATGGATTTACTGTAGAGAACGTTGTTCGTAAAGTAAAAGAAATGCTTTAATGATTTCAGAAAAATCTCTCCGGCATGGAGAGATTTTTCTATGTAAATGAGTTTTTTCGACAGAAAAAGTTTTTTATCTCTCCACAGTCAGACAATCATTGCAAATTTTCTTATATATAATGAAGAGAAAAGGTTGTCCAGATTGGGAGGGGAAAAATGAAAACGTATGAATTGTATTTAATTCAAGAGGATATTGCGAAATCTTATTTTGGTCGTGAATATTTGTTTTTTGATTTATTTGCTCGATTTTCAGAATCTGGGTCCCTTTCGGAGAAAAAAGTGTTATATAAACAAATGATGTATATAACGAAACCATTGCAAGTAATGAAAATTCATCATAAATTAGAACAAGCTTTGCGCGTTCTTGGTAAATATGATAGAACACATCATACACATACACTTTATACGGGAGCGGAGTACGGTGAAATAATGGTGAAACCGCACTATATTCGTATGAATACCTCTGGAAATGTCTCTATGGAAACGACTTTCTTTGAGGTGTTAAGAAAGTGTGAATTAACATTTTTAGCTATGGATTATGAAAATACAAAGTACGGATGGCTGAATCCTCTAAAACAAGTACGAACATATGTGTAAAAAATGTCGAATTGTATCTTGTCTTATTGAAAAGGTTTTAGTACACTGTAAGGTAGACAACATGAAGGAGGAAAATATATGCCAATTTGGTTAGGTATTCTAGTGGGCGTAGTAGCACTAGTAGCAGGCGTGGCGTTAGGATTTTTCATTGCCCGCAAATACATGATGAATTACTTACAAAAAAATCCACCAATTAACGAACAAATGTTAAAAATGATGATGATGCAAATGGGACAAAAACCTTCCCAAAAGAAAATCAATCAAATGATGAGCGCGATGAACAAGCAACAAATGAAATAAGCGCTAAAAGACACTCACTAAGAGTGTCTTTCTTTTTGTTAGTTACAGTTTTTAAAACTTTTAAAAATTCTGTATTTTTGGTAAACTGAAAACATCGCTCATTTTAAGGGAGGAGGAAAAAAATGAAAGTGTTTATGAATTTAGCGTGGTTTTTTAAACAAGAAAAACGAGCGTACATAACCGGAATTATTTTATTATTTGGCGTTGCACTTTTAGAACTTGTAGCACCAAAAGTAATTGGAATCGTTGTAGATGAAATTAATGATGGAACATTGACGACCAATAAGTTACTAAATTGGGTTGTACTATTAGTAATTGTAGGTATTACGATGTACATATTACGTTACATATGGCGTATTATGATTTTCGGGTCTTCGTTAAAATTAGCTCGCCAATTACGAAAAAATTTATATGAACATTTTACAAAGATGAGTCCATCTTTCTATCAGTCAAATCGAACAGGTGATTTAATGGCACATGCGACCAATGATATTCAAGCGATCCAGCAAACTGCTGGAGCGGGTGTTTTAACGCTTGTTGATTCATTAGCTGTTGGGGGATGTGTACTCGTAGCGATGGGTTTTACAATTAATTGGAAGTTAACATTGTTAAGTTTAATTCCGATGCCGATTGTAGCCATTTCGACAAATTATTATGGAACGTTATTACATAAAAGGTTTCATAAAGCACAGCAATCGTTTTCGGAAATTAATGATAAAGTGCAAGAGAGTATGAGTGGAATGAAAGTGATTCGATCGCTTGGACAAGAGAAAGAAGATTTGCAGGCGTTTCGAAAAAAATCAGAAGATGTTGTGCATAAAAATGTGTTAGTTGCACGTATTGATTCGTTATTTGATCCGACAATCGCTTTTATCGTTGGATTTTCTTTTTTAATTGCAGTATGTTACGGATCGGTATTAGTTGTAAGAGGTGAATTAACAGTAGGTGATCTCGTTACATTTACGACATATTTAGGTACCCTCGTTTGGCCAATGTTAGCGTTTGGATGGTTGTTCAATATTATGGAGCGTGGGCGTGCTTCATATGACCGTGTAGAAAAAATTCTTTCACAAAAATCAGATGTAGTAAATAGAGAAGATGCTGTACATACGATAGCGAGCGGTAATGTTTCGTTTGCCGTTGATTCATTTTCGTATAAGAAAAATGAACTGTTACATTTAAACGATATTCACTTTGATTTGAAGAAGGGCGAAACGCTAGGAGTTGTAGGACGTACAGGTGCAGGGAAAACGACTTTATTAAAATGTTTAATCCGTGAGTATGATCATTTTAATGGTGAATTAAAAGTTGGGGGGCGAGATATTCGAGATTTAACACTTCATGGTGTCCGTTCTGCTATTTCATATGTGCCACAAGATCATTTTTTATTTTCAGCAAGTATTGGTGAGAATATTGCTTTTGGAAAGGCGGATGCTACATATAATGAAATTACCCAAGCTGCAGATATTGCTTGTATTCATAATGATATCCTCCAATTTTCAGAAGGATATGAAACAGTAGTAGGGGAAAGAGGCGTTTCGTTATCTGGTGGTCAAAAACAGCGAATCTCTATTGCTCGTGCTTTATTAACAAATGCTGAAATTTTAATTTTGGATGATTGTTTATCAGCGGTAGATGCAAAAACAGAAGAGACAATTTTAAGTGCCTTAAAGAGGGAAAGAGCAGGGAAAACGACGATTATTACTGCACACCGATTAAGTGCAATTCAGCATGCCAATCTTATTCTTGTTGTTGATGAAGGTAGAATTGTACAAAGAGGTACACATGAGGAATTAATGAAGGAAAACGGCTGGTATAAGGAAATGTATGAAAGCCAGCAATTAGAAGCTTTAGTCGAGAAAGGAGGCGTATGATGGTAGAGAAGAAGCGAAGTGATTTAAGTAGATTGCTTTCTTATATGAAGCCATATAAAGGGTTGCTATCTTTAGCATTTATCTTTTTAGTTGGTGCGACAGTAACGGAAATGATGGGGCCTTTTTTAATTAAACAATTCCTCGATGAACACCTAGTACCGCGGGATTTTGAACGATCAGCGCTCGTTACTTTATTTGTAATTTACATAGTTGCTCATTTATTAAAAGTATTATTTACGTATTTAAATCTATTGTACTTTCAGAACATTGCTTTTAAGATTGTTCAAGATATGCGAGTTGAAGTATATGAACATGTTCAAAAACTGTCATTAAGTTTCTTTGACCGTACGCCAATTGGTACGCTCGTATCGCGCATAACGAATGATACGGAAGCGATTAAAGATTTTTATGTGAGTGTATTATCAACATTTGTGAAAAATGTAGTCTTTTTAGTAGGTATTTTAATAGCGATGTTTTTATTAGATGTAAAATTAGCGTTATTTTCTCTCGTATTAATTCCGATAATGTTTGCGATTATGGTATTATATCGCCGGAAAAGTGCAGCTTTTTATTTAGAAGTACGTAATCAACTAAGCGTGTTAAATGCAAAGTTGAACGAGTCCATACAAGGAATGAATATTGTTCAAGTGTTCAGACAAGAAAAACGTATGAGAAAAGAGTTTGAAGAAGTGAATAATAAACATTATAGTGCAGGACGACGTACGTTGAAGTTAGACGCATTACTTTTACGACCAGCTACAGATTTAGTACATATTGTAGCTATTGCGTTAGTACTAGGTTTATTTGGGATTGATGCTTTAAAGAGCCCTGTTGAAGTAGGAGTTTTATATGCTTTTGTTAACTATATACATCGTTTCTTCCAACCTGTAAATGAGATGATGATGAAATTGTCCTTTTTCCAACAGGCACTTGTTTCATCATCACGTGTATTTCATTTAATGGATGAAAAAGATTTAGCACCAGTTCAAAAAGGAAATGAGAATCCTCAAGTAGTGGATGGAGAGATTGAATTTAAAAATGTTACTTTTTCGTATGATGGAAAGCGTGACGTTTTAAAAAATGTATCATTTCACGTGAAACAAGGGCAAACGGTTGCTTTTGTTGGGCATACTGGTAGCGGAAAAAGTACGATTATGAATTTGTTAATGCGATTTTATAATATTAAGTCTGGAAATATTGTAATAGACGGTGTAGGTTTAGAAAAATTTGAAGAACGAGAAATTAGAAAGAAAATAGGACTCGTATTGCAAGATGCATTTTTATTTGCTGGAAATGTAAAGCAAAATATTCGTATGTATAATGAAGAAATTACGGATGAAGAAGTAAAAGAAGCTGCTCGATTTGTTCAAGCGAATACGTTTATTGAAAAGTTACCAGATCAGTATGAAACAGAAGTAGTAGAAAGAGGAGCAGCATTTTCAAGCGGTCAACGGCAATTAATTGCTTTTGCTAGAACGATTGCAACGAATCCGAAAGTATTAGTATTAGATGAAGCAACAGCTAATATCGATACAGAAACAGAAGAGGCTATTCAAACAGCGTTGCAACAAATGCGAAAAGGTAGAACGACGATAGCTATTGCGCATAGGTTATCTACAATTCAAGATGCAGATCAAATTTTTGTGATGCATGATGGAGAGATAGTAGAAAGAGGAACACATCAAGAATTACTGAGTGAGCAAGGTTTGTATTATAATATGTACTTGTTACAAAATAAAGGGAGTTTGCAAAAGGCCTTGTAAATACAAGGTCTTTTTTATTTTGTATACAAAATATATTTACTCTTTGTTTCTGTAGCATAAATGTCGTGTCCTCTTATGAAACTTGTACATATTGTATGTATACGAAGTAAAAAAATTGATAGGAGATTTTATATGCAAAACAGATCAAGTTCAAATGTTACGTTTATTGATGTGTCTCATTGGGAAGGGAATATTGATTGGAATGCAGTGAAGGCATCTGGAATTCCAGCAGCGTATGCAAAAGCGACAGAAGGTGTAAATTACATTGATCCTACTTTTACTAAAAATGTACAAGCAGCCCGAAATGCGAATGTATTAATTGGTGCATACCATTTTGCACGCCCAGAACAAAATGATGCAATTTCAGAGGCGAAATATTTTGTGAGTATATTACAAAATAACCAGACAGACTTAATGCCAGTTCTGGATTTAGAATCACCAAAAGATCCGAGTGATAGTAATTTAACTGGTAGCGCTATATCCAATTGGGCAAGGAGCTTCATAAATTATGTGAAACAGGCTACTGGAAAAGATGTAATGTTATATACAGGAGTTTGGTATATTAACGAGTTCGGAATTAGCGGATTAAGCGATATTCCGCTTTGGATTGCTAGATACTCGAGTACACCTCCTGCTGATGCTGGTGGATGGACAGCGTGGACAGCATGGCAGTACACAGATTCTGGACAAATTTCAGGTGTAGGAAATTGTGATGTATCAGCTGCAGTTTCATTAGAAGCTTTACAAGGGAATGGATCAAGTGGTGGAGGTAATGTTTCTTCGCCTAATAATGCAACTCCAGTGTACGGAGTTGCTATAATTAATGGAGATAATGTGAATTTGAGAAGTGGACCATCTTTGCAGTCTAGTGTAATTCGCCAATTGAATCGTGGCGAAACATATGAAGTTTGGGGAGAACAAGATGGATGGCTTTGTTTAGGGACAAATCAGTGGGTATATAATGATCCGAGTTATATTCAGTATAAACATTATGTGGCGACTATTACTGGTGATAATGTAAATTTGCGTGATGCTCCATCATTAAAAGGAAATGTTATAAGACAGTTACATCATGGTGAATCGTATCGAGTATGGAGTAAGCAAGATGGATGGCTTTGCTTAGGGACAAATCAATGGGTATACTACGATCCAAGTTATATTCAGTATGGTGTACAATAGAGTGAAAATAAAAGGTGCCCCGTCAGAGGTGCCTTTTATTAAAAATATACAACTTTTACAAAGTCTATATCGAAACCATAGTATACTATAGTAGATATATTTATAAAAAATAATCGAAAATGAAATAAAGGGGTAAAAATATGAATTATGTGCTAATAGGTGCGGTTTTAATATTATTAGCTGTAGTATTTGTGCTGTTTTATAAAAATAAACAGTTAGAATCAGAGAGTCAGCAAGTAGAATTTGAAAAGAAACAAGCTATTGAAACGTATAAAAATGAAATTGCAGCTACGGTGATAGAGCATACAGAACAACAAAATAATTTAAAAAATATGGAACAGAAAAAATACAATGATTTACAAGTAAGTGCAAATAGAGAAATTGAAAATATGCGTATGATGAAAAATCAATTAGCTATGCAGCATAGTAAAGAACGTAGTGAAATGCAAAATAAACATAATAATGAAATACATATGTTTCAAAAATTAATTGCAAATTTACGAGAATATACTAAAAACGGCGCTGAAATGAATACGTACGAGACATTACATTATATGAAACGGGGATTTATAGAGCAAGGCATCATATTAGATGCTGAATTTCAAATCATGCCGAATGTTTTTATTAAAAATAATAGTGAAATAAATGATAATCGAATCCATCATCTCATCTTGTGCAAAACTGGTATTTATCTACTTGAGACGAAAGAATGGGGAGAGAAATTAATTCATGGTTTAACGAAAGAAAATGCTGGTATATATTCATTTATGATTGATGAAATGGGTAAGTATCAACAAGAAGTTGAAAAAGAAGAGACATTTGAATATATAGTAGGTAAAGATTCGTCAACTATACAAGTGAAAAATGAAGGGAATCCAGTATATAAGGCGAAGAAACTATCTCAAATTTTATACAGTTGTTTGAAAGAAATGCAGGCTAATAGTATAAAAGAAAAGGTAAAACCAGTTGTATATTTTTATAATAAAAATGGAAAAGCAATAGTAGACCTTTCTAGTGAGGAAACACCTAGATTAAAAGATCGGGAGCAAATTGTAACGTTCTTCAGAAATGAAATCTTAGCAGGGAAAGTAGTATATACAGTGCAAGAATTAGAACAGATTCGAGAAATGATTAGCCGGATGAATTATATAGTGAGTTAAAAGGAGAGATCTTTCTGAACGCTATGCTACGTGGCATTTTGTATGTCTATTTTTGTTTGTATATAGTAATGTACATTGTATTTATATTCGTCATTGATATGGTCCATATACGCTTAAGTGTAAGGAGCATTTTTGTAGTATTTATACCATTTGTTTTATTAGTCATGATTCAAAGGGCTATTTTATATGTTTCTAAAAATCGTAATGAAGAAAAGAAGCAAATGTTGGGGGGTTTTAATAGTAGCACTCATACCATTAATAGTGTGCACTGTACAACTAAGTGTAAATGAATATACATCAAAGTTTAATCAAAATAGATGGTTAAATCATGCAGATAAGCGGGTACATATGGTAGATGATCTATTACAAAAATATAAATTAATAGGGAAATCAAATGAAAAAATTACACAATTGTTAGGAGCTCCAACGGAAACGAGAAGTGGGGAAGAAGGGGTTATCACTTTGTATTATCTTGGGACTGAACGTGGCTTTATTCCAATAGATAGCGAACAGCTTGTTTTACAATTTGATAGAGATGGTAAAGTCATGGAATATACGGTGCATAAAGATTAAAGAAACGTAGAGGGAAGCTATATGTTATAGCTTCTTTTTTATTTTTCAATATGTCACGGAAGGTGGAGAAGGTTTTTGAATGGAATAAGGAATGAAAGCGGAGGTGATGCATATATATAGATGCATTGGGTGATTATTCGCCCGATTGGTGAGGGTTAATAATCAATAAGTACGGACAAAAACCCCACTGATTAAAGTTTCACTTTATCATATTGTATAAATGAAAAGGAGGTAAGACGGTGAAAGCAATCCCGACTGATGTCCTGAGTAAAGAATTGATGGAAAGAGAAGGAGTTATCTCTATTACAGTAAAGGAATTTGAAAAGATAGAAGTAGCTGGAGTGGTGGTCGCTGGTCCAGCAGTTATTTTGATCAATCAAGATTAAGTACATATCATTGAAATAAAAAGCATCCGTCTAGGATGCTTTTTATTTGTATGTAAGGATAAATATGATGGATAATTGTGTTACTGGAGGGAAAGTCTGTGGCAATTATTATAACAATGTTAGTAATGGGTATTTTATTAGGATTTGTTGGAGCTGGAGGAGCTGGGTTTATTATTGCGATACTCACTTTAGTATTCCAAATTCCTATTCATGTTGCTCTTGCAACATCTTTAACTGCAATGGCATTTACGACATTATCAGGTGTTGTAAGTCATTACCGTGAAGGCAATGTTGCACTTATTATAGGCGGGATTGTTGGGGGATTTGGCGCAATTGGCTCTTATATTGGTTCTAAATTTGGTTCACTTATACCAGCACATCTTCTTCATTGGTTTACAGCTGGGATGTTATTTTTATCGGCAATTTTTATGTTTATTAAATTAATTATGTTCCAAAACAAAGAACAGTCGTCTTTATATAAACATAAAGAGTTTTCCGTGAACTACTTGTTGAAATGTGTATGCCTTGGATTAGTTACTGGAATGATGGCTGGTTCATTTGGGATTGGTTCTGCACCGTTTATTCAACTTGGATTAATGGTTCTATTGGGACTTACGATTCAGCAATCTGTAGGGACAACAATGCTTGTTATATTACCGATTGCAATTGGAGGCGGGCTAGGATATAGTTCGGAAGGATATTTAGATTATATATTGTTATTGCAAGTATTGATTGGGACCATGTTAGGGGCATACATTGGCGCGAAGTTTACAAATTATGCACCGCGAACGCTTTTGAGGTTTTCGATGATTATGACACCGGTTTTAGCTGGATGTATGCTATTGATGGAATAAAGTGAAATTATAATCAGTAGGGGGTTACTACCTATAAATAGCGGGATAAAATTAATATAGCAAACTATTAATATATTTTACGAATGAATTATATAGGTAATTCATATTTCCCATATAAAAGGATTTGTTTTAATATTATGAGTGTAAAGTTCGAGTATTCGAAGTACTACTTGAATTATATCCCTATCCCTTTTCTAAAAATGCGAACAAGTTTTGCCCTATTCTATTCAATAGTTAATTGCATAGAAATATATTGTTCGATGACCATTATGGAACGTACATAATGGGAAAATCCCGATCCTTAAAGAGGATGCCCCTAATCTTCATGTGAAAATATGATCGGATATGAAAGCTGACCAATTTATGGTCAGCTTTCTTTTTGTTCGAAAATTATTTCTTCTTTAATCTCTGTTTGCAATAATACAGTTTTTCCGAAGCGACGTTTGCATTCCGCGCGCACTTTTTCAAGGGCTAGTAGCTGAGTAGTGGCGGGAACTGTGACAATAGCTTGGCGAGGTTTTCGATTTTCTTCACAAAAGACACATTCCACAACATAATTAGAAATCATATTTTCATCCTTCCAGTTTTAATTTCTAAGAAGGGATTGTCTATGAAGTTGATGTAACTTTTCGTCATTGTTTTATTATTTTCCTCTTTTTTTCAAGGGGAAAATAATAAAGAAGGCGAATTTTAGTAGGGGAGGGATGTTTATGGAGAGATGGATAGGTAGTGCAGCGGTATGTGTAAATGAAAAAAATGAAGTTTTAATGGTATTGCAGGGCAAAGAGGGAGAAGAAAAAAGGTGGTCTGTCCCAAGTGGAGGACTTGAAAAGGGAGAGACACTAGAAGAATGTTGTATCAGGGAAGTTTGGGAAGAAACAGGTTACAATGTGGAAGTTGTAAATAAAATATATGAAAAAGAGGGTATTACATACGGAATTCCAGTGTATGTCCATTATTATTTTGTTAAACAAATAGGCGGTAATATGAAAATCCAAGATCCTGATGAGTTAATACATGAAATTGCTTGGAAAGGGATATATGAAGTTGAACAATTGTGTTTAGCTTTTCCAGAGGATTATGAATTGCTGTGCCAATATATAAATAAAGAAGCAAGTATGTAAATACTTGCTTCTTTAATGTATCCAAGACAAGAAAAGCGGAACGATAACTAAACTAGCGCCTGCTGTTAAAAGCATGGATAAACTTGCAATTGTTCCTTCCACAGGACCGATTTCGAATGCTTTTGATGTACCGGTTCCGTTTGCGCTCGTTCCTAACATAATACCTTTTGCAATTGCTGTTTTAATACGGCAAATACGTATGAGAGAAGGACCGAGCAATGCTCCTGTTAAGGCAGTTAAAACGACAAATACAGCAGTTAATTGTGACATACCACCAATCATTTCTGAAATAGCCATTGCGATTGGTGTTGTTACGATATGTGGCGCTAAACTATGTTCTAGTGATGAATCAATTTGAAAATAATTTGCTAGTAGTGCTGAAGTAATGACTGATAAAAACGAACCGACAATGACATTAAGTAAGATAGCCATTCCATGTTTCTTTAATAAATCAAAGTATTTATAGATTGGCCATGCAAAAGCAACTGTTGCGGGTTTTAATAATTCAGTTAACCAGTGACCACCAGATTCATATGTTTCATAAGGTGTATCTAATCCGAGCAATAAAGCAATTAAAATAATGGGACAGACGAGAAGAGGAGAAAGTAGACTCCAATTCCAGCGTTGATACATTTTTTTTGATAGCCAATATGTGAATAGTGTTAATAGTAAACAAAGAAATCCGATCATTGCGTTGATCCTTTCCGCTTTAGTAGCAATTCTGTTAAAAGTCCTGTAACTAAGGTAACGCAAAGAGTGCTAATCATAATAATTAAAATGAGATCGATTCCATATTGTGTTAGTGTATCTCTGTAACGTATGACAGCGACTGCAGAAGGGATGAAAAATAAAATAAGTTCTTTTAATAAAAAATCTGCTCCGTCCTGTATCCATTCTTTTTTAACTAGGTTAAATTTTAATGAAATTAATAATAAAAAAATACCGATTATACTTCCTGGAACTGGGAGGTGTGCCTGTTTTACAATCCATTCACCTGTCCAAGCGAAACAAAATAGTAATAAAATTTGTCCGCTTAACTTCCACCATTTCATACAGTAACCACCTCTTTCTTTTTTTACATAAAAATTGTAAAAAAGAATTAACAATTTCTACTATACGTTCATTCAAAATATTTGTCTAATATATAAATTATATGTTATTAATATATTAGACATATTAATCGAAAGTGAAAAGGGTGTCCAAAAATGGAATTACGGCATTTGCAATATTTTGTTGTTGTGGCAGAAGAGTTACACTTTGGACGGGCGGCTGCTCGTTTACAAATGACACAACCACCACTTAGTCAACAAATACAGCAATTAGAAAAAGAAATGGGAGTTACATTATTTTCAAGAACGAAAAGAAAGGTTGAACTAACAGAAGCAGGAGAAATGTTTTTAAAAGAAGTAAAAAAGGCGTTTGAACAAATTGAAAAAGCAGTAGAAGTTGCACAAAGTGCGCAAAGGGGAGAAGTAGGATCACTTTCAATTGGTTTTGTAGGTGCGGCGATATATGATATTTTACCATCAATTGTTAGGGAATATAGAAAGAAATTTCCGAGAGTGTCTGTTGCATTACATGAATTGTCAACACCAGATCAAGTTCATGCACTTCATGATAACCGTATCGATATTGGCTTTTTACGTCCACCAATTCCAACGCAATTATTAGAATTAGAGCCAATTCAAAGGTTATCATGCACCTTATGTTTACCAAAGGCACATCCACTTGCAGAGAAAGATAAAATACATATAGAAGATTTACGAGATGAGCCGTTTGTATTTATTACGAGACCAGTATGGCCAGCTTTGTATGATACAATTTTATCTCTTTGCAGAGAAGTTGGATTTAGTCCGCGTATTGTACAAGAAGCAACAGAGTATCAAACAGTTATGGGGCTTGTAGCAGCAGGAATTGGAATTACAGTAATACCGGTGTCGGCAAATAAGTTATATAAAACAGAAGTTGTATATAAAGAGTTATATGATTCTAATTTTGTTGCAGAAATGTCAGTGGCTTACAAAAAAATGAATAGTAATCCAGAGCTGCTAGAGTTTTTAAAAATTGCAAGAGAGAAGAAAAGAATAGAAGTAGAAGACGAGTAATAGTAGTAACAGAAAATGGATTTAATTCAGATCCATAAAAGTACACCTTATTAAACAATAAAGCGGAAATGCAACTTAAGTTGCATCTCCGCTTTATTGTTCTTTTTTTAGCTCGATACTAAATAGATAAACGTGTTCATTTTCTTTTAAGAGTAGATCAATACCTGTTTCTTCATCAATGGTAGGAATGCTTACAGTTTCTTTACTGGTTTGGATTACAGCAGCTAAAACTGTTTTTAGATTGTATTTTAAATTTTTTATGAATTGGATTGTAGTAGTTGCAGAGCTATTTACGCTTGGTGGCGCTTCTTCAGGAACAAGTGTTGAACCACCATTAATATTAATATACCATTGCCCTTTTTCTTGTACATCTTCATTAGAGTGGGGGTATGGCGATATGAAAGAGAGTTTTATTTTCTTGTCTAGAAAATGTGAGGTAGCAATGTAAGCAATTTCTTTTGTTTTTTTACCATTGTTATAATAATCAATTGTAGCATTTATTTCATCTTTATCATTTTTAAGCGTAATGTTATAAAACATGCTATTTCCTTCTTGAAAAGGAGTCATTTGTAAAATAGAAGCTTGCTCTTTTGTTAATTTGTATGGCTCAACAATGGCAACTTCATTGTTTTTTAGTTGGCTACAACTTGTGAGTAATAATAAAGACAAGATTGATAGTAATTTTATACGCATGCAATCTCCTCCTTTTTACAATTATATTCTAAATGTGATTTTTTTATCATTTCGTTTTCTAGGACTAAAGACTTAGAAGAAATTCCGATTGTAGTGCGATGTTTAAAATGTCATATTTTTATACACTAGTAGTATAGAATGCGTATGTAATAAGGTAGGGGAAGAATTTTATGTCTTTATGTCGGTTAGCGAGAAAAAATATTAGAACATTTGCTACCAAAAGGATGAAGCAATTTATTTGGATTGCTATGAGTACTATGATTTTGTTTTTTATGATATCGTTACAATTTAATGAAGGAGCCATTTGGAAAGTAGGGGATACATTTGTATTTCAAATGTATTTTTACACACTGTTTATTGTACTAATTTTCATATGTATTTTTACTACATATAAAATGATGTCCTCCCTTTTGCTAGTGAGGAGAGAGGAGTTTACATCTTATGTAGCAGAAAATATGAAAAGAAAAGAAGTACTATGTTTATTATGTCAGGAGCAATTATTCATTTATGGAGCAGCATTTGTTTTCGGATTAATTAATGGGATGCTATTTTTGAAATTATTCACGGTTATCTTTATGAAAATCGCAGGGATACAAGGAGTAAATAGTGCGCCAATTACAATATATGCAGTTGTAATTATTAGTATAATTATGATGACTGTCGTTTTAATAACGATGATGCAATGTTATCGATTTGTTCGAAGTTTAAAAGATGAAAATTCGTTGCGATTAAAAGAAAGGGCATGAGAAATCATGCTTTTTTCTATTTTACACATAAAAATAATCATGTTACAGTGAAAAGACCTGACAAAGAATGGGAAGGAAAGGTTGTATAGAATGACAAATGAACAATCAATTGTAAAAGTCGATCGGTTAACGAAGCGAATTGGCTCAAAGACACTTGTACAAAATATTAGTTTTGAAGTGAAAAAAGGCGAGGTTGTCGGTTTACTCGGACCAAACGGTGCTGGAAAAACGACTTTAATGAGAATGATGGTTGGTATGATCCGTATGACAGAAGGTGAAGTATGGATTGATGGTCAATCTGTGAAACAGCAATTTGAAAAAACCGCTGCGAAAATTGGGGCGGTAATTGAGACACCCGAATTTTATCCTTTTTTGAGCGGGTATGAAAATTTAACATATTTCGGACGAATGAATGGTAATGTGACCGAAGAACGTATCGATGAAGTAGTGAAATTGTTAGGAATGGGACAAGTAATTAATCGTAAAGTAAAAGCATATTCACTTGGCATGAGACAACGTTTAGGAATCGCTCAGGCGCTTATTCACGATCCGGATGTGTTGGTACTAGATGAACCGACGAATGGATTAGACCCTAGTGGAATACATGAAATGAGAATGTACATAAAAAAAATTGCACATGAACAAGGAAAAGCTGTACTTGTATCGAGTCACTTACTTTCAGAAGTTGAATTAATGTGTGACAGAGTTATCATTATTCAGCACGGGGAATATGTGGCTACGCAAAACATTCAGCATAGTCAAAGTGAAGAGATGGAGACAATCCGTATACGTGTAGATGATGCGAATAAAGCAGCGGAAATGTTAGGGCATGATGTTTTAGTAAAAGATAATGAATTAATTATTCACGTAAAAGATGAAGAAATCCCAAATGTTATTCGTACATTGCTTGAGAAAAACATTCAAGTGTATCGTGTATATGAAGAAAGAAAAACGTTAGAAGAGCAATTTTTAGAATTAACAGGGGGAAAAGATATTGTTTAATTTAGTATATAACGAACTGTATAAAATATTTAAGCGGAAGCGAACGATTATTCCATTTGCAGTTATTGCAGTATTAATAATCGGATTAGGATGGGTTACGGTAAAGTATTTTGAACCGGAAACAAAAGGATGGAAAGTAGATTATACAGAACGTACTGTAGAAATTGAGAAAAAGCTTGGCATGAAAAAAGAAGCTATTTTAGCAGAAAAATCAGGGGATGAGCTTGTAAAAGAATACCAGCTTAAAATGAAGCATTTAGATACGGATACAGCACCGGCAAGCAGTTCTCCATTTTCTTTCATGAGAGATACAGGTTTTATCGTATTTCCAATTTTGCTCCCATTTATCCTCGTGTATGCAAGTACAATTTTTGCGAATGAATATAGCTGGGGAACATATAAATTTTTAACAATCCGTCCGGCGAGTCGATTTAAAATTTTAACAGCAAAGTTTTTAGCAATCGTTATATTTGCAGCTTTATTATTTATATTTAATATGATTTTCTCCGCTTTATGTGGACTTGTTATTTATAAATTCCAACAGCCTGCATGGAGTGAGTTTATTTTCCAAGATGGAAATATTATAAAACAAAATATTTTTGTAGAAGCAAGTAAATATTATGTTTTATCGTGGTTACCAACGGTTGTGTACGCATCGTTTGCATTTATGATTTCTGTGTTAACGAGATCTAGTGGAGGTGCAATTGGTATTTCGCTATTCCTTGCTTTATCAGGCAATATTGCTTTATTAGCAGCCACTAGATATAACTGGGCGAAATATTTATTGCCAGCAAACACAGATTTATATAGTATTTCAAAGAATGGAAGTTTTATTGATGGAGTAACATTCCCATTTGCATCATGTATGTTACTACTTTATTTGTTCGTATTTTTATGTATTTCATATACTGTGTTTTTAAAACGCGATTTAACTTAATTAGAAAAGCCGTTCAGGGTGCTGAGATGCACTTTGAAGTGCACCCCAATTGTTAGACACAGCCTAACAATTGGAGGTGCATTTTTTATGGCTAAATTTTCTTCAAAAGAAAAAATCCAAGCGGTGAAACGATATTTAGATGGTACAGAAAGTGGAAAAACAATTGCTAAATCTATAGGAGTTAACCCTAGCGTACTTCGTGAGTGGATTAGACGATATGAGTCTTCAGGTGAAAAGGCCTTTGAAAAGTGCTATACATTCTACCCAGCCCAGTATAAACTAGATGTACTTTATTATATGAATGAACACGGGACATCTATCAGAGAAACAGCGGCACTTTTCAATATACCGTCTTATGAAACACTTCGGAAATGGAAAATAGCTTATGAAACAGGAGGATTGGATGCCCTACAATCAAAGAAAAAGGGGCGTCCAACCATGAAAGATAAAAAAATAAAACCAGTAGATGAAGGATCAATCGAAGCCTTACAAGCGGAAAATGAGCGTTTACGTATGGAAAATGCATATTTAAAAAAGTTGAATGCCTTAGTTCAAAACAAAGAAAAATCACCAAACAAGACAAAGCGCAAGTAATCTACGAGTTAAGGCATGAATTTCCTATCAAGGAGTTACTTCAACTCGCAAACATTCCACGTAGTACGTACTATTACTGGATGAAACGTTTTAATCGTCCTGATCCAAATGCGGAGGTAAAAGAACGGATTCAAGCTATTTATAATGAACACGATGGGTGTTATGGTTATCGTCGTATTCGTGATGAACTTATGAATCGTGGACACAAAGTAAATCATAAAAAAGTGTATCGCCTTATGAAATTATCACGTATACAATTGGTTCAAGACCGACCTATTCCCTTGTTTCAGCGATGTTGGAACAAGCTCTTTATTGTGTAACCGATCCGGATAAACTCCTCATTCACTCTGATCAAGGTTGGCACTATCAAATGAAACAATACCGTCATTCTCTTAAGAATTGTGGCATAACTCAAAGTATGTCTCGCAAAGGAAACTGTTATGACAATGCCGTTATTGAAAATTTCTTCGGTATCATGAAATCGGAATTTCTGTATCGAAAAGAATTTGAAAGTATAACACATTTCAAACAAGAATTAGCAAAGTATATAGAATACTATAATCATAAAAGAATTAAGGCAAAATTAAAGGGTATGAGCCCAGTACAATACCGGGCTCATACCCTAGAGGCTGCCTAATGAAACGACCTGTCTAACTTTCGGGGGTCACTTCACTTTGAACGGCTTTTTTTATGAGAATTGTTTAAGTGCTCTTTCGGCTAGTAAAGCAAAGTATTCTGCACTTATAGGCAGTGCCTCTTCATTAATTGTAAAAGCAGGATGATGCCATTCATGTGTACCGCTCGTTCCCATAAAGACGAATGAACCTGATATTTCCTGTTGGTAAAATGAAAAATCTTCTCCAGCCATTGACGGACTAGGCGAGATGATATTAAGATTCATCTTTGTGGCAACTTGAGTAGATAAGTCTGTAAGAGCTTTATCGTTGTGAACAGCAGGAGGACCTGAAAAAAAACGGAATTCCGTTTTTACACCTAATGCATCAGATACACCTTTAATAATACGCTCCATGAGTGCTGGAATCTTTTCACGTGTTTCAGCTTGGAACGTGCGAATCGTTCCTTCTAACGTAGCTTTTTCAGGAATCACGTTCCACGTATTTCCTGCATGAATATTTGTAACACTAACAACCGCATTATGAGATGAACTTATATTTCGGCTTACAATTGTTTGCAGTGCCATCACAATTTGAGAGGATGCGACAATAGGATCTACGCCAGCATCTGGTACAGCCGCGTGTGTACCAACCCCGTGAATTTCAATTTCAAATCGATCAACTCCGGCCATCAGTGGACCATCTTTAATGCCAATTGTACCTACTGGTAAATCAGGTTTATTATGCATGCCGAAAATCGCTTGCACATTACGTAAATGTCCAGCATCAATAACTTTGCAAGCGCCATTACTACTTTCTTCAGCTGGTTGGAATATGAAGCGAACCGTTCCATTTAGGGAAGATTCTCTTTCTTTTAATAAGAAAGCAGTACCTAAAATAGCAGCTGTATGAAAATCGTGTCCACAAGCATGCATTTTCCCTCGTACTTTAGATGCATAGGACAAATGTGTTTCTTCTTGAATAGGAAGGGCATCAATATCAGCACGAACTGCTACAATTGGTCCGTTTTTATTACCAGACACTTCAGCGATAATTCCTGTTTCTAAATTGGAATCAATGATAGTAATGTTTTTTTCTTCTAACCAATTTTTTATGGCTTTTGTTGTTTCGAACTCTTCATATGATAGTTCTGGATACTCATGTAAATGTCGACGGATGGAAATAAGTTTTTCTTTTAGTTGATTTGAAATAGATACCATGTAGTATGCCTTCTTTCTTCAGCAAAATCTTTACCATAAGTATACAACAATAAAAGAGAGGATTTTCAAATGAAAATCCTCTCTCGTTCATGCTGCGACTTTTTTATGCGTATGATGTTTACGATAACGTCCACGCATTGCGTATGCAATTTGCGGGATTGCAATCCCGATTAAAATAAGTGATACACCGAACCATTGTGAAGATAGTACAGCCTCTTTTAAAACGAATACTGACATAATTGTTGTAACTGGTAGTTCCGCTGCACCAAGAATAGTTGCTAAGCCAGAACCGATTTTTGGAATACCGATTGTAAAGGCAATAGATGGAATTACGATACTAAATGTTCCTAATCCTAAACCGTATTTCCAAAGACCTTGAGAAATGGCACCATTAAAAATAAATGTTGGTGGGAATACAATCATGACTAAAGTTAAGGCACCAGTCATTAAGAGAACACCGCGCGGTAATGAAGGTACTTCAACAGCAACTTTTCCGCTTACGAAAATGTATGTTGCGAATGTAACAGCAGATAATAAACCTAAAATAATCCCAGTCGTATCGAAAGCACCTGCTGATTGTTCAAGTAAACCACTTGATAAAAATGTCCCTACAAGTAAGAAAATAACAGAAATAACTTTTTCTCTTGAAGGTAATGCTTTTGTTGCGACTGCTTCAATGATAATTCCGACCCAAACGAATTGGAATAAAAGAATAATTGCAATAGAAGCTGGTACAGTTTTTAATGAAGCATAATAAAAAATTCCGGTAAAACTTGCAGATGTTCCTGCAACGAATAAAAGTAATGCTTGCTTTAAAGGAACGCGATGTCTAGAAAATAGAAGTGTAATAGCAAGCAAAATAATCCAACCGAACAAATATTGGCTGCCAATTACCTCTCCAAGTGAAAATCCTTCTGCATATGCAAGCTTAACAAAAATAGCTAAAATTCCATAACTACACGCTCCTAATAAAACTAAAAGAGAATAACGAAGCATGAAAAATTCCTCCCATCTATATGAAGTTGTTCCGTATCGAAAATATATAACTAGAGGGAAGTATACAAAATTAGAAATAAAGGGTCAAATGAAAGAAAAGTATGACATTTTATAGAATAATAATAAAAGTATGATATTTATGCATAATCTTGAAATTATTAATAGTAGAAGTATTATAAAATCAACTTTGCATTGTATAGAGACAGCATTTGAAAAAAATATTTTTTAAACCAATATGTATATAGACGTACTAGTAGCGTGCTAATTATTTGAGAAACTATGTTACCTTTGTTATGGTAATAACAATTAAAGGAGTTTCATAATCCATTTGAGTTTTTTCTATATAATAGAAGGAAATGAAAACGTTTTATTAGAAACTGTGAGGAAGTGCGGTTTTTCTTATTGCCACGTTGTAAAAGTGATTTCACGAATTGTTCATAGTATTTTTATGTGTTTTTGTTACAATATTTAGGGAGAGGAGTGGAATGATGCAAGATATTAGTATTTTTTTAGCGTTTGGCGCCGGGTTCTTATCATTTATTTCCCCATGTTGCTTACCGCTTTATCCGGCATTTTTATCGTACATAACAGGTATGTCGGTTTCTGAATTGAAAGAAGAAAATGCAATGCTTCGCAAAAGAAGTATGATACATACAGCGTTTTTCTTACTTGGATTTTCAATTATATTTATTGCAATTGGATTTGGTACAAGTTTTATTGGAGGAATCTTTACTGACTATAAAGATTTAATCAGACAGTTAGGTGGTATCTTTATCATCGTGTTCGGCTTAATTATTGTCGGGGTGTTTAAGCCGAAATTTTTAATGCAAGACCGTAAATTTACATTTAAAAATCGTCCAAGTGGCTATTTTGGATCAGTACTAATTGGATTAGCTTTTGCAGCAGGGTGGACGCCATGTACCGGACCAATTCTAGTGTCCGTAATTGGATTAGCAGCAACAAACCCAGAATCAGCAATGATTTACATGATTGCTTACATACTTGGATTTGCTATCCCGTTTTTCGTACTGTCATTCTTTATTACGAAAATGTCTTGGATTAAAAGAAATAGTATGGCCTTCATGAAAGTCGGAGGATATATTATGATTGTTATGGGTGTTTTCCTATACTTTAACTGGATGACGAAAATTATCGTATATTTCTCAAGTTTATTTGGTGGTTTTACCGGTTTTTAGTATTATTCTGCGAAAATGTTGGAAATACTAACGGAAAAGCATATAATGAAAGTATATTTTGCATATAGCCACAAAAAAGGATGAGAAAATATGAACATAGTTCTTTTATCAAGTATCGTTGCTGTTTGTATGGCTGTCGGTGCGATGTTTATTCGTTTAAAAGCAGCTAAGAAACCTGCAACATTGAAAAAAATTATACTTCCGCCATTTTTTATGAGCACGGGCGCATTGATGTATGTTTTTCCTGAATTTCGATTAACCCCAGCAGAAATGTTAGAAGCAATTGGTGTCGGTTTGATTTTCTCTATTTTTCTTATTAAAACATCTAAATTTGAAATTAGAGGACAAGAGATTTATTTGAAGCGTTCAAAAGCCTTTGTTTTTATATTAATTGGATTACTTGTAGTGCGGATTGTATTTAAAACATACTTAAGCCAATCTCTTGATTTAGGACAACTTAGTGGCATGTTCTTCTTACTTGCGTTTGCGATGATTGTGTCATGGAGAATTGCAATGTACCGTTCCTTTACGAAATTACAGAAGGAAATGGAAAAAGAAGATGGTTTTTATAATGAAAAAGATATGAAGCTAACTTAAAAACTGTATATGTACCAAATAAAAAGACAGCGTCAAAGGCGCTGTCTTTTTTATCGAAAATAATATGAAGTTACTTTGCGAGTAAAGATCGATAGTTAGAATAATCAATCTTTTTTTCTTGTAGTTTTTTAATTAAAAATTTATGATCACGCTTTGGTGTGGCAATGATATATCCTTTAATAATTAAGTCTTGTGTAATTTGAGAGGCATTTTCTTGTAATGCAAGTTCCCCGATTTTTCCAGCGATCTTTGATTTTGCAACATCGCGAAATAGTTCTGGAACAGGACTTACAAGCTCTTCTAACAATTGTTTTTGTTCGTCAGCCCATAAATGTCTCGTTTTATTTATGTAGTGTTCTTCCCAATCCAAAATGGACATGCCGTCTTCTTTTGGTAATCGTTTTAAAAATTTTCTGAACATAAAGTATCCACCGATAGACATAAGCCCTAATAAAATAACCGTCCATAATACAATGAACCAACTGAACCATCCTTCGAGCAAGCATATCCCCCCTTAATGATAGCGGTTTTCTTTTATTCATATTATATACAGTGAGATTCATAGAAAGCAAGAACGCTTGGTCATTTTGACCAAGCGTTATAGTTTAAACGAAGTATAGTTGTTCAACACATAAATTATTATTATCGTCTTCAACATACTCAATAATAAGTGTGCCAACTTTACGATCTTTATCTTCAGTTGTGAAAATAGAGTAAGAAGTAAAACGTGTTTTTGATAGGCCGCTTATATGTGTAGGTAAAGAAATGTAGTCGTTATCGCGGAAGAATTCCATCAGTTCAATATCCTCAAATTCTTTTCGGTCAACTTGTTTGTTTGTATAGCGGCGTTGAAGTTGTTTTAAAGACTCATTCCAAGAAATTGCTTTTGTGTCGTATACCATTGTTCTATCTCCTTACTGTATGTAATCATTAAGAACATACGTTCTAATCTAGTATACTCTTTTTATTAGAAAAGGGAAAGCAAAAAATAATGTAAGCTTGGATTTCCAAGCTTACATTATTGATGCGTCCGTCATAATCTCTATTTTTCATTATAAGTTAGATAAGAATAAGAAACAAGATGATATATATAATGTTGAGAGTTTTCAAGATTCTGTATATTATAGATGTACTAAAGTGTAAGGGAATGAGAGGCGTGGCATACGTAATTTCACTACAAGGGCCGATGGCTAGCGGAAAAACAACATTAGCAAAAAGGTTAGAAAAGAGAGGGTTTCAAGTTATATATGAAAATCCATATCCAATTGTAGAGAAGCGAAAAAAATTGAATTTAGATATGAATTCAAAAGTAGGGTTTATTATGAATCAAAAAATGTTTATGGAAGCAAAAATAAAGGAGTTTCAAAATGTGAAAGATTCAGTCGAAATTTTTGATCGCGGACCAGAAGACATTGAGTTTTTTACACTCTTTTATCCAACGATTATAGGGGAAGAGTGGGATATAGAAGCTGAATTGAAAGGTGAATTATATAAATTAAGAGAATGCCGTTCGGATGCGATTTTTTACTTAGATGTTACGAAGAAGAATGTATATGATAGAAAAAATAATGATAGAACAAGAAACAGAAGTACGTTTGAGGAGCAATTTCAATTAGTAGAAACTGAAAAAGACTGGTATAAACAATTTCCGGTAACTTATGTGGACACGAATAGATTAACAGTGGACGATCTAGAGGTATATTTTATGGACTGGTTAAAGGAGAGAGGGCTATGAAAAAAATACTTTTATTTGTATACCCAACATTTGCAGAGTTTGAAATAACGGTAGCTACAGCATTGCTGAAAAATAAATTTGAAATCATTACAGCGAGTGTAACAAAAGAATTGATTATAAGTGAAACAGGTTTGCAAGTGCAACCACATATAGAATTAAGGGAAGTGCGTGTAGAAGAATATGAGGGGATTATTATTCCAGGCGGAGATGCGATACATATGAAGGATGCGGAAGGACTCTTTTCAGTCATCCGTCAATTTCACGAGCAAGAAAAATTAGTAGCTGCTATTTGTGCTGGACCGTATGCGCTAGCAAAAGCAGGCTTATTCAAAGAAATCTCGTATACAGTGACCATAGATTATCAAAAGCTTGATTGTTTTCCAGTAGAAAATTTTGTGTATAAAGAAGTTGTGCAACACTCAAATATTATTACAGCACAGGGGCATGCTTTTGTGCCATTCGGAATAGCGGTTGCCTCTTATTTTGGAGTAGCGAACGAACATAATACAAACTTTTATGGTGGTAAGGGTAATGTAATGATGGAGAATTTGTTATGAGAAAACGTGAAACAGCTAGCGAATGCTAGCTGTTTATTTTTGACATCGATAAATTGCTAACGTTTTCGGATCGCGCCATACACCGTTATGAAGTGATAATTCATTTTCTACTTCTTCTTTTAGCCATTCCTTCATTTCCGTGTGAAGATATGTATTATCAGGTATATTTAGCGACGGAAACATGCTAGAAATATAGTTTACTATTGGGGTAGCATGATGAAAAACGAGCGCATTATGAATAACTGTTTCTCCAACCGTTGGAAAAACGGATTGTAATATCTCTTTACCATTTTCTAAACAAAATGGAGTGACTGATGATGTTGTTTTCGGTAAATCAAATGCGTCTAACATGCGGTTACACATTTCAACTATACGAGGTAATGTAACGCTAGAATTTGTTGTAGCTAAAAGTGAGCCACTGGGACGAATTACTTTATGGAATCCTTGAATTGTTTTTTCAACATCTTTCATGTGATATAACATATGTCTTGCGATTATTAGGTCATAATAATTTGTTTCGAAAGGGAGTTTACCAGCATCCCCTCGTTTCCATTCTATTAATTTATTCGTCTTAGCAGCTTCAGCAAGCATAGCTTCGGATTGATCCAACCCGGTTAATGGGCCTTTATGACCATTTGTTTGTAAAAGGGAAAGGAATTTTCCGCTAGCGCACCCAACCTCTAATATGCTTTCTTCCCCTTGAAGTTGTAAATGTTCAATAACGATTTCATCTAAATTCACTTGTTTTTCTTCGTAATGTTTATGCGTATCGATACGTGTTTGTAAATTGTTACTGACGCTATATTGCCTTTTTACATCATTCATTTTTTCATATTCCACTTTCGTACAAAATTGTTGGATCGCATGTGTTAATACATCCGTTTTCTTTAAACCTTCGTAATGGAGTGCTGATTCAAACCTTTCAAGTAATTTTTCTTCAATTCGAAAATGAATATCTTTTCGCTTCGTCATTGAAATCTCGCCCCTTTGTATCTGTTAGTGAGACTATAGCACGCCTGAAAAATTTGTGTAAATCATTTGTGTACACAAATGGAGGAGATTAAAAAAATGTTTGAATGTGAGTTTAAACTATTGACGATTTAACCGTTTTCATATATTCTTAAATTAAGTAATATTCAAATAATTCAAAAGAAATGAGAGAGTCACATGCTTCTTCAAGGAACACATCGAATTGGTCGTATGGCCATGCTGTTGGCACTTGCGGATGAGAATGAAAGTCCTGTATTATCCATTCCAAAAGGTTGGAAGTATTGTACGGGGAAAGTGGGTTCGATGAATTCGCAAAAGGTTGTCGCAGCAATGGAAACAGCGGCTAAAAGCAACCAAGTTATTGAAACAGACGTTTACAGAGAAACACATGCACTTTATCATGCAATTATGGAAGCTTTGTACGGAGTGACGAGAGGTCAAATTCAGTTAGCAGACGTTCTTCGTACAGTAGGACTTCGTTTTGCGATTGTGCGCGGTACACCATACGACGGAAAAAAAGAAGGCGAATGGGTTGCTGTTGCGCTTTATGGAACGATTGGTGCACCTGTAAAAGGATCTGAGCATGAGGCGATTGGTTTAGGAATTAATCACATATGATTTGCCCATAGTCTATTAGTTAGAAGGGGGCCTTACTTTTTTAGGACAAAAGTCTGTCTTAAAAAGATAAGGTCCCCTTTTGCCTTTTTAAGGAGGAAAAATGATGATTACGTTAACAGGACATACATTGACAGTTGAAGAAATGAAGAGGTTATTACTGGAAGGGGAAGGTGTAACAGCTTGTCCAACTAGTATGCAAAAGGTGGCAGAGTGCCGCGAAGTAGTTGAGAAAATTGTAGAGGATGGAAAAGTCGTTTACGGTATTACAACTGGATTTGGAAAGTTTAGTGACGTGCTTATTCAAAAAGATGATGTAAAGGCACTTCAACACAATTTAATTCAGTCACATGCATGCGGGATAGGCGATCCATTCCCTGAAGAAGTATCACGCGGTATGTTAATTTTACGAGCGAACACGATGCTTAAAGGAGTATCAGGCGTAAGGCCGCTTGTTGTAAATATGCTTCTTGAATTTGTAAATCGCAAAATTCATCCAGTCGTTCCGCAACAAGGTTCACTTGGTGCGAGTGGAGATTTAGCGCCTTTATCTCATCTTGCGCTCGTATTATTAGGTGAAGGTGAAGTGTTCTATAAAGGGAAAAGAGTCCACGCAATGGTTGCTCTTACAGAAGAAGGTCTTGAGCCGATTGAACTTGAAGCAAAAGAAGGGCTTGCATTAATCAATGGTACGCAGGCGATGACAGCACAAGGAGTTCTTTCTTATATAGAAGCAGAAGCAACGGCGTATCAAGCTGAATTAATTGCTTCGATGACAATGGAAGGGTTACAAGGCATTATTGATGCATTTGATGAAAATGTTCATAAAGCACGTGGTTATAAAGAGCAAGTGGAAGTAGCGAGCAGAATTCGTGACATCCTTCATGATAGTAAGTTAACGACAAAACAAGGAGAACTACGTGTACAGGATGCCTATTCACTTCGTTGTATCCCGCAAGTACACGGTGCTTCTTGGCAAGTTTTAAATTATGTGAAAGAAAAGTTGGAAATTGAAATGAATGCAGCGACAGATAACCCACTTATTTTTGATGGCGGAGAAAAAGTAATTTCAGGTGGTAACTTCCACGGTCAACCAATTGCATTTGCGATGGACTTCTTAAAAGTAGGGATGGCAGAACTTGCAAATATTTCAGAGCGTCGTATTGAGCGTTTAGTAAATCCGCAATTAAATGATTTACCTCCATTTTTAAGTCCAGAACCAGGACTTCAGTCTGGTGCAATGATTATGCAGTATGCAGCAGCATCACTTGTTTCTGAAAATAAAACGTTAGCACATCCAGCGAGTGTAGATTCAATCCCGTCGTCAGCTAACCAAGAAGATCATGTAAGTATGGGAACAATTGCTTCACGCCATGCACATCAAATTATTCAAAATGCAAGACGTGTTCTTTCAATTGAGATGATTTGTGCGATGCAAGCGGCAGAATATCGCGGAATTGAAAATATGAGTACAGTGACGAAGAGCTTCTACCATCAAGGGCGTCAGCAAGTACCTTCTATTACAAATGACCGCATATTCTCAACGGATATTGAAAATATTGCACATTGGTTAAAAACGAATTATTCGATAAAAGAAAGATTAGATGTAAACGCAGCACTATAAAATGAGAAAAGGGAGAGATTGAAATGGAAAAAGTACAACAAACAATTCGCGCGCCAAGAGGTACAGAGTTACAAACGAAAGGTTGGGTGCAAGAAGCAGCACTTCGAATGTTAATGAACAATTTAGATCCTGAAGTTGCTGAAAAACCAGAAGAACTAGTTGTATATGGCGGAATTGGCCGTGCGGCTCGTAACTGGGAAAGCTACCATGCAATTGTTGATTCATTAAAAACGTTAGAAAGCGATGAAACGTTACTTGTTCAATCAGGAAAACCAGTTGCCGTTTTTAAATCACATGAAGATGCACCGCGCGTTCTGTTAGCGAACTCAAACTTAGTACCAAAATGGGCGAATTGGGATCACTTCCGAGAACTAGAGAAAAAAGGTCTTATGATGTACGGACAAATGACAGCTGGTAGCTGGATTTACATTGGAACACAAGGGATTCTACAAGGAACATATGAAACATTTGGTGAAGCAGCTCGTCAACATTTCGATGGTTCATTAAAAGGTACATTAACACTTACTGCTGGTTTAGGTGGTATGGGTGGTGCACAACCTCTTGCTGTAACGATGAATGGCGGTGTTGTCATTGCTATTGATGTAGATAAGCGTAGTATCGATCGTCGTATTGAAAAGAGATATTGTGACATGTATACAGAATCATTAGAAGAAGCATTAACTGTTGCGAACGAGTATAAAGAGAAGAAAGAACCAATTTCAATTGGCTTGTTAGGAAATGCGGCAGAGATTTTACCAGAACTAGTGAAGCGTAATATTACGCCAGATTTAGTTACGGACCAAACATCTGCTCATGATCCATTAAATGGTTATATTCCAGTAGGTTACACATTAGAAGAAGCAGCGAAACTTCGTGAAGAAGATCCAGAACGTTACGTACAATTATCAAAAGAAAGTATGACAAAGCACGTAGAAGCAATGCTTGCGATGCAAGAAAAAGGCGCAATTACATTTGATTATGGAAATAACATTCGCCAAGTTGCATTCGATGAAGGTTTGAAAAATGCTTTCGATTTCCCAGGATTCGTTCCAGCATTTATTCGTCCATTATTCTGCGAAGGAAAAGGACCATTCCGCTGGGTGGCACTTTCTGGTGACCCTGAAGATATTTATAAAACAGACGAAGTAATTTTACGTGAGTTTGCTGATAATGAGCATTTATGTAACTGGATTCGTATGGCACGTCAGCAAGTCGAGTTTCAAGGACTTCCATCACGTATTTGTTGGTTAGGTTACGGTGAGCGTGCGAAATTTGGTCGCATCATTAATGAAATGGTTGCAAATGGTGAATTATCAGCACCGATTGTTATTGGTCGTGATCATTTAGATTGCGGATCAGTAGCATCTCCAAACCGTGAAACAGAAGCGATGAAAGACGGTAGTGATGCAGTAGCAGACTGGCCAATTTTAAATGCATTAATTAATAGTGTAAATGGTGCGAGCTGGGTATCTGTTCACCATGGTGGTGGCGTTGGTATGGGTTATTCACTTCATGCTGGAATGGTTATCGTTGCAGATGGAACAGAAGCAGCAGCAAAACGTATTGAGCGCGTATTAACTTCTGATCCTGGTATGGGTGTTGTTCGTCACGTTGATGCAGGATATGACTTAGCTGTGGAAACTGCGAAAGAAAAAGGCGTTAACATTCCGATGATGAAATAAGGAGGAGAAAACATGCTGGACACTTTACTAATAAATATCGGTCAATTACTAACAATGGATCAAGAAGATGGCTTGTTAAGACGGGAAGCGATGAACACGCTTCCTGTTATCGAAAATGGTGTGGTTGGAATTGAAAATGGTGTTATCACTTTCGTTGGAACAGCGGAAGAAGCGAAAGGACTTCAGGCGAAAGAAGTTATTGATTGCGGCGGGAAAATGGTTTCTCCTGGTCTTGTCGATCCGCATACTCACCTTGTATTTGGTGGATCTCGTGAAAATGAAATCGCACTAAAATTACAAGGAGTTCCGTACTTAGAAATTTTAGAACAAGGCGGAGGTATTCTTTCAACTGTAAATGCAACGAAACAGGCGTCGAAAGAAGAACTTGTTCAAAAAGCCAAATTCCATTTAGACCGTATGCTATCTTTCGGAGTTACAACTGTAGAAGCAAAGAGTGGTTACGGATTAGATGATGAGACGGAATGGAAACAATTAGAGGCAACAGCACAATTACAAAAAGAGCATCCAGTCGATTTAGTTTCCACATTTTTAGGCGCTCATGCAGTTCCTAAAGAGTATAAAGGTAGATCGAAAGAATTTTTACAGTGGATGTTAGACTTATTGCCAGAAATGAAAGAGAAACAATTAGCTGAATTCGTTGATATTTTCTGCGAAACAGGTGTGTTCTCTGTCGAAGAATCAAAAGAGTTTTTATTAAAAGCGAAAGAACTTGGCTTTGATGTGAAAATTCATGCAGATGAAATCGATCCACTTGGTGGTGCGGAAGCAGCTGCTGAAATTGGTGCAGCATCAGCCGACCATTTAGTTGGCGCTTCTGATAAAGGAATTGAAATGCTTGCAAACTCTAATACAGTAGCCACTTTATTACCGGGAACAACTTTCTATTTAAATAAAGAAAGCTTTGCCCGCGGCCGAAAAATGATTGATGAAGGTGTTGCAGTTGCGTTAGCTACAGACTTTAACCCAGGTAGCTGTCCAACTGAAAATATTCAGCTTATTATGAGCATTGCGATGCTAAAACTGAAAATGACACCAGAAGAGGTTTGGAATGCCGTAACGGTTAACTCATCATATGCCATTAACCGTGGTGATGTAGCTGGGAAAATTAGAGTCGGTCGTAAGGCAGATTTAGTTTTATGGGATGCTTATAATTATGCTTACGTACCGTATCATTACGGCGTAAGTCATGTAAATACAGTATGGAAGAATGGTAATATTGCATATATAAGAGGTGAACAATCGTGGAGCACGGCCACTATTTAAAGAAGAATGCAAAGTTTATCGATCGTGAAGTGACGAAATGGAGTGAGATGATTAAAGATTGGGAGGAAGGTGTAGAAATATTCGGTGCTGCCTTAATTGGAGCACCCCTTTCTAAACCATCTATTAGTCATTCAGGAGCAAGCTTTGCTCCAAAAACAATTCGTGCGATGTTAGATGCATATAGTACGTACGCAATTACAGAAGAACACGACATGAAAGAAAGCGTCTTATATGATTGCGGCGATATTACGATGCATGTAACGGATATAAAAGAAAGTCATAACAGAATTACAAAAACAGTTGGTCATATTACGAAAGCAAATCCGAACATGATACCAATCGTTCTTGGTGGTGATCACTCGATTAGTTTTCCTAGTATAACAGGATTTGCAAACAGTAAAGGAAAGGTCGGTATTATTCAATTTGATGCCCATCATGATTTACGTAATTTAGATGATGGTGGTCCGTCAAATGGTACACCGTTCCGTAGTTTACTAGAAAATGGTATCATTACAGGAAAACAACTTGTTCAAATTGGAATTCGTAATTTTTCTAACGCACGTGCGTACCATGAATATGCAATAGAGCATGGTGTAACAGTGTATACAATGAAAGACGTACGAGAGCGAGAAATAAAAGATATTATCATGGAAAGTATTGAAGTATTAAGAAAACAAGGTGTGACTTCTATTTATATTTCTCTTGATATGGATGTACTAGACCAAGCGTTTGCACCAGGTTGTCCAGCAATTGGCCCTGGCGGAATGGACAGTATGTCTTTACTTGATGCGATTGAATTCCTTGGTAAAGAACCGCTCGTTCAAGGAATGGATATAGTAGAGATTGATCCAACTCTTGATTTTAGGGATATGACGAGCCGAGTAGCTGCGCAAGTAATTATGAGTTTTCTTTTAGCGAGGGAAACAATTAGTAAGCGGGTTAGTATATAGACGGAAGAGTAGATCTTTATCTATGCCTTATCAAAAACACATTACTACTCAAATGTAGTGATGTGTTTTTATATTAAAAGAGAATGTGTGTGGAACCGTTAATAAAATTGCGGGTTGTTATAGTGTATTCTGTAAAATTAATTTCTTGCTTCTGAAGTGTTGACGTGTAAAATAATTTTATGATAAAATAAAATTTTGCTAAAAAACTAAAAACATGTTAAACTTGAGAAGGTTACCATATATGGAGGTGGATTATTTGTTTCAAATTGGCGATAACATTGTTTATCCAATGCAGGGAGCAGGTATAATTAAAGCCATAGAAGAGAAGGAAATCTCAGGAGAAAAACAACAGTATTATGTTATAAAAATGTCGGCTAGTAATATGGAACTAATGATTCCAGCAGGGAGAATATCGAATTCGAATATACGACCAGTTACGGATATAACCGCATTAGTACACATAATGGATATTTTTCAACATGGGGAGTCAGATAGATTACTTACGTGGAAACAAAGGTATAAATTGAACACGGATAAAATAAAGACGGGTAAAATGCAAGAAGGTGCTGAAGTTGTGCGTGATTTAATGCGTATACAGAAAGAAAAAGCACTTAATGCAAGCGAAAAGAAGATGTTAGATAACGCATATGAATTTTTGATTAGTGAACTGGGATTAATTGAAGGTATCACAGAAAATCAGATAAAAAGCTTTTGTTAAGGTTCATTACAAATAATGTATTATATCCCAAAAAAGATCTTGAATTTTTTGGGAACATAGTTATAGAAAATTTATCATTTCAAAGACATTCAACTCTTTCACACCACTTTTAGAGCATTACCCCTATTGTTATTACTACAATCAAATCCATTTTTATTTTTTAATTTCATTTATGAATGTTCGAAGTTTAATTGAATACTTCGATAAAATAGTTACTTGATTTTTGCAATCCTGATTCACACTGGCACGGACGAGGAGCCGTAAGGATGAAAGAGAGGTAGGGCTTTCATTGTTTTAGGTATATAAGTTATTATTTTTAGAAGAATACTGAACTATATTCACTTCTATTGATAAGGTATTTTTTATATTAAAGAGATAAATGAATTGACAACCATATATGTTCAACAAAAAAGGTTTCCTTCTAAGGAAACCTTTTTACAGGCTGTGGAGAAAGTCTTCTCCACAGCCTGTTTTTGTGTCTGAACCTCTTTTTATGTGTCAACACTGATAAAAAGAGGTAAAGGAGAGATTTTTTATGATGGGTGCTTTAAAAAATCATCGTGATGAACGTGTATCTGTTTCTGTAGAAGAGTTGGTTCCACAAGATCATTTCCTTCGTGCGATCGAAGCGACAATTAGTTTTGATTTTATTGAAGAGAAGTTACGCCCTTATTACTGTGAAAACAATGGACGTCCGTCAATCCATCCTATCGTTTTATTTAAAATGATGTTTATTGGATATTTTTACGGTATTCGTTCGGAGCGTCAATTGGAAAAAGAGATTAAAACGAATATCGCCTACCGTTGGTTTTTAGGGTTTTCTCTATCAGATACTATTCCGGATCATTCTACAATCAGTTGGAATCGTCGTACTCGCTTTATTCATACAAATATTTTCGAAGAAATTTTTGATGAGATCGTGAGGCAAGCGACAGAGCACCGGATGGTGGGAGGACGTGCGCTGATGACAGATTCTACGCACATTAAGGCCAATGCTAATAAAAATAAGTTTGTACATAAATATAAAAAAGAAAAGGCAAAGTTTTATATAGATGAACTAGAAGCTGCGGTAATTGAAGATCGTGAGGTACACGAAAAAAAGAATTAAAACCCAGAAAGGAAAGTGATACTCCCACTAAAAAAACTCGTATAAGTACTACGGATCCAGATAGTGGATTTTTAATGAGAGATGGAAAACCGAACGGTTTTCATTTCTTAGACCATCGTACGACTGATGCGAAGTACAATATTATTACAGATACTTATGTAACGGCTGGAAATATGGCAGATTCCGAGCCATATTTAGCGCGTCTACAAGCTCAAATTGATAAATTCGGATTTAAAGTGGAAGCTGTAGCTCTTGATGCAGGCTATTTTACAGGGTATATCTGTAAGAAATTATCGGAGAGAAATATATTTATGGTGATGGGGTATCGCCGATTTGGAAAACGAAATAAAGAAGTACCAAAAAGCCAATTTAAATATGTAGAAGAAATGAATGCATTTGCTTGTCCGATGGGGTGTATTTTAGAGTATGCGACAACGGATCGTGAAGGATATCGTCACTATAAATCCAACCCAGAAGACTGCGCTGTTTGTCCGCTACGTGAGGTATGTTTTTCAAAGAAACAAAAACAAAAAGTTATCACTCATCATATATGGGAGAAATATAAGGATATCGCTAGAAAAAACAAACTAACAGTTACAGGGAAAAAGTTGTACAAAGTACGCTGTTCAACTATAGAGCGAAGCTTTGCGGACGCCAAAGAACTACATGGCTATCGATATGCTCGATTTCGGGGGCTGAAGTCTGTCCAAATGCAGGCTTATCTCACCGCAACTTGTCAAAACATGAAAAAAATAGCCCTCCATCTGACCAAAAAAGGTCTGGTGGAGGGCTATTTTTTTGAAACTCTATTATTTTATGTTGTTTTTATTCGCTAAAATCAAAATGATTCCAGAGTGTGGGGAACCCTAAAGGGTTTCCCAACACTCTGAAAAAAGGTTTCCTTCTAAGGAAACCTTTTTAATATTATTTATAGCATTTTATTTTTTTGATATTCGAATTTTTTATTGTAAAGTCGTAAAAATTGACGTTACTATCTAAAAGTAAGTATGATGCGATTATAGTAAGATTTTTTAGGGGGAAGAAAGATGACAAGTTCAAGTAATAAAGCAGCGAGTATTTATGAAGGAACAAATGTAAACGCTGGGGGATCTTTTGAAAACGTTGAAGAAACAAAGTTGTTTGATCCAATTCAAATTGGAGCTTGGTCTCTTCGTAATCGTATAGCAATGGCACCAATGACAAGATGCTTTGCAGATAATGAGACTGGAGCAGTGGGTGCTGATGTAGTGGAATACTATAGAAAGCGTGCTGCTGACGGAGTTGGATTAATTATTACAGAAGGAATTGTCATTAGTCCAAGAGCGAAAGGGAATCCAGGAGTACCAGGAATTTATACACAAGAACAAATCGATTCTTGGAAACCTGTTACAGAGGCAGTACATAAAGAAGGCGGGACGATTATTGCTCAAATATGGCATGTTGGGCGTATGAGTCATCATGAAATAATTGGTGGCCAAATGCCGCAAGCACCATCTGCTATCGCTGCAGAGGGAAATGTTCCACGTTTTCGTAAACCGTTTGATACGCCAGAAGCAATGACGTTAGAAGAAATACAAGAAGTGATTGGTCAATACGCACAAGCTGCGAAAAATGCAATCGAAGCTGGATTTGATGGAGTAGAAATTCACGGTGCACACGGATATTTAATTGATCAATTTACGTATGAGTCTGCGAATAAGCGAACAGATAAATATGGCGGTAATTTAAAACAAAGGTTAACGTTTATGAAAGAAGTAACGGCTGCTGTAATAGAAGCTGTTGGAGCTAATAAAACACTTCTTCGCTTCTCTGCTTTCAAAGGTGATAATCCTACTTATATGTGGGAAAACCCTGAGCTTGCAATTGAAACGTTCGTAAATATGTTCAAAGAAGTTGGATTAACGATGATCCATCCTTCAACGATGAATTATACGCAAGAGATTGCTGACGGAAAGAATTTTCATCAATTAGTAAGAAAATATTGGGATGGTACGATTGTTGGAGTTGGTAATTTAAATCCGAAAGAGGCCGAAAAAGCGTTGCAAGAAAGAACGATTGATGTAGCGGCATTCGGAAGACCGTTAATTGCAAATCCAGACTTTGTTCATCGAATTAAACATGCTGAAAGTTTAGTTGAATATGATGCAAAAGAGCATCTTGCTACGTTAGTATGAATAAAGATAAAAGGAGAGCACATCGAGTGTTCTCCTTTTATTATGGGATTTCATAGGGGGAAGCGGGATGAGTGAAACGCTACTCGTTATTATTAGTATATTACTATTTTTAATGTTGCTTTTAATCGTCTTTTTTATCATTACATTTTTTATAAAAAAACGAACACATCATTCTATTTTAAAATTACATCCGTACTTAGGAAGAATGCGCTACTTACTGGAAAAGATAGGGCCTGAATTTCGGCAATATTGGTTTGATCATGATACGGATGGAAAGCCTTTCTCACGTTATGATTTTCAAAGTGTTATGTTTTTAGCGAAATACCGCTCTGAAATACTTGGTTTTGGATCAAAACGAGATTTTGAAGCTTCTGGCTATTATATTGCTAATACATTATTTCCGATATTAACTGAGGAATTAAGTGTGAATTTCACGCAAGAGCGAGAAGGTAGAAAGTACGTGATTCATAAAGAAGGATTATTTTCAAGAAAAGAAAAATTGACAGCGGATACAACGAATCTTTGGCTGTATGAAGAAGATGATGCAATTATAGTCGGTGAGAACCGTAAATATCCGTGGAAGCTACATGGCATGTTTGGTGCATCTGCGACTTCTTACGGCGCGATTGGAGAAAATTATATTTTAGCGAGTGGTTTTGGAGCAAAAATGGCAGGCGGATCGTGGATTAATACTGGTGAAGGCGGCGTTATTCCAGAACATTTACATACAGGAGCAAATATCGTTGCGCAAATTGGTCCAGGGTTATTTGGATACCGTGATGAGGACGGTGATTTTTCAATGGGAAAATTCATGGAGAAAGCGAAAGAAAGTAATATTAGAGCATTCGAATTGAAATTTGGGCAAGGTGCTAAAATACGTGGTGGTCATCTAGAGGGACAAAAAGTAAATGAGAAAATTGCTTCTGTTCGCAACGTCCGAAAGGGAGAGACGATTAATTCACCGAATCGATTTTCATTTTTAAAGAATGCAACGGATACACTTTGTTTTATTCAACAGTTGCAAGAAAGCGGCGGTAAACCAGTTGGAATGAAAATTGTAATTGGTCAGCAGGAGCCTTTGGAAGATTTAATAAAAACAATGAAAGAACTAAACATTTACCCAGATTTTATTACAATAGACGGTTCAGAAGGCGGGTCAGGAGCAACTTATAAATCGATGGCAGATTGTATGGGACTGCCGCTTATTCCAGCATTACTTACATTTATCGATACAGCAAACCATTATGGTGTCCGTAACAAGTTTAAAGTATTTGCATCGGGTAAATTAATCACACCAGATAAAGTGGCAATTGCTTTAGCGATTGGGGCGGATGCTGTAAGTTCAGCCCGCGGATTTATGATGGCAAGCGGCTGTATTATGGCCCTTCAATGTAATTCTGGCCAATGTCCATCTGGTGTGGCCACGACGAATCCGCATTATCAAAAAGCGTTAGATCCGTATGAGAAGAAGTGGCGAGTCATGAATTATATTATTAGTATGAGATATAGTTTATTTTCATTAGCAGCGGCAGCGGGAGTGAAGAGCCCGCGCCATTTAACTAGAGAGCATATTGTGTTTAAAGACGAGATGGGGAGAGTAGTTCCTCTTTCGGAATTGTTTCCTATAGTAAATTAAATCTAAAAGTATATTTGATATGTAAGATTTTTCAGAGGAATAATCATATTGTTTGGAAAAATTAGGAGTATAATAGGGGAGTATTTTTAAAAATGACTATTTTTAAGGAGAGATTCACGTGCAGCAAGGTTCGTACAGTATTACAATTTTTTTACTCGTCATAGGGCTCGTTATATTTAGACGCATGCGTTCTATGAATCGACCAATTAAAAATAAAGGAAGACGATTACTATTGCCATTATTCTTCTTATTACCAGGTTTTTCTTTATATGCTGCACCGATACAACTTGTTGGTTGGCAAATTGGTATAGCAGCTGGGATCGGTCTGTTATTGTCAATTCCACTTATTATTTTAAGTGGGTATGAAGTTAGAGAAGATGGTCAAATTTATGCGAAAAAAAGTATCGCTTTTATTGCTACATTTTTAGTTATCGTTCTTTTACGTGCTTATTTTAGAAGACATTTACAAGGTTTAGATCCAAAGTCAATTGGCATTCTTTTCTACACTCTTGCGGTTTGTTATATAGTACCCTGGCGTATTGGATGCTATATGAAATTTCGTAAAGTATATGTAGAGAAAGAGAAAATTGAGATGTCAATAAGCTAAAAGTCATACATTTGTATGGCTTTTTCTTTTAAAATTTATCGGGTAAACGAATGAAAATAAGGTGTGAAAAAACATCGTTTTATTTTTTGAATATTTTTACTTTAATTTCTTAGAAAATCATTGTAATCCACTGGGATAAAGGCGTTTATAAAGATTTTCACATGTAATGAAAAGTGCTCGTTCACTTGAAAGAACAAAAAATGTTTGTTAAGGTAGGGAACCATAAGCGAAAACAAGAAAATAGAAAAAGTCATTTTTCGAAATTTTGAATGGCTTATGGAATAAGGGAGAGATTTGGTGAAGATTGAAATTATGGTTTCGCTTGCTATTTATATGGCAGGTATGTTGTATATCGGATATTGGTCTTATAAGAAGACATCCGATTTATCAGATTATATGTTAGGCGGAAGGGGACTTGGTCCAGCAGTTACAGCTTTATCAGCTGGTGCTTCTGACATGAGTGGTTGGATGCTAATGGGATTACCTGGTGCGATGTATGCAACAGGATTATCAAGTGTATGGATTGCGATAGGTTTATTAATAGGTGCTTATGCAAACTATTTAATCATTGCCCCACGTTTACGAACTTATACAGAAGTGGCAAATGATTCAATTACGATTCCAGATTTTTTAGAGAACCGGTTTAAAGATCGTACGAAAATACTTCGTTTTGTCTCCGCTATCGTCATTTTAGTATTTTTCACATTTTATGCGTCGGCTGGTTTAGTTTCAGGTGGACGTTTGTTTGAAAATTCTTTTAACCTTGATTATAAAATTGGTTTATTTGTAACAGTGGGTGTCGTTGTTGCGTATACACTATTCGGTGGCTTTCTAGCTGTAAGCTGGACGGACTTTGTGCAAGGTTGTATTATGTTTATTGCGCTTGTACTAGTGCCAATTGTTGCTTTTACGGATGTCGGTGGTGTAACAGAAACATTTAATACGATTAAGCAAGTCGATGCATCGCATTTAGATATGTTTAAAGGGACCACGATACTTGGTATTATTTCATTTTTAGCATGGGGACTTGGGTATTTTGGTCAACCACATATTATCGTCCGCTTTATGGCAATTACCTCTATTAAAGATTTAAAGACTTCTCGTAGAATCGGTATCGGTTGGATGACGATTTCAATTATAGGTGCAATGCTTACTGGTCTAATTGGTATCGCTTATTATGCTAAAAATAATGCGACATTACAAGACCCAGAAATGGTCTTTGTAACATTCTCAAATATTTTATTCCATCCGTACATTACAGGATTTTTATTATCAGCTATTTTGGCTTCGATTATGAGTAGTATTTCCTCACAATTACTTGTTATTTCAAGTGCAGTAACGGAAGACTTTTATAAAACATTTTTCCGTCGTAACGCAAGTGACAAAGAACTTGTATTTATCGGTAGATTATCAGTATTAGTAGTAGCTATGATTGCAGTTGTTTTAGCGTATCATCCAAGTGATACAATTTTAACACTTGTAGGTTATGCTTGGGCTGGATTTGGTTCAGCATTCGGACCAGCTATTTTATTAAGTTTATATTGGAAAAGGACGAACAAGTGGGGCGTTCTTGCAGGTATGATTGTTGGTGCAGTAGTTGTTATAGCATGGGTACAAATTCCAAGTTTAAAAGCAATTATGTATGAAATGGTACCTGGATTCTTCTGTAGTTTATTAACTGTTATCGTTATAAGTTTATTAACGAAAGAACCCGTTAAGGCAGTTCATCGTGAATTTAATGAGATGGAGGCAGTACTGGAAGAAGAAACGAAATGATTTGCAAAAAGAGTAAACGATGAATAGCGTTTACTCTTTTTACATGTAAAATGAAAGTAAGGACTTATTGACAATAAAAAATAAGTAACTTATAATAAATCTTGATTTCGAGATAAATAACATTCATAATAAAAATTTATGATGGTTATAAATCGAACAAATATTTTTTAGAATTTATCTTGAATTCAAGATAAATTAGTTGGTTAGGCGCAGATACGTAATTTTATAATTAATATCTCGAATTCAAGATAAAATTGCAATGACAGATTTTACTTTGTAGTATGGACAAAATGAATAATGAATTTAAATGTAAAACAATTTTTATAATGAAATAAAAAAGGAGTGGAAGAAATGGAAAAGAAAACAATGGGAATCCATCACATTACAGCGATTGTAGGGCATCCGCAAGAAAATGTAGATTTTTATGCTGGGGTATTAGGGTTACGTTTAGTGAAACAAACAGTGAATTTTGATGATCCAGGAACGTACCATCTTTATTTTGGAAATGAAGGAGGAAAACCTGGAACAATTATTACGTTTTTCCCATGGGCAGGTGCTCGTCAAGGTATTATTGGGGATGGTCAAGTAGGAATTACGTCTTACGTTATACCAAAAGGTGCAATGGAGTTTTGGGAAAATAGATTAGAAAAATTTGATGTTTCGTATACAAAAATGACTCGTTTTGGAGAGCAGTATTTAGAATTTGATGATCCGCATGGTTTGCATATAGAATTAGTTGAAAGAGAAGAAGGTGAATTAAATAATTGGAGTTTTGGAGAAGTTACACCAGAAGTAGCAATTAAAGGTTTTGGAGGTGCTGTTCTTTTATCTACACAGCCTCAAAAAACAGCTGAATTGTTAGAACATATTATGGGTCTTGAGAAAATTGGAGAAGAGGGTGAATTTGTTCGATTCCGTTCTTCTGCTGACATTGGGAATATTATTGATTTGAAATTATCAACAATCGGTCGTGGCCAAATGGGCGTTGGCACAGTTCATCATATCGCCTGGAGAGCGAGTGACGATGCTGATCAGCTAGACTGGAAAGAGCATGTATCGCGTTTTGGATATCACGTAACTCCTGTACAAGATCGAAATTATTTTAACGCGATTTATTTTAGAGAACATGGTGAAATCTTATTTGAAATTGCAACAGATCCTCCTGGTTTCGCTCATGATGAATCGTTAGAGTCGATGGGTGAGGAATTAAAGTTACCGGAACAATATGCACAACATAGAAAACAGATTGAACAAACGCTTTTACCATTTGAAGTGAGAAATTTAGATTAAAGTGATTGAAGGGGGAACAGAATTATGATGAAACATGTTTTTCAAAAAGGAAAAGATACGTCAAAACCAGTGTTGTTATTACTTCATGGCACAGGTGGTAATGAATTAGATTTACTACCACTTGCAGAAATAGTTGATCCGGAATCGGCGGTATTAAGTGTTAGAGGAAATGTGCTAGAGAATGGGATGCCGCGTTTCTTCCGCCGATTAGCAGAGGGCATTTTTGATGAAGAGGATTTAATTTTTCGTACGAAGGAATTAAATGAATTTTTAGATGAAGCGGCTAAAGAATATAAATTCGATAGAAATAACATTGTAGCTATCGGTTATTCGAATGGAGCAAATATCGCAGCAAGCTTATTATTCCATTACGAAAATGCATTGAAAGGTGCTGTGCTTCATCACCCAATGGTACCTAGAAGAGGAATGCAATTAGCAAATTTAGCAGGGAAATCTGTGTTTATTGCAGCTGGGACAAATGACCCAATTTGTTCATCAGCAGAATCAGAGGAATTGAAGGTACTATTAGAAAATGCAAATGCGAATGTAACAATGCATTGGGAAAATCGAGGGCATCAATTAACGATGGGTGAAGTAGAAAAAGCAAAAGAGTGGTATGACAAAGCATTTAAAAAAAGAAGCATCTGCTAACGATTAGCAGATGCTTCTTTTTTATTTAAGACTGGATTGCAAGATGAGATGAAGAAAGTGGTAGCTCAATATCAACAATCGTACCTTTATTTAATTCGCTTGAAATGTGTAATCTACCATGATGTTCTTCAATTATTTTGTAACACATCATTAATCCTAGTCCTGTACCTTTTTCTTTTAAACTATAAAAAGGTTCGCCTAGACGGGAGATACGATCTTCTGGAATGCCGCAACCTTCATCGATAATTCGTATTAAGATGAAATTATCCTCTAATGGTTTTGTTTGGATGAAAATATTTCCGCCATTTGGCATCGCTTCTATCGCATTTTTTAATATGTTTATAAAAACTTGTTTTAATTGGTTACCGTCACATTGAATATCATATACGTAATCAAAATGATCCATGATGATATGAACGCTATGCATAATTGCAGTCGGTAAAATAAATGTAACTACCTCTTCAATTAAAGTTTGTATGTTACAAGTTTGGATAGATAATACTTGTGGCTTAGACATCGCCATAAATTGACTCGTGATGGATTCCATTTGTGAAATCTCACTTAACATAACATCGATATACCATTGTTGCTCCTCACTTATTTCAGGGAGGAGCAACGTTAGAAAACCTTTTAGAGAAGTGAGTGGATTTCGAATTTCATGGGCAATTCCAGCTGTCAGTTGTCCGACTACTGCGAGCTTCTCAGATTTTCGTAGTAACTTTTCAGTTTCTTTTAGCTCAGTAACATCTCTCCCCATTACGATAAGACCTTTGCGAGAACCGTCAGGATGATAAAGCGGAACTTTTGATATACTTAAGATTAGATCGAAATCATCTCTATGTATAATAAATTCCTCGCCATGAAGAATTTGTCTTTGTTGCCATGCTAGTTCATCGATTTCTTCACAATGTAAAAAAGCTTCTCGGTATGCTTCATTATATTGAATGAGTTCGCTATCTTTTTTCCCGTGGTAAGGTACATGATGGAAATTGAAGCAAGAAAGTGCGTAGTCATTTGCCTCAAGCCAGCGCCCTTCATGATCTTTAAATATAACAAACGCAGGCATGGAGTTTACTAATGTACGTAATCTCTTCTCACTTTCTTTTAGCATATTCTCAATTCTTTCTGATTTTTCAAGCGGCTTCATAATAGCATATACGCCAGTAAGACGATTTTGAACAAAAATAGGAACTAGTTTTGTCACAACATCTAATAAGAATCCATTTTTATGATAAATAGATAAGATATATTCTTGTTGATTATCCGCTTCAGTATTCTTTATATTTTGTAATACTTGCTCAGAAATATGGGCTTCTAAAATAGAGGTAATATTTTTCTGTTCTAATTCTAAAGAAGTGTAACCTAATATTCTTTCGGCAGAAGGATTTATATGTAGGATAACTCCTTCTAAATTTAATGAAATAATACTATCAGGATTGTGTTCGAACAGAGATGCGTACATTTCTGTTAATGAACGATCTTGTATATGGTTTCGTAAACGTCTAGAAATGTTCGGATGACGTTTTTTTTGAGTTGGTGAATATTTTTTACGACTCATAATAGTTCCTCCGTACAAATAGCATCTAAAAAGATTTGTCTATTCATAACTATAATATAGGTATAACCTATATTTCTATAAAAAATAAAGTTACAGAATTGAATTTATTTTCTTTTTTTACTAAAAACATATAATGCAGTAATAAGAGAAGCTTATATCGTTTTATTATTTCTTTGTAAGTTACATTGAAATGCTTTCGTTATAACATAAGGGTAGAGGAGGGGATGGAACATGAAAAATTATATTAGAGGGATTGATCACGTGCAAGTAGCTGCACCTGTAGGGTGTGAAGAAGAGGCGCGTGATTTTTATGGGAATACGATTGGTATGGAAGAAATTCCAAAGCCAGAAGAGTTGGAAAAACGAGGTGGATGTTGGTTTAAATGTGGAAATCAAGAAATCCATATTGGTGTCGAGCGGAACTTTACACCACATAAAAAGGCTCATCCAGCTTTTTATGTGAATGAAATTAATGAATTTAAGCAAACACTTATAGAGCAAGGTGTTAAAGTGATTGATGATTATGCACGGCCAGATGTAATTCGATTTTACGTGTCAGATCCATTTGGAAACCGAATTGAGTTTATTCAAAATAAAGACTAGGTGGATTCCCACCTAGTCTTTAACTTCTTCTGAAAAGTCCTAACACTTCTACAGTTTCTGTAATATTCACGAATGCATTCGGGTCGATTTCAGAAATTGTTAGTTTCATACTTGCTAATTCTTCACGAGAAACGACCGTCATAAGTACACGCTTTTTCTCGCTTGAATAAGCACCTTCGCCATCAAGTAACGTTATTCCACGTACAACAGTTGAAAGAAGTTGTTTTTTCATTTTTTCTGCTTCATTTGTTACAATCATAAGTGTAACTTTACGATGTTTTGTATGAACAGCATCAATTACTTTACCAGTTACATAAATTGAAAGTAAGCTTGTAAGTGCAACATCCCAGGTGAAGAAGAATCCTGCGATTATTACAACGACTGTATTTAAAACAATAAGGAATCCGCCAAGTTTAATGTCTCGCTTACGGGATAAAAGCATACCGATAATATCAAATCCACCAGTGGATCCATTACAGTTAAAAACAAGACCAATACCAGCTCCGGCGATGACACCTCCGAAGATAGAAGATAACAATGGATCTGTTGCTACGACTTTTACTGGAACGTAGTATAATGCAACAGATAATACAACTACAGAGACAACTGTGTTAAAAATTACTTTTTTTCCAAGACCTATGTACCCTAAAATAAGGATAGGTAAGTTTAATACAAAGTTAATAATGCCTGTGTTTACAGGGGTTACAATCCCTAAAATAATAGCAATTCCGCCAATTCCACTACTTAAAATTTTGTGGGGGATAAGGAAAAGATTAAAGGCAACCGCAATAATAATAGAACCGATAATAACACCAAGGAATCTGACCATTTCTTTCCCGTCCTTCACTGAAAAATTCATATTATTTCAAGATTATATATGATATTGAAAGTTTTGGGTAAAAACAGTTTATTTAGGTAAATTAGATTAATCAAAAGAATTTGAGTATTTTATCGTTTGAAAGGGGATACAGTTTTGAAGATAAAAACATATCAACAGAAAAGCCCGTTGAAGCAAGAATGTGAGGATTCTTATTTTTGTAATGAGAATAAAAGGATGTATGGTGTGTGTGATGGTGCAACACCCCTCGTTCCGTTTCAGGATGAAAAGGGACATAATGGAGCATACATCGCTTCGCATTTATTTGCAAGTTATTTTACTTCATTACGAGAGAATCATAGTTTACGATTTGCAGTTGCAAAAGCAAATGAAGCATTGCAAAGCAAAATGTTGGAATATAAAGTAGATACGAGAAAGAAAGAGCATTTGTGGTGTACATGTATTGCGGCAGTTCAAATAGATGGTGAGACAATTGAATATGCGCAGCTTGGGGATTGTATGATTGTCGCAACTTTTCAAAATGGAACGATGCAAGTATTAACGAAAGACACAGTTGAAGGAATTAGTAAACGAGCAAAAAGGAAAAGGGAAGAGGATCGTAAAAAAGGGTTATCTGTACCAGAAGAATATGTTTTTCAAGATGTGCGAGAACAGTTAAAATACAATCGTTATCTTGCAAATATGCCAAATGGTTATTCAGTTGCAAATGGAATGAAAGAAGCGATACATTATTTACAACATGGTGAATTACATATAGATGAAGTGAGTGGGATTTTTATTTGTTCAGACGGGTTATTCCACCCAGATTGGCCACTAGAACAAACTGTTGCATATATAAGAAAGAATAGTATAAACGAATATGTAGCAATCATTGAAGAGCTAGAAGTGGAAAAGAGAATAAGGCCAGATGATAAAACGATTATTATGATTGATTTTTAAGAGGAGGCAGTTTAAATGGAAATTAAATATGTCAATCTAACATTTCAAGATGAATTAGTTCCTTTAGAAAAAGTAAATCAACTGATTATCCACCATACAGCTGAAGATGGATGGGACGTGTATAAAACGCATGAATTTCATCAAACTGTAAGAGGGTGGAGCGGGATTGGTTACAACTATTTTATCGAAAAGGACGGAACTGTAGTGGAAGGGCGAGGTTTACATATTGGTGCGCACGCGAAAGATCATAACCGTCATACAATTGGAATATGTATGACGGGAAATTTCGATAAATACGATCCTACTCCTGCACAAGTGAATGCATTATATTCTTTATGCAAAATGTTTATGAAACAATTTGCTATAAAGAAAGAAAATATACTCGGTCATAGAGAGTTAGAAGGAGTTACAAAAAGCTGTCCTGGTAATCGTTTTTCTATGGTAGAGTTAAGGAAGATATTATCTTAAATATAGAGGAGTAACAACGATGATGAATATAAAAATACCAAATGATAAAAAAGAAGAGCTTGTAGCGCAAATTCAGCAATTTTTCATGGAAGAAGATTTAGATGAAATTGGACGTTTCCAAGCAGAGCGTTTAATAGAAGAAATGATTAAATTAGTTGGACCATTTGCATACAATCAAGCAATTGGAGATGCAAGAAAGCTTGTAAGTGAGAAATTAACGAATATCGAAGAAGATTTATATGTGCTAGAGAAGAATGAAGGAAAATAAAAAAAGAGCCGAGGGGCTCTTTTTTATTTGAGTGATAGCAAAAAAAACATGGAGAAAACACGGAAAGGACATTGAAAATACACCTTTTATTTTTAGAATATTCTTAGTTTTAAAATACTTCAGAAAGGAAGATTGTAATGAGATTAACGCCAAGAGAAATTGATAAACTGTTAGTAGTTGTTGCGGCTGATTTAGCTTATCGACGAAAGGAGAGGGGACTTAAGTTAAACTATCCAGAAAGTATCGCTATTATTACGTATGAAATTTTGGAAGGAGCAAGAGATGGTAAAAATGTAGCGGAATTAATGGAGCTTGGAAAAAACATTTTAAGTGCTGAAGATGTTATGGATGGTATTGCAGACATGATATCAGATATTCAAGTTGAGGCAACTTTTCCTGATGGAACAAAATTAGTAACTATTCATCAACCAATTCATTAAAGGAAGTGAATGTTATGATTCCAGGGCAATATATCCTTGCGAAAGAAGACATAGTATGTAATGGAAATAAAAAAGCAATGAAAGTCAAAGTGATAAATCAGGGAGATAGACCCATTCAAATTGGATCTCATTACCACTTTTATGAAGTGAATGAGGCGTTAAAATTCAATCGCAGTGTAGCAATTGGACAACATTTAAATATTCCAGCAGGTACAGCGGTAAGATTTGAGCCTGGAGATGAAAAAACGATTGAATTAGTTCCATATTCAGGGGAACAAGAAGTATATGGGTTTAAAAATAAAGTGGATGGCGATATTCAATCTTACACAAAAAGAGGGAGATAGCATGAGTTTTAAGATGTCACGTAGACAATATGCTGATTTATATGGTCCAACTACAGGAGATTCTATTCGTTTAGCGGATACACAATTATTTGCACACATTGATCGAAATTCTACTGTATATGGTGATGAAGCTGTCTTTGGTGGAGGAAAATCAATTAGGGATGGTATGGGACAAAATTCACAACTTACAAGAGAACAGGGGGTTGTGGATGTTGTTATTACGAATGCGATTATTATTGATTATACAGGAGTATATAAAGCGGATATTGGTATAAAAGACGGAAAGATTTCAGCAATTGGTAAGAGTGGTAATCCTTCAGTTATGGATAATATTGATATCATCATTGGAACATCAACGGAAGTAATTTCTGGTGAGCGGAAAATCGTTACAGCTGGAGGTATTGATACACATGTGCATTTCATATCACCACAACAAATTGATACGGCATTGGCTTCAGGCATAACAACTTTAATTGGTGGGGGAACAGGACCGGCAGAAGGGACTAAGGCAACTACAATAACACCTGGATCTTGGAATTTAAGAAAAATGCTAGAAGCAGCAGAAGCTTTTCCTATAAATCTTGGATTTTTAGGGAAAGGAAATAGTTCAAGTTTACCTGCCCTGGAAGAACAAATATTTGCAGGGGCTATCGGATTGAAAATCCATGAAGATTGGGGAGCAACTTCGTCAGCAATTAATCACTCGTTACAGATTGCTGATAAATATGATATTCAAGTCGCTATTCATACGGATACGTTAAACGAATGTGGGTTTGTGGAAGAAACGATAAAAGCTATTGATAATCGTGTTATTCATACGTACCACACTGAAGGAGCTGGAGGTGGGCATGCACCAGATATTATAAAGATTGCTGCGCTGAATAATATTTTACCATCATCAACGAACCCGACCTTGCCATATACAGTGAATACGCTGGATGAACATTTAGATATGCTCATGGTATGTCATCATTTGAAAGCGAATATTCCGGAAGATGTAATGTTTGCAGATTCAAGAATTCGAAAAGAAACAATTGCGGCAGAGGATATTTTGCAAGATCTAGGGGTTTTCAGCATGATTAGCTCTGACTCACAGGCGATGGGAAGGGTTGGGGAGGTCATTATTCGCAATTGGCAAACCGCCGATAAAATGAAAAAGCAGATTGGTAGTTTAGAGGGAGATAAAGAATATAACGATAATAATAGAATTCAACGCTATATAGCGAAGTATACAATTAATCCAGCTATTACACACGGGATTTCAGAATATGTTGGCTCTATTGAAGTAGGAAAGTATGCAGACCTTGTAATATGGGATCCACAATTTTTCGGTGTTAAGCCAGATATGGTTTTGAAAAACGGGATGGTAGTGATGGCATTAATGGGAGACGAGAATGCTTCGATTCCTACCCCACAACCATATTATGAAAAAAAGATGTTTGGTGCATATGGAAAAGCAGTACAGTCAAGTTCGATTACATTTGTATCGAAAGTAGCCTATGAGAATAATATTAAAGAAAAATTAGGTTTAGATAAAGTTGTATTACCTGTTAAAAATACGAGAGAGATTTCTAAGCAAGATATGAAGCTGAATAATGCAACACCAGAAATTGAAGTAGATCCACAGACATATGAAGTTAAAGTTGATGGACAAGTAATCACGTGTGAAGCAGTAGATGTATTGCCTATGGCTCAAAGATATTTTTTATTTTGATATAACGGGGGAGATAAAATGATTATTGAAAAAATTAATAACAACGTATGCAATATGAATGATTTTTCAAATACAAAAAAACATCTTGATAAAATATTGATTTCTAGTGATCTTTTACTGAAGAGAGTTCAGAAATTGTATTCAGAATCTGGTTTTGAAATTGGGGTGTCTTTAGATAGTGGAGAAACATTAAAGAATGGTGATATTTTATATGAAGATGAAAATCGAATTGTATATATTGAAGTATTACCAGAAGAGGTAATTGTAATTACTCCAACATCAATAAAAGAAATGGGAATTATTGCTCATAACTTAGGGAATAGACATTTACCAGCACAATTCGATGAAGGGTGCATGATTTTAGCGAACGACTACTTAGTAGAAGATTTACTTAAAAAGGAAGGTGTTCCTTATCAAAAAGAAAATAGAGTATTACCAAAACCGTTCAAGCATGCTTCGCACAAACATATTTAACCTACTTAACCTACTCCAAATTAGTGATTCGAACTTCCCAACAGGAAGTTTTAGTCACTCTTTTGGATTAGAAACGTTTATTCAAGAGGGACAAGTTACAAATAAAGCCGAATTTTTCAAATGGGTTAATCGATATGTAAAAGTCCAATTAACATACACGGACGGCTTAATTTGCAAATATACTTACGAAGCCATTCAGAATAATGAGGGAGAACAAATTACATTTTTAGATGATTTAATAACAGCACAAACATTGCCTTTTGAATGTAGAAAAGCAAATAGAATGATTAGTAAAAGTACTTCTAAATTATTGTCTGAATTGTTCTCGTTTGTAAATTTAAATATATATAAAGAAAATATTATGGGTAATAAATTACAAGGTCATCCGAGTATCGTATACGGAATATTAGGGGCGGAATTGAAAATGACAATAGAAGAAACGCTCTTAGTTTTCTTATACTCAAGTGTTGGAAGTATAATTCAAAACGGTGTGAGAGCCATTCCTCTTGGACAAACAGATGGTCAAAAACTATTACAAGAATGCCATGAATTGATCTGCGAATCTATTGATAGAATTCAAATACTTTCATTAGAGGATTTTGGATTGAATGATCCTGAATTCGAAATAAATCAAATGCAACATGAAGATGTAAATGTAAGGGTCTTCATGTCATAGGGAGGAAGAATAAAATGATAAAGCCTATTAAAATTGGTATCGGTGGTCCGGTAGGTGCTGGGAAAACCATGTTAGTTGAAAAGTTAACAAAACATCTAAATACAGATTATGAAATTGCAGCAATTACAAACGATATTTATACGAAAGAAGATGCAAAGATTTTATTGAAAACAGGTGTTTTACCAGAAGATAGAATTATTGGTGTAGAGACAGGAGGGTGCCCGCATACAGCAATTCGAGAGGACGCTTCTATGAATTTTGAAGCAATTGAAGAACTCATGATTAGACATAATAATTTAGATGTTATTTTTATTGAAAGTGGGGGGGATAATTTAGCTGCCACATTTAGTCCGGAGCTAGTGGATTTTTCAATTTATATTATTGATGTGGCACAGGGAGAAAAGATTCCGCGTAAAGGTGGACAAGGGATGATCAAATCTGATGTATTTGTAATTAATAAAACGGATTTGGCACCTTATGTAGGAGCTGATCTTGGAGTTATGGAGCAGGATACGAAAAATTACCGACATAATAAACCATACTTTTTTACAAATTTAAAGGATGAGGAAGGCTTACAAGAATTAATAAATTGGATGAGACAAAACATTATGTTAGAAGGACTGAAAAAATGAAATCCCCTACAGGTGTTTTAAACATTGATGTGATGGAAAAGAGACATAAAACCGTACCTATTAAGGTTTATCATAAAGATGCCTTAAAAGTAACGCAGCCAATATATTTGGATGAGTATGGTAGAGTATATTACTATATTATGAATTCTGGTGGAGGCTATTTAAAAGGAGATTTCTATTCTATAAATATAAATGTTCGTAAAGATGCGAAAACATATATAACAAGCCAGTCAGCAACGAAAGTTTACAAGACTCCAAATAGTTATGCTTTGCAAAAATTAAATGTTTATATTGGTGAGAATGCTGTTATGGAGTATTTACCAGACCCGTTAATTATGTACAAGGATGCAGCATATAAGCAAAAAACAAATATATATATGCAAAATAATTCTACATTGATTCTATGTGATTCAGTTACGCCTGGTTGGTCGCCAAATATGGAGAAGTTCACATACCAATATTTTGATTCATTAACAAAAATATATATGGAAAATAAACTTGTAGTATACGATCATCTATTGCTAAACCCTTTCAAAGAGTCGTTAGATCAAATGGGAATATTAAATCAATATTCCCATTATGGTACTTTCATAGTTATTAATGAGAACATTACAAATGATTTAATTGCAGCATTGAAAACATCGCTTTCTAACACTAACAATATGAAAATTGGAATATCTTCTACACCATGTAAAGGCTTTGTCATACGCATACTTAGTCATAATACAGAAGATATGGAGTCTATATTTTTTCAGTGTCATCGTTTTGTTAGAGAGAATTGTCTACATGAAGAATTAACATCCTATCGAAAATATTAAGTAGGAGAAGGGGATACTATGACTAATGTGGGATTATTGTTTGTCGGTGCAGTTCTATTTATGAATTCACTAGCAGCTTTTAAACTCATTGATAGCAAAAGTGTAGGGTGCTTCAATTTATTTGTAGGGGCATTACAAACTTTGACACCATTATATTTATTATTTACAGGAAGTCAATCCGATGAGTGGACTATCCTATCTAATGGAACGATTTTTTTATTTGGTTTTACTTATTTATATGTTGGTCTTACGAATATATTAAAACTTGATTCTTCAGGTGTAGGTTACTATTCTCTTTGGGTTGCTATCATTGCAACGGTTATGGGAATTGTGAATCAATTACATGAGAGTGGTAGTCTGCAAAGTACAATAATTTGGTTCTTTTGGGCATTCCTTTGGTTTTTATTTTTCCTACAAGATGGATTGAAAAAGAAGATTCATATTTATGTAGGTATTGTTTGCTTCGTTGAATCTTGGATTACTGCAACAGTACCAGCTCTGTTAACACTTACAAATCATACCGGCGTGTTAAATAATTTTGTAATTATTTTAGCGACTATTATAACGATTGTAGTTTTTATTATGGCACTTTTCTTTTTCAAGAGTATTCAATTTAAAGTAGAAAGGGTTAGTAACTATGTGGAAAAGTGAACTGAAAAAGGCAACTAACTTTTTTGTTATTATTATATTTCTTCATGTGCTTGGAATTTTCTTATTATTACCGGCACTGTATAACGGTAATAGCATAATCGGAATGGCTATTATTGCATATTCTTTAGGATTGCGTCATGCGTTTGATAGTGATCATATTGTCGCAATTGATAATACTGTTCGGAAATTAATTGAAAAAGGTAAAAACTCACAGGGGGTGGGATTTTACTTCTCATTAGGACACTCTACGGTAGTATTTGTGATGATTGTATTAATTGCTTTAATTGGAAAAACAGCAAAACATGGAATGGAGAGCTTTTCAACTATAGGCGGTATTATCGGTACAATCGTTTCTAGTACATTCCTTATCATTATCGGTCTTACCAATCTGTTGTACCTTATTAAAGTGTTGCGAAGCCACGAGGACAAACAGCCAGAAAATTTAGGGTTTATATACCGTTTCACACAGCGCTTATTTACGTTTATTGATAGTCAGAAGCAATTGTATATGATTGGTTTTTTATTTGGACTTGGTTTTGATACAGCGAGTGAAATTGGATTAATTGCTCTTTCTACAGTAACTGCAACAAGTCAATCTATTCCACTTGTAAGTATATTCGCTTTCCCCATTTTGTTTGCTGCAGGAATGTCATTGATGGATACATTAGATAGTACATTCATGAATACGAATTATAAGTGGGCAATGGAAAATAGTCGAATAAGAAATTCATATAATGTATTAATTACCTCAATATCTGTTATTACGGCTTTTTTAATAGGGGGATATCAACTATTATCTTTGCTTATTGAAAGCTATAATTTACAGGGACCGTTTTGGAATCTCATACAGGTAGTTAATTTTGATTATCTGGGTATATGTCTTGTTGTATTCTTTATTATTTCTCTTATTGTTTTTGTTGTATGGAATAGAAATGCTTTTAAAGAACCGCTTACAAAGAGTATAGAGAAATAAAAATATATCATATGTTATTTGGTTCATTATGTATATAAAGTAAAATAAAAACACGTGAGATGAAAATTCATCTCACGTGTTTTTTATTATTTATGTTCCTTATATTCATGTGCTTTTTCTTTCACATTACCAACTGTATCTTTAGCAGTGCCTTTCACCTTATCCCATTTTCCTTCAGCTTGTAATTTCTTATTGTCAGTTACTTTCCCAACAACTTCTTTTACTTCACCTTTTACCTTATCAATGGCACCTTCTACTTTTTCTTTTAAACCGTGTTCATGCTTAGTCATACATTTCTCCTCCTTGTAGTTTGATTAGAATTCTCTTTTCATAGTGCAAGTTGAATGATGTATCTAGTAATAGCGTAACAAATCTAGTTTGAATATTCAAATGATTAATAGGATAGAAAAGGAATTGTCATAAAATGTTTAAAAATGTAACGGAAGGAGAAAGAAAGTAAATTATAATATGTCTTTTGCAGTCCATATTGATTTTGTATAAGCAATTTTCATATGGGCACGTTCCATGTTATTTTGACTGCCACTACCAAAACGAGCTTGTCCAACTATTAAATGACAGTTTGTCGCTATAGCTTTTTCTATTCGTTTTTGAATTAATGCAGTATGACAGCCTTTACGCTGAAATTCTGGCAAAGTAGCAGAAGCAGCTAATGAAGCAATCCCATTATTTATGTACAGGACACCAATGCCTGCAGGAGTATTTTGAACTTCAGCTATGAAAAAATACCATCCTGGTTCATTGTAAAGAATTTCATTATTTTGGCGCACGCTATCTTTTGTAAAGGATGGCATATTAAATCCACGTACATATATGTCTGCAAAAATATCAAACTCATTTTCTTTTAGTTTGCGTACTGAAATGTTAGAAGGAAGAAGGGATGAATCTTCTTTCGGTTTATTAAATAAAGCGGTATGGAAGCTAGATTGATAAAACCCTTTTTGAGATAAGTATTGAAATAATTCAGTTGTACCTTGTGCTGGGGTAATTTCAAAACGACAAGGGATTTGTAGTGATTCATAATAAGAAATGATTGCATCAATCGCATCTGCATTTGTAATACCTTTTACCGTATTAAAAGCAGGACCAGCAATTATTTTTGATGAAAAGGCAATGGTACTACCGAATTTTTTCATTTGCACTTGCATTGGGTTTTCGCTCATTGTTTGTAGTCTTTCTAATCTAGAAGAGAGCATATCAATTTCTGCATTTTCAATTTCTGTTGCTATATCGAGTGTCATAATAGTAGTTATAAAATTCCTCCGTTAATAAATATATTTCATAGTACATATACGATTTTTGTTTTGAGATTCCTGTTGAAATGTGAGAGAATAAGAGGTTTTTTGGAAGGGAAATGGAAGTGAACTGTCGAAGGGAGTGGAAACAGATTAAAGGTGGTGCTCTCATGAAACAAAAAGCCGTGCAGACATGCTCTAATTGTGGTTCTCAAAACATAGGAGAAGGTGAGTTTGTCGGATATGCACAAATACGGAAAAAGGAAACGATGTTCACATCTTCACCGGTGGATGCTTATATTTGTACAGATTGCGGGAATATTCTTTTATTAAAAGTACGACATTATGAAAAGTTTAAGCAGAAGCCGTTATGATTATTGAGTAGTGGTTTTATTGGGGTAGTTAATAAGAGTAATATTTTACATATATATGAGTATGCCTCAGGTAAAGAGATGAAAACATATACTGTACATAGTTCGTTATATGACACATAAAAATATATAGAAGAAATTGTGAGGCAATAGGAGGAAGAAAAAACAGCTCCTCTTGGAATATTTCATATTTAAAACTCCTTTAAATGAATAAAGGAGTTTTTTGATTTTTTATAACAATAATTACCTTTAATTGTTATAATTGGTTATTGAGGGAGGGTGGTTTATTAACGACATAATCATAGAAGAAAAATAGCTAAATCGTATATGAAAACCGCTATATAACACAATTGCAACCGTAAGTTGACAAATTGCAACCGCAGGAAGATAGAGATAAGGGCAATGTTTACATACAATTTAGTTAAGAAAACGAAGGGGGACACACATATGGGATTTGGTGAGAAGCTTTTTAAATTAAGAAAAGAAAAGGGTCTTTCTCAAGAAGCATTAGCCGAGAAATTAAACACAACAAGGCAAGCGGTTAGTAAATGGGAAAACGGTCAAGGTTTTCCTGAAACTGAAAAGTTAATAATGATTGGAAATGTATTTGAAGTATCACTTGACTATTTATTAAAAGAAACTGCTGAGCAAAGTAACGAAAAGGAAAATGGTTATTATGTAAGTAAGGAAATGGCGGAAGGGTATGTAGTGTATGGGCAAAAAATTTCTAAATATATTGCGTTAGGGTTTAGTTTGCTTATTTTATCTACAATACCGTACTTGTTATTTAAAGAAAATGCAACAATGTCTACGTTTCTTGTCATTATCATTGCGGTGCTTGGGATTGGAGCAATGATGGCACCTGTAACGATAGAAGAGAGTCGATACAATGTATTGAAAAAGGAAGAACTACTATTTGATCAAAACTTTCTAAAAGAATTGACCAAAAGATATGTGACTATTAAGAAGAAGTATGCTGTAGTAATAATCGTTGGATTTTGTTTTATAGCAGCAGGAGCGCTACCTTTTTTATTTGAGAAAAAGCATATCACTTCAGGAGAATTAGTACAGTATCACCCTTATTGTGTTGTACTTATTGCTATCGGAGTTTATCTTTTTGTTCGTGTGTTAGGAGTATTAGAGGCGTATCGAATTTTAGTAGAAAATAAAGAATATAGTAATCGTCTTATTTTTAAACTGAAAAAGAAAATAAGAGAAAAAGTGGATAATTTGTAATAGGAGAAAACATATTTTTATTAAAAGTTAAGATAGGAGTGTAATAATGTCAAATCTTTTAGAAATTGAAAATTTAAGTAAATCATTTGGAAACAAAGTTGTTTTAAGAGATGTTTCCTTCAATGTACCATCTGGGTCAATCGTTGGGTTCATTGGTGATAATGGAGCAGGGAAATCAACAACCTTTAAAACAGTACTAGAATTAATTTCTAAAGATAGCGGTACAGTAAAAATATTCGGTGAAGAAAATATAAATAAAGATATTAAGATTAAGGAAAAGATAGGAGTCGTATTTGATGCTATGAATCTACCGGCTCATCTTACAATAAAGCAACTACATAAGGTTTTTGAAAAGATGTTTGAATCTTGGGACCAAGATAATTTTTATAGATTAGTTAATACTTTCTCTTTACCTACTAATGAGAAAGTAGGTAAATTCTCGCGTGGGATGTCAATGAAACTAACTATAGCTGTTGCGCTGTCTCATAATGCCGAATTATTAATCCTAGATGAAGCGACCGGGGGGCTTGATCCTTCATCTAGGGAGGGCGTGTTAGAGGAATTAAAAAGTTTTGTGAGCAAAAGTAATGGTGGTATATTACTTTCTTCTCATATTATGAGTGATGTAGAAAAAATAGCCAGCCATCTTATCATTGTGAAAGATGGAGAGATTTTATTGAACGAGGAAAAGGATAAAGTTTTGAAAAGTTACTCCATTGTAGATGTTGATGAGGAACAACTAGCTTTAATTAACAAAGATATAGTTGTAGCCAGAAGGAGCCATGGTTCTTATTTCAATGTACTCGTATCAGATGTACATAAATTACCAAGTGGTATTGCTCATAGAACCATCTCAATAGAAGAAATGAGTGTCTTATTAACGAGGAGTGAAAAATAAATGAGAGGTTTATTATTGACAAACTATTACCTAGTGTATCGAACTTTCTTTATGTTCATGGGAATAGCGATATTGGGAGCCGGATTCGTTTTTTATTTTGGTGATGCTTCAATGTACCGTTTAATCGCTACGTTCATTATCTTATTTGCTACAATTCCTGCACTTGAAGTTATTAAATATGAGAGTAAGTCAGGTTATGAAAAGTATGTACTTACTTTACCAGTTACTAGAAGTAATATTGTGGAAAGCCACTACTTTTTCTATTTTTTAGTTGTAATTATTGGCACTTTATTATCATATGGCATATTTTATGTATATGGTTTAGTTTCAGGCACACCAATTGATGATGGTATATTTAAGAGTGTTTCTTTAGGGACTTTCATCATTCTTAATGCCGGAGCAATAGCCTATCCACTTCTCTATGTTTTTGGAGCAGAAAAATCTGATGCTATTACAATTGGAGGCGCATGCGGGGGGCTTGTTATTTATTTTGGATTACAAAGTGTAATTGGGTATCTAATAGAACAATTTCCTATATCAAATTTAAATGAATCTGTATACGTTTCAATTCTATATATAATATTTGGCGTTATCATATATACCTTTTCTTTTTTTATTTCGGTATTTATATATCGTAAGAAGGAATTTTAGTATATTTTCTCATAGTATTTTCTGAATTATTTCCAAAGAAATAATTCAGAAAATACAGAAAAATGTCGTAATTATTTACAGAAGTCTGTTATAATAAACGAAAAAAATGAAAACGCTTTAAAGGGGGATAAAACCATATGATGATGAATGTACCGCTAACAATTAGTTCTATGATGGAAAGAGCAGAAAAACTGTTTTCAAAGAAAGAAATTGTTTCACGGACACATGATACAGTTACGACATTAACGTATAAGCAGTTAGGTGAAAGGACGAGAAGGCTTTCTAGTTCGTTAAAAAAATTAGGAGTTAAAGAAGGCGAGCGTATAGGAACGTTAGCGTGGAATCATCATCGACATGTGGAAGCATATTTTGCTATTCCTGGTATTGCTTCCGTTTTACACACAATTAATATTCGTTTATCTCCTCAACATATTTCATACATTATTCAACATGCAGAAGATCGCATTCTACTTATTGATGAAGATCTCGTACCACTCGTTGAAAATATTCAATCACAATTATCAACTGTACAAGCCTACATTATTATGACTGATAAAGATGAACTTCCCAATACTACGCTAGAACCTGTATATCATTATGAAAAGCTATTAGAAGAAGGCGATCCAACTTTCCAATTTGTAAAAGATATTGATGAAAATACACCTGCTGGTATGTGTTATACGTCAGCGACTACAGGAAACCCAAAAGGTGTTGTATATACGCATCGTAGTACTGTATTACACTGTATGGCACTCGGCTTAGCGGATACAGCTGCTTTATCGGAAAGTGATGCGGCGATGGCAATTGTACCGATGTTCCATGTGAACGCTTGGGGGCTTCCTTTTGCAGCTACTTGGTTTGGAACTAAACAAGTTCTGCCAGGACCAATGTTTACTCCAAAAATTTTATTAGAGATGATTCAAGCTGAAAAAGTAACGATAGCAGCAGGTGTGCCGACAATTTGGCTCGGTGTATTACAAGAATTAGAAAATAATAGTTACGATTTATCTAGTATAACGAGAATATTATGCGGTGGTGCTGCTGCACCGAAAAGCGTTATTAAAGCATTTGAACAAAAATATAATGTTCCTTTCGTACATGCATATGGTATGACTGAAACAAGCCCACTCGTAACACTTGCACGTTTAAAAAGTTATGAAACAGAATTATCATATGAAGAGCAATTAGAAATCCGCTCAAAACAAGGATATCTTGTCCCTGGTGTCGAGATGAAAGTAGTCGGTACAAACGGTGAAGTGAAGTGGGATGGTACTGAGATGGGAGAGTTATGTTTACGAGCACCTTGGATCGCTGAAAGCTATTATAACGATGATCGTACTGTCGAAGGATTCCGAGACGGTTGGTTATATACTGGTGATGTTGTTACAGTTGATGAGGAAGGCTGCGTGAAAATTGTTGACCGTACGAAAGATGTTATTAAAAGCGGAGGTGAGTGGATTTCTTCAGTTGATCTTGAAAATGCATTAATGGCACATGATGCTATATTTGAAGCAGCTGTCGTTGCGGTTCCTCATCCGCAGTGGCAAGAGCGACCAATTGCCTGCGTCGTTCAAAAGAAAAATAGTACAGTAACAAAAGAAGAAATATATGAGTTTTTAAAACCACAGTTTGCGAAGTGGTGGTTACCAGACGATATTGTATTTATGGAAGAAATACCGAAAACATCTGTTGGGAAGTTTTTAAAACAGGCGCTTCGGAAAGAACTTGAGCATTTGCATAAAGAGAAATAATTGAAAAAATATTTGTAAACCTATATTTAAAACAAGTTGACAAAGACTAAATAGAAAGATAATATAACTCCTATAATATGTTACCCGAAAAGTGTTTTAAGTTTACAAATAGGAGAAGCAAATATGAATACAAAAAACTTAGTTTTCGTCGCTTTATTTAGTTCTATTATGGGAGTGTTAGGGTTAATACCTCCAATTGCTCTTGCTATTACACCAGTTCCAATTACATTACAATCACTTGGTGTTATGCTTGCTGGTGGATTGTTAGGATCACGTCTTGGTGCGTTAAGTCAGCTTATTTTCTTACTTATTGTAGGAGTTGGAGCACCATTACTTGCTGGTGGACGCGGTGGCCTTGGTGTATTTCTTGGACCAAGTGCAGGATATTTACTTGGTTACATCATTGGGGCGTTTGTTATTGGTTATTTAATTGAGCGTTTACGTGAAGTTTCTATTATAAAAGTATTATGTATTAATATAATTGGTGGTATTTTCGTAGTTTATGTATTTGGTATTACTGTACAAGCATTCTTAATGGATGTTTCTGTATGGGAGACAATGAAAGTGAGTGCTGTGTTTTTACCAGGGGATTGTATAAAAGCAATTATTGCGGCAGTTCTCGTAACAAAATTACATCGTTCATTGAAACATATTATTACGCCCACTTTAAAGAATGGAAAATATACAAATGTGGGATGATAAAGGGAAGAAACACGTACATTGCGTGTTTCTTTTTATTATTTTTGTAAAGAAAGGACGTCTCATATGAGTGTTACAAAAGAATACAAAAAGCATGCTTCTTTACAACCAAATAAAATAGCGATAAAGGAAAATGATAGAGTTTTAACATATAAAGAGTGGTTCGAATCAGTTTGTAAAGTAGCAAGCTGGTTAAATGAAAAAAAATCGAAGAATAAAACGATAGCAATCCTATTAGAAAATCGTATAGAGTTTTTACAACTATTTTCTGGTGCCGCTATGGCCGGGTGGGTTTGTGTTCCGTTAGATATAAAGTGGAAACAAGATGAGCTCAGAGAAAGAATTGAAATCAGTAATCCGGATATGATTGTGACAGAACGATATAAGGTAAATGATTTATTGCATGAAGAAGGAAGAGTAATTGAAATTGATGAGTGGAAAAGAATGATAGAGAAATATCTTCCTACACATTCCACTGTAGAAAGTTTACGAAATGCTCCCTTTTATATGGGATTTACATCAGGATCAACTGGAAAAGCAAAAGCATTTTTACGTGCACAGCAATCGTGGGTTCATAGTTTTGATTGTAATGTACATGACTTTCATATGAAAATGGAGGATTCGATTTTAATAGCTGGGACGCTCGTTCATTCTCTTTTCTTATACGGGGCAATAAGTGCATTATATGTAGGACAAACGGTGCACATTATGAGAAAGTTCATTCCGAATCAAGTATTAGATAAGTTAGAAACTGAAAATATATCAGTTATGTATACAGTTCCGACAATGCTTGAATCTTTATATAAAGAAAATAGATTAATAGAAAATAAAATGAAAATTATTTCATCAGGAGCGAAATGGGAAGCTGAAGCGAAAGAAAAAATAAAGAATATATTTCCTTATGCGAAAAGATATGAATTTTATGGTGCATCAGAGTTAAGTTTTGTAACAGCACTAGTCGATGCAGAAAGCGAAAGAAGGCCAAATTCAGTAGGAAAACCTTGTCATAATGTGCAAGTTCGAATATGTAATGAAGTAGGCGAAGAAGTACAAAAAGGTGAAATAGGAACTGTTTATGTGAAAAGTGATCAGTTTTTTATGGGATACATAATAGATGGGATTTTAACACGGGAGTTGAATGCAGATGGCTGGATGACAGTGCGAGATGTAGGCTATGAAGATGAAGAAGGCTTTATATATATTGTTGGTAGAGAGAAGAATATGATTTTATTTGGAGGAATCAATATTTATCCAGAAGAAATAGAAAGTGTATTACATGAACACCCAGCTGTTGATGAAATAGTTGTAATTGGTGTGAAAGATAGTTACTGGGGTGAAAAGCCCGTCGCGATCGTAAAAGGAAGTGCTACGAAACAACAATTAAAGAGTTTTTGCTTACAACGATTATCCTCGTTTAAAATACCGAAAGAATGGCATTTTGTAGATGGAATACCTTATACAAATAGTGGGAAAATCGCTCGTATGGAAGCAAAAAGTATGATTGAAAACCGGGAGAAAACATATGAATAAGGCAGTTATTGTAGAGGCGAAAAGAACACCTATCGGTAAGAAGAATGGGATATTAAAAGAGTATGAAGTTCAGCAATTAGCAACGCCGCTTCTTACGTTTTTAAGTAAAGGGATTGAGAGGGAAATAGATGATGTCATATTAGGTAATGTTGTTGGGCCAGGAGGGAATGTTGCGAGACTATCTGCTTTAGAGGCGGGACTTGGCTATCATATTCCTGGTGTAACGATTGATCGGCAATGTGGTGCTGGTTTAGAAGCAATTCGAACTGCGTGTCATCTCATTCAAGGCGGGGCAGGTAAGTGCTATATCGCCGGGGGAGTAGAGAGTACAAGTACGTCACCTTTTCAAAAAAGAGCACGATTTTCACCTGAAACAATTGGTGATCCTGACATGGGAGTAGCGGCTGAATATGTTGCGGGGCGTTATAACATAACGAGAGAAATGCAAGACGAGTACGCTTGTCTTAGTTATAAGCGGACACTGCAAGCGTTAGAAAAAGGATATATACATGATGAAATATTTTCTTTTAATGGATTATTAGATGAATCTATAAAGCCAGAAATGAATTATGAACGAATCATTAAAAGAACAAAGCCCGCATTTTTAAAAAATGGTACAGTAACGGCAGGTAATTCATGTGGTGTAAATGATGGGGCATGTGCTGTTCTTGTAATGGAAGAGGGACAAGCTCGGAAATTAGGTTATAAACCTGTCCTTTGTTTCGTTCGTAGTGCTGTAGTGGGAGTGGATCCCAAACTTCCAGGGACTGGTCCGATATTTGCGGTGAACAAATTATTAAACGAAATGAATGTAAAAGTAGAGGACATTGATTATTTTGAAATAAATGAAGCATTCGCCTCAAAAGTTGTTGCTTGCGCAAAAGAGTTACAAATTCCGTATGAAAAAGTAAATGTAAATGGTGGGGCAATTGCGCTCGGTCATCCGTACGGTGCATCTGGGGCTATGCTTGTAACACGTTTGTTTTATCAGGCACAAAGAGAGTCTATGAAATATGGAATTGCTACATTAGGAATTGGAGGCGGGATAGGGATTGCGCTATTATTTGAGAAAGTAGAAGACTAGCGAGGTAACTAGTTTTCTACTTTTTGAGGAACATAAATGTTGCTACCAGGCTTCGCTTTCATTTCGTTCCAAGCAGCAATCGCATCAGCTTTTGCTTTCCCTTTATTATTTGGATCTTCGAAAAAGTCATGAGTAAAGCGATTGTATTCAAATTGTGCACCGATAGTTGTTTTGTATGTAGGGTCTTTTTTTCGTTCGTTTTCTTCATGCCAAAAAGCTACCGCGTCTTCATATGTTTTTCCAACATTCTCTTTGAAAAATTTTTGAAGAGCTACTGTAAAGCGGAAGTTTGTTCCGATTTTTTCTTTGAAAAAAGCACGAACATCTTCGCTACAGCGGTGATTGTTAGTAATAATCGTTTGAAGAGAAAGGTCTTTATACGATAGGGAATCTTTAGTAACCTTTTGAACAGAGCTGTTTTTTAAGACTTTCCCCGTAGTTAAATAATGTGAGATACAATCGGTTATTTCAATCTTAGAGCCGCTAGCTGGCAACCCATTCTCACGACAAAATGTTTGGAGTTCTGCTTTTAACCAATAATAGTTTTGGAAATCTTCAAGTGATATAGACTTTGTTAAAGGTGGACGCATGAATGTAACAACTACTTTCTTCCATAATTTTCTTCAATTATAAAACGTATGTTCTTTTTATGGAAGGGTTAATTTGTAAATATAATGGGAAGAGGAGATTACATATGGAAAATGTAATGCAAGTTCGTGTTACGGGAATTTTAATTGAAGGTGAAAAATTATTGCTAGTAAAGCAAAAAGTTGCTAATAGGAATTGGTCTTTACCTGGAGGAGTGGAGAATGGTGAAATGTTAGAAGAGGCGATGATTAGAGAAATGAGAGAAGAAACGGGATTAGAAGTTAAAATTAAGAAGCTACTCTATGTTTGTGATAAACCGGATGCCAGTCCATCTTTATTACATATTACATTTCTACTTGAAAAGCTTACAGGAGAAATTATGTTACCCTCTAATGAATTTGATCATAATCCAATTCATGATGTGCAAATGGTGCCGATTAAAGATTTAAGTCATTATGGTTTTTCGGAAACTTTTATAACTCTTATAAGTGAAGGTTTTTCAAATGCAGGGAGTTACCAAGGATTGAAACAAAATATTGGTTTGTAAGTATAGAGTAAGGATAGCTGTTAGCTATCCTTACTAAAAATGCTTTACACCGCCGACTGTAAAGAAGAAACAAGCTGATTTAAAAATTCATCTCCGCTCATAATTGCTTTCCCGCCACCGCGAGCACTCTTCTTATTTCCGCCACCTTTTCCTTCGATTGTAGGAAGAGCGTCTTTTAAAAGAGCATTCATATCGAGTGATACTGATTTTCCGCAAGCGAGAATACATTGTAGTTTGTCATCATTTTCGATGACGAAATACGTAATTGCATGCTCTTGTTGTTCTGTAATAATAGCGGAAAGCTTTGCGATTTCTTGCATAGAACGATTTGTAAATACTTTAGAAATAAGTATGTCAGCATGAATTTTTATAGGCTGTAGAAGTAGTTCATTTGCCTCTGCAAATAATAATTTTTCATTCATTGTTTGTATTGCTTTTTCGTTTTCTTTTTGAGAAGTAAGCAGTTGTGCCACTTTTGCTGGAATATCAGTTTCGCTACTGTTTAATTGTTTAGAAACATCTTTCATAATTTGTTGCTGTTGTCCCATTAATTTAAGTGTACGCCAACCAGCGATAAACGTTAAGCGTATACCACCTTTATTGCGCTCCCATCCTAGTACTTGAATAGGACCAACTTCACCAGTTCGTTTCGGATGCGTTCCACCACAGCCGTTGTAGTCAAAGTTTTCGATAATAACAACCCGTATATTTTCTGTCATATTCGGTTCTTTACGAAGTGGCAACGTTTTCGCTTCTTCTAAGTTCATCCACTGGATGCGGATTGGATGGTTTTCAAAAACAATTTTGTTTGCAATTTGTATTGCTTTTTCAACCATTTCTGCATGAAGATTTTCTGTTTCTAAATCAATTGTTACTGTTTCTTTACCAAGATGGAATCCAATTGTAGGCATGTTAAAATGGTCCCAAAAAGCAGCAGATAAAATGTGCTGAGCTGCATGTTGTTGCATATGATCAAAACGGCGCTCCCAATTGATTTTACCTTCTACGTCTTCTGTATGTAATTGTTCTGCAATGTAGTGACGAATTTCTCCGTTTATCTCTTCTACATTGATTACATTGATATCATTTAATGTACCAGTATCATATGGTTGTCCGCCACCTGTCGGATAAAATGCTGTTTCATTCAAAACAACGTATAAGTTACCGTCTTTATCATAATCTTGCTTTATAATTTTAGTAGTAAAGTCTTGCTTATAAGCGTCAGTGTAATATAATTTGTGCTCCAATTTTCTTTCTCCTCTCGCATTAACTAGTTTCATTGTAATGCAATTGAAATTAGTTTCCTAATATTTCAGAAGAAAGAAACTATTTTTAGAATTTTCTTGCTATAATAAGGGAAAGAAAATGCGGGGGTGGAATAAATATGTTATATGAAAACGGTGTAGATAAACTGCTTAGTTTAAGTAGAAATATTTCCGAATTATATCGAGAATTAAACGAAATGACCCGGATTTTAACGGATTGTAATCGAGAAAGTGTGAAGTTTGATCGATTATATGTAAAAGAGTTACTTTGGAAGAAAGAAGATGTAATAGAGAAATATGACCAGCTACTTGTACAACTTTGTATTAACGAATGCTTTGATCTAAAAAGTGTCATTACAGGGGAATATAAGTATACATATGAAGAAGTAGAAAACATAGTTTTACAATTTAATGAAAAGTATAATGTCGCAATCTTAATTAAAGATGTGTGTAAAGAATTACAGTTCACATATGGAATTGATATGGACATAACGAGAACAACTCGGGTATCAACAGCTCAAGTATAGAAAAAGGAAAAGAAAGCAGATCCTTTGCTTTCTTTTTTTTGTGAAAATAGAGAGAGTAGGTTTAACGATGAAGGGGAAGTTACAGCATATTCATCCGCTTGGAATGAGTATTATTTTAGGGACATTGTTTGCTAGGTTTGCAACTTCAATGAGTATCCCTTTTTTAGCGATTTATTTAACGACTGTTAAAGGTGTGTCAGCTGGAATGACTGGTGCTATTATAGGAACGAGTGCACTTGTTGGTGTTTTTGCTAGTTTTATCGGAGGGAATTTATCAGATCGATTTGGCCGGAAAACGATTATGCTCTGGTCCATGATCGTTTGGATTTTTGTGTTTATAGGTTTTTCACTTGCGGATCATGTTTTAAGTTTCTTTTTATTAAACGCTTTAAATGGATTATGTAGGTCGTTTTTTGAGCCAACATCAAGAGCATTATTATCAGATTTAACAAAGCCTGAGTATCGGTTACTCGTCTATAACTTACGATACGGTGCAATAAATGTTGGAGTTGCAATTGGACCAATTGTTGGATTACAGATTGGAAGTGCAAAATCAACAATTCCTTTTTTAGTAGCAGCTGGGGTATATATTCTATATACAGCTATATTAGCGTTCCAATTTAAGAAGTATCCAATGGAAAAAAAGAAAGTGAGTACAGAAAAACCTGTTACAATGCTAAATGCAATGCGTATATTGCGAAAAGATATAGTATTTTTAGTTGCTTTAGTCGGTATTATTTTGAGTAATTGCGGTTTTTCACATTTAACGACGACAGTATCTCAATATTTTGCAAATGCACATATATTTGAGGATGGAGTGAAGCTATTCTCATATATGCTCGCTTTAAATGCAATTGTTGTAGTGATCATCCAATACCCTGTTATTCAAATGTGCAAAAAGTATACTCCGTTAACATCAATTATGGTGGGGACTTTATTTGTGAGCGGAGGATTATTTGGCTTTGGAATAGTAGAATCTATGCTAAGTGCTGCCGTTTGTACAATTATTTTTACAATTGGAGAAGTCTTAATGTTTTCGATGACCGATGTATTTATTGATGATATTGCTATTGCGCATCTAAAAGGAACATACTTCGGTGCGATGGGCTTTTCGGGAATTGGAGCAGTAATAGGTCCGTGGTTTGGAGGAGTACTTCTCGATTACTACGGCTACCAAAATGGGTTTGTAGTATTTTCAGCACTAGCTATATTTTCAACTGTGGCATTTCCTGTGCTTTTAGTTACAAAAGGTTTATCGAAAAAAAGATATGATAGAAATTCTAATATAGAAATGCATGTGAAATAACATAAGCCCCAGTAACCACTGGGGCTTAGTTTGTATTATATTAACTCTTAATTTGAAAAAAGAACTTTCTTTTCATGCTTATCAGCAACTTCATTTTTGGAAATATGAATGGCTAAAAATCCGTTTTCTAAGCAGGCTAGCATCTTTTTATAAATGATAGTAGTAGGTAAAGGGATTGTTCGTTTTAAGGAAATGTTTTTATGAAGTATGCATATAGCTAGGCCTGTCTCTAACTTTTTAATGAGTACATTTTGTTCAGTGACATTTTGTACATCTGTTTCCAAAATATATTCTTCTTCGGTTTCGCAAAGGTCGATGTGAATTTGATTTGGAAAGCTAAAGTTACTATAAGAATCGGAACAAAATTGATCCATCCATTCTTCGAAACCATCAACATGAAAAAGACAATTCTTCTTTTTCTTGCCCATGTAAGACACCCTCCGTAAAATATCAATTCATATCATGTTATGCATGAATGAAACAGAGGTGAAGAATAAATGATGAAATACAAACATTTTATGTTGAATGTGCACGGTATGTGAATATTTTTTATTACATATCATGATGTGCATGTTTTTTTTGGCGTGAATGGTTACGGTTTTTTACTTTATGAGATCCGCTTAATGGCTCAGGTTGTCCTTTTTTTTCTTTAGATTCACGATTATTTTTGCTCATTGTATGTGACACCTCCTCTTTCTTTTTAGAATGAGAGAAGTTGACGATTTTATACGAGAATGTTTTTAGAAAAAAAGGTAAAGATAAAGGGGACTAACTATTATAGAAAGGGGATTATATAATGCCATATCATAAAGATAAGCAACAAGCCTTTCAAGCGGCACAGCAAGGAGTTACACAAGCAGAAAATGCATTTAATAATATTGTGAAAAATGACCCTAACTACGGTCATGATTTAAAAGAGTTACGCCAAGAGGTTCAGGAAGCATATGAACAAATTCAAAATGCACTAGAGGTAGCTTCAGAAACACAACGTCCACAACTTGAGCAATATGAAAATAATCTCCAAAATATAATGCGAAATGTAGATCAATTAGAAAAGTAAATGAGGTTGTTGTCTATTCGACAACCTTGCTGCTTTAGTGAACGTTATGCTAAAACAGAAAATTTTTCTATTAGTTTTTTCTTTGCTATGTGCAGTACATATATTTCAAGTGGAAAAAGTGGAAGCGAAAATGTTGCTCAGAAAAGAGTTAGAACCAACTGGTTATGTAACATGGGAAGTACCTAATAATGAAAAAATTATTGCAATTACATTTGATGATGGGCCAGATCCAACGTATACACCACAAGTTTTAGATTTATTACGTCAATATAAGGCTGAAGCGACATTTTTTATGATTGGATTTCGAGTTCAGCGCAATCCATATTTAGTGAAGCAAGTGTTAAAAGAGGGACATGAAATTGGAAATCATACGATGAATCATTTGTATGCGAGTAATTCGTCAGATGAAAAATTAGAAAATGATATTTTAGATGGAAAGAAATTTTTTGAAAAATGGGTGAAAGAACCTTTGCTATTCCGTCCTCCTGGTGGATATATTAACGATGCTGTATTTAAAACAGCGAAAGAAGCTGGTTATCAAACTGTTCTATGGTCATGGCATCAAGATCCACGTGATTGGGCAAATCCAGGGGTTGAATCCATTGTAAATCATGTAGTGAAAAATGCTAAAAGTGGCGATATTGTATTGTTACATGATGGAGGAAATGATCGTAGTCAAACGGTAGCAGCGCTAGCAAAAATTTTACCTGAGTTGAAAAAGCAGGGCTATCGATTTGTAACGGTTTCGGAATTACTACGTTATAAACATTAGAAAAAATCCCAAAAGGAAATAGACCTTTTGGGATTTTTCTTTACTGGTTCTTTTTACGTTTCTTGTTATTTTGTCGCTCTGCTGGAGTTAAAGGCTCGTTTGCAAATTCTTCATTGTAACCAGTTCCTTGTCCTTGTGCAGATGCAGCATTCATTCCTGAAATAGTATGATTTGCTTTTCTTTTACCCATTTTACTTCACCTCTATAACATTTTTTGTATGTTGAATGATGAGCAGTTCATAGTATGTATGAACTGTAAGTAAACCGCTGATAGAGCACTTTACTTTATGATAATAGTATTCATAAGGAGCATGAAAGCTATTCAAATTTAGAAACATAAAGAAAACTTATGATAATCTATAAGTTTCTTATTATTTACTTATTTAGAAAGTTGTAATAAGATATTATCGTAAGGTATTGAAAAGTTTGTCTACATTTTATATTCAGACAACTTAGTCACGTTTAACAGGGGGGAAACATAATGGTCAAACATAATCCATTTCAATCACGTGCAACTTTTGAAGTAGATGGAAAAACGTATCATTATTATGATTTGAAAGCGCTTGAAAATGCAGGGGTTGGCAACGTATCTCAATTACCATATTCCGTGAAAGTTTTACTTGAATCAGTACTTCGTCAAGTAGACGGACGTGTAATCACAGAAGAGCATGTTACAAATTTAGCGAAATGGGGAACGAAAGATGTGCAAGATATCGATGTTCCATTTAAACCATCTCGTGTAATTTTACAAGATTTCACTGGTGTTCCAGCTGTTGTTGATTTGGCTTCGCTTCGTAAAGCAATGGCAGACATGGGTGGGGATCCTGACAAAATTAATCCTGAAATTACTGTAGACCTTGTAATTGACCACTCTGTACAGGTTGATAGAGCGGGTACGGCAGACGCGCTTGCATTCAACATGGACTTAGAGTTTAAACGTAATGAAGAACGTTATAAATTTTTAAGCTGGGCACAAAAATCATTTGATAACTACCGTGCAGTTCCACCAGCTACAGGCATTGTACACCAAGTAAACCTTGAATATTTAGCACCAGTTGTTCATGCTGTGAAAAATGCTGAAGGTGACTTAGTTGCATACCCAGATTCATTAGTTGGAACAGACTCACATACAACAATGATTAACGGTATCGGCGTTCTTGGATGGGGCGTTGGTGGTATTGAAGCAGAAGCAGGAATGCTTGGACAGCCTTCATACTTCCCAGTACCTGAAGTAATCGGTGTGAAATTAACTGGCACACTTCCAAGTGGTACTACAGCAACAGACGTTGCATTAAAAGTAACACAAGTATTACGTCAAAAAGGTGTAGTTGGTAAATTTGTTGAGTTCTTTGGTAATGGACTAAAGAGCATGCCTTTAGCTGACCGTGCAACAATTTCAAATATGGCACCAGAATACGGCGCAACTTGTGGATTCTTCCCAATCGATGATATTTCATTAGAATACTTACGTTTAACAGGTAGAGATGAAGAGCAAATTCGTATTGTTGAAGAATACTGTAAAGCGAACGGTTTATTCTATACAGCAGACAGTAAAGATCCAATCTACACTGATCTTGTTGAAATTGATTTAAATACAATCGAATCTAACCTTTCTGGACCGAAACGCCCACAAGATTTAATTCCACTTTCAGATATGAAAGATGCGTTCCACAAAGCTGTTTTAGCACCAGTTGGAACACAAGGACTTGGATTTAATGAGCAAGAGTTCGATAAAGAAGTGAAGGTTACATTAGAAGATAAAGAAGTAACGATGAAAACAGGTGCAATTGCAATCGCTGCAATTACAAGCTGTACAAATACATCAAACCCATACGTATTAATCGGGGCAGGTCTAGTTGCGAAGAAAGCAATTGAAAAAGGACTTGTAGTACCTGAGTACGTAAAAACATCATTAGCACCAGGATCTAAAGTTGTTACTGAGTACTTAGATAAATCCGGTTTAACAACATATTTAGATCAATTAGGTTTCCAAACAGTTGGTTACGGCTGTACGACTTGTATCGGTAACTCTGGTCCATTAGCGCCAGAATTAGAAGAATCAATTGCAGCAAACGACTTACTAGTAACATCTGTTTTATCTGGTAACCGTAACTTTGAAGGTCGTATTCATCCTCTTGTAAAAGCAAACTACTTAGCATCACCACCACTTGTTGTGGCATATGCACTTGCAGGTACTGTTGATATTGACCTGAAAAATGATGAAATCGGTAAAGATACAAATGGCAATGCTGTTTACTTCAATGATATTTGGCCATCAGCTAAAGAAATTGAAGATGTAGTTCAAAGCGTTGTTACATCTGAACTGTTCAAGAAAGAATATGCACAAGTATTTAACAGCAATGAGCGTTGGAATGAAATCCAAACTTCAAACGAAGCTTTATATACTTGGGATAATGATTCAACATACATTCAAAACCCACCATTCTTTGAAGGTTTATCTAAAGAGCCAGGTGAAGTTGAAACGTTATCAGGTTTACGCATAGTTGGTAAATTTGGTGATTCTGTAACAACAGACCATATTTCACCAGCAGGTTCAATTGGTAAGCACACACCAGCTGGACGCTACTTATTAGAAAACGGCGTACAACCAGTTGACTTTAACTCTTACGGTTCTCGTCGTGGTAACCATGAAGTTATGATGCGTGGTACATTTGCAAACATCCGTATTAAAAACCAAATCGCACCAGGAACAGAAGGCGGATATACAACATATTGGCCAACTGGTGAAGTAACATCTATCTATGATGCTGCTATGAAATATAAAGAAGATGGAACAGGTCTTCTAGTTGTTGCTGGTAAAGATTACGGTATGGGAAGTTCTCGTGACTGGGCTGCGAAAGGTACTAACTTATTAGGTATTAAAGCAGTAATCGCAGAAAGCTTCGAACGTATTCACCGCAGTAACTTAGTATTAATGGGTGTATTACCACTTCAATTTAAAGAGGGCGAAAGTGCTGAAACATTAGGTCTTGTTGGTAACGAGTCATTTGAAATTCAAATCGACAAATCAGTTAGACCACGCGATCTTGTAAAAGTAGTTGCAACTGATTTAGATGGCAACGAAAAACAATTTGAAGTAGTAGCTCGTTTCGATAGTGAAGTTGAAATTGATTACTACCGTCACGGTGGTATTCTGCAAATGGTTCTTCGTGAGAAAATTGAAGAGTCAAAAGTGTCGAACTAAATAATTGAAATGAAAAATAAGGAAGCTAACAATAGTTAGCTTCCTTATTTTATGGAAAGGGATGAAACCATATGGTTTCATCCCTTTCTTTTTACTATAAAAATGGAGGGAACATCATGAAAGAATATAAAAGAATATTGTTACCATTACGACAGGAGAAAATATTAGTTATAGCAGCCATTTGTAGTGGAATTATAGCTGCTATTTTAAACTTGTCGCGTCCAATCTTCATGGGGGTAATTGTAGACAATCTTATTCAAAGGGAGTTAAAAAGTGCCTATTTATATATAGCTTTGTTTGCGGGTAGTCGCTTTTTAATGTGGACGAACAATCTTCTATTTGATTATATAAGTTCAAAAGCGAGTCAACATATATTACAAACGAAACATATAGAATTATTGCGTCACTATTTCTCATTACCGTTTGAAGAGAGTGAGAAGATCAAGCAAGGGGAGTTAGAAACTTGGGTCGTATCTGATATTCCGAACTTGGTCAGATTATATGGCTCTATATTAATAGAGTATATACACGCTATTGCCCAATTTATTGGAGCTTTCATAGCACTACAACATATAGATATACAGTTTATATTGTGGGTAACTCCGTTTTTATTTTTAAGTGCAATTGTTCCAATACTGATGGGAGAAAAGGTAAGGGATATTGCAAGCATTGCTCAAAAAAATCAATCGAGTGTTGTAGAGATGGTGTCACAGTTTGTAAAGGGTATACAAGATCTACGTAGTTTACAAAAAGAAAAATGGGCCATTCGCTTATTTAAAGGAGTAACGGCACAATCTTATAAATCGGAAGTAAAGAAGACGATGATGCAACATAGCATTGGAGTAGTTGGAACAGTGATTGAAACAGGAGCATATATTGTTGTTCTCATTGTAGGCGCGCAAAAAATAATGAGGGGAGAAATAGAAGTTGGTTCACTTGTGGCAGTGTTAGCGACAATTGAGATGCTATTTTTCCCTGTCCGTTATGTGGGTGATTTGTTAATGATGACACAAGTAGCAGTCGCTTCGGCAAATAGAGTTTTTTGTTTTTTAGATAAACGAGCGGCAGATAGTAATGTAGAAAGAGCAATGGGGATGAGGATAGCAAATGTTTCATTTCAGGAGAATGATGGAGAGAAATTTAGAATTCATAATATTGATTTGCACATTCGTCCTGGTGAACTCGTTATTATTGTGGGAGAAAGCGGTGCAGGAAAAACAACGCTTTTAAAGTTAATAACGAGTTTGTATAAACCATCTAATGGTAGCATTGCTTATTATGGGAATGAAGCTCGTATGACTACAGTGTGGCAAGAACCACGTTTTTTCCGAACGACGGTAAATGAGAATATGTATTTCGGGGGAGAGGGTTTAGGAAATCAGTTAGAAAAAAACATGGAACTTGTAAATGTGAAGCGGCTTATTAGAGGATTAGCAGAAGGGATTCAAACTGTACTACATAAAAGCGGTGAAGAGTTTTCGGGAGGAGAAAGAAAACGTCTCGCACTATTACGAGTGATTGTTTCAAACCCAAATCTTATTATTTTAGATGAACCGACTGCAGGGTTAGATCCGGACAATCAAGAATTGATTTGGAATATGATTGAAGGGCTAGGAAGAGATGTAACGAGAGTTGTGACTACGCATGATGTGAAGAGGGCAATGAGAGCAGATCGAGTTGTTGTAATGAAGAATGGAGTTATTATGGAATGTGGCGATCCTAAAGAGTTATTAAATTGTAATTCATTGTTTAAAGAAATGCTAATAAAAAGATAAGAGCTATGTAGTGCTCTTATCTTTATTCAGTATTATTAAGTTGGTCCGTGTAGGACTCAGTATCGTTAGCGCTAAACTCTTTGACTAGAGTAAGTTGATTTGTATGTGGATTATATTTGAAAATCTTAATTGTATGTTCACTACTTAGTGATGGATTATATTCTTGAATAGCGAATGTATTTTCCGCAATTTGTGTCATATTACTGGTGGGAATATTTTCTATGGAATCATGATTTGTAGAAATTTCAACGACTTTTTCACTGTTGAAAAATAAAAGAACGATTACTAAAACAACTAAGGATATTCGTATATAACGAAGTTCTTTACTTATAGGATGTTCTCCCAACATAATCATCCTTTCTATAACTACTGTATAGTAGTGGTAGTAGTCGTCGTGAAGAAAGTAAGAACACCAAGGCCAGCTAATAGGATAAATGAGATTAAAGCGATATAGAGGCAAATACGTCCCACTCGCCTTTTTTCAGGATCTTTACTGAAGAGCGAGATGATCCAAGTGATAATGCCGATTGGGGAAAATATAAAACTAAGAATATATAATAGTATTTTTTCAAATAAATTCATAAAAACATCCTCCTTTTTGACATTTCTATATGTGCCGTTTTCTTCTTATTAAAGCTGCCGTTATGTAGGAAAGTACAGAATAAACAGTACTAGAAACGATCCAAGCATCAAAGCTTTGTAAAGCTAGGTGTATGTCAAATTCAGAGACGATAATGAAAAATATAAAAGGGACAGTAAAAGAAGTAATAATAGCAGCCAATTTAAATTTGTATAGCAAACTGCTCAAACAAATACATAGTAATAGTAAAGTGAACGGGTTGATTAGCAATTGTAAAATACATATCACCTCGCCGGTTTCATATGTATTTCTAATTATATGGTGAAAAGGAAAATATTTCATGTGAATTACGAATATTTTGATTATTTAGACTGTGAATATTTCCAAGCTTGTCCGTATAAGCTAAAATAAGGTATAGAGTATTTTAGTGATTAAGTTATAAGAAGATAAATACGTTAGGGTGATATAACATGTGGCGGAAGCTTACGATTATTGTAGTGTTACTTTGTTTAGCGGGATATGCAGCTTATGAACAGTTTGGTAAAAAAGAGCAGGTGGTACAAGGGGAGCAAGAACAAAGTGAAGCTGCTATGAAAGAGATGATTGCAAGTAATGGTATTGAAATAGGGAAGAGTGCGCCAGACTTCGAATTAACGAAGTTAGATGGAACGAATGTAAAGCTATCAGATTTAAAAGGAAAGAAAGTGATTTTAAACTTTTGGGCAACGTGGTGTGGACCTTGCCAACAAGAAATGCCGGATATGGAGGCTTTCTATAAAGAACATAAAGAAAACGTAGAAATTTTAGCAATCAACTATACGCCTTCAGAAAAAGGTGGGGGGGAAGAAAAGGTAAGCAATTTTGCTAAAGAAAAAGGAATTACTTTTCCTATTTTATTGGACAAGAACATTGATGTGACAACAGCGTATAAAGTAATTACGATTCCAACTTCGTATTTTATAGATACAAAAGGTGTCATTCAAGATAAGTTTATTGGGCCGATGACGCAAAAAGAGATGGAGAAAAGGGTTGCTAAATTAAAATAATGGTGAAAAGGTAGAGGTGGAGAGTTCCCATTTCTGCCTTTTCTTTTTCAAGTAGTAATAACTTCATGATATGATGTAAGAAATATAATCGTTTAGAGATAAAGGAGTGTATGGAGTGGGGAATGTATCCTTACCGTTAGATTATGTTGTAATTGATTTTGAAACAACAGGATTTAACCCTTATAATGATAAAATTATTCAAGTTGCAGCGGTGAAATATCGTAATCATGAACTGGTAGATCAATTTGTTTCATACGTGAATCCAGAGCGGCCAATTCCGGACCGAATAACGAGTTTAACAGGCATTACTAATTATCGTGTTTCAGATGCACCGACGATTGAAGAAGTGTTACCTTTATTTTTAGCATTTTTACATACAAATGTTATTGTGGCCCATAATGCTTCTTTTGATATGCGTTTTTTGAAAAGTAATGTAAATATGCTGGGGCTGCCTGAACCTAAAAATAAAGTAATTGATACTGTATTTTTAGCGAAGAAATACATGAAGCATGCGCCTAATCATAAACTTGAAACGTTAAAACGAATCCTTGGAATTCGTTTAAGTTCTCATAATGCATTTGACGATTGCATTACGTGTGCTGCTGTTTATCAAAAGTGTGCAGCTATTGAAGAAAAAGGGAACCGAAAAGTAAATAAGGCTGTGCTTGATGAAACTGCGGTATACGAAGCGGTGAAAGAAATGCTTGTATGTAATAAACGTAATGTAGAATGGCTACGTTGTATGAACGTAGGAAGTTATTTAGATATAAAAGCTTTTTATCCAGTTATGAGAGTAAAGGTAAAAGGGCGAAAAAAATATGTATTAACAGAGATATTAGAAGATGGTGTGAAAGAAATATGTACAAGCTTAAAATGCGAACCAGCGTTAAAAAGTGAAGTTGGTAATACGAGAATTATGCTTAATAGCTTAGAGGATGTTATGAAATTAGAAAGTTATATTTTAGAACAGTATGATTTTGTATTACAGGCGCTTCATGATTATAAAGAAAATGAAATGAATGCAGATGAAAAGTTGAAAGAGTATTTAAACGTTATGGTATAAAAACTCCGTGTGCAATATATTGTACACGGAGTTTTTTTAGGAGTACTAAAACATAAAATTTTCTTACAAATCTGATTAAAGAGTTTTTCGTTTGCTCATACTATGTAATAAGAAAGCGAAGGAGAGAGGGTGAACAACATGAGAAGAAGTCGCCGTAAATCGTTTGAAGAACTTGTAAATGAAAATAAACAACAATTATTAAGCGATCGTGATGCAATTGATCGCATTGAAGAGCGCATTGAAAAACGTTATGAAATGAAACTTTTTAAGCAAGCTGAATAATTCTTAACACTAGTACGATACTAGTGTTAAGGAGGCGATAGTAATGGGTAATCCGAAAAAAAATTCAAAAGACTTTGCACCAAATCATATTGGAACACAATCGAAAAAAGCTGGTGGAAATAAAGGAAAGCAAATGCAAGATCAAACAGGTAAACAACCGATTGTTGATAACGGTTAAAAAGGAGAATGTTATCATTCTTCTTTTTTGTGAGGAAATGAAAGATGAGTTTTTAGCAGTAATATGAAAAAAAGGGCTGACTTTTGTCAGCCCTTTTTCGTAATCGTAAAATTTTCAACGAGTAAACGCCAATTTTGTGGGAATGGTAAACCGATTTTCCAGTAACTAATACCACCTATACCTTGTTCTTTCATTAAATTGAATTTACTTTGAACAGACCGTGAATCTTCAAACCAAACTTCGTGTTGCACGCCGTTTTCATCAAAATAATTAAAATGAGGAGCTTGGGCTGTGAAATCATAACGAATAGGAACATTATATTTACGAGCTAGTGCAACAGCTGCGACGGAGCTAATTGCTTTTGCGGGTGGATTTCCTTGTTTAAATGGAAGTTTCCAATCAAACCCGTATAAATTTTGCCCCATCATAATTTTTTGTGGAGGCATTTGAGATTTTGCATATTGAAGTACTTCTTTCACCGGACCGATAGGAGAAATCGCCATCGGTGGCCCGCCTTGCCATCCCCAGTCATAGGTCATAATGACGACGAAATCAACAATTTGCCCTTGCGCTTTATAATCGTGAGCTTCGAAAAATTTTCCCTTTTGATTTGAACTTGTTTTCGGTACGAGAGTTGTGCTCAATGTGTACCCGCTAGGTAAGCGTGTTTTTACATTTCGTAAAAAGCGATTATACGCCTCGCGGTCTTCAGGTGCTACACTCTCGAAATCGAAATGAATGTCTCGCATGCCATATTTTTCAGCTGTTTGCAAAATGTTAGTAATAAATTTGTTTTGAATCGTTGCGTCGCGTAAAATAACCGATGTTAGATCGGCACTGAAATTACCATTTTCAATATTTGTAATAACGAGCATAGGGATTGTTTTACCTTGCGTTGCAATATTAGCGATTTTAGCTGTTTCAGTAGGTTCTTTTAATGTGCCATCTCTTTTTGCTTCAAAACTAAAATAAGCTAAGTATGTTAAAAATGGATTGATGGCACGTGTAGCATTAACTAAACTCTCTTTAATCGGTATAGTTGAAGGTTGTAAATAAGCGATGGATTCTACAGCTCGTTTTGTGCCTTTTGGTACATATAATTGTTGTCCGACATGGAGAATAGATTTTAAAGATAAATTATTAACTTTAGCTAAACTAGCGAGGGGGACATTATATGTTTGAGAAATTCGATATAGGCTGTCACCAGGCTGTACATAATAATTATTTCCTTTCGTATTAACGATAAGTGCCTGACCAACAACGAGCGTTTCAGCTGGATTTAGTCCATTGTCTTTTACTATTTCGTCAGGTGTTGATCCATATTTTGATGCCAAGCTATATACGCTATCACCACTACGGACAGTTACAATTTGAATCATATGCTGGCTCCTTTCAGTAAAAGATTCACTGTTTTTATTTTATTTTTGATGTTACTGTATTATGATTAAATGTATGCAAGGTAGCAGAAGTGAAAGAAGGCGAATACATATGTTTGTAGCAGAACATGAAGTTGAAATCCGTTATGCGGAAACAGATCAAATGGGTGTTGTTTACCATTCAAACTACTTAGTGTGGCTTGAGTTGGGTCGCACGAAACTTATACAAGATTTAGGTTTTTCATATGTTGAAATGGAGAAAGAAGGAATTATTTCTCCTGTGTTAGATTTACAAATTTCATATCGTAAAGCGATGCGTTATGGAGAAAAGGCAATCGTAAAAACATGGGTAGATACTGTGAGCCCACTTCGCGTTGTATATGGATATGAAATATATAATGGTGATGGTGATCTTTGTATTACTGCAAGTACGACGAATATTTGTGCGAAAAAAGAAGGGTTCCGCCCTGTATCATTTAAAAAGTTATATCCTGAGTGGTATGCGAAATATGAGGAAATTAAGAAAAAATAAAAAAGCGTGGCAGAAGCCGCGCTTTTTTATTTTTCATAATTAAATTGTGGGAAGTCGTCACCTTCGTCAAGTGTAACAGATAAATTATGTCCATCGAAGAACCATTCATCATCGCCTTCAATAAAGAAATTAATACCTTCTTCTTGAATTTGAACAGCAGGGTGTGCAGGATCATCTTTACGAATACCTAAAGAAAGTCCTTTTTGCACAGTACTGCAACCACCGTATTGTACGAAAAAGCGTAGTGTTTCATTTAATTGTAAGTTTAATTCATTTTTATACCATTGTGCTGCTTCTTTTGTTACGGAAAGATTCATGTATAGTTCCTCCAAGTTATGTTGCTTTTTCTTTAGTATAAAAAATAACGCAAAAAGACGCTATTAATATGCTTCACGTTTTCTTTTTGCGTTATGTGGGTTACGATCTTATTTTTGCTTTTTTGAAAAGTTTGCTTTTGGTTCAGTTTTATTTATAATTCGTCCGATATTTGCACGGTGTTTATAAATAACCATACCTGCTAATAAACACATCGCAATAATGAAGATTTTATCCCCGCTAACAATGGATGCAATAACAGCAACAACTGCTGTTACCATAGAAGAAAGTGATACGTATCTTGTTGTAAATAAAAGGGTGAAAAATACAACAGCCAATATTGCAAAAACAACTGGTGAATAGCATAATAGCACCCCAGCAGAAGTTGCAACTGCTTTACCACCACGGAATTTCGCGAAAATCGGGTAGACATGTCCAAGAACAGCCGCTAACCCGAACCATAGTGGGTGAATATCTAATCCGAAAATCATTGGTAGACTTGTTGCTAATGTCCCTTTTAAAATGTCAGCAATTGTAACGGTAAAACCTGCTTTTTTCCCTAATGTACGGAATGTGTTTGTTCCGCCTAGATTACCGCTCCCATGCTCACGAATATCGATTCCGTAGCCAATTTTTCCAACAACTAGTGCAAATGGAATCGAGCCAAGCAAGTAGGCAACGATAAATAAAAGATATGTAGTAACCATAAGTTCAGTCTCCTTTATTCAAATGTGTTGATAAAGGGTAAAAAGAGTTTTTCCCGTATATTGTACCATACATTTGTAAAGAGCACATTTCTTTTTTGTAAATGAAAAATTCATTATTTCGTGAAAAAAATTTCACAGTAATGTTACATTTCTCACAGAAACAGCAAGACTATATGTAGTAACATTTTAATCAAAAGACAACAACATATTGGTGGAGGGTTATAAATGTTACAAAATAATACACGTGGAGAAGAATTAATGAAAGTGTTCGAGACGATAGTCCACGGCAATGAACAAGATTTAATGCAAGAAAATGCAAATGTAGACGGCCGCTCTCCAATGGGTGTAATGGGAACGTTCGCATCTGAGAGTGCAAAATATTATGCTGTTGAGAATTTATTGTCAGATCAAGTGAAAAAAGCGATAAATGAAAATATATTATATCCACATGATTTAGATTTTTATGCGACAGGAACGACGACTTGTTCGCAAATTCCGTTAGCGCAAATGCTTGCTAACGGTTTTCATACTGGACATGGACATATGAGACAACCACAAGACATTAAAAGTGCATTGGCTCTTTCGTCTATTATTTTTCAAGCGAATCAAAATATGCAGCATGGCGGTCAATCGTTTGCACTCTTTGATATTGATTTAGCGCCTTATGTACGAAAAACAATTGAGAGACATAAAAAACGATTACAATCATATCCACTTACGAAAGAACAAATAGAAGAATTCGCATGGAAAGAAACGGAAAATGATACGTATCAAGCGTGTGAGGCTTTCGTTCATAATTCGAATAGTATGCATAGTAGGGGCGGAGGACAAGTACCGTTTATTTCTATTAATTACGGAACAGATACATCAAAAGAAGGAAGAATGTTAATTAAACAACTATTAAAAGCGACACAAGCTGGACTTGGTAAAGGCGAGACACCGATTTTTCCGATTCAAATTTTCAAGATGAAAAAAGGTGTAAATTTTGAAGAAAGTGATCCGAATTACGATTTATTTGAATTAGCATTAGAGACAACTGCAGAGCGATTATTCCCTAACTTTTCATTTTTAGATGCTCCGTTTAATGCAGTGCATTATGATGGAAGACCAGAAAGTGAAGTATGTTACATGGGATGTCGTACCCGTGTTATGTCTAATATACATGGAGAAGAAACAGCGATTGGTAGAGGGAATTTATCATTTACGTCTATTAATTTAGTGAAATTAGCGTTAATTAGTGGTTCAAAAGAAGCATTTTTTGAAGCGCTAAACTACTATTTAGATTTAGGAATTAAGCAGCTATTAGAAAGATTTGTGTATCAATGTACGAAGCGAGCAAGAGATTTTCAGTTTTTATATTCACAAGGTGTATGGCGTGGTGGAGAAACGTTGCAGCCTGAAGACTCCGTAGCTTCGATTTTAAAACAAGGGACGTTAAGTATTGGTTTTATCGGTCTTGCGGAATGTTTAGTAGCTTTAACAGGAAAGCATCATGGGGAAGATGAAGAATCATGGAAACTTGGGTATGAAATTATTTCCTTTATGAGAGATAGAATGGATAAAGCGACAGAAGAACATCAACTGAATTTCTCGATAATTGCAACTCCAGCAGAAGGATTATCAGGAAAGTTTGTGAAAAAAGATAGAGAAGAATTTGGCGTGATTAGCGGTATAACGAACCATAATTACTATACCAATTCATTCCATATTCCAGTTTATTATAACATTCAAGCGATAAATAAAATCCGTTTAGAAGGCCCGTTCCATGCTCTCTGTAATGGAGGACACATTACGTATATTGAACTAGACGGAGCAGCGATGCATAACAAAAAGGCATTAAAACAAATTGTACAAGCCATGGCAGAACATGGCGTTGGATACGGTTCAATTAATCATCCTGTTGACCGTTGTAAGTGCTGTAGTTATCACGGGGTTATTGGAAATGAATGTCCAAGTTGCGGGAATGAAGATGAGGCTAATATAGAAAGAATTCGCCGTATAACAGGCTATCTTGTAGGAGATATGTCGAAGTGGAATAGTGCGAAACGTAGTGAAGAGATAGATCGGGTGAAACATAAATGAAAGTGCTGAATATTATTCATGATAGTGTAGTAGATGGAGAAGGATTGCGGACAGTCGTGTTTTTTGCGGGCTGTCCGCATCGTTGTGTCGGTTGCCACAATCCAAAATCGTGGAATATTTGCAACGGAACGGAAATGACAGTAGAAGAAATTGTGAAAGAGATTGCAAGTAATCCATTAACTGATGTAACATTTTCAGGTGGAGATCCATTTTTTCAAGCTGCTGAAGTGAAAAAGGTAGCAAAAATCGTGAAAGATTTGAAAAAAAACCTATGGATGTATACAGGTTATACGTTAGAAGAGATACAGAGTTCTCAAAATAATGATATGATAGAGTTGTTACATTATGGGGATGTTTTAGTCGATGGAAGGTTTGAAATTGAGAAAAAAGATTTAACACTTCCATTTCGCGGAAGCTCCAATCAACGTATTATTCGATTGAAAGAGTAAAAAGGCGGGATAGATTATATGAATAAAACAGTATTGCTTGTTGAAGATGAAAGAAGATTACGTGAAATTGTTAGTGATTATTTTCGTAATGAAGGCTTTGAAGTAATCGAAGCAGAAGATGGAAAAAAAGCGTTAGAGTTATTTGCAGAGCATGAAATTGATTTAATTATGTTAGATATTATGTTACCGGAAATAGATGGATGGTCTGTTTGTAGACGAATTAGAAAAGAATCAGCAGTACCAATTATTATGTTGACAGCGCGTTCGGATGAGGATGATACATTGCTAGGTTTCGAATTAGGTGCAGACGAGTATGTAACGAAACCATTTAGCCCGAAAGTGTTAGTAGCTCGTGCAAAGACGTTATTGAAACGTGCGGATGGCGCGGTAGGAGTAGCGGAAGAAAATGCTATGTCTTTAGCTGGAATAGAAGTGAATCGTCTATCTAGAACTGTTTTAGTAGATGGAGAAGAAATTATATTGACACATAAAGAATTTGAACTTCTCGTTTATTTAATGGAGAACAAAGGAATCGTATTATCACGTCAACATTTATTAGACCAGTTATGGGGATATGACTATTACGGTGATGACCGAACGGTTGATACCCATATTAAAAAACTTCGAAATAAGTTAGGAGATAAAGCGAAGCATATCAGTACTGTTATTCGAGTTGGTTATAAATTTGAAGAATAATCTAGAACGATTTGTGTAATTTAGCCTAGGAAAATGGCGATTTTATACTCTCTTTTGAAGGTAGAATGTACAAAAAATACTTTTCTTGTCTACAATGTTAGATAGGAGTATTTTTTTAATTGGATTTCACGATGAGTTCACAAGAAGGACACAAAACGTGACTATACTGAAAATACGAATTCACCAGAGAGGGGAAATAAAACATGGGATATTACGACGGACCAAATTTAAATGAAGAGCATAGTGAAACGAGAGAAGTGAGAAAATCAGGTAGTAAAAAAGGCTATTTCTTCACAGGTTTAGTGGGAGCTGTAGTCGGAGCGGTTTCGATTAGTTTTGCAGCACCATATATGCCATGGGCTCAAAATAATGGAGCACCAGTATCATCATTTAGTTCGGATTCAAAAGTAGAAGGTACTGTAGTTCCTGTTGTAAATAAAGCGAAAAATGAAACTGATTTACCTGGTATGATTGAAGGAGCGAAAGATGTTGTTGTAGGTGTTATTAATATGCAACAAAGCGTTGATCCATTTGCAATGCAACCGACAGGTCAAGAACAACAAGCTGGTTCAGGATCAGGTGTTATTTATAAAAAAGCAGGAAATAAAGCATATATTGTAACAAACAACCACGTAGTAGATGGAGCGAATAAACTTGCTGTAAAACTAAGTGATGGTAAAAAGGTAGATGCAAAGTTAGTAGGGAAAGATCCTTGGTTAGACTTAGCTGTTGTTGAAATTGATGGGGCTAATGTGAATAAAGTTGCAACTTTAGGTGACTCAAGTAAACTTCGTGCGGGTGAAAAAGCGATTGCAATCGGTAACCCACTTGGATTTGACGGAAGTGTAACGGAAGGTATAATCAGTAGTAAAGAACGTGAAATCCCAGTTGATATTGATGGGGATAAACGCCCAGATTGGCAAGCACAAGTTATTCAAACAGATGCAGCGATTAACCCTGGTAACAGTGGTGGTGCATTATTTAACCAAAACGGTGAAATAATTGGGATTAATTCAAGTAAAATTGCACAACAAGAAGTTGAAGGAATTGGATTTGCTATTCCAATTAATATTGCAAAGCCCGTTATTGAATCTCTTGAAAAAGATGGAGTAGTAAAACGTCCAGCTCTTGGAGTAGGTGTTGTTTCGTTAGAAGATGTGCAAGCTTATGCAGTCAATCAATTGAAAGTACCGAAAGAAGTAACTAATGGTGTTGTATTAGGTAAAATTTACCCAATATCACCAGCTGAAAAAGCTGGTTTAGAGCAATATGATATTGTAGTAGCATTAGATGATCAAAAAGTAGAAAATTCACTTCAATTCCGTAAATATTTATATGAAAAGAAAAAAGTAGGCGAGAAAGTAGAAGTTACATTCTACCGTAACGGTCAAAAAATGACGAAAACAGCTACTTTAGCAGATAATTCAGCTACAAAGAATCAATAATCGAAATAAAAGAAAGTCTCTTTCATATTGAAAGAGACTTTCTTTATCGGCTATACTAAAGGAATAGGAGGGATTAATTATGACAATTGAAAACCCAACTCGTACGGAAATTGGTGAAGTGTTAAAGAAAAGCAAAACAATTGCGGTTGTTGGATTATCAGATAAGCCAGAACGTACATCGTATATGGTTTCAAAAGCAATGCAAGATGCTGGATACCGCATTATTCCAGTTAATCCAACAGTAAATGAGGTGCTTGGAGAAAAGGCAGTTTCTTCACTAAAGGATATTAAGGAACACGTTGACATTGTAAATGTATTTCGTCGCTCAGAGTTTTTAATGGATGTTGCAAAAGAATTTGTCGAGATTGATGCAGATGTTTTTTGGGCACAATTAGGAGTACAAGATGAAGATACATATAAACTTTTAAAAGAAAAAGACTATACTGTAATAATGGATCGTTGTATTAAAGTAGAACATGCGATGACAAAATAGTATAGACTTAAAGTTAGAAAGATTGATTCAGCCCTCATTATAGATAAGTAGGGCCGATGAACGAGGTGTTCATCATGAGATTTTTTAAAGGCTGTTTTTGGGGATTGTTATTTGTAATCCCATTTTGGATTTTGATCATTTGGATCATAATAAAGGTTTGGAATGTGTAATCTTGGAATACATATCCATTTCTCGTTGACAAACGATTATTTTTCTGAAATAGTAGCCTAGAGGAATCCTTGTGAGAAAACAAGGATTTTTCTATTGAAAATGGTGTATAAAAGAGATAAGATAACTTGCCAAAACTATAGTCGAGGCGTTATTCTATAATAGAAACATATGTTCTGATTTTGGATTAGGAAAGGGGCAAGGAGTTTGGCGAAGCATCAGTTCCAATATAATGAAGATGCGATTCAAGTGTTAGAAGGACTTGAAGCCGTTCGAAAACGCCCGGGTATGTATATCGGGAGTACGGATAGCCGTGGATTGCATCATTTAGTATATGAAATAGTAGATAACTCCGTTGACGAGGCGTTAGCGGGATTTGGCGACGAAATTTCTGTCGTAATACATAAAGATAATAGTATTAGCGTTATAGATAAAGGGCGAGGAATGCCTACGGGAATGCATAAACTTGGGAAACCTACACCTGAAGTTATTTTAACTGTACTTCATGCAGGTGGTAAGTTTGGCCAAGGTGGCTATAAAACGAGTGGTGGTTTACACGGCGTTGGGGCATCAGTTGTAAACGCCTTGTCAGAATGGTTAGTAGTAACAATTAAACGTGATGGTAACATTTATGAACAACGCTTTGAAAATGGTGGCATTCCTGCAACAACGTTAGAGAAAATCGGGAAAACAAAAGAGTCTGGTACAACAATGCATTTCAAACCAGATACAACGATTTTTAGTACGACAAATTACAATTATGAAACATTATGTGAGAGATTACGTGAATCTGCATTCTTATTAAAAGGAATGAAAATCTCGATAAAAGACGAACGTAATGATTTAGAAGATATATTTCATTATGAAACAGGAATTGAAGCTTTCGTTTCATATTTAAACGAAGAAAAAGATTCAATTCACCCGGTTGTATATTTCACTGGTGAACAAAACGGGATTGAAGCAGAACTAGCATTCCAGTTTAATGATGGTTACTCAGAAAATATTCTTTCGTTTGTAAATAACGTACGTACAAAAGATGGTGGAACACACGAAGCTGGATTTAAAACAGCAATGACGCGTGTGTTCAATGAGTATGCTCGTAAAGTTTCATTATTAAAAGAAAAAGATAAAAATTTAGAAGGTACAGATATTCGTGAAGGTGTAGCGGCTATCGTTTCTGTACGTGTACCAGAAGAAGTACTTCAGTTTGAAGGACAAACGAAAGGGAAACTTGGTACAAGTGAAGCTCGTTCTTCTATTGATGCCATTGTATCAGAGCATCTAGCTTACTTTTTAGAGGAAAACCCGGATGTAGCTACACTTCTTGTGAGAAAGGCAGTTAAAGCAGCGCAAGCACGTGAGGCTGCTCGTAAAGCGAGAGAAGAAGCACGTAGTGGTAAGAAGAAGAAAAAATCAGAAGGTACGTTAAGTGGGAAGTTAACACCTGCACAATCACGTAATCCTCAGAAAAACGAATTGTATTTAGTAGAGGGTGACTCTGCCGGTGGTTCAGCGAAACAAGGACGAGACCGTCGTTTCCAGGCCGTATTACCGTTACGTGGTAAAGTAATTAATACAGAGAAAGCAAAGCTTGCTGATATCTTTAAAAATGAAGAGATTAATACAATCATTTATGCGATTGGCGGCGGTGTAGGAAATGAATTTGATGTTGAAGATATTAACTACGATAAAGTTATAATTATGACCGATGCCGATACGGATGGAGCTCATATTCAAGTATTGTTATTAACGTTCTTCTACAGATATATGAAGCCACTTATCGAAGCTGGTAAAGTGTTTATCGCACTTCCTCCTTTATACAAAGTAAGTAAAGGAAAAGGTAAGAGTGAGGTAATTGAATACGCTTGGTCAGATGAGGAATTAGACGGTGTAACGAAAAAAGTTGGAAAAGGCTATATGTTACAACGTTATAAAGGGCTTGGTGAAATGAATGCGGATCAATTATGGGAAACAACAATGAATCCTGAAACGCGTACATTAATTCGCGTGAAAATTGATGATGCAGCAAGAGCAGAGCGTCGTGTTACAACGTTAATGGGCGATAAAGTAGAACCGCGCCGTAAATGGATTGAACGTAATGTACAGTTTGGTATGCAAGAAGAAGGAAATATTTTAGAAAATGAAATGATTATGGAGACGGAGGTGGAATAACATGCAAGCAGAGAAGTTTCATGACCTCCCGCTTGAAGACGTGTTAGGTGACCGCTTTGCACGTTATAGTAAATATATTATTCAAGATCGTGCACTTCCAGATGCACGTGATGGCTTAAAGCCAGTACAAAGACGTATTTTATATTCTATGTATGTAGAAGGTAATGTACATGATAAAGCGTTTCGTAAATCAGCTAAAACAGTAGGTAACGTTATTGGTAATTATCATCCACATGGAGATTCCTCTGTATATGAGGCAATGGTACGCTTAAGCCAAACTTGGAAAGTACGTAATGTTTTAGTTGAAATGCATGGTAATAACGGTAGTGTTGATGGGGACCCAGCGGCAGCGATGCGTTATACGGAAGCTCGTTTATCACCAATCGCATCTGAATTATTACGTGATCTTGATAAAGAAACAGTTGAATTTGTGTCAAACTTTGATGATACGAGTGAAGAACCGGTTGTATTACCAGCAGCGTTCCCGAATTTATTAGTGAACGGATCTACAGGGATTTCCGCTGGTTATGCAACAGAAATTCCTCCGCATCATCTTGGAGAAGTTATTGACGCTACAATGATGCGTATTGATAAGCCAAATAGTACTGTTGATGATTTATTAACAGTTATGAAAGGACCAGATTTCCCAACAGGCGGTATTATTCAGGGGATTGATGGTATTAAAAAGGCGTATGAAACAGGTAAAGGTAAAATTATTATTCGTGGAAAAGCGGAAGTTGAAACAGTGCGTGGTGGGAAACAACAAATTGTAATCACTGAAATTCCTTACGAAGTGAATAAGGCAAACCTTGTAAAGAAAATGGATGAATTACGTCTAGATAAAAAGTTAGATGGCATTGCTGAAGTGCGTGATGAGACAGATCGTACTGGTTTGCGAATTGTTGTTGAATTAAAGAAAGAAGCAAACGCCGAAGGTATTTTAAATTATTTATATAAAAATACAGATTTGCAAATTCCATATAACTTTAATATGGTAGCAATCAATAATCGCCGTCCAACACTTATGACATTACCGAAAATTTTGGATGCTTATATTGGACATCAAAAAGAGGTTATTACGAGACGTTCGCAATATGAATTAAGAAAAGCAGAAAATCGTCAACATATTGTAGAAGGTTTAAAGAAAGCATTATCGATTTTAGACCAAGTAATCGAGACAATTCGAGCTTCAAAAGATAAGCGTAATGCGAAAGATAATTTAAGTGCAAAATTTGGCTTTACAGAAGCACAGGCGGAAGCAATTGTTTCCTTGCAATTATATCGCTTAACGAATACAGACATTACGGCGTTACAAGAAGAAGCAGATGAGCTTAATAAGAAAATTCTAGAGCTACAGTCAATTTTACAAAGTGAAAAAAGATTACTTCAAGTCATTAAAACTGATTTGAAGAGAGTTAAGAAAACATATAGTGATGATCGTCGCGCTATTATTGAAGAACAAATTGAAGAAATTAAAATAGACGTAGAAGTGATGATTCCACAAGAAGATGTCATCGTTACTGTAACGAAAGAAGGATATGTGAAACGTACTGGATGGCGCTCACATAATGCATCAAATGGCAAAGACTTCGGTATGAAAGAGGGTGACATCTTACTTGAACGATTCGATACGAATACGACTGAAACAGTTCTTTTATTCACAAGTAAAGGAAACTATATATATCTTCCAGTATACGAAATGCCAGATATTCGTTGGAAAGATTTAGGTCAGCACGTTGCAAATATCGTTTCACTCGATCGAGATGAAACAATCATTTGGGCAACGGTTGTACCGAACTTTGAGGAAGAAAAACGATTTATCGTATTTGTAACACGAAATGGTATGATAAAGAAAACAGAATTAAATCAATATAAAGTTCAGCGTTATTCAAGGGCATTCGTTGCTGTAAACTTGAAAAAAGATGATGAAGTTGTCGATATATTTGCGACAGATGGAACGAGTGATATCGTTCTTGCTACACACGGTGCATATGCACTTATTTTCCATGAAGATGAAGTAAGTCCAGTCGGTGTAAGAGCTGCTGGTGTGAAAGCAATTAATTTAAAAGAAGATGACTATGTCGCTTCTGGTAAACCGTTAAATGGTGACAAAGATCAACTTATTCTCGTAACACAGCGCGGTGCTGTAAAACGTCTAAAAGCATCAGAAATTGAAAAATCAACGAGGGCGAAACGAGGTCTTGTTATTTTCAAAGAATTAAAACGTAATCCGTACCGCATTGTCGGTATTGAAATTGTTCGGGACGATGAACTAGTTTACATGAAGACAGAGAAAAACATTGTAGAAGAGATTGATCCGAAAGCGTATCGAAATAAAGATCGGTATAGTAATGGTAGCCTAGTGCTAGATGTTAATGATACTGGTGAAGTAGTAGAAACGTGGACGAAAAAACGACCGGAGTAAAAAAGCATCTTGCTATTATTCATAGCAAGATGCTTTTTTCTAGGCAATTTATTATGTAAATAATAATAATCTTGTTATAATAACTGAATGAAATCGTTCTCATAAAGTGAAACTTTAATCAATGGGGAGTTTCTTCATCCCCACTGATTATTAGTTGAACCAATCGGGCTTTAACAAGCAGTTGATTCCTCACCTAATTCCTTAGCTTTCGCTAAATTTTGAGTTAGGAATCTTACTGCCCGTTAAAGCGGGACAAATGGAGGGGCAACATGAAAAAAATAGGTGTAGGGATTGTAGGATTTGGTTTTTCTAGTACGACATTTCATATCCCACTATTACAAACGATAGAAGAATATGATATTCGTGCTGTATTATCCTCAAAAGAAGAGGTAGTAAAAGAAACATTACCAAACGCTAATGTTGTTAGTACAATTGATGAATTGGTGAAGCGAGCTGATGTTGATTTAGTTGTTATTACATCACCTAATACAACTCATTTTCCATATGTAAAAGAAGCAATTTTAAACGGTAAGCATGCTGTTGTAGAAAAACCATTTGTTGTTTCAATTGAAGAAGGGGAAGAGCTTATTTCATTAGCAGAGCAGCATAATGTAACGTTAAGCGTATATCATAATCGTCGTTTTGATAATGATTTCTTAACAATTAAGAAATTGTTAGGAGAAAACAGAGTAGGGAATGTATACGCATATGAATCGAATTTTGATCGTTTCCGTCCACATGTACGTGATCGATGGAGAGAAAAAAATCTACCAGGCTCCGGTATATTATACGATTTAGGATCGCATTTAATTGACCAAGCGTTATCAATATTCGGGAAACCAGATGAGATAAGTGCAGATGTAATAAAACAACGACCAGGTGCAGAGGTGGATGATTATTTCCACATAGTACTTCATTACGGAGCTAAACGTGTCATTTTACGTAGTAGCAGTTATGTGAAGAAAGCTGGACCGCATTTTATAGTGCATGGAGAGAAAGGTTCTATCGTGAAGTACGGTATGGATTCGCAGGAAGAGCAATTAAAAAATGGAATGAAGCCAGGTGATAACGGTTATGGAGTAGACGATGAAGAGAATTTTGCTACTTTAGAAACAGAAGGAAGCTTAGATCGTATTCCAACAGAAATCGGTTGTTATGACAATTATTATAAAGGGGTACGAGATAGTATATTAAATGGTGAGAAACTACCTGTAACAGCACAAGAAGGTTTAGATGTTATTAAACTGATTCAATTAGCGATTGAAAGTAGTGAAAAGGGTAGAGTCATTTCTATAAAATAAAAAGACACGAAATTCGTGTCTTTTTTATTAGGAATATGTGAATATGATTAATTATTTAGTCTAGTCGTTTATCATACATTAATTGGATTTGTATGCCATAAGGATCTTCAATAATACCATATGCTTCACTAAATATATTTTTTTCTAGCGGAGAGATTATTTTCACATGCTTATCGGAAATTAAATTATTATAAAACCTTTGTATTTCTTCTAAATTAGCGCTTTGAATGCAAAGTGACATGTTATTTCCAACGTTATAACGTTCATTAGACTTCATTGTATCTTCTGCTATCATTAGCTTTGTATTCCCAATTTGTAAAACAGAGTGAGCAATATGATCTTTATTTTCACTTGTAATTTTAAAAGAACTATCTCTTTTCGCCAGTTCTTCATACGTAACAATCATTAACTTTTTGGCTTCTAAATGACGTGTATAAAAGTTAATCACCTCCTTTGCTTGCCCATTCATTGAAAGAAAAATAGCTATTTCTAATGTCATAAATATATAACTCCTTTATTAGTTGATAATTATAATATAGATTAAAAAGGTTTCAATACATGACACCTTTTTTGGAGGGAAATATGAAAAAAACTGAACGAATAAATGATATGCTTATTTTCTTAAATAATAAAAGATATTTTAATTTAAAAGATTTAATGGCTAGATATGATATTTCTAAAAGTACCGCGTTGCGAGATATTCAATCATTGGAAGAAATAGGTGTACCCATATATTCTGAACTAGGTAGAAATGGAAGTTATAAAATTATAGAAAATAGTGTGTTATCGCCAATTTATTTTAGTGTGGATGAAATGTATGCGTTATACTTTTCAATTCTTACGCTAAATGGATACAAGACAAAACCATTTAATGTAGAAAGTATTGCGCTTGAAAATAAATTTAAACATGTATTACCTGATAATGTGAGTAAAAATATTTCAATCATGGAACGAACGCTTTCCTTTGAAGTAACAAATCATAGTAATTTTAGTCCGTTCTTAAAAGAAATTTTACAGGGAATTTTTGCTGAGCGAGTTTATCATTTAACATATTTAAAAAAAGGTGAGGAGCAAGCATTGGTTGCCCAATTTATTCGAGTAGAATCTAAATTTGGCCAGTGGTATGCTAAAATCTTTAATTTTGAGACAAATAATGTTCAAATAATTAGATGTGATAAAATTCTTTCTATTGTGGAAACGAGCAATATTAATCCAAAAAATCTTGAAGAATTATTAAGTTATCTTACTACTTTTCACAGAAAGCCTGATGCAATTGATTTTAGCGTCATTGTTAATCAAAAAGGAAAGGACATTTTTGATAAAGAGAATTATCCTTCCATGAGGATGCAAAAGGAAAATGAAAATTACATTATAACAGGCTATTTTAACAAGCAAGAATTTGATTTTATTTCAAATTATTTTCTGAATTTCGGTGAAACGATTATCTCAATTCAGCCTGTTATGCTAAAAGAGTTAATCTATAATAAGGTGTTATCTATAAAGCAGCATTTAACTTCTTTAAGATAAAGTTAGTTTTAGTCATTTTTTGATATGAAAAAGCCCTTGCGATTTAAATATCCAAAGGGCTTTTTGGTGATTCTATTTGTTCTTTAGAAAAATTATTTTTCTGGGACGGAGAGTCCATAAAAGAACATCGTAACGATATCTTGTATATGTTTTTCACGATCTCCTTCAAGAAGTTGTGCCCCAAAATCATCACCTAATTTAGTAAACATTTGAATGTAAAGTAACATCATTTCTTTAGTAAGGTGTGGATTAATTTCGTTTTTGCGCTGAGCTTGTTCTAATATTTCTAAATACCAGGGCAGGATTTTTTCATTTTGATAACTATAAATAAACTTACGGAGTTCTTCGTCCCTTTGCATCATTTGTAATAACATATCAGGTTGAAATAACCCGCCAGTATTCATTTTTCTTACAATCATTTTTTGCATCATATCATGAAAAGGTAATTTTTCTTCTGCAAGCTCTTTATAATATTGAAATTCAGATATGATAAATTCTTGTATAAGCTCCCTAAATAAAGCATCTTTACTTCCGAAATGATTATAAATTGTAACTTGAGAAACGTTTGCTTCTTTTGCGATATGTTCTATTTTCACTTCATTAAATCCACGTTCTGAAAATAATACGAATGCTGCTTCTTTAATGGCACGCTTTTTCTTTTCTTTTACTCTTTCAAAGCCGTTCAATGCAATCACCTCACTTAAAATATACAAGAAAAAATAATGGAAAACAATAATTTTGAAATATGGACTAATAAATATTTCAAAAAGTTGTTGCGAATATGAAAGATGAGGAGTACAATAATTTTGAAATATCACATATTAAATATTTCAAAAAATGAGGTGGAATTATGATTTCAGTTCAAGATGTCACAAAACAGTTTTCGAATGGAAAAGGTTTGTTTCATATTACATTTGATGTAAAAAAGGGAGAAGTATTTGGTTATTTAGGACCGAATGGTGCCGGGAAATCAACGACGATTCGTAATTTAATGGGATTTATAAAACCGACAGCTGGTAAAGCGACAATTTTTGGATTAGATTGTTGGAATGAAGCAGCGAAAATTCAAAGGGAAGTTGGTTATTTACCGGGTGAAATTTCTTTTATTGAAGGAATGAACGGATTAGAGTTTTTAAAATTAATGCAAGGAATGCGTGGGTTAAAGGATACGAAAAGACGAGATGAACTGATAGAGCGCCTGCAATTTGATGTGAAAACACCGATTCGCAAAATGTCTAAAGGAATGAAGCAAAAAGTAGGGATAGTCGCTGCATTTATGCACGATCCAGAGGTGTTAATTTTAGATGAACCAACATCTGGACTTGATCCACTTATGCAACAAGTATTTATAGATTTAATATTAGAGGAAAAGCAAAGAGGAAAAACAATCCTAATGTCATCACATATTTTTACTGAAATTGAGAGAACTTGTGACAGAGTAGCTATTATTAAAGATGGTCGACTCGTAACGGTTGAAAATATTCACGATTTACAAGGAATGAGAAGACAGGTGATAGATGTAACAGTATCATCACAAGAAGAGATTGAGTCCCTTACAAAGTGTAATTTGCAATTTGAAGCGGTAAAAGGCAGAGAGGCATCTATCATTGTACAAGGAAATTATCAAACTGTTTTACAAACACTTTCAAACTATAATGTAACGGCACTTCAAACGAGAGCGATGGATTTAGAACATTTATTTATGCATTATTACGATAAGAAAGAAGGGGTAACGCATGAATAAGCAATTGTTTTTAGCTAGTTTGAAAGAAACACAAAAAAGTATTTTGAGTTATGCGTCTGGCGCGGCTTTATATTTGTGGTTATTAATTTGGATATTCCCGTCAATGGTATCAGCGAAAGGGCTAAATGAATTAATAGCTGCCATGCCTGATAGTGTGAAAAAAATCGTTGGTATGGAAAGTCCAATTCAAAACGTAATGGATTTTCTAGCGGGCGAATACTATAGTCTATTGTTTATTATCATTTTAACAATTTTTTGCGTAACAGTTGCGACACATTTAATTGCTCGTCATGTAGATAAAGGAGCAATGGCATACTTGCTAGCAACACCTGTATCTAGAGTGCAAATTGCTATTACACAAGCTACTGTTCTCATATTGGGACTTCTGATTATTGTATCTATTACGTATGTAGCTGGGTTAGTAGGTGCAGAATGGTTTTTACAAGATAATAACTTAAATAAAGAATTATTTTTGAAGATAAATGTAGTCGGAGGGCTCATATTTTTAGTCGTTAGTGCGTATTCATTTTTCTTTTCTTGTATATGTAATGACGAAAGAAAAGCACTAAGTTATTCAGCGAGTTTAACTATCTTATTTTTCGTATTGGATATGGTAGGGAAGTTAAGTGATAAGTTAGAATGGATGAAAAACCTATCATTATTCACGCTGTTTCGTCCGAAAGAAATTGCTGAAGGAGCGTATAATATATGGCCGGTAAGTATAGGGTTAATTGCCGGAGCACTTTGTATTTTCATAGTAGCAATTGTAGTGTTTAAGAAGAGGGATTTACCGTTATAAAGTAGAAAGTCCACTAGAAAGTGGGCTTTTTTTATTTGTAAATTAAAACTAGTATGTTTATCGCATAACACTTATAAAGGATATTTATCTTTTTAATTACAAAAATATTCAAAAAAATGAACCTTTTTCTAGGTTCATACGTCTAATACATGTAAAGTTAAATTGGAAGTGATGAAGTGAGGATGAAACAGGAGGAGCAATTGTGAAAGTAATCCCTTTATATAAAATGATTATAAAAGAAGAAACGGATGTTTCTTTGGCGAAAAAAGGTGATCATGAAGCCTTTATAGCGCTTATACATACAGAAAAAGTGAAGATGTATCGAATAGCAAAGGCGATGTTACGTGATGAGACAAATATAGAGGATGCGATACAGACAACAATTTTAAAGGCCTATGAAAATATAAAAAAATTAAAAAAAGAAGAATTTTTTCAAACTTGGTTAATTCGAATACTAATAAATGAGTGTAACAATATTATTAGAGCGTATAAAAATGTAATTGTGACAGAAGAGAATGATTACAATATGAGTGTGTGTGATCAGTATGAAGATATAGATTTGTATAATGCGATTCAATCGTTACATGAAGAATTAAGAGCTGTTACGGTGCTTTATTACTATGAAGATATGAATCAAGATAGCATTGCGAAACTGTTAGAAATACCGAAAGGAACAGTGAAATCAAGATTATCACGTGCGAGGGAACAACTACAAAAACGATTAAAGATGGAATAGGAGGTGTAAAGGATGGATAGTGAAAAATTATTTGATGAGAAATTAAAAAAGAGAATAAAAAATGAAAATGTTATAGTACCTCCAGAGTTAAATGAAAAGATTAATGGCACACTACATAATCTTCAGGTAAAAAAGAAGAGTTACAAAATTCATATGATGATAATTAGTGCAGCGGTTTGTATACTTTCAGTGGTATCTATGTCTGAGTTTTCTATACAAAGTTTTGCGCAAAACGGTGGAGTATTTGAATATGTAAAGAAAAAAGCGTTTTCTGATTATGAAAATGAAGAAGAAATAAAATCAAATGTACATTATCCAGATAAAGAAAAGATTCATCAAAAGATGCTAGATTCTATTGATTATTTTAAAAATAGTTCAGGACAATTTGAGGAATATTCTAGCTCATCAAGAATTGCTACAACATATAAGTATGCGATTGATACGGAAAAACAAAGAGGTATCTCTTCGAAAGAAGATAAACTAGCGAAAAAACGAACAATTATATATAACGAGGGCAAGAAAAAAGAGTTTGATGATGAGAAGTATACCTATAAAGAGACAAAATGGAACCCGAAAGAAAGAAACAATGAACTATTAAAATTAAATCCTACGGAAAGGTTATTGAGAAAATCAGGTGAAAAAAAGCGATATGATGATGAATATGTAGGACTAGCTAAATATAGTATTCAATCAGAATTCGCAGATTTGTTAATTCGATATAAAGATTGGAATTATAAAGAAACGAAATATCTTGGATTAGATTGTTACAAAATTGAAGGAGTCATCAATATAGAGATGCCTGTTAGCACCTCTGAAGATTTAAGAGGGAAATTCGAAATGGTTGTGGAGAAAAATACAGGGATTATATTGAAATTTCTTAGTTTTCAAGAAGGCTTGATTCAATATTCACTTACGACTGAATGGATACAAATAGATAAGGGATTGAAAGAAAGTATGTTTCAAAAGGATAGCGCTAAATATGAAAGAATGAAAAACATATTGGATGAATAGAAACAGGAGGAGAGTAAATGGGGAATCATTCATCTTTAAGAGAAGAGAAAAATAAGCAAAAATATAAAAAGAAAACGATAATAAGTTTACTACTAGCGGTATTGCTAATTGGTGGAATTGGCTATGGAGCCTATGTATATATGAAAACTTCTAGTCTCGTACAAAAATCTAATTTGAATTTAGCACGAGGTGAAAAATCTAATTTACGTGAGAAATCTGTAAAGCCAATTGCAAATCATGTTTCACTTTTAATTATGGGAATTGATGAAAATCAAGAACGACAAAAGGAGTATAATGGTGCATTTCATACAGATGCATTATTGTTAGCGACTTTTAATAAAGACGTTAAAACAGTGAAATTAACGAGCATACCGCGTGATACATATACATATGTTCCAGTTGAAAAGAAAAAAGATAAAATCACCCATGCATATGGAAGTGGTTTCGTTAAAAATGGTAAAGATGGAGGACCACAAGCTTCTGTAGAAGCGGTAGAAAAATTGTTACAGGTTCCTGTTGATTATTTTGTGAAATTTAATTTTGGTTCCTTTACTAAAATTGTTGATGGGTTAGATGGTATTGAAGTAGATGTCCCAGTTGAATTTACGGAGCAAAATAGTAAAGATGAACCTGATGCGATTCATTTGAAAAAAGGATTGCAAAAATTAAATGGGGAAGAAGCACTTGCACTAGCAAGAACGCGCCATATTGATAGTGATGCAATGAGAGGTCAGAGGCAACAACTTGTTATTGAATCGATTTTAAGTAAATTAAAAAGTGTAGGCTCGATTACGAAGCTAGAAAAAATGGTTGAGGCGGTTGACGGCGATTTTAAAACAAACTTAGTAATGGATGATATTTTATCTTTTTATAAATACGGTTTAAACGGTTCAGTTGAAAAAATACAACTAGCTGGTGATGATTTATATTTACCTAATGGTCCAAATGGGCAACGTGTATATTATTATAATCCTAATAAAAAAGATCTACAGAGTTTGAGTAATACTCTTAGAACACATCTAGGGTTAAGTGAAAAGCAAATTGAGGAGAATTGAAGCAGGCGAAATGTCTGCTTTTTTATTATGTTAAATAGTATGTCGTTTACTTTTAAATGTTATATACTATTTTAAAATTCGAGATAATAGTGTAACCTAATGTTAAGGTTCAAGTTAGATAGCAAGGGGGCTATTACATAGAATAAATGGTATTAATTATAATAGTTTGGGAGAAATGAAAAAACAGGGGAGTATTAAAAATGAGAATTGTAAAGAATTTAACATTCCAAGTTATCGTGGCAATTATTTGTGGTATTGCAGTAGGAGCAATTTGGCCGAGTGTTGGACAACAAATGAAGCCAGTTGGTGAAACATTCATCAATATGATTAAAATGGTTATTGCACCGATTATCTTTTTAACGATTGTGCTCGGTATTGCAAGTATGGGAAGTATGAAAAAGGTAGGCCGTGTTGGTGGGAAGGCACTATTATATTTTGAAATTGTTACAACAGCGGCTTTAATTATTGGTATCATCGTAGCGAATGTTGTACGTCCAGGAGATGGATTAGATCCCTCAAAACTAAAAGGCGGAGATGTTTCACAATATGTACAAAGCGGGCAAGAAATGAAATGGATGGATTTCTTTTTACATATTGTGCCGTCTAACATGTTTGAAGCATTTGCAAAAGGTGATATTTTACAAGTGTTATTCTTCTCCATTTTATTCGGCGCAGGGTTAACGATGTTAGGGAAAAATGGACAACCGATTATTGACTTTTTTGAAAGATTATCGAAAGTATTTTTTAATATTTTATCCATTGTTATGAAGTTAGCACCGGTTGGAGCATTCGGCGGAATGGCATTTACAATTGGTAAATATGGTTTAAGTACACTCATACCACTTGGTAAATTAATGATTTGTGTATATGCGACAATGGCATTATTTGTTTTTATTGTTTTAAATTTTATTTGTAAACTGTATAAATTTAGTTTGTGGAAATATTTAGCGCATATTAAAGAAGAATTACTCATTGTTCTAGGGACATCATCATCAGAATCAGTACTGCCGCGAATGATGACAAAGATGGAAGACTTCGGATGTTCGAAGCCGGTAGTAGGTTTAGTCATTCCGACGGGATATTCTTTTAACTTAGATGGAACAACGATTTATTTATCGATGGCTACTATATTTTTAGCTCAAGTCTTTCACGTCGATCTTTCACTAGGTCAACAATTAACTATAATAGCTATTTTGTTAGTTACATCTAAAGGAGCAGCAGCAGTAACAGGTGGAGGATTTATTGTATTAGCATCTACGTTGTCTGCAATGAATGTTATCCCGTTAGAAGGGTTAGCGCTATTACTTGGTGTAGATCGTTTCATGTCAGAGGCACGTGCTATCGTTAATTTAATTGGTAACGGTATTGCGACTGTAGTTGTTGCAAAAAGTGAAAATGAATTTGATGATGAGAAGTATACGAGAGTAATAGAGGAGATGAAAAGAGAAAAAATAGCCGGGTAAAAAAGTCAGCTTTGCTGACTTTTTTATTTTTGTAGAAAAGAGGTTTGTTACGATATACATTATTTATTAACAATAATTTACAAGTGTTTTGTAGTGGAGGGATATAAAGACTATTAAATCAATACATAGAATTCCATGAGGTATAGTGTTTCGAAAGGTTATGGAATTTTTATGAATATTACTGTAAAAAAATAATTTTTTAAAAATTTTCAATAATAACACTTTACAAAACTCAAAAAATTAGTAGAATAATAGTTAATAAGAATCTTCTGATAAATATATAAAGAAAAACAGAATTATCAGAAAATTCTTAAGTGAGAGCGTTAAGAATTAGGGAGGGTACAGAAAGTGAAAAAGAAAAAAATGAAAAAACTAACAGCAGTTGTAGCACCAGTTTTAGCAATGAGTATGGCATTAACAGCATGTTCTACATCAGGTGGAGATAAGAAGACAAGTACAAATTCTAGCTCTGGCGGAGATAGCAAATCAGAGGGGAAATTAGCAGCGAAACAAGTGTTCAATAAAACAGAAAATCAGGAAATTCCAACAATGGATACTTCAAAGAGTACAGATACTTTGGGTTCTCAAATTTTAGGGAATACAATGGAAGGCTTATACCGTTTAGATAAAGAGAATAAACCAATCCCAGCTGCGGCAGAATCAAGTACGAAGAGTGAGGATGGTAAAAAATATACATTTAAATTACGTAAAGATGCAAAATGGTCAAATGGTGATCCTGTAACAGCGAAAGATTTCGTATTTGCATGGCAACGTTTATTAGATCCAAAAACAGCTGCTGAGTATGCATTTATCGCATTCCCAATTAAAAATGCAGAAGTAATTAATAAAGGAGAAAAACCTGTAACTGAACTAGGGGTTAAGGCAGTAGACGATTATACGTTAGAAGTTGAATTAGAACAAGCAGTACCATACTTCTTAAATTTAGTAGCATTCCCATCGTACTATCCATTAAATGAGAAATTCGTAAAAGAAAAAGGGGATAAATACGGTTTAGAATCTGATACAACTGTATATAATGGACCGTTCGTTCTTACTGATTGGAAGCATGAGCAAGGTTGGAAACTGAAGAAGAATGATCAATATTGGGATAAAAAGACTGTAAAATTAGATGAAATTAACTATAGTGTTGTAAAAGAGCCAGCAACTAATGTGAATTTATATGATAGTGGTCAAATTGATTTCGCTTTATTAACAGGTGAATTTGTTGATAAATTTAGAAATAATAAAGAGGAATATGGGGTGTATAATGAACCAAGTACGTTCTTTATACGTTTAAACCAAAAACGTGGTGGACAAGATACACCATTAAAGAGTAAAAAATTACGTGAAGCAATTGCCCTATCAATTGATAAAAAGAATTTAACAAATGTTATTTTAAATGATGGATCAAAACCTGCAGATTATTTAGTGCCGAAAGGTTTAGCAGCTGGACCTGATGGGAAAGACTTCCAAGGAACGTTTAAAAACGGCATTAAACCAGATGCGAAAAAAGCAGCTGCTGCATGGGAAGAAGCGAAAAAAGAACTTGGAAAAGATCAAGTTACAATTGAGTTTTTAAACTATGATACTGGTAATGCGAAAAAAGTTGGGGAATATGTAAAAGATCAAATTGAGAAAAACTTAAAAGGTGTAACAGTAAATATTAAACTTCAACCGTTTAAACAAAAACTTAAATTAGAATCAGATCAAGATTATGATATTTCATATGGTGGATGGAGCCCAGATTATGCGGATCCAATGACATATTTAGATATGTTTGAAAGTAAGCACTCTCATAACCAAATGAGTTTCTCTGATCAGAAATATGATGAAATAATTAAAAAAGCTGGTGGGGAATTAATGACTGATGCGAAGAAACGTTGGGAGGAGCTAGGAAAAGCAGAGAAATTACTTCTTGAAGAAGATGTAGCCCTTGTACCTTTATATCAAAGTGCTAGATCTTATGTTATGAAACCGCATGTAAAAGGTGTTGTTAAGCATAATATTAGCCCAGAATACAGCTATAAGTGGGCATATGTTACTGAAAAATAATAAGAGTTGTGAAAGTGCTTCAAAGCAGTCTACCTGCTTTGAAGCACTTTTTTTATTGTACAATTCAATGCGAAAATGGAAGAGTAGAGAAAAAACGAAAGGTAGTAGATGGGGGATATCTGTAGTATGGTCATAGAAAACAGACTGTTAATGTTAAGCAAAATAAATTTTCTAAATATTTTAAAAATAACTTTACAAAACTAGAAAAAACGGTAGAATATTAATTAATAAGAATTTTCTGATAAATATTTATCAGAAAATCTCTCAAAATGAGTTTCGTACATATAATTGGGGGAGGGTACAAAAATGAAGAAAAAGATGAAAAAGTTCACGGCGGTTGTAGCGCCAGTTTTAGCGATGAGTATGGCGTTGACAGCGTGTTCTGGATCTGGTGGAGAAAAGAAAACAACTACGACGTCTAGTGGTGGGGAAGATAAAAAGTCTGATATTAAATATGCAGCGAAGCAAGTGTTAAATCGTACAGAGAATCAAGAAATTCCGACAATGGATACTTCTAAGTCTACAGATACGTTAGGGGCACAAATTTTAGGAAACACGATGGAAGGATTATATCGTCTTGATAAAGATAATAAGCCAATCCCGGCTGCGGCAGAATCTAGTACGAAAAGCGAGGATGGCAAAAAATATACATTTAAACTACGTAAAGATGCAAAATGGTCAAATGGTGATCCTGTAACAGCGAAAGATTTCGTATTCGCATGGCAGCGCTTACTTGATAAAAATACAGCGGCAGAATATGCGTTTATTGCCTACTATATCAAAAATGCAGAGGCAATTAATAAAGGTGAAAAACCTGTAACAGAATTAGGCGCAAAAGCGGTAGATGATTATACGCTAGAAGTAGAATTAGAAAAACCAGTACCGTATTTCTTAAACTTATTAGCATTCCCGTCATACTATCCGCTAAATGAAAAATTCGTAAAAGAAAAAGGAGATAAATACGGTTTAGAAGCTGACACGACAGTGTATAACGGGCCATTCGTTATGGCTTCATGGAAACATGAACAAGGATGGCAGCTAAAGAAAAATGATAAATATTGGGATAATAAAACTGTGAAATTAGAAGAAATTAATTATAGTGTAGTAAAAGAAGTTGCGACGAAAGTAAACTTATATGATACAGGATCAATTGACTTTACATTACTATCAGGAGAATTTGTAGATAAATATAAATCGAACAAAGATGAGTACGGTGAGTATTCAGAAGCAAGTACATTCTTCTTACGTTTAAATCAAAAGCGTAACGGACAAGATACACCGTTAAAGAGTAAAAAACTTCGTGAAGCAATTGCTTTATCAGTTGATAAAAAAGGATTGGCAAATGTAATTTTAAATAATGGATCAAAAGCAACTGATCAATTGGTTCCAAAAGGACTTGCGACAGGACCGGATGGTAAAGATTACCAAGATACATTTAAAAATGGTTTGAAATATGATCCGAAAAAAGGTGCAGCAGCTTGGGAAGCAGCGAAAAAAGAACTTGGAAAAGATCAAGTGACAATTGAATTACTAAGTTATGATGATGGAACTGCGAAAAAGATTGCTGATTATGTTAAAGATCAAATTGAGAAAAACTTAAAAGGTGTAACGATTAATACAAAGATTCAGCCGTTTAAACAAAAATTAAAATTAGAGACTGCACAAGATTATGAAATCTCTTATGCAGGTTGGAGTCCAGACTACGCGGATCCAATGACGTTTATTGATATGTTCGAGTCGAAGAGCCCATATAACCAAATGAGTTACTCAAATGCCAAATATGATGATATGGTATCAAAAGCAGGTAATGAATTAATGGGTGATGCGAAGAAGCGTTGGGAAACGTTAGGGAAAGCTGAAAAACTATTCCTTGAAGAAGATGCTGGGTTAGTTCCTTTATATCAAACAGGAAGAGCGTATGTAATGAAACCGAATGTTAAAGGAATTGTGAAACACAATATTAGTCCAGAATATAGCTTTAAGTGGGCTTATGTAACGGAAGGGAAATAATAAAAAAGAGCGTTTTAAAGGTAGATAAATGATTTTTAGAACGCTCTTTTACTATTGAATTAAATAGAGAAGAATAAGAAAAGTGGTACTTACATATAGTAGATGTGGGAGAATTCGTATAGTAGTAATAGATTGTTATTGAAGTAAATGAATTAATTATTATGAATATTATTAAAAATACTTTACAATTCAAGAAAAATTAGTAGAATAATAATTAGTGATAATTTTCTGATAATTTAAAATAGAAATCTCTCAAAGTTAGTTTCGTACATATAATTGGGGAGGGTACAAAAATGAAGAAAAAGATGAAAAAGTTTACGGCGGTTGTAGCGCCAGTATTAGCAATGAGTGTGGCGTTAACAGCATGTTCTGGATCTTCTGGTGGGGAGAAGAAAACGACTACGACGTCTAATAGTGGTGGGGAAGAGAAAAAATCCGATATTAAATATGCGGCAAAGCAAGTAATGAATCGTACAGAAACGAATGAAATTCCGACGATGGATACTTCTAAAAATACAGATACGTTAGGTTCTCAAATTTTAGGAAACACGATGGAAGGGTTATATCGTCTAGATAAAGATAACAAGCCAATTCCAGCAGCGGCAGAATCTAGTACGAAAAGCGAGGATGGCAAAAAATATACATTCAAATTACGAAAAGATGCAAAATGGTCAAACGGTGACCCTGTAACAGCGAAAGATTTCGTATTTGCATGGCAACGTCTAGTAGATCCAAAAACAGCTGCTGAGTATGCGTTTATTGCTTACTATCTTAAAAATGCAGAGGCAATAAATCAAGGGAAAGCAGAAGTTTCTACATTAGGTGTAAAAGCAGTAGATGATTATACACTTGAAGTCGAATTAGAAAGACCAGTACCATATTTCTTAAATTTAATGGCATTCGCGTCATACTATCCATTAAATGAAAAGTTCGTAAAAGAAAAAGGAGATAAATACGGTTTAGAGTCTGATACGACAGTTTATAATGGACCGTTTGTACTTACTGATTGGAAGCATGAGCAAGGATGGAAATTAAAGAAAAATGATCAGTATTGGGATAAAAAGACAGTGAAACTGGATGAAATCAATTATAGTGTAGTAAAAGAAGGGGCTACTAGAGTAAATTTATATGATACAGGTGCAATTGATTTCGCACTTTTATCAGGAGAATTTGTTGATAAATATAGAAACAATAAAGAGGAGTTTGGAGCATATTCAGAAACAAGTACGTTTTACTTACGTTTAAATCAAAAACGAGGTGGGCAAGATACACCGTTAAAGAGCAAAAAATTACGTGAAGCAATTGCTTTATCAATTGATAAGAAAGCTTTAACGAATGTCATTTTAAATGATGGCTCAAAACCAGTGGATTATTTAGTACCAAAAGGTTTAGCAGCTGGACCAGACGGTAAAGATTTCGCAGAAACGTTTAAAAATGGTTTAAAACAAGACTCTAAAAAGGCAGCAGCAGCCTGGGAAGAAGCGAAAAAAGAACTTGGAAAAGATCAAGTAACAATAGAGCTATTAAATTATGATACTGGTAATGCGAAAAAAGTTGGGGAGTATGTAAAAGATCAAGTTGAAAAGAATTTAAAGGGTGTAACAGTAAATATTAAACTTCAGCCATTTAAGCAAAAGCTAAAATTAGAATCAGACCAAGATTATGATTTCTCATATGGCGGCTGGAATCCAGATTATGCGGATCCGATGACATATCTTGATATGTTTGAGACAAAAAATTCGCAGAACCAGATGAGCTACTCAAATTCAAAATATGATGACATTATTAATAAAAGTAAGACGGAATGGATGGCTGATGCAAAAAAACGTTGGACAGAGTTAGGGAAAGCAGAAAAATTGTTACTTGAAGAAGATGTAGCGCTCGTACCTTTATATCAAAGTGGTAGATCGTATGTTATGAAACCAAATGTAAAGGGAATTGTGAAACATAATATTAGTCCGGAATATAGTTTCAAATGGGCGTATGTAGAAGAGAAATAGTAAAAGGAAAAAGCGTTTTCAAGTTGCAACATTGCACTTGAAAATGCTTTTTTTCTGTGCACTATTTTTTTCTGGATGAATATATGTATTATAGAAAACTTGAAGGAGAATCCCATGAAGCGAAACACATACATCGATTTCCTAGCTTATTACGGAATAGGAAGTGCTCATCCTGGTGGCTTTACGTTAACAAAACAATTGTTAGCACACCTGCCTTTTAAATATGGAGCGAATGTCCTTGAGATAGGTTGCGGTACGGGGAAAACAGCAGCGTATATGACAAGGGAATTTGGTTATAAAGTAACAACGGTTGAAAAGAATGAAATTATGATTCAAAAGGCAAAAGATAGATGGTTGTTTGAAGGGTTAGATATACAATTAATTGAAGGAAATGTAGAGAATTTACCGTGTTTGAATAACTCATTTGAGTTCGTACTTGGAGAATCAATCATCGCTTTTACAGACAAAGAAAGGGTTATCTCGGAGTGTTATCGTGTATTACAGCAGGATGGTAAGCTTGTTGTCATTGAAATGATTATTGATAGGCACATTGATAAGGGTGAGGAAGAAAAAATCGTCCAATTATATGGCATGAAAGAACTATTAACTGAGAATGAGTGGGTACAATTATTTCAGAAAGCAAATTTTAAAAGAATCACAATTGCTGGCGGTGGCACGATTGCAGAAACGATCTCTGGCTATGTAGAAGAGCCAGAATGGAATGTATCCTCACATATTCCGAATGAGTTATATGAGGCGTGGGTACAGCATGAAAATGTACGGCTTATGTACCAACACATTTTAGGGTATCGTATTTTTATATGTGAAAAATAAAGAAAAAGAGTTGGCTAAAGGTAGTCAACTCTTTACTATGTTAAATGAAAAATAATGCAGCTAATGTAATTCCGAAGATGAAACCAAATCCGAGTTCAACACCCCAGCCACAACCGCCGCCACCCCAGCCGCCGCCACCACAACTACCGCAACCACGGCCACCACATCCGCAACTGCTGAATCCACCACCGCATCCAAATCCGCAACTATCACATCTGCTAAGGCCGCCGCAAAGGTCACAACCACCGTTTGCATAAGCATCATAGTATCCGAATCCTGAATCAAAAGATGAGCGCTGTTGCACCGGTTCGATCCATACAGAGTTTTGTGTCAAATCGATTATTTTACCTAAATGTATACGGCCATCACGGTCTTCAATCCGAACAACTTTTCCGAAATAACGTTGGCATGTATCATAACATTTTTGTCTATGCATATTCTTTCCTCCTTCCGCATTACAGTAATACGATATGTAAGGGGGACAAGTGCGGCTTGTACGAATGCCCTATCTATCATAATTGTTATAGGAAAGGGGAAATATAAGAAGAGGATATATAAGGAGGAAAAGGCATGAAATCTACAGATCAGTTTCAGACATACGAAGTACCATGGGAAGATTTTATTGAAGCGTTACGAGAGGAAATGAAGAAGCAAGTAGGGGCAGATATTATTGATACAGTAGTTTGCAATTTAGAAGATGGTTTTGAAGTGTATACATATGTGCAGGGGGATTTAGATTTTGAATATAAGGAAGCGCTTGAGAGCAAATACGGAAGTGATGCGAAGACACCTAATGTGTTAACGATAATGTTATTAGCTAGTATTTATAATACAGGTGAAGAGAATATACGCTTGCATGCGGATAATAAAGAGAATCCGATTGTTGAAGTGTATGTAAAGCAATGAAACACGCTGTGAAAGGCGTGTTTTTTATTTGTCCCGCTATTTGTGGGCAGTAAGACCCCCACCTCAAAATTCAGCGGAAGCAAAGAAGTTAGGTAGGGGATCTACTGCCCGTAAATGCCCGATTGGTGAAGGCTAATAATCAGTGGGGGATGAACAAAACCCCATTGATTCAAGTTTCACTTTATATGATAAAATATTAGAAAATTGAGAAAGAAGGTGAAGGATTGGGAATTAAACATCTTAATTTAACAGTTACAGATGTAACAGCAGCTAGAGAGTTTTTAGAGAGGTATTTTGGTTTAATTTGTAGTGGAACAAGGGGGAATGCCTTTACAGTTATGCGTGATAATGATGGATTTATACTAACGTTAATGAAAGGAAAAGAAGTTCAGTATCCAAAAACATTTCATGTAGGATTTCCACAAGAAAGTGAAGAACAAGTAGATAAGATAAATCAAAGATTGAAGGAAGATGGATTTTTGGTCGAGCCTCCTAAGCATGCCCATGCGTATACGTTTTACGTTGAAGCACCTGGTGGATTTACAATAGAAGTGATGTGTTAAGTCAAAAATCAAACTTTTTGTTATGTGTTTTTAAAATAAAAAGTAGGAAAAGTCTGTTTTAAGTGTGGAGCTTAAACAGGCTTTTTTACTTATATAATTGGATAGAGAATGCTAGAAGGAATATTACCAAGTGTCTGATCTGTTTACATAATAAAGTTATGGTGGGTTAGTTGTCCTAAAATACAAGTCATATATCTTGTTTCCTCTCATAAATTTAAACATAGGAATTTGTCTACAAAGGTGGCGAAGCCTCATCATGAAAATCCGAATTTGTGCCACGTTCATGTTGTTTCTATTTATATGTTTACCTTTATCAGCTTTTGCAAAAGGAGAGGAGGCAAAGGAAAGGGTCGTTTCACTTGTATATGACGATTCGGGCAGCATGAGAAATAACGATCGCTGGAAATATGCCAATTATGCTTTGCAAAGTTTAGTTGCGCTATTAGATGAAAAAGATAAATTTTCTTACGTTCCAATGAGTAAGCCGAATGATCCATTAAACATTTCGTTAACGAAGGATAAAAGGCAAACAGAAATTGAGGGAATTGGAGCGTGGAAAACGTATTTAAATACTCCATTTAGCGCGGTAGAAACGGCGATGCAATCTATAAAAAAGGAAGCAGATATAGATGGAAAACGTGAATTTTGGCTTATTGTATTAACTGACGGGGCATTTAATGATTTAGAGAAAGATAAGGTTGGCGGAAAAGAACAAATTTTGCAGAAATTAGCCCAGTTTAAGAAAGAAATGGATGCAAAAAAAATATCGTTACATCCAGTCTTAATTACGATGGAAGAAGATTTAGGACAACAAGAAAAAGAACAATTAAACACGTTCAAAGAAATATGGAAGAAAGAGATAAATGGTGTTACGATGCCGTCAAGCGGAGAAGATGGCATTGTAAAAAGTGTAAATCAAGTGGCAGCATTAGTTGCAAATCGTGATCCATTCTCCTCTGTTGAATCGATTGTAAAAACGAAAGTAGTGGGGAAAAGAGTAGAGATTACAACACCGTTTCCATTAAAGCGTATGACGCTTGTACGACAATCGCCTTCTCTGCCCGATTATCAGGTCACACAAATTTCTAAACCATTACAATTACAATCTTCTTTTTCCATACATGCACCAGGAGAAGCAAAATTGTTCGGAAATATAGTTCATATAAGTACGGAAAATCAGGAAGTTATTAAACCAGGAACTTATACGATAGAAGTGGACCAGGACATTGAGAAAGAAGGACTACAAGTACTAGTTGAACCGGCGCTTAATTATACGGTTTCTACTTATGACAAAGATGATAGTAGTCAAAAAAATGTAGAGGAAATGTACGAAGGTGTTACTGCTGTTATTGAAGCGAAGCCTACGGAGTTGCCAGTTCAGTCTTCTTACTTTCAGGCAGAAGTAGAAATAGACGGAAAACAATATCCGATGAAGTGGGATGATAAAAGGCATGTGTTTTATTACGAAACTAAGCTTGGTAAAGGGTTAGTACGCGGGAAAGTTCATATGAATATAAAGGGGTTTTATAGACAGACGAAAGAATTTAAAATTGAAACAGCTGAGAAACCAAAATTATCACTTCAAACTGTTACAAAAGATTATGAAGAAAAAGTGACAAATTTAGAGAATAGTAAACCATTTGTTTTGCAGCCACAGTTAGATGGTAAGCCGATGACAGAAGAAGCTGTAAAAAAACTATTAAAATCTACTGGTGTCACATCTAAACAATCAATCAATTATGAAATAACGCAACATGGAAATCAGATCTATGTTTATCCTCGTCCCTATTACTCCGACACATTTAATTTTACAGATACCGGCACCGTAGAAGCTACCATCGTAATGCAGGATTCAAAATTACAAGAAGTAAAGAAAAACATAATATTCCATATTCAAGATGCTCCGTTTTATGAAAAATATGCGTTTATTTTTAAGTTTGTCATTCCTATCACTTTATTACTACTAGTAGTAGGAATCATTGTTTTAGGATGGATTGTTCGGCCAAGATTTCACCGGAAAGCACTACTGTATTATGAATGGGATCAAGAGGTAGCGAAAGATTGGCTATATCAATCTGAACCAGAATTACTTCGAAATAAATGGTGGAACCATTATTTTGGTATCCCATTTAGAGCAGAAAGAAAAACAGTGCAATCCGTTACGTTTATAGCGAAGAAAGGTTCGAAATCTGTCTTTGTAGCGAAAGAATCACAAGTAGTTGGAATGATTATTGATGGGATGTTTATAACAAAGGATGAAGTAGGAATGGAACATAAGACACTATATCCAAATGAACTTTTACTAATTGATAGAGGATATGGTAAGGAGATTTACAAGTACGAATGTGAATAGTAGATAGGGAAAAGAAGGGGATGGAGTATTGATTCTCTTTCCCTTTTTTCAAACAAGCAAGAATAGGAAGGTGGTTCACATGACATTACAAGTTCCAACAATATTAATTGGTTTAGGTGGAATCGGTAGTACTGTGACGCATCAAATATATGAAAAATTGCCTGAAGAGCGCCGGAAAAAGGTAGCAATGCACGTATTTGATACAGATGTGAATACATTGAGTAAATTTGATCATATTCGAAAGTTTAAGACACAAACGAGTTCTAGTAAAACGCCCAGGGAGTATATTGCAGGAGATCCAACAATCCCAGAGTGGTTTCCGATGGATCCGACTATACTTGATAAACCATTAACAGAAGGAGCAGGACAGTTACGCGTCATTTCACGTTTAGCGTTACGTGCTGCGATGAAAGAAGATAAATTAACGTCCTTTTGGCAAGAAATTGAGAAAATTTTTCCGGTTACAAGTGATCAAACAGAATATGGTGTGCGTGTCATTATAGTAACATCACTAGCAGGCGGAACAGGTTCGGGGATGTTTCTGCAAATTGCATTATATTTACGTGAAATGCTTCGGAAGAAATTGCAGCATCATAACATTTTAATACGCGGTGCGTTTTTAATGCCGGATGTTTTAGTAAAGACGAGAACAGTTAGTGCGAAAGAGTTTGAAACGGTGCAAGCGAACGGCTATGCATCGTTAAAAGAATTACATGCTATTACACTCGGTTCTACTGGGGAATTATCAAAACGCGGCGGTGTAACAATTGAATTAGAGTATCGCCCTGATCAAGTAGATGAAGACGGAAGAACGAATCATACAATTAAACAACATCATTTACCGTACAATTATTGTTTCTTATACGATTACGAAAACCTACATGGACACCATTTACACAATTTATCAGACTATATGGAACAGATGGCAAATACGATTTATTTACAGTTATTTAGCCCGATGTCCACAAGTCATTTTGCGCAGGAAGACAATCAAATTCAGCAATTGGCAGAATCGAGCGGAAAAGGGCGATATTGCGGAGCAGGAACGGCAAAGCTCATTTATCCATATGAACACGTGTTAAAATATTGTGCTTTAAAATGGGCTGTGCAAGGTTTAGATGAATCGTGGCTACATTTAGATCAACTATTTCAAGAGAAGAAGCAAAGATATGACCAAGATGTAAAACGTGGTATGCAGCGTGAAAAACCTGAACGTGGCAAAAGTTATTTAGAGGATTTGGAACATCTTGCTACCCGTCCAGAGCAAGCGCATATTTTCTATAGACAAATGTATAATGAAACGCGTGAAGGAGCAGAGGGTGGTAAGCTTGGAGTTGCGAAATCAAAACTATTTTTAGAGGCAGTAGAAAGTTATGTACAACGTACGGTGCAAAAAGATGAGGAATTAAATCGTCTGCAACATGAGTGTAAAATTTCAGCTGCGAAACTGAAAATGATGGAACAAATGAAAGGTGAAGTAGCAAGAGTGGATCATGCGGTTCGTTTATATGCCTATGCGATTCCGAGCCGTGTACATGAACATGTAACGACACTTTTATATGACATGATTGAATCAGATCGCTTTTCACCAAGTGGTTCTGAAGGGCAGTCCTATCAATTAAATACATGGTTTTTAAAAAAAACAGATCCAGTTCACCCAGTAGCAGCACGTTTTATGTTATATGAAATTCGAAAGCAGTTAGTAGAAAAAATGAATCGACTACATGAAAATAATGAACAAAAGCGTAATGTAATTCAAAACTACGATAAAAAATTTAATGTGGGTAATATTGATGGGACGGTAACGGCTGTACGCCGAGTGGAAATTGCTCAACAACAAGGCTGGTTTGGAAAAATGATTAATAATCAGCAACGTTTATTCAAAAGAGAATTTGAAGACATCGTAACGCAATATGTACACAAATTAAATGAATATCGAAAAGAAATGCTATTAGAACTTGTATATCAATCGCTATATCAAGCAGTGAATAAAATGATTCAATATTGGGAAAGATTTTTTGATAATTTACATGAAACACGTGAAAATTTACTGTTTGAAATCCAAAAGCGCAGTAAGGAATTTGAAGGAAAAACAAACCCGACGAATGTATATGTATTAGCTGAGGAACAGCTGCAAGAAAAGATATGGCAAGATATGCAGCAACATTTAAATTTAGGTGTATTACCGAAAGATATATCAGCGGAAATTTATATGAGTTTGTACGGGGAATATTGTCGTGATGCGAAAACAGAAGAGATTCAGTCGAAAAAGGTAGAGGATTTCTACCGCGAACATATACTGAGCTATTGTTATGACGAACTGCAAGTACGCTATCGTGATAAATTAGAACTGAATATTATTGAAGCGTTGCGAAAAGAAGCAGATTATAAGAAACGTGATCGCGATGAATACGTTCGTGAAAAAATTGAAGACCTGTTCCATTTAGCGAGTCCATTCGTTCCGAAAGTTGCTCATCATAGGGAATTACAATATTGGGGTATACATCCTTCTTTAAAGAAAGAGCTGCAAGAGGAATTAATTCAAGAAATGTTTAAAGAAAAAGATACAGTACATGAAGCCTTTTCACCATTTGAAGTGATCTGTTATCGAGCGCATTATGGCTTATCGCTGCAAGACTTTCCTAAATTATCATCAGGACATATTTCAAACGGATTTATGAATGATAAAGGTGACTATTTCCAATCGTATTATCGCCGTGTAAACAAATTAAATAGTAAAAAATCTAGTTTAACGCCGCATTTGGATAAGTATTGGCACTTACCAGCCTTTATGCCAGATTTAAACGCGACTCAAACAAAATTAGATTATGATAAATGTAATCGTGCATTACTATACGCATATATGTATCGCTGGATTAGTTTAGTTGCTGTTGATGGACAGTTTGTGTATCAATATAACGGTGTAGGACGTAGCTTTTTAATTCAGTCGATGGGGAAAAATATTTCAAGCGAAAGTTATAAATTACACAGAGCGTTGCTTCATAATCCGTTTATTTATGAAAACATCTTGTCACGATTTGAAGAAGAGCAAGAAAAGGCGATGATACAAGGTGGACATTTATATACACATCCGTTCGTATTAGGAGCCCAAGATGTAAGATGGCTTAGAAAAGAACATGTCCACAATCTTTTAGATATGATTTTAATGTATGACCGTGAAGCGAAGTATGATCCGACGTTAGAAGAAACATCAGATGAATTATTAAGACTATTCCTTGATGAAATCGAGTTGTATTTCCAGAACTATTACGGTACAGGTGCTGATATGGTGGCAAAGAAAGAGAAAGAAATGTTTATTAAACAATTGTGGGATCGCTCGCATGCGAAAGGATATGTAGATCCAAATAGCGCTCCGTATAAAAAATGGCAAAATTTATTAAGTGTTCAAGATGAAGAAGAAACGCCAAAAACGAATGTATAATGAATGAAAAGGGAATCCTTAAAAGTGGTAATACAACTTTAGAAAAGAGGGATTCTGATGCCGTTTTTAGGAAGTGTATATCAAATATTTGGGTTATATCCGGAACTTTATTATGGGATGATTTCAGCGGAGCTGCAAGAGGAAGCTCAGAAGGAGCATCTTGAAAATAGTAGTGCAGAAGCTGAAGTGGAAGAATAAAAAAAAGTGCAGATGAAAATCTGCACTTTTTTGTTAGTATTAAAATGGTGACATAACCCCAAACGAATTATTATTTTTAAATAATAATTCGTTTGGGGTTATTATGATTTTTATTGCATTGTATGTAATGAAAATTGTATGAAAATCAATGTAATAAAATGCGTATGAATATTAAGTTGGAAAACAACAATGTTTTCGAGAAAATAATTATGTATAAAAATAACATTTGATACATAATTAACTGATTATTTTTGAGTGATTTATTATTGACAATATAATTAATTGTATGATAAATTCAATCAGCATTCTTAATGGTTTTTTGGTACGATTAATATTTCGAAAATTCAATACGACATAAAAAGATTGATTTTTCTGTTTTTTGAGGTGGGTTACTAAGTCTATAGGGGAAGTGAACTATGTATATTTTTATTTTTAAAATAGAACAGTAATAAAGAATGTAACAAGTAAGAGATAAACTTGAAAAAGAGGTTTTAAAGAATGAGTCTTTTCATAAAGAAAGCAATGGATGAAGAAAAGAAAAAAGTATTGAATCAAACTTTAGGAGCGATTGATCTAACTCTTTTAGGTATTGGAGCAATTATTGGTACAGGTATTTTCGTATTAACTGGTATTGTAGCAGCGAAACATGCTGGTCCGGCGATTGTATTATCTTTTGTATTAGCGGCAATTATATGTGCATGTGTGGCTTTCTGTTATGCTGAATTTGCATCTACAGTTCCAGTTTCGGGAAGTGTATATTCATATACATATATGACACTAGGTGAGATTTTTGCATTTATAGTTGGCTGGTGTGTTATGCTGGAGTATTTATTAGCGACTTCTGCGGTTGCAGCAGGCTGGTCAGCATATTTTCAGTCATTGCTACTAGGTTTTAATATTCACATTCCTACGATTTTTGCTTCGGCACCAGGAATGGGGAAGGGTGGAATCATTGATTTACCAGCAGTTCTTATTATTTTAGTTGTTACATTTTTATTAAGCCGTGGTGCAAAAGAAAGTGCACGAATAAATAATATAATGGTTATTATTAAACTGGCTGTTATTGTAGGATTTATTGTTGTAGGGACACAATATGTAAGACCAGAGAATTGGCAACCATTTCTACCGTTTGGTTTTCACGGTGTGGTAGGGGGCGCTGCTACTGTATTTTTTGCTTTTTTAGGATTTGATGCAGTTGCAACAGCCGCAGAAGAAGTGAAGCGTCCACAACGTAACGTGCCAATTGGGCTACTTGTTTCCTTGTTCATTTGTACCGTTCTATATGTAGGTGTTTCATTCGTGTTAACTGGAATGGTTCCGTTTACGGAATTAAATGTTGCTGATCCGGTTGCATATGCGTTGCGCACTGTAGGAGAAGATAGAATTGCTGGGTTGTTATCGGTGGGAGCGATAGCAGGGCTAACAACAGTTCTGTTAGTAGCTATGTTTGCATTTGTTCGTGTATCTTACTCGATGAGTCGAGATGGATTGTTACCACAAAGACTTTCAAGTGTCCATAAACGTTTACAAACTCCATTTTTTAATACGTGGGTTACAGGTATACTAGCAGCTTTATTAGCAGGATTAGTGGATTTGAATTTATTAGCTAATTTAGTGAATATGGGAACGATAACAGCGTTTGTGTTTGTATCTATAGCTGTCATTGTATTAAGAAAGACACATCCTAATATGAAGAGGCCATTCCGTGCTCCTCTAGTACCTTTTTTACCTATCGTTTCGATAGTAAGTTGTATATATTTAGCTTTGAATCTTTCTAAGCTTACTTTAATTAGTTTTGTTGCATGGATTATAATAGGTGTTTTCATATATTTTGTATATGCTAAAAAACATAGTAATGTTAGAAATAGAAATAAAGTATAGTCCATTGAAATAATACTTGTAATGGAAATGCAAACACGCTACTTATTCATATAAGAACAAGTAGCGTGTTTTTGCTATTTAATAATCCCATTTTCTAAAATTTTAATAGTTGGTGCGACTTTCACATTAGCTTTTGAAAAGGCACTCGGCCAATCATCTTCAACTTGTTTCCATTCTTTATAGTGAAATGCTCTCGCATAATCACCAAATCCAAATGGATCAAGTTGCTGTTTTTGAATGTTGTGGATTAGATCGTTTAAATCTTTGTTTAGCTGTTTTGTAATAAGAGAAGTTAATTTCTTTCTATCTTTGTCTATATCCATGTTGAATGTAAGTTCAGATACGGAAACTTTAAAATCCATTGCAATATTAAATTTGAAGTGGTTATCGTTATAGCCTGTGTGAATGTCACGATTCATGCTAAGAACATTTATTGTTGCGAAATCTTTGCCGTCTGTATCTTTTAAATCACTATTATTTTCAACTTGAGTAGAAGGGATCTTCATTGTAAGAGAAACTGGTGTATTGGCCTTCTTTTGTAATAGAAGAAGGAGGGCACTTTCATATCGATTTAAAGACATCTTATAGATTCCGCGAGAAGTTAATAGTGCGGAACCGGTAACGATAATATCTTTCTTTCCTTTTTTTATTTCTGAGATAGCAGGTGTTATACCTTTATTAAAAGTTTGTCTATGAAATTCATGGAATGTCGTAAACACGGTCCGATTGTATAGTTTATTCGTATTAATTAAATCTGTTAAATATTCAGGAAGAGCAGGCTTATCTTTGAAATTATTATATATAACAGAAGAAATGGGGCCATCTACTGCAACCATGCGCATATTTCCTGTATTTTTAGGGTCGCGATACCAAACATCCAGATAAGGCATAGCTCCTTCTTGTTTTAAAAAATTCGTGCTAAACAATATGAGCTGTAACTTTTCTGTGGACACTAAACCGCTGCTTGAACTGTTAAACGTATCTTTTGCTTCTCGAGGTGTATGTACTTTCGCTTCATGAATTTCGTACTTTTTCTCTACATCTTCATTAAAAATAGGATTTACGTGATACACAATTAATTTTCCTTTTGCTTTTGCGTCAAAACCGTAAACTAATGAGATGGATTGTTTTTCTAAATCAAGCCGATCTTCACAACCTACTAAAAAAATTATGAGAAAACAAAATATAATAAAATGAATAAAGCGTCTCATTTAAACTTTTCTCCTTTTCCAATGCTGATAAAGTGTCATGTATAAGAGAAATACAACTGGGAATAGAAAAACGATAAAATAACTAGCAGTTCCCCAAAATTCCCGCAACGCACTTATCTGATAAGAAGAAGGGATATAAAAGAATAAGATGAAAATACACCCGAATAATAAAAAATAAATAGGTAATGAACTCCCTTTTTTGTTAAGTAATTGATTAATTCCATCTGAAGCAGTGAAAATATAAGGAATACAGGAATCAAAAATAATAAAGAGATAAAATGACAAAAAGATAATTTCAAATCGCTCAAGAAATGAGAAATGAAACGGTGTAACAAGAGAAAGAGTCGGCCATAAAAACTTTGTTATACCATCTGGACTAAAATAAATAAAAGAAACGAACGTGATTTGAAGATAAATAAATAACGTAATCAAATTCGCAATAATAATTCCTTTTTTTGCAGATGCTTTGTTAGTTAAATAAGGATAAAGGACAAATGCAAACTCGAATCCGAGAAACGCAATGATAGTTGATTTCACGGTGTTTAGAATTGGTAGCCATCCTTCCTTGATGAGAGGAAGAAGATATATGAAATACCCATCTTTAAGAGGAATAAATAATAATAATGGCATCCAAAGTGTAAAGATGACAGTAAAAACAGCAAAACGACTAATAATAAGTGCCCCTTTACATGCAAGCATAAGCATTGGAATAGATAACAAAATCATAATTAAAGACATAGGAGATCTAGGTAAAATCCAAATATGAATAACGTATAAGAGGGAAAAAATTAAGGAAACAGCTGCGAGTACGGCATATAAAATCCAAAAAATCATTACTACTCTTCCTAGCCATTTTCCAAGATAGCGTATCAGCACATCAAGTAAAGTATATCCTGGATGTTTTTCCATGATTTTTACAATACATAGACTGACTAAAGTAGTAATGACACATCCGATAATAATAGACATCCAGCCATCTGTATTCGCTCCTTGTGCAACTTCACGCGGAAGTGTAAGTACGCCGAACCCGACTTGAACACCACTAATAGTTAAAATGTATTGAAATAAAGTGATCTCCCTCTTTGCACGTTTTGTCACTTATTCTCCTCCTTTTCCTCAACATCTCTTTGCCGGTTATCTTGTTTTAATTGTAGAGATAGTGGCCGTTTCTTCATAATTTTCCATGGGAAACGTACAAGGGTATCTTTTAAATCCGAAGCATATGACGGAGAAAAAGGACTACCATATGGCACACCAAGTGATTCCATAGAAAGAATATGGATGATAATAATTGCCATTCCAACCATAATTCCAATGACGCCAAATAAAGAGGCGGCTATCATCATTGGGAATCGAAGAAGCCGAATTCCTGCTGACATTTCTAAGTTGGGAATAATGAAGGAGGCAACCGCAGTAATTGATACGACGATAACCATAACGTTACTAACAATCCCAGCTTGAACCGCAGCTTGTCCAATTACAATTCCTCCTACGACGCCGATTGTTTGTCCAACAGGCCCAGGAAGCCGAATCGCTGCTTCTCGGAGCATTTCGAGAACTAATTCCATTAATAAAGCTTCTAATATGGGGGGAAAAGGAATTTTGGCTCGAGATTCTCCAATCGTTAACAACAATTTGAGCGGAATCACTTCATAATGGAAGGAAATCATAGCAATATAAAGAGCTGGAGCAAATATTGCAATAAATAGCCCAGTGAAACGAAGGAGTCGTATAAAAGATGGAATCATAGGTCTGAAGCTGTAATCATCTATCGTCTGGAAAAAGGATGAAAAGGTCATAGGTCCTATTAATACGCCTGGTGAGCGATCTACAACAACAGCAATTCTCCCATTCAAAATATGATGTGCCGTTGTGTCAGGACGTTCAGTGATAGACAATTGTGGGAAGAGAGTATAAGAATTATCTTCAACAAATCCTTCTAATTCACCGGTAGTAAGAATAGCATCTACTTTGATTGATTCGATGCGGCATGCCATATCTTGTACAATATCTTCGTTTGCAACATCTGCAAGATAAAGTAAAAAAACTTTAGAGGTTGCTCGTTCGCCAACAGTGAATTCTTTCACTTTTAATTCGCGATTTGGAATATAGCGACGAATAAGTGCGATACTATCACTTGCCACTTCATTAAATCCTTCGTGTGAGCTTTTTATGGAAGTCTCTGTTGTAGGTTCTTCAATACTCCTTTTTGGCGCCGCTTGTGTATCTAGTTCTAAAGCTGATAATTGACCGTTTATAAATAAAATACTTTTGCCATGTAAGAGAGATTGCTCAATGTCTATCCACTTCTGAACTTTTTTAATATTCCCTATAGAAACAGAAGATTCCCAAAAATCATCTTCATTCCATTCTTTAAATAAGAGAGGCCGAAGAATATCTACATTAATAACAGTTTTATCTACAAGTCCTTCCATATATATAAGAGCAGCTTCTTTTCCGTTTTTTAACGGGAAAGTGCGTGTAATTAATTCTGGAATACCACTAAATAATTTGGATAAGTGTTTAAGATTAAGCGGCATGGAGGAAGAAATTTCTTTATTTAATACAGTTTCAGATTGCTCGTGTGTAGAGAAAGATTTTTCGCCCTTTATCCATTTTCGAAAAGATCCCATATATTCACCTTATTCCTCGTTGAACTTTATATGGGTTATTATGGATAGTTACATACAGACATATGCGCAGTTTAAAATTTATATTGTATATTTGTACATTTAACGCTATAATTATAGTGTTAAAGATGGAATCGTGATATGACCTGTTATGAATCTATCGTTTTATTTATGAATAAATGGATTGGTATTTTAGCAAGATGTGCTAATAAACTACTCCACCATGATGATAGCGTGCCCAAAATATGGTGCGTATATTTTCGTGGTGGAGTTTTTTTATTCTCAAAAAGGGGGAAAGACCATGAATGACAACATGGTTCATATTACAATTGACGGAAAAAAGTATACAGCGGAGCCTGGTTCGACGATATTGGGTGTTATTAATGAGAACGGGATTGAACATCCGCAAATTTGTTACGTGCCAGAAGTAGATCCTATTCAAACATGTGACACTTGTATTGTAGAAGTTGACGGAAAGTTAATGCGTTCTTGTTCGACGATAGCAACGGAAGGTATGAACATTGAACGTGCTTCTGTTGGCGCAAAAGAAGCACAAACAGAGGCGATGGATCGGTTACTAGAAAATCATTTATTATACTGTACAGTATGTGACAACAACAATGGGAACTGTAAACTGCATAATACAGCAGAATTAATGGAAATCGAACATCAAAAATATCCTTATGAACCGAAAGTTGATGTAAGTGAAGTTGATATGACGCATCCGTTTTATCGCTATGACCCTAATCAATGTATTGCATGTGGTCAATGCGTTGAGGTGTGTCAAAACTTACAAGTAAATGAAACGTTATCGATAGACTGGGAAGCGGAACGCCCACGAGTTATTTGGGATGAAGGAGTAAATATTAATGATTCTTCATGCGTTAGCTGTGGTCAATGTGTAACGATTTGCCCTTGTAACGCTTTAATGGAGAAAACGATGCTCGGTGAAGCTGGATTTATGACGGGATTAAAGCCAGATATTCTTGAACCGATGGTAGATTTAATTAAAGAAGTTGAGCCTGGGTATAGCGGTATTTTTGCGGTATCAGAAGTGGAAGCGGCTATGCGTGATACTCGTACGAAGAAAACGAAAACAGTATGTACATTTTGTGGTGTAGGTTGTTCATTTGAAGTGTGGACGAAGGGGCGTAAAATCCTTAAAGTACAGCCATCTTCAGATGCACCAGTTAACGCAATTTCCACTTGTGTAAAAGGGAAATTTGGTTGGGATTTCGTAAATTCTAAAGAACGAATTACAAAACCTTTAATTCGTAAAAATGGAACGTTTGTTGAATCTACATGGGAAGAAGCACTGAATGTAGTTGCAAATAAATTAGGCGCTATTAAAGAAGAGTACGGTAAAGGTTCTATCGGATTTATTTCTTCCTCTAAAATTACAAATGAAGACAATTATGTAATTCAAAAATTAGCTCGACAAGTATTTGGAACGAATAATATTGATAACTGCTCACGTTATTGCCAATCACCAGCAACGGATGGTTTGTTCCGTACAATTGGTATGGGCGGTGATGCCGGAACGATTAAAGATATTGCGCAATCTGGTCTTGTTATTATTGTAGGATGTAATCCAACGGAAGGTCATCCTGTTCTAGCTACACGTATTAAACGTTCACATAAATTACACGGACAAAAGTTAATTGTAGCTGATCTTCGTAAAACCGAAATGGCAGAGCGATCAGATGTCTTTATTAGTCCAAAACAAGGAACAGATCAAGTTTGGTTAATGGCTGTTACGAAATATATGATTGATCAAGGTTGGCATGATCAGGAATTTATTAATGAGAATGTAAACTTCTTTGAAGATTTCAAAGAAAGCCTAGAAGAATATACACTTGAATATGCAGAAGAAGTAACAGGTATTTCAAAAGAAACACTTATTCAAATGGCTGAAATGATTCGTGATGCAGATGGTACATGTATCCTTTGGGGTATGGGGGTAACACAAAATACAGGTGGTTCTGATACTTCCGCTGCAATTTCAAACTTACTTCTTGCGACAGGGAACTATCGTCGTTCAGGAGCAGGTGCATACCCACTTCGAGGTCACAATAATGTACAAGGTGCTTGTGATATGGGTACTTTACCAGGATGGCTTCCAGGATATCAGCACGTTACTAACGAAATGGAACGTGCGAAATTTGAAACTGCTTACGGAGTGAAAATTGATAGTGAACCAGGTCTTAATAATATTGAAATGCTTCACGCAATTGACGAAGGAAAAATGAAAGCAATGTATCTTGTCGGAGAAGATATGGCTCTTGTAGATTCTAATGCAAATCATGTACATGAAGTGTTATCGAGCCTTGATTTCTTCGTTGTGCAAGATGTTTTCCTTTCTAAAACTGCTCAGTATGCAGATGTTGTATTACCAGCAGCGCCATCTCTTGAGAAAGAAGGTACTTTCACAAATACAGAGCGCCGTGTCCAAAGATTATATCAAGTTCTTCCTACGCTAGGAGACGCGAAACCAGACTGGTGGATCGTCCAGGAAGTTGCGAATAAACTAGGTGCAAACTGGAATTATAGCCACCCAAGTGAAATCTTTGCTGAAATGGCAAGTTTATCACCATTGTTCTCGCAAGCGAGCTATGAAGTGCTTGAAGGATGGAACAGTTTCCATTGGGGAAGTTTTGATGGAACGAATACACCACTTCTGTTCCAAGATGGATTTAACTTCCCAGATAAAAAAGCTCGTTTTGCGATTGCTGACTGGGTACGTCCAGCTGAATTTCCAGCCGAGTTTGACCTTCACATTAACAACGGTCGTATGCTTGAGCATTTCCATGAAGGGAATATGACAAATAAATCAACAGGTATTCAAACGAAAGTACCTGGTGTTTTCGTTGAAATCTCTCCAGACCTTGCAAAAGAACGTGGCGTAAAAACAGGTTCGTTAGTTCGTCTTGTCTCTCCTTTTGGAGCATTAAAATTACGTGCACTCGTTACAGATCGTGTAAAAGCGAATGAGTTATATTTACCGATGAACTCTACAGATAACGAAACAGCAATTAATTTCTTAACAGGTCCTGCTGTGGACGTACGTACGAATACACCTGCGTATAAACAAACGAAAGTACGTATGGAAGTGTTAGAAGTTGATGGCGAAAATCCGATGCCAAAAGCGAACCCACGCAATAAAAAACGTCACCCTCAAGCTGGCATTGAGGTACATCGTAAGTGGGCACGTCCAGGGTATGTGCATTTAACGGATAAGTAGGAGGAGAAAACTATGGCTGCACCTATAAAAATGATTCAAAAACAAGAATTAACTGAGGAAGAAATAAAACAGCAAAAATTAGATGATTTAAAAGAGCTTCTAACTAATAATGAAGAAGCTCTAAATCAGATGTTTAATATAGTAGGGGAATTAAATGACATTGGAATGCTAGAAGCTGCAAATTCTATGCTAAAAGCGAAAGAACCAATTGCAAAGATTGTTCTAGGTCAAGTAACTCGTGAGCCTGTTACAAATTTAATTAATAATATGATGGGCGCTGCAGGTGCGTTAACTGAACTTGACCCAGAACTTACGAAAAAGCTTATAGGTAGTTTATTAGTCGGGCTAGAAGAAGGTAATGAACATCTAGAAAGTAATAAAAAAGTAGGGGTATTCGATCTTATGAAAGTATTGAAAGACCCAGATATTAACCGTGCTATCGGGTTTGGGCTTCATTTCTTAAAAGGTATGGGGAAAGGGTTAAAAGACGAATAAACTTCATGAAGTGAACCTTTTCGCCCAAATATTTGTACGAAATAGTTTGGGCGGAAGGCTCATTTTGGTAAAATATATAATAAAGTAAAATGAGGCTTTTGGGAGGTATGATTGTATGTCAAAAAAAGTACATGAATTTAATGATATGATACGAAAACTTCGAAAGGAACTTTTCGGAAAAGGACCAGAACGAATTCATACTGTTTTTGCAGAAAATATGGCTATAGCGACTCTTTATGGAAACTTAACACCTACTGAAAAATTCATTTCAAGTACGATGGACGGTGCGGAAATGGTTCATATGGCTAGAACGAAAATGATTCAAGAAGTGTATGCTGCGAATTCCCGTGAACATTTGGAGGAACTTGTTGGAGCGAAATTAGTGAATTTGTTTTCAGATATGAAAGTAGAAGAAGATATTGCAGTTTCGGTATTTGTTTTTGATAAAAATATAACGTGAGAGAAGGATACTGATCGTGAAACCGATACAGGTAGAAAGAGAAATCTTTCGTTATGAACAAGGGGCATTTAAACATATAGAGGACAGCATTGTAACAGAGTTTCCTGTCACCATTAAAATGAACGGACAGGAGTTTGTTACAATGGTTAGTACTCCAGAATATATAGAAGATATGGTGATAGGCTTCTTAGCGTCTGAAGGAATCATTCGGAAGTATGAGGATATTGATAGCATATGGGTACAGGAAAAAGAAGGATTTGTACATGTAACAACGACAAAAGTAAATCCGTATTATGAACAAATACAGAATAAACGATATATTACGTCTTGTTGTGGTATGAGTAGGCAAGGATTTGTTTTTGCCAATGATGCACTAAGTGCAAAAAAAATGCAGGGTGTCCATGTACAGGTTGCGGCAGAGGATTGTTTTCGGTTAATGAAAGAAATGCAGCAATCTGCGGATACGTTTCATCATACTGGCGGGGTTCATAATGCAGCTTTATGTGATGTGAATGGTATTATTTTAAGCCGAATGGATATTGGTAGGCATAATGCACTAGACAAAATTTACGGTTATTGTTTAAGAAACGATATTTCTATAAAAGATAAAATCATTGTTTTTAGTGGTCGTATTTCTTCGGAAATATTATTGAAAGTTGCAAAAATCGGTTGTGAAATTATACTATCAAAATCAGCTCCAACTGAGTTAGCTTTGCAACTAGCGGAAGATTTAGGTATTACGGCAATAGGATTTATTCGTAATCACGCCTTAAATGTATATACCCATTCAGAACGTGTTTTAAATATAAAATAAAAGTGAGGCAATGAAGATGAAATCAGTTACATTAGACAAGTTGCAACGTCCGTTAAAGGATTTACGTATTTCAGTTACTGACCGCTGTAATTTTCGTTGTCGGTATTGTATGCCAGAAGAAATATTTGGTCCTGATTACTCGTTTTTGTCTAATGACAAAATTTTATCTTTTGATGAAATTGAAAGGATAACTCGTATTTTCGTATCTTTAGGTGTGAGAAAATTACGGATTACTGGCGGGGAACCGTTACTTCGAAGAGATCTTCCGCAGCTTATTGAGCGGCTTCATAAAATAGATGGTGTGGAAGATATCGGTTTAACAACAAATGGTTCACTACTGAAAAAGTTTGCTCCTGATTTATATAAGGCGGGACTATCACGTGTAACAGTTAGTTTAGATTCCCTGGAAGAAGAGCGGTTTTTCTATTTAAATGGTAATAGGAGCAAAGTGCAAAGGGTTCTGGAAGGAATACAGGCTGCAGCTGAAGTTGGAATGAAAATTAAAATAAACATGGTCGTTCAAAAGGGAAAAAACGAACAGGACATCTTGCAGATGGCGCAATATTTTAAGGAAAACAAGCATATTCTTCGTTTTATTGAGTATATGGACGTTGGAAATTATAATGGGTGGGATTTAAAAGAGGTCGTCTCTAAACAAGAAATAGTAGATACGATTCATCAAGTTATGCCGTTAGAACGGATAGAAGCAAATTATTCTGGTGAAGTGGCTACTAGGTATCGTTATATAGGAAGCGATGAGGAAATAGGTATTATTTCATCAGTAACAGATTCTTTTTGCTCATCATGTACGAGAGCTCGTATTTCTGCAGAAGGAAAATTATATACTTGCTTATTTGCTTCTAAAGGAAATGATTTAAGAGAATTGCTTCGTTCTGAACATACAGATGAGGACATTACAGATGTAGTACGCGATATATGGAATAATAGGGAAGATCGTTATTCAGATGAACGCTTAAATCATACAAATAAGAAAACAATACCTAAAATTGAAATGTCACATATCGGTGGTTAATATATAAAGCTAGCGTCATAGTGAAAAATGGAAAATTTACAAGAGTTGTGGATTTTCTATTTTATAGTAAAAGTGATGATTGATATCTCTGTAAAAGATGTGCAGAGAAATTAAGCAGCATTCAAAAACCTTTATTTTGAGGAGGTTTTTTGAAGCTGCTTTTTTATTTGGAGAAAATGGAGGAATGGGTAATGGCATTTCATAAGCCGGAACAAATTGCTGAGCTTGTCATTGAGGCCGGTGTTCAAAAAGTAAGACAGACATTGCCAGCGATGCTTATTCTCGGTTTTTTAGGAGGAGCGTTTATTGCGATAGGTTTTTTACTTAACATTCGAGTTTTAGGGAATTTACCTGAGCGCTGGGGGAGTCTAGTGAATGTTTTAGGAGGAGCAGTATTTCCTGTTGGACTCATGCTCGTAGTATTAGCAGGAGGAGAATTAATTACGGGAAATATGATGTCACTGTCTATGGCGCTTTATGCAAAGAAAATTACATTGATAAGTGTACTGAATAACTGGGTTTGGATTACTCTCATGAATTTTATTGGGGCAATTTTCGTTGCGTATTGCTTTGGACATCTTGGTGGATTAACAGAGGGAGAGTATTTAAATAAAACGGTAGCGATAGCGGAAGGGAAGTTACATGAATCATTTGGGAGAACTTTAATTTTAGCAATTGGTTGTAATTGGCTCGTTTGTCTTGCTCTTTGGCTCGCTTACGGGACGAGTGATTTTGTCGGAAAAATCATCGGAATTTGGATTCCAATTATGGCATTTGTAGTGATTGGATTTCAGCAAGTAGTAGCAAATATGTTTGTCATTTCCGCTGTTATTTTTGCTGGTCATCTAACGTGGATGGATTTGGCTAAAAATTTTGTTCCTGTTTTTATTGGAAATGTAATTGGAGGAGCTGGGTTTGTTGGTTTTGCTTACTTTGCTTGTTATCAGAAACAACATTCTAATATGAAATAGAGTTCTTGAGAGGAAGGGTATGTAATGGCTGATCGGTATTCACGACAACAGTTGTTCAAACCAATTGGGAGTAAAGGACAAGAAAAAATTCGAAATAAACATGTGTTAATTGTAGGGGCAGGCGCATTAGGAAGTGCAAGTGCCGAAAGTTTCGTACGTGCAGGTGTTGGCAAGTTGACGATTATTGATCGTGACTACGTTGAATGGAGTAATTTACAAAGGCAACAATTGTACTCTGAACAAGATGCGAGAGAGAAAATGCCGAAAGCAATTGCTGCAAAAAATCGGTTAGAACAAATTAATTCGGAAGTACAAATACATGCTTTCGTAATGGATGCAACTTCAGAAAATATGGAAGGTCTATTAAAAAATGTAGATGTAATCATTGATGCAACAGATAATTTTGATATTCGATTTGTAATAAATGATTTATCACAAAAACATAATATTCCTTGGGTATATGGTTCTTGCGTTGGATCGTATGGTATGAGTTATACAATTATTCCACAAGAGACACCGTGTTTACATTGTATGCTGAAAAATATTCCTGTTACAGGTGTGACATGTGATACCGCTGGAATTATTAGCCCGACTGTTCAAATCGTCGCAGCATATCAAGTGGCAGAAGCACTCAAAATTTTAGTGGAAGATTTCTCAGCAATTAGCAAAACATTTTTCATGTTTGATATATGGAGTAATCAAAATCATTTTATAAAATTAGGGAAAATAAAAACAGACGCTTGTCTCTCATGCGGTTTGAATCGAACTTATCCTTATTTATCATACGAAAATCAAACGAAAGCAGCTGTTTTATGCGGAAGAAATACAGTTCAAATTAGAACAGTAGACAATAGGAAATACAATTTTGATGATATAGAAAAAGTATTACAAAAACTGGGGAAAGTAGATCGGAATCCGTATTTACTATCTTGCCAATTCGATGATTACCGCATCGTTGTTTTTCGGGATGGTCGTGTTTTTATTCATGGTACAAATGATATTTCGAAAGCGAAACAACTATATTATCGCGTATTCGGCTAATAGAAAGGGTTGTCAACAATGGAAAGAAGAGTAGCAATTACGGTTGAAGAAGCTGTTCGTAAAGTGATGGGATTTGCTGATAAAGGCTTAAAGGAGCTATTACCGATTGAATTAGCTTATGGGCGTATATTAGCAGAGGATTTAGTAGCTGACCATGATGTACCGTCATTTAATCGTTCGCCGTATGATGGATTTGCTATTAGAGCAGAAGATACTAATTTAGCAAGTTATGAAACGCCAATTGTATTTGAAGTAGTGGGTGAAATTGGTGCAGGATCGCTATTCCATGAGAAAGTAGGTCCGTTTCAAGCAGTTCGAATTATGACGGGAGCACAAATTCCGAATGGGTGTGATGCAATCGTTATGTTAGAGCTGACTCGTCAATATGAGGAGGCAGGCAACAATTACATGGAAGTGAAGCGATCATTCAAAACAGGCGACAATATTTCTTTTCAAGGTGAAGATGCTCGTAAAGGAACGGTTCTTGCAAAGAAAGGATCGTACATTAATCCAGGTATTTCAGCTCTTCTTGCTACATTCGGTTATAGTGAAGTACCAGTTGCGAGAAAGCCTGTAATTGGACTGTTAGCAACTGGGAGTGAATTACTGGATGTCAATGATTCATTACAGCCAGGGAAAATCCGAAATAGTAATACGTATATGATATTGTCTCAAATTCGAAGAGCGGGCGGCAGAGTAAAATATTTTGGGAAGTTTAGTGATGATTTTAATACGTGTTTTACAGCTGTGAAAGAAGCGCTTGGCCAAGTAGATATGTTAATTACAACGGGCGGTGTATCAGTAGGAGATTACGATTATTTACCAGCTATTTACGAAAAGCTAGGTGCCTCTGTTCTTTTCAATAAAGTTGCAATGCGGCCAGGAAGTGTTACGACTGTAGCGCAATTACATGGCAAGTTATTATTTGGTTTATCAGGAAATCCATCTGCTTGTTACGTAGGATTTGAATTGTTTGTAAGGCCTTGTGTTCGGACGTATATGTTTAGTGAAAAAGCACATATGAAAAGAGAAAAAGCGTTATTAGGAGAAGATTTTCTAAAACCAAATCCATTTACAAGATTTGTGCGAGCAAAACTGACATATAAAGAAGGGCAATTAATTGCTTATCCGTCAGGGTTTGATAAATCTAGCTCGGTTTCTTCCCTAGCAGAGACAAATATATTTATTGTACTTCCAGGTGGTACGAGAGGTTATAAAAAAGATATGTTCGTAGATATTCTCTTGCTGGAAGATAATGAAGGTAGTGAATGGCCTTGGACATTTTATAAAGTGAGAGGTGTTTCTAATGGGACAAGCACTATTTGAAATCGTAGATATTCCGATTTTAGTTGAAGCAGTAACGAATAAAGTCGCAAGAAGAGAAGCAGGTGCAATTACAACATTTATTGGTACCGTGAGAGAACTTACAAAAGGAAAACGAACGCTACATTTAGAGTACGAAGCATATAAACCGATGGCAGTAAAACAACTTACAAGAATTGGTGAAGAAATAAATGAAAAGTGGCCGGACGCAATAGTAGCAATTACGCACCGTGTAGGGCGGCTAGAAATCATGGATATTGCGGTAGTCATTGCAGTTTCATCACCGCATCGTAAAGTAGCGTATGAAGCGAATGAATACGCGATTGAACGTATAAAACAAATCGTCCCAATTTGGAAAAAAGAATTTTGGGAAGATGGAATGATGTGGATTGGAGACCAGCTTGAAAATACGGCATATCCAGAAGGAAAACCGAAGAAGGAAGAATGAGAAGATGATTACAATTTTATTGTTCGCAAATTTGCGTGAGGAAGTCGGATCGGATCGATTCGTAATTTTAGAAGAACAAGAAATGACAGTTCAGCAAGTAAAAGAATGGCTGAAAGCAAGTTATAGTTTACAATCGCTTGATAAAGTGATGGTGGCTGTGAATGAAGAGTTTGTAACAAATGAAGAGATGATAAAAGCTGGAGATATAGTCGCATTAATCCCGCCTGTTAGCGGGGGATAATAAGCTTTTTCGCCAAGAAAATGTTGTATATAAATTCGAATACGAGAAAGGATGAGTGCTATGATTACGCAAGAACAAATAATGAATGCATTAAAACATGTAGAGGATCCGGAGTTACACAAAAGTATTGTAGAATTAAATATGGTTAGAAATATACAAATGAATGGAACAGAGGTTAAACTTGAAGTAGTGCTAACGATTCAAGGTTGTCCATTAAAGGCAAAAATTCAACAAGATGTGGAAGAGTCTCTTCAGGCAGTTGGTGCATCTAAGGTAGATTTGAAATTTGGTTCTATGACACAAGAAGAACGAGCTGCGCTAACAGAGAAGTTAAAGAAAAATAGTAGAACAGAAACTGGTATGCCGAGCATGCTTCGCCTTGATTCAGGGGTACGATTTATTACTGTAACGAGTGGTAAAGGTGGAGTTGGGAAATCAACAGTGACAATTAATCTTGCAACTGCTTTAGCTCGTATGGGCAAAAAAGTGGGGATATTAGATGCAGATATATATGGTTTTAGCATTCCAGCTATGATGGAAACGAATCAAAAACCGACGATGATTGATCAAACAGCAATTCCGGTCGTTAGTCACGGTGTTAAAATTATGTCGATGGGATTTTTTACGGAAGGAAATAACCCGGTTATGTGGCGCGGACCGATGTTAAATAAATGGATTCAAAATTTCCTTGCGAATACGCACTGGGGAGAATTAGATTATTTACTTCTTGATTTACCACCTGGTACAGGAGATGTTGCTATTGATGTTGCAGCAATGATCCCGCAGGCGCAAGAAATTATCGTTACAACACCACACAATGTAGCTTCGTTCGTAGCATCTAGAGTAGGTGTTATGGCAAAGCATACGAAACACGAGATTTTAGGGATTGTAGAAAATATGGCTTATTATGAAGAGCAAGATGGATCGAAAAACTATCTCTTCGGAAAAGGTGGCGGCGAAATGCTTGCAGAACAATTGCAAACAGAAGTAATTGCCAAAATACCTTTTGCAAAACGTGAAGAAAATAACGGTTCATCTGTATATGATGAAGATTCTCTTGTTGGAGAAGTGTTTACATCGTTAGCTGAGGATATTATTTATAGAGGATAGAGGGGGAAGTTTAGTATGGCGTGTAACATTGATCATTCTATTGAAGATGTGATGAATAAGCTTGAAAGTCAAAAGGATTTTTTACCGGAAGTGATTTTTAAAGAGTTAAAGGGATTTTTGCAAGGGAATCATTCACAGGAAATATTAAATGATGTCTTTCATCTTCTAAAGAAGTATGACTTAGTGAGTGAAGAAGAACGAGAGACGAGAAATACTAAATTATTGCTGATTATAAAATAAATACGCTTTGGCTTTTGTTTTTTTGCAGAAGGGGTGAATGTAATGAATATGAAAAAGATGATTGAAATGGTAGAAGCAACTAAAGTGACTGACGAAGAATTATCGATTTCTACTTTACATCAAAAGCTTGTGAAGTTGTATAGTCAAAAAGATTGTGCAGAGTATACAGAGTTATTAAAATATATTTTATCATTATCCGTGCAGCTGAAGCTGAATCTCGTATTGAAATATTTTGGTGTGCGTCCGGTTGTTGCTGCAGACGAGCGTATGCAATTTCAAGAGATATTTAAATGCTTAGCTAAGAAAGATGAGAATGGGGAATGTTTTCTAAATTTTGTTTCTTTATATGTAGGGCTAATTGTAGTTCTTCATTTTGATGAGAAAGTGATTGAGAGCAGTTTTTTTGATGATATGGTAGTGGGTGAATGTAATGAAATATAAGATTTTGCTCATAACATTTTTCTATTTAAATGCTTTAATTGCGATTTTAGTTGGTTATGTAAATATGAAGGTAACTAATTAAGAAAAAGGAATGAAACTAGTTTAATAAAAAGAGTTCTTCAGTTGTTTCCGTCGTTTTTTCGTGTTACCATTAAGCGAATTTTTCATAAGGAGAGAAAGCGATGAAATGGATTTATTTTCTTATTATTAACGTTATAGCTTTTAGCCTTATGGGGCTTGATAAACGAAAAGCAAAGAAGAAACAGTGGAGAACGCCAGAAAGTACGTTGTTTTTATCAGCGGCAGCTGGGGGAGCAGTTGGAGCTTGGATCGGTATGTATATGTTTCATCATAAAACTCATAAAAAGAAATTTGTTTTCGGCATACCGTTACTTGTTGTAATAACGGTATATTTATTATTCGTTGTATGAGAAATGTCGAAAGAAATGCAGATTGATTATTGGTAAAGTGAGTATGTGAGACCGTATAATGGAGAAAAAATGAGAAGAGGAGAAAAAGGAAGATGGGGAGTCAATCAGCAGAGCAAAAAAAAGGGATACTATATGCGGCTGGTGCTTATACGATGTGGGGAATTCTACCGATTTATTGGAAATGGGTTGAGGAAGTTCCAGCAGATGAAATATTAGCACACCGCATCGTTTGGGCGTTTGTTTTTATGTTACTTGTATTAGGTGTTACGAAGAGGTTTCGCCAGTTTATTGGGGAATTTGTGAATCTTTTTAAACGACCTAAATTATTAATGTCATTAACAATAGCTTCAGTCTTGATTAGCGGAAACTGGTTTGTTTACATATGGGCCGTTAATCATAATCATGTTATTGAAGCGAGTCTTGGCTATTATATTAATCCGCTTATTAGTATTTTACTTGGTACAGTCGTTTTAAAGGAAAAGTTAAACTTTTGGCAATATGTTGCAGTTGGTTTAGCAGGAGTAGGGGTTGTCATTTTAACAGTACGTTTCGGATCTATTCCGTGGGTTTCTCTTTCACTTGCCTTTTCATTTGGATTATACGGATTAACGAAAAAACTGTTAAACTATGATGCTACAATTGGACTTACGATGGAAACGATGTTAGTGACACCGTTTGCAATCATTTACCTTGTTATGACAGGAGCACATGGTTTCGGCTCATTTGGATCTATTTCAATGTTATCAACGTTACTTTTAATAGGAGCAGGTATTGTAACAGCATTACCACTATTTTATTTTGCAAAAGGAGCACAACTTATTCCGCTTTATATGGTGGGATTTTTACAATATATTGCGCCAACAATTAGCTTAATTTTAGGTGTATTTGTATTTGGTGAACATTTCACATCTACACATATGATTGCATTTTTCTGTATATGGGTTGCTTTATTTGTATTCTCGGTAGCGAAAACCAAGTTTTTAGTGCAGAAACAACCGAAATTTATAAAAAATAAATCAGCAAAAGTATCATAATGCGTAGTATTTTCTACGCATTTTTCTTTATACTTATATTATATAGAATTTCCATTATAGTCAGTAAGGAGCTGAGAACATGGAAACAATTTTACATAATGATCCGCTTATGGCAGCTGTAATTTCATGGTTTTTAGCACAATTAACGAAAGTAGTCTTTAAATTAGTTAAAACGGGTGAATTTGATTTTGCAAAGTTTTTTGCTTCAGGTGGGATGCCAAGTTCTCATGCTTCAACAGTTACAGCGCTTGCTACAGGAGTTGGAGTAGTGGAAGGTGTGGAAAGCTCGATGTTTGCGGTTGCTGCTATTTTTGCCATTATTGTTATGTATGATGCTTCAGGAGTAAGGCTTGCAGTAAGTAAACAAGCAAAAATATTGAATGACTTTTTTCATGGTAGAGAAACAGAATATAAGAAGTTAAACGAACTTGTTGGGCATACACCGTATGAAGTAGTAGTCGGTGCTTTATTAGGGATTATTGTCGGAGTAGGATATTGTTTATGAGCAGAACATTTTATATGTTCTGCTTTTCTTTGTTTTTATACATATTCAGCTACCTTTTTGAATATCGTTATACGGATTTCGAAAGGGTGGGTGAGTAACTTGTTATTATATGAAAAAGTGCATGAAGAAATAGCGAGAAGAACAACTGCACTTCAAACGATGCAACGGCAAGATGGTACTTGGCGGTTTTGTTTTGAAGGAGCGCCACTAACAGATTGTCATATGATTTTTTTATTAAAATTATTAGGTAGAGATAAAGAGATAGAACCGTTTGTAAAAAGATTAGCATCACTCCAAACAAATGAAGGAACATGGAAATTGTATGAAGATGAAGTGGGTGGTAATTTATCTGCTACAATTCAATCTTATGCTGCCTTACTTGCATCGGAAAAATATACAAAAGAAGATGCGAATATGAAGCGAGCGGAAATGTTTATAAATGAGCGCGGGGGGGTGGCGCGTGCTCATTTTATGACGAAGTTTTTATTAGCGGTTCATGGAGAATATGAATATCCTTCTCTCTTTCATTTGCCAACACCAATTATGTTTCTGCAGAATGATTCCCCCCTCAGTATATTTGAATTGAGTAGCTCAGCACGTATTCATTTAATTCCGATGATGTTGTGTTTAAATAAAAGATTTCGAGTAGGGAAAAAGTTATTGCCAAATTTAAATCACATTGCAGGCGGGGGCGGAGAATGGTTTCGGGAGGACCGATCTCCAGTTTTTCAAACGTTATTAAGTGAGGTGAAGAAAATTATAACGTATCCACTTTCTTTGCATCATAAAGGATATGAGGCAGTAGAACGTTTTATGAAAGAGCGTATTGATGAAAATGGAACATTATATAGTTACGCAACTGCCTCGTTTTATATGATTTATGCTTTACTTGCATTAGGGCATTCTATTCAATCACCAATTATTCAGAAGGCTATAACGGGAATCACATCTTATATATGGAAGATGGAGAGAGGGAGCCATTTGCAAAACTCTCCGTCAACTGTATGGGATACAGCTTTACTCAGTTATGCTTTGCAAGAAGCTCAAGTTCCGAAAGCAAGTAAAGGAATTCAAAATGCATCAGCGTATTTACTAAGAAAACAGCAAACGAAGAAAGTAGATTGGAGTGTACATGCACCGGATCTATTCCCAGGTGGTTGGGGCTTTTCGGATGTGAATACGACGATTCCAGATATTGATGATACAACTGCTGTGTTAAGAGCATTGGCGCGAAGTAGAGGGAACGAAAATGTAGATAATTCTTGGAAGAGAGCGGTTAATTGGGTTAAAGGATTGCAAAATAATGATGGTGGTTGGGGGGCTTTTGAAAAAGGGGTAACGAGCCGTATATTAGCAAATTTACCAATCGAAAATGCAAGTGATATGATTACAGATCCTTCTACACCAGATATTACAGGAAGAGTGCTAGAGTTTTTCGGGACATATGCGCAAAATGAATTGCCCGAGAAACAAAAACAAAGTGCGATAAATTGGTTAATGAATATACAAGAGGAAAATGGATCATGGTATGGGAAATGGGGAATTTGTTATATATATGGTACATGGGCAGTGTTGACTGGTTTACGGTCACTAGGAATACCATCTAGCGATCCATCATTAAAACGAGCAGCTTTATGGCTTGAACATATACAGCATGAAGATGGTGGCTGGGGAGAATCTTGCCAAAGTAGTGTGGAAAAAAGATTTGTTACTTTGCCGTTTAGTACACCATCACAAACGGCATGGGCGTTAGATGCTCTCATTTCGTACTATGAAAAAGAAACACCAGTCATTCGCAAAGGTATTTCATATTTGCTCTCCAACCCTTATGTAAATGAAAAATATCCTACTGGAACAGGTTTACCAGGTGGGTTTTATATTCGTTATCATAGTTATACTCATATATATCCGTTGCTTACTTTGGCTCATTATGCAAAAAAATATAGAAAATAAACCGAGAGATGTCTCTCGGTTTATTTTGTTGGGTAGTAGGTCCCTTTTGAAAAGAATAAGGTTGTGATGTACCTTATTTTTCGGTTGATTGGCGTTTTTGACGTGCATCAGCGGCATTTGCACGTGCGTTTGCTTCTAAGTCATTGTGGTCAGCGAGTTCGCGAGAGAACTCAACATCAATGCCATCAGTTGCTTTGTTTTGTTTGAAATTCTTTTTGTTCATTCGACACAATCTCCTTGCACTTTATCCCGCATAACGGGTAGTAAAATTCCCACCTCAAAATTCAGATGGAACAAAGAAGCTAGGTGGGAGATTAACTGCCAGTAAATGCCCGATTGGTGAGGGCTGATAATCAGTGGGGATGAACAAACTTCCCACTGATTAAAGTTTCACTTTATGCGACGTTGCAAAGTTAGTTTGACACAAATAGACTTTTTTATACAAAGAGGAAATGGAAAGCAAGGAGCCGAAATATACAGTATAAGTAATAGAAATGGGGGATAGGAATGGAGTTTTTAAATGGGAAAACAGCTGTTGTAACAGGAGCTGCACAGGGAATTGGAAAAGAGATTGCAAGGGTTTATGCAAAACTAGGGGCGAAAGTATTAATTAGCGATGTAAATGAAGAGAATCTACAAAAAACGACACGTGAGTTATCAGATGAAGGATATGAAGTGTGCTCATATCGATGTGATGTGAGTAATCAAAATGAAGCAAAGTCGTTAATTGAATATGGGGTTCAAAAATTTGGTACATTACATATTTTGGTGAATAATGCTGGAATTACAAGAGACGCAATGTTACATAAAATGGAGAAGTCTGCTTGGGAACAAGTATTACAAGTGAACTTAACTGGAGTTTTTTATTGTATGCAACCAGCGCTTCTTTACATGAGACAACAAGGGTATGGACGCATTATTAATATATCTTCAATTAGTAGAGAAGGAAACATAGGTCAAGCAAATTATGCGGCTACAAAGGCAGGAGTTGTAGGTTTAACGAAAACAGCAGCGAAAGAAGTTGGAAGTTTCGGTATTACTTGTAATGCGATTTGTCCGGGGTTTATGGATACAGATATGACCAAAACGATACCAGATAAAGTGAAAGAAAAGATGGTTGGCGCTATTCCAGTTGGTAGAATTGGAACGCCAGAAGATATTGCGAACGCAGCAGCCTTTTTAGCATCAGAATACGCATCCTATATTACAGGTGAAGTATTAAATGTGAGCGGAGGACTGCAAGTTTAAAGGAATACATAATGAAAAGAACCTGACCAGGTAAGTCAGGTTCTTTCTCATTAATTTAAGTTAAGCCAAACGCTCTTCACTTCTGTATAGTTATTTAATGCGTAAGACCCCATTTCACGGCCGAGGCCAGATTGTTTAAATCCTCCAAATGGAGATGCTGCATCAAAGACGTTATAACAGTTTACCCATACTGTACCTGCACGTACTTTACTTGCAACATAGTGTGCAGTTTTAACATTTTCTGTCCATACACCAGCAGCTAAGCCAAATTGCGATTTATTCGCACGTTCAATTACTTCATCAATATCGTTAAACGGTATTGCAGAAATAACTGGACCGAAAATTTCTTCTTTTGCGATCGTCATTTCATCATTTACGTCAGCGAATACTGTAGGAGAAACGAAGTAGCCTTGATCGAATGGATTACTTCCTCCGCAAAGTACTTCAGCGCCTTCTTCAATCCCTTTTTCAATGTAGCCCATTACACGTTTTTGTTGTTCTTCGGAAACGAGAGGACCAATTGTTGTTTCAGGGTTAAGACCAACACCTTGATTTAGTTTTTTAGAATAGAGGACGAGATCAGCCATGACATTATCATACATTTTCTTCGGAACAAATAAGCGTGATCCAGCAGAGCATACTTGTCCTTGGTTAAACATAACACCAGAAAGTGCACCAGGAATCGCGCGAGATAAATCAGCATCTGGCAAGATGATATTTGGTGATTTACCGCCTAACTCAAGTGTAACTCGTTTTAATGATTCGGATGCTTGTCTCATAATTTGTTTACCGACAGGAGTAGAACCGGTAAATGCAATTTTATCAACGAGTGGATGATTAACGAGAGCTTGTCCAGCTGATTCACCAAATCCAGGTACGATATTAATAACACCTTTCGGGAATCCAGCTTCTTCAATTAATTCAGCTAAGTATAGAGCAGATAGTGGAGTTTGTTCTGCAGGTTTTAAAACGATTGTACATCCTGTAGCAAGCGCTGCTCCCATTTTCCACATTGCCATAAGAAGCGGGAAGTTCCAAGGGATAATTTGACCAACGACACCAACAGCTTCATGGCGTGTATAGTTAAAGTAATCACCGGAAACAGGAATTGTTTGACCAACGATTTTCGTAGCCCAGCCAGCGTAATAGCGCATATGCTCAATTGCAAGTGGTATGTCTGCTGCCATTGTTTCACGGATTGGCTTTCCGTTATCTAATGTTTCGAGCTGTGCAAGCTCTTCTTTATGTTCTTCCATTAGATCAGCTAACTTGTACATGAGACGGCTTCGCTCAGCAGTGCTCATACGAGACCAAGGACCTTCGTCAAAAGCCATACGAGCTGCGACTACAGCTTTATGAATATCTTCGCGACCAGCTTCAGAAACGACGGCAAGTGTTTCACCAGTTGCTGGGTTAGGTGTTTTAAATGTTTTTCCGGAAGCGCTTTCAATGAAAGATCCATTCACATATAACTTTTTTGTACCTTGAAGAAACTTTTCTACCTTTTCATGAAGATTTACAGCTAGTTGACTCATTGTATAACCCCCTTGAAAATATAATGTAAACGCAGTACGAGACGGCGCTTATTCCGAAATCAGGGATGCGGAAACTAGATGGAAAGCCTCTAATTAAAATCATAATTAATAAATACTGAAAATTCAAATTTCATTTGTGTTACAATTGTAAAAAATATGTAATGTAAGAGAATCTTCTATATGATTATAAAAAATCCTGCTTGTTTTTGCTTTCTAGTAGGAAAAACTAGAAGAACAATGGTACAATAATACATCGTGAGAGGAGGGGTGAAAATGAAAGATTATCATGATGATCCACGCTTTCGAATAGCCCATAGAGAAGCGTTAATTGGTCTTGGACTTGCTATTATTAATTTTATAATATGGTACGGATTTGCTTATGGGCTTGGTAGTAAAAATCCGAATGAATATACATATGTATTAGGTTTTCCCGCATGGTTTTTTTATAGCTGTATCGTTGGATTTATCGTTATGGTTATTTTACTTAGTTTAGTTGTTCGTTTTGTATTTCAAGATATTTCACTCGATGAGGAAGAAAAAAGTGAGGAATAGTAGATGAATTGGTATGTAATCATTCCAATGATAATTTCGTTTATCGTTGTATTTTTAATTGGTGTATATGCTTCAAGACGCGTGCAAGCAACTGCTCATAATAAATTTTTACAAGAATATTTTCTTGGTGGGCGTGAGCTAGGCGGTTTATTATTAGCGATGACAATGATTGCTACGTACGGTAGTGCAAGTAGCTTTATTGGTGGCCCTGGTATTGCTTACAATATGGGGCTTGGATGGGTACTGTTATCTGCGATTCAAGTTGTAACAGGGTATATCGTTTTAACGGTTATCGGTAAAAAGTTTGCAATTATCGCTAGGAAGATGGAAGCAATTACTCTTATCGATTATTTAAAAGGGAGATACAATAATAAAGCAGTTGTTATACTCTCTGCGTTATGTATTATTATCTTTTTATTTTCAGCGACAGTAGCCCAGTGGGTTGGCGGTGGTCGATTAATCGAGTCACTAACGGGTCTATCGTATACAACAGCACTATTTTTATTTACTTTTTCTGTACTTGTGTACGTATTAATTGGTGGATTTCGTGCAGTTGCTCTATCAGATACATTATTAGGAATCATTATGTTAGTTGGAACAACAATCATTTTAATTGCTACTGTCATTGCTGGTGGTGGAATTGAAAAGATTATGCAGGAACTTGTTCAAATTAATCCAAAGTTAATTACACCATTCGGAGCAGATGGCAGTTTAACAAAATCATATGTTACATCATTTTGGATTTTAATTGGAATTGGCGTTGTAGGCTTACCGCAAATTAGCGTGCGTGCCATGTCTTATAAAAATTCAAAAGCTATGCACCAAGCTTTAATAATTGGAACCGTTGTCGTTGGCACAATTATGATCGGTATGCATTTAACAGGTGTATTTGCAAGAGTAGTACTTCCAGGTATAACGGTACCAGATAAAGTAATGCCGCTACTTGCGATGGAAGTGTTACCACCGTGGTTAGCTGGAGTTTTTTTAGCCGCACCAATGGCAGCGATTATGTCTACAGTAAACTCTTTATTATTACTTGTAAGCTCGTCAATTATTAAAGATATATACGTAAATTACATAAATAAAGATGCAGCAGACAGTACGATAAAAAAAGGAAGTTTGTGGATTACTGGTATTGTAGGACTACTCGTTTATGCAGCGGCGATTAAACCACCAGATTTTTTAATATGGCTAAATTTATTTTCTTTCGGTGGATTAGAAGCAGCATTCATTTGGCCAATCGTATTAGGGTTATATTGGAGAAAAGGAAATGCTACAGGAGCGCTTGCTTCCATTTTCGTTGGAGTAGGTTCATATATGTGTATTCATCTTTTCTATCCAAATCCGTTCGGTATACATACAGTTGTCTTCCCAATTTGTTTTGCATTTATCGCTTATGTTATTGGAAGTATGAGTGCTGTAAAAAAAACAGTATAGGTTAGCTGAAAAACGTAGTCCTTATAAGACTGCGTTTTTTCGTATGAATTTGTTCTTTTTTATTCTGTATATCCACGTTTATTCATAAGTTAATAACAACTGAGGAGATGGAGTTGAGGTCGATGAAAAAAGTGTTATTTTTAGGAGACCCAGGAATTGATGACTCTTTAGCGATTATGTATGGATTGTTGCATCCTGATATTGATATTGTTGGGGTAGTAACGGGATATGGGAATGTAACACAAGAAAAGGCGACAAGTAATGCCGCATATTTATTGCAAATGGCAGGACGGGAAGATATACCTGTTATTAATGGTGCGAAAATTCCTTTATCCGGAGATGTTACAACGTATTATCCAGAAATTCATGGGACAGACGGTTTAGGACCAATTAAACCTCCAAAAACTTTTTCGCCAAATATAAAGCCTTTTTGTACATTTTTTGATCTTCTTGAAAAATATAAAGGAGAATTAATAATAGTCGATGCTGGTAGATCAACAACATTAGCGACAGCATTTATTTTAGAAAAGCCGATGATGAAGTATGTGAAAGAATATTATATAATGGGCGGTGCTTTCTTAATGCCTGGCAATGTAACACCAGTCGCAGAGGCGAATTTTCATGGTGATCCCATTGCGTCACAATTAGTTATGCAAAATGCCAAAAATGTGACATTAGTGCCACTTAACGTTACATCTGAAGCAATTATTACGCCGGAAATGGTAAAATATATTACGAAACACTCTAAAACGAGTTTTAATAAGTTAATCGAGCCGATATTTACGTATTATTATAAAGCTTATAGAAAGTTAAATCCGAAAATAAAAGGAAGTCCAGTGCATGACGTCGTTACAATGATGGTTGCGGCAAATCCATCCCTTTTAGATTATGTATATCGTCGTGTCGATGTAGATACAGCTGGAATTGCAAAAGGAGAGAGTATTGCTGATTTTCGGCCTCAACCTGATGCAAAAGCATTAAAAAATTGGGTGCGAATTGGTTGGTCGTTACACTATAAAAAGTTTCTTGAGGATTTTGTGAAATTTATGACGTAGACATAATAGGAGCATACAAGTTAAAATAATGGAGATGGTTATTTAAATGACCATCTCCATTATTTTGTTTTTAAATGATAAATAGAGAAGAGTTACACAATAGGAGAGGAATTTTACTTGAAAAAAACTATAGTATGCGCAGTAATTGTGGGTATTTTTGTTTTGCTAATATCGGGTAACTTTTTAGTGAAAAAAGTATGGAGTTCAAATAATGATGATGCACAGTATATTGCATCTTTTATTGAAGAACATAAAGATGAAAAAAATAGTGCGCTTCTAGTAAAGAGAAATGATAAAGTTGTTTATTCTGTAAACCCAAATGTTGTATTGCCAGTTGCTAGTACGATGAAATTAATTGTGGCGCTTGAATATACGAAACAAGTTACTGAAGGGAAAATTGATTCGTCTAGTTTCGTGTCGATTAATGATGTGAATCGCTATTATGTACCGAATACAGATGGTGGTGCACAAGATAGATGGCAAAAGTATTTGGAGAAGACGGGCAAGATAACTGAAGGAGCGGTTTCTTTAGAAGAAGTGGCAAAAGGAATGGTTAAGTTTAGTTCGAATGCAAATGCTGAATACTTAATGGAATTGTTAGGATTAGATAACATCAATCGAAATTTACAAAGTTTATCACTTCCTGCACATCAACCACTATTTCCAATCGTTTCATCTTTGTATATCCCAGGATATTTGCATAAAGAATTACATGTTCCAAAATATAAAATAGAGAAAAAGTTAAAAGAAATGTCTCAAGAGCAATATCGTGAATATGCGATGATTATTCATGAACGCTTAAAGAAGAAGGGACCATTATTACAGAAGGAAATTCCGCTTTATTTAGAGGAACGTTACGACAAAATTTGGTCAGATAGATTACCAGCAGCTTCTGCAAATGATTATATGGTATTACTTCAAAAGGCAAACCATAAAGGTGGCTTGACAGAAGCTGAAGAAAAAGTGTGGGCGAATATCGTTGAAACAGATATGAGCGCTAAAAAATATCGTAAAACATTTAGACATGCAGGGCAAAAAAATGGCTATACGCCATGGACAGTTACAAAAGCAGTTTATGCGATGGATAAACGCGGGAACTGTACAGAAATAGTGTTTTTAGCCAATAATTTAAATGAGGACGACAGTGCAGAAATACGGAAACATTTAGCAAACTTACATTTCCAAGTGTTGCAAAGTGATAAGTATGATGCAACTTTTATTAAATAAACTCGGTGCAGAGAGCACCGAGTTTATTTTTATCCCGCTTTAATGGGCAGTAAGACCCCCACCTCAAAATTCAGGGAAAGCAAAGAAGTTAGGTGGGGGATCAACTGCCCCTAAAAGTCCGATTGGTTCAACTAATAATCAGTGGGGGATGAAGAAAACCCCCACTGATTAAAGTTTCACTTTATGTACAAGCACTTTTTTCCTATCTCTGGGTATGATGGGTAGTAATACTTAGGTGAGAGGGGAAAAGGTGATGAAACAGAGTAAGGAAGAGTTTATAAAGAGTGAAGGCGCTGATTTCCCTGGAAAAACATATGTGGATTGTGTATTACAACATGTATTTGATTTTCAACGAAATTACTTATTGAAAGATATGTTTCAAGTGCATAAAGCACATATTACGATGCTGACTGAAGAAAGTCTAATGAAAAAGGAAGAAGCTAAAGTTATATTAAACGCTCTTAAAAAGGTAGAGGGAATTCCAAAAGATCAATTGCTATATACAAAGCAGCATGAAGATCTCTTTTTTTTAGTCGAACATTTAATTTCTCAAGAAGCGAAATGCCATTTTGTAAGCAATATGCATATTGGTAGAAGTAGAAATGATATGGGGGTAACGATGTATCGCATGAGTTTAAGGCGATATGTATTACGATTAATGGAACATCATTTGGTATTGCAAGAAAGTGTACTGCAACTTGCTGCTGATCATAAGGAAACGATCATGCCAGCTTATACACATACACAACCAGCACAGCCAACAACATTTGGTCATTATACTTTAGCAATTTATGATACGATGCAAAGAGATTTAGAAAGAATGAAAAAAACGTACCAGCTTTTAAATCAGTCTCCAATGGGGGCGGCTGCACTCTCTACAACAAGTTTCCCGATTAAACGAGAACGAGTTGCTCATCTACTTGGATTTACAAATGTAATTGAGAACTCATATGATGCTGTTGCCGGAGCAGATTATTTATTAGAAGTTAGCTCGCTACTTATGGTAATGATGACGAATACGAGTAGATGGATTCATGACTTTTTGTTGTTAGCAACGAAAGAATATGACGGTATTACTATTGCAAAGCCATATGTACAAATAAGTAGCATTATGCCGCAAAAGCGAAATCCAGTTTCCATTGAACATGCCCGTGCGATTACGAGTAGCGCTTTAGGAGAAGCATTTACAGTATTTCAAATGATTCATAATACACCATTTGGTGATATTGTCGATACGGAAGATGACTTGCAGCCATATTTATATAAAGGGATTGAAAAGGCAATTCGTGTTTTTTGTATGATGAATGCAGTGATCCGAACGATGAAAGTAGAAGAAGAAACGTTAAAAAGTCGTTCCTATAAACATGCAATAACGATAACGGATTTCGCCGATGTTTTAACAAAAAATTATGAAATTCCATTTCGGCATGCTCATCATGCAGCAAGTGCTATTGCAAATATGTCATTGGAGCAGAAAAAAGAACTACATGAATTACACTTCAAAGAGGTAAATATGTATTTGCAAGAACATTTTAAAATAAATTTATTAGAAAAAGAGTGGAATGAAATTATATCGCCAGAAGCATTTATTCAAAAAAGAAATGTATACGGTGGACCGAGTAAAAAAGAAATGGAGCGTATGATTAAAAATCGAAAAGAGTCATTTCAAAAAGAAGAAGAGGTATTTGAAAAAGAAAAACAGAGAATTTTACAAGCTGAAACTGATTTGAATATGTTAACTTCGCATAGTATTGAATCGTAAAAGAGGGATTTAATGAATTAATCGCCAATACTTAATGAAACTATAAATAGAGGGAAGAGATTGTCGATGATTCAATTACATGTATACGAAGAGATTCTTAATTTTAAAGAAGAGGTTACACCATTTTTAGAAAAGAATGAGCAGGAAAATAATCTCATATTAGGTGTATTACAAATGGTCCAACAACCGATATTTATGGGGATAGCGAAACAAGGAGAAGAAATTGTAGTTGTATTTCTTCAAACAGAAGAAAAGAAACAAATCATTGTTGCTACGTCTGAAATTGAGGAAGAGGATATCGTGGAACTTGCAAAAAAATTAACGAAAGTATATTCAAATGTTCCTGGATTGATTGGTAATAAGAAAATTGTACAGAAATTAGCGGAAGAGATTGCCGTGTTAGAAAATAAGAAAACGAATGTTGTAATGGAGCAAGGTGTGTATGCATTACAACAAGTTAAGAAGAAGTGGACCGAGGATGGGGCTTTTCGAGAAATAGGTAGTGATGAGCTACTATTAATAGAACAGTGGATTTATCAATTTTGCGAAGATGTGAATCTTCCTATTACGAAAGAAGAAGCAAAACAAACGGCACATACACTAATCATTACTCATCGTTTATTTGGTCTAGAAGTAGACGGAAAACTCGTTTCTGTAGCTGCAAAAACGAGACCAACTAAAAATAATATAACAGTTAATTTTGTATATACGCCGAAAGAAGCAAGGAAAAAGGGATACGCATCTAAGTGTGTAGCGGCACTTAGTCAACGTTTGTTAGATGAAGGTTACAAGACGACTACGTTATATACTGATCTAGCGAATCCGACATCTAATAAAATTTATCAAGAAATCGGTTATGAACAGATTGCGGAGTCTGTGCTCATATTTTTAGAAAAGTAGAACAAAAAGGCGTGCTAAAATAGCACGCCTTTTTGTTATTCATCAATTCTAATAACCTCGCCTTGAGGGAAGTCCTCAGTTTCTAGTAAGTTACGAATAGCTTTCGCAACATATTCAGGTGATAATAGTTTTCCTTCTTCTTTTAATGCAATGAAGCGGTCCGAATTTATGAAATCTTCTTTATTTGTTTCACGAATTTGTGCTTGCATACTTGTATCAACAACACCAGGTGCAAAAGCGACGATTTTTACTGGATATTCTTTTTCTGCTTCCTCGGTTGCTACGCACTGTGTAAACATATTTACACCAGCTTTCGTTGTACAATAAGCGCCCCATCCAAAATAAGGATTTTTTCCTGCACCAGATGAAATGTTTATAACACGTTTAGCTACTTTCCAGTCTTTCGTATGTTTCATAAACGTAGATGTAAGAATCATAGGTGCAAGTAAATTAATGTGAACGTTCGTAATGAATTGTTCGCTTTCAGCTTTTTCAATTGGCTTCATAGGTGCAACTGTACCCGCATTATTAATTAAATGAATAGAGGATACATTGTCTTTTTTAATAGATGAAATGATCTCTTTAAAGTTAGTTTCTAAGTTATGTACATCTTGAAGATCTAGGGAATGAAAAATACAATTGCTGTTATATTGCTCTGCAAGTTTAGTAAGCTCTTTATTTTCTCTTCTAGAAATAGAGATGACAGTTGTATTTTTTTCTAACAATTGTGTGGCAATAGCCTCCCCTAAACCTTGTGAAGTTCCTGTTATAATAACGTAGCGCATAGTTTTATAAACTCCTCTCATATGTGCGGAATTTTGTTGGACAACGTACATCCCATAGGTTGTCTACATTTTATAGTATAGAGCACTTTTTACTATAAATGAAATGAGATGATTGTGTGCCTTTTATAAATCGTTTTACGACAACAGTACCTGGTGCCGTCACGTTCACTGGGAATACGCTGGGACTTAGCCCTACATCACCTGCACCAGGTAATATTTTTGGTACACTTGCTGTGTTTACGACAGTAAATACAGCGCTACAAGTACCAGGATTCCCAGCAGGGACAACAGATGAATGGCAATTGAATTCTTCAAGTGCAATTTTAAATCTTCCAGCGGGAAGCAGTGTGTTATATGCAGAATTAGTTTGGGCTGGTACTTTCCGGACTGATACGGAAGATGTGTTACCATTTTTAAATGATAACATTACATTCACAACGCCAGCAGGAACGTTTTCTGTTACGCCAGATCCTGTTACCGCGCAGCAAGGTTCAGTAGGAAATCAGTTTTATTATGCTCGCTCTGCCAATGTAACGAATCTTGTTAGTGCAGGTGGAGCAGGAACATATACAACGGGTGCTGTGCCAGCTGCAAGAACTTCAGCCGACCCAACAATCAGTCGTTCAGCTGGATGGACGCTTGAGGTTGTGTATCAAAATGCCAGTTTACCACTTCGAAATTTGTCAGTATATGCAGGTCAAGAAATTATTGATGCTTCATCACCACCAGTTGATGCTACTATTTCAGGATTTGCTACTCCAGCTACAGGAGCTGTAACAGGACGAGTGCTCGTAACTGCTCAAGAAGGTGATTCTAACATTGTTGGAGATCAACTTCGCTTTGGACCGAATGCAAATGCTACAGTTGCATTATCCGGCCCGAGAAACCCCGCAAATAATTTCTTTCAGTCACAAATTTGTAACGACATTGGAGAGTTAGATACCACTGGAACGTTTGGAGATTTGAATCAGCCTTTAGGGATAGCTTTAGCCGTTCGAAGACAAGGGTGGGATATTACAAATGTAAATGCCTCTGCATCATTAGTAAATAATCAAACGTCAGCAACGGTTCGATTCGTTACTAATGGAGATGGATATGCTGCAGCTGGTTTTGGGGTTCAAATTGATGCAACGGGGCCAATTATTAATCCTGTTAAATCGGTCAATAGAACAGTTGCAGGAGTTGGAGATATTCTTACCTACACAATTACAGTTCCTAATACAGGTACAGGAAGCGCAGAAAATGTTATATTACAAGACAGTATTCCGAACGGAACGACGTTTGTTACAGGTAGTGTAACAGTAGGTGGAGTAACACAGCCGAATGCGAACCCTGCTAATGGAATTAATTTAGGCACACTCCCAAATAACACGCAAAGAGTTGTTACATTTCAAGTGCGAATAACATCGTTCCCAAACCCAAATCCTATTTCAAATCGTGCAATGGTGTCATATCAATTCCGTCCTTTTGTAGGTAGTCCACCTATTACTAGTATGTCTTCTTCAAATACAGTACAAACGACAGTGAATCAAGCAACTATAAGTATGCAAAAATCTGTAGATTTACAGACCGCAACAATTAATGATGTATTAACGTACACAGTTAATGTCACAAATAATGGAAACGTTACTGCAAACAATGTTCTTTTTGTTGATAGTATACCTGCTGGAACAACATTTGTCGCAAATAGCGTTACAGTGAATGGCGTAGCACGTCCAGGAGCGAATCCAGCAAGTAGTATTAATCTAGGAAGTATTAATGCTTCGCAAACGACTGTAGTGCGCTTTCAAGTTCGAGTAACATCTAATCCTCTTGTCAATCCAATTCCCAATCGTGCAAGTGCAACATTTACCTTTACTCCAGTTCCTGGTCAACAACCAGTTTCAGGGCAAGCGACAAGTAATACTGTAGTTACGACTATCAATATAGCTGATATAAGAACGAGAAAAACAGTGGATAGAGCTTTTGCGACAGTGAATGACGTTCTTACGTACACTGTTACAATTGAAAATACAGGAAATGTACTTGCGACGAACGTTATTTTTCAAGATCCGATTCCAATTGGAACGACATTTATCGCAAATAGTGTGACTGTGGACGGGGTTTTACAACCTGGGGCAAATCCAGCGACTGGGTTTACGGTAGCCAATATATCTCCTGCTGGAAGTAGGACTGTTACATTTCAAGTACGAGTAACATCTACGCCGTCAGGCGGTACGATTGCGAATCGCGGAAATGTGTCTGCTAATTTCGTCGTTATTCCGAACCAGCCGCCAGTGACGATTAATAGACTAACGAATACGGTTGTGACACAAGTTAATACAGGAAGTTTAAATGTAATAAAAGAAGTGAATACAACACAAGCGGCAGTAGGGGACACTTTAACATATACCATTGCCGTTCAAAATACAGGAAACGTTCCGTTAACAAATGTGGTTTTCCAAGACGCCATTTCTACCGCTGTCTCATTTGTTGCAAATTCTGTAACAATTAATGGAGTAACACAAAGTGGATTGAATCCGAATACTGGATTTCCTCTTCCTAATATTCCTGCGGCTCAAACAGTTGTAGTCACATTTGACGTATTAATTGTACAGGATCCAGAAAATGAAGATATTTTAAATCAAGCAAATGTAACAGCAAGTTTTCAAGTGAATCCGAGTGAACCACCCGTAACAATCAATGTTCCGAGTAATATTGTGAATACAACTGTACAATCAGGGAACTTTGAAGTTGTGAAATCAGTGAATACGGATGTTGCAACGGTAGGGGATGTTTTAGTATATACAATTGAAATCATAAATGCAGGTAGTGTACCAGCTACAAATGTATTTTTCCAAGATTCAATTCCGCAAGGGACATTATTTATTGAAAACAGTGTATTTGTTAATGGTGTTTTACAAGAAGGAGTAGATCCAGAACTTGGATTCCCATTAAATGATTTGCCTACTGGCACGAATCTAATTGTTACGTTTGAAGTGTTAATTGATGAAATTCCCCAAGGAAATAATGTTGTAAATAATGCGAATGTCACTGGAGATTTCCTTGTAAATCCAACAGAGCCACCAATTACTGTGACGGTTCCAAGTAATACTGTTATGACAGTTGTGAATTCCTCAGGGCTAAATGTAATGAAGAGTGTAAGTGCTACTGAAGCAGGTGTAGGAGATACACTAACATATACAGTTGCTATACAAAATAGTGGAACGGTAGTAGCGACAAATGTATCATTCCTTGATCCGATTCCATCTGGAACAACGTTTGTAGCGAATAGTGTAACAATAAACGGGACACCTCAACCAGGTTTAAACCCAACAACTGGATTTCCACTTGCTAATATTCCAGTAGGAGGTATGGTGACGGTCACTTTTCAAGTGACAATCACGAGTGTACCACCAAATAGGGCGCTTCCGAATAATGCAAATGTCACTGCCGATTTTCAAGTAAGCCCGTTGCAGCCGCCAATTACAATTGTAACAATTAGTAATACCGTTGTGACACGAGTGAATGTAGGATCAATTAATGTAATAAAAAGTGTAAATACACCACAAGCAGGTGTAGGAGATACGTTAACGTATATGATTCTTATTCAAAATACAGGAACTGTTTCTGCAACGAATATTGTTTTTCAAGATCCAATTCCGTCTGGTACTGCCTTTGTAGCAAATAGTGTGACGATAAATGGAGTCGTACAGCAAGGCGCGGATCCTATGGCAGGTTTCCCGGTACCAAATATTCCGGTCGGGCAAACGGCTACGATTACGTTTCAAGTTACAGTGACGAGTGTTCCGAGCGGTGGAAATATAAGAAACCAATCGAACGTTACTGCAAGTTTTCTTATAAATCCAGCAAACCCTCCAATAACGACTGTTACAAATAGTAATTTTGTAGTGACGCAAGTAAACACAGCACAGTTAAATATACAAAAATCTTCATCTGTACAACAAGCAGCACTTGGAGAAACTTACACGTATTCTGTTGCCATTCGAAATAACGGTACAGTAACAGCAACGAATGTCTCTTTTATTGATCCAATTGCGTTAGAAACAACATTTGTAGCAAATAGTGTAACGATAAATGGAACGCCACAACCTGGATTTGACCCAAATGTTGGTTTCCCACTTCCTAATATTGTAGCTGGAACATCCTTGACAGTAACGTTCCAAGTTACGGTAGTTGCACCGTCTACACGTGGAGCAGTATTAAATACAGCATCTGCTACAGCCACTTTCTTATTAAATCCTTTACAACCACCTGTAACAACAACGAACTCAAGTAATACAACGGTAGTTACAATCCCATTACCTCCTCCTGGTGAAGTAACAGCAACAAAAACAGTTGATGTTGCAACTGGGGCTGTTGGGGATGTATTAACGTATACTGTGCTAATAACGAATGTAGGGATTATCCCTGTTACAGATGTGTTCTTCCAAGATGTCATTCCAGAAGGAACAACATTTGTCGCAAATAGTGTAACGATAGGTGGAGTGCAGCAACTTGGTTTAAATCCAGAAATAGGATTTGCAGTTACGCCATTATTAATTGCTGGTGGAAGTATTGAGGTAACATTCCAAGTGACGATTACAGAAATTCCAGATAATGAAGTCATATTAAATGATGCAGACGTTACATTTACTTCACAACCAAATCCGCAGGAACCACCGATTACGGAAACGATATTAACGAATTTAGTCGTTACGACAATTAATATAGCTTCGATTTTTCCATTGAAACTAGTAGATAAAGAAGTAGCGACTGTAGGAGAAATATTAACGTATGATGTATTGATTTTTAATTTCGGAACAGTGCCAGCGATGAATGTTCAATTTATCGATACTACTTCCGCCGGTGTAGCATTTGTACCAGGAAGCGTGAGCATAAACGGGGTACCAGCACCAGGATTAGATCCTTTCATTGGTTTTACAATTCCAGATATACCTGTAGATGATTTTGTACTCGTCACATATCAGGAAGTGGTTACAAGCATACCAGAAGGTGGAACGATTGTTAACTTTGTAGACGTTACAGCTACTTTTTCTGTAAGTGAAACAGAACCGCCTATTACGGAAACAACGACAAGTAATACGACATTAACAGAAATCAATGAGCCTGGTTTGAATGTTTTAAAATCAGTAAGTCAGCCGGTTGTTGCAGTAGGCGATACAATCACATATACAACAGTTGTTCAAAATACAGGGACAGTGCCAGCAACGAATGTTCAATATAGTGATGTATTACCTTCCTCTATAGCATTCGTGCCGAACAGTGTAACGATAGACGGTGTGTTACAACCTGGATTCAATCCGAATAATGGATTCCCGCTTCCAGATATAAATCCAGGTGAAAGTGTAGAAGTCACATTCCAAGTAACTGTTGTTAGTGTGCCAACAAACGGAACAATTGCCAATACGGCAAATGTAACGGGAAGTTTTGTATTAGTACCAGGAGAACCACCAGTTATAGTAAACCAACCGAGTAATACAACGCTTACAACTGTAAATAGAGGGCAATTTAATGTTATTAAACAAGTAAATAGGGTTGCTACTCTCGTTGGAGATATATTAACGTATACGATTCAAATAACGAATACAGGAACAGTAACAGCTAATGATGTTCAGTTTGTTGATACCATTTCAGCAGGGGCGTCATTTGTACCAAATAGTGTAACGATAAATGGAGCCCCGCAACCAAACTTAAATCCGATTACTGGATTTGGAGTTGGAGATATACCGGTAGGTGAAACAGTTATAGTGACGTTTCAAGCGACAGTTACAAACATCCCGTCATCAGGAACAATTACGAACGTTGCAAATATAACAGGAAGCTTTACTTTAGTGCCAGGAGAGCCACCGGTTGTAGTAACAGAGCCGAGTAATACGACGATAACTAGAGTGAATAGAGGACGATTCAGCGTTATAAAATCTGTAAATAAAGAAGCGACACGATTAGGAGATACGTTAACGTATAGTGTGCAAGTTACAAATACGGGAACGGTAACAGCAACGAATGTTCAGTTTATCGATGTTCCATCACCTAGTTTAGAATTCGTTCCTGGAAGTGTACAAATAAATGGGATTCCGCAAGTAGGTTTAGATCCATTTGTAGGCTTTGCATTGCCTGATCTTGCAGTAGGGGATAGCGTATTAATTACATTTGAAGTAAATGTAATCGCAGTTCCGCCTTCTAGTAGCATTATGAATACAGCAAGAGTAACGGGTGATTTCGAATTGATTCCAGGAGAACCTCCGTCTACAATTACAAATTCAAGTAATACGACGGTTACGCCGGTAAATAGAGGCAGCTTAGATATGCTAAAAGAAGTAGATCATTCAGTTGTTGGCGTAGGAGAAAAGGTAACGTATACTGTTCGTATATTAAATACTGGTACTGCTGATGCAATGAATGTTCAATTTATCGATGTGCTATCTCAGGAAGCTGATTTCGTCCCAAATAGTGTAACGATAAATGGGGTTCCGCAACCGGGGTTAAATCCGCAGATTGGATTTACGATACCTGATATACCAGTTGGTGAGACGGCACTTGTAACATATGAAGCTACGATTACAAGTTTTCCGGATGGTGGAACAGTAGTAAACGTTGCTGGAGCGTTAGCAGAATATATTTTAGTACCAGGAGAGCCGCCAGTTACAGTGATGGACACGAGCAATACAGTTATTGTAACGGTAAATACTGCAATCTTATTTGTTGCAAAAGGAGCAAACTTTGAAGTAGCAATGATAGGGGATGTTGTCACTTACGGAATCGCTGTTATAAATGATAGTACAGTTCCTGTGACCAATATTGTGTTAACAGATATCATTGATCCGAATACGCTATTTATAAATGGTACGGTAACGGTAAATGATGTACCTCTTCCATTTGCTAATCCGAATACTGGTATTCCGTTAGGTGATTTTCAGCCAAATGATGCAGCAATTATTAATTTCCAAGTTGTAATAACAGGAGGGCAAGTAAATAATTTAGTTACAAATACTGCTACAGCGAATGGGCTCGCAACTGTAAATCCGAATGAGCCGCCAGTAGTAGTTGAAGGTGATAGTAATACAGTTGTTATCCCGTTTATTCCTCAAAATGTCTCAACGACAGTCGTAAAAACGGCAGATTTACAGGCAGCAACAATTGGAGATGTCATTACGTTTACGACAGTCATCACAAATACGGGTGATACTGTAATGCAAAATATTCGTTTTCAAGATATGTTAGATAGTAGTGTTCGATTTGTTCCTGGAAGTGTAACGGTTGATAATACGCCAGTGCCGAATGTAAGCCCGGCAGTAGGGTTTCTTATCGGAAGTTTAAATCCTGGTGAAGCAAGGACAGTTTCGTTCCAAGTAGCAGTACAGAGCGCGCCAAATGGTTCAGGAAATTATATAAATCAAGCGAGTATTCGTTTTGAACATCAAGTAGGCACAGTATTGCCACCTGTTACACAAATAGTAGAAAGTAACATAGTTGTCATTCCATTTGTTCCAACGATTGAACAAATTTGCGAAACAAACTTTAATTGCTTAGATAAAATTCCATTTCAATGTTCTCCGTGTAATCATTTGCAAATAAATAAAAAATAAATAAAAAATAAATACAGAAAGAGCATCCTTTTTTCCGGATGCTCTTTCTGTATTTATCATGTAGATTCTTTTTCGGGCGAGGTGAAAAATTCGTCGATTTTGTCGGAGAGTAGTAATGGAATGGCTCCTTTTATAACAGAAATGTCCCAGTCCCACCATGCGAGATTCTCTAGTTTGTCAATCGTTTCTTGCGGGAAACGATATCGAACAAATTTTGCAGGATTACCAGCTACAATTGCATACGGGGGTACGTCTTTTGTAACAACGCTTCTGGCGCCGATAATGGCCCCGTTACCAATTGTAACACCAGATAAAATGCAGGATTGATAACCAATCCATACATCATTGCCGACTACGATATCACCTTTTGAAGAAGGGTGACCAGTAATATGTGCTCCTTCATCAAAAAGTGCATTAAATGGATAAGTTGTTATCCAGTCTGCGCGATGTTCACCGCCAAGTATGAAAACGACTTCTTCTGCTAATGAACAAAACTTACCTATTTTTAATTTTGTTTCATCGTTCCAAGAAAAAATGGTTGGCCCTACTTTACTATAAGTATAATCACCAATATCATATTTATTATATTCAGGTTTTTGATTTAAATATAACACGCTTCTTCAGCCTCCTTTCTCAATTAAGCGATACGTATGGAATATTATATGCAAGATGTAGTAATGTGAACTGTATTTATAGGTGAAATGAACAAAAGGGAGTGGGATGTATGCGATACGAAATGGGTTTATATAATAAACCGTTTCAGTCAATTCAATCAGGAAAAAAAGTATATGAAGTACGCCTATACGATGAAAAACGTCAACTAATAAACAAAGGCGATGAAATCGTATTTACGAATCTTACGACAACAGAAATGATGACGGTAAAAGTAACGGAAATAAAGCGATACGAGAGCTTTAAAGCTATGTATGAACAAATCGATAAAAAATTATTGGATTGTGAAAATGATAGTTTAGAGGAAATGTTAGAAAGTACATACAAAATATATACGAAAGAACAAGAAAAAAAGTGGGGAACAGTCGCGATTCGAATTGAGGTAATAACATGATAAGAAATCGCGGGGCGGCTATCATTGTACAGGAAGGAAAAATCGCTCTTATAAAACGTATTCGAGAAGAGGAAACATATTATGTTTTTCCTGGAGGAGGGATTGAGGAAGGTGAAACGCCTGAAGAAGCAACGAAAAGAGAGGTATACGAAGAATTAGGGGTACATATAAAAGTGGAGCACCTTATTGCAAAGGTAAAATATAAAGGAAATGAATATTATTATGCTGCCTATATTACAGGCGGAGTGTTCGGAAACGGAACAGCTGAGGAATTTCAGCGGGAAGGTAGAGGAAGTTATATTCCGTTATGGATACCGATAAAAGAGTTGGAAAAAGTGAATATAAAACCTTATGAAGTAGTCGGAAATATATTTAATCATTATAAAATATAACGTCTGACAACATACAAAAAAAACCATTGACATAGGCTTCTGATTTAAGTATTGTATTCGAGTATGTTTATAATCAGGAGGTTTATATGAGCAATCAAACTACTACACATCATGTGAAAATGACAACAGCGGATCCATCTGGAATTGGTCTATTTGGATTAGCGATGGTAACACTTGTAGCATCATCTCAAAAGTTAGGCTTAACAGATGGCGTTTCACTTGTATTACCATGGGCAATCTTTTTAGGAGGATTTGCACAAATCTTTGCTTGCATTCACGATGCAAAGCATAACAATACATTCGGTACGACAGCATTTGGTGCGTACGGCCTATTTTGGTTAGGTGTTGGAATGACTTGGTTAATTCAACTTGGAGTATTTGGCGAAAAATTAGCACAAGCTGCAGATTCAAAACAGCTTGGTGTAGCCTTTATCGGATATTTGATTTTCACAATCTTTATGACGATTGGTGCAATGGAAACACATAAAGTATTATTTATGATCTTCGTCCTTATTGATTTCTTATTTATTGGTCTTTCATTAAGTACTTTAGGTGTTATGCCGCACGCAATGCATAATTTAGCAGCATATTCTGAACTTCTTATTTCATTATTATCGTTCTATGGTTCAGCAGCAGCAGTGTTAAATACACACTTCGGAAAAGTTGTTTTACCAGTAGGAAAGCCTTTTGGTATTTTTAAAAAGTAATAAAAAAGCACAGATGATTGTATAGTCATCTGTGCTTTTTTATTTATCCCGCTATTTGCCGAGCAGTAAGACCCCCACCTCAAAATTCAGCGGAAGCAAAGAAGTTAGGTGGGGGCCCTGCTGCCCGTAAAAGTCCGATTGGTTCAACTAATAATGAGTGGGGGATGAACAAACCTCCCGCTCATTAAAGTTTCACTTTATTTGAAATAAGTAATGTGAAATGTAAATAAAAGTAGAAAAAATCAATTGAAATTGATTCTCATTATTAATATAATGAGAATGAGAATCATTTATTGTTAGAGGGGGATGCCAAAGTGGCAAAAATTTTAATCGCTTATGCAAGTATGTCAGGAAATACAGAGAGTATTGCTGATTTAATTAAAGTTAGTTTAGATGCTTTTGATCATGAAGTAGTATTGCAAGAAATGGAAGGCATGGATGCTGAAGAATTATTAGCTTATGATGGAATCATTTTAGGATCTTATACGTGGGGCGATGGTGAATTACCATTTGAAGCGGAAGATTTTCATGAGGACTTAGAAAATATAGATTTAGCTGGGAAAAAGGTAGCGGTATTCGGATCCGGTGATACGGCGTATGAACTATTTTGTGAAGCGGTAACGATATTTGAAGAGCGTCTTGTAGAACGCGGTGCAGAGCTTGTACAAGAAGGGCTGAAAATTGAATTAGCTCCAGAAGATGAAGAGGATGTTGAAAAATGCAGTAATTTTGCAATTGCATTTGCTGAGAAGTTCTAAGAATGGGAGTGTCAACGTGGAGACAATGTTAAGTGCAACTGCTATTACAAAGTTAAGAGATGGAAAACTGTTGTTAGCTACTACATATAATGGCTTATTTATTGAACAAGACGGAGAATGGAAACGAATTTTAAATGGTTTTCAAAAACGAATTAGGGATTTACATAGCGAAGATAATGTAGTTTATGGTGTAGGTGACGAAGGGATTTTTATTCGTAGTATGAATGGTGGAGAGAACTGGACAATTCAGCGTTTTCCAACAAAAGCAACGAGTTGGAATGTATGTAGCAATGTACAAGGAACTGTCATTGCTCATGGAGAAAAAACGCTGTATCTTTCTAATAATTTCGGTTCGACATGGGAGACTATTCATCCGTTTCTTGAGTATGGCAGTGCGGCACCGTCTATTCGATCGTTATTTTTATATAAGCATTACTTATTTATTGGTACGAAAATACATGCTAAATATGGTGGTGTTTGGCTCTTTGATTTGAAGACACGTAAATTAAAGAGGATTAAAATTACGATGAATCAAATGATCTCCGCGTTGACTTTACACAATTCTTATTTAGTAGCGGCAAGTGGATCGTGCAAGGGAGTTAGCGGGAATATTTCTTATTGTAAAATAGATGAAAGTATTGCGAGTGAAAAAATATATTGGCATACATGTCAAAGTGAGCAGAAAGCAAGTAGTTATTTAGACTTAAGTGTAGATCAACATGTTTTATATACAACTTCAACACAAAATAAGGCGGGTATTAGTAGTGTGTGCCGTGTGCTTCTTGACGAAGGTATTGTTACAGTATGTGATTCAGTTAAAGGGCACGGATGGCGCATTGTTAATCAAAAAGATGGTTATGTAGTAGCCGGATCAGGCGAATTAAAAGCAATGCAGTGGGAACAAAAAATAATTTAAGAAAAAAACTTTACTTTTATTATATTGATATGATATAGTATGTTTAAACCATTTTACTTTTAATAATATAGAGATTTAAATGAGCTGTAACTTCCGAGGAGGATAGCAATGTTAAATCTCCTCAGGGGTTGCAGTTTTTTAATATCTGGCTTATTATTGTAAGGTGGTTGAAAATGAATATGTACATATAGGTACATTGTAGGAGGATTTTTTTCATGCAAAACGGTAAAGTAAAATGGTTTAACTCAGAAAAAGGTTTCGGTTTCATCGAAGTTGAAGGCGGAGAAGATGTATTCGTTCATTTCTCAGCTATCCAAGGCGAAGGCTTCAAAACTTTAGAAGAAGGTCAAGAAGTTACTTTCGAAGTAGAACAAGGTAACCGTGGACCTCAAGCTACTAACGTAAACAAGAAGTAATTTTTGAAAAAAGAAGGGCTCGCCCTTCTTTTTTTTGCATTTTTATAGATGTCCTCCTACTTACATATCATAACAAGACTGAATTTTCATTTATTTATTCGGAGTATTTTTGTATAAAGTACATGAATAAATAAATACTGAAAATAGATTGTTTGTGTGAAAAGGAATTTAGAAAGAGGTAAATAAATTGAAAAACGCTACACATTTTATTGTGTTTGATATTGAGAGGAATTTCAGACCGTATAAATCAGAAGATCCGTCAGAAATAGTTGATATCGGAGCTGTAAAAATAGAAATAGGTACAATGAAGATAATTGAAGAGTTTTCGAAGTTAGTAAAACCAAGTGCACGATTAACTCGTCATACGACAAAATTGACTGGAATTACAAAGGAAGATTTAATTGGTGTAGAAAAATTCCCTCAAATTATAGAGAAATTTATTCAGTTCATCGGCGAAGATTGTATATTTGTTTCATGGGGAAAAGAAGATTATCGCTTTCTATCTCATGATTGTGCATTACATGGTGTTGAATGCCCAAGTATAGAAAAAGAAAATAGAATTGATTTGCAAAAATTTGTTTTCCAAGCGTATGAAGAATTATTTGAACATACGCCAAGTTTACAATTTGCAGTAGAACAGCTCGGTTTAACATGGGAAGGGAAACAGCACCGTGCTCTAGCAGATGCTGAGAATACAGCAAATATACTTCTTAAAGTATATAGCGAGAGAGATATTCATAAACGATACAAAAGACATGGCGAACTGGAACTTGTAAAGGACGGGAAACTAACGGAAAAAGCGAAAAAAAAGATGCGAAAATGGGTGTTTAAAGAACTAAAGAAAAATACAGAACGCTCTTTTGAATGGAGTACATTTGAAAGTAGTGACACGTGGGAAAGTATTACGGAAAGATATTATATAAGTGAAAATACAGTAGAACTGCTGAAAAAACATTTTCGTACGGCAGTGCGAAAAGCAGAACGGCAGATTAAGTATTTGGCTGAGATGGAGGAGAATGTAGAGGTTAAATGACATTCTCCTCTATTTCTAACTACATAAATTTAAATTCATCGTATTAAATAGCAATTAATTTGTTGCTGTAATTGAGCAGTCATTATTGCTTTGAAATTTAGGGCGTTAGTTAGAATGTTAATCTGTTGAGGAGTAGTTAATTTTTCAAATCCTTTTGCATGTGCAAAGAAATGTTGTAGGAATTTTTTCTTCTCTTCAGTTAATCTTTTATGATTTCCTATTGGAAGACCTGCGCATTTATATAAAAATTGTTTAGTATTACTTTTTAACTTTAAATCACTAATCCAATTCATAGTTTTTTCAGTGGTATGGCTGTTTATGTAGTTTTTTGGAACGGTTACTCTATAATTGTAATCCCGTAAATCGTTTTTAGTAAAACCTGTCTGTTTTAAAACTTGTAATAGAGGGAAATGATTTTCCTCAAGTTTATTTAAAATAAATTGTCTATTGGTTTTATTAGAATCGCCTTTGTTATGAAGTCTACGAAGTATTTTGAGGTATTGTGAAGGTTTTTCTGTAAAATCTTCAATAATACAGGGGATTTGTTTTATATGTGGATTATTAGTTATGAAATTGTAACAATCGTATTTTCCAACTAAAATGTATTCATCTTTTAGAGGATGCTTTTCGACTGGTAAGAGTAAATCAAATATATCAAGATATTCAATAGTACTGTTCATTTTTTTAGAATAAGATTTTGTAATGTGTGGATTATACAATAGACTTATTTTTTCAATAGGAATCATGCTAACTTCAGTTAAAGAATGAGGATTATGGTAAATGATCATATGTATTTACCTCCTTAAATCAAATATATAGCATTAGAAAGTTGTCTTATGATAGCAATAGGAAAATACGTGATTAATGTGAAAAACCCTACCTCTATAAAAGAGGTAGGGTTTTTTGCAGTTGTTCTATTCAATTCCCTCTGGACTATAGCTATACTGCTGCTTATTCTCAATCCGCTCAATCACATCTTGCAGCTCATCTGGCTTCAGAAACTCAATAGGAGAGAAGCCTTTTTCAAACGTAAGTGTGTCTGCTTCAATCATAAGTACATATCGGTCATTTACCTTCGCAATATGTATTTGATCCCCGAAATCAGCAAGCAGGGCCTTCACAGAGATATGATCTGCTTTTAGTTTTAATTCCACTTCAGGAGCGTGCTCGACGATTTGAGCGGTTGCTTCCATTACTTCTTCGGTTGAAAATTGTTCCATAATTTCGCGTTTCGGACTGGCAGCCCATACTTCCATCGCTTGGTCGAATTGTTCGCGTTCTTCCGTACCTTCTTCAAATACATCTTCAATTTGGTCGTATACCATGTCCATTACTTGTGTTTTCATAATTTCAGGAATAGAGCGTTCATATTCGACGAATTTTAAGAAGTCTTCAAAGTAGCGGGCATGTGATGCTTGGTGTATTTTTAGTTCGCCTACTTCAACCATACCTTCTTCAGGCATGTACGGATATTGGATAGATTTCATATTCTTTGTTGTGATGGCCATTTCAACGTTACGAATCAGTGTTGATTCATCAGAAATAGAAGCAACCTTGGGTTCGAAGTCGCATTTCATTACGAATACGAATGGATCATCAAAGTATTTGCGTAGTTTTGCCTGAGCAATTAAAAATACACCACCGCGTACAGCGCTTGTGTCAAGATATGTATAAACGAGAGGTTCGCTCATATCTTTGAAGTTTTCTTTTGTTTCTGCAAAGCGAATACGATTAAAAAGGTTGTAATGAGGGTTTGAATCAAGTTCGTGCCCTTCCTCTACAATAAAGCGACCAATTTTTGTTGGGGCTTGTTCTGTTTTTGCATGACGTTCTACTTTTCGCTTCGATATTTTTAATAACTCACCATTCAAAAATTCTTTTAAGGAGCTATCTTCATATTCTTCAGCGTCTAAAGTTTGAAAATGTTTGTAGCGTTTATCAACTGCTTCACCTTTTCCTTCTACTTGTACAACATAAAAGGAAAGATAATTTATTTCAAAATCCATATTTATCACCTTGTTTCATTTCATTAACTCTTATCAGTATAGAGATGGAAAAAACTTTCGTCAATTTATATAAGGAAGGGGGAGCCCCTTCCTTATATAAATTTTATTTTCTCGATTAAAATCCGTCTTCTAATGCTGCGAATGGAATGTTTAGTCTGTTTTCTACTGTGCGTAAACGTTGGTTTAAGCGGTTTAGTCTACGTGTATGGCGCTCAACTGTATTTTCTAGTTGACGTACTCTTTGTTCAAGCTCATTTACGCGTCTTTCTAATTGACGATTTCCAGTGCCAGGAAAAGAGATTGGAAGTTGGAATTGTCTATTTTGGTCATATGGATTCGTTTGCTCTGCTTGATCTATATAAGATTGATATTGTGCTTGTAAGTCATACTGTGGTTGTTGGTACGCATATTGATTATATGGATCATATGGATTGTAGGGATACATAATAACATCCTCCATTTCTTTAAAATAGGTTGAATTCACCATAATGTATGTGCAAAAGCGGAGCGGTGGCACGGCAAATACCTATTTATGTTGATGGGATTTCTCTTTATCCCGCATTAACGGGCAGTAAGACCCCACTGATTAAAGTTTCATTTTATAAAAAATAGCTTGAGGGTTTTTGATTTGTATTTCTTTTGCTTAATGGTATATACTGGATAAAGGGGAGAGTTTACATAAAAGTTACAATTCTATCAAACTCAAACTTTTATGTAAATATGTATAGACATTTGTAAAAGAAAAGAGTAATTTATATAGAGTGAAAAATAACTTGTAACATTTTATAAACATATTGTAAAATGATTGTAACAAAACATACATAAAAATGAAATAAATACATAATAGTGATGTTGGGGAAAGGGAGAGAGTATATTGTTCCGTAAAGTAAAGGGTATATTAGTTGGGGTGTTATGTGTAGCTGTAGTGAGTGGCTGTGGTACAAAAGTAAGTGATGTTGCATTGGTAAGTGATATTGGTGGGCACACTGTAGAGGCTAAAGCAGAAGTACAGGATACTATTAGTTTAGTTGATGGTCGAACTGGTACTGAAGTGAAAAAATTAGATTTATCTGGTTTAGGCTATTTTGAAGATGAAGCGAAATTTAAAAAGTCTGTAACAAAGGTTGTTGGTGAGGTTGGAAAAAGCGTCGACAAAAAAATGGTTCCTTCACGTATAGCACCTGATGGAAGTTGGCAAGAAGGAAAACCTTCTTATGAATTAATGGAAAAAGAATTAGTAGATAAATTGTTAAATGTTGGTATGTGGGATGCTACGTATCAGTTGCCGATCGTGGAGAAAAAACCAGTCGCAACATTAAGTGATGCGCAAGGAAATGGTACGGTAATTGGTAGATATGAAACGAACTTAGGCGGTTCAACAGGTGGCCGTATTGAGAATATTCGTTTGTCAGCAGCGAGCATAAATGGAGTTGTGTTAGCAAAAGGAGACCGTTTCTCTTTTAATTCATTAATCGGTGATACAACACCAGACAAAGGATATCAATTAGGGAAAGAAATAGTTGATGGTAAATTAGTAGATGGATACGGTGGTGGTGTTTGCCAAACATCTTCAACTTTATACAATGCAGCAGATCAAGCTGGCCTGAAAATGGTGGAGAGAACTACACATTCTAAAACGGTAGGTTATGTTCCTCAAGGAAGAGATGCTACAATTGCATATCCATATTTAGATTTAGTATTTGAAAATACGAATGATGCACCTGTGAAGCTTTATATGGGCATTCAGGGTGGAAAGCTAGTTGCTGAAGTACATAAAATGAGATAAGTATAATACCTTTATAAAAAAGCCATTATTTCTAAGTTTGATAGAATTAATGGCTTTTTTGTGCAATCAATATTACACCTCAAGATATAATGAATAGGAGTAAGACAGTCTAAAAAAAGCATTGAATTTAATTCGTAGTTTTCTTATTGACATTATTAGTAATGGGGTGTATTCTTCATAATAACAACTAAATAAATGGAAAAATTTATTGGTTTTCTTATCAAGAGAGATGGAGGGACTGGCCCGATGAAATCTCAGCAACAGGCTATATCAAAGTACTGTGCTAACTCCAGCGAACGCAATAGGCGTTTGAAAGATGAGGAGAAATGGATTCACATTTAACTCTTCTTATATGCGTAAGAAGAGTTTTTTGTTTAGAGAGGGGGGGATAGAGTGAAGTTTGATCTAACGTATTTTTTAGAAAGTTTTCCGCAATTATTTAAATATGTATACATAACTTTAGGGATTACTGTAGTTTCAATGATTATTTCCTTCGTTATAGGCATCGGCTTGGCGATCATAACGAAAAATAAAACGAAATATTTATATTCAATTGCAAGAGTGTATATCTCTTTCTTTAGAGGAACCCCGTTATTAGTTCAATTGTTTGTTTTATATTTCGGATTACCACAAATCTTTCCGACATTTACAGTGCTTACAGCTATGCAAGCAACTTTAATTGGCCTAAGTTTAAATAATGCTGCTTATTTATCAGAGATTATTCGAGGTTCATTAAATGCTGTGGAATCAGGGCAAATGGATGCCTGTTTATCAGTTGGAATGACAAAGGCGCAAGCGATGCGACAAATTATTTTTCCGCAAGCTATTCGTGTCGCAGTACCGTCACTTGGAAATAATTTTGTTGGATTGTTAAAAGAATCTTCGTTATCTTTTGCACTTGGGGTGGCTGAAATCTTAGCACAAGCGAAAATGCTAGCGGCACAATCATATCGTTATATGGAAAGTTATTTAGCGGTAGCGATAGTATATTGGATTATTACAATCGTAATTAGCTGGGGACAGAAAAAGTTAGAAAAGAAACTTGATGCACCATATTTGTAACAGAAATGAGGTGATATATATGATTGAGATAAGAGATTTGTATAAGTCTTACAAACATAATGAAGTACTAAAAGGAATTTCACTAACTGTAAATAAAGGAGAAGTAGTAGTCATTATTGGACCTTCTGGTTCGGGGAAATCGACATTATTAAGGTGTTTAAACTTATTAGAACAACCGAATGATGGCAGTATTAGAATTGAAGATTTAGAGATTCATGCAAAGAAACTTTACAAAAAAGAAATAATACAATTGCGTCAAAAAACGGCAATGGTTTTTCAAAATTATAATTTATTTAAAAATAAAACAGCATTGCAAAATATTACAACGGCATTAACGGTTGTACAGAAAAAAAGTGAAGAAGAGGCAAAGGGAATAGCGAGAGAAATATTAAAACAAGTAGGCTTAGCTGATAAAGAAGATTTTTATCCAACAATGTTATCAGGAGGGCAACAGCAAAGGATAGGGATTGCTAGGGCAATGGCTTTAAATCCCGCAGTATTATTGTTTGATGAACCGACTTCCGCACTTGATCCAGAATTAGTGAATGAGGTATTGCAAGTTATTAAAGACTTGGCAAGACAGCACATAACGATGGTTGTTGTTACACATGAAATGAATTTTGCAAAAGAGGTGGCGGATCGCGTTATATTTATGGCTGATGGCATTATTGTAGATCAGGGAACGCCAGAAGAAATTTTCCGAAATCCACAAAATGAACGTACGAAAAAGTTTTTACGACAATTGAATGCTTCAGAAGAAGGCAATCATTTCGTTATTTAGGAGGAAGAATTGTGAGGAAATCATCATTATTACTAACATTAGCATTAACAGTATCAGTTGGACTTTTATCAGCTTGTGGTTCAAATACAGCAAGCGAAAAAACAAATGAAAAAGTAGTAAAAGTTGGGACATCTGCCGGTCGTAGTCCATTTATTTTTAAAGAGGGTGAGAAAGTAAAAGGCTTTGATGCTGAAATTATTGAAGCGGCTGCTAAAAAGGCTGGGTATAAAGTAGAATGGAATGTTTCTGATTTTGAGGGCTTATTTGGCTTATTAGATTCAGGACGAATTGATACAATTGCAAATGAACTATCAGTTTCTCCGGAAAGAAAAAAGAAATATGATTTTTCAATTCCGTACGTGTATTCTGGCTCTGTATTCGCGGTGAAGAAAGATAATCATACCATTAAATCGCTAGAAGATTTAAAAGGTAAGACTGTAGGTGTTGGGCTTGGTACAGCTGGAGAGCAAGAATTAAAAGCATTAAATAAAAATAATGCTTTTACAATTAAAACGTTCTCAGAGGATCCGACAGCAGAATTGAATGAAGTAGGACTTGGACGCGTCGATGCCTATTATAATGATAAAGTTCAAGTGGAAACAACTATAACAAAGGCGAAATTAGACAACGTCAAAATAGGATTTGGTCCACTTGAATGGGGAGAGATTGCATTTCCATTTGCAAAAAAGAGTGAAAAGTTAGAAGATATAAATAAAGCATTGAAAGAATTAGAGCAAGATGGCACATTAAGTGACATATCGAAAAAATGGCTAAAAGTTGATGCTACGAAAAAACAAAATTAAGGTGTATTCGTTGAATGGAGTTATCGCCTATCAACTGATATAAAAAATTAGAGAAAACTAGAGAGGAAGTTATTCATGGTACAAATTCATCCGAAAACACGTATTGGTCATGTTGAATTTAAAGTGAAAGATTTAGAGCGTCAAATTGCTTTTTATGAGAATGTTGTAGGATTAGAGGTAATTAAGCAAGAGGGGAATAAAGCATATTTAGCAGGAAAAGGTAGTAAGAATACATTACTTGTTCTTGAAAAGTTAGAGGACGGGGTACTGCAAGAACCGCGTACGACTGGTATATATCATGTAGCCTTTTTAGTTCCGACTCGTGAAGCTTTTGCTTCTGCGCTATTTGGGGTTCTTCGTAATAAGAATGTAATTGACAGCCCGGCTGAACAAGAAGAGCGTTATACATATTCAAATGAAATTTTACCAATTTCAAGGTTTAATAGTGCAAGTGATCATACATATAGCGAAGCGTTTTATTTACAAGATTTAGAGGGGAATGGTATTGAAATTTATGCAGACCGTCCGCGTGATCAATGGGGAGAAGGACCAGGAGGAAGTACGCCACTAGATTTAAAAGAGCTGGCAACACTCGTTGATTATGAGGCTGATGGATTACCTGCTAATACTGTCGTTGGGCACGTACATTTACGAATAGCTGATGTAGAGAAATCACACGAGTTTTATGTAGAGACAGTAGGGTTTGAAGTGCAACAACGTGAAGATGACTGCTTATTCATTTCTGCAGGAGGATATCATCACCATATCGGTGCAAATACGTGGAACGGAGTAAATAATCCACACCCACCAGTACATGCAACTGGACTAAAGGTATATGCGATTGTATTACCGCATAAAGAAGCGTTAGATGAAGTGAAAGAAAGATTAATAGAAAAACAACATGAAATAAATGAAACTACAAATGGGTTTGCGGTAGTAGATCCAAGTGGTATTACAGTGCAGTTTGAAATAGAAACAGTGTAAAAGAAGCGAGAAAGTGTATAATCACTTTCTCGCTTCTTTGTGATCATTCATAGCTCAATCCAATATCTTCTTACTACATTCCCATCTTCCTCAGTGAAATCATCATCACGAAGCCCGCCGTTATGTAAAATCGTTTTTTCAGAAGCGGTATTCACTGCGTCGCAAACGACAAGTACTTTCGTGATGTCTAATTCCTTCGTTTTTTCTAATGATAATGCTAGTAATTTCGTAGCATAACCTTTTCTTCTTTCAGAAGGGCGAATTCCATAACCGATATGACCGCCAGCGTTAAATAGATGTTCAGTTAAACGATGACGTATATTAACAGCGCCGACAATTCTATTATTATCTGTAACGAGCCAATATGTAGAATCTGGTACCCAAGTTTCAGGGATATTTATTCCGTTATGCGCATCGAGAAGTTCTTGAACCATAGCTGGGAAGTTGGCAGGATTTTTTGTGATAACCCACGGGATCATTGTTTCACCGCTATCTTTCCATTCGTTATAGAAATCTAAGTATTCTTCTTGTAAATCAGTAGTAGGTGTAAGTAATGAGACGTTCATTGTTAGTAAGCTCCTTTAGTTATGTAGTTTTTATAAAAATTATGACACAAAATGAAAGCGTTTTCTAAATTTTCTCAACCTAATTTTATGTAATTCACCTTTGTTTTTTTAGAAAACTAGTGGAGGTTTAAAATTAGAAGTTATTTATTTTATGTTAATATTTAAAATATTAACATAAAACGGTCGGATTATTAAGTTTATTTCAGTGGTATTCTTTCGTATCGATAAATGGATGTTTGTGATAATTTTTGTTTTATCTATCTATAATGAATGAAAGGGGGAAGTGCCCGTGAGTGTAGATTTTGATTTTATTATACGAATCGGTGTTGCTGGCTTGTTAGGAGCAATGATTGGTATTGAAAGAGAAATTCGATCGAAAGAAGCTGGATTAAAGACTCATTTTCTCGTAGCGGTAGGAAGTGCGTTAATAATGGTTGTTTCAAAATATGCCTTTTCAGATATTGTGTTTGAAGAGCATACGTCTCTAGACCCAAGTCGGATTGCAGCACAAGTCGTTAGTGGAGTTGGTTTTTTAGGTGCAGGCACAATTATTATTCAAAAGCAGGTGGTGAAAGGATTAACGACCGCGGCTGGTTTATGGGCTACTGCCGGCATAGGATTAGCAATTGGAGCGGGAATGTATGTAGTAGGCATTGGAGCGACGATTCTCGTTTTAATTGGTTTAGAAATTGTAAGTCGTATTTTTAAGGTGCAATTTTTATTTCCACAAAATATAACAGTGCAAATGTTTGTAAATAAACATGAAGCGGTACAACAAATATTAGAAACACTACAAGTGAAAGGCATCCCAATACTCTCATATGAGGTGGAAGCTTCACAGCAAGGTACAGAAACTGTTTATAAGGTAAGGATGCAGCTGAAAAATATATCGTCAGAAGAAAAGAATGCGTTTATTCAGCATATACAAACATTACCGGAAGTTACGTTTATAAAGTTAAAATCATAGTGTTGAAAACGAGGATAGATGTAGCAGGAAATTCGCTATTATCTATCTTTTTTTTGATATAAAACGCACATAAAGTCAAGTGCGAATTTTGCGCAGCAAGGATACATATGTGAACGTTCCCTTATTTTTTCTCAATACAGGACAAAAAGTAAAAATAGTAAAATAATGGAGCGGGACACTAAAAATGTAAGGTAGGGGAGAGCATGAAAGGCTATTCAAAAAAAATGTTAGTAGGGGTAAGTTTTGCTAGTTTAATGTTAGGGAGTTTTCAAGGGGGAAGTTTGGCAGAAGATACTAAGGGAGAGCAAGTTTCTTATCGAAATGTGCTCAAAATGGAGCCAGTCGGTGTGCAACTACCAGTACAAGAATTAGCTCATTCATCGAAAGTGCTCGAAAGCAAGTCTTTTGAGAAAAGGCTACAATTCTCTGATTTATCACAAAGACCACCTGAGGTAAAAAAGGAAAGTAAGCAATTAGCTGTAGCGAAAACTTATACAATGGCTGAATTAAATCAATTAAGCAATCAGCAGTTAGTAGATTTACTTGTAACAATTGATTGGGAGCAAATTACGGGGCTATTTCAGTTTAATACAGACAGTCTGGCATTCTATCAAAATGATGATAGGGTGCAGGCGATTATTGATAAATTGAAGCAGCAAGGACAAGCCTATACGAAGGATGATTCAAAAGGGATTGAGACATTAGTAGAGGTATTACGTTCAGGATTTTATTTAGGATTTTATAATTCGGAACTTAGTAAATTAAATGAACGGAATTATCATGATAAATGCTTACCTGCATTAAAAGCGATAGCTAACAATTCAAATTTCAAGCTGGGTACATTAGAGCAAAATAGAGTGGTATCATCATACGGAAAGTTAATAGGAAACGCTTCGAGTGATGTGGAAACGATAACATCGGCTGCAAAGATTTTTAAACAATATAATGATAATTTTTCTACATTAGTAGATAATGTTTCAGCTGGAAATGCTATTTACGATATTATGCAAGGTGTTGATTACGACATTCAATCGTATTTGTACGATACGAGGAAAGCACCGAAAGATACAGTATGGTATCAGAAAATAGATAGTTATATTAATGAATTAAGTCGTTTTGCATTAATGGGAACGATTACAGCAAAAAACGGTTGGCTTATTAATAATGGCATTTATTATACAGGTAGACTCGGTACGTTCCATAGTACAGGAACGAAAGGGTTACAAGTTGTAACAGATGCGATGAAAATGTATCCGTATTTAGGGGAGCAATATTTCGTAGCTGCTGAGCAAATCGCGACGAATTATGGCGGAAAAGATGCAAATGGTAAAGTGGTGAATTTAGATCAAATAAGAGAAGATGGAAAGAAAAAATATTTGCCAAAAACGTATACGTTTGATGATGGGGCAATTGTTTTAAAAGCTGGAGATAAAGTGACAGAAGAAAAAGTAAAACGTTTATATTGGGCGGCAAAAGAAGTGAAGGCACAATTCCATCGTACGGTTGAAAGTGATCAACCTTTAGAAAAAGGAAATCCTGATGATGTATTAACGATGGTTATTTATAATAGCCCAGCAGAATATCAATTTAATCGTCAATTGTACGGATATGAAACGAATAACGGTGGTCTTTATATAGAAGGAACAGGTACGTTCTTTACTTATGAACGTACGCCAGAAGAAAGTATTTATAGTTTAGAAGAATTGTTCCGACACGAGTTCACGCATTACTTGCAAGGTAGATATGAAGTACCAGGGCTTTGGGGACAAGGGAAAATATATGAAAATGAAAGATTATCTTGGTTTGAAGAAGGGAATGCTGAATTTTTTGCAGGGGCAACGAGAACGGATAATGTTGTACCGAGAAAGAGTATTATAGGAGGATTATCTTCAAATCCAGTAGAGCGTTATACAGCAGAGCGAACGTTAAATGCAAAGTATGGAACATGGGATTTCTATAATTATTCCTTTGCTTTACAATCGTATATGTACAATAAGAGATATGATATGTTTGATAAAATACATGATCTTATTAGGAAAAATGATGTAACAGCATATGATGCATATCGCTCTACATTAAGTAAAGATGCGAATTTAAATAAAGAATATCAAGATTATATGCAAATGCTAGTTGATAATCGTGAGAAATATAACGTGCCATTAGTATCAGACGATTATTTAGCAAATCATTCATCGAAACCAGTTTCAGATATTGCGGCAGAAATAACGACGGAAGCAAAATTGAAAAATGTATCAGTGAAGAAAAATAAATCACAGTTCTTTAACACATTCACACTACAAGGAACATATACAGGAACTGCAGCAAAAGGAGAATATGAAGATTGGAAAACAATTACACAAAACGTTAATGATACGTTAAAACGTTTAAGTGCAAAAGAATGGACAGGCTATAAAACGGTAACAGCATACTTCGTAAATTATCGCGTGAATGCATCAGGACAATTTGAATATGATGTTGTGTTCCACGGTATTAATACAGAAGAAGGTGCAGAGAATAAAGCACCAGTTGCGTTTATAAACGGTCCGTATAGTGGAAATGTAAATGAAGCAATTTCATTTAAAAGCGACGGATCAAAAGATGAAGACGGGAAAATTACTTCATATAAATGGGAGTTTGGAGACGGTACTGTAAGTAATGAGCAAAATCCAACTCACGTATATACAAAAGAAGGAGCGTATACAGCGAAATTAACAGTAACAGACGATAAAGGAGCAACTAATACTGCTACAGCGACTGTAACTGTTCAAAAGAAAGAAGATAACAGTGTAGAAAAAGAACCGAATAACTCATTCCAAACAGCAAACAAACTGCAGTTAAATCAAGTTTTACGTGCTAGTTTAGGAAATGGCGATACAAGTGATTTCTTTGAAATTAATGTGGAGACTGCTAAAAACCTTCAAATTGACGTAACGAATGAAAATAATATCGGAATGAACTGGATACTTTATTCTGAAGCAGATTTAAATAATTATGTTACGTATGCTCAGCAACAAGGGAATAAACTAGTAGGTAGTTACTACACGTATCCAGGTAAGTATTATTTACATGTGTATCAGTATGGTGGGGGGACAGGGAACTATACGGTGGAAGTGAAGTAGTAAAAAGGGAGTTGCCTTTTTCAATAAATGGCACAAGGTCTGTACTTTAATGAAAAAACAACTGCAGGAAATGTCCCTAATGATAATAACAAATTAAGTATCGAGAGATATTATATTTACATTAAACCAATCTAATCAGTAAATGAGATAAGATCGATGAACTATTATTTCATCACGATGTAAGAAAAGTTATAAATATTAAGTGCGTTTCATGTAATTAAACTAAAGGATCAGAGTGTATCTGTAACAATAGATAAGCTCTGATCCTTATTATTTTTAATTAACGCACATGAATTTAAGATAATTAATAAGTAAGCTAACTAGCGGGATTCTTAAAATTCATTTATGTAATTAACTAAACAGAAAATTTTTATCACATTAGCAAGGGATACTAATAGAAAAGCGTGTCCCTTTACCTAATTCACTCTCTATCTCTATATCTCCGTTTAATTCTTTAATAATACTATAAGCAATCATAGTACCAAGCCCGGTTCCTTTTTCTGTTGTTGAATAGAATGGCAAAGCAATTCGTTTTATTTGTTGAGATGACATCCCAATTCCTGAATCAATAATATCAATTATGATATTTTCTTTTACTTTTTGTATATTTATTTGTAATAATCCACCATTTTTCATAGCCTCAATTCCGTTTTGGATGATGTTGTTTAGACAGAGTTTGAATTTTTCGGGGTCCCCATTTATATAAAAGGAATCTGTACTATTTTGTTTGATTTCAACTTTGTATGATAGAGCGAGTGGTGAAATAGTATCTTTCACCTGATTTAAAATGTGATTAATATCTATTTTCTCTTTTAGGGTGTTCTGTGATTTGGTTAAAGATAAATAGTTATTAATAGTAGATTGTATTTGCTGCATTTCAATTAACATGATTTCTAAGTACTGATCCTGAGATGGCTTAGAGGCATGTTTTTCATTTAATAATTGAGTGAATCCATGTACCGTGGTTAGTGGATTGTGGATTTCGTGTGCAATTGACGCTGCTAGTTCGCTAGCTATATAAAATTTTTCAGCCCGTTGTAGCTTTTCTTTCATTTTATATTTCTCGATCATTCCCTCTATTAAATAAACTGCTAATAATACTGTGAAAATATTAATGATTATGTAATTTAATAAAAATTCTATGAGAGTAGAGTCTATTTTCCCTCCTGTATTTATTTGAGTTACAATACCGCAAATAGAAAGTGAAGCTGTACATACTAAAATAAGGAGTAAGCTTAATAATACTTTTTTTTCTTTAACATACATAGGTAATAAGTAACGAAAGAGCATTGTTATACCAAAAATAATAGTAAAGATAATAAATGATGGAAGAACGCCATTTCCGCCTAAGTAAAACCGATAAGAAAGATATAAAATTCCTATAAAAACAATGTTTTTTGTATTTCCATATAGAAAAACTAATATTATAGGAATAAAACGTAAATCATAAATAAATCCCACATGTAAATGAAAAGGAAAAGTCATACAAAAAATAATAGCAATGGAGGAAAGGATAGAAAATAACATATTATTACATGTTGTTTTTTCTTTAAATTCTAGCCAAAATACGTGATAGCTAAGGATACAAATTATTATAATAAAGGTATTTAATAAAAGAGTAGAAATTCCCATAGTTTTGCATCTCCGATAGTTTGTAAGTAAAATTATGTATGAGTTGGACATAGATGTTTAGTATTAGTAGACTTTTTATCTAAAAAGGAAGGGTACTTGAAAAGTGCTGTTATATTACTTGTATTAAAATTGATAAGGAAAATAGAAAAAATCTATTTAAATTTATGTACATATGAAATTATAAACTAACTTTTTAATAGGTGAAATTTGGATTTAGTTACTGATAATATAAGATTTATTTTAAGTATGAATATTCTGTGAAAATGATATGCGTGGTGACTCCTGTTTTGTAGCCTTCGTTATATTAACATGGAATATATCAAATTACAAAGTGAAATTTTAGAAAAATTTTATTAGTACATTTTATCTGAAATAGAAATGCTATTTATTTGAGGATTTTGGTACTTAATCGTATAAAACTTTGTTAGAAAAAGACTTTAAAATTTACATTTTTTTTATGAAGCGTAATATTGTAGCTTTATCTATGTGGGTTTCTCAATAACCATTAAGGCGGAAAGGTAAGATATATAGATTTATAGATATGAATTATTACATAAAAACGCACTTAAAAAAGGATGTATGATTGTAATAGAATACAAACATCAAGGGGGAACTTAAAATGAAGTTAAATAAACTAGTGCTTAGTTGTGGAGTAGTTTCAGCATTAACACTTGGTGTGTTAGGGAATAATACTTATGCTGAAGAAGTACACAAAACGAATGATCCAATTCATGTAGTTGAACATGTTTCTGCAGACTTATTATTAACCCAAACAATGGATTATAGTGGAGAGGCTGTAACTTCTTTCGTATATGATGGGAGTACTGACTTAAGCTTCTCTATGAAAAATAATGGTCAAAATACAATGGGATATAGTGTAAAAGGTCCAAATACAGAGCTAATTGTTGGTGGTTATATAAAACCTGGAGAACAACAAATTAATGTTACAAATGTACGGAATGCTTTATCTCCATTACCGATTGGAACATATAAAATTTACGTTTCAAATGATGATGGTTCTAAGGGGAAATTCCAAGTTTCAGTAAGAGCTATGAATTAAAATTAAAACGCTTTGCTTTTAAGTTAATTTAATCTTTACTTATCGGAAAGAAGCTAAATTGAATTGAGAATTACCGATAAAAATGAAAACGAGCACCTTATCTAATTTGAGAGGGTGCTCGTTTTTTGTTATTAAACAGAAAACAATTACTTCCAACCACCTTTAAATATATTTTGATATTTCCATCGCTAATCTACTAGTTTGTATTAACGAGAGAATGTCTACTATAAAAGATATTAAAATAAAGATGATGTAACATTCAGCTAAATTATATGGGGAATAGAAAAACCACCCTTATATGAGTGGTTTTTAGTAATTATTTTTAGGTTATACATTTAAAATTAGGCTAAGTTATAGAAATAATAAACATTTAATCCCGCATTAACTGGCAGTAAGACCCCCACCTCAAAATTTAGCGGAAGCAAAGAAGTTAGGTGGGGATCGGGCTGAATAAAGTTTTACTTTATTCTTTGAATGAAGAGTCACCCTTATATCTAAATGAAGGAGCGTAATAGAGAATTAATAGATTAAAAGAGGTGTATAAATTACGCGGATTAACAAGAAAATGAAAAGGCTATTTTTAATAGGGGAAAGCTTAATAGAAGATTAATAACTGGAGCAAAGGAATTGCTATTTATATATTTAACATACATATTTGTATTTTAAATTGTAGGCGTGTTTTAGAATTTGTATATAGTAAATTCGTTAAAAAACTTGATAAATAATAAAATGTGTAAATTTTTTGACTATTTTATTAAAATTATTTAATATTTGTAATTTATTGTTTTATAATGATAATCGGGTCGATCGTGAATGTTTTAGATATTGCGATATATACTCGGATTAATTTATTCTAGGGAGGTTACAAAATTGGGTAAGAGAGTCATTATAAGAGTTTTTACATTATTATCAGTACTGGCATTATTCCTTAATGTATTTTTACCTAGGGCTAGTGCAGAGGTTATGACGCATGAGAAATATTCAATGGACTGGAGTTATAGTAATAGTCTAGGTAAGTACATTCGAACTGAATTTATTAAAAATTCAAGTGGTCAAATTGCTTATTGCTTAACTCTTGGATTAAAATCACCAAATGGTGAAGATCTTCCTGAAATGGGGGAAACAGATAATGTAGTATATAGAGTCTTATTAAATGGTTTCCCGCAAAAAAGTATAGAACAGCTGGGAGTAGCTAATAAAAATGAGGCGCATTATGCAACGCAACTTGCGGTTTGGAATGCATTAGGTCAACTTGATGTAAATGAATTAAAACATGAGAATAAAAATGTTGAAAAAGCAGCTAAGGCTATTATTAGTAATGCTAACAATAGTGAAGAGACTCAAGATGTTTTTATGAATGTGATTCCTGCTGAAAAGCAACAAGCAGAATTAAAGGGTGAATTCTTCGAAACAAATCTATATACAGTACAAACAAATGCTAAGAGTGGTTCTTATAAGGTAGTAGCGAAAAATGCACCTAATGGAGTTAGAATTGTTAGTGAAAATGGAGAAGTGAAAGATCAGCTTTCAGTTGGAGAAAAATTTCGTATCCAAATTCCTAAGAATACAAAAACGGGTGAATTTAATTTAAGTGTTGCTGCTAATTTAACTAAAGTTCAAGCAATTGCTTACCGTGGTACGGATACTGTTCAGAATGCTACAGTACTATTAGAAAGAAATGAAGAAAAGCTTAGTAGTGATCTTGCAGTAAACTGGGAAGCAGCTGGTTCTTTAAAAATTAAAAAGGTTGGAGAAAATGGAGAAGTTTTAGCTGGTGCAGTATTTGAGGTCTTTAATGCAAATAATGAATCAGTTGGAAAAATCACGACTGGTGCTGATGGTATGGCAGAATTAAACAACTTACCAATTGGTACTTACACATTAAAAGAAATTAAAGCACCAACAGGCTATGTTTCAGATGATAAACCACAAACTATTGAAGTTAAGACAGGAGAAACAGGAGCTGTCCAAATAGTAAATAACAAAGTAAAAGGTAACATCGAAATTAAAAAGCTTAGTGATTCAGGAAAGGTTTTACCAAATGTTGAATTCACAGTCTTCACTGAAGATGGTAAAGAAGTGAAAAAAGTAGTAACAAAAGAAAATGGAATTGCAAACGTTGAAGGTCTTACGTATGGTAAATATTATTTCTTAGAGACACAAACACCTAATGGATATATTGGAAATAAAACAAAGTATCCTTTTGAAATTAAGGAGCACAATAAAACACTTACTTTTACAGTGGAAAATACAGAAGTAAAAGGTAGTGTAAAATTACTTAAAGTAGATAATGAAGATATTAGTAAAAAATTAGAAGGTGCAGAATTCGAGCTAAAAGATGCAAGTGGAAAAGTAATTGGTGAATATAAAACAGATAAAAATGGTGAAATTAACGTCAAAGATTTAGCGTATGGTAAATATTCATTTGTAGAAAAGGCTTCTCCAAATGGTTATGTTCTTGTTAAAGAACCGATTATGTTCGAAATAAAGGAGCATGGAAAGATTATTGAGTTATTGGCAGTTAATCATCTTATCAAAGGTGAACTAGAAATTACAAAGGTAGATGTAGCTGATGGAAATAACAAGCTTCCAAATGCAGAATTTACGATTTATAACGAAGCAGGAAAAGAAGTAGTAAAAGGAAAAACAGACGATAAAGGAATCGCTAAATTTGAAAAGTTACCATTTGGAAAATACACATATAAAGAAACTGTTGCACCAAAAGGTTATGTATTAAATGAAGAAACGTTCTCTTTTGAAATTAAAGAGAATGGTCAAATCATTAAACACATTGTCAAAGATGAAAAGATTCCTTCAATAAAAACAACAGCTACTGATAAAACAGATGGTACAAAAGAAATGCACACGTCTAAGTCTGTAACAATCCAAGATAAAGTGGAATACAAAGATCTACAAGTAGGTAAAGAGTACACTTTAAAAGGGAAATTAATGAATAAAGAGACTAATAAACCATTAGTTGTAAATGGTAAAGAAGTAACTGCTGAAACGAAGTTTACACCAAAAGAAGCAAATGGTTCTATTACACTAGATTTCACTTTTGATGCAACTGGTTTAGAAGAAAAAGAAGTAGTAGTATTCGAAGAGTTACTGAAAGACGGAAAAGTTGTTACGACACATGCTGATATCAATGATAAAGGTCAAACAGTTAAGTTCGTTAAGCCATCAGTAAAAACGAAGGCTACAAACAAAGCTGATGGTGGAAAAGAGATTCATTCAAAGGATTCTATCACTATTCAAGACAAAGTGGAGTATACTAACTTAGTTGTAGGTAAAGAGTACACTGTAAAAGGTAAACTTATGAACAAAGCTATTAACAAACCATTATTAATTGATGGAAAAGAAGTAACAGCTGAAACGAAGTTTACTGCAAAAGAAAAGAACGGTTTTGTAACATTAGACTTTACTTTTGTTGGTGCTGAACAGCAAGGAAGAGAAGTAGTCGTGTTTGAAGACTTATTACATGAAGGGCAAGTAATTGCAACTCATGCTGACATTAACGATGTAGGTCAAACAGTTCGATTTGTAGAACCTTCTATTAAAACGACAGCTACAAATAAAGCTGATGGTTCTAAAGAGTTAGACGCTTCTAAATCTGTAACAATCCAAGATAAAGTGGAATACAAAGACTTAATCGTGGGTAAAGAGTACGTTGTAAAAGGTAAACTAATGGATAAAGCAACAAACAAGCCATTATTAGTTGATGGTAAAGAAGTAACAGTAGAATCTAAGTTTACTGCTAAAGAGAAGAATGGTTCTATCACACTAGATTTCACATGTAATGCTTCTGCATTACAAGGTAAAGAAGTAGTAGTATTTGAAGAACTGTATCAAGATAATATATTAGTAGCTATTCACGCTGAAATTGAAGATAAGGGACAAACAGTGAAATTTAAGGAGGTAAAGCCGGAACAACCTAAACCAGAACAGCCGAATTCGGATGAAAATACTCCAACACCAGAGCAACCTAACGAGCAAGTAAAGGAACAACCACAACCTAAGAAAGAAATTCAATCTCAAATTGGGTGGTTACCGCAAACAGGTACTAATCTTACAAGTTGGATCTCTATGGCTGCAGGCGCATTACTGTTAATTGTGGGTGGAGTTATTTTCTTAAAACGTAAAAATGCATAGAAATTAAAAATAAGCACATCTGTTTTTATAACAAGATGTGCTTATTTTTATCATTTTAGCCAAGAAGACTCCTATATTTAAGTCTGAATGGCATTTAAAATAGCAAATTTATTTGTAGTAAATAATACATAATTTTGTTTTACTGTTTTAATTAAAATACGGTCTGTTGTCCCATAAGCTGTTCCAATACGTATTACATCTACGTCTTCAACACCAGCATAGGTAGCATCTTCGGTAACCTCAATCACATCACGTAATGGAATTGTAATCTCCGCCAATTGCCATGAAATAATTAACTCTTCATTTGTTTTTTTTACATTAATGCCTAGCATTATACCAAGACCCTTCAATAATAATATGCTACACTTTTAATCTTATTATATAAATTTTTAGATTTTTTATCTATATGTAGGAATAGAATTTATTTATATTTGTGAGCATCTTAATGATGTCAAACAAATAGAAGGATATACAGTCTTTCTATTAGGAAATATGTTAAGAACAAAAGTTCACTTCAAATTAATATGAATTTGATATGGTTGAGATATTATGAACGAGAAACCGTAAGATTTGCAGGAAGGAAATGAATAATGAGACTTAAATTAGTAGGGATTTTCAGTTGTGTAATTATGATGTTAGGTATTTTTATAATTTACAACAATCAATCTATTGGTAAAGAACCAGATAAGACGAACTATGAATCTCGTGAAAACTCCATAAATAAAGAGAAAGATAGTAGAGGAAAAGGGCAATCAAAATACAATGAAAGTTCTTTTGCTAGTATACAGGCTGTAGTTAATAAGGAATATGGATTACCCGAAGACTATAAACCAGAGGATTTAGTTGTACCAAATGTACCATTCGCATTTAGTGGAACGGTAGAAAAGAGCCACCTCCGTAAAGAGGCGGCAGAAGCACTGGAAAAGTTATTTGATTTAGCAAAGCAGGAGGGGATTCAGTTAAATGCTGTTTCGGGATTTCGTTCCTATGACTATCAACAACGACTGTATGCAAACAATGTGAAAAGAAAAGGACAAGAGCATACAGATCGCTTCTCGGCAAAACCAGGACATAGCGAACATCAAACAGGGTTAACAATGGATGTTTCTTCTAAAAGTGCGAACAATGAATTAGAGCTATCCTTTGCTAATACGAAGGAAGGAAAATGGCTGAAAGAAAACGCGCATCGTGCAGGGTTTATCATTCGTTATCCTAAGGGGAAGGAAAGTATTACAGGTTATGCATATGAACCTTGGCATATTCGCTATGTAGGAGATATTGCTGAAAATATATATGAACAAAAGCAGACTTTAGAAGAATACATGAATCTATGAAAATAGAATTGAAGAATTAAACGGGCTATCAATAGACGTGAGATTGTAAAAGGCAGGGATATAAATTAAGGTGTTTTTAAATTTTTTTGGTGAAGAGGGAAGGTATCCCTCTTCTTTTTTCATTCCTTGTAAAATTTGAGGATGTCTTAAGAGAGTGAAAAGATGGATTGTGTGGGTGTATTAATAAAGGCTACTTTCGGTGGTTTCTAGAGATGTTTTTGAGGGAATCCAATATTATAAGTTGTAGTATTCATTGCAGCAATTGACTATATTATAGGAGCATTCACGTTGGGTTATAACAGAGAATTATAGAGTAAAGTAGGATTCAAAAGCATTGTTAAAAATGTGGTTGTTATAAGTTATTTTCCTATCAAAACAATTAGTCTTTGTTCAAAATTTAAGATTGTTATTTTATTATATCTAGTAACTATTTATATTATTTAATAATTACTTGATTTACTATTAAGGTGGTTATCTTACAAAATTGTAAGGTTATTTTAATTGACACTCGTATGTATAAGTAACTATACTGGTTACACAATGTTGGTGAGTATATTTAATAATCTTTATCTATAAGTGTATGTCCGAGGATTATTTTTGGAGCAATAGTCCGATTTTAAATTGATTATCTGCTATATAGTAATATAAACAACTTAATCTATTCTTTATTCAAGGTCGTATTATTTAAAGATTAATTATAAATGATATATTTACCAAATTGTAATAACTTGATAGAGGTGTTACATTTTGAAATACAAATTAATTGCTACAGGAATTCTTGCTGGAAGTCTATTATCCTACTCATCTAATACATTTGCAAATACTCATAAGTTCCCAGATGTTCCTGCATGGGCGGACAAATCCGTTAATTATTTAGTTAATAAACAGGTATTGAATGGCTATCCAGACGGAACGTTCGGTTCAAATGACTCATTAGACAGAGCTTCGGCTACAAAAATTATGACAAAAGTTTTAGGTATACAAATTGACTCTAATGCAAAACCATCATTTACAGATTCACAAAACCACTGGGCTACTCCGTATATTGCTGCTGCTGAAAAAGCTGGTATTGTTAAAGGTGAGGGTAATGGGATCTTCAATCCATCCGGAAAAGTAACTCGCGCTGCTATGGCTACGATGCTAGTAAATGCATATAAACTACAAAGCGCAGCAAATCATAATGAGCAGGTTAAATTTGAAGATTTAAAAGGGCATTGGGGAGAAAAATATGCCAATATTTTAATCAGTTTGAAAATTTCCAATGGTACTGAGAACGGTTGGCAACCAAATAGATTTATAACACGTGCTGAAGCTGCTCAACTTACTGCAAAAACAGATATGATGCAACATCGTTCCAAAAATCCATTAGAAAGTAAAACAATCATTATTGATCCTGGACATGGTGGCGAAGATCCTGGGAAATCCACAAAGGGATTACCTGAAAGTAAGATTGTACTAGACACTTCTTTACGTCTACAACAATTACTTGAAAAGCATACACCATTTACAGTTTTATTAACTCGTCAATCTGATAATAGACCAGGACATGATCAAAAAAGTTCTTTACAGGAACGTGTTAAATTTGCTAAGAAAAATCAGGGTGATATCTTTATAAGCGTACATGCAAATGCTTTTAATGGTAATGCAAAAGGGACAGAAACATATTACTATAAATCTTCTAAATCCGAAAAAACAAATCCTCATGTGGAAGAAAGTCGTGTTTTAGCAGAAAAAATTCAAACACGTTTAGTAGAGGCACTTCAAACACGAGACAGAGGAGTTAAACATGGAGACCTTCATGTAATAAGGGAAAATGACATGCCAGCTGTGTTGACGGAACTGGCGTTTATAGATAATGGTATTGATTACAGTAAATTATCTACGGAAGATGGCAGACAAATTGCAGCAGAAGCCATTTATGAAGGAATTTTAGATTATTATGAATGGAAAGGAAATAATGTATCTGAATATAGGCTGTAATAAGTAATTGAAAATATAGTAATTCTCGAAATGAAGAATTCTATAATTTTTTTGTGTTTTTTTAAACAACAATTTTAAATTTGTATTTAAAATTGTTGTTTAAATCGTTATTTTATGTTTAAATAATGTTGATAATAGTTATCAATGATAGTGAGAGGAAGATTAGTGAAACAGGTGTTTTTAGTTAGTGTCATAAAAGTTAATGAATTTCTATATTGTATGGCTATGAATCTATCTCTATTTTTGTGAACTAGAAATAATATATTTATATCTTTTAAATGTTTAAGAAGGAGTGGCTGTCTGTATGAAAAAAGCAAAAGAAATAGCTAAATGCGTTGCGGTAGCGTCCGTTATTATGTCTGGATCATTTAGTTTACAAGCAACATCTGCATTTGCAGATTCTAAAGGAACTGTAGAAAATCTTCAAAATGGTGGGAAGGTCTATAATAGTTTTAAAACTACTTATGACATGAAGCAGAATATCAAAAATTCGATAAAGGTTTCTTTTATTGAGGATCCTTACGCAGATAAAAAGATTGCAATTGTTACCACTGATGGTAGTAATATAGATGCTAAATATACAGTTAATAGCGGGTACTATAACGCAGGCTTAAAATGGCCATCAGCTTATCATACTGAAGCAGAAATAACAAGTGGTGATAGTGCTCAATTCCATAAAGCTGCCCCAGTTAATACAATGACTTCAGCAAAGGTCACTTCTGAGGTAGGGTATACACTTGGTGGAAGTGTTAAAGTAGGAGTAAATGATAAAGGGCCAAATGCCGATGCAAGTATCACAGGTAGCTTTGCTTGGAAAGAAAGTGTATCTTATGATCAAGTAGATTATAAAACGGTATTAGAGACTCACACAGATAAAAAATTAAATTGGAAAGTAGGATTCCAATCATTTAATTTCCCAGAGTGGGGAATTTATAATCGTGATTCATTCAATACTTTCTATGGTAATCAACTATTTATGAAATCACGTAGTTATAATGAAGGAACGAATAATTTTGTTTCAAAAGATACAGTACCAGCTTTAACAGGATATGGTTTTTCTCCAAACGTAGTAGCGGTTATTACTGCTGATAAAACAGAAACTACATCAGATTTAAAAATAACAAATCGTAGAATTTCAGATCAGTACAATATTGAGTGGGTAAGTTCAAAATGGTGGGGAACAAATAATAAAGATACATATAATGAATTCTTTACGAACCACTATAAATTAGACTGGAAAAACCATCAAGTTACTCTTGATAACCAAAAAGCCCTTGAAGAACAAATGAATAGTATCAACAGCGTGAATGATAAACTTAACAAAGGAAAAGGGAAATTATCTCTTTCAATGAATGGAAATCAACTCAAAGCTACGTCTAGCAATGCTGGTTATGGTATCAGTTATGAAGATAAAAATTGGGGTATCTTTGTAAATGGTGAAAAGGTCTATACTTTTAATGAAAAATCAACTGTAGGCAATATATCTAATGATATTAACAAATTAAACATTAAAGGACCTTATATCGAGATTAAACAGATCTAGTCAGAAAATGATGAACGATTGATGGATAATTATCTCATCAAGATACGAGTATACTAGTTTATCCCGCATTAACGGGCAGCCCGATTGGTTCAACTAATAATCAGTGGGTGATGAACAAAACCCCCACTGATTAAAGTTTCACTTTATTTTAAATCTATATAATGTAATGAAAGGACCAAAGTTTATCTATAAAATGGATAAACTTTGGTCCTTATTATGTTTTTATTCGCACACGAAATTAAGATGAAATTAGATGTTTTTTGTCTATTCTTTTACTCAATTAGAAAAGAGCGTAAAGTATTTGAAAGCTATTGATGCTACACAAGGGGATATTGTTTAAAGTAATCAGAACTTCATCGGTTGTTAAGTTACCACTTTAAATATATAATTAAATTTCATTAAAAAGATACTCTATTCAAAGTCCTTATTGGGTTTTTGAAGTGAAATATATACTATTTGAGGTGTGTGAAATGGGGAAATCTCGAGAGCAGACGATGGAAAATATCTTAAAGGCTGCTAAGAAAAAATTTGGAGCGCGTGGCTACGAAGGTACGAGCATACAAGAAATCGCAAAAGAAGCGAAAGTGAATGTTGCTATGGCTTCTTACTATTTTAATGGGAAAGAAAACCTATATTATGAGGTATTTAAGAAATATGGTCTTGCTAATGAGCTACCCAATTTTCTTGAGAAGAATCAATTTAAACCTATCGATGCCCTTAGAGAATATTTAACGGTTTTTACTACACATATAAAAGAGAACCCTGAAATTGGATCATTGGCATATGAGGAGATTATTAAGGAAAGTGCACGATTAGAAAAGATTAAACCGTATTTCATAGGTAATTTTGAACAGTTAAAAGAAATATTACAGGAGGGTGAAAAGCAAGGAGTTTTTCATTTCTTCTCCATAAATCATACGATACATTGGATCACTTCTATTGTTTTATTTCCCAAGTTTAAAAAGTTTATTGATTCTTTAGGGCCAAATGAAACGAACGATACAAATCATGAATGGATGCCAGAAGACTTAGTGGACAGAATTGTTACTGCATTAACAGATAAACCTAACGTGTAAATTATTCAGTATTTACGAATTCTATTATTACTATTTAAAGCCTAATTTCTCAATGTATTGTAGAGAAATTAGGCTTTTTTCAACACGTTATTAAGGTTTTTATAGTTCAAGGACTCAGGTTAATGATTATATTTTCAAGTATTCGTTTTGAGCTACATAGATATAGTTTTTGTTGCAACTGTTTGTTGAAATGCTTTATCATGCTCAACAATAACCATTGTGGGATTAAATTGTTGAATAAGTTCTTCAATCTGCATACGGGAATAGATATCTATAAAATTTAGTGGTTCGTCCCATATATATATATGGGCTTTTTCACATAAACTTTTAGCGATAAGCAGTTTTTTCTTTTGTCCACCAGAATAATGAGATATATCTTTCTCAAATTGAATTCGGTCAAAGTCCATCTTACTTAGGATGGATTTAAATAAGGTTTCATCAATCTTGTGCTCTTCAATGAAGTCTGATAGCGACCCCTTCAAATGAGAAGTATCTTGTTGAACATAGGAAATGATGAGTCCTGTACCTAAAGTAACTAAGCCTGTATGCTGTATCGGATGTCCTAGAATTAGTTTTAGGATACTACTTTTTCCGCTCCCATTCGTTCCATCAAGTACAATTCGGTTACCTTGTTCAACTATGAAGCTAATCGGCTCATTCACAATTTGGTCATTGTACTTAACGGACACGTCAACCAAAGTAACCAATTCATTTGATTTAAATTGCAATTGTTCCAATTTTAATGACTCAGTTTTTTCCACATTTTTTAGTAATTTTGACTTTTCCTCAATAGCTTTTTGTTGCCTTGATTCAAGGTTTTTTGCTCTTTTCATCATCTTGGCTGCTTTATGTCCTACAAACCCCTTATCCAACTTAGAGCCTGAATTCCTCGTTCCATTTTTTGAAGCTTCCACGTCATGAGACCAACTTGCTGAACGCTTGGAAGACTGTTTTAATCTCCCTATGTCCTTTTGTAGACGCTCATTTGTAGCCTTCTCGTGCTCTTGCTGTCTATCAAAATTTAACTTCCAAGAAGAATAGTTACCACTTTGAATTTCAATATTTGCTCTATTAATAGATAGGATATGGTCAACGCACCCATCTAAAAAGATTCTGTCATGTGAAATTAAAATAAATCCTTTTTTCTTCCTTAGATAATTAGAGACTATCTTTCGTGCATCTGTATCTAAGTGATTTGTTGGTTCATCAATTAATAGGAATTGACCCGCATTTAAAAACAGTGCAGCAAGCAACACCTTTGTTTGTTCCCCATTTGATAATGTTTTAAATGGTCTGTACATGACCTCAGCATCAACATTTAAATAGGATATCTCACGTAGAAATTCCCAATCTGCGGCTTGGGGGCAAATTTCTTCAAGGATTTCATGAGTGAATTTGTTCCTATCTGAAACAGAGTAGGGGAAGTAATTGAATTCTACCGAAGCAAGGATTTTCCCGCTATACTCATAATTCCCTAACAATAAATTAAAGAATGTCGTTTTACCTCGTCCGTTTCTACCAATAAATCCTAGCTTCCAATCCGTATCTATTTGGAAGTTTACACTTTCAAAAATATTATCAAAGCTACCTGGGTATGAAAAAGTTAAGTCTTGGACCTTTATCATTGACATAATAATTCCTCCTTTATATATCGAAACGTTTCATATAAAGTCGGAACATCCATCCATTTTTTAATTCCTCTATATAAGTTTGATGGATATTAACGACTTATATAGAGCATTACATGTGTAACAATAGTGTCTGAAGTACTCATTTTTCTCGCTCCTTTATTTGTGAAGTACATTTAACAATTAGTAAGTTTCAACTAAGCTAAACGGGAATAAAAAAATCCCCCAATTTGTAATCGGAAGGATTAGTCTTTCGTCTATACTTAATAAGTACTTATTAATCATTTGAATCATGACAAATAAAGTATGAACTGAATTTTAAAAATGGATAGACTAACCCTATATTTTGTAGTTTGAAGTTATAAAATTCAACTTAAAATATAAATTAGTTAATCATTATTCATCCATCATTCCTTTCATAATTCTATTTTTAGAGTAACATTCTTTTTAGGGAGATGCAATATTAGCTTCAATTTCATCTAATCCTAGATCATTTATAATTCTTTGAGTAAGGAGATAAAATTTTACCTCTCTTTTTATAAACATCAAATTTTTGTTCAATAGGTCATGTCTTTTGTCCGTTAAAAAGGGAGGATATGAAATTGACATCAACCTTTGTCGTAACTATAATAGTTACAGTTGGTTCCGTAAACTAATTCGAATTGCTATGTTAATGATAGTATATTTTCATTCCTTTTTAAGTGTGACAGGTAGCAACTAACTATAATCCAATAGAGGATTAGATTATATCTCATATTTAAAGAGTGGATAAGTTGTACCCGCCAAATTTACGATGCGCAAATACTTAAAAAACTACATTTTTCAGCTTACCCTTTTTGGAATCCTCAGTATTGATAATTGTAAACATCTACAAAAAGTTAACAAGACTGTTGTATGTAGAAAGAAATCTTTTAAAAAGGTCATAATATGGATAATAGGTAGCACACATTTAAATTTAGTAGGAGCTGTGCCACTATCAAGACATTTTTTAATAAAAGTATAGAAAAAACTCAAGAAGGTGAGTCCATTGCGCAAACATGCATATATGCAATTTTATGTATTGATATTGGCTTTAATAGCTTATATAAGCTTTTGCTTTATATTTATATTTGTTTTTCCAAGTCTTTATTTCGTATCAGATTTTAATATCCGACTATCATCTTTAGTTGTTGAAACTACTGTATTTATCTCACTACTGTATTCTATATTATCCAGAAAAATTAAGTTAGGAGTATTCTGGGTTTGCATTATTATTGCGATAGGGTGTTTCTTGATAGGGAATTTCATATCTACTTTTCAAGTACTTAATGTAGAATTACCAATAAAAAATTTTAATATCTCTGATGTATTTTTGTTGCTTTTCTTATTCTTCTTTCTCTTTGCGTTCTTTTATAAAATCATGATGGAATGTAATAAATGGGAGAAAGCATATTTACTTTGTGATTTATGCATTGTTGTTACTGCTATTTTTACATTAGAGTGGTATTTATTTAATAAACCTTCTGCAAATATCTTATTCTTATCAATTGGAGATGTTTTTCTCTCATTTATTTTTCCGATTATAGATTTATTGCTTCTATTACTTGGAGTTACACTAAACTTTCGACCTGCTATTTTCAATGCAAAAAGCAAATTGTATATTTTTATCCTAGTATTAACTGGATTAGCTATTACGGACTATTTGTATTTTTACTTACAAGGCGATTTGTCAGAGCGTTCAGTTATATTTTTAAGGTGTTTGTATAGAGTTTTCCTATTATTTATTGCTATTGCTGCTACAATTCCAAAGGATGCTTCTTCTAAAAGAAATTATTTTATTATTAATCCGACATTTGGAGAGAAACTTCTTGGCATATTCCCTTATCTTGCAGTTGCAATCTTAATTGGCTTTACTTTGAAAGAGCAAACGTCTTCAGCTACATTGATTACGGGAAATTGTATTGCTTTTGTATTTGTACTGATTCGTCATACAATTGTACGAATGCAAAACAAAGATTTAACTGAAACATTAAAAGTGTTTAATAATCAATTAGAACAAACAGTATCTCAAAGAACAAGGGATTTAATAAACAAATCTAATGATTTGGTAAAAAATCAAGAAAGATTTAAGTCATTATATGAGTATCATCCGGATCCTATTTTAACGATTGATTCAACTGGTATCGTATTAAATATAAACCAGGCTGGAAGTATGTTATTAGGAAAAGACAGTGCTGCATTAATAGGGAAAGAGTGCTTCTCTATTTTTTTAGATGAAGATAAATCTGAATTGGAAGCGGCTATAAAGAAAGGGAGACGATGTAGTTCATCTTCACTACAGTTGCGTGTGAAAAATAACAATGAGAAGGACATGCTGTTTTGGTATGTCACTATAGTTCCTATTATGATAGAAGGTCAAACTTTTGGGAGTTATGTAATGGTAAAAGACATAACGAGGATGAAACAACAACAGGATGAGATAAATTACCTTGCATTCCATGATACGGTGACGGAGATTGGAAATCGTATATTCTTCCAACAAGAATTAGATAGATCCATTAAGCGTGTGCAAAAAACACAGGATAAATTTGGGCTCCTGTATATTGATTTAAACCGCTTTAAGACTATTAATGATACACTGGGCCATTCCATTGGTGACAGGGTTTTAAAAGAAGTTGCCAAACGTTTTAGGACATGTCTTTCACCGACAATTCCTCTAGCAAGAATAGGTGGTGATGAGTTTGCAATCATTGTCCATAACCAAACAGAGCAACAGCTATTGAATTTGTGTAAAACTCTATTTCTTATAACTGAAGAACCATTCGTAGTAAATCAGCATAGTTTTTACTTATCTCTTAGTATAGGAATAGCAGTGTATCCATTTGGAGGAATAAATACTACTACACTTTTACAACACGCTGATATCGCTATGTATAGCGCAAAGGAAAAAGGTAACAATGCTGTTTGTATGTATGACGAGACATTATCTCAAAAAGTAACCCGTCGATTACGATTAGAACAGGATTTACCAAATGCAATTGAAAATAATGAGTTGTTTTTATTGTATCAACCACAAATTGACAGTAAGGAAGGTAAGGTTATTGGTGCAGAGGCTTTAATACGTTGGCAACATCCAGAACTTGGGCTGATTTCTCCGTTTGAGTTTATACCTATCGCAGAAGAAACGGCGCAGATTATTTCAATTGGGAAGTGGACGTTACAGAAAGCGTGTCGACAACTGAAAGAATGGCATTCTGCGGGCTTTTCAAATCTAAAGATGGGGATAAATTTATCAGCTATAGAGTTTGAACAGAAAGATTTTGTTCAAACCATTATATATACCATAGAAGAGATAGGAGTACCTGCTAATTCGATTAATTTGGAATTAACAGAGCGAATCGCCATGGTAGATGAAAAAGAAACTTTATCAAAGTTAAAAGCATTAAAATCATTTGGTGTACATTTATCAATTGATGATTTTGGTACAGGTTATTCTTCATTAGCGTATTTACCTCTTTATCCAATTGATACTTTGAAAATTCCAAGAGAATTTGTTAATAGGATTGGAACTTCTACTGATGGAGGTGAAATTATACAAACCATTATTTCACTTGCTCATACTTTAAACATGAAAGTGATAGCAGAAGGGGTAGAAACGAAAGAACAATTAACAGTGTTACAACGTAATGCATGTTATCTAATTCAGGGCTATTACTACAGTAAACCTGTAAATGAAGATGAATTTATTGGTTTTTTAAGTACAATACAAAATGAATAAATGAAAAATCAGTATATGTATGAAATAAAGTGAAAAGAGGTTCTATCCATATGGATTTGAACGTCTTTTCACTTTATTTTCAGTAGTTATGCAGCAAGGTTTCAGCCTTTGAAAGTAAAATAAGTATCTATATTCCTTGTATTTTGGGCTAATGGGATATGAGGTGAAAGTTGCTTATTGTGAAAAAGAATTAGGGACAGCTTGTATATTCTTAAAGCAATCTGAAAAAGGATTAGCAGTTTGTATGGAATTAGGAAATGAAGAGTATGTATATCATTTCAATATTTTACGTTCTCTTAATGAAGATGAAGCAATTAAACTCTTAGAAGAAGTGAAAAAAGTATTTCTTACTTCGAAAAGCAAGGTTTATGGGATTTCGTAGAAGAATATGCAGATCTAAAAAAGGAAGAAATTATACAATAATCACATGCTATCATTTTTAATAGCTAATTAACAAAGGGACTCCAATTATGGAGTCCCTTTGTTAATGGGGTAATGCTTTGGTTTATCTAATTATAGCAATATTTGTAAAAAGTGTAAAGGGGTCCTAGTTTGGAGGGGGAATTATTTAATCTTTTTTATTTAATAAAAGGGATAATATTTAGTTATCTGCGCTTCTTAATTATGTTTTCTATCACAATTTGAAGTGAATTTCAGTTAATCTTATTTATTTTATAGGAATTATAAGTTATACTAAAAGTAGGTGCAAAATGTACCATTTGAAAAAGAGTGAATTGCAAAAAGGAATCCGTAAAGGATTCCTTTTTTGTTTTTTTGAAAATGAAGCAATGTTCTAATTATCTCATTCATTTTTATGAATACGCTGCGATCTTATAAACTAAAAAGGCTTTTTTTGAAAAGTGCCATATTCCTGTAACAAAACAAAGGTATGTTATGTGTGTTAAATATAAAGAGAAAGAAGGAAAAGTTGTGAAAAAAATTTTGCCAATTGTTGCGTTATTAGGCATGATGAGTTTTGGAGTACAGGAAATGAATGTAAGAGCTGATACATACCACAAGGGCGATTCGAAAATTAGTTTTTGGGATTCGAAAAGAAAGGGTACTAATTTCATGAATAGTACGTCATTACCTGAAAACTATAAAAGTGCAAAAGAAGCTAATATTGAATATGTACGTTTAGCACCTGATAAATGGGCAAAAGATAAAGATTTTCTATTTGAGGATAAACCAGATACTTCTGGAAAGGATTTTCTGATAGGTAATGCAGATAACTATCAGGGATTAGTAAAGGAGGATTTAGAAAAATTAAAGGCGGATTTAGATGCCGCACAATCACAAAGAATGAAAGTTGTTCTTACAATGTTATCTTTACCTGGTGATCGATGGCGCCAATTTAATAATAACAAGAATGACGACAGAATATGGGAAGAAGAGAGGTATCAAGAACAAGCAAGTCAATTTTGGAAAGATCTTGCTTTGGAGCTAAAAGATCATCCCGCAGTGATTGGTTATAATATTATAAATGAACCGCATCCAGAAACAGCTAAAAATAATAGATATAATGATTTTTGGACGGAAGATTACGAGAAATGGTATGCAAAAGTAAAAGGAACGACAGCTGATTTAAACAGATTTTATGAAAAGGTGATTAACTCCATTCGTGAAGTGGACAAAGAAACACCGATTATTTTAGATTCAGGTTTATATGCTACTCCATGGGCCTTTAAATATTTAAAACCAGTAGAGGATAAAAAAACACTATACGCATTTCATATGTATGAACCATATGAATTAACGAGTCAAGGTGAAAAACAAAATAAGGAATATCAATATCCAGGATTAGTAAAAGTAGGAGATTTAGAGAAACCTGTAATGTGGAATAAGCAGGGATTAGAGAAATTTTTGAAGCCAATCCAACAATGGTCTAAGAAAAATCATGTATCATCTAATCGAATTATTGCAGAGGAGTTTGGAATTAACCGTACTGTTCCGGGAGCTACTCAATACATGCAAGATCTTATTTCTATCTTCAACCAAAAAGGTTGGCATAAATCATTCTATGCATTCCGTGAAGACACATGGACAGGGATGAATTATGAATTGGGAACAGGAAAAATAAAATGGGATGAAGAGGGTAAACCGGTGCCTCAAGATAATTCACTCTGGGAAGTAATAAAAAAAGATTTACAACCACATAAATAGTTTAGAATATTTGTCCTAAGGACTAAATGTAAGCATCTAATTCAAGTAGAATTAGATGCTTTTTTTCAAAAAAGGTGGAAGCTTAAACAAATGTAGTTGCAATTGAATTAACCTTTAAATTGAAAAAGTTTTATGAATTTTTTGTGAGATTCCAACCCTTAAATGTTGAAAATTATTTACTGATTTCTCCAATTGGATATATTTCTCCAATCGGATGGAAGTTTAGAATACAGAATCAAAACATAATAAGCTGTTATCGATGAGTTTATCGTAAAGTTGTTATTTAATGTGTCATCAAATAACATTTATATACAATAATACATAAAGCAAAGGAGATGTTTATGAAAAAATATAGAGTAATAGATACAACTTAAATAGTATGAATAGTTTAGATTGTAAAAACATGAAGAAGAAAACAAAAAATCCTTAAGAGTACTAAGGGAAAATGAAGGAGATAATATGGGGAATAATTCAAAACATAAAACTAGAAAAATACTTGCGGCTACTGCTACAGTAACTATGCTTGCGACTGGAATGATTTCTTCATCGGATGTCTTTGCGGAGCAAAAGGAGCAGCAAAAAAGTTTATCGACATCACTGCAAAATGAAAAGTCAGTTAAATCAGAAAATAGAACATTTACAGTCCCAGGAAAAGGGGATGTTGAGGTACTGAAACAACAGGAAAGAAAAAGTATGGCATTTAGTCCATATGAACCAACTGGTTTATATGCAAAGCCAAATGAACAAATAACGATTAATGTAGAAGGTAATCAAGATATTCAGGTATATATTGGAACGTATTCGTATGATGCTTCTTGGAGAGAAGATTCTAAGATAAAATCATTTACATTAAAACCAGGTATAAACACAATCCAATCTCCAAATGGGGGGCTGATTTATTTTTATAATAAACAACAAGGTGGTACCATTCGAACAACAATTACAACAGGCGGAATGGCTACGCCTTTCTTTGAACTAGGAAAGCATACGAAACAAGATTTAATTAACATGCTGGACCAATATCCAAATGCACATGCAGTGGAGTTAAAAGGAGAACGTGTATTAATTACGGCCAGCCCTGCACGTATTAAGAAATATTTGTTGGGTTCTAATACAGATCCTGTACAACTCTTAAAAAAGATGGATGAAGCTACTCGAATTCAAGACAAAGTAGCTGGATTATCTGAAGAACAAGTAGATAAACATTATGTTCATTACGTAGAAGAAAATCATTCTCCCGATTATTATATGTATGCGACTTCTTATCGAACTGCATATGTAGGAGATGCAATCCAATACGTGTTAGATATTAATAAATTTATAACAGATGGCTGGGGCCCTTGGCATGAGGCAGGACATTTGAGACAACAATCGCCCTGGAAGTTTTATAATATGACAGAAGTACAAAATAATATATACAGCCTTTCTGTAGAAAAAGCATTTAATCAACCATCCAACTTAGAGAAAAGTGGAATTTATCCAAAAGCATTTCAATATCTAGAACAAGTGAATAAAAATTATGATGAAATTAGCGATGTTTTTGTAAAGCTTGTTATGCTTTGGCAACTACAGTTAGCGTATGGAGAGGATTTCTATCCTAAATTGCATCAATTGTATAGAGATATGCCTTCAAGTGAACTTCCACAAACTGATGAAAATAAAAAACAATTATTTATGATTTCAGCATCAAAAGTAGCCAAACAAAATTTGATTCCTTTCTTTGAGAAGTGGGGATTACGTCCAAATAATGATACCATTCAAAAAGTAGCTGCATTAGGATATCCAATTTTAACAGCAGAGATTTGGAAGGGGACGGATTCTAATCCAATTAAACCAGATATGCCTAATGAAAATAATATTTTAGAAGGAAACCAGTTTGCATGGTCGCTGAAAGGGATTGGAGATTTTGAATTCGCAAAAGTAAATTTAAATAAATCAACAGAAGAAATGCAAATTGATCTAAAAGCAGGTGTACCACATAACTACTTTGATAGTACATATGCAAGTATTAAAGTGCAAAACACATCAGGTAAAGTAGTATATAACAAGGAGTTTTATGGGAATAAACAGCAAAATGCTGGAACACAAAAAGTTTCAGTAAAGACCGGCGATTTTATTGAGCTTACACATTTAGAAGGCGGAGAGAGGGCAACATTAATAAATTTAGATAATAATAAACGTGAAAGCCTTGATAAAAAAGTAATGTATGAAGTTACAAAGGATGGCCTGAAAAAAGTAAATCAAATTGTTAATCCGAAACCAGATACAGAAGCTCCCACACAGCCACAAGGATTATATGCAAGTAACCTTACTTCTAACAGTGTAGAGCTAAAATGGAATCCTTCTACAGATAATATAGGTGTAAAAGAATATCAGGTATTACGAGATGGACAATTGATTCAAACCGTACAAGGAACGACATTTATTGATCAAAACTTAACAGCTAATAAGGAATATAAATATGCAGTGAAGGCTGTAGATGAAGCTGGAAATACATCAATTCAAAGTGAAATTCTTCCGGTAAAAACCAAAGATCAAAATGTATCTTATGAAAAATGGGATCCAAAGAAGGCATATATAAAGGGCGATAAAGTAGAACATCAAGGGACAGTGTATGAAGCGGTTCAAAATCATCAAGGAAATGGTGACCCGAATTGGATATTTGCGTTATCTTTATGGAAACCACTTACAATCAAATAACATGTAAGAATCAGATGTGAAGATAGAACAACAAAAAATTGGGGCAGTATTTTAAAGATTTACTGGATGTTGCTTGAATTTTGATAGATTTCTCTACTAAGTTATTATTCAATAATAAAAATTAGAAAAGGATGTAGATTAGTGATTAGTCAGAAAACGAAGACAAGATTTAATAAAGTTATTATAATGACCGCAGCATGTAGCATGTTTTCTATGTTTGGAACGTCTATTTTACACACTAAAGCTGCAACACATTCAGCTGCTCCAGCAGTTTATGTGAGTCCCCAAAATATACCTGCCTCAGATATTATTAGTATAGACTGGTCACCAGTTCAGACACCACCTTATACGTACTGGGCTGTACACAACTGGAATGCAGGTGGTGAAGCTGGAGGATATGCTGGTTTTCAACAACAAAGTGGGTTTGATGAAAATGGAAAACGTACTTTACATTTTGCTTTATGGGATCCAATTTCCTCTAAAGAAGCAATAAAGGCCGAATACTTATCTCCGAATTCGCAAGCTGGACCCTTTGGAGGAGAAGGAACAGGAATGAAGGTTCAAACAACTTATGGTTGGAAAGACTACAATTGGTACACAATGACAATGCGTTCATGGCAAGAAAATGGTCATACTAAATTTGGACAATGGATGAAAGATGTAACAAAGAATAAATGGCATCAAATTGCAATTATGGACTTTCCGGTTGCTAATGCTGCATTTAATCATGGATTAGGAATGTTTCAAGAAGACTGGGCTGATAGTGGACAGAATGTTCGAGAAGCGCGCCTAAAAAATGGTTATAGCCGAAAATTAGTTGATAAACAATGGAGTTCTTGGAATAATCAAAGTATTTCTGGAACGCATGATAATACTTATCAATATGATGGAGGATCTACTTCAGAATATGTATGGGTCAAAGCAGGAGGTAATACGCAGTCTACTATTGGGTCAGGAAAAATATTCACGCTAAATCAACCTACTCAACCTGAAATAGGAAAACTAGATTTTGATATCCAATCTATATATTATGAAAATGAAAAATTAAATGTATCTTGGAAACTAAAAGAAAATAGTACACCGCAATTTAAGGGGAAAATTGAAATTTATAACAATGAAAATATGACGGGCCAACCTATGAACGTAATTAATGATATTAAATCTTATCAAAATGGAATCAGTCAATCTATATCATTACCAACAAATGCTTATGCAAAAATTGTATTAACGGATATATTTGATCAAACTGTTGAGAAAAAGGTACAAATCAAAAATGAGTCTCCAAACATTTTTGAAGGTAATGAATTTGCATGGTCGCTGAAAGGGATTGGAGATTTTGAATTTGCGAAAGTAAATTTAAATAAATCAACAGAAGAAATGCAAATTGATCTAAAAGCAGGTGTACCACATGACTACTTTGATAGTACATATGCAAGTATTAAAGTGCAAAACACATCAGGTAAAGTGGTCTATAACAAAGAGATTGATGGAAACAAACAGCAAAATGCTGAATCGCAAAAAGTTCCAGTCAAAGTAGGCGATTATATAGAGTTAACACATCTAGAAGGTGTACATAGAGCTACTCTTACAAATGTAGATAGTAGTAAACAAGAGAGCTTTGGAAAAAAAGCAATATACGAAGTTACAAAGGAAGGCCTGAAGAAAGTAGAAAAAATGCCAGAAGCAACAATTTTAGAAGGAAACAAGTTTGCCTGGTCATTAAAAGGATATAGTGATAGAGAAATTGCAAAAGTAGATTATGATAAAACGGTAGAAGAGATGAAGGTAAAACTAGAAGCAGGTGTACCACATTCCTATTTTGCTAGTACGTATGCGAGTATTAAGGTCCAGAATTCTTCTGGTAACGTTCTGTACAATAAGGAAATTGTGGGAAATAAACAACAAAATGCTGAAAGCCAAACTGTGCCCGTCAAGGTAGGGGATTACATTGAATTTACCCATATAGAAGGAGAAGCAACAAAGGAAAAAACGCGAGCAACTTTAATTAACCTTGAAAATAACAAAAATGAAACCATTGGAAAAACAGCAAGATATCAAGTTACAAAAGAAGGCTTGAAGAAAGTAGAGAAAATGCCAGAAACAACGGTTTTAGATGGAAATCAATTCGCTTGGTCATTAAAGGGATATAATGATCGAGAAATCGCGAAAATAGAATATAACAAAGCAACAGAAAAAATGCAGCTTAAATTAGAAGCGGGTATACCCCATTCTTATTTTACTAATACGTATGCAAGCATTAAAGTCCAGAATTTATCCGGTAATATTTTGTACAATAAAGAAATTATAGGAAATAGACAACAAGCTGCTGAGAGCCAAACCGTTTCAGTCAAAGTAGGAGATTGTATTGAGTTTACTCATATAGAGGGAGAAGCACAAAAGGAAAAGACACGCGCCACACTTACTAATCTTGAGAATAGTAAACAGGAGTATATGGGAAAGAAAAGAATATATCAGGTTACCTCTATGGGATTATTAATAAAGTCATAGATTTCACTACAAAAGTTAAATTATAAATTTATATATTATATAAAAATCTTAACCATTATATGCATTAAAAAATTCTCAAGAGAATATAGATTGGCGGGTATAGTATGAACATATTCAAAGGGCTTCTAATTTCATCAATTGCAATGACCACATTTGTAGGAACAGATCTAATCCTACAAAATGATAGTATTCATAATAAAGTTTACGCTGAATCTTATAATGTCACATACAAAGAAAGAGATTCACAGGAAGAAAGATTAATTGTAAAGTTTAAAAATCAAATTGACTTACCTTATGAAGATGGTATTGAGAAACGAATAAAAAATGGGGATTATGATAACAATTTAAAGAATTTATTTTCCGAAAATACAGAATTTACTTTGAATCGTCTGTTCTCATCTGTAAATCCGATAGAGATTGAAAAATTATCAGTACAATCTAAATCAGTTGCTAATGAATCAGCTAATAATTTATTAAATTATTATATTGTACAAGCTCCTAATAACATAGAAATAGAATTATTACTGAAAAAATTTGAAACATCTCCTCTCGTAGAGGAGGCTTATATACAAGAAAAACAAATTTTGACACCCCCTGAAATACAGTTACCAGATTTATCTGTTAATCCGTACGATGATCCTAGATTTCAAAATCAAGGATATCTTGAAGCGGCACCAAAGGGAATTAATGCCTCGCATGCTTGGAGCATTAAAGGTGGTGACGGGAAAGATACAACTTTTGTGGATATGGAATATGGATGGTTATTGAACCATGAGGATTTAGTCAATAAAAATATTAAGCTTATGTCGGGACAAAATATAAGCCAGCATAGAGCTCATGGTACTTCTGTATTAGGAATTGTTTCATCTGAAGATAATCAAATTGGAAATATTGGAATTGCACCAAAAGCAAATGTAAAAGTAATATCCCAGATCAGGGATAATGGAATTTATAATACAGCGGATGCTATTTTAAGTGCTGTACATAATTTACAAGCGGGAGATATTCTTTTATTAGAGGCACAAGCTTCGTATGATGGGTATGGGGATAAATATTTACCTGTAGAAGTACATCCAGATATTTTTGATGCAATTCGTGTTGGTGCAGATAAAGGGATTATTATTATAGAAGCTGGCGCAAATGGTTCAAACGACTTAGATAATTTTAAAGATCGTAATGGAAAAAAGATCTTAAATCGAAATAGTCCAGACTTCAAGGATTCAGGTGCTATTATGGTTGGGGCGGGATCATCAACTGTTCCACATAAACGTTTATGGTTTTCAAATTATGGAAGTCGATTAGATGTATATGGATGGGGAGAAAATGTTGATACAACATCAGCAAATCCAAGTCAAAATACTACAAATTTATATACATCAACATTTAGTGGAACATCAAGTGCTTCACCAATTATTGCTGGAGCAGCAACTTCGATTCAAGGTATTGCTAAAGAACATCGAGGTTCTCCTTATACACCAGCCGAATTAAGAAATATCTTAAGTAATCCGAATACAGGAACAAAATCTCAAGATCCGTGGAATGATAGAATAGGTGTTTTACCTGATCTAAAATCTATATTAGATAACTTAGGTTTTAATTCAGATATCCCGGACTCTTCTAGTATTTTAGAAGGAAACCAGTTTGCATGGTCACTAAAAGGAATTAGTGATTTCGAGTTTGCAAAAATTAATTTCAATAAGTCAACAGAAGAAATGCAAATCGACTTAAAAGCAGGCGTACCGCATCATTATTTTAATGAAACGTATGCGAGTATTAAAGTACAAAATGCATCAGGAAAAGTAGTATACAATAAAGACATTTATGGAAACAAACAACAAAATGCTGAATCGCAAAGAGTTCCAGTCAAAGTAGGAGACTATATTGAATTAACACATCTAGAAGGTATTCATAGAGCTACTTTAACAAATGTAGGTAATAGTAAACAAGAAAGCTTTGGAAAAAAAGCAATATACCAAGTTACAAAGGAAGGTCTGAAGAAAGCAGAAAAAATGCCCGAAGCTACAATTTTAGATGGAAATCAATTTGCATGGTCACTAAAAGGAATTAGTGATTTCGAGTTTGCAAAAGTTAATTTTAATAAGTCGACAGAAGAAATGCAAATCGATTTAAAAGCAGGCGTACCGCATCATTATTTTAATGAAACGTATGCGAGTATTAAAGTACAAAATGCAACAGGGAAAGTAGTATACAATAAAGACATTTATGGAAACAAACAACAAAATGCTGAATCGCAAAAAGTTCCAGTTAAAGTAGGAGATTATATTGAGTTGACACACCTAGAAGGTGTGCATAGAGCTACTTTAATAAGTGTAGACAGCAGTAAACAAGAAAGCTTTGGAAAAAAAGTCATGTACGAAGTTACAAAAGAAGGCTTGAAGAAAGTAGAAAAAATGCCAGAAACAACGGTTTTAGATGGAAATCATTTTGGGTGGTCTTTAAAAGGATATAGTGATAGAGAAATCGCAAAAGTTGATTATAATAGGACAACAGAGAAAATGCAGGTGAATTTAGAAGCAGGCGTACCACATTCTTACTTTAATAATACGTATGCAAGTATTACAGTAAAGAATTCGACCGGTAGTGTTGTGTATAATAAGGAAATAGTGGGAAATAGACAACAAACTGCTGAAATCCAAAAGGTGCCCGTAAAAGCGGGAGATTACATTGAGATTACCCATATAGAAGGGGAAGCAGTAAAGGAAAAGACACGCGCTACACTTATTAACCTTGAGAATAATAAACAAGAATATATAGGCAAAAAAAGAACCTATCAAGTTACTTCAACGGGATTAAACAAAATAGATTAACATGAAGAACCTTCTAATTATTAGTTAGATGCAAATAGTCGTTCATTATGAACGGCTATTTGGCTTTTATTTAAAGAAAAGTGAAATGAAAATACTCTCTCTTTTGTATATACTCTCCTTGCCATCAACTGCTACATTTGTTTATCAGGGGGAAAAAATTTTAAAAATGTGCTTGAGAATTGATAAATGTTTAAGTGTTATAGATTTGAGAAAAAAGAAACAGAATAGTAAGGTATTTATTGATAAATCCTCTCTTGTATTACAATATTTTACATATTTGGTATGATGTATATGAGTTCTATGTATATTAAGGGAGGAATGGGAATGAAGAGGTTCATAACATGTGCAAGTGGTAATACAATCTCAAAAAAGTTAGTTTTAATGATGTTGCCGATGGTTTTAATGATATTGATGATTACACCATCGAATGATGTATCGGCAGCCAATCTATCAAAAGCAGGTTCACTAAAAGGCGTGAATTTATTTAATGGAAGTTGGACAGTTGCTATACAGGCAGCAAATTTACAATATGTTTCTGCTGAGCCTTTGGGAAATGTAATAGCAAATCGTAATGCAGTTAATGAATGGGAGAAATTTGAATTAATTCCGACTGGGGAATTATATACGTACGCTTTAAAAGCTAAAAGTAATGGGAAGTATGTTTCGTTTGAGCCAAATGGTAGAGTAGTAGCAGATCGTACATCAATTGGTGCATGGGAAAAGTTTATCTTATATAATGGTGGAGACAATAGGATATATGTATTACAAGCACTAAGTAATGGTAGATATATATCAGCAAATGGTGGTAGAGAATTAACAGCTACTAGTTATGTAGCTGGAAGCTGGGAAAGATTTGTTATTGTATACTTCTAAACTTTGAAGTGTTATATACCTAAATGACAATAGCATGTTTAGTTTGTATAAATACCTAATACAATAAAGTGTTAAGTATGTAATACAAGTGTATATTAACGTGTAAAAGGGCTGCAATAATTAGCGGTCCTTTTTGCATGTTAAATAAGGACTTACTGAGGTTATAATGAAAAGAAAAAGAACCCTATAGGGTTCTTTTTCAAGGCATATTAACAGTAAGGAGAATCATGAAATGCTACTTCAAATCTTTATTAGGGGAAAGATTTTGAATAAGCTTAACATACATCTATTTTTACATAAATGTAATATATAGTAAATTGATAATGTTTATACTTACTATTACTAATATTCAATTAAGATAGTTAACACTATTTGTATAGTGTTAATGAAGTGCATATTTAGAAAACTAATAATGGCCACAAGTTGGTTATATATGTCTAATATTATATTTTATTTGCTAAAAGAGCTTAGAGATATATCATTTTAAAAATTAATTAACATTTAAACAATTTTAACTGAAATTGGGTGTGTATTAACTAAAAGTAAATAAAATAAACAAAGACCCTGTAATAAATACAGGGCCGGATACAGGGTTAAGGGAACGCATAGTTTCTTAAAATCATAATAGCATATATTCTTTGTATAGCTACATGAGGATTTTGACAGAATTAAGAACAAGGCAGAAATCTGTAAGAAAGCAAATATATTGCTGGAAATTTGATTCGAAATTAAACTATAGGGCATATTGAAATAAATGGAAACTCTTGAGTACCGTGATTAAATATGAGGTTTAGATTAGAGGGATAATTGGATCTTACTGAAAAGGCAAAATGTTTTTTAGATTAAAAGAAGAAAAGACATTTTTGGGTGCCTTTTCTTTAGGTAAACAGTTTACATATTGCTGAATTATACACGAAACCATAATTCGACTATGAAGTAAATCTTAATATAATCCTAAATGATAAAATATGTAATATTATATTTGAGTTTTTAATTATTTTATTGAATATAGAGTAGCAATGTAAATAAAAGGGCATGCATTCGTATCTGCAGCCCTTTTTAGGAGGAATTCAAGACACCAATAGGACACGTATTGGTAAACAGGTTCAAAAATAGTATATGTGAAAAGAAAAAGTCCTATACCAAAAGTAGACAGGACCTTATTTTTTACATTTTCAAAAATGAAATTCTGTCCTTTTTGAAATTAGTACAACACACACTTGGTTTGTAATAAAGTTAGAAAAAGTATACATGAAAATGGCAGACAACTATTTTGTTGCCTGCCGGTGCCAGTGGGTTGAATGAGTTAGTCAATTCAATAAATTACTACCCGATTACCAGAAGAGTGAAGCCGCTAGTTCAAACGGCTTAGACATAGTTTTCTTAATAAAGAAAAAATTATGAGTAAAGATTTTGTTTGCTCTATATGAAAAGATAAATAGGTATTCATCAGACAAGGATAATTTAGCATACCTTGAATAGGGTGAAGGAACGAATTAAAGAAAAGGATTTTTGTTTAGGAAGGGACTGACTCAGGAATGGGACTTTCGGACAGGGTTTGGGGGGCGATGATTGCCTTTGGCATTGCGACTAATATCATTGCTTGTATGATGGCAGTATACATTCAAAAATATGAGCTAATGATAAATCATCTTACAAATATTTTATTTTTAATAATTATCTCTTTAACGTTTATTAAGATGAAAATGAACAAATGGGTGGCTTTAGGATTTACATTTGTTGTAATAGAGAAAGGTATTAAGGCGGGATATGACTTCTACACACATGATTATTATGGTGTCAGTTGGAGTTTAGCTATCATTGTCTATTGCATATACGAGATGAAAAAGTATCATATTGAAATAAATGAATAGTCGCAACAATAAGATGTTAGTAGGCGTAATTTTTTTAATAATATAAAAAAGACACTGCAAGAGTGTCTTTTTTTTGAAAATACTCTATAATTAACTTTGGGGAAGGTAATGTTAGAGTATTCGTTTAGCATTATCTTTATATTTGATAAACCATGAAATCGAAAGATTTTGTGGTTTATTTTTTGAACAATAGATATTACAGTATTGGCAGTGAGCTATTGATCATTTTAAGCATTAGGAGAGAATGGATTAAAAGTCTAACATCGAATAACGGTTCCGGAATATAGTGTTGCGAAATGATCTCCCATATCCCAAACGGTACTTGCCTGTATATAGCCCTTAAAGCCTTCTGAAGAATAATAAATCTCTTTTGGTATACTTTCTTTAGTTTGGAAATGTGCTTTAGAGTACTTTACATAATGGTTTTTAACAACTTTTACATCTGGAACAATAGTGTTTTTTTGTTCCAATGTTGGCCTAGCACTAGAAGGTGATATGAATTTTACAGTGTCTTGGTAATTAGGATCTAAGGTGTCAGCTTGTACACTGTGTGACGAAACAATTGTGCTTAAACTACTTCCCGCGATTAAAGTTGCAAATACTAACTTTGAGAATTTTGTTAATCTACTCATTTTATAATCTCCTTTTTATTATTTTGTAAGGTATCTCCTTACAACTCACAGTCTATATCCACTACAAAAGGGTGTACATATATATTGATAGACAAAATTCTACAAAATACAGCATGTTTTTAGGGTTTATGTATAATAATCCAATGTCTAATAATCTATCAAAAGTAAAAAGGTAGGTCTTATATAAAAGAAAATGAATAATTTATGCAGGTAATGTATATGGAATTATTGTTTAAATATTCTAAAATGAGTTGATAAAGATGTTGTAGGTTTTTTGGAAAACAAATAATTCCCTAGGTGAAATTTGAAAGGAAGATTCTCTGTTAGAGTTTTTTATAAGGGAATTCATTTTCGTAGATTCAACATGTAAAAATAACTAAAAGAGCAAGTGTTTCAATGGGTAAAAAGCTATGTTGAGTCTTTTTTCTCTGTTGGTGGTCGTCTAATCAATGAAATGACGGATGCTCATGATAATTTGTGTCTAGCAACATTCGTGTATAAACGAATGAATTAAGAAAAGGGCGAAATATTGGATAACTCGAAATAGATGCCTTTAAGTAATGTTGAAGATGAGGAGGAAATTTGGGCAGAACATTAAAGCAAAGAATAGGTTTAGAAAATACCTATTTTAGATTTGAATAATCAACAAATAAGGGAAGCACCAACTCTAAGGTGTCTTCCCTTATTTAATACTTTTTATCAATAATCAATATTAACAGAGCCTAAATAAAAAAGTGAGAAAAATGATAAACATTCTTCTCACTTTCATCAATTAGGGTGGCATATACATAAATATGCGTTTGGGTAGATTTTTGAATGAAAAATCCACATGCATAGTATAACAAAAAAATAGAGCTTTTCGCATGTAATATTGCATATAAAAAATAGCAAAGCTTTAAATTTTAATATTACGAACTTATATATACGTGTTACAATGTAATTCTCTAATTTATTTTATCCAGCTATTTAGAATTTATGTTTTAGTTAATTTATTATGGTAAGAATTTCATCCGATTGGATTAGCGCTAAACTAGATCTTTATCCAAACAAATCCAATAATTATTTTTTAAATGAAGTATATGTTGCATCCAGTTTATTTGGAATAATTCGTAGTCTAATAATTGCTGAATCTAGAAAAATAACATATTCGAAAGGAGGACAGATAAAACTCTGCCTGTGAAATTTAAATCGCTAAATGGTAAAGTGTGGATAATAGGATGTAATTGTGGTTTCATTTCGAATGGTACCATAAATGAATGTGGAAAAATAAAGGAGAAAAATTTAAATAAACTATATAAGTAGTAAAAATGAAAAGGAGAAGTATCTAGTGTTTAATATAAAAGAAAGATTGGGACAAATAAAGCTTAAAACGAAGTTGTCTATGGCATTTATAGCAATATTAATTATACCAAGCCTTATCGTAGGAGTATCATCTTATAATAAAGCAAAAACAGATCTTAATGAAACAATTCTACAATCAGCAAAAGATAATATAAGTATTTTAGATAAGATTGTTGATGATGAATTAGAAAATAAGCATACAGATGTCACTCATTTTGCAAAGGTACTCACACAAGGGGATTATAATCCTGAACAATCGCAAAATGTACAGAGTAAATTTGATCAATATATACAGTTACATCCAGAGATAGAAACGATTTATACGGCATCCAGTAACAATCAATTTATTCATGCACCTGTTGGCAAAATACCAGAAGGGTTTAATCCGTTAGAAAGTAGTTGGTATAAGGATGCAGTAAAAGCAAATGGAGAGATTATTGTTTCATCTCCCTATAAATCAAAGTCTACAGGAAATATGGTAATTGCAATTGCAAAGCAAAATGCAGATAAAAGTGGTGTCATTGGCGTAGATTTGAATATTACAGATATCGTAAAAACATCCAAAATGATAAAAATTGGAAAGCAAGGATTTGTATCTATAGTTAGTCAAGATAAAACTATAGTTGTTCATCCATCACTAAAGCCTGGAGAGAAATTAGAGAAAACTTTAGCGGATGAATTGTACAAGACAGAAGATGGAGTAATTACTTATAGCCTCAATGGCGAAGATCGAAACATAAGCTTTAAGACAAATAAAAAAATAGGTTGGAAAATAGCTGGCGTAATGCCTACGAAAGAAATTGAAGAAGCTACTAATCCTATTTTTTATAAAACGCTCACTATAATAGGGGCTTCATTATTGTTAGGTGGAATTGTAATTCTATTCATACTCAGATCTATAATTACTCCACTAAGACAATTAGTCATTTCAGCTCAAAGAATTAGTCAAGGAGATTTAACCGAGAAAATAGATATTCGTTCAAAGGATGAACTTGGTCAATTAGGTGGTAGTTTCAATACAATGGCAGAGTCGTTACGTAATATTATTTCTCAAATTAACACATCTGCAGGACATGTAGCTGCGTCTTCTGAGGAACTAACTGCTAGTGTAGAGCAAGCAAGTGTTGCGACAGAACAAATTACAAAAGAGATGGAAGAAATCTCGAACAGTGCAGAGGTTCAAAATAATGAAGTTGAGTCTGGAGCTGAATTAATTGGTGAGGTAACACGAAATATTCAATATGTAGCTGAGAATGCATCTGAAGTATCGGCTTCATCCATATACACAAAACAAAAAGCCAATGAAGGTGAACAATTAGTAGAACAAACTGTAGCACAAATGCAGTCTATTCATCACTCTGTTTCTCAATCCGATAATGTAATAAAATTATTAGATAAGAAATCGCAACAAATTGGAAGTATATTAGAAGCGATTCAAAATATTGCGGAACAAACAAATTTATTAGCATTGAATGCAGCAATTGAAGCAGCTAGAGCAGGAGAACAGGGGCGAGGGTTTGCAATTGTTGCGGATGAAGTTAGGAAGCTAGCAGAGCAATCATCCGAATCTTCGATGGAAATTGGAAGCTTAATTAAGGAAATACAAGCAGACGTACATGAGACTGTAAAAGCTATGAATGAAGTGGGAGTAGAGGTACAGTCGGGAATTAAAGTTGCGAACGATACAAAACAAAGTTTTTATGAGATTTCAAAATCTGCAAATGATATTGTGTCAAAAGTGCATGGTATGGTGGAACTATCTAATACTATGACTACTGATGCAATGAAAGTCGATACATCGATTGATCAAATAGCTATGGCTGTAAAAGAGAATTCTTCAAGTATGCAAACGATAGCTGGTTCATCTGAGGAACAACATGCTTCTATGGAAGAGATAAATTCTTCAGCAATACAATTAGCACAGATGGCAGAAGAACTTCAAGAGTTAATTGGTGGATTTAAGATTTAAGTTGAGATTCTAGGAGAGAATGCTAGAATCTTGTTACAGAGTGGAAATGCATAGTAAATAAGTATAATATGTACTCTTTATGCGTATTGAACAGGCAGAAAAGCCATTAAAAAACCCTCCATTTGGAGGGTTTTTTAATACATTTACATTAAATTTGTGGTGGTGCACCACCATAATCGCCAACACTATATGAAGGAGCAGGATAATGCCCATGAGTAGCAAGCTGATCTGTTTTAGAAAACTGAAAAATTCCCACCGTTAATACCCCAATAAAAGCAATGCCTGATAATAATAAGCTAATTTTTTTCATTATTTTAACACTCCTTTTGCGATTGATTTTTGTCTTGCTTGATAACAAATATGGAAATAGTCACTTACCTTTTGGTGGTTCTCTAATTGTCTACATTTTGTGGCAAATAATTCAGCGTATTCGACAACATATTCCCATAATTCTTCTTCCTCAAAGTATAAGATTCCTTCTTGAATGATTTTTTCTAATTCTTCCAATGGAATATTTTCGTTTAATCTTTTTAAAATAGAGAAGTGGTGTGTGTATTCTTCGTTATGAATTTTTCTGCAAATCTGTAATCCCTTATCAATGAGTTGGCTGGCCGTTGATTGTTCTCCTAATTTATAATGTTCCTTAGCTTGTAGGAAGATGGCCTTGAAGTGTGTAGGGATTTTCTCTGTTACTTCTGAAAGGTGACGAATAGCTAAAGTAGACATACTTTGATCAGAATACAGCCACCCCATAGTATTTTTTACGTATAACAAGGAATCTTCTTCCCTATTTTTTTGTAGTAAATCAATTGCACAATGTAGATATTCTTCTGCTTGTTCGTACTGTTTTAAATAGATGCAGCAACCACCTAGCAAACTATTACAAAAAGCTGTTTTTACTTCATAACCTTCATACTTTGAAAAGATTGCTCTCGATTTATTTGCGTATTCGATAGAAGCGAGATTGTTATAGGTATGGTGATAGAAAGTAGCAATTCTATAGTAAAATTCAGCATGTTCAATTTCATCTGGTATAGCTACCAATATTTTTTCTGCTAGTTTATAATGTTCCTCTGCCTCAGTATAATTTGATATAAAAGTGGAATGAATGGATTTGAAAAAGTGATAATAGAATCGTAGAAATTGATCTGTAGGCATATCATAATCGCTAATAGTATCAAAACTATTTTGTTGAATACCAAGGCTATCTGTTAAGACCTTGTAACGAAATTCGAGTAGTGAATAGTATAGTAACAAATTTTGATCCTGATGTTCTTGATCCGGTTCAATGCTTAACTTATTAATTTTTTCATCAATTTTCTTTTTTAGATTAGTAGCTTTTATAACTTGTTGAGATAGCATAGCTCGATACCAGTCGTTCAATAGAGAGGTTAATTGCTCATTTCCCTTTACTGAAACACTCATAATATACGCCCCCATTTTCTAAAAAAATCCTAATCCAATTTAATTATAAACATCATAACAAAATAGAAGGAAAAATGGAGTGTTATTACAATATTTTTCAAGAAAATTCATAAAAAATAATCAATTTATGTCGAATATACTTAGAATAAAACATCCAAAAATTATCAAAAGATAATAGGAGTCTTTATACGTTCTATCAGGTGAACTTAGAAACTGTGATTGAAGATTTATGAAATTTTCTTTTCTTAAAACGGATCAATTACGTATTAATTTTCAAATTATTTTATCGGATACATATAGTATGTATCACCACCAAATGTATAAATCTTGCGTATGTAAATAAGAAGAGAATAAAGAAAACAAAAGAAGAACTTGTAAGAATTTCTACAAGTTCTTTTTTGGATAATGTAAAAAGGTGAAACAGACTATCTCATTATTTGTAATAGTGAAATTATCTTACTTATGGTTTTGTTTTATAGAAGATGTACTATTATATTTGAAGATTTGTTCTTAATGTTGATTAAAGGCAAATTAAAGACTGGTAGGGGAGAAGTGCATAAAAGAGAAAGCCTTCTTTACTTATTCTGAAAAGATAATTCAAAAAGCAATTTGTGTATAGAATAAGCAATGCATGAATTCATCGACATTGGTGATAATAAATAAGAGAATCATAAGCATGAACTTTAGTGGAATAGCTACAAGAAGGGGATAATTATAAAATTGTTAAAGCTCAGTATAATTCTATAATAGTAGATATAATTATTGGAATTTTTATCTTAGTTACTTTTCGGGTAGGATAAGTAGAAGAAAATAGGAAGTTTTTCTTTGAAGAAAGCTCTTTTGACAGGAATAGATTTTTTCATAACTAGAACAAATAAATTAATAATCGCATATACTGTATTGTCGTTAAAGCAAGGCATTATTTTCTCAGAACAAAGGAATCACTAGAAAAATATGTGATTCCTTTATTCTACAGTATAATGTCAATAATTGATTTAAAATAACTGAGGAAATAAAATCTTTGTTAATGGATAATTACATCATTTTAGGTATAGTAGGTTTATAATTTAGACTATAAAAATTAATGTGTCTTTTATTATTTTAGCTAAGAGGACCCCCTCCTTAAGGAATTCACAGCAAGTATGAGTAAGTGGGAGTAGTTCAAAGCATGCAATATTGTTTGATTTGGCTAATACATAGATTTATCATCTCAGAACTGGTGTAAGAATTATAATGTTTATACCATTCTATTGTATTTTCTAAAGTTTGTTGTAGGGACCATTTTGGTTGCCAATCAAGATTGAATTTTGCTTTGCTAATGTCAAGGTTTAGTAAATTTGCTTCATGAAAATTTATTGTCCCTATATTTTCTGCTGTCCAATCCCCACAGCCCCAAATATCTAGTAAACTTGTCACTAAATTTTCTACTGGAACAATATTGCTTAGGGATGGCCCGAAGTTCCATGCTCCTGAATAAAGGATACCATTATTTATAATTTTTTCTGTAAGGAGTAAATACCCGCTTAAGGGTTCTAGTACATGTTGCCAGGGTCTAATAGCAGTAGGGTTTCTAATAATAATCTTTTTGTTTGATTCTAATGCTCGTATACAATCAGGAATAATTCTATCTATTGACCAATCACCACCACCAATTACATTACCAGCTCGAACGCTTGCAATTATTTTCTTGTGGTGAGAAAAGTTTTCTTCTGAAAAGTAAGAATTTCGATAGGAAGAAATTAAAAGTTCGCAGCATCCTTTGCTTGAGCTATATATGTCATGGCCACCCATAGGGTCAATTTCACGATAACCCCAAGGCCATTCTTTATTTTCATAGCACTTGTCACTTGTCACCATAATTCCTATTTTAGCTGATTCATGTAATCGAATTGCCTCTAGTACATTCATAGTTCCTACAACGTTTACCTCGTATGTTTCTCTAGGATATTCATATGAATACTTAACTAGAGGTTGGGCAGCTAAATGGAATACAATTTCAGGTTTATAATCTGTAAAAACCTTATTTAATTTATTAAAATCCCTAATGTCTCCACGAATATCAATTATATTATTTTGAAGGTTAGTAATGTTAAAGTTATCATTTTTATTTTTAGAATCCAATGAATATCCGATTACAGTAGCACCTAATTCATTCAACCATAGGGATAACCAAGAACCTTTAAAACCAGTATGTCCAGTAATTAAAATTGTCTTTCCGTAAAAAGCATTATTAAAGTTTTGATTTAACAATTAGTCCACCTCCTTTAGTACCCTATTTTTAGGGGGTTAGGTATAAATGTTTATTATTTTTATACCAATTAACAGTTTTTATAATTCCTTCTTCAATATTAATTCTAGGTTCCCAGGAAAGAGAGTTTTTTATTTTTTGCACATCTGCTTCAGGAACCCATCTTTCATTAGTTCTAGAGGGAATTGCACCGTAATTTGGTCTGGAATTGGTTTTCAAATGTTTGAATAATAATTCTACATAATGTTTCAAGGGGGAAATAGTGCCACTCCCAATATTAAAGATTTCATTTTGTACAGTAGTATTTTCTACTGCTAGGATACAGGCATCTATTATATTTTCTATATAACAATAATCTCTTAATTGATTACATAAAGTTAAATTTACATCTTTGTTTCGTAATACTTGCAAGATTATATAGCTAAAAATTTTATGTGGCTCCTCGCTTTCTCCGAATATGCCAAAAGGTCTTAATGTTATAAGATTAATGCTGTTTTCGCTAGCAATTTGATGGGCGAGTATAGTAGCAGCAGCTTTGGTACTTCCGTAGATATCCACAGGAGTTAGTAACATATTTTCATGAATAGGTTCCATCTTGTTACCGTATTCAGAACTACTCCCAAAATTGATGATTTTTTTACAATTCACCAATTTTGCTGCTTGAATAATGTTACATGTCCCTATAATATTTGTTTCTATAGCATGCATGTAATCTGTATGGGCAGAATTTACACCATAGGCTGCCAGGTGAAAGATATAATCCGGATTAACTTTCTTTATTGCATCTTGTACTTGTTTTTTATCTCGTATATCTATTTCATAGGTTTCAATATTTTTTATAATATCCTTTAGTCTCCAAAAATTTGATGGTGTTCTTATGAAAAGAACAATTCGTGCTTGTAAATTTAAAAGTCTTCGTGCCAAGTGAGAACCAATAAAACCGTATCCACCAGTAATAAGGAAAGTTTTATTTTTAAATGAAGTAATCATAGTGAAAATCTATCCTTTATTAAGATTTGTTTTTAAATAAGGAGAGTATCAGTCTTAATTGTGATGAGGGGAGGAGTATTTAAAATAATTTTTTATTGTCGTTGTATCAATTTGGTCAGCAAATAAAGAGGAGGGGGATTTTTGAAAAGTATTATGAAGGGTATGACATGTCTTGTTCAATTGTTCAATATAAGGAATGTATATATAATCTAAAACTTCTGGAGGTAATTCTAAAGTTTCTTGTTTCCATAAATCGAACTCATTTGGATTAATAATTTGCATACTTCCAAAATGAAAAGCTATTAATTCATCTTGATCAATAAAAACTTTTTTATCTGTTTTTGATATAGAACTGCTATTTAAAATGACATTCCAAGGTGCTGCATCAATACCTTTATGAGTCATGATTTTAATATTAGAAAAGATGTTAGGAATGTGATTTAAATATTTTTGGTCACCCCATCTATTCATTTCAACATCATAATGATTATTGCAATATTCTAGGCATTTATCTTTCCACCATGTTAAAATTTCTTTACTATTTTGATCGTTTTTGAAGCCTACTAAACCAGCTTGGTATATACCGTGTATGTTTTCAATTTCAGTAGAGCTTCTTTGAGGGCAAAGGAATACAGAGTATTTCCACCATTCATCAAGAATGATATTAGGTGCTGTAAAGAAATACATATCAGCATCACAATATATAATGTGATCAACTTCCGGATAAAGACTAAGGACATGTAGACATAGGGGCGCTTTTAATGTCCAACAATATTCTTGTAAACTTCTATCATTTTTTATACTGAGGAGTTCATGATTTTCAATATTTTTTACCGGAATTAGTATGGCGTGCTTTAATTTTAATTTCTCTAATATTTGATAAGTTAAATCATCCATACAACAGATCCATACAGTAAATTTAGCGTTGAAATTTTCTAAGGAATAATAAGAGGTCAATCCTTGAATTAATCGTTCTTTACTTATAATCATGGAAAAGTTCATAAAATGATTGGATTGATTCATTTTTCTTCTTAATTGTGAATCTTTATATAAGGTTTGAGCTTTATTTATATCTTTTTTACTTAAAAATTGTTTAGTATCTTTATTGAATTTATCTTTTAATTGATTTAAAACAAATTGAATTCTCTCTAAATACGGAGTGTAAATATGGTTTAATATATTATTGGGTATTGAAATTGCTCCCAAAGACCAAAGATCAAAATCATTTGCATTAAAGATAGTAATACATGCAAAATGGTAAACAACTAGTTTGTCGTTTTCAATAAATACATCGTTTTTAGTCTTGTCAATTTTATAATCGTTATTATATATACAGTTCCAAGGCGCAGCATTTATACCTAAGTTATTTGAAATTTTTACTTTTGGAAAATATATAGGGATATAATCTAAATACTTTTGGTCTCCAAATTTCCCCTCCTCAGCCTCGGCACTGCACCAATCTAGACATTTATTTTTCCACCATCTTACACTTTTTAGTCCATAGAGATCATTCTTAAATCCAATTAGCCCAGCCTGATATTTTCCATACATTTTTTCTACCCAATCACGATCTCTTTGGGGGGTAAGGAAAATGGAGTATTCACCCCATTCCTCAAAAATAATATTAGGATCAGAGAAAAAGCATAAATCACCATCACAATATAGAATAGATGGTAAATCATAATTGACCAATAAATATTCTATCAAGACAGATTTTAAAGTCCAACAATATTCATTTACTTTTCTTTTTCTTTTAATTGCTTTTAGTTCACTATCTTCTAATTCTTCAACTTGTAAAAGGTTTACATTAATTAAATTCATTTCTTTTAATAGTGAATATGCAAAAGGGTCTATACAACAAATCCACAATGTGAATTTTTCTGAGTACTGCATTAATGATTGCTGTAAAGCAATGATTTTCAAGACATATTCACTACCTACAATGACACAGAAATGATTATTTAGATCATGTTGTTGATTATAGAATTGGGGATTCATTCTTTTTTGAGTATTTTTTTTGGAGAGATTTGAAGCTTTAATTCCTGTTGAAAGCGGGTTAACTATTTTCTCATTAGAGGGGATATACAATCGAGGTAAACTTATTTTTTTATCATTAGAGTTCAATGTTTATTCAGTCCTCTCCACTAAAATTTATTAGGATTCCAACTTTCATCTACAGTTTTTAAATCTTTAGGTGTATCGACACTAGCCCAAAAGTCATTGTGTTCATAGACTGCGAGCTCATTGTCTTTTATTAAATTGTGAAGAGGATCTTCTTCTAGAACACAATCATCACTATCACCTAAATAATCGAATATTTCTTTGTTAAATACAAAAAACCCGCCATTAATTACTTCATCAAGTAATGGTTTTTCTTTAAAATCAATAGCAATTCCATTTTCGACCGCCAATAGGCCATATTGACTATTTTTTTTAATTCCAGTTAATGTAGCAATTTTTCCTTTTTCTTTATGGAATGCTATTAGTTGATCAATATCTATATTTGCTAATCCATCGCCATAAGTTAATAAAAAGGTTTCACCCTGTACAAAGGGTTCAAGTTTTTTTAGCCTTGCCCCGGTCATTGTATCAATTCCTGTATTTATAAAGTGTATATTCCAATTTTCTAATTCCTGAAGTAGCGTATATTGATTGGTTTTAAAATTCAAACTAAAGTCATTCTCTTTCCAGCTAAAGTCCATAAAATATTCTTTAATTTTCTCACCTTTATATCCTAGGGGCAAAATGAAATCAGAATGTCCATATTTTCTATACCAATTCATTATATGCAAGAGGAGAGGCTTTCCTTGAACTCGAACTAATGGTTTGGGAATGTCCTCTAAAATTCCTTGCATCCGAAGCCCTTTTCCGCCACACAAAATTATGACTTTCATAAATTTCTTTCCTTCCTCTCTATATATTTTACTAATTTAAACTATGTAGTTTGTTTGATAAATGTATACACGGTTGTACCATAATGACAATCAACTAAAAAATATATGTTAGATTTATAATTCAAATGCTGATTAAACGTGAAGAATACGCACTGTAGTTTATTCTCAATCTTATGTAAATTAGGTTATTTTAAAATCAATGCTTTATTTTATTTAATACTAATGAAAGAAATTGCTTGTTTGTAAGATAAAAGAAGGGGAGGGGAATCAAGGGAATTGAAGAAGCTTATAATGAAAAATCTAAGAAGGAAATTAACTATTTAAAGGAAAAGTGAACAAATATTACATTGTAGATTTTACAAATTTAAAAAAGAGCACCGTATAAAGGTGCTCTAGTGATGGAATCAATTTTGTAAAGAACCATTTATTCAATAAAGAAGGACTTATGAATTATTATATGAACGGTTTATTAATTAAGTGTGTATCAATTAGATGGGAATTTTATTTCTCTACACCTATTTTAATTTACTGGCAAAATCATGTTAAAAGTAAGAAGAAAAGTATTAAGTTAATGTTATTTTATTTAAAATATAATCCCAATCGGAATCATCACCTTCCCATCTATCCTGATAACGTGGGAGTTCAATTGAACAAACCCTCGATATTCCCCAATTTTGTTCAACGATATTAGATATATCCTCCTTAAAATTGACAATAAGAATATTAAAATCTTTATTTGTAATTTCGGATAATACGTTTTTTAATTCAACCGCTTCATCTCGATTTCCCCAAATCCTAATGAATAAAATTGATTCACTACTATTTATTTTTTCAAGGAATCGATTAATTCTAGTGTCTAATTTAGCTTTAAAAGAAGGATAGGTTGATTTCCAATCCTTTTCTGAGTCAATAGGAAAGTCATGCATTGAAAAACAATTATAATAAGTGTCCTTTATACAATAGGTAATTCGTTCTGCCCATTTAGTTTGATTATCAAATTCTGATTCAATAAGACCGTAACTTTCTGAACCTTCTATGACCATATTTTCCAACTTCATAAATTTTTCAAATCGATTTTGAAGTAATCTGTTTACATCTGAAAGTGATGGATAATAAAACCAATCTAAAGGTCCAGAAAATGTTCTTAAATGATGCCTTTTGATTTGGTTAGTGACTTGACACAAGCCTCCTAAACTTACAATTACGCCATAGGATTTTTGTATATCATCTAGGTTCATCCTGATCATCCTTTTTAAAAGTAATTTAAATTATCTATTCAGTATATGATGCAATAACATATTGATGTGGACATATATATATCAAAGTACATAGAGCTAAGATATTGGTATAAATTTGAAAAGTCAAAATCCCTAAGTTAAGGAATTATATCTTTAATGTTATATCATTGAGTTGCTATTGGGATGAAAGCTGGTAGGGATTATACTCTCCAGTAACTTAAATTAGAAACCAGTCCTTGATTACTATAGTAAAATTGTTGTGCCTTTAAAAGAATCCTTAGATAAAAAAGAAAAATCTATTGGTTAGCATTTAACCAGTAGATTTTTCTTTGAGTTATTATCTTTTACATAATAATTATAGAGGATGGAAAATTCCACTTAGAAATAATTTTAAGCAGAAGAATAGACTAGTCTAATTTCTAATGGTCCCAGTATCTTTTATTTTGACGTGTGTCTTTACATTTATTTTAGCCTCTGCTAACGCTTGCAACCAATTTCCTTTTACTTTTTTCCACTCTTTATATTGAAATGCTCTAGCATATTGGGATAATCCGATTGGATCAATTTTATTCTGTTGTATTTCATATAACATATTTTGTAAATTGTTATTAATTTCTTTTTGAATAGCACTTTTTAAATTATTTATATTTTTTTTATTATCATAGTGCCCTTTAATTGAATTCGCATTGGTTTTTTCTATTAAAGCTACATTAGCGTAAATATCGAGATTAAATACAAACTTTCCGTTTTGAAAATTAACAACTACCTTCCTTGTCGCGTTCTGTACGAATATAGAAGTGTTTGTTTTTTTGTTGGACTTTTTAGGAGGAAGCGCAAGGTGTAGTATCATTCGCCCGCTACTTTTTTGCTTATTTATAAGATTGAAAAATTTAACATCTTTTTTAGGGATATGAGTTAAATATTTCCCTTTTCGATTTAAAAATGCAATTCCTACTGTGTCGATTTCATTCTTTGTTTTTTTGATAATTGGAACAGTTTGCGTCATTCCTTCTTCATTTTGTTCTCTCATTAATTGTTGAATTGTAGAAGAGACGGATTGGTTATTTTGAATTGACGATTCGATTACACCATTTATATAAGATGAAAGTGATGGTTTACTAGGCTTATGAATTGTAAAAATTTCTTCTGCAGGTCCATCTACAAGTACTACTTTAGCATTAATGGTAGCGTAAGGGTCACGGTAAGAAGAATCAAGCTCCTGCAACCAATTTGCTTCTTGTGCTAATTTTTTTCCAATTAAAATGATTTCAGCTTTGGAAGCTGTCATAAAGCCAGTTAACTTCGTATCTATCTTACTGAATCCAGTATATACAGTGGATGCTTGTGTCCAATGTTCTATAGTACTTTTTTGCTGTTTATGATGAAAGAGTGGTATGCTTGTTCCAACTTTTATGTCTCCATTAGGGGTTCTATCCAAGCCAATTAACAGGATTAATGAAACCTTCTCAAGAGGAATTCTCTGACTACAACCAATTATATATACACAACAAATTACAATCCATATCCATTTTCGAATCAAAGTTGTTTCCTCCTAGTAATCCAAGTAAAAAGAATACCGTAAGCGAAAAATAAGATTGGTAATAGAATAAAGAAAACGACATTTAAGATATCCATAAGAGAATATATAAACAAATATTGATCCACATCGGGATTTAGGAAAATAAATAGGCCAACTATAAATAACATAAAAGCAAGCAGCGCCCAATTGCGGGCGTTTTTTTGAAGTGAAATGGCCACAGATTCAAAACTGAAAAATAAATACGGATATATCGTAGTGGAAAAGACAATTAAATAGTAAGCGATATATATAATTTCTAATCGTTCTATGAAAGAAAAACGAACCCCTTTTAACAGATGAAATACTGGCCAGATTACGTCTTTTATCCCCTCTGGACTAAAGTATATATAAGAAAGAATAGTAACATATAGATAGAAAAACATGGTTCCAGTATTCGCTATTAGTAGTCCTTTTATGGCTTTTTGTTTTTTTTGTAAGAATGGGTATATATAATATGCAATTTCTAGGCCAGCATAAGGAGTAATGGTTTCTTTTGTTGCCTTTACAATAGGATATAATCCTTCTTTAAATATAGGTAGTAGGTGTAAAGGATTGTAGTTAGTCTTTAGCGAAAAAAGAAGAAATAGTGGCATCCAAGTAGTGAAGAAGAAAACAAGCATAGAATAACTAGTAAGAGCCCTTAACCCACTCAGGGCTAAAATAATAAAAGGTAATAGTAATAATATGGTGATTTGATAAGCAGGAGTGGAAGGGAATATCCACACTTTTACAATATCGGTTGCCTTTAATAAAGTATTAAATCCAGCAAAAAATAGATAAAAGGCATATGCAAGAAAAAGAATTGTCCCTATCCATTTACCAAAGTATGTTTTTAAGATTTGTGAGAAATTTTTGTTAGGATTTTTTTGTAACATTAATATAATAAATACCCCGATTATAGAAGTAACTATCCATCCGAGAATGATCGAAATCCAGCCATCTGTGCCGGCATTAGTAGCAAGTGGGCTTGGCATAATTAACATACCAGATGCAAGTTGCAGCGAATGAATGAAAATAATAAATTCGAATAAAGTTATTTTTTGGAACTTAAGATTCCCCATATTAACCACCTTCTTTTTTCTTTCTTTGTTTCGGCTGTCCTGTACTCGAGCGGGTGGTAATCATCGAAATAGGAAATCTTACAAAAGAATCTTTTAACTCTTGGAGACGAAATGGTGCGATTGGCATTCCGTATGGTGAACCATAGGAGGTTAGTGAAACAAAATGAGCAAATAAGAGCATTAATCCACTAACAATACCTACAATCCCATAAAAGTAAGCCAATAACATCATTGGAAAACGGATAAGGCGTATAGAACTCGATAAATCATAATTAGAAACAATAAATGAAGCAATGGCTGTAATAGATACGATAATAACCATAACGTTACTAACAAGACCAGCTTGAACAGCCGCCTGTCCAATTACAATCCCTCCAACGATTCCAATAGTTTGTCCAATTGGTTGTGGTAAGCGAATGCCAGCTTCACGTAGCATTTCTAGTGTAATTTCCATTATAAAAGCTTCCAATAAGGGGGAGAAAGGGACTTTGACTCTTGATGTTGCAATAGAAGTGTATAAGTCTATAGGAATAATTTCAAAGTGAAAAGAGACTATAGCAATATAAAATGCGGGTAAAAAAATAGCTATAATAAATCCTGCGAATCGTAATAAGCGAAAAAATGATGCGATGAGCCAATGAATATTATAATCATCTGGGGTTTGAAAAAATCCAATCAAATTCATAGGAACAACCATTGCACCAGGTGATCTATCCATTAACACTGCTACTTTCCCATCAAGTATATGATTTGAAATGGCGTCTGGGCGTTCGCTTAAATAAGCCTGTGGAAAAGGAGTCCAATTTTGATCTTTTGTATAATTAGATAGCTCTCCAATACTTAATACCGCATCTGTTTTGATTTTACAGATTCTAGTTTCTATTTCTTGGACTACATCTGCGTTTGCTACATCACCTAAGTAAATTAAATAGACTATAGAAGTGGCTCGTTCTCCAATCGTCAGCTTTTTGATTTTTAACTCTGTAGAAGGAATATATCGACGAATAAGACCTATATTTTTTGTGGCATTTTCAATAAATCCATCATGGGATCCTTTAATAGTAACTTCTGAAATTGGCTCTTGAATTGCTCTTTCTGCCCAGCCTTTTGTATTTATTAGAAGTGACCGCTTTTCTCCCTCCATAAACAGTACACATTGCCCCTCAAGTAACCCTTCTTTAATTTCATTCCATGTATATACTATTTTGGTATGAGTAGCAATAATATTAGAATTAAATATTTGACTGTCTTCATTTACTTCTTGTAATAATGGTGTAACAACATTGGTTTTTAATGCAACACCATCTGTAAGGCCTTCAAAATAATATAGTAAAATATTCGTGTTTGTTTTTAATTGCAAAGGATGTTCAATTAAATCTGCACTAATATTAAAGATATTATCTAGTGTATTTTTAAGTTGTTTTAAGTTACTTGTTTGGATCTTTTCAATGGTTTTATCTGTCTTAGTTTCTAAGGTCTCTTCATTTAAGGACAAAATTGACACCTCTTTAATATATAACGATTAGTTGTATTTATTATTTTTATATGATTGAATTTTATTCACTAATTTAAACTAATTGGAGATAAGAATTAATAAATTTGATGTGCTATATTATTAATTCAATAATTGAGAGCAAAAAGCAGATGTAATTTGTGTGGAAATTTAAGTATTAAGATAGAATTGAAATTTGAATGATTATAATAAAAAGAACCCTTGATAGGTTCTTTTTTAGTTGGTAAATATGTTGTCAACAATAGATGGCGATAAAGGTAGTAATTTAGATGTCTTTATGTTAATCAGCTAAATTTTGTAGGAAGAATTCTTTTTTCATACCTTAATACTCAATGAAAAAGGATATTTCATTTATTTGGGTGTTCTAGTGTATTTGAATTTTGCGCACTAACAAATTTTGTTTAGGGACAAAATGCATTTTCTTAATTATCAGAAAAAAACAGCGCGACAAAATTCCTATTAATTATTTTGGTAGGTATCAAATATTTCTTTGGCCTTATTTTCTTGATATTACCGTACGTTTATATGTTTCTAAGGGAAAGAAATACTTTCATTTTTATTACCATCTATTGTTTGATTAAGATGGTAACATGAAAGTGAAACGTTTACAACCAGAAAATAAAGAAAAAATATTAAAATACGACTTCTTTCGACAATCATTCTATGTTTATATTTAATTTTATTATAGGAAAAGGCGGAGGGAAGTGGACCTTTTCCTATAAACTGTTTTGTTGGAATTAGAAATAACTAAAAAAGTAATAATAGCTTAAAATTAAAATGAAATTCAATGATAAAATTATTATTGAATTTTTGAACCTCAGGTGTCTTGAAAGTATGGTCAAATTTTAATCCACTTTGCGTTTCTTCCTTTTGTAACTAGCTTAATATGGCCAAACAGTTGCAAGGAATTTAAAGCCTTACTGATTGTACTCTCTGCAATGTCTGGATAAGTGTTACGAATATTTTCTTTAGTAAAGGGTTGTTTTTGTTTAAGTATAAAATCCTGAATTCTCTCAACTTTAGTATGTTTACATATAGAATCTAGAACTGTGTTATGAAGATCTTTGTAAGCCTCTAATATAATGGTTAAAAACGTTTTTAACCAAAAGCTATTATTATGTTCCTCGCAGTACCAATTCACCGAAGATTTATAAATCGAATTGTAATAATCAGATTCATGTTTCTTAATATATTTATCCAGACATACATATTTTACAAATGTATGTCCACTCTTAATTAACAGCAATTGCATTAACATAAATGCCAGCCTGTTATTACCTTGATTGAAAGGGACTATGCAATAAAAATTTAATATAAAACGAGCTATTAATAAAAGTGAATGTAGCCCCTTACTAGTATTTAATGAGTTGTATTGATCACATAATTGCTCCATAAACTGTGGAATAAGTTCATGCGGAAGAATGCGGTAACTATTCAAGTGCATTCCATGTTCCGGAATTCCTGGAATGATAAAAGGTTTTTCACGCCATTTGGCACTGTCAGAGGTAATGTAATGTATTAGTTGAAAATGTAATTCCTGTATAGTTGCTGGATTGATTAATAAAGTACAGGAGTTTTTATGTACAAAAGAAAGTGTTTGATAATAGCAAAAAATAGCATCTTCCGAAATATTTTGAGGTACGATATCATCTAAAATAAGTTCTTTTAATCTTTTATTAGGAACTTTTATATCCTCATAAATAGTTGTGAAATTTTTTATGTAATGTAGTGGTATAGTTTTTTCTAAGCTATTAAATATGTCTGGGTTTTGTTCCTGATAAGCAGCTAATTTTCCTTTTAATTCGCTAATTTCACTTATTAAATTTATTAACCTCCTTTTTAATTCAATATTTTTATACTTATCATCAAAAAAGTCTCTCATTTTTGTTCCCCCTGTAACCCCTTAACACGTTGTTGCATATATCTTTCCATTCTAAAGGTATTCCACGACATCATTGTAAAATAACGACATTTTCGTTCTGATTTTAAATATATATCAGAATCTATATTTTTATTTAACAATTAAAACATGGAGATTATAAAGAAGAATCGTTAGGATTCAATTTTAATAGGCATAATCCTAACATCAAATGTACAAATGTACAATAAAAAAATAAAAAATAAAAAACTATCGACTCTTTTGAAAGATTATTTAAAAGGGTTTTAAGAAATTGTAGGTATAGAGTGCTTTAGTTTAGCAGTAAATATTGAAGTGGTAATAAAGTTTTCATAGGTAATCATAAAGTAGATAAACTATTAATTTGTGACAATTATGTGTCTAATCTATTATATACTTTTATGAGAATTCTAAAATTAAATCCTAAAGAGCTGAATTTTCTATATTTATCATAAAGATCAGAAGAGGCGTGTTGATGAAATGTATCATTTTATATAAAAATATGTAACGTTTAATACTCGTATTGTAAAATATTTTGACATACGTTAATTTAAGTATTAGGTACAGGAACATTTAATAAAAACTCAGTACTAAAATACCCTTTAAACGTTTCACCCTAAGAACCGTTTCTCAAGCACACTGAAGTTCATCCTTTGTTTCTGTGCCTTATTAGATAAAAATAACACAATAAATTATTAGAATGTGATAATTAAAATTTGATTTTTAAATCTTTTCTCTTTTCTTAAACGTTAACAATCGCTTGATAATCTGTTTAAAGTAAGGAAATACAGGATAGAAAATAGTTATTAATAAAGAAAATACAGTTAAGCTAGATACCTTAAGTTATTTTATGAGTAATTAAGCGTTAGTTTGAATTAGTAGGGGTATCATATGTGTTTTAACCTCAAGTGTATATGTTTAAGGTTAAAGGATTTGTGAGTGGTATAAAAGTAGGGGAAGTCTGGAAGAAACGGATATAATCGGTTTCTTCCAGACTTTTTTGCTTTTTGTAATATAAAAAAATTTTTTTCCTATATGAGGAATTTTTTTTATTTAATATTTGAATTTTTTGTGAAATTAAATGGAGTTTTTATTCTTCTTTTAATACATAATGTTACAAAATTGCGTAATTGTATTTACTTTATTTTTATAGGAGATTAAAAATAATAATAAATGTACCAATTTATGAGGGATATTAATATATTAATTAACGATTTGTTCGTTTATCCCTATATTGCTATTATATTAGCGAAAGCAATATATTGGGGGGGACAAAAATGAAATTGAAATTAACATCTAAATTGGAAAGATTAAAAACAAGTAAAAAGGGGATTGGTGCTTGTGTATTGGCTGCAGGCATGATGGCAATCACAATGACTCCTCAAAGTGCGTATGCACATGGGTTTGTTGAAAAGCCGAGTAGTCGTGCTGCTTTATGTAGTCAGAATTATGGGGCATTAAATTTAAATTGTGGAAATGTAATGTACGAACCTCAAAGTCTAGAAGCACCTAAAGGATTTCCAGATAGTGGACCGATTGATGGGAAAATCGCTTCGGCAGGAGGATTGTTTGGAGGTATTCTTGACCAACAAACATCAAATCGTTGGTTCAAAAACACAATTAAAGGTGGAGTAAATACATTTACATGGAAATATACAGCGCCACATTCTACAAGTAAATGGCATTATTACATTACAAAAAAGGGATGGGATCCTAACAAACCATTAACACGTGCTGAATTAGAACCAATCGGAACTGTGAAACATGACGGTTCGGCCGCATCAAATAATTTAACACATACAATTAATGTACCAACTGATCGTAATGGTTATCATGTTATTTTAGCTGTATGGGATGTAGCAGATACGTCAAATGCTTTTTATAATGTAGTTGATGTAAATTTAGTAAATAATGAAACTCCTGATACAGTAGCTCCAAGTCAACCAACTGAATTAAATGCCTCTAAAGTTTCTGCCAATAGTGTTGAAATAACATGGAAGGCTTCCACTGATAATATAGGTGTAAAAGAATATCAAGTGTTACGTAATGGAGAAGTAATTGATACGGTACCAGGTACAACTTTTATTGATAAAAAATTAAAAGCAGATACGGAATATACTTATACAATAAAGGCATTAGACTCTGCTGGAAACATATCAAAAGAAAGTGAAAAACTGAAGGTTAAGACAACACATACAATCCCAGATATAGAGGCTCCAACTCAACCAAAAGGATTACATAGTATGGGTACAACATCGACAACTGTTGATTTGATGTGGAGTCCGTCAGAAGATAATGTAGGTGTTGACCATTATATTGTATATAGAGAAAGCGCTGGGGTTATGAATAAAATTGGGACAGCGGCTAATACATCCTTTATGGATAAAGATTTGAAGGCTAATACATCGTATAAATATGTAGTGACGGCGGTTGATTTAGCTGGAAATGAATCTAGTAGAAGTGATGTTTTGAATGTAACAACAAAGTCAGAGGATTCCGCATATGAAAAATGGGATGCAAGAAAAGCATATACTAAAGGTGATAGAGTAGTACATGAGGGGAAAGTGTACGAAGCGGTTCAAAATCATCAAGGAAATGGCGACTCAAATTGGATTTTTGCTTTATCGCTTTGGAAGCCAGTTTTGAATAAATGATAAGCTGAAAAAGGTAGTTTACAATTTTGGATTGCTCTTTAAAAATTAAGGGCTGTTCCAAATATAATGATCTAATGGATTAAATGATATGTTAATAAAGTGAAACTGTAATCAGTGGAGGTTTTGTTCATCCCCCACTGATTATCAGCCCTCACCAATCGGGCTTTTACGGGCGCCCGTTAATGCGGGATAAAATTTAATCGCTATCCTAATGTTTACGAAATGAAATTAAAAAAAGAATCCCTATGGAATTCCATTGGGATTCTTTTTTTCTAATTTGTAATAGCGTAAATTTTCACTGTGAATTTGCTAGTGGCACCAATTGGACTTGCAATATAATATTTAGTATTTGTGTAAGCTTCAGTCCTAGATTCATGTGAAATATTTTTCCAACGAGTGGAATCTATTCCCAGGGAAACATCAATCATTACATTGAAAGAAATAGTAGAAGGATAATCTTTTTCAGAAGGCTCAATAACCCATTTTAATTCTTTGGTACCTACAGGTAAACTATCAATTTTAAAGTTTTGGCTGGATCGATTTTGTTGCCCTGATAAAGGACTAGATTCAGATGCTATTTGCGAAATTAATATTTCTTTTTCATTTGAATGTATACCATTTAATTTAATGATACTATCAATTAAACCTGGACCAGGAAAATCAGCTGCGATGATACCAGAATGTTTAATTGCGCCTTGTTGTAAGAGTTCGGTCCCAAGTGTATTCATCCCCCCGTAGTATACTTGTCCGTTTCTATCGCGAGGGAAATCACTCCACGCATTAGTGGAATTCGTTTGAATCAATTTAGGACTACTGTCAGTATTTCTGCTTTCTTTTCCGCTTGCAACAAACCAAGGATATACATTATTTAAAAATGCGGCTGCGCCCCCCGTACCACTAAAATGGTTGAGATAAATTTTTCCATTATTAAAGTTAGTATTTGTATTTTGTAGATGGTTTTTTATCGCAATCCATTTTGTATATATTTCGTTTGGTCCGCTTCCAATTTCAAATTTATCTTGTATATTCAAACCTTCGTAATCAATCCCGCACAATTGAGTGGATGTAAAGTTTTGTAAGATTACAATTTTCCCGCGGGTATCTCCTAAAGTAGGGTTATTTCTATCTGAAGTTGGTACGGAATTAGGATCCCAAAAATATGAAGCATTAACGTTTTTATATTTTAAAAATATCTCCTCAAATGATAGAGATCCATTTTCAGGAGTAGTTTCTTCTTTTAAGCGCATTAATATTGTTTCTGTTGGATGATCTTTTAAAAATTGAATGGTCTCTTTTAATACATCTTCAAACACAGCTTTTTGATTTACAACACCATGATACATTGCAAAAGAATCTTTTACACGTTTAACACGCATATCTACATATCGAATTCCGGAATTTAATTGTTGAGATAAACTCATAGTTTGATTTCTTGTCAAATTTTCATCAAGAAAACTTGCTCCATGTAAAGCCATTGTACCGTGAGTCCCTGGAATAGATATTTCACTTATTTTTGTTGAATCTTCTATTTTCGCCATCCACGATGGATTTTGATACCCTATATTTGATTCATAGGAGTAACCTGGATGACTATTAGCTAAAATAGTAGATGGTGTACTTAAACTTGCTAGTGTAATACAAGTAAGGATACTAATTTTAAAGAAATTTCTCATTTTTATTTTGTTCATTTTTTCTCTCCTGACCTTTAAACAATTGTTAGATGATTTTTTACTATATTTATTGTTTTTCATTCTTAAGATAATAAATTTTTGTATTTGAAAATAATTAACAATAGGGGGAGTAAGTTATTTGAGACTTTAATAATTTGTTATTATAAATTGTCTCTAATAGCCAAATGGATTCTTGAAAAATCGAAGTATAGCCTCCCAAAAAAAAACTGTTTATCGTATTGAATACAAACAAAACAGAAGTCCTAAAAAAGACTTCTATTTTGTGACATATAATGAATAATAAGGTGGTAAACAAATCAAGATAATGTGATTGAGTGGTAAAAATTTATTAATAGCTGTTTTAGAATTTCTTATAACAAGGCTGATTACAAAAAGCGGATCTCTACACTGCTAATAAAAATTGAAAAATTCTACTCATTAAAACTTAGACTAACTACAGTTGCAATTGATTGGGCTGCATGTTCCCAGCTTCCATCTATAACTTTACCAATCTGCTGACCAAGTGTATTTAAATCATTTGGATTAACTGGAATTCCATTATACGCAGCAAGAATTGATAAAAGTGGAGCGGCAAATGGTGTCCAACCACCTCTATCAATATTAAATACAGGTTTATCTAGTACCTTTCCATCTTGTACTGTAAACTCATAATAAAATTGATCATCTGGACGAAAACTTAAATGATGAGAAATTTGCCCCTTAACATATTTTTTTCCTGCACCTAGGTTTACTACTTCTATTTCTTTTACATTAAATTCATGTTCAAATACTTTAATTTTTTTGACTTCTGGACCATTTAAGGCAGCTTGAACGGCTGTTTCCAAATTATTTTGTGCAAAAGGTTGAATACTCGATTGTGCCTCTTTTTGTTGAATAGGAGCCTCTTTTTCTGCAGCAAACACCGAGGTAGTAGGTAGTGCACCTGTAGCTAACGTAGCTGCAAGTGCTGTTGTCATAATGATTTTTCTTTTCTTCTTCATAGTTTTCCTTCCTCTCTTAAAGTTATGATATATAATCTTTTAAAGACTGACACGGTGCAATTTTTTTCATAATGCACGTAAAAAATTAGTTTAAGAATTATGTGAAATCGTGTCAGAAAATTAAAGTTAATTATATATGTATTTAAGATGATATCTATCTACACATATTTTTTCAATTTTTAGATAAATGAAATAGTAATGACTTCTTAAGAATTAATTTAGCACCTTGTTTATCTAGAAAAGTCCTATAAACACATTTAATTCATAGTAAAAGTAATATATTTGATAGTAAATGTCTTGCATAATGCGATAAAATTTCACAATTTTTTATCATTATATACAGAAAAAGGTAACGAAACTTAAGCGATATGTAATACTTGTCATAGTTGTGAATTATGTGAATCTATTTAGTGTAACAGCTAAGATGTTAGATCTTGTTTTTCTTAAAAACATTACTTATTCAGATTCATGAAAAGGATTTTAATGATTAGTTTGATTTGATATAAAAAGAGGACGCATTTTTATTTGCGTCCTCTTTTTATGATAATTTATTTTACAAGTTAAGAAGAATCTTTGATCATCTAAATAAATTCTATCACCCTATTAGGAGATACTAGTAGAACAATATGGACTTTTATTTAGTTCATTTTCTAACAGTTCGTTTAATTCTTTAATAATACTATAGGCAAGCATAGTACTTAGTTCAGAACCTTTTTCTATTGTTTTATTGATAATACTCTTTCTTGGTACTATTCTAAGTATTTTTCAGCTAGGTAAGAGGGGTATGTTGAAATAGGAGGGCCCATCTTAAAGTAGGATAAATTGGTCTTTGAAATCGGTATACAGTTCTTTAATAGATATAGTTTTTGCAATATATCTTTATCTATGGGATGAAGCATATAATCTGTCATGATGAAATAATTGTGATGGTAGATAAATACTTTTCCTTCTGGTAAAACCGCGTGATGAGATAAATTTGGATAAATAGGTGGTCCATCTGAAAATTGATTTAAACTACGTTGTGAAACTTTAATAATTTTTTGAACTGAAAATTTAAATTTGCGAAATGCAATGATGTCAATAAATGGACGTTTTTGATTATTTTCTATATAAAATAACTCTCCTTTTTCATTTTGCACAACCCGTAGATTTGGAATTGACTCTGTAAGGGTTATGGGGGGCCCTTCTGTATATTTGTGGATAAATGGATCGGGAATTAAGACAATTTCATTTTGATTATATTTGAAGTAAGAAAGCATATCTTTCGAAATAAGCCTGCGTTTAAAGTTATCAATTAAAAATACTTCACCTTGTGAATTACTAAATAAAATACCATTTAAATCTTTTGAAGGGAGGTTAGCATATAGGTTTTGGAAAGAGAATGGTGTTTTAAAAGTAATATCGAGCACTTTGTTAATGGGATAAAAAGGTTGAAATGTATTTAGGCGTTTCCAAAACATTGCATCTCCAGCAAACCAATATAAAGGATTTGTATCCCAATATCCACAGTACTTTTCATAGATTTTTAATAATATTCTTCTAGTATGCATAATTGAACAATGATCTACAACATTAGCAGCTGTATATAAAATTTCCGAAGCTTCTCTCACAAATTCATTTGTAGGTTGTAGGTTATAATCAACATATTTTACGTATTGGGAAGAGTAGACTACATCAATTTCAGGATGTTTTTCTAAGAAAGACAACATTTCAGCTAATCTGTTTGGAAGGTATATAGTATCATCTGTTAAATAGCAAATATAATCCCCACAGGTTAATGGTAGTGCCTCATTGATAAGTGTTGCATATCTTGTAGTTTTATATCGTTCATCATCTTGTATAAAACTATTCGTATAAGTAATTCGAGGATCCTCTAGATAATTTTTTATGACATTTATAGTTTCTGGACAGGAGTTATCATCCATAATAAAAAGTTCCCATTCTTTATAAGTTTGCATTAGAACACTTTCAATAACTTGATTAATTAATGACGGCTTATTATAACTAGTAAGGATAATTGATATTTTGGGTTGCAAAGTCTTCACCTCTATTGAGAATATTGAATGTGTTTTTCTAGTGAAATCTAATAATTAAAGCTTTATCGACACTTTCTTTTTTATACTTAAATAATTTATGACTTTTTCATAGATATGGTATGGACTATAGTGGAGAAAAAAGAGACATGGGTGAATATAAATACTGCTATTAATTTTTTATAGATAAAGAAACCTTTTTTAAAATTATCGGAACGGTTTGTCCTTTCTATTTATATAATAACGTAACTGTTTTTGTATTTATTGATAAGGAGGAGAGAGATATTTGCCTAAAATTTCAGTTATAATGACAAGTTACAATAAGCCTGCGTTTGTTGAAAAATCGATATTAAGTGTATTAAACCAAACCTTTCAAGATTTCGAGCTTTTTATAATGGATGATGATTCAGATGAAATGACCCAGAAGGTGATTCAACCATTCATAAATAATGAAAATGTACATTTTTATAAAAGTAATGTAGCTCATATTTCTGAAAGGACAAAAAAAGTAAGATATGCCGCTTTAATCAATGAGGCACTTAAGCATGCTAAAGGGGAATATATAACTTATATTACAGATGATAATCAATATGAAGAAGAACGTCTTAAAAAGATGTCTAGTTATCTTGATGAGAATAAAGATGTTCAAATTATTTATTCTGCATCAAAAACGATTCATATAGATGAAACAGAGATGCCTATTAAAACGGTTGAGAGACCTGCAAAAAAAATTATGAATAATGCTCCATGTACAATTGATCATTGTTCTATTATGCATAGAGCATCTGTTTTACCAATTCTTGAAAAAAGGTGGAATTCTTATTGGGATGAAGATCCTCAGTTTTACCGGATAGGAGATGCGCGCTTCTTTTGGAGATTAAATCACTATTGGGATTTTTATCCCTTAGATGAAATTTTAGATATCAATTATATTACTCCCCATTCAATACATGCGCAGTTATTTGCAGAAGAAAAAAATGAATTTGTGCAATTATTACCACCACAAAGAACATGCAAAGAATTAAGGGAAGACTTAAGAAGAAAAAGAGGGTGAAAAATTGAGTGACATTTATTTGAAAAATTACTGGCTATTAAATTTAGAGTATATAAATATTTTTTCAAGGTTAAAGCATTATAATATTCCTTTACCATTACTGAGTAATTTTTATCAATATTTAGATGAAGATATAAAAAATAAAATGAAAGATAATAATTTTTACAAGAAATTGTCAATTGAGCCAATAGCAGAAACACAGTTACAGTTAGAGTTTGAAAAAATAATGTCTGTATTTCAATCAAAAATAAAAAGAAAAAACCAAAATGGAGCAATCCTCCTAAATTCAGATTATCTCCGTTTTTCAGTAAGTAACTTTACCCACTTTAATCCAAATCAAACAAAGATATTAACTAGATCAAAAAAGACCGAACTCTATGGTCTTCCTACAGTTTGTGCACCAGATTATATAAATAAATCTGCTAATACCGCACATGTTTTTATAGAAAAAGCTAAAGAAATCTTTTTAAAGTTTAATAAGCACCCACTATTTTCAAACCTCTTTTTTCAAAAAAAATTACTAAGCGACCTTCCTATCATGATTGAGAAACTTAATATGGCTCATTTTATTTTTAAAGAACAAGATATTTCTGGTGTGATTGTCGGTACTACGGAAGATATAACAAGTAGAGCTCTTACTTTTCTTTCTAGTAGTGAGGGTATACCGAGTTATTGTCTGCAGCATGGTGCAGTAATGGGGGAAGAAGCATACTTTCCGGTTTTCGCAACAAAACAGGTCGTATATGGGAAATATGAAGAAGATTGGTACCTTCAAAAAGGGGTCAGTGAATCTCAAATCGAAATACTAGGGCACCCCAGATATGATGAGATCTTTGATAGAGTATATATGGATAAAAAGAATCTTTTTAATAAATTAAAAATAGACCCCTCTACAAAAGTGGTTTTTATTGCAACCCAGCCATTTAAAACTTCATTTTATACTGAATTGACAGAAAAGTTAGTGGAAGACAAAAATATTACGGTTATTATAAAGCCACATCCTTGGGAAAAAGGGCGTAATTTAGTGGGAGAATATATTAAGTTAAGTAACTTATATCCTAATGTTAAATATATAACAAATGAAGTAAACATGTATGATGTTATTTTACATGCAAATCTTGTGGTTATCTCAAATTCAACAGTGGGATTAGAGGCGATGTTATTAGATATACCTGTAGTTGTTTATAAATCTTTATTAGAGGAAAGGGATTATAAATATTACGATACATTAGATTGGCTTGTAAATCATTCTATGGAGGATATGACTAGCACGATTAAAAAGGTTCTAAATGATCCTTTACAATCAAATTTAGCAAAAGAATTAAGAAGAAAATTTATTAATGAAAACTATCCGCAAGAAGCATGCACAAAAAGATTAATAAATTTAATTCAAATTGAAAAAGATTAACATCATCACCATTTATAAATATTTGAAGTAAAAGATTATATTCTCAGTTTTCAATGATTAATATGTATTTTAAACTTGCAATAGAAACATATGTTTCTATATCCGGCAAACTAGTTTATTTCTCAACAAATGGATTGCCTATGGAATTACAAACAAGTTGAAGAGAGGTTTTTTGCTAAAATTAATTTTTAATATGAGGAGGTATATATTTTCATGTTTTTTAAAGATAAAAATGTTTTAATTATTGGTGGAACAGGAACAATTGGAAAAAGCATTCTTTCTAATGTTCTACAGGAAAAGCCAAAAGTGGTAAGGGTTTTTAGTAGAAGTGAATACAATCAATTTTTATTACAAGAAGAATTTAGGGATAAAAATCGAAATATTCGTTATTTAATTGGGGATATTCGTAATTATGATCGAGTATTTAGTGCGATGGAAAATATTGATTATGTATTTCATGTGGCCGCGATGAAGCATGTTTCGTTTTGTGAATATAATCCGTTTGAAGCAGTTTTGACCAATATTTTTGGAACACAAAATGTAATAAAAGCGGCAATTGCTCAGAAAGTAAAAAAGGTAGTTTTTACAAGTTCTGATAAAGCAATTTCACCAACAAATAATTACGGTGCAACAAAATTGACTGCTGAAAGATTGATTACGTCAGCGGAATATTCAAAAGGTTCAAGTGAAACGACATTTACAAGTGTTCGCTTCGGAAATGTGATGGGATCAAGAGGCTCTGTTATTCCTTTATTTGAAAATCAAATTAAAGAAAACCAAAAAATAACTGTAACGGATCTTAGTATGAGTAGATTTATGATGACACTGAACCAAGCAACTATGTTAACAATTGAAGCAATGAAAATAGCAAAGGGTGGTGAAACTTTTATATTAAAAATGCCAGTTATTTCATTAAACGATTTAAGTGAAGTAATGATAGAAGAAGTTACAAAGTTATATGGGTTGCCCAAGGAGAATATTAAAATTGAAGAAATTGGTTTAAAACCGGGTGAAAAAATGTATGAAGAACTTATGACACATGATGAATCTTTACAGGCTTTTGAATTACCAGATATGTTTATCATTCCTAGCCCATTAAAAAAGGGTACTCAATATGAAAATGCAAAAAGGGCGAAGGCAGGGTTTTACCGTTCTGATAATCAAAATGCTATTTCAAAAGAAGAGCTTAGAAATTTAATATTAAACCAGCAGCTATTAACAGGAGGGGAGAAACTATGAAAATATTAGTAACTGGTGGTGCAGGTTTTATTGGTAGGTGGGTTGTAAAGAGATTATTGCAGGATAAGCATGAAATATGGATATTAGACAACTTAGCAAATTCAACTACTGCAAATATTACCGAGTTTGCACACGATCTAAATTTAAAACAATGCATTCAAGGAGATATTAAAGATAAAAAATTAGTTGCTCAATTATTTGAAAATAATTCATTTGACCTTTGTTATCATTTAGCAGCGAGTATCAATGTTCAAGATAGTATAGATGATGCTAGATCAACTTTTGAAAATGATACAATAGGTACTTTTAATTTGCTAGAACAATGTCTTAAGTATGATGTCAAAATGGTCTTTATGAGTACTTGTATGGTATATGATAAAGCAACTAATATACAAGGGATATCAGAATTAGACCCAATTAAACCAGCCTCTCCATATGCTGGATCAAAAATTGCTGCTGAAAACATGGTTTTATCTTACTATTATGCTTATAAGCTACCAGTAGTGGTTATTCGCCCATTTAATACGTATGGTCCATTCCAGAAAACAGGTGGGGAAGGTGGGGTTGTTGCCATTTTTATAAATAATAAATTAGATAATGTACCACTGAATATATATGGGGATGGAAAACAAACGAGAGACCTTTTATACGTTGAAGATTGTGCAGATTTTGTTGTGGCAGCAGGATACTCTGCAAAAGCAAATGGTCATATTATCAACGCTGGAACAGGGCAAGATATATCCATTAATAAATTAGCAGAATTGATTTCGGGAAATAAAGTAAGTATTCAACATGTAACTCATATCCATCCGCAAAGTGAAATTCAAAAATTATTATGTAACTATGAAAAAGCAAAAACAATATTAAACTGGGAACCAAAAGTTTCTTTAGAAGATGGAGTTATTAAAACAGAAGAGTGGATTAAATCTTTAAAAATTAACCCTAAGGAGAAAGAGTAATGGTAAGGGGAATCCTCGGTATGCATGGAGGAAATCCTGTTAGAGAAACTTATTTACCATATGGTCAGCAACAAATTGATGAATATGACATTCAGGCTGTTGTAGATGTATTAAAAGGGGATTTTTTAACAACAGGACCAATGGTTCAACAGTTTGAAGAGGCAATAGCGAAATATGTGGGAGCAAAATACGCTGTTTCCTTTTCAAATGGTACAGCTGCATTGCATGCTGCCTGCTATGCAGCAGGCATAACTGAGGGAGATGAAGTAATTACAACTCCGATGACATTTGTAGCAAGTGCAAATTGTATTTTATACCAGGGAGGAAAGCCGGTATTCGCCGATATTGACAATGGAACATATAACATTAGTCCTAAATCTATAGAGGAAAAGATTACAAATAAAACAAAGGCTATTATTCCCGTACACTTTACTGGGCAGCCTGTAGAGTTAGAAGAAATACAAAAAATAGCAAAAGAAAACAATTTGATTATCATTGAAGATGCAGCCCACGCATTAGGAGCCACATATAAAAATAAAAAGATTGGTTCAATTGGTGATATGACAATGTTTAGCTTTCATCCGGTGAAACATATTACTACCGGAGAGGGGGGAGTAATTACCACAAATAATCCTCTGTTTTACGAAAAACTTTTTCAATTCCGTACGCACGGAATTGAAAAGAATCCTCGAAATCTTCTTGAAAATCATGGGCCTTGGTATTATGAAATGCAATTCTTAGGTTACAACTATAGAATAACGGATATACAAGCTGCTCTTGGCTTATCACAGTTAAATAAATTAGACTCTTTTATTAAAATTCGAAAGAAATATGTAGACATTTATAATAAAGAATTTAGTTGTTTATCTGAAATCATCATACCAAAGCAATTGCCTCAAACCGATTCAAGCTGGCACCTTTATATTATTCGTTTAAATACTAAATTATTAAAATGTAATCGGAAAGAAGTTTACGAGGCATTACAAAGAGAAAATATTGGTGTGAATGTGCACTATATACCCGTACATTTGCAACCGTTTTATCAAAAATTAGGTTATGGAAAAGGTATTTGTCCGCAAGCAGAAAATGTATATGAGGAAATTATTACGCTGCCTCTATTTCCTAAAATGACAGAAGCTGATGTGTGGGATGTAATACAAGCTGTGAGAAAAGTTCTTTCGTTTTATAGAGTTGCTAAAAATTAAATGAAAGGGGGGTTATTAAAATTGCAAAACCAAAAATTGTTAAGAGCAGTTACAAAAGGTGACATTAAAAAAGGAGAGATTATTACAGCTAATAAAGTAACAATGGAATTAAATGTTGTAGAAAATGCGCTGACCGAGCTTGAAGCAGAGGAATTATTACCTCAGGTAGCTGTATATAATTTGTCTGCAGGTACCCCAATAACAAAAGAGGTTATTGAACCTCCAAAGGTAGTAATAATTATACTTTGCCGCTTAAAATCTACTAGGTTACCTTTAAAGGCAATATTGCCAATACACGGAGTTCCTTCCATTGAACGATGTCTTATAAATACATTAGCTATTCCAGGAAAACACCAGGTCATACTTGCTACTTCAGATATTGCACAAGATGACCCTTTGGAAAAGTTTAATTTAGACGGGAAAGTTAAGATTTTTAGAGGTGATCCAGAAAATACCGCTGATCGCATGTTCCAAGCTGCAAAACAAGAAAATGCAAATATTGTCATACGGATTACAGGGGATTGCCCAGCTGTGTCACCTGAAATAAATACTTTTTTACTAGATGAACATTTGAAAAGTGGTGCAGACTATACACAGGCAGAGTTAAGTACGTTACCTGTCGGAACAGCTGGTGATATTTTTACATTAGAGGCAATCGAACGATTACTACAAACCCCAAAACCTTTAACCTATGCAGAATACCTTCCGTTTTATTTTATTAATAATCCACATTTATTTCGTATCAATGTAGTGAAACTCCCTCCAGCAGTTTGTTATCCTACTTGGAGGTTAACATTAGATGAACAACCAGATTTAGATATGTTCAATGAACTTTATAGAGGTCTGAATGTAAAATCTAAACCTTTATTTTTTCATCAAATAAAAGATTACATCCTTCGAAATCCTGAAATTATTGAAATTAATAGTCATGTAAAATTGAAATGGGCAAATCAACAATCATTAGTAGATGAGTTAAATAGAGAAACGATATTATAAATTAATAAATTGTAGTGCTTTTAGTGAGGAGGGAGTATCTTGCTTGAGAAAAAAATTGCCTTTCGCGCCGACGCATCTATTGAAATAGGTACCGGCCATATTATGCGTTGTTTAACACTGGCCCATGAGTTACGGAATAAAGGTGCTCAAGTATATTTCATTTGTCGTAAGCTACAAGGTGATTTACATCAATATATTTTAAATAAGGGATTTCGTGTGTTTGTATTAGATGGAGATGGTGAAAATACGAATTTCTTAAGTACAGAACACGGGAGTTATTTAAATTGGCTAAAATATCATTGGTTTGTTGATGCACAGCAGACCAATGATATTTTGTCGCAACTTCCCAAGTGTGATTGGTTAATCGTTGATCATTATGGATTAGATAATAAGTGGGAGTCTGCTTTAAGAAAAACTGTAAGAAAAATTATGGTAATCGATGATCTTGCAAATCGAATGCACGACTGTGATTTGTTACTAGACCAAAATTTATACGATAACCCTAATGGTCGCTATAAAGATTTAATACCAGAGCACTCATTAGTAAAATTGGGGCCTAAATACGCTATATTACGGCCAGAGTTTCATGCCGCTAAGAAATTTTTACGAAAAAGAACAGGAGAAATTGAGAGGATTTTTATTTTTTTTGGTGGGCATGATGTAACAAATGAAACATTAAAAACATTAAGAGCCTTACAAAATATAAATCAAGATAACTTAAAAATAGACGTTGTGGTAGGAAGCCAAAATCCGCATAAAGAGGTGATTCAAACTTATTGTAAGAGTGTTTCTAACGCTTCATATTATTGTCAAATAGAAAATATGGAAGAGCTTCTCGTACGAGCGGATTTAGGGATAGGAGCTGGAGGAACAACCACATGGGAACGCTGCTTTCTTGGATTACCTTCTATAACAATTACAACTGCCCAAAATCAAATTGAAGTAACCAAGGCTGTAGCAAAGGTTGGAGCTACATGGAATATTGGTACAGCTGAAAGTGTTTCGGATAAAGCAATTATGAAATGTCTAAACAAACTTTTATCAGATTCTAAAATAGTGAAAGAAATGTCTAATAAAGCTCTTTCTATACAGTGTGCCAGTAATTCAAATGAAATAGCAAAAAATATTTTAGGAGGATAGTATGTTAGATATTGGGGATTTTCAATTGAAAAGGTTAGAAAAGAAAGATTTAGAACTTATTTTAAATTGGCGGAATGCAAAAGAAATACGTTCAGTTATGTATGAAGATCATCAAATAACAATAGACGAACATTTAAAGTGGTATGAAAAACTCGTAATGGATGAAACAAAGGTTGCAAGATTATTAATATATAAAGAAAAACCAATTGGATTTGTTAATTTTACAAAAATAGATGAAATGAATCGAACTTGTTATTGGGGATTTTATATAGGTGAAAAACAAAGTGTAAGACATGCCGGAACTGTATTAGGTTTATTAGCATTAAACTTTATTTTTGAAATTAAAGACATACACAAAGTATGTGCAGAAATAATAGAATCAAACTGTATTAGTTTAAATTTTCATCAAAAACTTGGTTTCCAAGAAGATGGAAGATATGAAGATTATATTTATAGGGACAATGATTATATAGATGTCATTACAATGACCTTGTCCCGTGAACAATGGGAGGAAAGAAAAGAAGCTATAAAAATAGAACTTGAAGGTGAAAAAAATGAGTAATGTATATATCGGAGGTAGAGAGATTGGCAATAGTTTGCCACCATTTATTATTGCAGAAATGTCAGGAAATCATAATCAATCATTAGATAGAGCGTTGAAAATTGTAGAGGCAGCTGCGGAGGCTGGGGCACAAGGCTTTAAAATTCAAACATATACACCAGATACAATGACTTTAAATATAGAAAATGGTGATTTTTTAATTCACGATACAAAAAGTTTATGGAAAGGCAAATCACTTTATCATTTATACAAAGAAGCATATACACCATGGGAGTGGCATAAACCAATTTTTGATCGCTGTATAGAGTTAGGGATGATACCATTTAGTACGCCTTTTGATGAAACAGCTGTAGACTTTCTAGAGACATTAAATGTTTCATGTTATAAAATTGCATCTTTTGAAAATACTGATATCCCCCTCATACGTAAAGTAGCCGCAACAGGAAAACCAATAATTATTTCGACAGGTATGGCTTCAATTGCCGAACTAGATGAAACAGTAAGGGTTGCGAGAGAAGAAGGGTGTAAAGAACTAATTCTATTAAAATGTACGAGTACGTATCCTGCGTCTCCAAAATCTACAAATATAGTTACCATACCTCATATGAAAGAGTTATTTAAATGTCAGGTGGGTTTATCCGATCATACACTGGGTGTAGGAGTATCTGTAGCGAGTGTTGCCTTTGGGGCCACAGTAATTGAGAAACATTTAACGCTCTCAAGGTTGGATGGAGGAGTTGACGCTAAATTTTCAATGGAACCAGCTGAATTTAAATTATTAGTAAGCGAAACTGAAAAAGCATGGGAATCTTTGGGGAATGTATATTATGGACCTACTGATATAGAAAAAGATTCTTTAAAATTTAGAAGATCATTATATGTAGTAGAAAACATAAAAGCGGGAGAATTCTTTACAAATGAAAATGTTAAAGCTATTAGACCAGGGAATGGCTTATTACCAAAACACATATCCAAAATTATCGGGAAAAAAGCGAGTAAGGATATCGAAAAAGGGACGCCTGTTTCATGGGATTTAATTTGATATCGAGGAAATGAGAGTGTTTATAGAAAGATTTATAACAAAAATACTATTTAAGTAGAGAATAAATTTTAAAGGCCCTGATATTTAACAACTGAAGGTACCTTCATATTACCATTATTGGAATATTGATACCATATGTTAGGTGTTGAGAAATAAAAAGTTCATTCGGCACAACAAATTGGCCAGTGAAGCTAGCTAACCACTTGTTGCACAAAAGAAAATTAGGCCCTGAAAGTAATAGATATGTAACCTAAAGTTACATTTATAGTGTTAACAAGATTGCATATATTATACGAAAAGATATCTAGTAAAAAATTTATTTTGTAGAAATAAAAAAGAAATTGTCACCGGATTACCTTTTGATAAAACAGCGTACTTTCAAACATAATATATTCAAATCCTTATGATATATGTAAATAAAAGAGCAGCTAGTGAAAGCTAGCTGCTTAATACAGAAAAGAGAAGAACTACAGGGACGTTTAAATGAGCTCTGGCTTTCGCCTATCTTTAGTATTGACGGAATGTTTAGTTTTATGCTGACAAACTTAAGAAGAGCATCTATAAAAAGACCTCTTTAAGGAAGAAATGAGATATTGAAAAGTGAATTAGGTTTTTAAAATTCAAGAAAATATATGACTATTTCATCACAATGTGACGATGAAACATTGTGATGAAATAGTAGTTAACAAAATCTAAATGCTCGACTCTCGACCAAGAGAGTTAGATTGGGAAGAATTTGAGGCAGATTTATAAAAAATTTTGCCTACAGTATTGACGACATATTAAGTTTTATTCAAGCGTCTAGAGGGAAATATATAGGACATTCAATTTTGAATTACTTGATGAAAATACAGTGGATTAGGGGATATATGGGGTATTTATGAATTATGAGGCATGGAAGTAAAAGAAATAAAATTAAGTATTTAATATGAAAAATAATTATTACAGTTTTTCTAGTATCAGATTGTCCGCTTTAAAAGAAAGTACTCCTTTGTAGACTAGAGATAGAGCTTAGAGTGCTTATTATTTTTTTAGAAGTTAGAAACTAAGTAATTCTGGATAAAAAGGACTGGTTTATTTTAGTTTAGAAAAAAATTAAGATTTACTTATTATTAATTTAACTATTTAAAGTAAAACCTTAAGGGAAAGTTAAAAAAAAATAAAGTTTTGCATTATAACATAATAATATAATTTTTATTTGAATAGTTAAAAGTGTATAAAAAGGGTGCTAGTCATTATTATGAAGTATGGAAGTTGTTGAGTATTATAGGAGGGTTTCATGAGTAAAATAATAGAATTATTAAGGAGTTTAGATAAAAAACTGATTTTGATTTTATGCATGTTTTGTATTATTAGTATCACTGCAATTTATAGTAGTCAACAAACTGGCCAGTATGGAAGCACAAACTTTGCATTTCAGCAAGGTAGGAACTATTTAATTGGTTTTGTACTGTTAATATTAGTTGCAAGTATTGATTGGGATCAATGGCAAAAGTTATCTTGTCCAATGTATATTATTGGATTTGCATCAATTGTTATATTAAAAATACTACCAGAATCAACATTTACTCCCGTTAAATTGGGAGCAAAAAGATGGTTTCAATTTCCTGTTATTGGTCAAATTCAACCATCGGAGTTTTTCAAAATTGCACTAATTATATTTGTCGCAAATTTAGTAGTGAATCATAACGCCAAATATATGATTCGGACATATAAAACTGATTTCCTGTTGGTTGGAAAAATTATGTTAGTCTCAATTCCTCCTATTGCTCTGGTATATAGTCAGCCAGATACAGGGATGGTGTTCTTATACGCAGCATCTATTGTATTTATTTTATTCATATCAGGGATTCAAAAGAAATTAATTGCATTTTGTACATTCATTCCGGTAACTCTACTATCTACATTAATATTTACATACGTAAGATATCCAGATTTTTTCTTTAAAGAATTAGTTACTAGGTTAAAACCTCACCAACAATCACGCATTATAGGTTGGCTGAATCCAGCTGAAAATGCAGATCAAGGGTATCAAACGCAACAATCTCTTTTAGCTGTTGGAAGTGGCGAATTACATGGAAAAGGATTTGGTCAAGGAAGTGTATATATTCCTGAAAAGCATACTGATTTTATTTTTGCTACCATCGCTGAAGAAGGTGGATTTATAATAGCGGCTCTCGTTGTATTGGTCTTGTTACTTCTTATATATCGAGTAACTATAATTGCTTATTCAGCAGAGAATCTGTTTGGTACATTACTATGTGCGGGGGCAATTAGTGTTCTAACACTTCAAATCTTCCAAAATATCGGTATGATTGTTGGTATAATGCCGGTAAAAGGAATTGCACTTCCTTTTTTATCATATGGAGGAAGTTCACTGTTTTCAAATATGATAATGATCGGGCTTATCTTATCGGTGCATAAAAATTATAAAAAATACATGTTTCAAGTGAAATAAAAGTTAAGAATATGTTATAGATTAATTTGAAGAAATCCCCTTGTGCATCTATATGCACAAGGGGATTTCTATTTTAATAAAGCTGTGACTGTAAAATAGTTGTTATAAAGTGGATTCTCTTATGAAAAGTATGCTGTGTTATCACTTTTGTATGAATTTTTTCAACCATTAATCTTTTCGAAATCGTGTCATCTAAATAAAGAGATACTTTATTTAAACAGTCTTCAAAGCTGTCATAGGATATAATTTCATCTTTATTGAAGAACGATAAAAGATCAGACATTTCTTCAATAATTTGAAAGCCTTGGCAAGCGGCAATATCAAACGTACGATTATTAATAGTATTATTTTTTACTTTATTTTTATTTTTATTTTGTGGAAATAGATGACTACGATGAGGATTTAAAATAAGACTAGCGTTATTATAATAGAGCGCAACTTCTTGAGGTGGAATCCATTCTTCTATAATTTTAATTCTTCGGTGATTTTTCCATTTTTTTAATAACTTATTTTTCCAATGTCGGCCAATAATAGTATAGTGATAGGGGGTATTTTCTAAAAGAAAATGTATTAATTTTACTCGGTTTGGATAAGGATAGCCAATGAATAATACTTCACTTTTATATTTTATATTTTTTAGACTAGGTTTAAATACGTCTATATTAGTTGCTAATGGTAAGTGATATACATTGGTATATCCTAAAGCCGTGTAATATTTAAGTGCTTCGCTATCAATAGTAAATATAAAATCAAAGTTATTTAATAGAAGAAGAGAAGTATCTATATAAAATGGATCCTCAGTTAACCAGACAGCTAATTTAATGTTCCATTTTTTAAAATATTGAATTGCTTTTTGTGGTAGATGATTACCTAATAAGGTGAATACAATATCGGGATGAAACGTTGTTGTAATGAAATCCAATTGTTGTATTAATTCACTCGGTTGTATCGCTAACCATTCGAAATTTTGATCTATAAGTGTTCCTTGTATGCTTTGATCTAGATATTGATAAATTTTTGAGTAACCAGAAGTAATGTATAAGAGTTTCATATTTCAATCCCTGCTTTAGGTTTAAAATATATTATGAGATAAACGTAACACTTTCTATTTCTTTACAACTAATTTTAGTAATACTTGTAGTAGGAGGAGTAACTGAATTTTCCTCTTCTAATGTGACGATACAAGTATTAGGGTTAAAATTTGTAAAAATAGCAGGTCCAATAATATTCCCAGATTTACCAGTCACAGTAACGACTTCGCCTGGCTGTAAATTTTTAAAAATACTACATACTCCACCTGAACAACCAAATAAATTGCATAAGAACAAATTTATTCCTCCTTTAAACAATATACTATATCATATGAAATTTTGTAGAACGATGTGTAGACAAGTAACCTTTAGAAGAGAAAAAAATTTAAATTAAAGCAATTTATTGAAATAATAGGTCAATAGAATGTTACATCTTAGGGGATACTGATTAGATTTTTCATGAAAAAAGACATTCATTAGAATGTCTTAAATATGGATTAAGCTAGAACAATATGAATCATTTTAAGGAGTGGTTAAAGTAACACTTTCTATATCTTCACAACTTATGAATGTAGTATTGGTAGAGGAAGGGGTTATCACATCTTCTTCTTCCAATACTACTGCACATATATTCGGAAAGAACAGTGAAAAAGTAGCAGGTCCAATAATTTGACCTGATCTAGTAGTAACTGTAACAACTGTTCCCGTTGGCCACGAAGAGAATAGAAAACAAGCTAAACCTGTACAATCTGCCATAATAAATCCTCCTAACTTTAAGTTTTAATTGAAGTAATAAAGTCCAAACATTTTATAGTGTATGTGGGAGTAACATGAATTGCTTGGACTAATAGAAATCACTTTCTGGTGTTATCTCTTTATGATCAATGAGATAACTATTAAATCCTACAATACAAAGGTTTAATAAATACAATATGGTCAGAAGGTTTAATGAAAAAGATATTCTATGATATAGTAATTAGCTATTCAAAGGTCAAAATACTGTGAATAGGAATTATAAAGTGAGGAATTTTTCAGAGTAACAAATGGAAGTTTTAATAATGGAACAAAAATTGAACATAATCTTCATTAAAAAAAGAACACAAATCAGTGCTCTTAGAAAGTAGACTATATGGTTTTCGGATTAGTATATACTATCATATGCTCGTTTTTTTTAAGGGTGTAAACAAAATTAAATAAAAATAATACATATGAGGTTTTTAAAAGAGTAATAGCTCAACAGGATGGATTTGCAAATTGGTTGTTGGTTACATATAAACTAAATAACCATAATTTCATTTATAAATTTATATAAACAAAAATGTTTGAAAACAAACTTTTCGCATTGCTAAATTGAATATTCAGGTTCTTATAAGTGACAAAGGATACTTTGAGAGAGTATTGAGACAAGGATAAACTGTAAGGAAAAATTATATAAGTGATTAATTAATATAAAACCATCCTATTATTGTATATGTGGACACTGGATGTTTCTATGTAGTTTGTTTCAAGTGACATATAATCCAATGTCTATTGGCATGTGATGTAATTAAATGTAGCTAGAATACAGTATAATATTGAAAAATATAAAGTTTGTAGTGGTTGAAACAAATTAAAGAAGTAACATAAGGAATTTACGCATAAAGTAATGTTGATGGTAAAATTAACAGAATTTTCATTTTAATAAGATAAAAATGTGATGTTTTTAACGTATAATAATTTTACTACGATGAAAATACGGCCACAAATTAGTTAATTTAAAAATTAATTTTAGATAGGAAGAGGATAATGAAGACCAGAGATAGTTATAAAATTATTGTCGTTGGTGCTGGGACTGCAGGAATATCTTCTACTGCACATTTATTAAGAAATATCCCCCTATTGAAAGAAAGTATAGCGATTATTGATCCGTCAAAAAAACATTATTTTCAGCCACTATGGAGTTTAGTGGGGGGAGGAATTGTTTCAAAGGAAAGTACAATGCGTGATCAAGAATCGCTTATTCCAAAAGGGGCAACGTGGATCCCTAAAAGTGTTGTTAAGTTATTTCCGGATGAAAATAAGATACTGTTAGATGACGGACTGCTGCTTGAGTATGAAATTCTTATTGTAGCAGCTGGTATACAAATAAATTGGGAAGGTATTAAAGGCTTAAAAGAATCTATTGGGACTAATGGGGTATGTAGCAATTATTCTTATACATATGTTGATTCTACTTGGAGAGAAATCGAAAAATTTAAAGGAGGAAATGCGCTTTTTACCCACCCTAATACTCCTATTAAATGCGGTGGCGCTCCACAAAAAATTATGTATTTAGCAGAGGAGTATTTTTGTAATAGTGGTGTAAGAAACAGAAGTGAAGTAATGTTTTATTCTGCAAACACTGACATATTTCAGGTTCCACGATATGCAAATACTTTAGAACAAGTACTAGAAAGAAAGCAAATTATAACGAATTATAATAAAAACTTAGTAGAAATTATCGCCGAAAAGAGAGAAGCAATTTTTGAAGATACGCAAACGCTGAAAAGAGAAACCATACCATATAGTATGATACATGTTGTTCCACCAATGGGGCCACCAAATTTTATTAAAGAGAGTGAAATAAGTGATTATCAGGGATGGGTAGATATAAACCCTTATACTTTGCAGCATGTAAAGTATAAAAATATTTTCGGACTTGGAGATTGTACCAATTTACCTACCTCTAAAACTGGAGCCGCAATTCGAAAACAAATACCTGTCTTAAAACAAAATATTATGGACGTACTTAGCGGAAGAGATTTACAGGCTAAATATGATGGATATACATCATGTCCGATTGTTACAGGATATAAAAGTCTTATACTTGCTGAATTTAACTATGAACATGAGCCACAAGAAACGTTTCCATTTAATCAAGCGAAAGAAAGGTATAGTATGTTTTTACTTAAAAGATATATGTTGCCATATATGTATTGGAATTTAATGTTGAAAGGGATTATATAAGGAAAGATAGAAAGTGGTTATAAAAATTGAAAAGCAATTTGAAATACCTATTTGGAGGGAATAGCTATGCTTTTAAAATATTTTTATGATGAAAAATTAGCACATGCTTCCTATTTAGTCGGTTGTCAGAAGGAAGGCGTAGCAATTGTAATTGATCCAGGTCGCTATATAGAACAATATATAGAATTTGCTAAGAAAGAGGGAATGGAAGTAATTGCTGCGGCTGAGACTCATATTCATGCTGATTTTCTTTCTGGGTCTAGAGAACTTTCCAATCTTTATCATGCAAATTTATATGTATCTGATGAAGGAGATTGTGATTGGAAATATCAATATCTTAACGAAGGTCGATACAAATTGGTTAGAGAGGGCACAGAGTTTAAAGTAGGTCATATAAAATTTAATGTAATTCACACCCCAGGGCATACGCCTGAAAGTATTTCTTTTTTAGTAACTGATACAAGTCAAAATAATTATACGAATGATAAACCGATAGGAATATTCACAGGTGATTTTATATTTGTAGGAGATATAGGAAGACCGGATTTATTAGAAACTGCAGTCGGTATGAAAGATACTGCAAAAATAGGAGCGAAACAATTATTTGATTCTATACAAAAAATAAAAATACTCCCTGATTATTTGCAAATATGGCCATCACATGGTGCGGGAAGCGCATGTGGAAAAGCATTAGGAGCAATTCCAACTTCTACATTAGGTTATGAAAAGATGTTCAATTGGGCATTTCAGTGTAATGAAGAAAGAGATTTTGTATCGACTTTATTGACGGGACAGCCAGAGCCTCCAAAGTATTTCTCATTAATGAAGAATTTAAATAAGTATGGTCCCCCAATTCGTAAGAAGAGAAAGAGAACTGCTATTAATACAGTAGAAGAACTTCAAGAAATTTTGAGTAGCGTTCACCAAATAATTGATATAAGGGAGGCAGAGAGTTTTGCTACAGGTCATATTGAGAAGTCAATTAACATACCTTATAACAATTCTTTCACAACTTGGTGTGGATGGTTATTAGATTATAAAACAGAAACTTTAATAATTTTAGATGAGGAAAAGGTTAAAGTGGAGGCAGTTATTAGGGAATTTGAATCTATTGGGTTAGATAATATTATTGCTTTTGCGCCCTTAAAAGTAATGCAAAAACATGTTAGCCTTGAAAGCTACAAAGAAAAAACATCGATTGAATTATATCCGCATATAAAAGGTGGAAGGGTTAAGGTTATCGATGTGCGTAGTAAAAAGGAGTGGGAGGAAGGACACCTTCATGATGCAATACATATCACTTTAGGTAATCTATTTCAACAGCTAGATTATATACCGAAAGATTGTCCAATAGTTTTGCAATGTCGAACCGGATTGCGTTCGGCTATAGCAGCTAGTATTTTACAAAGAGCTGGTATAAAGGAAGTAGTGAATTTAAAGGGAGGATTTCTTGCATGGAAAGAAGAAGGGCTTCCGTATACAACATGCAATCTCAATGTGTAGGAAAATATTATTACGAGATCAGTAAAATAGTAAAGAAGGTTGCCATTCACGGCGACCTTCTTTACTATGCGTTATACCCAAATAATTTTAAATCTTCTCCTGAATCTGAAATAATCTTCTCAAATTGTAATCCTATTTTTTCTAAAAGCTTTCCTGAGGCGATGTTATCTAAAGAAGTAATTGCTACAATACGTTTCATGCCGAGCTTTTGTACACCGTATTCGATTACAGCAGAAGCTGACTCGTAACCATACCCTTTTGAACGAAACTTTTCTAAAAAGGCAAAGCCAATATCAACATCTTCTAATGAATCTCTTTTAATAAGGCCACACATACCAAGTGGAGTGAAATCTTCTTTTCGTTCCACTAAGTAAAGACCAAACCCCATTTTATTATACATATCAACGGGTCCATTTAAGATGTATTTTTTTGCATCTTCTAAGTTATTAATCCTTTTATCCCCAATAAAATGAATCCATGCAGGATCGTTTACTAATTCAAGAATAAATGGAGCGTCTTTTATATCAAACCAGCGAAGAATGAGTTGTTCAGTTTCAAGAACTATCAATCCAATGCACCACCTTTAACATTTATAATAATTAGTATGGATTGCGTAATACAAAATCGCAACATATTTTAAAAGAGTCCTACTTGTTCACATAAAGTTCGTTTGTTTTGTATAAAGGGATATTTTATAATTAAGATTGATTGTAAAGAGTGAGATGCTTATACAATGACTCCTAGGTGACTAGGAGTTTTTACTATATAACTATCATTATTACTAAATATGACACACTACACATTCTACTCAAGGAGGTACATAATGAAGAAATTATATAATGCATCGTTTACGTATTTGATTATCGGTTTATTATCAGGGATTTTCGCTAGGGAGTATGGTAAGTATAAAGGGATTTTAGGATCTACTTTGTTAAATCTTTTGCATACGCATACACTTGTACTTGGCTTTTTCTTCTTTTTAATTGCTTTAGGATTAGCAAAAGTATTCGCGTTTCATGAAGTGAAAGGCTTTAATAAGTGGTTTGTTTTACATAATATTGCATTAACTTTAATGTTAGGTTCGCTAGCAGCGAGAGGGCTTCTTCAGTTAAATGGAGCTGACTTTAAAGGGTTAACTTATATTGTAGGCTTCTCTCATTCGTTGATGGCAGTAACTTTAATTTGGTTTATGTTGTTAATAAAGAAATCATTTAAAATGTAGTAAAAAAGAACTTGTAGCGTGTGCTGCAGGTTCTTTTTTATATGTTTAGGATTAATAATCTTATTTTTCTAATTATTTTGTATAAAAATGGTATACTAATTTTAAACTTAAAAAGGAGAGTTGATTATGGAAATAACAATTGAACATGTAGTAAATGAATTAAAAGGCATACTTCCTGAAGATCGAGTAGTAATAAATATGACAGTACGAGAGTTACATAGTAAAGATGAATCTTACCACGTTAGTAGTTTACCTGATGTAGTTGTTTTTCCAAAAACGACTGAAGAAGTTAGCGCGATAATGAAAATAGCGAGTCAGTACGGAACAGCTGTCGTTCCATTTGGAGTAGGGTCCAGTTTAGAGGGACATGTAATTCCTTGCGAAAAAGGAATTACAATGGACTTTTCTCTTATGAACAAAATACTTGAAATAAGAGAGAAGGATTTTCTTGTGAGAGTACAGCCAGGAGTGACGCGCTCTCAGCTTAATAAAGAATTGAAAAAGTATGGATTATTTTTTAGTGTAGACCCAGGAGCTGATGCAACGTTAGGAGGAATGGCTGCTACAAATGCGAGCGGAACGACAGCGGTAAAGTATGGTGTAATGCGTGATCAAGTTCGAGATTTAGAAGTCGTTCTTGCTGGTGGAGGAGTAATACATACCGGGAATTTAGCGGCGAAGTCATCATCAGGTTATCATTTAAATGGTATTTTCGTAGGATCAGAAGGAACACTTGGATGTTTCACGGAGTTAACTTTAAAAGTATACGGTATACCAGAACATGTTATGGCTGCGAGGGCATCGTTTCCAACTATAAATGATGCAGTAGAAGCTGTAATTAACATATTACAAGCAGGTATTCCAATCGCGAGAATTGAACTCGTTGATGAATTATCTATGACACAAGTAAATCATTACAATGAAACAAGTTACAGAGAAGAACCGACACTGTTTTTAGAGTTTCACGGCAATGAAGCGGGGTTAAAGCAAGATATTGAATTTACGAAAGAAATCGTTCTTGATCATAAATGTATAGAAATTGCGTTTGAGACGGAAACAGCAGCGAGAAATAAACTATGGGATGCAAGACATAACTTAGCGTACTCTTACGTGCATAGTTATCCTGGTAAAAAGCTAATGAGTACAGACGTATGTGTGCCAATTTCGGAATTAGCTGGAGCGATTCAACATGCGAAAGAGGTATTACATAAAGTAGGGCTTATTGGCGGTATTCTCGGTCATGTTGGGGATGGGAATTTCCATGTACTCTTAATGATTGACACAAATGAAAAAGAGGAAGTGAAGAAGGCAGACGAAATAAATGAAAGTATCGTTCGGTATGCTCTTAAACGAGGAGGAACGTGTACAGGAGAACATGGCGTTGGAATCGGAAAACGAAAGTATCAAGAAGAAGAACATGGGGCGGCATTATTTGTAATGGAGAAAATAAAGAAAGCTCTTGATCCGCAAAATATTTTGAATCCGAATAAGGTGTTTCAATTAAAAGATAGGGGCTGAGTGGATGAAAGTACTAGAAGCGATAAGTAATATAGCTGGAAAGTATTTTGCATTTTGGGTTATTTGTATGGCAGCTATTGCATACTTCATTCCCGCGCCATTTCTCGGGTTAACTAGTTACATAACGATGTTACTTGGGGTTGTCATGTTTGGGATGGGATTAACATTAAAAGCTGTTGATTTCAAAATCATCGCTACAAAACCATTGCCAGTTATTATCGGTGTATGTGCTCAGTTTATTATTATGCCACTTGTCGCATACGTACTAGCCTACGCTATGAACCTGCCAGCTGAATTAGCAGCTGGATTAGTGTTACTCGGTTCAGTACCGGGTGGCACTGCATCAAATGTTATGGTTTATTTAGCAAAAGGGAACTTAGCATTGTCTATTGCAATGACTTCATTATCAACGTTACTAGCACCAATTGCTACACCACTCATTTTACTATTACTTGCAGGACAATGGATGCCAGTGAATCCTATGTCTATGTTTCTTTCTATTGTACAAGTCATTATCATACCGATTATTTTAGGATTAGTAGTGAAGAAGTTTTTCCCTAAAACTGTTACGAAAGGAATGACCGTTATCCCTTTAATATCAGTTTTAGCAATTATCATTATTGTTTCTGCAGTTGTTTCAGCGAATGTAAGTAGCATTACTTCTTCAGGACTTCTTATCTTTATTGCGGTGATGCTCCATAATACTTTCGGTTTTTTGCTCGGATATATAACTGCGTTCGTACTTGGACTAGACGAAGGGACAAGAAGGGCTATTTCAATAGAAGTAGGAATGCAAAATTCAGGTTTAGGTGTTGCACTGGCGACAGCGCATTTTGGACCGGCTGCTGCACTCCCAAGTGTATTAGCGGCAGTATGGCATAACATTGCAGGGTCAATATTAGCAACCATCTGGTCAAAAAATGCAAAGAATACTTTCAGCGATGAAAATGTATTAATAAATATAGAAAAATAAGAGATAAGCATTTCATTTGAAATAGAGGAATGATAAATAATGCAAAAACGTATTGTACATTTTGAAGGCTTGGTTGTATTCGTAGCCGCGATTTATATGTATTCATTATATGAATTTAGTTGGATTATATTTTTGATATTCCTATTAGCGCCAGATTTATCTATGTTAGCGTATGGGATCAATAATCATGTTGGGGCTAACATTTATAATTTATTTCACACATATATCATATCGATATTAATTGTTATCATAGGTGTTTATTTTAAGATAGATATAGTTATTATGATTGGTTTAATATGGACAGCACATATTGGAATGGATCGAATGTTTGGATATGGATTGAAATATGAGACGGATTTTAAGGATACTCATATTCAGAGGGTATAAGAGATGATGTAATGTGGACAAATAATAAATTGAGGAGTTGAATTTTAAACAATTATTGAGAAATATATATAAATATGGATATAGATAATTGAATTGTGTTATTTTTAGAATAATCAAAGAGAAGGGGAGGGGTTTCAATGAATATACAAATCACAGGTAATAAATTAATTACCAAGATGCTGAATGATTGGTACCAAAACATCAGAGCCCAACGAGTAAGTGAAGCGAAAAAATTAAAGGAAGAGATTGATAAAAAGCTACATATTATCGAAGAAGATATAAATGTCTTATTTCACTATTATCTTTTAGATTTTCGATATAAAGTGCTAATGGATGGTATAGGTATTTCAAAAAATTCTTTTGATAAAGTAGATTCGTTACCTAAACCAAATGATGAATTTTTGGAATATTATTATTATTTATTTAAATCTATACATTCTACAATTCTCTCAAATTATAGTGAAGCGAGTAACTATTTTGATAAGGCGGAAGGATTACTAAAGCATATTCCAGATGAAGTTGAACAAGCAGAGTTGAACTACAGAGTTTCTACATTAAAATATCAAATGTATCAAGCGTATTCAGCTATTGAATATGCTTCGAAAGCAAGGGATATCTTTGCAAAACACGCAGGGCATGAAATGAATGTAGCGCTATGTGAAAATGTTTTGGGGTTATCTTTTTCAAAATTAAAACAGCATGAAAGAGCAGAGGAGTATATTGTTTCAGCATTAAATACTTTGCAAAAAAATGATGCTGAAACACTAGTTTTAAGAATAAGACATAATTTGGGATTATTGTATGCGAGTCAAAACCTTTCAGATTTAGCTATTAGGCACTTATCGGAAGTTTCTGAAAAAATGCCGAATCATTATAAAGCTATTTTTATAGAGGCAGGAGAATATTATAAAATAGGAAAAATAGAAAAGGCAAAAGAGTTAATTGAAATTGGATTAGAAGTTTGTGAAGAATTAAAAAATGATGAATATAGGTATCATTTTTTAATTCTAAAGGAATTTTGTCAATGTTTGAAAGCAGAAAACGTAGAAAAAATTATGCTTGAAAGTTTTTCTTACTTTGAAAGAGAAAATTTAATCGAATATATTTGTGAATATGCTGAAAAGCTGGCAATAGAGTTTCATAAAGAGGGCAATATAGAACAGGCTGAAAAGTATTTTTATAAGACTTATGAAATAAGAAGAAAAATATTTGATAAAGGAGCGTTGAAATAATGAGACAAATTGGATTAACTATTATGGGATTAGCAGTTGCTGGTGTTGTATCTTTGAGTATTGGAGGTATTTTAACTGAATCCAAACAAGCGGCACATGAAAAATTTTCGATGTTAAAACTTGATACAAAACAATACGCTGCTCATGGAGATACGCCTGCACCTGCAAAACCAGATTTTTTAGTAGTAGAACGTGTATAAATATAGAATAAAGTATTTTTGATTTGAAGTTGGCATTTTTAGTGGATTTTAAAAGTGGACATTAAATAAGTTAGCTTAAAAGGTGTTTTCAATATTGAAAACACCTTTTAAGTTTGTTGTTAACAGTTAATATAATTAGAAAGATTCTTTTAATTGCAATCAAGTCCCACAAAAAGTACGATAAGGGCGATTCATCGGTGCAGGCGGAATGCAGTATTCTTCTTGATCTGTAGAATACGCATAAGGATTTGATAAAGCTTCAAGAAGTTTCTCCATTACGCTATAGTCGTCATTTGTAACAGCTGCTTCTAGTGCTTCTTCTACACGGTGGTTCCTCGGGATGATTGATGGGTTATTATTTTTCATCATCTCGTAGGCGTTTTCTTTCGATTGTTCTTGCCTTTCTAATCGAGATTGCCACAGTTTGTACCATTCTTTAAATTCAGGACTTTCAAATAGAGCTGTATTTTCGCTAGCATCAAGAGTTAATGAACGGAATGTATTTGTATAATCCGCTTTATATTTCTCCATCATTTTTGAAAGTTGCTCAATAAGTGATTGATCTTGTTCTTCGTTGCTAAATAGTCCTAATTTCTTTTTCATTCCAAGGAACCACTGTTTTTCATACTGTACGCTAAATTTCGAGATTTCATCTTGAGCGATTTTTAGTGCTTCTTCTTCATCTTCGTGCAGAATCGGTATTAAAGATTCTGCTAGTCGAGCGAGGTCCCATGCGGCCATATATGGTTGATTTCCATATGCATAACGGCCTTGTGTGTCAATAGAGCTAAATACGGTTCCTTGGTCGTAATTGTCCATAAATGCACAAGGACCGTAATCAATTGTTTCGCCACTGATCGTTATATTGTCAGTGTTCATTACGCCGTGAATAAATCCAACAAGTTGCCATTTTGCGATAAGACTGGCTTGTCTTTTAATGACTTCTTGTAGTAATGCAGTATATCGGTTTTCATGAGCTTCAATTTCTGGATAATGCCTTTTTATCGTATAGTCAGCTAGCGATTGAAGATCCTCGATTGAGCCACGAGCTGCAGCATATTGAAATGTACCGACGCGAATATGGCTACTAGCTACTCTAGTTAAAATTGCTCCAGGTAACTTTGTTTCACGATAGGTTGGTTCACCGGTTGTGACAACTGCTAAACTGCGGGTAGTTGGAATATCGAGTGCATACATTGCTTCACTAATAATATATTCACGTAGCATCGGACCGAGTGCAGCACGACCATCTCCTCGGCGTGAATAGGGAGTAGGGCCAGAACCTTTCAGTTGAATATCGAAACGCTCACCTGAAGGAGTAATTTGTTCGCCAATTAAAAGAGCACGACCGTCGCCTAACATATTAAAATGTCCGAATTGATGGCCAGCATATGCTTGAGCTAATGGATGAGCTCCTTCTGGGAGTGCATTACCAGCGAAAATAGCAATTTCAGCTTCCTTTTTCAGTTCTTCAGGGGTCAAGCCAAGAGATATCGCTAATGAATGGTTTAGTTTAACTAACTCCGGTGAACTTACGGGAGTAGGGGGGATTTCTGTATAAAATGATTGTGGTAAAGTCGTATAACTATTATCTAAATTCCAAACTGTTTCATTATTTTTAGTCATTGTATCTCCTCCTTTTTGTATTTTAAATTATGTATTTGTACGTATGTATTCTTTGTAAAGTTAACTAAAAGTATAATATAATATTTCCCCTTGCAATCTATTGTAAGGACTTCATTGCACTATGTCTATTTAACAGCAAATTTAAAACCTCCATTTTAAGAAAATGGAGGTTTTATTATTATTTAATTTTTACAATTATTTTCCCTTTTGCTCTTCCAGACTCTGAATATTCCATTGCTTTTTGCGCATCTTCAAAAGGGAAAACTCGATCGATTACAGGTTTGATTTGTCCAGCTTCAATATAGTTTGCAATAGTACGTAATTGATCCCCGCTTGGCTTCATAAATAAAAATGAATATTGAGCATTATGCTTTTTTTCAAGTGTAGTAAGTTTTTTGCTGGCTAATGAAAATAAGAGAGTTTTAAAGAATCCTGAACCAAATTCTTTACCGAAGCGAGCATTCGGCATGCCTGAAACGGAAACAATGTTTCCTCCGCTTTTTATAATATTGAATGATTTTTCAAGTGTTGCACCGCCGATTGTATCAAATACCGCATCATAATTTTTTAGTATATCTTCAAATTTCTCTGTTTTATAATTAATAATTTCATCTGCGCCAAGAGACGTTACTAAATTCGCACCAGCTTCACTAGCAGTCGTTGTAACAGTGGCACCCATTATTTTTGCTAACTGAATAGCAAAAGTACCAACACCACCGGATCCAGCGTGAATTAAAATCTTTTGTCCTTTTTGTAATTGCATGATGTCATGTAATGCTTGATATGATGTTAAGCCAACGAGTGGAATCGAAGCAGCTTCCTCAAAACTTAAATTTTTCGGTTTTAAAGCTATATCATCTTCATGAATGGCTATATACTCCGCGAAAGTACCAATCTTATTTTTTCTTGGACGAGCATATATTTCATCACCAACTTTAAAACGAGTTACTTTTGATCCAACCTTCGTGATGACACCGGCAAAGTCATTCCCAAGGATTAGGGGCATTTCATATTTCAGTAACATTTTTACTTTTCCATCGCGTATTTTAAAATCAATTGGGTTAATGCTAGCTGCATGAATTTCTGCGAGCACTTCATACTCATTAATTTCAGGAGTAGGTACCTCTGCCATACGCATTGGGACTTTTCCATATCTATCAATTATCATTGCTTTCATTTCTTATACCTCCAAGTTTTAATAAAAGTTTTGCAATAGCTTCTCAATATCTAATACAAGATTTTTTAATAAACCTAATTTTGTACGTATATCAATATAATAAAAATTCTTTGTACCTTCTTTTCTCATTAAAATAATGCCAGCTTCTCGTAAAATCTTAAGGTGATGTGATACTGCTGGACGGGAAAGGTGTGTTTGCTTCGTGATTTCTCCTACACGTAATCCTGTTTGACATTCCGTTTCCATTAGCACTAATAAAATAGCTTGACGTGTTTCATCACCAATTGCCAATAATACTTTTTGAGAATCAATAAAATCTTTTTTTATAATATTTAATTGTTCTTGTTTATTCATTTCAATCACTTTGCCTCCAGGTAATTAGTCGAAAGGTTTAAGATGATGAACCATTACTTCGATACGGTAATGCTACATGATTGTTGTACGAGGTGCAATATTGAGAAAGAAAATCGAGACGAATGAATTTTTTATTGTTGAAAATTATAGGGAGATAGAAAAGGGATTGGAAGGATTACATAACACAATAGATGAAGTTTTAAAAACAAAAAATGATGTAACAATAAAATAAGCGGTCGTAACCTTGTATAATCCATAAGGTTACGACCGCTTATAATGTTTGTATTATTTTTGATTTTTACGATAGAACATGGTTCAACGTAAAGTACGTTCTTTTGTTTTACACTTTCATACAGACACAATTCAGGTGGATTATAGATGTATGAAAAGGTAAAAGGAATTTTGGGGCGTAATCTATCTACATGATAATTCAAAATGAAATATAAGTCTATATTTTAATGTTTTTTTTGATTATATTTATGTCACTGAGCTCAGAACAATGATGTGGAGGGTAAATATATGAAATCGAATTATGTACCAGTTTTAATTGTTGGAGGGGGATTATCTGGGTTAGCGTCTGCGTTATTTCTTGCAAAACATAACATTGAGTACTTACTTATTGAAAGGCATCCGTCTCCTGCCATTCATCCGAAAGCAGGCGGTCTTACTTTACGTACAATGGAGTTATTTCGAGAATTAGGCTTGGAACAAAGAATTAAATTGGCAGGTAAAGCATTAGAGAACTGCCGAGGAAGAATAGCGGTTCATACAATAGCTGAGGCGAATAAAGAAGAATTGGAACAAATGAGAGCGACGCAATACAGAAACGATGAAGAGTTACTTCAAAAAATAGAAAAGATTAGTCCATCAAAACAAACTGCATGTTATCAAATTATTTTAGAAGAGATGATGTTACAAGAAGCAAAAACGCTAGGCGGGCAACTATCTTTTTATCATGAATTAGTTTCATTTGAACAAAATGAAAACGGGGTAAAAGCAAAGATTCGAAATCGTGAAACAGAAAAAGAAAGTGTCATACATTGTGACTATGTAATTGCAGCGGATGGAGCGAAAAGTAAAATACGTGAGCAGTTAGGGATTAAAACTGAGGGTCGTGGAACCATTGGTGGCTATTATATGAATATTTATTTTGAAGCTGATTTAAGTGAGTTTATACAAGGAGACGCATTCGGTTTTTCGATGGTACTTCATCCGGAGGTTCTTGGTGCACTTATCCCGGTTGATAACGTAAAAAAATGGATTTATCATGTAGCCTACGATCCATTAAAAGGAGAGAGGCTAGAGGACTTCACTATAGAACGTTGTAAACAAATTATTCAAATAGCAATTGGAAGTACAAATGTTGAATCAGAAATATTAAGTGTTTTACCGTGGGAAGCCGCCGAAAGTACAGCGGTGAAATTTCAAGAAAATCGGACCTTTTTAGTTGGAGATTCAGCACATATTATGCCGCCAACAGGAGGACTTGGTTCAAATACAGGAATACAAGATGCACATAACTTAGCTTGGAAATTAGCGGCTGTTATAAAAGGGAAGGCAAAACCAAAACTGTTAAAAACATATCATGAAGAGAGACACTCTACTGCAAAATTAACGACAGCTTATGCAAGTAGTTTACTGTTTCGTGCGGCGAATAGAGAGGAAGGCGGTTTGAATAATATGGATGGTTTAGCTGTTACAGTTGGATATCAGTATTGTTCCGAGGCGATTATAGATGATTCAGTCACTCCGCATAGAATGGATAGCATAGAGTTGAACGGAAGACCTGGAACGCGAGCACCACATTTAGGGGGAACGTATGAAGGGAAGAAAGTTTCTATATTAGACTTATTCGGTAACAATTTTGTATTACTTACAAGAGTAGAAAATAGTTTTTGGGCTGAGGCAGCACATACTGTTTCAGCTAAATTAGGAATAAATATAAAAGGGTATCGTGTTGGCTTAAGAGGAGACTTTATTGCTCCAGAAGATACTTTTAGCAAATTATATGGTATAGAGAATGGAGGAGCTGTATTAATTAGACCAGATGGCTTTATAGGATGGCGTTCGGAAAAAACGGTAGTAAATCCAGATATAGTATTGGAAGAGGTAATGGGAAATTTATTATGTGATTTTTAAGTAACTACGAAAATATTGTTTTATGTGCTTCACTGTATTGAAAAAAATATTCACAAATTTCAATAGGTTTGATATGATTAAATTCGACAAGTTAATAGAGGCCGGAGATATTTGAGAAAAGCCATAAATTTATTTAGGGATACAGGAGTGTATTCTAAATAATTTATGGCTTTTTTTATTGAATGAACCGTACAAAATAGAGAGTTACATGTGAAAAGGAGGGCTATAGAAATTAAATAGGATAATACTAGTTTTCTATATTAATAATATAGAGAAAGTATATTTGTAAGATTGGAATTTTAATATAGGTTTATAAAAATAATGAAAGTGTGTCTTCTATTTCGTGTAAATCTCATTAGCTTGTTGAAATTTGCAACGTAGGAAGGGTTAGAAGGATGAGAAAGATTATTAGCGTTTTAGTTATTTTCTTTATGACGGGAAGTATCTTTGCTGGGGGAGCTGTTCATGCGAAAGCAGAAGGGAAGCATGAATGGAATACGAATAAGTTTTTAAATATTGCACATCGCGGAGCAAGTGGACATGCACCTGAGCATACTTTTGCTTCTTATGATTTAGTGAAAAAAATGAAAGCGGATTATTTAGAGTTAGATATTCAATTAACAAAGGATGGCCAATTAATTGCAATGCATGATACAGCAGTTGATCGCACTACAAATGGAACAGGCGAAGTACGTGATAAAACGTTAAGCGAAATAAAGAGTTTAGATGCAGGAACGTGGTTTAATAAAGCGTATCCAGAAAAGGCTAAGCAAGAGTATGTTGGGCAAAAGGTTCCAACTCTTGAAGAAATCTTCCAAAAGTATGGAAGAAGTATGAAGTATTATATTGAAACAAAATCACCAGATGTGTATCCAGGAATGGAAGAGAAATTGTTGGCGTTGTTACAAAAATATAATTTAGTAGGTCAAAACATGTCTTCTAGCCGTGTTATGATTCAATCATTTAGTAAAGATAGTTTGAAAAAGATTCATAGTATGAATGAAAATATTCCGTTAGTTCAATTGCTTTGGTATTATCCAAATGAAAACAATGAAATTGTTGAATGGTCTGGCATTACACATGAGCCGAAAAGTGTAACGAATGATGATTTTCAAGAAATTAAAAAGTATGCAGCTGGTATTGGACCAAACTTACGTAATGATAACGGAGAACTAATTATTGATGAGTCATATATGAAAATGGCTAGGAAAAATGGACTTTTAATTCACCCTTATACAATTAATGAGAAACCAGATATGAGACTGTTAATCAAATGGGGTGCTACAGGAATGTTTACAAATTATCCGGATCGATTACATAGTGTATTGAAGGGAAAATAAGTGGAAAAGGGTATACCAGTGTTTTAGGTATACCCTTTTTAATCTAACTCCCCGATAAACGTAATCTCTTTTTCATAGCATTCATCTACATCATAAATAATTTCTTGAAAGTGAAGCGTTTTGAAGGAATGACAAACTGAAATTTCCCATGTCTCCCAAAAATCAATTTCATTTGAAAGAAGAATCCATTTTTGAAATTCACTATCTCTATTAAAGAAATTATGAAAGTAGTCCTCATTTTTAAATATAATGATTTGCGAATCCCACAAATTATTTATAGAAATTAAAACAACAACTCGATATGTATGTGTATCGCTCGGTTTCATATTTATTAAATGATTTGCTTGATTTAATAGGGTTTGAATACATAATCGCTTTACTTTTCTAGGTGTTTTACAAGAGTCAATAAAAGCTTGCGAAACTGGCAATAGCATATTCCAATATTCATCGTTATAGAAAGTAGAAGGGAACGTTTTTGTATGTTCCTCAATTCGCTTTATCATAGTGTTTGTTTTTCGTTTCATACCACGTATTTTCTTTTCACGCATTGTGAGTCATCTCCATAAATTTTTGTAATGCAGCAGAGTAAAACATATCTTTTCTAGTAATAAAAGTAGTAGGAACTTTTTTGAAGCTATTTGGTAAAGGGTTGAATGATATGTCATGTTGATGACCATTTAAAATAGACTTCATCATAATTGCTATGCCCATACCTGATTTTACACATGCGAGTATCGCTTCAATTGTTCCAAACTCTAATACACGCTTAGGTGAAATTCCTTCTTCTTGAAGCCAATCTTCTAATAAATTTCTATAATAGCACCCGTGACTAAATGCAAGTAAATTCATGTCTCCTATGTCTTTAAAGGAAGATAAAGGCTTTTTGCTAATGAGAACTAATTCTTCTTCACGAAATATATTTGTATGAAGTTCAGCATGCTGAGTAGAGCCAGCTATAAACGCTCCGTCCAGTTTTCGTTCTAATACAAGCCTAATCAATTGTTCCGTCGTATTTGATTCTAAAATCAATTCGACTTTTGGGTATTTCTCATAATAGGCCGTTAATATAGATGGAAGTCTTACAGCGGTTGTAGATTCTGTACATCCAATTTTTAAAGTGCCTCTTGGTTCGATCCCATTACTTTGAACTGCTTTAACAGATTGATCCATTAAGTAGATAATTTGTTTGGCGTATATTAATAAAATCTCACCGTTAGAAGTTAAAGTTACACCTTTTCCGTTTCGGTAAAATAAAGGCACACCTAATTCGTTTTCTAGTTGTTTCATACGCATTGTTACGCCAGACTGTACATAGTTTAAATTTTTAGCTGCGTGAGATATGTTTTTTTCTTTCGCAACTTCGTAAAATACAGTTAAATCTTTTATATCCAAGTATCATCCCTCCAGAAAAGATATCATTTTTTTTGATGGATTACATGATAAATCTTTATTTTATATGATATCAGAACTTTTATACAATGAAAGGGGATGGAGGGATTATTGTGTTAATGGAAGAAAGGGTGAATAGTACTTATAAGTGGGTTATGTTAATTTTTGCGACGGTTGCTCAAACAACAGCGACACTTATAACGTATGGTGTTGGAGCGTTTGCTTTATTTTGGAAAGAAGAATATGTACTTACGAATACGGAGATTGGATTGTTAGTAAGTGTTGTAAATATAGGACCGCTATTTTGTATGCTTTTTGTCGGGCGGCTACTTGATCAATACAATGAAAAGTTGTTAATTTCGATAAGTTCATTTTTACTAGGAGGTTCGTTTTTACTGACTAATATGGTCAATGGATTTAATGGGTTACTCTTTGTACTTTTATTAGTAGGAACGTTTTATAGTGTTTCGCAGCCAGGAGGAAGTAAGGTGATAATGAAGTGGTTCCCGAAAGAAAATCGTGGGTTAGCGATGGGGATTAGACAAGCAGGTATACCGATTAGTGGTACGTTAGTGGGAGTATTGATCCCGTTTCTTACAATGAAATATAACATGGCTTATGCGGTAAATAGTATTGCATGCATTTGTATAATTGGAGGGTTTTTATTTTTTATATTTTATAAGGAACCATATATTCAAGAGAAAGTTAAACAAGAACGTATTAAACTTTCTTTTTGGATGCAGTTAAAAGAAGTGATGTGTAAAAAAGAGTTGTATGCAATTTATATAACTGGCATTTGTATGATTTCATTGCAAATGGTGTTAGTTGCACACTTTATAAAATTTTTAGTATTGGAACAATCAATCACGCCAATTTTAGCTGGAAAAGTATTTTCCGTTATGTTCTTTTCTGGAATGGTTGGTAGGGTTATATTAGCAGCTACTAGTGATTTGTTTTATAAGGGAAATCGGCGCACCCCTTTATTTATAACTGTTTGTATTTCTATTCTCTTCATTCTAATATTAGTAATGAGCATACATACAATAACGAATGTATTGTATGGTGTAAGTGCATTGTTAGGGTTCTTTTCGATTGGATGGTTTAGTCTTTTTATAGCTGAAGTTGCAGAATCAGCAAGTGAAGAATCGGTAGGGATGAAAGTGAGTTTTGCACTTACATTAAATCAAATTGCCATTATTGTTGCACCTGCTTTATTTGGTTATATTGTAGATAAGAAGGGATATACGTATGCGTGGTTATGCATAGTGGTATTACTAACTATTTCAGCGGTTAGCTTATATAGGAATTATAGAAAATAAAAGAATGTTAGCAATGTAAATTTTTTATGAAGAAAGTCTAAAGAAATGTTGAATGAGCGACATTTCTTTTTTTATTTGTTGTATAATCAAAATGTAAATGAGATTCGTTTTCAATTTCGTTCATTACCTATTTTGAAATTACCTGTAATTTTAGCCATAATTAGCTGTTTTTCTTTATCGTTATTTGCGTGATTTATTTTATTTAAAAATTTTTCAGCATCATTTCCTTTTAATATTATAATTTATTTTCCGTAATATTCAATTAATAACATGTTGTTTTTTGTTATCCGATAATGAAACATCTTATCATCTAAACGATTGCGTTTATCGGTGTTTTTCATATAACATCTCCATTCTTTTTAGTATGTAACAAATGTTACAAAAGAATTTGAAATTATAGTGTAATGCATCCGATTGTATGTTGGAAATTTTGCAAGAAAGAAATACAATAGAGAGTAGTCAAAATTGAAAATGAGAAAAAGGAATCTAGTTTTAACAGAGTGAATATTAAATAATATTATAATATACTTGATAATTAAAAGATATAAAATAGAATGGATACACGTTAAGTGAAACTAGATAAAAGAGGGTTCCTAGTATGTTAAAGAAATGGTTAATCATTTTCTTTATTTTTGCTGTTTTTTGTGGAAGTGTTGTTACACTGATACATGCAAATAAAGGAAAAAAATATGATGCAAAGGCATTTTCTAATGTAAATAGTAAGCAAAAAGATGTTAAGCAGGAAGTTGATGCGAATGAAAAAAAGCGTTATGAAATTGCAGCTGGAAAACTAGACCAGTACTTAAAAGATAAAGGATTTAATGGGAGTGTTCTTGTAGCAAGTAAAGATCATGTCATTTTACGAAAAGGCTACGGTTATGCGAATGTGAAAGATCAAGTATTAACAACTCCAAGAACGAAATATCGCATTGGGTCTATTACGAAAACAGTTGTTGCAATATCTATTATGCAACTAAAAGAAAAAGGGAAGTTGAACATTGAAGACAATGTAAATAAATATATCCCATCGTTTCCGGCAGATAAAAACATTACGTTACGAAATTTGTTAACACATACGTCTGGATTACCAGAACAGGGACAAGGTAGTGTTGACGCAGCATCACGGTTAAAATTAGTAACGTGGATTGGGGCACAAACGTTACAATTTCCAGCAGGGACAGGATGGAAATATACAGATTATAATTATATGGTGCTTGCATATATTGTAGAAAAAATATCGAATAAACCACTTGCTAAATATGTGAAAGAAAATATTTTGACTCCTGTTGAAATGCATGAATCTGGAATGGGCGCAACACTTCCAGAAGATATTTTCTTAGCAGAAGGGTATACAAAAAAAGATAATAAGTTAATAGCCACACCTCGCTTAAAAATGAACTGGCTGTATGGTTGTGGTGAAATGTATACGACTGTTGAAGATATGAAAAAGTTAGATGAAGCTATTATGGATGGTAAACTACTTTCTAAACAAAGTGTATCAGATATGTTTTCTGCATCACCTGCAAGAAAATATGGATTTAGTTTCTATATTTACCCAGACTATTATCATAACCACGGTGTATTAGCTGGCTGGAACACTTTTAATAATTTTAACTGGGATAAACGAACGTTTGTCATATTATTTTCTAACGTCCAAAATGGTATGAATGATGCATTTAATCAAGAATTTAGGAAAATGGCGAATGATTTAATAGAAGGAAAATAATTATAAAAAATCGGTATTGATATGTAATTATCAATACCGATTTTTTTATTTTGTAAAGTTTTACTTACTGCCCACAAATAGCGGGATAAATAGGTAAGAAAGGTGATTGGCATTTGAATAAATCAAAATAGGTAGTTAAATGCTAAGTAATGCAAAGAATAATTGGTAATTTTTACATTGATAAAAAAGCTTGAGCTTCACACTATGTGAAGCTTTACATTATTGGAGACAAGAACAGGAGGTTGAAAAAATGAAAAAAGCAATAAAGTTTTGTTTAATAGCTACATTATCTACAACGATTATTAGTGGATGCTCTTTTGAGGGTAACAATGAAAATGTTAAAGGGAAAGAAGGAGAAAAAGTAGAGGTACAGAAAAATGCTGGGAAATATACGATGCCAGATGAAAAAGATAAACATGAAGGTACATGGCTGCAATGGCCACATGAATACACATATGGTGAAGAGTATAAGCAGGAAGTTGAACCTATTTGGGTTAAGATGGCAAGTGCTTTAACTGAGGGAGAGAAAGTCCACATTGTTGCATATGACCAGGAAGACAAGAAGAGAATCAATAAGCTTTTAACAGATGAAGGGTTAAATATGGAGAAGGTTGATTTCTTTATCGCGCCTACTGATGATGTATGGGCAAGAGATAGTGGACCAATTTTTGTTTATGACAATAATAAAAATTTAAAAATATTAGACCCGGCATTTAATGGATGGGGAAAGAAAACGCCTTACAAAAATGATGCTCGAATACGAGAGAATGTCAGTAAACAATCAGGAATTGAAAGAATTGATTGGGGGAAATTTGTACTTGAAGGTGGCGCAATTGAATTAGATAGCAATGGGACTGCGTTATTAACTAGAAGTGCAGTAACGAATAAAAATAGAAATCCTAATTTATCAGAAAAGGAAATTGAAAAATATATAAGTGACCTTGGGGTGTCAAACTTTATTTGGTTAGACGGAGTACCTAATTTAGATATTACGGACTTTCATATTGATGGATTTGCTAAATTCCATAATAAATCTACCATTGTAACGATGAAAGAAGATGACCTAGCTGAATGGGGTTTATCTAATAAAGATATGGATACATTGTTAGATGCCAAAAATGCTTCAGGACAGAAATATAAGTATGAATACTTGCCGCTTAGTAAAGAAAAGGTTGCTTTAGAAAATGGAAAAACTCTCAATTATAAGGGATCGTATATCAATTATTATATTGGGAATACAGTTGTATTAGTGCCTCATTATAATGATCCGAATGATAAAATCGCAAACGATACGATTCAGAAGTTATACCCAGATCGTAAAGTAGTCGGTATTGATGTGAGAGAGCTGTATAAAAACGGCGGTATGATTCATTGTGTGACGCAACAACAACCCGTTAGTTTGAATTAGTAAGTGGAAATAGAATTATCGGCAGGGATATCCCATAGTCGAAATTTTGGCTAGGTGACATCTTTTTTTATCTGTATAAAAGGGAGTATTGGCGTTGAAAGAAATTATCTTAATTAGCTTCATAATGATTGGATTTATGATTCTAGTATTTAATTGTATACTTTCATAATTTAAAAGATAAAAATGGGAAGGGAATTTTGTAGTAGGACCCATTACAATCATCAAAAATTTATATGTTGAATTCTTGTTAAGAGTCCATTTCTGGCTCAATGACGGCTTTATAATATTTCTCCATGCTATAATCCATTCATGAAATTTACATGTTGCATGAGTTGTAATGAAAAAAGGCATGAATTGAGAAATAGTTATGTAACTACGATATAAAAAGTGAGGTAAATAATATGGAACAAAAACATAATGGCATTATTTTTACTGCAATACCAGACGAATCGAATGAATATTATCAACCATTTTATGAAGACTTGATTTACTTTAATGAATGTTTAAATGAAAAGAAATCAATTGCGGATCAACTTATATCTTTATCTGTTGAAGAACAAGACTTTCATACGAGCTGTTTTGAGTATGATGATATTTGGCTAAGAGATGTTGCACCGGTTGTCACAAATCATCTAGTTAAATTTAAATATCGACCAAATTATTTGCCAGATGATCAAGGGCGATATTTAGATCAACAATTTAATAAATGGTTGAAAAAGAATGACTTTGAATATGTAAAATCCCCATTAATATTAGATGGTGGTAATCTTATTTGGAATAAAAAAGATACTGTAATATTAACAGAACGCATATTTGATGATAACGATGATTGGACAGAAGAGGAAATTATTGAGCAGTTAGAATGGGATTTAGATGTGAGCCGAGTTATTATTATTCCTGCTGAAGAAGGGGATGTACTAGCACACGCAGACGGAATGGTTAAATTTATTGATGAACATACAATGTTTATAAGTGATTTTTTAGGGGATCATGAATTTACATATAGTGTTCAAGAGATTATTAAAGAACAAATGCCAGAAGCTGAATTTATAGTTGTTCCTTCATCATATACAGAGAAAGGACAATATGATCAAGAGATAGCATCGGCAAAAGGGTTGTATATAAATATGTTAGAATCATGTGATGCTCTTTATGTTCCTAAGTTTGGACTAGCTAAAGATGAGGAAGTTTTACGATATATTCAACAGTATACGGAGAAACAAGTTATTCAAATTCATGTAGGAGAAATATCAACAATGGGGGGCGCGATGAATTGTTTAACGTGGTATTGTCCAAGTCATTTGTTACCTTCGAAAATGAGAAGATTGAAAAATCAGAATGGAAATTTTTCAATGAAGAAGATTTTTGATTGGTTTTAATAAATAAGTAATGAAAAGAAAATATATTCAAGGAGTATTGATATGTATACCATCGCTGAGTTTTCTCGGATTTGTAAAATGAGTACGCGGATGTTAAGACATTATGACAAAGAGGAGATATTAAAACCGGCATATGTGAATCCGGTTAATGGGTATAGGTATTATGAACAAGAGCAACTGGAAGTAGCGCTGAAAATAAAAAAGCTAAGGGAGTATAAATTTCCTCTTCCAAAAATTAAAATTGTTTTGCAGTCATCGGATCAAGATTCGTTTGTTCAACATATACAATCACAAATTATCGAGTTGTCTCAGGAAGTGAAGCAAAATTTACAGGTTATTTCAGAAATGAATGAAATGGTAATGGTGAATAGTAGTCTAAATATTGCTCGCCATAGAAGTTACGATATATTAATGGGAATGAGGAACGAAGTAACGTTAATTACTCAAAGAGTAAAAATAGATATAGATGATATGGATGATTATTTTTATGACTTATATGAAGAGGTACAAAAAAATAACTTTCAAATAGTTGGTTCTCCATCTGCAGTCTTTTATGATGAAGAATATATTCCAAGTAACAGTGATATTGAGTTAAGAATTCCGGTTATGCAGGGGAATGATGAAGACGTAGCACAAGAGTATGAAATGAAACAACTAAGTCCACATCATATCGTTACTACTATGCATTATGGAAGTTACGACTATATAGGTTACGCTTATATAGCGTTAGAAGAATGGATTGAAAGAAATGGGTATGTAATAATTAATTCGCCATATGAGGTTTATATAAAGGGACCTGAATGTGATTGTTTAGCAGAAGAGTATGTGACACAAATTTGTTTTCTAGTTACGAAAATAGAATGAGAATAAGGATTGACATTAACATTATGTCAATCCTTATTCTATGTATGAAAGCAATTTATCATAATAAAAAGGAGAAGTAAAGAATCACCTTATAAAGTTGCTACAAGTAAATGAAGATATTCCTGTTGACCTTAACACGATGTCAAAGTATAGACTGTACGTACATTCATATAAGGGGTGAACACGTATGAGAAATATAGAGAATAGTTTGTTTTATATGCCTGCGGAATGGGAGAAACATGAAGGTACATGGCTCCAATGGCCACATGATAAAGCACATAGGGGTGAAGGCTACAGAGCTAAGTTAGATGATATTTGGATATCGATGGCAAAGGAGCTTCACTATGGAGAAAATGTCCATATTGTTGTATGTGATGAAGAAGAGAAAATACATGTCCAATCGAAGTTAATTGAAGCTAATGTAAATATGGATAAAATTGATTTCTTAATTCAAGAAACTGATGATATTTGGATACGAGATAACGGACCAATCTTTGTAACGGATAAGGAAGGGAATCGCTGCCTAACGCACTGGATATTTAATGGTTGGGGAAATAAATATCCGTACGAAAAAGACGCTAATATTCCGAATAAAATAAGTGAAATGTATCGTATTCCAAAAGTTGAATCTAGTGTCTGTCTAGAGGGTGGGGGAATTGAGATAAACGGAAACGGGACCTTAATGGCGGCGAAAACGTCTATTATAAATGAAAATCGAAATCCCACACTAAGTCAGAAAGAAATTGAAATGGAGTTAACGAAATATTTAGGAGTAACAAATTTTATATGGATAACTGGTATACGCGGAGAAGATAATTATGATGAAGATACGGATTATCATATTGATGGCGCGGCACGGTTTGTAAATGAAAATACGATACTGTATGAATATGATCCTTTCGATGAAGGAGAGCCATACCTTTTGGAGGCGTACGAAAAGCATTATCAAGAATTACGGCAAGCGAAAAATATAGATGGAAAGCCATTTCAGCTCATTCCAGTACCAGTAACAAGAAAAGTGGTAAAAGAAGCAGATTGTAAAGGATCGTACTTAAATTTTTACATTGGTAATGAAGTTGTATTGGTACCTATATACGGTGATGAACATGATAAATTAGGGCTTCAAATCATTGAAGGTCAATTTCCAGGGAGAAGAATTGTTGGTATATATGTTAACGAATTGTATGCATACGGTGGTATGATTCATTGTGTGACGCAGCAGCATATAGAATAGAGTAATTCAAATAAAAAGCATGCAGAGCATATACTCTGCATGCTTTTTATAATGTTGAAAACTCCTCAACAAGTTGAGTGAATTGTTTCAATGCACTTTCAATCGGTTCTGGCGTTGTTAAATCGACGCCAGCTTTTTTCAATAAGTTTAATGGGTAGTCTGAACTTCCGCCTTTCAGGAATTCAATATAATTTTTCTGGGCATTCGGATCACCGCTTAATAGTTTATCAGCGATTTGAATGGCAGATGCGAATCCAGTTGCATATTTGTATACGTAAAACGGGCGATAGAAATGAGGGATTCTAGCCCATCCGTATTTTACTTCTTCATCAAATACAAGTGAATCACCGTTATATTCTTTAAATAGCTTTTCATAAATTTCACTGAAGACTTGTGCATGTAATGGTTTACCTTGTTCAGCCATTTCATGTGTGATTTTTTCAAATTCTGCAAACATAATTTGTGTAAAGAAAGTACCTTTAAATTTCTCAATAAAATGGTTAACTAAATGGTTACGCACGTTCGTATCTTTTGCTTCTTTTAATAAATAGTGAATTAATAACACTTCATTTACTGTAGAAGCGACTTCTGCGACAAAGATAGAATAATGTGCAGAAATTCTTGGTTGGTATCCATGTGAATAGTGCGTATGCATACCGTGACCGCATTCATGAGTAAGAGTGAACAGGCTGTTTAAATCATCGTGATGATTTAAAAGAATGAAAGGATGAACGCCGTATACACCGAAGTTATAAGCACCAGAACGTTTCCCTGGTGTTTCTCTTACGTCTATATATCTTTTATCTTTAAAACTTTTTAATGTCTCAATATATTCTTCTCCTAAAGGAGCTAGTGATGCAATCATAATGTCAAATGCTTCACTATATGGGATGTCTTGTTTTACACCTTCTACTAAATCGACGCCTAAGTCGTATTGTCTTAGTTCATCTACGTTTAATTTTTCTTTTCGAATTTCATTGTATGTATGTAATGTTTGAATGTTTTTTTTCGTTGTATCAATTAGGTTTTCATATACTTCTTTCGGAACCATATCGCCAAATAATGATTTCTCTAGCGCTGATGGATAGTTTCTTAATTTCGAAACAGTAACATTATTTTTAATAGCAGCGGATAAAGTAGATGCGATGGAATTCTTTAACTGAACATATGGTTTGTAATATGCTTTATAAGCTTCTTTACGCTTTTCACGATTCGTATCTTCTATTAACTTTGCATACATTCCGCGTGTTAAGTTCACTTTTTCTCCATCGTCAGTCGTCACTTCACCAAATAATATATCTGCATTATTTAACATACCAAATGTGTGCTGTGGAGAAGAAAGAGCTTCACCCATTTGTGATAAAATTTCTTCTTGGTCCTTATTTAATACGTGTTTTTTATAACGGTATAATTCAAATAAGTCTTCTTTATAATATTGTAAGCCTTCTGTTTCTTCTATGTAAGAATGTAATGTGTTTTCGTCTATGCTAAGTAAGAAGGGGGAAAAGAAAGATTTCGCTGCACTTACTTTCACGTGTAATTGTGATACTTTATCGACAAGAGATTGCGCGTCAGTATCGCGTGTATCAAGGTCAGATTGTAATCGTGCATAAGCGAACATTAAAGATAGTATGCTAGAAACTTCTTCACTCTTCGTTAAATAAGCTAATAAACTATTGCCATCGTGAATATTTCCATTAAACTCGTGTAATTCCTTCGTTAATACTTCAATTTTATGAAAATCACTTTCCCAATCTTCAATTGTATGGTAAATGTCTGTTAAATCCCATTTTTCTATATCAGCTACTTGTAATCGATCTTTAAGTTCTGTCATAATCATTTCCTTTCTAAACATGTAGTTATATTTCTATATAACTATGAAATACAACAAATTGCAAAAAATCCCTGCTGAAAATTGAAAAGCCCTGCTAAAATAACAAGGCTTACTTACTTACTTATAGTGTAATTCCGAATTTTGAATGTAAAAGGTTTGTATATTGCATGTCTGTAACGGTTTCTTTCGCTTTTTTACCATTTTTTGCTACTGTAAGGCTATCTTTCGTTAAAGAGGCATGCCCATCTTCAGTTAGTTTTACAATAAGAGGTACTTTATTAAAGGGTGATCCTTCATGTTCAATGATAATTTTTTGTGCTGTATTTGCTTTTTCTTCATCCACTTCTTCTATATAAAATGCATAGCCTAACGTCCAATCATCAGCAGAAGATTGATCCAAGAACTCATTGTTTTTCCGCATCTCTAAAATGTAGTTTCCCTTTTCGGTCATTTCTTTACGAATACGATAATCTCCTGTAATAGAGTGAATGACTTCACCTGAGAAAGGGACAGGGGCAAGAGGTAAGTATGATCCGAATCCTACTTCAATTAAATAAAGTTCATTATGATGTGTTAAAACGGTTGCGATATGGCCAGAATCAACAGCCCACATGGAGTTTGCAGCGTTATAAACTGTTCCTGAAACGAGATGAACATCGAATCCAGAATCTTTCAGGAAGTAATACATAGTAGGGTTGAGTTCATAACAAAGACCGCCACGGTTATTTACTAAAATTTTCTCTTTCAAATTTTCTTTTGATATTTCTTTAAAATTCTTTTCGAGAATATTTAAGTTTTCAAAAGGAACAGTTTGTGCCATTGCGTACATAATGTTAGATAAATCTTCAAATGAAACTGTGTCTTTTTCTTCTATATGTAATCGTGCGAAAAATTGTTTTTGAAAGTCTGTCATCGAAATCCCTCCGTTAAGCTTTTATAGGTAAATTGTAAACAATCTTGAATAGGATGTGAAATTAAAACTACGTTGAATATTTGAAATTAGATTAAAAATAATATGAGAGAGTGAGAGATTGCTACTTTACTAACGGTGGGACGAATATTATAATAATTCTGATAAACTATGCAAACGCTTTCTTGGAAGGGGATGGTGTACAGATGTTTAAAAGAATAACAATAGTCGGATTGTCAGTTGTTATGTTTTTACCTAGTATATATGAGGGGAGTAAAGCATATGCAGACACAGTTAACAATGGAACGTTAATGCAGTATTTTGAGTGGTATGCTCCGAATGATGGGAATCATTGGAATCGTTTGCGTACTGATGCTGAAAATTTAGCGGAAAAAGGAATTACATCTGTTTGGATACCACCTGCATATAAAGGAACTACGCAAAATGACGTAGGATATGGAGCATATGATTTATATGATCTGGGGGAATTCAATCAAAAGGGAACAGTGCGGACGAAATATGGGACGAAAGCACAATTGAAATCTGCAATTGACGCTTTACATAAGAAAAACATCGATGTATACGGTGATGTAGTTATGAATCATAAAGGTGGGGCTGATTATACAGAAACTGTCACAGCAGTTGAGGTAGACCCGAGCAATCGGAATATTGAAGTATCAGGTGATTATGAAATTAGTGCGTGGACGGGATTTAACTTTCCAAGGCGTGGAGATTCTTATTCTAATTTCAAATGGAAATGGTATCATTTTGACGGAACGGATTGGGATGAAGGAAGGAAATTAAACCGAATTTATAAATTTAGGGGCATAGGTAAAGCATGGGACTGGGAAGTGTCTAGCGAGAATGGGAATTATGATTATTTGATGTATGCGGATCTTGATTTTGATCATCCAGATGTTGCGAATGAAATGAAAAAATGGGGAACGTGGTATGCGAATGAATTAAATTTAGATGGTTTTCGTTTAGATGCTGTTAAACATATTGATCATGAATATTTGCGCGATTGGGTAAATCACGTTAGACAGCAAACAGGGAAAGAAATGTTTACAGTAGCTGAATATTGGCAAAATGATATCCAGACTTTAAATAATTATTTAGCGAAGGTTAATTATAATCAATCTGTGTTCGATGCACCACTTCATTATAATTTTCATTATGCTTCAACAGGAAATGGAAATTATGATATGAGAAATATTTTAAAAGGAACGGTAGTTGCGAATCATCCTACACTTGCGGTTACTCTAGTTGAAAATCATGATTCACAGCCTGGTCAGTCATTGGAATCTGTAGTGAGCCCTTGGTTCAAGCCGCTGGCATATGCATTTATTTTAACGCGTGCAGAGGGGTATCCTTCTGTTTTCTATGGTGATTACTATGGTACAAAAGGAAATAGTAACTATGAAATTCCAGCGTTAAAGGACAAAATTGATCCGATTTTGACGGCACGAAAAAACTTTGCATATGGTACGCAGCGTGATTATTTTGATCATCCAGATGTGATTGGCTGGACAAGAGAAGGTGATAGTGTACATGCTAATTCTGGTTTAGCGACGTTAATCTCTGATGGACCAGGAGGGACAAAGTGGATGGATGTTGGAAAGAATAACGCAGGGGAAGTATGGCACGATATTACGGGTAATCAAACAAATACTGTAACAATTAATAAGGATGGGTGGGGGCAGTTCCAAGTAAGTGGAGGATCAGTTTCTATATATGTTCAGCAGTAATTTGGTGATGAAAAAGAAGAGGTAGACTGAAATATAAGTCTTCCTCTCCTTTTATATTGCGCATATTAATTTTTTCTGAATCTTTATTGTAATAAAAGAGCTAGTCGACCTTTATTACAACAAGAGAGGCATTGGAATATATAATGTCACCCGTGGCTTCTCTTATTCGTACTCGAAGAACATCCCCTTGATTTAAAGATAGTAAATCAGTTCTGGCGGATGTAGCTCTTACCCCAGAACCACCACCAACTCGCGTTTCAATTGCGAATTGAATGGAATCGTTTATTGTAAGATTTAATATACTAGACGATACAGCTTCTATAATTTTTCCTCAGCAAATATAGGTCTAGTTTAAGTGATATTGAAGCGTATAGTTACGTACTACTTAAGTATGACACCTTTACTTCTCACGTAACATATAGTATGATGATTTCAATAAATTAGATTTCAATGACTATAATATAAATTAATGAGAGGTGCTTTTTGTGAGTGCGGTAGGTACTAAATAGGAAAAATTTAATGAAATAAGTCAGATAAGAACAGGGGATTTTTATGTATACCATACCCCTAACTTTGTCATGGATTTATTTCGATACCTATGAAGATACCTACAATACTTTATAAAGCGTGTAATAAGGGACTGCCATCTATTTTTTATGGCTTATTTCCTCATATGTTATTACACATGCCTTATAAATGTAAAAGCTGCGGTATCCCCGCAGCTTTTTTGTATATATTTTTAATGTATAAAAATGGTAATTGAATAATGTAGAACTCATTGGAATCTAATGGGTAGGTATCTTCATTTATGATAAAAATCAATCATAGTGAGGAGAAACAAAATGAATACGATGACTTTTGAAAAGTTACAATATAATGAATTAAAGGATATAGTGAAATCTTATTGTGTAAGTGGATTAGGTAAGGAATTATTAAACAAATTAGAGCCGAGTACGAGTCTAAAAGTAGTGAGAAATCGCTTGAATGAAACGACAGAAGCACGAGCTATATTAGATGCAGAAGGGCATGTTCCTTTCTTCGGTATTTCTAATATTGCTAGTACAATTCAAAAATTAGAAAAAGGGATGATTTTAGATCCAGAAGAATTAGTAAGTGTTTCAGACTTTTTACGTGGATGTAGAAAGATTAAAAAGTTTATGTTAGATAAAGAATTTTTTGCACCAGTATTAGCTTCTTATGCAAATTCAATGACTGAATTTAAAAGTATTGAAGAGGAAATTAACTTTTCAATTAAAGGAAATGGTATTGATGTAGCTGCAAGTAAAGAGCTAAAACGAATTCGAAATAATATCGATTCTGTAGATGGGAAAATAAAAGAACGTTTAACGAAGTTTTTAAATAGTAGTGCAAATAAGAAATTTATTCAGGAATTCTTTATTAGTAAAAAGGATGACCGTTATACGATTCCAATTAAATCTTCCTATAAAAACCAAGTTGCTGGAAGTATTATTGAAGCCTCGGCAAAAGGCTCTACTGTATTTATAGAACCGCATACGGTTACGAAATTGAATGCAGAATTAGCAGGTTTGAAAGCAGAAGAAGCTGTTGAAGAGTATCAGATTTTAGCGACTTTATCAGGAATGGTGTTAGAAAACATTTATAGTATAAAGATTAACATGGAGCTAATTAGTCAGTATGATATGGTATTTGCGAAGGCGAAGTTTAGTAAATCGATTGATGGAATAGAGCCGAAGTTAAACGATCATGGCTACATTCATTTAGTGAATTGTAAGCATCCGCTTTTAACAGGGCAAGTTGTACCGTTACATTTTAAAATTGGTCAAGAGTATCGTAGTTTAATTATTACAGGGCCGAATGCGGGCGGAAAGACAATTGTGTTAAAAACGATTGGATTGTTAACATTAGCTACAATGTCAGGCCTTCATATTGCAGGAGATAGAGGTACAGAAATCGCTATTTTCGAAAATGTATTCGTAGATATTGGTGATAATCAAAGTATTGAAAATGCATTAAGTACATTTTCGTCTCATATGAAAAACCTTTCTGAAATTATGAGAATGTCAAATAATAATACGTTACTATTATTTGATGAAATAGGGAGCGGTACAGAACCGAATGAAGGTGCAGCACTTGCAATATCTATTTTAGAAGAGTTGTACCTTGCGGGATGTATTACCGTTGCGAGTACGCATTACGGAGAAATTAAACGATTCTCAGAAATGCACGATGACTTTATGAATGCAGCGATGCAATTTAATAGTGAAACGTTAGAGCCGCTTTATAAATTAGTTATCGGAAAATCAGGAGAAAGTAATGCACTTTGGATTGCGAATAAAATGAGCGTAAAAGAACATGTACTGAAAAGGGCGAAAGAGTACATGGGAAATAAAGAGTACGCTTTAGAAAAAGTGAATGAAAGTAAAATTAGAAAACCGAAATTCGTACAAGAAAAAAGAGAATATCATTATGAGTACAAAATCGGCGATCGTGTGAATTTATTGGATTATGATGATTTTGGTATCATCTATAAGGAAAAAGATAATTTTTATAACGTTGTTGTATATTACAACGGTGAATTCGTTGAAGTGAATGTAAAACGTATTACTTTAGAGGTAGCAGCGAAGGAGTTATATCCAGAAGGATACGATTTAAATACACTATTTGTTGATTATAAAGAAAGAAAAATGCAACACGATATTGAGCGCGGATCGAAAAAAGCACTTCGTAAAATTCAAAAAGAAATAAGAAAGAATAGAGGATAAGTTAAAATGGTAACGATTAGACAAGAACAAAAAAACGATTATAGAAAAACAGAAGAAGTCGTAAAAGAAGCATTTTTAAAGGAAGAATTTAGTGATGAAACAGAACATGAACTTGTAAAACGTATTAGAGAATGTGATGCGTTTGTTCCGGAGTTATCAATTGTTGCGGTAGATGAAGATATAGTTGGTCACGTTATGTTATCGAAAATTACAATAGAACAAGGTGGAACTTCTGTGGAGTCATTGGCACTTGCGCCAGTTTCAGTTGCTAGGGGCCATCAGAAGAAAGGAATTGGTGGAAAACTAATCACGGCTGCTTTAGAAAAAGCGAAAGAACTTGGATACGGATCAGTTGTAGTGTTAGGACATCCAGAGTACTATCCGAAATTTGGTTTTAAGAAAGCGAGTAAGTGGAATATAAAAGCACCATTTGAAGTGCCTGAAGAGGTGTTTATGGTGATGGAATTAAGGGAGAATGCTCTTGAAGGTGTAGAAGGAGTTGTTCAGTATTCGAGTGCATTTGCTGAGTAGGAGTATCGGTTAAGGAATAATCATAAAAGATGCTATCTTTTTGTAGAGATATACAGAAAGATAGCTTTTTTTATTAAGCAAATTCACTTACGTATATTTTGCTCAATGAATAATTAAGATGGTAAAATTGATATAGAAATGTAAAAGGAGAGAAAAGGATGAAGAATAGAGAAACAGATAGCAATGAGAATGTAGTTACGTTATATGTTACAAGACACGGAAAAACAATATTAAATACGAATCATCGCGCGCAAGGCTGGGCAGACTCTCCGTTAGTGGAAAAAGGTGTTGAAGTTGCCTCTAATTTAGGAACAGGATTAAAAGATGTTCATTTTACGAATGCGTATAGTAGTGATAGCGGCCGAGCGATTGAAACTGCTAATTTAGTATTAAAATATAGTGAGCAATCAAAGTTAAAACTTGAGAAAAGAAAAAAATTACGAGAATTAAATTTTGGTATTTTTGAAGGTGAAAAACTTGAAAATATGTGGGATGTGGTTGGAAAAGCTGCGGGCGTTGCATCGCCAGAAGAACTTATGAAGTTTTCTATTCAAGAAGTGATTAATCTTATTAGAGCAGCAGACCCTACGAAACAGGCGGAAGATTGGGAATTATTTTCTACTCGTATAAAAGCAGAGATTGATAAGATTAGTGAAGAAGCTGCTGCAAATGGTGGCGGTAATGTTTTAGTTGTCGTTCATGGGCTCTTGATTACTACCTTAATCGAAATGTTAGACAGTAGCAAAACAAAACTTGGAGTAGAAAATGCTAGTGTGACGAAGATTGTATATCAAGATGGAACATACACAGTCGAGTCTGTTGGAGATATGAGTTACGTTGCAAAAGGGAAAGAAAGTGTGGAAATATAAAAATAAGAAAGGGAAGGTAGAGAAATCTAGCTTCCTTTTCATTTTGTGAATTACGGGATTAATAAAATCTTCCCTGTGCTTTTTCTGCTCTCTAATAATTTATGTGCAAGAGCACCATCTTGTAAGGCGAATGTAGTAGGATTCGCAATGTTTAATTTTCCAGTAGCGATCCAATCAAATAATTGAGTAGAGCGCTGCTTACGTTCTTCAAAAGTAGTAAGCACATTCCAAAGGTCTCCGCCAGTTAAAGTTTTCGAAGTATCCATAAGCATACGCGGATCAACGGGCGCAGGATTACCACCAGCCATTCCGTAAAATACGACAGTACCACCAGTTTTAGTTGCGCTAAAACTTGCCTCTAATGTAGAACCTACTGATTCATATACAACATTTACTCCATCACCGTTTGTTGTTTCAAGTACTTTCGCAGGCCATGCTTCAGTATATAAAAATACGTGATCAGCACCAGCTAACGTGGCTATCTGTGCTTTTTCTTTTGATGACGTTAGGCCGATTACTTTTCCGCCTAGTAGTTTAATGATTTGAATAAGAAGTTGCCCAACACCACCAGCTGCGGCATGTACTAAAGCTATATCACCTTGTTTTATTTCATAGCTATCTTTCGTTAAATAATGTGCTGTTAATCCTTGTAATAAGACAGAAGCGGCTGTTTCAAAAGAAATAAAATTTGGAAGTGTAATTGCTTTTTCAGATGGAACGGCAACTAATTCTGCATTTGAGAATGGAACGTCAGCAAATGCAATACGGTCTCCGGGATTGATAGTAGTAACGTTAGCTCCTACTTTTTCAACAATACCAGCACCTTCATAACCTAATATATAAGGAGGGTTACCAGCGAGATGATATTCACCGCGGCGTCTATAAATGTCGGCGAAATTTAAACCGATTGCTTTCGTGCGGACAAGAATTTCATTTGGATTTATGATTGGATTATTGAGTTCTTTATATTGTAGTACATCCGGATTTCCGAACTGTTCGAAACAAAGTGCTTTCATATGGAATACCTCCATTTTATTGTTTGTCGATGCTCTTTATCATACAATACAAATATCGATAGACAAAGAAGATTATTTCGATGAAATCAATCGGAAATATCGATTGAAAAGAGGGACGATAAATGGAGATAAAACAATTAATTACATTTAAAATAGCCGCGGACATTTTGAATTTTACGCAAACTGCGAAGAAATTAAACTTTGCTCAATCGAGCGTAACAGCACAAATTAAAACGTTAGAAGCTGAGCTAGGTACGCCGTTATTTGAAAGATTAGGAAAACGCCTTTTCTTAACTGAAGCGGGCAGAAAGTTTCAATTATATGCCGACAAGATGATTGCACTCAGTAACGAAGCGAAAATGGCTGTGAAAGATGATGAAGAAATAGCAGGTACGTTAATAATCGGTGCGCAAGAAAGCCAATGTACATATAGACTTCCTTCTATATTAAAGAGGTTTAAAGCACAATTTCCTCAAATAAAGCTTATATTTAAACCAGCGCATTCCAATAAAGATGCGAAGGAACAATTGATGGAGGGAAAAGTCGATCTTGCCTTTATTTTGGACGAATGTAAAACAGAAGATGTTTTACATGTGGAGCCCCTTATGAAAGAAGAATTAAAAGTAGTAGCTGCTCCAGGGCATCATTTACTCGAGCAAACTTCTGTTTCTACAAAAGATTTAGAAAGTGAGACGCTGTTGCTAACAGAGCTAGGGTGCTCGTACCGAACTTTATTTGAAGAGCTATTTCGTACAGAAGATGTGTATCCAGCAAATAAAATTGAGTTTGTTAGTGTAGAGGCAATTAAACAATGTGTTATTGCAGATTTAGGTATAGCCGTGTTGCCAGCAATAGTAGTAGAAAAAGATATACGAGAGGGAACGATAAAAGAGTTACATCTAGAAAATACTATCAATCCAATTTTTACGCAAATTGCTTGGCATAAAGATAAGTGGATGACAGCACCGTTACAGCAATTTATTGATGTGACGAGGGAGTTTTTTATAACAGATTAAGTGGAGAAATATTTATTTATATAAAAGAAAAAATGGCACTTTTGTATAAAGAACCGATGCTTGCATGTAACAAGTATCGGTTCTTTTATATTTTAAATAAAGAATGATATAAAATGTGTATTTCTCAACTTTTTTTCTTACAAGGATAAGTAAAATTCTTCGTATATTCCAATAATCATAAGGAAATTTACAACGTTTATTCATTTCTGTAAGATGCCTCTAGGAAGTATGAAAGGAGGGGCGTACATAGGGGGGATTGTCTTTATTAAACGTACTTATTTTGAGGGAGGAGATTGAAAATGTTTAAAAAGTTAATGAAAGTATGTGTATTAAGCGTGGCCAGTGTAGGGGTATTATTTAGTTTCCAAGGAAGTACATTTGCGGCTACTGATTTAAGTAGTTATTATGACGGGAAAAATCCGGCTACAACAAAAGTATACGGGGGAAGTACGACGTGTGATGCAGATGGATTTAATGCCAAATCTACAGCGGTGTATGAGGGTAGTAAAAAAGTAGGGACAGTGTATTTACGTTACAGTAATAAATGTCACGCAGCATGGTCTAAGCTTGTTTTAGATCAACCAGCACCTTCCGTTTCTGGAGGGATATATGCTTACGCTGTTATTAATAAATATAAAAACGGTGTATTTCAAAAATCAGTAGACTCTAATAGTGGTAATGGAGCAATTAAAACAGGGCAAACGAGTACGTATACAGGAATGGTATTTGATTTAACTGCTGATTTCGGATATACAGCTGATGCTGAAGCGGTTACGTTTAATAACGGTTATGGAAAAACAGGACGCTATTAAGAAGGAGTGGAATACTTTGAAACTTTTGAAAAAGCTAAGTGCATGTTTTTGTCTGTCGTTGCTCGTTTTAACTAGTATGTTTAGTACGACTGGTAATGATAAAGCGTATGCAGAAGATCATTCGTATGATGGGAAAAGTCCGTATTACAATAGCTGTGATCAATCAGCAGTAACGAAAGAAAAGAAGTGGATTGATTCCAATTCTTATGTGGAATTAAAATTTAGCACAACGTGTAAGACAGCATGGGCAAAAGTTACAGTAACTCGTGCAGCAGTATATAATAACGAAGCTGATGCAAGAATTGTAAGAAAAACAGATGGAAAGGCATACACTTGCGGAAGTGCTGGAGGAAATGGTGTTGTGAATAAAGGGCAAACATCATGTTTTACGCCAATGGTATATGATTTAGATCCAAGAAAGGCACAAGCGCAGGGGAAACATGCCATTCCGAATAGTGATGCATATAATTATGCGGAGACTATTTGGTATTGATGAGGATATGGAGATTGTAAGATAGAATATTTTAAGAGCATGTTTTGATTGGATTTCAAAACATGCTCGATTTGTATTCATTCTAATTTTTTTAGTAATTATGGACCATTGAATTAACTAAGGTCTGTATCAGGAGGAGTATATCCAAGATGACGAGCTATTGATACAATTTGTCCTTTATGATGAAACTCATGAGTCTCCGTATGAGTTAAAAGCCATAGCGGTGTTGTGCTCCAAGGTTCTTTTTGCCATTTCACTTCATTTGCTATGTTTTCAAGCCAACGATCATTGTATTCATCTAAAAAACGTTGTACAGTCTCATCTACTAATTTAAATCTAGCACGGACTTTCGCGACATCTGCATGCTCAATTTCGTAATCGCTAGCAAATGAAAAATCTGCTCTTTTTTGCTTGAATGCGAATGACCCAAGCCAGTATCGATAGCAATCGGCTACATGAATATGTGTCTTTATAATGCTACCGCTCCCGAAATTCGGAACAGTGCTATGTAATTTTTCTAATGGGATTTCTTCTAAAAATGTGAATAGAGTTTCTCTTGTAGAGCTAATAAGATTATATTGCTGTTTTAAAATATGTAACATGCAAGTACACTCCTCTTTTATTTACATAGTAAGTAATTCTATATTTACGAGGAGTGAACCTTTTTATTATTCTTAATAAGCATATTAGATGTATTTCTTATTTGTTTCTGATAGATTAAACAAGGTGAAACTTTAATAAGTTGAACATTATTAGTTCATAATAAATTGTACATCAAGAAGGGGAACGATAAAATGAATAGACTAGTGGGTTTAAAACAATTTGAAATAACGCGCGGGGCGTTACTTAAATTTATGGAAACGTTAGATGATAAAACTGCGGATACGCAGCCAGAGGGTTTTAACAATACAATTCGTTGGCATATCGGTCACGTGTTAACAGCAGCAGAAGTTTTCATGTTTGGAAAAGAATTTAAACAATTACCAACTGAATATCCAGGTATGTTTGGGTATGGATCACGACCATCTAAATGGAAAACAGAAGGACCATCGTTAGAAATGTTAACGGCTCAATTAAAAGAACAAGCAAAACGTATTAACGAAATTCCAGCAGAAGCATTTGAAAATAAACTGCCAGAGCCATTCCTAGGATTGGAAACAGTAGGAGAGCTATACGGTATGATGCTTTATCATGAAGCAGATCATATTGGTCAAATGAAAGCGATGGAACGCATTATTAAAGCTCTTTAGTCTTAATTGCATATAACAAGCAATACAGATGTAATGTTAAATAATATATACAAAAAAGGTAGATAAATTATTATCTACCTTTTTTGTATAACTTCTTGAAGGATTAGGGATTATCATCGTGATGCTGATGAAGAAAGATAAAAAACAATATATAGAGATAAGAGAATTTTATAATTTTTATGGTGTAATTATTAATTATAGTATTCCTAAATATGGAATATACGTATAATAATAGAGAAGAACTAGAAATAGGGGTGAATACTATGATTACATTAGAACAGAAGTTGGAACAATATACACATACATATGGACAGTTAAAGGGAGAACTAAAATGGAAAACGAGTGATTCTCGAACAGGAATGATGATTGCTGCTATGTATGCAGGTAGTGATAAATTGTTTGATCTCGGACGTTTTTTAGAAATTAGTAGTTATATTAAGAATCAGGTAGGGATGTTTTCATACTTAAAGTCTTATCATCGTTTTGTAGTGGCCGCAACATTAGATATTCACTTTACAGATTACAAGAAAGCTTTTAGGAAGTTTTTAGATTTATATGAAAAATTGGTCACTGGTGGCTTTAGCCGAAGTATATTTACTTATCTCGCAGCAGCTGTGCTTTTAACAGAAGAAGATGAACAGCATGGCGCGCACATTCAGCGTTCGATGCAAGTATATAAACGCATGAAAAAGGATCACCTCTTTCTTACAAGTACAAATGATTATCCGCTCGCGGTTTTATTAGCAGGACAATCAGAGGATGTAGAAACACTTATGGACCGAGTGGAACGCCTTTATCAGAAACTAGCGACAGCTGGCTTGCGTAAAGGGAATGATCTTCAATTTTTAAGTCATATTCTCTCACTAAAGAAGGATGTCAGGGAAGATCTATTAGTTGCAAAATGCACAAATATATGGAATTTGTTAAAGCAAGAAAAGGTAAAAGTAAAACAGATGCATTACCCAGCTATCGGGCTACTAGCGTTACTCGAGGACGGAGAAAAAGAGATTCATTCTATTCGAGCATTTATCGAAAAATTGCAGGGGGATAAATTATTCCGTTGGCATACAGATACAAATATTCTTATTGCTATTCAACTGTTCGTAAGTCAGAAAGGTGAGGAAAGTAAAGCTACCAACACAGGTTTACAAACAATGATAGAAGTCCTCATACAAGCACAACAGGCAGCCATGATGGCAACCATTGCCGCTTCATCTGCAGCAACATCTTCTGCTAGTAGTGGTTCATAATGTGCAACTGCTTATGCTCTTGTAAATTATAACTCCTTTGATTAGGACGGTTTAAAAAATATTTTTAAAAAAAGCCCATCACTCTCTAATGAGTGATGGGCTAACTGTTTTTACATAATCAGCATTATCTTTTTGATTCCTTTAAATGTTTGAGTTGCGTAACAATCATAATGCTAATAACAACGAGTAAAAACCATGAACTAATTTTGCTTAAGTGAACGAGATTCCATGCTTCCCGTTGATTTGGATATTGCCATGCTCCGAAAAATGTTGCGATATTCTCTGCAATCCAAATGAAGAAACCGATAAGGAAAAAGGAGAGAACGAGTGGCATTTTATATGTAACGCCTTGTAATGAAAATTGTACAAATGTGCGAGAGAAAACAATGAATAGTAGTAAAGTTAATAGCCATCTAAAGTCGTATGTAAAGTGGTGTGTGAAAAAATTGAAGTAAATCATAGCTCCTAACGGCACGGCAAAAATAGCTTTCGGCCAATGATGCATTTGTAAATGCAACCTTCTCCACGCTTGGCAAATGTAACTTGCGACACTAGCATACATAAAACCGCTGTAAAGCGGGACCCCAAAAATCTTTGAATATGCCTCTTCAGGATAACTCCATGAACCGAAATGAACTTTATATATTTCTAGAAAGAGTCCGATGAGGTGAAAGACAGTAATTACTTTTAATTCGTCTTTTGTCTCAAGTCCAGTCTTGTACATAATCCACTGCATAAGAAGGCATACGATGAGTATGAAATCATAACGATATAACCCTGGGATTGAAACAATTTTTGAAAGGGCTAGTGTTAAGAAAATAACGACTGGGAATAAGCAAGATAATGCTTGCTCGTAAGTGAAATGTAGTAGTTGTTTTATATAGAACATTGTGTCACCTTCGATGTTTTTGTTGGAAAAATCAAAATAATTAATAAGTATACTACAATTTTAAAAATAATCCAGTAGTCTATTTTGCATGTATTTGTAAGTTTTAGAAGGGAATTGTAATGAGTATTTTAATATTGTAGCAAAGTAAAAAAATAGTTTGCTATTTAAAAAAAGTGGGGATATAATATCTAAATGAAAATGATAATTATTATCAATAATAATTACAAATAAAAAATAATTATAAAAAACAACTGAATATAAAGGATGAAATGAAACATGTTACATAAGTCTACTGTACATGCTGGTAGTAACCGCTGGATACATATTAAGTTCATATGTTTCATGAGCTTAACAATTTTATGTTTAATTGGATCTATATTTTTAGCCATTTCATTTGGTGCAAAGGATATTCATTTACAAACGGTGTGGGCAGCGGTTTTGGATTACAATCCGAAATTAACGCAGCATCAAATTATTTATGAATTAAGGCTCCCGAGAGTGATTGGAGCAGCAGTTGTAGGAGCAGCTTTTGCAGTTGCTGGTGCTGTTATGCAAGGAGTAACACGAAATCCTTTAGCTGATGCAGGTGTACTCGGAATAAATGCAGGTGCGATGTTTGTAGTAGCACTTAGTTTTGCTTTTTTTCCGCATATGCCGTATTCCTATTTAATGATTGTTTCCTTTATTGGAGCTGTCTTAAGTACAGTACTTATTTTTGTTATTGGATCAGCAACATCAGGCGGATTAACACCAATGAGGTTAACGATTGCTGGAGCGGTTATGGCAGCGCTTTTACATTCATTAAGTTCAGGTGTTGCGATTTATTATGATTTAAGCCAAGATTTAGCGTTTTGGTACGCTGGTGGTGTTGCAGGCGTTAAGTGGGAACAATTGAAATTTTTAGTTCCTATTATTCTTATAACGATTGTTTTTGCAATAGTGTTAGGGCGATCTATTTCACTCATATCAATGGGGGATGATGTTGCTACAAATTTAGGAGTGAAAACGAACCGAACGAGAATACTAGGGATGATTATAGTAGTTATTCTGGCAGGTGTTTCTGTTTCGACTGTTGGTTCTATTGGATTTGTAGGACTAGTTATCCCGCACATTGCTAGAAAATTAGTTGGTGTTAATTATAGACTCATTATTCCTATGTCAGCATTATTAGGAGCTATGTTATTAGTTGTAGCTGATTTAGGGGCAAGAACAGTAAATCCTCCTAAGGAACTTGCGATAGGGATTATGGTAGCTCTTGTTGGAGTTCCGTTCTTCCTCTATATAGCACGTAAAGTTGGGAGGGAGTTATAAGTGAAGGATCTTTTTAACACGGATAAAAAGAGAGCTATTGCTGTAACTACAATCTTCGGATGTATAAGTATCGCTGTAATTTTAATTAGTTTAAATACAGGGACACTGAGTATAGCGCCACTTAAAGTAATTGAAACACTTTTTGGTTATGGTGATTTTGAGAGTGCAACCGTGCTATATGATTATCGTATGCCAAGAATTATAATCACAATGTTAGCCGGTATTGGCCTTGGGATTTCCGGTGCGATTTTGCAAGGATTATCACGTAATGCACTTGCAGACCCTGGTATTCTTGGACTGCATTCAGGTGCATCTTTCGGGCTAATTATATTCGTTACATTCTTTCATTCTATTAATGAAAGTGCATCCATTTTAATACCGTTATTTACATTTGGCGGAGGAGTATTAGCTGCATTTCTTATTATTTTACTTGCGAGTGATCGGTCAAAAGGTTTACTTCCCATTAGACTTATTCTCGTTGGTATTGCAGTTTCAGCTGGTTTTAGTGCAATTTCGTTATTTTTCTCTCTCAAGTTAAATGATGAGACTTATACATTTGCTTCTAGATGGCTAGTTGGTAACGTGTGGGGAAGGGATTGGATTCATGTCCTTGCATTATTACCTTGGATTTTCATACTAACCCCTTATGCGTGGCTAAAATCTAAAACGTTAAATGCATTGTCACTAGGTGATAGTGTAGCAGCAGGACTTGGTGTTTCTGTTCAAAAAGAACGGTTATTACTTTTAGCTACAGCGGTTGGATTATCTTGCGCAAGTGTATCGATGGCAGGGGGGATTGGTTTTATCGGTTTAGTTGCTCCGCATATCGCAAGGAAGTTAGTAGGTACTACATATCAACACTTTCTTCCTTTAGCTGGCATTATCGGAATGATTATTTTAGTACTAGCAGATACGATAGGTCGTTCTATATTTGAACCAAATTCTATTCCGGCTGGTGTAGTAGTGGCAGCTTTAGGAGCACCGTATTTTCTTTATTTACTTACAAAAACAAAATAAATACTTCAAAGAGGAGAACATATGAAAAAGAAACTTACTATTTTATTTAGCGTGATGTGTATTTTAGTATTAGCAGCATGCGGTCAAACGAAAGCTAATGAAGAGGCAACGAAAAAAAAGGAAAAAAGTAATGACCCAAAAATTGCTTCAATGTCTATTCATTTAACGAATAATTTACTTGCATTAGGAATTACACCAGTAGGTTCTGTTATTGGTGGAGATTTAAAAGATTTCTTACCGCATGCTAAAGAGAAGTTGAAAGATACGAAGAAGCTTGGTGTTGTAACAGATCCGAATATGGAAGCGTTACTTCAATTAAAGCCAACGGACATTTATGTTGATGAAAAATATGCTGGCAAAGATGTAGCGAAATACGAGAAAATTGCAAAAACACATTCTTTCAATTTAGATGAAGGTACGTGGAGAGATCATTTAAAACAAGTTGGTAAACTTGTAAACCGTGAGAAAGAAGCGGATAAATATATTCAAGATTACGAAGAGCAATCAAAACGAGTAAAAAGTTTAATAGATAAAGAGTTAGGTAATAACGAAAAAGTAATGGCAATTCGCGTTACTGCAAAAGAATTACGAGTATTTAGTACGAAAAGACCGATGGGACCAATTTTATTCCAAGACTTAGGATTACAACCTGCAAATGGTGTAGAGAAAATTGATGGAAACCGTCCTTTCGAAGTCATTTCACAAGAAGTATTACCTGACTTTGATGCAGATGCTATTTTCGTTGTCGTTAACAGAGATGATAAAGCGAAAGCTGCATTTAAACAACTACAAGAAACACCAATTTGGAAAGATTTAAAAGCTGTTAAAGGTAAGCACGTATATATTATTAATGACCAACCATGGCTTGACTATTCTGCTTTAGGTAACAAAATGGCAATGGATGAAGCGGAGAAAATGTTTACGAAATAATATCGATTCGTCGTTAGGAAGATCCTCTGAATTTTGAGGATCTTTTTTATTGTTAGAATAAATGAAAAATTATACAATGAATTTAATTTAATGTAGAGGAGATGTGCCAATGTCAGCGCTTATTGTAAGTGTCCCGTTTATAAAGCAGTTTATGGAACAAGGGGATAAATAGGCTAAAATAAGTATCCCCGCTATTAAAAAAAGGGGACTTTGAAATGACAATGAATCTTTTTCGAAATAAAACGATTAAATTATCAGCTATTAGAGAAGCTGATGCTAAAGTAATGGCTATGTGGCAAGAGGATAGTGAGTATTTAAGAAATGTAGATACAGATGTAGCATTCCCGCAATCTTTAAATGAAATAGCAAGTGATGGGCTATTAAAAGGACGGAGATCGAATAGTGTTTCTTTCATGGTAAGGACAGTTCAAGAAGATCGCTTAATTGGTTTTGTGGCGATTCATGGTATAGAGTGGAATAACGGAACAGGTTTATTAGCCATTGGTATAGGAGATGCGAATGGTAGAGGAAAGGGATATGGGAAAGAAGCAATACATCTTATTCTAAAGTATGCTTTCTATGAATTGAATTTACACCGCATCGGTCTTGATGTTATTTCGTATAATAAACTTGCCATTGCATTGTATAAAAAGATGGGTTTTCAGATGGAAGGCTGTATGAGAGAAGCGGTTCAAAGAGATGGGAAGTGTTTTGACCGTATGATTATGGGGATATTGCGGGATGAATGGATAGAGCTGCAAGGTTAGAAAGTACATTCAAAATTATATATGTAGTATGCAGGAGATATAATGGTAATTGGCGAAAATTTACAGTGTATTGATTGAACTTATAAGGAGTCATGTGAGATGAACTTAGAAAAAGCAAAACCAGTAAATGAAGAGGTCGCCGAATTAAAAGAACTAATTAAAGAGTTACACGGAAGTGTGCACCAACTTCAAAGTGAAGTGCAGCAACTAAGGCACGAAAGACCAGTTGTTGAAGTGAGAAAAGGTGTTCAATTATCACCAACAATTGTCGGACAAATTGGTGGTATGATTTTAGGTGGTTTAGCAATTATCGGTATATTTTGGTGATGAAAAAAGGTTTGCAGCACGATGCTGCAAACCTTTTTTATTTGACGATATAATTTCATGCAATACAACTTTTACATTAAATAACGTAAATATATATAAGCATGTGATAACAAGAGTGCAACAATAGTTAACGGTAAACCAATTTTTAAGAAGTCCATATACGAGAATCCATGTCCTTCACGTTTTGCAATACCAGCAACGACTACGTTTGCAGATGCTCCGATTAGCGTTCCATTTCCTCCTAAGCAAGCTCCAAGTGATAACGCCCACCATAGTACTTCGATTTGCGGAGAGTCGACAGATAGTCCGAGTCCTGTAGCTAAGTCTTGAATAAGCGGGATCATCGTTGCGACAAATGGGATGTTGTCGATTGTCGCAGATGCGATGCCAGATACCCATAAAATAAGTATAGCTGCGAATCCGATGTCACCGTTTGTTACGTCGATTACTTCTTTTGCAAGTGAAGAGATAAGTCCGATATCAATTAACCCGCCAACGAGAACGAATAGTCCGGCGAAGAAGAAAATGGTTACCCATTCAACGTGGGCAAATACATCTTCAATATCATGTTCTTTCACGCCGATTAACATAAGAAGTGTAGCGCCTGTCATCGCGATAACAGCAGCGTCTACATGAATAATCGAATGAAGTACGAAGCCTAAAATAGTTAGTCCTAAAATCGAAATGGATTTTAAAAGGAGGCTTTGATCTTTAATGTAATCTTTTTCGTTTAATGCCATTAGTTTTTCGATTTGTTCAGGTGTTGTTTTTAGTTTGTTACGATACATGAAGTAAATAATGCCAAGTGTCACAATAGAAATAATAATTACGATTGGAGCTAAGTTAAGTAAAAAGGCGTTAAAGTCTAAATGTTTGTTTGCTGATCCAATCATAATATTAGGTGGATCACCGATTAATGTTGCTGTTCCGCCTATATTTGAAAATAGTACTTCTGAAATCAAATAAGGCACAGGATTTACTTTTAAAATACGTGTAATGGATAATGTAACAGGAACGATTAATAAAACGGTTGTTACGTTGTCCAAAAATGCTGATCCGACAGCGGTTAATAGGGATAGTAATAATAAAATGCGAATCGGTTTTCCGCCAGCTGCTTTTGCCGCTTTAATGGCCACAAATTCAAAGACGCCTGATTGACTCGTAATATGTACGAGAATCATCATCCCAATTAAAAGGGTAATCGTTTCCCATTGAATATGTGATGTGAAAGCAGTATGTAAATCTACAACTCCAAAAATAATCATAATAGCAGCACCGAATAGTGCGATTACAGCACGATTCAATTTCTCAGAAATAATAAATCCGTACGTGATTAAAAATACGGCAATTGCAAAATAATATTGCCAATTTGCAACTTCATGTGCTGATTGTTCCAATCATGTCACCTTCTTTAAAGTATGTATTCAATTGTAGAAATGTATCTCGCTGCAATAATGCTGGATAAAATATATTGTAGCAAATTCAAAAAAGAAAGAAAACTATTTAACGAAGTGAAGGAAAAAATGTATTTTTTACATATCATATAAAAAATATAAAAAACACAGTGCAAATTATTAGGAAAAGTGAGCGTTGTCCTCTAATATAGAGATAGCAATTTACATTATTTTTGCGTAAAATGGTTTAAAGAGGTGAATTCCGATGGAAATAGTAAAAGATAGTTCTCTTATTCAAAATGAAATTGAACGTTTTGTAAATAAAGATGTATATATTCATTTAGAAACGACAAACGGAGCGTATGCATCACACATAAATGAAAAGATGATGACAGTTGGTGCTTTCATTCGAAATGCAATTATTCGCTTTGAACGCGGGAAGATAACTGGAACGAACCCATACCGCGTTGGTCTGAAAATGGAGCATGGTTGGGTATATGCTGAAGGTATTACGCACTGGGAAGTAGACAATCAAGAGCGTTTATTACTAGGTGGACATGATAATTTAGGTCGTCTAGCAGTTGCACTTGAGTTAAGCTTAACGCCATTTAAGTAAGAAGGAGGGAAACTTATGGAGAGACATGTACTTGTTGTATTTCCGCATCCAGATGATGAAGCATATGCTGCGGGAGGAACAATTCGCTTATTAACAGATCAAGGAGTACCTGTAACATATGCATGTGGTACTCTAGGACAAATGGGACGTAACATGGGTAAGAATGTATTCGCTAACCGTGAAACGATTCCAAATATCCGTGAGAAAGAATTGAAAGATGCTTGTGAAGCGATGGGCATTAAAGATTTAAGAATGCTTGGCTTCCATGATAAAATGTTAGAGTTTGAAGATGTTGATTTTGTTGCTGACAAAATTGAAGCAATAATTCAAGAAGTAAATCCATCTCGAATTATTACATTTTATCCAGAGCACGGTGTACATCCAGATCATAATGCATTTGGCCGCGCTGTCGTTCGCGCTGTATCACGTATGCCAAAAGAAGAGCGCCCAGTTATTCATGCTGTTGCGATTACGAAAAATCGTGAGGCAGTATTAGGAGAACCGGATGTTGTAAATAACATTAGTGAAGTATTTGATCATAAATTAACTGCACTAGGTGCTCACCGTTCACAAACAGAAGCAATGCTTGAAGACACGCATGCAAAAATAAAAAATAAAGATGCAGCAACATTAAAATGGCTGCAACTTGAACAATTTTGGACTTATAAATGGGAGTAGGCTAGAAGGATATCTTCTAGTTGCTCTTACATAGAAAAAGCGCCGTCACTTGTGATGGCGCTTTTTCTTGTTGACGACTATATATTTCTTAGGGTGCTTCAAAATTTTTAAATTAACGTGCAGTATAGCCTCCATCAACAAGAAGTGTTGTACCGTTAACAAAACTAGCATCATCACTTGCTAAAAATAAGACAGCTTTAGCGACTTCTTCTGGTGTTCCAAGTCTGCCTTGTGGATGAAGTGAAGCTAAATATTCTTTCTGTTGAGGATTAACACTACCAAGTAAAGGGGTGTCAATATAACCGGGGCACACCGCATTAATACGTATTCCATATTTAGCGTAGGCAGTACATAAATTTTGAGTTAATAGTTTCACACCACCTTTTGCAGAGGAGTATGCTGTTGGGGTAGGTAATGAAACAAAACTATGAATCGAACCAGCGTTAACGATGACACCACCTGTACCTTGTTTAAGGAATTGTTCAATCGAATATTTATCAGAAAGGAATACCCCAGACAAATTAATATCAATAGTTTTTTTCCACTTTTCATAGGATAATTCGTTTGCCGGTGCATCATCAGCAACGCCGGCATTGGCATACATAATATCTAATTTACCGTATGTACTTACTGTCTCATGAATTAGCTGTTTAATATCTGCCTCTTTTGTTACATCAGTTTTAATAAATAACGTATTATATCCATGTGCATTCAATTCATCTGATAGTTCTTTTCCACGTTCAGAAAAGTCAGCAATAACTACTTTTGCACCTTCTTCGATAAAAAGACGAACAGTAAATTCGCCAATTCCACTTGCACCACCAGTTATGATTGCTACTTTGTCTTTTAATTTCATATAAACCTCTCCATTCATCAATGAATTTAAGTCGAATTTTTAAATCTTGTTATTAAACTATCAATCTTAAATAGTAAGTAGATAGAAGAAAAAGCCCGCGTTTACTTAATCGTAAAAGCCCGATTGGTGAGGGCTGATAATCAGTGAGGGATGAACAAAACCCCCACTGATTAAAGTTTTACTTTATTGTACTTTTTGATACAGTGATGGACGAAAATATTAATTTGGTCAATTTTATCATTAGATTGAATATTTGGTAAAGAGCTCTCGAAAAGAGCGAGTGCAGATGCTGAAAAATTAAAATAAACATTCAGTATTATTTGTAGGGTAAAGAAGAAAGGGGAGAGATGCATAACGAAAAATACTATGCTAGTTAAATAGGAAAAAGCCTTGCAGGGGGGCAAGGCTTTAAACAGGGTATTAAAAATTATTGATTTATTAAGAATAACTTCTTCTTGTGAATAAACTAATTTTAGCATAATAACTCATATATATGTGTTACGAATTTGTGAATAAAAATTCGATGATAAAAGTATGAGTGAAAGGAAATAATGTATTTGAAATATGCATTATTACACAAAGTTCAGTTGAAATAGGGAGGGAAATAAAAAAGCGCAATGAGCGAGATAATTAAGAGACGAATTATACCAAAGATCAGTGGAACGCCTAATACTAGATTTCTTTTTGCATTTAATTCTTTAGAACTGATTTTTAATAATGTATATAAGAAGCGTATATTTTGAATTATTTAATAGAATAATATATATTTATATTGATTTAATGATTTTAGTTTTTTAAAAATGGGGAAATCGATATGAAGGTTAAATTTGCCGTAATAAAAGATGAGAACTTTGATTGTAGTTTATTGGAAACAAAATTATTGAAAACTTTTAAAGAAGTAGATTGTGAAGCAAATATTGTAAAGGTTGAGGATGAAATTTTTGAAAACAATGATATACAAACGTATTTATTAGAAATAACCATTAATGTTATTGGAAAAAATATCGGATTTAGATCCGTTTCAGCCAGTATATTTATTGTTCTAGAGAGTTTATCAATACAGCTATTTCGTATTCATATTAGTATACTTTAAGCAGTTCAAAAAGTGGATTCTTCAGAAAATCATACTGATTATATTGAGTTGTAAATATGAAAACAATAGAAATTATCGTAGGTGCTCCCGAATGTTGGATTGCACCTTGTTTGTTGTTAAATAAACAAGGGATACCTTTTCTAATTTTAATGTATCTCAGCGCTAATTTATAAATAGAAGAATGGAAACATGTGAGTAATTCAATTAGATTGTACAAATAATTTGGTACGCGGATATACGGAATGTATTCACAGGTAAGAGGGTTGTCTCATAATATATATAGATTTTTCTATTAAGATGAACAGAGGGTGTGAATAAATGGAAGATGTTTACGCTAAAATTGACAGTCTCAAGGCGGAGCAAAAAGAAATTATGAGAGACATTCGAAATTTAGAAACGCGTACCACTATTAATGAGAAAGACATAGCAACAATCAATAAGCAATTAGAAAAAATAAGTACAAACACAACTTGGATTTTGCGAATTATTATTAGTGCGATAGTAATGTCAGTTTTAGGATTGATATTAAAAGGAATGATTTAGTCTTGTAAGATAGGACGATATAAAAGAAAGAGGGGAGCTCCCTCTTTCTTTTGTGTAAATGAGAAGCTATAAATTTTCCGTTTCCTTTTCATCTGCATATTTTTCCTCTAAAGAGATTAATAGAGGAATGGATACAGTTACTAGAATGATTAAAGTGCTTATAAAAGATTTAGAAAGAGAAAAAGAACTGTCAATTAAAGGTGATAAAAACTTGAATGAAAGTATACTTGTTATTAAGGAAATTACTAAAAAGCTAAAAAGAGATATATTTTTATTCTTTATAGATGTTTCTATAAAGTCTTTAACACAGGTTATTACGACAAATATAGTTAATATGATAAGAGAAACAAAATAATGTGTTAAATTCGTCATACTAATAGTAGGGTCGTCTATTATGTAAGCAAGTAACTTAGATACTAATATTCCTCCAAACAATAAAATAATAAAAGCGAGTAATCCTTCTGATATATAAGTGCTGAAATTGTCTTTCTTGTTAAAGAGTTTATAGTTTAGAGTAGATTGGGTTATTTGAATTAGGAATAGGCTAATAATCCATACATAATATACAATTGGTAATTCTCCTGAGAATAGAGAAATTAGAAAGTTTAATACTGTTCTTAAAATTTCAATCATTACGAAAGTCCTCCTACTTGTTCAGCTTTATGACATTGGGAATATATAGGCTATCGTTTTATAATTAGGTTTATACATTCAAACTATTTCTAATTATTCCATAATAAGGTGTTTATATCAAGTTGTTATCTTCTATGGGTGTATTAGTTGTTCACTAATATAAAAAGAACCTTCGAACGTTAATACTAGAAAAATAAAAGTAATATGTAATATAATTGAAAAAGTATGTTTTAAAATTAATGTTAATATTACCCTCCTATAAGTATTAACATACGTAATTGAGGTGTTTTCTTTGTTGTTTTATGACCGGATTTCTATAATGGCCCCTCCTGTTCCGTAGCTTAGGAAAGTCTTTTTACTTCTGAGATTTTCAAAGTTATAGGAGGGTATGAAAAATGAAAAAAGTCTCAGTACCATCACTTTTGTTAATGATTGTTCTTGTCGCATTTCCGCAAATTAGTGAAACGATTTACACACCGTCTTTACCAGACATTTCAAAGGCGTTACATGTAAGTAATAATGAGGTGCAGTTAACACTTAGTGTGTATTTTGCTGGATTTGCTTTAGGTGTATTTTTTATTGGGTGGTTATCAGATATAATCGGTCGTCGCCGGGCGATGTTACTTGGAATTGTCGTATATGGCGCTGGGAGTTTCTTATGCTTTATTGCAAATTCCATTGAAGTTTTATTGCTAAGTCGTTTTATTCAAGCGTTTGGAGCAAGTGCAGGATCCGTGGTTACACAAACGATTCTTCGGGAAAGTGTAGATGGGCATAAACGCCATGTTATGTTTGCTCAAATTTCGGCAGTCATTGCTTTTACACCAGCGATAGGCCCGCTAGTTGGGGGCTTTCTTGATCAAATGTTTGGATTTAAAATAGTATTTTTAAGTTTAGTTGTTATGAGTGTCGGGATTTTTCTGTATACGTTTGTTTCTCTTCCAGAAACAAAAACAGACTCAGTGACAAATAAAATAAATGTCTTTTCAGTATTGAAAAGATTAATTACAAATCCGAAGGTAGTAACATATGGGCTATTCATTGGAGGAGCAAATGGTGTTTTATTTAGCTATTATGCAGAAGCACCGTTTATCTTTATTGAATACTTTCAGTTATCACCCAGTACGTATGGATTTTTAGGAATTGTTGTTGCGTCTGCTTCTATTGTTGGAGCGAAAGTTTCAAAATGTTTACTGGTTACTTATAAGCCAGAGAAAATTATATATATCGGTTGTCTTGTAATGACAGGTGGAGCAGTCGTTTTATCTATTATTACTTCAGTTGAATCAAATCCAAATATAATATATATGATTGGATTTTTAGTAGCGATGTTTATATTGCTATTAGGAATTGGAGTAGCGTTACCTAATTGTTTAAGTTTAGCATTAGTAGATTTTCAAGATGTTATTGGTACAGCTGGTGCATTGTTTAGCTTAGGGTACTATATAATTGTAACGGTGACAATTTTGGGAATGAGTCAGCTGCATACGGGCTCGTTACTGGTGATGCCACTTTATTTTCTGGTTATTGTAGTTATTATGATGGTGTTTACTAAAGTGTTTATTTTAGGTAAACAAACTTCAAAAGCAATTTAAATATGAAATGGTAAAAGGGTCTCATTAAAAATGAGACTCTTTTATATTTTATGCCTCAAAATTGGACTGGACTAAAGAAGTTAGTAATTTATTAATATATTAAATTTCTGATTGGTATATGAATCTAACGTTTGGGAAATCAAGTTATCAACTATGAAGATTGAAGTACATGAGATGTGAAACCGAGGAAGAAATGCCATCCTCGGTTATTTATATTGTAATAATATTCATACCGGAATCATATTGAATAGATGTATTTTATTGTTAATTTAGTTAAAAATTAAGCAGACTTATGTATAATAATTTATTGAAAAAATAATTGAATTTTTCAGATTAATGAATTAATATAAGGTAAGTAATTTTAATATTTATAGAATATTGGAAGATGAAAGGTTTTGAGAATTTTATTAGGAGCACAAAACGATTTTAGGATAGCTTTAAAGCTAGTGTAAAATGACGTTTGCTTCATCATTTTCAGGGCCGAAAGGAATTAGGGGAAAGCATCTTGTTTTAAAATGCGGCTATGAATCATCTAAGAGGGGGAAGTGAAGTGGCAAACAAAGAGTTGAAAAGAGGTTTAGAAGCACGTCATATTCAAATGATTGCTTTAGGCGGAACAATTGGTGTTGGTTTGTTTATGGGGTCAGCCAGCACAATTAAATGGACAGGTCCGTCAGTAATGCTTGCTTATGCAATTGCAGGTATTTTCATCTTCTTCATCATGCGTGCCATGGGAGAAATGTTATATATGGAGCCAAGTACAGGCTCATTTGCGACATTTGGTCATAAGTATATTCACCCGTTAGCTGGCTATATGACAGCTTGGAGTAACTGGTTCCAGTGGGTTATCGTTGGGATGTCAGAAATTATCGCGGTTGGAGCGTATATGCAATATTGGTTCCCGGATTTACCAGCTTGGATACCAGGTATAATTGCAATGGTTATTCTTGGTGCAGCTAACTTAATTTCAGTTAAGTCATTTGGTGAATTTGAATTTTGGTTCGCGATGATTAAAATCGTTACGATTCTATTAATGATTATTGCAGGATTTGGCCTTATCTTCTTCGGAATTGGTAACGGAGGAGAAGCGATTGGCATATCTAACCTTTGGTCAAATGGCGGTTTCTTTACAGGTGGTTTTTCAGGATTCTTCTTTGCATTATCACTTGTAGTTGGAGCGTATCAAGGTGTGGAATTAATCGGGATTACTGCTGGTGAAGCGAAAAATCCGAAGAAGACACTTACAAGAGCGATTCAAAGTACAATTTGGCGTATTTTAATATTCTATATTGGTGCTATTTTCGTTATTGTAACTGTGTATCCGTGGGATCAATTAAGTACAATTGGTAGCCCGTTCGTAGCGACTTTTGCGAAAGTTGGTATTACGGCAGCAGCTGGACTTATTAACTTCGTTGTTATTACAGCGGCAATGTCTGGTTGTAATAGTGGTATTTATAGTGCAGGACGTATGCTGTATACGTTAGGTGTAAATGGACAAGCACCGAAATATTTCACAAAACTTTCTGGAAATGGTGTACCTTTATTTGGTACGGTTGGTGTAATTATCGGTTTAGCGGTTGGTGTTGTATTAAGCTATATTGCACCGAAAAACTTATTCGTATATGTATATAGTGCGAGTGTACTTCCTGGTATGGTACCATGGTTCGTCATATTAATTAGTCAAATTAATTTTAGAAAAGAAAAGGGAGCAGAGATGAAAGATCATCCGTTCAAAATGCCGTTTGCTCCTGTGACAAACTATTTAACAATTGCCTTTTTAATTATGGTGTTAATCGGAATGTGGTTTAACGATGATACTCGTATTTCACTAGTTGTAGGCATTATTTTCTTAGCTATCGTTACAATTAGTTTCTATGCTTTCGGAATAGGGAAACGAGCTCCGTTAGACGTTCAAAATAATCAAGAGATTTCAAGTAAATAAAGATAGTAAAAAGTCCGATTTCTGATTTGGAAATCGGACTTTTTGTTATTAAAACTTTTCTAAAACGATTTTCCCAATAGTACTTCCGCTTTCAAGCAGTGCATGTGCTTTCTTTACGTTTTCAGCTTTAATTGGTGTTAATGTTTCGTTTAGAGTAGTCTTTAAAATGCCTTCATCTAATAGTTCGCTTACTTTATTTAATAGTTCGTGCTGCGTAATCATATCGCCAGTTTCATACATCGCTTTTGTGAACATAAACTCCCAAACGAGTGTAGCACTTTTACTTTTTAAAATACTCATCTCAAGAGGATGTTCATTTTCTACGATAGAGCAAATTTTTCCTTGTGGTTTAATGAGCTCACATATTGCTTGCCAATGTTGATCTGTATTGTTTAAGCAGAAAATATAATCTACATCTTTTAGCCCAAACTCTAATATTTGATCTTGTAAAGGTTGGTGATGGTTAATGATATAATCGGCACCGAATTTTTCAACCCAGTGTATCGTTTCAGTGCGGGATGCAGTTGTGATTACATTTAATCCAGCCCATTTCGCAAGTTGAATTGCAATCGAGCCAACACCACCAGCTCCGCCAATAATTAAAATGTTTTTGAATGTATTCTCATCTTTTTTATTATAATCAATGCCCAAACGTTCGAATAAACCTTCCCACGCCGTAATAGCTGTTAAAGGAATTGCTGCAGATTCCGCATTACTTAACGTTTTTGGTTTTTTACCAACGATTCTTTCATCAACTAAATGATATTCACTATATGTACCTTGCCTCGTAATGCTTCCAGCGTAAAACACTTCGTCGCCTTCTTTAAATAACGTACAACCTTCGCCAGTTTGCACGACAACACCACTAGCATCCCAGCCAAGTATTTTCGCCACATCTTCTTTTTTATCTTTCGGAGAGCGAACTTTTGTATCAACTGGATTAACGGAAATTGCGTTAATTTTAACGAGTATATCTCTTCCTGTAGCAACAGGTCTTTCAACTTCAATATCAATTAAACTGTTTTCCTCTTCAATAGGTAAGTATTCATGTAAACCAATTGCTTTCATCTCTAATCCCTCCATTAAAGTAAGAATCATTTACTTCTTTTATTATAGATGTTGAAATGCCATTATGTAAAAAAGTACACTCTTTTTTATTTATATTGCAATGAAAGTGTAGAAGGAGTTTGTTTCTAAAAAGCAGAATCATTTACTGTGTTACTTTATCGCAAACTAAATGTAAAGGTGGATACATAATGACAGTAAAGAAGCTTTATTTCGTCCCAGCAGGTCGTTGTATGTTAGATCACTCTTCTGTTAACAGTACATTAACACCAGGGAAATTATTAGACTTACCGGTTTGGTGTTATCTTTTGGAGACTGAAGAAGGACCTATTTTAGTAGATACAGGTATGCCAGAAAGTGCAGTTAATAATGAAGGTTTGTTTAACGGTACATTTGTCGAAGGACAGGTTTTACCAAAAATGACTGAAGAAGATAGAATCGTGAATATTTTAAAGCGCGTTGGTTATGAGCCGGAAGACCTTCTTTATATTATTAGTTCTCACTTGCATTTTGATCATGCAGGAGGAAATGGCGCTTTTATAAATACACCAATCATTGTACAGCGTGCTGAATATGAGGCGGCACAACATAGTGAAGAATATATGAAAGAATGTAAATTGCCCAATTTAAACTACAAAATCATTGAGGGGGATTATGAAGTCGTACCAGGAGTTCAATTATTGTATACACCAGGACATACTCCGGGGCATCAGTCGCTATTCATTGAGACAGAGAACTCTGGTCCAGTGTTATTAACAATCGATGCATCGTATACAAAAGAAAATTTTGAAGATGAAGTGCCATTTGCGGGATTTGATCCAGAATTAGCTTTATCTTCAATTAAACGTTTAAAAGAAGTTGTGATAAAAGAGAAGCCAATTGTTTTCTTTGGGCATGATATAGAGCAGGAAAAGGGATGTAAAGTGTTCCCTGAATATATATAGTGCAAAAAGTCATGAGCTCACTTGCTCATGACTTTTTCGTTTAGATAATTTTTTTAAATAAGTTATAAACTTTTTTGGAACTGTCTTCATTTAATTGATAGTACGTAAGGTTTACATCATCAAGAGTATCTTGCTGAGCGATCATTACTTCACTACTGTGATGATCAACTACCCAAATGAAATATTTTTTATAAGTTCCATCCTCGAAAGTAATCCACATATCACAATCTATTAAATCTGATCCTTCTTCATCTAATGTTAATTTTCCTTTTTTGGCGGTATCCATACTGTTAATGAATGTTTTTAATTCATCTGTTTTTGTGAGAAAGATATCTTTTTTTGTTTTAATTGACTCGACATGTATATCTTTTATTTCCTGCTTTCCTAAAAAGACAGGGGGCTCATTTGGGTCTCTTTGAGTTGAAATGATAGTAGCCTTCTTCTTTGGCTTATTTGCTGTATAGAAGTCTTGAATAGATTTCCCAAAGTTGAAAAACCATACGATACCAAATATAATCAATACGCTACCGAGCAGTAAAATGATTTTCTTAATAGAATATTCTCCTCTCTATTACTTCGTATAAAGAGCTTTTCTATTAATATATGATAGGTAAGCGTAAAGTATTATAGTTGAACTTGGTTATTCTGCACAGTTTTAACAGGGCGATCTACGAGTAAATTGTAAGTTAGCCCAATTAGTACGAAAATGCCACCGACAACTTTTCCCATTGATAGTTCGTGTGACAAGATGAAATCAATGATAGTCCCCGCAAATAATTGTCCGATAAAGATGAGTAACGTTAAATAAAATGCTGATATTTTAGGCGTAATATAGTTCGATAACGAGATGACGATAACGCCTACTAATCCGCCTAAGTAAACAGCGATAGGAATAGATTGCAACGTATGGCTAGGAATATAAAATGAATCTGAACTGAAAATTAAAAATAACATAGAGAAAAATAATCCAGTAATATAATTAAAAAACGTGCCTTCCCAATTTCCAATCTTCGCTGCTAAATTCGCGTTAATAATTCTAGCAACAACGATAGAAACACCAGCTAAAATAGCGATAGTAATATATAACATTTTCTTGCCTCCATTAATAAATTGTCATGATTATAATTCCGGAAGAGATGAAACATAATCCAATTAGTTTTTTCTTTTCAAACTTTGCAACTTTCATTCCTAATAAGCCGAAATGGTCAATAACGATGGAAGCGATAGATTGACCGAGTAAACTTAATGCGATCGTAATAGAGGCACCAAGGACGGAGAAACTTATATTATTAAAAAGAACAGTGAATACTCCAATCGCACCAGCGCTATATAAAAAAAGTGGAATGCTTTTATCAAAATAAATTTTATTTTTGTTAATGATTAAAATGAAGATAACTGCAATTAAACCGACAAGGTGGATGACAACGCTCGCTGTGTACTTGCCAATTAACTCAGATAAAATCCCATTCAATGGAAGCATAACGGCGATGAGCACACCAATAAAGACAGAAAGAAAGTTATACAATGTAATATCCCCTTTGTATTTCATATTTGTAATGACTGTATCACGTTGAAATTGTGTATTACTATGACATATGTCATAGTGGAAGGAGAAAATTTTGATTACAATGGGGAGTAGTTGTAAAGGCGGGGGAACTATGAAGAAAGTATGTAATTCAATTAAATTAGCAAATTATATGAAACAAAATAATATTGATTCATTTTTTAGTCATGATATGAAACCGTATATGGAACTCATATTTTTTAAAAAGAATGAGTTTATTTGTAGAGAAAATGAAGAGATAGATTGTTTATTTTTCTTCGTTGAAGGAAAAGCGAAAGCGTTTAATACATTAAGTAACGGGAAATCTGTATTGCTATGTTTTTATGATAGTTTGCAGCTGTTAGGAGATGTGGAGTTAATTCATTCTCAAAAGACTGCTTCAAACGTACAAGTAATGGCAGATTCATATTGTGTTGGTTTACCTTTAGGAAAAGTGAGAAATCAACTATTTCATGATGCGAAATTTTTACGATGTATTTGTGGATCGTTAGCACATAAGTTAAATCGACTTTCAAAAAATAGTACAATTAATTTACTATATCCACTTGAAAATAGACTTGCGAGTTACATGTTAGCAGCAGGGGAACGAGCGGTGCAGCACGGAAATCGAATTGTATTTAGTGGGAATTTAACAGAGACAGCTGAATTGTTAGGAACGAGTTATCGACACCTATTACGTACATTAAATGTTTTTTGTGATAAAGAGATTATAAAAAAGAACAATGGTTGCTTTGAAGTAGTGAATGTTGATGTTTTGAGGGAATTGGCGGCAGATGTTTATAAATAGGAGGAGATAATAAATGATTACACCTATATTTAGAATTTTTGATGTTGAAAAAGCAAAGCTATTTTACTTAGATTTTTTAGGGTTTAAAATGGATTGGGAACATCGGTATGAGGAACATATGCCATTATATATACAAATTTCGTTACATGATGCTGTAATACATTTATCAGAACATCATGGGGATGCTTCGCCAGGCGGTGCGATTCGCGTGAAAATAGAGGGGTTAAAAAGTTATTATACTAGTTTATCAAGTAAAGATTATGCCTATGCAAAACCTGATATAGAGAGCACACCGTGGGATACAATGGAATTAACTGTGATTGATCCGTTTTTTAATAGAATTATATTTTATGAGGAGAGGGTCTAGGATTAGCACTACTAAGCCTTTATTAGATTGACCTGGTGAGTTAATGGCTTGGCGAATAAAATAATGAACTACTCGTGGAAATATGGAGCAAAAAAATAGATCAGTAGCAGCGACTACTGATCATCCATATGTACATGAATTAGGAGAGGTCAAACATTTATTAACTTTATTATAATAGATTTTTATAAGAATAAAAACTGAAAATTCTAATTTTATGTTGAGAAAGTTTTTTGTATCGAAATATATAAAAGAATAGGGGTTTTTAGTAAAAGGAAATATGATATTTATATTTTAATAAATTATGATATAGTTTATTAAGAATAGATTACATAAAATGTTATTTTGTTGCATATTTAGGAAGGGGGGATTGTTGTGAAGTTTGATGATCAACGCCTACTAGGAGTACGATTAGGTTCTATACTTGTAACAGAGGAGAATCAATATTTAGTAATTAAGAAAAAAGATCATTATGCACTTTTAAATATACATAATTTAGAATGCACACATGTTGAAGTGCAGCTAGAACATATTGAAGAAATGTTGCAGGAAGATTTCCAAGAAAGTATAACGGAGATTATCGCACCAGAACATATAAAAATTGTTGCGAAAAATATAATATAAGTAAAGAAGCTGGAAGGAACAGCTTCTTTCTTTTCATTATAAGGATAACGTTTTTAACACTTCACCAATAATCCCTTCCATTTGATGAACACCTAAGTCAGTGTTAGTCATTATAACAGCACCATTACCTCGGTATGGATAGCATATCATCATACATTGAAATCCCACGCCCCATCCAAGTGAATGCATTTGTAAGTCTTCGTTAGAATCATCTAGAAAGATACCTAATCCAGTCCATTTTGAACAACCTTGAGGAGAAAGCATATCTTGTACTAATTTTTGAGCAAGTTTTAGTTTGCCCTTTCCTTGTAAGGAATGAATGATTTCGATAACTAAAGCTGATAAGTCTGTTGGTGTTGTCCAAATACCTGAAGCGGCTGCGAATGGATAAAATGGATATTTTTCATCTGTGACAATCCCATCCTTATTATGCCTACAAGCAAAGGCCTCCATTTTATTTATATCTTCAGGAGGGAATAGCATACTATTTTTCAGTTGCAGTGGCTGAAAGATATATTCTTCAAGTAAAAGGTTAAATGGTTTTCCAGTTATATCTTCAAGTAGTAATTCGATAATACAAAAGTTTGCATCAGAGTAGTGAAATTCATTTTCTGATTTATAAGTTATTTCTATCGGTACTGAACAATATGATGTTTTACCAGCAAGGATTTCGGACATGCTTGGTCGCCCTTGTGCAAGTGTATAATGCTCAAAACTATTAGGAGGATCAATAATTCCAGATTGGTGACTTAATAAATTTCGTAATGTAACTTTTGTCTGTGAGGTAAATAGATTGGTAGGTATGTTCCAAGATGTAAGTCTATCATTTACGTCTTCATCTAAATGTATGATTTCTTGATCTGATAACGTTAGTACGAGCATTGTAGTGATGAATTTACTAATTGAACAAGAGTTGAATATAGAATTCGTAGTGATAGTTCTAGTTGTTCCAGATTCAAGTGTTCCAAAAGCAGCGACTTTGTCTAGTGTACCATCACGTATAACGGCAAGGCTTAAACCTGCAACGGAATATTGGTTCATTTTCTCGTATATATTGTTACTTTTTAAGTTCATAGTGACTCCTTTCTTTAAAAAGACAGAATGTTAGTTCTATTGTACAGTAATAAATAGAGAGAATGAGAGAAAAAGAAAAAACTTCATCTTTTATCGATGAAGTTCTTTTAGTTAATTCGAAGTGAATGCTTTAAAAAATTTGTCTCGGTACATGTACATTAACCATGAGGCTGTTAGTAAGGAAATAATGCTTACTTTGTTTTTAATTGGCGCATTGAAAACAAGCCAGCCAACGATATCAAATAATAAATGTAGTGCAATTGAAAGAACTACAAATTGTAGTAACGTATTTAAAAATCTTTTCATAAAGTGTCCCCTTAAAATAAAAAGTTTTATCAACAGTGTTGTATAATTACTATTATACATTAAATGTGTTTCATGGTAAAATTTACATAAGATAGTGAAATAAAACAAATGAAAGCTAATAGGGGGGATAGTCATGGGATTTTGGATGATCATACCGATAGCGGTCTTTGGGTTTATTTATATTGTTGAGAAATTAAATAAAATCGAAAAGAAAACGGATGCACGTTTAAAGAGGATGGAAGATAGATTACAGCTAATTACGAAAGAAATGGGAATTATAGATAGAGAACCTGAAATTAATAAAGAGTTACGCCAGCTTATGGAAGAAGGAAAAACAGTTACAGCAGTTAAGAGAGTAAGAGAGGCTTTTGGGTTTTCTTTACTAGAAGCGAAGCAATATGTTGATAAATTATAAAAAAGATCATCCATTTGGGTGATCTTTTTTCAATGCACCATGCGTGTATTTACATAAGCAGCGATTATAACGTGGCCAATTATAATGATAGGAAATAAGATTTTGACATTAGGAGTAGTGAAGACACTACCAATTGTGGCAATAGCACCGGCAGTTAAATTATAAAGACCAACTATTTTTGATAACTTACCTTTATCTGGCACACGGCGTTCGTTGAATCCTGATAAGAGCCAAGTGTATTGTTTAACTCCGATGAAATAGGCTAGTGCAAATGAAATAATTGCTACTATGAATAATGATGGGGAAGCGAAGAGGGCCATTGAAAACACCTCCGTTAAAGGGTTATAAATAAATTATAGTATGAATGTTATAATTTAACAAAATATAAGTGTAATAGAAAACAGAGTATTTATCATGAAGGGAGATTAAGTATGAATATTGTGGAATTCCAGAGATATGTATCAAATTTCAGTAAAGAAAAAGGATTTCAAGATACAACAATTGAAGAGCGTATAATGTATGCAATGACGGAATTAGGTGAACTAGCGGAAGTCATATTAAAGCGTGATAAAATGCAAGATGCAAAAAAAGAAATTGGGTTAGAAATATTTGATGTAATTTGGAATGTATGTGATTTAGCAAATAAATTAAATATTGATTTAGAGAAGGCGTTTGAAGAAAAAATGAAAATTAATAAAAATCGTGAATGGTAAGTAGAATTTTAATTTGTAAAAATGGGTGATATGAATGAAAAAGAAGCTTTTTATAGGAGGAATCTTTACCTTAATTAGTGTAATAAGTGTTATCGCTTACTTAGTTTTTCAAGGCATATTCATTCCGAATCAAATAAGTGCTGATAAGTATGAAATAAAAGGTGTAGATGTCGCATCGTATCAAGGGGATATAGATTGGAGAGAGTTGGAAAAGCAAAATATGAAGTTTGCGTTTATAAAGGCTACTGAAGGAAGCTCGTTTGTGGATGAGTACTTTTCAAAAAATTGGACGAGTGCAAATAAGACAGGTATGCGCATCGGAGCGTATCATTTTTTTAGTTTCGATAGTAAGGGTGAAACACAAGCAGAGCAATTTATACGAACTGTTCCAAAATATAAACAAGCACTGCCCCCCGTAATTGATGTTGAGTTTTACGCTAACAAAAAAGATAATCCGCCTAAGCGTGAAGATGTTACGAAAGAGTTGTCGGTCATGATTGAAATGCTAGAAAAACATTATGGTAAGAAAGTAATATTGTATGCAACACAAGAAGCGTATGATTTATATATAAAGGGTGCGTATCTAAAATGTGATATATGGATTCGTAGTGTTCTTACAAAACCAAGTTTATCTGATGAGAGAAACTGGACGTTTTGGCAATACACGAACCGCGGGAAATTAAGCGGTTATAATGGAAAAGAAAAGTATATTGATTTAAATGTGTTTTATGGGAATGAGGAAGAGTTTGAGAATTATGGAATGGAAGATTAAGTTTTAAAGTGTACAAAATTTTGTACACTTTTTTTGTTAATTACATAAAAATATGCAAATGAAGATGGAACAAACATTTGAGATGAATTGTCTAATATAGGTAATAACTATTTAGCTTGAAAGAAAGGGTTGATAACATGAAAAAGAATACGTTGTTAAAAGTAGGATTATGTGTAAGTTTACTAGGAACAACTCAATTTGTTAGCACAATTTCTTCTGTACAAGCATCACAAAAGGTAGAGCAAAAAGTAATAAAAAATGAGAAGGGAACCATTTCAATATCTCAGTTAAACAAAAAGGTATGGGTTCATACGGAGTTAGGTTATTTTAATGGAGAAGCAGTTCCTTCGAACGGTCTAGTTCTTAATACTTCTAAAGGGTTAGTACTTGTTGATTCTTCTTGGGATGACAAATTAACGAAGGAACTAATAGAAATGGTAGAAAAGAAATTTCAGAAGCGCGTAACGGATGTCATTATTACACATGCGCACGCTGATCGAATTGGCGGAATAAAAACGTTGAAAGAAAGAGGCATTAAAGCGCATAGTACAGCATTAACTGCAGAACTAGCAAAGAAAAGTGGATATGAAGAGCCGCTTGGAGATTTACAAACAATTACGAGTTTGAAGTTTGGCAATACAAAAGTAGAAACGCTCCATCCAGGGAAAGGACATACAGAAGATAATATTGTTGTTTGGTTGCCACAATATAAAATTTTAGCTGGAGGCTGTTTAGTGAAATCTGCGGAAGCAAAAGATTTAGGAAATGTTGCGGATGCATACGTAAATGAATGGTCTACATCGATTGAGAATGTGCTGAAGCGATATGGAAATATAAATTCGGTAGTACCTGGTCATGGAGAAGTAGGAGACAGAGGATTACTTTTACATACATTGGATTTATTAAAATAAGAAATTGTAGAAATACAAAAGAGAGGAGAAATAATTTTCTCCTTTCTTTCTTCTAACTATATTTAAATGCTGAATCTGTCGATTACGCCAGCATGTATTACTGAGATTTTAATTCCAAGTATACAAATACTAGAACTGTCATAATTGCTATAACAACATAAGTAGCATCAAGCATTATAAGTGTTTTTAAAGTTTCAGTCATTCTAATTCACCCCTGTTATAAAAATATAACATGATCTTTTTATTGATTAGATAAGAGATCATAAAGATAAAATGTATATGAAATTTCTTAAGTAGTTTCTATATAAATATATCATATAAATAATGTAAGTAATGTTAAGATAGTGTAAATGTATTGTAAATAAAAGGCTTTACAATAAAGGCTTTAATAAAAAATGATAGTTCCTTAAAATAAAAAATACGCTATTCTTTCTATTGAATGATAGAAAGAATAGCGTTTTTGTATGTCTATTTTCATATGTGATGAATTGCAACTATTTGTATAAGGATTCAAAAAATTTTCGTTGTATATATTTCTCCAAATTAATTATTTAGCTATTTAAAAGTATCGAAAGATGTGTGCACACTAATGTATATTTTTTAGTGTCAATAAAAATATTATGTCAACAATATGAACTGTCACAAATCTTTATATATTATTGTGATTGATATCACATCACTTTTTTTCAATGGGTATTATGCTTAAGGTGTAATGAATGATTGGGAGAGGGTGGGATGATATGTTTTGTTATCAATGTGAACAAACGCCAACAGGCGGATGTAAAGTAATGGGTGTTTGTGGTAAGAATGAAACGATTGCGAGTTTACAAGATACGATTGTGTTTGGGCTAAAAGGAATTGCAGCTTATCGCACACATGCTGCTCAGCTAGGGTATACGGATGCATTTGTAGATGCTACAACACAAGAAGCTTTATATATGACATTAACAAATTCTAATTTTAACGAACAAGAGCATATTGATATGGCTATGAAAGTTGGGAAATCAGCTTTACGGGTGATGGAGTTATTGGATGAGGCACATACGAATCATTTTGGTGTGCCAGAGCCTGTACAAATTACACAAAATCGTGTAGAAGGTAAAGCAATTGTAGTTACGGGTCATAATTTATTTGCATTAGAAGAACTATTAAAGCAAACAGAAGGAAAAGACATTAATATTTATACGCATTCTGAAATGCTACCAGCACACGGATACCCGCAGCTGAAAAAATATAAACATTTAAAAGGAAACATCGGTAAGGCATGGTATGATCAAAGACGCCTTTTTGAAAAATTTACGGGTGCCATATTAGCTACAACGAACTGTGTTATGCCAATTAAAGGCTCGTACTCTGATCGATTCTTTTCATATGACATTGCAGGTTTAGAAGGTGTACAAAAAATTGAAAATGATGATTTTACACCATTAATTCAAAAAACGCTAGAACTTCCAGAAGTACATATGGAGTCGGATGAACAGTTAGTGACAGGGTTTCATCATAATACAGTATTATCATTAGCTCCAGAAATTATTGATGCAGTAAAAGAAGGGAAAATAAAGCGTTTCTTTGTTATCGCCGGTTGTGATGCACCGGGAAAAGGCGGAGAATATTATCGTGAATTAGCAACGTCACTTCCGCCAGAAACGGTTATTTTAACAACTTCTTGCGGGAAATTCCGCTTTAATGATGTGGATTACGGTGTTGTACCTGGTACGGAAATTCCGCGTTATATTGATTTAGGACAGTGCAATAATTCAATTTCTACAGTGAAAATAGCGGCTGCTTTAGCTAATGCTTTTCAATGTGAAGTGAATGAATTGCCAGTAAGTATTGTCCTATCATGGTTTGAACAAAAAGCGGTTGCCATTTTACTAGGGCTATTTAGTCTTGGGATTCAAGATATTCGCATCGGTCCAAAGGCTCCTGAATTTATTTCACCTGGCGTGCTTGATGTATTACAAGAAACATTTGGTTTAAAACTAATTACAAATGCAGCAGAAGACATGGCTATGATGTTATCGTAACGGAAAAGATGTTTTCACTTAATTGTAGTTTTATAAATCATTTGTATGTGTGTGAGTAAACGTACATACAAATGATTATTAATAAAGAAAATCTGCTATATCTATAAATTTTATAATTTTATAAAGCTTTTAAAGTGTAACACCACATGCCCATCACCTTAAGATTTTAAGTATCCCCAAAACGAAATTTCTACATGAATATCTATAATTTTACCTCTTTTTCATTTGATTTGAAAATAAGCTTTCTATTTTTAAAAACCAACGATACCACCTCAAATTATATGAATAAAATCCATTCATTTATTAGGAAAATGGATTGAAAATAATAAGGTAGACTAAAAAGTAAAATATTATTTATGATAATCATTCTTTTATAAAATTTAAATTGGAAATAGCCCTACTCATTTTCAAAATGGAGGGGCTTTTTTTACTGTAAAATCAATATCTGCAGCTTATTTTTGTTGAAAAAATTCTCATTCTTATTTTGATAGTGATATGGGTACATATACATGCCCATCAATCTTTTATTATGAAGTAGCCCTTGAATATATTGTTTTTTATTGACAGACATAAAAATGATTCATTTGCTGTATTGATAATTTATAGACGTTATAATAAAATGTTTATGTATATGCAAACTTAATTTATTTTTGTTTGGTTTTATTGGGAGGTTAGGCAGTGTTAATAACAATAAAATAATGGATATATCACCTGCAAAAAGAATGAAACCAATACGGAGAAGATGATTTCGTTAAAAATTCGAAAAATAAGCATTATTAGCTCTTGAAGAAAAATGACTAGAAAAATTACAAGCATATGGAAAATAGGGTTATACAAAAAGTCCTAAAGGGGGACGGAATTATGGAGAAAAGAAAGTATTCAGTAACACCACAAGATCGAATGAATTATGTATTAGGTCTTTATTCTGCAGATCAACAAATTAATGCAGTTCTTTATTTTCCTGTAGGTATATCCAAGGAAATACTTGAAGAATCAGTAAGGATAACGTTGCAATTGCAACCAGTTTTGAACAGCCAGTTTGTAGAAAATGATATTCCTTACTGGGAGGAACATTCATCTGACACTAACTCATCTATTTGCTTTTTTGCAGAAGGAAATAATCAAGAACTTGAAATAATGGCAATAGATTTTATTAAAGAACCTGGTGATCGTATACAGGGGCCTATGGTTCAAACGAAATTATTACGGGGCACTACAACAGATATGTTAGTTGTGAAATTATCTCATCTATGTTCAGATGGTGCAGGAGTCAAGGAATATATTAAATTGCTTGGAACAATATATACGCACCTTTCATTGGGACGGTCTAAGAAGCAAATTATAAAGGAATTTGATGAGGGAAATGAGAGTTGTCGAGATCAATCACATGTATTCAAATACGCTGGAATATCGGACATAAAAAGTGCGTATCGTCCTAACCAAGAACAACAGGCATCGTTATGGTCTTTTCCATCTCAACCTAACAAAAATAAATTTCCCCAAATGTCCGTACGGCGATTGAGCCATGAGCAAACTCTACGTTTAACCCAATGGACAAAAGCACAACAGGCTACCTTGAATGATGTAATCATGACTGCATACTTCCGAGTTTTATCACATTTCACTGTGTATGCAGAACCTCGCACTGCAGAAAAAATGATTGGCTTGACAATTGATTTACGTCGATATCTGCCTAATAATACAACTGGTGCTATTTGCAACTTATCCGGTATGGAAATGCCAGTGATTAAAATGGAAGACGATGAAACATTTAAGCAGACTCTTGTTCGAGTTAAACAATCAATGGATAAAATAAAGTCTCAAAATCCAGGTCTTTCTTCAGCAGCAGGAATGGAGCTACTGGCAGAAATGAAGCTATCTACAGTGAAGGAAATGTATAATCAGCAATATGAACAGGCTGTACAGATGGGGATGGCGTTGCCATTACTGACAAATTTGGGAGTGATCGCTGAGGAACCTATTCAGTTTGGTCAAATTCAAGCTGAGGATGGGTATATGGCATCACCTATTATGTATGCACCATTCTTTTCAATGGGAGTAAGCTCTTATAATGGAAGACTTACATTTACGATTGGTTATCATGCGCCGGATACATCAAAAGAAAAGGTAGAAAAATTTTTAGATAGTGTTGTTAATCAACTATCAGAAATAAAATAAAAGAGAATATAGAGAACAAATTTCTAACAGAATTGTATTTTAGGGGCTCGTATCATGTACGGATAATCTCTGGGAATTTTCTCTGACCGTACTTGCCTTTATGCTTTATATGCAATGGGAATGGTAGTGAGAAACAATTTGTATCGTGAAAAAACAAGATATATCGGTATGAAAACAATAAAGCAGTGCTGATTTAAATTACACTTTGAATCAGCGCTGTTTTACTAGTTTGATGGCCCTTACAACAAAAAAAGGAGACTGTATCCGGTTAGGGTAAAGCGGATTTTTAATTTTTTTGAAAATAAAGTTGACATCCACAACTACTTAGTCATACAATGTAGTTGTAATAAGTAATACTGAATAGTGTAGCTTTACTCAAAAGCTATTCGGTAAAAATTCGCCTTAGTACTCTGTAATACTGAATATAAGTCAGACAGAATAGGGGGTAAAGGAGGATCAGGACATGGAAAATTTAACTGAAATGCTGAAAGGTTCACTGGAAGGGTGTGTACTGGAAATCATTAGTCGCCGTGAAACGTATGGCTATGAGATTACCCGCCATCTGAATGATCTTGGGTTTACCGAAGTTGTGGAAGGTACGGTGTATACCATCCTTGTACGATTAGAGAAGAAAAAGCTTGTGAATATTGAAAAGAAACCATCAGATATGGGACCGCCTCGTAAGTTTTATTCATTAAATGAAGAGGGCCGCCAAGAGCTTGAATTGTTTTGGAAAAAATGGGATTTTGTAACGTCAAAAATTAACGTCTTGAAGTCAAAATAGGTTCATAAGATAAAATGTTCCGGCCGATACTTTGGGAATTTCTTGTTCGGTTTTATAAAAAAGGAGGAAAATAAGATGTTAGAAATGTTTAAAAAGTTAATTGGTGATAAAAAAGAGTACAAAATGATGATGGCACGAGTTGAGGCTCTGCCAGAGGACTACCAGTTTGTATTTAAGAAAATTCAAAACTACATGTGGAATTTCTCAGCGGGTAACGGGATGGATATGTTACACATACAGTATGAATTAATCGATTTGTTCGAAGCGGGTGCAGCGGAAGGAAGACAAGTGCTTGACATTACTGGGGATGACGTGGCTTCCTTTGCTGACGAACTAGTGGCAAACGCTAAAACTTACGTCTCCAAGTATCGTGAAGATTTGAATGAAAGTATTATGAAGAAATTGAGAAAAAAATAAATGGAATAAGTAATAACGACTGATTAGCTGGTTACACATATGAATTGCATCATAGCTATTCAGTTATATTTTTAACTCGGTACTAAGTAATACAGAATATCAGTGATACTAAATAGGTAGAGGTAAATAAATTATCTTCGCAAAACATTTTATAGGGAGGAAAAAAGTATGAGTAATGCAGCGATTTCTGTAAAAAGCTTGAAAAAATCCTTTAAAGACAAGGGAGTTTTAAAAGGGGTAGATTTTGAGGTGCAGCGTGGAGAAATTTTCGCGTTGCTAGGCTCAAATGGAGCGGGAAAGACGACAACGGTCAATATCCTTTCGACGCTAATGAAGCAAGATGATGGTGAAGTGAGTATTTGCGGTTTTGACGTCCAGCGACAACCAGATTATGTTCGTCAAAGCATCAGTTTGACAGGACAGTTCGCAGCTTTAGACGGCATGCTTACTGGAAGGGAAAACTTGATAATGATCGCTAAGTTACGTGGTGTTTCCAATCCCGCACAAGTTGCTGATAATCTACTTGCAAGATTTAGTCTGACTGATGCGGCCAACCAGAGGGCAGATCAGTATTCAGGAGGGATGAAGCGCCGGCTTGATATCGCAATGAGTTTGATTGGGGCGCCAGCAGTTATTTTTCTCGACGAACCAACGACCGGACTTGATCCAGAAGCGCGGATCGAAGTGTGGGATACAGTAAAGGAACTTGCCGGTAGCGGTACAACTATTTTGCTTACGACTCAGTACTTGGAGGAAGCAGAACAACTGGCAGACCGTATCGCTATTTTGCATGGCGGAAAAATTATTACGACAGGTACTCTTGCTGAACTGAAAGAGATGTTCCCACCGGCAAAAGTGGAGTATATCGAAAAGCAACCGACATTGGAAGAAATATTCCTTGCGATTATTGGCAAAAAGGAGGAGATGTAAATGAAAAGTAAAACAGGTGTATTACTAGGTCGTTTAATGCGTAACATTATGCGCAGTCCGGATACAATTATTACAGTAGCGATTACACCGATTATGATGATGCTATTATTTGTCTACGTGTTTGGCGGCGCAATAAAAACTGGAACGGAAAACTACGTTAATTATTTATTGCCGGGAATTTTGCTAATGGCTATCGCATCCGGTGTAGCTTACACTTCCGTGCGACTCTTTACGGATGTAAAGAGTGGGCTGATGGCACGTTTCATTACGATGCCTATTAAGCGCTCATCGATATTGTGGGCTCACGTTCTAACCTCTCTGGTTGCTAATGTACTTACTATCGTGGTGGTTATTCTTGTTGCACTCTTAATGGGTTTCCGTTCCAGTGCTAATATTCTAGATTGGCTCGCGGTAGCTGGGATACTTGGGATGTTTACGCTGGCGCTAACATGGCTAGCTATCATTCCAGGATTGAAAGCGAGGTCTATGGAAGGTGCGACTGCTTACTCGTACCCGCTAGTTTTTCTTCCATTTATTAGTTCGGCCTTTGTGCCTACCGAAACGATGCCAAAAATTGTTCGTGCGTTTGCAGAGAATCAGCCTGTAACTTCAATCGTGAATGCGATTCGTGCTCTTTTATATGAAGGAACTGTTGGAAACGATATTTGGATTGCGCTTGCTTGGTGCGTAGGTATAATGGTCATCTCTTACTTTTTCGCCAGTAAAGCATTTAAACGTCAGTTAGGGTAAGAAACGTGATAAACGAAACCTTCAGGAATAATATATATTTAGAAAAGCACGGGAGATTTTCCGTGCTTTTATTATTTATCATGCTCTCATTGTAGTAAATGAAATGGTATTTAAAAATAGGATAATTATCCAGTGATAAAGCTTAATATTTGAGGCTCACTGCTTATGGAATGTATAAGCACACTCGTTTTTGTAAATCTGCTAATACTTCATCGGGTATTTCTTTGATTTTAATATCCTTCCCTAGAAAAAGCAGCCAATTTATTATTTCCGTCACTTCATCGGGATTGTTAACATTGATAAAAGTTTTTAAAATGGCTGTGGATTGGTAAGGATTAGTATAAGGTATTGAAATTTTTAAAGGATGGTATTTTTTGAACTGGGCAATTGCTGTCGGACCAAGTTCAAGTACAAGGTTAATTGCTTCAGCCTTCTTACTTAGTTTTTCTAAAATCTTTTTCTTATTGAGCCTTTTATTCGTCGTGTATGGTTCGATATTGATGAGAGCATCGACAGGAAACATTAACTTCTTTTCTTCTTTTAAGTCAAATCCTTCAATGATCCAATGGCTTTTTTCTTGATAAAGGTGTAATAGATAAATTGGATAAGACTTAATTTCTTCATCTTCTTTAATGGTAATCAATAAATGGTTATCCAAAAGAAGGATTTGAATGAGTTTTTCTAACATAGGATGGGGGAGATCAGAAAGCTCAAGTAGATCGGGATTATGAGGATTAGTTCCTTGGAACAGCAAGAGTTGATTTAAAAGAACGAGGTCATCCTGCTGGGTTTCTGAGATGAGTCCTAGTAGTTTTTCGGCTAAAGATTGACGACTCTTTAGGTAGGGAAGTTGTTGATTCCTCGTAGCCATAAAGGCAATAAAAAGAGCTTTCACTTCATTATCAGTAAAGCGAACAACGGGCAGGATAGAATTATGCATAACAAAATATCCACCCGTTCTCCCAACTTCAGCGACAAGTGGCATTCCCATAGCTTCAATTTCTCTAATGTCTCTAATAGCTGTCGACCGTGATATGTTAAATTCTCGTATGATTTCAGAAATTGTAAAGTGGGAGCGGTTGTTGATATACCGCATAATTGTATTAATCCGTTCAACTTTTTTCATTTTGGTCTCCTAAACAGTATCATTTTTTGACATGGTTTAAAGATATTATAAACGTATCAGATGAAAAGATAAATCGTTTGATTAATAAAAAAAGAGGCAGGTTTTGCATATGAAAAATTATTCTATAGAAGAAAAAGATAGCTTTATTGTATTAGGTATTGGAACTGAAATTAAGAGTGAATACACAGACTTTGCTGGAATAAATAAAGAAAAGGACGACTTTTGGTCGGCTGTTAAAGAAGATGGAAGGCTGGACACTTTAAAAGCTTTAGCGACAAATGAATACATTTTTTCTGTGAGCGAAGCGGTGAATAACAAGATGATGTATTATGCTGGTGTCATGACAGAAGCACAAATAGAAGAAGAATCTAGAGTGATCCAGTTTCCAAAGGGAGAATACTTAGTAGTGAAAGGGGAAGACAAAACGGCTGAAGAGCTAAGTAATAAGCTGACTGGCATCGCCTTCGGTCAAGCTTTAAGAGAAGCAACGGATTTTGCTTATGTTGGTGGGCCAAATACAACGGTTGAGATGGGGCAAAGAAACGGCTTAGTATTTGGTGAAATGTGGATTCCAGTTGTTAGGAAGTAAAGTGATAAAAGGTACGAATATGGAAAGTAGAGGCTAACAATATTGAATTGTTGGCCTTTTTGACATAAATAAATTATTCATATGCTACTACACATTATGTTCTGATAAAATGGAATAAAAGGAAATTAATGTAAGGTGGTGGCGGTTTGAATAAAAAAAGGATATTTGAGCTATTCATAGTAGCGTTTGTTTTTCTATTCCTTCATGTAAGCACATATACCAATGAAAAATTTAACGATAAATTGGGTTCCTTTACTTTCGTTGTTCTATTTCTTATGGTTTATATTTACGCTGTATTTATAGAACGGTATTTTGATGATATACAAAAGTGGGTTCGAAATATCACAATTTGTTTTGCTTTGTTAGTAGTTGCTGTAGTATCACTATGGATAGGTTACTTTTAAATCCTTACTTAAGAGAATGAGAAGTATGTAATTACAATACATTGAATCCGATTATATTACTTAGCTGCATCGGTTTATATTAATCTTTTCTCTCCCCAATCAGGATAAAATGTACAATAGGAAATTTTATGTAAGATAAAGAAGGAAGGTTTATGGTCAGCTTGAGTACTTTGCTAGCTTTTGCGCTTGTTTCACTTAGTATGGTTTGTTCACCTGGGCCTAATTTAATTTATCTTATTTCTCGTCCCATTACGCAGGGGCGTATGGCAGGATTTATTTTTTTTATTGAGCATCATGCTTGGATTTGTAATTCATATAATCGCAACAATGTTCGGACTTACAGTTTTATTCCTTGCAGTACCCGCTGTCTACGAGGCAGGTGCTGCTTACTTGCTCTGGCTCGCCTGGAATTCGATAAAACCTGTTGCTACATCTATTATGGAACCGCGTATGATTTCTAATGAGCCACCAAGGAAATTATTTCTGATGGGACTCATGACGAATCTTCTGAATCCAAAGATTGCTATTTTGTATGTATCACTTCTACCTCAATTTGAAGATCCAGAGAAGGGATCGTTGCTTTTTCAAGGTGCAGTTTTGGGGCTTACGCAAATCACTGTTAGCTTTATAGTTAACCTTGTAATTGTATGTACAGCAAGTAAAATTGCAAAATGGTTTGGCACACGCCCGACGTGGCTACGAGTACAGCGTTGGCTTATGGCAAGTGTTTTAACGGGGCTTTGCTGTACGTCTTGCTTTTGAACGTCGACAGTAAGAGCCTCTTTACCTTCAGTTTCTATAATATAACCTAATAAATATTAATATAAGTTATGTATAACAGATATTTACCTTATAAAATAAGGGGGGCATATTATGACTGAGACAAACGAATCTTCAGGAGTCAATTTGAAAAAAGATGTGAAGTTTTCTATTATAATTCCTGCACACAATGAAGAAAAGTACATTAGAAAATGTTTAGATTCAATTGCAAAGGCATCAGAGGCATATAAAGAGCAAACGGAAGTTATAGTTGTTTTAAATCGTTGCACAGATAAAACAGAGGAAATAGCAAAATCTTATAATTGTGTTACATTGAAAAATAACGATAAAAACTTATCTAAAATTCGAAATGCAGGGGCTAAAATAGCTAATGGAGAAATAATCGTCACTATAGACGCTGATACCATAATGACAGAGTCTATGTTGTCTAATGTAGATAAATATTTAGCTTCAGGTACATACATTGGTGGTGGGGTAAATGGAAAGTTTGAAAGAATATCTTTAGGAATATTTCTCTCCGCAATGTTAATAATCATCCCCTTACTTTTTAAGTACGGAGCTATATCTGTAGGGATTTTTTGGTGCTATAGAAAAGACTTTATGGCAATTAACGGATTTAATGAAAACATGCTTATGGCAGAAGATGCAGATTTCGCTAAACGGTTAAAAGAATGGGGAAAGAAAAATAATAAGAAATTCGGTACTATTAAAAATGGAATGATAACTTCATGCAGAAGATTCGATACATATGGAGACTGGACTTTACTTAAAAATCCAAAAGTAATTTTAGCTTATCTAAAAGGAAATGATAGAAAATACGCAGATAAGACATATTATGATAACCAAGAAAGATAAAAATGGAGAAAAGCGGCAGAGGATAGCTAGTACTTTTTTAGATATAATGAGAATCCAACTTAATTTAATAGATATTATAAGAAAACCATCAATTTGATGGTTTTTATTTTTGAAATAAATATGTATTTTTTTATAAAAATATTTTTTGACCCCCATAAAACTTTGTACTCCTCCGAATATGTATAGTGAAGAAAAATGAGTAGGAAAGAATATAGAAGTATTAATAAAATTACTAGATTAAGTGGGCATCCAAAATAAAAGGATGAAATTACCAATGGTATAGAGGAGAGTTATTCAAGGATTGCAGATAAAATAGAAAAAGAATAAACAAAACGAACGGTAGAAAATAAGAAAGTAGATAAAAATATAAACTTAACTTTAGTGCCGAGAGAAAAGGAAAATCATTAAGAAAGCGTTAGGAAAAGTTAGAATCGAAAAATATAACTAACAGCAAGAAGACAAGCCCAAAGAAAAGTACCAAGAAAATCTGGTTAAATGGTCACTTGTGTAGTGACCATTTTGCTATTTGAAGGAGGCTGGGAGATTACAAGTGTTGAGTTTAGTAATGAAGATCTTAAGAAAACCGAAAATAGAAGATATCGTATGTAACATACAAAACAACGAAGAAGATAAAGAAGCGTTTATCGTACAGTATCAGCCTTTTATTAGAAAATCAATCTCATCTGTCTGCCGTCGATATATTACAGAACAGGATGATGAATATAGCATTGGATTGTTTGCGTTTAACGAAGCAATTGAACAGTATTCATATACAAAAGGAAAGTCCTTTTTAGCGTTTGCTGATCTTCTTATAAAAAGAGATGTAATTGACTATATACGTAAGGAGTCTAAACATAACTTTGTCTTTTTAAAAGAAGATGAGCAAGAGGAAATGTTAGAAATGCAAGTGTCGCTTACGGAGTATATGAAAGAGATGGAAAATAGTAACCGTAAGGAGGAAATTCTTCATTTTCAAAGTGTGCTAGCTGAGTTTAAAATCACATTCTCAGAGCTTGCTAAAGAATCTCCTAAGCATCGTGATACACGTGAGCACTTAATAGAAATTGTGAAAATAATTATAAAAGAAGAGGAAATGATGGAAGAGCTGTTCCGAAAGAAAAAGTTACCGCTTAAACAGATTGAACCGCGTGTTAGGGTAAGTCGTAAAACGTTGGAACGACATAGAAAATACATTATTGCAATGTGTATTATTTTTGCAAACAACTATACATATATTCTGGATTACATAAGAGGGGAAAAGCATGATGAATAAAGGAATTGTGATGGATATAAAAAAGCATAGCGTAGTTGTTTTAACACCAAATGGAGAGTTTATTACGTGTAAAAGAAAAGGGGATTCTTGCATAATCGGGGAGGAAATCTCGTTTGATGAGCAAGAACAAAAAGCATCGCATTTTTCGATTCCTTCCTTTTTAAAGCCTGCATCAATACTTGTTGCTTGTTTTCTATTTGCAGTGCTGTTTTTCTACAACCAACCAGAAGAAAAAGTATTTGCTTACGTCTCAGTTGATATAAATCCAAGTTTAGAGGTGAGCGTAACAAAGGATTTTCGTGTTATAGATTTGCAGGCTTGTAATGATGATGGAAGGCGTATTTTAAAAGAATTGAAGCAATGGGAAAATAAACAATTACAAGAAGTAATACGTACTATTATAAAGCAAAGTCAAGAGGATAAGTATTTAACGAATGATAAGCAAGTTATGCTAACAGCTGTTGCAAAGGACAAGGCACTAGAACCACAGTTGGAAAAGGCAATGAAAGAATTAAAGAAAGAATATGAGCTAAAACATATTACAGTTGAATATCAAAGTAGCACAATGCAAGTACGAGAGAATGCTAGAAAAGCTGGAATTGGCACAGGTGTTTATATAAAGCAAGAGAATGAGAAGAACAAATCGCTTACGCCTCCTGCCACGCCGTCTAATCCGGTGGAAAACGAAGAAGAGGTGCAATCACAGCCGGAGTCATCTCATGATGCATCACTGGATTTGTCTCCTGTAAAAGAAAAAAAATATGAAAAGCAAGAGCAGAAAGAACAAAAGAAAACAGAGGAACAGCCATCGAAGCAAATAAAAGAAAACAATGAAAGAGGATCTCAGCAAGAAAATAGAGGGAATCAACAGGAGAATAACAGTAGAGAAGCTCAACAAGGAAATAATGGGAATCAGCAAGGGAACAACGGAAGAGGATCTCAACAAGGGAATAATGGAAGAGGATCTCAACAAGGAAATAATGGAAATGGGCAAGGGAACAACGGAAGAGGATCTCAACAGGGAAATAACGGAAACGAGCAAGGGAACAATGGAAGAGGATCTCAACAGGGAAATAACGGAAACGAGCAAGGGAACAATGGAAGAGGATCTCAACAGGGGAATAATGGAAACGAGCAAAGGAACAATGGAAATGGGCAAGGGAACAATGGAAGAGGGTCCCAGAAAGAAAATGACGGAAACGAGCAAGGGAACAATGGTAGGGGGTCTCAACAAGAAAATAGAGGCCACCAGCAAGGGAATGAAAAGAAGAATCAATAGAATATGGAATTGAGAGATTCATTTCAAAGCTAAAAGGATTTCTCTCGCTATTGTGGGCAGTAAAACTTCCATCTCAAAATTTGGCTGGGGCAAAGAAGTTAGGTGGGAGTTGGGCTGCTTGTAAATGCCCAATTGGTGAGGGCTGATTAAAGTTGCACTTTATTATTCTATAGTTCTATTAAGAAGGAGTATGTGAAAAATATAATGGAGAAAAACATTCAACAAGAGAAAGATAAAGAAAAACCTGTTTTTTATGATCCGAAAGGAAGGAGAAACATAGCCTTTATTTGGTTTCTATGTATCTCAATAGTTAGTGTAGGTGTTGTATTTTATTTTTTCTTTCAAAGTATTTTTTCAACACCAGAAATTCCAAATATGAATACCGCTGTACAACAAGATACTAAACTGGTACCAATTAATCAAAAACTTAGTGATCAGCAGTTAAAGAAGGAAGAATTTAACCTAAATACCGAAACGAAGGATAATAAAAATTTGGTGAATCCGCCGAAGGATAGTAAACATCCTAAAGAAGTGTATGGTTTTTATGTAAACTGGGATGAAAATAGTACCGCTTCTCTAAAAGAAAATATCGATTCATTAACTACGTTAGTACCAGAGTGGTAGCATTTAAAAGCAGATTTAACGATTAGAAGTGAGATAAAACCTGAGATAGTAAAGTTGGCAGAAAAGAATCAAGTGAAGATTATGCCTTTGCTTACTAACTATACTGAGGAAGCTTCTGGTCCTGATAGTGGGCTAATTCATAAGTTACTGAGTTCCTCAAACGATGTAAAGACAAAGTTTATTAATGATTTAGTAAGCCAAGTTAAAAAAAATCAGTTTTCAGGTATTAATATTGACTTTGAGGCCGTACCTGAAAGTGATAGAGAAAGCTTAACAAATTTTATGAAAGAACTTACTACGGAATTTCATGAACATGATTTGCTCGTTACACAAGATGTTCCAGCTAATGATAAGGCTTTTGATTATAGTGCGTTAGCAAAAATAATAGATCGAATGATTGTAATGATGTACGATGAGCACTATGAAGCCGGGGAACCAGGACCAATTGCTTCAAATAAATGGTTCCAACACACATTAAAAGAACTGAATATTCCGTCTAATAAGCTTATAGTTGCTTTCGGTAACTATGGATATGATTGGCAAGTAAATAGTAAAGAAGCTGCGAAGTCTTTAACTTTCTCAGAAGTTATGGCAATAGCTCATGATTCAAATATGAAAATTCAATGGGATAAGATGAGTGGAAACCCTTATTTTAGGTATAAAACAGAAGGGAAAGAACATACTGCTTGGTTCTTAGACGGTGTAACTCTTTATAATCAAGTGAAAATCGCAATGGACAATAATGCAAAGGGATTTGCGTTATGGAGACTAGGAGCAGAAGACCCTACAATATGGAAAGTTTTAAAAAATCCGATTGAGGCACAAAAAAATCCTAATGTATTACATAAAATCAATAGTTTAGATGAAGTAAATTATTCTGGACAAGGTGAAATTTTACAGATTGAGAATGAAAGAAAAAATGGATTGAGAGATTTTAAAGTAGGCAAAGATGGTTACCTTACAGATGAAGTATATCAATCCTTACCATCTGCATATGAAGTGCAACGATATGGAAAACCAAATGGGAAACAAGTAGTATTAACATTTGATGATGGACCAGACCCGAAATATACGCCAGAAATTTTAGATATATTAAAAGAGAATAAAATAAAAGCTGCTTTTTTTGTACTTGGTGAAAACGCACAACTAAATACTAGTATTGTAAAAAGAATATACGATGAAGGGCATGAAATTGGCAATCATACTTTCAAGCATCCTAACATAGCTGATACGTCTTTACTGCGAACGAAAGTAGAACTTAATACGACGCAACGTTTAATTCAGGAAGTAACTGGACATTCTACGGTTTTATTTAGACCACCATATGAAGCGGATGCTAACCCGGATTCATCAAATGAAATATTGCCTATTTTACGTGCACAAAATATGAACTATACAATGGTAGCGGAAAAAGTTGATCCCGAAGACTGGGCAACACCATCAACAAATGAATTAGTAAAGCGTGCTCTTAATCCCATTTATAAGGGAGAGGGAAATATTATTCTTCTCCATGATGCGGGAGGGAATCGTACACATACAGTAGAGGCGCTCCCAATCATTATTAAAGATCTAAAAAAGCATGGATATAGTTTTGTAACAATTTCAGATTTAATGAATAAAGAACGAGATGAAATTATGCCTCCTGTTTCTTCTGAGGGGAAGCAATATTTACTTTACAATAAAGCTGTCTTTTCAGGGGCAGGATACTTTAAGCATATATTAACAACTATTTTTTATATTGCTATTGGATTAGGGATTTTTCGATTTTTATTCTTAATTTATTTTGCATGGAAGCAGAAAAGAAAAACGTTATCTCGCTATATTAATTCGTCCTATCAACCTTTTGTTAGTGTTGTCATAGCAGCATATAATGAAGAAAAGGTGATAGCTAAGACGATTCGCTCAATTTTGGATAGTAATTATAGAGAATTTGAAGTTATTGTTGTGGATGACGGATCGACAGATGGTACGTCAAAAGTAATGAAAGAAACATTTTATAAACACCCTAAAGTTCGTTTCATTCAGAAAGAAAACGGCGGGAAATCATCGGCAATGAACCTAGGGTTTCAACAATCGCGAGGAGAAATCATTGTCACTTTAGATGCGGATACTATTATTGCGCAAGATGCTATTTCTTTAATGGTTAGACACTTTGAAGATCAGAATGTAGCTGCAGTTTCAGGTAATGTCAAAGTGGGGAATAGACGGAATTTGTTAACTACTTGGCAACATGTTGAGTATATTACAGGGTTTAATTTAGAACGTAGAGCTTTTGATGAGTTAAATTGTATTACAGTCGTTCCAGGAGCTATTGGGGCGTGGCGCAAGAAGAATGTAGTTGAATCTGGATATTTAAGCGAAGATACATTAGCAGAAGATACGGATCTTACTATTACATTTTTACGTCAAGGGCATAGAATTGTATATGAAGAAAAAGCGCATGCTTTTACGGAATCACCTGAGGATGTGAAAAGTCTCATTAAACAGCGCTATCGTTGGTCATATGGTACACTTCAATGTCTTTGGAAACATCGAAAAGCGTTGTGTAATTCAAAACATAAAACATTAGGATTTATTGCACTGCCTAATATGTGGTTATTCCAATATGTTCTGCAATTCATTGCTCCTTTTGCAGATATATTAATGATTATAGGACTATTTAGTAGTAATCCGCTAAAAGTTTTAGGATTTTATCTTGTATTCTTTTTAATGGATCTTCTCGCTTCTCTGTTCGCATTTAAATTAGAGGAAGAGAACCCAAAACCATTGGCATGGTTAATTTTACAACGTTTTATTTATCGTCAATTTATGACCTATGTTGTCATTAAATCTATATTCTCATCGCTTCGAGGAGTAGCGGTAGGGTGGAATAAACTAAAGAGACTGGGGAGTGTTAAACATTCCACGGAACATAAGGAGGCATCATAAAAGAGCAGACTATTTGCTCTTTTTCATTAGTTTTAGTTAGTTGAATGTAGAGTTGTAGCATAAAAACTGCTGCTTCTATAATGAGATTCCTATTCATTATGAATAGTGAGACATTATGTTAAGCTAATCCTTTAGTTTCGGATTAAAGTTTTTTTATATTTTTTTAAAATGACGGACACAAAAACGCATATACCTTCGAATTATATATATGGATAACATAAATATGTATATAAAAGGGGAGAAATAAGATGAAAGAAAAAAAAGAAATGTTTCAAGAAATCGCTGAGGTGTTAAAGGTATTGGCGCATCCAGTTCGTCTATCTTTAGTAAAAATAATGCTTGCAAAAGGTCCTACTAATGTAACAACAATGTATGGGGATTTACAAATGCCTCAAAGTACAATTAGTCAACATTTATCTAAACTAAAAGCTGCTAAAATGGTTACAGGTACTCGGAAAGGATTAGAAATTTATTATGAGGTAACTGACAATCGCACAAAATCAATATTAGCATGTTTAGTTTAAATGATGACTTCTATTTCAAAATAAAAAGCGCTATTCTTTTCTATGATTTTACAGAGAGAATAGCGTTTTTTATTTTTAAGGAGTATCTTTTTATATGCCTATAGAATGGAGTGAAAGGTTTATGGGTTTAAATGTACCTACTGTTACCTTAGGTTCTAATGCGTCTAATAATGAAAAAATTCTCGGTTTAGGGGTGCTTCTTTATAGCTTACGTACAATTGAGATTAGAAAAAGTAGAGCGAGCGCTTAATGAGGCGGAAGTAGTGTTTATATGCGAAACTTTATAGAAATCTCATTTTTCTAATTGTATCTTTTTAGATTGATGGATGTGGGGTCACGTCCATCAATCTAAGAAAACAAGTTAGCTAAAAAATGATGAAAATAAACTTTATAGAAATAAAAAATATGAACGTAGAGGATTAAACAAAGTATATAGTGCTTTTTTAGTCATGTAATCTTTTAATCTGATGATCTTTTCCCCATTCAAACAGATCATTCATTATTTGCATTAAAGATTTTCCGTATTCACTTATGGTGTACTCAACCTTTGGTGGTACTTCTTGATATACGGTACGATAGATAATCCCATCAGCTTCAAGTTGCCGAAGTTGTTGTGTAAGAACCTTTTGTGTAATGTTTGGGATTTCTCGTTTAATTTCATTTGTTCGCATTTTTCCATCCGACAAAATACATAAAATATGAACTTTCCATTTTCCACCGATTACATCGAGTGTTGTTGCAATTGGGCAATTATCATTTTGATTCATATAACACCTCCACAGGTACTTTAAGGTTCCTATAGCACTTTAAAGTACGTACTTTTCAATTATATGTGACTCATTCATACTAATACGTAAAGGGTTGAATAATTTATAAAGGGGATGAAAAAAGATGAAAACACTTGTAATTGTAGCACATCCTGATATTGAAAAATCAAAAATTAATAAAAGATGGATTGAAGAACTTGAGAAATATTCGGATGAAATTACGGTGCATGAATTGTATAAAGTGGCACCGAATTGGGAGTTTAATATTGAAGAAGAGCAAAAGTTATTAGTAGAACATGACAGATATATATTTCAATTTCCGCTTTACTGGTACAGCTCACCACCATTATTAAAAAAATGGTTCGATGATGTATTAACATATGGATTTGCGTACGGATCTAAAGGAGATAAAGTGAAGGGGAAAGAATTTGGTGTAGCTATTTCTATAGGTGGATTAGAAAAAGACTATGAAAATAGTGGGATTACAATGGATGAGTTGACGAAACCATTCCAAGCTACATGCTTATATACAGGTATGGAATTTATACCTTCCTTTTATTTATATGGTGCAGAATATAAACTAAGTGATGAAGAGATTGATAAAAGTGCACCTGAGTATGTGCAATATGTGATGAACAAGAAGTATTCTAATATATAATGAAAAATAGCCATTTACTTGTGAAGTAAATGGCTATTTTATATTTTCCTTATATTCACTAAGTGTAATCTTTAGTAAATTAATAGTTAATCTGGTAAAATAAAAAACCTAACATATATAAAGGGGAGTTTTACTTGAGAACGATGCGACAATTATTACAAAAGAGAGCAATGCAATCACCAAATTTGGAAGCGCTTGTAGGGGGGGAGAAAAGATATTCGTTTCAGCAATATAATGAACGAGTAAATCAGCTTGCACATTATTTGTTACATAATGGTGTGCAAAGAGGAGATCGTATAGGAATACTATGCAAAAATAATCACCCATTTCCAAGCGTTATGATGGCAAGTTTAAAAATTGGAGCGGTATTTATTCCGCTAAATCATCAGCTGACTGTTTATGAATTAGAAACGATTGTAAAAGAAGCGAAATTAAAAGTGTTAGTTATTGATGAAGAATTTAGTGAAGTGTTATTAAAGGTTGATGCTGTTAAAGAAATTCCTTATGTAATTCAAACGACAAAAAAAGACTTTGGTTCATTTGAATTAGAGTTGCAAAAACAGCCAACGACAGAACCGAACGTAGAAGTTCATGAAGAAGACGATGCCATTTACTTGTTTACTTCAGGAACGACTGGACAGGCGAAAGCATGTGTAATTGGACATAAAAACTTACATCACTATTTTGCTGAAATTGCGGGACAAAGAGAAATCCCAGCAGGTGAACGCTTTTTATCTGTGCATCCATTGTTCCATATGAGTGGCGTGCTTTCTATTTTAAATTGTATTTATCATGGCGTTACGATGATTTTCTTAGCTGATTCGAATCCTACTCTTATTTGGGATAAGATTGAAGAAGAGAAAATTACTACGATGCTTGCGTTCCCAGCTGTTTATAGTTACATGCTTGATGAATTAAATAAAAAAGAACGTAATATTTCAACCTTTAAAGTAGCACAAAGCGGTGGTACAAAAGTGCCAGAAACACTCATTCAAAAATATATGGAAAAAGGAATATATATGGTGCAAGGTTATGGTAGTACAGAAGGTTGGGTTGTAACCTCATGGCATCCAATGATGGGAAAAGAAAAGATGTCTTCTGTAGGAAAAACCTTGAAAAATGTAGAGGTGAAAATTGTTCATCCGGAAACAGGACATGAACTAACAACAAATGAAGTTGGAGAGATTCATGTGAAAAGTCCATACATGTTTAAAGGGTATTGGAATAATAAAAAGGCGACAAAGAAGGTAGTAAAAGATAACTGGTTTAACATGGGTGATGCTGGCATGATAGATGACGATGGATTCCTGCATATTATGGGAAGATATAAAGACGTTATTATACGCGGTGGTGACAATGTATATCCAGATCAAGTAGAAGATGTTATTCATGAAATACATGGTGTTTTAGAAGTTGCAGTAGTTGGAGTTCTAGATGACTTTTGGGGAGAGGTTCCAAGAGCTTTCATTGTGAAGGATAGCGAAACAATATTAACAGAAGAAAGTATTATTCAGTATTGTAAACAGAAATTAGCCAGTTACAAAATACCAGAAGTGGTATTCATAGATGAGTTACCGAAAAACGCTTTAGGAAAAGTGTTGAAGAGGGAATTACGAGATGTAGTTCTTGTGAAATAGAAAATTATGAAACGATGGAGAACCCAGTTATGTATAAAGCATGACTGGGTTTTTATGTATCAAAAACATAATAATTTACTAGATTTTGTATTTTGTGTAAGATAATAAAGAATATTCAATTAATAATTCGAGGGATGAAATTAAATGAAGCTACCGTTATTAGAAGTAGAGACGGATAGACTCATTATCCGTCCATTTCAAAAAGATGATTACGAAAGTTGGTTAGATGGATTTAATAAGAGACTGCCATCGCAGTATAAATATGACAATGGCTATCAAGTTATGGCATCATCAACAAAAGAATGGTTCACGGAATGGATAAGGGGTTTTGATGAAGCAGCGCATCGAGATGAGATGTATGTATTAGGTATTTTTCGTAAAGAAGATGGGGCTAATATTGGAAAGCTAGAACTAATAAAAATTTTACGTATGGACTATCAATGGGCAATGATGGGCTATTCTATTCATAATCAATATTGGAGAAATGGATATGGGGTGGAAAGTGTAAACGCTACGTTACCGTTATTTTTTAATAGCCTTGATTTTCATAGAATCGAATTACATATACGTGTTGATAATGAGCCATCAGTGCGTCTTGCGGAAAGAGCAGGTTTTTCATTTGAATGCAAGAGAGAGGCGTTTTCATTAGAGAATGGTAAGTGGATGGATTTTCTTATTTATTATAAAAATAAGGAGATGAATATATGAGAGTGGTTATTACGGATAGAAATTGTAGATTGGAGGTGCAGTGGTGAAGTACGATCTTACAGTCATCAAAAACTTATTTGGCCCGTCTAAAAAAATATTAAATGGCTTACCAAAGGCAGTAACGATTGAAGAAATAGAAGAAGATGTTTTGTATAACGTACAAACATATAAAGAAAAGATAGGTAGATTTGAAGAGGTTTGTTTTAATTGGGAGTTAAAAAGAGCAAGTATTGTATTAAACAAAAGGTTTAGTAGTTATAACTCAAGTGTGAAAGAGTTACTTGATGCCGGTTTTTCTTTGTATGCCGCAAAGATAGAAGTATGTAGAGAATTGAACAATGTAGAAGAGCTTGAAAGACAATATACATATCGATCAATAGCAGAAGGAACGTTATTGGAAAAAGAATTTAAATACATTTGGGAACAATGTATGTCGGGTTCAGGGAATCAAACTTCAATTTTAACTATCGATGAACATTTTTATTCAGTGCAAACAGAGTTAGGTAAGGGTTGGGAAAAGTCATGTATTGTTTTTTATGATAAAACTGAGCCAATTGGTATGTCCATACCGCATATAGAAACTGGAACAGAAAGTGAAGGACGATTATTTTACTTTGGAGTAATGCCTTATTATCGTGGGAAAGGAATTGCTTCCCAGCTGCATCTTCAATCTTTACATATGTTAAAGGAAATGGGGGCTACTTATTACATCGGAAGTACACATACTTCAAATGAAAAGATGCAGAGGATATTTTGGAGAAATTATTGTTCGGTGAAAACGGAGACAGAGCTTTATTATAAAATTTTTAAAGTAGATTAGGAGAAAAGAAAATGAAGACTATAAATGTATTTCATTATGACGCATTTACGGATAAACCAAATAAGGGAAATCCAGCAGGTGTTGTATTAGAGGCGTATGGATTAACAGAAAAGGAGATGCAGCGTATTGCTGAAAAAGTTGGATATAACGAAACAACTTTTGTTCTTTCCTCAGAAGTAGGAGATATAAGAATGCGCTATTTTACACCTGGTTTTGAAATGGATTTATGTGGTCATGGGACAGTAGGGACGATATATGCCTTGCGCGAAAAAGGTTTATTAGAAGAGAAAAGTAACCTTACGATTGAAACGAAGGCTGGGATTTTACCGATACAAATAGATGTGAATGAAAAGGGAGAAACCTTTATTAAAATGAGGCAGGCAGCACCTCAGTTTAAAGATTTTGCAGGTTCAAAAGAAGAATTAGCTCATAGTATTGGTTTGGAAGTAAATGATTTAGATGTAAGTTTACCGATAGTATATGGAAGTACGGGGAATTGGACTGTAATTGTGCCGATTAAAAATCTAGATGCGTGTGAGAGAATGAAACCTAATAATGCTGCATTTCCATCAGTATTAAAAGAAATACCTAATGCTTCTATTCACCCAATTTGTCTAGAAACTTATGATGAACTAGCACAAATGCACGGCCGTCATTTTTCATCAGCTTACGCTGGGACGATTGAAGATCCAGTGACAGGAACAGCTTCAGGTGTAATGGGAGCGTATTATGCGGAGTATTTAGAGAAAGATTTTGAACATGAATTGGATTTAATCGTTGAGCAAGGACAGGAAATAAATAAAGATGGTCGTGTAACTGTTTATGTAACGAAAGGGATAGAAAACGAGGAGTTACAAATAGATATTGCTGGAACAGCGGTGTATGTGAAAGAGTTTGAAGTTTCAATATAAAGTGAAACTTTAATCAGTGGGGGTCTTACTGCCCGGTGAATAGCGGGATAAAAAGAAAGCCCGGAATACATCCGGACTTTCATTATCTGTTCAATACTTCAATGTACGAAGCATTTCCAGTTGTTCTTAAAGCGGAGCGGAAATTATTATTTTCTAACGCCTTAGCAACTTGTTGTAACTGCTGTGCATCATCATGATGAATAAGTAAGCTGTCAGCACCGCTTTCCTCTATATGAATGTGTTCGACATTTCCGATTGCATCATGTACAGCTTTTAAAAATTCAGGTTTCATATTGTCCTCCTATATGTATGTAACGTTGTAATTTAGTATTTCCTTATTTATGAAATATAAAAGTAAATGAAAGGAGAAATAAAAATGAATATAAAGCAATTTAATGAACATATAACATCACTATTTGGAGAGCATCTTCATAAATATGGCGATGATGAATATGGTTTTACTTATATAAGTAAAGATGAATTTCACAAAATCGGTTACACAACAAATTTAACGTTAGAAACTATTGAAGAAGCGTATCGAAATGGAGTCGATATGATAGTTACACATCATGCGCCGTGGAGTTTTTTATTTGGTATGGAAGAGGCATGTATTGAGAAATTGAAGCAATATGAAATGAATCATTTTTGGATTCATTTTCCGTTAGATTTTGTAAAGTTTGGCACGTGTACATCGTTATTTAACGAAATTAGGATAGATACAATACTGGAATATTCAACCTATGAGGAAGAAGAACTACCAGGAATAGGAGAATATAAAGAAGCCATTCCTTTTTCAAACTTAGTTGGAAAACTTGAAGAAAAAATGGAAGAGAAAGTGAAGAGCTGGAGAAATCACGATAAACCAGTAAAACGGATTGCGATCTTAACCGGTGCAGGAAACAATACAAATTTGATTGAACGTGCATTAGAAAAAGGATGTGACACGTACATAACAGGTGAAAAAACATTATATACAGTGCAACATGCGAAATTTAAAGGAATTAATTTAATTGTAGGCAGTCATACGTTTACAGAAGTGTTTGGTGTAGAAAGTTTGGCTCATAAGTTAAAAGAAAGAGATAATTCAATAGAAATTATTAGATTAAATGAAGATCATTTGGAGTGAAGAAATCACATCGTATTACCATAAATGGAATGAACTATATGATGGAATATTGAAGGAAGCAGTTGAAATGAAATAAAATTATTTTTTGTTATATTAAGATTTTTAGGAGGAATTCCTTTATGTTTGTCAAATGATAGTAAAGGTGTCTTTTGAATTAAGGAAATATTCGGAGTTGAAGGGTGAGAGAATGGACATTTCAATAATCACCGCACAACTAGTTAAGGAAAAAGTTATTTCACATTATCCAAATAGCGTAAAAGCATTAAACGGGGAACGACAAGTACTATATATTTGTTAGATGAACAATACGTTATAAAGTTGAATGAATCGGATGTCATACGTGAAGAAGCTTATTTTCTTCAGTTTTATAAAAAGGACGAATTATTTCCAAAGCTTTTATATAAGGAACCTTTAAATCGCTATATTGTTTACTCATTCCTTGAGGGCACAACTTCTTGCAAACTAGGCCATAAATGGAGTGTTCTTTGTAAACTTGTAAAGAAAGTTATCAATAAGTATGAAGTAGCTACAGAGGTTGATGGCTGGGGATGGAAAGAAAGTCCGGTTCAATCTTGGAATGAATTTTTAACGACAAATGTGATGGAAGCTCATGAAAATGTAAGACGTTACATAAGTGAGGAAGAGTATAGAACGGTTTTTAAGTTAGCAAATAGTCCAAGTAGGGGGACTGGAATAAATCAGCCATTTTTATTGCATGGTGATCTTGGATTTCATAATTTTATATTTCAAGAGAATGAGCTGCACGGTGTAATTGATCCTTTACCAGTGTTAGGAGATCCTATATATGATTTAATTTATGCGTTCTGTTCAACTCCGGAAGATTTAACAAAAGAAACGATTGGTTATGCGATGAAACAATGTGTATTTCATAAAAATGACCGTGATTTATATGAAGAAATAGTCATAGGATTATATTTGCGTATAGATACATGTTTACGGCACCACCCGAAAGATTTAGAAGATTATTTAGAAGCTTGGCGTTATTGGATGGGTGAGGTTGAGGTGACTTTATAGTACAAATATTTTTAGGGGAGATGGTGAGATGAATGTTGCAGAAGCGAAAAAGGATTTAGCAATAAAAACGAAGAGAGGCTTACCGATTATATTAGCCGGCGTTTTATTTTGGGTAGTTATGAGTATAACAGGATTTGTTCTTTCTGAAAAACAAGTGGTGTGGGTATATTTAATCGGTATGGGCTGTGTGTTTCCTTTTGGCTTAATGATAGCTGCTATATTGAAAATTGATATGTTTGCGAAAGGAAATTCGTTAGGGATTTTGGCTGGATTAATTGGTGGGATAAATGTATTGAATATTCCACTTGTATTACTTGCCTATTTTCAATTTCCAGAATGGTTACCTTTTGTAGTAGCAATGTTAATAGGTGTTCATTTTATCCCGTACGTATGGATTTATGAAAGTAAAAGTTATGGTTTATTGTCAGTAGGGACTGTATTTGTAACGTCAGTTTGCGGGATTCTTTTTGCAGAAAAAGGATTTACTGTAATTCCATTATCGGTTACAGTTGTCTATTTACTTACTTTTATAAGTTTATTAATTGAAAATAAAAAAGTAGATCATTATCAACAAAAATCAGCTTAATAAAAATATAGGGATAGGGGAAATTATGATGAAAAATTTCGTTTGTACAACGTGTGGCGTGCAGTATGCAGCGAGTGTAGAAGAACCGGTGAGTTGTCATATTTGTGATGAAGAAAGGCAGTATGTGAATCCGAAAGGGCAGTCTTGGACGACTTTAGAAAATTTGCAAACAGATGATACATATAAAAATGAAATAATCAAAGAGGAAAATGGACTTTATAGTATTACGACAAAACCAGGATTTGCGATCGGTCAAACGGCATTTATAGTGAAAACAGAGTCATATCGTTTACTGTGGGACTGCATTACGTATTTAGATGAAACGACAATTGCGAAAATAAAAGAGCTTGGTGGATTAGATGCAATTGCATTGTCTCATCCTCATTATTATTCAACGCAAGTAGAATGGGCAGAGACATTTGATGTACCAATTTATATACACGAAGATGATAAAGAATGGGTGATGCGCCCAAGTAGTCGTATTATTTATTGGTCTGGTGAGTCTTTACAATTAGCGGATGGGATTACTGTACATCGTCTTGGAGGACATTTTAGTGGTGGTTCTGTATTGCATTGGGAAGAAGGTAATGATGGAAAAGGGATTTTGTTAACAGGTGATATTATTCAAGTTGTAGCGGATGAGCGGTGGGTAAGTTTTATGTATAGCTATCCAAACTTAATTCCATTACCAGCGAGAAAAGTGGAAGAAATGGTGAACCGAGTGAAGCCGTTACAGTTTAATCGTTTATATAATGCTTTTCATCGAGTAGTAAAAGAAAATGCAAATGAGGCAGTTGAACGTTCTGCTGACAGGTATATAAAAGCAATAGAAGGAAAGTTGTTTCATACGTAAAAGGAGAGTAGCTTAATGAAAACGTTAGTATGTTTTGGAGATAGTATTACAGCTGATGATGTATTTTTTGATGGGATACCTAGATTAACGCCAAGGTTACAAGTAATGTTTCCAGATTGGAAAGTAGTGAATGCAGGTGTTCCAGGTGATAATACGTTCGATGCGTTAAATAGGATTGAAGAAGATGTAATATTATATAAACCAGATTTCGTAACAGTTTTTCTTGGTACGAATGATGCGGTCTCTTTTTCACAAACGTCACTACAGGAATACAAAGAAAACTTAGAGCAGATTGTGAAACAGATTTCATCAAATAAAGTACTACTGATTAGCCCTGCACCAGTTGATGAAGAGAGGCAGCACAATAGAACAAATGAAGTGCTCTGTCAGTATGCAGACGTGGTAGAGGAAGTGGCGAAAGAAACAGGAAGCTATTTTCTAAATTTGTATGCTGAAATGATTCAAGAACTGAATTATAAAGGGTTTGTAGAAAATGATGAAAAAGATGGATTACACTTTGGGCCAGAAGGCTATGAGTATGTAGCGAAGTTAATTGGTGAAAAGTTAAAAGGGATTTTATAAAAAAGCAAAGCGATATCGCTTTGCTTTTCATTTTTTTTAGTAGCTCAATCTAGAAATGCTTGCTGCAATGCTTTCAGTCCATCGCTGTAAATACCATGAAACAGATTTATTACCTCTTCATCACTAACCTCAACAGGAGTGAAAGTACCTGACCACTCTACTAACGATGTGTTACTTTCAGTACCTTCTTTAACCTGGATTGTAGATAAATAATTAGTGACTGGGAACGGTGCATTCATGATTGAATACGTGTAGTAGCGTTCTTTATCATTGAATACTTCTAAGCGTTCTATAATTGTATCGCCATCTGGATTAGCTAGATGACGTACACGACCGCCTTCAGTTAATTTACTGCTAGGTATATAAGGTAACCAGTCTGGAAGGGAGTTGAAACCTCCGATTAATTGCCATACTTGTTCAGGTGAAGCAAAAATTTCCATAGATGTAGTAGTATGTGCCATATTCATTACGCTCCTTTTCATCCCGGTATTTACGGGTAAATAATTAGTGGGGGATGCTCCCACTGATTAAATTTTCATTATTATTTTACGTTGATTGGTAGTGGTGCATTAGGTGCTACTAGTTTTTGTTCGCGCATTTCTTCCCAGAATGCTGCTGGAATTACTGTATTTAAGGCATTTTGGTCTTCTACAATTCGTTCCGGTTTACTTGCCCCAGGAACAACAGCAGCAACTGCTGGATTAGCTAGTGAAAATTGTAGTGCAGCAGCTTTGATGCTGATATCGTGACGATCTGCAAGAGCTTTGATTTTCTCAACTTTTGCAATAATTTCTGGCGATGCTTTTTGATATTCGAAGTGAGCGCCTCCAGCAAGAATACCTGAGCTATATGGGCCACCAACAACAATATCCATATTATGCTTTACAGCTGCAGGCATTACTCGTTGCAATGCACGTTCGTGGTCTAATAATGAATAGCGACCAGCTAATAAGGATATATTTGGTTTTGCTTCTTCTAGATCAAGCATAAGTTCAATTGATTCTACTTTGTTTACTCCAAGCCCCCAGCCCTTAATAACTCCTTCTTCACGTAAACGTGTAAGCGCACGGAATGCTCCTGTTCGAGCTGTTTCAAATTGTGAAACCCACTCATCACCATAAAAGTCTTGTGCTAAATCATGAATGAAAACAAAGTCTAGACGATCTGTTTTTAAACGTTTCAAACTCTGCTCGATAGAACGAAGTGTTGCATCTGCGCTATAGTCATTGATCATTTTATTTTTGCGACCAAATTCGAAAAGTCCGCCTTTTTCACCTAAATCACGTGCAGTTGGATCCTCTAGTTCATCCGAAATAGTTCGACCTACTTTCGTACTTAAAAAGTAATCATCACGATTTCTTTTTGACAGTGCTTCACCAAGACGGATTTCCGCTAATCCAGATCCATAAAGTGGAGCTGTATCAAAGTAACGAACGCCATTCTCCCAAGCAGCATCCACTGTAGCGATTGCTTCTTCCTCTGGGATATTACGGTACATATTCCCTAGTGGTGCTGTACCAAACCCGATTTTTTCTTTTAGTAATTTACTCATTATAGATATCCTCCTAAAATGTATTTGGAAATTATTTACTCATTATGAATGGATGTGAAAATTAAAACATGTCATTTCATCATCTGACAAAATGTATGATAAAAATACTCACTTTAAAGTACAGGTACTAACAGGTAATTTTTAATACTGCATGACTCACTCAACTCTTACAAATGCTATTATGAAATGTATTTTACATAATGAAAAGTACGTACTTTAAAGTGATATAGATACTAAAAAGTAACACAGGTACTTTTTAGTACCGTACTACTCATCTACTGTTTACGTATGCTATTATGAAACATGTTTAACACAATAAAAAGTACGTACTTTAAGGTGCTATAGATACTTAAAAGTAATATTTAAATATTTTAGCTTATTTGTCTTATAAAATTATTAAAGGAGATTTTTATATGAAAACATACAATATTCCTGTAGAGGCGACTTTAGAGGTTATCGGTGGAAAGTGGAAAGTAGTTATCCTTTGTCATTTAAAGAAAGACAAAAAGAGAACGTGCGAGTTAAAACAATTAATGCTTGATATTACACAAATATAGTAAAGAAGTAGGGATGAAAATCGAAATGGTTTCTATCCCTACTTTTTCATTTTATATATAAATTAAGAACTAAAACTATATACTTTTAAAAAGTAAACTATATAATAAATGTAGAAACGAAAATTTATGAGCAAGGAAGTTGAAAAACATGACATTAACAATGGGCTTTATTGGATTTGGAAAATCAGCTAACCGTTATCACCTACCTTATCTGAAGACACGTAAAAATATAAAAGTAAAAACGATTTTTGTGCGTCAAATAAATGAAGAATTAGCGGCTCCATATGAGGAAAAAGGTGTTTACTTCACTACTGATTTGGACGAATTGTTGAATGACAAAGAAATTCAAGTAGTGACGATTTGTACGCCAGCACATACGCATTATGAATTAGCAAAAAAAGTTATACTAGCCGGAAAATCAGTTATCGTTGAAAAACCATTTTGCGATACAGTAGAACATGCGAAAGAATTATTAGCTTTAGGACGAGAGAAAGGTGTAGTCGTTATGCCTTATCAAAACCGTCGTTTTGATGGTGATTTTTTAGCTGTAAAGCAAGTAGTTGAACAAGGATTCCTTGGTGATATTATTGAGATTGAATCACATATTGATTATTTCCGTCCTGGTTCAATCACTCATGAAGCCCCAAAAGAAGAAGGTTCATTTTACAGTTTAGGTATTCATACGATGGACCGCATGATTTCACTATTCGGCCGTCCAAATACAGTGACATACGATATTCGTAATAATGAAGTGGAAGGTGCGGTTGATAACTATTTCGATGTTGGTCTACATTATGGAAATCAGTTGAAGATTAAGCTGAAAACGAACCATGTCGTAGCAAAAGATTATCCACGCTTTATCGTTCATGGAACAAATGGCTCATTTATTAAATACGGTGAAGATCAGCAGGAAAATGATTTGAAAGCGGGTATTATGCCTGAGAGTGCAGGATTTGGTGAAGATTCGCCGATGTATTATGGAATTGCTAAGTATCGTAATGCAAATGGTGACTGGATTAAAAAACAAATTAAAACGCCGCTTGGTGATTACGGTCGTTTCTATGATGCCGCGTATGACACAATTGTAAATGGTGCACCAAAACTTGTGAAAGACGAAGAAGCGGTAACGAATATTGAAATCTTGGAAAATGGATTTGCTGCCCCATCACCTTCAGTTTACAAACTTGAGGCTTTACATTTGAATGAATAGAAGAGGGGATAGAGTATAAAGGAGGTATGGAAATGGCAAGCGGATCAACACAAGTAAAATACCTCGGCATTTATCAAAAGATTAAACAGCAAATTTTAGACGGTGAATATAAAATCAACAAAAAAATTCCGAGTAGCCCCGTCCTTGCTGAAGAATTCGATGTTTCAGCACTTACTATTAAAAAGGCGCTGGATCTATTAGTTAGAGACGGCTATATCATCCGCCGGCGCGGAAGTGGAACAGTAGTGCAAGATTGGCGTCAGCAGGAAAAGGCACGAATGATTCAAACTTTAACAGGTACGAAAGCTGTTTACGGCAGTGAGGTAAAAAGTGAAATTATCGAGTTTGCGATTGTTGGTGCTGATGAAGTAGTTGCTGAGAAATTGGGAGTTTCAATCGGTGATTTCGTCTATAAAATCATTCGCCTTCGCATCATTCACAGCATTCCGACGATTATGGAGCATACATGGATGCCAATTTCGGTTATCCCAGGTGTTGAGGCTTCTGTTTTAGAGGAGTCGATATACTCACATATTCAAAAAAAACTGGGCCTTGAAGTAGGGACATCTGTTGTCAGGGTTAAAGGAATTCGCCCAGATGATAGGGAAAAGCAGTTTATGAACTTAACAAATCAGGATTTCCTAATGCGAGTTGAACAAGTAGCTTACTTAACGGATGGACGAACTTTTGAATATTCTTATGCAGATCATCTACCGGAAACCTTTGAATTTGAAACAGTTATTACGGCAAAAAATTATAAAGAGACATAAAAAACGGTTGAGGCAAGTATTGTCTCAACCGTTTTTTTTATCTTGGATAGAATTTACACATATAGTAGGAGCAGTTATTATTCATCGGCTGTAATCAGCATGGATGTGTTCCCGGTTTTTTCAAGATGAACTTCTCCCCAGGAACAGAGGGAATCGAGTATAGCTCCTAAAGACGAACCGTAATCCGTTAAAGAGTACTCTACTTTCGGTGGTACTTGGTCATATATTTTCCTTTGGATTACACCATCTTCTTCTAGTTCCCGTAATTGTTGCGTTAACATTTTTTGCGTAATACCAGGCATTAATCGTTTTAATTCACTCGTTCTTTTTGTCCCTTTTTTTAAATGACAAAGGATAACAACTTTCCACTTTCCGCCAATAACTTCTAAAGTCGCCTCTACAGGAATATTGTATGTTTTCATAAAAAAACTCCTTTGATGAATTTAGATTATAGTTTTGAGCTTAAATACGTTGTAATACTAAAATTATTTCTTTTTAGTGCCTATAACACTTTAAAGTACGTACTTTTTATTATGTTAAATATATTCCATAATAGCACTTGTAAGCAAGAAATGAATAGAATGTACTTTAAAGTATATTTGGAATTGGTTAGCCGTAAAAATGCGGGGATATTTACACAAAAGAAACCGATTTATACGTTAATAGAATGAATCCAAGACTTAACATTTGATTTATAGAACTGTAAAGTTTAAAATTACAGTAAGATTTTTAGAAGTGAGTTGTCATCGTCTGTAAAATGTAGTTTCAACAATGTTATAGAAGAAGCATTTTGAAAAGAAATGAATAGTAGAGATAAACGAAACATTGCAGAATAACTAACATTACGTGAATTTGATTCTAAACTGTAATTTTTTTTAATACATTTCAATAACCGATATGTAAAATGTACGTTTGATAAAAAACATTAAAGGAGTGAGTTAAATATGGTAATTCTATATACAACAGCAAGCTGTAGTTCATGCCGAAAAGCGAAAGCATGGCTTGAAGAGCATCAAATTGATTATATTGAAAAAAACATCGTATCAAATTCTATGACAGTTGATGAGCTTAAATCAATTCTTCGTTTAACTGAAGAGGGGGCTACTGAAATTATTTCAACTAGATCCAAAACTTTTCAGGACTTAAATATAAATATTGAGGAGCTTTCGCTTAATGAATTTTATAAATTAATAATCGAGCATCCGCTAATGTTGCGTCGCCCAATTATGCTGGATGAGAAAAGATTACAGATTGGTTTTAATGATGAAGAAATTCGCAAGTTTTTACCACGTAGCGTTCGAACATTTTTGAACATTGAACTGCAAAAATTGGCCAATTAATAAGTAATATTTTTTAGAAAAAGTTTTTTGAAAGGAGGAAGCAGAAGATGATTGAAGTATGTGTTACAGTTAATTATAATGATAGAAATTATCAAACAAATGTTATTGTGAGTAAAGATACGATTTGGACAAAAATTAAACAACTGGCAGAAGAACAAGTGAAGAAACAGTGGAGTGTTTAATTTTATTTTCAACTTAAAAAGCTAAATGAAGTTATCGGATATAGGTGAGACCGGATAGAATATAAAAGAATTAATTTTTTATGGCAAGAAGTATTCTATATGTTTTAACGTTCTAACCTATCTGTAATATTTATGGCTACAGTATGTTAATATATGAAAAACAATATTTTTAATCGTAGGAGGAAAACCATGAACAGCGACTTTACCTTGGCCATACACAGTTTAACTTATTTAGCTTTACAGCCAGACAGGATGTCAACAAGTAATGCTATTTCAGAAAGTGCGGGGGTTCACCCAGTACGTATTCGCAAAGTGCTAAGTTTGTTAAAAAAGCATAAGTTTATACAATCAAAAGAGGGAACTGGTGGAGGTTTTATTTTCGCTCGCGATTTAGATGAAGTTAATCTTTGGCATATTTATCAGATAACCTCTGAAGGTGCTTTGCAGCCGAAGTGTCCGGAATCAAACAATCAGTGTGTTGTAGGTTCGAACATGCGAAAAGTTCTTTTCGCTATTTTCTTAGGTGCTGAAGAACATCTAGGTGAATACTTAAAGAATTATACAATGAAAGAAGTTGTTGACCTTATCAATCATGAGCGTTAAGCGGCTTAATTATTATATAGCTGTGAGTTTTTAACACTTAAATGTAACGGAAAACATTACAGTTAAGTTTATTTTTTTATATGTTGTTTATCGTGATTAAAAATAATTTGTAGGAAGGTGAAAGAGTATGATGTCAAAGTATAATCCTGTTTTAAAAGTAGGAGATTGGGTTCGAGGGATATCGGTAGAGGGTGAATTAATACTTGGTTATATTGAATCATTTGATAATGCAGGGGAAGTAGTTAAGGTTAATGTTGTGAAATGTGACAACAGAGATACAATAAATAAAACAATGTCCTTTTTAAGTAAACACGTAAAAAAACTCCCTGAATCAAAGGCAATAAATAAGGAGCAAATTCTTTATCTTATAGACCTCGCATTATTAACAGGAGACGAAGAATGGTTTATCGGGCTTTCTTCAAAATTAAACTCGATAAACGAGCTAGTTAATGGGGGAGTTTAATTTTTTAGCTTATGCTCTAATCAATAATATCCTCTCTTTTGTTGCATCTTAATAAAAGAGAGGATTGATGTTATGAAAATAAGATTAACAATGGTTAGCATCATATGTCTGTTTAGTTTTTTATTACCCTGCATTTCTGCTCAAGCAATTGTAAAAAAGGAACATGATATAAACAGAAATTTTGGCATAGATTTAACCGGTTATGAACTTTATTCGTTTGGCGACTTTAACCAATTAGATTATAAGATAACGCCACTTACTCAGTTGTTTTTAGGGATAGTGCAAACAGAAGGTGAGTGGATTAATGAACCACGATTATATATTAAGGGAAATAAAGGTTATTTTCATCTTTTGAAAGCGGACGGTACGAATGTTCTTTATACCGTTGAAAAGAGCGGGGATTTTTGGAGAATTATAGATGTAAAAAGAAAGAAAATAAACAGAATACCTGTACCAAAAAAGTTTTTAAAAGAAGTGGTAATTGATCTCTTATTGGAGCCGATAAGCAAAGAGGTTGAAAACTATTATAAGGAACCAAAACTTTGGTATCGAGGTTCTGAAAAAATACTTGAAATAAAAAAAGATACAACAAACTATATTTTTTATGTAACTGTTCAAATTCAAACTTTTGAGGATGCACACAATCCGCCTTATGGAGAGGACACAATTACTTTTCGCATAAAAGGAAATGATCTAAAAACGATTCATTACAAACATAGAGATATTCCTGAAGAAGAGTCGAACAAACTACAATTAAGATAACATTGAAGTGATTTGTTTGTGCATCCTTGATAATGAAAATTATGTAAATGAGCTGTCCATATTGGGCAGCTTTTTTGTTTTTTGTTCAATGTAGTTTTTTTAAGTGTATATGAATTCAATATTAATAATATATATCCTAAAATTTGGTTTTTGTATTTTGGGAATCTTTTCTTTTTACCTACATTAATTATTTATTAGAATATCTTTTATGTTTAAAATGAAATTTTTTGATAAAAGGGGATATAAGTATCTCCATCATGAGTTACCTAGAAAAACAATGTATTATTGTATTTTTTTACTAACTAATTCAGCTTTAAGCGATAAAAACAATGGCTACATGCTAACTGTAAAATATTATCCATATAAAATTATTCCGCTTTAATATTTCTGAAAATATAAAAATATTAATTTTATAAATATACACGTTATAATGAGGGCGTCGAGAGAAATTTTATTATCTCTGGAGAAAATATAAAAAATGCGATTCTTAGTAAGAAAGGTGTGTGATTAGAGGCGAAATGTATGTAAAGTGCTTCAGTGGCTTGTGTAAGCAATATCATCAGTGCTGCCGAAGTTATTAAAGTAATGTATAGAATTGAGAAAGAAATGCCTCGCAAATTAAGAGAGGCCGGTTTAGCTAAAATTACTGTTAAAAGTAAAAAAGAGAAACCATTAAAGTAATACACTGTTATTAGAAATGTTGCAACGTATTTATGAAGTCTATTCTATATTGTTCTCTTAAGGGGTCTTTATATAAAGAGCGGATATTACGAGTAAACTTTTTTGTGAACGCTAACAATTATATTAGGACGCTAACTAGCGAATGTTTCAATTTGGTTTCATTATGATGAAGGACATATAATGTGGGGCAACTTGTAAGGAATTCATTTTCCGAAAGGGAATATTTGTTAGCAGCAAAGAGAGATGCAGAAATAGATACAAGGGGGAGTTATTATATGAACGGGAATACTGCAAAGAAAATAGAAGTTCAAGCTGAAAATACCGCACTAAAAAATGAGCAATATGCAGATCCGAAAAAGTGGCATAAGCAGGATACTACATGGGCACTGAGTCTATTTGGAACTGCAATTGGAGCAGGGGTGCTCTTTTTACCGATTAATGCAGGTTCAGGTGGTTTATTATCTTTACTACTAATTACATTACTTGCATATCCAGTTATGTACTACTCACATAGGGCGCTTGCTAAAATGATATACGCTTCTAATTCTGCTGATGAGGGGATCACAGGTACAATTAGAGAGTATTTCGGAAATAAAGCGAGTATCATTTTTAACATCGTATATTTCGGTTCAATTTATACAATCGTATTAATGTATTCGGTTGCGCTTACAAATACTGCAAGTAGTTTTATCGTGCATCAATTGCACATGCCAGAGCCTCCAAGGGCTATTTTATCACTTGTATTAGTTCTTGGTCTTATCGCTATACTGAATTTTGGTCAAGATATCACTGTAAAGATCATGAGTATGCTAGTGTATCCTTTCATAGCTTCTCTACTGTTTATCGCAATATCTTTAATTCCACAGTGGAATACGTCAATGCTTAGCTTTTCAGCTGTTTCTACTGCTTCAACAGGAACAGGATATTTGGGAACGATACTGTTGATTCTACCAATCATCGTATTCTCATTTAATCATTCACCTATGATTTCATCATTTGTTGTGAAACAGAGAGCTACGTATGGAATCGAAGCCACTGATGCTAAATGTGCGCAAATACAAAAGGTTTGTTATATCATGACATTCGTTGTAGTTATGTTCTTCGTTTGGAGTAGTGCACTGAGCTTAACTCCAGAGGATTTAAAAATGGCAAAAGAGCAAAACTTATCAATTCTTTCATACCTTGCGAATGAACTTAATTCACCTGTAATCACGATTGCAGCTCCAATTATTGCTTTTGTGGCTATTACAAAGTCTTTCCTTGGCCATTATATCGGAGCATTTGAAGTAATGCGTGACATGATTATTAAGTTCGGTAAATCACGTGGAAAAGATATTGAAGAAAAAACAATTAAGACAATCATCCTTACTTTTGTTGTATTATCATGCTGGTTTGTTGCTTATACAAATCCAAGTATTCTTGGACTTATTGATTCTCTAAGCGGTCCTTTAGTTGCTGCTATCTTATGTCTATTACCGATGTATGCAATTCAAAAAGTACCAGTACTAGCTAAATACAAAGGGAAAATGAGTAACGTATTTGTTATTATTGTAGGTGTACTTACTGTTTTAGCAAGTATTAAGTCACTATTCTAATTCACTATTATTGGTATTAGTGTAAAAATAGTTAACACGAAAAACCTTTTGGACAAACTTCTCACATTGGAGAGTTTGTCCTTTTTTATTCAATCTATCAACTTTAATGTTAATTTTTGCGATTAGCGAAAAAAAGCCAACTTTCATATAAGGTGTTTTTTAATATTAATATATTTTAATTATTCGCGTCTAAATGCCTTTTTTGAAGCAATTAGCTCTAAATTAGTACCATCTGGGTGCTATCCTATGCCCATCAAGCTAACAAAATGGATTGCCTCTGAAACAAAACAATGATTTTTATTACTATAAAAAACGTAAAGTATCTGTTTTTAGAAAAAATTTATTTTTATAAATTGATGGAGATATAACTCAATTCTTTTATGTATTTAGTTAAATATAATAAAAGAATGAACTTAAAGTTGCTAGAACAAAATAAAACCAATTGAGCAAAAAAACTTGCAAAAATAAAAAGAGAGATGTATATTAATTGACGGATCAATGATTGATACGTCAATTAATATTTTGACAAGAAAGAAGGGTGGATATTGATGGCGCAGCCATCACCAGACACCTTAAGCAGCTTGAAGCCAAAGGAATCGTATTAAGAAGAAAGAAGTCTGAGGATAACCGTATAACACGTGTTCGGTTATCTGAGCAAGGACGAGAACAAATAGAGTCTTCCAAGGAAAGAAAAGGAACGTTTTATGAAGGGAATGTTCGTGAATATCAGTGGAGAAGAACGCAAAATACTTATTCATGTTCTATTACAGATGCAAAAAAATGTAGAGAATAGAGAGTGTAGGGGGGCGGAATAGTGTGGAAATAATCGCAGCTATTTTAGTCGGGATCGTAGCATTAGAACATTTATTTATTATGATCCTCGAAATGTTTTTTATTGATTCAAAAGTAGCGAAACGTGCTTTCAAATTACCGAAGCATTTAGAAGGAGATCGAAACGTAGCCATTATGTTTGCAAACCAAGGTTTATATAATGGATTTTTAGCCGCTGGTCTCGTTTGGGGACTTGTACTTGGACTCAATCCAATTGGTTATATGGTCCAATTATTTTTCGTGATTTGTGTGGTGGTAGCAGCTATTTTCGGAGGTTTTACATCTAATAAATCAATTATTGTGAAACAAGGACTTCCAGCTGTTTTAGCACTGGTTGCCCTTTTATGTATGATATAGAATCAAAGTTTCTCAATAAAAGAACTCATTTTTGAAAAAAATACGCTATTCTTTCTTTAGAATTATAGGAAAGGATGGCGTTTTTGTATGTCTATTTCTATATGTAGTGAATTATAACTATTCCCTCAAGGGATTCAACCGCTTTTCAGCTTTTGGATATATTTTCATCCATCTTTGTTTCCTCTTATTGTTGGATAGTGTAATAATTGATAAAAATTTTGATGAAATTGGATTATAATGATTGATCAAAAAAGTTAGTGATTAAAAATATTATTCTTTAGTACATACATTTTTAAGATGTTAAATATATTTCATAATAGTCTCTGTAAGATAGGGATAAGTAGAATAGTACTTTTTATAACTTTGAATATCATTCATAATAGCACCAGTAAGAAGAAACCAAGCTTTATGGTACTAGTTACCAAAGATGTTACAGTAGTTTATTTAGAATCAGATTGATTGAAAGGTTGTACTATATGGCCTAATAATTTCGAAAAAATGTCGGTGTGGCATAAAACAATTATGGAGGTTAAAGATATGAGTACTTCAAATTTGAATGAAATAAGTAAACAAATTTTAATAGAGGAGGAAACACTTCAATTTACCTCTTTTACAAATGAAGATGCACTGCAAATAGGTTTATTTATCGTTGAAACAGCAAAGAAAGTGGGAAAATTGATTGCTGTTGATATAACGAAAAACGGTGTGCAATTGTTTCATTTCAAAATGACAGGGACAAATGAGGAAAATACGAAATGGATTGAGCGTAAAAAACGAGTCGTTTCCCTGCATGATCATAGCTCGTATTATATGCAGATACAAAGTGAAATAACTGGAATCTCATATAATGAAAAATATCTTTTAGATACTTCGGAATATGCTGCGTTTGGTGGCTGCTTTCCTATCAGAATAAAAGACGTAGGGGTTATTGGAATGATAACAGTTTCGGGATTACCACCAGAAGAAGATCACGAATTGGTTATAAGAGCAGTTAAAAATCATCTGAAGCAATAATAAAAAGGCCAAAACGAACAAGAATATGTTCGTTTTGGCCTTTTTATTATTCATTTCATGTAATGAACATAGATCTAATCTTTCCCTAATAAATAGACGAGTACTAAAAGATATTAGGGAATGAAAAATCTTTAATTCGAGACACTTTTCTTGACGATGATAATTTATGTAGTTAATATGATAGATATAAAATAACTTAATTACTTTTAATAATTAAGTTATTTTATATAAGTTATAGTAATTAAGTAGTATGTGGTAAAAATGCTTTGAATTGCCACTATTAATATTGGGGACAATGAGAAAGCGACAAATATAAAAAATTTGAAGTTAAGAAGCAAGAGTGAATCAACAATGATAGTAGCTTCTGTACAATGCATTTTTACTATAGTGACAATGACTATACATCACGAGGGGGACTGAACTTGGAATCAATGACCTTTGTTTTATTTGGAGCGACAGGGGACTTAGCGAAACGCAAAATTTACCCCGCGCTATATAACTTATATAGAGATCAAAAGCTTCCAAAGCAAATATCTGTTATCGGGCTTGGAAGACGTGAAGTATCTCGTATAGATTTTCAAAAAAGAATAAAAGAATCAATAGAGACGTTTTCTCGCCAGAGGGAAGAAGGTACTTCAGAACTCGAAGGTTTTTTAGATAATTTTCGCTATTGTCCATTAGATGTGAGTAAGCCGGAAGATTATGAGAGGTTATTACAAGTTGTTCGTGAAAGGGAAGAAGAACTACATATAAAAGGTAATAGAATGTTCTATCTTTCAGTTGCTCCTGAATTTTTCGAGACAATCGCTTTAAATATTAAGGAAAGCGGACTCGATAAAACGGATGGATGGAAACGCCTGATGATTGAGAAACCGTTTGGGCACGACCTTACATCTGCTCGTGAGCTTAATGATAAGCTTAGTCGAACGTTTGAAGAAGACGAGATATACCGTATTGATCATTATTTAGGTAAACCGATGATTCAAAACCTTGAAGCGCTAGAATTTGCAAATCCTGTTCTTCAATCGATTTGGAACAAAGAACATATAGCGAATGTACAAATCACAGCTAGTGAAACGGTTGGGGTTGAAGAAAGGGCCGGATATTATGATCACGCAGGAGCCATTCGTGATATGGTTCAAAATCATATGTTACAAATATTAATGATGACTGCTATGAATCTGCCGGAAAAGGTTAATGCATGTGAAATTCGAGAGGAAAAGCGAAAGGTAATGGAGACGCTTCGTAAAGTGAAAAAAGAAGACGTTCAAAACCATATCGTTCGCGGTCAATACGCTTCAGGAGAAATAAAAGGCGGACAAGTTGTAGCGTATAAAGAGGAGCCAGGAGTAAATCCTTCTTCTAACATAGACACATTTGTTGCTGCTCGCCTGTGGATCGATAATCCATTTTGGACTGGCGTTCCCTTCTATATACGAACAGGCAAACGAATGAAAGAAAAGTCTACTCGTATTGTAATTGAATTTAAAAATACGTTAAAACAGCAATATCAAGATAGTAATCCAAATGCAGCACCTAACTTGTTAATAATTGAAATTAGTCCAGGTGAGAACGTTTCATTACAGTTAAACAGTAAAAATCCATTGAAAAATGGAGAAATTGAACCGATGCGTATTAACTTTACTTGTGAGCAAGCGGATGTGGGAGTACCTGAAGCGTATGAAAGACTCATTCATGATGCTGTGAGTGGAGACGCTACATTCTTTGCACATTGGAGAGAAGTTGAATTGTCATGGGAATGGGTACAACCAATTCTTGAAGCGTTCGAGGAAAACTTATTGCCGCTTCATGAATATGAGTCTGGTTCATATGGTCCAGATGCGTCTAATGAACTGTTGCAAGAAAGTGGATTTAAATGGTGGTTAGATCAAGAGACGGAAAAATAAGTACTTTCTTTAATGAAAGCATTTAGGGGGACGATTACTATGACACAAAACATAAATCAATTAGCAGTGAATACACTTCGTACGTTATCGATTGATGCTATTAATGCGGCAAACTCAGGTCATCCAGGTCTTCCAATGGGAGCAGCACCAATGGCTTATGCATTATGGGCGAATCATTTAAATTACAATCCTAATCACCCAGAATGGTTTAACCGTGATCGTTTCGTTTTATCGGCGGGACATGGATCTAGTCTATTATATAGCCTACTTCATTTAGCTGGATATGACGTTTCAATTGATGACTTGAAAAACTTCAGAAAGTTAAATAGTAAAACACCAGGACATCCTGAATTTGGTCATACTCCTGGAGTTGAAGCGACTACAGGCCCGTTAGGACAGGGGATTGCTAATGCTGTCGGAATGGCAATGGCAGAAGCTCATTTAGCAGCGAAGTTTAATAAGGATGGTCACTCTATTATAGATCACAATACGTATGCTTTAGTTGGAGATGGTGATTTAATGGAGGGTGTCGCTTATGAAGCGATGTCAATGGCAGGACATATGAAACTTGGCAAGTTAATTGTACTGTATGATTCAAATGAAATTTCACTTGATGGTGAATTAGGCATTGCTTTCTCTGAAGATATTCAGAAAAGGGCAGAATCTGTACATTGGCAATATGTAAGAGTTGAAGATGGAAACGATGTTGATGCTATTACAAAAGCCATTACATTAGCGAAAGAAAATACGGACCAACCTACTATTATAGAAATTAGAACAATTATAGGTTATGGAAGTCCAAAAGTTGCTGGAACAAACAAAGCACACGGTAACCCACTTGGAGTAGAAGAGGCGACAGCGACAAAACAAGTGTATGGTTGGCATTATGAGGAAGATTTCTTTGTACCTGAAGAAGTAAAAGCTCATTTTAATGATTTGAAACAAAAAGGTATTGAAAAAGACAATGACTGGAATGAGCAGTTCAACTTATACAGAGAAGCGAATCCTACACTGGCAGATGAATTAGAAAAAGCAATTACAGGTGAAGTTTTAATCGAAGCGAATGATATTCTATCCTTTGATACTGATAAAACAATTTCGACTCGTGTTGCAAGCGGGGAAGCTATTAATCATTATGTGAAATCGATTCCTTCTATTTTTGGTGGAAGTGCAGATCTTTCGCATTCTACTATGACAGATATGAAAGGTGAAGCAGTGTATGCAGTAGAATCGTATGCTGGACGAAATATATACTTCGGTGTACGTGAACATGCAATGGGCGCAGCAGCGAATGGACTGGCACTTCATGGAGGAGTAAAACCTTTCGTAAGTACATTCTTTGTATTTAATGATTATCTTCGTCCATCCATTCGACTTGCTGCATTGCAAAAGTTACCTGTTACTTACGTATTTACACATGATTCGATTGCTGTAGGAGAAGATGGTCCAACGCATGAACCAATTGAACAATTGGTAGCTCTTCGGGCAATTCCTGGTTTAACAGTTATCCGCCCGTCAGATGCAAATGAAACAGCGAGTGCTTGGGCATATGCTTTACAGCAAACGGATGGTCCAGTCGTTTTAGTACTTAGTCGTCAAAATTTACCGGTGTTTAATGAAACGAAAGCGAACATAGAGAATCTTTCTAAAGGAGCTTATGTATTAACGCAAACAAATGAAAATCCGGATGTAATTTTAATTGCGACAGGTTCTGAAGTTTCTTTAGCTGCTAGTGCGAAAGCGAAATTAGAAGAAAATCATGTTTCTGTTCGCATCGTTGCAATGCCAAGCTGGGAGCTATTCGATCACCAATCGAAAGAATATAAAGAATCGGTTCTTCCGTCTTCTGTAAAGAAACGAGTATCTCTTGAGATGGGTGTCTCTCTCGGCTGGGAGCGTTATGTAGGACAAGAAGGAAAAGTGCTATCAATTGAAACATTTGGAGCTTCAGGAACTGGAGCTGAAGTCATGAATCTATTTGGATTTACGACAGAAAATGTTGTTCAAATTACAAAAAGTGTACTGAATTCTTAAGCTATGACTGTGAATACCGTTCTGGATTTATCAATACTGAAAGGTATTCACAATCGTAGTGATATGGATTTTTAATAAAAGATAATCTGAGGAGGAATTATATTATGCAAGTAGGATTAATTGGTTTAGGTAAAATGGGATTAAATTTAGGGAAAAATTTAATTGATCATAAACATGAAGTAGCAGCATTTGATTTAAATACGAGCGCAGTAGAAGAAATGAAAGAGTATGGGGCTACAGGTACATCTAGTTTAAGTGAACTTGTTCAGTCATTACAATCACCAAGAATTCTTTGGGTAATGGTACCACACGCTGTTGTTGATTCTGTTATTGATGAGGTTACACCATTGCTTTCAAAAGGAGATATTTTAATTGAAGCGGGTAATTCACATTATAAAGAGTCTATCCGCCGATATGAGCAATTAAAGAAAGATGGCATTCACTTTATGGATGCAGGAACTTCTGGCGGAATGGAAGGCGCTCGTAATGGTGCTTGTTACATGATTGGAGGAGATCAAGAAGCTTGGGACATCGTTGAACCTATCTTCCGCGATACAGCTGTAGAAAATGGGTACTTATATGCTGGAAAAGCTGGTAGTGGTCACTTCTTAAAAATGATTCACAACGGAATTGAATACGGTATGATGGCTGCTATTGGTGAAGGATTTGAGGTTTTAGAAAAAAGTGAATTTGACTACGATTATGAAAAAGTATCAAGAGTATGGAACAACGGTTCCGTAATCCGCTCTTGGTTAATGGAATTAACTGAAAATGCATTTTCTAAAGATGCAAAACTGGATGAAATTAAAGGCGTTATGCATTCTTCTGGTGAAGGGAAATGGACAGTAGAAACAGCATTAGACCTTCAAACAGCAACTCCTGTTATTGCGATGTCTCTATTAATGCGCTACCGCTCATTAGACAATGATACATTTACAGGAAAAGTTGTAGCAGCTCTGCGAAATGAATTTGGCGGACATGCAGTAGAAAAGAAATAAAGTGAAACTTTAATCAGTGGGGGCTTCATCCCACACCAATCGGGCTTTTACGGGATAATCATATTAAACATGTAACTCATCAACGTTTAAAAACTGGAGGGAATTGATCATGAAATTTTTTATTGATACTGCAAATCTTGAGGACATAAAAAAAGCATATAAACTTGGAGTTTTAGCTGGTGTTACAACGAATCCTTCTTTAGTAGCAAAAGAGGGCATTAAGTTTGAAGACCGTATCGCAGAAATTTGTCAGGCAGTACCTAAAGTTGAGTCTGTATCGGCAGAGGTAACTCCGGATGCTGTTACGGCAGAAGAAATGATTGCTCAAGCAGAAGAATTAATTAAAATTAACGGTGGCGATAAAAATGTCACGATAAAACTTCCAATGACGCTAGCAGGATTAGAAGCTTGTCGCTATCTTACTGAAAAAGGTGTGAAAACGAACGTTACACTTATTTTCACTGTGAACCAAGCACTTTTAGCTGCTCGAGCAGGTGCAACGTACGTTTCTCCATTTTTAGGACGTTTAGATGATATTTCTGAAGATGGAGTACTATTAGTTGCTAAAATTGCTGAATTATTCGATGTTCATCAATTAGATACACAAATCATTGCGGCTTCTGTTAGACATCCAGATCATGTCACTCGTGTAGCGATGGCAGGTGCTCACATTGCAACAATTCCTTATAAAGTAATTGAGCAACTTGCTATGCACCCATTAACAGACCAAGGTATTGAGAAATTTGCTGCGGATTGGGCGAAAGCGCCTAAATTATAATGAAGTGAAATGTTCACTAATTACTTTTTTACGAGAGGGTCAATCTCTATGTAACTTCATCCTATAAACTTAATCTCGATTTTGGCATCTTATTACGTGAAAACAGCAATATCATAAAGAAACGATTCATTTTCAAATTAGTACAATAGATATGAAAAGGCCCCCTTATGAGAGTAAAGTTAGTTAGCACGTAATTCTCATAAGGGAGAGTCTTTTTTCGTATAAACCATGGTGCTCCCAAGTATGTATACATAATCAGTAAAGAATTGAGAGTGTTCTTTTGTTAATGGGATATTCTGAAAGGGGTTACATAGTGAGATCGAAATATATGATCGGTGTAGATATTGGGACAACTAGTACAAAATCGGTTTTGTTTTCAATTGATGGATCTGTTATTGCAAGTCATGGAATTGAATATCCTTTATATTCTCCTACGCCTGAAACAGCAGAACAAGATCCAGAAGAAATCTTTCAAGCGGTGATACATACGATTAAAGAAGTTGTGCAATCAAGTAATATACAAGCGGTTGATATTCTCTGTGTTTCTTTCAGTTCGGCAATGCATAGCGTTATCGCTGTAGACGAAGATGGAAATCCGTTAACGAGATGTATCACGTGGGCAGATAATAGAAGTGCAAGCTGGGCGGAGAAAATAAAGAATGATATGAATGGTCATGAAATTTATTTACGTACTGGGACACCAATTCATCCAATGTCACCACTTTCGAAATTAGTTTGGCTACAGAATGAGCGGGTAGAATTGTTCGCAAGAAGTTATAAATTCATTTCTATTAAAGAATATGTTTTCTACAAGTTATATAAAGAATATGTGATTGATTATTCTATAGCATCAGCAACAGGAATGCTCAATTTGAAATCTTTAAAATGGGATGAAGAGGCTTTACATGTTGCGGGAATTACAGATGACAAGCTTTCTAAACTTGTTCCAACAACGCACAGTTTAACAGGATTAGATGAAGAGCTTGCCAAAGAAATGAATGTACTTGTTTCTACGCCTTTTGTAGTAGGAGCGAGTGATGGAGTACTATCTAATTTAGGTGTAAATGCAATAGATCCTGGCGTTGTGGCTGTTACAATTGGTACAAGCGGTGCGATACGTGCTGTAACAAATCGTCCTGTAACAGATCCAAAAGGTAGAATTTTTTGTTATGCCTTAACTGAAGACCATTGGGTAATCGGTGGACCAGTTAATAATGGTGGTATGATTTTCAGGTGGGCTCGTGACCAATTGGGCACTTCAGAGATTGAACTTGCGAAGCGTTTAGGAAAAGATCCATATGAAGTACTTACTGAAATAGCAGCAAATGTGAATCCTGGATCTGACGGTTTATTATTTCACCCGTATTTAGCAGGGGAAAGAGCTCCTTTATGGAATGCAAATGCACGGGGATCTTTCTTTGGACTCGGATTGCATCATAAGAAAGAACATCTTATCCGTGCTGTTTTAGAAGGAGTAATTTATAATTTATATACGGTTCTTCTCGCTTTAAAAGAGTTAATTGGTGAACCGAAAAAAATTCAAGCGACAGGCGGTTTTGCAAGGTCGGAACTTTGGAGACAGATGATGGCAGATATTTTCCATCAAGACGTATATGTTCCTGAAAGTTTCGAAAGCTCTTGCTTAGGAGCTGCAATCCTCGGTTTATATAGTTTAGGTGAAATAGATACATTATCCGTAGTTTCTGAAATGGTAGGTGCAGATTTTCATCATGAGCCAAACATGGAAAGTGTGGAAAAATATAAAGATTTAACGCCAATCTATATTCGTCTGTCCCGTCAATTGGAAGAAGAATATGAAAGTATAGCAGCGTACCAAAAAAAGTGGGTTTAAAAGCTATTTATCAAGAAAATATGGTAACGTATAAAGAGGTACTCCGATTTTTTAGGATACTCTTTCAACATAAAATATTTTAAGAAGTATGATGAACGAAAAATATAGGGAGAGAGGGTTATAAAAATGAAGGATAACAAAGAGTTTATTGGATATGTTGGAACTTACACGAAAGAAAATAGTGAAGGAATATATAAGTTTACTTTAGACACAGAAGCAAAAAAAATTAGTAATGTAACACTTGCCGCTAAGCTGGATAACCCTACATATGTAACGATTAACCGAAATAATGAATATCTCTATTCTGTTGTTAAGGAAGGCGAATCTGGTGGTTTAGCTGCGTATTCCATTGATAGTCATACTGGAGAACTAAAAGCGAAAAATAGACAAGTAGTAGAAGGTGCTTCTCCTTGTCATATTAGTGTTGATAGTGGAAATCATACAGTAGTTACAGCGAATTACCATAAAGGAACGATTGAGTCTTTTGAAATAAATGAAGAAAATGGAACTGTAAATCCTGCTTCATCTATTATGGCGCATGAAGGTTCAGGTCCAAATAAAGAAAGACAAGAAAAACCACATGCACATTACGCGGGATATACTCCTGATGAAAAATATGTGATAGGTGTTGATTTAGGAATTGATAAGTTAATTACGTATGAAATAAAAGATAGTACATTAACAGAAGTGAATAGTTTATCTGTAAATCCAGGGAGTGGTCCAAGACACATTACTTTTCATCCAAATGGAAAATACGCTTATGTAATGACGGAGTTTAGTTCAGAGGTTATTGCGCTAACATATAACTCGGAAGAAGGATCCTTTACAGAAGTACAGTATATTTCTACTCTTCCAGCAGAGTTTGATGAAAATAGTCAAGGAAGTGCTATCCATATTTCTTCTGACGGTCGTTTTGTATATGCAGGTAATCGTGGTCATAATAGTATCGCTGTTTATAGCGTAGATCAAAATTCAGGTCAGCTTACATTTATTGAACATACATCTACAGAAGGAAATTGGCCGAGGGACTTTGTATTAGATCCTACTGAAAAGTTTCTTGTTGCTACAAATGAAAAGTCACATAATCTTGTGCTATTTTCAAGAGATGAATCTACAGGAAAGTTAACACTTTTACAATCTGATGTTGTTGTGCCAGAGCCTGTTTGTGTGAAGTTTTTAAATGTTTAAGTTGTGTTCCATATAATTTCATATACTCAGAAAACAATAAAAAGCAAAGCGATATCGCTTTGCTTTTTATTGTTTCTTTTTCGGTCTACGTACTAATTCGCCGCCGCAGTTTGGACAAACGTTTTGTCTTTTTTCTGTACATGGTGCGCAAAATGTACATTCATATACACAAATGTAAGCTTCAGAATTTGGTTCGAGCGATTGATCGCAAATTTGACAGTTTGTTTTCATTTCTAGTGCCATAATAAGTCTCCTTTTAGTTAGAAAATTTATAATTTAATTATAATTCATTGAATAGAAATAGTCCTTTTCAATTGAAAGGAAATCGAATGATAAAGTTATGAATTGAAACGAAAGATGCTGGTTTATTTTAAAATTGATTATTTATTACAGTTGGAATATTATGAAATAGTCAAAAGACAACAGGGGGTATAGATTTTGACTAATCATAACGATCATTTAAAAGCAAACTGCGAAAAATGCTTCGGCCTATGTTGCGTTGCATTACCGTTCGCAGCATCGGTAGATTTTGCAGTGAATAAAGATGGTGGTAAACCATGTTCCAACTTACAATCAGATTTTAAATGTAGTATACATAAAAATCTTAGAGGAAAAGGTTATAAAGGTTGTACAGTATTTGAGTGTTTCGGTGCTGGGCAGAAGATTTCTCAGGGTACGTTTAAAGGGATTGAGTGGCGGAAAGATGCAAAGCATGCGAAAAAAATGTACGATGCTTTTCCGGTTATGCATCAACTTCATGAAATGCTTTGGTATTTGAATGAGGCGATTCTTTTAAAGGCAACACAGCCAATCCATAAAGAGCTGGAGACCGCAATTGAGGAGACAGAGCGACTTTCGAATTTAAATCCAGATGAGTTAATGAAAATAAATGTTCCAATGCATAGGGCAGAGGTGAACATTCTTCTTTTAGAAACGAGCGAATTAGTATGGAAGGAAATGAATACTGCGCGTAAGAAACGAATCATACACCGCGGCGCAGACCTTATGGGAGCAAATCTGAAAAAGAAAGATTTACAAGGAGCAAATTTAAGAGGAGCATATTTAATTGCGGCAAACTTAAATGGAGCAGACTTACGAGGGGCAGATCTCATCGGAGCAGATTTACGAGATGCAGATATTCGCGGGACTGATTTTACAAATAGTATTTTCCTGACGCAAGTTCAAGTTAATGCGGCCAGAGGGGATAAACATACGAAATTACCGAAATTGTTGTCTCGTCCATCGCATTGGAGTGAGTAAAGAGTGAGGAGTATTTAGTGTGGATATATTTCAGTATTTAGAAGAGATGCAAGAGGATGTCTTTTCGTTAGCAGTAGAGCAAATAGAAGCGAAGTATTATGATATTTGTTGCATGTTGGCGTCTACAGAATGTGCAGAACGAATTAAAGCAATTGATTTAGAGTCATATAAGGAAAGTATTCGAGTAGGTTTGGATGCAGCTGTAGAAATGGCTACTAATGAAGAAGCAAAAGCGATTTATTTTGAGTATGACCTTGATAACGAATGGGATAGTCAGTTCTATATTTGTGAGGAGTATTTTCCAATGGAAGAAGAGTATGACGATTGGGCTTCTGAATGGACATATAATATTGAGGGTCCGGGGTCTGTAGAATTAGCGGATATGTATAATGAAAATGGCTTTGACACAAGTGAAAAAGCAATCGGTATAACTTTATATTTAATTGCTAAAACGCTGTGTAGTTTTATAAGTATACGTAGTGAAGTGCAAAGTAATATACCGATTTGTATTGGTTTTCACGACCAAGATCCAATTATGCGAACAGGCAGAGATTAAGAATCTCTGCCTGCTTTTTATTTCTTTTCAAAAGTAGTAATGAAAACGCTACATATAATGAGAATACCACCAATGAAAAAGTTACTATTTAATGTTTCATTTAATAAGAGCCAACCGAGCAACGATCCAACGATAGGTTGGAAGAAGAAAAATAAGGAACCGATGCTTGCATCCATTAATTCTAATCCTTTATTCCAAAGGAAAAAGGCACCTGCTGTTGAGACAATACCTAAGTATAATACGCCTAATATTACGTACGTATTTACTGTTCCGATAGAGGCTGCTTGTAGTTCCCATATCATAAAAGGTGTAATAAAAAAGAGTGAAAAGAATATGGCATACGTTGTAATAACTAAGGATGAAAATTGGATTGAAGCGATTTTTACATAAATAGATAGTAAAGCCCACGTAATAGCGGCTCCAACTAAAATGATTGTTCCGATAAAATAGGAGCCAATTTCAATATCCCATCCGATTACGATAATGACACCGATTGTCGCTATTATAGTAGATAAAAGTCTACGAGCAGTTAGTTTTTCTTTCAAAATGAGCGCTGCAAATATAACCATAAATGCAGGTGTAGCTGATGTAACTAACGAGCCTGTATGAGCGTCGGATAATTTTGTTCCGATAAATTGGCATGTGATCGAAATGAAATAGCCGATAAATCCAATCCAAGCGAATAGGAGCCAATCTTTTTTGCGAATGGTTACTTTTTTCTATTGCTTTTTCTCAGCTATTTTCAAAATGAAATACAAAACAACAAAAGCGATAATAAAGCGTAGCCAAACGAGTGTTAGTGGTGGGATAAAATCGAGTACGTATTTGCTAACAACATACATACCGCCCCATATACTTGCTGCTAGTGATAAGCATATAGCTCCTAAAATGTTTTGTTTCATTTGAAGTACCTCCGTCTATTTTAGGGTAATATGAGTTCCCTAAGACGAGGCATAGTGTATGTGCTAAATGAATGCCCGCCTTAGTTTATAGACGGCCTACAGGTTGATCGTTTTCGAATGAAGTGTTGTAGTACATGTGTATTCCTCCTTTTTAAGTTATAGTGATAGTATAACTTAATTTTCTGATTATTGGGGGGTGTTATGAAATATATCGTTATAAAATCACATGTTAGCAATTATCCTAATCCAATTCGCTTAGAAGAGGGGGATGTAGTGAAAATGATAGAGAGTTACGCTGGTCCTGAAAATTGGGAAAACTGGATGTTTTGTCACGAAGAGAAATATGACCGGAAAGGATGGGTTCCGGAGCAAATTATAAGAAAAGATATGAATGGAACAGGAATTATTATAAAACAATATACTGCGAAAGAATTAAATGGAGTATTGGAGAAAGAGTGATCGGATTAGAAGAATTGAATGGATGGGTTTGGTGCGAAGGAAGAGATGGTGAGAAGGGCTGGGTACCAAAGGAAAACTTACAAAAATATTAATAATAATATTTGATCAATAATTAGGAAACATATTTTTGCTTATGAGTATATTGGTTGTAGGATAAAAAGTAGATTAATAGAGAAAGAGGAGGAGATTATTATAACTACAACCGTTATTTCACATTTTTACAATGAAGAGTATTTATTGCCATGGTGGCTTATGCATCATACGAAACTTTTTGATCATGGTATTTTAATTAATAAAGGTTCAACAGATCGTTCCGTTGAGATTTGTAAAAAATTTGCACCGCATTGGGAAGTGCGAGATTCTGTAAATCCAGAGTTTGATGCATATGCGACAGATCATGAAGTGATGAGGATAGAACAAGAAGTACAAGGATGGAAAATGGTTTTAAATACGACTGAGTTTCTTTGCATGCAAGATAAAAATCAGTTTTGGAAATCACTAAATGAATTGGGAGGGAGGATGTATTGGCTGGACGGGCTTATTATGGTTGATGATCCTAACTACAACTATCCGGACCTTAACTTTGGAATACCTTTAATGAAACAGCGATTTCATGGTTATTTACCAGAAGATTGGCCGTTATGGAGAAGAGGTAGATTTATTCATAATCATGAACATGGAAGTTATACGGTTGGAAGACATTTATCCGCGCATGAATCTATGATTTGTCCGCCCCTTGCTTGTATATTATGGTTTGGATTTAGTCCGTGGAACGATGTGATGAGAAAGAGAAAGTTACAAATTGGTCCGACTCTTTCTGAAGCTAGTAAGCATGGGGGAATGGGGACGCACCATATTATTACGCCGGAAAGATTAGAAGAATGGTATAAGGAATTAGCGAGAGGAACGAAGGATTTACGTTTTAGTAATGCATATCGTTATGTTTTTGTATAAATGATTCCCACCATAAAATTGTTTCTTCTATTCCTGTATTTAAATCGTATGTTGGTTTCCAGTTTACTTCAGTTTTTAAACGTTCTACACTAACGCCGACGAATAAAGGTTCATCCTTAGAGAAAGGAATCGCGTCTAGTTTAATTAAATGTTCTTTTCCTATTTTTTTAGCGATGATAGAAGCTAGTTCTTTAATTTGTACAGATTGACCTGAAGCGATATTGATGGTGCCTGTAACGCCATGTTCTAATACTGTTACGAGAGCGTCAGCGACGTCACTCACATGGAGGAAATCTCTCGATTGTTTTCCATGTGTACATAGTGCTTCCTCATTTTTTAATAAGGAAGTGATAATGTTAGAAACGAGCCGATTACCTTGTTCGTAAGGTCCATACATATGAAAAATGCGGCCCCAACACATGCTGAGGCCTGTTTGTTGTGCATACGTTTCTAACCAGGAGTGCAGTGCGTTTTTACATAATGAATACGGGGTTTTATAGGAAAGAAGCGGTGAATCTTCAAATAATACGCCGTTAAACCATTCATATTCTGCGCCAGTACCTGCAACGACAACACGCTTTCCGCCGCATGTTGTGAAGTGTTGAATCAATGAAATACTAGACTTTAGCCAATAGTAATTATTAATAGATACATAGCATGCTGGTGGCACTGCTTCCCAAGCAAGGTGAATGAGATGGCTAGGCTGAACGTCGGAAATGAATTGTTTTACTTCGTCATTGCGAAGCAAGTTTACTTTATGCCAATGGCAAGGGAGGTGAGAGGGTTTATTTTTATTATACGTGGCGTGCACTTCATATCCCTTTTGTATAAGTGAATGTACAACATATTTACCTATCCAGCCACTACCACCTGTTACAACAACTTTCTTCATGGCTCGATCACCTCAACTTCTGGAACCGTCACTAAAAATTTACCGCCCCATTCACGAATGAAAGAGCATTCTTTCATAATTTCGTCTTTCAAATTCCAAGGAAGTATGAAAATGTAATCCGGTTTTGTACGTTTAATTTCTGCTGGAGATTTTATTGGAATACGAGTTCCTGGTAAAAGGAGATTTTGTTTGTGAGGATTTTTATCTACTGTATAAGCTAGAAATTCTTTACCTATCCCGCAATAATTCAAAAGGGTGTTTCCTTTAGCTGGAGCACCGTAACCGATAATTTGTTTGTTTAAAGCTTTCGCTTCAATAAAAAACTTTAAAATATTTATTTTCAATTGTTCGATGCTTTTAGAAAAAAGGAGATAGCAATCTAAAGCATCTAACTCGTGGTCGACTTCTTTTTGAATTAATTTTGTAACATTGGAATGGATAGTTGATTGGGCACTTAGATGGTTTACAAAAATACGTAATGAACCACCATGCGTTGAAAGTTCTTCTACATCAACAATTTGTAAATGATGATAACTTAAAACTTTTTGAAGGCTTATAAGTGAGAAGTAGGAAAAGTGCTCATGGTAGATAGTATCGAACTGTTTAAAGGATATGAGGTTTAATAAGTGTGGGAATTCAATTGTTATTGTGCCATCTTGTTTTAATAACGTTTTTAAACCGGCAACAAAATCATGCAAGTTTGGAACGTGTGCTAATACGTTATTTGCGACGATTAAATCAGCTTGTGGTAATTTTTTTGCTAAGTCATTACTGAAAAAATTCACATGAGTAGGAATTCCTTTTTGGATAGCAATTTCTGCTACGTTTTTCGCGGGTTCAATTCCCAATGTCTCGATATTTTCTTTTTTAAAGTATTGTAATAAGTACCCATCGTTACTTGCAATTTCAATCACTTTTGAATGTTTCGTTAAGTTGAAACGCTTAATCGCCATTTCTACATATTGTTTAGCGTGTAGTAGCCAACTTGAGGAGTAAGAGCTGAAGTATAAATAGTTATGAAAAATATTTTGTGGGGATTCAAATTCATCTAGCTGTACGAGTAAACAAGAGTTACAAACAAATGTGTGCAGCGGATAAAAAGGTTCCATTTTATATGAGCTTTCAGGAGCTACAAATGAATTAGCAAGAGGGGAAACGCCCAAATCTAAAAAAGTGTTGGTTAGTAATGATTGGCAAAAACGGCATTTTTTCTGTTCCATTTTATAGCCCCCTTATAAATTTTTGAATGTATCGATTTGTTGTCGTGTGAAAGATTCTATATTTTCACCAGATGCATATTTTTTGTACCAATCAACAGTCCAAGCGATAGCATCATCTGTTGATAACTTAGGAGTCCAGCCGAGTTTGTTTACTGCTTTTGTACTGTTGAGTGTTAAAATTTGTGATTCATAAGGAGTTTTTATAGAGGGAGAATGGATTGTGAGTCGTTTATTCCATAAGTTCGTTACGGATTGAATGACATCATTTACGGTTCTGCTAGATTCATTAATCGGTCCGAAATTCCATGCTTCTGCATATTTAGCATTATTCCAAAGTTTCTCAGCTAAAAGGATATAGCCATGTAGAGGATCTAAAACATGTTGCCACGGACGGACGGCATATTTGTTTCGAATACACAAAGTATGATTGTGCAAATATGCCCGAATGATATCAGGGAATAGTCGATCTTCTGCCCAATCACCACCACCAATAACGTTACCTGCTCTTACAGAAGCAAGCGAAGTAGTATTCGTGTGAAAAAAAGATTTGTGATAAGATGTTGCAACTAATTCAGCACAAGCTTTACTAGCGCTATAAGGGTCGAAACCTCCTAGTCGGTCATTTTCCACGAACGCTCGGTCGCCACTACCGTCATTCTCATAACATTTATCGCTTGTCACATTAATAATGGCACGTACGTTTTCGACGGACTTTGCTGCTTCTAGCACGTGGACAGTACCTAAAACATTCGTTTTGAATGTATCGATAGGATTTTTGTATGAAGCGGTTACGATTGGCTGAGCTGCTAAATGAAATACTATGTCAGGTTTATGCTGCTTCATGGCATGAAATAAAGAATGGTAATCTGTAATATCGCCTTTCATTGTCGTGCACTCTTTTGCTACGTTACCTTGTTCAAAAATGTTAGGAATGGATGGGGGATGAGAAGAAAAGCCTACTACTTCTGCACCTAAAGAACTTAAGAAAAGGGTGAGCCAGGAGCCTTTAAATCCAGTATGTCCCGTAATAAATACTTTTTTCTTATTCCAAAAAGATGATGAAGCCATATTACCAAACCTTCCACGGAGCGTTATTACTTTCCCATAGCTCGACTAATTTATTTTTATCGCGCAATGTATCCATCGGATGCCAAAAACCAGAATGTTGATATGCGGCCAATTCATTTTTGTTTACTAACTGAACTAAAGTGTCTGTTTCAAAAACAGACTTATCTCCACTAATGTAATTGAAAACTTCAGGATTTAAAACGAAAAATCCACCGTTAACCCATCCGCCATCACCTAATGGTTTTTCTTGAAAAGATGTTACAGACTGTTTATCTAATATGAGAGAACCAAATCTACCAGGAGGTTGTACGGCAGTAACAGTAGCCATTTTCCCATGTTTTTTATGGAATGTAATAAGTTCTTTTATATTTACATTACTTAATCCATCACCATAAGTGAGGCAGAAAGGTTCGTCTCCGACATAATTTTGAATCTTTTTCACTCGGCCACCCGTTTCGGTATTTACACCAGTATCGATTAGTGTAACTTTCCATGGTTCTACACGATGAGAATGGCTAGTAATTGTATTATCGTTTAACTGTATTGTGAAATCAGACATGTGTAAGTTGTAATTTAGAAAGAACTCTTTAATTGCATATCCTTTATAGCCTAAGCAAATAATAAACTCAGTAATCCCGTAATGACTATACAAACTCATAATGTGCCATAGAATGGGTTTTGTTCCAATTTCAATCATAGGTTTCGGTTTTAAATGTGTTTCTTCCCCAATTCTTGTACCGTACCCACCAGCAAGAATAACAGCTTTCATTTTTTCCTCCTAAAATAAAAATTTATTATTTATACAGTATTCATGTTTTATGCAAATGAGATTGTTTTTGATTAAGTGAATGAAATTGTTTGAGGTGATGACAATACAGAAAATATTACGGTTTGAATTTTGGAAATAATTCTTGATATTCAGGGTTATTACGTAGGTCTTGTGTTAGGTTACTAAGCTCTAAAAAACGTATGTCCAGTACTTCAGGAGATTGACCGTAATGTGTTTGAAGCCCCATTTGAACACCCCTTTTTGAAAGGGTAGGCGTAATTTGTAATTTTCTTGCCTTTGATTGTTCATTCCAAGGGCTAAAATAAAATTTTAAAATAAATGAAGGATAGTCATAAATTATATATCCGTGCCGCGAATGATGTCTACCAGGTAAATATGCACCGTCTAGATGATTGTGAATAAATCTCCAAGCACATCCGAGATTTGGGTTATAAGGGAAGACACCGTGGTATCGCTGTTCTACTAAGGGGATAGAATATCTAGGTTTTGAATAATTATAATTATGATTATCTATCATTAAAATCATTCTAATCGCATACATGTTTTGGCCTAGTGTATGAAGAGATGAAAAAAATTCTTCAGTATTATTACAACAAAAGAATTCAGTAGTATTTAAAACGATTTTCCAACCTGAAACTTCTCTTTCAATTTCCATCACTTCAATATCAGTATTAGTTGGATCAAACTCAAGAAATCTTGAATTTCGTACTTCCCAGTGGGGTGCTAATAGTTTACAAATCTCTACGGAACGATCTGTAGACCCTCTATTAATTAAAATGCCGTGATCGAATATTTTCGTGTGATGCATAAGCCACCATGGGAGTAGGTATTCTTCATTATAAAAATGAGAAATGATTGTCTTTTTCATGTTAATTCCCTCCTATACAAGCAATCATTATTAGTAGGATATGCTTTTAAATAAGAAAGGTTAAAAGGGGCAGACAATGTAGTGATTAGGTAATAGTTTAGTAATTTTATTGTATAAGTGTAGATTACTCGTATTGAATAATCATAGGAGGAGAGTGAAATTTTGTATAAATTGTGAATAATAAACCATCACGTTTGACTGTACAGTTTATGTGTTGTATGATGTTAGTAATATAAACAAGGGGGGAAGATCGTTGGGAAGGTGTATCGAATCGGACAGTTGGCTCTCATGGCTCACGTGTCGAAACGCACGATTGATTATTATACGAATCTAGGAATCTTAAAAGCGGAGCGATCTCAATCTAATTATCGCTATTACGATGAAACAGCATTTGAGACATTACAATTTATTGAGAAGTGCAAAGAAATGCATATGCCGCTTTGTGAGATTAAAGAGAAAATCGAGGAGAAGAAGAAGCTGCTCGGTATCAATGAACACGTTTCGAAACAAGTGAATGAAGTGACAGACCATATTCATCGGTTAGAAGCAGAGTTAACGGAGTTAAAGCCGCTTTTAGATGGATTGACTGATTCACAACGTGAAAAAATATCGAAATCTTTATCTGGTCAAACGACAGCTTTAATACAGACACTTGCTCTATTATTATAGAAAAAAGTGAAATCCGACCTCTTTAATTTTTGTATCGGGCTATGTTTTCTAGTGAACAAATAAGAAAACATTATAGTATACAGGAGGTGGACACCTTAGTTTTTTAAACTAAGGGGATTCATTGGAAATATTTAATTTAGTCATGGTTGCGATTTTAATCGCATTTACTGGATTTTTCGTAGCAGCAGAGTTTGCGATTGTAAAGGTACGTTCAAGTCGTATTGATCAGCTTGTTGCGGAAGGGAAACGCGGTGCTTTAGCAGCAAAAAAGGTAACAACAAATTTAGATGAATATTTATCTGCTTGTCAATTAGGTATTACAGTTACAGCTATGGGATTAGGTTGGTTAGGTGAACCGACAATTGAAAAGTTATTACACCCGTTATTTGAGAAATGGAATATAAATCCTTCTATCTCATCAGTATTAACATTTGGTCTTGCCTTTATGCTAATGACGTATTTACACGTTGTAGTAGGGGAATTAGCTCCGAAAACGATGGCAATTCAAAAGGCTGAACAAGTAACATTGTTATTGGCAGGTCCGTTAATGATGTTCTATAAAGTCATGTATCCATTTATTTGGGTATTAAACGGTTCAGCTCGTGTTGTAACTGGCTTATTCGGTTTAAAACCAGCTTCAGAACATGAAGTAGCTCATACAGAAGAAGAATTACGTCTTATCCTTTCAGATAGCTATGAAAGTGGCGAAATTAATCAAGCTGAATACAAGTATGTAAATAACATTTTTGAATTTGATAATCGTATTGCAAAAGAGATTATGGTACCGCGAACAGAAATCATTGGTTTCTACCTGGAAGATTCAGTAGAAGAACACATGAAAGTAATCCAAAATGAACGATACACACGTTATCCGATTTTTGGAGAAGATAAAGATGATATTATCGGTATGGTCAATGTAAAAGATTTCTTTATTCGATATATGAACAACGATAAAGAAGATTTATCATCGATTCGCACGTATATGCGTCCGATTATTGAAGTGATGGAAACAACTCCAATTCACGATTTATTACTTCAAATGCAGAAGAAGCGAATTCCGATGGCTGTTTTATATGATGAGTACGGAGGAACAGCAGGAATTGTAACGCTTGAAGATATCTTGGAGGAAATCGTCGGCGAAATTCGTGACGAATATGATGAAGATGAAGCACCACCAATTCAACATGTGAATGAGCACCATAAAATCGTTGATGGAAAAGTGCTTATCTCAGAAGTAAAAGATTTGTTTGGATTACACATTGAAGAAGACGATGTGGATACAATCGGTGGTTGGATTATGATGCAAAATCATGAAATTGAAGAAGGACAACATGTTGAGGCGGAAGGTTATGAATTTAAAGTGTTAGAAAAAGACGCTTACCAAATTAAACGTGTTGAAATTCGTAAAATGGAACAAGAGCAAGAAGAAGAGAAAGCAGCAACTGTGTAAGTTGCTGCTTTTCTTCTAAAGTACAAAAAATGAGAACTTAGGAGCGGATATTTTGATTCAAGAAGCCTTACGTGTATATCGATTACAATTGTATGTGATCTTTAGTGGTTTACTACTTATGTGGACGATTACTCCGTTTGGAAAACAAGTGACAGGGTTTGGTATTGGATTAGCAGTAAGCGCCTATTGTCTTTGGTTATTAGCTCGCAGAGTGGAGAAACTCGGAAAAAGTATCGTAATGAAGGAAAAGGCTCCTGGATTAGGAGTGTTAAACCGATTTGCAGCTGCTATTTTAGGAGCTATCATCATGTATGAAATTGAGCATGAAATGGAAATGTGGGCATTCGGTACAGGTATTTTAGGTGGTCACTTTTTAATGATTGCAAATTTAGCTTATGCAAATATGCAATTAGTGAAAGAAGAAGAGAAGCAAAGGGAACATGCTTCGAAAAACATAGAGCTATGATGAAAGGGACCTAATCGGGTTCCTTTTTTAGTTTAGCGATATGATACAAGTAATCAAATTAACGACAAATATAATACGCTTCTTTTTTTTGTTTTTCAATAGTATGAAAAATAATAAAAAAATTTTAAAAAACCCATCGATTTCTAAAGGTTATGTATGTTATTATGACAAAAGACTTTTTGAAAGAGGTGGATACCAATGTTACAAGCGCTACTTATTTTTGTGCTTCAAATTATTTACGTTCCAATTTTAACAATCCGTACGATTTTGCTTGTAAAGAATCAAACAAGATCCGCTGCTGGTGTTGGATTGTTAGAAGGAGCTATTTACATTGTCAGTTTAGGTATTGTATTTCAAGATTTATCAAATTGGATGAATATTGTTGCCTATGTCATTGGCTTTAGTACGGGACTGTTATTAGGCGGTTATATAGAGAATAAATTAGCAATTGGTTATATTACGTATCAAGTTAGTTTACTAGACCGTTGTAATGAATTAGTAGATGAATTACGCCATTCTGGATTTGGTGTTACAGTATTTGAAGGTGAAGGTATTAATTCTGTACGTTATCGCTTAGATATCGTCGCAAAGCGTTCTAGAGAGAAAGAGCTTTTAGAAATCATTAATGAAATCGCACCGAAAGCGTTTATGTCTTCGTATGAAATCCGTTCATTTAAAGGTGGATATTTAACGAAGGCGATGAAGAAGAGAGCGTTAATGAAGAAGAAAGATGAACATGTATCGTAAAAAAGAGGAGTAGTGCTGCATTAAAAGCGCAGTATAAGTCCAAATGTAAAAGGGAGGAATCTATTTTGATGTAGATTCCTCTCTTTTTTATGAAAAATATTCATCTATTAATTCAAAAAACTAAATCGTATAATTATTTTTTTTACACATTCTCAAATTAATGATTAGCCATATAATTTGAAAAAATACCGGTATGATAAACGTGATTAATAAAACGATAAGTGATATTGATTTAATTTCGGGTGTTTGAGTAACACCGGCCCCCATCAACATCTCGTAGCCAAATAATAGCTGCCCATATTCCAAAAACGATAATCCAAAATATGTTACCAATCCACCAAGAAATCCATCGTTTTTTCATGTTAGCACCCCCTACATTTATCTACTGTTAAAAGTATATTTTCGTTCGTTACATTTATCCCGCTATTTGCCGGGCAGTAAGACCCCCACCTCAAAATTCAGCGGAAGCAAAAAAGTTAGGTGGGGATCGGGCTGTCCGTAAAAGCTCGATTGGTGAGGGCTAATAATCAGTGGGGGATGAACAAAACCCCTACCGATTAAAGTTTCACTTTATAATGAAATAACTATAAAATTAGTTTTTCTTAACTGTATACCTAACTTGTTTAAAGGTTACCATTTCTCCATCATCATTATCATCTTTCGTTTGCAAAAGTTGAACTTTTGGTTTGTAGTCCGTCCTATGAGCGTGTTCGATATCTTTAATGTTAAGCTTGTAGGATTCACCATTTTTTAGTTTTTGTTCCAACACTTTTTTATTAGCAACATAAATAAAAGTTACTTTATTTTCATCAATGCCTTTCGTTTTAATTTCTAATTCATTATCTTTTGCTGTGATCGTTGGTGTTAATAATTCCATACTGCCTTTCCCGCTTTCTAAAGAATTCTCTGCTATAGTTGAACATCCTGATAATATGATTCCAGTGAATAGAAGAACAGCTAATTTCTGTTTCATAACATCCCTCAATTCCATGTGAATTTTGATTTTGGTATTGCTAGATTACTAGTGTGGAGCGTAAATGTTTAGTTAGTACCCTTTTAATTGTACCATAATATGTAAATTAAAACAGGATGTATATCCAATTTAAGGGAGATTTAAAAATTTACTGATTGTTGTAAATTCGTGTGTTTTAGCTTCTATTTCAATCGAAATGTAGACGAGAGAAAGAAATTTTTTTATAGAAATTATAATTTTTACATTTTACAATAATGATAGGGAATAGATGAATTCATTTACTTCGGAGGTAGTTACTTGAACATTAACGAGAGGGCAATTGAAATGTTTGAACAAAATAAATATGAGGAAGCGATGGAATTGTTTCAACAAGCAGTACATGAATCTAGAGGTGTACAATCTCTCAATAATCTTGCTTGGATGTACTTTTATGAGGAAGAAAATGATGATAAAGCTCTGGAATTAATAAAAGAAGTTGTTAAGTTAGATCCTTCCTCATACTTTCCTTATAACATCTTAGGGGAAATTTACACGAAACAAGAAAAATGGGAAGAAGCGAAAGAAGTATTGCAAAAATCTATTTCGATGCAACCATCGGATGAAGCATTTCACAATGTAGCTGTAGCGCATTATAACCTTGGAGAGCTGGAAAAAGCTTCGGAATTTTTCTTGCGAGTTGCAGGGGATTCGGACTATATAATGTATAGCTATGTAAAATGTTTAATTGATTTAGGGCGAACGACAGAAGCGAAAGAGCAGTTAGATGCTTTTAACAGGAAATCTGATGATTTTTTAGGAGAAATTCATGTAGCAGATTTATATGTTGAGTTGAATTGCTATAACGAAGCAATTGAATGGTTCGAAAAGGGATACAAAGAAGTTTGGAAAAGTCCTAACTGGATTAGTAGGTTTGTGTATGCTCTATATAAAGCTAATAATTTCTCCCGTATAAATGAAGTTATACAGGAATCTATCGAAGCGAAAACATCAGAAATAGAAGATGTTCAGAATGAAGAAGTAGAAGAAAACTGGACAGCAAAAGATAAGAAAGAGTTAATTGAGGAATATACAGAAGAGAATAATTGTTATAAAGCAATGATAGAATGTATCAAATCTGGATATGTTCCAGGGTTAGAATTTGAAACTTATCATTTAGGGGGTTGCTATTTATTTGGTTGTAAAAGACATAATCATCTTGAATATGAAAAATAAAAAGATTCGACTGTCAAGTATGATGGTCGAATTTTTTTATTATAGGTTGCTTGTCTAAAGGTACCATCTCAATTGTAATGTGTTAAAGAGGTTTCGTCTCATTACATAGGTATATATCCTCTTTAGAGCTCTCTTTTTTAATATTTAAAATATGTAGTGAAATAAAACCAATAAGTCCTATTCCGCCAAAAATAAGCCATGGTGTATACATTCCGCTTAAGTTGGATGTAAAAGATGTACCGGTATAATTACCAATGATAAAACCAAATGCGAGTGATAGTTGATAAAATCCGAAGAAAGTGGCTGTATATGATTCATTACTGTAATTTGCAATAGCGATATCAGCGTTAGGTAATACGAGTGTTTCACCGATTGTAAATAAAATTACACAAATAAAGAGCCAATATGGGTGTTGAAATAAAGGAATGAGTAAAAAGGAAATACTCATTAATAAAACACCGTATTTAATAATCGAAAGTGTGTTGTATTTATGAAATAGTTTTCGGAATAACACCATAAATATGACGCCTGTTATTGCATTTATCGTAATAACTAGTGTAGCAAGCTGATTGCTATTACTAATATTTTTCATATGAAGTGGAAGTGCGACAGTAAGTTGAGTAAACATAATATAGAAGGAAATCATAATAAATGAAAACAAAAGGAAAGATTTGTTTTGTGAGATAGCTTGTATGCCTAATGTAATAGACGTGTTTTCAGTAGTGACTTGGAAGTGATTTTTAAGTAAGTAAAAGATAAAAGCAAATAACAGCATAAGAGATCCTGTTAGAGAGAAAGCGTAGAGTGGATCGAGTAAGAGTAAGAACCCTCCTGCAATTGGTCCGATTATTGCACCGCAATTAAAGCTAAGGTTTAAATATGTAAATAAATTTTTTCTCAAATGAGCTGGCTGTGAGCCAAATATAGCGCGAGCGGCAGGTTCGTAAAATGCAGTTCCGAAGCCAATAAGTGCAGAAGAAATAGAAATTGTATAGAAATCAGAGCATATTCCTAAAGCGATAAATCCGATTCCTCTCAAAAATAAACCGGCTATCATCATAATGATATAGCCTATTTTGTCAGCAATTAACCCTGAGAATAATGGGATAACTCGTGATGTAATTGTCATAACCGTCAACACTGTTCCTACTTGGACAGCAGAAAAATGAAGAAAGGTTAATAGATAAATAGCTAAAAATGCGTATACTGCAAAATACCCAAAAGACATAAAAAATGAAGAAATAAGCATGAAACGTATCGGTGTTGAGAAACTTTTCATAGAAATCCTCCTAATTATGTAACCAGTAAAATTATTTGATGGTTAACTATTTTATACTATAATTATACATAAAGTCAGAAAAAAGTAAATTTTAAGAAGAAGGTGGATCGAATTGAATCAAAACGCTCCAAATGAACTAGAATATATTCGGGAATTTTTAAATACATGGAGAATACCAAACGATACGAGAGAGCCAATTGATTTGCTGCAAACAAAAGAAGATATAAAGCTCTTTATGAAAGAATATTTTGATGAAGAGTTTCCATTTCATACGATAGAGGAATTAAGAGGTTTTCGAGAAGATATTCGGATGACAATTGAAGGCGAAGGGTCATTGCAAAAATGGTTAGAGAAATACCCATTTCATGTACATATAAAGGATGATATGAAAGGTATTACATATGAACCAGTATATGAAGAGAATGTGTATACAAAAGTGTTAAGCATTGTGTTAATGTCAATTCAAGAAAATGTGTGGGGAAGGTTAAAAGCATGTCCAGATTGTCGCTGGGTATTTTATGATTATTCGCGAAATGGAAGTAAAAGATGGTGCGGTATGTATGCTGGAGAAGAAGGAGGAAGAGCATGCGGTACGATTGCGAAAGTGAAAAACTACCGGGCGAAAAGAAAAGGGAGATCAGATTATAGTGTGTAATTTATATTAGGAGAAATAAAATCGATGGGGGAATAAAGGATATGGAAGGCACACAAATGTTAGCTATAAATAAAAAGTGTTGGGATACAGTTGCACCTTATTTCTTTCAAGTTGATTGTTTGCCTAGATACGGTCCGTATACAGCGTCTGAAGATGAGATTCGTTTGTTCGATTCAATCAGAAAGAAAAAGGTTCTTGATATTGGCTGTGGAAGTGGGCATTCGTTGCAATATATGGCGGAACAAGGGGCAGAGGAATTATGGGGGCTTGATCTTTCGAGTACACAAATTGAAATAGCGAATAAGATGTTAAAGGATTGGAATCCAAAGTTAGTATGCGGAGCAATGGAAGAAGAAGGAGATATTCCGAAAGGGTATTTTGATATTGTATATTCCATTTATGCATTAGGTTGGACTTCAAATTTAGGGAAACCAGTAAAGCTTATTTATTCCTATTTAAAGCCAGGAGGAAGTTTTATTTTTAGTTGGGAGCACCCAGTATATTCAAACTTACAGTATGGTACAGAAGAAGTTGCTATAAAGTCTTCTTATCATGAGGAAACGTCCATTACGTTTGAAGCATTTAAAGGAGAAAATGTACAAGCGATATTATATAAGAGAAAAATAAGTACATATATAAATGAGTTAAATAGAGCAGGCTTTACAATTGAGAGAATAGAAGAGCCTGAACCATCGAGCTCGTTTGATGGAGAACTAGCTGAGCCGTCTACGAAATATTATTCTTTATATAAAGCTAGGATGGTGCCAACTACTTTTATTATTAAGGCGAGGAAATAAATTGTTTTATAAAAAGAAGCCTATCGTTTCAAATAGTTGAAATGATAGGCTTCTTTATTTTTAAAAAAATAAGGTCAGAGGTGTACTTTTAAAAAAAAAATGCATTTCATATAAAAGGTGTAATGATTTTAGGGAAGGGGGATTGTTGTGCGTCATCATAAAAATTGCAAAAAATTCGGAGTGGCACTGCCTCTTCCGCTTATAGGTGCAACTGGTCCCCAAGGTCCTCAAGGTATCAGGGGAATACAAGGTTCGCGAGGGACAACAGGAGCACAGGGAATACAAGGAGCTGTTGGTGATACCGGAGAGCAAGGTATAACTGGTCCAACTGGCCTCCAAGGTGCTCAAGGATTAATTGGAAACCAAGGTCCAATTGGTGATATTGGAGTACAAGGATTAGAAGGAACACAGGGAGCTACGGGTCCTGCTGGTAGTCAAGGAATACAGGGCACACAAGGAATACAAGGGGAAATAGGTGAGCGAGGACAAACGGGGGCACAAGGAATACAAGGAGAGAGAGGGGTAACTGGAGTCCCAGGGATAACTGGTCCCCAAGGTCCTCAAGGTGTTCAAGGGATACAAGGAGAGCAAGGGGCTATTGGTATACAAGGAGAAGACGGCCCTCAAGGAATACAAGGAATTACTGGAGAACAAGGACACCAAGGTGATCAAGGGGCACAAGGTGTAGTAGGACCAACTGGTTCTACTGGAATACAAGGTCCTCAAGGTATAAGCGGAATAAAGGGAATAACCGGTGTAACAGGCCCTCAAGGTCCACAAGGTGTTCAAGGAATACAAGGAGTAAGTGGATCCACAGGTTTTCAAGGAGCAAAAGGAGTACGAGGGATAACAGGAGCAACTGGTCCTACTGGTACACAAGGCTCAGAAGGACCACCGGGCGGTCCGACGGGAACAACCGGTCCAATTGGTCCATCTAGTGGAGTGACTGGTCCATCAAGTCCACCTGGCCCGCCAGGAGGTCCAACAGGTCCAACGGGTGCGACTGGTTCAACAGGTGTAAGCGGGGGGATAGGACCAATTGGAGCGCAAGGAGTGCAAGGTATAACAGGTCCAACAGGTCCTCAAGGTGTAAGGGGAGCCCAAGGTTCCCAAGGTGTAGTTGGAGCAGTTGGAGTCCAAGGAGCACAAGGTCCTCAAGGTAACCCAGGTATAACGGGTCCACCGGGTGCAGAAGGTTCTCAAGGAATACAAGGTACGCGTGGAGTAACTGGTCCAACAGGTGCAGAAGGCCCTAAAGGTATTCAAGGTATTCAAGGTGTAATAGGCCCAACAGGTGCACAAGGAATGGTGGGAATACAAGGGATAGCCGGTCCAGCTGGTGTTACAGGAGCGGAAGGAGTTCAAGGTGAACAAGGAATCCGAGGAGCAACGGGTCCAGCTGGAGCGCAAGGTATACAAGGAGTACAAGGAATTCAAGGGGAAACAGGAGCAGCTGGAGCACAAGGTCCTCAAGGAGTTCAAGGGATACAAGGGACTACGGGATTGACAGGTGCACAAGGTGCACAAGGTCTTCAAGGAGTGCAAGGAATAATCGGTCCGACTGGAGCGACTGGTTTACCTAGTGGGGGCGGTTATTTCTTTTCCACTGCAACGAGTACAATTGCAGCGAATGCGCTAATACCAATTAATTCTGGTTCTACAATTTTTGGAGCAGGAGTTAGTTTAACAAATGCGACAACTATAACGTTAAGTACGCCAGGGATATATTTAATAAGTTATTATTTTCAAGGGGATGCAATTTTGGGGAATGAAACGATTTCGGTAAGGCTTGTTTTAAACGGAACGCAAGTCGCAGGGAGTTTTATTCTTTATGTTACAAAAGGTAATTTTATATTAGAACCAGCGATTTCAAATACGATGGTAATTGAAGTTACTTCTCCAAATTCCACTTTGTCATTACAAAATGGTCCATTAGCTATTGGGCATGTAACGACATTAGCGGGAGTAATAACAGCTAGCTTAAACATATTACAAATAGTTTGATGCGTTACAAATGGGAGGAGATGCTTGTGAAGAATCAAGATAAGTGTAGTAAGTTTCAAGCACCTATTCCTTTTCCGCCGCCAGGTATTACGGGGCCCACTGGACCAACAGGTCCAACAGGTGCTTTAGGTGGACCAACTGGACCGCAGGGAATACAAGGCGTACAAGGTCCAATCGGTCCAACAGGTCCGACAGGAATACAAGGGGTGCAAGGGGTACAGGGAGAAAATGGTCCAACAGGTCCAACAGGTTTAACTGGACCACAAGGCTCTCAAGGTAGTCAAGGACCTATGGGAGAACAAGGCCCACAGGGAATACAAGGTGTTCAAGGAATTCAAGGCGAAAGAGGTCCGACAGGTCCAACTGGTATTCAAGGGATACAAGGAATTCCTGGTCCAATCGGTCCAACAGGTTCAACAGGAATACAAGGAATACAAGGAATGCAAGGAGAAGTTGGTCCGACAGGTCCAACAGGAATACAAGGTATACAAGGAGTGCAAGGGGACAATGGTCCGACAGGTCCAACTGGAAATACTGGTATACAAGGTGTTCAAGGTAATTTAGGAAGTAGTGGTTTACAAGGTATAACAGGAATACAAGGAATACAGGGTCCAATTGGTCCAACAGGCCCAACAGGTTCTCAAGGAATCCAAGGGGAACAGGGGCCAATGGGGCCACAAGGGGAAACTGGTGTTCAAGGTTTACAAGGTCCCCAGGGAGAAATGGGGCAGGTAGGTCCAACCGGTTCTCAAGGAATCCAAGGAGTGCAAGGTGTAATCGGTCCGACAGGGGCAACTGGTTTACAAGGGGATCCAGGTCCAACTGGATTAACCGGATCAACTGGGGTAACCGGTCCGACTGGTTCTGCAACGGGTCCAACAGGAGCAACCGGTCCAACGGGTCCTCCGGGAGGCCCAACAGGTCCAACCGGTCCAGCAGGATCACCAGGGGGTCCAACCGGTCCGACTGGAGCAACAGGGGCAACAGGGGCGACCGGAGCAACAGGAGCAACAGGAATCCAAGGAGTGCAAGGAATACAGGGTCCAACAGGAGCAACCGGTTTAACAGGTTTGCAAGGGGTGCAGGGGCCGATGGGGGCAACAGGTCCAACGGGTGACCAAGGCATTCAAGGTCCACAAGGGATACAAGGAGTAACCGGCCCGACAGGTCCGCAAGGTCTACAAGGATTACAAGGCTCAATCGGCCCAACCGGTCCGACAGGTCCCCAAGGAGTGCAAGGGGCACAGGGTCCAATCGGTCCAACCGGCCCACAAGGGGTTCAAGGTATACAAGGTGAGCAAGGAGTAAGGGGAGCGACAGGTCCAACTGGTTTACAAGGTCTACAAGGCGTACAAGGTCCGAGTGGCCCAACTGGCCCACAAGGAGTGCAAGGCGTACAAGGTCCGAGTGGCATAACAGGCCCAACCGGTCCTCAAGGAATACAAGGTATCCAGGGACCGCAAGGAAGTATAGGCCCAACCGGTCCTCAAGGAATACAAGGAGTGCAAGGTCCCCAAGGTCCAACCGGTCCGACAGGGGCAACGGGTCCTCAAGGAATTCAGGGAATCCAAGGTCCAATTGGTCCAACTGGTCCCCAAGGAATTCAGGGGATACAAGGAGTGCAAGGTCCAATCGGCCCAACTGGTCCAACCGGCCCTCAAGGTCTACAAGGAATAACCGGCCAGGCGGGCCCAACCGGTCCAACAGGAGCAACCGGTCCGACTGGAGAAACGGGTCCCCAAGGTCCTCAAGGAATTCAAGGACCCCAAGGGATAACGGGTCCAACGGGAGCAACCGGCCCGACTGGAGAAACGGGTCCCCAAGGTCTTCAAGGAATCCAAGGACCCCAAGGGATAACGGGTCCAACGGGAGCAACCGGCTCGACTGGAGAAACGGGTCCCCAAGGTCTTCAAGGAATCCAAGGACCCCAAGGGATAACAGGTTCGACGGGAGCAACCGGCCAGACGGGAGTGACTGGTGCCACTGGACCGACTGGAATCCAAGGCATACAAGGAATAACTGGAGCAACAGGGGGAACGGGAGTAACAGGCCCAACCGGTGCCACTGGTCCAACCGGCTTAACTGGAGCAACAGGATCATCTGCTATATCGACAGGTGGTGGCTATTTCTTTTCTACATCAACAAGTACAATTGCAGCAAATGCCAATATTCCTATTAACTCGGGATCCACTGTATATGGAACTGGTGTATCTTTAACTAGTGCTACAACTGTCACAGTATCGACGCCAGGAATATATTTAGTAAGCTACTATTTCCAAGGGGACGCGACTGGTGGGAATGAAGTAGTATCTGTAAGATTACTATTAAATGGAACACAAGTAACAGGGAGTTTTATACAAAATGTAACGACATCAACTGTAGTATTGGAACCATCTATTTCAAATACGCTTCTTGTAAATGTAGCTAGTGCAAATTCAACGTTTATATTACAAAATGGCCCGCTCGGTGTTGGGCATGTGACTACAATAGCAGGTACGATTACGGCAAGTTTAAATGTAGTGAGAATATTATAAGAAATATAAAAACACAAGGAATGTCTTTTTAGACACACCTTGTGTTTTTGATGTTAAATGAACAATTTTTTATCCTGCATTAACGGGCAGTAAGACACCCACTACAAAATTCAGCTAGAGTAAAGAAGTTAGGTGGTAGATCAACGGACCGTAAAAGCCCGATTGGTTTAACTAATAATCAGTGGGGATGCCCCCACTGATTAAAGTTTCGCTTTATCTTTTTGGCTGAAAAATATGTTGAAAGAAGTATTTATGATGTAAGTTATCTACAATTTTATTTGCTTGATATGTGCGATGTTGTTCGAGTCGAAGTCTTTGCTCCATCATTTTTATTGCGTGATCAGATAAACGTAACATAATACATATCTCCTTTTCTATAAATATAGGTGACTATTTGATATCGATCCCATATTTATAATTAAGGAGGCAAGATGTGTAACATAGGCAAAAAGCACCTTCCTCTCCCATTACGCTTACGAGGTTAGCTGTCGGACTCGGGAAGTGAGAGTTTCCCTACTTAAAAAAGATTCGCCCCAAGTAGCATAGCTACAAAATTGGTTCCCCCGCTCCAAAATTTGGACTCAGCAAAAGGTATTATAAGGTAAAAGGTAACATAAACAAAATGATTAGTCAAATTATTTTATTTTTTCTGTTTTTTTAATTGTGTAAGTACTATTCCATCAGGTAGTTCGGTGTATGTTACTTCAAGGAAGCCGTGTTTTTTATATAATGCGATAGCAGGGGTATTCGCTTTACCTGTTTGTACAATGTATGTCATAGAAGAAGGGAACATGTTAAATATATAAATTAGGAGTTTCGTTGCAATTCCTTTTTGTAAAAAATCGGGCGATACAACTAACCTGTGGATATCAATTAGTTTTTCTTCTTGTGCAAAAGAAATAAAGCCGACAAGTTTATTTTCAAAAAAATATCCATAGAATGTTTCAACGCAACTTTGAATATCGTTTACAGTATCATATAAACGGGGTATGGCAGTACTATTTAAGTAGTCCCCTTCAACTTTATAGGCTGGAATTTGAACTTGTAAAATGGATGTTGCTACTTCAAAAGAAGTGGAATTTAACTTAAGAATCATAGATAATGATGCCTCCTTTGAATATGGTATATTAATATAATTTCTTTATGGGTGAGTTTGACAATATTTTTCTTTTTTGCATATAATATATGTATCTCCATATGTAAAATAGTAGTAAATATATTTCTATAGTGAAATATGATTAGCAATGATAAATACATATGTTTGTATTGAATCATACAAACTATAATAGAAATGGAGGACTAAAAATGGGATGGATTATCACATTAATAGTTGGTGCTATTATAGGTGCAATTGCTAGTTCTATAACGGGTAAAAATTTCCCGGGTGGTATGTTCGGAAATATTATCGCAGGTTTATTAGGTGCTTCGTTAGGTGGTAGATTATTTGGATCCTTTGGGCCATCATTTGGTGGGATTCATGTCGTACCAGCATTATTAGGTGCAATCGTGTTAATTCTTATTGTATCATTTGTAGTGAAAGCTGTAAGGAAATAGAGATATAGATTATGATGAAGAGCCCTGAATAAGGGCTTTTCATCATTCGAAGAGGTGGTTTCATTGGAGAAAATAAATATAAGAAAAAGAGATAAGTTAAGAAAGTTTTTTAGAGAACAAAATTATTTGGCGGTATTGCTTGGATTTGCGTTATTGTTTATTAATATTTTATTACTAACAAAAATATCATTTGTTTTTACACCGTTTATCGTATTTTTAAAAACAATTTTCTTCCCAGTACTATTGGCGGGCGTGCTATTCTATATTTTGCATCCATTCGTTTCACTTTTAGAAAAGAAAGGTGTTTCAAGAATCGTATCGATAGCCTCAATATACTTAATAGTAATTGGATTATTTGTGTTTTTAGTTGTAACGGTTATCCCTATTATTAAAGATCAAATTGATGCATTAATTGATAACTTACCGTACTTTGGCCATGAGATTGAACAAGCAGCGCGTAGATTCGGGGAAAGTAATTTACTTGGTAAAATTCAGGAGAATTTAAATATTAATGTTGCGAATATGGTAAAAGACTATACAGTTGATTTTACAAAGTCATTATCATCAGTAACTGGGAATGTAACTGGATTCTTGAGTACTGTTACAGAGGTTGTTTTAACATTTGTAATGGTTCCATTTATATTGTTCTATCTTTTAAAAGATGGCGAACAATTGCCGAATCACTTCTTAAAATTCATTTCAGAACAAAGACAACCAGCAGCAATGAGAATACTAGATGATATGCACTATGCGATTAGCTCGTATATTAGAGGTCAAATTATCGTGAGCTTGTTTATCGGTATTATGCTATTAATCGGTTACCTTATTATCGGTATTAAATATGCGGTACTACTTGCGATTTTAGCGATGATTGTAAATATCGTTCCGTACGTAGGACCAATTATTGCTATTACACCAGCGTTAATTATCGCATTTATCGACTCGCCAGCAATGGTGTTAAAAGTAATCATCGTTATGATGGTTGTACAATTAGCAGAAGGTAAATTTATTTCTCCTCAAGTAATGGGGAAAAAGCTAGATATTCACCCAATTACAATCATATTTATCATTTTAACTGCCGGAAACTTATTCGGGATTATGGGCATTATTTTAGCCATTCCAGGATATGCGATATTAAAAGTGTTAGTTACGCACGGTTATAGATTTGTTAAGTTGAATACGTGAAAAAAGAGCTAAAACAGTGGGAACTGTTTTAGCTCTTTTTTATTAATAATTCATTTGCATATTGGCGCGCCCATTGATCCGCTTCTAATATAGCATCTAGTGAAGGGTCTTTTATGTTATGATGAGCTTCAACTGTTTTGTAAATTGTTTTTTCAATATCGAAAAAGACAATTTCATTTTTTAAGAATCGTGCATTCGCAATTTCATTTGCTGCATTTAATACAGCGGGAGTAGTACCACCGATTTTGCCACATTCATATGCGTATTGTAGACAAGGGAACTTCTCTAAATCTGGTTTTTCAAAATGTAAACTACTGATTTCTAATAAATTTAATTTTTCATAGGAAGAAGGTAGCCGAGTAGGATAGTGAAACGCATATTGAATAGGCATTCTCATATCAGGAGCACCGAGCTGTGCCATAACTGATCCATCAATAAATTCTACTAAAGAATGAATGATACTTTCTTTATGAATCATTACATCAATTTTTTCATACGGAATATCAAATAGCCATCTCGCTTCCATTACTTCGAACCCTTTATTCATTAATGTGGTAGAATCAATCGTTAGTTTTGCGCCCATTAACCAGTTGGGATGTTTTAAAGCGTCCTTAGCTTGTAATGTTTGCATTTCTTCACGTGTTTTATCACGAAAAGCACCACCGGAAGCTGTTACAATTAACTTCTCAATCTCTTTATTATTTTCTCCGTTTAAACATTGGAAAATAGCTGAATGCTCACTATCTACTGGAATTAAGCGACATCCGTTTTGTTTCGCTAGTTCAGTTACGATATGTCCAGCTGCAACTAACGTTTCTTTATTAGCGATGGCGATATCTTTCTTCGCTTTTAATGCTTCAATTGTTGGGAGTAATCCTGAAACACCGACAACAGAACTTAATACAAGATTTGAATCAGGGTGAGTAGCTACTGCAATTAAGCCATCAGTCCCGTGTGTGATTTTTGTATTTGCTGAAATACGCGTACGAAGCGTGTCTGCTAAGTCTTTTGTCGCAACGCTTACAATACGAGGTTGAAACGTTTTGATTTGTTGCTCAAGAAGATCAATGTTATAATTTGCGGTTAAACCGACGATTTTGAAATGTTCAGGATGAGCTGAAACAACATCTAATGCAGATGTGCCGATGGATCCTGTGGAACCTAAAATGGATATATATTTTACCATGAAAAAACCTCCAAAGTTGTTTCGAATATTTCTGCAAACCTATATATCATTAGACAATTGAAGTGGAAATTCCTGCTATATAAAATAGAAAATTCGGGTTTGTTTGGAAGTGAAATGTGATAAACTGTAAAAAAATAACGAAAAAGCAATGAAAGAGAAGAGTACATATTCGAAACTTTTCAGAGAGCTGATATGTGGTGGAAATCAGTAAGGGATGAATATGGAATGGGCTCTGGAGCTTCTAATTGAAATGAGTAGGTAAAGACGGTTACTTCACGTTATTGAAGTATGAAGTGAGCTAATGATAGCTAATTAAGGTGGTACCGCGGGAGTCTCTCGTCCTTTTTTAAGGATGAGGGGCTCTTTTTATTTTGAGAAAGGAGGAGTTAGTATGAGTGAGAAAATAATGTTAACAGGAATTAAGCCTACAGGTTATCCGCATTTAGGAAATTATATTGGTGCGATTAAACCTGCATTGCAAATGTCAAAGAATAATGAAGGAAAAGCATTGTACTTTATAGCTGATTATCATGCGTTAAATGCTGTGCATGATTCAGAAAAGTTCAGCAGTTATACGAAAGAGGTAGCAGCTACTTGGTTATCGCTTGGACTTGGGGAAGATGTTATTTTTTATAGACAAACAGAAGTGCCGGAGATTCTAGAATTAGCTTGGATATTAGCTTGCTTAACTCCGAAAGGACTTATGAACCGTGCTCATGCGTATAAAGCGAAGGTGGAGCAAAATAAAGAAGCGGGGTTAGAGGTCGATGCAGGAGTGAATATGGGGTTATATACGTATCCGATTTTAATGGCAGCTGACATATTATTATTTCAAGCTACCCATGTACCAGTTGGAAAAGACCAAATTCAGCATATTGAAATCGCGCGTGATATTGCGACGTATTTTAATCATACATTTGGCACGACATTTACACTACCGGAGTATGTCATACAAGAAGAAGGAGCTATTTTACCTGGTCTTGATGGAAGGAAAATGAGTAAAAGTTACGGAAATGTAATCCCATTATTTGCAGAGCAAGAAAAACTTCGAAAATTAATATTTAAAATCAAAACAGATTCTTCACTTCCAAATGAACCGAAAGAATTAGAAACATTATTTATGATATATAAAGAGTTTGCGACCGAAGATGAAATACAGTCGATGCGTGAAAAGTATGAGACTGGAATCGGATGGGGCGATGTAAAAAAAGAGCTATTCCGTGTTGTAGACCGTGAGTTAGCTGGACCTCGTGAGAAATATGAGATGTATATGAACGAACCGAGCTTATTATACGAAGCGTTAGAAAAAGGTGCTGAGCGGGCAAGAGAAATCGCGAAGGTACATTTAGCAGAAATAAAGAAACGGATTGGATTTGAGAGGGGGCGCTGAGCGTTCCCTCGTTTTTCGATATAAATTATTCTTCATATCGATACGTAGAGCAAGGAGTTCGCATTTCTTTCCCGAACTTATTAGTTGCATATATTAAAAAGTATGCTAATATAGGGTTACTTATTAAACGTGTTTAATAAGTAAAATTAAAGTCACTTATTAAATAAGTTTAATAAGTGAATCTCATTCAATAAAAAAGGAGATGAATGTATGAAAACGGAGAAAGAAAAGATGTTAGCGGGAGAAATGTATGTTGCGGAGGATGAAGAATTAGTGGCTGATAGGGTGGAGGCAAAACGTTTAACACGCCTTTATAACGAGGCGATGGAGACAGGAGATGAGAGGCGTTTTACGTTATTAAATCAGCTTTTAGGTTCTTCAGCTGATGGGAAAGCCCAAATTAATCCTGATTTTCGTTGTGATTACGGCTACAATATCCATGTTGGAAAGAGCTTTTTCGCAAATTTTAATTGTGTGATTTTGGACGTTTGTGAAGTACGAATCGGTGATAATTGTATGTTTGCACCAGGTGTCCATATTTATACGGCCACTCATCCTTTACATCCGGTGGAACGGAATTCTGGTAAAGAATATGGAAAGCCTGTAAAGATTGGTAACAACGTTTGGGTTGGCGGGGGAGCTATAATTAACCCTGGTATTTCAATTGGAGACAACGCTGTAATTGCCTCAGGGGCAGTTGTGACAAAAGATGTACCTCATAATGTAGTTGTTGGTGGTAATCCAGCTAAAGTTATTAAAACGATAGACTTATAGAAATCGTTTTTTACGGGTATATGAATAAACTGGTGTCTTATCGTATAGACAATGTGAAAGGTGTTTCATATGGAGAAATATAGTGCGGACAATCATACAAAGACATTACTTGCCTCTCGAAACGCTCTTTTTCTCTTATTTGCTTTGCCAGGTGTCGCGTTTGCTACATGGATTTCAAGAACAGCAACTACTCGAGATGTTTTAGCAGTGTCAAATGCAGAAATGGGCTGGATTTTGTTCGGACTATCTGTTGGTTCAATAATTGGTTTACTGAGTGCAAGCCGCTTCATTGACTGTAAGGGAGCTAGAGACGTTATTATAGGCAGTATGTTTTTTATGATTGTTGGATTGATTTGTTTAGGTATAAATATTTATTTTGTTTCTAGTATGGGGGCTTTTAGTAGCTTACTAGTATTTGGAGTAGGCTACGGATTGGCGGAAGTCGCATTGAATGTAGAAGGTTCTTCCATTGAGCAGAAATTAGGAACAACTCTTCTTCCGAAATTCCATGGCTTTTTTAGTGTAGGAACTTTAGTAGGCGCGCTCAGTGGTTCTGTCGCAGCGTCGCTTCACATCCCGATTCTGTATCAGTTTCTTGTGATTTCGGTCATGTTTCTATTACTTGTATGTATGGTGTATCGTTTTCTTCCGCATGGAACAGGAAAGAAGGAGAAATCGCGGAACAAAAGGAGAGAGAAGCGTACTTCCTTACGTATGGAAAAAAAGGTGCTTTTAATTGGTCTTTTTGTGCTTGGAATGGCATTTGCAGAAGGTAGTGCAAATGATTGGCTACCTATCGTGATGGTAGATGGACATGAGCAAAGTATAGTGGCAGGTTCTATTATGTACGCAATTTTTGTATTAGCAATGACGTTAACTCGTATGTGTAGCAGCTATTTCCTTGATCGATTCGGTCGTGTCGCTGTCGTACGTGCCACTATTATGATGGCGATTCTAGGAATTTCAATCGTAATATTTGGGGGTAATTCGTATTTTCTAGCATTTGGCGTAGTACTGTGGGGGATTGGTGCAGCGCTAGGGTTCCCAATTGGTCTGTCAGCTGCTGGAGATGACCGTGAAAATGCGACTTCTAATGTTGCTGCAGTTTCTATAATCGGTTTTACAGCGTTTTTAGTCGGACCACCATTTTTAGGGATACTTGGGGAAGCATTCGGAATACGTAATGCCTTGCTAGCTGTTTTATTATTTGTTCTTTTGTCTGGAATTGTATCGTCTATTACAAGAGAGAATACACCGAGCTAAATAAGGATTGCATGCAGCGGAAATATATCATCTCTATTGCTTTAGAAAATGATGTATGATATATTGTCAACGCAACTTATTAAAAGTGTTTAATAAGTATGTTGATTAAGGTGGTGAGCGATTTGAGTGAACAATTTGTTACTCAAAAATCGATTAAAGAGACGATCCTTCGCGGCATTCGTACGGCTCTTCTAGAGCAAGGAAGTGCGACGAAAGTTGAACTTAGTAATACATTAGAAATTAGTTTTCCAACGATAAGTAAATTTATAGAAAATATGAAACAAGATGGTGAAGTCACTTTAGTCGGTTTAGATGATTCAAGTGGCGGAAGAAGAGCGAAACGATATGCGTATAATCCAGAATATATGTTAGGATTAGCGATATTTTTAGAAAAAAATGAGACGAATTATACAATTTTTAACTGTTTAGGGGAAGTAAAAGAACAAGGGAGTACTTCAAGTGCATTAATTGATGCGGGACTAAGCGTATTAACAGAACATATAGAAAGTCTTATAGCTATGTTTCCAAAAATAAGTTCTATATCAATTGGTGTCCCTGGTGCGGTCGATAATGGGCGTATTTTCTATATTCCTGGATATGAAAAGTTTCAAAATTTTAATTTGAAAAGTCACTTTGAGGAACTGTTTTCTATACCAGTAGTAATAGAAAACGATATGAATGCTGCAGTGCTCGGGTATCATAAAAACACGGGGAATAATGACAATTCCTCTCTTGTATATTTGTATTCAGGTCAAAATGGCCCAGGTGCGGGGATTATGGTAAATGGAGATGTCGTACGCGGAAGTACATGTTTCTCAGGAGAGATATCTTTCGTTCCGCAGTATGATAATAAAAATTTCTTACAAGCTTTGAGAAGTAGGGATTCGAATAATTCAGAGGAGTATAATATAGATGCTATTACTCGTTTAATAGCTACATGTATAGCTATTATTAACCCTCATGCCTTTATCTTCTGTGATGATGAAGTGAATGAATTTGTAATAGAGCAAATTGTAAAAACTTGTCCGCAGTACATTCCGGCGGAACATATTCCGAAAATAACAGTGAGTAATTGGAAAGAAGATTATTTATATGGATTAAAAAGTCTTGGACTTGATCTTATGATTACTAGAACGAATAAAGAAAATTAAATGTGCTGGCAATGAAGCATCCAATTGTCAGTTGAATAACATAAAAGAAAAGGTGTCGATTATGAAAATTGAACATGTAGCAATTTGGGTGAATGATTTAGAAGGAATGTGTGATTTCTATAAACAGTACTTTAATGGTGAAGAAAATAGCTTATATCACAATCCGAAAAAGCAGTTTGAATCTTATTTCATAACTTTTGAAGGTGGCGCGCGTCTAGAACTTATGAGACAAGTAGGGATAGACGATAAAATAAAAACACAAACAGTAGGATATGCGCATATTGCTTTTTCTGTAGGTAATAAAGAAAAGGTGAACGAATTAACTCATACATTAAGAGAAGCAGGGTACCCTGTGTTAAACGGCCCACGAACTACAGGGGATGGTTACTATGAAAGTGTAGTAAGTGATCCTGAAGGGAATCAGATTGAGATAACAATCTAACATTATATTTACTAATAACTGATAAAAAATAAAATTTTGTTGTTCCCCCAAATGTTTACGAGAAACCTATTATTTCTGCAGAAAGGGGGACATAACATTGAGTGAAATCATTTTTATTTTCTGTATATATCCATTGCTTGTTTGTATTGTTTCAATAGCTGGAGCATATAAAGTAGGTACATTTTATGTGATGCCAATAGTAACATTTCTTATTTTTCTTATGTTAAATGTTACAGTGCACGATCCAGCATTTTTCTTTTGGGTTGGCATGTATACTATTCTTTCATTTATTGTTTCTTATATAACTATCCTTTTTATAAAGGGATATTAAGTTGTAGAAAGAGAGCATTAATATCATTTTGGGGAAATAGGGATTTGCGGTGAACGATAACAACCTCATTTCACGTTGTAATGACGGGAAATGAGGTTGTTTTATTTCTATTTTTAATTAGAGTGATGAAAATCTCGAAGAATCCCCTCAATGACTGGATGAAGAGTGCTAGGTAACTCATCAAGCGGAAAGAAACGTAATTCTTTTGACTCAGTTTTATCACATATAAGCTCCCCGTGAAATTCGCGGCAAATATAAACAACGAGTACACCGTGTACTTGATCGCCGTTTGGATAGATTTGAAAGAAGTCTCGTCCTGAGTATGTACGGAATAGTTCTGGATTTTTGATGATAAGTCCAGTTTCTTCATATACTTCTCGCTTTAACGCGTCTTCTAACGTTTCGTTATATTCTAATGCACCGCCAATAATGCCCCATCGGTTAAAATCTGTCCGGAGCTGCAGTAATACTGCATCTTTTTCATTTAATATAATGGCATGTGATCCTATTAAAATAAGTGGATGATTTCCTACTAGATTTCTCATGTCTTCAATGTAGCCCATATTTTTGCTCCTTGTATTTAATAATAGTTAGGGAGTTCTTTTAACATTCTTTCTGTTTTACGCGCTGTAAAAGCTAAGTTATGGTCATCTTTCGTTCTGAAAAATAATGTGCGTAAAAAGGTTTTAATGTTGGCGCATAAAATACAATACTCATTAAGCGAAAGGCGTTTTCTAATTTGAGGAAGCCTTTTTATTTTTTTATGAATAATAGAAATTAACTCGTTTTGAGGAAAATCATGATACAGCATTGCTAGTAATGGAGTAGCAATGCGTTCATCTTCATTATTATGAAAAAGGTCAGATGGAATAAAAATTTTATTTAATAAACAATGAATTAATTCTTCGTACCATTCAAAGGTCGTATACGTATTATGAACAATTTCGGTGAAAGTATCAGATACGTGAGCAAGACAATGAGCCCATCCTTTGTTTTCAATATAGCCTCGAAAATCCGTTTCTAAGTTTGTATATGTAATGAGTTTATTTTTTATTTCTTCGATATCCTCCTCTGTACAAAAGTAGTGCGAATTAGCGAATTGGAGTATTAACGCAATTAACGAAACAGTGTAAGAACGTGTGAAAACCCCATCTGTATGTGGGGAGTAAATGTCACAATATAAATACTCATCACTTAAACAAGTTTGTAACAGTAATTTCAGCTGATCGTCCATAAGGAATTCATGATGAATGAAATGCGCAAAACATTTATATATAAGTTGGTAACGAACGTAGCTATCAGTCGTTCCGATATACTGAAGCATGTTCAAAGTTAACTCATTTATATCTATATGTTGCAGTTGCGTATAGTCATTTTGTTGTATAAGCTCTAACTGTTGTTGCAATGCTGTAATATCCACTGGAGAACCTCCTCCGCACTTTAAAGATGCGATCTTTTCTAGTATTCTATATATTCAAGGACAATCCTGCTCATGCAAGGAGAACGATTAGAAATTCGAGTATGATATAGATGAGGGAAGAATATGACGACGATAGAACAGTTAGAAAAACATTTTAAAATAAGAAGAAGTGCTTCTTCTATTATGATAAAAGAAAATAATGCAGAGGTTTTTACAGAAGAGCAATTAGAAGAGATGGTGCAATATTGCGTTGCTGAAGCTGAAAAAGATGGATTAGAAAAACTACATTTTGAAATCTCTTCAAAAAGTCTAAATTATGATGTGTATAAAAAATGTTTCGACACGTATTCATTTGAATATGTTACTGAAAACATGATTGTATTTAAAGATATATATGAAGTAGAAGATGTAGAAAGTGAAATTGATTTTAAGCTTATTGAAGAAGTTGGAGAAGAGGCTTTTTATTCACTGTGGAATGAAGTGACGGGAGAACTAGTCGTTTATGATCAATTTGTACATATGATGCTAGAAGAAATTGGTGAGCAGTGGAAAGAACATTGTTTAACAGCGAGTGTCGATGAAGAGCCGATAGGAATTGTAATTCCGCATATTGAAAAGGGGACGTTAGAAGAGGGGAAACTTATGTACTTCGCAGTTACTCCAAATATGCGTAATAAGGGATATGAAGCTGTACTATTTGCAGGTGCGATGTTTGTCTTAAAGGAAATAGGTGCATCTTATTATATTGGTGAGACAAATGTACAAAATGAGTGGATGAAGGATGTTTTTGAAAAGAATGGATGTCAGTTGCTGAGTTGTACTGAGCGGTATGTGAGGAAGGTTTAAAGGATGAATGACGTACTCTCGCGAACTCATTTAGCGGGAGAGGCTATATATGTTAAAGCAAACATTTCATTCATTGGCTTTACTGTATCCAGATGTATTGTTAGAAGGCTGGAAAATTGAAAAAGTTTCAGAACGTTATGAAGGTGAAAAGTGGGAAAGTTTTTGGTTTCAAGTTGTTACTCTAACCGGAATGTTTCGGGTAAAAGAGTTTTTTCTCGATATAATGGAGCTAGTATTCCCTGATAGTTGTATTTCTCAGGCGAAAGGATGTTGTTTTCAATATAAAGGGCTTGTGTATTGGAAAGGTATAAATTACAAGGGGAAAGAAAGTTATGTTACATCTAAATGGAAAACACAAATTGAAATTTCTATTGATCGTGGATATGTAAACAAAGATGAAATGGAAAGATTTCTATTCGGGTTACAACCAGTAAATATGGAGTTCGCGAAAATGATATTACATACACCATTTCACCTATTGAGCTTTCAAGCAAAAAGAGATGGAATTGGTGAGATAGGAAGATGTCGAGGGTGGAGTGCTCCAGATGATGTATCATATTCGAACTTGCCAATTCATGAAAAGATAAGTTGGAAGCTCGAATCGGTCGGATTAGGGAATGATAAAACGCAGTATGTATACTGGGACGAAGGTAATAAACTATATGCACTTTGGGTTTGTAGACATAAAAATAAATTGTATTATCCTGTTTCTTCATGGATAACGAACTATGGCGTTAAACAGATTATAAATGGGTTAGAGTTTTATTCGCATAGAGAGCGGGGAACAGTTGTATATGAGGATTTAGGCATGGAACAAATTGCATATGTATTTCGAGGAAACCCGTGTACAAATTTTGAACAAGTAAAAGAACTTTTCGCCTGTTTGTAAGATAAAAAGAAAAATGAGAACGACAAAGTAGTTATTCCTATAATACAATAGAGTAAGATTCGATTATAAGAGAAAGCGTTGGTGAAAGAATGGAGCAGCAAAGAAATTGGCTACAAGCAACTGTAGAAAGAAATGAAGACAACACGTTATATATAAAATGGGAAAATAATATAGAAGAAGTTCGCATTTACTGGAGTACTTCACCAGAGCATATTGAGGAAAATGGAGAATTACTTGCAACGGTAAATGGAGAATCATCATATACAATTGAAAACCCGAGTGAAAATGAACGTCCATATTTTAGACTAGTAGGAAGTAATGGACAAGCAGTGACAGTAGCTGAGCGTAGATTGCCATTGCAAGGCGCGTTTAACTTCCGTGATATGGGAGGATATGAAACGACTGAAGGCCGTAAAGTAAAATGGGGCAAGTTGTACCGTTCTGAAGAATTGGCAGGACTAACAGAATGGGATATTGCGTATTTACAAAAGTCTGGTTTAAAGTTAATTTGTGATTACCGTACAGACTTTGAAGTGAAGCATAAGCCAAACCCAGAGATTACAGGTGCTCGTCAAGTGTGCTTACCAGTTATGCAAGATTTAGCGAAAGACTTAAATATAAATGAATTTTTCCAAGTTGGTGACCTTTCTATGTTAGGAAAACCAGGTGAGTATCTTGTGAAAATGAATCAAGATTTCGTAAGTGGTAACGAGGCATTTGTAAGCTTCTTAAACTTAGCGCAAAATCCGGAAAACTTACCGTTAGTAAACCACTGTACAGCTGGAAAAGACCGTACTGGATTCGGATCAGCACTATTATTACTTTTACTAGGTGTACCGGAAAAAACAGTAATGGAAGACTACTTACTAAGTAACGGTTTCCGTGAAAAGCTAAATGAAAAAATGATGGCCTTTTTAGGTGCGAAATTACAAAACGATGAGAGCAGAGCGATATTAGGTGCAATGTTTGAAGCACGTGCTGAATATTTACAAGCTGCGATTGATGTAATCCAAAAGCAATACGGATCAGTTGAAGCATACGCCGAAAAAGCTCTTGGCTTTACGAAAGAGTCGTTAGAGGAAATGAAAGAGTTATTGCTAGAAGATTAATAATGAGAAGGAGGCTGATTTGGATTAGCCTCCTTTTACTATTGTTGTTATAATTAAGCTATGAGAATATAGGAATTGAGGAGAACATCATGAAATACAAAGTTATATTATTCGACGTAGATGATACATTATTAGATTTCCCTGAAACGGAAAGACACGCATTACATAATGCGTTTGTACAGTTTGGTATGCCTACAGGGTATAATGATTATCTTGCAAGTTATAAAGAGATTAGTAATGGATTATGGAGAGATTTAGAAAATAAAATGATTACGCTAAGTGAATTAGCCGTAGAGCGATTTAGACAATTATTTGCACTTCATAATATAGACGTAGATGCGCAGCAATTTAGTGATGTATATCTTGAAAACTTAGGGAAAGAAGTACACCTTATAGAAGGTGCAGTACAATTATGTGAAAATCTACAAGATTGCAAGTTAGGTATCATTACGAACGGATATACAAAAGTGCAACAATCAAGAATCGGAAATTCGCCTTTATGTAATTTCTTTGATCATATTATTATTTCTGAGGAAGTCGGTCATCAAAAGCCAGCACGTGAGATTTTTGATTATGCATTTGAGAAATTTGGAATTACGGATAAATCAAGTGTACTAATAGTCGGAGATTCGCTAACTTCTGATATGAAAGGCGGAGAAGACTACGGCATTGATACGTGTTGGTATAATCCGAGTTCGAAAGAAAATAGGGCAGAAGTTAAGCCGACTTATGAAGTGGAGAGTCTGCTACAAATTTTAGAAATTGTGGAGTTGGCGGGAGAAAAAGTAGCCTCATTTTAAGTGTGCTGATATTTGTCGGCAAATCGATGATATATTGTAAGTTGTGATAGATATATTTGAAAAATCGATGATATATTGTAAGTTGCGATAGATATATTTGAAAAATCGCTCATATAAGTTCATATACTAAGATATAGAACAAAAAATAACGCTACTATACAAGGTCATTCACGTGTTATAATGCGTGAATTAAATATACGTATATAAATAGTTTCTCAGAGTGATGCGATGTCATGTATGATTAGTGTAACAACTAGAGGTGAATAAAGAATGTTAACTTTTTTATTTGAGTTAGACAAGAATCTTCCGCAGAAGGATGAGCCGCGGTATGATGCTTATTCAAAGGGCTTTATCGAAGGAGATGTAACGATTTGCGCGAGTGATAGCGTATTTTTTCAAAGATCATGTATGAAGGTTGCAGAGCTGGGCATTTATTTAGGTCAGTGGATGGAACAAGTTCAACATGGGCAGAACGTGCCTATGAAATATGAAACGGCTGACCGTGAAGAGGTAATTCTTGGCTTCTTCTATGAAGAGGATTATAATCAATGGAATGTTTCTTCCAGCTGGCAAGAATTTGAACTTCAAGAGCGTATAGCTACTACAACATTAATAGAGAGTGTTCAACGCTATTTGTATGAGCTAAATAAAGAACTGCGCATGATAGAATATCCTGTGACGTTTGATCAGTACTTAAGAGGAGAGCGAATGATGCAGCTTTCATATAAACGACCGTGTGATAGCAAAGCAGATACGACGCCGATAAAGGTTTATAATGGAAGCGAGCAAGTAGGCGTAGTACGGGGCTATTATAAAAATACGCTGATGAGAGTGCTGGATTTTATTCCGAAAATTGGTAGTAATATCATTTATGAAATAAAGGATAGTAAGGGCAATATTCGCATCATTGCAAAGGATGTAAGTAGGCAGCGCCAAAGAAAGATTTTAGTAACGTACATCGATAATAATGATACAGAGCATGAAATACTTGTATGTGATGGAAAGTTATTGGATGCAAATTTCTTATTTACCTTTACATATAGGGCAGAAGAATATGTTGTTCATAAAACTTCTTTTGGAATGGGAAAGTTATTACGAAAGGGTTATGTAATCGCAGATTGGAATATTCGTCTTGAGGAAGATATGTATTCTATCGAGATGGATGTATATGATGAAGATTATATAGAGGATCAATACTTACTGTTAGGCGTATTTCATGCTGTTTTGTATGGGTGATAAAAGAGAAGTACCGGTATTCTTCATGGGAAGGATGCCGGTATTTTTATGTGATTCTATGTCCTTAATTAATCCTCAAAAATAAAAATCTCATCAATTGTACTATGTAGTGCCTTCGCTATATCGTGAGCAAGTTGTAAGGAAGGATTGTATTTACCTTTTTCGAGATGACTAATTGTTTCACGTCGCACACCAACGCTATTTGCTAAAACTTCTTGTGTCATGTTCAATTTGGCACGGTATTCTTTTATCCTGGTTACGAACGCCATGGTGCATCTTCCATTTCATCAACAGGTTTATCATAAAAGAACATAGAAAAAACGAACGTAAGAATGAGTGTGCCAAAAATAAGAGCGATATCAATTTCTTGTAGTGTAGTGTTTGGAAATAACATTTCAATAAACATAATGATTGCGGCACGATTTATTGACAATTTGTTCAAACAGTTCATCGTGTTGAACTGTTCTATACGATGTGAAAAAGGAGAAGAAACAGAACATAGTAAACAATCCTTTTTCATAAAAAAATCCGAGGAAACCGAAGAAACCGAGAAATCCTAAATATTTTATCCAAGTTGTTTTCATGATAGATTCTCCTTTCGATATTAGAAATAAATCACGTTATGTTATAAATATATCACATGAGATAATGTATAGTAATAATAGTTTTCCAATTCTTTTCATAATAATAGTAAAAAGAGGAAATATGCTGCGAAATAAAGAGGATAATATTGTAAAATGGTTGTAAGGAGGGGGAGGAAGGAATGCTAACTTGGATTATGATCGTTGTATTACTTGTAGTGATTACTGTAGTGGCAACAGTGTTAATTGGGCGGAATGGTGATGCGAATTATAGTAAAGCGACAAAAGGGAATATTAAACGGCTTACGATGATCTATATTTTACTAGCTGTCGTTTTAGTTGTTGGATTAGGGGTGTATATTTATTTTAAAGGTTAAATAAACTGAAAAATGTAAAAATCTTAAAATAGAAGTATGCTATAATATCAATATAGTTATTTGGTAATTAAGGAAAGGATTGGATGGAATGATTGAAATTACGAATGTGTCAAAAAGTTATAATGGGTCTACCTATGCAGTAAAAGATTTAAGTTTATCTGTACCTAGCGGCGAAATCTTTGGATTTTTAGGACCGAATGGTGCGGGTAAATCCACGACAATTAAGATGATTACTGGCATTCACGGGGTGGACAAAGGGACTATTACGATTAACGGAAAAAATATTATGGAAGAGCCGATGGAAGCGAAGAAGACGTTTGGTTATGTGCCGGATAGCCCAGATATGTTTTTACGTTTAAAAGGAATTGAATATTTAAACTTTATGGCTGATATGTATGAAGTGCCGAAAGAAGTAAGACAAGAACGAATAGAGTCTTTAGCGAAGAAGTTTGATCTTTATAATGCATTATCTGATCAAATTCAAAGTTATTCGCACGGTATGAGACAAAAAATCGTTATTATTGGTGTGCTCGTGCATGAACCAGATGTATGGATTTTAGATGAACCGTTAACAGGGCTTGATCCGAAATCTGCATATATTTTAAAAGAAATGATGAGAGAACATGCGGATAAAGGAAAGATTGTATTTTTCTCTACACACGTATTAGAAGTAGCGGAAAAAATATGTGACCGGGTTGCTATTATTAATAAGGGGAATTTGCAGTTTAAAGGAAATTTAGATGAAATGAGAGATCATTTTAAATCCAATGAATCACTTGAAAAAATGTTCTTGGAGATGACGGGCAATGAGTAAAATTTGGACGTTAACGAAGGTACTATTAAAGTTAAATTACGCAGATTTTATAGCAGATAAGAAGAAGCGATGGGCGTATTTATTTTCATTTGCAGCTATTTTATTTGTTGGATTTTTAATATTTGGTTCGATGACGCACGGAATGTATGAAGGTCTGAAACAATTAGGGCAAGGGCCGGGAATGATTATTGCAATGGGACTTGCGATTGCGAGTATATGGGTATTTTTAATGAGTATAACGAACATTTTAACTGTATTTTACTACAGCAATGATATTGAAATGTTACTGCCGTTACCATTAAAACCAGCGCAAATTATTTCGGCAAAATTTTTAACGGTATTAATTACACAATACGTAATGAGTTCATTCATTTTATTACCAATCTTCATTACGTACGGTTTAAAAAGTGGCGCATTTATTACATATTACATATATATGATTTTTATTTACTTACTCTTCCCAATCGTGCCGTTAGTATTAGCTTCGTTACTGATGACAATTATTATGAGGTATACAAATATAGCGAAAAATAAAGATCGAGGAAATATATTTATTGGAATCGTAAGTATATTATTTATTGTAGGAATTAACGTATTTATGCAGTGGAGAAATAAAAGTGCGTTTTCTGGAGACGGGGCTGCGGAATACCTTGTAAATAATCAATCTTCTCTTATAGTACAAATGACAAATTATTTTCCAACTACATATTTTGGAGCAGTCGCATTAGTAGAAAATGCGAATTGGAAGGGTCCTTTATACGTAATCATCTTTGCGCTTATTTCATTTGTATTCTTTGTGTTGTTTTATTACATTGCAGAGCGTACATATTTAAAAGGGGTAATTGGACTTTCAACGAGTACAGCAAAGAAACAAGTTATTTCGGCGGAAGGTTTACAGAAATCAACAGTACAAAGTTCACATTTAAAAGCGTATGTGAAAAAAGAATTTAAAACGTTATTCCGTACACCGCAATTTTTCTTAAATTGCATTGTACAAACTTTCGTTATGCCAATTATGTTATTCTTTGTTTTATTCGTGAAGGAAGGGAATATAGAGTTGATTACAGGATATATTGATAATCCAGAATCAGCAGGTCTTGCAATTGGTGTAGGCCTTTGTGCATCGTTATTTTTAATGGGTAGTAACGTCATTGCAACAACGTCATTTTCGCGAGATGGAAGCTCTTGGTTTGTGAATCGTTACTTACCAGTAAAGGCTTCGGATATCTTTTTTGCGAAAGCAATCACTGCTTGGTTAATTAATGTGATCATTTTAGCCGTATTCGGTATTACGATGGCAGTTGTAGCTGGAATTTCTCCAGTCTTCATGATACTGTGGTTTTTACTAAGTGCGAATGGGTTACTATTAATTAATTTAATCGGAACACGCTGGGACGCACAAACTGCAGATATTCATTGGGACACAGAGCAGAAATTATTTAAAAGCAGATATACAACTTTGTGGAATTTTTTAGCTAATATTTTAATAGCTTTAGTTATTGTAGCGGGTGTAGGTGTATTATACTTCTTCCTTAAAGTAGGACTGTGGATTATGTTTATCGTTTTATTTGTAATGTTTACTATTGTAAACTATATCTTTATTAAAATGTTAAAATTAGGTGCTGAACGTATACTGTCAAATATTCAATAAGAAGATAGATCCTCTGTATTCATGCAGGGGATCTGTGTATAGATGGAGGAGAAAAAGGTGAAGAAAATAGCAATTGTAACAGGGGCAACTCGTCTGAATGGAATTGGTGCAGCTGTATGCAAGGTGCTTGCTCAAAAGGGGATAGACATTTTTTTCACGTACTGGCCAAAGTATGATAAAGCGATGCCATGGGGAATGAGTGATCAAGAACCCTTTTGGCTGAAAAAGGAAATTGAAAGTTACGATGTTCGATGTGAAATGGCAGAAATCAATTTATCGCAGTCTTATTCGCCAAATCGTTTGTTTTATATGGTATCAGAACGGTTAGGTGATCCATCTATTCTAATTAATAATGCAGTGTATTCTACTCATACGAGAATTGAGGAATTAAATGTAGAGCAGTTGGATAAACATTATACAGTTAATGTTCGGGCCACTATGTTATTAAGTTCATTGTTTATAAAACATTATTCACTTAAAACGAGCGGGAGTATTATTAATCTTACTTCAGGGCAGTCAGTAGATCCAATGCCAGATGAACTAGCATATGCAGCAACGAAGGGAGCAATTGAAGCATTTACAAAGTCAGTGGCACCAGTAGCGATGGAGAAGGGGATTACTGTTAATGCTGTTGATCCAGGACCAACAAATACAGGGTGGATTACAGAGGAATTAAAACATTATTTAGTATGGAAATTCCCGCAAGGTAGAGTTGGAGAAACGATGGATGCTGCGCGCTTAATTTCTTTTTTAGTAAGTGAAGAAGCGAAATGGGTTACTGGGCAAGTCATTCACTCGAATGGTGGTTATTCATAAAAATATTATGTTAACAAATGTTGAGAAACAAAAAACGAAAGAAAATTTTATTTTTTTGTATAAATAAAATGTCAAGAAAGATAAAAATTTGATAGAAGAGTATATCGTCATATAAAGATAGTAATTCTTAATGTGACAATATACTCTTTTTCTTTTACTTACGAGCAGAAAAATGAAGTAGAAGAAACTCGAATATTAAAATGAGTTTATCAGTTTTTGTCCGTATTATTATGAAGATTACTGTCGGAAAGATGGTAATTCGTATGAAAAGGGATTTTTTAAGGGGAAATCGAATCGTAAAGGGGAGGATAAATAAAGTAAACATAGGGGGATTTATATGAAAATGAAAAAGGTCGCTATCGCATCGATAACAATTGGTACAATGCTTACTATGGCAGCTTGTAGTCCATCAGCAGATAAAGAGGCAGAAAAGAAAGAGCAAGTAACAGCGCAAAATGAAGGAGAAGCAAAAACGACAAGTGCAGATGAAGCGTCCAAAACAACGAAAGATACTGAAAAAGAAACAAATACTTCTTCAAATGAAAAAACAGATAAAGATGCAAAAAATACGAAAGAATCATCAGGAACAGAAAGTAACGGCAAAACGTCAACTCAAAATGAGAATGTGAAAACAAAAGAAAAAGAAACGACAGGAAAAACGAATGACCAAACGACTAGCGGGAAAACAGCAGATCAAAGCACAAGTACAAGCTCAAACACAAACAATAACGAAAAGACAACGAAAGATCCGAAGAAAAGTGTTGCTGTGAAAACGAACGTTAAAGAAGTTGTGGCATTAATTGATAGCTTGGACAAGCAGTTAGCTGCTAATCCAAAATTGGAAACAGTGAATAAGCTTGGCAAACAAATTAATGAAAAGTGGGACGTGATTGAAAAAGAGCTAGAAGCATCACATCCGACGGATTCTAAAACAATCGGTCAAAGTATGTATCCGTTAATTGTAGGAGCGGAGAAAGAAAAAATCGATATTAATAAAATGAAATCATTAACGACGAAAACGAAAAAAGATTTAAATCAGTTATTGACGAAACTTTCATAGTTTCAAAAGCCTACTCGTGTGAGTAGGCCTTTTTTAGGTTGTTGTAATGTGCACAGTATAACTTATTTATTTTCATTTTCAATTACGATGCGAAAGGAACTGAATGCTTGTTGACTGATATAATCTTCTTCGCTAACTTTAAAAGGAAATGGAAAAGCGACGAGTTGAAAATTACTTTCCTGATCCACTGAAGGCAATGTGAAATTAAAGATTTGTCTTGTTTCAGGTGCAACCTTAGTATAAACGACTTTTCTATTGTTAAATATTTCAACTTGTTTCCAATCTTTAAAAGCCACGATTGCGTAAGTCATTTCATCATTCGTTTCATTACCGTTTGATAGGGTTAATTGCTTGCCTTCCTTTTCAAAGAAGACAGTTTGTAAGTTCTCTTCACGGTTCGTAACAAATAATGGTTCGTAAAGACCATCTTTTAAAATAGCATCTGGATCTATAAGGGAGAGTTTTATTTTTTCGTTTTCTTTCTGAAGAGGATGCATTGAATATCGCATACTTAGAATATCTTCTAAAATAGCTGCTTTATTTAAGTTATTATCTTTTAATTTGTATTCAGGTTTTTTAATTATTAAAAAGGTTAATTCATTTGCATTAGGAGAGGTGTGTAAAGAGATTTTCGTAGTAATTGAACTGTTTGGTTTCATATCAAAAAAATAGTGTGATATTTCATTAGTAGTATCTTCTATTTTAAAAGGTTTTTGTTCGTAATCTTCTAGAACAATTAATCCATATTTTCGGTTTTCATTAATAGTATGTACGAATGATAATGTTACATTAATTTTATTATCCTCACTAGTAATTGTACTACCATTGTTAATATGTTGGCCTTGATTATCCTTCAATCCGTAAGAAATAGTATTGGTTTGTTGCTCTCGTTTATTTTCTATGGAAGATGGATGAGGTTGTATGATTGAAGTATTGAACAAAATATAAATAGTTAGTAATGAAATAAATAAAACACCGCAAATAATATATATTTGTTTCATAAATAGCACCTCAATATATGTAAAATATTAGAGAAAAAAGATATGCAAGATGCATATCTTTTTTCTCTTTCTTACCAGAAAGCTTTTGTTTCGTGATTCACATCATTATAACCACTTAATTTATAGGTATGATTACCGATAGCGTAATCATCTCCATAATAAACGCTTGTGTTGGTCGCTGTAGCACTTACAAAGGATGATTTTTTTGCACTATTACTTTTCGTATTTACTAATGAGCCATCGCCATTGAAAGTTCTTGCTTTTGCATAAACATAGTCTTCGGTCGTAGTTGATTTCGATTTAGCAACTGCATATGGGTTACCAAAAAAGGGAGTATATACGCTAATGTTAGAGTCATTCTTAGGTGCAGCTGCAACAGTCAAACTAGGAACACTAGATGTTTTTGTTGATTGAATTGTATCAAAGTCAACTAAAACGGGCTGCTTGTCTACAGTATCGACCTCTGAAGCACTTGCGTTATTAGTAAAACCAAAACCTAAAACCGCTAACCCTAAAGTTGTCACCGATAAAGATTTTTTCATATTCACTAATTTTCCCACCTTTTTAAATTTTGAGTTCGAACTCAATTCATACAATATATGAAAATTTCGAAACTCTCAATGGTTTATCCCATACTTAACTTTTCTTTTACTTTCGATTCAACATGTCTTCATTTGCAAAAAAGGAAATATATCTTCTAATGCTTAGCCAGCAAGGGATACAGGTTAACTTTATGAATTTCGTGTAAATTTAAATCTATTCATGTCATAATCTCTGTTATTTTTAAGTTCATATGGGAAACGTATTAAAAAAAGGATGGTGACAAAAATGACAATCGATCGAATTTGTACAATTGGACCTGCAAGTAATAATAAAGAAACGTTAGCACAGTTAATAAAGAATGGTATGAAAATTGTTCGACTGAATTTATCGCATGGCACACATGAAAGTCATAAAGACATCATTCGTTTAGTGAAATCATTAGATGACTCTATTAAATTTTTGGGTGATGTACAAGGACCTAAAATAAGATTAGGTGAAGTGAAGGGAGAGCAAATTACACTTCAGGCAGGAGATTCTTTTATTTTACATACAAAACCAGTTACAGGGAGTAATACAGAAGCAAGCGTTGATTATGAAGGAATTGCGAATGATGTGAAAGTAGACAGTAGAATTTTGATTAATGATGGAGAAGTTGAATTAATTGTTGAAAAGATAAGTACGGACAAAATAGAAACGAAGGTAAAAACAGGTGGCAATATCTCATCCCATAAAGGAGTTAATTTACCAGGTGCGGCTGTTCGTTTACCAGCTATTACAGAGAAAGATAAAAAAGATATTCAGTTTCTTTTAGAAGAGAATGTTGATTTTATCGCGTGTTCTTTCGTACGAAAACCTAGTCATATAAAAGAAATAGGAGATTTTATACAACAGTATAAAGAAACGTCACCTAATGTAATTGCAAAAATAGAAACGATGGAAGCAATCGAGAATTTTCAAGATATATGTAAAGAAGTAGATGGAATTATGATTGCAAGGGGCGATTTAGGAGTAGAGTTACCATATCAATGTATTCCACTTTTACAAAAAATGATGATTCGTGAATGTAATCGAACGAATACATATGTCATTACAGCAACACAAATGCTTCAATCTATGGTAGATCATTCTATTCCAACAAGAGCAGAGGTGACTGATGTGTTTCAAGCTGTACTGGACGGGACGAATGCAGTTATGCTTTCAGCTGAAAGTGCATCAGGAGAACATCCAATCGAAAGTGTGAGAACATTACGTCTCGTTTCAGAATTTGCGGAGCATGTTAAAAAAGATGGGCCTTTTGCGATGAAAGATGTACTGCAATTACTGCGTGAGTCTCTGGATGAGTAATAAAAAACAAGAGGGCGGATATGCATCCGCCCTCTTGTTTTTCATTCATACTATTCTTGCTCTTGCTCATCCAAAATCTTTTCAAACGCAGCAGATACTTTATCAAACTCTTCATCATTTTCAATGTATGAAAACTCATTATCTTCTTCTACTTTTAAAAAGAAAATATCAATGTCTTCCTCAGTTTCTGTTTGGATATCTTCAACAAAGGCAACTGCAATATACTCTGCACCTTCGACATCCATCGCTCCAAGTACTTCTACTTCTTGCTCTTCGTTATTCTCATCACTAAGAGTAAACACTTCGCCAACTTCAATATCAGACATATTCATTCTCCTCCTGTTCGACTCTAAAAATAGAGCACTCAAACTGTATACATACTAACATATCTTTCCATGAAAAACCAAATTCATACGTAAGAAAACAACTGATTCTTCTTTAGTATGAGTATACAGCTATTAGGAGCATTATTTGTGTGTACTATATTACTAAATCCATTCAACAATTGTATCCATAGTCTGTCTTGTTTTATCACGCTTTGGCTCTTCTTTACGGTAACCAAAGGCAACCATAACTGATACTTCAAGATTATCGCCTTGTATAATGCCTTCTTGACGAAGTAAAGAATCTACTTCCTCTTTATCAAATCCTTCTATTGGACAAGAATCAATACCGATTTGAGCTGCGCTCGTCATCATATTACCTAAAGCAATATAAGTTTGTTTAGATGCCCAATCAAATACAGCACGATCGGATTGTAATAAGTTAAAATCTGTTTTCTGGAACTTTTTGAAGAATTCATATCTAATTTTTTGAGTGTCTTCAGGCAATCCAATAATATCGTTCATCATATATTTAATATACTCTGCATCATAATGCATATCTTTAATGTTTCTTGAAAGAACAATGACGAAATGGCTTGCTGTTGCAAGTTGCCCACCAGCGCCCCATGAATACGGTTGTAGTTTTTCTCTTAATTCTTTATTTTGTACGACAATAAATTTCCAAGGCTCATATCCAAAAGAAGAAGGAGATAATCTGCCTGTTTCTAAAATGAATTTAAAATCCTCTTCTGAAATTTTGTGCATAGGATCGAATTCTTTACATGCATGTCTGAAATGAAAAGCCTCCATAATTTTTTCTTTTGTATTTGTCATAAAAGTTCCTCTTTTCATGAATTTATTTTTGTAAGTAAATTATATTTTTAAAGTAACATAGATACAAGTACGCACATTTATGTGTTATAGTATCAAAAAAGATACTAATGTTAAGGGAAGGGATTTATTATGGATTGTCCAAACGAAAATAATATAAATTACCCATTTTTAAATAAATATTCTTGTCCAGTTGAAGCTATGGTTGAGGTGATTGGAGGGAAATGGAAAGGGGTAATTTTGTATCATTTATTAGATGGTACAAAGCGGTTTAATGAGTTAAAAAGATTAAAACCAAATATCACACAAAGAATGTTAACACTGCAGCTGAGAGAACTTGAAGCAGATGGCATCATACATCGCGAAGTATACCGTGAAGTGCCGCCAAAAGTAGAATATTCATTAACTGAGCTTGGTGAATCACTACGTCCAATGATTCTATTAATGATGGAATGGGCAACTCATAATATGGAGAAAGTTTTGGAGAGTAGGAATGCACAAAATAAAAGTTAATAGATGAAAGTGGTATAGTAGAGACGGATATGAATTCTTCTTAAATTGGTAGTGGAGTTAGAAAACCATATATTATTAAAATAGGTAATTGGATGTTAAAGTTTTGTAAGATTAAATTGATTATAATTATTTTATGTAAACTAATCGCCCGGTTATCTATAAAATGAAAAAATCTATGTATCGTTGATATAGTGTAAATTATGATAGATATATTCGAAAAATCGTTAATATAATTTCACTTATGAAGGTGTTGTTCATTAAGGGAAAAGGGCTGTCATGCGCGGACAGCCCTTTTTTGTTTACCTGATTTACATTTTGAGAATACTTCACAGTCATAACGTAGTAGGCGTAGTAAAATACTTATTCAATGTATTATTTTTCAAAGAAGAAAGCGGAACCTTCACCTCACTACCTTCCTTCATATTCCGCAGCATAACGGTTTCTGTACTAAGTTCTTCTTCACCAATAATAAGCACGTAAGGGATATTCTCTTTATTGGCATAATTAAGAGCACGTTTTAATTTGCGTCCTGCTAGTTCGAGTTCGACTTTTAAGGAAGTGGTAGAACGTAATTGCTGGGCAATTTGTAAGCATTGTAATTCTGTCCCGAGTGGGATGATAAATACATCCGCTGTAGATGATATCGTTTCTTTCTGTGAGAGTGCTGTATAAATAACGTCTAAACCGAATGAAATACCGACTGTTGGATAGCTAATATTATCGCAACGGAATGCCCCAATAATATTATCGTATCGACCGCCGCTACCGATGCTAGATGTAATCGATCCATCTTTTAAAAAGATTTCATATACGGTGCCTGTGTACATTGTAAGTCCTCGCGCTAAAAACGGATTGAATATAGCATTTTCATTTATTCCAAGAGCGATTAAATATTGCTGTAATTGTTGCAATTCGTTTACTCCATCGGCAACGAGTGGAGTATTGAAAGCGTCTTTAAAGTTATCAATTGAAAGCTTTAGACAAGATAATACAGTATTACATATTGTATCAGCCATTTCTTCAGAAATTCCGCGCTCTAATACATCTTTTCGTACACCATCAATCCCAATCTTTTCGATTTTGTCTAATGATAAAATGACGTCACTTGTTAATTCAGTAGGGATGTTAATGGCCTGAAGAATACCATTTAACAATTTTCGGTTATTATATTGGATCGTTATCTCTAAGTTTAATGTTCGGAACAGCTCAAACGCCATGCTCATAAGTTCCGCTTCTGCCATGACTGATTCTACACCGACTATATCAACGTCGCATTGTATAAATTCACGAAATCTTCCTTGTTTAATTGGTCCATCTCGAAATACTTTTCAAATTTCATAACGTTTAAAAGGAAGTCGGATGTTCGGATTCATTGCCACAACTTTTGCGAATGGAATAGTTAAATCGTATCGTAAGGTAAGCTCACGTTTTCCTTGATCCTTTAGCGTATATATTTCTTTTAATATTTCATCGCCACCGCCGTACTTGTAAGACATAAGCTCATACATATTTAACGTTGGTGTCTCTAACGGTTTGCATCCGTATCGTTCAAATGTATCTTCGCAAGTTCTTTTAATTTTATTTCGCAGCACTTGCTCCTCTGGTAAATAGTCTTTCGTTCCTTTTACATTTTTCATTTCCATTGTAATCACTCCTTTTTTAAATTAAAAAAAGCTATGCAGGTATAAAAATACCCACATAGCTTTATGAACGCTTCGTGGGTCAACAGGAAAAGCCCTGTACCCACGAAGAAAAATTTTTCTTCGGATACACGGCGTTACGTATGATGATGAAGTTGGAAAGAAGTATTAAAATTTCGCATTGCAAATCTCTCCTTAACGTAAGTTTTTCCAAATTATATCAGATGATTTTTGAATTATCAATATTTTTAGTTTTGAAATATACGTGAAGTTATGTAGGAGAAATGGAAAAGGGTGTATAATAAAACTTAATAATATGAAATAACCTTTTAAGGAGAACGTTATGAAAAAAGATAAAACAAATGCGATGCGAATATTAGATAAAGAAAAGATCGAATATTCGATGATGTCATATGATCCAGACGATGGGAAAATTGATGGCGTATCAGTAGCCGAGAAAATTGGACGAGAAGTGAGAGAAGTATATAAAACGTTAATCGCTCAAGGGAATAGTAAAAATTATCATGTGTTTATCATCCCGGTAGATGAGGAACTAAATTTAAAAGCTGCCGCAAAAGCGGTAAGTGAAAAGAAGATTGAAATGATTCCTGTAAAAGATATTACGAAAGTGTCAGGATATATTCGTGGTGGTTGCTCACCAGTCGGAATGAAGAAGTTATTTTCTACATGTATCGATGAAAGTGCTCAATCGCTTGAAACGATGATCGTAAGTGGCGGGAAAATTGGTATACAAGTTGAGCTTAAAGTTGATGACTTGGCGAAAGTGACGAGAGCGCAGTTTGGTGAAATAACGAAATAATGATACATAGGAAAAGAAGTTCTAGTTTTATAGGATAGTTAGTCCATGATGAGGGCGGATTATCCTTTTTATTTACGTAATAATACGTTATATTAACTGATTATGTATACAATATTCAACCGAAAACAAACAACATATCAACTCTATAAAATGGTAAAATAGGGAAAAATATATTTTAAATAATATCTTTAGAAACGATTATTTATTACATAGGGGTTTCCGAAAAAAGTAAAGTAAAAAGGGAGGGGCATAAGTGAAATATATTAATGGATTGTACATATCACTTATATTGATGATGTTCATCAATTTACTTAATATTACCATGTTTGATAATGAATATTCAGGGATAACAATGTATCTTTCTTCCGTTATATTCATAATTGGAAGTGCTTTTTTCGGAAGTGCAAAACGGCTTAAAATGAGTGAGAAAAAATAAACCATTTAGGAGATGACAATCATTAATGAAACAACAAGAAGAAGTTATCTTTCGTGAGGTTCAGAGATCCCCAATTTTGGTATGGATACTCATATTAGGAATCGCCATGCTGATGTGGTATGGATTCATTCAACAAATTATTCTTGATACCCCGTTTGGAGATAAACCAGCTCCTAATGGTGTATTAATTGTTTTGTGGTTGTTTTTCGGGATTGCCTTTCCTGTATTAATGCTTGGAGTATTGAAACTAATCATTGAGGTTCGTGAAAAAGGTCTTTATGTTCGTTTTGTTCCTTTTCATTTCCAATATAAGCAGTACCTTTTCAAAAATATACATCATTATGAATGCATTACTTACAGTCCACTAAAACGATTTGGGGGATGGGGAATTCGTTTTAACCTTAAGAATGAAAAAGCCTATAATATGAAGGGTAATAAAGGTATAGAGTTAAAGTTGAAATATAACACAGTGGTAATCGGCACTCAAAAACCAGACGAATTAAAAAAAGCGCTGGACTCATTACAAAAAGTATAATGAAAATTAAACTTGAACAAACGGGTACAATTCAGGAATTTGTACTAGGCATACTTTATATTTATTTTAAAAATAACTTAAAGTTACTTCCAATAACGAAAACTATGCAAATAAGTTGTTCACTGGATTCTTATAGAAAACTGTGTTGAAATGAAATTTTTGATTTTGCAGCACTTCAAAATCTTAGCTAGATGGCTATGTATCGGTACCCACAATAAAGAGGCAGGAACATATCAAATATGTTCCTGCCTTTGATTTTAGAGAGAGGTTTCCTAACAGTTGATTTTGTTAACGAAAGTCGACTTTAAATCCATATTTTGTATAGAATATAGTACATATAATAAAAGTATGAGGTGATACAGTGAGAGAAATTCAGATTCATAAAATCATTGCAGATAAGAGAAAAGAAAAGGGAATTACGCAGGAAGAGTTAGCGGCGTATATCGGTATTACGAAGGCGTCTGTTTCCAAATGGGAGACGGGGCAGAGTTATCCGGATATTACATTTTTACCACTGTTAGCATCATACTTTAACATTAGTATAGATGAACTAATTAGTTATACACCGCAAATGAAACAGGAAGATATTAAAAATTTATATCATAGACTCGCAGAAGCTTTTAGTGAAAAAACGTTTGCTGAAGTAATGATAGAGTGCAGAGGAATAATTAAAAAATATTATTCTTGTTTTCCGTTATTACTTCAAATGGGACTTCTTTTTATTAATCACCATATGTTAACAGAGGATACGGATAAAAGAATTGAAATTTTAGAAGAGGCAATGCATCTTTTTAGCAGAGTGCAGGAAGAAAGTGACGATGTTTCTCTTGTGAAAGAGGCGGTATCGTTTCAAGCAACTTGCTATCTTATACTTAATAAACCCAATGAAGTATTGCAATTGCTTGGCGGAACGATACGTCCTAACGTTCCAGAGGAAGATCTAATCGCACAAGCGTATCAAATGCTTGGAAATGCTGAAAAGGCAAATGAAATAATGCAAATTAGTATGTACCAACATTTAATACAACTCGTTGCGACAATACCGAATTATGTAGTAGTAAATGCCTCAAGCGCTGAAAAGGTAGAGGTAATTTTAAATAGAGCTTTCATGTTAATAGATATATATGAAATAGAAACATTACATCCTAATATGACTTTAAAAGTATACTATGCTGCTGCGCAAGTATATTGTATGCAAGGGAATTTTGAAAGAGCATTAGAAATGTTACGGAAATATGCAGCGGTTTGTGCGGCTAGCTTTACAGTAAATAGCCTGCATTTACATGGAGATTCCTATTTTGATGCGATTGATGACTGGTTTGCAGAATTTCCGCTAGGCGCTAAAACGGTTAGAAATGAAGAGATTATAAAGCGGAGCATGTTACAAAGTATTGCAGAGAATCCAGTTTTCGCTCCTATGAAAGATGTAAGAGAGTACAAAAATATAATAGCGAGTTTGAAATTCAAATTAGATATAACGGAATAGAAGGAGGATTAATATAATGATCTTTGATGAATATGAAGTAGCGGTAAAAAGTGAATTAACTTTGCAAGGTACGATTACAAAGCCAAAAGCTGGTGGGAAGTATGCTGCTGTTGTCATTATTGCTGGATCTGGAGAAGTTGATCGTGATGGAACGATAGTACCGCTAAAGCTTGAGTCGAACATATATAAAGATTTAGCACATGTAATGGCGCAACTTGGAGTAGTGACGCTCCGTTTTGATAAGCGCGGAGTAGGAAAGAGTAACGGAGAAATTCTGAAGACTGGAATGTGGGATTTAGTTAGTGATATAGAAGCCATGATAACGTATTTAAAAGAACAACCATTTGTTGATCCAGAAAATATCATTTTAGCTGGTCATAGTGAAGGGTGTATGTTAGCCACTGTAGTAAACGCAAGAACACCAGTTAATGGACTCATACTTATTACAGGAGCTGCAGAATCATTAGAAGAAGCTACAAAAAGACAAAGAGAAATTGCTTATAAAGAACTAAAAGAGCAGAAAGGAATAAAAGGAAAACTAATGCGTCTTCTTAATGTAGAGAAACGCGGAGAAAAACAGATGGAAAAAATAAAAGAGAAAATGATGAACACAGAAAAAGATACGATTAAAGTTGGTTTTAAACCGATGAATGCAAAGTGGTTTAGAGAGCATTTTCAGCATGACATCTATAAAGACTTACAACAAGTAACATGTCCAGTACTAGCTATTGCTGGTGATAAAGATATTCAAGCTGACCCTGAAAGAGCAAAGCAGATTGGTGATTATGTGAAGGGTGATTCTGCAGTACATGTAATAAAAGATATGGATCATAGTTTAAAAAGTTTTGAGGGGGAGTTCAAAGCTTTAGAGTTTAAAAAGAATTATGAAAAAGGAGCGGGAAAGCCCCTTCATCCAGAGCTGGAAGAAATAATTGTGAATTGGATGGATACGCATTTTATCTCGCAACATGCGGGTTGAAAGATTCCCGGTTCAATATTAGGCGAAAGTGAGGAAGTCGGAAGGGAGAGTAATTGTCTGTAAAAAAAACGGTTGTTGTAGGTTGATTTAGTTTAGTATATGAATTTATTTTTTTGCGAATTCATTCATTATAAAATGTTCGTTTTTATTAATTAACGCGATAAAAACGAACATTTTTTTATTTAAAATAAATTGGATAATTAAACTATAACATCAATATATACCGTTGAATATCATAATAATATAATGGAGGTGATGTTATATGGCTCTTACTACAGGACCAATTGAAAACGTAGGAAATCAACCTGCTAACGCAAATAAAGTTAGGGTGAAGATCCTTAACCGTACTGCGGGCCCACTTACTGGAGTAGCTAGAGTTTTTAGACTTGACGGTTCATTAGTATTAATTGAACAGGTAAACTTCAATGTGAATTCTAATGCTTCTACTTTTGCAACTCTAAGTTTAGTTCATCCTGCTCTTGGACAAGCATTTGAATATGAAGTTCAAATTGTTCCTAATCAACCTGGTGGACTATATAGTGTTTATGGACTAACAGCTGAAAATGTTATTATTACTGCACAACGTGTTGTGAACTCAGAATTGACACAGTTTCTTTAATTAAAATAGATTGGTGCCTACATGGTATCCAATCTATTTTTGTACGTATTATTCAGAGAAAGAATGGTTTTACACAAAAATAAAGATAGTTATGGAAAAGGGAAAAGTCGAGCTATCATCTTAATTTTTATTATTTCTGTCTTAGACCGTATCTGTTTTGTGGCACGGTTTTCTTTGAATGCATTTTATTCAAACTGTTTTTTAAAGTATTTATCAAATATGCATTATTGCATAAATAAATTTAAATTTATAAGTTAATATTAAACTACTTTTTAGTTGTAAAGAATATGTTAATAATCTTTATAAGAAAAGGATATTCCTTGTAAAAAGTGAAATTGTTTGGAATGTGAATAAATAAAAAGTTTAGAAGTGATACAGACTGGATAGAGTCTTGTATTAAATAAACAGAAAAGGGGTAGGGGTTTCTAAAAGGTTTTGGGGGTTAGAAAGCACTTTTTAGTTAATAGCTTTAAATTATATTTTAAAGGGGAATGGGTATATGAAGTTTCGAAATACAAAGATTGCTATGATTACACTGTCTTCATTTTTTATTTTAGGTTCTGCATCTCTATCATTCACAGATACTATACACGGTGAAGTAGCTCCTGCATCAGCACAAGAGATTATTGTAAAAAGTTATGACGATACATATTATAATAACGCAATAGGAAAAACGGGGTTAGAATTAAAGAAGGAATTGCATAATGTTATTGATAATCATACAAAATTATCATACAGTGCGGTTTGGGAAGCACTAGGAGATACTGATGAAGATCCAAATAATAAAAATAATGTGATACTCTTATATACTGGTCGTTCGCAAGGGAAGCTTACGAATGGATCAGGAGTAAATAACTGGAACCGAGAGCATGTTTGGGCAAAATCTCACGGTGACTTTGGAACGACTGCAGGACCTGGAACAGATCTACATCATTTAAGAGCGACGGATGTATCTGTAAATAGTTCACGTGGAAATCTAGATTTTGATAATGGTGGTGTGAATCATTCTGAGGCGACAGAATGTAAATATGATAGTGATTCTTGGGAACCTCGTGATAGTGTAAAGGGAGATATTGCTAGAATGCTGTTTTATATGGCTGTTCGTTACGAGGGAGACAACGGCGAAATAGATTTAGAACTAAATGAAAAAGTGAATAACAATAAAGATCCATACATGGGGAAACTATCTGTCTTATTAAAATGGAATGAACAAGACCCGGTCGATGATTTAGAGCGAAAGCGTAATGAAGTGATTTTTACAAAATATCAACATAACCGCAATCCTTTTATTGATCATCCTGAATGGGTAAATAAAATTTGGAACTAAGATTTTTAAAGGTATTATATTTTGATAAAAGGGATTGATCATTATGATCAATCCCTTCTTATATTTTTACTAGAATAAATGATTTTTATAGGACTAGTGAGGGAAATAGAATAGATATTTATATGGAACGATAGTACTTATTTATCTAGTTAAGTATTTAGTAAGGTCCCCACTCAATATTCACCCCAACAATAAGAAAAACAAGTCCAATGATAAACCAAATGAGTGCAAGTGGAGCCATGAAACGAATCCATTTTCCATAAGAAATGCCGCTCGCTGCGAGAACGCCCATTAAAACACCGGAAGTTGGATTAAGGCAGTTTACTACACCCTCGCCGAGCATAACAGCCTGTACTGTAACTTGGCGTGTAATGTGCATGAAATCAGCTAATGGAGCTAATATCGGAATAAAAATAACCGATTCTCCTGTTCCGGATGAAATAAGGAAATGTAATGCGGCACTACTTACGTACATACCGATAACACCAAATACAGGGCTTTGTCCTTCAAGAGACTGTGCGAGCTGGTTAACGATAGTATCAAGTAATTTGCCTTGTTCTAAAATGACTGAAATACAGCGAGCCATTCCGACAATTAAAGCACCATAGATAAGGTTTTGGCAGCCAGTTAGAAAAGTAGAAGCGATATCGTTTGCTTTCATGCCACCTATTATTCCGGCTGTAATTGCTATGAAAATAAAAGTAGCGGTCATTTCTGCGTCCGTCCAATGTAGACGAAAAGCGCCTATTAAAAATGCAATTAATGATAAAGCTGAAACGAGTAAAATTAATTTATGACGTATCGTCCAAGGAACTTCTTTTTTCTCTGCTTCCTTTTCGCTTGAAAGAGCGTTACTTGGAAACCAGTTATCGCCAAGAATGCTTCCTTTATTCGATTTTTTCAAGCGCTTTACATACCAATTAATATAAAGGATAGTGGCAAGTAAAAAAGATATATAGATAGCTGTGCGTAAACCAATTCCCGAAAACATCGGAAGTTCTGCGATCTTTTGTGAAATGCCTAAAGGTGAGGGGGATAAAATAGTAGCGTTAAAACCAGCATAAGTGCCTAAATAAATAATTGCTACACCGACGATAGCGTCCCATTTTAATGTGCGTGCAACGATGATACCGATGGGGATAAAACCGATAACTGAATTAACGATAATGCCAGTCGTTCCGAGAATAGAAAAAAGTGCGGCAACGATACAAATGAAAAGTAATTGCTGATTACGAAATTTGTTTATAACATGATAGATTAAACCGTCAAGAGCACCTGTTTTTTCAAGAATGGCAATGGCACCGCCTGTAAATAAAATTAAAAAGATGATCGGAGCAGCAAGTGTCATTCCTTTTTCAATAGCGGTAAAAAAAGAAACAAATCCTACAGGTGATTGCGGAACAGAATGATAGCTACCTGGTATTGTCGTTGTAACGGTCCCGTTTGTAACTCTTTTAAATTCTCCAGCGGGAACGAAATATGTAGCAATGGCGCAAAGTAAAGCAATAAAAAATAGTAGTACGTACGCATCAGGCATTTTAAACTTTTGTTTACTAGGTTGTTTTTTTGCCTCAGTTTGTATTTGCATAAAATCCCTCCTTCTTCACTTGGTTAATTTTTAATATTCTGAATTCAATCTGTGAAATAGATTATAATAAAGGTAGCTTCTTAAGGCAATAGTTTTTGTATCCTTTTCCCGCACATACAAATTATTGCAATATTAGACAGGGAAACGATAATAAGCCAAGAATATGTTATGTAAAAAGAAAAAGGAAAAGAGGGAACAAGATGTGGAAAACTACTGATCTATGTGATGAATTTGAAAAGGAATTACAAATATGTCGCCAGTCTTTTCGGTCTTTTGGGAAGAAAGAACAATTCCATGGGAAAATTGCAACTGTAAAAGTGAAAGATGATAATGTACTAGTGAAGGAAGGATTGCAAACATTACCAGAAGGAACAGTATTAGTTGTTGATGGAGGAGCGTCTGCTAATTGTGCGTTACTTGGTGATAATTTGGCAGCTATTGCAGAAGAAAGAAAGCTAGCAGGAATTATTGTGAATGGGTATGTTCGTGATTCTAGTGAACTAAAGAATATTAATATTGGTATTTTAGCGTTAGGAACGATGCCAAATAGAAGTGTGAAAGAAGGAAAAGGAGAACGAAATATTTCATTGCACTTTGGACAAGTAGAATGGAATCCAAATGAATATGTCTATGCGGATGAAGATGGCGTCATTATTAGCGAAAAGAGTTTACATAGTTAAGAGTTAATAAGTTATTATTCTTAGAAAATAAATCCGATAAAGCATGGACAAAATTCTTTGTCAATAGTAAAATAATACAGAAATTTAAAATTTACAGAATGTATAGGTTTATCGTTTTATGATAACTTAAATGGAAGTAAGTTGTGCCAAGAAAAGTGAATGTTATCACAATGATACGTTCATAAACAAAATTATTTTTCCTATACAAATATAGCCGCGAATAATGCGGGTAGGAGGTGTTGTACATTTTTGTTCGACACTTACAAAAAGAGAGTGTCAATCGCACGCCCTTGAAGGGCCTTTTTTTGTGTAAATGGTAGTAAGGGAGGAAATTTTGGGATGGCAATGTTGAAAAAGTGGCTGCTTACGTCGTTAATGGCAGTGACACTTGTATTTGTTTCTTTTGCGAATACAGTACATATTACGTTTGCTGAAGAAAATACAGCAAAACTTGCAATTATTGGGGAATCACAAAAAGGCATTATGTTATGTCCGAAAGAAGAGCAAATTAAAGATGGGGAAACAGCTTTAAGTTTGCTGCAAAAGGTCATGGGGGACAAGGTAGAATCTGAAACGATGTCGTTTGGAACATATGTAAAAGGAATCGATGGTTTAATGGCCGGGGATACAAGTGCTTGGCTGTATGATGTAAATGATAAGTCTGCAGAAGTCGGAGCAGATAGTTATAAATTAAAATCTGGAGATGTTGTTGTCTTTCGCTTTGCTTCAGACTGGAGCAATATAAGCCAGGAAACATTGAAAGAAACGTTAGATAAGTTTGGGACGTGTAAAACAGAAGAACCAAAGACGGATGATCCAAAACAAGAAAAACCAGAAGAGCCAAAGACGGATGATCCAAAACAAGAAAAACCAGAAGAACCAAAGACGGATGATCCAAGACCAGAACAACCAGAACAACCAGAACAACCAGAACAACCAGAACAACCAGAACAACCAGAACAACCAAAGCAAGAGAACATTCAAGATTCAAGTGCACAATTAAACGAAGCCATTTCTAAAACATCAGATAAGATGTTACAAGATGGAATTGAAAGTGATTGGGTAGCTGTAGCGCTTTCTCGTTCTGGAAAGAATGTGCCAATTGAGGCAAAATTAAATTATGTTAAGTCAGTAACTGAAAAAGTAGAAAAGCGCATTAATCGTTTTTCAGCGACAGATTTAGCTAGAACAATTATTATGATGAATGCAATGAGTGCAGACCCTAAAAATGTAGGTGGACATAATTTAGTTCAAAAATTGTATGAGTCAGATAAAGTGAATTCTGTTACAGGTTATGCATTTGCTTTACTTGCATTTGATACGAAGAAGTATGAGATTCCAGTTGAATCAAAATGGAACAGAGTTGCTCTAGTGGAAGCACTGTTAAATAATCAGCATACAGACGGTGGATGGACTTATAATAGTTCAGGTAGTAAAGATAGTGCTAGTAGCGTTGATGTAACAGGTATGGTTTTATCAGCATTAGCCCCTTATCAAGAGCGATCAGATGTGAAACCAGCTATACAAAAAGCTGTTGCGTATTTATATAACGAACAGCTGCAAAATGGTGGTTTTTCAGCTGATGGACAAGAAAATTCAAATAGTACTGCGCAAGCAATTATTGGATTATCGCTTGTTAAAGATGTAGATCAAAACCGTCTTCATAAGGCAATGCAAAACCTATTATCATATCAACTTTCAAATGGTGAATTTAAATGGTTACCAAGTGATCAAAATGGTAACGGAATGGCTACAGAACAGGCTCTTTTAGCATTACTTCAATTTAAGGAAATGGGGAAATCTATTTATGATTGGTCTAATGTAGACATTGGTGATGTAATTAAGCCAAAACCGATTGAAGAGCCAGAAAAGGTCGTTGAACCAGAAAATAATGTAGTAGAAAAAGAAGTTACTGAAGAACCGAAAGAACAAAAACAAGTACAAGAAGAAACAAAAGATGAAAATCTAAAAGTAGTTGTAGATAACGAACCGGTTAAGAATAAAAAAATCGGAAACGGTAACAGTCTACCAAAAACAGGAGCATCTTCTCATAGTCCAGCAACAGAAGTAGGTATGGGTGTATTATGTATTGCTTCTGCATATGTATTATGGAGACGTAAAGCAGCTTAACAAAAAATTAGGAGCAATTATTTGCTCCTAATTTTCGTATGAAAGGTGAGAGATAGGATGAGTAAGGTGAAATGGTTCATTTCTTTACTGCTTTCGCTCGGGCTACTTGCCGGATGTGAAGAGGCAGCTGTAAAGCCTGAAAAGAAGGTAGAACCGAAGCAAGAAGAGGTAGCGAAACAAGAAGAACAAAAAGATGAAGCGAAGCCAGAAGAAAAAGCAGAAGAAAAGCAGCAAGAAGAACAGAAAGAGAAACAAGAACAAAAAGTAGAAGAGAAGCCGAAAGAGGAAAAGCCGCAGGCACAACCAGAGGTAAAGAAAGAAGAGAAACAACAGGAACAACAGCCGGCTGTAAATAAGCAACCAGAGCAGCAACAAGCACCAGAAGAGAAACAACAACCGAAAGCACCAGAAGTAAAAGAAGAAGCAAAGGTTGTGAATCAGCCGAAAGAAACACCGAAGCAGGAGCAAAAGAAAAAGCCAGAAGAGAGCAATAGTGTACCAGCTCCACCACCACCGGTACCACCACCAAACCCAGTGCCACCACCAGTACCACCACCAGTACCTAAAGCAAAACAAGTAACAATCTCGGTAAAAGGAAATAACGGATATATAATGGGTGCGAAAAAGATGGATGTACAAGATGGCGATACTGTGTATAAAGTATTACAACGTACAGGATTAGATGTTGATGCAAGCGGATCTAGAGATAGTATTTATGTAAAAGGTATTAATGATTTATATGAAAAAGATATTGCGGATACTAGTGGATGGAAATATCGTGTGAACGGTGCTTTTCCAAACCATAGTGCTGGTGTAGCTACGGTAAAACCAGGAGATACAATTGAGTGGGTATACGTATTACAATAAGAAAGGCATTCGGTAAAGGGCTATGAAAATAAGTTTTTCTTCTTTACATCCTTTTGTGAATTTTTTCTATTATATCGGGGTGATGATACTATGTACGGTGTGTCTTCATCCTCTTTTTTTAATTGGAGCAATAGTATTAATTATTATGTTAAATGTGATGCAAGGAAATAGCGAAAAGATAAGAAAGATGCTACCGAGCACAATTGTTTTCTTTTTTATGGTAATTTTATTTAATTCGTTATTAACGCATAGAGGTCGAACTACGTTATTTTGGTTAGGTGATAGCCGTATTAAGCTTGAGGCGATTATGTTTGGAATAGTAATGGGGTTATTACTAGTTGCAGTTATGTTTACGTTTGCGTCGTACAATGATATTATGTCCAGTCATAAATTTTTATATTTGTTTTCAAGAATTTCACCGAAAGTTGCATTGTTAACGATGATTACAGTGAGATTTGTTCCTTTGTTTATAAGACGATTAAAGAAAATCACACTCGTCCAAAAAACGAAAGGTGTGCAGGTAGATTCAGGTTCGATAATTGAACGCGTCAAAAATGGTATGCAATTGCTGCAAGTATTATTAATTTGTTCATTAGAAGATGCACTGCAAACGGCAGATTCTATGCAAGCTCGTGGATTTGGTGTAACGAAGCGTACGACGTATATTCGCTATAGAATGGAAAGGCGTGATTGGTATACGCTCAGTTATTTAATCATTTTATTTATAGCTGCTATTGTATGTAGTAATTATGGCGGAGGGAAATTGATTATTTATCCGAAAGTCGAATCTATTTTATTCCAGCAATACGATGGAATGATGTTTGTATTATTTACACTGTTTATTAGTTTACCAATTATGATGGAAGGGAGAGAATGGATATGGTGGCGCATGCAGAAATAAACAATTTATCATTTGTATATGCTGATGAAAACGAATACGCGTTACAGCATATTTCTCTTTCTGTTCAAAAAGGTGAGTTTATTGCACTTGCTGGAGGATCGGGATCTGGGAAGACGACGTTATTAAAACATTTTAAAAAGGAGTTACTTCCAATTGGTACGCGTTCTGGAGAGATATTTTATGAGGGTGTTTTAATAGAGGAAGTAGCTGATTTGTTATCTGCCCAAGAAATTGGGATGGTATTTCAAAACCCAGAAAACCAGATTGTTATGGATACAGTGATTCAAGAATTAGCATTTTCTTTAGAAAATATCGGATTACCATCACATATTATTCAAAAAAGAATAGCAGAGCTTATTAGCTTTTTAGGATTTCAAGATTTATTGCATCAATCTGTTCATACGTTATCTGGTGGGCAGAAGCAGCTTGTCAATTTAGCTGCGGTATTAGTTATGCAGCCGAAATTGCTATTATTAGATGAACCGACAGCGCAGTTAGATCCAATCGCTGCAAAAGAATTTTTAGGATTATTAAAACGGATTAATGAAGAACTTGGAATTACGATTATTTTAAGTGAACATCGCTTAGATGAAGTTATCCCGCTTGCAACACGCGTTGTTTGTATGGATAATGGCCGTATTATGTATGATGGTAGTCCTAAAATTGTTATTACGGATATGTGGGCAGTAGAAACATTCCGTCCATTTATTCCGCAAATTCCAAGGCTATTTTTAGAGTGGAATGTGAGAGATATTCCGTTTACAGTGCGAGAGGCGCAAATGAAAATGAATGATTTTGCAGCGATATCATATGTAAATGAGCCAATAGCACAAAGTGAAAAGCAAGAGGTAATTTTAAGCGCAGAGCATATTTCGTTCCAATATGAAAAAAATAGTCCGCTTATTTTACGTGATTTATCAGTTTCGATTGAAAAAGGAAAATGGGTAGCACTCGTTGGGAAGAATGGTACAGGTAAGTCTACACTGTTAACGATTTTAGCAGGATTACAAAAAGCGAGAAGAGGGAAAGTAAAGTGGAACGGAAAAGTGATACATAAAATTGATTCGAAAGAACGATTTAAAAGTATTGGGTATGTATCGCAGCATCCGTATTATCATTTTACATTTGATACAGTATGGGACGAGGTTTATGAACGTGCACGTGAATTATATGGAGAACAAGGAAAAGAAATAGCAGAAGATACGCTAAAACAGTTTTGGTTGTATTCGCTTAAAGAACGCCATCCGCACGATTGTAGCGGAGGAGAGCAACAATTACTTGCGTTATGTACGACGTTATTATCAAAGCCGACTTTATTATTACTGGATGAACCGACAAAGGGGTTAGATCCATGGAAGAAAGAAAGAGTAGGAGAGCTATTTAGGAAGCTACAAAAAGAAGGAACAACAATTGTAATGGCGACGCATGACATTGAATTTGCAGCGAAATACGTTGATCAATGTATGATGTTATTTGATGGAACAGTCATTATGAATGATGCACCGAAAGAATTTTTTAGCGGCAACTTCTTTTATACAACATCTATTAACCGATTCATTCGAAAAGAATTGCCATATGCATTAACGTGGGAGGATGTGTACGAAGCTTGTCCAAAAGATATGTTGCATTCATAATATGTATCTTTGCAGTAATAATCGGCACATTACTCTTTACGACACTTGTCATGGACGGTTATTACATGTTAAGTAGTTTGTTTATATTAGCGGTTATTATGTTACCTTTCTATATCCGTTTTGAAAGAAAGGCGTTTGTTTCACGTGAAATTGTTCTCGTTGCTGTATTAGCGGCAATTGCAGCAGTAAGCCGGGTGCCATTTTCTATTTTACCAAGTGTACAACCAACTTCTTTTGTCATTATCGTTTCTGCAATTGTATTTGGAAGTGAAACTGGTTTTATGATTGGTGCTACAGCAGCAATTGTATCTAATATTTTTTTAGGACAAGGTCCATGGACACCGTGGCAAATGTTTTCGTGGGGTATGATTGGTTTTATAGCAGGTTTACTTCGTAATACATTTTTTATGAAAAAGCTATGGGGAAGACTTCTTTACGGAGTAATTGTTGGCTTTTTATTTGGCTGGATTATGAATTTCTGGGGCCTTCTCGGTTTTATACGAGAAGCAACGTGGGAAACTGTCATTTCGTATTATATCGCAAGTTTTTACTTTGATTTGAGCCATGCGATTTCGAATGTTATTTTCTTATTACTATTTAGTACTTCATGGATTACGATTCTTACAAGATTTAAAAAGAAATACGGTATATTAGATGAGCATAACGTGACATAGAAAAGCATACTCATATAAGGTAGGGTCGCGACTTACATATTCGTTTGCCTCTTTCATGCTTCTTACATATTGTAAGGAGCATTTTTTTGTCAAAAAATCGATTTAATATACATCCGTTATTATATAAAATTATTTGTATAATTGTAGGTGAGAACTTCTTTCAAAAGGGAGGTGTATAGTTAATGAAGTTAGTTATTCCGAAGCAACATGGTGCATGGGCTATGCTTGTTATTCCTTTTTTATTAAGTGTCATACTTGGAAAACCTACTATTTATCATATTCCATTGTTTTTAGCGTGGTTCTTTATCTATTTAGCCACGTATCCATTTCTTACGTACATAAAGCAAAGACGAAAAAAAGAGTTTTTACAAGCTGCCATTGTTTATTTCAGCATTGCGTTCCTATTTGGGACGATTTCTTTATTATATGAGTGGCGAATTCTTTTATTCTTAATAGTAATGATTCCATTATTTATAGTGAATATGTATTACGCCCGTCAAAAAAATGAAAGAGCACTATTAAATGATATTTGTGCAATCATTGTGTTTTGTATCGGTGGGTTAATTAGTTATTACTTTTCAATGAAGCAAATCGATCATACAGCTTTATTCATTGCACTTATTTCATTTTTATACTTTTTAGGTAGTACGCTCTATGTGAAAACGATGATTCGTGAAAAAAATAACCCGAAGTATCGTCTTATATCTTGGGGATATCATATCGTATTAACGATAATCATATTTGTGATTAATCCGTGGTGTTCTCTTATTTTTATACCAAGTGTCATTCGAGCAATTGTGTTGTATGGCAAAAAAATTTCTATTATAAAAGTAGGAATTTTAGAAATTGCTAATTCTGTATATTTTTTAATCATAACGGCAATAATTATGAAGTATGCCATTTGAAAAAACTTCCCATCAATTGATGGGAAGTTTTTAATCTTTTTCTAAAATGTGAACGGTGTACTCGCAACGTTGAATAGCTTGTTCAACAGCATAAAGTGATTGTTCAATACGAGCACGATTAAAATCTTTTTCAACTGTTTCGAGCGCTTCTTCTAAACAATTTTTAGCTTCTTGTAATGATTGAAAAGAATCTTGTACATATCCGCGAGCATTTTGATGCATTTCATAATCCTCCTTGCATGTTCGTATATGGGTAGTATGAACAGTAAGGAAGAAAATATAATTTGTTATATTTATTATATTTGTTTGACAATTAAAGTGGAATTACGTATAGTAAGAATTAAGTGAATATTTTCTTATCCAGAGAGGTGGAGGGACTGGCCCGATGAAACCCAGCAACCGCGATGCAGGTGCTAATTCCAGCAGAACATATTTGTTCTGGGAGATAAGACGAAGATATATACGTAACTTCTTCTTATCGGAGAGGTTTTTTTATTGCAAAAAAACCGATTACGAAAATTTATATTAAGAAGAAAGGGGTTGCGCATTACTGTGACACTCGAAAAATACGTAAAACTGCGTAGTACAGTTTATGAATATATGATAGAGCAAGATAAGCCAATATCATTGTTAGATATTCAAGAACATATCGTTTCGCATCATGAAGGAAAATTCACGAAAAAGATGTTGCATCAATTTTATTTATCAAGATTATTAGACGAACTAAAACTGGATGGGAAAATTACATTAGCTGATGAATATCTCTATGCTGAAAAAGGGGTATTGTATAAGGCGAGAAAAGGGAGCTAAGCTCTCTTTTTTTCTTAAAATAACGGAGTATGTAGAGTAAAAGACTGCTAAAGCAGCCTGATACAGGGAATGGTGTTGAGTGTGTAGTGTCAAAAATTGAATGTGCCTGAAAGAGGCAATTCATATCGGCTGCAAATGAAAAGAGACACCTTCGCCGAATAGGTGTCAGTCGTTTTGTCATATAGACTTGCTATTTGACAGTTATTAGAATAACATGCAGGGGTTGTGGAAGTCAAAAGGGAATTAAAGGAAGAGGTGTTGTTATGTATGCTTATTTAATAAAAGAACTATATAAGCATATTCCGAAATATATTATTGATAGAGGATATGAATATTATGAAGATGGGCATGTAGAAGATGTTGAAGTACATGATAATAAAGTATTTGCTTTTGTGACGGGTAATGCAGGGAATTATGAAGTAGTTATCGATCTCGAAGATTTTTCAGAAAGTAACTGTGAGTGTCCCTATGAAAATTATTGTAAACATATGGCGGCAGTTGTTTATGATATTCAAGGTGCTGGTGAGAGTGCAGTTAAAGAGAAACTGAAAGATTTAGAAAAAGAAGAGTTACTTATATTATTGAATCGATTGTTGCAAAGTTCGAAAAACGTACAAATTGTAGAGAAATTGTTAAAGAAGGGGTAACTTTAACTTATAGAGGGAGTTGTTTTGTAGTGAACGTACTAATTGTATACGCTCATCCTAATCCTTCAAGTTTTAACGCGGCGATTTTCAATCATGTACAAAAAGGACTACAGGAAACAAATCATTCAGTTACCGTACTTGATTTATACAAAGAACAATTTAATCCAGTCCTCGTATTTAATGAAGAGAAGAAAAGACGTGATTTAGTAAATGAAGAAGAAACAGCTCGGTACAGAACGTTAGTAGAAGAAGCAGATACACTTCTATTCATCTATCCAATATGGTGGTGGGGGATGCCAGCAATTTTAAAAGGATTTATCGATCGTATTTTCGTAGCTGGATTTGCTTATAAATATGAAGGGGCTCTGCCGAAAGGATTATTGCAAGGGAAAAAAGCGTGGGTTATTAATACGTTAGACTCGCCTCTATGGTACGTCGCATTGTTATATCGATCAGCAGATTGGATTATGATGAAGAGAGGTGTTTTACGTTTTTGTGGCATTCGCGATATAAAACGTTCAGTGTTTCAATCTGTGAAAACGAGTAAAGTATCAAAGCGTGAAAAATGGTTATTACAAATAGAAGAAAAGGCTCGTACATTATGAATGAAGTCGACCGTATTATAAACTGTATTCAGTATGACGGCGAACTTTTTCGGAAGTATGTTACGTGTTTACTTCAATTGAAAAAATGTAGTAAAACATTTCAGCAAATTCAAATAGAGTTAAGAAATGACTACTTGATAAGAGGAATTTGTGAAAGAGAAGTTGATGAGGTAGTACGGGGAAGTAAAGAATATGAAACATATTTTCTTCCTAAAGCGTTACAGTGGAATTTTTTGAGTGAACATCCACACTTGATCGGAAAAATTTGCGAAGATTTTTTTGCATTTGAGGCATTATATCTTAAGGACATAGAGTGGAATACAGTTATAAATTGCATGGGAAATAAATGATTTATTATGTAAAAAAGCTAGTATAAAACTAGCTTTTCGTTTAAATAAATAAGAAGCATAGACTAATGATAAAACCCGCATATAGTAAGTTCACAACACAAAATCCCATAATGTCACGAGCACCTAAACCAGCTATCGCTAATGCTGGTAATGCCCAGAAAGGTTGAATTAAATTCGTCCAAGCATCGCCCCATGCAATTGCCATTGCTGTTTTTGCAGCAGGTACACCAAGTTCAGCGCCAGCTGGAATCATAATTGGTGCTTGCACAGCCCATTGACCGCCGCCAGATGGAACGAAAATGTTAACAATGCCAGCACTTAAAAATGTAAAGAGCGGAAAAGTCGTTTCATTTGAAATGCTAATAAAGAAATTAGAAATAGCTCCTCCAAGTGAAAGTCCTTCACTATTTGCTCCAATCATCATGCCCATAATTCCTGCGTAAAACGGAAATTGAAGTAAAATGCCAGAAGCACTTTTCGTAGAGTCTGAAAAAGCGCGAATATACTGAATCGGAGTACTGTGGAAAATAAGACCTGCAATTAATAACATAAAAATCACGATATCGAGAGTAAGGTTAAAACCTTTCGTATAAAAGTAATTGAAAATATAAATGAGACCTAACAATCCAACGCAAAGTGTAATAATAATGCTATTTTCCATCTTTTCAGCGAATGTATTTTTTTCTACTTCTTGAGCAGCGGCTTCTTCATGGAACACGCTAGGGTCTACAGTGATCGTATGTTTTTCATCTGGATGCATCGCCTTATTAATGAGAGGCATCGTAATGAGAAAAATAATAACTGGAACGAGAGCGTATGGTGAGAATAACGTTTCTGTTATTGGAATCGCCTCTTTAATACTTCCAGCAGTCGTTTTAATTAACGTTTCACCGCCTGTTGCTAACGTAAGAGGGATAGAGGCAGAAAGACCCGCATGCCAAATGAGAAATCCAGAGTAAGAAGAGGCAATTGCTAGTCTATAATCTAATCCGTCCAGCTGCCTTGCCACTTCTTTTGCGTATAAAACAGATACAACAATTCCAAAGCCCCAGTTTATGTATGCACCAAGTAAACTTACAATTGAAATGGCAATAATGCCTTGTCCATTCGTTTTTGGTAGTCTGGCAGCTTTCGTTAATCCCTTTTTAATAAGAGGAGCATTTGCTAAAGCAGATCCAGTCACGAGTACAAGTGCCATTTGCATAGAAAAGGCGAGGAGTCCCCAAATTCCATTACCCCAGTGATTAATCATTTCTACAGGGGTTTGGTGAGTCGCAAACATACCAAAGAAGATAACAAAAACAGTTAGTAAACATGATAAAATAAACGGTTCTGGCAAGAAGCGTTGCACCAAGGCGACGCAACCATTTGTAAAGGAACGAAACAAAATAGATCACCCTCCTTATGTATATGTATTACAATTATTCGAGGTTGTTTAGGAGATAACCTCCAATATAAAGAAAATTCAGATATTTATAGGGTGGTAATTTATTGATAGGTTGATATAGAGCCTTGTATCAGATTCTGCTTTTAATATACTAGAAGAAAACGGTTGGAAATGGGGTAGCACTTATAGGGATAGTATAGAGAAAGGTTACTAGCTGGCTTTAAAGCAACTGTTGCAAAGGGAGAGGAGATTCAATACAATAGTGTTGCATTACATGAGAAATATGTTTTAGCACAAATCTAGCTAAAAATGTTTATACAAATACATTTAAAATTGATGGGGGAATTATGATCAAAAGTTTTTATCTTTTAAAGCCTAAAATGTTTACGGCAGATATGTATTATAAAGTTTTTATTACAGGTGACTGTATATATTTTATAAAGATTGGCGGACAGTTTCATAGTCGACATGCTTATAAAAAACAATTACCTGGTATTTCAGAGCTATTGTTTTTGCTCTGGTTCAAAAAAATTGAGAAAAAACAATTAAACTTAGAAACTGAAATAGATACAAAAATACATACTGGCGATGTACATGAACTCTTGCAATTAAAGAATAACTTTTCAATTGAAATAAATACAATTGAAGAGGTAGTATTAAATAAACGAGGAACGTTTCATACAGGTTTTAATGATAATGGAACAATTTCCTTTATGTTAAAAAATGGTCAAAAAATAAAGTTCATCATCCCGGAAGAAACTTTATTTTCATCTATAGAAGAAATTTTCGACCAATATGAACAGACAATCTTTGTAAGGGAAGTGTTTTAACGAATTCTCCAAAAGGTGTGGATGTATTAGTTAAACACTTAATTAAACATGTAAACTGCTTATATAAATTTTGATAGGCGTGTTTTAAGCAGTTATTCTTTCAGTATCTTCTAATATGTAGGAGTATAAATAAAATATCCCAACAAGAAAAAGCTTCCACTACTGTGGAAGCTTTTCTAAATAATGTGCAATATCAACATACATATTTGAGTAAACCGAATGTATTTCATTACTTGGCGTTGCGTTAGAAGAGAAATGAACGATTACCATATTTGCTTTCGGATCGATGTAAAGTGTTTGTCCGTAACTACCTAACACTTCAAAAGCACCTTGTTCATTGTGCGGAATCCACCATTGATTATGATAAGAAATGGAAGCTCCAGGGCCAATTGCAAGTTCACCTTCTTGGACATTTTTTATATCTTCAGTAATAGAAGAAGGGAGAATTTGTTTTCCATTATATTCCCCGTTGTTTAATAGTAATTGCCCGAATCTCGCCATATCTCTAGCAGTTGCATTTAATCCAGCACTAGCTTGTTCTACTTTTGTTTCATCTGTAACGTAATACGCGTTTTCTTCCATACCAATTTGAGACCAAATTCGTTCACTTACATTTTCAGCTAGTGATTTACCAGTAATAGTTCTAATAATCCAAGCGAGCGTTTCTGTTGATCCGTTATTGTAAGAAAAGGAAGAACCAGGCGGTGCAGTTTCTTCGGCTTCTCGTAACATATCATAAATTTTCATCGGACCGTCGTAGTTTTTGCCGCGGGGTAAAATATTGCTAGCTAAATATAATTGTGCATCTTGATTTTCTAGCCCAGGCTGCTCATACCCGTGGGTCGGGTATTCTGCTGACACTTGCATGTCCATTAATTGCTGAAGTGTGGCATTACCGAACGGTGTGTTTTTTAATTCTTTTATGTAAGTGTCAGCTGTTTTTTCTAAGTCAATACGTGTTTCTTCAGCGAGAGATTGTATAATCGCCCCGGTAAAGACTTTTGCTAATGATGCCATACCATGAGGTTCATTCTGTTTATACCCATTGAAATATCGTTCATAAACAAGTTGTCCATTATGTACAACGACAAAAGCATCTGTTTTGTTATCGTCTAAAAGTTTTTTTAGAGGAGTTGTATTTCCGAATCTACGCTCCACAGCAAAATCGTCTAAGTTTTGCAATGCGGAAGGGAAGTGAGCAATTTGGTCAGGATTGTTTTTTACGTTATTAACTAAAGTGAATTCTTTCATATGGGTATATGACCAACGTAAGTAAGGGTCATTTAACCAGTTTTCTTTTGTCACATTATGTTTTGATGGGGTCGTTTTATTTTGTTTGAAGTAAGTAAACCCAAGCCCTGTAATTACAAATATGAATGTTAGTATAAGTAAGAGTAGGGGAGATTTTTTTAGTTTCATATATGGCCCTCCTTTTTATTTCTACTATAAGTATACGCTCGTCTTGAAAGAAATACAAAATAAGGAAAGTAAACGGGGAAGTTTACTTTCCTTATTAACGTTAAGCGGAAATTTTTCCGTCTGTAGGTTGTTTCTTGAATTTTTGTTTTCGTCCGTGTAATCCATAATATAAAAGTAAAGTGAACGCAACGATAATAGCTGCGATAAAATACATATTATGATAACTGGATTTCGCTGCGACAATACCTAAAATGAAAGAACCAAAGCCAATACCACTATCAAAGAATGAGAAATACGTAGCTGTCGCAGAACCACGTCTATGGTTTGGAGCGGCAGAAATCGCAATCGTTTGGAAACTCGGAATTAATGTTCCGTAACCTAAACCGATTAGCATACCTGCGCCAAGGAACCAAAATGAAGTTTGTGCTTGGCTTAATATGAACATTCCGATTGTGAAAATAATGATAGCAGGGTAAACGAGTACATTTTCACCGAAGCGATCAAAAATCTTTCCTGTAAATGGACGAGAAATGACAACAACAAGTGCGTATAAAATAAAGAAGTAACTTGCAATTTCACTTAAACCGAGTTCTTTCGCATAAATAGGAATAAAGGATAAAATACCACTATAAGAAAAGGCTAAAACAAATCCTGTAAGTGCAATTGGAATAGAAGATGGTTCGATTAAGTCTTTCCATTTCATTTTTTCACGTTTTTGTTTGCTAACAGGTGCTTCGTGTGGAATATCTACAAGTAGTCCTAATAAAAATGCAAGTAATGAAAATACGGAACAAACGATAAATAACACAGTAAACGAAAAATGAGAAATAATTGTTAAACCTAAAAAAGGACCAATTACCATCGGCAGACTCATAAATACGCCGAAATATGCAAGTGCTTCGCCTCGTCGATGAGCTGGCGCAACATCAGTTACGATCGTACCAGTAGCTGTCGTTGCCATCCCGAACCCAATACCGTGTAAGAAGCGAAGGGCAAGTAATAAGAATAAACTTTGCGCACCGAAATACATAACAGTAGCGGCTAAAAATAATGAAAGTGAAATAAATAATATTTTCTTTCTTCCTAAATCATCGAGCCATTTTCCTGTGAATGGTCTACATAAAACAGAAGAAATAAGAAACACAGTTGCAACTAAACCAATTTCCTCAGGTTTTCCTTTTAGGCCGTCTATTACATAGACAGGCAGAGTAGTCATAAGCATGTAAAATGTTAAGAAGAGAAATAGACTACTAAAACAAGTTCCGAGGAAATCCTTCGTCCAAAGTTTCTCACTTTGCATCGTCATCCCTCCAATTTAATCTAAATTTTTAATAATTTGTTGTAACACTTGAAATGCTTGATGTAAATCATCCTCGTTAATACCTTCTAGCGTTTTTTCTTCGAAAGTATCAACTTCTTCTTGCCATATTGGAATCATCTTTATCGCTGTTTCGGATAAAGAAATGAGCTTCTCACGGCGATCTTTACCTTCTGTACGAATAATCCATCCCATCGTTTCCATACGTGTTAACGTACGAGTCATCGTTGGTGATTCAACATTTAAATACTGGCACAATTCTGTTTGCGTACAAGAACCAGTTTGATTAATGCGGAAAATAACAGCCCATTGCGCACTAAATAACCCTGTTGGAGATACACGTTCATTAAATTTCTTCGTAAACTTTCGAGAAGTCTGGCTGACGATGTGAAAAAAATGTTGTTTTTCGTCCATGTATTTTGATCCTTTCAAATTAGTTACCTAGCTAACTATATACTTTTTTATAATAATTGTCTAGTAATAGACATGTTGATTTATGTAAAAAATTCTTATAGGTTTTATGTTGCGAACGTACATTCTACGTGCTATTCTTTAATTAAGTAAAGAATTTTCTTTCTATTAAATAGAATGGGGGAACTTGTGATGATTAAGCCTGCAACAATGGAGTTTGTTTCACTATCGAACGGAGAAACGATTGCATATCAGGAAGTTGGAAGGCGAAATACAGATATTCTTGTACTCATTCACGGGAACATGACATCGTCACAACATTGGGATTTAGTCATTGAAAAATTGCAAAATCAATATCATATTTACGCTCTTGATTTAAGAGGATTTGGACAATCAACGTATAATCAATCGATAGATTCATTACAAGACTTTGCAGAAGATGTAAAATTATTTATCGACGAGTTAAAGCTAGAGAAATTCTCATTAATGGGCTGGTCAATGGGTGGTGGCGTTGCGATGCAATTTACAGCGAATCACCCAACTTTTGTAGAAAAGTTAATTTTAGTAGAATCAGTAGGAATGAAAGGTTACCCAATCTTTAAAAAAGATACGAATGGGCAGCCGATTGTATCAAGTTTAGTAAAGACGAAAGAAGAAATTGCACAAGATCCAGTACAAATCGCTCCAGTATTAGACGCGATAAAAAATATGAACAAACTATATTACCGTACAGTATGGAATCTATTAATATATACGCATAACCAACCTGAACCGGACCGTTATGAAAAGTATTTAGATGATATGTTAACGCAACGTAATTTCGTAGATGTGAATTATGCGCTCATTACATTTAATATTTCAGATGAACATAATGGGGTTGTAGAGGGAAGTAAGCAAATTCATCGTATTAAAGCGCCAACACTCGTCATACAAGGTGATAGAGATTATGTCGTACCCCAAGTAGTCGGTGAGGAATTAGCGAAACATTTGCCAAATGCAGAGTTGAAGGTATTAGAAGATTGCGGACACTCGCCGTTTATTGATTGTTTAGATGTATTTATAAAACATGTAGAGAATTGGTTAGAACAGAAATAATCCCCGAAATGAAAGGTATTGCATATACTATAACATTGTAGGTAAAAGGGGAGATTATCAATGCATCAACCATTTTTCATCGCTTATTCGCCATATAATCATTACGCATATACAAAAATGATGATAAACCCGCTGTATATGCAAGTTTCGCCAGCTGTAGTTCCTTTACAAATGCAATATCCGCAGCCACCAATCGCTAACACACAGCAATACTTATATGAAACTGCTTTTTATAAACATCCATACTTTAAGCAATTTCATAACAATGTGAAAGCACAAGTTTGGGAAGGATAAGGTAACAAGCTAAAAGATTCATTCTTTTAGCTTGTTTTTTATTGCGAATATTCGTACACGCATTTGCAGAAAAAGTTTATAATGAAAAGTGGAAGCGTGAGAAGGAGAGGGAAAGGGATGTCAATGCGTTTTACTTTTTGGATTATGGTTGGGATTGTAGCAATCTCGGGTTTATCACAAGGAATGCTCTTACCGGCCATTGCAATGATTTTTGAACAAGAAGGGGTTAGTTCAAGTATTAATGGTATTCATGCGACGGCATTGTACATTGGGATATTAGTCATTTCGCCGTTTCTTGAAAAACCGATGCAAAGGTTTGGAATGAAGCCGATTATTGTTATAGGTGGGTTTCTCGTTATTATTTCATTATTCTTTTTTACACAAACATTTTCGTTTTGGGTATGGTTTATCCTTAGATTTCTAGTTGGAGTCGGAGATCATATGCTTCATGTCGGAACACAAACGTGGATCACGACAACATCAGACCCAAGTAAAATAGGGAGACAAGTATCGATATACGGTGTATTCTTCGGAATTGGTTTTGCCGTTGGCCCGTATTTAGCAAGCACTGTGCAGTACGGTCTTGCAACGCCATTTATTATATCTACTTTACTTTGTTTAATAGGTTGGCTTTTACTACTTCCAACAAAAAATGCATTCCCAGCGCAAGATGAAAGAGAAGTGAAGAGTGAATCATCATTTTCTCGTTATAAACAAGTTGTTGGATTAGGATGGATTGCACTGCTAGGACCACTTGCATATGGCGTACTTGAAGCAATGTTAAACAGTAACTTACCAGTATACGCACTTCGTAAAGGGTGGTCTGTTTCAGATGTATCCTTCTTATTACCAGCATTTGCAGTTGGGGGTATTATTACACAAATTCCGCTCGGTATATTGAGTGATAAATACGGAAGGGACCGTATATTAACGTGGACGTTTAGCATAAGTACGGGCATTTTTCTACTTGCCGCCGTATTTGATCAATATTACTGGATCGTCTTTGCCTGCATGCTTTTAGCGGGTATGGTTATTGGATCGTGCTTCTCTTTAGGGCTTGGATTTATGACTGATTTATTACCGAGACATTTACTACCGGCAGGTAATATATTATCCGGAATCGCTTTTAGTTTAGGAAGTATTATGGGACCTGTATTAGGCGGCGTATTTATAGAAAAAATACAGTATACAAGCTTTTTTATTGCGGTTATGATTATAATGGGAATTCTCGCAATGTTATATATGGTCTACATGAAAAATCAATTTGCATCAAGAAAAATAGAAAGTAGGTTAGGGCATGACAAAACAACCTAATAAAAAGAAATTTGAAGTACTTGAAAATGAAACAATTACAGACTGCTTAGCACGTATGGAACAAGAAGGCTACGCTCCGTCTCGTCGTATGGAAGAGCCAATCTTTCATGAAGTAAAGAAAGACGGCAAAACAGTAGTTGAGCCGTGCGGTAGGAAGATTGTTTTTGAAGGGAAATTGAAGTAATCCAATAACAAATTCTCTTTATAGTATAGAGCCATCCAATAGTTGGGTGGCTTGTTTTTTTATTAATCAATGAAGGAATTGAATAGAATGAATCTCTCGTTCATTTCTCCTAATGGGCTTCTTTATATGGGACAAAAGATTGCTACTTTTTTCGTATATTGGTAAAATAAGTTCTTGGGTCTTACTTATTGTTATCGGTATAATGTTTGTCGCTTGAATGAAAGAAATTAGTTACAAAAATTTCGCACTATGCAAAGGGGTACAGCAACGATCCCTTTTTTGGAGGCACCTTAAACATAAAGCGAGAGAAGAGGCTATATGAACGATTCTCCTATCTTGTTTAAATATTAAACGAGTTATTGCAATTGGAATAGGTATATCAAACTAGTCGACATCCTGATGGATCATCTTTTTCTAGTAATCTATTACTTCTGATGGAATCGATAGATTGCTAGAAAGCGGAAAACAATTATTAGTATATTCCGAAGCAGGTGTAATAGAGTGTCCTTCCATAATTAAGGGTAAAACCAAAATACGTTTTTTTAAAGAATGATTTGTTAGAACAGGTTATAAGGAATAAAACAGAAAAGAGGATCACATGTTAGATACTTTACAGAGAAGTAAAAAGTTTTTTTTAGTATGTCTTATTTTTTTAGTGCTTTTAACCGCTTGTGGTAATACTGATGTTAAGACATCTAAAGCTTCGTTACCACCGGCTGAATCCAATATAGATACATCATTAAAAGCACCGAATTGGGTAGATAAAAGTCCTATCCAACAGTCTCCTAATTTTACGGAAGATAAAAAAGTACAATCGGTTGTGAATTTAATAGCTACGGGTGATAATTTATATCATGACGCAGTAATTAAAGATGGCAAACAAAAAGACGGTTCATATGATTATAATTATATTTATGAAAATATCAAAAAAGCTGTTAAATCAAGTGATCTTGCTATAGTGAACCAGGAGACTCCGATTGCCGGAAATAATTTAAAAGTACAGGGATATCCGACTTTCAATACACCTGAAGAAGTAGGCCAATCTTTAGTGGACACTGGATTCAATATAGTGACGCAAGCGACAAATCACGCTATGGATATGGGTATTAAAGGTGTTGCGAATACAAGAGAATACTGGAAGAAATATCCGGATGTTATCCCGGTAGGTATTAATGAGAGTAAAAACGAGCGTAATGAAATAAAAACGATTACAAAAAATGGTATTCGTTTTGCGTTACTAAATTATACATATGGTACGAATGGAATTAAAATTCCAGCTGATAAGTCTTGGGCTTTAAATTTAATTGATAAAAAAGCGATACAAAATGATGTGGAAAAGGCAAAGAGTAGCTCTGATATGGTGATTGTTATGGTGCATTGGGGAGTAGAATATACCTCAACACCTTCAAAGCAACAAAAAGAAGTTGCTCAATATTTAACAGATTTAGGTGTAGATGTAGTAATTGGAAATCATCCACATGTAATTCAACCAATTGAGTGGAAACAAAATAAAGATGGACATGAAACGCTAATCTATTATTCTCTTGGAAATCTTATTTCTGCGCAAGAAAAATTAGAAACATTAGTTGGAGGATTATCTTATGTACAATTTGTTAAGTATGAAGATAAGACTTTTGGTATACGACAAGCGGCAATCGTACCGACAGTAACCGACTATGCCGATGGTAAGAAACAATTTAAAATTCAATTTTTAAAAGATTATTCGGATGAAAATTCTAAAAAACATGGAATTAAAAAATTTGTCGGTCCCGTTTCTTTGAAGGATTTCAAGGAGATTCCTAGAGACGTGTTGGGAAATTGGTATAAAGACTAATAAACAAAAAGGGAATGAGATACAATTAAAAAATTTATAATTTTAGCATTGGTATTAGCAATGGGATGGAGTCTTGCTGCTTGTAGTGGAAAGCAAACATCTCAGGCAACTACTAATAATAACGATAAAAATAAAAATGAAATACATGCGAAGAAAAAAGATGTTTTACCTATCTCTGATGTTAATGATTGGAGAATTATCCTTGTAAATAGAGAGCATATGTTATCAAAGGAACTAGGAATTGAATTAACAAGTATCACCCAAAATGCGAAGCCAAATATGAAAATAGATAGTAGAATTGCAACTTCCTATCAGGATATGGTAGCAGCTGCAAAAAAAGAGGGAATCAATCTTTATTTAAGATCAGGTTATCGAGCTATAAAATTACAACAAACTTATTATGATGCTTCAGTTAAAAGCTATAAATCTCAAGGCTTGTCGGATAAAGAGGCTAGTGCTAAGGCATTGGAATATCTTCAGTATCCTGGTGCAAGTGAACATCATACTGGATTAGCGTTAGACATTATTTCAGTTGAATGGCAAAATACTGTAGAAGATTTAAATGCAAAATTTGAAACTACCGATGCATTCAAATGGTTAGATAAGAATGCTGCAGAATATGGGTTTACTCTCCGCTATCCAAAAGATAAAGAGAATATTACTGGCATTAAGTATGAGCCATGGCACTATCGTTATGTAGGAAAAGAAGTTGCCGTTTATCTAAAAGAAAAAGGGTTAACTTTAGAAGAATATAACGAAAAAATTAAGTCTGGTAAGTAAAAATATGCTTTAATTTTATTAAACATTATGCACTGCTACAAGAAAAGGTGAATCTGAGGATGTGTTAACATTCCACCTAGTATTGTAAAAACTGAGTATGATAATTTGAGCACGTACGAACCAGTTATCGTGTAAAAAGATGTATGTATTAAGAAATTAAAGTTAAGGATCTGATATTCATATCAGATCCTTTTTCTATCGTTCTTTTAAGAGCGACTGAGCCAAAATATTGGAATGAATATAGAAACAAAACAGCCCAAGGAATAGTAAAACGAGTCCGGGAGCCTACTCGTACGCTTCATTGGGATTATCCAGAAATAGTTGTTTATGAAATAAGAAAGAATTGGTCTTACTCTCAAGCAAGGATTTAATACGAATGAATTGGATAAAAGGTAATAAATACATAGTCATATTGATTAAAGTTTCACTTTATTGAAGAAAAATGCGAAAGCCATTCATAAAATATGGAAATGTTAAAATCCCTTTGATAAAATAGCAATATGTAAAAATAATTATTTGTTAATTCTTAATGTAATGAATATTCATGTTTAAATATACGAATTTAACTACATAGTTATTGTGCTAAAGGGGGAGAAAGATGTTAGATGAATTGTACAATGCTTTTTTAAATGCGTCTGGTTTTACAGAAAGTGCGAGGAAACGAGATCGGTATGATGATTTACATGATTATTTAAAAGATAAAGAAAGAGAGTTAAAGCAATTCATTCAAGATGCTGAATCAGCGAAGAGAGATTATGAGAGTAAAAGTAATGGTTTAGAAGCTAATAAAATTCCGGCAGTTGAATTTGAACAAAAACGTCATGAAAAGGATGAAGAATTACATACATTAGTATCCTATTTTAAAAGTGCATTAAGCGATGTTGGATCTGCAAAAAGTACAGCTTATGCAAAGTATTTGGAATATAAAGCGAAAGCAGAATCGGAGAAAGCGTCAGCATACGCTGCAGCGACCAAGGCTTTTGAAGAAAAGAAAAAGGAATTTGAAAAACTTATCCATTAAGCATACAAAGAATGGAGGGAACCAACATGAGTGGTAAAGAGGTTGAAATTATAGGAAGTAACACTGCAAGTGCCATTTCTTACGCACAAAACATTGAAAATGGTATGAAGGATTCTTTAAACCAAGCGAAAGACTTAAAAGCATATGTCACAGGTGCGAAATGGAATGGAAAAACGAGAGATGCATTTTTAAGTTATCTTGATTTGATCATTCAATATAATTCAGAAATGGTAGAGGCATTTGAAGGACATACGAAAGCTTTGAAAGAGTTAGATAAAAGCATTCAAACGTACGGAGATAAATCGGAAGTAAGGGAGATAAAACAACTGTGATGGAGAAACGAGGGATAAAAGAATGGGGAAAGAAATGAGTTTTGCACCTGCTGAATTATATGTTCTCGCAGGTGCAGCTGGGGTTACCGATATATTTGGATTGCCAAACCGTGACGCAATTATTTTACTTGATGCAGAATGTGTCACGAAAGCAACTACGAGTTTAAAAGAAAAAGGCCTACTTACAAGTGAAAATGGAATTACCCCTGCAGCTTTTCAAATAATTGAACTATTAAAGGAATATGAAAATTGTCATGAATACACGAGAATGAATAATGTATTAATTGGCTTTTTAAAAGAGGATAAAGACCGAGTGGCTGTATTGACAGAAATAGAACCAAATAAAAAATACGAGATCGACTACATACCAAAACCGGACGTATATTTTTCATTATTAACACGCATTCCTTTCTTATTGAGAGAACCGAGGGAAATAGAAGATACATTTTTCTCAAAGAGAATGACAGAGGCAGAACAACAAACATTTGAGGAAAAAGATTTATCAAATAAAGACGTTATAGCGATAGAAACGTATACGAGGCCTCGAAGTAATAGAGGAGGAAAATGGGAATGTTTCTTATATTTTACTGAAGGAGAAGATTTCGTTCAAATAGATGTAGATCGTAATCGATATGACTGGGTGAGCCTCTATGCGGTTAATAAGAAATTGTATGACGTGTTAAAAATGCCATATAAAAAGTTAATTGACCCGAGACAATTCTCGTTAGGAGGTATTCAATAATGCAAGTATCAATGGGAGATAGTGGTTCTGGTGGTGGAGAAGAAGTATTAGTTAATTTTCAAGAACTACTTGATATAGTAATGAAGTTAGAAAATATATATAAAATCCATGTAGACGTCATTGGAACGAATATTGAGAGTTTATTAAGCTGTGATTTTTATCAAAAAGGTGAAGCGATGAGAGTAATTGAAAAATATCCTGATATATTACACAAAACACTAGAATTGGCTGAACACTATTCTAGGTCAGCGACAGTTGTAGGAAATGTATGTGTAGAAATGCTTGAAAAGGACGAACAATTACGTGAAATATTAAGTAAGTTGTAGAAATCACCATACGGCTGGGGGGATGAAAACGAGATGGATGTGAAATATAGACCTGAACCATGGCAAAACATGGGGGATGGTATGAATCGAATTACAAAAGATGCACTCATAAAATTACGGGAAGCAAATGAATCATTAAAAAGAATTGATGGAAGAATACGAGATTTAGACTCGGATGGTAGTATACATTTTAATCCTAAAGATCAATCGCAAAAAATCGGGGAATTACTTGATAGCTATTCGACATTACAAAAATATTGCGGAGAAGCAGGGCGATTAGTCTCTGAACATATAGATAAACCTTTTTTAGTAGAAATGGATAAATTCGCTCAAAAAATGAGAGATACATCTATTCTCAGTTTTGAAACAAATAACCGAATTGGCTCTACAACAACGACAGTATTACCAGGTGCGCATGCAGGCTACGGAAGTGTACCACAAACAATACAGAAGAAGAAAGATAAAATAACAGTAGAAGATATTTTTAGAGATTCTCCTGCATTTGATAACGTACTTAGGGCAGAATACAAAGAACTAAAAAAACAAAATCCAGATGCAAAATTAAATTATGAAGAATACAAGAAAGTAGTCCCATCCACACGAGGATTTGAATACAAATCGATAGAAGATGAACAGAAAAAACTAGAAATGGTGCGAGACATAGGAATAGGCGTAGGAATCATCATCACAACAATCCTTTGTCCACCACTCGGAACCGCTGCGGCAGTTGTATACGGCGCTGTACAAATAAAAAGCGGTATCGACGGAGAAGACTGGGGAACACACCGGAAATTGAGCCAAGAAGAACGAACAGGAAACATCATTTTTGGCGGATTAGATGCAATCCCAGCTGTAGGGCTATTAGGAAAAGGAGTAAAAGCATTCAAAGGCACGAGTGAATTAGCTGATTTAGCCAAATTATTAAAATTCAAAGAAGGAATGCCTGGTTTTAATCCAAATTTGGGTAAAAATGTGGTACAATCGCTTAAGGAAAATAAGACTTTAAAGAATGCACTAGATGCTATGAAAAATACTCCTATTCCAGTAGCAGTTAGGACGGTGGATACTGGAATAGGAATGAAGCTTCCTTATATAGAATCTTCAACTGTTGGAGAAGTAGCCGGAAAGTTTTCAAAGGCAAGTACGGCAGCTAAGGATGATGCTTATCAACTTGCTAAGGGTAGTGGTGGTTCAGGAGTTAGTAAGGAAGGTAGTGTGGCTAAGGGTACGGGTAATAGTCGAATAGATTATTTACGTAATAAATATGGAAAATTTACTTCGAAAGAATTGAATTATAGGATTAACTTACGCGGCGAAACACTTAAGGAATTGCAAAATTTAAAGGATACGGGGATAAGTAAGAAAAAAATTGGTCCAGCCTTTGCTGGAGTGTATGATAAAACAACTGGTAAAATTTATTATGCGATAAATGACTACGATGGAATATTGCCCGATTTCCATCCTTTAATAAAGTCAAGATATGATTCTATGCCACAAGAAGTTATTGATTCATATACATTTACAAAAGGTGCAGGTTCACACGCTGAAGTAATTGCCTTGAATAAAGCATTAAAGGCTAATCCAAGTGCTGGTTTGGATAATTTTGTTATCAATGTAATTCGTACGGGTCAAAATAGAACAAAACCAGCTGGAATGATGTTTCTAAGGTGTCCTCATTGTGCTTATCTTACAGATGAATTTGAAATAATCACGGAGGTTTCAAAAAATGTTAAATGATATATTAACGAAGGAATATATAATACAGAACGGCCTAGAGTTTGAGGAGTACTTAGAATACGGAGGGCCTTATGATTTAGGAATAGTAGAGTATACTGATGATGGAAAAGAAAAATTATTTACTGGATTAGCTTACGATATTTATGAAAATGGGAATATAGAAAGTTATTTCTACGTAGAAAATGGTGTTAAACAAGGAAAATATGTGGAATTTTATCCGAGTGGTAATATAAAAAGGATAGGAAATATGAATAAAAACTCGGCAGAAGGCTACCAGGTTGAATTCTTTGAAAATAGGGCTAAAAAGTATGAGTCTGAATGTATTGCCGGACGTGAGATGACTTTTAAAAAGTATGATGAACAAGGGAATATTATAGAACAAAAAACAGAACCAAGTGAATCAGATTTATTATATGCTAAAAAATTCAGTAGGGAGCCAAAAGTATAATAAAGTAAATACTATACAAAATCAGTTGAAATGTTGAGTTGTAATTCATTAAATGAAGTATGGTTAGAAGACATACAGGAGGTATGCACTAAATTTGGTATGAAAGTGGAGAGGGAAATATGAAGAGAAATTTAAATGCGGCGATATGTTTATGTTGCGCTGAGTGGGATCAACAAGAATATATAAAAAAACAAAATCTTGAATCAACCAAAGAGAATTTACTATTTATTGAAAAAAATTTACGCTGTGATTGCAATGGATAATTCTAAATTAAAACCTTTAATAGAGGAATTTAAAAATGAGCAGCGTGCATTCTTACCAAAAGTACAACTTAGAAATACCTTTGAATTAGAAGAAATACGATTTGTTGCAGGAGTAGATTTAGCGTATTGGGAATTAAATGGTAAAACGTATGGTACATGCTGTATTGTAGTCATTGATTTTAGTACACATGAAGTTGTTGAAAAAGTGTACAGTTATGGAGAAATAACAATTCCGTATATTTCAGGTTTTCTTGCTTTTCGTGAGTTACCTTTAATTAAAGCTGCAGCAAAAAAACTAACTAAGCAACCAGATATCTATATGTTTGATGGGAATGGTTATTTGCATTATCGACACATGGGTATTGCAACACATGCTTCTTTCTATTTAAATAAACCAACAATTGGTGTAGCGAAAAGTTATTTAAAGATTAAAGGTGTAGATTTTACTATGCCTGAAAATCAAGAGGGATCGTATACGGATATTATCATTAATAATGAAATATATGGTCGAGCTTTAAGAACAACCAAAAGTGTAAAACCCATTTTTATTTCATGTGGTAACTGGATTGATTTAGAGACAAGTACTGAAATTGTCATGAGGCTTATTAATAAAGAAAGTCGGTTACCCATACCTGTTAGATTAGCAGATTTAGAGACACATATAATGAGAAAAAAACTATGGGAAAATTATAAGTTATAGAGCTAAAACCTTGATAAGTTGAATACTTATCAAGGTTTTTATGTAACTGCTTTAAATAGAGTATTACGTGCAAGGATAGAATAGAAAAAGAAGTACGAGCTTAGGCGAGATGACATTTTACTGTGGGATGAATATAAACGCATGGAATGTATATTAAATTAACGAACTCGTACAAACTCGTAAGTTTTTAGAGAGTATTTGTTATGAAGTATAAAAAGTTTCATATTGTTACTACAAAATTTATAAATTTATGCTGCTTAAAAACAAATGAACTTAAAGCGCTTGATTGTCTACGAAAGACAACAAGCGCTTTTTTATTTCTATTAAAAACTTTTTATTTGAATTCAAGGATCAGATGATAAAAAGGTATTTACAATTGATTACAGTTCGAGAATGTAGTTTTATTGAAAATAGAAATTTTCTTTTAGTAGTTCAACGAAAGAAAGTAGTTAAACTAACGAACTCGTACAAACTTGTAAGTTTTAACTTAGTACTTGTTACCACATATAAACGGTGTCATACTGTTACTACAAAACTTACAAATTTATGCTGCTTAAAAACAGATGAAACTTAAAGCACTTGATTGTCTATTTGAGGCAACAAGTGCTTTTTTGTGTTTTAGCGTAGAAATAATGTGGTACAATCGCCTAGGGAAAATAAGACTTTAAAGAATGCACTAGATGCTATGAAAAATACTCCTATTCCAGTAACGGTTAGGATGGTGGATACTGGAATAGGAGTGAAGCTTCCTTCAACTGTTGGAGAAGTAACTGGAAAGTTTTCAAAGGCAAGTACGGTAACTAAGGATGACGCTTATCAACTTGCTCATGGGCATAGTAAATTAGAAGGAAGTAATAAAACTAGCGGAGTGGGTAATAATAGCTCGCGTACTGACGAAATTGGAATCGAATTTAAACGTAATCGGAAACATAATGAAGATGAGTTTATACGACAATTAAAAAACCAAGAAGATGGACTGGGAAAATTGACAGTTTATGAGTTTATTTAGAATCGGAACCAATTTTTAAAATATGGGAGATCAAAACAAGCAAATTCAGCTCAAAGATTAACACGAAAACAAGCTGTGCAAGATAAAATTGATGAATTTATGGAAGAAGGTTTTTCATTTAGGGAAGCAGAAGAGCAAGCTTTAAAGTGGATAAAGGATAAAGCTGCATTACATGACCCAGATCAAATTGCGGGTGGAAATCCATTAAAAATAACTGGCATGGGTGATTCTAGAATTAATTCATCAATAGGTTCGCAGTGGAAAAGCAGGATTGGTAATGTGGATAAGGAAATTAGACGAGTTGCTGACACCTTATCAGAGGAAGAAAAAAATTGACATATCTTAATGTTAGATTGAAATCGGAGTAGGGGGATACTATGGAAAATATAAATGATTTTATATCTTTCGAAAAACCATCAACAGAGGTTATTGAAAAGTATACAGGGAAAGTTCCAGATCAAATAATAGATTTATGGAAATGCTATGGGTTTGGGAGTATGTTAAATGGATACTTAAGAGCAATAAACCCAGAAAAATATTTAGATATATTAAAGGAAAGTTATATCCGTTATGAAGAAGCTATCCCAATTTTTACAACAGGTATGGGAGATATTCTTGTGTGGGAAAATAACTATTTATTATTACTTAAGTATCGAAAAGGTACGGTAGATGTAGTAGCTGGAAAATTCAAGTTTTTCTTTAAAAATACGAAAGATGATTATTTTTTAGAGAAAGTATTGGATTGGAAGCATTATCAGCAGGCATTAAATAAATACGGAAAGCTTGAAATAGATGAATGTTTTGGTTACACACCTTTACTTGCACTAGGTGGACCAGAAAAAGTAGAAAATTTACAAAAAGTCAAACTTATCGAGCATGTTTATTTAATTACTCAATTTATGGGGCCGATAGAATAATGAACGAAGAAACTGGAAGGTGGATAAATCCTCTTTCAGTTTTTTTATTTAAAAGGCTATTAATGTAAATGAAGCTTTAAAAGATACGATTGAGATAATATAGAAATGTGGTAACGAGAAACTTGGGTTGAATTTATAAAAAGTAATTTTTTATGAATTAAGGCTAACATAAATTGCTAGTATTATATAATTGAAAATACATTAGCAAAAGGTGTGGACTCCGTAACCCCATTCGCTAAAGGTGTAGAAATAATGCCAGATGGAAGTGTCGTTAGATCTGGAACGAACTATAGCGGGAAATTCCAAGAAGCCCATGATGCCTAAAAAGCGAGTATTCAGAGTAGGATCTCGAATTTGGAGAGTGGTGGGGTTAAGGGTACGGGTAAAAATCCAGAAATAGTGAAATTTACAGAGGAACAATTATCTACTAAACCCTTATATTCTAGAGATCCTGAAAAATGGCAGAAAAAAGGTGGGAAAATCGAAATTAGTGAGGAAGGAATATGGACTTATATTGATTGGGAGATTCCTCCAAATCGAGTTTCTTATCCTGGTGGTTTTCCCGACTTTAAATCTGCTGGGTTGGTAAGACAAGAAGTTCCGATAGGTGAATTTAATAGATATGACATTGATTTTGCTAAAGCTGATGAATTAGCTCCAAATGGACCAAAATTAGATGAAAACACATGGCACCATCATCAAGATTTAACAACAATGCAAGAAGTTAGTAAAGAGATGCATAGAAGATTTCGACATATGGGTGGAATGTCATTAGCTAAGAAGTTAAAAGATTAAATAGGAGTGAAATAAATGAATTTAAATGCTTTTGGTAAAGCAACTGAAGAATCAATTGAAGAATTAGAAGAGTTTTTAGGATTTTTACTTCCGGAAGATTATAAAAAATTTTTAAGTGAATATAACGGAGGTACTTCGAAAGTTAGGTATAGTAAATTTTTTGTTAAAGAATTAAATCAGGAAATCCCTTTAGATGTTTTGTATGGTATAGGTGTAAAAAAAACTTTTGATTTAAGTGAATGCTATGAAGAGTTTGAAGAAGATATGTTACCGACCAGTTTAATCATAGGAGATGATCCGAGTTCAGGGTTAATTGTACTTATTACAGATACTGAAAACCATGGTGTATATTATTGGGATCACTCTTTTTATTTTCCACAGTCTAGTGAAGAAGAAAATACGTATAAAATAGCTGATAGCTTTAAGGATTTTATTAATGGATTGAAGAATCCTTAATTACCAACTTTTATATGTTGTAATTAATAATTTAAGATATTAAGCAAATATACGAAATGGATTACAGTAACTTTATAAATGCTAAAACTATACTTTATATATGAGAATGCTAAAAAATGTGGTGCTTGGTTAAAGGTAACAATCATATATGTAGATGAATAGAAAATAAAGTGTATTTGCAGTGGAAAAAAAGAATAGGCTATTAAAAAGTGCATACTTCAAAACACATGGAATGCATATTAAACTAACGAACTGATAGAAACTCGTAAGTTTTAACGTAGTAGTTGTCATGACATATAAAAGGTGTCGTACTGTTAATACCAAACTTACAGATCTTATAAATCTTACAAATTTATGCTACTTAAAAACATATGAACTTAAAGCACTTGATTGTCTACGAAAGGCAACGAGTGCTTTTTTAATAGATAAACATGCTGTAAATTTTTAGAAATTATTTTTTGTGAATTCAGGCTAACAAAAATTACAAGTATTATATAATTGAAATTAAACTAGCAAAAGGTGTGGACTCCGTATCCCCAATCTTTAAAGGTGTAGAAATAATGCTCGATGGAAGTGTCGCTAGATCTGGAACGAACTATAGCGGGAAATTCCAAGAAGCCCATGATGCCTCAAAGGCGAGTATTCAGAGTAAGATCTCGAATTTGGAGAGTGGTGGGGTTAAGGGTACGGGTAAGGTTACTAAGGATGTAGACAAAATTGATTATGGAGCTTATTTAAAAAAGAATATAGGAGATCCTCCAAAAGATATGTATGATCCGCATGCGCATCATATTGTATTTAAAAAGGGAAATGGAAAAGCCCAAAAAGAATTAGTTAAAGAGGGGCAAGAGATATTAAAGGAATATGATATTGATCCGATTTTAGGACTTGAAAATCTTGTTTGGGCTCCCAATAGGGTTAAAGGTCAGCATGGTATTGAAGCGCTTAGAAATGTTGTTGATAACCTAAAAAAAGTAAGAGATGCTGGTGGAGATAGAGATGATATATTAGAAATGCTTAATAAACTTGGAGATATTGCAAAAAGGAGGAAGTAATTAAGATGGATAGTAAGCAGGTTGCAAAAGAAATCAGGTCATCTATAAAAAATGGCAATGTTGAAGAGGTGGCTGAATTAATTGGTTCTAATAAAGAACTTTTAAATATGATGACACCTTTTGGGACATGGCTTCATGTTGCTGCTTCTAGAGGAAAGTTGGATATAGTAAAAAAACTAGTAGAACTTGGGTCAAATATAAATACGTTAGGTGGTGTATATGGTGGTGGAGCATTAAACGAAGCTGCTTCTGAAGGGCATATTGATATAGTAAGATATTTATTGTCATGTGGAGCTGATATGGACACAAGTGAGCCCGAAAGGAATCCATTGTTTGGTGCAATTAGTAATGAGCATGTTGATATTGCAAAACTGTTAATTGAGAGTGGGATAGATACAAAAGTTAAATATAGTGGTGAATCCATGAAAGATATAGATGCATTAACTTTTGCAAGGGAACAGGGTCAATTAGAAATTGTAAAGTTATTAGAGAACCAAAAAGAATTGAATACTACTATAACCGAAGTAAATGATAATAATCAAGATTATCATGATGAAATCTTAGAGTATGTAACTAAATACTTTGGAACTATCCAAAATACTATAATTGAGATTGTTCCTGGTAGTAAAGTTTCAGTCAATATCCATATAATTTCTCCGTCAATGAATAAAGATTTTGTAACTATGGTAACTACAGGTATGAGTGATGTACCTATGGGTTATTCAAATGAAGAAAGCGAGTTTAAATATGCAGAATTGTTATTGAAATTGCCTTCGAGTTGGGTAGTTGGGAAAGAGAATATGGAGGACAAAAACTATTATTGGCCTCTTGAATGGTTAAGGAAAGTAGCTCATATTCCACATATTTATGATGGATGGCTTGCTGAAGGAGTTATTCTTCCCAATGGAGAACCCCCACAACCATTTGCATCGAATACAAAATTATCATGTATAATGGTATGTCGTCCCAAAGAATTCGGACTAGATAGAGTTCAAGTTGAACAAGGAGATATAAATATTTATACACTTGTTCCTATTTATGAAGAAGAAAGAAATCTGGCGTTAGAAAAGGGTTATGAGTACCTACTTAAAAAAATGAATGAGAAAGGTATCTCAGATGTTTTAGATATAAACAGGGTAAATGTTGGTTTATAGTAAGAATTATAGATATTATTTAACGTAATAATGCTACGTTAGACAGGCCGATTATAGTCAGATAACACTATGATTGGTCTGTTTTTTTGTTTATTTAACTTAGTGCTTGCTTGTTTTACAAGAGAAGAAGAGTACTTTTTTGATTTTAGAACGAAAAGTGAAAAGAGAATTATAATTTTATAAGTGCACTAAGGGTACGGGAGAATCCAGATTAGAATATTTGAGAGGGAAATATGGCAAATTAACTTCTGAACAGCTCCATGCTAATATTAATGAAAGGGCCGGTATTGCATTTCCGCAAAAGTCCTCTAGGAGTCAACTTAAAAATGGAGGTTATATTGTTGAAGATGTTGACTTGTATAAAAAAATGAGTCCAAATAAGAATCGTGCTCTAGGTTTTCAGAATACAAAAAATGATGGATTGGTACAAGCGCATCACGCAATACAAGATGAATGGGCTAAGATATGGGCTAAAACAAGCGGTAATAATTATAGCAGTCGACAAGCACCATCAATATTACTCAAATCTACCTCTGGTGAACCACATGCTATAATATTCGTTCTTCAAAGAGCTAGAAGAAGGAATGAAGGTTTTAGTACGGGTATAATATACGAATTTAATATTAGCTATAAAGAAATGATTGAAGTGGATGTAGATTTTAAAGTAGCAAAAAAAGTAATGTGAGAAGCATATAGATATTTTGATGGATTAGGAGGATTTAAATGATAAATGTTGAAAAATTGTCAACTTACGAATTATATTCTTCAGTTGATGAAAATGAAATTAAAAAAATTGAAGAGGAAATGGGATTAATACTCCCTAATGTTTATAAACAATTACTAAAGCATACAAATGGCTTTGTATCCGATAATGGAGTCGTTATATTTGGAGTGGATATAATAGATGAAATGAATAAAACATATGAAGTCCATGAATATGCAAAGGGTTATGTTGCTGTAGGAAGTAATGGTGGAGGCAAAATACTGTTAATGACTGCAAATGAAAACGCAACAGAGTTAGTACAAGTTGATTCGGGGATTATGGATCCGAATTATGCAACCACAGTAAGTGAGAATTTTATACAGTGGATAAATGACGGAGCGATAGATATTGACTGTGTGGACGAAGAACAGGAAGTGTTTAAGGAAAAACTGTGTAATCTTATATTGGTAAGTCCACCAGTAGGAGGGGCTATGGATTTAAAGAAAATACAAGAGGTATTTATCATCAAAAAGGGATTGTTTGACTTATTAAAAGGATCAAAACAATTACCATTCGTGTTAATGAAAGACATACCTGTTGAGTTGGCTTTAAAAAACATAGAACTGTTAGGCGAATTAGGGGATATATTGAAAATATCTAGTACTGATTAACTGATTTTAGGGCTTAAAATAGAGGGTATTTGAATTAAGCACCGTTTAATACAATTATTAATTCAAAATAATATTGTTGGAAAATTGCTATTGGTTCCGTGTATGTCTTATATAATCAATAAATTAAACTCTTAGAAAATATTATTTGAATTTAGAGCACTTGATTGTCGACTAAAGGCAACGAGTGCTTTTTATTAGATAGAAATGCTATAAATTTTTAGAAATTATTTTTTATGAATTCAGGCTAATGAAAATTACTAGTATTATATAATTGAAAGTACATTAGCAAAAGGTGCGGACTCCGTATCCCTATTCGTTAAAGGTGTAGAAATACTGCCAGATGGAAGTGTCGCTAGAACTGGAACGAACTATAGCGGGAAATTCCAAGAAGCCCATGATGCCTCAAAGGCGAGTATTCAGAGTAGGATCTCGAATTTGGAGAGTGGTGGGGTTAAGGGTACGGGTAATCCTGTTCATAGATCTGAAATTGACGAAGTAATTAAAAATAATTACGATAAAGACGGAAATTTGATTAATAGATCAATTGTGCCTAAGGGATATGATAGTGTTGAAGATTTCTTAAAACAAGTAGATGATACTACTATCAAAGAATTTGGGTATGATAGTGTTGATGAGTTTAAAGAAGTCGTGGGACTAACAGAAACATATTTGAATACTAAAACGAAAAATAATATATTAAATAAGCCTTTAGCAGGAGGAACACATGTGAAAAAAGGAGTAGATTTTGATATTTTAGGATTCCCAATATTTAAAGGGGACGATGTTAAATTTACAATGAGACTAGATAAGAATTTACATATTAGTCCAGATGAGGCACAGTTTAAGGAATGTACAAGGAAATTAAAAGAAGCGATTGATTCAGGCAAGATTCCAAAAGAATTGTTTTCTCCAGATCAATTAGCTCAAATAAATGCTGGTAAGGCAAGAATAAAAGGATTAACTTGGCATCACCATCAAGTCCCTGGCAAGATGCAATTAGTTATTTCAAAAGTACATAAAGTAAATCACTTAGGTGGAAATAAATTATGGGGAGATGGAATTAGATGAGAAAAGTAGAGTGGCAATTTGCTGATGCAACTGTAAGTGAAGATTTTGTAGTGGAAATTGGTAATGAAATAGGTGTTAAATTTCCAAACGATTATATAAAATGTGTAGCTGTGAATAATGGTGCTAATGTGGAACCAGAAATATTTAATGTGAATAATCATGAAAGAGTTTTTGGGACTTTATTATCTTTTGATGAAAATAGTGACGAATATATAGTTGAAGTATATAATGACTTTAGTGATACATTACCTAAAGAATTAATTCCATTTGCATTTGACCCAGCAGGAAATTTAATTTGCTTTGATTATAAAAATCATGAAGAAAATCCAATTGTTGTTTTTTGGGAACATGAAGATGCATGGGAAAAGGAAGCGCTGATGGAAAGTGAAGGGATTACGGCAGAAGAAGCAGAGAAAATCGCAAGAGAAAATGTATTTTACATTGCAGATACATTTACTGATTTTTTAAGTAAATTACACGATTAAAAAATATAATGATGAATGAAAAATAAATTTTATGTGAAGTGGATAGAAAAAATAATAGGGTGTTTGCAAATAGATACTCTATGATGGTTGTACCATCATAGAGTATTATTTGCAATGATAGAATAAAAAAAGAAGTACGAGCTTAGGCGAGATGACATTTTACATGGCGATGAATATAAACACACGGAATGTATACGAAACTAACGAACTCGTACAAACTCGTAAGTTTTAACGTAGTAGTTGTCATGACATATAAAAGGTGTCATACTGTTACTATAAAACTTACAAATTTATGCTACTTAACAACATATGAACTTAAAGCACTTGATTGTCTATGATAGGCAACAAGTGCTTTTTTCGTCTTAGTATAGAAATAAGTTATAATAAAAAAGTTAATATTTTGTTAGATTGAGAAAATAAAGAGTATCTACTAAAAAGCAGCTGTCGATGGCATAAAAACAGCCAGCCACAAAGTAAAAGAGGGTGTAAACTTTGTAGCTTCCACAGCAAAAGGATTTGCCGACAAAATCGGAAATCTATGGAACAAAGGCGCCACAAACGTAAAAACAACTTTCTTGCAGGGGAATGAAAAGATCCAGCACGCAGTAAAAACATTACTGGAATACAAATGGATCCCAGGCGATGGAAAAGGCTTCGCCATAGCTGGAGTAGGAAAGGTCTCAGGAGGAGGACAGTATTCTCTGAAAGAGGCTTATCAGTATATGGAGAGTAAGGTTGTTAAGGGTACGGGTGAAACTCCTAAGATAACTGAAATAAAAGAGAAAGATCTTGGGAAGCACATTATTAAAGGGAAAAATGGAAGAAAAGAACTGGCACCAAACGTGCGTTATATTACCGAGGATGGTTATAAATATACAACAGATGAGCTTGGTAGAATAGTAGATGTTGAGGCAGGAGAATTAATACTTCAAAAAGGAAAACGAAACAAAGGAATGCAAGTGGCAGCAGGCCGTGAAGATAGGTTACCTGATGATGATGGTGGCCACTTGATAGGAACTCAATTCCATGGTTCTGGAGATATTGATAATTTGATTGCTCAAAATAGACAAATTAATCGCTCTGGTGGAGAGTGGTATAATATGGAGCAAGAGTGGGCTAATGCGTTAGGTGGAAAGCCTCCTAAAAAAGTAACAGTAAAGATTGAACCAGTTTATCAAGGAACGTCATTAAGACCAAATTATTTTGAAATAGTTTATGAAATAGAAGGAAAAGGGATATTTGAGAAAACGATTAGAAATCGCGCAGGAGGTTGATTAAAGTGGAAAAAGAAATGAACAAGTTGTATAGAGAAATAGCTGAAACGGTTAATGAAATGATTCCAGAAGAATGGGAGAAATTTTATTTTTATGCTCAGATATCGGAAACTGGAGGGGGAACGTACTTTTTTTATAATACACCTGAAAATAGACAATGCTTTAATTATAGTGCGAAAATCCCATTTAACTATGCTATTGATAAAGAAGAATTTAAAAAAAATAAAAGAAAGCTGTTTGAGTTGAGTGATGAACTAAGAAATGTTTTTAAAGATAATCAGCAAGAACTTTGGTATTCCTTTACAATGACTCTTGAGAGTAGTGGGAAATTTAAGACGCATTATGATTATACAAATTGGTTCGATACAGAATATGGTTTTAGTGACCAAATGATTATTTGGAAAAATAAATACTTAGGAGAAGTACCAAATGATGGAGAATATAAAGCGTTAATCGATAAATATCATAGTGAATTTCCGAATAATCCTATTTAACTAAATGAAAGACAGAAAAAATAATAGGGCGTTTGAAAATAGATACTCCATGATGGTTGTACCATCATGGAGTGTTATGTGCAATGATAGAATAGAAAATAAAGTACGAGCTTAGGCGAGATGACATTTTACCGGGCGATAAATATAAACACATGGAATGTATATTAAACTAACGAACTCGTACAAACTCGTAAGTTTTAATATAGTATTTGTCATGATGTACAAAGGGTGTCATACTGTTACTACAAAACTTACAAATTTACGCTACTTAAAAACATATGAACTTAAAGCACTTGATTGTCAATTAAAGGCAACAAGTGCTTTTTTGTGTTTTAGCGTAGAAAATGGAAAAACAGCATTAGCATTTTGGAAGCAATATCCGTCACCCTCTTGTTTAGAGGGGGCAAATATAAAGCAATTAACGGCTTTTTTAGTAGAGGTTAGTCACAATACATGTTCGGTAAAGAAAGCAAGCGACATATTAAAACTTGTAAAAGAAGATGGACATACAATGAAGGAATATTAAGACACACGAGACTTTTTAGTGAGAAGTATTATACGGGAGATTGAGTTTAAAAAGAAAGAAATGAAATACATCGAAAGAGAATTAAAACAGCTAGTAAATCTACTAGATTATCAATTAGAGACGATGCCGGGAATAGAACTTGTGACGGCATCAGCATTAATTGCAGAAATTGAAGATGTAAGACGATTTCTAAATGCCAACAAATTAGCACGATTTGCGGGGATTGCGCCTGTTTACTTTGGTTCTGGTGGGAAAGGTAAGACACACAAAAGCAAACAAGGAAACAGGCGCTACACGCTTTATTTTATAATTTAGCAGTGGTGCAGCAAGTGCAAGTAGCAAAAGGCAGTAAGATGCCACGAAATCCAGTGTTTCATGCGTACTATCAAAAGAAGCTTAAAGAAGGAAAAACAAAAGGACAAGCATTGGTATGTATTATGAGAAGGCTTGTAAACATTGTATATGGCATGATGAAATATAAAACGGCATATGAATTGCCGATAGTAGAAGAAAAAGAAGTAGTTTAATAAGGTTTACATGGTTTGCTTTTTTATTGTGAGGGTTTAAGATTACAACATAGGGTACGGGTGATAGTAGTAAGACAAACCCTAACAAAATTAAACTAACCCCGGAAAGAGAAAAATACTATCGAATAAAAATAGATGAAGCCAAAGCACGGGGGGATTATAAGGAAGCAGATAACATTAGGTATAATCGTCATTGTGAAGAAACAAAAGAGCCTTTAGAACGTAAAGAGTGGGATGTTAAGCGTGAAAATTTAAAGAAAAGTCAAGAGCGTGGAAGAGAAGAAGAAATAAAAGGAAGAAAAGCTTTGGGAGAACACCTAAATCGTACATTAGAGGACAATAACTCTGGCAAGGTTGTTACGTATACATCCAGTGAAGGGCATCTTACGCGTCCAGATAGTATAGGTCGTAATGCTAAGGATGAAATCGATTTAGTTCATGATCACAAACACAAAATAAGTGACAAAGAACACGTTATTCATAATGACAGCCAAATGCGAGCTGAAAGAGAGATGCTCGAAGATAAAAGTGGAAGTCATATTGTGACAATATCAAGTGATAAACCCGATTTGAATGGAATTCCTCCTAAACCAAGACCAAGTGGGCCTTTAGGAGAAAAGAGTGAGATTTACTATACTGACCCAAGTAGTGGAAAAGTGACTCATAAATGGGAGGGCAATTCACGTTTACCTGGCGGAGGTCGATGGAAAAAACTATGAATAAAAATTATTATGTGACTATATTTTTTAGTATTAAGGAGGATATACATGAAACCTGATTTTTTCTCAATTACAATGTATCCTACAGTATCTTTTAACGAAGAAGAAGTATTAGGTCGTCTTTTGGATGTGTTTGAGTCAAATGAAAAATTTGCTCCTACTCATTGGGGTAACAGTGAAATGGTACGAGTAGAATATAATCGTCAGGAAATCCTGGAAAAAGTAGTTTCAGAGCATAAAGTATCAGAAGTTTACCTTTATCGTGATAAATCGGTGAACTATAGTGGGAGTTTTGAAGTTAACTGGAGTCATCGCTCATTTTTGAAGTTTGAGTTTCATAAATCGATACCTAAAAAATTATGGCCTGCTTTTTTTGAGTTATCTGACCAAATTGCAGAAATTGCGAAACCAAGTTATGGAGTAACTCAAATTTTTTGGCCTTTATCATATCCGTGGAATACCGAACGTGAACGATTACAAATGTGGATGGAAATATCTTCCCAACCAATACCAGTTAGGTTTCTTCCTAACGGTCCCTTAGGGGTAGGGGCTAGAACATACTTTAGCGGTCATATTTTAGAAATGTTTGATAAGGAATTATTACAAAATAGTCCAGCTGTGGTATCTGAGCTAGATTGGGGTGGCCTTTGTATTGATATTTTAAATAATCCATTAGAGAGTGATAGTGATACATTACTTGATAATTGGCTACAAGTAATGAAGTATTTTGAACCAGCACAAGTAATGGCTATACCAAGTTTTGATGAAGATCAAATGGGTGTAACTTATTCTCCAAATATTGCTTGGAAGGACTATCTGAAAAGCTAAATGAAAGGAGCTCGTAATAATGAATGAGAATGATAGAATAAGAGTCATGGAAATATTAAATCAATCTCAATACAATGATGAAATTATAGATGGGCTAGATATGAGCAATTTAGACCTTACTTTTTCTGATTTGTCAGAGGTGATGGCAGAGGGTATCATGGCAAAACAAGTCCATTTAAGAGCTTCTTCACTAATGAGAGCATCTTTTTTTGATTGTGATTTTGAGTTTGCTGATTTCAGGAGCTGTAATTTAGAGGAAATACATATTGCAGATTGTAGATTTGGTGAAGCTAATTTCTCTAAAGCCAATATGAAATATGCAAAGGTAAATATAAGTAGTTGTTTTGAAACATGTTTTGATGAAGTTGATTTTTCATATGGAGAATTAGTTGGAACGATATTAAATCATGCTACTTTTCGACGAGCAAATTTATATAAAATAGATGCAAAACAGGCCGACTGTACGGGAACGGATTTCAGCAACGCGAATCTTACAGAAGGTAACTTTGAAAAAGCATATTTAGAAGATGCTAATTTATCAGAAGTAAACGCTAGAAATGCAGATTTTACAAACGCAGATTTAACAGGAGCGACCCTTTTAAATGGTGATTTTACTGACGCGAATTTTACTGGTGCTAAACTTGACAATGTAGTTTGGACAGGAGCAAAGGTAGAAGGAGCCAAGTTTGACGAAAATGTGAAGGAACAAATCTTAAAAATGATTTAAATATGATGGGAAGTATATACATTTAAGCACTCGAAAACCTATGATTGGTAGCGAGTGCTTTTTTCGTAGAGATTGATAAATAAGTGAAAATCAATATAGATTATTTTTAAGGATTGTTAGATAGATTAAGTCGGGAATATTATATAATTGAAAATACAGTAGCAAAAGGTGCGGACTCCGTATCCCAAATCTTTAAAGGTGTAGAAATACTGCCAGATGGAAGTGTCGTTAGATCTGGAACGAACTATAGCGGGAAATTCCAAGAAGCCCATGATGCCTCAAAGGCGAGTATTCAGAGTAGGATCTCGAATTTGGAGAGTGGTGGGGTTAAGGGTACGGGGGAAGGTACTCAAACTAAAAAAATTAAACTGACTAATGAAAGAACTGCAGAATATGAAGAAGCTATGACAAAAGCAGCTAGAGATTTACCTCCTTATAGTAGAAAACCTAATAAACCAAGAGATTTTGAAGAAAAAGTAGTAGATGATTCTACAGGAATTACTACTTATACATTTACATCTAAGAAAAATGGGGAAACTTATAAAGTTAAATATGATAAAGATGGTTACCCAATTTTTAATTCAAAATATGAAACATCTTTATCAGAGTCATATCATTTAGAGCCTGACTCAGTGCAGTTTAAATATCTCTCACAAAAATTATATGACGATATAATGAAAGATCCAAACTTAGCAAAACAATTCAGCCAAACAGATATTGAGTTATTCAAATTAGGTAAGAAGCCAAAATCAGTCACATGGCATCATCATCAAGAGACTGGTAAAATGCAACTTGTTGATTACTATGAACATCAGGTTGCGGGTCATACAGGTGGTAGAGCAATTTGGGGTGGTGGAGATGACGGTAGAACAGGTAAACTGAAGAAAATTATTTTGGAGATGATAAAATGAGCCGAGTAACTTGGCTATTTACGGATGGAGCGATAGATGAGCAAGTAATTATTGCTGTGGAGAATTCATTTGGTGTCAGATTTCCAGATGACTACCGTGAATGCATTAAAAAAAATAACGGTGGTTATCCTGAGCCTAATATTTATGATATTAATGATGATGAGGGTGGAGCAGTCTTTGATTGTCTATTAAGTTTTACAAGCAAAGATGCAAATATAGAAGTTGTTTATGAATTAACTTCACTTCCGGAAGGTATTATTCCATTTGCAAGAGACCCATTTGGGGGACTTATTTGTTTTAATTACTGTGATACTAAAGATTCTCCGTCAGTAGTTTTCTATGATCAGGAATCAGTGAATGAGGATAAAATTAAATTAATATGCGACTCTTTTTCTGAATTGATTGAGAGATTATACTCTGATTGAGAAAAACAAAATGAACAGGAAAGAAGGTTAATTGTATGAGGAATTTAGATTTTGAATATACTTTTACCCCTATTGGCATTGAAGATATCGAAGATTTCGAAAATAAGTATGGTATATTGTTACCTGCTGATTATAAACAATTTTTGCTGTCTAAAAATGGAGGGAAAACTGAGCAACGAAGATTTAAAACTAATGATACAACTAAGAAAGGCGTAATAACATCGTCTGTTTCAATGTTTTTTCCTCTATCAATAGAAAATGAAATAAATCTAGAAGAGAAATTAAGAAGTTATAATTTGATGCAAGTGGTACCAAGTAATTTTCTTCCAATTGGAATTGACCCCGCGGGGAGTTTGATTTGTTTATCAATTGATGGGAAAGATAGAGGTAGTGTATATCATTGTGATATGGATTACTTTGAAGAAGATAACGAGTTAAGAGAGGAATACATCCGACTAATTTCTAAAAGTTTCTCTGAATTTGTGGATAATTTATATATTCCTGAAAACTAATGATAGGATTTTATTGATTGGAATTAGTTAATAGTTGGTTAATCTCTTTAATTTAAACGGGGCTTTCTTTATGGTCTAACGACCTAGAGAAAGCCTCTTCTTTTTCCCCGAATTATTTAAAAGTACAACATAGGGGACGGGTGAAGTTCCTAAAGTTAATCCGAAAATTAAAGTGAATTTTAAGACTGGTTATGATAAGCATTTAATTGAAGTAGAAGGTTTTAAAGCAAAACAGACTATAGGTATAAAAGATGGACACAACCTTGAAAACTTTGAATAGTACATTTTAGACAACTTCGGTGATCCGATAAAGAATATTAATCAAGGTGTAACAAAAACGCCACATCCGGATATTCTAGGTATTTATGAAGTTAAATACAAGCTCCCTGTTTATGACGGAATGAGCACGGCTTAACGGTGGAAAAAGGAATATCAGAATGTTCCAATTCCTGTTAAGGTTAGGCTTAGTCAAACGGCTGATTTATTCGGATTGAGGTCCCTCCAAGTTGATACGGAAAAGTTTGGAAACCTAATTAGCAAGTTCGAAAGGAAAGTCGATGAAGTTTCTAAGGGTACGGGTGAAGGTAGTAGGATTATTCCTGGTACTCCGGGTATTGCAATAGGAGGAAATTCTACTAAATTAGGAAAAAATATGATGACAGAAATGGGGCTTAGACGTTCAACTAAATGGAGTGGATATCAAGCACAGCATATTATTCCTTCTGAAATGGCAGATAATCCTGTCATTAAAAAGATAGGTATGAACTTTGATGACTCATCAAATGGTATTTTTCTAAGAGTACCAGATGATAATATAAGTACAATGGCTAGACACAGAGGATATCATTCTGTTTACAATGAAGTAGTTGCAAGAGCATTAAATAAAATGGATATTAGCCAAAGTATTGATAGTTTACAAAAGCAGGTATATGATTTGCAAAAAAATTTAAGGAAATTACAGGGGAATGGTTTACCATTGTACCCAAGCCCAGGTGCAACAGTAGAACTCTGGGAAAGAAAGCTAAAACAATTGGAAATACAAAATAAGTAAATATCAGTAAGGTGGTAAGGTGTAATGGAAAATAAAGATATTAGTTTGCTTGAAGAATTACTTTATAATACAAATAAAGAGGATACAATTAGCCGAATAAAGAATATAGATAATCCAATACTCCTTCATTGTTTTGCAGCAAATTATAATTGGAATAGTGGATTTGATATACCAAATGCAATTCTTGAAAACAAAGATTGTGACTTAGGAACGGGATTACTAATGTTTCATTATGCAGACGGATATCGATTATTAGAAAGTCCAGAGGAAGTTTCGAATTCTCCATTACAAGAATGGAAGGTTTTTATATTAAAACTTCAAAATAAAATTATGAATTTGGAGTTTAAAACACAAAATATATCATTTAGCTCTGAATTAACAAAAATTCAAATATTCAAGTTGAAAAAAAGGAACCCAAGTATTTCAGATATTCTTATTAATGAGTCACCAGGAAATATAATTGATATTCCTAAAATATAAATAAACATTAAAAACTCATTACAGTAAATAAATGAGCTTAGTTATAGTGATTTTATAAACCTTACTATACTAAATTATATTTTATGGACGGATATAATAAAGTTCGTGGTGCTAAATTTAAATACGCATAAGTATATATGAATAAAAAATAAAGTATATGTGAAGTAGATAGAAAAAATAAAAGGTTTTTTGAAAGTATGTACTCCATCATGGTTGTACCATCATGGAGTACTGTGTGCAATGATAGAATAGAAAATAAAGTAAAATCTTAGGTGAGATAGCATTTTATTTGGCGATGAATATAAACATATGGAATGTATATTAAACTAACGAACTCATACAAACTCGTAAGTGTTAACATAGTCGTTGTCACGACATATAAATGGTGTCATACTGTTACTACAAAATTTATAAATTTATGCTACTTAAAAATAGATGAACTTAAAGCACTCGATTGTCGATTAAAGGCAACGAGTGTTTTTTTGCGTATTAGCGTAGAAATTTAACAGATAACTATAATTTTATTATGTAAAATTTTTATATAGTTTTCTATACAACTAAAGAGAAGAAAAATGTTCACTATTACTTTCATTTCTGTTATAAAAATTCTACAATAGAAGACAGAACGTATATTTGGTATAATCAAAATATACTATATGAAATGATGTACATGAGTTTGAAATTCATGTAATGAGGTAAGAAATACATAACAATAGCTAATATTTAAAGTTTTCGTACCTATAGAATTCAATTCATGTTATATAAATCAATTGTTAGAAAGGAAAAGATGTAATGAATCAAATTTCATTTGAAGATTTATTTGAAGAAGAAAAAGAAAAGGTGGAGGTAGCTGAGGTATGTAAGGTACCAGCCCCTTTATCACCATTACAAAAAGATATTTTAGAATTAATTGATTCTGAAGAAATAAGTGCGCTTGAGCTATGTGAACGATTAATACGATCTGGTAAAATACCCGATGAAAGATTCACTACGAATAAGCCTAAAGCATATGGACAAGTATGTTTACTATTAGAAGGTTTTGTTACAGAAGGAAAACTTATTTTTATCAAAGATGATGAGAAAAGAGATAGGGTATATAAATTGAAAGAAGAAGTTTGAGATGTATAGGGGGGAGATGAATGATTGGTTCCCTTTAACTTGCAGTTCCGTTAGTCTAGTAATGTCCACTAAAAAGGTGTCAATCTCTCCTAGATTGACACCTTCATACTTTTAACATCTTACATACTTACGCTTGAAACCAAGTCTTCCTCTATCAAGTTCTTTCTGAATACTTTCAGAAGCATTTAACAAATTGCTTTTTTTATTATCACGTTTGACTTCAACTATACCAACTTCTTTTGCAGTCTCGACTGCTTTTTCATGTAGTGGTACATATGAGATTGCCACAGTGTTTAGGAAATTATTCATAGCGGATTTTGTTCGTTCTGGAGAATGATGAATTGTATCTTTCACCATTCCAAGCATATCGGAAATTTTACTTTCGGAAAATTCATTGTCTTTGCGGTTTCCTAAAAGCCAACAGTAGCAACTCCAGCCTGCAGACATTTTAAGCTCGTCCCCACTTGCAATCCATTTATCAGCAACATCTTGTGCGATATTTGACTCTGATAAAGTTACTGCCACCACATAATCGGATAGCATATAAAAATATGCCCCGTCTATCCAGCGATCAAAATCAGATTCACTCATAGATTTTGGGTCGGCAATAATACCTGCAAAGTACATAGCATCGTAGTTACCTGTGGCATAAAGCTCTTCAGCTAACTCTTGATTTAATTTTATTTTTTTAGCGATTGGTTTCATAGCACCTGTAGCTACTCCGAATACTGGCTCATGCGCACCGTTAGATATGTATATTTTTTTCGTTCGTTCCTTACCTAGAGCCTCAAGTTCTTGCATAACTGTTTTAAAATCCATAGCTGTGCACTTCCTTCCTTCATGTAAGAGCCTTTTTAAGTCTTTCATATTTCTTATTTTAATACTAATTGTATTTAAGAGGTATGTCTACTTTCTAAAGGCATCGAAACTTGGTTTGAATTTTAGATGAAATAAAGAGCTAATTAAAAGGGTGGTATAATATAGAAAAAGTGAATGATGAAAATCAAATAGGGGGTATTCAATTGGAAATAAAATTGAATCGATTATATAGAGAGATAGCGGAAATGGTTCATGCCATGATTCCAGAAGAATGGGAGAAATTTTATTTTTATGCACAAATATCAGAAGCTGGAGGGGGAACTTACTTTTTTTATAACAACTTCAGAAATAAACAAAATTATAAGTATAGTGTAGAAATTCCTTTTAAATACGAAGTTAATGAAGAGGAGTTTGAAAGGAAAGAAGATTCTTTATATAAATTGAGTAAGGAATTAAGAGATGTTTTTAAAGATAATCAGCAAGAGCTTTGGTACTCTTTTACAATGTCTCTGGAACATAGTGGGGAATTTAACATGCATTTCGATTATACCAATTGGCTCGAAACAGAATATAGTTTTAGTGATCAAATGATTATTTGGAAACATAAATACTTAGGTGAAGTACCAATTAATGAAAATGATAAAGCGTTAATTAATAAGTATGATAATGAATTTCCGAATAACCCCATTTAACTAAATGGAAAGAAGAAATGTTTTTTATAAAAATTATGTGTTTTAAAGTAGTCGGTAAGTTATAAAATTGGTTCTGCAAGATAAAAAATAAAGGAGAACTACAATGGAAGTACACGGAATGGTTTCAATATGGTTCGGTAATATGCAAACGCAAGATCAGTTGGATACATATATAGATGTTACGTATGATGAAGAAGGAGACGCTATACCAGCGAGTTTTTTTGTTGATTTTAATATTGATATGATTGATGTAGATGAGGATTTTATTGAAAAGGAAGTGTTAGAAGAAGCGAGTGATGACATTTCTATGTTATTAACGGGATGTTCATATGATGACAAAATACTTTCTCGAATTAAGGAAGTAGTTAAATTAAATAAATGCTATAATTCTATCGTTTTAATTTATAATTTTCAGTATGACAATTCGGTTAGTAATTTTGAAGCTTTTGATTTTGTGACTGCTACAAGTTATCTATAGTTAGAAGCAAAGTATAGTAGAATAAAAATGCATTTGTATAGTTTTTCCAATGAATATTTGGTATGATGGTGAATGGGAAAAATATACAAGCAGTTAGTGGTTCATAAAAGGGGGATTGAATTGAAAAGAACGCCTGAATTTGTATTAGGTTTAATTGGTGGCATTTTGGGAATTATTATTTCCATAATATTAATAGTTGTAGCGTTTAATATTATGGAAGGTGTTGATTACGAACTTTTAGCTTATTACTCTATTATTTTAACGGTTCAAATAGGGTTGTTCATTTTATCGTGTTTAGTAAACAAGGTTAATAATAAAGTTTATGGAGTTTGTATGATTGTGATTCCTATAGTTATGTTATTTATGTCATTATTCTTTTTACTTATTCCGACAATTTTACAAATTATATCTGGTTCATTTGCATTTAGGACATTAAAGTTAGAATCGAATGTAAGCTAAATATAATTATTAACGTCTGAATATTCGGTTTTTTAAATGTTTTCGTTTGCAGTTCAAATTAACATAAAGTACAAAGTTGTACGCTTTAGGAGGAGAAATAGATGATTATTTGGTCTGGTTGGGGTTTTTTAGTCGCAATTATTGTAATTATTAATACTCTTTTGGGTAAGGCTATCTTTGGATCTATAACGGGGGACGCTACATATTTTCAAGACCATAGTTGGCCAATGGCGGTAATGTTTATTATATCAGGGGTTATGTCTTGGTATTTAGGTAAATATATTAATAAGCCAGATGGGAAAGTTTATATAGATGCCGAAACTGGTGAAAAAGTTATGTTTAACAAAAAGCACTCATTATTTTTTATAAAAATGGAATATTGGGGACCGATTCTAGGAGTTATTGCGATTGTAACTTTAATTACAAGATAAAAAAAGAGGATGGGTATAGTAAGAGTAATCTATTCAAGTAGAAGGAGAAATCAGTCATGAATGCAAAGAAACTACTAGGGGTAGCAGTTCCGGTCATGTTGTTATTTGGTTGTGGAGTTTCTGAGAAAACGAACACTTCTAAACAGGAGAAAACGGAAGAGTCTAAAGTAAAAGAATCGAAGTCTAATAGTAAGAAAGAAAAAGTTTCAAAGGAAGACTATCCTAATAAAGTGTATAAATTAGGAGTAGAGTTTGATAAGTTGTTTGCGGAGCATAACAATATTACAAGAGAGGTTTTTGACGGTAAGAAAAAGAAATCAGATATAGTAGATAGTGTGAAAGAATTAAATAAAACGTTAGATAAATTCGAGTCGATAGATCCCCCTGCAGAGTATGTAAATCAACAAAAGGATTTTGAAAAAGCAATTAGTTATTTTAGAGAGTCTTTTTCTTTAATAAATGAAGTATTCACCAGAAAAGAAAAAAGAGAAAAAGGTGATAAGACTGATAAAGAGTTAATAGAGAAATCTGAAAAGCTAGTGAAAGAAGGAGATATTTACTGGCTTAAGGCATTCAAAGATCTTGAAGGGGATATTAAAATCGGTGACGGTACAGTATCAATGAAAGATTTGAAAGAGTTAGATAAGAAAGCTGGAATTAATACAGATAACGTTATGAAGAATGTGAAGGATGGTACGGAATTAATCGGTAATTGGGGATTCCAAGGAACAGACGGTTTCAATATGTCACTCATTTTAAAAGGTGATAAGACATTTGAAACGTATGGTAAAGGTGAGTATCCAAATAAAAAGAATTATATTGAAGGAACTTGGGAATATGATAAGGAAGCTTTTACAATCTATTTACATCTCAATAAACGTTTAGTAGACGGTGTAGAAGATACAATTCAAAAAAAGAAAATAGCATATAAAGTTCAAGATTATGATGGGGAAAACTTGCGATTATTTAATGAGACGTCATTTAATACAATTAAGTATGTGAAGCAAAGTTAAAGTTATGTAGGACTAGGTTTAAATGGCCTGGTCCTTCATTAAAGTGCGAGTATGTAAATAATATGTTATCTTTCGTTCTGTTTACTTAGTATCATGTTATTCTTTAATAGAGTAATAAATGGAGTTTTGCATTAAATATATGAGGTTGGTTACAAATGATAAAAAAATTTACTAGATTAGTATTAATAGTGGTTATCCCAATCAGTCTTATTACAGGTTGTGGGGCTGCTGAAAAAACTGAAGCACAAAAGCCGAAAGCGGTACAAACGGAGAAAAAGGACTATATGGATTACTCATATGGTAGCAAAGGTATATTAGTAAGTGGCAAAGCGAAAGAACGGCAACAATACGAGATTGGATATATGGATGATAATAAGTTAATTGGGATTGACGAAAATATTGAAGACTGCATTATTTTAGATAATAAAGATGAAGCAGGTCTCATTTGGAAGCAAATAGAGCGTGGATCTATTATTGAAGTGCAATACGGTAAGGATCGCAATGATATCGTAGGCGTGCAATTCGTAGGAGATCGTGAGTCATACGAAATTAGTGATAAGTTTGATCGGAATACGATAAATGAGATTGTTGAAAACGTTAAAGGGAATTTGTAATAGATGTATTTCGATAGTATAGGATCTCTTATTATGAAATTGTGAATCAACGGCATTTTTTATATGAAAATGCCGTTGATTTGCGTTAAAAAATAAATGCTATTCTATAGTCTTATAGAAAAACACGTATTAATCATAAATCAATTATTCTTCGTTCAGCTGTGATGATCGCCGCAAGGTTATTATCCAAAATAAAAGAGCACAAGCACTAACAGATAAACCTAATATGCATACGCCATTCCAACCATATTTTGCATACGTATTTGTTGAAAGAATTGCACCTGTTGCACTACCGATAGAATAAAAAATCATGTAACTGGCAGTAAGTCGACTTCTTGCTTCGGGACGCACTGTGAACAGCATACTTTGATTGGTGACATGTACAGCTTGCACCGCTAAATCTAAGAGGATAATGCCGAAAATTAGTAATAATAGAGAGTGATTAATAGATTTAATTAGGAGCCATGAAAGTACTAATAAAGATAAAGCTATGCCAGTTGTTCTTTGTCCTAATCCTTTATCAGCTAATTGTCCAGCTTTAGTAGCAGCTAATGCACCTGCAACTCCAGCAAGGCCGAATGCACCAATAGCTGTATGTGAAAGATTATGTGGTGTAACACTTAGAGGTAATACTAAAGAAGTCCATAAAATACTGAATGAAGTGAAAATGAGCAATGCTAATATTCCGCGAATGCGTAGGAGTCGTTCTTCTACAAATAATAAGATTACAGAACGTATTAACTTCCGGTAAGGCATAGTTGTCATTCTGCTCTGTTCAAGAGTAGGTAAATTACGATATAACAAAACAGTTACGAATAGTATAAGTGTAGCGGAGGTGAGATAAACGGACCGCCATCCAGCTAAATCTGTTAATGCGCCTGCAAATGTACGCGCAAGGAGAATGCCTATTACAACGCCGCTTGTAACAAAACCTACTATGCGTCCACGTTCTGCTGGTTTTGCTAAAATGGATGCGTATGCGACGAGTGTTTGCGTAACTGTTGCAAGGATTCCTACTAAGGCCATACCTATAAAAAGTACGATGGCCGAAGGAGCGGTCCCAACTACAATTAAAGCGATAACAGATAAAAGCATTTGAATAATAATGAGTCTTTTTTGGTTTAATAAGTCACCAAGTGGAACTAATAAAAGTAATCCGAATGCATAACAAACTTGAGTAATAGTAATCACAATACCGATAGTTGAATGACTAATCTTAAATTCATTTGATAAAGAATCAAGTAGTGGATGAGCGAAATATATATTTGCCACCGCCATCCCACAAGCTATTGCGAATAATAGAGTCATGTAGCGGGACATGTTTGTGCTAATAGGTGAATGTAACTGGGGATCATTATGTTTTAGAGTGGTCATTATCTTTTCTTTGCTATTCATAAAATCAGCTCCATTTTGTATTGTTGTAAATAACGTACCGAACGGTATGTTATTTTGTAAGTAAAATATAATCTTGAGTAAATGTATATGTCAAGTTTATTCTAATTTAATTCCGTTTTCTTTGACAAATCGTTTATAATTTAATACGATATATAATATACTGATTGGTACATAAAGTGTTGGTTTATAATCTGAAAATGTAGAGGAAGGAGATATTTTTAAATGGCTCGACTACGCGAATTTGATGAAGAAAAAGCTTTGGATGCTGCTATGCAACTTTTTTGGGAGAAAGGATACGCTGCTACTTCATTAAGTGATCTAACTGCTAAAATGGAAATACAAAAACCGAGTTTATATTCAGCCTTTGGTGATAAAGAGGGTTTATTTGAAGTGGCATTAAGGAGATACACAAATTTACATGCGGCTAATATACGAACAAAACTTCAAAACGAACAATCTGTAAAAGAAGCAATTCGGATGTTTTTTGAAAATCTGGTGGAAGAGGAATATAAAAAAGAGTTCAGTAAAGGCTGTTTTTGTATTAACACAATGGTTGAGCTTGCTCCTCATAATGAAAAGTTTGAAGTACTGACTAGAGAACATCAAATGTATCTTGCAGTTATCTTTCAAGAATTAATCATGAAAGGAATTCGATCAGGAGAACTACAAAGTGATTTGAACGCTAAAGCATTAGCGCAAACATTAGTCACGTCCCTAATTGGATTAACAGTGTTAATGAAATCACGCCCAGAACGTTCCGTTATAGATAATTCGGTATCTATAATAGTGTCGTTAGTAAAATAATTTTTGATTGAGATGTTAATCAAAAATTAAATGTTAAGAAAGTCGATTCCTTATTAAAATAAGAAATCGACTTGTTATAATTATATATTTTGTAAGTTGTCTTTCCAAAAATTATAGCTATTATCAATAACTTCTTTTAATTTGAAATAATTTTCTCAAGTAACTTGCACGCGGTAGAGAGTTTCTCCATCGTCTGTAAAAACACCCGAGTAATCATCTATATACTTCCACTCATCCTCATTGTTAAAGTAGTACATTGCGAATTGGTTGCCCTCATCATTTAACATGTCGTCTACTAACACGCCATCCCAATTTATATAAATTTGTGTGCCAGTCATTTGTTTAAGTTTAAATTGATTATTTTGACGGCATTTGTAATTAGTTGTAAAATAATGTTTGTTGACGAATTTTATAAAAAGTATGTTAGATGAAATTCATCTGTAGGGATGACATATAAATATTTTCTTAATGGGTATAAAATATAGTAATTTAAATATATAAATAAAAAGAAAATGCGTTAGAAGTACATAGTAGATTCATATTTTAAAAAGTTAATGTGACAATAAAGGGAGGTTGAGATACATACACGGCGGGAATGTGTATGTATCTATTATAATAATGAATAAGACAATCAAACAACAAGTAATCGCACTATCAACAAGTCTAGTGATTTTAGGGAGCGTACCTTTATCAGTATCAGCAGAAGAGATAAACAACTCTCAAACTGATCAACTTAATATTGCCCAAGGAGAACACGGATCGAGCGGATTAAATTATTCTAATTTCAAGTTGGAAGTTCCTAATCATGTACAAATTAACGAAGCAGAAGTATCTGAAAATGAAAAAATGCTTTTAGAAGAATATAAGCATAAACATGATGAAACAGAAGAATTAAACAAAATGCAAGATGCTAAGAAGGGACAAGTAGCAGAAAAGGAAGCTATTTCAAACATTGAAAAGGCATTTGAATCTGTAGATGGTCGAAATGATGGGTCTGATCGTCAAATGAAACCTGTTGCAAAGCCAAGAGGTATTCAATATAGCGCACAGAGTACGAAGAAATATGGAACACTTGCAGGAGTTCCATTTGTGGAGTGGATTGTTCCAACAGGAAATCCTGATATTCGTCCTGCAAATCCGATGAAAGCACGTTACATTACAATTCATGAGACCGCAAATACAGCCGCTGGTGCTAATGCTGAAAATCATGCGAAATATTTATACAAGCAAGCAACTGAAGGCACTTTCCGAACAGCTTCATGGCATTTTACTGTAGACGATAAACAAATTTATCAACACTTACCAACAAACGAAAATGGTTGGCATGCAGGAGATGGAGATGGATCAGGAAACAGGGAATCTATCGGTATCGAGATCGCGGTTAACCAAGATGGTGATTACAATAAAGCATTAGAAAATGCAAAACGACTTGCAGGTTATTTAATGAACAAAGAAGGAATTGGTGCAGATCATATTTACAAGCATCAACAATGGAGCGGGAAAAAATGTCCTGACATTTTAATTTCACGTGGTAATTGGGCTGGTTTCGTACAAGGAATTCAGTGGTATGCAAATATAAATGCGCAGATTGATACGCCTTTACAAGATAAAAATGACTCATTTAATCCAAATGAAAATAATCCAGCTGAACCTAGCATGGAACTAGTGGTAAATGGTAGTGGCATCAATGTACGTAGTGATGCGGGTATTGAACATCGTGTTGTACGTAAAGCTTCAAACGGAGATCGTTACAAAGTATTAGCAGTTAAAAATGGTTGGTATAAAGTAGGTAATGGAGAATGGATTTTCTATGACCCAAGTTGGATTAAAATTAACTACAATGTACCAAAGGAAGAAGTACAAAAGCCAAAAGATGATATTACAGGTGGCTGGTTTGAAGGGCATATTCGTAAATTAAACAGTCTAGGTATTATGCAAGGCGAAGGTAATGGTGTATTTGCGCCATATCGAAATGTAACGAGAGCGGAGTTTGCGAAATTAATCTCCAATGCTCTTAAACTACCAGAGGGAAATAAGTCATTTGTAGATATTAATGAGGCACATCCATCACTTCATGACGGTATTAAACGTTGTGCAAGTGCAGGAATTATTAATGGTCGTGGTGAAGGGATTTTTGATCCTAACTCACCAATTACTCGTGAAGAAGTATCTATTATGATTGACAAAGCATTACGATATAAAGGAATTACAGGTGAGTTAGTAGCATTACCATTTACAGATAAGCATTTAATAACATACAAAGAATCGGTTCAACGATTATACAGTCTAAAGGTAGTTAATGGTATTGGAAATAATGAGTTTGATCCCCGAGGTACAGCAACTCGTGGTCAGGCAGCTGCCTTTATTGTGAAGATGTTAGATTCAATGCAAAAATAAAAGGAAACTTTAATCAGTGAGGGCCACTCGCATTGCAATCGAGCAGTTTATTCACCGAATTTTGAAATGAGAGTGTTACTGCCCGCAAATAGCAGAATAAATTGTATGTAGAAGCTGACATTGGTAGAAGTAAAAAATAAGAAGAATTTGAAAGGAGCTATCCAAAATAATAATTTGGAATAGTTCCTATTTAGTAGGAAGAACAAATTGTATTTCATAGATTGTAATGCAGAATGCCCTTCCAAGCCCCTCATAAGCCCCTACCAAGTAATAAATCACTAAAACAAAAACAAAAACAAAAACAACTACAAGAACAAAACAAGCACGAAAAAATGAAACCGGCGTTGTAGTAGTAAAAAAAATTGTAATTCGAATGCCAAAACCATTCCAGCATTCCTATTTTTATAATGAAGGATTAAAATCTTCCTATTTACTAGCAAAGAGTGGAGGGAAACATATGGCGGTATACCGTAATGTGCAGGTGAACTTTTGGCAAGATGAATTCATATTAGATTTAACGCCAGAGGAGCGTTATTTTTACATATATTTGTTAACTGGTACGAAAACGAAGCAATGTGGTATTTACATATTACCGAAGCGTGTGGCAGAGCTTGAAACAGGTTATAGTATGGAGACTGTTGAGAAGTTGCTAAACAGGTTTGTTGAGTATGGAAAGATTCTATATGATACGGAAACGAAAGAGGTATTCATAATAAACTGGTTACACTATAACCCTATTTCAAATACGAATGTAGAAAAGTGCGTATTACGTGAGTTAAAGACTGTAAAAAGTAATGAGTTCATACATATCTTTTTACGTAAATGCCTTGAAGAAGAATACACGATTCCATTATTACTGCAGCATTTTGGTATGCCAAAAGAAGAGGATAATAGTAGTTCACAAGTAGTTATTGAAGAGAAAGAAGAAGCGGAAGAGGTAGAAAGTATAGAAGAGGACGTTCCAAATAGTGAAGTTTATAAGTTTTATGAACAAAATATTAGTAGTTTATCCCCATATATTGTGAAAGAATTGAAGAATTGGATACAAAGACTTTCTGGAGAGAAAGTGTTAGAGGCACTTAAAATTGCGTTTGAAAATAATCAGAAAACGTTAGCTTATGTGAAGGGGATTTTGAGGAATTGGTGTAAGAAAGAACGAGTAGATTTTAGTGAAGGAATCCATAGGAGAGAAGTATTCGGTTTGTATGATCCATAGTTTGGATAAGGATTTTTTCTAGTCTAAAAGGTTCTTTTACTATAGAAGCGAATAGTGTGAGAAAGGGGTGGTTATATGGAAGTCGTTATAAAGAAGAAACGAAAAAGGGGAAAAAGAATTTTTATTTGGGCTAGTAGTATCGTTCTTTTTTTAGTTATTTCCGCTGTGATTTTTTTGAACATATATACGCTGAAATCTATGCCAAAGATAGATGGAACGATAAAGCTAGAGGATTTACAACATGCTGTTACAGTGAAGCGTGATAGTAAAGGTGTACCGCATATTAGATCGGAAAATGCACATGATTTATATTTTTCACAAGGATATGTACAAGCGCAAGATCGGTTGTTTCAAATGGATTTAAGTAGAAGACAAGCTTCTGGTATGTTAAGTGAAGTTGTTGGGGAAGCAGCTGTTGACCGAGATAAATTGTTTCGAACACTCGGTTTACGGCGAGCAGCAGAAGCCTCAGTTAGTCAATATGATGGGGAAGTAAAATATGTCCTGCAGTCATTTGCTGATGGGGTGAACGCTTTTATACGTGAGGCGAAAGCGGAAAAGAAATTACCAGTTGAGTTTACTATATTAGGTTATGAACCTGCTGAGTGGTCAATTGTTGATACTTTAACAATTGGAAAGTATATGGCGTTTGACTTAGGAGGACATTGGCATGGACAGGCGTTTCGATATTGGGCGCTGAAAAACCTTCCGAAAGAGCAAGCAAATGAGCTATTTCCTAAATATCCGAAAGATGCTCCTAGATTGCTAGCTGAACTGAAAAATACAAATGTGGACGTAGCGCAAAGTTTTTCAAAAACGATAATTCCCCCGGAGTTTAACGGTAGTAATAACTGGGTTGTGAGCGGTGAGAAGAGTGCGTCAGGTAAGCCGATTTTAGCAGATGATCCTCATTTATCTCTTGCGACGCCTTCTATTTGGTATCAAACGCGACTTGAAATGAAAGGTTTAAATGTGAGTGGCGTTATTTTCGCTGGAGTACCAGGTGTTATATTAGGCCATAATGAAAAAATAGCGTGGGGCGTTACGAATACGGGGCCTGATGTGCAAGATTTATATATTGAGAAGAGAAATCCTAATAATGAAAATGAATTTCTGTATAACGATAAATGGGAGAAAGCTACCGTTGTTAACGAGTCGATTAAAGTAAAAGGCAGGAAGACAATTCCTTATAACGTTACGATTACGAGACATGGGCCAGTAATTTCAGAGTTTGCGGATAAGGGAAAGGAAAAAAAGCAAACCGTATTCTCTTTAAAGTGGACAGCTTTAGAACCGTCAGCTGAGTTAAAAGCTGTATTAAATATGAACAAAGCAAAAGACTGGAATGAGTTTGAAACCGCTCTTCAAGATTTTCATACACCAACCCAAAACTTTGTGTTTGCATCAAACGACGGTACAATTGCTTATAAAGCGAATGGAAATATACCAGTGCGTAAAAAAGGTGATGGTAGCTTGCCTGTTCCAGGATGGACAGATGAATATGAATGGGAAGGGTATATTCCATTTGATCAATTACCGAAAGTTGTAAATCCGAAAGAAGGGTTTATTTCAACTGCGAATAATAAAATTGTTGATGATGATTATCCGTACCATATTAGCGATACGTGGGCGCAGCCATATAGGCAAATGCGTATTCAAGAATTTTTGCAAGAGAAGGAAAAGTATACGGTGAAAGATTTAGAAGAGTTACAGATGGATCAAAAGAATTTATATGGGAAAGAGTTTACTCCTATATTTTTAAAAGAGTTAAATAAAGCATCTTTAAATGAGGTAGAGAAAGAAGGCGTAAACCAATTAACAAAGTGGAATTTTTACGATAGTAAAGATGAAGCGGCACCATTAATATTCCATTTGTTAATGAAAGAGATTTCAAATACGTTATTTTCAAAAGAAATACCGAAAGATGTAATGGAGTTATTTAAAGGGAAGTCACAAGTTGTTGATGAATTGATTCGAAAAGAAGTAGCGGGAGAAAATAGCGCTTGGTTTACGAAGTACGGAGGGTTAACAAAAGTTGTGCATACATCGTACGAGAATGTAATGAAGAAATTGCAGAAGGAATATGGACCCGATGTTGGGGGCTGGAAGTGGGGCGATTATCATCAACTCGCTTTTACACATCCAATTTCGAAATCATCGAGTATGTTAGCATTACTAGCTTTTAATCGTGAGAAACCAGTTCCGATTGGGGGAAGTCAAGTTACCGTTCAAGCAGCGAGTTACGGCGATAACGGCATTGTAAATCACGGGGCTTCTTGGCGATTCGTTATTGATACGAAAGATATGTCAAACGGTTATCATATCGTAGGACCAGGACAGTCGGGACATTTTAGAAGCGATTGGTATCATGATCAAATAGATGATTGGGTAAATGGCACGTATCATACGACTACTTTAAATACAGATGGAATTGAAGGGAAAGTATTAACTTTGCAGCCGAAGTGATAGTAAGTTCTTATTTGTAGATGGCCCAGCTTTATGAAGTAATAATCCTTCGGCTAATGAAAGTTTTGCATAATAAAAGAGACTCTTACGATTGTAAGAGTCTCTTTTATTATGATAATGGATAAAATATCCTTTTTGTAAATGAGCGACAAATTTTGACAAAATATTGTACAGAGACTTGTTATAATAGATTTTGGAATATTATGTTTATTAAACAGAGGATGAAGTAGTGTACAACAAGGAAAATTTCTTAATAGTCGCAGTGAAATCTAATAGGGGGATTTAATATGAGCATTAAAGTAATGAGAGCAACAGGGATAATGGGCGGAGCAGCAAGAGTTGCTGTAAAGGTAGATAACGAAGTAGTAATAAAACTTGAGAATAACGAAGAATATACGCTTCCTTTTGAATTAGGTGAAGCGAATATTAAAGTAAAACAATTCTTTTTTGGAAGTAAAGAAAAGAAAGTAAAGGATGGCGATGTAGTAGGAATTAAGATAAATAGTATTGCCATGCTATTACTGATAGTGTCAATGATAGCTGTTTTATTCGGTTCGTCAATTGGTATAAATATTGTTGTTTTTGGTGTAATAGGAGCTTTAGTTACGTTAGTATACGGATTGAATAACTGGTTTTGTTTAGAGGTTAAATAATTATTGTATATATATTTATTTCAGTTGATTTACTATACATGGGATGAAAATATTTTTAAGTGGGAAATGGAGAGAATCAGTATGAAGAAAATGGTTGTAATATCTAGTTTGGCGCTAATAGTAGGTTTAACAACTGGTTGTAGCAGCGAAAAAACAAGTGGACCTAAAACAGTATCTGTAAAAAAAGAAAAAGAGTTAGTAGCGAAAGATATTTTTAAAAAAGCAGCTGACGGATTAAAACAAGAGGAATATCTTACATTGACATCTCTTATGTCAATGAAGGGGAGCGGCCAATCAGAAGAAATTAAAATGAAAATACAGATGGAGCCGAAACTGAAGAATTCTAGAGCTGAAATGAAAATAAGTGGTACAGATATTGTAACGTATGAAGTAGATGGAAAGGTCGCTGCTCAAGTGAAAAACCCTGATACAGGAGAGTTAGTTACGATACCTAATGATCAATTTAATGTAAATGATGTAATGGTCAGTAAAAATTTACTTAATGAGTTAGATTTACCGGAAGCTTTGGCTAAGAAAATGAAAGCAAAGAAAGATGGAGACACATATAAACTTACACTTGAATTAAAGGGAAAAGAAGCGGTAGATACGTTACAAAAAATTAATGGAGATATGAAAAAATTAACGGAAGGATTTAATATGGATGCGTTTAACATTGAATATATAATAACAAAAGATTATAAATTTGAAGAGATGCGAACAACTATAACAGTGAGTGAAAGTAACTCAGATAAAAAAGCTAGTACAGATAAGCAAAAATTGGATGCAGTTGTGAGTATAAAGATTGATTCATATGAAAAGTTTGATTCAATTAAGTTACCAGAAGGGATTCAATAATTTCAATCGTAAAAGGATAAAAAGGAGCGGAAATCTGCTCCTTTTTTATTTTTCCTACTATTTTTAGAAGATTTATATGAATATAGTTGAACGGCACTTCATTTTTTTCTGGAATAAATGTGAAACGTTGTATAAAATAATCAAGAAAGCCAAAAATTATAGGGGGAAAGTTGTGAAGGAAAATAAGAGTTTAATAAGTTTTTTAGGAGTGTTTATTATGTTGTTTTCTTTTTGTTTTCAAGGAAATGTACAGGCAGATGTAAATACTGTTCAATCTGGAAAAATCAAATCAGGAAACGTAACAGTATGGGAAGTTGGAAATGTAGCGAAAGTATTAGCGGATGTGGAGCGCTTAAATTTAAATACAGTAAATGTACCGATTCAAGTGGATATCCCAAATGTGACTTCTACTAACATGGTAATTAATCAAGCGCAAAAGCAACAAGCTATTATTTTAATTCAAGAATTATTAAAGCGTAATATTCAAGTTATAGTGGAACCGTTCCCGTATATTCAGCAGGGGAATGTTGGAGAGACAGAATGGAACCCAAGTAACATTAATGATTTCTTCTGGAATTGGAAGACGGTTATTCTGCAAGATATTTTTAATTCCATTACAAGTAAATACAATGTGTATGGACTAAAGATTGCTTCTAATTTCGTGAATATGGAGTATGCAGAAGGATACTGGAGCAATACAATTGATTTTGTTCGTAATCAGTATAAAGGAAATGTTTTGTATCAAATGAACTGGTGGTTAACAGCAAGCTGGGATCCTTCTTATGAAGCGAAGTTTATAGAGAAAATAAACCGTCCGTATTTAAAGAAGGTAGATATTGTTAGTATCGATAGTTGGTTTGAAGTTTCTGGAAAAAGAAATCCGTCATATGAAGAAGTGAAGCAAAGTTTATTTGCGACGACAGTATATAACCGTGGACAAAATGTTGTTCAGCAATTGGAACAATTACATAATGCAACAGGAAAGCCCGTTTATTTTGGTGGATTTAACGTTCCAGCGCGTGAACTTGGACTGCAAAATCCGTGGAATCCAGATGTTTCTAATGTGTTTTCGAAAGATGTACAATTAAATGGATGGCGTGCTTACCGCGATGTATTAGAACCGAAACCATATTTTAAAGGTTTTTCAATTTGGTTTATTGGCTCTAATGATAGTACACATCCGTATCAAATACATAGTAAAGAAGCGGAGGCAGTTATTAACGGCTGGTACCGAAAATAATTTTTACAAAATAGGTAAGTTTTGAAGTTTACTACATATATTTCTAGTGAAAGGCCTTTCACCATCTTATCACCTAGGGGGCAATCATAATGAAATTTTTGTCTTACCTTACAGTAATTTTGGTGATTCTCGGCGGTTTGAATTGGTTGTTTGTAGCGTTAGATTACAATGTAGTTGAGAAATGGTTTGGTTCTATGCCGGCGCTTGTGGACACTATTTATTGGCTCATTGGTCTTTCTGCTATTTATCAAATTTTTGATCGGTTCTTCACGGATAATTAGCAATTATACTTTATTACTAGAGTGTTAAGTACGATTATGTACTTAACACTTTTTTGTATGTTTATAAAAATAGTTTGCACATGCAAGCGATTCCATTGCGTCTTGCGCCGTAATAATAGAAAACAAATTGACCGTATATTATATTTTAGGTTATAATTCAGAAAGTTTAAAAATTAATAAAAATGAGAAATAGGGAGGTTATGAGGGTAATGGAGAGAGTCTATAATTTTTCAGCAGGACCATCAATACTCCCTTTGCCAGTTTTAGAGAAAGTGCAAAAGGAGCTTGTAAATTATAACGGGACAGGCATGTCTATTATGGAAATGAGTCATCGATCTTCTTATTTTCAAAGTATTATAGAGGAAGCGAGTAACTTACTTCGTGAATTAATGAGCATCCCTGATGAGTATGAAGTTTTATTTTTACAAGGCGGTGCATCATTACAATTCTCTATGATACCACTGAACTTAATGAATACGTATAAAAAAGCTGGATACGTACTAACTGGCTCATGGTCTAAAAAGGCACTACAAGAAGCCGAAAAAGTTGGGGAAGTACAAGTAATTGCTTCTTCCGAGCAAGAGAAGTTTACTACGATTCCTAAACTGGACGGTTTACTAAGCGATGAAAAACTAGATTATGTACATATTACAACGAATAATACAATTGAGGGGACAAAATATGTGGATATTCCACATGTAGAAAGAGTGCCGCTCGTTGCGGATATGTCTTCAAATATTTTGTCAGAACAATATGATGTTTCGAAGTTTGGTCTTATATACGCGGGAGCACAAAAAAATTTAGGACCAGCGGGCTTAACGATTGCTATTATAAAAAGAGATTTAATTGGGGGAGCAGATCGCTCTTGTCCGACAATGTTAAATTATGAAACTTACAGTAAAAATAACTCCTTATATAATACACCGCCATCCTTTAGTATTTACGTAACAAAACTTGTACTAGAGTGGTTGAAAGAGCAAGGCGGAGTATCTGCGATTGAAGAACAAAATAGAATGAAATCTTCACTTATTTATCATTTTTTAGATGAATCTAAATTGTTTACTTCACCAGTTGATCCTGCGTATCGATCACTTATGAACATTCCATTTACAACGCCGTCAGAAGAACTTAACAATGAGTTTTTACAAAAAGCGAAGGAACGCGGTTTCGTTACGTTAAAAGGACATCGCTCAGTTGGCGGTATGCGTGCCAGTATTTACAATGCGATGCCAGTGGAAGGTGTAAAACAATTAGTGAATTATATGAAGGAATTTGAGCTTGAGAATAGATAGGGAGATGGGGATATGTTTCGTGTTCAAACGTTAAATCAAATTGCAGAAAAAGGTTTGCAAGTCTTTACTGAAGAACGTTATGAAGTAGGAGATAGAATCAATCACCCAGATGGAATTTTGCTTCGTAGCTACTCTTTACATCAAGAAGAGTTTTCAAAAGACTTAAAGGCGATTGCAAGAGCTGGCGCTGGTGTAAATAATATTCCTGTCGAGCGATGTACAGAAAAAGGAATTGTAGTATTTAACACGCCGGGGGCAAATGCTAATGCAGTAAAGGAACTCATTATTGCCAGTCTTATTATGTCTTCACGCAACATTATTAATGGTGTAAGTTGGACGAAAAACTTAGAGGGTGAAGAAGTACCACAGCTTGTTGAATCAGGAAAAAAACAATTTGTTGGATCAGAAATTGCAGGGAAACGTCTAGGTGTTATCGGACTTGGCGCAATCGGTGCTTTAGTTGCGAACGATGCGTTAGCGTTAGGCATGGATGTTATCGGATATGATCCTTATATTTCAGTTGAAACAGCTTGGCGTCTTTCTACACATGTGCAAAGAGCATTTAGCCTTGATGAAATTTTTGCAACGTGTGATTATATTACACTGCATATTCCTCTTACGAATCAAACGAAGGGGATCATTGGGGAACACGCTGTAGAGAAGATGAAAAGAGGGATGCGTCTATTTAATTTCTCTAGAGGAGAACTTGTAGATGAAAAGGTTCTTCAAAAAGCATTAGAAGAAGATATTATTACACATTACGTAACGGATTTCCCGAATGAGAATGTAATAAAGATGAAAAATGTAACAGCGACGCCTCACCTTGGTGCATCAACGTCTGAATCGGAAGAAAATTGTGCAGTAATGGCGGCGCGTCAATTACGTGAATATTTAGAGACAGGAAATATTCGTAACTCAGTAAATTATCCAAACGTAGAATTGCCGTATATCGGAAAGAAACGAATTACAATTATGCATCAAAACGTCCCGAATATGGTAGGGCAAATTACAGGATGCTTAGCGGAACATCATATTAATATTGCCGATATGATTAATCGTAGTAAACATTCTTGGGCATACACAATGATTGATATCGATAACGGAATTGATGATATAATAAAAGAGAATATTGTAGAAAATATAAGCAAAATTACAGGTGTTGTAGCCGTTCGAATGATTGTGTAAAGGAGAGAGGAATGTGGCAAAAATACGACCGTTTCGGGCCATTCGTCCAGTAGAGGAAAAAGCGGCACAAGTGGCAGCTTTACCGTATGACGTATTAAATAGTGAAGAGGCAAGGGAAGTTGTAAAAGGGAATCCATATTCTTTCTTGCATGTTGATAAAGCAGAAATTGATTTAGATCCTGAATTGTCACCGTATGATGATTGCGTGTATGAAAAAGCGGGCGACAATTTAAAGCAATTTATACGAGAAGAAGTGTTCATACAAGATGAAGAGCCAGCGCTATATATTTATGAACTGACGATGCAAGGAAGAACGCAGTCAGGCCTTGTCGTTTGTACATCTATTGATGAGTATGAAGATGATACAATTAAAAAACATGAAAGAACACGTCATGAAAAAGAACTAGATCGTATTCGCCACGTAGATGTGTGTGACGCAAATACAGGTCCGATATTTTTAACTTACCGTACAAAAGATGAAGTAAAGCATTTAATTAGAAGCTGGAAAGAAGAGCATGCGCCAATTTATACATTTACAGCAGAAGACGGTGTTAAGCATGTTGCGTGGAAGATTGCAGATGAAGATGTAATTACGACTTTAGTAAACGCATTTGAAGATATTCCTAATCTTTATATTGCAGATGGGCATCACCGTTCTGCATCAGCTGCAAAAGTAGGACTTATGAGAAGAGAACAATATCCAAATTACACAGGAGAAGAGGAATTTAATTTCTTCTTATCGGTTCTATTCCCTCATGATGAATTATCGATTTGGGACTATAACCGAGTTGTGAAAGATTTAAACGGTTTATCAGAAGAACAGTTTTTAAAACAAATCAAGCAATACTTCTATGTAGAAGAAGCACCTGTTTCTCCGTATAAACCAAATGAACCAAAAACATTTGGAATGTATGTAAATGAGAAGTGGTATAAGCTTACTGTGAAAGAAGAAACATTCGATGCGAATGATCTTGTTAGAGGTTTAGATGTATCTATCCTGCAAGATCATTTATTAAGCCAAGTACTTGAAATACATGATCCGCGTTCTGATTCACGCATTGATTTTGTTGGCGGAATACGGGGGTTAGAAGAACTAGAACGCCTTGTGAACAGCGGCGAATACAAAGCAGCATTCGCATTATATCCGACATCTATGGAAGATTTATTAGCAATCGCAGATGCCGGAGAAGTCATGCCGCCGAAATCAACGTGGTTTGAACCGAAACTGCGTAGTGGGTTGTTTGTTCATTCGTTAAAGTAAATATTGACTTCTATAGTTTTGAAAAACCGAAATGATTATAGTTTCGGTTTTTCTTATTTATAAAGTGTTTTTGAGGAGGGGTATAGATGAAATTGCAAGTAGGCGAAAAAATCACCTTTGAGCGAACTTTTACGAAAGAGGATGTTGTTTTATTTACGGAAGTATCGAAAGATGAAGGTGTTCATCATGTTACACCAGATGAGCAGGGGAGATTTGTTGTACAAGGACTGTTAACATCAACGTTGCCTACAAAAATTGGCGGTGATTATAACGTACTAGCTCGCAAGATGGATTTTGAATTTGTACGTCCTGTTTTTAGCGGTGATACGATTCGTTGTGACGTAACTATTGAACAATTTGAGCCCGATGAAAAAAATCGTACAAAAATTATTGCGATGTTTATATGTAGGAATCAACTTGAAAAAGAAGTTATGCAGGGGAGTTTTTCTGGGATTATTCTTTAGTTAGTAGGAAAAGTAATGAATAGGTGGGGGGCACATGCCTCTCGGGCTTAGATTTTTAATTCCCCCCATAACGAAAATTTTATGCATTGCTGGATACTGATAATAAGACGTTATGTAATATACTCTGTTCTTTTCTTAGCTAATAGAAGAATAGTTGAATAAGCTTGTCAACAAAAAAAGGACATTCCTAGTATTATAAGAAATGTCCTTTCCACTAAATTATAGGATATTTTGCTGGAATTCAAACTCTAAAATTAGTTTACTAGTTGGACCTGTAAACTGATAATTATAGGACCCTCTCAGATTTTCTAAGTTACCAGTAGCTTTAATAATTGTTCCTGGGGAATTTAGATTTCCTTTATCGAATATTCCTTGCTCTATAGCTGTAAATGTTCCTTGTTGCCCCTTATAAATTCCTTCAAAGTGTAAAAATCCAGAAATTTTAGCAGTAGCCAAGTGACCATCATTTATATTTGAATCTAAATAATATAATAAATATTCAACAAAAGCTTTTCCTTTTAATTCACCATCAATTTCATATTCAACATGGGCAATATTAATAGGGAAATCTTTTCTAGTATCATCGATTAGTTTTTCATCCCATTTACTTACTGTAAATGTTACTTCCATACACGTAATCTCCCTCCAATTATATACTTTTAAAAAGTATCAATTCACAGTCATATCTTATAGGAGTGTTTTTATTTATTCCACGCCACTCTCTAAAATAGAGAAAGACCCATTTTCACAATCAATTTCTGCCATCGCACCGTAAGGTAAAATAAACTTCGGCTCGGTATGACCAAAATTTAAATTATAAAGAATCGGCAAATCTTCTAAGTTATGTTCTTTCATAACTTGCAGTATTTCGTGTTTATATTCTTCATAATACATTTCGTCTTTTGGCTTACCAAAAATGATACCTTTTGCTTTTTGGAGAATGCCTTGCGCTGCATAATTTCGTAACCAATACTTTATATAACTTGGTTCTGGATGATCTTCAGAAGTTTCAAAGAAGATAATACTATCCTCCCAATGTTTTTTCTCAGGCCAAAGTTCTGTTCCTTTTGCAAATTCCAATACTTCTATACAACCACCAATTAAGCGTCCTTGTAAGGTAGTAGAGCCTTGAAGTAGTTCATAGCCATTGTTTTGTTGCATCGTACGCCTTGTATCTTTATTTACCTCTATCCATTCTAAACGCTCACTCGTCCATTCATGAGCTGGTTGAATTTCGCCAATTGTCTCATTTGAAAAGAGAGTCCGATTTACCATTTCAACCGTATATGGATCCATCTCTATATTTTCGGCAAAATCAGTTAAAATTGCTGGACCGTAAAAAGAGGAAATTCCTGCTTTATGACAAAACAAGTGTGAAATGGTAACGTCAGAGTACCCCATAAAAATTTTCGGGTTTTCACGTATTACATTAAAATCTATATAAGGAAGTAAGCGGATGCTATCTTCACCGCCAATATTCGCAATAATTGCTTTCACGCGTGTATCTTTAAATGCTGTCATTATATCTTCCGCACGGGCCTCTGGGTTGTTATAAAGGTATTCGCTACCTTTTAAACTATTTGGCATTGGGATAATCGTAAGACCAAAAACTTCTTCTAATCTTTTTACTCCTTGCTCATATCGCCATCTTATTTCAGAATCACCTGCTCCTCCCCATGAAGGACTTACTGTCGCCACAATATCTCCTGTTTGTAACCTCTTTGGTTTTATTAACATGTTAACTCCGTTCCTACATAATGTAATGGACTACGGCTATACAAACCGTAGCGCTGAAAAATATGATACATAACATTAGCTTCTTCATCATCAACAATTTAACCTGCTGTAACTCGAGAATCTAGTCTCATTGTTGTATATTTAAAAGTTACAGTATGCAACATTGCATAAGAAAGAGGGTTGATATTTTCTACAACCTGTAACTATAATAGTTACAGGTTGGTCGTATCCAATCAAAAATAAAATCATCATGAATGGAGATGTTTCATAATGTGTATGAAAAAAATAATTTTAGCAGGTGCTTTAGGTATCGCAGCATTATCAGGAACGAATGTACCAGGATTAGAACTAACAAAAGCGAGTGCAGCTTCTATTGAATCGAATTTTTCGACGTTAGAAGGACGAGTAGTAGAAGTAGATAACGGTGTGATTGTTGTAAAATCTAAGCAATATGAGGAACCTGTTAGTGTGTATATTGATTCAATTTCAAACGTGAAAGTAGGAGATGAAGTAAAAGCTACTGGATCTATGATGCGTAATTTTACAGAATATATGGTTGCAACTGCAGTTGAAAATACAACAAACAAGTTGGGTATGCACATGAAAGAAGACGGTTCTCCTGATTATGTAATTGGGAAAGTATCAAAAGTAGGAACGATGGAAGATGAGGGAGAAGGTTCTACTAAATATGTCGTAGTTGAATATCCATCGCTAAATGGGAAGAAAGATATTATTGATGTTTTCTTAACGAAGGGACAAGTATTTAATATGGGTGAGAAAGTGAAAATTGATATGAAGTATGTGGGCTGGGGTGGAAGTTCTATTAACTGGAACACAGTTGATCATATCGAAAAAGTTTATGAGGTAAAGAGCAACGTTGAAAATAATGATGATGTTTGGATTTGGTCTTAATTAGAATTCTGTAAATAACAAATGTATCATGCAGTACCCATTGAATCATCATATGTATGATAATTCGATGGGTACTTTTTTGTTTTATGTTTTTTTGAGAATAACGGATTTCCGATTAGAATATGATGTTAACACTGGAGCGAAGGTGAAAAAACAATATGGAAAGAGGTGTTTAAGGGTGGAGCGAGATGAGGTTTATTTACGAGCTAAAAAAAGAATGGAGAATTTAAAAGCATTTTACATTCATTTAACGGTTTATATACTAGTGAACTTAATGCTTTTTTTTATAAATATAAGCTCTGATTCAAGTAAATTATGGTTTGTATATCCACTTGCAGGTTGGGGGATTGGTATCGTTATACACGGATTGACAACTTTTCCATTTGGGATATTCGGAAAAGAGTGGGAAGAACGAAAGATTAAAGAATATATGGAGAAAGATAAGTAAATTTATTTCAATGCGTGAATATAAAATTTCATATGAATCTTTATGATCACACGCTTGAGGCGAAGCCTATTCTATAGCTTCGCCTATTTGCTTTGTATTCGAAGTTTGTGCGAGTGAGTATTCATATTCATTTTTTAGCATCAACTGCATGTGAAATCAAAACTTTACTTGTAGTACATAATAAATACAGTTGTTTTACTTTTTAAATTACATGTGGATATAGGATAAAGTTGTTTTATCATCCTATATTAAAATAAAAATAAACCACTGTTCGATTTGAATATTCCACGATATAATGGTGAGAGTTTATGACAGAATAAATATTTACATAAGAAGTGAGGTACTGTATGAAAAAAAGAACGACAGACATTATTTTTATTATTATTGGTGCATTTCTTTTTGCGTTAGGTGTCAATTTGTTTGTTATCCCGAACGAGTTTGGTGAGGGTGGAGTAACTGGTATCACGATTATTACGTATTATTTATTTGAATGGTCACCAGGCTTAGTTAACTTAATTTTAAATGCGATTTTGTTAATAGCTGGTTATAAATTTTTAAATAAGATTACAACAATTTATACGATTATCGCTGTAGTTACGAACTCGCTATTTCTTCATTTGACAGAAGGTTGGACGATTACTTCGGATGAAATGCTTGTAAATGCCATTTTCGGAGGAATATTTATTGGGTGCGGGATTGGTCTTATTATTCGAGTTGGCGGAACAACAGCAGGTACTACCATTTTAGCAAGGATGACGCATAAATATTTAGGCTGGAGCATTAGCTACGGTCTACTGTTCTTCGATTTAATTGTTGCGTTTTCATCTTATTTCATCATTGGTGCAGAAAAACTGATGATAACAATTATTATGCTATATGTAGCAACGAAAGTGATGGAGTTTGTAATTGAAGGTTTAAATCCGAAGAAAGCCATTACGATTATTTCTGATAACCCGAATGAAATAGCTGGGAAGGTAACTACCTTAATGGGCAGAGGGGTTACTGTGTACTCAGGTCATGGCTATTACACGAAAACTCCGAAGGAAATTCTTTATGTTGTTATTAATAAGCAAGAAGTAGTGAAGCTAAAGAGGATTGTTCAAACTACGGATCCAGCTGCGTTTATCGCTATACACGATGTTCGTGACGTATTTGGAGAAGGATTCGTTGATATTTCTAAAGCTTAGAACTTATTTTTCATTAAAATAATCTTAATACTAAAACGTAAGAATCTATTTTGAATAATCTTTTTTCAAAATAGATTCTTTTTTATTAAACACCATTCACTTTAAGTTCAAACTTTTACATTTTAAAGAAAACTGCCGATAGAACGCTCCAGTCGGTTCTTTAATTTTGAAATGTGAGAGTTGAATAACGATGGATTATATGTGATTTTTTAATCTACTCCCCATGAGTTCCGCCATTTGTTTTGCATCTGGATTTTCTTCATCGTACAATTTCTCAATAATGTTAATATAATCCGTCTTATTTCGATTTTGACTTAATTTATATGCAGCCTGGATGTCTCCCACCTTAATCTTAAATCCAACTATACCTTTCAGTTCATTTTCTAAGAGAGTAGGGGAAAGTTTATCCCATAATACTGGATTTTCACGATGCTCTTCATATTTTTTCAGCATTGTTGTTAATTCATCTATTAATTCCTCTTTACTTAAAATACTTGCTTTACCATATATATGGACCGCTTGATAATTCCATGTTGGAACTTCTTCATGTTCATACCAAGAAGAAGAGATGTAAGAGTGTGGTCCTTGAAATATTACAAGAACATCTTCACAAGTTTCAAATGTTCTCCACTGAGGATTCCCATAAGCCATATGTCCAGTAATAAAATAGTCATCACCTTGTTTAGTTAATCCAAAGGGCAAATGAGTTGCGATTGGTTTTTCTTTTTTTGTTGTGACGATTGTTCCAAAAGAGTTTTTTTGAACAAAATCCCAAATTTCATCAACATTTGTGACTTTAAAATACTTTGGAATATACATAATAGCCCACCTTTCAAAAAAAGTTATATGAGTGTTTTGATCATTATAAGGTCAACTTGTTCGTCATCGCCCATATAAAAGGAATGAGAGCCAGCTTGTACAAAACCTAATTTCTTATAAAAAGCAATAGCATTTTCATTTTTCTCCCATACGCCTAGCCAAATATTCTTTTTATTATGTTCTATTGCAATTTCAATAGCATTATTTAGTAGATATTTACCAAGACCATGTTTTTGAAAGGAGCTCTTTATATAAATTCTCTCTACTTCAAGTGATTCATTTCCCATTTCTTCAGACTGAGCATCATCAATATTGATCTTTAAATATCCAGCAATTTCATCGTTAAAGTAGACAAAAAAGAATTGAGAAGAGATATTGGATAATTCTTTTTCTAATTGTTTTAAGTTAAATGCCTTTTCCAAATAGTGATTCATACTTTCGGGTGAATTCTGATGTTTAAAAGTCTCATTAAATGTTTCATAACTAATATCTTGAATTCTGTGTATATCTTCAAGGGTGCACTTTTCTATATGTGTAGTCATTTGAATAGTTAGCTCCTTTATATAATCAATAATTTCTCTTATTTCCCTTTTTTACAAATTCCCAATCTTTTTCTATATTTTTTCTTACTCTTTGAAGAAGATTAGAAATAGTTTCCGCTTCTGTTTCCGAAAATCCCTCTAATGCAACAGTATTTGAATAATCGTTTTCTCTTTTAATAAAAGGATAGACATTTTTCCCTTTTTCTGTTGGGAAAAGTTTTTTGATTTTCTTGTTAGATTCATCTTCTTTCTTTTCGATAAATCCATTGATTTCAAGCTTTTTGATAGCACGGGCTGCGGTTGTACGATCTACTTTTATCATCTCAGATAGCTTTTCTTGAATGATTCCTGGGTTTTCACATATTCGCACAAGGTACAAATACTGACCTTTTGTAAGCTCATATTCTTTAAATTCTATATTACTAATAGAATCTAATGCCCTTGCAATCATGCCAATTTCACGAAGAATTTCTTTCATAATGAACTCCTGATCTTTTGTTTTTATTGCAAATGCAACAATTTGAAGTTACATTTAATATAAAATATTTTTATTGTAAATGCAACAAAAATGACGATGAAGAGGTTGATTAAAATGAAGTATGTTTTTTATGTATTAGGAATTTTAATATTAACCCTTGGTATTTCTTTCACAATACAATCAGATTTTGGCACTTCACCTTTTGATGCACTTTTAGTGGGACTTTCTTTAAATGTGGGGCTTACTGTGGGAAGCTGGGAAATAATAATAGCTTTATTATTAATATGTTGTAATTCGATATTAAAAAGACAAAGACCAGAGGTACTAGGGTTGTTAACAGCATTCATAACGGGTATTGGTATTGATGTGTGGCTATTTTTATTACGCAATTTAATTACACCTGAAATATGGTACAGTAAAATGATTTATTTTGGAATCGGATTAGTTATTACAGGATTAGGAACTGCAATATATTTACAAACAAATTTTGCTCCCATTCCAATTGACCGATTAACTTTAATCATACAAGAATTAACTAGAACGAATATCTTTATAGCACGAACATTTATTTCCCTTATATTCTTAATAATGGCAACGATTTTACATGGACCAATTGGTGTTGGAACTATATTAACTGTTTGTTTAGGTGGGTTATTACTGAATTTCTTTATGCCACTTACTAAAAAAGTAATAGATCACTTATTTGTACACCAGAGTACATCACCAAGTTATAAGAAAAATAAAGCAGCTGACCACAATGATAACAAAAGCATTTTCTAAGGAATCCTTTTCTTTTTCTTGCAAAAAATCCAATTGTTTCTTAATGTAAGGATGTAGAAGGATGAACAAGAGAGGGTTTAATGAACATGATACATATTTTATTAGCTGATGATGATAAGCATATTAGAGAGTTATTGCATTACCATTTACAAAAAGAGGGGTTTAAAGTTTTTGAGGCTGAAGATGGAAAGGTAGCGCAAGGCGTATTAGAGAAAGAGAATATTCACCTTGCGATAGTAGACATTATGATGCCGTTTGTTGATGGCTATACGTTATGTGAAGAAATCCGGAAGTATCATGATATACCGGTTATTTTATTAACTGCAAAGGATCAGTTAGTCGATAAAGAAAAAGGATTCATTTCGGGTACAGACGATTATATTGTAAAACCATTTGAACCAGCGGAAGTGATTTTTCGTATGAAAGCTTTATTACGTCGCTATCAAATGCTGAGTGCTGACATTATTACACTCCACGGAACGACAATTGATCGTAAAGGTGTTGAAGTGAAGTGTAACGGGCAGACGATTTTGCTTCCTTTAAAGGAATTTGAATTGTTATCGCAACTTGCTAGTTATCCTGGCAGAACATTTTCAAGAGAAGAGCTAATTGAATTAGTATGGGGAATGGATTTTGAAGGAGATGAACGAACGGTTGACGTTCATGTAAAGCGGCTGAGAGATCGTTTTTCAAAACGAACGGATGATTTTCAAATTACGACAGTGCGCGGACTCGGGTACAAGTTGGAGTTGAAATAAAATGAAATCACTATATTCTAGATTTGTTTTTATGACAGTCGGTATTATGCTTCTTAGTAGTATTATCGGTTTTTTATTAACGAATGTATATTATCAAGTGAAGTTAAAACCGTATAACAGTGAAAAGATTTTAAAGTATGCTGAGGAAGTTAAATCGTTATATGAAAAGCAAAGTGAAGAAAATCAAGAGGCGTACTTACATTCTATTGCGAAGCTAGGATATGAAATTTATATTGTCGACGATCAAAAGAATGGAAAGCGTATCGGTAATGCGTTTCGTAAGACTTCTATTAGCGACGATACAGTTCATAAAGTATTGCAAGGAGAAACGTTTAATGGTGTTTCCACCTATCCAACGCGCCTATTTATTACAGGTTTTTTCGATAATGAATTAATTAATAGCGTTGGTGTACCAGTGCAACACGGTGATAAACAGTACGCATTATTTATTCGTCCTGACATTCAGAACCAATTTGGCGAGATGAGGATTTTCTTAGCAGTATTACTTGGGTTTATCGTACTATTAAGTATTATTTTTATAGCGATTGCAGCAGGTTATATTGTTCGCCCAATCCGTAAATTTACGAAGGCTACGCAAAAAATTGCGAGTGGAGAATATAAAATTGAATTAGACGTAAAACGAAAAGATGAAATAGGAACGTTATCTACAAGCTTCCAAAAGATGACGAAAAGTATAAAAGAACTAGATGAAATGAGACAAGAATTCGTTTCGAACGTTTCGCATGAATTTCAATCACCGCTTTCTTCCATACAAGGATTTTCGAAGACGTTGCAAACAGAAAAGATGGGCATGGAAGAAAGAAATCATTACTTACAAATTATTGAGGGCGAAAGTAAGCGAATGTCTAGTTTATGTAAACAGTTACTTACGCTTGCTTCACTAGATAAAGAAGAAAAAGTTCTACAAATAAAAGAATTCAATTTGCAGAAGCAAATTAAAGACGTCATTTTTATGCTCGAGTGGAAATGGCGTGAAAAAGATATCGCTGTTGAATTTGATGTGCCGGACATTACAATTCAAGGTGATGAAAATTTACTTCATCAAGTGTGGAGTAATATTTTTACGAATAGCATTAAATTTTCAAACGATGCTGGGACGATTGAATTTTTTGTTGAAGAGCTAGAATCTAATGTCATTATCTCTATATCTGATAACGGAATCGGTATGGAAAAAGAAGAAATGGATCGTATTTTTGATCGTTTTTACAAAGTAGATACAGCAAGGGCAAGAAACATAGAAGGTAGTGGCTTAGGATTATCGATTGTGCAGAAAATTGTTGAACTGCATCATGGAAATGTTTCGGTGTATAGTACGAAAGGTGAAGGGACTACTGTTCGGGTGGAGCTTCCCAAATAGATGGAAGAGGCTGTTTGGAAACGGCCTCTTCTTTTTTTGGCGCTAGTATACGTGTAAAGTGAAAAAATGTGCCCCATTTTAATTATATAATCGGATGAGTTTATGGAGTGAGATCAGGAGGAAGTTTATTTAAAAATGTAGAATCCCTACAGAGTTATAAGGGTTTTATTAAAACTTGAACCGTGTAGGGAGGAAATTAATTTGAAACGAACTGACTTGTTATTAAACGCACTAGATTCAACATTCGATAAAGAGAGTTGGTATGCACCGTTTAAACATGCTATAGAAGGACTTACAGCCGAACAGGCTATGTGGAAACCATCTGGTGAGGAAACGAATACCATTTGGGAGAACGTTAATCATCTCATTTATTACAAAGAGAGGCTTGCTGCAAACTTGGAAGGTCATGAATGGGCACATAACCTTGACGGTAATGACACTTTTTATCTTACTAAGCAATCTAATGATGACACGGAATGGAAGGAAGTCGTTGAACGTTCTGAAAATGCTCAGCGTAATTTAAGACAGGTATTGAGCGTGATTTCTGAAAAAGAGCTTGAACAAAATCCACTTGAAGAGAAATTACTGGACATCATGCTTCATGATGCTTATCATACAGGCCAAATTATTCAATTAAGGAAAATGCAGGGGGCATGGCCAGCAAAGCGTTAACGGAACGTATTAGTTATTCCATTAAAGGGTGCTATTTTGCATCAAAAAGTAAACAAGCATAACCCCGTTCGAAATTTCGAATAGGGTTATGCTTGTTTGAGCTTTGTAATAGAAAGAAAATATTTTCTTTCTGTTACAAAGCAGTACCTTTCACCTGTTCTTCCTTAAACCGAAGCTCAAAAGTATCCGCTGTAATTTCATCAGCTTTCGGCAAAGCCCGTAATTTCGGATGAAGCAGCCATACGAGGGAGATGAATAAAATCCCGATGCTAGCGAGCGCAAAAATGATTTGGCTACTATATACATTCGCAGTGTATCCGCCAATTAAAGAGCCAAGCGGCATAGCAATTGTGCCCATACTCCGTGTGACTGAATTGATACGCCCAAGATATTGGTTTGGAATTACAATTTGACCAATAGTCGCAAATAATATGTTGGTCGCACCAATTGGTATCCAAGCTAAGCCGAATAAAAAAATAGATAACCATTGAAACGGTACAACCGTAGAGAGAAACCAAAAGAAAGCACCAGTCGCAAAGCTAATAATGGAGACACGGCCAACATTATATTTACCAACCCATGAACTGAATAGTGCTCCAATTAAACAACCGGCGGATATGGCGGCTAAAAAGAAACCATATAATTTCACACCGCCTAAAGAATCAGCGAAAGAAGGGAGTATTGCCATCGTCATACCGATTGAAAAATTAGCGACAACGGAACCGATTAAGAAGACGCCCATCAATGAACGAAAGACGATTGAAAAGCCTTCTTTTAAATCAGAGAAATATTGCTTAGTTGAAAGTGGTGTGTCTGTTTCAGTTTGTTTTGGTATTTTTAATGAAAAGAACAACAGGGCGGTAATCGCAAATGTAAAAGAGTCGATCACATATAAAGTGATTGCGCCAAATAGTGCTACTAATATTCCAGAAAGAGTCGTACAAATTAAATCAATGCCTTGGTATGCAAATGAGAAAAGTGAATTTCCTTTTAATAATTGTGTCTTATTCAGTAGAAGTGGTAAAGCTTTTGACTGTGCAGGATAGGCGAATTGTTCGATAAAAGCTACGATGGGCATGATGATGAGTAGTAGGTGGACTGTTAGTAGGTCGAAGTAGTGTGTAATAGGAATGATCAAAATAAGGATGCATTGCAAAACTTGTGTGATGACGAGGGTGTTTTTTATTGACCATCTATCAACGAATGGACCGGTAAGAAATTGAAGTGCAGAAGGTAATAGTGTAAGGAGACCAGCCAATCCAGAATAAAAAGGATTACCACTCAGTTTATATACGAGCCACATCGCCGCTACATAATACAAGCTATCTCCTATGTTTGTAAAAATTCTCCCTAAAAATAATAAGAGGAAATTCCGGTTTTTTAATACGTCCATTTAATCTACTCCTTTATAATAAAGTGAAACTTTAATCAGTGGGGTTTTGTTCATCCCACTGATTATTAGTTGAACCAATCGGGCGTTTATGGGCAGTTGACCTCCCACCTAACTTTTCTGTGCTCCAGCTGAATTTTGAGGTGAGAGTCTTACTGCCCGTTAATGCGGGATAAATTTATTCGGTAAAATAAAATTGACCGTTTATGTAAAAAAAATCGTATTACGATTTTTCTTCTTTTTTAACAAATTGCTGCATTGTTCTCTCAGCGATTTGAAGTGCAGTAGTAGAAATATAATAAGGTTTACTATTCGGATCTTTATCTGCACCTTTTGTGATTTCGTTTAATTCAGCCATTAATTCATAAAACTTTTTTACCCACACTTGAAATTGTTCTGGCGTAGCATCAAATTCCCAGCAGGATGAAACGTAATTCCACTTAGCTGGATCTTCACTTGCATTTTGTAATGTAAAAGCTTCTTCTGGTGCAGCGAGAATTTGGCTTTTCGTTCTTTCTATCATTTGTAAAAAGATTTGGCGACCTGATTCGCTTAATATTTCTAAATGAGGTAATAGATCTGCGGCAGGGGTGAAGCCTTTAGCGACAGATTGATAAAATTTTTGAACAATCCCATTCTTTTCTTCTGTATAAACGATCTCTATAAGACCATTCTTTTCTAATTCTTTTAAATGATAATGAATTTTCGCCCTTGAAATGCCGAATTTCTCAGATAGTAATTGTCCAGTATAAGGACGTTCGCATAGACGTATCATCATTTCGGCACGTAATGGATCGCTTAATGCTTTTAGTTGGCTATAAGTAGTTAGTGTTAATACGGGCTTCAACATGATCAACTCCTTGAATTAAATTACTCGGTCAATATTATTTGACTGAATTGTATCAAGGATCCTATTTATTTTCAATACTTTCAGAAAATTTATTTTTTTGCTCTGTAATCTTCTGTTCATATTCCGTTCATATTTCTTTTTTATGATTAGTGCATAGAAAGAAAGAGGAAGGAGCGAGCATAATGTTTTTAGCTCTGCGTGAATTGAAACAATCAAAATTAAGATACGGATTAATCGGACTCATTATGGTGTTATTATCATTTTTAGTCCTTGTTATTTCAGGATTAGCAAATGGATTATCATATGATAATGCTTCATCGATTCAAAATATGGAGGCAAATAAGTTCGTTTTAGCAGATGATGCGGAAAATAAATTACTTCGTTCACAAATTAAGAAAGACGATGTAGATAACGTAGTAAATCAAGTAGGCGAGAAAGAGGCAGTTCCGTTTCGTGTGAAAGTTTCAACATATGAAAAGAAAGAGAGTTCGAAAAAGGTTGATATTGCTATTTTCTCAAGCGAACGTGATTCATTTTTAGAACCGAACATTGTAAAAGGTGAAAAATTAGGTACAGCAAACAACGAAATGGTTGCTGATGAATCCATTAAAGAAAAAGGAATCGATATCGGGGATACAATTATCGATCCTGTTTCAAAGAAAGAGTTTACAATCGTTGGATTTACGAAAGATCAAATGTTTAGCCATACGCCAGTTGTTTATGTAAATGAAGACGTATGGAGTGCTATTTCACAACCAAACCAAAAAGATTATAGTGCAATTGCGCTGAATACAGATAAAGAGATTAAAAATGCTCACGTTATCGATAAAAAAGAAGTACTGCAAAGTATTCCAGGATTTAAAGAAGAGCAAGGAACATTAACGATGATCATTGCGTTCTTACTTGTTATCGCTGCGTTACTAATCGGTGTATTCTTCTACGTCATTACATTACAAAAAACACAGCAATTAGGCGTATTAAAAGCAATTGGTACGAAGAACTCGTATTTAGCAAATAGCCTAGTCGTACAGGCGTTATTCTTATCAGTCGTTGCGATGGTAATTAGTATCGTTCTTGTACAAGGATTAGAACAAATTTTACCAGCAGGTATGCCGTTCTTATTAACAACACCGATGATTGCACAATATGCCGCAATCTTTATCGTCATTAGTATTTTAGGAACACTTATTTCGTTATATCAAGTATTAAAAGTTGATGCGCTAGAAGCAATTGGAGGTGGGATGTAATGACTTCATTATTAAAATTAGACAAAGTAAGTAAAGTGTACGGAGAAGGGAATACGGAAGTAACAGCCCTTCATCCGATATCGCTTGATGTGAAAGCTGGAGAATTTATCGGAATCGTCGGTCCTTCTGGATCAGGAAAAAGTACGTTACTATCAATCGCGGGTGCATTATTATCACCGTCAAAAGGGGACATTTACATTCGTGAGCAAAATATTACACAGTTATCAGAAAAGGAAATGACAGATATTCGTTTGAAAAAAATCGGCTTCATTTTCCAGTTTGCAAACCTAGTTCCATATTTAAATGTGAAAGAACAATTACTTTACATTGCTAAGCTAAAAAAGGAAAGTAAACAAGAATCCGAAAAGCGTGCAGATCATTTATTAGCGGCATTTGGATTAGGAGAAAGAAAGAATCATTATCCAAATCAACTATCTGGCGGGGAAAAACAAAGGGTAGCAATCGCTCGTGCGTTCATGAACAACCCAGATTTAATATTAGCGGATGAGCCAACGGCAAGCTTAGACTCAAAACGCGCACGTGAAGTTGTTGAAATGATGAAACGCGAAGTGAAAGAGAGCCAAAAAGCAGCAATTATGATTACACATGATGAAAGAATGCTTGATGTATGTGATCGTATATTGACGCTTCGAGATGGACAGTTAATATAAAAAAAGAAAAACCGTACATGTATGTGCGGTTTTCCTTTTTTTATGGACTTATTTAGAGAATAACGTTTTAATTTTATTACGAGTAAGTAATAAAACACCGCCTAATACAGATACCATTCCTAGAGCCATATTGTTTGATTGCTCGCTACCAGCGTTAGGAAGTTCTTTAGCGTTATTGTTTTTAGTACCATTATTTGCTTGCGTTTGTTTAGACTGTGATACTTCATTAATCTTGTTATCAACATTTTGCTTCGTTGTATGTAACTCAGCTAATTTGTCGTCAATTTTTTTCTCAGTATGCTTAAAGTCATTGATTTTAATATCTAGGTCTTGTTTTTTCTTTGTTAAATCGTCTGAAACAGTTTGTTTCGATTGTTTAATTTCGTTAATTTTATTGATTAAATCTTGTCTAGCTTCTTGTAAAACAGCTAGTTTGTTTTTTACATCTTGTTTAGCTAATTCTAAGTTAGCGGAAAGACTGTCTAAATTGCCTTTAATTTTCTTAAGTTCCTCTAACGTGTTACCAGTATTCGGCTTGTTTTCTTTTAGTTCAGCGAGTTTGTCCTCAGCAGTTTGTTTCGCTTTCTTTAACTCAGCTAATTTTTCATCTACTTGTTTTTTAACTTCCTTAAGTTCATTAACCTTTTGATCAATGTTCTCTTTATGTTGCTTCATTTCATTCACTTTTTCATCGACAGTTTGTTTATGTTCTTTAATCTCATTCACTTTGTTATCGATATTTTGCTTATGCTCTTTTACTTCAGCAACTTTATCTTCTACTTGTTTTTTATGCTCTTTAATTTCAGCGATTTTATCTTCGGCGATTTGTTTGTCTTGCTGAAGTTTTGCATCTAGTTCTTGTTTATGCTGTTTAACTTCGTTAATTTTTTCATCAGCAACTTGTTTACGTTCATGTAGTTCATTCACCTTTGTATCAACATTTTCCTTAACTTTGTTAAGTTCATTTAATGTTTGATCCACGTTTTCTTTGTGTTGCTGTAATTTCGCATCTAACTCTTGTTTATGTTGCTTAATTTCAGCTAATCGATCTCCCGTACTTTGCTGAGGAGTAGCATCATTTACTTCCGCATGAGCAGAGTTCGCGCCAGCAATCATTGCTAAAGCTAGTGTAGACGCAGCAATTGTTTGTTTTGTTTTCATATTTTTGTACCTCTTTTCTTTCATATGCATGAACTGTTTTGTGTAAAAATGAGCATATAGAAGTAGATTCTTCCATCATTATATACCATCTGCGCCGTCTAGAGGAAGTATTTGCATAATAATCTATGATTATGTAATTTTTATAATCTCTTATTTTGGAGTAGGGGATAAATTTTTAGCTAGATGAACAATTTCTTCTATAGTAAAGCTTATATCTTTATTATTGCGAATAACAAACAAATAATCAGCCTCATTTTCTATAGGATCTACCACATCATCGTGAAGTGATTCAGTTTGTTGTCGATCAAATACTTCTTTGAAACTAGAATATCCACCTCTAAAAATATTGGTACTTCGCGTGCTTCGAGCCACTCTTTCGTAAAGTACATCATCTGGAATGTCAAAATGAACGAGTATGCGTACATATTCATTCTGTGGAAATAATTCGTTTAGTAAATATAACCTTCCATTTTTACTGCGATTGGAGTTACTAATAATAAGGTGTAAATTTGAATGTTCTTTCGCATAATCAACAATGAATTTTGAAAGACCGTGCTTTAGTGTATTTGAACCTTCTGTCGGCTGTAATTTTTCATAATGTGTGTTAATAAATTCAGCTTGGTTGTCTTGGTCCATAATAAAAGAATTAGGTAACTCTTTTTCTAGCTCTTTTGCAAATGTAGTTTTTCCACTGTGTGTTTTTCCAACTGTAATGATGACTAATCTTTTCATGATGCCCTCCATTTGTATTGTTATGAACTGGAATATTCGGTGTAGATCGAAATCTTCCTGCTAGAGATTACACAAATTGTTGGAGCGTTAGTAGGCTGAAAACTTGACGAAAAAACTTATTTATGCTATAATTTACCAATATAAAAATAAGGTGTATAATAGGGTTCTCCTGGCCAGGGGAACCCTATTTTTGTTGTGAAAATGAAGGAGAGTGTATGTGCGTGAAACAAGGTGAAGCAAGTGTAACGTCGTTAGTATCAGCATTCGGAAGGGCGTATCATAGTGAATTTGATAATCCTAAAATCTTTGATGATTATGTAGCTAAAGATTTCATTTCACAAAAAGAACGTAACAATATTGAAACGAACATGGTTCAAGGGATTCACTTTTTCAATACAGACATTGCAGAGCAGTTTCAAGACAATCCAAAAGAAATATTAAAATGGATTACACAAGTTCAATTATCGCCAACACCTTTAGCACGTGCCGCATATTGTGAAAGAGTATTACTACATGAAATTACATTAGGAGCGAAACAATACGTCATACTCGGTGCAGGCTTAGATACGTTCAGTTTTAGACACCGAGAATTAAAAAATAAAATAGAAATATTTGAAGTGGATCATCCTTCTACGCAGGCGTTTAAGAAGGAAAGAATAAAAGAAGTAGAACTTGAAGTTCCAAATAACCTTCATTTTGTTTCAATGGATTTCACGAAAGGATTTTCCAGTGAACAGTTACGGAATGAAGGATTTGAAAATAAAAAGACTTTCTTTAGCCTATTAGGTGTTACGTACTATTTAACGAAAGAGGAGCTTTCTAGTTTAATAGTACGTTTATTTGCGATGGTTCCAGAGGGGAGTTCTATCGTTTTTGATTATCCAGATGAAAACTTATTTACAGAAAAGGGACTGTCCAATCGAGTGGAAAATATGGTAAAAATGGCTGCAGTAGGCGGAGAACCGATGAAATCGTGTTTTTCTTACGCTGAAATGGAAGCACTGTTAGAGAAGGCGGGCTTACTTATTTATGAGCATTTATCACCAGAGGATATAAATACATTATATTTTGAAGGAAGAAATGATTATTTAGAAGCTTTTGAAACGGTGCATTATGTGCATGCGGTGAAGAGGTAGGAAATTAGTAGGCATGGAGAGGAATCTCTGTGTCTTTTTTTATAAAAAAGGAAATGAGCTGTAGTGGTGGAAAATATAATTATAAATATATTGATATACATATTACATATTACATATTATATAAATATATAATATGTATGAATTGATTTTTTGTAGAAACTAAAGGAAAGGGGAAATAGAAGATGTTGAAATTACAAGGGAAATATAATGAAGCAAAAGTGTTTACTACGAATGTTGAAGAAACTGCAGCAGGTCAAATTATTGATCTTTGTAACCAAGAATTCGTAAAGGATAGCAAGATTTGTATTATGCCAGATACACATGCGGGCGCAGGTTGTACGATTGGGACAACAATGACAATTCAAGATAAGATTGTTCCTAATTTAGTCGGGGTTAACTAATCGGCTCAGACTTTAAACTACTCACTCAATTGACTGGGAACCCTAACGATAAAAGGCGAGGGCAATCAGCAGCCAGTGGTTATGGTGACAGAATCGAATGGTTCAGAGACTTGTACCATGTTAGCAGACTAAGGTACAGAATTATTCCTCATCTATTTTGAATTGAAGAGGAATAATTAATACGGTGAGCCTACAGTAGAGACTGCATATCTCGATGACTGTAGAGAAGGTATAGTCCACTCTTTCAGGAAACTGAGAGGTAAGTACGATATTGGTTGTGGCATGGAAGTTGTTATGATTAATAAGAAAAAAGAGGAAATCAACTTCGATCACTTAGACGAAACGATACGTAAATTTGTCCCAAGTGGTTTTCGTATTCGAGATAAGGAACATAGATTTTCAAAAATGATTGATTTTGATAGTGTAAGAGCCCCGTTTACATTGCAACGTGCTCAAAAAAGTATTGGTACACTTGGCGGGGGCAATCATTTTGTCGAACTGAATGAGGATGATGGAGGAAATGTATACATTGTTATTCATAGTGGTTCGCGTAATTTAGGGAAACAAGTAGCAGAGTATTATCAAAACTTTGCTTACGAGCAACTTATAAACGTTAAATCTATTAAAGAAGAAATTATTGAGCGTTTAACGAAAGAAGGCAGACAACAAGAAATACATGAAGCTTTACGTGAAATTAAGAAACCGGTGATTCGTAAAGAGTTAGCTTATTTAGAAGGACAAGGATTTAAAGATTACATGAATGATATGAAAATTGCACAAAAATATGCGGAGTTAAATCGTAAAGCAATGATTGATGAAATCGTCACTACAATGGATTGGAAAGTAACAGATCAATTCACTACAATCCATAACTACATCGATATGGACAATATGATTCTAAGAAAAGGTGCTATTTCAGCTCAGAAAGATGAACGAGTAATCATTCCAATCAATATGAGAGATGGTTCAATCATTGCATTTGGTAAAGGAAATCCAGATTGGAACTTTTCTGGCCCTCATGGAGCAGGGCGTATTATGAGTCGCAAGAAGGCGAAAGAAGTACTTAACTTAGAGGATTTTCAAAATACAATGACAGAGGTTTGGACTACATCTGTTGCAGAAAGTACTTTAGATGAAGCACCAATGGTATATAAGCCAATGGATGAAATTATTGAGAATACAAAAGAAACAATTGATATTAAACATATTATTAAGCCACTTTACAATTTTAAGGCTAATTAAAAGAGGAGTAACGTTTATTAAAGAAAGAGAACTTGAAAAGATAGCATATTTTGTGGCGGTTATATAACAGAGATAAAAAGAAAACATATTAAACTAAGAGATTCATCATATTCATTTACATTTATGTAATGTTAAAGACTAGAAAGCTAGATTGGCGCGAATTGCTAATGTGGAGTGTGAAAAAAAGACAAAATATCTTAAAAAACACTTAATTTTTTATTCCATTAATCTTTACAATCTCCCCCTATAATGTGAATTGGACAAGCACCTAAGAGAAAGCAGAACATGTCAGTTTGTACATTCTATTATTAGGGGGAGAATTTGTATGAAAAAGACAGTTGCTTCGTTAGCAGTTATGGCGGCATTATTACCGACGTTTTCAGTGCATGCGGAAGGGAAAGAGCAAGTCCGAAAATCAGCTACAACTTTTAACGTTATTAGTGATATTCAAGGGGATTTAGGGGATTTTGATCATGTGCTAAAAGATATGAACAAAGTGACGCCACTTTCTAGAGCGCTTATTATGAATGGGGATATAACGCCGACTGGACAACAGTCACAATATGATGATGTAAAGCGTGTGTTAAATAAAAATAAGCATCCGGAAAATGTATGGTCTACTGTTGGGAATCATGAGTTTTATGCTGGGAAATGGACAGCGGATGGGAAACTCTCTCAAAGTACATGGCCAAATGGTGTAACTGAGGAAACTTTATTTAATCGCTATCTGAAATTTAGTGGACAAGAAAAGGTATATCATAAAAAAGAATTAGATGGCTATCCACTTTTATTTTTAGGAACTGAAAAATATATGAAATACCACGATTCAAAAATGTGGGACGAAGTATATATGAGTGATGAGCAATTAGGTTGGTTAAAACAAAATTTAGAAGAGTATAGTCAAAAAGATAAAAATAAGCCAATCTTTATTTTCTCTCATCACGTTTTACCTGATACAGTATCTGGATCAAGACAATCACCATATTTACAAGATTATTTAAACGTGGATAAATTGTACGATATATTAAAAGACTATCCGCAGGTTGTTTTCTTCACGAGTCATACACATTGGGATTTAAACTTACCTGACTGGGCTGGTAAAAAGAAAATTACAGGCGGAGATAAAAAAGGTTTCACTGTTGTAAATACGGGCGGGATTGAAACAGGCTGGATGTCAGCAGGACCAAATGGGGGAGAGAAAACTGCTCCAGATGGCTATTCATTTAAACAAGGGTTACAAGTGAAAGCATATGGTAACGATGTAATTGTGACAGCTTACGATTACAAACGTGATAAGGATATAAAGAAGTTATTAATTAGTGATTCAAAAATTGCGCAGATGGCACCAAATGTAACGGCAGATGATCGTAAAAATATAATTGTCGGTGCAAATGAATATATGGAGTATTCTATAGAAGGAACGAATGAGTGGCATACGTATAGTCAAGCAAATCCTCCGAAATTTGATGGAGATAAAACTGTATACGTACGTCATAAAGGTGAAATGAATTTAGAGCCGGGATTAACGCAGTTACTTCGTTTTTCGGTAAATAAGTGATTGGAGAGAGTCCACATTTGAATGTGTGGGCTCTTTTTTTGTTGATGAGAAAGTGTCGTTTTTTGTCGATAGATCGATATATTAAGAAAATCGTTGATATACTGCAAGTTACGATCGATATATTTGAAAAATCGTTGATATATTGTAAGTAATGAACGATATATTTAAAAAATCGTTGATATAAATTTCATGTACCGTAATTAAGTTAAAATCATTAATACGGTTTTACTTATCAAAATGAAATTCTAATACATTTTTAACCGAGAAAGATGACTTCACCATTTTTACGTGTAATAATAGTAACGTTACATATATTGCGAAAGAAGTACAAAAGGAGCGTTACAATGAATTTAGCTAAATTCCCGAGAAAAAAATATACAGAATCATATACACCAATTGAAAAGTTAAACAATTTTTCTGAAGCACTTGGTGGCCCGACTATTTATTTTAAACGAGATGATTTACTTGGTTTAACAGCCGGTGGTAATAAGACGAGAAAGTTAGAATTTTTAGTTGCGGATGCACAGGAAAAGGGTGCAGATACGTTAATTACAGCTGGTGGTATTCAGTCAAATCATTGCCGCCTGACACTTGCTGCTGCGGTAAAAGAAAAAATGAAATGTATTCTTGTATTAGAGGAAGGGCTTGAGCCAGAAGAGAAGAGAGACTTTAACGGAAACTATTTCTTATATCACTTATTAGGTGCTGAAAACGTCATTGTTGTACCGAACGGAGCAGACCTGATGGAAGAGATGCATAAAGTAGCACAAGAAGTAAGTGGAAAAGGTAGTACACCATATGTAATTCCAGTTGGTGGATCAAACCCTACGGGCGCAATGGGATACGTTGCTTGTGCCCAAGAAATTATGGCGCAATCATTTGAGCAAGGAATTGATTTCAGTTCAGTTGTTTGCGTAAGCGGTAGCGCTGGTATGCATGCGGGTTTAATTACTGGTTTTTCTGGAACGCAAAGCCATATTCCTGTAATCGGGATTAACGTAAGTAGAGGAAAAGCTGAGCAAGAAGAGAAAGTAGCAAAACTTGTAGATGAAACTTCAGCACACGTTGGTATTCCAAACTTTATCCCGCGCGACGCTGTTACGTGCTTTGATGAATATGTAGGGCCAGGCTATGCGTTACCAACGCCGGAAATGGTAGAGGCAGTTCAGTTACTTGCGAAAACAGAAGGTATTTTACTTGATCCAGTGTATACAGGTAAGGCGGTAGCGGGATTAATCGACTTAATTAGAAAAGGTAAATTTAATAAGGAAGACAATATTTTATTCGTACATTCAGGTGGTTCACCAGCTTTATATGCGAATACGTCTCTATTTGCGTAAGTGTAAAAAGCATTGGGTATCCAATGCTTTTTTGTTATATACTGGGATTATCGGGAAGTAGGAGAATTAAAATTTAAAATGGATCATATATACGGTACTCGGCATTTTTATTCTATTGATCTTATTTATAGGTTACGGAGTGTATTTGTATTTCACATCTTAAAAGAAAGATCATAATAGAAGGAACCATTTAGTAAGAAATATCGAATGAGAAGTAATCGTGAAATAGTAAAGAATATGTTCACGGCTAAAAGAGGAGTTGTTTAAAAAACTCTCCGCATCGTTATGTAGTGTTAATAAGAAGAAGTAGAAGGTAGAAGTAAATCTAAATCTAAATAAAACCAAAAAGGGATAAATAGGAAAATGTAGAATCTTTATATATAAGATGTTCTGAATTTTTAGATATAAGGTAGAGTGGAGGAAGAAAGATGATTCAATTTCCTATGGAAGATGCTGAACAATTTTTTAGATCCTATAGTATTGGTAGGTTTACAGTTAGTGAAGATGAAGGGAAATTAATTTTTAGTACAAACTTAAATGGTCATTCTAATTTATGGGCGATGGATTTACCCAATTTATCCCCTTATCCATTAACATATTGTAATCAATCAAGCAATTTTATTAAAATGGATTCTTTAAATCAATTTATTTTAGCTGGATTTGATAAAGATGGGGATGAAAATTATCATATTTATGCATTAAAACCAGAGGGTGGTGGATTGCTTGAATTGATTCCAGCAGGAGAGACAGAAAAGGATTACTTTGTGCATTTAACAGAGGATGGGGAACGATTATACTATGTCACAAGTAAAGATAACCCAATGTTCTTAAACTCTCGTTGTTATAATATACGCACAAAAGAAGATACGCTGTTGTTAACTGGTGTGGAGACACCTACATATGTAGAGGCAGTAAGTCCGAATGAATCAAGTTACATTGTTTTAAAGTCATATAGTAATACATATAATGTAGGACATGTAAAAAAGGGAGAAGAACTTATTTGTATAGTACCTTCCAGTGAGAAAGAACATACTATAGGGTCCATTTGTTATATTGATGAAAATACAGTGATTTTTGTTACAAATTATGAAGAAGAGTTTTCCTATGTAGCTTCTTTTGATTTAAATAAACAGGAATTCAAACCAATCTGTAAAATAGAGAAGGAAGATATATCTGATATAAAATGGCATGCTGAAACAAAAAATGGCTACATTGTTTCGTCGAAAGGTGTTACAGATAGGTTATATAAATTTGTATGGGATAAAAAAGAGTTAATTCTATTGAATTCTCCGGTAGATACGATAAGTCAAATTGAAATTACAAAATCGGAAAATTTATATTTACTAGGTGAAAGTGCGACGAAAACAGCAAACATCTATTACAAGAAAAATAGAGATACAGAATGGGCAGCATTAACAAAAAACTATGTTATTGGTCTATCTGAATCTTCTTTTGTTGAACCGAATGTTATAACATATGCCTCTTTTGATGGGTTAAACATAGAAGCATTATTATTCCGGGCGAAAGGAGAAGTACAAAACGGATATACAATATTTTGGCCTCATGGTGGTCCACAAAGTGCTGAGACGAAAGATTTCAGAGCATTATTTCAATATTTATTAAGGCAGGGATATAATATTTTTGCGCCAAACTTTAGAGGTAGTACAAGATATGGTTCAACGTTTACAAAAATGATTGAAGGTGATTGGGGGGAAGCACCGCGTTTAGATTGTGTAGCAGGGATCGAATGGTTATTTGAACAGGGGATATCAACTCCTGATAAATTATTTGTTATGGGCGGTAGTTATGGAGGATATATGACCTTATTGCTTCACGGGCGTCATTCAGAGTATTTCCGTGCAGCCATTGACATTTTTGGACCTAGCAATTTATTTAGTTTTATCGAATCTATGCCTGAAAATTGGAAACCGCTCGCAGTTAATTTAATAGGTGATATTAATAATGATAAAGATAAGCTTATACAAGATTCACCAATTACTTACTTAAATCAAATGAATAAACCACTCCTTATCATCCAAGGGGCAAATGATCCACGAGTTGTAAAGGAAGAATCGGATCAAATTTTTCACGCGTTGCAAGAACAAGGAGTAGATGTAGAATACCTAGTATTAGACGATGAAGGGCATGGATTTTCAAAAAAAGAAAATGAAATATATGTATATCGTCGCATAACAGAATTTTTAGCAAAGCATAAGTAAAAGAAATGGTATTTTATGGGGTATGATCATATCGCTATCAGGCTGAAAATGCAGAGAAATGAAAATGAAATTATTGAATAAATAAGAATGAAACAACTTAATCGTTACGTAACAAAAACGCTATTCTTTCCCTAGAATCATAGGAAAGGATAGCGTTTTTGTTGTGAACTTATTGATTTTGTATGAACTGAAATTGTTGTCTAAAGAGTTGCAACAGATTTTTTTATAAATTGAAAGACAAGGAGACGAACTTGGATGGAGTATTGGAAGCACACAATAAATATATTGAGGAGTACATGTTTGAAAACATTAAATCAATGGAAAATGAAATATTTTGTTGGAATGTCTGAGCTGCGGACCAATTCTATCACTTTAATTAACTAAAAGAAGAACTTCCCCATCCCGATTAGACTACTGATCATTCCTATTCCACTCATGGTGCCTTTTCCTGCTGTAAGTAAGTTTCCAAGCATTCCTAGCTGACCGTTACCTCCGTTATTTCCCCATCCCATTGGGGCCCACGGACCACCCCATCCTGGAGGGTTTCCAAAAACACCCGAGTTATTGGTATTGAAATTAAAGGGCTTGGCTGGCGGCGATAGTAAAGCGGCAAGATGACCTTGTGCGAACATCCCTGTATGATTGAATGGTTGAGCCCAGGGGAAGGGAGGTTTTTGAAAATTAAAACCTGCATGACCTGGTAATGGAGGCCAATTAGTAGGGTGACCTTGTGGCATTATCCCTGCATAATTGATTGGTTCCCCCCAAGAGAAGGGAGGGGGTTGGGGAGTGAATCCCGTATAATTGGCTGATGAATCCCAACTAACTGGATAGACTCGGTAACTCCAATTCTCAGGAATCTTCAAATCATTCATTACCTCAGATTTAGTTATTTCGGGCTGTGAATACAATGAAATTTGGTTAGTATATTGTTCCCTGTTTCCCTTTGAATTCAAATACCAATATTGGTGCATACGCTTATTCTCCTCACTTTAAAAATGTAATGTTAGACTTAGCCTATGTAATATTCCTTTTTATGGATGGTTACATAACTAGATCTACAAGCCTGTATTTAAAGGAATGGGTGTGTGGCCTTGTTGATTTAAAGTTTCACTTTATTTTAGAAGGGTATTTTCAGTTGCTTCTTTTATATATTTCAGCCTAATTTAATTTCCGTTAACAAACGTTTTTATAAAGGTTTAATCAACAAAAAGATTTTAAAATGTTATGTTGAGCAAGTGGAATTGCTAAAAAGAGAATATCCATTCGAAGAGTGTGGCAAAATACTGTAAGAGTAATGTTTTCTTGTGCAAATATGTAAACGATTTAAACGAATCAATGAAATTTATAATGAAGGGGCAATTAAATATATGAGTGAAACATTACATAAAAGAAAACCACCATATTTAATGCTTGTAATCCTTTTTATTGGGGCATTTGTTTCATTTCTAAATAACTCGCTTTTAAATGTAGCATTGCCATCAATAATGAAAGATTTAGACATTCAAGATTATTCAACGATCCAGTGGCTTTCTACAGGGTATATGCTTGTAAGTGGTATATTAATTCCGGCATCAGCATTTTTAATAACGCGTTTCTCGAATAGAAGCCTATTTATTACATCTATGGTGATTTTTATTCTTGGTACTGCCTTAGCGGCTGTAGCGCCAAATTTTGGTTTATTACTTACTGGTCGGATGGTTCAAGCGGCAGGCTCTTCAGTTATGGGGCCTTTGTTAATGAATATTATGCTAGTAAGCTTTCCAAGAGAAAAAAGGGGAACAGCAATGGGGATTTTTGGACTAGTTATGATTACAGCTCCAGCAATTGGACCGACACTATCAGGTTATATTGTAGAGTATTATGACTGGCGTTTGCTTTTTGAAATGATTTTACCGTTAGCAATCATTAGCTTACTGTTAGGGATTTGGAAATCTGAGAATGTCATGAAACAAAACAAAAATGCAAAACTTGATTATCTCTCATTACTATTATCTTCTGTCGGTTTTGGCGGTTTGTTATATGGATTCAGTTCTGCAAGCTCCGATGGTTGGACAAATAAAGTTGTCTTAACAACCTTAACCATAGGCGCTATTGCCCTAATTGCTTTTATTATCCGCCAATTAAAAATGGATGAGCCGTTATTGGATTTACGTGTTTACAAGTACCCAATGTTTGCACTTGCGTCTGTAATTGCAATTGTCAACGCGGTGGCCATGTTTTCGGGTATGATTTTAACACCAGCCTATGTACAAAACGTCCGTGGTATTTCACCGCTGAGCTCTGGGCTGATGATGCTTCCAGGTGCGGTAATAATGGGGGTTATGTCACCAATTACAGGTAAACTATTTGATACATATGGCCCTCGTATTCTTGGCGTAGTAGGGCTTTCCATTACAGCTGTTTCAACTTATATGCTGGCAAACCTGCAAATCGACTCTAGTCACACACATATTATTCTTATTTATACGTTGCGGATGTTTGGGATGGCGATGGTGATGATGCCACTTATGACAAATGGCCTTAATCAATTGCCAACTCGCTTAAACCCGCACGGTACGGCTGTTAATAATACAGCTCAACAAGTGTCCGGTTCGATTGGTACTGCTATTCTTGTTACGATTATGAATTCTGTAACAAAAACAAAAGCTGAAAGTCTAATGTCTGATATAGATCCAACAACCTTTACAGAAACTACGAAGGCAATAGTAACTCAGAAAGCTTTATTATCTGGAATTCAATATTCATTCTATGTAGCGCTTGGCATGAATGTTGTTGCCCTACTATTAGTTTTTTTCGTTAAACGTGTAGATACAAGTGCGGAAGCTGTCGAGAAGTTAAATCGGTAGAGAAGAATAAAACGCTAGATAATGATTCCTACAATTTTTTTTGCTGCTAAGGCGCCGATATTTAAAGCTGGAAAAGAACTGAAAGAAGCAGTGAAATAATTATATTTAGTGAAAGAGGACCTGATGTTCATATCAGGTCCTCTTTCATTAGTAACACGGTATACTTGCTTATCGTATTGGTTTAACTAAACTACTGATTTTTCGAATACTACAATCTTAAGCTCGTCAACTTCTCTATTTTGGGGTGTTTTAGAAGAAAATAAATCAAAATGATCGTTTTATAAACAAATGCAAGAGATGAGATCCGTTTGCAAATTCTCATAAACATTATAATTTTATCTTATCTTTTAACACCAATATTAAAAGGATCCAATTATATTTATTCGCTTCATTTTAATTTAGTATTTTTCTACAAGTTATAAATCTAATTGCCAAGCTTATACTCAATATCATAATCATGAATAGTTAGGGAAAAGATAAAATAAGGTAATCAATTACATATCTATATCCCAGGCGATTAATTACTATTTCCTTTTTATTAAATGGGATATTTTATTTCATGCTTTTTTGAAAGGGTGTTTTAAATGGAAAAAAAAGTATCTGTCATTCCTCAGCCGAAAACATATGGACCGCTGGGTAATCTCCCATTAATCGATAAAGATAAACCGACTCTATCGTTTATTAAGCTGGCGGAAGAGTATGGTCCTATTTTTCGAATTCAAACTTTAAGTGATACCATCATTGTCGTTTCTGGACATGAACTGGTAGCAGAAATCTGTGATGAAACACGGTTCGATAAAAGTATAGAGGGTGCTTTAGCAAAGGTTCGTGCTTTTGCTGGAGACGGATTATTTACAAGCGAGACCCACGAGCCTAACTGGAAAAAAGCTCATAATATTTTGATGCCTACATTCAGCCAACGGGCAATGAAAGATTATCATGCTATGATGGTCGATATTGCCGTACAACTCGTTCAAAAATGGGCACGACTTAATCCGAATGAAAACGTAGATGTTACAGGGGATATGACTCGCCTTACACTAGATACAATTGGTCTATGTGGTTTTAATTATCGATTTAATAGCTTTTATCGTGAGACCCCTCATCCTTTTATCACTAGCATGAGCCGTGCTCTAGATGAGGCGATGCACCAATTACAGCGACTGGATATAGAAGACAAACTCATGTGGAGAACGAAACGTCAATTTCAGCATGATATCCAATCTATGTTTTCTTTAGTAGATAATATTATTGCTGAACGTAAAAATAGTGGAGATCAGGAAGAAAATGATTTACTTTCCCGTATGTTAAATGTACAGGATCCGGAAACTGGTGAAAAATTAGATGATGAAAATATTCGTTTCCAAATTATTACCTTTTTAATAGCTGGGCATGAGACAACAAGTGGATTGTTATCTTTTGCAATTTACTTTTTATTAAAGAATCCAGATAAATTGAAAAAAGCTTATGAAGAAGTAGACCGAGTTTTGAAAGATCTGACTCCAACATACCAACAAGTTATGAAACTAAAGTATATCCGGATGATTTTAAATGAATCGCTACGTCTATGGCCTACTGCTCCAGCATTCAGTCTGTATGCAAAAGAAGATACGGTGATTGGTGGGAAATATCCAATTAAGAAAGGAGAAGATCGTATTTCTGTTCTTATTCCTCAGCTACATAGGGATAAAGACGCATGGGGAGACAATGTGGAAGAATTCCAACCTGAACGATTTGAAGATCCAGATAAAGTCCCTCATCATGCCTATAAGCCATTTGGAAATGGTCAGCGTGCATGTATCGGTATGCAGTTTGCACTTCATGAAGCCACACTCGTAATGGGAATGCTTCTTCAACATTTTGAATTCATTGATTATCAAGACTATCAGTTGGATGTAAAACAAACATTAACGCTAAAGCCTGGTGATTTTAAAATTAGGATTGTACCCCGAAATCAAACTATTAGCCATACTACTGTTCTTGCGCCTACAGAGGAGAAACTGAAAAAACATGAAATCGAACAGCACGTTCAGAAGACTCCTTCTATTATTGGAGCCGATAATCTTTCCCTTCTTGTTCTGTATGGCTCGGATACAGGGGTAGCAGAAGGTATTGCAAGAGAACTAGCAGATACAGCTGGTTTAGAAGGTGTTCAAACGGAAGTAGCAGCTCTTAACGATCGAATTGGAAGTCTACCGAAAGAAGGGGCGGTTCTTATTGTAACTTCTTCTTATAATGGAAAGCCGCCAAGTAATGCCGGACAGTTTGTGCAGTGGTTGGAGGAATTAAAACCGGATGAGCTAAAAGGTGTTCAATACGCAGTTTTTGGTTGTGGAGATCATAATTGGGCTAGTACTTATCAGCGAATTCCAAGATACATTGATGAGCAAATGGCTCAAAAAGGAGCAAAGAGATTCTCTAAACGCGGAGAAGGGGATGCAAGTGGTGATTTTGAGGAACAGCTCGAGCAATGGAAACAAAGTATGTGGTCTGATGCGATGAAGACATTTGGATTGGAACTTAACAAAAACATGGAGAAAGAACGCAGTACATTAAGTTTACAATTTGTTAGTCGTCTTGGAGGATCTCCTCTTGCGCGAACATATGAAGCAGTATATGCATCTGTATTAGAAAATCGTGAACTCCAATCATCTAGCAGTGAACGAAGCACTCGACATATTGAGGTATCCTTGCCAGAAGGTGCTACGTATCAAGAAGGAGACCACCTTGGAGTGCTGCCAATTAATAGTGAGAAAAATGTCAACCGAATTTTAAAACGCTTTGGATTAAATGGGAAGGATCAGGTCATACTGAGTGCAAGTGGACGAAGTATAAATCACATACCTTTAGACAGTCCTGTTAGTTTATTTGACCTTCTTAGTTATAGTGTCGAAGTTCAAGAAGCAGCCACTCGAGCACAAATACGAGAAATGGTGGCATTCACAGTATGCCCTCCTCATAAAAAGGAATTGGAATCATTATTGGAAGAAGGAGTTTATCATGAACAAATATTAAAGAAACGTATTTCAATGTTGGATCTTCTTGAAAAGTATGAGGCTTGTGAAATCCAATTTGAACGTTTTTTAGAACTTCTTCCGGCGCTCAAACCGCGTTACTATTCTATTTCAAGCTCTCCACTCGTTGCACAGGATCGTCTGAGCATTACGGTTGGTGTTGTGAATGCGCCTGCATGGAGTGGGGAAGGGACATATGAAGGAGTCGCTTCTAATTATTTAGCTCAGCGTCATAATAAAGATGAGATTATCTGTTTCATTCGAACGCCACAATCAAACTTTCAATTACCTGAAAATCCAGAAACACCAATTATTATGGTTGGGCCAGGTACTGGCATTGCACCATTCCGTGGATTCTTGCAAGCACGTCGTGTTCAAAAGCAAAAAGGTATGAACTTAGGACAAGCGCATCTATATTTTGGTTGTCGTCATCCTGAAAAAGATTATCTCTATCGTACAGAACTAGAAAATGATGAAAGAGATGGATTAATCTCTTTACACACAGCTTTTTCTCGTCTAGAGGGACATCCAAAAACATATGTACAGCATTTAATAAAACAAGATAGAATCAATTTAATTTCGTTATTAGATAATGGAGCTCATCTTTATATATGTGGTGATGGAAGTAAAATGGCTCCGGATGTAGAAGATACCCTTTGTCAAGCATATCAAGAAATTCATGAAGTCAGTGAACAAGAAGCAAGAAATTGGTTGGATCGTGTGCAAGATGAAGGGCGATATGGAAAAGATGTTTGGGCTGGTATATGAATGTTTCTTAATTAGATACATATTAACTAATGAACTTCTTTCGAATAAATTTCACTTTATTAGTATAGTGTATTTAGATGAATAGTGATTAACCGGACTATTTAGTATCTACTAAATAAAAAACAGGACCTGATATTCATCTATCAGGTCCTGTTTCACATAGACATTATACATGGATATTTTCCACACATTATCAATGTTTGTAATGTAGTTAGCCTTGTGGATCAGCGATAAAATCAGATATTATTTTTTCGATATCGAAAGGAGTAATCCCTTTATCCAAAGAAAAAATGCTTTCTGCTTCTTCGATGTCTTGAACGAGTTCACCTCTAGCTTCAATATGTAATCGGAACAAGTCATATAAATTCGGTTTAACTAAATTAGTTAAAGCCTTTCCAACTAGTATCATACCTTTTTGATTAGCCTCGATGGTATTATCATAAGTTAGATCTCTTGTAAGAGACAAATCTGTCCAAATCAATTTTCGTTCCTTTAAGTCTAAAATAACTGGAATAGAGATTTGGGTGTCGGCAGTAATATCCACTTTATCTTGAACAGTAGAAGGTTCAAATATTTCACCTGAACCAGGATATTGACGAACCATCCAACCAGTAAAGCATTCTGGTAAATCTTTATATGGTTGGTCTGTGTAAGAAAGCAAAGTCATGACTACATAGCGTCCACCATATTTCAGCACAGACGGAATATCGAAATCAATGAATTCAGATGCCCCCTTTGGTGCAGAAGTAATATCTCCACTATGGTAGGCTTTGAAATTTTTTGAACGTAAGTTCGTGAAGGATACATGTTCTTTGTATTGCCAATCTTCGTCGTACATTGCAGCAGACAAATCAATGTCAACGCGTCCTGTATGTTGTCCATTCACATAGCCTTCTTTCCACCATAGGAAAAAACGAATTGTATCTCCTTCTGGCAAATCTACTTTACTTCCTCGAGATAATGTGCGAAGCGCTTTGCTGGCTGAACGTTGAGAGAAGGGAACTAAGTGATTTTTTAACTGTTCATCCAAAAATACTTTTCCGAGACTTGGAAGTTCTGCGAAGCGATTTTTTAAAGTATCTTCACACATTTTTACAATCATTAAACAAATATCCTCTGAGATAAATGGAAGTGTATTTTCAATACCTATAGCTTTTGCTACATTTCCCTTTGGAAAAAAAGTACGAAATTCATTTTTATCATTTCGATGCTTAAAATGAGCCGTGAGTTGAAGTAATACAGGAGTAGAAACGTTTCCTATTATACTTAGAAAATCTTCGAGAATATTGAAAACATCTGTTGACTTATCACTACATAAACGGATTAAATGATCCAAACGTCTGGCAAATTCCCCCGGGCGAGTTTTTAAAAGATTTTTCGCTGTCATGATATCACGATTCAACAAAGCTGCTTCTATTTTTCCATTAAATGTTTCAACTTTAATGTTGTTGCGAAGAATCTCAAATGCTCGGTGGGTTTTTGGGAAACGAGTATGATATTCTGCTGGATGAAGAATTTCACCTAAACGAATCCAACGTTTTTTATATCGAAGCATATCTTCGGTAATGTTTCCGCATTGCTCTAACAATCCTAAAAGGAAGCGTCTTTCTGTTCGGTTAAACTTCTTGAATCGAACGGAGGATGCTAAACTCACATCGCCTTCAGATAAAGCAACTGCAAGGCGAAGAACATCAGTTGCCGTTTTAAAATACTTTGCAGCAGCATCGGCTGATATTTTTCTGTTTATTAATAAAACCCCAATTATAAAAGACATATTTTCCTTATGAGGAATTACATTAGGTAGAAAACAGGAAACATCTTCAGTGTGTGTAATAGCCCATTCTACATCTGTCTTATCAGTTGAGGAAATAGAGCTGTTTGCACTAATCAATTGAGAAATCATTTGATTGAAATCTTCTTCACTTCCTAAGTCAATAACTTTCAAATCAACTCTATCTAAAAGAGGAAGTCGTTCTTCTACTTTTGATACAGGTAGGCGCAACGTCACATAATGAATAACGGCATTGATGTATAAATCAGCGTCACTTAAATCCATCATTTGTTGCGGAAAGTTTGGATACATAGGAGTAAACTGAATATGTGCACCAACCATTTCTTTTAAATGTTTTACCAACTCTTTGTAAAACGATGTGAATGCATCAATCGAAAGTGTTTGCAACTCTTCTATTAAAGGCTCGGAAAAAGTAAATCCTAAACTTTCCAAGTTTTTTAAAACAGTGGCTAAATAAATGTTCGGTAGTTTATTTTCTTCTCTTTTTATAATTACTTTCAAACTTCTTCTTATGTAAATAGAATTTTTCATGAGAACGCCGATTATTCACTCCTTATAAAAGAGGGGAATAGTCTGACTGTCCTCCTTTCAGTGGTAGATTTTTATTTTTACATGCATAAACACACTAATTGTAGAAAAATGCACAGAGGTTATATAGCTATTTTTTATTGAAAAATTAGGGGTATAACATTTAGTTGTTAAGTGGTAATTTGTTAATTAAGAAAAGAAAACCTCTACATCAATGGTTGATAAACTAAAGTTTATTCAATCCCAAAGAAGAAAGAGGTTTTATAGTCTAATTATTTTCATAGGAAATTGACAACTCTAAAACAATTTGAAATTTCTAAAAAAGAAGGAAGAATTGTCATAGCCTATGTGTTTAGCAGGAAAGTAACATCCCTATTTCGCCAAAGAAGTTAGAAGGAAGGAACGTCATAGCCTGCTTTATTAGTATATTCTCTTGCGAAGAGCAATTCAAGTATACTGTCTGATTTTTTATATTTTTCTTAAAGGGGAATTTTCATGTTTATCCCGCATCAACGGGTAGCCCGATTGGTGAGGGGGGTTAAAGTTTCACTTTATAAATAGGGAGACCATCACATGCCCTTTTTATAATACTATTACGGGAGGATTTTTATTTTTGATATATTATACCATTTATTTAATGGTATAATATGGTATGCGTTCTATGGAATGGAGTTGAATGAGTATTATAAATACAAAAGGTGAAATTAAAAAAACAAAAAGAAAAGTATTACTAACTATACTTACTATGTTAGTAATTATAATTGGATTTGGGTATTGGAAACTTTTTAGTTTGCAAGGTGTTCCAAAAGGGGAATTAATTCGAACAGTGAAATCTCCAGATGGAAAATATCTCATCAAGACTTATTTTCATAATGCAGGATCATTAAGTGCGGATGCTGTTAGGGGCGAATTAGTTAACCTTGATACAGATTCAGAGAAAAATATATATTGGAATTATCCAGATACCGATCCATATATTGAATGGGTAAATAAGAATATTGTTAGAATTGGAGATCAAACTTTAGATATTTCACAGAAAGAAACCTATGATTGGCGTGATGATGATAAGCACGTTAAAGAAATGCCTAAACAGTTTAGTAGATAAAGCAAGAAAATTTAAATTTATTTAATCTTATTCGTTTAACTATAGATAGGATTATATGAGTGAAAAAGTCCATTTAGATTTTTTAAATGGACTTTTTTAGGTTTCTAGATACGACTCCTGATAATAATGGAACAAACTTGTTACTTAGGTTGTCTATTAAGTATACGTATAAAACAGGTGTTCATGATAGTTCGCTCATTTTATGAAAAGGAGATGCAAGAAGAGTGATATCCGATACACTTTTTAATTGTATCAATATGTATAACACCTAGAAAAACCATATATTCTTGAAAGAGGTTGAAAATGTATGATAGTCTTAAACAAGTTTTTTAACATTTTACATTACAAAAAGATGGTACCTGTAGTATTTCTTTCATGTGCAACGCTTATAGGCTGTTCCGATGGTAATACTCAATCTGAATTACCTAAACAAACAAATCAAACCAAACAAGAAACTACCGGTAATGATTCTTTTGCTAAACTTGAAAAAGAATTTGATGCTAAACTTGGTATTTATGCATTGGACACTGATACGAATCAAACCGTTACGTATCAATCAGATAAACGGTTTGCATACGCATCTACCCACAAAGCTTTAGCTGTGGGAGTACTTTTACAAAAGAAATCAATAGAAGATCTAAATCAAAGAGTTTTGTATACTCGTGAAGATCTTGTTAATTACAATCCAATTACAGAAAAGTATGTTGATAGTGGTATGACTCTGAAAGAGCTTGCAGATGCTTCTCTTCGATATAGTGATAATACTGCACAAAATCTTATTCTTAAACAATTAGGTGGACCTAGTGAATTCAAAAAATCACTGAGAGAAATAGGAGATACAGTTACGAATCCTGAACGTTTTGAACCAGAGTTAAACGAAGTGCATCCAGGAGACGTACATGATACTAGTACCCCAAAGGCATTAGCTACTAGTCTTCAGGCTTTTACGCTAGGAGATGTACTTTCAACTGAGAAACGGGATTTATTAATAGATTGGATGAAAAGGAATACTACGGGAGACAACTTAATTCGTGCTGGAGTTCCAGGAGGATGGGAAGTAGCTGATAAGACGGGCTCGGGATCTTATGGGACCAGAAATGATATCGCAATTATTTGGCCACCAAATAAAAAGCCAATTGTTCTTGCGATACTTTCTAATCATGATAAAGAGGATGCTAAATACGATGATAAGCTTATTGCAGAAGCAACCAAAATAGCGCTGGGTGTCTTAAAAGCTAAAAATAAATAATAATAGTATTAGTTATTGAAATTTTCCTGTTTTTCCGTCACAATATTGTGACGGTCTTTTTGTGTATTTTACAAAGAATCGTCTTAAGTAAAGAAAAAAGATAGAAACTATCTCTATTAAGTTTATTAATTAAGTAACAACAAATATATGCTTTATTGTATACTTATTGCATTTAATGTGGAGGAATAATATGGAGTCAAAAATTCTTATTGTTGATGATGATAAAGAGATTAGAAATCTTATCTCTGTATATCTGGAAAATGAAGGCCTAAAAACTCAAAAGGCAGAAGATGCTATACAAGCTTTACAACTGTTAGAAGAAAAGGAATTTGATTTGATTATTTTAGATATTATGATGCCGAATATGGATGGCATTGAAGCGTGTATGAAAATTAGGGAAGATCGTAATATGCCTATCATTATGCTATCTGCAAAATCTGAGGATATAGACAAAATTCAGGGCTTAGCCTCTGGTGCAGATGATTATTTATCAAAACCGTTTAACCCACTAGAATTAATCGCTAGGGTAAAATCCCAATTAAGAAGGTTTAAAAAATACAATACGTCCATAGAACATAATAAAAGTATTCTAGAAATTGGTGACTTAACCGTAAATACAGATACATGTCAAGTATGGGTAAGAGGAAAAGAAACAAGGTTGACTCCAAAAGAGTTTGCTATTCTCGAATTACTTGCCCGCAACAAAGGGGTTGTCCTGAGCGTTGCAAAAATATATGAAGCAGTTTGGAAAGAGGTTTTTTATAAATCAGATAATACCGTCATGGTACATATTACAAAAATAAGAGACAAAATTGAAGAGGACTCTAAACATCCTATTTATATTAAAACTGTTTGGGGAATTGGATATAAAATATGAAGAATGTTAGTTTTAGAAATAAGATTATTATAAAACTTCTTGGTGCTGTTGCAGTTAGTTTTTTTATTTCATTTGGTTTAACAATCCTCATTTTGGCATACGTCATAGATCCATTATTTATAAAACACGAAGAATTTGGTATGTTTGAATTCAATTTGGTATTGTTGTTCTTATTCGCGTTCGCAATCTTTAACTTTATAATAATTTTTTTGATATTGGTTCGAAAGAAAATAGTATATCTGAAGCTCATTTCGGATAATGTAAATGATATTGCAAATGGAAAACTAGGTCTGACAATTGGGATTAAGGGGAAGGACGAACTGACCCAACTTGCCCAAAATATCAACTATATGTCTAAGGAATTGGAAAATACATTTGAACAGGAAAGACGATTAGAACGTACGAAAAATGAACTCATAACGAACGTATCTCATGACTTACGCACACCGTTGACATCTATTATTGGTTATTTAGATTTATTAAAAAGAGGGCAATACGACAGTAAAACACAATTACAGGAATACCTTGAAACCACTTATTCAAAGTCACAGAGACTGAAATATTTAATTGATGAGCTGTTTGAATATACTCGTTTATCAGGCATAGATGCTAAGTTAAATCTTAATGAAGTTGATTTATCAGGTTTGTTGGAGCAAATAGTTGGAGAATACATTCCTATATTTGAAAAGGAAAGTTTAATCGTTCAAAAATCTATCACGGAAGAAACAATACCTATCTTCATAGATGTAGAAAAAATGGTACGCGTATATGAAAATCTCTTTATGAATGCGATAAAGTACAGCATGAAACCATCCGAATTATCCGTATGTCTTGAATTAATGGATAACAAAGCAATGTTGAAAGTGTCAAATAAAGTCGAGAAACCGCCTGTTAGCGATCCGAATAAATTGTTTGAAAGGTTTTTCAGGGGGGACAAGGCAAGAAAAGATGACCAGGGAAATGGTCTGGGGCTTGCTATTTCAAAAAGAATTGTTGAACTTCATGATGGTAATATACATGCAGAATATAAAGACGGCTGGATGTCCTTTATTGTTGAACATCCAATCAAATAGACTGGCTTATGGAATTACAGATTCCATAAGCTTTTTTTTATAAAACTTAAGAATTCTTAAGAATTTTACAGGGTGTTTCCTAATTTTCATAGATTATCATGGATGTATTCAAAGTGATGAGGTGAGTGAAGAAGATAAAAGGAAAGATTTCATTGTGGCTTAAGGGTGGATGCAACATGACTATTTTGTTAGTAGTAAACAAACATAGTAGCTTATTGTAATGAAATAAAAAAACGTAGGAGGATATATATGATAAAACCAGTTGTAGATGTAAAAAATATTCAAAAATTGTACGGTAAAAAAGGTGAGAATCAATCACACGCATTAAAAGGTGTATCATTCTCAATTCAAGAGGGGGAGTTTGTCGGTATTATGGGGCCATCTGGTTCTGGTAAAACAACATTATTAAATGTAATTTCAACGTTAGACACAGCAACGGGCGGCGTTGTTCAAATTGCAGGAACGGATATTACGAGAATGAAGCAAGGTGAACTTTCTGATTTCCGTTCGCAAAAGTTAGGGTTCATTTTCCAAGACTTTAATTTATTAGAGAACTTATCTATTTATGAGAACATTGCACTTCCACTTTCACTTCAAGGTGTTTCATCTCGTAATATTGGAAAGAAAGTAGAAAAAGTAGCTGATATGTTAGGCATTACAGCGATACTTCAAAAGTATCCTTCTGAAGTATCTGGTGGACAAAAGCAACGTTCCGCAGCAGCACGTGCGTTAGTTCATGAACCAGCAATTATTTTGGGAGACGAGCCGACTGGAGCTCTAGATTCTAAAAATGCAACGAGTTTACTTGATGCCATGACAAGCTTAAATAAAGAGCAAGGTGTATCCATTATGATGGTTACGCATGATCCTTACAGCGCAAGTTACTGTCAGCGTATTTTATTCATTCAAGATGGTGAGTTATATAAAGAAATTCATCGCGGTGGTACCCGTGAAGAATTCTATAAAGAAATTTTAGACGTGCTTGCAAACTTAGGCACACAAAAAGCGTAAGAAAGGAAGTTCAATTATGTTATTTAAGCTTTCTATGTCAGGCCTAAAAAGTAAGTTGCAAGATTACATTGTTTTACTTGTTGGTCTTATTGTCTCTATTTCAACTTTTTATATGTTTCAAACGCTAGCATCCAATAAAACGTTCCTTGAATCTAACTCTTCTATTAGGGATATTGTGGCTGTGTTTAAAATTGGTTCCTTTTTGTTAGCGGTTATCACATTTTTCTATATTTTATATGCAAACTCTTTCTTATCAGCTCTTCGTCAAAAAGAGTTTGGTATGTATATGATGTTAGGTGCAAAAAAGCATAAAGTTACATTACTTATGTTTATCGAAACAATCGTATTAGGCGCTGCATCTCTTTTGATTGGAATTACAATTGGTGTAGGATTTGCAGAAGGTATCGGTCAGTTATTAATGAAACAACTCGAGTTTGCTGGTGAAGGTTATAAAGCGTTTTATCTGCCATCTATAGCTATTACTTGCGTCTTTTTCTTTGTACTATTTGTATTATCGGCAATTATGAATAGTATTAAATTATCTCGTATTTCTGTACTGCAACTTGTACATGCAGATGAACAAACAGAACGTGTTGCCATAAAAGGAAAAATGACAGTTGTAGTTGCATTCCTTGGTATTCTTTTATTAGGTATTGGTTATGCATCACTGATTTATATGTCATATGCAAATTCGCTAATTATTTTGGGATTAATGGCCGTTGGATTAATCTCAGCAACCGTTGGTACTTACCTTATATTTGGATCCCTTCTCCCAGTTATGATTAACAAGCTAAAGAGTAATAAAAAACGTAGTGAAAAAGGCCTCAATGCTTTTACTTTTGCACAATTAAATTTCCGCATTAATGGTCTAACAAATGTGCTTGCAACAGTAACAATCTTAGTGGCTCTTGGTGCTGGTGGAATTGCTTGTGGTATGGCATTTAAAAACAACATCCTAAAAATTACAGATCAAATACAAATTTACGATTCAGTCATTCATAATCCAACAGCGGAAGAAAAGACAATTTTGGGTGATATCTTATTTCAAGAAAAACTAGAATATCATTACAAAGTGGATAATAAGTATGTTTATTATTTAAAAGAAGATGTAGAGAAAAATCACCCTTTCTCGCAAGGTATGAAAAATGAGAAAATTTCAGAGGAATTACCAATTGGTGCATTTTCAATAAAACGGGCGGAAGGAGAGACAGACACAAAACAATGGATTCAGGCTTTCAGAACGATCCAACCAGATTATTTATATCCTGATTATGAAATAAAAATTGTAGAACAAAACATATACGATGGGTTGAAGGGTAAAGAAAGTACTGTGTTTATAGGGAAAACAGATGATTTTGGATCATACATAAAAGAATGGAAAAAACTTGATGAATTACAGATAGCAAAATATAAAAATGTGAAAGCGGAAGAATTGGGTAGTAAGTATCAAACATATATTATGAGTCATGATTTTGCCAGCGGACTAATGTTTATGGGCTTTTTCGTTGGAGTTGCATTTTTAGCAATGATGGCAAGTTGCTTAATGTTTAAAGTTCTGTCGGGAGCATCAAAAGATGTAGCACGTTATCAAATGCTTCGTAAAATTGGTGTTCGCCGAGAATTATTAACAAAATCAATCTATAAAGAGTTATTCTTCATATTCTTATTCCCAGCAATTGTGGGGATTACTCACATATTAGTTGGTATGAACATGTTTGGAGCGCTTTTAATCGATCCGTACTCTCGCATTTGGTTACCACTTGTTATTTTTGTAGTAATTTATTCGATGTATTACTGGATTACTGTTCAATTATTTAAAGGAATTGTACTCCCTAAAAAAGATTAATGTAATGATGTTATTTATACGAAGTATCAACATAATCGGCCCCGTGTTATTGATTATACTGATTAGGAGGAATTTTGTTTAGTTAGCTTGATAGCGATAGGGTACCATCAAACACCCATCAAGTTAACAAATATAAATACCCTCAGAACAAAAATCCTGAAAGACACTTTCTTAATTTTCATTCTAGAGAATATCCGTTTCTTAAGTTAATAGTTTTGAGGCATTTCTTTTTCTTAAACTGTTGAATATAAGTACCCTCTAGTATAAATTTTACCATTGGAACAAGTGATTTTAACAACGTTAGGAGTGTTTCCTACAGCACAACGTAATTTGTGTTACATAGCAAGAAAAATAATCAAAATTTAAAGCGTGAAAAAGAAGCACCAAAGCAAGTAACATTGGTGTTTCTTTTTTTGGCTTTCGGGCACAGAGGTTCCTACAGCACTATTATAAAAGCGTAAGGGATTTGTAAGGAATAGGTAAGAAAAAAGAGATTTTCATTGTATATGATAAAAATATAAAGTGGCGCGAAGGGGGAAAGAGGTACGACTTATATATGAAAAACAAACCAGTAACAAGAGTGTTTTAAAGAAAAGAAGTAATTTCTAGAGTTAACATACATGTGGAAAAAGAGAAAGAAGGCATTGTATATTGAAGTTTGTTTATAATAGTTTTTAACCTGCTAGAAGGGATCGTAAAGTAGATTGTTAATCGCCTTGAAAATTTCTATTTCCGTATAATACTATGCATGCCGTATTAAAAATTTGAATTATGAAGGGAGAATTAATAAATATGAGCACGAGAAAAAGAATAGTAAGTAAGTTACTACTTGTCAGTGCAATTTGTACCATAACCATTCCTTCGGTTTCATATGCGGAGGAAGTAATTTTATCTAAAAATCTCGAGGATTATCCAAACTTATTTGAGGGACGGAATAAGGATGTATTGAAAAGAAGTTTATATCAAAATACATTTAATAATCCATTTAGTCACCAAATTAAATCGACATTAAAGGAAACAAACACAAATATAAAAAAAATAGACAATATTGAAGAGGGAAATCCTGTTATATCTACTGCTTTTTCATTTGTCCGTTCTATGCATACTGAAGATTATAAATCTGCATTTGATTTAACTTCTCGATCATTACAGAAAATAATATCTAAAAAGTGGCTGAAGAACTATTGGGAAGAACTGCCTACGCAAGTACAAAAAGGTTCTTTTATAGAAATTGGAGAGGTCACACAAAAAGAGAAAAATTCTATTCATACAAATGTAGAGATTCAATTAGTTTTTGAACAAATGACTGTACCTTTACTAATAAGACTAGATCCATCTGGAAAAATAGATGATTTTCAACTCAGTATGCCGTTTAGTCCTGTTGCAGATCGGCCATCATATAGTAAGCCTGAATCATTTATTGATAAAGAAGTAGTAGTTGGAAGTGGTGCATTTCCATTACCAGGAACATTATCTGTTCCAAAGGGGAAGGGCCCTTTTCCAGCGGTTATTCTTGTTCATGGAGCTGGAGCAGCCGATCAGGATTCAGCAACATATGCTTTAAAACCATTTCGTGATTTAGCTGAAGGTCTTGCCTCGAAAGGAATTGCTGTCCTTCGCTATAATAAACGAACCTATGAACATGGATTGAAAACAGAACTTAGTCCGTTTTATACAGTTGATAAAGAGACAACAGATGATGCACTTCTTGTGACTCATTTTCTTCAAAATGAACCTATGATAGATAAGAATCAAATTTATATTCTTGGTCATAGTCAAGGTGGAATGATGATTCCGAGGATAATTGAAAAAAATCAAAATCAAAATATTGCTGGGGCAATTGTGATGGGAGGAGCGGGCAAGGCATTCACAGACAATGTTTTAGATCAACTGGAGTATCGTCTTTCTATTGGAGAAATGAAACCAGAAGAATATAAATTTTTCAAATCGCAATTTGAATTATTAAAGGATCCTAATTTTTCTAGTCAGAATCCTCCAAAGGATTTTTCTTTAGGACCACCAGTATATTGGGATTCTATCCGTAAAATTAAAGCAGCAGAAATGTCAAAAAAACAAAAAACACCGCTTCTTATTCTTCAAGGAGAAAGAGACTATCAAGTTCTATCAAAAATTGAAATTCCTTATTGGAAAGAACAATTAAAAGAGAGAGATAATATTGATTATCGACTATATCCAAAGTTAAATCACTTCTTTACAGAAGGGAATGGAGAATTAAGTAAACCGGATGAATATTATAGTCCCGCTAATATCCCTGAGTATGTTATAAATGATATTGCTACTTGGGTGCAAGGAAGAGCGAAATGAAATTAGCAACCATATTTTTAAATAGCTATTTTCAGAGATAACTAGTGAATTAGGGGGCATTTGGCTTAGAGGAATCCTCACATGAAAATAGTTCTGTAGGTGGAGAAATTACGAGATAATTATTTCGAATTAGAAAGGAATAATTATCAGATGAAAAGACCTGAAACTGGCTTCCGTATAGCAATAATAAAGATGTTTAATTTCTAATATAGAAAACAATAGCGTTGCTACATTCAATAGGTAGTAACGCTATTTAAAGTTTTTTAAAACAGGGTGAACTTTTTTAAAAAACTACCTATCAAAAATGATATTCAATTAAATTCGTAAGTTTATCCTTTACTGTACCTTGTAACTACATTTTACCTTGCTGTAAAGAAACAAAAAAACATTTTTTTATTCAATAATTCCAATTTCTAGAGCCTTTTGAACAGCTTCTTCTTTGTTACAGACTCCTAGCTTTGTATAAGCTGTAGAAGCATAATTTCTGACCGTACCATTTGACAAATATAACCTTGATGCTATGGTAGTGTATCGAAGTCCCTTTGCTACTAGCTGCAATATTTCTATCTCTCTAGCCGTTAGCTCATAAGCGGTTGCTTTTGATTGTGGTGTCTCTTTTTGCTCATCAAACTTCTCAAATATTTTGTGAGACATTCCCTGATCAATCAGTGTCCCACCTTTGTGAATAAGTCGGATTGTATTAGCTAGCTCCAACGTTTCAATAGATTTGAGTAAAAAACCATCCGCACCGTTGCGAAGCGATTCCAACGCCTGTTCGGTATCTTGAAACGTTGTAAAAATCAATATGCGGATATGTGGCCATTGTTGTTTAATCTTTTTGGTTGCTTCGATTCCATCCATGTGCTGCATATCTAAATCCATAAGTATAACATGGGGTTGAAGGCGCCCACACAAATCGATGGCTTGATTGCCATCCTCAGCCAAGCCGACTACATTTAAATCTTCATATCTATCGAGTAGTGTCCTCAAACTTTCCCGAACAAATGGCTGATCGTCTACAATTAACAAACGAATAAGTCCATCTTTTATTTCAGTTTGTCGCGGTATGGTGCATGTAACAAGCATTCCTTCCTCTGGCTTTGTATATACAGACAAATGACCTTGCAAGTTCATTGCTCGTTCTTTCATCGCATTCATACCGAAGCCTTCCTGCCATTCTACATTTCCTTTTCCATTATCTTGAACTTCTAACCTCGTATATTGTTGTTCAAACTGCAATGAAACTATAATTTCAGTCCCTTGACCATGACGTACTGCATTCGTAAGGGACTCCTGTAAGCAACGAACGAATGTGATCTTCGCTTGCCGAGATAGTTGATATTCCTCTCCGAATGTCCTAAAACTTACATTTACCTGAGCGTGCTCCTGAAATTCGGCTCCAAGATTTTGTAGAGATTGAATCAAGGAAGACGATTGACACGGAGAATCCATTTGATGTAGGTAACCTCTCACGTCCTCAATGCTTTTACGTCCCATTTCAAGCAGAGAATCTAGCCTCTGTATACCCATTTCAGTAGCAAGTTCGGTACGCAGCGTTTCCATCCCCATAATAATAGAAGTATAAGCGTGACCAACTGTATCATGAAGCTCACTCGACAGTCTGTTCCGTTCTTCTGCCAGTGTAATACGTTCAATCTGAGACATATATTGCTCAAGTACCGCGTTTTGTTTACGAATCGCTTCATTTTGCTTATGATTGACGATTAATAAATGGAAAGCGAAGCCCATTACATAAGCAAGTCCATAGTAGGTAACCATAATCCAATAGTTATTACTTGGCGCAACCGCATAGAAAATTCCAGTTGTTATAAAAACTGTTGTTGGAGCTGTCCAATAATAGGACAAATGCTGACTATTCGCAGCAATCAGAAAAGCCGATATAAGAAATGTAACGTTAGCTCCCGGAAATAAAGAAGTTAAATATATACACAGTCCACCATATAGCAGTATTTCTGTGAACAAATAATATTTATAATTGAACAGTAAGGCTACCCATGGAATCGAGAAGGCAACAATTTCCCAAAGAATAATAATCCAAAGTGGCAATGTTAAACTATCCTGAAAATCTAATGTGGTTATGGCGATAGAGACACTAACAAGTATACGGACTCCTAACATAATCCAATCGTACCAAAACCAATACTTAACCATATCTAACAAGTCATTTACCCCCTAAATAGCCTACCTTTTTACTTCCTATATTATAAATTAATCCTTCATACATTGTTGTACTTTTTAATTTTACACTACAATTCTCTCATAGAAGGTAAACTTCTATTGATTTAGTTGCCGGATCATGCTATGTGTATAGCCTCCAATTTTCTTTGTCAAACCATCTACTATTTTAATACTTATGGCAGTAAATACTATACCCATAAACATTACAAAGAGTGACTTGGAAAAAGTATCTATCTGTATGAATATAATATTCATTTCAATGTAGCGATACAGTAGTGGTGCCAACAACAACATAAGTGGCATTACATAAAAAATGATTGCACTAATGAGACTGAAAATGCCAATCACTAATTTCTGCATTAACCAAAAGACAGCAGACCAAGTACGACGATCTGTAAGCACTAATTTCACCTGAGACCAGTTTGATGTATCCATTTTTATACTTCTATCGTAAGTGTCGGTCGAAATATCTGTATAAATTTTCGTCTGTATGCGCTCGAATTGGATAAAAGGTGTCGTAGTCTGTAGTACGCGTATAACTAGTGGAATCCCAATTACCGTAAATGAAAGGGTGAAACTGAATAGCAGAGCTATTAGGTAAAAACAAAAATAAAACAATCCTGTAACGAAAGTTAGCAATAAAAAATAACCATTCTGGATGAATCTTGATTTCATAAAGTTCTCGCTCCTATCTATGTAATAACCGAATTGTACTGCTTTTTTTGTCATTTTCACTAGTGTAAAAGTGTCATATGACACTTTTAAATGATGCTAAAAAGGGGAGAGTAACCTACTTCTGGTTAAAAAAGATACTTATATCAATCACCATAAAACAATCCCGTTCTTGCAGATGCAAGAAGGGATTGTTTTGTACTTTTATTTAATATGAGATGGACTTGTTTTTCGAATATGAAAAATAATATCAAATTGCTCAAGCAATGACGTATCAAAGTATGCCGATTCGTTGGGTAAAAGTCGTGCCCCTATACTTAGTAATGGTCTTTTTGTTTTAACCCATTTCTCTGCTGGTCCTTTAAGGTGACGGTTATCCAATAAAAACATTTTATATGGTACTTTTCCAAGGGTATAATTGAAACTATTTACATCTTGTGGAATCGGATCCGTTTTAATCTTATCTTGGGTGTCGCTGTATAAGGTGAAATTCCCCTCCGTAGTTGTACTGCCAATTGTGACATAATTATTGTCTAAACGTTCCTTCAAATACTGCCCCGCAACATAAGGGTATAATTTCTCATCGATAATTCCTTTAGCTATATGAATATTGTGTCCCCATACCATCGTTTTACCACCCAATGTCTCTTGTGCCCACATTGCATGATCGGTCAAGTATTGCTCATGTAGCTTTAACACACTTGGATAGTCGTTAGGAATTAGCATTGTGGTATATTTCTCTATTACACTTGCCGTTGCTTTCGCCCAGATGTACTCAGGTGAAACTATTTCTGTGTTGGCTTGCCCATTCTCATCTTTTAGTAATTGGGCTACTCTCTCAGCGTTTGCTTTGAAATTTTCTTTTGTTTCAGGAGCAAGGTCCATATATTCCTTTATACTTCCATTAAAAGCCGACAATTCTTTATAATTTTCTTCTACTTCTGCCAGCAAATCTGGTCGATGTAGCCTTACATAATCAATTACTTTATTAAAGCAATCTTGGTCCAACTCCTTTAAGTCGAGCCCAATAAATTGGATCTTTTTTTTATTGGATGGATTAGCATTATAATCTTTCATCCAGTCAATCATGGCTATAATTTCATCAGTAGGATATAACAAGTTTAAAAATTCTCTAGGGTTTCCTTTTCCTGTTTGGATATATTCATTTAGTTTTAAGCCGTTTCCCCAATCTTCTTCCATTGTGAAATTTGTAAAACCCATCTCAGTAACCAAATATTTCACAAGGCGAAACTTCATAGTGAAAATTTCAGAGCTTCCATGAGTATTCTCTCCTAATCCTACATATTGTGCGCTCCCAATCATTTTCTTAAGTGGTTTTAAATCCTCAAATGATTTTGACGGCTCTATCGTTTTTAATGGGTAAGCCTGTGATTGTATGGATTTAACTATATTTTTTTGTATTGATTGACCTGAATTTTCGACTGCTACTGTTTGAGCCTTTCCTACTTCTACACATCCTGTGACTAATAAAGCTGTACTAACCATTGCAATTATGCTTTTCTTATTCATTTTTTCCACCTCAATTGAATTATTTGTAAAGCAAGATTGATTCATTGTACTTGCACGAATCAATTGCCTTAATTCAATTGTTATCTATTCCATATCATATTTTCTAGTTACATATTGTCATAAGGTTAATTGACACAGGTCATAGACTAATCATTACACTTTTGTACTATCGGTTATGACAACTTATAAATAATAATTACATTGATGAGTCGTAAGTAAGACTAGACTATAAATTGGGGAGGGATTTTAAAGATGAATGAATCTGTATACAAAAATATTTTTATTCTAAGTTGTGTCTGTGGAAATGACAAGAAGTAAATTCGATAAACAAGTGAATTATAGGGGAAGGGCGGATTAAAATGATATTACACGCAAAATCGTTCCACAATAAAGATAAAATCCAACGTGCTAAAATAGGACTTCAACTCTTTCTGAGTATCTTAATCATTACTTCTATTATCCTAAATGTAGTAGTAATAATTACGAAAAGTATGCCGCTTATTGTGGTATATATGTTTACCCCAGCATTTTCTTCTATTTTGACTCGCATAATACTGAAAGAAGGGTTTAAAGATGTATCTTTTAGTCTCGGTAACTTAAAGATATGGAAGGGGATCGGTTTTGCTCTGCTAATCCCTATGATTATTTGTGGAATTACTTATTCTATCGCCTGGTTGAGCGGAATTGCGGGGTTTCAGTATCCCGAAGTTGGTATGTTTATTTTAGAACCGATCTACAATATGCTTGGGCTTCAGTATGTAACGGCACCATTCAGCTTCATTTATCTAGTAGTATTGAGCGGCATTTTCGGAAGTTTGCTTGGCTTAATCCCAGCTTTGGGAGAAGAAATGGGTTGGCGAGGTTATATGCTCACAAGGCTAGTCGATGCAGAGTTTTCACGGCCCATCCTTATTAGTGGATTGATTTGGGCAACGTGGCATGTTCCAATAGTTATTGCTGGTCTATATGTAGCGGGCCCATCTGTCGTTCTTTCAGTACTTGGTATCTATCTTTGTATTGTACCATTCGGTTATATTATAGCTTATTTACGAATTATCACAGGTAGCATTTGGCCTTCGGTTATCATCCATGCTACTTGGAATGCCATTATTCAAGGACCTTTCACACGTGCAAGTACAGGGTATCAAACTGAGATTTGGATTGGAGAATCTGGCTTGATAACCGCTATTATTATCTTGATTACTGCAATAATTACGTCTCGAATCGTAAATTTTACTAAATAGCATACGGATGTGTTTTAAATTCAATTAGTGAAATATGACGAGGCGAAATAAGATGCTCCTAAAAATATTAGAAAAAATCTAGTTGAACAGACTCTTACTTAATCTTAGGCTGCTGGATATGTGGGTACATCAAGCTAAGAAAATAAACTTGGTTGCCATAAAAAACATAATGTTTTCATTTAAAGGCTATGAGATGAAATTTCATCATCTTCATCAAGTTTGACCTTCAGGAAATAAAAAGTTAAACGATTATACAAATACTCTAACTGAAAAAACGATAGTCCTTCTACATTTTAGATAGAAGGACTATCGTTTATTTTTTTGACAAAATTAGGAGGTGATGTTTATAAAATGGATAATATAATTCGTATTTTACGTAAAGAGAAAAAGTTTTCCAAAGAAGATGTAGTTAATTCCTTTGGTATAACGGTTGATTGAAATTTCATTTTATAACTTGTAAAGGGCTGTGCAATGCATCGTACTATTGAAAAATCTAAATTTAATCATTAAATTGCGATAAAATGTGGTCGGAAATAATGAAATTTTAGGAAAAATAAGGTACACTAGTCTATGATTTTAATTGAAAATCGTTTGACGTTAATACATACGGGGGAAAGATTGATGAACAACAATACAACAAATGAATCAGTTGAAGAAATTGATCAAAAACGAGTAAGATCAAACAAAAGTTATACAAATTGGAAGTTTATCGCAGCGGGTATTGGTGTAATTGCACTTCTTATTGGGGGAATGAGTTATTATCAGGCAACTCACTTCAATTCGAATGTTACAATTAATGACACAAAAGTTGGTGGTCTGAGCGCTGATCAGGCAATACAGAAATTAAAGACATCTGGACTAGCAAACAAAGTCTATGTTGATCAACAACAAATTTTAGATGAAAAAGATACAAAAACGGAACTTACGGAAAAAGATTTGCCTCAAGTTAAGAAACTATTAAAAAACCAGTGGACATTTTTCCCTTCCTCAAAGGGAGAAAATTATTCATTGCTACCAGAGAAGGCAGATCAGTATCGTAGTGAAACGATGAAAAAACTTGTAGAAGAAAAGCTCATCTCTATGAATGAAAAGTTAAAAGCGCCTCAAGATGCTATGGCGAAGCTAGAACAAGGAAAAATTGTTATTTCGAAAAGTGTTGAAGGAAAACAGTATGACGTTACTAGTCTACTGAAAGATTACGATAAGCAAAAATATAAAAGCGAAATTCATCTGAAGTCTGCATACATAAAACCTATTAAAGAAGACGATCCGATTGTCAAAAAAGAGGAGAAAGCGCTACAGAATCTTCTTGGGCAGTCTGTTGAGTATAAAGTGCAGAATGAAGTTTATCCTTTAAAAGCGAAAGATTTAATTCAAAATGCTTCTATCTCAAAGGATATGAAAGTTACAATTGACGCGAGCGACATTAAGAATAAAATTACTGAAATTAATAATGCCAAATCAACATTAAATAAAGATTTCTCATTTAAAACGCATTCCGGTTCAGTCATATCAGTAAAAGGGCAAGGCTACGGCTGGGCACTAGATGTTGAAAAAGAAACTAAACAAGTTCAACAAGCCTTTGAGAAAGGCGAAAAGTCGCTTTCTGCTTCTAATATTCACGGAAATGGTTGGGAGAAGGAAGGTATCGGTTATAAAACAACATCGAATAATGGCATCGGAGACACGTATGCAGAAGTTTCAATTGCAGAGCAACAAATTTGGATTTACAAAGATGGAAAATTAGTTGTCACAACAAATGTAGTAACGGGTAAACATAGCACGAGTGAAGATACATCACCAGGTGTGTGGTACGTTCTATATAAACGAACACCATACACGCTGAAAGGAAGCGCAGTAGGTAAAGCTGATTATGCAGTTAAAGTAGATTACTGGGTTCCATTCACAAATAGTGGTCAAGGATTCCATGATGCAGGCTGGCGAAAAGACTGGGGAAATAATGCTTATTTAACAGGGGGATCAGGTGGGTGTGTAAACCTGCTGCCTAACGTTGCAAAAACTGTATATGATAGTTTGAACACGTATGATCCAGTTATTGTGTACTAGAAAATAGGTACGTATCAAGAAATAAGGCAGGAAATTTTACTTGATGGTATATGAAAAAACACCTCTTGAATTCGCATGCGAAGTATGTAAATTCAATGGAGGTGTTTTTTGTTTGAAAACAAGAGTTCATTGCTTATAAGAAACAAAGTAGGAAGAGGTTGAAGTGAAGAAACAGGTATTCAAACAGTCAATAAAATTGACATTGAATATCATTTTCACTTATTATGGAATCATTGCATTTAATTAGACATGACTTTTTTATTAATATAATAGATTTCTAATAAGGTGTCCCATTTAATAATTTAAACGTAGGAAAGGGTAATATAAAAATGAACTGGAAAAAAGGCGGATTATGGATTATTATTTTTTTCATTGTAAAAGGTACGATTTCAACATTGTTAATCGTTACAGGTGCTAAATATTTTGATTTATCATTTATGCAACTTTTCGTACTAATACTGGTCTTATTACTGATTTCTCTCATAAGCCGAAAATTACTGTATAAACATAAACAAAACAAAAAGCAAAAAGAACTAAATATATAATGAAGCCCCAGAGACCTTTGGATTTCTGGGGTTTTATTTCGATAGTTTTTTCGCATGTATATCAATTTAACAGAATAGGTTGTCCAAAATGATAAAATCGATGATGTTTAAAATGCGTCAGTTATTTTTACATAAGGATTGTAGAGAGTCTTTAAATATCAATTTTTATTTTGAAGCGACAGACGCGCATAAATTATGCTGGTTTTTCAATTGGTAGTTTAAATGTAAAAGTACTGCCTTCTCCTAATTCACTTTCAACTGTAATTTTTCCTCCGTGTAGTTCGACAATCCATTTTACCATCGACAATCCTAAACCTGTGTTTCCGGTGCTTGAAGATGTTCTTGCTGCGTCAACTCGATAGAAGCGGTCCCATATTTTCGTAATATGTTGCTCGCTGATGCCTATGCCATTATCGGAGACTTTACCTATTATGTTGGTTTCATCACGGAACAGTTGCATATGCACAGTGCCGTTCGCTTTGCTATAAGCAATCGCATTCGTTAGTAAATTCATTAATAAACGCATCATCAATGTTTGATCTGCTTTCATAAACAGGTCTTCCTCTATATGAGTTGTGATATCAATCGAAGCTTCTTGAACCATTAATGAAAGCTCTTCTACAACGATTTCCGTTAATTCACTCATATTGATACATTCAAATTGGAAAGTATTATGATTTTCTTGGTCAGCTCTTGCTAATAATAAGAGTTGTGAGATTAGCGCGGACATTTTACGTGATTGCTTTAAAATTACTTCTAAAGATTCTTCCATTTCTTTCGGATTATTCCTCAGTGATAAAGCGTATTCGCATTGCGAAATAATAACAGATGTTGGTGTTCTTAATTCATGAGATGCATCAGATGTAAATTGTTTTTCACTTTCGAATGATGTCTCCAATCGCTCAAACATTTTGTCAAAGGTTTGTGCTAAATGATACATTTCGTCTTTCGATGAACCTTGTAAATTAATTCTCTTCGAAAGGTCTTTACCATCACCAATTTCACTGGCTGAATCACTCATTTGTTTCACAGGTCGAAACGCTCTTTTCGTAATAAAATATCCTCCCACTGCCGCAATGAGAATAAGTAATGGAAATGTGATGAGTGTTACCACGATAAGCGTATTCATTGTTGATGATAATTGGTTCATCGTCATTATTCCACGAACCCAGACTTGCTCATCGCCACCTGCATTATGGAGAAAATCATATACTATCCATTCTTTATTACCATTTTTAATGGCTTGTATTTCATCGGATTTAAGCGATACCTTTTTATTAAAGCTTGTTGGACTACTTCCTGCCAATAGCTCACCTTGCTTACTATAAATGAGGAGATTTACTCCATCTTCTAAAGTTTCAAAATCATCGTCAATCTTTAACTGTCCATGCTTATATTTGATATCTTCAATACTTTCTTTTACTGTGCTCTTTAATTGATTTTTCATATTAAAAAGCACAACTTTATCTGAAGAAGCTAAAATAAAAGCTAACACGAGTGCCATAATAATTACAACTAACCCCGTATACCAAAGGGTTACTCTCATTTTTATTGATAGTTTTTTCATGATTCTACTCGCAATACGTAACCAGTTCCTCGTACTGTATGAATTAACTTCGTTTCAAACTGGCTATCAATTTTTTTACGAAGATATCGGACGTAAACATCAATAATATTCGAGCCACCTTCATAGTCGTAATTCCACACATGTTGCTCAATTTTATCTCGTGTCAACACAACTTCTTTATTACGAATCATATATTCTAAAATAGCAAATTCTTTACTGGAAAGAGTGATAACCTGGTCTCCTCTTGTTACTTTATGCATATTGCAATCTACCACTAGGTCAGCGATTTCAAATACATTAGATGTATTTCCTGTTTTTCTTCGCATTAACACTCGAATTCTTGCTAATAGTTCATCAAAAGCAAACGGCTTTACTAAATAATCATCCGCACCTAAGTCGAGTCCTGTTACGCGATCATCAATTGTATCTTTAGCTGTAAGAAGCAAGACAGGAGTTGTATTATTATCCGCGCGTAACCTTTGTAATACTTGTAAACCATCTATTCCAGGAATCATAATGTCAAGCACAATCAAGTCATAGGTAGCCATGTTTATATAATCCAAGGCATCTTCGCCATTCCCACATGCATCGACACTATAATATTCTGCATTTAATCGTTTCACCAATATATTTTGTAAGTCTTGTTCATCTTCGACAATAAGAACTCGCATTAACATTCTCCTTTTCCTCTTATTAATATGTATCACTATAATTCCAAAACATTAAAGAAAGATTAGAAACTATTTAATTATATCATTTTATTTTTTTGTACATTAATCTTCCTTTAATGTTTGTTCAGTAATATAAAGGCAAGGATAAGGTGCACATGTAAAGGGAGGAAAACAGAATGAGAAAGTGGATGTTGATTGGAGCAATGTCTTGTTTATTCTTAACAGCTTGTTCTACTCAAGCTGATAACAATACAGAAGTGCAACAACTGAAAGTGAAAAATGATAAATTACAAAAAGAAGTTGCTCAACTACAACAAGAACCAAACAAAATAGGGCCTGCTACGAATGATACGAAGCAAACACAAGATTTCAAAAACGAAGTCACATCTATTGTAGAAAAGGCAAATAACACGAAACCAGTTGGAGCAAAAGAAGAAAACTTAAATACGTACTTAGCAGCAAAAAAAGAAATTGACCAATTGGATGAAAAGATAGATCTATCTGATAATCAGCTAGAAGCAGATTATCACGCTGGAACGATAACTGTTGAACAATATCAAACGCAAGAAAGAGAACACGATATACTGGAAGATCAATTAGAGCAAGCAGAAAATGCACTTGAAGCAAGATTTGGAATAGATGATTAATCATGAAGGAGTGGATGAAAATGTTAAAACATAAAAAGAAAATAATTATAAGTGTAATTGCTATTTTAGTAAGTGGTATTGCTATTGTTAGTGGATATTATGGTATGGGTTACAATTATGCAAAAAAGAATGAAAAATACACAGAGAAACAAGTTCGTGAAATTTCTTTAGCTCATACAAATGGAGAAATTATTAATGTGAAAAAAGAATTCGAATTAGAAGATGACAACTTAGCACAATCAAAATTTGAATATGAAGTGGAAATTAAGACACCTGATAATCTGTTAAATATTTTAAAAGTTAGTGCTAGAACAGGTACAATAGAAATCAATAATGAAGATTAAATAAATATCGACAAATAAAATATTACGTACTTGATTTTTGTTATCGATAGCGAAGAAAAAGACGGTTCCCTAATTTTACAAGGGAATCGTCTTTTTTTTGTTCTATGGATCTATGCATTTTTTATACTTTCCTATCCTGGTGCGGTTTTAGGGTTCTTGTCTGTTATTGGATTAACTGAAAAACTGTATAAAACCTTGTATACCCTTAGTGTGGTTTTTTCCGAAATACTGGCGGTACCCCGTCGCTATCAATCTAAGCTCATACAACGTCAATTATATTAGGGGGTGTTTCAGTTCTCGTTTCTTTTTCATAAGCAGTAATTGCCGCATTTGCAATATATTAGAAGAACAAAGTAGAATGGCAATCAATTGCCCATACAAATGGCATTCCAATCGTTCTCGTTTTATCTTTTTACAAGGATGGATATGAAAGAATGACTTCCACTTATAAGAACGTGAAGAAGTGTTGATGCCGGTTGGAACTGTGGTAAAGGTTGAGGGTGGAATCTAAGGGAATATCAGAGATGTGCATGAAAGGTTATTAATCCATCTTCTATAAAATCGTGGGATTATATATGCACTTATTATCCTGGAGATTTTAAAATAAAACCTATCTAATTATAGAAGTGATTTGAACGTAAGGAAATTGTAAGAAATGGATAAGAAAAAAGAAATTTTTATTGTGTAGGATACAAATATAGAGAAGCGTAAAAGAGGGAGGGTAAATAGGATACATTTATACGAAAAACAAACTAGTAATAAGAGCATTCTATTGGTGGCAATTACTGAAAGAACAGAATACTCACTACAGTTCCTACAGGAAAGGGAAGAATCAATGGATATGGTCTAGGAATCTATGAAATTATATTTCCTAACGGTGTCCCGATATGGGAACATACAGATGTTATTCTAGGATTTGATACTTTTGCTGGAGGGGCATATGTTGACGGCAATTTCAACAGTATGGGTAGAGCCGAGAATACTGGTCTTTTTAAAAGTATTTTACTTGTTGAATATAGACAGTAGGGATAAAGCCAGAATAGTAGTTTATGTGATGTTTGTAATTGAACAAATAAAAGATGAAATCGATCATTTATCTAAGGAGGAATTTTTCTTATGGAAAATAAATTATCTGGAGTGTTAGCCGCTACCTTAGCTCTAACGATGAGTCTACCAACAGGAGCGATAGCGTCTTCTAGCAGTAAGGCTCCGGTTGTATCTAGCCAAGAAGTTGCTAGCAAAGATTTGGAGAAGATTGCTGCAGAGAACGCTGAACTACTCACGAAGTCCTATGAGACGACTAGCGTGCAGTATGCGCTGATTGATAATGGTAAACTTATTTTGTCGGGGCAGACAGGTAAGAACGACATAGAAGGGAAAGAACCATTAACTAAAGATACTCTATACGGAATTGGTTCAACCAGTAAAGTATATACGGCTGCGGCTGTTATGAAACTAGTAGACGAAGGAAAAGTTGATTTGGATGCTCCTGTTGCCCGCTATATTCCTGATTTCAAAATGAAAGATAAACGATATAAGCGCATTACACCGCGTATGCTGTTGAATCACTCCTCGGGTTTGCAAGGTTCGACGTTCAATAATGCATTTTTATTTAAAGATAATGATGCTTATGCCCATGATATCTTGTTGCAACAATTATCCAACCAAAACTTGAAGGCAGACCCTGGCGCGTTCTCAGTATACTGTAATGACGGTTTTACACTGGCTGAGATCTTGGTAGAAAGAGTCAGCGGTATGAGTTTTACTGAATTTCTACATCAAAAGTTTACAGAGCCATTAAAACTGAATCATACGATAACATCGCAAGACAAATGGGAAGATGAAAAGCGGGCTGGACAGTATTCTCCGACATACCAGGGACAGCTTCCAAGTGAAATGGTAAATGTGATTGGTACGGGAGGAATCTCTTCTACTGCAGAAGATGTGGTGCGATTCTCACAAATATTTATGGGACAGGGAAAAGAAATTCTCTCTAATAAAGCAGTCAAGGCGATGGAACAAGAAGAATATAAAAGAGGCATGTGGCCGGAAGATAGCGAAAACGTGTTCAACTATGGTCTTGGCTGGGATAGTGTGAAACTATACCCATTCAGTGAATATGGGATAAAAGCGTTGACTAAGGGTGGGGATACGGTACTGCAACATGCCACATTGGTCGTGCTTCCAGAACAGAAGATGGCAGCAGCTGTATTGTCCTCCGGCGGCAGCAGCACGACAAATCAACTGTTAGCAAACAAATTACTGTTAGCTAGGCTTAAAGAGAAAGGGACAATTAAGGATATAAAACCAGATAAATCCTTCGGCAAGCCAGTCAAGGCTAAAGTACCTCAAGACGTGGTAAAAAAAGCAGGTTTTTATGGAAATATCCAAAGCCATTTCAAAATAGAAATTACGAAGAAGGGAGAACTGTTTTTACCAACTAAACCGGAAGAAAAATATGTATATACGGCGGATGGAAGCTTTATAAACGAGAAGGGTACCTCCAAGCTTAACTTCGTCACAGAGAAGAATGGAAAAGTTTATTTGAGAGAGAGCACATATGAATTATCGCCGGGATTGGGGCAAAATGTGCTGACTCACTATTTAGCCCAGAAATTAGAAAACAATGTGTTACCGAAGAAAACAGTTGCTGCATGGGCGAAGCGTGAGGGTGGCAAGTTCTACCTCGTTAACGAAAAATTTAATTCTATGAACTATCTAGGACAACTAATGCCTCTTAACACACAAATTACGATCAAGGATGGGTATTGGGACGGCAAAAAAATTACAGGTCCAAATTCGGCAATGCATCAAATTCAGATTCCCGTGATGAATGGGCGGGATACGAAGGAAGCACATTTCTATACAGAGGATGGTACTGAATATATGGAGATGGCCAGCTTTTTATACGTCAGTGAATCTAACGTGAAATCCCTTGATGCAGGTCAATCAACGAAAGTTACACTGCAAAAAAATGGGCATGCGAAATGGTTTACGATTCCGCAAGAGGCAGCAGGGAAAACGATGAATGTGGAGTTGCCATCAGGAAGTTCATTCGCGGTGTATGATGGGAATGGAGTATGCGTCAATTTTAGCGTTGTTAGTGATAATAACAAAGTGAAACTACCGGAGAACGGAACGGTTGTATTTGCTGGCGCACCGAACTCCGAATTTACAGTCGCATTGAACTAGCTACAACTCGGGATAGACTTCAATAAAACAGTGCGACATGGAAAAGATATTTTATTTGTATCTTAAGTATTACCTTAAATGATATTACACTTAAATTCTTAGCTTAATAGCAATGGGATAGCACCACATGTCTACCAACCTAAGAAAATAAATCAAACCCATGTCCATCAAGCTAGTAAAAATAAATACCTCAAAAATAGTAAAATTGACATTCTCAGAGTAAAAATGTAAAAAATTATTGTTTAGGGGCAGCATAAAACATTAGTTTGATAGCGATATGGCGCTACTCATAAAAAAAGAAATAGGATAGAATATCCTATTTCTTTTTATTGATATAATAAAATGTAATGAATAGATCCAAAGTAATGATAATAATTAGAAGTAACAAGTGTATAAGTGCATCAGTTTTTCCGTTTAGTAAAGACTTTACAAAGAAATCCCATTCTGTTTCATAGGGAGGTTCTACCCAATTTCGTTGCAGTCGTAACATCATTCCATTTATGAAATAGACAATGCTTAATAGAACCCTTCCAACAAATAAGGCAGCTGTTTTTATATTTCAATCCTTTATCTTGATTACATAAAGGATTGGAAATAGTATCAGTATCCAAAAAACAATAATAAAGACTGTATTTCCCATTCTCTCCTCCTAACAAAATGATTGTGTTTTTAATCTTGGTAAATTCTTAGGTTGGAGGTATGTTTCATTGTTACTGGTTAAAACAAGGGCCAGAATTCAGGCTCCTTTTCTATCCCGCAAAATAAAGCTTTACTTTATCTCTCCGTCTCAAAAAACTCAATCCACTCTCCATCAGGACCAGCGAAGAAAATGTAACGTGTTCCATCTGGTAATGTTTCGATTTCTTCTCCTAGTAAGAAGGTTACTGCGTGTTTCTTTAGTCTTTCGATTTCATCCTCTAATGAATCTACCTTAAAGCAAATGTGATGTACTTTTCCTTCTGCTGGCAAGGAAGAATTGTAGCCTTCAATTAATTCGAGTATCGTTTCCTTCGATTCTTCCACACCTAAAAAAGCGAGTTTTAAGTCTGGATTCGGGTGCCCCATACGTTTAAGGAGCTGTAAGCCGACTACTTCTTCATAAAAAGTAATAGATGTTTCTAAGTTTGCAACCATAAGTCCTACGTGTTCAATTCTTCTAACTGGCATGTAGATTCCTTCTTTCTGAAAATTATATACAATATATTATTGAAAATTAAGAAAATAAGCAAGATAAAAACCTTACAAATTTTAGCGTGTTATATGGTATAGTGAGAAAGTATGTTTGGGGAGAAGGAAGGAGATTATACGATGAATATACCTACTCAAACTCCTTCATTATCGGAAACGATGAAAGAGTGGCATTATGCATTAGCATATGAAATTAAACATTGGAAAACGATAGGTGGTAGTAAAATTTCTATCATGAACGGTCGTTTTTTATATACAGATTATGAGAATACAGTGTATGTATTTCAGCTTATTTCGGAAGTAAGCTTACCTGAAGGTTCACCAATTCGAATTGAGTTCGATGGTGAGGAAGCGACAGGAGAAGTATTATCTGTACATGGATTAGAAATAGAATTGAAATTAAATGATTATATACAAGGTGAGATAAGAGAAGCAGTTTTATACAGTGAACCGTGGCAACTTTTAGAGCAACTACAAGAGCGATTAAAAGAAGCACGTAAAGATAAATTGAAACGTAATCGTATAAAGCGTCTCGTTGATGGGACGAGCAGTCCGAAGCATATTGAGAAGATGAAAAATCCGAAAAATGAACTAGCATATCGTTCGTTTTACAATCCGACAACGTACGTATGGGGACCGCCTGGAACAGGGAAGTCGTACAATTTATCACGTATTATTTCGGCTCATTACCAAAAAGGAAAATCGGTACTTGTGTTAGCTCATAGTAATGCGGCAGTGGACGTATTAATGAGCGAAGTAACGAAGCAAATTGAGAAGAAAAAGAAATGGACACCTGGCGAAATTGTTCGTTACGGTTATAGTCAACATGAACATATACGAAATCATGAAACATTACTTACGTCGAAGCTAGTTGAAACGACGAACGGATCTTGGGGAGAAGAAAGACTCTATTTAGAAGAAACACGACAAGATCTTCGTGAAAAGATTTTATCATATAAAGCGACTTCTGCTGATAAGAAGCGTATACAAGAGATTGAAAGTGATCTTCGAAAGCAAAAAGCGAAAATTAAAGAAGTAGAAAAAGAATACATTGAAAATGCGAAAGTAATTGGTGCAACTCTATCAAAATGTGCAATTGATGCGCTAATTTATGAGCGTACATTCGATTTAGTTGTCGTAGATGAAGTGAGTATGGCGTTCGTTCCGCAAATCGCATTAGCTGCTTCACTTGGAAAACGTATCGTTGTTTGTGGAGACTTTTTACAATTACCTCCAATTGCGATGGCGAACCATGAACTTGTTCGCAAATGGCTTGGGGAAGATATGTTTTACCATGCTGGGATTGTTGAGTCTGTTAATAAATCAGAAGCACATCCGAACCTATTTATGTTGCAGGAACAAAGACGTATGCATGCGGATATATCGAAGTTTACGAATTCGTTTATTTATAAAAATAGAGTATACGATCATCCGTCTGTTTCAGAGCGTAAAGAACTTGCGCAATTGCAGCCGTTCGCAAATGAAGCGAGTGTTTTATTTGATACGAGCCAAATGGGAGCTTTTTCGTTAAAAGATGCTGCTTCTGGTTCACGTTTTAACATTATGTCTGGTTTAGTAGCGATGCAAATGATGTTAATCGGATTGTTAGACGGTGTTCAATCAATTGGTGTTGTGACACCTTACAGGGCGCAGTCACGCTTTTTATCGACATGTATTAGAGAAATGTTGCAGAGAACGAAATATCAAAACATACCAGTTTTAGCGGCGACAGTTCATAAGTTCCAAGGTTCTGAAAGAGATATGATGATCTTTGATACGGTTGACAGTTATCCGCAAGAACGACCTGGCGTATTATTCTTTGATCACAAAAACCATCGCCTCGTCAATGTAGCAGTGACAAGAGCGAGAGGGAAGTTCATTCAATTATCAGATTGCCATTATATGCGTAAAAACCTTTCGAGAAAACAAGCGTTATCACAATTAACAGCTCATATAGAACGTCACGGAGATGTGTATGATCGCACGACATCAAGACAATTGTGGGAACGGAAAATTTCGAAACGTTTACGCTGGTTTATGGAAATGAATCTTGAAGAGCCGAAAGGGCTATTAAAAGATATTTTAGCCGCAAAACGAAAAATTATTATTTCAATTCCAAGTACAAAACAAGTGGATAAGCGAGTATGGCAAGCGCTAATGCGTACAAATGCACAGATAACAGTTTATAGTGATGGACCAGTTCCACTGAAAAATGTAAAGTTACAAAGACAAAATAAAGCATTCCCGTTTATCGTAATTGATGATGAAATCTTCTGGGCAGGCGCACCGCTTACATCTCAAATGATGTTTGAAGGTAGTACAGAATTTCCGTACGTATGTGCAAGACTGCAAGCGCCAGAAACAATTGGTGTATTAAAAGGATTTTTAGATATTCGGTAAATTCGGATAGGAATTCCTTGACTTTTATTTAGAATGAACTTAGAATGAATGTAATTTAATATAATTTTATGAAAATTCTTATCACGAGAGGTGGAGGGACTGGCCCTATGATACCTCGGCAGCGGATTCGTTATGAATACTGTGCCAATTCCAGCAAGGTAACTTGAAAGATAAGAAAGAAGCTCATTTTGACTGTATATACAGAAGCCTCTTTCTATCTTTTAGAAAGAGGCTTTTTTACGTGAAAATAAAAGGAGGAAGAACAATGGGAGCGACAGGAGTAACGTCACAAAGAAAAACAATTGAAGAGAGTATCGAAAGAAATAAGGAAAAGTACATAGAAACAAGTCATGATATTCATGCGAATCCGGAGATTGGAAACCAAGAATTTTACGCATCCAGAACGTTAAGTTTATTGCTAGGTAGTGCAGGATTTCAGTTGCAGCACAATATAGCTGGACATGAAACGGGATTTATCGCGCGAAAAAGCTCTGGAAAACAAGGACCGGCAATCGCATTTTTAGCGGAGTACGACGCTTTACCAGGACTAGGCCATGCGTGTGGTCACAATTTAATCGGCACAATTAGTGTTGCAGCAGCAATTGCATTATCAGAAACGCTTGAAGAAATTGGCGGGGAAGTTGTCGTTTTTGGTACACCAGCAGAAGAAGGCGGGCCAAATGGTAGCGCGAAATCAAGTTATGTAAAGGCAGGTTTATTTAAAAACATTGATGCGGCGCTTATGATTCATCCGAGTGGAAAAACAGCGACAACAAGTCCTTCACTAGCAGTCGATCCACTTGATTTTCATTTTTACGGAAAAACAGCTCACGCTGCAGCTTCACCAGAAGAAGGAATTAACGCATTAGATGCGGTGATTCAGCTGTACAACAGTATTAACGCACTTCGTCAACAACTTCCGTCAGACGTGAAAATTCATGGCGTTATTACAGAAGGCGGAAAAGCACCTAACATTATTCCTGACTACGCCGCGGCAAGGTTCTTCATCCGTGCAGCAACGCGAAAAAGATGTGCAGAAGTAACAGAAAAAGTAAGAAACATTGCTGAGGGAGCAGCGTTAGCAACAGGTGCAAAAGTAAAAATTCATCCATTCCAAAATGAAATCGATGAATTACTCGTAACAAAAACATATAACGATATAGTAGCGGAAGAATTAGAACTATTAGGTGAAGAGGTAAATCGTAAAGAAAGAGTAGGGATCGGTTCAACCGACGCAGGAAACGTAAGTCAAGTCGTACCGACAATTCATCCGTACATTAAAATCGGACCAGATGACTTAATTGCACATACGAATGAATTTAGAGAAGCAGCACGTTCAGAACTTGGAGATAAAGCATTAATTACATCGGCAAAAGCATTAGCAAATACGGCGTATCGATTAATTACGGAAGAAGGGTTGTTAGAGAAGGTGAAGGAGGAGTTTAGAGAGGCGCAGAGGAATCAAGGGTAAGGGGATTAAGGTACTTTTTTCGAATAGAGATCTAATTCATATGTAGAGATATAAAAAGAACATTGAAATATCAATGTTCTTTTTTGTTTACTAATCATTGATTTTATTGGCTTTCCCCATAAAGGAAAAGCTTTTACTGTTAGTGGAGGATAATACGTATCCTTTATTAGAACGACAATTTCTCCTCAAACTCACTCTTTAAAACAATTAAAGGAGATGACAAGCCAAATTGCATTAAAGAGTCTAAAAATGTAGCGAGAGAATCCATCGAATCGCTCATGACTTTCATCATATAATTAAACTCTCCACTAATTCGATATAAATCTGTTACTTCAGGAGCGGCATTACAAAATTGAATAAAATCAGAGCATTGGCTCGTTTTAAACATGATGAATGCTTGAATGTTTTTATTAATTTTGGAAGGCTCAAATTTCGTTCGGTAAGCCGCTATAACTCCTTGATCTTCAAGTTTGTTAATTCGTTCTTTTACAGCAGGCTGCGTCATGGATATAATACGTCCTATTTCTGAAACAGAAATTCTCGCATTTTCATACAACAAGTTCATAATTTTATGATCGATTTCATCCAGTTTTACTGCGTTTTGCATTGTGTAGCCTCCTTGTTTTGTTTTCTAAAGTAAATCATAAATTATAAATATAATATCATAAGTGAACGAACTAAATTACCTATAAATCTGTATTTAAAATGATTGGTTTTTGCATGAAAATATAAGTATAGGATTTATCAAAAAGGAATTTAGGAAGGATGGAAAAAATGAAGAACCTTGATGGGAAAGTAGCATTAGTAACAGGAGCGAGTCGCGGAATTGGCCGTGCGATTGCGATGAGATTGGCAAACGATGGTGCATTAGTTGCGATTCACTACGGCCGAAATACGGCAGCTGCAGATGAAACGATTAGTGAGATTGAATCTAATGGAGGAAAGGCATTCTTAATTGAAGCTAATCTCAATTCAATTGATGGTGTCAAAAAGCTTGTAGAACAATTGAAGACTGAATTACAAATAAAAGTTGGTACACCAGAGATTGATATTTTAGTAAACAATGCAGGGATAGGTACACAAGGGACGATTGAAAATACGACAGAAGAAGTTTTTGATGAAATTATGGCCGTAAATATTAAGGCGCCATTCTTTTTAATTCAGCAAACATTACCGTTACTACGAGTAGAAGGGAGCGTTATTAACATTTCATCAGCGGAAGTAAGACTTGGTTTTACAGGGTCCATTGCATACGGTTTAAGTAAAGGTGCACTAAATACGATGACACTTCCTCTAGCTAAACATCTTGGAGAACGGGGTATAACAGTGAATACAATTATGCCTGGATATACGAAGACAGATATCAATGCGAAATTGCTAGATGATCCAGAAATACGAAATTTTGCTACGAATTCATCTGTGTTCGGACGAATAGGGCAAGTTGAAGATATTGCAGATACAGTAGCATTCCTTGCTTCTTCTGATAGCCGCTGGGTAACAGGGCAGATTATAGATGTCTCTGGAGGGTTTTGTTTATAGGGGCACTACTCCATAACTAGTAATCTATAGAAAGGTAGGGATGATAAAGAAGTCTATTAAAACGTGATTTTTTCGCTAGGAAATTTGAATAAAGGGGCTATTTTTCATTATTCGTAATCTAAAATAATCAAATTTTATTTTACAGTAACAATAAAACAAATTGTTGACCGCGTGGTACAAAAAAGGTATTCTATTCATGTTATCTTTAAAATGAGAGGAGGATACGATTGAATAAACGCGGCAGACCTCGAGAGTTTGATTATTCCTCAATTGTAGATGTTGCAATGAAAACATTTTGGTTAAGAGGATATGAAGGGTGTTCTACACAAGATTTATGCAGTGATACAGGACTTGGAAAAGGAAGTTTATACAATACTTTCGGTAGTAAACATGAACTGTATAAACAAGTATTAGAACGCTACCATGAAATTGGGATTAGGGAACAAAGGAAATTGTTACATACCCCAATTCCAGTTAAAGAACGATTAAGTAATTTTTTTGAATGGGCATTGAAAGAAGACTTTGAGAATATGGATCAAAAAGGATGTTTATTGATTAATGCCAGTATAGAACGTGCTAAAAACGATTTAATGGTACAAGAAATTTTCTCGAAGCATGTTGAACTTCTTAAACAAGCTATTGAAACAGTGATGGAGGAAGGATTGCAAACAGGTGAAATTTCAAAGAAGCAATCAGCTGAGGAATTAGCTAGTCTGCTTTTAAGCAGTTATTACGGATTCCGTGTTCTTAATGTATCGATGCAAAATCGGATGTTGTCTGAACAAGTTATCAAAGGAACAGTAGAGTCTATTTGTGGCGCTTAGTGCGCTCTTTTTTCGCACTATTTTTGTACCCATCATTACAATAATGAATAAGGAGTGTTTTTATGCCATCGATTATTTATTTATTAGCTTTAGCAATCTTTTGTATGACTACATCAGAATTTATGGTTGCAGGTATGATGAATGAACTTGCTCTTGCATTCCAGGTTCCTGTATCATCTATTGGGTATTTAATTTCAGCTTATGCAGGAGCAATGGTAATAGGAGGCCCCATTTTAACTGCAATCCTCTTACGAATGCGCAGCAAACAAGCATTATTGTTTTTAATGTTCATATTTTTAATTGGTCAATCGCTCGGAGCTATTGCTTGGAACTATGATATTATGATGATTTCACGTATTATAACTGGTATTGCTTCAGCTTCAGCTTTTGGAGTTGCGATTTCCTTTTCTGCGACATTGGTTCACTCTGATTCAAGGGGAAAAGCTGCATCAATTGTACTTGCAGGTTTAATGTTCGCAACTGTATTAGGTTTACCTATAACAACCGTTATTTCGCAATATTTTGGCTGGCGTATTAGTTTTGGGGCTGTTTCTGTTCTTGTGCTAGTATCAGGGATTATGATTCAACGGTTGTTACCATCCTCTTCAAATAAAGAGCAATTAAATTGGAAAGATGAACTTCTGCGATTTAAGAATATTCATCTTTGGGCAGCGTACGTAACAAGTATGTTCATTATTGGTGGTACGTTTGCAGCATTTAGTTATTTCACTCCTATCTTTACAAATGTTACAGGGTTTTCAAGTGCAAGTATTCCATATTTACTTGCTCTCTATGGTAGCGCGACAGTAATTGGGAATATAATAATTGGCAAGTTCGCTGATAAATTTACAATGAAAATACTTATGGGTGGATTAATTATATTAATCATAGCGTTGTCTTTATTTGCTTTAAGTGCAGAGAATAAATACATTGCAGTTATTTCTACGATTTTTATTGGTTTAACTGGTGTAGCATTGAATCCAGCTATGGTTGCGAGGGTGATGAAAACAGCTAGTAATGGAATAATGATAAATACCGTTCATAGTTCTTTTATTACGCTAGGTATTGTTATTGGTTCGTCACTAGGTGGTCTTGGGATCAGTAAAGGATATGGTTTTGTATCTCCGCTATGGATTGGAGCTTGTTTAGCTATCCTTGGGGTAATTTCGTTATTCCCATATTTACATAAAGGAAAGGCAGATTAAGATGTTTAAAATTTCTTTATATGAGGTACTGCCACATTACCATCAAGCTAATACTTTCATATCCCCCTAAATTAAATTTTTCTTTCTCTACAGATAGCTATTCTGAGAAGCCGCTCATTTTTTCGTTTTGGGGGCATTTCTTTTTCTTAAGTTGATGGGCATGTATGGTGACCCCTATTAGACGATAGTGAATTAACAATTTCGGGGTTCAGTTCAATTTTATTCAAAATAAGATTTTTTTGCAGTAAAATCAATGTTAGTGGAACTTTTTTAATCAAACTTTTTTCTAAATTAACATAAATACTTGCAATATTTAAATTAGTACTATATAGTTCTAGTTATGACAAAGGTAAAATTAATGAATCAAAAACGTGTGATTGAAGTAGCTGCAACATTATTTTTAGAAAAAGGGTTTACTTATACAAGTATGGATGAATTAGTACGTGTAAGCAAAGTTTCAAAGTCTAATGTGTATTATCACTTTTCTAATAAGGAAGTATTATTAGAAGGGGTCGTTGATTATTGGATTGAAATGTATCAATCTGCAATTGATGACGTACTTTCTCAGAACCAATTTTTAGTTGAAGATCGTATCCAACTGTTTTTAAAGCAATTATCACAAGGAGTTCAGTCGAGAGAGTATAAGGGGAGCTGTCCATTTATTACTCTTTATATTCAAAGTCCTACACAGGCCACGCAAATAAAAGAAAAAATAGGTCTTTTTTTTACAGGATTACAAAAGAAAGTTTCTCTATTACTTAAACAAGGGGTAGAGAATGGAGAATTCAGAAATACGATTAATATTGATGAGGTTGCATCACTTTTTATTACAAATCTTGAAGGAGCGTTATTTATTTCAGAAACATTGAAGGATGCAACTGTAATCACGAAAACAGCAGATCATTTTTTAAAATTGCTTCGATAAAAGAAGCTTTTTTTTTACATCAAATTAGTACTGAATAGTACTAAAAAGGGGATCTTATATGAGAACAGTATTTTTAATTGGTGGAACAGGCTTTATTGGAAAGCAAGTAGTGAAAGAATTAGCCAATGAGGATGTTAAAATTCTTCTTTTAGTGAGGTCGAAAAGTAAAGCAATACGCCTTTTTCAAGAAAGAGGCATCTTAAAAAAGGAAGTTATGCACTTTATTGAAGGTGATTTGACGAAAATAGATTTAGGTCTAAGTGCTGAAGATAAGGAGAGGGTATTGAAAACGGATGTGATTATTCACGCAGGAGGCCCCATGGATATTCAAGCGACAAGTAAAGAGGCAGCTTCCGTATTTTTAAATGGCGCAAAACATATTAGTGAATTAGCTAAAAGTATTCATCAATTGAAGGGCTTGCAACAATTTATTCATGTTGTAGGTTATATGAGCCCCTTTGATGATAAAAATAGCAAGATTGCAATTGATGTGTTTCAAGAAGGAAACAATTATTTGAAAATAAAAAATCCATATGAGAGAACAAAATTTTTAGCAGATCTTTATATCCGTCACCAGGCAGCAGCAGTAGGTTATCCGCTTTCTGTAATTAATCCGCCAACTGTAGTCGGTAGTAGTAAAACAGGGAGTACAGAGCAGATAGCAGGATTAGGTTTGCTTGTGATGAGTATGCGAAGAGGGCTCATGCCAGTGATTCCTGGAGGTAAGGGATATAGGTTACCACTTATTTCAAACGATGAGCTTGCGAAGTTTATTGTGCAGGTTTTCAGATTGGAGCAACCGACTATTCAAACATATACACTTGTTGAAGACAAACAGCACGATCAGAACATTGCTGAATTATTAAGTATTATGTCGGAAAGTATGAATATGAGGGCACCAAAAATCTCTTTCCCAATGCCACTTATGAAAGCAATTATGAATAGTGGAGTAAGTAAAATAACAAAAATTCCTTCTGATGGACTGAATTTTATTACAAAACGAAAATTTTCAAATGTTTCAGCGAAAAAAATTATGGGAGGCGATTGGTTTAAGAAGACGAGTGTAATGAAATTTTTTCCTGCCGTAGTAGCTGATCTGGATTATCGAATGATGTATCAAAATGGCCAGCATAATCATTTATTTAAACGAACATTATGCGATAACACTACCCTTTACCAATTACAAGGAGAGGGTAAACCGTTTATTTTATTACATGGTTTATTGAGTGATGGAGAGGATTTATTTTCTTTAGCACAAGAGCTTCATGAAAAAACTGATCAACCTGTATGGATCTTGGATCTTCCAGGTTTGGGACGTTCTCCTTTTAAACAAGAGAAAAATCTTCTAGATATCTATTTGAATGTAGTGAAAAAGTTATTGGAGAAAGCTACTAATGGTGCACATCTAATTGGCCATTCATTCGGTGCGTTTATTCTTCTGGAAGCATTGGTACAAGAGTACATAGATAAGAAGTATTCAATCACTTTACTTCAGCCACCTGTCGCTAAAAAAAATGCTAAATTGCTAAATGTTCCCCAATTTATGAACAAATGGACATTAAAATTGGCAACTCCTAATTTGATAGGGCGTTATTTATTAAATAATGGTTTGTTTGAAAGTATGGAGAGCATCCCTGAACATTATATCGAAAAAATAAGTAACAGTTTTACTTCTCCTAGAATTTTAAATACTACGGTTCAGCTTAACAGTTTACTACTGAAAAAAGATCAAGGTGATTTCAATGAAGTAACAAAGTATAATCTTCACATTATTTGGGGGGATTATGACAGAGGTTATTCTGCTCCATCGCATCTTGGTAAGGTTGATTTTGTTCCATATGGCCATCATTTTCCTCTTAGCCATCCGAGTGAAACGGCAACATTAGTAATAAAAAATAGTAATACTAGCAGATGAGAGTGTGGGATAAATAAAAAGTGTGTAGTAAGATCGTTGTGTCTTTGAAATAAAATCGTACTGTTTTGGGTCCCACCCCATCATCATCAGACTAAGAAACGCCAATACCTCAAAACGAAAAAATGAGCATTTTGTTACAAGATAGTACAAAATTTCGTTCTGGGGGTACTATAAAATGTTAGCTTGATGGGCATGGGATCCCGCCCACATTTTAACGAAAATATACGCTAAGCAAATTCCAACATAAAGCGAGCCGAATTTTCTACTCTTAAGAAAAATTTCGGTTCGTTTTATGGTTTCATGACAAGTTGTTTACTGAACAATAAAGTTCTTTATTGGAACAGGCTACTTTCTTCAACAATCGGGCCAGATTGTTGAAGAAGAAATATAATAAAAATGCTTTTGATTGTTTTATTAAACGAATTAAACCGCAAAAAACAAGAAGAATTCCCCCACCTTTACTAGTACACTAAATCCTATAAAAAAGGGGGGGAGATTATGAACAATAAAGCCATTGGATTATTTCAAGGAATTGCGTTATACATTTCAGCTATTCTAGGATCAGGTGTCCTTTTTTTATCGGGGGTAACGGCCTCAATAGCGGGCCCTGCATCTATTGTATCCTGGTTTATCGTTATTATAATTAGTTTTCCGCTTGCTTATTCCTTTGCTAGTTTGGCACGGATATATCCTGATTCCGGTGGAGCAGCAACCTTTGTTAGAAATTCTTTTGGATATCATCTTGGCAATATCGTTGGGTGGTTTTACTTTGTAACAGCAGCAGTTGGTCAAACGATTGTATCTTTAACTGGTGCTTTTTACGTCAGTCAGGCATTTGGATTTTCGCATTTTGAAACAATTATAATTGCCGTCTTTATTTTGGTAATTGCAGGTGTTTCCAATTATTACGGCGTAAATGTTAGTGGTAAAGTTGCAGTGATTTTAAGTTCCTTATTACTGATTCTTTTAGCGTCAGCTGTATTTGTGGCGTTTCCAAGAATACAATGGGGGAATTTTACTCCCTTTGTTCCAAATGGATGGTTTTCTGTCGGGAACGCTATAACGGTTATCTTTTGGGCATTTTTCGGTTGGGAGGCGATTTGTAATCTGGCTGAGCACTTTAAAAGGCCAGAAAAAGATATTGTCAAAGGAGCAGTTATTAGTACAGTTGTCATTGGATTATTATTTTTAGCGCTAAGTCTTGTCACTATTGGAACGGCCACGTATGGCAGTCAAGAAAGCAACCTGTCTCCTATTGGTGTTATAATGGGAGATACAGTAGGCGGAGGTGCCAAAGTCGTTACAGCTGTTTTAGCTTTAATTATTTGTACAGGGACAGCGAATGCTTTTGTAGCCAGCCTAACGCAATTGGGATATTCATTAAGCAGAGATGGTGCTTTCCCAAAATTTTTCTCAAGGCTGCATGCAACTACTCAAATTCCAAGACAGATGGTATTGTTTGTTATCTGTTTTTCGGTAGCAGGTGTGTTAGTGACAAAAGCTTTGTCACTAACGTTTGATGATATTTTGTTTATACCGACTTCTCTTGGGATTCTAGTTTATGTTCTTTCAATGGCAGCAGGCGTTAAATTATTTAGGAAGAACACACTGGCATGGTGGGCATCGTTAATCTCTTTCATTTTATGTTTGCTGGTGATTCCATTTTTTCAATTGTATATATTTGTTCCGTTAATTGTCGTGGCTATATATGCGATTTATATGATTTTAAGTAATAAGATTTTCGCCTACAAGGGAGGATTAAAATCTAATGAAGGATCAAAATAACCTTTCTAGAGATACCATGTGGAAAGCAACAGTATCATGTGATTCAGCGTATGACGGGATATTCTTTTACGCAGTCAAGACAACTGGAATTTTCTGCCGGCCTTCTTGCAAGTCTAAGGTTCCTAATTATGAAAATGTATCCTTTTTTTCAAATGCGCACGAAGCTCAAAGGGCAGGCTATCGCCCATGCAAAAGATGCCGATCAGATCTAAATATAAAAATATACGACCCGTTCGAATGCGTTTTGGAAGATACTATGCGATTGATAAAAAATAATTATGTTCAAAACATGTCTTTAAATGAAATTGCATCAAGGGTAGGAGTTAGTCGTTTTCATTTAAATCGGATTTTCAAAGAAAGAACAGGGTATACTCCTCGAATATATCTAGAAAGGATCAGAGTTAAGAAAGCAAAGGAACTGCTCTTGACAACGGTCTTTAATAGTACAGAGATTGGTTATCAAACAGGCTATCAAAGTGTATCTAGCTTTTATAATGCATTTAAAAGAAATACAGGATTTTCACCGAGTCAATTCCGTGCTTTCCATAGTGGAAATACCGTAAACCAAGAACTTGACTGAATTCACGTTCTTTAACAAAAGATAGCATGAATTAACAAGAGTGCTTTGTACTTATCGTATTTTTCGATAAATCATTACTGATTGATTAAAAGTAAACAACTTTGTATTGAACAATAATAAGCCATTTTTTCTCTGTTATAGAATTGTAAGCTTTTTAATTCAATCCTCAACAAACGGGCAGGATTATTGAACAAGTTTTATGAACTTTAGTGATAGCATCATTAGTGAAATGCTTTATAACAACTAATTAAGGAGGGATAGAATATGAGAAATAACTTTCAAATCATTGCGTTACAAGAGAAGGAGTTTAATAACCTATTTCTAATGAATGAAGAAGTATTAAAAAGTATCGGGGCAGTCAAAATAATAGCAAATAAAAATCCTGGATATCCTTGCAGGATAAGTTTGAAGGATGCAGAGGTAGGAGAAGAGGTAATTTTACTGAATTACCAATATCATAGTGTTAATTCGCCTTATAAAGCAAGTGGTCCTATATTTATACGAAAGGGAGCAGCTACTGCTAAGCTAGATGTAAATGAAATTCCGCATATGTTACATCATAGGTATCTATCTGTACGCGGCTACAATGCTGACTCAATGATTGTAGAAGCAAGGGTTACAGAAGGTGTAAATTTAAGAGAAAATATAGATGAAATTTTTGATAATAAAGAAGTAGAATATATTCACATTCTTAACGCTAAACCAGGATGCTATAACTGCCTTGTTAATAGAGTGTAAAAAAATTGAAAATGCAAACTTCTATTATCCTATAAGGGATACCACCAATCGCTATCAAGCTAATTCAACAAAATCCCCCCTAAAATGAAAAAATACGCTATTCTTTTTGTAGAATCATAGGAAAGGATGGCGTTTTTGTATTTCTATTTCTGTATCTGATGAATTACAACTATTTGCTCAAGAGATTCAAAGTTTTTATCTCCAAATACCTTACGGGATCTTGCTAGAGATGTTGGTTTCGTACAACGAACCAGTAAATACCAAGCAAAAGATTTAGTCGCTTTATGTATATGGATGAGTCAAAATATCGCTATAACCTCTTTAGCTCAGTTATCTAGCTGTTTAGAAGCATCCACAGAAGTACCCATCAGTCCGGAAGGAATGAATCAAAGGTTTAATAAATCAGCCGTTCAGTTTTTACAACATATATTGACTAACCTTCTAAATAAAAAATTAACTTCATCTATACCACTTTCTTCTCCATACACCTCTGTTTTCAAGCGTATTTTTGTCTCTATGCCTATCTATCTCTTATACAAGATTTTATACATCATTGATATAGCGGGGATTCTAGGGATCTTCGCTATTCTTTTTTGCATAAAATCTTGTATAAAAAAAGTAGTTAGACTAGTGTGTTTTACTCCGGTTCATTTCAAAATATAATTGAAACTTCATCTTTAAATTAAAAAAAGAAGGTGTTACCTTTATATATTAATACCTTCGAAATATTGTATAACAGATAATTTTTATGCATTATTGATTAGCGTTGCTTATTGTGCTAACGAATCAGGATAGTGTGGCGACCGACCAACTAAATAGTTGCTTATCCTCAATTATTAGAAGGAAAGTTCTATCATTTCGCGAATTGATTAGACATAGACGAGTGCTATAATTTTCTATATATACATAAAGAGGTGACTACGCATGAATCAAAGACCGTCAGAAGAAGAATACGCCGGGGACTCCGGTGAATATATCCGTTTGGTGCCGGACGGTAACATCATCGACATTCTGCTCGCCCAGGAAAAGCAAATGACCGAGCTCCTGGCATCGTTGACCGAAAGCCAGGCCGCATATCGGTATGCGGAAGGAAAATGGACGCTGAAAGAAGTCGTGGGCCACATTGCAGACGCGGAACGCGTCATGACCTACCGCCTGCTCCGGTTCGCAAGAGGGGACCAGACGCCTCTGACCGGTTTCGATCAGGAATTGTTCATACCTCCTTTCGGAAGCTGGACAACCGCGCAGTTGGCCGAAGACTACCGGGCCGTACGGCAATCCACGGTTACATTGCTGCGCGGGCTACCGGCGGAGGCGTGGACCCGCAAGGGCACAGCCAACAACCTAAGCATTACGGCGCGCGCCCTCGCGTATGGCATCGCAGGACACGAACTTCATCACATGGGGGTCATCCGAAATCGGTACTTGAGTTAATTGTCGGCTGAGGCCTTTGGAATGGAAAAAACACCTCTCATACAGCCTTAGATACCGTTCTTATTGGGGGCCCGCCCCACAACCATCAACTTAAGTATTTAGACTATTTTTGAAATTAAAAGCACGTTACTATTCTCTTATGTTAATGAGAAAGGGTGACGTGCTTTTTATGAATATGCACTAAAAACAAGAGTTATATCGATTTTTCTCATTTTGGGGTATTTGTTTTTCTTAGCTTGATGATGATGGGGCACTACTCTATAATGATCAAATTAAAATTTAAAATAGTTATAGAGACTCCATTTCTCGGAAATATTGTAACTATTAAGTTGTAAAAAGAACCGTAGTTTTTCTAAATCAAAAAAACTTGATTAATAAGTTGCATAATGAACTCACTAGCGTATATACTATAAATATCAAAAAAAGTTGATGAAGGGAAGTGAACTACAGTGGCACAAGATTTTCAGCTCTATGAGAAAAAGTTTAAAGCGTTGGCGGATCAAAAGCGATTAGAGATTATGTATGAACTTTGTCAGCGAGGCCAGACATGTGTATGTGATTTAACTGAAGTTTTTGAAATGACGCAATCTAAGTTGTCATATCATTTAAAGATTTTATTAGATGCAGGTTTAATTGTAAAAGAAACAAAAGGTACGTGGAGTTATTATGATTTAAATGATGCGGAAGTGAATAATTTATTATCAGAAGAATTGTGCTGTATCTTTAGAAAAACAGGCAAAGGTAGCTGCTGTTAAAATTTTGCGTTATTAATCAAAAAAAATTGATTAATGATATATAAAGAGGAGGAATAAGGTATGAGATATGTTCACGTTGGTATAAACGTTACGAGTTTAGAGAAGTCTATTGAATTTTATGAAAAGGTATTTGGTGTATCACCAGTTAAAGTGAAATTAGATTATGCAAAATTTTTATTAGAGATGCCAGGGCTTAATTTTACGCTGAACGTACGAGATGAAGTGAATGGAAATCAGGTAAATCATTTTGGTTTTCAAGTGGATACAGCTGAAGAAATCATATTACATAAAGAAAGATTAGAAAAAGAAGGTTTCTTTGCGCGTGATGAGATGGATATAACTTGTTGCTATGCAGTACAAGATAAGTTTTGGGTAACGGATCCCGATGGTAATGAGTGGGAGTTCTTTTATACCAAAGCAGATAGTGATGTTCACAAAATAGAAGAGTCATTTTGTTGCACGACTTCAAATGAGGTAGCTAAAAATTCTTGTTGTTAATAGGAGATGGAAAATAAAATGAAACGTTTATCTTTTCTAGACCGATATTTAACACTATGGATCTTTCTAGCGATGGCTGTTGGGATTGGTTTAGGGTTTGTGTTCCCTAGTGTAGTAGACGGATTGAATACATTACAGGTTGGAACGACGTCTATTCCGCTTGCTGTTGGTTTAATTGTAATGATGTATCCACCATTAGCGAAAGTTCGCTATGAGGAAATGGGCCGAGTATTTAAAGATGTAAAAGTGTTAGTTCTATCTTTAGTACAAAACTGGATTATTGGTCCGGTACTTATGTTTGTGTTAGCAATTATTTTTCTTCCTGATAAACCAGAATACATGGTTGGACTCATTATGATTGGATTAGCACGTTGCATTGCAATGGTAATAGTTTGGAATGACCTTGCTGATGGGGATAAAGAGTATGCAGCAGGTTTAGTGGCTTTTAACTCAGTATTCCAAATGTTATTCTTCTCGGTTTATGCATACGTGTTTGTAACGGTAATTCCAGAATGGTTAGGGATTGAAGGTGCTATTGTCGATATTACAATGATAGAAGTAGCGAAATCAGTATTTATCTATTTGGGAATTCCTTTTATAGCAGGTATGTTGACACGTTTTGTACTCGTTAAGTTAAAAGGAAGACAGTGGTATGAAAAGGTGTTTATACCGAAGATTAGTCCACTTACATTACTTGCATTACTATTTACAATCATCGTTATGTTCTCTTTAAAAGGGGAGATGATTGTTAGCGTACCACTAGATGTAGTAAGAATAGCGATTCCATTATTAATCTATTTTATTGTGATGTTTTTTGTTTCTTTCTTTATGGGAAGAAAAATTGGTGCAAACTATTCGGTAACTACAACGTTAGCATTTACAGCAGGTAGTAATAACTTTGAGTTAGCGATTGCTGTAGCGGTTGGTGTGTTTGGTATTCATTCGGGCGCAGCATTTGCAGCTGTTATCGGACCATTAGTGGAAGTACCTGTAATGATTGCACTTGTAAATGTCGCTTTTTGGTTTAAGCGTAAATATTTTAATGATCAACCAGTATAATTAAAAACAAAGGCGGAAAACAACATGGAAAACAAAAAGACAATTTATTTCTTATGCACAGGAAATTCATGCCGAAGCCAAATGGCAGAAGCATGGGGCAAACAATATGTAGGGGATAAGTGGAATGTATATTCTGCAGGTATTGAAGCACATGGAGTAAATCCAAATGCTATTAAAGCGATGAAAGAAGTTAATATTGACATAACGAATCAAACATCAGATATAATTGATGTAAATATTTTAAATAACGCTGATTTAGTTGTTACCCTTTGTAGTCATGCGGATTCGGTTTGTCCTTCGACACCTCCGCACGTAAATCGTGTTCACTGGGGATTTGATGACCCGGCAGGAAAAGAGTGGTCTGAATTTCAACGTGTTCGCGATGAAATTGGAAAACGTATAAAGAGATTTTCTGAAACAGGGGAGTAAATAAAGGAAAGAGCCAATCTTCTATCGTATAGGGGATTGGCTCTTTCCTTTATTGTACATAGTTATGACTGCATTGGTTCGCATAAATTACCCAAAAGCAGAGGATATTCTGTTGGGTTTATAAAGTTAGAAATGTATTTAATCATGTAGGTGTTCATAAATAATAAAGTTGTTTAGAATTAGAGATGGTATGATGAATAATCACACTATCTTTCCCTTTTTATGTATAATTAAATAAAAGGATTTTTGGATATCTAAATAAAGGATAGTATATTAGCGCAAGGGGGAGAATGATGGATAAGTTGTTACAAGAAATCATAAATTGGTTAAAGATGAGAGACGAACAAATTGTTATCGGTATTTCAGGGCATGGTGCAGCTGGAAAAACAACGTTTACTAATAGACTCGTAAACCTACTAAATCAAAATGAAGTAAATTATATTAATACAGATCCTTACATTGTTAGTTCGGATATCCGTAAGCACGCAGTGATTCACTATACATATCAAAATGAAAATCATCGTTATAAAATGACAGCTTGTCACCCAGCGGCGCACCATTTGGCAGCTTTAGAAAGAGATATTCATATGGTTAGAGCTGGGCTAGATTTTTATACGATAGATACGCATTATATGAAAAGTAAGTTGATTTCTTCGGAAAATAAAGTAACGATTGTGGAAGGAATGAGCGCCGCATTTATTGATCCTGATTTATTTGATTTGAAAATTTATTTTTATACAGATGGCGAAACGGAACTAATAAGAAGGTCAAGCCGGGATATAGCTGAAAGAGGAGCCGATATAAATTATTTAAAGCAGTCTCATGAAGAACGCCGGATTCAATATGAAGTATTTATGCATTCGTATAGTCAGCGTTTTGATATCATTATCAAAACTTCTGATGAAACAATATGTATAGAAAAAAATACATTTGAGTTTTATAAAGTTTAAATGAAAATCCTCAATTTGTTAATTGCATTATAACGGTTATTTTTTCTTATTTAGTACTTGTATTAAACAAATGTATTATTTAATCAATAATACATTCACTATGAAATAACTAGATTTTTAAAAAGATTTAGTAGCCTTCTTTCATCTACATAGATAGAAGGCTACTGTAATTTTGGCGGCAAAATTACATAACTTTATTATTACTCTACAGTAGGGTAGAATTCTTTATTTGAATACATTAGGTGTATCTTAAAAATCCTCACTTTAAAAGGTTTTTATTCGGAAGTACAAGAATGGATTTTTGCATGAAAGGGGAATAGGGTGAAACACATAATAAGAAATGTAGTAATAAATTATTTTAAAGAAATTCATTCACTAATAGTGGAAGAAGAATTACATAAGAACAGTTGGCATACAGATTTGCATTATAAAATCATCGTAAATGGAGATCGGTATTCCGCACGGTTTATGAATAGCGATCGAACAACTAATCCAGCTGTTGGGACATTATCAAATGAACAATTGAAAGAGCAAGTACGATTTGCGTATTATTTACGAGAGCATGGAATCCCATTTATGCAGATTAAGGAGAATCGGGCGGGAGAGTCATTTACATTTGTTACTTGGAATGATGAACAGTATCGGTTTGTATTGTCTACTTGGATTGAAGGGGAGCATGTTACTCATTGTACAGAAACGATGGCAGAGATTTTTGGAAAGGAAGCAAGAAATATACATGATATTTCTTGTACATTTCAAAGCTCGACTTTTCAAAAGAAATCTCATTTAGATGGATATGGTGAGTTTATAAAGCTATTAGAAAATAAAGGTGGTACATGTAAGGAATTGCGAGGGTATATAGAGCTCGCTAAGTGTCATATAGAATGTGCATATACGAGTAATTTGGAGTTTATTGTACAAACTGATTTAAATCCTTTGAATGTTTTATGGGAATCAAGTCAAAAGGTAAAAGGAATTGTAGATTTTGAATCTATTAGTTATGTTGACCGCGTTGAAGGGTTATCCTTTTTAATAAAGTGGTATTCTCGAACAGAAGGAATACATTCGCATGAAGTATGTTTAAGTGTTGCTAGTTCATTTTTAGAAGGATATAAGGCTAATAATATTTTAACCTCAAACGATTATAAAAGACTGTCTTCATTATTATGGTTATCTGGTAGTTTGAATTGGAATTTTGTGAAGAAAACGCTAAATGTACTAGAAGATGTGGGGCAGCTAGAGGAACATTTTGAAGTTTATAGAGTGAGAGGAGAAAGACTATCTTCATTGTTAATTTGTAGATAACAGTTATTGTCCTAATTTGCGATTCAAAAAAGAAACTATATGAGGTGTCCGAAAATGAAAATACAAATAGTATTGTTTGATGGCTTCGGAGAGCTTGTCTCCTTTGCGCCGTTTGAGGTGCTCAAAAGAGCGATAGAAGAAGGAGCTCCATTTACGGTTGAATTCATATCAAGTGAACCGAAGCAAGCAGTTACTACCTCGTTTGGAGTTACAGTTAAACTACATGATTTTTTACGAATGGATAATCGTCCAGATTTGTTAATTGTACCTGGTGGCGGTTGGAATCATAAAGCAGAGGATGGGGCACGAAAGCAAGCAGAGCTTGGTACTTTGACTAAAATGATTAGAGAGATGCACAATGCAGGAACGATTGTTGCTGGAGTTTGTACAGGAGGTATGTTACTAGCTGTATCCGGTATATTGAATGGTAAAAAGGCGACGATGCACCATTTGGCGCAGAATGAAATGAGTGAATACGGGGCAGAGCTTCTTCCTTACAGAATTGTGGATCAAGGGAATGTTATTACCGCAAGAGGAGTTACTTCAGGAATTGATTTAGGGCTTTGGATTACGGAAAGATTCGCAAGCTCCCAAATTGCAGCTGCTGTTGAATATAGGATGGAATACGAGCGGCGAGGGATTGTTTGGAAGTGATTTGACCTTAATCATAGTTTTTGCTGTAGGGCGTATTAAATGTCTTCAAAGAAAAATAGTCAACTCATACGAGTAGGCTATTTTATTTATCTTGCTATTTGCGCGGAAAAAGATTGTCCCTTAAAATTAGGTGAATGAGAGGAAGTTAAGCGGGAATTGGGATGCACGTAAAAGTACGATTAGTGTAGTCTATTAATCAGTGAGTAATGGCCCCTCACTAATTAAAGTTTCATTTAATAACTTTTTACGTTATTAAAAGTAGATTTGTTAGAAAGGATAATCATTTATTGATATAATGAATGGATGTGAAGTAGGCAATAGATAGAAAGATACTTCTAGCGATTTTATACTTAAAATGTAGGGAGATTGAACAGAGTTATGGGGAATGAAAAAGAAATTAGTTCCGCTAAATTAATATGGAAGATGACGCGCCCACATACATTAACGGCGACGTTTTCTCCTGTAATTTTAGGGACAGTGGCATCGCTTTATGTTGCCGAAATTGATTGGCTTTTATTTATTGCGATGATGATTGCATGTTTAGCATTGCAAATCGCAACGAATTTATTTAATGAGTACTATGATTTCAAACGTGGATTAGACACTGCTGAATCCGTTGGAATTGGTGGCGGAATTGTCCGTCATGGATTGAAACCAAAAAATGTGTTAACAGTTGCGCTTTTATTGTATGTAGTAGCAGCACTTATCGGCATTTATATTTGTATGAATAGTAGCTGGTGGTTAGTCGTCATCGGTTTAATTGGAATGGCAGTTGGCTATTTATATACAGGTGGTCCATTACCGATTGCGTACACTCCATTTGGAGAACTAGTTTCTGGATTGTTAATGGGGACATGTTTTGTACTCATTGCTTTCTTTATCCAAACGAATACTGTAACGATTGAAAGTGTATTGATTTCTATTCCAATTGGAATTTTAGTCGGTGCAATCAATATGTCAAATAACATCCGAGATATAGAAGAAGATATTAAAGGTGGAAGAAAGACATTAGTAATCCTCCTTGGGAGAGAAAAAGCCATAGTAACACTAGCGGTAGCCTTTTTCATTGCGTATTTATGGATTGCCGTAATTGTATTAATGGGTTATATAAGCCCTTGGGCATTAGTTATGTTCCTAGGTTTGAGAAAGCCAATCTCTGCTATTCAAAGTTTCCAAAAAGGAGCAAAGGATCCTGGGTATATGCGCATCGCAATGAAGTCAACAGCGATGACAAATACGATTTTTGGTTTCTTATTATCAGCAGGATTATTAATTAGTTATCTGTTTTAGATAAAAAATCTTGTTAAATAACTTAACCCCAATTTCTCAATTTTAATATGGAGAGATTGGGGTTTTTATTTTGAATTTGTTTAACGTTAAGAACATTTTCATTCGAAATGCAAATACCAATAAAGTGCAACTTCATCATTTTGCATATCCAAACCTTTATAAACAAGAAAATCAAATCCACCAATTACAAATCCACATTTTTCATAAAATTTACATGCTGCGACATTATTATTTTGCGTTTCAAGCATGATACCTGGCATATTTCCTTTTTTTGCCCACTGCTTTGCTTGATCAACTAATCTTTTACCAACTCCGATTGTACGATATTTTTTATCTACCGTTATATCTTCTATGTAAGCATAGTGGTTCCAATTCTTTTTCAATACCATTAATCCAATGATTTGGTTATGTACCAGTGCTATGTAAATTACTTGATTAGGTTTATTTATATATTCATTGTAAGGCAGTTCTTCATTATCATCTTGATTTTGTAAATAACTTTTTTCATAACTCGGAACGTCTTCTACTGTATATTCTATACGTTTATTTCCTTTGGAAAGAGAAAGAATTAACCGAGCATTCACTATAAAACTGTCATCAATCTCCGGGAGATCATCTAAATCATTTGTTTTTAACTCTCTAATTACAAGGTTCATCGGGGCACCTCCACATAATAATATTGCTTCTAGTTCTTCATTTGGTTCAAATGAATTCCAATTACAAGATTATAATAGAATTTCAATAGTATGGCTAACTCAGTATTTTATCTTTATAACAGTATGCTATTATCTTGATATAAAAATTTTGTTTAGAAAGAGTAGTATTTTTTATTTTAGATGTATATCCAGTTTTCAAATTTAACTGTATTAGAGAAAACAATATTTTTCTAAAGAGTGGATGCAATACGTTATTCTTTAACTAATTTCGACATTATCTGCATTTTATCTTCACCTTCCTCTATTAATCTACTTATTGTAAATATCAACTGGAGTTAATGCTTAGCTGTATAAATAATGAATATGAAAATTAGTAGGGAAAGGATCGAAACATAATGAAAGAATCACAAAATAAGAAAAAAACAAATGTAGGAACTAAGGCAATACTATCTCTAGGAGTTGTTTTAGCAACGACTTTTTTCACCTTCTTTTTAATTGGGAAATGGAACTCTATCCCAGCGAAGGGAGTAGCTAATGAAAGTAGTAATCAAGTTAATACGCAACAACAAGAAAAGAAAAATGAAACACCACCACCAAAACAGAAAAGACCTGATGGAAAACCGGTAGGAAAGGTTGTTTATTTAACATTCGATGACGGTCCTAGCGAATTAACTGGGAAATTTTTAGATGTACTAAAAGAACAAAATGTTGCCTCGACATTTTTTATGCAAGGTAGCAATTTACAAAATACAGGTTTTCAGGAAAATGTAAAAAGAGCGGTAAAAGAAGGACATTATATTGGTGCTCATAGTATGACACATAATAGTGATAAGCTATACAAAAAGGGACAATTTGTACCGGAGATGAAAGAAACGTTAGCTCTGATCCATAATATTACGGGTACAACTCCTAAACTAGTTCGTCCGCCATATGGATCTGCACCGGGATTAAAGGGTGAGGAAATTCGTAATCAAATTGTAGAAGCAGCAATAAAAGTTTGGGATTGGACAATAGACTCAAATGATTGGAAATTAAAAGATAATCCAACTCAGATTATCGAAAATGTAAAGAGACAGACAACAGAAGAAGTAGAAGTTGTTTTAATGCATGAAAAGGCGCAAACATTACAAGCTCTTCCTGAAATTATTAAATTTTATAAAGAGCAAGGGTATGAATTTGGAGTATACAATGATGAGGATCATTTTCAACTAAACTTTCAGAGAGATCAACGTCTATAGTATAAACATAGTTATTTTTAAAAGATAAGGTCATGTTATTACAGTTATTTCATTGAAGGGTGTTTTAGTGAAAGAGTGATTCTATTAAATAAATTAAGAGCATGTTCTGATTCATCTTTCTTCAGGACATGCTTTTTTTGCTCGTTTCTATAAGCTCATTAGTACCTATTTAACAAAGCATCAGTTACAAGTTACTTTATGGATACCTCATTTTAGAATAACTAACTTATAGAAAAAATTGAATAATTTTCATGTGTAAGGAGATTTTAAGAAGGATATAGAGGGGATATTTTCCTGTTGTTTTCTAGACAAATGATTACTTACCCAAAAACCATGTAGTGGAACGGTTTCTAAAGCTTTTTTGTCAAGAAATCACTAACACTAAAGTTCAAGTATAAAAACATAAACCACTCGATAAATGGGGTAGTATGATGAAAAAACTTAGTAGAAAGCGTTTGAGAAAAGATATTCAGGAACTTGAGAGTGTAAGTATGCTGCTCCAAAATGATCAAGAGTGCGAACTCAAGCAGAGTGTATCTGCGAATGAAGAAGTTTTGAGACAAGTTTTTGAAAATTGTTCCGATATTGTTTTTCGTCCAATAATCATAGATAGTCAAAATAAAATTCTTTTTATTTATATAGATGGATTAGTTGACACTAAAGTTGTGGAACAAGTTGTTTTGAAACCAATGATGTTCGAAGGTCTGCCTAGTGGAGTAAAGAGTGTGGATTCGGTAGGAGAAATTATACAAAATCAGCTCATTGCGGTTTCTCAAGTAAAGACAATCTCTAAAGTTCGTGAGGTTATAGAAGCAGTATTGAAAGCGAATATCGTCATTTTAACAGAAGGAGAGAGTCAAGCTCTAGTCGCTGATTTAAAAGGTTTTGAAAAACGAGGTATTGAAGAGCCGGCTGCCGAGATCTCTGTTCGTGGCCCTCGGGACGGGTTTACGGAAACGATAAGGGTCAATACGAGCCTGATTCGCCGAAGAATTCGAAGCCAAAAACTAAAAATGGAACCTTATTCGATTGGGGAATTGTCACAGACAGATGTGGTAATTGCCTATATTGAGGGAATTGCACCTGATTCGGTTTTGGATGAAGTTCGCCAAAGGGTAAAGCGAATTCAAATTGATGGAGTGTTGGAGTCAGCTTTCATTGAAGAGTTTATTGAGGACCAACCCTTTTCGCCCTTTCCACAAATTCAAAATACTGAGCGGCCAGATGCGGTTTGTGCAAGTTTATTAGAGGGGAAAGTCGCCATTTTAGTAGATAACACACCTTTCGTTTTGATCGTTCCTATGACATTTTGGACTGGTCTGCAAGCAGCGGAGGATTATTACGAACGCTCCATCTACACAACTTTTGTTCGATGGATTCGTTTAATATTAATTAATATTTCATTATTTCTTCCTTCTCTCTATGTTGCTATTACAACCTTTCATCCTAAATTAATTCCGACAAATTTGCTTATTAGTATTGCAGCTGCGCGAGAAGGCATTCCGTTCCCGGCTGTCATAGAAGCGCTAATGATGGAGTTTTTATTTGAAGGCTTGAGGGAAGCGGGGGTTCGGTTACCAAAACCTGTTGGATCAGCAGTTAGTATTGTCGGAGCACTTGTTATCGGGCAAGCTGCTGTGCAAGCAGGTATTATTTCCGCACCTTTGGTCATTGTTGTGGCGACGACCGGTATTGCGTCATTTGCGTTCCCGCGCTACAACTTAGGAACAGCTTACCGGATGTTACGCTTTCCGATGCTGTTATTGGCAGGGATGCTCGGGCTATACGGTGTTGCAATAAGTACCCTTGCGATTTTGATTCATTTAACTAACATTCGTTCTTTTGGCATTCCGTATTTAAGTCCAGTTGCACCTCAGACTCCTCGTGATTTAAAGGATATTTTTCTCCGAACACCTCGTTGGAATATGACCCACCGCCCAATAATGGTATCTGGTGAAGAGAAAGTCCGTTTTCCAGGTGGACAAAAGCCAGATGAGAAACGGGGAGGGGAAACAGAATGAGCCTGCACAAGGCACTCTGTATGATACTGGTCATTTCTTTATGCTTCTTGACGGGATGTTGGGATCGGACAGAATTAAATGATTTGGCAATAGAATTAGGATGGGGACTTGATCAAGCGAAGAATAATAAGATTGAAATTAGTGCTCAGTTTATTATTCCATCAAAAATGGGAATGGGACAGAGCGGAAGAAGTAATGCAGGAAAAGCGTTTTTTACAGAATCGGGAACGGGAAGGGATACACATGAAGCTATACAAATGATGCAAACAAAAATGTCGAGAGAAATTTTTCGAGGGCACCAGCGTGTAATATTGATTGGAGAAAAAATGGCTAAAAGTGGTCTTGCTCCAGTTTTAGATGCATATAGCCGCGATCCTGATATTCGATTACGAGCAGGTGTGTTTGTCATAAAAGGGAATACTGCAAAAGATTTTCTGAAAGCATCCATCCCTTTAGAGTCTATCCCGGCACTTGGGGCACTTAAAGAGCATATGCAAATAGAGGCAGCGGGAGATATGTCTTTATTAAATTTTCTTATTGCTGGTACGAGTGATGGAATCATCCCGATTTTGCCCGTTATTAAACTAAATGTGTCTCATAAAAAAGGTAAAACCGTGGTCAAAGGGTTTCAAATTGTAGGCGGTGCTATATTTAACAACGATTTCAAATTGGTAGGATACTTAAACATGCAGGAATGGTTAACTACTCTTTGGATAGTGAATCGTTTAAGTAAACAGACAGTTACAGCAACGGCCTCTAAAGGAAATGGTAGTGCAAGTTTATATATGACAAAGATCAATAGAAAAATCATACCTACTATACAAGGGGACACAATTAAGTGTGACATTGTTTTTTCTGGTGAAGGAACAATTCAGGAGAACAATACGAATTTAGATCTTTCACAGCCAAAAAATCTTACTCTTTTAGAACATGTATTGGAAAAACAGTCCGAAAAGAAAGCTCTCCAAACTATTAAAAAGGTTCAAAAACAATACGGAACTGATATCTTTGGATTTGGAGAAGCCATTCATCAAAAATATCCATCCGAATGGAAAGGGTTAAAAAAGAATTGGAGTAAACAATTTCGAAAAGTGGAGGTTTCTGTTCGTACAAAGCTTACTATTCGGCGAGTAGGACTGACTGGACCACCGTTGCAGTTGAAGAAAAATGAAATGAAAAAATAAGGAGGAATATAGAGTGTGAGAAAATCGATGAAAATCTCTGGCAGGCAAATCTTTTGGATGATGTTCACATTTGAAGTGGGACAATCACTCCTTCTAGTTATTCCAGCGACGATTCGTACGGTCAAACAAGATGCGTGGATCTCGATTTTGATTGCAGGAGCGATAGGGGTTGCTCTTACTTTTTTGGCAACTACACTTGGTTCGCTTTATCCGAAACAAACTCTCATTGAATTTAGTCAAACTATTCTTGGTAAATGGCTAGGAAAGCTACTGATGATTCCTTACTTCTTTGGGTGGTACATGATAATTTGGATAACCGTCCGTGAATTTGGTGAGTTCATTATTATCGCTTTGTTTCATAATACACCTTTGTGGGGCATTGTCTTTACTGCGATGTTATTGCTCATTTTTATCATTTACCAAGGAGGGGTGGAAGGTATTGGACGTTTAAGTGAAATCATAGGGCCAATTGTACTTTTAATGATAACGTTTGTAATCATTTTGAATGTTGGCAATATGAATTGGGATTATATGCGGCCTATTTATCACGATTCTGGCTGGCTTCCCATCCTTAAAGGTTCCTATACCCCTGTAGCCGCATTTTTTGGAGAGGCTGTTATGATGATGATGTTCGTTTTCTTTATGGATAAACCAGAGCAAGCGTCATCAAGAGCGATGTTGGGGGTAGGATTAGCCGTTTTCATGGTAACGATCGGAACATTAGCGGTCATTTTAACATTCGGTCCGAATTTATCTTCAAGTTTTTTGTATCCGGTTTACGATTTGAGCCGATACATATCTGTCATGGAGTTCATTCAAAATGTGGATATTTTGATAGTTATTATTTGGTTTTTTAGTATTTTTGTGAAATTGGCGTTATACATGTTCATCGCTTGTTATGGAACAGCGCAAATATTTCATTTGAAGGATTGGCGAAAAGTAGCGTTAGTTCTTGCTCCTATTTCGTTCATCATAGCTGTGTCAGTTAAAAATATCCAGACATTTACCCATTATTACTACATATTTTTCGTAATTCCAATTGCATTTCCCGTTTATGAGCTAGGGATTCCTTTACTGTTATTGGTGGTTGGCAAAATTCGAAGGAAATATGCATAAACCCAATCGTTAATATGTTTGGAGGGCAGGTATACTTTTAGTTTTTTGACTAATATAAAAAGAGAAAAATCCTACTCATAAGTGTAGGATTTTTTGTTTGTATATTACGTTACAAGAGTTTCCTTATTTTCTCCGGAATGTCCTTTTTAGAAATGTATGCAACAGAGTCTTTATAGTAAGAGTATTTTGTTGGGGATAATCAAAAAAACGTATATTGCAATATAAAAATTCGCTTTAATACTAAAGGATACCTGACAACGATTCCTATAAATTCTTCTCAATAATTGAAAATAAAATCAATCCAGATTATTATAGTGTTATTGTAATTATAAATATAATTACATTTTATTGAAGGAGGATACGTAGATGAAAAACTCAAAAGGCTCTATTGAATCAGAGATAAGTAAAGCAATTACTCACTGGGAAAAGGACTACCTAGGACGCGGATCTATATCCGTTAAGACAGATATATTACGGGATATGATTATTGTAAATTTACAAGGTATTTTAACGCCAGCTGAATATACTGTTTGCGAAACGAAAGACGGTATGCTAACGATAAAGAAAAATCGTTCGGAGCTAGTTGAATCTGGAATTGAAGATTTGAAAGATATTATTCTAGAATTAACAGGAGAAAAAGTGAAAAGCTTTCATACGGATATAAGCTCCCGTACAGGCGAACGAGTAATGATTTTTAAATTGCTTCATAATCTTGAGGAGAAATTTTAAAAATACCTTAAGGTTAGTGGAAGGATTAAGAAACCTACAAGTTTTGCACTTTATTAACAGGCTAATAATTAAAAACTTGAAATTATTTAGGTATAATAAATCTTAATTCTAATAACTCTTAAAAAACGGATAAAGAAATTGACAAACTGCTTAATATGGTTTATCTTATAATTGTTTTAAAAATTAATGGATGCTCATTTTAACAGTTTGCTATAATTAAGGCTTTAGCATTTTTTTAATATGTAATATTGACTAAATGAAAAAGTTTCTTAATTAAAAGATAGCGTATAACATAAATTGATATATTGATTGCATAATCTAGGAGATCAGAAATATACATTTCTTTTTAATAGGAGTAATACATACATTATTATCCTCTATAAAATGGGAGCTCTTCAAAAAACTTTATTGAAGTTAGTTGAAGGGAAACCGACAATCTCCATAATTCAATGATGATATAAAATCATTGAATTATGGAAGTTGTCGGTTTTTTTTATGGGAAAAAACGATGCACTAAAAAGAGTGAATGGAAATGGAAATTAAAAAACTATCTTACTTAAAAGAAATTTTTATTTTCGTTTGGAAGGGAGTATTATACATGTTAATTTCGCTAAGTTCATCAACACTGTTAACATTATTTTTTATGGCACTTAGTGCTTCTTGGCTAAGTGGATTATTGTTTTTAAATGCAAGGATACCTTTACGTTTTGTTCATATCCATATTGGTATCGCCGCTTTGCCTTCATTGGTTTCTTTACTCGCACTTGTTAATAACAATGGAGATAGAGTTGTGGGGCCTTGGCATCTAGATACTTTAGCTTGGTTAATGGCTTTCTTTGTTCTTACAATTGGTTTAATCATTCAGCGTTTTTCTGTACGTTACTTAATGGGAGATCGCTCATATCGAAAATACTTTGCACTTTTTACATTTACTACAAGTGTATCTTCGGTTGCATGGTTAAGTGACGATCTTCGCTTAATGATCATTTGTTGGGGAGCAACGCTTATAGGATTGGTTCTACTCATAGGGCTAAATAAAGGGTGGAAAGTAGTTAGTGAAGCAACAAAAATCTCTGGTTATTTATTTACATTAAGTTGGATTGCCTTGCTATCAGCTATAATCTGGCTTTTTCAAATAACAGGACAGTGGCAGTTAACATCAGTTTTAATGAATGAAAATGTAGCACAATATGGAACATTGGAAAGAACAGCAATCAATTTATTAATTATATTAGCTGTGATGATTCCAGCAGCACAATGGCCTTTTCAAAGATGGTTAATTGAATCTGCTGTTGCTCCAACTCCTGTTTCAGCTATTATGCATGCGGGTTTAGTAAATGCTGGTGGTATCATGTTAACTAGATTTTCGCCTCTTTTTCATGATGATATTGCACAAATCATTTTACTTATTTTCTCTAGTATTTCTGTCTTAATCGGAACAGGAATTAGTTTAGTCCAAGTTGATTATAAACGTCAGCTAGTAGGTTCAACTATTGCACAAATGGGATTTATGCTTATTCAATGTGCATTAGGCGCTTATTTAGCGGCTATTATTCATTTAATTTTACATGGTTTGTTTAAAGCTACACTGTTTTTACAAGCTGGTTCTTCAGTAGAACGTTTTGGGGTAGTGAAGCAGTCTAATGAAAAGATGTCCAATTTATGGATTATAGTCGGGCGTGTTTTAGGATTATTTATAGCAATTACTTTCTGGTTTATCACCTCTGGAGAGGGGTATCAACTAGTTAGTGCTTTAATCTTAGGCTGGTCACTATACTTTTCATGGAAACAGCTTGTTGTTTTTGGAGAGGGAAGAATGGGACGAATTGCTGGCTTAATTGTTTTGATTGGATTTTCTCTCATTTACTTTACTGTTCATAATTCTCTTTATAAATGGTTGCATACTGATATTTATCAAAGTGTTCAACCTTCAGTTCCAGCCGTTATCTTTGTTATATGTATTTTACTATTTAGTAGTGCTATTAGTACTTTCGTTACTCGTAATCAATCTTCTACTTTATTCGCTGTACTTTATCTTTGGTTAGTTCGAGTAGGTGAGGCGAGAAGAAAGTCAGTAGAAAGTCACCCAAGCTATCTGAAACATTATGTATCAAAGGGAGGTAATTCGTGATGAGCATACCGTCAATATTAAAGAAAGATACAAACATTGATATGCAAGAAAATAATATAAATGATTTAGTTGCATCTGCTAGCCGAGTGATTGCACCACTTTGGCCTATCTCTACGTTTGCAGCTCACCACCCTTGGATGGGACTTGAAAAGCAATCATTTGAACAAGTCGCAAATTGGTTAAAAGAAGCTCGTAATGTGGATATTTATCCTAGTGCCTCCATGATTCATTTGGCAAAAGCGAAAGGTGAGATTGAGGAATCATTTTTACAAATGAGTTTGTCTCGTTGGCTGGATTCACAATCTTTTAATATTCCGCGAGAGAAAGCAGAGCGATTTTGCCAAGTAGCTTTAAAGTTAGAAAAATTACCTTCTAGTCTATTATCATCGCCAGAATTAAATAAATTGGCAGAAGAAATGAGTTATATAAATACAGCAAGTATGAAAGCCTCTGTTATGCAGCCAATAAGTTCGCTTATAGAGAATCAAAATAGTGAAAACCTATCTGATATTCTTAATTATCATATCATTAAATGGTGTAAATTATATCTTGATGACTCCGGATCAAGTTGGACGATGCCAAATCGAGAGAAAGGTTTTTATCGTGCATGGCAACACCTTATTAAATTTGATCCAGCGCTCAGTAAAAATGAGCGTAAAGTTTTAAAAGATTGGCCACAAGATGCCCAAGTAGCTTTAGCGAGAGCATTATCTGAAATAGGAATTTCTGAATCTAACATACAAGCTTACCTTGAAGGGCACTTACTTTCTTTGCCTGGGTGGGCAGGAATGATACGATGGCGCTCACAACAATCAATTCAGGAACAGGAACTCCTAATAGAATATTTAGCAGTTCGAATTTCTATGGAGCTGGCTATTGCAAAAACTTATTTACCTTTAAAAAATCAAAAGGTTGAGAAAAAAGTTGCGATCGTCCCGCTTATAGCTTCTTGGATCTATTGGGGAGATATTTCAATAGAGGAATGGTTACAAATGCCTGCAGCTGAACAAAGCGAATTATTAGCATTTGCTTATCGTTTTGATGAAAATATTTGCAGGAAACTTTGGTTGGAAGCCTGGGAACAGACGCATGCAGAGCAATTAAGGGAGAAGATTGGTTCTAAACAGCGTGTAACTAATGATAAAAAGCATGTATTAGCTCAATTAGCATTTTGTATTGATGTACGTTCAGAACCGTTTCGTCGCCACTTAGAAAAACTAGGTCCGTTTGAAACGTTTGGAATAGCTGGTTTCTTTGGGTTACCAATTGCGACTAGTGAACTAGGTAGTAATGACAGCCATCCTTCTTTGCCAGTTATACTGAAACCGAAGCATCAAATAAAAGAGCTCACAGATGAAAATGAATTTAAATCTTATGAGCAACGTAAGAGGGTAGGCAGTTCGGTGCGTTATACATTTAAAACGATGAAACAGAACGTACTGACGAGTATGGCGCTACCTGAGTTAAGTGGTCCTTTATTTGGTCTACAAATGGTGACAAGAAGCTTTGTCCCAAGAGGAGTTGGTGGTTTAATTCGTAACCTTCGTAAAACTATGTTACAAAAACCTGATACAACATTCTCGCTTAATCATGTTTATGACACAAAAGGCGGGATACCTATCGGTTTTACGAAAGAAGAAAAAGTGAATTATGTGCTTCAAGCTTTAAAAATGGTGGGACTGACAGAAAAATTTGCTCCTTTAGTTGTAATGTGTGGACATAGTAGTCAAAGTACGAATAATCCTTATGCTGCAGCACTTGAATGTGGTGCTTGTGGCGGAGCAGCAGGAGGATTCAATGCAAGAGTTTTTGCTACTTTATGTAATCTTCCAGAAGTGAGAGAAGCGTTGTTTGCTGAAGGTATTAAAATTCCTGAGGATACCATTTTTGCAGCAGCTGAACATAAAACAACAGTGGACGAATTGGAATGGATTTACGTCCCAGAACTTTCGGAAGCTGCGCAAGAAGCATTTGATTGTATCGAGTCGATTATGCCAAATGTGAGCCAACATGCAAATAGAGAGCGTTTAACGCAATTACCAAATTTTAAAACGAAAATAAAAAATGCGAGTAAAGAGGCACATCGATTTGCAGAAGATTGGAGTGAAATACGTCCAGAATGGGGATTAGCTCGTAATGCATCTTTTATTATCGGGCAACGAGAATTAACTCAGGATTGTGACTTAGAAGGTAGGGCGTTCCTCCATAATTATGATTGGAAACAGGATGAAAGTGGCGATATATTAGCTAACATTATTGCAGGACCAGGAACAGTAGCTCAGTGGATAAATTTACAATATTACGCTTCAACTGTAGCGCCTCATTATTATGGTAGTGGAAACAAAACAACCCAAACTGTAACGGCAGGTCTCGGTGTTATGCAAGGAAATGCAAGTGACCTGTTGCCAGGCTTACCTTGGCAATCGGTTATGCAGTCAGATAGTGAGACGTATCATTCACCACTTCGTTTACTAATTGTAATTCAAGCGCCTATTGAATATATAGAGCGTTTGCTAAATAATGATTTCACATTTCGAGAAAAAGTTAAAAATGGATGGGTTAGACTTACAAGTGTTGATCCAGAGGGACGTTGGAAAAACTGGTAACAACTATGTAATGAATAATCAACTATTGTTACTAGCTTAAAAGTTTCATAAATACAATAATGAAGAAGGAGTGCTTCATATGAATTCAAAGAATAAAAAAGTTTTATTGTTAACAGACATTGAACACGGAATAGAGCCTACTATCCAACAAGTAACTAACAGTCAACAAGAAAACATGTTGACTATACACAGCTACGATTCTGTAATTGTACATCCTTATGGAGATATAATGAGATCTATTATTATTGCTATTTATCAAGAAAATGTTGAAGAAATTTTTGTTGTAGGAATAGAGGATAAAGAAACTTCTCCAGTTAATCTACAAATTCAACGTGATTTCATAAAAAATAACAGGGAACTAGACTATCTCTTTGAAAATTGCATGCCTGAATTTTCAAGTGGTAGCCTCGATGAATGGCTAAGTGGAAAAGAAAATGTTAGTGAAAATATTGAGAAGAGTATAGATATGATTTGTCATCATCCACTAGTACCGTCTGATGTTAAAGTTCATGGTTTCAAGATTGATAGAATAGGGGAAAAAGAAACGGTTGTTAAAATTCCTACTAATAAAATAGTTGAAAAAGTTAACTAATTTATTAAAGACAAATAAATTCTTATGTATAAATTGCTGTTGTATAATAAATTTTATTATGTTTTAAGAATCAGAAGAGGTAGCCATGCAAAATAAAATTATCGTTATGTTTCAAAAAGATTTTCGTTTATATGATAACCCAGCGCTATTTGAGGCTGTTCAGTCTGGTGAGGTTCTTCCAGTATATGTACAAGATGAAGCTTTTTCAATGGGGGAGGCGTCAAAGTGGTGGTTGCACCATGCTGTAATAGATGTAAAGAAGCAACTTGAGGCATTGGGCTCTACTTTAATAATTCGTAAAGGACGTACGGAGGAAGCAATACTTTCTCTCATAGAAAAATTAGATATAACGGCTGTATATTGGAATATTTGCTATGATCCGGACAGGTTAAAATCTAATCAAAAAATGAAAATGATGTTAGAAGATAAAGGTATTATTTGTAAGGAATTTAATTCGCATTTATTATTAGAATCGTGGATTATAAAAAAGAAGGATAACACTGAATATAAGGTGTTTACGCCTTTTTATAATGCATTTCAAAAGCAGGTAATACCTAAGCCTGTTAGTAAAGTGCAGAGTATAAAATGGGGAAGCTCTTTGCCAGCAAGCTTATCTGTTTCAGAATTACACTTGCTACCAACGATACCGTGGACATCTCATATTGAATCAATGTGGGAGCCTACAGAGGAAGGGGCATACAAAACATTCAAGAAATTTTTCTCTAGCAAATTAGCCTCTTATAGTGAAGGAAGGGATTTTCCAAATCAAAATGCTCATTCGATGTTGGCGCCATATCTTTCATTTGGCCAAATATCAGTGAAGTTAATGTATCATTACTTAATAAATAAAAGTACCGAAAGACAATGTAGTCTTTTTGAAAAACAAGTGAATAGCTTTATACGCCAATTAATTTGGCGAGAGTTTTCTTATTATTTGCTATATCACTATCCGTTTGCAGTATATAAACCTCTTAATAAGAACTTTGAACATTTTCCGTGGAATAAGGAAGAGGAGTTATTAAGAGTATGGCAAAAAGGTGAAACTGGTTATCCGTTTATTGATGCGGGAATGCGGGAGCTTTGGCAAACAGGTTTTATGCATAATCGGACAAGAATGGCTGTAGCCTCTTTTCTTGTAAAACATTTATTAATTCCGTGGCAGGAAGGAGCAAAATGGTTTATGGATACACTACTAGATGCGGATATTGCAAATAATACAATGGGATGGCAATGGGTTGCTGGAAGTGGAGCAGATGCATCACCGTATTTTCGTATTTTTAATCCTATCACACAAGGAGAAAAGTTTGATAAAAATGGAGAGTATATAAGAAAATGGGTACCAGAATTAAGAGATATACCGAATAAGTATATACATAAACCTTGGGAAGCACCTGAGCATATTTTACAAAAGGCCAATATTAAGCTTGGTAATGCATATCCTTTGCCAGTCGTTGATCATAAGGCAGCACGAGAGAGAGCACTGTGTGCATATAAAAGTATGAAAGAGTTCGTATAAAATAGATTAAACGATATGTATTTGAAATTTAAATATTAGAAATTTATCCATTACAAGGACATACTAATCATATAAAGTTTCTAAAACCTTCTATTGAAAAAGGAGAATGTTTATGAAAAAATCTAGTATCATAGTATTTTTACTAACATATGGTTTGTTTTATGTTTCTAGTATTTTATTTCCTATTGATCGTATTTGGTACGATGCACTAGAAAAGCCGTCTTGGACACCTACTGGTATGACAATCGGAATGATTTGGGCTGTATTATATGGACTTATTGCATTATCAGTTGCAATTATTTACAACAAATATGGATTAAAGCCAAAAACATTTTGGTTTGTATTCCTTTTAAATTATATGTGCAATCAAGCGTTCAGCTACTTTCAATTCAGTCAAAAAAATTTGTTTTTAGCAACAGTAGACTGTTTACTAGTCGCTATTATTACGTTACTTCTCATAGCGTTTTCTTCCAATTTATCTAAAGTATCGACATGGTTGCTAATTCCGTATTTTTTATGGTCTGCATTTGCTACATATTTATCTTGGACAATTTATAGTATAAATTAAAGACGTAAATGAAAACTTGAGCATAATAAAAATGCTCGAGTTTTTATGTTTATTAATGGTAATCTAAAATATAGAATATATACATCTTAGGGAGGTCATACATATGAAGAAATGGATAAAAATTGTTCTGTACTCTTTACTCGGTATTTTACTTATAGGGAGTATTACTTTTTTTACTTGGTCCCAGTTTACTTACAAACCAACGAAAGAGGCTTTGTCGTTAGTGGATGATAAAAAAGATGAAGATAATATAGTTTTTGGAGCGAAAGATGCTAAAGTAGGGGTTATTTTTTATCAAGGTGCTAAAGTAGAAGCTGAGGCTTATAGTTACTTAGGGGAAGCTCTTGCAAAAGATGGGCATTTTGTAGTAATGCCTAAGTTACCATTAAACTTAGCGATACTTGGAATTAATGCGGTAGATAGTGTAATTGAAGAGTATCCTGGGGTTCAAAAATGGTACGTTGCTGGACATTCAATGGGCGGAGCTATGATTTCTAAGTATGCCTTTCAGAATGAAGACAAGGTAGACGGGATCATTTTCTTAGGCTCTTATCCTGCAGAAGATTTCTCTACAAAATCGATTCCAATGTTATCTATTTATGGAGAAGTAGATGCTTTAGCAACTGTAGAAAAAATAGAGAACAATAAAAAGGTCATGTCAAAGAATACAACTATGCACATGATAAAAGGGGGCAATCATGCTCATTTTGGCATGTATGGTGAGCAAAAAGGTGATAATGCGAGCTTAATTACGTCAAAAGCACAACGAGATGAAACAGTTAAAGTAATTGAAGAATGGTTATTGAAACAATGATAACGAACTTAATAAATCTACCGAAAGAATTCTCCAAACGGTAGATGGGAGCGATAATAAAGAGCCAACTCGTACGAATTGGCTCTTTTATTTATTTGCTATCTCCAATTGTCCCCTTATTTTCTCCGGAATGTCCTTTTCAGAAATAACGTCGTAAGAATAGATATACTTTCCTTTTACATGAATTTTTAAGTAAGTCTTTCTTATAAAATCATTAGGGGTGTTCGTTCCTATTTTATATTCTTTCTCATTGCTTAATTCATCAACACTTTTTAGTGAGTAAATAGCCCGGCCTTTATAATGATAATCTGGAACACCATACCCCTGCGCAACGGCATATACATTTTTTTCTTCAGCAATCGGATTAAATCTGTCTAAATCTCCACGTAATATGAAAGGTAGTAAGTATATAGGGAGGCCTATTCCTAGTATGCAAATTACAAATTTCTTCATGATCGTTTCTCCTTTTGTCTATTTACATTTTTGAGTATAGAAAAAAGTTCTTATGAATATAGAGGGAAATTCTTTAAGTTTTTCTTAATAAAGTTTAACTATGTGAAAAAAACTAATTTGAGCATTAAGTTTACGAAATGAATAGCCAAATAACCTGTTTTCTTTATTTTTTGATGGTAGGTTATTAGGTTTTATATTGGTATGAGTGAATTAAGAAATAAGTGAGATTTAGGAAATAGAATGAATTTATCTTACAGTAATAAGAGAATTACCTGAATAAATGATAGTGAGAACAATTAAAGAAAGCATCTAGTGGGGTGCTTTTTTCTTTTGAAACAGAGAATCTCATGGGTCGGTTACATGTAATTTCGTGCTGTGCTTCTAGGTCATTGGAAAATCCAACAATAAAAAAAGAGGGGGAAGGCGTTTTTTATTGAAGTTTGTTAATGATAGATTTTTAACTTGAGAGGGGGATCGTAAAATAGATTATTAATCTCTTTGGTAATTTTTATTTTTCTTATAGTTGGCATATTGTATTAGAAATTTTAAATTTTGAAGGGAGAATCAATAAGTATGGGTAAGAAAAGAAGAATAAGTAATAAGTTATTACTTATCAGTGCAATTTTTACAATAGCAATTCCCTCAGTCTCATATGCGGAGGAAGTAATTTCACCTGAAAATTTTAAGAGTTCTTCAAATTTGTATAAGGCACGGAATACGGAAATTTTGAAAACAAATTTATATCCTAATACATATAATAATCCGTTTAACCACCAATTTATTTCAAAATTAAAGGAAGTAAACACAAATATAAAAAAAATAGACAATAGTGATGATGAAAATCCTATTATATCTACTACTCTTTCATTTATTCGCCATATGAATAGTGAAGATTATAAATCTGCATTTGATTTAACCTCAAGGTCATTACAGAAAATAATATCCGAAGAATGGTTGAAGAGCTATTGGGAGGGACTGCCAGTTCAATTACAAGCAGGTTCTTTTATAGAAATTGGAGAGGTTACACAAAAAGAGACAAATCCTGTTCATACAAATGTGGAGATTCAATTAGTTTTTGAAAAAATGACTGTACCTTTACTAATTAAACTAGATCCATCTGGAAAAATAGACGATTTTCAACTAAGCATGTCGTTTAGTCCTGTTGCTGAGCGTCCATCATATAGTAAGCCTGAATCATTTGTTGATAAAGAAGTAGTAGTTGGAAGTGGTGCATTTCCATTACCAGGAACATTGTCGGTTCCAAAAGGAAATGGTCCTTTTCCAGCGGTTATTCTTGTTCAAGGATCAGGAGCAACTGATCAGGATGAAACAGCGTTTGCTTTAAAACCATTTCGCGATCTAGCTGAAGGTCTTGCATCGAAGGGAATTGCTGTCCTTCGCTATAATAAACGAACGTATGAACATGGGTTGAAAACACAATTCAGTCCCTTCTATACAGTTGATAAAGAGACAACAGATGATGCTCTTCTTGTAACTCAATTTCTTAAAAATGAGCCTCTAATAAATAAGAATCAAATATATATTCTTGGTCATAGTCAAGGTGGAATGATGCTTCCGAAAATGATTGAAAAAGACCAAAATCAAAATATTGCTGGGGCAATTGTAATGGGTGGGCCAGCTCGTACGATTCAAGACGTTGTTTTAGATCAATTTGAGTATCTTTTTTCTATTGGAGCAATGAACCAGGAGCAATATAAATTCTACAAATCGCAATTTGAATTATTAAATGATCCAAATTTCTCTGGTCAGAATCCTCCAAAAGATTTTTACTTAGGATCAGCAGTATTTTGGGATTCTATTCGGAAAATTAAAGCAGCAGAAATGTCAAAAGAACAAAAGACACCACTTCTTATTATTCAAGGAGAAAGAGACTATCAAGTTCAATCAAAAATCGAAATTCCTCTTTGGAAAGAACAATTAAAAGAACGAAATAACGTTGATTATCGACTATATCCAAAGTTAAATCATTTCTTTACAGAGGGCGATGGGGAAATAAGTAAGCCGGATGAATATTATAGTCCTGCTAATATACCTGAGTATGTTATAAATGATATTGTTGCTTGGGTGCAAGGCAGATCGCAATTAAATTAGCAACCATATGTTTTAATAAAGACTTTCTTTCTGTAATCAAAATAGAAATATTTTTATTAGGTTATATGTTTTTTTAGCACTCTTTGAAAAGGAGTGCTTTTTTATTTTTCTATGATTTCTATAAAACAATGGGCTTGCCTTCCAAACAAATCGTTATTTGTAGCACTTTTATCAAAGCAAACTTCTCGTGACATCGCTGTGATATTCAAAAACATTTATAACTTATTTTATGAAATTTTTCGAAAATTTAGGTTTAACATCTTTAAAATAGGTGTATTACATATTACATAACAACTAAATAAAAAAATAAAAAATCTAAAGGAGGAAAAATACAATGCATAAGAATGAAAGAAAACCGGTGGTTCATGAATATGAAAATGAACAGGAAGTAGTTATGAAAGTAAAAGAGCTAGAATTGCAAGGGATTCACCAAGATGACATTTATGTCTTAACACATGAAAAACATCTAACAAAAAAGATTGCGGATGATACAAACACAAATACGATTGGAGTAAAAGAACAAGGATTGGGAACAAGTATTATCAACTTTTTCTCCAAAAAAGGGGACGAACTTCGAAATCAAATGGAAGAAATGGGGTTGTCGAAGGAGGAAGCTAACTTATATGAAGAAAAACTAGATCAAGGGAGGATTTTACTCCTAGTAACAGCTGAAGTACCAATGGCGAGTGATAGGCAGTCGCAAACCTATCATTCTCTCTAATAGATTGCAATAGGTAAGGTAATTATTTTAAGTTGTAGCGTTGAAGAAAATAAAAGTAGAGAAGGGTGAGAAAAATGAAACATACAATATTTAAATATGCTGTGATTGGGATTACGACCGGAGTCATGGTCTCCCTATTAAAAAAAGAAAATCGGAAAGCTATACAAACAAAAGGAAAAAGCGTAAAAGAAAAACTACAAGAAGGAAACATAAAGGAAACATTGGAGAAGGTAACTGAGACAAGTAAACAATTCTCTGCCACTGCAGCTAATGTTGCAAAACAAACATTACCACAATTGCTTACAGCCACACCAGTTGTCATTTCTACCATTAAAGACTTAACAGAAAACGAAAATAACAAAAAGAAAAAAGATGAAAAGGATTACGAAATAAATGAAAATAGTAAGAACCTAGACGGAGAAAAAACGAAAAATGAAAAGAAATATGTGAAAGAAGGGAAAGAAGAGAGTGCCTAGATTTAATTCTTAAAAGAGAAAGTGAGGAAAAAAGTATGAAATCTCTGTATGCAATTGATGTAGGAATTGGCTTTACCAAGCGGGCATATCGACAGGATATAGATTCTGAGATGACGATTAAGAGTGAAGCTTCCACACTAGCCCCTGTACCTAATCATACTGACAGTGAAGATTTAACAAAGGTAAGTTTTATAGACTTAGACTTTGCATACTACATGGGAAATGAAGCACATCAATCTGACGCTTCATTGCTACCTCCATTTGATGAAGAAATAGAAAATTATTATGAAAGCGAACGTTTTAAACAACAAATATTTGGTTGCATTGCAAAGGATTATAAAGAAAATGTCGTGTTACCTTTAGTTGTTACCGGGCTTCCAGTCACTTGTTTTGGTAGTCAGCACGAGCAATTACAACATGCACTAAAAAAAGAAACTTCCGTGCAAATTGATGGGAAATTTATTAATATTAAGGTGAAAAATGCTTTGATTCTTCAGCAACCAGTCGCTTTACATGCCTATTTCTTAAAAGAGGGAATTATTCAGGAACAAGATCGCATCTTAATTATTGATGGTGGATTTCGTACATTAGAAATGGCAGATATGAAACAGAATCTCATTTTAAATCATTATGAAACGGAACTAGGATGTAGCAAGCCTTTGAAAAATATTAAGAATATCCTGCAGAATCATGCGGGTGAAAGTAATCAATTGCATATTAACGACATGCCAAACATATTAGAAAAAGGATATGAATGTCGAGAAGAAAATCATGAGACAAGTCAGGTTCATACTTTGATTCAAAAAGAGTTGGATGCACACTTCCAAGACGTCATGCGTGTATTACAAGAACAATTTAAGTTAGAACAGTATGATACTATTATTTGGACAGGAGGAATAGTAGATCTCCACAAAAAACGAATTGAAAAAATGCAAGGTGAAATTTCTTCTTTCCGTATGGTAGACGCTTCGAAAGAGGCTGCACTTCATGGATACTACATTATTGGGAGTCAAGTATTTGACGACATCACCAATCAATCTGCATATGAATCCAAATTATAATAACGACTGAAATAGAGTTCGTTGAATAGACGTGCCAAATTATGTAGCTTCTTTTCCACATATAATAAATTCTTTATAAGAAAAGATAAAAAGTGCTTGTATAGAGGAAATGTTTAAAATTGAGAATAAAAATAACTAATATATAGGGGGTCTTCCTTGTAACAGAAGAAGACCTCCTATGCCATTTATTTTGTAATTTAGATGATCTAAAAATTTTTCCTCCAAGACATGAATACCTACATACAAATTTCATATTACGGATATTATTCGATCAAACATAAAACTATTCAGAAAGGAAGAATAATATGGAATGCATAAAAATGCCGAAATGGAATTGGTATCATGTGAAAACTAGTGAGCTTGAAAAACTTTCTTCTATAATCCCTCGTGATGTAACATCTTATTTCTCTCAATTTGTAAAGAAAATAAGTTCTCCTTGTGAAAATGGATTATATGTTTATACGTTATCACCAAGTCAAACTTGTGTATATGGTTCGTTTTTATATGATCAAGATAAAAACGATGCCAAAATTCAAAAATTTCTTCATTATTTCGTAGCTCATGGAATACTGATAACAGTCCAGGAAAAAGAGGAAGAGGATTTTCAAGAATTAATACATAATTTCCCTCTGGGTATAAAAAATTGTAATAGTTCCGCTGAAGGAGTATGTGCTATCTTATCAATATTTATATCTCACTATTTACGAAAGGTTGACTATTTTGAAAACAATTTCAGAAATGTATTATGGGATTTTTATCATCATAATAACATAGCAGTTTTAGAAAGAATTTATCATATTCGTCATGAATTATTTATGAACACACATGTGTTTCGCTTGATACAGGAAGTGTTACAAGGCTTGGAGGAAGCTTGGTTAGAAAACCTAACAAACACCCTTTGTTATAAACAAACACACGTAAAATTAGAGCGTGGATTACAACTTGTTAAAGAGTACCAAGAAGAATTAGACACGATGATTCATTTACAAGAAGTTGTTTCTTCTCATCGTGGGAATGAAATTATGAAAGCTCTTACTGTATTAACTGCTGTGAGTACGCCTTTGACAGCCTTAGGAGCATTGTGGGGGATGAATTTTAAATACATGCCTGAACTAGAATGGAAATATAGCTATTTAATCGCTCTCTTATTTATTATTTTCACAACAGGGGGGATGTATATGTATATGCGATTCAAAGGATGGACAGGTGATTTATTACGAGTAAAGAAAAAGAAATCTTTTTTTAAATCTAATTAATCCTGTTTATAAAAAATATGATAGATATATAGTTAATAATGTTTATTAATTGGGGTAGTGCCATATCCCTATCAAGTTAAAGTTTTGATGTCCCCCGCAATGATAAAAATTGTGAATATTTATATGAAAGATTAGAGCTCTCCTTCTTGTAGGAGGGCTCTAATCTTTGTTTAAAAACTATAGCATATACATGGGCAGACTCAATATGTGAACTTTGTCCGGATTCAATTTAGAATATAAAAAAGGAGAACTTGCGTTAGAATACAAGCTCTCTTTAAAAGAAATAACGTAATTGAGATACTTATATATTAACAATTTTTTTCTTCTAATTCCATATGTCTTATGTTGAGAAATAAATGATAAGGGGCTTAATAAAACTAAAATGAATTATTGACATAATATTTCGACGATAATATAATAAATCTCGAATTCAAGATAACTTGTAAAGGATTGGTAATTATGAGTGTGATTAATGATGAGAGCTTATCTTTAAAGTTATTTGTTACATTATCAAGGGCAGCACAGGCAATTACTAAGCGTATTGAAGAGGATATAAAAAGTTATGGACTTAATCCAACTGAATTTGCAGTGCTTGAGCTACTATATAGTAAAGGCGATTAGCCTATACAAAAAATTGGAGGGAAAATATTACTTGCAAGTAGTAGTATCACGTATGTAGTGGATAAGTTGGAAAAGAAGAGGTTCTTAATACGAAAACCATGTCCAAAAGACCGCCGTGTCACGTATGCGTCAATTACTTCAGATGGTATTCAGTTAATGGATAGTATTTTTCCTCAGCATAAAGAGGCGATTCGGCATATATTTGGTGGTTTGGACTATATTGAGAAAAAAATGATAATCGAAAAGTTGAAAAAATTAGGGTATTATGCACTAGAATTATAAATTTTTAGAAATATATCTCGAATTAGTAATGTCCTAATTAAATATAAGTTAAATGAATAGGAGGAAAAATTAATAAATGGTAGTAAATTTATTATAATACAAAATGAATAAAACATGTAATTTCCAGTGGTATAGTAGAAAAGATGGTTGTTATGTTAACGTATACATATCGTCCTTTAAATTATAAATCTTTCATAAAGCGGAGAGTGGGTATCAAGAATGGAATTACGTCATTTAGAGTATTTTATTCAAGTTTGTAATAATAATAGTTTTACTAAAGCTGCGGAAGTTCTAGGTATTTCACAGCCGACTTTAAGTCAACAAATCCGTGTGTTAGAAGGTGAACTTGATACACCTTTGTTTCATCGAGTTGGAAGAGGTATCAAAATGACAGAAGCGGGTAAGCTGCTATTTGATAAAGGAAAATTTATCATGCAACAATTTGATGACGTTTATAATGAAATTTTTGAATTAAAGGGTGTAAAAAGAGGTGTGATTACTATAGGAGGTTTATTAGAGGATCTCACTTATTTAACACCTAATATTATGAAGTTTCAACAACATTATCCCAACATCGTAGTAAAGATTATAGAATCCGAAGTTGCTGTAAATCAAATCGTTGACAAAAATATTGATTTCGGGATTACACGTAGTGCTCAAATTCCAGACACATTAACAAACACCCTTTTGTATAGTGAAGAGCTCGTCCTTGTCATTCCAAAAAATCATCCTTTGAATGAAAAATCATTTGTTTCTTTTCGAGAATTAGTAGGGCTGAGTAGAATAATGGTTTCATGTAGTTGTCGTGAATCTATTAAGATATATTGTGAGAGTTTAGGGTTATCTTTATCTGAAGCAAATATAGAAACAAAATCTTCTATTTCTCTATTGAGCCTTGTATACAATGGACATGGGGTTGCCATAATACCTCTTTCACTGGTTAACTTTGTTAATAATGATACTTTGAGCATAGTTCGTATTACTGATCCAACACCAAGCCAAGATATTAATCTTATTCACTTTGATGATAAATTTTTAAGTTTTGCAGCACGTATCTTTATGCAGAAGTTAAATGATTCGCAAAAAGTATCAGTGTAATAGAAATAATAATGATTCTAGTGTAACAATTGAAAAATTAAGATCTATATTAAAGTCAAAGGGCAGTGGATTTATATGTGTGGTGTAGTCGATCAAGAGGGGGATACCATTGACTTTTAATTAAGGAAAAAAGGACAGACTTTGCAAGGAGAGAAGGCTATCAAAAACAAGTTAAGTTAATCAATCAATCAATCAATTCTTCGGTCTTATCGCATAGTAACAGATTCCATGTAGGGATATACAATGCTATTTCGAATCTACATACCCTTATTGCAGAAAGAAAACCACCGGCATTATACCGGTGGTTTTGACTTAGAAAGCAAAGCAAGTACAACCGATACCCCATGTAGTTCCATCTTTTCCTATTACGGTATGAGTGTGTTGATGGAGAGGGTTACTGCAACTATGTAACTTGTTATCATGGGAATCGTGGGAAAGTATAGTGTTGGCTAGGTTAGCACCACCATAACCATAAACGCCCGTCGGTGACCAATCAGGTGATGCTGGCGGTAATTCAGGTGATAAATTTTTAAATTCATCATTTCCATAAACAACCTGTCCACCCATAATGGTGAGTAATGATTCAAGGTTTTTGATTTCTTCTTCTGGCACAGTAAAGTAGTCAGCAGACAATACAGCAATATCAGCAAACTGACCTACTGCCAGGGTTCCCTTTTTACCTTCATCATCAGAGAACCACGCACTTCCTTTTGAATATAATTCCAGGGCTACTTTTCTATCCAGTTTATTTTTTTCATCGTATATGGAAAGCCCACCAATGGTTTTTCCGGCAACCATCCAGTAAAGGGCAACCCAAGGGTTATAGCTGGAAACCCTGGTTGCATCACTACCGGCGCCAACAGGTATACCAAGGTCTAACATACGATAAATCGGAGGAGTACGCTTTGCAGCTTCCTTTCCGTATAAATCAACAAAGTATTCACCTTGAAAAGCCATGCGGTCTTGGATGGCAATACCGCCATTTAAAGCCTTAACACGTTCCATACTACGATCTGAGATTGTTTCTGCATGGTCAAACCACCATCGTAGACCATTAAAAGGAATTTCACTGTTAACTTCCTCAAATACATTTAAGAAACGTGTGATTGACTCATCATAAGTTGCATGTAAACGGAAGGGCCAACGGTTTTCCACCAATAGAGAAATTACTTTCTTTAAGTCAGCTTCCATCATCGTAGCTAGTTCAGGCCGTGGCATTTGAAATTTTTCAAAATCGGCTGCTGAGAATACTAACATCTCTCCGGCACCATTCATTTTATACTTATCAGTTCCTTGACCTGGAGAAACAATTTTTGCCCATGAAGCAAAGTCTTCATATTCATGATTTGGATTTTGCGTAAATAGATTATAAGCAATACGCAAAGTTAATTGTTCCTTCTCGGCTAAATGTTCAACAACTTTGTAATCATCAGGATAATTTTGGAATCCACCACCTGCGTCAATAGCACTTGTAATACCTAATCTATTTAATTCGCGCATAAAATGGCGAGTTGAATTAATCTGGTCGTCAAAATTAAGTGCTGGTGCTTTACCCAAACTTGAATAAAGAATAGAAGCGTTAGGATTCGCAATTAAAAGGCCCGTTGGATTACCTCGTTTATCCCGCTCAATTAAGCAGCCTGGAGGGTCTGGTGTATCTTTTGTATATCCCAGTGCATGCAGCCCAGCACGATTTACAAGTGCTCTATCGTAAAGATGTAGCACAAAGACAGGAGTGTCTTCAGAAACGGCATTAATTTCTTCCAAAGTTGGCAACCGTCTCTCTTTAAATTGAAATTCAGACCAACCTCCAACTACCCTTACCCACTGAGGAGCAGGTGTACGCCTTGCCTGTTCTTTGAGCATTTCTAGAGCAATAAAAAGTGATGGCACGCCTTCCCAACGTAATTCCATATTATAATGCAGACCACCACGAATAACGTGTATATGAGAGTCATTCAGGCCTGGAATAGCTCTCTTTCTTTTAAGGTCTATTTTCTTTGTTTTTTCCGTGGCACTATTAAGAAGCTCATCTCCACCTACTGCAGTGACTAAACCATCAGTTATGGCAATAGCAGATACCTCAGGCTGAGAAGGGTCAAGGGTAGTAATTTTTCCGTTATATAAGATCATATCCGGTAAATTCATGTTCACACCTCGTCTACTTTCTATTATTTTGTAACCATGGATGAAATAATTTACCGAAAATCGGCATGACTACCCATGATAGCAAGGACACTATACATACTGAAACAAAAAAGGCCGACATAATAGGATTTATATGTTTTATAATAGGTCCTATCACTTTAGGAACTAACATGCTAAGAGGCCATACACCCAAAAGGGTAACGATAGACATTTTCCATTTTGGCGGTGGAACTGGCGTTTTCGGAGTAACAAACCAATAAGCCAAACTACTTTCAGTTTTGTAACTCGGATTAGTAACTTGAAATTGTTCTGCCGTTTTTAACAAATCCCGGCGAATGTCTGATTCTTGCCAAGCACGTAGATGCTCATACGTATCAAAGCGAAAAATAACAGTATACTCTCTCGATTCGTTATTTGGGACTATTAGATTTACACCTAAATGCCCTGGGAATTTAGTAGCGGCAGCTTCGATTTCATGTCTCCATGTTTCAAACTGTTTTTCTTTACCTTGTTGAATTTCCCATGTAACAATCGTTGTTACTGGATCAGCAGCATCCATCGTGTTCCCTGTATAAGTCTCTTCGACAGCTACTCCTTCTTGTTTCATATTTTCCTGCTTGGAAGCGCGCCGTGCACCATAGTATATGCGTATTCTACTCCTTGACCATAAGCGCCAGTGTGCTCCTTTACAATTTCCATTACAGCATCATAAGTGTCTTTGTGTGCCCAGTCACGTTGGTATTCAAGTAAAACTTGAATTGCTGTCACTGGAATTGCACCAGCTTGTTCTACACGACGCATAGCAGCGTTATGTGCTGTCAGACTAGTACCACCTGAAGCATCATCAACTGCATACACTTCATAGCCAGCTTTAATTGCTTCAAGCACAGGGAATGCAAGGCAAACTTCAGTCCAAAGTGCTGCAAATATTAATTTCTTTCTACCTGTTGCTTTAACTGCTTCAACAAATTTTGGATCTTCCCAAGAGTTCATTGAACTGCGTTCTATAATTTCATGGTTTGGGAATATGTCAAGAATTTGTGGCCAAAAATAACCAGAAAAGCTGCGTGTCTCAACTGTAGTAAGAATAGTAGGTACGTTAAAAGTTTTTGCTGATTTAGCAAGTAGCATAACGTTATTAATCAATGTTTGTCTATCAATACTTGCAACTCCAAAAGTCATTTGAGGTTGAAAATCAATCAAAATTAATGCACTGTTCTCCGGATTTAACAATTCTAAATTACTCATAATAAAACGCTCCTTTTTTAATTGTTTAAAATAGATATTATTGAAAATAATATCTTTTCTGTTAATTTAAAATTATAATCGTAAAAATAAAATTTTTGCTATACCTTTTAAATTAAAAGAGAGTGCTGATTTAATCAGCACTAAATGTATACTATCCATTTTTTTGAAAGTGATTTAAAGCTATTTCTTTGAAATACATTTATCCCGCATTAACGGGCAGTAAGCCCCCCACCTCAAAATTCAGCGGAAGCAAAGAAGTTAGGTGGGGGATCAACTGCCTGTAAAAGCCCGATTGGTTCAACTAATAATCAGTGGGGGATGAACAAAACCCCCACTGATTAAAGTTTCACTTTATGCATTTTGTTTACTAAGATCTCGCTGAGCTCCCCTATAGCTTCCAATTATATTTTGATAGCCTGGAAGATTACTAGCAAGCAAATTGCCAAAACCTTCGACATCGTTGCGCCAATCGCGTTGTAATTCGCAAGCTACGCTAAACCAGTTCATAAGTTGCACGCCACTATGTGCCATACGAGTATTGGCAGCATCTGCAACTTGTTTACTGAAAGTTCCTGAAGCATCAGTAACAGCAAATACTTCATATCCAGCTTTTATAGCGGAAAGTGCCGGGAAAGCAACACAAACGTCCGTAACTACGCCCGCGATGATAAGTTGCTTTTTTCCAGTTTCTTCGATTGCTTTTACAAAATCATCATTATCCCATGCGTTAATTTGTCCAGGTCGAGCTATTTTTGGTGCATGAGGAAAGAGATCAACCAATTCTTGCATTAAAGGTCCGTTAGGCCCGTTTTCAAAACTTGTTGTTAAAATAACTGGTAAATCAAAAAACTTAGCAGTGTGAGCAAGAGCTAAAACATTGTTCTTGAATTCATCAACACCATAGTCACGTACTAGTCCGGACATAAGACCAGTTTGATGATCTACTAAAAGCACGACAGCATCATCTTTGTTAATACGAGAATAGAGATCAGTCATTATGTATTCCTCCTAAAAATTAAGTAATCGAAGAAAGTTTAAATAGTCGAATACTATCATAAGTTTCTTCGTTTATAACTAAGCTGACCAATAATATTGGTTATAGCAGCCTTCACAGAACATGAAGTGCTATACAAATTTATAGTATTTGAAAACTGATTCGTTAATCAATTCTAAATTATCTATAATTTCCATAGGTCGTAACTATAGTTGTTTTCACTATAAAATAGATTGGTTTTACCTATACATCCTATAGATAGAACGATATTGATAGTCACCTATTTTTGTTATTAGAATTGAATAGGAGGAATTTTCAGCAAATACTTCGTGATGAAAAAGGTAGGAGATGGGGACTTGTTCATAAACAGAAAATGAATTCATCGGAACAGTAGAGTTTCATACTTAGAGTTCACAACATAAACGTGCATGAATAGGTTATGAGATTCATCCGGATTATTGAAGACAAGGATACATATTAGAATATTTTTGGGGGGTAGAAGCATGGCTAAAATTACTGTAGGAACCGAAAATCAAGCACCAATTGAGATATATTATGAGGATCATGGCACAGGAAAACCAGTTGTACTCATTCATGGTTGGCCGTTAAGTGGTCGATCTTGGGAATACCAAGTTCCAGCTCTTGTTGAGGCTGGATACAGAGTTATAACATATGATCGTCGAGGATTTGGAAAATCATCTCAGCCGTGGGAAGGGTATGAATATGATACCTTTACTTCTGATTTACATCAACTATTAGAACATTTAGAGCTTCAAAATGTCACACTTGTTGGTTTTTCTATGGGTGGAGGCGAAGTAGCCCGGTATATTAGTACGTATGGAACAGATCGTATTGAAAAGGCTGTTTTTGCTGGGGCAGTTCCTCCATATTTATACAAATCAGAGGATCATCCTGAAGGGGCATTAGATGATGCAACAATTGAAGCATTCAAAAGTGGTGTGATAAATGACCGCCTTGCATTTCTTAATGAATTTACTAAGGGATTTTTCGCGGCTGGTAATCGAACAGATTTAGTTAGTGAGCCATTCCGTTTATATAATTGGGATATTGCAGCCAGTGCATCACCTAAAGGAACACTTGATTGTATTACCGCCTTTAGTAAGACAGATTTTAGAAAAGACTTGGAGAAGTTTAATATACCTACTCTTATTATTCATGGTGATTCAGATGCAACTGTACCATATGAATATAGTGGGAAATTAACACATGAAGCAATTCCTAATTCTAAAGTAGCATTAATAAAGGGTGGTCCACATGGGCTAAATGCAACGCATGCCAAAGAATTTAATGAAGCACTCCTATTATTTTTAAAGGACTGATTACAACTATGTAATTGTTAATTGATAAATTATAAACAAGTTAAAATAAAGCTTTATAAAAGATGCTCTTGGATAAATCCAAGAGCATCTTTTTAAATGCGGAGTAGTGTACCACTGTAATCAATTTAAAGAATCGAAATCTTCGATAACGAACTTTTTATTCATTTTTAAATGGTGATATCGAGATGTTAGGTTGATAAATTTTTATTAGCTTCGAATTGAATATTCTTCTTAACAGCTAACATGTATGGATTAGCTTTTTTTAGGTCTCTTAGGTGGATTCCTATATTACTATCAAGATAATATTTTGAATAATCCTCAAAATAAAGAAATGTTTTGTCAGAAAACAATAAAATCTTATTAATTTTTATAATTAGTTGAATTTTTATAGAAATAATTCTCTTAATATATTAAAATAACATCGTATTATGTCAGATTTTAATTAGGGGAGAGAAATTTTATGTTGAAAAAAATCATTCCAGTTGCTTTAGCTTTAAGTACAGTTACTTTTACTAGTGTATTTGCTATGCCTTCAGCCCAAGCAAGTACAGAACAAAACCGCTACATAGATGTACAAATGCTCGGTATTAACGATTTTCATGGGCAACTAGACACTGTAAAAAAAATTAACAATAAAGATGCAGGGGGAATTGAGTACTTAGGGGCGTATTTACGTGATCGTGAAAAACAAAATCCAAATACATTAAAGGTACATGCTGGCGATGTTGTTGGAGCAAGTACTCCTGTTTCAGCATTATTACAAGACGAACCTACGATTGAATTTCTAAATGATTTGAAATTCGATGTTGGAACGATAGGAAATCATGAATTTGATGAAGGTGTTGAAGAAATGAACCGCCTTATTTATGGTGGATACCATGAGAAAACAGGAAATTTTAAAGGAGCAAAATTCCCATATGTTGCTGCAAATTTCTATAATAAATCCACCGGTCGTTTATTTTTACCACCATTCACTATAAAAAAGGTACAAGGAGTTCCTGTTGGATTTATCGGAGTCGTAACAACGGATGTTCCTAACCTTGTTATGCCTACTATGCTAAAGAATGTAGAAATTACAGATGAAGTTGAAGCTATTAACAAATCCGTAAAGCAATTAAAAAAACTAGGCGTTAAATCTATCGTTGTTCTTGCACATAACGGAGGTATAACAGATGGGAACGGCGTAACAAATGGTGATATCGTCCGATTAGCAAATGAGACTGATCCAGAAGTCGATGTTATTTTTGGTGGCCATAGCCACACCTATGTAAATGGAACTGTTAATAATAAACTTGTCGTACAAGCAAATTCATATGGTATGGCTTTTGCTGATGTTGATGTAAAGATTGATCGTAAGACACAAGATATTGTTGAGAAAAAAGCAGAAATTGTTACAACTTATCATGAAGGCATAGAGCCTGATAAAAAAATAAAGAAGAAGATGGAGAAATATCAAGCAAAAATCGCACCTCTTGTTAATGAAGTTGTAGGTAAGTCTATTGCGCCACTAGATCGCAAACTCAACACGGCCGGTGAATCTACTCTTGGAAATTTAGTTGCTGATGCCCAGCGTACAACAATGCAATCCCAAATTGCACTTATGAATCCTGGTGGTATTCGTAATGACTTAGATGCTGGTGATATTACATGGGGAGAGATATATGGTATTCAACCATTCGGAAATCAATTAATAAAAGTAAATTTAACAGGTCAAGACATTCGTGATATTTTAAATCAACAATGGCAAAAAGACATAACAAGAATGCTTCAAATTTCAGGGATCCAATACACTTGGGATGCGAACAAGCCCAATGGAGAAAAAGTAACAAGTATTCGCTTAACAAATGGAGAAGAAATCATTCCTTCTAAAACTTACAGCGTCGTTGCTAACGCATTTTTAGCTTCAGGTGGAGATGGATTTGTATCTTTTAAAAACGGTAAAGATGCTGAAACAGGACCAACTGATTTTGAAGCATTAGTAGATTATATAAAAAAATCAAAAGAACCAATTCAGTCTGTTATTGATGGAAGAATTCAAAAAATAAATTAGGTTTTTATTAATCTTAAAAACAAATAGATTATCTGTGCACTATACTTTTTCGTGTGCAGGTAATCTATTTTTTTGCGTTTTCGGGCACAGATGCTACTTCAACCCTAGTGTACAAGTGATTTTGAATGTAAGGAATTTGTAAGGGATAGGTAAGGAAAAAGAGATTTTCATTGTGTAGGATAAAAATATAAGGAGGCGTGAAGGGGGGATAAGTACGGCCTATATATATAACAATCAGTAACAAGAGTGTTTTGTGAAAATAATGAGTACAATGATTGCAAATGTATTGTTGCCTTTTTATCATTGGGAGAATGGATAGCTGTGTGGTTCGTATATGACACTGCTATCAACTATCTATACAATTTTAATAGAAGAGAGGAATTTTTTATGAAAACACGCAGTAAAATTACATGTGCAAGTCTAGCACTTTTAATAGGTGGAAGTTCCCTGTTATACATAACACCAACATCAGTTGTAAAAGCAGAATCTACGCAAAATGTATCTAGTTCGTTACAAACAAGTACGCAAAGCGATCGTACTTCCGTTAAGAAAGCAATGCGAGATGAACTGCAACTTGGATACCCGGGAATACTCGCTAAAATTTCTAAGGGGGGTAAAACTTGGAGCTATAGTGCTGGGATAGCGGATTTGAGAACTAAGAAACCAATGAAAGCAGATTTTCGCTTTCGCATTGGCAGTGTGACGAAAACGTTCATTGCAACAGTTCTACTTCAATTATCTGGAGAGAATCGTTTGAATCTAGACGACTCCATTGAAAAATGGTTGCCTGGTGTCATTCAAGGAAACGGATATGATGGTAACCAGATTACGATCCGGCAAATATTGAATCATACAAGTGGTATTGCTGACTATATAAATTCAAAAGACTTTGATATTACGGATATAAAAAAATCGTATACTGCTGAAGAATTTGTAAAGATGGGGATTTCTCTTCCCCCAGACTTTGCTCCAGGGAAGGGGTGGTCTTATTCAAATACAGGATACGTAATACTAGGAATCCTTATTGAAAAAGTAACAGGAAACAGCTATGCGGAAGAGGTTGAAAATCGGATTATTGAACCGCTTGATTTGTCAAATACATTTCTACCTGGTAATTCAAGCGTGATTCCAGGCACCAAGCATGCCCGTGGCTATTTGCAACTAGACGGAGCGAGTGAGCTAAAAGACGTTACTTATATTAACCCAGGTAGCTCGGATGGAGATATGATTTCTACTGTTGACGACTTAAACAAATTCTTCTCTTACTTACTAGGTGGCAAATTACTGAAGGAACAGCAGTTAAAACAAATGCTTACTACAGTTCCTACAAATAGAGAGGGAACCGGATATGGTCTTGGAATACTTGAAATTAAGCTTCCGAACGGTATCTCGGTATGGGGACACAGGGGGGCCGTCCCAGGGTTTTCCACTTTTGCTGGTGGAACACTTGGAGGTAAACATACACTCGCTATCAATTCGAACAGTTTAAACATTAATAACCCGGAATTTTTTAAAAACATTTTACTTGCTGAATTTAGCAAGTAGGAAAAACGGATAAATTTTGTCATTTGCAATTTCCATCGGAATGGATTACCGCTTGAAATGAGTATAGAGGGATTAAGTATCTAGAAACAATCAAGCCAATCATGAAGGATGGCTAAGTAAAAGACTTTGTTTATACATTGGCCAATTTAAAAGAGCAACACATATAATGAGTGATTAGTATGTATATAGTATTGCATTTGTATTGGTATCGTCACTGCATTTTAATAAGGAAATGTAATTTTTTAGCTAAAAAAATTGAGTGCTTTTTAATTCATTAACTTTAGAAATTAAAACTTTTTATTTTGTTAGGTTGATGGACATGTGATACTATCTCAAAGCCATTAACTTAATAAATGTATTAATTACATAATAAAAAATGAACCGAACTCTATTAAATAACGTAAAAGCTAAAAGGTTTTCGCTTTGGGAACATCTCAAAATATTAAATTGATGGTAACTTTGTTGTAGCTCTTTAAACATACCTATATTAAAACCCAAATTTCTCAATTTAATGCTGAGAAATTTGGGTTTTTCTAAAGGAATCAATTTTTTAAAAAATTTTTAGAAATTTAAAGATAAAGTATTGTATACATGTAAGTATGATTAAAAATGAAAAGTTGTAAATGCTAAATTTAATTAAATACGCCTTACTCTCTTTAACATTGGCCTGAATGAATAGTTTATAGGAGATTACACTGGCTAAAGATGCGATAATTGTTCCAAGCCCTCCAATATTTACTCCTAGTAATAAAGCTTTCCAATCAGAAGTAAAGTTTGATAGAAGAATTGAAGTAGGAAAATTGCTAATCAATTGACTCAAAAATATGGAACTAAAGAAGACTGAAGTATCTCCTCTTAAATTAGCGCGAGCAAATGTCCCCAGTGCATCGGAATGGGAAATGTTTCCGATAAAAGTAAAAAAACAGACAAAGGTTATTAGAAGAAAGTAATCGATCTTAAATAGTAAGTTTCTATCTAACGTAAATGCTGCTATCAGTGTGACTATTAGCGCAATGTAATAATTAATGACACCAAAAATAGATGCAATGATAGTGATCAGTATCAAAATCCAGACAGTAGCTTTTTTTCGATTTTTCACGGTAATAACAGATAGTTCTATTTTCAAATCTGTTTTTTGAAGTTTTTGAGTAAATATAAATAACAAACTAATTCCAAGTACAGCTAAAAGCAGGATTGAACCTAAAAATGGGATGAGCTTAATTCCATAGTAAGAATATAGGTATAAATTTTGTGGGTTTCCCATAGGCATCAAGCTACTACCGATGTTTGCCGCAATTGTCTGCAGGATGATTGTATCCATCATGTTCATTTGTGTTTTTTTACTAATGACAAGTGTTATTGGTACAAAAGTGAGGAGAGCAACATCATTTGTTACAAACATGGAGCAAATAAAGCATAACAAAATTAGAATAATAGATATTGACCTGCTGTTATTGCATTTATTTAAAATCGCAACGGCAAGTTTGTCTAATATCTTTAGCTGTTCCAAGGCCTTAATGGCCACCATTAGATTAAATAAGCTAATTAACACTTCAAAGTTAATATATTCGATCTTTGGCGAATGTATTAAGCAGCTTACAATTGCTAGTATCAGTGAAATGGTAAGTACTAAATCCTTTTTTAAAAATTCGAATTTCATAAGGAGTCTTTTTTTATTTTGAACGAATACTATTTCTTTCACAATACACCACCTGTAATCTATGTTAGGAAATATACGTTTTTGGGGATAACTCGATATTGCTAGAAAAGAGGATGTCATAAGGTCCTAAATAAGAGTTTTGTAATGTTTCATCCCTTCAACAAAATCCTTTTTTTCTTAGTGTCTTTAATGTTGTAAATATGTGCAATATAGAAGAATCCAGCTAGGGGGATTAATTGAGAAAACAAATGTTTTTTGTATGATACCATAAATAAATTAAATGTTTTATTTTTTTAAATATTCTTATAATATTTCATTGATTCTTGATTTCAAATACTTTATATGAACTTCTAAAAGAGAAAAAATATGCATGTTTATATGAAGAAAATAGAGGCTTGTCAAAGGTTAGGTAGAACAGAATCCGCGACGTTTGGATACTGTATAAAATTCACAAAATCTCACTGTTTTTTAGATGAAAAATCTTAAAATATTTTTTTGTTTTTATAAAAATCTGTACTTTTTCGTAACATTCTGTACTTTTAATTATAAATTAAAGACAAGCTTCTCTTAGTTGAAGGTTGAAAGCGCTTTATAGATTTTTTGCGAAGTTTTTACCTAGCCTATTTTTGAGATTAGTAGTGAGAAAGGAGATATTTTCATGTTCTTGATAAAATTAATAAATAACCAGTTAATCACTATTGATTTTATGATTTAAATGTAAATCACCGTAAACGAAACAAACATAATAGTACAACAACATTAGTGGATAAGAATATTAGTTTTACAGAAGGGGATAGAGCAACGGGTGTATAAACGTTAAGTTCTTCAAAATTTCAGTTTTACAGTTATATGTTGTGATGTTTGCTTAACAGGTCAATCCTATTAATATAGAAAACTTTTATCCTTGTTGTATTTGAATATGAAAGAGGTATTTATACCAGGAAATATAGGTGATTTTATATAGATTATGATATATAAAATTTGGTATGGAGTGATAATATGGAAAGTTTTTTTGTAGATTTAGTCGGATCAACAAATGATTTTTTATGGTCTAAATTGTTAATTATTATGCTTGTTATTTGCGGAATTTATTTTACATTTAAATTGAATTTTGTACAGTTTCGAATGTTAAAAGAGATGGTCCGTGTATTAATGGAGGGGAAAAGTGGTTCTAAAGATCAAATCTCTCCTTTTCAAGCGTTTTGTATTGGTATGGCAGCCCGCGTTGGAACAGGGAATATCACAGGAATTGCGATTGCAATTGCATTAGGTGGTCCTGGAGCTGTATTTTGGATGTGGATTATTTCTATTATTAGCTCGGCATCTAGTTTTGTCGAAAGCACATTAGCACAGATATATAAAGTAAAAGATAAAACTGGTTTCCGCGGTGGTCCATCCTATTATATGGAAAAAGGGTTGAATAAACGTTGGATGGGAGTATTATTCTCTATTTTAATCACAATTACTTTTGGACTTGTATTCAATTCAGTACAATCAAATACAGTTACAATTGCTTTTCAAAACTCATTTGGTACAGATCGTCTAACAGTTGGGATAATCATGGCCATTGCTTTCGCTGCGATTATTTTTGGTGGTGTACAACGTATTGCAAAAATGGCTGAATACAAGGTGGTATTTTTAGCGGTATTATACATTGGAGTTGCATTATTTGTTGTAGTTACCAACATATCAAAAATGCCGGAAGTTCTTGCTCTTATTGTTCAAAACGCATTTGGTTTTAAACAAATAGCAGGCGGTTCAATTGGTGCAGCACTTATGAATGGAGTTAAACGCGGTTTATTCTCAAATGAAGCTGGTATGGGAAGTGCACCAAACGTTGCCGCAACAGCAACAACAAGTCATCCGGTGAAACAAGGACTGATTCAAGCATTTGGTGTATTAACGGATACACTGATCATTTGTACTAGCACTGCCTTTATTATTTTGCTGTCTGATGCATATAAACAACCGGGGTTAAATGGTATTGCACTTACACAAGCAGCATTAAGTGAACACATAGGTCCTTGGGCATCGGGTTGTCTTGCTATCTTTGTTTTTTTATTTGGATTTGGTGCGTTAATTGGCAACTATTATTATGGTGAAACAAATATTCGCTTCTTACATACAAGTAAAGTGTGGTTAATGATATACAGAATAAGTGTGTTGGCTATGATTGTATTTGGTTCTGTTGCAAAGATTCAAATTGTATGGGATTTAGCGGACTTATTTATGGGCTTTATGGTTATTATTAATTTAATTGCTATTACCTTACTTTCAAAAGTAGCATTTGCGGCGTTACAAGATTATATAAACCAGAAAAAAGCTGGTAAAGATCCTATTTTTTATAAAGAAAACATTAAAGGGCTTGAAAATATTGAATGTTGGGATAGTTATGAGAAAACTTCAAAAAAGAAAAGTGTGTAATAAGAAGGATATTCAGACTGCAATATGTCTGAATATTTTTCTTGGTTCTAGTGCAAATATTATTGATTATAGTAAAGAAAAAATCATTCTATATAAAGTTAATAGTACGGGGGAATATTATTAAATGATAAAGGATTCTAGCGTTCAAGTTGAGGGTCAAGAAAAAGTTTGCTTAGATCAATGGGTAGCTCATTATCGAGCGTATGCAGCTAAGGGACGAAGCGCCAGTTATATTCCCGCTCTGGGGGAAATAAATGTATCGCAGTTAGGTATTTGTATAGTAAAGCCAGATGGAACAATGATAAAATCAGGAGATTGGAAGATACCTTTCACATTACAAAGTATATCAAAAGTAATCGGTTTTATAGCCGCTTGTTTAAGTCGCGGTATTTCTTATGTATTAGAACGAGTTGACGTAGAGCCAACTGGAGATGCCTTTAATTCAATTATTCGTTTAGAGATACATAAACCAGGAAAACCTTTTAATCCTATGATCAATGCTGGAGCGATTACGATAGCTTCACTTTTGCCAGGGAGATCGGTGCAAGAAAAATTAGAATCTCTATACGTATTAATTGAAAAAATGATAGAGAAGCGTCCCGCTATTAATGAAATAGTATTTCAATCAGAATGGGAAACGGCTCATCGTAATAGAGCATTAGCATACTATTTAAAGGAGAATGGTTTTCTAGAATCAGATGTGGAGGAGACACTAGAGGTTTACCTAAAACAATGTTCGATTGAAATAAATACAGAAGATATTGCCTTAATAGGGCTTATACTAGCACATGATGGATATCATCCTATTCGCAAAGAACAAGTGCTCCCTAAAGAAGTAGCTAGGTTAACAAAAGCTTTAATGCTTACTTGTGGAATGTACAACGCTTCTGGAAAATTTGCTGCTTTCATTGGATTACCAGCTAAGAGTGGGGTATCCGGCGGAATTATGACACTTGTTCCCTCAAAATCTAGGAAGGATTTATCGTTCCAAGATGGATGTGGTATTGGTATTTACGGACCGGCCATTGATGAATATGGGAATAGTTTACCAGGAATTATGTTGTTAGAACATATTGCAAAAGAATGGGATTTAAGTATATTTTAAAAAGGAGCACAGATATTTTGGTGTTAGAGCGAGTCCAAAAGTGTTCAGACCTTATATTGTGTCTGAACATTTTTGAGTTATAAAGTATCTTTCTAAAGTAGAAGGGTGTAATGAATACTCACAATCTATAATGCTTTCGTTTATATCTTATTTATCAGTTTTTGAAAAAAATAGAGTAAGTATTGTATTAATGCAAATAGGTTTGTATACTGACTGTTAGGCGAAAGTGAGAAGTGATTATTTTGAATCTTAGTAATTTAGTAAAAAAAGACATCTATATTCTCGTTTTAATGATACTTACAGTACCCTTAGTAGGTGAAATAAAGTCATTTCCTTTAAATGAAACATTTAGAATGAGCTTTGGCGCACCAACATTTTTCTTTTTTTTGTTATTGTTTCGACGAATTCCAGCATTTTTACCGGGCTTTTTAACAGCGATAGTCGTGGTAGTATTTCGTATCTCAATGGATGTCATTATAAAGGGAAATATGGACTGGCTAGCTGCTTTTCATACTCACTATCCTAGTTTTTTCTTTTATTTTACTTACTCGTATCTCTTTCATTTAGCAAAAATCAAACGTTTTTATCATCAACCACTAATGATTGGTTTTATTGGTTGCATGATTGAAATACTGTCAGACTGTGTGGAATTAATGATTCAATATTTCGTATTAAAAACATCGATCACATCCGAGGCAATAAATGAGATCATTGTTATCGCATGTTCCCATAGTTTTATAGTTCTAAGCTTTTTCAATATGATGAAATTGTATGAAGCGCAATCAAGGGAGAGACATATAAAAAAGCAAAATGAACACATGCTCATGCTCATCTCTAATTTATATGAAGATGCTGTTCATTTAAAAAAAACATTACAAGATGCTGAGAATATAACAAAAAAATCCTATGACTTATATAAAACCTTAGACTCTTTTGAGCCCAAACAGATGGATTTTCAGTTTGGGGATTTAAGACAACAGGCATTACAAATTGCTGGTGAGGTCCATGACGTTAAAAAAGATAACCAACGTATTTTTGCGGGACTTTCAAAACTAATTTCTGATGAAAGTTTTACAGATTATATGTCTGTACATGAACTAGTAAATATCATTATACGGGCAAATACGAAATATGCACGGTTGCTAGAGAAAGACATCCAATTTGTGTATAAAATTGATGGTGTGCATCCTCATTATCATATTTACACAATCTTATCTATTATAAATAATATCGTTACAAACGCTGTAGAAGCTATCCAAGGTATGGGAACCATCACAATTGACATTAATAAAGACCACCATTTTGTTGAATTTCAAATAGGCGATAATGGTCCCGGTATTTCTTCAAAATATAAAGATTCAATTTTTGAGCCTGGGTTTACTTCTAAATATGATGATTTAGGCAATCCATCGACAGGTATCGGATTATCGTATGTTAAAGAAATGGTCGAACAACTTGAAGGTGATGTTACGCTTGAGGACAGAACCGAAGGAAAAGGATCAATTTTTATAATTAGATTAGGGATTGATCATATAATTTCGAAAGGGTGATTCTATGTATTTTTATATAGTAGATGATGAAAAAGCGGTTCGCTCAATGTTGGCTCAAATTATCGAGGATGAAGATCTTGGGGAGGTTATAGGAGAAGCTGAGGATGGTTTATCTTTAGAGCAACAAATGCTAATCCTTAAAAATATAGACATTTTATTTATCGATTTGTTAATGCCGATTCAAGATGGAATAAAAACAATCTGTCAAATAAAACCTTCGTTTAAAGGGAAAATCATCATGGTCTCTCAAGTAGAATCAAAAGAATTAATTGCTGAAGCTTATTCGCTTGGTGTTGAATACTATATTATTAAGCCAATTAACCGGATTGAAGTATTAACAGTTGTTCGGAAAGTCATTGAACGAATTCGTTTGGAAAAATCGATAAAAAACATTCAAGAATCGCTTAATATGGTACTAAAATTGGATAGTAATTCAAGTGCGCAAGAAAAATACCGTAATGAAAAACATTTAAATACTTTTAATCATTTTCAAAATTCCATTCATTTTCTTTTGTCTGAATTAGGAATAGCCAGTGAAAGTGGAAGTAAAGATTTAATGGATATGCTAGATTATTTATATAAATATGAACAAGATAACACGTTGGAACAAGGCTTTCCCTCACTAAAAGAGATTTTTATGAATTTGGCTCAAAAAAAACTTGGGGATTCAGCTGAAGATGCCGAATTAAAAAGGTTCATAGAAGCTTCCAAACAACGGATTCGGAGAGCAATTTATCAATCATTAAACCATTTAGCATCCCTTGGACTTACTGATTTTTTAAACCCGAAGTTCGAAAATTATGCTTCTAGATTTTTTGATTTTACTACCGTAAGGAGAAAGATGACAGAATTGAATAATGAACCAACATTACCTGCTCGTATTGATACGAAAAAATTTATTCAAGTTCTTTATTTTGAAGCAAAACGAATACACTTGGAGTTAAGATGATAAACTCTTGCTAAGTATTATTTTCAATTGATAGATTGATAATAGTTTTTCTTTTTATTCTCCTTTATTTCATATTAGTTTTAAAATCAGAAAATTCCGTATCGATTTGGTAGAAGTGTATGAACTTAGAACAAAAGAATATGTATTTTTTATTTTTTTAAACATTAATATTCATTAAAAAAAACGAGTATTTTCACAATAAAATATAAATACATAGTAAGTTGAATTTAAAAAAAGATGCTATCTTCTAGCATCTTTTTTTCTTTAAGAGGAAATATCATTGATCCTTATATTATTTGAAATTCAAATGCGGGCATATAAATAAGGGAAAAGGAGATAATATCTAACAAATTATAATTGGAAATGGTATTTTAGGTCAGAAATGTTTTTATACTAATTAGGTTATTGGTACTAAATAAGCATAATGTCTCGCTTTTCTGCTCTTTAATCTTATAGTTATTTTTTATTAAGTACATATCGTTTTTTAGAAATCTCAATCCTAGCAGAGTATATAAATTGGGTGATAAAAATGTGGAACATAATTACTTCTTATCTTCCAGATTGGACAGTCTTTGTACAAGCTTTTATCTTGTTTTTAATTCCGTATACTATCTCAAGATTTTTTCATTGGGTTCGTATGTCAGAGAAAGAGTGGGAAGAATGAGTTGGTGGAAGTCAAGAGACAAACAAGTGAAAAAAAATAATATTCAAAGTAAAACGAAACAAGAGCATAAACCATCTCAAAATGCAAACGTTCATTTCACAAATGATTTTGCCTCTAACTTAGAACTTATAAAGCAACAAATCGGACATAATTCTGATGTTCGCTTTCGGAAGTTTAATATTGGACGCACAGATATTCAAGCTGGGATCGTTTTTGTTGATGGTCTATCAGATAAAGAGATAATTGACAAACATATTATGAAATTACTAATGGATGATTTTTCTGATGAATATAAAAATGAATCTTCTTATGTGGAGGGGACTGTTTCAAAAGAATATATTAAAAATAAAGTTCTTACAATTAGTGAAGTAGCAGAAGTCCATTACATAAAAGATTTAATACCCAAAGTATTGATAGGTTCAACAGCTCTTTTAATTGATGGTTTAGCAGATGTGTTTATTCTTGGTACAACAAAAGCAAATAAACGAAACATTGAAGAACCAGTATCGGAGGCATTAGTCAGAGGGCCACGGGTCGGTTTTACTGAAGTATTAAGTGATAATACCTCACTTTTGCGACGACACTGTGCGGATGAGAGCTTATCATTAGTAAAGCTACCAGTAGGAGAACGTGCAAAGAAAGAGTTAGTCGTCGCATTTATTAAAGATCTTGCTAGTGCAGAATTGGTGGATGAAATAAAAAACAGAATTCAGAAAATTGACATAGACAGTGTACTCGAATCTGGTTATATAGAGCAACTTATTGAAGATAATTATCTCAGTCCTTTTCCGCAGATTCAAAATACAGAACGACCTGATCGTGTTATTAGTGCTTTGATGGAAGGTCGAGTAGCTATTTTGTTAGATGGAACACCATTTGTTTTAATTGCTCCAGTTACATTTAGTATGCTGCTGCAATCACCAGAAGATTATTATGAAAGGTGGCTTCCTGGTACGCTTCTCCGCTTATTACGCTTCATGACAGCTTTTGTTTCATTATTTGCTCCAGCACTGTATATTTCTTTTATTTCATTTCATCCAGGATTAATTCCCACTAAGCTCGCTATTTCTATTATCGGATCGCGAGAAGGAGTTCCTTTTCCCGCTTTAATAGAAGCGTTAATTATGGAAGTAGCTATCGAAGTTTTGCGAGAAGCAGGTTTACGTCTGCCTAAACCGATTGGACCTGCAATGGGAATTGTGGGCGGTTTAATAATTGGTCAGGCTGCCGTAGAAGCAGGAATTGTTAGTCCAATAATGGTTATCGTTGTTGCGGTAACAGCTATTTCTTCTTTTACTATTCCGCAATATAGTGTGGGAATTACGTTACGCATTCTTCGTTTTATAGCTATGTTTTGTGCTGCGATATTTGGTTTGTATGGAGTTATTCTCTTCTTTCTTTTACTTTGCAGTCATTTAGTGAAACTGAAAAGTTTTGGCGTTCCTTATACTAGTCCTGCTGTTCCGTATCGATTTAGTGACTGGAAAGATTTTATGGTTCGCATGCCATTAAAAATAATGAGACGTCGACCGAAAATAATGCATACTAAAAAAACTATCCGCAAAAGGTAGCTGATGACGAAAGGAAGTGGCCTTCAGTGATTACTGAACTTAAAGACCGAATAACAACTTCGCAAGCAGTTGTTATTATTGTAAATTACATACTTGGAACGGGGATCCTCACTTTGCCTAGAGCATCTGTGGAAAAAGTGAAAACACCAGATGTATGGCTAAGTGTTATATTAGGTGGGATACTGGCAATGGTTTCAGGAGTAATTATGGTCAAATTAAGTCAGCAGTTTCCAGATAAAACATTTTATCAATACAGTCAAGATATTGTAGGGAAATGGATAGGCAGGTTGCTTAGTTTTCTTATTATAGGGTATTTTCTTACAACTTCAGCATTTCAAATTCGTTCAATGGCAGAAGTAATAAGCTTTTTTTTGCTCGAAGGAACCCCCACATGGGCTATTGTTATGCCTTTTATGTGGATAGGTCTCTATTTGATTATGAGTGGTATTAATTCAATTGCACGGATGTTTGAAATAATATTTCCTATTACTGTTTTTATTTTTTTAATCATTTCCTTTATGAGCATCGGAATATTCGAGATAGATAATCTCCGTCCCGTATTAGGTTTGGGAATTAAACCGGTATTAGATGGGATAAAAACAACGTCTCTCGCATATACAGGTCCTGAAATTATGTTAATTCTTTTGGTATTTATGGAACAACGAAATAAAGCAGTAAAAGCTATTTTAGTTGGAATTTCTATTCCGTTAATCTTTTATGTAATAACTGTTGTAATGGTCATTGGTGCATTATCAATTGATGGGGTTGTAACAAGAACATGGCCGACAATTGACCTTATGCGCAGTTTTGAAATTTCTGGATTGATATTTGAACGTTTTGAATCTTTACTGCTTGTAATATGGATTATGCAAATATTTGCTACCTATACGATTAGTTATTATGCAGCTGCATTAGGATTAGCGCAACTCTTCAAAAAGAGTATTCATCCGTTTATTTTTGCTTTGATTCCAATCATTTACATCATTGCTATGACTTCGAAAAATATAAATGACTTGCTTAAATTGGGGGATATGCTCGGTAATGCTGCTTTATTTTTATTTGGTTTACTGCCACTGCTTCTTCTTATTATTACGCGATTAAAAGGAGGAGTAGTGTGAAAAATAAATTTAATTATATGCGGTTCTATTTGGCTTTGTTATGGACGCTTTTGCTTCTATTTTTAACAGGATGTTGGAGCAGTAAAGAAGTAGAAGAGTTGAGTTTAACTGCAGGTATAGCACTAGATAAAGGGAAGGATTCAACAATTGAGAAAGAGGATGAGGAAGGAGGTTATCCTAAAAGAAATCTTATAACAGCTACTTATCAAATTGTTAGTTCGCAAGCACAAAGTAAAGGAAATGGACAACAAAAACGTTATATAAATGTTTCTGAGACCGGTGATTCCATTCATCAAATTGTTCGTGAGTTTTCATTGAAAAGAGAGAGCACAATGTTCAGCCCACATTTAAAAAACATTGTTATTAGTGATAGTCTTGTACGTACATACAGTTTAGAACAATTACTTGAACAGTATCTCCGTGACAATGAAGTTCGGCTTAGCTGTATGCTCTTAATTAGCAAGGGTCTAGCGAAGGAGGTACTGGAATCAAATAAAAAAGGAGAAATCCCAGCATTTCGTTTGTCTGGAATTGCAGATAATAGAAATAGAACAACAAGGATTTTACCTCCTGTATCGCTCGCTAAATTGGAAGGAAAGATGCGGTCAGGGTCCAGTTTTCTTTTACAGAATGTAATATCGATAAAAGGGGAAACAAAATTTGCAGGAGCTGCTGTAATTAAAGGGAAGACAAAAAAGTTGATGGGGTTTTTAAATGAACAGGAATTGGAAGGAGTAGTATGGATAAACGGAAAAAGGAATGGTGGTGTGGTAAAAACTTTTGATAAAGAATCAAAGAAACTCATTATATACGAAATAAAGTCAATAAAAAGCAAAATCATACCACATGTTAACGGAAATAATATTTCCTTTGATGTAAACATTGAATCAGAAGGGCGTTTGTCTGAAAATTGGATACAATCAGGAAAAGATTTTGAAAATGAATTTTTAAAAAAGGAAGAAAAAGCTATTGAAAAAGAAGTAAAGCACTTAGTACATCATGTTACAAAAAAAATACAAAAAGAATATCAAGTCGATATTGCGGGTTTTGGCAACCAACTAAGAATTAAACACCCGAGAACATGGGAGAAAGTCAAAAAAAATTGGGATCAAACATTTAGTAAAGTACCGATTAAATATCATATAAATGTAACTATACAAGATTATGGAGCGTCAAGTTTAAAACGGTGAGATACATTAATTGAAATTATATTTGCATCAAAACAAAAAGTTATAAAAGTTTTAATTTGAAAATTTTTGTAACTTTTTGTTTTTTTATGTCCTTCTTATTATAGATTAAAGAAATGATTTTATCCCGCTATTTGCCGGGCAGTAAGACCCACACCTCAAAATTCAGCGAAAGCAAAGAAGTTATTAGAGGTATATGTAAGCTTTATATAGGAAGGAGAATTTTGAAATTCTATTGATAAACCAAGTAATTGTAATAGCCCTTATTTAGAATAATAATTTCAAAATCAATAAAATTTAGAGTAGAAGGAGCAAGAGCAAATTATTATGAATAAACAAATAGGATTCATCGGATGTGGAAACATGGGTATTGCTATGATAGGTGGGATGATAAAAAAAAATATAGTTTCTCCAGATCAAATAATTTGTTCAGATTTAAACGTCATTAATTTAAAAAATGCTAGTAATGAATATGGCATAACTATAACTACTAACAACAATGAAGTCGCTAACAGTGCTGACATTTTAATTTTATCAATCAAACCAGATTTATACTCATCGGTAATTAACCAAATAAAAGATCAAATAAAAAATGATGTAATCGTTGTAACTATTGCTGCAGGAAAAAGTATTAAGAGCACTGAGAATGAATTTGGTAGAAAGTTAAAAGTTGTTAGAGTAATGCCTAATACACCGGCACTTGTTGGAGAAGGAATGTCTGCGTTATGTTTTAATGAAATGGTTACAGAAAAAGATATAAAAGAGGTACTGAACATATTTAATATTTTCGGCCAGACGGAGGTCATAAATGAAAAACTAATGGATGTTGTTACATCTATTAGTGGTTCTTCTCCAGCATATGTGTATATGTTTATAGAAGCCATGGCAGATGCTGCTGTACTTGGCGGTATGCCGAGAAAACAAGCTTATAAATTTGCGGCTCAGGCTGTATTAGGTTCTGCAAAAATGGTATTGGAAACAGGAATACATCCAGGTGAATTGAAGGATATGGTTTGTTCTCCAGGTGGAACGACGATAGAGGCTGTAGTAACGCTAGAAGAAAAAGGTTTAAGAACAGCTATCATTTCAGCTATGAAACGTTGTACGCAAAAATCTATGGAAATGTCTAGTTTAACTAGTAAGTGAGAAGCGAATTTATATAAAATTTCAAATCTATTTAATGTAAAAGAAATATTATGAGGCTAGTTAATAACTAAGTAAATTTATATACAACACTAACGAGAAGAACAAACCTTATTTTAAAGGGGATACAGAAAATATGAGTAATTTACTAAAAAAGAAATCCGTTACACAATTGTTAGAGCATAATCAAAGCAAGACTTTAACGAAAACATTAGGAGCATTTGATTTAATTATGTTAGGGGTAGGCTCGATAGTTGGAACGGGCGTTCTTGTGTTAACTGGATTAGTAGCAGCAAGAAATGCTGGCCCAGCAGTTGTTTTTTCATTTATACTTGCAGCAATTATATGTGGATTTATAGCATTATGTTACGCGGAAATTGCTTCTACACTCCCGGCGTCTGGTAGTGTATATACATACTCATATGCAACAATTGGTGAGTTTGTTGCTCATCTAGTAGGTTGGTCATTGCTGTTAATATATATCGTGGCAACAGCGGCTGTCGCTGCTGGATGGACAGGCTATTTCCACAATTTAATAAAGGGATTTGGATTAGAGATACCTAAAGCTCTAGTAACGATTCCTTCGCATGGTGGTATTGTGAATCTACCAGCAGTAATCATTACATTGATATTAGCATGGATGTTATCCCGTGGTACGAGGGAAAGCAAACGAATCAATAATACAATGGTATTGATTAAAATTGGAATGATTTTGTTGTTTATTACGGTTGGTATATTCTATGTAAAACCAATGAACTGGATACCAATTGCACCATACGGTTTAAGTGGAGTTTTTACGGGTGGAGCAGCTATTTTATTCGCTTTTACGGGTTTTGATATATTAGCAACTTCAGCAGAAGAAGTAAAAGATCCGAAACGTAATCTTCCGATCGGTATTATTGCATCATTAATCATATGTACAATTATTTATGTTATGGTATGCCTTGTTATGACAGGAATGGTTTCCTATAAAGAATTAAATGTTCCTGAGGCGATGGCTTATGTAATGGAAGTTGTAGGACAAGGAAAAGTCGCTGGTGCAATTGCTGCAGGTGCTGTAATTGGCCTTATGGCTGTTATTTTTTCCAATATGTATGCGGCAACACGAGTATTCTTTGCAATGAGTCGTGATGGATTGTTACCGAAATCATTTGCGAGAGTTAATAAGAAAACTGGAGCACCCACTTTTATAACTGGATTGTCAGGAATAGGGAGCTCTATAATAGCTGGGTTTATTGATTTGAAAGAATTAGTTAATTTAGTTAATATCGGTAGTTTGGTGACGTTTGCGTTAGTTTGTCTATCAGTTATTATCCTACGTAAATCACACCCAAATTTAAAACGTGGATTTATGGTACCTTTTGTACCTGTATTACCATGCGTTGCAATTGTATGCTGTGTGTTTTTAATGCTAAATTTACCGTTAAGGACATGGGTGTACTTTAGTATTTGGATTACTATTGGGGTAGTAATATATTTTCTTTATTCGATAAAACACAGTAATTTAAATGAGGAAACGATCTCGAAATTACATGATAAAATTGCGAGATAATAACGATCGAAAATTTTATTAATAATCATATTGATAGTTGAGTAACATAGAAACAGTTTTTTGACATTTAGCAAGAGATAAAATAAGAGATGCTAGGGCAGCTAAGTACTTTTTTAGAAACCTTGCTTGTTTTTTACGATTTAAAACTGCTAAGGAGAGAGAAGTATGAGTGAATTGCATTTTATGAGTATAGAAGAATTGGATAATAAATTGAAAAAATCTGACAGTGGTATTTATTTCATTAAAGATTATAATGACAATATTATTTATGTAGGCAAGGCTTTTAGTATAAAAAGTAGAGTATTAGCTCATTTTAATAGTTATTCCAATATTGAGGAATATGTACATTTATTTAATAAAGTAGCGTATCTCATTGAAGATAGTTTGTTAAAACGCGCATTGTTACAAGTTACTTACATGATTAAATATAAACCAGTATTAAACAAAGAAGTACAAAAAGAATTCCCAGAGTTGTATACTCAATACATTAAGCAGACAAATAAAAAATCTATGTTGTTAGAAATTGATGAAGCTAAAGAAAAAAGGGATGAGTTAAAGAATAAATTAGTAAAATTAGTGGGTGGAAAAACTATGTTTTATGACATAATTTCTCTGTTAAACAATGGATATAACTATCATGTCCTCGCAAAAGTATTGAGCATAGAACTTCAAACTTTAATTATAATAAAAGAACACCGAAATAAATTCCCGATACCACATAATTATAAGAGGACAATAAAACATCAAGATATAATGTATGCTTTATCTGGAAAAAAGAATTTAAGTACTTCAAGGTTAAACACTTAACTTTAAAATAGTAAATTCGTTGCTTTTGTAGCTTTTATTGTTATATTGAAATGCAATGTACATTTGTGTTTCAAATTTAATTGGTGGAATAAGGGGAGGGAAAGGGTTCCTATAAAAATACTGGAATAAATTAGGTTACTCATGCGTAAATAGCATAATTAGGCACATGTTATTTATAAATATTCAAAGATACGAAAGTAATACAAATGAAATTCTTATTTCTGCTACTACAAGTACTATTGAGCAAATGAAGTATGAAATTGCTTTTGGACTAGGAGTCACACTGGGACCTGATACATCACATCATCTGCAAATGGTTCGGATCGGTGGAGAGATTACAAAACGCTTAGTTCGAATGGCTGAAAAACAGTTAACAGGTCAATACAAATTACACTAAGAAAATAATCCGTATATATACGGATTATTTTCCCTTTAATTTACAAAAAAATAAATTTCGAAATTGAAAAAACCTCTCAGATTCATTTGCAATAATCTTTTTTAGTTATGTTAATGCCATAGGTATCTGAAGGTGATAAATTCGACACGAACGATGTATGAGCCCTTAAAAGGGTTTTGGTGTTATTTGCAATTTTAATTCCATAATACTTAAGCCGATATAATAAAATGTTTTATGTCTAAATCGATATAAAACATTTTATTATTAAGTGATATTTCTTTTTTTATAGAATAAGTAAAAACTGATACTGTAGTAATTACTGTTTTGAGATCAATTTACTGTGTACCTTAATTATTGAAGTTTTTTGTTGATTAACAACTATTGTATTTGGAAATTAATAATAAGTTTATCCCGCTATTTGCCCGTAAAAGCCCGATTGGTGTGGGCTAATAATCAGTGGGGGATGAACAAAACCCCACTGATTAAAGTTTCACTTTATGTGATGCGGTAATAAAACTAGCTAGTTTGCTATTCTTAGTATTTGTAAAGTCTATATATTTTTTCCTCTTTTGTGGAAAGTAAAACTAATGTTACGACCAGTAATATAGTGTCATTTTTTGAATATTCCATTCGTTTTTTATTTTTAGTTGATGAAAAGACCTTTCTCTCAATTAAATGTTTAATTGAGTACTTGAATTTCCTCTACCTTGTATTTTTCAAAGCATAGTGCTTCAAAAATAGCCCTATCGCTTTCATCTGTTTCCAATTTCACAACTTCTTTATTATCTTTTTCTAAAATTTGGAGCAAAATAGTTTTTCAGTTTCACATTTAAATTAGCAGTATTTATTTTTTGAATTCAATTTGTATAAATGATTGAATTGGAACTTTGACTGTTATTTCTTGCGGTGGTACAGTATCTCCTGTTACTTTCGCTTTATTTTAAATCTTTTTCCAGCTTGGTCCTCGCATTGACTACCACTGTATTTTGTAGTACTTCACTGTTTTCTCAAGTTCAATAATTATATTTTGTAGAATTAAGAAAAGAACTTAGCTTATTTCCTTTACTTTACTTATCTACTCTGATATTTAGATGCTAACTACAATTAAATAATATATGATTTTTATAAAAAAGATATAGTAATATTTTGTTGTGAATTGTACTAATTTGATATTTTATAGTATTATTTGTCGTGAATTATATCTAACAGAATATATTTTATGGATCTATAAAGGAGAATGTAATGAATACTTCTATCGATATACAACACTTGTGTGATCTTGCACATAAAGCATTTAATGCCCCTGTGCATATTTTATCTGCAGACAGAAAAATTTTATATCATTCTACATCTGATAATGTTTGTAGTCCTTTTTATTCTTCAAAAGAAGAACATCTTAGTGATATTTATCAAGAAAACGATCCCTGTAACTTGCCACTTTTTCGAAGCAACAACTATCTTGAAAATTTTGTTCTAATTCATATAGAAAATCATGATGATATTAAAGGGACTATTATAATCGGTCCTACTATACATCCAAAAGATTCAGATGATATGATCATAAAATTTCAGAAAGAATTTAAATCAAATGATAACATTCAAGAAAGACTTGCCTATTATCAGTGTTTATCTGAGATTAAAAAAACTACATTAATTGATATGGGAATTTTATTACATTACATGATTTTCAATGAAAAGTTAGATGTAGATATTGTCTTGGAAAAAAATAAAGTACTAGAGGAAGTTCCTAATAAAATTGTGAAACCTGATTTATATATTTTAAAACGCCGACAAAACAAACCTAAAACGCACAATATGGCATTAGTAAATGATTTCTTTTCGACTATCAAAGAAGGAAATAAAAAAAAGTTAATACAGTATATGTATGCGGTTTCACAAGAAGATGTTGAACTTATGCTAATAGAGGATCCGCTCAGGAATCAAAAAAACCTTGGAATTATTGCGATTACCTTAGCCACTCGATATGCAATAGAAGGAAATCTGCCACCAGATATTGCTTTTGCTCATAGTATTTTATATATACAAACCCTAGAACAATTAGATAATGTAGAATCTGTAAAGCGATTGTCAGGGGACGCTTTACGTACCTTTGCAGATCGTGTGAAAGAATACAATGCAAAAAAGTATTCTTACGCGGTTACTACATGTATAAAACATATTAATAAAAATGTTTACGATGGAATATCTCTGAATGAACTTGCTAATCATTTAGAAATTACGCCTACTTATCTGTCTAAACTATTTAAAAAAGAAATGGGAATTACTTTAAGCGAATATATTCAAAGGGAACGAGTGGAAGAAGCAAAGAAATTATTAACACTCACTACTTATTCGTTATCAGATATCTGTGCTTGGCTTAACTTTAATGACCAAAGTTATTTTATAAGAGTTTTCAAAAAAATCACTAGCATGACTCCTAGGCAGTACCGTGAAAAATATACAATAATATAAGTTTGTTATCTGCTGTCTCCAATGTAAAGACTTAAACATGGGTGTAAGTATCCCAAAAGATGAAAATACTGAACTTATTACGCTAGAAAGAGTTTGTGATTTGTCTAGAAAAAGAACTTGTATTCAAATAGACGTATGAGATTAACCTGATATTATCTTGTTAGCGGAACAGTTTCAATTTTTATAACAATCATGTGCTGAATTTATAGGTATAGTTTTATTTTAGATAAACACTAGTCTGACGTCAGCTCAAACAAATAGCTCTTGAAGACTTTATAAACACATATGTGAGCAAAAGCTCAATGGAAATCTTTGTACCATATTGTTAATTTGAAAAAATACACTAACCGTTATTTTGCTAAAGGAAATAAAAAGACAGAAGGCTGCAAAGTGTTCCAAGGAAGCTTTGCAGCTTTTTTGTAATTTAAAACCTATGTTTATAACGATGATAAGTTTATAGACTAATATCTTCATACTGGATATTTGTTAATAATGATATTAGGATGTTTTGTGAAAAAATCAATAATATAACATATATTACTAAATATATCTACATTTTATGCAATTATACATAACTAAATAAAGGTAAAAAAGTATAAAAAGACCTATTATATTATTCTATAAGTATTTTTTCTAAAATAAAATTTCTTGGTTGAGCTAGAATAGTTATTTTTAACCGTATACACATTAATTTGTAATCATTACAATTACAGAAATGAAATTTACGAATAACTATATTTATATAATTTTTTCGGTTCATATTTTTATTTAACAGTAAATTATCGAGCATAATCGACAAAATTTTTCTATTTACGCATTAAAAATTTAATGTTTTAATGAACAACATAACTGGTATGACCAGACAGAAAGGAGAAGGTTACGCTAATAGGAATTATAGTGAAGTTGTAAGTAACATTATGTTGAAAATATTTTTCTGAATAGTCTTTTTGTTTACGAGAGGTCAAGAATCAAATTGGTAATAAACGTGTTCTAGGTTTCTGCATAACAAAAGTGAAGTTATTCCGCAATAAAAGTATAAGCAATGTACAGTATAATTTCACTTTTTGTTGTCTAGTAAGGAGTTTGCTGACAAAACTAAGAGGGATATTATCAAATTGAAATTAAACAATGTTATGACAAGATTAACTGTAAGCATTGGTTTATTGATCCTCACGATTCTGTAAGTTAAACCGCAACTTTAGGAAAGAATTAATAATTTACTACTCATAGGGTGCCTGATTCAAATATAGTTAATAAATTTTTGTTATTTATATTTAAAAAAATAGAGTATCGAAATGAGAGATAAATAAAATCCTGACATCCTATTAGAAGTAAAAAACAACGATATTAACGTATCTGAAAGATTTCTCCTTCTTATCCAGTTTACAAAGAGAGCGGTCGTACAAGTTATATGAATTAAGTTATAAAAACAATGGTAAAGGAGTGTACGGAATGAAAACTAAAATAATGACAGGATTTTTAATAACATCCATTGTAACTGGAGCAACTATTCCTATCAATACTCTCGCAACACCAATCGTTCAAGCAGAAACTCAACAAGAAAACATGGATATTTCTTCATCATTACGAAAATTAGGTGCGCAATCTAAATTAATCCAAACGTATATTGATCAATCTTTAATGAGTCCTAATGTACAGCTAGAGGAAGTCCCAGCTTTAAATACCAATCAATTCCTAATCAAACAAGATATGAAGGAATGGTCATCGGAACTCTATCCACAGTTAATTCTATTAAATTCAAAAAGTAAAGGATTTGTAACAAAATTTAATAGTTATTACCCGACATTAAAATCGTTTGTAGACAATAAAGAAGATAGAGAAGGGTTTTCGGATAGACTTGAAGTACTTCAAGAAATGGCTATGACGAATCAAGAAAATGCGCAACGACAAATCAATGAATTAACAGATCTTAAATTACAGCTTGATAAAAAATTAAAAGATTTTGATACTAATGTGGCAACTGCGCAAGGCATATTAGGTACAGATGGAACAGGAAAAATAGATCAATTAAAAAATGAAATATTAAATACAAAAAAAGCAATTCAAAATGATTTACAACAAATTGCATTAATACCAGGAGCTTTAAATGAGCAGGGATTTGCTATATTCAAAGAAGTTTATAGTCTTTCAAAAGAAATTATTGAACCAGCTGCTCAAGCAGGGGTGGCAGCGTATAACAAAGGAAAAGAAATTAACAACTCTATTCTAGAAGCTGAGAAAAAAGCAGTGCAAGAAGCAACAGAGCAAGGTAAAACTGCTCTAGAGATTGAATCAGCAAAAAAAGCAGCTCGTGAAGCAATTGAGAAAAGCAAACAAGGTGAAATAGCAGCCGCAGCCGCAGCAAAAACACAAGAGTATGACCTGATGAAGGTCATTGATACCGAAAAGATTAAGAAAACATTTGGCGTTTTTGCTGAAGTAAATAAATTAACAGCAGAACAGCGAGCATATTTAGATGATTTAGAGAAACAAAATCAAAAAATATATGATTTAACAACGAAATTATCAATAGCTGATTTACAAAAATCAATGCTTCTTCTTACACAAAATGATTTGCATACGTTTGCAAATCAAGTAGATGTAGAACTTGATCTACTAAAGCGCTATAAAGAAGATTTAAATCTAATAAAAAATAGCATTACAAAATTATCTACTAATGTTGATACAACTAACGAGCAGTCTCAAAAAGATACATTAAGACAATTAAAAAATGTAATAAGTTACCTTGAAGAACAAGTATATAAATTTTAATATTGCGTTTTTTGGGAATTCATAAAGATTATAAGCATTTAGCGAAAGAAGGAGAATAGTCATGAAAAAATTTCCATTCAAAGTACTAACTTTAGCTACATTAGCAACTGTTATAACTGCTACTACCGGTAACACTATTCATGCATTTGCACAAGAAACGACCGCTCAAGAACAAAAAGTAGGCAATTATGCATTAGGCCCCGAAGGACTGAAGAAAGCATTGGCTGAAACAGGGTCTCATATTCTAGTAATGGATTTATATGCAAAAACAATGATTAAGCAACCAAATGTAAATTTATCTAATATCGATTTAGGGTCAGAGGGTGGAGAGTTGCTCAAAAATATTCACCTTAATCAAGAGCTGTCACGAATCAATGCGAATTACTGGTTAGATACAGCGAAGCCACAGATTCAAAAAACTGCTCGTAATATTGTAAATTACGATGAACAATTTCAAAATTATTACGACACATTAGTAGAAACTGTACAAAAGAAAGATAAGGCAGGTCTAAAAGAGGGTATAAATGATTTAATTACTACAATCAATACAAATTCAAAAGAAGTTACAGATGTGATTAAGATGCTACAAGACTTCAAAGGGAAACTATATCAAAATTCTACAGATTTTAAAAATAATGTTGGTGGTCCAGATGGGAAAGGTGGATTAACTGCAATATTAGCAGGTCAACAGGCAACGATTCCACAACTTCAAGCTGAAATTGAGCAACTTCGTTCTACCCAGAAAAAACATTTTGATGATGTATTAGCATGGTCAATTGGTGGTGGATTGGGAGCAGCTATTTTAGTTATTGCAGCTATTGGAGGAGCGGTAGTTATTGTTGTAACTGGCGGTACAGCAACACCGGCTGTTGTTGGTGGACTCTCGGCTCTTGGCGCAGCTGGTATCGGTCTAGGAACTGCGGCTGGTGTCACAGCATCTAAGCATATGGACTCCTATAATGAAATTTCTAACAAAATCGGAGAATTAAGTATGAAAGCAGATCGTGCTAATCAAGCAGTTCTTTCGCTTACTAACGCGAAAGAAACATTGGCATATTTATACCAGACTGTAGATCAAGCGATATTGTCTCTAACAAATATTCAAAAGCAATGGAATACAATGGGCGCAAATTATACAGATTTACTGGATAATATCGATTCTATGCAAGACCACAAATTCTCTTTAATACCAGATGATTTAAAAGCCGCTAAAGAAAGTTGGAATGATATTCATAAAGATGCAGAATTCATTTCAAAAGATATTGCTTTTAAACAGGAGTAGAACTGAAATTTAAAACCTAAATTGGAGGAAAATGAAATGATAAAAAAAATCCCTTACAAATTACTCGCTGTATCGACGCTATTAACTATTACAACTGCTAATGTAGTTTCACCAGTAACAACTTTTGCAAGTGAAATTGAACAAACGAACAATGGAGATACGGCTCTTTCTGCAAATGAAGCGAGAATGAAAGAGACCTTGCAAAAGGCTGGATTATTTGCAAAATCTATGAATGCCTATTCTTATATGTTAATTAAGAATCCTGATGTGAATTTTGAGGGAATTACCATTAATGGATATGTAGATTTACCTGGTAGAATCGTACAAGATCAAAAGAATGCAAGGGCACATGCTGTTACTTGGGATACGAAAGTAAAAAAACAGCTTTTAGATACATTGAATGGTATTGTTGAATACGATACAACATTTGATAATTATTATGAAACAATGATAGAGGCGATTAATACAGGGGATGGAGAAACTTTAAAAGAAGGGATTACAGATTTACGAGGTGAAATTCAACAAAATCAAAAGTATGCACAACAACTAATAGAAGAATTAACTAAATTAAGAGACTCTATTGGACACGATGTTAGAGCATTTGGAAGTAATAAAGAGCTCTTGCAGTCAATTTTAAAAAATCAAGGTGCAGATGTTGATGCCGATCAAAAGCGTCTAGAAGAAGTATTAGGATCAGTAAACTATTATAAACAATTAGAATCTGATGGGTTTAATGTAATGAAGGGTGCTATTTTGGGTCTACCAATAATTGGCGGTATTATAGTGGGAGTAGCAAGGGATAATTTAGGTAAGTTAGAGCCTTTATTAGCAGAATTACGTCAGACCGTGGATTATAAAGTAACCTTAAATCGTGTAGTTGGAGTTGCTTACAGTAATATTAATGAAATGCACAAGGCGCTTGATGATGCTATTAACGCTCTTACTTATATGTCCACGCAGTGGCATGATTTAGATTCTCAATATTCGGGCGTTCTAGGGCATATTGAGAATGCAGCTCAAAAAGCCGATCAAAATAAATTTAAATTCTTAAAACCTAATTTAAATGCAGCGAAAGACAGTTGGAAAACATTACGAACAGATGCTGTTACATTAAAAGAAGGAATAAAGGAATTAAAAGTGGAAACTGTTACTCCACAAAAATAGGGAAATATTAATTCTGTTGTAAAGTGAACTAAAACATAGAAAGTCTATGATTACACTGTTAAACAGAAAAGTAATAATTAACAAATCCTTATATAACAGAAAGGCGGAGTCTCATTAAAGACTTCGCCTTTCAATTATATATAAGTATTATTCGAATAAAAAATAACCTTGTAGTTTAATTGCTTTTTTAAAATTTGCAACAGAATCGGTTAATTTGAAGCAGATTATATACATTTTCTTTAATACTTAATGATTTGAAGGCTGCTAAAGAAAGTTCAAACGATACTGATAAAAGATGTAGAACTCATTTTGAAAGACATCGCTTTTTAATAAGATTAGAACTTGAAACCATACCTTATATAGGAGGAATACGAAATGATGAAAAAAATCCCTAATAAACTACTCGCTGTATCAGCGTTTTTAACTATAACAACTACTTATGCAGTCATACCACTAGAAACTTTTGCAATTGAAATTGAACAAACGAACACTGAAAATATGTCTCTTTCAGCAAATGAAGAACAGATGAAAAAAGCTTTGCAAGATGCTGGTTTATTTGCAAAAGCTATGAATGAATATTCTTATTTGCTAATTAATAATCCAGATGTGAGTTTTGAAGGAATAACTATTAATGGAAATGCAGATTTACCTAGTAAAATTGTACAAGATCAAAAGAATGCAAGAGCACATGCTGTTACATGGAATACACAAGTGAAAAAACAGCTTTTTGATACATTGACAGGCATTATAGAATACGATACAAAATTTGAAAATTATTATGAAACATTAGTAGAGGCGATCAATACTGGAAATGGAGATACTTTAAAAAAAGGGATTACAGATTTACAGGGAGGAATTCAACAAAATCAAAAGTCTGCAAAAGCATTAATAGAAGAATTAATTCAATTAAAAAATGCTATTGGAGAAGATGTTAGAACATTTGGAAGTCATAAAGAGACATTGCAATCGATTTTAAAAAACCAAGGTGCTGATGTGGAGGCTGACCAAAAGCGTCTAGAGGACCTTTTAGGACAAGTAAAATATCAGAAAGACATAGAATCTAAGGGGTTAGACATGGTGAAAATCCCATTTATTCCAACCTTGATTGCTGGTGGCATAATGATAGGTGATGCAAGAGGTAAGTTAGGTTGGCTAGAACCTGAATTAGCAAAATTGCGTCAGACTGTAGATTATAAAATAACATTGAATCGTGTAGTTGGAGTTGCATTTCATAATATTAGTGATATGCATAGTATGCTTGATAGTGCTATCACTGCTCTTACTTATATGTCTACGCAATGGGAGGATTTAGATTCTCAATATTCGGGTGTACTGGGACATATTGATAAAGCTGATCAAAAAGCTGATCAAAATAAATATAAATTCTTAACCCCTAGCTTGAATGCAGCGAAAAACAGTTGGAAAACATTAAAAACAGATGTTGTCACTTTGCAAGAAGGGATAAAAATTGCAGAGAAAAAAGAACAGGATTTTTTGAATCAGCTTCGTCCATCAAACGTTTTCTACTTTTATAAAAAAATTCATAATGCATACACTTTTGAAATAAAGACTGGAACAAATGCGCCAAATGCGTCTTATAAAGTTATGAATTTAACTAAAAACACTGTTCATAATATGTGGAGTGGAGGGGCTAATACTAACATGTGGGCTGATTGGCTTTCATTCAATCCAAATGATGAATTTGCGGTAGTAGCAGTAGTGGATGGTAAAGAATATGTTGTGTATAAAGACAAAGTACAAAATATAATGAACTGAATCTGAAAGTAACGAAGTAATTGGAGCTGGACAATAAACTAGACACCAAGTTAATTGAAAAATTGCAATGGCATATATCTCCTTATATCCTAGAATATTTTGCTCAAGAAAAAGAATTTGTTCAGCGAAAAAGTAAATATTGAACCCAAGGAGTTAGTTGTATTATGTGTATGGTTTTACCGAAAGGTTTCAAGTACATTACTCATACAATTATGTAGTTATCCTGAAGCATCTACAGGTGTTCTTATCGACCTTGAAGAACTACTTAGCTTCCTAAGTGGAGTGATTTTATGCAAAATTAAGTGAACGTTTTTGTACATAGATTAGTTGACATTTATATAGGTTTTTTCCATTTTCAAAGATAGTTTTGTTTTTTATGTTATTTTTCAAAAATTACTGCTAAAATTTCTATATTCATGACTCAGCATATAATCATTGTTTGATGAAATGACTACCACGTCCCTTAGAGTTTCAGATATATTACGATAACTTAAAGAAAAAAGATAATAGTAGTCAACGGTTACTATTATCTTTTTTGAACTATTTTTCATTAAAATATCTCATCTGCTGTGCTCCTTATTTACTTATCTAGATTTTATCCTAGTTTAAAATTTATGCATCTGAACTGTTTATACAATTTGTAGGATTTTTAGCTTTTTTGTCGAATACACTTAATGCAAGGAGGGACATTACATGATTATTAAAGATTATTTCATCAACCTTTCTATTTTTTCTTTATTAGTTAGCGCAGCAATATTTATTCAAGTGTTTACAATTAATTCTAGTCGATATTTCGAAAAGCTCTATGGAGGGATTATTGCAGTTACGTTAATGTTCTTTTCTTTTCCATACATGGGATTTTCCTACGATCTTCGAGTTGTTCCTCTTATTCTATCTTTTATTTACTTTGGTCGTATTGCTGGTTGGATTACGTTAATTAGCATAATTGTAATGCGTATCTTTTACACTGGAGGGTATTGGGAACCTCCTGTGATTGCTTATTTAGGTATGGGGATTCTATTTTCTACTTTTAAAACTTATTTTAAAAAACTACATCCTTTTAAAAGTGCATCTTTATATTTTTCTGTTTTTATTGGAATAAAGTGGTTAGTTGGCGTATTATTTAATACTACATTACTTTACACAGGAGGCCTATTATATATAGCGTTAGGACTTTTAATTGGGCTATTTCTTATGGAAGCCTACCAGAGATTGTATTATTTAACACAGGACTTATCTAAAATGAATCGAGAATTAAAAAAATCGAAGCAAGAACTTGCAGATACCGTACATGAGCTTCAAGGAGGAATTTTTAAATTTAAAAAAGTGGGTAAGCACTTTATACACACTTTATGTGATGGACAGTTTTATTATCAAAACGGATTTTATTCTGAACAGGTGGTAGGAAAAAGCTTACGTACTATTGATGCTTCTATTGTTCCTCCACATTTAGTTCCACAATTGATGAAGTACTATCTTCAGGCATGGGAAGGAAAAGAAATTATATTTGAATTACCTTGGCCAAATGATAAAACTATTATTCTTATTGCGCTTAGGCCGATTAAACGAAATGGACAAGTTATTGAAGTTGTTGGTTCTACAGTTGATATAACTGAAAGGAAAAAGGTAGAATCAGAATTAAGCGCTACCAAAGAATTATTGGAATCATTTATAAAGCACAATCTAGATGCTATTACCATTTCTGATCGAGAAGGGCATATTTTACAAGCGAATAAAGCTTATGAAAAGATATTTGGGTGGTCATCACAAGAAATCATAGGTAAGAGATTACCTTGTGTACCAGATTTTTTAATGGAAGAATCGCTTAAAAATATTCAGAAAATTCTAACAGGTGAATCTGTGGTTACTAGATTAGAAACTGTTAGACAAAGGAGCGATGGGAGTCTTCTTGATGTTAGTCTGACAGTTTCTCCTATACTAGATGTAAGAGGAAATGTGATAGCTTTATCAGCAATATGTAGAGACATCTCTGAAAGAAAACAAGCAGAAAGAGAACGACATCGATTACACCAGCAATTAAGAGATAGTGAAATGAAGTACCGTGCACTAATCGAACAAGCAACTGATGCGGTATATGTAGTAGAGCTGAATGAAGAGAATGCTCCAAGTCGATTTATTGAGGTAAACCCTGTTGGGTGTAGAAGATTTGGATATAGTAGAGAAGAGTTGCTCTCATTATCATTTTCAAATATAGTACCACAAGATTCTCAAATGATCGTAAGGTTATTAGAAAAAATTAAAAAGGGACAAACTTCCTTCACTTTGCAAGATGAATATGTTTTTCCAACAGGAAAAGTAATAACAACTGAGTTTAGTGTTCGTGTTTTTAACTTAAATGGTAAAAAAGTTTTCCTAAGTATTTCTCGTGATATCACTGAACGGCTAAAAACAGAAGAATTATTACGAAAATCTGAAAAACTTGCTGTTGTAGGACAATTAGCGACTGTAATGGCTCATGAGATTAATAATCCATTAACTGCAATGAAAGGGTTCATGCAATTACTAAAATCAACGGAAAATGAGAATAATCAGGGTTATATTAATATAGTATCATCAGAGATTGAGCGTATAGAGAGCATTACAACTGAATTTATGGCGGTAGCCAAACCACAGGTGGTAAAAATGCAACCTAATAACATTAGTGTGCTAATGGATCAAGTTTTAATGCTACTACAACCTCAAGCAATGATGAATAATATAAAATTTAGAATCGATCTTAACCCTGGTATTCCATTGATTTCATGTGAAGGAAATCAATTAAAACAAGTATTTGTTAATATATTAAAAAATGCAATTGAATCTATGCCGATGGGAGGGGAAATTCTGATTCAAATAAATATACTTGATAATAATCAAGTAAGCATTCGTTTTATCGATCAAGGGTGTGGGATTCCAAAAGAACGTATACCATACCTCGGAGAACCTTTTTATAGTATTAAAGAAGAGGGGATTGGCTTAGGGTTAATGATCTGTTATAAAATCATTGAAACACATCAGGGAAAGGTATTTATTGAGAGTGAAGTGAATAAGGGGACTATAGTTGAAGTCACGCTCCCTATTTGTACACTTCAAAATTAATATATTCTTTTACTGAAATTTTTTAAGAAACCATACAAAATGTAATGCTATTAAACAAAAACTAAATAGAACTTTATATCGTTGTTTACAAGAGGAAATGACAAACGCAACAAGACATGGAGAAGCGGGAAACGATACAAGTCTTGTTACAATATCATACAAATCATGTAATACTTCCAAAACAAGATTGTCTGTATATGTCGAAGAGTTATATCCCCGATACACTTAATCAATTAACTATAGAAACTGGTGGAATGAAACGAAAATGTAAGTATCATAGGAACCTATGGTTAAATCAAGAAATCTCTACTACGGCTCTTACTCAACTGTGTAGTCAGTTTAGAAATCATAACAGGGATTTTATTAAGCATGGAGGGAATTAATCGACACTTTAACTTAGCTTCTGCAGCTGTCTACTGTTCAAAAAATAGTTTCTGTATGTTATACCAAAATTAAAGAATGTACTTTTAGAATTTATAAAAAATATAATTAGGATTAAATTAAAACCTTCCAAAAAGCCTGTTATAAAAACCTCCTTTCTTTAGAACCAAAAGAAAGGAGGTTTTTAATATTGTAATTTTTCTCGAAAATATTTCAAATTTTTACTTGTAATACATTTTTTAACTGATTTTGGTTAAGTTATTTTCAAAGGCGTTATTATTAATTCAATAAGTATATTTACATATCACCATCCCTAATTTTAAAAATAGCAATTTCCTGAAAACTATATATAGTTTCTTTCTGAAAGGAAGGGTATTATCAATTGAAACCACATGAAAGAATATCTGTTTACTCTATAGAATCTTTGCAGGATTTAATGAAATTACTAAAAAAATCTAAAGATTTTATAACGTTGGAAATTGCTTCTAATAATTCCTCTATAGTCATTTCATATTTTAGAACATTAATCGATGTAAATATATTTCATGAAGAGGTTTTGACTTATATAAAAGAGAAGAGCTTCGATTCGTTACAAGATATTCACTCTGTCTTACCTTTTGAGAATTCAAAAATAACAAATCAAATGGAAGATATTCAGGATAGTATTTTAAATGGCTATATACTTATTCAGTTCGATACAGATAAATTAAATTGTTTGTTAGTAAATGTGTCAAAGAAAGAAAAAAGGGATATTACAAAAGCCGAAATTGAATACAATATTGTGGGTCCGCAAATCGCATTTGTCGAAGATTTAGATGTAAATTTAAATTTAGTACGTAGAAAGCTTCCAACACCTTATTTACAAATGAAAGAATTGAAAGTAGGATCTCTCTCTAACACAACTGTTGCGATTGTATTTATTGAGGGAATTGTAAATGATCAAAATCTACAAGAAATTATAAAAAGGGTAAGTCAAATAAAAACAGACCATGTTTTGGATAGTACTTATTTGATGCAGTTAATTGCAGACAACCCAAATTCTATATTCCCTCAATTTTTGAATACAGAACGTCCGGACCGTGTGGCAGCTGTATTAGCAGAAGGAAAAATTGCACTTTTTGTAGATGGCTCGCCTTATGCCATCACTCTTCCAACAACATTAATTGATTTTTTTTCTACGACAGAAGATTACACCATGCCTTGGATTATAGCCTCTTTTTTTCGTCTATTAAGGCTTTTTGCTTTTATATTTTCTGTCTTAACGACGCCATTATATGTCTCGATCTTAACATATCATTACGAGCTTATACCAAAAGAACTTCTTGAAACGTTAATCATATCGAGAAGTAAAGTACCTTTTCCTCCATTAATTGAAGCACTTTTTTTAGAAATAACAATTGAATTACTGAGAGAAGCGGGGGCACGTTTACCAACTAAAGTGGGTTTAACTGTCGGTATAGTAGGTGGTATTGTGATTGGACAAGCATCGGTAGAAGCAAGTCTTACAAGTAACGTACTTATTATCATTGTTGCACTTTCAGCTCTTAGTTCATTTACAGCGCCAATATATCGTATTGGTAATACAATTCGAGTAATTCGTTTTCCTTTTATAATATCTGCACACCTATTGGGCTTATTAGGAATTGTTTTAACAAGCTCTTTACTTTTAGCACGTTTATTACGTACAGAATCATTAAGACGTCCTTATTTGTTTCCTTTTTATCCTACACGCCCTACAGATTGGAAAGACAGTATTATACGTATGCCGATCTCAGCGATGTTTCGACGTCCTATTTTTTCAAGGTCTAAACAGCGTTTTCGCTTTAATCCAGAAGAGGTAGAGAAAAATAAAATACTATCAAGAAATGATTTCGATGATTGAATTTAACAGGGAGGAGCATTATGAAACAGATCCCAATTGAGTATCAAGTCTCGCCATATATGGTATTTTTTTTAATTATTACTATACAGTTGGGAGTTGGTATGCTTGGTTTTGAAAGGATTAGTGCAAAATTAGTTGGAAATGATGCGTGGATTAGCACGCTACTTTTTGGAATATCTGTTAATGTTATGATTTGGATTATATATCAGATTTTAAATCAGGGTAATGGAGACATCATTGCAATCAATCAAAACGTACTTGGAAAATGGATTGGTGGATTGCTCAACTTCATTTTTTTATCCTATATTGTATTGTTAGGTGCAACAACACTACATACTTATATCGAAGTAGTACATGTTTGGATGTTTCCTTCAATTTCATCTTGGGTTATAGCGGGGGCTTTTTTGGGTCTATGTTATTACATTGTTACTGGAGGATTTCGTGTAGTTGCCGGAATCGGCTTCTTTGGAATCGTTATCCCAAGCATTCTAATTTTCACATTTTTTTATCCTTTGCAGTATGCAGATTTCCGGAATTTATTTCCAATTGCACAGCATTCATTCCTAGAAATTATGAAAGGAATGAAAGGAAATATGTTTAGTTTTTTTGGATTTGAAATGTTATTGTTGTACTACCCATTTATTAAAAAGGCAAGAACGTCTCAAAAATATGCGCACTATGCAAATTTAGTAACGACTATTGTCTACACATACCTTATGATTTTAACTCTTGCGTTTTTTAGTGAAAAGCAACTTGCGAACGCGATATGGGCATATTTAAGCATGATTAAAATTATACAATTTCCCTTTATAGAGCGGTTTGAATACATTATTGTTTCTGTTTGGGCTTTTTTTATATTACCCAATGTTTCCTTTACATTATGGGGAGTAAGTCGTGGTATAAAAGAGGCACTGGGAATAAAGCAAAAATATGTTTTGCCAGTTATCATCATATTCATCTTTATTTTGTCATTTTTCTTGAATAACCGTAATAAAATTAACTTATTAAATACTTGGACAGGTCAAATTGGCTTTGTATATATATATGTATACCTACCTGTACTATGGCTAATTCAAACGGCCAAAATAAAGTTAAGGAGATAAACATGAAGCGCTGGATACTTTTCCTTATATTAGGTGTCTTCTTAATAGGTTGTGCTAAAACAAAAATTGTGGATGACATTGATTTAGTTCAAGTTGCGGCATATGATACTGAAGCAGAAGGTAAGCTAAAAGGAACCTTTGCGATTTCAGCTTATAAAGGAGGCGGGGAAGGTGAAACAAAAATCTATTCAGCATCAGGCCAGACTGGTAGAGAAGTTCTTGCAAGAGCATCCGAAAAATCTTCTGGACCTCTAGAGTTGGGGCAATTGCGTGTTATTATTTTTAATGAAAAAATAATTGAAAAGGGAATGCAGGAAATTTTAGAGACTTTGAACCGAAATCCTAGTGTAGGAAATGCAATTTATTTAGCAATTACAAATGTAGAAGGGGAATCACTATTAAAGGGGAACTATTCTAAAGAAAAAGAAATTGCTTCTTATCTATCCTCTTTACTGGAGCAAAATATGAACAATGGGACGCAACCAAAAACAAACTTTTTTATGTTTTTAAATCAACTTGATGATGATGCGAGAGATTCCTATTTACCGATGATATCTAAAAAAGGGAATGTGTTGGAGTTAAATGGAATAGCACTTTTTAAAAGATGTAAAATGGTTGATAAAGTGAACCCTAAAGATTTATTTGTATTTAAATTGTTGACAGATAATTTCAAACAAGGTACATACCAATTCAAACTACCTGGTTCTTCAAACACTTATGCCACGATAGAGAATATAAAAGCTAGAACAAAATATAAGATGGAGGGGAATAGTAAGCATCCATTCGTAAATGCTTATATTCAAGTTAAAGCTGAAATTCAAGAATTTACAAAAACAAAAAATCTAGATAATCCTAAAGAAATAAAAAAATTAGAAAAAATTATGGAAAAAGAAATAGAAAAAAAAGCAACTACATTGATAAAGAGATTTATTAAAAAAGACACAGATCCTATAGGACTTAGAAAGCTTGGTAGAACTCACGTAAGAAAATGGAACAGTCAAGAATGGGAAGAATCCTATAAACATTTACGTTTTCGTGTAACAGCTGATGTAAAAGTAACCCAATCTGGTGTTACAGAATAAATCAAATAAGATATGGGAAATTTTAATAAAAAATATAGTCTCGCAGGAGATTAGGGAGAAGAGAAACTATTAACAAAGAATTTCATAAACATTAAGATGCTTTGTTAATAGTTTTTATACCTGTAGCGGTTTGTCCGGTTTGATAATATTAATCAGTTCTTCTTTATAATAAAACCATGAAGTACACCTCTTTTAAGTTAGTTAACATTGTTATGGTGTTCGCTATTTGGTTACTTAATACTTTAATTCATGTTTTTACCAATTAATTATTACCTCAAAATACAAAGTTTTTGTAAATAACTATTTTAGATGTGAGATGAAAATGGGGGATAGATACTTAGCATTTAATAAAAAAGATAAGATTACGAAATGTAATCTTATCTTTTCATTAAGAATAATGAATTGTAGCTTCAAGGTTTCAGAATGACTTTTATACAGTCATCTTCACGATTATTAAAAATTTGATAACCGTAGCTCGCTTCTTCAAGGGGGATTTTGTGTGTAATAATCTCTTTTGGATCAAATTCTTTATTTGTTATTTTTTCAAATAGTTCCGGCATAAAATGAATGACAGGTGCTTGTCCCATTTTAAGGTTAATATTTCTAACCCAAAATGCCCCGAGTGGAAATGCATTATAATTGCCACCATAAACGCCGGTCATTTGAACCGTTCCATATTTTCTTACGGCTTTCGTAGCGATTTGAATAGGGCCGAGAGTTCCGCCTTGTAATTTTAATTTTTGTTCCAGAAATTCTAAAGGCGATTTTTTTCCATCCATCCCCACGCAATCAATGACTACATCGGCACCACCATGTGTAATTTCCTTTAAATGTTCTCCCATATCTGGGAATTTTGTAAACTCAAATACCTCAACGTTGTTAATCTTTTTTGCATAATTCATCCGATAATCTAAGTAATCCACTGCAATTACACGTTTAGCGCCTTGCATCCAAGCAAATTTTTGTGTCATTAATCCAACAGGTCCACAACCAAGGACGATAACAGTATCACCTGGCTTAACGCCTGCGTTTATTACACTCCAATAGGCTGTTGGTAAAACATCTGATAAAAATAGTAGGGATTCATCTTCAAGTTCGCATGATTCCGGTATAACAAATGGAGTGAAATTTCCAAAAGGAACTTTTAAATATTCTGCTTGTCCGCCTGGATGATTACCAAATTTCTCTGTATAACCAAAGTAACCACCAGAATCGTAATGAGGGTTTGAGTTATCACATTGACTTTCCATTTCGTGTTGGCAATAGAAACAATGTCCACAAGAAACGTTGAAGGGGATAACAACACGATCGCCTTTTTTCACTTTAGTGACATCTGGCCCGACTTCTTCAACGATTCCCATTGGTTCATGGCCGATAATGTATCCTTGAGGTAAGGGCATGTTGCCTTGATATAAATGTAAATCAGAACCACAAATAGCGGTTGAAGTAATTCTTACAATAATATCATCTTTTTTCTCTAACTTTGCATCATCAACTTGTTTAACTTGTACTTGATTTGGTCCTTGATAGGTTACAGCTTTCATCTCATATCTCCTTTTGGATTATGTCTCAAAACATAATTTTATTTAATCTCTTGGTGAAATAGAAATCTTTCTTTTATTTACTGAAGGGAATTAGGAAGTATACATAGTGTTGTTATGAAAGTATGTTATATCAGTTATTCTTTCTTATATGTTTTGCCCTACTTTAAGAAAAAAATCAATTTTTATCCATAAACTAATTTCCATAAAAAGGATAATTATTATTTCATAATTTGTAACATATTAAAAACATCGGAGGTGAAATAAGATGGCAAACAATAATAGTGGAAATCGTAATGAATTATTAGTTCGAGGCGCTGAACAGGCTCTTGATCAAATGAAATATGAAATTGCACAAGAGTTTGGTGTACAACTTGGTGCAGATACAACAGCTCGTTCAAACGGATCTGTTGGTGGTGAAATTACAAAACGTTTAGTAGCAATGGCTGAACAACAACTTGGTGGTAGAGCTAATCGCTAAGTAAATTTGCATATAATATAGCAGATATGTAAATCAATTTCTTTTGTATATGTATAAAAATAAAGCCTTATAGTAAATGGATTCTCACTCAAAGATTATTGATAATCTTCTTTCATAATCTTTGAGTATTTTATTTGTAAACTACTTTCCTAAACAATAAACACGCAGTGTTGGAAAGGTGTTTTCCATGCATAGTAGAAAATCTTTTGCAGGAAAAAGCATACTTAAAAATTTGATTTCAATATTGAAATCAATATTGATTATGATATTTTCGAAAGGGAGGAATTTAAAAATGGGTATTTTAAGTGGAAATCCTCAAAATGAACCGTTACATTACGGAGAAGTATTTGATATTTGGAGTTATCTTCTAGCTGCACAAGGTGGAATCGCAAGCCATCAAGTGTTTATGAATCACACAGGTGACGAAGATTTAAAGAAGTTTTTAGAGAGCTTAATTGAAAATGATATGAATTCGGAAATAGAAGAGTTAAAAACTCTTTTAAAGGTTAATGGCGTAGCTTTACCGCCTGCTCCTCCAGAACGACCAGTTGCATCTATCGAAGACATTCCCCCAGGGGCACGTATTAATGATGCTGAAATAGCAGCAGCTGTTTCTACAGGGTTAGCAGCTGGACTTGTGACATGTAGTCAAGTGATGGGAAAATGTCTTCGAGAAGATGTAGGGATGCTATTCGGACAATTTCATATGAAAAAAGCGCAAGCAGGTGTAACTTTGCTGCGTTTAAGTAAGAAAAAAGGGTGGGTAGTTCCACCACCGTTACATGTAAGAAATTCTGATCAAGCTTAATAACCAAAAATAAAAAAGTGGCATTGGCCACTTTTTTATTTTTTAGATGTATCCTCAATTTTGGATTTATTTATTGTAGAAGAATCCATATATTCATCTGACATTTCCATAGCATATTTATCATGGTGAATATGATTGTGATTTGTTAATTCATCATCGTTACGCAGCACTAGTCTCTTCATATAAATGTGGAAGAAAACCTCTATTCCGCCAATAATTAATGTGGATAAGAATGAAGAAAGTCCAATATTACGAGTAGCATCTAAATTAGTAAATAAGGATGTTAGTAGCCAAATTTCGAAGAAGCTTAAGCCCAAATCTGCCATTGTAGCAATCATATTTCCGTATTTAGGTAAAATGAAGAGATCGCCGATTAAATAGGCAACTCCTGTTAAGAAAAGAGAAATGAGTAATACTCTAGGAATGGAAATGCCTTGAAAGATACTGAGTACGATAAGTAATACTGCAGTTATCGCTGTGTATTTAATTAATAAAGCAACAATATGTTTCATCATTTTCCTCCATTATTTAAACGTATATGGAATAAAAGATTTCATTAAAAACGGGTTATGCTATATAGCGTAACCCATTTTAATCAACCTTTAATGGTAAGAAGTACAACCTGGGTAAGAAGCGGGCTTATACTACAGATAGTATTTGAGGAATATCGATTTTTATTCACAAGGCGTAGTTCCATTCTAATAATAGAGATGTTGCCTAAGTACAGTGTTTTTTTATTAAACTTAATAATTTTTTCCGTTTTGATTTTGTTTCTTAAATATAAGAATAAAAAGTATTTTCATGCTTAATGTATCTTTTAGTCTATATATTTTCCATAATCGGGTAAAGCGATTTTATCAAATTCTTGAACGAGTGTTTTGAGGCTTGTTGATAGCAATTCACCCGACATCGGTATCCCATGTCCAGTAACAGCGGTTAGAGGCTTTAACTTCTCTAGCTTAATAACTGATTCTTTAGCGGCTTTCCAGTCTGTTGTTAAATAACGAGGGGGTCCGCTTATTTCCTGTTCCTGAGTAAATACTTTATATAGATATTCCTCTTTCACTGTAATAAAAGCATCCCCAGCGATCAAAGTTCGGTCTTTTTCTCGAAATAATGAAATATGCCCAGGTGTATGAATCCATCGAAACTCTGGCATATGGGGGACAGTTCCATCGGTAGGTAGTGCTTTTACGTTATTTCCTAAGTCAATTGGTTCGTTTGGGAACAGAGGAGACATTTTTGCTACCATACCACCTTCAACTGTAGGGTCTGGTTCTGGATAGCTTTGTTGTCCGGTCAGGAACGGTATCTCCATCTGATGTGCATAGACGGGAATATCCCAATATTTGATGAGTTCAATTATTCCCCCAACATGATCAAAATGGCCGTGAGTTAAAATAATGGCTTTTGGGCGACTATTGGTACCAAATCGATCCTCAGCGATAGAGATAATTTCATTTGCACATTTAGGCATTCCAGCATCAACTAAAACAAAATCATTGGTCTCAGGATTTCCAACAAAGCATATATTGACGATTTGAATCGTGTAACAAAATAAATCAGGCAATACTTCAATGCCATGACCACTTTCAATTGAAGTTGCTGGAATAAACTTGTAATCACTTCCATAATTCATTTCATTGTCCAATTTTTCTCCCCCTTAATATATTTTAATACGACATTATAGTTCCCTAATCTTGAAAATTCATTTTGGCGAATTTGAGAAAAGAATTAATGTGGGATTAAAAAACAATAATTTAGTCCTAGAATTAAGAGAGATTCATATCAATTTATATAAAGTGCAAACAGAAAATATTGATTTTACAATTGTAGTTTCTACTATTTTTTGAGGAGGGATTACGAGTTAATAAAAGATTTATCTAGATATTATAATGTGAGTTTATACAAAAAATACATAACAGTAGCTGATATAAATCCATTAAATAAGATGATTACTTGTACCGATGCTTTTCATAATCAAAGAATGTTTAAGTTTGGAGATATAATTGAAGTGAATTCGAGGGGATAAATAAAAAAGATTATCTCTTCCTAACTTAATTATATCATGTAAATCAAGTTCGAAATAGACTGTTTCTTCTCATTTACTACTGATACAATCAAAAACACAAGTAAAGTAAGGAGAGATGTTAAATGAGTTTTTTCGTTCTCGATTTTCAGGAAATAGAAAACACGCACCTTTCACTTGTCGGTGGAAAAGGTTTGAATTTAGGGGAGTTATCCAACATTCAAGGGATACAAGTGCCAGAAGGATTTTGTGTTACAACGATAGGGTATGAAAAGGCCATCGAGCAAAATGAAGAGCTTCAAATTTTGTTGCAGCAGCTAACAATGTTAAAAATTGAGGAACGAGATCAAATTGGTGAAATTAGTAAGAAGATTAGAGAAGTCATTATGGCGGTGGAAATTCCAGTTGATGTAGTGGAATCAGTAGCTCATTATCTCTCTCGCTTTGGCGATGAACATGCGTATGCAGTGCGTTCGAGTGCTACTGCTGAAGATTTACCGTATGCCTCGTTTGCTGGTCAACAAGATACGTATTTAAATATTATTGGAAAAGAAAGCATTTTGCAGCATATTAAAAAATGCTGGGCTTCTTTATTTACAGATAGAGCGGTTATATACCGAATGCAAAACGGTTTTGATCATAATCAAGTTTCTATATGTGTTGTCGTTCAAAAAATGGTTTTCCCTGTGGCTTCAGGGATTTTATTTACTGCCGATCCGATTACTTCGAATAGGAAGGTGTTGTCAATCGATGCCAGCTTTGGACTTGGCGAAGCGCTAGTATCTGGATTGGTTTCTGCCGATAATTATAAGATAAAAGAAGACAAAATTGTCGAAAAGGTCATCGCAACGAAAAAATTAGCCATCTATGGACGAAAAGAAGGCGGAACAGAGACAAAGAAAATTGCTCCTAATCAGCAAAAAGTTCAAACACTTACTGAACAACAAATTTTACAACTAGCACGCATCGGAAGACAAATCGAAGCTTATTTTGATTGTCCGCAAGATATTGAATGGTGCTTAGTTGATGATACATTTTATATAGTCCAAAGCAGGCCGATTACGACTTTATATCCAATTCCAGGAGTAAATGATGGGGAAAATCATGTGTATATATCGGTTGGTCACCAACAAATGATGACCGATGCGATGAAACCACTTGGGTTATCTTTTTTCTTGTTAACGACTAGTGCCCCTATGCGTAAAGCGGGAGGCAGGCTATTTGTTGATGCTACGCAACAATTAGCTTTACCTGCTAGCAGAGATTACTTAATAAACACTTTAGGAAAATCGGATCCGCTCGTAAGAGATGCATTAACGACTATAATCGAGCGAGATGATTTTATTCAATTGTTACCGGATGATGAAAAAGGAAAGAGTGCTAGTAAAAGTAAGCAACCTGCAAGTTCGCAAACAGAAATCGAAAATAATACGGCAATCGTTACGAATTTAATACAGAATAGTCAAGAATCGATCGAAGAGTTAAAACGAAACATGCAAACGAAATCAGGTGTGGATGTATTTGATTTTATTTTGCAAGACATCCAGCAATTAAAGAAAGTATTATTTAACCCGCAAAGTATAGCTGTCATTATGGCTGGTATGAATGCTTCAACATGGATGAATGAAAAGATGGAGCAATGGCTAGGTGAAAAAAATGCAGCAGATACACTTTCTCAATCCGTACAAAATAATATTACGTCTGAAATGGGTTTAGCATTAATGGATGTTGCTGATGTGATTCGCCCATATCCAGAAGTTATTGCGTATTTACAGCATGTAGAAGATGATAGCTTTTTAGATGAATTCGTTCAGTTTAAAGGCGGGGAAAAAGCTCGAGATGCCATCGCTGCTTTTCTAAATAAATACGGGATGAGATGCAGCGGAGAAATCGACATTACAAAAACGCGCTGGAGTGAAAAGCCAACAACCATTATCCCGATGATTTTAAATAATATAAGAGACTTTGAAGCTGGCGCTAGTAAGCGAAAGTTTGAAGAAGGACTGCAGGAAGCTTTGAAAAAAGAAGAAGAGCTGTTAGAGCGATTGCAGCACTTGCTGGATGGTAATCAAAAAGTAGAAGAGACGAAGAGAATGATTCGTAACATCCGTAATTGTATCGGTTATCGTGAATATCCGAAATACGGCATGATTAATCGTTATTTTATATATAAGCAGGCGTTATTGAAAGAAGCTGAGCAACTTGTGCAGAGTGGGGTCATTCATGAAGTCGATGATATATACTACCTAACTTTTGAAGAACTTCACGAAGTCGTCCGCACAAATAAACTAGATTACGAGCTTATTCATAAGCAAAAAAATGAGTACAAATTATATGAAAAACTAACGCCGCCGCGAGTTATGACGTCTGATGGAGAAATCATTACAGGTAAATATAAACGAGAAAACCTCCCAGCTGACGCGATTGTAGGTTTGCCTGTTTCTTCAGGAGTTATAGAGGGAAGAGCTCGCGTTATTTTAAACATGGAAGAAGCGAATTTAGAAGAGGGCGATATATTAGTGACTGCATTTACTGACCCTGGCTGGACACCGTTGTTTGTGTCTATAAAAGGGTTAGTAACAGAAGTCGGCGGGCTTATGACACACGGAGCAGTAATTGCACGTGAGTATGGATTACCAGCAGTCGTCGGAGTAGAGAATGCTACGAAACGAATAAAAGACGGTCAACGAATTCGGATACATGGAACAGAAGGGTATATTGAAGTGTTGTAAGTAAAAGAACATCCACTATTATAGTGGGTGTTCTTTTGTATATAGTTGACTTATTTCTTTAAGCCAGCCGCATAAAAAGGCCCATGAACTGCAATAGTTGATAAAAAGCGAGCAATCTCCTCAGGTGTTTCTTTTTGTCCATTATTTAACCATTGCTGGATGACACCTATATGTGCAGATGCCATATAAGAAGTTAAGTATTCGCTTGGAACAAGTAAATTCTCCTTATTAATGAGAGGACCATTCGTATCTTCAAATAATGTTTTCCACATAAAGTCTTTCAGTTTTGTTTGGAAAGATAAATCTCCATTTGGACTAAGCACAGCTCTCATAAAATCACTATTTTCATTTAGAAATTCAAGAATAGAAGTGATAAGTATAAATGGCATTGTTGGAGAAGGATTTGTTCCAAGATCAGCAATAACTTCCGGGAATTTCTGTTTGGCAATTTTAGAAAACTCGTACATAATGTCTTCTTGGCATTTCGTCATTAAATCAAATTTATCTTGATAGTGCGCATAGAAAGTACCGCGATTAATGTTTGCTTTCGTTGTAATATCTTTCACTGTAATGGCGTCAAAACCTTTTTCTTCAATTAGCTCCACCAATGCATTTCGTATGGCAGTTTTCGTACGAACAACACGCAAATCTAAATTGCTATCGTGCAACGCATGTCCCTCCTTAATTTTACTCAACACATTTAGAAAATGTGTCTTATAACCGACACATTCCCGATTTTTGATTATTGTATATGGTTCAACTCGAACATATAATTCAAAATATAAATAAACAACACGTTGTTGGTTATTATAAATCAAATTAAAGGAGGAGAAAAGAAAATGTTTAAAAATAAACTTTTATTTTTATCACCAGTTATTGCATTACTTGTTGTTTTTATTTTTTCATTAACGTTATTTCCAACTGTTCAAGCGCAGCCGAAAAACTTGCCAATTGCAATTGTAAATGAGGATCAAGGTGTAGAAATTCCAAATCAACCGGAAATGAATATGGGGCAAACAATTGTTGATACGGTGAAAAAATCATCGAAATCAGATGAAGAACCTGCGGTAAAGTGGGTAGAAGTGAAAAATAAGGAAGCAGTTCAAAAAGGGTTAAATAATAAAGAGTATTATGCAGCGTTAGTCATTCCGAAAGACTTTAGCACAAAACAAGCATCATTACGAACGCCACAGCCATCTTCTCCAGAGATAGAAATATTCATAAATCAAGGAATGAATACAGCAGCATCAACTATGGCTGGGCAAATGTTAAATGCGATCGTTGATAATATGAACAATACTGTTCGCGCGCAACTATTAGAAGGATATAAAGCAAAAGGAGCTACATTAACAGCAGATCAAGCGGCGAAATTAGTAACACCTATTGTAAAGAACGTGAAAAATGTGAATGAGGTTGGCAAAAATAGTGCAAACGGTAATTCACCAATGTCTTTATTTCAGCCGTTATGGATTGCAAGTTTAGCGAGCGCAGCAATTATCTTTATTGCGATAAGTAAAATGCCAGTAGGTACAAGAAAAGAAAACCTAGTATTAAAACTAAAACAAATAGTAACTGGAGCAATTGCGACACTTGTCATTGGATTTGGTCTTACATGGATTGCAGATGGGATGGTAGGGTTAAATATTTCGAACTTCACGGATACAGCTCTATTCTTATCTATTACTTCTTTTAGTTTCTTCTTAATGATATCTGCGGTACTTTCGTTAGTTGGGCTAAAAGGAATTGGTTTATTCGCTTTATTACTATTTTTCGGAGCGCCGTTATTATCGTTAGCACCTGAGATGTTGTCTCCGTTTTATCAAGACTGGGTCTACTCATGGTTACCAATGAAATTTATGATTGAAGGCCTAAGAGAAATCTTTTTCTTCGGAAAAGGGTTAAGCTGGAATACACCTGTTACTGTACTCGTTTGGATTGGTATAGTAAGTATGGTTACTATATTAGTAACTGCATTCAAACGTAGTGCAGTAAAAGGGCATAAAACAGAATTGAACGCTTAAAAAAAGCCGTTTCACTAATTAGTGAAACGGCTTTTTTGATGAAATCTATAAGCTAAAGAATGAGTATTTGCTGTTGTAGTCTAAGAATAAAGTTTGTTAATTTTTGTGGTTTTTCCTCAATGTAAACACCTAATTGTTGAAAAGTGTTATGTTTAGAATTAAGTCGGGATCTCTAAAGATCGCGTACGTTCCAGACAATCTCACCACGTTCGTCATCCCACGTACTGTGATGACGCTTAAATCCTATCTTTTCAAGTACCCGGAGGGAAGCGATATTCCAAGCGCCTACAGTCGACCAAAGTCTTTGGCGCTCAGTAGCAATCGCCGCGTCCAGTACAACAGATGCCGCCTCAGTTGCATAACCTTTACCATGAGCGCTGCGGAACAACTCGTATGCAATCTCCGGCTCTTCAAGTGTGGAACGACCGATAATTAAGCCACAGTATCCAATGAAATCGCCTTCGTCTCTCCTTCGAATAGTGAGAAGGGAAATACCATTTTCGTCTGCCTTCTTGCGCATCTCAATAAGCCGGCTACGAACGGAGTCGAGGGTCGGCATGTCCACACCACGTTCGCCAATTAATTTTCTCATCCAAACTGAATCGGATTCCTCCCACATACTCAGGTCAAGTCGTTCGGTTTTTAGCTGGAACTTCATAGTTTTAAATAAAGATGGCATAGTGGAACCTCCTAGTTATGTTACTGAACTCATAATAGCTTCGCACCGCATCATGTTGAACCTCTCGTTGATTCGCGAATTTATTTTCCAACTCCCGCGAGAGTTTATAGCAACAGTATACAATAGTATTATTTTATGCATAAGCAATTCCTTTGCAAAATAGACCCTTTTCTTAAACTTTACTTTCAATCTAAAGCCGTCCCGTTATATATACAAGCTCCTACTATTTCTAAATGCATAAAATGTTAAGCGAAGGTATGGAGGGATACGATGTATAATTCGAATTATTATGATTGGTATAGACAAAATGATAAGTTGATTAGTGATATTGAAAAAGCTATAAATGGAGAGTATAGCGCCATAAGCTGCTATGCAAAATTAGCGAATATGGCTCCAAATCAAGTAGAACAAAAACAAATTCTTGAAATTCGTAATGATGAAATAAAGCATTTTCACAACTTTGTACAAATTTATACGAACGTAACTGGCAGGCAGCCGAAACCACAAATTACTGAAAACTGCCCGAATACGTATTTACAAGGATTAGAGTTCGTTATACAAGATGAACAAAAAACAGTAGATTTTTATTTGGAAATTTCAGATGAGACATCGGATGCACATCTGAAAGAGTTGTTACGGAGAATAGCTGCGGATGAACAAAATCATGCGGTATGGTTTTTATATTACTTCGTGAAGTCGAAGTGAGCATTAATAATGAACGGCTAATGTGGTGCATATATTAAAAATTATTTTAAAACGCAGTGCAACAATAGAATAAGATATGTAAATGTAAGCAGAAGAAAACCGTTTCGCTAGTAGTGGAGCGGCTTTTTATGATGTACATAGGTATCGACAAAATATAGTAATTAAATTTGATATATAATGTATGAAACGAAAATGAATAAGTTAGGAGCAAGCATATGAAAAGAGGGATTTTTGTAGATATTCCAAATGAATATAGCAATGTATTTTGGAAATTGTTAAAGCCGATTGATATTGCTGAATTTGATTGGCGAGTGAGGAATGAGGAGTCCTACTTAATAGCACGTGGTGAATTGGATGAGGCATTATTTCCAGAAGAACCCAGTGTAGTGGAAGGATTAGCATTGAAAAAGTTAGTTAAAGACAACATATATTATCTTATTTTTGCAGATTTAAAAGCATATCCTAAAGGAGAAATAGCGATAGATATTGAAACATACGAAGAGTTTAAGGGAAGTAAATGTGAGGTAGTTGTATTAGCGGTGGATGCTCAATACATACAAATTTATGCGAAAAATCAAAAAGCGATTGAATTGATGTATGAAAACGCACAGAATCAAGGTTTTTATGTTGAATACGTTACAGACGAAAATGACGGTAGAACGCGTTTGTCAGTATGGTAGCAATTTGAAAGGGGGACGGCAATATGGAGAGAAATATAAGTAAAGAATATACAATTCGAATTGCTACTGAAGATGAAAGTGATAGTATTATCATTTTATTAAAAGAAGTAGCACAGTGGCTACAATATAAAGAAGTGGATCAGTGGCAGTATCTTTTAGGAGAGGAAGCTACGGCTGAAATACTAGAATGTATAAGAGAGAATTATACATATGTTGTTATGAAAGAAGATGAAATAGTTGGTACGGTTACAACTTCTCCTAAACAAAATGAATGGGATGAACATATTTTTGGTAAAGAGGAAGTTTCTAATTCATTATATATTCATAGATTTGCTGTGAAACGGAAGTATAAGGGGAATAGAATAGGAGAATGGATTTTATGGTGGGTAGAAGAGAATGTACAACATGACAAAGAGTATTTGAAGCTAGATTGTGTGGGACATAATCATACGTTGAATGATTTTTATAAGAAAAATGGTTTTGAATATGTTGGGAGTACAGATGGACTTAGTAAGTTTCAAAAAAAAAGGAGAATGTGAATGAATCAAATTAACGTAAGTTTAGTTGAAAAGTTAATACAGAAACAGTTTCCCGAATGGGCCCATTTAGAAGTGAAACCAGTAAAGTTTAGTGGGCATGATAATAGAACGTTTCATCTAGGGGATGAGATGAGTGTAAGATTGCCAAGTGACGCGGCATATGCACCGCAAGTAGAGAAAGAAAATAAGTGGTTACCACTATTAAGTAAGGAGCTTTCTTTACCGGTTTCTACACCAGTTGCGAAAGGAAATCCATCTGAAGATTATCCATGGCCTTGGTCTATTAATAAGTGGATAGAAGGAGATACTGTTACGAAACAAAATATTCGTGACTTAAATGAATTTGTGGCGGACTTAGGATCATTTTTAGTAGAATTACAATCTATTGATGCGAGTAACGGACCGATAGCTGGGGCACATAATTTTTACCGGGGCGGACTTATATCGGTATATGATGAAGAGGCGAGAGTTGCTATTGAAAATAATAAGGATGTCTTTGACGAGGCATTATTAAAGCATCTTTGGGATGTAGCACTTAGTTCAACATGGGACCGTAAGCCAGTTTGGGTTCATGGAGATGTAGCAGCGGGGAATTTACTCGTTAAAGATGGAAAACTTTGTGCTGTAATTGATTTTGGTATTTTAGGCGTAGGAGATCCTGCTTGTGATGCAGCGATGGCTTGGACGTTTTTTGATGAAAATAGTAGAAATGTATTTAAAGAAGTATTACGCATGGATGAAGAAACGTGGAATAGAGCGAGAGGATGGGCACTTTGGAAGGCGTTAATTACATATGACGCGAATAGGGATAGTAATGAGAAGGTGGCAGAAGAATCTTATCGTGTCATTCAAGTGATTGTGGATGATTATAAAGGGTAATAGAAAAGCCTATTTTAAAATAGGTTTTTCATATGATTAAATAGTAGAAATGGAAAGAAGGAATACAATGTGATTATACAGAATATTTAGATAATGGGAGGTGTTGAATTTTGAGTGAAATTGAATTAAAGAGTAATGTAATTAAGACAGGGCGAGAGAAGGGGATTATTCTTCGGTTTATACTTGCTAGTCTCGTTGGGGTGTTTATGTTTTTCGTTCCTGTTACGATAAACGGTGCATCGTCTATTATGATTGATCATATCGTATCGTGGATCAGGGCTTCGGTTCCAGGCGTAGTACCTTATTATGCATTATTTGTTATGGCGATTGGTGCGATTTATCCATTTTATACGAAGAAATGGAATGCATCTATCGTAGACATTTGTTTTTCTATTTTAAAAGTAGTTGGCGTTGTTTTTGGCATATTATATTGTTTAAAAGTAGGACCAGCTTGGTTCTTTGCGCCAGATGTTGGGCCGTTTTTGTATGAGAAGCTAGTCATATCAGTAAGTTTGCTCGTTCCAATTGGCTCGGCGTTTTTAGCGTTATTAGTCGGGTATGGATTGCTTGAATTTATCGGTACATTTTGTCGTCCGATTATGAGGCCATTATGGAATACGCCGGGGAGATCGGCAATCGATGCAGTTGCGTCCTTCGTTGGAAGTTATTCGCTGGCCCTCCTTATTACGAACCGCGTGTATAAAGAAGGAAAGTATACGACAAAAGAAGCAGCTATTATCGCTACAGGATTTTCTACAGTATCCGCTACATTTATGATCATCATCGCAAAAACATTAGATATTATGCATTTATGGAATGTTTATTTTTGGACTACGCTTGTTGTAACATTCATCGTGACTGCTATCACCGTAAGAATCCCACCCCTTAGTAGAAAACCAGATACATATGTAACAGAAGAAGGGTTCCCAGAGCCTGTTTATAAAGAGAAAATGCTAAAACGTGCTTGGGAAGATGCGTTAGAAGTATCAAAGTCTGCACCGAGCATTATGAAAAATATTGCAGTGAATTTAAAAGATGGATTTATTATGACGATGGGAATTTTACCATCTATTATGTCAGTAGGATTAATTGGTATCGTCTTAGCGAAGTTCACGCCAATATTTGATTGGATCAGTTATATTTTCTATCCATTTACATGGCTATTACAATTACCAGAAGCAGACTTAGCTGCTAAAGCCGCATCAGTTGGTATTGCAGAAATGTTTTTACCTTCATTATTAGTTGTAAGTGCGCCACTTGTGACAAAGTTTGTCATTGCAGTTGTTTCCGTATCATCTATACTGTTTTTCTCCGCTTCCATTCCTTGTATATTATCAACAGATATTCCGTTAAAAGTATCTGAACTTATTATTTTATATGTGCAGAGAACGATTTTAACGTTGCTTATCATTACGCCGATTGCTTATTTGTTGCTTTGAACTACAATGTAAGTTCTAAATATATGACGTTTACTAACTTGTGTAAATGAATATTTATCGTAAAATCGTAGGTAGTGCGAAATTATAAGTGCTATGCTTGAATAAAGGCATCGCATTTTTTATTTTTAGATGTACTACATGTTTACGATGCAAAAATATTTTTATATATTAATAAAACGATATTGATGGTATGTTATAGTAACAACAAAGGGGGCTTACAAATGGAAATTATTCACGAAAGAGCAAAGTTGCGGTTAATGGATAATACTGATGTCGAAACTTTGTTTTCGATTGTAGAAGGAAATCGGGATATTTGGGCGTATTTAATCTCTAAAATGGATAGTGTGCAAGATATGCAACAATACGTTCAAAAAGCGATAAAGGGTTACGGAAGAGGTAATCAAATACCTTTCATAGTCGTAGATCAACAGACGAATAAGATTGTAGGAAGTACACGTTTATATAATATTTCAGTAGAAGATAAGACAGTTGAGTTAGGGCAAACGTGGTATCATCCGAGTGTGCAACGTACGAGTATAAATACAGAGTGTAAGTATATGCTTCTCCAGTACGCTTTTGAAAAACTGCATATGCTTAGGGTACAAATTAAGACGGATGCAAGAAATGAAAAAGCACAACGAGCAATTGAAAGGTTAGGCGCAGTAAAAGAGGGTGTGCTTAGAAATGAAAGAAAATTACCGAATGGTTATGTGAGAGATGCGGTGGTGTACAGTATTATCTCGAGTGAATGGCCAGGCGTAAAAGAACAATTGTTAGAAAAATTAGAGTTATATAAAGAAAAGTTATAATTCGTGTTTTGAAAGGTATATTGTTCGTGAGGTATGAAAAATATACCTTTTTTCTTACAAAATGCTACTTTATTTTAATTCCTTTTGTTTCATCGTTCCCTTCTGAGAAAAAATTCGTTACAATGTAGTTGTATGGTAATAAACTTATGAATTTAAAAAATGTAATGAAAACCGCAAATGAAAATGAATTGATAATCCTCAATTTTAAATGAAAACCCTTTTATATATAAATAACAAGTAAAGTTCCTTCTTTTAAATAAACTCAAACAAAACGATTTGATATAAATGTTTTTTATAGAAGTATGGATGATGTACGGAGGCAATTACAAATGAAAGAAAATAAGAAGAGTAAGAAAAGACGAATCTTTCAAGTATTTTTACTAATGATTTGTTCTGCTATTTTATATGTAAGTTATGCAGCTTACGATATTTGGAGTTATCGTTTTAAAGCAAATGATGACGTGAAAACGGATGCTGGTATCGTACTAGGCGCAGCTTCATGGAACGGAAAACCATCTCCTGTATTTAAAGAAAGAATTAATCATGCGATTTCTTTATATAGGAACGGAAATATTAAAAAGATTATTTTTACAGGTGGTACAAAGTTCGAGGCAGAACTTGAGGAAGCACGTACTGCAAGAGTATATGCAATGAAACAAGGTGTAAAAGAGGAAGATATTTTAATTGAAACAAAATCCCTTTTCACTGAAGAAAATTTAAAGAATGCGAAGCAAGTTGGAATAGAGAACGGAATACACACATACACGATTGTAAGTGATCCACTTCATATGAAACGCGCAATGAGAATCGCAAAACATATTAATATTGAAGCATATGCTTCACCAACGCCGACATCAGCATATAAAACGTTAGATACAGAAATACCATTCTTCTTTAAAGAATTATTCTCGTATATTGGATATGTAACCTCTTTGCCGTTAAAGGCATTGAAGGGAGACTAATAAGAAAAGAACCTATCGTTAAATAGGAACTTTTCTTATTAGTCAAAAACATTGTATTTTTATCGGAATAGTGAAACAATAGAGAGGTAGCTTCATATAATCATAATGACAAAATGAACGGTTTATGAATCGAGCATAAAGTGAAACTTTAATCAGTGGCGGGGCCACCCCACTGATTATTAGTTGAACCAATCGGGCGTTTACGGGCAGTTGATCTTCCACCTAACTTCTTTGCTTCACCTAAATTTTTAGGTGAGAGTTTTACTGCCCGCAAATAGCGGGATAAAGGAGATTATAGTATGGCACTCTCATTTGTTGAAACAGAAGAACAGTCTTTAATTATTGAGAAAATAAATAAATTGATTCCGAAGTTCATGGAAAGGGAGCATCAACTAAGTGAATTAGGATCATTTCCGTATGAAAATATAAATAATTTGAAAGATATCGGATATACGAAATTAACGTTACCGAAGGAATTTGGTGGTAGTGCGATTTCTTTATATGACTTCGTTTTATTTCAAGAAAAAATCGCGGAAGGCTGCGGAGCTACTGCATTATCGATTGGCTGGCATCTTGGTATTTTGAAAGAGCTAGCGGAAAATCGCTCTTGGGATGATGATATGTTCAAATGGTTTTGCGAAGAAGTACGCAATGGTGCGCTCTTTAACAGGGCAGCAACAGAGCCAAAAACAGGGAGTCCGACGCGTGGTGGTAAGCCAGAAACAATAGCGATTCAACAAGGCGAGAAGTGGATTATAAATGGAAGAAAAACTTTTACAACGATGGCGCCAGTACTTGATTATTTTATTATTTCAGCGAGTATTGAAGGCCGTGAAGAAGTTGGTGAGTTTGTCATTCCAAGAAATACGCTCGGTGTATCCATTGAAGAAACGTGGGATAGCGTTGCGATGCGGGGGACTGCTAGTCACGACCTTGTCTTACAAAATGTAGAGATAGAAAGTCGTTTTTTTACAGATATAAAGGGTGGGAAAGTAAAACAAAAGGGTATTGGCTGGTTGCTACATATACCAGCATGTTATTTAGGAATTGCACAATCAGCAAGAAATTATGCAGTTCAATTTGCGGGATCATACAAGCCAAATAGTTTAAATCATTCTATTAGTTTATTGCCGAATGTTAGAAGATTAGTTGGAGAATTAGAACTTGAGCTTATGCAAGCTCGTGTCTTTTTATATCAAATTGCGAAAAAATACGATGAAGCAGAAGATAAACTATCATTGCAAGCAGAATTAGCAGCCGTGAAATATGCTGTAACAAATGCGGCGATATCTATAGTGGATAAATCGATGCGCATCGTAGGAGCAAAAAGTTTATCGGAAAAAAATCCGCTCCATCGTTACTATTTAAACGTCAGAGCAGGATTACACAACCCGCCGATGGATGATGCAACATTGTCTATGCTGGCGGATGCGGCGTTTCGGTCGTAGTTTTTAAAGCTTACATTTTATTGTTTATGGATAATATAGTTGTTTTGAAAGCACGGGTTTGATTAGTGATCAAACCCGTGCTTTTTATGTGTATGAAGCACTTGGTTGAGATGTAGGTTTTTAATATAAATGATTATCATGGTTTTGTGATTGTTTCTTGTTGAAAAATTCTTATTGTAATGCCAGTTTGGAGGCTGTATAAACATTTTTCGTATTTAATCCCAAATTAATGGTCTTTCTAAGTTTATCATTCGTAAATATTGTAAAAATTGACCAGCATGGACCGCATCATGATAGGCAATTCGTAATAGCATGTCGCCTAAATATCTTTGATAGCCAACATCGCTTCGATCAATAAGGGTTAAATCTAGCTCAGCTATGCTTATGGATTGAACATATTCTATAAAGTCAGTAAAGTACGATTGTGCCAATTCAATTTCCTTTTTTACACAAGTAATTGGCTCGTCATCATACGGGAAATGTATATCATTTATTGAGCCGTTGTTTTTTAAAATCATATGATAGTAAAAAGTTGAGCTCCATACATGACGAATCATCTCACCAAAGGACATAGCTTCATGATCAGGCTTCCAATTAAGAAAATTATCGGGAAGAGAATTCCATAATTTTTCTGAGCGCCTTCTCGTTTCTTTCAAATTTAATATACTAAGATCAATTGCATTCATAATACATTCTCCTTTACTATTAAACTTAAAATAATTGTATCAGTTTAATAGTTAGGGTATCATCGAAATATGAATGTATATCCGAATATCTCATATATAGCTAAACTAATTGCTGAACCTACAAGAGCAATTATCTTAGATTGTCTAATGAATAATCAGGCACTACCTGCTAGCGAATTGGCTTATAAGGCAAAAGTGTCACATCCAACGATTAGTTCCCATCTTTCTAAATTAGTAGAGGGGAATCTACTTACAGTTGAACAACATGGTAGACATCGTTACTATCGACTTGCTAATCAAGAAGTTGCAGAAGTGCTTGAAAAGTTAGGGACAATCGCACCAACAGTTCAAGTTCGCTCTTTAAAACAATCAGGTCAACTAAAACAAATTCGTTATGCTCGAACTTGTTATGATCATCTGGCAGGCAAACTTGGTGTAGAGATAACTGAAAAATTACTTGATAGGAAATTTATAATTTTAGAGGATGGAGAATACATTGTAACAGAACAAGGTAAGGAATGGTTTCTGAATTTTGGAATAAATATTGATAAGGCAGATATAAAAAGGAGGGTATTTGCAAAACCTTGTCTTGATTGGAGTGAACGACGCTACCATATTGCTGGTTGGTTAGGATCTGCAATTGCAAAGCTGCTTTTTGAACAGGGATGGATTACGAAAACGGATAAGAACCGAGCTGTCCATCTTACAAAGAAAGGTGTAAAGTTATTGGAAGATCAATTAGGCATTGATATGAAAACTGAGGAAAGAAAAGCTTGAAATTAGAAAAGTCCGTCAAAATGACGGGCTTTTTCATTATGGTAGGAGTGTACATGAATAATAGGATGTTACCAATAATCGTTGCCAATAAAAAATCTTTCTTTTCATTCTTCTTTTTTAAGTTTTAAAGGAGAAAGCTAGGCTTCTTATTTTTACTAATGTTATAATAAGAAAAAAGCACGAAAAGAGGTCATCTCATGCTAGAGGTTATTGCAACATGTTTAGAAGATGTAAAAAGAATTGAAAGTGCTGGCGGAAAGCGGATTGAATTAATTTCATCTTATACAGAAGGTGGTTTAACACCAAGTTATGCTTTTATAAAAAAAGCGGTAGAAGCGGTGAGTATACCAATTCATGTTATGATTCGTCCGCATGCGAAGTCTTTTACATATACGGAAGAAGAAATTGAAATGATGAAAGAAGATATTATAGTTGCGCAGAAGTTAGGAGCAGCTGGTGTAGTATTAGGCGTATTAAACGAACAAAATGAAGTGGATGAAGAGAAATTAGCGGACTTACTATCTGTTGTAGATGGAATAAATGTAACGTACCACCGTGCGATAGATGATATAGAAAATCCAGTAGAAGCGATGAGAACTTTAAAGAAGTTTCATAAAGTAACTCACGTTTTAACTTCAGGTGGACAAGGAAATATAGTAGAAAATATTCCGGTGCTTACAGAAATGCAAAAAGTAAGTGATGGTCAAATTCAGCTTGTAGCTGGAGCTGGCGTGACGAAAGAAAGTATAAAGCGATTGCTAGATGAAACTGGAATTTCGCAAGCGCATGTCGGTACAGCGGTAAGAGAAGGAAAATCATGTTTTTCTGAAATAGATTCTAATTTAGTACAAGAATTAGTTGAAATAATAAAATAAGTGCTTAAGAAAGAGGAGAAACGATGAAGGAAAATACGAAGAAAGAATTATTCTCTTGGGCTAAGACGATAGGGTTTACCCTTGTATTAATTGCTATTATTCGCGGCGTTTTATTTACACCTTCTTTAGTACAAGGTGAATCAATGATGCCCACTTTAGAAAATAATGAACGAGTTCTCGTAAATAAGATTGGGTATAGTATAAGTGGATTAGAACGCTTTGATATTATCGTCTTCCACGGCAAAGAAGGATACGATTTAGTAAAACGAGTAATTGGTTTACCAGGTGATACAGTTGAGTATAAAAATGATGTTTTATATGTAAACGGAAAAGCGATGGAAGAACCATATTTAAAAGAGTTTAAAGAAAAAGCAGTAGGCCGAGTATTAACTCCAGACTTTACGTTAGAACAAATCACAGGGAAAACGAAAGTGCCAGAAGGCCAAGTATTTGTTTTAGGGGATAATCGTGAAGTTTCTAAGGATGGTCGCATGTTTGGCTTTATTTCAGAAGATGAGATTGTCGGAAAAGGACAAGCTGTTTTCTGGCCGTTGAAACAAGTAAGAGCGTTATAAAGTGTAGTGAAGTATGGGAGAGATATTCTTCCATACTTTTTTATTTGCTTAAAATCTATTGAATGAATTGAAAGAATATTTTATAATTTTAAATTATATGTTTGTTTCGAAAAATGGAATTTAAGTTCTGAAATTCGGAACGAAAGGGAGAGAGAATGAGTATAAATAAAACGGCAGTTAAGACAATGGATATTTTAGAATTGTTTTATGAGCATGAAGAGCTCAGTTTAACAGAGATGGTTCAGCTTACAAATATGCCGAAAACATCTGTTTATCGTTTAATTGGCTCGTTGGAAGAGATGGATTTTTTACAAAAAAACGAGAAGGGGAAATATCGTTTAGGAGTCGTTTTTTTACGGTTCGGTCAACTTGTTTCACAACGATTATCAGTAAGAAATATAGCAATTCCTTATATGAAAGAACTTAGAGATAGTTTAGGACAGGCAGTTAATTTAATAATTCAAGATGGTAATGACGCAATTTATGTTGAAAAGATGGAAGGTGTTCAGCCGGTACGCGTGTATACGGCGGTTGGAAGAAGAGCGCCGCTTTATGCTGGTGCATGTCCGAGAATTTTACTATCGTATTTCTCTGAGGAAGAGAAACGGAGATACATAGAGGAAGTGGATTTAAAACAGTTTGCAGATGGAACAATCGTGGATAAGAACCAATTGTTAGAAGTGTTGCAAATGGCAAAAAAGGAAGGCTACACAATTAGTTATTCTGAGTTAGAAAATCATACAGCAGCTATAGCAGCGCCTATTTTTGCGAGCGATGGAACGGTTGTAGCAGGCATTAGTATTTCGGGATTAGCAATTGAGTACAGCGAAAGTAACATTTCATATTTTATCGCGAAGGTGAAAGAGACAGCGAATCGCATTTCGAAAGAACTCGGCTTTTTGGCATAGAAAGAGGGAGTAGGATGAAATTTTCTGCGTTAGGGGATCAAGCAATTATTGTTACATTTGGTGAAGAAATTAAGATGAATATATATGAGAAAGTACAGCGGTTATTTCAAGCACTGCAGCAACATCCGTTTGCAGGAATGATTGAGTGCGTTCCGTCGTTTACTTCATTAGCTGTTTACTACAATGTATACGAAGTATGGAAGAGAAATGAGAGAAGTGAAAGGCCATATGATTACGTTCACCAGTATATAAAGGAGCTTTGTGATTCTTATAAAGAAGAAGTAAAACAGGATGTGAAACATATTTCTATACCAGTGTGCTACGGGGGAGAATATGGACCTGATTTAGAAGAGGTTGCGCATTATAAAGGTTTACAAGTAGAAGATGTGATTCGAATACATAGTGAAACTACATATTTTGTATATATGCTAGGTTTTACACCAGGGTTCCCGTATTTAGGAGGACTATCAAAAGAATTAGAAACACCTAGAAAAGAAATACCACGGTTACAAATCTCTCCTGGTTCAGTAGGTATTGGCGGAAATCAAACAGGTATATATCCGCTTGAAACACCAGGAGGATGGAATATTATCGGCCGAACTCCTATTTCATTATTTAATCCAGAAGAAGAAATACCAACATATATTCAAAGTGGTATGTATTTACGATTTATCCCAATAACGAAGGAAGAGTACGTATCATTTGAGGGGGCTGAAGAATGGATGTAGAAGTTTTGCATGCAGGAATGTTTACAACAGTCCAAGATTTAGGGCGATCTCATTATCAACAATACGGTGTACCAGTTGGCGGGACTATGGATCAAAGTGCACTTCGGATGATCAATATGTTAGTCGGTAATGAAGAGAATGAAGCGGGACTCGAAATGACGATTATGGGACCTAAATTGTTAATAAAGAAAACGACTTTACTTGCGATTGGCGGAGCAGATATGGAACCGTTATTGAATGGAGAATGTATCCCGTTATGGCGTCCCATTTTAGCGGAAGAAGGTAGTATGCTTTGTTTTGGAAAAGTGAAAAGTGGTTGCAGAGCGTATGTGACTTTTGCGGGTGGCATCCATATTGATCGCACTATGGGAAGTAAAAGTACGTACATACGTGCTGCGATTGGCGGTATAGAAGGAAGAATGTTGAAAAAGGGTGACTACTTCCAAATTGGTGCACAACCAGCAATGGCGAATCGTTTCATTCAAGACTTACAAAAAGATGAGAGAATAAAAACGAAATGGGCAATTAGCAACAGCGTACTACCAAAGTATAAGAAACATCCTAAGCTTCGTGTCATAACTGACTTTGGATATGATCAATTTACAGAAGAAAGTAAAAAGGCATTTTTTATGAAAGAGTATAAGGTATCTAATTATGCTGATCGTATGGGCTATAGGGTTGAGGGAGAAGTTTTAAATAGGATTGAAGAAAAAGAGATTTTATCGAGTCCTGTTACATTTGGAACCATTCAAGTTCCTAATGGTGGACAGCCGATTATATTAATGGCAGATAGGCAAACGACAGGTGGCTATCCGAGAATGGGAAATATCATTTCAGTAGATTTACCTCTTCTTGCCCAGCTAAAGCCGGGGGACTATGTTTCTTTTGAGAAAATTACGCTTGAAGAAGCGGAACAATTGTCCATAGAACAAGAAGTAAATATGAATCTATTAAAGAAATTCATCGCTTTACGAAGCTGAGAGCAGGAGGGAAATATCATGACTACAATTGATTTGAATTGTGATTTAGGAGAAAGTTTTGGCGCTTATAAAATGGGGAATGATGACGAGATTCTTCCGTTCGTTTCCTCTATAAATGTTGCTTGTGGTTTTCATGCGGGTGATCCGTCCGTTATGCGGCAAACAGTTGAAAAGGCAATGCAGCATAACGTTGCGATAGGGGCACACCCTGGATTTCCAGATTTAATTGGATTTGGTAGAAGGAACATGAACGTTTCAGCAAGTGAAGTATACGATTATGTTTTATATCAAATTGGTGCATTAGACGGTTTTGTAAAAGCAGCTGGCGGGAAAATGCAGCATGTAAAGCCGCACGGTGCCTTATATAATATGGCGGCGTCTAATCCGGAAATCGCAGATGCAATCGCAAAGGCAATATATTATATGAATCCATGTCTATTATTTTACGGATTAGCAAATAGCGAGGCGTTTATACAGGCTGCGGAAAAATACAATATAACTCTCGTACAAGAGGCTTTTGCGGATCGTACATATAAGCAAGATGGTACATTAACGAGCCGTACAGAAGAAAATGCGCTTATAAAAGATGAAGACGAAGCGATAAAGCAAGTGCTTCAAATGGTGAAAGAAGGCCATGTGAATTCGGTCAATGGAGAGGAAGTAGCAGTTCAGGCGCAGACGATTTGTTTACACGGTGATGGAGAAAAAGCAGTACAATTTGCGGGAAGAATATACAGAATATTCGAACGTAATGGTATTTCTATTTGTGCACCGAAATAAAAAATAGGGGGAAGTGCTGGGATGATTAAATTAATCGGAATACTACTTGTTGCAGTGGGCTTTTTATTTAGATTAAATACACTTTTAGTAGTTATGGTTGCAGGTATTGTTACTGGTATGGTTTCAGGATTAAGCTTTTATGATGTGATTAGCATGTTCGGTAAATTTTTCATAGAAAATAGATATATGTCTATGCCAATTATATTAACTTTACCGGTAATCGGAATTTTAGAGCGTTACGGTTTAAAAGAAAGAGCAGAAGCACTTATAACGAAATCAAAAGGAGCAACAACTGGAAGAGTATTAATGTCATATTTTACGATAAGAGAATCATCAGCAGCACTTGGACTGAACATTGGTGGTCATGCGCAAACAGTAAGACCGCTCGTTGCACCGATGGCAGAAGGGGCTGCGCAAGGTAAATATGGTAAGTTACCTGAGAAGTTAAGAGAAAAGATTAAAGCAAACGCAGCAGCTGCGGAAAATACAGCTTGGTTTTTCGGAGAGGATATATTTATCGCGACTGGTGCTATTTTACTAATGAAAGGATTCTTCGATTCAGTAGGTATGCATGTCGGTGTATGGGATATGGCACTTTGGGGCATTCCAACTGCAATATCAGCACTTATTGTAAGCTGGATCAGATTTAGAAGATTTGATAAATATATAGCGAAAACGATGACATCAAAAGAAAAAGAAGAGAAGGAGGCAATATAAAATGAACATCATCACAATGGATACAATTTATTACGTATTAGGTATAATCGTTGCCTTTATCGCCGTTCGTATTGCATTTGATCGTGAACATCCAAATCGATTTGGCTCTAGCTTGTTTTGGGCGTTATTTGCAGTTACGTTTTTATTCGGAAATGTAATCCCTTCATTTTACGTTGGCTGTATCGTGCTCGCTATGGTCGTGTTAGCTTCATTAAATAAAGTAACAAAATCAGAAGAGAAAGAAGTACCAGTACAAGAACGTGTGAAACATGCGGAGAAATTAAAAAATAAAGTTTTCATGCCCGCACTATTAATTCCTATTTTTACAATTATCGGTACGTTAACGTTAGGGAAAATTAAATGGGGAAATGTTTCTCTTGTTGATCCGGATAAAGTCACATTAGTTGCATTAGCACTTGGGGCATTACTTGCATTCATTGCCGCGATGCGTATTACAAAATCGAAAATAACAACGCCTGTTCAAGAAGGAAGCAGACTATTACAAGCTGTCGGCTGGGCTGTCATTTTACCACAAATGTTAGCAGCACTTGGCGGTATTTTCGCGAAATCTGGCGTTGGACAAGTCGTTTCTGATTTAGTCGGACAAGTATTACCGACAGAGTATCCGTTCGTTGCTGTTATGGCATATTGTTTAGGTATGATGCTGTTCACAGTCGTAATGGGAAATGCATTCGCAGCGTTTGCCGTTATTACTGGCGGAATTGGCTTACCTTTAATTGTTCAAATGCACGGAGGAAACCCCGCAATTATGGCAGCACTCGGTATGTTCGCTGGGTATTGCGGAACGCTGCTTACTCCAATGGCAGCAAACTTTAATATCGTTCCAGCAATGCTTTTAGAGCTAAAAGATAAAAATGCAGTTATTAAAGCACAAGTACCAATAGCTCTTTCAATCTTTATTATCAATATGTTTATTATGTACGGCCTAGTATATCGTTTCTAATTAGGAGGGAAAAACTATGAAAACAGTATTATTAACAGGGTTTGATCCGTTTGGCGGAGAAAGCATCAATCCAGCTTGGGAAGTCGCAAAAAGTTTGCATGAAAAAACAATCGGAGAGTACAAGATTATTAGTAAACAAGTACCAACAGTATTCCAAAAATCAATCAGCGTATTAAAAGAGTATATAGAAGAACTAAACCCTGAAATGATTATATGTATTGGACAAGCCGGGGGCAGACCAGATATTACGATAGAGCGTATCGCAATTAATATCGATGATGCAAGAATTGCTGATAATGAAGGGAATCAGCCGGTAGATGTACCGGTCGTAGAAGAAGGAGCGATTGCCTATTGGTCTACGCTTCCGATGAAAGCAATCGTAAAAAGACTTCAAGAAGAAGGTATACCAGCTTCCGTTTCACAAACGGCAGGCACATTCGTTTGTAATCACTTATTCTATGGACTTATGCATGAACTAGAGAAACATGATAAGAAAATAAAAGGCGGATTCATTCACATTCCGTTTTTACCAGAACAAGCAAGTAACTATCCAGGGCAACCGAGTATGTCACTTTCTACTATTAGTAAGGGGATCGAATTGGCAATCGAAGTAACGATGACAGTTGAAGTAGATATTGTAGAGGTTGGGGGCGCAACGCATTAAGTAAAATGAATTGTACAACACCTCCTGTAAACAACTGGTATAATAAGTATAGCAATATACATAGAGGTGATTTTTGTGAAGTTTGAAGAAGTACGTTCAATTTTAGAAAAAGCGAAGAAAATTACAGTATTAACAGGCGCTGGTGCAAGTACGGAAAGTGGTATCCCAGATTTTCGTTCAGCAAATGCAAATGGATTGTATGCTGATGCGAATGTGGAGATGTACTTATCGAGAGGGTACTATAACAGAAGTCCGAAAGAATTTTGGAAGCATTATAAAGAAATCTTTCAAATTAATACGTTCCATCAATATAAACCAAATCGTGGACATCGCTTTTTAGCTGAGCTAGAAGAACAAGGGAAAGATATTACGATTTTAACGCAAAATATTGACGGTTTACATCAATTAGGTGGCAGTAAGCATGTCATTGATTTACATGGAACACTTCAAACTGCACATTGTCCGAAGTGTAAAGCGGGATATGACTTGCAGTATATGATTGACCATGAAGTGCCTCGCTGCGAGAAGTGTAATTTCATCTTAAATCCAGATGTTGTTTTATACGGAGATACATTGCCGCAATATCAAAATGCGATAACACGTTTATATGAAACAGATGTACTTATCGTTATGGGAACCTCATTAAAAGTACAACCCGTCGCTTCATTCCCGGAAATCGCAAAGAGGGAAATAGGAGCAACAACGATCTTAGTAAATGAAGAGTTAACTGGGCAAGAATATAACTTTGATTTTGTTTTTCAAAATAAAATTGGCGAATTTGTTGAAGGAGTATCTTCAATGAAATAAGTTATCGAAAAAAGTGAGGTATCTACCTCACTTTTTTATTTGAGTAATCGCTGTTTTAAGCCATATGAAAACATTTCGATAATGTAGTAACACCATCTCTATAATTTATAAAAAAGAGTTTGGTAGGTAAAATGGCAGAATAAGAAGTAATATTTTCTTTAACGAATACACAGTCGTCATAAAGTAAGTTAATATGTAGCTGTTGTGAAGGTTTTATTTGGTGTTGTTTTAGGTATAAAACTAAGTCATTATAAAGTTGTTTACTATAATTACTTACGGAATATTCAATTGAAAGCTGACCTGCTATGCTAGTCCACCATACTTTAAAACTACATATTAATTCTTTAAATGATTCCTCGTCACATAAATTAACGTCAAAAAGCTTCTCATAAAATATATGATTCTCCTCGTGAAAAATTTGTAAATCATATCTGTCGTTAGCAGTTTACTTACGAAGAGTCAGCCATAATTCTTTGAAATTTGTTTTAAAGTCAGTGGAGAAATGTAATGTTTTTGTTATGTAAGGAAAACGAAAATTTTCTTTTTTTCCTTTTTGATTGAGATAAATATTTTGAATGTAGATCATAAAGTTTAAACAATGTGGCGTATTAGTATGTATGATAAACGAATCTGTCATTTTCGTTCTCTCCTTAAGTAATGTCTTTTATGAATTTATTTCTTTAGTATACAAATAAATGTAAACGAATGGTATAAAAATCAATTTGCCTCATTTTTCTTTTAGAATAATATTCATGTTATTGTGCATTAAGGGAATGGTAATAAATAGGATAATGAATTAAAAAACTGAAAATTAAATCTTTTATTTCTTCTGTAATTAATATAAAATTCTATATATATCATATAAATAAATTTGATACATAATGATTTTGCGTAGAAATGTTAATAGAATGAAGCGAGGGAGCGAAATGAGGCAGAAAAAGGAGCAGAAAAAACAATCGAAAAAGAAAAAGACTCATATTCCATTTCGGTTAAATGTACTATTTTTTATTGTCTTTCTTTTATTTTCAGCTATTATAATTCAATTAGGTAAAGTACAAATCATTGATGGAGAAACGTATAGAAATGAAGTAAACAAAAAGGAAGATGTAACGGTAAGCACTCCCGTTCCTAGAGGGAAAATGTTTGATCGGCAAGGTCACGTTATTGTAAATAATAAACCATTGCGAACCGTTACATATACGAAAATGAGAGGAGTAGACTCGAAAGAAGTTTTACAAGTAGCAAGAGATTTAGCCAAGCTGATTGAAATGTCGCAAGAGGACATGGATAAGTTAACAGAGACAGATAAGAAAGATTTTTGGATGCAGTTAAATGAAAAGCGGGCAGCAGCGAAAGTAACGAAAGAAGATGAGAGTAAATTTAGAAGGCAAGAAATAGAAGGAAAAGAATTAGATAAAAAAGTAGAAGAACTGCGCCGGGAAAGAATTACACAAGAAGAATTAAATGAGCTTTCAAAGGAAGATATAGAAGTATTAGTAATTAAAAGCAAAATGAATGCGGGATATAAAATGACACCGCAAATCGTTAAAAAAGATGTAAGTCAAAATGAATATGCTGTCGTTAGTGAAAGATTGGCAAGTTTACCGGGGGTAGATACGACAGTAGATTGGGAACGTGAATACCCAAATGATAAAATACTTCGCTCTATACTAGGTAGCGTTTCTAATGAAAATGAAGGGTTGCCAAGAGAACAATTAGATTATTATTTAGTTCGTGAGTATAATCGAAACGATCGTATTGGTAAAAGTTACATTGAAAAACAATACGAAGATGCACTACATGGAACGAAAGAACAGTCTAAAAATATTATGGATAAAGCAGGGAAAATTGTTCGAACAGAAAAAGTGACCGAAGGAAAAAGTGGAAATAACTTAATGTTAACAGTCGATATGGATTTACAGAAAAAAGTAGAGGGAAGCCTTGAAAAGAATTTACGAGCTTTTCATGCTGCAGAGCCGATGATGGATCGTGCGTTCGTAGTAATGATGAATCCGAAAAACGGTCAAATTTTATCAATGGCAGGAAAGAAAATTGTAAATAAAGATGGCGGTATGCAAATAGAAGATTATGCATTAGGAACGATGACAAGTTCTTATGAGTTAGGATCAACTGTAAAAGGTGCTACTTTATTAGCTGGATATCAAACAGAAGCGATTAAGCCATATACACATTTCTTTGATACACCAATGTATTTTAAAGGAAGTTCTAAGCCAAAGAAATCGTGGAAAGAATTTGGGGATATTGATGATTTAAGAGCTTTACAAGTTTCATCGAACGTTTATATGTTTAATACAGCTTTAAAAATGGCAGGCATTAATTATGTCCCAAATAATCCATTAGATATTAAACAAGAAACATTTAATAAAATGCGCTACTATTTTAGACAATTTGGCCTAGGTGTGTCGACTGGTATTGATCTGCCAAATGAAGCAATCGGTCAAGTAGGTAGAACTGATAACATACCCGGATTTTTACTTGATTACGCGATTGGACAGTATGATACATACACGCCGCTTCAGCTTGCGCAATATATTTCCACAATTGCAAATGGCGGTTACCGAATGAAACCACAAATTGTACAAGAAGTTAGAGAACAACCGAATAGACCAGAGGATGTAGGAAAAGTCGTTCGGTCGATTGAACCAGTTGTATTAAATCGAGTGGATATGGACACTTCGTACATTAATCATGTAAAAGAAGGATTTAGAAGAGTTTTTCAAGAAGCTGACGGAACAGGTACCGGAACGTTTAAAGGGTTACCATATAAACCAGCCGGAAAAACAGGAACAGCTGAGACAGTATATGGTGGAGAAAGTGATATTGGAAGAGATGAGAACTACAACCGAAAAAAATGTTATAATTTAACTCTTGCCGGTTATGCACCATATGATGCTGATCCGGAAGTAGCTTTTTCAGTTGTTGTACCATGGGTGAATGATGATAAATCAGGAATTAATTCTGCGATTGGTAAAGAGATTTTGGATGCGTATTTTGAATTAAAAACAAATAGATCAAATGCAAATTCAATTCCAGTAGAACAACCGAACAAGGCACAGTAAAAATAGTATCACTGCATGGAAACATATTGTGCAGTGATATATTTTTTGAGTTAAAAAGCGCTTTATAAGGTGGGAATGGATATGAAAAAGGAGATTAAGAGAGGCTGGGGAAAGTACATACTATTTATATTTGTGATGGTAATAGGCTACCATTCTTTTACTTTATGTAAAGTGGAAGGGGAATCGATGCAGCCGACTTTATATGAAGAAGACTACGTATTTGTAAATAAAGCAGCAGTACGTCTTTCTAATTTACAACACGGAGAAATTGTCATTATAAAGGAAGAGGATGAATCGAAATATTATGTGAAACGTGTAATAGGACTTCCTGGCGATGTAATTAACATAACGAACGGAAAGGTATATGTGAACGATAAAAAACAAGAAGAACCATATACGAACAAAGATTTATTTAACAACACACAAGTGTTTTATAACTTTCAAAAGACAAAAATTCCGCCAAATAAGTTATTTGTAATGGGAGATAACCGCGAAGTAAGTAGAGATAGTCGCAATGGCTTAGGATATATTGAAGAAGATAACATAATTGGCAAGGTGGAATTTGTATATTATCCTTTTTCAAAAATGAAAATGATAGAATAAGTGGGGGAGGAGCAAAACCCCACTTATTAAAGCTTCACTTTATTTTCTTTAAAAAACCTTTTGGATTAAATGATATGAAAAATTTATGTTTAGACTCGTCGATTATGAAGTTATTGTTTTTAGTTAAAAACTCATCCACAGCTTCCATCGGGCCAGGACCCCAATTGGGAAGAAGCGGATTTCCATTAATGGAGGTATCTTCTACAATCATATAACTGCCAGTAGTGACGATAGATTTATATAGTAAGAGTTCTTTGGATACATGTTCTTTACTATGATCAGAATCTAAAATAACTAAAATCACATCATCAGGTTTGCGCATACTTACTATTGTTTGGATGGCCTGCACAGAAACAGAAGATGCTGTTAAATACGTAATCCGATTATGTGATGGCCGATTTGGCTGTGGAGTTATATCGATAGTAAGTACGTGACCTTTTCCAATTAAATCTAACATAGAAGCTAAATATAATGCACTACCACCATGAAAAGTCCCGCATTCAATAATTAAATCGGGCTTTAATTCATAAATAATTTCTTGATACAAAAAGAGATCAGAGGGAAGTTTACAGATTGGAACCCCGAACCAGTGTGTATCGTTTAACCACACAAGGCTGTTGTAATATTGGTTTAAAAATGCATTGCTTATAGTATCGATTTTAAATTCTCCTTTCTAAAAAAGATTCTCTCGTTTGACGTAAAGTGTTTACGCATGAAAGTTGTACTATATATTATGTGGTAAGGAATTGTAAGGAGAGGGTTTTTACTTGAAAATAAGATAAATAACTCATGTGTAAATGAAAGGAAATGATCATATGTACAAGTACACAATTTGCTTTATTAGAAAAAGCGATAAAATACTGCTATTAAATAGAAATAAAAAGCCGAATATGGGGATGTGGAATGGTGTCGGAGGGAAAATAGAAGAGAATGAAACGCCATACGATGGAATAATTAGAGAAACGTTTGAGGAAACGGGCATAGAACTTTCAAGTGTAACGTATAAAGGGACTGTTGTTTTTAAGGGGAAAGATGAGCCCCAGGCTAGTGAAGGAATGTATGTATTCATTGCTGATTTGCCAGATGAAATGCAGATGAATACACCATTTCGTACGGCTGAAGGATTATTAGAATGGAAAGAAATTGATTGGATATTAGATGGTGATAATAGAGGTGTAGTTAGCAATTTACCAAAATACTTACCGATAGTATTAACAGAAGAAAAAAAGTTAGAGCATATATTCACGTATGATAACCGGAATATTATTCATTACACAACTGTATGTTTGGCAGAGGATGATGCGAACAAAAGATATGAAAAACAACTTGTTTCTCAATAGAAGATAAGTGAAAAAACTATTTTTATACTCAAGCAGATAATATTTTAAAAAGAGTAAGCGGCATTTTTATGTTGATTGCTTTAGATATTTAACTGAGAAAAAGACATGTTTAAAGTACCATTTATATTTTGATTAAAATAATATTAATGATTGTAGGCGCAACCTTTACGTGGTTAGCGTCTGATTTGTTGTTAAGATAAGAATAGGTAGAAAAAATAGACTAGTAAACAAGCTGTTTTTGAATTTTAAACATAGAATAGGGGGAGTCTTATTAAAAAGAGGAGGGAATTATAGTTATGGGATGTAATAGTAATTTCAGACGTTTTCGAAATTGTAATAGGTTTTGGGATGATTTAATGTTTTGTAGATGCAGACATAGAGACTGTGATGAATGTCGTTGTAAACGTGACCGTGATTGCGATTGTGATAAATGTCGACGCAAACGTAATCATGATCGTGACTGTGATTGTGATGAACGTAAAGAGTGGTAAATTCTATAAGAAGAGTGCTTTTAAGAAAAGCACTCTTTTTTTATTTAGTATTCTATATTATTAGCTGCGAATCGCTTTAATCATAAAACGATGTTGCTTCACATCAAAATATCCTTTTTGCAAGATAATCTCATGTATACGATATAACTCCTCAAAGTACCTTTCAACAGTAAAATCAGGAATTTGCCACGGAATTGCTTTTAAATAATAGACGATAGCGCCAATATCATAAAAGTATTGGAAAGGGAATTCTTCTTTTGCTTCTAAAATAGTAAATCCATTTTCCTCTAACTCACTACATGCTGCTTCGAGAGACCAATTTGCAAATTCGTTATTTAGCGGTGCGCTAAACTGCTCATTTAGTTCCGCACAATCGAGACCACCAACTTGTTGTGTAAGGAAAATTCCATTTGGAGAAAGGATTCTGTTTACTTCAGAGGCGGCATATAATTCATGTTGATTTATGATTAAATCAAACTGACCATCTTGAAATGGTAAAGCAGTATCATCCGTTACCTCTATCACTGTAACCCCTAAAGGTTCTAATTTCTTCCGAGCAATTGGCACATTTGGAGCATAACCCTCCGTCGCATAAATATTTGACGGGAATGGTTGTAACATAGATAAAAACTCTCCGCCGCCAGTGCCCATATCTAGCATTGATTCTGCACGCTGCATAAGCTGGAAAGCAGTGCTGTCGTATGACCAAGATAAAGGCTCGCTCTTCATTCGACCCGTCTCTGAAATGAAAGAAAAATCCCAGCCGCTAAAATGTGTATTTGCACTTTCTAATAAAGTTAAAAATAATGGATCACGTTTCATAATTTTGTCCTCCTATTTTTTAATGAATGAAATGATGAGAAAAGAAAAAGGGAGGGCCTCTTATGAAAGTGGAACGGTTTTATGTTTCGTGTTCGGATAGATTCATATAAATTCGCTCCTTCGAGAATGATTATTTATATATTCGGGATAAGTAAGTGAAAGTCCTTTGATCAAGAGCTAGGGAATTTAGTAGATACGCGTATGAATTCCCTTTTCTTTTATTGGAAATCTGGAACGCTCTTTGGTGTTTTGCGGCTGTTTTACTTGATTTAACTTTTTAAGAAAAAAGTAATTGACACTTAAAATAAAATTATGATATTATTAAATATTTGATAAAAAACAACATATGTGTTAAGCTTGAAAAGGTTACCACATATGGAGGTGGATTATATGTTTCAAATTGGCGATAACATTGTTTATCCAATGCACGGAGCAGGTATAATTGAAGCCATAGAAGAAAAAGAATTCTCAGGGGAAAAACAACAGTATTATGTCATCAAAATGTCAATCAGTAATATGCAAGTCATGATTCCTACGGGTAAAATATTGAATTCGAATATACGCCCAGTTACGGATATACTTGCATTAAAACACATTATACACATTTTTCAGCATGAAGAATCATGTAAATTACTGCCGTGGAAACAAAGGCATAAAGTGAACACGGACAAAATAAAAACGGGTGAAATACAAGAAGGTGCTGAAGTTGTACGCGATTTAATGCGTATGAAGAAAGAAAAAACACTGAATACAAGTGAAAAAAAATTGTTGGATGATGCATATAAGTTTTTGGTCAGTGAACTAGAATTAATTAAAGGAATCACTGAAAATCAAATAAAAAGTTTCTGTTAAGGTTTATTATAGATAATGTATTATATCTCCCGAAAACATCCTGAATTTTTCGAGAATATGATGAGTATTAAAAGTAAATCATTTCAAAGACATTCAATTTCTTCAACTCACTTTTAGAGTAGGAACCTCTTTTGTTATTACTTCAATCTAATCCATTTTTATTTTTAAATTTATTTTACGAACATTCGAAGTTTCATTAAATAATTCGATTAAATAGTCACTTGATTTTTGCAATCCTGATTCACACTGGCACGGACAAGGAGCCGTAAGGATGAAAGAGAGGTAGGGCTTTCATTGTTTTAGGTAATATACTATCTAAGTCATTATTTCTAGAAGAAAAAACAATCAATCTCACCGCCAGCTTTAAGAGTTCCTTACATCTACTGAGACAGTGAATAGTAATTGTTTATCTTCTTTACGTAAAATTGATAAACGAACTGGTAACACCATATGGTAAACTACAAAAAATGGTTTCCAGACCAAGAAACCATTTTTTATTTTATTTACATAACAATAGTAAATTAAGCAGTAAGAAGGAGTCCGCACATGAAAAAAATGTTAACAAAAGAATTAAGTAATGAATTAAAGAAGCGAGAAGGGATTATTTCTATTACAGTTGAGCCTTATGAAAAAATCGAAGTTGGTGGAATTCGTGTAGATGGACCAGCTATTATTCTAATTAATCAAGAATAGGTAAAAATAGTTGCATGCAAGGAGAAAAGGATCAGCCTTTAAGAAAAGGGGATCCTTTTTGCTTGCTGCAGCTAATATGGGATATACATAACTTTTATCTGATGTGTTGGGGTTAAAAGGAAGGAGAGGATGGAGATTATCATGGTGGAAAGCTTAATATTGGTAGGATTTCTTTTTACGTTATATAAATTAGTTGATAAAAAAACAAACTAATTATTTAAAACGATAGATTGTTTCCTTTTTAAGGGCGAGATTTATCTGAGAGTGAAATGGATCATCTAAAGGAGGAATTAAAATGGATGCAAGGAAAGAACGCATAAAATACGAGAAGATGTCAAAGAATTATGATCGTATTTATTTAGTTTCGTTTATCCTATTAATTGTACTTGTTTGTAGTAGTGTGATTATCATAGGAGCTACAGGCGGAAAATATGGAGTATTTTTATTGTTAGCAATTTTACTTAACGCACGTATTACGAAAGAATCTCAAAAAAAGTATGAGCACTATTCTAATAAAGGGCGTATTTAAAATGATACATAACCAGAAAGGAACAACCTAGATGTATATTCAAAATATCCCTTTATCATCTCCTATTAACTAGTAAAAGTAACTTTATATAAATCATTTTTTTAGCAATGTAGAAATAGAAACCGTACCCTATTAAAATGTTATTTCCGTCCATATAATGAATTATCCTTCTAGCATATTTATAAGATTTATATCATATATTAGTAGAAAGAATGCAAGTTAGAAAGGAGTCTTATAGAATGAGTTATTTGGAGGGAAATGACTTTAGTAAACAAAATATGGTAAGTGTGCCTAATCCCTATGTATATCAGACATTACAATCAGTAATTGGTAAACATGTGGTTATTGAAACTGTAAGAGGCAATATAAGAGGTAAATTAAAGGATGTGAAACTAGATCATTTGCTCATTGAAGATACGGTGCCATATATTGTACGCATTCAACAAATTGTATGGATTATGCTAAAACAATAATCACATGTAATTTGATTTATAATAGATTAGCATTATAAATCAAATAAAAACACAGGGTTTTATCTCTGTGTTTCTTCAAATTTTCGTTTTTGGATATATGCTTGAGCATGGATAATTTCTTTCTGAAGTTCTTTTAATTCTTCCGTAGATCCAGATTCAATCCTCATGTACGTAGTAACTAGACTAATCATCATATCCATCTTCTCTACTATATTTTGAATGACCTGTTCAGATTGCTCTTTTTTAGGGTGTTGTATTGCTATTAGAGCATTTTCTATATAATTGTTCTTTCTTTGCTGGATATCATAAATAAACTGTTTTGTGTTTGAGTTCATTTGTTATTCCTCCGTTTTGGATATACTTCTATTCTATCATATTTGAATGGTGAATATTAGATTCCCCTAAATATACACCTGTCACATACATCTCCTCAAATATAGAAACTAATTCCTTAACGTACAGGGAGCTAATCAAAATATGTTAATTTTGTGTCTAAACGTACAATTTTCTTTTTTGATATGGTGAGCCCTAATTGTAGTGCCCAATCCGATGTAAATTCCTCAATAACAACAGATTTTTCCATATCTCTAATACCCTTATGTATTTTGTGCTTGAATATAATATCAGATTTAGATAAGCAAAACTATTTCAAGTGAATAGAATCCACTCTTTAAGAATACATAAAATATATACATACAAGTGTAGTCTACTCACTACATCATTAGTGAAAGTAGGATTCTATAAATTTTGGAGGAAGAGATATGCCGAAAAAGGTTCTCCTGTTTACAGATTTAGGGATTGATGATGCGTTTGCTATACTGTACACCTTTTTTCGTAAAGACATTCAACTTTTAGGAATTGTAGCCGATTATGGAAATGTATCGAGAGAAAATGTAATAAGAAATATTAACTATTTGAAGTACATTGCAGGAAGAGAAGAGATACCTGTATTCCTTGGTGCTTCTGTACCGTTGACAGGTATATTAATTCAGTATTTCCCTGAAGTACATGGAAAAGTCGGATTAGGACCTATCATTCCTCCTGAAATTTCATATCCAGTTTATTCTCTAAATGATATTTATCAAATTATACAATCAAATTTAGAAGATCTTACCATTATCAATTTAGGGAGACTTTCTTCGCTAGCTACAACTTTTGTATTGAATTTAGAAACAATGCGAAACGTAAGAGAATGCATTTGCATGGGGGGAGCTTTTTTCTATCCAGGTAACGTAACTGCCGTGGCTGAAGCTAACTTTTATGCAGACCCTTATGCAGCAAACTTAATTCTGCAGCATGCAAAGAACTTGACAATTATTCCTTTAAATGTGACTCAACATGCAATTGTTACACCTGAAATGGTCCGGAAAATAGATGCATTTCATCGGAATACACAGGATTCTGCAGGGCTCATCATCAAACCTATGCTAGATTATTATTATAATTTCTATTCCAAGTCTAATCCTGGTATAAGTGGAAGTCCTATGCATGATTTTGTAACAGTTTGGTATTTGCTAAATCAAGACGCTGTTAGTCTTTCAAGAGTACCTATTAAAGTAATCCCTGATCAAGGAGAAGGATTTGGTCAAAGCATTGCAGATTTTCGTTTTGTTACTAATCCAGGCTATAAAACGCATAATGTAGCTTTTCAGTTTGATTATGAAAAATTTAAGAAAGATATTATGGAAACGTTCCTAAAGAAGAGAGTGTAATAGACTTTATTAACTTCAGATAATACGGATTATGAGAATCAAATGTCACTTCACTTAACTGTAAATATCAAATTAACAAAACAAGTTCCCCTAAAATAAAAAAGACGTTGACTTCTCTATGTAATTAACTGTCGTTTCATGTCCAGCGATGATGAGTAGCCAAATTGTCGAAAGAAGCTCGTTCTTATTCAACTTGTTTTCTTGCTCTCTTGTTTGAATGAGATTTCAAAATCGTTCAGACCATATTTTTCAACGTATTTTGTGATAGGCATGTACATATATCCGTTTGGAAACGTGCCTACTTCTGTTGTATTTTCTGGTCCTAATGTTTTCAGTAATATATGTATTGCGGCATTAAAATCTTTTTGTAAAGCATTGTGTAATTCATCTGCAATTACTTCAATACGCTGTTTTAACTCTAAATTTTCAACTTTACATGTTACAGAATCTACAAAGATTCTTTTAGAAAAATTAGGATCGTGTTTACAAATAGAATCAGCTATTTTCTCTGCTAATTCTTCGCTAAATAAAAATTTTAACGGAACATAATTACCCATTTTTCACCTCGGTGGTCAAATAAAAACAATTTTTATTTTTTAATCGACAATCCATAAACTAACGTCTCACTAGGAGTTGTAATACTAAAACCTGTCGTCTTATAATCAAGTTTCACTGTATCACCAGTGTAATCTTTCGTGAATGAATCCATTTGTACGATAAGCTCTGCATCTTCATATACAACATCATCTGCGTTATATGTATCCAAAATTAAATCGACATCAACGAAAATACTACAAGAGTTCGTCATTGTTCCTCTAATGCGAACGATCTTTTTATCTTCGCGTTCTAATCTATGTATAGCTGCTTTTGCTTCATCAGTAATACGAATGTTCATTGTATCCCAACCTTTATTTATATTTCTTCTATTATGGCAAAAATAGGAGCAATAGGGAAGCAAAGAGGTTTGTAACAAAAAACGAGCAAACAAATTTGTTTGCTCGTTTCACTTTATTTTAATTCACATTTATCAAGTGGAATCACTTTTGTTTTTTTCGTAAATTTATAACCTAACCATAGTACTAAGAAGAGTGGTAAACCAATGTAAGAAACGAGTACACCGTTCCAATCAATTGCTTCACCCATAAATGCGCCGTAGTTTTGTCCTAAAATTACGATGATACAAAGTGTAAATGCGAAGATTGGACCGAATGGGAACCATTTTGCTCTATACGGTAAGTCTTTTAAATCTTTTCCTTGTGCGATATATGCTTTACGGAAACGGTAATGACTAATTGCAATTCCGACCCATGCGATAAAGCCAGACATTCCAGATGCGTTTAATAACCAAATGTATACAACACCGTCACCGAATAAAGAAGCAATGAAAGCAATACTACCAACAATTGACGTTACGATTAATGCGTTAACAGGTACACCGCGGCTATCTAATTTACCAAGAAACTTTGGTGCTTTTCCTTGGCGAGCTAAATCCCAAAGCATACGAGTTGATGCATACATACCAGAGTTACCAGCAGATAGTACAGCAGTTAAAATAACAGCGTTCATAACAGAAGCAGCAAAGGCAACGCCCGCTTTTTCAAAAATAAGTGTAAACGGACTTACTGTTACATCACTTGCAGCAAGGCTTTCAGTTGTATAAGGAATTAGTAAACCGATAACGAGAATCGCAAGGATATAGAATAAAAGAATACGCCAAAAGATTGAACGAATTGCTTTTGGGATATTACGTTCTGGATCAGATGTTTCACCAGCAGCTACTCCTAATAATTCAGTTCCTTGGAAGGAGAAACCAGCTGCCATAAATACACCGATAATTGCCATGATACCGCCGTTAAATGGTGCATCTGCAACTGTGAAGTTTTTAAATCCAACAGTTTCGCCGCCCATAATTCCGAAAATCATCATAAAGCCAACAATTAAAAAGATAATAATAGTAACTACTTTAATAAGTGCGAACCAATATTCAGATTCACCAAACCCTTTAACAGATAAATAGTTTAAAAGGAAAATAATAGCTAAACATAATCCACTCCAAATAAGAGAAGGAGTATCTGGGAACCAAAATTTCATAATTAATGTTACAGCTGCAAGTTCAGCAGCAATCGTAATTGCCCAGTTATACCAATAGTTCCATCCAAGTGCAAAGCCAAGTGATGGATCAACAAATTTTGTTGCATACGTACTAAAAGATCCAGTAACAGGCATGTAAGCTGCAAGTTCAGCTAAGCTTGTCATTAAAAAATAAACCATAATTCCAATTGCGGCGTATGCAATTAATGCGCCACCAGGTCCAGCTGTATGGATGACACCACCGCTGGCAAGAAATAGTCCGGTACCAATTGTACCACCGAGAGAAATCATCGTAAGGTGACGAGATTTTAATCCGCGTTTTAATTCACCTTGTCCTTGTGTAGTTTGCGTTTTAGAGGTAGATTGATTTGTTGCGCTATTCATGTTCAACACTCCTTTTCTTGTAGGTTAGGAAGGAGCGGGGGAGAAAAATACAAAAAACCGCCAAAGGAATTTGGCGGAACGTTTCACAAATAACCACCCCATCATACCCTTCCGTTAAGATAGCACCCCACGTTTACACGGTAATTTGTAAACGTGACAGTTCTGTTCCTTTCGGAGACAGCCCCAGCTCATATTTCCAGAGAAGAAATATAAACTTCGGCAACCTTTCCTTTCAAACGGAGTTGGTGACATTCTCTGTGTCTCGTCCGTTTTACTCATAAAAGTCGCAACCTCTACCTCATCGGATTGATGAGGATTTGATATATTGCTAAGATTTTTAATATATGGCAATTGTAATGACTTTCTGAATATATTGCAAGATATTTTGTTAGGAAAAGTCAAAAAATATCGGTTATTGTATAGGAAACGCTTGCAAAACTCCACCCGAACCTACTATTATGTAGCAATAAGCAAAGAAAAAATTGTTATACAAATGTTTCGCAAAAAATATTGAAAAACCCTCTAAATTAAAAGAAAATTCAGAAAAATATAATTCGACATTCATGATAAAGTCATATTATTTGTTATAATTAGAGTAACGTTTAAGTAAAAAGGGGAAATCAATATGAAATTAGAAACAGAAAGGCTCTATATAGTGCCGTGTACAGAAGAGAGTATGCAAGTCGCTAACGAGCAAGGATATAATAGCGGTCCGCATATTGTAGGGCATGTAAAGAATGTAAAACAAGATGCAGATTTATTACCATGGGGTGCGTGGTATGTTCTTCGGAAAGAAGATGATAGCGTTTTAGGTGATATTGGGTTTAAAGGGAAACCAAACGAGAAGCAAACAGTAGAAATTGGCTATGGATTTATTGAGAAATATTGGAATCAGGGCTATGCAACAGAAGCTGTAAGAGAACTAATCGATTGGGCTTTCAAAATAGGAGAGGTAGAAACAATAATTGCAGAGACACTCCTAGATAACTATAGTTCGATTCGTGTTTTAGAAAAGTTACATATGAAGAGAGTAAATGCTACAGAAACGATGATTAATTGGAAAATAGAAAAATAAAAAATACCGCTCGAAGTATATCGGGCGGTATTTTTATCGTTATGGTAGCATTTGTTTTTGATCATTCGGATATCCGGCTGTCGATGCGTTAGAACGCTTGGAATGATTGCGAACAGCAATGAAAATAGAAATAATAACGACAAGACCAACTGCCACGTAAGAAAGTGAAATAATAGTTGGATCCACTTTAAATGTAGTAAGCAATGTACGAATGTTTGTAAAGATAATAAGGCCACCAACTAATACGCCAAGTAAATGAGAAGGAACGATGCGTACTAACCATGCAGCGATTGGTGCTGCAACGATACCACCAAGCATGAGAGAAAATACCCAAACCCAGCTTACTTGTTCCCAGCCAAGTGAAATGAAAAATCCGATTGTTGCAGCAAGTGAAACAGGAAATTCACTCGTATCTACAGATCCAATAACTTTTCTAGCTTCATTTCCTCTTGCTAGAAGAACGGGTGTTGTAATCGGCCCCCAACCACCGCCACCAGTTGAATCAACGAATCCAGCGAATAAACCAAGCGGCACAAGTTGTTTTGCAGACATACGCTTATTTGAAGTGACAATTTGTTTTTGAATGATGAATCGTAATAAAATATAAACCCCTAAAGTAAATAAAAATATGGAAATGTACGGTTTGATCACATCTCCAGGCAAATTACTTAAAAAACATGCCCCAACAAATGCGCCGATTGCCCCAGGTAATGTAAGCCTGGAAACTGTATATTTATCAACATTTCCAAATTTGATGTGAGATGCGCCAGAAGCTGCAGTTGTAACGACTTCAGCTAAATGAACTGATGCGGAAGCTACAGCCGGTGCAATACCAAACATTAATAATAGTGAAGTAGACGTTACCCCATACGCCATTCCGAGTGCTCCATCGATCAATTGAGCGAAAAATCCAATAATAGCAAAGACAATTAATTTCTGCATAAATAATCCCCCTGTAATAATAAATGAAAAAGACACTTTTCCCGTATGAGAAAAGTGCCTTTGGTTTTTCCAATCAGCAATAATTAAATTTGTTTCATTATAATACATATTAATCGTATAAATCAACTGGGTTTTAAAGTTTTTGAATTGAATGAAAGAAAAATAAAATATACAATAAAAGGATGGAGAGAAAGGGGAGAAAGACATGTTACGATTTGATCATCTCGTTCACGCAGTTCATGGTACACCGGAAGAAGCGGCAAAACAAATGCAGGAACTTGGATTTCATACTGTATTAGGCGGAGAGCATACGAATTGGGGTACTTGGAATAGTTTAAGTTATTTTGATTTATCATATATAGAATTTTTAGCAGTGCAGCATGAAGAAAAAGCGAAGAAAGCAGAAAATCCATTAGTACAAGAAACGGTAGTGAAATTACAAGATGGAGAAGGAATGTTACAAATCGCCATTCGAACAGATGGAATTGAAGAACTAGCAGTTAAGTTTAATAAACACGGATTACATACGATAGGACCATTTGAGGGGAAACGAATGAGAAAAGATGGCCGCCTATTAGAGTGGAAAATGTTATTTGTAAAGCAAGAAGAGAACGGACCGAAATTACCTTTCTTTATACAGTGGAATGAAACGGACGAAGAAAGAAGAAATGATTTACGTAACATTGGGACGATCACTGAACATAAAAGCAAAGTACAACAAATTGAAACGATTCATTATGCGGTAAAAAACGTTCGAGAAACGGTACGGAAATGGAAAGAAGTAATGGGGCTAACTGCAAGCCAGGTCGTTAAGAATGAAAAATGGAATGCTGAGTGTCAAAGTGTAGTATTTGGAGATATTCATGTGCAGTTTTGTGAACCAATAGGAGAAGGGTTAGTACTAGAACGTTTGAAGAATCATGGTGAATATCCATTTGCAGTGGAATGGAATGGGGAAAATAAACGAGAGCATGAAGTGTTAGGTAGTTTTTACATATATTGATAGAGGTGAACATAATGGAAGAAATACTTAGAGAGATAGAGAGAAAACTAGAATGGCCTCGTATTACAAAGTGTACAGCTATTTCAAAAGGTTTTTCACATGAAGAGAAATATAAAATAGAATTAGAAAATAGAGTTACATATTTTGTAAAAGTATGTGATGCTGTTCATTTTGAACGTAAACAAGAAGAATATACGTATATGAAACAGTTAGAGTTATTACATATTCCTACGCCTAAGTTAATTCATTTTATAAAGCTGGAGGATTTAAATAAATGTATTCAAGTATTTGAATGGGTCCAAGGTGTAAATGGTGAAGAAGGTTTAGGGAAGCTATCGGTGGAAGAACAGTATTACGCAGGAAGAAAAGCAGGAGAAGTATTAAAGAGAATCCACTCAATTGAAAGAGAAAGTGCAAGTAATAAATGGGAAACGGTTCGATGGAATAAATACGAAAGATACGTAGAAGCGTTAGCAAACTATGAAATAGACTTCCTTGATTTAAAGCCAGTATTAAGTTTTGTAGGGGAGCATAAACAATTATTGAAAAATCGCCCAATCACATTTTTACACGATGACTTCCATCCAGCAAATAGTATGATTCATAATAAGGAATTTATCGTTATCGATTTTGGTGGATATGATTTTGGTGATCCAATACACGATTTTTATAACGTAGCGATTTTTACTACAAGAATAAGTAAGCCATTTGCGGTTGGACAAGTTCATGGTTATTGCGGAGGTGAACCATCGCTTCATTTTTGGCAACTGTATTCATTATATGCAGCGATGACATTCCCAGCTGATATCGTATGGACAAACCGAAGCACGCCACATTTAGTAAATGATATGAAGGAAAGATTGAACGGAATTTTAGAAGATCATAATCATTTTTCATCCTATATTCCAAAATGGTATCAATCACAACGTGAGGATATAATAAACTATAAGTAATGGAGGGATTCATTTGGATAAAATAGCGGTAATTTCAGATATACATGGTAATATTCCAGCGTTAGAATCTGTACTGCAAGATATTAAATTAAGAGGAATCGAGCGCATCATTTGCCTTGGAGATTTAGTCGGAAAAGGTCCTCATTCTAGCGAAGTGATTGAAATCATTCGTAAAGAATGCGAAGGAGTTGTAATGGGGAACTGGGATGATTTCATTACAAAACCGACTGAATTTGAGGCATTAAAATGGCATCAAAAACAACTATCGGAAGAACAAAATGACTATTTAAGAAGCTTACCATTTTCAATCGAGTTTCATATGAGTGGAAAACTCATTCGTATGTTTCACGCTTCACCGAGAAGTTTATATGAAAGAATTCAACCACACGCCTCAAGAGAAGAGCGTATTAGTATGTTCGAAAACAGTGAGCTCACCGAGAATATAGAAGGAGAAAGAAAACCAGATGTCGTTTGCTACGGTGATGTTCACCAAGCATTCGTTCAAAATTTCAGAGGAAAAACGTTATGTAATGCTGGTAGCGTTGGAAACCCACTTGAAATTACACAAGCTTCCTATTTAATATTCGAAGGAACTTACAATGAAAAAGAAGCCGCAAGCTTTTCCATTCAACTCGTACGTGTACCGTATGATATTGAATTAGCAATCAGACTAGCAGAAGAACTCGAAATGCCAGAAATTGAAGAATACAAACAAGAATTACGGACTGCTTTATATCGAGGGTTTAAGGGAAAGTAAGCTAATAATTATATCAACGATTTTTCAAATATATCTATCATAACTTAAAATATATCGACGATTCAACAAAGGATATCGACTTACCGACAAATAGTGACATAAACTCTTGCTCATAATAATGTTATGTAAACTAATTGTAGGAGGAAATTCCATGAACCGAAAACAACGAATCAAAGAAATTGCAGATCACATATTAAAGCTAAACTTAACACATCCAACAAGAGTTGGAGTAAGTGGTATTACAGCTTCGGGAAAAACAACATTTGCAAACGAATTAGCAGAGGAAATGAAAAAGCTCGGAGTTCCAGTAACACGCGCCACCATTGACGATTTTCATCATCCGAGAGCGATTCGCTATGCACGGGGCAAAGAATCAGCAAGAGGGTATTACGAAGATGCACACGATTATACAGCTTTCAAAGAAAGGTTATTAAAGCCTTTAGGACCAAACGGAAATTTACAATATGAAACGATTTCTCATAATTTAAAAACGGATATCTCTGTACATAATGAACCGCTAGTGGCTCCGCTAAATATGGTTCTAATAGTAGATGGAACATTTCTATTGAAAAAAGACGTAGAGCATTTATTCGATTACAAAATTTTTATAGATACCTATTTTGAGATTGCCAGAAAACGTGGTGCGAAGAGGGAAACTGAAGCTTTTGGAAGTTATGAAAAAGCAGAGAAGATGTTTTTGAACAGGTATCATGCAGCTTGTAAAATGTATATAGACGAGCGTAATCCGAAAGAGTGTGCGGATGTTGTATTTCAGAATAGTGATTTAGGAAATCCAGAAGTTATATTTCATGAATGAGCGTATTACATAATCAGAAATATATGTATAGCCTTTTGTTTATTGTTATAATTAAATTAATTTTATGAAGCAAATAAAAGGGGATAAGACAATAAAAAACGCAAAAAAGGGGATAAGAAATATAATGAATGAAGTACTAGAACTAAAAGAAGAACTACTACAAATTAAAAATAACAATTATGCTGTACCAGAAGACGTAGATGCATATCCATATGCGCAATGGATGCTAGATTATATCGGATCACCTGATGCTGAATTACGTGATGATTTAATTTATAGTACGCTTCACACATGGATTACAAATGATGTATTTAGACAAAAAGAGTTAAGAGGATTAATGTTACAAGCAATTAGTCCTGATTATTTATTTTATAAAATTGGTGAAAAGGGAACAGACTCTGTATTTAAACGTGCATTCTCCGTATTAATTCCACCACTTATTTTATCTGTTCATGAAAGAGAACCGTTGTTATCGGAAGAACAATTGTACAGTGTGGCAGAACAAGTGTTGGAATATGTATATTTAGAAGAAGATGTAAGGGGCTATGTAGAAGGGAAAGGCTGGGCGCACTCTACTGCACATGCAGCAGATGCACTCGATGCTTTAGCACGTACAATCCAAAATCGTGAGTTTTCATATGCAATACTAGCTGCCGTTCGTCAGAAGGTCCGCTTACATGACTACGTATACATTCACTTTGAGGATGAGAGATTAGTAGCACCAATTATGTCGTTACGTAACCAAAATCTTTTAACTGAAGAAGAGTGGAGCAATTGGTTACATAGTATAGCAATTGTTGAAGACATCCCGCATCCTCAATATGATATTTTAGTACAAAATATTAGAGCTTTCTTAAGAAGTTTATATTTTAGAGTTTTAGAGACAGAGGGTAGTACAGCCTTTATAGATGATATATTGGAAACTTTGAAGGATTTGCGTAGGTATTAAAAATACGTTTTTCTAAGAGAAAAGTACATAAAACCACTACCTCCCAACCATACTAATAAAATGTGTTGGAGGTGAATGTTATGAATAAAAAAGACTTTGAAAAAGTTTATAATGATTACTTACATCAAGGAGAAGAGCAAGCTCAATTTGAAGTAGACAATGAAGTCAATTCAGGAGCAGAACAAATTGTTGCCGTTCGTAAAAATGATGATGGTGATTTAATAGCGTTTAAAACAAGTAGCGGGAGAGAGTTAGATTATATGACTGCTCTTAGTGAAGCGAAATCAGGGAAGTTAGCTCATGTAGACGTATTTCATAAGTATGGTAGAGATATTATACGTAGTGAACCTGATGGGATAAAGGAAAATAACTTAGATAATTTACCTTCATTTTAAAAGGGTAAACCTCAAGAAGAGAATGTTTATTTTGATATTCTCTTCTTTTTTTTATAAAGCTTTCCCTACAAATAGAAGGTTCATTTTTAAAGTGCGATCATACTTTTAAAGAGCGCTCTAAATTTTTCTTTATCTTCTGCTGTAAATGGTTTTGGTCCCTTTGTACGTTTACCACTTTTTCGAACCATTGCACTTAAATATCGTGTTTGTAACAATTGTTCAATGTTATCATTCGTATACTTATAGCCTTTATGATGTAGTACGATACAGCCTTTTGCTAAAGCGAGTGAAGCAAGACCGTAATCTTGCGTTACGATTAAATCTTCTTTTTTTGCTAACTGTATAATTCGGTAATCCGCAGCATCTGCTCCGGAATCAACATAAATTGTTTCCACACCTTTAGGCTGCTGAGCATTAGAATAATGAGAAAAGCTAGTAACGAGGGTTACAGGGATTTCTGCATTCGTAGCTTCAAAAATAATTACATCTTTTACAGGACAAGCATCTGCATCAACGTAAATTTTCATTTTATCACTCCTATGACTAGGTTCGAGTTGATAATAATGGTAGATTTAGGTTTTGTCAAACGAGATAGCTTTATTTCATGTTATTTTTCACAAACCAAAATAGCCTCACGCAAACGAGAAATACCTTCCTCAATTTGATCAATATCCACTTTTCCATAAGATAAACGAATATAACCATCTTTCGCGCCGAAAATACTACCAGGCATAAATGCAATTTCTTGTTTTAAACTTTGCATAATAAGTTGTTTTTCGTTTATCGGTTCTTTTAACTTTCCCCATATGTATATACCGCCGGTCGGGTTTGAAAAAGAGATTTTATCGTGAAGTTGCTCATTTAAGGCACGAACGATAACGTCTCTTTTTTCTGCTAGTTGTTTTCGTAACGGTACGATATGAGACTGAAATGGTACTGTTTCGAAAAATTGTTGCATCAGCCACTGCGGGAAAATGCTCATACCTAATTCCATTTGGTGCCTTGCGTCGGATAACCTTTCTACTACAGACTGCGGGGCGACAAGCCAGCCGACTCGTAAACCTGGTGCAATCATTTTAGATAAGGAATGTACATAAATGACAGTTCCGTTTTCATCAATAGATTTTAAAGTAGGGCAAGGTTGTTTTTTTTCTAGCGTAAGTAAACTGGACGGATCATCTTCCACAATCGCAATTCGTAAGTCTGCGCAAAGTGATAACAGTTTTTTTCTACGGTTTGGATGAAGCATCGTTCCAGTAGGGTTTTGGAAGTTTGGATTTAAAAAAATCATTTTAATACGGTGTTTTCTATATAACTCTTGCACATCGTCTGGATTAATACCGTGTTCATCGACAGGTAATGGGAAAATACGAATACCTGCTGATTGGAATAACGGTAAGGAATAACAGTGTGAAGGGCTTTCGAAAGCAACTGCATCACCGGGATTTAATAAACATTGAACGATAAGGTGAAGTGCTTGCTGTGCGCCAGATGTAATCATTATGGATTGTTCAGTCGCTTCAACTTTTAAATATTCTTTCATATATTTTACGACCGCTTGTCTTAGCGGGAGATAGCCTTGCGGATGATCATAACTTAATGAATGCGTTAACGGTTGTTCTCGTAAAATTGTCTGTAGTTGATCGTGAGGATAAAGGTTACAACCGAGCTCGCCGTTTGCGAAATCAATGATATTTTCATTTTGTTGTACTTCTGCCCGAATATGGCGAAGTAACGGTAAGTTTGGTAAAAAAGTACCACCTTCTACGAAATTTCTCCAGTTCGGAGTTAATGTTGGAGAAACGCCCCACATATGTGTACTTACACGTGTCCCTTTACCAGTCGTACTTTCCACAATCCCCATAGCACGTAGTTCATTATAAGCAGTCGTTACCGTACTTCGGTTTACATTTAACTGCGTAGCTAATTTCCGTTCGGAAGGGAGGAAGCTTCCAGGAGGAAGTTCTCCGTATGTAATACGTTTCTCAATAAAGTCAACTACTTGCTGATAAATTGGGATTTTACTGTCGTTATCTAGCTTCCATTCCATACAAACGCCTCCGCATCTCTTATATACATTAAGTATAACAAATTGGCTGGGGAAAAAAACAGCCAATTGGACGGTGCTATATCCAGCCAATTTTACTATGCTAAATATGGAAGGGGAGATTCGGATGAAACGATGGCAAATGGAGTGGCTCCTAGTATCAGTAGCATTAGTATGGGGAGCGAATTATACAATTGGAAAGTATGGCGTGGCATATATGTTATCCATTCAATTTAATAGTTTACGATTTTTAGTAGCATCTCCGGTATTATTACTTATTACATTTTTAATGGAACGCTCATTACGTATTGAAAGAAAAGATTGGTTACGACTAGTAGCAGTCGGTATCGTTGGTACGGCAATGTATCAAACGATGTTTATGCTATCTGTGAAATATACTTCAGCAACGAACGCCTCATTATTAATTGCGATGTCACCTATTTTTACAGGGATATTAGCAGTATTGCACAAACAAGAACGTTTTTCGATGAAAGTACAAATTGGTTCAATCGTAGCGTTTATTGGTGCAGCATTCGTTTTATTAACAGGACATACAGGAGGAGCTACTTACGAATATGCGTGGCTCGGAAACATAATTGGATTAGTCGCAGCGATTGCGTGGGGATGGTATCCAATATTAGCGCAACCTCTTATAACAAAATATTCCGCAATGAGAGTCACATCTTGGTCAACTTTAATTGGAATTGTACCTCTCGTTGTATATTGTTTATTCAACGTAAATACATTAACGTGGCCAGTAGACATGCCAAGCTGGGGGTCTCTAGCATATTCAATCGTCTTCGCGACAATCTTCGGACTTGCAATGTGGTATGTCGGTATTAGTAAAATAGGCTCAACGAAAGTAATGGTTTATATGTATCTTGTACCATTGTTCGCAGTTATCTTCGCGGCAGTAACTATCGGAGAGCAAATCAACATGATGCAACTCGTTGGCGGACTTATAATCTTTATCGGCTTATATGTTGTAAAAAAGGGTGGAATTCAAAAGCCAGCTCTCAATTTGAAAAAAGTAAGTTAACAATAAAAAGGATCTCTTTCATATAGAAGGAGATCCTTTTGGTTTTTGTAATAAAAGCGCTTGTTCAACAGCCCATTTTTGATGATCATGAATGAGAAGCTCTACAGCAAGTAAAGGAGACATCCACCGCAAAACATGATCTTCCTCACAGTTTTCAGTTTGTGTCTGCACCATGTTCGCAATATAAAAGAACCCATCGTTTAAATAATAAGTATCTTCTTTTTCCGCATAAAAATATCGCATTGCATTACCGATATATTGATTAATTTCAATTGCCCATCCTAATTCCTCTAGTAGTTCACGATGTAAGCATGCATCTTTTGTTTCGGTACCTTCCATACCGCCACCAGGTAAAAAATAACGGTCTCCTTTTTGGATAATAGCAATCATTGAAGAAGATGAATGGAAAATAACTGCATAACAACTAGGTCTTAATACATAATGAACGGTACGCTTTTTCGAGCCAAACGTAAGTTTTGAAATCATAAAACACGACCTTTCTCTATAAAATACATAAAAGGGATATTAAGGTAAATGCAGAATGATATAAGTATAATCTTAATAGATTGGAGTGGTAACAACATGATAAATCGAAAATGTTCAAGGTGTAAAGAGATAACGGGTACAATACATGGGGGTAAAAAAATTAAGGAAGAATTTTTGTGTGAAGATTGTCTGCAAAAAGGAATTGCGAGCGGAGAAATCGAATTATCACAAGTGGAGCAAGAACAAACTTCGTATCTTTCTATAAAAATATTAAAAATAATGAGTGTGATTTATTTAATAGGATCAATTTTAATGGCTTTTTCAACCGGTCCATTTATACATAATATAGGATTTGATGAAATGTCCATTTCAGGCTCAGAATTAGGTCTAATAAGTATTGTTATGCTAGGTTCTATATTCCAGTCTGTTCTTGTATTTTGCGGGATATGGGTATTCATCCTATTAGTAGAAACAGTCATTAAAATATATGAAAAAATGAAGTGAGTGAGAGGGAGAAACATATGCGAGTAAGAAACATCCAAGAGGAAGATTATGTAAATATTCATTCTGTTTTAAATGATTGGTGGGGCGGAAGAGATATGGCTGCTATGTTGCCAAAACTGTTTTTCGTTCACTTTCAAGAAACAAGTTTTATTATTGAAGAAGAGGGCGAAACGTTAGGTTTCTTATGCGGATTTTTTTCACAAACATATAAAGATGAAGCGTATGTTCATTTTATCGGTGTAAATCCGAAGTATAGAAGAAGAGGAATTGCATCGACATTGTATTCTTATTTCTTTGATGTCGCTCGTGCAAATAACCGTAAAGTTGTAAAAGCAATTACGTCACCAATTAACAAAAAGTCGATACAGTTTCATCAAGAAATCGGTTTTCGAATTGAGGCCGGGGATGATGAGATAGAGGGTGTATCGGTACATAGAAATTATGATGGGAATGGCGGGAGTAGAGTATTATTTTTAAAAAATGTATAAAAGTAGGCTAGCTTAATGTTAGCCTTTTTGTTGTGAGGAGATAAAAATATGGAGAGTAAACAAAGTAGAAATGAATACTTACGCCGCATTTATAAAGTGCAAGATTATATAGAATTACACATAGATAATCCACTTTCAATTGAAAAGCTAGCGGATGTAGCAGGATTTTCAAAGTTTCATTTTCATCGGATTTTTAAAGGTATAGTAGACGAGCCATTATCACGGTATGTAAACCGATTAAAATTAGAAAGAGCAACAAATTTACTTACATACCGTTTGGATATGACAATTACAGATATTGCGTACCACTTCGGATTCACAGATTCAGCAGTTTTCTCCCGCACATTTAAAAGTCATTACGGAATAAGTCCATCTCAATATCGAAACGACAATAGCAAGAATTGCAAAGACGTAAGCGAAACTTCTCAATACAATGAGTGTAAGAAGGTTCGAGGAAATGTTGAAATTGTAACAGCAGACACTATAAACGTCGCTTACATAAGACATATTGGTACATATGAGGAGTTAACTATAGCTTTTCCAGAAATGATAGAGAAATTATTTCATTACGCAGCGTTGCATAACTATCATGTATTTGAGGATACGAAAGTATTAACCATTTACCACGATCATCATGAATTTACTGAGGATTATCATTTAAGAACAAGTCTATGTGTAACAATTTCAGATGAATCCACAGTAGAAACGAACGACGGTGGAATAATGGTAATACCTTCTGGAAAGTATGCAGTAGGACATTTTGAAATATTCCAAGATGAATATAAAGGAGCATGGGATTTCTTATACGGTGAATGGCTGCCAAATAGCGGATATAAACCGAGAGATTCGTATCCTTTTGAAGTATATAAAAATGATCCAAAGCAGCATCCAAAGCATAAACATATAGTTGATATATATGTACCTATCGAACCTTTTTAATTATAGGTTAAAGGGGAAGGAATAATGAAAACTGCTGAAAAGTTAGAACAGATTATACAAGAAGAATATAAAAATATGAATGGTATGTTAGTAGTGCAGAAAGGTAATATTATTTTTGAAAAATATTATAATGGCCAAGGTCCAGATGATGCATTTCATGTAGCATCTGTCACAAAAACGATTATTTCTGCGTTAATTGGGATATGTGTAGATAAAGGCTATATAAAAAGTGTTAATCAAAAAGTAATAGAGTTTTTCCCTGAATATAAACGTAAGGCATCTGAAGTAACAGTGCGACACCTCCTTTCAATGACAGCACCATATCCTTTTGTAGACTGGCAGGAACCGTTAGAAGAACTATGTACACAAGAGGATTGGGTACAGTATGCACTTAATAGAATGGGGAACGGTGGAGAAATCGGATCTTTTAAATATTCATCTGCAGGAGCGCATGTACTATCAGCAATTATTACGAGCGCAACAGGAAAAAATGCGCGTGAATTTGCGAATGAATACTTATTTCAGCCACTCGGTATGAGAGAAATTCCAAACTACAATATGAAAGTATTTGGATTTGATGACTTATTTGGAAAAGATGTAAAGGGATGGGTTCATGATCCAAACGGTATTTCAACGGGCGGCTGGGGACTTACGTTAACAGCTAGAGATATGGCGAAGTTTGGACAATTATATTTGAGTGATGGTATTTATAACGGAAAGCAAATTCTTTCGAAATCCTGGGTACAAGAATCAATAGCGATGAATTCAAATCAATATGGTTACTTATGGTGGTTACGAGAAGAAAATGGAATCTTTTCATATTGTGCAATGGGTGATGGTGGGAGTATGATTTGTTGTATTCCGAAGCAGGATTTGGTTGTAGTAATTGCTTCTGAAGTTATGCCGAATGCACGGGATAGATGGGAAGTGATTGTGAAATACATTCTTCCTTACATACAAAACAATTAAATGTCATATATAAAGGCGGTATGAGATCTCATACCGCCTTTATATATGGCATTTTACATAGAAAGGGAGATGGGAAAATAACTTAATGTCATTAAGTTAACTGAAAAATAAATATAGCGTAAAAAATTGTTAAGATTTCGATGCCTGGATTTTAACCTTTATTTTTCTATGTATAATGAAGCCGCATACTAAAAATATTTTAAAGAAAGGGGATGAAGTGTGTATGAAAAACGAATTAAAAGCTAATGTGCGTTTCTTGATGGCTTAAGGAAACAGAATAATATTTTAAGTTTTTTTGATAAGTACAGCGTTTATATGGAATTCGTCAAAAAGGATATTTATCTTTTTGACGTTTGGAGGGTATATGAATCTAATATTAAAAGAAATAGCAGTGAACAGAAAAATATTCGTTATGTTAGTTATTGGATTTACTTTAACAATTCTGCCCATACTTATAGCGATGTCGATTCGAGATGATTACGATGAAGATTTTTATGAGCGAAAACATGGTTATTTTAAATATTACTATACTGTTCAGCTTACTAGTTTTGGGGAATTGGATTTCAAAGCAATTCAAGAGTTAACAGAAACTACTTTTAAGAACTCAAGTGTTATTACAAATAATATGATAATTGGAATCCCTGGTATAGGTGAAGTAAAGATGGTTGGTCTTATAAATAAGAATTGGTCTCCTCCATTAGTAAAAGGCTCTCGCATGGAAGATGGGGAAGAAAATAGTGTAATTGTCGGAAAGAATATTTATAAAGAATCTGAAACAATAAAACTGTTTAGTAAAGAATATAGAGTTAAAGGCGTGAATGGAGCGAATGATAAACATGTGTATAATAACAATGTCTACATCGGCTTAAAGGATATGCCTGATGAGATGAAACGACGTATACAAAATGAAAATACATTTGAAATGATAGTAAGGTCTAACGAAAATCCTAAACAAGAAATGGATACATTTATTTGGTATGTTAAGCAAAATAGAACTGATACAAATGCGAAAGTGATAAATGAAAAAGAGAATTATGAGAATGAAAAAAGATCGAGTAAAGCTATGAGAGCACAACTTACTCTTCCGTATAGACTACTTTTTATTGCTGTAATGAACTGTATAATTGCGAGTTATTTTTGGATTTACACGAAGAAGAAGAGTATTTCCTTAAGGAAAACGTTGGGAGCAAGCAATTTGAATTTATTTGTATTTATATTTAGCCAATTATTCCTATGCGCAATTGCTGCAGCCGTTTGTGCTATATGTATGCAATGGATTTTAAGTACAATGAACCAAAGCATAGTAAATTTAATGGGTTTTGCCATTCGTATAGATATTTTCAAAGTTATGATGAGTGTAGTAATTGCCTTGTCTATTTCGTTCATCACCGCTGTAATACCATTTTTCAAAATACTTAAAATTGAACCTGCTAAAGCGTTAAAGGAATAAATAAGATGAGACTAAAAAGTGCTCTTATGGCCCTGAAAAATAGACTGCTCATTTCCATATTTCTCTTAATACAATTCACTTTTGGATTAGCGGCAATAACTCTTTCCATTAATATGTTTTATAATTTTCACTATCTTGAAAACAGTTCCAACTCGTTGCTAGATTTAGAAAGTACATATTTTATCACTTATGATGGGATGACTACTGATAGGTTGAAGGCAGAGCAATTTAATAAAGGACAAGTTGAAGAAATTTATAAAAAAATACAGCAAAATAAAGATGTGATTTCGTATGGTACATACGAAGAGGGCATAATCGAACTAGAATCAAGCAATCGACCGCTCCAAGAAAGTATGTTAGAAGAATTGAAAAATAAAACTTTTCGCGATAAAAACCCTACTATTCGTACAATTACAATAGATGAAGATTATTATAAGTTACTGAACATACCTATAAAAGCTGGAACAGGCTTTTCGTATCAAGACTTCCAAAAAAATAGTGAAGAGAAAACGAATGTTTTGGTAGGTCCTTACTTTAAGAAATATTTTCAAATAGGGGATACAATCAATAATCAATATACGATTATTGGATTTTTGCCGGAAAATAAATTCATTATAAATGGTAACGGAGCGAATATATACCAGAAATTAGACAAGGCTATGTTATCACCCATGCCAATTGATAGATATGAACATTATGAAATAATGTTTTCAAGATTACACTATAGTACAATTATGACTTTAAAAAAAGATGCCGATGTAATCAAACTACAAGAAATGATTCAGCTGAAGGGAAGCGACGTTACGTTATACTTAAAAAATTTAGGAGAAGAAATAAATGAAGCTGTTACTAGTAGTATGGATACGGAAAATATCGATCTTACAGTAGGAAGTCTATTTATTTTATTTATAATAGCGGGAATTGTCGTAACGACAGTTGTTTCCATCATGATGAGAAAGAGGGAATTTGGTATTAAGATGGTCCTTGGAGAAAGTAAGTTTGGGATGTTCATTCAAATTGTTTTAGAAAACATATGTATTGCGATAGTTGGTATGTTTTTATCCCTAGTCTATTTTTCATGGAGATATGCGGCTCATCTACAAAGTTCGAAGGACTTTGATACGGTGTCTGTACAAGAGATCAATTTAAATATGCCTATTTTATTACTTGTATGCCTATTCTTACTACTAATTATCATAGTTTCAAATCTCATTGTCTTCTTGTTTATTAGAAAACTCGAACCGAAAACATTAATAGGTGGGATGGAATAATGGGTTTAATTGAACTAATAGATATTAAAAAGGTGTATAGTAACAAGAATCACAATACGTTCGCCTTAAACGGTATAAACTTAACAATAAATAAGGGCGAAATTATAGCAATAATGGGGCGATCAGGCTCAGGGAAAAGTACACTATTAAATGTTATAGGGTTAATTGATATGCCAAATGAGGGTGAATATACGTTAAATGGAAAACCATTAAATGAAATTAGAGCGAATAAAGTTCATAAAACAAGAAATGAAATGATTGGATTTATTTTTCAATATTTTGCATTGTTAAAAGAACATACTGTACTGGATAATGTAGCACTACCACTCACGTATAGAAAGCTAAGGAAACGAGAAAGAGAAAATAAGGCGAAGTTCTATTTAGAAAAAGTAGGTTTAAAAGAACATATGCATAAAACACCGGACGAGTTATCAGGTGGACAACAGCAGCGCGTCGCAATTGCTAGAGCGTTAGTAGGCGAACCAGAATTAATATTGGCTGATGAACCGACTGGAAATTTAGATAGAAAAACAGGAGAAGAAATTATGAGCTTGCTATTACAACTGAATGAAGAAGGACGAACAATTATTATTGTAACGCATGATATGGAAGTAGCGAATAAGTGTAATAGAATTATTGAGTTAGTTGATGGGGAAATTGTGCAGAGTTAGTAATTCAACAAATATACAGTAAAATAATTATATCTAATTTAAGAATCCGTATTGATTAATTTTTCAAAATGGATTCTTGTTTATTTGTAGAATTAAAGTAAAATAACAAATTCCCCGTAACTTTCCAGCACAAAAAATCGTTTAACAAAAGAAAGGATTTTTAATCACGAATGGGGGAGAACCATGAAGATTTTAATACTAGGTGGTACACGATTTTTGGGAAGAGCTGTTGTAAAAGAGGCTTTGAACAGAGGGCATGAAGTTACATTATTTAACCGCGGAACAAACAAAGAAGTTTTTCCTGAAGTGGAGCAGCTTATCGGTGACAGAAGTGATGATGTATCAAGTTTAGAAAATCGAAAATGGGATGTTGTCGTGGATACGTGTGGGTTTTCTCCGCATCACATTAGAAATGTTGGAGAAGTACTGAAAGATAATATTGAACACTATATATTCATCTCTAGCCTTTCCGTATATAAAGATTGGATTCCGCATGACATAAAAGAAGACTATATATTACAACCTGAACCAATGGAAGAGCAAATAAAGGCTGTAGAGAATGGTGAAATATCTCCTTATGAGCATTATGGTGCACTGAAAGTATTATGCGAAAAAGAAGCAGATAAATATTGGCCAGGGCGTGTTTTACACGTAAGAGCAGGACTTCTTTCAGGAATGTTTGATTATACAGATCGACTAACATACTGGATTCAGCGTGTAGCAAAAGGAGGTAAAGTGTTAGTACCAGGCAGAAAAAATCGTCCAGTGCAATTCGTTGATATAAAAGATGTCGCGAGCTTTGGACTCAACATGGCAGAAAATAATAAAGCAGGTACATTCAATATAACAGGTCCAAATTATGAATTGACGATGGAAGAGCTATTAAATACGTGTAAAAAGGTTACGAATAGCGATGCTGAATTTGTTTGGGTAGACGAATCGTTTATGAGTGAACATAATGTGCAGCCTTGGACAGAAATGCCTTTGTGGATTCCAGAAACTTTCCCATTAGATGGTGAGACGAAGCCGTGGAGAGGCGGGTTTTCTATTTGTATCGAAAGTGCGGTTAATGAAGGGCTTACTTTTAGAAGAATAGAAGAGACAGTTACAGATGTGTATGAGTGGATGGAGAGTACGGAAGAATGGGAATTAAAAGCAGGTATTTCAGGCGAGAGGGAGAAGGAATTGTTAGAAAGATGGTATCAATAAATTTAGCGGAGTTCTTTGAATATGCTTGATTGCACATAAGGAGGAAAAAGGTGATGTGGAAAGACACCATTCACAGTATCTCATCAAATTTAAGCTTGAAAAACCCAGCTACGAAGGATGAATTTACTGATATACAACAATGTATACATGTGGAGTTACCGAATGATTTATATCAATTATTACAGGAAACAAACGGTATAGAAGGTGAATACGGTGACTTTATATGGTCTGCTTCAAAAATTAAAACTGAAAATATGAATATGAGAAATATAGTTGATTTTAAGGATTTATACATGCCTTTTGACTGTTTATTATTTTTTGCTGATGGGGGAAATGGTGATTTGTTTGGCTATTCCATTTTGAATGGAAAAGTACAAAGAGATGATATATATGTATGGAACCATGAAAATGATAGTAGAACGTGGGTTGCTCCTTCTTTAAAGACTTTTATGGAGTGGTGGGAGAGTGGAAAGATAATAATTTAAATATAGTATCAAAAAAGTGCCTTGTTTCTTTAGTAACAAGGCACTTTTTCACGAATAATTAATCTACCACTCAATTGGTTCTTCTCCGTACATCTCCCACAGCTTAGGAAACATCTTCTTCAAACTTTCTTCATCGTCTTCATCCCAGTCAAATTCAAAATCTACATCGTCGAATTCTTCATTAGATAAGACATGGTAAAGTGTAAAGTAAGTATCATCTTCGTCACCAGTTTTTTCTGCATATACAGTGAAACCGAAATATAAAGAAAGTTCTTCTATTTCTGGGACATCATACTCACTCAAATTTTCTAATACAGGAATTAATCGTTCTGGATCTTCAATACAAGCTTCGTATGTCTCTTTTCCTTGATATAATAACCATCCACGGAAGTAATCAAAAGTATCATCTGAACAGCCACCTAAAATAATATAGGCTGCTGCCCATAAGCGAGATGTATAAGAAGCTTTTAATATATGATGCATATGCGTATCAAAAGCTACAATTTCATGTACTGTACGTTTAGCAAGGTGAGAAGTAAGCCATTCTATTTGTTCTTCTTGGTCCTCACCTTTCGTTTTTGCATGATTAAGTAGTTCCCAAAATTCTTCTTCGGTTATCGTCTTTTCTTTTATGTAATCTTCCCCTTGAATAGGGTCTATATATCCTTTTTTACGTTTGGAAGCAACTAGTTTATTAGCTTCTTTCATACATTCTTCTTCTGTTTTAAACTCTTTTGCTTTCACACTGCCAGCTGTGCCAATTTTTCCGTAAAACACAACATAGTCCTTTTCTTTCACAACGATTTTCCAAAACTTATTTGATTTCTCAGTTTGCTGGATTAATAATGTTTCCATCCGTACCCCCATAATGTTTTCTAGTGTGCAATGTGATTGTAACATATGTATATACACTTGTAATGATGAAAAATAATAGTTTAGAAAATTCAAAAACCATTGAATGGAGTGGATAAATTTAGTAACCTTATTTGTACAGTAATTACATAATTGTTTTGTAATAATTCGATATTTATATAAGGGGGCGTTACGGATGGATCTTACGTTTAAAGTTGAGGAAACATGTTTTAATTACCGCGTTGGAGCAATTTGTAAACATGATAATAAAATACTCATTCTGCAAGGTGACGGTGAAGATTTTTGGTATGTACCCGGCGGTAGAGTAAAAATGCTAGAGAATAGTGAAGATGCATTAAAACGAGAGCTTGCGGAAGAGATAGGTGTTCCTATTAAAAGGAAAAGGTTAATATGGTCAGTAGAAAATTTCTTTACACTTTCTGAGCGAAAGTTTCATGAAATTAGTTTTTATTATGAAGTAGAGCTACATGAGTTACCTGCGAGTGGAGCGGATCAATATATTTTGGAAGAAGAGGGTAGAACGTATTTGTTTAGATGGGTGCCAGTAGAAGAACTGCATACATATAACTTACAGCCTGCATTTATAAAAGAGAAAGTAAAGGATGTATCAGTTCACACAGAACATATCGTATTACAAAAGTAAATGTATTCGGAGGGGAAAATGGTGAAGGGAACTAAAAAAGAGGTACATATAAATGACAAAGTAATTTATTACACACATATCGAAAAAGGTGCTAGTACCGTTTGCTTTATGTTTTCAGGTTCAGGATACAATTATGATAAGCCGTTATTTTATTACGCAACGATGTTAATGCTTGAACATAAAATAGATGTTGTACATATTCATTATTCTTATGATGGACAATTAATGAATAAACCAATGGAAGAAGTAACGAAAGTAATGATGGATGATATTAATCCTGTAATAAATGAAGTATTAAAAGATGAGCAATACAACGAGACTATGTTTTTAGGGAAGTCACTCGGAACAATTCCGATTACAAATGATTTAATGAAGAGAGAAGAATTCGCGCAGTCAAAAATGATACTACTTACACCTTTACTGACGTTTGATACAATTTTTGATTCTATCTTACATAGTCGACACGAAGGGTTTTTAGTTATTGGGGATAAAGATCACCAATACAATGCAGATCAAATTGATCAGTTATATAAAACGAATTTACAGATTGAAGTTGTCAAAAATGCAAATCATTCTGTAAATGTTGGGGGATATGAAACGGAAAATTCAATTGAGGCTATAGCGAAAATAATAGGAAAACTTAAAGAAGTTGTTAGGACAAACTAACCTATTAATACATGCAAAAGAGGTGCGAATTGCACCTCTTTTACTTTAATAAGCCTTCAAAACATGAAGTAAATAATCCTTACGATTCAGCGGATTATAATCAACACGTTTTCGAGTAGGGAAGGGAGCCATAAGCTTTGTGAAACCAGCTGGCTTCGTTGTAAATATGCCTTCTCCTTCTGTAAATGAATGAAGCATGCGTTTAAAATTCTCTGTTTTCGCAACAGGTAATGATCCTGTTAATTGGTAAGAATTATTATATAATATAGGCTCTGCAAAAGTTGCTGGAACGGCAGCGAGCTTATACATTGCGGTACTAATTGCCTGCTCCGGTACAGTTAATTCAAACTCATTTACTGGTTCATATACATATGTTTCAGCTTGCTTTAAAGCATCCATTAATACGATCGGTGTCAAATTTCTAAAGTCACTCGCTGTTGTAATAGGACTAGCATAACCAGTATGTGTTAACGTGACGATAATATCTGTAACTTCCCATCCATATAAACCTTGTTTTAACGTTTGAAATACAGTATCCTCAATCGCTTTATGGAATGCTAAAGGTAGTGAGCCGAGCTCAACACCTAATTTATATGTTATGCCGCAATTAAGTTCACCACGTTCAACTTTGAATCCGACTGTTGCGTAAAATGGATTCTCTTTTTCACCCATTACTTCAACAGAATTGCCTACGCCAATTGGTTTCTCGATACATACAACTCGCGTATTTGAAAAAGTAACTTGCAAATTATATTTCTCATAAAGTGTTGTTTCAATTACTTCTTTTTGTACCTCACCGAAAAGGCGAATGTATAGTTCATTATGAACATCATCTTTCCACACTTTAATAAATGGATCTTCTTCACATAGTTCCATAAGTGCAGCGTATAGATCATGAATTCGTTCTTTTGGTAATGCTTCAATAGCAGCTTCCATTTGTGGTTCGGCAAAGTGAATATCTTTTATATAATCCGTATGTTCACCAATAATATCACCAATTTTAATATCATTCAGTCCCCACACTTTACAAAATTCACCGCTAGGAACGGTAGTAGTTTGAATGGAATCTCCATTATGAAATAGGCACATTTTTTTTATCTTTTCTTTATGGGATAGAGACTTACTGCGCTGTATATTAACATATTTTCTAACGTGTAAGTTACTTGAAAAAACTCTTACATAAGCAACCTTTTCTCCAGAAGGTTCACGTTCAATTTTAAAAACAACACCGGATAGTAGTTCCTCTTGTGCCGATGTATGAGCTGGCATTAGGGCCGGAAGTTTTTCAAGTATTTCAGTTACTCCTATACCTGTCATTGCTGAACCGAAAAAGATTGGATACACATTTGCTTGCTGTATGTGCTGTTCTAGTTTTTCTCTTAATAGTGCGTCCGGTATTATTTCGTTATTTACATATGATTCAAGTAATGATTCATTAAATGGTGCTAACAGTTCCATACAATCGTCATATGATTTGTATTCAATGATCCGGGCTGCTTTCGTTCCTTCGTTTAGAACAGAATAGAAGGGGAATGCTTCATTTGAAAGAACCTCTTTTATTTGTTTCATAACTTTTTCACTGTTTGCTCCACTACGATCAATTTTATTAACGAATAAAATTGTCGGTATGTTTAGTTTCTGTAATGTTCGCATTAAAATTTTTGTTTGTGCTTGCACACCTTCAACGGCAGAGATAACTAAAATCGCACCGTCTAGAACGCGGAATGATCGCTCCACTTCAGCGATAAAATCAGCGTGTCCAGGTGTATCAATGACATTTACTTTTACATCATCAATGAAGAAAGAAACGACAGATGCTTTAATCGTAATTCCGCGTTGTCTTTCTAATTCCATTGAGTCAGTTTGTGTATTACCACTATCAACTCGGCCAATTTCTTTAATCACATTCGTTTCATAAAGAATACGCTCAGTCAAACTCGTCTTGCCAGCGTCTACGTGCGCAACAATCCCTATATTTATTGTTGTCATATATCAATATCCTCATTTCATTTTCCATTTTCATTTCCTCATTTCTATTTGTGTATTGCCGCATTATCAATCACTCTCCAGTTCTTTAAATTAGTATTATTATAGTGCAATTAACATTATTTGTAACGCTACAAAGCGCCTTAATTTGGAAAAAATAAAATAAAAACAAAATGCTTGCATTCTAAATCGATATATATTATATTAATTGACATATCAACTATTGATACATCAAATGTTTTTATTTTGATTGTAAAGGAGGATTAATTTGACAAGTTCATGCTCAAAAGAAGCGATTATTTTATATAAATTACACTTTCTAAATAAAGAAGTAAGTTCGAAATTTGAAGGGTGTACGGGTATGAGCCAGTCTCGATTAGAGCTTATACTTCAGTTATATGAAGTAGGTGAAATTAGTCAAAAAGCACTTCAACAAGAAGTGAATATTGATAATGCTGCGATAACAAGGCATTTAAAGCAGCTTGAGGCCAATGAAATGATTGTAAGACGTAAAAATCCAGATGATAACAGGATTACGTTAGTTTCTCTTACTGAAGAGGGACGAAATAAAATTCAAGCATTTCAAGAGGAAAAAGAACGTTTTGCAGCATCTGCATTTAAAGGATTAAGTGAGGAAGAACGCGATAATCTTTTAAATATGTTAAATCACATTCAAGAAAATATAAAAGAATTATAAAAAAGGGAGAATACAACTATGACTAACTCAGTAAAAACAAATGATTTTAACGAAATTTTAACAGGACGTCGTTCAATTCGTAAGTACGACCCTTCAATGAAAATTAGCAAAGAAGAAATGACAGAAATTCTTACAGAAGCAACACTTGCACCATCTTCAGTAAACATGCAACCATGGAGATTCGTAGTGATTGAAAGTGACGAAGCGAAAGCAACACTTGCGCCACTTGCGAAATTCAATCAATCTCAAGTAGAAACATCTTCAGCAATGATCGCTTTATTTGGTGACTTAAACAACTTTGATAACGCAGAAGAAATTTATGGTACAGCAGTAGAGCGCGGTTTAATGCCAGCAGAAGTAAAAGAAGATCAAATGAAAAAACTTTCAGCTTACTTCTCTATGGTTACACCAGAAGTAATGAAAGATACAGTATTAATTGACGGTGGTCTTGTAGCGATGCAATTTATGCTAGCAGCTCGTGCGCACGGTTATGACACTTGTCCAATTGGTGGATTTGAAAAAGACCAAATCGCAGAAGCATTTGGACTAGATAAAGAACGCTACGTACCAGTAATGCTAATTTCAATCGGGAAAGCTGCTGACAGTGGTTACCAATCAGTACGTCTTCCAATTGAAAAAGTTGCAGAGTGGAAGTAGTTTGAAAAAATTAGTGAAAAATGAGAGGGGAAGCACCATGATTATTATTCACGCAATATTTCAAGTAGACCCAGCAAAACAACAATCATTTTTAGAAGAAATTCAGCCACTCATTCATGGTTCAAGAGAAGAAAGTGGAAATGTATCTTATGACTTATATAAAGATACAGAAAAAGAAAGTGTTTATACGATGGTAGAAGTATGGAAAGATGAAGCAGCAGTTGCGAGCCATAATACGAGTGAACACTTCACATCTTTCGTTAGTAAAGCAGCACAATTTTTAACTGCTCCGCTTAATATAAAAGCTTATAATGGAGAATTAGTAAAATAATAAGGTAGAAAAAGATGACTTTAGCATATGGCTGAAGTCATCTTTTTTGTATAAGTAGAATCCATTTTGGACTCAGTTATGTTGATAGATAAGCGTTGCTCGCATCCTCAGTAACAGTGCTGAATTGTATGTTAAATTCGAACATTCGGTTTATTGGGATATTTTTCCGTGGTATAATTTTCTTGTAAATAAAAGGTAGAGGGGAGTAAGTAATGGGAGAATTTCAAAGTAATTTGCATACGGCAACGCAACTTGCAACGAAAATGAGAAATGCTTCAGATAGGATGCAAAGTGCTACTAGTCGCTCTATAAATAAGGCAACGCGTACGACACTATCTGTGAACTTCAAAGCACAAGAAGCAAATCAACAAAATTTACAGATCACGAAACAATTTTGTACTGCTTTTCAACAAACAATTGATAATATCCATTCCGTAGCAAATGAATTTGAGAAAATGGATACAGGACTTCAAAAGACTTTTTAATAATGTAACAACCTACGTAAAGGGGGAAAAGTAGGGAGAAAAGATGAGTCAAGGAATTGAAACGAGAATCAGTCAATGTAATCAAAAATTACGAATTATATTTGAAGAACAAAATGAAAACCGAATCGCGCTGCAAAATCAAGAACGAGCTGAGGCTAGTTTTCATGAATGGAAAAATAGAAATAATCGTTTATTTAACCGAATACTAGAAACTTGGCACGGCGACAAAGATGTGTTTCACCTTTTTACGAATATGCGGCAAGAAATCGGACAGTATGAAAGAAAACTTACATTCGAATTAGAAAATGAAAAAGAGACGTTGCTTAAAGAAAAACGGCATCTCAGCGAGAAAGAAAACGACCTTTCCTATGAACAGCAGCAACTACAAAGGGAGGCCAATACATGAGTTTAAACATGTATTTGGGAGAAGTACAAAATCAAACTCAAAGTATGAACGCTATATGTAATGCTACGATTCAAAGTATGGAACAAGCCATTCAATCTATTGATGCCTTTGCGGTAGATACAGTATTACAAGGACAAACATATAGTAGTGCAAAAGCCTACCTTGTCCAAACATTTCGGCCATTAGCGCAAGGAATCATATGCTTATGTGAAGAATTAATTCGCCAAAACGAAGCATTTCCAAGCGAAAGTTGCTTCGACAGATGTGATTGAACAAGAAATAAGAGAACAAATAAGGGGAATTAATCAATCGATTACAAGTATAGAAGCAATAGAAATACTTACACCAATGCCCGGAGTAAGTGCGATTGTAACGGTATTAGGTGCAATGAGAAAAAAACTGGAAGAAAAACTAGAGCATTTATATGAATTCAATCATTCATCCAGCAACAACTACAGCACCGCTCTCCAATTAGCCGCTAGCATCACAGCCGGACTCGCTGAAGTGCAAAGCGGGAAAGGATTTAGTCCTGTGAGTGGGACGTTTAGTACACAAGGATTGAATATGGATTGGGTGAGTTCGATTCAGGGGATTATAGAAGAAACAGCTCGAAAAAACGATCAGTCAATTAAAGATATAGAAACAAATAACATAATTGAGGAGAAATCTCCGGTTAGAAATGCTTGGGACGATGCGGCAGACGGTATAGTTAGCACGTTTGAAACAGCGAAAAAGATGTGGGAAGCTATTCAAAGAGGATCGGGGAAAGCTGTTGGTGATGAAATCGAGTCCGCAATAGCTTTAAGTAATATGGACATAGGAACTTTTATTAATGTAGCCTATGCACTTTTCCATTTGGATGAAACTGCAAAAAATATGTGGCATGCATTTTCAAATAAAATAAAACGAGATATGATAGAGGGAGATGCAGAGAGTCGTACAGAATTGACTACCTATGGATTAACACAAATAGCTACCACAATATTAGGCGATAAGGCACTAAATAAAGTAGGCCATATCGCAAAAGGAGCAAAAGTATCAAGTGGAGTAAGTACATTTGCTAATGCAGTAAAACTAGCAAAAGAATTGAAGCCTACACTTGAAATGTTACAATCATTTAAGAGAGAGGCTTCCTATGCACTCTCTAGTGTTGGTGGAACTATCGTAACCAAAATACCTCAAGGCGAATTGATAGAAGCTTATTATAAGTTTGCGAAGTCTAAAGATGGTGGTAAGGGTACGGGTGAAACACTATCTAAACAGAAATCAATACCCGACTTTGTGAAAAAGCAATGGGAAGCAGGGAATAGATTTAATAAGGAAAATCGTCCTCGATATCCTTATAATGAAGTAGAGTTAGAGGCAAAGGAAATCAATGGGAAGAAATATGTTGTGGATTCTTATATTCCGGGTGAAGAAATTGTCTCGAGGAAATTTACCCAATTGGCTGAAGTAAAAGAAAAGACGGCATTAAGTTATTTAAGTGAGTTTACTAAAAAGTATTCTTCCGGTTCAGAAATTTCTTCAGGTAAATTTAATCCTAATGCTTTAAAAGGTGGTCGACTAGATGGAGAGTTAATTTTGGAAATCCCTGTACAAACAAAGCCAGTTCCACAAAAAATTATTGAAGAGGCGAATGAGAAAGGGATTATTATTCGTGATATTAATGGGAAGGTGTATAATTAATGGAAATTTATTATTGTGATAAGTGGTCTAATATAAAAAAGAAGCCTTGGAATATTATTGATGAGAATGCAGCCAAGACACTTCATGAAAATCGTCATTCTTATACTGCTGTTCTTAGTGATGGAGAGCAGCCAAAGTATTTAGTAAATGTCACTGAGAAATGGGTATCGGTAAGTTTTTTGAATGATTTTCTTCGTAAATATTTACACTACGATTTTATTGTTAAAGAAGATAATAGACTATTCCTAAGGACAATAATGTATTGGGAATATGACGGGGATACACAGTTGAAAAGTATGATTTTGGGGTATCAAGAAAATGGTCATATTGCTATGGAGCAAAAAGATTCTAAAACTGGAGAAGTAGAAGAGCGAGAGACAAAAGATGATGTATCTAGAAATTGGGATACATTCCCTGAGTTTGGCCAATACTTATATTTGTGCAAAGAAGAGAGGTAATTCTTTTGAATATAAGAACAATAACTAGGCGAGATAGCTATTAGTGGGCTAAGAATATAAATAAATGGAATAAACATGAAACTAATGAATTCGTAAGTTTTAAAGATATTGTAAAGTTAATTGAAAATTCCCCGAAATAATCCTACTTAATAAACAGATGAACTTAAAGCACTTGTCGCCTATGGGAAACAAGTGCTTTTTATTTTAAGATTACGAGGTACGGGTAATGGCTTACCCTTACCTTCTTATGAGAAAAGAAGTCCATACCTATAGGGATTTACAGAGAAGTACATGGATTTCCAGTTAAAGTACAGTCAGGTGCTCAAGAGAAGCATATTCCTGATACACCGAACTATAAACAAGAATTAGCAAATGGAAAAAATAAGAGCATTTTCTATGGTGATAATAAAATAGCGCAAGAATTGCTTGATAAGTTTGCCGGAAAAGGAACCACTGTTACCAAAAATAAAGAAAGAGTGGACTTTGGTAAACCAATAGGTAAATACTATGACACTGTGACCGGACAATATATAGAGACTAATAGAGGAATGATACATTATGGAAAAGATGGTGCCCATATAGTACCAGCAAAACCATCAGAATAAAATTAAGAAAGAGGATGTCTATGGAAGCAGATTCTTTATTTAAAACATTAACAGAGCATGAAGGTGTAGAAATCATATTAGAGTGGAACAGTGGGTTGAGAATTATAGGCAAAACAGACACATTTTATGAGACAGACAATGGATTAGATGATGACCCCGCATACGCAGAATATTATGCAACAGCATTTCAAGTAAATCATATTTTATCTCAACCTTCTACTAACGAAGGTATTGTATATAATTGGTTGATACAAGAAAAAAGTTCATTGGTTGAAATTTCTCTCTATGATGATCCGCCAAGTGCAGTGTTTTTAACTGACGGAAAAAGAGTATGGGAAAGTGGAATATGTAAATAATAGGTGGTATATAAACTGAGACCTTGATTGGCATATATGCTTTTCAAGGTTTTTCTATGTTTTTAACACCTGTAAAGGGTGTTCATCAGTGGCACGAAATTGGTTGCAAGAATAAGAGGCAGATGAGAGTATGAGTGTACTTAGGATATCTAATAGAAATCAATGTCGATTCTTTAAAGAAACAATGAGACGAACTCAAGAGATTATAGAAGTACAAGCTGGCAAACCAAGATGAAACAATTTACTTTGCAAGAACAACAATTGAACTTACAAGAGCAGGAAGACAATATTGCTGCAGCTAGAGAGGTTGGGATAGAAGTTCAAGCAACTATTAGAAACTATAATGATCCACTTCCAGCAAATCTGATTGATAGATTTACAACTAAAAAGGGAGTACCTAAAACTTGGGGGGAAGCTCTAGACTTAAGAATTCTAAAGCAAAAGACTAGTTTTAGAAATAATAATCCAATGGGTTCATTTGAGTTAGAAAAAATGAAATAGAAAGAAGTGCTATAGCTATGGAAAAGTATTACGTTGATAAAGATATATATGTATATCCTGAATCTTACCAAAAAATCGTGGAATTGAATTTAGTTGATTTTGATGTATGGTATTTAATTGAATCTGAACAGGCTACTAGAAGGTATCATGATTTAAAGGAAAGATATCCAAAAAGAGATTTAATTCCTTTTGCTAGAAGAGATGACAACGATGATATTGCGTGTTTTGAAATTGGCAAAGGAAGTAAAGTTCAACTTATTCATGATTTTGCTTCTGAAGGTTTTGAACAAAGAAAAGAGTTTGATGATTTTTGGGAGTGGGTCGAAGTTGCTATGAAAGAAATGATTGATTACAATCGGAGTGAAGAAATTGAATAAACAAAAATTCTATACAAATTTAAGTAAAGAAGTATCTTATGCTTTACGTCATGCTCCGTGGGAATACGAATTGGAGTTAGATGAGAATGGCTGGGTGTCTGTTGAGCAACTTTTACACGCACTTCATCAATCCATTGAATGGAGCGATGTAAAGATAGAAGATTTAAAAATAATGATTGAGAAATCGGAGAAAAAAAGGCATGAGCTAAAAGAAAATAAAATTCATGCGTTGTATGGACATTCTATTCCCATGAAAATAGTAAAGGAAGAAGGCGTTCCACCTAAATTTCTTTATCATGGTACATCTCCTCGCTTTTTAAATTCTATTGAATTAAATGGGCTATCACCTATGTCTAGACAATATGTCCATCTTTCTGAAGATATTGTAACTGCTGAATTAGTGGGGAAAAGAAAAGATAAGCATCCTATTATTTTAGAAGTTAATACTGAAAAAGCTAGAGAAGAAGGCGTTAAATTTTATTTAGGAAATGAAAAAGTTTGGTTAGCAGATGAGATTCCTAGTGAGTTTATCGTAATTAATAAGAATTAATTGAATCTATTCTACTAGATTATGACGGCAGGAAAAATTTTTTCTTTAGGATATATATTTGAATGAACCATGTTATCTGTCTCAAAATAAACAAATAAATGGCGAGTTACTTATGGAAAATAATCAACAAGAGAGACTTCACATTTGAGGTCTCTTTTGTTGATTTAAATTGAAAATTATTATTTAAGCGAATTCTTTTTTGTACCTCGTATTTCACATACACATAGGCTTTATTTGCTGCTACATAGTATGTTTTTCAACGTTAAGAAACATTAGAAAAAGCAGGACAATATTATTAAATAGCCGGGTCTTTTGTAGAAATGTTTGAAGCTATTTCGCTCATAGGCGGATCTAATTTCTTAACTATCGTGGCAGAAGTAGGAACTGGTGGATTGGCATCACCAATTGTTATTCCATTAGATATAGCAGCAACAGCTACTGGGGCAAGTCTTTTTGTACATGGTGGATTTGTTTGGAATAAATCGATTCAAAATACTAAGGATACTATTCAAAAAATCCAGTCTTCTGGTGGAGGTGCGGCTAACGGTAAACATAGCAGTAACAAAAACACAACTGTAGATAATTTTGATGCAAAAACAGCTACAAATAAGCAAAAAGGTAATTATGGTGAAATAAAATCTAGTGACAATTTATTGAATAATCAAAGTTTAAAAGAAGCTGGATTTGATTTGAAACCAGTCGGCAAAAGTACACCATCAGGCATAAATGATAAAATAGTAAAAGGAATTGATGGATTATACGAAAATACAAATCAAAATTCAAATATTAAATATGTTATTGATGAAGCTAAGTTTGGTAGTTCACAATTGGGGAAAACTAAAGATGGACCACAAATGTCAGATGGTTGGTTGAAAGGTTCTGAAACTGGAAAAAGTAGAATATTGAAAGCTGTTGAAGGAGATGAAGTATTAGCAGAACAGATTACGAGAGCTTTGCAAAAAGGTAAAGTTGAAAGAGTATTATCAAAAGTCGATAGTAGTGGAAAGGTTAAAACATTTAAGATAGATGCAAAGGGTAACATCGTTGGAGAATGGCCATAATTTAGAAACTAGGAGGAATTAAATAGAATGAGAGATCAATTATGTATAGAAGAAAAATGTAAAAGAGGAATAGAATATCATAAAGAGTTTATTAAAGAAAATAGAGAGGAGATTAGAAATTTAGAAGAAGATGAAAAAAATGGTATTCAAAGATATCCTAATGACAATAAAAGTATTATATTAGAAAATTATTTATCGAATTTTATACATGAGATGAACGACATTAGGGCAATGTATTCTTTAGGAGAAGACATTAGTAAAATGGAAGTATATTTTTATAATGCGATAGATGATTTAGAGCATACAGAGACTAGCAAAGTTGGTTATATATATATGCTTTGGATAATTTCCTTAGGAATATTATTAGAAACGGATAAAAAGAATTTAGAAAGATTAAAAAAGATAGTTGATAAAAAAAATATGAACGACGCAGTAATCGATTTCCTCTTATGCGCTAGTGATATCGGATACACAAACATGACGAACAGATATTATAAAGAAAATCCATATGCAAAAACGAGAGAAATTATAGAACTTGCACAAATAGATAAAAAAGAAGCATCTAAAAGATTACAAACGTATATGGAGAAAGAATGGTTTAAAGGTCATTATGATTATGAGTGGAAAAATGCGCATAAAGAACCTGGATATGTAGGATATTGGAGCTTTGAAACGGCAGCGCTTGCGAAAATTTTGGAACTTGATGATATAAGTTTAAAAGATAATAATCATTATCCATATGATTTGGTGCATTATAAGAATACAATGAAATTTAAGCATATAAATCTAAGTGAATATCATTTTGAGGATGAGACAGAAGAAAATGAGAAAATAGTAGAAGGAATTGAAAATAATCTTGCATTGGAAAATATTATTCCTCCAAAATGGCATTCGTTGGTCAATGAATTAATACATGATTATAAGAATATGGATGATAGTAGTTTTTATGAAAAATACAAAAAAACGATAGGAATAGGTCAAGTGTGGTTCTTACCACAAGAGTATGAAGAAGAAAATGAGCAAAAAAATCTATTAGGTAGTTTAATTGTGTTTGCCCTGACGGTAAGAGATTATATATTACAATTGGACTATAAAGAAGATTTAGAGGACTACATTGATAATCTTAAAAATTTCTGGAATGGATCAGAAACAAAGTTAGTTCAATTTATTTTAGAAAATGATCAAAATTATTATGCATGGGTACCAAAAGAAGCAACCATCCCAAATATGTATGAAGTGAAGATAGGGAGTGTCGATGTAGAGGAAGTTTTATAACGAACAAATTGCAATGGGTGTCATCATATGTAATGTTAGAATACATTTTACTAGTTAATTGAAAACAATGCAGGCGTTGGAGAAAAAAGGGTGTATAGTTACTAAAAAGTAGAGGGAAAGAAGGCTGTTGAATTGAGATTGGCAGATTTTATTAAATTAGATAAAAATGAAGTAAATCACTTTGATTTTAAAAATATTTCACCATCATTTGAAGTGCAAAAAGAATTACATCCCGTAAAAAAATTATTTTGTACAAAAAAGATTATCAAGAAAGAATTTTAAACATTGTAAAAGAAAAATTTGACTGTGATAGATGTGATCTGGTTTTAGAGATATATTCTAAAATATACGAAAATAAAAACTTGAACAATTTAGATTTAGATACTATGAATTCTTTTTATCAAACGTACCGGCTTTTATTGCTATCAAGTGATAAGTCATTTTGGGAAAATGATTTTAATGCATTCTGTAATAATCGTGGTGTGAAGCCTAAAGCAATTAAATATAATGCCTTAAAGCTGTTAAGGTATGAATGGTTATTGTCTGAAAAAGTGTTTAACCATTATGAAAATATCAATAATCATCCCGATGTTATGCGTTTTGCTACAGTGACACATACAATAGGAAATATGACATTATTGCCTAAAGGATTTAACGTTGGGCGTGCTATTGCAACTAGAGATTATTGGGATTTAACATTAATGTCACTACAAAGTTTTTTAGGCCGTTCTTTCGATACTTTCGTAACAGATTATTATATGCAAGACTTTATTGATGATAAATTAGAGTTATGGGAGGGGCATTGTTTTGAATACCCATTGCCAAATTCGTTTAATAAAGAGGAGGCTCACAAACTATCGGAAATTGAAAAAAATCAAATTGTTCAAAGCCGAATTTTTGAATTTATGGGAAATGCCAATGATAAGATCGAGAAACGTTCTGAACGATTATATAAAGCGTTACTAGTTAAATGGAAGGAGAATATAAATAGAGGGACAATTAATAAAATTTAACGATAAGATTGTGATGAAGGTGATTCGGGTTGGTATATAGGTCCTATCAATGAAGAAGTATCAGGAGGATTGGAAATTATATACGCCTACGAATTATTAAAAATGAAACCTGCAAGTATTCTAGTGCTAGCTTTACCGTATAATTATTTAGTAGTATTTGAGAAGGACGAAATGAAAGCGGTTTTAAATGAATGTGATGTTGATAGTTGGAGTGAAATAGAAAAATAATGAATGTATATAAGGTGTCAAATGCCCAATATGAAAATCAAGAGAGTTAAGCACTTCATTGTCAACAGACGACGATAGGTGCTTTTTTTACGTGGAGTAAAGAAAAAATATAAGTTTGCTTGTTGCTCTGTTTCAACTTTGTATCATATGTTATAATTTGGAAAGTATATATTCTTAATTTTTAGAAAATTAAAGGTGGTAGGTTAATATATGAGTACATTAAAGAAAATTATTAACAATATTTCGAAGGTTATTATAGGAAAAGATGAATCAATTGAACTTGCAGCTATAGCTCTCATAGCAAGAGGGCATATTTTATTAGAGGATGTACCTGGGACGGGAAAAACAACATTAGCGAAAAGTTTGGCTAAAAGTGTAGACGCTAAATTTCAAAGGATTCAATTCACAGCGGATACTTTACCTGGAGATGTTATTGGTCTCGAATATTTTGATGTGAAGAAATCAGAATTTAATACGAGGTTAGGTCCTATTTTTGCAAATATAGTAGTAGTGGATGAAATTAATCGTGCTGTACCGAGAACACAATCTTCGTTATTGGAAGTGATGGAAGAACGTACTGTTACGATTGCGAAACAGACACATTCATTACCAGAACCTTTTTTAGTTATTGCAACGCAAAATCCTCTTGAATCGGCCGGAACATTTCCTTTACCTGATGCTCAGTTAGATCGATTTTTACTTACTATACGTCAAGGCTATCCTACGAGAGAAGCAGAAAAGGAGATGATGAATCGTTTTCAAACGAATGATCCGTTAGAAACGTTACATTCAATTATTTCAACTGAAGAAATTATTACAGTGCAAAAACGTGCAAGAGAAGTGTTAGTAGGAAATGATGTGCAAGATTATCTTCTTGAAATCATTGAGGCAACGCGAAAGCATGAGCTAATTGAAATTGGTGTAAGCCCGTGGGGGACGTTGGCATTTATGAGAGCGATTCAAGCACGGGCAATATTAAATGAAAGAGATTATTGTACGCCAGATGATATAAAACTACTGGCTGCATCCGTTTGTGCTCATCGTTTAACGTTAACGATTGAAGGGGAGATGAAAACGACGAAAGAACAAATCATGAAAGAAATTCTTCATACGATTAATGTGCCAGTGGAGAATGTACGATGAATCAACAACTTGTGTATACACCTTTAGCGGAGCCTTTCGTAATAGGAGTTATGTCAGTTGTAGCCGTTATTTTATGTGTATTTTCAAGTAATCTACTTATATTATCTCTCGTATTTTTATATGTAATTTTAATAGGTGCGATGCATGTGTACATACGTAAAGTGTCTCGTGTTGAATGGGAATACAGTCAAGGGAATTCAAACATTTTTATAGGTGAAGCGAATATGTGCAAAATGAAAATTTCAAACAAGTCGTTATTCCCTATTTTCAATATCGTATTTCGATTTAAATGTGAAAATAAGTTAACTTGGAATCATGATGAAATAAACAAAAATACGAATACAGGTTCAAATTATTATATGGATTTACATTTAAAAGGAAGAGAGTCAGTTTCATTTGATTTGCAAGCTGTAGCTGTAAAAAGAGGAATTGCGAAATGGGAAGAAGTAGAAATTGTCATTATTGATCCCTTTGGATTCATAACGAACCATATAACATATAAACAAGTTAATACGCCGTCTTATTTAGTTTTACCAGCTGTTCCGAAAATGCAAGTTCCTGAATTACAAGAATGGTCACGAGGATTTCGAAAAGCGATGTCATCCCCCTTATATGATGAAACGAAAATAATGGGAGTGAAGTCGTATGAAAATGAAGATTTTCGTTCTATCCACTGGAGTGCGACAGCGAAAACAGGGACGATAACCGCGAAAAAGTACGAGCGAACACAATCAGATAAATATGCGATTTATCTCAACTTGCAAAATAAAAGCGGTATTTCTTTGCGAAAAGATACAGAGGAACTCATTGAATTAACGGCAGGCATATGTAAACAATTGCTCATACAAAACTGTTCATTTGAAGTATGGATCAATAGCGTAAAAGACAATGGATTATTGCATATTAAGAACGGTCATAACCGGAAACATTTGCAAAATGTATTAAAAGTACTTGCCTCAATATCGGATCAAGATACCCCTGTATCTTCTACTTATTTTTACACAGCAGGTTTTCGTCGAAAGGAATTGGATGCAGTTCCTTTAATTCTTGGTATTTCCCCAAGGAAATACAGCAGAACGAATAAATGGGTTGTAATAAAAGAATAAGAAGGGGTTTATGTCATGGCTAATAAAGGGCGACATATGAAAGTGAAATTATGGAGTGTAAGAGCTTTAATCATACTTTTTTTTACGATTAGTGCAATAACTTTATCACAAGGTGTGGTGTATGTACAAGTGATTGTAAAAGAGCGTTTTTTTAGTGAAAAGAAACCTGAAAAAATTTATAAGGAAACGATAGACACCGAAAAGGTTGAAGATTATGGAACACCTTTGGAAGAAGAAAAAGTGGGATATAATGGTGAAAGAACAAAGACGGGTAAAAAATTTAAAGGTTTCGAAAAGAAAAGTTCATGGGGAGACATATTCTCTGTTCTTTCAAATTCATGGATTAGTGTCGTTTTTTATGTAGTTATTGCAGTGGTCATTTTATATGCTTTTTATAAATTAACGAGGAAAAAGGCAAAGAAATCAGAAATAGAACAGGATATACAATCGATAACAAAAGAAAATACGGATAGAACCGAAAAGAACAAGAAAGTGAAGCAGCAGTTTGAACAGCCGTTACCTAAAGACACGATAAGGAAAACGTTAGTTGAATGGGAAAGAACTTTACCATTTCACGAACAGCGAAGGTCCTATGAAACGATGCAACAATGGTTAAGCAGAATTTGTAGAACGCGAGATATTATTCCGATATATGAATCTGTCCGTTATGGAGAGAAGACGTATACGGAGTTAGACGTAGAGAAGGCTGTACGATGGATAGAGCGGGACGGGAAAGGATGACATTAATATAAGTAAACAAAATTAACTGTAAATTAATTTTGTTTACTTATATTTAATTATATGGTAATGTATACTTGCTTTTTTATATTGATACCAATGGAAAAAGGTTGCCTTAGTAGAATATTGCTCGTTGAATTTTTTGTGGGGTTATCTTCACTACATCAATATAGAATGAAAAAGAGATAAAACAATTACGAGTAGCATGTAAATAAAAAATTATTATTTATCCCGCTTTAATGGGCAGTAAGACCCCACCTCAAAATTCAGCGAAAGCAAAGAATTTAGGTGGGGGTCGGGCTGCCCATTAAAGTCCGATTGGTGAGGGCTAATAATCAGTGGGGGATGAAAAACCCCCACACTGATTAAAGTTTCACTTTATGTTTAAATTTTTTGTAAGGGTGTGAAAATAGAATGAAACCGGTATTGAAAAACATACTCCTTTCCTTTATTTTTTCTGCAGCAGGGATGTGTTGGTTTCTGTTTATGATAGTTAGAGAAGGCGGAGACTGGTTATTGTCTTGGGTAGGTGTATTAATGGCATTTTTATCTTTATACGCGTTAATAGATTTATATTGTAAGTATGCATGCGATAAAAAATTAAGTATATTGTTTATCAAAGCAACAGTTACTACCTTTAGTTTTGCAGTATTGGGAATCACCTTTGGTATTGTACACGAGCTATTACAGCCATGGAGTCTCAGTTTAATGGTTTGGTATTGGTTGTTAGTGTTACTTTTGTTTGTAACGACCATAATATTGTTAGTTTTTGTAGTATTTGTTAATCGTAAAAATCACCATATTCCTGAGGGATATAGAATACTTATACTGCTAAATTTATTTCTTACGTTAGCACCAGTGCTGTGGCCATTACTACTTACTATTATCGGAAATGGCATGAACGCTAGTGCAGGATGGTAAAAGTGAATGAAATAAAAAGTTGGTATAGGGTTTTAAGTATGTAAGAGAACGTGTTTTCATAAATTGAAAACACGTTCTTTTTTATTTTCATACATTACTTTTTCCCATCTGGTCGTCAAATTTTGAACGTAAGTATTTCGTAAGGAATGGATAAGAAAAAAGAGAGGTTTATCATATAGGATGAAAGTATAGCTTGAATCAATACGATATGAATAGAGGAGAGAAAGCCTTATGAAAAAAAGTTATTCCATTAAGTTAGCAAGTTTGGCAGTTTTATTAGCGGGTACTACTTTATTCACTCCAGGTTTTACTGTAAAAGCAGAGTCTACTCAAAATATTTCTAATCCGTCAGAAGCACATGATCAAAAGAATCGGAATGGCTGGAAAAGAGTCATGCAGGAAACAATCCAAATTGGAGCGCCGGGGGTATTAGCTAAGACGTATAATAACGGGAAAATTAGTAGTTATAATGCTGGCGTCGCGGATTTAAGTACAAAGAAATCGATGAAATCAGATTATCGTTTTCGGATTGGAAGTGTGACGAAGACTTTTACTGCTACGACTGTTCTTCAATTAGTAGGAGAAAATCGCGTGCAACTTGACGATTCTATTGAAAAGTGGCTACCTGGCCTCATTCAAGGAAATGGATATGATGGCAATCAAATTACGATACGTCAACTTTTGAACCATACAAGTGGTATAGCTGAATATTTAAAGTCAAAAGAAGCTGACATTATGAATTCGAAAAAAACGTATACAGCAGAAGAAATAGTGAAAATAGGACTTGCTCTACCTCCAGATTTTTCGCCAGGTAAAGGTTGGTCGTATTCAAACACAGGATACGTAATACTAGGAATGCTTATTGAAAAAATAACTGGTAATAGTTATGCGGAAGAAATTGAAAAGCGAATTATTGAACCTTTGGACTTGTCAAATACGTTTTTACCAGGTAATTCACCAGTCATACCAGGAAAGAATCATGCTCGAGGGTATATGAAAATTGATGAAACAAGTGAATTGAAAGACATGACGTATTATAATCCGAGTTTAGCTAATTCAGCGGGAGATATGATTTCAGATGCGGACGATTTAAATAAGTTCTTTTCATCTTTGCTCGGTGGTAATTTATTGAAAGAACGCGAGCTAAAAGAAATGCTTACTACAGTTCCTATAGAAGGAAAAGGTCTTGGTGATGGATATGGCCTTGGGATCTATGAGACGAAACTTCCAAATGGTGTCTCAGTTTGGGGGCACGGAGGATCAATTCCTGGGTTTATGACTTTTGTTGGTGGAGTAATTGGAGGCAAGCATACATTTGCTGTCAATGTTAACTCTTTAGGTCCGGTTGATATTCTTACACAGTTTAATAAAATGATGCAAATTGAATTTAAGAAATAATAGATGAAAAGAGTTCTACTATAGAGGTATATAAGGACTTGTATGCGATTTAATTGTTATTAAAATATAGTCTTAAAAAACCCCGAATCATGAGCGATTTACTGCCCATGATTCGAGGTTTTTACGTGCTGTTACAAGAAAAGTAATGATGTATTTAAATTTTTTTATTTTACTATAAATCTATTATATTTATTTGATATGTCTTATTTATAGTGACTTTTACATTTTTAAAATATTGGAACATACAAAGGTAAGTAGTTCTAGATTTCAGAGTTAATAATAAGTAAATTCTGATTTTTGTTGAAAAATATTCGAATGTATTTCCTTAATTTACATAATAATGTACTTTTATCGTATGAATTAATATCTTAAAGCGTATTAATGTTGACGCATTTCCGAAGGATAAAACAAAACATTTTTGGAAGATGAAAAATAGAACACATATACAAGTCCTTTTTCAAAAGAAACAATATGTATGAATTAATAACAAATAGAATTAAGTATACAAAAATAGATAATTATGATTTGCGTCTAAATGATTGACTATTATGAAATTAATGATTAATATAGGTTTTATATTTTAATTCCATTTATATTACAAATATGTATTTTATTTCAATGTTAATTGTTGCGTAAACTATAATTGAATATATTGTGAAAAAGAATAGGGAGGGGGAACAGCAATAGAAAAGGCTATCTTTTCAAATTGTGTAATGAAATCAAAGGGAGGATAAATATGTATAAACAAGTAGTAGAACTGTTAGAAGAAGCGGCTATATCGTATAAACAATATACACATGAACCAATATTAGATTATGAAACAGATAGAAAAATTAGAGAAAGGTTTAAATTAGAAGGTGTACCCAGTAAAAGTTTATTTTTAAAAGATAAATCAAATAACTATTACATATTTGTAACTGTTGAAGGAGAAAAATTAGATTCAAAACTTATGAAAGAGTTGGTTGGAAAAAGGATTTCTATTTGTTCAGCCGAGGAGTTAATAGAAAAAACTTCTTGTGTTCCAGGATGTGTATCTCCATTTGGCTATTCAAATGAAATCACACTTATTATAGATCGAAAAATTTATAACTATAATAAATTTTTGTTATCTCCCGGTATACCTGAGATAACAATTGAAATACCTACAAAAAGTATAAATGAAATTTTAAATATTGTTGAGAATGATATTTTACTATATGAGAAAAAATCATAAATATATTAGGGGGGATTTTAATAATGCCAACTACAAAAATGTATTTATACAATCAAAAGAGAATAATTGAAGAACAAAATAAAGGGATTTTAGATGAGTGGAAAACTGTATCTTTCAATAATTTTCACGATAGCATTTTAGATCAATCTAAACCATTTCCGTGTTATTTTGCAGTGGATTCTGAGAAACATGGTTGGTCTAGATATATATTTTCCGAATCGGCTTATGATGAAAATGAATTGTTCAAACTAAGAGATGGGATTTATGAATATATTAAAACATATCAACAAATTGCAAAGAGAACTACTTTAGTAATATTTTTTAAACCCGCTAATAAACAATTACTGGCTGAAGAATACAAAAAACAATTTTGGAATGTATTACAATTTTTAATGAGAAATGATCCGGAGCCATGGAATGCAGAAATTCCAATAGATCCTTATAATGCTAAATGGGAATTTTGTTTTGGTGGTGAACCTATATTTGTCGTTTGTAGGGCTCCAATATATTCTGAAAGAAAAAGTAGATATACAGGAACCGGCCTTGAAATTACGTTACAACCTCGAGGTACTCTGGATGATATTACAGGTGATACAAAACAAGGGAAACAAGTGCGGAAAGTGATTAGAAAACGTTTGTTAGCATATGATGATATTCCAATGCATCCAGATATAGGGGATTACGGAATAAAAGAAACCTTTGAATGGAAACAATATATGTTACCAGAAACAAATGAAGAAAGTGTAATGAGATGTCCTATTACGGGGTTGAAGAAAAATGATTAGCATGATATTCAGTTATATATTATTAGGGATTTCATTGTCTGCACCAGTCGGTCCGATTAATGTTGCTCAAATAAATAAAGGAATAAAAAATGGTTTTTTGAGTGCATGGTTAGTAGGAGTCGGGGCAATGTCAGCAGATGTTGTAATGATGTTTTTAATTTACTTTGGTATTTCGACTTATTTAACAACTCCAGTTGCTCAACTTTGCATTTGGATTTTTGGTTTTGTAACGATGATTTATTTGGGTTATGAAAGTATGAAAGAAGCTACTAAACAAGTTCAATATATTTCATCAGGTGAAAAAGAACATCCTTTAAAATCTTTTCTATCGGGGTTTGCTATCGCAATTTCTAATCCATTAAATATTATTTTTTGGATAGGGATATATGGATCAGTTCTAACTAGTGCTATGAATACTATTGGAAAAGAACAAGCTTTATGGTATAGTGCAGCCATTTTTGCTGGGATTATGCTTTGGGATATATTTATGGCTACATCTATTCATTTTGGTAGAAGATTTATTAATCATACAGTAATGAAATGGATTTCTATAGTAGCAGGCATTGTTTTAATTCTGTTTGGAATATATTTTGGCTACGAGGCAGTAAAAGGAACTGCTCAACTATTGTGAACTTTTTGATGACTAGAGAGAATAGTGATTTATTAGAAATTTATTTATGGCGAATCTTTTGGTTTTTGAATTTGTTAATCGATGGGTATAGGTTAATTCCTTATAGTAAAAGACTTATAGAATCATTCTATAAGTCTTTTTATTGCGGTATAGAAAAATATATAGGTACATTCTCTTCTCACAAAGAGAAATAAAATTCTTAACAAGAGCGATAAAATAAATATATAAGCAGTAAAGCAAATTTCAATCAAAGTAGCTTGTTTGCATTTCAAAAATCTAGAATATTTTTAATTGCTATGAATGACTTTCACACTTTTTGCAGGCACCCCTGCAACGACGGTGTTTGCAGGTACATCTTTTGTAACAACTGAACCTGCAGCAACAATTGAATTGTTCCCAATTGTAACACCAGGAAGTATTGTTGCGCTAGAACCAATCCATACATTTTCACCAATTATAACAGGGGAAGCGTATGTCGTATTTCTTGTTTCTAAAGTTAGCCCGTGATTAAGTGTGGCAATTGTAACATTCATACCGATCATACAATTGTCTCCTATATGAATTCCGCCTCTATCTTGAAAGGAACATCCAGTGTTAAAAAATACGTTTTTTCCAATTGTAATATTTTTACCGAAGTCTGTATGAAACGGTGGAAAACACATAAAAGATGGATCAATGTTGTTATCTGTTAATTCACTAAATATCGCTACAATCTCTTCTTTAGAATGATAAGATGTATTTAATTTCATTGTTATCTTCTGGGCTTCATAGCTACATTGAACTAGTAGATCATGTAATTCTTTATCCTCGCCTGAAATAGGCTTGCCGGCCTTACAAAAATTTATAAAATCTTTCATATTCATTGTTATACTCCCCTCTAAAACGCTAATCTTTTCAATACAATCATAAAATGATACGATTCCAATATCAAATACCTATATTAAATACATTCATATGCTTATTAGCTATATGTAAAAGGAGACTATCGTGGAAATTCGAGTTTTACGCTATTTTATTGCTGTAGCAAATGAAGAAAGTATTTCAGCAGCTGCAAAACAATTACATTTGTCACAGCCAACATTATCAAGGCAACTGAAAGATTTAGAAATGGAATTAGGAACAGATTTATTTATAAGAGGAAATAGGAAAATCTCATTAACAGAAGAGGGGAAATACTTATTTAAAAAGGCGAAGGAGATTGTTGATTTAGCAGATAAAACGGAAGCGAACTTAAAAGATTCAAAAGAAATGATAAGCGGGGAAGTTTACATTGGTGCCGGTGAAACTGAAGCGATGCATCTTATTGCGAAAACATTAAAAGTATTAATAAAAGACTATCCAAATATTCGATTTCATTTGTACAGCGGAAATGCTGATGACATTAAGAGTAAATTAGATAGTGGATTATTAGATTTTGGTGTCGTTATAGAGCCAACTGATAAACAAAAATATGAATATGCACAATTGCCAGCTAAAGACACTTGGGGTGTATTAATGTGTAAAGATAGTCCTTTATCGGATAAACAAGTTATTAGCCCAGTGGATTTAATAGATAAACCATTATTCATTTCACGACAATCTACTGTTAGTAATGAATTAACAGGATGGTTTGGAGAAAGTATAGATAATTTAAACATCGTCGCAACCTATAATTTGCTTTATAATGCAGCACTTATGGTTGAAGAAGGTATTGGATATGCATTATGTATAGATAAGATAATTAACACGTCAGGAAATAGTAAACTTTGTTTTAAACCATTACAACCTAAATTAGAAGCGAACTTAAATATTGTTTGGAAAAAGAATCAAGTTTTTTCAAATGCAGCCCATGCCTTTATAAATCAGCTCCGAAATAGTATGAACTAATCATAATTTGAAATGCAAAGTAAAAAACGTGCCATCTTATTAAGGTGACACGTTTTTTACTTTATGAAATAGTTGTTATTCTTTCGAAGGTTTAAGTAAAACAACTGCACAGAAATGTTTATGTTCAAAAGGAGAAGTAGTGAACAATAAAAACGATTGTTATTCTGAAAATTGTTATTTGTATGATTATTAAATATAATAGGGGTATGTATTGCGGGGCTTGAATAGAAAATAGTTTAGTTGATTAATTATTTTTAAATGTAACTAAAATAGCATTGGAGTTGAATACAGTGGAACAAAAGTATTTCAGGTGGAGTAACAAGCAATTAAGAGAACATGTTGAAATAATAGATGGCAAAAGAAATCCGCATATTTTATTTAAGAATGCAACTTATTTAAATTCCTATATGCGCGAGTGGATGCAAGCAAATATTTGGATCTATGATGATCGCATTATTTATGTAGGAGAAAAACTGCCAGCGCAACTACATAAATGTGAAGTCATTGATTGTGATGGAAAGTATATAGTTCCAAGTTACATAGAACCGCATGCACATCCATATCAATTATATAATCCAGAAACGTTAGCAAATTATGCGATGCAGTTTGGGACGACGACTTTTATTAATGATAATTTAACTTTATTTTTCACATTACAACGTGAAGAAGCATTTCGTTTATTAGATGAATTTGAAAAGATTCCAGCAAGTATGTATTGGTGGTGTCGTTTTGATGGACAAACTGAATTGCAAAACGGGGAATCTTTATTTAATCGTGAAGACATAATAGAGTGGCTTAAGCATAAAGCAGTTCTTCAAGGTGGCGAGCTAACAGCGTGGCCAAAGTTATTACATGGCGATGATGAAATGTTACATTGGTTGCAGGAAACGAAACGATTACATAAAAAAGTGGAAGGACATTTTCCAGGAGCATCTGAAACGACTTTAGCGAAGTTAAAACTGTTAGGTACAGATTGTGATCATGAAGCGATGACAGGGCAGGAAGCTTTCACTCGTCTTATGCAAGGTTACACGGTTTCCCTAAGAAATTCTTCAATACGCCCAGATTTAGAAGTGTTACTGAAAGAATTGTTGGAACTAGGAGTAAAGCAGTTTGATAGATTTATTCTTACTACAGACGGCTCACATCCTTCGTTTTATGAAAATGGAATGACAAACGTAATGATAGCTACCGCGATAAAACAAGGAGTGCCAATAATAGATGCTTATCATATGGCAAGTTATAATATCGCTCGTTATTACAATATGGAACATGTACATGGATCGATTGCGACAGGTAGAATAGCTAATATTAATATTTTGGAAAGTAAAGAAAATCCGGTTCCAATAAGTGTAATTGCAAAAGGAAAATGGGTGAAGCGTGACGGAATAAACAATAATGAATCAGTACGAATAGAATGGAGTCAATTCAAAGTAACTCCATTATTATTAAACTGGTCTATAGAAAAAGAGGATATGATTTTTTCTCAAAAAGTGGGTATACAATTATTAAATAACGTTATAACTAAACCATACACGACTGAAATTGATTTAAACCGTGATGAACTTTCTCTAGATCATGATGAGTGTTTTCTTATGATGATTGCTCGTGATGGTACTTGGCGAGTGAATACAGTTGTAAAGGGGTTTGCGAAAGAACTAGGTGGTCTTGCTAGCTCTTATTCTGGTACCGGTGACATCATTCTTATTGGGAAGAATAAAGAAGATATGCTTACAGCTTTTCATAGAGTGAAAGAGATTGGGGGAGGAATGGTAATAGCTGAAAAGAATGAAGTATTACACGAAATCGCATTACCATTACTCGGGATTATGTCTAATTTGAAAATGAATAAATTAATACAGGAAGAGAAACAGATGGTGAAACTACTCCAAGAGCGTGGTTACGCGTATGACGATCCGGCATTTACCATTTTGTTCTTTTCTGCGACGCACTTACCTTTTATACGGGTAACTCCTATAGGATTATATGATGTGAAAAATAGTAAGGTAATGGCTTCACCGGTGAATTTGATAAAACAATGTTAATATGAAAGGCTCTATAAAAGTCCAATTTATAGGGCCTTTCACATTGTTAGCATAAGAATATTGTGAGCCTCAAATAATATAGTATCTAAATTACTTGAGGTGAAACGTAAGTATGAAAAAAATATTGTATATATTAAGTGTATTTATATTAAGTGTATCTATTCAACAAGTTGTACATTCTCAAACGGATGCACCAGAGCTATCTTCTGATTGTCTTGAAAAAAGGAAAATTCGAGATGAAAAGTATGTGAAGAATATAATACAAGACATTAAATCCACATTTAATTTAAATATGGATGAACATAGTTTTTGGGAAGTAAGTAAAAGAGATCTAGAGGCTGCCCATTTGATGTATGGTGGAAAGGAAAATGATTCTTATTATAATTCGCTAACTAAAATTTATGATAGTGGTGGATTTAGCGAGCAACCCAGCTTATTTGTGAGGGCGCAAGAAGCATTTTTACTTTATAAAGAAAACGATAATATCAATGTAATGAAAAGCCTAAAACTAGACGTTGAAAAAGGGGAATGGCTCGTTATAAAAATGAAAAAGAAGAAAGGGAAAAAAGTGAAATTCAAGCCGTTGCAATGTGAAAAAGATTATATGAAAAAGAGAAATGAATAACAAAATACTTATTCATGCTGTTTTTATTCAACGATATTTTGCTGTTGATTTGAAATAGAAAAAGGTAAACGAACATATTAGCTTTATGGAATATGTTTGTTTACCTTTTTTTGAGAGATTTAATAATTGGGGATTATTTACTGGCTAATGAACTTATAATATTCAATGAATTTGTTCTTCTTAAACATTAGATTTTGTGTCAAATGATTTATACATTGCCGAACCACCTATGTATATTTTATTCTACAGTATTTATAAAAGAATGTTGGCTATTCATAAGAAATAGGATTGGCACGGTTTTTGCTTGTATTACATGTAAGGAAGGGAGATTGTATGTAAGGAATCTGTACTCGTAATAGTATAAAATAAGCTACTATTGCATTATTAATCATAGTTGTATTTATAGCGGAACTGTAAATACATACAAATAAGTGGGTTTTTTGATTTTAAAATTCTGAATTTTCTTTTAAGTTATTAGGGGGCAATGGGATGGTTAAATATTCGAAAATTTCTAAGTGGATTCTTGGTGTTGGATTAGTGACAATAACATGTAATGGTTTGCAAATTCAAGCAGAGACAAAAGAGAAAAATGTGAAGAACGTATTACAAATGGAGCCGGTAGGAATACAGAAATCTGTTGATGAATTGGCGCACCCTTCAAAAGTACAAGAAAATGCATCTTTTACAAAACGGTTAAAATTAGCGGATTTATCGCAGCGTCCACTAGCACCAACCGATAATATTAAACCGTTAGCTGAAGAAAAAAAGTATTCGATGGCTGAGTTAAATCAATTAAATAACAAACAATTAACTGATCTTCTTGTGACAATTAAATGGTATCAAATTCCGGAATTATTTCAGTTTAATAGTGATAGTCTTAAATTCTATCAAGATGATAGCCGAATGCAAGCAATTATTAATAAACTAGCAGAACAAGGACAAGCTTATACGAAAGATGATTCAAAAGGGATTGAAACATTAGTAGAAGCTCTACGTGCAGCATTTTATTTAGGTTTTTACCATGATGAATTAAGCAAACTAAATGAGCGTAGCTACCATGATAAATGTTTACCAGCTTTAAAAACAATTGCAAAAAATCCAAATTTCAAACTTGGTACATCAGAACAAAATAAAGTAATTGCATCATATGGAAAATTAATTGGAAATGCATCAGCAGATGTTGAAACGGTTTTATATGCAGGTGAAATTTTTAAACAATATAATGATAATCTTGCGACTTTCATTGAAGACCGAACAAAAGGAGACGCTATATATGAGTTGATGAAGGGAATTGACTTTGATATTCAGACGGATATGTACACGACTGGAAAAGAGCCAAAAGATACGATGTGGTTTCGGAATATCGATAACTTTATTAATGAAGTAAATCGTTTTGCACTACTTGGTACAGTAACAAATAAAAACGGATGGTTAATTAATAATGGAATTTATTATGCTGGCCGATTGGGCAAGCTTCATAGCACGCCGACAAAAGGACAACAAGTTGTTACAGATGCAATGCGAATTTATCCATATTTAGGAGAGCAATACTTTGTTGCGGCAGAACAAATTACTACAAATTATGGAGGAATAGATGCGAATGGAAAAACTGTAAATTTAGATCAAATTCGAGAAGAAGGTAAAAAGAAATATTTACCGAAAACGTACACGTTTGATGATGGAGCAATTGTCTTTAAAGCTGGGGATAAAGTTAGCGAAGAGAAAATTAAACGTCTATACTGGGCGGCAAAAGAGGTGCGTTCTCAATTTTATCGTACAGTTGGTAGCGATAAACCACTTGAAAGTGGACATGCTGATGATGTGTTAACGATGGTTATTTATAATAGCCCAGATGAGTATCAATTTAATCGTCAACTGTACGGATATGAAACGAATAATGGTGGGATTTATATTGAAGGGACAGGGACTTTCTTTACATATGAACGTACACCAGAGCAAAGTATTTATAGTCTGGAAGAATTGTTCCGCCATGAATTTACGCACTACTTACAGGGAAGGTACGAAGTTCAGGGATTATGGGGACAAGGAGAAATGTATCAAAATGAACGTTTAACATGGTTTGAAGAAGGAAACGCAGAGTTCTTTGCAGGTGCAACGCGATTAGATAGTGTAGTACCGCGAAAAAGTATAATTGGTGGGTTATCTAATGATCCTGCAAAACGTTATACAGCATCACAAACATTAAATGCGAAATATGGAACGTGGGATTTTTATAATTATTCGTTTGCGCTGCAATCATATATGTATAATAAGCGCCCTGAAATGTTCGATAAAGTGCATGATTTGATTCGCGCAAATGATGTTTCAAGTTACGATGCATACCGTGCTACATTAAGCAAAGATAATAAGTTAAATGAAGAATATCAATCTTATATGCAAATGCTTATTGATAATCGCGATAAGTATACAATCCCACAAGTATCAGATGAGTATTTAACTCAGCATGATCCAAAATCGCTTTCGGACATTACTTCAGATATTACGAATGAAGCGAAATTAAAAGATGTGAAAGTAACAAAGAATAAATCACAATTCTTTAATACATTTACACTACAGGGGACATATACAGGAAGTGCGGCTAAAGGAGAAGTTGAGGACTGGAAAATGATGAATGAAGCAACAAATGATATGTTGAAACGTCTTTCAGGAAAAGAGTGGACTGGATATAAAACATTGACTGCTTATTTTGTAAATTACCGTGTAAATAATGCTGGGCAATATGAATATGATGTTGTGTTTAGCGGAGTGAATACGGAAGAAGGTACGGCTGTAGAAAAAGAACCAAATAATTCATTTGAAACAGCAAACCCACTATCTTTGAATATTTTGTTAAGAGGAACCTTGAGCGATCAAGATCAGGGGGATAAATTTGTTATTGATGTAAAGGATCAAAAAGATTTACAAATTTCTGTTACGAACGAACAAAATCTTGGACTGAACTGGGTATTATATTCTGAATCAGATCTAAATAATTATGTAGCTTATGCAACAAAACGTGATGGAAACAAATTGCTTGGAAATTATAATGCAAAGCCAGGGAAATATTACTTAAGTGTATATAAGTATGGTGGTGGAACAGGGAATTATACGGTACAAGTAAAATAGTTTACTATAATTCATTTTGAAAGGAAACTTATTACATTTTTAGCGAAATAAAGTATGTAATGTTAAAAATTAAACTATATCAATATATCCCTGTTCTAATTATAGAACAGGGATATATTGGCTTTATATTTTTAAATTAAATAATCTCATTGGATTTTGACAAGAAAATAATTAATATAGATTTGAATTCTCATTCGTAAAGCATGTTTTAATCTTCTTAATGGTCTTTCATTTTTGTCTCAATGCTTGTTTTCAAATCAGTTGATACTCGATTGAAATACCCCAAAACGACCTCCCTAATATCATCAGAGATAACTTTCAAATCACTAGCTAAGTTTTTAGCAAGATGTTCTTTTTCAATCGGTTTTAACTTCGTATAAAATTCAGTAGGCTGCGTAAAGTCATCCTGTTTCGTAATAGAAGTTCTTTCAAGTTTACCTTCAACGTATCTTCCGTCACCGCTCGTTATTTGATTAGCAGGCGTCCAATTTTGCTGTTTGTTAATTGCCAATTTGCGAAATTCGGAACCAATTCTTCTTCTTTGAGAATCACTGTAAATGTTAGCACGCCCTTGCAGCATTTTATCATCTGATAGTTCTGCACCGTCTAGTAAATTAGAAGGGGAGAAGGCGACTTTTTCTACTTGCTCCATATAATTTTCAGGATTTTTATTTAATACCATTTTGCCTACTGGTATAAGAGGATACTTCTTTTCATCCCATACTTTTGTATCATCTAAAGGGTCATAAGAAAGATGTGCTTCATCTTTCGGATCCATGAGCTGGACATATAAACCGTATTCTACTGGTTTACCATTTGCAATTGCATCATATAAATCTTTCCCGCTATAATCAGGGTTTTCAGCAGCCAGTTTATTCGCTTCCTCACTAGTAATGTATTGAACACCTTCAAAGGGGTACCAATGATACTTTACATACTTTCGATGACCTTCTGCATTTCTCCATACATATGTATTAACACTATGTCCTGGGATGTGGCGAAGACTTTTGGCCGTACCAGCATCAGAATATAAATGGACAACGAAATGAATGGATTCAGGCGCTCTAGCGACAAAGCTCCAAAATCTATTAGGGTCTATTAAGTTATTTATAGGTGAAGGTAACAACGCTTGAATCGTTTCAGGGAAACGAATCGGATCACGAACGGAAAAGACAGGGATGTGATTACATAAAAGATCGAAAATGCCTTCTTCTGTATAAAACTTTGTAGAAAAACCGCGTACATTTCTAGAAGTGTCAGGTGTTCCTTTCGTACTAACGGCTAATGAAAATCGCACCATAACAGGAACTCTCGCATTAGAATTTTGTAAAAAACGTAGTTTAGTATGTTCAGACATTGGATAGATCGTTTGAAAATAACCGAACGCACCAAATCCTTTTACATGAACAGGTCTTTCTAAAATTTTTTCGTGAATAAATTCTTGTAGCGTCTCGTGAAGTACACTATCTTGCTTTAGAACAGGTCCACGTGAACCAACTGTTTGTGAGTGAAGTATAGCTTGTTCATTACGTTCTCTATTTTCATTAAAGTCATTCCCTAGTAAAGATTGCCCCTGTTTATCATAGTTTTCATCCATCTATATAGCCTCCAAATCTTTTTTGTCCATTGTTACTAAATATGATTTCATAGCCTTGATTATGTATGACAAGCACAGTCCAAAATGGTAACAGACCGCTAGATGAAAAAAATGCACATGTAGTGGACCTGTTGAAATAGAAGAAATTATGGAAAAATGAATATCGGGAAGAAAATTACTATGAAAATTTCAATCTAAAAAATGAATTTATACATGACTTTATAGAGAATGAACATAAATAAACAGGGAAAATAACTAGGAGGAATATAAAATGTCGGATTGGTTTCAATTAGATAAAGAATATATGATGTCTACGTATTGTCGTACGAAGGTTGCGATAGAAAGAGGAGAAGGTTGCAAACTATACGATGTGGATGGTAAAGAATATGTAGATTTATTTTCTGGTGTCGGAGTGAATCTATTAGGATACAATCACCCGAAAATCGTGCAAATGACAATGGAACAAGTTACGAAATCGTTGCATCTTCCATTTCATTTTTTAAATCCAGTTGCGATTGAGTATGCAAAGAAATTAGTTGACTGCTCTTTAAAAAACGGAAAGGTCTTTTTTACAAACTCTGGTACGGAAGCGACAGAAACGACATTAAAATTAATTGATAAATATAGAGCTAATACGGGAGAGGAACGTGAAGGAATCGTAGTGCTGAAGAATAGTTTCCATGGGCGTACGTTAGGAGCACTTCATTTTACGAGACAAGAAAGTGTATATCAAAATTTCCCTAAAACATCGATTCCGGTATATGAAGTAGAGCGTGAGAATATAGAGCAATTAGAAGAAACCATTATTAAAGAAAATCCAATTGCGATTATGCTAGAGCCTGTATTAGGAAGCGGGGGGATATACCCCTTATCAAGTGAATATTTAAATGGTGTTCAAAACTTATGTGATAAATATAATGTCATTCTTATCGTTGATGAAGTTCAAAGTGGTATGGGGAGAACTGGTAAACTATTTGCTTATCAAAATTTCAATATTACTCCGGATATTATTCAAATTGGTAAGGGAGCAGGAGGCGGGATACCGCTTGGCGGAATTATTGTAGGTGAAAAGTTATGTGATGTATTTGCACCAGGAGATCACGGCACAACGTTTGCTCATTCTTCAATGGGAACCGCTTTAGGGTTAACGGTATTAAACACATTGATTGACGATGGTTTAATGCAAGAAGCGTATGAAACGTCACACTATCTAAATGATAAATTGCAAGAAATTCAGAAAGAAAATTCTTATTATATTCAGGAAGTACGCCATGCTGGTATGATGTTTGGAATTAGTTTGAATGATACGAATGAAAATGTAAAGAAATTACAGATTGAGTTAATGAATAAAGGGATGTTAGTCGATGTAACACAAGGGAATATTATTCGATTACTTCCGCCGTATATTATTACGAAAGAGGAAATTGACGCATTCACTTATGAGTTTATTTCCTGTGTTCATAACATAGCTGCTACAGCAAGTATTTAAAAAAATATAAAAAATATAAAAAGCTGAAAAAGCCGCTAAAATAGCGGCTTTTTCAGCTTTTTAAAATAGTAAATTACTTAACATAGAGAGCATCTCATTGGACAAATAATTAATTATGTGAAACAATAATAACAGATAAGGAGACGTTAATTTTCCTTAAGTGCTTCGAATTAATTTTATTCAATAAGAGAAGGTGTGCTTAAAGAAGTTAAATTAAATAAGGAGCTGTTTTATTATATGCAACAAAATAATGATTTAAATTTTGAACCTCAAGACGTTAATATTGTCAATCCTAAACAAGCCAGGAAAGCAGTAATTGCTACTGGTATAGGGAACGCAATGGAGTGGTTTGACTTCGGATTATACGCGTATTTAGCGGTTATTTTAAGTCAATTATTCTTCTCAGGTGTTGATAATAGTGGATTGCAGCTTGTACTTACATTCGGTACATTTGCAGCAGCCTTTCTCGTTCGACCAATCGGAGGTGTATTCTTTGGTAGAATAGGAGATAAGTACGGCCGAAAAATCGTGTTAAGTACTACTATTATTTTAATGGCACTTTCTACATTATTCATCGCATTACTACCAACCTATGAACAAATTGGTGTATGGGCACCAATACTACTTTTAGTTGCCCGAATGATTCAAGGCTTCTCTACAGGCGGCGAATATTCAGGTGCAATGGTTTATATCGCAGAATCTTCTCCAGATAAAAAGCGTGGTATACTCGGTAGTGGTCTTGAAATTGGAACACTCTCAGGTTACATTGCTGCATCGGTAATTGTTACCATTTTGACGTTATTGTTAACAGATGAGCAAATGCTCAGCTGGGGATGGCGTATTCCGTTCTTAGTAGCTGCACCAATTGGTTTGGTCGGTTTATACTTACGCCGTCATCTAGATGAATCTCCAATCTTTGAAGAGATGGAAAAAGCACAAGAGGAATCTGAAGACAATGAACAATTTTCATTTATGGATATTATTAAATATCACAAAAAAGACTTCTTATTAAGCACAGTAATTGTCGCCTTCTTTAATATTACAAATTATATGATTCTTTCGTATATTCCTTCTTATCTAACTCAAGTACTTAAAGTCGAAGAAACAACAGGCTTATTAATTATTTCTATTACGATGGCACTTATGATTCCACTAGCACTATATTTCGGTAAGTTAAGTGATAAAATTGGTAATAAACGCGTTGTGCAAATTGGTTTACTTGGTTTAACTGTATTTGCAATTCCAGCATTTTTACTAATAGGTAACGGACATATTGCAGCTATATTTGCAGGTATTTTCGTACTAGGTTTCTTCTTAAGTGTATATGAAGGAACATTACCTTCATTATTACCATCACTCTTTTTCACCGATGTACGTTATCGAGCACTTTCGATCTCATTTAATATTTCTGTATCGATATTCGGTGGAACAACACCACTTGTATGTTCATACTTAGTTCATGCAACTGGTAACCCGCTCGCACCGGCATTTTATTTAGCAGGTGTAAGTATTATTGGATTAGTTGTATTTAGTGTACTATTTGTTACGACTTCAGGGCGTGCGCTAAAAGGTTCATATCCTACAGTAGAAACGAAAAAAGAAGCACACCTAATCGCTAAAGAAGACCCTGAAGAAACACTTTGGTGGCATGAAGAGTCATTAGAAATTGAAGCAGGGAAGAATGCTTCCATTTAAAAAGTAACGTAGAAGTATAAAAAGACTCCTATGAATAAATAACGGGTTCAGTTACGGGAGAGAAAATATAAAATAACAAACAAAAAAGGGATGTAAATCACATATGATTTAGCATCCCTTTTTATATTGTTATTAAAATGTTTAAGCACTTTTATGTACTCTTGCTATTTTATATACTAAAACCATTGCTAAATTGGTTGTCTAGAAAGACCTTTAATGATAGCTCGTGGAGATGGTAAAAGTTATATCTATTCTAATTTTAATCCAAAATACGCACAAATGACTCTAACGATAATTCGAACCCATTATAACTTTTGTATGCCATTTACCACAAACGAAGGGAAAAAGAAAACAGTAAAAACATCAGTTTAACGATTGGGTATTATTGGAAAATCGTTTGATTTAAAAGATATAATTTAATTTAGATAGTTCACTCAAATAATGGTGGACTATATTTTTTTTAAAAGGTAAATGGAAATTTATGTTAAAATAATGATAGAGATTGTGAAAAAATGTTCTTAAACTAACGGTCAGGTTACTTTAAGCAGGATTTTTCAAAGGAAATGGTGAATATCATATTTTGAAGGGGTGGTTGCAGTGAAGTAAGTGATTTTTTTTATCTTGGTTAAATACTTTGAAGAAAGGGATTTATAACTATGAACACAAAACTAATAATAGTAGAAGGTTTACCTGGGTTTGGAAAATCAACCACTGCAAAGCTAATAAATGAAATTCTAAGCCAAAATAAAATTGAAGTTGAACTATTTTTAGAGGGAAATTTGAACCATCCAGCCGACTATGATGGTGTATCTTGTTTTAATAAATTTGAATTTGATAGATTATTATCTAACAGTGGAGATTTTAAAGAAGTGCTTCTTAAAAGAGTTCTAAAAAAAGGAAACAATTATTTATTACCATACAGAAAGATAAAAAATGAGTTTGGTGATCAGTTTTCGGACGAATTATTTAACGATATTTCAAAAAACGATATATATGAATTTCCATTCGATAAAAATGTTGAACTAATTGCTGACAAATGGAATGACTTTACTGAAAGTGCTCTAGACGACAATAAGGTTTATATCTTTGAATGTTGTTTCATACAAAACTCATTAACTATTGGGATGATTAAATATGGTGAACAAAAAGAAAAAATAATAAATTATGTAATGAAAGTTGCAAAAATCATAGAGAATTTAAATCCAATGTTATTGTATGTAGAACAAGATAATCTTGAATTTTCATTTAGGAAGGCACTAAAAGAAAGAACTCCAGAATGGTCCACAGGAATCGTCGACTATTACACTAACCAAGGCTATGGGAAAGAACATAACCATTCAGGTGTAGAAGGAGCGATAAAAGTTCTTGAAGCTAGAAGGAATTTAGAATTAGAAATATTCGATATGTTAAAAATGAAAAAAGAAAAAATCAATAATACAAAATATGAAATTGACTCATATAGCTCAATGTTAAAAGATAAGTTAACAATACAAATGGTGAAATAGCTTTTTGCACTAACTGGTACTTTAGTTGAAGAAGGAAATAAAAACGCTCAGAATATTTTCTGAGCGTTTTAGTTTGCTATTTATAATGCGAAATACATACAAATTATTGTGTTATTTCTAATGGTTATTAGCATTTTTCTCTCCCTAAACTGAGCACATGAATGAAAAAATAGGAGTCTTTTGTTGTCTTATTTCTTTCTTTTCTTCAAATGTTTTTGATATGCATAAAGCTTATGAATCTCTTCCTTAAATTCATGCAGAAGTACAGTGTTTTCACCATTTGAATAACGCACAGTATTATAAGCGTCTATAATAATATCACTTTGAATATTTACATCTTCTTCATCGTTTATTCTTTCTAGCCAAGCCTCAACAGTTTCTCCCCGTTTTCTATTTAAAGGAGGGGTTAACTTACTCTCTAGCTTGAAAATTTCTTTCCGAATTTCGTTATGTGGAGGTTTATTTCGTTTAAAACGATTTTGGCTCATTCCTTCTTTATCAGTAATGATAGTAGATTCGAAGGCGGGCATATTTGGTAAACTGAATTGTTTTCGTCTTTTTATTATTTTCCAAACAACGTAAATAGCAATGGTTGTACATACTATTATGGTAATGCTATTTATGAGAGTTGGATCAAAGGCACGCTGTCCAAACTCATCCTTAATTTGAGGATCCTTTAACTTCCCTTTATTCGACCAAAAATCATCAGTTTCTTTTAATTCAGCTGCTGAAAATAACGGATTGATAGCGTATCCGAATCCTAATGCAACTGTTTCTATGATATACGAAAAAATAAGTCGAATGAAAGGAAACACTTGAACAAGTACTATACTCATTACACCAATGGTAATGATGGAAGTGAAACGTAATAACTGTTGATTCCGATTTGCCCCAGTTAACCAAAATGTAATCATAATGTGTATAACTAATAGTAACAGCTTCCACAAAGGTGGAAAGGGCGCATAAAATATGGCTGAAATACTAAACCAAACAATACCGCCTAACGATTTTTGTACCGGATATCCTGGTCCGATTACATGTACGATAAAGAAGAAAAGCGGTAACATAATTGTGCCGAATAGAGAGAATGGGAGAAGGAAAGAACAACCGATTATTTGAGTAATGAACAGTATGACAAATCCTGTTGTTTTTTTCTTCATGAATTTATGAATAAGAAATACGCCTACATAGCCTGTTGCTAAAAATATGGAAATAGCAACAAGGTCATCCCTTTCTGTTAATAATGAAAGGAGGAGAAGCAAAATAAAGTCATTAACGTGATAGAGCCAAGTTTTCAACCGATTCCACCATCCCTTCGCTATTAATGAGGAACGTTGGCTGCGAGAGAAGAGGGGGTTCATTTCTTTGTAAACCAATGTATATCATTGTAGACGATCGCTCTCTCTTTCTCGTTACATAATGAAGGAATCCTTGTTTCGGAAGTAACGTACTATCATCTGAAATACGTGCTAATTCTTCTAAAGCTTTTGCATATTGCGTTTGCCCTTCATGTAACGATAAATGTAATGCACCACCTTCTGCTAATACACTAATAAATAATTCAAACGGTATGTGATGCTTCGTTGCATATTGGCAAATGTATGTTGCGAATGAAATTAAATCTTCAACATTATCTTTCCAACCAAACCCGCGATCGGCAGCTAAAGAAAGACAAATCGTCCAACTATAATTTTTTACAGGTTCATATTGCTTCGCTTGTAATTGTTGCATTTTAGCAGATGCTTTCCAATGAATAGAGCGGAAAGACTCGCGCTCATATCGCTTTACACCGATAATAGATGTTTCATCATTGTAAAAAGAAAAATTGGTTCGATAAGATCCATTTAAAAGTTGCTGAAGTTCTTGCAAACCTGCGACTTCTTTAGGTGATGGATACACAATAATTTCAGTTTTTAACTTATCGAAAACGGGTAGGTGTACAGTTAATAAATGAAAAGGATCTTTTAATACACATTCAAACTGTTCAATTTGAAACACACCACGTTTCGTTGCGGTTAATGTTAAATCCCACTTTTGTGCCGAATGTGCAGGTTGTGAAAATGGAAAAGAGAATAACGTTTTTGATATTTGTTCAATTCCTTGATCTTTATGCTGTATAAGAGACGAATCTAAATGAAAATAACAAACACCATTAACGAGTGGTATGTTTGCACCATTTTTTAAATGAATAAAAAACTGTCCAGATTCATCAGGGAAAAGCCGAGTTGTTTGTTTTTCGTTAATTACTTGGAATTTTTTCTCTATGTAAGCGACATATTTATAAATGAAAATCGCAAATAAATAATAGGAGAAAAAGAGAAACATAATGATTCGTTGCGGCATAAAAAACGTAAATAGTATAGCGCCTGGCACAGTTAGTTGAATAATATGGAGTTGAAAAAATAAAGGTACAGTTAAAACGCGCTGTCCATTCATGCTTGCTCAATCTCCACAGGTACGTCAATTTCTTTTAAAATACTTTGCATAATATCATTTTTTGTCGTGCGTAAAGCACCTTCCATTGATAAGACAATACGGTGATTCCAAACAGAAGGAGCTAAAAATTGTATATCTTCAGGGGTGCAATATTCTCTCCCGCGTAAGAAGGCTAATGCTTGAACTGCGCGCACTAAAGAAAGTGTGGCACGTGGGCTTACACCGTTAGCGATATAATCGTGATTTCGAGTAGCTTGCGCAAGTTTAATTATGTAATGTTCTAACGGTTCTGATATGAAAATTTCTTTTACTTGTTTCTGTGATTCTAATATATCTTCTAATGAGATAACAGGTGTGACACGTTCTAATGGTATATCGTTACGAAAACGTCGCATCATTTGTAACTCATCTTTAGGAGTAGGATAACCGATTGAAATCGTCATTAAAAAGCGATCAAGCTGTGCATCTGGAAGAGGGAAAGTCCCTTGTGATTCAATTGGGTTTTGCGTTGCAATAACAAAGAACGGTTTCGGGAGAGGAGTAGACTGTTTTTCAAGCGTCACTTGTCGCTCTTCCATCGCTTCTAACAAACTAGACTGTGTTCTCGGCATTGCACGGTTAATTTCATCTGCTAACAAAATGTTTGTCATAATTGGTCCAATTCTTAACTCAAATTCACTTGTTTTTGGGTTGAAGTATTCAATACCTGTTACATCACTTGGAAGTACATCAGGGGTGAATTGAACACGAGAAAAACTACCACCAATACTTTTTGAAATAGTTTTCGCCAGTAACGTTTTCCCAGTACCAGGCACGTCTTCGAGTAGTACATGTCCATCAGCAAGCAGTGAAACAAGCAGTAGATCAATAACATTTTCCTTACCGACAAAAACAGATCCTATGTTTTCTTTCAATTTATTTATCATATGTACCATTCCTTTCATTATAAAAGAGCTAATATTTCTATATTTTAACAAATTATTCAGAAAATTGGTATCATTTTTTAATTCAAAGAAATGGATATTTAATTATTAAATTACTCTTGCATATTTTGGAATATGATTATACAATATCGATATACGATGTATCGGAAGTCGATATATCATAAGACGATGTATCGGAGGTGGTTATAATGAATGCGAAAGCGCAAAAATATATTCCGTTAACTGAGGCGACATATTACATACTGTTGTCACTAGTGAAACCAATGCACGGATATGGAATTATGCAAATGGTAGAAGAGATGACAAATGGAGAAGTAAAACTCGGTCCTGGTACATTATACGGGAATACGACGAAATTACTTAAAGAAAAATTAATTGTTGAAGTTGCCTCTACAGATAGAAAGAAGTGCTATGAGTTAACGCCGTTTGGGAGAGAAGTGTTAGAGCTCGAGTATAACAGGTTACAGAGATCTGTAAGGAATGGGAATAGTATATTAGGGGAGTGAATGGAATATGGAGACAAAGAAGGTATTCAAACCTTTCGCGATATGGAGCTTGGAAAAAGAAGAAGCTTTTTTAAGAAAAATGCATCAAAAAGGATGGGCTTTACAAAAGTATAATGTAATGTATACGTTTAAGAAAACTGAACCGAAAGATGTAATATATAAAGCGGATTTTAGACTGGATTATAAAGATTCGAAAGAAAAACAACTAGAATATATTGATATGTATGAAATGTGTGGCTGGAAACATGTAACGAGTTTTGCGAAATGGAATTATTTCTGTAAAGAAGTAGACGAGGAAAATGAGTTACCTGATATTTATTCAGACAAAGAAACGAAGATACAAAAACTTGTTGAATTGATACAGTTCGTTGCAATTATGTTTGTAACGTTAATTCCAGTGCTTTACTTATGTTTTCTTGGAGTATCAGAATCAGGATTATATAGAGGTATGGTAGGGTTTTTAGTTTGTATATATTCATATGCGTTTATTAATTTATTTAGAAAGCTTAAAAAGTTGAAAAAGGAAATATTTTAACAAAGAGTGATATTCTTAGAGAAGATTTATGGGAATCACCTTCTCTAATTTCTATATATATTTATTTTGTTCATTCTTTTTTATATAATAAAAGACCGATTTTTTAATTCATAGAACTAACAGTTACAAAGATGATACCAGTAACAATAACTAAAAAAATCATAAATGAAGAAGAAATAATTAATAATAACGAACTAGCAATTAATATCAATTTATTAGATTTTTGATTTTTATAAAGGAAATAAAGTAAAAGACCACAAACAGTAGAAAATATCCATATAGCTAAACCGTAAGAAGTCGAGATTTTCCTCCAATCGAAGATCCAAAAGTAAAAGATGACTATGTGGCAAGTTACTAGTAGAAATGTTGATGGAAGCATTATCTTTTTATTTAAAATCATTTGTTTCACCTCAATTATGTAAATATTACCAAAAGGGTGTGGGTTTTAATATATAATAAGGAAGAAATACATCTTTAATTAACTTATTAAATGGAAAAATCCCTTATAGAAAAATCTATTTCTACAAGGGATAATAATGTTTTTATTAGAAAGACTGATTTTGCGCAGGTTTAATAAATTGTTCAGGGTTTTCAACAAGTCCGCATACAGCACATTGGACACGGTATGTAGGTCCTTGATAGGCCATATGAAAAGCATTCATCGTTTCATTTGTGTATTCTTCTTCTACTTGACCAGTTTGTGGGTTTAATTTGACTGGTTTTACTTGTTGCTCAAGAATATTAAAGCGAGTACGGTTCGTTTTACAGCTTGGACATAGCATTGGTTCCATATGTATACACCTCCATTTGTATCATTTCTTAAACTCTTTAATTTTATGCAAGCAAAAAACTTTCTCAATATAAATAGGTGTTTAATGTATTTAAAATTCAGAAAAAATAAAATATAATAAAAGTACGAACTGGTTATGTCCAAACCAAATCTCCTGTTTTATGCCAATAAGCTGGGGGGCCGAGAAATCGGCCTCATTTTTTTTGCTCATTACTACAAGGAACAAGGTTTTTGTGAGACTTTTGTCGAAATTTTAGGGATAGATATAAAGGGGATGTAAAATGGATTTGAAAATGAAGTACATCATTTTATATGTAGAAAAGTTTGAGGAATGTTTAAAATTCTATAAAGATATTTTACAGTTACCTATAAAAGCAGAGCACGGTACATATATTGAATTTAATACTGGAACTACCATTTTAGCGATGAATACGCGGCAAGATGTGAAAGAATTAACAGGACTACCGCTTACAGAAGGTGAATTATAGTCTTCTCATTTCGAATTAGGATTCGTTGTTGAGAATGTACAAGAAACGATTGAGCAATTTAGAGAACAAGGAATCAAGATTTTAGTTGAACCTATTGTAAAACCGTGGGGACAAACAATTGCCTACATTGCTGATCCAGATGGAAATTATATTGAAATTTGCAGTTCATTAGAATAGAGGGTGAAAGAGAGATGGGATTTCCGAAACTAGAAACAGAACGTTTACGACTAAGAGAACTTACACTATTAGATGCAGAAACGCTGTTCCAATATTTTTCGAAAGAATCAGTTATACGTTATTTCGGAATGGATTCTTTTGAAAATATTGAGCAAGCGAAAACAACGATTCAAACGTTTAAAAATCGTTATGAAGAGGGCAGTGTATTTCGCTGGGGAATCGAGAAAAAAGGGACAGGCCAATTAATCGGAACGTGCGGATTTCATTTAATTAATAATAATCATAAACGAGCTGAAATTGGTTATGAATTAGATGATACGTATTGGGGACAAGGATATGCATCGGAAGCATTACAAGCGATTTTAGCTTACGGATTTGAAATGTTGCAACTGATAAGAATCGCAGCGGTTGTATATGTAGAAAATAAAGCTTCTCAAAAGCTGTTAATAAAAGCAGGATTTCAAGAAGAAGGATTACTTCGAAAACATATGATTCAAAATGGAGTTGCTCATGATACCATTTTATATTCTTTATTAAAAGAAGAGTGGAAGAAGTAATGAGTACAAACGAACTTATAACGATTATGAAGAAGCATAGGGAAAATAGATTCATTTTAGGTATAGATGGTTTAAGTCGTTCAGGAAAAACAACATTCGTAGCAAATTTAAAAGAAAATATGAGACAAGAAGGCATTCCGTTTCATATTTTCCATATTGATGATCATATAGTGGAGCGTAATCGACGCTATTATACAAACCATGAAGAATGGTATGAGTATTATTGTTTACAGTGGGATATTACATACTTGAGGCAGAAGTTTTTTCAGAAGTTACAACATGAGACAAAATTGACTTTGCCTTTTTATCAAGAGGAAACAGACTCATGTGAAATGAAAAAAGTACAGATTCCTATTGTAGGCGTAATTGTTATTGAAGGAGTTTTTCTGCAGAGAAAAGAATGGAGAGATTTCTTTCATTATATGGTCTATTTGGACTGTCCAAGAGAAACAAGGTTTCTACGTGAGAGTGAAAAAACGCAGAAAAACCTTTCAAAGTTTGAAAATAGGTATTGGAAAGCAGAGGATTATTACTTAGAAATGGAATCGCCGAGGGATAGGGCGGATTTAGTCATTAAATGATTTGAACATAGAAGGTGAATAGAATGAATATTTTATGGGATTTTGATGGGACGTTATTTGATACGTATCCTGCATATACAATGATGCTTTCTGAAATATTAGGTGATTCAGTAGAAAAACAAGAAATATACAAAAACTTAAAAATATCATAATCTCATGCAATTCAGTATTATAATATTTCATGCGAGCAGGAAGAAAAGATTAAAGTTTTGAAGGGAAAATTCACGCCAAAAGATATGAAACCTTTTGCAGGTGTCGAAGAGGTTTTGAAATTTGCAGATAAAAATGTGATTATGACCCATAAACATAGGGCTGGAGTTATGGACATTTTAAAATATTATGGCTGGGAAAAATACTTTGTAGATATGGTTACAATTGACGATGGCTTTCCCCGAAAGCCGAACTCTTTAGCTTACGATCATCTGCATAAAAAATACAATATTGATTTAGCTATTGGAGATAGAGAATTAGATTTATTACCTGCAAAAGAATTAGGTATTTCAACATGTATGTTTCAAGGTAATTGTGATGTAGCGGATTATTCTTTATCGCATTACTCGCAGTTTTTTAAGGTAGTGAGTGATAGAGAGTTTTCTTTATAAAAAAAGTTATTAATAAAGACTGTATCTTTCATTTTAAAGGTACAGTCTTTATTTTTTAGAGCTATTATATACCAATTGCCGTGGATTAAAGAATGATTGTCTATCTTTAGTAAAGAAATAGTCAGGTTAGTTGTTAGATAGAAATAAATTGACAGATAAAGTGATAGTGTCCATTTTATCTGCTTTTTATTATAACCAAATTATGGTTATTCATGCTAATATAAACTCATAGCTATATAGAAGGGGTGGGATTAGTATGAAAACAGAAATAGTTCCTAAAAAGAAGTACAGTATAATAAGCTATATATCTTTACTCATCGGCATTTTGTGTTTTCTATTCGTTTTTATAACGCCAACAAGGATAGCGAATGCAGGTAATATAGTTGGAGATTATATTACAATTGCCCTGACAGGTGTAGGTATCATGCTTTCAATAATCACAATGACGAAAAAAACAGAAAAGAAGGGAGTTGCTATTCTTTCATTAATACTGTCCTCATCATTTTTTATATTTTGGATTATAGCAATTATCCTATTGTTTACTGGTCAAATTAGTTTTGCACCGTAATGTGAAATAAAAAGAGTCCTTTTCGTATGATAACGGGTTCAGTTACGGGAGAGAAAATATAAAATAACACACAAATTAGGGATGTAAATCACATATGATTTAGCAACCCTTTTTTTATTGTTATTACAGTGTTTAAGCGCTTTTATATAGTTAAATAGTGTTCTAAATAACAAGATAAATGGAAAATTTATGTTAAAATAATTATAGAGATCGTGAAAAAATGTTCTTAAACTAGCTGTCAGGTTACTTTAAGAAGGTTTTTTCAAAGGAAATGGTAAATATCATATTTTGAAGGGGTGATTGTAGTGGAGTAAGTGATTTTTTTAATCTTGGTTAAATACTTTGAAGATAGGGGTTTATAACTATGAATACAAAACTAATAATAGTAGAAGGGTTACCTGGATTTGGAAAATCAACCACTGCAAAGCTAATAAATGAAATTCTAAGCCAAAATAAAATTGAAGTTGAACTATTTTTAGAGGGAAATTTGAACCACCCAGCCGACTATGATGGTGTATCTTGTTTTAATAAATTTGAGTTCGATAGATTATTATCTAACAGTGGAGGTTTTAAAGAAGTGCTCCTTAAGAAAGTTCTAAAAAAAGGAAGCAATTATTTATTACCATACAGAAAGATAAAAAATGAGTTTGGTGACCAGTTTTCGGACGAATTATTTAACATTATTTTAAAAAACGATATATATGAATTACCATTCGATAAAAATGTTGAATTAATTGCTGATAAATGGAATGACTTTGCTGAAATTGCTCTAGAAGACAATAAGGTTTATATTTTTGAATGTTGTTTCATACAAAATCCATTAACTATTGGGATGATTAAATATGGTGAACAAAAAGAAAAAATGATAAATTATGTAATGAAAGTTGCAAAAATCATAGAGAATTTAAATCCAATGTTATTGTATGTAGAACAAGATAATCTTGAATTTTCATTTAGGAAGGCGTTAAAAGAAAGAACTCCAGAATGGTCCACAGGAATTATCGACTATTACACTAACCAAGGCTATGGAAAAGAACATAACCATTCAGGTGTAGAAGGAGCGATAAAAGTTCTTGAAGCTAGAAGGAATTTAGAATTAGAAATATTCGATATGTTAAAAATGAAAAAAGAAAAAATCAATAATACAAAATATGAAATTGACTCATATAGGTCAATGTTAAAAGATAAGTTAGCCATACAAATGGTGAAATAGCTTTTTACACTAACTGGTGCTTTAGTTGAAGAGGGAAATAAAAAACGCTCAGAATATTTTCTGAGCGTTTTAGTTTGTTATTTCTAATGTTTATTAGCATTTTTCTCTTCCTAAACTGAACCCATTACTCATATGAAGGACTCTTTTTATTCGGTATCTTCAGGTTGATATTCTAAAATATCCCCCGGTTGGCATTCTAATGCCTTGCAAATGGCTTCTAAAGTTGAAAAACGGACTGCTTTTGCTTTTCCATTTTTCAAGATAGAAAGGTTAGCCATTGTAATTCCAACCTTCTCCGAAAGTTCTGTTACACTCATTTTTCTTTTTGCTAACATTACATCAATATTAATAATAATTGCCATATTATTCACCTCAGACCGTTAAATCATTTTCTGATTTTATATCTATAGCATCTTTTAATAGTCTTTGGAGAACGGCAGCAAAGACCGCGATTACCATTGAAGCAAAAATCATAATCATTCCGATAATAATAATGCCAGGGGCGTCATCTCTCTCTGCCACGAGATAGAAAAGTGGCATACCTAATACATATAATACACTAATTGCCAATGCGCTGTACTTAATATTTTTTAAAGCTTTTACAGATAACTCTGAGAATGCGTTGTTTTTATCAATATAGTTTAAAAGCTTAAATGTTTGGTACAGTGCGAAGTAATAAGGTATTGCTGTTGCGTATAAATTGATAAATACAAGATATTTAATATGTGCAATATCCGGATATAATTCTGCGGCGAAATTTCCTGTTTTAGGGACTAAAAAAATGCACATAGCAAGAACAGGGATACCGATCAGAATCACAACGGTCTTTAAAAAGAGTGTTGATCCTTGTTTCATAAAAAGCACCTCATTTATTTATTATCTTATTAATTTAACATGAAATTTATTGTTTAACAATAAATTTTTATTTCTTTTAATCGAGGATTTATTGTTAAACAAGTAATTAATGAAAAGGATGCTAAATCTTTTTTATAAGATAGATGACACATACCGGTATTTAATTAAGGAAAGAAAGAGAAAGTAACTATTGTTAGCTTTATGAGAATTGGGAACTAATAAAACATATGTAGGTTGTGGAATGAAAAAGGAAATAAGGTGTATTTAAATGAATGCAAAGTTTATGGAGGAACAATCATGTTGAATTATGGTGTGAAGATGAAAAAATTACTATTAGTGGGAGCTATAATAGTAAGCGTATTAAGTACGGAAAGTATGATGAATTATCATGCGGCCAAAGCTAAGGTGAAAAAAGTAGAACACCAGCCTAAAAATATAATTATGATGGTTATGGACGGAACGAGTTCAACGGCGACAACATTGGCTCGCTGGTATAAAGGGGCACCGCTTACGTTAGATCAAATTGTAACAGGAGGTGTTCGTACGTTTTCGGCGGAATCAGCTATTACAGACTCAGCGCCAGCAGCAACAGCATTAGCAACTGGAAATAAATCGAATTCAGGATATGTAGGCGTACTACCTTCTATTGTAAATTCACCTAACTTAAAGCCAATAAAAGAAGAGGACAAGTTACGGCCGGTCGCAAACGTATTGGAAGGTGCAAAACGTACTGGTCGTGCAACTGGAATTGTTGCTACATCTGAAATTCAGCATGCTACTCCGGCGGGATTCTCGGCTCACCATGTCAATCGCAAGCAATTTGACGTAATTGCGAAGCAGCAAGTATATCAAAATATAGATGTCGTATTAGGCGGGGGAAAAGCGGCGCTGCTACCTATGAAAAGTAATGGAATCCGAAAAGATGGTGAAAATTTAGTGAAGGTGATTCAAGACAAAGGATACGATTTTGTTGAAACGAAAGATGCGTTATTGAACTCCAAATCTAATAAAATTTGGGGCTCTTTCTCAAATCATGCTCTTGCGTTTGATATAGATCGTATAGCAACAAATCCAGAACAACCAACACTTTCTCAAATGACAGAAAAAGCAATTCAAACATTATCAAAAGACAAAGATGGTTTCTTTTTATTTGTAGAAGGTAGTAAGCCTGATTGGGCAGCCCATGCTAATGATCCAATTGGGATGATTAGTGATGTATTGGCATTTGATAAAGCGGTAGCAAAGGCGTTACAATTTGCGAAGAAAGATGGGGATACGATGCTTATAGCTTTAACTGATCATGGTAACAGTGGTATCTCTATAGGGAATAGGAATACGACAAAAGGATACAATACTACACCAGTTTCTGCATACATCGATCCATTGAAAAAGGCGGAAATGACACTTGAAGGAACTATAAATAAACTGAAATCTGATTTATCAAATGTAGAAGATGTAGCTAAACTATACGGTTTGGACAATTTAACTCATGATGAAAAAGAAAAATTAAAAGCGGCAAAAAAGAAAATGGATGTAGGACGAATCCTTACTATATTATTGGCTAATCGTGCAAATATCGGCTTTACGACAGGAGGACATACAGGTGAGGATGTATTCTTATATTCTTATGGACCTCAAAAACCAGAAGGCTTAATCCAGAATACAGACATTGCGAAGACGATGGCCAAAGCGATGGGCTTTAACTTAGAAGAAGTAACGAATAAAATATTTTTAGAGAGTGAACAAGCCTTTAAGAAAATCGGTGCAACTGTAACAGCCGACAAAACCGAAGGAGTAAACCCGTTACTCGTGGTAAAACATAATAAAGTAGAAGCACAACTATTTGGTAACAAAAATATAATTCGTATCAATGGTAAAGGGTATGAATTAGGAAGTATTATTGTAGAGAGTAATGGAAAGTGCTATGTACCAGAAGAAGCAATTCAACTATTTGTAAAGCATTCTCGTTAAAAAATTGCCAACCAGTTAAGCTAACTGGTGGCAATTTTTTGCGTTTATTCTAAATATAAGGGTTCGGATTGTTTTGGGAATTTTTCCAGATGAGACTTGTATAAACGTTAAAGGGGAATTATATTTTTTTCTTACATTAAAAAATTTCGTTTTGTAGAATAGAGAATTTATACATATAGTAAAGTCTAATGTATTATCAATTAATATTTACGAAAAATATATTAATACTTTAGAATTTCTTTAATTTTCATTATTTTTTATTTAATATTATTCGTTATATTTATAATGTGTTTATTTCAATTTATCGTATTGCAGCGCAATTTCATATAATTATAAAGCAATCCTCAAAATAAAATCTCCACTAGAGTAAATTTATTATTTTTTTTTGTCTTTTTTATCCCGCTATTTGCCGGGCAGTAAGACCCCCACCTCAAAAATCAGCGAAAGCAAAGAAGTTAGGTGGGGGTCGGGCTGCCTGTAAAAGCCCGATTGGTGAGGGCTGATTAAAGTTTCACTTTATTTACGAAAATTATTATGCAGCTAAGAAAACTGTAGTTTATTGGATTAGAGGTATATTAGAATTTAGTTGAAGAAAGAGAGAGGGAATAAAATGAATATAGTGCACTTACGTCCTAAACAGCGGTCTAAGTATCGCATTATGCTAGGGACGTGGTATTACTCTACAAAGAGATACATTCAGTGGTTAGTAGACGGAAAAACATATGCAAAAAGGCTCCAACAAGAAAAGCTACCTTGTACAGCAATTCAGCACCGAACGATATTACTTCGTAAGCTCAAAGATGTAGATATGTGGTATCAACAGAATAAGGTTGTTAATTTGAAAATTGCTGTTAAAAAACTAAATGGTATCGTCATTAGACCAGGAGAAACATTTTCTTACTGGCGTTTAATAGGTAAGCCTACGAGGAAAAAAGGGTATGTAGAAGGTATGTGGTATTACACTACGGATCGTTTAAAACAGGTATTGGAGGAGGTCTTTGTCAGCTTTCGAATTTAATATATTGGATGACTTTACATACACCACTGACAGTAACAGAACGATATCGTCATAGCTTTGATGTCTTTCCTGATTCTAGGCGAACTCAACCGTTTGGGAGTGGAGCGACTTGTTCCTATAACTATTTGGATTTACAAATTAAAAATGAAACGGACCAACCGTATCAACTTCACCTTTATATGACAGATGAATATTTAGTTGGTGAATGGAGAACAGTCTATCCGCAACTTTATCAATATGAAGTGTATGAGAAAGAACACTCAATTCAACCTGCATACTGGGGCGGTTATATACGACATAATGTGATTCAACGTAAAGTATATAATCAACAGAAACAGTTAATAGAAGATCAATATGTAACGGAGAATCACGCTATAATGATGTATGAACCACTATTAGCTTGTAATAATGAGAATAGTGAGTAATATGGTAATCCATAGATTAAATAGTATAGAAAATATTTAATTCTTATTTTTATTAAAAAAATATAAATCTCAGATTTACTGGATTTTAATTGTAACTAAGAACATATAAAAGTTCACTGTTATTTATAGGAGAGCCTGTTTGTTTTTCTATCTTTTGTATTTCTCTCTGCATAAAAAATATTTCTCAACATTTTATTTGTTGAAAAAGATTGAATATTCGTATTATAACGAATATTATGTTGTTATCGGCAAAAAACGATAATTTGCAGACACTGGGGAGGAAATGCATTGAAAAAGAAAAAGAAATTAAAACCATTAGCCGTATTAACAACAGCAGCAGTACTAAGTAGTACGTTTGCTTTTGGAGGTCACGCAGCGTATGCTGAGACACCAACATCATCTCTACCAATAGATGAGCACTTAATACCGGAGGAGCGTTTGGCAGAAGCACTAAAACAACGGGGGGTAATTGATCAATCTGCATCACAAGCTGAGACGTCAAAGGCTGTCGAAAAATATGTTGAGAAAAAGAAAGGGGAAAACCCTGGGAAAGAAATCTTAACAGGAGATAGTCTTACACAAGAAGCTTCTGATTTTATGAAAAAAGTAAAAGATGCAAAAATGAAGGAAAATGAGCAGGCACAGCAGCCTGAAGTAGGCCCAGTAGCTGGACAAGGTGCAGCATTAAATCCAGGGAAATTAAATGGAAAAGTACCTACTACATCAGCGAAGCAAGAAGAATACAATGGAGCTGTTCGAAAAGATAAAGTACTTGTTTTACTTGTAGAATTTAGCGATTTTAAGCATAACAATATTGATCAAGAGCCAGGATACATGTATTCTAAGGACTTTAATCGTGAACATTATCAAAAAATGTTATTTGGTGATGAACCATTCACTTTATTTGATGGATCGAAGATTAACACATTTAAGCAATATTATGAAGAGCAATCTGGTGGTAGCTATACAGTTGATGGGACTGTAACAGAATGGCTTACTGTTCCAGGAAAAGCATCAGATTATGGTGCTGATGCGGGTACTGGGCATGATAACAAGGGGCCTTTAGGACCAAAAGATTTTGTGAAAGAAGCATTAAAAGCAGCGGTAGCAAAAGGAATCAATTTAGCAGACTATGACCAATTTGATCAATACGATCAAGATGGTGATGGAAATAAAAATGAGCCAGATGGCATTATTGATCATTTAATGGTTGTACATGCTGGCGTTGGTCAAGAAGCTGGCGGCGGTAAATTGAAAGATGATGCGATTTGGTCACATCGTTCAAAACTAGGTTCAAAACCATATGCAATTGATGGCACGAAATCTTCTGTTTCGAACTGGGGTGGAAAGATGGCTGCATATGATTATACAATCGAGCCTGAAGACGGAGCAGTTGGTGTGTTTGCACATGAGTATGGTCATGATTTAGGTTTACCAGATGAATATGATACAAAGTACTCAGGACAAGGTGAACCTGTTGAGTCATGGTCTATTATGAGTGGTGGTAGCTGGGCTGGAAAAATTGCAGGAACAGAGCCAACGAGTTTCTCACCACAAAATAAAGAGTTTTTCCAAAAGAATATGAAGGGGAACTGGGCGAATATCCTTGAAGTAGATTATGACAAACTTAGCAAAGGCATCGGTGTTGCAACATATGTAGATCAAAGTACTACAAAATCTAAACGACCTGGAATCGTTCGTGTTAACTTGCCGGACAAAGATATAAAAAATATCGAATCGGCGTTTGGTAAGAAGTTCTATTATAGTACAAAAGGAAATGACATTCATACAACACTTGAGACACCAGTATTTGACTTAACAAATGCAAAGGATGCTAAGTTCGATTATAAGGCATTTTACGAACTTGAAGCGAAGTATGATTTCCTTGACGTATATGCGATTGCAGAAGATGGAACGAAGACACGCATTGATAGAATGGGCGAAAAAGATGTAAAAGGCGGCGCGGATACAACTGATGGTAAATGGGTTGATAAATCATACGATTTAAGCCAATTCAAAGGAAAAAAAGTAAAACTGCAATTTGAGTACTTAACAGATATTGCAGTAGCTTATAAAGGATTTGCGTTAGATAATGCAGCCTTAACTGTAGATGGAAAAGTTGTTTTCTCTGATGATGCAGAAGGTCAGCCAGCAATGACGTTAAAAGGCTTTACTGTGTCTAACGGATTTGAACAGAAAAAACATAATTACTATGTAGAGTGGAGAAATTACGCTGGTTCTGACACTGCGTTACAACATGCACGTGGCCCAGTATTTAATACAGGAATGGTTGTATGGTATGCGGATCAAAGCTTTACAGATAACTGGGTAGGCGTTCATCCAGGTGAAGGGTTCTTAGGAGTTGTAGATTCTCATCCAGAGGCAATTGTAGGGACATTAAACGGACAACCTACTGTGAAGAGCAGTACGCGTTATCAAATTGCCGATGCGGCATTCTCATTTGATCAAACGCCAGCATGGAAAGTAAATTCACCAACTCGCGGTATCTTTGATTATAAAGGATTACCAGGAGTGGCGAAATTTGATGATTCTAAGCAATACATCAACAGCATTATTCCTGATGCAGGACGTAAGTTACCAAAATTAGGACTGAAGTTTGAAGTGGTAGGCCAAGCTGAAGACAAGTCTGCAGGTGCAGTTTGGCTTCATCGATAAAATAAGGTAAAAAGAAGAGGAGCTGCCATAAGTCGGTGAAATTGACTTATGGTAGCTCTTTTCTTCTTGTGAAAAAACTCTCTGTTTTTTTATGTACTTATTGGAAAAATTCGAAGTTTCTTTGATATATAATGCTCCGTTTGTCCAATTATAGAAGCTATTTTGGACGTAAGAAATTTGTAAGTAATGAGTAAGAAAAAAGAGATTTTTATAGTATAAAATATTTATTATAGCTACTTTTAACACCTGATACTAATAGTGTGCTATAATATGAATTAGCAACAAAAAGGAAAGGAATTAGAACAATGACCTTAGAAAATACTAAAAATTTAAAAAAACAAGTTGCTCCTTTTGAAAAATCAACGATTAAAAAAAGTGTTTGGCAACTGATCAACACAATCGTGCCATTTATTATTTTATGGTACCTTGCTTATAAAAGTTTGTCAGTTTCTTATTGGTTAACATTAGTTCCAGCACTGTTAGCCGCTGGATTTATGACAAGGATTTTCATTATTTTTCATGATTGCACCCATTATTCGTTTTTTAAAAGTCGACGTGCAAATAGAATAGTTGGAACGTGTATGGGTGTTTTAACATTATTCCCATTTGATCAGTGGGGGCATGAGCATTCTATTCACCACGCTACGAGTGGTAATTTGGATAAAAGGGGTACAGGAGATATTTGGACGCTTACAGTAGATGAATATGTAGCAGCACCATTTAGACTCCGTTTAGCATATCGTTTATATCGCAATCCATTCGTTATGTTTGGGTTAGGCCCGATTTATGTTTTCCTGCTTAAAAATAGATTTAACCGAAAAGGTGCTAGAAAAAAAGAACGTATGAACACTTATTTAACGAATATTTTAATCGTTGCTATTATAGGAATGCTTTGCTGGGCAATTGGATGGCAATCGTTTCTTTTAGTACATGGTTCTATATTTTTAATAGCAGGTTCAATAGGTATTTGGTTGTTTTACGTACAGCACACATTCGAGGATTCTTATTTTGAAGAAGATAAAGAGTGGGAATATGTGAAAGCGGCAGTGGAGGGAAGTTCTTTTTATAAACTTCCAAAAATTTTGCAATTTCTAACGGGTAATATTGGATTCCATCATGTTCACCATTTAAGTCCAAGAGTACCTAACTATAAACTAGAAGAGGCACACAACAATACGCTTCCTTTAAAAAATGTACCAACGATTACGCTTGCTACAAGCTTGCGTTCACTCCGTTTCCGTCTTTGGGATGAGAAAAGTAACAATTTTGTTAGCTTTAAAGATGTCAAAAATATAATTAAAAATAATGTTTCTGTTCGGGTGAAATCTGAACTATAATTGCATCGTATATAAAACTCCCCTTAATCATTTTCGATTTAAGGGGAGTTTTTGTTTAAAGAGTAGATGCCAGATAAGAAGAAAAATTAAATGATTCAAATTATAATTGAAGCAGATTAGAAAATTGCTTGTACGTAAGTACAAATATAAGTTTACAGTAAATAAATTATGTTGACAAATGGGGTTGTCATGAATTTTCCATTATGATAACTGTTCATAAATCCGACGAAAATTAATAGCAAAAGGGGGGCTAGTACACATGCCCATCAACTTAAAAATGAAAACAAAGTGTACTTTCTGTGTACACTTGTTTTTTCATACGCTCACGAAGTTGTTTTTCTGTTAATCGATACATAATCACCCGAGTGAATAGTTTTTTATCCTTTCCAATATAAGCTTCTTTTATTTCATAGGACTGTCCTGGTTTTAAGGTATCCATGATGTGCTCTAAATCAACTTTGATGTACTGATATTGTTTTTTTATTGTTCCGTTTCGAAAGTATTCAGGAAATTCATTTTTGACATATATCCTATTGTTTAATTTGAGTCGCGATATATAGTACACACCACGTTGATCCATTTGAACAAATTATCCTTTTCCATACCGATCACACATCTTTTGTAGAGTGATAGTATCAGCATATCCCAGTTTAAGAGGTTACTTACAAAATATTTAGAATTTTTTTCGATAATCCTCCGAAATGTAATACGGACTTTAAATACTTTCATTTATAATTCTCTATTTGTCTATACTTTTCATATCGCTGTTGTATAAGCTCTTCCGAGGATAATAGTATCAATTTTTTTAGAGATGATTCGATTACAGATTCAATCATTTTTGCTTGTGATTGTATATCATTTTGTGCTCCACCTTTAATTTCAGGAATGATTTCATCAATAATTCCTAAATGTTTTAAATCTTTTGCTGAAATTTTCATATGTTCAGCAGCTTCTGGAGCATACTTAGCGTCCTTCCATAGGATAGATGCTGCTCCTTCTGGCGAAATTACCGAGTACCATGAATACTCTAACATATGGATATGGTTACCGACACTAATGCCAAGAGCTCCACCACTTGATGCCTCTCCAATTACAATACAAACAATTGGCACTTTAAGTGTAGTCATTTCAAATAGATTTCGAGCTATCGCTTCAGAAATTCCACGTTCTTCAGACCCTATCCCTGGATAGGCGCCTATTGTATCAATAAATGTAATAATAGGGCGATTAAATTTATCAGCTTGTTTCATAAGTCTTAGCGCTTTTCTATAACCTTCTGGATGTGCCATTCCAAAATTTCTTTCTATACTTTCCTTTGTATTTCTACCTCTTTGATGACCAATAACCGTAACGGGCATTCCTTTAAATTTTGCAATACCACCTATCATTGCTTTATCATCACCATATAATCGATCACCATGAAGTTCGAGAAAGTTTGTAAACAATAAAGGTATATAGTCCAATGTCGTGGGTCGGTTACGTAGCCTTGCAATTTGAACTCGTTGAAAAGGTGTAATATTAGAATAAATTTTATCTTGCATTTTATTTAAACGTTTTTCTAATTCATGAATTTCTGACGATAAATCTACATTATTTTCTTTCATAATTTTCTTTAATTCATCAAATTTCTCTTTTAATTCAATAATAGGACGTTCAAAATGCAAACTCATTTTATCCTCCAAATGTTATGACTTACCTCACTCTAATCAAAAGGCTTAGAAATAGAATCAATAAATAATTCAAAACCATCCACAACTATTTTTTGTTCTGATTCTGATAAATTATTGAGAATACTTTGATAAAATGTAATGGATTGCTCTCTTAAGCAATTAACAGTTATGTGACCTTTTTCTGTGAGGTGCAGAAAAAGTTCTCTTCTATTTTTTTCATTTACTTCACGATAAATAAGCCCCTTTTTTACTAACTTATCTACCAATCTACTTACAGTTGAAGTCTCTAATCTAAGTTTATTGGATAGTTGCCAAACAGTTAATTTTTCCACCTCTAGTTCTTCTAACGCCATCATTTGAGAAGTTGGTAAAGGTTTTTCAAATGGTCCATTGGGCAAATTTTGAGATTCAAAAACCCCAGTTATTATAATCATTTTCTTGATATCTTTTCTTAGTTTTAAAGCATCTTCTCTTTTCAAAAAGGTTACCCTCCTACAACTATTGTATCATACATCAATTGTATTATACATGAATATGATTTTTTCACAAGCTTAACGTAAGCCAATATTACAACATGGACGAGATATTTCTTCTTGTTAAAATGGTATAAGTGGATTGTTTTCTACAAATAGCAGAACATCAATTATGTATCAGGGGCCTTTATGGGGTACCGCTCATCGAAATCAAGCTAAGAAAATAAAACTACCTCAAAAACGAAATTTTGTGACAACTTGTGGCGAAATTTCGTTTTTGGGGGGGAATTCTAAATTCTTAAGTTGATGGGCATGGGGATAGTACAACATTATATCTAAAAATAAGAAAAGACTTGAACGGAAATATCATTCATTTTTCTTGGTGTTCCGTATTCCATACACTTAAATAGGATGCATATTCTAATTCATCTGGATTCTCATGTAACATAGAAATGAATTCTAATTTATTTCCATCACAATCTAGAAAGTATACACTTGCAGCGGGCATCCACCTTTGGACAATTGGCTCTTGATTTCCTTTTCCTTGACTTCCTATCACTTCTATTCCACGTTCCTCTAACCACGCTTTAGAAGTCATTAAAGACTCTAAATTTACACCAAAAGCAAAATGTCTCGGCTCAAAGTCTTCGATATTATTTACTTCCCATAGTCCAAGCATTTGTTGTTTATTTTCTCCGACCCAAAAGAAAGCCACTCTTCTTTTGGAGAGTTTTCTTGCTAACGTTAATCCTAGCTTGTTTTGATAGAAATTTATTGCTTTTTCTAAATTTCTTACATGTAAATGAGTTTCGTATATGTTCTGTATTATTATGATCATTCCTTTCTTTATTGGTAACTACCAATTAAATAGTGAATGTAATTCTAAAGTTGAAATATGTATAAGCCTAGTAATGTACATCTATATCCGATATACCTATTTACTATTATATTGAAATTGGAATGTGATAAATCCCACTGAGGTAGTAAGTGTTTAAATGAACACTCTACTACTTTTGTAGGAGAGGGGATATATCTATTAAATTCAGATGAAATCATATTTAAATAATGAAAAACGCTATTCTTTTCGTAAGAATAGCGTTTTTTTATGTTTTTAAGTTGGTGGCCATAGGGTAGAATTTGAAAAATGAGGATTTACAAAGCTAAGAAGTTTAACTCCACAAAAAAATCGATTTCCTGTGGAGTTAAAGGAATCGACTTTTTTATTTACCTTGATGTATTAACGCAGCTGTTAACTTAATAGTAAATAAGTATAATCCACTATTTCTCCCAAAGTTCGATCAATCGACCTTCAGGATCCTTAATCCAAATAAACTTTCCAAATTCACTGATTTCTTCTTTCTTCTCAAGAGGTACACCAATATTCTCAAGATGCTTTATAGTCTCGTTTAGATTATGTACTTCGAAATTTAACATCACTTGTTGTTCTTTTGGAAAATAATTGTCATTCTCTGTAAAGAAAGAAAAGATGGTCTCATTTCCTAACTGGGGTTTAATCACAGTTCCATTCCAATCTTCTATATCAAGTTTCAACACTTCACTGTACCATTTTTTTATAACATCAAGATTCTTAGTTCTCCAAAATATTCCTCCAAAACCTTTTATCATCGTATCTAACTCCTGTCTGTCTTTAAATATATATTAAATATATCAAAACAAAACAGTAATAGTAAGCAGAATCATCAACTTATGAATAGTAAAAATAGTAATTGTTAGTATTATAGTATTTACTACATTAACACTTTCTACAACATCATTAGCAGAACTTGAAATTTTGGGAAAGGTATAGAAATGCTCATTTTTCAACCCAAAGTTCACCTGAGCAATCCAGAACTTAAAGTGTTATAAATAATTCTTTCAATAGTAGGGGGAAATGAGAGAAGGAACGATAAAAGACCACACATGAAGTGAAACGCCACGTGTGGTCTTTTATGTATCGTCAAATATTACGAAGTCTCGCTAATTTTACTTTCACTATGAGTGTTAGTAGATATTCTTTTCTTAACTTTAAAGTGATAGTAGGTATAGCAAAAGATGATAAATGGTACAGTGCAATAGATTCCAAGTCGTTGTTCTGGGATAAAAATAAGACTGATTAATATAATGCCATACAATCCAAACCCAAGAATTGGTACGATTGGATAAAGTGGCGTTTTAAATTTTAAGTCTTCTAATTTTCCACCGTCTGCTAAATAATGTTTGCGGAAAAAGAATTGAGAAACACAAATTGACATCCAAACAATAATGGTAATGACTCCGGAAATTGAAATGAGCCATAAGTAAACCGTTTCAGCAGCTACTACGCTTGTCAAAAGAGAAAAAGCAGAAATAGCTATCGTCATGATTAAAGCGTTGAGAGGAATCCCACGTGATGATAATTTCTTTAAAAATGCTGGAGCCATTTCGTTTTTTGATAAAGACCAAAGCATTCGAGTAGCAGCGTATAGTCCTGAGTTTGCAACAGAAAGAACAGCAGTAAGAATAACAAAGTTCATAATATCAGCTGCATATGGAATACCGATATTATCAAAAACAGCAACGAATGGGCTCTTTGTTAATCCAGCTTCTTCCCAAGGAATTAAAGCAACAAGAACAAAGATTGCTAAGACGAAGAAAAACATTGTGCGCCATATAATATTTCTAATAGAACGAGGTAAAGTTTTTGCTGGATCTTCACTTTCACCTGCTGCGATTCCGACAAGTTCTGTACCTTGGAAGGAATAATTGACTGTAACCATTGTTAATAGAATAGCTGCAAGTCCATTTGGGAATAAACCACCATGATTTACGAAATTTGAAAGAAGCGGAGCTGGTTCGTCGCCTTTTAAATCAATAAAACCGAACATAGCGGCGCCACCAAGGATAATAAAAGCTATAATGGCAGATACTTTTATACTTGAAAACCAAAATTCTGTTTCTGCATAACTACGAGCAGATAATGCGTTAATAGTGAAGATTGTAACGCCAAATATTAAACACCAAACCCAAACAGGAATATCAGGAAACCAGCGCTGCATTGTAATACCGGCAGTTGTAAATTCAAGACCGGTTGTATTCGCCCAGCTTAACCAATACAACCATCCAATTGTAAAGCCAGTTGCAGGATTGATGAACTTAGTGGCATATTCCTGGAAAGAACCCGAAACAGGCATGGCTACAGCGAGTTCACCAAGACATAGCATAACGAAATACATTAATAATCCACCGGCCATAAAGGCAAGTACGGATCCACCAGGTCCAGCTTGACTTATAATAAAGCCAGATCCGTTAAATAACCCTGTTCCAATCACACCACCGAGTGCAATCATGAATAAGTGTCTACTTTTCATCGTACGTTTTAATTCATTGTTTGTATTGTTTACTTGCGCCATTGTTTTCCTCACTTTCTTAGTTGATAGAATAAAGTTTGATGTTTTTCCGTATTATGGAATGTATTCCGTGATGTGAAATCTTGTTATAATTTTCAGATAATTAAAAAGAAAAGTCAATATTTTTTTGTTTGCGTTTTCAATTCGTTGTTAGTGATATATTTTTATTGTTAGAAAATTGAATAAATATATTGATTTCATTTCGAATGTTTGCTAAATTGATAGTTAATTAAACGTACTAACATACTACGAGTAAAGTTGAGGCGAGTTATGGTACAGTCCATTGATCGAGCGATAAGTATTATTAAATTATTGAATTCTACAAATGAAAAAGAGTACTGGGCTATTTCTGATATAGCTGATGGAACACATCTCCCGGTTAGTACAGTACATAGATTACTTAACTCTCTAATGGAGCATGGGTTAGTTACACAAATTTCAGAGACAAAACAGTACAAAATTGGACCAATGTGGATGGAAATAGGGTTGCGTCAATTGGAGAAGGTAGACTATAGATCTGTTGCAAGAGAAGTGATGAAACGTTTGGCTGCTGAAGTGGAAGAAAGTGTCTATTTGAATATTCCAAACGGAACACATTCTATTATCATTGAAAGAATTGATAGTCCTTTAAAAATTCGAGTTATTGATAATCTAGGGGAACAAATTCCACTTTCAATTGGTGCCGCAAATAAAACGATGCTTGCCAATATGAAAACGAATGAAATGGAACATATTGTAGAGCATTTACTTTCTTCATTACCAGAACAAAAGCAAATTCTTCTTAATCAAATAAAGCAAATAAAAAATGAAGGATATGCTGTCAGTTATGGTGAAAAAACAGAAGGGACAGCTTCAGTAGCTGCACCTATTATCGGATTTAATCATAAAGTAGTAGGAGCATTAAGTGTTGGGTTAATTAGTCATCGTATTAATGATGATCGACTATCTTTTCTTATTAGCAAGGTAAAACAAGCAGCTCATGAAATATCAATAAAAATCGGCAGTACATCAGAACTATAATTTTGATAGCTGTCGTCATTTTTTATTCATATACTGGAATTCGTTTTCATAATGTGGAAAAATAGGGGGATTTATATGTCAAAGTGGCAATCAAAAGAACAATTGATTCAATTATTAAGCGGTCTTGTTGAAATTCCTAGTATTACAGGTACAGAGGCTGAAGTAATATTGCCAGACTTTGTTGTGGAACAGTTATCTGATTTACAGTACTTCAAAGAAAACCCGCATCATTTACAAAAAAATCCGACAGGGGACGGACGATTTTTTGTTACAGCACTAGTAAAGAAAAGCGATAGTACAAAAAATACTGTAATTCTAGTAAGTCACTTTGATGTTGTAGATGTACAAGATTACGGAGTGTGGAAAGAAGATGCATTTAATCCTAAAAAGTTAACATCTATGTTTTATTCTCATAAAGATGAACTTCCAGACCATGTACGTGAAGATATAGAACATGGAGATTGGCTGTTTGGTAGAGGAACAATGGACATGAAATGTGGCCTCGCATTACAAATGGCAATGATTGAACAAGCATGTGAAGGAAGATTCGATGGGAATGTTCTTTTATTGGCTGTACCAGATGAGGAAGTGAATTCGGTAGGGATGAGGGCCGCTGTTCCGAGACTGTTAGATTTAGCAAGAGAGCATAACTTAGATTATAAAACGGTCTTAAACTCAGAGCCTATGTTTTCAAGACATCCTGGTGACCAAAATAAGTATATTTACACTGGCTCTATTGGTAAAGTGTTACCTGGTTTTCTGTGCTACGGAAAAGAGACACATGTAGGTGAACCTTTTGCAGGTTTAAATGGGATTTATATGGCTTCATTAATAACGGCAGACTTAGAGTTAAACACAGACCTTTGTGATATTGTAGAAGGGGAAGCGAGTCCGCCGCCAACTAACTTACTTCAAAGGGACTTAAAAGAGGATTATTCTGTACAAATTCCGCATCGTGCAGTCACATTATTTAATTTGTTTTTATTAGAAAAATCAATGACAGATGTAGTTTCATTGTTACGTCAAAAAGTAACAAAAGTAGCAGAGAAAATAGAAGAGTCGTATGAAAAACATGCATATCGTTTTTCTAAATATAATCCATTTATACCACCTAATCTCAAAGTAAATGTATTAACTTATGAAGAGCTTATCACATATGCAATTGAGCAACATGGACGAGAAAAAATAGATCATATTCAATCTAATATTATAAAAAATAGAGGAGATAAAGATGATCGTGCGGTAACGATTGATTTAGTAGATAAATTAGCGATTTTATGTAAAGAAAAGGCACCGATGATTGTACTTTTCTTCGCTCCGCCGTACTATCCAGCTGTGAGTTCACGCAACAATCCTTTAATAAAAGAGGTAGTTGTAGAAATGGAAAAGTATGCACATTACAATCATAAAATTACATTTGAAAACCAAAATTATTTTGGGGGGATTTCAGATTTAAGCTATGTAGGCTTGCAGTATCCACTGGATTCAATGAGTTCGCTTGTAGACAATATGCCATTATGGGATAAAGGCTATTCAATTCCGCTTCAGGAATTAGAAGAGTTTGATGTTCCAGTATTAAATATGGGACCGGTAGGAAAAGATGCACATCAATGGACAGAACGTCTAGATGTAAACTACGCATTTGAAACACTATTAGATATGTTACCGAAATGCATTGAAAAATTATTAGTTTCTAATAAAATTACACAATCATAGTAGGGAATAGGTAAGGGATAAAACAGAACCTTTAAAGAAGAGTCAAATAAAATTATTTTAATATAATTAAAAAGTAGAACGGCCAAGCTCAATTTTATATGAGTTTGGCCGTTTATCATGTAGTGAATTTTTAATTAAAATTATGTGAATTCATAGCTAACGTAATCTCTTTTATAGTTTTATTTTTTAGTTTGACCAGATAGTTCAACAGACTTTTGCGTACAACGCTGCATAGCTGAAATAATCGCTGTTCGTAATCCTTTTTCCTCTAATGTTGCTACAGCTTCTATTGTCGTTCCGCCAGGAGAACAAACCATATCTTTCAATTCACCTGGATGTATTCCTGTTTCTAATACCATTTTTGCAGAGCCTAACACAGCTTGAGCAGCGAATTTATATGCTTGATTTCTTGGCATACCATCTAGTACAGCAGCATCTGCCATCGCTTCTATAATCATATATACATAAGCTGGTGAAGAACCACTTACGGATGTGACAACATCCATTAATTTTTCACTTACGATCTCTGTTTGACCAAAACTATTGAAAATGTTTAGTACATCTTCTAAATCTTTTTCTGTCACCATTTCATTAGGGCATAATGCAGACATTCCTTCTCCAACAAGAGCAGGAGTATTAGGCATTACTCTTACAACCTTTACTTTTTTATTAAAGGCATTTTCAGTACTTTCAATACTTTTTCCAGCAGCGATCGTAACGATGATAGCATCGTTTTTGATTACTTCTTTTATTTCATTAATTATTGATGCGTATAGGTCTGGTTTAATTGATAAAATTAAAATATCAGCATTTTTAGCTACTTTATTGTTGTCGGTAGTTGTAGTTAGCCCATATTTTTCACTAGCATTTTTTAAATTAGCAGTGTTTAAATCTGAACAAATAATATGATTTGAAGACACTATCTTTTTGTTTAGCATTCCGCCAATCATAGCCATCCCCATATTTCCGCATCCGATGAATCCAATTTGTTTGTCCATAATTACTCAATCTTGCTCCTTTTATAATAAATTATATCATTTTGAAATTGTTATTTTAGAATAACAATAACATCACCATGCAATATAAAGAAACATTCTAAGAGAATATATTCCTTTTTGCAACACTAAAAGATAAAAATCAATTACATTCAACATTCTGTAAATATATACACTATAACTTAAGGTTTTATATTTATGTATATGAGTTAAACTTATATCAATTTGTATTTTCATTCAGTAGGGCAATAATTTCATACAAGTCACTTGTGGCTCTATTTATTTTTTAAAATACCTCTTGACACCGAATCGAACTATATCGCATAATATAAAAAAATTAGATTGAAAATCGTTGAAGGGAATTAGTACATATGTCTTCTTGCGAAAGAGAGTGGAATTCACCGGCTGAAAGATTCCTCGTATAGAATGTATCGAACCTATCCCTGAGTCTTAAATGAAAGTTTAGGCGTTCGCCTGCGTTATAGGCACCAAGTGGATATCTATGTATATCAATTAAGGTGGTACCGCGGAACAATGACCGTTTCGTCCTTTTTATTTTATTAAGGGCGAAGCGGTCATTTTTATTTTGCTCTTAAATACTTCAATGCAGCATTGATGAGAATGGATATAGTTGCAAAGTGAATGAAGTGTAAACTATAAAAACTTTGATTTTAGACTTGGGGGATAAAAAGGTGAAAAAACAACGAATTGTTGTAAAGATTGGGAGTAGTTCCTTGGCAGATAGTCACGGAGGCATCTCTACAGAACAGCTTTCAGATCACGTTGCCGCATTGGCTCGGTTGAAAGAAGATGGGCACGAGGTTGTGTTAATTACATCTGGAGCCGTCGCTGCAGGTTTTTCAGCGCTAGGATATCCTAGCAGACCTGTAACGATTAAAGGGAAACAGGCTGCAGCAGCTGTCGGACAAAGTTTGTTAATGCAGGCGTACACGGAGGAATTCCGTAAATATCGCATCGTTACTGCGCAACTTTTGCTGACGAGAAGTGATTTTTCTAGAAAAGAACAATATAGTAATGCTTACGCTACGTTAGGAGAATTACTAAACCGTTCCGCTCTTCCAATTATTAATGAAAATGATTCCATCTCTTTAGAGGAGCTGACGTTCGGTGATAATGATATGCTGTCAGCTTTAGTAAGTGGACTTGTTTCGGCAGATACGCTCATGATCTTTACGGATGTGAACGGTTTATATGATAAAAATCCTCAGAAAAATGCGGATGCAAAAAAATATTATTTTCTTCCTGAAGTTACAGAAGAAATTTCTTCTCTTGCAGGAGATGCCGGCTCAAAACTTGGGACTGGCGGTATGAAATCAAAAATCGATGCTGCAAAGACAGCACTCTCTCTTGGTGTGAGTGTATTTATCGGAACAGGACGTGGACAGGAAAAGTTTGTAGATGTTTTGAAGGGTAAGGGTGATGGAACGTATGTCGGTAATGCTCCTCAAAAAGAAATGAAGATGAACAAGCAATGGATTGCCTTGCATTCGCTTGTTAGCGGACAAATCGAAGTAGATGCTGGGGCAGCTACTGCCATCATTCAGCATGGGAAGAGTTTACTTCCAGCTGGTGTTACGAATATATCAGGATTTTTCCAAGTGGGCGAAGTTGTAGAGGTTGTAACGCAACAAGGGCGCGTAATAGGAAAAGGACAATGCACATATAGTGCAGAGGAACTAAGAGATGTAAAAGGTATGCAAAGCCAAGATATTCAAGTAAGAGGCGAGAGACATAGTTATGAAGTCATCCATAGGAATCATTGGGTTTCACTTTAAAAAGGAGGAAATAAAAATGAATGAAGTGTCGGCAAAGGGGATAAAAGCAAAAGAGGTTGCTAGAGAACTTGTGCTTAAAACTACAGATCAAAAAAATGAAGCACTTGCTGCAATTGCTAATCAGCTGATAGTAGAAACAGCTTATATTTTAGAAGAAAACAAACGGGATATTGAAGAAGGTAAGGAGAAAGGATTTTCTCATTCACTCCTTGATCGCCTTTTGCTGAATGAACAGCGAATTGTTGATATGACAGAGGGTATTAAGCAGTTAATTGAATTCCGTGATCCTATTGGAGAATGTGTAAGTGCATGGGAACGACCAAATGGACTATCTATTCAGGAGATGCGCGTACCACTTGGTGTTGTCGGAATGATTTATGAGGCAAGACCGAATGTAACTGTTGATGCTGCTACAATTTGTTTAAAAACAGGAAACGCAGTAATACTACGTGGTAGTTCTTCTGCTATCCATTCTAACAAAGCCATCGTTAGCGTTATTCACCGGGCGCTTAAGCAAACTAGCTTGCCTTCAGAAAGTGTACAGCTCATAGAAGATACAACGAGAGATAGTGCAAAACAGTTGTTTACATTGAACGAGTACTTGGATGTTCTTATACCAAGAGGCGGTAAACAATTAATTGATACAGTAGTGAGAGAAGCGTCTGTTCCAGTACTTGAAACAGGTGCGGGAAATTGTCATATATTCATTGATGAAACAGCAGATAAACAAATGGCGTTTAATATTATTATAAACGCAAAAACACAGCGTCCATCTGTATGTAATGCAATTGAGACGATTGTACTTCATGAGAATTGGGCAGAGCAATATGGTAGCGAGTTGTTTTCTTCCTTGAAGGAAAGAGGAGTGGAGCTACGTGGTGATAATAAAGCAGTGGCGATTGATCCTTCTATCTTACTTGCGACAGAAGAAGACTGGGAAACTGAGTTTTTATCTCTCACACTAGCAGTGAAAGTGGTTTCCACTGTTGAAGAAGCGATTCATCATATAAATACGTATGGATCTATGCATTCTGAAGCAATTATTACTGAAAACGAGGAAAACGTCAGCAAGTTTTTTACTTCTGTAGATGCCGCGGCACTTTATCATAATGCATCGACTCGTTTTACGGACGGATCCGAATTTGGATTCGGAGCGGAAATTGGTATCAGTACACAAAAGTTACACGTAAGAGGACCAATGGGGCTTCCGGCATTAACTTCCACAAAATATGTAATTCGTGGAAATGGACAAATTCGAAAATAATAATAAAAGACACTCAATTGGCTTGAGTGTCTTTTATTATAAAAATTATTTACCATACAAATAGCCCAACGAGCATAGCACTTAATAAAGAAACAGCCATCCCGCTAACAAGAAGCTTCCAAACATTTTTACCGATGACTGATGATTTTTCTCCGCCAAATAATGAATTGTAAGTTCCGTAAATCATACCTACTGTACTGAAGTTTGCAAAAGAAGCTAGAAATGTTGTTGCAACCGCAACCGTATGCGGTTGTAGCGACTTTAAGTTTGATTTTAAATCCATCATTGCAACAAATTCATTCGTCGTTATTTTGATCCCCATTAATTCAGCTACATACATAGCATCACTGCCTGATAAACCGAGTAAAAATGCAAAAGGACTAAAGATAATGGAGAAGATTTTTTGAATTGTTAACCCCGTTACAAAAAATCCTAAAATCCCATTTAAACATGCTGTTAAAGCTACATAACCAATTACCATAGCTAAAATAACGATAACCATATTCATCCCGACTAACATACTGTTTGAAATAGTAGAAAAGAAATCCTTTTTTTCATGTTTTGAAGGTGTGTAAACAACGTCTTCTTCTTTCGAAACTTCCACAGGATTTAATACATTGGCTAAAATTAATGCGTTAATACAGTTTAATGGGATTGCGCTGAAAATATATGTTGCTGGAACCATTGATAAATAAGCACCAAGAATGGATCCGCTAACGCTACTCATACTCATAATTCCAAAAGTTAATAATCGATTTTCTTTTAAAACAGATAATTGATCACGAACAACCGCAAGTGCTTCGGTGTTTCCTAAAAACATCATTTGAATCGAAAAGAAACTTTCTAACTTTGGTAAACGAGAAATCTTTGAAATAACTGCACCTACTTTATCAATAATCCAAGTTAAGATTCCGAAATAAGAAAGAATATCGAAAAAAGTAATAACAAAAATGATAGGAAGTAACGCACTAAAGAAGAAATCAATGTGCTGACTTTCCATAGCTGAAGGAAATGCAAATCGAATACCTTCATTCGCACATGCTAGTAGCCAACTGAAAAATGACGCAATTTTATTAATGATAATACTGCCGAGCTTTGTGCCTAACATAAACCACGTAATAAAAAGCTCCAATAGGATGAGAATTACAATTGGTCTCCATTTTATATGTTTTTTATTAGGCGAACATAAGAAAACGATTAATATGACAACGAAAATCCCTAACATATTCAATATGAAATGCATGTCAACAACTCCTTGAGGCTTATTATTTGTATATAAAAAAGCATCTATTCTTCCAAATTTGGATTATGATTAGAAGTTATGAAGCATGTAAGTTATGTTAGGAATCAATGTATTTTAATTTGCTTTATTTTGAGCAATCGCAGTAATTATCGAACAATTAGTTGTTTTCAATTGTTTTGTTGGATATTAAACGTATGCGATTTTAAACATCGTTTATCCCGGATTAACGGGCAGTAAGACTTTTACCTCAAAATTCAGGGAAAGCAAAGAAGTGAAGTGGGGATGGGCTGCCCGCAAAATCCCGATTGGTAAGAGCTGATTAAAATTTCACTTTATAAATAAGAACGGTGAGTTGGCCATGAACCTTGAAGTTTCCGAAGCTGTATAATTTGTCCTGTATGATAAGCATCATGCAAAAGGATATTCATATATTGTTGCCAAACTGGTAGAGAAGGACTTAGTTGATCTAGTTCTGCTTCTTGAAGGGCGGTTAATGAAGATTGTAAGGCATCATGTACTTGAAGCGTTCGCTTTTCTCTTCAATAAACCTTCTCTATAGTTGAACAAGAGAGTGAAATACAACGTATAATTGAGCCATTAAAAAATCTCATTTTTAATATGATATTTAATAATCAAGGCTTTCATTGAGTCAGAATGAAAAGAGTATAAACCTTTTTCTGTTTGCTCATTGATTAAAGTTTTTTTAAAGTTGCAAAACGGTTCTGAAAATATAGAAGGTAAAATTCGATAAAAATAGAATGTGTTATATAGCAAACAAGGAGGGGATAAAAATGGAGGTCTATCACATAACGAGCAGAAAAAGGGAAACATACAACGTTCAGGTGAAATATTCGATACTTTTCGAATGTGCACTTGGCATTGCAGCGATTACTCATAAAAGGTTAATTGATACTCTTGAAAAAACTCAAAGTGAATGGGAAGAAATTAAGAAAGCATTAACAGAAGAAATGAGAGAACACTTACAGTTTGTAGAAGAACATAATACGTGGAAAGCATTACTCCAGTTATTGTATGAAGAGGATTTTCAAGATTTATCGCAGTTTAATTTTAAAATTGATTCATTTTCAGAAGAAGATTTGAAATTTATATGTTTACCGTTTTTAGGAGAGAAGTATGAAGAGAAAAGACGTTTAGCTGCAACGGGAGTTGTATGTGCAATACACGAACTAAAGGAACTAACAGATAATCATCAGTTTTTTTCTACTTATATTAGCTTTATATGTAATGTAGATGTACAAGTGCTGAAATCGCATTTAATCGCTGTTATGACAGGTTGGTATGAGAGTGTTATTAAAAGAGAGGAAGAACAAATACTTTCTATATTAAAACGAGATTATGAAGCGAAAAATGAAATGAATAAAAAGATGAAGCCGGAAGAGTTTGTCGAGTGGGCGACTGGCGGAGTGAACTATATGCCAGAGCCAAGTGTTCATCACGTACTTCTTATTCCGCAAATGACGTACAGACCGTGGAATATTGAAGCGGATATTGATGATACGAAAGTATTTCATTATCCAGTTGCGAATGAAAGCATTCATCCTGAAGATCCGTATGAACCGAATTATTTTTTAGTTCAAAAACATAAGGCTCTTGGGGATGAGGCGAGATTGCGAATTGTAAAAATGTTATTTGAAAAAGAACGTACATTACAGGAAATAACGGAAAGATTACAGCTTGGTAAATCGACTGTACACCATCATTTGAAATTGTTACGTGCAGCGAAGTTAGTTGATATGCATGACGGAAAATATGTATTAAGAAAGAAAGCAGTACAGTCTTTAGCGAAAGAATTAGATATGTTTTTGAATAGATAATTAACAACGAGAATGTACATAAAGGGAGGAATATAAAAGAAAAGTTGGTGTGTGAAATTGAAAAATATATTGAAAAATCGTTCGTTCTTTTTTATGTGGATTGGTAGTGCAATCTCTGAATTAGGAGGGGCTTTCGGAACGTTATGTAATTCAATTCTAGTATATGAGTTAACAGGATCGGAAATGGCTTTAAGTAGTATGTGGCTATTATATTTCATCCCATCACTCATACTGCAATTAATAAGTGGCCCATTTATTGATAAATGGAGCCGGAAGTGGATTATGATTTTTTCACAATGGATACGGGCGTCCGTATTCTTATTACCTTTGGTGATGCTAGTTACAGGTAGTATAGAAGTTTGGCACATTTATGTTGTGCAAATTGTAGTGGGACTTATTACACCTCTTTATACACCTGCAAGTCAAGCAATTACACCGAGCATTGTAAGTCAAGGACAACTTCAAGACGCAAATGCGTATATTGATGGAATGACTCGTCTCATGATGTTTCTTGCGCCAGTATTAGGCGGAGTAGTCATTCATTTCATTGGAACAGAACTTACATTATCTTTCGTATGTATTTGTCTATTTGTTAGTGGTGCTTTCTTACTTTATATAAAAGAAAAGAGAACTACAACAGATATACGAAAAACGTGGCTAGAACAATTTCTTCAAGGTTTTACATATTTTTTTACAAAACCAATCATCGTTTGGCTCGGTATATTTCTTACTTTCGTGCAGTTTGGAGTAGGGGTAACGATGGTCACAAATCTTCCTTATATAAAAGACGAGCTGTTAGCGGGATATGCAGAGTACGGCTATTTTATGGCAGGTTTTCCACTTGGCTACGTAATTGGCTCAGTATTAGTCGGAAAAGTAACATATAAAAGCCGGCGTATACTTATGCTTGGGGGATTGTTTATAGGGGGACTCACATACATTTCGCTAGGGTTCAATCATAGTATTATCATTGCAATACTAATTGAAGTAATAGCAGGGATTTGTATTGCATTTTTCAATGTTCATAACACAACAATATGCCAACAAATCGTCCCAAATAATATGATAGGACAAGTATTTTCAGTGCGTTTATTTTTCATACGATCCGCTATGCCATTAGGTGTGTTAGTAGGGGGAATATTGAGTGAAATGTGGGGAGTAAGAGCGCTATATGTAATTATCGGTGCAGTTATATGTGTTACATCTTTAATAGGGATGTTACTTCCATATTTCAAATTTTTAGATGAGGCGATAGAAAAGAAATCAGCATAATTCAAAAAATTAAAACTTTACAATTGAAAATAATTATCATAATCAATTATAATAGAAGAATACTAGTATTCGTATAACAAAGAGGGAGTGGAATAAATGTTTATCGAAACGAAAACATTTACAGTAAAAGAAGGTACATCAAATATAGTTGTAGAACGTTTCACTGGAGAAGGTATTATTGAAAAATTTGAAGGCTTCATCGATTTAAGTGTTCTCGTGAAAAAAGTAAGACGCGGCGACGAAGAAGTTGTCGTAATGATTCGCTGGGAATCGGAAGAAGCATGGAAAAACTGGGAAACAAGTGAAGAACACTTAGCTGGACATAGAGCGGGCCGTGGTAAACCAAAACCAGATCATATTATTAATGTGGATCATGCGGTTTATTATGTGAAATCATCGAAATCGGCTTATCAACAGTTGTAATATACAAGCAGAGGATACATGTTGTAGAAGCAAACATGTATCCTCTTTTTTATTACTGGGGGGATGGGAATGATAGGAAATCTTTCATTCATTTAAAAAACGTTCTAGGCTATAGAAAAAAATATTAGACTTATAAAGCATAGTCTTAGACGGAACGCTTGAATATTTTCCCTTACATATTTAAGTGTTATGAAAAAAATGAATCCATATACCCTCAGTTTAAAAGGAGATGAGTACATGAAGCTGAATCATTTAAATTTATGTGTTGATGATTTATCGGAAGCGAGACATTTCTTTGAAACATTTTTTGATTTTCAATTTTTGGAGCAAAAAGGGAAAGCACTTGTAGTCATGAGTGATGAGAGTGGTTTTATACTTGTACTAAGTGATCCAAAAGCATTTAAAGGGAATAAGGAAGTTACGTATCCGGAAGCTTTTCATATTGGTTTTTTAGTGGATACATCAAGTGAAGTGGATCAAGCGTATAATCGTTTAGTAGCCGGCGGCATTGAAATAGACAAGGAACCTTATTTGATGCGAGGTAGTAGTTATGGTTTTTATTTTACAGTATTTAATGGCTTATTAATTGAAGTGTCTTGTCTTGATTATAGAGAAGGTAAGAAAGTTTCAAAGCTTAATAGTAATCATCAAGAGTAATCATTTGAAGGTGTATAGAATTTAAGTATGTATCATATTAGAAGACGGATTAAGAAAGTTTCACTGTAAAGTAAAAAAGACAGACTAATAAATAGTCTGTCTTTTCACATTAATTCTTCACATCATCATAAAGTTCAAGTGCCTCTTTCACATTCAATCCATTTTTTACAATGCCATGTATTGCTTGAATCATCGCAGCTGGGTGCTCGGATTGCCATATGTTTCGGCCCATGTCTACGCCGATTGCGCCTTCTTGCAACGCATTGTACGTAATGTTTAATGCGTCTTCAATTGAATCTAGTTTGGGGCCGCCCGCGATGACTACTGGGGCAGGGCATGTGCTCGTTATTTTTTCGAACCCTTCGCAGTAATACGTTTTAATAATATCAGCACCCATTTCAACACATACGCGGGAAGCAAGTGCTAGAAAGCGAGCTTCACGTTTTTGTAATTCTTTTGCGACTGCGGTAATGCCGAGTACAGGTAGGCCGTAATCGTGAGCTTCAGAGACTACATTTGCGAGATTTGTAACAGTTTGTGTTTCATAGTCTGATCCGACAAAAACAGAAACGCCAACGCCAATTGCGTTTTGCTTCACTGCTTCTTTTACAGGTGTAACAATTGTTTCATTCGCTAAATCTTTACCGACGACAGTAGCACCGCCAGATACACGCATAACCATCGGTGTGCTGCAGTTTTCAGGAATACAGGAGCTAAGTACACCACGCGTTAAAAAGAGAGAATCCGTGTAAGGAAGTAAGTTTTTAACTGTTTCAAGTGGTTGTTCTAGTCCGTGAATTGGTCCTAAGAAATAACCGTGATCTATTGCTAACATTACCGCTCTGCCATCAGGTAAAATTGTATTTAATCGATTTTTAAATCCCCAAGTCATTCCAAATCACTCCTTCGTTAATGTTGGATTTTCCGTTTGTACAGTATCTTTATTTGGTAAATGTGGTGACTTAATAAAAACAGCTTTAAAAGGTTTGTCAGAATGGTTAATAAGATAGTGAGATTCATGAGGACGAACTTGCAGGACATCACCTTGTTTAATTGGAACTCTTTCATTATTCACATAGAAATCTATTTCACCTTCTAATGCATAAAAGACCTCTTCGCACGTCGTATGATAATGGTTTTGAAACTCCTGGCCCGGTTGAATGACAACAAGGCCAAGATCAATATTTGGACCTTGTATTAAATATTTCGGCCCGTTATCACCGAAGCGATAGGAGAAGTCATTTTCATTCGCTTTTAACATACAGTTCACTCCTTTATGTAATGTGTTACAGTGCACCAGGCGCAATCCACATATGTGAGGTGAGCCCTTTATCAGCTAAAGCGAGCTGACTGTCATATACAGTTTTCCATGTTTCATAGAACTCTTTATATAGTTCGTGATTTTCAGTAACTGGTTCGAATGTTTGCTCCCACTGTACAAACTCTTCGGCAGTTTCTTCCATAGATGAATATATGCCAGCACCAACTCCAGCAGCAATCGCAGTTCCTAAAGCAGCTGCTTCTTTCACAACAGGTACTTTTACAGGAATACCGAGTACGTCTGATAGAATTTGTGGCCATAGTTTTCCTTTAGCGGCACCGCCAGCAAAAATAACTTCAGAAGGGAATGTGCCAGTTAGATTTTTTATTAATTTTAAGTTTCCAAGTGTAATGAAGGCTGCATTTTCTTCAATAGCACGAAACAGTTCTTTTTTTCCGCATTTGTCAGCGTCTAAACTTAAATTTAAAAAAGAAGGTGCGGCATGACGCCAAGAAATGTAGTTCATAACGTTTGAAAAAGTAGGGATAATACCATATGAACCGACAGGTACGTCTTTCGCTTGTTCTTCTAATAATTCATAAGCATCTACACCGAGTTTGTCAGCAAGTTTCTTTTCCTCTTGGCAAAAAGCGTCTCGAAACCAACGCATAACGAGGCCAGGGAAAAAGGCAATCGTTTCATATTGCCAAAGGTTCGGAACGACGTGACAATTTACTCGAATTGCAGCATTTGGATCCGTTGTTGACTCTGTAATATTCACTTCCTGTTGCCAAAAGCTGCCGCCACATATTAAAGTTTGATTTGGTTTTACGACTCCAGTCCCGAGTGCTGCCATTTGAGCATCACCGCCGCCAGCGACGACAGGAATCCCTTCAAGTAAACCAGTTAGTGCTGCACACTCTTTTGAAACATTACCAATCACAGTGCCAGCTTCATTTACTTTTGGTGAAAATGGCAAATTTATACCACACTCTTTAGCGACATCGTTATCCCAATTCCTATTTTGTAAATCAAAGATTCCGGACGTACAACCGTTGGAAGGGTCGATTTGCAGTACGCCGCTTAATTTATACAAAATCCAATCATTTAACATCGTAAAGGAGTGAATATTGCTATAGACGTCTGGTTCATGTTTTTTAATCCAAAGTAGACGTGGTAAAGCACCCAATGAAAAAGTTTGCCCAGATTTTCTGTATAAATCTTTTTCAAGATGTGAGCGGATTTCTTTTAGCTCACTAACTTCAGCGGATGCACGGCCATCAACATTTGCACATGCCCATATTTCTTGCCCATGTTTATCATATAAAACAAAACCTTCTCGCATACTTGTAGCGCTAATAGCAAGAATAGAAGAGGCAGGGGTATTGCTTTTTTGAAGAACCTCTTTCGTACATTCTTGTACTAGCTTCCAATTTTCTATTACATCAAAGTTCATAGAGCCTGGATAACGAGGATCAGTTTTATGAACCCATTCCTTTTGGCTTACTGCAATTTGATTGCCATGTAAATCAAAAAGAACAGCTCGAATGCTTCCTGTACCAGCATCGAAAGCTAATAAAGTAGACATTAAGAATCACCTTCCTTTCTTAATAAGGAGAGCGCAGTTTCTTCATCAGTAATTAATGTATGAATAAAATTCCCTTTTAAAGCCCCATAAATGGCATCTATCTTTTGAGTACCTCCAGCCACACCAATGACATGCTTCATGTTGCGAAGAATCGTAAGTGGTGTGCCAATTAGACGATTATGATGCGAGAGCTCTAATAACTCACCATTCGTATTATAAAACTGTCCTAAAATATCGCCCGCCCCGTTTTGACTTCGAATATATGTCATTTCACGTAGCGTTAATTTTTCTTCTTTTACAATTGTAGCGTCTTGAGATAACCCGCCAATACCGACAACTGCTGTATGTGCAAGTGAAGCGACATGAAGCATATCTTTCACACTTGGTTCTGATAAAATACTTCGTGCCATTTCAGTAGAAGATGCTAGAAAAGGAGTAGGAATAATATGAAGTTCGCCTTGCATGTAGTGTAAATAGTTTTGTTTTCTTGGGAGATAGTGGTTTACTCCGCCTGTTAGCGTTACGAATGAAAGATTAATAGAACTTTCAAAATGAATGTTTTCTAGCATTTTACTTATCGTTTCACCCCAGCCGATGCCGAGTAAATCGCCTTGCTGGAGATGAGTCTCTAAATATTGTGCAGCGGCTTTTCCGAGAGAAGTAGCATAATTGTTTATTGGAGTAGGGATAATGAAAGCATCTTTTAAGTGGAACTTTTTCATTAAGTCACGTTCAATGCTCAAGCAATGCAAACCGGTTCCTTTTACGTGAAATGTAACGATACCTTCACTGCGTGCCTTATCTAATAACCGGACGACTTTATTTCTTGAAATATGAAGAAGTGAAGCAATCTCTTGTTGTGTTAATTGATCTTTATAATAGTACCAGGCTACTTTAGTTAATAAATTTTCTTCAAAGTTCAGCTGTGACATACTCTTCATCCCTTTCAACAATTGACCAATGCTTAAACATATGTGTCACATATTTTGTTTATTCCAGTTGAAACGATTAATAGTACATTGAAAAAAGTGTTCTAGATATGAAAAAAGGAATATACAATGCTACAAAACAAGTAGAACAAATAATCATTTTCTCAAAAAATGTTCTGGGTAAAGGCAGGTGACATCATGTGGAGAATGTGCCCTTATTACAAGTGAAGAAAATGAGTAAGGCGTTTTCGAATCAACTTGTGCTAAAGGAAGTGAACTTACAAGTAGAGCATGGTGATATATACGCTTTAGTTGGTGGAAATGGCGCCGGGAAATCGACATTAATGAAAATATTAACGGGGTTATATTCGTATGATAGTGGAGAAATGTATGTGAAAGGAAAGAGACAGCAGTTTGCAAATCCAAAAGAAGCACACCAAGAAGGGATTTATTTAATACCACAAGAACCGCTCATTTTTCCGCATATGACCATTGAAGAAAATATATGTATTGGATTAAAGGGGAATAGAAAGAAGCTTAAAGTAAAAGTTCAGCAATTAATTGACAGTTTAAGTTGGGATATTGATCTTAATGAACAGGGAGAATCGTTATCTATTGCGCAGCAACAGTTAGTAGAAATCATTAGAGGATTAATAAGAGAAGCTGAGATTCTTATTCTAGATGAGCCAACATCGACATTAACAACACACGAAATTAAGAGTCTTTTTGTGTTGATGAAAAGTTTACAAGAAAAAGGAATTGGGATGATTTATATTACGCATCGTTTTCCAGAAATCTTTGAAATTGCCAACAAAGTAGCAATACTACGTGATGGAATGGTTGTAAGCCAAGGTGATGTATGTGACTATACATATGACATGCTGATGGAGGGACTATTGCCAAAAGGATATAAACAGAAAGAGAAAATAGAAGTAGTTCAAGAGACAGTAAAGACGAAAAAAATATTAGAAGTGGTTGATATAAATGGTCACGCATTCGAAAATATATCATTCACTGTACATGCGGGTGAGGTTGTAGGTGTTGCTGGCATTATAGGATCTGGCAGAACGGAATTAGCAGAAGCGATATTTGGATTGAAAACTATAAAATCAGGGTCTATCTTATTGGGTGGAAAATCAATTGATACGTGTTCTTTGCATAAAAGGCTAGATGAAGGACTAGTTTATGTGCCAGAGGATAGGGCGAGGAATGGAATTTTCTCAATTGCTTCTGTTAAAGAAAATATTGCAGCGGCAAGTTTATATCAAAATAATCGCTTTTTTATAAATCAAGAAAAAGAAAGCGCTTTAGTTAATTCGTTTATAGAACAATTCCGAATTGTTGTACAGAATATGAATAAAGAACTGGCATCTTTATCAGGAGGTAATCAGCAGAAGGTCGTGCTTGCGAAGTATCTTGCATGTAATCCTAAAATTATTATTCTTGATGAGCCGACTCGCGGAATTGATGCGAAAGCAAGGCTTGAAGTGTATGAGACGATAAAAAAAATGAAAAGGGAAGGACTCGCAATTTTATTAATCTCTTCGGATGTTGAAGAGATTGTCCAATTAGTAAACCGTGTATATGTAATGAGAAATGGGCGATTTGTTTCTCATATGGAAAAAGAACAACTGAGTGTGAATGAAGTTACACGCCTTGCATACGGAGGTGTAACGGAATGAAACGTATGTATAAAAGGCACGAAACGTCTATCATACTGTTACTACTAATTTATATAGCCATTGTCGGTATAATAAATCCTAGTTTTATTCAATTTAACTCGTTATCTTTACTGATGAAATCAAGCGTTATTTTAGTCGTTCTAGCAATTGGCCAATCGTTCGTTTTATTTACGAAAAATATAGACGTATCAGTTGGTTCAAGCATGGGATTAAGTGCAGCAGTTTGCGGAATGATGTTAACGAATGGGTATAGTGCATTCTTGTCGATATTTGTAGCTATTATACTTGGGGCCATTATCGGTTTCGTAAATGGTATTGGAGTTGCAAAGTTTCGGATACCAGCCATTATTATGACATTAGGGATGCTAGGAATTGTTAGGGGTGCAATGTTAATCTTCACAGGCGGGAAGTGGATTGAAGATATTCCAAACGATTTTAAGCAGCTGTCATCTATCATCATTCTTGGTTTACCTATAACTGTATGGTTCGTTCTTATTATTTTACTACTACTATACTTCTTTTTAAGAAAAGTGCCATTGGGAAGATACTTTTATGCGGTAGGTGATAATGAAGATGGCGCGAGGCTTATTGGTATACCTGTTAATCAAGTGAAGATATATGCGTTTATGATTTCAGGCATAAGCGCTGCGCTCGCTGGTTGCATATTTGTTATGAATATCGGGTTCGTCCCAAATCAAACAGGTACAGGATTAGAATTACAAGTAATCGCAGCCGCTGTACTAGGAGGAATTCATTTAAAAGGAGGAACAGGATCTTTATTTGGAGCTGCATTAGGAGCGTTATTTTTAGAAACAATAAGTAGCTCACTCGTCTTTTTAAAAATACCAGCATTTTGGAATAATGCTATTTCAGGTTTTTTACTATTACTTATTATTATATTAGATAGTGTTATGAAAAAGTGGAAGGCAGAAAGGAGGATGAATCTATGAAGTATGTATATAGATGGGAAGGGGTTCTAATTGTATTACTTCTTGTAGAATTCATCCTTTTTAGTTTAATAAATAGTGATTTCTTAAATATTAGTAATCTCCTTTTTAGTACAAATGATTTTCTATTCATAGCAATCGCGGCAATTCCAATGACTTTCGTTATTGTAACAGGAGGAATTGACGTATCTGTAGGATCAATTATGGGGCTAACCTCGATTTTAATTGGTGTGTTTTGGATGAATGGAATTCATATTTTACTAGCAGTAATAATGGCACTTATAGTCAGTTGCTTAGCAGGAGCTTTAAATGGGCTCATTATAAAATTGACAGATGTAGAACCACTAGTCGTTACACTCGGAACGATGTTTTTATACGGAGGAATTGCACTCGTCATTTCAGGAGGGGCAGGTGCTTCTGGATATGAAGGGATAAGCGGTTTACCTGATACTTATGTACAACTAGCAAATGGTAGTTTTATAGGAATACCCAATTTATTATGGCTACTTATTTTATTAACAATTGTATGCACGATTTTGTTTCACCGAACGATATATGGGCGCCACGTAAAATTAACAGGCGCGAATGAAAATGCAGCAAAATACACCGGGATTAAGACGAAGAAAGTAGTAATCATTGCTTACATACTTTCTGGGTTAGGAGGTGGATTAGGAGGAGCTTTCTTAACTGCATATTTCGGTTCTGCACGTGCTGATATAGGAAGCGAAACAATATTACCAATCATTACAGCAGTCGTCTTAGGCGGTACACTTATTACAGGCGGAAAAGGAAGCATTATCGGTACTGTACTGGCGAGTATTTTCATTGGGCTCATGCAGTATGGCTTGCAAATGGCGGGTTTAACAAATGAACAATCCAATGTAGTAATAGGTATTATCCTTATTCTTTCAGTTATTATGAGACATTTCAAATTACATCAATTTTTAGCGGGGAAAAGACAGAGTTTGCATAAGGGGGAAATGTCATGAAGAGAAAACTAGGGATTGTATTGATTGTATGTATTTGTTTAATCGGTTTAATTGCGTGTTCTAGCCAAACGGCAGATAAGAAAAAGGCTGATGATGTGAAATTTGCATTTATTCCGAAATTAACAGGAGTTGGTTTCTTTACATCGGGAGGTGAAGGAGCAAAGGAGATGGGAGAGAAGCTAGGCGTACAAGTGAAATATGATGGGCCGTCTGAAGCGAGTGTATCAGGGCAAGTAAAGTATATAAATAATTTTATTAACCAAAACTATGATGCACTTATGGTTTCCTCTACATCAGTTGATGGTTTATCGCAATCACTACAACGTGCTAAGAAAAAAGGAATGACCGTCTTAACATGGGATTCTGATGTGAATCCGAAAGATCGTTCTTTTTATATAAGCCAAGGAACACCAGACCAACTTGCTAACTTATTAATAGAAATGACTTCTAAGCAAATTGGAGATAAAGGAAAAGTAGCATTCTTTTATTCTAGCCCGACAGTAACGGATCAAAACCAATGGGTAACGAAAGCGAAAGAAATTATTAAAAAGAAATATCCGAACTGGGAAATTGTAACGACGCAGTACGGTGAAAATAATGCACAAAAATCTTTATCCGTAGGGGAGAACATATTAAAAACGTATCCAGATATTAACGCAGTTATTTGTCCAGATGCAACAGCACTCCCAGCAATGGCGCAGGCAGCTGAAAACTTAAAAATGGATAAAAAAGTAGTGGTAACTGGATTTTCTACACCGAACGTTATGCGTGATTATGTAAAACGAGGAACAGTACAACAATTTGGTTTATGGGATGTAAAACAACAAGGTGCTCTCGCAACGTATGTAGCAAATGAAATTGTTGTAAAAGGGAAGAAGTTAAAAGTAGGGGATAGCTTCGAAGTAAAAGGAATTGGAAAAGTGAAAGTAGAGCCAAACTCCATTCAAGGATATGATTATGAGGCAGAAGGGAACGGAATTATCGCATTACCAGAACGAGTTGTATTTACGAAAGATAATATTGATAAGTATAATTTTTAGTAGACAAAAAAACGTCCGAATATATCGGACGTTTTTTTATTTCTGCATTAATTATGAACAGTTTCTTTTTCGTTTAATCCAAGTGTACGACCAGTAGAAGTGTGAAGATCTTGGAACAATCTTGGATTTTCAGTTAGTGAAATGCCATATGAAGGAATCATTTCTTTTATTTTTTCTTCCCATTCTACCATGCGGCTTGGGAAACATTTTTCTAATACTTCAAGCATGACGTGAACAGCAGTAGAAGCACCTGGTGATGCGCCTAGTAATGCGGCGATTGAGCCGTCAGCTGCACTTACTACTTCTGTACCAAATTGAAGTGTTCCTTTACCGCCAGCATCAGTATCTTTAATTACTTGTACACGTTGTCCAGCAACTACAATATCCCAATCTTCACTTTTCGCGTTCGGAATGAATTCGCGTAATTCTTCCATACGTTTTTCATGTGATAACATAACTTGCTGAATTAAGTATTTTGTAAGTCCCATTTCTTTTACACCAGCGGCTAACATCGTTAAGACGTTATTCGGTTTTACAGAACCGATTAAGTCAAGATTTGAGCCAGTTTTTAAGAATTTAGGTGAGAAGCCTGCGAATGGTCCAAACAGTAAAGCTTTTTTATTGTCTATATATCTCGTATCTAGATGAGGTACAGACATTGGCGGAGCGCCAACTTTAGCTTTACCGTACACTTTCGCATGATGCTGCTCTACAACTTTTTGGTTTTTACATACCATAAATAGTCCACTTACTGGGAAGCCACCGATATGCTTTGATTCAGGGATACCAGTCTTTTGGAGTAGAGGTAGGCTACCGCCACCGCCGCCAATAAAGACGAATTTAGCAGTATGATGCTCAATTTTACCACTATTCATATCGTGTACTTTTACTTCCCACAAACCATTTTTCGTGCGCTTAATATTTTCGACACTATGCTTGTAGTTTAGCTCGACATTTTTTGTTTTTAAGTAATCAAACAACATACGTGTTAATGCACCGAAGTTAACATCTGTTCCAGAGTCAATCTTCGTTGCCGCCATCGGTTCATTAGATGTGCGACCTTCCATAATGAGTGGAAGCCATTTTTTTAATGTTTCAGGAGCATCAGAAAATTCCATTCCTTGAAACAGTGGATTTTTTGAAAGCGCTTCAAAACGGTTTTTTAGAAACTCAACATTTTTTTCCCCTTGTACTAAACTCATATGAGGTAGTGGCATAATAAAATCTTGTGGATTACGAATTAATTTGCTCTTTACAAGATATGCCCAAAATTGTCTTGAAAGCTGGAATTGCTCATTCACTTTTACAGCCTTACTAATATCTATAGATCCGTCAGCTTTTTCGGAAGTATAGTTCAGTTCGCATAGCGCAGAATGCCCTGTACCTGCATTATTCCATTCGTTAGAGCTTTCTTCCCCGGCACTTGCGAGTTTTTCAAAAACTTTAATTTCCCATTCTGGTGCTAATTCTTTTAGTAATGAGCCTAACGTTGCACTCATAATTCCTGCACCAATTAAGATAACGTCTGTTTTTTGCTGCATGTTGCTCATGATAATCTCTCCATCCCCTATATTGGCAAAAAAGTGTAGGTGTTTTCTATGTCTAAGCCGTAAAAGAGAAACACCGCCTAGGCCCCACCTAGGTGTATACCTTTTTGTCTCAATTATATAACCATCTCATACTCTATTATAATAATTAATAGACTAAAATATCTAGTGTTATCTGATAATTTTAAACTATTTAACGTTTTATTCGCTAAAAATCTTATTTAACAAGCTCTTTTAAGGTGGTAAATAGAAAAAAATTACAGTTTGAAATTATCTCGAAAAAGCTTACGTATCCTTAAGTGACTAAATCGAGTACCTTTTTATGGGATTATTCTTTCTGTAATGGTAAGATTATTCTGAAAAATAAAAAGGAGGGACTCTAATGTGTACAAAAGAACAAATTTCAAACTTATTTCGAAACTTTTCAATAAAGGAATGTAAAGGGTCAAGTGATTTATATGAATATTTATCAATGGAAATTGCTGAAGATGAGGAAGTACTTACACTATCGTCCTATGCTCAGGTAGGTCAACCAGTCCCAAACTTACTATTAGGTGCAGTACATTATTTATTGCTAGCAGGGAAAGAACATCATTTAAAAACGTATTATAGTAGTTTAGTTGAAAATGCTGATACAAATTTAGATAAAGCTTTTAATCATTTTAAAGATTTCTGTAAAGAGTACCGAGAAGAAATCATTACTTTGTTACAAACGAAACTCGTTCAAACAAATGAAGTAAGACGGTGCGCATACTTATACCCAAGTTTCTGCTACATATTTAACAAAGTGAAGAAGCCGTTAGCGTTAATTGAAATTGGGACAAGTTCTGGGTTGCAACTGTTCTGGGACCAATATCGTTATTCGTACGGGACGGATGAAATGTACGGAAATATAAATTCAAATGTGCATGTAACTTCTGAAATAAGAGGGGAGAATGTACCGCATTTTCTAAAAGAAAGCCCATCTGTCGTAGAAAGAATCGGACTGGACTTACATGTGAATGATTTACATAATGAGGAAGATTATTTATGGTTACGTGCTTTAATTTGGCCAGAACATAAAGAAAGGCTTGAGATGTTTGATCAAGCTGCATCTTTAGTGAAAAATGAATCTGTCCAATTAATAGAAGGAGACGGTGTAGAGCTATTATCATCTATTATTGAACAAATAAGTGAAGAAGCTGTTATTTGTATTTTCCATACACACGTCGCAAATCAAATACCAGAACAAGTTAAACATAAATTAGAAAAACAAATACAAGAAATCGGCGCAAAACGTGATGTATTCCACCTGTATAACAATATGTGGGATCGTGACCTTCATATTGATTATTATATTAACGGAAACGAATATCGTGAAACGGTTGGAGAAACAGAAGGACACGGGAGATGGTTTAGCTGGAAGATTGGAAATGAGACGCTTATTTAGATTAATATGGGCGCCCTCACTTGTAAAAGAAGGGACCATAGGCTCAAGCATTGACTAAATGGTTAAGGAATAAATGTATTAGTAACATACAAAAAATGCTTCGGAGAAATCCTAAGCATTTTTTGAATTACATTTAAACCCCATAATGGATCATGTACTTCTGTTCTGCTGCAGCTTGTACAATTTTTGAAGCTAACTCATTCAGCTCATCAGATTTTCTGAGGAACTTTGAAGATGTAACTGTTTCATAGAAAATTGCTAAAGATTCAGGAGGGATAATTGTAATACCACAATAAGCTAAACCGTATTCCTGATTTTTGACTGTATGAAAGTAAGTTTTCATAATTGATAAATTTTGATTTAAACTACTGATAATATCATCATTAACAGAAATACAATGATATTTCTCTGGTGTATAATCATTGTAACTTTTTTGAGAATTAAATTCGTCAATTATTCCAAAATCATGGACACATGCCATCATTATTATCCTTTCAAATTTAATAAAATGATTTCTATTAAAGTAAAATGTCTATTCGTTTAAGTGTAATAGAAATAGTTATGTAGTTCATAAAATATTTTCGGTTTTTCTTCGTGAAAACAGTTTATTTATCGATAAACTCATCAGGAGTCCAAGTGACGATTTTATTCCCAGGTGCAGCGACTACAAGCCATTGCTCACATAGGACACCAGCTTGCCAACATTCATAATAATCATGAAAACCATTTACAAAAATAATTTGTCCGCTCTCTAAATTAATAATTAAATGAGGGATTTCTAAGCCAAGTTGTATATCGGTAACTTTTTGTCTTCTTATCTTAAATATTCTTTCATATTCTTCTTTCACAGAATAAACTTCAAATTCATCTTCATTTAATGGGTAGCTTTTTTGAGGTTTATTAAATAAACACCATTTGGATTCGATATTGATATATAATTGTCCGTCATAATCAACTGAGTCGTGAAAGTTTGTGAAATGAATCTTTATAGCGCCTGGAGAAATACCAAATTGTAATCCATCAACTTGTGATCCGATAAAGAGATTTTTCAACACTTTTTCAGCGTAAATTTTATCCTCTGTATTCATTCTTGAATTCCTCCTTTTCATAAAAATATACCTTATATTTTTATTGTAATAAATAAATTTTCATGTAAAATGAACCTTTTGTGAAAAACGAGCGAATATAGTGTGAAAGATCATGAGAGGGGAACGGAGCTTTTGATGAAGTACAATTAAAGGAATGGCTATATAAAATGGGGTCTGGGGACCAAGAAGCCTTTCAAATTATTTATGAATATACATGTAAAGATATTTATAGAACAGTAGTATTTTTAGTAGGAAGTCAAAACCAAGATGTAGACGATATAGTTAATGAAGTGTACATCAATATGTGGAAGTCCATAACAAACTATGATATAAATCGTTCATTTCGTTTTTGGTTACATGGACTAGTTGTCAAGGAAGTACAGGATTGGCGTCGTAAATCGTGGCGACGATTTCGAATCTTTGAAAAGAAGAAAATGTATGAACAAGATCGGCCTTACATAATGGATGAAGCTATTTTACATAAAGAAACACGAAGTGAATTAGTAGAAGTTGTACAAAAAGGTTTTACAATTTATCAATTAGAAATTGTTGAAGGAGAATATAAAGATTACTTTATTGATAGACCATTTGATAAACCATCTGAAAGAGGGCCTAATTTTACTGGAGATATAAAGAAATATAAATTAAATGGCTATGACGTTACATTCGGTGAGTATAAAGAATCGAATGTAAGGGCAATGAAAATAGTTGTGCCAGCAAGGGAAGGGAGAAATGCATATCAAGTGTATATAAATGATAGTATGCTGTCTAAAAAAGAGCTTGAGAACGTTTTACTTTCGATGATTGAATAGTTATTCGGTATAAGTAATTGATAATTATATTATGTAAACTTCTTTTTACAAAACATCCATTTTAAAAAATGGATGTTTTGCATTTAGATAGATTAGGTGGAGTGTATATTTTAAAAAAGCGGAATACTTTGCGGAAAGTTAAAAACATTTTTCGGATCATATTTCGCTTTTACTTTCATTAATCGGTCAAAGTTACAACTGAAGTATGCATCTAGCCAATTTTTAATGGATAGGTCAGGCGTATTAACGTAGACACCTTTTGTAAATGGAAGCATTGCCAAGCGGAAGTCTTCAACCCACCGAATACTTCCACCAGCACCTTCTGGTTGCTCCCAAGTAGCGAATATTGACATGTTTGATAGTGCCTTTTCGGTAAAAGTAAGCAGTTGCCCCATTTGGCACCTCAGCAACAGCACCGCCTAATCCGTGGGAAAATATGGAGGTGGTAAAAAAGGGTAAGTTAAATCGTAATTTCTATTTGATTGCCTTCTGGATCACCTATTACACTTTCATAATAGCCATCTCCAGTAAAACGTGGTCCATTTAATAAAGGATAACCAGCATCTTTTATCACCTTTGTCAGTTCATTCACTCGTTCTTCACTACCGACAGAAAAAGCCATATGAGCATAGCCAGTTATGTTTAAATTAGGCTTATTTGCAACCCCTTTTTTACGCATAAGTTCAAGCCTTGCTCCAGATTCGAACGTAATAAAATAAGATTCAAATTGTTTCATTTCATTATGGTATAACGAGTTTGCTTTACCATTAAAGTATTTTATATAAAAATCACGCATACATTCTAAGTCATTTACCCAAATTGCAATATGTTCAATTTTCATAGGTTTCACCAATCCTATCTGTATCAATTAGGCTTCCACTGTATTAAATTTGCATTTGCATTGCAACAATTTTGCTTTGCTATTAAAGCTAGTTGTTAATTTTTGATTATGTACGTACATACAATATGTAATTAAGTGAATGACCATCATAGTAATTACAGAAAAGGGTGAATACAGCATATGAATCAATTTGAGCAAATGATGTACGTTGGTGTCATCATGTCTATTGTACTATCCGTAATGATTTTAGGGTCCTTATATTATAATCCTCGACTTTCATTAACTGATTATCCGAAAGATATTCAAAAAGTAGTTTTTCCAAAATCGATTCATGAAAAAAAGCAAACCATTTATTTTAATATTTTATATAATACTATTCTTTTCGGTACTCCTTTCATTTCTACATATATACTACATAAGCATGAAAAATTAATGTATATGGATGCCTATTTACACACTTTTGGTATTTTAATGATTTTCAATTTAGTAGATTTACTTATAATTGATTGGCTAATTTTTTGCTGGATTACTCCAAGGTTTGTTGTGATTCCTAGTACGGAAGGTATGAAAGGATATAAAGATTATAAGTTTCATTTAAGAGGGGCTATAGTCGCTACTCAAATTTTAGCAATCGTAAGTTTATTTTTGGCGGGAATTGCTACAACTATTTAGTGTGAAGAAGGGCATGGAGCTTTTATAAAAGATAAGGAGATTTATAATATATAGAATTAGAAATGAGAATTTGATAGTATTGGAGTAAGGAGTTTTAATAACAGTATATTAAACAATATTAATATACTGTTGCAAATGTTTTGATATTATGTAAGATTATACAATTTTACGAAGGCATTTGGTAAAATTCAAAAAAATTTAATGGAGGCTAATATGAAAAAAGTAATTGGCGCAGCAACAGCAACTGTTTTTGGATTGGGGGCGTTTACCACAACTGCTACCGCAGAAACAATTGTAACAGCAGATGTACTTAACGTACGTGAAAAACCGACTACAGAATCAAAAGTGGTCGAAAAAGTAAAGAATGGGCAAGAGTTAAAAGTCATAAATACCGAAGATGGCTGGTCAAAAATTGAATTGAACGGTAAAGAAGTGTTTGTAAGTTCGGAGTTTACAAAAGATGTGTATCATGTAACGGCGAATTTGTTAAATGTACGTACTGAAGCAAACACGGATTCAGAAATTCTTGGCAGACTAAAAAAAGATGATGTAATTGAATCAACGCATCAAGTAAAAGACGGATGGCTGCAATTTGAGTATAAAGGAAAAACTGCTTATGCAAACGTTTCTTTCCTATCAAGTACAGCACCAACTGAAAAGAAAACTGAAGAGAAAACGAAGCAAGTAGCGAAAGTACAAAAATCAGTTAAAGAAAAGAAAGAAGTAAAGACGCAGAAAGTAGCAAAAGCGAAAGAAACAACGAAAGCACAAGAAATAGTAAAGCCTAAAGAAGAGTTAAAAGTCAAAGAAGAAGTAAAAGTTAAAAAAGAAGAGAAAGCACAAGAAATAGTAAAGCCTAAAGAAGAGTTAAAAGTCAAAGAAGAAGTAAAAGTTAAAGAAGAACCGAAAGTGCAAGAAATAGTAAAGCCTAAAGAAGAAGCAAAAGTCAAAGAAGAAGTAAAAGCGCAAGAAACAGTAAAGCCTAAAGAAGAGGTAAAAGTCAAAGAAGAACCGAAAGCGCAAGAAATAGTAAAGCCTAAAGAAGAGGCAAAAGTCAAAGAAGAACCGAAAGCGCAAGAAATAGTAAAAGCTAAAGAAGAAGAAAAAGCAAGAGAAATAGCAAAAGCTAAAGAAGAAGAGAAGGCAAGAGAAATAGCAAAAGCTAAAGAAGAAGAGAAGGCAAGAGAAATAGCAAAAGCTAAAGAAGAAGAGAAGGCAAGAGAAATAGCAAAAGCTAAAGAAGAAGAGAAGGCAAGAGAAATAGCAAAAGCTAAAGAAGAAGAGAAGGCAAGAGAAATAGCAAAAGCTAAAGAAGAAGAAAAAGCAAGAGAAATAGCAAAAGCTAAAGAAGAAGAGAGAGCGAAAGAAGCATCTAAAAACAACATACAGTCTGCTAAACGTGAATTAACGGTAGTAGCGACAGCGTATACTGCTGATCCAAGTGAAAATGGTACATATGGTGGACGCGTTTTAACTGCGATGGGGCATGATTTAACGGCAAATCCGAATATGAGAATTATCGCAGTTGACCCGAAAGTAATCCCATTAGGATCTAAAGTATGGGTAGAAGGTTATGGAGAAGCTATCGCTGGTGATACTGGAAGTGCAATTAAAGGTAATCGTATTGATGTTTTAATGGGTTCAAAAAGTAAAGCTATGAATTGGGGAAGACAAACTGTTAAAGTGAAAATTTTATAGTAACAATAATTATCCAAATAGAAGTCAGTTCTCTTTATTGAGGCTGGCTTTTATTTTTTTAGTAGAAGGATAATAGGATTTTTAAATGGCTTATTACTAAACCTGTAACAAAACATAAAAAATGTATGATGTTTAGAAAATAAAACTATTAAGAATGAGGTAAGGAAGTAGAACAGAAGTTTATTGAGAAGTAGAGAAGAGTAGTATGTTGAAAACGAAGGATTAACGTATAATGAAATGTATAAATTGGATCAAATCGTTTACTAAACACTGTCACTCATAATAGTGTAATTAAGTTCAAAGGATAGGTGTATTTCATGAAAGAAGTAAGAGAATATATTGAAATAAAGAAACAAGGTGTATTGGAGCTGCAAATAAAAGAAACTGAAGAAAAGTTAGGTGCTGCTTTCCCAAATCAATATAGGGATCTTATTAAATTAGTTAATAATGCTGAAATAGGGGAATGGGTACTATATCCGATTAAAGATAATAGAAATGTAACGAAAACTTGGGATGATATAGTTAGACAAAATGTTGACATGAGAGATGAGTATATTTCAGAAAACCTTATCATAATTGGTGACGATGGTTCAGGGGATAAATTGTGCTTTAAAATAAATAATGGAAAAATGGATGATCAAATATATATTTGGTATCACGCGGATGACGAAATGGAAGAAATATGTCCGAGTTTAAAAGAATTTATTATGGAAACTATTCAGGAAGACGATGCTTTTTAGTCTTAATTATTATCATTTTGTGAATCACTCTTATAAAAGGCGAGGATAGAATATGACAACAGAATTATATGGTGCACATTGCAAAGAAAGGAAAGGGTATAGAGTAATTGAAGGAAGAGGTTCATATAATCATTACTTTGGCGGTCAAGATTGTAATTTGCCAGTATGTAAGTTATGCGGTGAAAAGATGCATCAAATTCTCTGTTTTGATTTAAAAGATGGGAGACTTGCTGAACTTAAAAGTAATGAACTAAATATTTTACCATTCGTTTCATGTTTAAACTGCGCGATGGTATGGGAACCGCAATATTTTCAGTTAAGTGATGGAGGGAAAACAGTTCAAATCATACAGCAGCAAAATACAGAAGAATGGATAATGGAAGAGGAATATAAGTTACCAGTTTCATTACCAAAAACAACGGTAAAGCTTATAAATATGAAAAATGAAGATATACCTATAGATGAAGATAGTTACTGGGAAGCTTTTGACTTGTTCGGTTCTGAATATGTATGTAGATTATTAGGGGTACCGTTATATGATGATCTTCCAAAGGATTTGGCGTGTCCAACTTGTGCGAAAGAGATGAAATATGTTGCTACAATTACTCAAGATATTGAGGAACGTGGACTTATTTCAGTAGTTGATTTCCAGTTTGGGGAAATGAATATATACTATTATTTATGTATAGATTGTTTAATTATAAAAACTGAAATACAAAATACATAACAAGCCTAACATAATATGTTAGGCTTGTTTTTTGATCGCAACATCATTAAGAATTGCATCAAATATATCTTTTTGCGTAAAGTTATCTGTAAAAATAGTTTCTCTGGCAACCTTAATAGTATCGTGCGGATTATACCATTTTTGTAGGGAATCTTCACCAAATTCGTGTCGTTTGTCCCTTGTGTTATGTCGTCTAATAGTTTCCTCTAATGATAAATCAAAGTAATATGCAAATGCATTTTCATCAAAATAACGAATTAATTCTTTTAACATCTCACCATACCTATGACTGTTCAATATACCTTCTAAAATAACAAATTCACATTTTCCTTTTCCGTACTTCGTAATTTCAAATAGTAAATCATGTGATAAATTACCCATTGTGTCGTGTACTCTAAGCATATCTCTACGTACAACATCCTGTGATACTAAAAGTGTCCCTTGTCCGAAATGTTCTTGTAGTTGCTTTGCGATTGTTGTTTTACCACTTGCAGAGTTTCCTCTAAGAATGATTAAAGTGGATGTAAGTATAGGATTAGACATAATGCATTCCCCCAACAGTATTGATTATATAGAAAATTTTAACAAATAACGTGGAGAAAGTGTATAATCAATATGATGGATATTTAAGGAGGGGGTTAGATGGGAGATACATTAAAAAATGCACAACCAATATGGAAGCGGACATGGTTTCGCTATCTAGGGGCATTTTTCATTGTTCAGTTACTGTTTATTTTGTGTGAAATAACTGGGTGGGTACCAAACTTTAGGCCAGGCGGAGAGTTTTTTAATAGAATATTAAATTCTCAATTTTTCACTGAATGGTTCACACTCTATACAATCCCGCAATTTAACGTATTTACAGCATTTTTTGCGATTACATTACTACCATATGCATTAGTAGGTGCAATGAAAGATGTAACAGCAAGAAAAAATATAAAGGAATAATAGAGGTATAATATGCTTTTTCAAAAAGAAGGTTTATTGATTAGATACGTAATGGAAGATGATGCATCTATCATTTCTAAATGGTTAACGGACCCAGCAGTCCTGCGGTATTACGAAGGACGAGATAATCCGCAATCTGTAGAAAAGGTGCTTGATCATTTTATACATAGTCCAAACAGTAATGAAAAAAGATGTTTAATAGAATTTGATACCATTCCGATTGGTTACATACAAATGTATCCAGTGGATTCAGAGTGGAAAGCGTTATATGGCTATAAAGAATCACAAAATGTATGGGGTATGGACCAATTTATCGGTGAACCAGCCTATTGGGGAAAGGGAATTGGAACAAAACTCGTTCAGGCAGCAATTACATATATTATGGGTGAAATGGGAGCAGAAGCAATTGCAATGGATCCGAAAGTAAATAATGAACGGGCAATAAAGTGTTATGAAAAAAGTGGATTTAAAAAAGTAAAGATTTTAAAGGAACATGAGTTGCATGAGGGGAAATTAGAAGATTGTTGGATGATGGAATATAAACAATAATAATGGCTTATACAAACAAAGGGGGATGTGCGAAATGAAAAAAGCATTAATTGTAATTGATGTGCAAGCGGGGATGTATACAGCTGGAATGCCAGTACATAATGGGGAAAAGTTTTTACAAACATTACAAGAGCTTATTGGGGAATGTCGTTCAAATGATATTCCGGTTATTTATGTCCAACATAACGGACCTAAAGATCATCCGTTAGAAAAAGGTACAGATGGTTGGCGAATCCATGCGGCCATCGCTCCGCAAGAAGGGGACAATATCGTTGAAAAGACGACGCCAGATTCATTCCATAAGACAAACTTAAGCGAAGTGTTACAAGAAAAAGGAATTGAACACGTTATTCTTTCAGGAATGCAAACAGAGTATTGTGTAGATACGACAACACGCAGAGCATGTAGTGAAGGATATAAAGTAACGTTAGTGAGTGATGCGCATAGTACATTTGATACAGAAGTGTTACGTGCTGAAGATATTATGAAACATCATAACGCAGTATTGGGAGCGTTTGCGGATGTTGTTGCATTAAAAGACTTGAAAGTGGCTGCCTCTAAATAAGAGGCAGTTTTTTATTGGGAAAAATAGCGTCAAATATTGTCGGTAAGTCGATATTTTGAAATAATCGTTTTTATAATTTCACGTACCATAATGAAAATACACAAAAGAGGAGCACCACATAATTAAAAAGGGCGCTCCCGCATTAAAACGTTACTTCTTCTTATCTTTATCCAATATATTTTGTTCTTCAGCAAACTCCGTACCATATGCAAAGCGGCGATTAATACGAATGTTATCATTGTTGTGCCTTGTATGAGAGTTAGAGAAGCGATGAACGATTACTTCAGATAAAGTGAAGACGATGGCAGAAAGGATACTGCCCCATGCAATTTGCATATAGTTGTCTAATAAAATATTACCAAAAATCCAAACGCTTAAATACGTTAATAAGAAATCTGTCATAATGGCACCAGTATTGCCAATTCGATTTAAAATAATTTTATCAACGAACATGTAGGATACAATTGTAACAAAGAGACTGAATGAAATGATTTGGACGAACGTTGCAGGGAAAAATAAAGCAAGCCCAATACTAAATGCGATAATGCACGATATAAACTTGATAAGCACTACTGTGAAATCATTCAAAATTTACACCTCCGATTTATACATAGTTTTTCAATAAATTCTGGAGTTCATACATTGTAACGGATTTATTTACATAAAACTTTTTCATGTTTGAAATTTAGTCTAAATATTATAAAAACAGTGAAAAAATGTTATAGTAAAATGAGAGTGTATGACATTTTTAGGTAAGGGGGAATCCAGAATGTGGATTACTTCAGAAGTAGAAATTCCAGATGAATTAATCGATCACCTTGAGCAAGGGAAGTTAGTGTTATTTGTTGGAGCGGGAGTTTCTATGAAAGGGAAATCAAACTTACCGAATTTTGATGATTTAGTTGATGAAATTGCAAAAACGTTATATGTCGAAAAACGTGAAATAACAGAACCTCATGATTATTATCTTGGTAAAATTGCGAAAACAAAAGATGTACATCAAGTCGCAAGAGATCTTGTTCATATAGAGAAATCAAAACCGAATCCATTGCATTATGCAATTCCAAGGTTATTTCCTTTAGATACAGATGTCCGCATTGTAACAACAAATTTTGATCAACATTTTACAACTGCAATTAAAGAAATAAATAGAGATACCAATGTTTATTACGCTCCAGCTTTACCGACTGGGAGGGCTTTTAAAGGTCTTGCTTATATACATGGTAATGTAGAACAGGAGAAAGAGGCTTTAATTTTAACAGACGGTGATTTTGGAAGGGCTTACTTAACGGAAGGATGGGCGAGAAGGTTTTTAGTCGATCTATTCTCAAATTACACTGTTTTATTCGTTGGATATAGCCATAATGACCCAGTAATGAAATATTTAGCAACTGGTTTACCACCAAGTACAAGACGGTATGCTTTTGTTGCGCAAGGAGAAAATACGTACCACTGGGAACATTTAGGGATAAGACCAATTGTGTATCCGAATAAAGCAAATAATCATCAATCCCTCGTAAAAGCGGTAAAACGATGGGCAGAATTAATGGGTGATAATTATATTACGAAAAGAATGCGTATTCGGGATATTGTAACGGTTCCACCGTCAGTAGAACAGGAACAATTATCATACATAAAGCAATCAATTAAAAAAATTGAAACAGTTCGTTACTTTGTGGAATTTGCTCATGATTATGAATGGGTCGAATGGTTGGAAGCAGAAGGTAAATTACAAAATTTGTTTATGCTTACGCCAAATTATAATGAGGTAGATGAATTACTTGCAGAATGGTTAGTAGAACAATTTCTTTTTAGTCATCAGAAAGAATTATTTCAATTAATTTATAAAAACTATTCTAAAATATCACTGTTATTATGGAGAACGATTTGTAACTACTTAAACGAAACGAAAAGTAAGATGGACCCATTGTTGTTTGCAAGGTGGACACTCCTTCTATTAGAAACAGCTGAAAAAGATAGTAGCTCTATAGAAAAGATTTCTAACTTACTACAAAAATGTTCTTTTCCAGAGCATAAGGAAATTTCCTTATTGTTACTAACTTTTATTTTAGACGGAAAATTAAAGTTGAAACGAGTAAGGAAATGGGGAAATGATACGCAAGAATCAATAGAACTCGAGGAATCGAGTCGCTTACCAGTGTCTATATTTTCTCATGTGGAGCAAATTTGGAACGAAAAGATGAAGCCATATATCGCCTACTACGCTGTTCCAATTATGATGATTGGATTAGAAAAATTGAGAATGTTGTCGTTAAGACAAACGGCATTGAAAAAAAGAAATAAGGAAGATGTAGAAAAAGAGTTTTATCAAAATGATCTTGCATTTTTAATACAAATTGTAAAAGAGTGTCTAGCTTATTTATGCGAAAACAATGAGAAAAAAGCGGATTATTATATTACAGAAATGATAGAAGCAAATAGTGTGCTTCAAAAGCGAATTGCAATTGATGCGATGAATAAAAATATTTTTGTTCGTGTAGATGACAAAATGAAATGGTTGTTACATGAAGGACTTCTTTTAAATTTCACTTATAAACACGAAGTTTTTCAACTTTTAAAAAGGCATTATGCACATTGTTTAGAAAAAACTAAAGAAGAAGTCACTCGAACTGTAATAAAGCATCTTACAGAAGAGAGGGTATTTGATGCATGTCTCGTATTAGACTTATTATTCAAGTGTGATTCAAATAGTCCATCTACGGCAAATGGGTATGAGTTAATGAAGCAAAAACATCCTCATTTTCATTCTGAACGATACAGTGTACAAAAGAAAGAAGATACAGAACAAAGCATTACTTGTAATGTCACTGCTGACGGATTATTGCAGCTGAAAGATATTGAAATTATGAAGCAAGTTCGGCAATTTTCTCAAGATGGTGTTTTTGAACAACGCCATTTTTTAGAGATGTTATCAAAAGCATGTAAATTAAATACAGAGTGGAGTATTTCATTCGCATACCAATTAGTAGGAGTGCAAGAAATAAGTAATGAAGTATGGTTTGTTTGTATTAGAGAATGGCGAAATAACCGAGGATTGACAAATAATCAAATCCAAAAAATTATTCCGCTATTGCAGCAATTTGTTAGAAATACGGATTTTCATTGGTTAATTAGTAGTTTTCTATATGAAATTAGTAATCGACTAGAAGAGTTAGAGGAGAATAGTATACGTGTTGTAAAACGTTTTGCTTTTTCAGTATTTCCTCAAGTTATGAAAAGTAATACAGATTTTAAGCTCGGAAAACAAGATTTTTACAATGAGTCAATTCAGCATCCTGTTGGAAAAATGACAGCTGTATTATTAAAATTGTTATCATATGATCATTTATACGATCGTAATGTATATGAATATTTATTTTTATTTGAAGAACAAGTAAGAGTTCATTCAGAACGAACAAACTTTATGGTTGCTCGTTTAATAGCGGATATTACATTTCTATATCATATTGAAAAGCAATGGTGCCGAAAATATTTGTTACCATACTTAGATTTGAAAAAACCAAATGAGATTACGGAATATGCATGGGCTGGCTTATGTTACACGCAAATAAATTTACCTTTATTTACAGAAATGAAACGATTTATTAAGTATGCGGTAGAACATTTGGAAGTATTACATCCACATACGAGGGAAGCTTTCTTGAAGTGGCTTAGCTTTGTATTTATTAAATGTGTACTATATTGGGAGCAAAAAACAGATTGGTTATACCCTTTACTCATATTAGAAAATGAAGAAAATAAAATTAAATTTATGCAGTTTTTATGCTATTACGTCAAAACATTAAGCGTAAAAGAACAACAAAAATTTTGGACAGCTTGGTTCAGTGTATTTTTGCGAGAACGACCAAAAATGGGTGAGATAACTGTGAGAGAATATGTAATGCTTTTACGTATTATTTTATACATGGATGAAATATTAGAAAAAGGATTATGTATTATGTCTCGTGCATTTTCAAGTGTACATGGTAAATGTACAGGTGAGGAAATGAAGCAGTTATTGATTGAAATGCTTCATAAGAAAGAAAGTATGAAAGCGCATAAAAAAATGTTTGCAAATGTGTTTTTTATTTTACTACAAACATGTCAAGAAGCCGTTTTATTTGAAAAAGAAATCATACAAATAAAAGAATTATTAGTTCAGTATGAAGTAGAGGAATACGTTTTGCATTTACTGGAAAATGAAATAATTCGCATAGGAATTGTAATGGGTGATTTACAAGAAGAATTATAGGACGAAAGTGGAATTTTAAAAAATATATAAAAAGTTGTTGACAGTGTTTTGAAAAGCGTTCTATAATACGAATCATACTTATTCAATTTCAAAAACATTTGAATAAACAAAGTGCAATGAAGAGATCACAGTAGTGGTTAGTCTTACTGTAACAGAGAGCTGGTGGTTGGTGTGAACCAGTACAGGGATAATCATGAATTACAGTCTTGGAGCATCTTTTTCGTAATAAAGATAGTTTGTCTTTATGAGGAAAAAGCGGTCAATTGATCGTTAACAGTGAAGAGAGGTAGACGGAAAGTTAGTCTGCAACTAGGGTGGTACCGCGATAAATATCGTCCCTACTGATTTATTCAGTAGGGACTTTTTGTATTTTAGTGGTCCAACTTGAAAATAAAATAGTCATGCATTGAAAGGAAAAGCAGTAGTTGTTGTTTCCCTGTAACAGAGAGCTGGTGGTTGGTGCGAACCAGTACAAAAACAAGAGCGAATTACAGTCCTGGAGCATCTTTTTCGTAGTAAAGATAGTATTGTCTTTATGAAGGGAAAGACGGTCAGATGATCGTTAACAATGAAGAGAGGTAGACGAAAGAAGTCTACAACTAGGGTGGTACCGCGATAAATATCGTCCCTACTGATTGGATCAGTAGGGCTTTTTTGTACAAAAAAGTGGCTTTTTAACTAGTAGTTCATGTCTTTGTACGAATTATTAGTTTAAAATAAGAAAAGGTATCGATCCCACTATAAATTTGTATAATTAACCAGTTCAGAAAATAGAGAATCTTTTATTCTCTTACTATACTTTTAAAACATTAGAGGAGGATTTCCAAATGGCAAATCATGAATTAGATCAATTACGTAAACAGGTAGATGAAATTAACTTACAACTATTACACCTTTTAAACAAACGTGGTGAAATCGTTCAAAAAATTGGAGAGCAAAAGCAAGTACAAGGTACGAAACGCTTTGATCCAGTACGTGAGCGTGAAGTACTTGATATGATCGCAGAGCATAACGAAGGACCATTCGAAACATCAACAGTTCAACATATTTTCAAAACGATTTTCAAAGCAAGCTTAGAGTTACAAGAAGATGATAACCGTAAAGCGTTACTAGTATCACGTAAAAAGAAACAAGAAAATACAATCGTTGATGTAAAAGGTGAATTGATTGGAAACGGAACACAAACGTTCATCATGGGACCTTGTGCAGTAGAAAGCTTAGAGCAAGTTCGTCAAGTAGGGCAAGCGATGAAAGACCAAGGCTTAAAATTAATGCGCGGTGGTGCTTTTAAACCAAGAACATCTCCATACGATTTCCAAGGTTTAGGAGTAGAAGGGCTACAAATTTTACGCCAAGTAGCAGACGAGTTCGACTTAGCAATTATTAGTGAAATTTTAAATCCGAACGATGTTGAAATGGCATTAGACTACGTTGATGTCATTCAAGTTGGCGCACGTAACATGCAAAACTTCGATTTATTACGAGCTGTAGGTAAAGTTAACAAACCAGTATTATTAAAACGTGGATTAGCAGCAACAATTGATGAGTTCATTAACGCAGCGGAATACATCATTGCGCAAGGTAACGATCAAATTATTCTTTGTGAGCGCGGTATCCGCACATACGAAAGAGCAACACGTAACACATTAGACATTTCTGCAGTACCAATTTTAAAGAAAGAAACACATTTACCAGTTATCGTTGATGTAACACATTCAACTGGACGCAGAGATTTATTATTACCAACAGCGAAAGCGGCACTTGCAATTGGCGCAGATGCAGTAATGGCTGAAGTTCATCCAGATCCAGCAGTTGCATTGTCAGATTCTGCACAACAAATGGACATTCCAGAATTCCATAGATTCATGGATGAGTTAAAAGGTTTCAAAAATAAATTATCTTAATTCCATATCATATATGCGTTGAAGAGGAAACAGTAGTGCTTATCTCACTGTTAAAGAGAGCTGATGGCTGGTGTGAATCAGTACAAAGGTAAGCATGAATTACAGCCTTGGAGCATCTTTCCCGACAACTTATGGAGGGGAAGACGGTCAAACGATCGTTAAAGAAGAAGAGAGGTAGACGACAGTTGTCTACAACTAGGGTGGTACCGCGATAAACATCGTCCCTACTGAGCGCTCAGTAGGGACTTTTTTGTACAAAAAAATAGTAAAGGGGCAAGAGAAATGAGATACATTACAGCTGGAGAATCACATGGACCGCAGTTAACAGTTATTTTAGAAGGTGTACCAGCAGGTTTGACACTTACGGCGGAACATATTAATAAAGAATTATTAAGAAGGCAAAAAGGTCATGGGCGCGGAAGACGCATGCAAATTGAAACAGATACAGTTGAAATTGTAAGTGGTGTTCGTCACGGGATGACACTTGGATCACCGATTACGTTAATCGTAAAAAATGATGATTTCAAACATTGGACGAAAGTAATGGGTGCTGAGCCAATTTCGGAAAAAGAAAGTAAAGACATGAAACGTACAATTACAAAACCACGTCCAGGACATGCGGATTTAAATGGAGCAATTAAATATGGTCATCGTGATATAAGAAACGTATTAGAGCGCTCATCTGCAAGAGAAACGACAGTTCGTGTAGCTGCTGGTGCAGTTGCAAAACAAATTTTAAGCGAATTAGGTGTGAAAATTGCAGGACATGTTCTTGAAATTGGTGGTGTAAAAGCAAAACATATTTCAAACTTACCGATTGAAGAAATTCAAACGATAACTGAAAACTCACCGGTTCGATGTTTAGACAAAGAAGTAGAGCAAGAAATGATGGATGCGATTGACAATGCAAAAAGTAGCGGAGATTCAATCGGTGGTATTGTGGAAGTTATTGCAGAAGGTATGCCAATTGGCGTTGGTAGTTACGTTCATTACGATCGTAAATTAGATGCCAAACTTGCTGGTGCAATTATGAGTATAAATGCATTTAAAGGTGCTGAAATTGGCGTAGGTTTTGAAGCGGCAAGACAACCAGGAAGTAAAGTGCATGATGAAATTCTGTGGGATGAAGAAAAAGGATACACGAGAAAAACAAATAATGCTGGCGGTTTAGAAGGCGGTATGACAACAGGTATGCCAATTGTCGTAAGAGGCGTTATGAAGCCAATTCCTACATTATACAAACCGTTAGCAAGCGTTGATATTGATACGAAGGAAGCATTCCAAGCGAGTATTGAAAGATCTGATAGTTGCGCAGTACCAGCAGCGGGTGTAGTAGCTGAATCTGTTGTAGCATGGGAACTTGCAGATGCACTAGTCGAACAATTCGGAAAAGATCGTATGGAATTATTAAAACAAAACATTATGCAACACAATAACTACGCAAAAGAATTTTAATAAAAAGGTGGGTTTAACGTGCAAGTAAAGGATCAACTATCATCATTACAACCATATAAACCAGGTAAATCACCAGAACAAATGAAAGAAGTGTACGGAGATCATTCGTTTGTGAAATTAGCATCGAATGAAAATCCATTCGGTTGTTCACCGAGAGTTTTAGAAGAGTTGCAAAAGTCTTGGTTGGAACATGCTTTATATCCTGACGGAGGTGCTACAACGCTCCGTCAAACAATTGCAGATAAGTTACATGTCCAAATGGAACAAATACTTTGCGGTAGTGGTTTAGACGAAGTCATTCAAATAATAAGCCGTGCAGTACTTAAAGCAGGAGATAACATCGTAACGGCTGGTGCAACATTCCCGCAGTACCGTCATCATGCAATTATTGAAGGTTGTGAAGTGAAAGAAATCCCTTTAAATAATGGTGTATACGATTTAGACGAAATTTCGTCAGCAATAAATAATAATACGAAGATCGTATGGATTTGTAATCCGAACAACCCGACAGGCACATATGTGAATGATCGAAATTTGACTCAATTTATTGAAGGTATTAGTGAAAATACGTTAATTGTCATTGATGAAGCGTACTATGAATACGTAACAGCAAAAGATTTCCCGGAGACATTACCGCTTTTAGAAAAACATAAAAACATTCTTGTACTTAGAACATTTTCTAAAGCATACGGATTAGCTTCTTTCCGCGTTGGATATGCGATCGGACAGGAAGAGCTAATTGAGAAATTAAATGTCGTACGTTTACCATTTAACGTATCTTCATTAGCGCAAAAAGCAGCTACGATTGCTTTTGATGATGACGAGTTTATTAAAGAAATAGTTCGCGTGAATACAGAAGGATTACAGCAATACGAGAGTTTCTGTAAGGAAAACGGTATACCATTTTATTCGTCACAAACTAATTTCATCTTCTTACCGGTAGATAATGCTGGAGAGATTTATGAAGCTTGCGCACATGCAGGGTTTATTATTCGTCCATTCCCAAATGGTGTCCGTATTACAGTTGGAACAAGGGAGCAAAATGAAGGAGTGATTTCAGTGTTAAAACAACACTTTGAAAATAAAAAAAGAAAGTCTCGAGATGAGGCAAATGCGTAAAAAGGTAGTATTAATTGGAACAGGTTTAATAGGAGGCTCTCTTGCCTTAGCGATTAAGAAAGAGCACGATGTAACGATAACAGGTTACGATATATTTCAAGAACAAATAGAGCGTGCAAAAGAATTACACGTAGTAGATGAAATAGCAGTTGATTTACAACATGCATGTGAAGAGGCACATTTAATTGTTTTTGCTTCTCCAGTTGAAGAAACGAAGAAGCTATTACACAAACTTGCGTCATTCCGTTTACGAGAAGATGTTATAGTGACTGATGTTGGTAGTACAAAAGGTTCTATTATGAACGAAGCGGAAGCTTTATTTTCAAAGGAAGTTTCTTTCATTGGTGGACATCCGATGGCAGGTTCTCATAAAACGGGAGTTGAAAGTGCAAAAGCACATTTATTTGAAAATGCATTTTATATTTTAACGCCGATGAATCATGTGCCAAATGAACATGTGGAAGAACTAAAGCGTTGGTTACAAGGAACAGGATCTCATTTTCTCGTTCTAAATACAGAGGAACATGATTATGTAACAGGGATCGTTAGTCATTTTCCGCATCTTATCGCAGCTGGATTAGTAAAGCAAGTGGAGAAACATGCAGGAGATAATCCGCTCATTCATCAACTAGCTGCGGGAGGGTTTAAAGACATTACACGTATCGCATCTAGTAGCCCAAAAATGTGGAGTGATATTGTTAAGCAAAATCGCGAGCATTTAATGGTATTATTAAAAGAGTGGATCTCTGAAATGGAAGATTTATATGATACAGTTTCTACTGGAGATGCAGGCGAGATTCAAACCTATTTTGCAGACGCGAAAGAATACCGTGACTCTTTACCAGTACGAAAGAGAGGGGCAATTCCTGCCTATCACGACTTATACGTCGATGTTTTAGATAAAGTAGGGGCATTGGCTCATATTACGAGTATTTTAGCGCGCGAGGAAATTAGTATTACGAACTTGCAAATATTAGAAGCGCGTGAAGGACTGCTTGGGGTATTACGTATTAGCTTCCAAAGGGAAGAAGATCGTATGAAAGCAAAGCTAGCGCTTGGAGAAGAAGAATACCAAAGTTATGAAACAATTTAAATGAGAAGGTGAAAAACGTGAAAGAAAGAACAATACAACCTGTTAATAACGGATTGAATGGCGATATTACAATCCCAGGTGATAAATCCATTTCACACCGTGCTGTTATGTTCGGTTCGATTGCAGAAGGGAAAACAACAATTAAAGGTTTCTTGCCCGGTGCAGACTGTTTAAGTACTATTTCATGTTTTAAAGAAATGGGAGTAGAAATTACGCAAAGCGGTGATGAAGTTACTGTAGTTGGTAAAGGATTAGAAGGTTTACAAGAACCGAAAGCTGTATTAGATGTTGGTAATTCTGGTACAACAATTCGATTAATGTCAGGTATATTAGCTAACACACCATTTTTCTCTTGCGTACAAGGTGATGAATCTATCGCAAAGAGACCGATGAAGCGTGTAACAAACCCATTAAAACAAATGGGTGCAAACATTGACGGCAGAGAAGAAGGAACATTTACACCGCTAACGATACGTGGCGGAGATTTAAAAGCAATTGAATATATTTCTCCTGTTGCAAGTGCACAAGTAAAGTCAGCTATTTTACTTGCAGGGCTTCGCGCAGAAGGTGTAACAGCTGTTACAGAACCACATATTTCCCGCGATCATACGGAAAGAATGCTTGAAGCATTTGGTGTTAAAGTAACTCGAGAAGGAAAGACAGTGAAGCTGTCAGGTGGACAAAAATTAACAGCAACAGACATTCAAGTGCCAGGTGACGTATCATCAGCAGCATTTTTCTTAGTAGCAGGTGCAATCATCCCAAATAGTAAACTAGTATTACAAAATGTAGGAATGAATCCAACTCGTACAGGTATTATTGATGTTATAGAGAAAATGGGTGCTACGTTCACTGTAGATCTAATTAACGAAGGGGCATCAGAACCAGCTGCAAATATTACAATTGAAACATCTTCATTAAAAGGAATCGAAATCGGCGGAGATATTATCCCAAGATTAATTGATGAAATTCCAATAATCGCATTAGCGGCAACACAAGCAGAAGGAATTACAGTTATTAAAGATGCACACGAATTAAAAGTAAAAGAAACAAATCGTATTGATACAGTCGTTGCGGAGTTAACGAAACTAGGAGCTCGCATAGAAGCAACTGATGACGGCATGATCATTTACGGAAAATCAGCTTTAAAAGGCAATACAGTAAATAGTTACGGTGATCACCGCATCGGAATGATGCTTGCGATTGCTGGCTGCCTGGCAGAAGGAAAAACAATTATTGAAGATGCAGAAGCAGTAGGTGTATCATATCCTTCATTCTTTGATGAACTTCAAAAGTTAGCTAAATAATAAGGATGGAAAGCAGATACGTGATGTATCTGCTTTTTTTGTTAAAACGTCTTTGTAATTTCACTTACCGAACTACAATAGTAAGAATTGTGATACAATTCAAACAGGGAATGGAGGAGAATTATATGAATGTCATACAATTAAAAGAAGATAAGTTCAGAGAAGCATTACGTTTATCAGAATACGCTTTTCAATATAAAGTAGATGAGGAACGATTACAGCAGCAACTTACAAAGATGAAGGAAAGTCATGAAATATACGGCATTATGGAAGGGGAAGACTTAGCAGCAAAACTACATCTCATTCCGTTTCATATTTACATAGGTAAAGAAAAATTTAAAATGGGTGGCGTTGCAGGAGTAGCGACGTATCCAGAGTACAGAAGAAGTGGGCATGTAAAAGAGCTACTTCAACATTCACTTCAAACGATGAAAAAAGATGGCTATACAGTCTCTATGTTACATCCATTTGCGGTTTCATTTTACCGTAAATACGGCTGGGAACTTTGTGCGAATCTACTCATATGTCATATGACTAAGAGCGATTTAGTGATGAAAAAACAAGTAAATGGAACTGTGAAACGTTTCAATAAAGAAAATCATCCAGAAGAGGTCGAAAAGCTCTATGAAGTATTTGCAGAACGTTTTTCAGGTATGTTAGTTCGAGAGAAGAACTGGTGGTTACAAGCGGTTTATGATGATTTAACATTAGCGATTTACTATGATGAAAATAAAAAGGCAGCAGGTTACATGTTATACAAAATAGAAAACTATAAAATGACAGTAGAAGAATTTGTACCACTGCATAATGAAGCACGAAATGGTCTGTGGAACTTTATTTGCCAGCATGATTCTATGATTAAAGAACTTGAAATGACAGTAAGTGAAAACGAACCGTTGTTATATTCATTACAAGAGCCACGCGTGAAGACAGAAATAAAACCATATTTTATGGGAAGAATTGTAGATGTAGAGCATTTCTTAAAACAATATGAGTTGAATTGGAACAATGTACAGCAAGAAGTGATTCTACACATTACAGACGCATTTGCTCCGTGGAATAACGTAGCAGTAAGACTTGCGAATCATGAAATAACAATTATAAAAGAAGAAACAAAAGACAAAGGGATTAAGCTGGATATAAACGCACTATCTACTATAATGTTTGGCTATAAACGTCCGTTACAACTTAATGAACTAGAATTAATTAGTGGAAGCGAAGAGGAAATACGAGCGTTTGAGACGATAGTTCCAGTACGTAAAGCATTTATTTATGATTTCTTTTAAGTTTTAAATAGGAAATAGGGCTGCCCAAAATAAAATTTGGGGACAGCCTTCTCTTGTATTGTCAGTTTTTGTCGGTAAGTCGATATATTCTAAAAACCGCTGATATAAATTTTTCACAAACAAGGGATTAAAACCGCAACGATATTTGTCACGCACTTGACTTTTACTTCATGTAATTTATAATTAAAAACGGAATGAATTTTCATTCCTAAAAATAGAGGTGGAAAAAATGGCTAAAAACAAACAAGAAGATATTTTTGATGCTGCGATGCAACTTTTCGCAGAGCGTGGTTACGATGGTACGACAATTCCAATGATCGCTGAAAAGGCAAAAGTCGGTGCGGGTACTATTTATCGCTACTTTGAAAATAAAGAGGCGCTTGTTAACTCATTATTTTCAAAAAGTATGTTAGAGCTTTCTGAAATGATAAAAACGGATTTTCCTGTTGAAGCAAATATTCGTGAACAGTTTAGTCATACGTACAACCGTTTATTTGAATTTGCGAGAAACAATGTGGATGCTTTTTTATTTACAAATTCTCACTGTGATAGTTATTTTCTTGACGAACAGAGTAAGAAAATATTTGACGATTTTATAGGCTTCTTTATGAATATTATTGAAGATGGAATCGCAAAAGGTTTTCTTCGTCCATTGCCTCCAGTTGCTTTAATTATTATTGTATATCAACCGCTAGAAAAATTAACGAAAGTAATTGCAACAGGGCAATTAGAATACTCAAAAGAATTAGTAAAAGAATTGGAAGAAAGCTCTTGGAACGCTATTAGAATCATTTGATTCTATAGCTTATAAGTATAGGAATGAATATTCATTCCTAAGTAGATTTAAAAATGGGAGTAGGAGACAGTGTTTGTATGACTAAAGGAATGAACATTCATTCTGAAAAGAGTAGTTTAATAGAGTTTATAAAAAAATAATAGAACAATAGGAATGAACGTTCATTCCGGGAGAGTTTCGAAATAATAGGAATGAATATTCATTCCTAAACTAACGTAAAACTTTTTAAACGGAGATGATTAAAATGAATAGGCTAAAAAATTGGAGAAGTTTCTCTTTTCTATTATGGATAGTTATTACTATTACAATGGTCGTAACGATGCCTAATATGGATAAATTAGTGAAGGAAAAAGGGAAAATTACAATCCCTAATACAGAACAAAGCAGTATTGCTGACAAGATGATTAAAGAGATGGATAAAGAAGGGGTTGAAAAGTATGAAATTATAGCCGTTTTTAATAGTGGCAATAAGGCAGCTTTAACAGATGAACAAAAGAAGGAAATAACAAAAACGATCAACGCCCTGCAAAATGAAAAAGAGCAATTAGGAATTAAGGAAGTTGTTTCACATTTAGATAATAAAGACTTGGAGAAACAATTAGTTTCTAAAGATAATACAACTATTTTAACGCAAATATCGATAGATAAAAAACATGGTGAAATATCAAGGATTTCAAATAATCTTCATGAAAAGGTGCAAACGAAAGGGGTAAAAACGTATTTAACAGGAAGTGACTTAATAGCGGGTGATTTTCTTAAATCCTCTCAAGAGGGAGTGAAAAAGACAGAAGTTATTTCAATCATTTTCATTCTTGTAGTATTAATCCTCGTATTCCGTTCACCAGTTGTTCCGATTGTTTCTCTTCTTACAGTCGGTGTGTCGTATTTAGTCTCAATGGGGATTATTGCTCAGCTTGTAGATCAATTTAATTTCCCATTTTCAAACTTTACACAAGTGTTCGTAGTCGTCGTCCTCTTTGGAGTAGGAACAGATTATAACATTTTATTATATACGAGGTTTAAAGAAGAATTAAGTAAACAAGAAAATACATTTTTGGCCACGAAAGAAACATTTAAATCGGCAGGTAAAACCGTATTATATAGCGGTATAGCGGTGCTAATTGGTTTTGCATCACTTGCGTTAGCGAGTTTTAAATTATATCAATCTACTTCAGCGGTAGCAATTGGTGTTTTAGTATTACTACTCGTATTAACGACTTTAAATCCATTTTTTATGGTGCTTTTAGGAAAAGGAATGTTTTATCCAGTTAAAACATTTAAAGGTCATGAGGATAGTCGCTTATGGGGATTCTTTGCGAAAAACTCAGTAGCAAGGCCATTTGTCGCTTTAATCATCGTATTTGTAATATCGATCCCTTTCATATTAAAATACTCTAATACACTTAATTACAATGATTTATTTGAAGTAGATAATAAGTATGAATCAAAGATGGGTATTAACGTAATAGAAGATCATTTTCCGCCTGGTTTCTCTTCACCGAGTACATTAGTCATTCAATATGATAAAAAGCTGGATGAAGGAACTTCTCTACAAATTTTAGACGAATTAACTGATAAAATTTCGAAAGTTAAAGGTGTATCAGAAGTATATGCACCGACACGTCCAACTGGTGAGAAGATAAAAGAATTATATTTAAATAAGCAAGCGGGAGAATTGAATACAGGATTAGGAGATGCCGATGGTGGCATAAAGGAAATTAATGATGGATTAACGGATGCGAAAAATAAAATGGGAAGTAATGATTCAAATAGTCTTGCGAATGTTCAAAAATTAATTGATGGAACGAACGAGGCGAAAAACGGGGTATCAGCATTAGGAACAGCTTTACATCAATTATCAAATGGCATAAACGACGGTGCACAAGGAGCGCAGCAAATTGAGAGTGGCTTAGCTTCAGTAAACGAAAATATAAATGTTCTATCTAATGCAACATCGCAGCTGCATGCTGGTTATGCACAGTTAGAAAAAGGTTTAAGCTCTTACGATCAATACTTCGGAAGTATTTCTCAAGCAATTGATGGTGCGAAAAAGGGATATGAACAAATTGAAATGTTAATGACCAATTTCGTTCAAACGAAACCAGAATTAGCGAATGATTCAAATATACAACAAACGATAGGGATTGCTAAAGAAGCTCAAAAACAATTAAATGTACTTTCAAAAGAATTAAATCAATTAGCAACGCAGCATAAAGCAGCGATGAGTTCATTTAAAGAAGCGAATCAATCGTTACTGAAAGTGGATAACGGCTTAAAAGAAATGAACAATGGAATTAATAAGTTACAAAAGGGAGCGACGGATCTTAAAAATGGATTAAATGAAGGTTCTGCAGGTTCAAAACAAATTGCGAATAAATCAGCTGAGTTACAATCTGGATTAACGAAAATAAACGATGGGCAAGGGCAACTTTTAACGGGCCTTAAAGACCTGCAAGAAAAGATGGGACAATTACAATCGGGTTTATCTAAAAGTACAGAAGGGCTTGGAAAAGTAAGCAATGGCCTGCATGACGCGCAGAAATATTTAGGGGAGCTCAATGAATCGAAAAGCTCTGAGAAGTTTTATATTCCAAAAGAAGTGTTAGAGGGAGAAGATTTCCAAAAAGCATTGAACATGTACATGTCACAAGACAGAAAGATTGCTAAAATGACCATCATTTTAGATGTAAATCCGTATTCAAAAGAAGCAATGCCGATTATTCAAGAAATCAATAAAACAATCGAGGGCACTGTAAAGGGAACGGAATTAAATGATGCGAAAACAGCAATTGGCGGAACGACAGCTAGAAACGTTGATTTAAAAGAAGTAACAGGGCAAGATTTCTTACGTACAGCTACGATTATGTTAATTGGAATTGCGATTGTATTACTTGTAATTACACGTTCATTATTAAATACAATATTTATTATTGGTTCATTACTATTAGCGTACTTTGCATCGCTTGGTATAAGCGAACAAATTAGTGCACATGTATTACATGTAGAGTCATTAAGCTGGAATGTTCCATTCTTTAGCTTCATTATGATTGTCGCTTTAGGAGTGGATTATAGTATTTTCGTAATGATGCGCTATAACGAGATAGAAGGGGATTCGGTAACGAAAATTGTAACTGCATCTCGTCATATAGGAGGAGTTGTATTATCAGCGGTGCTAATTTTAGTAGGGACATTTGCAGCATTAATCCCTTCAGGTGTATTAACACTTATACAAGTTGCATCAGTTGTTGGCGTTGCACTATTACTATTAGCTTTAATCGTGATGCCGATATTGTTACCTGCTTTAATGGGGTTAACGAGTAAATTGAAGAGTTATAAAGAAAAAATAATAAATACGAAATAAGTGAAGACTGTAGGGGATGATTTCTCTACAGTTTTTCTATATATAAAATTTCGAATGAAAAATGAATCCAATGTATTACAGAATGAGAAGTGAATGGTTATATGAGAAAGAGGTCGATGATATACATACAATAGCTAGGGGAATGGATAAAAACTATCCGATTTCATTATAGAAAAGTAATCAACCGTTGCTATTCATCCAGCTTCTACTATATAATAGCTATAGTCTACAATAATTGAGTCGTAATATGCGATTTTTTAAGACAATCGGTGAGAAAACGCTGAAATAAGCGGTATTAGTAGGAGGACACAAATGATTACAGTAAGTAACGTTAGTTTGCGTTTCGCGGATCGCAAATTATTTGAAGATGTTAACATAAAATTCACGCCAGGTAACTGCTACGGTTTAATCGGAGCAAACGGTGCTGGTAAATCAACATTTCTAAAGATTTTATCTGGAGAAATTGAACCATCAACAGGTGACATACATATTACGCCAGGTGAGCGTCTAGCAGTATTAAAACAGAACCACTTCGAATATGAAGAGTTCCCAGTATTAGAAACAGTAATTATGGGTCACACGCAACTTTATAAAGTAATGCAAGAGAAAAATGCTATTTACATGAAAGAAGACTTTAGTGATGAAGATGGAATGCGTGCTGCAGAACTTGAAGGTGAGTTCGCTGAGCTTAACGGTTGGGAAGCTGAGTCAGAAGCTGCAATCCTTCTAAAAGGTCTTGGTATTGGTGAAGATCTTCATGACAAAAAATTATCAGAATTGACTGGTGCAGAGAAAGTAAAAGTATTACTTGCTCAAGCATTATTCGGTAAACCTGATATTCTATTACTAGATGAGCCTACCAACCACTTGGACTTAAAAGCGATTCAATGGTTAGAAAACTTCTTAATGAACTTTGAAAATACAGTAATCGTTGTATCCCATGACCGTCACTTCTTAAATAAAGTATGTACGCACATGGCTGATCTTGATTTCGGTAAAATTCAACTTTATGTTGGTAACTATGACTTCTGGTATGAGTCAAGCCAATTAGCTTTAAAATTAACACAAGATGCTAATAAGAAAAAAGAAGAGAAAGTAAAAGAGTTACAAAACTTCATTGCGCGCTTTAGCTCAAACGCATCTAAAGCGAAACAAGCAACTTCTCGTAAAAAATTATTAGATAAAATTACATTAGATGATATTAGACCATCATCACGTCGTTACCCATTCGTTGGCTTCACACCTGAGCGTGAAATAGGAAATGACTTATTAACTGTTGAAGGCCTTTCTAAAACAATTGATGGCGAAAAAGTGTTAGATAATGTGTACTTCACTTTAAATAAAGGTGATAAAGTTGCATTTATCGGTCGTAACGATATTGCGATGACAACATTATTTAAAATCCTTATGGGTGAAATGGAGCCAGATAGCGGTTCATTCAAATGGGGTGTTACAACATCTCAATCTTACTTCCCAAGAGATAACTCTAAATACTTTGAGAACAGTGACTATAACTTAGTTGATTGGTTACGCCAATTCTCTCCACAAGATGAGTCAGAAAGCTTCTTACGTGGTTTCTTAGGCCGTATGTTATTCTCAGGTGAAGAAGTTAAGAAGAACGTTTCTGTATTATCTGGAGGCGAAAAAGTTCGTTGTATGTTATCTAAAATGATGTTAAGTGGTGCGAACGTAATCACACTTGACGATCCAACGAACCACTTAGACCTTGAGTCTATCACTGCATTAAACAACGGTTTAATTGCTTTCAAAGGTACAATGTTATTCACATCTCATGACCATCAGTTCGTACAAACAATTGCAAACCGCATTATCGAAGTAACACCAAACGGTGTAATCGATAAAGAGGCAACTTACGATGAGTACTTAGAAAATGAAGAACTTCAAAAACAAGTAGATGCAATGTACAAAGGTCAATAATATATAATGAAAAAACTCGCTCTTTTTAGAGCGAGTTTTTTTGTCGAGAAAACATAACACCACTGGTGGGATAAATGAATAATTATTCAAATATAATATTAATGAACATGAAAATTTTTCATGTATGGAAGAGATGTAATGACTTTAAGATTTAAAGATTTAGTTGAAGCAGGGGAATCTAAGTTGAGCAATATAATTAAATAACATTATTTTGTCATGTGAAATATGTACCAAAATTGGAGATAGAATAGTTTGCGAATGAGTTTATAAAGGTATATAGTATGGGGTGTCATAATTAGTGGATGAATCTTGGGAGAAAACAGGAAATGTTACAAATTTATTTTGTTAAATAGAAACCAAGGTCAAAATGTTTAAAAAGAAATAGTTGAATAAATACTAGCTTCAAATTATAATTACTAATATTCTTCATATAGTTAAATAAAGATAATCTATTTGAAGAAGAAAATTTGAATAGAGAGACAGACTTATAAAAAATAAGCCTTGGATGATTAAAAGAGGTGGAGAAATGAAACAGTTCTTATTAAAGAGCAAAAGTGTGTTAAGCAATCATTTTGGATTCTTTCTGTTTGCCGTTATTTTATTTTGGCTCAAAACATATGCAGCTTATGTAACGGAATTTAATTTAGGAATTTCAAACACAATCCAAAAATTCTTGCTGTTTTTTAACCCGCTAAGTTCAGCAGTTCTATTTTTAGGACTTGCATTATTTGCAAAAGGGAAACGATCTTATATTTGGTTAATTGTTATCAACTTGTTATTGTCGATTCTTTTATATGCAAACGTAGTTTACTATCGCTTTTTCAGTGACTTTATTACGTTCCCGACATTAACACAAACGAATAACTTTGGAGATTTAGGTGGTAGTATTCTTGCGTTGCTACATCTTTATGATCCACTATACTTCTTAGACACGATTATATTAATTGTGTTAGTCGCAACAAAATTTGCAAATCCAAAACCAATTCGTGTTGCGAAGCATAAAGTATCTCTAGTATTTGTAGCAGGTATTTTATTATTCAGTGTTAACTTAGGTCTTGCAGAGTCTGACCGTCCTGAATTATTAACAAGAACGTTTGACCGTAATTATATTGTGAAATATTTAGGGGCATACAACTACACAATTTATGATGGAATTCAAAGTGCGAAAGCATCGACAGAACGAGCATTAGCTGATGGCGATAATATGACAGAAGTACGAAATTATTTAACATCAACTTATGCAAGTCCAAATCCTGAGTATTTCGGTAAAGGAAAGGGAATGAACGTAATTTATATTCATTTAGAGTCATTCCAAAACTTCTTAATTGATTACAAATTAAATGGTCAAGAAGTTACACCGTTCTTAAACTCATTTACAAAAGATGCGAATACGCTTTATTTTGATAACTTCTTCCATCAAACAGGACAAGGGAAAACATCTGATGCGGAGTTTATGTTAGAGAATTCAATGTTTGGTTTACCACAAGGTTCTGTCTTTACAACGAAATCTCATAATACGTATCAATCAGCACCAGCTATTTTAGGACAACAAGGATACACATCAGCAGTATTCCACGGTAACTACAAAACATTCTGGAACCGTGACGATATTTATAAATCATTTGGTTTTAATAAATTCTTTGATGCGTCATACTACGATATGAATGAAAAAGACGTAGTAAACTATGGATTAAAAGATAAACCGTTCTTTAATGAATCTATTCCGTTATTACAAACGTTGAAACAACCGTTCTATACGAAGTTTATTACGTTATCGAACCATTTCCCTTATCCAATCGATAAGGCAGAAGCAACGATTGAACCAGCAACAACAGGTGATTCATCAGTAGATACGTACTTCCAAACAGCACGCTATTTAGATGAATCTGTAAAAGGCTTCATCGATTACTTGAAACAATCTGGTTTATATGATAACTCGATTATTGTTATGTATGGAGACCATTACGGTATTTCAGATAATCATAACGCAGCAATGTCAAAAGTAATGGGTAAAGAAATGAACTCATTTGAAAATGCACAGTTACAACGTGTACCATTAATCGTTCGTGTACCAGGAGTGAAAGGTGGCGTACAACATCAATATGGTGGTGAAATTGACGTTCTTCCAACGCTTTTACACTTACTAGGTACAGATACAAAGAATTATGTTCAATTCGGTTCTGATTTATTATCACCAGATCATAAACAAGTCGTTGCTTTCCGTAACGGTAACTACGTAAGCCCAACAGTTACTGCACTAAACGGCAAATACTATGATACAACAACTGGAAAGCCAGTAGAATTTACAGATGAAATAAAGAAAAATGAACAAATGGTTCAAAACTCACTAAAATACTCTGACCAAGTCGTAAATGGTGACTTATTACGATTCTACACACCGGAAGGATTCACTCCAGTAGATCGTTCGAAGTATAACTATAACAATCGTGATAAAAACAATACGAAGGTAAAAACGACTCCGGAAGGGGAAGCTAAATAAATAATAAAAGGCGCTATTCATATGAATAGCGCCTTTTATTTGTAAATATACCATCATTATTAGACAGAACCAGCTGTTGCTTTTTGTTTTGCCTTTCCGAAGAAAACTACACCGACGATGATAATAATGATAAATGCCCATTTCACGAAAGGGTTACTTTCGAAAAATCCAGCGAACCATTTCTCATCTACAATCATTTTTGTAGCAGTATAAGCTAAAACCGCTGCTCCAATCGTAATGATGACAGGAAAACGATCTACCCATTTTAGAATCAATGTACTGCCCCATACGACTACAGGAATAGAAACTAATAGCCCAATGATCACTAAAGAAAAGTTACCATGCGCAGCTCCTGCAACAGCGAGTACATTATCAATGCCCATTAACGCATCAGCAATAATAATAGTTTTAATAGCAGACCAAAATCCTTCTTCGGCTTTAATATCATGATTTTTGCCCTCAGCGATCAACTTGTAAGCGATCCATATAAGAAGTACACCACCAATTAGGAGTAACCCAGGTATTTTTAATAACCAAACGACAACTAAGGTAGCGAGGGCTCTAATAGCGATTGCCCCGACAGTACCCCATATAATAACTTTCTTTTGTTGGTCTTTTGGTAATCTTCTTGCTGCTAATCCAATTACGATGGCATTATCCCCGGCTAACACTAAATCGATTACAATAATGGCAAGCAAGGCAGACAAATACTCAGATGAGAGAAAATCCATATACATATCACTCCTTATGATTAATATGTGTTAAGCTATATTAAAAATTCTAAAGAGCTTTTTGTCATTGGTGTAAATGAATAATGAGGGGAACTTTAGAATTAAAGGTAAATAATGTATTCCAACGGGGGAAGGTATGCTGAAGTAATTTTTAAAGCACAATCATTGCACTACATAGAAACAAAAATTTGGACTTATATTTGGAGGTAATAAAAGATATTATATTAATAGAAAGCGATTACAAAATCTAATTTTGCAAAGTTAGTATCTATACTTGCAAGTCAATTAGTGAACAAGTATAGAAAGGGTGTACACCATATATGATATTAGATAATCGATGTGTAAATATTTTGCAACAAATTATTCAAGCAGAAGGTTATGTGTCTATAAATCAATTAATTGATGTAATTCAAGTTTCTAAGCGAACAATTTATTATGATATTAAGAAGATTGAAGATTGGTTACAAGAAGAAGGGCTACATTCAATTGAATATATCCGACCTTTAGGTTATTGCATAAGTAATGAAACGAAACAGATGATAGTAAAAAAATTAAATGAATTTACGAGTAATCAATATGAATATTCTCCACAAGAAAGAAAAATATGGTTAATTTTATACTTACTCATAAAGGAAAACAGAATTTTATTAGAAGACTTAATTGACCTTTTACAAGTAAGTCGTAATACTGTGCTTACAGATTTAAAAAAGCTAAAAGTAGAACTAAATAAGTATTATTTATTATTACAATTTGGGCGTAAACAAGGCTATCAAATTGCTGGAAATGAACAGGATAAACGAAATTTGTTAATTTCCAGTCTCTCTTTCATTATTACCAAAAACGGCTGGGAGTATTTAATATCACAAGTAAAATGCATTATGAGTGATATGAGGAATGAAAAAGATACTCTGGAACGAGAAACACTTTACAACATAAAAAATATTCTTTCAAACTGTGAAGGGTTTTTAGGTATCCAATATACAGATGAGGTGCTTGAAAATTTAAGCGTTTACATGTATTTGTTCCATAGACGTATTTTAAAAGGGCAGTACATTGAAATGGAAGAAGCAGAAAAAAATGTTCTTCGAGATTCAAAGCAATTTGAAGCAGCAAAGTATATCGCCAAGCAGTTTGAGCGAAAGTTTGCTGTTAAATTTCCAAGTGATGAAATTTATTATATTACGACGCATTTGTTAGGTGCAAAAGTAAATTACCAGGAAAATATGTATGAAAAAAATAATAAGGATGAAATACATTTGGTTGTTGACAGGATGATTAAAGAATTTCAGGACTATGCTTGCGTTATATTTGAAGATTTTAACGGGCTGTCTTCAGACCTATATTTGCATATGAAACCCGCGTTTTATCGGGTGAAGTATGGAATAGATATTGAAAATCCATTACTAAATACGATTCAGCAAAATTATAAAGAGGTATATTATCTTACGAAAAAAGTGATTCATCATTTTGAAGAATATGTGAGAAAATCTGTTTCAGATGATGAGATTGCATATATTACTATGCATTTTGGAGCGTGGATGAGGAAAGAAGGAATCGTTCCCAATCCGCGGAAAACTGCGCTACTTGTATGTCCGAATGGTATTGGAACATCACGTATGTTGCAATACCAATTAGAAAAATTATTTTCAAATGTGGATATATTAAATGCAATTTCAAAGCGAGAATATGAATCAAATACATTTGATGTAGATTGTATTATTACAACTACTGAAATTGAGAAGAGAGGGGTACCTGTTTTTAAGGTGAATCCAATTCTAACTGATTCTGAAAAAGCATCTCTTTTAAGAAACGTAAATGGAGTATTGTATGGTGAGAATCAAAAGGATTCTGTTGATGTAGTCATGGGAATTATTCGAAAATATTCCGATGTAGTAGATGAGCAATCTTTAAAAAGAGAATTGACTGAATTTATGAGTGGTCCGGTGTATTTTGAGAAGGAGGAGAAATATAAACCAATGTTAAACGAACTTTTAACTAAAGAGTTTATTCAACTTCAAAATCGAGTTGATAATTGGAAAGATGCGATAAAGGTAGCAGCTGAACCGTTATTACAAAATCAATATATCCTTGAAGAATATATTGATGAAATGATTGTAAATGTAGAAAAATTAGGTCCCTATATTGTTATTGCACCTAAAATTGCAATACCACATGCTCGTCCAGAAGCAGGAGTTAAGCAGCTAGGAATGAGTTTACTACAGTTAAAAGAAAGTGTTTCATTTTCAGAAAAACAAGAGCATGCTGCTAATTTGATTATTGTGCTAGCGGCTATAGATAATGAAACACATTTAAAAGCATTAGCACAATTAAGTGAGATGCTATCAGAACAAAAAAATGTGGAAATGTTAATTCATTCAGATTCAAAAGATAAATTATTAGAAATGATAGCTAAATATTCTAATTAAAGGGGAAATTAAAATGAAAAAAGTATTAGTTGTATGTGGAAATGGTTTAGGAAGTAGTTTTATTGTGGAAATGAATGTGAAGAAAATTTTAAATGAACTAGGATTACAAGCAGAAGTATCTCATACAGATTTAGCTTCTAGTAAATCTGAGCAAGCTGATTTATATTTAGGTGCAAAAGATATTATTTGTAATCTTGAAGATGGCACACGCACAGTTGCTGGTTTAACAAATATTTTAGATCAAAATGAAATTAAAGAAGCATTACAAAAACACCTGATGTAGTACAGTGAAAGGGGAGTAATGCTATGTTTGATATAATAATGAAGGATATTTTGGGACAGCCTGCAATATTAGTTGGATTATTTGCTATGTGTGGTTTACTACTGCAAAAGAAAAACTTTGCAGACACAGTTTCAGGAACCTTAAAAACAATTATGGGCTTTGTCGTTTTAGGAGGCGGAGCTACTATATTAGTAGGAGCTTTAGACGTTTTTGGTAAAATATTTGATAAAGCATTCCATATTAAAGGTATAATTCCAAATAATGAAGCTGTTGTTGCAATAGCTCAGCAAACATTAGGAAAAGAAACGGCATTAATCATGGTATTTGGTATGATTACAAATTTAATAATTGCACGATTTACGAAATTTAAATATGTATTTTTAACTGGTCATCATACCTTATTCATGGCATGTTTAATTTCAGCGGTATTTTCAACTACAGGGATGCAAGGCGCTTCACTAGTCATTATTGGGTCAGTTATTTTAGGGTCACTCATGGTGATTTTTCCAGCATTACTACAACCGTATGTTAGAAAGATTACAGGGATGGATGATATTGCAATTGGCCATTTCGGTTCAGTTGGATATTTAGCGGCAGGGTTTGTTGGAAGTAAATTTGGAAATAAAGAAAAAACAACAGAACAAATTCAAGTTCCGAAATCACTTGGTTTCTTACGTGATACATCAGTATCTATGTCATTAACGATGGCTGTATTGTTCTTTATTGTTGCGCCATTTGCTGGTAAGGAGTTTATCGAAACTGAATTAAGTAACGGACAAAATTATCTCGTTTATTCTTTCATGCAGGCCATTACGTTTGCAGCAGGTGTATATATTATTCTAGCAGGTGTACGTATGTTAATTGCAGAAATTGTACCTGCATTTAAAGGTATTGCAGATAAACTTGTACCAAATGCAAAACCAGCATTAGATTGTCCAACAATCTTTCCGTTTGCACCAAATGCAGTTATTATTGGCTTTTTAACAAGTTTTATTGCTGGACTTCTTTCCATGTTTCTTCTTCCATTTATCGGTTTAAGTGTAATAGTACCGGGATTAATTCCTCACTTCTTCACAGGAGCAACAGCAGCTGTATTTGGAAATGCAACAGGAGGTAGAAGGGGAGCGATACTTGGCGCTTTTGTAAATGGGTTACTAATTTCATTCCTACCAGCGATATTATTACCTATATTAGGTGGTTTAGGATTTGAGAATACAACATTCGGGGATTCTGATTTCGCAGTGGTCGGTATTTTGATTAGTGAAATTGTGAAGTTAGTAGGCTATATTTTTTAATATATGGGATAAAAAAAGACTTGATAACCTACTAAAGGGAATCAAGTCTTTTTATTACATACGATTATCATGCCAGAAGTTTAATGGGAAGTGTTCGTTCTCATTATATGCTTCTAATTCATATCCTTTTTCTTTCAGTCCTTTAATAATTCCAGGTACTGCTTTTACCGATTGTGGATGAATATCATGCATAAGGATAACTTCTGTTGGATTTGTAGCACCATGTAGTACGTTCTCTACAATTTTAGCAGATGCAGCATCAACTTGCATTTTGTTATATTTCCAGTCTAAAGAATCAATTGTCCAATCCCAAACCTTTAAGCCATTTTCTACAACTTTGTTGCGAAGAGCTTCGTTTAATCCTGGCATTGATCCGTAAGATGGGCGAGTTAATACTGGTGATTTACCTAAAACACCAGCGATTAAGCCTTGATCTTCCTTCATTTCATCTACATAATGACCTTCAGTGTAAAGTTTCTTGTAGTTATGAGTCATACTGTGCATCCCAACGTAGTGGCCTTCAGCATCTTCGCGTTTTACAAGATCAGGGAAAGCTTTTACGTTTGAACCAATTAGGAAGAATGTTGCTTTTGCATTTTCTTTCTTTAACATATCTAAAAGCTCAGCTGTGTATTTTCCGGGACCGTCATCAAATGTTAAGTAAGCGACTTTTCTAACTTGTCCGTTATAATGCTTTGGAGCTTCTTTCGGAGCAAGAGATGTTTGAATCTCACTTACAAGTTGAACAGATTTTGCTTCATCCTCTGTACTAGCTAAAGCAGTATGTACTGATCCTAAAGCGGCTTCGTATGTAAATAATACCCCCGCACAAACCAACATAGCCCTTTTTACCAAAGTTGTCATTCGAATTCCATTGTGCATAATTTTCCTTCTCTCTATAAAAGTTCTACTCTACTATATTAGCAATTATAGGTAGGGAAATGCAAAAAAACTTTTTTACAAGTGTAAAAAAGTTTACTCAAAAGTATGCAAGATTTTATATCAATTGCAGTTTTGAAAAATAGGATGAAATTAAACTTTATTATTTAAACTTTCAATCATCAAATTATACTTTCGTATCACTTCATTTTCATTCCAATTATTGATTCGAATATTTTTGTTTTTTATTAAAATATTCGTAAAGAAACAATTACATAAAAAAAGGAGTGGGAATATGAATAATTATATTTGCACTACATGTGGAGTACAGTATCTCGAAAATGAAGAAGCACCTTCTCGTTGTAAAATTTGTAATGAGGAAAGACAATATGTTAATCCAATTGGGCAGTCATGGACAACATTAGAAACAATGCAAAATAGCAATTTATACAAAAACGAAATAATAAAAGAAGAAAGCGGTTTGTATAGCATTACTACTAAACCTAAATTTGCGATTGGACAAACAGCATTTTTAATACAAAGTAAAACTCTAAATGTTATGTGGGATTGCATTAGTTATTTAGATGATAAAACGATACAACGTATATATGATTTAGGTGGTATTCAAGCAATAGCACTTTCTCATCCACATTATTACTCTACACAAGTTAAATGGGCGGAAACATTCAATGTACCTATTTATATTCATGAAGATGATAAAGAGTGGGTGGTTCGTCCGAGTAAGCAAATTAAATTTTGGTCTGGGGAGCATCTGATATTATCGGAAGAACTTATATTGCACCGCTTAGGAGGCCATTTTAAGGGCGGGACTGTTATACATTGGAAAGATGGTAATGAAGGGAAAGGTATTTTGTTATCAGGTGATATTATACAAGTAGTTTCGGATCGAAAATGGGTAAGTTTTATGTATAGTTATCCCAATCTCATTCCATTACCAGCGAATAAAGTTAGAGATATGGCAGAGAAAGTAAAAGATATCCAATTTAGTCGACTATATAATGCATTTCATGGTGTGGTGGAAGATGCGAATAAAGCTGTACAAAGATCTGCTGATCGGTATATAAAGGCCCTGCAAGGAGAACTATTTCATACGTAATAGCTTGTATTTTATCTCTACATTTATATAACTAATTTTATATGAATTTTATACGAAAGTCCTATTGTTTATTAACTAATAGGTCTTTCAACTTAGGAAGCTCACACTAATGAGGGATGTTAAAGGGAATATATGTAACCTATATTAATTACTATAAAGCTTTGGAAAATGAAAAGGAGGAGATTTGCATGAAGAATTGGGTTCAATTTAGAATTGCAAGACCAACAGATAAATTTGAAGAAGTGATAAGTTTTTATGAAACAGGATTAGGACTAAAACGTATAGGGGAATTTCACAATCACGAAGGATATGACGGGGTTATGTTTGGATTACCAGATGAAGAGTATCATTTGGAGTTTACTACACATGTTAATGGAAGTCCATGTCCGGCACCGACAAAAGATAATTTACTAGTTTTTTATATGCCTAATAAAGATGAAATTGAAAAGATAGTGAATCGATTAAGTAATATGGGCTATCATGAGGTGGAACCAGAAAACCCGTATTGGATAGAGAAAGGAACCACAATAGAGGATCCAGATGGTTGGAGAATTGTGCTTATGAATGCAGCTGAATAAGGAAACTATTTTCATATGAAATAGAGTGTAACAAAATGATTTAGACATAAATCCCTGCAGTGTTTGTAGGGATTTTTATATAAGAAAATCTTATTGAGAGAGTTATTAAAATGTAGAAAGTATTTTTGCTAAGAACAAATGTAATAAACATAATTTATGAAGGAGGTATAAAAGTATGATAGTAAACCATTTTGAAGAGTTTTCTAAACATGTTGGAAATACACCTCTCATGAAATTAAAATGCGAAGAAACGAAGAACCTTTCTATCTATGCTAGATGTGAATGGCACAATCCTACAGGATCGATTAAGGATAGGGCAGCACTTGCAATGATTAATAAATATTTACAAGAAGCGGACAAAATACAAAATATTTTAGAGTATAGTGGTGGAAGCTTAGCGAGGTCAATTGGGTTTATTTGTAATTATTTAGGGATTGAATGCACGTTAGTGTTAAGTTCTGCAATTGGTCAATCTCTATTAAATAAACTCGAATATTATGGTGCTAACGTAATCTTAGTTGATAAATGTAAGGGGTTTTACGCTGTAATTGAGAAGGCAATAGAGATTAGCAAACAAAAGCCAGAATTATACTTTTTATTCCAACACTATAATAATGCAAATATAGTAAGTCATATTGAAGGTACAGGGCGAGAAATTATTGCACAAATGATTGGAAAACCAATACATGCATGGGTAGCATCTGCTGGTACTGGTGGAACTCTAATGGGAGTCTATACAGCAATAAAGAATTATACAAAAAATGTTGAACTACATTTAGTAATGCCTGCTGAATTGCCCTATGGCTCGGAACAACCACCAAATGATTTAAAGAAATATGCTGGATCCGGTGGGTTCGGCTTAGGAAGGAAACAACATTTCATAGAACAGGAAGAAAATTTGATAGAAAAACAATGGACTTATTCATATGAAGATACCCTGTATGAAATGGCACGTTTTTATAAAGATACTGGTATAAAAATAGGAACTTCTGCGGCAGCGAATTTATTAGCAGCTAAACAAATTGGGAAAGAAAAAGGTGCGAATTTTAATGTAGTTACAGTTTTTCCGGATGCAGGGTCAATAGAAGAGTGGTCAGATGTAAAAAATTTAGTTGAAAAAATAGGTGATTGAGAGGACCATTAAAAGTTCTTTCGTAGTTTATATCTTATTCTACGCAAAATTGATACCATCAAAAAACTCTATGTTTAACATGTACAGTTTTTTGATGGTGTAGCTGTGCAATCTTTAGAAATTTCACATACCGTATTTTAAAAATAAATATAGGAAAACCGAAAAGTAATGTAGAATATATCGTACATACATATATACAGTCAACATAAAAGATAAAGAGGTGGGTATATGTTACTTGAGGAAGTAATGCAGCAACTAGAGGAATATGGAACAGAACAAAATCGTAAAACGTATAAAAACCACGGAGCGAAAGAGCCACTATTCGGAGTTAGTTTTGCAAATTTAAAATTGTTAAAAAAGAAAATAAAAAAAGATACCGATTTAGCAGTTGAATTGTGGGAAACGAAAAATATGGACGCAATGACATTAGCAACTTATATTTTAGACCCGAAGAATTTAACAACAGAACAGCTTAATAGTTGGGTTCAGGATGTTGATTATTACTGTTTAATGGATGTTTTTATGACATCTATATGTACTTCGCCAATTGCAATAGAAAGAATGGAAGAGTGGACAAAGTCTAATGATGAATGGATTGGAAGAGCTGGCTGGTCTTTGTTAGCAAATATATCGATTAAAAATAAAGCGTTACATGATGGTTTCTTCTCTCCATACTTAGAAGAGATTAAAGAAAATATACATAATGAAAAAAATAGAAAAAAAGAAGCGATGAATAGTGCTTTAATCGCAATAGGAATTCGTAATGAAGACTTAGAGCGACAAGCAATTGAAATTGCACGTGAAATTGGAAAAGTAGAGGTTGATCACGGTGCAACATCATGTAAAACACCAGATGCAGAAAGCTATATAAAAAAAGCGAGAGAAAGAGCTGAAAAAAAGAAAGTGAAATAAGAAAAGAGGAACGGCTATGAAACCAATTGAAGCAGCACAAAGCATAATTACATCACAATTTCCGAATTGTGATGTAGCTTTACTCGGTGGAAGCGTTGCACGAGGAGAAGCGACGAAAACATCTGACCTTGATATTGTAATAGTTGACCAAAGTTTAACTTCTTGTTATAGAGAATCTTTCTATAGTAATGGATGGCCTGTTGAGGTGTTTGTTCATAATTTTGCAACATATAAAACCTTTTTCAAAATGGATTGTGATCGAGGGAGACCGTCGTTACCACAATTAGTTTCAGAAGGGGTTGCATTAAAAGGGGAAAAGGAAATTGTTGAGAAATTAAAAAAAGAAGCGAATGATTTACTACATAAAGGACCAGCTAAATGGACCGAAGAAACGATATTTTATTACGGATACTTTAGATGACTTTATTGGTGCAACAAAAAGAGAAGAAGAATTGTTTATCGCTAATTTATTAGCGGATTTAGTACATGAATATGTATTAAGAGTAAATGGTAGGTGGCTCGGGAGTTCAAAATGGTTTATTAGAGTGCTAAGAAGATATGATGAGCAATATGCAAACAAATTTGTAGCGGCTTTTGATCATTTTTATAAAACGGGAGAGAAAAATGAATGTACCATATGTTCAATTAAGAGAATTGACACTAGATGATGTAGAAGATCGCTATCAATGGTCGTTAGATAGAGATGTAACAAAGCATTTAGTCGTACCAAACCAATATCCTCCGTTCACTCGTGGAGATACGAGAATCTGGATTGAAGCTTGTATAAGCCGAAAAAATGGTTATGAACAAAGGGCGATCGTTACTGAGAAAGGTATACATATTGGATGGGTAGACCTTAAAAATTTTGATAAAACAAATAAAAATGCAGAACTAGGAATTGCGATTGGAAATAAAGACTATTGGGGTAAAGGATTTGGAATGGCAGCTCTAAACAGCATGTTACAAATAGGTTTTTCCCAGTTTGAATTGGAGAAAATTTGGTTACGTGTAGATGAAGATAATACACAAGCTAAAAAGAGTTATGAAAATGCCGGATTTGTATGCGAAGGGTTAATGAGAAATGATCGATTGAGACAGGGGAAGTTCATTCATCGCTATCGTTACAGTATATTAAAAGAAGAGTATGAATCAAAAAAATAATAACCTATAAAAATTTTATGTAAATTAAAAAGGGGAAGATAAAATGATTCGATTACTTACAAAAGCGGATGCAAAACAATATTGGGAGTTACGTTTACAAGCACTACAAGTAAATCCAGAAGCATTTGTAACGACTTATGAAGAAGCAATACGTCAAGAAAACCCTCTTGAACGAGTTGCTAGTAATCTTTCATCCAACAGTAGTTTTACATTTGGTGCTTTTAATAATGAAAATCGTTTAGTTGGGGTTGTTACTTTATTAACAGAAGAAAAAGACGCATATAAGCATAAAGGACATATCGTTGCAATGTATGTAGATACTGAAAATCGAAGAAGTGGTCTTGCACGTGATTTAATACGTAAAGCAATTGAAAGGGCAAAAGAGATGAAGCTAGAGCAATTGAATTTAGGGGTTGTGTCAACGAACGAACCAGCAAAACGCTTATATGAATCAATGGGATTTAAAACGTACGGAATTGAAAAAAGGGCTATAAAAATGAATGGTTTGTATAGTGATGATGAACATATGGTGTTGTTCTTTTAAGAGAGGAAGTTTTGTATGAAAGATCTCTATTTAGAAAGAAATATGGACCCTCAAGTAGCGATTTTGTATGCGACGGTTGCTGATACGTTTAATAGATTGCAAAGGCTAGTAGAAGGTACTGAAGAGAACGAACTATCCTATAAAGGGTCTGAAAATAATGAAAATAGTATTGGGCAGTTACTTCAGCATTTAGCAGTTGTCGATTTACATTGGGTGTATCGTTTCAAGGGAGAAGATGTTCCAACAACATTTGAAAATAAATATGGGCCTATGTTGAATGAAGTAGGAGAAATACCGAGTTTAAGAAAATACACGTTGCAAGAGTTAATGCAAGATTATGAAGCAGTGCAAAAATTGTTTTATGAAGAATGTATGAAACTAACAGAAACTGATTTAACGCGGAAAGTTTTGTATGAAAAAGGGGAAAATGCGACTATAAGATGGGGAATATGGCATATAGCAGATCATAATCGGTATCATCAAGCTCATATAAGTCGATTGAGGAAATTATATAGAGCTAGATTACATACAAGTTAAAGATTGTGAATTTTAATTATATTTATTTTGTTGTATAGTATTAGGAAGAAACTAAACAAGGGGTTTTACAATGAAAGCAATTGTTATAGGGATACTGGCATCATTTTTCTTTGCCTTTACCTTTGTTTTAAACCGGGCAATGGACTTAGAAGGTGGAAGCTGGATTTGGAGTGCATCATTACGGTATTATTTTATGGTTCCAATGCTATTACTTATTGTTATGTATAGAGGGAACTTAAAGCAACTCTTTCAATATATGAAAAACAATCCGAAAGAATGGTTAGTATGGAGTATCGTTGGATTTGGTCTCTTTTATGCACCGCTCAGTTTTGCTGGAGCGTTCGGACCAGGTTGGCTCGTTGCATCAACATGGCAAATTACAATTGTTGCAGGGATTTTGTTAACACCATTTTTTGCGGTGGATCCACTACATAAAAAACTTCCGATGAAGGAATTAGTTATGTCGGGCATTATTTTATTCGGTGTTGTTCTCATGCAAGTAGAACATGCTTCTTCATTAGGTATTCGTGAAACCGTTTTATGCGTAGTTCCTGTACTTATTGCAGCATTTGCGTATCCTCTTGGAAATAGAAAAATGATGCAAGTTTGTAAAGGGGAATTAGATGTATTTCAGCGAGTACTCGGTATGACATTAGCAAGTTTACCATTTTGGTTTTTATTATCTGGTTACGAAGTATCAACAGGCGGATTACCGTCAAGTAGCCAAGTTTTTCAATGTTTTATTGTAGCAGTTAGTTCTGGGTTAATCGCGACAGTATTATTTTTCTTTGCAACAGATCTTGTGAAAGATGATCCGCAAAAACTAGCAACAGTGGAAGCGACGCAGTCTGGTGAAGTTTTATTTGCGCTAGTAGGAGAGCTGATCTGGTTATCTGCACCAATTCCGTCATCATTATCTTGGGTTGGTATGAGTCTCGTTATTATTGGGATGATACTTCATAGTTATGTGGCTGTCGTTGTAAAAAAAGAAGAAAAAATAACGGCGTAATGAGACTAGCTCTTTTTATTAAGAGCTAGTATTTTTTCGTAGAAAGGGATGAAAGTATGAATTTACAACGTGTTGAACAACTTGAAAAAGATTCAATATTAAATGTTCTACAATATGCCGTCGGTCCAAAAGAAATAAGCTTAAAGAAAGCAGTATTACTTTATCAAAGTAATAAAGGGACTTTGTACAAATATGAAGAAAAAGCTTGTATAGGTATTGAAGTAATCGGAGCAACTAAAGCACGAGTATGTCATATAGCAGTGGCTCCAGATTATCGTCAAAAAGGAATTGCACTGCAAATGATTAAAGAGGTTGTAAGAATATATCAATTGACTTATATAGAAGCAGAGACAGACGATGGGGCGGTAGAATTTTATAAAAGAATTGGTTTTCAAGTTAAAAATTTAGGAGAAAAATATACGGGAATCGAAAGATTTCATTGTTATTTGGAAAAATAGTATAAAAATATGCATATGGAGTATAGTTTGAAAAAATAGGATTTACATTTTTCTTCATTTCAAAAAACTCTCGCTCATCATTATCTACGATTTTAATAGAGTTTTGAGGCTTCAGTACACCAATATACATATTTTTGTAGTAATGAATATGATTAAGTTAAAAATTAAGAAAAATATGATAATATATTTATATAAAAGTTTAAATTTACGTAGCTAGTGGGGGAACCAATATGAAAATGAATGAAATAGTAGCAAGTACACAATTTCCAAATACAATCGAAACTATAACAAAAGATTTAAAAGCATTAGGAATTGAAAAAGGAATGATAATTATCGTTCATTCATCATTAAGTTCTATCGGGTGGATATCTGGTGGTGCGGTTGCCGTAGTAGAAGCATTAATGAAAGTTGTTACGGAAGAGGGAACGATAATAATGCCAACACAATCTTCGGATTTATCCGATCCGAAGCATTGGTCCAGACCGCCTGTACCGGAAGACTGGTGGCAAATTATCCGAGATAACGTCCCAGCATTTGATCCACGTATAACCCCAACAAGGGGAATGGGTGAAATAGTTGAATGTTTTCGTACATATCCGAATGTAGTACGTAGTAATCATCCGTTAGGAAGTTTTGCTGCATGGGGAAAACATGCAGTAGAAATAACAATGAACCATACGTTATCAATGAGCTTTGGAGAAGAATCTCCATTAAGAAAAATATACGATTTAGACGGTTACGTATTATTAATTGGTGTTGGATACGATTCCAATACGTCTGTTCATTTATCCGAGGTGCGCACTGGTGCATGTGAGTTAATACAAGTAGGAGCACCTATTATAGAAAATGGTGAAAGAGTGTGGAAAGAGTTTATTGAAATGGATTACGAATCTGAGAAGTTTGTAGAAATTGGTGTGGAGTTTGAGCGAAAAGGAACTGTAAACAACGGGAAGATAGGGAATGCAACGTGTCGTCTAATGAAACAGCGTGATATAGTTGACTTTGGAACAGAATGGTTTCGTAAGAAAAATTAGTAAGGGATGGTTACAATGAAGGGGAAAAAGGTATTAATTACGAGCGGTGGTTGTCTAGAAAAATGGGATCAAGTACGCGGGCATACGAATATGGCCAAAGGTACAATCGGAAGGATAATCGCAGAAGAACTTCTAGCTAAAGGGGCACATGTTATATATTTACACGGTTATTTTGCGGAGAAACCGAGTGATGTACATAGAGGGTTAGAATTACATCCGTTTGAAGGAATCGTTGATTTACAAGATAAAATGAAAAGTATCATCAAACATGAAAAGGTTGATGCAGTCATTATGGCAGCGGCTGGATCAGATTGGATTGTGGAGAAGATTTGTGATCAAGATGGTAATGTTCTTAATATGAACGGAAAAATTTCAAGTGATATAGCACCGATTATTCATTTTCAAAAGGCTCCAAAAGTATTAAAACAAATAAAAGAATGGGACCCAGAAACAGTACTTGTTGGTTTTAAACTTGAAAGTGATTTAAGTGAAGAAGAACTGTTTGAAAGAGCAAAAAATAGAATGAAAGAAGCAAGGGCGAATGTAATGATTGCGAATTCACCACATTCTTTATATTCGCGCGGAGCCGTACATTATGTAATTGGACAGGATGGTAAAGGGAAGTTGTGTAATGGGAAAGATGAAACAGCGAAAGAAATTGTCAAAAGCTTAGAGATATTATGTAATCGTGTCACTGCTTTTTAAAATTAAGTTTTTAGATAAGAATGAATCCGCATAGTAATAAGTAAGCGAAACTTTAATTGGTGGGAATTTTACTTTTACACGAATGTGAAGCGTATACCAATCAAGAGCTATACACAGAATAATTGGTGAGGAGTGGATTCTATGGAACATTTATTAAAGCAAGCTATTAAACTTAGAAACGAAAAGAAATATGCGCAGTCTAAAGAGATACTTATAGGATTAACAAACTTTACAAAGGATGCAGAAGTACTGTATCAGTGTGCGTGGATACATGATGTAATGGGGCTAGAAACAGAAGCAGTTCCGTATTATGAGCAGGCAATCGCAAATGGACTTGATGGCGAATCGCTTTGCAGTGCTTATATTGGTTTAGGAAGTACATATCGTTGTATAGGGGAATATGAAAAGGCAATTACAGTATTAGAAGCTGGGGTGAAAAAATTCCCAGAGAACGCTCCGATGAAAGTATTTTTATCATTAGCAAAATATAACGTAAACGATCACGAATCAGCGATGAAATTATTACTTGAAACTGTCGTGAAAGTAGAGGAAGTAAAAGAATTTGAACGTGCCATTTCATTTTATAAAGACCATTTAAATGAGGTTTTTAAATAAGGGAGTAAACGTATGAATATTACACTATCGCGAAGGCGAAAAGGTATTTGGATTGGACTCGTCTCTTTAATTATGCTATCAAACTATTTATTGTATGCTCTTCCAATAGTACCAGCTGCGCCGAAAGAAGTTGTGCTTGGGTCATTATTAGATTGCATGTTTGTCATTCCGATCATCACGTATTTCTTCATTATTCGAAAAAGATACTCGTTAACGTATATAGTTCCTGTTGTAATAGCTGGTTATATTTTTGCAAGATTTATTATTCCAAGTGACTATTTACAAGATTTTTCATACGTTTCTTATATTATTGTTGCGGGTGAAATTGTATTTGTAGGTCTAGAATTATTCCTTCTCTATAAAATTGTTAGAGTGCTTCCTAAAATAATAAAAAGATATAAAGAATATAGAAGAGAAAATTATTCCTTTTCTTATGCGATTGATGCAGCATTTGAAGCTACTATGAAAAGAAATAAATTAATAGATATCATTGTAACGGAGTGTAAGTTAATCTATTATGCATTTTTATCGTGGCGTGAAAAAGTACCAGAAGGTGAATCCGTATACTCATATCACAAAAAGACTGGTGCAATAGGTGTATATATCATGATCATCCATGCGACCTTAATAGAAAGTATCGGTTTTCATTATTTGTTTCATCAATGGAATCCGGTTGTAGCATGGGTGTTACTTATTTTAAACGTATATGCAATGTTTTATTTTTTAGCTGAAATACAAGCAATGCGTAAAAATCCACTTGTCGTAACAGAAGAACAAGTAATCATTCAAATTGGATTAGGAAAGAAAATTGTTATACCATTTACACAAATTGATAATATTGCGTTCTACAAGGGTGAATTGCTATCGGCAAAAGAAGGGAAACAGGTATTGGATGCAACTGTTATGGAGTTCATAAAAGAACCTGCTACTTTTGAAATAACATTAAAAGAGCCAGTGAAAGCACAGTTGTTATATGGCTTTTCTAAAACAGTAAGTCGTGTTCACTTAAATGTTGATGAAGAGCGAAAATTTTATGATGCGGTTAAGGAAAAGTTAAAACATGAGTAATAGTGCTGTTAGTTACATAAAAACAAATGAGCTTCCGTTAGAAGTGAAAAAATATGAAACATGGATAGTGAAAAACTCTTTCTAAATAAGAAGGATTTTTTATTGTGTACTTGTATAAATCATTATATAAAAAACTATATACTTCTTTATCACTACATAAACAGATATAATTGAGGATAGAACTAGCGTAAGGGGAAACAAAATAATGAATAAGTTACTTACATCGAAAATTGAAATTATAGAAAGAAAAATCCGGTATAACTCAACGATAGTAGATCACAATTGCTTATTACTTGAAAAGCAATCACAAAGTATCGTTTTATTTCACGAGGTGCAGTATTCATTTACAATGACTGCAAAAGATACTAAGTTAACAATCCCAAAAGGGAGTTATACAATCGCATATTACTGGAAAGATCGTTCGTACAATTTATACGTTTGGAGAGATATAAAAGGAAATTATTTAGGTTCCTATTTTAATATCGTAAAAAACACACAAATAAAAGACGAAGTGGTTTCCTTCGAAGATTTAATCATCGATATTATGGTACTTCCAAATGGAGAATACTTCATATTAGATGAGGATGAATTACCAGAACCATTAGGAAATTTCGAAGGTGGTTATGTGAAGGAAGCTCTTTATGGACTGAAAGAAATCATTCAAAAAGAGCTTCCACAAATAGTTTTGGAGACAGCCAGGGTGCAGAAGAACTAAAATTTAATTACATAAATATTTTGAATGGAAATGAGTAGTCTCAAGTTATATGATCTAACTTTTTTGATAAATCTAAGGTTAGTAGCATATTTCTTGAGATTACTTTTTTTGTAGAAATTTCGTTGCTTAGTTATTAAATTGATTTTAAATTTATGAAATAAGATTGACTGAATCAGATTCAGTCGCAAGAAAAAAATAGGAGATGACCTATGAAAAGAATATCAAAAGAACCAGATATAAGACGGCAAGAGTTAATGGATATTGGTTTTGAACTATATATGAAAAATGGTATAAAAGGATTTAGCATAAAAGATGTTGTGAATCATGCAGGTGTAGCAACGGGTTTATTTTATTATTACTTCAAGTCTAAGGAGGATTTTGTTGATGAAGTTTTAAATGACTTTATTGTGAAAAATATGGAGTTAATTGAAGAAATACTTATTTCAAATGAACGGTCTGTCATGCAAAAGATGAAAGATTCACTAGATATATTTTGGACATTTATTGAAAAGTTAGCACCCTATAAAAATGTGAGTTCGTTTCAAACGGAACAACATTTTCAACTGGAACAGAAATTATTCGCACGTATGCAACCGTTAATTAGACAAGTAATTGAAGAGGGAGTAAACATAGGTTTTTTTTATACTGATAACTCGTTATTAGCTTCTGGGTTTATTCTATACGGTCTTAGCAGTATTGCTCATTCAGAAGTAAAGTTGAATCTAGATACAAAACATGAAATGGTTAATTTAGTATTAACTACACTACGATACAATCAAAAGGAAGGAGAAAGTTTATGAAAATTATTATCGATGGAAATAATATCTCACAAGAGCAACTTATAAAATGGAAAAGAGAACGGATAAAAAAAGTATTATATACATTAGGACATAAAGAGCCTGAAATAAATGATATAGACGTCATGATAAAACAGCTAACGGAAATAAAGTTGCGATATACATACAATGAAGTGTACGAAAAGTTGAAATCAAAACTTAGATTAAGTGCAATAGGTATGCGTATCTGTACTCTTTTATCTGGTGATAGACGAAAATTTTCAAAAACTAGTATTTATTTAGATGGGATTACAGCAGAAGTAGCTATACATGGAATTGATAGTTTGATGCTTGAACAATCACGTGAAAATAACAAAGTGAATTTATCTGCTTGTCCTGATCACTATGTACTAAGACCCTTTGGGGAAAATGAATTAGAGGTTATCGAAACTACTGGTAATTCTCCGTTTCCAGTTCAATTTTTCATTGTTTTTGGTGACGAAACCGGATTAAAAACACCGAGAGATAAATCTTATCAATACCAATCAACAGGTGTTGCACGTATGAAAGATGGTACTACTATTGGTGGAGTTCGACATCAATTTAAAGATACTGATACAGGGATAGAAGTAAGTCTAGTTGTTGAGTTCCCAGCCCTTTGTCCTAATAGCCTAATTAAATCCCATCAAATGCATTTAGCATGTGAGTTTTCTTATTGGTTACAGTGGATTAAAGATCAGAAGAAATAGTAAGTAAATGATATCGTTCAAATAAACAACAGTAAAAATGTTCAAACGAATCATATGTATGTTTTGATAAAACCTAGTTGACTTATCGGAAATATTTGTATAATATGTACTTAATTCCATAACGTATTGCTGATTGGAGAAACCAAAGGCATTTTATCTGTTGATAAAATGCCTTTGGTTTTTTTATTGCACAAATACTGAATCTGTTCATTTATATGAATCATTTTAAGGAGGGGGAAGAAATGACTGTTTCAATTGATGGGGTATCAAAATATTTTTTGAAACAAACTGGTACTGTTCAAGTATTAGAGAATATTAATTTTCAATTAGAGAAAGGGGATTTTGTTACAGTAATTGGTCCGAGTGGGTGTGGAAAAAGTACATTACTAAAAATTGTTGCAGGTCTAGATAATGATTTTGAAGGTGAAGTTGTTATTGACGGGGAGTCTATCTTAAAACCGAGTAAGAAACAAGGTTTTATTTTTCAAGAACATAGGCTTTTTCCATGGTTAACAGTTGAAGAAAATATAGCGGCAGATTTGTCGTTAAAAGATAAGTATGTGAAAGATAAGGTGAGAGAATGGGTTGAAATCGTTCGGTTAGATGGCTTTGAAAAATCGTATCCGAAAGAAATTTCAGGCGGGATGTCACAACGTGTTGCGATAGCGAGAGCGTTATTAAGAGATCCAAATGTATTATTACTTGATGAACCTTTTGGAGCGCTAGATGCTTTTACTCGAAGTCATTTGCAAGAAGTATTGCTAAATATTTGGGAGCAGAAGAAAACAACAATGATATTCGTTACACATGATATAGACGAAGCGATATATCTTTCAAACCGAATCATCATTATGAGTGCAAAGCTTGGAAAAATACATAAAGTAATTGAAAATAATTTGCCTTATCCGCGAAATAAAACTTCTCAATCGTTCCAACAACTTCGAACGAAAGTATTACAGCAGTTTGAATATGGAGGATTGATTCAAACAAGTATATAGGAAAAGGGTGATTTTATATGTATAAAAAATTTAAAGTTCTTTCTTTTGCTTTAGCTATATCAGTATGTTTATTAGGATGTGAAAAAAGTACAGCAAGTAGTAAGAAAGAAGATGTAACAATACAAATTGGTATACAACAAGGATTAAGCCCGCTATTACTAGCAAAGAAAAAGGGGTGGTTTGAAGAGGAGTTAAAAAAAGAAGGAGTTAAAGTGAAATGGACAGAGTTCCAAAGTGGACCTCCTTATTTTGAAGCAATCGCATCAAACCGATTAGACTTTGGTGAAGTAGGGAATTCTCCAGTCATTTCAGCGCAAGCAGCAGGTATTGGATTTACCGAAATCGCCAATACAAGTTATGCGAGAAAAGGAACTGGAATTCTTGTTCAAAAAGATAGCAAGATTGCGAGTGTAAAAGAGTTAAAAGGTAAAAAAATTGCAGTAGCAAAAGGAAGTAGTGCTTTTAATTTATTGTATCGAGCACTTGATAAAGAAGGGATTGATTCAAAAGATGTAAATGTCATTCAATTACAACCAGATGAAGCGCAGCCTGCATTCGAATCAGGATCAGTAGATGCATGGGCGATTTGGGACCCTTTCATATCATTACATACGTTAAATAAAGGTGCGAAGGTGATTGCAGACGGTGAAACATTAAATGCCTCTTCACCAGAATTTTTAATTACGAGAACAAAATTTGCGAAAGAACATCCAGAATTAGTTGAGAAATTCCTCAAAGTTTATGAGAAAGCACGTGTATGGCAAGATGCTAACTTAGATGAAGCAATAAAAGTATATACTTCTGTAAAAAAGATAGATGCGGAGATCGTAAAAGAAGTGTTTAATCACGACAAACCAATTTTAGTTCCGGTAACGAAGGAAATAATAGCAGAACAACAAAAGACAGCGGATTTTCAATATAAGCTCGGTTCTATAAAGAAAGAAATTAAGACGGAAAAAGTTGTAGATAATTCTTTCGTAGAAAAAGCATTGAAAGCGAAGTGAAAAGAGGTTTTGTAAAGTGGAAAATACGAAAGCTGTTATTAAACCAGCGAGTATAACGATTGAGAAAAACAGCGTCAAGAAGGTGCGAAAGTTAAATGTAAAGGTTTTAGTAAGGGCGATTACTATACCGGTTATTATATTAATAATTTGGCAGTTGGCTGGCGTATTCGGTCTTGTTTCTAAAACAGTTTTACCAACACCATTAGATATTTTTCTAGCTTTCCAAGAGCTTATTAAAACAGGAGAGTTATTCGGCCATTTAAGTATTAGTGTATTCAGGGCTGCGGCTGGTTTCTTTATTGGTGGGGGCTTAGGAATCATTTTAGGAACGATTGTTGGATTTTCAACGAGAAGTGAGCAATATTTAGATCCATCTGTGCAAATGTTAAGAACTGTACCTCATTTAGCTGTTGCGCCGCTTTTCGTATTATGGTTCGGTTTTGGAGAAACATCGAAAGTGCTATTAATTGCAGATGGTGCATTTTTTCCTTTATACGTAAACGCATTTTTAGGTATTAGAGGTGTGGATTCAAAGTTATTTGATGTTGCGAGAGTGTTAGAGTTTAGTAAAAGAAAATTAATCACGAAACTAATTTTACCAGCCGCATTGCCTAACCTTTTACTAGGAGCAAGGTTATCGTTAGGTGTTGCATGGGTGAGTTTAGTAGTAGCAGAACTTATGGGGTCTACAGAAGGTATTGGCTATATGATTATGGATGCAAGGCAATTTTCAAATACAGATATCGTATTTGTCGGCATAATTATCTTTGCATTTGTTGGGAAGTTTTCTGACTCTCTTGTACGTTTACTAGAAGTGAAGTTTTTAAGATGGCGAGATAATTTTAAAGGTGAGACTGGGAATTAACATATAAATTATTAGGGGTAATTTATATAGAATGTGTTAGTATACGTTTCAAAATAAATAAGGGGTGTGTAAAGGTATGGAATTATTATGGTTTATTCCGGCTTATGGAGATGGTCGATATTTAGGAACGACAAAACGAGGAAGAGCAGCTGAATATGGTTATTATAAGCAAGTTGCTGCGGCAGCTGATTATTTAGGATATACGGGTGTTTTACTTCCAACTGGTCAAGGGTGTGAAGACCCTTGGGTGTTAGCTTCAGCTCTTGCTGCTGAAACAGAAAAACTAAAATTTTTAGTAGCAGTGAGACCAGGACTAATGTCCCCTACAGTTGCAGCGAGGATGGCATCTACATTTGATAGAATTTCAGATGGGAGACTGCTTATTAATGTAGTAGCTGGAGGAGATCCAGTTGAACTACAAGGAGATGGATTATATCTTGATCATGATGAAAGATATGAAGCAGCGGATGAATTTTTAAAAGTTTGGAAATCGACATTGCAAGGTGAAACGATCTCTTTAGAAGGAAAACATATTAAAGTTACAGATAGTAAAGTGGTATTCCCACCAGTTCAAACGCCATATCCTCCTATATATTTCGGAGGATCATCAGCTGCTGGAAAAGAAGTAGCAGCTGAACATAGTGATGTATATTTAACGTGGGGAGAGCCACCAGAGCAAGTGAAAGAGAAAATAGAAGAAGTAAGAAAACTTGCAGAAGAGAAGGGACGTAAGCTGCGATTTGGCATTAGATTACACGTAATTGTAAGAGAAACAGAAGAAGAAGCATGGGAAGAGGCAGAACGTTTAATTCAATATGTAGATAACGAAACAATTGAGCTTGCTCAAAAAACATTTGCAAGATATGATTCAGTTGGACAAAAACGAATGACACATTTAAATAAAGGAACAAGGAAATCATTAGAGATAAGCCCTAATTTATGGGCCGGAATCGGACTTGTAAGAGGTGGGGCAGGTACTGCACTTGTAGGCGATCCGCATACAGTAGCAGAAAGGATAAAAGAATATGAATCGTTAGGAATTGATACGTTTGTTTTATCAGGATATCCGCATTTAGAAGAAGCGTATGAAGTGGCAGAATTGTTATTTCCATTATTGAAAGACGAGAAGAAAAAAGAAAATAAAATTGTTGGTGAAATGATTGCTGATGCATATGCATTAAAAAAATAGTGAGAAAAAACCCGCAAGTTATTCGCTTGCGGGTTTTCATCGTAAATTATTAGAAAATATGGTAAAATTAAAGGGTAACTTAAGGTGCGGTTGGTTGTTCAATTATCACTTCTCCGAGTAGGAGGGGGGTGATAATACGTGAGTGAAATAGCGTTGCTACTGCAAGGTGGACTGTTTCTCGTTGCATTGTTAACGTTCGTCGTCGTTTTAATAGACAAGCTCAAAAAATAACAACCCACCTATGCCTATAGAATGTGGGTTGTTTTGTTTGTAAGAAACAAATAGGATAAATGAACAATCCAATCTGCTAAGTTACGTGGACTAGTGTGTAGCCGCACACTAGTCTTTTTTATTTATATACAATTTATAATTGGTTTATGTGATTGTATTGTTCTTTTCATACTCATTATAACACAGTGTCTTTTCATCAAGAAAGGAGACCGTATGTTCTGATTTCTATTGTATAGTAGGTGCTTTTTCTTTAAACAGCCCATCCATATACTGCTTTAAACTTTGGATATAAAATTTCTGTGTATTCACATTATTTACACCGACAATTGGTGATGGAAGGTCGAATCTTTTTTCTGATAAATGAACAACAACATCAAAAATATCAAATAGACGAATGAAACAGAACAGCCCATCTTTATCGCTAAGTAAAATAAAGTAATGATTTTCACTACTTGTATTTAGCGTATTCCATAAAGAACTTTTGCTTAAATCACGTACAATGCTTTTTTCTTTTAGTTCCACGAAATCTGCATTTGAGAGAATGGTAGAAATATCAATCGCATCTTGATCTTCAAAGTAGCCATCAACTGCTTGTACAGCGAATGTATAAGCCATTTTTAATATACTCATTTTATATTTACGGTTATCTAATAGCAATTCACGTTGAATAGAACTCGCTACTTTCGTTACACGTTCTTCTTTCCAAATTTCATTATGTAAGGAAATATCGTGCTTTTTACATAGTTTCATAATTAATGCATTAGAATAAAGAATTTCGTCGCTTACTTCGACAACATCAGTCTCAGCAGCCGCAAGTTCTTCACCGTGCTCATTCGTATAGAGTGGGGAATCAATTTGTCTTTTCATTTGTTCAATCTTAAACTGACTCAATTTATGCCTAATTAAAGGACGATCAATATTTGTTGTCATTTGTTCATGACAAGTATCACAAATTGAGTTTGTGAAATAATATCCACATAATATTTCTGGAATGACATATTGTTCACTAAGTTCTTTCGTATCTTTTCTGCAAATGATGCATTGTGTCATTTTTATCACCTTTACCCGCAAATTTGTATATAATCTCATTGTAGTGTATTTATTGGTATTTTGGAATATTGTAAAGGAAAATATTATGTGAAATTCATGTTTATTTTGGTACAATGAAGAGAAGTGCTAGTTTAAAGGAGGCCATTTTTTTGAAATCGAAAGTGCACTTTTGGACATTAGAAGTGCTAATGGTTGTAGGAATCATATTTATTTGCACAAAAATATCATTTTTATTTCAACCGATTGGTATCTTCATATCAACATTATTTTTCCCAATCTTAATCGCGCTTTTTTTATACTTCATATTTAATCCTGTATTAATCTTTTTGGAGAATAAAAAAGTACCTAGAAATTTAGCGATATTACTGTTATATCTTTTTATCATAACATTAACTGCCGTTGGCGTTGGAGTAGTTGTTCCTACTATATCACAACAGCTAATGGACTTAGTAAAAAATATGCCAGGCTACATAAAAGAGGGAAAAGTATACATACAAGAATTATCACATCATAGGTTGTTTGAATGGTTATCTACACAAAACTACGTTTCCATTGAAACAATTGAAAAAAATGCAATTGAATACTTAAAAGATATACCAAATACAATTACGTCGAGTGCAACGGCTTTATTTGGTATTATCACGAACGTTGCATTAGTTGTATTTACTGTACCGTTCATTTTATTTTACATGTTTAAAGATGGACATGCCTTTCCAGGAAAAGCGGTAAGTTTATTACCAGAGTCTTACCGTGAAGAGGGGCTTCGTATCATTAAGGAAACGAACGAAACATTATCTGCATATATTCAAGGACAAGCGCTCGTTTGTATATTTGTAGGTGCGTTTACTTTTATCGGTTATTTAATTATCGATTTACCGTACGCTTTCGTTTTAGGAATTATTGCAGCATTTACAAACATCATTCCTAACTTAGGTCCATTTATTGGGGCAGCACCAGCTGTTATTGTAGGACTGTTCGTATCTCCGATGCAAGCCTTATACGTAATTATTATCGTAACAATTGTACAACAGTTTGAAAGTAATATTATTTCACCACGTATTATGAGCTCGAAATTAAACATTCACCCATTAACAATTATTATCCTAATTTTAGGGGTAGGTAACTTTGCTGGAATCATCGGAATGATTTTAGCAGTACCAGTTTATGCAGTAACAAAAACTGTTGTTTCGAACTTAGTGAGATTGTTTAAGACAAAGAGAAGTAATCGTAAATAGTAAAACCTGAGAAAGATACACCGCTTTTTAAGTGGTGTATCTTTTGTTTATAAATAAATAATTAAAAGTGGGTTGATTTGATTTTATTATATATTTTTTATACATCAAATTCAGTGATAAACTTGTGTGATATAAGCTCTATAAAACTATGTGGAATCCCTCTGAACTATCCAAATCAATTCCTTACAGCGTGCTATCAACATCATAATCGACTCCTTTCAATTCTATATAGTTAAACGATTAAAGGTGAGTGTAGTATTTGCTTCTACGATCTCGAATTTCATCAATAACTTGTTTATATTGTCTTTCTTGTTTTAATTCATTTTGAGATATTGTTTCTTTTTGAATCGTAATCGTTAAAAAGAAAAGGTGAAACTTCATATGTGAATTCCTCCTTTCGAATTGGAATTACAGATGACTACAGTAATGACTTTGTCTTTCTTTTACAGAATCCATAGCCTGATTAATTTGTCGTTCATGAAACATTTCAGACTCAGAAAATTTATTTTTTTGAATGGTAATGGTTAAAAAGAATACTTTAAATTTCATTAGATAATTGCCCCTTTATAAGTGATTTAGAAAAAACGAGTGTAATAAGAAATTACAGGTGACTACAGTAATGACTTTGTCTTTCTTTTACATGATCCATAGCCTGATTAATTTGTCGTTCATGAAGCATTTCAGACTCAGAAAATTTATTTTTTTGAATGGTGATGGTTAAAAAGAATACTTTAAATTTCATTAGATAATTACCCCTTTATAAGTGATTTAGAAAAAAAGAGTGTAATAAGAAGATTGGCGCTCTTTTACTTCGCCCATAATATTTTGAATGTGTTGCTCACGTAAAATCTCTTTCTGTAAAAGTTTACGTTTTTGAATGGTGATGGTTAAAAAGAATGCTTTAAATTTCATGAATATATTACCCCTTTAAAATATATTTTTAATACATTTGAGTGTAGTATGAACTTTTAATGTCAATTATTTTATCAGTCAGTTGTTTTAACTGTTGTTTACGATTAATTTCAGTTTCAGATAAAGTATTTTTTTGAAGTACAGTCGTAAAAAAGAAAATATGAAAAGTCATAAATGAATTCCTCCTTTCGAAAAGGAATTACATGTGATCACAATAAAGTGCTTGGCGCTCCTTAACATCATTCATAGCTTTTTCAATTTGCTCATTATGAAGAATTTCATCTTTGGAAATTGTATTTCTTTGAATCGTAATACTTAAAAACAATACGCTAATAGTCATTGAATGTTGCTCCTTTCTTAGAAAAATAATGTAAGAGACTAAAAAATCGCGCAAAAAAACCACAGGAAGATACAGTTCTCCTATGGCTGGGCGTGAAAAAGCCACAGGAAAGTATACGACCTCCTGTGGCGAATTTATGAATTAAATCAAATAAAGTACGATTTTCAATTCTCCATTAGGGTGGTCGAATTCATATTTAATTGTCCAGAAAACACAGGTGTAGTTAACGCTAAAGTTAATGCATGTAATTGTAATTTCATCATTTCCTTCGACCTCCTTTTAGAATTTTTTTCTTACGTTAGTAAGTATATACAATTAATGGATAATTGTAAACATAAAAAATGAAAATTTTTAATTTTGATTAAAATGCGTATATTTAAAAAGGGATTTGGAAGTAAATATTGTAATTAACGAAATATCGATAAAAATGGGGGATGCTAAATGAAATATATGCATCATAACATGATCGTTATGCTAACAATTTTTTTATTCATTGCGGCTTGTTCTAACGGAGAAAGAATAAAAGATATATATGATGTTAGGTCAGATGATTTTAAGAAATATACTGGGACATACGTTGGTAATAATTCAGATGTGGTTGCAATTATTAATCATTTACCCGGTGGTGGAACAGTTCAAAGTATAAGTTTAGAAAATGAAAATATAAAAGTGAACTATGGTGCAAAAGAGAGTGGGGCTCTTACAGAAGAAATGATTGAGACGTATTGGTTTGATGAGAAAGATACGATGAAGAAGAATTTTCTCTTTAATGCTACCTATCTAGTAATTTTAGTACCAAACGCAAAAGCTTATGAGTTTCAAATAGAAAATAAAAACTTTAAGATAACGAGGGAAGAAATGTTATCAATTTTGCATAGGGAATTCGATGATTTTCCAAAAGAAAATGATATATGGGATAAAAATAAAGTTATAAAGTTCTTTAACGGCAATGAAGAAAAAATTAAAATGCTTGTGGAAGATAAAGATTTTCGGAAATCTTTATTTGCTAAATATCCTGTGAGCCAGTTGAAATAATGGAGGGGAGAAGATGGAGTTAATATACAAAATTTCTTATCATAGAATGCAGGATCATTATTTACCTAAATTAGTACAGGCAATTAGGCTCGTTAGTGAAGAAGATTTGTGGAAACAAGAGACCTCTGTTAATTCAATTGGTGGAATCGTACTACATATTTGTGAACATTTACAGAGAAATACAAGGCGTTATAAGGATCCAAATATAGTTTTTGAAAATGGAATTGAAGAATATTTTCCAGTGAAACAAATAAGCTCTGAAGCTTTGTTAAAAACTGTTGAAGAAATATTTGATGAGTGGGGCAAAGCATATATACAGGTCTGGGAAGTAAAAAGGCATATTGATCTTCAAAGTCTATTACATTTAGTTGAGCATACAAGCTATCATTTAGGGCAAGTAGTAGATCGTATAAAATGTATTGAGGGACAACAGTTTAATTTTTGTCAAAATGGTATAAATGAAAAGAATTTGAGAACAAGAGTTGAAACTTCGAATTTTTAGAAAGAGAGTCATTCTTAATTGAATGACTCTCTTTTTTTGTAAAAGAAATTTATGGAAAAAAATAATTCTATGTGATATGGTTAATTACATAAGTAATGAACCTATGAACCTATGAACCTAAGGTGGTGAAAATGTGAAGCCGACTCTAGAACAAAATAAATTAATATACATACAAATTGCAGAAACGATTGAATCTGATATTTTAAAAGACATATTGCTTGAAGAAGAACAAGTTCCATCGACAAATCAATTTGCGAAGATGTTACAAATAAATCCGGCTACCGCAGCTAAAGGGGTGAATGTATTAGTTGATGAGGGGATTTTATATAAAAAGAGAGGGATCGGGATGTTTGTTGCAAAAGGAGCAAAAGAAGTTGTACTTAAAAAAAGACAAAATACTTTTATGACTGAATATTTACCTAAAGTGTGGGCAGAAGCGAAAGTACTAGAAATATCAAAAGATGAATTGATGGATATGATTCAAAAGATTACGAAGGAGGGGAAAGAGGGATGATTGCACTTGAAACGAAAGATGTAACGAAAAAATATAAAAAGAAAATAGCTGTAAATGAAGTAACGATTTCATTGGAAGAGAATAAAATATATGGTTTGCTTGGAAGGAACGGAGCAGGGAAAACGACTTTATTAAATTTACTAGCAGGACAAATTATTTCAAGTAGTGGAAGTGTATCAATATTTGGTGAAGATGTTTTTGAAAATAGTAAAGCGATGCAAAATATTTGTTTCGTTAGAGTAAAAGAAGAGTCTCATTTAAGTTATAGAGTAAAAGAAATTTTTAAGATATGTAACATGTTTTATAAAAATTGGGATCAGAAGTTTGCTGAAGAACTGGCGGGTAAATTTCAGCTTAATATAACAGAGAAATACCATAAACTATCTCATGGCATGCAAACAGTTGTAGGAATTATTAAAGGGTTAGCAAGCAGAGCGACAATTACTATTTTTGATGAACCAACTACAGGATTAGACGCAGCACATCGTGAGTTATTTTATAGTTTACTACTAGAAGATTACGGGGAGTATCCCAGAACAATTATATTATCAACACATCTGGTAGAAGAAGTAACCCATGTTATTGAAGAAGTAATTATCATAAAAGAAGGTGCACTTGTTGTTCAATCAACAGTGGAAGATTTATTGCAACAAGGTCATATTCTTTTAGGGCAAAAAGGTAAAGTGGAGGAGTTCTTGATTAATAAAAAAGTTATAAATAAAGAAATTTATGGGAATAAAGGTATTGCTGTTATATGGGAAGAGCTTTCTAATGAAGATTATTACTCTCTTGAAAAAGAAGGTTTAGTAATTGATAGAATTACATTACAAAAACTATTTATTCACATGACTGGTGGTGAAGTGGAATGACGATGTTAATGAAACAATTGAGGTTACATATAAATTTTCACTATAAAGCAATTTTAATATTTTGGATTGTAGCTTTATTAATAAAAGGAGCTTTATATGCTGCTCATTTAAATGAAGCGAAAGTTGGTTATTTACCTGAAATTATCAATAATCCTTCAATTGCAATTATGATTTTTATAGTAGGGAGTGTTTTCATTGTTCAAGATGATTTATTTCGTTTAGCAGTTTCATTTGGTATAACGAGAATACAATATTTTATCGGAGCGATTTGTTATATCTTGTTGCAATCCGCATTGTTTTCATTCCTTCAAATACTGTTTTTACAAGATATAAAATATAACTTAGTAGATGTTAACTTTGGAGAGCAATTAATACAACAGTTTATTTTACAATTTTTATTTTATGTTACGATAGCATGTTTCTTTCAAGTAGTAGTAATTTTTAAGCAAAGATTTCAATGGATTGGTCTCATGATTGGTGGGTCGCTTTTCCTTTCAACAAATAGTGTGCTGTATGGAGAAGTAGGGATAAAAGGATTGTTATTTACAAATGATGTATCTTTAATAGATATCCCTTATTTTATTGTTATTTCAATTGGATTAACAATTCTTTATATCATAACTAGTAGTATATTTATTCGTAAAGTATCATTTGAACGAACAGTTTAAAATAGTGATAGATTATGCTTTTAGGGAGAAGGAAAATATATGGGAGACACGTCCTCACTAATAACCGTCTTTTTATGCATTGCACTACTAATATTTTGGCGTCGTTATCGCTCCATGCATAAGCCAATAAAGGGATCGGGAAAACGTATTTTATGGCCATTACTATTTTTAACACCAGGTATTGTATGGTTTTTAGGTCCCGTACATCCAGCTATATTACAAGTGGTTATAGCAGCATTTATTGGGATTCTTTTCTCTGTACCACTTATAGCACTAACAAATTATGAACGGAGAGATGATGGCAATATTTATACGAAAAAAAGTGCTGCTTTTTTAATTACTTTTATTGGACTTGTTGTTTTAAGATATGGTTCAAGACAATTTATCGTTGATTTAGATCAGCAAATGATTGGTTTATTATTTTACATTGTTGCTGTCGCGTATATTATTCCTTGGAGAATTGCTTGTTATATAAAGTTTAGGAAAGTTTGGCGGGAAAATAAGAATCATGCTATATGAAAACTTCTCATTTGAGAAGTTTTTGTTTTTATGTGTAAGCGAAATAATTTGTTGAAGTGCAAGTTACTATTCAATATGATAAATATAAAAACTACGCGAGAAAGTGGGAAGTATCAAAATGCGTACAATTTTATTTTTTCTAAACAACATGTTCATTAGCGAAATCGAGGACATTAGGCAAAAACATGATCCTTTATTTGGATTAATTCCACCGCATATTACAATTGTATTCCCATTTGAAAGTTCGATTTCAAACGATGAGCTGAAATTACATATTTTAAATGTATCAAAACCGATACAGAATATAGAAATTGAATTTATGAATCAAATTACAAGTGAAAGAGAATATTTGTTTTTACGAGTTGAAAAGGGGAAAGAACAAATAGAGGAACTACATAATATTCTATATAAAGGACCTTTATTACAATTTTTGAAAGAAGACATTCCGTACATCCCGCATGTAACAGTCGGAAGAAAAGAAAGTGCCGAGTTAGCTGCTGAAGTAGTGAAGGAGATTCCTAGTTTTCATGGGAAGTTAAATTGTGTGATTGATAGAATAAGCGTGGAGCGAATTGGAGAGAATGGGGAATCAATTATTGAATTTGAAGTGCCATTTCTAAAAAGCTGACAAAAGTCAGCTTTTTATTTCGTAGCATGAAGTAATGCACCAATGGCACCGCTATTACCACCATCTTGTAAAAAGATTGGTGTTTTATTTTGATATTCGGTGTAGCTACTAATAATATGTTGAAGTTGTACATTATTACATAAAGTCGAACCAATATAAATAATATGTTCAATGTCTTTTGTTTCGGCGAATTGAAGGCTTAATGCAGTAACGACTTCACCGACAAGTCCTTGCACAGTAGCTAGTATATCAGAGCTACTATTATTTGATTCTGTAATGGCTGCTTTTCCAAAGTTGCTAGCAGTTAAGTTATTATCGATAGGGGAAAGAATACCACTATAAATATCTCCAACCGTAATATCTAGTTCTTTTCTAGATCCTACTTTTGTTAGAGGTATTACATCTTCAAAATGATCTATATTTGTTAACAATTTTGAAAGTCCCATAATAGTCCCACCGCCAACTCCGGTTCCACCAGCGCGAATATATTGTTCATTATAAACGTAATGGATAGAAGTACCTGTACCGATATTGGTTAAAATAAAGTTGTTTATAGTGTGTTTTTCTTCTTTTAATATGTATTGGACACCTGCAAGAGTAGCTTCAAATTCGTTTAGCTCTACTATTTTATATGAACCTGTAAGCAGTTGCTGTAATAGTTTCGATTTACCACCCGTAATACATATTTGTTTTATGCCATTGTTGCTTTTAATCCAATCTATTATTTTATGTTGTTCATGCGAATAAAATTTTTCAAAAGTTAATAGCTTTATTTCGTTAAAATAAGCTATTTTCGTTAATGTGCCTCCAGCATCGATACCGATAGTACGTTCCATTTTCCTGCTCCTAACTACGTAATATGTTTTCCTATTTATTTAATTGGTTGAGAATAGATATTTCCAACTGATATAAGGAACACTTTAATCTGCTTGATATATTAATAGTTTTTCTATAGTTACAATCGGCTGGTCGTTTACAGTTGCAATACCTTTACCAAGAATAAAACCTCGGCGATTGCGAGTTAGCTCATAATGTAAATCAAGTTTATCACCGGGATATGCTTTTCCGTGGAATTCAACTTCATCTAAAGAGGAGAGAAATCCTAGTCCTTCAGAATCACTTGTATGTACAAACGCACTAAGCTGAGCAAGTGCTTCTACAATTAACATATGAGGCATATATTTTTGACTATCATTTATAAACCATTCGTTATTTGTAATGAGTTTATATCCTGTAACGGATTCACCTTGTTTTACATTTGTTACTTTATCAATCATTAAAAATGGATAACGATGGGGAAGTGTGTCTTTAATATGCATTTGTAATTACCTCCAATGAATAATACCCCTGCTAAAGTTAAGCAGGGGAGTGGGAACTAATTTTTAACTAATTCATTTGATTTTTCAAGAGCAAAAATGCCGCTATTTCTAATGTTTTCAACAACTTGTTGTAACACTTCTTTATCTTGAACAAGTGCAATACGTACAAAGCCTTCTCCGTGAGGTCCAAATGCATGACCTGGTGTAACAACGACATTCGCACAATCCATTAATGCATAAGCAAAGTCTAGAGAAGTCCATCCTTGTGGAATTTCAGCCCAGACGAACATACTACCAGCTGGCTTATCGACATTCCAGCCAAATGTTCGGAATCCATCGACTAAAGTATCTCTCCGTTCTTGATAAATATCGCGGTTTTTCTCACAAAATGCAGCGCCATTTCTTAGTGCTACAGATGCCGCTTTTTGAATTGGTAAAAATACACCGTAGTCGGTATTTGATTTAAATTGAGTAAGTGCACGAACAATTTCTTCGTTTCCAATCATATATCCAATACGGCTACCTGCTAAACTATAACTTTTTGACAAAGAATTGATTTCTACACCAACTTCTTTAGCACCATGTACAGAGAGGAAGCTAATTGGCTTATTACCATCGAAATAAAATTCAGCATAAGCAAAATCATGGACAACGATAATATTATGCTTTTTCGCGAATGCGATTACTTCTTTAAAGAAACCTTCATGAGCCATTGCTGGAACGGGATTCCCTGGGAAGTTTAAAATCATCATCTTCGCTTGATCGGCAATTTCTTCAGGGATGACTTCTAAGTCTGGTAAGAAATCATTCTCTTTCTTTAAAGGCATGTAGTAAGATGTTGCACCAGCCATTTGAATACCTGTTTCGTAAGCTGTATATCCTGGATCAGGAACTAATATAATATCACCTGGATTTGCATAAACCATAGGTAAATGAACGAGCCCGTCTTGTGAACCCATTAATAATAAAACTTCTTTATCCGCATTTAATATAACGTTATGAGTGTTGTTGTAATATTCAGTTACAGCTTCGTGAAATTCTTGAATACCTGATAATGTATACCCGTAGCTCTCTTTTTCACTCGCTGTATGTACCATTGCTTCTCTTACAAAATCAGCTGGTGGCATATCAGGATTTCCGATACTTAAGTCAATCATGTTATGACCTGCTGCAATTTTTTCTTTTTTATAGGCCCCTAATTCACTAAATATAGAAGATTGGAATGCTTTCATTCTAGTTGCTAACGTGTAAGTCATCAAAACCCCTCCTAAAAACAGTGCTTTCATTCTGTGTTTTTAATTATTCTGAAAACACATGTTTACATTTTATCATTTTTTTATGAAAATTAAAATGATTGACAAATTTAGAAGAAGGATTAGCCTATTTTGAAAAGTAACGATGTAAATAGCGTAGACGTGTTAATTGAAATGTCTATTATATGATTCACTTTATATAACTTAAGATATTTTATAGTTTTTATTAAGTATATTTCTCATGTTTTGAATGAAAAAGAATACGAGAACAAGGGCTATTTTTGCGGAGGATTTCTAAAGTGAAATAACGCAGAAAATATTTTCTGCGTTTCCTCTGAAATGTAATCATTTCTTTTTATATGTGCATAATTTTTCGGCTGTCAAAAAGTATACATTTAATGTACCGTCGGCAACTTTTAAAGTTTGCTCTGATGTAAATGAATTACCATAATCAATGTGATATACATTAGAATTTTTGACAAATGAGCCTTTATATAAATCGTCTTTATTCTTTGTTGTTTGCATTTCTACTAAATTTTGAACAATTTCCTCTTTATTTTCTTTTTTGACAACTGTTTCAAATTTATAATATACAGGGCAGTCACCATGTTTATTGTCAACGACTTCCCAAGAACCGTATATATCGTTATTGCTGCATCCACTAAGTAGGATGATTAGTATAGGAATTGTAAGTAGAACCTTTTTCATTTTGTGCTCCTTTCTTTTGAATTTGAATAAACGTGCGAATACGATAGGGATATTATAATAAATAAAGTTTAAATTTTTTTAAAGAATTATTTAATTTCATATAAAAATTTAGGAGAAATTAAATAAGCATGAATCTAGTGTAAAGTCAGATTCATGCTAGTACTATAGCCTATGTTATGTCTTTTTTGAGGACAAATAAAGAGGAAAGCAGAATCACTATTCCATTTAATATATATACGCTTGCAATCATAAAGGCTAACGTACCTGCACCAAATCCTGCTTTATCGAATATAGAAGCAAATGTTGAGATAGTCAAAAAGATAATGGGAGTCAGTAGTAAAAATATGAAACCTGCCACGATTCTTCTTTTCAAGCTATGTCTAGATAAGGAAATGGCTAAAAAGTTTAGGATGCTAAACAGAGCAATTGTAAAGAGCAGGACAATAAATACTTCGATGCCATCAGACATTTTATCACTCCTTTTATAAAGAGTACTTTTTATAATTTATTCAAAATAAAAGGGGGATACTCCTTTAGGTAATTTCAATAAACGTAATAAATAGGCGTATTATAAAACAAAGAAGTATGGATTCAATATTAGATCCATACTTCTTTGTTTATTTTATAAATTCGCAGATTGCGAATGCTGTTTTTCATAATGTTTCTGCTTAGAAAGGGAAATAGAAATAATCAATAATGAAACGAATCCGAAGATGAGAACCATATATTGTAACCCAATTGTATCTAAGAAGAAGCCTGTGCCAAGTAAGACGATTTGGAACATAACCCTCTCAAACATATTACGGAATGAGAAGAGGCGACCGTGATAACTTTTTTCCACTTTCGTTTGGAAAATCGTCGACATAATAGGGAAGAAGCAGCCAACACTAAACCCAAACAAACCAAATGATGTAAGAGCCATCCATTTTATATCGCTAAAGAACAATGACAGGTGTGCAAAAGCAGTACAAATTGCGAAGAAATATAGTAATTTTTCAGGTTTGAAATGATCAGATAGACGTTTAATTACGAAGGCACCTAACATAAATGCGACACCTTCAATTGTATATATGAACCCTTTAATCGTAGGATCATGTTGCATTTCGCTAATGTTAATAACCATTAAATTAAACCCAGCTATAAATAATAGAGGGATGATACTTAATATAAGTGCTGTAAAAGCAATAGGAATTCCTTTTAAAATACGAAATACTTCCATAAAGCTATTATCTTTTGCAGCTTGTTTACTTGGTGTTGTTGATTTCTTGTCTTCAAATTGTAGGAAGAACGTCGAGAGGAATAATAAGGCGTATGCTGCCATTGAAAAGGCATACATGTACTGTAAACTCATCACAACTAAAAGAATTCCACCTAGTGAAGTACCTGCAATACGAGCGATTGTACCAACATTCATATGTACACCGTTCATTTGTAATAACTCATGCTCACGTACGATGAGTGGAATTACAGATTGTAATGCAGGGAAATAAAATGCTGCTGAAATTTGAAGAGCAACCATAAATGCAATCATAAATGCGATACTTTCGAATTGAATAGCGAAAAACATGAAAATAACACTTAAAACTCGACCAAACCCAGCGTAAAGAAGAACTTTTTTCTTTTCATACTGATCAATGACACGGCCAGCCATAGGTCCAACTAGAACACCGGCTAATAGTCCGATAAATAATATAACTGATTTCATGAAATCAGAAGGGACATATTTTTGCATAAATTCAAGGTTGCCAAGAATACCAAGCCATAATCCTAGACCTGCAATAAACTCCCCAATTAAAACAATCCAAACGTTTTTATTACGCCACATAACATAAAACCTCTCCGTCTTTTAAAATGAAAAACTCGTATATAAAACCTCCTTATTTATGTAGTATTTTTATACGAACTTTTTTAGAGTCAGAGTCTATATTACGTGTTTCATAATTGGATTTCAATCTTTTTGATTTGCCGAAAATTTGATTTGTTAATTGATGAAATAAGCAATCGAAATGTAAAAAACATATGGTTAAAAATAGGGAAAATAAAAAAGCAAAAGCGTATATGCTACGCCTCGCTTTTCTCAAGTACAAAATTAAACATTAATTTCACTTAGCAACATTTACGCTCTTGTCCAATAGCTAAATCGCTAAAAGATAGAGGACCAACAACTTCTGCACTTGCACCACTAGTAAGGTTTTCTACAGTTAATGAATATTCGTGTGTTCCACTGCTAACGTTTTGGTCTATAGCTTGGAATGTTTGTACGTAAAATTGTTCAGAATCTGTTGATTCAATACCTACTTGTGTATTGAAAATTTCAATGTTATCACGGAAAATTCGGAATAAAACTTGTGAAATCTCAGTTATACCTTCTACACCAACTGTAGCTATTAATTCTACACGATTATTACGTGCGTCTCTTCTTGAAATTTTTAATTTAATTTTTGCAAGAATTGCTCTATCTGGAGAAGCTGGAATTGCAAAAGTTGTTTCACCGGTTTTACTAATAGGTTGAGTAGCTTGGTAATCAATGATATGAGTCATGTTCGTCACCTCCTCATATACTAAAATATGAAAGCAGTGATGAATTAGCTTGGACAAATACTAGAATATTTTAATAGAGTACACAACAATTGTTGAAAAGAAGTAATTTACATAAAAGCATCAAGAATATATCACAATAAGATGATATTTTTCTTAATGCTTTTTGTAATTAAGCAGAATATTCTTCTTTACGTACTTCAAAAAATTCATTACGTCGTAAGTAATTAAAAATTTTCTCTGAAACCTCTTCTTCTTCAGACACTAAGAAACGATGATCAAAAGCGTAGAAAGATTGACCTTTAATTAATTTTACGTAATACATATTAAACGCCTCCTGACACTAGATTATTACTTACTTCATATTATGATGGCCTATATGTCTGCTAAAAATACTTGGAGTTTCAAAAGAGGTAAGTAAAGGGATAAAAGAGCTTACAATTCTGTAAGGTTTATGTCACCTTTTTCGATAGTTTACTTTCACCAATTTCTTCTATACTACAAATAAGTTACACAAAATAAGGGGGTAAAAAGATGGATGAAGTAATTGGAGAAGTTGTAGCTGGTATTTGTGAATTGGTAGTAGAAGTAACAGCGGACGCTATAGGAAGTTTAGTTTCCGGAAATGATGAGGAAAAAGAAACATTATAATAATTTGTAAAAGTATCAAGTTGATCAAATTGTAAAGGCTGATTTCTAAAGGGAAGGCAGCTTTTTTATTTTTTACATTATATTAACATAATTTGAATATTCATTTGTTATTATATTGAAGAAACCGATATAAGGAGGTGAATAAACAAATATGTCGAATTCGGAGTCTGATTTATCTGTTTCTCGTTTGATTGTGGCAAATGTAGAGGAAAAGGAATATCATTTTATTGTTCGTGAACATCCGATTGTAGGGAAATTTATATCGTTATTTGAAAATGGAAAAGAATATGGTTTAATAGATAAACAAATCGCGAATAAAGATAAATTTATTACATCGGAGCTTACTAAATTAGATTATTTTAACATAGATGTTTTATATCATACACCTGGGTGGATATGGATTGGTATGGATCAATTTGGATTACATGCACGTGAGGCTACTTATAACGAAGTAGATGTTATTATGAAGTTGAAAGAGGATTTATATTATATAGATGTATATGAAGAAATGAAAATGTAGTAAATATTTAGTCAGGTTAGGGGACAAGTTCCCGTAGCCTTTTTTGTTTAATGATAAAATGTAAAATTATATTATTTTGATGATAGGGAAATCTGATAAGAAGTGAGATGAAAAGAGGATTTGAAAATACATTAAGAGAATTGTAATAATTATATGAACCGTATATGTAAATAACAATAGAAAGAAGATGATAATATGAGTAAAGAAGAACTTGTGAAAAAACAGTTTGGAAGTAATGCAGATAAATATGTAAATAGTAAAATACATGCTAAAGGACTGGATTTACAATATGTAGTTCAACAAGTTGAGTCTCGTCATAATAATCGTCTTCTTGATGTCGCTACTGGTGGCGGACATGTGGCAAATATGTTAGCCCCTATGTTTGAAGAAGTAGTTGCACTTGATTTAACAGAACAGATGTTAGAAAAAGCAAAAGGTTTTATAAAGCAGAATGGTCATGAAAATGTGTCTTTTGTAGCAGGAAACGCAGAGGATTTACCATTTGCAGACCATTTTTTTGATGCAATTACATGCCGGATTGCAGCCCATCATTTTACGAATCCGGCTCAATTTATTTATGAAGTAAATCGTACGTTGGAGGATAATGGATTATTCATCTTAATAGATAATGTTTCGCCAGAAAATAATGAATATGATACATTTTATAATTTTATAGAAAAAAAGCGGGACCCAAGTCATGAACGAGCTCTTAAAAAGACAGAATGGCTTACTTTATTAGAAAAAAACGGTTTGCAAATGCAGTCATGTCTTACTTTTGATAAGAGGTTTGATTTTGACTGGTGGTGTAATATGATGGATGTCCCTGTACAAAAGCGTGAAAAATTAACAGAATGTATGATGAAAGCACCAAACGAAATGAAGGAATATTTTAATATTCAACTTAAAAATAATAAAGTAGATTCGTTCTATACTGAAATGGCTATGTTTATATGTAAAAAAAGTACAACGTTAAAAAGATAAATGTGTTGCAGTCTTTCTGAAGTACGATATACTTAGTACAGAGAAACTGAGAATTGAGGAATAGTTATAATGATTCGTGTACGCATTGAAGGTACTGAGGAAGAAATGCTTGAATTTATAGGGAAAATGCCGGACATCCCTGGATTTGAAAAGACACATATGAGAGAACCGAGAAAAGGAAATAACCCGAAATACGATTCAAGTAAAAATGTACTAGCATATTTGTCTTATAAAAAGATTGAAGTCGCCAATAAATAGGCGGCTTTTTTAGTTTGCGCTGTTTCACCGCCTTGTCTTTTTCACATAATAATAATAGTAGATTATGCTGAAGAGGGGTGAGAATAGTTAATAAGAAAATCATCTTTTTTGGAGACTTTGGTATTGATGACGCCGTAGCGTTAATTTATGCAAATAAAACGTGTAAATTAGATATTCTAGGTATTGTTGCAGAGTACGGGAATGTATCACGGGATATCGTTACGGAAAATGTTTATTTTTTAGAAAGGTACTATGCTACACAAGTGAAAATTATTGAAGGTGCGAGTAGGCCGATGACAGCTGAAGAGCCTTTATTTTTCCCTGAAATCCATGGGGATCACGGTTTAGGTCCTATTATTCCACCAGAGATGAGAATTTGTAAACGAGAAAATTTTTGTGAATTAATCAAATTAATTGAACCTTGTCCAGAAGATATTATAATTGTGGCGACAGGAAGACTAACGACGCTTGCTACGTTATTTTTATTGTATCCAAATATAATGGATCGTATTTGTTCGTATTATATAATGGGCGGCGCTTTCCTATTTCCAGGTAATGTTACACCAGTATCTGAAGCGAATTTTTATGGTGATCCAATTGCAGCAAATATTGTTATGAAATATGCGAAAAACGCTAGCATATACCCGTTAAATGTAACACAGGGCGCACTCATTACGCCTGAAATGGCCAATATAATAGATAAACAAGGAACTGGACAGGCGAAACTCATTAAACCAATGATTGATTTTTATTATGAGAACTTTTATAAAAAAGAATACCCAGGTATTGGTGGAAGTCCTATACACGATTTACTACCTTTTATCTCATTTATAAATGATAGTATTTTTGAATATAAAAAATCGGCAGTGTGGATTAGTACGACAAATGATGTGACTAGGGGCCAAAGTGTAGCTGACTTTAGAAAAATAGCTGAACCAACAAGGTTTGATGATCGACCGATTCAAAGAATTGCTGTTGGTTTTAACTATGCAGCTTTTAAAGAAGAGTTTATGCGAACAATATTGAAGCCAGATTGTCCGTAATGTGTTAATAATAAGTCGGATAAATCATTAGTTCGAAAAATGGTTTATTGGTGTGTATTATTCTCAAAAATCTTATAGTTGAGCAGCATGAATAACTTATGAAAAATGTCACATAACTAATGGTAAGCAATTGTTTCTAATTATATTTTGATTGGTTAAATATAAAGGAGGTTATTATATGATTTGGTCTTTAATCGTTGGTGGTTTATTAGGATGGTTTGCGAGCTTAATTACTGGAAGAGATGTACCAGGTGGTGTAATTGGTAATATTATTGCTGGTATTATCGGTTCTTGGATTGGTACGAAATTACTTGGTAGTTTCGGTCCTGTTATAGGCGGATTTGCAATCATTCCTGCTTTAATTGGTGCGGTTATTTTGATCTTCATTGTGAGCTTTTTACTACGAGCAATGCGGAAATGAATGTAGCGGGACTGTTTACATTTGTAAGCAGTCCTTTTTATATGTTATGCTAGTATTATACAATCAGGAGGTGTCAGCATTGAAATCATTTACAGTAAATTTCCATCAAGAAGATAATGCAAAAGCGACAACAGTACATAAATTAAGTGAAGAGGACTTCAATAAGGCAACTGAAAAAGGTACTCGTCATTTATTCGATTTAGATACAAACGTTGGCTTCTTCGTATTCTTTGATGCAGAAGATGCAGAAGGAAACGATCAATACTTAATGTTACAATACGAAGGTGATCATGAAGAGCCAACTGCGTGCTACGGATTTGATTTAAAACTATATTATCAATTTTTAGCGCTATACTTAAACGATCTTGAGTTCCAAGGTGAAACAGATGAGGAAGAGGAAGAATACGGTCCAATTCATCATTTAGCGCATTTACTTTATCATATTGTTGAAGATGGTAAATCAATCGAAGTGTAATATACATATTTGAAGCTGCCCTTTTAGGGCAGCTTTTTTATATGACATTGAAATGGTGTACTGTGAGCTAAATAAAGTGAAACTTTAATCAGTGGGGGTTTTGTTCATCCCCACTGATTATTAATTGAACCAATTGGGCTTTTACGGGATAAATTAATAATAGAAATTTATTTATTACTTTCATGTTAGCATCGTAAAACACCTGTTATAATGATTGTAATTAAATTCATGGAGGCTAATTCTATGCTTGTAGATGTAAAGGCTTTTATTAAAGCTGCAGGTTTAACATGTATTTCATCATTAAGTGGAGATAATACATTTGCTTATAATTTTGAAACTGTAAAAAGCGCTATCGCTACATTTTTTAAGAAACTAAGATTTACCGTTTAATTTCATTTCAACCAGTAGGAAAAGAGTAATCACTTCCTACTGGTTTTTTTCTGTTTCAAGGAGCTGTTGTGACAGCATGTTTTAAGCTATAGATAGAGGATATTATCATTGAGAAGAGAAGGTTTAAATAAGGAGATGAAAATGGTTTCGTTTATCAGGAGGTAGTTACTTCGGATATAACAGACTTGGTTACTTTTTAGGAACAGCTTTTGTAACATATTTTGTACAAGCCTTTGGAGAGAGTGAAGCACTGACTTTTTGGAACAAAAATAATTTGAAAAGTAGTGTAATGGGTTGGTTATCGAAATGAATAAGATGCAATAGGGGGTAAAATGATGAAAGGGTATTTGAAAATAGTCATGTTGTTTTTGGCTTTAGCATGTATGTTTGCGCTAACAGCATGTAAAGGGACAGACGAAAAAAAGGAAACAAATCCAACCTCGGAAAATAATAAAAATGAACAAAGCAATTCTTCAGAAGAACAGAAAAATCCTGAAGCAAAACCAAGTAATGAAAAAACAACAAAACCATCACCTGAGCCAGATTCGAAAAATAGAACATTTAATCAAAAATCAATTAACCACGTTAAAGATTTATTTGAACTAGCAAAAGAAGGAAAAGTACCTAATGTACCATTTGCAGCCCATACAGGGGATATTGAAGAAATAGAAAAAGCATGGGGGAAAGCGAATAAAACCGAACATGCAGGGAATGGAATGTACGCAACTTTTACAAATAAAAATGTTGTTTTCGGATTTAATAAAGGGTCACAAGTTTTTGATGTACGCTCATATCATGCAGAACTAAAATCAATTACATTACAAGAAATTGAAAAAGCATTAGGAAAACCATCTTCAGTTAAAGGGAATGGTGAAGACAAAATATATGTATACAAAGTAAATAACCAGTATGAGTTGAAATTTGTCATTCCAAAATCGACTGGTAAGGTAGATCATATTTCCGTATTTTCACCAGAGGATAGTATTAATAAAATGGCTGGATAAGAAATTAAGTGATTTCAAAAACACCTCACTTTCTTTAAGTGAGGTGTTTTTAGTTGTAAACAAGGAACGTCTCCTTTCGTATGCGAAATACTTCACTTTTGTTTTTTAACATGCATCCAATAAGAAAGGTTGATCTACTGAAAAAGTAGTAACTTATAAATTATGTGTAGGATGGTTCACAATTTTTTTACGTTCCAAATTTTGAACAAATAGCGCTTGTACAATACCTCCAACTAATAAGAAGCTAGCACAAATATAAAACAGCATACTTCCATTTAACTTACTTAATAAAACTGCACCAATAACTGGTCCACACGTTCGAGATATATCCCAGTGTATACCGTAAATTGAAAAATATAAACCACGTTTATCATGAGGTGCAATTTCTGAAACGAATCGTAATAAATGGTTTAGAGCAATACTTTCTCCAATGACTAAAAAGAGTAAGGTGAAGAATAACGACAATATCGTCATTGAATAACTAAAGCCAACTGCAGCTATTGTATAACAGGCGTAAGAAATAAGAATAATTTTCGCCATAGAAAATTGTTCAGACCATTTCACGAGGAAAACTTGCAGGAAGATTTCCATAATAGCTTTGCATGTTGAAATAAAAACGAGTATGAGTTCGAAATCCGGAAATGTATGTTTCACGAAAATAGGATAATTTGTCTCAGTTTGTGCATAAAAAAAGCTAATAGGAAGTGTAGAAACCATAAGCCCAAATATGGCGTAATGTTTGTGTACAAAGTGTTTTGGAGATGACAATTTAAGTTTTTGCTTTGGCGTTGTAAGTGCTGGAGCAGTTTCTGGAAGCTGCGTCCATACAACTACTGCATATACCATAAGTGTAATACTTTGTATTATAAATAAATAATCAGGGTGAGTACGATAAAAAAAAGTACCAATTAAAGGACCGATTACGAAACCAATTGCCCCCATCGTTTGTAGAAGAGCAAAAATTTCTGCTTGCTGCTTTTGTTTTGTTAAATCAGCTATTTGTGCACGTTGAGCCGGAATATATAAGGAACGTCCAATCCCATTCATAACGTATAACAATGCAAATATAAAAACAGATTGAGCAAAGATGAAGCTACCAATTGCAACAGCTTGCAGTAATAAGCCGAGTAACATAATTTTCTTTCGCCCATATTTATCAGTAACTCCTCCAGCAATAAGGGTAAATACGATGTCTGAAAGTGGCTGTAGTCCAAAAATGATCATAGTTATTATTATATTACCATTTAACATTTCGTTAACATGAATAATCATAATGATAGCTAACATAGATTCAGTCGTTCGGGTTAATAATTCACCACACAGTCTAATAAAAATAGGTTTATTGTAACGAAGTAAGAGATAATTCAATATTAATTCCTCCTTTCTATATTGAAATGATAAGATGAAAGAAGAATTGGAAAAAGGGTAGAAACAATAGGGAGTATTTTTCACCTTTTAGGGGGATTATGATGTTTATTTTAGATCAATACATTGAACTATGGATTGCTTATGGAAAAGGGGAAAAAGAGGGAGAACAATTGGAAGTAACAGTGCAAAATATATCTGAAACATTATTTTGTACAGAGCGTAATAGTAAATTAATTATAAAAAAATTAGATGAGTTAAATTGGATCAAGTGGTTTCCAGGTCGCGGCAGAGGAAATCGTTCTAAGTTAATATTTCAAAAGGACCCGATATCTTTAATTTTAGATAGAGGAAAAGAAATAACGAAAAAAGGGGATGTGAAAAGCGGAAGCATATTTGTGGAACGCTATAGCTCACATTTTCCATTAGTAAAGGAAGAATATCACTCCTGGGTGGATTCAATATTTGGTCATAAGATTGAAATGACATCTGAAGGGAGAAGAGATGTACTCCGGTTGCAAGTACAAATGAATTTAGATATCACATTAGATCCTGTATACGCTACAATGCGTTCAGAATGCCATATGGTAAAACATATATTCGATACACTCGTGTATGTAGACGGTAATACAAACATTATAGAGCCAAGACTTGCATTTCACTGGGAATATAATGATGCTGAAAAAATATGGACGTTTTATTTACGAAAAGGAGTTCACTTCCATAATGGAAAACAACTTACTGCACATGATGTTATATACTCATTGAATCGATTTATGAAGCTGGAAAATAATGCACACGCATGGATGTTACAACACGTTGAAAGTATTCGTTCAGTGGATGACTACGTTGTCGAAATTCAATTACATACGGAAAATCGAATGTTTTTACATATGCTAAGTGCAGAACAGTGTTCTATCGTGAATAAAGATGAAGCAGGAGAGCTAATTGGAACAGGGCCTTTTCAATTATATAAAAGTAATGAAAATTTGTTCATTTTAGAAGGTCATCCTTTATATTTTCGTGAAAGACCTTTTTTAGATCGTGTTGAGTTGTGGAATGTAGAACAAGGTGTAAGTACATACGATGTTTTAGTAAAGGCGCAGTATAAAGATAAAGAAAAACATAATAAAGAATTGTCTCGGCTTGAGTCGAACGTGACATATATAACATGTAATCATACGAAAGAAGGACCAATGCAAGATGAGTTATTTCGGAAAGCATTATATAAAATCATTCATGGTTATACAATCGTTCAAGAACTCGGCGGAGAACGTGGAGAAGTGGCACAGAAACTAATATTAGCAGGTGAAAGCATTGTAGAGATTGAGGAAGATGTAGAAAGTTTAATTAAAAGGAGTACTTATCATAATGAAGTGCTACAACTCTACACATTTACAGGACGAGATCATGTTGAAGATGCACAATGGATACAAAAAGAGTGTGTGAAGTACGGGATTCGTGTAGAAAATAATTTTCTTGACATAGAAGAGCTATTGGAAGTAAGTACGATACAAAAGGCCGATATGATGCATGATAGTGCCACAATAAGTGAACGAATAGAAGATAGTCTATTATATATGTTTCTTACAAAAAATAGTTTTATTCATGGACAAAGCAGCATGGACTTTCATGAAAAGTTGTCTCCTTATTTTAAACAAGAAGAATTAGAGAAAAGAGTTACACTGTTACGCGATATTGAGGATACTTTGTTACGTCAAATTCATATTATTCCTTTATATCGTAATAAACAAGAGGTAAGTACACATGAAAAAGTCCAAAATATAATGATTAATTCACAAGGTTGGATTGATTTTTATAATATTTGGTTTAAATCTTGATATATAAGGTTTTTTGCGCATTTTCATAAGATGTGTAAAAGCCTTTTTTGTATGTAGGAATAGGTTTGTTTTACACATTGTTACGCTACTTGTGATAAAAGCCTATTTACAGCGTAACAGTGTTATGTTACATTGTTGTTAGGAAGGAGTGTTATACAGTTGAGTACAGATTTAATTTCAAAAAAAGATTTATTAGAACTAACTGGTATTTCATACGGACAGTTATATAGGTGGAAGAGAAAAAATTTAATACCGGAAGATTGGTTTGTACGAAAGTCAACATTCACAGGTCAAGAGACATTTTTTCCGAAAGAAAAGATATTAGAGCGCATCGATAAAATCCAAACGATGAAAGAGGATTTATCACTTGATGAACTAGCGAATATGTTTTCACCGAGTGTGAGAGAAATTCTTTTAACAAAGGAAGACATTTTACGTAAGGGGATTGCATCAGAACCAGTTTTACAATTTTTCATAGAACAAACGAATAAAACAGTAGAGTTTCACTTTGTAGATATTCTTTATGTGTACATGTTAGAAGAATTACTACAATCGGGAGAGATTAGTTTAGAAGAAGGAAAAATGGTCTTGCAAGTTTTACGTGATAATTATGAAGCGATTAAGCATAAAACTTGTGACTTAATCATCGTCCGAAAGTTAGGGATTTCTACATGTTTCTTAGTTTCAAACGTGGACGATTTAATTTTTGAAAAAGGTACTAAAATTGTTTTACACGAAGCGATTATGAAATATACCGAAGCATTAAAAACGAAACTGTTGTAGTGGAGGAGAAAGTATGCGTACAGATAATTTGATTATAAATGGTTACGGTTCATCGAATGGCGGCGAGTTTCATAAAGTGCAATTAAATGGAAAAGGGAATGTTAATGGAAATATTGAATGTGAGGAATTTGAATGTAACGGTTACGGTGCTGTTACTGGAAATTTGAAAAGTAGCAATGCAAGAATTAGTGGATCTGGTAAAGTCGATGGCACAGTTCATGCTGAAACGATGCGAATTGATGGAAAAGCAACAATTACGCAAGATGTGAAGGCAAACAGTTTGAAAATTGCAGGAAAAGGTACGATAGGTGGAAATGTCACTGGTGAAGAATTTAAAGTCAATGGTCAAGCTACAATTGACGGTAATTGTGAAGTGGATACTTTTTCTTCAGAAGGACAATTTACAATTGGCGGATTATTAAGCGCTGATGAAATAAATATTAATATTCACGGTACATGTCAAGCGAAAGAAATTGGTGGTCAAACGATTAAAGTAAGGCATAGATCAGGTACATTTAGTAGGCTATTTAAAACAGTATTTGGCTTGCAGTTAGAAGCCGAATTGTTAGAAGGTGACAATATCGATATTGATTATGCTCACATAAGAACGGTAAGAGGAAACAATGTTACAGTAGGACCGAACTGTGAGATTGAACTGATCGAATATACGGGTGTTCTTACTGTTGATAAAAATGCAAATGTAAAAGAAATTAAGCAGTTTTAACGGAAGGGGAAATCAGTATGGAACATCCACATAGTCTCACAGTAAATGGCTCTGGTAATTCAGCAGGCGGGGATTATAATAAAGTGAAGATTCGCGGTGAAGGAACGATTTCTAATGATATGAGCTGTAATGAATTTAAAACATACGGCACGAGTGAAGTGTGCGGTAATATGAAAGTGAAAAGTTATGTCGTGTATGGAGATAGTGAAGTACAAGGAAATGTAGATGCGGAATATGTAAAAGTATACGGAAATACACAAATGCATAGTGATGCTCATATTGAAAAAATAAAAGTAAGAGGTATGATAGAAGTTAAGGGGAAATTAACTGGTGATTTCGTAGATGTGAAAGGCGCTTTAAATGTAAAAGGAGATATTGAAGTTGAAGAACTATCACTAACTGGCGGCCTTGAAAGTGATGGATTACTTAATGCTGAAAATATTGAAATTTTACTTCGTTATGAAGGTAGCAAAGTAAGAGAAATTGGCGGTAAGAAGATTACCGTTCGTAAAAAAGTGAGATTTATTCCATTTACAAATCATGCTGGAAGCCTCCAAACGTCTATCATTGAAGGAGATGAGATTTATTTAGAGCATACGATTGCTGAAGTAGTAAGAGGAAATAATGTTACAATTGGTCCCGGATGTGAAATTAGTGTTGTAGAATATCATACTAGTTTTAATCAAAAAGGTAATGCAGTCGTAAAGGAACATAAACAAATATAAGTAGTATGAGGGAGAGCAAGAGATATGGTTGAGAAGAATAATAAGCTCGGCTTTGTTGTAGCGGGCTTATTGCTAGGTATTTTAATGGCATCAATGGATAATACCATTGTCGTAACAGCGATGGGAACAATCGTTGGTGATTTAGGAGGCCTTGAAAACTTTGTATGGGTCGTTTCTGCCTATATGGTCGCAGAAATGGCAGGTATGCCGATATTCGGAAAACTATCAGATATGTATGGTAGAAAGAGGTTCTTTATTTTCGGTTTAATCGTCTTTATGATTGGTTCGGCACTTTGTGGTACTGCTGAAAATATTACACAGTTAGGGATTTATCGTGCCATTCAAGGTATTGGCGGCGGGGCATTAGTGCCGATCGCGTTTACTATCGTTTTTGATATTTTCCCTCCTGAAAAGCGCGGGAAAATGGGTGGTTTATTCGGAGCAGTATTTGGTTTATCAAGTATTTTTGGTCCGTTGCTTGGTGCGTATATTACAGATTACATAAGCTGGCACTGGGTATTTTATATTAACTTACCGCTTGGCGTTTTAGCACTTATTTTTATTACATTCTTTTATAAAGAGTCACGAGTTCATAGAAAGCAAAAAATTGATTGGTTTGGCGCAATTACTTTAGTTGGTGCAGTAGTTTCTTTAATGTTTGCGCTTGAACTTGGCGGACAAAAGTATGATTGGGATTCTAACTTTATTTTAAGTTTATTTGGTGGATTCGCTATTTTAATTATTGCATTCATTTTTATTGAACGTAAAGTAGAAGAACCGATCATTTCATTTGAGATGTTTAAACAACGTTTGTTCGGAATGAGTACAATTATTGCTTTATGTTACGGAGCTGCGTTTATGTCAGCAACTGTATACATTCCATTATTCATTCAAGGTGTATACGGTGGCACTGCAACAAACTCGGGATTATTACTTTTACCAATGATGTTAGGCTCAGTCGTAACAGCGCAGTTAGGTGGGTTTTTAACGACAAAGCTTAGCTACCGAAACATTATGATCATTTCTGCGGTTATTATGCTAATTGGACTATTTTTATTAAGCACATTAACGCCAGAAACAAGTCGTGCATTATTAACAGTGTATATGATTATTATCGGATTTGGAGTCGGTTTCTCATTCTCTGTACTAAGTATGGCAGCTATTCACAATTTCGGTATGGAACAGCGCGGATCTGCGACTTCGACGAGTAATTTCATTCGTTCATTAGGTATGACACTTGGTATTACAATCTTCGGAATGATCCAAAGAACAGGTTTCCAAGATCAATTAGAAGAAGCATTTAAAGGTATGAGCGGGGGAATGAATACAAACACATTAGGGGATTCAAGAGCCATTTTATCAGAATCGGCAAGATCTCAAATCCCTCCGCAAATATTAGATAAAATTATTGATGCTCTTTCTAGTTCAATTGTTCAAACATTCATGTGGGCATTGGTACCAGCTGGATTAGCATTCATATTCATCTTCTTTATGGGAAATGAGCGTATGGTAATTAAGAAAGAACAAACAAATAAAAAAAGTGAAACATCAAAAGCGTAATGAAAAAGCTCCTTTCCAATTGGAAAGGAGCTTTTTCGTATGTATGGTATTAGATTAGCCTTCGATAATTTCGTATTCTTCGTCTGCAAGTAATAAAATTTGTGTTTTCTTACCTTTGTTTTGAACTTCGATTACATCGTATGCACCTAAGTCTCTTACTTTGCTTTGAGAAGCGTTAACCATAACTTCCATAGAATCGATTAAGATATCTTCTTCAATGTATGATTCAGGCAATGCCATATCTTCAGTTTCTAATACACATGCATATAGATTTTGTAAGTTTTCAGCAGTTGGGTTTTGTTCCTCAACATCAATGATGTTTTTTACTGCTTCCATATTTTCTTCTTTTACTTGGTATACTTTAATTTTAGCCATTGTTTTAATCTCCTTTATAACGTAATCGTAGAGGCTACACTTCATTATAACGTTTTTTTCATGAAAGATGAAATTGTTATATGTATTTATAGTAAAAATTATGTGTTATTACTCATTATTGGTGTAATTCCCTTACTAATATTATGAATAGGTAACGATATTCCTACGTTAAAGTTATATTGTCCAAGCTTTTTTGTTTTCCTTTCATATATATGTATTAGCTATTCTATATAGAGAAGGGATGGAGTGTAAGTGGATTGTGAGCCGAAACGTGATTGTGGGTGTTGCCAAAATAGTATATGTGAATTTTTACAAAGTCTAGAACCGTATACTAAAGTTGAAAGTATTGTAATAGCAGGAAACGAAATCGTTGTATCCTATTTTCTTTCATTTAATGCGATGAAAGGGATTGTATCATTCGTACAAGAAGACAGTGAGGTTATTTTTGTAGATTGCTCAAAAATTGATGCAATCCGAATAGGAAAAGTTTGTAGTTGCAAATCGAAAGTTAAATATATTGAAGAGGACTTTAGCTTGCTAGGAAATGTTTGCCCGCAATGTTTAACGGAGGGGAGTAGAATCTTTTTCGATTTTAATAATCCGGAATTAAATGTGTCTTTCCAAGCAACAACAATTAATCCACCTAGATGTACTGAATTTACAGATGAACTTGGGAATGTAGTAAAGCAAATTACTATAGTAGGCGAGGCGATTGTTTCTAGGGATTTCGTTCAAGTGCCTGAACTGTTAGGTTTTCGATTGCTTTTATCGCATCCAGCTGGAGATCCTTTAAACTACGGATTGTTATTTATTAATTTTCCTGATGCAATTTTTATTTTTATATTGGCATCAAGTGGATACCTTTCTATTTCGAACTGTTTAAAAATAGATAGTGGAACTGGTAATGCCGAAATAGAAGAGCTGAAAAAAATGATAAAGGATGACGATAGCACGTACAAGTCGGTTGTTAAATTGACTAAAGTATATAAGAACGGTGAGACGGAATCTTTTATTTATAAAAATGAGTTATAACATATCTATTGATTAACCCTCTTACATTATATTGAGGGTTTTTACATATATGAGGTGGATTGTAGTATTAAAGTAAGTGTTTTGTTAATAGGTAAGAGTAATTTCCTATTACAGAACGGTTTATTACAATAAATTATTTCAGTGAAGCTAGGGAGAAATTATTTAAGTAATCTAAATATAGTGAGGGCGTAACAGATAATATAGGTAAAACAAATAAGAAAAGGGCTATTTAAGCAGCCCTTTTTAATTATGTAATTAGCTCTTAGCAGTCTTTATCATTTTTATAAAGTTTTCCAAAACTGATATAATGTTTGATCAAGAATTGAATTATTTACTAAATTCTTTTTGAGCTGCCTTATAGCTTCCGATGATATTTTGGTAACTTGGGAGATGTTTAGCAAGTAAATTTCCAAAGCCTTCAATATCATTTCGCCAGTCACGCTGTAATTCTGCTGCCACGCTAAACCAGTTCATTAGTTGGACTCCTCCGTGAGCCATACGCATTAGGGCAGCATCAGCAACTTGTTTACTAAAAGTTCCGGACGCATCGGTTACAACAAACACTTCATAACCTGCCTTTACAGCTGATAGCGCTGGGAATGCAACACAAACATCAGTAACTACTCCTGCGATAATTAACTTCTTTTTACCAGTTGCCTCAATAGCTTTTACAAACTCTTCATTGTCCCACGCATTAATTTGTCCAGGGCGCGCTATTTTAGGCGCATTCGGAAATAATTCAATTAATTCTTGCATAAGTGGACCATTAGGACCGTCTTCGAAGCTAGTTGTTAAAATAACTGGTAAATCAAAAAAATTAGCGGTATTAGCAAGTGCTAAAACATTGTTCTTGAACTCATCAACGCCGTAGTCACGTACAAGGCTGGAAATAAGACCAGTTTGATGATCCACTAGAAGAACAGCGGCATCACTTTTTGAAAGACGAGAATAGAAATCAGACATTTTATAATCCCCCTTAAAAAGCTTATTTATAAATTAATCTTACATTTATTCAGTTTAATTGGATATATGGTTAAAACTTTATCAATAAATAGTTTTTATTTAGATAATAAGATGTACGTTCTAAAGTCGAAAAAGTGAGGCATTCTTATTTTATTAGATGTTATAATAATTTTATATTTGTGAATAATTTATAGTTATATAAAAATTAAGTTTAATAGGTGTTTTCTTATATGGTAAATGATTGATTGAAAAATTATATAAGTTTATTTTAAAAGATTTAGAATAAGATTGATTTTATAGAAGGCGGGAATGTAAATGATACATGAAGCGAATATACATACAAGAAAAAAACTAGTTTCTATGTTTGATGATTTCAATAACGTTATTTTACTTTCTTATTTACAAGGGCATATGGGTACTGCTTGGGTAAATGATCTTGAAAATCCAACAGTAGCACAAGTTACGGTAGGAATTTTCACATTTTACGCTGGAGACCCAAATGTGCAAGAAACAGAAGAGTTATTACGTAATATTCCTGAAAGAATTTTAGTTATTGTAAATAGTGAAGAGTGGAAACAACGCTTAGAAACATTCCATGAAAGAAAAATAGATAAGTTTTTACGCTATAAGTTCAAACGAAATTCAGAAGGTTTTAATCGTTCAAAATTACAGTCTTTTATATCAATACTTCCAAAAGGATATGAGTTAAAAAGAATAGATGAGCATATCGCAAATAGCCCTACATTACATCAGATCTCTGAAGATTTTACAAGTCAATTTCAGTCGGTAGAAGATTATATAAACCGTGGTATAGGTTATAGCATTTTATATAACGGAGAAGTTGTATGCGGTGCATCCTCGTATAGTATTTATAATGATGGAATTGAAATTGAAGTTGCGACTGATCACAATCATAGAAGAAAAGGTTTGGCAACTGTAGTTAGTGCAGCTCTTATATTGGATTGCTTAGAAAATGGAAAGTATCCAAACTGGGACGCAGCGAATACTACATCTGCTAACCTAGCAGAAAAGTTAGGATATGTTTTTGATAAAGCGTATGATATTTATTTTGTGGATAATAGATGAGTAAAGGAATTACATACTAAAAAATAAATACGCCCTAGTACGTAAGTCTAGGGCGTATTTATTAGTTGGTAAATATCTTCATAACAATCTTATCACATTTTATCTTTTGAATGTTTGGAATTAAAGATATTTATGTGGCTTTTTGAAAAAATAAAAGAGCAGCTAGCAAAAGCTAACTGCTCCTCTCCAAGGGGGAATGGAGAAATACAATCATGTTACCTATAGTATTGACGGAACATTGAGTTTTAATCAGCCATTTATAAAAGGAGAGATAAAATATCTTTGATTAATCCTTAGGCTCCAATTAGGAGTACTGATAGAAAAACGATTGAGAATATACTTTTTATTACATTTACAATTTAAATAGTAGAACGTGTTTATCGTAGTTCTCCAAACACCAATTATATTTTTTTAGAATAATTGGATGGACTGCTTCTTTTGTAGTATCGACTTCAGTATAGCCATATTTCTTATAAAAGTTTTCTAATTCCTCAAAAGGAAGACAATATACATCTTGTATTTGTGATTTTTTTATAGTTTCTACTAAAAATGAAACAAGCTCACCAGCTAATTGTAGCCCTCTAAATTTAGGGAGAATAAAAATCCCACCCATTTCTATAGTATCTGCATCTATTTGGACTAATCGTCCAACACCTGCATACTCGTTGTTATATGTAATAATTGCAACTTTATCTCTCTTTAAATCACTTCGTACAAATCCTATCGATTCATATTGATTATTAATCCATTCTAGATCATTAGATGTAGCCAATTGAATACTCATATACATCCTCCTTCGAAATACTAGCGCTATCTTCATTATATAGAACATTTGTTTAATTTATTAGTTAAAGGTGTGGGTTTGCTGGCATTGAAATAATGGCTTCACCAAACATAGGATAATAATCTTGTGAATTTAGTGTTACATAGTCAAAATAAAAATTAGTTCATACGTTCGGTAACGCGATATTGTTTAAGTGTATAGAGATCATAGCGTTATTTTAATTAGTAGTTACTGTATTAATTGAATCTCTTAAGGAAATGTGATAATCGCCAGCCTAGTTGATGCAAATTGTATTAGAGTTTAGTAAAAAAATCCTCCTGAAAAAGGGGGGATTAAATATAAGAGCACTTCGAAAAGTGCCCTTCAGTAACGACTACTCATTCTAAAAAGAAAGGATGCAATATATCATATGAAGTTAAGTGTATTTAAGTATGGGTCTTTTATATAAATGTGAAATAAAAGAGGGTTGTCTTCTTGTTAGAAGGCAGTTTTTTGTTATTACAAAAAAGAATTAGAAGTAAAATATAAATTCAAGTTACTTGTCCAAACAAATTATTAAAAAATACATAAAATGCTAGTAGTTAGCCAATATTTTCATATTGCTAAATTTTTAGACTAAAAGGAGTGATTTTATGTGTGATTGTGAAGTTTGTAGAAGAAAGAAAAAACGTGATCCATTAAATCGAGATTTTGAACCAAAAAAACAGGTTTCTGAGCCAATAAATCAGGATTCCGAATCAGTAAATTCTTATTCATATAGTAAAAATGCAAATTTTTTAGAAGAAGCTATACAAACAGATGAAATCGATCAAGTTTCTGAGGAATATATTGAAATAGTAGATTCAGCAGATGTACAAGTTACTACTACAGATACAAAAGCTGCGCTATCTATCCAAGCCGCGTTACAAGCAGCTATTGTGGTTGTAGTAAGTATTTCTATAGCAGATAGTGAAAAAGCAGATAAAATAACACAAGAATTGTTTCAAAAATCATCTATTAAACAAATTAATAGACAAAAAACATTTATTAAAAATTCCAGAAACGTAACCGTAACAACTACTGATACAGATATTGCAGTGAATATTCAAATTCTTCTTCAAATTTTATTAGCTTTACTAGTTAAACTAAACATTTTATAAAGTGTCAATTCTGTTTATATTTAGCCATAAGGTTCACTTTAGGTAAATATTTTTTGCTGTAATATTTGGTACAAGCTTGGACTTCTCATTATGACTGAATTAATATTCAAGATTGATGGGAAATTAAGTGTGGAAAGCTACACAATAACAAAGGTAAACTTATTATTTAACAGTGAACAAAACTTATATATGTGAAGTAAAGGAAGGCTGTCTTCGTATTAGAAGACAGCTTTTTGATTTTATTAGTAAAAAGTAGTGAAAATAAAAGATTAAGTTACTTGTCCAAGCATTTTGTATTTAAATACATATAATGCTGGTAGTTATTTGAAATTTTTATAAAAAAACTGATTGGAGTGAACATTGTAAATGGATGATTTAAATAAATTCTCTTCCTTTAAGTTTGATAAGGATCAAAAGAATATAATTATAGACCTTTTACTCTCAGATATTTTTAATAGGCATGGGATAAATGAAGAAAAATTAAAGAATTTATCGCCAGAAAAAAAGCAGCAAATTAAAAGTATTGTTTCTGAAATACAATCACAGGTTAATAGTTATTTAGATTGAAAGGGGGTGAACTTATGGAAAAAACATGTCATTCAGATGGAAATAAAAAGTGGAGTGCATTAGATTCTTCAAATCCTCATCCGTCTTTTAAAAACGCTAATGTTTCAGAAGCTGCTGCACAAGAAAGTAAAACTTATCAAATTTCTGAAGAATCTATTACAATAGTAGATTCAGCAGATGTAGAAGTTACTACTACAGATACAAAAGCTGCGTTATCTATTCAAGCAGCTTTACAAGCAGCTATTGTGGTTATAATAAGTATTTCTATAGCAGATAGTGAAAAAGCTGACCGTGTAGCACAAGAATTGTTTCAAAAATCATCTATTAAACAAGTTAATAAACAAGAAACTGTTATTAGAAATTCTAGAAATGTTACAGTTACGACTACAGATACAGACATAGCAGTAAATGTTCAAATTCTTCTCCAAATTTTATTAGCTTTACTAGTAAAATTAAATATTTTATAAAATGTTTAACCTTTTTTAGATATAGTGCATCTTACAGGTAAATATTCACTATTTTAATTATAGTACAGGCTATAAATATTTATCATAACTGGACTAATATTCAACATCACCAAAGTATGAATGTAAACAAACAATGTGATGGAAAATAAAGTTTGGTTATTTTATGAAAATTGAAAAGCCATTTCATTTATTGGATTTGGCTTTTCAATTTTAAACAGTATAAATTTGAAAAGATAATATTAAGTTAAAGAAGTAAAATATACTGATACAAAATACTTATAAATTTACTCGTGTTATAGAAAATAATAAGAAAAAGGTGTTTAAAATAGAATCATTTTCATTAACAGTTCAAGTTTTGAAGAATAGTGCATACAATATAAAGTGTTTTCCTTTCTTCATTTAAGTTTTACGTATATAATTTAAAAGTACTATTTTTATTTTATTATTTTATATTTATAACAGAATAGAGGTTTAAAAATGGGTGTTAAAATCATTACGGATAGTGCGGCGGATTTACCAGTAGAATTGCTGCAAGCATATGATATTGATTTAATTCCACTCCGTGTATATGATGAAGCAGAAACAGAGTATTTAGATGGAGTAACATTAGAGTCAGTTACATTATTGCAAAAAATGAGAGAAGGCGCTGTTTATAGAACGTCATTGCCTTCACTTGAAACTTTCCAAGAAAAATTTGTTTCTTATGCAAAAGAAGGTAACCCTTGTATATATTTAGCTTTTTCATCTGAACTGTCTGGTACATATCAATCATCAGTTGTCATTAAAGAGGAAGTAAAAGAAACATATGTAGATTTAGATTTAGAAATTATTGATACGAAATGTGCTTCGCTTGGTCAAGGTCTTGTCGTTTTAGAAGCTGCTAAAATGGCAAAAGACGGCGCATCAAAAGAAGATATTTTAAACCGTGTCGCTTTTCTAATGAACCATATGGAGCACATCTTCACTGTAGCTGACTTACAGTACCTTGTTAGAGGTGGACGTTTAAGTAAAGTAGCTGGTTTTATCGGTGGTTTACTAAACATTAAGCCTATCTTAAACGTGGAAGAAGGAAAACTTGTACCACTTGAAAAGGTACGAGGGAAAAAGAAAGTATTAAGCCGTATTGTTGATATTATGGAAGAGCGTGGTAAAGACCTTAAAGGTCAAATAATCGGTATGACTCACGGTGACGATTTAGAAACAGCTGAAGCATTAAAATCATTAATTACGGAAAGATTCGGTTGTGAAGTATTTATCGTAAATACAATTGGTGCAGCAATCGGAGCACATACAGGTCCTGGCGTTATAACGTTATTTTTCTTAAATGAAGTAGAGTAAAGGATTGATCTTTTGATCAATCCTTTTTTATTTTTTAATCTGTGATAATCGGTCGATATGGTATTGATGAAGATGAAACCTTTGAAGTTAGCCTATATCAAATGCAATCTTGTAGAGGGAGTATTTTTTTTATGTGGAATGATACTTTATGGTAGAAGAAAAGAGTATAAATAAGAATGTATTTATAGGAATCTGAATATTTAAGGATATCGAAATTTTTTTATTTCATATATAATTGTGTAGGAAGAAATATCTGTAACTATTTGTAAAAATAGGAGGCGGCTATAAAAATGCAAGAAATTGCTAGATGGGATTTAAATCGATTGTATTTGAATGAGGATATTCTATTTCCGATTTTAGAGTTGAAAAAGCAATATTTTGTAACAAAAGATGTAGAGGTTCTTTCAAAGCTTATACAAGCTATTGAAAAAGCAGAATACTATTTGTACTGTCAATCGGTTGAAGAAAGTGTTTCATCTGACCTTACTAAATTGAATGTGAAAGTGAAGGAACTAAAAAGTGAAGTACAGCAAATAATAAAACATAGTGAAGTAGAAACTTCCGATAATATTAATACTAAGTTTATAAAAAATGAACTTAGTGCGTGGGAAAATATGTACATACAATTACGGGATAGGATAGAAATAGAGCACAATAATAAACAATTATCCTTTGGACAAGCAAATAATATTGCAATGAATAGTGAAAATGAAAAGGAAAGATTAGAAGTATTCGAGTTACTTACAAATACTTTACATAAGGAAAAAGAAATCTTTGCTACTGTATTAAATCAAATAGGGAGATTGCGTAATGCAAAGAGTAGTGAAATAGAAGATAGAGAGATTTTAACACAATCTTTTCATGCGAATGGCATTTCAGAAACTGTATTATTCCAAATGTGGAATGCGACAGAAGAAAACCTTGATAAATTAGTAAGTGCTTTAAACGTGTATAAGAAAGGGAAAGTTTCAATTACATGGCATGAACTTATGACGGTAAAGGAAAGTAATGAGGTCATGATTCCTTTTTCAGTAGCAATACAAAACGTTTATGATGCATGTAAGAATATTGATGAAGAATTAGCAGAATTTGCACGTAATGCGATAGAAAGTGGTTGGGTAGATGCTGAACCGAGAGAGAATAAACCACCAGGTGGGTTTTGTGCTCCATTTTTCAGTGAGAAAGAATCGCGAATTTCCATTCGTTATGATGGGAGTATAGATAGTGTAAGAGTGCTCGCTCATGAATTAGGACATGCTTGGCATTTTTATAATATGAGTTTTGAACAATCTACATCTTTTTTAGATGATTATTTGCCAATGAGTACGGCTGAATCAGCATCTATTTTCTTTGAAACGGTACTCTTAAATTATCTAATTGAAACAACGGATAGTAAAGATACGAAAAAGTCATTACTTAGCTGGAAAATAAGAAATAGTTTTAATTATGTAATGGCAATACGAGCATCGTATCAGTTTGAAAAAACATTTTATGAAAAATGTAAAGAGGGTCCTTTAAGTGCTGATGAAATTGAGAAATTATCTATAATTGCACAAAAAGAAGCTTATGGAAATGCTTTAAGTGAATACCAGCCGTTTGTATGGATGAAATATATTCAATTTTATATAGCAGATGTTCCTTTTTACAATTATCCATACACATTTGGATATTTAGTAAGTTTTAGTTTATTAGAAATAGCTCAAGAAGGTAAAAGTACTTTTCATTCGAAATATAAAGAGTTTTTACGAGAAACAGGAAAGGCTCCAGTGGAAGAGCTTATGAAAAAACATTTTGAAATAGATATAAGAAATTATGAATTTTGGAATAAAGCTTTTATTCAAATTTCTAAAGACATTGATGAATATTTGCAGCTTATGTAAGGGGAGAGTATAGTGGATCAGCAGTTTATAAAAGGTATACCTTTTTCAACTTTAGAATATGCAAAAGCTATAAGTTTATTAAAAGGTTGGCTACATGAACAACAAGAGAAACCAAGGTTTGTAGTAACTGCAAATCCTGAAATTGTTATGTCTGCAAAGGGAAATACGGGAAAATCAAAGCAGTTTAAAAAGATGTTACTATCTGCGGATTTAATAACAGCGGACGGGATTGGTGTCATAATTGGCTCGAAAATATTAAAAGGAACTTTGAAAGAACGTGTTACTGGGGCGGATTTAACTCACGATTTAATAAAATATTGTAACGACAATGAATATCGTGTCTTTCTTTTTGGAGCCGCTCCAGAAAGTAATAAAAAGGCATTAGAAAAATTAAATGAGCAGTTCCCAGGAGCACAGTTTAAAGGACAGCATGGATTTGTAAATGGTGAAGAAATAGAAGAAATAAAAATGAAAATTAAGCAATTCAAGCCGCATTTACTACTCGTAGGACTAGGTTCACCAAAACAAGAAGAGTTCATCTATGAAAACATACAAACATTAAACGTTCCGCTATCTATTGGTATCGGAGGCATGATTGATATAATATCTGGCACTGTAAAAAGAGCACCAAAAATAATGAGGGATACTGGAACTGAATGGCTGTATAGGTTACTCTCACAGCCGAAAAGGTTAAAGAGACAACTTGTACTTCCGAAATTTTTATTGTCGGTTATGTTAGAGAGAGTGAAAGGAATGCCAAGTTAAGAAAGGACAAGTAAGATGATAGAGCCGTTATCTAATGAAAAAGCTACAATGATTTTTCAAGAGCTGAAAGTAGAATGTGAAACTTTATTTGAATTTAAAATTCGAAATGCAATACCTATTCATCGTGGTTGGCTAAATTTGAAGTGGAAACTCGAAACGGATGCAGGGGATTTTGTATTAAAGCAATATAATCAAGAACGGTACAAAATGTATAACTCAGACCTTTTAATACAAGCATTACAACAACAGCAAAGATTACATAATAATGGTGTAAGTTGTCCAAGGGTATTAATTTATAAAAATAATGTAATGCATATATCAAAAAGTGATGAAAGATTTATAGTATTAGAACATAAGGAAGGTAGCTTAGTTTCACCAGGAAAAGTGAATCAAAAGGAAATTCACTCTCTTGGTCAGACGATAGGTTATATGCATAACTTGTTAAATGATGGCTCTTTAATAAAAGGAGAAAATCCTAAATTTGTTCCACCTACTAAAGAGGCAAGATTGAAACATTGGGAAGATAAAAGGAGAGAAGTAGAGAAGCTAGGAAAAGAGCACATTCTCCCTTATATAAAATTACAGCAAGAAGCAACACAATTGGTAAATACAGAACAATTTCATAATAGCCAACGGGCATGGGTGCACCGTGATTTATGGGTAGATAATTTCTTGTTTCTTAATGATAAAGTATCAGCGATTCTTGATTTTGATCGCATGGATTACGATTATGTAGAGTTAGATATTGGCCGTGTAGTTATATCGTGCGCATTAAGTGACGGAGTATTAAATAAGAGTCTTGTTGCATCATTTTTAGAAGGGTACCGCAATGAAGTAGACTTTCCAGTAGGGAATATTGTTCGGGCAATTCAAATGCTTTGGTACTTGGTGGATCCATGCCAATATGGATCAGCATAGTGTACCACCTTCACGCTTTGCAGATGAAATGAATTGGATAGCTGAAAATTATGGTGTATTACATAATATATTGGCCGACTTATAAATAAAGAGGAGACTACATACATGAACAGAACCGGCATTATTGGAGCAATGCAAATTGAAATAGATTTACTTTTAGAAAAACTAGTTATACAAGAGGAACAGACAATAGCGGGAATGCCTTTTTATATTGGAGAATTCATGGGAATAGAAGTAATTATTACACGTTCTGGTGTAGGGAAAGTAAATGCAGCTGCATGCGCGCAAACATTAATTCATAAATTTGATGTAGACTCTATCATTAATACGGGCGTTGCTGGCGGATTACATTCAGATGTAAAAGTCGGCGATATAGTTATTTCAACTAACGTTACTCATCATGATGTAAGTAAAACTCAAATGAAAAATTTATTTCCGTTCAAGGAAGAATTTATCGCAAGTAAGGAATTAATAGAGTTAGCACGTAAAGCTTGTATTAGTAGTAGTTTACAGATTGCAGTTCATGAAGGAAGAATTGTCAGCGGTGAATGTTTTGTTGAAGATTCAAAGTTAAAGGCGAAATTAATAGACGAATACGCACCTCATTGTACAGAAATGGAAGGGGCAGCAATTGGACATGTTGCCTACATAAATGATATACCGTTTCTCATTATAAGATGTATTTCTGACAGCGCAGATGATGAAGCTCAAATTTCTTATGATGACTTCGCGAAAACTGCTGCGAATTATTGCTCAGAAATTATTATTGAGATGCTTAAAAATATAACGAGTAAAACTGTACTATAGTTCAAAAGGAGAGAATGAGATGTTACAAGCATTAATTTTTGATATGGACGGAACGTTATTTCAAACAGATAAAATTTTAGAATTATCATTAGATGATACTTTCAATCACTTAAGATCACTACAATTATGGGATACAGTAACACCAATTGATAAATATAGAGAAATTATGGGTGTGCCGTTACCGAAAGTTTGGGAAGCTTTATTACCGGACCATTCTATTGAAGTAAGAGAACAAACAGATGCATATTTTTTAGATAGACTTATTGAAAACATAAAAAGCGGAAAAGGCGCTTTATATCCAAATGTAAAAGAAATATTTACATATATAAAAGAAAATAATTGTTCAATTTACATTGCTAGTAATGGTTTGAAAGAATATTTACGAGCAATCGTAACTTATTATGCTTTAGACAAGTGGGTGACTGAAACGTTTAGTATTGAACAAATACAATCGTTAAATAAAAGTGACTTAGTTAAAAGTATTATGAACAAATATGATATAAAAGAGGCAGCGGTAGTTGGTGACCGGCTATCTGATATAAATGCAGCGAAAGACAACAGTTTACTTGCAATTGGATGCAATTTTGATTTTGCGCAAGAAGAGGAACTTGCTCAGGCTGATATAGTAATAGATGATTTAATAGAGTTAAAGCGGATACTGCCTGCTGTACAGAGATAAATAAAGTGTGTGCATTTTTTTCGAGTCCTATATGTCTTATTTTATGGAGGGGAATATGCTTAAAAATAATTTTAAAATTAGTAATATTCCTGCGGTTTTGTGGGGAGAGAAGAGTGAAAAAGTTTTTATTGCAGTACATGGAAATATATCAAATAAGGAAGATGCAGTTATTCAAATATTAGCTGAAGAAGCCAATCGAAAAGGTTATCAAGTATTAAGCTTTGATTTACCTGAGCATGGAGAAAGAAAAAATGATAACACTCCTTGCAAAGTACAGTTTTGTGTTAGTGAATTATCTATAATTATGAACTACGCAAAAGTACATTGGAAAGAAATAAACGTATTTGCATGTAGTATGGGGGCGTATTTTAGTCTTTTAGCTTATCAAAATGATGTGCTAGAAAAGGCATTATTTTTATCACCAGTAGTTAATATGGAACGGATTATTGAAAATATGATGAAATGGTTTAATGTAACACCGGAGCTTTTGCAAAAAGAAATGACTATAGAGACACCTATTGGTCAAAAGTTATATTGGGATTATTTATGCTATGTAAAAGAGCATCCTATTAGTACATGGAATACAGATACATATATTATGTACGGAGCTAAGGATGAACTGTGTGAACTTGAAACTATTAACTATTTTACAAAAAAACATTGTTGTGAATTAGAAATTATGGAGACGGGTGAACATTACTTTCATACTGAAGAACAGTTAAAGATATTTGAACAGTGGTTACACAAACATATCGATTAACAAATTATAATTTATCTTGAACCTGTTAGAGAAGAATGAGGAATATATAAACTGATAGTATATTTGAGAGAAATTATAAATGGTGAATGTATACACTTAAACAAACAGATGCTTTAGTTCAATAAGAATTAAACAACTTTAAAGAGCCTTACGACACACTAGATTGTAACAAGGCTCTTATATTTTCATAATAAAATTAATCAACTGTATTATCGATTTACATATGAAGTGAAGTATATGCATACTATGAATTAAATAAAGTAACAAGCATAAAAATGCTCAGAATAAATGATTCTCGAGCATTTTTAGGTATTTTCGTACTTAGGGGGAATGGACTTGAAAGATATACATATTCAACAAATAGAAAATTTAATGGAATATGAATTCAGTCATCTCGTTCAAGACAGTGAAGAAGAGGGCTTTAATTTCCTTATAAGGCTAATAAATGAATATAAAAACAAAATAAATGTATTCAATAAAACTGGAGAATGTTTATATGGTGTTTTCCAAGGTGATATGTTAATTGGAGTTGGAGGTTTAAATGAGGATCCGTACACAAAAGACAATAAGATTGGACGGTTAAGGAGATTTTATATTTCAAGGGATTATCGGCGTATAGGGTTAGGGAACTTATTATTAAACCAACTATTATGTCATGCGGAAAAGTATTTTGAAGTGATTGTTTTACATGCTGACACGAAGCAAGGGGATGTGTTTTATACTGCAAATGGATTTGTAAAAGGGGGATTATATAAGGGATCGAGTCACTACAAACTATTATAGAGATTGCTATCCAAAGAATAGCTACGGACAGGGTTTTTGTTGGTAAATCGATATATCTTAAAAATCGCTGATATATATGAAGTTGCGACCCTTATATTAAAAACCAACTTTTATAATTTCATTTACTAAATTGTTATTATAAAAAAGAGCACCTTAGCTTTTAAAATTTAGCTTATAAGGTGACTCCTTTTCAGTCAATTACGTTTTAACGTTCATTTGTTTCAATAATAATCCTGGTTTACCTTTTACATAATAAAAATGTGGATTATTTTCATCATCATAAAGCATAATATAAGGCTTTTCATTTAGTGGGAGCAGTATAAGTACCTCGTCTATTGTAGTGTGTAACCATTGATTAGTAATAGAAACCGGCTTAGATAATGGGATTTTTATCATATAGCCATCTTTTGGAACGACATTTAAGTTTTTAAATGGACCGGTTATTGCTTTAGCGTATTGAACTGCTTCTTTTTGGATTACTGGATCTAAAGATTGTTTTTGAATGACCATTTCTTTTTGACAATCAAATACTTCAATTTGTTGATTGGTTTTTGCGAACGCATTTGTTGATAATAGAAATAAAAGAAGAGAAATGACCCCGATTTTTTTTATCATAATACAACACCTCACCATTACTATCCCCTCAAAAGCTTTAAATATTTTTCTGTCACATTCATGTAACAAAGATGTTGTATGATACAATTGGTTTTTGTTTAAAAGCAATGGAGGAAAAAATATGAAAGTTTTAATTGCAGATGACGAACAAGATATGTTAAGAATTTTAAAAGCTTATTTTGAAAAAGAAGGTTTCGAAGTTTTATTAGCGAAAGACGGAGAGGAAGCACTTCAAATGTTTTATGATGAAAAAATTGATTTAGCAATTTTGGATTGGATGATGCCGAAACATAGTGGTATTACTGTCTGTCAGGAAATAAAAAAGAATTCAAGCGTAAAAGTATTAATGCTTACGGCGAAAAGTGAAAGCGAAGATGAATTAGCGGCGCTTCAAAGTGGGGCAGATGAGTACGTAAAAAAACCATTTCATCCAGGAGTACTAATTACACGAGCGAAAAAACTTATTCAGCATGATGATATTATTCAAGTACAAGATGTAAAGATAAATTTCGCCAAAAATAAAGTATATAAAAATGATATAGAGTTAGAAATTACAAAAACAGAGCTCGAATTAATAAAATGCTTTTTAAATCATAAAGGAACGATTTTAACTCGTAAAAAATTGCTAGATATGGTATGGGGATTTGACTATTTTGGAGAAGAGAGAACGGTTGATACACATGTAAGAAGGCTGCGTAAAAAAATTGGAGAAAATATTATTAAGACGCATCGCGGGCTGGGCTATAGTTTGGAGGAACAAAGTGAATAAACTTGGGAAAAAGTTATTTTTCAGCATTTCTGCAACTGTTATTCTCATCTTTATGATTTCATTATTATTCATTAACAATCTCTTACCGAACTATAATATTTATAAAACACGTGAAAACTTAAATAAATTTACAACACAAATACAAAATACAACAGTGGGAAATATAGAGGATGTTATTCATAAAATTGAAAGTGAAAACAACGTTACAATTGCGTATACACCGATTAATCAGTCAGAAGATGCTATGAACGAAGCGTTACGCATGCAACTTACGAAAAAGAAAGTAACTTTAAATAAACTTTGGATTACGAAAGACGAAGTCATGAAAGTGAAGACGGAAGGGCAATCGAATAAACTGTACGATCAAGGAAAGGTAAAATCGAGTTTTTTTGCTAAATATATTGCGAAGGATGATACGATAATTTTAATTGGGACTTCCATTGCGAATTCAAATGAAATTATAAATACGTTAAATACATTTTACTTATACATCGTATGTTTCTCGCTCCTTCTTATTATTTTACTTGTGTGGATACTTTCAAAAATAATAACGACGCCACTGAAAGAGCTAAGTGATGTAGCTCAGGATATTTCACATTTGCAGTTTAAAAGAACGAAAGTGAAAACGAATGATGAAATAGGAGAGTTGGCCAATAGTATTAATATCATGAGTGAAAAACTACATGAAGCACATCAAGATTTAACTGATCGTAATGAACATTTAAAACGATTTATGGGTGATGTAACGCATGAATTAAAGACACCGATCGCATTAGTAAAAGCATACTCTATGGGGATTAAAGATGGATTAGATGATGGGACTTACGTAGATACAATTATTAAACAAACAGATCAAATATCAAACTTAATTGAAGAACTATTACGATTTTCTAAACTAGAAAGAGATATTTTACAAAAAGAAGAATTCCCCATTGAACCACTTGTCCAGAGTATATTAGATAAGCATCAGATTGAACTGGATTCGAAAGAAATTAACTTGCAAGTAAATTGTAATACGGGCGATACAATCGTTTATGCAGATTTAAATAAAATGAGAATGGTATTTCAAAATTTAATTTCTAATGCGATAAAATATACAGCAAATCAAAACATAATAATTACATTAGAAGATAGAAATAAAAGTATATATTTCCAAATAAAAAATGGCATTCATACGGATAAAATTAAAGATATCGAGAAAATTTGGGAGCCTTTTTACGTATTAGAATCTTCTCGTAGTAAAGAAAAATCAGGTACAGGATTAGGTCTAGCGATAGTGAAAAGTATTTTAGAAAGGCATGGTTTTGAATATGGAGTTTCCTCTATAGATGGAGAAATTCAATTTTATATAAATGTGAAAAAGGACTGATGAAAATATTAGTCCTTTTTACAGCTTTAGAGATTAGCGATACAGGATGAATCACCATAATTTTCAAAATTGATGTATTAAATGGAGAATTAGCAAATGTTCTACTTTCATTAAATTCACGTGAAGTTCACAGGGAAACGTTATATTTACATAGTTATATTTGAATTTAATGAAGTGAGGTATTCAGATTTGAAAAGAAAGAAATTAGTAATTGGTAGCATTTTAATGGGTATGACGTTATCTTTATCTGCATGTGGTTCATCAGATAATATTGTAACTACAAAATCAGGAAGTATTTCAGAAAGTGATTTTAACAAAAAATTAAAAGAAAACTACGGTAAACAGAATTTATCTGAAATGGTAGTAGAGAAAGTATTAAATGATAAATATAAAGTTACGGATGAAGAGATAACGAAACAACTGAAAGAATTAAAAGACAAGATGGGCGATAATTTTAATACATATATGGAATCTAATGGTGTGAAAAATGAAGATCAGTTGAAAGAGAAATTAAAGCTTACTTTCGCTTTTGAAAAAGCTATTAAAGCAACCGTAACGGAAAAAGATATTAAAAATCACTATAAGCCAAAGCTTCAAGTTAGCCATATTTTAGTGAAAGATGAAAAGACAGCAAAAGAAATTAAAGAAAAATTAAATAGTGGCGAAGATTTCGCGGCATTGGCTAAACAATATTCAGAGGATCCAGGTTCTAAAGAAAAAGGTGGAGAACTATCTGAATTTGGACCTGGTATGATGGTGAAAGAATTTGAGGATGCTGCGTATAAGTTAGAAGTTGGTCAATTGAGTGAACCTATTAAATCTTCTTTCGGATATCATATTATTAAGCTAACGGATAAAAAAGAGCTTAAACCGTATGAGGAAGAGAAAGAAAATATTCGTAAAGAATTAGAACAGCAACGTATACAAGATCCTCAATTCCATCAACAAGTTACTAGAGATCTGCTTAAAAATGCAGATATAAAGGTATCTGATAAAGACTTGAAAGATACCTTTAAAGAGTTAGAAAAATAATAAATGGAATGTAAGACAATCGATAGAAATATCGGTTGTCTTTTTCTCTATTTATCCCGCTATTTGCCGGGCAGTAAGACCCCCACTTCAAAATTCAGGGGAAGCAAAGAAGTTAGGAGGGGGCCCTGCTGCTCGTAAACGCCCGATTGGTGAGTGCTGATTAAAGTTTCACTTTATAAAGAAGGGGGGAGTGGGAAAATACTTTCACACCTGCATTAAATTTTACTTAATAAGAAATCTTTGAGTTTCTCAACTTTTATATAAAAATAAAACTGAATTTTCAGTTATTTTGTTATATAGTAAAAGAGAACGAATAAGGGGAAGGAACATTTTGAGTAAAAAGAAAATGGCAATTACACTGTCAGCAATGCTATCTGCAACAATTATACCTAGCTTTACTATGAATGTGCATGCAGAGAAGAAGGAAGAGACTAAAAATACGAAAATTGAATTAGAAAATGGGATGACAAAGCCGATTTATTCTCTCGATGAAGCTATTATCGAAAATTTATATGTAGAGACAGAAGTTGATAGTGATCGCGACGGTAAGAAAGACAGAGTATCGATAAAAGTTATGCGTCCAAAGACAAATCCGAATGTGAAGGTTCCTGTTATTTATGAAATGAGTCCATATCGATCTGGATTAAAAGATGTTCCTGTATATAATGTAGATGAAGAATTGTATGCGTATGAAGGAAAACCGTATGGAGCGGTTAATCTTGGTTCGTATGGGAACTATTACGTGCCAAGAGGTTATGCAGTTATTTTAGGCGAAAGTATCGGTACTGGAAAATCAGATGGATGTCCTACAACTGGAGATGAGCAAGAGATACTCGGGACAAAATCTGTTATTGATTGGGTAAACGGTCGTGCGAAAGCATTTACAGAACAGGGTGAGGAAGTTCAGGCAAATTGGTCTACAGGAAATGTAGGTATGACTGGAGTTTCTTATAATGGTACATTACCAAATGCTGTTGCGACTACTGGAGTTGAAGGTTTAAAAACAATTATTCCAATCGCAGCAATTAGTAGTTGGTATGATTATTATCGTGCAAATGGTGCAGTCATTGCTCCAGGCGGATATCAAGGAGAAGATACAGATAATATGGCAGAAGCAGTACTGACAAGGGAAAATCCTGAAGTTTGCGGACAAGTTATAAAAGAGTTAACGGCTGGACAAGACCGAAAAACAGGTAATTATAATGATTTTTGGGATAAACGTAACTATGTAAAAGATGCTAAAAATGTAAATGCGAGTGTATTTGTTGTTCATGGTTTAAACGATTGGAATGTTAAGACGAAACAGTTCGCGCAATGGTGGGAAGCACTTGCGGAAAATAATGTTCCTCGTAAAATGTGGCTACACCAAGGTGGTCATGGTGGGACATCAAGTAATAACTGGCAGCAAACACAAAATAAATGGTTAGATTATTGGTTGTACGGAATTGAAAATGGAATTATGGATGAACCAATGGTTGATGTGCAACGAGAAAATAAATCGTGGCAAAAGATAAAAAATTGGCCAGATCCAGAGGCTGTACCTTCAAAAATCCGTATGTATTTAAGTAATAAATCAGTCAATTTGCCACTAAGTATGGGATCGGCTAATAAAGTATTCTCATTCTTAGATGATGCACAAATGAAATCAAACCAATTAGTAGCAAACCCAGAAGTAGAAGTAGCAAATCGATTAGTATATACAATGCCTGTACTGCAAAAAGATACGCGTATAAGTGGTACACCAAAGATTTCAATTACAGGAAATATTGATCGATCTGTATCAAATTTAACAGCATTACTTGTTGACTATGGAGGAGCGAAGCCGGAAATCGTAACGAGAGGCTGGATGGATCCACAAAACTTAAAGAGTATAGAAAATTCAACAGCGATTCAACCGGGCAAAGATTATACATTTACATGGGACATGCAGCCAGATGATTATGTATTTAAAGTGGGGCATCAAATCGGAGTTGTTTTAATTGCAAGTGATTATGATTATACAATTAGACCGAAAGGTGGCACGAAACTTACAGTGAAATTAAGTGAAGTGACATTGCCGATGGTGAAATAAATATTTTTTCTAAAGAGCTTACTAAAGTAAGCTCTTTAATTTATAGTCTGAATTTTTAATTTTTATATTTCGAATTGGAAGGTTATGTAATACAATATCATTATATTCTATGGAAAGTGAGTGGTATATTATGACAGTCAGCTCTTTCAAAATCTCATTAAAATTCGAGGTACAGGAAGATTAGTTGAATTGAAATCTTCCGTACGTAAAAACGGAGGAGAAAATAAATGTTTAGCTTTTATAGTACACTTTGTACGGAACTGTATGATTACACAAAGCCTGTCGGTTATTCTTTAAATGGTGATATTGAGTATTACAAAGAACGTTTAAAAGATTGTAGAGGAAGAATCCTCGAAGCTGCAGTAGGTTCAGGGCGTGTCATCATTCCGCTTCTAGAGGCTGGTTTTAAAGTGGATGGGATAGATTATTCACCTGAAATGCTAGATTCTTGCCGTAAGCGCTGTAAAGAGAGAGGCTTACATCCTAATTTATATGAAGGAAGCTTGCAACAATTTTCACTTCCGCATAAATATGATGCAATTATCATTCCTACTGGATCTTTTTGTTTAATTGAAAATCGTGTGGATTCTATAAATGCATTGAAATGTTTTTATGAACATCTTAATCCAGATGGACGATTAATCGTAGATATTATGCTTCCGCATGACTGGAAGATTGGGGGAATTCATACATCGACTTTCTCTTTGCCGAGCGGAGACGGAATCACATTAGAAAATAAATCAATTGAAATAGATTGGCTGAACCAAGTTACTGTATCATATTTGAAATATGAAAAGTGGAGTAAAGGACAGTTAGTACAAACAGAACTACAACGCTTTGCGGTACGTTGGTATGGAATAGAAGAGTTTAAACTTCTGTTAGAAAGTATAGGTTTCTCTAATATTACTTGCTCTGCTGAATATGCTTATAAAAACGAACCGTCAAATGCAAATCAAATGTTTACTTTTGAAGCTGTGCGAAAAGAATAGAACTAATACTATGAATAAAAAAATAAGGCAATCGATTCAAAATCGGCTGCCTTATTTTTAATTTTATGTAATTGTTTATAGAGAAAGATCGGAGGGAAATAAATGAAACTTATATTAATATTTGGCCCACAAGCAGTTGGGAAAATGACAGTGGGTCAAGAATTAGCAACATTAACCGGTTTAAAACTTTTTCATAACCACATGACAATTGATTTAGTAAGTCCAATTTTTGATTACAGTACGACAGAAGCAAAAAGACTAGTAAGTTTATTTCGTAATGAAATATTTGAAGAAGTATCTAAAAGTGATTTATCTGGAATGATTTTTACGTATATATGGGCATTTGACCTCCAATCGGATTGGGATTATATACATCATGTAGAAAGTATTTTTGAATCAAAAGGTGGGACAGTGTATTTTGTAGAGCTGGAAGCGGAATTAGATGAAAGATTAGAACGGAATAAAAGTCCGAATAGATTAGAACATAAACCGAAAAAAAGAGATATTGCGTGGTCTGAAAATAATTTGAAAGAAACGATGAAAAAGCATAGATTAAACTCTCTTCATGGTGAAATTGAAAAAGAAGAGTATATAAAAATTAATAACACGTATTTGAGTGCAAAAGAAGTAGCGGAAATGATTAAAGAGAAGTTTCAATTGTAAAATTTTCGAAGTCTATTTCGTTTCCATTGTCTAAGCATTCTCCTACTAATTACATATACTATTTATGTTAAAATCGGTCGCTATTTTAAACAGGACTGCTATTTTAATATATATAACTATACAGGGAAGAGGGGAGAATAAATTTGGAAAACGTAGAACAAGATAGAATTGAAAATCAAGTGTATTCAAATCGTGTAGTAAGATCAGAATTTGATTCGAATTGGGAAACTTGTATATCAAAGAGTGGCTATGTAATTTATGTAGCAACAAGTAATAATGCTGAAGTAATAGTGCTTCTTGCAGATGGTTCAAGTAAATTATTAATTTTTGAAAAAGGCGGTAAAGTAGTAGTAGGTGGCGGTGGAACAAGTCATTACAGTAAGCCGCATATTGCAAGAAATATTTAAGGTAAAACATGTTAATTGAGAAGAAGCTGGAAGACGGTTCGTCATTCATATTTAGAGAATGACGAACCGTTTTTAAATGTAGTTTTTGAAGAATTATATAAGCAATATAAAAAGCATTTCCTATTTCGGCAAATGCTTTTTATATGTTATAGTATAATAGTGTCTTAAAGCAATGTTATTTTAATATATTTCAAATTTTGTTGTGTATTATTTTTATATTAAATTAGCACCTAAAGTATTTTTTTATATAAGGAGTAATAATTAGAGAAATGAAAAATATAGACTTTATACTAGAAAGTGATGAGGCATTAAAACCGTCTGAACGATTAGTACTATTATTATTAGAGAAGCATAGAATGTTATATACGAACGATCTATTGGCATTATCAAATTTATCATATAAAACACTAACAGATTCATTAACGGCGCTTGTTTTAAAATCGTATGTGTTAAAGGAAACAGGTAAGGGAAGAAGACAGAATTGCTATAGATTAGTATGATAAGGCAGCTGTTTTAGAAAGTTTTACATACGTTTTTTTCAATCGTAAGGCGAAAATAAGTTTTTGTTTTCAAATGAAAAACTTAGTATAAGAGGGACTAAAATAGTAGTGTTTCATTTTTGTAAACGTAATTATTTCGTCATTGAAAATACAAAAATAACATAAACCGCATAAAACAGAAATAAAAAAACAATCCATTTTAAAAATGGATTGTTTTTTTATTGGAATAATATTATTTGATATGTTGAAAGCATGAATAGCACAGAATAAACATTACCTGTTTTAGTTCATGCAACTGAACGAATATGATGAAAACTATGTGTATAGTTTTTTTAATTGCTTTTTTCAGTAACTCTAATGAAATCATAGTCTTCATAGTTTAAAGGTATTATTTTTAACATTATTGCTATTCAACATTAAGCACAAAAAGTAATGTATAATATTATTATGTAAACTTAAGGTTTTAAAAGGAAAATGTAGTAATTAATAGAACATGTAGAAGGGGGATGCTTAAATACTATGAAGGATGGGAGATTATTATGGAGCATTTACAATCAATAGCACAAGCTGTTATAAGTGGTAATAAGGAAAAAGTAGTGGAGTTTATAAAGCCGAGTCCAAGTATTGTTAACGAATGTAGTGAAGATGGCTGGACACCACTTCATTTAGCAGCTTATTTTGGACAGAAAGAAATAGCGAGTTTTCTTTTAGAAAGCGGTGCAGATATACATAGTAGAGCAAAAAACGAAAATGAAAATACACCTTTGCAAGCGGCAATTGCGAACAAGCAAAGTGAACTTGTCGCTTTCTTAATTGAAAAAGGATCAGATGTAAATATTATGCAAAGTGGTGGCTGGATAGGACTCCACGAAGCAGCATTATTAGGAAATGAAGAAATAATTATGTTACTCCTTAAAAATGGAGCTAATAAGATGATTAAGAAAAATGATGGGAAAACAGCGTATGATATTGCATTAGAAAAAGGATATGACCATCTTTTACATCATTTGAAACAGGAAGTGAACTTATGATGAATAAATGGAGTGTTGGTATATTTTTATTTAATGAAGTAGAAGTGTTAGACTTTGCAGGGCCATTTGAAGTTTTTTCTGTAACTGAGGTGAATGAAGAAAAACCATTTACTGTTTATACAGTTAGTGAGAATGGGGAAATGATTACAGCAAGGAACGGATTGAAGGTACAGCCGGATTATAGTATTGAAAATTTACCGCTAGTGGATATTTTAATAATTCCGGGTGGGCTAGGTGCTAGAGAATATGAAATAAAAAATGAAATAGTAATAAAATGGATTCGCCAGCAAATGAAAGAAGTAAAGCTGATGACTTCAGTTTGTACAGGAGCGTTATTACTGGCGAAAGCAGGTTTACTAGAAGGTTTAAAAGCAACAACACATTGGGCTAGTATTGAAAAGTTTAAAAATGAGTTTCAAAATGTTGAAGTTATAGAAAATGTAAAGTTTGTAGATGAAGGACATATTATAACATCTGCCGGAATTTCAGCTGGAATTAATATGGCATTTCATATTGTGAAAAACTTGTTAGGTGTGCATGTTGCGGAGGACACAGCGAAACGAATGGAGTATGATATTAGTTTGCCAAATTAAAAAGCCCGGATTGGGCTTTTTATATTGAATGAATATAGTTAAGCTCTTCATCACTCAAAATAGGGCGAACAGATGCATTTGCATTTTCTTGTGCTTGCGTTCCTGACTTCGCACCAGGAATTACAACACTTACTGCCGGATGAGAGAGTACATAGCGAAGTGCAAGTTGCCCTAGGGTCTGATTTTTATTTGAGAGCAACCGAAGTTTCTTTACGGTTTGTAAGTCTTCTTGAAACCAAGTTTCATTTGGCCAATCTTTGCGTAAATCTCCATCTGGAAAAATTGTTTTATTTGTGAATTTTCCAGTTAAAATGCCCATTTTTAATGGACCACGAATAACAGCTCCTAGATTTTTCTCTTGTAAGAATGGTAATATATCTTTTTCTGGTTTTCGATTTAATATATTGTAATCAAGTTGTACGATATCAATTTCGTTGTTGTTATTGAAATGATGAATGTATTGTAAATCATGAGTCGAAACACCGACTGCTCTTACTTTGCCATCACGTTTTAATATGTCAAATGCACGTAGAAATGCTTCGGTTTCTCTACGATTATGCCACCAAATATGACAAAAATAAAGATCAATATAATCTGTTTGAAGACGTTGTAAACTTGTTTCGAATACGGCGATGATTTTTTCGGGAGTATCATATACAGGAACTCCATTAGGGTCGTAGTGGTGTCCGATTAAACCACCTTTCGTTGATAGGATAATATTATTACGATGTCCTTTAATCGCGGTAGCTACCAACTTTTCACTATGTCCTAAACCATACACATCCGCAGTATCAATAAAATTCACACCACACTCAATTGCTTTTTTTATAGCAGTTATAGATTGTTTATCGTTAACAGGTCCCCATTCATCACCACCGATTGCCCATGCCCCAAAACCTATTTCAGAAACAGTTATTCCAGTTTTGCCTAATGTGCGGTAATGCATATTTCCCCTCCTTGTAAGCATGTTATAACATGGATATGTAGGGAAGGAATTTTGTGTGTAAAAAAACTCTTCTACAATAGTAGAAAAAGAATTACAGAAACTACTATTTTATAGCAGCATGTATAAAAAAAATCGGTGTAAATATGGAAATGTCGTCGAATGCTATCTTTAATTGGTTAATTTATGGGATATTTTTGGGAAGGAGTTTATTTTATAAGAATAGAATCTAGTCTAGTAAGAAAACGTGCCGATGGTAGTGAAAAATATGGGTTAGGGGGATTTGAATGAGGAAACTCAAACGAGTAAATGTTCCTAATATACCAGAGCAATTATCACAACCTAGTGACAAGCTTAGGATAAATAAAAAGAAGTTAAGGCGACTTATTTTAATGGTCCTTTTTATTGCAGCAACTACTTTGTACGTTCAATATATTTTAACGAAACAACAAGAAGTAATTGATAAGAAGAAAGATACGATTACGGATCAAAAGGAACAATTAGTATCTTTAAAGAAAGATAAAGATTCTTTAAAGACTAACATAGAAAATTTAACAGACGATGAGGAAGAAATTTTGAAGTTTGCGAGAAAAGAGTATCAATTTTCTAAGTCAAATGAAACTATATTTGTGATGCCCAAGTAATGAAAAAAATAGTTAGCCATCGCTAACTGTTTTTTTTATGTATGAATGTCATGGTACAAGGAACAATCACATATTGTAAAAATGAAGAGTTTAAGCTATTTTCATAAATATGGAATATGCACTAAAATAAATGTTGTTAAAATTCTGTCAATTGTATTATAATACAAGGTAAGCGGATACATTTTTTAATCAACGTTGAGTTCCTCGCTCATACGACTATTAAGAAACCCGTTATCCTCGTATACGAAAGGAAGATAGCTGTGTACGCTTCAAATACAATTTATATCGTAGGGGATGCGAAAGCACCTCAAAATAATCCCATTACTGAAAAGTTTAAAAGCTATTTCGTAGCATTTGTACTTGTTAAGGATACAGGGGAAATTGTAGATGCAGACTGCTCAGCGACAATTGCATTAACATCTCAATTTGTTAAATATTTATTTCTACATAAAAATATAAATGACCCGGCGTTAGTAATGGAAGTAAAGAACCGATATTTCGGCTCTTCTCAAAAAGCGTTACTTGTAGCGCTAAAAGATGCACAGAAAAAATATAATCAGATTGCTGCTTTGTCTACTCAATCATAGACAAAATCCAGCCGTAAGAATCATTCTTATGGCTGGATTTTTTTATTTCACATTATCGTCCTACATCAAAAGTAAACGAAAACAAAGTAGGGAGATAGGAGGGTAAAAGCCCAATAGGTTTACCTAATAATCTGTGGGTATAAATCTCCGGTGGATTAAAATTTCACTTCATTGGAGAACGAAAGGATGAACGAAATGAAAATTACAGATGTAAAAGTAAATCGTAGACGTGTAAAACTTCATACACCGTTTAAAACCGCACTTCGTACTGTAACAGAAATTGAAAGTATAGATGTTTATATTCATACAGACGAAGGAGTGATTGGTAAGGGGGCTGCAGCCGCAACACCAGTTATTACGGGTGATTTCACCAGTGGAATGGAAGAAGCGATTTTAGGACCGATGCGTTCATGTTTAATTGGTCAAGATATCATTCAGTTTCAGCAGTTACTACAGCGCATTCAAATGAGTTGTATTGGAAATTCAAGTGCGAAAGCAGCGGTAGATATCGCTTTATATGATGTATATTGCCAATATCAAAATGTACCGTTATATGCATTGTTAGGCGGGAAGAAAGAAATTTATACCGATATTACAGTGAGTGTGGATGAGCCTGTATTAATGGCAAAAGAAGCGAAGAAACATATAGAAAAAGGATTTCAAACATTAAAGATTAAAGTGGGTAAAGAGGCGTATTTAGATTTGGAACGTATTGAGGCAATTCGAAATGTGGTACCAAGAAATACGACATTACGTTTAGATGCGAATCAAGGTTGGAGTCCAAAAGAAGCGGTCTCTATCATTCAAGAGATGGAAAATCGTAATTTAAATATAGAATTTATTGAACAACCAGTACACGCGAAAGATTGGGATGGGTTAAAGTACGTCAAAGATCGTGTGCAAACGCCAATTATGGCCGATGAAAGTATATTTTCAGCAAGTGATGCATTAAAGCTCGTTCAAGGAAGATATGCAGACTTCATTAATATTAAATTAATGAAATGTGGTGGCATACGTGAAGCATGGCGTATTGCAGATATCGCAGAAACAGCTGGTGTGAAGTGTATGGTGGGAAGCATGATGGAATCTTCACTTTCCGTTAGCGCTGTTGCACATTTAGCGGCAGCGCATCCTAATATACATTATTTTGATCTTGATGCACCGCTTTGGTTAATGGAAGAGCCGGAAGGAATGACTTATTCTGGATCAAAGGTAAACCTTCAATCGACAGTGAATAGTAAGTCTTAGGAGAAGAGACTAGGAAACTATCTTTTAAGGGGGATATATATGAAAAAAGTAGGAACTGCATTTTTAACAACTTTATTTATATTTTCATCGTTTACATCGGCAAATGCTGAAGAAAAGAAGGATAATAAAGCATTTATAGATGTATCTGCTGCAACGTTATGGACAGCACCTGATTCATTAAGGCCAATCGATACACCGAGTGCAACAAATCCAGTGGATCTATGGAAATGGACGAAATCAATGACACTTGACGAGAAACTATGGTTAACAAATGCAAATAAATTAGAAACACAAGCGTTACTCGGTCAAGAAGTAACTGTTATTGATAAGAAAGGCGAGTGGGTGAAGGTATTAGTGCACGGACAGCCAACACCACGAAATGAAGAAGGTTATCCGGGCTGGATGCCTGAAAAGCAATTAACATATAATCAAGAATTTGCAGATAAAACAAATGAACCTTTTGTGTTAATAACAAATCCAACAGCGATTTTATATATAAATCCTTCTGAAAAACATAAATCACTTGAAGTTAGTTATAATACAAGACTGCCGTTATTAAGTGAAGACACAATTTCATATCGTGTATTGTTGCCAAATGGTCAGAAAGCATGGCTACGAAAAAATGATGGAACAGTTTACCGTTCTCAAACTGATATTCCAAAACCGACCGCTGATGATTTAATTAACACAGGGAAAATGTTTTTAGGTTTACCGTATATATGGGCTGGTACAAGTGGTTTTGGATTTGATTGCTCTGGCTTCACGCATACGATCTATAAATCGCACGGCATTACAATTCCGCGAGATTCTGGACCGCAATCAAGAGCAGGGGTTGCAGTTGATAAAGAAAACCTACAAAAAGGAGATTTAATTTTCTTTGCACATGATCAAGGGAAAGGTAGTGTCCATCACGTTGCAATGTATATTGGTGATGGCAATATGATTCACTCACCAAGAGCTGAAAGGTCGGTAGAGATTATACCGCTAAATACACCAGGATATATAGAAGAATACGCTGGTGCTCGTCGTTACTTACCTTAAAAATAGAGGGGGGTTTTTAAATGAAAAAAGTTGTTCGTTACTCATTAGTTAGTACTCTATTAGTTTCTTCATTTTTAGTTGGTTGCGCAAAAGAAAAAACTGCAACAGAGCCGAAAGGTGAGAAGAAAGTATTACAGTTACTAGAAACGGGTGAAATTCCGTCGTTAAATTCAGGGAAAGTAACAGATGCGGTCTCGTTTAACGTTTTAAATAACGTAATGGAAGGGCTATTCCGTCTATCGAAAAATGATGAAGTAATTGAAGCCGGCGCACAAAAATATGAAGTGAGTAAAGATGGAAAGACATATACATTCCAATTGCGTGATGCGAAATGGTCTAACGGAGATCCAGTAACCGCTCATGATTACGTATATGCTTGGAAGCAATTGATTAATCCAGATACCGCTTCTCAATATGCATACATTGCGTACGATGTGAAAAATGCTGAGAAGATAAATAAAAAACAACTAGGTCTAGATGAATTAGGAGTAAAAGCGAAGGATGATAAAACATTCGTCGTAGAGCTAGAACATCCTGTACCGTATTTTACGAAATTATTAATTTTACCATCCTTCTATCCAATTAACGAAAAATATGCGAAAGAGCAAGGTGATAAATACGGATTAGAGGCAAATAAAGCGGTATATAATGGACCGTTTACCTTATCAGAGTGGAAGCATGAAGCGAGCTTTACAATGAAGAAAAATGATAAGTATTGGGATAAAAAAGAAGTGAAGTTAGATGAAGTAAACTATCAAATTGTTAAAGAAATTTCAACTGCGGTAAATTTATACGAAACAGATAAAGTTGATAGAGCTGTCATTTCAACTGAATTCGTAGATAAATATAAAAATAATAAAGAGCTAAAACAATACACAGATCCAGTTATGTACTTCTTCCGATTTAATGAAAATGTACCGATTCTTAAAAATAAAAATGCACGTCTTGCGCTAAGTATAGTTTTTGATAAAAAGGGACTCGCAGATTCATTTTTAAATGATGGATCGGTTGCAGCAAACTATTACGTACCAAAAGGATTTTTAAAGGGCCCAGACAAAAAAGATTTTAGAAGTACGGCAGGTGAGTTTAATAAAACTGATGTAAAAAAAGCGAAAGAATATTGGGAGAAAGCAAAACAAGAGACAGGTACAAATGAAGTGACGTTAGAACTATTAAACTATGACTTAGAAAACTTTAAAAAAGTTGGAGAGTACATTAAAGAGCAGCTTGAGAAAAACTTACCAGGCTTAAAAGTGAATGTGAAATTACAACCACATACGCAAAAATTAGCATTTGAGAAGAAGAAAGAATATGAAATGTCGTTATCACGCTGGTTACCGGATTATCCAGATCCAATGACTTATTTAGAAGTATTCCTTTCTGGAAGTAGCGTCAATAATACAGAATATGCAAACCCAGAATATGATGCGTTAATTAAGAAGATTAAAACAGAATTAGGTAATGATGAAAAGGCTCGCTGGAAAGCAATGCAAGATGCTGAAAAAATGCTACTTGATGATGCAGTAATTGCACCGGTATTCCAGCGCGGATTATCTTACTTACAAAAATCATATGTGAAAGATTTATATGTACATCAATTTGGTCCAGCTACAAGTTTAAAATGGGCAGATGTACAAAAATAAAAGAATGGGGAAACAGACTTCACGTATGTGATAGTCTGTTTTTTCTTATTTAAAGTTAGAAAAATAGTTCATGGTATAATTTATTAGTCTGTAAACAGTATTTGGAGGGAAAATGATGTCTATGTTTGAAGAAGAGAAAGTAATTTATACAAAAAGATTATTTATGAGGAAACCAATTGTAGAAGATATTGATCAGTTTTATAACATATTAAAAAAAGATACTGTTGGCAAATGGCTGGCTAAATCAAGAGGAATGTCGAAGGAAGAAACAAATGATTATATTGGGCAACTTATCTTACATTGGGAACAGTATGACTTCGGGGTATGGTTGTTATTTAATAGTGAAACAGGAAAGCTTTTAGGACATTGTGGTTTAAGAAAGGTAGATGAAACAGGTGAAATAGAAATTATGTATCTCCTTGACCCAGAACATTGGAGGAATGGGTATGCATTAGAAGCAGCAGAGGCTTCTATTAAATATGCAATAGAGACTTTGAATGTAACAAGAATAATTGCTAGAGTTAAAGTAGCAAATGAGAGCTCGAAAAAACTTTTACGAAAGCTCGGGTTTATATATACTCATGAAGTTAATCATAACGGGCGCTTATTATCATATTTTGAACTCCATACATCATCCAAAGAATTCTAGACATTTCATATGTTTTTTCATTGTTAAAAAATAAAATTATTAGTAAAATTCCAGTGTGAAATTTATGTATAATCTTGTATAATTAACGTGTTTCTATGGAAACATTTTCTTGCGCTATTTATATAGGACTTAATAGAACAAGGAAGGAAATACATACATGTATATAATAGATAAATAGAATGGAACATGTATAGATAAAAAGGAGAGAAAAGATGACGTGTCAAAAACAAGGGTTACAATTTAATAACGATAGAAAGAGGGACAAAAGATGAAAATGAAGCATGCTTTTGGTCCTATAATTTTAGCGTGTGTGCTTTTTTTCATTATCATTCTAATCCCCTCGAAAAGTTTAGTACCGCTTATTAGTGATAAGAAGGTAGAAGATGCGGCAACTTCTTTACAAAAAGGGAAATTACAAAGTGTTTTCTTACAGCAAAAAATGTTAGAGAATTCACAGTATTTACCGATGTACGGTTCATCAGAATTTTTACGAATGGATGCATATCATCCGTCTAATTATTTCAAAGTAAATCCAGCTGGTTTTACACCGTTTTTAATTGGAACTGGCGGTACACAAAGTTTAGCTCATATTTTAAATATGACATCTACTATGGATGAATTAGAAGGTAAAAAAGTAGTCTTTGTTCTTTCACCACAATGGTTTACAAAGACTGGTGTATCACAAGGGGATTTCACTAATAATTTCTCCAAACAACAAGCATATCATTTTATTTTTAATGATGAGATAAATCCAGAAATGAAGAAGCAAATCGCGAAACGGCTATTAGATTATAAAGTTGTTCAAGAAGATGATATATTAAAAAATTCATTAGAAGGTATTGTATATAATGATACGAAACATAACATAAAAGCAGGTTTAGTTAAACCACTTGCTTATATGCATCGAAATATTTTAGATCATAGAGATTTATTTAACTCTTTATTTAAAATCGAACCGATGAAAGAGAAAACAAATATCGGACTTCGTTCAATTTCTTGGGAAGACGCACGTAAACACGCAGAACAAGAAGGGAAAGCTGAGTCTACTACAAATACATTCGGAATTGAAAATCCGTATTATCATAAGAATAATCTGAAGAAAAAACTAAAAGGTTTAAAAAACTTTAGAGCAAATGAAACATATGATGAATCACCAGAATATGATGATTTGCAAATTATTTTAGATTTATTTAAAGAGAAAAATGTCAAACCACTCTTTATTTCTGTACCTGTAAATGGGCCTTGGTATGATTATACTGGCTTTCCGAAAGAACGCCGTGAAGTGTATTATAAAAAAGTTCGAGAACAGGTTGAGAAAGCAGGATATCCAGTAGTTGATTTCTCTGGTCATGAATATGATAAGTATTTCTTAAAAGATACGATTCATTTGGGCTGGAAAGGTTGGATTTATTTTGATGAAGCAGTGCAGAAATTTAATTCTGAGAAATAAAGTATAGAAATCGGAATGGCTATGGCCGTTCCGATTTTTTTAGTATAGAGGATTTTGGTGAGGGCAATTTGGGAATGCATGTATATCTTGAATCTGTCTATAATCATAATGTTTCATTGCGAACTGGGCTTGATAAAGGTATTCATATACATATAATTGACCATCATGCGCTGAACATAATACGCCAGAAGTTCCTTGCCCATTTATGAAGGAAATACCGATAGGGCGTCCGATTAAGTATGGTATTTTTTGCTGCCAATGCATAGGGGAATCACTCCTTTTTGAGATAATATACGAAATGGACGAGTGAATTGTTGCTTATCCATGTAAATGTTAAACTGAGGGGTTTTCTTGTAATTTCTACAGATTAGTCAATTTAAACATAAAAAACCGCTATAGTTCGTAATGAATGTATAGCGGTTTTTATTTATTATCTTAAGCAAGATTTTTACGTTTTTTTGTCCATTTTTTAATGATGAAGTATAAAAGAACGAGTATGACACCGCCAATTGCGAATGATTTCACATATGGCCCAGCAATATCGTTAATATTCTCCCAATTTTCACCTAGTTTTTCACCTAAATAAATGAAAATAATAGACCAAGGGATAATCGCAAGGGCTGTTAATGTAGTGAAACGTAGTAATGGCATTTTTGTAATACCAGCAGGAATTGAAATCGCATGCCGCACTACTGGAATGAAGCGTGCTGTAAAAATGACACCAGTTCCGTAACGATTAAACCAATCTTCTGCAGCATCTATTTGTTTTTTATGTATGAAAATATATTTTCCATAACGTTCTAATATAGGGCGGCCGCCGTATCGTCCAAGCCAATAAATAAAGATTTGGGCAATAACACCGCCAATTGTACCGAATACAACTGCGCCTATAAATGAGATACTACCATTGAATACTAAGTATCCTGCATAAGCAAGGACAATTTCACTTGGAATAATCTCAATCATCAGTCCAAGCATAATGCCCCAATAACCTAGTCCTTCAAAAAACGTTAATACTGAATGAATAAAACTACTTAACATTGTTGCACCTTCTAGTTTATGAATTTTTTAGTATAAGAACCTTTTATTTAACGACGTAAAAGGTTCACTATATGTAGATTATACCTTATTTACATAGGGGATTGCTATTTCAATTCTTTTATGTCTCTCATAAGTATTATAGTAAAGGATATAAGCCACGTTTTCATGAAGGGTTAATGAAAAGATTATTAAAAATTTCTCATATATCAATGATAATAGACTGAAAATTAAGTATAATGATATAGGTCTTTAATTTACAAAAATAGGAGGGGGACGTATGTATATTACAGATCCGATTTATGGACCAATCTCTATTCGTGATAGAGATATCCTTCGATTGATAGATACAAAAGCATTTCAGAGGTTGGCGTATATTAAACAACAAGGACATACTTATTTTTTACATGAGAACGCAATACATACAAGAGAAGAACATTCGATAGGTGTATATATGCTAGTAAATAAAGTGATAGAACATCTTACTGAGATTGGTGACATACATTTATCGAAATATGAACGCAAGCTAGTATCTACTGTAGCCCTTCTACACGATGTTGGACATGGTCCGTATTCACATTGTTTTCAGCAAATATCGGGTGAAGATCATGGTGAGTGGACGGTACGAATCATTCAGGAGGACGAAGAAATACGTACGATTTTAAATCAGACACCTGGATTGTTAGATGATGTAACGAAAGTTTTAACAGAAGATGGAGTTTTTCCAATTATAGATGAGCTCTTATTTAATTCATTAGGAATGGATCAATTAGATTTTTGGAATAGAGATTTATATTATTCTACGCTTGAATTAGAGGGCTTACAAATTGAAGAACTGATTGCTAGTATACGTTTTATTAATGGTAAACTTGTAATTGAAGAATCTGGAATCCCTTTGATCGAACAACTAATGAAAATGAAAGAAGAACTTTATAATAATGGTTTTGGTCATCCGTTTGTAATAGGAAAAGATTTATTGTTGCAATCCTTTTTTCAAAAGATAATGGAGAAAAACCTTTCGTTCCATACTCTGGAAATACAAAATTTCTTTCATAAAGAAGAGAAGTTAGTAGTAGAGGACTTTCTTCCGTTACAAGATGAAATAATTTTAAATGAAATACAGTGCTTTGCAAAATCAGATGATGTTGAAATAGTATCTTTAATTCAACTGTATGTTTCACCAACCAAAAGTTTATCATTTCAAAAAGGAGTGGAGGGTGATTTTAAAAAGGAAAATAACAATTTAGCGATAATAACTGAGAAAAAGGCGTACAGTTCATATGTAGGGGGTATTTACGTTTATAGTGAGGGGCAGTTAGAGGATATTATAGAAAAATCCCCTTTTATTCAACAGATAGTGAGATTACCTAAAAAAGAATATGCATATTCTTTTTAAATTGGTTTGAAAACATAAAATAGATGGGGTGGAAATGTGAACTGGAAAGAACGTCTTCTAGAATTGGATGATTTACCAATTATATTAGAATGGTATAACGACGAAGAATTACATAACATAGCAGATATGAAACCATTTAAGCGATATACAATAGAAGAACTTCGGGAGTATTGGACTAAAAAATTAGCGCGGTCTTATGCAAGTTATCATGTAATAATAGTGCAGGATAAAGTAATAGGTAGAGTTGGATTAAAAAAGACAAAATATAAGGATACATATGTGATGGAATACTCTATTCTCATTGGCGTTTCAAATTTATATTCAAAAGGGATTGGAACAGAGGTTACAAAGTATTTTATTAATAAATCATTTTTAGATCCCGATATACAAGCGGTTCTATTGCAAGTTAGGGAAGATAATAAGAGGGCAATTCGGTGTTATGAAAAAGCTGGATTTAAAAAAATAAAATCGTATATAGAGAATGAAGTAAAGGTATTTAATATGCATAGAATTAAGGGAGAGGTAACAGTATAAAAAGAAAATGTAAATGATTAATTCCAAATATAATGTAAACTAAGGGTTTGAAACCTAAAATGACATTACTTGCAGGTGTACGTAATACCACCATTTTATATGAAATGAAATATAGACGAAAAACGAATTAGATTGAAGTAAAACACGCATCTACATATATGACAGGTAGCTGCTTGTTTTCATTAAAAAAATAGAAGCAATTCTGCTTCTATTTTTTTACGGTTTCACATCTAAATTTTGTAAAAATAACGTTGCTGTTACGTAACGCTTTGCTAACATTTGTACATAAGCGGTATGTACAGAAAGGGTCGCAATAATAATGGCGTTACGAATCGCTTCACGTTGTTCATTATTAATTTGATCAAACTTGCTTGCGATTTTATCAGCTTTTTCTTTTACGATGTTTTCAATTGTATGAACGGTATCTGTTGCATTTAATTGTAAGCAATTCCCTTGATTGAGTTCTTCAAATAGAGAAGAGTATGCTACATATAAATGAACAGGATTGATTAAATCATCACTTCGATCGGCTGGGTCATTTACGATAAGGCGTAATAGCTTACGAATGGATTCGAAATCAAGTGCTGTTTTTAAATCTTCGACAATGAATAGTAAGGCTGCTTGTTCAATTGAATATTTTTTCCCTTTTTGAGGAGAGCCAATCATTTCTTTTATATCTCGTTTCACCCAGTTTTGCATAGCAGTTACAGAGAAACTTGTGTTTTCAATCTGATTGCCAAGTGCGACTATTTCATTTAAAGAAAAACCGACGTCAGTATCGTCAATTTTAATCAGCTTTTCAAAAATAGGTGAAAGTGCGGTAGTAATAAAAGCTGTAACGCTTTGTCCGCTTTCAATATCTTTTTTATGTGACTTCGCCCAAGCTTCTTGTAAAATACCGAGAGGCTTTTTCGTATTCCATCCTCTTAGTGATAGAAGAAGGGTAGCCATTTCGTTTCGTGTGAGATGAAATGTTTCCATCTTTTCACCTCCAAAATAATAAAAAGTTCTTATGAACTTATAATATGTTTTGTTTCATTTAAAGTCAATTCTGTTTTGCTTAATTTTTCCTTTGTCACCAAACTGTTGAAAGTAAATAATACTTGCATATTTCGACAAAAGTTCATATAATAAGTTCATAAGAACCTTTAAAATGTTTTTAAAAACAAATCTATCACTCTGAATTTACTAGAAAGATAGATTTCACATATATCTATATAAAAGGAGAATGGATATAATATGTTGAAAAAACTTGTAGCAGTAATGACAGCATTCATGGTTATCTTTGGAGCTAGCAGCTTTATGTTCGTAGATCATGCGGCAGCGAAAAGTTACAAATCTGGTAAAAAATCATTTACACCAAGTTCAGGTCAAAAGTCAAAAGTTGATTTAAACAAAAAAGACTCAAATGTAAATTCTCAAAAAACGACTCCAGATTCAAAAACGAAAGCAACAAACACAGCACCAAAAAGTAATAAAGGAAGCTTTATGAAAGGTTTATTACTAGGTGGTCTTGGTGGTTTACTAATGGGTAGCTTATTTGCAAATATGGGAGCTCTTGGTTCTGTATTAGCATTTATGGTAAATATGTTAGTAATGGCTGGTATCGTAATGTTAGCAGTTCGTGCATTTAAATACTTCAAGAACCAACGTAAGAAGAAGGCAGATGAAGTAGCATGGAAACAATAAAAATTTCTGAACAAGAATTAATAAATGCGCTTTGCGTATATATCGCTGAAAAAAGACAAGTGGGTCCAGAAGAAGTGTTAGTTGAACTCATGTATGACGATGACTACGGTTTCTCTGCGGAAGTAGAGGTAAATGGTCGCCAGCAAATTTTAATTCAAGCAAACTTAATCGAAGCATTACGTTTATTGCTTGACAGAGAATATAATGTCAATGCATTCGCAGCGAGATTACAACTTGAATTAGATGATGAAGAAGGTATTTACGCATTAGCGAAATTTAATAACTCAGATGAGTAGAGAAAAGAGCTGTTGAGAGTAATCTCAGCAGCTCTTTTTAGTATGTGCATATGTAGAAGAATGATCACGCCAAATTTCATTCATCTTTCGTCTACCGATATCTACCATCGGATTAAACTGAATTGCAGCTTTCTGACGAACAGAGTGAACGTTTTGAATGGCGTGATATAATTGTTGGTCGACTATATCATGTTTTTCACCTGCATATTTAGCAATTGATAGACCTGCAACTGTTCCTTGCGCCATCGCAATTTTTCCGCTTTCAATGCCTGTAATATTGCCAGCTACAAATAAACCAGGAAGAGGGGTTTCCATTGTTTCGGAATGGAGAGGAACGTGTCCGCCTAATTCTAAAATGTAATGGAAGGGACAACCAGCTACAGCTGCAAGTTCGGCAAGTGGGTATAATCCCCCAGCAATACAAACAAAATCTGCTTCATATATTTTCTCTGATCCATTCATAACATTTCCTTTAGAGTCAATATTAGCAACACGTACACCTTCAACTTGATCTGTTCCGATAATTTCAAGAGCTGCTTTCCGAAGGTGAAGTGGCGTTCCGTTTATTTTCATTCCGCTGTTTGGATAGAATGTTAATCCAGCTTTTCGAATCCAATCATATTTCATAAAGTGGCTACCTATTCGTAAAATAGCAGAAGGAGCGAGATGTGCTGCATTTAAAAGAGAGTTTAAAACTTCTTCAGGTTCACCAGCTTTTTGACTTAACTCGCTTTTTACAGGGAGTACAATATGATCTACTTTAATTCCCGCTAATTGCAATTCACTTAAAATGGCGAAAGACAAAATGTTAGCACCAATAATGATTCCTTTTTTTCCAACTTGCACGCGATGAACATTTGTCATAACTTGAGCTGCTCCAATTGACATCACTCCTGGAAGTGTCCAGCCTGGAAGGGGAATAGAATATTCCGCAGCACCAGTAGCAAGTAGTACGAACGGTGCTTCTAACGTACCGATATTAGTATGTACAAACCAATTGTTTTCATCTTTATCTAAATTATAGACCGAAACACCGCACCTGATATGTACTGAAAGTGATTCTGCTTCTTCATGAAGTCGCTTCGATTCTTCTATTCCGTTCCACCATTCTCCAGTAGGCTCTTGATGCAACTGTCCTAACAATCTCCCGCCCGGCTTCATAAATTCATCAATAACGAGCACTTTTAGTCCGAAACGAGCACAAGAGATAGAAGCAGATAATCCCGCTGGTCCTGCACCAATGATAATTACATCACTCATCGTTTTTTCACCATCTCTCTCACGATATTCGGATGCTGTTTCCCGCTTTCAACAACCATGTTTTCTTCTACAACAGTTAAGCATGCGCGTACATTTGTTTGATTATTTACTGTCACGCGGCATTCGGAACAGTGCCCGATATTACAATAAATACCTCGCGGTGTCCCGCTATCTTCATGAACTCTTAATGTCCGTATTTCATTTGCTAACAGGGCAGCAGCTATCGTTTCATGTTCATATGCTTCGTATTGATGACCATTAAATTGAAAAGTAATACGCCCACTACTTTGTAAAGTACCTAAAATAGGGTGATGTGTAATTCTACTCATTTACTTTCACCTACCGATCCAAAAGTAACTGCACGTATTGGTGGTTGATATTTTAACGGTAGTTCATTAAGAGTTACGTCAGGATTCGCATTTTCAATCATTCGATCTATCATTATTCTGCATGTGCGACCACCGCAAAATCCCATGCCAGCACGTGTTCTTAGTTTTAATTCTCTTGCCGAGCAGTTATATTCAGCAATTGTCGATTGAAGTTGTCCGTATGTAACCTCTTCACAACGACAAACGATTAAGTTGTTTTTATTGGTCATGTGTATTCCTCCTCTAGTTCGGTTTGCACAAATTATATATGCAAAAATCATGCCAATATAGAGGGGAGAGGGCTACCTGTAAACGCCTGATTGGTGCATACTGATTCTTTATTGAAGTCCGAGTTTCTTTAAACGGTTATATAAAGTAGCCCTTGTTACGCCAAGTTGTTTTGCGCATTCTAATTTATTCCCATTTAAAATTCGTAAAGCCCTTTCAATAACTTTTTTCTCATGCTCATCCATCTCTTCTTGTAAAGAAAGGATTGTATTATTGTTGCTGAGTAATAGGGAATGAGCTGTATGGTTGTCTAAAGTTTCAGTCGTATGAAATGGTAAATATTCTTGTTTTATAATTCCGTCTGTTGCGAATACCACAAGCCGTTCAACAACGTTTCGAAGTTCGCGAATATTACCTGGCCAATTGTAATGAAGCAGTTCATGCATAATGCTTGAAGGTAAGTCACGAATTGGTCTGTTATAGTTGATTGAAAAATCGTTTAAGAATGAGTATGTGAGTTCGATAATATCCTCTCGTCTTTCACGCAGCGGTGGAATATGCAGGCTAACTACATTTAAACGATAATATAAATCTTCTCGGAAAGTTCCTTTTCTCATTTCTTCTTGTAAATCCCGATTTGTAGCAGCGATAATGCGGAAATCAATATTAATTTCTTTTTCTCCGCCAACTCGGTAATACTTTCGTTCTTGTAGTACACGTAACAGTTTTACTTGCATATCGAGCGGCATTTCGCCAATCTCATCGAGGAATAAAGTACCGCCTTGTGCGAGTTCGATTTTACCTTTTTTCCCTTTACTATTCGCTCCAGAAAAGGCCCCACGCTCGTAACCGAATAATTCACTTTCAAATAAAGCTTCTGGAATTGCCCCGCAGTTAATCGAAATGAAAGGCGCCTTCGCTGCTTCACTTGCTTCATGAATTGCTTTCGCAAATACTTCTTTTCCAACTCCGCTTTCCCCAAGTATTAAAACAGTTGATTTCACCGAACAAACTTTTCTAGCTAATTGTATCGTTCTTTGTATAACAGGACTTTTCCCATTCATCGCAAGGAATGGATCGGATTCATCTTTATACTTTGCCACTTCTTGTTCTAAACGGTGCATTTCATGTGACATATTAAATAGTTTTTCATTTAAAGCGACTTGATTTGTAACATCTGTTTCTGAAACGACTGCTCCTATAATTTCATCATTACAATAAACTGGATTTGAATTAATTAATACGAATAAATCGGGACGAGGCTGATGGAACTGAGCGACTATATTTTTTCCATCATGTAAAGATTGTAAAATTTCCAAGTCTTTATAATCAAAAAAACGAGTAATCGGTTGCCCAATAATCTCATTATGGTTGACTGAAAATATTTTTTCAGCACCATCTGTCCAAGTTCGAACGCATTCTTTACTATCAATGACTGTAACAGAAGAGTCAGTTGTTTGTATTACGGTGTTATAAAATGACTGTAGTTCATTGTAGGACTTATAAAGAAATGGAATCATTTGCTGAGAGGTTATACAGAATATCGGCTCATCGTTTTCGTTAAGGATGATAACAGCTAATTCATAAGAAAAAGCGTCAATTAATGCAGTGAATGAGTCATCTACATAAATAATGGCGCAATTATATTCTTCTGTAGTAGAAGGGAGATAATAAAACCTTCCGTTTACTTGCTTAATGTGATTAAGGCTACATGTATGATCGATTAAAATACTTTCCAAAAACTCTTGTATAGTCGGAAATGAAAATGCCATAATATCCTCCCGTTATGTATAAAAAATTTGACAGTGATAAAAAAATAATACACCTATTTACTATAAATTTGAATTATTTTTACAAATAAAAATATTGTTTATGGAAATTGTATATGTGCAGAATTGGCACGTCAATTGCATAAAAGAAAGTGAGAGGTTTAGGGAAAGGAGGAGTATATTGTGAGGCACTGCGACGTTTTAATTATAGGTGGTGGAATAATAGGGTGTTCTATCGCTTATTACACTTCAAAATACGGAAGAGACGTAACAATCATTGAAAAAGGAGAATTTGTCAGCGGGACGTCTTCACGGTGTGATGGGAATATTTTGGCCATTGATAAAGACCCAGGGTTTGATAGTCAAATGTCTTTAGTAAGTCAAAAATTAGTAACTGATTTAAGTGAAAAATTAGAGCATTCATTTGAATATAGGGCACCAGGAAGTATTCTCGTATGTGAGTCAGACGAAGAGATGGAAGCTGCGCAGCAATGGGTAGATCGGCAAAAAGAAGCTGGATTACCGTTTCGAATGCTTGATAGGCAAGATATAAGAGAAGAGTCGCCTTTTTTTGCTGATGATTTATTAGGCGGTTTAGAATGTGCGACGGATTCAACTGTGAATCCATATCTCCTTGCTTTCTCGCTTCTGTCAGAGGCACAAAAGTTTGGCGCAAAAGCCTTTAAGCAGACCGAAGTAAAGAGTATGAAAATAGAGACGAATGGTTCATTTGTTGTAGAAACTACGAATGGTACTTTTACAGCAAAACAAGTTGTAAATGCAGCCGGTGTGTGGGCTCCTAAGATTGGTCAGATGTTAAATGTAAATATACCAATTGAACCGAGAAAAGGGCATATTATAGTAGCATCAAGGCAACAACATGTAGGATGCCGTAAAGTAATGGAATTCGGTTATTTAATTTCTAAATTTGGCGGAAAAAGAAAAGTAGATGCTTTAACTGAAAAATACGGGGTTGCGCTCGTATTTGAGCCTACTGAAAGTCAAAATTTCTTAATTGGAAGTAGTCGTGAATTTGTAGGGTTTCATACGAGAATAAACAATGAAGTCATTAAATGTATCGCAAATAGAGCGATTCGCTTTTATCCGAAAATGGCAGATATGATGGTAATTCGTTCTTACGCTGGTTTACGTCCGTGGACAGAAGATCATTTGCCGATTATTTCACGAGTGGAACATATTCCGAATTATTTCATTGCCGCTGGACATGAAGGGGATGGGATTAGTCTTGCAGCAGTTACTGGGAAAGTAATTGAAGAGTTATTAAATGAAAAAGAGACAATTATTCCTATTGAACCACTTCGTTTGAGTCGTTTTACAGAAAGGGTGTTAAACGGATGAGGTCACAAAGAGTCTTTACGACTATTGATACACATACGGGCGGGAATCCAACGAGGACATTAATTAGCGGACTTCCAAAGTTGATTGGAGAGACGATGGCAGAGAAGATGTTACATATGAAAAAGGAATATGATTGGATTCGAAAATTGTTAATGAATGAACCGCGTGGTCATGATGTAATGTCAGGGGCATTATTAACAGACCCGTGTCATCCTGAGGCTGATATAGGTGTTATATACATAGAGACAGGTGGATACTTACCGATGTGCGGTCACGATACAATCGGTGTATGTACAGCGTTAGTTGAATCAGGTTTAATTCCAGTAGTTGAACCGATTACTTCTTTAAAACTAGATACCCCGGCTGGCTTAGTGGAAGTAGATATTGCTGTTCAAGATGGAAAAGCAAAAGAGGTATCTTTCTGTAACATACCAGCTTTTTTATTGAAAAATATTACTGTACACGTCAAAGACATTGGAACTGTAGAGGCTGATATTGCGTATGGAGGGAATTTTTATGCCATTATTGATGCGAATTCAGTAGGCCTAGAATTAGTACCAGAAAATGCATCTACAATCATCGATAAGGCGATTCATATAAGAAACACAATTAATGAGAAGTTTGAAATCATTCATCCAGAGTATTCGTTTATTAGAGGATTAACACATGTTGAATTTTATACAGATGCTACTCATGAATGTGCGCATGTGAAAAATACAGTTGTTGTACCACCAGGCGGAATAGATCGATCCCCATGCGGTACAGGAACATCTGCGAAGCTAGCTGTATTATACGCTCAAAAAGAAATCAAAATTGGTGAAGAGTTCATTCATGAGAGTATCGTTGGTTCTTTATTTAAAGGATATGTCGTGAATACGACACATGTTGAAAATATTGAAGCTGTCATAACGAAAATTACGGGGTCAGCTTGGCTTATGGGTATGCATAAATTTTTTTACAATGAAATGGATCCACTCAAAGAAGGATTTTTGCTAATTCCGCCGATGGAACATGAAACGGAGGATATAAAATGAACATTCAAAAAATGTATACAGCAGTAGACGTACATGTAAATGGCGAGGCATTTCGTGTAATGAAAGACGTACCATGCAAATACTACTACAGTTTGGAGCAATTAAATGAACAATTTTCAGGTGAATTAGCAGAAGAGATGAAGCTTTTATTAAATGAACCACGTGGTTTTATTGGTTTGAATGGGTGTATTGTCGTTCCATCTATCCATAATGAAGTAGATGCAGCTGTATTATTTTTTAATCATGAAGGTTCGATTCCGCTTCATTATGGGGGCATTGTTGCGGTAATAACGATGTTACTCGAAAGTGGGTATTTAAAAAAGAGAGAGTCCAATCAATATAAAATTGAAACGTTATCTGGAATATTTTTAGTTCATGCGTATGTAGAGAATGATGAAGTTATATCTGTTTCGTTTGAAAGCAAACTTTGCTATTTGATTGAGGAAAATTTACAGGTTGGTAATGTAAGTTATTCTCTCATACAAGCAGATAAAGTATATGCAGTTGTAGAAAAAGGTGCGTATTCGCCAGAAATTCGTGTTGAAAACATTCCAGAATTGAAAAGATGGGGAGAAGCTACACTGCAGGCTATACAAAAACAGTCGCTAATAAAAAGGCTTATTTTAGTAGATCCTTCGCAAAAAGAAAAGAACCATATAAAGTCGATTACATTTCATGAAGATAACTTTATCGTACGTTCGCCAGGTTTTGTTTCTACTATCGTTTCCTATGTTCATGCGTTATTTAAAAATGATTATATGGCGGATAAACCTTTTAAAAATGAAAGTATATTTAATAGTTTTATAACTGTGGAAAAAGTGAAGAAGGAGGAGCTAGGATACATTTTCCGTTTTGAAAGTAGAGGATTTATTACAGGAATGCAGACGTTTCTATTAGACCCTACGGATCCATTTCCGGCAGGGTTCTTATTAAAATAAAATGTGATAAGGAGAGATAAATATGCGAAAAATTAAAGGGGCATTTCCAGTATTAATAACACCGATGGATGAATTTCAGGAAATTAATTGGGATGGGGTAAAACAAAATGTAAATTACTTTATCGAACAAAAGGTTGCAGGTGTCATCATTAATGGAAGTACAGGAGAGTTTGTAAGTTTATCAAAAGAAGAACGATTTAAAATGGTAGAAACCGTGTTGAAAGAAATTGATGGCCGTATTCCAGTCATTGTTGGAACTGCAGCAGAGACGACGAAAGAAACAATTGAATATACGAAACATGCAGAAGCACACGGAGCGGATTGTGCATTAATTATAAACTCTTACTATTGTAAACCGAAGGAAGAGGAGATTTATTTTCATTTTAAAGAAATCTCAAACTCTGTAAATATACCAATTATGTTATACAATAATCCATTTACTTCTGGTGTTGATATGAGTACAGAGCTAATGCTCCGTATTGGAAAAGAGTGTGAAAATGTTACACATATTAAAGAATCTAGCGGAGATATTCGAAAAGCAAGAGATTTAGTAAGACAAAGTGAAGGGGCTTTCCAAGTCTTCTGTGGTTCTGAAGATTTAGTTATGGAATCATATTTAGTTGGTGCCTCGGGATGGGTTTCAGTAGCAGGAAATATCGTTCCTGGTCTCGTTACAAAAATGTATGAGCATTTTCAAAATGGTGAATTAGAAAAAGCATGGGAAATAAACGATGCTATTTTACCACTTTGCGAGTTTCTTGAAGGGTCAGGGAAATATGTTCAAATCGTTAAACGTTCCATGGAATTACATGGGCAAGCGGGAGGACCTTCTCGCTATCCAAGACTAGGATTAACTGTTAACGAAGATCAAAAGCTTCAAACGATTTTATCAAATATTGCAGCTCATGCAGCTGTTTAAATAAGGAGGAGAACATAATGTTAAAGACAAATATTGAGCTGAAACCAAAAGTGGAAGCGTTTTTAAATGAAGAAATTAAAATGTTTATTAATGGCGAATTTGTTTCTGCTATTGGCGGAAAGACGTTTGAAACGTACAATCCAGCAACAGAAGAGGTTCTAGCAGTCGTATGTGAAGCGCAAGAAGAGGATATTGATGCTGCAGTAAAAGCGGCAAGATCTGCATTTGAATCTGGTCCGTGGGCAGAAATGACTACTGCTGAAAGAGCGCATCTTATTTATAAATTAGCAGATTTAATTGAAGAACATAGAGAAGAATTAGCGCAACTAGAAGCTTTAGATAATGGAAAGCCATATCAAGTAGCACTTGATGATGATATTTCAGCGACTGTAGAAAATTATCGTTATTACGCAGGATGGGCTACAAAAATTATTGGGCAAACAATCCCGATTTCAAAAGATTACTTAAATTATACGAGACATGAACCTGTTGGTGTTGTAGGACAAATTATTCCGTGGAATTTTCCGCTTGTTATGTCTTCTTGGAAAATGGGAGCTGCACTGGCGACGGGGTGTACGATTGTATTAAAGCCAGCAGAGCAAACGCCTTTATCTTTACTGTATACAGCGAAACTCTTTAAAGAGGCTGGATTCCCAAACGGTGTTGTAAACTTTGTACCAGGATTTGGTCCTGAAGCAGGAGCGGCAATTGTAAATCATCATGACATTGATAAAGTTGCTTTTACAGGATCTACTGTTACAGGAAAGTATATTATGCGTCAGTCTGCAGAAATGATTAAGCATGTAACGTTAGAGCTTGGCGGCAAATCACCAAATATCATTTTAGAAGATGCGGACTTGGAAGAAGCAATTAGTGGTGCATTCCAAGGTATTATGTATAATCACGGTCAAAATTGTAGCGCAGGATCACGTGTATTTGTTCATCGTAAACATTATGAAACTGTAGTAGATGCACTTGTGAAAATGGCGAACAACGTAAAACTTGGAGCAGGTATGGAGAAAGGAACGGAGATGGGTCCACTCGTATCTAAGAAACAACAAGAGCGTGTGTTAAATTACATTGAGCAAGGGAAGAAAGAAGGTGCTACAGTTGCGGCTGGTGGTGAACGTGCGCTTGAAAAAGGTTATTTCGTTAAGCCAACTGTATTCACAGACGTTACAGACGATATGACAATCGTTAAGGAAGAAATATTTGGACCAGTTGTTGTTGTACTTCCATTTGATTCGACAGAAGAAGTAATTGAACGAGCGAACAACTCATCTTATGGCCTTGCTGCGGGTGTATGGACGCAAAATATCAAAACGGGTCATCAAGTGGCAAATAAATTAAAAGCAGGAACAGTGTGGATTAATGATTATAACTTAGAAAATGCAGCTGCACCATTTGGTGGATACAAACAATCTGGTATTGGCCGCGAATTAGGTTCATATGCGCTTGATAATTATACAGAAGTGAAAAGTGTTTGGGTAAATATAAAGTAATAGGGCGTTTTACTGACAAAAATTGAGGGATGAAATAATGAAAGATGCGGACAACTAGAAAGTTTGATAATAGTTGTCCGTTTTCTTATATACAAAATTGTTTTTCAAAAGAATGATAAGGGGGATTTGGATGGAAAATTTAGTAGAATGGTTAGTAGGGCAAGTGTGGAGTATCGGTTTAGTTGTTTTTGCATTAGGGGCAGGCGTATATTTCACGATTGCAACACGCTTTTTGCAAATTCGTTATTTTAAAGAGATGATTAAACTATTATTTGAAGGAAAGAGTTCAGAGACGGGAATATCATCTTTTCAGGCATTTTGTTTAGCCTTATCAGGAAGAGTTGGAATTGGTAATATCGCAGGGGTAGCGACAGCAATCGCTTTCGGCGGGCCTGGAGCTGTATTTTGGATGTGGGTAATGGCTTTGTTAGGGGCAGCGAGCGCGTTTGTTGAATCAACATTATCTCAAGTATACAAAAGTAAAGTAGGGAATGAATATCGCGGCGGTACTCCATATTTCATTGAGAAAGGTTTAAAAATGAAATGGTTTGCAGTCATTGTAGCGGTAGTTGTAACACTTTCATATGGCGTGTTATTACCAGGTATTCAATCTAGTAGTATCGCAGTTGGATTTGAAAACTCTAATGGTATTAACAAATATATAACTGGTATATTTTTAGTCGTGTTACTAGCAGCAATTATTTTTGGTGGTGTAAAGAGAATTGCTGGCGTTTCTCAAATGCTTGTTCCATTTATGGCAATTGGTTATGTAATTGTTACATGTATCATATTAATTGCGAATGTAACGGAGATTCCAAGTATGTTTGCTTTAATTTTCTCTAGCGCATTTGGTGTAAATGAAATGTTTGGTGGAATTGTTGGTGCAGCTATTGCATGGGGCGTAAAACGCGCTGTATTTTCAAACGTTGCTGGTGTCGGAGAAGCGACGTATAGTTCGGCTGCTGCTGAAGTATCGCATCCTGCAAAACAAGGATTAGTTCAAGCGTTTTCCGTATATATCGATACAATTGTCGTATGTACAGCGACAGCTCTTATGATATTAATTACAGGTATGTATAATGTTATACCTGAAGGGAAACGCGCTATTGTAAAAAACATAGGAAATGTGGAAGCAGGTCCAATTTATACGCAACAAGCAGTTGAAACTGTGATGACAGGGTTTGGTCCAATATTTATTTCAATTGCAATTTTCTTTTTTGCATTTACAACGTTACTCGCTTATTACTATATCGCTGAAACGACACTTACTTATTTAGATCGTCAATTGAAGTATGGCTGGTTAAAACCAGTTTTAAAATTTGGATTTTTAATTATGGTTTACATCGGTAGTGTTGAATCAGCGTCGCTTTTATGGAATCTCGGAGATTTAGGAATCGGTAGTATGGCATGGTTAAACTTAATCGCGATTCTATTATTAAGTAAAATCGCATTAAAAGTGTTAAAAGACTATGAAACGCAGAAAAAAGAAGGGAAAGATCCAGTATTTAATCCTAAAAATGTGGGGATTGAAGGATTAACATTTTGGGAAGAAAGAAGTAAAGAGGTTGAAAGAAAAAGTTATTGTAGATGATAATTTAAAATTATAACGTAAATTAACTGAAAATTCTTAATTTAAAAGAAGGTATATTGCCTCCATTTCATCGCATACTACAATAGGTATGGATAATATGACTGGAGGGAATAAGATGGAACATGAGCAACATAGTTCGATAAATGATATTCTACATCATTATAAAGAAGGTATAGGTAGTTTTACAAATCAAATTCCTGAAATCGCTGAGACATATAATGCGTTTACGCAAGCTTGTTTTCAAGAGGGTGCTTTAACAAAAAGAGAAAAACAACTTATTGCATTAGGAATTAGTTTAGCAACGCAAGATGAGTATTGTACAATTTATCATACAAAAGGTTGTCTTGATCAAGGATGTTCGGATAAAGAGATTCTGGAAGCATGTGGTGTTTCAGCAGCATTTGCTGGCGGAGCTGCGATGAGTCAAGCGGTAACTTTAGTGCAAGAGTGTTTAACAGAACTGAAAAATCAAAAGCATTGAATAAAAAAACGTTTTAAACTTTATGTTTAAAACGTTTTTTTATGTGAAATTAAATTTGTATTCACTTTAGTATTCTATATCTTCATAAATCGAATTCTCTACATCAGGAAGAACTGTGTATATACTCTTACCGATTAAAGCTTCTAATTCTTTCTTAATTGCATAAAACCCTTTCCAATGTAAAGATGTATGAGATGTTGTACCATGACGCAAACCAACGGAAATTAATCTTCTTTCCAGCGTAGTAAAGCCATCCGCGTCAGCAAGAGCGTCACAAAGAGTAATTACTTTATTGTATAAGTCGTAGTTACTATGTTCATTCAATATTGCAACCAACCGGCTTTTCATATGGTCAGGAACGAGATGCCATTCCGCTGCGATATCTATATGTTCATTTTTACAGGGAAATGAGTGTGTCACACAAATAATGGCGTTTCCTGCATATCCTAAATCATTCATATACATATAACCATCATAGGAATGAATGACCGATTTGGTAAAACCTTTGTATCTTCCGATATCATGCAAAAGGGCAGCGTTATATGCTATGTCAGCATCTAGGTCATACCCTTTTTTTATAAGTTCTATAATTATGTTTTCAGTTGCATGAGCAACATGTAGTGAATGTTCAAACCAAGGGCCCGGGTTTTGTTCATATGCCCATTCGAGTAGTTCTTTTGCGTACGTTCTATCTAATATATATTTCATATCGTTATCCTTTCACAAAAAATCATATCTTAATATAAATTCATCTTATTATTTCATTATTCCTTCTTTAAAAATTGTTACAATGAAACAAAAGGGGGAAAAGTAATGCGAAATTTAGTAATTGAAGAAATTAAGCAACTAGAAAATGATATGGAAGAACTTTCGAAACTTTTGAAAACGGTTGTAAATGATGGGGCATCAATTGGTTTTTTGCCTCCACTGGAACAAAAAGACGCAACAAAGTATTGGCAAACAGTCATAGCGCCAGAAGTGATATTGTATGTAGCTAAAATAAACAACGAAGTAGCAGGGAGTATTCAATTACAATTAGTTACAAAGCCTAACGGAATTCATAGAGCCGAGATTTGCAAATTAATGACTCATCCAAACTTTAGACGTAACGGTATTGGACGATTGCTTATGCAAAAAGCAGAGGAACGAGCGAAGCAAGAAAACAGGTCTCTTTTAGTATTAGATACTAGAGAAGGAGATCCATCCAATAAATTGTACAAATCATTAGACTACCAAGAAGTTGGAACAATACCAGGATATGCAATTTCTCCGAATGGAAAGTTAGATGCTACGGTTCTTTATTATAAATGCATATAAATTGTGATTAAAAGGTTATCATACTGAATAATAAGAAACTATTTTAACACCGTCTATATTTTTCTGGCGGTGTTAAATAAATTTATTGATATAATCAATTTAACGCACTAAATGAATTTGAGAAAGTTTTTAGAGGGTTCTTTTAGTAATGATTCTCGTCTTATAATAAATGTAGAGAAGATGACTAGCCAACTATAGTTATTTTCGCTTTATTATCGGAAGGGGATGAAAGAATGAAAAAGAATAGTTTACAAAAGATGAAGAAAGTTATTTTAAGTGGTGGCGTATTACTTACGGGATTATTAACATTTGGATTTTCAGAAAAGGCTTCAGCTCATGGTTATGTAGAATCACCAGCGAGCCGATCTTATTTATGTAAGCAAGGGGTAAATGTAAATTGTGGACCGATTCAATATGAACCACAAAGTGTAGAAGGGATAGGGGGATTTCCGCAACTAGGACCTTCTGATGGACAAATTGCAGGGGCTGGTCATTTTCCTGCTTTAGATGTTCAAACTGTGGATAGGTGGAAGAAAGTTACGTTAAATGGCGGGACGAATACATTCAAGTGGAAACTAACTGCTCCTCATAGTACGAAAGAGTGGAAATATTATATTACGAAAAAAGGCTGGAATCCAAATAAACCTTTAACGCGATCAGATTTAGATTTAGTGCCATTCTATGTGAAAAATGACGGTGGGGCTAGACCAGGGACAACAGTAACGCATGAAGCAAATGTACCAACTGATCGTAGTGGATACCATCTTATTTTAGCTGTTTGGGAAATTGCAGACACTGGAAATGCGTTTTATCAAGTTATAGATGTAAACCTTGTGAATAATGGCTTAGCTTCAAATTTCGCTTTTAACAACGTAGTGCAAGCTCCTACACTATTTTAATTGAAACATATATTTCGATCATCTAATTCATTTTAGATGATTTTTTTTATGAAAATGATGAAAAATATAGAAGAAAGTGCAATTATTTATAAAAAAATATGCTTTAAATATTGTCATATTTGCTTCTTTAAGATATCCTTTTCATGAAGAGGTGGAAAACATGGAAAAAGTACTAGTTTTCGGGCATAAAAACCCAGATACAGATGCAATTTGTTCTGCAATTGCTTATGCAGAATTGAAAAAAGAATTAGGAATGAATGCTGAGCCTGTACGTTTAGGCGAAATCAGCGGTGAAACTCAATTTGCGTTAGACTATTTTAAAGTAGAAGGACCGCGTTTTGTTGAGACAGTAGCAAGCGAAGTGGACAACGTTATTTTAGTTGACCATAACGAGCGTCAACAAAGTGCTAACGATATCGAATCAGTTCGTGTGTTAGAAGTTATTGACCATCACCGTATTGCTAACTTTGAAACAAGCGATCCTATATACTATCGTTGTGAGCCAGTTGGATGTACAGCTACAATCTTAAACAAAATGTACAAAGAAAATGGCGTTACAATTCGTAAAGAAGTTGCAGGTTTAATGTTATCTGCAATTATTTCAGATTCTTTACTATTCAAATCTCCAACTTGCACAGAACAAGACGTAGCAGCTGCTCGTGAATTAGCGGAAATCGCTGGTGTAGATGCTGATAGCTACGGCTTAGAAATGTTAAAAGCTGGTGCTGACTTAAGCGGAAAAACAATGGAGCAATTAATCTCTCTTGACGCTAAAGAATTCCAAATGGGTAATGCGAAAGTTGAAATCGCACAAGTAAACGCTGTTGATACAAACGACGTTCTTGTACACCAAGCGGAACTTGAAAAAGTAATTTCTGCAGTAGTAGAAGAAAAAGGTTTAGACCTATTCTTATTCGTTGTAACTGATATCTTAACTAACGATTCTGTCGGTCTTGCGATCGGTAAAGCAGCAAACGTTGTTGAGAAAGCATACAACGTATCACTAGAAAACAACACAGCTACATTAAAAGGTGTTGTATCTCGTAAAAAACAAATCGTACCAGTATTAACAGAAGCATTCCAAGCTTAATTTTATTGAGTACACATAAACAGCAAGGACAAGTAGTCAGATTGGCTACTTGTCCTTTTTTATCTCTAAAAAACAGAAAATTAAAAACGGGAGGGTTGTGTATGTTTAATGATTTGGAGAGTAAATTACAGTCACTTTTAGAGCGAAATATTACGTCGGTTTCAGAATTAGAGAGCTGGCTTTCGGAAGAGCTGCGTTTAAACGCAGAAATAGAAGAGGAGTTAACGATCAATTTAATCGCTATGTATAGAGATACAAAAGATAGTAATATACGTGATATACATATGTATAACCAAAATACAATTCAGCCACTTTTAAAAAGATACAATGCAAAATTTGACCAGAAATTTAGAGATTGTCTGTTTTCTGATTTATTAGATGAGCAGAAATATGGATTTATGAAAAAAGTAAGATTTTTGAAGAGTAAGATGTTTAATGAAAAAAACATTGCGCTTTCCGTTAAAGAGCAAGAACTTATTACGAAATATAGAGAAATAATGTCTAACATATCTATTAATTGGGAAGGCGAGCAAAAGACGTATGCATACGTAAAAGCAAAGATAGATAACCCGAATAGAGCTATACGAGAAAAAGCTTGGTATGCTTTGTGCGAAGCAAGAAGTATAGTGAAAATAGAAATAGATTGTATTATGAAGGAACTCGTACAATTACGGAATCAGATGGCTTTAAATGCAGGGTTTAATAATTATAGTGAGTATGCCTTTAAACAAAAAAATAGAGATTACAGTATTGAAGATTGTTTTAAGTTTCATGAGTCGATAGAAAAGTGTGTTGTACCAATTTGGAAACAGTTAGGAAGTCTTTTTAAAAAGAATCTTGATGTAAAAACGTATCGTCCCTGGGATCTTGCTCCTTGTAATTTGCAAAAATCTCCATTTGAAAATTACATTGATTTATTGGATGGAATTGAAGAAATGTTGCGGAAGACAGATTCATGTTTTCATGAGAAATTTACTCATATAAGGAAAGCGGGATTAATTGACGTACAAGAACGGAAAAATAAAGCACCAGGAGCTGCTTGCTTTACCTTATCTCATAGTAAAGACGTTTTTGTTTATTCTAATTTTAGTTCTTCATTTTATGCAATTAATGCATTAATACATGAATTGGGGCATGCATTTCACTTTTATAAACAATTTAACAATGAAAGTAGTATGCAGGAAAGATACCTTCGTGAAGAGGTGGCGGAACTTTATTCCCTTAGTCTTGAATTACTATTAATGGATAAGCTTAATATTTTTTATACGCAAGAGGATGATTATAAAGAAGTACAGCGAGCTCAATTATATCGTACTTTATCGTTATTAATATCGTCAGTTTCAGGAGATGTATTCCAGCACTGGCTTTATACAAATCCAAACCATTCACCAGAAGAGCGAGATGAAAAATATATTGAACTATGTAAAAGGTATCAATATTCATCAGTTGATATTGCAGGAGTAGAGAATGAAATTGGTTCGAGTTGGTTCGAGTCATTTCACTTTGTTCAGTTTCCTTTTTATAAAATTGAATATGCAATTGCACAAATAGGAGCGATGCAATTGTTTCAAATTTATCGAGAGAATCCGGAACAAGCGATTGCTTTCTTTGAAGAGGGAGCGAGTTCAGATTGGAATTTACCTATACAGGAAATATATATAAATACAGGTGTTGCGTTTGACTTTTCGGAAGAAAGGATACAAAGTACTGCAAGGGCTATTTTAGATTTGATTAACGAATTAAAATAAGGATAGCTTTAGCTATCCTTCAGGCTGTGGAGAAAGTCTTCTCCACAGCCTGTTTTTGTGTCTGAACCTCTTTTTATGTGTCAACACTGATAAAAAGAGGTAAAGGAGAGATTTTTTATGATGGGTGCTTTAAAAAATCATCGTGATGAACGTGTATCTGTTTCTGTAGAAGAGTTGGTTCCACAAGATCATTTCCTTCGTGCGATCGAAGCGACAATTAGTTTTGATTTTATTGAAGAGAAGTTACGCCCTTATTACTGTGAAAACAATGGACGTCCGTCAATCCATCCTATCGTTTTATTTAAAATGATGTTTATTGGATATTTTTACGGTATTCGTTCGGAGCGTCAATTGGAAAAAGAGATTAAAACGAATATCGCCTACCGTTGGTTTTTAGGGTTTTCTCTATCAGATACTATTCCGGATCATTCTACAATCAGTTGGAATCGTCGTACTCGCTTTATTCATACAAATATTTTCGAAGAAATTTTTGATGAGATCGTGAGGCAAGCGACAGAGCACCGGATGGTGGGAGGACGTGCGCTGATGACAGATTCTACGCACATTAAGGCCAATGCTAATAAAAATAAGTTTGTACATAAATATAAAAAAGAAAAGGCAAAGTTTTATATAGATGAACTAGAAGCTGCGGTAATTGAAGATCGTGAGGTACACGAAAAAAAGAATTAAAACCCAGAAAGGAAAGTGATACTCCCACTAAAAAAACTCGTATAAGTACTACGGATCCAGATAGTGGATTTTTAATGAGAGATGGAAAACCGAACGGTTTTCATTTCTTAGACCATCGTACGACTGATGCGAAGTACAATATTATTACAGATACTTATGTAACGGCTGGAAATATGGCAGATTCCGAGCCATATTTAGCGCGTCTACAAGCTCAAATTGATAAATTCGGATTTAAAGTGGAAGCTGTAGCTCTTGATGCAGGCTATTTTACAGGGTATATCTGTAAGAAATTATCGGAGAGAAATATATTTATGGTGATGGGGTATCGCCGATTTGGAAAACGAAATAAAGAAGTACCAAAAAGCCAATTTAAATATGTAGAAGAAATGAATGCATTTGCTTGTCCGATGGGGTGTATTTTAGAGTATGCGACAACGGATCGTGAAGGATATCGTCACTATAAATCCAACCCAGAAGACTGCGCTGTTTGTCCGCTACGTGAGGTATGTTTTTCAAAGAAACAAAAACAAAAAGTTATCACTCATCATATATGGGAGAAATATAAGGATATCGCTAGAAAAAACAAACTAACAGTTACAGGGAAAAAGTTGTACAAAGTACGCTGTTCAACTATAGAGCGAAGCTTTGCGGACGCCAAAGAACTACATGGCTATCGATATGCTCGATTTCGGGGGCTGAAGTCTGTCCAAATGCAGGCTTATCTCACCGCAACTTGTCAAAACATGAAAAAAATAGCCCTCCATCTGACCAAAAAAGGTCTGGTGGAGGGCTATTTTTTTGAAACTCTATTATTTTATGTTGTTTTTATTCGCTAAAATCAAAATGATTCCAGAGTGTGGGGAACCCTAAAGGGTTTCCCAACACTCTGAAGGATAGCTTTAGCTATCCTTATAATCGTTTATTCGTAAGATTTTTTCTTGTTTATATAAAATGTGATTATCGCAGTAATGAAGAAAATAGGTATCGCATACACTTGCCCAACAAATAACTTCCAGCTGACATAATTATAGCCTTCAGATGCTGGGATGATAACGGAAATAACGCAAACGATAAAATAGACTAATAGTGCAGGGATAATATTTTTCATTTTTAGGAACCTCCTTCTTAATTTTATTTATACATTGTAATATAACAATTTATTTTTATTGTTTTGAAGAAAAAATGCAAAAATTTTTATGGTATTATAATATTTGCAATGAGAGTGATTCATAGTACGTATATGGTAAAATATGTAATTTTAACTTTCGGAATTATTATATAGTATTTCGAGAGAAAATGTACAAAATAGCGAATTTTATTTACAGAAGTAAAGGGAGGAGAAATATATATGAAAAGGCTATGTATAATTCCATGTGGAAAAAAGAAAATTTGGGATAAGCATTCAAACTACGGACCGATGGAAGCAAAAGATGTATATATTAGTCCGTTCGGAAAAGCATGTCAGGCGTACGCATCCATGTTTTTTGAAAAATGGGTTATATTATCAGCGAAACATGGGTTTTTAAGACCAAATGATATTGTATTAGAAAACTATGATCTTGCATTTGATTCAAAAAGCGATGAGGTAATAAGTATAGAGCAATTACAAAAACAGATGGTAGATAAAAGTTTACTACAGTTTGACGAAATCGTCTTACTAGCAGGGAAGAAGCATAAAAAAGTAGTGACAAAGTTATATCCAGAAGAAATGATTACATATCCGCTAGAGGGGTGTAAGGGAATTGGGTATATGTTGCAGAGGTTGAAAGAAGCTGTGAAGGAAAGGGAGGAAATATAGGTGTAGTTTCAGTGATTTTAAACTCTATTTATTTAGGGAGCTGAAAAGTAAAATAGAGTTTTTAGGCATTGCCGAAAGGGTGATGCTTTTTTGTTCGTGTCGTCATTCATGTAAAAGTAATTTAGAGAATAAATCATTCGATTTATGAAGCGATAGCTTTTTTATATCGAAAACAAATTGCATCACTTTTAGAAAATATAGGACGTATGGGCACAGTTAAGATTGTAAGTGGGAATAGCAATAAGACAAGTTTTGAATAAGATATTAAGAAAGGAGATGTTGATGAATAATGGCTAGATATAGTTTGCACGGAGGACACAATAGTATTGTTCAAGGTGCTAATTTCGGGAATCGGAAAGAACACGTTCTAGATAGGCAAGTTAAAGATGCCGTGGCGGCTAAGTTAAGAGCCCTAGGACACACGGTTTATGACGATACGGACGAGGTAGGGGCAACTCAATCACAAAATTTAAATAATATCATTCGGAATAGCAATTCCCATGCTGTGGATTTAGTTATTTCTTTTCATCTTAATGCAAGTGATGGAAATGGACAGGGTGTTGAGGTTTTATATTATGATCAGAAAGATTTGGCGGCTAAAATCTCAGCTCAACTAGCAAAAGATATTGGATGGCGTGATCGAGGTGCGAAACAACGTACAGATTTAGCGGTATTAAATGGAACGAAGGCACCGGCTATTCTTATTGAATTAGGGTTTATTGATAATGAATCCGACATGGCAAAATGGAATGTTGATAAAATCGCTAATTCTATTGTACTTGCTCTTACAGGACAAACTGGAGGAGGTGCAGCGGATTTGCTCAAAGTAAAAACTGGTGGTGTAGCATTTAGTAATTTACAAGATTTGGCTCAAGCTATGGTTGATGCGGGTATTGATGGACAAATTGTCGTTCAAAAAGATGGCATTGGTTATGCTATAACGAATGGCTATCCGTCCGGGAATATCGATAAATTTACAGCTTGGTTAGATGCACGTAAATGGTACTATGAGTACGTCAGATAAAACGAAAATTGGTTTGATTAAAAACTAAAAATTGTCTTATTTTTAGTTAACAAGTATATTAAGTAACTATAAAAATATGGACAATTTATATGTAAATTAGTACACAAAACCACCTGTCAGAAAGGTGGTTTTATTTATCAAGCTATTTGCGGGAAGTAAAATTCTTACCTCAAAATTCGGATGAAGCTAAGAAATTAGGTGGGAATTACACTGCTCGTAGCCTCCTACTAATTATCGTTTCACTTTATATAGTTTAGAGTTTTGTAAATCTTTACTTATTAAACCCGTAATAATATTTTGTTTTCTCAATACATAAGCCGAATTTTAAATTATTACCCAATAATATAATACCTCTCATACTATTTATTAGTTGATAATAACAAAAAAACAAGCTTTGAATATAATAATGAAAAAGGAGATGTTAAATAATGGGTTATATTGTAGATATTTCGAAATGGAATGGCGACATTAACTGGGATATCGCAGCACCACAATTAGATTTCGTAATTGCACGTGTGCAAGATGGTTCAAACTATGTAGATCCTTTATATAAAAATTATGTACAAGCAATGAAAGCAAGGCATATTCCGTTTGGTAATTATGCGTTCTGTCGTTTCGTTTCAGTAGAGGATGCACGGATAGAAGCAAGAGACTTTTGGAACCGTGGTGATAAAAATGCAACAGTTTGGGTAGCTGACGTAGAAGTAAGAACAATGAACGATATGAGAGCGGGTGCACAAGCTTTTATTGATGAATTACGCAGATTAGGAGCTAAGAAAGTCGGTTTATATATTGCTCATCATATGTATGCTCCATTTGGAATGGAAAATGTCAATTGTGATTTTGTATGGATTCCTCGTTATGGTGGTAACAAACCGGCGTATCCATGTGATATTTGGCAATACACAGAGACAGGCAATGTGGCTGGTATCGGCAAGTGTGATTTAAATAAGCTGATTGGAAATAAGCCGTTAGCTTGGTTTACAAATCAAATTGTTGAGCCGATAAAAAAACAAGAAGGGGTTGGAATTATAGTGAATAAATATAGCAAAGTAGTTACTTATGAATTTGGTGTAAATTTAATTTCTGACATGATTCAAATGATGGATAAGCTTGGATATACTTCTAAAATAATATCTCGTGGAGATAACCAAGGGCTTGTGTATTTCGAAACAGATTATCGTCAAGGGAACGAACTGGACAAAGCAACTGCTTGGTTAGATATGAAAGGAATTAAATATTTTTATACAAAAGAGTAGTTTGCAAAAATAAGAGCCGTCATGTGACGGTTTTTATTTTTATTTAATCTTTTAACTCTACTTATAATATGGAGAAAATAGACTAATAAACAAGCCTTTGTATACTTTCAAACATAGAATATGATGAATTCTATCAAGGAGGAAGCATATTTATGAGAAATACTTGTCATTGTGGACATTTTCAAGATTGTAATAAATTTTGGGATGATTTAATGTTTGGGAGATGTAGATGTAAGCGCAATGATTTTCACGAGTGTTGTTGCAAAGAGAAACCGAAGTGTGAGTGTGAAAAATGTCATTGTAAAACAAAAGCGAAATGCCATTGTAGGCATGAAGAGGAAGGGTATTAATAATAAAAAAGAGTACGATGCGTACTCTTTTTTTGGGTGATTATATTCCATCTTGAACAGATTTCTTTACAATTACCCATTTGTCTTTCTTTTTAACCGTTATAGCTACATTAGTTCCATTAGATTCCTTATAAAAGATATATCCATTGTTTGAGTTTACATATGTTACTGGTTCACCTATGCAATCTCGCGAGCAGGATTTGTTGACTAGTTCAATTAAGGATAGTTCACTTGGATCGGTTTTACTGGCTTCTATAACAGCATCAAGGCTTGTTTTTCGATAACCTTGCAAGTTTATATGAAAAAGCTGCTCTATTTCTCCTGTAATGCTAGTATTCATTACTTCTACTGAATTCTTTTTTTCTTGAAGAAATCCGTTTTCATAAAGTAATTTTGTATATCCAATCCATGCTATTAATACTAGCATGAAAAACATACCCGTCATTTTAAGCATTCGAAGTCGTTTACTTATAATTGTTTCTGAGTATTTCATTCAGTCTAATCCTCCAATGTTTTTAATTTAAAATATGCTTGGATACATACTTTTAGAAGAGGATGAGAATTAATGAGTTTTCAATAAAAAAGAAAACATCCAGAGCTAGATGCTTTCCTTTTTTGTATTTTTCGCTATCTGTTAGTTACTTGTTTCATCAGCGGTCTTATTTCTTTAACTGGTGGCTTCTTATCATAGGCATCAACGTAAGAAAAGTAGTAGTTTAAGTTTCTTAGAAGACCTTTTCCTATTTTTGCACTTAAGAAAGGAAAGACTTGTCCAGTATAATCATCGAGAGATTTACAGTAATATTTTTCATCTAAATATATACTGTATTTACATGTTAGTTCTACTAAAGGATTCCCTTCATCATCAAATACTTCTTTAGAATCAATAATATCTATTAGTGCAAATTTTTCATTTAGGTAAACTTTCTTTTTTTTCTCGTGTTTATTTGTAAGTATAAAAACGAGCCCAATCGCGTTAATCAAACTATTTCCTCCTATAAAAAACGGATATTAATAAAATATATCGATATAAGCTAAATGTAAAGAGGAGAGGTGAAATATCATGGAGAGAAAGTTAAATAAGCCGATTTATGTTGGGAAATCGACTTATTTTATCAAGTATTACTTAGTAGTAATACCTACTCTGATTAACATTTCACTTTATTGAAATACTTGTGGGAATTGTTTTACGATTGCGTTTGTTATCATGTCGGCCATTTCTAATGCTTCTTTTTCAATTTTATCGTAAAGTTGTACTCCTGCTTCATAATCTTTATTTAGGAAGGTAAGTGCTTCTGCTTTCGTTAGTGCTAAATGTTCATAAAACATTTTTCGGAATTCTTCTTTTCCTATATATGGGTTGATGTTATTAAGAAACTCAACGATTTCATCACCATTAGCGTACCATTTTTTCTCTATAGCGGCAGCTGCATTTTGATCACCAGCTTTTGCGGCTTTAACAAGATCTGCTGCAATGACTAAGTGATCTTTAATTAATGCACTATATTTTTTTACTGCATCTTCACCGTAAAATGGTTCAAGTGATAGTCCCATATGTGTTGCGTTTTGTAGAAGTCGTCCAACAGTAACGTTAACATCGGGTAAATTAAATACAATACTTATAATAGCCAATCTCGTCCAAGCGACGTGTTGTTCCCATAAAGAACGCATATACCCTTTTAAAAAATTCTCGTTTTTACTAATTCGGTAGTTACGTACGGATAAATCATAGTTTACATAAGGGTTATGGTAGGGGGAGTAATACGATTGCCAATAAGAATACATAAATAGTAACACTCCTTTGAACATGTATAACTCAAAGTATGATATAGATTTATGTTTAGTTACGTGTCCTAGATTATTTTTAGGGAATTTGAATTGGAGAAATTAGGTGAATGATCTTGTGGTATATATGAATAAATTGAATATAAAGTAAAAGAGGGTCTGCAAGGGAAGTTACAGACCCTCAAAAGGGTATTGCCGAGATGTCGGACTCGACTACGTAATGTTATCATAAAATTCTTTTGAAAAAACCTGGTAAATGTGTCCAAATGAAATTGGGACCTTAATAAAGTCAAAGAGACCTGCTTCCCGCGGCAGGCCCCATTAACTAGATAATGTCGATGAGCAAAAACTCATCTGGAGTACTTTCATAGTAACAAGTAAAATGTGTTTTGTGTATTGAGAAAGAAGAATTGCATAATTATATGTGAACAATTTAAATCCCAACAATTTATGATTATCATTAATTGTTGGGATTTAAATATGGTTATAAAATGGAAAAAAGACTTGGAAGTGAGATTGAGGTGTAGAAGTAAGTAATCATGAAAAAGACCTGCTAATATAAGCAGGTCAACTTAAGGGGTTTATCCAACAGATTATTATATATGGTAACAACTGAATTGTAGTAAGTCTATACATTTAATATTGAGAAAAATTCTGCAAATGATATATTTTTTGCGCATATATTAACGTCTAAAAAGTTGAGAAAGAAAATTAAAAAGCTTTTTATAAGAGAATAATGGCTGGTACTTATAGTATGATTCATATTTCCACGCATCATTATTAGAGAATTGGAGTTGTGTTGTTTTCTTTTTTGCCGTGATGGAACTCATATTATGATGTTTCATATAGAAACCTCCTGAATTTATACGTATACGATTAGTAGTATTCAAGAAAGGGAAATAAAATGAATATTTAAATTGAAACTCTTTCTTCATGTTTACTGGATTTACGTTATAAATGTTGTAAAACATATAAAACACGGATGCTAATTCATATTAAATAGGTGGAGAAACATAGAATAATGAAAAAACAATAAGCATCTATTCATCCCTTTCAAGTCGCATAAGTGATTGATATAATAGAAGTAGATGAAAGATAAAGAAAAGCAGGTGACTCTTTTTTGTTTACTAAAGCACAAGAACTTTTAGCGTCCTACTTTGGTTATTCTTCGTTTCGAAGAGGACAAGATGAAACAATTAAAAATGTACTAGATGGGAAAGATACAGTATGTATTATGCCAACGGGTGGCGGTAAGTCGATTTGTTATCAAATTCCGGCATTAGTATTTGAAGGAACGACGTTGGTTATATCGCCTTTAATATCACTTATGAAGGATCAAGTAGATACATTGGTACAGAATGGCATTTCAGCTACATATATTAATAGTTCTATTTCTATTGCCGAAGCAAATCAGCGAATTCAATTAGCGAAACAAGGACATTACAAATTACTTTATGTCGCGCCTGAGCGTCTTGATTCGATGGAGTTTGTTGACCAACTTATCGATATGAAAATCCCTATGATTGCGATTGATGAAGCACACTGTATTTCACAGTGGGGACATGATTTCCGTCCAAGTTATTTACATATACATCGCATATTAGATTATCTTCCAGAAAAACCGCTCGTATTAGCATTAACAGCAACAGCAACACCGCAAGTACGTGATGACATTTGTAACACACTTGAAATTAATCAAGAAAATACAATTATGACAACGTTTGAGCGTGAGAACTTATCGTTTTCTGTCATTAAAGGGCAAGATCGAAATGCATATTTGGCGGATTATATTCGTCAAAATCAAAAGGAATCTGGGATTATATATGCAGCTACTAGAAAAGTAGTCGATCAGTTATATGAAGATTTAATGAAGGCAGGAGTTTCTGTATCAAAATATCATGCTGGTATGAGTGATAGTGATCGAAATGAGCAACAAGAACTCTTTTTACGAGATGAAGTAAGTGTAATGGTAGCAACATCTGCATTCGGGATGGGTATTGATAAATCGAATATTCGTTACGTAATTCATTATCAGCTTCCAAAAAATATGGAAAGTTACTATCAAGAAGCAGGACGTGCTGGTCGTGACGGATTAGATAGTACATGTATATTGTTATATTCTTCTCAAGATGTACAAGTACAGCGTTTTTTAATTGATCAATCAACTGGAGAATCACGTTTTTCAAATGAACTTGAAAAATTGCAAAATATGACCGATTACTGTCATACAGAACAATGTTTACAATCATTCATTTTGCAATACTTTGGAGAAGAACCGAAAGAAGATTGTGGACGCTGTGGTAATTGTACAGACAATCGCGAGAGCATCGATGTGACAAGAGAATCACAAATGGTTTTATCATGCATGATTAGAACGAACCAACGCTTTGGAAAGCAAATGATAGCGCAAGTATTAACTGGGTCGAAGAATAAGAAAGTTATTGAATTTAATTTTCATACTTTACCAACGTATGGGCTTTTATCGAACCGTAGTGTAAAAGAGGTCAGTGAGTTTATTGAGTTTTTAATTTCAGACGAGTTAATTGCAGTTGAACATGGCACTTATCCGACGTTAAAAGTAACTGAAAAAGGGAAAGAAGTATTACTTGGTAAAGAGAATGTTTTACGAAAAGAACGAGTAGAGACAAGACAAATTGTTCAAGACCATCCTTTATTTGAAGTGCTTCGTGAAGTACGTAAAGAAATTGCACAAGGAGAAGGTGTACCTCCGTTCGTTATTTTCTCTGACCAAACATTAAAAGATATGTGTGTGAAAATGCCGCAAAATGATTCTGAATTGTTGACGGTAAAAGGTATCGGAGAACACAAACTTGTGAAATATGGCTCGCACTTCTTACAAGCAGTTCAGCATTTTATTGAGGAAAATCCAAATTATGCTGAAACGATTAAGACAGAAGTAGTTTCAGAGCGTAAAAAGTCAGGAAAAGCATCCGCAAATTCTCATTTAGAAACATATGAAATGTATAAACAAGGTATTGATTTGAATGAGATTGCAAAAGAACGTAACTTATCAAGACAAACAATTGAAAACCATTTAATTCGCTGCTATGAGGATGGAATGGAAGTAGATTGGCAAAGCTTTGTTCCAGCAGAGTATGAATCTCTTATTGAAACTGCCGTTCAAAATGCAGAGGGTGGGCTGAAATCTATTAAAGAACAGCTTCCGAATGAAGTGAGTTACTTTATGATTCGTGCTTATTTACAAATAAGAAAGTAGAGACATATAAAGGGGATAAGAATTTATGTATCATGTGTTCGTTTATGGCACATTAAGAAGAGGACAAACGAATGCTCATTATATGCAAGGTGCAACATGCATCGCAGACAGAGCTTGGACATATGGAAAATTATTTGATACGAATGAAGGATATCCGGCCATGACTTATTCGATTGAAGAACAGGTGTATGGAGAAGTTTATGTAGTAAATGATGAGATATTGTGTAAGTTAGATGAACTAGAAGAATATACAGGTAATGCGGAGACTGATTTATATGATCGAATCACGCAAACAGTATATGTTGCTGATAGGGAAATTGAGGCATATGTGTATATCGCTCAGAATAAAAAGATGTTAAAGAAAGTGATAGACTCTGGTGACTGGCTTATGTATCAAAAAATATAATAAGGTAGTTTTAAAAATTGGAAAGCAGATAATGACGAATTCATTATCTGCTTTTTATTGTGTGAATAATTGTCGTTCTCTTTCTATTCTTATAGTTCTTAGTACGATTCCAATTCCGAGAAATAAAACAGTAGCAGCGACCCCGCTAGTAGGATTTAACCAAAAATCACTACTGTTTGTAAGAGTAATAATCCCTGTTATTGTAACTAAAACAGTAGAAACAGCATCCTCGATCGCATGCATGATAACACATGGCCAGACGGATTTTGTAAGTCTATATATTTCAACATACATAATTGACCAACAAACCATAAGGATACAGCCAGATAAAAGCATATTTAATCTTGAGATGGATTCGAAATATTAAAAATATTCATTCGAAGAGCCTCCTTTACTTTTATTTATCCTACTATTTGTGGGCAGTAAAACGCCCATTGATTAAAGTCTTTAATTTTTACAATATTTGTTAATAGATAAATTAAATAGGAGACAAATAGAAAGTAGTATCTTTTGTATGCATCACTATACTATATGTGTATTTGTGTGATTTTGATGTTGCATATTCTTTTTAAATTAGAAAGATGAAAAGTAAGTTTTTTCGGAAAATTTAAACGAAAACTATTGACTTTATGATTGGGTTTTTAATACAATGATACTTCGACTGAAAAATTAGAACGGACAGGAGGGAATCGTCGAAATGAGCAACATATTTGAAGATGAGTTACAAAAAATGAAGGATACTTTACATACGATGGATGAGCAATTGGATAAGCTTGAAAAAACCCCGGTTTATTATGGAGAAGATTTTAAAGAGCAAATTCTTGAAAGTATGAGGGAGTCTAATAGACAAAACTTACGTATTGGTGTGCAAGAGCCGTACTTTGGAAGGTTAGATTTTCAGGAAGATGGAAAAGAAGAAGTTATGCCGATTTATATCGGAAAAGTAGGGGTTTCGGATATGGACACGATGAAGCCAATCATTATTGATTGGCGGGCGCCTGTCGCAAGTATGTTTTATTCATTTACCGGTGGAGAAGAATTAGCATTTTATCAATCACCAGATGGCTTAGTAGAAGGTGATGTGTATTTAAAACGAAACATTTCCATTCGAAAAAGAGAACTTGAACGTGTTGTTGATACATATGTAAAAGGAAATGAAGATGTATCGCATGCCGATGATTTTCTTCTATATCGATTAGGTGAGAATAAAGATAATAAGCTAAAGGATATTGTTTCAACGATTCAATCGGAACAAAATGATATTATTCGAGCGGAAAGAAATTTACCATTACTTATTCAAGGGGTTGCAGGGAGCGGAAAGACAACAATTGCTTTACATCGCCTTGCTTTTTTAATTTATGAATATCGTGAACAACTAGAAGCAGAAAGAATGATCGTATTTGCGCCGAATAGTCTGTTTTTAGACTACATTTCGAGTGTACTTCCTGAATTAGGTGTAGGGAATATTAGTCAAACAACGTTTCTGGATTGGGCATTACGTACGTTAGATGATTCAGTGAAACTAAAGCAGACAGAAGAAAAATTGAAAGAAGCATTTTCAATTAATCGTGATGAAAAGAAGATAATGCTAGGTAAATTAAAGGGTACGTTGGAATTTAAGACGTTTATTGAAGAGAGAATGATCCAATTTGAAAATGAGTTAGTTCCGACAAAAGATTTTGAGGCGTGGGATAGAGCGATTATTCCAGTAGAAGATATTAAAAAATGGATGCAAGTTGAATATAAACATTATCCTTTACAGAAAAGAAGAGAACGATTAGTAGGACGAATGAAGCGCTGGATTGAAATTGAACTTAAAAAATTCGGGGAAACAAACGAGAAAAAATTACTTAAAAAAGAAGCGACTAAGAGACTGAACGCATATATGAAGTTTTGGCCGAAAATGAGTGCTCTTTCACTGTATAGTTCAATAGTAAAAAGTAAAGAAATACTCGAGGTATTACCTGAAGAACTTGTTAAAGAAACAGAAAAGAGTTGTCGTAAAAAAGAAGTGTATGTAGAAGATTTACCAGCTTTAATATACATACATCATCGTATAACAGGGATTGAAATCGGGCAGAAGTTTCATCACGTTGTTATTGATGAAGCGCAAGATTTTTCGCCTTTCCAAGTTTATGTATTAAAAGAAATTACATTAGGTAATTCTTTCACTATATTAGGTGATTTATCGCAAGCGATTTATGATTACCAAGGAATTGAAGATTGGAATGCTTTTAAGGAAGTATTCCAAGAAACCGGTTATTATGAATTGACAAGAAGTTATCGTTCTACAAAAGAAATTATTGAATTTGCAAATGAAATAATTAAAAATGCAGAGATTCCAGTTGGGCTCGCAACACCAGTTTTTCGCAGTGGTGAAGATGTTAAGGTAATCCATGCAGAAGATCAATTTAATGAGATTATGAAGACGTTAAAACATCTACAAAACGAAGATGTGAAAACCATTGCGGTAATAGGAAGAACAGACGATGAATGCCGCGATATATATGAGAAATTAACAAAAGCAGGATTGGCTGTAAACGTTATTGAAGCAGATCAAAGTAAATATGAAGGTGGTATTTCAGTAGTACCTGTATACTTGGCAAAAGGGCTAGAATTTGATGCTGTTCTATTAATCGATGTTGATGAAGAACATTATAAAAATACGAAACATGATGCGAAGTTACTTTATGTCGGATGTACAAGGTCACTCCATGATTTATGGATTTTCCATAGCGGAGAAATATCACCTTTAATTAATGGATTAAAATAAATATTACATACAAGAGGATTTTCTAGTAACAAAAAGAAGAACCTCTTGTTTTTCTATATAAAGACATGGAGAGAGGATAACTATGATAACAAAAGTAATAACAAAAAGAAATTGGGAAATCGCAAAGGTAGATGGAGAAGTTAATGAAGCTTCACTTAAAGAAGAGGGATTTATTCATTGTTCATTTTTACAGCAAGCTTTAAAAGTTGCTGAAAAATATTTTAATCATGAAGAAGATGTTTTATTACTGACAATCGATCCATCCTTAATAAAAGCAGAAATAAAATATGAACTTGCTTCTAACGGTCAAGAATATCCGCATGTATATGGAGTAATTAATATTGAGGCAATTGTAGGCGTTATCCCATTTACTAAAGAAAAAGGAGAGTTTCTATTACAAGAGGTACAAAATTAAGGTTGTAATAGCCGTTCAAATTAACAAGAAAAGCACAAATTATATAGTTTGTGCTTTTTTATTATCTATTTTTTGTAAATACGCATTGTTTTTATCACACTAATACTGTACGATACATAGTATAAAACACACACTGTATGACATATAGTAATGGAAATGAGGTGAGTGAATGGATACTTTATTAAACTCGTTAATTACTGAGTTAAGAAGAGGGACATTAACGTTAGCTGTTTTAAGTCAATTAAGAACGCCGCAGTACGGATATTCACTTGTCCAGTTATTGGAGCAATCAGGGGTTACAATTGATCAAAGTACTTTATATCCACTACTTCGCCGATTAGAAAAGCAGGAATTAGTGACGAGTAGTTGGGATAAAACGGAGAGTAGACCTCGTAAGTATTATGTTTTAAGTGATTATGGATTAGAAATATTTTTGCAGTTGAAAAAAGAATGGATAAAGGATTCGAAAGAACTTTATAACTTATTAAAGGAGGAGGAAGAGAATGAATTTAATTGATCTCTATATCCAAGAGGTTGCGAAGAGATTACCTGAAAAAAATCGTGAAGATATTACACTTGAACTAAGGTCAACTATAGATGATATGTTACCTGAAGATTATAATGAGAAAGATGTAAAGAGCGTTCTCGAAAAATTGGGGAGTCCGGTTTCATTGGCTAATGGTTATTTGGATAGACCGATGCATTTAATTGGACCACGTTATTTTGATGTATATACAACGTTGTTAAAAATGATTATACCAATCGCAGCTGTCATTGCACTCATATCAATGGTTGCAGAAAATTTTATAGGCTATAGTGGTGATCAAGCGGTATTAAATGTTATTTTACAATTGATAGGTAAAGGCATTGGGGGGATTTTTGAAGTGGGCCTCCATGTATTTTTCTGGTTGACACTTGTGTTTGTTATTTTAGAAAGAACAGATAAAGACAAAGGTATCGAGCCGTTGACGACAAGTTTAAAAAAATGGACACCAGATGATTTGAAAAACATCTCGTATATCCCAAAGAAAAAAGCAATCTCGAAGTTTGAAGTTTTTGGAGGTTTAATGTGGACAGCAGTTTGGGCTACACTTTACTTTTATGCGAATTATCTTGTTGGCGTATATAACGGTACGGCAAATGGACTGAAGTTTGTCTCGCCAACTTTTAATCAAGATGTTTTATTGCAGTACTGGCCAATCGTTGTAATTATGATCGTTTTTGAAATATGTATATCCCTTTATAAATTAGTGCAGGGACAATGGACGCAAAGATTGGCGATTGGGAATGCTATTCTTCAAATAGCTGGGACGATAGTATTCATTGTAATTGTAGTAAATCCACATGTATTTAACGCAGGGTTTATTACGTATTTGGCAAATGCATTTACTATTTCCTCAGAGGAGTTTAAAACGTGGCTCATTGGGGGAGGAATTTTCTTCTACATGTTATCTGCTGCAATAAATATATTTGATGGTTTCCGAAAAGCTAGTATTCGTATGTAGATAAAAATCGGAAATTTCGATAAAATAAAACTATTAAAAAGATAGTAAAATAAGGTGAACATGATGAAAGGAAGAAAATAATGATAAGGGAAGCAACGAAAAAAGATTTAGCATACATTTTAGATATTTATAACGATGCGATACTTTATACAACAGCTGTATATGCGTATAAACCTGTAACCCTTGAAAATAGAATAGATTGGTATGAACAAAAAAAGGCTGAAGAGTATCCAATTATCGTATATGAATTAGATAATAAAGTAGTAGGATTTGCGACATTCGGCCCATTTAGAGCGTGGCCTGCTTATAAATATTCAGTTGAACATTCTGTGTATGTAGATAAGGCATATAGAAAAAATGGCATTGGGTCTTCATTAATGAAAGAATTAATCAAAATTGCAAAGGAAAGAGAGTATATGACCTTAATTGCTGGAATTGATGCAGAGAATGAGAAAAGTATTGCCTTGCATCAAAACTATGGATTTGTTCATGCAGGAACAATAAAAAAAGCTGGTTATAAGTTTAATAAATGGCTAGATTTAGCTTTTTATCAGCTGGAACTTAACGGTCCTGAAAATCCTATAGAAGAATAAATATTTTTCGGTAGCAAGAAAAAATTCATGCTACCTTTTTCTTATTTTAATAGCTAATGAAAAGGTTTTTTACATTCAATGTTGAAATATTAGAAGTTAATATAACGATATAAAAAGAGGGATAGAAATGGAAACTGTTATAAATAAAATAAAAGAGGTACAATCTAATTATGTGGGAATGGAAATTTATTCTACAAAAAATAATCGTATAGTTGCTTCGTATAATAGTGAATTAAATATTCCGTTAGCATCAGCAGCAAAATTAGTCATTGGATTTGTAGTAACGCAAATGGTGAAGGAAAATAAACATAATTGGAATGATATACTTCATTACATTAAATTTAATCCACATGAAGATAGTGCGCAGTTATATCCGCATTTACAAGGAAGAACTTCTTTAACACTTAGTCAAGCGGTAGAGGTAATGATTGCTTGTCATGATAGTTACGTTGCACAGTCAGTTGTAATGCACTGTGGTGGATGGGATGCTGTGAAAATGTACGCACAAACGTACTTTTCAAAAATTCATATACAAGAGAATGCTAGAGATGAGAAAAATGTTGGAGAATTAAGTGAAGTTCTTGCCCTTTTCATACAAACCTTTCAAGGTTATAAATCAGAACCAGAATTATGGGAACCAATTATTAGCGGCATGGTAAGACAGCAAGGAGAGTATGAAGAAATTCCATATTATCATATAACTCATATGACAGGTGGATTACTCACAGCTACAATAAATATTGGTATAATAGGAATGTTTAACGAATTTCCACTTCTTTATGTGATTGGGGGAAAAGATTTACCGAATCGCCGTGAAAATAAAGAGGTAGATGAAGCTTTTGCAGTAGTTTTAAAGTACATATACAAAGAATATAGTGAAAGCATGCTAGGAGTGAGCGATTGAAAAGAAACTTAAAGACTTTAACAATCATTATTTTAATTTTAACGATTATTGCTCTTGAAGTTGGAATCGCCCTATATGATCACAATTTGTCATTAGATACAATTTACTTTGCAGCGATCCTTATTTGTATTGTATTGCTTTTTGGCACACGTGTTTCTGAAGAGAAAGAAAGTACATCGAAACGAGGGCGAAGAAAAATAGCTGTTATATTTTGGCCATCTATTTTATTGTCTATCGCTTGTTTTGCAGTTATAAATTACATAAGGGTAGGCTATGTCTCTGTACCAGGGATAATTGGCTTTTCATGCTTTGTTACATATGGTGGATTCGTTTTGATTAGTATTTTAAAGGGGAAAAATAAAATGTAGCTTACTAAGTTGAAAGGAAGCAATGTATATGAAACATATAGAGAACGGTACACGTATTGAAGGAGAATACATTAAAAATAAAGTCATTCAATATAATATGTCCATCTTAACAGATGAAGTAAAACAGCCGATGGAAAAAGTAAGCCTCGTAGTAAAAAATGAAGAAGGAAAAATATTTGGTGGTGTAACAGGTACGATGTATTTTTATCATCTTCATATCGACTTTTTATGGGTTGATAAATCAGTTCGTCATGACGGTTATGGTAGTCAACTGTTACATAAAATTGAAGAAATTGCGAAGGAAAAAGGGTGCAGATTAATATTGCTAGATTCATTTAGTTTTCAAGCGCCAGAATTTTATAAAAAGCACGGTTACCGAGAGTATGGTATCGTTGAAGATCATCCAAAAGGTCATAGTCAGCACTTTTTTGAAAAGAGATTATAATAATATTATGTATACTGATTGATGGGAGAAAGCATATGTACACGTATAAATTGCAACAAGAACAACCAATCTGTGCAGAAAAAATTAAGAAGCTTTATGATTCTGTCGGTTGGTGGCCAGAAAGAAAAGAAGTCGATATTGAAAAAATGTTAAAGAATAGTATAGCCATTGGAGTATGGGAAGAAAATGAATTAGTTGGATTTGCTAGAGTCGTTTCTGATGGTGTTTTTCGAGCATACATTGAAGATGTTGTCGTACATGAGAATGTAAGAAATAAAGGTATTGGAGAGAAAATGCTTACAATATTACTTCGAGAAATATCTCATATTGATATTGTTAGTCTATTTTGCGGAGAGAAGCTAATAAAGTTTTACGGTGAGCAGCAATTTCAAGCAACGAAGCAAATTGTGATGCATCGTAATCAAACAGGGAAAGAATAAGAGGTGCCAATTAAAATGAATGCAACAAGAGCGTACTGTTTATCGAAAAGAAAAGCGACAGAAGATTCTCCAGATGGCTGGAGTGCAACATGTATGAGGCTTAATAATAAAATATTTGCGATAGTAAATCATGAAGAAGGTGAAAAGGCTGCGATTACATTGAAGTGTAATCCAGAAGTCGCATTAAGAATAAGAGAAGATTATCCAGAAACAATTATTCCAGGGTATCATATGAATAAAAAACATTGGAATACCGTTTATATTCATAAGGGTATAGAGCAGGAGCAAATTAATAAAATGATTGATTGGTCGTATGATTTAGTACTACAATCATTTTCAAAGAAAAAGCAGCAGGAGTTAATGGATTAATATGTATTAGGAGTGTGTGTAATGAAAGATTCGATTAAAGATACGTATGATAAATTAGCGAGTACATATAAAGAAAATCTAGATTTCGCAAATCCATATAACAGTTATTATGAAAGACCGGCGATGATGGAGCTTATTCCAAAGGAACTAGAAGGAAAAAAGATATTAGATGCTGGATGTGCAGCTGGATGGTATACTTCTCAATTCATAGGAAGAGGAGCAAATGTTACAGCAATTGATGTAAGTCCTGAAATGGTAAAAGCAGCAAAAGAAAATATAGGAGAAGAAGCGACGTTCCTTTGTCATGATCTGCAAGAAACATTGCCATTTGAAGATAATACGTATGATGTGATTGTAAGTTCATTAACTCTTCATTATATAGAAAATTGGAATCAAGTATTTCAAGAATTTCGTCGTGTATTGAAGCCAGGTGGAGAACTTATTTATTCTATTCATCATCCTTTTATGGATTTCACAAAGTTTCCATGTGAAAATTATTTTGAAAAACAGTTATTAATAGATACTTGGGTTAAACCGAATATTACTATTGAAGTCAAGTTTTTTAGAAGATCATTACAAGACATACTAAATGAAACTACAAATTATTTTGTATTAGAAGAGATAGTGGAACCGAAGGCAATTGAAAAAATGAAAGAAGTAAGCGAAAAATCATATCATTATTTAAATATGAATCCACATTTTCTTATCATAAAAGCAATCAATAAATAGCTAGTAAAATAACTTTGTTTTACTAGCTATTTACAGTTTTATATTACATATTAGGAGACTTTAAAATGAATACGAAACGAAATAGAGTAGTATATGCACTATTTACTATAGTTGTTATTATTTTAGGTCTTAGCTCAAGAAAGTTTGCTTTTGCACTACCACATCTATTAAATGATTATTTAGGTGATGCATTATGGGCATTAATGATTTTCACTGGCTTTGGATTTTTGTTTCCTAAAACAGAGACGAAGAAGTTGGCTTTTATTAGTTTAATGTTTTGCTACGGGATTGAAGCGAGCCAATTGTATCATGCGGAATGGATAGATAGCATTCGTGCAACGACTTTGGGGGGACTCGTGTTGGGATACGGTTTTTTGTGGAGTGATGTAGTGGCTTATACAATTGGTGTTGGAGTGGGAATACTGTGTGAGGTTATTTTTCGGAAGAAATAAGAATTGTAAAAGGGGTATTTGTAAATGGAACAAGCACTGGAAATTGCAAAGCTTTGGTTTCGAAATGAACATGTCACAGCTACTGTAATGCAACCAAAAGTAGCGAAGGTTTTATGCAAGAATAAAGAGTACATTTTAAAGAGAACGGGATCGATAAAGCAACTTCTAGTTGAATTCGATGTTTTGAAGCAACTGTATGAAAAGGGAATTAAAGTACAGAGAGTAGTAAAGACAGAAAATGATGAACAATATGTATTATATAAAGAAAAATATTATTGCTTATATGAGTATGTTGCCGGAAGTGTTTTAGAAATAAAAGATACGAATAAGCTGGAAAGGCTAGCAAGTACAATTGGAGAAGAAATAGCTAATCTGCACAAAGCATTACATTCGGTGAATAGTGACCATGAGTTAATAAAAAGAGATTTATATAAGATGGTATTTGAATGGGCTATACCGATTTTAGAAAAGAATGAGTATGTTCATCGAGAGGTAATTCAAAAGATGGAGCGAATGCACGCAGCTTTCAAGGAAACGGTCCATTCATTACCGAGACAAATTATTCATCGTGATATGCATCTATCGAATGTAATCTTTAAAGATGATAAACTGGAAGGGTTTATAGATTTTGAGATTTTAGAAAATAATGTAAAAATATTTGATTTATGTTATTGCTGTACAAGTGTATTAAGCGAGCTATTTAGTAATGAAAGATTAAGAGGGAAATGGTTACATATCGTTAGCAAAGTCTTTGAAGGTTATTATAAACAAAATGATTTAACGAAAGAAGAACTAAAAGCTATTTGGTATGTTATGCTTTCAATTCAAATTATCTTTATTGCTTATTTTGTCCAGTTACCAGATTTATTAAAGTTAAATGAAGAAATGTTCTTCTGGATTTTTGCTAATAAGGAAGCTATTGAAGAAGTTATAGAATGTATCGTAAAGGTATGAAAAAAATAATATTAATTGGTTCTGGTGGTTCAGGAAAATCTACATTAGCAAGGCAGTTAGGAAATAAATTAAATATTAAGGTGCATCATCTTGATGCATTATTTTGGAAACCGAATTGGGAAGGTGTTCCGAGAGAAGAACAAATAGCAGTTCAAAATAACTTAATTAAAGATGAGAAGTGGATTATTGATGGGAATTATGGCGGGACGATGGATATCAGACTGAATGCAGCTGATACAATTATCTTCCTTGATATTCATAGAACAATTTGTATTTATCGTGCGTTTAAAAGAATTGTAAAATACCGGAATAAAACAAGACCAGATATGGGCGCGGGATGTGAAGAAAGATTTGATTTGCAATTTTTTAAATGGATATGGAAATATCCTAATGCTAAACGACCTACAATTTTAAAAGGGTTAGAGCAATTGTCCGAAGAGAAAAAGGTTATTGTTTTAAAATCTCCAAATGAGGTTCGGAAATTTTTAGAGCACATATAATAATAGAATGTGACACAACAATTCTTTTTGGATCTTACCGATTAGTTTAATTAAACTAATCGTTTTTTATTATGAAAAATTTAACGCTTTTTGAAAATTGTATTTTGTAATGAGTATATGACTATAAATTCATATAAAATGAACGTTTGGAGGAATAGAAAATGACTAATGATTTAATTCAAACAATCGATTCATTAATGGTAAATATTCCAGCTGGAGAGGTAGTATTAAGAGATGATCGAATAAAAAAAGAATGGCTAGTACAAATTCAACCATTTCTTCTTGCAAAGTATGCTGTAACAATCGAACTATATGATGCTATTACAAATAGCACATTAAATAATTTTGAAAAAAATCATAAACCAGTTGTAAATATTTCATGGAACGATGCCATTGCGTTTTGTAATGTACTTTCAAAAATAGCGGGATTAAAAGAATATTATTCTATTAGTGATGGTGGTCAAATTGTGAAATGTAATTTAGATTCAAATGGCTACCGATTACCATGTGAGGCAGAGTGGCAATATGCATGTAAAGCAAGTACAACCGGATATACATACGGGAAACTTCATGATATAGCGTGGTATAATGAAAATTCAAATGGAGAGATTCATGACGTTGGCCAAAAAGAACCGAATGCATGGGGACTTTATGATATGCTAGGGAACGTTTGGGAATGGTGTTATGATTTGTATGATGAAACAGTGTACGGATCATACCGCATTTTTCGTGGTGGTAGTTGGGCTGAAACAGCGAGAGGGTGCGGCGCTACTTGTCGTCGTCGAAGCCATCCTACATTTCATATAGATGATCTCGGTTTTAGACTTGCTAGATCAATTTAGTAGGAACATGATACGAACAACTAAGAAAAGAGTATGGAGAGAATCCGTACTTTTCCAACATAGAAACGATTTAACGTAAGGAGTGTTTATTATGGCGCGTGTTTTATTTATTAACGCTGGATCAGAAGGACATATAAATCCAACTTTACAAGTTGTAGAAGAATTGATTTCTCGTGGTGAAGAGGTCGTTTATTTTTCAATAGAAGCTTTTAGGGAACGAATTGAGAAGACAGGTGCTACTGTACGAACGATTGACGATCAAAAATTTATAAAAGCGTTTCTATCTGGAGGCAGAAATTATTTACAGGAAAGAATAAACGGTCTTCTACATACAGCAGATGTTGTTATACCTAGTGTTCTAGAACAAATTGAAGGTGAACATTTTGATTACATAATTCATGATTCTATGTTTGGCTGTGGGCACTTAATTGCTCAAATTCTTAAATTGCCATCTATAAATTCATGTACATCTTTTGCGCAGGATGAAAAATCTTTTGAGCAAATGTTAGGTCATCTGTCAAAAAATATCCCAGTAGAAATTCATGATAAAATACAGAATGATTTTCAAAACTTAACGAAGGGAATTGCTGAAAAATATGGTGTTGAAATAAAATCACCGTATGAAGTTTTCTGTAATCCTGCACCCCTTACTATTGTGTATACAATTAAGGAGTTCCAGCCTTTTGGTGATACGTTTGATGAAACATATAAATTTGTAGGACCATCTATCTCTGCACAAGTAAAAAACAGAGACGTTGATTTTACTTCAATTCAAGAAAAAAGTCCGATTTATATTTCATTAGGTACTGTTTTTAATGAAGCGATTGATTTTTATAAACTGTGTATGAAGGCCTTTGAGAATAGCGAGCATACAATTGTCATGTCTATTGGTAATAAAACAAAAATAAGTGATCTAGGCGAAATCCCTAAAAACTTCATTGTGAAAAACTATGTGCCTCAAACCGAACTGCTTACTTATACGAAACTATTTATTACACACGGCGGGATGAACAGTGTGCATGAAGGACTGTATAATGGGATTCCGCTCGTTGTAATACCGCAAAGTGCAGATCAGCCAGCAATCGCAAAGCAAGTGGAGAGTCTTGGAGCAGGAGTTCAATTACATATGAATGAATTAACCGTGGAGAAATTGCGTGAAAGTGTGGAGTTAGTTTTAAATAACCCTTCATATAAAGAGGCTGCTTTGAATTTGAAGGAATCATTCCGAACATCGGGTGGATATAAAGAAGCTGTTGATGAAATCTTTACATTTGTAGGTCAGTAATAAATATAAAGTTATACATGAAAAAAGTGTCTATATTAAATGATATAGACACTTTTCTGTTGTAAGAAGAGAAGAATTATTTAAATGGAAAAAATGAAAATACTAAATGTGAATTTTGAGAACTAAGTCTACAATTTCTGCTGCACACTTTTATTTTATCCCGTATTAACCGACCGTAAAACCCCAACTAATTAAAGTTTTACTTTATGATTTCAGGATGTGGTTTTATATGTTAGTAATAATTTCACTGTTTCTGCACAACTTCTGCACATGCTTAGGCGAGTTCTATGTCATGATATATTCATAAAGTGAAATATTTCACAAGGAAAAAATATATTTTCACTGCGGTGTATGCATAATTAACACATACATCGGTACAAGTTTGTCTCTTGTTATTCTTTTACATCAAAGCCCACATTCCACTACAAAGTATAACAAGAAGGGGACATGAACATGAATAATCGATTTTTAAAACAACTACAAAATATGAAAATGAACAAAAAAAGTTTAGGAGTTGTAGCATTAACAGCTGGAATTATTAGTACGACACTTATTCCTCAAAATGCTTATGCGCACGGTTTTGTTGAAAAGCCCGGTAGCCGATCCGCTTTATGTAGTCCAACTTATGGTGCGCTAAATGTAAACTGTGGAAGTGTTATGTATGAACCACAAAGTTTAGAAGCTCCAAAAGGGTTCCCACAAGGTGGTCCAGTAGATGGACAAATTGCTTCAGCAGGCGGAAAATTTGGTGGTATTTTAGATCAACAAACAGCAAATCGTTGGTTTAAAAATACAATCACTGGTGGGGAAAATACATTTACTTGGAAGTATACTGCGCCTCACTTAACGAGTAAGTGGCATTACTATATTACTAAAAAAGGATGGAATCCAAATAAAGCGCTAACAAGAGCAGATTTCGAACCAATTGGAACTGTACAACATGATGGTTCTGCAGCTTCAAATAATTTAACTCATAAAATCAATGTACCTACTGATCGTAGTGGATATCATGTGATTTTAGCAGTATGGGATGTAGCTGATACAGCAAATGCATTCTATAATGTAATTGATGTTAATCTTATTAATGATGTGAAACCAGACATAGAAGCACCAAGTATTCCAAATGGACTTCAGACGCAAAAAGTAACAGCGAATAGTGTAGAACTAACATGGAACGCTTCTACGGATAATGTAGGGGTAAAAGGATATCAAATCTTCCGTAACGGAGAGATGATTGATACAGTACCAGGGACTCATTTTATTGATAAGAAGTTACAACCAAGTACAGAATACTCTTATACTGTAAAAGCAATTGACGCAGCTGGCAATGTATCGACAGAAAGTACAGCGCTTACAGTAAAAACGACAGTTGAGACTCCTGATACAGAAGCACCAACACAACCAAAAGGATTACATGGTATGGGAACGACAGCGTCAAGTGTGGATTTAATGTGGAGTCCATCTGACGATAATATTGGTGTAGACCATTATGATATTTATAGAGAAACAGAAGGATCAATGAAAAAGATTGCAACATCCAATACAACTTCTTATTTGGATAAAAATCTGCTCGCTAATACTACTTATAAATATGTAGTGAAAGCTGTTGATGTAGCTGGAAATGAATCCGTACAGAGTGATATATTCACAATTACTACAAAAACCGAAAGCGCTTCATATGAAGCGTGGGATGCAAAAAAAGCATATAAAAAGGGAGATAGAGTTCTACACGAAGGAAAAGTATATGAAGCAGTCCAGAGTTATCAAGGAAATGGTGATCCAAACTGGATTTATGCATTATCATTATGGAAAACAGTGTAAGCTTTACTTAGGTATGAACTAAGAGATGATGGGCTTTGATGCAAAAGGTAATCTTGAGAATTCACTTTTCTATTAATAAAAAAGGGTAGTGTATGAATACATAAGATTCATATACTACCCTTTTTATTATGATAACATTTTCGTCATAAGTATGTGCGGAATGCCATCTTCCATAAATATATCAGAAGAAGTTTCATAGTCTAATTTTTTATAAAATCCTTCAGCTTGTGTTTGACCGTGTAGTTTCACTTTCGTAACTTGTTCGTTACGAGCAAGTGCTTCTAACGTTTGAATGATGACTTTACCTAATCCGTATGTACGATAATCTTTTAAAATACAAATACGTTCTAATTTTCCTGCGCCCTCAACAAATCGTATACGACCTGTGCCTACAGGAAACTCATGATAATAAACTAAAATATGTTTACATTGCTCTCCGATTTCATCGAATGTATCGAATTCATCTGCAAGAGGGACACCTTGTTCTTTTACAAATACTTCTTTTCGAATGTGAAAGGCAGTTTCTAAATCAGCAAGTTCTGTTATAAGTTTGGATTGCAAAATGTTCAGTCCTTTCTAGTGTAATTAGCTTGTGTTTTCATAGTATATCATAATAAAGTGCTATTAAGAGAAGAAGAACATACTAAAAAGCCAACTTTAAAAAGTCAGCTTTTATTACAATTCCTTTATCCCATTTTTAGTGCCGATAATTGCTTTACTCGTCATACTTATAAACAATCCTGTTTCAACTACACCAGTAATCATTTTTAATTGGGTGTGTAAATGGGCAGGATTAGAAATATGATTAGAGAATATACAATCGATAATCATGTTATTGTTATCGGTTATATAGGTTTCATTATTTTTCAAACGTAATGTTGTTTGAAACCCTAAAGACTGAATTTTATTTTCGGTTTGTTTCCATGAAAAAGGGATGATTTCAACAGGTAATGGAAAATTACCTAAATGTGTTACAAGTTTCGATTCATCAGCAATGATAATTAGTTCTTTAGAGGAAGAGGCAACGATTTTTTCACGAAGTAATGCACCACCACCGCCTTTTATAAGTTGTAAATTTGAACCAATTTCATCCGCTCCATCAATTGTAAGATCAAGACTTTGTACGTCGTTTAACGAAATTAGGGGGATATTTAGTTGCTGTGCTAATGCTTCAGTTTCCTTTGATGTCGGTACAGCTTGAAATGATAATCCTTCTTTTACACGCTCACCTAATTTTTGTATTGTCCAATATACAGTAGAACCTGTACCAAGCCCAATCTTCATGCCATCATTTACAAAGTTAGCAGCATATTCGCCAGCGAGTTGTTTTAAATTCATCGCTTTACTCCGCCGGACGTGGCCCAGCATCAAGACTTGAATTTTCAACTGTAAGTACCGGACGAACGACTATATCTTTATGTACACGCATTTGACAAGATAATCGTAAATGATCTTCAATCCCTTTTTCCGTCATTGCATGTTTCTCATTCGCACTCGCTTCACAGAAATCACCTGCTAGTATTTCTACTCTACAAGTTGTGCAACGTGCATTCCCGCCGCAACGATGGAGAATGTTGACACCGCTATCTTCAATTGCTAGTACTAACTTTGTTCCTTCTTTCACATCAAAAGTTCCCGCACCTTCAATTGTTAATTTTGGCAAATTTGTTCCTCCTCACGTAAAATTGTACATAACATATTTATGACCGCGAATTCTTGAACATAAACATTATTTTTTTATATCCCCGTAACTTTTTTAAATGTAGAATCGTTTATTAAGTAAGCGCTGAAAAGGAGTGGTTATTTTGTGCACAAAAGTAACTCATGTTTTAAAGAACCATATCGATATGAATCATTCAAATATAAATTTTTTAATTGAACAATATGGAGAGCTAAAAAGATACTGTACTTTTTTAACGAAAAACAAATGGGATGGAGAAGATCTCGCCCAAGAAACAGTGTGTAAAGTGCTTCAAAAATATAGAAATAAAGATATTTGTATGACACTCGTCTATAAAATAGCTAGAAATCGTTGGTTAGATCAGATGAAGTCTAAGTCTGTTCATGAAAAAATAAGAGAACAAATCACTTTTGAAGAACCACATGAGAACATTGCAGATTTGCATGAAATGGTAGGGAAAGTATTGTCTTCATTAAATGTACAGCAATCCGCAATTTTATTATTAAAAGATGTTTTTCAATATAGTATCGCTGATATTGCTAAATTGTGTTCTGTATCAGAAGGTGCAGTGAAAGCTTCTTTATTTCGGAGTAGAAATAGGCTGAAAACTGTAAGTGAAGAAGGGATCGAGATAGTCGAATTCACAGAGGATATTGAAGTTGTTGTAACGTCTATTCGTGAGGAAAGACCGGAATTGTTAACGAAACTTCTTCCGACAATAGATTTTACTAAGTTACCATCTAAACAGCCAGTCTTATTATTTAGTGTGAAAGAACCTTCTTCCTACAGTTGTATGCTTTGCGTTGCATAACAAGTATTGGAGGGATTTAAAATGAATGCAATTCCATATGTAGTAGAACAAACAAAATTAGGAGAACGTTCCTATGATATATATTCAAGGCTATTAAAAGACCGCATTATTATTATCGGTTCAGAAATTAATGATCAAGTAGCGAGTAGTGTCGTAGCTCAACTATTATTTTTAGAAGCAGAAGATGCAGAAAAAGATATATATTTATACATCAATAGCCCAGGAGGTTCAACGACAGCAGGTTTTGCAATATTAGATACGATGAATTTAATTAAACCAGATGTACAAACGCTATGCATGGGCTTTGCGGCATCATTTGGTGCATTGTTATTATTATCAGGAGCAAAAGGAAAACGGTTTGCGCTCCCTAACAGTGAAATTATGATTCATCAGCCGCTTGGTGGTGCACAGGGGCAAGCAACAGAAATTGAAATAACAGCAAAAAGGATATTAAAGTTAAAGCATGATATTAATAAAATGATTGCAGAAAAAACAGGCCAACCGATTGAAAGAGTAGCGCATGATACAGAAAGAGATTATTTTATGACCGCAGAAGAAGCTAAGGAATATGGAATTGTAGATGATGTTGTTACGAAAAAATAAGATGAAAAAGGCTAGAGGATATGTTAATTCTCTAGCCTTTTTATTAATCTTTTACCCATTCATCAACTAATGCTTGATTTTTTTTAATCCATTTTCGCGCAGCTTCTTCAGGATCTTTTGTTTTATTTAACGTGACCATTAACGTACCAAGTTGTTCATCGGTCATTTTCCATTTATCAAAGTATTTTATAACATCTGGGTGATCTTTTTCAAAACCTTTACGAACGGAGTAATAAATGTCATCTTTTTCACCATATACTTTCTTAGGGTCTTTTAAATATTTTAAGTCAAATTCTGAAAAACCCCAATGCGGATTCCAAAGCGTAACAGCGATTGGTTTCTTTTTCGTATATGCTTTCTTTAATTCACTCATCATCGCAGCTTCTGAGGATTGGACAAGTTTTAGTTTTATATCATATTCTTTCATTGCTTTATTCGTTAAATTCATAAGACTACTACCAGGTTCGATACCGACAATTTTATTATCTAATTCATCTTTATGAGCATTTAAGTCTTCAATACTGTTAATATTTTTCACATAGGAAGGTACGACTAGACCAAGTCCAGTACCTTCGTACCATTTTGATTTTAAGACAATATCATCTTTATAACGATCGTTTAGCGGCTTATCCGTAACGGGTAGCCATACTTCTAAATTCGCATCAACATCACCACGAGCGACACCAGTCCAAATTGCGGCTTTTTCTAAATACATGAGCTCAACTTTGTAGCCTTTTTCTTCTAATAAAACTTTCCACATGTTTGCAGTTGCAATATTTTCTTTCCAACTTGTTACACCAAGTTTAATTTTTCCTTTCGAATTTGCATTTGTTGCATTACATGAAGTGAAAATCATAGTAATAAATAATGCAAGGCATATAAACCAAATTTTCTTTCGCATCGAAAACCTCCTAAGTAGTGTTTGCCTTATAAAATAAATGTATAAGTAAGCATTCTTATTATGAACGGAAACGAGAATTTTAAAGAAATCTTATGAATGTCATTTTTATGTAATATTTCTTTGCAAAATCGCAACACTATGTGAATAGATGGGTAGAAAAGGAGTAGTGACATGGATAATACAAAGGTGCGTGTTGAAAACGTAACAAAAGTATTCGGGAAACATCCGCAAAGAGCCCTTTCTTTATTAAAAGAGGGGAAAAGCAAATCGGAAATTTTAAAAGAGACAGGAATGAACGTTGGTGTAAAAAAAGCAACGTTTGAGGTATACTCTGGAGAAATTTTCGTTATTATGGGTTTGTCTGGTAGCGGGAAATCTACGCTAGTTCGTATGTTAAATCAATTGATTAAACCAACTGCAGGTCATATATACATAGATGGTGAAGACATCGCAACGATGGGAAAAGAAGAGTTACGGAGAGTAAGAAGAACGAAAATGAGTATGGTATTTCAGAAGTTCGCTCTATTTCCGCATCGTACGGTTATACAAAATGTTGCATATGGTTTAGAAATACAAGGGGTTTCGGTAGAAGAGCGAGAGAAAAAAGCGTTAGAATCGCTACAGTTAGTAGGACTCGATCATCATAAAGATAATTATCCAAGTCAACTTAGTGGTGGTATGCAGCAGCGCGTTGGAATCGCAAGAGCACTAACGAATAATCCAGATGTATTACTAATGGACGAGTCATTCAGTGCATTAGATCCACTTATTCGAAAAGAAATGCAAGATGAATTGTTAGAGTTACAAGATAAAATGGAAAAAACGATTATATTTATTACACATGATTTAGATGAAGCGCTTCGAATTGGGGATCGTATCGCATTAATGAAAGATGGAGAAATTGTCCAAATTGGAACGCCAGAAGAAATTATGATGAGCCCCGCTAATGAATTCGTAGAAAAGTTTGTTGCGGATGTGAATTTAGGAAAAGTAATTACAGCGGAATCTATATTAAAACGACCAGAAACTTTATTAATTGATCGTGGACCACGTGTAGCCCTTCAAATTATGAGGAATGCAGGTGTTTCAACTGTATATGTTGTCAATAAAAAGTATGAGTTTTTAGGTATATTAACCGCGGATGATGCGAGTAAAGCAGTTCAAAAACAATGGCCGATTGCTGATTTATTACTTAATGATATTCCGCATGTGTATTTAGATACTTTACTGGAAGAGACATATGCAAAAATGGCGGAGATGAAATATCCGTTACCAGTAATCGATGAGAAGAAAAGGCTAAGAGGAATTATTAAACGTGAAAGTGTCATTCAAGCTCTTGCAGGAAACATTGAGGAAGAGGTGAAAGACGATGAATAATATACCACGTATTCCTTTAGGAGAATGGGTCGACTCATTTGTTGCAAGTTTATATGAGCACCTTGAAGGCATATTCCGAGGGTTCTCTTATATTATCGGCGGATTCGTTGATTTACTCACTAATTTTTTAACAATAATACCGGCCATATTGATGATTATTATCCTTTGTTTCCTCATTTGGTACACAACGAGAAAAGTATCATTAATTATTTTTACACTAATCGGCTTATTGTTTATTTTAAATATTAACTACTGGGCACAAACGATGCAAACATTAGCACTCGTACTTACGTCTGTTATTATTTCAATTATTGTCGGAATTCCAATTGGAATATTAGCATCTCAAAATGAACGTTTTTCAAAATTTTTAAAACCAACATTAGATTTTATGCAAACAATGCCGGCATTCGTATACCTCATTCCAGCGATTACATTTTTCGGAGTTGGTGTAGTACCTGGAATTATTGCATCGGTAATCTTTGCAATGCCACCTACAATTCGTTTTACTGACTTAGGAATTAGACAAGTTCCAGAAGATTTAATTGAAGCAGCGAATGCATTTGGATCCACAGCATCACAAAAACTATTTAAAGTACAATTACCACTTGCAACCGGAACGATTATGGCTGGTGTGAACCAAAGCATTATGCTTTCGTTATCAATGGTTGTAACAGCGTCACTTGTAGGAGCTCCTGGGCTTGGAGTTGATGTATATCGCTCGGTAACACAAGTTAATATCGGAATGGGATTTGAAGCTGGATTAGCTATCGTAGTAATCGCAATTATATTAGACCGAATTACACAAGGGTTCCATACGAAAAGAAAATAATGACCAAAAAACACACTTTTATAATACAAAGTGTGTTTTTTATTGCATCCAGTTTACTTACGAACGATAACAAAACCTCCAGCTGGTGCACAAACTTGATTTTGCTGTTGTTCCATGGATTTAATTAATTGATTATTTTCTTCGATTAATGAGATTAATTTAGCTAACTGACTTTCAAGGCTAGCGATGCGCTGCATCATATATTGTGAATCATGATGCAATGTAGTCCTTACAGGATGGGGGAATAAACATACTGTTGATTTATATTTGGATTCCAATGAGGATGCATTTGAATCTTTCCTCCTTCAATAAATTACGGATCTTTCTTATAGTAAATGCCTATATATATTTAATGGTTACTTGAAATTTTTTCATTATAAAAGGAGTATGTACAGAAAATGGAAAATATTACATGTGAAGTCAAAGTGCATTTTTTGAAAAGATTCAAGCGAGATAGTGCGTATATTAATACATTTAAGTGAGTGCATGTTGTTTAGGGAGAAATGATGGGAGGAGATGCAATTTTGGCTAAAAATAAAAAAAGAAATGATGCTTTGGCAATAGGTGTCGGTATAGGGGTTGTAATCGGTGTATTTCAAGGGCACTTTACAAATAATTTAGTAATCGGAATTGTGATTGGGATTATAATTGGGATTGCGTTTTTGAAGAAATAATGAGGTGTAAATTCATTTCAAAATTGCAGTATCAAAAGAATGAATATTCGGAATATTAAACCTGTTTTTCCTTTTTTTGTGATATTATATATGAAAAGGATGGTGATGGATATGTCAACAAACAATCAAGTAGAACAAAACTGCTTCATTTGCGAAAAACATAAAGGAAATATTATAGTTCCAGGTGGAGCTATTTACGAAGATGAACTCGTTTACGTTGGACATGTCTACTGGGATAGTGAAGAATCATACCTAGGTTATGTAATGATAGATATAAAAAGACATGTACCTGGCCTCGCTGAACTAACAGATGAAGAAGCGAAAGCGTTCGGACTTATAACAAGTAGAGTAAGTAAAGCGCTAAAAGAAAGCGAAGGTGCAGAGCATATTTACACTTTTGTTTCAGGAAATGGTGTACCACATATGCATATTATTCCGCGTTATCCGAATACACCAAAAGAGTTTTGGTCACCAACCGAGATAGCGAAATGGACTGATGCACCATATGGTGACGAAGAGAAAATAAAAAAACTATGCGAAAGAATACGTAAGTATATGGTAAATGAGTATGCATACAACAAATAATACACATTATTCATGGATTGGAAATACAGAAATGTGCTTAGGAAAAATTTCAGTTAAGCAATATGGTGATATTGTACTTGGTAAATATGGCGGGAATATAAGTGCTGGAGCTAAAAAGAATGAAGATGGTGCATTAGTTTGGTCAAATGGAGAATGGGAATTTGCAGCTATATTAGATGGACATAATAGTGCAGAAAGTGTTGATTTAGTAGTAAATACAATCGAAAAAGAATATGAAAATATAAAAGTAATTTTGAATGAACCAATTAATACAGTGTTCCAATCTGTTGAAAATCATATACTGACAATTTTTCAGTCATCTTCATTTAAGGAAAAGTGCAAAAAAATTAAAGGTGAAACAGCTTGCTTACTATGTGTAAGGAAAGAAAATTATATATGGTGGCTTTCTATTGGTGATTGTTTAGTGTATGTATTTCATGAAGAGTTACATAAGCTAGGACAATATGCATTAAATCAACGTCATTTTTACGAATGGATTGGAAATGTAAACACATTTGATTTACCTGTTCCTTGCTATTCATCAGGTATTCGTGAATTACGTACTGGAAAGAACCAAATTGTAATGGTGACAGATGGAGTATTAGAATGCGGGGAACGCCGATATGAAACACCATTAAATCTATATAATAATATGAACAGAAATAATAAAAAGCTTGAAGAAAGTGTTCATCATGTATTAGAGCACGTTCATCATCAATTCGGACGTGATAGTGCGACTATAATTAGTTGGGACGTTGAAAATAAAGAGAATGCCACGTATCCTAGTGATCAACCTGATAAAAGGTAAAGGAGGAGGCCTTTCTGTTTCTTTTGAAACTAATTGTCTTATTGTTATGGATTATAATTTTAATTTTTTTAGAAAAAATCGTGAGGAAGAAGTTAAATATACCGAGACAAACAGGATGGAATAGTAAATATGTCAGCCAATCACATAAATGGGGACAATGGATTATCATTATTTCTTATGTAGTACTTATGATGATAGGTTCAATGTGGAATCCAATATACATGACTTATATACCAATTTTCTTTTTTATGACGTTGTACATTTTTCAAGGATATATGCAGTGGAAATATGATAGGAAAGCAAAAGAATATATTATTTCGTTTGGAATTGTTCCGTTATTAATAATTACAGGTATTATTTTGAATACATTCTATAATACGTATTGGTGATGAATGGTCATACAAATAAAGGGTGAGAAAATGATAAGACCACGTTTACGGGCTGAAGTAATGATTTTAAATGAAGATCATTCTAAAGTACTTGTACAATGCGATGAAAATGAATCATTTTATCGTTTTCCAGGTGGCTCTATTGAATTTGGTGAAACGTCAAAAGAAGCAATAATTCGAGAGTTAATAGAAGAATACGATTTGAAAGTTGATGTTCAAGAGTTAGCAATTGTAAATGAACACATTTTTGAGTGGGACAACGAAAAAGGTCATCATTGTACATGGATACATTGGGGGACTGTTGAAAAAATCATTACAAATGAAATAAGGCATAAAGAGCATGAGGATATTATATTAATTTGGAAAAGTCTAGAGGAATTACAGGAGAAGCCGACATATCCTGAAGGAATTATAAGTTATTTAGAAGAGGATAACCGTAATATAGTCCAATTTATTTCAAATAATTAAATGAAATAATAGGAGGAGTGAAAATGGGAGCTTCTACTTTTTGGATTATAACTATTGTTTTTTGTATAGCTGTCTATTTTCTCGATAAGTTTTTAAGAAAAAAATTGAATATGCCCAAGGGTGGTTTTTGGGGATATAAGAAACATGTAAATAGTCTACATAAAAAATTGGAAATAGGACTACTTTTTATTTATTTAATAACTAGCTTTATATTTATCTTTAAATTTGAAAGTGTTAATATTGCTTATGTCATTTTTACTTATTTAGGTGGGACGTTAATTTTAAGAGCATTGATGGAATGGAAGTATGATAAAGAATCGAAAGAATATATATTTTCGGTAATTGGGGTATTTACGTTTATTTTTATGACTTCGATACTATTTTACTTCTTTCCACCTGCTATATAATAAAAAAATTGATAGTATAAATAACGAGATGACTAACGAATAAGAAACCATTTACTTAGGAATAAATGGTTTCTTATTCTGTGTATGAAATTCTGTCTTCTTCATTCAATCATTTATTTTAGCTAGTATGAATGTAATGAAATTTGTTTTATCCTCTGCATACTTATGTTTATCAGTAGGATTAGCTTGTGAAAGTTGAATTTTTAATTGTTCATACTGTATACGAGATGTTTTATTGTCTATTAAGTAATCTCGAAATTGTAATTGTTCTATTAAATATTTATTTCCTTGTTCATACATATGAATTTGATGAGTTCGTGGCTTTCCTTTATTAAAATAGTATCGTTCAGGCAGTACATCTTTTCTATATTTATAGTTTAGTAGTTCTAACTTTTTGATACACTTTAAACCATCTTTATAATCTACTAGTTCAATTGCAATATCAATAATAGGTTTTGCACTTAAATGTGGAATAGAAGTACTACCAATATGGTGTATCGCCAAAATATGTTCGCCAATTTGTTCCTCAATGATTTGTTTCTCTTTCATAAACTCAATTTCCCATTCTTCAGTCCACGGCACTAAAAACACTTTCCCATACGGTAAACCTAACATTTAATTAGCACCTCTTTCAAAAAGTTTATTACATTTTCTTAAAGCTTCTCAAAACAAGGTGTTCCCACAATCTCCAAGGAAGAATCTTCTTCATAAAGATCATAAATTTTACACCTTTACCGATTGGATATCGTAAATTTGTACGCTTAGATTCAGCAATTTCTACAATTTTATTAGCAACATCTATCGGATTATCAAATGTATCACTACCGCTATTAATATGTTTTTGTATTTTATCCATATATTCTTTGTAAGGAGATGTTGTATCAGATTGGTTTTCAGCTAGTTGTTTACCAACCGCCCATATATTTGTGTTGTAAGAACCAGGTTCAATTAAAGCGACGTCTATTCCGAAAAGTTTTACTTCTAACCGAAGCGATTCACTCCAGCCTTCTAATGCATATTTTGAAGATACATAAGGAGATAAACCAGGGAATCCAATTTGGCCGCTAATGCTGCTTATATTAATGATTTTTCCGCTTCTTTGTTCTCTCATATATGGTAAAACAAGCTGAGTGATTGATATAGCTCCAAAAAGGTTTGTTTCAAATTGCTTTCGATATTCGTCTACTGGGATTTCTTCTACAAAGCCCCCATTTGCATATCCTGCATTATTTATAAGGAGATCTATTCTATTAATTTCTTTTAAAAACAATTGGAAACTATGTATAGAATTTTGATCTGTTACATCTAATTGTTGAACTTTTATATTTTGCTGTAAGTTGAGTTTAGTAACTTGAGATAGTAAGGTTCCTTGTTTTTCTAGGTTTCGCATTGTAGCGATGACTAAATAGTCTTTTTTCGCAAGTTCAAGCGATGTTAATAGGCCGAATCCACTTGAAGCCCCAGTAATAATTGCAATTTTTTTATTCATTGTTGGCTCGCTTTCTTTTTCTTTTATCATAACGAGATATAAAGGTAAAAGCTATTTATTGTATAAAGATATTTGTTATAATTGAAAATGATTATCAATTAATTTAATTTGTATATAAAAGGGGTGTGGATTTCATGGAGACTAACAGTTTTCATGATATTTTTAATAAATATTTTCATGGGTTACAAGTTGTAGAAGAAAGATATATGTATGTGCCAAAAACAATCGGTAAGGGTGAAGTGCGAAGGTGGAGCTCGTTTTCTGGAATGGAAATAGTGCTATCAAATTATCAGTTTCATAAAAAACATCGTATTCAATTTGCATCGGATGCAGCAATGGTGGAACTTAATTTTTGTTTACAAGGATCCGGGGAAGTACAAGTTGGTCACTCTACAAATAAATTAATGGCTGGAAATAGCTATTTATATTTTATGAATGACTTTGAAGTTCTATTTGAATATGAAAAAGAAACGCCACTATATTCATTAGCAATTGGAATTCCTGTACAGTTGTTTAATCATTTTATGCTAAATTGTGCTATTGAAAAAAGTCATGATTTTCATACTATAATAGGAAATCAATCTTTTAAAAAGTTTCAAACCCCTATTGATGCCCTAACATCTAATCTTATTAAGAGAATGTTAGAGAATCCCCAAAAGGATCGTATTAATCAACTCGAAATAGAAAGTAAAGCGCTCGAATTGCTTTCTATATACTTTGGGAAAGTATTACTTAATGATCGTGACGCAAATAAAAGGAGTCAATTATCCAAAAAGGATTTGAATAAAATAAAACAAGCTGAAGAAATTTTACTTCAAAGAATGGAGTCACCCCCATCATTATTAGAATTGGCTAAAATAGTAGGATTAAATGATTATAAATTAAAAATTGGTTTTAAAGAATTATTTGGCACGTCCACATTTTCCTATTTAAGAGAACAGCGAATGGAAAGAGCAATGCTTTTATTGCGTTCGGGAACTAGTAATGTGACCGAAACGGCAGTTGCTGTTGGATACAATAATATTAGTCATTTTTCAGAGTCATTTAAAAAGAAATATGGAATGAAACCTTCTGAAATTTTGCGTATGTATTAAAAATCCGTTATACCGTAAACTCCTCCGCCATTTGGTAGTTGTGTTTTGTCATAATCATTATAATTACAATCAACATCCAATTGGAAATAACTTTTTATGGAGGAATTTAAATGAAAGAGCGGAATGAAAGTCATTTTTGGATATTTGTATTAATAGGAATCTTTCTTATTATAACAACAACTGGTTTCGCCCGTATGGCATATGGAATTATACTGCCATTTATGCAGGAAGGACTTCATTTGTCTACGGCTCAATCAGGTATGCTAGGAACTATACTTTTTTTAGGTTATTTATTAACTGTAGGAACATCTGGAATATTTACTATCCGTTTTGGCGCAAAATCCGTTTTATTAATAGGCAGTTGGCTGGTCGTGATAAGCTTAATGGGATTAGCGTTTGTTTCTTCATTTTGGATAGTTGCTTTTTGTATGCTATGTGCTGGAGCTGGTAGTGCTCTTGTATATACACCACTCATGTCCATAACGGTAGGGTGGTTTCCAAACAAAAGAGGAACTGTAATGGGGCTGTTATTAAGCGGTGCAGGTATAGGTATGCTATTTAGTGGAATAATTGTTCCTTATGTCGTGCGCACCTTTCCTGAGTATAGTTGGCGTGGTGCATGGTTTTTGTTTGGCGTTATTGCATGTATCGTTGTATTCGCCGCTTCAGTTGTTTTGAAAAATCCAGAAGTTACTGAAGATGAGAGGAAAAGGAGTAATAAATCGCTTTTATGGAAAACGAAAGAACTATATATCATTGCATGGATGTATTTTATTGTTGGTGTTGTATATTTAATTCCAAATTTATATCAAACTAGTTTTATGATTGATAGTGGTATTTCAGCATCAATTTCGGGAACTGTTTATGCGATTGCTGGTATTTGTTCAATAGCAGGAGCACCTGGCTGGGGATTTATTTCGGATCGGATTGGTATAAAGAAGAGTTTATGTATTGCGCTTTTATTAGCTGTTATAGGAGATATGGTTCCAATTATATTTGGAAATATAACTGGTTTTATCGTATCGGCAATGATTTGGGGTTCTAGCCTCGGAGGTATACTTTTATTAATTCAAGTTGCAGCTTCCAAGCAAGTATCTCCGAAATATGTATCAATGGCAATTAGTTTTATTTCTGTTTTCTATGCAGTTGGTCAAATGATTGGACCAGGACTTGCGGGCTTGATTATTGGAGAAAGTGGTTATACAGCAGCTTATGGATTAGGTGCTTTTGGTTTTTTTATGTGCATATGTTTGGAATTGCGTTTAAAAAGAGGAAATCTTACAAACTCAGCGTATTTAGAGAAGTGAGTCTTGTCATGAAATGAATCTTTTTAACAGGAGGGAGAAAAATGGTCCATGTGAAAGATGTATTAGCAGATCAGCTATTAGCGAATGCAAATGATCCTAGTTGGTATATGCCATTTTCCGATGCAGTTAAGGATTTATCTGAGAGGGAAGCTTGCTGGAAACCGAATGAAGAGAGTAATAGTATAGCTGAAATCGTACAACATTTACTGTATTGGAACTCTACGTGGCAAACTAGGTATAAAGAATCAAATGTGAATGCAGTACCCGCTATAGGAGATAATAACAAAAGTTTTATGCTTTCAGATAATCAAACTTTCGATGAATTACGGGAAAAACTACTAGAAAAACTGTTACAATGGCAAAATCTCATCAATGAAGAAAAGGTTGAAAGTGATGTAGTGGGATTTCCTGTTTCTGCAAAGTGGTGGGAAGTGTTAGCGAATGTAACAACTCATAATGCATATCATATTGGGCAAATTATTTACATCCGAAAATTACAGCAGAGCTTTGATAATGAATAAGATAATAGTTCTCAAATTAGGTGAACAAAAGTGGACAAAACGAGACATCTGTCTCATTTTGTCCACTTTTTTATTATGAAAGAAAAGAGAAAACCTATTAAATCAAGGATTAGAATTTGGCATAGTACTTGCAATATAACAGACGAACAAGAAAATAGGAGGGCTGAACATGTTAAAAACAACTGAAAGTAAAGGGAATGAAATTACGAAAGAACAAGCTCGTTGGATGTACAAAAAAATGTTAGAGATTCGTAAATTTGAAGATAAGGTGCATGAATTGTTCGCGCAAGGCGTTCTGCCAGGTTTCGTTCATTTATACGCAGGTGAAGAAGCGGTAGCAGTTGGTGTATGTGCCCACTTAACGGATAGTGACAGTATTACAAGTACACATAGGGGTCATGGACATTGTATCGCAAAAGGTTGTGATTTAAATGGTATGATGGCTGAGCTTTTCGGGAAAGCGACAGGGTTATGTAAAGGCAAAGGTGGTTCCATGCATATTGCCGATTTAGATAAAGGAATGCTTGGTGCAAATGGCATTGTAGGTGGCGGTTTCCCACTTGCTTGCGGTTCAGCATTAACAGCTAAATATAAAGGAACAAAGGATGTAAGTGTTTGCTTCTTCGGTGACGGAGCAAATAATGAAGGGACATTTCATGAAGGGGTTAATTTAGCGGCGATTTGGAAGTTACCGGTTATTTTTATCGCAGAAAATAATGGTTATGGTGAAGCAACTACATTTGAATATGCTTCAAGTTGTGATTCTATTGCCGATCGTGCAAAAGCTTATAATATTCCAGGTGTTCAAGTAGATGGAAAAGATCTTCTCGCTGTATATAAAGCTGCTGCAGAAGCAGTGGAACGTGCGCGTAATGGCGATGGTCCAACAATTATTGAATGTATGACATATCGTAATTATGGTCATTTCGAAGGTGAAGCGCAAACATATAAAACAACAGAAGAAAAAGAAGAACATTTAAATGAAAAAGATGCAATTGTGAATTTCCGTAAGCATTTAATTCATGAAGGTTTATTAACGGAATCTGAACTTGTTGATATGGAAAAAGCAGTAGATGATGCAGTACAAAGATCCATTGAATTTAGTGAAAATAGTCCATACCCAGAGGATGAAGAATTATTAAAAGATGTATACGTTTCTTACAAATAAGAGGAGGGTGAAAAATTATGACTAGAACAGTAAGTATGTCAACTGCAATTAATGAAGCGATGAAAATCTCAATGCGTCGTGATGAAAATGTAATTTTAATAGGTGAAGACGTTGCAGGTGGTGCACAAGTTGATCACCTGCAAGATGATGAAGCATGGGGCGGTGTACTCGGTGTTACAAAAGGACTTGTACAAGAATTTGGCCGAAATCGTATTTTAGATACACCAATTTCTGAAGCGGGTTATATGGGAGCGGCGATGGCAGCTGCGGCAACAGGATTACGTCCGATTGCTGAATTAATGTTTAATGATTTCATCGGCAGTTGTCTTGATCAAGTATTAAACCAAGGTGCAAAATTCCGCTATATGTTCGGTGGTAAAGCGAAAGTACCAGTTACAGTACGTACGATGCATGGTGCTGGTTTTAGCGCAGCAGCTCAGCATTCGCAAAGTTTATATGCATTATTTACGAGCATTCCAGGTATTAAAGTTGTCGTTCCTTCCACTCCATATGACGCAAAAGGCTTATTGTTAGCGGCAATTGAAGATGATGACCCAGTAATCTTCTTTGAAGATAAAACACTTTACAATATGAAAGGTGAAGTGCCAGAAGGATACTATACAATTCCATTAGGAAAAGCAGATATTAAACGGGAAGGTTCTGATGTAACAATTGTCGCAATCGGAAAGCAAGTTCATACAGCGCTTGCAGCTGCAAAGCAATTATCGAAAAAGGGGCTTGAAGTAGAAGTAATTGATCCACGATCTTTATCACCGCTTGATGAAGATACTATTTTATCATCTGTTGAAAAAACAAATCGTCTTATCGTCATTGACGAAGCGAATCCTAGATGTAGTATTGCAACAGATATTGCGGCAATTGTAGCGGATAAAGGTTTTGATTTGTTAGATGCACCTATTAAACGAATTACAGCACCACATACACCTGTTCCATTCTCACCGACACTTGAAAAGTTGTATTTGCCAACGCCAGAAAAAGTAATTGAAACTGTATCAGAAATGATCGGAGACCAATCTTTATTACATGTGTAATAAAACGATGAGAAGGGAGAGAGACACATGGCTGTAGAAGTTGTAATGCCGAAGTTAGGTATGGCGATGAAAGAAGGTATTATTACGAGCTGGAATATTAAAGCAGGCGATAATGTAGCAAAAGGAGAACTGATCGCTAGTATTAATTCAGAAAAAATTGAAACGGAAATTGAAGCGCCAGCTGATGGTACGGTACTTGATATAGCTGTAAGTGAAGATGAAGGAGTGCCGCCTGGTACTGTAATTTGCTACATCGGTAAACCGAATGAAAAAGTAGAGATGAAGGAAAGTACACCTGCTATAGAAGAAAAAACATCTAATATAGAAGCGCAAAATGTACAACATCCAGAACCTTATGCGAAAGAAATGGCGAAGCAACGAATCAAAATTTCACCTGTAGCGAAGAAAATTGCAAAGTCTGAAAATCTGGATATCAAGGTGGTAGTTGGTACAGGTCCTGGGGGAAGGATTACAAAGGCAGATGTATTAAAAGCACTTGAGGTAAGAGAAAACGTTCCAGAAGTATCCGAACGAGAAGAAGATAACGCGGTTCCTGTTACTGGTATGCGTAAAGCAATCGCAAATCGTATGCACGCAAGCTTACAAAATAGCGCACAATTAACGTTAACGATGAAAGTAGATGTAACAGATTTAGTTGCTTTACATAAAGAAATAGCAGAAGTTGTACAAAAAAGATATGATAACAAACTAACCATTACGGATTTCGTCTCTCGTGCTGTTGTATTAGCACTTGGAGAGCATAAAGAAATGAATAGCGCTTATATAGATGATGCAATTCATCAATTTGAACATGTTCATTTAGGCATGGCAGTCGCATTAGAAAAAGGATTAGTCGTTCCAGCTATTCGCTTTGCAAATAATTTATCTTTAGTAGAGTTGTCTAAAGAGATTAAGAATGTGGCACAAAAGGCACGAGCAGGTAGCTTAAGTAGTGATGATATGCACGGAACGACATTTACAATTAGTAATTTAGGTAACTTTGGTATTGAATATTTTACACCGGTATTAAATACACCTGAAACTGGTATTTTAGGTGTAGGTGCAATTGAACATGTTCCTGTATATAAAGGGAAAAAATTTAAAAAAGGTAGTATGCTACCTTTAAGTTTAACATTTGATCATCGTGTATTAGATGGTGCACCAGCAGCTGCATTTTTACGCACAATTAAACATTATTTAGAAGAACCTATAACAATTCTTTTATAAAGAGAAGGTGAGAGAATGGGTAAATTAGTTGTTATTGGGGGCGGACCTGCTGGCTATGTAGCAGCAATTACCGCGGCTCAAAATGGCAAAGATGTCACTCTTATTGATGAAGCTGACCTTGGCGGAACATGTTTAAATGTTGGGTGTATGCCTACGAAATCACTGTTAGAAAGTGCTGAAGTACATGACATTGTGAGAAAAGCGAATGATTATGGAGTTACGATTAATACAGAAAATATCTCAATTGATTGGGGTCAAATACAGGCGAGGAAATCACAAATTGTAATGCAACTCGTCCAAGGAATACAATATTTAATGAAGAAAAATAAAATTAAAGTTGTAAAAGGAAAAGCGAAATTCGAAACGGATCATCGTGTGCGAGTTGTACAAGGAAATAAAGAAGAAGTAATCGATGGAGAGAGCTTTATTATCGCAGCTGGTTCCGAGCCTACAGAATTACCATTCGCTCCGTTCGATGGAAAATGGATTTTAAATAGTAGCCATGCAATGTCTCTTGAGAGTGTACCATCTTCATTGTTAATCGTTGGCGGTGGTGTAATAGGATGCGAGTTTGCAAGTATTTATAGTAGACTTGGCACAAAAGTATCGATAGTTGAGATGGCACCGCAATTACTACCTGGTGAAGATGAAGATATCGCGAATATTTTAAGAGGAAAATTAGAAAAAGATGGTGTGGAAATTTTTACGGGAGCAGTTTTAAAAGGATTAAATAACTATAAGAAGCAAGCTTCATTTGAATACGAGGGAATTACTCACGAAGTAACTCCAGAATTTGTTCTTGTTTCTGTAGGAAGAAAACCACGAGTACAACAATTAGGATTAGAAAAGGCAGGAGTTCAGTTTTCAAATAAAGGGATCGCTGTGAATGAACATATGCAAACGAACGTATCGCATATTTACGCAGCTGGTGATGTGATAGGTGGAATTCAGCTTGCTCACGTTGCCTTCCATGAAGGAACGACAGCAGCATTACACGCAAGCGGAGAAGACGTGAAAGTAAATTATCATGCTGTGCCCCATTGTATATACACAACTCCAGAAATAGCTAGTGTCGGGTTAAGTGAAAAAGGTGCAAGAGAACAATATGGTGATATTCTCATCGGAGAATTCCCTTTTACAGCGAATGGAAAAGCTCTTATTTTAGGAGAACAAGCGGGTAAAGTAAAAGTCATTGTGGAACCTAAATACCAAGAAATTGTAGGGATTTCTATTATCGGTCCTCATGCAACTGAACTTATTGGTCAAGGAACCGTAATGATTCATACAGAAGTTACCGCGGATATAATGAGAGATTATATTGCGGCGCATCCAACTTTATCTGAGGCTATTCATGAAGCGTTAATGCAAGCGGTAGGATATGCTGTACATGCTTAGATGGAAATATAATAAACCACTATTCTCTAAATAAATAAGAGAATAGTGGTTTGATTTTTTATTAGCAATGGAATATATTATTATTTTTTAACTTCAATCGCTGAAGTAATATCGTTCCAATCAGCAGCTAAATTAGCAGTTTTACCGTACCAATCAGCGTGTTTAAATAAAACGCCTTTTCCATATCCTTGTGTTGAAGTGTGTTCCCAAAGTGTTGTTGAATAACTTGCAGAAGGCGACGCTGTACTTACAGAAGAAATTCTGTCATTCCAGCTAGATGGTAAGTTTTTAAAGCCACTGCTCCAGTAAATATATTGACCACCTTTATCTTTATGTTCATAAAAATCAGTACTACCAGCACCGCTACCTAAAGGATTAATATTATTTTTAATTGCTTTTTTATCCTTTGCAATATACGCATCCAATGTTTCGCGGCTAGTAAAACCATAAGCTAGCCAATCTCCATTTTCATTTTGCTTAGGTAATACCATAGTAATTTGGATATCTTTCTTATCATGATCACTTAATTTTGCAAATGAATTAACATTTTGTTCATCCACTTTTAAATAATCAAATGACTTAATTGTGTTACTTTTTTCCTCAGCACTTACCGCACCTAGTCCTCCAGTTAATGCAAAACCCGCTACTAATGTCCCTGCTACTAATTTCTTCAACATATAACCATCCCTTTTTGTTTGAATTTTTGTACAGGTGAATCTTGTACAGCTAAAATGTATTCTAATTTTATACTTTTGTAAATATTATGAAGTTTTAGAAAAAAATAGGCGGAATATTTACAGTTTTACATTATTTCTTTAGAAAAAATGGTTATTGGAATGATATAATAAGTGGATGTATTGTTTTTACTGGATGTAAAGATATTTTAGGAGAGGTGTTATTGGAATATTTCACAAGAGATTGGTATAAAAAAATGCAAGTTTTAGAATTTGTAAGTTTTATAGAGTCTATAAAAGAATGGTCGGAAATAGATATACAAAGTTTAAGGGAAGAAATAGAGGAAAGGAAAATAGATTTATTAAAATTCCTTCCTGAATCGATATACTCAATTATACAAAACATCACAATTAATTCAGAATACCCCTCAGGTGAACTGAAAAAACTTATGCAAGAGTGGACAATAGATTATGAGAAAAGAATGGCACAATTAGATCAATCATACGTAGAATATTTTAATTCCATTGAGAAAAAACTTCCGTCAAATGTCGCTCAGCTACATGAGACATCACTACATGATAGTGTGATTAAAGTAGTAAAGAGAAAATCAGAAGATACTTTGTCTATTGTATTAGATTGCAGTGGTACTTTTAGTGAATTTGATAAACTTGAAGTAACTTTTATCCCGCATTAACGGGCAGTAAGACACCCACCTCAAAATGCAGCGAAAGCAAAGAAGTTAGGTGGGGATCAACTGCCCGTAAAAGCCCGATTGGTTCAACTAATAATCAGTGGGAGATGAACAAAACCCCCACTGATTAAAGTTTCACTTTATAGGAGTAACAAAGTGTTCTATGCCGGAAAACTTTGAAAGTGCTTGGTGGCTATATCATGAAATAGCTCTTACTGAAGATGGTTTTGAACTAGGTGTTTTATTTGACTGTCCATTTAGAGAAGTGACGATTTGCGCAGCAGATGTATTATTTGTGAAGAAATAATGTTGTATGGAGTATTATAAACGTTTGACATAATAAAAAAATAAAGTTATTGTAGATACATGAAGTCTACAATAGGGGCTGTACTATGAAATATTCTAAAGCTACAAATTATGCTCTTCATACAATGCTTTTTCTGGCAAAGGCTACACCAAATAAGTTAGTTAGTGTTCACCAATTAGCAGAAATGCAAAATGTTTCACCAACGTACTTGTCTAAAATACTAACTAAGTTGACGAAGGAAGGGATGATACATTCATCATCTGGTCCAAAGGGCGGTTACTCGCTTAGTAAGAATTGGGAAGATATTTCATTTTTAGATATTATACATGCAATTGAAGGTAAAACATCATTGTTTGACTGTTGTTTACATGACAAACCTGGATGTTTAATTAATGAGGCAATGCTCGCAGCAGAAGAGAAAATGGAAGAAGAGTTAAGAAATCAAAAAATCGTAGATCTTGCGAAAAAAATAAAAGTGGATTTTTAATCTGCTTTTATTTTTAAATTAATTAAGGATAAAAAGACTCTTTAATGTCTTTAATTGTAGTTAGAAAATAATATGAAGAAGGAGAGAAGATGATGAATAACTTTTGGAATGATCGATATAAATTAGATGAATATTTTTACGGGGAAGAACCTAATACATTTATTAAAGAACAAGGATTTCGTTTAGTAAATCACAATAAAGTAATAGCTTTCGCAGAGGGAGAAGGTAGAAATGCTGTATTTCTAGCAAGACAAGGGAACGAAGTAACAGCTATTGATTATTCAGAAGATGGATTAGAAAAGACAAAAAAATTGGCAGAGAAGCATAACGTAAACGTGCATACAAAAAAAGTAGATTTATTAGCTGATAGTTTGCCAGAAAATGAATATGATGCAGCAATTATGGTATTTGGACATTTTCATGATGATCATAAAAAAATGATATTAGATAAAATGATACAAACGATAAAGCCTGGTGGATTAATTATGTTTGAAGTTTACTCAAAAAAACAAATAAACTATGGTACTGGTGGACCAAAAGATGTTGATATGCTGTATGATCCAATTGATATCCTTACTTGGTGTGAAGAACATAAGGTAATTCATTTCTTTAATGGAGAACAAGAGCGAGTTGAAGGGAAAGGGCACACTGGTTTAGCTGATGTTATTCAAGTTGTTATTAGAAAATTAATATAAGTGTTAATGAAAGTTAAATGTATGAATGTAAAAAGACCAGTCGTATAAGACTGGTCTTTCTATTTAGATACTAAATTATCAAGCTTCCAATATGTATTTGTTAACGGCGCAGCTTTGCTATCTATGTATAAATACATATTATTTAAATCTTTTGGTGAAGTTTTCAGTTCAAATACAACGTCAGTAGTTAAAGAGAATTCGTGTGGAACATTTTTATAGTGCTCGTCACCTATCGGATGAGCTTCACCTTCATATTTCTGACCAGTTTTTTCATCTTGTATGAAATATTTTATTTCCGAAAGATCAATAGTTTGTCCATCGTCTCGAACATTATTAATCATAACACGAGTAGTAAGGCGCCGCTCTTCGTCTATTTTTTCAAACTTTGCATTTTCAACTGTCGCTCTATAGTATTCGTTTTTAACTATTTCTCCATAGTGCATTGCATTCTTTTCGAGAGCGCTCTTTTCTTGTTTTGGTGTAGTATTGCTATTACATCCTGTTAATATTCCTGTAAATAATAATGCTGTACATGTCGTTTTGATTAATGATTTCATAGTAATCCCTTTCTGTATTAAAAAGTAAAACATAGGAATAATTTTACATGAATAAGGAAATAAATAGAAGTCTTTTAGTAGAATATGCAAATGTGCATTTATTTTATGTAAAGTTAACAAAATAGAAAAAGAGAGAAAACCTGCATAAAGACGGAAGAAAAAGGATTGAAAATATTGTGAAACGGAAGAAACGTGCATATAATTAACATAAAGTTCAAATTTCTGAATCTTCAATAACGGTGGTGATAACATGTTTACTGAAGAACGTCGAGAGAAAATTTTAGAACTACTTAGTACAGATGGAAGAGTAATCGCAAAGGATCTTGCGGAAAGATTTGATATGTCTATTGATTCTATAAGAAGAGATTTGTCTATTATGGAAAAGGATGGTTTATTACAAAGAACACACGGAGGTGCAATTGAACTTACGCGAGTGAGAAACTTAGCTGCGGAACCAGCTAAATGTTATAGTGATAGCTCAATATATGAGGACACAATTGCAAGAGTTGCGGTATCTTATATACAAGAAGGTAATTCAATTTTTATTGGTGGGGCTTCCGTTCATAATGCGATGCTGAAATATTTACCGGAAGTATCATTTACGGTTATTACGAATTCTATAGAAATAGCTGGTTATCTACGAGAATATAAGAATATTGATACGTATTTAATTGGCGGAAAAGTAAAACCTTCAGGAAATATTACTGATACACTTGCCTCTGAATTGATAAGTAGATTTTCTATTGATCTTTATTTCTCTACAGGTGGAGGCATTTCATTACAAGGTATTAGTACTGCAACACCTGAAGTTGCTTATTTTAGTAAAAGAGTAAGTAAAATTGCTAGAAGAAATATTTGTTTAGTTCCGCATAATAAACTTGGAATAGATTGTTTTATAAGAGGAGAGTCTCTAAAAGAAATTGAAATTATTATAACTGACGAAGAGGCTAGTAAAGAAACTGTTCAGGACTTTGAGAAACAAGGTAAACAAGTTGTAATAGCGCCATTATATTCATTTGAAAGGAGTTTGACATGATTGTAAAAGAGCAAGAGTTTCATATAAATGGATTAACTTATACAATTCGTTCTGCAGCTGAGAAAGATGCTGAGCAGTTATCGAAAATTAGAGTTCAGATTGATGGAGAAACTGAAAATATGGATAGAGATGCTGGAGAGGGATTTATAGATGATATAGGATTTCAAAAAATAATAAAAACAGATAGTGAAGAGACGAAAAATCTCTTTTTAGTTGTAGAAGTGCACAATCGAATCGTTGGATTTTCAAGGTGTGAAGGATCAAATTTCAAGAGATTATCTCATAAAGTGGAGTTTGGCGTTTGTATTTTAAAAGAGTTTTGGGGATATAGAATGGGTAAGAGCCTATTACAACAATCTATTAAATGGGCTGACGAAAATGAGGTAAAAAAGATATCATTACAAGTATTAGAGACAAACGAGAAAGCTATTCATCTTTATAAAAAATTAGGTTTTGAAGTAGAAGGCATTTTGAAAAATGACAAAAGACTATCGGATGGAAAGTATTATAATACAGTAGTGATGGGAAGATCTACTGATACTTTTCATAAAAGAGGTGAAGAGGAATGTTTTACAGAAGGAAGTACTATGTAGTGAGAAATGAATTCATAGAAGTATTTAATGATCATTTCAATAACACGAACTTACCTAATCAATTAAAGTATGGCTCTAGGCTAATAGGACGCTGGATGAAAGGTAATAAGAATGGTACGTCTGAAGCATTCGCCATATGGGAATATGATAGTTTTGAACGGTATAAAGAAATTGAATCGAAAATTAGAAGTGACGAGATTCATGTAAAAAGAATACATGATTGGTATGAAAAACATGGCGGAAGAGAATATGTTTTACAGAAGTACATAGTAGAGATGAAAAATGAAGAGTTAGTATGTACTGTAAAATAATAGGAGCGAAGACTAATGCAGGTCAGAACGAAATTATATATTAGTTTATCAGCGGCTATTTTATTTGCAATAGCCGTGATTGTTTTCTTTATAAATGGTAATCCACAAAAGTGGTTTTGGTTATGTATTTTCTTTGCGTCCATTATACAAAATATGGTGCTACTAAAAAAGAATAAAGACGCGCATTAATATATTCAAATTATTAACATATTTGTGTCATCTTTCTAGTTGTATTGAAAACGCTTTTATTCAGTTTTATAATAGAAGTATGTTTTATAAATCTCCAAAACAATTAAAAGGGAGATGATACAATGTTAGCTTCACCGTTTTACTTACATACATGGAAAAAGTTTATTGATGAAGGAGTCTTTGATTCGAACCGTATAAACGAAAGAATTTCAGAGTCATGGCATCGATGTAGACAAGCAAATGTGAATCCTTATATGAATAAAGGTCAGAAAATTTTGTCTTCTAATGTTTTTCAAGAACAAAAGAAAAAGAGTGAAATTTTTCTTGATATAGCATTACCTCAAATACAAAATATGAGAAAAACCATTGATGAACTACAAATGATGGCATTATTAATCGATCCAGATGGTTATGTTCTATCGTTAAGTGGAAATAAACAAACGTTAAAGCGAGCGAAACATATTAATTTTATTGAAGGTGTAAAATGGACGGAATCAGCTGTTGGCACAAATGCAATTGGAACAGCGCTAGAAATTGAAGAAGCTATTATGATAAGTGGTACTGAACATTATTCCGTGGTATCTCATAGCTGGAGTTGTGCGGCCGCTCCCATTCATAACGATGACGGGAAATTAATTGGTGTTCTAAATTTCTCATGTCCAATTGAATTTTCGCATCCATATATGCTCGGTATGGTAACTTCAATGGCACATGCGATTGAACGTGAATGTAGCATAAGAGTTCATCAAAATGAATTACACTTAATCCATCGTTTTTTAGATGTCATTGATAGTGATGAACAAGTAGTTATTTGTAATCATCGTGATGTTATCGTTTCTGCGAGTAAGAGCGTTCGTGAACGAATAAATAATTGGTCAAGAATGAAACTTGAAGAGTTAATGCACCATGGATTGGAAACTAAATTAGAAATACCAGTATATAGTAATGAAAGAATGATCGGGAAATGTATGTATTTAAAGGAAAACAAACAAATGAATACATATTCTGCTCTCACATTTATAAAAGGGATTACTTTTCCAGGAGTTACCGGGACAAGCAGAGCATTTCAACACACACTAGAAGAAATTAAGCTTGTTTCACCGACTGATGCTAGTGTGTATGTATGTGGTGAGACAGGAGTAGGAAAGGAATATGTCGCGAGAGCGATTCATGAAAATAGTCCAAGAAAAGACGGGCCCTTTATAGCTGTTAACTGCGGTTCTTTGCCTAAAGAATTAATGGAAAGTGAATTGTTCGGTTATGCTGAAGGTGCATTTACAGGTGCGCGACGTCAAGGATATAAAGGGAAATTTGAACAAGCAAACGGAGGAACATTATTTTTAGATGAAATTGGTGAAGTACCACCAGAGATGCAAGTAGCATTATTGCGTGTTTTACAAGAACGCACAATAACTCCAATTGGGAGTTCAAAATTGGTACCAGTAAATATTCGTATTATTACTGCCACACATAAAGATTTACTACGGTTAGTAGAAGAAGGGAAATTCCGTCAAGATTTATATTATCGTTTGCACGTTTATCCGTTATATGTTCCATCGTTAATAGAAAGAAAAGAGGATATCCCATATTTTATACAACACTTTTACGAACGGAAGAATTGGAATGTTGTATTTCCAAAGAGTATATACAATCAATTTTTACAACATACATGGCCCGGAAATATTCGGGAACTAGTAAATGTATTAGAACGCATTTACATTTTGTCGCAAGGACGGGAAATATGCGAAAAACAAGTCGCTTTTTTGCTGCAAACAATGAGGGGAAATCAACAACAACTTGAGTTACAAGTTGAAAATAAAACAGAACATACATTGAATTTTCGTAAAAAAATACAGCGTGATAGCATGATTGAAGCATTACAAAAGACAAATGGAAATGTTTCGTTAGCTGCAAAACTATTAAATGTACCCCGTAGTACATTTTATAAACGAATGCAAAAATATAAGTTATAAAGTAGATTTTTGCAATCTACTTTTTCTTTGTGGGCTCATGTTCTGTCGGAATGTGCGCTTACCGGGGAAATAATAGAATTGTTAGAAGGGAAATTTCCTAATGGAGGTTAGTGTGTGAAGTACATTGAAATTGGAATCGGGAATAGGTGGTTTGTTCGAACGGAAACTGAAAATAAAGATGGGACTGAATTTGAAGAACGAGGTATTATAAAACCTATTTATTTTGAGTCTTTATACGTACGTATTTGGTTTCGGAAAACTTGTTTTATTTTTGATACGAAAGAGGGTTTTAAGAAAGATAAGAAGAGAAGGGTTGAATATAAATTTATTGTTGGAATTGTGAGTAGGATGACTGAAGAAAAAGTACGCTAATGAAAAGCATGTAAAGTAAAAGTGGTACTCAATCTATTGGGTACCACTTTCAATATTTGAAGATTTTTTAGTGAAAATCTCAATAGCTCTTTCATATATTTCTTTATCAATACAAAACTTTTTTGTTATCCAATAAGTAAGTTCAGAAGTGCTAAGGATATGTTCCATTTTCTCATCTGCGAAATATTGCTTTAATACATTCCCATTAATAGAAGTTGGGACACTGTCAACATAACCGAAAATCTGAATCTTTTTTAATACAGGAGATGTACGCCAATCATTAGATTTTATAATTTGTTTTTTCATACTTGTTAATTGTATCGGTTCTGTAATTAAGGTTTTTGTTGGACCAGGATCTCTAGTAATATGAATTTCCTTATTTGATACTTGATAAGTAAAAGTTTCTCTTACGTTACTTACTTGAAATGATTCGTAAAGTGGATAAGCTTGAAATAAAGGTGCACAATAACCAACATCAACATAATAAGGTTGGTCTAAGTTAACTCGTAAGCATAAATGTCCGGGATCCATATACATATAATGAACATTAAAACCAAGATTTGATAATAACCAATGAAATCCAATTGAGTGCGTCCAACAAGTACCCCCGAGACCTTTTGTTGTAATACGGTTTATGTATGTCTCAATGGAAGGAAAATAATTACCTGTTTCATTACCCTTTTCCCAGTCAATTATTTTAGTAAGGGTTTCCCATTTTATTTTTTCTTGATGAGCTTTAATAAGCTCATTTAAAAACTTTAAGCTAGTAGGCTGTTTTGTCGTACCTAAAAATGATAGAAAGCTATTTACTAGTTGTACTTGGGTCATTTTCTTATCCTTTCTATATAGAAATTGTTATTGGTATTATTATACAATAGGTGTCAGAAAATACAGTTGTTTATTATTGGAGTGGGAGAGAATTATATGTCGATGTCGCTATATTATAAAAAAATCCGTGAGCAATTAGGCCATGAACTAATTCTAATACCGAGTGTAGCTGCTGTTATTAAAAATGAGCAAGGGAAAATCTTATTTCAATATCCTGGTGGAGAATACTGGAGTTTGCCAGCTGGAGCAATTGAACTTGGGGAAACTCCAGAAGAAGCAGTAGTTAGGGAAGTTTGGGAAGAAACAGGATTGAAAGTACAAGTGAAAAAACAAAAAGGCGTATTTGGAGGGGAAGAGTTTCGTTATACATATGCAAATGGCGATAAAGTAGAATATATTGTTATTGTATTTGAGTGTGAAATTAGCGGTGGCGAGTTGAAATCGATAGATGATGAATCGTTAAAACTAAAATATTTCCCTTTATCTGAAAAGCCTCTTTTAGCATTGCCATACCCAGATAAAATATTTTTATAGTTGTAAAATAGCACACCGTATTTATTGCAGGTGTGCTATTTATATAACCCCGTCGTATACATCTCCGTCAATGTATGTACTATCTCTTCTAACTCAAATTTTTTATCATTTTTCACAATTTCCCAAAGAAACATCTCATTCATTGCGAACCAAGCACGTGCTACAATTTCTTTATTTAATTCAGGCTGTGCTAATCCACTTTCTTGAGAGTATGTAATATCCTGCGTAATATTGTTTATGAAGCGTTCCCGTATCTCGTCCCATTTTTGACGTATCTCTTTTGATAATCCGATTGCTTCTTCTACAACTTGTAAAATAGCTCGTTCTTTCTTTGCTAGTTGTAGAAATGCTCTAACTTGATTTTGAATCATTTTATGTGCTTCTTCCTTCGTTTGAGGCAAAAAGGAGCGCTTGGCAATATCATAAAATTGATTCATAACATCTTCCATTAAAACGGTGAGGAGATCATCTTTGTTTTTAAAGTATACATATGCTGTTCCGTAACCGGTTTCTGCATGTTTAATAATTTGTGTAATTGTCGTTTTTTGAAATCCGTTATTTATAAAAATAGTGTAACCAGAGTGTAATAGTTTTTTCTTCGTTTCTAAGGAGCGGTGTTTTCTTGATGAAAGGGTACTGTTTTTCAAAGAATCACCTCTTTATACTGAAATATCTGAAAATATAACTATATTGTAAAAGAAATTCATATATAAAGTCAACTGACATAATATCATTGACGTCGTATCAATTGAGGTGATATATTTCAATTAGTTAGAATAAAAAGAAAATTAAGAGAAGGTGACACCATGTATAAAGAACCATTTCAACCGAATTATGAATATGCGCTTGAATGTGATAAACATGATGAACTGAAAGATTTTCAAACTGAATTCTATAAAAAAGAAGGAACGATATATTTAGATGGAAACTCATTAGGACTACTTTCAAAAAGAGCAGAGAAATCATTACTTACGTTGCTAGATTCGTGGAAAGAGTATGGCATTGACGGCTGGACAGAAGGTGAGCACCCGTGGTTTTTCCTTTCAGAGAAATTAGGTAAACTTACAGCCCCTCTTATTGGTGCTTTACCGGAAGAAACTATTGTAACCGGTTCTACAACTACAAATATACACCAAGTTATTGCGACGTTTTACGAACCAAAAGGAATACGTACAAAAATACTTGCGGATGAATTAACTTTCCCATCAGATATTTATGCACTTCAAAGTCAAATTCGTTTAAAAGGATTAGATCCAGAGGAGCATTTAGTAAGAGTGAAAAGCCGAGATGGTAGAACACTTTCTGAAGAAGATATTATTTATGCGATGGAAGATGATATTGCTTTAATTTTATTACCTTCTGTTTTATATAGAAGTGGTCAAATTCTTGATATGAAACTTTTAACAACGGAAGCTCATAAACGCGGCATTCACATTGGATTTGATTTATGCCATTCAATAGGATCTATTCCGCATCATTTCAAAGATTGGGATGTCGATTTTGCTGTTTGGTGCAATTATAAATATTTAAATGCAGGACCGGGTAGTGTTGCAGGCCTTTATGTAAATAGTAAACATTTTAATAGACTGCCAGGATTGTCTGGATGGTTTAGTTCTAGAAAAGATAAACAGTTTGATATGGAGCATACATTAACAGCTGCTGATCATGCAGGTGCTTATCAAATTGGTACACCGCACGTATTAAGTACAGCACCATTAATTGGTTCACTTGAAATTTTCAAAGATGCTGGTATTGAACGTTTACGTGAGAAATCTTTACATATTACGAGATACATGCTGAATTTAATTGGACATGAATTAAAAGATTTCGAATTTACAATTGGAAATCCATTAGAGGATGAAAAACGAGGCGGGCACATTTATTTAGAGCATGCAGAAGCAGCACGTATATGTAAAGCACTAAAAGCAAATGGAGTAATTCCAGATTTTAGAGCGCCAAATGGGGTGAGACTTGCGCCGGTCGCTTTATATAACACATACGAAGAAGTGTGGAAATCTGTACAAATATTAAAGAAAATTATGAAAAATGAAGAGTATAAGCAGTTTGAAAATAAGCGAGAGGTTGTGGCATAGATATGAAAACATCAGAGTGGATTGATATTTCACAACCGCTAAATAATAATATTGCAACGTGGCCAGGAGACACACCGTTCTCGTATGAAGTTTCATGGTCAAAAGAAGAAAGTGGCTCAGTAAATGTCGGAAAGTTAACGATGAGTATTCATACAGGCACTCATATTGATGCACCATTTCATTTTGATAATGATGGAAAGAAAGTATTGGATTTAGATGTTCAAGTTTATGTTGGCCCAGCACGGATTATTGACGTTTCTAATCTTGAAAGCATCGGGAAAAAGGAATTAGAAAGCTTTCATTTAGAAGGTGTAGAACGATTATTATTACGTACATCTTCACATGGAAAAGCTGAAGAATTTCCAGAGGTGATCCCTCATTTACGTGCAGACATAGCGTCGTTTCTTTCAGAGAAAGGTATTTGTTTAATCGGAGTAGATGTACCATCAGTTGATCCGCTAGATGATAAAGAATTAGCAGCGCATTATCAATTATTTAAACATGGAATTCATATTTTAGAAAATGTCGTACTAGATCATGTAGCAGACGGTGATTATGAACTTATTGCATTACCACTTGCATTAACTGATGCAGATGGAAGTCCAGTTCGAGCCGTTATTAGACCAATATAAGTAGAATTATATAAAAGGGGCGTTTGGCTAATATGAAAGAAAATGAAAAAGTAATTATGGAAAAAGGGATTCATACGGATTTTAAAGAGAATATGACGTATGGGGAGTATTTACAATTAGATAGTTTACTATCTTCTCAAAAAAGATTATCGGACCATCATGATGAAATGTTATTTATCGTTATCCACCAAGCAAGTGAGCTTTGGATGAAGCTCATTTTACATGAGCTAAATGCGGCGATTGAATCTATTAAACAAGATAAATTACAACCAGCTTTTAAAATGTTAGCACGTGTATCAAAAATTCAGTCTCAAATTATTCAATCTTGGGATATTCTTGCGACATTAACACCATCAGAATATATTGAGTTTCGTGATTCACTCGGTCAAGCTTCAGGTTTTCAATCGTATCAATATCGTATGATTGAGTATGCACTTGGCTATAAAACGCCGCACGCATTAAAAATTTATGAAAAGGATCCAGAATTACATGCACGGCTTCATAAAGCGCTACATGCACCAAGTCTATATGATGTCGCGATTCAAGCATTAGTAAAAGAAGGATTCCCTATTCATAAAGATGTGTTAAACCGTGATATTACGCAGCCTTATGAAGAAGATGCAACAGTAGAAGCGGCGTGGTTAGAAGTGTATGCGGATGTGAAAAAATATTGGAATTTATATCAGCTTGCTGAAAAATTGATTGATATTGAAGACTGGCTACAACAATGGCGTTTCCGTCATATGAAAACAGTAGAAAGAATTATTGGACATAAAATGGGGACAGGTGGATCCTCCGGTGTTTCTTATTTAAAACGAGTACTTGATCAACAATTCTTCCCAGAGCTTTGGAATATTCGTACGAAATTATAAAAATAAACCTGTCAGTTCATTATGGCTGACAGGTTTATTTTTATTTGAGCACAATTATGTTTAAAATGAAGTAACAAGATATAATAAATGGAGTAACTATTTAAATGGAGGTAAAGTTTTTGGATTTCAAGCAACTAGAAAATAAATTCGAAAAGAAAAAAGTGAATACATTTCTTGTTTATCAAAAAGGGGAATTAACAACTGAGTATTATAAAACACCTAAATGTGCAAATAACTTATATAAAATAAATTCGATTACAAAAAGTATCGTATCTTTATTAATTGGTATTGCAATTGATAAGGGCTATATAAATGATATACATACACCGATTACAGAGTGGATTGAAAATGTACCTGGGGAAAAACATGATTTGACGCTTTATCACTTATTAACAATGACTACTGGTGAGGATTGGAAAGAGTTTGGGAATGGAGTAGTATTCCCAAATGTATTTGTAGAATCAGAGAACTGGGTACAGTACATATTAGAAAAGCCAATAATTGAAAAACCTGCTACAAAAATGAATTATAATTCAGGTTCTTCTCATTTACTGAGCTATATTATTCAAGAAGCTACTGGAATGTCGACAGAGCGGTTTGCAAAGAAATATTTATTTGATCCATTAGAAATTAACGAATACGAATGGCAACAAGATCCGCAGGGTGTATATGTCGGTGGCTTCGGTATGAAAATGAAATCTACCGATTTATTAAAATTAGGAAAATTATGTTTACAAAATGGATATTGGAATGGGGAAGAAATTGTATCAGCGAAATGGTTAGAAGAGTCAAGCAGGGTGCAATTTGAAACATATGAACATGTCGGCGCATATGGATATCACTGGTGGGTATTACATAACGAAAGATTTCACATACCGTATTGTATATATTTCGCTATGGGATACGGCGGACAATACATCGTTATCATTCCTCAGTTAGAAGTAATAGCTGTTATAAGTAGTCATATGCCAAAACGTGGGCTCGTTCCATTAAAATTATTTATTGAGCATGTACAGGGAAATTCCAATTATATATAAGAAAAGGAGGGAATGTATGAGGGATGAAAAAACTTTATCTTTATTTAGATTATGTTTAAGTCTTCTAGCATGTAGCGCCATTATTACGCAATTCATAATCAGGGCACAAGCGAAACCGTTCAATCCAGTTAACTTTTTTAGTTTCTTTACGATCGAAAGTAACATTTTAGTTGCATGTATTCTCCTTTTAAGCAGTATCGGAACAGCTACATTTGGTCGATCAGAGCAGTTTAGTATACTTCGTGGTGCGGCAACGGTATATATACTTACGACAGGACTGATTTATTTTTTACTATTAAGAGGATTAGAAGAATCACTTCAAACTGCAATACCATGGGTAAATACGGTGCTGCATTATATCATGCCAATTACCATGCTTTTAGATTGGATTTTAAATCCACCAAATAAGAAAATCACCTGGAAACAAGCTGCAAGTTGGCTCTTATTCCCGTTTTTTTACGTTGTATATAGCTTATTACGTGGTCCAATCGTAAATTGGTATCCATATCCTTTTTTAGATCCGAGAATAGGAGGATATGGTAGAGTCCTTTTATATAGTATAGGGATAGCTGTTGTAATTGGCGCTATTTGTATATTGGTAAGATTTTTAGGGAATCGAAATTTTAGGAAAGAATTTTAGAAATGCAAGAACCCCCACTGTTTCTGTTTTTAACAGTGGGGGTTCACTTTATCCCGTAAAAGTCCGATTGGTGAGGACTAATAATCAGTGGGAGATGAACAAAACCCCCACTGATTAAAGTTTCACTTTATCTACTCGTCTTCTGAAACGACAACTTTATAAATTTCTCCGTCTTCGTTTCAAATTCTACATCAACAAAAACACCATATTCTTTTCCATCTTCACGTAACCACAATTTAAATTTTTCAACAGTTATTTGAACTGTTTTGGGTTTTCTACCTATATGTAGATAGTCAATAATTTCTGCTTTTGGGTATTGTTCTTTCGTCTTTTCTACGGCAAGTTTACCCCATTTGGCATACGGCGGCTGCGCATGAACAATTGATGAGCCTGTATATATATTTGAACATGTTGTTAGGAACAGAATGACGAGTGCGACACGTTTTAACAATTTCTTCATGATGAACTCCTTTTATCCTTTTTTTATATTGTTTACATATTTTTTCAACGATATTAGTTTGGATTTTTTTGTCTTCTTTACATAAAAGCGAGGCTTTTACAAAACATAACCAAGAAATCATTTCCGTAATTAAGGAGGGAAAATTATGCGCCAAAAAGCTATTTTTAAAATAGCAGTTTTACTTGCGTTCATAGGACTGTCTTTAATGGTCAGTAGTATACAACTAAAGAATGTAGAAGCTTTTTCTAATCAAGTCATTCAAAGAGGAGCATCTGGCGAAGATGTCATTGAACTGCAATCTCGTTTGAAATATAACGGATTTTATACGGGAAAAGTGGATGGTGTTTTCGGATGGGGTACATATTGGGCACTTCGGAATTTTCAAGAGAAATTCGGATTACCCGTTGATGGTTTAGCTGGAGCTAAAACGAAGCAAATGCTCGTGAAGGCAACGAAGTATGACAAGTCCACTGCCAATAAAGGAAATAGTGGTAGTACTGCACAAAAAAATAAACCATCTCAAAATAAAGGGACAAATGTTCCGAATGGTTATTCGCAAAATGACATTCAACTCATGGCAAACGCAGTATACGGGGAATCACGTGGTGAACCGTATTTAGGACAAGTTGCAGTAGCTGCTGTTATTTTAAATCGTGTTACAAGTGCATCATTTCCAAATACCGTTTCAGGTGTAATCTTTGAGCCTAGAGCATTTACAGCGGTAGCCGATGGACAAATATATTTAACGCCAAATGAAACAGCAAAAAAAGCAGTTTTAGATGCGATTAACGGATGGGATCCAACAGGAAATGCTTTATATTATTTCAATCCAGATACTGCGACTAGTAAATGGATATGGACTCGTCCACAAATTAAAAAAATCGGTAAACATATTTTCTGTAAATAGAGCGGAGGTGGGACAATGTTACGAGGTATTATCATTGTATTATTAACAGTTGGCGTAGTAGGAACAGGATACTGGGGCTATAAAGAGCACCAAGAGAAAAATGCGGTTTTAATTCGAGCGGAAAATAGCTATCAACGTGCATTCCATGATTTAGCATACGAAGTCGATTTATTACACGATAAAATTGGCACAACACTTGCGATGAATTCACGATCATCTTTATCACCTGCATTAGCGGATGTATGGCGTTTAACATCTGAAGCTCGCTCAGATGTAGGGCAACTTCCTTTAACATTAATGCCATTTAATAAAACGGAAGAATTTTTAGCGAATATCGGTGATTTTAGTTACCGTGCAGCCATTCGTGATTTAGAAAAAGAGCCGTTAAATGAGCAAGAATATAAAACGTTGCAAACTTTATATTCAAATGCAGGAAATATACAAGATGAACTAAGAAAAGTACAACATCTTGTTTTGAAAAATAATTTACGCTGGATGGATGTAGAAATGGCACTTGCATCAAATCGCGATCCAGCAGATAACACAATTATTGATGGATTGAAAACTGTAGAGAAAAACGTAACATCATATTCTTCTACAAACTTCGGACCGACCTTTACAAGTGCGCAAAAAAATAAAAAAGGTGGATTTGAAGCGAAAGGAAAGGCAATTTCTAAAGATGAAGCGGCGAAAATTGCAAAATCGTTTTTGAATTTAAAAGGAAATGAAAAAGTAGATGTTGAGAAAAGCGGAAAAGGTGCGAAAGAATCCTTCTATAGTGTGAAAATTAAAGATGAAGCAACGAACAATGAGTTCTATATGGATATTACCGGAAAAGGCGGATATCCGATTTGGGTTATGAATAACCGCGAAATTAAAGAACAGAAAGTTAGTTTAAACGATGCAGGTAGTAAAGGTTTGAAATTTTTAAAGGACCATAAGTTTAATAATATGGAGCTTTATGATAGTTCTCAATATGATAATGTTGGTGTATTTACGTATGTAGTAAATGAAAATGGAGTACGAATTTATCCAGAAGCAATTCAAATGAAAATTGCTTTAGATGATGGTTCTATCGTTGGGTTCTCCGCAAAAGAATATTTAGCGTCACATCAAAAGCGAACAGTTCCATCGGCAAAGCTAACTGCAGCAGAAGCAAGAAAGAAAATCAATCCGGATGTAAAAGTCATGGAAGAACGTAAAGCTGTAGTAGTCAATGATTTGCATAATGAAGTACTTTGCTATGAATTTGTAGGCACTTTAGGAAAAGATACGTACCAAATATTCATTAATGCTAATAGCGGGGCCGAGGAAAAGGTAAAGAAAATGCAAGCTGTTGAAAAAATTTATGATTAAACCTTAATAGTGAAGTGGTGAAAATGATGAAAACTCTAATATATATATTGATGCTTTGCTTCGTTATAACTGGATGCAGTATTGGAAAAAAAGACAATCCAAACGAAAAGCCGGAACAAAAAAATGTTTCAATGAAAAATGTTAATTATACGAATAAATCAAATAAGCCAAATGAAAAAGCAGCAGATCATTTAGCATCTTTAGCTGCAAGTGTGCCAGGTGTGAATGATGCGACAGCCGTAGTAGTCGGCAAATATGCAATTGTAGGTATAGACGTAAAAGCAAAACTTGATCGAACTCGAGTTGAATCAATTAAATACTCTGTTGCAGAAAGTTTAAAAAATGATCCTGACGGTGCTAATGCAGTCGTTGTAGCAGATGTTGATACGTATGAACGCCTCAAACAAATTGGAAAGCAAATTAAAAAAGGAAAAACAGGTGAAGGTATACTAGATGAATTAGCGGCTATTGTGGGCCGAGTAATGCCACAAGTTCCAAATGATATGATTGAAAATAGAGAAACGAATCCAATTAAAGATAATGATAAACAATTACCAAAAGATGAAGAACAAAAGCTAAGAAAAGAACAGGATGATCAATCAAATAATCATTTGAATAAATGAAATTAGCCTCGTACTTAATTGTACGAGGTTTTTGAATATAATATTAAATATTCAGTTTATTTTCAAGGGAATATATGGTTTAATTATGATGGGAGGGACAACTGTTATGATGAAAAAAAGCGCATGTATATTGTTTAGTTTTTGCTTAGGTTTCAGTATGACAGCGTGTGAACAAAGAAAAGAAGTGAAAAATCAAACAGCAACTTCTTCTACTGTGATGGAAAAGCAACAGAAAGCGTCTATCAATATAAATCATTTCTCGAACATAAATGAAGGAATGACTTATACAGAAGTAAAAGATTTAATTGGTTTTGAAGGGGATTTACTTATAGAAGAAGGGGTAGAGCATTCTACACAAATTAAACAAATTTTTGCTTGGAAAGGAAACGCTCCAAATTCATTTGTTGAAATTACCTTTTTAGATGGAAGAGTGCATTCAAAAGCACAGCAAGGTATAAGTTAATAAGTAAAAAAATGGGAGAGTTTAGCATGAACATACACACAGGGGAAATTCAATTAGTTCCGTATAAGGAGAAATATAAAGAAGTTATACAAACATTTACTTTACCAAGTGAACAAGTTCAGTTTACATCAGATCCAAGCGCATTACTGGAGAAAGCAAAAAGTGATCGTACAAAAAATGTGATTGTTATTTTAGATTACAATGGGGTACCGGTGGGTCTTTTCGCATTGCAAACGGGAGATAGAGTAAAGGAGTTCACGGATAATGAGAATGCTTTACTTTTAACATCATTTTCTATTAATCACAATAGACAAAAAAGGGGATACGCTAAAAAGTCATTGTTATTATTAGAAGAGTTTGTAAAATGTTATTTTCCAATAAAAAATGAAGTTGTACTTGCTGTGAATGAAAGAAATATTCCTGCACAAAATTTGTATGCAAAAGTCAGCTTCCAAGATAAAGGTTTTAGAAGAATGGGACCAATGGGCCAACAAATAATAATGCATTTACCTATAATGAAATAATGAGATAGAAAACTTACTCTTGAATATTCATGTAGTAGGTTTTTTTATTTTAACAATATATAATATATGTATATAAAATGAAACAGAAATGAAGGATATAAAAAATGAATCAAGATAGACAATGGAATATTGTTGGGGGAAGAGTGATTAAAACTGGGATTGCAGTTTTTCTTACAGTGTTAGTTTGTGAATTTTTTAACATCCCAACTATTTTTGCTGTAATAACAGCAATTGTTACAATTGAACCAACTGCAACAGACTCAATAAAAAAAGGGCTTATTCGCTTTCCGGCCTCAACAATTGGATCGGCATATGCCATGACTTTCACATTTTTCCTAGGCCATCAAGCAATTTCTTATGCATTAGCTGCGATGTTTACGATTGTTACATGTCAAAAACTAAGGTTACATGCGGGAACATTAGTAGCAACTTTAACTGCTGTAGCTATGATTCCAATTACGGCAGATCATTATTTTACTGCATTTTTAATTCGTTTAGCTACTACATCTACTGGTATTATAGTATCTACTTTAGTGAATTTTTTCATTTTCCCACCACACTACACTAAAACGATTTTTGGATGTACAGAGGATCTATTTGCTAAAACAGCAAATATTATGGAAGAATGGATTACTGCATTACTTACAGGAAAAGGTATGAAAAAGGAGACAGCTCAGGATCTATCTAAATTGACTTTATTATTGCATAAGGCAATACAATTTGTTCAATATGAGCAGAAAGATTGGAAATATCATCAACATACAAAAAAGGAAATGAGAAGCTTTTTAACGATGCAGAAGCGACTTCATATATTACAGCAAATCATTTACCATATAGATAATTTAGCTCGAGTGTCAATTGAGACTTGTGACTGGTCACAAAGTGAAAGAGAAATATTACAACGGACAATTCATTCTATAATTGCTATATTAAGAAACTGTTGTAATGAAATTGATGAGGAACATTTTAAACTTATTGCTGAATTAGACAAGCAATTTTGGAGTTATAAAAATGATTTGAAAGATTATAAACCAAATCATTATCATCATCATTTTTCAAGTGAATCTATTATTTTATTTGAGGTATTATCTATTCATGATATGTTAGAAGAATTAAAACAAATATCCGAGAAATATGAGTGGGAAAATCGATTCAATTGATAAGTTCATTTTACTGTGGGGGGAATAATATGACACTTTATATTGCATTACTAAGAGGAATCAATGTCGGTGGCCATAAAGTAATCAAAATGGCTGATTTAAAACGAGTGTTTGAATCAATAGGCTTAAAACAAGTGAAAACATATATACAAAGTGGTAATATTGTGTTCGAATCTGAGGAAGGTATAAACTTTCTAAAGGACCGAATACAATCTGAAATAAAAAAAGAATTTGATTTCGATGTTCCAGTCATGCTAAGAACACATGATGAATTTATAAATATTATTAAACAATGTCCGTATGAAGTTCATTCATTGTTAGAAGGAGAAAGTGTTCATGTTGCTTTTTTAGCTAATGTACTTTCTGAAGAAGAGAGTAGTCAATTGCTTACATTTAAAAGTGAACTTGAAGATTGCTATATAGATGAGAAGGTTGTTTATTTGTTTTTCAAAAATAGCATTCGAAATTCTAAATTAATGAACCAGTTTCAGAAGTTACATACACCAGCTACAGTTAGGAATTGGCGGACTGTGAATAAATTAAAAGCAATTGTAGAGAGTATGTAAATATAAAAAGATGAGGTTTTCTACATATAGAAAACCTCATCTTTTTATTTATATTGTTTTGCAACTACGAGTTCGACAATAGGATAAATAAAGAATGAAGAGCAAATTGCGATGAACAGAGGGAGGTTTTTTACTCCATCTAAATTAGCCCCCATAGAAAATCCTTCAGAGAAGATTAATATAAGGAACATTACAACTACAAGCACAAAATATGCAATTTTAAAGCTTTTATATGTAATTTGTTGTCCCATTTCATCTTGACTTTCTTCTGATACACCGTGGGGATCTCCCCAAGTAATGTAATTAATTAAATTACTAAGTATTAACGAAATAGCAAAAATCGTACCACCCAAAATAGAACCTTCAGTTATGTATTTATATGTGCCATGTACTAGTATTGCAATTAATGCTAAAACAATGATTATAAAAATAGTTTTTTTAGTATTCAATAAATAATTGCCCCCTCGATTGTAAAAAACTCTTTACAAATATAAGTATAAAATTGGAAAAGTATCATGTCAAATACTTTTTACACGAAATATATAAGTATGCAATATTTTGGTTTTATGATAAATAAAAAATTACAATACATTTGAATGTAAAAGAATGGGCTCGCATATATTTGGAAGGGATGTCAGATTAATTTAGGGGGTAGTTATGTCTATACTTTTAAAAGCTGGTGCAGATGCAGGAAACAACGGTTTGAAGTTAATGGTGAAAGGGCAAGACCCTATTTTTATTCCGAGTATTTATTCTTTATATATAGGTGAGCCTACAGGACTCTTAGATGAGGTAGATGTTTCATTATCTGAATTAGAAAACCACATTGATGTGACTATAAGTTCGCCATCGTTAATGCTAAATAATGTACGATACATCGTTGGAGAAAAAGTCATTCAAGATCAATTAAAAGGTACTGAGGTAGAGAAGAAATCAAATAAGTCAACGGATGAGTTAATGGTTATTACAATACTATCAGGTTTGGCGGTAAGCGCTATGCGTCAAAGTCCAACTTCTAGCCATATTAATATTCGTTATGATTTATCTGTCGCTCTTCCTATGCAGCTTATTACACAAGAAATAGCTGCTGAAAATGCAAAACGTTATATGGGAAATCATAAGGTTATTTTCCATTATCCGAACGGACGCGATGTGACAATTAATGTTTCAATTGAGTATTGTAAATGCCTGCCTGAGGGTGCTTCTGGGACGTGGGGCATTGTATACGATGAAGAAGGAAATGTTGTGAAACATAAAATAGAATGTGAGCAAAATCAAGTTTCTGAAATTGATTTTGTAGATAAAACTCTACTCTCTTTTGATATTGGCGCAGGGACGACAGAAGAAGTTGTTTCATTAGGGGTGAATTTCCGTCCGCAACTAAGTAAAGGTTTATCTTATGGTGTAAAAGAGACGTTACTACAAATCATTACGAGATGGAACCGGAAGTATCCAACTAAGACGATTGATAGTATTACAGAATTCAATCAAATTTATTTAAATGATAAGCATCCGAGAAATACCTTATTAGTTGAGGAATCACAGCCAGCGCTATTAGGTTTAGCGGCCCGTGTTGCAACAGATATTATAAATAAAATTGATGATATGAAAGATGATCCATACGTGTTTATTTATGGCGGGGGTGCAGTAATTATTAAAAACAGTTTAAAAATGATTTTAAAGCAAAAAGGACGACTCAAAAATGTAATCTTTGTAGATAATCCGTTATTTACAAATGCACGAGGATTATTAGTTTATACTTGTTCGCCAAAATATAGAGAGCATAAGCAAAAAGAGTTAGGATTTACAAACTTAACGATAAGTTAGTTGGTGGAAGTATGCGATCTAGGCGATATAAACGTGGTGATCGAGTAAAAATCAATATTCATAAATCGGTATCACCTGAAATGCTTGCATGGCTGAATAAACAATCCAATCCAACTAATTTCTTCTTCTTTGCTGCGCAGCAACTATTTAAACAAGTAGGAGATATTGACGTTTCAAAAGCTTTACCAAGCAGCCATGTTTTCTCGTTATATGTGGAGCCTTCATCCTTATTAAAAGTCGAAGTAAACCCTTTTAAAAACATGCCACTAGAAACAAATACACCCACCGAAAATGCAAAAAAAAAATTATGGGAATCTGTTGATCAATTAGATTGTCCATTTTTTTAAACATAGAAAAATATAAGAAGTCCCATCACTATACATACGAATACAGTGATGGGGTTTTGTTTGTAAATGGAAGGGGCACAATACAATTTGTGCCCCTTCCATTAGTTATTTATCCCGCTATTTGCCGGGCAGTAAGACCTCCACCTCAAAATTCAGCGAAAGTAAAGAAGTTAGGTGGGGGATCAATTGCCCGTAAAGGCCCGATTGGTGAGGGCTAATTAAAGTTTCACTTTATCTAAATTTTAGATGTATGTTTAGAAACAGCATTAATTATGCTTTCCCAGTCATCTGGATGGTTTTCATGGCCTGCCCCTTTAAGAGTTACTAGTACTGAGTTTGGAATTTCATCAATTAGTGCGAGGCCATGTTCGAATGGGAGTGCTGTATCATCTGTTCCGTGAATAACCAATGTAGGTGCTTGTATGGAGTGAAGTAAACCTTCATATGCATCATCACCTTGAAGTAAAGCATGATTAAACATACTTAATAAATTGTTTGCGCGTTCTATTTCTTGTTTTACTTGTTTATAAACTCTATTTTCATCAAATTTTCGTTCTGATCCACATAATAGACGAGATCCTGAAACTAAATACTCTGCCACATCATTTTTATTTGTCCAATCTATACTTGTGCCATTTACATGATGTGTTAAAATCCTTTCATCCATTGGAGGTAAATTGCGAGTATTGTCATCAGATCCTATTACACTAGTCGCTAGTAAAGTTAGCGTCAAAATTCTTTCAGGATGTTTTACAGCGGCAATTTGAGCAATCATACCACCTAATGACATACCAAATAGGTGAGCTTTATCAATATGATAAGCATCTAGTACTCCAATTGCATCTTCAGCCATATCTGTTACTGTATAATTGGAAGTTCTAGGTTCATAGGCAACAGAGCGTCCAACATCACGGTTATCAAAGCGAATAACAAATTTCCCCGTACTAGCCAACAGTTCACAAAACTCTTCGTCCCAATAAACCATGGAACATGTAGCGCCCATAATTAATAAAACAGCTGGGTTCTTAGGGTTCCCAAAGCTTTCTGTACATATATCAATTCCGTTTATTTTAAATATCTTTTCACTCATATAGTTAGCCTCATTTCTTTTGAATTTAATTAATAATACAGTTTTGAATGATTCTAAGATGTGTGTAAGATTCGTTTTGGAATTCATCCCGCATTCACGGGCAGTAGGAGTCCCATCTCAAAATTCAGGGAAAGCAAAGAAGTTGGGAGGGGGATCAACTGCCCGAAAAATCACGATTGGTGAGGGCTGATTAAAGTTTCACTTTATAATGCTTCTTGCATAATTACCCCCAAAAATAATTATATGGTAATTCAAGACAAAAAATTTTGAGAAATAATTGTATGTTATTAAAATAAATAGCAAGGAGGAGAGGAAATGAAAGCAATTGTTATTGATCAATATGGTATTGTTGAAGAATTAAAAGAAAGACAAGTTTTAAAACCGGTTGTTCAGAATAACGAGGTATTAATACGCATTCACGCAACATCTGTTAATCCAGTTGATTGGAAAATAAGAAAAGGTGACTTACAAGAACAGTTACGCTTTTCATTTCCAATCACTTTAGGATTAGATGTAGCTGGAGTTATTGAAGAAGTTGGAAAAGATGTAGAGTGTTTCAATATAGGAGATAAAGTGTTTACAAAACCTGAAAATATAGGAAAGGGCTCTTATGCTGAATTCATTGCAGTACAATCAGATTTAGTATCACATATGCCTAATAATATTAGTTACGAAGAAGCGGCTTCTATTCCTCTTGCAGGACTTACAGCGTGGCAAAGTCTTATAGATTACGCAAAAATAAAAGAAAATGACCGTGTATTCATTCATGCTGGAGCTGGTGGAGTTGGAAGTTTGGCAATCCAAATCGCAAAATCATTTGGAGCTTTTGTTGCAACGACTGCTAGTAGTAAAAATAAAGAATTTTTACAGTCTTTAGGAGCCGATCTCGTTATTGATTATAAAAAAGATAAATTTGAAGAACTAGTATCAGATTTTGATATTGTGTTAGATACAATAGGTGGCGAAGTGCAAGAAAAAAGTTTTCGAATTATTAAACCTGGTGGTGTTCTAGTTTCCATTGTTCATGAACCACTACAAAAAGTAGAAGGAATAAAATCAGGATTTTTATGGCTAAAACCAAACGGAAAACAATTAGAAGAATTATCAGCTTTAATTGTACACGGAAAAATCAAACCAATCATAAGTAAAGTGGTGCCATTTAATGAAGCAGGAGTTCGAGAAGCTCATATTTTGAGTGAAGGACAACATGTTAGAGGAAAGATTGTAATTAAAGTGGAATGATAATGAAGATTACAGCTTATAGAGTAACTAGATTTGAATAACGAAAAAGCTCAACAATAAATAATATCCCATACTACACTTTGTCATTTTCGGGCATTATTTATTGTTGGCTATTGTGTTATTACTTCTAGCAAATATTGTTTCGTATTGTATCATGTAATTTCTCTAATCCAATTGCCATATCTTTTTCGTTTAACATTGAATAGCTAATTCTTAATTGGTTATCATTTGTTTCGTAGTTTAATAGACAAGCTGTTCCTGGTAAAAAAGAGACATCTACTTCATTTGCTTTTTGTAATAAGGTAAAGGGATCTATCGAATCAGGCAGTGTCACCCATAAATTAAAACCGCCATTTGGTATCTCAAAGTTTAGTCCTTTTAATGGCGATAATATATCAATTGTTAAATCACGTCTCATTTGTAAAGCTGTACGTAATTTTTCTAAATGATTTTTCATACGTTCCGCACGTAAGAAAGGTAGAAGTGCCTTCTGTGTTAATAAAGGACTACCGATATCCATGGAACCTTTCACTGCATATAGCCATTCAAAAATAGGACCATCGGCAATAAGTGCTGCGATACGCAGTCCTGGTGCTAACGTTTTACTAAATCCTTTTATATATATCACGTGGCCATCCTTATCAAAACTTTTGATTGGTGGTGGGACTATAGCACCTTCAAAATATATTTCTCCGAAAGAATCATCTTCAATGATAAAAAATTGATATAGCTCCGCTAGTTCTATAAGTTCCATTCTTCGTTCTTTACTCATTACTGTACCAGTCGGGTTCTGGAAGGTGGGATTTGTATACAATAAAACGGGATTTTTACTTTGACAAATATCATCAATTAAGTCGGAACGAACTCCATGATTATCAAGAGAAATAGGAATGATTTGAACACCTTTATTGATGAAAACGTCAAGCGCAGCACTGTAACATGGACTTTCTACTAATACGATATCTCCAGGTTTTAATAATGTTTGAGCAATTAAATCAATTCCTTGTTGTGCTCCGCTTGTAATTAATAATTGAGATGGGTCCGTCACTAATTTCTGGTGTTCATTTAAGTAATTTGCTATTTCAACTCGCAGTTCATAATCGCCTTGAACTGGCCCATAAGTTGCTAACAACATCGGATTTTTATCCAGCAATTTATGCATTTCGTCTGCCAAAAATGGATTTGGTAACAGACGAGGATACAGAATTGCTTGTGAAAAATCATAATATTTACGATGTTTATTCATTGCATATTGAGAACGCATAACATTAATAGATCTTGATTGTTGCCATTTATACGGTATAGGTTTAAAATCTTTCTTTACACGTTTATATATGTAAGCACCTTTTCCTTGTTCGATGCGTATATACCCTTTCGTTTCTAACTGTTTATAAGCTTTACGAACAGTTAATACATTGATTTGTAAATCTGTGGCCATACAACGTAAAGAAGGAAGGGATTCACCATGTGAAAGCATACCACTTTGTACTCTTTCAACAATTTGCATATATATTTGCTTGTAATACGGTATGTTTGATTCTTTACGCAATACAATCTTCATAGTTTCACCTATTTTTCTTTTTAATTTAATTAAAGCGAAAAATATATAGGGAATCAACTACAACTTGAAGTAACTGTTATATGTACCGATACACTGTTATACACCATACCCTCTATACTCATTTTAAGAGTAAAAAGGAGGAAGAAAAATGGTCATTTTTAATTACATTTTAGTATGTATTATTTTCGGGACAACATTTTTAACGATAAAAATGGGAATTGAAGCAGGGGCGCCACCGTTGTTTTCAGCAGGAATTCGCTTCTTTTTAGCGGGCATAATCCTTATGATTATTTTTAAATTAAAGCGAAAAGAAATTATGCCACATATATTTTCAAAACGCATTATGTATGCTGGATTTTGTTTAACATTTATGACATTCGCAAGTTTATATTGGTCAGAACAATATATTTCTTCAGGATTAGCTGCTGTTCTTTCTGCTACGGGACCAATGATGATTTTATTAATACAAGCAAAGAGGAATAGGGAGAAACTACAAAAGGAACAACTCGTTGCTTTAGTTATTGCACTAATAGGTGTTATATTTGTTTCTTTACCAGGAATGCATCAACAAGTAAGTTTCATATGGAGTATTGCTTGTATTGTTTTAGTTATAGGAGAGTTGTTTTACGGAATAGGCTCTATTCGCTCAAAAGAAATACTTTCAGATTTATCAAATGTATCACCATTTCTTATTAACGGTATTCAAATGTTTTATGGAGGGATTTTACTACTAATCGCATCTATTATTGTAGAACAACCAAATGTAACTGTATTAACTTCATGGAGTGTACAATGGCCTATTTTATATCTCATATTTATCGGATCGATTGGTGGACACGGATTATATTACTGGCTCTTATCAAAAACAAATCCAGTATTTCCATCGACGTGGTTATATGTATCACCATTAATTGCAATAATTGTGGGATATATCATTTTAGGAGAACCTTTAAATCCTACAATGGGAATGGGGGCTTGTCTTATATTGATTGGTGTATTTTTGGCCAATCGTTCAACACTACGGACTTATTTCAAAAAAGGGCGGTTATTAGAGAAGGAGATGTAGTTTAATAAAGCAACAGCCCTGTATATTACAGGACTGATAAAATAAAAAACACAGTTGGAAAAATAACCAACTGTGTTTTTTATAATTAATTCACTTTTTTAATAAAGCCTTTATAATGACGTTTTACAAGCTGGCTTTCTAACGTCTTCATAGTTTCTAGTGCTACACCAACAATGATAAGTAAGCTTGTACCACCAATTTGAGCAGAAGGTGGTAACGTAGCAATTTTCGTGAATACGAGCGGTAATATAGAAATAGCACCTAAAAAAATTGCACCGATAAATGTTAAACGGTATAGAATTTTAGTTACATATTGTTCAGTTGCTTTACCAGGACGAATACCAGGAACATATCCATTTTGCTTTTTCAAATTCTCAGCCATTTGTTCAGGATTTACTTGAATAAATGCGTAGAAGTATGTGAAAGCAACGATAAGACCGACATAAAGTGTCATTCCAACTGGATGTGCGAAATCAAGATTTGCAACTACCCATTTTGATACGCTTGAATCAGGGAAGAGCTGCGCAATTGTACGCGGCGTCATTAAAAATGCAGAAGCAAAGATAACTGGTATAACACCAGCACTATTTACTTTAAGCGGTAAATGAGTGTTTTTTGCTCCTTGATATTGATTGTTTCCTGAAACAGCTTTTGCATATTGGATCGGTATTTTACGTACAGCTTGTTGAATGTAAATAACACCAACAACTATCGCTAAAATTACGAGTCCAATTAAAACAATTTTTATTATGTGCATGAATAGCTGATCGCCTGCATTTTGGAATTGTTGTAAATAAATTTGATTTGCAACATTTGGAATCGCAGCAACGAGACCTGCGAAGATAATCATCGAAATACCATTACCAACTCCGTTAGCGGTAATTTGTTCGCCTAACCAGAGTAAAAATGCAGTACCTGCAGTTAAAACTGTCGCAATAAATAAGTATGTAGTCCAGCTTTGATCTGTTATTAATTGTCCACCTGCTATATTATTAAAGCCATAAGACATTCCGATGGCCTGTATGAATGCGAGAATGATTGTAAAGTATCGAGTGAATTGAGCTGATTTCTTACGGCCCATTTCTCCTTGCTTTGCCCATTCCGAAAACTTAGGTATAACATCCATTTGTAGTAATTGTACTATGATGGAAGCTGTAATATATGGTGTAATACCTACAGCAAAGATTGAGAAGTGTTGCAGTGCTCCTCCACCAAATACGTTTAACATACCTAGAACGTTAGCTTGATCTTGTACTTTTAATACCTCTGCGTTAGTATGAGGAACTGGAATAAACGTGCCAATTCGAAAAACGATTAACATCGCTAGTGTAAAAAGGATTTTCCTTCTTATCTCAGCTACTCTCATGAAATTTGAAATCGTACGAAACATTATGTCGCCTCCTATATTTTTATCAGTAAAAAACTGATTATTATACCCTATGAAGTAACCACAAACCTCCTTCCGCACTAAATTCATTTGACAAATGGATTTTCATACACTTTGTAGTTTTCACGGATATAAAAATATAAGGTGTTATATAAGCGACCTATACACTTTACGTAATCATTCAATACCCATAATATATCGAATAAATTAACAAATGTACATACATACGCATTAAAAATGAATAAATAGGGTCATTTTTTACATTTATTTAATGATAAATTGATAGGACATTATTATTCAAGATTGTTATACATGTTATAAAAATAAAGGCGAGCCATTATGATTTATAACTAATATTCATTCAAATGTTTCAGCTAATAGTGTCTCCCAATTTTTAAAGGATAAGTTATCAGTTATATGTTTTAGTGCGTTAGGTACAACAATATGACAAATAAGTTCTAAGCTATTACCATCTGGATCAATAAAATAAACAGATGCATTACCTTGATGTGGACGGACAAAGGGTTCAATAGATTCATTACTCCCAAACGGAACAGCTTTAATTTGAAGTGAGTGTAACCAATGTAATGATTCTTTTAAATCCTCATATGAAACTCTAAATGCAATATGACGTAAAGAAGGATGATATTTTGTTTCGTATTCAGAGCCCGCCCATAATCCTAGCCAACTTTTCCCTTCCTCAATCCAAAAGAATGCTGTTGATTCATCGCTCCAGGCTAACTTCAATCCTAGTTTTTCATAAAATTCGATAGATTGTTGTAAATTACTCACTGGTAAATGCGCTTCGTATATTCCTTTAATCAATTAAAATCCTCCACCTTTTTATTTTCTTACAATTAATATATCGATTTAAAAAGAATTTAAAATCAAATAAAAGTATGAAAGTACATACTACTTTAGTAGTAGTAATCCATTATATTACAATTAAAATTCATCCCCCGCTGATTAAAGGTTCACTTTATGTGATTAGAAAATTATTTTTATTTAAGAAGGAATAAATATTAAAGAAAGCTAAATAAACAGTGTACGTATTTATAGGGGAGAAGATGTAAATGAAAGTTGTTATAAAAAAATTACCACCATTAGAAGTAGCGTATATAAGACGAACTGGTAGCTACTTTGAACCGCAAAATCACTGGGGAAAGTTACTGAACTGGTCAATTGAAAATAACCTTTATCCACCAGAGCAATCATTTATCGGAATATCATTAGATAATCCTGAACTTGTTGCAAGCCATAAGTGCCGGCATGATGCATGTGTTACGATTCCTGAAAACTTCGATAAAGAAAAGTATCATGATGTGCAATTTAAAAGATTAGATGGAGGTAACTATGGTCTATACCAGTTTTATGATAAACCTCACAAGTTAAGTGAAGCGTATCAATACATGTATGCAGAGTGGCTACCAAATAGTGAGTATGATGCAGATTATGATAGAGATAATTTAGAGTTTTGCTTAAATAATGTTGCTGAAGATCTAGAAGGAAAGTTAAAGGTTGATTTATTTGTGTCAATTAAAAATATACAAAAAAACAAATAACTTCATTTGTCGCTTTAAATGAAATTGGAATAGTAGTGAAAGAAAAATTTTTCGAAGATAATATTTCTAGCGTAGGAATTTAAGTATGTAGGTTGCAATGAAAGGAGAATCCGCATGGATAAATTTGTGAATGGTAAGTTTTATGAAACGAGAAATCAATTAGTTGAGGAAATTACTTTGTTGAGTGATGCTCAATTTAATAGGAAACCAGATAAGGATAAATGGAGTATTGCACAAGTTTGTCATCATATAGTTTTATTAGATGAGAGAGTTATAACAGTTATTTCCTCAGGATTAAAAAAGTTAGATAGTACCCAAAATGAGCGTAAAGAAATTCACACTATTTTATTAGATAGAACGAAAAAGTTTATAGCTCCAGAAATGATTGAACCAAGTATAGAACCATTTGAAGTGCAGCAAATGCTCAATATGCTAAGCAAATCAAGAAAAGAATTGATGCGTTTCCTGAGTACAATAGAAGATGAGTCTATATTAGCGAAAAAATCAGTGATGCATCCAGCGCTTGGAGATTTACCGCTTGACCAGTGGATAGAACTGATCTATTTGCATGAACAGCGTCATATGTTACAAATCAAAGAGATAAAATTGCTTTGTGAAATTGAAAAGTAAAAATCATTCCCTATTTATTGATACGTATTATAAACAGGGAAAACGGTTGATTCATATTGATTCAGAAGAAAACAAAAATAGAATGAAATTAGTTGAAAGTAACCAATAAGCTTAAGAAAATATGAAACTATCCGATTTTCTGTATAAGTGTAACCCCGTCTTCAATGAAGAGCGGGGTTATTTTTTTGAAAGTGTTTTTATTTAGAAGGAAATAAATCAGCAACGAAATTCAAAAAAATTAGCATCATAACATATTGTATATGCCCGTTTTAATAAATTGAACTGATGATTTTTATGATGATAAATGATATGTCCTTATTTTGAAAGTATACTTCACACCCATAAGGAAGGGGTATTCTGTCAGGAAATGATAAAATACAATTCTGTTAGGGGATGTATGCAATTTATTCTCTTTATTTTTGCAACAGAACCACCTTCAAAATTATCTTTTGTAGTTGAAGTTTCCTGAATAATAAGTTACATTTTTAAAGTTCAAACAACTTTATGAAAGTACAAAAAGGGGAGAAATATTATTATTATGCAAAAAATGAAATGGAAGAACTATGTATGTTACTTTGTAATTCTATTACTGCTTGCAACAGCAGTAATAGTCAAACCACCTATCTCTAAGGCTGAGGAATCTGAAGTAAATATTACATTGTTAGGTACTGCAGATATTCATGGTAGATTTATGCCTTGGGATTATGCACTTGATGGAGCAAATATGAGTGGAAGTTTGACGCAGCTTTATACGGTTATTAAGAAGGTCCGTCAAGAAAATCCAAATACTATATTAGTAGATGCCGGGGATACAATTCAAGGAAACTCAGTAGAATTATTCAACGATAAGCCACAATCGCCAATGATGGTAGCGATGAATACAATGGGATATGACGCCTGGGCATTTGGAAATCATGAATTCAACTTTGGATTAGATACATTGAAAAAAGTTAGTGAGCAATATAAGGGAAAAACGTTAGCAGGTAATATTTATAAGGAAAATGGAGAACGCTTTCTTCCTGCATATACAATTGTTGAAAAAGGTGGAATTAAAGTCGGGATTATTGGTATGAATACCCCAATGATTAGTGACTTTGAAAAAGGAACTGATCATTTAGATGGTTTAGTGGTGAAAAATCCGGTAGAAGAGACAAAAAAGGCAATTAAAGAATTAGAAGGTAAAGTAGATGTAATGGTAGGAGTTATGCATATGGGATTAGAAAATGAGAATGGTATCCCTGGTACTGGTGTTCAAGATATTGCAAATGCTTGTCCGGAACTAAGTGCTATTTTTGCGGCTCACATGCATAAACTTGTAAAAAAAGAAGTTGTAAATGGTGTAATTATTACAGAACCAGATAAATATGGAACACATATTTCACGTATTGACCTTACTTTTACAAAGCAAGATGGGAAGTTGGTTTTAAAAGATAAAACTGCTACCGCTATACCTGTAAAAAATGCTGATGGAACAACGATATTATCTGATCCTACACTTGAAGAAACATTAACACCTTTTCACGAATATGCGAGAGGAGATGCAAATGTTGTAGTTGCTCAATTAAAGGGTAGAAATCTTGTTCCTGAAAATGAAATAAAGGGTATTCCAAGTGTTCAGATTCAAGAAACACCTTTATCAGATTTCTTTCATGAAGTCATGCTCTACTACAGTAAAGCAGATGTAGTAGCCCATCAAATTGATAATGATTATGCCCGTTTAGATACAGGTCCTATTAAGAAAAAAGATATTGCGTACAATTACCAATATGCCTTGGGAGAAATTACAGTATATAAGATTTCTGGAAAAGATTTAAAAGACTATATGGAATGGGCAGCAGGATATTTTAACTCATCTCGTGCCGGAGATGTAACCGTTAGCTTTGATAAAACCCGCCGTGCATCTAAATACAGTACGAACGATTTCTTTGGAGGCGTAAAATACGAAATTGACTTAACAAAACCATATGGAAGCAGAATTACAAATTTACGCTCTATTCGTACAAGCAAACCAATCAAAATGAGCGATGTTATGACGTTGGGAATGAATGCATATAGAATGGAGGCTCTTCAGGCAAAAGGGGGAGCTTTAGAGGGGCGTAAGTTTGAACAAATTTGGTCATCTAAACAAGAGAATGCATTTGGAGAAACAGGCGGAACCATTCGTAACCTTGCTATTACATATTTAAAAGAGGTAAAGAATGGTGTATACACTCCAAAAGTTATGCGTAATTGGAAAATTACTGGTGTAGATTTACATTCTTCAGAGCATAAGGCTGTAGTTGATCTCGTGAATAAAGGGATTTTAGAAATTCCAAAAACAGAAGACGGAAAATACACAAATATAGCATCTATAAATACGAAAGACTCAATTTCAAAAGAAGAAATTGTAGCACTCTCACAAAAAGCAAATATTAATCCAAATGAGTTTAATCATGCAAAGACAAAAGGTGAATTTTATAAAAAACTTAATAGGATTACTAAAAAAATATAAATTATAAGGTTTCTTATAGTAATTGTTATTTTAATAGCATTAAACCCACTCTTAAAATAGTTAAGAGTGGGTTTTTATGTTGTTATTTAGATGTAAGTATACTTTTATTAGAATGAATATAGATAATTAATAACTAACCAATTGGATGAGCGCCTATAAGGAATCTCTTTTATTCAAATTAATGTACATATGTGTTCCGTTCATTATTTATAATATTGACCACAATTTATGTAATTTTGCATAATGTTACATAAATTGTGTATTTTCTCTTTTTTCCGACAGAAATAGACAGTATACTTTGTACAAGCTTTCTATTTCAAAAATTATACGAGGTGAAATAATGAAAAACAAAAAGACATTAACTAAGGTAGCATTAACAACAGGATTAGCTTTAACAGCTGTGGCACCATATGGGGTAGGTCATGCAGAGGAAACAGATCAACTACAAGTTCAAATTCAGGAGGAATCGTTCCGTTCGGGTGAACTTACACAGCCGTCACAAAAGGCACCAGAAAATGTAGTAAAGGATGCACTTAAGGAGAAAACAGAACAAGCTCTGTCCCAAAAACAAGTCAATGGAGAATCTGGAGTAGATTATAAAGTCCTTCAAAAACGTGGTTCGTATGATGGAACTACACTTGTGCGTATGCAGCAAACATACGAAGGAAAAGAAGTATATGGCCATCAATTAACTGCACACGTAGATAATAAGGGTGTTATTAAAAGTGTTTCAGGTGATAGCGCGCAAAATCTAAAACAAGAAGAATTGAAAAAACCTATTAATCTGTCAAAAGATGAAGCAAAACAATTTATTTATACGAAGTACGGGAACGATATCAAGTTTATTACTGAGCCAGAAGTTAAAGAGGTTATTTTTGTTGATGAAAATAATGGACAAGCTAAAAATGCATACCAAGTTACCTTTGAAGCTGCAACACCAAACTATGTTTCTGGTACTTATTTAGTAAATGCACAAAATGGTGATATGTTAAAAAATATGGTACAAGAATCTAACTTAAAGGCTAGTGACAAACTAGTTGGCGCTTTAAAGAAAAGTAAACAAAGCAGTCTTACATCATTAACTGGAACAGGAAAAGATGATTTAGGTATTTCTCGTTCATTTGGTATCTCTAAACAAAGTAATGGCAAATATGCTCTGGCTGATTATACAAGAGGGCAAGGAATTGAAACATATGATGTGAATTACAGAGATATTACTAAAGAAGAAAGCTATTATCCTGGTACATTAGCGACTAGTACTTCGGCAACATTTAACGATCCAAAAGCGGTAAGTGCTCATTACTTAGCAACAAAAGTATTTGATTTTTATAAAGATAAATACAAGCGTAATAGCTTTGATAATAAGGGACAAAAGGTAGTTTCAGTTGTACACGCTTGGGATTCTGAAGAGACGAATGATCCAAAAAATTGGCAGAATGCATTAAGTGCTAATAATGGAAGTATGCTTGTATATGGGGATCCTATTGTTAAAGCATATGACGTAGCTGGACATGAATTTACACATGCTGTTACTTCTAGCGAATCTAACCTTGAATATTTCGGGGAATCTGGTGCGATTAATGAGGCGCTATCTGATATTATGGGAACATCTATTGAGAAATACGTAAATAATGGAAACTTTAACTGGACAATGGGAGAACAAACGGGATCTGTTTTCCGTGATATGGAAAACCCAGCTTCTGTTCCATCTTCACTAGGAGTACCTTATCCAGATGATTACAGTGAATTTAACGATTTTAATGGATGGGATCAAGGCGGTGTTCATTTTAATTCAAGTATTATTAATAAAGTTGCGTATCTCATTGCAAAAGGCGGAACTCATAACGGAGTAACTGTTAAAGGAATTGGTGAAGATAAAATGTTTGATATTTTCTATTATGCAAATACAGATGAGTTAAACATGACTTCTAATTTCAAAGAATTGAGATCAGCATGTATTCGAGTGGCAACTAATAAATATGGTGCGAATACAGCTGAAGTTCAAGCAGTTCAAAAAGCATTTGATGCAGCAAAAATTAAGTAATTTAGAAATATAGTTCTCATTCATATATTAATACATTATGAAAAAAGCTAATATCATTTTAAGGATATTAGCTTTTTTACGTAGCAATGTATTGTTGAAAATAAACTGACTAAGCAATAATTAGGCGCGTTATCTGTAAGAAGTTGCGACAAATAAATAAGGCTTAAAGTATATAAAAACAGAAAATTAATAATATATTGACCTCTTGATAGAAAGTCTATAAAATGAAAGCGATAACAAACGGTTGCTTTAAAATGATTTCCCTGATCTTTTAGCATTTACAAATATATGAGGGCATACACAAATCTATTTTTTTAAGTATTTACGCAAGCGCTTTCGTATTAAAAGGTCATTGAAATACATACGTGAAAATAGCCAATATGGAGGTGAAGCAAAAGAGATTTCTAGATTAATTTAAGCAGTGTTATTCAGTGTAAGCATAATAAATCGCTAGTAATATTTGAAGAAAGGGTGTATGTGGTGCAAATTATAAAAAGATTAATTAACAAAACAGTTTTATTACTTACTTTAATCGTTATGTTATCATCTGTTTTCTCCTTTCAGGGTGTGAAGGCAGTTTCAAATTCGAAAACAACTGAAGTTATCATTCATTACAAAGAGAAGCTTGGAAATACAAAAGACTGGAATCTTTGGTTATGGGGAGAAAATGCAAATGGTACATCTTATGAATTTACTGGTGAAGATGAATTTGGAAAATACGCTAAGATAAAAATAGACGGTGACTATAATCGTGTAGGATTTATAGTTCGAACAAATGAATGGGAAAAAGATGGTGGGGATCGTTGGATTGAAAATATAAAGGGCGGTCGTGCTGAAGTATGGATTCTTTCGGGCGATGAAAAAGTATATAACTCTAAGCCTTCTTCAGATCTCTCAATTCAAAAAGCAACTATTGATAGTTTCCATGAAATTACCGTAACGACTAATGTCCCGTTTCATATTAGGGAAAAGAAAATTGAAATTGAAGGCATTAAAATTAAGAATATTAGTCCTTATGATATAAACAGTGGAGATATTACTAATAAGGTTAAAATAATTACGGAACAGAAAATTGATTTAAAACAAACATACAAAGTTAAAATAGAAAACTTAGCTGATACGAATACTGAAATTGGTAAAGTCATTCGTAGCGAGGAATTTGATAATTTATTTTATTATAGTGGTAACGATTTAGGGAATACATATACCGCGCAACATACAAAGTTCCGTTTATGGGCTCCTACTGCAAGCGAAGCGAAGTTAGTTACATATAAAAACTGGAACGATAAAATAGGTGCTGAAATAAACATGCAACAAGGTGAAAAGGGAACTTGGACAGCAGAACTAAAGGGGAACCAAAAAGGGCTCCTTTATACGTATAAGGTCAAAATTGGTGATAAGTGGACTGAAGCGGTTGATCCATATGTGCGTGCTGCTTCTGTAAATGGGGATAAAGGTGCAGTCGTTAATTTAGAAGAAACAAATCCTAAAAAATGGAAAGTAAACAAAAAGCCAAAATTTAAAACTCCGGAAGATGCTATTATTTATGAGTTACATGTACGCGATCTTTCCATTCAACCTGAAAGTGGTATTAAACAGAAAGGGAAGTATTTAGGTGTAACAGAAAAAGGGACAAAAGGGCCAGAAGGTGTAAAAACAGGACTTGATCATATAAAGGAGCTTGGTGTTACTCACGTTCAGTTTTTACCGATATTTGATTATGCTTCAGTAAATGAAGAGACTTTAAATGAACCGCAATATAACTGGGGATATGATCCTAAAAATTTCAACGTTCCAGAAGGCTCCTATTCTACAAATCCTTATGAGCCAACTGTTCGAATAACTGAATTAAAGCAAATGGTTCAAACACTACATGATAATAATCTTCGAGTAGTGATGGATGTAGTATATAACCATATGTATAACGCTGCTGAATCTAATTTTCATAAGTTAGTTCCAGGTTATTATTATCGTTACAATGAAGATGGAACATTTGCAAATGGAACTGGAGTAGGAAATGATACTGCTTCAGAAAGAAAAATGATGAGGAAATTTATGATAGATTCCGTAACATATTGGGCAAAAGAATACAATTTAGATGGATTCCGTTTTGATTTAATGGGTATTCATGATTATGAAACGATGAATGAAATACGTAAAGCTGTTAATCAAATTGACCCTTCTATTATACTACACGGAGAAGGATGGGATTTAAATACACCTCTTGCAGCTGAGCTGAAAGCAAATCAAAAAAATGCAGAGAAAATGAAAGGGATTGCTCATTTTAACGATAATATACGTGATGGGTTGAAAGGTAGTGTATTTGAGGAGAAAGAAAATGGTTTTATAAATGGAAAGGAAAATATGGAAGATCGTATTAAAAAAGGTATTACGGCAGGTATTGACTACGATACAAATTCGTCTACCTATCAAGATCCGGAACAGGTATTAACTTATGTGGAAGCACATGACAATCATACATTATGGGATAAACTTGAGTTAACTAATCCAGGTGACAGCGATGAAGTGCGAACACAAATGCACAAATTGTCTTCTTCGATTTTATTAACATCACAAGGAATTCCATTTTTACATGCAGGGCAAGAGTTTATGCGGACGAAATACGGTGATCATAATAGTTACAAATCTCCAGACTCAATTAACCAGATGGATTGGCTGCGCCGTGCAACGTTTAATAATGAAGTAGATTATATGAAGGGTTTAATAGAATTACGCAAAAAGTACTCAGCTTTTCGAATGACATCTGCAGAGCAAATAAAAACACACGTATCATTTATTGATGCTCCGAAAAATACTGTAGCTTATACAATAGAGGGGAATAAAAATGAATACTTTACAGTGGCTCACAATGCAAATAGAGAAGCTGTTGAAATAACACTTCCATCGAAAGGGCCTTGGAAAGTACTAGTAGACGGCAAGCAGGCGGGAAGTAAACCACTTTATGTTGTCCATGACAATAAAATTAAAGTTCCTGCATTAAGTTCATTTGTCTTAAAAACAGAGAAACCGATTAAATAAAAGCGAAGAATGTGGAAATAAATACTGCATTGAGCAAATTTAATAAGGATTGCAAATAAAAAAAGCGAAGTGAAGATTATTCTCACTTCGTTTTTAAAGTTAATGTAATATAATTTCACATACTGTAATTATATTACAATTTAATAAAAGAAATAAGCAATAGATTATTTCTTTTGTGACAGTAGGAGGAGAAGATATCTTTGAGTTTATTTATAACATTATCTGAAATACATTCGTAATTCAGATAATGTTTATTATATATTCGAACATATAACGAACTAGATGTTCGAGTTGTATTAATTCCTACAAATCGTTTAAAAATAACAAAGGCGTAAAAAGTATATGGAATTAAAATAGAGAAAAGACACCATTCAAGGTGTCTTTTCTCTATTTTGAATATGAAATGTAAGTAACTCGATTGTATGTAATAGTATGTGATATTTTCACACTAACTGATTAAGAAAAATTTAAAACTCTTTTCTTAATATATTTGTAATAAATTACATCATAAAATTTTATCAATATAATAAATAAAACTTTCTCAACATTATTTGATTTAATAACTATATTCAACCGCTCTCCAATCCATTACAATAATTTCACATTGGAAATACATGAATATTCTCAATGTTATAAATGGTTTATAACTTATAGGATTACTATGGGAAAGGATGTGAAATATCCAAAGAAAAATCATTTTTTATGATGAAATAAAAAATTTTAATGAAGAAAAAGTTATTTCATTATTTTCAAGTTTCGTTAAAGTGCATGTATTTATAATCACTATGAGACAAGGAGCAGAATCTAAAAAAAATTTTGTAGATTAGAAAATTGCATTTCAAAAATAAGTTAAACGTTTATGGAGGGTTATATGAGCGAGAAAATTTATTACTGGTCTCCGATTAAGCATTGGGAGAAGTTGCATAATGAAGTTTTGATAGGGGAAATGAGATTTACAGGTATTCTGTCTGAGTGGTTTCCTGATTTTTATTTTATGGCTCAAAAAGGTGTGAAAATCAGTGAACTAGTAGAGCGCTTTTCGTTAGGAAATGTAGAAGAGACACAAAAAAATATAGAGCTCATGATAAAAAATCGTGTGTTAGTAAGTAACATATTACACCCAAGAGAAGTATTTTCTTCACAAGAAAAGATTTTTTCAAATCCATATAGCAACCAGATTCGCTTTTCTAAAGAAAAGTTAGATAAGTATATGAGTGAACAATTAAATCGCACGCACGTTGCTGCACGGTCAACCAAAATTCAACTTGAAACAACAGATGAGCTACCTACTATAATCAAGGAACGTAGGTCTTGTCGTCAATTTGATATGGAAAAACATATTAGTTTTTCGGAATTTTCCCAATTCTTATCAACTCTAAAACAGGTTAGGGAAGAAAAAATATACTATCATTACGCAAGTGCAGGCGGGCTCTATCCCATTGATATCTTTGTTTATGTAAAACCAAAACGTATAGAGGGTATGAGAGCTGGATTTTATTATTATAACCCATCAAAAAATAGTCTTGTGATTGTAAACAACATTGATCAAGTAATCAAAAGTGATCATGAGTTAATTAATCAGGATTTATTTACTCAATCTGCCTTCTCAGTTTATTTGGTTTATAATGCGAACGCTTCCATACCGAAATACGGTTCAGATGGATATTTATTTGCTTGTATTGAGTCAGGCATTATCACTGCTACCTTAAATATGGTTGCTGAGACATTAAATTTAGGGGTTTGTTCAGTTGGTCATATGAAATTTGAAGAGATTCAGCAATTTTTATGTTTGGATAACCATCAAGTGTTTCTCCATGGGCTTGAAGTTGGCTTGAAAATTAACGAGTAGAAGAAATGAATATTAGGGGGATAAAGATAAAAATGCACATTAAAGATCGAAGTTCGATTCATGAAAATAAAGAAGTAGAAGCGTTTTGGAAGGAGCAATTATCTTCCGAGATTCTCGATTTTTCTGTATTTAATAGCGATTACCAACTAAATAAAGAAACACCTTGTGAGTACGTTCAAATCATAGTGAATGTAGAATTTAGTAAAAGTATACAAAAAATAAGTAAGTCTCAAGATTTATTATTATTTAGCTGGTTTCAAGCCGCTTTAAGGGTTTGTTTGGCACATTATACAGATCAAGAAAGAATTACTATTGGTATTCCTATAATTGAAAAGAATCTTGAACAAAGTGAGAATCTTAATAAGTTGATTCCTTTAGGAAGTGAAATCCATCCGCATCACACCTTTAAACAATTAGTAAATGAGATTGAACAAACGACTTTATTCGGGTATGAAAATCAGGAGTATTCGCTCTCTGAATTATTAGTTAAACACAATTTAACTCCTTTTCAAATTGTAATCGGGATGGAAGGATTACATAATGAAAATTCGCTAGAAGAATACGCAGAGAATAATTTAGCCCTATGGATACGAAGAAAATGGAATGAAATACATAATGAATTTGAATTTCAAATTTCTTGCAAGTCCCGTTCATTCTCTTCTTTGCAACAGTTTGCCAATTCGTATTGTTATGTTTTAAAGCAAGTTTCACAAAACCCGAATTTGGCATTGAAAGATATTTGTATTATTGCAGAAGAAGAAAAAGAGTTGTTAGAAGGATTGAATACTTTTCAAACGGGCATAGACTTGTTTCAATCATTTCAAGATTTGTTTGAAGCGCAAGTATTAAAAACTCCAGATCAAATTGCTGTTGTTTGTAATGATCAATCTTTGACATATAGAGAATTGAATAAGAAAGCGAATCAATTGGCTTCTATTCTTCAAAGTAAAGGTGTTTCAAAAGAAAGTATTATTGGCGTTATGGTAGATCGGTCATTAGAAATGATTATTGGTATGATGGGGATTTTAAAAGCAGGAGCAGCGTATTTACCAATCGACCCTAACTACCCAACTGAACGAATTGAATATATGTTACAAGATAGTCAAGCAAAATATTTACTTAGTAAGCGAACAGAGGAAGTATTGCCGCAATTTGCGGGTGAAGTACTGTATCTTGATAAAGAATATCTTTTCCAAGGTGAAGAAAGTAATTTAGTACGAGAACATAATCCTAATGATTTGGCTTATGTTATTTACACATCAGGATCGACAGGAAATCCAAAAGGGGTAATGATCGAACAAAAATCGCTAGTTCATTTTTTAAATGTAATGAGAGAAAAAGTAAAGGCTAATCAATCATTCTTGTTTCTTGCTAGTGTATCTTTTGATATTTCCTTGTTAGAAATATGTCTTCCTTTAACGCAAGGCTCAAAAGTAGTAATTGCTACAGAGGACCAGTTTGCAACAAAAGAATTGGCTCATTTAGTCAAAAAACATAAGGTAGATTTATGGGAATCAACGCCATCGCGAATGGAAGTGATTTTGAGTGATCCAGAAGGGGCAAATTTTCTAAAAGATTTAAAATCTATTTTATTAGCAGGAGAATCATTTTCCATTGATTTGGTTGAAAAAATTCGTTGTATCAGTGAAGCAACAATTTTAAATATTTATGGTCCCACAGAAACAACCATTTGCGCAACAGTAAAAGACTTGAGCACTTCCAAAGAAGTTACGATTGGCAAACCTAACCCGAATTATCATTCCTATATATTGAATAAGTATGGCCAATTAAAACCATTTGGAATTCCCGGTGAACTCTGCATTGCTGGCGTAGCGGTAGCACGAGGGTATCTTGGTAAAAATAAACTGACAGATGAAAAGTTTGTACCGAGTCCTTTTGCGGCAGGGGAAATGATGTATCATACAGGTGATCTCGTTCGTTGGTTGCCTAATGGAGAACTTGAATATTTAGGTCGAATGGATCATCAAGTGAAAATTCGGGGGTATCGGATTGAATTAAGAGAAATCGAAACTCAATTAAGGGAATATCCAGAAATAAACCAGGCTATCGTTGTTGATCAAGTGTATGGAAATAGGAAATTATTAGCTGCCTACTATGTTTCGGATAACAAGGTGTCTTTTGGTGAAATCAGAAAATATTTAAGTGATAAACTACCTGAGTTTATGATTCCTGAAAAAATGATTCAGGTAGAAGAGATTCCATTGAATCCAAATGGAAAAGTGGATAGAAAAAGGCTGTTGGATATAACACAAACAGATTATGTATCAATTCCATACGTTGCCCCGCGCAATGAAATTGAACAAAAATTAGTGCATGCATGGGAAAAAGTTATGGAGATTGAGGGAATCGGTATTCATGATAATTTTTTTGCATTAAAAGGAGAATCCATTAAAGCACTTCAGGTAATTAATTTATTAAGAAAAGACTGCTTAAAAATAAGTACAACAGATTTTTTTAAGCACCCTACGATTGCTCAACTGAGTTCTTGTGTAAAGTTAGAGCATAAAGAGGAAAACCTTGAAAGTAGACCAACTCGTGTTAAAGATTTATCTAAGCCATTTTCCTTAACAGAAGTTCAGACAGCGTATATGTTAGGACGGAATTCACAGTTTGAATTAAGTGGTATTTCACCTCAAACATATTTTGAATATGAAATAGCGTTGGATATCAATCGTCTTTCAAAAAGTTTTCAAAAGGTAATTCATCGTCATCCAATGTTGCGAGCTGTAATTTTACCAGAGGGAAAACAGCAAATATTACAAAGCGTTCCTGATTACGAGATTGAAATAGTGAGTCTCATAGATTTAGATGATAGGAATCAAAATGCTCGCTTACAAGAAGAGCGTTCTCGAATGACTAACCATGTATTCCCTTTGGGGCAATGGCCTTTGTTCGAATTAAAAGCCTTTCTTTTAAAAGAAGACACGTATTTATTATGTTTTCGATACGATGCTTTATTAATGGACGGAGCAAGCATGAACATTGTTGGACAGGATTTGTTGCATTATTATTATAAACCAAATGAAAAATTAGAATCTCTATCTTTTGATTTTCAAGATTACATGTTTATCTATGATGAAATGGAACAAAGCGAAGAATATAAAACAGCAAAAGATTATTGGACAAGTAAGCTTCCAGACTTTCCGTTTGCACCTTCTTTGCTGTTAAAAAAGGAACCAGCAGAGATTGCTACTCCTAAATTCCAATCACTTACAAAAATCCTGGACAATGAAAAATGGACAAAGCTACGAAAGTTAGCACAAGAGAAAGAGGTAACACCTTCCGCTCTACTTTGTACAATATATGGTGATGTGTTGGCATATTGGAGTAATCAACGTAAATTGGCAATTAATTTGACTGTATTTAACCGTTATCCTGTTCATAATGAAGTAGAACAGATTGTTGGAGATTTCACATCGCTTATTTTGTTGGATGTTGATGTAAAACCAGAGCAAACTTTCTTTACTAGAGTAAAAGAAACGCAATCTACTTTATTAGATGGCCTTGAACATCGTCATTACGATGGAGTTAACTTTATTCGAGATTTTACTCGATATCATCAAATGACGCCAAAAGCAGTTATGCCAATCGTTTTCACCTCGATGTTAGCAGGTGCAGGTGCTTTCTCTTGGGAACAACTTGGTTCTCTTCGCTATATTCATGCTCGGACTCCACAAGTGTATTTGGATAATGTAGTAATTGAAAAAAATGGAGAGTTATTAATTAGCTGGAACTATGTTGAAGAGTTGTTTGATGTTGATGTAATAGAAGCAATGTTTTCCCAATTTGTTTACTTATTGGAACAATTGGTGAAACAAAGCGATATAACATCTTTGCAGATGAAAGAATCGGATCAAACTTTAATTAAACAATACAATGAAACAACAGAAAAAATACCTTCAACTACTCTGTATCAATTATTTACAGACCAAGTAAAACGTACACCGGATGAAGTAGCGGTGGTATTTGAACAAGAATGGTTAACATACTCGGAACTTCATAAACGCTCCAATCAAATTGCCCACTTCTTAAAAGAGCAAGGCATTGGTCTAGGTGACAAAGTGGGTCTTTTAGCAAAAAGGCGAGTTGACACAATTGTTAATATGTTAGGTATTTTAAAAGCAGGAGCAGCTTATGTTCCGATTGATCCCGATCATCCTTTAGATCGCCAAACATATATTTTAAAAAATAGCTCATGCAAACTTTTATTAGAACCTAGTCTTTATGAAGAAAATCATTTGTCATTTTATACAACAGAAGATATGCCCGCTATTGCTGGTCCAGAAGATATTGCCTATATTATATACACTTCAGGAAGTACAGGGAAACCAAAAGGAGTAATTATTACTCACCAAGCGGTTACAAATACGATTCAAGACATAAATCAAAAATATGAGGTAAATGAAGATGATCGTATTATTGGTATCTCTTCCATGTGTTTTGACCTATCTGTATACGATATTTTCGGAGCTTTAAGCACAGGTGCAATGTTGGTAATGATTCGTGATCCAAGAAACATGCAAGAATTAATCCACACTGTCGAACGTAGAGGGATTACAATTTGGAATACAGTGCCTGCAATCATGGATTTGGCATTGGATCAAGTAGGTTCTCATTTTGAACATTCTTCTTTGCGTTTAGTTTTACATAGCGGAGATTGGATTCCACTTTCTTTACCAGAAAAAATAAAACGACATTTTCCGATTGCAGAAGTAGTTTCACTAGGAGGGGCAACAGAAGCATCGATTTGGTCAATTTATTATCCGGTCAAACAAGTGGAATCACATTGGAACAGTATTCCATACGGGATGCCCTTGGCAAACCAAACGTATTATGTGTTGAACTATGAAAAGAAAATGTGCCCTGTTGGTGTAATTGGAGATTTATATATCGGGGGAGTGGGCCTTGCTAAAGGATATTTAAATGATGAAAAGAAAACAAATGAAGCGTTTGTGTCACATCCTGATTTTGGTCTTATATACAAAACAGGAGATTGTGGAAAAATGCATTCTGAGGGATATATTGAATTTTTAGGCCGCCAAGATTACCAAGTGAAAATTCAGGGATATCGAGTAGAGTTAGAAGAAATCTCTCATTGTCTTCTAACTTATAAACAAGTCGAACATGCTGTCGTAATTGATCAAACAGATGAGAACGGAATAAAATTTTTAGTTGCATATGTGGTAACTGAGCAAAATATTAGTACAACAGAACTACGAAAGCATTTGCGAGATTACTTGCCAGATTATATGATTCCTTCTTATTTTGTTTATTTGGACCAATTACCCCTGACTTCAAACGGAAAATTAGATAGAAAAGCGCTCCCTACTCCGGAGAAACAAAAAAATGAAGTATTTATTGCTCCAAAAACTGAAATGGAAAAAATATTAACTAGTATTTGGCAAGAAGTACTCAAAATAGATCAAGTTGGAGTAAATGATCATTTCTTCGCCTTAGGTGGAGATTCGATAAAAGCGATTCAAGTGTCCGTCAGACTGTATCGACAAGGATTCGAGCTTGAACCAAAAAATCTATTTTCATTTCCTATATTAAGGGACATGGTTCAATTTGTTAAAAAGCTAGACCAGTTTTCAAGTTCACAAACAAATGATGTAAATATAATGAACGATAATAAAGCTACATTACTAAATGTTAAAGATAAACAACTTAATCAATATACACTTACCAAAATACAAGAAAAAATGCCGGATATAAAAATAGAGCGTATTTATCCGTTAGCACCTTTCCAGAAAGTTATTTATGAGCATGCTACGAATGAACCTGATACAAATGCATATTTTGAACAAACAATTTGGGCACTTGAGGGGGAGCTGGATATTAAACTCTTTATTCAGTGTTTCCAACAATTAGTTGATCGTCATGATTCTTTAAGAACAATAATTGTGCAAGATGAACAAGCAAAACATTGGCAAGCTGTTCTATATGATGTTCAAATAAATTTAGAAATAAAAAACTTGATTGAGATGACGAAACAAGAACAGCAAGAATTCCTAAAACAGTGGATGAATGAAAATTTAAGCCGAGGATTCAAAAATGATGAACTTATGACACGTCTCTGTATATTCCAACTAGGTAATAACGAGCATAAGGTAATTTGGAGTTCCCATCATCTATTATGTGATGGTTGGAGCGTCAGCATTTTGATAGACGAATTATTCCAGCTCTATGAAACAACAAATGCGGGAACTACGGCGGAGTTACCTATGGTAAAACCTTTTGAAACATTCATAGACTGGACTTTGGCACAAGATCATGAGAAAGCACGTCATTTTTGGCGGGATTATTTATCAGGATATAATCAGAAAATTAGTATTCCTAAAAAGAAAGTCCCATCTAAAAGTGAAGGGTTAAAATTCACTTTTATGGATTTAGCATTAGACAAGGAATTGACTAATCAGTTACAGACATTTGTAACTAAAAACAATATAACTATGAATACAGCACTACTAGCTGTATGGGGAATATTACTTGGCAAATTCAACGGAACGAGAGAAGTAGTATTGCCTAATCTCGTATCAGTCAGACCTCCCGAAGTAGAAGGAATTGAAAATATGTTCGGGCTGTTCACAAATGTTTTGCCTATCCGACTAGCATGGACAGAAACGCAAACTTTTGTAGATTTCCTGCAAAAAGTACAACTAGAAACATTGAAATGTAATGAGTATGCATACTATTCATTTGTTGATATACAAAAGCAAAGTGAATTAAAAACTGACTTGACTGACCATCTTTGGGTTTTTGAAAACTATCCAACTAATCCAGCAATCTTTTCTTCAAATGAAAACAGACATTTTGCCATCACGGATTACGAAGTTGTTGATGAGCCACATGTAAAGTATGGAATTATGTGCTTCCCTGAAGAAAAACTTACAATAAAGTTTGGATATGATCAAACTGTATATGAAGCGAAGAAAATACAGGAAATATTAAATCACATCCATTGCTTAATCAACATGATTCTTCAAAATCCAATACAGGCAATCGATGATTACAAATTATAAAAAATCAAAAGGCGAGCAAGGACTCGCCTTTTTAAATAGAATAGGGGTAAATCAAATGACAAAAAACCTGCAGCTATCAGCCGAAGAGATGCGTCAGTTAGGATATCAAGCGGTTGACTTGATTGTTGATCATATGAATCATTTAAAAAGTAAACCAGTTTCAGAAACGATTGATAGTAATATTTTTAGAGACAAGCTAATTGAAACGATTCCGGAAAACGGATCTAATCCAAAAGAATTACTTCATTTTCTTAATAACAATGTGTTTAATCAAATTACTCATGTGGATCATCCTCATTTTATGGCTTTTGTGCCAGGTCCTAATAATTATGTTGGTGTATTAGCAGATTTTTTAGCAAGTGGGTTTAATGTATTTCCTACAGCTTGGATAGTAGGTGCAGGTGCTGAACAAATTGAATTAACGACAATTAACTGGTTAAAATCAATGCTAGGATTCCCTGATTCAGCTGAAGGCCTATTTGTCAGTGGCGGTTCCATGGCTAATTTGACTGCACTTACTGTAGCGAGACAGGTCAAGCTGAATAATGACATAGAAAATGCGATTGTGTATTTTTCTAACCAAACTCATTTTTCTGTAGATCGAGCACTTAAAGTATTAGGTTTTAAGCAGCATCAAATTTGCCGAATTGAGACAGATGAAGATTTGAAAATTTCAGTTAGTACTTTAAGAAAGCAAATAAAAGAAGATCGACTAAAAGGGAAAAAACCATTCTGTGTTATTGCTAATGCAGGGACAACCAATTGCGGAGCGGTTGATTCCCTCAACGAATTGGCTGATCTTTGTAATGATGAAGATATATGGCTACACGTGGATGGAGCTTATGGTGCTGCAGCAATTCTCAGTGAAAAAGGAAGGGAGTTATTAAGTGGAATTCATCGTGCCGATTCTTTAACGTTAGACCCGCACAAATGGCTTTTTCAGCCTTATGATGTTGGTTGTGTACTCATTCGAAATAGCCAATATTTAAGTGAAACATTCCGTATGATCCCAGAGTATATTAAGGATACAGAAACTAATATAGAAGAAAAAGTGAATTTTGGGGAGCGTGGAATTGAACTTTCTCGTAGATTTAGAGCATTAAAGGTATGGCTTTCTTTTAAAGCATTCGGTGTTACAGCTTTTCGTGAGGCAATTGATCATGGCATTATGCTAGCTGAACAAGTTGAAGAGTTTTTAAGGAAAGAAAAAGATTGGGAAGTAGTAACACCTGCCCAATTAGGAATTGTTACTTTTCGTTATATTCCATGTGAGCTAACATCTACAGATACAATTCATGAAATAAACAAAAAATTGGTGGAAGAAATTAATCAAAGAGGATTTGCTATGCTAAGTACTACTAAATTAAAAGAAAAAGTAGTAATTCGACTTTGCTCTATCAACCCAAGGACAACAAAAGAAGAAATACTTCAAATCATGATGAACATAAAAGCATTGGCAGAGGAAATAAACACATCGCCTAAACATCTTATATCTGTTTCTCAACCTTGATATATTAGGCGGATTTTACATATTAATAGCCGGTTCTCATTTAGAATCGGCTATTATGTTTAAATGATAAATATATATATACTATTTATAAGTGTTTCTCTTGTAATGGGATTAAGCCTCAACCTTGGATACTCGTTTGAAACCAGTCTTTATTGCTTGTACTATTTCGTTCACAGCATAAATAGATACATCGGCATTTGGATTTAGCCCTTCAAACCAGTGATAGGCATTTGGATATAAATGAAACTCCACATCAACACCAGCTTGCGCTAGTTTGCTTACATAGGTTAATGTTTCGCTGCGGAATGGATCTAATTGACCAACAAATGTGTAAGTATACGGTAAGTCACTATAATCCTCAGCTCGAGAAGGTGCTGCATAGGCAGGGATTTGATCCGTTCCATACATTTCTCCTAAATACATTTTCCAGCCAGCTTCATTTGCCTTTTGGTTCCAAACAAATCCCTCTTTAATTTCATTCGCTGAAGGTGTATCATTTCTGTCATCAATCATTGGATATAGTGGCATTTGTAAACAAATTGAAGGATATTTTCGATCTCGGGCTAATAATGATAATGCTGCTGTTAGTCCACCGCCGGCACTTACTCCTGCAACCCCAATACGATTTGAATCAATGTTTAATGACTTTGCATTATCAGCAATCCATTTTAAAGCTGAATAACAATCCTCAATTGGTGCTGGGTAAGGGTGTTCAGGTGCTAAGCGGTAGTCTACAGATACAACCACACAGCCAGCTTCTTTTGCAAACCTCATACAAGTATCATCGTTATCATCTATAGAACCTAAGATATAACCACCACCATGTATCCATAATAAGACAGGTAAAGATTCATGATTTGATTTTGGACGATAAATTCTTAATGGTAACGGATTATCATCAGGTCCAACAATGACTTTATCTTTTAACGAAAGGGAGTCATCAACAACGGTAGGTGGTCTCATTTGAGCTATCCCTTCTCTGATTGATTGCAAGTTTTCCGGGCGTAAATCGAGATCCGGAAACATCTCTAACCCTTGTAATAATTCTGGATTTACTCTAGTTTTCATTTTAGCACCTCTATTTGTAATTGTTTTCAAATAAATGAAGTGTATTCTAAGTAGTTTAATTGTGAAAGAACACCACAATTAAATTGTAAATTGGATATGTTATAACAGTCAACAGAATATTCGGAAATTAAAACCTTTCTCAAGAAGGAGTTTCATGCAATTAATAATACAAGTTGTGGATTTAAGAGCAAAGTGTTTTAATGTCATTGCATTTATGTACATTTAGTTGTCTGATTAAACTAAGTGATACTTGTTCGAATTCATACTCGGAAAAAATTCATGCATATATATATAATTTCATGAAATCCTTATATGCAAGTATTAATATAGGAGAACAATAGAAAAAATTCTTTTTGAGTTTAGAAAAGGGGTAGATTCTTTTTCTTTATCTAGACTCATGAAGAATTTATAGATAGTTAGCTTAAAAAATAAACAAAAAGAGAAAACTAACAATACAAGTATAAGATTATGTACTTAGTAACCTCTCACTTTAAGGCATGACATTGGATAAGTGCGGGGAGTTCAATCTATTTTGAATAAAATTGATAGTATCAGTTGCAATTTTTTTATGTTTAAGAACGATCCCCGCATGCCCACATGTATAAATATATCGTGTAGGTCTTTCCCAAGATTCCCACAAGTAGTCTGTATCCTCAGAATGCACATATAGATCGTGCTTACCTGAAATTAATAAAATATTTTCTTTTTTTACTTTTGGCAATGCTTGACTCGGTTCAGTGATTTTCCAATAATCTATTAAATCATCATACGTAACACCATGATGTTCCAAGTCTTCTCTAATAAATTTACCTGGAGTTGTATTCCAAATAGAATAAGAAAGTCGATTTGCATAGAAAATGGATGCTAACACATCAATTTCTTCTTCAACAAGAGAGGCTAAGTTAGTAATAAATCCACCTAAACTAACCCCTATTAGAATCAGGGGACCATTTTTATTTGCTTTAATCCATTTAATCAAAGCTCGTAAATCAGCTACCGCTTGTCTAGTTGCTTGTACTGTTCGTTCAATATTTGCACTTACCATATACTCTCCACTGAATAAGGATTGATCGGGTTTTCTTTCAAAATGATAGGGTAGAGTGAAATAATACATATTCCACTTGAGGCTGGTCATATGATCGTGGAATATTTTTTTCACACGTTCGTTAGAATCCATTCTCCAACCATGAACAAAGATAACATGAGGTGCATTTTCATTTTTATGTAAGAATAATTCCCCAGTTACAGAGTCGTTGCATGAATCACCGGATTGAACCGAGCTTTTATATTTGAATTGCCCAACCATGTATTCATTTTTTTGCTTTAAATGCTTAATGTCAAAATGAATATAGGATGGTTTTACTTTATAAAAAGATTCTATGTCCTTTATATTTAATGAAGTGTTAGAAAGGGAAGTATACTGAAACGCTACACTTCTTTTTTTGTGTAAATCATATAAGGCGTACCGATCAATGAGTTTTGAAAAAATCAAATTAACCTCCTTCAAAATACATATTGTTTAAAACACAGACAAAATTTATGTTTTAAATTAATTAGGAAATATTCTCTTTTCCTAATAGTAGGTGCTTGAATTATAAAAATAGATGATAAATTTGTATATTATATTATAAATCTTGCAATAAAATAAAACTATAAATAATTTATATTAAAATTTAAGAAGCAAATTAATATTCTTATCCTTATAAAAGAATGCTAACTTGCTTCTTTTCTTATTAAAAGATGTAATTTCTATGAGGAACTTAACAATTCCCATATAGATATTCACAAATAGGTTCTCTATATTTATTGTAAAGAAATTATACAATAAATATTTTTATGTTACATACATTAAATCAAGCTTAACCTCTCTTTTTTCTATAAGTCTCTTAAATTGACTAACTCCTTACCAATATTCTGAATAACTACACATAAACTCCTTATATCTCTAGTTAAACTACCGATTAGCTCCATATAAACTCTAGATAACCTATATAGAATACAAGTTATCAAGGAGGTAAGAAAAAATGAATTTTATGAAACGAGCAATTCTCAGTATGAAAAAAAGGATAGGAACATCATTAATTTTGATGGCAGTTTTTCTGATTGTTACAAATTTGGTTCTTTCAGGTTTCACAATCCAAAATGCATCAAAAAAAGCAGCGGATGCTGCAAGAAAAAAACTTGGTGCAGATGTTACTTTAGGTCTTGATTTCGACAAATTAGGTCAAAAAGCTAAGGAAACTGGAGAAATGCCAAATCCGCCGCAGCTCGATGCAAAAGAAACAGATCAATTAGCGAAGTCCAAGTATGTAAAAGATTATAATTACATAGCTAACACTTTCGGTATTTCTGATGGGCTTAAACTAGTAGGAGCTTCAGAAGGAGAAGAAGAAGGAAAAGGTAAAGTGGGAATGGCGGCTGCGCGAGGCGGTTCAAGCTCTGGTACAGAAATAGATATGAATGCTTCTTTTATGATTGAGGGAGTTCGCAAGACTGCATTACAAGAAAGCTTTAAAAACGGAAAAAGTAAAATCATTGATGGAAAACCAATAACAGAGCAAATGAAGGATCAGAATGTAGCTTTAATGGAAAAACGATTAGCGGAATTAAACAATTTGAAAGTAGGAGACAAAGTTAAAGTGCAATCAGGGGATAAGAAGGAAACCCTTGAGGTTGAAATTATCGGTATTTACGAAACAAATGAGCAAGCAATGGGTCAACAGGCTCCTCCTATTATGGATCCAGCTAATAAACTATATATGCCGCATTCAACTATGAAAAAATTAGAAGTAGACCAAGGTATAAGTAGTGTTCAAGTCGTGTATTTCTTGAATGATCCACAATATATTGATGCATTTAAAAAAGAAGCAAGAAAATCTAATATTGATTTTAATTATTATAAATTAGATGCGCATGATTCATTGTACAAGCAAATGATTGGTCCTATCGAAAATATTTCTTCGACTTCTCAAATGATTATTTATATTGTATCGATTGCAGGTGCGATCATTTTAGGATTAATCATTATGCTATCAATTAAAGGACGTCGTAAAGAAATGGGAATTCTATTGTCCATTGGAGAGAAAAAGTGGAAGCTGATGGCGCAATTCGTAGTAGAAGTAGTGTGTGTCGCTATTTTAGCATTTGGATTATCCATAACAACAGGAGCTAAAGTTTCTCAATATATCGGGGATAATTTACTTTCGAATGAAATTGCTACTTCAAGCGAAGAAACAGATACCTCGCAACATGGTACTGTAATGATGGCTGGACCTGGTGGTACTCTACAAAATCAAAAAGAAGATCCGATTGATAAAATTGATGTAAGTGTAACAGGAGAAGATGTAGGGAAAATGGGTGGAATTGGACTAGCTATTGCTATAATAGCAACGCTTCTTCCAGCATTATCTATTCTACGTTTAAACCCAAAACAAATTCTTTTAAAAGATGAATGAGGAGGCTCGATATGGAGACAATTTTACAGTTTAAAAATTTGGATTATTATTATGAAAGTAATGGAAAAAATGTAGCGATACTAGAAAATGTTAACTTTTCTTTTCAAAAAGGACATTTCTACACGATTTTAGGACCATCTGGATCTGGTAAAACCACAACCCTAAGCTTAGGTTGTGGACTAGATGTCCCTAAAAATGGTTATGTACTGTATAATGGCAAAGATATTAGAAAAATTGGTTTGGATCGATACCGTAATCAAAATGTATCTGTAATTTTCCAATCTTATAACTTAATAACCTATATGACAGCTCTTCAAAATGTCTTAACAGCAATGGAAATTACAGGTGTTAAAGTGCAAAATAAAACAGCAAGAGCATTACAATTATTAGAGAGGGTAGGACTCTCAGAAGCTGAAGCGAAACGAAACGTCCTGCAACTAAGCGGTGGGCAACAACAGCGTGTAGCAATTGCTCGAGCACTATCTTGTAATGTTGATTTATTGATTGCGGATGAGCCGACAGGAAACCTTGATGAGGAAACCGCAATGGATATTATAGAACTGTTTCAAGAACTTGCACATAAAGAGAATAAATGCATTATTGTTGTGACGCACTCACAGGAGGTTGCTAAAAAATCAGATCGTGCAGTGTATTTAAGTAAGAAGAAGTTGGTCGTAAATGAAATCTAATATAAACATCGTAGTTGTTCGATTCACATAATTTTAAAAATTCAGACCTTTCAAAAGATTATATTTATTTTATAATAAAATCAAGCCATAACCAAAATGGTCTCCCTGTACTGAATGTTAAAATAGTTTGTTGTTCCCGTTTTAATAATATTTGAAAAAGAACTTGTAGGATATTCTACAAGTTCTTTTTAGTATAATTGGTTACCTATATCATGGGATAATCACACATAAAAAACGGAACATTACCTAGATGTATAATCTAAATATCGTCCCGTTTACCTACTCTGTATAGTTATTGCAGAATTAAACCTACAATCATAATTAAACTAAATACTATCATCCAACCAAACGCACAATAGCCAAAAATTCTAATCCATTTAGGTAATTGATGCATGTTAATTTTATTTGTGGGAACTCCTTGCATAGAAAACATCATTTTTTGATCTCTATCTCTATTATTTTGTTGTTCATGCATAATATCATCACCTTTCCAGAACTATTGTGTTTATAGTATATCAGCCTAAAGAAAATTATGTACAGAATAAGAGGGGATAGCATAAATATTATGTGGTGAATTTTATAAATAAAGACATTTAATTGCCATGGTTCTAAGCGCTAATACGTTATAAATACTGAACAAGAGCCCTACATAAATAGGACTCTTGTTCTTCAAATATTAAGTTGCTGGATATAGATTAGAACCAAGGTAACGTTCTTTTATAATTTGAAGATGATGAAGCTCATGACCAGCAATGATGTATGCTAATGCACGAACTGTAACTTCAGAATTATTCGCATTTCCTCTTTGTGACCAAGCTTCTTTATCTAAGCTTCTAAGTAAATGCAGGGTAGATTGGCGAACAACTATTAAATTCTCAAGAAGATCTTGCATAGATTGCTTATCAAAAGCAGCTCTAAGAACATACATATCATCATTATAGCCTGGAAGTTCTGCTGTCTCGCCTCGAGCAATTGATAGCAATCGATACGCCATAATCCGTTCTGTATCTGCTATATGACCGATTACTTCTTTTATACTCCATTTAGTAGGAGCATACCGGAAAAGTCCCTCACTATCAGAAATTCCCTTTAATAAAAGATTCGTTTCCTTCATTTGTTGTTCTAGAATATGTATGATATTTCCGTCTGATACCAAGTTGGTATACGTTGCATAATAGGAGTTATATTCACTTGCTTGTGGTCTTATTTGCATACGAATCATCCTTTTTGTTTTATGTTTAATCTTTATATATAGCTTAACATAAAAGAATTCCAAATTAATCTGAAAATGGAGGTGAATATACATTTTTCATCCTCCTTTTCAGTTTCATAGATGAAATGTATCTCAAATAAGAGAATCTAATTTGCTGCTAAGCGTAATTTCGCTTTTTCTGCTGTTATAGTAGAAGGTAAATATTTAAGGTGAATACAGTTTTTCGCTACTTATGACAATCGCCATTTAAAAAGTAGCATACGTCATTAAACGAAAAGCCTGTTAATAAGTTTATACTTACTACAAAAACAAATAAACTCATCCTATTTAAAGGAGAGTTTATTTGTTTTTATGTTTAGATAGCGGAATACTCATGCAAAATTGCACACTATGTTCCATATTTTTTATTGAATACTTTATATCTAACGTTTCAAGAATTTGTTTAACAATATATAGCCCCAAACCACTTCCTCCAGTATTTCGATTCCTTGATTTTTCAATTCGATAAAATGGTTTGAAAATTTGTTGAATATCTTCATCTTTAATATTGATACCTGTATTTATAATTTTCATTTCGATTTGATCTTGTTTAGAATTCTCTCTTAACTTTATATAGACTTTTTCATTATGTGGTGAATACATAACCGCATTGTGGATAATATTTTTACATGCTTTTTCTAAAAGAGCACAATCTGTATAAATAGAAAGGTCAGAATCAATTTCTTTTATTATTTCGATGCTTTTTTGAGAAGCAAAAAATTCGAGATCTTTTGTGATTGTACCTATTAACTTTGAAGGGTTAACTTCCTCTACTTTTAGTTTGAAGGTGTGTTGTTCTAATTTCGATACGCTTAAAATTTCACGAACTAATTGTTCCATACTTTCAATAATTCGATGATTTTTCTTTAAATATTGATCGCGATTTTGATAAGGGCCAATATTGTAAATCATCCCTTCTAAGTAGCCTTTCATTACAGTAAGAGGGGACTTTAATTCATGTGCTACAATCGCAAAAAACTCTCTGCGTTTTGTTTCTATTTCTCTTTCTTTTTCAATATCATTTTTTAATTGTTCATTTGCTTTTTTTAAATCAAACATAGCTTGTTGTAAGTTAATAGACATGTCATTCAAACTATTAGACAATTCTCCTAACTCATCTGTAGAGCGAACCTCAATTTTTTCGGAGAAATCTAAATTTGCCATCTTTTGTGCACCTTCATTAATATAAATAAGTGGCTTTGTAATAAACCTGGAATAAAAATAAGCACTCCCTATACCAATAATGAGCACAATGATACTAATATAGGGGAGAAAGCGTACTAAAACTTGTGAAGCTTCATCAATCGGTTGAAATGTAGCAAACACTACAAGCGTTAAACTACCATCTTGGAATTGAATTGGTTTCGTAACATTATATGAATTGCTAAGGGTACCTACATTCTCGAACCGTGTTGCTCTAGTAACTACTGTTGTTTGCGAACCACTTTGAGTAAAAGAAAATGAAGGAGAGTATTTAATTATTCCCTCATTATTTTGAAGATAAAGCATCGCATTATTTTTTTTTGCATATTCATCAAAAAGTGGTATCGCATCTTGAAACGTAAGATCTTTAGACTTATCAATGATTTCTTTTATCCCTGTTTGAAGTTGATCTGTTTTGTATTGCTCATAAAATGTAGGGAGAAAGAAGTATAAAGTTAAATAAATCAATACTGCAAAGGATAACAAAATGAGAGATGTAGTCATAAAGAGTTTATAAGTAATTTGCTTCATCTTCATGAGTTTCACAATACTATTCATCAATTTTATAACCAATACCCTTTATTGTTTTAATATAAGGGATAGCTAATTTTTTACGTAGATTTTTAATATGTGTATCAATTATTCGTGTTTCTCCAAAATAATCGTACCCCCAAACCTTCTCTACGATATTTTCTCTTGTAAGTACTTTTCTCTCATTTTGAAATAGTAGTTGTAGAATTTCAAACTCTTTTGTCGTTAATATAATTTCAACGTCATTTACATATACTCTATATGCATCCACATCAATACGCACTTCTTTAAATATCAAATGATTATTTACATTTTTATCATAACTTCTTCTAAGTACAGCTTCGACTCGTCTAATCAAAACATGAAATGAAAAGGGTTTTGTTATATAATCATCGATCCCAAGGTCGAATCCTTTCATTTGATCTTCCTCTTCTTCCAACGCAGTTAGCATAATAATTGGTACGTTTGACTGACTTCGGATCATTTTAGAAACTTCAAACCCATTAAGATTGGGCATCATGACATCTAGAAGAATTAAATCAAAGGATTGCTTATTAAATTGTGTCATACCCTCTAGTCCATCTGAAGCGACTACCACTGTATAATGCTGTGTCATTAAAAACTGTTTAATTAATTCCTGAATTTCTTGATCGTCCTCTACCACGAGAATATGATAGTTTTTCATAATATCACCTCTGGTAGTCATTATAGCCGTACTATCTGGAGTTTATGTGGAGATACAGTAGGAAACTGCATAGGGTGTTTAACGTCTTAGCTCCATTTACTTTGTTGTATGGTTGAAAAAACTTATCGTATGAAAAGATGTACGAAAAACTAATGTATAATAATATAAAATGTATGTAATTTCTGAAATTTCGCGAAAATACACTTGTGCTTCTTTACCAAAAGAGGGAAAGGAATTTCAATATAGAAGAAGCTACAGTAATACTAGAGTGTGTGCCAAGAACTTTGGACTTCTTTCATCTAGTTTCTGTTTAATCGTTAATCACTACATAACAATGCTCTTGCTAAACCAAAAGTTTAAAGGTACGAACTTGAAGAGGTTTACATAATACTAGAAAGGTTGTGAAATGATTTGAAGGGTTATAAAGCTATGCTGTTTGATTTAGATGATACGTTACTTGATAGGGATAAGGCAGTAGCGGCATTATTTTTAATTGTTTTAGAAAAGTGTTATGAAAATGTAGATGGTGCAGCTAAAAGCAACATGTTACAGAAATTCAAAGAATACGATAAAAGAGAATATGGCATAAGTAATAAAACGACAATTTTAGAATCATTGTTTGATGAATTCACGCCGAAGTATAGATTGCCACGCAATTATATCCAAGATTTTTGGAATAATAATTTCCCTAGATGTTTTTCAATAGACCCAAATACTATTCATTTCTTAAATCAAATAAAGAAGCACTTTAAAGTTGGAATTATAACAAATGGCTCAACTCAGAGGCAAAAAGCTAAAATATTTAACACGAATTTAAATAGGTATTTTGAAACAATCATTATTTCTGAAGAAGTGGGATTTAGTAAACCTGATAAACGTATATTCGAACTAGCATTAAATAAGCTAAATTTACAGCCGGAAAATACTTTATTTGTTGGGGATGACTTAGAAAAGGATATTGCTGGTCCTCAAAATGTAAATATAAAAGGTGTGTGGTTTAACCCTCAGAAAATCAAGAATACTACCAAAATACAACCATATGCCGAGATTAACACTTTGGATAGTTTGTTAAGTTATGTTACTCCACAATATTTTTATAACAAGTAAAAGTAATCTCATATATATTCAAAAATATAAAAAAGAGAAACAATCATTAATTTCATTGACCGTATTAGTAATAAAAAATATATATTTACAATAAAAAATAGAGGCGATTTTAATAGCTGCGGCTAATTTAATCTATGATTAATACGAAGTTTTGTAAAACAATTTTACTCATACTGTGTAAATTATAAAGGGGTGGGACTATGGAAATAAAGAAAGTAGTAATCGATGGAATCAATATTGCGGTCATTAGAAACGATAAGGTATTAATATCGGATGTTCAGTCTGCATTAGATACTATGGCAACAGTTCAATATGAGGTAGATGCGAAACATATTATTATCCATAAATCTTTAATAAGTGAAGATTTCTTTGATCTAAAAACACGGCTTGCGGGCGATATCCTTCAAAAGTTTATAAACTACAAGGTAAAGATTGCTATTGTTGGAGATTTCTCTATGTATACTAGTAAAAGCTTAAAGAATTTTATTTATGAATGTAATAAAGGGAATGACATTTTTTACTTAGCAACTGAACAACAAGCAATTGAAAAACTAAGTACATTAAAGTAATAATTATATCCTGCTAAATTCCCCCATTTCACTTAGTTCATGATTATATACGATATAGAAGAACTGATGTTTGTGGTAAACTAAGAGATGAATAAAGGGGGAGTTTTCTTGAACAATTTTAATAATATAATCCAAAATTTAAATAATATAGTTTACAAACCTAACAACTTAATGATTACGAATCTAAAAGAAGAAAAGCAAAACGCAGAATATGCAGGATGTTTATTTGACTTAAATAACAAAACCATTCGTTTTAGAAAATCAAAAGTTACACCTAATAAAATTGGTCAATTTGTTTCTTTTTGGGAGAAAGATGACAATATGCAAAATCAAGCATTTTCTTATGACACTGCTCCTGACTTATTAGTTATTACTTGTATAGATGATCATAAACTAGGACAATTTATTTTGCCTAAAGAGATTCTTCTTAAGGAAAAAATCTTGAGAGCACAAAATCAAAAAGGCAAGATGGCTATGAGGATTTATCCTATATGGGATAAGCCTGTCAGCAATCAAGCTAAAAAGAGCCAAATGTGGCAACTTCAGTATTTTGTTGATTTAAGCGATCATAATAATTTACCTATAGACAAACTATTAAATTTGTATTCGTAGCTTCTTATCTTAAGTGATCTTGTCGGTTAGACTTTTTGTACCGGTACAGTTAAATGAAATGTACGTTGTTACAGTACCCCTTAAAATTTACAATCAGCATATATTATTTAAACTTATAAAATTTTAAGGGGTGCTAAATATGACAAGTTTACAAGATCAGCTTTTCACAAGATTAAATCTTAAAAAACGTAATGAAGTAACGTTTGAAGAATTACCTACTATACTCTTTTCATTTGCGCATACTATACCATTTGAGAATTTAGACGTTATAGCACGTAATACGAATCAAATCTCTCTGGAAAACTTACGAGAGAAAATTTTAACTAGTTCCCGTGGTGGACTTTGCTACGAATTAAACACTCTTTTTTACTATTTCTTAAAAGACTGTGGCTATGATGTACAACTGGCATTAGGTACGGTTTATAAAAGTGATATAAATGCATGGGCACTTGAGGATGGCCATATAACAATTATTTTAACTTATGCTAATGTACAGTATTTAATTGATGTAGGTATAGCTTCGTTAGTACCTCTTGTTCCTGTACCTTTTACTGATGAGTCTGTTTCTTCAAAGAATGGTTCGTACCGGGTGAGACGAAAAGATACGAGTAAAGGAAATTATGTTTTAGAAAGAATAGATGCTGCTGGAGAATGGAAAGTATGTCATGCTTTTTATAAACATATTATTGATGAGATAGTAGTAAACGATGTTCAAAGAAGAGTAATAGAAGATGAGAAATCTATTTTTAATAAGGGACCAATTGCAGTGAAATTGACGGACTATGGCCATGTCTCTTTAACGAATAATAGTGTAACTGAAATTATTTATGGAGCAAAAACAAAGCGTGAGGTTACAGAAGAACAATATAGAGAGCTTTTATATACTTTATTTGCTATTAAGTTATGAATAATAAAGATAGCCGGTACTTATTCAGAAGCGGCTATCTTTATTATTTTTTGTGTAAATGGTTTTCGTCTAATATGTTTCGGAAAATGCGGTATAGTTAATGTTTTTAATGTTTTCTCAGTTTCTTCATATGTATGAAAAACTGGTTCTTTTGCAGCAGAATAATATGATTTAAAGTTTGATTTTCTTAATACATATAATACACTAGAACAGTACGAAAAAGTATGTACAATGAACTTTGAATGTAAAGGAAGATTATTATGTCGGTTATTGATAAATTGAAACTTAATAAGTATACAAATATGGTCGTTATTAACGAACCAAGTGAGTATGACATTTTTACAGGTAAAGAAACTGCATTCTCAAAAGAACACGATGCTATCTTTATATTTGTAGAAACGCTTGATGAAATGGTGAAACAAACGAATTTTATTATTAGTAATGAAGAATTACTAATTGAAAAAGGTTACGTGTTCTTCGCATATCCGAAAAAAGGTAATGCTCGTTATAGTACGTTTATTCACCGTGATGAGATGTTTCCGGCATTAAATGTTGGAGAAGATGGTTATGTGGGAGAAAGCGATATTAAATTTGCACGAATGGTAAGTATGGATGAAGTCTTTACTGTTGTAGGTTTAAAACGTGAAAAGAAAAAAACAATGAAAACATCTGCTATGAGTCAATGTGTTGCCGATTATGCAGATCGAATTAAAGATGTTGAAGCATTATTAGCTAATCATCCGAATGAACTTAAGTTTTATCAAAGTTTAACGCCTGGATACCAAAAAGATTGGGCACGTAATCTTTTTTCTGTGAAACAAGAAAAAACACGTGAAAAACGTCTAGAGAAAATGATAGAAATCCTTTCACAAGGCTATAAAACAATTGAATTATTCCGTAAGAAGAAAAAATAATGATTAAGAAAGTCACAATGCTGCAACAATTAATTGTGATGAGTACATTGAAAAAAGTATTCCTTCCATTATACTAAGGAATGTTCTTATATTTATATAATTACCAAAAGAGAAAAGGTGTTTGAAATGAAATCGTATATTGTAGTTGGATCTGGAATTTTAGGAGCGTCTACTGCTTATCATCTTGCTAAGGCAGGTGCGAATGTTACTATCGTGGATCGCCAACAATTAGGACAAGCAACTGATGCAGGAGCAGGTATTGTATGTCCATGGCTATCACAGCGTCGTAATAAAGCATGGTATAAAATTGTTAAAGGCGGTGCACGTTACTATTCTTCGTTAATTCAGCAATTAGAAGAAGACGGTGAAACTGACACAGGGTATAATCGTGTAGGTGCAATTAGTTTACATACTGACGAGAAAAAGTTAGATCAAATGGAAGAGCGAGCTTATAAACGACGTGAAGATGCCCCAGAGATTGGTGAAATCACTCGCTTATCAGCTGAAGAAACAAAAAAATTATTCCCAGCATTATCAGACGAATATAGTTCTGTTCATATTAGTGGTGCTGCACGAGTAAATGGAAGATTATTACGCAATGCATTAATAAGTGCTGCGAAAAAACATGGTGCAACTTTTATAAAAGGCGATGCCATATTAGTACGTGAAGGAAATCATATTACTGGAGTTACAGTAAACGATGAAACAATCTTAGCGGAAAAGGTTATTGTAACTGCAGGCGCATGGGCGAATGAAATCTTGAACCCATTAGGAATTAATTTCTTAGTTACATTCCAAAAAGGACAAATTGTTCATCTGCAAATTGAAAATACAGCAACAGAAAATATGCCAGTTGTTATGCCACCAAACGATCAATATATTTTAACGTTTGACAATGGTCATGTCGTAATTGGTGCAACACATGAGAATGATACTGGTTTCGATCATCGTGTAACAGCAGGTGGTTTACATGAAGTATTCCATAAGGCATTATCAGTTGCACCTGGCTTAGAAAATGCTACAATGCTTGAAACGAGAGTTGGGTTCAGACCATTCACACCAGGATTCTTACCTGTTATAGGACCACTACCTAACTTTGAAGGAATTTTCGTTGCGAATGGATTAGGAGCTTCGGGTTTAACAGCTGGTCCATACTTAGGAGCGGAACTTGCTAAACTATCGCTCGGACAACCGATTGAATTAGATTTAAATGATTATGACGTTGCTGGCGCAATTGAATAATATAGGGTACTGCTAACATTTAGGAAAAACCATGCTAAACAAATTCGACAGGGAATAAGCAGTTTTTCCTCTGTTAAGAGTAAGCCTGTTTATGAAAAGTAAAATTCTTTAAAAATAGAGGGCCGACATTATAAACCTGCATTAATAATGTAGAATTGTGATGTCGGCTCTTTATTCATATTGATTTAAAACTTATTTTCGAGAGGAGATTAAGTAATGAGAGCGCCATATCAAGTATTGATATTTCCTTATATAAAAACTGCCAATTCCATTCAATATGCTATTTTCAACCGAAGTGATTATGGTTATTGGCAAGGAATAGCTGGTGGCGGAGAAGACGGTGAGATTCCTATTGAATCAGCAAAACGGGAAGCGTTTGAAGAGGCTGGTATTACAAGAGAATGTCCATATATACAATTAGATTCTGTGTCTTCACTACCAGTAGAGGATGTAGTTGGAGGATTCCTTTGGGGAGAAGAGGTTTATGTAATAAAAGAATTTTCTTTTGGAGTTAAAGTCCCTACAAAAAACATATCATTATCTAAAGAACACTTCAATTATAAATGGTTATGCTTTGAGGAAGCAGTAACGTTTTTGAAATGGGATAGCAACAAAACAGCATTGTGGGAATTAAACAAAAGATTATTAAAACAATAAAAGTGTTAGCTAACAAAGATAGTAGTGGAACAAGAATTGAACCATTAACAAATCCTTGCTACACTTCTAAACAATGTTTTAGATTATAAAATAGAGTAATATAGATTTTGCATAGGTAATGCACTAAGAGAACTTGCACTAAGAAAAGCTCTATACAGTTGACTCTGAAAAAATGAAAATAGTTAGAAATATTTTTATATCGTACGGTTTTTGGCTATGAATAACGGAATAAATATTAAGTATTCAACAGTTTAAATATAACGAGTTAGCTTTTTATTTTAAGAAGAAAGATGACTCGTTTTATGCTAAAATTCGCTTAGTGTATATTTTCGTTAAAATGTGGGTGGGCCCCTTTTAGCAAAACCGGAGTGGGAATGATGAGTATAAATAGTTTTGTGGGATTGATAAAGGACGAATTATTAAAAGAGGTAAGCATAAGAAGTGAGGATAAATTCGAGCCTGTAGTAGTTAAAGATATTCCTAGACTTTGGAAGTGTTTAGGAACAGGTAATTATGCCGCAGTATTCATGCACAGAGAATACAAAGATTGGGTAGTGAAAGTTTACGTGCGAGAAGGAGAAGGAATTGAAAAAGAGTCAGAAGTATACCGAAGAATTGGAGATCATCCTTCTTATTCAAAACTTATATATAAAGGAGAAAATTTCATAGTATTGAAACGTTTAAAAGAAATTACCTTATACGATGCTATTCATAAGGGTATTAAAATTCCTAAGCAAGTAATACTTGATATTAATGAGGCTTTAGAGTATGCGAGGGAACAAGGGTTAACTCCTTGTGATGTTCACGGGAAAAATGTGATGATGGAAAAAGGAAGGGGATATGTAGTCGATGTATCTGATTTCTTAAAAACAAAAGAAGATAGTAAGTGGAGAGACCTAGAAAAGGCATATTTCACCTTTTATTTTCCTTTCATTTATAAATTACCTTTCCCCGTTAAAATACCGTATTTTATGTTAAACATTGTTAGACGTTCGTACAGAAAATATAAGAAGCTTAAAAAGAAATTCAAATTATAAAAGGACCACATATGTTCCTGAAAACGATTTGAATTCACATAAATAACTTTAGAAAAATTTAAAATTTTGTTTAGGGGCTACTTCAAGACCTTAGCTTGCTGGGTATGTGGTGCTACCCCATTACTATCAACTTAAGAATTGATAGTAATGGGGTATTTAATTTCTTATCTTGATGAGTATGGGATACTGCCAGCATTTCTTCTATATTCTTGTTGTAGGGTGTTATAAAATTTTTAAGTTAATAGGCCTTGAGTGGCATACATAGCAGAATTAACGAGTAAATGTAATAATCTCATCAACAGCTTTGATATAACCACCTGCCTCACGGAATGATTGACTAATTTTTTTGGCATTCTCTTTGTAAATCGAATGCTGAAACACTTCATTAACGGCATGTTTTAAATCCTCGGCCGATAATTGCTGGATATTTAACATAAATCCTGCGCCAAGTTCGTATACTCGCTCAGTAATCGTATGCTGATCATTTATAAATGGGAGCATAACTAGAGGTACTTCAAAATAAAGTGATTCACTTGTGCTATTCATTCCACAATGACTAATAAATACATCCGCTTGACGCAGTATATCTAATTGTGGAAGATAGTTACCAACAATAAAATTATCAGGTATATCTCCTAGCTGCTCCACTGTTAATTGTTTGCCTATACTAAGTACTACTTTCGTATTGAGATCTTTTAAACCGACGAAACATTTTTGATAGAATTCAGGCTGATTATTAATTATGGTTCCCATAGAAATATAAATCACACGTTCTCCTTTTAATTCATCAACCGAAAAATCATTTAGAGTTTCATTTTCAGCAATGGAAGGACCGATAAAAATATAGCCATCCTTAAAATCCTTGCTGTTTCTTTGGAAATAGCGAGAAGTAAAGACAATATTCAAATCGCCTGAACCCGGACAAAGTAAAAAATTATCAGATAGGGATACTTCATATTTTCCTTCTAAATATTGTTTCCTTTTTGCTATTTCTTCTAATTGCAAAAATGCTTGTAGCATGGCTAAACGTTCCTGTTTTTGTCCTATGTTTCTTGTTCCTGTCAGGTTCATATTTTCTTTTAGTTCTTGTGAAAAAGCAAACGTGGTCCAAGTTGCAATAGATGCTAAACCTCTATGGTGAGCAACCCATTTTCCAGGTAAAGACTGTGCATCATAGAGGATGTAATCGTATGTTTCTTTGGAGATTTCTTCAAAAATGGAATCAGTAATTCTTTCCATAGCATGAAGGAAGTGTAATAAGTACTCTTGAGGATGGGAAGTCATAAGATTCATAGTTTCCGAAAGCTCTCTTTGTGCCTCTTGATTGATGGGACGGAATTGTGCACCTGCTTTTTTGATTTTTTCTTCAAAATCATTTGATGAATAATAGACAATGTTGTCTCCACGTTGTACTAAATCATGTACTAATCCTAATGTTGGATTTAAGTGTCCTTCTCCACCTATATTGATGTAAAGTGCTTTTTTCATCTTTATCCCCTCCAGTAAATTTGATATCGTAAAATGTAAACGTTTTTTTATTTTGTTTGAATTATAACAAACGAAGTGAATAAATGTCTATTTTCATTTTTGAATATTCTTAATTTTTAGAGGGTATTTTATTTAGATAACTTGATGGATGTGGCGAGACCCCACATCCATCAAGTTAAGAAAAAGAAACACCCCAAAAACAAAAAAATGAGATGACTTCTCAAAGTAACTAACTGTAGAGAAAGAAAAATTTCATTTAGTGGGTACTTCAAAACCTTAGCTTAATGGCGATGGGTTCACCATATCAAAACAAAAAAATTGTGCGTATAGACATATTTTTCAACCGCTTCCTGTACGTTAAGAGAATCGTTATTTTTTTACAGTTTTTTTATTATGGAATTCAAAATAACTAATTATAATAGGTGAAAAAACAATCAATAGTTGGGTTACGGAAAGGATTCGAATTTACATTCTTTCTCAATACATATTATGGATAAATAAAGTAAAATATGGGTTATGGTTATGTCTCATGTTGTGTTAATCCTAACAATAACTAAGGGTACATAATATGCTTTCATACCTTTGAATAATTTTGTTATAGAAGGGATGGAGATTTAAATGGCTCAAATTGTTGGTATTGATAGATACCTTTGTACTGGGGCTTTAATCTATATGCGTGAGGGCCTTTCCCTAAGTCTTGTTAGGAAGTAAGGAACAGCAAGCAAACACTTATACAATATGAATAGAGGAGAGGAATGCCTTATGAAAATACGTAGTCAAATTACATGTGCAAGTTTGGCCCTTTTAATAGTTGGAAGTTCCCTGTTATATACAACACCAACCTCAATTGTAAAAGCAGAGCCCACTCAAAATGTATCTAGTTCGTTACAAACAAATACTCAACGAGATCATACTTCCGTCAAGCAAGCAATGCGGGATACATTGCAACTTGGATACCCGGGGATACTTGCTAAAACTTCTGAGGGTGGAAAAACGTGGGGGTATGCCGCTGGAATAGCGGATCTGAGAACCAAGAAACCAATGAAAACAGATTTTCGCTTTCGCATTGGGAGTGTGACGAAGACGTTCACCGCAACAGTTGTACTTCAATTAGCTGGAGAGAATCGCCTGAAGCTAAACGACTACATCGAAGACTGGTTGCCTGGTGTCATTCAAGGAAATGGATATGATGGTAACAAGATTACTATCCGGCACATATTGAACCATACAAGTGGTATCGCTGAATACTCAAGGTCAAAAGACGCTGATTTTACGGATACAAAAAAATCGTATACGGCTGAAGAGTTAGTGAAGATGGGGGTTTCTCTGCCTCCAGACTTTGCTCCAGGAAAGGGCTGGTCTTATTCAAACACAGGATACGTATTACTGGGCATTCTTATTGAAAAAGTAACTGGAAACAGCTATGCGGAAGAGGTTGAAAATCGAATTATTGAACCACTTGAATTGTCGAATACATTCCTACCAGGCAACTCAAGTGTTATTCCAGGCACTAACCATGCCCGTGGATATGTCCAACCAGACGGAGCAAGTGAGCTAAAAGACGTTACTTATTATAACCCAAGTGCAGGTAGCTCTGCTGGAGATATGATTTCTACTGCTGACGACTTAAACAAATTCTTCTCTTACTTGCTCGGTGGCAAGTTACTGAAGGAACAGCAACTAAAACAAATGCTTACTACAGTTCCTACAGGAAAAGAAGGAATCGATGGATATGGTCTTGGAATCTATGAAACTAAGCTGCCAAGCGGTGTCTCGATATGGGGACACTCAGGTGGCATTCTAGGGTTTACAACTCTAGTTGGAGGTACACTTGGAGGCAATCATACGTTGGTCGTCAATTGGAATAGTTTGGGTAGAACTGGCAGTCCTAATCCTTTTAAAAATATTTTACTTGCTGAATTTAGCAAGTAGGAAAAAAGGAAAAATTTATCGTAGTTTTCATAATTGAAAATGTACTTTTCTGGTTCAAAAGCCCCAACTTATTTTCAAGAAAACTTTGGGGCTTTTTTTGTTTTGGTGGCGTTTATTCTTAAGTTGATGGATGTGTGGTGCTACCCCAAAATAAAAAGATTAGGAGTGAATCCTAATCTTTTTATTTATACATATTTTTGGTTGTTATATCACTATCAATTCCAAAACGGGATATTTTGAATAAATGAAACCGTCAAAATTAGTGTTGATGCGGAACCAGCAGTTACTAAAGTTACTATTTTTCGTCCATTCTGTTCTTTTGAAGGTTTTATAAGTTCTGTAATTAACACAATCCATATTATGATAGAGACTATTGAAATAATATTTATAGACATATGTATCACATCCCTTCTTGTTTTTACATAAATATTTCTTCTTTTATAAAATAAAAGCAATTTAACAAGAAAACATGTACCTCATTAAAAATCAATATTTCCCTGTTAAACCAACTTTTTTAAATAGAAATACGACTGATAAAACGATAACAACAGCCTTCAAACTTCCCCAATATGGATAAATAGTATGATCTGTTAGACTAGCATATTGAAAAATATTCTCTAAACCGAAAATTCCTATCATGACTGCTAAAATAAATGAAGCTGATCCATACGTCCCGTTATGATAGAGGGTAAATAAGTATATTGCACATATAAGTGGTACGATGATTTGTAATAAGAGTGTCATAATTAGTCCCCCAGTATATTGATACTTATATTATATACAAAATTGTAATAAAAAGGAATGCGACTTATTTAATACTAACAGAACTACTCTAATCATATTCTTCTATAAAAAAGAAGAAAAAGGGGTGTACAGTTAATTGACAAAAGTTAAAGTTAATTTACGACCCATTGTTCATAACGTAAATTTACCAACCGTATTGAAAACAACGATACTTCCAGGTGAATCGACCGAAAGACTATTTATCGCAACTCAATTAGGAGAGATTTTTTACATAGGGGAAGGAGTTATAAAGAAATTTTTAGATATTCGTCACCTAATTATTAAATTAGGTACATCTGAAGAAGGTGTTTCTAGTAGCGGTTATGATGAACGAGGATTACTAGGACTTGCATTTCATCCACAATTTTATCAAAACGGTTTATTTTATCTTCATTATTCAGTAGCCGGAACTCAAGGTCCAGGTGCACTTTCTGAACAATTTAAACCGAATCCTTGTGACCCTAAAACGTTAAATTTAAAGTGGGTTAATAGAAATACGCAATATGATCACATTGATACAGTGGAAGAATGGACTTTACAATCTAACGGCCAAGCTCAAAAGCGACGAACATTACTGAATGTAAGAAGACCATTTTTTAATCATAACGGAGTCAATAGTTTAAATTTTTCACCTGAGACTGGAAAACTTGTTTTTACAAATGGAGATGGCGGATCAGGTTATGATCCATTTAATTTAAGCCAAGATGATTTAGAAATAGCAGGAAAAATAATTGAAATCGATGTAAATAAAAATACATTTATAAATAACCCTCCTGTAGTTACACGCTTTAATGACCTCCCTTTATCTATACAAGAAACACTTACAGTAATTGCAAAAGGAGTACGTAATATAACCGGCATTTCATTTCAAAGGTTTTATAATCAATATATCAAATACACCGGAAATGTCGGACAGGATATTGTAGAGTCTATTTTTTCATTTGTTCAATATAAACCTATACCAGTTACAGAACTTGTTCAAATGCATTTTATGAGGTTAACTCCCAATCAAGATGGTTTTATCAATTTTGGGTGGCGAGGATGGGAAGGGGATTTACCTACTTCTTTTATACGACATTGTTCCGAAAATCAGACTTTGGATGAGAGAACAATAGTTTATTATGATGAAACAATACAAACTTCAGTGAAGCGTATTCTGCCTCTACTTAGTTATTTTCATAAAGATTCTAGAACCGATAAGTTTGGAGGAACTTCACTTACAGGAGTTCAGCCATATATGGGAAATGCAATTTCAAATTTAACGGGTAGCGTTGTTTTTACCGACCTTGCTAAGAAAGAAGATTCTCGACCGCCGGTTAAGGGTGTTTTAGCTTATACTAGAGCAGGTACAGACGGTAAACATGCTGACTTTCGTGTTATTGAAACCAATTATGATTTTGGTACGCAAGCAGCTTATTATATGAGTTTAGGAACAAGTTCGGATCAAACTAGATTATATTTAGGAGTTTACAGTTCTATGAAAGTAACTGATTTTAACAAAGGTACCATTTTTGAAATTATTCCTTGATACGATACAAATACGCAGTCTAAAAACATAAGGAATTTATTCTGTTTCCAAAACGCAAGACTTAACTTATCCCCCTAAAAATCTTCAATGTATTAGCATCTATTAACTTGTAGAAAGTAACTCATAAACCATATGTGTACGAATAATATAGAAAGTAATGAATGAGGTATCTTTAGGGGGAATTTTGATGAATCGGTTTGTACGTTATTGGTATCAACTGATGATAGAACATGATACGAACTTTGTTCATAAAAGAAAATTGTCCCTTGCGAATAAGTTAGTACTTACAGCTTTAATGAGTGCATTGGCCACCATGTTTCAAGCAGCAGGAAACTTAGTTCCTGGTATAGGTTTACTCATTAGTCCATTTTCGACATTGCCAATTTTTTTTGCTATTTTCTATTCTATTCGTGAGGGAATACTTTCTTATATTCTTACTATTTTTCTATTATTTATTATTGAGCCAAGTGAACTAATTGTCTTTCCTTTTACTACAGGCTTATTAGGTCTAGCCTTAGGACTAGCCTTTTTAAAATTCAAGAGGAGAATTTGGATTGTTTCCTTTTCAGCGACTTGTCTACTTATAGGGATTATGATCGTTCTCGATGTTTTCCGTTTTCCGGTACTTGGTCCTACTGTTCATACAACTATGGACATAAAAATTATTTTATCAATATTTATACTGAGCTTTCTATACTGCTGGATTTATGCAGGTTTTTGCAGAATAATGATGAATAGATTATGTAAAGTGTTGTATTGACAATGGCATAATGAAGATTGGAGAATGCATTCATGACTAACGTTGCAGTTAGAAGACCGAATTTGAATGATGTAGATGAACTATATTTATTTTTCCGTATCGTTATTACGAATACATACAAAAATGAAGGATTGTCACAATTATTGGATGACATAGAAAATGAAATTAACTCAAAAAAGCAGTATTTGAAAAGTGATTTTGAAAGTAACGGAGAAAGTCGTTACTTTTTATTAGCGATTGATACAAGTAATGATAAAATCATTGGAACAATCGAAACCGGTCCAGCAAGTACATTGATTACTAGTTGTACAGGTGGTGTACTTAAAAATTTGTATGAAATAGGAACTGTATTCATACTTCCCGAGTATCAAAGAAAGGGAATAGGGAGTTTATTACTACATACAATGTTTCTTACATTACTTAGCAGAGGGATAACAGAATATTGTTTAGATAGTGGATATAAAAATGCGCAAAGTATATGGATGAAAAAGTTCGGAAAACCTAGCTATGTATTGAAAGATTACTGGGGAGAATCCAGTGATCATATGATTTGGAAGAAAAGTTTACATGATACACCTATAATATTTGAATTATAAAATGAAATATGCCCCTGAACATAGCTTTTCTTACTTATGTATGCTATTATTTATCTTTATAATAAAAGAGGACGTGAATGAACTTGATTAAAATTAGTATCCCTGAAGTTGATGTTACAATTACTGAACGTAAACAAGTTATTAAAGGAGACGAGCCAATCATTACTCCAATTAATGGATTTATCGATTTCCACTTGTTCCCTAGAGATAAAGGCGGCATTTTTATGTTTTACAATATTAATGACGAACTACTTTTCGTAGGTAAAGCTCGTAAAATTAGACAACGTATTAAGAAGCATTTTGAAGATAATGTTTCACCAATTAAAAATCACCGTGATGAAGTATACCGCATTGATGCATGTATCGTAGAAGATCCAACAGAAAGAGAAATTTACGAAACATATATCATTAATGAATACAAAGCGAAATATAACGTTGATAAAGTATTCTACAAATAATCAACATTAATAAAAAACAATCCTAGCTAATATGCCAGGATTGTTTTTTATTTAGATTTATTCTTCATATCTTTCTCCTTTTTTTAAATGATTAGCCACAATAAAACAGAATATCCCTATAAATATAAGTACAATACCAAGCGTTTTATGTTTTCCCTCAAAGAAAGGAATATCTGAAATAACATTTGTCATACATAGTCCTAAAAATACAAGGATAGGGCCCATCCAAAGTAATACATTACCGAATTTTGTGTGCTTCCACATAATAACCCTCCTTAATTCTCTTTACATATATATCCATAAATTAAAAGTAAATTCATAGAGAAATATAGTTTTTTTCATATCGAAAATTTAACCCTCATATATTGGTACAAGCAAAAGAGAAAGGAGACCATCATGAATTGGTTAGAAGCTTTCATATTAGGTATAATTCAAGGTTTAACAGAATTTTTACCAATCAGTAGTACCGGACATCTTTATTTAGGAAGACATTTATTTCAATTAGATGAAGCAGGCTTATTTTTAGATACGATGTTGCATATTGGGACTTTACTTGCAGTGTTTATTTATTACAAAAAAGAAGTTATATATTTAATTAAAAACCCATTTTCAAAGCTCATGTTATTACTTATCGTTGGGACAATACCCGCAGTTGTAATTGGTTTATTGTTTAAAGACTTCTTTGAAGATATTTCAAAAACAGGAATCACAATCGGTTGGGAGTTTTTAGTGACCGGATTCTTTCTCTACATGGCAGATAAACAAAAGAATGGTCGTAAAAAAATGGATGACATAACATATAAAGACGCATTAATTATCGGTTCATTTCAAGCGGCCGCTATTTTTCCAGCCATTTCCCGTTCTGGAATGACAATTGTCGCTGCATTATGGAGAAAATTAGACCGTGAAACAGCTGCTTACTTTTCTTTTTTACTTTCGACACCAGCAATCGCCGGAGCTATCATTTTGCAATTTGTAGACGTTTTTCAAGGGAAAGCAGAATCTATTTCTAGTACATCTTTAATTGTCGGAACGTTATCAGCATCGTTTTTTGGATACATAGCCGTTTCATGGATGATTCAATATTTAAAACGTCACTCCTTAAAAGTATTCGCGTATTACGTATGGGGATTAGGTATTTTAATTTTAATGTTGCAATTTACTGATGTATTTTAAGTATAATGATAAAGAAGTTAATTAGTTTAAGATCCTGTTTTATTCATACAAGGCAGGATCTCTTTTTATTAAGGGGGAAAATATGTTTAATACGGCTATCGTTATTGGTGGAAGTATGGCAGGAAAACTCGCAGCAAAAGCATTATCAACTTCTTTTAAAGAAGTAATCATTATAGAAGCTGGTGAAAGATGGGATGGAAAGTCTTCGAGAAAAAGAGTTCCACAAAGTAATCATCCTCATGTGTTATTAAAAGGTGGAGAAAACGCAATTGAGGAATTGTTTCCTAATATTACGAATGAATTAATAGAAGCAGGTAGTATCGTAAATAACTTTACTCGTGATTTAAAATGGCATCAATTTGATTTATGGAAACAGCCATTCATAGGGGAAGTACATATGATTCAACAAAGTCGTCCTTTGCTAGAATGGTATATTCAAAAACGAATACACCAAATTTCTAATATTACTATTAAATATGAAACATTGGTTAAAGGGTTATTGGTAGATGGAAAGCTTAACAAAGTGTGTGGAGTAAAAGTTAAATATTTAGAGACAGACACACAAGAAGAAGTTCATGCAGATATTGTAGTTGATGCAAGTGGATTTGGTTCAAAAAGTATAGAGTGGCTACGAGAATACGAAATTGAAGTACAAGAAGAAAAAGTTCGTATTGATTTATTTTACACAACGAAAATGTTTAAACTTAAAGAAAGTGAGGAGTTAGACTGTTGTAATATGCTAATGTCTCCGAGTTTCCCTGATAACCCTTATGGCGTTCTTATTCAAACGATAGAAGATAATCGTTATTTTGTTACTTTCAGTGGATACGCAAATGAGAAAGCACCACAAACAGATGATGAGTTTTATGATTTTGCTGAAAACCTATCAATTTCTAATGTTACAGAGTTTCTAAACAAAGCTGAGGGGATTACTGATATAAAGACATACAAAATCCCTTATCAAGTACGTCGGCGATTTGATTTAGTGAATAATTTACCAGAAGGATTGTTAGTAGTTGGAGATGCGCAATGTCGTTTTGATCCCGTTTTCGGCCAAGGCGTATCAGTTGCTGCTATGGAGGCTCACCAGTTGCAATTACTTCTGCAAGGTAGAAAACAACTTGATAAAACATTTACACAACAATTTTATAAAAAGGCAGCTACTATAATAGAAACCCCTTGGGATATGACAACGACGGAAATATCACGTCACCCGCAGCTAAAGAGAGAATTAACTACAAAACAAAAATTTCAGCTATGGTATACGAAACAAATATATCGACTATCCGCGAATGATTCTGATGTTTATATTCGTTTAGTACGAGTGATGAATTTAATTCGTAGTCCATTTCATCTTTTTCATCCGAAAGTGCTACTATCTGTATTGCTTAATCGAAAAAAATAGCAGGAATATGATTGATTAAAAAAGAATGTATAACAGTTAGTAAATCAAGAGGGAGAATACGGGATGGAAATATACATAGAGCAACTAAAGAAACAAGATGCTAAGGATTTATTTACGTTTGAACTTACGAATAAATCTTTCTTTGAAACAATGGTACCAAATCGTGGCTCAAAATATTTTGAATTTGAATATTTCCAAAAACTACTAGACGATTTATTAATAGAACAAGCGGATGGAGATTCTTATTTTTATTTAATTCGTAATGAAGAAAAAGAAATTGTAGGGCGAATCAATTTAGTAGATATAGATACGGAAACTCGAATTAGTTCGCTAGGGTATCGGGTCGGAGAAAAATTTACTAAAAAAGGAGTTGCAACAGCAGCCGTAAAATTAATTTTAGATGTAGCGAAAAATAATGAAATTACTGAAGTTCATGCTAAAACAACTACTAATAATCTCGCATCACAAATTGTACTAGAAAAAAGTGGATTTTCTTCTTATCAAAACGAATCAGATACAACATCTGTAGAATTAAATGGAGAACATGTGAAGTTTGTACATTATATTTGGAGAAATACTTCGCGCTTATAATAAGGAGGACTTATTCATGAATGATTTACGTTATCCAATTGGCCAATTTACATACAAACGTCCTATAACTGAAGAAATGATTGATACATGGATTCAAGAAATTGAAGATTTACCTAATGAACTAACAAAGGCAATTAAAGATTTAGATCAGAAGCAGTTAGATACACCGTATCGCGTTGGAGGTTGGACGGTCCGTCAAGTTGTTCATCACGTCGTTGATAGCCATATGAATAGCTACATACGCTTTAAATTAGCACTGACAGAAAAGAATCCAACTATTAAGCCGTATAAAGAAGAGAAGTGGGCAGAGTTACCTGATTCAAAATTACCAGTAGATGTTTCACTAGTAATGCTAGATTCATTACATAAAAGATGGGTTAACCTTTTATATTCTCTAGAAATTGAAGATTTAGAAAAGACATTTAACCATCCTGAAACTGGTGAAACAAAACTTGCTGTTGCAATAGGACTATACGCATGGCATGGTCGTCATCATACAGCTCATATTACATCTTTAAGAAAGCGTCTAAATTGGTAACATGGATATCATATTAGAGAAGGCGACAGAAACTGATGCAGAAGTTATATTTCAAATGCAAATAGACTCATTTAGCCCTTTATTACATAAATATAAAGACTATGAAACAAATCCAGCAAATGAAACTATCGAAAAAACTATTTGTAGAATAAATCATGTAGACGGTGGCTTCTATAAAATAATAGTGGCTATGAATCTTGTTGGAGCGATATGCATTTCACAAAAAGAAACACCCTCTAAATTTTGGATCAGTCCAATGTTTATTCATCCGGGTTATCAAGGAAAAGGAATTGCTCAAAAGGTGATTACATTAATTGAGGAAATGTTTCTTAAAGCAACGAGCTGGGAACTTGCTACTATTTTAGAAGAAGAGAAAAATTGTTTTTTGTATGAAAAGATGGGGTATAAAAGAACAGAAGTTATAAAGAAATTAAATGATGAAACTACACTTATTTATTACAAAAAAGAAAGGTAAAGCATTTAAAATACGCTTTACCTTTTTATGTTACTTTAGATTAAATATACAAAAACAATGTATGTTCTTCCAAAATACTCGGGTTAGTAATTTTAAAAGTGAATAAAAATACAAAAACTACTAATTTGTCGTAAATGTTACTAACGCTTTTTGAATGCTTAAAATACTATCGTCACCTTTAAATTCTTTCGTAATTGGATCCTCCATACTAGACACCCAAATTTTAAGTTCTGCATCTAAATCAAAATGCCCAGCCGTTTCGATGCTATATTGTGTAATACTTTTATAAGGAATAGAATGGTATTCTGTTTTTTTGCCAGTTACTCCTTGTTTATCTACTAAAATAAGACGACGATTTGTAAATACGATTAGATCACGAATTAATTTATAAGCATGCTCTACTTTTTCATCGTCTAGCATAATCTTCTCTAAATCACGTTCTACACTTTCAGAACTCGTATTTGATGCATTTCCTAAAATACCGCTAAATAAACCCATATTAAATTCCTCCTTTAATATATGTGGAATGAATTACTTATATTGTAACATGTTACTCACAAAGATATTATGACATTACTTTAGTATTTTCTGGTTATTGTTGTAATTAGTTTATATAACCTCATCTTAAAATCTTATGCTAATATGAAATTAAGAAAAAAGAAGCAGAGGGATATAGCATGAAGAATATAGGTTTAGTATTAGAAGGCGGAGGAATGAAAGGTTTATATACTGCAGGTGTACTCGAATATTTCATGGAAAAGAACTTATTCTTTCCGTATGTAGTCGGCGTATCAGCTGGAGCCTGTATGGGAGCAACTTATTTATCACGTCAAAAAGGGAGAAATAAGAAAGTAAATACAGAGCTAGTAGCAGATCACCGTTATATATCTTATCGAAATTTGATTCGAAAACGCGAATTATTCGGAATGGATTTTTTATTTGATGAAGTACCTAATAAAATTGTACCATTTGATTTTCAAACTTTCTTAAAATGTAATGAACAGTTTGTCATAGGGACGACTGATTGCGAATCAGGACAAGCCATTTATTATAATAAAGCAGAACACGGAAATGATATTTTAAAAATCATTCGCGCCTCAAGCTCTGTACCGTTTATAGCACCTGCTGTAGAATATAATAATCGAAAATTATTAGATGGAGGGATTATAGACCCTATACCAGTTTTGAAAGCCCAAAAGGATGGTTATGAAAAGAACGTTGTCATTATGACAAAGCCAGAAGGATATGAGAAGCAGCGAAATAAATTTTCAGGCCTGGCTAAAATTTTATATAGAAAATATCCGAAAATCGCAGAGAATTTAGTAGACCATTATCGTTTTTATAATGAGACGATATCTTATATGAATCGGGAAGAACAAAAAGATAATTTTTATGTAATTCAACCAAGTGTACAGCTTCCTATAAGCGGAATAGAAAGAAATAAGGAAAAGCTCGTTAATCTATATAATCTTGGGTATATAGATGCTCAATATCATTATGAAAACTTATTAAATTGGATAGAGAAATAAAGGGGTGGAAAGTTGAAGTTAGGAAAAAGGGTTATTTTTAATGAATTGCAGAAAATGCATATTCCACTTCATAAACCGTTTCCTTATCGTGCTACAGCAAAATTGCAGCGAGACTTAAAAAGTAAATTTACCGAAGATGATTGTATAAACGCTGATTTTAATCATTATTGGATGCATACAGCAGCTACTTTAAATTCTATACTAAATGGAAACGAACAGAACATTACGTTTCAACAAATAAAGTGGTTAAGAAAATCGTTTTTTGAGTGGTTTCCACAATATCATTTTCTAGAAACAGAAATTGTGAATTATCCCATTTTGTATAGAGATTTCATAAGTTATGAGAAGACCAGGAAGCTATTACTTTATTACCTTACTGAATAAAAGCGAAAACGTACAGGTTACATTACTTGTACGTTTTTTTGTTCATAAAATATTCAACATTAACAACTAGTTTATATAGGAATTCTAACGAGAAGAAAGAAGTACATATTATAGAATGATATAGGGGAGGAGAGAAGAATAGCTGTTTTCCTTTAAGGTATTGTCCAACTCCAATACAGTTAGTTATTTATGTTAAAATATTTCGAGTGAACTCAAGCTTTAAACAAAATAAGTCAACAATGCAGAAGGGACAACATTAACATGGAAAACGTATCAAATATAGATAAATTGGAATCAATAAAATCTTTACAGTCAACAATTAGTAAACTTGAAAATGCCTTATCACAGATGACTCAAAAAGGATCAAATACTACTTTAGTGAAAAAAAGACTCAATGCAGTTAGTATCGGCTTAGCTATGTTAGAAAGCGTTTGGAAGCAAGAAACTCATCATTATACTCAGGAAGATTTAGCAGAAACTCGTAATGTTCTTATTGGTTTGCTTCCATCAATTGAAAAGATTTACGATAAGTCAACGCTTGGAAGTCCTCAAAGAACGCTTTTAGAAAGAAGAATAAAATCGTTGGAACTTTCTATTCAAGCAATTGATAATTATTCTAGTAAATAACTTATTTAAAGAGTCTTATTACAAAAGTGTAGCAAGGCTCTTGTATAATTTTATCAAAATTAAATATCTTTACTGTCACATTACAGCAAGGGTAAAACACCTTGACCTACCTCATAATTATTCTTAAACTTCACATCTTCAAGAACTTTTCATTGTCTTTAATAAAAATCCATGTATTAAGTAATCTTCAATCGCAAAAACGCTCAATTATTTAATTTACGAAAATAGAATACCGTCACATATTGCTGTAGATCATGTTAACCAGCTAGAAGAACTAACTTTTGAAAATGATATTCCTTGGATTGAAAATCAAATTTCATCAATAAATTCTAATGCGACTCATCTACATTCTTACATAGCAGTAGGTGAACTCGAAAACGAACCTCTTTTAACGGCTAATAGACGGCTATATAAAGCTTTAGAAGAAAAGAAATACCAAACCACTTACGAAGAGTTTCAAGGCGGACATGATAGCGTATGGTGGCGAGAAAAGCTATTCGATGGATTAAGGGCATTAGAATTTACAAAAACGACATTAGAAAATAAAAAGGAGAGAGAATCTATGAATCAAGAAGAACTAGATAAAAAACTAAAAAAGCAAGAGATTTTAGTGAAAGATGAGAAAGTTTGGTCCTATACGTATGAGGATCATATTAGTTCTATCGTTAAACAAGCAGAACAGAAAGGAGCTTTTGATAATTTACCTGGTAAAGGGAAACCTCTTAATCTTGATAAAGATCTTTCTTACAATCCTGAAAAGCAACTTTATAGAACTTTAGCAAATAATCATGTTTTGCCTAGGTGGATTGAGCTTTCAAAAGAAATTGACGATTTAAAAGAAAAGCTAAAAGAAAATACAAATACTACAGAAGCAGCGGAATTAATTCGAACTATCAATAAAAAGGTTTTAGAGCATAATTTACTTTGTCCGCCAAGCGCGCAAAAAATGAGGGTGAAAATGGATTTTTAACGATTTTCAATTAAGCTATCGCTTGCTATATAATTAAGTTAGGCATTTTCAATTCATTACTAAAGGGAGGCAAATGTAGTGAAGAATACGTATCAACTTCAAATTCCGAAAGAACTAGAACAGTATCGTAGTATTTTAGAAGAAAGTGTGAAACCGTATGTTAAAGTGTCTGGAACGCAAGCAGAGACAACGCTTTTTGAAAGTAAGTTTGGTGGATATCCGTATTTACCTATAGATCAAGAGCATCCTAAAGACTCAAACGGACAACCTATGATGTTACTTGCGCAGTTAAACTTTGAAGAAATTCCGCATGTTGAATATATGCCTCAAAAGGGAATGTTACAGTTTTTCGTAAGTGCTGGTGATGAGCTTTACGGAGCAGATTTTGATCATCCAACAATCCAAAAAGACTTTCGAATTATTTATCATTCTACAATTATAGAAGATTTAAATAAGGTTATTACTGATTTTAGTTATTTAAACACCTTAGAATTAGAGGACTTTATCATACCTGAAGCAGCGAAATTAATGTTTGAATTAGGTTATCAACCCGTAACGTCAAGGGATTATCGATTTGAAAAGATGTTTAGTGAGGATATTGATTGGGAAGAAATTGTTGATGAAGAAAATAATACAGAATTAGGCGAACTGTATGATGATTTATGTAAAGATCAAGGACATAAAATTGGTGGATATCCATTTTTCACACAGACAGATCCGAGAGAATGGGAAGAAAAATACCAGCAACATGACATATTATTGCTGCAAATCGATACAGACGATTCATTAAATATTATGTGGGGCGATTCTGGGGTTGCTAATTTCTTTATACGTAAGGAAGAGCTGTTAAATCTAGATTTTTCCAATGTCATTTACAATTGGGATTGTTACTAGAAGATATAAATAAAATAATAGCAAACAAAAAATCTTCCTGAAGGTGAGGAGGATTTTTTTATGTTAAAAATAAGCGTTATGTTAACTAGAATAAAAAACAATGAGTGTAATGAAAGTCAAGCCTAAATAACAGAAATAACAACAAATAATGTAAAGTTGTAAAACATGTGCAAATAGCAATAAATTCATTAAGTAAAACATAAAATAAAATTACTAATTTATATTTTGTATAGAAATAATTTTTCTGTATAAAAATTTCTTACCAATCAAAAATGTTTTAATTCGTTAAATCTTAAGTGATTATTGATTAAGATTTGCTGTGATGAATTTATAACAAATAAAAACGATAAAAACTGAAGAAATTTGTTTAGATAAGATTTCATGTGAATCTCACTAAAAATCTCTGTTTCGTCTCATTAAGTATAGTTTACTTGGGTTTTGATACCTGATATTGCTTTGTTTCTATAACTGCCTATAATATATATTATGTTAACTGGATGAAAGTAATAAACTTATTATATGTTAGTGTAGATTGTTACGCTTCCCTTTTCATCGGATTCATTCTGTGTAATCGATTGTGTGCTTATTTGTTGTTGTTTTATGAGTTGTTGATGATAATGTCTCCAGATATAAATTATATTTAAGACAATAAAAAATGCAATTCGTTTTAAATGAACGCATTAAACGAATTGCATGGATATGATTCATAATAAGTTTTTAAAATTAGTTTGCTACAGCAATTGCTTCAATTTCAATTAAAAAGTTATCGTTAATTAACTTTCTAACTTCTACAGCTGAACTTGCTGGTGGATTTTTAGTATCGATGTATTGATCTCGAATATCTCTAACAATGGCCATCTGAGAAATGTCAGTTAAGAAAAATGTTAATTTGACTACATCATTAAATTTTAATTCCGAGGTTTCTAATGCACTTTTAATATTCTCGAATACTTGTCGCGTTTGTGTAGCTAAATCGTCAATTCCAACTATTTGACCGTCAGTGTTAATCGCTACTTATCCAGATATGTAAATTGTTCGTTTAGCGTTACTAACTTCGACTACATGCGAGTATCCAAAAGTTGGTGGCATCGTTTCTGGATTGATAAATTTCTTTTGCATAGCTCTTCTCCCCTTTAAATATTTCATTTTCTTCATATGTTAGATTTTAATTTCAGATTATCCTCTATTTACTAATAATTATTTATCCATTTAGCTGCTACATTTGTAAAAGTATATTAGCACTTTAATCTAAAGTTATTAATGGATTATGTACGTTTGATTTTCTTGTGCGCTTGTTATAATTACACCTTGTTTTATTAATTCTTCAGTTACTTTTGTATAGAAAAAGTGATACCACCAGATAAAAAACTCATCATAAGTTATTTCTTTAGAGTATCTGCTGCTCACAAAGTATTCTTTTAAAGGTTTATAGTTTTCTTTAAACAATAAGACTAAATCTTTACTGATTGTGTTTGCAATTTCGTTAAGTATAGATAAGTCTGTTGATTTAAATACAGGGATAAAAGGTTTTGAATTTTGATATAAACCTAATTTTTCGTAAACTATATTTAAATGTAAATCTATTTGTCTATCTGTTGCTACGTAACCTTTTACTAATTGCTCTTTCTTATAATTAATATCAGTAAATGTTTCGTTACCTGCTGTTATTAAATTTAATGTTGAATATCGAGCATTTCCATAAAGACCAATTTGAACTTCTCCTAAATCTAAATACGTATTACCATACATCACGAAAGCCTCTTTATCTGTTAGTTCTTGTTCTTGAATAGCATAATAATATCTTTTCTTATTTCTTAAGTGTTGGTTTAATTAGAGGTTCACAAAGGTTATAAAGCCTTTTTCCTTCATAAGCTGTATGTAATATATTCTCCGGACTATTATTAGTGAGCATTTCATATTCCCTTCCTTACTAATAAATTCATTGTAAAATCTATGTGTTTATTAAGTTCTATAAACGAAAATGAGTGTCCTCTAATAATCCCAAATTAGAAACCTTAGCATAGATATACTAAGGTTTCTTGCATTTTTATAATGAATGAATTCTTTCATAGTCTTTTTTAAATTGATTATCATTTTTTAACCAACTTTTAAAAGTTGGTTCCTTTATTTCTAAAATGGAACAAGTTTTAGCGATACATTTATTTTTCATATATTCCTTAAGGAAATTTTGTTTTCTCTGCTTAACAGCAGCTTGAGTTCTTTTTAGCTTTCGATCTTTTAATTGATCTAGACTTAGACTTTCTTTCTGAAATTCTTCATATTTTCTATGCAGATAAATATCTTTGTCTTTATAAATCCACTTTGAAAATAGTTGTATTGGTTTTCTTCCGGTTAAAATGACGCGATAATGTTTATTTTGATTTAGTAAATCGGCTGGTAAATTATGATTTTGTAGTACCTGATTTAAAGAATTCATAAAGTTATATGATCCTCCTACAAAGCTTACTGTATAAGTTTCATACTTAACGTAACCATCCCCATCAAAATATCCACGAACAAAATGATGCAAATATTCTTCTGGTACTAAAGGAAATTCAATGTTAAATGATTTACATGGCATGATTCCGTGAATATTCATTAGATCGTCTTTTATTACTTTGCTATTAATGTTTAGCATATATACGCCTGTTTTTTTATTTCGATATAGTGGCTGGTTGGTGTTTAGTTCTTGTTTTATATCTTCTAAAATGTAATTTTCTTTTTGAGATATACTGACACATTGATTTTCTTTCTGTATAACACCATCTGCTGCTATAAACCCTAAAATATAAGCCATATTGTTTGACCACGTTTTAAAATAATCTTCTGTTATGTCATACTTTCTCTTCCAACTCCCTATAGCGCGCCTTGGTACGTTATTGTCTGATAAAACCATACGAATATACCTTGCAGACACATTAGCAAGCATAGCGATTTCTGAGGTGCTCTTCCCTTCAGTATACAAATGCATGATTTCAGATTTTGATAGTTTACATTTTGATTTCTTTTTTTGCTCTATGTGCACTTACATCCTCTCCTTCCTTTCTTTTATTAGAGACATATTTTCTTCTATAACATACAATGAAACATATGTTCTTTGTTGCGTATAAGAAGGAATTTACTAAATAAAAACAATTTACATGTACTTAATATTTGTCTTAGCTGCTGCTGTGCGATTTGTACTTTATAAAAGGAGAATTACTTCTTCCGATTCATTGGGGTGCTTTTACGTTAGCATTACACGAATGGAGTGACCCGATAGAACGTGTTACGAAAGAAGCTAACCGTTTAGGAGTTAAAATTACAACGCCTCAAATTGGCGAATCTATTACGTTGAAATCTACAGACTATCCTAGGTATGCTTGGTGGCGAAAAGTCTAATTATAGTAAAAAGCGAATCTGTCTTATATAGAAGATTCGCTTTTTACTTATTGATTATAATGTATCGTTTACAAACTGATTAAACTTGTCTATTTCTTCAACGAATGGATTATGATTACTTTCTTCAAATTTAGTTAATGCTGCGTTCGGAATTAAATTTGCTATTTCACGAGAAAATATGTAGGGACATTGCGCATCATGCTTACCACAGTATATAAAACTTGGGATTTTTACGAATTTAAGTTTCTGACGAACATCATAATCTTTATATTCAACTTGTCTAAAATAATTTAACCGATTGCCAACTGTCTTTCCGCTATTCGGCAATTTTAATGCCTCTTCAAGCTTTTCTTCAGAATAAAAAGACATAAGTGCCCACTCTCTACTCAATGCTTTTCTTTCTTCTTGTAATATACTATCATCATTTAATTTATTCATAATTGATACGATTCTATTAAAATTTTCATTTTTACTACAGTATATACTATCTTTATGGGATGCATATCCCATACTCGCCGCTGCGCCACCAACAATTATTTTCGTTAAACTTTCTTGTGCTTCAGTCGCATATACAAGAGCTAACATCCCTCCTGTTGAATGACCAGCAAATCCCCACTTATTAATATATAAAGCTTCGCGAATCGCTTCTAAATCTTTAACCGTTTCCGTCATACTAAATTCGGAATCGCTATTTGCTAAATCTGAATTCCCACAACCCTTTAAATTAACTAAATATACGCTATAAAAATCAGTGAATGGGTTTGCAAAAGTATTTCCATTATTGTTATATTCACTATACATATGTGTAACGCATAAAGGCGGACCTTCTCCCTTCACAAAATACTCGAATTTTCCTCTAGTAGTCTTGATAATATTTGTTTTCCACATATTGAATCTCCTGTCTAAAATTTTTATTTCTATCTGCTTTTAGAAGTGAATTCATAAATAAAAATATTACTTTATTATATTGGATTTCCCACTATCTAAAACTCTATTTGCTGGTACACTGGACATTTCAACCACTGTATTCATACTCTTATCAGTCAGTTCAATGAGTTCGTTTTCATGTTTTATTTTATTTAAATCCCATACCATCCCATGAAATTCATTATGCTGCCCACTTACCTGTATAATGCTTTTTGTTTTATTTGAAGGCTGTATTTGAAGATTTGTAAATTGATTCCCACTAATTTCATTTGGCGTAGTTACTTGACTATCCATATAAATCATATTTACACAGTCTTCTAAAGAAAAGTTCATAAAACGATTGGCATTTATCCAAGCTTGTCCGGTGTTCGGTTTTTTTGCTACTAATTTTAGTCCGGTTTCCATTCCTACAATTTTAATGTTTTCGAAGTTAACAAACGAAATTTCATTTTCTTTTCCAGCAGAGTATAAAGAAATTCCGGTACCTTTATTCGTTTCCGTCCAATTAATAATATTTATATCTTTTATTTGTGTTTTGTTCCAAGTGTTATAATATTTATTTTTACCGTCTAAATAAATAACTTCAGAGTTAAATTTAGGATCGTCAATAGCTATATACGCTCCTTCAATGGATGCGTTTTTCTCTAGTTCTAGAACTCTAAAGTTTCCCTCAATCACAAATTGTGATCCATAACTAAATAATAATTTCACACCTTTTTTAACAATGATTGGTGACGTGATTTTATACTTTTTATCATCAAGCAATACGGTTTTTATTTTACTAGACGCTGCTTTATTAATAGCAGATTGTATTTTTATTGAATCATTTGCCCCTTTAAAGTCTTCTACATACAAGTTAGTACTTTTAGCTGCATAGTCTTTTTTGTTGTATTGATAAAAAGCAAAAATAATTAAAACTATACCAATGAGTAAAACAATTATTTTCTTCATCGTACTCACCCCGTATCGATTAATCTATGGCTTTTATATTTAGATTATTATTATTTTGCTTTGTATTTCAGATTACCATTGCTGCTTTGTCTATGATTGAATTATATTATGTAGGATTTAGTAAACTGTTTGCTATACTAATACATCATTCTTATAATGTATTAATTTATGATTTCATAAAACAAAAGTCTGCTTGTACATAATGTAATCCCTTCCTCTATCCCTAATAAGCTCTTACTGGTGATATAAGATGTACTGCTGCAGATTGCTCTCCTCCTTCAATCAATATCGGTCTCATAGAACCGCCAAAGCTTAAAGTAATCGTTTCTTCTTTTATTGCTCTTAAAGCATCAACCATAAAACGCCCATCGAAAGATATATTTAATTGTTTTTCACCTTGAATCACATCTATTTGTTGCGTTTCGGATATTTGCCCAATTTGAGAAGCGTTTGAAGAAATTTTAATTGTAGATTCGTTTATGATTTCTAAGTTAACATTGTTATTGGCCCACTCACTTGCTAATAAACTTGATCGGTCTACACCTTGTAATATCTTTTTTCTATCTACATTAATAATCGTTTTAAAATCATTTGGAATAAGGTTAGAAATATTAGGATATTTCCCTTCGATTAGTCTTGAATATAATGTAGTTGTTCCGAGCGTAAATATAATATGACTCTCTGAAAGGTAAATATATACGAATTCCGAATTGCTGTTCATTAATTTTAGAAGTTCACTAATGGTTGCGCTTGGTACAATACAATTTGCTTTTACATCTGAGGAAATTCGCGTTTCACGTATCGCTAGTCTATGTGAGTCAGTTGCAGCACAAATTAACTTATTATTAGATAAAACTATATGCAACCCTGTAAGAACAGGTCTAGATTCATTTTTTGCTACCGCAAAGACTGTTTGTTTAAATACTTCAATCAATTGCTCTGTCTCTACCTTGATTTCTGCATGATTGTCTATAAGCGGTACATTCGGAAACTCATCTGCAGGAAATCCATTTAAACTTAATGTGATTTCTTCTGATTGTATCTTAATAATTTGCTCATTCTTACTTTTTATTGCTATATCACTTGGCATTTTCTTTATTATTTCAATGAAATACTTTGCAGGTACAACAATAGTTCCTGCCTTTAAAATAGTTGCAATCTTTTCGTCTTCAATTGAAACAGGAATGAATTTTTCGATAAAAATATTCGAGTTACTTGCAATTAAAGTAATTCCAGATTGATCTGCAGTTATTTTTATGCCAGATAATATAGGAATTAAAGATTTTGTTGATATTGCTTTACTTACTTCTGAAAGTGCTTGAGTGAATTGTTTGTGATTAACGATAAACTCCATGTTTTCCCCGCCTTACATGAGATAATATTTTTATGAAGATTGATGAACGATTGTTCCGTTAAAAAAGTACGGTACTGTTTCTTTCCTTCGTAAAAAATCTAGTAAATGTTCTGGTATGCGTAAAAACGGTGCTGCTATATGTAATTCCATCCAAGTAATCTCTTCGATTTCTTTTGGCCTTGATATATATGTCTCTCCGCCAATTATTTCGCCTAGAAAATTAAAGAAAATTGCATGATGATCTCTTTCCTCGAAAAAGGCCTCACTGATAGAACAAATCCCGTTTACGTTTATATGTAACCCTGTTTCTTCTTTTACTTCCCGAATTACTGCTTCTTCTAACGTTTCTCCTAATTTAACTGCGCCACCCGGTAATGTATAATAAGAACCATTTTCCCCTTTGTTTTTTACCATTAAGATCTTTTCATTAGTTTTATCGTACAAAATCGCGTATGTAACATTAACTTTTTTCATATGTACCTCCTCTATTTTTAATAAAAGGAATTTTCTGTCTTCTATTCATTCTACCATTAACTCCTTTTAATATATATAAGTTAGTTAAGTCTTGCCTTTACGGCTATTGGTGGAGTTAATAAGAATAGGCTACTGATATAAAAAAAGAACGTACCTTAGGAAGATTATCCAAAGTACGTTCTTGCAGTTTTAGAATGAAAATTGATTCAATTAATACTGAAATTAATAATAACCTCGCCCTTATTGCATTTGTATTCCAAATACTAATGTTAACAAATTCTATATACTTTTTAGCCGTTTTTCTAAATAATAATGATTATGTCCTTTCGGATGATCTTCACTTACTCCAATTACTTTATATCCATGTTTCTTATAAAAATCAGGAGCTTGAAAACTAAAAGTATCTAAATTAATTAACCTACAGCCTTTTTCAATTGTAAATTCTTCAATAAGTTTTATTAACTTGGTTCCATAACCTTCGTGTCTATATTCTTCAGACACCCATAGAAAGTCAACATGTACGTGGTGCCAAAAAGTTATCGCTGTTACCCCACCTACGATTTCTTCTTTTTCATCTCTTACTATGAAGCTAACCTTTTGTGAAGGTGTTTTTTCTTCATCTGCGAGATATTTTTGATTATATTCAATTACTTTCTCTCTTATGTAATCACTATCTTCTTGTACCCACTGCTGCACTATTTTCATTTTAAGTGTCACGCTCCTTTTTACTCATCTATTCAATTTTATAATGAAATTGTCCTGTCTTTAATGAGTTCGTAAAGAAGCAAAGTTAATGGAATAAAAAAGAGCCCTAGCATAAGGACTCTTTTTAAAATTAAGCCACTTTCCGATGTAAATGTTTTAGTTCCTTTGTCTTCTCTGCATTTGGTGGACGGATTAATATTGAAATAATGAAGGAAATAACACTTAAAACACCAATTATAATGAAAGTTGGTTGAAATCCTCCAAGTATCGCTCCAATGAATGATCCTGCAAGCGCACCAAATCCAAAACCTTGGTAGACAATCCCGTAATTTGTACTATGGTTTTTTAATCCAAAGAAATCTCCGACAATAGCTGGGAATATAGTTATATTACCGCCGAAGCAAAAGGCGACACTTGCTACACAAGCAAAATAGATTCCGTAATTTAGCGGAATAAAACTTAAAGTAAAGACTGACAATCCTATAATAATAAACGTTGCAGAGACAATTTTCATTCGGCCAATTTTATCTGATAACGTCCCAAGAATGATTCTACCTACTGTATTAAAGATTGCAATCATAGCAACGGCGTTTGCAGCGGTTGCTGCGCTAAGTCCAACGAGTTGTACACCGATATCTTTTACCATACTGATTAAATACAAACCACCCATACACGAGGTGAATAACATAAAAAATAGCAGATATACTTGTTTCGTTCGCATCATTTCATGCGGAGTATAGTCATTGTGTAATGTTTCAGTTACAGCATTACTTACAATTGCCTCGCGTAAGAAGAACGATCCGATTAATACTAAAAGTAACACGATAATACCCCAATATAAGAATGCTTGTGATACACCAAGGTTATCGATAAGATTCCCGTTTATATATCTAAAGATTAAGCTGCCCATTCCATACGCTGATACAGATATACCTGAAATAAGCCCTTTCCGATTTGGAAACCATTTAATTAAATTAGATAGTGATGTAATATAAGCTGTTCCATCCGCATAACCAACAACGACACCAGCTAATAAATATAATAGTGGTAAGGAAGAAACTTGTGAACTAAGTATTAAGCCAAGTCCTAAAACAATTCCTGCAGTAGCAATAAGTTTTCGAAGTCCTAATTTTTTCTGCAACTTTGCTGCAAATAAAGTTGAGAATGATAAAGAAAAACTTGTTATGGAGAAAGTTATCGCTACTGAATTAAGATTCCATCCAAACTTACTTACAAGGGGTTGATTAAATAAACTCCATGTATAAATTGTTCCAAGGCCAATTTGAACAATAATTGTACCTAGAACAATTAGTAATGGATTTATAGAAGTTTGTTTCATACTAACTGTCCCCTTCTTTTATCTTGAAATGAATTTTCACAGTTAGTATGTCCATCATAAATTGCAAGATACTGTAATGAAAATGGTAATTAAGTTCATATACACAAAAAGACACTTCATAAAGAAGTGCCTTTTTGCAGGTTATATCAGATATTTCTAAAGAAAGCTTTGTTAAGATAAGACATTTTCAAATGCTTATGTATATATGTTACCAAATGATTTCTTATATGTGATGAGACTTAAGACGTATTTTTCATTCATCATATAGTCGGATGAAAAATTAATAGTCGATTTCATCAAAATCCTTCGGTTGCGGTACAGTTTGCATATTAGCCGCATCTTTAGGATCACTATAAATCGCATTTTGTTCTGTATTTACATCTTTTATATTTTGCTTTTTATTTTTGTTCACTTTATCTTTCACTTTCAATCACTCCTTTTTGTTATAGGAGTAATTATGCCCTATTACCGTTACTAAATGTATCAGCGACTAAATTACTAAATTCACGTAAATAATATAAGTAATTATCACCGCCGTAGTTATATCTTTTGTTATACATTTTTGCAACAACCACATTATATTCAGGTATTACTAAAATAGTCGGTCCAGTAATCCCTAATATTTGATACGACCCTTTTGGAATACGTTCACCAAGCTCACTTAATTGTGCAGGTTCATTTTGAACGAACCAAAACACCCCGTTTTGTGGTAGCTCTTTGTTTATAAATGTTGGACTCTGCAAGCTAGTAGCACTTTTTATAACATCTTTTGGAACGATTTGTTTATCATGTATCATGCCTTGATTTAGATGCAGATTGCCCCACTGCGCAAATTCTCTAGCTGAGACAAACAAATTTTTTTCAGTACCGTCATCTACTGTACCAATTTCACTAATTGCGTCTTCATTTGGATTATTAACAACGTCAACTAAATTTTCATCTCGCTGAACTCTCCAACCTGTTTCTTGAAAATTAGCAGGTTTAAACACACGCTCCTTTAACAATTCAGGAAAACTTTTGTTATATAGCTGATAAATAAGACGTGTCATCATTCTTACATTAATATCTCTATACGCCCATGATTGTCCCGGTTCAAATTCACGAAAAATTGTCCCGTTATTCGTTTCTTCTAATCCGTGCGAATGTGTTACTAAATGTCTTATCGTCGTTTTACCAAGCAATGCAGAATCAAAGTCTTTAAAATATTTTATCGCTTCATCATCAATAGAGTTTATTTTCCCCTCGTAAAGCGCATACGCTATTATTAATCCTAAATAACTTTTTCTAGCAGAAGCAACGTTAAATTGTGAAGATGCTGTTACTTTCTTGCTTGTAGATATATTTGAGTGATAACCACTATAATGCTCTAGTACGATTTTATTATCTTTTATAATACAAAGTGCTGCAGCAGAACTATGATTTTTTTCTTTTATATTTTCTACCCAAGAAATCAACTTTTCGTATGTATACAAATAAATCCCCCTTAACACTAATACAAAATTACAGCATGAAAGAAAAGTATAAACAGTATTTACACCTTTCTTTCATATAAAATATTAATGATGTACTATATTTAAATAATCCACCAATTCCAGCAATTAAAGCAACCAAAACAACCAGCGCAACCTACGCAACGTCCACCACAGCCACCACATCTACCGCCGCCACAACCGCCACAGCGTCCACCACAACCTCCGCATCCGCCGCAACGACGTGCATCGTCTTGAATGTAGTAGTATGGATATTGACTTTGTTGTTGATCCCAATACACAACATTACCAGTTTGATAATCATTAAGATTTAATGTTTGTAGTTCATGTTGAAACTGATTCATTAAGAACCCCTCCATTTATAAATATAAATTCCGCCCAAATATTAAAGTTAATAAATTCTTGTAAACAAAGTAGAAACAAGACTATAGACTAAATGCGTACATCAACAAAATATGAACTTACACTAGGTGATGTACCTTGTTTTTCAGCCTATTTTCTTTATATTCATTCGATGGACGTATTTACTATAAATAAAGTGATTTAAAAATTACTAATCCAACAATTTAGTAGTTCATCACTTAACTTTCTTTCTAGTAATTCCTTCACTAAAGGCATTGGCATGATTTCATAATGATTTAAGGCTTCTTTATTACAATCTATCCATTGAAATGCTAAATGAGACTCACTAGATTTCGGTGTTAAGTCCGTATGTAAATCTTGTGACTCTACTTCAAAAATGTGGTTAATTTCATGATGAAGCACTTCTTTATCTTGCCATTGATTTTCTATGACTCCTAAAAATTGTTGTATACTACAGTTAACTCCAAGTTCTTCTCTTAACTCTCTTATTAATGCATTCTCTGCTGATTCTCCGATTTCAATATGGCCACCAGGTAAAAAATAATGATGGCCAATGTATTCAGCAACTAATAATTTTTTATCTTTTATCATGACTGCTCGTACAATATGATGGAATTTACTTTTCAATTGATATTCCTCCTAGTCATTCAATCTATACTTGTTCAAATTTCACACTTTTACTTCATAATAGTTAAACAAATAAACGATACACTTGCTCACCATCATATTCATGTCCTAATGATTGAAAACCGTAACGTTCATATAGTTTCTTTGCAGAGACATTATCTTTATGTACGGTTAATCTAATTTCTTTACACGCCTTACATGTATTTTTGATCAAATAAATGCTTTTTTGTAATGCTGCTTTTCCATAACCATTACCTTGCTGCGATTGATCAATAATAAATCCGTTAATCCAATACATATCCGATGTCTCTCTTACAACAGCATGCATAACAAAACCAACCATAAGGTCACCATCGTATATAGCGAATGGTATATACTCTACATTGTCACCATCTGGTTTTATATATACTTTAGCAAGCGAAACTGCTACGGATGGAACAAATTTCAACTGATTTCCTTTAACTTGTAGCTTTAATGCTTCTTCCCAATTTTCTCTCGTAACAACCTTTAACTGGACATTCAATATTGTAAGCTCCTTTATCTAGAGGGATGTATTTTTATATTCAACGCATTGAAATAATTCCCTTTTTCGACAACAACTTATAACATGATTTTTATAAAATCTTGAATGAATTTTTGTTCATCTATTTCTAATGCTATATGGGCTCCTTCAGATATAGAGCTAGGGCGGAAATCAGCAACTGTTTGTCCTTTCGTATCTCCGTATGTATCTACATTTACTGTACGATGCACAAATTCAAAAAAACTTGGATTTACTAATCCACTTATTGCAACCACATCATGTAGCAAAGGTCCTTCGATAGATGGATTAAGTTTTTGGTATGCAGATAAATAGTAATCATACATTGGTTTCATTATCATATGAAATGGATTCTTTGTATTAGCTTGGATGTAATTAAATACATTTGGTGTTAAAACTGCTTTGTTTGTTACATTTAAAGGGAATATTAATAAATTCTTTGCTTGATGGAAAACAATTTTACTTGCTATAGGATCTCCATACACGTTTGCTTCTGCTAACGGCGTAACGTTTCCTACTTCTAAAAAAACACTACCCATAAAATATATTCCTTTTACATTTAGCATTAAATCATTCCATAAATTAAAAGCGATTGCTAACGAGGTAGATCTTCCTACATCAACAATCGTTAAATCTTTTCCGTACTTTATAAGAATCGCAGCAATACTACCAAAATTGTATATTGGAATAGATAATACGCTTTTTGGAACATGGATGGGCCCTAATCCTTCTGCTCCGTGAATTTCAGGGTAGTACGTAGTAATTTCTTCTGTAAGTGGTTTTGTTGCACCACTAATGACAGGAATGTCTTGTCTATTTGCTAACTGTAAAATATACGCTGCATTATGTGCAGCATGTATATGCTCAACATTTCCGTATCCAGTTACAATACCGACAATTTCAATTTTGGGATGCAGTAAACCATACATAATGGCAAATGAGTCATCAATACCTGGGTCTCCGAAAAATAATACTTTTTCCAAGAAATACTCTCCCCTCATAAAAAAATAGAGTCATCAATAGCTATTTATATGAAAAAAGCAAGTATACATATGCAAAGTTTAAAATGGATAATGTTTTACAAGATATAAAAAAGGAACTAGCGTATGCTAATTCCTTTTCTTAGGTAAATATTCTCAAATTTGATTATTTATCGTATCCTTCATAGATTTCATCATTTATTAGATTTTGTGTTTTTTTATCATCAGGTACAGGCTTCCACCAATTTCCCGTAATAAAAAGCATAGTTAATAGATTGTAACTATCACTAAAATAGCTTTCTCTCTTATTCTTCATCCAATCCCATCCACTATTTACCCACTTTTGATTATTGCTACTCGTTATACTTGCAGCAATAAATGGCGAAACGAATACAGCAGTTGAATAACTACCAATATTAGATCCATTTAATTGATAACCATCCACAATTTTAGAAGGATTTCCATTCGTTTTATTTTGAATCCACGAAGAAACTTTATCAGAAATGACTTTACTTCTTTTCTCGCCGTACATCGCATAGTCCATTACAATTCTCAATGGTACCCGACTAGCATTGTAATAATATGCATTTGTATATTCTGACTCATCTAAGAAGTCTTTAGGTGCAGGTTGTGGTGGGTTTTTTACAACGAAATCTGAAATAAGTCCTGTATTTGGAGAGTACTTATTACTAAATTGTGTATAAACATCGTACAAATTATTAATAACAGTAAGCCAAGTTTTATCACCTGTAAATTCATAAAATGCTCTAAGGTGTGACATCATCCAATCAGATGGTCTCGTATCAAGTGAACTTTTAGAATCCCAATCTCCTAAATTTAGTCGGCTATTATTTGTAACATTACTAGCTTTAATACCTTTTGTAATCATGTCTTGTGCTTCTTTCAAATAATTAACCGTTCCATTTGATCCCCACTGCTTATGAGCAAGAAGAAGAGAATACGCAATATCTAAATCCCCATCAGTAGCAGAATCAAAATGACCTTGTGCTTTTTTACTATCTGCGACAACCCATCCCATTAAATTAGGATTTTGAGAACTTTTAAAAGTTCTTGCTGTTTTAAATAAGCCGTCATAGATTTTTTGAGCATTCGAATCATAACCAGCCATTAATACTGTAATTATCATTCCATACCCTTGCCCTTCTGAAGTTCCAAGTGGCTTAAACCCATCAGCATCACCCGTAATCTCTCCTTTTACATAATAACCACCAGGTAAAGAAGATAAATCATTTTTCAAATATTTCTTTTTCCAATTATCGTAGTAGCTTCTTACAGAAGCATTTAAGCTTTCTTGTGTAATATGATTCGGTTTTATAACGCCTGCATAATTAACTTGCTGGGGAAATGGTTTCATTTCCTTTGCAGCAGCTACTTGTTGATTAACTACGGGAATAGAATTTTGTATTGAATTGTCCGTTACACTTGCTGCGAAACTAGAATTAGAAAAACTAGCTAGTCCGATTCCTACAATAGAAATATATGTGAAAATTTTTCTTTTTCCATTCATTATGTTGTCAGCTCCTTTTAAAATGCTTACTACATAAAATGTAACATACAATATTTAACTTAAATACAAAATATTATATTTATCAACATAAGAAAGAAACTATATAAAAAAGTATCATAAAATCATTATTGAATTACATTATACGGATTGATTATTTGCTAAATTCCTATGTTTTTCTTTTCTTAATACTGGTATATGAGCAATCACAATTCCAAGTATAGTAATTCCTCCGCCAATTATCGAAACTAAAGTTGGCACTTCTCCTAACCATATCCAAGCAATGAAACACGCAGTTATTGGCGTTAAATATAGAGAACTTGTTGCTTCAGAAGCACCAGCATGAGATATAATATAGGCCAATGCTATATACGGGAGTACTGTTGGAAAGACACCTAAATATATAACGCTCAAGTTAACTTCAAGAGGAGCTGCTAGTATATTTTGATAAACTCCGGGTAAGAAAATAAGCATACATACAGTACTAGACAAAATTGTATATATGGTAAATGGTAAGAAGCCGTATTTTTTTAAGTAAGATGTTTGGAAAACGAAAAATAAACTTTCTGAAATCGCCGCTAATAATATAAATAATCCCCCGCTATTCAATTGAATAGCGTCGCCTTGGCTAAATGAAATTAAGGCAATTCCTGCAAAACTCATTACACCACCGATCCAACCATTTAATTTCATTTTTTCATTCAAAAAAACAGAAGCAAGAATTGCCGTAAATATTGGAGTGACTGAAATTATTAAACTTGCAGATCCAGCATTGACTGTTTTTTCGCCGTAGTTTAATGCGATGTGATAAATAGTAAACCCTAGAGCACCAAATATAAAAATTGCTGGGATATCCTTTAAATCCGGTAGTCGTAGTTTGTATATAAATGAAAATAACAAAAGTATAAATGAGGCGATTAATAAGCGTAGTAAAGTAAGGTGTTCAGGCGTATAAGATTCAAGCCCCATACGAATTGCTGGAAAAGCAGTTCCCCATATAAGAATTGTAAAAGCGTGAGCACATATAATGCGTAAATCCCATTTTTTATTATGCATGTTTTCTCTCCTTCCTTAAAAAACCAACCATTTTTAAATTACCAATTATTTCTTTTCATCATATTTAATAGTTGATACAATGTCTTCAACCAGTTATTTACCGGAAAAACCAACCACTTTGAATCTTTTAAATAAACGAGGGAGTTTTTTATATGACAACCGATAAAAAAGTGCCTAAATATCGGCAGATAATAGACTATATGAAAGAAAAAATTGAAAACGGAGAATGGCCAATTGGAAGTAAAGTCCCTAGTCAGCGGCAGTTAGCAAAATTATTTCATGTAAATCGAAGTACTGTAATAACTGCGCTAGATGAACTTATGGCAGATGGTTTAATTCAAGGACAAATCGGAGCAGGAACAATTGTAACAAATAATACATGGTCATTATTAGCAACTAATCCCCCGCCCGATTGGAGTGAATATGTAAAGGCCGGTATTCATAAACCAAGTAAGTTAATGGTGCGAGAAATAAATGCAGCAGAAGCAAATAAAACGCTTATCCATCTTAGTAAAGGTGAACTTGCACCTCATCTTTTCCCGCTCGAAACTATGCAATCTATAATAAAAAACGTCAGTGAGGAATTAGATTATTTCGGATACGAGGAACAAAAAGGTTTTTATCCGTTACGTGAAGCAATAAGCAAATACGTAAAATCATTTGGAATACATGCATCACCGGATTCTATATTAATAGTCTCTGGTGCACTCCAAGCATTACAATTAATATCAATTGGTCTTTTACATAGAAAATCAACTGTTTTACTTGAACAACCTTCTTACTTATATTCACTTCATGTTTTTCAATCAGCAAATATAAATTTATCCGGTATATCAATGGACCATCACGGTATTTTACCTAACAATTTATTAAAACGAATTAAATATAGTCAAAAGAATAATATTTTATATTCAATCCCTTGTTTTCAAAATCCAACGGGGATATTAATGTCCAAAGAGCGAAGAAAAGAAATATTAAAAATATGTGAAAAGGAGCAGTTGCCTATCATCGAGGATGATATATACCGAGAGTTATGGATTAATGAATCACCTCCAGCTCCTTTAAAGTCGATGGATAAACATGGACATGTATTATATATTGGTAGTCTCTCTAAAACACTTAGCCCAGGACTTAGAATTGGATGGATAATCGGACCAGAACCTGTTATTGATAGATTGTCAGATATAAAAATGCAAACAGACTATGGATCCAGCTCTTTATCTCAAAGAGTAGCTGCTGAATGGATAAATGAAGGTTTTTATGAAGAACATGTAGCAAACGTAAGAATGCACCTGAAAGAGCGAAGACAAATAATGATACGAGCTTTAAATAAATATTGTGCAGATATTGCATCGTGGGATATTCCTAGTGGTGGATTTTTTATATGGCTAAAGGTTGTACATAACATTCCGATGAAAAAACTATTTTCAGAGGCACTATCAAAAGGAATTCTTTTAAACCCAGGACGTATTTATGAAGAAGAATCAGATCAGTACATTCGTTTATCATATGGATATGCTTCTCCAGAACAAATGACTTACGGGATTAAATTGCTCAGTGAATTAATTCGAAAGTTAACGGCATAAAAAAATCCTCTTTTGTTTTTGGAGGATTTTTTTACGTATCTTATTTACCACAATCTCATTTCTTGTCCCAATAAAATAAGTTCTTCATAAGGATCTCCGTCAATATTTAATACTTGAGCAAAAGCAGGTTCTGTTTTTAAACCTTTTTCCTTTAAGCGAATAACTTCTTTCCTTATATGGGGATGCTGCATTAATAACATGTGTTCCACTATCATATGTCTATATGCATTTTGATTACGCACTGGCTTCGGTTGAGCAAATAATTCAAATTCAAAACCTTCGAATTCAAAATTTACCTTTATCGATTCAGTACCTTTCATTTTTTTCTTTTTTATGTTGAACCCTCTATAAGAACCATATAAAGATCTCATTTCCTGCTCAAAAACATCAAAGTTATGTACTTCCATTACTATATCTAAGTCAGATTGGAGAGTATCAATTCTTATAGGGATTGTCCCGCAAAGAACGGGACTATACAAAGCTAAATCCTCCATTATGTTTAGTTTATTTAAAACATCATATACCTTTTGTTGTTTGTCATTCCCTGATTGTAAATATGTAATAGATGTAAACATGGAAGTCTCTCCTTCATTTCACGTAATACGTGGCTCACTAAAATCAAGAAAAATTTGTCCGTTTAAATTTGTTCTAGGATTACCTTTATTTCAATATATTAAGGCCAACAAACAATATGTTTCAACTTTTCTCCTATACTGCAATACTATAAAAATAAAAAAGGAGGAATTATTATGAGCATTTTTAACATTCTTTTAACCATACACATACTATTTGGAACAATATGCTTAATCACTGGTATTGTAGCAATGGTTGCCCAAAAGAAGAAAGGAAAACATACCGAATGGGGCGAAATATATCATGCATCCTATGTTGTCATTACCCTTACGGCAATAATATTATCCATTATCAACTGGGATAAAATCGCATATTTATTTTATGTAGCAATCTTCTCTTATTCATTTGCAATTTATGGATACCTCGCACGAAAAAAACGTTGGAAAAATTGGCTCCATCACCACATTAGAGGTATGTTAGGTTCTTATATAGGTGCAGTCACCGCACTTTTAGTAAATATCGGCATCCATATTCCCATTATAAATTTACTTCCGCCAATATGGTTTTGGTTTTTACCCACCTTAATTGGTATCCCCCTCGTAGCCAGTGTATCAAAAAAATATAAAAAGCGTAGTTGAAATTAATTACATTTTGATTACTTTCTGATTATTAGAATGAAAAATTATAATCTATGTATCACAAATGATATCATGAGTGCTCGCCCTATGAATATTTAAAATAAAATGCCGCCCAACAGGACGGCTCTTATTTTTACTTTACAAATGTAACATATTCATCAGAAACCCATTGATTTCCACCAACATTATACCCACCATCTTTATATCCAAATGATTGATATTTTTCACCTTGATACACGTTTTTCACAATGCCGTAATTTGTTCCTGGGCCGGTACGAACACGCAATACATCAGCGATTATAGTAACTACACCTACACCCTCGTTTGATGATTGTGAAGGTGCTGATACATTTCCTCCCGTATAACGAATATATGATGGATCGTTATAAATCCACTGATCGCCACCGAGATTTAACCAGCCATTTGATTGTCCAAATACTTTGTAGGACTCTCCTTTCCCTAATTGACGAATAACGCCATATCCAGTACCAGGTCCTTTTCGTAAATTTACATTACTACCGTTAATATAAGCAACCCCTACACTATCATTCGACGTGGGAGGAGCCACTACGTTTTGAGCACCTTTTCCAAAAGTATCCGTTCCATAACCTTTGTAGTTATATTGCAAATGCGGGCTATCCACAAATCCTTTCCAGTCACCGCCCCATTCAAAATCAATTTGTTTAGCATAACGAATTGCTGATTCCCACGGTTCTTTATTATAGCCATTCCAATCTTCTGTACCATTCGACTGAATTGGAACAAAATCTAATGCCTGTCCTACTAAGTGATATGAGCACATCGTTTGTGATGCTCCTTTACGAACATATTCACGTTGTTGCTCGACCGTACGGATTGTTTCATAAATTAATACTTCAATTTCATTGTCGATACATTACTGATACCACTTAAAAGCTGCAGCTTTCGTATTATCCGCTAATTTATTCAGATTACTTACATTTCTATTGTGGTATTTCAATATGCAACATCTCTTTTTCTATTATCCTATGCAAAATTCGTCTCATGGGTTGTACATATACCTAGAACGATACGAAGTACAAATACATAAGAAGCCAATTCATCTAAAAAGGTTTTCACTTCTAGCTTCAAACTTTGTAAACTAAAATCGAAGCAATAAAAAAACCACAGCCTAGGTCTTCCAGTTGCGGTTTTTGGTATTTTCTTTTGATATGCTACACGCCTTCTTGCATTGATAATCCTAGTATACAGGTTGTGTAAATTTTCCTTTATGAATAACACTACTTATTCATGATTTTTCAAATCCAATATTGAATGTAAATGATCCGGATAATTGGTAAACATCCCGTCGACTCCCCATGCAAGTAACTTTTTCATATCATCTTCATTATCTACTGTAAATGGATGAACTTCTAATCCGCTTTTCTTTATTTTCTTTACATAATCTGAATCAATATATTTGTAATTCATGCCAAGACCTATGCAGTACATTTTATACTTTTCTATCTCTAATTTTGTTAATTGAACTGCTTTTTTATAAGGTAATAATTGTACTATGGATATATTACTATTTAAGCTATGAATCTTTTGTAGACTTTCTTCACTAAACGATTGAATAATAACTTTATCCTGTATTTCGTAGTGATTAATAATTTCTAATAATTTTTCTTCCATTCCTGGATATTCATCAGGTGATTTTGTTTCGATATAATAGTTCGCGTTATGCCCAAACGTTTCAATAATTTCTGTTAATGTTGGGACTTTTGCATTTTCAAATTCTTTCTTTGCTAAGTTCGGATATTTTTCATTGAAAAGAGAGCCAGCATTTAGTTGCTTTATTTCTTCTAATGTATGCTCTTTCACCAGCCCAGTACCATTCGTTGTACGGTTTAATGTTTCATCATGCATAGCCACTAAATGTCCATCTTTTGTCATTTGAAGATCAATTTCTATATAATCTCCATTCATTTGTTGGCCTAATTGATATGCTGCTATTGTATGTTCAGGTGCATACGCAGAAGCACCTCTATGTGCGATATTTTTTATATGATTTGATTGATTAATAGCTTTAGTATACTTATGTTCATTTATTTTCTGAAAAACAAAGATACTTATTACTATAAAGGCACAAATTATTGTAACGAGATATATCTTTTTCATAACGATTTATAAGCTCCTATATAAAGACGATTTAACTTGAATGATTTACTCAATTAAATGTCGATTTTCCAATACAGTCATTTTACCGATAGCTTGAAATCCCGATTTTTTATAAATATTGATTCCATCGGGTGAAGCTTGTAATACACAATACATATTTTTTAATTTTTGTGCTTCTTGCAGAAGGAAATTGAACATAGTAGATCCGAATCCTCGTCCTCTCATTTCTTCTTTAGTTGCTATGTCATAAATACCAATACTATCTTTTGAACATATCAATGAACCAACAGTTACAACTTCGCCTTCATAAAATCCTAAAAATAGTTTCATATTCTCACTGTTCCATAAATCAAGATTAGAAATTTGATTATAGAATGCTTGTACATGTATACCTTCTTCTGATATGCCGAATAGATTAGCTAACGTTTCTCCAAATTTTTTTATTTGTCCAGGTGAAGATGCTTGTTGAATTGTAAAACTTACTGGCATGTTTATTGTTGGAGAAATTGTTTTTAAGTCTGCTACCATCGCAATATTCTGTTCCGCTTCTTTTAAACCGATTTTAATTAACTCGCTTTTTATATCCCGCTCTTGCTCCTCATCCCATAACCAAACACTCATTGGAAAATTCTTTTGATTATAGTAGTCTACCTCCTTATATAATTTCTCTATCCCTACCGTTAAATTATTGTTTACTAGAGTGATAATATTGAATGTATCGGCAGGTAATCCGCAATCAACAGCAATATAATCTTTCGTTTCTTTTATACTCATTTCGGGCACAAATTGCGCAACATATGAAGTTTTAAATGCAAAGTTATCTATTAGTAGTTGTTTATAATTCATCAATAGTTCTCCTTTTCATAAAAAGTAACACTCGAATTTTTCTATATTAAATATAACATATTAGAAATTTATCATTTTCTATAAAAAGTACCTCTTTAAATTGTGCTCTATAGTTTAAAATAATTAAAAATGATATAACGTTGTCGGAATGAAAAAAGTGGTATATAATAAATATTAACATTACTAGTAATTATTTTAGGTATTCCTAGAATAAAGGAGCGATACATATGAAAATTACTATTTATTTCGGAAGTCATGAAGATCAAGATGTTCGTACTATGGACTGTCATTTAGATGTAGAAGATACAGAAGAGATTGTTTCTGTATCATAATATAAATAGTTAGGGTAAACCCTATTTCCTACAGCGTTTAAGGCACCTTTTATAAGGTGTCTTTTTTGTTATATTTTCATCAAAAACCCTTTACTTTATAGCGTTTTAATAGTAAAATATAAATATACGAACAAATGTTCTTTTTATTTTAAACGTACATGAAGGGATGATTTTAACAATGGCTCCATTAAAGCGCAGAGGAAGAAAAAAGCAAGCACCTATTATTTCAAATACAGGCTTTATCGGCTCTGTCTTTATCGATACATTGGAGTTACAAAAGAAATCCTATTATTTCGCTCGTAAAAAACTTCAAATTGTTCATCACGTACTAGATGGTCTCTCTGGAGCAACAAGTGCTTTATTTAAAGAACATAACATTTCAGCATACATGTCATGTGTGTATTTACATAAACAAAAGAAAATCGGTTTTGTTCTTTCAACGAAACCATTTGAACAAAGTGATGGCGTTGCTTATTTTGTAAATTATTTAATCGAAAAGAATTTTTACGGCGGCCATGAAGAAGATGTAGAATATCAAGAAGTATTTAATACAGGTTTTATCGGTGTAGTATTCGCTGATTTATCTAGTATAGATCGCTTTAATTTCGAATTTGAAATGGGTATGCTAACGAAATTAATGAAAGATATGATTATTCCAGTTAAAGAACTCTTTTTACGCCATAATGTACCGGCTTATATCTCCACTTCCCATTTAGAAGAACAAAACAAATTAGGTTTCGTTCTCTCTGTAAAGCCATATGACGAACGCGCTGAAGCAGATTTATATTTTGAAGCGTATTTAAAAGAACGCGGATTATTTATTGGTGATGAAGAAGATGATATTGATAAGATTGTCATTAGAAAAACCGCTGAATTACGATAGAAAAGCGCAGGATGCTGACCCTGCGCTTTTTAAGTTACGTTAAACACTATAATCTTTTGAATGAATTTCTAAATTTAACTTATTTGCTAAAATTTTATTCAAAATAAAAAATACAATGCCCCCTGCAATGGGAAGCGTGTAGGCTGGCATGTAATTTAATAATAGTCCTGATATTGCAAGTGCTATTGGTTGCATTATTTTACCTAGGCTTAATCCAATACTAAGAACTCTTCCTCTATATTCTTCAGGAATCTCATTTTGCATGAAATACATTAAAGGAATATCAATTTGTGCTATCATAAATCCTAAAAAGAACATAATCATGCAATACGTAGTAACATATACCAAATTATTTACTACAATAGATTTAAATAAAACAGGTATTCCTGAAACTATCATAAAAATTGCCAACATAAAACTTAACTTTTTCAAAAGATAAGCGTAAGAAAAACGATCGGTTATCTTTTTTACTAAAATCGCACCAATTATCATACCTACTGGAAAAGTCCCTTGAATCAAACCAAATTGCTTAGAACTAAGATTGAGAACTGTGTTAATAATGTATGGCAACGGAACAGTTACAGCAAAGCCTAAAAAGAAATTAAGAGAAATTAAAATACTAAAAGTATTTTTTAAGCTTTTCCGCTCCAATAAATAAGAGTATCCCTCCTTTATATCTTCAATAAAATTAATTTCTCTAATTGAACATTCCTCATTTATGTTTTGCTCAAACAATTTAAAGTTAATAAACAATATGGAAATAGCCGAAAGGATAAATGAAATACCATTTATAATTATAAAAATTTTAATATCAAAGACTGCAAAAACAATCCCCCCTAACATAGGCCCTAGAATTAAAGATATAGAATCGATAATTTTACTTATAGAATTAATACTCATTAACCGCTCTTTAGTGACCATATTCGGTTTTACGGCCTCTAAACCTATTCCAAAAAAAGTTGTAAATACTGTCATAAGAAAGGTAGTAGTATAAATGATGAATAAGTTTAATCCATAATAGCTGCTTAATATATAAACAGTTATTAATAAGCATCCGCTTAGTAAATCCATACAAATAACCAGTTTCTTTTTATCAACCTTATCAGCAATGACACCGGCAAATGGATTCATAACAATCATTGGAATCGCTCCTAATATGAGCGAAATTGCAAAATTTAACGCAGATCCGGTTATTTGTAAAACATACAATCCTAATGTAAAACTATAAATAGAGCTACCAAATAGTGATACTGTTTTTGCAATTGAATATAAACAAATATTTCTTAGTTCTTGGTTTCTTTTTTTATTTTCTATATGTAATCGTAAACTTCCCATCACTTTTCCCCCTGCCTAACTTTGTGTTACGTACATTGTAAGTTCTTGGGTCAACCCAATAGCAATATGTACTATTTGAAAAGTTTTAAGGGAAAATAAATAAAAGATGGGGTTAACCCCATCTTTTTCCGAAAAATGAATATGTATAAATTTTTTCTCCTTGAACAAAGAAATCCTCGTATTTTCCCCCTCGTATTAAATAATTTGAAGTACTTTCATCAATCGATTGAAACTGTAAATTTTGGATTTCTTTCGTTACTTTTACAGATGTAAAATTCTCTCGGAGTCTAGGTGCAATGTGGCTATTTATACTAAATTTATTAAATAAAATAAATGAACTTAATAAATAACAATTGTGTTTAAAAAGGGAATTTAATTCGCGCAATAAGAACTCCTCATGTTCAAAACTATAATTACTTGTACCTGATTGATCGATTACAATATCAACAGAATTACTCTGAATAGGTATGTTTAGAAAGTCGGCACAGATAAATACAATATTTCTTTTCACATTTCTTCTCTCAATTACATCTTTTAAAAGTAAAAGTTTATTCAAATCTCGATCAACAGCAATATATAAACACTCTTCCGGTAGTTCTTCATAAATATTTCGTAAAAAGAACCCAATACCAGAACCTAAATCAAGTAGTATTTTTTCATTTAAATCTAGTTGCATTAGTTTCTTTTTTGCCCATTCTCCTCCTCTTTGAACATTTTCCAAAAAAGCAGTATCAGTTTCATGAATATAATCCAAAATAGAATCTTCAAGTGATTTCTTTTCATACGCTTTCAAAGAGTTTCCCGCTGTTAAAACCCCTGAAATAATCGCGTATTCTTCACCACAATTACAAATTAACTTTCCCTCAATAATTTGATTCTTATTAATAATGCCATCCTCAAGAATTAAATTTCCGTTACACTTAACACATTTAAATAAATGAAGTACTTTTAAATCTACCCCTAAAATTGAACTCGAAATTTCAGTTTCTATAGATAAATTATGTAACGCTTCCTTTAATTTGTATTTTTGTTCCTCTAAAGTTTTTATTTCTTGTTCAATCTTTTCATATTTTACTTTAAATAAAGATTGATAAAAAATATGCTTTTCATAGTCTAAGGATTTCCCTAAATTTTTATAAAGAAACAGTTCTTTAATTTCATGCAAGCTAAACCCTAGCCATTTGTACTCTAATATAAGCTCTATATCCTTTTGACAATACTCGTCAAAAAAATAGTGTCTTCCTTTTTTCTCGGGAATAACGAGTCCGAGGTCCATATAATGTCTAATCGTATCTATACTTACATTATTTACTTCTGCAAACTTACTGATTTTCATCCTAATCACTACCATTTATATATTTGTTTATACATACTTCTTTATTATTTTAAAAAATCCTTTCATCTCCCTATACAAAATTATTTATACTATGCAAAAGATGTAATTAATTTTAAAGTTCCGCCACATACCCATTAAGCTAAGCTTATATAAGTTTAGCTACTCTTTTTTAATCTTGAATTAAAAAAAGAGTAGCAGGTAGTACGTTTATGTTTATATATCTAAAAAACTGTGAGTTCATGGATGAATTTAAAAATGCGGCGTAAGTACTACAGTTTCTTCCTTCTTCATTGAGTTGAAATATGTAAAGTTACGTACTTTAACTGTAGCGGACTTGTACTACGCGTTCATATCAATTTTATAGACGTTTAAGGATTTTGTTTTATCGGAAGTATTCTTGATATGGAATCGGGATTGTAAATATAGATGAACGTGATTCAAATCAAAAAAGGTACTCCTAGAAGTACCTTTTTTACTATTCTATATGTGCGAACGCTTTCAAAATTATTGGATATAAATTGATGTACGCATTGTATTAAATGGTGCATTTATAGATGTCTTTTGGTACTCAAAAGTTCCTTGTTGGTGTCCAGAAGCATCCCATTTATAATACCAGCCAACGATTGGTCTTCCGCCAATTATAGTGGAATCAATACTTTTTACATTAGAACCATTCATTTTAGCAAATGGATTTTGGCCATAGCCCATTTCTTTCGTTGTAATATATAAGTATTTCCCCCCGTGGTTACGCGATGTGCTGAAGCTGTTCTGATTAATTGTTTCTACCCCGCCTAGCTCAGACTCTACTTGTACGACGTTTAGTGAAGTAAGTGGTGCTGCTGGTCCGGCTGAAGCTTCTGTTGCCATTCCTAATCCGACGAACGCTGTGATTGCTAACGATGAAATCCCTAGTGCTGCTTTTTTAAACATAAAAAACATCCCCTTCCATCTATAGTTTTCTCTTTCATTGCCAATATAATCCTAATAATCTTATATGTAAATAGATTGTAGCTGTATAAATATTAGTGCGAATATTCTATTATATGTTTCTACAATTCTATTACTCAATATGAATGATTTACAGTATAAAACGAAATACACATTACAAATTGATTCTATTATTTTCATTATTAGCTAGCGTATACCGAATTTAAACCATAGGAACCATTGTCGCTATTTTTTGGGTTCATAAACAGATGCCTATATTTCTTGTTACTATATAATAATGTTACACCAAACTGATGTCAGTACACATAGAAACAATAAAAGAGAGCATATTTTAAAAGATTTATTAAAACATGCTCTCTTTTTATTAATTTGAATGAATCTTTCAGTAAAAAAGTACATTGATTTGTATCCTTTATGTAACAGAAATAATCGTTTTAAAAATCTTGTTTTTATGCTTTTTTTATTATTCTTAAAGATACTTTATTGAATATTCTTATTGTACTCTAATTGATTTTGAATCCCTGATCTATCAATTTGAATCCAATATTCTGAAATTTTCCCGTTTTCTATTCTATACACTGCACTTGCTATTTGAATTATAGGGAGGCCTGTAGGTTCATACCCATCTATTTCTCCTATGTGTGTACCTACTTGTTTCCAGCGTACATATACTTTACTATCTTGTACTAATAATTCTTGAATTTCTAAAGAGAAATTTCCGTATACTTCAATCATCTCTCTTACATGCTCAGCATAATCTTTTGGTGTTCTGTAAACTGTTTGTTCCTCTTCAGATATAACTTGATGTGCTAATACTTTATCTGCCATATATCGATTTGAAAAGTCTGGATTACTCCCTGAACGCACTTCTTTAAAGAAATTTCTCATAATTAGCTCTGGTTTCATTAAAAATCCCCCTTGGAAATAAACACAATCCTAATATCACCTGAATGTATCGGATAAGTATTATAATTCTGACTCTTCCTTAATAAACATGTCAAGTTTGTAGTGTTGACATGTTTATTGTAAACTTGCTTATGCCTGGTATTTATCATATTTTATATCCAATATTCCTAAGCTTCTGTATTCTAGAATGTTTTTACTACACTATTCATTTTTTCTTTGCAGGAACAACTGTGATAACATCTCCTTTATCATTTAAAGTCAGAGAATGTAGAAATTACAGCTAGCTATTGATATGCTACCTACTACGTACTGGAGCGCAACCTATCTGATAAGTAAATGATTCATGTGAAAAAGGAGACGCTACCAGTTCTATAGCATCTCCTTTTTATTTAATAAGTTAGACAGAAAGAATAGAAATAATGTTTTTCTTGTTTCGCTATCCTTTTGTTTGTAAATGAACTGAGTTTGGAAAAACTATCCTATATAGTGTGAATCGGGTATAGACATTAAATAATAGAATAGGGCACCTAGTACTCCACAAGTAAAAATAGTAAATCCCATATTGCTTATGCCTTTAATTTTTGACCATAATCCAATTAATCCTGCTATTAACCCACTTAAAGAGAATAGTGAAAAGTTGGAAACGGGTGTAAGTAGAAATTCCGCATTAATCCCTGTCCCCCAACAAACAATAGGTAACACGACAAGGGTAAGACAAAGTAATCCCATTACACTTACAAGTAATTTAAGATATTTAATACCTGCAATTATTAAATAGATTCCACCTATAAATCCACATAACCAGTAAATTGGCATAAAGTAAATCCAAAGAAAATGCAAGATGATCATATGTAATTTCCTCCTATTTATTTTCGCTCATTGTAGTTCTGGTTATTTGATGTTCTGAATTCGTTGCTAATTTATTAAGTTGATTTAGCGTTTCTTCTAAATCAAACGAATTAAACCAACGGTAATCCTGTCTGTCTAGAATACGATAATGCTGACTAATCAGATTTTGTTGTAAGCGAAAGTTCCCTTTTTCTTGAATCTGTTTCCACCAGACTTTTCCTCCCAATGTTTTTTCTTTGAAGTTGCTAGTGCTATTGTGGGCCATTGTTTCGATTACTACTAATGGATCATCCCCAAGAGTATTCTGTAAAACTTCACTATCTCTAAACAATGCACAAATAGCAACAGTGTTGGTCCAACCTGCATTCGTTCTCCCTTTCTCAATTTGAACAAGCGTTTTTTTTGATATGCCGAGAACTTCAGCCATTTTATCTTGTGTATATCTTTTTTCAGTGCGTATTAACTTTATTTTCTTTGAAATAAGTTCAATTGCATGCTCCTTATTCACTTTCTCCCCCCCTTAAAAAGTAACTAATGTGTTATTTAGTGTAATTTTACACTTTAATCAATTCATTTCCAACTAAATCCTCCCTAAATCTTGTAAGAAATAATTGGATAAGTCATAAAAAAGGGCATTCCACAGTTATCTATGAGAAGGTAGCTTGACCATCGATTTCTAACCTCGATGGAGATATGTCGAGATCCCATTTCGTTTTAATTAAATAAAAAACCCGTGAATAATTCACGGGTTTTACTTTAATAACTAATTGCTATTGTACCTTCACCTGCATGAACCGCAAATGAAATTGGTAATGGATATAATTTGAAATCCATTTCAGGGAATGCTTGTCTAATATCTGCAATCCATTCTTCCGCTCCAGCTTTATCGTTAGCATGGAACATATGAAGTACTTTTGGTAATTCTTTTTCAAGTTCATTTTTAATATATTCTCGACATTTTTGGATTTTACGAACTTTCTTTTCAAGTAAAAGCTCTCCACCTTTTACTTCTAATATTAAGTTCACACTTAATAAACTTCCAAGTAAAAATTGAATGCCCTTTACACGACCACTCGCATATAAACCTTTTAAACTCTTTGGGAATACATGAAAAGGTCTTCTTTTTTCATCTACTAATGTTTTGTGTATATCTTGTAAAGTCATACCATCATTGTATAACGATTTCGCTTTTCTAATTAGTTCATCCATTGGATAACTTGTTGTTTCACTGTCTAATACCGTTAATGGAAAACCTGCCATTTCTGCAGCTAACTTCATATTTTGATAGGTTCCACTTACTTTTCCGCTAATAGCAACTGCAAATCCTTCTTCATATTCTTCTTTGCATTTTGTAAATAACTCTACCATTTCCCCAATATTAGGTTGTGAAGTAGTGACTGTTTTACCTTCGTTTAACGCATTATAAACACGTTCACGTACACCTTCTTCACAATCTTTGTACGAAATTCCATCAATAATAACTTCGATTGGGATAACAAAGTTATCTCCTTCTGTTTTAAAATTCGCAGTTGTACTATCAGTAATCCAAGCAACACGCTTCATGTTGTTCCTCCCTTAATTCAATTCCTCTTTTCTAATTTTTCTATATATTTATGTTATAAAAAGAGAATATCCCTGTAATAGTAACAGGACTTTATTGTTTTGGCTATAGTAGATGTATATTAAATGTGACTATTCCTTGTCTATTCCACAAATAAAAAAGAAAATCAAGGAATTTGCTCGATTTTCTTCTTATTCATATACTATTTAAAAGTTTCATTATCTAAAATTACAACATAATCATTCGTTAATCTTCCTGCCTCTTTTGTATAACTAACAAGCCTTTGTATATTATCACAGCAAATTTTCGCTCCCCATACGAGTAACGGTACGCCGATAAAGTCGATGTGGAACCTTCTAGAAAATAGACCACCAAAAGTCATTGGTAAAGGCACTGTTGGTGATGTATTAGAAAAAATAATTTTATCATGACTTTGATAATGTTTTTGCAAGATTTCTCCTAAATGCTTCATCGCTGGTACAACAACTTTTGATGCGCCACATCCAATCGTATATACAGGATGACCGTTTTCGTCTATTCCATGAAAAATAATTTTTCCCATATCTTCTGTTTTCAATTTATTAAAGTAATCTACATTCAAAATTTCTTCTTTTGTTAACTTACGATCCGTTGGTAATTTATTTAAATGATATGCTGCAGCTAGTGAAGTTGTATGTGTGCCACCAAAATCTGTGTAAATGTATATCATATTATCATCCCTTGTTGTAAAAGTTCAATGTTATTTAGTATTACCGTTCGCAACAATGTTAAACAAAGGATGCATGTATTTACGCTTTTTGTATTAATTCATTATATTTTTTCAAAATATAATATCGTCTACTAATCACAGTACCTACTGTAATACATAAAAAGGCATTTGTTACAACCATTAATGTCTGGTGCGTACTACCCGAAAACATACTTTGTTTAATTATAATTTTTGCTCCTAAAATAACAAGAAGGATTATTGTACTTACCCAATTTCCTTTTCGTAGTACATGACCTGTTTCACTATCTACTCGAAATGTTAAAGCTCTTCCTCGTATAATTCCAAGGCCTAAGCCGATTCCAAGCATTACAACAAACAGTAGTCCTTGCAACAAAGTTATTTGTCCCATATGAATAATGGACTGGATTGTTACAAAGCACAACAAAGCCGGAATGAGCCAAATACGGTTTATTTTCACTTTTCGTTCTTTACTTTGCATCAAAACAATAATAAGAACAACAAGTAGAATATCCATTTAGAATCCTCCTATAAACTTGTTTATCTTTAAAAATTATATTCTCCGCTTTTCATTCCATACTTGAAATACGATAGCTACTTTCCAATTGTAAGATGGGGAATGTGATTCCTCATCAGCCTTAAGCATTATTTTTAAAAATAAAAAGACATATGAGTAAAAAATACATCTTCAATAATTTTATTAATATAATCATAACCTCGTTTGAATTTTTATTTATCAACTAATTTAACACCTTTAGAATTAGTTTTATCTAACACTCGAATGTTACATTTAGTAGCTATTTTTAAAAAGATTTTATAAATACAATATCCCAAAATAGAACCTAGAACGTTACAGATTACATCATCAATATCAATAACACGTGCCCATCCACTAAATAAAGACTCAATTAATTGTAGCAATTCAATACTAACTGATATAGCAAATCCTAATAAAATAGTATTTTTGAATTTCGTATATTTACCCCATAAGATTGGTGCTAAAAATCCTAAAGGCATTAATAATAAAATATTCCCGCCTACATTTCTTACAATTAGACCAATCATAAACAGGGCATCCCCATCATAAGCACTACCAATTTGATTGATATCTTTAATAATTGATGTAAATGGTATTATATTGACCGAGCGTTTCAGATTTTCAATATTAGAAGGAAAACCGATTGGTAAAGGGAATAAAGTTACTGCAGCAACCATACAAATGTAGACCACGAATAAAAAACTAATTATTTCATTCCACCAAATCACATGTTTTTTATTTTTGGTACCAATTAATATTCCACGTACAATTAAATAACAAATAACCGCTAAAATAATAAACAAACTACCGTTGATCATATACAAATTACTAACACATCCTTTCATATGAATTAACAATTAAAATTTACAACTATATAGTAATGTTTTTTAATTTAAAAATCCATATATTAATATGTAATTATGCAGAATTACAAGAACCCTTTATTTACCAAATAAAGGGTTCTTCATTAACTAAAATATTTTCAAAACAGAAACAGTCAAGAACCCGTTTAAATTGTTTTCGTATCTCTTCTTTAATATCCACATAATTACAGAGCTCTTTCTATTTCTGTCATTAATTTTTCGGGTCCTGCCCCTTTATTCGATGGAATAACTAAAGTAATTCCTAATTCTGGATATACGGCCGAACGAAAACTGACGCCTGGATCATATCCCATTACATGATATTTGAATATTTTGTTTTCTCTTGTTTCAATCCATATTCCATAACCGTAAGACTGTTTATTATTTATTTGAATGTGAGGAGTTAAAAGTAACTTTGTATATTCCTTTCCTAAAATTTCATTATTAAATAGTGCCGCCCAAAATTTCAACATATCTGTTGCAGTAACATATGCACCTCCATCAGCACCTCCTTTTATTGGTATAGAGTAGGTGTTTGTTCTCCAATTTTGGTTAGTTTCATCCTTTATATATCCTAGTGCTGTATGTCTTGGTAATCTATCTAAAGAAAAATAGCCAGAATCATTCATACCAATTGGATTAAATATGTTCTTTTCTATATACTCCGTAAATTTAAGTCCCGTCTGTTCTTCTATTATTAATCCAAGTATGATAAAACCTGCATTGTTGTAGTGAAACTTACTTCCAGGTGTAAACATCATATTACTGTTTTGGAATAATGGTAAAAAGTCTTTTAAGCCCTTTAATAGATACATAGGTGTTTGTTTCCAAAGATCTTCGAAGTTATCCATAATACTTTCATCAAAATAATCTGGTATACCAGCGCTATGCGTTAGTAGTTGATGTATTGTAATATCTTCATCGAAGTTTGGAAATTTTATCTCTAGACAATCTTTTAATTTTGTATGAAAAGAAATAAAACCTTTTTCAACAAGTTGACAGATGCCAATTGCAGTGAAAATTTTACATCCTGAGGCAATGCCGAATCTTGTTTGTATCGTATTGTTGATACATTCACTTTGGTTTGCGTAACCCAATGCTTTTTCATAGATTAAGTCTTTTTCTTTTTTTACTAAAACTACCCCAGAGAAATCTATTTTCTTTTGTATTTCTTTTACAATTTTATTAATTTCATCTTTTGTTTTTATCACGACAACCACCCTTGTCTTTCGATATTGTTCTTTCCCCTTATTGATTTTTCCATATAAAGGGGAAAGAACCCTCTTATTGAATACGATAAATTGTTAATGAGAACACAAAGTTCATTTCGAATTTATCCCGCATTAACAGGCAGTAAGACCCCCACCTCAAAATTCAGTGGAAGCAAAGAAGTTAAGTGGGGATCAACTGCCCGTAAAAGCCCGATTGGTGAGGGCTAATAATCAGCGGGGGATGAACAAAACCCCCCACTGATTAAAGTTTCACTTTATTGATTCAGTAGAATACAACTTAGATTGCGATGGGAATAAAGTAAACACACACAATACGATAGTGATAAATAACATTATTAATGACCCTACAATAACTACAAGTTGTATAGAAATGAACTGAGTCGCAACACCAGATAATATTGTAATAAAAATTGTTACTAACGCAATAATAAGCCCATATATACTCCCGATCCGTCCCATCATATGAACAGGGATGTTATTTTGGTAAAATGTATAAAATCCTGTATTTGCATATGCCATCGAAAAAGATAAAATAAAGAATCCAATAGCAGCTATTAAAAATACATTTGAAAAAGCATAAATTAAATAACCAATTGAGATGAATAATGATCCTATTCCAATTAGAAATGAAGGTGCTAATTTCTTTGACAAGATTGTATTTGTTATGGCACCTAATATATAGCCTGCACCAGCTATACTAACTAGAAAACCGTATTCACTATCTGTTAGTAGTAATACCTCTTTCGCAAACGATAGTTCAAGTGAATCAGTAGCAGTTGCTAATACGAACATACTTTGAAATAAGAAATACACACATACGACATACACATGTTTTCTACTAAAATTTATAACAGTGCTCCAATCTTCTTTTAATACTGTAAGGGATAATGTATTACTAGTTGTATCCGAATCTTTTTTCTTATCAAGGTTGGGTAAAAGTAATGTAATTAATCCTGATAAGAGAAAAGCTATAGCATTCATATATATAGCAAATTCTGGTGTACCCGCAATTAATAATCCTCCCGCTACTGCTGGTCCAATTAGTGATGCACCAGATCCTATTAAACTACGTAGTGAGTTGAAACGTTGTCTTCGCTCTACTGGAATTAATTTCGTCATATACGTCATAGCAGTTGGCTCATAAATTGCACTGGCCATACTTATAAAGAATACGAATACATAAACAATCCAAAGTGACGGAAGAAAAGGTAAAATAGCGATCAATAACGCACGATATATATCGAGGTGAATCATTAACTTCCGTTTATTTAAACGATCAATCATACTCCCAGACCAAGCGTTTGTAAATAAAGTGGCTAATGGTTTTATTACATATAAAGTAGCAACAGCTAAAGCTGAGCCGCCCATATTATAGACAAGTACATTCAGTGCTATTAAGTAAATCCATGCCCCTAAATTCGCAATACCAACTCCGGACAATAGTAGTAAAGGATATTTCCAATCTTTAAGTAAGTTTTTCATTTTTGGCCCCCGCTTTCCAAATTGTTTTACAACAATAAAAAAATCCCACCCCCAAGACTTTTAATCTTAGGGACGAGATTTATCATCGCGGTGCCACCCTAGTTTGTTAATATGTCACCATACTAACCTTATCAGGTACTGCATTCTAATTCATGCTTATACCATAGCTCTATAACGGGAGCTCCCGTCACACCACCCCCTTCATAACAGGTTCCGGTGTACTGCTCAGAGGCTTGATTCAATAAAGAATTTTTACTCCTTTTCAGCTAAATGGAGCTCTCTGTGAAAAATTCATTTTATTTACTATTCTCTTCACTGCATTTGATTTTTTCCATATTATCACAATTGATTTTAACTGTAAATAAAAAATAATCAGATATTTAACAATGTGCTACTGTTAATTCGTTTATTTATTATTTTTTCTAAAAATTACGGTGCGTGAAATTACTTACAACTCTAAAGAAAGAGCCATTTTCATATAGCTCCTTCCAAATGCCTGAATTAATTCGTATTCGCCTCTGTTAACGGTTGTAACGGCGGTTCTAATTCTATTTCTAGTGTATCTCCTTCTTGTAAACCTTGTCCTTTTTCAATACTTTGGCTCGTTACATAACCCGTACCAGAAGTTTTCAAATCTAATTTCAAAAGCTTAGAGAAATACATAACATCACGCATGGACCAACCTTTTACATTTGGCATATGTGCGTTATTTCCTAATAAAAATATACGATCTCCTTCACTCATTACCTCGCCAGACTGTGGATATTGTTTTAGTATTTTTCCTTCTCCTAAAATTACCGGCTGTAGCTTCTCTTTTTCTACACTTTTCTCTATTGTATCCATCGATTGATTTACATAATTTTGTACTTTTAATTGAGATTGTTTCGCTGCATCAGCTATTTGTTTTTCTTTATACGGTTTCACCTTTAAATATTCAAGGCTGTTTTTTATAACAGGTTTAAATATTTCAGCAAGAGGCTGAGCTCCATACTCATCTCCTTTTAACTTTGGCTGCTTAATAGCTAAGTATACGATTAACTCCGGATCATCAATTGGAGCCATTCCTAAAAAGGAGAAAATGTAATTCTCTTTCCCTTCCATATATCGGCCGTTTTCAGGATTCGGGATTTGTGCTGTTCCGGTCTTACCTCCAATTGGATAACCATCCACTTTATACATTGTACCAGTTCCTTTTGAAGATGTTATAACACGCTCCATTAAGCTTCTAACCTTGTCCGCTGTTTCTTTTTTTATCGGATTTCCAATTTCTTTCGGTTGATTTTCCATAATAACTTCTTTGTTTGTTGGATTTACAATTTTATCAACGATATATGGTTGCATCATTTTCCCGTCATTTGCTATTGCAGTAGCCGCTTGGATTAATTGAATCGGGGTTACTGTAGAACCTTGACCGAAAGAAGTTGTAACTTGTTGAATTTGCGTATTTAATAATAAAGTATTTTTACTTTCTCCAGGTAAATCTATTCCTGTTTTTTGATTGAATCCAAATTTATTCATATATTGCTTAAATTTATTTGGTTTCAGTAACTGATCTTCTAAAATAGAAAAAGCTACGTTTGATGACCTTTCAAAACCTTCATCAAATGTAATTGATCCCCATCCAAATCCACCATTATGGTCTTTTATATCAGATGAACCAACGGAATATTTTCCAGATTGAAAATATTCTTTTCCGTTATATACACCTTCATTAATGGCAGCTGCTAACGTAAAAACTTTCATTGTTGAACCTGGTTCATATGCATTTGCAATCGGATCATTTAAAAAGTATTCGATATCACCTACATTAGGATTGTAACTAGGTTTACTAGACATCGCTAAAACCTTTCCTGTTTTTGGATCAGCAATAATGCCAATTAACATAGAAGGATCATAATGCTCTTGTGCTTTGTTCATCGCTTCTTCTAAAAAACTATTAATTTGTTTATCAAGCGTTAAATATACATTATTCCCATTTTTAGCTGGTTCTACTTTACCTATATCATTTGTAAGCGGAATCCCCCTTCGTGTACCCACATATTCTATATTCCCGTTTGTAGAGCGCAAATATTTATCCAAACTCTTTTCAAGCCCAAACTTCCCTTCCGTATTCCCTTTATCATCTGGTCTAGCAAAACCAAGTATATAGGATGCAAAGTCTTCATTCGGATACACTCTTGCTTTTTCCGACATAAAAGATACACCTGGTATTTTTAAATCATTAATTTTTTCCTTCTTTTCCCTAGATAAGTTCCGACCAATTTTCCCAATTTCAACTTGCGTACGCCCTTCATGAAAGTTTTTTAATACTTCTTCTTTATCAATTTCAAGCGCATCGGCTAATTGTTGTGCGGTTTCATCTTTATTTTTCACTTTATCTTTTCCTTTTAAATTCACAACAACTCGATACGTTGTAGAATCTTGTACTAACACCTTTCCGGTTTGGTCATAGATAGTACCACGATTCGCTTCTAAAACACCTTTTTTATTATGTTGTTCATTCGCGAGATCCTTTACATTCACATTATGCACGACTCCTACTGCCTGAATATAGAATATACGCAAAATCATAATAAGAAACAAAATAATAAAAGCAATCATCATATATCGAGCGCCTTTATTCGTTTGAAGTTTCTGCATACTTATCTCCTCTCTTTTGGAATGGATTCGTACGAAGATGCGATTGAAAATTTATAGTTTTTGTTTGCGATACTATATGTTTCGAAGTTTTCTTTTTAATTCCTTTAAAACAATACGAAACTAACTATTGTTATTTTTTGTTTTTGTTTTATTTAATTAAAATACAGTGCGTGAAATTTCTGAATATTAACTTCACCAAAACTTGATTGCATAGCACTCTAAACTCCTTTCTTATTTACTATAAAAAGTTCCCCTCTGGATTTCCAAAGGGGAACTTTTTATAAGAAAATTATGCAATATGGTTATATTTTGCTAAGAAAGGAATTCGTCTCGCTACTAATGCATACATTTTGAATACAAGTTTCGCTATTGGTTCAAACATACGTGTACTTTGCATTACTAAAACGCTCGTAACAAGTGTTAAGAATGCTGCACCAAGTATATCTAAAGGGTAATGAACACCTACGTACATACGTGATATACCGACTAACACTGCCCATAATAGCGCGATATATTTCAGTTTTTCTCTTCTAAGAATAAATACGAAGGCGATTGAAAATACAAGTACAGAATGATCACTAACGAATGATGAATCTGCTGCGTGTGGTACTAATTGATGTACATCATGTGATACGAACGGACGCGGATGGTAATATACTGCGTGTATAAGAACATTTACTAATAATGCAAAAATAACCGAAAGCGTCGTATATAAAACTGTATATTGTTTTCTAATTGCATTCTCTTTCTTTCCATTATTAAACCATAAGATAAGCATAAATAGAACGGCTACGTATGCAGCGCTATTTGTAATAGCAACCATTAACGTATCTAATAGTTTGGATGAATCAGCAAAATTATTAAACCACTGAAATACTGTGTAATTCATTAAACTCTCTCCTTACATACAAGTGTTCTTGATTTACACAGTATACAATACCATTATGAAAATAGGCTTAAACTTTTTTCATCTAATTCTCATTTTACTATTAATCATATGACAATTATAAAACAAATTTTATACGCTATTTATGTATAAAGCTGGTAAGCCTTTATAATAAGGCTGTTCGTATTTTTTCATGTTTGGGATACATAACATATTCATTTAAATATACTAATTGCAAAATCATATTTTTTAATTCATTTGAAGTACAATATTTCCGAATTGTTCTCCATGTTCCATACGGCTTAGTGCTCGAATTGCTTCTTCTAACGAGTAAACTTTATCAATAATTGGTTTAATTTGATGTTTTTCTATAAACTTTATCATCTCATTAAATTCCTCACCGCTACCCATGGATGTTCCCATAATATCAATTTGATTGTAAAATAGCGCGCGTAATGGTAATTCAATTTTATCTCCTGAGCTTGCACCAAAATTCACGATTCTTCCATTTGTTTTTAATACATCAAAATATTTCAAAAAAGTTGCCGGACCTATACTATCTATTATTAAATCTACTTTTTCACCTTGTAAGCTCTCTTCCCAATTTCCAGCACTATGAAAAGAAATATCTGCACCATATTTCTCAGCAAGTTCCCTTTTATTCTCTACCCTTGAAGTAACACTCACTTTTGCGCCAATTGCTTTCGCGAATAACATGGCAAATGTAGCAACACCACCGCCTATTCCCGGAATTAAAACGTGTTCGCCGCACTTCAATCTACCTTTTGTAAAAAGCGCTCTATATGCAGTTAGTGCGGATAAAGATAAAACACCTGATTCTTCCCAAGTAAGATATGACGGCTTTTCTACTACATTTTCAGCTGGTACAATTACATATTCAGCAAACGTTCCATCCTTTGGTCCACCTAGCACTTCCGGTAACTCCGGTACTTCAGTAGCATGTTCCCATCCAATACTAGGATTAATAATAACTTCTGTATGTAGTGTAACATTTGAAACTCCTTCTCCTATTTCTGTAACAATTCCTGATCCATCTGACCCTATTACTAATGATAGATCCATTTCTTTTCTATTATTTATAATAAATAAATCCCTATGATTTAATCCTGCAGCTTTTAACTTTACTTTTACTTCACCTGCATTAGGACTTATCTCAGGTGAAAATTTATATTCTAATCCCTCTAATCCTTTTTTATATTGATGTACAATAGCTTTCATTGCTTAATTCCCCCTTAATATTTCCAATGTACTAGAAATATCAAAATAAATAAAATAGTTTGCCTCCAATAATTAGAAATTATATATTTTGTCATGAAAAAAACAAAAAATCCCCTCCCTATAAAAAGTATAGGAAGAGGTTTCAAAACTAGTTAGATAAGAATCTATAAATTTATTGAGTTCTAGCTAATTCTAATATTTTTCGAATAAACGGCGCTTTTGCCTTTGTATACGACACACGATCAAAAGCATATGTAATAGCAAGCATCTCTTTTAATTCTCTATATTCTTTACGTGCCCATTCATGGCTTATTAGAAAGTCCCGAAATAAAATATTGTTTCTCCATTCTTCGCTATTATAATGATAAACATGCAAATGATGAGTACCCGCTCTCCATTTTCCCTTTCTAAAAAAACGCCAATTGGTTGCATCTTTTGGAACATACTCATATCCAATTTCCGATAGAACTTCAATCCAGTTTTCAGTAATTTGCAAGTCTGTTACGCCAATCATCATATCAATAAGAGGTTTAGCTCCTAATCCTTCTACTGCAGTACTTCCTATATGTTCAACAGCGATTATCTCTTGTCCTAACAAGGAACAGAATTTCTCTTTTTCTTTTATATACTCTTCAACCCAGTCTTTTTGATATGCTTTAATAACAATTTGTTGGTCCATTATATTCACCTCTTTATAAGTGTTTATCATTATATTTATAAAATTTCATATTATTAGCATAGGATTTCCATAAAATATGTCGAAATAGTGGAATGTACAACTTAATTATATTAAATGTGAGGTAATCTATGAAAGATAATTCCGTGGAAATTCAGTTAAATAACGTAACATTCCAATTGAAAGAATATCATAATTTTGATTGGCTTATTAAATTAGGGACCGTATTTGCAGTTTTTGACCAGCAAGATTCAGGTAATATAAGTTTTGGTGTAGAAAAAGATGGGCATAAGAAATTTATCAAATACGCAGGAGCACAAACAATTGCATATGAAGGAACAGCGGGTGATGCTATTAAAAGGCTAAAAAATTCAGTTACTATCTATGAAGATTTAAAGCATGAATCGCTCATAAGATTAATTGATCATTTTCCAGTTCAATCTGGATATGTATTAATTTTCGATTGGTTTGATGGGGAATGTCTTCATTCGCATTGGCGTTTCCCATCTCCTGAAAAATATAAAAATCCAAACTCACCATTTTATAAATTTAGACATTTATCTGCTATAGAACGAATTCATTCCTTACATTCCATTTTTTCTTTCCATACTTATGTAGAAAAGAAAAATTATGTAGCGATAGATTTTTATGACGGTAGTATTTTATATAATTTTAATACAAACGAAACAAAAATTTGTGATATAGATTTATACAGTAAGAAACCTTACATAAATAAAATGGGCCGGCTATGGGGTTCCTCCCGTTTTATGTCACCAGAAGAATTTGAACTAAATGCTATAATTGATGAAAGAACAAATGTATTTAATATGGGAGCAATGGCTTTCTCACTTTTAGGCGGTGAAAAAGATCGTTCTTTTATAAAATGGGAAGCAAGTAAGGAATTATATGAGGTAGCCCATCGTGCTGTAAGTGACAATCGGACAGAACGGTATGCATCAGTTATAGAATTCTACGAAGCGTGGTTAAAAGCGGCTAATGCAGAAAGGATATAACCCTAAATTATTAAAAAAAATAAAGAGTTTATACTATTGTCATGTATATTAAAAATAGTTTTATGAGCGTTTCGTACTAGTGTGTTCTAATTGATTATGGCTATTATTGAGGAAGACATATCAGCGATAATTTATGTCTATTTTGTATAAGTGTTAGCAAGTTCGTTTGCAAACTTGCTAACACTTTTTTGTTTAAATAATTCACACATTTTTTCTTAATATACTGATTATGTTTCCAATTGTGTACTAATGTGTGGGTTTGACTACCCATATTTTAGACAAAATGGACGGTAAGGGTGAGGACAATATAAATATGTCTTTTTCCTTGTATATGTTTATTTCACGAGCTATAAATTTTTTTCAATTCCAAGCATGTGTATCATATTCTTCATTATTACAATAAATGCATTCCACGGTAAAGATAGGGAATTTATATATCTAATATTCATAATTTATGTTATGGTACAATATGTTAATTAATTACAATACTTTCTAAAAGGGGAATACATAATGAAAGCAACGAAACTCATAGCGTTGACAGTGCCAGTTCTATTATTGTTCGGTTGTGGGCTAGGAGATAAAGATTCTACTCCTAAGACTGAAGAAACTAGTAAAGCAATGTTGAAAACTACAATATCTGAGGAACAGTATCCAAGTTACATGTATGAACAATTACTAGATTTTAACTTTAATAAGGATGACATAATAATAGGTTTAGGTTATGCACTAAAAGGTGATGAAAAGTATAAAGAGGTATTCAAAACGGCAAGTATTTTGGATGAAGCTTTAGACCGAATGGAGAACGTAAAAGTACCTGATAAGTATAAAGACACGCATAAACTCATCTTAGAAGGGGTAGAGGATGCAAGAAAAGGTACAAAACCAATATTAGAAGCTAAAGGTAAAGATGTAAAAGAAGTTAGTGTAGTTATTGCGAATAGTTCTCCCCACCTGTTAGGCATGGATAGAGAACAGTGGAAAGAAGCAGTTTATCAATTAGCTAAAGAAAACAAGGATGACTTCTCTAAGGTATATGATAAGAAAGTAGAGGAACATCAAAATAGAAAGAGTAACTCGTAATCAATTATACAACACGATAAGGGAATATAAGAAAATGATGATCCAAAAGGTAAATTATTAAATTTTATTGAAGCTAAATACGAAGTTAAAGAAAAGAAATAATACATACTTAATATTTCTTTTAGGGCGCATCTTCATGAAAGTTGTACGCTCTATATTTAAAGGCTTTTGTTTAATGGGCTTAATTGTAAAGACTTAACTTAAAGCATTATCTAAAAGTAAACATAATATCCCTCCATGACGCTAATGGTACCATTAGCAAGGACAAATTTGAACAACTAGGATATTTATGTAAGTCAGATATAGTGTCTCTTTATCAGTTGCAAGAAAAAAAGTGGATCCCTATTCTCTCACATGGAATCCACTCTTTCTATTTCTACAACTCTATTTTTATACGTTCCTCTTCTTGTCCTTAACAGGACTGCCAGCACTAAATCATTAACATAATTATCTTTAGCGGAAGTTAAAAGTTTTTATTTTCTTACTCAATTAAAGCGCCCGTTAGTTAAAGATTATGGATAATTAATTTGAAAGTGTTTTATCTAAATACACCTTTTCTTTTGGAAAGCCAATCTTCTAAGGCATCTTCGTGTAGTTTTGTGAATAATTTTGGTATTTGGTCTATTGGGAAGTATTTTAAATCCAAAGTCTCAATACCATCTACAGTAAGTTCTCCGCCAATTGGCTTACATTGAAAACAATGAGTGATAGTCTGAGCTTTATCTCCGTTCGGAAACTCACCAGAATATTTAGAGTAGACACCTATAAGATGTTCAACCTCAACATTTAATCCTGTCTCCTCAAATATTTCTCGTTTAGCGGTTTCTTCAAGAGATTCTCCAAGTTCCATAGCACCACCTGGTAGACCCCACTCATTTCTATCTCCCCGTTTTTGTAAAAGAATTTCATTTCGTTCGTTATAAACAATACCTCCAGCAAAATTAAGAAATATTAAATCATGCCCTACTTTTCCCCGGATATAACGAATGTAGTCCTTATTTGTAGTCATAAATTCCCTCCTAATTTATATATAAAATACAAATTAATTATATATAAGGATAGAAGAAAATGGTAACAAAAATGATAATATTCCTTATTCTCATAAGGAATTCGCCCTTTACTTTTTATCAATCTATGCGTTTTTTAAACATTTCTATTCTAATACCTTCATTTCCCGAATCCCCTTTCAAAATAAAGAGAACACCATTTCTTAAAACAATTTTATCGCGGCTCTAAAAATTGGTGTCCTCTAGTTTTCTAGCTGGACGATATTCGAATGTTGTTTTAAATATCCCAATAGTCACTATTAACATCATTAGTATATTTGCTGATTTCCTTCTCTTTCCCACACTTTTCACATTTAAAATAACTAACTATCCCCATCTTACCAGTTTTAAAATTTTCATTGTCATGACTATTAATAAGTTTATATCTTTGTATACATTTAGGTTCTTTTAATTTATCCAACCAATTTCCTAACATAAATTAATCCCTTTCCTCTCGAAGATATTCTTTCTATTCCCATCTTCTTAAGAATACCTCAGAAAATATTTCTAATAAATGTAACTTGGTAGCTTATTTTTCTTTAAACAAAAGGATTATTTTGTTAAAAAATTTATTCCAATTTATAACCACTATCTTTTTCTTATATTTCCCATTAAAATTTAATAGAAATATTTTGATAACAAAGGAGCAACCTATGAAGCATAATATAAATTTATGGTCTTTTATTTTTTCATTCGTTTGCATTGCTTTTTTTCTTGTATATCTTGAAGTATGCACACCTGAAATGAATGCGTCGTTTATAAATATAGTTTATTTTCACCCTTTATTTTTTATACTCATTTTTTCAATAGGAACTTTTTTTGCTGGTATTAAAGGATTCTCTAAAACAGGTAATTGGATAGCAATGCTTAGAAGCATAGTAACAGTTCTGCTAACATTGTTATTATCAGTGTTTTTAACACTAACTTTAATCGTTGGTTATGCATTAAGTTAAACGTAATTCTTCACGAATAAAACTAAATATTACTTCAATACTATATATGACATTAGATTTTCTCTTTGTTCCCCCTTGGAGATGAGCAGTTAGCTTTTGCTAACCGCTCTTATTTTCTACAATTGGTTTCATTTACCTGATGTTTTTAACGTAATATTAAGTTACGATATAAACGAATAAAATATATTTGGCTGTTATACCATTACCCTAGGAAACTAGGGTTTTTATTTCTATAAAATGAAAATTTTATTTTAATTACTCACCCATAGTTTTATATTTTTCAAACATTCCATTCTTCCGGAGAGTATTTACTAGCTGCCTTATCATTGATTCTGTTCTTCCTAATGCTAAAGCGCTTCCCTTCACCTTTCCGAATCCATAATACTTACATATGTAGGCTAATTCTTTCGTTGTATACGGCTTCTTAGGATTCGGATGGTAATCGGGATGGTACTTCATTCGGCCCTGCGCATCATATTGAACTTCCACCCTGATCACTTCCTTTCAAATGAAGTTTTTATTTAGCTACTTGATAAGCTTTACAAACCCATGATTCATCTTCGTCTGCATCATCCGCAAAGAATATTTCTATCTTCAATTTCAAACCATTCTCCATTACGGCCGTCGCCTCAAATACTCCGCTTATATGATCGAATTTCTTGATATCCTCGTCCTCTAACATTCCGAATTCTTCTGGGAGACTATCGTAGAATTTTTCTACTGCATTTTCTAAATCATACTGACTTTTATATGTTTGTTCGTGAATTAACTGGACCACCATTTTCATTCTCCTTTTCTAATAAAATAGCGTTTTTGTTTAGTTTCACTCTAAAAGTAAAATTTTCATTTTTTCATTCAACCAAGTTCATAACATATTCTTTTCCCCCGATAAAATAATGATTAGGTGTCCCATGGGTATTTTATCCATTGGAAATAATACCTTTCACGTACTTACGTATTAGAAACTTCATTTCTGCTTCTTCTGCAATAGCAATTTTATTCACTTTTTTGATACATTTATGAAACATTCACATGTTATCTTCAATATGTTCTATTCTTTTTGAAAAACCATGTGGGAATACCAAAACAAAAAGCCCTAGAGCCCTAACTCTAGGGCTTCTTGTTTTCAAATAAGGATTTTGCTAAAAAACTGCACATTTATTAAGAACATGCATAAAATATAATGTGGTATTCTTTTTCAATATTAATATTTATCCGAGAGCGCCTTGAATGGCGCTCTTTAATTTCCAAATAACATTTTTAGGTAATTACGAGGGCGGATTTTATTATGTTGTACAAGCACTACTTCACTTTATTAAATAGACTATATAGATATCTAAAAGAAGGGAGCTTTAAATTCATATGGCTGATTACTTTTATAAAGATGGTAAAAAATATTATAAAAACCAATCACATTCCAACAATCAAAAAAATAAATGTTTTATTGAAACTCATACGATAGCTGGTTCTGCAGAAAATGCAAATGGAAATATACCTGTGTCAGTTTTCCTTGAAACCACCGCTCCACAAACTGTATTTGAGGATTTTACAAACAATCATAATAAAACATTAATTCAGTTATTCGTTGTCGGTATGAGTGCACCCGTTCAAGTAACTATTCTAACAAGAAGATCTAGCGTACCAATTACTACTACATTACAACCTGTTCAAACAAAAATATTTCAAGTTGAAGATTTTCAAAGTCTTACTCTTACAAAGCAGGAAGGTTCTACTAGTGTAGTTAGTTTATTTGTTCAAAAAACATTTTGTATATGCTGTAACGATAATAACGATTCATGTGATGAATATTACCACGAATGTAATTGATATATTAAATCACCAGAAGAATCCTTTATATAAAGGGTTCTTTTTCTTTTTCTTTTACTCCCCTCATTTTCCCGTTTTTTATTAAAATAACTATTTTATTATGTTTCCTAACTTACAGTAATGTCCTTAAAAAACATTCATATATATTTATCAAACGCACTTTGAAATCCTAGAGTTTCAAATAATTTCAAAAGTCGACTGACCAACAATATTCGACTTATCTTTAAAAACTTATTAAAAATAACTTAGATACAAAAAGGCTACGTTTTATATAAGATAAAAAATTATCTTACGCAAAGGAGCTTGATTATTTGTGAATTACCAAAATGATAACAACTCTAATATTCACAACCCTTGTTCTTGTCCATCTCCCACGGCTAACAGTTTAAATGTTGTTCAAACTACCCCATCAATAGTTTCTGTAAACTCTGCGATTCCACTAGATACCGTGGTAAATTCTAATGGTACGGCAATCTCATTCACACCACCAACAACTGTTTTACTTGAAGGTGGAAGAACCTATTTGGCAATCTATGAAGTGCAAGTTATTATTCAACCAGGAGGTAATTCGGCAGGTATAACTATGTATCTGAATAATAATCCAATCATTGGCTCAGGTACTTCTCTAGGATATACTGCAGGATTCACTTCTGTATCAGCACCCGCCATTTTCACTACACCTCCAGGTATAACAAGTACTCTTACTGTTAATGTAGGACCATATTCTAATACATTAAATACGTTGGGCTTAACTCTTGCTGTTGTAGCATTAACATAATAAAATGTAAAACTCTCTAAAATGATTTTATTTATCCCTTAACTGTCTATTGGGCTAGCCTCTAAGAACTCCACATAACTACATATAGAAAAAGAGCATTATTTGGTTCCATAGTACTAGGTGACTCGGCTAGCACAATTGCTGAGTCACCTATTTATCTATAATAAAATAAAGCTTTTGTTTAATTTATTACTTGTTCTTTTTAATGCATTATTCTATTACAATCCATTTTCATGTTATAATTACCAACAGTACATATTTTAATAGCCACAACAAATCTCATAAATATAGGAGGACCTTAATGATCCTAACTCAAGAAAAGAACATAAAATTAATTATGCATTTTCTTACATTATTATCTTTTTTTATTCTTATTTTCTTTAGTGTCACAATTTTTTATATACCTTTGGTTTTCTATTTTGTATGCAAATCACAAAACATTCGAAAAAATATCCTTGAAGCTGTTTTTTACCAACTATTCATTTGGATAATCACAGTGATTTGGAATCTTTTTATAATAAGAATCTTAATGCTATCTTTATCTAATTTAGACTTGGCTTCAAATAACGCTTTTTTTATTTTCGGGGTAGCTCCTTTATATCTAATACTGTTTCTCTTGTTAATTTTTGGACCTATAAAAGGAATTTTATATGTGCTACAAGAAAAAGACTTTCATTATCCTATTATTTCTAAATGGATTAACAAATAAAAATACGTGTAGAAGAATTCAGAGTTTTACTGAATTCTTTTTTTATGGACCTTTCAAAATCTTTTACATCTTCCTTCATTCCTTCTTTTTAATAAACTTTAAATTTTATTACAAGAACGCTTTTTTAAAATACAATCGCTTGTCTATAAACTTTGTACCTTCATTTCCTTTCCTATGATTACAACATCCTCCTAACAACCAAGTATTGATTATATATCCCATATGAACACCTCTATTTTATTGGCATATACTTTGAAGGAAAAAACATTTCACATTAAACATATACCTACAAACTCAGTTACTAATAATTTATCGGAAATTACTTAATATTCAATTTTTAAAAGGAGGTATTTATGAGATATAATCAAAAATCAAATATGTCCATCTCCCTTTTACTACCGCATGTACTGCCAACATCAGTTTTACAGCCACTTCCCAAATAAACCCTTACCGGAATTACTACACGACCTAGCTCGTCCACTTTTCTTGCAACACCTGTTTTTTCATACCTTACTCTCCTTTAGTGTTTTTATATTTATTTAGAATTTCATCCAAACGTTTCTTATTACGAATGGGTTCTGCTTATCAAGATTTAGATTTAATTAATTGTAATAAATCGGGTGGGGGTTTATACAGAAATGCTTTCAGGGAAAGTTTTATAAAGAAATAAAAAATGCAGTAGTGAAAAAATTAAAATTCATGATTTAAGACATACACACGCAACTATAATATTGAAACAAGGAGTTAACCCTAAAATTATCAGTGAGAGATTAGGTCATACAGACATTTCATTAACTCTTAGGATTTATTCTCATGTTTTACCGAACATGCAGGAAGAAGGAGTAAAAAATTTTGGTAAAAGTACCTTTGGATAGCTAACGTTTGCAGAATGTTTGCATTTTATAACAAAAAGCCAAACAAATCTTGTATTAACAAGGTTTATTCACCTTAACACATGTTATCATGTATAATACATATGTTAAGTAAATTCAGAATAACGAGGCAAATATTATGGACTTTGTTTATATTAATCAAAACGTATTAAATAATCTTCTATACATTTTATGTAGTATATTTGTTTTTTATTTCATATATGATAGCCGGCACTATTTAAAGAAATATAAAATACTACTGATTACCCTTTGTTCTAGTATCCCGCTTATTTTATGTATGCGATACCCTATCTATATGGATGAAAGTTGTATTCATGATTTAAGACAAATTCCGGTCATAATAGGTACGCTTTATGGTGGATTCCCTGTCGGTATCATATTGTTTACAATTTTATTAATTACAAGATTTTTATTTTATGGCTTTAACATGCTGACAGTTGTTGTTTACGGAACAATGTTCATCGTTACAGCACTCGCATCTTCAAAATTTAATACATATAATAGAAAACTTAAAGTAGCTTTTTCCATGTTTTTAACCTTTTTCCTAGCAATATTTACAACTTTAATTGTATTAACTTTATCAGATTTTGAAGTGAATAATTTGTATATTATTTATTTCATGGTATTACCGACTACTTTGATGTTATTTATTGTTTATATAAATGAAGTTATAAAAGATGCTGTATTAATGCGCTCAAAATTAATTAAAATGGAAAAAATGGAGATTGTTAGCCAACTCGCTGCAAGTATATCGCACGAAGTAAGGAATCCTTTAACGGTTGTAAAAGGATTTACTCAGCTTTTAAAAACACCAAATTTAACTCCTGAATCAAGAGACGAATATATTAAACATATACTTGAAGAGTTAAATCGTGCCCAAGAAATTATCGATGATTACTTAACGTTTGCCAAACCTGCTCCAGAAAAATCAGATCAAATTTCAGTAAAACAAGAGTTAAATCGAGTTATTAATATGATATTTCCATTGTGTAATATGAATACGATACATATTACACAGGATTTTTCTGAGGCAGTCATTGTTGGTAATAAACAGCACTTTCAACAATGTTTTTTAAACTTAATAAAAAACAGTATTGAAGCAATGCCTAATGGTGGTACCTTAAATATTTCCTCATCTATCAATAATAGTAAAGTTGAAATACGAATTGAAGATAACGGAGTTGGAATGTCACAGGAGCAAATACATCGATTCGGTGAACCGTATTTTAGTACAAAAACAAAAGGAACCGGTTTAGGTACGATGGTTGCTGTTAAGATTATTGAAACGATGCATGGAAGTTTAAAAATCCGAAGTATCGTTAGTAAAGGAACGACTTTAACGATTACGTTCCCGAAATATAGTAAGAATACGCATTAAAACAAATAAAAAAGGAGCATAGTCGCTCCTTTTTTATTTGTTTCGATACATAAGTATCTTCAATGTTTTTTTAGTTTACATTTGTGAAGACTAATTAAAAATTAGTATCCTCCGCCCCAGCAGCTGCATCCTACAATTATTAATAGAATGAATAACACAACTAATAAAGCGAAACCTCCACCAAAACCACAAGAACCACCGTAACTCATATTTTCTCCTCCTTTTGGTTTGAAAACTAATAGGTAGTTGATCATTTTAACTGGTTCGTATTATACATTATGTGTATATCCCTTTTTTGAGCATGTCTACATAAAAATAAGTAAAAGCACTCGTTTAAAGAGTGCTTTAAAATGGATACCAAAAGTTTTGAAATACGTTTAATTTTAAATATACGGCAACAATGAATATGAAAACACCGGCAAATAAAACGATGAAATCTTTACGTTTCGCCTTACTTGTATAAAACCATGTACGTTTATCCTTCTTTCCAAATCCTCTTAAATCCATTGCATTTGAAACCGTATCTATTCTTTCTAGAGAATGAATGATTAGTGGCCAGAAAATTAAAACACGGTTCTTCATACGAACCCATAAACTTGCTTCTCCTTTTTCAAAAGCCACTCCTCTCGCTTCTTGCGCGTGTTTAATAATTTTATACTCAGACTGGATGTCAGGAATATAACGCAGTGCAATATTTATTGCATATGTAATCTTATAATGAATACCAAGTTTACTTAAACTACTTACAAATTCACTTGGATCTGTCGTGTAAATAAAAAGAAGTGTAAATGGTAATAACGTAAAATACTTTAATGAAAGTGTAGCTGCATAAAATAATGTTTCATATGTAATTTTTGCATATCCAATATGCAAAAATGAAGTATATGATTCAGTTAATTCAGATCCATGAGTTGGTGTAATAAATAAAATCATGACAGAGTTTAATAAACTAAATGTAAATATGAAACTAAAAATAATTAAAATTTTACGAAATGGAATTTTAGCAATTCCAAGTCCGATACACCCAATAATAAATAAAATTAGCAACAACCTAAAATCAAAAAACAAAAAAGTAATCGTCATACAAAAAATAAATAAAAACAATTTCACTACCCCATCCATACGATAAAAATATGTACTATGCACCTTCCTCCCTCCTATTACTATCTAAATAAAGCTCCATAAATTTTTCTGGACATACAATCCCACTAAATTTAACAAGCTTGATTAAAGAACTCTCTCTTAAGTTGGCTCTTTGTAACGTTTCTTGATCGCCAAATACATTAGACACTGTATTATCCGCAATAATTTTCCCTTCATGTAGAACTACTGCACGGTCTGCATATTCTAGTGCGAGATTCATATCGTGAGTGATAAAAACAAATGAGATTCCCTTTTTAGCTAGTTTTTTAATAAACAACATAAATTGTTTATAATGATAATAATCTTGTCCCGCTGTCGGTTCATCTAATATGATAAGCTTAGGATTTGTTGTTAATACAGACGCGATTGTTAATCTCTTTTTTTGTCCATAGCTCAGTGCTTGAATTGGCCAATTACGAAATGGATATAAACCACAAATTTTTAAAGTTCCTTCTACTTTATTCTTAATTTCTTCCTTAGAAAAATTATGTAATGTTAATGTAAATGAAACTTCTTCAAAAACAGTAGGCTGTGTAATCATATGATTTGGATTTTGCATCACGTAAGATATGATTTCCCCACGTTTACGAATAGACCAAGAACTAATATCTTCACCTTTTAACAAGATTTTCCCATTTTTCATTTTGTTTATGCCTATAAGACTATGAGCTAATGTTGATTTCCCTGCTCCATTATGTCCTAACAGTGCCACAATTTCTCCTTCATATATTGAAAGGTTTACATTTTCTAATACTTTTTGTTTATTAGGGTATGAAAATGATAAATTCTCCACTTTAAGTAATTCCTTGTTTTTAGCATTCCCTTTTAATATGACTTGTTTCTCCATCCACTCTTTTATAACGTTGCTTACCTTTTCCTTTTGAAGGTTTTCCATTGGATATATTACGTCATTATTACGATCAAAATGTAATCTCTTTAATGCTTCAATGTAAATAGGCTCTCTTAAGCCAATACATGGTAATATATTTGACGCTAAGATTTCTTTTGGTGTTCCTATTGCAATGACTTTACCTTCATCAATTAATATAACTTTGTCTAAATCCAGCTTTAAAATTTCTTCTATCCTATGCTCGATAATAACAATCGTTTTATTATATTGCTCATGTATATCTTTCATAAGTTCTATCGTATGTAAGGCGCTTAGCGGATCTAAGTTCGCTAACGGTTCATCGAACAATAATATATCCGCATTTGTTGTTAATAAACCAGCAAGAGAAACTGTTTGCTTTTGACCTCCTGATAATTCATGTGGACTTTGTTTATGAAACGTATGCATCTTCACCTTTCTTAATGAGTCCGAAACAATCTTTTTCATGTCATCTTGATTTACACATTCATTTTCTAAATAAAAAGCTACATCTTCTTCTACTGTCAGACCAATAAATTGAGCATCTTGATCTTGCAAAATGGTTCCTACCTGTTTACTTTGCTCAAAAATACTTCCTTCCCTCGGGTCTTTACCGGCAATTAATACGTTACCTGTACTAATCCCTTCATAAGAAAATGGAATTAGCCCATTGATACAATGAGCTAATGTCGACTTTCCTGAACCACTTCGTCCAGCAATTAGCACTTTTTCCCCAGGGTATATATGAAAGGTAATATCACTTAAAGTAGGCTGCGCAGCATGCCCGTATTGAAAGGTGAATTGTTCAAACGAAATAATTGGTTGCATGTTAACATCCCTACTTTTCAATTTTTAAATGTGTATGTTTCTTATTGGATTTTGCCAGGCCAATTGTAAGTGGCAATCCAAGTACTAAGAAAACGATAACATCGGAAATTGTCGCTCCTAATACTTGTATAACAATTTTGTCAAATGGTTCTCCCATCACAATAATATCGAATGCCCCAGCAAATATAATAGCAATGACAATACCAACTAACCCAGTAATTGCTAAATAAGAAATATCCCCCTTGTTAAACGACCCGTTTTTCACACTAAAACCAACTCTTTTTTGAATAAGACCCATTGAAAAACCAATAATACCTGAACTAATAACCCAGCCCCACCAAATACCCCAGCCAGCAATCGTATCTGTTACGGTATGACCGATAAGTCCGATTAACAGTCCTGCCACTGGACCAAATAATGCTCCAAAAACAGTTAATATAGCTAATGCTGGTTTAATAAATGTATTCGGTGCAATAGAAAATCCCCAAAGTCCTAATATCCCGTATAATGCTGCTCCAATACCGATTGCTACTACTAACTTTGTTGATAATTTGTTCATGACAATTCTCCTCTCATATTAGTTAACTTTTATTACTCTATATTTAATTTAAAAATGAATTATGCATCGACACTCCCTTTCTATACAACAAAAAAATGACCTCTTACATAAGAGGTCATTTTCTTTCACGTTCAAGAATCCTCTTATCTTTCAAAAAACACATCGTGTCCTCTGCGGAATTAGCACCTTCCTATAAAATTGCATAGGGGTTGCTGAGGTTTCTTAGGGCCGTTCCCTCCACCTCTCTGGATAAGTATTAATTTGTAATTCGTATTATGGCACTAAAAAATGTAAATTTCAATACTTTTCTTACTATTTTTATTTTTTATTAAACAGTGCATTTAAATCATTGTATTCTTATCGGAATTATGAAATAATAAATTCAAAATCGTTTCGGGAGGAATGCATTATGAAAGTTATTGGTTTGATTGGAGGATTAAGTTGGGAATCTACATCATTATACTATAAACATATTAATACACTTACACTCTCTCAATACGATCAAAATGCAAAGTTAGTTTTATATAGTATGGACTTTGGAGAAGTAACTACTTTATTACAAAACCATCAATATGAAGAAGTGAAAAATGAACTAGTTACAGTTGCAAAGAAAGTTGAAAAATCTGGGGCTGAATGTTTATTAATGTGTTCAAATACCGTACATCTATTTGCCGAGGAGGTAGAACAAGCAATATCTATCCCGCTTCTTCACATTGGTGATGTAAGTGCTAAAGAAATGGTAGAACAGAATATAAAACGTATCGGACTATTAGGAACAAAACAAACGATGGAGCAAGATTTCTATAAATCACGATTAGCGAAATATAACATTGAGACAATTATCCCAAATGACGAGGAAAGAACTTTTATCCATCATGTCATATTAGATGAATTAAGTAGAGGGATCATTTCAAAAACATCTAAAGAAAAGCTATTACAAATTACAAAATCATTAATTCAAAACGGCGCTGAAGGCATATTATTAGGCTGCACTGAAATACCTTTACTCATCTCCCAAAATGATCTTGCTGTTCCCGTTTTTGATACTGCTTTTTTACATGCAAATACTGCTGTGCAATTTGCTGGATAAGAATATACAAGCATAAAGGTGAAAACCTCTATGCTTGTATACAGTTACGACTATTTATCCTGCTTTTTGCGGGCAGTAAAAACCTCAACCGATTAAAGTTTTACTTTATTTAAAAGAGATTCAATAACTATAATTGCTTCTTTTGAACCACCACATTCTATAAAGCTATCATTAAGTTTTCTTATACCATGTTTATACTTTTCATTTGAAAGAACATCTGTTACGGCCTCTTTTAAAGTGTGCACATTAACATGTTCTTTCAATAGTCTATGTGCTGCTTCCAGTTCAGTTAATCTTTGCGCTATCATAGGCTGATCTTTATCATGCGGTATTATTACAAATGGGACATTATAATGAATGGCATCGTGTACGCTATTCATACCGCCATGTGTAATAAAAACATCTGCTTCACTTAATATTTCTGATTGAGGTACGTATGGAGCAATTATAAAATTATCTGGCGCTTGCTTTATTTTTGAAATATCATTTCTATCACCAATTGCCATTACGACTATCCCATCAAAATCTGAAAAAGTATCAATACAAGTATTAAAGAATGGTTCGAGTCCTTCAAGCAGTGTTCCCATTGAAATGTAAATAACTTTCTTCTCTTTAAGTGATTCCAGTGGAAACTTTATATTTGTTTTACGCTTTGAAATACTCGGTCCAATAAAAATGTTATTTTCTCCGAACGATTCGCTATTAGGTTGGAAATAACGACTTGTGTATACGAGACAAACATCACCCTTATTATTCATAAATTGAAGATTATTCTTTGGTTTTACTCCAAATTTATGTTCCATCTGATTTAGTAATTTTTCAGAGATTTCCTCTGGTTGGAATAGCATATCTGCATTTGGATGAAAAGGTAATGTCTTCAAAAACTCTGAAGGAATTAAAAATATAGGTGAGGAAACTACACCTGGAACTTGTAAATACTCCTTTACTAACTCTCCCGCACCAAATATATCATAAATTACGAAATCAAAATTTATGCTTTCACATAATTGTTTCGTAATTTCTAATATATATAAAGAAGTTTGAACATGCACATGAAAGAAAGCATTTAACCCAGATAAGCTTTCAGCATCAATAGAAATCTCCTTTAATAGATCCGGATGAGTATGTACAGTAGCTCCTAAATCTTCAATTCTATCCTTAAAGTTTGCCGTTGTAATATAATGTACGTGATCCCCTCGTTCAGTAAAGGCTTTTACTAAATTTAATGTAGGGTTTACATGTCCTTCTGCTGGAAAATTAACCACTAAAATATTTAGCACTTATTCCTCACTCCTTACATTTCACTGTTTTAATTAAGCATACTGTTATTTGTACAAGTAATCTTCCCCTAATAGTCCTAATATGCTTGCTACATTATGTTGATAAATAATTTTCAGTCATCAACATAAAAAAAGCATCTACCTATGTAGATGCCTAACCGTGATAAGGAGTGTTCTGTGAGGTTAGAACAAGCGTTTCTGCTTGTCCTATGCTATCAATATATGATTTATTTTATAAAACGTGAATAGTTAATAGAATTATTTTAGCCCATTAAAATAAAAAAAGAGTTATTAATAAATATAATCCCAATTATTATTATGATATAGCTACATATATTCCTCAAATATTTTAGAATAAACGGCTTCATATATACCTCATTTCTAATCTATTCCCAGATAAAAACGCCTCTAGTTCACATGAATGCTAGAGACGTTTCGTACATTTTAATTCTCTTTAGAGTCATCTGTTTTTGGCGCTTCACCATTTAATCGCTTATTTTTCAAATCAAAATAAGCATCTAAAACTTCTTTTCCAATATCGGAGTTAATGCCCGATTTATCATTTTCAACCCACGGTACTACAACAGAAAATGCTACTTCTGGATCATCATATGGCGCATATCCAGCTAATGTTAAGTTATAACATTCTCTACGATCGCCTTTCTCATTTCGCCCAATATCATTTTCTCCGCCATATACAGTTTGTGCGGTCCCTGTTTTACCAGCTGGTTTATATGGTGCTTTTTGGAACGCTCTTACTCCCGTTCCATCTCCTTCTTGAAATACTTTTCTAAACCCTTCTTTTACTTGATTAATATATTCTTGTTTCATATCGATTCTATTTAAAACAACGGGTTCTATTGATTGTACTACTTTACCAACCTCATCTTTTTGAACGGTTTGTTCTCTAATCTCTTGAACAATTTGTGGTTTCATTCGATACCCTCCATTTGCGATAGTCGAAATATATTGCGCAAGCTGAAGTGGTGTATATGTATCATATTGTCCAATAGAATAATCTAATAAGAAACCAGGCTGATTATCTTTTCTTCCGATTTGTCCTGCAGTTTCATTTGGTAAATCAATACCAGTTTGTACGCCTAGTCCAAATTGCCTGAAATAATATCTCATTTTATCAAAATATTCTTGTTTAATATCTAGTGAACTATTTTTCACATAATCCACGCCAGCAATTTTTAATGCTATATTAAACATATAAACGTTTGAAGAAACTTGTAACGCTCTTAGATCGTCTATATCACCAAAATTTTTCCAAGACTTCTTCTCCTTAGTTCCTTTAAACTTCATAGGTGCATCATAAAAATGTGTTCCAGGAGTTATTGCATTTGTTTCGAACCCTGTTAACACTGTCGCACCTTTAACCGTTGATCCAAGCTCATAAGAACTAGTCAGCGTGCCTAAAGCATAATCTTCTACTTCCATTTTCCCGTCTTTTTCTACAAGCTTTTTCCCAGCCATTGATAATACTTGGCCATTTTTCGGATTCATCATTACTACGAAAGCACGGTCTAACATTGATTCTGATCCTTTATATTGTTTTAATATTTTTTCTATGCTCTCTTCAACTTTTTTCTGTAATTCCATATCAATTGTTAAAGTTAAATTCTTTCCGCTTTTTCCTTCCGAAACCGTTTCCGTTCTCATTGTATTACCTTGTTTATCAGCAATACTTCTTACTTCTTTTTTCGTACCATGAAGTACATCTTCATATTGCTGTTCGATATAACTTTTGCCGACCCTATCATTTCGGCTATAATCACGCACTAAATAATAATCTAATCTTTCACGTGGCAATCCTTCATCAGCATTTGAAACGTTACCAAGAACAGAACGGAATAGCCCATCATTTACATAGATTCTCTCCCAATCAACTGATGCGTCTACCCCTGGAAGCTTCGCTAAATTTTCACTAATCACCGCATATTCCTGTTCACTAACGTCCTTTTTAATAATTTGAGGTGCCATTTGAAAACCTGAGGTCATTTTACTTTTAATAGCTAACACTTCTATATCTTTAGCCGTTAGTTCTTGAAGGTTTTTATCTGTAACGCGCTTCCTTTTTAAATCTTCTATTTTTTTGTCTAGTTCTTTTCCGGTAATATCCTTATCTCGAAATTTATCTATTTCTTTTTTTGATACTAAGTCTTGTGTAAGTTCTGGATTTAATTGCATCCAAAAGTCTTTCTTATCAGTCTCAGTTAACTTAGCTATATCTTCTTGCGGCATTTCAATAATGTCTGCAAGTTGTCTTGCTGATTTTAATATTTCTTCTTGTTTTACACCTTTCACCTTTGTATATGTAATCGTACGTAAAGACTTATTATCAACTACTGGATTTCCTTCACGATCAAATATTTTTCCACGTGGTACAGAAAGACCCACGGTTGTATTTTCTCTCTTCTCTACTTCATTTTTATATGTTTCTCCATCAAAAATTTGCACTTTCCCTAACTGAATAACGATGCCAGAAAATAATAAAAATACACAAAGGAATAAAATATTTAACCGGAGAGGTACTACTCTACCACTTTTCTTCTCTTGCTTTTTCACCTTGTCATAATCTCCTCCTTACAATATTCCAAATAATAATCACATTTCTATATTAAAAGTAATGTACAATTTCTATACATTGCTTTGTACAAATAATAATATAATGTTTAAAACTTAATAGAAATTAAAACAAAGGTAAAGAAAAGATAAAGTTTACTAAATTAAATATAAAAAATACCCAATAACAAAAAGCTTAGCTTTCACTAATCGCTTTGTTATTGGGTATTAATTGATTTAAGAATTACTACTAGTGCGTATTGCTATACATTTATCGTCACAATTAGAAAAAGATTGTTTACTTTGTACTTTCGGTAAGTAAATAGTTACTGTTGTCCCGACACCAACCTCGCTCATGATACTAATTGTCCCTTGATGACTTTCAATAATTTTATAACTTAACATTAATCCAATACCAGTCCCTTTTTCTTTCGTACTATAAAAAGGTTCACCTAATCTCTTAATTCTTTCTTCAGGTATTCCTATTCCTTCATCTATTAAATGAATGATGACACCATCATCATTTATTTCTTTTATGTGAATTGAAATTTCCCCACCATTTGGCATAGCTTCGATTGAATTTTGCAAAATATTAATAAATACTTGTTTCAATTGATTTTCTGAGCATTCAATAATTATATCTTTGTCATCCGTAAATAGTTCAACTTGAATATTTGTCATAATTGCTTTTGTATTCATTAACGATACGACATTTTTAAAAATTTGATAAATATTTTTCTTTTCTGTATTTATCTCATCTGTTTTAGCAATTGACAGAAATTCTTGCAGGATTGCTTCTATCCTTTCAATTTCAGAAAGCATAAGATCAAAATATCTTTCTTGATCTTCTTTATTAATTTGGAATAACTGTATAAAACCTTTAATTACAGTTAAAGGATTTCTTACTTCATGAGCTACCCCAGCTGCTAATTGACCAATTGCAGCAAGCGTATCTGATTTGTTTAGCAATTCTTCTGTCTTTTTTCGCTCTGTAATGTCGCGTACAATAATCATAATTTTATCATGTAATAATGGTAAGCATCTAGCTTCAAAGAAATCAATACTTCCATTAAGTGTGAGTGGATATTCTACAATTACATTCGTTCCTTTTTCCTTCACTTGATTAATGGCTTCCTGAAACTGCTGTGCTACTGAAGATGGTAATACTTCGTAAAACTTTTTTCCCATAAAAGCTTCTGCGGGTACGTAAAACTTTGTAGGAGATCCTGCCTTGTAATCTATAATTGTGCCATCATCTTCTGTTAAGAAACATAAATCTGGTAAAGCTTTAAAAATTAATTCTAGTTCAGATGTTTGTTGTTTTAACTGCTCTTCTATCGCTTTTAAATGTGTAATATCTACACCAACAGCCCAATAACTATATCCTGTTACAGGAAACTGTTCTGATATATTAGACCACATTATTGTTTTGATTTCACCATTTTTACATGTTAAGTGCATTTCCCAATCTCTGAAATTTTTTCCACAAGTTAAAAATTTCTTTTGTATTTTCTGGCGATAACTATGATCAGGATACAATAATTGCAGTGCATTTGGATTTCCAATTATTTCTTCAGCGGTATAACCTGTTACAATTTCACATTCTCGGTTCCACAAAACAAAATCTCCATTATAATCAAGCGCATCGACCATAACAGGCATGTTTTGTAAAATCGTATGTAGTTCCTCCTCTTTTCGAGAAAGCAATGTTGTATTTTTACTTTGAAATACTTTTATTGCGCCATCTAAAATTAAACTTGAGAGCATTTCAAAGTATTTTTGACAACTGAAAATTTCACTTTTTTTGGACCATACAACAAAAGATCCTAAATGTTGATTGTATAAGAAAATGGGGATTTCAATCTTTGGAAGTTTACTCTTTTTTATCTCATTCATTCCGAATGAAAAAACACACTCTTTTTCAGCATCAAGAAGTTGATGTGATATGTTAGTTAATTTATAAAATTGTTCTGCCATGGTTTCTATTGTACTCACATCAATAAGTTCCATTAGCCGCGAATTCATTCCTTTTTCACCTCAATATGTAAAATTAATACAAATCTAAAATTCATACTTCTCCATTATACGAAGAAAGCTAGTGTAGGTATATAGCTGTAGAATAATTATTCGAACAAATTTTATTTTTCAATTAAAATAAGAAAAGAATGTATATACTGAATACACCTTTAATTAGTATATATTTCGTTCATTCCTCTTACATTCACTGAATTTTTCCTTGAGGGTCATACGCGTCACTAATAGCGGTATAAACATGCAATAAGTGTAAAGTTCATAAAATATTCACATTTTTTATGAAAAATATAAACATTTATTCCAATATATTCTATATAATGAAATGTAATAAGGCTTCTATGAAACTCATAGAATACCTTACCCCTAATAAAAAGAAAAAAGAATCCATTTGGATTCTTTTTTCTTTTTTAATTACATTACATATTTATATAAAGCATGTGCCACACCATGTTCTTCATTTGATAACGTTTCGTATTTACACATTGCTTTTATTTCTTCAACTGCATTCCCCATTGCAATTGATATGTTCGCTTTTTCCATCATAGAAACATCGTTCAGCCCATCACCTATCGCTACAGTGTTTTCAACTGGAATATTAAGATGTTCTGCTAAAGTATATAATCCATTCCCTTTTTGAGCATCTCGATGATTAATCTCTAAATTGTGCCAATATGAAGATGTAATTGCTAAATCTGTATTATGAAGAAATGTTTCTTTTAGTTTTTTTAATTTCTCAATATCATAAGAAAATGGTAATAGTTTATGCACATGTATATCTGTTTCTACAATTTGTTTACAACTTTTCGCACTATGAAACGCTGTATGCTCAAGATACAATGCTGCGATTGTTTCTAACTCTTTCAAGTCGAAATTTTCTTTTGAATTCTTCACATACTCAATTTCATTACGTACACTCTCAACTCCATAATCCGGTACATATACACCTTTATCAGTATAAAGTTGATAATACAAACTATTCTCTTCAAGATACTCTACAATTTCAAGTGCCTGCATATTTCGAATTGGATATCTCTTCATCATTTTCTTATCTTTATATATAAGCGCACCATTTTCCGCAATGATTGGACATTCTAAATCAACTTCTAACAATAATCGTTCAATATCAACAATAGAACGTCCAGTACAAATTGCTACAACATGGCCAGCTTCTTGACATTTTCGAATTGCTTCTGCATTTTCATTACTTATCATTTTATTCCCCGAAAGAAGAGTTCCATCTAAATCAATTGCGATTAATTTCATTATTTCTTCACCACTTTCTATAAATACACGAGTTCTAATTAATTAATAGGTATCGTTTTCATACAATCCTCGTGCGGTACTTCTTATTTATAATTTATGAAAAGCGTTTCAGGTCAAGAAATAATTAAAAATAAAATCCAAAGCTTTTCTTTTTAAAAAAGCTTTGGATTTTAAACTATGAATTATAACTAATATATTTTGTCTCACACATGTACACATTTTTTTCTTCAGTTGGGATATATACTTTAAACTTTTCTAACTGTTTACCATAGACATGAATCGTAATAACGCTTTCATTTTTGCTGATTTCAAGAATATGACAATCCGCTGGTGGAATTACTTTATCTGTTTCTCCTTCTCCCAAATAAAGATTGCCTTTATGTGTTAAATAAACAAGTGAATTACCAAGTTGTTTCGTTTGTATAAAGTTCTGCACCATAATCCTTCCTGAAAAAACGCCTTCTACCCCCCATGTGCCATCATGATCATGTAAAGGTGTAGATTGTCCATCTTTCCATACGAGAGCTAGTACTTCAAAACGTTTGAGCGGATCTTCATACAATAAATGTCGTGCATATTGAGTCAAATTCGCCTTCTGTTTATCTAACGGGAGCCATGTTTTCTTTTCTAAAAGTTCTTCTAGTAACTTTTCAATGCCACACACTATTTCTTCTTCAAATAAACCGTTTTCCATAAGATCTGTAACACCTTTAATAAACTTTTGAAATGATTTACTTCCATTACAAGTCAACATAAGAATCCTCCTCTACGTTTTATACAATTCCATATTAAGGTAATCACCGAAAACTCACAATTGAGAAACAAAAAACAAGATGCAAATGTATGCACCTTGTTAAGATTTTTATTTGGCTTTCAATCGAATAGGTAAGTATTTTAATGTTTGTTCATTTTCCAATATACATTTTTCTAAACAGAAAGATGGAGATAGCTCTATTTTTTCAAAAGCATTTATAAAGGTAGTTAATGCAATCTCAGCTTCTAAACGTGCAAGTGGTGCTCCTAAGCAAAAGTGAGGACCTTTCCCAAAGGTTAAATGCTTTTCATTTCCTGTTCGATGCACATTAAATTGAGAGGCTTGTAAAAATTTTTTCTCGTCTAAATTCGCTGCACTAACCCACGCAACAATCATCTGATCCTTTTTCATTAAAGAACCAAATATATTTGTATCCTCTGTAATCCTCCGGGCTAATGTAACAGGAAAGCGATAGCGTAATACTTCCTCAATCGCTTTTGAAATTAAGTTAGGTTCTTTTCTTAACTCTTCATAAATTCCAGGTGAATCTACTAAAAAGCAATAAAAGCTATTAATAATTAAATTTGTAGTGGTTTCATTCCCAGCCGCTAGTAAACCTAATGAAAAGGTTACAATTTCTTCATCGGTTAATCTTTCGCCTTCATATTCAGCTCGAATTAAATCAGAAATGATATCATCGGTTAAATTATATCTCTTTTCCTGAACAATCGGTAGAAGATATGCTTTGAATTCATTTAATGCTATCCCTTTCTCGGCATCCAGATCATTAAACTTTTCTTTACTATACGGCATAAATAAAATATCAGACCATTCTTTAATTTTTTTACGATCTGTTGTTGGGACTCCTAATAAATCGGAAATAACGGTAACAGGTAAAGGTGCAGCAAACTGTTCAACGATATTAACTTCACTACATTTTTCGATATGTTGTACAAGTTCATCTGCGATAGCCTGTATTCGAGGTTTCCACTGTTCTAAACTTCTTGGAGTAAATGCCTTAGAAACAATGGAACGTACATTGCGATGTTCTGGTGGATCTGTAGAGTTTATATTTATTCTAGTTTCTAAAGGAGGGATTGAGAATTGTCTGCGCTCCCTTCTACTTGAAAATAAGCGATAATCTGATAAAACACGATTTACATCATCATATAAAAAAACATTCCATACATCCTGCTCTTCATCATAATGAACTGGGTGATTATCCCTCATCAAACGATACCATTCATATGGATTCCATAATTCTTCTTTTGTTTTCAGCTTTGAAATTTCATGAACTAAAATAACATTTTCAGGTGAAGCCATAGTTCTTTCCTCCCTTTTCTTTTACAATAAAAGTGATAGGTCGGCAGTTCAAAGTTGTATAAACTATCATATGTTATTTTAACATATATAAAAGGAGATTTTTCATTAGAGAACTTGAGAAATATATAAGGGGGATTTTTATGTACGTTGACATTTTACTGCTAGCAGAATTAACGACAGGACCAAAACATGGATATGAAATCAAAAAAAATGTTCAAAATCGTTTAGGTGAGAATTTTGAATTAAATCACAACATGCTTTACCCTGCCCTTCGGCGCTTTGAAAATATGGGTGCTATAACGAAAAAAATACATAAACAAGTCGGAAAACCAAACCGAAATATGTACAATATAACAGAAACAGGAGAAGAAATTTTTTCTGAAATGTTACGAGAGTTTCCCGAAAAACTTGCGACAAACAATACAGAATTTCTTGTTCGTATTGCGCTATTTGAAAAACTTGACTATGAGGATAGAAAAGAGATTTTGACTGTACGTCAAAACGTACTACATAAACAGCTTACTGCTATTCAGTCTCTAGATATTACCTCATCTTTTATTACTGAAGTCATTGAATTTAGTAAATCACGAATTGAACATGAATTGAGTTGGATTACATCACTTATGAAAAAAATATAAAAAAATAACAAGAAAAGTTAATAACAATGAATGAAAATGATATTTATTATCAATACTATAATTAATAAAAGGGCAACCACGATTTGGCTACCCTTAAAAAATTTACACTTCTGGATCGAAAGTTTTGCAATCTGTTTCTTCCGTTGTAGATGCATGTTTACCTTTATGACTTACTACGTAAATTGCCTCTGCACTACATTTATTACCGTTCGCCCAAAATTTACAGTTGTTTACTTCACATAAAACGTCTTGTGCCATAGTATCACACCTCCTTGTTCTATTATCATTAACAAATTTCGGAGGTATGATACTCTTTGTCATGTATTTTTTATTACCTTTTTAGCTTTCTTAATGGTTCAATATCTCCTCGTACAATCACATCTATATTTTCAGTTATTTTTTCAATGTCAAAATGCCACCATTGAATTTGCAATAGTTCTTCTATTATTTCATTTGAAAATCTCTCTTTTATTTTATTTGCAGGGTTTCCACCAACGATTGTATAGGGTACGACGTCTCTAGTCACAACAGATTTAGCTGCAATGATTGCACCATCCCCTATTTTTATTCCGGGCATAATAGTTGTATCCATACCAATCCAAACGTCATTTCCTATAACTGTATCACCTTTGTAAGGTAAATCAGACAAACTAGGTGTATGCTTCTCCCACCCATTTCCAAAGATATTAAATGGATATGCCGAAAATCCATCCATCCGATGATTCGCTCCGTTCATAATAAAGTTTACTCCCGATGCAATGCAACAAAATTTTCCAATAGTTAGGCGATCTCCAAGAAATTCATAATGATGTAATACTCGATCTTCAAATGTTTCTCCATCTTTTGCATCATAATAAGAATAGTCACCAACAAGTATATTAGATTTTGTTATTGTATTTTTTATAAATTGAACGTTTTGATTTCCTTCAATAGGGTATTTAATATTTGGATTAGGATTCATGTTGTACAGCACTTCCTTTACCATTTATTTCACTTTCTACCGCTATTACTGGCTTTAAATTGTATATAGGTAAAATAAATAATAATCCAATTATAAATAGCAAAGCTGTGCCTTCATACATCGTACTTAATGAGAACATTTCTTTTAATGAACCAGCAATACTCATTGTTACTACCATTGAACCGGTGAATAGTGGACTTAAAATGCCATTTACACGACCAATAAAATCAGTATCACTATTTTGAATAATGAGCGTATTAATACCAATTTGAATACATGGAAGAGCTAAACCACTAAAAAGTTGTGCTGTGAGTGTTACCCATAAATTTGTGGAATAACCTATAATCCCAATACCAATTGCCTGCCCAAGCATACCCATAATTAACATCTTTTGCGGAGCAACGTTTTTCGCAAATACCATTGCTAATGCTCCGCCAACAATCATTCCTGCACCATTTACCGTTAGTAACCACTGTAAACTCTCTTTTGATAATCCTAATTGCTCAGTCACAATAAATATACCCAATGGTTGAATTAATCCTATACCTAGTCCTGCAGCCATAAAACAAAGCCCTAGCAAAGTTAATGCCTTTTTCTTTTTGACATACTTAATACCATCCTTCATCTCCTGCAACAGAGTGATATCTTTCTTTTCTACGTCGTTTTCAAGATCTTTCGGAAGAAATAACAATACAACTGCCGCAAGTAAAAACGAGATACCTGTTATGATGATTGAAATATAAATTCCAAAACTATGAAAGATAAATGTCCCTAGGATTGGTCCTAATACCATAAATATTGCAAATATCGTTTGATATATAGACATTGCTAATTGAATTTGTTCCGTTGATAAATGTTGTTTAAACAACTTCATTCCAGATGGTTGTGAAAACTGTGAAAGGATTGCAGAGATGAGTGTCACAAAAAACACAATTTTCCACGTTCCAAACATAAGCGTAATTAATACAGCGAATACTGAAATGGAACTTAACGTTTCACACCATATCATTGTCTTCTTTGGCTTCCACCTATCAGCAAAAGTACCGCCAATAAATGAAAAAATAAAAATTGGAGCGAATTCAGCAACTGAAATCATCGAAATAGCAAAAGCATCACCTTTTGTCATTTCCATTACATATAATAATACTGCAAAGTTTCGAACCCATATTCCTATTTGTAAAAATAATGCTGATGCTAAAATCCCTTGAACAAACCGATTTTTTAATACTTGTGATACCCCATTGTTTTGTTTCGTTACTACATTTGTCGACATAAAAAAGCCTCCTATTTCATGTTCTGAACAGGAGGCAGCACAAATCATATAAAAAGACTATATATTCGCAGAGCGAAATACATCCCTTTTCTATAAATGTACAGACTAACCCTATTCAGAAGAATATTTCGTTTTTTAACGAAGGTCTCTTACAAATAGAATTAGTTGATCATTGGGATGTTTTCACCCTTCCATTTCGAATTTAAATAACACATACATACTCTATGTAAACCATTTTCGATGTATGCATGTCTCCCTTTAACTATTCTAGAAAGTTAAAGGCAATTCCTCTAAAGAACGCATTAAATAGTTACCTTGCCATTTAATTTCTTCACGATTTCCTTTTATTTGTAGTTCAGGCATTCGATTAAACAAAGTAGTAATAGCAATCTTTGCTTCCAACCTAGCAAGTGGAGCGCCTAAGCAGAAATGGCTACCATGACCAAAGGCAATATGACGATTATTTTCCCGATTAATATCGAATACTTCTGGGTTTTCAAATACAGTTTCATCACGGTTTGCAGAAGCTAAGGCAATGACAACCATATCTCCTTTTTCGATTGTTCGGTCGTGAATTTGAAAAGGTTCATCTGCCCATCTTGAAGTTGTAACTTCAACTGGAGAATAATATCGTAATCCTTCCTCAATAGCGGCATCAATTAATTTTGGATTTTCTTTTAATAACTGTAATTGATCTGGATTTTCGAGCAGCGCTAATACTGTATTTGTTATTAAATTTACCGTTGTCTCGTGTCCCGCCACAATTAGTAACATTATCATTGAATATAGTTCTCGAGCGCTAAGTTTATGCCCTTCACTCTCTGCAAGTATTAAAGCACTCACCAAGTCTTCTTCTGGCTCTTTTCGTTTAATATCAACTAAATATTGAAGATATGTAATAAACTCAGATAGTTGCTTTTCAGTTTCTTTTATTTCTTCTGGTGTTTCTGGGTAAGCAATGACAGCATGAGACCAAATTCTAAATTTCGCTTGATCTTCTTTTGGAATGCCAAGCATTTCACTTATTACAATAATTGGTAAAGGGAACGAGTAATCATCAACAAGATTTAATGAACCCTTTCGCTCGACTTCATTTAACAAATCATCTGCAATATCCTGTATTCTTCCTTCCAATTGCGTGATCATCCTCGGTGTAAAAGCTTTTTGTACTAGTGATCGTAAACGATTATGGTTAGGTGGATCTGAATTTAACATATGAGTAGTTAAATAATCACTATTGTCAACAGTAAGAAACACATTCAATGTATCTTGAGAAAATACATTGGCTGGATCTTTTTTTAAGCGACTATCTTTTAAAAGTGGCAAGGCATCTTCATATCTTGTGATAAGCCATTCCGCACCTAGTTCAGTTTTATTCACAAATAAGATAGGTTGCATTTTTCTAGATTCTTTATAAATTTCATACGCATCTTCTTTAAATTGAGCTGAAGCTAAATTAATGCCATCCTCTATTTTTAGTCCAACTTTGTTTTTCATTGACATTGTATTCCCTCACTCTCATTTGTTTTTGAAAACCAACCCAACATATGCATTATACTCTAATAAAAACGTGAAAATTGTAAATTTTTAACCAAAATCTTACTTGGTATATTGAAAAATAAAAAAGTGAGAGAGTAAAATCGTTTCACTCTCCCACTACTCTTTATGCAAAGCACATAAAATTACTAATTTGTTGATAGCGATAACTTACTTTACGACGACGACCACCTTGCCAAGTGTAACCTGATACTCCGTTTCTTCTCACTTCAGTCGGAAAGAACCATAAGTCCCTTCCGAAAGGACCAGGACGATGTAAACGTAAATAGCCCCATCTTCCTAGACAATTACACATCCATGATTTCATATTGCCCGCTTGAGATGGAGACGCAAAGGTAGACGGTAACGACGGAGCTTGCGACGGCGGTGGTGACGTTGGAGCATCTTCCGCATCATCTGGTCTGTAATCTTCTTGTTCCATATCTCTCACTTCATCTACAGATTCATACCCGTAGTTTCGTGGATTATAATACATTCCTTGATCATATGGATAATTTTGTTGGTTATACATATTAACAAATCACCTACTTTTCATTCATTACCTTTAACATTTATATGTGATATGCCCTCTCTGGGAAGCTTATGTTATAGCCCAAATTCAACTTAAAAAGCTCGTATTATTAAAAATACGAGCCTTTCAAAAATAGAAGGTGTTTATTATTTCCTTAACTTCACACTATAAAAACGCATTTCATCTAACGAACCTTCAAATTCAAATACTTCTTGTTTAATTAATTGTTTCAAGCGATATTCTAAGAAAGTATCTCCAACCAATTGTTCAACAAGACCAAGTGCTTCACCAATTACTCTAGGAGCTTTGAGGAATTCTCGATCAGCACCCACACTTTTCGCGCATTCAATTATAAATTGATCAAAATAATCTTCTTGTACAGAATACACTTCATTTTCTTTCCACACTCTTAAACATTTTACGCTTTCCGATAATCTATCCCACTCATGTTCAAACTTCATTCGCTTCTCTTCAGTTAAATAAGATAACTTTGCAAAACTTTTTTGGAATAGAGCTAAACTTTCAGGTGGTAATTCTCCAGTTCCACGAATATCATACTCTTGTTTTAATATTTCTCGACTTGCTTCAGACGTATTAATAACTCGAATGTTTTTCTTATCCTTTAATTGTGCCATTACAAAACTTAGGCCTACATGTTCATGTGCATTATCAGCCTTCCAAATTGTAATAGGCGTTTCAACAGGAATAGTATGTAGTTCTTCTATAGTTGCTATAAATCTTGATAAATATTCTTCTTCAAAATAACTATCATAAGCAGTTAAATTATTTATTAACCACTTCTGTCTTGCTAGTTGCCCCCCATTCGTATGCAACTTATATATCGGTCCAATTGAAAAGAATTCAGAAAAAGCAACAACACTCTCTTCAGATAATTCTTCTTGACTTAACATATATGTTAAGCAACCAGCCGTTGAGTCATCAAAAGCAATATGTACGTGCGTACTTTCTTTTACATTTCTTTTATAAGTAGGATTACTCTTTAATTGTTTCGGAATATCCATCAAATTTTTAATTGTATCTTCACTATAGTTTTCTTCTAATAAGTTTAACTGTATGAGAATACTTTGAAGTAAATCTTTAGCCTCATCCTCGTACATATCCTCTACAGCATTTTTAATTTTATTTATCACACAAATCCCTCTATTCATTTCAAAAATAACGTAGATTATAGTGTATCATTTTAGTATAGTTATTTAAAGTCAAATCCAGATTGCTAGAGCAATCTGGATTTTCAACAAATACTTTCCTTATATTTTTAAATTGCTAAATATTTTCACTTTGAAAATCCTTGTATCTAAATGTATAATTATATAAAAACAAAAATATAGGAGCTACATTTATGGAGAAAGTACTTACTAATTATAGACATTACTTAAAAAATTGGAGATTTATATTTATTTGCATACTACCTGTTATCGCCTTATTCGTTACTTTCTATGTCATCTTCGAACTACTGTTTCATCAAGATTTCTACTTATCTAACTTAATTTCTGCTATCATATTATTTTTAATATTTACTAACGTTAAAGATAAATTTAAAATTAAAGGCTAAAGAACATTATTTAAAAATAGCCCTTTATTCTTGCATCCTACTATAAAATAAGACTCGTGGTAAATTTTTATAAAAAATAAGAGCACCCTGGAATTGGATGCTCTTATTTGATTAGAGGTTTTTTCTGAGTATTAAGTAGGACACGAAGATCTTGTCCTACTTAATACTATATGCTTGTACTTATTATTTCGTGCATGTATTAAGCACCATGTTCAGGTACTTAATATATGCATAGTCATTGCTAAAAAATCTACTCAAATATCCACTATACAATTTCATATTTATAAATTAAAAAACATCCATTGGGGATGTTTTTTATCTAACGATTTTAAGCTTCCATAAACTTAGCCGGTACACCAATTTTTTCAACTACAGAAGATATATTAGTAGGGTTAATCATTACATTTTCAATACATACTAATTTATTTTCTAATATCCCATTCTCTGTAGTAATAAGTTCTTCAAACCGATCTAAAGTCATTGAGAATTTGTGTTCACTTCCACCATTCATACTAACTTTTACATACTTCATAGTGTCACCGCCTTTCATAATAATTTACATTTCGACAAGAAGACGCTTACATCCTTTTTATTTACTCTTAGATTTCTCACGTTTACATGTATTTTGAGAAAAGAAACTACTATTATTTACTCACAAAATTATTGCTAATAAGAAAGATAAAGATAAAAATGCACAAAGTGGAATATATAAACCGGTATCCATTCTAGCGAAGTACGTATCTTTTTGTCGTTTAAAGATACCAAAGTAATTAAACTCACCAATTACTCTAATAGAAAAGACAATCATACAAATCCAGGAACCGACTTGAATAATAACATTAGGAACTGCAAAATGAACAATATTTGCTTGTTGCAACAAAATTATCGCTGCCATACTTAATAATAATGCAATGAACAATGTCATTCCGGCACGAGGTGTAAACGCCTTTTCCCCTAATTTAGTTGGTATAACACTATTTGTCCCCCAATTACCTCCGAAACCCCAATATACATGTAAAAAGCTAACTAAGAATAATATACAAGCAGATATATATGTAATGATAAGCATTTTATCCTCCCCTTATTTTATTTAACTTCTCACCTATAAAATATGCTATCCCCCCTCATTAGCAACCTTTATTTAATTACATAAAAAAACCGTAATGATTTATCAATATTAAGATAAGTCATTACGGGGTTATTAAACTTCATTATGCATTAAACCTATTTCTTCGGCGTTCCATCCTTGTTTGACCTTGAACTTCATTTTCTTTGTATGGATCTATTTGCTCTGTCATTTTATATGTTGCAACTGGTTCTTCGTACTTATGCTCATGTATCTTTTCTGGGATTTTACTTTTAGATTCTTTCCCCCAAAACTTAAATAGTTTCATCTTTAATTTCGGTAATCTCGGAAGACGAATCTTAAATGATAATCTTTTACATTTCTTTTTTGGTCCAAGTAGATTTATATTTTCTTTATTATTATCTTTCTCTTTGCGGTGAATGAACATCGCAAGTAATCCTCCTAATACAAGTCCTCCAATTAATAGTAATATATATACATAATGGCTTGTCATTAAACTCGTCATGCGTTCAAGTATGACTAACGACTGTACTTCTTTTATATCCCATAGTAAAGCGGCCCATAATGAGAATAATCCCAAAGTAAGTCCATATGTACGAAAACGGAATAAACATGGAATTAACGCGACACATGCAGCAATTTTCGCATTTGCTATGATTGAGCTTGTTGAAATATCCTGATGCCAAATAACTAATAGTAATGTTATAAATGGCGCATACGCTATCCAGCTGCATATACGTGAATACATCTTTTTAGCAAAATAACTACCGAAACTAGTAAAAAATAAAAGCCCTCCAATATATATAGATTGTTCTAGAGGGATTTGCTTTGTAAGTCCTGCAATTGGAAAGAGGACGCTCAGTAGCATTAAGAGCACATCTAATTTCTTCACCATTCCCCATTCCTTTCAAATTTTTTCAATTAATAAAAATCGCTTTTCCATCTGATATAGTTTTTGTATTTCTAAAAAACATATTAATCCTGTCTGCACATAAAGTAAATATGTAAACGAAAAGATACTTGACAAAGGATATCCTTATTTGCATAAAAAAATGACAAATCCTGATCGATATAACGAGCAGGATTTGTTTACTAGTATTTAAAGTAGAATAATTGAATCTTTCTTTTCTACTTTTACTACATCTACATCCAATTCATCATCAAATTCTTTAAATTCTCTTGCATCTATGTCAGTAATATAACTCTTTATTACTTTTTCCATATGTACGGAATATGTCATGTGTACATTCTTTTTCGAAAGCATACTAGAATTACAGCACATGTAATGTATCATTTTAGCGATATAATCCCTTTCTACAGGTTTTACACCTAATGGTAGAATTTCAATTATATATCGCTGAAAAACTTCACTACAATTAAGTGAATATTCACCAGTGCTATAATACATCCCTTTTTGATCTGCATATAAGCCAATTCTATCTAGAGCATCATCACATTCTATTACACCGTAGCTTGGTACATCAAAACCTGTATTTATTCTAATAATATTTAAGTTGGGAACCTTTAATACCTCTGGAACAATATCAGGTAAAATATCTGTATTAATTTCTTTATTTTGTAACTCTTTTATCCAATATTTTCTCAAATTTGCATCTACAATGAAGTAAACTTGTTCATTTTGTTCTTTTGCATATTGTACAATTTCCATTAATGTTTCGAAAACATATTGTTTAAAAAGAGCCCCCATATCATTTCTCTTTGATGGTTGTGATAAAAATGCATTATGTTTATTTATATTTAATAATACGTAATCAATCGTTTGCCACTCTGTATTCCCATATAATTTATATAAAATTTCTTTTCCTTTTATTTTTGAAAGAATAGGTAAGAAATCAAATTTCGATATTCGTTCAATTGATAAATTAACATATGTACAAGGTAAATTTATCTTATTCCAACTACGCTTCAAAAATCCTTTTTGTTCTAATAGACTAAAAACACTATTTACAATTGTTTTACGAGATACACTTTGGCCTATAAATAAATTAATAAATGTTGAAATACGATTTGTTCGTGCAAATCCCTCTCTAATGATTTGTTTTGGATCAATTTTTTCGCGTCCATCACAATTTTTCATTGCGATTAATGCTAATGTCGCATCACTGCGCTCACCCGCGGTAGCATAGACAGCTTTCGTAACATCATCTACAAGATTTGTTTTATATTTTTGACAATATTGCATTTTATATGGATTTTGTAACACCTTTTCAATATTGTATCTCACAATCTTTAATAATACTGGAAAATCTGTATTCAATACATAAGAATTTCCACCAATTTTAGTCAAAATAATTTCGCTATCAAGTAATGCTTGTTCTATTTCCAGCGCTATATTTTCAGACCAAACTTCTAATGTTAATGTCTCTAATCCTTTTGGTGCAAATAAAGGAAATAATTCATTTTTGTTATTTGTTGCTACCTTTTTACATTCTGGAAGTATTGTGAAATAAGAGAATTTACGCTGAAATTCTTTAAATAAATACTCTCTTTCCTTTGCTTTTATACCTGGTTCTATTTTAGTACCTTGAACTCTATATATTCTTTCATTGTATGGAAATAACACCCTTTTATTTTCCCCGACAATATAATCTTTCGGATATTGGAGAATATGGTCTAAATCCACCTCTCCACCTATTTGAAAATCATCTTTTAAATTTCTAAATATCTTAATCCATTTCATGCCGGTTGTAGCTTGTTGTATTTTTAGTTTTACAAACCGGATTTTTTTATTATTTGACGCAAACTCTGAGGTAGAAATCAATATCAGGCCTCGTTTCCGTCTTAAAAGTAAAGGAATATCTGGATGATTATATTCTTGATAAAATCTCCGAATCCCTATTGAAATATTTAATAATGGAGCGTTCTCACCACCGCGGGTTATGCATTCGAATCGATATACATAGGAAAAAAAATCTTGTGTTTTTTCATCTTTTATCGGCCCTGACATCGCCTCACAAATATTTTGTGATCTAAGAGGAGAAAAATAGATTTCTTCTGCATTTGTATTTTCTAAATATATAGGACGCTCACAAAAAACATGTGAGATTAAAGCGGGCACCCACTTAGAATACGTTTCATTATCATGTAGTACTGGCAAATTAGAAATCAAATCGGATTGCCATTCATATTTTGGTGGTTCTACTAATCTATTTGGCTTCCAATCATGAATAATCTCATACCAACTTTGAAAAATATAATCGAGCTGCTCTTGTCTAATAGGTTCTTTCGATACAATCCATGGTGTATTTTCATTTAATACGTACGGATTATGCTGTATAAACAATATATCTGAAAACATATCATACAATCTTTCATTCAAACGTTTCAACTTACTCGTTAATAAAAATGTCTTATAATGTATCTCTACGATGTCCAGCCATTCAATAGGAAAGTATATAAATGATACCTTTTCATTTAAAAGGGATTCTACTATATTTTCAAATGTTAACAACCTTAATTTTTTCATAAAATGATTCTTTCCTTTCTTCAGTTGTCTTGATTATCAAAAAGCTAGAACAATAGTTACTTAATCTAATCCATTTAAACCAAGTATTTAAAAGAAAAGTAAAAACTATTTATCTACATAAAACATTATCAAACCGACTCTTTTAAAGATTAAAAGTAATTATCATATACAACACCTCTTTACATTTGTATTTTAATACATTTAAATTATACAATGTATATAATATATTGTACTTATTATTTACAATAACTTTACAAAAAAACAAAAAAGAACACCTTAAATCGGTGCCCTTTTTACAAATATCAACCTTTATGTAATTGAACATATAGATAACAGTAATCCTCCAAATGAAATTGCTCCTAGTAAACCTACTACAACTCCTGTTAAACAAATACAATCAGCAAGACAAATAGAAGACTGCGATAATGGAACAAATGACCTACTTGTACTCGAACCATATTGTTTTATTTTCTCATAATTCACATCTAAAATTAGATGTAAACATGTTACACCATCCTCAATAGTATGTAGAGGTTCTTTTTCTAATTGCTCCAATAATTTACTATCAAAAGCAACTGATAGAGGATACTGCTTATCTAATTTCATATTTTGATAAATTAGTTGCAAACGAGATAATATATTGTTTTTCTTCTTTTCAGATGTTACTGTACATTTCATAGTATTAAATTCATTTAATAACAGTGTCAATTCATCTCTTTTTCCGTATAAATCTTTAGCTATTTTTCTCTTTAGTTTATACGAATGGATAATAGATTTTAGTTCAATCATATTCATACACTTCCTAATTACATATTATTTACCCAATTATTTTATAGATAAACAGTACTTTTTAATCTTATTTAAATTACACTCAAGCATCTTAATTTACTATCGATTAACATTACATTAACCTTACAAAGTTGTAATAAATTCATTAGCTAGAAGAAATCAATCCCTAAACCAGACAGATATTTGATGATAAAAGCATAAGAAAAAGCAATGATTAGATTTTAAACCTAGTCATTGCTTTATCCATGCATCCTAATTTACACCTATATATCCTATTGTTACCATTTCACTTGGATGTTTGAATATATCCATTAACAATGGCTATATTCGTTGTCGGCATATATATAACTAATGTTTTTTAGTCGATAAAGTACAACTTTGGGCAGCACGTCCTCCACCTAATTTATTTGCTCTCACTGAATTTTTTTGGGTCTTACTGCCCGGCAAATAGCGGGATAAATGTAATCAATATTCATATGTTACAATTGTATCAGTAGTACCACTAAAACCATCAAAACAATTAGAGCAACCACCACAGCCGCCACAACCTCCGCAACCCCCGCAACCAAAACAACCGAAGCAACCAATACAACGGAATCCACCACAACGGAATCCGCCACAACGACCTCCACCACAACCACCACAACCGCCACAACGGCCGCAACCGCCACAGCGACGAGCAGTATCCTCAATATAGTAATATGGATATTGGTTTTGCTGGTCCCAATAGACAATATTTCCAGACTGGTAATCATTAAGGCTTAACGCTTGTATTTCTTGTTGAAACTGATTCATTTTCATAACCTCCGTTTATAAAATACAACCTCATTGATGCTTTCCTATATTTCTGTTCGTTACATCTAAGTAGAAATAGCGCTATAAACTAAGTTCAATACGTACACCAACAAAGTATGAATTATCACTAGATGATGCACCTTGTTCATATACCTATTTTTACTATGGGCTCATTTTTATAAATAGAAATTATAAAATATAAATTCTAGCGTCATATCTTCATACTTACTAAGCTCAATTAATTTCTCAATAATTATGATGCCATATCCTATATATTTCCGTCTGCCGCTTAGATTTTTCTGTACTGTAAATGCCTTTCGCTATAACACTTCCAAGTAACCGGTTTCTATGACGGTTAAGAAATTCCTACAAAGAAAAAAGCCCTAATTAGGGCTTTTTATTCTATTTCTCCAGCAAAGCTCTCTATGAAATTTCTAATTGAAAAAAGACACACTTAGATTGATGCGTCTTTTTGTGATGCCTCTTTTGTGAAATCATATAATGCAATTGCGCCTAAAAGAACAAGTATACCTTGAGGAACATCTAGTAAAATAGTTTTCCAAATTTCTGGAATTACCCATTTAATATCTGCTGCTGTTTCAAGATATGTTTGAAAATAGCTGATTGTAAAATTAATTATCCCTAAAAATACAAACAACGATAAACCAAATCGAATTAATTTCTTATTTGTAAACATATAACACCTCTCAAAATTCATTGGATATTCCTGCTTTTGCTTCTTTATATTTCCATATCCCTATATTTGATTTTAACACACAAAGAACTCAAAAAAATACAATATGCAAATTTGCATATTGTATGAACAGCACTTCATGTTAACTTAGAAATTCCTGCAAAGAAAAAACAACTCCGTTACAGCTAACAGCTCGGGTTTCTTTTCTTATTTAACTTCATACCACCAACATTTACGTTCTTTGATTGTAAAATAAATGTGACAGAAGTTTATCCAGTTAATGCGTAGACAATTAAATGAGCTAAATTATCGATATTCTATTTCGCCATATCCGTAGCACTAATGACTTTACGCAAATTTGACAAGAAAAAATATATAGATAGGTATGATCCATACCTATCTATAACATTACTTCTATTCTTTATCCAATTACGTCTTTTACGTCTGTATCCACTGGCCACTTTTCTAATGTATAAGCCATTTCCCAAAATGAATATTCATATTGACTGCTAATAATAAAATGCTGTTTCATACGCTTGCGGTCTGCCTCTGTTACTTTTTCAGCGATAGTATCTAAACGTGTAATTTGTTCTTCAACTAGCGTACGGAACCAATCAGATCCATAAGCAGAAATCCATTCGTTATAAATTGGCTCTTCCGGATGGCACTCTTTTAAGCGTTCGCCAATTTCATAATACAACCAATAGCAAGGTAAAATTGCTGCAATGATATCTCCTAAATGCCCTTCATACGCAGCACGATACATATGTGAAGTATACGCATATGCAGTTGGCGCAGGAATAAAATTATCTTTTTCTTCTTTTGTTATCCCTAGCTTTTTAGCAAAATTCTCATGTAAAGATGACTCTGCCTCATATGTATTTTGAGCATGATGTGCCATACGAGCTGTCGTCTCTAATTCAAGAGCTTTCGCAGCTCCTAAAGTTTGTACTCTAGCAAAATGACTCAAATAATATGAATCTTGAAGCACATAATAGCGAAAACTAGCTAAATCTAACGTTCCTTCACCAAGTTTTTTTACAAAAGGATGGTTAAAACTCGCTTCCCAAATTGAATCTACTTCTTTACGTAATGATTGTGAAAAAGTCATTTAAATCCCTCCAATAATGTATAAAATATAAGTATTTATCCACAATTATTAAAGCTGTAAAATAAAAAAACTTTCTTTACAGGCGTAAAGAAAGTGAAATTGACAGTAATTATTTACTCATTAAATAGCAACGTCTTTCCCACTTCCCTACGCTGGCATTAACCAGATCAGGTACTAAGAGTCTCAAAATCACATTTGATCTCAGCCTATAAAAGGCCCCCCTAGTGGATAAATATTTTGTTTTTATAATGTATTCATCATAGCATACTTCATGAAACTGTCAAAAGAATTCGTTATATAACTATCTTAAAAACCTTCTTCTTTTCTCACTTTTAATGACGTTTCAATAATCATATCTAATAGTTTGCTATAACTAATTCCAGCTGCTTCTGCACTTTTTGGCAATAAACTTGATTGTGTCATCCCTGGTAATGTATTAATTTCCATTACATATGGAATTCCGTCCTTCACCATCATATCAACTCTTGCATAAACACTACATTTTAAGGCTTTATAACAAGCCAGTGACGCTTTATTTACACGTTCATTAATTTCTGCTGGAAGTTCGATAACTTCCTCAACTGTACTAGTATCATCATATTTTGCATTGTAGTCAAAGAACTCGGCTGCATGTCGAATTGAAACTATAGGTAACTGTTTTCCATCCAGAATGGAACATGTAATTTCATCACCTTTTATATACTTCTCAATTACTACTTCAGAATCCCATTCGAATACAGTTTCTAGCATTGAGATCAATTCATTTTTATTGTAAACGATTTTCACTCCGACACTCGATCCGCCAGAGTTTGGTTTTACCACTAATGGAAATCCTAACTTATCTAACTCATCAAGATTTAGATCCTCCATTTTTGTAAGTTCAATCCAATCTGGCGTTTCTACACCTTCATAACGTAAAATCTTTTTCGAAATATTTTTATCCATACATATACTGCTAGATAACATATTACTTCCGCTATAAGGAATCCCTAAACTCTCCAGTGTTCCTTGAACTGTCCCATCTTCTCCGTATTTTCCGTGTAATGCGAGCAATGCAAAGTCAATGTCTTTCGCTTTTTCAATTAAATCCATTTTTTCGTTTAATGTAATTGGAACTATTTCATACTTATTTTTATCTAAATGAGCAATCATTTCATTCCCCGTCATAATTGAAACTTGTTTTTCAGACGATACCCCGCCCATAATAACACCGATTTTCATTTTCTCAACTCCAAATTTCATTTTTTAATGTATCACCAATTATTTTAATTCCCCGAACTATTTCTTCTTCTTTCAAACGCGAAAACCCTAATCGGAAAGTATTTGCTCCTTCTCCATCAGAGTAAAAAACATCTCCAGGTGAAAACGTAACGCCTTTCTCATAACACTTTTGTAAAAGTGTGCGGGCATTCATATGCTCTTCTAGCTCTATAAATAAATGAAGTCCACCATCTCCAGTCATTCTTTTGAAAGGAATGTACTGATTACATGCCCCGACAGCTAACTCATATTTTTTCTTATAAACAGATCTTGCCTTTTTTAAATATTTTTCAAAATATCCCTCATGTAAATATTGAAACAGAACAGCTTGATCTAGCGTAGATGTGTGAATCGTTCTTGCTCTTTTTACGCTTTCTAAATAATGAATCAGCTCTTTATCTGCAATAATCCAGCCTACACGTAAACCAGGGAAAAGTACCTTTGAAAAGCTACTAATATAAATCACATTATTGCCAGCTCCAGCAAAAGTTAATAATGGAGCTAAATGTGAACCTGAATAACGTAATTCTTCATTAAATCCATCCTCTATAATAGGAACCTTGTATTTTGAGAATAACCTCATCAATTCCGTTCTTTTCTCTGAACTCGTAACAATACCGGTTGGATTATGATAAGAAGGAATTAAATAAGCAAAATCAAAATCTTTTTCACACAAGCTTTTTTCAACTTCATTCGTATCAATACCATCCTCATCCATATCAATCCCATGAACTTCAAGTCCATGTAAGCGGAACAACTTTAGCGCAGCGTGGTGAGTTGGATTCTCACAAATGACACGCCCGGATTTTTTTGATAAAGAAGAGAGTACAATATCCAATCCTTCTGTAAATCCATTTGTAATTAGAATATCTTTATTCGAAATGTCTACGCCTTTCATTTCCATGTAATGAAGTAAATAATTCATTAACGGTCTATATCCCTTTGCATATCCGTAGTTCAATACGATGTCCCCTTCAATGGACATACGAGTAAGAAAAGCTCTTTTGAAATTTTCAACATCAAATAGCTTCTCATCCGGGGCTATACTATTAAAAACAATCATTCCCTTTTCCCAACGAACACCATGTTTCATTAAATCTAATTCATCCGCTAATGCGGTCACTGTATTAAGTTTATTTTTCCAATCTATTTCAACAGACGAAGTGTTAGATATATCCACCTTCGCAACAAAGTTCCCTTTTCCTTTAACTGCATAAATGAGTCCTTCTTGCTCTAAATCTGCATAAGCAGCGAGTACAGTGTTTCTACTCACACTTAGTAATTCACTTAGTTCCCTTGTTGATGGAATTTTTTGATCCCCGAGCAAATACCCTTTCATAATCATCTTCTTCAAATAATCTTTCAATTGAATATAAACGGGACGATCTTTAACAACTTTAAAATCCTTAAACAATTCCTTACCCCCTGCAATCATTTTTGCATATTTATTTCATTCTCAAAAGGTCCACGACATATGTATTTTTTATAAAGGGCGGTACGGTCTTACAAGTCTTTTCGATATAAGTTAATTACATCTTTTAAAGCTGCAGCTGCAGCGCCTCGTGGATTAGAAGCCCCACCAATTGTAGTAACTTGTCCCATCGTATCTGTAAAGAACGTAATTCCTTTTTCGGTCCCATTTACTTTTGCTAACGGATGATTTTTTTCTATTTCGCACGGTTCAACATTTAAATTCACATTGCCACCCTCATCCTTATATATTGATGCTATTAATTTAATAATTTTATGTTGTTCCTTAGCATTTTGTATTTGCTGTTTTGTAACGTGCTCGATTCCTTTTATATGTATATCAGTAAGTGTTTTCTCTGTTTCCATTAGGCTGTTTGTCAAAAGTAACAATTTACACGCACTATCTGAACCACTTATATCTAATATAGGGTTTGTCTCAGCAATTCCTTTATTTTGCGCTTCTTTCAGTGCTTCTTCAAATGTCATATCTTCCTCATACATTTTCGTAAGAATATAATTAGTTGTTCCATTTAATATTCCTTCTATTTTTTCAATACTGCAACCGGCTAAACTAAATTGTCCGATATCTAGTGTCGGTAGTGCAGCGGCTGTTGCACCGCTATATCGAATTCGTACATTTACGCCTCTTGCTGCTTCATTTATTTCTCTCCAGTTTGTAACGAGTGCACCTTTTGAAATTGCTACTATATCCATCTGTTTCTCAATCGCTTGTTTCATATATTGTTTCCCTGGATTTCCATCTTTAAGATTTGTAACTGTTGATTCTACCAATACAGTACCACTTATGCTAGTTGTTGCACGTTCCTTCGGATGATACTCTAAATATTTTTCAATTGCAGCGGTACCGCCACCATACATCAATAAATGATGAAGAGATAAGCCGTCTTCATTATGTATTGCAATATTTCTCCCTAATACGCCACTTACAACTAATTGAATCCCATATGTTTCATATATATATGAATACTTTTCATTTAATAATTTTATAAACTCTCTGCCTACTGTTCCGTATCCTGATAATACAACTTGAGTTTTCATAATATCCCCCCATATTTTTCTACCAAACCCCTCTTTCAATATAATATAAAGCGCTCTCGAATTCCATCGAGAGCGCTTTATTATTACCTATTTCGGTAAACGTGATAGCTTTTCAGCAATTGTTCTATAAAACTCTTGAATGCTAGAAAAACCTAACGAGTCTGAAACACTTAATCCTACCATGTCGAGATGGTCCCAATTCGCTTTCGTTTCGATATGATTCCATTTTCCAATCTGTAATGACTCATTATTATTTACAGCAACATTAGAAGTTGGTGCAATCATAGAATTTGTATTTACTACACCATCATTTTGCCACCAAGAAGTATCAACTAACGGACGGTTTTCTTCATATCTCGCATAAGAACCTAAGAAAAATGCATTACCCATCAGCACTTTATTCATCGTTATATGAGGTAAATGTAAACCTGTTATAGGTGCTGCTTGTGATGCATGTCCACTATAAGATAAGTAATACACATCCGGTTGTGTCTTTACCCAATTATTTAACTCCTTTGCACCATCTGTACTTAAATCCCATTGACTTATATCTTTTGTATTTTTCCAAAGTGAACTATTTAGAATACGATTACTATATTGGAAAAAGGACTCTCCAGCATTCTTCTTTATACCCCATTGATCCAATTTAAAATCATATAAAGATAAATTATTGTTTCCTCCAAAGCTCGCAGCTGTAATGAGTAAATCTTTAACGAACGGCAGCAGAAGGCTACCATCCGCAAGTGTTGTACCGTTGTGAGGGGTTGCTAATGTTGTAACACTATGAACATATGATTTTCCGCCTTCAAATAGTGGTGATATTTTGGTGTCTGGGTGATTTTTCACATAATTCTTTTCTTCAAAACTACCTTCTTTTAATAGCTGTACTAATGTTCTAATCGTTTGTCCACCCATGCTATGTCCAACTAAATGAACTTTATTTGTTTCACTCCAATTCGGTGCAAAACCACTATAAGTTCTGCCAAAACGATTATGTCCATGTTTCTCAGCATGCGAGGCACCATAGTCTACTGTTCCACCCCTAATTTGCGCATACAATTCACATGCACGATCCCAGTTACTAGAAACAGGTCCAACAGCTGCAGTATGTACCGTATAACCATTTCGTTTCAAATCTTCCTGTATATCATGAACACCACCCCAATATTTTACGCCAAACATTTCTTCTCTACCCCATCCAGCAAATCCATTCACCAATATGATAGGATAATTATTTTGTTGTCCCTCTTCAGCGTATGATATTTTCGCTGCGAATGAACATAAGGTCACTAATGCGAAAAAACATATTTTTAAAAATAACTTCCCCATACTTTCTCCCCCTAATAAAACGTTTACATTTTTCTTCCAAAAATAACAGAATGTTTTAACAACTTAAACATAATGTAAAGTATTTTATATACGTTGTATATATAGAAAACATATACAAATGTTGATAAATATTAATTCAAGTGAACATTTACTTTTTACAATACAACTTGTAAATCTGTTTATTTGAATTTATAATTAGATATAGTTTCCTCATGTTAAAAAGATTTAAAAACCATAAGAAAACTAATCTCATTGCTTGAAAAGGAGGAAAAAGCATGCAAATCGGATCAAATATTCATACATTATCTCAACCTACTAAAATAACTCCATCTACTCTTGAGCATAATACTATCTCTTCTACTAAACTTGAAAGTAAGAAAGTAAATGATCCTATCAAGTTTGATATTCGTTCATCTGAAAAAGAAATGAAACAGCCTGAGCATAAATTTAATGAATTAGATTTATGGAAGATGTTAAAGGATAAAGGTGTTCCTTTATGGATCATCCTTGAAATGCTACAAAAGGCTCGTAAAGAAAAAGAAGCCCAAAATAATTCAGTTCAAAATTCAAATGCGATTGAGGAAACAAACGAGACTCGATTAAATGAAGTAATGTAAAGCATAATATTTGATTGGTCTACAAACTAAAAAGAGTTCGGGGGTGATAAAGTTTTTATCAACCTCGAACTCTTTTTTTATGATTTTTCTCCAATCGTTACAAACTGGAAAGATACTTTTCCTTCCAAACCTTTAATTAGTTTTTTTACTTTGACATTTTCATTAACCAATGTATTATCTGTCGACATTTTAGGTTTTTCGTCACCTAGAGATTTTTTCAAATGAAGAAGATGCATTTTCATTTCATTTGCCTTTATTTCTTTATACACACTATTTTTTGCTACAATCATATACCATTCCGTTGAATATTTACGATTGTTACCTATCCAAGCATCACTATCGTATGTAACAGGAATCTCTTCCCCTCCTATTTTAATACTTTTCATAGTCTTATCGTCTTCACTTGTAAATAAAAGTGACCCTTCTTTTGAGAATTTCGGTAACGTATCTATAATATAATTGGAGCCATTATCTTGTTTTCGAAAAAGTTTTTCTTTAATCAATGCTTGTGCTGTAGATTCATTTAAAATTAAGACATTTCCATTTCCAACTTCCCCTTTTTTCACAGAAAACACTTCATTTTCTTCCGTAATTTCCTGATAACGATTAATAATTGGTGAAATATTATTTTCATCTCCAATAATTAATACACCGTTTGCCGGAAATGGATTCTCCTTTTTAGAACATGCACTAAAACTTATTAATAGAAGTATCGTAAACATAAAAATAGTTAAAGTTCTTTTCATCTCGTTTCCTTTCATCATACAGTTCATTTTTCCACATACTTTAGTGTAGTCTTACAAGCTAATAAATTCTATTGCTCCATAACCTTATAAAGCTTTTGCAGGTAACGCCAACGGGTTATAAAGAAATATAAAACTTGTATACATATAAATGAAATTAGAATAACGATAGAGCTATTTATGATAGAAAAATTGACTAATTGCTGTAATGCTATATAAGCGACTACAGTATGAATCACTGCAACGACAATTGGTAAAAAGAACATTAATAATAACTGCCTCGTTACAACTTTTTTCAACTCACCTTTACTTAATCCCATTTTCGAAATCATTTTATATTGTTGTTGATCGCGATCCAAATCTGTATATAATCGGAAATAAATAAAACTAGCGGCGAATGTAAAGAAGACGATTCCGACTAAAATACTTACCATAAGTAATAAACCATTCTTTTGCTTTGCTTCCAACAAGTTTAATGTTAAAGCTTCAAAGTAGAAATCTCTGTCCCTAAGATTTTTATCGAATATACTCTTTAATTGATTGGAAATCTCTTTCGTTTTTATCCAATCATCTACAACAAATCCGTAAGTACGATATGGAATTTCTTTATTAACTGGGTCACTAGTAAGAGGTATTCCATCATATACCTGATCTTGAACAGCGATATAAATAGTTCTAGAATCATGTGGTAAAACTAAATTTTCTACAGCTTTTTTCACATGAAATGTCTTTGTCCAGTCACCTTGAATGACTTCTATATTCTTTTTATACTCGCCATTTTTAAATTCTTGTTTTTGTGATACGACCCCAGGAATTAATAAAATTTCATCTTCTTTTTCAATTGTTTCTTTTTGATAGCCTAGTGCTTTAGCAAGATCGTTGTATTCACTTAACTTCATTACATTTACGCCATTTTCTGTGTATATATATGAAGATGAAGCCATTCGATACGGAATATTAGCATCAGAAAGGTGTTTTTTTATAATAGAAAGATTTTTGTTCAATACTTTGTCATTCTCAAAACTTCCATACAAAAATGTATAGGGATTTGTCATCCTTACCAAATCCCTATTTCCAATTGCGGCTGTTGTACCAATTGCTGTAAATGCAACTGCTGAAACAATAGATACTATAAAAAACATCGTTGCATTATCTTTCATACGGTAAATTAATTCAGAAAATGTTAATATATTTGTTCTCTTTAAAAAGAAAGATTCTCTCCTTTTAGCAAGGTACAATATATACACGCTACACTGTGTATATAAAAAGTACGTTCCTATAATTACTAGGAGCACACCTATTCCAAGCGTAATAAAATTGGTACTTGGTATGAAGCGAAATACTGAAAAATATCCATATCCTATACTAATTAAAGAAAGTAGCGATAATAAAACTGAAGATTTCGGTTCAGGTTTTGGCTTTTCCTCTGCTCGAATAAGTTCCACAAGTTCCGTTACTTTTATCATTTTAAATGTAAATAATGAAACAATTAAAAACAAGAAAAGAAATGTGATAACTGTTAATAATACAGCCCGCACTGGTATATAAAAAAGCAAACCATTATTAATCATTAATACACTTGCACTTATCAATAAGACTAGTTTAGAAAATATGAGTCCAATGAAAATCCCTATACAAATTGAACCAAGTCCAATCAACATATTTTCAATTAATAATAATTTCTTAAGCTGTCTCATTGACATACCTTGCATCATTAAAATGCCAAATTCTTTCTTACGCGTTTTTAAAAACGAACTAACTGAATATAAAATGAAGAAAAATGAAAATACAAAAATCAATCCTTGCGAAACTGAAAATCCCAATGTACCAAATGCACTTATTGTTGCACTTGTCGATTTCAACTCACCTTGTAAATCAGGATGAAATAATAAAAGAGCATACGTAAAGAAAATCATAATAGAAAATGCACTACTTAAAAAATGGGCAGCATATGTACGCTTATTGCGAAAAATATTATTAAATGCGAACTGACGAAAAGTCATGCCTTTTCCCTCCTAACAAAGAAAGGACATCCATAATCTTTTGATAAAAAGTTTGCCTGCTTTCACCACAATAAATTTCGTTATATAGTTGACCATCTTTAATAAAGATTACTCGGCTGCAAAAGCTCGCTGCATACGGATCATGTGTAACTAACATCATCGTTGCTTTTTCTTCTTTATTTAGAGTATCAAGCATCTCCATTACATCATTTGAAGATTTAGAGTCTAAATTCCCTGTTGGTTCATCTGCAAGTAACAATTGCGGCTTATGAACGATCGCACGAGCAATTGCTGTTCTTTGAGCTTGTCCCCCTGATATTTCAAACGTTCTTTTACTCAATATATCTGTAATGTTTAACTTCTCTGCAATCTCTTCCGCTCGTTTGTTCATTTCTTGCACAGAAACACCATCTAAAGTCATCGGCAATACGATGTTTTCTTTTACAGTAAGTGTGCTAAGAAGATTAAATGATTGGAAAACAAATCCTAATTGTTTTCTGCGGAATAACGCTAATTCTTCTGATGATAATTGGAAAGGATTTGTACCATTAATAAATATTTCTCCCGATGATGGAGAATCAATAGTAGATACCATGTTTAATAACGTTGTTTTCCCACTACCTGACGGGCCCATAATTCCTACAAATTCACCTTCTTGAATTGATAAATCAATATCTACTAATGCTTTAAAAGGTACTTTCCCTCTATATACTTTACTAATACTATTTGCCTGCAAAATTTCCATTTATATTCTCCCTTCGTTTCCACTGCTCACTATAGAGTGTAAATGAATTGTCTTACAGCTCATATTGATTCATCTTTCATTTATCTTACACGCTTGTAAGATTTCTAAAAAAACTGATAACAAACCTATTTTCAATCTATAAACAAAGCATATCTATCTTATAATATTTGCATATTGGTTTGAATTACAATGCTATTTTCTAATCTTTATTTTATTAATATAAAAAGACCGATTTTTATCGGTCTTTTTACTTTCAAATATTATATTTTAACTGTTGTGTGTAGTTAAAGCATATTTGAGTTACCCATTAAATACTATTTCACTTGATAATAACCTCTGCAAAAAAATGAGTTCTTCGGTTTCATTGCAATCAAAAACGAATTGTAAATATCTGAGGCGGAAATGAATGTGTTTATCCAACATATAAATAATAAAATTGATTTAATATTTCCTGATACAAAGAACGACATCATGGCAGGTACTACTGATAATACAATAATAGGCAAGCTCATAAAGACCCAAAATCTCGTTTTGGATAAGACTGCATTTGTATTTAGCCAAAAAAAGCTTTTACTAAATGTTAAGCTAATATCCCTTTTTTACTTATTACTAAAATGTGTAAACATTCATGAATGATAAAGATTAAGGTACCTATGCGGGATAAAATGAATATAAAAAGCTTAGAGTTTTAGCTCTAAGCTTTTTTATGATTTCGTATTAATTCCTTTTACTGAACAATATTTTTTATCCATTCAGATTTACTCAATACATAATGATTATATAGTTGATTTGCTATCTTGTGTTCACTCAAATAAGTAAACCCGCATTTTTTAATAACTTTATTTGATGGTACATTGTTAATTAAAGCAATTGCGTTAAGGACAATTAAATTTGTTTCTTTAAACAAATAGTCAATTAAGCCTTTAGTCGCTTTTGTAGCATAGCCATGATTTTGATGTTTATTTGAGATAGCATACATTATCTCTCTGTTTGGTGAAGGGAGTTCTTCTTTCATGCCTGTGCAGCACCATCCAATGCATTCATTTGTAGCTTCCTTAAATATTCCTAGCTTTAACATATGATTATCTATGTTATTCGTAGTTTTCACTGCCTCAAGAAATGCTTTGTTTGCTGGTATTTCATAATTTGCAATCCAATCCACCCTTTGTTCTTTCGTTGATTTCCAGTCTGGTAAAAACTTTTCTATTTCCGGTTGATTGGCTATTTTATAAATACTTTCTGCATCTTTGACCATAAACTCTTGCAAGTATATATCTCCACAATCTATTCTAAATAACTTAGTTGAACTCTCTTCTCCCATGTTAATTCCCCTTACTTACGTTATAACGCCTTTATCTGCTTCGTAAGTTCTATAAATCGTTCATCAAGTTCTTTATATTCTTTGTCGTTAGAAGTTAAAAAGCTTAATTTCCCTAATACTTCTTGTCTCTCTGTTTCTAACGTTAAACGTAGCTCTTCAATATTATCTCTTGTTTTAGTAGGTTTTTCTAGCTGCTTTTGTATCGTATTGTTTGAAAACACGAGTTTTATGTTAGTTGTTTTCTCTAGAAAATATCGATCGTGAGAAACAATTATTAATGTTCCGTTATACTCAGCTAATGTATTTTCAAGTTGTTCACGTGAAGGTAGATCCAAGTGATTCGTCGGTTCATCTAAAATGAGTACATCTTTTTCATCTAAAATATAAGCCATTAGCTTACATTTTACTCTTTCTCCCATACTCATATGTTCAATCGGCTCTTTCCATTGAGAAGCTTGGAACCCTAAATGTTTCATTAAATTTTGGACTTTTCCTCTTTCTTCAAACGTCTCTTTAAAAAACAAATCTTCTGGCGTTTTGTCCAGTGGCAAATCAAAAACCTCTTGTGTTAAATAACCGATGTTTGCAGATGGTGAAATCCATATTTCTCCTTCAGCAGTTTCCGCTCCCATAATCATCTTCAGTAATGTTGTTTTCCCGCTACCGTTTGGTCCAACAATTGCAACTTTCTCACCGTGCTGAATTGTAAAATTAACGTTTTCAAATAATGCTTTTCCATTAAATTCTTTTTTTAATTGCTTTACTTCTAAAAAGCGTTTTCCTACTTTTTTACTCGCTTGAATAGAGAACTCAATTGAATACTCTTCTTTCACACGTTCTACTTTCGTTTTCTCCAGCTCTTTTTCGAGACGTTTTCTTTTTGACTTCACTTGCGCATCCATTCGTTTCGCTTTTACACGATAAAACTCTTTAAAACTTTCTTGTTTTGTAGACTGCGCATGTGCCTTTTGTGACCATGAACTTAATTCTTTTATATGTGTTTCTACTTGTTCTATCTTTTTTTGCTGCTTTTCATATTCTCGCTGCTGCGACTTCCTTCTTTGCTCACGTGCTTTCATGTAGCTTGTATAATTACCACTATGGTCAATTAATTTTTTGTCCTCAATTGACCATATTTTTGTTGCGACAACATCTAAAAAATATCGATCATGCGATACAACGATAACTGTACCTTTCATATTTTTTATTTGTTTAATGAGAAATTCCGTACTCATTTCATCTAAATGATTTGTCGGTTCGTCTAATATTAAGACATTAGGATTTTTAGCAAATCCTTTTGCTAATCGAATTTTTAACTTTTCACCACCACTTAAAGTATGAAAATCGTTCGTTGGCACGCCCCATTTCGCAAGCAGTTCTGCTTCTTTTGCAATTACATCGTTACTAATAAAAGATTCTATTTCTTGCTCAACATATGCGGTTGTCATATTCATTTGCTGCCATTCAACAATCCCTTTTGAAGGCTCAATCTTTCCATTTATTAATTGAAGTAACGTTGATTTACCAGCACCGTTTTTACCAATTAATCCGATAACATCCCCTTGTTTTACTGTCACATTCATTTTCTCTAACAACATATTTTCTTTTATTTCAACATAAACATCATTTAATTTTAATAGTTCTTTCATAATACCGATCCCTTTCATTAAGGGAGAATAAAAAAATCCTCCCAAATAAATTTGGCAGGATTAGTTGTTAAAATATTTACACCCAAATAAGCTATTACGCAACATAAATAGCAATACCGTTGTATGGAAATCGGGCAGACTAATCCTATTTTTTAGAAATTGAAATTTATTGAATTTCAACATTTAAAAATAAGATTAGTTAATCATCGTCCACCCATCATTCCTTCCCCTCATTAGTAACCATATTGTACCATAATAGTACTGTATGAGTAAATGCAATTATTTGTGCTGCTAAAAAAGATTGCTTTCTTTTAAGGTCTATTCATTATTTCTTCACTTCATATCGAACAAGTATCAACCACATTTGTTGTACTACTTGCTTTAGCTTTCCCTAGCAATAAAATTGTAAGCATTCCCTCTTATATAAATTTTATATAAATTCATAATAAATCATATATTATACATACTAAATTTCAGTTCTTATAATAAAGGTATCATTTTTAAGGGGTGGTTCTACAATGGAATTTAGTAAACTAGGAAACAGTGGATTAACAGTAAGTAAAATCGCATACGGGAACTGGATAAACCATGGTGGAAAAGTAAACGAAGATACTGCAAATGATTGTGTAAAAGCCGCACTAGATGTTGGAATTACAACGTTCGATACTGCTGATGTTTATTCGGACACGATAGCTGAGGAAGTACTTGGCCGATCTTTGCAAGGTATACGCCGAGAAAGTATAGAACTATGTACAAAAGTATGCCATCCGACCGGTCCTGGAAAAAATGATCGTGGATTATCAAGAAAACATATTATAGAAAATTGTAATGCATCGTTAAAACGATTACAGACAGACTATATCGATGTTTATTATGCACATAGATTTGATATAACAACTCCTCTTGAGGAAACAATGTTAGCTTTCTCAGATCTTGTAAGACAAGGTAAGGTTCTCTATTTAGGCGTAAGCGAATGGACATCAGAACAAATTACCCGTGGTGCAGCACTTGCACGCGAATTGAACATTCCATTTATCGCTAGCCAACCTCAATATTCGATGTTATGGCGAGTTATTGAAACTGATGTGATTCCAACATGTCAACGTGAGGGACTTGGCCAAATCGTATGGTCGCCACTTGCACAAGGTATTCTTACAGGAAAATATCAACCTGGTAAACTATTACCGAATCAATCGCGTGCTAACTCCGATGCTGGAAAACCGTTTTTTGACAAACTCGTGCAACGTTGGATGAGTGATGATGTGCTTACCGCTATCCAGGAAATTAAACCTATCGCACAAGAAAATAACCTTACCTTATCTCAACTCGCAGTTGCTTGGGTATTACAAAATCCAGCTGTTTCTTCTGCAATTATTGGTGCTTCAAATCCGGAACAAATAAGAGAAAATGTAATTGCTTCTAGTGTTAAATTGCAACCTGAAATTATGGATCAGATTGATAGTGTATTAAAAGGTTTCGCTGAGTATGATACTAGTAAAACAGGTTGAATCATGAGTAAGTTTTACCTATAAATAAACACTCCTTGCCAACTTCCCACAGCCCATCCTATAAAGATGGGCTTTTATTTTTATCTGTTAAGTTCACATTGTGAAGTCATATAAACCTCTCTAACAACTGTTAAAAAGTTCTCTAACACGACAGACTTTTCATCCTTCCTCCATCCAGCATATAAATTTATTTTCGGTGTATTTTCTAGAATATCATTATACATGACTCCTGATTTTTTATAGCTTTCCACCGATGATGGAACGACTGAAACCCCCATTCCAGCTGCAACTAAGTTTACAATCGTTTGCATTTGAACTGCTTCTTGAACAATATTTAAACTTACTCCATGTTCCCAAAAGTAACTAATAATTAAATCATAAAAATTTGTACCGAAATGGCGAGGAAATAAAATGAATGGTTCATCTACTAATGATTTGATTGAAATATTAGGTAACGAAACGAAAGGGTGATTTTCATGTAAAACCAATTTTAAACACTCTTCAGAACAAACTTCAGAAGATAATATTTTATTATTTTGCTCCGAACGAATAAATCCAATATGAATTTGTTTTTCGTAAAGCGCTTTTATTTGCTGGTCTGTTGTCATCTCGCGTAATATGAGCTGAATTTTCGGAAACCGTTCTCGAAATGTTTTTAATATGCCTATAACTGTTTCTGTAGAATCGACAAAACCGATGATTAAATGCCCGATTTTCCCTTCATCTGCAAGCTGTGTTTCTTTAATCGTTCTATCTACTTGAAGTAATGTTTGCCTAGCACCTTCTAAAAAGACTTTCCCCGCCTCGGTAAGCTCAACCATCCTTTTTGTCCGGTGAAAAAGTTGAACTCCTAATTCTTCTTCCAATTTTCGAATTTCTTGACTTAAAGGCGGTTGTGCCATCATAAGACGCTCTGCTGCACGACTAAAGTTTAATTCTTCTGCCACCGTTATGAAATATTTCATTTTACGAATATCCATTTCAAGCCTCCTATCATTCGCAACTTCTATAAGATTCTATTTTTATTATAAAAAATGGTTCATGTATGTAGTCTTACATTTATTCTTATTGGGTTCATTTTGCCTCTCTTATCTATAGAATATTTCATTCTCCAATGTTATCAAGGGTACAAAACAAGGCTAAAAAACTTATCTCCAAAGTTCTTTAGCCTTGATTACTTTTTACACATTAAAAAATATTACTCGCACTACCGTACCTTTACCAACTTCTGAATGGATTTCCACACTATGTCCTAATTGTTTTGTAATTTCATATACAAGATATAGCCCCATTCCTGTTGATTCTTTAAAATCTCTACCGTTTTCTCCTGTAAAGAAAGGTTTGAATACTCTTGGTAAATCTTGCTTCGGTATACCTACGCCATTATCAGCAATTTCAAGTATAACGGTATTACCTTCCTTACAAGCTTTCATTTTAATCTTTTCTCTACTACCTGATGAATACTTAATCGCATTCGATAGTATTTGTCCGATTAAAAACTGTAACCATTTCACATCACTTTCTACAGTAATGTCCTTATCAATTTCAAGCTCTGGATATACAAAATTCCGTATAAAGAAACGTTTATGTTCATGTACCGAATCATTCACTATTTTATGTAGTTGTACCCTTTCTACATAAAAATCTTGTGTGAACGCTTCTAATCGTGCGACATATAGAGCCATTTCCAATCCCTTTTTTAATCGGTCTGTTTCCTCATTTATACTTTCAAAACGTGAATCTACTTCATCCTGTGTAATTAATTCTATTACAGATAAAGGTGTTTTCATTTGATGGATCCACTGATTCATAAAGGTTAAATGGTCATTATTTTTTCTCTCTTGTATTTGCAGCTGATTTTGATAATGTCGATATTGCACCTCAAGTAGTTCTTGAAGAGCAGCCGATACAGCCGCAAAATCAGATTTTTGAACAGATTCATCTAAAGATTGCATCGGATTTGCTAGGCGCTCATAAAAAGAACGATGTGTAAAATAACGAAACACTAAATAACTTCCCATAAAGAAAACACCTAGAAACATTGCATATAACGCCGTTGTAATATGATTATGCCCATCAAACCAATATACGAGAAATATAGCTAGTAGTTGAATTATGGTAAAGCAAATAAGTGGTATATGATCACGTATAAACAACCTTATCATTTTTCTATACCATTATCCCAAGTAATGTGCAATCTATATCCAACACTACGAATCGTTTCAATCGCACCTTCTATATGTAACGTTTGTAACTTTTTACGTACACGTGTTGTATTTACACTTAATGTATTATCATCAACATAAGATTCACTATCCCATAATTTATTAAGTAACACTTCTCTACTCACAACACGCGGATAATTTTTCATTAATGTCTCTAATAAAATAGCTTCGTTTCTCGTTATATCAATCTCGTCGTTTCTAAGTTTCAATACAAGCCTTTCAGGATATAAACAAAGGCCTTGTTGCTCAATCATTCGCTCTTCTAGTTTCGGTGCATAATCTCCATATGCACGTCTTAAATGACTACGAATTTTCGCCACTACAACTTCATAATGAAAAGGCTTCGGAATAAAATCATCGCCACCGTTTTCTAACGCCATAACTTGATCCATCGTACCTTCACGGGCCGAAATGAATAATATCGGACATGTAGAAACACCGCGAATTTGACGACACCAAAAGTACCCATCAAAACTCGGTAAATTAATATCTAATAAAACTAACTCTGGTTGTTCTTCTAAAAAAATATCTAATACATTTTGAAAGTCCGATACAATAACTCCTTGATAACCATATTTCGCAACATGTGTTGATAATAGTTCTGCAATTTTCATATCGTCTTCTACAATCATAATTTTGACCATTATTGAACTCCTTTTTAATCCACAATCTTAAATATACTTATATAAAATAAATACTACCTCTTTTCACAAAATCCGTAAATTAAAAAAGGGATGCTTTTATACAAAAGTATCCTTTTTCTTCCCTTATCTATTTAATATGAAATTTACTAAAAGTAAATCCTAGTTTCTCCACATAATCCATTCCTAGTTCCATACGCGCCGTTTTCAGCGGATCAACAACTTGGCAAACTTTTAAATTACCTGCTGCCGATAATAAAAGAGTTGCATCAGCTTTAGACATTTCTAATACTTCATGTAAAAATATCACCATATTATGTACAGCACGATTTGCTGCATCATCTAACAATTTCTCTGAAGCAATCGTCATTATTTTTTCTTTTTGAATAGCCATTGGTAATGGCCATTTCTTTCCTTTTATAGTTTGAACTGTTACAGTTACCTCACCAGCCACCTCTACGCCACTAACACCAATTTCACCATCACCCATTGCTGCATGTAGATCACCTAATGCTAATAGAGCGCCAGGAACATTTACAGGTAATAGTAATGTCGTCCCTTCTTTTATCTCTTTACAATCCATATTCCCACCGTGATCATGTGGGGTGCCGCATGAAATGCTCTCTTCTTTCGGTGCAGTACCAATTACCCCAATCATTGGATTAATCGGGATTTGTAGTTCACTTGAAAACAAAACATATTCATTATGTATTGGGACAATTTTCACTGTATTTTCATTTAACTCATCACCCATTACACCAAGGTTTGCACCTGTAGTTAAAACGCCCTGCTCTGCAATTTTAATCTTTTCAATCGTTACGGCTAATATATCGCCAGGTTCTGCTCCTTTAACATATACAGGTCCAGTCGCTGGATTAATTCGGTTCCAATCTAATTCTTGAAACACAACATCTTCAGAATCGATTTGATTTTCAAAGCAATCATATGTTTCAAATACAAGACTGCTCCCAATTTCCACTTCCATACAAGGCTTATTTTCTGGTGACATTGAGTAAATGATATGGTCTTTATGAATTCGATACATAATACCTCTCCCTTTTATATTTATCTACTATTACTAATTAGCTCTTTTTATACAAGCTCCTCTTAAAATTAAATGTTATTTTTATGTAAAAAAGCACGCAGATTGTTTTATAACATACACTCTTTACTATAACAGAAAGGTGGTATCACTATGCCCCTTATTCCATACAACGAAAGTGATGTTGATTTACTAGCTCGTTTAATTCGTGCTGAAGCTGAAGGCGAAGGTCGCCAAGGTGAGGAGTTAGTTGGATGCGTTGTAGTAAACCGTGTATTTTGTGATTGCTTAGATTTTAAACAACTCCGTACCGTACGCGACGCTGTATATCAAAGCCCCGGCGGATTTGAAGCAGTACAATATGGATATTTTTATCAACGCGCTCGTGAATCAGAAAAAGAAATTGCACGAAAAGTTTTACAAGGTGAATGGCGCTGGCCTGCACGATGGGCTCTTTGGTATTTCCGTCCAGTTGGAGCTTGTCCACCTGAATGGTATAATCAGCCATTTGTAGGACAGTTTAAAAGCCATTGTTTTTATGAACCAAGTGGTGATGAATGTCCAAAAATGTATTCACGCTAGCAAAATTTGAAACGCAAGTACTTAGATGTCTAAGTACTTGCGTTTCTTTTAGCTTTATTTTAGAAATCTAGTAATGAGATGAATTTTTCGATGCCCACCACATGTATTAATAACGATATACGTGGGCCACTAGACTGATTCATAATGAGCTTATAAATAATAATAAATAATTGTTTTTGATTTTCTTTCATTATTTTTTTATTGTCATGATGGCAAATCGAATACAATTGCTCCATTAAGTTAGAGTAATCTTTGTTAGAACGAAGTATATTGCAAACTTTTACTAACCATTCTTTCTGTCTTTCATCTAATGTGTTGTAAAACTCTGTATTTCTCTCTCGATTTACCGCAATTAATTTTTCAGATTGAAAGTTTTTTATCCAATACTCTGCGCGGTTACATATCGCTATCATAGCATCTAATGTATAACTTCTATCTATTTTTTCTAATGTATCTTGTAAAATAGATGAATCAAAATTTAATAGCGGTAACGTTCCTGCTACTTGATTAAATCTCGGATATTCTTTAAACTGCCTATCAACTTTAGAGAGTTTAATTGCATCAAATAAATCTTCATTTTTGAGCGTTTTATTTTCATAGCTATCTTTCAATCGTTCATACTCTGTATAATTACGAATCACATCTTCATCCAACCCAATATGAAAAGCAGCGCCTGGTTTGTATTTGGCAAACATAAAGAGAATTACTTCTGGTATATACACTTTCAATAAATCGCTTGGTGTAATGCTATTCCCTGAAGAACTAGACATTTTTTCATGATTCCCTTTAATACCAATGAAATCGTAAGCAACGTAATGAGGCGCTTCACGATTGAATATTTTCCTTGCAATTTCTTTTGATACATTATAACTACCCGTTTCTGATGAATGATCTCTTCCACCCGGTTCAAAAATAACATCCTCTATCATCCATCTCATCGGCCAATCGATTTTCCAGTTTAGTTTCATTTTATTTGTATTTAATACGGATAATTCTTTTTCATTTCCGCATTCACATTCATACCGGACTGTTTTTAATACTTCATCAAAATGTGTAATAGTTGTTGTATCTTTTCCACACCTCTCACAATATAATGTAGCTGGATAAAAATTGTTTCGCTCTTCTTCACTACACTCTCCAGTTTTAAAATCCATTAAAATATCATATATTTCTTTTCGTTTATACAAAGCCTCTAAAATATTTTTGTTATACCTTCCACTTCTATATTCATCATGTTGATAAATAAATTCTACTTCAATTCCAAATGCTTGAAGCGATGTTTCAAACTCTTTTTCAAAATGCTCCGCATACGAGTTATGACATCCATACGGATCTGGAATATCACAGTATGGCATACCAATATACTTTGCAAAAGATGGATCAATATTTTTTGGAACTTTTCTAAATCGATCATAATCATCCCACGAAAATATAAAACGAGTCTTTTTCCCTAAACCTTGAAGTGCTCTTACTACGAAATAAGTCGTTACGATTTCACGAAAGTTCCCAATATGAACAGAACCTGAAGGACTAATTCCAGATGCACAAACAAACGTTTCTTTATTTGGATGTTTCCTAATTAATTCATGTGCTACTTCATACGCCCAATGCATTTATTGCTCACCTCAATTATTTTTTGTTTTCGTATTCTCAGTTTTATGCAATAAAAAAACTCCCACCCCCAAGATTATTCATCTTGAGGACGAGAGTTGTTAGCTTCGCGGTACCACCTCAGTTTGTTAATATGTCACCATATTAACCTCTTCAGGTACGGCAAAATATGCTTATACCCTATCTCTATAACGGGAGAACCCGTCGCACCATCCCTAAATAAATTAGTTCCTTGCGCAGCTCCAAGTCTTTTTTCGTTAAGATGTATACCGCTCTTTCTCAGCTACCAGAGCTCTCTGTACGTATTCTTTCTTAACTACTCTTCTCTTCCATGCCATTTTAAATATTAGTTTTTTAATATGATAATTTATAACACTTTTATTGTCAAACTTTTCCGAATCAAAAACATATAATTACCTAAAAAAATTCTTTATCGCTTCTAATTGAATTTTATGACTACACTCATCACAACAATATGCCCCGTTTGGTTTTTCTTTAAATCGCTTATATTTTTCACTGCCTTCGTAAACACGAAATATATTCTTACAAGAAAAGCAAACAATCTCATAAAACATCATATGCATTTTCCTCTCCTTGTTTATACACTTTTTTAATCACTTGTGAGAAGGTCATTTTTCTACAGCATAAATTTTAATATCCTTTGACTAAAAGGTTTACCTCTATTCTTATCGAATTATATTAATATCTTATAACGCGAGGTGAACATCTTGTTCAGTAATATAGAATTAGTTTTAGATGCTAAAGCAAGTTTAGCTGAAGGACCATGTTGGAATGAAAAAAAGCAACTTTTATATTGGGTTGATATTATGGAGAGAAAATTATGCATATACAATCCTACCGCTAATACGAACCGAGTAATTGCACTCAATCAACAAATCGGCTGTGTTGTTCCATATTTAGAGGATGTACTACTCTTAGCTATGGAAAAAGGCTTTTATTCTATTAATATAAATACCGAAAAACTGACACATATTTTTGACCCTGAACCACATTTAATAGAAAATCGTTTCAATGATGGAAAATGTGATCCAGCTGGTCGTTTCTGGGCAGGTTCTACAGATACATACGGTATGAATGCTGCAGGTTCCTTGTATTGTTTACATCATAATTTAAGTGTAGAGAAAAAAGTTTCACATGTAAATACATCAAATGGAATTGCTTGGTCACCTGATCATACATACTTTTACTTTATAGATACACCTACTAAAAAAGTGGTTCGCTATCAATATAATATACGTACTGGAGACATTCATAATCCAATTGATGTAATCATTTTCTCTGAAAATGATGGTCTACCTGATGGTATGACAATTGACGAAGACGGCTGTTTATGGATTGCACATTGGGGAGGTTCAAAAATAACTAGATGGAATCCATCTACTGGAGAACAAATATTAAATATTCCAATTCCAGCTTTATATGTAACATCATGTACATTTGGAGGACCTAATTTAACAGATTTATATGTTACAACAGCCAGAACAAGAATGACGGATGACGAATTAAAAGAGTATCCACATGCTGGTGGTATTTTTCGAATTCAAACAAATGTTAAAGGCTGCCCCACCTATTCATTTTGCAATAAAAATATTGGAGCCGAAACAAGATGAACCGTATCGATTACATAAGACAAGAAGAAAAGAACTATCACGATCTTTGCTATGAACAATATAAACTGTTTGAAGCTGGCTCTTGGCTTTTCAAACCAGTTAAAACGGTTATGGACTTGATGAACCACTTTGACGGACAAAACAACTTGCAAGTACTTGACCTTGGCTCTGGCGTCGGTAGAAATAGCATTCCAATTGCACAAAAAATAAAAAATACTAGCGGCACGGTTACATGTGTTGATTTACTTAATTCTGCTTTAACAAAGCTACAAATTTATAGCAAAGAGCATGATGTATTCGAGGTTATAAAAACCGAACAATCAGCAATTGAAAACTATTATATTGACTCTAACGCTTATGATTATATCGTTGCAGTATCAAGTTTAGAACATGTCAGATCAGAAGAAGATTTTAAAAATGTACTCCACTCTATGAAAAGAGGTACAAAAAACGGCGGTATTAATTGTTTAATTATTAACTCTAACATACAAGAAATTGATTCAATAACGAATGAAGAATTAGAAGCTTTAATTGAAATTAATCTTTCAACCGAAGAAATGATAAGTACTTTAAAAAGCATTTATAAAGAATGGAAAGAACTAAAAGTTGAAATAAAAGAATTAGCTTATGATATTGTTCGAAATGAAAGACACATTCAATTAAAAACAAATGCTATATCGTTTGTAGTTCAGAAATAATCGTATAATAAAGATATGATTATTTCTCTCAGATTTATTTTTATTGCACGAAATTTGCAACTATAAATATTTATGAAACAAAAAATAAAAGAGCACTTGTTTCCGCAAGTGCTCTTTTGGGGATTTTGAGATACCCTATTAACGAAAGTTAAGGTTACTTAAAGTTAAAAGGTATTTATATTATATGCTTGTCCTTTTTATTTGTGCATAATCAATATATAAACATCTTTAATCATTCTTAATAACTTTTAGTTATCGTTCTTTCTTACATTTTATCATTAAGAAATTGATTGAAGGTTTATTTGCCATGTTCTTATTTGGTTCATCAATTTCCGAAACTTTTACTAATCTATATTGATTAAAATCTTTTTTTATAGATTCAGAATCATAAAAGAACATTTTTACATCTTCCATTATCTCATAATAATCTTTATCCAACTGTTTTCCTTTTCCGTACATGGGAGCTTTTTTAGAAACAGTTGTAAAAAACATATATCCGCCTGGTTTTAACTGATTATAACAATCTTCAATAAATTTCTCTCTTTCCTGTTCATTCAACAAATGAAGAAGTGCATGACTAAATATCCCATCATACAGTTTATTATCAAAAGGCATTTCGTTTACTGAACCGTGATACATACTAACATCTTCTAGTCCGTTTTCTCTTGCTAAATCGATCGCTGTTTTCGAAATTTCAATACCTGTTACATTTATACCATTATCGATAAAAACCTTTGCATTTCTTCCATATCCAATACCCGGAACTAATATATTCTTAACGTTCTTTTCAAGAAAAAAATCTTTTGTCAAAATTGCAGATTCTGTAGGTTCAAATCCCCACATCGTTTGTTTTTCGATAAAACTTGATTCCCAAAATTCCATTTTATTTTTATCTCCTTATTCTTATCTCATGTTTAATATCACATGAAAGACCTATTCATTTTAACGCTGCTTTTTTCACCACAGTCACTATAGCTCCATTGAATATAGCATATTAATAAGCCTATATCTAATTTAAAGATTGGCTGAATATCTATTCTAAATATTAACTTTTACATTTAGAAAAAATAAAAAATGCCAATAATTCAATTGTATATTGGCATTTCACATAAGAAATTATCTTTTTATTTTGTGCTGATCTAATGTTTTTTCTAACATTTCTAAAGTTATCGGTTGAGCTTTCTCTATTAATTGATAACCAATACGTCCATTCGGCTCAGCTGTAACTTGCTGCAAAATCTTTAAATCATGTATTCCTTTTTCTCTTAATTGCATATAAAGTTGTTGTTCAGACATTTTTGCCTTCATCAAGTTCGCTTTAATAATCTCTCCATTTTCAACAATTACAAAGCTACTGCCATTTAGGAATTGTTCCGCCTCCCTTGATTTCAGTTCAAAGAAATGAATGATAAGAAGTACGCTTGCAAATATTACAGCTGCAAATATAGATGGGACTACTTTCCTACTTAATACAGGCTCTACAATAATACGCGCAATTGATACTACTATGATGATTTCTGCTCTTGTCATTTGGCTAACAGATTTACTACCTGTCATTTTTAATGCAAGAATCCCAGTGAGAATTAAAATAATGCTTTCAACAATAATATGCATAATAGCCCAATCCTTTAATGGTAAATGTTATTAGCATTCTAGATGCACTTTAAACTTTTTGGTGAAAATTAAAACTTACATATATAGAAAATGGATCTATTTAGATCCATCTTTTTTCAATAAGAATTTGATGATCTATTTTCTATTGTCAAAAAAACAAAAGCACCCAAATGGATGCGTATAGATTAAACTTATTCATTATTACTTTCTCCACTTTGATCATCAACTGATTTCGAGTCTAACATGCTGCCTATATCAGGCGGTAAAGCTAGCTCTATACCAGCTACTGGTTGATTATCTTCATTAAACCGTTGTTTCTTAAATTTACTCAATTCTTCATTTTTCTTATTTCCATCCATATTACCCCGCCTTTTATGTACGTGATATTAAATACTTTACTTAATATGTACATTGAGAAAGATAATATACGATTTGTACATAATGAAAGAGCAACAACCCGTTGTGCCTATTAAAAATTAACACGTACATGCTACTCCTCGTTTTATTATCATATTAATGACAAAATATATGTGAGCTACGTGACAAGTACGTTGTCATTTTATTCATATGAGACAAATACTTTTAAAGGAGTAATTATTCCTTGACTTAATTCCTCAAAACATTTTTCAAGTGCAGTATAATGAATTTCATGCTGAAAAATCTCTTCTATCCATGGCGTCTGTTCTATTTGACTAAAAAACCAATCTGCATGTTTTTGGTAACCATATCCATCACTTGAACCAATGATTTTCAATTCTTTTCGATAAAAGTCGGCGGTTAATGTTAAGTCTTCTATATTACCATCAGAAAGAATACATATCGCTCTATTACTATTAATAGCCTTTTGTAATGTGTGAAACCCTCTATTTGTAGCAGAACATTCCAAACCGTAATTATATGTTTCTATTATTTGTTTTTCTGAATCAAAGAGGTTTTTCGCACCAAACTTCTTTGCAAATTCTCTTCTATTTTTATTAGGCTCAACAACATCCACATGCTCAACACCTATATAGTATTTTAAGAAATAACAAGCGAGTAAACCAATAACTCCCATTCCAGTTATAAGTACTTTTTCATCCTGTCGCGGGTTTAGTTTCAATACTCCTTTAGCGGCATCACACGAAAGAATAGATAATAAAGCAACTTTAGGTTGTATAGAACTAGGCACTCGAATTACTTTATGCGCCTTAACTATCCCTATCGTTTCATGTCCATAAAAAGAAACTACTTTATCACCTACGTTTACATGTGTTACTTTATTACCAACTTCAATCACTTCACCATAACTTTCATATCCAGTTTTTCTTGGATAAAAAGGATGCGGATCTGTAACATCGGATCCATTATACTGTGGTAACTCGGCCCCAATGCTTATCGCTCCTGCCATTGTTTTAACGATAATTTCATCGTCCTGTATGTCCTTAATTTCATTTGTTTTCCACTTAAGTTGTTTCGCACCTTCTAAAACTAACTTATATTGTTCCATTCATATCCTCTCACTTTATAAAAATATATTCTCACTAAATTTCAAACAATGTATAATAGATTCATCCAAAATTAAAGCTATAACGTTGGCTAGCACCCAACAGTGATAACATGATAATTGAATTTGATGGCTATAGAATAAACGAGTATGTTATTGGCTGTAACTGTTCTATTAACGAATTAATAACGATGTATTTAAATGTAAAAAATGAAGAGATATCTAATGAGGATTTGCTAAGCTTATTTTGTGTACGATATCATTACAAAAAAATCCGAAAGTTACTACAAGTAGACATCATAAGCGATGTTGTCATTGATTTAGATACGGACTACATTTATATCCCAAATAGATAACAGTATACTAGATTGAATGATTAGTATTTACGATTCAGCTAAGTGTTTAATAAAATAAGTAATTGCCCAAATTAATGTCGCAAATTGAGTGACAAAATACATTGTCCATTCAAAGCCAGTCAATTTTCTCTCTCGTTTAACCTTCTTTAAGTATCTGTAAAATATGAATGTACTTAAAAACATTAATAATAACGATAATTGCTGTAAATCATCGACTATATGTACCCCCATAGACTCCATCACCCTCCTATTCAAAATAAATGCTATACTTTAAGGATATCACCTATTGGTAGTTTATTTCCATTTTGTTTTTACATAAACAAAAAGAGCACTCAACAATTGAGTGCTCTAAAAAGTATTATAGTAACACTTTTCTTCTACTTTTTATAACTCAGTTCTATCACTTCCGGTATATGATTGTTATCATATTTCCTTTTATAGAGGTAACGTCAGGAAAATACGAATATACAACGTTAAGGAATTTTCATTACTTTATAACCATTTTTAAGTTATATTCAATAACCATGCTTTGACATTGTCTAGAACATGGTTATTTTTTAAACTAATATAAATCTGCTTAGTTGATTTTTTAGTTCAGCAATTTATTGAATTCATTAACTGGAAGAAGTATTCAGGTTTGTGAGTTTTATTTAGGTTATACCATGAATGTAATGTATCTGGTGCAAATACATCTAATTTTTTCAGTACTTCCATCGCAAATTCCAGAGGAGCTATTCCTGATGCAGTAACTAAATTCGCATCAGATACCGCAGATCCCAACTCATAGAACTTTTCTCCTTTATAGTTAGGACATACCATTTTAGTGTATTCTAAATTATTAGTTGTATGCTTTCTAGTATCTAAGTATCCCATATTTGCAAGGGCCTCAGTTGCACCACAAATTGCAGCAACAATAGTACCAAACTTTAAAGCTTGGCCAACTCTTTCCAAGATAGGTTGATGAATCTCTTCACTCCAAGTAGTCCCTCCTGGTAAAATTAAAAGATCTTTACTCTCAAAAGTACATTCATCAAGGGAAATATCTGGTTTTATGCTCAGTCCCCCCATAGTAGTAATCATTTCTTTATTAGCTCCTACTGTAATTACTTTTAAAGGTACTAAATCTTTTTTAAAATATCTTCCTGAATTTAGTTCGGTAATTAAATATCCATATTCCCAGTCCGACATTGTATTAAATACATATAGAAAAACTTTTTTTGTTTGCATCCCATATCACTCCAATCACAATTGATATGGATATTATAATATAACTTCCCTGACAGTTAACGTCAGGGAAGTTATCATACTTCATGAAATTTTATTAATTCCGACAGAACTTCAATAAGTCTTTTCTTAAGACTTATTGGCTCAATAACTTTAATAGATTTATTGTACGGTAAAAGTAAATAAGGTACATATGTATGTATCATATCTTTTTCAAGAAGAAAAACTGCTTGATTTGAAGTCCGCACTTGTAAATAATGTCCTAAAAACCAATGTTGGCAAATATCAGCTAATACACTTTTATCCCCACTAATAACCAAAGAAATAATCCCTTCCTTATCTTCTATAGTTGGAAGAAGATTTTTTATAAAAAAGTCACGTGCTGAAAAATTTTCTGGCCGGTTAAACTTATTTTCGGTTAGCATTAAATTTTCAATTCGATCTACCCTAAAACTACGGATATCATTCCTAAGATGACAAAATCCAATCACATACCACTTATTATTCCAATAGATAATTCTGTACGGATCGACCAATCTATAATTTAATTGCTTTTTCCCACTTTTATGATAAAGAATTTTTACTGAATACCCATCAGTTACGGCCTGCTCCAACTCCTTCAAAAAATGTTCCATAGAGGATGAACTAAATCGACTTATTACTTCTAGACTACTTAAATGTCGGTTTATCTTTGCTTCCTGCTCTTGATTTGAGTATTTACTTAGTTTTGAAATGGCCCTATTTAATGCTTCACCTCCATAATATCCGGCTTCTTCTGCAAAAACAGCAGCGTGAAATAGTGAAGTTTGCTCTTCAAAATCAAAAAAAAGAGGAGCCTCAATAAAATTGTTTAATAACGTGTATCCACCGTTATGTCCTGGTTCTGAAATTATAGGCACACCACTTGTTGAAATTGTATCAATATAACGATACACAGTCCGTATATTCATCTCTAACTTTTCTGAAATTTGTTTTGCAGTAATTTTTTTACCTGAACGAAGCATCCATAGAATCGCTAACATATTATCAATTTTAGGCATGTAATTCCACCTCTCTATGGAATTTATCCCTTATTATATATTTCTGATTTTTAGTATAACTCATCAACTGTTCCTTTCCGATAGCTTTCTAAATAATGAGGCCCTAGACACATTTGTAATTTCACAAATTTGATTTACATTCATATCTACCTCTTCATAAAGCTTTACTGCATAATTCATTCCTGCATGATTTTTATGGTATTTCTTTAACCAACCTTTAAATTTTCCTTCTTTCTTATTCAGTTCAATCCCTTTATGTTTCCACCTACGGATCAGATCACGTTCTAATTGGTTTACACCCGCCATAACCTTAATTAAGCATTGGCTTTAGGAATTATCTTCTAATAAATCGAGCCATGTATCTTTGAAGGATTATAATTATCATCCTTATTATAATATTTAGTTACAACAATAGCTTCAATTATTATAGCGATACACACAAACAAAAGAATTATTTTGCGTCTCACAACAAAGCTACTTATTCATTTTTTTCTTTTTTAAATTGGAAGGTTATATGTTCCAATTGTTTGATTTCCTCTATTATTTTACGAATTCCTTCTTCAATCCTATCTTCCTTTACATTCGATACGTTTAACTTTAATAGTCTTTCTTTCGGAAAACCTCTCACATAATTTTTATCAATTGTATCAATACTTATTTGTTTTTCACTTAGTCTTTGGAAAAACATTTCTGAAATACTCGTTTTATGTAATTTTAAACAAGTATGAATTCCAATTGTATTATGCTTTTTATATGTGAATAAAAGTGGGTTTTCACTATGAGTTCTTTCTAGTGTTTTTGCTAATTTTTTAGATCTATTGTGATAGGAAGATTTAATTTTATTTTTATGACGTTCAAACATACCGCTCTTTATATAAATTTCTAAAGCCGCTTGAGAAATCATCGGACTATCAATATCTAGTATCTTTTTGTATGTATAGAAAGCATTTGCAATGGACGGTGGAATGACCGCAACTCCAACCCGTAAACCAGGAAAAATAATCTTCGAATAACTTTTCAAATATATGACATGACTACAATTATCCAAGCTATATAACGGATCTGCTTTTGAATCAGTTTCTAAATCTGCTAAATAATCATCTTCCACTATAAATACATTGTATTTCTTAGCCAATAGTGCGATTTTTTCTTTCTCATCTTTAGAATAAGAAGTTCCAAGCGGATGATGATATCTCGGTATCGTATAAAAGAATTTTATTTTTCCAGTTTGAAATATTTGCTCCAATTCATTCAAATCGATACCTTCATTCGAACGTTTAATACCGATTACAGGAACTTTATTTATCTCTAGATAATCAATATATAGATGATATGTTGGCTGTTCAATTAATATGGTTTCATTTCCATTCGGAAATGGTATAGAAGTTAATATAGCAAGTGCCTGCTGCACACCTGACGTTATAAAAATATTGTCTTCTTTCGTGAACACTTGATAATTTGCCAACTGTTTTTGAATGACTGGAATTAAAGATGGTAACCCTTTCGGCGTTCCATATACAAATAAATCATTTTTATACGTATCAATAGCCTTATTAATACAATGTTGAAAATCTAAATACGGAAAAACATCTGGATCTGGTGCTGAGGAAGCAAAATCAATTATCTCGTTATTTTCTATAGTATTCTCTGATTTTTTAACAACGTAGTATCCACTTTGAGGGACAGAATATATAATGTGACGCTTTTCTAATTCATGAAGAGCACGTATAACTGTTGCCTTATTACATTCATATTGCGTAACGAGTGACCGTATAGACGGTAATTTCTTTCCTTCTCTTATTTCTCCATTTTGAATCATATTTTCTATGTCGTTTAAAATATTTAAATACTTATACATATTACACCTCCTTCAGTAATTCTATATTTAATTATATCGATTTTTAATTCATATAGCATTCATTCCTCAATTAGTTAATTTTCCGATCGTCTATATCGTAAATCCCAATAGCATATGAATCATTTTCAATCCATTTCTTTACTGCTTCTGTTTTAAGTACCCCTTCAACTTCTTTTTCTATTTTCTGTCCAAGTCCTCTCGCCCCTACTTCATCATCGCTAATCTTAGTTTTTATATCAATGGTAACAGGTTGATTCTTTTTATAATTTATTTGCTGAATACCAAACCCTTCATATCCATTTTTTCTGAATACGTCATCAAATATATGTCCAAAAACTAACTCCCACCTATGTTCTGCATTTGAAATCTCCTTGTTTCTTTGAGATATGTTTACTTTATAGGACATAATGCCTTGAATTTGCAATCTTTTATTAATCTCTTTTTTTATTTCGTTAGCATTTTCGCTATCAGCAATCTCTAAATCTACTATTCTTGCTTTTTCATCCCATATAGCGGCACTAAAAAAAGATTCCTCCTTTACTGTCGCTGTAGCAATATCCATCACTATAGACTCTTCACTTTTTGGATCTTCAATGTCATTCTCACAGGCACATAATAAAGCAAGTGGAAATAAAAACACAAGTAACTTCTTTCTCTTTCTCATGTAGCACCCCTCCATATATTTTCATTTACGATAAACTTTTTACTTTGACATATAAATACCTTCTTTAATTATTAAATTTAACATTATTTCACATTCCCCCCACTTAACAAGGAAATTACAATTAATAAATAGAATATCTCTATGAATAAATAAAAAGTGAGGGATATATCATGCAACGTGTAAATACGATTGATATTAGTAATGTACTACAATTGGAAAAAACTCTTTCGACTTTATTAAATAAAATGATTTCTTCAAAACCAGACCTTGAAAATTGGTTAAAAGAGCAGTCAAAAGTAATTTGGGACATCGAAGAACAATTAAGATCACATTACATCGCCTTTCAATGTAATACGGATGATGAAGAAATAAAGGATACTTTTGAACATGATCAACAATTTGTAAAGCCACTTTTAAAGCGATACCAAAATTTATTGGATAATAAATATTTAGAGTCACCTTTTCGAATGGAATTAGATTCTAACCTATATGGTTTATTAGATACAAAAATAAAAAATGCTCAAAAGTTATTTTGTGAGGAAAATATCGAATTAGAAATAAAGGAAGACAAATTAATCACAGAGTACTTTGAAATCACTGGAGGATTAAGTGGAATTTGGGACGGAGAAGAAAAAACGATAACAGAATTACAATCCTATTTACAAGATTCGAATCGTGACACCCGTAAAAAGGCAAAAACCATTATTTCTGAACAATTTTTATCTGTTGAAAAAGAACTCCAAAACATATTAAATCAATTAATTGAAATTCGCCATCAAAAAGCAAAAAATATTCAATTAGAGAATTATCGCGATTATATGTTCAAAAAATACGAGCGTTTTGATTATTCAGCGAAAGATTGCTATGAATTAGCTAAATCCATACGTAAGTATGTTGTGCCTCTTAAAGATAAAATATTGCTAGAGAAAAAAGATAAACTGCAAGTTGATACGCTTCGCCCGTGGGATGTATCAGCTGTAACTCCAGATCAAAAAGTACTTAAACCTATTGCAAATGAAAATGATTTAATTGAAAAGAGCACTCATATCTTTAATAAACTAGATGTTGAATTTTCAGCACTTTTAAACCGAATGTATAAACACAATTGTCTTGATTTAACAAGCCGCAAAGGAAAAGCAGCTGGTGGCTTTTGTGAGTACTTACCAGCTTCACAATTATCTTATATTTTTATGAACTTAAATTATACACAAGATGATATTGTCACTTTTATACATGAAATGGGTCATAGTATTCATAACGAACTCATAAAACCATTAAAATTACGACAGTATATAGAAATTCCAGCTGAAACGGCTGAGCTAGCCAGTATGACAATGGAGTTATTCTCGCTTAATTATTGGGATATCTTCTATACAGACAAAAAAGATTTAAAACAAGCAAAAATTAACTTCTTTAAAGATGTTATTTCATATTTACCTGTTATGCTTATTGTCGATCAATTTCAACACTGGCTGTATGAAAATCCAAGTCATACTTCTGAAGAAAGAAATGAAAAATACTTACAACTTCAAAAACATTATCAGTCTAGCGTCATACATATTGATGGCTACGAAAACTGGATAGCAACGAGTTGGTTACCTGTACTCCATATTTTTGAAGTACCATTTTATTATATTGAATATGCGATCGCCCAACTTGGTGCATTACAAATGTATAAACAATATAAAGAGGAACCTAAGCAAGCACTAGAAAATTATAAAAAGGCATTATCACTAGGAAGCTCGCAATCTATAAAGGAAGTGTATGATGCAGCCGGTATTCGTTTTGATTTTTCTGGTGAAACAATTAAAGAACTAATGCTATTTGTAGAAAAAGAATTAGAATTACTTGAGCAATTATAAGAAGAAAGCTGCACCTATATTTTGGGTGTAGCTTTCTTCTTTATTTTATTAATCAGCTCTATGTACTGAGTATCTCCATATCCGATTGTTGGAAAAAGATAAAACAACTTTATTAATAATTCACGAGTTGATAAATCTTTATTTTTAGAGATGAATTTCATTACTGCATTATCTTCTGTTAACATTTCTAAAAATAAGTCTATAGCCTGATACATTACAGGTGGTACCTTATGAGAGGTCTTTTTATGGTTTACTAATACTTCATTGTATATAGAAGAATAATTCCCCAATTCAAGTTCAATTTGATTTACTTTAAATTCATCCTCTCTAAAGCTATTTAAGTATACCTTCCCTTCATAAGCAGACTGTTCAAGGTGAGAAAGTATGGTAAGTAGGTTCATTTGGCAAAACATATCTTCACCAAACCATAGAACAATACATTTATACTTTTTCGTAAAAAGGTTTTCTAACGGATCTATAACCTTTTTTATATAACTTTCTACTGAACTGTTATGTCCTTTCGCTCTTGTTTTAATAAACTCTTCATTAAAAACTTGAGTAGTAGCCGAGTTCACACACATTGCCTCATTAAATGGGGCATAATTAGAATCACCCATTAGCTTTTCGTTTTTAAATTCTTCATACATAACTTGACCATTTAATATGTTAAGTACCTCTTTATCAAATAGCTCACTCTTCCTATCTCGTAACTGTTCAACCTCTATTTTTCTAGAAATATTCATTTTAAACGCCCCTTCTTTATTTAAATTTAGTTTAACAAATGATTGAATAGGCATTTTGTTAAGTTGGTATTCTCTTGGATTCATTCCAAAAACATTTTTAAAACTTCTACTATAAGCCTCTTGGGAAGAGTAATCGTAATCTAATGCGATCTCAATTATCTTCCTACCATTCTTTAAATCTTCCGTAGATAAATACAACCTTCTAAGAAGAATATAACGTCTAATACTGAAACCCGTTACTTGATGAAATTTAAAAGAGCAATAATAAGGAGAATACCCCATGTAACGAGATAATTCATCTAATGAAAATCTCCTTTTTAAATTGCTCTCAATCCAATTAATCATCTGCTGTATATGTTCATTCATTTCCTTCACTCCTTATTTAAAAGTATAGGAGAAGTGCGTTTCTTTCTTTTGATATTTCTTGTGTTTTATAACATGAGCCTTTCTCTAAGATCTTTATAATCTATATATAAGTATTAATTTTATATTTTTTCATCTATCTTATTTTGTCATACCTTCTATTCATTTTTCAATTTAGCGTTAATGAGTATGTTGGCAACACCTTACTAATTATTAAAGGTCAATTTACATCATATTTCATGTTAAAGGATTTCAAAAATTAAACACGAATTTTATAAAATAAGATTCTTTTAATTTCCTAGTTAAAAAATTAAGGTTTGGAAAGGACGTTTCAATGAACGAGCTAGAAAAAGAAATACTTCAATTCATAAATGAACAGTATCCGTTTAATTTTATTAACATTAAGCCAATAACAAATGAGATGTATAAATGCCTCACAGAACAAGGTACATACTTCAGTAGAATTACAAACTACAAAACATATGAAGAACAGATAGAAGAAGTTATATATACGAATTTTTTACATCAAAATGGTTTAGGTGTTCCACCAATAATCCCTTCATTACAAGGGAATTTTGTAGAAAAATTCACATTAGACAAGGAGATTTTTGCTGTATTATATAAAGCTGCTCCTGGTATACATTTACCAAGGTCTGAATGGAATTCTAATATATTTAAAAAACTTGGTAAACAAATTGGAAAATTACATCGTATATCTAAAAGCTTTGAAAAGATTAAACCAGTAAAACATATAAACGATTGGTATGAAAATGAAGAATATAATTTTCTTAAATATATCCCTAAAGAAGAAAATACAATAAGAGAAATTGCATCTGACGTTTTAACTTCCATAAAAGAGCTACCAAAATCCCCTTCAAATTACGGCTTAATACACGGAGATTTATGGTTAGAAAACATTTTAGTCGAAAATAATTCAAACTTAACAATGATAGATTTTCAAGACTGCGAAAAACATTTTTACATATTCGATTTAGCCGTTCCTATTTATAGTGCAATAGAATATTCATTTGCTGGAAATGGGAATATCGTTGACTATGAGTATTCTATTACAAAAGCACTATTTGAAGGCTACCAAGAGGAAAATGAGCTACCAAAAGAGATGATAGACAAGTTTCCATTATTTATTAAATTAAAGGAGATTTTTGAATATAGCTTAATGCATATGTATTGGGATAAAGAAGAATTAACGGAGGAACAAGTACGGATAATGAACCTTTATAGGATAAAGATCGAAAATAAGTATACCTATATCAATATTTAAAAATGCTGCTGTTTAACTACAAGGAAACTTTAGTTAAACAGCAGCATTTATTAATTAGCTGACAACCTTTTTTATGACTTATAAATACTGATTCAATAATCTTTTCAAATACACTTCATTTTGTGGTGATACTTTTTCAGAAAATCTAGCTGCAATAATAATAGGAGCCCATTGAAAAACTTCATCTCTTGATAAGCCGGTACGACTGCAATATATATGTAAATACATTTCAGCTAATTCTACCGAAGATTGTGAGTACAACAAGTATGTTCGAAATACATCTGCGCGAATATCACCTGAACTAGCATCTACCCAGTCTATAACTTTCACTTTCTCTTCCTTACTCAAAATCAAATTAAATGGATGGAAATCTCCATGACATAGCCTAAAATCCAATGTAATAGAATCTAATTTTAGTAATATGTTTTTCTTTTTGTTTTCATCCAATTTATGTACAGATTTAATTTGACGCTCTAACCTTTCCCTCATTAACACAAAGGCCGATATAACGCTCTGCCTCATTTAAATTATTAAGCAGGAGATCTCCAATGTTGTCCCCTTTTACATGTTCCATAATAATTGCCTGTCTATTTTGTATCTTTGTCACTTCAAATACGTTTGGAACTGACAGCCCGCATGAATACGCATACTTTTGTTTTTTTGCTTCATTCATAGACTCTGTATCTGGGAGGTAATCTTTAAATAATTTTACAACCTTATCATCAGTTAAATAAATTTCTGCTGTATTCCCTTTTGCAATTGGATTACCTAAAACCATTTCATTTCTCCCCTTAACATAAATTAGAATAACACCTTATACTTCTCTTTAAATTCACTATAATCCTAGCTAAAACCTTCTTCACGAATATACAAAAAACTTACCGCTATCCATCCTTAAATAGAAAGCGGTAAGTTTAGTTGTTTAGGAATATCCGAATGAAACTCTGATGTATGCACAATTGAAAATGTATATCCTTGCTCAATAAATGATACTTCATTACGTTTACATTCAAATGGTACACCATTTTTCTTAAAGTTATTATGGATTCGCTGTAAAAATGCGACGTCTGGTGTTCCGAAAGAAACGTGTACTTTCGGTGATAGAGCTTTCATTGCGATTGGAATCCAAGGTCGCTGCCACCAAGTCGCGACGATATATGCAGTGCCACCTATAACAAAGTTAAAAATATCCCCATCTTCCATCGTTTTCATATTTAGATTTGATTTTAACCATTCCGTAAAAACAGGTACACTTTTAACAGGAAGACCAATTTCCCTTACGTATAAAATGTTTAAAGGTGAGTGTGGTACTAATACATCCTCTTTAACATAACTATGTGCGATAATTTCGAGTAGATTTCCATCTCCGTCTTTAAAGTATAAATTGAATAGACCATTCTCTTCACCAATTACATTTCCATTTTGCCATTTCACAATGAGTAATCCAGAGTCCTTTAACCATCTTGCTGTTTCATGGAATTTTGAATATGAGATTTCAAAAGCAAAATGTGCAGGTGCAATTGGTTCATACACTTCTTGAAAACTAATTGTTGTATAGGATGTTACTTCAAATTGAATGAAGGATGCTGTTTCTTTTTTTATTGGAAAAGATAATATATCTCTGTATACTTGTTTTACTCCTTCTATAGAAACTGTTTGTAGTTTAATATCTGAAATGTGTGTAATCATTATAATAAACCTCCAAATTTATTATTTCTATTAGTATTGTATTTCAAAAACTAACAGGAAAAATCCATCTGGAGATTGAAACTTTAATTAACAAACTACTACTTTTGTATTAGAACTGTTACGTTAACATTTTCAGCCAATGCAATACGATCTGAATTTTAAACAGTTTGTAATTGGTATGAACGACCACATCAAGATATAATGAATACCATCTTAAGCTAAAAGGAGTGTTGTACTGTGACTCAAAGAATTTCTTATTATGATGCTGCACCTGATGCTATGAAGATTATGATGGACATGGAAAAATACACAAAGCAATCACCAATTAATCAAACAACTAGAGAGCTTATTAAAATTAGAGTTTCTCAAATCAATGGCTGTGCTTACTGCTTAGATTTACATACATCTGATGCACGAAAAATGGGAGAGACTGAGCAAAGAATTTATTGCTTAAGTACTTGGGATGAATGCACTTTTTATACAGCAGAGGAAAAAGTCGCTCTTGAATTAGCTGAACATATTACACTTATTCCTACTAAAAGAGTTCCTGATTCCCTATATAAACGAGTACGTGAACATTATGATGAAAAACAATATATTGACCTTGTCTTGATTATTAATCAAATTAATAGTTGGAATAGAATTTCTATCGCGATGGGAAATACACCGGCAAAAAAATAACACTTTAAGCAAACAACTTACTCAATACGTTTTATTACATACACTTCAAAAAGGTTGATTCTAATACATTACAAGAATCAACCTTTTTAAGTTATATTGGACTTTACCAATGTTTTCTTATTTCTTCTACTATAACTTCCGGATAATCCCAATGTAACAGATGAGTAGAATCTGGGATTAGTTTTACTGTCGCTCTCGTTCTCTCACTAAAAATACTCGCTGTCTTCCCTCTATATTCATCCCAAATTTCTGGTACTGTAGCACGAAGTAATATTATATTAGATGGTAACTCCTCATATATATCCATTGTTTCATCCTTGTGCATACCTCTTACGATATTACCAGCTGTTGTACCCCTCGCATGCCAACATACTTTATTATCTATTTCTATACCAAGATCCTTAACTGCAAGTTCTAATAATGGAGACCACCTTGTATACACTTCTTTTTCACTTTTAAAGAAATCATCCCAACTATCAAATACATACTCTTCAAAGTCCTTTTCATAATAAGCAATTTCTTCTTCCAAGGTTTCTTCTTTAAACCTTTTCGTTTGGTACCCTCCATCAATAAGGATACTCCCTAATACCTTTTCTGGATGATTTAACAAATAAAATAACGCTACAAAACTTCCCCATGAATGTGATAGAAAATAGAAGTGTTCGATTCTCAATTCATTTATTATTTCCTTTAACCAATTTGCTAAATTGTGCATCTCATAATCTTCCGTTCTTTCAAAGGGCGGTGTTTTACCATGTCCAGGTGCATCAACGGAGATAAATCTATACTCTTCTTTTAATTCCTCAGCAATTTCTATAAAACTTAAACTCGTACTACCTAATCCATGTAAACAAAAGATAACGGGCTTGTCATTATTCCCCCATTCAGTAATATGTACATTTATTTTTTCATTGCTAATATAGTAACGTTTCAAAACATTTATCCTCCATATTTTGATTTTTTAATTTACACTTTATTTATTTCTATTATTTTCAAGTATTTCCTGTATTCTTTTCCACACAAAAAGCTGCTTTTCTTTAAATGAAAAGCAGCTTTTACACTAAAATATATTATAATTTAACAGCAATAATCATAAATCTTTTTGAATTAGTACGAATCCCTTTTTCAGAACTATACGTATCAATGAACTTTTGTAAAATAGTAAAATCCTCTTCCTGTTCTCCGAATCTAGGAATAATAGGGGTATGTTTTAATAAGAAAATGAGATCTTCAGACCTACTGTAATAATCAGTAACATCATATTCACGTACTTGCACGAGATCAAATCCTGCACTAATAAGTTCATTCATATACTTTTCTTTTAAAGTACCATCCCGTTCACCTAAGCATTGTCCTCTACCAAATGCTTCTTTCAGGTTTAATTTATCATTCTCACTTACTTGTTGTGTTAAGAAATATGCACCCTTTTTCATTACTTTCGCTAACTCAGATGCCAGAAACGGGGCATGACAACTTGAAGCAATATCAAAATGTGCATGTGGAAATGTTAAAGCTTCAGAACTCATTTGAAGAAACTCAACATTTTGTACACCTGATTTTTTTAAGTTAGAATGTGCCGTTTCAATCATGCCGTTAGAATTATCAATTCCAATCAACAATTTAGCTGATGATGCTATGTTAAGTACATTTTCTCCTCCGCCTGTACCAACATCAAGTAAAATATGTGATGGTTTACACCTTTCTTTTACCTCACTATAAAAGTCCCATGTATCCCCTACAGTTTCACATTTTATTTTGCTAAAATCCCATCCATTTAATCTTCCTACTTTATCATAGAAGCTTTTATACTCTAATTCGTTCATCTTATTACTTCCCCTTTGTAAAAATAAATTAAATATGTATAATAACCTACGACACTCCTTAATTACATATTATAAAATACAAATTATTAAAACAACATTTCCCTTCACACTACAATAAGTTTACATAACATTTTTATGGTTTATCTTTATCTATATATTCTAAATGCCCTCTTCCCCAACTACACATACTATCCAAAACAGTACTGACTGTTTTTCCATGTTCAGTTAAGCTATATTCTACTTTAGGTGGTATTTCTTGATAAATTTCGCGTTCTATTAGTTGATCTTGCTCTAATTCACGTAATTGCTTTGCTAACGTCCCTTGAGATATATCTGGTATTAATCGCTTTAATTCACCAAAACGTTTCGTTCCATCTGTTAGCAAAATAAACAAAATGAGCGGCTTCCATTTCCCACCGATTATTTGTAATGTTGCTATTACCCCTTTTAACTTCGGTTCTTGTAAATCCATTTTTCTCACCTCTCCTCAGATATCATAAAGTGAAACTTTAATCAGTGGGGGTTTTGTTCATCCCACACTGATTATTAGTTGAACCAATCGGTCTTTTACGGGCAATTGATCTCTTACCTAACTTCCTTGCATTTTCCTAACTTTGAGGTGAGAGTTTTACTGCCCGTTAATGCGGGATAAACCATATTTGGCAATTGTTCGTATTACTTATCCGCATGTATAGCGATTAGTACGAAATTTGCGACTATGTACATATAAAGTGCGTACTTTTCACTTGCTCCCTTTTAGCGAATAATAAAAGCATAGCACAGTTAGTTATATTCTAAATTTTTTATTAAAGGAGTGGCTAAAATATGTCTATTACTACATTAGAAAATAGCCGTATTGTTATCATTGGCGGGAGTTCTGGTATTGGATTAGCAACAGCAACACAAGCAATTAAACAAGGCGCACATGTTATTATTGCCGGACGCTCGGAAGAAAAATTAAAAGTTGCTCGAGAAGTAATAAATAACAATCATCTTCAAACTTATATATTGGATAATCAAAATAAAGAGCAATTACAAAATTTTTTCAAGATAGTTGGGAACTTTGATCATTTATTCACACCGGGAGCCTCTTACACACTTGGACCGATTACCTCTACAGAGGAAATTGCTGAAAGTAGCTTCATCGGAAAGTTTTGGCCTCAATATTATGCCGTAAAATATGCAATTCCTTTTCTTTCAAACTCTGGATCGATTGTGTTAATGTCTGGTGCCTTTAGTCAAAGACCACTTAAAGGCGCACCTGCCTATGGAGCTTGCAATGGTGCTATTGAAAGTTTAGGGAAAGCTTTAGCTGTGGAATTAGCTCCTATTAGAGTTAATGTGGTTTCTCCTGGAACAATAAAAAGAGAGAATGAACAAAACGAAAATAGACTAGCTGCTTATGAATCTTATAAATCTCTTTCTCTTGTAAAAAGGCCTGGCCATAATAATGAAATTGCACATACTGTTCTATATTTAATGCAAAATAGTTTTACTACGGGTAATGTATTATTTCCAGATGGAGGGTACACATATCATTAAATTATTTAAGACAAAAGCCCCTTGTTACGATGGCTTTTGTTGCTCATTTAAACATTGCTGAAATTTCCAAATAGATGATTACATTACTTTAGTACCAACTGGTTGGTTTTTAGATGATTCATTACAATCCGCTCATTTTGTACATTTGCAAATAAAATTGTGCTAGTAGTTGACGAATCGAATCTAGAAGTAATTTGTCTTGAGATTTACGGATAAGTTTACAAAGAAAAAAGGCATATAAATAATGCCTTTTTTCTTTATCATCATTTAACTGGATAACAAACTTCTGTAACCCACTTATTAGGATCCGATTCCATCGCTGGGCTCACATGATAAATATTAAACATCGGGCCTGCTAATTTGTAACCTTCTGTCTCAATCCATTTTGCCGCAGCCTCATTTACAGCTGTCATCTGTTCATAACTTCCATTAACTGTTATAGAAGCTACATTGGTTGATTTCATATTTTTAAATGTAACGTCTTTTGTATTTTCGTGCTTACCTAGAATACTTAGCTGTATTTCTATATCTACATCATTTTCTTTGTATTCACGATCATGGAAAACCGCAATACTATAACTCGGTTGGGCAATACTAATATTTTTCATTTGAATTTCTTGCATTAATATACTCCATAAATCACCTTCGCAATTATACGATGGAATAATCTTTCTAACACTAGCTACAGTTCTTTCTGGAATTTCTTTTATTGAAACATGATAATTCATCTCAACAACATCCTCTCTCATCGTTTTCATTGAGTCTTCGAGGAGACGTAATTGTTTTTGGAGGTTATTCATGTCTTCTTTAATTTGAGCACTACGATTTAAAAATTGCTCTTTTATGCTATCTATATTATCGCATTCTATTATTTCTTTGATGGTAGCAATATTAAACCCCATAGCTTTTAATGTTTGAATTTGATTTACCTTTTTTAATTGGTCAGCTGAATAAAATCGATATCCACTCTGCTCATCGACTTTTACTGGTTGTAATAATTCCACTTTATCGTAGTGTCTCAACATACGTATGCTAATGGAAGATAGTTTAGAAAAATCCCCTATTTTAAACATGATTTCCTCCTATAAATTACATCTACTTTGAAGCTCAACTTCATCATAAACAATGACATTATGTGAGGGTCAACTGTTTTTAACGATTTAAATAACAATTTAACATGTTATATTTATATAATTAAAAACCCATATTCCTGTTTTTATGACTACTGCAATTGACAAAATCATCACTAGTTATTTTTCTCAAGACATTCATAAACCGCCATCATATCTCGTTTATCCAACTCACGAATACGATTAAAAATTGGTATTTGCCCAACAGCTTCTGTTAATAAGCTTTCATTCACAACATCACTTACTTTTCCAGTTAACCACGTTTGTACATCCACGCCCTCGACAACTTCTTTTAACCCTTCGTAATTAATACCACTTGCATTACAAGTTACACATGGAATTGTTAGTTTAAAGACACCATCATGTAGATTATCTTCGGTTATCACTTTCTTACCTTTACAAAATGGACATGGATTACTTTTTTTAATTTTATTAATTTGGGTAACTAATTTTTTGTATCCAAACGCTTCGTATACATACGTAAGTTTTTTATATTTACCATTTGTGAAATACTTATCTATAATGTTTTCTCTCGTTTCATAAACATTAGGGAAATCACAAACAGTTACTTGATTATTAACACTAATGGATTCGATATTTCCTTTTATTTCACCCCAGAATGGTAAAACATTTTGTAACACCATTTCATAGTTTGAAAAGCTTGCTTGTTCTAATTCAAACATTTTCAATGCAACTTGTGCTTTTCTTGGCAATAAAGAAACATCTTCTGTCAATACCATATCGCCACCAACAATAGACTTCAATTTAACAAGTGCCGGTAAATCACCAACTGTTTTCAATACTTCATTAATAGGCTGATTAATTATTTCACGAATATCTACGTTACCAAATTTAAGTGGTTTATGATGATTTAAAACCGTCCCCTCGCAAATTGGACATTTCATCATTTTTTTTGAACTTTTAATTTCTTCTTTAATAGGTGCTTTTGAAATAACAATATATCCACCAATAATTGTATTAAACCCTACCCATGTTCTGCGTGTCTTTCCTTTTTTATCATAAAATGATTTTTCAAAATATCCGTACCAAAACGTATGCTTTTCTTCTTCTGACATATCATTATAGCTCTTTGACAAATCGTGACCAAGCTCATTTTTTATTTCTTCGAATAGAAATTCTATTTTTTCATGCTGATAAAATTTTAATACCTTCATGATTTCTTGATCGAATAGCCCATCCCAAAATGGAACACTTTTATCTTGAATGGCAATATCTTTATCAAAAACTTCAATTTGAAGACGTCCAGAACAAGATGGACAATGATTGTCCTGTGAATAGAAATCAAAACTTCTCGTATCTTTATTAATTGGATGAGCAGCTACAATATGATTAATTAATCCACCAATCTCATATAAGAAACTATATTGACTATATAAATGTCTTTCAAGATCAATAGCAATAACAGGTGCGATTGTATCAGATTCATATTCACCATAAATTAACCTAGCCATTGATGATAAACTTTTTAAAATACCGCCCTTATAAACGTTTTCGGCATTTTTAAAATAGTTAATATGATTCCCTTCTAAATAGTGAACTCCTTTTTTCTGCGTAAGCATTGAAGAGATGTATATTTTCTCTGTGCTATTCACATTACTCTTTTGACGATAGTAATCCTCATGATTAACAACATCCAAATGCTCTACAGATTCATTCTGCCTTTTTCCAAAATCAACTATATAATCAGAGCTTTCTAACATGTAACGATTATGCTCAATCATAATGATTGAAACTGATTCATCTTGCAGAATACCTCTAATACTATCGATAAATTGATTTAAAATATTTTGTGATAAACCTTTTGAAGGCTCATCAAAAATGAATAATGTATGTGGATTTCTAGTGTTTGCAAATAATTCTGAAACTAAATGAACACATTGAAACTCACCTGTCGATAATGTTTGTGTTTTTCTCTCTAATGTTAAATAGCCAAGCCCTAATTTAATTAGTAGGCTCAAACGTTTATAAGCGATATCTTCATTTGGAAGTTCATCAATAATATCCTCAATCGAGCGCTCAAAAATATCATCAATGTCTTCACTATACTTTGTGAGTTTCTTTTTAATATCTAGGAAAGTTGCTACAGTTGATCGACTTGTAATTGATTGATTTCGGTCTTGTCCCACCATAACTAATTTATCTTTTGGATATCGTTTCAAGAAATCTGTAGCTAGACATTCATTGACAAGTGTAGATTTCCCACATCCTGATTCTCCTGTAACCGTTACAAATCTGTTTTTAGGAATTTGAAACTCCGCCATTTGGATATTACGGCAATATAAATCATAGAATGTATAATATTCTGTTGGTATTTCTTTATTTCGATCCCACAGTATTGACTGTGGTCTTGGTGATTCTTTCACAATTTTCCCGCCATATTTTCCGCTACCAGGTCCAAAGAACAATTGCTCATCAGTTGTATCTAGTACCGTATCTGAATGATCAATAAGCCAAATTTGATTTTTACACCCTAATCGTTTAATCTCTTCTAAAATTTGTAATAAAGTTTCCTGATCAAGTCCAACTGAAATCTCATCAATAATAATTACAGCATTTTCACTTACTGCCATGAATTCGGCCAAATAAAGTCGTGTTAACTCTCCACCTGATAACGTACCCATAATTCGATTTAATGTTAAATAACCAATGTTCATATTAATAATATTTTGCAGTATATGCTGTTTTTCTTCACTAATATTTAACTCTTTTGCTAGTGAAAGAATAGATTCAATACTTAAATCATTAATATTTGAGATTGAATGTGGCTTTTCCAACAAATCAATTTCATGTTGTTCAATTTCTTCACTATAACGTTTTCCCTTACATTTTTTACACTCAACATTTTTTGTAGTACCACGGCCTTTACAACCAGTACACCAGCCTAATTGATTATTAAATGAAAAGACCTCTGGAGAAAGATTAAATACCTCAGCAAGTTTTTCCCGAACCTCTGTAAAAACACCAGTATGAGTACCAATCGTTGAACGCGGATTAGACGAAATCGATGATTTTCCTAGAAAAAGTACTAATGGCATTTCTTCCATCTTAATAGCACTAAAATTTGTTTCCATAATGTTAGGAAATAAATATTGATATTCAGCCTTTGGTAATAAAGAAACTAATCGTTTTTTTGACTCTTCACCAATTGTTTGGCAAAAAGTTGTTTTACCCGATCCAGATAACCCAGCAATTCCAAACGATTTATTAAACGGTATAGTTGCATCTAATTTATTTATGTTATTAGCAATTAATTGATTTACTTTCATATTAACCTCTATTCTTATTTATTCACAAAAGCATTTTTAAAATATAATAATTACATAATGAATATTACCTATTATGCAATTATCCTCTCACTTCATGAATCTTATCCTTGTATATTTCAAACCACTGTTGCCATTCATCTTTAGAAAATTCTTTCTCTTCTCCTTCTAAAACGTAAGAAAAAAGATTTAAACAAATATGCCAACCAGCTATATCTCTCGGTGTATGATCTGTTAATTCATTAATGTACTCTTTAAGGAATAAAAGAGTACTATTTTCCTCTTTATGTATTTCAAATCGGACACGGTCTTTATCCCAAGTAAATTCAAGTACTGAGTTTAGTTGACACTCTAAAATATCAATGTTTATGAATGAACCGTCCATCATGTCGAACTTTATTATTCCACCAGTTTTAAGGCTTTCAATCTGTAAATTGGACATCCATTTTTTCAGCTTACTGTTTTCTGTTAATACAGACCAAACTTCCTCTACCGTATATGGAAATTCGCGTTCAAATTTTACAATATATCCACCAGTTAGTTTCCCAATTTCAGCTATCATTTTGATTGCCTCCTTATATAGAATATATGTTCTCATTTCATTTTACACGAATATAAATATAAAATAAATATTTATGTCAACGAAGTGTTAATTTAAAGTGAATGACGCTGAGAAAAACTTAAATATTTTCTAAATCGAGTTATATAGTATTGAAAATTAAATATAGATTTACGTACAAATAAAAAAGCCGCATTTGCGACTTATGAAATCATAGGATTAACTCCTTTTTTGGTTGAATGATTAGCGCTTAATCGCATCGACAATTAGCGATGGAAAACCAAGTTTATCGCCTTTATTTCTAGAATCATACCTTTTCGAACGGAAAATAACACCGTCGTTTGCATCCCATTCGTTGTAATAAAACTGACCATTTTCATCACAATATTCAAGTAAAACTACCTCGAATCCAGCAGTTTCAAACATTTTCGTTAATGTTTTATAATTATGAACGATTTTATGACTTGCTGCTGGATGATCTTTCGGACCGGGTCCCCCTATTTGAACTATATTTTGATATACCTCATCCTGAAAGAATGCATCAGGGACTCCGCACCGAATATGACCAGATGGTTTTAAAAATTCATAACAGATTTCAGCTGCTCTTACACCTTCTTCAAAAGTAAGGTGTTCCCATACATGCTCAGCTAAAATAGCTGAAATAGAGTTGTATTCAAATCTTTCTTCCCACGTAGCTTTATCTAGTAAGTTAAGTTCATCTTCTTGCGTTTGAATCCAGCCTGGATTATTATTAAACACTCCAGCTCCGACAACTACTTTAATTTCGTCTTGTTTTATTGCCACCATGTTCACCTCTTAAACATTTTAATTCATTAATATATTCTATGTTTACTATTATCCTTCCTCCTTCAACAAATGTAGTAACATGAGTCCAGTACAATACCGAACTCATGCCCTAAAAACTCTCTAACGCAACAATCTGTCTAACTCTATAAAATTAGTTCATAATATACGATTTTTCTTACAGAAATATAGCACACCAAACATTAGCATAATACCAATTACGTAAAAAATTGTTGTTCCGCTCCCACCAGTATTAGGAATTCCCCAATTATTCTTCGCATTTTTCACTGTTATTTTTTGTGTCTTTACTGCTTCTGTAATTTCTATTTCTATTGGATCTCTAAGTAACATGTATCCGTTCGGTGCTTTTATTTCTTTAATCGTATACTTTCCAATTGCTAATTGGTTGGAAATTACCTTTCCTTTTTCATCCGTTATTAATCTACTAACTTCTTTCCCTTCTTTATCTAACACTTGAAATACAGCGCCTTTTAGCTTTAATTCACTATCCTTATCATCAACTTTTTCAATTTCAAATTGCCCAGTCGGATCTGGCAATTTCTTATTTTCTATTTTAATTTCTACTACTGTATCTTTTTCTATTTTTACAGCTATTTTATCTTTTAATAATTCATAACCTTTAGGTGCCTCTATTTCCACTAGGGTATAGTTTCCTATTGGTAAGTCCTTTGATATCATTTCTCCTTTTTCATCTGTTATTAACTCTCCAACTACTTTTCCTTTTGCATCTTCTATATGAAACTTTGCCCCTGCTAGTTTTTTATTTTTATCACTTATGTCTACTTTCACAAGCTTCATTTTCCCCATTGGATCTGGCAATTTCTTATTTCCTATTTTAATTTCTACTTCTGCATCTTTTTCTATTTTTACAGTTATTTTATCTTTTAATAATTCGTAACCTTTAGGTGCTTCTACTTCCACTAAGGTATAGTTTCCTATTGGTAAGTCTTTTGATATTACTTCTCCTTCTTCATTTGTTACTAGTTCTCCAACTATTTTCCCATTTAAATCTTCAATTTTAAACTTTGCTCCTGCTAGCTTTTTATTTTTATCACTTATGTCTACTTTCACAAGCTTCATTTTTCCCATTGGATTTGGCAATTTCTTATTTCCTATTTTAATTTCTACTTCTGCATCTTTCTCTACTTTTACAGCTATTTTATCTTTTGATAATTCGTAACCTTTAGGTGCTTCTTTTTCCACTAAAGTATAGTTTCCTATTGGTAAGTCTTTTGATATCGCTTCTCCTTCTTCATTTGTTACTAGTTCTCCAACTATTTTCCCATTTAAATCTTCAATTTTAAACTTTGCTCCCACCAACTTTTTATTATCATTATTACTATCAACCTTTTTTATTTTTACTTTTCCTGTACTAGGCTTGTTCCAATGTTTCCAGTTAAATTTAAAATTGTGAAACTCAAATCCACCAGTTTGTTGTACCGCACCAACAAATGCTTGTCCATTAATCGAACCGCCTTTTGTTTCTAATACAGCATTGGGAGCAAACACACTTCCAACAACACCATATCCTTCTGTTGTGATCTTTTTCGCATTAGGAAAAACCCAAATCATTTTACTGTATAGCTCAGTAAATGGTGAATTAGGAGAATAGGGTTGTGATGTGGGAATTATGTCCGTAGCCCTTCCAATATTGTTCTTGTCATATAGAATAGCCCCATTTTTAAATGTAACCTCTATCGCATCCGAATACATTACAATAAAATCTTTGTCCTTAGCACTCGGTAAAAATACATCTCTTATATCTAAATTAATTTTCCCTGTCAATTCTGATGAAACATAAATATTAGGATTGTTTATATCTTTTCCGATTCCATGACTCATATTTGGAATTGGGGTATTCGTTTTATATTGACCTGCATTTTTACTGACTTGGTTTACTATATTGCGAAATTCATTAAATTTCGCGTCAATTTCTAGTTTTTCTTTATAAACGATACGATCATAAGAAGATTGTATGATGCGATCTGGATCACTCTCTTTTGTCATTACGACTATTCCGTTTTGAATGATAAAAGATTCTTCTCTTGATTTCTTAAATTTTCCAGACAATAACAAAGACGGATATCCCTCATCAACCCATTTTTCACCTACTATATTAGATGTTCCCGCTGCAGCACCTACAATCGTATACCCAGATGCATCCATGTCACCTTGAACTGCAATTGCTCCTTCAATGTCGCCACCTACTGCTTTATGGTTACCAAAAACAACAGCATTATAACGCGATATATCACCTAGACCTTCTAAGTTTGTCGTGGATCCATATGCTTCTTTTGGTACATATACGACAAAACTTACACTTAACATTAACAAAACAATAAAATGAATAATTACCAGCTTTAATCGTAGCCTCAATTCCTTTGTTCCCACCTTTACCGTATTTTTTCTATAGTCGAATAAAATAAAATTTTTATCAATGAGGATTTACTTCATCCCCTATATACCTTCTTTACTTATCTCTGAATTTCCGGTCCCATTGCCCATTAATGCAGGATAAATACATTCTATCGAGTAAACCTTTTCTTATAAATTACGACTAGAAACACACATAACAATAGGAGTGGAACTATTACAGTCCACTTATTAAACATAAATATCTCTGTACTCACTTTTTGTTTTTCTTTCTCGTTTAACTCCACACGCTCACCTCGAACTAGCAATCTATTGGTGTTTACTCCATAAGGCGTACACGTAATTAAAGTTGTATAATCTTTATTTTCTACAATTTGTAGATCGTCCGTTTCGTATGGTAACACTACTTTAATTTGATCTACTTTATAAGCAAGAACTTTGTCTAAAGAATGAATATAAAAAAGATCTCCTTCACTCAACTTATCTAAATCTGTAAATAATTTTGCTGATGGTAAACCACGATGCCCTGTTAAAATAGTATGCGTATTTTCTCCACCTACCGGGAGCGAAGAAAAATCTAAATGACCTATCCCGCGACTCAATACTTCCTCAGAGGTCCCTTGATAGATTGGCAGTTTTATATTAATTTTCGATATTTCAATATATCCCATTACATCTCCTAAATTTAACGCATCAGCATACGCTTGATGATTACTTTTTTTTTCAGAAAATGGATCAGTAAATGTTTTCGTGGAAGTTTGAACTTGTTTATTATATTCGGCTGCTTCTTTTTCCCTACGTTCGACTTCTTTCTTTTGTAGCGCTTTGATCTTCTTATCGTAAGAGCTAATCTCAGAATAATGTGCACGAGTCGCCAACCAATTACTAATAGTAGGATATAAAAAAATACCTAATCCAAATAAAAAAATACCCCCCAAAACAAGATTTCGTTTCATATTTCCACCTCTGTATATGCTTAAATATCGAAAAGAGGGAAGCATTTTGCTTCTCCCCTTTTCCCATAGTTACATGTTCCTAAAATCTTAATTATTAGCAAACTTTTTTCTAAAGAAAACAAATGCCACTGTAACCATTAACGTAAGGCCTATTACAGTAAAAAGAGTCGTTCCTATGCCACCCGTTACCGGAAGAATCCATCCACTTTTATTATTTTCAATCGTCAATTTAACCGTTTGATTATTTTCACTAATCTTTACATCAATGGGGTCTTTTAATAATTGATACGATGCTTTTGTACCATCTTCTTTTGTATATGTTGGTGCTTTCGTTTCAAAAATTTGATAGTCTCCATATGGAATGTTAGACCATTTAATAACACCATTTTCATCTGATACACCTGTTACTTCTTTTCCTGCTACAACAACTATTTTTCCATTTTTATCTTTAAGTACAAACTCTGCACCTTTTAATTTATTCTTATTAGCACCATCAATTTTTGTTAACTCAATTATTCCAGTTGTTGGAACAACAACTACAGGTTTAGATTCCTTTTCTCCAATTACATCATTTTTATTTGTAAAATGTATTTTTGCTGTATTTAAAATTTCCGAACCAGATGGTACTCCTTCTTTTACTTGAGATTTAATTTGCAAATGAAATTCTTTTTTACCATCTAATTTTGTGAAATCTTTTACTGTAGCTGTTACTTTTTGACCTTCTATAGCTACCTCTACAATGCTTGCATTTACTTCTGCTCCATCAATTTTCACGATTGGCTTTCCTTGAATCACTAAACGATTATCCAAAGTATCTGTTACCACATATTTTTTGTATTCCTTAATGTCTTCTGGAATTAATGTTTTAATATCATAATTATAATTAGTTAACGGATTGATTGGTAACGCTTCCAATTTTCCGTTAATCTTTTTATCAATTGTTGGTTCTTCATAGTTTTTCACTTCTAATTTAACTACTGTACCAGAAGTAATAGTTCCATCTTCATTAATTGTTCCGGAGTTCTTAACAAAAAACTCACGTTTAGTTGGATCTATTACATAGCCTTTCGGAGCTTTTGTTTCTTGGAAATAGTATTCTCCATACTCCAATCCTTGCACTCGAATATGACCATTAGCATCTGTTGCTAACTCTTTTTTCACTTCTGTACCGTCTTTTTTAAATAAAGAGAATACTGCACCTGCTAATGCTTTTTCATTTACACCAGTTTTTATTAAATCCACTGCACCACGTTTAATCTCATTTTTGGGATACATGTGAACATCATAGTTTAGCACCTTACCCTCTTTATTCGTTAATGGAATATCCACTGTATACGTATTTGGATTTAAGTTAACATGTGGAGGGCCTGCCACTTCTTTCACTTCATAACGTCCTAGCGGAAGATCTTTTAATACAGCTTGTCCGTTATCATCTGTTACTACTTGATTTGGAGTGGCTCCCATTACAGGTTTCACGTCTTCTTTTACGATTTTCCCATCGTTTGAAATTTTTTCAAAAGAAGCAACCCTTTTCACTTCAAACGTTACACCTTTTAATGGTTTCGCATCTTTTGGCACCTCTTGATTTGCAGAACCGTCACCTTCTAGTCCCTGCGCTCCATCTTTTTCTTGTTCATACTTATGAATCGTTAAAGTACCTTTAGATGGTGAATCTGCCTTTACTAATACACTAGACCATGTAGAAAATGTTAAGAAAAACACTAAAAGCACACTACATATTTTTTTCATTTCTCTTATCCCCTTTACTACTTCTATCATTTTAAAAATCTCTTTATTACTATTACCTTCTTAAAAGCAATAGTGTGCCAAGTATCAGATTTAAACGAATAACATAAAACATAGTCGTCCAACAATCCATTGTTTACAATCACTTATTCACTTTTCTTATCTTCTATTATTACGTTGTCTCTCCGCATGATATATGTAATTTTCTCCCCTAAATTACTACTTATATCCCTACTTCAAGAATCATTACATTTGTTACATAATAGCTTTCACTGCTAATTTCGACTAGTCACTTACTGTCAATCCATTCATTTCTCCCTTCCTATCCCTATTTAAAATCCAATCTTAATCATTTTTTAATACATATAAGTAATAACCAACAAATAAGTGTGACGATTCATATTTTACGCTACTGCCCAAAACTATTACCTGTATATTCAAATAATATGTGCTATCTATGTTAAATTATGGTATTATTCTTAGAAGTTTATAACTTTTATTTATATTTTTTATTAATAAAGGTTTTCCCTTTCTACTTATGAAAAAAGGAATATATGTTTATTTAACTATTACGCATAACTGTAAGGAGGAAGAATATGATTAAAAAGCTCAGTCTAGTTGAGATAGAGTACATTTGCAATGTGTTTTTCCAATCTTTTGAAATTCCAGTTTGTTTTTTAGATTGTAACAAAAATATTCTTTTAGAATTCACATCAAAAAATGATTCACATTCGTTGTATACATCAAAAATAGAACAGTTACATGTGCTTTTTCAAAGAAATGATACATATAATTCCCCCATCTTCAGAACTCACGAACATCTAGGGCACTTCATTTTAATTCACATAAAGAGCGATTATATGGTGAACGGTACTGTTATTATCGGGCCCTTGGCACATGTAAACTTTTCTACAAGTAAAGCGGATAGTAACCTTAATTTTATTCCGAATTATAAAAGAACAAGAGACCATTATTTCTCATTGTCAGTCAAAGATCAAAATTTCTTTATAAATATAGCAATATTGTTCTATAACATTCTCTATACAAAAAATTCAGATGTAAGCACCTTTTCAAATAATAGTGACTCACTTCATATAAGTCATAGCAGAATCTTAAACGAAGATGTATATATTTCAATGCAAAAAAGCGAATCCATTTATCATAATTTATATATAGAGCAGCAACTACTTAGGTCTATAGAAAACGGGGATAAAGAAACCGTACTCAAATATTATTACGAATTCCAACAAGAGACTCTTTCATCTTTATCTTCATTCCATCAATTACGACGTCATAAAAACATTTGTATTTCATCCATCACGCTCGCTACTAGATATGCGATAAAAGGGGGACTTCCATCTGGGATTGCTTACAAAATTTATGATTTACATATTCAAAGAACAGAAGATTTAAAAGACAAAGAATCTGTTTGGGATTTATTAAAAAATGCTTTCTGTACCTTTGCAGACCGTGTAAAGGCACAAAAAACACAGCAACATTCACAAACTATTGCTATTTGCAAAAACTATATTTTTAAAAACATTTACAATCCAATATCTGTTAAACAACTTGCTAAATTTGCAAATGTGAATTCAGATTATTTATCTATATTATTTAAAAAAGAAGTCGGTATTTCATTAATTGAGTACATTCAACGTGAACGAATCGAAGAAGCAAAGAAATTATTAACTTTCACCACCTATCCCTTATCAGACATATGCGCTTCGCTTAATTTTAGCGATCAAAGTTATTTTACTAAAATCTTTAAAAAATTCACCAATGAAACACCTGGTAAATACCGAAAATCTCATGTTGTCATTTAGAGTGAAACTTCCATTAAAAAAAGTGTTTTCAGTAACTCATCAATGGCAGATTAGAAGCACTCCCATATTCATGAACTATAGAATTCATGCTATTTTCAAATCAAAAAACACGTTACTATTCTTTTATTTTAATGAGAATAGTAACGTGTTTTTTATGTAATGTAGTTCAGTAGACAGAATAACATCCAACTGCAAATTTTTACAGAAGTCAAATGTACCGCTTAACTACTAAAATCTTAATAAGTAAAAAATCCATATTTCATTTTACTTACTTTCTACTTTATTTCTTCTGGATAATGAACTCTTTTCTTCAAACGAATAATCCCTACTATTATTTTTGTATCTTTCTAAATTTGCGAACCAAAGTGAGTACTGTACCTGTAATAATCATTAATATGCCGATTGCTGCACTGTTAGTGGTACTTACACCCGTCTTTGGAAGCTCCTTATATGTATATTCTTTTTTATCGGTATTACTGTTGTTTGAGATATTATTCTTAATTGTTTTATTTGCAAGGCCATTAGCTTTGCTAGTTTCTTTATGTTTCACTAATACTTTTTGTATTGTATTTACCTCATTACCCACGGAATCTCTAACACTATATAATATTTCATAAGTACCAGCTTTAGTTATATCTATAGTTCCTTCATACGCTACTTTAGAAGTAAGGTCCCGATCCTCTTTATCAGTAGCTGATACTCCTACCCACGGATCAAATTGATCACCCTCAGTAATTGAAGTTGTAGCAGGTACTTTTAGTATTGGTTTTTCATTTGTAACTTCTTCTCTAACTTTGACCGTTACAGTTTGCTTCGCCGTTACTTCATGACCTTTAGAATCTGTTACCGTGTATGTTAATACGTAAGTACCGGCTTTAGTTGTATCTACTTCACCATCAACTGTGATTTTAGCAGTGAGATCACTGTCTTCTTTATCTATAGCTAATACTTCTTCCATTGGAACAAATGAATCTCCTACATGAATTGTCGCTTCAACAGGCACTGTTAATTTAGGTTCTAAATCTGATATTTCTCCATTTCCCTCTACAATTACAGTCTGTGTAGCCGTTGCAGTCTTCCCTTGAGAATCAACAACCAGGTATTCTACAATGTATGTACCTGGTTTTGAAGTATCTACATCGCCTTTATGCTTTACTTTATTTGTTAAATCTCCATCTTCTTTATCAACAGCTTTTACATTTCTCATTGGATCAAACGTATCACCTACACGTAGTGTAATCGTAAACGGTACAGTTAACTCTGGAGCTTGGTTTTCTGCTGTTTTTTCGTTTTCTTTCACTTTTTCTATAATTTTTGCAGCATCAAAAGCATTTTGGACTGCTTGAACTTCAATTGAGTTCATTCCATATTTATTAGTTGCCACTTTAAGACATGCCAATCTCAATTCAGAGAAATCAGAAGTCATGTTTAATTCATCAGTATTTGCATAATAGAAAATATCAAACATTTTATCTTCACCAATACCATTTACATTTACACCGTTATGAGTACCACCTTGTGCAATTAAATACGCAACTTTATTAATAATACTTGAGTTAAAATGAACGCCTCCATAATCCTCTCCATTTAAATCATTATATTTACTATAATCATCAGGATACGGTAGTCCTTCTGAAAAATTAATTGCAGTTGGATTTTTCATATTACGAAAAGTCGATCCAGTTTGTTCTCCTATTGTCCAGTTAAATTCCCCATTATTTATGTATTTCTCTATAGCCGTTCCCATAATATCAGATAATGCCTCGTTAATCGCCCCAGATTCTCCTGAAAATTCAAGGTTAGATTCGCTTGATGTAACTGCATGTGTAAATTCATGACCCGCTATATCGAATGCTTTTACCATAGGATCTCCATATAAAAGCATACTAATGTTATTAATATTAGTACTAAATGCATTCTCCCAATTTTCAGGATCATTTGTTCCTCCAGAATCCCATGCATGTACAACTGAAACTACTTTTTTTCCTTTATTATCAAAACTATTACGCTTATATTTTTCTTTATAAAAATCGTATACCTTTGTTGCTAAGAAATGAGCGCTTACCGCCTTTGGATCATTAAATGTCGTTGAAGTGCTAGTTGCTAGTATACCAGGATAATAACTTTCTTCATTTGTAATATCTCTATAATTTACATCATATGTCTCAATTCCTTGTCCTCTTGTGTAATCAGCAAGCGCATAATTCCCATTGGTCTGTTTAGAAATACCAAATGTACGAGTTACGCCTAAATCATCTTTTCCTGTTCCAGTTAATGATGTGAAATTGTTAGTTTTATTTTCCTTAACGGATTCAACATACTCTTCACTTATTTTCAAACTTGATTCTTGTACCATATCTTTTAACATATCACCATTATGAGCATTCACTAAATAAGTTCCAGATACATAATTTGGTGTTGTAGCAGCAAATGTAACTTGATATGCATTGCTAGCCTGCCCATGATTTTCATCAACAAAAATAACTGCCTTAACTTCTGGCTCTGAAATAAATTTAGTATCGTTTCCATACTTTTTATAAATATATTGTTTTGCTTCTTCTTTTGATAAATTAATAGGTTTCTTTAAATCTTCTTGTGTTAAATTTTGTGCGCTAGCTCCTGAAATGCTTTTAATAATACCTTTTTTATCTACGTGAGCAGTCAACTGGTGGCCATATACTTCTTTTCCTTCATAAATTTGTTGCATGCGCACAAGTGTAGTTCCATCATAAGAACCACGTTTTTGAAGAACCTTGTAATCTACTCCTGTTTCTGCACTAACTTGTTTTGGAGACAAAGCATGCTCCGTATTTTCCTTAAGTGCATCTTTCACTACATTCTCTGGTGCCTTTTTTGATGGTTGTGTAAGATCACCTGTACGGAACGAATCCTCTTGAATTTCAACTTGTATTTGACCAGGTTCCTCTGCATGACCTACTCCATATGATGTTACACTTGTTAAGACGAATCCTGTTGTTAATGCAACTATAGCTATTTCTTTTTTATTTCCCATGATATTTACCTCGTATAAATTTCTATTATTTATATGAAACTGCTAAAATGTATACAATCTATTCCTAACATAAAAAGATGACTTTTGTAATCTACAAAAGCCACCTCTTCAATATGTAATATCCCTAAAATGTTTTTAATACATAATTTCTATACAAAAAGAAAAACGCATTCATTAACGAGCATTTTGCAATACTTTTATTAGGTCATTTATGTTTTCAACTTTCTGCTGAAACTGATCAAGTCTGCTATGTAGCGATGAAGGATTTTTATCTTCAGTTGAAATAACTTGTTTTAATTCGTTTTCTAATTTATCATACATATCAAAGAAATTATCAAATTCTACACTTACAAGCTCTTCATTTTCGCGATAGAATCTTTTTGCTTCTATATAAGTCATATATGATTTATTTAAAAATCCTAATGAAATTAAATATTTAGAAGTGTTTTCTTGATAAATAGCAATATCACATGCCATTTTAATATCAGAATAAGTCTTTTGAACGAGACAATGCAATTCAAAAATCTTAAACTTTAATCCATTATTCATTTCATCCCCTCCCATCGTATCTATTCTACATAAAATTAGAATATTATACAAAGAAAATTATTAGCATGAAATTGACAATTAAAAAAATAACTTAAGGATAAACAAAATCCCTCTCATTATAAATTATAGTTGCAGAGCATTTACCAACATAACAGAAAAATAAAAAGCGAAAAGAATAAATCTTTCCGCTCTTAGAGTAATAAATACATTTCATATTGTGCTAAAGAATTCTTTTCAAATCCACATTTCTTAAAAAAGCCTTCCAGTAAATTATTGTTAGGAAACCCAATTGATAAACTTGATAAATGTAATTCTTCTCTTGCTACTTGTAATAATTTCATCCCAACACCAATATTTCTATAATCTTTATCTACGAAAATAAAACTAATTTTACCTTGTTCATTTACACATAGAGAGCCTTTTAAGTCATTATCGACATATACACCATAAAATACATTATTTGTTTGTTCTATATAATCAATATCATTTTGCCAATTTATATGGAAGTTTAACCATTTCTGAATTTCATCTTTAAAAGTTGGAAATTCTAATTGTTTTACTTCAATATCCTTACAATCTTTATTCATTATTTTAGTCAAATCATTTAAATTATAATAAGAAAGATCGTACACTTTTTCATAGCCCAACTTATTATAAAAATGAATCGCTCGGTCGTTTCCTACAATGACTTCGAGAAAAAGTTGCTTACATCCATGTTGAATCGCTTCTTCTTTATGCAGTTCAAATAATTTCCGACTCACACCAATACCGCGGTAATTAGGATGAACCGCTAATGTTCCACAGCGCATAGTCTTTATACTTTCATAATCCTTTATACCACCTAGTATTACGCCAACGGATTCGTCACCATCTAAAGCAAGAAAAGAATGTTCTAGCAAATTACCTTCTGGTCCCAAAAAACGGTGTATAAAATCACCTTTTGAAACTTCCATCTTAATAATATAATCGGAAAATCCATCTTTAAAAGCTTCATATACTAAATCAATATTTACTTCACTACACCTTTTATATTGAATCATATAAAATTGCCCTCCAATTGCTTGTATTAACCTCAACATGTACCCATATAATATATTCCATCTATTATAAATTTCAGCTCTTAATTTGAAATGAACGGACATTTCCCTACATATAACTTACTATTAATTTGTTTTATAACAAACTATCTATTATTTACTACATTAATCTCATAAACACGTAAAAAAGCAATTAAATGCTCACATGCTCTTTCGCATGCTAGCATTTTAAAGATTTTTTGTTCTTCTTTCGTTTTATCATTTGCTTGATCTGAAGCAGCTTTTAAACATAGAAATGGTTTCTTATTTATTTGGCATACATAGGCGAAAGCTGCTACTTCTTGATCAACTGCCAATGCTCCATATACGGTATGGAGTAAATATCTCATTTCCGAACTACGAATACGTTGATCTCCTGATAAAAATGTGCCGAAATGTATCGGATCATACGATCGTATTGTTTTTATTCTTCTTACAAGTGATTTTGTTGTTTCAATAGGTGCTGTTCTACCGTTATATAAATTAAAAACATCTTCCCCTGAACCAGCAGCAGTAACATCGTGTTGTATTGCGCTTAGTGCCACTACAATATGACCGTTTTTCACCTTGTTTGATAAACTTCCGCATATTCCTGTCATAAACAACTCATCTGGCTGAAACTCACTAATTAACAATTGTACACAACTAGCGCAGCTTACTTTACCGACACCAGTAACAACTGATATAATTTCCAGCTCATTAATAGTATGAAAATGAAATTCCCAAGCTGCTCTTTTTTCAACACGTGCACTCGGATAATGTTGATGCAAATATGTCAGTTCTGGTTCCCATGCAGATACAATTGCAATACGTTTCATTACACGCTTCACTTCCCCTATTGTCATTTAAATAAGTTATCTATACTTTCTCGTTCATAATCTGGAATCCATTCTTTGTATTTCTTATATAAATCTCGTATTATTTCTTTATTCTTCGCGATTACTTCACATCCTCTATCATCATACATAAACATGACAATATCTTTCGTTGCATTTATGAGAAATACATCTGGATAAGAAATTTCTTTTTTTCGTCCAAATCGAGGATACAGAGCAGAGAAATCCTCATGATTAGCAGTTTGTATAAGCAATTCATACTTAATATCTTCCGCAAGACATTTTAAAGAAAATTGATATGTACAATATAAAGTGAAATTTTAATCAGTGGGGGTTTTGTTCATGCCCCTAAAAGCCCTCACCAATCGGGCTTTTAGGGGCAGTTGATTCCCACCTACCTTCTTTGCTTTCGCTGAATTTTGAGGTGGGGGTCTTACTGCCCGGCAAATAGCGGGATAAATCTGCTTCTTCATCTTCAAATAGAAACGGTAACGTTTCTTGTCTTATATGAAATCTTAAATCTCTTTTCTTAATATATTTATTGTATACATTTATTTTCTGTGGAGTTTTTATGTTTTCCTTTTTAAATCTATAAACATTTGTCACTACAAACACTACATCTTCTTTTGAAAATATGTCTTCAAATAAGAATTTATTATATGTATATAGTTGAGAAAAGTATTCCATATTTAAATCGTTGGTTCCTTCTACAATTTGATATTTATCTTTTCCGAAATCAAAATGTAAATGATTTCCCCACTGAGAATATAAGTAGGGTCCTAATGTAACTCCTGGAAATGTTTGATTCATATATTCTTTTAATTGCATTTCCTTGTCCTTTCTACTGTAAAATTCATTTTAAATCCCAGTATGCTTCTTCTAGCCACGGATGTATAACTTTCAATGTATCTTTCCTTTCCCACAAATATGAAATATATACAAAAGCTGCTTTTTCCAAAAATTTTTCCAATCCTTTTTTTATTTCTATTAAATATGGTGGTGTCCCGTTTTGATCCCATTCTATTTTATCTGCAACAAATAATACTAAATCCATCTTCGTTGCATGTTTACGCAACGTTGTATGGCAACAAATTGCATTTAAAATTTCTTCATCTTCTACTTTAAATATTTCTTTTGCGATTACTCTCGATAATTTTTGATGAATAATCATAGGAAACTTTCTTTCTGCTTCCACTATCTCTACCCCAAACTCTTCAGCAACTGCAATCCTCTCCTCGTTCGGAAAAATGCCACTAATATCATGTAAATATCCTGCAATTGCTGCTTTTTCTTTATCTACGTGAAACTTTTCTGCGATCTTTTTTGCCTCATTTGCCACACGAATTGAATGTTTATATGTAAACTCTTTATTATATTTTAGTAGAAAGGCTTTAATATCATTTTCTATTTTTCCAGTTGGAGTAAATGAATATATATCATTATATAACATAAAAAATCCCCCTTATAACTAACTTACATTATAATGTAGAATCTAAATATCCTTTTTGTTTTATATTCGATATTAATCTTTTTACTCCTTTTTAATACGTTACATGAAATTTTATACAGAATCATCGCTACAAGTACATAAATGTTTGATATTATAGTAATGTTGATGATTTGTAAGGAAAGGAACTACACAATGAATAAAAATATATTAATTATTGATGATGATAAAGAAATTGTTGAATTACTTGCTGTTTATTTGCGAAATGAAGGCTATAACATTTATAAAGCTTATGATGGCGATGAAGCATTGCAAAAGGTTTCTACATATGAAGTTGACCTTATGATTTTGGATATTATGATGCCAAAACGAAACGGATTAGAAGTTTGTCAGGAAGTGCGTGAAAATAATACTGTACCAATTCTAATGCTTAGTGCAAAAGCAGAAGATATGGATAAAATATTAGGCCTTATGACAGGTGCCGATGATTATATGATCAAACCATTCAATCCATTAGAATTAGTAGCTAGAGTGAAAGCTTTATTACGAAGATCCTCTTTCCAAAATGCTACTTCACAAAAGAATGAAGATGGTATTATTCGTATTCGCTCTGTTGAAATACATAAACATAATCATACAGTTAAAGTAAATGGAGAGTATATTAAACTAACCTCTATTGAATTCGATATTTTATATTTACTTGCGAGTAATACAGGAAGAGTATTTAGTTCAGAAGAAATTTTCGAACGCGTTTGGAATGAAGATGGTTATGGTTCAAATAAGACGGTAATGGTCCATATTAGCAACTTACGAGATAAACTTGAAACAGTAATAAATGGAGAAAAATTTATTCATACTGTTTGGGGAGTTGGCTATAAAATTGAGAAATGAAGCATTTGATATTTTAAAAGATATTCCTAAATGGAAACTTATTTTTTGGCTTTTATTAGCTATCACACTCACTCCTATTACTGAACTAATTATTTATCGCCTCGTTACGAGTGTAATTGAGAGTTCACTTACTCTAACTGAACTCGGTAAAGAATTCATTCGAATTTTTGGTTATGAAAAGTATAAAGGGATTAAAGAGTCTTTATGGATGATGATTGTATCTTATTTGTTTTTATTTTCTATTTTTTCATCCTATCTTTACATTTTTTATCGTCACGAGAAAAAACTTTATTATGAAACTTGTATAAAAAAAATGATAGAAGAAATTCGTTATATTGCAAATGGAAACTTCAATCATAAAGTTTCTATTGTAAATCATAATTATCTAGAAGAATTAGCAATCGGGGTCAATGAAATTGTTGAACAATTAAAAGTCTCCATTGATGAAGAAAGACAAGCTGAACAAGCAAAAAGTGAACTTATTACAAATGTATCACATGACTTACGCACTCCCCTTACTTCTATAGTTGGATACGTAAATTTAATCCATCATGATAATTATAGAGATGAAGTGGAATTGCGATACTATATTCAAGTCATTTACGATAAAGTAACTCGTCTTAATGCATTAATGAATGACTTGTTCGAATATACACGTGTTCAAAATAAAGAATTAAGCCTGTATTCTGTTCCTATTGATATTGTAGAGTTACTTGGACAATTAACTGTTCAATTCCGCATACAGGTTCAAGAAGCTAATATAGAATGTCGGCCTTCTTTCCCGTCTCAAAAGCTCATGGTATTAGCTGATGGTGACAAATTAGTGCGTGTGTTTGAAAATCTTATTATAAACGCTATCGCTTATGGAAGCGAAGGTCGCTATATTGACCTTACTGCTTATGAAAGCAATAATATGATTACAATTGATATAACAAATTACGGACAACCTATTCCTAGTACGGATTTACCTCATATTTTTGAACGTTTTTACCGCGTTGAGAAATCTCGCTCTACAAACACTGGTGGATCTGGACTTGGATTAGCAATTGCAAAAAGTATAGTCGAGTTGCATAAAGGAACAATTGAAGTATATAGTGATGACGAAAAAACAACTTTCACTGTAAAACTACTTCCTTACAAAGGTTAATATCACAAATAAAAAGTTCAATTTCTTATCATATAAGAAATTGAACTTTTTCCATTAATTACAAAAATTTAATAATCCTTTATAATTCTTTAGAAATTCTTTACCTTTTCTTTCTTCCTAATTAAGCATTCTTTTTTACAATACTATTATTGATGTCATAATAGGAGGATCGCTTATGCAATTCTTAAAAAAATTCGCTATTTTATTATTATCTTTTTTCATTACTGCACTTATTGTTTTATATTTTTACCTTTATGTAAATGGTCCGATTATTCAAGCTAAATCAGCTATTTTAATAAATGCTAATTCAGGTGAAATTGTTTATAAAAAAAATGAAGAAACTCCAGTACAATCAGCTGCTTTATCTAAATTAATGACAGAATATATCGTATTGGAGCAACTAAATGATAGAAAAATACAGTTAGATGACTTCGTACAAATAAGTAACGAAGTTTTCCGAGTAGAAACAAGCCCTATACAAGTAACATCGAATGATAAAACAACGGTTCGTGATTTACTTCATGCATTGCTACTGGCAGGGAATAATCGTTCTGCACTCGCTCTTGCAGAACACATTGCTGGAAATGAAGATAACTTTACAGTATTAATGAATAAAAAAGCAAAAGAACTAAAGTTATTACAACCATCTCCATTTCTAAACTCTACTGGAATTAATCATGATACAAATAAACAATCAACTACAACAGCAATAGACGCAGCTAAACTAGCAGCACGATTAATAAAAGATTTTCCAGATGTATTGAATATTACGAAACTAACCTCTTACCAATTTCCCTTCAAAGATTCCCAGGTTTTCAATACGAATAAAATGATATATTCCCTTAATGAAAACATTAAACTTCAAGGTGTTGATGGCTTACAAACTAGTTTTTCAACTAATGGTAATTATAGTTTTGTCAGTACAGCAAAACTTGAAGATACTAGACTAATTTCAGTAATATTAGATGCAGATGAAGAAAACATTTCATTTATTGAAACAAAAAAGTTGCTACAGTATGGTTTTGATCCTTCCTCGTACTCTGCACTCCAAGCTTTTAAAGACACCCTTACATCTTGGACAATATTACTTCAGTTTAAAAATTTAATTATACAAACTATAATGATTTTTTTAATCATTACCACCTTAATGTTTTTACATATACGTCAGAAAAAATCCGAGGATTTCAATTAAGAAATCTTCTTATATATAAAACCGACTTGCGCTTGAGATGCAAGTCGGTTTTTAATTCTATCATCCTCTTCCAATCAAATTTGCTGAAACAGGTTGCAAGTTTAACTCCCTCGCCCATATAGATAGCTGACCAATATGATGAATTTCATATCCCATTACATGTCTTAAAACCTATGTTTTTCGAGGCATACATCCATCTCTGTTTCCTTTCGTTATGTTCTTTTGTTTAGTTTAAATGGGTTAATCTATTAATTCTATTAAATCCAACAATTTAACTATTACATATTAAAGTTCTATTCATATACTATAGTAGATTACTAGAAAGGAGGCTTAACTATGGATAGTTGCGTTGTATTTGTAAACGGACAACCTTTTTTAGTTCTTTCAGTAGCTGGTATTGAAATTGCTAGATTAGAGATTTCCCTTCAAGTAGCATTAGCTCTAAGAGTGCTTGGGATACCAATCTGTGATTAATTACCAAATTAATAAGAAAAGAGGGCATTAGCCCTCTTTTTTTATTTTCTTCTCACCTTTTCTTAACAACAAATAAAATTTAAATTTTATTTGTTATATTGTAATGAAAATCCGAAAAATCAACCCATTTTATTCAATAAAAAAGAGCACCACCCATACCTCATTATCCGTTTCTAAAAAATTAGAATTCGGTTAATTACAAGAAAATTTAAATATACGAACGTTACATAAAATACTTGTTAGAATATCTGTCCTTCACACTATTTATTTCGCCGACGTTATATAATCAAAGCACCAATGATTAACTTTTTATACGGGTTATTTTAAGTGTGCTAGCATTCTAGGCTAGATGATCATGACTGCAAAAAAACTTCAAGTTCTCGTTTATATAAATCAGATCACGCTTTCACTTTTTGAATCGATTGATAATCTTTAAATTGCGGTTCTCTATCTTCTTATCCTTGAAGAGCACTAATCCAACTATACTCTACATCTACAATATGAAATCATGTTTTTAACATACCCCCAGTTTGCAAAGTAAATCTTCTTCTGAAAGTTGTTCACACCACTTAAACCAATCATCTCTTACTTGCCAATTATATTAAAATAAAGTATACACATTTATCTCTCCCTTACTTCAATTATCCACCTAACAGCATCTGTTATATAATGTGGTTCATCATTTTGAATATAATGACCACTTTGTTCTGCAATTATTAGTTTATTTTTGTTTGATAATCGTAATAATTCTTCTTGCAATTGTAACCATTTTATTTGTGCATCTTGCGAATAAAAAGCTTTTTTACCAGCAGCTAACACGACGAGTGGAATATCTCTCGTCGACTGACAATATTTATCTGCTTCGCCCAGACTAAACATAAACTCTTCATAAGAACTTTCATGTACAAATTGTTTATAGTAAGCTTCTTGAAATTCTGGAGACATGATTGGCAAAAATGCTTCTTTATAATTTTCTGGTGTCGAATCAACCAAAACTATTCCCAACATATCTTCAGGATAAAAATCAGTAAATAAACGTGCATTTATACCACCAAAAGAATGTCCTACAAAAATATAAGGTGGCTTCAGTTGTAAAAGATTTAAGCATGTTCTCAAATCTTTTACCATTTCAGAACTAATACGTTTCTTGGAACTCTTCCCGCTTTTGCCTAATCCAGCCCGATCGTATGTAAGTATCGTACCATATTCCGTCAGTTCTTCAGCAGTTTGATTCCATGCCTTCGAATAATCACCATAGCCTGATTCCAATATAATAACAGGCTGCTGCTTCTTTCCTTGGAATATTTTCGTATACATTTTAAAATCAGCAATTTGTATATATTCCTCTATACATTTAACCATTGACAATCACTTCTCTTCGGCCAAGTTCCTCGACAGCGTGATTAATTATTTCACTTACAGATAAAGAACCATCCAATATGATATCTGAATTCGGCTTAACAGTATGAATTGCCTCTAAATAAGCTTTTCTCGCATATGTCATGTAATGTTCCAAATCATTATGTATTTCATCTATTGTACCTTCCTTAAAATCTCGCAAAATCCTTCTAGCCATCGCAATATCTAAAGGCGTATCAATAAATATAGTTACATCAATGAATTTTCGCATCTCACTATTTAAGTATGCAAAAGGATAATCTACAATAATATAGTCTAAGGTATTATTTTGTATAAGTTGCTCAATATCATGAATTAATGGTGTTAATACCCACTCATCGTAATTCGCCCCATCATCAATCCATTTACAAATATCAGCAGGAGAGTTATCAAATGTATAACTATCAAAATATAGAGCTTTTGAGTTTTTAAACTTATGCTTTAATCTTTCTGTAATTGTAGTTTTACCTCCCCCCGAAACAGCTGCAATTGAGATTATTTTTGTTTTATTATCCACTATACCCACCAAGCCCCTTTTGTTAACATAATATAATTATAAATTACTATCGTTGCTACTTCTTCCATTCATATTCTAACATACTCATTTCCCATAAATTCCAATACGTTTCTCCTACTCTTTTTGACTCTCTTAATAAGCCTTCTTTTACAAACCCTATTTTTTCGTAACATGAAATGGCCGATATATTAAAATCATACACACCAAGAGTTACTCTATGTAGTTTTAATTCGTCAAAAGCAATATGAAGTACTGCTTTCATCATATTTTTTCCTATAGAACGTCCTCTCATCTTCGTATTACCAACTAATACTTTTCCAATTCTAGCGGACTTATTAATATTATCTATTTGCCCAAGCGAAATATGACCAATAACGTCTGAAGTCTCTTCATCTACCACTTTGAAAGCGAGTGTAGTTGCACTTTCTATATACTTCTCTAATTGCTGTTCGTCTAAAGGGAATGTGAATGCATTTCCTGACCATTGTATTAGAAATTCTTCAGAATTAATCCAATTCATTAATTGTTTAAAATCAGATTTTTTAAAGGTTTTTAGTTTAATCACTTCCATGCTCCTTTCGTACATCATACTTTATAACCTCAAACTTATTTCTATATAAAGAATATATTCTCCTTTTATATGAAATTAAAATAAAGCCATTCATGTGAATGGCTTTACAAAAAAGCAGCATAATTATGCTTTGTTTGCTACATCAATACCATTAAAATCAAAGTCAGCAGTAACCGTTGTAACAGGTGGGAAAATTGCTTCAATTTTGCAAATGGAAATAATTACTCCAACCGATCCAGGAATAGCTGCAAGCTTAACTACATCACAACTTACAGACGAAACAGTACCTACATAAGTACGTCCCTCTGTGTTAATTTGAACTGTTCGATTAATTAATTTCTTAAGTTCATCTCTAATTCCTTGTACACAAGAATTATCACATCTCTCATGCTGTTCTTTTTTACACTCTTCGAATACTTCCCAACAATCATCTTGTTTACATGTACACTTCTTTTTACAATTATTAAATCGAGAACCCAATACCTCACCCCCTAATCCTTTCTATTAGTAAAGTATGTCCACTAGCTTAAAAGGGTACGAGGCAAACACATAAAAAGAAAAAAACAAGCAATTGTACCAAACTTTCTTTTCATTATTCATTATAAAAACAGACCTCTCCTAATTAAAAGCTTGTTTAATGAGCGGCCGTGAATTTAGTCCTACTCCATTTAATGTTTAGACACCGCTTTCTAAAACAAATCTTTTTTCTTTTAAATAAGACGCCCCTTAAAAACACACTAGATTTTCCCATTAACTTACATAGACTTTATTTGTGGATTTCCTATTTTTCATTGTGAAATATACATTTAAAAAGCGTACTCAAAAATAAGATATTATTTGTAATCAGAACGCTTTCTTCAACAAATGTTTATTGAAAAATACCATAACTAGTAGTAGTTCTCTCCACTATCTTTTAAAAATTTGTATAGTTTTTATAAACTCTATACCGAGTAGAAAACACTCTATCATATAAAGATAAAATAGTAGGTTAATAAACAAGCCATTTTTTTATTAAAACATAGAATAATATGAACACTATTGAAAGGAGGTAGAAATAAATGTCCTGGAAAAATGATTGCTGGAGTTCTCAGAAAGAGCATTGTTGTAATGATTGGTGGAAATCTAAAGAAAAGCATCATTGTGATGATGATTGGAGTTCTCAGAAAAAGCATTGTAATGATGATTGGTGGAAATCTAAAGAAAAGTGTCATTGTGATGACGATTGGAGTTCTAAACGAAATAAGTGTCGTTGTAAATGTTTCTTTATTTGTTGTCATTGTAAAAGAAAAAATTGGTAATATTTTTGATGTCAACTTAAAGGAAAGAATATGTCTTTTGGAACCGATAAATACTAGAATGTATTATACAAAAAGCTGACTGAATATAGTCAGCTTTTTGTCAATGAACACGTAAAGATTTCAACAGACATATATATTTACTGATTAAGTGGGGTATTAAGAAAAAACAAGCTAACTCTTATAAATCGATTTTTAATTACTTCACGTACGTATAAAGCTTTAGATGCTCTCATTAATTCAGACGAATTTACCGGCATTTTCACCAAAAAATTCATGGAATCTTTAATTAGTCGAGTACTTTCATTATCTTCAGGAGCCCCACAGACAATCGGGGTTTCTTTTATTTAAATAAATATTTTTTTGAATTTTACAAACTCTCCTATATTAAAATATCTTCTAAAATCCCTATTGAACATTTATAATACTTTTAAACGGTTTAAATTCGACAATCAGTAATGGAGGCATTTTAATGGGAAACATCCCAAAAGTATCATCACACCAATCAAATCCTAATATACCCTCACAGCAAGTGAATCCTACTACCCAACAAGGTAGTATTAAAAAAACAAGACGCCGTATTATAACTACTTTGGCTTTTATATTACCTATAATTTTTGTCCTTCAATATTCTCTGAATAACCAACAAGAAATGATTAAAGAAAAACAAATCACACTTAATATGGAACAACAAAAATTATCTTCTGTAAAGAAGGATGGTCATTCCCTTAACAAGGATGTCAAGGCTTTAACAAGTAGTGAAGAAGAAATTTTAAAATTCGCAAGGAAACTGTATGGATTTTCTAAACAAAATGAAACTATATTTCAAATAACTGAATAAAATTACACGGCATTACCTAAAAGGCGATTTGAAGATAATCGCCTTTTTATATTTAATTTCTAAAGGAATCATACTAATCTCTCTTTCTATCATATAACTACTTTGTTTAATTTGTTAAAATACAACCGCTTGTCCGTTTCACTTTGCTCTATCATTACATTTACTATTAGTAATACGATTTTTAGAGGTGATAAATAATGGACGAGTTTTTATCTTTTGCTGCACTTAATCCGGGTTCTATTGGACCTACACTTCCACCTGTTCAACCTTTTCAATTCCCTACCGGTCCCACCGGTTCTACAGGAGCTACTGGATTAACCGGATCAACTGGACCGACTGGGCCAACCGGATCAACCGGATCGACCGGATCAACCGGACCAGCCGGATCAACTGGACCAACTGGACCAACTGGACCAACTGGACCAACTGGATCAACCGGACCAACCGGATCAACCGGACCAACTGGACCAACTGGACCAACTGGATCAACCGGACCAACTGGACCAACTGGACCAACTGGATTTAATCTTCCTGCTGGACCTGCATCTATTACCTTGACTTCTAACGAAACCACAGCATGTGTATCCACTCAAGGAAATAATACTTTATTTTTTTCGGGTCAAGTATTAGTAAACGGTAGTCCTACTCCAGGGGTAGTGGTCAGTTTTTCATTTAGTAACCCATCTCTTGCTTTCATGGTTCCTCTTGCTGTCATTACCAATGCCTCAGGTAACTTTACCGCTGTATTTCTAGCCGCTAATGGGCCTGGAACAGTAACCGTTACTGCTTCACTTCTTGATTCTCCTGGAACAATGGCTAGCGTCATTATTACCATTGTAAATTGTCCGTAATAATTTTATTTTTAAGAACTAAGCAATTTCTAATAAAAAGAGCACTGATTTATAGTGCTTTTTTTTATCATTTGGATTTGCCTTTCAAATTAAATTTCGTAACAACCTATTAAAATAACGCTTTTATTGAATTTCATCCTTAACAAAATTTAATTACTCCAATGAATAAACATGCCACAGTATCGTATTTTAATAAAAACTATAAAACAGACATACTTAACACTAATAGTAGAATTTTTCTTCTTCATCAACTTCACTCCTTCTCTTTTTATAAACATAAAAAAGGAGCTCTATTTATATAGAGCTCCTTTCTAACTTTATAATTTACTAGACTGTAACCCCTGAATAAACGGAACTACTTCAGGATTTACAAGCGATGATAAATCACCTAATTCTTTTCCTAAGTAAGCTGCTTTAATAACACGGCGCATTACTTTAGAATTACGTGTTTTCGGTAAATCTTCTACAACGTGGATGTCTTTAGGACACAACGCTTTTCCAATATGAGAGTTTACTAAACTCATTAATTCTTTCTTTAATTCTCCTGTGAATGTTACATGATCTCTTAATACTACAAAACAATGACAAACTTCACCTTTTACTTCGTCAGGTACACCAATTGCAGCAGCTTCGATTACATCATTATGTTTCACAAGAATAGATTCATATTCAGCAGGTCCAATACGTTTACCTGCAATATTTAACGTATCGTCTGAACGCCCTGTGATGATATATTGTTCACCATCGTAAATGACCCAGTCACCGTGAACCCATTTATTTTCAAAACGCGACCAATATGTGTTTACGTAACGTTCATCATCTTCCCAGAAGCTTTTCGTCATACCTACCCAAGGTTTCTCTAAGCATAATTCTCCGACTTCATCTCGAATTGGTTTACCTTGATCATCCAGTACGACAGCTGCCATTCCTGGTAAAGATGCGTTAAAACTAATCGGTGCGATTGGCTTAATAAGAACATTACCGAAAATCCCACCAGAGATTTCAGTTCCACCTGAGTAGTTACAGATTGGGACATTTCCTTTTCCAACTGTTTTAAACAGCCACATCCATGGATCAGGATTCCAAGGTTCTCCTGTTGATGCGAATACTTCCAAACTCTTTAAAGAATGTTTATTGACATACTCATCACCTTTTGCCATTAATGCTCGTATTAACGTTGGTGAAATACCTAGATGAGTAATTTCATATTTATCAACTGTCTCCCATAACCGGTCTGCTTCTGGGAAGTCTGGAACACCTTCGTACATAACCATCGTTGCTCCATTAATGAGTGAACCGAATAATAGAAATGGCCCCATCATCCAGCCCATATCAGTTACCCATAATACACGATCACCTTGTTTAATATTCATTCCGAATCCTGCATCAAAAGCTGCTTTCAAAGGAAATCCTGCATGCGTGTGTACTGTTCCTTTCGGCTTACCAGTCGTTCCTGATGTATAAATGAGCATTAATGGATCATCACTTTGCATTTCTTCGGCATGTATAAATGGTTTTTCTTTTTCTAGCGTACTCCAGGAAAAGTCATAGTTATGTGGTGTAAAATCATTTCCTGCATGACGAACGATTACCACTTTTTCAACAGTTGGGCAATGTTCACAAGCTTTATCTACTTCATCTTTTAAAGAAACAATTTTTCCGCGGCGTGAAAATCCATCTGCGGTAATAATCATTTTTGAACCTGCCGCTTGCACACGTGTCATAACTGCATCAGACGCAAAGCCTGAGAATATTGGTGAAATAATTGCTCCGATTTTCATTACAGCTAGCATCGCAACAACTGTTTCTGGAATCATCGGCATATAAATTGTTACACGGTCACCTTTCTCAATACCCGCGTGTTTCAAACCACTGGCAACACGGCTTACCCAGTTATCAAGCTCTTCATATGTAAATGATTTTGAAGTTCCATTTTCTCCTTCGTACTGAAGTGCTGGCTGTATTCTTGTCTCTTCATCCGCAAGCCAGCGGGATAAAGCTGATTCTACAACGTTACATGTTCCGCCATTATACCACTGTGCAAACGGTGTACCATTTTCTAAATCTAACACTTCTGTATAAGGTTTCATCCATTGATAGCCAACTGCTTCTTCTGCCTCTCCCCAAAACCATGCTGTTTCCTCAATAGATTTATTATAAAAAGTTTCATAGTCTTCATATCCCAATGATTTCATCCAACTATATAAACGTGTTTTTTCCTTGTACTCTTCTGTTGGAAACCAAACTGCTTGTTTCAATGTTTTCCCCTCCTTAACTTTTTGAGCAAGAAAGCCCTAAATAGGGCTTTTAAACTGGATATACAGGATGTTTACGATCCGTGAATACTTGATATTTACTCATATACATTTCGAAACGTCCTTTTAACTCTTCACGTAAATTGTTTGGATGAACAATACCATCAATCACCATCTCTGATGCTAAATGATAAATATCAATATCTTTCTTATACTCTTCACGTTTTTCAGCAATGAAGCTAGCACGCTCTTCTTCTGGTAAAGCTGCAATTTTATTTGCATATACAGCATTGACCGCAGCTTCTGGACCCATTACCGCAATAGAGGCTGTCGGTAATGCCAGGCAGCAATCTGGTTCAAATGCTGGACCTGCCATCGCATATAAACCAGCGCCATATGCTTTACGAACAACGATAGAAATCTTCGGTACAGTTGCTTCACTCATTGCAGAAATCATTTTTGCACCGTGGCGAATAATACCAGCACGCTCTACTTTTGTACCAATCATAAATCCTGGTACGTCCGCAAGGAATAATAATGGAATATGATATGCATCGCATAAATTAATAAACTTAGCAGCTTTATCAGCTGAATCGTGGAATAATACGCCGCCCTTCATACGCGGCTGATTTGCAATAATACCAACTGGCTTACCATCAATACGTGCTAAGCCTGTAATTAGCTCTTGAGCAAATAATTTTTTCACTTCATAGAATGAACCTTCATCAATAACTCTATTAATGAGATCTTTCATATTGAAAGGAGCATTTTGATTTTCTGGAATGATTTGTTCTAACGTTTTATCGAATTGTTTCGGTTCTTGAGGTGTAACCAATGGAGTCTTTTCTAAGTAGTTGTTTGGAAAATATGAAATGTATTGTCTTGCTTGCGTAATCGCATCTTCTTCTGTCTTACATAAAACATCTCCGCATCCTGATACAGAGCAATGCATACGAGCTCCGCCCATTTCTTCTAAAGTTACCTTCTCACCGATAACCATCTCAGCCATACGAGGAGATCCTAAATACATAGATGCGTTTCCTTCTACCATCATTACAACGTCACAAAAGGCTGGAATATACGCACCACCAGCTGCAGAAGGTCCAAATAATAAGCATACTTGAGGAACTTTACCTGATAATTTCACTTGATTATAGAAGATTCTTCCTGCACCGCGGCGCCCTGGGAACATTTCTACTTGATCTGTAATACGCGCTCCGGCAGAGTCGACTAAATAAAATAACGGAACACGTAATTTTTCAGCTGTTTCTTGAATACGTAAAATCTTTTCAACTGTGCGTGATCCCCATGATCCTGCTTTTACAGTAGAATCATTGGCCATTACACACGCAGTACGACCATGTATTTTACCCGTTGCCGTTACAACGCCGTCCGCAGGTAAGCCTGTTTGTCCACAGTTAGCAAATAATGCATCTTCTACATATTCGCCATTATCAAATAGAAGCGCTAAACGATCTCGAACAAATAATTTTCCTTTTGCTTTATTTTGTTCATGATATTTCGGTGCCCCGCCTTGTTTAATCGTTTCAACTCGTTCTTCAAATGTATTCGATTGTTGTTTTTGATCTAACATATTTACTCCCCCTTATACGTTGGTGTGCGTTTTTCCTTGAATGCTTGTAATCCTTCTAATCTATCTTTCGTATGGATTACACCCTCATACGCTTGTTTTTCCATTTGTAATCCGGTATGTAAATCAACTTGAATACCGTTTGAAATCGCTTCTTTTGCTAATCGAACAGCAATAGGGCCATTACTAGCAATTCTTTCTGCTATTTCAATCGCTTTTTCTTCAAGTAACTGAGATGGTACAACAAATTCTACTAGACCATATTCTTTTGCTTCTTGCGCCGAAATACGTCTTCCTGTATAAATTAATTCTTTCGCTCTACCAACACCAATTAATCTTGGCAAACGCTGCGTACCACCTGCTCCTGGTATTATTGCAAGAGTCGTTTCAGTAAGACCAAGACTTGCAGATTCAGCCGCAATTCTAAAATCACAAGCTAAACTTAATTCTGTACCACCACCAAGGGCGATTCCATTTATAGCCGCGATAACTGGCTGTGGTAATTGTTCAACCATTTCCATAGTAGTGCGAATCATACTAACAGCATGGCGAACTTGTTCTTCATTCATATCGGCACGCTCTTTTAAATCTGCACCAGCACAAAATGCTTTTTCACCAGCACCAGTCAAAATAACTACACGCGCGTTTGAATCTTCACTTATTTGAGTTAATATAGTTTGTAATTCATCTAATAATGCCAAAGATAATGAGTTTGCTTGTCTTGCACGATTTAACGAAATCTTTACTACGTGAGGTGTTACGTAATCAACGGAAATGTTTTGTAATTGTAGCATCTACTCACCTACTTATCGTTTTATGTTGAAGCGCTCTATACACATGACTCGGTAATTGGATATTTAACTTACTTTGAATAAATTGACTAGCTCTCAATAACTTTTCTTCGTCTATATTCGTTTGGACTCCTAATTTATGGAGCATATGTACTAGGTCATCAGTAGCAACATTACCTGATGCTCCTGGTGCATAAGGGCAGCCCCCGAGTCCACCACAAGAACTATCAAATGTTGTAATACCGTATTCTAATGATTTAACTACATTCGCTAGAGCCATTCCATACGTATTATGAAAATGCATTGCAAACTGCGAAGCATCATACTTCTTTAATAGGTGTTCTAATACTTGTTCTACTTGTAATGGATTCGCTACACCGATTGTATCCCCAAGAGAAACTTCATAAATGCCGTATGAAAATAGTTGATTACATAATTCGTCAACTGCTGCGAGACTTATATCCCCTTCATAAGGACATCCAAATACAGTAGAAACATAGCCTCTTACCTTTTTCCCTTCGAATAATGCCTGTTTTGTTATATCTTCGATTACAACTAATGCTTCTTTAATCGATTTATTAATATTACTTTTATTATGAGATTCACTTGCTGATAAAAAAACATTCACCTCATCTACATTTTGCAAAAAAGCTCGTTCCAAACCATTTTGATTCGGAACAAGCGCAGCATATGTAACATTTGGATCCCTTTTCAGCTCAGAAAACACATCATTTGCATCCGCTAATGCTGGGACCCATTTTGGGTGAACGAATGAGGAAACTTCAACATACGACAATCCTGCTTCTGTAAGTAGTTGAATCCATTTTACTTTATCTTTTGTGCCAACAATCTTTTTTTCATTTTGTAAACCATCACGTGGTCCTACTTCTTTAATGACAGCAAAATTAGGTAGTTTCAATTCGCTTCCCCCTATATCTCCCTATTCAATTTCTAATAATACATCTCCTTCATTTACAAAATCGCCTTCTTGCACATTAATTTTCATAACTGTGCCGGCTTCTTCTGAAATGATTGGAATTTCCATTTTCATAGATTCTAAAATGACGACATCCTGCTCTTCCTCTACTGTATCTCCTACTCCTACAACAATCTTCCAAACGTTTCCTGCCATCGATGCGTATACTTTCGTCATCATTTTTCCCCCTTAATATTGTTAAATATTATTTTTTAACGAGTTGTTTTGTTACAAAACCCGTTGTATAAATACCCTCTTTGAACACTTCGTCTTCCAAAACTTGCAGTAGCATTGGTGTGTTCGTTTTAATACCTTCTACTTTTAATTCTTCTAGAGCATCATGTAATTTCGAAATTGCTTCTTCACGAGTCTCGCCATGTGCAATAACTTTCGCAATCATCGGATCATAGAAAGGTGTAATCGTTACATGATTTTCTAAGAAGTGATCGATCCGTACATTTGACGGTAATGTTAAATCTGTAATTTTCCCAGGTGACGGGAAGAATGTTTTCGGATCCTCTGCATAAATACGAGCTTCAATGGCATGACCACTACGTTTTACATCATCCTGAGTAAATGATAGTTTCCCTCCACTTGCGATAAGGAGTTGCTGTTCTACAAGGTCTAATCCCGTAATTTCTTCTGTCACTGGATGCTCTACTTGTAATCTCGTATTCATCTCTAAGAAATAGAAGTTCTTCTGATCATCTACAAGAAACTCAACTGTACCTGCATTTGTATAGCCAAGTGCTTTGGCAGCTTGTACAGCAACTTCTCCCATCGCTTTTCGTGTACCTTCATCTAAAAATGGTGAAGGTGCTTCTTCGATTACTTTTTGATTTCGGCGCTGCACCGAACATTCACGCTCCCATAAATACACTGTGTTACCATGTGTATCTGCTAATAGCTGAATTTCAATATGATGCGCGTCTGCTATATATCGCTCTAAATACATTTCTCCGTTACCGAAGAAGTTTTGCGCTCTTGTTTTATTACTTTCAAATGCTTTGGTGAGCGTTTGCTCAGTTTCCATCAACTGCATACCAATGCCTCCGCCGCCTGCGGATGCCTTAAGCATTAATGGATAACCAATTTGTTTTGCAATTTCAATTGCTTCTTCAGCAGTTTCAATATTTGTAGTAATACCTGGGACTACTGGGACATCTGCTGCTTGCATTGCGATACGTGATTCGATTTTACTTCCCATCTTCGTAATGATTTCTTCTGAAGGACCGATAAATACAATTCCTTCTTCTTTGCAACGAACCGGAAAAGACGGATTCTCTGATAATAAACCATAACCCGGATGAATTGCTTCTGCATTTGTCTTCTTAGCTATTTCAATAATTTTTTCAAGGTTTAAATAACTCTCTTGAACACGCGGTCCACCTACTAAGTAAGCTTCATTTGCCATTTTCACATGCAGGGCATTTTCATCTGCTTCAGAATAAATAGCAACAGTGCGAATGCCAAGTTTTTGACAAGTTTTCATAATACGAACAGCGATTTCTCCGCGATTCGCAATTAATATTTTTTGAAACATAGTGATTCCTCCCTTTTATCTACATCCTAAATGTCTAGCAATTACGAGACGTTGAATTTCAGAAGTTCCTTCACCAATTTCTAATAGTTTCGCATCACGAATATGTCGTTCAACTTCATATTCACGCATATAGCCATATCCACCATGAATCTGTACTGCTTGATTCGCAATACGGCTTGCCGCTTCCGATGCAAATAGTTTTGCCATTGCCGCTTCTTTGCCGAAAGGTTTATCGTTATCTTTTAACCAAGCTGCTTTATGTACTAAATTACGAGCTAACTCTACTTCAGTCGCCATATCAGCTAATTTAAATTGAATCGCTTGGAAATTAGAAATTGACTTTCCAAATTGTTGACGTTCTTTCGCATATTGCAATGCACGTTCAAAAGCTGATTGCGCAATACCAACTGCCAATGCTGCGATTGAAATACGTCCTCCATCAAGTGTATATAAAAATTGTTTAAAACCTTTATTTACATCACCAAGAATATTTTCTTTCGGTACACGTACACCATCAAGTACGATTTCACATGTATTAGAAGCACGAACACCCATCTTATCGTAAGGACTTGAGATTGTTAATCCTTCACTAGTAGTAGGTACGATAAATGCTGAAATGCGTTTTCTACCATTCTCTTCAATACCATTGACAGCGGTTACAATAATGGTATTTGCATACTCTGCGTTTGTAATCCAACACTTCTCACCACTGATTACATACTCATCGCCATCTAATACCGCTTTCGTTTGAGTACCACCTGCATCTGATCCAGCATTCGGCTCCGTTAATCCGAAGGCACCTAATGTTTTACCTGACGCCATTGGGACTAAATACTTTTGTTTTTGTTCTTCTGTACCGAAATAATAAATTGGAGAAGCACCTAATGAAATTGTTGCAGCATAGCTTAAACCAGTGCCACCACAAGCACGACCAATTTCTTCAACTGCTAATGCGTACGATACCGTATCGCCACCTGAACCTCCATACTCTTCTGGGAATGGGATGCCTAGTAATCCTAGTTCGCCCATTTTTTGAAATGTTTCATATGGAAACTCTGCAGTTTTGTCATAATATACAGCTTTCGGTGCGATTTCCTTTTCAGCAAAGTCACGTACCATTTCTTTAATCATTTGTTTTTCGCGAGTTAGAGTAAATTCCATTCCGCTACACACCCCTTATCGAATATTGAGTTTCGACAGCGTGCAAGTTTCTACTACAAACATAACAACTTAAAAGACAAGAACATTAGTTAGACAATTGCTATAATTCTGTCATAACTTAATTTTAAAACAGATTCTGTACTAATGCACAAAAAAATTCCTACATTGTTCTACAACAACATAGGAGGTTTTGTGTCGAATTATGTAATTTATTGTTTAATAATCTCTACCTTTTCCAGAATCAGAAATTTCTACTAATGCTTCTGGGTATGGTTCGAAATATGTTTGTCTTAATAAATACTTTTCATCAAATCGAATGGCCCATGATTTTAAAATTGTGAGTAAACTACTAAGTGGTATTTTCTTTTCCGAATACTTTTGCAACAATTCTATAAAATGATCTTTTTCTTGTTTTTTTAGCTTTGTTTTAAAATATCCAAAAATGTGCTCACATACATTTACATTCGATGTATAGCGAGGTGTGCGCATAAATAATTCATATAAAGTCTTCTCATAGTTTTCAAATACCACTTCAATCTTTTCATTTTTGTGATTTGCAATTATACGCCCTAATTCCTTTTGTTTCACCTGATTATATGCCATAAATAAATATTTATTGTCCGACTGAAACGATACAAGGTCTTTCATATTTTTATTATGTTTAATCATTTTGTAATATGCGATTGTAAATAGCCTTGTAAAGAAATGCTCTCTAATAATAAAATTCGACAATCTGCCTTCCTCTTCAATAGGAAGATGCGAAAATTTTTTTACTACTGCTCCGCCAAATAAGCCCGATCCTTTTCCTTTTGCTGGCGCTTTTTCAAAACCAGAATAAATTTTCACATCACGCGTACCGCAACTTGGTGAACGATTCTTTAAAATAAAACCATCCGCATCCGATATCGTTTGTAAAAAGTCATTTGAAAACTGCTCCATTTTTTCAGTTACATCTTCTCGTGTCGACGGTTGTACAAGTCTATTCTCACCATTTTCTTCTACAATTCGTATCGTTTCACGAGGGGTCCCCAATCCAATCTCGACTTCTGGACAAACAGGTATAAATGTAACAAATGGCTGCAAATTTCGTATTGTTACATCTGGAATCATCTCTCCATTATATCGACAGGCATCAAATTCTAAACATTTACTTACAACGATTGTTGGTTTTGCAAATTGTCGCATTTCATTACCTCCGTGGCGTTAATCCGTACAATATAAATTGAATCGTATTTTCAATTTCCATTTCATCATCCCACTTTTCTTCAGGCAATAATAAAAATCTTGTTACGAGTAATCCTAATACAGCTGATAAAGTAAGACGTAGTACGGAAGATGACGGTATCTCAATAATTTCCCCTTCTTCTTGAAATTTCACAATCAATTTTTTGAAATGTGAAAACAGTTCTGTTTCTATTAATTGTTGTATTTCATTTTTCAGTTCTGGTTGAAATGGTACTTCTTGAATTAATATTTTTATCATAGGGAAGTGTTTTTGAGCAAATTTAAATCTATTATGAATTACAACCCTTAAAAGTCCTTCGTACGATTCATACTCCGATTTAAATATTTCTTTTGCAAAGGTTTGTACGAAAAATGGTGCAGCGAACTTAGTTAAAGTTGGCATTACGACCGCTAGTAATAAATCTTTTTTCGTCTTATAGTAGCGGAAGATTGTTCCTTCCGCTACACCAGCCCGTTTTGCAATTTCACTTGTTGAAGTTGAAGCGTATCCTTTTTCTCCAAACATATCAACAGCCGCCTCTAATATTCGCATTTGACGTTCATTTCGTTTATCCGTATTAGTTGCAGCTATTAATTCCTCCAGCCAATCCTTCTGCATTTATAAAGCTCCTTTTTGTCATTATTATATTTTGCGATGTTTCTTTAAAGCAAATACATTTCCTACTGCAAATAATATTGAAAAAAGTAATAATACAGTAAGATCTAATGCAATCTCTGTAAACCCTTGATTCCGAATCATCACTTGTCTCATTGCGTCAGCGCCGTATGTGAGTGGAAATACTTTCCCTAACATTTGTAGCCACTTATTCATAGATTCCATTGGAAACAATCCAGAAAAGAAGATTTGTGGCACAATAACAAGCGGTATAAATTGAATCATTTGAAATTCATTATTTGCGTATGCCGATAAAAACGTACCTAATGTTAGTGCAGTTAAAGAGAGCATACATGTAATAAGTAGCGTTAGCCATATGGATCCAGCTACGTATAATTCTAAAATATAAACGGAAAAACTTACGATAATAATGGATTGTATAAAGGCAAAGATTCCAAAACCAATAATATAACCTGCGACTATTTCCCATCTTCTTACTGGGGTGGATAATAACCTTTCTAGCGTACCACTTAAACGTTCTCTTACGAAAGATACACCTGATAATATAAATACAAAGAAAAATGTAAAAAAACCAATTAATACAGGACCAAGCCCATCAAACATCGTAAAGTCTTTAGAGCCATGTAAATAATTTACTTCAGGTTTCATAATTGATACTTCATTCTTCTCTGTGCTTTTTTGCAATACTTGAAGTACAGCACGATTTTTTGACGAATCACTACCTTCCAACAGAAGTTTCATTTTTCCATTCTCTATTCGAAGTACTGCATCTACCTTTTGTTTTTCCAACTCAGAAATCGCCTTTTCTTTACTGTATTCATAAATTGACGCTTCTTGATTTTTCATCACTTTTACTATTTGAGCGGGCATATCAACAACAGCAATTTGCGGTATATAGTCTTTCTGTGTAAACACTAGCGATAATAGCCAAAGTAATAACATCGGTGCTCCAAACATCATTGCTAACGAACGCTTATCTCGAAAAAATTGGCGAATAATACGAATGATTACACCAGTAACTCTCATGATTGCACCACCTCTTCTAGCAAAAAGACATCTTCAATCCGTCCAGATGACACGCGTTTTTTCAATTCTTCAGTTGTTCCAACCGCAACTAGCTTCCCTTCTCTAATTAATCCTAGACGCTCACAAAATTCAGCTTCATCCATAATGTGCGTCGTTACAATAATCGTTGTACCTTTCTTTTTAAGGTCATGAAATTTTTCCCAAATCGTTTTTCTAAGAAGCGGATCTATCCCCACTGTAGGCTCATCTAAAATTAATATTTCTGGTTCATGGAGGAGTGCTATTGCTAATGATAAGCGTTTTTTCATTCCACCTGAAAATTGTTGTACTTGCTTTTTCATATACTGTGATAATTGTACAAGTTCAAAAACCTCTGCAATTCTTTTCTTTTTACGTTTTCCCTTTAGTCCATACATCGTTGCTATAAAATCTGCATTTTCATATGCTGACAATTCTTCGTATAATGCATCCGCCTGGGCCATATAACCAATTCTTTTCATTTCATTTAAATTAGGCATATTAGTATTATTAACAAGCACTTCACCTTTCGTTGCCTCATTAATACCTGCAATCATTTTAATGAGCGTTGTTTTCCCCGATCCAGAAGGTCCAACAAAACCAAAAATCTCTGCTTTTTCAACTTGCAATGAAAGATTGTATAACACTTCTTTTTTCCCAAAACTTTTTGATACAGTCCGTAAAATAATGGAAGGTTGTTGCACGTTTCATCCTCCTTTTCCAATAAAATGAGTGAGTACTCACTTTTATTTTACTCTTGCTTAATTATATGTCAAACTTCATTGATTAGTATGTATGTTCATTCAACGATATTAAACAATGAAACAGAGTCGACATTAGAATTTCATTTCCTAACGTCGACTCTGTTTCATTTAAACTATAAATTTCACTTTACGTTTTTAAATTCATATACTTCCGAATTCTAGCAACATCTAAAGAATATTCGATAACTAATTGCTGTAAAGGTAAAATAACTGTGTCAGGATATAAATGGGCATATTGTAATGTTTCTGCATATTTTTCTAACCTTTTTTCTAAATACTTTATTATTTGATCAGGATGACTTACTAATAAACATTTACAATAATAATGTATTTGTTCCTCAATCGCCGTGTATTCTTCAATTTCATATTCTTTATGCATGTGTACACCCCTTTAAGTTTTTTATATGAATTACTTATCACAATTTTCACTCGACAAATTTTAAGTTTTTTGATTATTTACACTATAACAAACACTCAGGGTCAAATTTTGTTACTTTATGTAACGTAGAAAATTTTTAACAAAATTGTAATGTTAACTCGTACAAAATACATAAAGCCCCTTTACTCATTTTTGTATTAAAAAATCGTACAACTTAATTTAGCTGCACGACTACAATTTCTGGCCTATTCAAAATTCTTTGCGGAATGATACTATTTCCTAATCCTCTACTCACTACCATTGATGTATTTTGTTCTACATATAAACCCGCTGTATATTTAGGTAAAACACCTTGATTTGGCGCGACTAATCCTCCGATAAATGGCAATCTAACTTGCCCTCCATGAGCATGTCCCGATAAAACCAAATCCAATCTCTCATTCGTATATTCCTTTATAAATTCAGGCCTATGGGATAATAATACATTATATCTATCTGGCTGCATTTCAATTTTCGCTTTTTTAATTTCATCTATTATAATATTTCCTTCATCACCGTTTCCAGTAACAAACTCTGGATCATCAATACCTAGCAAGTTTATTTCTTGCTCACCCTTTCGAATGCCTACATGTTCATTCCTTAAAACATTTACATCATATTTCTTCAACTCTTTTTCTAAACTGTTATACTTTCCAGAACATTGTTCATGGTTTCCTGTCACAAAATATACAGGATACTTCTTTACAATTTCTCGTATTAATTGCATACTAACTTCTGCATCGTATGATGTACTGTCAATTAAATCACCCGTAATTGCAATAATATCTGGATCTATGCTTTTTATTTTTTGAATTAATACCTCTTGATTATCTCCAAATTGTTTATTGTGTAAATCTGAAATTTGTAGAATTTTATACCCTTTAAAAGAGGAGGGTATTTTACTAGAGGTTATTTTAACCTCAGTTATACTTATTAAATTGTTCTGTAAATATAAAAAGATTGTAAAACCTACTAATATACAAATAATCATTACGATTCTATTAATCTTTTTTTTCATATTTTCTCCTTTATATTCTCATCAAACACTTCTATATGCTAACTGAATTATATTATACTTTCTTGAGATTTGTTTAAATTAATAAAATAATACAGTACTTGAAATTTCATATGAGATACGTCATATATATTCGTTATATTTTTACTTTTACCTTTTTAATAATAAGAACACAAAAACGACTCTTATCCCACGAAAAGAGTCGTTTTCTAACTTTATACTTTTAATACTTTCATGTTAAAAATGCGAGAACTAAAATACTATTACCTAAGAGCCTTAACTATAACTTCAGTTGCCTCTGCAATGAGTTGATTATCATAGGTAGCCTCTTTCTCATCTTTACTAGATAAAATTGCGATGATAATTGGTGCTCTATTTGGAGGCCAAACGATAGCAATATCATTTCTTGTCCCGTAACTGCCAGCACCTGATTTATCTCCAACTACCCAGTCAGTTGGTACGCCTGCACGAATAAGTTTGTCCCCTGTAGCATTTCCTTTCATCCACTCTGTAAGAATTTTACGTTTTTCAGCTGGAAGTGCATTTCCGACCGTAAAAGCTTTAAGATTCGTAGCAATTGCTTTCGCTGTACTAGTGTCACGAATGTCTCCTGGAATAGCTTCGTTTAATGCTGTTTCAAAGCGATCAGACATAGTAATCCGATCCCCCATCTGCCTAAGCGCTTTTTCATATCCTTTCGGTCCGCCTATTTTATTAAATAAAATGTTCCCTGCAGTATTATCACTTGAACGAACAGCAGCCTCAGCAATTTCTCCTAGTTTCATTCCAGTATCTACATGTTTCTCTGTAACAGGTGAATAATCCACTAAATCTTCTTTCGTAAATGTAATCACTTCATTTAATGTATCAATTGAGTTTTGCTGTAGTAATACTCCTGCCGCTAAAGCCTTGTAGGTTGATGCGAAGGCAAATCTTTCATTAGATCGATAAGAGATTGTTTGATTTGTACCAGTATCAATCGCATATACACCTAATCGAGCATCAAATTTTTTCTCAAGTTGAGAGAACTCTTTATGCGTCGCCTGATTTTTATGTTTCACATGTCCAGTCTTTTCTTTCGCTTCAACTTGCAGTGCCCCTCCTGTAAAAGCTTCTAGGCTTGTAAGACTTAAACCTAATATACCAACGCATATTCCTATTTTTAGCATCCTCTTATTTTTCAAAACCATCATTCCTTCCAAATTTTTAGCACCTTTTTATACGTACACATAATAGACAATCACCGAACCAAACTTGTTCCATAAACTGAAAAAAATTTATAGCTAGTATGAGAGTTATTAACAAAATAAGAGATAGTAGCTATGATCGCCGCTATCTCTTATTTCACATTTCATTTTTTTACTTATAAATGGCTTTATATGAACAGGTCTCTTCCCTGAGAAAAGTACTCTAATTTTGCTTAGAACTACTTGTACTAGTAGCTTCACCATGTATACGTTGCTGTTTTAAATCAAAGTATACATCTAAAATTTCCTTTCCAATTATAGAATTAATTCCATTTTTATCATCATGGAGCCATGGAACTACTACGGAAAATGCTACTTCTGGATTATCATATGGAGCATATCCAACTAACGTTAAGTTATAGCATTCCATACGTTCTCCTTTTGCATTTCTGCCAATTGGGTCATCTCCACCATATACAGTTTGGGCTGTTCCTGTCTTTCCTGCTGGTTTATATGGCGCGTTTTTGAAATACTTCACGCCAGTTCCATCACCTTCTTGGAATACCCATCTAAACCCTTCTTTTATCCGATCGATATGTTCTTTCTTCATATCAATTCGATTTAATACGACAGGCTCCATGGAACGTATAACATTGCCAACCTCTTCTTTTATTGATTGTTCTCGTATTTCTTGTACAATTTGAGGTTGCATTCTATAACCACCATTCGCAATCGTTGAAATATATTGCGCTAATTGCAACGGCGTATACGTATCATACTGACCGATAGAAAAATCTAGTAAAAACCCAGGTTGACTATCTACTTTTCTCGTTTGTCCAATTATTTCATTCGGTAAATCAATACCTGTTGGGACACCTAAACCAAATTGCTTGAAATAATAGCGCATCGTATCAAATGCTCCTTGTTTAATATCCAATGAGCCATTTGGTACGTAATTAACTCCCGCAATTTTTAAAGCTGTCTGGAACATGTATACATTCGAAGATACTTGTAAAGCCCGTAAATCATTAATATTACCAAATCCGGATACATTCCACGATTTCTTAGCTTGTGTACCTTTAAATTTCATCGGCGCGTCATAAAATTGATCCCCTGGATGTATTGCCCCTGTCTCATATCCAGTTAATAAAGTAGCACCTTTTACAGCTGACCCTAACTCATACGAAGTTGTCATGTTACCTAATGCCAAATCCTCAACCTCTATTTTCCCTTCTTTTTCTACAATCTTTTTGCCTGCCATAGATAAAATTTGTCCGTTATTTGGATTCGTCATGACAACAAAAGCTCGATCGAGCAGTGGCTCTGAACTCTTAAAAGCTCTCAAGTTTTTCTCTATACTTTCTTCCACTTTCTTTTGTAATTCCATATCAATCGTTAATGTTAAACTATTACCACTTTTTCCTTTAGAGATTATTTCTGCGCTAACAATGTTTCCTGATTTATCAGTAATATTTTTCACTTCTTCTTTTGTGCCGTGTAATACATCTTCATATCGTTGTTCAATATAGCTTTTTCCGACACGATCATTACGGTTATATCCACGTACTAAATAAGAATCTAAATTTTCTTTCGGTAATCCTTCTTCACTACTCGTAATATTTCCTAATACAGAACGAAATAAACTACCATTTACATAATTACGTTCCCAATCAACAGTTGCATCTACTCCTGGAAAATTCGCGAGGTTTTCACTTATCCGCGCATACTCTTCATCTGTTACATCTTTTTTAATAATTTGTGGTGTTAGTTGATAACCTGAACTCATTTTACTTTTAATAGCTAACACCTTTAAATCTTGTGCTGTTAATTCTGCTAATTCTACCTCTGTAACGCGACCTCGTCTTAAGTCTTCTATTTTTTTATCTAACTCTTTCCCCTCTATACCCTTTTCTTTAAACTTTTCTATATCTTTCTTAGTAATCTTTGTCTCCGCACGTTTCGAATTCAACTGCATCCAAAAATCTTTTTTATCGATATCTGTTAATTTATTTATATCTTGTTCAGGCATTTCAAGTACTTTCGCCAAGTCTTTTGCTGTTTTTAAAATATCTTCACTCGTAATTCCCTTCACCCTTGTATACGTAATTGTGCGAAGAGATTTATTATTAACAACTGTTTTCCCTTCTCGATCTAAAATTTGCCCACGTGGAACTGGAATACTAGTTATTGCGTTTTGACTACTTTCCACTTGATTCTTATAAGCCTCTCCCTCAACGATTTGTACTTTTGCTAGCTGCATAATAATAGCTGAGAATAGTACAAATATGCAAAGGAACATTATATTTAATCGAATAGATATATATGTCTTCTGCTTCTTGCCTTTTTGTTCTTTCATAAATCCTCCATTTAATCCTTTCAGGAATTGCTGCATATACTAAAAGCATTCCTTATATATTAGATACCGATAATCGGTTATAAATATCGCCTCAATTTTTTGCTTAATCCTTGTAAGCATCCATTCCTTTTCGTTTAGCTACGGAATTAATAACTCTCCCTTCTTGTTTTCTCTCTATTTTTTTGCCACTTGCATTAGAAGTGCTAAACTGTATAATGACTCTTATTAAACTTACATATAAACTTGCTAGTAAATTTTCATGCTAATTATTCCTTTCTTCATGCTGTAATACTTAATAGACAACCTAAACAATAAAGTTGTTCCACATTTACAAAAAAAATAATTAAATATAAGATGAAATAGGCTACATAAGGGAGGGTTATATGTTACATACAAAAAGATGGAGATTTTTTGCGGTTCTTTCTATTGTAGGTTTGATTTTACTAATTTTATTAAAAATCAACTTCATTTCAATTACTATCGCAACTTCTTCAGCTGAAAGAGGAAAGATTTTTGATCAAAATGGTGTAATACTAGCTACAAATAAGAAAGTTAAGTCTCTATATTGCACTTCTAATGATGAAAAGCTATCGAAACAAGATACATCAAACACATTAGCTTTTTTTAATCAATTTTCAAACGAGTTTCAACATGATATTTCTACAGAGAACATAAAATCTCAATTACAACAATCTTGTAAAAAGCAGACTATGAATGACATACCGTTATACTCTGATATAACTGAGAATGAACTTGCATTCATAAACAAAAACAAACCCAATAATGTAATAATTAAAGATGAATGGATTCGATATTATCCTAAGCACAAAATTGGTTCACAAGTAATTGGGTATATAGAAAATGACCTTAATTCAACGCATATGGCTGTTGGAAAAAGCGGGATTGAGCTGCAATATGAAAATGATTTAAAGGGAAAACCAGGTAAAACTCTTATTTTTAAATTGAATAATAAAAAGTTCTTATGGAACATTCAAAAAGTACAAAAAGGTAAAGATGTACGGCTAGCTTTAGACTCTGAGTTGCAGCAAAAGGTAGAAGAAGCATTAAGATCTCAAATTAAGAAAACACCTGATGCTAAAGCTGGTTATGCTGTAGTGAGCGATGCAAAAACTGGCGCGATTTTAACTATGGCCAACTCGGCAGTTTTTGATCCAAATATATTAAATACACATGTATCTTCTAGAAAAGAAAACATTAAATCACTTTCGCAAAATAAAGCAATTCAAAAATTAAAGTATGGTGAATCTTATGTAAATATGGCTTCGACTATAAAGCCACTTACTATTTTAATTGGATTAAACGAAAAGCTTTTTCAACCTGAAGATACTTATTTAGATAAAGGTACTTTTCAGTATGATAATCAAAATAACATTACGAATGCACCTGGAACGCCAACAGGCGAGATTACACCGAGGCAGGCTATCATTAATTCATCTAACACATTTATGACAGCAAAAGTAGCTCTGCCATTATTCAACCAAAATAATGGCAATATAGAAAAAGTGGCACATATATGGACAGATTATTTGATGCAATTCGGCCTACGTTCTAAAACCGGGATTGATTTGCCCTTTGAAGAAGACGGACAATATGAATTCCATCCATCTAATAAATTTGAAAATGGGATTTCTGCTTTATTAAATGCCTCTTGGGGAGGAAATGAAGTGCATACCCCTCTTCAACTCGCTCAATATGCAGCAACTTTGGCAAGTAAAGGTGATAAATATAAACCTCAAATCGTAAGTGCGATTATTGGTCAAGATGGTAAGGAAACAAAAAAGTTTAAACCAATTTTAGAAAGTTCAAATCGTTACCCGATGAATTTTTGGAGTGTCGTGCAAGGTGGAATGAGTCAAAATATAGAGGAGATCAAAAAGTTGCCCTTTAACGTCGCAGGTAAAACAGGTATTACAGGTTTTCCAAATGAGCAAGAAAGAATGATAAATCATTCTCTTTTCATTGCATATGCTCCTACTGAAGATCCACAAATTGCCGTTTCTGTCGTTATTCCTGGTAGTAATTCAGAAAAAAACATTGCCGCTCTCGTTACATCAGAAATTTTAGAGTACTGGAATACTCTTCAAAAAGAGAATAAAAACAAAGAGGAAGGTTCATTAAAGTGAACCTTCCTCTTTTACCATATAGAATCTACATTTATTATTTTCCATATACCTTCATTATTCTTTTCGAACATAAATGAATATTTAATATCAGTTAAAATGTACTCTTTCTGTACATATCCAGTATTACCATCAATTGTCGAAATTTTTATATATCCATCATTCTGTACTTTTTCCGGAATCCAAGCTTTTACCATTTCATTAGATACTTCATATAAAACTTGTGATTCTCGCTTTGGTTCAGCTAAAATTTTCGTTTTATTTCCAGTAACAGTTGCATATATAAAATGTGCTTGCTTTGGTTGGTTACTTTCCGTCAATCCACTTGGTACTTTATATACTTGCTTTGTATCATTTGCAAACTCTCCCCCCATTGTAAGGGCGACTTGCAACTCATGAAAAATATCTTCATCAAACTTCAGTTCATCCTTCTTATAACTCTTCCCTTTAAATAGAACTTCATCATTTAACGCTTTATACAAGTCATTTTCATTTTTTGAGTTTATACTTTGATATAGTTCATTCATAAATTGTTTTAGTGATGGATCCTGAGCAGACTCATCTTTTGTTTTAGGCTTAATTTGAGTACTACTTTGTACCGGCGCTTTATTATCATCAAGCCAAGGTTGTTGAACAATGAAAAATAACATTGTACAAACCAAAACAACTACAATAGGTAATGCTTTTTTACGGAATGGTCTTTTATGTTTTACAAAATCCACTTCATTATTTTCGTATATAGACTGCTTTATTTTAGAAATAAATTCTTCTTCATCTTTACGATTCTCCATTGGGCCTTTTTTTATTTTTCTATACCAGTCAGGATTTTGTTTATTGTTCATCGCTACTACCCTCCCCTATTAATTTTGAAACCTTACTTCTCGCTCTACTTAATCTCGATTTTACAGTTCCAATGGATACTCCTAATGTTTCAGCCATTTCTTCATAAGATAATTCATATTTTGCGTCCAATATAATTATTTCACGGTGCTTTTTAGGTAGTTTTAATACAACCTTCCACACCTCATTCATTTCTTCTTGGTTAAAAAATTCTTGTTCTGCTGACAGGGATTGCTTATCGTCACTAAAAAATCCTATTAAAGATATCCTTTTAAAATAGGAGGATTTCAAATAGTTTATTGCCGTATTTCTTGTAATTTTTAATATCCACGTTCTAATAGATGACTCCTTTCGAAATGAATTCCAATTTTTAAACACCTTTATAAATACATCTTGCGTGATATCATCTGATAAGTGTGGATCTTTCGTAATAATAAATGAATAATTCCATACATCTTGCCAATGGTCTTTTATAACATAGTCCAGCTCATCATGATTACACTTTTCAATAAACGTCTGTTCCATTTCCACACCTCAAACTTATTTGAATAAACATAAAACTGCCCTCACTTTTATTATGGTTTCAATATATAGACAAGATACAAGTTTCATTTGTTCCATTGTTTATCTTTTTTCAGGCAGAATAATACTACTAAAAAAACAAGTAAAGCATACAATGATAAAAATCCACTCACAACAATCTATTTTTTTGAATTTCACGTAACACTCCACTTGTCCATTTCAATTTGCTATACCTTTCTATTTACCATTAACAATGCCAACTTTTCTAGAGTCACAGCAAAAAAGCATTCTCGATTAGAAAGAATGCTTTTTTGAAATTTAATTGTTCTATATTTTCCCATTTTATATCTTTGAGTTAAGCAAACATGTAATAAATTTAGCGAAAAAAATTCACCTTATAATTAAGTGTTATTTCTGAAATACATGTTTTACTTTTTCACCTGGAACGTTACTTCCTCCTCTTCCTTTTACATCTTCAATCATCATTGTAACAATCATGTCTGGCGCATTTGCATCGAAAGCTGCGAACCATCCCAGTTCTTTTCCGTCTGCTTCTTTCGACTCTTTCAGTTCTGCTGTACCAGTTTTACCAGCAAGCGTTACACCATCAACCTTTGCAATTCTCCCTGCGCCATCAGGGTCATTAATGACTTTGATTAATGCACTCTTTAATATCTCTTGATTCTTTTTAGAAACCACATTTTCTTTCCAATTCCCTGCTACTTTTGCTTCTTTTAAAAGATGTGGCGACGGAATATTCCCTTCATTCACAATCGGTGCATATGTTAATGCTAAATGAAGTGGTGTCATTAATACTTGTCCTTGTCCATAGCCCGTGTCTGCTAGTTGAATATCGTTTTTTATCCCATCTTTTGCAATGATTGAAATAGGAAATTCGTATTCGATTGGTAATTTTTCATGAAATCCGTATTTTTTAAATTCATTTACATACTGATCTTTTCCCATTTTCAAAGCTTGTTGAGCAAAATAAATATTATCAGAGTACTTCATTGCCTTATCAAAATCAATTGGACTTGCATCCTTCACACGCGTTACATAGTAATTTCCCCAAGATGAATCTTTTGTCCACTTCAATCCTTGAATTTTAAATTCTTCCTTCGGATTTATTGTGTTTGTTTCCAAACCAATTGCACCTGTAATCGTTTTAAATACGGAACCTGGTACAAATGCTTGTGTGAAGCGATTCATCATTGGTAGTTTCGAGTCGTTACTCCATGCTTCTCGTTGGGCTTTCGATGCTCCTCTAACTATTATATTTGGATTATAAGCAGGGCTACTTACTAGTGCGATTGTTTCACCTGTTTTAGGATTGACCGCTGCACTAGATCCTGCTTCAGTTTTCATCTCATTAAAGATTTTTTCTTGAATTGCAGCATTAATTGTTAACGTAACATTTTCTCCTTCTTTTGCTTCTTTTTTTGCTACGTTTTTAATCTCTTTCCCATTCTCATCTTCTATAAATACGCGTCCACCCTTTTCACCACGCAATTTATTTTCTAACACTTTCTCTAGACCGGTCTTACCTACTAAATCATCTGCTTGATAACCTTGTTTTTGAAGTAATTTTAACTCCTCCGCATTCACCTTTCCTATATATCCAGTTAAGTGTGCCGCTGCTTCACCTAATGGATACGTACGAATATTTACTGGGCGAGATGAAACTCCTTCTAATTCAATATAATCATTCTGTCTGGTTCCCTCTTTTAAAATACCAATTGGTACAAAAGAGTCTGGTTTTATCCATTTCGCTGTGAGCTTTTGTTCGACCTCTTCTATAGACATATCAAGTAATTGTGCTACTATTTCTTTCGTTTGCGCTGCTGTTTCGCCTAGTTTCTCTGGAATAATTCCAACCTCAGTTGCTTTACCATTCGTTGCAAGCCCTTTTCCATTTCGATCATATATTTCTCCGCGTTTTCCTTGCTCTATTTGCATACGTACTTTGTAATCTTTTTTCATTCCCGGGAAAATGAAGTCCGGTGTCCAATCTATTTTCCAAGATTCTTTATCTTTCACAAGTTTTGCTTCGTGGATGAATGAAACTGGTCCTACATCCGTATCCATCTTAACTTCAAAAAGAAAAAGCTCTTTATCTTTCGTATTCTCTCCTTTCATTTTAACTTTTAAATTCTTAGCTCCAATCCCCTCATAGATTTTTTGATATTTTTCTGTAAATTCTTTTTTAGAAATCGATTTTTTGCCATAATCTGATAAATAATCATACATATTTGCAAATTTTTTATCATTCCATAAATTGATATATTCTTCAAATGCTTGTTTTGGCGGTTCGTTTTTATTACATCCTACCAACATAACTGCGAAACAAACGAAAAGCAGCATCCATAATTTTTTCAATTCAATCTTCTCCCTTAGTTAAAAATGATGATTCCTTTCTTAATTTATTTAATAAAAAATGTTTTAACGCTTAATAGACAGTGTAAGTAATAACATTGTTCCATATTTACAAAAAATAGACCTAATTGGAATTCATCAGAAAGTAATAGATACATAAAAAACGCCATACTTTCTGTGAATTTCTACAAAAAGAATAGCGTTTTCTTATTTTATCTTTCTATATATGCTATACCATGAGCTCCTTGATTTACAGAAGGGTCTGCATTTCGATCTCCTGGATCAACTTCAATGGTATGAACATTCTTGTAATTAACTAAATCTAATACACTTATTGTCCCTGATCTAAAGTTAGAAACATATCCAACCGTTCCGTCCGTAGAAGAACGCATTGTAATTGGGAGTAAATCTACTTCTATTGTACCTAACACATTTAACGATTCTCCATCAAGAACAGAAACATACCCTGGTGCTGGAGAAAACATATTTCTTGTTCTCTCTCCATTCTTATTCTGAAAACGCGTATGTCCTACCAATACTTTCCCATCATTCGTTACATGAACCGGAGTAATTAAATCTGAAAATGATTTTGTCTTTATAATTTTATCGGTTTCTGTATTAATGATGCTAGGTGTAGGTTGCTCCTCTTTGTAGTCTCCAAGTAAACATGCATGGTGAAGGGATATAAACTCGATTACCTTTAGGAGAAATAGCTAGTTCTTCACTACCATAGGGCATAGATACTTTTCCAATTAACTCCTTATCATGTGTATCTAAAACCGATATAAAGGGCGCCTCTTTATTAGAGGAATATCCTTTTGTACCATCTGGATTCGTAACAAACCAATATGGACCTGTTGCTTCTGTAGAGATTCTATCTAGCATTTTTCTCGTGTTAGGATTAATAATTAAAATTCCTCCTTCACCAGATTCAACACTTACATACAATAAGTCTTTTTTTTCATTATAAACTAAACTATGTGGTGCAAATTCCGGCGAGATATCAATGATATCAATTACTTTAAATTGATCAATATTGATAACTAAAATTTCATGGCTTTTTTCCGGATTATTTCTATAAAAACCTGAGCGATAAGTAATACTTACATATAACAATTGACGCTTAGAATCGAAACATAATTCATGAGGTTCTGTAACTGGAGAATCTATAACCCCTATTCTTTCAAAATTTTTCGCATTGAAGAAATGGATTTGATTACCGCTGGAGCTAACGACCGCCAAAATAGGATTATTTTCTTTAGAAATATTCATTAATTAAACCCTCCTTGTTATTTGTTCCAAATTTCTTAAGTTCCATAGAAATCAGCATATTTAAGTAATTTGTATTATTACTAAGACAAACAATAAACAATTTTCACCTTCTTTCAATTAAATTAGTTTAACTTATAATAAGCTAGACTAACTTTTATTCCGTAAAAATATGTTGAATTTAATAATCCAACATATTTATCTACCTTCTCCAACTTTAGCTTTTATACTTACATGTATTTTATTTAATAACTTTCCAATACTTTACTCCTCAATTAATGATGCACAAGAAGCACAGAAAGTAAGTAATTAGCGACATACCATTTCTTTATCTCGTGCATTATCAGATACTCATAACATAAATAAAACAAACTTAGCTGCCATTTAATTAGTTTCCCTTCGCTGCCGTTTTTTTAAATTCATTCTGCGTACAGCTCTATTCTTTGAGGAATCGTCCTATAGATTAACAAATTTGCTTCAGATTCTTTTTTTATTGAACTATTCCTGTGTTGAAAAACTAACTATAATTAGTTAGCTTAACTAACTATAATTATAAATACATCCACGTTTTATCGTAATAGTTTTAAGAATCTTCGAATAAATGAATAGAGAGATAGAATTATTTTCATCATAAGATACATGATCTTAAGTTGATAGTGATGCATAACGAGAATTCCGTACGTTAAGAAAAAAAGTTGTTACATATGTAGTAAAGTTCTTTTAATTGTTTACTTCTCGCTCCACTATCAGCTTTTTTAACTAACACTTTAATTGTTTTAACAGCCTTTTATTTAATTCCCACAAAGCTGTTTTGTTACTACCTCATTTCAAGAATATCTTAATCCAATTTAATAAAGTGAAACTTTAATCAGCCCTCACCAATCGGGCTGCCCGACAAATAGCCGGATAAACAACAATTTCAGTTGGTAGCAGGTTTGCTAAATCAGGAAATTGAGACGTATTCTACCATTACTTCTTTTGGAATCATACTCCCTCCTGTTCTTAATACAATATCCCTGTAAAAGCAGGCTCTACGTATTCTCCTAAATTATCAAAATCAACAATATCTAACACAACATCACGGAGTTTGCTCGCGACTTTGACATTGCCATCCACTACAAAAATTGCAATTCGTTTTTCTTCCATCTGTTTCATCCTTTCTACACCCTAGTTTTACAAAATAAGAAGTCATCAAAACTTATATTTATTACTTTCTGTTATCTCCTCTCTCTTGTTCTATGCATAGTCTATCTGAATTTTTATTAGCTGCTAAAAAAAGAATTTACAGGACGATTAAAAAAAGCCAAGTGCATTGCACTCGGCTTTATGGTCGATTAAACAATTTTACTTCAGACGTATTAAACTGATGTAGATAGTCTTTAGTAGAAGTATAGCCTGAATTCATGAGTGTTTTCTTTTCTTCTTCTGTGATATCGAAATTAAACGACGGCGTAAAGAATGTATTGATAAATACAGTGCGGGCAGCATCTTCTTTGGTTGTTTTTCCGCTCTCATGACCTTTGATCATCGTTTGAGACAAATTCCATGCAAAATGAATAAGAGAATGGCCAATATGATGTTCTGTTGAAGTTGCGATATGTTTTAACATGGCAATCTCGGCCTGAGATTCTAAACGGAAACCCAGTGTTTCTTTGTTGTAGACAATTTCATCTGCAGGATCAAAGAAAGATGCATTGTATTTCGTGTGTAAGCTTCTTAGTGTAGAATGATCCTCCGTATTGCTTACCAGTTTATTAACCTCGTCAATCGTATCTGTGGTCGTGAAGTGTTCTTCTTTATTCACAAAACTTTTCCGATCAAATAAACGAATTGGGTAGTTATCGAGTACACCTCCGTCTACATAATAATCTTTATCCCATTCCACAGATTTAAAAAAGAATGGGATGGACATCGAAATCCGCACAGCAACTACTAACGGGACATCAGGTGTCGTTTCGCGAGAAAACGTACGAAGCTGGTGTGTAGAAATGTTCGTTCCTTGGAAAAACACGTCTTTTCCTGTTTTGTCATATAACTGCTGAAAGGTTGTGTCCTTACTCCCTGTCCACTTTTCAACGATCTTTCCTACCCACTCAGTGAAGAAATCCCCTTTATAGATACCAAAACCATCAAAAAATAAACGAATATTATCTTGTACAATCGAAAAATCATCATCTTTAAACGCTTTGAAATTCATGTCTTTGTGGATTTTTACAAGATCTGCGAATGGAATGGAAAGACCTAAAAGTAATGCAGTAATCGCTCCTGCTGAAGTCCCCCCAAATCGTTGTATTTCTGGTAAAATCCCTTCTTCATTTAGTGCACGGATGGCACCTATATAAGCGCTTCCCTTTACCCCGCCACCTTCAAATACTAAGTTACGAAATGGATATGCCATTATATACCTCCAATAGAGAAATTTTCGATCTGTTATAGTATCGGAAGTATATTGAAATATATTCCAAATGGTATTAAGAAAGCTTCATGCCCTCCGATACGTATGACGGAATTATCTTTATTCAATGGATGAATTGTTTGAAAGAGAAGGAATCTGCTTGGAATGGTAATTTAGTAGGATAGGAAACAGGAAACGGAGCGTGTCTTTGGATGCACTGACTAATACCCTTTTTGAATCGTATATAACGTAACTTCTTTTTCGATGTATCCTCAAAGTAAAATCACGAGCAAAAAACCAAGAAACAATCTACATTTCATAAATCCCTCACCATCTATAACATACAATCCAGTGAAATAATTTGTTTCAGATACGTAGAAATATGATTTAACCAGCAATCAATAATCAGGTCTTCTTATCCTAAATATACCTGAATCTATTTGTTTCCATACCGGAAGAGTTAAATCATTTTGTTCCCATTCATGCAATTAAACAGATATGTATAATTGCATATCCATTAAATCGCTTTTAGTGCTATATTTTAATAGCGATGAATGCTATTATTTCATAAGTTGTCAACAAGCGTTATGTATGTATGAGAAAAAGGAAGGAGCCAAATAGGTCCCTTCCTTTTTCTATTAATTAAATAAATTACTCTCTGGTAAAAATTTAAATAGTGATGCTCCTTTACAAGCGTCTGATTATGCATTAAAAATACTAGCTTTGCTTGCTGTCGGAAAAATTAAAGATGATAGCATTAAGTTATTAAGAGACAAAAATTCATCAACACGAAGACAGATTCGTCTTGGCTAGATAAATTTGGTGATAAATACAGGAAGTAACTCTTACGATTCAATGATTCCTTTTCCTGCCTTCCACCCTTGCCACTTCTGTTTCATGACTTGCAAATATAGATCTTCAAACTCGTTAAAATGGACGCGAAAAGCACCTAATGTATCGATATAAGCAGTAATCACATCTTCTTTATTAAAATGGATCCCTTCCTGTGCAATATCATAGCTATCATCAAGGCTGTATAAATCAAAATATTCCTCTTCCCAATATACGCCTCTGTTTACTAGTAAACGAGTGGAGCAAGTAAGAGCTTGTTTCACATTACATTTCTGAGCTACTAACTTTTCATTTAAGACAGAAAGAAGGATATTTACCGAGTATTTTTCATCAACTATGCGGCTATATGACAGTAAAGCCGATTCTATATATATCAGCTTTGCTTTAGACATTAAAGATATCTCCATAATTTCATATGGCGGGTGATCATTTGCTTCAATCAACCTATCGCACCATGAAATTACCTCCTCTCTATCCTAAAGCCCGCAGCCTAGTCCTAATGCATACAAGTGGGCTAACGTTTGATAAGATTTCAATATGTTTCACCTTCTATTTAACTGTATAGTGTTATTGCATTCATTTTGGAAATAATCACGTTTAGTAATAAATACAATAAGCTCCCCAAACGGACAGCTTATTTGCATTAAAAACGCTACACATGAACTTTTGCTTTTTTTCGACGAATAAGCCACAAAACTAAAGATAGCAGTACTAGAGGGAACGGAATTACCTGAATAAAGAAAAATACTTTCCAAAAATCGTGCATCGTACTACCAGGGGAATCTGTTGCCATCCCGCCAATAAAAAAAGACAATGGAATGACAAGTATATTTATACCTAAACTAATCATTAGAAATGATAGATTCTCCTTCCAGATTATTGGTAATGCAGCCACGATAAATAAAACCAATGCAGTACCCAGTATAAGAAACAGTGCTCCAAAAAAAAATACAAAGTATAAAATACCATTGATTAAAGGTTCCACAATAGCTCTCCTAAGGATTCATTCTATAGAAACACTCATGTTATTTAGAAAGTCAGGATGCTAAACCTCTTAGTTCTCTTTCAATTTCTTCATCGCTATAGTCTTCTTGTCTTCTACCATTTTATCAGCTTAGAATACTTTATCTACATGCTTATATTCTGGACTGCGTTAGGACATATGTTTCTATTGTACAACCCGCTAGCAAGAAACTCACACTTAGCCCTGCTAATACGATACCTTTAAAGGCTCTGTTCATATTCATTTGCCCCTTTTATCTTTTCGTATTTTTTTCTCCATCCATAGACAGTCCATTATGAACGTTTTCATTATAAGTATTGTCTGCTGTTACTGTTTTACTTTCCTTACTATCTGTTTCGGCCCTGATTCTTCTCGTTTACCGTTTCAGTATTACGCTTCAATTCGCATTATCATTACATAAAAAGGACATACCTATTCATATATACCCCTTTATTATTTTATAAAGATTATACAAAAATTAACAATTAATCATTTACTCAACAATAGATAATATGGATAAAGAAAAAATACTAGAGAATATCACAGTGTAGTAGTCTCCTAGTATCTTTTCATAGTATTTTAACGGCTATGCAAATGAGGAGGGATAAAAAAAGACCTCTTACGGAAAGATAAGAGGTCATCAAGAAGATAAAAATGTTGTATTTGAAACACGCGAGTTTCTAATTCACATCATAACACAATATATCCATATATTCAATATATACATTAAATTAAGGGATGTATGTTCAAAAAAACACACGGAATATTAATTTGGAACAGTATGTTTTCTTCTTTTATCCTACTTTTTCTACACTGCCGTAATTGTAACAATGGATGGTATCCTCTGTATACTGATGAGCAATTGTAGCAAGTTCTTCTAAATTCTCTTCCGTTACCTCATGAGTAAACAGAACAAAATTACTGTCAGATTCGGAGTCTGTTGAAATGGAACCGATGATGATTTTATGTCGTTTCTGTTACTATTTCTTCGTAAGACTTCTTCACTTCAAACTAATATTTTTCCAGACGAACAAACATATCTTTCTAGAATAGATCTGCAATTTCTGTTTGATGATACCAGAATTTATGGAAATAATCAGGGATACTTCTTGTGTGTTCTAACAAGTATCCCTCTTTCTTTGTTGGATGATTACGAATAAAAATACTGGGTGTTTCCTGTCGCACTTGGAGGAAAACATCATAGTAAAAATACAACATGCCACTTGTTGTAGCGCATTGTCCATCTTGAAACGGCACCATCGATCCGTTATGAAATGTTAAGCTTGCATCTCCTAGATTATATGTAAATATTCGCTAATTTAAGTCACCTTTCGTGTCTATTTTATGTTTAATATTGTCTCGTACCGTACAAACGGGAAATGTTGTTAGTTTGAAAAGAGAGAGGAATAAAAATTCTTTATCACCTCTGTTCTTTCTTCTGTATGATAAAAAAAACGGAGAAAGGTAGAATTTTATCTAGCCTCATTATTCGTTAGAAAATTCTAATTTGATTAAATTGAAAGAAAATGATATATTGATTTTAGAATGATAATCCAATTAATGGATGACAACCTAATACCTGTAAGTGGACTGTGACAATGTCAGATAAACGGGAGGAATTTAATATGAAAAAATTATGTTCATTTGCTTTAATTGGTGCCTTAACCTTTTCGGGTTTTATCGTTTTAGACAATACGCTACCTGATAAAGCGCGCGCTGAAGTAAATACGATTAAGCAAGCTTCAGCTGTTGTGGATGATTGGCCATGGCAGACGTATTTCTTATTGCATCACAATGTGGACTATCTACAAGAATTAGCCCCTGGTACGTTAAAACAAGGTGGTACGTTTGATACGACGGTGTATATAGGCGGAAAAGATGTAGGTGTTGTAAAGATTTATCGATTGAACGGAGAAGGTAAATTGCAACGCTACAAAACCATTTCTGCAGGTGAGGCTGGGCACCACTACTATTCTAAGTTCACAACACCAATTACAACGGTTTACACACCAGGTACATATGTGGCAGTACTAAAAGTAGACAATTCATATTATTATGGTGGTTCCTTCCAAATTACAAATTAAAACATATAGGTATATTTGTCTGAAACGCACTGGGTTACGGTGCGTTTTTTATTAGCTTACAGAACGCATGACCACATGGGAAATCCAAGACTACGATAGAAACGAAATTAAATGTGATGAAATTTGTAACAGTTAATGTGGATGCCACAATCCATGTTGGTATTTTAAAAGGGATGATAGGATTTGTCATTGGTTAAGATGCGGATACTGGTATGGCCGATAACGAATTAGATCCATTTACAACTGTTAAGATTCGGGCTGTGTTTCTAACTCAATAAGATTTGCATAGGATTATTTTAGAAAATTAATATTTGATTTTTATAGTGACTCAATATACCCTATTTTTAGAATCGAGTTACATATCTAAAAATCATCACCAAGAGAATCTGCAAACTTGCGGGTTCTTATTTAAAACATAATGCCAGAAAAGCTGAGGTGAATAAAGTGCAAAGTTTAAAATCTTTAAAACGTGACGTATACATTTTTCTTCCATTGTCTATTTATTTTTCATCCATTTTTATTTCATTCTATATTATAGAGAATACATTCAACTGGCTGAGTTTTTTACCAGCACTTGGAACCCTGTATGTCTGGGTAGCCAGTTTGATAGATATTGAAAATAAAAATTACAAAATAAAATAAAAAAGCATCGGAACTAGATGCTTTGCTCTTAATGTTATAGAATATTGAAGCCCATGACCATACAGCTACCAAATACAATACATAGTAAACCTAAAAATATTAAAAACTCTGGTAAATCAAAGTGTTCGAGTAACGCGCCTATTAATAATCCAAAGGGATATATCAGAATTTCAAGCCAGGTTACGCCCCCTGCTTTCTTTATTTCTCGGTAAGATACAACGCTGACAAGTAAAACGCCTACTACAATCAACCCTATCCCTAACATCATCCATCCATCCATCCATCCATCCATCCATTCACCCTTTTGAAAATTTAGTATTTCACTTTCATATACTGCTCTTTTACGAGCGCCAATAATTCCCTCAATTTCTTCTCTACAGGATGTTCTTGATTTTCAGATACTTCTCTGCCATAGGATGAAAAGTTTTGTGAGCAAGCACTAGTTGTAACTTCCAATTTCGCGTATGAGAAAGTATGCTCATTTTCTTCACCAATGTTTTCAGTAGTGCTTCCATTTGAACCAACGCGTATGCAGCTTTCGTCAAGTTTGGTGCGCTTTCCTTCCTTGTTAACCATGTAATAGGTATCGTTGACTTCCCCATATTTCATATTAGGTGTTGATGTTACTGCGGTCCCGTCTGCAGAAAAAGTAACAACACGAAACCCATCTTCTTCTGGCAACAACTCAGCTCCTGGAACATTATATAGTACCAATAGGTCTCCTTCGTATGCTTCTGGAATGAGATAAATGGTATCTGTAGTGTCTTTTCCGAAACGGATACAACCGCTTAAAAGAATCATAATAAAGATCCCGCAATACATTATAACTTTTCTCATAGAGTTTCTCCCGTTATGTGTAAGAATGGTATAGTATGTATTATATAATGCAATATATTTCCTTGGATAGAATAAGTTTCTAGTTTGAAGTCGGTTTTACTATTGTCATATAAAAGATTTATGTCAGTGGATGATTAGTACAAAGAGAAATGGAGTGAATTGATGAGCAAACGTTTTGCATTAACATATGAAAATAAGATTTTGAGAAAGATAATGATTACCGTAAGCATTGTCATACTCGTTTTCATTGCAACAGGGTGTGATTCTGTCCAAAATGAGGCAAAGGATGTAACGGATATTCCGCTTAACAGCAAACTAGATTCCCTTATTTCAGAAAGTATCATTGCCTGGAATCAAGACAAATTAAATCATACAGAAAAACAATTTGAGACGCATGTAATCTATGGAACTGAGATGAAGGATGAAAAAATGTATGTCTACCTCCATTCCCTCATGCAAGGATATAACCGCGAAACACAGACAGTTCCTCAAGCAGGACATTTACTTCCAGTCCGTGTGACAGTCACAAAAAATGGGGATGATTACATCATTGAAGATTACCGTGAACCAGGAGATGGTGCTGAAAATGAACCTACTTTGCGCAACATGTTCCCGAATAAGTATGCGGATCAAGCACTTGCTATATCAAATAAAATAATACAACCATTAGAATCTCATATGCAAGAATCCGTTTCTAAGTGGCTGGAAGAAACAAATAATGAGAGACAAGAAAGATAACAAATATACTATTTATAATCGAATACACAACAAAAAAGGAGAGATATAATCTCTCCTTTTTCTACTTTATACCTAGCATTATTTGTTATATCCACCAAGTTGCTGTTCTGCCATAGCAACGAGACGTTTTGTGATTTCTCCACCTACAGAGCCGTTCGCTCTTGCAGTTGAATCCGCGCCTAATTGTACCCCGAATTCTTGTGCAATTTCATATTTCATTTGATCCAGTGCGCTTTGTACACCTGGTACCACTAAAGAGTTGTTACGATTGTTTGCCATCATATATCACCTCCTGTACGTTTAATATGCTACGAAACAAAGAAAATATTATTGGTAAATAAAACCATTTATAGTTTGTTCTTTTATCCACTATTTTACTTTTCCGTAACGATTTCAGCAGAATAACAGTATGAGTTTCGTTTATTCGCATTAATATACAGAATGGAAAATATGTTTACAAAGAGTTATATTTTTTATAAACATTTATTGATGTAGATGTATTGCAAGTTCTTATAAAATATTGACAGATAATAGGCTACGCGTTAAATTCGGAATGTTCGAACACTCAGGGAAGGGAAGTGACTAATGTCGGTTAATAAGATAGAAGAATATTGGTATATGTATGCTAAAGATAATGAGTTAAACATGAGTGTTCCAGATGCATGGATGTTTGGGGATGGTTCCAAAGAAATGGGAGATGAATTAGGAGGTTTAGTTGTTAAAGGAATCAAAACAGGAACATGCGCTGCACATTGTGTTTATGAGCTTGAAGGGGAAGAAATTCAAAAAGTTGGTCAGTACGATATTGTATTGGATGGAGACAATAACCCATTAGCAATTATAAAATATACAAAAATCGATTTACTAAAAATGAATGAAGTAACAAATAGTTTTGCAAGATCTGAGGGTGAAGGGGATTTAAGTTATGATTATTGGTATAGTGAGCACGTTAAATTTTTCACTTGGGAATTAAGTCGATATGGACTTAATTTTACTCCAGACTTAATGCTAGTTTGTCAAACGTTTAAGGTAATGGATGTTTATAAAGATTAAACATGAATAAAAATCAAACAGGTTTATTTTATATTATGTTTTAAGCATTTCGTCATGTAAAAAAACAAAATCCCCTTAATATAGGGGTTTTTCTAATCACTATCAAGTTAAGTAATTTATTATTCAACAAAACGGAAAAACAAGCTTAATTCTCATATATATCCGTAAAGATATAAAACTTTCGTTATGGGGGCCTCTAAAATCTTAGCTTGATGGTGATGAGTATATCCCCCTTTTTACTTCTTTTCTCTCCCTTGTCAATGAATATGGTATATAATTCAGCACCTTCCAAAACTGATTTTCTTCCACATTACGATAAAAATTCCATATCAATTAAGGATTCTATTTCTTCACCGTTTCTCCAATACATAACTGGATTACGTCTTCTTGGGGATAAAAGGGACAGGAAAGCTGCTAAGCTAGCGTAAGGTGCTAAATTCCCTCAAAGTATCTCAAAAGCTGGATAATCATTTAATATTTCTGTACTCTCCAACTTACAACAAAACACATCGCAAAATATTTTTACGATGTGTTTTAAAAGGGAAATCATCATCAAGTTTTTCACCCATATTTTTATAAGGAGTTTTACCATTGAGGATAAACGCCTTCATTTCAAAACAGTTCTTTTCATTTGTATACGATATGTCTCACACATATAGTATACAAATTATTACACTTACTTTTCTTCACCGCTTGCTTGCATGGAATTAAAAGTCCAATTTAATTTCAATGCATCTCCCTGAAATACATTTTGGTCTTCCCTACTATCTACGAATGTGAACATTACATAAAATGTATCATCATCACCAGGAGCAAGTCCATTTCCTTCTCGGTCTACCACACCTTTTTGTACAAGATCAGGAATACTTCCATTTTGCGTAGCTACCTTTAATTCAGATAATGTAGTAGACCAAATTGGAACCTCATTTTTATCCAAATTCCACAAGAAATCAACACGGATATGATCACCAAAATCAGCATTTCCATTATCTCCTTTCGTATCGATTACACTGTAATCTGTCAGGAGTTTCACATCTTCTATTGCTAAGGTTCCTTTGTTAACTAATTGAAAACCACGCTCCATTTCATCACCTGGTTTCAGATTGTCGACATTAATAACAACTTCAGGATTCACACTCAAATCTAAGGTACCCGCTGCAAATGTGTTTTGTGATACTTCCTTATCACTAAAATACGCATATGTTCCCCCGCCAATTAAAGATAAGCCAAGCGCTGCAGTTATAACACCCATACCAAGTTTTTTCTTCATACTCATTTCACAAATCCCCCTATTTTTAAAGTTTAAACTACAAACCTTATTTCCATCCCATAAACAACAATAATAATTAAGCAACTACCTTGTCCCATAATGAAAGCGAACTTACTCTAAACTAGTTACTTCATGTACCTAAACGACTATGACTCTTAAAATGACCGGTAATGTTACCGTAAATCATTACCGGTCATTTGTTAGCCAATCTCATTTCATTTACTATTCATTGTCTGATTACTTTATTTACTCTAGAAGTTTGTCCACTTATTTTTTGGGCTCTAAACCGATAGAACGTAAGATTTTATCTAACGTCACTGGCCCTACATTTTCTTTCGGTTTCTGATTTTCTTTGGCATCTGGACCCTTTTTCAAGAAGTTTTTCTCAATAAAACGAATATCTGTTTCATCTACAACACCATCTTGATTTATATCTCCATCTTTTACAGATACTTTTCCTTTTCCATACGATAAAGCTGCTATTCTAGCATCTTGAATATCCACCATTTTATCGCCGTTTACATCACCTGCAAGGTTATCATCCATGTCAGCTCTAAAGTTTTGTCCCACTAATTCTCCATCCTGCATTTTTCCTATTTTTGTTGCTAATTTACTATTTAAATGACCTGGCATTTCTACGAAAATATCATATTCTTTATCGCTTACTGGGACACTATGAATTTCAAATTGCCCGTTATCATCAATCGTTCCTGTATATTTCTTTCCATCCTTGCCAACTGCGTACACTTTTGCTCCTAGTGTTGTATAGTCTTTCTTACCTAAATATCCCTCTTCATTCAAGAAAGCTTCCGGGCCAATATATCCTGTAACCGTTGAATGTTTCGAAACAATAGCAAAAGATTTATCTTTAAACGCAGGAATCTCAATGCCCTCTGATGCACCAGCTTTTGTATAATAGAACTTATCTACTCCAAATGCAGTTAAATCATTAAAGTATTCATCGTTCGTCATCTCGAATGTAACATCTAAAAATGGTGTATCTCCATCTAATCCTTTAAATTCTTTTCCTTCCAATGATGCGCCAACTTTCACCTTGTTTTCCCAAGCTCCTTCTTCACTTATCTTCGGATCCTCTAATTTAAGGTTCAGTCCATGTTGTTTTACATATTCCGTAAGTGCTGGATTTGGTTTCACATCTGTAAATTTAAATAGCTGCTTGTAATAAGGAATTTCAAATGTACCTGACATAAGCTGTTTTACATTATTAAGATTCAAAGTTAACGTAATTTTCTCTCCTAATTTGATTTTATCTTTGTCATAACTTGGAACAGCGTATTCTGTCCCTTCTTTTACAAAGACGTAATCTTTATATCCAGTTGCCATATTCCCTGCAGTTGCAAGATCATATCCAAATAATTTTAAATTTAATGGTTCATTTATTTCCTCTGGAAGTACTCCAAATTTAAAATCACCATTTGCTTGAATTGTATTCAACCAACCTGATGGGAAGGCTGAGTTTTGATAATATACAATTTGATTCGCTTTTTGATCATATTGCAAGCCTTTTGCCTTTAATGCATCTACTGTAGAATCATAAATATTACCATGCACCCATAATGCACGCTGGCCGTCTTCTTCTTTAAACATAGAATCATTGACTTCGTGTATACCAGGTTGTACATCCTTAAATTTCATTTCAGGTATTACATTATCAATGATAATGCTATCGCCTTTTGTATAAGATTTTCCTTCTTTATCATATCCAACGAAGTTCAATTCGTAATCTCCATCAGGCAACATAACAGGTTTATCCGCAATTGGATGAGCTGGATCTCCTGTGAATGGAAGTACATACCCTCCCATACCAGAAAACATCATATATTCAACATTCGGTGTTAGACTACTTGCATTAAGTGTACCAACGACTCCTAGTGCCTTCCCTGTCTTTCGGTCCTTCACAACTGCATCAATGGTTTCAAGAGGACTATTTAATTTAAATGTCAACGGCGAACTTGGTCTTTCCATAAATGGATGGAATTTTGAAGCATCTGTTGCCATTGCATCTCTCAGTAAATCTACAGACGCAATCCCTTTTTCTGTGAATTTAACTGCAAATGGTACTTGATATACTTCTTTTCCATTGTTTTTATTTAAAATATGAATATAGCCCTCATATCTACCAAATTCAGCGTTTTCTGGAATGATAATTTCAGGGCTAATTTCCTCTGATGCACCAGGAGCTACTTTAATAGAATCTGGTACGTTTAGCTTCACACCATTCTTCGCTGCATCTTGCACACCTACACTTGTAGGTGAAAATTCTACCTCTAATTTAAACTCTTTTCCATCTGTTTTACTGCTGTTCTTAATTAAAACTTTTCGACTATCTTTAATAGGCCCATTTTCAATTTGATTTTTATACCCAAATGCAATAGAACCTGTTTTTTCTTCAATTTCTACTTCTTCATCACCTACAACGTTTGATGTTTTATCAACAACCTCGATAGATGTATCTGCATGAACTGCACGATATGCATCAATTCGCCCTGAGCCCACCTCAAATACAGAACGCTCTTCCTTTAAATCAACTGCGGTATTCATGAGTGCTTCTTTTACTTCAAATGGACTATATTTTGGATGTTCTTGTAAAATAAGTGCCGCTACCCCTGCAGTATGAGGAGTTGCCATAGAGGTACCTGACATACGTCCATACGCTACCGGATAATTCTCTCCATCTTTTGGATCATTAATATATTCAGGAACAGTTGAGAAAATAGACACACCTGGTGCTACAATATCTGGCTTAATATCATCTGTCTTAGTTGCAGGACCGCGGGAGCTAAAATCAGCTAAGTGATCTCCCTCTGTTTTTATATTACTTAGTTCTCCAAACGCTAACGACACATCTCCTTGTACAGCTTTTGCTTGTAATTTCTCACCATCTACTTTTGTTAAGCGGAACGATGGAATAGACGAAGTACTTTCCCCAAGATAACTTGTAATTTCACCATCTACATTGTTATATACGATTACCGCTTTTGCGCCTGCTTCCTTAGCATGCTTAATTTTTTCATCAAATGTAATCTCACCGCGTTGGATAAGAGCTAATTTTCCTTTTACATCTTTTCCTGTAAAATCATTTGATTTTCCGAGCCCTGCATATACAACTGATACGGATTGACCTTTCAAATCTTCAATCTTATCAGTAAAGCTTTTTCCAAGTAGCATCATCTTATCCACATGTAAATCACCTGCATCGATAGAAAACGTTGGGATCGTCATTGCAGCATCACTGGCTCCAACTGTAATTGGAAGTGCCGCTGCACTAGGTGATCCAATGGTACCTTCTTCCGGACCACTATTACCTGCTGCTACTACTGTAACAACACCAGCTAACATCGCATTGTTCACTGCGACAGAAGTAGGATATAAAGGATCATTAATAGACGCTCCTAGTGATAAATTGATAACATCCATATCGTCTTTCACCGCTTTATCAATCGCAGCAAGAATACCGCTTGTTTGTCCACTTCCATATGGACCTAATACGCGATATGAATATAAATCTACATCTGGAGCAACACCCTTCACTGCATAATCCACACTATTCTGTTTGTCTGCAGAAATTGTCCCAGCTACATGCGTACCATGGGATGTATAATATGCACTCCCCTCATAAATCTCAGGATATCCTCCAGAATTTTGCCAATCCTTATACGTTGTCTCCATTGGATCAGCATCATTATTAACAAAGTCCCATCCTTTTATTGAGTTCGGATCTATTTTGCTTGGATCTTCACCTTGCTTTGCACGATATCCTTTATATGCAGCTTTCAAATCCGGGTGGTTGTAATCAATACCTGTGTCCAGTACACCTACCTTAATTCCTTTACCTGTTATTTTTTCATCATGCAGCTTGTCCACACCAATTTGCGGTACACTATCTGCCATTTTTGGTTCAACAGCAGTCTTAGCTGTTTCTTTCGGCAAATCAATTTTAACCTCATGATCTTCCCATACGCGCTTAACGATACCGGTACGAACTAAGTCTTCAATCATGTTCGCAGGTAACGAAATCGCTACACCATTAAAGGCATTCTTATATTCTCTTGTTATTTTTGCAGATTTTAAATTTGTTCCTTTCTCTTTATTCTTTTGAAGCTGTTCAAGCTCTGCTTTAAACCCTTTATGTGATGCCTCTACCTTTTGTTCCGCATTTGAAAGAGCTACCTTTTTCCCTTTAGCCGCTTGTTTTAATACCTCGATTTTGCTAGGTGCTTGCTTAAACTCTATAATCACATTCACATTATTAGGACTTGCTGTATTAATACCTGGCGAAATAATAAAACCTGGTTTTGTATCTAACGTTTTTAAGGCATTACGTTGTTCCTTTGTCAGGTCTTTCAAGATAGCATTTGCATCATCAATTCCAGTTAAAGTAGATGTATTTACCTCTTCCGCTAATACGTTATATGGAATTCCTTGAGACAATAACATTCCAGCTGTTAACGTTCCAATAAGAATCTTTCCAAATTTCCCTCGTTTCATATTGCATCTCCCCATTATTACTATTATTTTTTGAAACAAATTGATTCTTAACTTCCCATTTAGCATTGGAAACTCTATTAATCTTAATCTTTTGTATCATGAAAGATTTCCAACACTATACCTCATATAGCTAATCACTCACTTTTCTCTTTCTATAAGAGCCCCCCATCATTTATTTTCAACAAAGGATTTTCACAAAATGAATTATTAACAAGATTAAAATGTAATTCTATTTTTATTATTTCACGTTTTGATTATTCTGAAAATTAAACAAAAGGAGTATCTTTTCTCTAAGAATTCTATGCCTACATAGTACAAAAGAACTATCTTGTCCTCTATTCTTTGTAATACAGAATAAAGCAACATGATAGTTCTTTGAAAGATCTCTTATTTAATCCAACGGAACCAATTGATTTCGAACTGCATAAATCACTGCTTGCGATCGACTTTTGACATTTAGTTTTTTAAAAATTTTATTGATGTGAATTTTAACTGTTTTATCACTAATATATAGAACTTCAGCAATTTCTTTATTACTAAGTCCTTTTACTAATTCAAAGAGAATTTCCTTTTCACGTTCCGTCAGTTCATTTTCATTTGATTCTACTTTCATTTTTTGCTGATGATATGTAATTAATTTTTTTGTCATACGCGGATGAATTACGGAATCGCCTCGATATAACATTCGAATTGCTGCTACTACCTGCTCTGATGATGAATCTTTTAATAAATAACCATCAGCACCAGCCTGAAGTGCATCCATTAAATACTCATCATGCTCATACATTGTAAACACAAGTACTCGGCAATTCGGATATTTTTTTTTCACTAATTCTGTAGCTTCAATCCCATTTTTCCCTGGAAGGTTAATATCCATCAGAATACAATCTGGTCTGCATTCTTCTACTTTTCCCAATACTCCATCCCCAGAGCTAGCTTCTCCAACCACTTTCATATCAGATTCATCCTCTAGTATGCTTCGAATTGCATCCCGTAAAAAAGCATGATCATCTACTACTAATATTTTAATCATTTTACGCACCCCTTGTTTGTGAATCTGGAATTAACAGTGTAATTTCTGTTCCTTTCCCTACAGAACTATCAATCTGTAAAGTAGCCCCTAATTGGTCAGCTTGTTCATTCATATGTAATATACCATAATGTGGCTCATTCTTTGTTTTAACCATAGACTCAAATAGTGAAAAGCCAACTCCATTATCCTTAACTCTTAAAAGCACGTGCTCACTTTGATAACTGAGTAAAACATCAGCCTTTTTTGCTTGCGCATGTTTTACAATGTTTTGCAAACTCTCTTGTAATGTATCAAAAATAACCCTTTCTTTTGAAAAACTAAGCGCACGTGCATGACCCCTTTCATGATATGTAATATCTAGTCCATATTCTTGTTTTAAAGATTTTATTTTACTTGCTATCGCCTGCTTAAGGCCTAATTGTTGTGTCGGATATGGTTTTAAAGCATAAATAGAATAGCGAACTTCTCCTAGGCTTCCTCTTAAATCTTTTATGCTTTTCTCCACTACTTGCTGCATATCAATTGGTTTATCTCGGTATTTTTTCTGCGCGGATTCTAGTTGGAATATTACCCCGGCTAATGTTTGTGCAATACCATCATGAATTTCTCGGGCGATTCTATTTCTTTCTTCTAAAATCATTCTTTTTTCCTGTTCAGAAATTAATATCCTTGTTTTAACTACGTTAGCTAATTGGTTAGAAAATGTAGCTAACGACTGTACATCTTCTGGAAAGAAGCCCGCATTTCTGCTTTTCCCTGCAACAAACATTCCGACTAGTTCATCATTAACAATAAGAGGAAAATATACAAGTGAGCGTATGACACTTTCAAATATTTCATCTCCAGGAGCCGTACCAATTTTCCAATCATTAAATACAAGATTTTTAGAAAGTCCCTCAAACGTATCGTAATTTTCTAAATGATCAGAAATATCAGCACGAACTTTCCCATCTTTTAATAGAATATTCCAGTTTCCATCATCTTTTGTCCATATTGCATATGCTTGTATGCCAAAAAAACCTTTAAGTGCTTGTTTAATATGCTTCAAGTTTCCTTCGGTTAATCCTCGACTAATTTCGGTCGTAATAAGAAATAACTCATATAATCGTTCTTTCTCCATCCTTATCCGTACAGAAAAAGAACTAATAACGGAAGTTGCTACAAGTGGAAAAAAGAAAAACAGTACTGTAACCTCGTTTACTTCCACACTATATGTACTAATTAGTACATGCATCAGTGCCGTATAAGAGAAACCAAAAGTTTCGCAAAGAAATACCGTAATAGTTTTTTTATACCATTGATAAATTGAATATGGCTGCGGAAGAAGTATCATTAACAAATCGTAAAAGCGGTTGTTGAAAAAACAAAAAAACACGCAAAATAATAACAAAGATATTAAATTTTCATACAGAACTGACATTTCTATCTTATTAATTAATAAGAACATACATTTGTTTGAAAACCATTGGGCAAAAATCAAACTAAGTGCATGTTGAGTACTATTAAATAACATTCTTTGTATCGGTGAACGACGATACAGGTGAATAATTAGCGTGACGAGTACAATAGCAACAATAGTTATATGGATTCCAAACTGCCAACTCATAGCGTAAATTATCGGAAAGGTAAGCGAGCTAGTTCCTCTCCAAAATCTTACAGGAAAATACTCTGCAATCCCCATAAATAGTAACAATAATATTAGTATTGTTGGATGAGAAGGGATTTTAATTTCAAGTAAAGAGATAGTTATAGTAACCAAACCAAGAAAAGAAATAAAATAAAGATAAGAACTAGCAATCTTTTCTCTCATAAAGATAGAATTTACATCTTTCAAAACAACCCCTTCTTTCCTTATAAAAACTTCATTTTCTCTATTATCTAACAAAAAACCGGCACTGGCAAAATGGAAGGATATCCACTAGCCAATCACCGGCTGTGTACTGCACCTAAAAAGGCAAGACACAATACTAGTATATAACAGTTTGTAAAGTTTACCCATTAGTCAAATGGTGTAATTGTACATACTTTTAGACTTAGGTCTACTAGTACAAAAGATGTATACAGAATTGAAATTTTGATTCACTAAAACAATTCTAAAAAATAGAAAGGCAACCATAAATACCTACCTATTTATTAAAGGGTTAGCGTTATTACAAGTCAAAATAATAAAAACGCATCTCCAATTATTAGATAACTATCTAATAAATTGGAGGTGCGGTTCACTTAGGTCATTGATGTTTCAGCTATTCTCTTTATTTGAAAATTACATCTATCATACTAATTTAATATTATATTCCTGAAGCCAACTATTAACTTGAAGTAAATAATCTATTATACCTCGTGCATCATTACCTGAAATTACTTCGTCTTTTCCTTCTGCAATAGCACGAACTCTTTCTACATTAATTAATGGCAAAATAGGTGATTCAGGATTGTTCAACACATGTAACATCCAATCACTAATACCTTGTAGATATGAGGCATCCTTAGTGCTTGGATATGCACTTTTTTTGCGATAACGTACATCCTCTGGAAGTACATTTTCAAAAGCTCTACGTAAAATACCTTTTTCAATATTGTCTATGCTTTTCATTTCGAATGGGACATTCCATAGGTATTCTACAAGCCGGTAATCGCAAAATGGAACTCGTACTTCAAAGCCATTCATCATACTTGTGCGATCTTTTCGTTCAAGCATAAATGGCAAGAAACGTGTAATAAACATGTAAGACATTTGACGTTGCTTCATTTGCAGATCACTTTCACCTTCTAAGAAGGGAACCTCAGCAACTGCATCTTCAAATTTTTGTTTTTGATATTTTTCAGGGCTAATCTTCGCTTTAAAATCCTCAGATAAAATTTCTGTACTATACCATAAATTAACACTCCAAGGGAATATCTCTGCATCTAGAAACTTCTCTTGATGGAACCATGGATATCCTGAGAATACTTCATCTGCGGATTCGCCTGAAAGTGCAACTGTTGCATCTTTTTTCATTTCCTTAAATAACAAATAAAGAGACGTTTCTAGTTCTCCAACTCCAGGTAGATCACGCGCTCGCATTGGAGTTAATAAATACTCTATTAAACTATCTGATCCTAACTCTATAGAATGATGCTTTGTTCCTACATATTCAGCCACACGTTTCACCCAAGGTTCATCACGATCAAAACGAAGGAAGTCTTGCTCAAAGTCTTTTTCATCATTGATGAAATTCAGGGAATATGTATGAAGACGTTCCCCTTTATTCCCAAATTCATTTCCTGCTAAACCTGTTAAACCACTGGAATCTAAACCTCCGGAAAGCATAGATACCACTGGTTTATCAGCAATTAACTGACGTTTAACCGTATCTTGTAAAATGGAGCGGATTGTCTCGACTGTTGTATCGATATCATCTATATGTTTTTTACTTTCAAGTTTCCAATACTGTGTCGTAGTCGAGCCATTAGAGGTAAACGTCATATAATGACCAGCACGCACTTCATGTATATCCTTGAAAATAGCATGACCAGGAGTACGTGTTGGTCCAAGGCAGAATATTTCAGAAAGTCCTTCTTTATCTACCTCAGCATCTACAAGTGGATGCGAAAGTAAAACTTTTAACTCTGAACCAAAGAGAATTGCGCCTCCCCTTTGAGCGAAAAATAAAGGCTTCACGCCTAAATGGTCACGACCAAGCATCAATTTCCCAAATCTTTCATCCCAAATACCAAAAGCAAAAATCCCATTTAAGTGTTGAACACAATCTTCTCGCCACTCTAAGTAAGCATGTAGTAATACCTCTGTATCTGACTTGGTCTGAAATTCATGACCTTTCTCCTCAAGTTCTTTACGTAATTCTTGATAGTTATAAATTTCTCCATTGAACGTAAGGCCAATCGTATCATTTCCATCTTTATACAGCATAGGTTGAAGGCCACCTTCAGGATCAATGACGATGAGACGTCGATGACCTAATGCCGCTCGTTTTGAAAACCAATGCCCCTCTGCATCTGGTCCTCGGTGAATGATAGCATCTGTCATTTTTTTTAACGTTTCTTGTTCATGAGACAGGTCTTTAGACCAGTCTATCCACCCTGCAATTCCACACATAGTGTCTACCTTCTCTCAAATAGTATAGAAACCGACTAAAATCAAATATCAGTCGGTTTTCCGTAAAAAAATCCGACTAAAAACACCTTTTAGTCATGTTTATATAATAAAATGAATTGAATAAAAAATCAAATAATTTAATCAAGAAAGAAATCACTGTCCCCTTTCACTTAAATTCTCATCGTCCGATTAAAAAATTATTACCTCAAACTTTCAACTTTATTACTAAGTTATAAAGTTACATTCTATTATAGTTATATGCTAGAAATCAGACTGGTGTATGTTATTCTATAAGAAGCAAATAGAGGACTTTCTATTAGGAGTTACAAAATTAAAAATGAACTAATACAGAATGTAATGAAAGAAAACATCGCTAAATATTTCAAAGATAGGGTGTAGACAATGATCAAATTAGAAAAAGAAAATAAAAAAATGAAAATCATTCAATCTGCCACAATACTGTTCTCTACGCGTGGTGTCCGTAGCACAACGGTTGATGAAATTGCAAAGAAAGCTAAAGTTGGTAAAGGTACTATTTATTATTACTATACAGATAAAACTGAAATATTATGTGACTGCTATATGCGTCATATTCAGCTTATACGTTCACAACTATTTAATTTATATAAAGAGGAAAAAGATGTTTTACTTCGAATACAAAAAATCCTTCATTATATCAGCCTAGAATATCATCAAGATCCGTTTGTTTCTACACTCTTTCAAGAATATAAAGAGTACCATTCACCTGAAATTACAGCTTGTTTTAAAAAATCTGAAGAAGAAGCAATTAAAATGATAAGTAATTTGCTCGAAAAAGGTTATCAGCAAGGAGCCTTGCATAAGGTACCATTACCACTAACAGCTTTTATGTTAGTACGAATGATTTTCAACTACGAACAGGATTATATAAAAGATGATAAAAGTGATAAAGAATTTCTGCAGTTACTAAAGCATATGCTTCTTAAAAACTAGTTTTAACCACATAAACAAAATAATTGTGGTACAAATATATGAAGAAGAATGTGAATAATGGCGGTTTTTTATGAGCTCTTTTCACTCTAGACAAACATGCGAAATATCCAACGTTTATGTAGGAATGAATGAGAAAATCTTATAAAGTTTTCTAAAATAAGAAAGTCTATACTTTAATCTACAATAAAAAATAGTCTAGTAAAAAGAGCGTGTTTTTATCTATCTAAACACGCTCTTACAAATATTTAAACCCTATATGAATTGCTTATTCCATTCTGATTTTCTTTTAACTAATACATATCTTTTTATATACGATTATCATGCCAGAAGTTTATTGAAAAATGATTATTCTCATCATAAGCTTCAAATTCATACCCTTTTTCTCTTAATCCTTTTATAATTGCTGGAACTGCCGCAACAGATTGTGGATGAATATCGTGCATTAAAACAATTTCCTTTGAAGACGTCGCACCTGCTAAAACATTTTGAACAATTTTTGCGGCCGCTACATCCACAGGTAGTTTATTATATTTCCAATCTAGAGAGTCAATTGTCCAATCCCATACTTTTAAATTATTTCCGACCACTTCATTTCGAAGTGATTCATTTAATCCAGGCATTGATCCATATGGTGGGCGTGTTAATTTCGGAGAGTTTCCAATAACATTTCTAATTAAAGATTGATCCTCTTTCATTTCCTTCACATATTCCTGATTGGTGTATAACTTTTTAAAATTATGTGTCATACTATGCATACCCACATAATGGTTCTCTACATGCTCTCGTTTCACTAAATCCGGGAACCTTTTCACATTATCGCCAATTAAAAAGAATGTTGCTTTCACATCATTTTTCTTTAATACATCTAATAAATTAGCTGTATATTTTCCTGGTCCATCATCAAAAGTTAAATATGCAACTTTTCTTTCTTTACCATCAAAACGATTAGGTATGGATTTTTTCAATTCATTTTTAGGTAGACTGCTCACTTGTTGAACACTATTTGCCTCTTTCGCATTTACCAGCTTAGGATTCGTAATAGATTGAAACATGTAATACCCTATTGCTACTAATGTAATAGCCAACAATACACTTATAATTCTCTTTTTCTTAAGCTTAATTTTCATGTTATAATTCTCTTCCTATCTTATTATCCCAATTTATGTTGTTATTTTTATTATTCTATTTGCTTATAGAGTCATTAGCTTAACCAAACTCACTTTTGGACTAATCGTTTTAATAATCTATTTAGGTGAAAAGTAGTGGCCTGCACTGGCATTCATGCCATTTCCTATAATAGTTAGAACCACAGGATATAATACTGGTCCTAAGGTAAGGAAAATGTTTAAAAGTATAATAAATTTATATAGTAAGCTATAATTTTTACCATTTCGATTTACAAATACCAGAATGACCAATGTTATTACAGTAATTAAATGTAGTAATAATATTATCAACCAATAATACATCATTATAGTAAGATTCCACTTTCCTAATAGTTGGTATGTTATCCCTATTATTATTCCTAATACTGTAACATTAAAGGAAATAAACAAAGTTCTTTTTAGTATTTTAGGAAATGTTTTATAATTCACGGTTTTATTATATAAATCTATTAAAATACTCAAAGATAGATATGCCAGCAATACCCCTACCCAATTCAAGACCCAATCTTGATCCCCCATTAAATTAAACAAAAGCGCAATGATCCCTCCTACTGCAAGAATCGAGGAGATCATAATACTATTTAAAGCTGATTTCATAATATTTTCACTTCCTTAAAAATTTTATAATACAGCATTGATGTTTACTCTTAAGTTGTTCTTTACTTATTAGAATTCTTTTCATTCAGAATCTTGTATGGGAATACCATCATATAATCCGGTCATCATACCTAATAGCATATACGGAGAATGGGTAATTCCAGCAAAAAATACATGTACATGATCTTCATACAATAAACATCACCATATCCTACTCCACATGGTAGATATACAAATAGAGGATGAGATTCAGCAACTTTTATTTGCATATGTATTATTCAAACGAGAAGCAGCTGCTGACATATGTACATATGATGTTTTAAAATTAACCATACTTTATTATAATTAAGTATATATTAACAATATATTAAGTATAAGTAAATAAAATTAACTAAAATTTAATTTTATTTACTTATTTAAAGGGGATTACATATATGAACAATATTAATGTTGGTCAAAAAATTATGGCATTTAGAAAAGGTGCCGGATTAACCAGTAAACGGTTAGCAGAGTTAGCTGATATAACACCTTCCATGTTAAGTCAAATTGAGAAAGGAATCACAAATCCATCATTACAAACACTAAAATTAATTTCTGTAGCATTAAACATTCCATTGTTTAATTTTTTCTTAGAGGATACCAATACAGAAGAATTAGTTGTAAGAGCTAACCAAAGAAAAAAAATAACTTTTCCTGAAAGCGGCAATGTTTCGTATGAGCTATTATCTCCTAATTTAGATGGATCACTAGAATTGGCTTTAATGAATCTGTTACCTCAAACTGCTTCATCTATGGAGCCTGTGGCACATAAAGGGGAAGAAATAGCATTTATTATGGAAGGACAAGTAAAACTATATCTAAATGATGAGGTCTTATTTCTCAATACAGGTGATAGTGTTAAAATCCCACCTTATGCAAAGCATAAATGGGAAAACACTTCTTTAAACAAGGTCACTGTTATATTTGGAGTAACTCCACCATCTTTTTAATTTCAAATACTAGCGAAGAAAAGTTAGAGAAAATAATCCTCTAACTTTTCTTGTATACATAACTTTATTTTAAGAAAGTAAAAAAATTGTCTCTCAATTATATGAGATTATAATCTAATCGATTAAAAGTAGTGAAATAGATCTTTTTAATTACATACTTAATTTACTTTTTAATGTCCAGTATTTTTCTCCATTCGCTTCAAAAGAGAATTCTACCCATCCATTTGGATCTTCACGATAAATAAAGATGGTTGTTCCAGAAGTTACTGTACCAACTTTATTCTCCTCGACAGCTACATCTGGTCTACTTTTAATTTTTAAATTAAATGGATAAGGTACCTGATAGTAAGTAGCTGATGATACAACATTTGAGCTTGAACCGTCTGCATACACTTTATATGGAATTTCATTAGATAACGCGTCGACATCTAATGTTTCAGGATTCTTTGGTAATTTTTTTGCATATGTATAGTCTTCTACACGAAACGGTTTAATACGTTCCATAATACCCGCAATTTTCTTAGCCCAACCTTTATCTGATGCATATTTCACGTTCATGCCAGTTAATGTTGGCCCGTTATAATACATACCACTTTCTTCTAAATATCTTTCTCGTACATAATTAGCGTTATAAGCAATGCTATCGCCGTAGCTTGGTAAATATTTCGCATATTTAAACGGATCTCCATCATATGCACGTAGACCGAATAGATTATGTTTTTGATATGCGATTTCTGATTTTCCGTATCCAGATTCTAAAATCGCATGCGCTGCTAAATAATGAGCACTCACGCCATATTGATTTTGCGCATTGATAAAATCTTGCCCATGTCCAACTAAAGGACTATCCGAATGATATTTCGCAATAAAACTATCAATCTCTTGAGCTGTAATTTTCGAAGCCACTGTTAAATTTAAATCTTCATATGAAGTAGCAGTAATAATCTCTTTTTCATCGTTTAAATTCTGTTGTAACATGTCTGTTTTTGCAGTAAGTTGAGCAGCTTCAGCACGTGTTATAAATCTATTTGGTTGCCAACCGTTCTCGGTACCATTAGAAATTTTTAAATCTATTAAAATATTGGCATATTTTTCTCCCCAATGCCCTTTTAAATCTTCAAATCTAACCTGCTCGTTATAATTTAGTGTGTTTTGTAGTTTATATGCATTTACTAGCATCGTAGCCATAGCAGCGCGAGTTACTTTTCCGGATGGATTGAAGATTCCATTACCTTCCCCTTTAACAATACCAGCTCTTTCAGCAGCAGCAATATAAGGAGTAGCCCAGTGGTTTTGTGAATCTGTAAAAGATGGTTTTGCATTAGGATCAATTTGTATCCCTAAAACTTTTGTCATAATTTTTGTAGCCGAAGCTCTGTCTAATGAGTCATTTGAACCAAAAGTTCCATCTGGATAACCATTCAATACCTGTTTATCAACTAAATAATTAACAGATTTATCAGCCCATACAGGAACATCAGGGAATTTATGAGTATCTGCTAAAATATTAGAAGAATAGGATAATATAGATCCTGCAAGGATACCTGTTGCAATTAATTTGTGCTTCATTAAAATAAACACCTCTACCATTGTATTTATCAAATTGGGATTTTCTATTTTTATATTTACATGTTTGTAATAATAATAAAATCGTATTATCACACATTCAATTTGATGTAACGAGTATAGTTACTTATATACACAAGTGTCAATGAATGTCTTTTACAAAAATGTATAATATTTACATAACTTTAAATTTACATGATCTTATAATTGACTTATGTATAAATTTTGTAAAGGACCTTTTGATAGATTACTTATTAGCTTACCTGAAGAAATCTCTTTAGTTGTTAATTTGCCAACCTTTCTTGTTTACTATGAATCAATTAAAAAAAGAAGCTTTTTGTTTAAGAGCTACTTTAAAATCTTAAGTTGATGAATGTGTGAACGTACCGCTACTAAAATTCTTGCTTTTAAATCATTATTACTGTATTATGTTTACGTAGCAATATAAGGATTATAGTATGTAAAAAGGAATCAAATCTATAAGTAAGATTTAAATCCTTTTCCAAGTCAAAAAGACTTTGCCAAAATCTAATATAATTTATACTTGTCTTTTTAATATGTATCTAGTAAAAACATATTTTTTATCAATAGAATTCTGTTTTCAATATAAATTGAAACTTTTAAATAGAAGTTTATTTAGTTTCAATGATAGGAATTAGTGTTCTAAACAAGGAACCATACAAAGTGATCTGAAAAACCTGATAGATATTGTATGTAGTTTGCTCATCTCCAGGTACTTACAATAAAAGAGCCTTACCTCTCTAGGTAAGACTCTACTAGTTTCGTTGTATAATATTTACATGATAACTAAGAAACAGAAAACATATAACACCAAATAACAGCACCCTATTACTCCTCCTACAGCTAATACCTGTTTAACCCAACTCTTAAATTTTTGATTACTGTAAATCGCTTGCACTCTTTCCATATTTCCTCCTATTAAGGAGAACCCTTAAAGACTCTCACCTCGCTATAGTACCATTAAAAAATGAATAATAGAGATCTAATGTATAAATATGCAATATTGCATACGGAAATGTATTGTTATAATTGTAAACGCTTACTATAATGAAGTTATAAAGATTTATCACATCTTAATACGAAAAAAGAGGAGAGAATAATATGGAAATCGCAATGGCAGTTTTAAAATTTATAGGTGGAGCAATCCCATTAATTCAAGAACTTCTAAAAGCATTTATGTAAATTCACTATTCAGCAATTATTTACAAAAATTATCATACAAATGATCTGTCTATCAAAAATGAATTGATTTACAGATCATTTGCGTGATCAAGGTCCCTTTAACATGACTAAGGGGACTTTTTTAAATTTCCAAATAATTAAGGTTACGTCACATCACCATCAAGTTAGCAAAATAAAATGAAACTTTAACTTGATGGTACTGGGGTAACAGTTGTGATTTAGAGATAAGATCAGATTATACAAAGATTACCCACTGATATGTGGAAGATAAAGAGATAAAGAATACACTTGCGAAATTGAAACGATTGAATTAAAAAACTTGATATTAGTGCGGTTAACAGAATATGAAAATTCCTTAAAAATCGTGATATTAGCTAAAAAACACCAAGCCCCCCTCCCCTTCAGGGCCATCTTGGTATTTTTTACGTTCACATACAAATTATTATTTATATTGTTGCATGGGTTTCCTTTTAAATTATATACGTCTACTTTACCATCGATAAGCAATGACTCATATCTCCCATTTAATCGTACTGATTATGTTTTAAAAACCATCTTGGCTAAAATGATAAAGTAATCTAGCAACTTAACCACGTATAATACTATCACCGAAACCATATATGCGATTTCTATAACCTGCTACGATATTTTTCTCTTTTATGCTTTATATGACCAAATGATGATCAGTAAGAACATCTTTAAAAGTTGTATCTGCCCGTAACATTTGTTGCTGCAAGTACTGAACCTGTTAAATTCATTACTTTCATTTTCATGCTATTTTCCCCTTCTTATCCTAATTATTTTTCATTATTAATAATAAAAACATTAATTTCTCCCAGAATGCTATAGACTTACTAAAAAACTCTTCTTGCCTATAGAAGAGTTTTTACTATGATATGACTCATACATCAAGGGTATTATTAATTTTATATGGAAAATAAAAAAACTCCATTTTGAAAAAAGGTTAATCAAAATGGAGTTTTTTATTATAAATCTGAATTTTTATATATCCTTCTACCTAAAACATCGTATTATCATTAACTGCTTCACTTGGAATCTCTTGAATTACATCCCAGTGTTCGACAATCTTTCCATCCTTGATACGAAATATATCGACTATAGCAACTCCCTTATCTTGAGAATTAGTACGAGAATGTACATGAAGAGCAACTGTATCCCCTTCAGCTACTACACGTTTAATCTCTGCAGAGGAATTAGGATTTTTAACAAAATCCTCCTTAAAGAAATCCATGAAGGCTTTTCGTCCATCAGCAACAAAAGGATTATGTTGCTTATAATCTTCGCTAACATATTTAGGGATAATATCGATATTATGTTTGTTAAAAACTTCATTATAGAAATCAACTACCATCTTTTTATTCTTTTCATTTTCTTTTACTTCTTTTGATACAGAAGCGACATTTTCGCTCTTTATTGAGTTCCCTTTGTTATTACCGGTGGAAGCTTGATATACCAAAGTCGAAACTACTCCTAAAATAAATACAGAAATAATTGTTATGATTAAATTTTTCTCTAATTTCATATATACCTACCTCTTCTACTTAAATAAGTTTTCTTCTATAAAAAGCTTGAAGAAGGAGAAACCTTCCCCAAAATGTAATGTCAGGGATAATGTTAGGAATTTCATTTATCCTAACCTCCCCCTATACAAGGCATATTAGAAACGATTAACTCTAACTTAATACCTCATTAACAGTTGCACTGTCCACAATTTGAATAAACTTCTTAACCTTATCGTTCTCATCAAACTCATAAAGGTGACAAAAATCTGCTATGAAAGATTTCCCTGTAGCTTTATATGTTCCACTATATTTTCCATAAACGATAACAGTATTGTTATTAAAAGTATAAACTTCATCTTTAGCGCTATAGTCATCCCATTCCGTGCCAAGACGTTCATGTACGTTTTTCACTACTTCATCTGGACCTATATAAGTACCTGCATATGGAAACCCAGCAGCTTCTGTCCAAGATACATTTTCACTTAAATACGTTTTGAACGCATCCAATTTCCCTTCGCCAGTTAACACATACGTTTCATGTAATAGTTTTTGATATTTATTCATATCATTAACCCCAAGGCATTTCTTTTGTTACAACTTTTGCGCTTAATTCTAATACACCTTTATTTGCATAGCCTGGATATGCTTCTTCAAGTTTTGCCACAAAATCTTTTGAAGTTCCACTTTCCTCAGAAGCTTGAATCGCAGTTCTTAGATAATCCATTGTCACAGTAAGTGCTTGATTATTTAGGGATTTTTCGATTGATCCATGGCTAGGTACAATTATGTCAGCATGTAATGCTTGTAACACTTTCAAGTTCTCAATCCACGCCTCCATCGCCGCTTTTGAGCTAGTATCCGCTAAGAATACATGTATTTCGTTAAATACATCAATACCACCAATTAATACTTTCAGCTCTTTATTAAATAAGCTAGTTCTGTAATGATCTAAGCCTACTAGTTCAAATGTTAACCCCTGAAAATCAATTGTTTTTTCTTTAAACACTTGAGGTAATACCACGTTACTTGGTGCATTTTCTCCAAGGGCGTCTTTCCAAACTTTTAATTTCCCTAAGACAGAATGAACGATATGTTCAACAGTAGACTCTGTAGCATACGCTATAGCTTCTGGGTAAACGGCTTTAATGCTCTCTAATCCAAAGTAGTAGTCTGGATCCCCATGAATAATAAAGATTTTATCTAGAGATAAGTTGTTTTTTTTCAGATACTCAACAATTTCTTTCGAATCAGACTGCGTAAATTTTGAGTTTATTAAAAATGCATGTCCTGCTTTCTCAACTAATGTTGCTGTGACCATAAAGCTTTTTTCGTCCGAACTAAACACCGTTAATTTCACATCTTTTTGATTTGTATCGATTGTTTTAAACATAGTATGTTATTCTCCTTTTGTTAAAGTTATTAACTAATTATCATATTTTTATCTTGTTCCGATAAAATCTCCCACTCCCATTCATCTGAAAGTGTAATAGTACTGGCGAATATTCCGGAGATGAATGTTAGGTGCCCTAAGATAACATGTTTGCTACTATATCCTAAATTTTCTTAATATAAATTTTTAAAACGCGCTTCAATTTTATCCGGCGTCATTACGCCACCACCAATAGGAATAATTTGATTATCCTTTTGTAAAAGTAAGGAAGGATAGCTATTAACACCAAGCTGTCGAACTTTATTGAAATCATTTTGGACATCTATTATTGTTTCTTGAGCGTTTAAACGTTCTAATACTTGTTCAGGGTCCAAACCATGCTCGATTGCAATCTTGCGATATGTTTCAGGATCACTCAGACTTTGGCCCTCATAATAAAACGCTTTTTGCATAGCCGAAGTGAATTCTAATAAACGGTCTGGCGCTAATGAGCGTAAAGCTGAAAAACCAATTGCAGCATCTTTCGAATTCATTTTAAAAGTCCCTTCCTCCACCAATTTTTGATAGGAAGGACCAAATTCAGCACCTGTAAGTTGATTAATTCTTTTATTTCCCTCTTCTATATATGAGAAATTTTTCATTGGTAAATTATCTAAAAATAATCCTCCACATAAAACTGTTAACGGCATTTCAGTGTGTTTTTTGTAAAACCCTTTAATACTTTCTGAAAAGCCATAGCACCATCCACAATAAGCGTCCCATACGTAAATAAGGTTATCTTGTTTCGTCTCCATGTAAATCTCCTACCTTTATTTTTATTTTCCAGCTCAGCTGCTGCTTAAAATTCTCAGCTAACTTTCTGGTTTATATAAGTACATCTTTTTTATATCTTGTTCTTTTTTGAGTTACCTTACTATATTTTTCAAAACTAACCCTTCCAAAAAAATGGCTAAGATTTTCAACAAAAGGTAATATTGAACATTTTTTCTAAAAACAGATATAAATTGTAACCATAATGGTTGCAAGTGATTTAGAAGTGAATTCTTTTTTTCAAAAAACATTTAAATTCTACCCTAACGCTTGCAGAATTCTAGCATCCATTACTTTTCTTCTTGTTCTTAAATTCGTCATTGTCCTTAGTAAATTAATCCCAAAACTTATCATAAACTAACGCTCACTTTTCAATATAAGTAGACATGGGTATACTTATATTGAATTCCGAGGAATTCCTCGAAACTTAATAAGTCCAATATTTTCTCAAAAAAATAGCAATGTAAGCTACCTCCTTTTCTACCATAGTGCTAAGACACCTCTTATACGATATATCCAATAGCAAACATTTAAGCATCAAAAAATCACTTAGCGAAATTTGTACTATCTTAGCTATATTTTGTCGCATTACAAAGGGTGGGTATCCGTTATATTCTGAATATTCTGTCTATTAATGAAAAAAACTCATTATTAAATTTAATGTATCTAATTCCTGTTATTATCAGAATAAGCCTTTACATAGAAAAGGGGGATATTATGACTGTTCAAGAGAAGAGTAATGAGCAATTGATGGGATTATTACACGAATGGTATGAAGAAATTCGTTTATATCATGTAAAAGAAGCAAAACAAACATACCTAAAAGTAAAAGAAAGTTTAAAAGGACTAGAAGCAGACCAATATGTATCATTCTATTATTCCCTACTGAATTTTAGATATATGGTCTTGGTAGATGGAATGAGTATTACAAAAGATTCTTTTAATCAAATAGAAAAACTCTCTACTATCAAAGATGATTTTTTATTTTTAGCTTACTATTATCATTTCTTTAAGGCAATTCATTCTACAATTTTAGCAAATTATACTGAAGCGAAAACACACTATGAAAAGGCGGAAGAACTTTTAATTGATATACCTGACGCAGTAGAAAAAGCCGAGTTTGAGTATAGATTTTCAACTTACTGTTATCAATCTTATCAACCATTTGAAGCAATTCAACATGTAGTAAAGGCAAAAAAAGTATACCAGAATCATGTAGGCTATGAAATTAATGTTGCCTTATGCGACAATGTATACGGTTTAGCTTGTATAGATCTAAGAGAGTTTGAAAGAGCTGAAGAATGTCTCAATACGGTTATTGATGTTTTTAAAAAGTATAATGAAGAACAATTATTATCAAGAGTACGTCATAATTTGGGCTGGTTATATAATATTCAAGATTTATTTCCATTGGCGATCAGACAGAGTTCTGAAATTATAAATACCCTACCGAATCATTTTAAAGCATTATTTGTCTTAGCAAGAGCATATTATAATTTAGAAGGCATTGAAACAGCAAAATCATATATCGAGCAAGGAATGAAGTATACAAATGAATCAGGAAATGAGGAATATAAGCATCGTTTCGCAGTTTTAAATGAACTAATCACAGAACTACCTAGAATTAAACTAGAAAAAGTAGTTACTGATGCTATTTCTTATTTTGAAAAAGAGGAAATGTGGGATTGTGTAAAAGAATATGCAGGGATTTTAGCAATCCAATTTTATGAGGCAGATAATCATGTTAAGGCAAGCAAATATTTCTATATTAGTAATAATGCTGATAAGAAACATTTGAGAAAAGGAGCGTTAAAATAATGAAAAAGATTAAGAAAATTGTATTAAGTATGGTAGTAGTAAGTGCATTAGCATGTAGCATAATTAGTTTAAATGTATCACAACACTCTTCGTTTAATGGTGGAGATACGCCAGCACCAACAAAACTGATTGTCTCTGGTGGAGTATCTATTGATTAACCTAATACATTTCCCTTGTTAAAAAACAGAAAATTCAACTTATTATCTTTTACAAACCGTTGAATGAAAATGGATAAAATCTCGAACCTCTAATCCGAAACATATTTGTTTCGGATTATTCACGTTATCTTTTTTATATCCTCTCCTTCAAGCCCAGGAACTCCGTATTTACTAGGTAATGAACTCTATTAAACAATTATTAAATCTCTTTTCATCCAAGTTAAAGTAACTGTAAAGTTCATTTCATTCCTGCCACATTCTTATAAATATATGCCTTTACAACAACTATTTATTATTTTTTATTTCATTAATTCTATAGTTTCTTTAATACACTTACCATTATCCATTGTTATATCTAATTTCTATTTAAAACCCTTCTTTGTAAGTTTACACCTATATATCGTGTTAAATTGTTTGTGGCAAGATAAAACAAGCTGTTAAATTTAATTATTGTTAGGTAGCTTCTACGGTATGATATTATCACACAATTAGTATATATATAAAAAAGGTTTCCTGCCTTGTAACAGGAAACCTTTTATGTATTATTAACCTATAAACCTAAAATTTCAACAATCTGACGTGCCTTAGCATTATCTATATAATAATGCATCTCTAACCCTCTTCTTTCTGAACGGAGTACGGTTCTCCTCAATTTTGATAAATGTTGTGAAACAGTGGATTGGGGGAGTCTTAATATTTCCGTTAATTGTGTAACATTACACATTTTATGATGCATTAATTCATTTACAATTTGTAATCGAACAGGATGTGCCATTACTTTTAATACATCTACATCGTCTTCGTGGATTTCAGCTAGATTTCTTTCAGATATTAATGTTATCATTTTGCATTCTCCTTTATTATTAATTTCTATTTTCCTTTTATCCTTATAATTAATACTTATAGCTGATTACCATTTGTCCTGTTGAGAAAATATATTCTCTTTTTAAAACAAAAAGGACACCAATTCATTAAAACGTTTTTTATCGCTTTAATGAATTGGTGCCCTCTAATCTTTTGAGCAAAATATATCTTATTTTAAAGGATATTTTCAGTTCCTTCTTTCTCACGTCTAGTAAAATTTTGTATTTTCTTTAAAATTCATATTAAGAATATTCTTCAAATCCTGAAAGTATAAGTTTGCGGTAAACTTATGCTTTCTATCACATTCCACACCAATTAAGATAGTTAACACTATTAACATAGCGCTAAATATCTTAATTGAATATTAGTAATAGTGAATCTACATATTATCAATTCACTTTATATTAGATATATGTAAAAATAATAACATGATAAGCTTTTTCAAATTTTTCTCCTGATAAAGATTTGAAAATAGCATTTCAATACTCTCCTTACTGTTAATATGCCTAGAAAAAGAACCCCATAAAAAAAAGGAAAGGGATATCTCCCCTCTTCACCAATAAAATCGAACATCTTTACACTTAAGGAAGGGCATACATTCATCAAGAGATGAAATGAACAATAATAGTTCACCTAGTGAATTATAACACAAACCCAATTCCATTAATAGATAATATTAACATTTATAGGATAATTGTTACAGAATTGTTAAACATCTTAATATTAAAAGGCTTTATATGTATGTAAATTGAAAGTGGATAGTGTAAGAATAAAATATAAGGGGGATATATCATGTTTAACAAAAAACAAATATTCGTAACAACGGTAACAGTTTTAACACTAGGATGTGGATTTACATTCGGATTAACACCGGCCTTTGCAGATTCTAACAAGATTTCCGCCAACAATATTCCTGTTCATTCTATTCAGAACCAAGAACAAGAACCTTTTACTGGATATGTCATTTCAGTAGAGAACAATTATTTAGTAGTTGCAGCTACGTCTACAAAAGATGAAGCTCTTGCTTATCAACATGATTGGTGGGATCTAATTTCTCAAAATAAGATTTTAAGGGTCCCTGTTTCAAGTGGTGAAAACTACACATTAGGTGAGAAATTAAATGTATATGCAGCTGCATGGACTAAATCCCTACCACCAATAGCTGTTATGCCCACAATTGAAAAAGTATTTCATTAAATTATATTTAAAATTAAGAAGGGCATCATTCTAATTAGAATGATGCCCTTTATCTCACCAACTTTTTTCTCTTATTAATAAAGCTGTCTAGTGATAAATAAGAAATGGTTACAGTAAGAAAATCCCATAGCCTTTGTTTAATAACTGATTTACCTTTTAGAAAAAGCTCTTCTCATTATTCAAATAGATCTTTAAGATTCCATAAAAGATCATTTCAAAGAGCATTATATAAAAATTGAGCATACTGTTCACGAGTTGCTGTCATAAATGGAGCAAATTCCCCTATCTCTACTCCTGCTAAAATATAATTAGAGTAAACTACACTAATTTCTTCTTCTACCCAAAAGTTAGCAGGTATACCTTTAAATTAATGCGGAGCTTTCACACTGTAGGGAAAAGCATTTTTAATTATTTGTTCCATCTCCGCGCGTGTAAACGTACCTTTTGTCCTAAGATTTCCTTTTTTGTCTCCTTTAAAAATCCCTAACTCTGTCACCGTCAAAATTTCTTTTAAAAACATTGTTGAGTTTTCATTAATATCATGATAAAGATTAGCAAATGACGACTTCCCTTGAATATGTAGTATCTGATCATCTTTCACATACCCCTTCAAATGTGCTCGATAAAGTAGTGCATCTACTTGTTCACAGGTACATTATCTCCCAAACCAAATATACCATCTCCGTATCCTACAATAACATTTCCCTCGTTAGATAAATTATATATTGCATAAATGACCAATAATCCATTGGCACCTCATCAAACAGAATTCGTTTCGCTTTTACTTCAGCAAAACCTGTACCAGTTAATAGTCTCCCTATAATCGTATTGCCCTTAACACTTTTTCACTCTTGTTATTCTGTATATTATAATTTTATATAAAATCGCAAAAAATTATACACATATTTCATAATTAATGTTGATATAACGATATATAGATTTTATTATTAGTAATTTATAACAGGAGATGAAAAGATGAAAGGACTTGAATTTTCAACCAGCCTATTATTCTTCTGGATAAAAGGCAGAGTAGACGTTGATAATAGGTTTGTAAAAACCAACTTATCAAACACATTATTTGGTTTTATTCCTGCTGGTAAAGACCAACAAAACATTCCTCTAAAAAATATTTCTGGAGCAATGTTATCTACCAAGTATTTCTTTAAACCAATGATTTTAGGAATACTAATTTTCTTATTTGGATTAGGTACTTTAAGTGATAGTTTTATTGGTGGATTAATTTTACTACTATTAGGTATTGGAATTGCGGGTAGCGGTATCCAGACAATATTAAGAATTGAAAAAGCAGGAACACCTTATTATATTAGTGTCCCATTTTTTGAAAAAGAAAAAATGCAATTATTAAATGATATTATACAAAATGCTTTAGCAGACGACACAGACAAAACAGATTTAAATTTATTCTTCGATAAAAAATCACAATAAATATTATTATAGTTAAAATAAAACCTTATAATATAATTATATTATAAGGTTTTTTAAGTTAATCTAGCACAAGTTATTCTCAATAAAATTCTACTTTTACCTTCTCTTCTTGTAAAATTTATATGAATTCCCATCCCATCTCGCCTTTTACAAAATAATTTTTTATTTCTCAACATAAAATGATTAGAATTAAATTCCTAATCATAGTACCTACAGTTGTCAATTATCCTCCCTTTTTGAAAGGTCCTATCTTTAATGACAAGTCCATTCAAATTTTCCTAACCTAAAATATCCTCTCTATTTCGTTTTCTCTTTAACCCCAATAGTATATATCCTCTTTTAATCTATTATATTCAAGTTACATGCCTCAATTTAGAGATGCTAAATTAACAAATATCTACTAAATGTCTATTAAAAACTCATATTACAATCGTTATCCAGAACCCAAAATACAAACAGATAAAGTACTCTTATTTCCTATTAGTGGCTATATCAGCGTAATTGTCTCTTGTCAGAAGATCCTATAATATTATGTACAACGAAATTAATTTTTTACTAATAAATTGGTGAGTGATATAAGTAAATCCACCTAACGCATCATCAGCAATCTACGTATTAACGGATTTATTCTAAGTAGATTAAAATGAGAGATTGATATCAAATTTACAAAAGGAAAAGAGAACGTTTAATTTGATTAATGTTATAAAACATATAAAGGAGGTTAAAACGTGGTACTCTCAAGACAAGATTCCTGGACTAACGATAAAGATTTACTTCTCACATCAACAGTACTCCAGAATATTCGTAACGGTGGAACACAGTTAACTGCATTCAAGGAAGTAGCAAAGCTACTAAATCGGACACCTGCAGCTTGTGGATTTCGCTGGAATTCATACGTGAGAAAACAATACCAAGAGGAAATACAACAAACAAAACAAAATCGAGAAGTGGGAAACAATATTTCTCCCTCTCAACAAAAAAGAAACATACTCTTTATCTATGACATTAGATGATATTATTCTCTTTCTACAAAATTATAAAAAAACATATGAATTTACAAACTTACAAAGTCAAATAAAAACTTTAGAGACAGAAAATCATTCCCTTCTACAACGTGTAACTATGTACGAAGAAGAGTATCGTATGTTACTTAATCATATTGATAAGACAAGAAGTCTAGTTGAAATTAATTAAATAAAGTAGCAAATTACTTTTATACACTTAAGTCGTCACCTAAAAAACTCACTATATATAAATTAAGTTTAAACACTAATAAATAAAGTGCACGTTTACTATTAATAAACGTGCACTTTATTTAATCCTTAAAACATAAAATTTAATTTTCAACTTATTAACAATATTAAAATTAAGATGTTTGTTTTATAGGTATTTGTTTACTTCTATTCTCAATAAGTCTATCTAATAGTAAGTAAACAAATCCAGAAATAATACAACCCACACCTAAGATTGTAAATAACATATGTCCTAAAAGCTGATCCAGTAATACACCGCCTAGAAGAGGTCCAAATACATTACCTGTAATCCATTGCAGATTAGCCGCCCCCATATAAGTCCCCCTCAAATGTTCTGGAGCTATATTAGCGACGAATGTCATTTGGACAGGTGACATAATCATTTCCCCTACTGTATAAACTGTATAAGCTATTAATAATGAGCCTAGAATAATTAAATCATTTGCGTCTATTACTTGAAACCACTTTGGTAACCATCCTATTGCTAAAAGGCCAACGCCAAAAAGAATAGCACCATATAGCATTGATTTACCAATTGGTTTGTGAGTTAACCACTTTGAAATAGGAAATTGGAAACATACAACCAATAAGCCATTTAAAGTCATTAAATATGGAAATGGATTACTATTTCCAAAAATCATTGTATCCTCATTACTAAAATGAAGTGGTAACATACCTTCCGATTGTGAGAATCCCATAAATATAATGATTCCCGTCACTATATAGAATAGAAATATTCTATCTCTTATAACAACTCTTAACGTAAATCTTATTGACTGTTTATGTGTTTCCTCATGTATCATTATATTTTTAGGTTTTGTTTCCTTTAGAAACAATAACATTAATATTGTATAAAACAGCATGGTTCCAGAAGTAATCAAAAATATGACATCTTTTGATACAATCACAACTGCTGCACCAATTATAGGGCCTATCGCAGCTCCTATATTATGAGCCATTCTAAGTAATCCATATGCCTCAGTTCTTTTTTCAGGTTCTGTTACATCGGTAACCATTGCAGATGCCGCTGGTTCAAAGAAAGAATTACATAGCCCTAAACCAATAGATAAAATGGCATACCCTATAAAACTATCAATAAACAAAAAAACAAGCATTAGTAGCCCATTACTGGCCATAGAGAGTACCATAGTTGGTTTCCGTCCATAAGTATCCGCTATATGCCCTCCAATTAATGAACCAAAACTCGCCGCAATTGGGGATAAAGCTATAATTATACCTACCTCAAGTAGAGAATCCACTTTATCCTTCAAATATAATGCAAAAAATGGCATTAACATCATCATTGCAATACCATTTAAGGCTTCTCCGATAAAGCGGATCCAGACATTAAGATCCATCCCCTTTAATTCTTTCCATGTACTCCTCATATAGTTACCTCGCCTATGCTCAAAGTATATTTTTATCCCAACAAAAGTTTTACTATATTATTATTAAAATCTAAATTTAGTCGGCTATGCTGAAACCTCCGAAAAAACCTATCTTTTGATAAAGTAATACAAACTTGTCCCTATAATTTCTAGTGCCTCCTGCATACGCTGAGGAGAAATATTTTCTAAAACGGTATCTTGAGGTGTATGGAATACCTTTTCAACATGATAAATTAGGGGATTCCAACTCTCTACATCCATCCAAATAAATAGTGCTGAGGAAATTCCAGCTTCGTAAAATGGTACATGATCACTAGAATCAAACTTTCCAGTTAATACAACCGATTTCCCTAATGCTTTACTAGTAGCTACCGCAGTATTTGTTACTTCATTTTGAGAACCATCTAGTGTCATTGCATATAAGTCCTTAGCCTTTTTGTAACTTGTCGCTATCATATCTGCATTAAAAACCCCTAGAATATGTTTCTTATCTGTTGTAGATAACTGATTAACATAATGGTAAGCACCTAAAGATTCATTTTCTTCTGCTCCAAAGGCTATGAATTGAATTTCTTTATTAGTCTCTATATCTTTAAAATTGTATGCTAACTCTAATAAAAGTCCTACGCCGGAAGCATTGTCATTTGCTCCAGGTGCTCCGATAACACTATCATAATGAGCACTCATTATTGCTACATCCTCATTATCTGTCTTGTATTTGGGCTTTTTTTTCGCAATAACATTTAATGAACTCAAATTCATTTCGTGTTTTGCCTTTAAACTAACTATATTTTTATTATGCACTATCTTATCTTTCATTCTAATTCCCTGATTATAAGCAAGCCCAAATACAGGTATTGATTGTTTCTTTTTTAGAACTGGGTTAAAGGCTTCTCCATAGTTGCCTCTATCCCCAATCGTACTATATAACAATACAGCTTTTGCTCCCTTTTCTGCTGCATACTCAACTTGTTCATTATATTTCTCATACGTATCAGCTTGTTCCAATAATACTATTTTCCCATGAATTGGCTCAGGTGAATTTTTAATACCGTTCTCTTTTCCTATAGAAACTACCGGTCCTACGACAGGATCTTTAGGTATAGATGCATTAGATGCTGCTCCAACTTGCCATTCTTTTTCTCCATTCACACTAAAAGAGATACTCCCAATATATTGATCTGGTACAGGAAAGGCCTGATACTCAACTTCATACCCTAATTTTTTTAATGTATCTCCAATGTATGTAGCTGCTTTATGTTCTTCCTTAGTCCCACTTGGACGTGGACCAATTTTCTCAGACAGAAAACGTGTATGTTCAATAGCTCGACTAGCACGAACCTTATCTGACATGAGAGAACTTTGGTCGTTCTTAGTCATAGCATGTACTAGTATTACATCCTCAGATAAATTACTAAAAAGGAAAAGCAACAAAATCCCAAAAGTTACAATAAGCTTCTTTATAAGAGTTAGTTTTTTCATTTGTCCTCCCTATGATTAAAAAAGATTAATAGTAAAACCTTCCCTCCTAACACACTTACTTAGAAGAAAAGGTTCATTAAAATAATCTCTAACTCAAGTTACATGTAAAAATAAATAAACCGATAGTGCCTTTTATATCTCCAAATAATTCATTTTTGTTTGCATACCAGTAATATTTTTATGAAACCAATTAAGAGTCTCCCATGACCTCTTTCTATTCGTATAATCAGTTTCCTGAACCTCAAATACAATTCCTATGTTTTTATCCAAAGTATTGTTCTTCACTTTTAATAAAGTTTCAAGTAATAAACTTTCATCAATAGATCCATTAGCCGGATTCTCTCCCTCATAGCAACGTACCTCACTATAAGGAATCGTTAAATGCTTAAAAGAACTAAAATGAAAATGTTTAATATGATCCATTAAGCTTAAATACTTATGAAAGTCCTTATATTCAATTTCTTCTTGCCTTAATAATTTAGAAATACCTAAACGTGTAAGATAGGTTATAGACCAATGACATATATCCCATGTTATTCCAACTTTAGATAACTCCAAATTAACCAAATCAGTAAAATCTTCGGGATATATAAATATAGGATCAAAATCATCACCCAAGTTTCCAATAATGGGTAGGTTTTCAACACCAATCCATATATCAGTTCCTTTTATTTCTTCATCTAGCATGTTAAAGAACTCTATAATCCTTTTTCTATTATCAAGAAGATTATAGTTTTGAAATTCCGTGACATTCATAAATTGATTAGCATGCACTGTTATACCTGATGCATTATACTTTATAGCAAGGTCAATAAATTCATATAGTTGCTTTTTAATAAATTCATCATTGAGATAGTCTGCATTATCAGTAGGAAAATGCAGCGTTAACAAGGATGGATTAAGGGTTTGCACAAAAGAAAGGACCTCAGAAAACCTTTTTGTATATGAGTTATCAAATAAAGATTTCCCATCAAAAATATTTGCTTCTAATCCATAGCCTTTTTCAACCCATTTTAAGTCAATCTGTTTACTATCTAAACCAAAGAACGGGACCTGTGGTATTAACATATTCTCTTCACCTACCATGTCCCCCTTACTAACATAAATGCCTCAGCCGCTTGGTATCCTGATTTGGCACCCCATACAAATGCGTTATGTCTCATTGCTTCTATAGAGCGTGGATGAGGAAATTCCCTTAACTCAGATTCATAATGTCTCATCGCACTTAATTTCTCCTCCAAATGATCTTCAATATTCACAAAATAATTAGGAAGGAACTTATCTTTTTCATTATAATTCCACTCTGTAGAAGATAAAGTTTCATATGCAAATACCCATTTGATATTAGTATTTGGCAGAGGGCGTGTCGCTGTCATTACTGCTCTGTAAACAACAGTATGATCAATATTTATATCTCCACCATATTGAGTATAAATAATTGTAGGATTTATTTTTTCAATGTGATTTTCAATCTCTTTCACTACATCAAGTAAGGGTAATGTATCAAGACGATTATCAGGGAAATCTAGTCTTGCAAAACTTTTTACACCAAGTGTAGTACATGCCCCCTCTGTTTCTTTATACGATAAGTTCTTAACCTCTAAATCTAGCTCTCTATATTCTTTAGCTCTAGAAGATTTTCCCTCTGCAAGTATTACAACATGTACATCATCACCTTGTTTCACATGTTTCGCTATTGTTCCACCAACACCAATTATTTCATCATCCGGATGAGCAGCAAATACAAGTACATTCATAGAAATTTAGACTCCTTTAATTAATTTTTCTGTTTCCTTTGGCCCACAATTTAGTAAAATATCTAAAATAGATAAATGTGGTATAAATTCCCCAAATAATTGCTTGTATGAATAATCTCTTATTCTTTGATAAATAATTTCTATATTCTCATTCTCAAAGTCTTTTTCGTTTAAATAATCTTGCCCTAAACTTCCAGAATAATAAGTACTGGCATTAAATTTCTGACACAACTCTAATACAAAATCACTTTTCTTACCTGTAATCCCTTCTAAATCTGATACATAATATAGCTCCGTATCAATGTTTAATTCACGGATAATAAAATGAATAAAATTCATGTTCATATCATTTAAATTAATCCAATCTTCTGAATAAAAACTTTCTAAATAATCCTTATATACATTAAAGTAAGGTGCATTAGAATAATTAATTCTTATTGCTTTCCAATGCTTCCGTTCCCAATCTTGAGTATTGTCTATCTTTAACTTATTAAATGGAATTTCTTTATAATTCTTCATTTGTATTGGAACAGTTAACCAAGACGCTCCTTGTGAAGTTTTAATACGATTCCTATTTAAAAAACCTTTTTTTTCAAATTGTGCTATATCATGAAATACAAACACATCTGATTTATGAATTTTTTCAAAAAAACCATACCAAGGTAAATAACTTGGTTGGTGGCCACTAATAATCATAGTTTAAATCCTTTCTTTTAAACAAAAACATTTTTTCAAAGCTGCCCCCCAGTATATCTTAGGTCTAGCAATCCCTTTATTATGTGAATATCCTAAATCCGCATACTTTAATTTATTATGAATTGCTAATTCAAACGCATCATTTAGTAGTAAATATGAAGATTGTGAATTTTTCCCTTCGGTATTGTTAATGTTAATCCAATAATATAAAACCTTTTTATCCATTATAAAAATGCTGGAACTAATTAATTCTTCTTCTAAGAATGCCCCTAAGAAAAGGATTTTTTCTTGCAAATTAAGAACTAAATGATAAAAAAACTCTCTACTAAATGAATAACTCGCTCCTATACTTGTATTATGTTCTTGATATAATTGGTAAAACTCATCTAATTCCGCTACAGTTATAGGACGAACTTCAACATTCTGTTTACGTGCATACCTAACACTTGTCCTAGCTTTCCCAGAACACGATGTCCATAAATCCTCAAACTTATTTGGCAGGTCTAACATATAAGTTTCTTTATAATCCCACTTTTCTTTACTATAACTTTGAAAAGGATTTATCGTTATAGGTAATAAAAGCTTTTGAATTTTATTTTCAAACTTCTTATTTATTATGGATTCATAAACTGAAAAATCTATTTTATCTTGGCCAATTATTATTGGACCTCCATAACCAATTAAACTTCCCAAAAGCCTACCATCCTGTACATACATAGGAGTTAAAACTACTGTATCTCGTGTTTCTATTAGTACTGGGAAAAATTGAACACCAGGTAATAATTCCATTAACTTTCCCCATTCGTAACTATGAAATACAGAACCATTGTATTCTTCCATACAGGCATCCCAATATTGGGCGTCAGTACATATTTCGATTTCCATATAATCACCTTTTAATTCTTATTCTCTAAATATTTCAGAATTTGACTACATATATACTTAAGGTCCTTGTCTACTAAAGGATATTTAAAAGGTATTGATAATACCCTTGGCCATAAATAATCTATATTTTCTGACTCAGTTGCGTACTTCGAAAAAATAGGAATTTCACTCAGAGGTAAGTAATTCCAACAAGTTTGTATACCTTTTTCCGCTAAATGTACAGAACACTCATATCTATCAGATGATTCTTTGAATATAATGGTAAAATAGTTTAAATAAACATTCTGAGCTGAAAATATAATCTTAACGCCATACTTTTCTTCAATTTCCTGCAGCATTGTATAACACAGACTAGCGTTGCATATATTTATTTCTAAAATCTTCTTTGTTTTCTGTAGGTGTTTATCAATTAACAATGAACGTACTATAGACATTCTTTTTGGATTTATAACTTCCGTTTTCTCCGGTAAAGAATCTAATTTACTATTATTATAGGAGGGCAGAATCTCTAATTTCCTCCAATAATTAGTAAATAAACTCAGTACTCTACTCTTTCTTATTTTTATAGCTAATTGTGTTTTTAAATGATTCTTATAATCTAAAATCACTTCTTCCTTCTTTTCTTCATCCATGTCACATAATTCACTTATTGTACGATTAAGAAGTAACGCTCCTCCCCCAATACTTGGGATCGGTTTAGTTCCTCCAAAACTTAAAATACCAATGTCGCCTAAACTACCAACTGGCTTTCCATTTTGATAAGAAAACATTGCTTGTGCAGCATCATCGATGATATAAATATTATTTTCTCTAGCCCAGTCAATAATTTCTAAATCGTCATGACATCCATACAAGTGCGTAAGAATAATTGCCTTTGTATTAGCATTCAAATGTTTTTTTATTTTATTAAGAGAAATTGAATGATTAGTGTTTAAATCAATTAATACAGGCTTTGCTCCCACCGTTAATATTGCTTCTATTACATTAGGACAATTAAAGTTCGATAGAATTACTTCATCTCCCTTTGCCACTTTTAGATACTTTAAACCAACTACTAATGCAGATGTACCGCTATTAGTTAATACAATTTCTGCATCCGGATAAAGAGCTTGAAGACTTTTTTTAAGTTTAGAATCATTAGGTCTATATACACTTTTCAAAAAAAATACATGATCAGATATACTCCAAGGAGAAGAATATATGGGATACTTAATTTTCTTTGGATTCTTAGGATATAGATACTGTGTTTCCATACTTCTCCCCTATTATTATCTCTAGTCCTTTATCTAATGAAATAATTGGTTGATAGTTTAAAAATAATTTAGCTTTCTCTATTGAAGGGATTCTTCTAAAGATTTCAATACTAGAATTTCGGACTCCCTCTTCACCTAAATCAAGAAATTTAATTTTACTTTTATTGCCCATTAATTCATTAATTTTTATTGCTAGTTCTTCCATAGATATAGGTTTGTTATTGCCAATATTAAAATCTGCAAAGTTTTCTCCTTCATATTCAAAGGCTAGTATAGTTCCGTTAACAATATCACTTATATAACTAAAACATCTAATTTGCTGTCCATCTCCATAAATAGTAATATCTTCACCACTATGAGCTTGTTTTAAAAAATTAGAAATTACAAAGTTATCATTTTGTTGTGAACCGTATACATTAAAATAACGAACCACTCTAATTTTCAAACTATTACTAGCGTATTCTTTCAAATAATCTTCGGACATTAATTTAGCTTTTCCATAAGCTGATTTTGGAATTTTAATATCATTTTCTTTAAACGGAACACTCACTCCATCCCCATATACCTCCGAACTGGAAGAAAACAATAATTTTTCTATGCCATTTTCGTTACAAACCTGTACAATATTTTTCGTGCCTTCAAAGTTCACCCTCACTACATCTTCTTCATTTAAACGGCAATTATCAACACCCACTAATGCAGCTAAATGGATTACCCCATCGACATCAATAAGATTTTCTCTTAATGTTGCAATATCTAAAATATCAATTTCCTTAAAAGGAACATCAATACTTGGTTTAAATTTATCAAATATAACTACTTCATACCCCCTTGCTAGTAACTCCTTTGTAACATGCTTACCAATAAATCCGCTGCCACCAATAACCCCAATTTTCATAAATATTTACCTCCCTATTTTTAATTGATATAGACTTTTTAAAGACGTTATAATATGTTCAACTTCATTGTCTGTAAGAGCACTATACAGTGGTAATGAAATAATTTGATTAAATATCTCTTCCGTTTTAGGTAAATATACGTTAAATCTCTCTTCATAATACGGATGCATGTGAACAGGAATAAAGTGAACACTTAGCCCAATATTTCTCTTTTTCATTTCTTGAATTACCTGGTCTCTACTAACAGGAGAATTAGAATTAATTTTTATAACAAATAAATGCCATGCGTGTTTTACACTTGGATTGTTAGTATAATTAGGTAACGTTATATACTCTTGAACCTCTTTTAATTCCTCTTGGTACCTTTCAGCTATTCTCTTGCGTTTTTCAATCATTTCATCAGCTCTTTTTAACTGACTAATACCCAAACTAGCTTGTAGATCCATCATGTTATATTTAAACCCAGGTAATAGAACATCATAACGCCAGCTTCCTTCTTCACCATAACGATTCCATGCATTTTTGGTGATACCATGCCAACCATATAATCTAGCTTTTTCAGCAATCGATTCATTTTTAGTGACTAACGCTCCACCTTCACCTGTTGTTATATTTTTTGTGGCATAAAAACTGAAACAAATAACATCTCCATGTGTACCAATTAAAGTATTATCATATTTTGTTCCTAATGCATGCGCTGCATCCTCTATCAAAAACAGTCCGTATTCTTTACATAATTTTTGAAGTTCTTTTAATTTAGCCGGATATCCAGCAAAGTGAACTGCAATAATTGCTTTCGTTTTTTTAGTGATTTTTCTTTTAACATCTTGAAGATCAAGACATAAATTCTCTTCATCTATGTCCACAAATACGGGTTTTGCACCTACATGCATAATAACGTTTACACTAGAACAAAAAGTAAAACTTGGAACTATTACTTCATCTTCTAATCCAACTCCCAAAGACAGTAATGCTAAATGTAATGCGGCAGTCCCTGAATTACAACTTACTACATGTTCAGTATTCAGATATTCTTTTAAATTCTCTTCAAACTCTATCACTTTTGGCCCCTTTGAAAGCCATCCAGATTTAAGGGCAGAAACTACCCTCTCTATATCTTCATCATTGATTTCCGGTCGATAAAAAGGAATAAACTCTACCATGTAATCACCTACAAACTTATAATATTTTTTTTATATACTGATTCATCTTTAAATATGTTTCTTGTGTCTAAAATTAAACAATTTACCTCATTAAGCAATTTAAAATTAATGCAATCATGATCCGTATGAACAATAATTAAAGCGTATTTGTCTAATTGACTTAGGTTTAAATCTATAGATTTTTTCAATGTGTTATCGCCCACAATGAGTTCCTCTATAAACGGATCGTAATAATCCACGTTATAGTCTTCTATCATTAAATCATTCATAATATCCAAAGCTGGCGATTCCCTAGCATCATTAACATTCTTTTTATATGCAACACCAACCATAAGAATATTCTTACCATCTTTATCATCTAGTAACTGTAGTGCTCTATTAAGAACATACTTAGGCATGTTTTCATTAATTTCCCTTGCCACATCAATCATTTTTGTTGCTAAATCCTTATTATTTGCAATCCACTTAAAATAAATAGGATCAATTGGAATACAGTGTCCTCCTACGCCAGGGCCAGGATAGAATTTTTGAAATCCAAATGGCTTAGTTCCTGAGGCATCAATTACTTCCCAGATATTTATGTTTAACTCATTACAAATTTGTGTCATTTCATTAATAAAAGCGATATTTATAAAACGATACGTATTTTCCAATAACTTAGCTGTCTCTGCTACTTCTGGACTGCTTACCTTATGAATATCCTTAATTAAGTTACTATAGAAAGCTGCTGCACAATCGGTACAATTAGATGTAACTCCACCTACGATTTTTATAATATCTTGAATTGAAAACGATTGATTTGCAGGATCGATTCGCTCTGGAGAGTATGCTACAAATATATCTACACCAATTTTAAAATTAGTTTTCTGTTCTAATTTGTATAAAACTTCTTCTCTTGTAGTACCTGGATAAGTAGTACTTTCTAAGATAATTAATGTACCTTTTTTAATGTATTTAACTATTTCATCCACCGCTGAATGAATATATGTTAAATCTGGTTGTTTACTAGTTCTTTCTAATGGTGTAGGAACACATATAACTACAACATCACATTCGTTTATATCATTCATTTCTGTACTAACAAAAAATCTATTTGTATGTAAAGCATCTTGGATTTCAGTATCTTGAATATCACTGATATAACTTATTCCACGTTCTAGTTTTCTTATTTTTGCTGAATTTTTATCAAAACCTCTTACCGCATAACCTACTTCTAAACATTTAAGAGCCGATGGTAGTCCAACATAACCTAGGCCTACATATCCAATACACGCATTTTTATTTGCAATTTTATCAACTAATAAACTTTTAGTTTCATTATTTAATACTGTGACCATTACTTATCACTTCCCCAAAAGATTTGATATTAAAATACTTACTAGCAAATAATAACTGTGCGTTCTAAAATCCCATGGATGCATATAAAATACTGAATTAGCAACAAACTACATTTTTAGCACTATCAATCCTCCTAATTTAATAAACATCTAAATTTGTAGAAATTCATGTGAAATATCAAGTTGTAATTTATATCTATAATATTCACACGTTATTTTTTGGGATTCAATTGATATTTTTCTATTTTTTTACTTTCTCAATATATAATAATATTTATTGTTCAGAAAATTCTTTTTTCAAAAACCAAATATTTTTATATCATTAAAACAACATAATAGTTGTTATATCTACATTTAGTACGATTTTCATCCTTGAATAAAGAAAAAATTACACTAATAATTATCTAATAAATCCCATTAGTTAGTTGTTTAAATGAACATTTAACCATAACTAAAATGGATAAATTTCATATTTTTTACTTTTCATTAAAATTATTGGAAAAAGATCTATCTGAATTATAAAAAACAATTTGAAATATATTCAAATTGTTGACATAACAGATAAATTTATTAACACTTGTTGATTTTGTAATAATTCTCAAATACATATACTGCCTAACGCTACCCACAAATCATAATGACGCATTATATCAAAAAAATCGCAACCCTTCACATTTAATGGGTGTTGCGATTTTTATGTACAAATAATTTTTTATAAATTTTGCGTTAACCTAATCATATCCATACATTGAATACCATTTTCATATATTTCTTCATTATAATTTCGTAAGAAAAAGTCCTTATCCACACTGGTTATTCTAAAACCACATTTTTGATAAAGACCTAATTGCATTAAACTAGAATTTCCTGTGCCTATTTCTATAGTTTTATATTTTTCTTTTTTAGCATAATCTATAGCAAATCTAAGTAGGTATTTCCCATATCCTTTTCCTTGCTCTTTTTCGGAAACTGCTATATTTATAATCTCAATTGTTTCAGTTCGGGTAGGGATTAAAATCATAATACCTACAGTAAAAGCATCTTTTTTTAAAACAAAACAATCTCCCTTTTTAAGATACCCATTAACTACTTCTGTTGAGGGATCAGCTAACAATAATAACTCCATTTCTTCCATGTTAATACTTGTACTTTTTTCTATATTAATTCCATCCCCATTATTTAATTCCATTTCTAACATCCTCCTAATTAATATTTTCAATTAATATCTTAAATGAATTCCTTCTTATAAGACAATATCAACAATAATATTAATATTTTGTAATAGACAGATTAATGAGAAATCCTTTTGGATTTCCAACACCCTGTCATCTTTTTGAATTTTATAGAATGAATATAATAAAATATGATAAAAACTATAAATTTCCCACTTTAAATTCACTTAATCCCTATAATAGGTATGTATGTTATTTTATTTCTGTTTTTTCATCTCTTCCATTTCTTCTTGCCATGTAGCACCAACACCACCTAATGGTGTATTCCAACTGTCTTCTTGTCGTTTAATGCGTTCCATGTCCGCATCACTCGGCTTAAATTCTTCTACTTCCTTACGTTATTGTTCCTTATTACGATGTTGTTCAACTTCGTTATTATTGGTAACTTCTTCGGACTTCTTATCTGCCTTTACACCTGCTGTACTAGGTGCGGGCTTATCATTCGTTTCTATATTCTTACCTTCGTTTATTTGAGGCTTGTGATTATTTGTATTATTCGGATTATTTTCACTAGATTGTACGCCTACGTTTTTCTCTTCAGTCCAGCGATTATTTTTTTCATCCCATCCAACAGGAATAACTGAATACATTTCCTTATCTTGACCAACATAATCCGCACCAAATAACTTACCATCCTTAAATTGAACTTGTATTATCGCTTGTGGCGCTTCATAAGTATATTCAATTAAGTCCGTATCATACTTCTTCGTTTTAAATGCACTTGTCGCATTACGGTGTAATTCCTTAGCTACTTCTTCATATGGCATACCATGTTTAAGTGCTTCAAAGTAATCGACAGGCATTGTTGAACTACTATCTTCTAATGGAAACTGATACTTTACAATATCAACTTTCCCCTCATTCTTGTCCATTTTAACCTCTTTGTTTTCATTATCCTTTAGCACATTGTCATCCAACTTTTGCGTGTCCTTTAATTCATCATGCTTTGCATCATCTACCTTCTTATCGGCTTTCTCATCCTTCTTCACTATCTGTTCATTCTTAGCTGTTTCTTTCTTGGTAAAGGCGTTCTCCTGACCACATCCCACTAATAAACTTGATAACAATAATCCTGCTACTAGATACTTTTTCATGTCCATTCCCCCTGTTTGCGCCATATTTATACAATAACAATAGCGCATTTACCTTATATTACCTAGGTACCGTTTGTAATATTACAACAATATATTAAAATATACAATTAACATTCTGCTATGCTGCCTATTACAAGATATCTTACGCGTTTAATTCTCTCAGTCACGCTACGGATTTCTCACACTTCTTTTGCACAATTTCTTCTTTTCCCCCGAGATGCAACCTCTAATGAAAACAAATGAACAAAATTTCGTTGATCTGATATGTATAGGTACTTATACATATCGATCATTAATACATTAGCAGTATCGACCAGTCAAACATTCTAATTAATCCCAATATTCATCCTAGCATGCGTTTCTCATTGTAAATAAAAAACGGCGAATCCTCCATGTAAGAGAATCCGCCATCACAAGTAACTAATCATTTCATATTTATTTTTTCATTTACTTTTGTTGGAAACTCGTCTGTCTTCACATCTTCCCAAGCTATTGCACTTTTTTTCAGTGTAATATACATGTAGAAATACTTCTTTACGAAGATTCAAGTTGTACCGCATGTATCATCTCACTATTTACAAAATAAAGTTAGGCTCAAAATTCTTACACTTGAACAACTGTTTTGTTTCCATACCGTTTATAAGCCTTTATAGAGGAATAGTATTGGTATGTCCAAGTTTGATAACTTTTTTGCACCAAAACCTACAACTGTTCTCATCACTACCATATCTTTATCAGTAATTATCTTCATTGTGGGTTCTTAAATTATACTATTTTCATAACATATGCAGAAGAAATATAACCTACTTGTTTTTAATCTGCCGTTTTAAATAGTGCGTTCTAAAACACTACTCTTCTTCTAAAATAGCGTAATAATATTCATCCCACCATTCATTCCCATGTGGTATGCACTTCCTAAAATAGCCTTCTCTTCTCATTCCAATCTTCTCCATCACTCGATATGATGGAATATTTTGTGGCTGACATGTAGCTATAATCCTATGTAACTTCATTTCCTTAAAGCCATATTTCAATGTAGCTTGTGCTGCTTCAGAAGCATATCCTTTATTTAAATATTTAGGATTGAACACCCAACCAATCTCATATGTATGCTCACCAAAATATTTATGAAAAACTATATGACCAATCAGAATATCTTTATCAATTAATAATACAGGAAAGTTCTTAGCGTTTTCACCAATGTTTTCATTCACAAAGTTTCTTGTATTTTCTTCAGTAAAAACCCCTTCAGGTATGTATTTCATAACATTGATATCTGATGTATACTCATGAACAGCTTGCCAATCTTTGAACTCAAATTTTCGCATTAATAATCTTTCTGTTTTTATAAACATTTACTTTTCCCCCTCAAAAAATTGCAACTATATTTAAAATCCACTTTTAACCCTTAAAACAAAAAAACTTGTAGGAATCTCTACAAGTTCTTTTTGTTTTAAGGTGAAAATACGTGCCTAACAAACTATCTTACAGCTTGACTTTAGAAACTTTAGGGGTAATGCTTTGACAAATATATTATATAACAAATATTAACATCCATGGGATTTATTTTTGAAAATTATGTGAATTAAGAAAGAAAGTAGTTTTTTTCTTAGATATTATTGTTAATAACTGATGGTATCATTATATTTCATTCTGCAACTTATTTAGAAGAGATATGTACATTTCGAAGAAGTTCTTCAATAAGTTTTGTTTTTTCATTTACCTTTGTGGCATATGTGAAATCACCATAACAATATGGATACCTAAAATTATTTTTATTTCCACCACAAGTATACATCGCTGGATTTTGATCAACTTTCATCTTAGAAAACTTTTTGGCTGAATCCTCCGAGTGTTGTTTAACTTCTTGACTAGCAATAAAATCAATATACCCTGGCCCCATATTATAGCTTTGAATAATTGTATCCATGCTAACATCTTTGTCCGTTCCATATTTGTACATTTTAGCAAAGTGTTTTACCCCTTGTTTAATGCTCAAGCTTGTCTCTTGAATTTCATTTGGCTTTAATCCAAGTGATTCGGATGACTGCATAGGGTCGTTTCCCTCACCTCTACTCTCTTGGTACATAATTCCTAATAAAACTGCAGTTTTCTCTCCTAAATTATATTTTTCTAATTCTTTTTTTAAGGTAGACTCATATTGCAATACACGTTTTTCGGTGGCTAGCGCTTTATTTTGTTGAATATTGGTTTTATGATTAAAATATAGCATTCCAAGTATTATTCCTAAGCCTAAAATACTAATAAGGAACACTTTTATAATTTGTTTTTTACTTGTATCCTTCATATATTCCTCCTCGTATAAAAAATTCAATTTTTCAAAGGTAATTGGTTATTTACAAACTATGTAATGAACATCTATCTCCCGCCCTTTTTAGACTCAAACATCAGTACTTTAAGGTTTCAAGTTTAATATAAAAATTTAAAGATAAAGTAAAGATAAGATAAAGATAAGATAAAGGGCATTTTTTATACGTACTTTAAAAGATAATGGTACAAAGGGAAATTTGTTGATATAAATGGATTTAGTAATAATGGGGATATCATTCCAGAAGATTTACCCTATCTTTTCAATATACTTCATATAAAAAATTACAACATAACATATAATAAAAAACGGCGAACCCTCGACGTAGGAGAATCCACCATCACAAATAAATGATTATTTCACACCTAGTTTTTCTTTTACTTTCTTAGGAAGCTCGTCTTCCTGCACTTCCTCCCAAGCTGTTACACCTTTTTTATCTAAATGATATACACGTAGGAATAGACCTACGCTACCTTCTTTCTTCACCTTCCCATAGAATTTGTTAACATTATCATCTTTCTCCTAACTAACATCTGTTACTTTTACTAATTTCATATGAGAAATCCCCTCCAAATGTACATACTAAGAATGAGATTTGATAGAAGATGCTTGTCTACATTTTGACTTTTCCAAAATACGAATAATATACCATTCGTTAATGGTCTGATTCGACTTTTCCTATTGAAACTGGAATATTTGGTCAAATGTATTAAACACGCAAATAACTTGATATCGTATCTCATGATTTTTAAGAATGATTCTGTTTTTCATTGTAGTAGTAAGGTTGTTTATCTCATATTGAATTACCTTTCATTTTTCTTACAAGCTCGCAATGTTTTTGAAAATACAGTTTATAAAGACGAGAATTATGATTTTTTGAGAGATAGCATTGAGGGGTTTTTCATATGCACTGTACTATACTCCCGTACAGATTTCATTTACAATTCATTGTAGTTTCTTTACCGTTCACCAAGTTAAAATGGAACAAATTTATTACTTAGAGTGTCTATTATGTGTATTCCTAAAAATATGAAAGGACTTATTATTCCCAAAAGTAAAGTGATGTAAAAAAAGTGTGTATTGAAATACTTCATTTAAATGTTACGAGTTTAATACTTTCACAGGTAAACTATTACAAGTGTAAGCAAAAAAGAAACACCCTAAACAGTAACCGTTCATTCATATAAACGCTTTGGTTCTGCTTAGCCTGTTAAAATTCAACTTCAGAAGTATTGATATCCAACACCCACTTTAATTAACATCGGTATTTAAAATACCAAAACAAAATCCATATATTATTGAAAGAGGTTGAAAATTCATGTACGTTTTAAACAAGTTCTTTACCTACAAAAAGATTATACCTGTCGTATTACTTTCATGTGTAACACTAATAGGGTGTTCTAATAGTAATACTCCATCTGAACCACCTAAGCAAACAAAACAAATAAAGCAAATTAAACAAGAAAATACAGGTCATGATTCTTTTGTTAAGCTTGAAAAAGAATATAATGCTAAGCTTGGTATTTATGCTCTGGATACAGGTACAAATCAAACTGTTGCTTATCATCCAAATGATCGTTTTGCATTTGCCTCTACATCTAAATCATTAGCAGCGGGAGCTCTTTTACGTCAGAACTCAATAGAAGCTCTTGATGAAAGGATTACGTATACGCGTGAAGACCTTTCTAATTATAATCCAATTACTGAAAAGCATGTGGATACAGGAATGACGTTAAAAGAACTTGCAGATGCTTCTGTTCGATATAGTGACAGTACGGCACATAATTTAATTCTTAAAAAGTTAGGTGGCCCATCCGCATTTGAAAAAATCTTGAGAGAAACGGGGGATACGGTTACTAAATCTGAACGATTTGAACCTGAATTAAATGAAGTACATCCTGGAGAAACGCGTGATACCAGTACACCAGAAGCGATCGCTAAGACACTTCAATCATTTACATTAGGATCTGCACTTCCAACAGGGAAACGTGAATTATTAGTAGATTGGATGAAGAGAAATACGACTGGTGATAAGTTGATTCGTGCGGGCGTACCAAAAGGATGGGAAGTAGCGGATAAAACAGGCGCAGGATCTTATGGAACAAGGAATGATATTGCAATTATTTGGCCACCAAATAAAAAGCCAATTGTTCTTGCCATCCTTTCTAATCATGATAAAGAAGATGCAGAATATGATGATAAGCTTATTGCAGACGCAACTAAAGTCGTATTAGATACTTTAAAAGTTACGAATAAAAACTAATAAATTAATAGTTTTCAGTGTTAGGGAGTATATTCTCTGATAAGAGTAACCATACATGAACGTCAAATGATGTTAGAAAACGAAAAAACACGCAGTTCCATTTGGAATTGCGTGTTTTTATTTTGCTAATTTATTGGGGATAACCGCTTGTGTCATCCAGTGCTGATTGGTTTGCACATGGTCTTTTCGAACAAATTTCCCTACGGATTTTGAAAAATCATTATAGTGAAACGCATCCGTTAATCTAAGTACATACCCCTCCTGAATCCCTCCAAAGAGTGAAGTACCGTTGTAGCACGAACGAATTACCTTTTCATTATAGGGGCCACGATATAACACTGGAACATGTGCAAGGCCTAACTTTTTACACCATGCAACTGTTGCATCCCACGATAAACATTCATTTTTCTCATTCCATATTGAAAAGACATAAAAATAGGAAGTCAGTGCTGTGTAGTGAATGCTATGACAAGCATATACATTTTCACCACATATCCGCCAGCCTTCTGGAATTCTATACCCCATACTTCCTTGTAACGTTTTTACCCATGTTCTCGATGGGTGATGACCACTTGATAACGACCTTGCATGAATAGCATCTTTATAAAGGGATGTATTTTCACCATCTAACTTTTCTAGTACGATCACTTCTTGAGTTTCAAATCCGTCCATATTTTGTAGAACACGGTCATCACTTGTTACCCCTATCGACCAAGGAACGTGCAATGTTCGTGGATATTTTACAAGCATTTTTTTCACCTCTCTACTTCGCAAATGCATCTGCATCTCGGAAAAAATATAATTTCGTAAGCATCTCATCACCGCAGTAATGATAGATTTCACGTGCTGCCTCTTCCCCGCCATGTAACATCTTCATATGAAACTCTGTAATCATTAATACTTTCTCAATAAACTCCCATTCGAAACCAAGTTCCATTAAAAAGTGGCAAGCGATATGGGTACTGACATATTCGTGACCATAATACGAATGGTACCCTTTGAGCTTTTTAAATACACGGCAAAACGGTTTACCTATATCATGGAGTGCTGCAGCACTTTGCAGAAGAAATAAATCTCCCCCTACATAATTCTCTGTTAAATGAGCGTATACCATATATGTGTGCTGACATAATGGTAAGGAATGATAGGGGTTTCCTTGATCATATTGAAACATATCAGAAAAGAACGGGATGGTGTTTAGTCTTTCGTAGAATTCTTCATAACTTGAATACCTAGTTAGAAGTTCTTGAAATTCTTGTCTCGATATATTGTATGAACCTGGTGTATGCAGAATTTCGATTTGGTCCCATCCTTCCTCTTTTAATGGGAACTCAGCCTTTTTGTACATTTTTTCTAGTATCCGCTCTTCCACCGTTCGCTTTCGCTCTTGATTTCTCTTGAGGCATTCCTGATAGGGAGTGTCCACCACATAACATCGTTTTTCTAAATTCGGTATATCACGTAGGCGATGCAGTGCTTTCACACGGAATTCCCTCTCAATATTTGTCGCATCTAATATGACATTACGACCCTCCTCTAAGTGTTCACGAACGCGTTCCATTGCATAACGATATAACATTCCTGTTTTCCCTTGTTTCGTTTCACTATAAAGCAACGTTTGGCGAAGTTCATCTGTCGCGACGATTGCAGCACGGTATTGTTTTTGAAGCATCTTTGCATACGAACTTTTTCCACTTGCAGGTAATCCAACAAGATATATTAGTGTAGGCATGTCTTCACCTCTCTTCTTTGTGCTATTATCTCATATATTCTAAAGTTCTAACATTATGAGTATATTTGCTCGGTTGAAAAATCACCTTAATATCGATTTTATTGGTATTAACACCTAATTTTACCAACTAATAACAAAAATAAATTTAAATATATTTATATTAAATAATTTAATAACAGCAGAGAGTCTCCTAGATTATTGAACTGTATACATAATTCATCAAGACAAACACAAAGGCTATAGAAAGTAGGTTATCGTATTGAAACAAAAGATTCTAACAGTGGCAGTCCCTATCCTATTACTAACAGGAGTTGGATATTTAAACAGTGAAAAGGAAAACAAGCCAGCGGCAGCCGCTCAACAAGAAAAAAATCATTCATATTAACATTAGCCCATTCTTCTGAGGAATTAGAAAGTATAATGATAGAACGATGAAAACCTCTCATATCAATTAGAGAAATTTTTTTATTTGATTCAATTTAAATTCTTATTTTTAACATTATCAAAAAGAGTTTCATGGAATCGTTATAAAAATAAAATCTTTATAATGTAATATTCACGTATCGAAAATAAGAGAAGTTGATGCATGGTGCAAAACAAATTTAAAGTGGGAGATATCGCATATCTTAGAAAAGAATTAGAAGTACCTGAAGTTAGGCCCTTTTTATTATTTAATGGAGCTCCTGGTACTATCCTTGGCACTTCGAATCGTATCACTGATACATTAAAACTCTATTCTATTCGGGTTACCAATCCAAGGAACGGAAAAGAGTTCGATCTAGAAGACGTAGTATTGGAATCACATTTACTTTCTGAAAACGAAAAAGAAGAACAACAAAGAAAAGATGATGAATTTCTAAAGATGTTAGATTATGTAGAAAAGCGCAGAAAAGAAATATACCTTGGATAAATGTATGCCCCACTTCCTTATTAAGGAGTGGGGCATGTTTTCATACTTCTTTATGATAGTCTTCTATAAGTTTATTGATACAAGATAAGCAAGCGATGGATTCAGCACACAGGATGTTCTTCATGACAAATTGAACACCACACCCATGCGTCTCCTCCTGTTTCACCATTACAGTTTACTCTAAGTCCCGCTTTACTTGTTCGTTTATGGTTTCTTGTAGTTCGAATAAGATGATGCACAATCCGCTCTGGTTTTATGTAATCTATTGGCTTGAATCGTTACTTAAATATAAAGGGTGTCTCGGGAACCTATCCTTTTTTTCCTAAGGCAGTGTAAATCGTAACCTCTGAATAACTCATGAATATCTTTATACCGATTGTGATATCTACAATTTTCTCCCCAAGCAGCAATCGACATATTTTCCATTAAAGTTTTTTCTTTCCAATATTTCATCTAACTTCGTACGATTAATTACTTCCTGTAGTAGTCTTTCTACTGTATCTATTTTTATCTCATTTGGTTTTCTCAATATTTTTCACTTCTATTTTTTGATTATTATGACTGGCACCTGCTCGGTGTCGGAAACTTCACTGTAACCATAATAAAGTAGAAAAAACAATAAAATAATTGTCCAAATAAATATAAAAACTTTATAACTATACTTCATATGAAAAACCTCATTTTCCCTATATAAGTGAATGTACATACACCCTATAAATCCAATTACATAAATTATTGGATATTTTAGCAGTAGAGAATCATTAAGTATTAGAAATTGTTATTCATAAACATATCCAAGAAATCTTCTAAAAAATATCATCTAGGCATTTTAACAATTTATCAAAATGCACAGATAATATTTTTACGTTTAGCTAAGTAATGCTTTTTATGTAATAAATCCTTATCTCTATTTCACCTTAATGTTTATATGTACAAGAGTCTGTGTAGCAACTAGACTGTACTTTAAATATGTACTAAATTGTGTGTGGGAAAGGAAGCACATTTTATTTAAAGTTTTTACTTTAAACCCCTTAATTAGTTGGTAGTCTTCTTCATTCAGACAGAAAGGAAATTTAAAGTGTACACTTATTTTCAACTCAGACTCTTTACTACACACACTCCTATACACATAAAACATCTATAACTTTCGTAATATTACAGAAACAAAAAGAAATATTATCGAAACAATAATAACATTAAGTAATAGTTTTGTAACACAAATGTAACACAATACATTTAATCGTACAATACTTTTTTAGCTAATTATCAACAAAGTTCTGTTAATATCGTTCAAATTTAATAATGTTCCCATAAAGTATTACATATTGCTTGTAAAATGATTTTTCAAAATATAACGAATCATACCATGACAGAGGAATATTAATTCAATTTAAGAATAAATGGATTGATATCTTTCTAGCTTTTGTATCCCAATCATGTTGTAGAGCGGATTATGGTTATCCAATAAATGTAGGTGACCATGCACAAGCTAAGCCTTCTAAATAATTACTGTAACTAAAAAAAACAAGTAATTATACTTGTTTTTTTAGTTTACTTTCCAATATCGAAACAGTTTTATGTGCTTTCTTTTCCTGTCTACATTATTGGATGCATATCTTACTAAAGATAGCTTCTATTTTTTTATGATTCTAGTGAAGTAATTAATTGCTGACGTTCTTTATCTCTATAAATTTTCATTTCATGTTTAAACTCGTAATTTCCTACTTCAAATCTAGCCCATTCCTTACTTGTCCAATATACTACATCTACATTTTCTCTTAAAATTGCAGAACACACATCCACTAATTCATCTTCGTAAAATGGAGCCTCTTTTGCTAATTCAAAAGCAAGCACTTTTGGATCCTTAGTTTTAATTTGAAGTTCCCTAGAGGTTTGTCCTAAATACTGCCATGGCGATGGTATTGATTGAACTTTGGCATCTCCCCTATCTTGAAACTGTGATGGAGAATCATTTGTTGAAGCAAATGTAGGTTTACTTACTCCTATTGCTGTTCCTAAAACAATAGAACCAATAATAAGTTTTTTAATCATTTTTTCAGCCCCTTTAATAATTTTGGATATGCTTCATTTTTATACCACGTTCATGATCATGTAAATGAAGATAATTTTACATAATTATGCATTTTTCTCGAAAGATGCATATTAATTACGCACCTTAAATTTACTCAAAACAAAAATTGTTGGTTTAATAAAACTTTTTTGTCATAAGTATACACTTTTGTATAAAAATTAGTTTTAAAAATATTTGCATACTTATTGATAAAGCTTCCTGCTATCCGTTATTCGAAGCCAGTTTATCTCCACCTACTCACTTCGCATTCCTTGAAGAAGGAATCTTCTTGACTAAAATGATAAAAAAAGTTGGGGATTCCCCCAACTTTTTAATACGTCTATTGTCTGATTAAACCTGTAGATGTAACCCGATATGTTCTTTTCTTTCCTATATATTCCTGTTTTCCATTCTCAAGGTTAGTTAAAGTCGCTCGTGTTTTTTCCTTCGCCACTTCCCCTTCTATATGAGTAAATTCTATATAATCTCCCTCTTTTATAGGTACTATTTGGGTTTCAGCATTTTGTTGTCTATTTCCCATAATTTCCTTATTGTACATAACGCTACCAGATGAGTTCTGGACTTTAATACTTGCATACGTGCTATTGAAATAAGAATGCGGCACACCAGCTTCTAATTTGATTTTCAGCTCTTCTGCTGTTTTATTATAATCTACTTTTGCAATTTCTCGATCACTATATCCTTTTAGGGACCATGCAAATTGTTTCCCTACTAAAATATCAGAATTTCCATTTGTAATTTCTACTTTTTTCTCTGCAGTTCGATCAAATATGTCTGTTAATATAATTTTAGCAAAAGCTGTTTGAGGCAATTGCATAGTTTGACTTACCTCAGTTTTGTAAGACTTAATATTATCGATTACTTTCAAAGGTTGTCCCATTAACTTTTCATTGTCATAGATTTCAATTTTCCCTTTAAACTGTGGAGTACTTTGTTCTTTCAATTTCCATGAAACATTTAATTTTCCATCTTCAAAGCGAGTATTTTGAATATCAAAATCTAAATTTCCCATTTCTGGTTGACTAGGCTGATTTATATTAAAGGTTTTTCCAGTACCAATAGTTGATTGAGTATTTCCTCCTGCCCTAACCCATAGATATTCTGAAGTTGCTCCTCCATCGTATTGATAGGACGTATCATGTTGCCCAGAGATACGCTGATTATTCCAAGAATTCCATTGTTTATCTGAAACTTTTCTGCTGTATCCATTTTTAAGACGTGCTTCTCTTACATCTTGTCCGTTACCAGCCCAGTCCTCTTGAAACATCGATAAACCATAGTTAAATGCCACATTTGCAACTGGATGATCCATAATAGCAACTAATTTCCATTGATTTAATTTATTATCTTTTATCCACTGGCCAAACTTTGTATGGCCATCTTCTTGCCAAGAACGTAGAGTCATTCGATACCATTCACTATCTTTCCAATTATAAGTTGTTTGTACCTTTAGGCCTGTTCCTTCTCCACCAAATCTACTGGCTTCTGAAGTCGACGATAAATATTCAGCTTTTATTGCTTGGTTTGATGCTATTGGATCCCAAAGCGCAAAGTGAAGGGTACGTTTACCGGATTGATCAAAACCACTTTGTTGTTGGAAGCCAGCATAACCACCACCCTCTCCCCCCTGATTCCAGTTATGCACGGCCCAATACGTATAAGGTGCTGTTTGGACTGGTGACCAGTCTATGCTAATAATATCTGAAGCACCAGTATTTTGTGGTGTTACATAAACTGATGGGGCATGAGATCGGATTGCTGCCTCTGTACTAGAAATTGGTGCTCCATACGTTGATATCATGGTACAAACCGCTGAAACCATAACAATTTTTTTTATTCTTCCCCTTGTTTTTACTTTAAACATAACTTCCTATCTCTTTTAAAATTATATTAGTTACATTGAATAATAAATCTATATATCACATTAAATTAATTACGTAATAAAGTAACATTAGCTTTAAAATCTAGATATATTTAATGTTTTTTTCACTGCTATTATTAATCAAATTATATTATTTTGTATTAAAATCGTATGTTTTAGGATTAAATATAAAGTGAAAGTTTTATAAAATTTCATAAATATGTAGTTTTAGATATTTATGATGAAAGACCCACTAAATAACTTAATTGATTTTATGAAAGACTTCCTTACTTTATTGATTACACTATTAAACCTAGAATTGTTTACCAGAAAAATGTTATGTAAACTTTAAATTTGCTGATATCTTATCATTAGTTAGAAAGAGCATACTTAAAAACGTAGACTCCTTTAGGTATCCAAACATTACATATATAACAAACATAAAAAAATAACATCGAATTCTTCTGTTAGTTTATTTAATATTTAATGACGTAGATAATGTATTCCAAGGTGCATTTGTAGATGTATTTTGATATTTAAATTGCCCATTTTGCTGTCCTGAAGCATCCCATTTATATTCCCAACCATCAACTGTTCTATCACCATTAATATCAATCATCTTAGAATCTACTTTTTTTAGTTTTTGACCACTCATTTGAGCAATTGGATTTCTTCCATATCCCATTTCATTTGTATAAATGTATAAATAGCTCCCTCCGTGATCTTTAACTGTACTTAAATTATTAGGACCAATAAATTCAACCCCGCCTAATTGAGATTCAACTTTCACCACATTTAATGATGTTAATGGTGGTGCAGGTGCTGCGGATACATCAGTCGCTAAGCCAACTGTTGCTCCCACTACTAATGATGAAACTCCTATAATCATTCTTTTTAGCATACTCTCATCCCCTTTCGATTTAATACAAATTGATTCTATCATAATAATTTCATACATTTCCTTCCCTTTAAAAGAGTTAACAAAAAGTACCTATTTACATATGAAATTGTGCATATTCATTGCTTTTTACCATTTATACTTATCATAAATCATACTAAAGCATAATTAGTTCTCTCCCCTGATTGACTTACCACATTTGGCCCCATCTCAAGGTGACTATTCTAAGAACTAAAAAATGGTACATAGTTCACTGGTTTAACAAATAAATAATAGAATTGCAAAGTTAGCTTAATTTAAGTTGGCTTTTCCTCTAAGTATTATAAGTAAGATCCACCACTTGCATCAATTAACTCACCAGTTATCCAACGACTGTCTGATGATGAAAGAAAACCTACAATATCAGCTATATCATTAGGTTCTCCCCACCTATTAAAGGTCGATAAACCTGCAGCATATTTTTGTCCATCTCGGTTACCCAATGTCTCAGCGTTCATTTCTGTGTTAATTATGCCTGGGAGAATTGCATTTACTGTAATACCACGAGCACCAAGTTGTTGAGCTAAAGTATGAGTGAGTGTATTTATTGCCCCCTTAGATATACTGTAGGCAAAAACACTTGGGGAGGCTACCCTTGTGACAAAAGACGAAATATTTATAATCCGGCCTTCATCTCTTAAACGTGGCAAAGCCTTTTGAATAATGAAAAATGGAGCTTTCACATTAATATTCATTACCTCATCAAAAGACTCCTCTGTAGATTCCTCTAACGTTAACACCTGCCCAATTCCAGCGTTGTTTACAAGGATATCAAATGTAGTATCACCTATATATTTTTGAAGAGATTGATCCATCATTGAATACAATTTATTAATGCCATTAAAAGTACTTAGGTCTGCACGAATCGCAAATGCGGAACCGCCATCTTTTTTAATTTTATCCACTACACTTTCTGCTTCTTCTTTTCTTTTACTATAGTGAACAACGACTAACGCACCAGCCTGTGCCAAATGTAAGGCAATACTTCGACCTATCCCTCTACTAGCCCCTGTTACTAATGCAATTTTCCCCTTCAATTTATTCATCTCATCATCCCCTTGTTTAAAAAATTCTACTTAGTTATATCACAAGATACCCTTTGAAATGTTGCTCACTAATTTGATATCCATAAAACCAAAAGGCCCACTCATAATTATAAGAGTCGGCCTTTTCACTTCACATATTCATTAGCTTTACATACAGCATCCCTAACTGTTATGTACTTTGTACTAAGTATAATAAAGACTCTAAATGGTATTATAGGTAAAGCCAACTTAAACTAAAGTTAATTCATATACATTTTGCTTAGAGTCTCTGCCTTTAAACAGTTCGTTTAGGATTCTATGCATATATTCAATAAAATTTCAGCAATGCCTGTATTTTTCATCTTTCATATTTTTGTTTCTTAGGCATGAGCATACTTAGAAAAATCCTAAAAACTAGTTGATAATCTTTTAGAATCTAACTTTCCTATAATACTCTTTGCTATTTCTTCAATATTTTCATTTAGAAAGAAATGATTACCTTCAAAAGAATGAAATGTACACGTTTCACTTGTATATTTATTCCATTTTATTACTTGATCATATGTAGTAAATTCATCATTTTCTCCATTAAATATAAGAAAATCAATATCACATGGTTGTATATTATTATCATGAATATATGTCTCGACAATCTTAAAATCTGCTCTTAAAATAGGGAGAAAAATCTCCATTAATTCTTCTGATTGAAGTACCCCAGATGGTGTACCTCCCATTGCAATAACTTCTCGTTTAAATTGTTCGTTAGAAAGATTATGTCGGATATTTTTTATTTTACTATTTGGATGGTTTCTACCGGACAAAACAAGAAATTCAGGTAATACGTTATTAGAATCCTGTATTTTTCTGGCTACTTCATAAGCAATCAAACTTCCCATGCTATGCCCGAATAGAATGTAGGGCGAAGCGTCTATTTGCTTAACTATACTGGTGTAGGCATCATTTACGGCCTCTTCCATACTTTGGTACAATCTTTCTTCAATTCTATACCCTCTACCAGCTAACTCTATTGGGACTACTTCAATATATGGATTAAAGTGATTTTTCCATTTTGCGTAACTAAACGCAGATCCCCCAGCATGCGGAAAGCAAAAAAGTTTAGTCTTCTGCATTGATTTTCTCCTTTCTTTCAAATTTGTATATATTTTGGCAAATTGTATAAATGTCTTTAATTATTATCTCTTGTGGAAATTCATCTCTTGTTGCACAAGCAGATAACTTATAATTTGGATCAATGTTATATTGTTTAAAGTAAAAGTTGTTAGGTATATTCTTGTATGAAATTAAAGTTGATGACTCTTTTTTTATAGAGAATGAATTTAACGGGATATAAAGCCCTTTTCCAATCGTTTTTATATAACTTTCTTTTAATGTCCATAAATCATAAAAATAATTAATTTGTTCATCAGAATTTATATTAGATATATCATAAAATTCTTCCTCTGAAAAAAATTCATTTGCTAATTTAAGAGCCTCTATCTCTGAAACCTTTTCTATATCAATACCCACATTAAAATTAGCAGTAGTACAAACCACCCATTCTCCTGAATGTGACAGATTAAAATGAAAGTCAGAAAAATTTTCAACAAAAGGTTTTCCATACTCATTATATTTAAATCTAATTTCTTCATTATTAATTTTATACTTTTGGCAGATTAGAGATCGGATTAGTAAATCCCCTATCAGGGTCCTATTAACGTCGCATGAGTTTAATAAACGCTTCATTCGTTCTTTCTTCTCATTTGAAACTAAGTTACTAAGTTGCTTAAACAAATGACTTTCAATATTCTTTGGTATTTTCACAGCTTGAATGTGTATGATAAATCACTTCCTTTTTTAAAAGATGGCTTCATATATGTGCGTTACATAAATTCAAATTAACTTTATTAAATTGCAAATACAATAGAAAAGGTGCATATTTACATATCAATGAAAATATACACCTTTCCTCAGTAATATCATCAAAGCATTAGCTTGTATTACAAAAAATAGAGAGCATTTACATCATTCTATGAGCAACTCATATAGGTTTCTATGTCTCTATCAAGTAAATTTTCCATTATCCTCTTAAAAAGTAATACTCTTAATATATTCATTATTGCCTACACTTTATTTGCAGTTATTGGGCTGCCCTTTTCGTTCATAGCGTTGCATCTTTTGCACTCTCTACTTTTCAGTTAATGAAAGGGATGTTTCTTTTATCCCTTCAAATTCATTTAATAGGTACTTAGCTATCTTTTCAACTGCGGGGAAGTCTACTATTTCTTCATGTGATCCAGGGACTGAATACCTATTTACTCTTCCTTTTAATAAAGGTCCCCAATCTGTAAACAACTCTTTTCCTTTCTCAGCACTAAAGTAGAGAACTTCTCCAGAGTATGGTATTAAATCATGCTCTGCCATTAAGTTCAGGCATTTCCTATGAGCATTGATAACTTGCTTCAAATTCATAAGATCTGCATCAGGCGGGAGTACTCCTTCCATAATTAATCGCTCTACAAGCATATCTTGTTCATGGAAGAGGCCTTCCCCCTGCTCAGTAAAATCTCTAGAAATGAAATGCTCATATATATATGAGAGCATATCCTCCGTTGTTTTATAGTCCTGCTCTGAAGGTACTTTAGTATCCATTAGTATCAACAACTCAACTTCCTCACCTTGATTCTTTAGTACAGTTGCGATTTCATAAGCAATTGCACCGCCTAAAGACCATCCTCCAAGACGATATGGACCTTCTGGCTGAACACGTTTTATTTCTTCGATGTAAAGTTGAATTACTTCCGGCAAAGTTAACTCGTCAATTTCTTTCTTTTCTATAAGAGGATTCTGTAAACCATAAAATGAACAATGGTTCTTAAGCAATCTTGCTAGTTGAATGTAACAAAATACATTCCCCATAAACGGATGAACGCAAAAGAAAGGTCTTTTTTCTGATTCTTGTAGTGGAACTAGCGCTGCTACTGATTTCGTCATATCATGCTTATCACGAATAAGGCATGCGATTCCTTCCACTGTTGGATTCTTAATCAATGTAGACACCATAATCTCTTTTCCAAACTTCTCCCTAATTTTTGAAACTAATTTAATTACAAGGAGAGAGTGTCCTCCTCTATTAAAGAAATCATCATTTACATAGACATCTTCTATCTGTAACACATCCTGCCAGATTTTAATCAACTGATATTCAATTTCATCCCTTGGAATGATTGGTGTAGAAAAATTATTTTCTCTTAGAATAGTTAAATTGTTCAATGCCTTTCGATCAACTTTGCCATTCGTTGTAAGAGGAATCTCGTCTACCTTAATAAAGTGTGCGGGAACCATATAATTCGGTACTTGTGTCTTGAGATATTCACGCCAATCATGCATACTACCATCTCCAACTACATAAGCAACCAATCTCTGCTCTCCTAATTTATCCTCTGTTACCAAAACTACTGCTTCTTTTACCAATGGATGCCTCTCTAGATTCGCTTCAATCTCTTCAAGTTCAATACGAAAGCCCCTAATTTTCACTTGATTATCAATTCTTCTCAAGTAATCTAAATTACCATCAGGTAAATAACGAACCAAATCTCCCGTACGATATAAACGCTCTTCTTCATTAAATGGATGACGGATGAATCGCTCTGCTGTTAATTCTGGACGATTCAAGTATCCTCTTGCTATACCTGCACCACCAATATATAGCTCACCTGTTACACCAACTGGGACAGGTAACAAATTTTTATCCAATACATAAGTTTGAACGTTCGGCAATGGACGCCCAATTGTTATTCTCTTACTATCTGTTTGGATATGATAACATGTTGCATCAACCGTACATTCTGTAGGACCGTATACGTTATAAAAATCAATTTTTTCAGTCTCTACTAGCTGTTCCCATAATGACGGCATGATTGCTTCACCACCGACCAATATCTTGCTTGGTACATGAACATCAGCACTTATTTCTAGCAATCCTCCATCTATTAGTAATTGAAGTAATGAAGGTGTCATATCAAACATTTCCAATTTATTCTCCCTAATATAGGACACAAATTGTTCTGGATTAGTGCGAACTTCACTTGGAATAATATATAAACTTGAACCATAAAGCAGCATTTGTAATTGCTGAATAGATACATCAAAGGCAATTGATGCATTCAAACCAACGCGCATATTACTAGGTATCTCATGTGAGAAAACTTCTTTTTGTAAACCATATGATAGGTTTATTACAGAATGGTGCTGTACTAAAGCCCCCTTTGGATTCCCTGTCGAACCAGAAGTGTAGATAACATACGCTAAGTTTTCCCCTGTTACCTCACATATTGGTGAAAGTTTGCTTTCTCGAGAAATCATGGCTTGATCCCTATCTAGGCAAACTACCTTGATTTCTTTAGGTATCCAGCCCACTAATACCTCATTCGTAACTAACACTTGAATGTCTGTGTCTTCTAAAATATATCGTAGGCGGCTTTCCGGATTCGATGGATCCAATGGAACATAGGCTGCTCCGGCCTTCCAAATTCCCATTAGACCAACAACCATCTCAACTGATCGATCAAAGCAAAGGCCAACTAATGACTCTGTTCCAATTCCACATTTCTGTAAATGATGGGCTAATTGATTAGCCCTTTCATTCAGCTCTCGATATGTTAGTTGCTGTTTTTCATCTACCACTGCCAACACGTCAGGCGTACGATTTACTTGCTCTTCGAATAGTTGATGGATTGCATTCTCACGTGGATAGGATATAGTATTATTATTCCATTCTTCCAATAGCTTTCTTTGTTCAGCCTCCGTAATATATACTAGCTCCGATAGATTTTGATCAATGTTTTTGAGCATTTGCATTAACACTTGGTGTAAATGACCCAGCATTCGTTCAATGGTTACTCTATTAAACTTACTACGGTCATACATTAACTTTAACGATAACTGGATTCCTGGAACTACAGCTAACCCTAATGGGTAGTGAGTTTGTTCTACCCCTTCCAATTCACCAATTTCCAGATTTTCTGAAGACTCCTCTTTCACTGGATAATTTTCAAACACATATAAACTATTGAACAGCGGTATTCCTCTAGGAACTTCACTCCACCCCTGAATCTCTGTCAAAGAAGCATACTCATATTGTCTTCTTTCTATCTCTTCCTTTTGTATCTTCTGCAACCAATCTATTAATTTTATATCATCCATCAATTGAATTCGCGTCGGTGACGTTGTAATGAAAGGACCTACGATGTTTTCAACATCAATAATCTCCGTAGAACGCCCTGAGCTTGTTACACCAAAAACAATGTCATTTTCTCCACTATATCGGCTCATGAGATATGCCCATGCACCTTGAATTACTGTACTCAAAGTAAGTTTATTACGTTTCGCCCATCCTTGTAACGCTTGAGTCTGCTCTTCTGATAAATACGTAACCTTCTCTGTGTAACCTTTTTCTTCCTCTTTACTTTCTAAGCCCAGCAAAGTTGGCGCAGTAAAACCTTTTAGCTTCTCTCTCCAGAATTGTTCCGCCTGCTCCTTATCTTGCTCTCTTAACCATTGGATATATTTCTTATATGGTGAGGACTTAGGTAACTTCACAGCTTCTCCATTCATTCTCTTCTGATAGACTGTAAGTAATTCATTAAATACTAATGGTAAACTCCATCCATCCAGTAAAATATGGTGATGGGTCCAAACAATCCGATATTCTTCCTCACCTTCTTGAATGACTGTTACCCGCATCAATGGTGCTTCATCAAATTGGAAGGCTTGTTTTCGATCTAATGCCAAAAAGACTTTTCTTTTTTCCTCTATCTCTTCACTTGTCATTGTACGCCAGTCTTCTTTGTTCACTTTAAATGGGATATTTTCATACACCACTTGTACAGGTTCTTCAATTTCGTCCCATACAAATGCTGTACGAAAAATTTCATGCCGCTGAATTACAGATTTCCACGCCTGCTCAAATGTAGGAATATTCATTTTTCCTCGAATCATAAAACTCAATTGCACTATATACGGTGCAACATGTTCATCCCCTTGGTCATGCAATGTGTGGAAAATCATACCTTCTTGCAAAGGTGATAGTGGATATAAATCAGTAATCTGATTGTTCTTTCCGCGATGCATTTTGTTTAGTACATTTGTCAAACCTTCTTGGCTAAGATTAGCCATTGCAAAATCCGAAATGGTCAGTGCAGATTCTCTATCTGAAAATTGAATCAATGTACTCAGTTGATATAGCATATTCTGTGCAATACTTTGAATCGTTGATTTGGCAAATTGTCCAACATTGTATACCCAAGTGAACTGAAGTTTTCCATCCGTTACAACCCCAATTACATCAATTACATGTGATCGCTTGGAACCGGCAGCATGATCTAAACGCTTAAATTCGTTCTCCGGAATAAACATTGCATCGCTAGAAAACATTTGGTCAAATTGTCCAAGATAGTTAAAACTAATAGACGGTGTATATTGGGAGCTTAATTGCTCACACATTGTTGCGTTCATGTAACGCAACACCCCATAATCAACACCCTTATTAGGAATTTTGCGAACTTGTTCTTTAACTGCTTTTAATGCTGCAATTGGCGTATTAGCACTAGTAATATTTAAATGAACTGGGTAAATACTTGTAAACCATCCCACAGTTCTCGATAAATCAACATCTTCAATAATCTCTTCTCGACCATGTCCCTCTAAATCTACGCTCAATATCGGCTGACCCGTACATGCTGCCGTAGCTTGTACTAATGCTGCTAATAATACTTCATTGATTTGGACACGGTGAGTGCTTAAAGTCTCTTGCAATAACATACGGGTCTCATTCTCATTTAACACCACAGTAATTTCCTCAGTTACTGCGCTTACTGGATTACTTATAGTACCATCTACCGGCAATTTAACTACGTCTTGTTCAGCCTGCTCCTCCCAGTAATGTAGCACTTCTTTTGATAGTCCAGTTTCAGCGTAATGATGTAATTTCTCCGACCATTCTTTAAAAGATGTACTCTTCATAGGTAATTGAATTTTCTGCCCTTGGACTACTTGCGTATATGCTGTTTGCAAATCTTCCAATAAAATTCGCCAAGAAACACCATCCACGGCTAAATGATGAATTGTCCAAAATAATCGACCAGCGTGCTCACCTTCATCAAAATACACCATTCTCATTAGCGGACCATCATGTAAATTCAAACTTTCTTGTGCAACATTAATCTCTTTTTGAATAACCTGATGCCAATCAGCTTCCGGCACTTCGTCTAATGAAATGACAGTAAGCATCAATTGTTCTTCTATTCCTTCATTCCACTGTTTCCAAACCCCATTAGGTAAACGTTCATATCTTAAACGCAGAGCATCATGATGAAGTAGAAGGTTACCTGCCGCCTTTTCCAGTGATCCTATGTCCAATTTCTCTTTCGTTCTAAAGAACATGGATTGATTCCAATGATGTGGGTTAGGATGATTTTGTACAAAAAACCTTTGCTGAATAGGTGTAAGTATCGTCTCTCCAGTTATAATTCCCTGTTCAGCTTGTACACCTTGTTCTTCTTTGACTACTTGCGCCAACTCAGCAATCGTTTGGTGTTCAAATATTTGTTTTGGTGTCAATTGTAAACCAGCTTGCTTCGCGCGCGAGACAATCTGAATGCTAAGAATTGAATCTCCACCAATTTCAAAGAAGTTATCATTCATACCAATACGTTTTGAACCTAGCACACGTTCCCAAATGATAGAAAGCTTATGTTCACGTTCATTTCTTGGGGCCACGTATCCTTCTTGTGTTCCTTGATAATCTGGTATAGGTAACGATTTCCGATCAATCTTTCCATTTATGGTTAGCGGTAATTCTTTCATTTCGACAAAGTAGGAAGGTATCATATGGATTGGCAGTTTTGTTTTAAGATACTCTCGCCATTCTTCTAAACTGCCTTCGCCCACTACATAAGCTACCAGCCTCTTATCCCCCGACTGATTTTCCCTAGCCATTACAACTGCCTCTTTTACCAAGTCATGCTCTTGTAAAGTCGACTCAATCTCTCCAAGTTCAATTCGAAATCCTCTAATCTTCACTTGATTATCCATTCTTCCTAAGTAGTCTATATTACCATCAGGAAGATATCTCACAAGATCACCTGTTCTATATAACCTCTCGCCTTCTTTGAATGGATGAGAAATAAATCGTTCGGATGTTAACTCTGGACGATTCAAGTACCCCCTTGCTAGACCTGCTCCTCCGATATAAAGTTCCCCCATCACACCAACTGGAACTGGCAACCTATTTCTATCTAATACATAAGTTTGGATGTTAGGCAATGGACGCCCAATCGTTACTCGCTTACTATCTTTTTTGATATGATAGCATGTTGCATCAACCGTACATTCTGTAGGGCCATATACATTATAAAACTCAATTTTATCAGTCTCTACTAGCTGTTCCCATAATGACGGCATAATTGCTTCACCACCAACCAATACCTTACTTGGAACATGAACGTCGTCGCACGTTTCTAACAATCCGATATCTATAAGTAATTGAAGCAATGGAGGTGTTATATCAAAGATTTCTAACTTGTTCTCCCTAATATAAGCTACAAACTGCTCCGGATCACTTCGTACTTCGCTTGGAATAATATACAAACTTGAACCATAAAGCAGCATTTGTAATTGCTGGATAGACGCATCAAAGGCAATTGACGCATTTAAACCGACATGCATGTTAGATGGTATCTCATGTTCGAAAACCTCTTTTTGTAAACCATGCGACAAGTTTAGTACAGAATGATGCTGTATCAAGACACCCTTTGGATTCCCCGTTGATCCTGAAGTATAGATAACATACGCTAAGTCTTCTCCTGTTACTTCACATTTTGGTGAAAGAATGCTTTCTTGTGAAATCATTGTTTGATCCCTATCTAGACAAACTATCTTGATTTCTTTAGGTATCCAATCTTCCAATGACTCGTTCGTAACTAATACTTGAATTCCAGTGTCCTCCAAAATATATCGTAGGCGACTTTCTGGATATGATGGGTCTAATGGAACATAGGCTGCTCCAGCCTTCCAAATCCCCATAATACTAACAACCATCTCAATTGAACGCTCAAAGCAAAGTCCAACCAATGATTCATTCCCAATTCCGCATTGCTGAAGATAGTGGGCCAATTGATTAGCTTTTTCATTGAGCTCTCGATACGTTAACTGCTGTTTTTCATCTACCACTGCTACCGCATCAGGTGTACGATTTACTTGCTCTTCAAACAGCTGATGAATTGTACTTTCCTGTGGATATGCTTCAGTATTATTATTCCACTCTTCCAACTGTTTTTGCTGTAATCCTGATAATATAGGCAACTTAGCTAATGATTTATCAGGATTCTCCACGATTACATTCAACCAGTTCCCAAAATGTTCAGCCATGGATTCAATAGTTAAGCTGTCAAATAAATCAGTTCTATAAACAAAAGTAAGTAATAAACCCTCTTCCACTTCTGCAGCAGTTAAACTTAAATCAAACTTAGCGATCGGAGCATTACTTTCCATTACTTCTATATTTCTTCCATGTAGTTCTGGTAGCTTCTGTCCCGTATTTTGCAAAGTAAACATGGTTTGGAAAATCGGAGAATGGCTTGTATTTCGTTCAGGTTGGATAACCTCTACAATTTTCTCAAACGGAACATCTTGATACTCATACGCCTTCAATGCTTTTATCCGTACTTGAGATAACAACTCTTGAAATGCCGGTGCATTACTTAAATCAGCTCGATAAACCAAAGTGTTGACAAAGAAACCAATCAGCCCCTCAATTTCTCGATAATTTCGATTTGCAATTGGGCTACCAACAATAATATCCGTTTGTCCCGTATAACGAGCAAGGAAACTTTGATACGATGCCAATAAGGTCATGAAAAGTGTGGCCCCTTCTTGACGACTTAGTTCGTTTAATTTATCCAGTAATGAGCGTGACAACAAAACATTATGAGTTAATCCATGATGGGTTTGCACTGGCGGACGCGGACGATCCATTGGCAACATTAAGACTGGTAACTCACCAGATAATTCTTCCTTCCAATATGCAAGTTGTTGATATAGTACTTCATCTTTCAACCATTCTCTTTGCCACTGAGCAAAATCGGCATATTGAACTGGTAGTGGTTCCAGCTCTGCTTGTGTTTCACCAATCGAATTCTCATAAAATGCCATCCATTCTTGAAGCAAGATTTCCATCGACCATCCATCTGAGATAATATGATGCATATTACACAGAAGAACCCATTCTTCTTCTGAAATTCTTATGAGTTTCCCACGGAATAATGGCCCTTGTTCTAAATCAAATGGAGATTCTACTTCAGTTTGAATCCATTGCTCCAACTTTCTTTCTCGCTCCTCTAATGAAAGCTTAGTTAAGTCCATTTGAAGAAGCGGACGGAAAATATACGGTTGAATCTGCTGCACAGGATAGCCATCCTCTTCATAAAATACAGTCCGCAAAGATTCATGACGCTCTATCAACTGATTCCATCCCAACTCCAATGCCTCAGGTAACCAACTCCCTGTAAGGCGGCATGCCATTGGCATATTATAAAGTGCACTATTTGGTGCAAATTGATCAATAAACCATAAGCGCTGTTGGGCATAAGATAGTGGAATATTATTTCCTCGTTCCATCGGCACCAATGGTGGAATTTCTCGTTTTTCGCTCCCCTTACGCAACTGATCCATTCGTTTCGATAATGCCTCGACCGTTGAATATTCGAACAGTTCACGTACTGGCAATTTGATTTGAAAGACTTCCTGTAAGCGTGAGACCACTTGTGTAGCAAGTAGAGAGTGACCACCAAGTTCAAAGAAAGAATCCCGAACACCAATGTCTCCTATTCCTAACACTTGACTCCACACTGAAGCGATAAGTTCTTCCAGCGGAGTTCGTGGATAGACAGTATTTTCGGCAGATTGTTCACTAAGTATAGGCAATGCCTTCAAATCAAGTTTCCCATTCGGTGTAAGTGGTAAAAATTCCATTTCAATAAAGTTAGTTGGAACCATGTAATTAGGTAAATGTGTTTGTAGATATTCTCGCCATTCACTGACACTGCCTTCACCAACTACATAAGCTACTAATCTCTTATCACCTTGATAATCCTCTCGTACCAATACAACTGCTTCTTTCACAGAAGAATGCGCCTGCAAAACAGCTTCTATTTCTCCCAATTCAATTCGGAAACCACGAATTTTCACTTGGTCATCTATACGTCCATGGAACTGGAGATTACCATCAGAAAGATAACTTGCTTTGTCTCCTGTGTAATAGAGACGTTCTCCTGACTTGAAAGGATGTGGAATAAATTTTTCCTTTGTAAGATCCGGACGATTAGCATATCCACGTGCAAGACTCTTTCCTCCAATATAGAGATCTCCAATTACACCAATTGGTACTAGCTGAAGATGAGAATCTAATACATAAACTTCTGTATTCGCAATCGGTCGACCAATCGATGGCGTACCTGTTGTCACTCCTACAGGTACATAACAATCTGTGGTAACGACTGTATTTTCCGATGGACCATACTGATTAATTACCGCAAAAGGAATATCGTTAGATGGATACTGCGTTAATTGATCCCCACCAGTAATGATAAAACGAAGATCCGTATTATCTGGCCAAGATAATTTCAAGAGTCTTTCCAGAATAGGCGTAGGTGCAAAGCTAGCTGTTATTCGTGAATCAATGAGCCAGTCCCTTAGTGCTTCTGGATTAATTCTCAGTTCCTCTGTTGACAAGTAGAGTGCTGCACCAGCAGTTAGATACGGCCAAATCTCCTGAACAGCCGAATCAAAAGCAACACCTGCAATCTGAGTCGCACGATCCTCTGCTGAAATACGATAAACTTCTTGATGCCAAGAAACCATATTTATTAATGAGCGATGTTCAACCATGACACCCTTCGGTTTTCCTGTAGAACCAGAGGTATAGACAATATAGGCTAAGTTCTCTGGATTTATCTGACGTGTAGGTGCGATTACGCTTTCCACCGTTAATTCTTCTAACCTCACCATTTCGACGTGTGCGAAATGTCCTTCTTGTCCTTCCGCCGTCACTACAAATTGAATTCCTGCATCTTCAATCATGTATTCTAACCTTGATTTTGGATACAACGGGTCTAAAACAACATAAGCTCCACCAGCTTTTAAAATGCCTAGTAAACTTGCCATTAGCTCTGCTGACCTCGGAAGATAAACTCCCACCACTGACTCTGGGGCTACTCCCTTTCGCTGTAAAACATTTGCCAACTGATTTGCTTGTATATAAAGTTCACCATAAGTCCACTGTTTTGTTTGATCAACTACCGCAATCGCATCAGGACGCATTGCTACTTGCTCCTCAAATCTGTCGCAAATAAGACCCTGATGGGACATTTCCATTACAGTGTCATTCCATGTTTCTAATAACAAATTACGCTCGGGTTCCGATAGCATGCTCAGGTCATACAACGGATTTTGCGGGCGATGAGAAACTTCATGTAGCCATTTCTCAAAGTGTCCTGCCATCCGTTCAATTGTAGTAGCATTGAATAAATCCTTATTGTACTCAAAAGTAAAAAGTAATCCCTCTTCCGTCTCAGCTGCCATTACACTTAAATCAAACTTTGCAATTGGACTATAGCTTTCTATCATTTCAATACTTCTACTAGATAACACCGGAAACTCTTGTTTCATATTTTGCAAGATGAACATAGTCTGGAAGATTGGTGAATGACTTGTGCTTCGCTCCGGTTGCACAACTTCTACAATTTTTTCAAATGGGATATCTTGATATTCATATGCCTTCAATGCCTTTTGACGAACCTGATACAGTACATCTTGAAATGTCGGTCTACCACTCAAATTAGCTCGATAAACTAGCGTGTTAACGAAGAAACCAATCAGTCCTTCAATTTCTCTATAATTCCGATTCGCAATTGGGCTTCCGACCAGAATATCTTCTTGTCCCGTATAACGAGATAGAAAACTTTGATATGCAGCCAACAGCGTCATGAAGAGTGTAGCCCCTTCTTTTCGGCTAAGTTCATTCAATTTATCATGTAGCGTGCTTGGCAGAATCAGAGTGTATGTCGACCCGTGATGGGTTTGTATTGCGGGACGCGGGCGATCCATAGGAAGTTGGAGTACAGGAAGCTCCCCAGACAATTCTTCCCTCCAATATTGAAGTTGTTGATCAAGCACTTCCTCCTTCAGCCATCCTTTTTGCCACTGAGCAAAGTCGGCATATTGAACCGGTAATGGTTCAAGTTCTGCCACCTTTCCATCCGTTGCTTTCTCGTAAAATGCCATCCATTCTTCAAGTAGTATTCCCATTGACCATCCATCTGAAATGATATGATGTAGAGTACAAAGAAGTATCCATTCTTCCTCTCCCACGTGCAAAATACTTGTCCTGATTAATGGACCCTCTGTTAAATCAAATGGCACTTCTGTTTCTTGTTGAATTAAACGTTTAACTTCTTCTTCTCGGTCTTCAGCAGAAAGCATAGTTAAATCCGTTTTCGGAATTGATTGAAAAGCATATGGTTCAATTTGCTGTACGGGTTGACCGTTCACTTCGTGAAAGACCGTCCGCAATGATTCATGACGTTCTATTAGTTGATTCCATCCCGTTTCCAATGCTTCAAGTAGCCAATTCCCTGTAAGGCGGCATACCATTGGCATATTGTAAAGGGCACTATTAGGTGTAAATTGATCAATAAACCATAAACGTTGTTGGGCATAAGATAGTGGAATAGCTTCTCCTCGTTTCGTTGGTATTAGTGGCGGAATCTCTCGTTTTTTATCTCCTTTACGTAACTGCTCTAATCGCTTTGCCAGTGACTCCACTGTTGCGTACTCAAATAGTTCACGTACTGGTAATTCGATTTGAAAGATTTCCTGTAAACGTGACACTACTTGAGTAGCTAGTAGTGAGTGACCACCGATTTCAAAAAAGGAATCCTTAACACTAATATTTTTTATACCTAACACTTGGCTCCAAACGGAAACGATAAGCTCCTCCACTGGTGTTCGTGATGAAGTAATATCTTCACTTATGAACTGTTCTTCTAATTCCAGTAAGGCTTTCCGATTCACTTTACCATTTGGAGTGAGTGGCATACCTTCAACTTTGAAAAAGTATGCTGGAACCATATAATGTGGCAATTGCTTCTTGAGATATTCACGCCACTCTCCAGTATCCCCTTCACCCACTACATAAGCTACTAACTGCTTATCTCCTGGTCGATCTTCCTTCACCAACACGACCGCCTCTTTTACAGATGGGTGATCATGTAAAGCTGCTTCAATTTCTCCCAATTCAATTCGGAATCCTCTAATTTTGACTTGGTTATCTATTCTTCCAATATATTCTAAGTTGCGATCATTCATATATCTCACCAGGTCACCCGTTCGATATAATCGTTCCCCGTCCTTAAAGGGGTGCGAAATAAAACGTTCAGTAGTTAAATCTGGTCGATTGAAGTAGCCACGTGCCAATCCTACTCCACCAAGGTAAAGTTCCCCTGCCACACCAATCGGGACCACTTGTTGATATTGATCTAACACATACAACTCTGTATTATCAATCGGACGACCAATCGGAATAAGCATTGGCTCTTTTTCTAAATCACAATTATAATAAGTCACATCCACAGTCGCTTCAGTAGGACCATACAAGTTAATTAACTTTGTTTGCTGAACATTGTAAAAGATCCCCTTAAACCGGCGAACCTGCTCAGTGTTTAACGCTTCTCCACTAGTAAAAACTTGAATTAAAGACGATACATCCCTTTTCGAATTATATAGTTCCATATAATCTAAAAAAGTAGATAACATCGACGGAACAAAGTGCATGGTGGACACACGATATCGTTCAATATACTCCTCAATCACCGCAGGATCTTTCTCTCCTCCTGGTGGAAGCAAACAAACACGTGCTCCTACAAATGACCACCAAAATAATTCCCAGACAGAAACATCAAATGAAAACGGTGTCTTTTGTAGGATTGTATCCTCCTCGGACAATGGGTATTTTTTCTGCATCCACTGTAAGCGGTTTATAACGGAATGATGTTCAATCATTACCCCCTTTGGATTTCCTGTCGAACCCGAAGTGTATATGATATAGGCTAAGTTATTTGCTGTTACTCCACTCACTGGAGCTAAATTACTCTCTTTAGAAATCATTACTCGATCCCGGTCTAAACAAATTGCTTGAATACCTTTAGGTAACCAGTCCTGTAGTGCCTCTTTTGTTAACAGCACTTGAATTTGTGAATTCTCCAAAATGTATCTCAGGCGATTTTCGGGGTAACTTGGGTCCAGTGGGACATAAGCCCCACCTGCTTTCAAAATCCCAAAGAGACCAATAATCATATCAGGAGAACGTTCAATACATATACCCACTAATGATTCAGGTCCGATACCTCGTTTCTGTAGAAAACGTGCCAATTGGTTCGATTTTTCATTGAGTTCTTGATACGTTAGCTTTCCACCCTCATAAACTACCGCCACTGCATCAGGTGTCCGTGCAACTTGCTGCTCAAATAGCTCATGAATCATACAATCATGACCATAAACTACGTCCGTATCATTCCATTCTTCTAGGAGTTGTTTCTGCTCAGTGTCCGATAACATTGACAGCTTTGTATATGATTCATCTGGATGATACGTAATTTCATTTAGCCAGTTCTCAAAGTGGCCTGCCATACGTCCAATGGTACTACTATCAAATAAGTCCGTATTGTATTCAAATGAGACAAATAGACCTTCTTCCACTTCATAGGCAGTTAAGCTCAAATCAAATTTAGCAATAGACATATTACTTTCTACCATTTCAATACTTCTACCAGGCAAATCTAGTCGTTCTTGTTTTATATTCTGTAGCGTAAACATGGTCTGAAAGATAGGCGAATGACTCATGCTTCGTTCAGGTTGCACAGCTTCTACCACTTTTTCAAATGGTATATCTTGATATTCGTAAGCTTTTAACGCCTTTTTCTTTGTTTGGCTCAAAATCTCCCGAAAAGTAGGAGTGCCACTCAAATCTGATCGGTAAACCAACGTATTAACAAAGAAACCAATTAATCCTTCTACTCCCTTATGGTTCCGATTGGCAATCGGGCTACCAACTAGAATATCTTTTTGTCCCGTATAACGAGCAAGAAAGCTCTGGTATGCGGCCATTAAAGTCATAAATAAAGTGGATCCTTCTTGTCGGCTTATATCCTTCAATTGACTAAGCAATTTATAAGGAAAAATTACGTGATGCGTAGCCCCAGAGTAAGTCTGCTTAACCGGTCGAGGTCGATCCACTGGCAGTTGTAAGATAGGAAGCTCACCAGACAATTCTTCCTGCCAATACGTAAGCTGACGATTTAGCACATCACCTTGCAACCACTCCTTTTGCCACTTCGCAAAGTCTGCATATTGAATGGATAATGAACTTAATTTAGCAGGATTTCCGCCCGTTTCTTCTTCATAGAAAGCAAGGAATTCATTCATGAATATACCAATGGACCAAGCATCAGAAATAATATGATGCATCGTACACAGTAATAACCATTCATCCTTCTCTAATTGAACAAGCTGATTACGAATTAAAGGACCATTCATTAAATCAAATGGTTCTTGCGCTTCTCTCGCAATTAAACTATCTACCTCTTTTTCTTTTACTTTTAGAGGAAGTTGAGAGTAATCTCTTACAGGTAATGCTCTAGGAAGGAATTCAATAATTTGTTGCACAGGTTGTTCTCCTACTTCTTTAAAAACAGTTCGTAATGATTCATGGCGTTCAATGAGTCGATTGAATCCCTTTTCTAATGCTTCAGGTATCCAATTTCCTTTTAGATGCCATACCGTTGGAATATTATATAAAGAACTATTTGGATTAAATCTGTCCATAAACCACAAACGTTGTTGTGCATAAGACAACGGGATTGCTTCTTTATTCTCCTTTTTTTGCATTTGCTTCTGAAGCCATGCTCTCTTCTCAGGAGAAAGTGAACTCAGCTTTGCAAGTAAATCACTTCTCATTTTTTTACCCCTTCCTCAATCAAATTACTCTCGAATATCCCTTGTGCTTCTTCCTCTGATAGCTCCTCTAATTGCTTAAGTAGTTCCAGTAATTCTTCATCATTACTCACTTCTGCTTCTTTTTGAACATAGTCTTGAAGACTTACATTCTCCTTACTATCATTCTGCATTTCTTGATTTTTGTTATCGAGCAATTGATCAATCTGTTCTGCCAATTGCTGCACCGTATGAAACATAAATAAATCATGCAATGGTATCTCGATTCCAAAAGCCTCTTTAAGATTAGAAACGGCTTGCGTAGCAAGTAGTGAATGGCCACCAATTTCAAAAAACGAATCCTGAATTCCGATGTTTTCCATACTTAAAACTTCATGCCATATCGAAACGATTGTTTTTTCCGTAGACGTACGAGGAGCAATATAACCACTTGCTATCTCCTGTTTCTCTGGTGCTGGTAAAGTCTTCCTATCAATTTTCCCATTAGGGGTGAGTGGAAATGCATTTAATTCGACAAAATAGGCTGGAATCATATAATTTGGTAGTTGGTCCTTGAGATAATTACGCCACTTTTGAGCATCCCCGTCTCCTACAACATAAGCAATCAAACGTGGATCGCCAAGATAATCTTCCCGCACCATCACAATAGCTTCCTTAACTAATGTATGCTTTTGTAATGCCGCTTCAATTTCTCCTAGTTCAATCCGGAACCCACGTATTTTCACCTGATGATCAATTCGTCCAACATACTCCAAATTTCCATCCGGTAAATACCTTACTAGATCTCCAGTCCGGTATACTCGCTCTCCTTCTTTAAACGGATGCGGTATAAATCGATTTTTCGTTAAGTCAGGGCGTTTTAAATATCCACGTGCTAACCCTGATCCACCAATGTACAGCTCACCGACTACACCAATTGGAACCATTTTTTGTTCCGCACTCAGTACATATACTTCTGTATTGAAGATCGGTTTACCAATTGGTGGTACCCTATGCATGACACCCTTTTCTAATTCCATATATGTGGAATACGTAGTATCTTCAGACGGTCCATATAAGTTGTATACCTTCTCAATCGTACTTCTCTCGTATAAATCTTGAACAAGCGGATATGGTAACGGTTCTCCAGCCAAATTCATTACCTTTACTGAAGAAGGAATTGTTTTTGCTCGAACCAATTCCTTTGCTGCCGATGGCACAGTATTAACCAAAGTCACACCTTTGGTAGACAACTTGTCTAGATGTAGAGCATTTTCAGCGACAATCACCTTACCACCCATCGTTAAGGGAACAAATACTTCAAAAACGGATAAATCAAAGGATAGTGAAGTTGAAGCTAATACTCCCGCTAATTCCTTTCGGGAATACGTGTGATGCGCCCAATGAATCATTGTTACTGTATTCCTGTGCTCAATCATTACTCCCTTTGGATTTCCAGTGGAACCTGAAGTATAGATAATATAGGCTAAGTTATCGCCCGTCACTTCACTCGTACATACCGTAGTTACTTCTTGTTCTATTTCTATTCGATTATGATCAATACAAATGACGTTGACGAATGTAGGTATAACCATTTTTTGTTGTAACTTTTCCTGTGTCACCAGTACCTTTATTTGAGCATCTTCTAAAATGTACTGCAGTCGACTTTCCGGATACGCTGGATCAATTGGGACATATGCTCCTCCTGCCTTCATAATTCCTAAGAGACCGACAATCATCGCGGATGAACGTGTAACGCAAATCCCAACTAATGATTCGCATGTTACACCATTTTTTTGTAAATAATGTGCCAACTGATTCGAGCGTTCGTCCAACTCTCGATATGTTAGTTCTTCATCTTCGCACACTACTGCAATTACTTCTGGTGTTTTTTTCACCTGTTCTTCAAACATTGTATGAATCGTACTTTCTTCCATATCTATAACATGCGATTTATTCCATTCCTCTAGTAGTTGCTTATATTCTACTTTCGATAACATATTCAGTTCTGATAGTACACATTTTGGATGAGAGACAATTTGATTTAACCAATGTTTAAAATGACTTGCCATACGTTCAATGGTTGTATCATTAAACAAATCAGTATTATATTCAAAGGTTAGTGATAATCCTTCTTCCGTCTCAGAAGCAAATAAACTCAAATCAAATTTTGCAACAGAAACATGGCTTTCCATGAGTTCCATTTGTCTTTCAGATAGCTGAAGAAAGTCTTGTTTCGTATTCTGTAAAGTAAACATGGTTTGGAATATTGGTGAATGACTTGTATTCCGTTCCGGCTTTACGGATTCTACCACTTTCTCAAATGGAACATCCTGATACTCGTATGCTTTTAGTGCTTTTTTTCTTACCTGCGACAAAAGTTCTTGGAACGTCGGGTTTTCACTGAAATCAGCTCGATAAACTAACGTATTTGCAAAGAAACCTATTAATCCCTCAATCTCTTTCACATTTCGATTAGCGATCGGACTTCCAACCAAGATGTCGTCCTGTCCTGTATAACGAGAAAGGAAGCTTTGATACGCTGCCATCAATGTCATAAATAAAGTGCATCCTTCTTGCAGACTTAAATCTTTGAGTTTTTCCTGTAGGGAATTCGCCACCATTAAGGACTGATTTGCACCACGGTGGGTTTGAACCGCAGGTCGAGGACGATCCATCGGTAATTGTAAAACCGGTAGCTCCCCAGACAATTCTTCCTTCCAATATTGAAGGTGCTGATTCAAATTCTCTTCTTTTTGCCATTCCTTCTGCCACATGACAAAGTCTGCATATTGGATAGATAACTCCTTCAATTCCGCCGGTTTGCCGTTTAGTGCTCCTTCATAAAAAGCCATCCATTCTTCAAGTAAGATTCCCATTGACCATCCATCTGAAATAATATGATGCATCGTACAAATGAGAACCCATTCTTCCCTATCCACTTTCAATATTCGTGTTCGAATCAGAGGACCTTGTCCAAAATGAAATGGTTCCTCCGCTTCATTTTGAATGAGCCGTTTCATTTCTCTTTCCCTATCTTCCAAAGAGAGATCTGTTAGATTCGTTTGAGGGATATGCCTGAATACATGAGATTGAACCTGTTGAAACGGTTCACCCTCCTGTTCTAGAATTATCGTCCGTAATGATTCATGACGCTCCAACAATTGATTCCATCCGGCCTCCAATGCTTCAATTGACCATTTACCTGTTAAGCGACACGCTGCATGAATATTGTACATAGCACTATTTGGCATTAATTGATCAATAAACCATAGACGTTTCTGCGCATAGGAAAGTGGAATAGCTTCTTCTCGTTTCATAGGTACAAGGGGGGCAACCTCTCGTTTTTTATCTTCTTTTCGTAACTGATCTACTCGTTTCGCCAACGCTTCCACTGTATCGTGCTTGAAAAGTTCACGTAATGGGATTTTGATTTGGAACAATTCTTGCAATCGAGAGACGATTTGAGTAGCAAGTAGTGAGTGCCCACCCCGTTCAAAAAAGGAATCTTGAATACCAATATTTTCTGTCCCTAACACTTGACCCCAAACCGAGGCAATAAGCTCTTCCGATGGCGTCCGAGGTAGAACATTTAAATCTCCAATAGCTTGCTCATCAGGTTCTGGCAAGGCCTTTCGATCAATTTTCCCATTCGGAGTAAGCGGGAAGTGTTCTAACTCTACAAAGTGCGCTGGAATCATATGATTCGGTAATTGGTTTTGTAAATACTCTCTCCACTCTTGGGTATTTCCATCGCTTATTACATATGCAACCAATCGTTGATCACCTGGACGATCTTCTCTAACTAATACGACAGCCTCTTTAATAAACGAACATTTTTCTAAAGTCGCTTCAATTTCTCCTAATTCAATCCTAAAACCACGCATTTTAACTTGATGATCCATTCGACCTATAAATTCTATATTTCCATCAGTTAGATATCTTACTGAATCTCCTGTTCGATATAGTCGTTCCCCCAATCGGAATGGATGCGAAACGAATTTTTCAGCAGTAAGATTCGGACGATTTAAGTATCCACGTGCTAAACCAGCACCACCAATATATAGTTCACCCTCAATTCCTATTGATTGCAGGCGTTGATTTTGGTCTAATACATATAATTGCGTGTTCTGTATTGGCTGCCCAATAGAAACAAATTCTTGATTAGGCTGAATATCAAATGCATTCACATAAATAGTGGCTTCAGTTGGTCCATAAAAGTTGGTTAATTGCACTTGTTCACTATAATTCCATTTCTGCTGAAATCGTCTAACTAACCCTGAGCTTAGTTCTTCCCCACCAGAAAATACATGGCGTACGGACGAACAATTCATGTTCAATTCAATACGATTGAAGTAATCTAAGAAAACAGATAACATCGAAGGTACAAATTGAACTATAGTAACCTGATGTTTTTTAATCACTTCAGCTATAATAGAAGGATCTTTTTCTCCACCTGGAGGTAAGAAAGATACACTTGCACCAACGTGAATGCCCCAAAACAATTCCCAAACAGAGACATCAAATGAGAATGGCGTTTTCTGCAAGATCACATCCTTTTTAGAAAGTGGATATTTATGTTGCATCCATTCTAGATAATTGATTACTGAATGATGCTCAATCATTACTCCCTTTGGATTCCCTGTAGATCCTGAAGTATACATAACATACGCTAAACTTTCTCCTGTTACACCACTTATACATGGGGTTGATTTTTCTTTTTCAATTGCAGTGTAATCTTTATTCATACAAATCGTTTTAATATTTTCTGATACAAACAAATTTTTAGAATTCTCTTCCGTCACTAGCACTTCGATTCCAGCATCCTCTAATATATATCGAAGCCGACTCTCTGGATAAGTAGGGTCAAGTGGAACATACGCTGCTCCTGATTTTAGAATCCCTAATAACGCTATCATCATTTGTAATGAACGTTCCATATATACCCCAACTAGAGACTCTGGGCCTACACCATGCTTTTGTAGATAATGAGCTAGCTGATTTGCACGCTTCTCCAACTCTTTATAGGTAATTTGTTCATTTTCGTAACTAGCCGCGATTGCTTCCGGTGTTTTTTTAACTTGCTCCTCAAACATCGTATGAATCATGCCTTCAGCCGAATAATTAAATTGAGTATGATTCCATTCCTCTAGTAACTGTATCTGTTCTTCTTCTGTTAAATGAGTAATTTCAAATAGTTTTGAATCTAGGCTCTTCGTCATCTGAATTAATATTTGCAATAAGTGATTCTGAATCAGATTTATTGTTTCTTCATTAAAATAGCTTCGATCATACATCAACTTTAAAGTAATTTTCTTACCGGGCATTACAATGAGTGTTAAAGGATAATTTGTTTGTTCCGTGCTTGTAACATCTAGTAATCTTAAATCATCATTTCTCTCACCTTGAATTGGATAATTTTCAAACACATACAAGGTATGAAATAAGGAGCTATTTCGCGGAACCTCACTCCAACCTTGAATATCTATCAACGAATTATACTCATACTGTCTTCGTTCCATTTCTTTCATTTGTATTTTACGAAGCCAATCTACTACTGATGTATTATCCGTTAATCGAATTCTGGTAGGTAATGTGTTAATAAATAGCCCCACCATATTCTCTGCTCCCATTAAATCAGTAGGACGTCCAGCGCTAGTTACGCCAAATACGACGTCACTGTCACCGCTATACCTACTCATCAAATAAGCCCATGCACCTTGTACTAACGTATTCAACGTTAATCGACTATTTCGTACCCACTCTTGTAACTTCTCAGTAAGTTTCTCAGATACTTGATAAACACACTCTCCATAGCCCTTCTCTTGTCCTTGATCCTTTCTTTCCATTGCTAATGGCGTAGGTGCATAGAACCCTTTTAATTCTTCTTTCCAAAATTCCTCTGCTTGACTTTGATCTTGTTTATTTATCCACTGGATATATTTTTTATAAGGAAGAGATTTAGGAAGAGTCAATAATTCTCCCTTTATCATCTTGAGATAAACTTCCATCACTTCACTAAAGACCAATGACACACTCCATCCATCTAGCAAAATATGATGATGTGTCCAAATAATTCTCGTTTCCTCTTTTGCTTCTTTAATCGCAGTGACTCTCATCAATGGTGCTTCATCCAATAAAAATCCTTTTCTACGATCTACATTCAAAAACTGTTGTAATTTCTTCACCCTTTCCTCATGTGGATAGGTGCTCCAATCCTCTTGATGAATAGTAAAAGGAAGACGTTGGTAAACCGCTTGTAGTGGCTTTTCTACTTCCTCCCATACAAATACTGAACGTAAAACCTCATGTCGATTAATAACATATTCCCAAGCCTTTTCAAAAGTATCAACATCCAATTGCCCCCCGAGCAAGAAACCTACTTGTACAATATAGGAAAAAGAATGTTCATCATCTTGATCGTATAAAGTATGAAACAGTATTCCTTTTTGCAAAGGTGATAAACCATATATATCAATAACGTCTCCCATTTTTACACCCTCTTCTTTGTTAATTTAAGTAATACTTTGCTCAAGCTTTCTTCCGTAAGATCCTCTGCATCAGCAAAATCTGATACCGTAAAAGCAGACTCTGTTGTTGGTTTATTTATAAGTTGACGAAGATGCCTCAACATACCATCTGCTATCACTTGAATTTTTAATTTAGAAAACTGTTCCCTACTATACATCCAAATAAAATGTAACTTTTCATCTTTCACCATTCCGATAACATCAATTAGATGAGATGGTTTGGAATCTGGAGCATGATCTAAAAATGTAAATCCTGTCTCTTGCATAAACAAAGAGTCCCTTGAAAACACCTGATCAAATTGGCCCAAATAGTTAAAGCTTATTGAAGGCTTTTGCTGATAAAACGGAAGTAATCCTTTATTCAAGTAACGTAAAATACCATAGTCAACTCCGCGATTTGGGATTCGACGCAATTGCTCTTTGACTGCCTTTAACCCTTCAATAGGTGTCTGAGTTCCTTGAAAATTGAGATGAACGGGATAAATACTCGTGAACCAGCCCACTGTCCTTGATAAATCAATACCTTCAATCATCTCTTCTCTCCCGTGTCCTTCTAGATGAATAGAAACGGTTTGCTGATTTGTACAATCGACGATAGCTTGTCCTAATGCCGTTAATAGTACCTCATCAATCCTTGTCTTATGAGTGACTAGAACTTCGTGAAACAATGCTTGTGTTTCTTCTATTCCTAAAGTCCTCGTCACTTGATCAATCGATTCTTCTGTCGTTTCTTGTATTGGATAGTCCATTGGAATTTTCATCGTTTCTTTTTCTACTTGTTCATTCCAATAATCCTTTACTTCTTTTGAAATACCCGAATCACTGTATGTCTGAAGTCGTTCAGACCATTCTTTAAAAGATGTACTTTTCGCAGGTAAGCGAATTTCTTGACCTTGTTTCATCTGGTTATATACCACCTGTAAATCTTCCAATAGAATCCTCCATGACACTCCATCTACTACTAAATGATGTATCACCCAGAATATTCGATCATTTTCAGTCAAGTTATCTTCAAAGTACACTACTTTCATTAACGGACCAGTAATTAAATTGAAACTAGCTTGATGAATATTCATCTCTTCTTGTATTATTTTATTCCACTCTTTTTCATTAACTTGATTCCGTTTTACAACATGGAGTACTGACAGCTCATCAGTCCCTTCATTTCTCTGCCTCCACGTTCCGTTTGGTAACTGTTCGTACCGGAAACGTAAAGCATCATGATGTTTCAGTAAATTTAATATCGCTCCCTCTAGTAATTTCACATCCAATCTTTCTTTTACTCTTAAAAGCATTGATTGATTCCAATGCTCTGTATGTGGATGTTCTTGCTCGAAGAACCAGCACTGAATTGGAGTAAGAGGCACATCACCTATCACAATTCCCTGCTCCGCTTGTACTCCCTGCGTTTCTATAGCCACTTGTGCCAGCTCAGCGATAGTTGGGCATTCAAACATTTGCTTTGGAGTAAGTTTTAACCCCACTTGACTTGCTTGAGATATGATTTGAATACTGAGAATCGAGTCGCCACCAATTTCAAAGAAATTATCATAGATTCCCACCTTTTTAACACCTAATACTCTCTTCCAAATGGTAGTTAGTATCTGTTCGTTACTATTCCGAGGGCCAACACATTCACTATTAATCTGCGTTTCCTCCGGCATAGGTAAGGCCTCACGATCAACTTTACCGTTAGCTGTAAGTGGAATAGCTTCCATCGCCACAAATCCCGAAGGAACCATATAACTTGGTAGTTTCGCTTTAAGATACTCTCTCCACGCATCTACATTTCCATCTCCTACAACATATGCTACTAATCGTTTATCGCCTGGCTGATCTTCTCTTACAATTACAACTACCTCTTTTACATATGCATATGTATGTAAAGTAGACTCAATTTCCCCAATCTCAATTCGGAAACCACGTATTTTAACCTGATGATCAATTCTTCCACGATAATCTAGATTCCCATCTGGCAAATACCTCGCTAAGTCTCCTGTCCGGTATAATCTTGCTTTCAGATCACTACTAAATGGATGAGATATAAAACGCTCTGCTGTTAATTCAGGTCTATTTAAATACCCACGTGCAAGCCCTGCCCCGCCAATATAAAGTTCACCATCAACACCTATAGGAACAGGTTGTTGATAAGCGTCTAGTATATACACTTCTAAATCGGGAATCCGCTTTCCAATATTACTTCTTGAAGCCTGCTGCACATCATCTAAAGTAATTGGATAATATGTAACATGAACTGTAGTTTCTGTAATTCCATACATATTAATTAACTGTGGGTTTTTCTCCCCATACCTTTGAAACCACGGTAACAAGCTAGTAGGTTCTAACGCTTCTCCGCCAAATATGACATAACGCAGCTGCAAATTTTTATTCTTATCTTCTTGTTCACACACTTGTATTAATTGTCGAAATGCGGAAGGTGTCTGATTTAGAACTGTGACTTCTTCCTCCACCAATAATTGATAAAAATCCTTAGGTGATCGACTAATCCAGTACGGAACAACAACTAATTTTCCACCATATAATAATGCTCCCCAAATTTCCCATACTGAGAAATCAAATGCATACGAATGAAAAAGCGTCCAAGTATCTTTTTCATTAAACTGATACCAACAATCCGTCGATTTAAATAACCGAATGACATTGTGATGCTCTATCATAACGCCCTTTGGATTTCCCGTTGATCCCGAAGTATAGATTACATATGCCAGATTTTGGGGACCGACACTAGAAACCGGCAAAGTCTTACTTTCTTTCCCAATCTCATCTTGATCACGATCCAGGCAAATCGACTCAACATTTTCTGGTAACCAGTTCAATTCTTTTAAACTTTCTTGCGTTACGAATAACTGAATGCTAGCATCTTCTAAAATATATTGAAGTCGTTGCTCTGGATATGTTGGATCAAGTGGGACATAAGCCCCACCAGCCTTCAAAATCCCTAAAATACCTACAATCATCTCGTGGGAACGTTCAACGCACAGTCCAACTAAAGTATCAGGTCCTACTCCTTTTTTCTGCAGATAATGAGCTAACTGGTTTGCACGTTCATTAAGCTCCTTATAAGTAATTTTTTCTTTTTCATACGTAACTGCAATAGCATTTGGATAAATCATCGCTTGCCGTTCGAACATTTCATGAATAGTTACTTGAGGCGGGACATCCAGTTTAGGATTGTTGAACTCAACTAAACTTTTTCTTTTATCTTCCTCAGAAATGATTTCTATTTCAGCCACCTTCTGCTTTGGGTTTTCAAAAATATTTTCCAGTATCACTAGCATAACGTTAAAGAATCGTTCTATCTCTTCCTTAGAAAATAGCTCCTCACGATAATCAATATGTACATGTAAAGAGTCTATATCAATTAGATTTTCAATATGCACTGCAAAATCTTGTACTTCTTCACGGTTTGGAATCCATAGTGAGTCACCACTTTCATCACGATTCCTATAATCAATCGTAGTTCCGAAAAGTCTCACATTACTGTTACTCTCTTTATTAATCTGCTTTAATAACAAATCAAATGGATATTTCTGGTGTCTTAATGATTTACTTTGTTTTCTGGACACCCTACTAATAAATGAAAGTACTTCTTCTTCTGGATCAATATCCATTCTTAAAGGAACTGTACTCACCATCATTCCAATCAATTTTCGTTCCATTTTAGTCATACGGTTGCCGTAAGCCATTCCTAAACCAATATCAAGGGATGAGGTCCACCGATACATGGACAACGAGAAAGCAGCAACAAAAAGAGTATATAAACTAATTTTGTAATCTTCAGAAAATTTTTCTATCTTTCTCTTCAAATGTTCCGTTAATATAAACGTCTCACGTGATGCTTTGGTACTAACTTGGTACGTATTATAAGGCTTCAACCCGGTCACAGATGGCAGTGTTTTAAATTCCTCTAACCAGAATTTTTGATCTTTTTGAAAACGACTACTATTCAAGTATGTTTGTTCATTAGTCAGAAATTGAACATATGAATTTTTAATTTCGCCTTCCTCATTCTCGTTATGCATGTCATAATAATATTTTGCAATCTGCTCAGTAAATATTTGAATTGATAAACCATCCATAATAATATGATGAACATTTCCAAAGACCGCACATTCATTATCGTTTAATTTTATTAAAGCGAAATAGTATAAATTCGAATTAAATAATGTAAACGTTTCTTTTGTTTTCTGCTCAATCCATGCCTCAAGCAAATTTGTATTCTCCACATTACTGAAATCAAAAAACTCAAATTCTTGTTCTTCATGTTTAATAAAATATTGTTTAGGTTCTTGATGCCCATTTTCTTTTAACCTAATGCACAGACCGTCATTTTCACTGATAACGCGATTCACAACTTGGTTTAATTTTGAATAGTTCATTTTTCGATGAAGTTTAAATAAAAATCTTAAATTACATATTCCTTTATCAGAATGAATAACTTCTGTATACCATATTCTTCGCTGCGGATGGCTTAATGGATAACATTCCTCATTGGTCATAAAAATCTTCCCTTCAAAAATTATTTGCTCTTATAGGTTCGTGTTTATGTTTAGCCCATAAATATTTCTGCAGTGAAACTCCAATTACTCCAATAATAACAAGCCCAATCCCTCCATAAACATAGAGTTGAGTTACTCCAAACAAATGCACTAATGGACCACTCATAGCAGGAGAAATAATTAGAACTGCGTTTGTTAAACTGCTTTGTATACCAAATACTCTTCCTACTTGATCTTGATCCGATTCTATTTGTAAAATGACTTGATTAGATACAAGCATCAGCCCACTTCCGATACCAGCGATAAAACTAATTAAATAGGCTAAAACGAAGACCGTACCGGGCGTTATCAAACCAATCCCCCCAAAACCAATTCCCATTAAAACCATACCTCCACATACTACCCAGCCATATTGAAATTGTTTTAATTTCTGAGTTAGTAATGCACCAAGTATTCCGCCAAGACCAATAATAGAAATGATATATCCCATTTTACTTTTATCATGTGGGAATAAGCTCTTAAATAAAGTTGGGAATTGTGAGTCTACTAATTGTAATACCGCCATGGCTATTGTAACGAAAATCATGGTTGATAATATTATCCGATTAGATAACACATAACCCCACCCTTGTACCCAAGCGGTCCAAGTACTTTGTTTTTGCTTTTCAACAAATTCTTTCGATATAGTTTCTTTAAATTTTATTGTGGGTATCAAAACTAAAGTAGCTAATAAACAACTTATAGCTCTTATAATGAGGCAGAACTCTGGTTGAAACCAGCTCAACAACATGCCCCCTATAAGTGGGCCTACTATCTTTGTACCCTGCTCTACTATTCCGTTGATACTTACTGCTTTAGTAAGCAAGTCCGGGGATACAATCTGTCTTGTTAGTGTTTGCTGTGCAGGATAATAGAAAACAATAAAAATGGAACGAATCATTAATGCCACTAAGAGCCAGTGGATATCTTGTACAAATAAAAGAGCAATTGTTATTAGACCAACCATTAGATTACAGAACATCATAATTGGAATTTTTCTAAAACGATCTGCAATAACACCTGCCCATGAGCCAAAAATAATTCCAGGAAGTGCATATGCAACAGGAATCAATCCAATCATAGTAGGATCTACTTCCCATTCAAACCCAACTATAGTCATAATCGCTAACATATCAATAAAAACACCAAGCATAAGCAATGAATAGGCAGAGAAAACTTGTAAATAAACCCTATTTCCTAATAGGCCTTTTGAATCAGTAGTTTTCATAAAAGCAAGCTCCTTAGGTTACTAATATAAACGCTTTTGCGTATAAGGTACCTCTTTATTAAACTTAATTAATCATTATTGACATCTCACCTAGAATTTAACTTCGTCAAAACTCAAACTAGTATTATTTTTTATATCTTTAAAATAGTCAGATAAAAGAAGGCGTACCTATTTCTTCATTTTTATATCAACTGTTACAAAATATATCTTTTCCTTACACTAATAACAGCTAAACGTTGCCTTAATATAACCCTTTACAGTCGTTTGCACATTCAATTCACATCCTTTTTAAAGTTGGCTTTTTTCTATCTCAAATACTATCACACAAATATTTCACCTACTATATTCATAAAGTTGAAATATTTGAATCAGAAAATTCGGATAAAAAACCAAGTCCACAAATCATAACAAAACTATTATTTAGTTATATTTTCATTTTATAGATAGCTTTAACCATAGGGATATTAAGAATATAGTTTTTTAATTTTATTAACATAATAGTTTAAAGAGACTATAAATCCTACTAAACAAAAAAATAAATATACAATAAAGTATATTTATTTTTTCTTATCCTACATATTTTCTATGCAAATTAATTCCAATAACTAAAGTTGATAATAAAAATATAATACTACCAATCACTAATGTACTCATAACAAGAATTGAATAATATAGTATTAATACTTCTGCACCTACTACCTATTTTATTTATTGGATATTTATACTTCAAAAAAAATTACACATCATTCACAATTAGGATGCATACCCAAAATATGATTTGAACATGTTATTATATTTTAAGATAATATAAAATCCGTTTTTCTATAAGAGAACTTAATTTTTATGTAGTACGAAATTGTTAGTAATACAGTATATACTAATTTAGTTATAAAAACATTTAAAGACCACCTATTTCCATAAGTGATCTTTCTTTGTGATTCTGCATTTGTGCACTACTGTAGAAATATATTGTAGAAATGCTTTGTTTGCTAAATGTTTAGTTCTTTCCATTTACTAAAAAACATAGCTTCATACACTTAATATCATATTCGTTACATTGCAAACTATTATTTTGTCTTCTGTACAGGCAAACTACTAAAAATTAATTCAGCAACTTTTACATATCCTTTTGAGTTTGGATGAATTAAATCCTTAGACCAAAGCATATTGTCATTAACTAAATGATGATTCCAAAAATCAACATGATGAAGCTTATACTCTCTGCTCAGTGAATGTATAACTTCATTTGCCTCTAATAATTGTTCTTTTATTACTTGTTTTTTTTCAGAAGCAAAAGGAAGCCTAACTGTAAAATCTGGAAGGTTTGCTATAATAATATCAGCACCTGCTTTACTTAATGAATCTATCATAAATTCCATATCGTTCTTATATGCATCATGATTCCAACGTCCTTTTAAAACATCGTTTGCCCCTGCAATGAGACTAACCAAATCTGGATTAAAAGTTAACGCCTTTTCCAATTGCTGCGAGCGAATTTCTTTAGTTACTAACCCACGCTTTGCAAAATTGGCATATTCTATATCGTTTTCACACAGTTGAACAAAATGATCTACCCAGCTTTTTAATGCAATTCCCTCAACTTCATCCCCTATCCCCTCTGTAAAACTATCACCAATTGCTAAAAATCGCTTCCACATATGTATTCCCCCTTTATTTTTAAACATATCTATACTATACAATAGCTCACACCGTAATTGTTATTTCTAAGTGGTTTTCAATTTCAATTATATTCCACTTTATTATATTTACATTTAGAATCCAAAATTGACCGATTCCTAAGTATACTTAGGAATCGGTCATATTCGTATATTTACTAAAGAAATAAAATCTCTCTAGGAATTATACTTTTTTCAAAAAATTGTTTGTTCTTTGTTTTGCCCAGTTGATACATTTCTTTTCGATTAAATGATACGAAACTATAGAAAAAAGTAGTGTCATTGCAATGCATAAAGTAAGAAGGAAAAAGATAGGTATCTTTGTATACAAAAGTTTAAATAGTACCATCATGATTGGAAAATGACACAAATAGATACTGTATGAAATTTCTCCTAAATATACAAATACACTCTTATTTAAAAATGCTTTTACTTTTAGGTTACTCATAGCCATTATAATAAATATACTAACCCCCATTACGACACCCCAATCTTTTAATAAGAAAGTAGTATCATTACGGGAAAAACCATAAATTAAAATGGAATATAAATACAGAATAATCCCTAATGCAATAAGAAATCCTTTTTTAATTTTTTTCATATTCCTATATGAGTAGATAAGTTTTTCCTTATACTTAAAAAGTAACATTCCAACAATAAACATAGATGTAAAATGCAGTGTATCAGCATAACCATTATAAAATCCTTCAGCTTTCCCAATATGCAACATATTAAGAAAAACACTAATTAAAGAAAAGCACAAAGCAAATAGTATCGTTTTCTTCCAATTCAGTTTATAAAAAAAAAGAAATAACAAAGGAAATACAATAGATATACGCATTTCTTGAGCCAATGACCAAATAACTGGATTATAATTTTCCGTAAAAAAGTTATTAAGAAGCACAAAGTGGTTTAGAATATCTAATTTTGTTATAGACCCTTGCCACCTATCATAGAACCAATCCCGTAGCCCTACCACTTCATACGACGAAAATAAAATAAATAAAACAAAGGTAACAATTATCCAAAAATAATAAGGAATATAGATTCTTACAAATCTCTTAATTAAATATCCCCAATAATTTGTTTTTGAATGATAAAGTGCCATCGATAACACAAAACCACTTAATACATAAAAAACGATAACAGCTTCCCCACCCGCCCATAAAAACCTAAGCGGGGAAAATTTAATAGAATTAGGCAACGATGGTAGCATTAAACAAAAATGTCCAAATACCACAGTAAGTGCCGCTAACCCTCGTATGGAATCTAATTCTTTTATTCTCTTACTCATAAAATGTTCTCCTTGTAAATTGTAGATTTTGCTTTTCATAAAGGCCACTATGCGAATGTAGTGGGAGAATTGTACATATCGTTTCTTTAAATTCCTAATATAAGCAGTACAAAGTTAATTTGACCTCCATTTCTTTATATACATAATTTAAAACAAAATATTTAATACAAAGAAAAGATTTTATTAAATTTTTATAAAGTGAAACTTTAATGGGTGGTTTTTCATCATGTAACTTTATTAAACTAACCTTGCACCAGAATCCTTTAAATCGAAAGATTCATAATAAACGCCATCCCTTCTGTATATTTCTACAAAAAGAATAGCGTTTTTGGAGTATATGGATACAAATTCATTTTAGCTTGATAGAAATACCAAAAGTTCCGAAGGACCAAATTTGAAAAGTAATACAATCTTTCATTCCAAACTATTTACATAAGAATCTATAATACTTTGAAACCTTTTGTTTCAAACTAATATTTAGTTGTATCCTATAAAATTAGCTTTTTACTATATCAATCGCACTATCCCACATACCACTAAAAAAAGATCCAGTTTTACGTATAAAACGTGTAAACCAATTTGCTTGTTCCACATCAGATTTTGTTACAAGGTCTATTTGTAATGAATTACCTGATAAGAACCCAGGATCGGTATTATCTTTAGGCGAGATAATTATTTTACTAATTGTTACACCTTTTTTAATAGGCGCTTCTGGTTCTTTATTTGATACTTTAAATTCTTTTTTATAACCGTCTTTGTTGCCCTTCGGCATTGGAAGTGAAACAGCTTGCTTCGTTTGAACTACTACATCTTTCTCTTTTGCATTCGCTACTCGTACCGTTTCATGTCCTTTTACTACTGAATCTTTTCCGTAGACATTCTTCACTTCAAAATTCGCAAATCCATAATCGTATAATTTCTTTGTTTCATCAAAACGGGCCGTATGAGATTTTGCTTTTATCACTACAGAAATTAGGCGCATACCATTTCTTTCTACTGTACCAGTGAAACAATCTCCCGCTTCTGGAGTCGTTCCTGTTTTCAAACCATCTACACCTTCATATTGCTTAATTAAACCTTTTAACATCCAGTTAAAGTTCGCCATATCAATTGGATATTTACCACCCTCTTGGAATGTTTTTTTAGGAATTTTTGCTGTATTCAATATTTGGGGAAAATCTTGAATAAGACGTTGTGCTAAAATTGCACAATCCCTTGCAGACATTTTATTTTTTTCGTCTAGAGTTGTCCCTTCTAGGTGATATCCTTTTAAATCTTGATTTGTTAAGCCTGTAGAGTTTACAAATTTATAATCTTTCATTCCAAACTCTTTCGACTTATCGTTCATCATTTTTACAAAATTGCCCTCTTTACCAGCAATCTCTTCAACTAAAGCAATTGTTGCACCATTTGCAGAATAAATTGCCATTGCCTCATATAACTCTTTTACCGTATAAGAGCCACCATTTTCTAATGGAACGTTTGATAATGAACGATCTTGCGAAATCTTATGTGCATATTCAGAGATTTTAACTTTTTGATCCCATTTAAGTTTTCCTTTATCTACCGCTTCATGAACTAAGTATTCGCTCATCATTTTTGTCATACTAGCAATTGCCAATGATTCATCTGCATTTTTTTGATATAAAATTTTTCCGGAATTTGCTTCTATTAAAATTGCTGATCCTGCTTCAACGTCTATAGCAGAAACTGTTTCCGCTGCTGCTCTTCCAAATGTAACGAACATGCTAAAAAATAGTGTAAGCACTGTTACTATTGCAATAAATCTCTTGCAAAACATACCTTTCACTTCTGTTACCTCCAATATCTTTGTACTCAAAAAAGAGTTATTCTAACATAATCTCAAAAAAAATAGACAGTGTTCTCAAATTGTATATACATATTAGACGTTAGGATTGCTTTCATATAGACCATCTCATCTGACACTTTTAGGTGCCCTGATACTTTGTATTCCCACGCATATCCTTATTTTTAATCACCTTATATTTTTTAAAATGATTCGCACTTTCATATTTTTTAGGATTACAATTAATAGACAATCTAAATAATACATTTGTTCCACATTTACAAAAAATAAAGTGAAACTTTAATCAGTGGGGGTTTTGTTCATCCCCCACTAATTATTAGCCCTTACCAATCGGGCTTTTACGGGCAGTAAGACCCCCACCTAACTTCTTCGCTTTCGCTGAAATTTGAGGTGGAGGTCTTACTGCCCGGCAAATAGCGGGATAAAACCAGTGTGTCCCAATTAAATATCGAGACACACTGGTAACAAAGCATTCGTTTATTAGCTATCAAGGATTTTAATTATTCAATTCAGCTATTTGCTAGACTTATATTAGAGATAAATTTTCTTTAGTCTAAACTATTAGTTTTTTGTAATAAAAAAACTACACCCTATACTGAATGTAGTTTTTCTAACTGATTTATTTATTTTTTACTTCATTTTTATAAAAAGCAAATAATGGTTCGATGGATGGACTAGATAACAGCAGAATTGCCTTCTCGATCAATTTCCTATCCCAATCAAACCAACGCATTTCCATTAACATGTTTATTTCTGTATCAGTGAATCGTTTCTTTATTTCCTTAGCAGGATTTCCACCAACTATTGTATACGGTGGAACATCTTTACTTACGACAGATCCTGCAGCAACAATTGCACCTTCACCAATAGTAACACCAGGCATTATTATAGCATTCATTCCAATCCAAGCATCACTTTTAATGACTGTATCGCCCTTAGTTTCATATGATTGTTCAATTTGCTCAGCGAATGGATATACTGTAATCCATTCTGAGTGATGATTATGGTTACCACCCATTAAAATGACTACTCCACTTGCAATGCAAACATAATTCCCAATAATGAGTTTATCAAGATGCCATCCCATCTGTTCAATTGGATTAAACAGTGCTTGTGACTTAGCATCCCCCCACAAATACCTTACACAACCATCTTCAAAATTTTGATGACCATAATATCCTGAATAATAGGAGTACTCTCCTACTTCAATGAGTGGATTTGTTACTATATCTTTTATATATTTTGTTTCTGACCAATGATTAAATAATGGATCCTTCATAACTTTATTCCTCGCTTCTAAGTATTATATATTTTGTTATTTACTTAGAAGCTTACTACGACTGCTACATTTTTTAGCTTTCTCAAACGACGAATCATTATCTTCAAGCCTTTCTTTTATAATAAAAAAAGCATAACGCAATAAATTACACTAGTCAAATTGTGTAATTTTGAACTCGACTTAAATAGCGTAATAATGCAACAAGAGCATAAAAACAATCTAGCCCCTATACAAATAATATATTAGTTTATATTTTGTAAAAAAATTTTAATTGCCATGACAAAGCAAACAATAACCACTATTGGTCGTATTAATGACGTCCCTTTTGTAAGCACCATCTTCGCTCCAATATATGATCCTATAATTTGACCAAGCATCATAATCAACCCAATTGCCCAATCGATTTGGCCGAAAATAATAAAATACAACAAAGCAGCGAAATTACTTGTAAAATTCAAGATCTTAGCATTTGCAGTTGCTCTTGTAGCACTATATCCACATAAAAGAATGAACGCTAAAGCAATTAAACTACCTGTTCCTGGGCCGAAGAAACCATCATAAAATCCAAGGAATGGAGCCACTGTTAACGCAAACAACAACATACTTATTTTTCTCGGTCGATCTTCGTTTGCTATATTTGGAGATAATAGAAAATAAAGACCAATAATAATAAGTAAAAAAGGTAATATCATGATTAGATATTCTGCCCGTATCTGTAAAACAAGCCATCCACCGAAAACGGATCCCAAAAAGGTCATTAAGATGGACAAACGCATATCTTTGAGATTAATTTCTTTCTTCTTAATAAAAATCATTGTTGCCATGAGGGTTCCGCTACTCCCTTGTAGTTTATTAGTTGCTATCGCTACAGAAGGAGACATACCTACTAATAACATTATCGGGATAGTTATCATACCACCGCCCCCAGCAATTGTATCTATCCATCCTGCTAATACAGCTACTAAAAATAGTAGTATGAGTAATTCAATAGTAAAATCCATACAAATAATAGGGGCAGGCTTGAGCTATTATAACCCAAACCTCCCCGTCGCCCCTCCTCTCTTTAAACTAGTTAATGATATCTGTAAAGTAACTTTCTTTCTGATCACGTAATCGGCTGGAAACGTACTGCCTGCAAACAATTCTTCTTCCGTACTTATTATCTCCAATCGGGATTTTATATTCTTCCTCAGATAACCTTTCCCTACCATGAGTTACATTTGTTTGTTTACCATAGTATGAATTTGGGATAATTAATAAATCTTCAGATGTAAGTGGAACCTTATAAGTGGGCGTTGTTCGTAAGAGTTCTAAAAACATGTCAAATTCCAATTTTTCTTCTTCACTTTCTCCCACATAAATCAATCTATTTTCTGCTCCATTCAAACAAGTTGCAATAATATCACCATTATCATCTAAAAATATGATTTGGTTTATTTCCCCTACAAATCCCGATATTTCACCATCCGCCATTCCTGCGATATGAGCAATAGGCATTTTACTTATCGCCAATATATCATCTTTACTGAAGTGATTTTCTTCAAGATGCTTTTGAAGTAATTTTGGCGTTCCAATATGAGTTTGAGTTTTTAAATTTAACACTCCTTTTAATAAAAGAGCATCAACTCTAGTAAATTTTCCACAAGTAATTTCAGACACTATTCGTTCCACGGATTTATTAAGTCTATTTGATACAATTTCTAAATTCGTATTGAATGTTTTCAATCTTGCTTCAATATCTGATTGGTCTTTCATATCTGTATACACTGTGGCATCGTTATGTTGATAAAAGTTCCCGCCACCGGTGCTTGCACCGACATTTCGCAAAACTTCATCGTTGTTCAAAGGGGAAATGAGGTGAAATCTATTTTTCCCTGCATGTTCGGATGGGTGAATTAAAGCATCATAATTAAAAAGTGTGGCAAAAAGCCATGTGACCCATTCTGCATAAAAATATTTTTTCATTCTATCGTCTTCGTCTTCACCATAATTAAAACCTTTGCGATTTTCCCCAGGTAATAGGGTTTCCATAGGATCACATGGAATATTTTTAATAAGAGTAGGTGGTACGTTTCCACCACAATTCGCTACTTTTATCATATGTAGTAGTTTTTTCATATCTGAATTCGAAGTTTTCTTTGAATAATCAATCAAACAATTAAGCCACTCTCTTGAAAAGCTTGCAGCTATTTCTTGATCACAAGTATAAGGATTATGAGTTTTTAATTCATGGTCTATTAGATTCTTGATTTTATCCTTCAATACATTAGGAATGCTAATTTCTTCGATTTCTGTAATCTGCAGTATTCCTTTATTCATTATAAAACCTCCGTTGTTTTATTTTTTTACACCATATCTTCTATTAAATAAACTACCTACTTCTTTTTTGCTCCTTTGCTTTTCGTCAGAGCTATTACAGTTACCAAATTACAGAGAATAAACGTGGGGTATACAAAATTTCTTTTTAGTTACATTAACCCCGTAAATCTCCATTAAATTAGTATATTTAATGGAGATTTATTTTCATACTTTACTTTCAAACTATGTTTATAGGATTTTCAATTCAAGCACAAATATTCCTTTCCCTAGAATTTTCCTAAGATTGAAATCAGAATTTTCAATACACTAATATTAACAATAAAAATATAACACGAAACCAAAAAATGTAAACGAATAGTTTTTTTATAAAAAATAGTCAGACTATTTTTAAGGTAATTTGTATTTCATTGCACTAACTGCAATAAAGTGGAACTTTAATCAGCCCTCACCAATCGGGCTTTTACGGGCAACAGGGCCCCCGCCTAACTTCTTTGCTTCCGCTGAATTTCTAGGTGGGGGTCTTACTGCCCGGCAAATAGCGGGATAAAAAAGCCCCCTAAATAATAGAGGACTTTCTTTACAAGAATATTCTATTTTAAAATCCTTACTTACCTTTTATTTTAAAAGATATTGCTGTAACTTCTTTATTAATAGTTCCGTCCCCTCTGGACTTACAATAATCTTCCCATTCGCTAACGAAATATTGCTGTCTGAAATATCACCTGTAAGTGCACAAGCTCTTGGAGATTGATATTTTCGTAAAATAATCTGATCCTCTTCTATAAACATTTCAAGAGAATCTTTTTCTACAATTCCTAAACTCCGTCTTATTTCCATTGGAATAACAATACGCCCCATGCTATCTGCTTTACGAGTAATCCCTCTTGATTTCATAAAATGCCACCCTTTATTTTTATCTAATATTACGGTACTTATTTTAGCAATAAACAACAATAAGGAATAGTTCGTATTACAGTACTTTTTTTAGGAATAAATACCAATTAAAAATAGCTTATGTTAGGATTGTTTCTTGTTTATTCTTCATTTTTAATATATTTATCCTTGATCATTTTTATATATTGTTTTCTTTCTGTTAGTTCAAATATAAATAATGCCTTTTTTATGTATGTTAAACCAACTTCATTAGAGTGCTGAACTTTTAATAAAATTGCACCTTTTTCAAAGAATAATTCACCTAATAAGTATAAAGTATTCATATTTATGGCTAATTTTATACCTATTTCACTATACTTTATCGCTTCTTCATATTGATTTGCAAGGTGTAGACATTTTGTTAACGTATGAATGAGTCTTAATTTGATTTCTTTTTCTCTAGGAAATTCTATCTTATTAAAATTAATTAAACTTTGTTTTAATATATTTATGCTTTTCTCATACTCTTCATTTTCTGCATGTATTATAGCAATTGAATTCATTATGCTTATTTCTTTTTCTGATAAAAAGTTACTACTACTTAAAGTTTGTTTTAGTGCTCTATTTAAAATGTCAAAAGCATTAATTGTTGCTCCATTTACATAATATATAGCAATCGCTTCATGCCATAATAGAAATTGTTTATCTTCTTTTGATTGGAAATTATTTTCGTTTTTCTCTTTTTTCACTATTTCGTAAAGCTCATTATATTCTTTTTGTTTCACACAATCTCTCATTACACATTTTACATTTTCAATATATTTTATTTTTTTATTTTTAGTCAGTGCAAATATATAATTTGGATCAATACCAAGTCTTTCAGATAGTTGATACAACAATATGCTAGATGGATAAATAATCCCTTTTTCTATCTTACTAATTTGGCTTTGTGAACATATTCCATGACATAATTCAGATTGTGACATATTTTTTTTCTTTCTAAGTCCTTTAATAATAATACCAAGATTGTAGAATTCCATCTTTCCTCCCTCAAATGTAACACTTTATGAGTATAAGAATATTTTCCAACTTTTAATGTAATGTAAAATTAGTATAGTTACAATTACTATTTATATGGATTTATAGTTTTTTCACAAACTTGTATCACAATATGAGAAATTATTACAATAAAGTTCACTAATAACCAATGGGAGTTTTATTCATCACCACTGATTATTAGTCCACTCCAAGCAGGCGTTTACAGGTAGTTCGATTTCTTTGCCACAGCTAAATTTTGAGGTGAGAATCTTATTGCCCGCAAATAGCGAAATTAAAAGAAATAAATATGATTTTTGATCTTTATTTCTTTTAATAGTTTCTTTTGATTTTATATAAACAATTTCGAAGGGGCTTATTTTATGAAAAGAATGTTAACCGAAAGAGAGTTAGAAGTGGCTATTTATGTAGCAAAAGGATATACAGATGCAGAAATTTCCAGAAAAATATATGTTACCCCTAGAAGAATTTCAACGATAATTAATCATATTAAAGAAAAATGGCATATTAATTCTAGAGTGGAATTAGGTATTTTAGTTTATCATTATGGTTTTATAGATGCACCCTTATTTTCTAATAAGGAAATTCAGCTATGCAAAAAGGTTGTACAGTAGATAGCAGAATATAAAAAGATTAGAGAATTAACTTCTCTAACCTTTTTATATTCAATACTAGCTTTTAAACAGCCCTAATGCTACCATTAATCCTGTTACCTGTTCAACCTTGTATAAACACAAAAAAGAATTAGCACTTCCTACTTTTCAAAACTAGTTACAATTCTCTCTTTCATTTTCTGTATTACTTCACTGCTCAATACCTTTTGACCAGCAGGAAGTTTTAATATGGCAGCAGCACCTTTACTAAGGTATATTTCTTGATCATTATTTTGATTTACTACCAATATTCCTTGCCCTTCAAATTCGAAATAACTAATATCTTTTGTTTCATTTGTATTATTTTTTATTGCTTTATATAATCCATATAAATCTTTACTTCTATTTTCTCCGCCCGTTCGAATCGGTTCAGTATCATTCGCAACAATCAGTCCTTCTGGCTGCTCACCCTTCATAATAAACCATAGCTTTTCATTTGTTGGTAATAGTAAATGCTTAAATTCAGAGCTATTTAAAATTTGCTGTGCTGGAATTGTTTCATAGATTGGTAACGAAAATGGAGATGTTGTTATTTTTTCAAAACTTAAATTTTCAGAAGAACTTCCCTTACTATATTGATAATCTTTTAATGCGATCGATTGTACTGATTCACTTTTATTTTTTGATGCATAACTAATTTTACTAGCGAAAATAATAACGGTCATTAAACACATGCACGGTATCACAAGCTTAAGTAGTTTTCCCATTTATGAACCTCCGCTTTTAATATTATTAGTTTGCATGGATATTATAAACAGTTTCACTCCACCAAAAATTATTATTGTTATGGAACGTACTGAAATTATGATTATAATGATCACCATACCAAGGGTCCATGTACGTTATATAATCTGTTCCATTTGTCCCTTTATAAAATCCATCAAGTACTAGAAAGTGTCCGATGTTAGCTCCATTTTGCCACATAATGAGTGCAATCATCGGCTGATTACTATTAATTTGATTTTTGAACCAATCATACGATTTTGCTCCAGAACTTATAGCTGAACTAACACCATATCCCGATAATCCATATTGTATTTCACGTGAAGTTGCAGGGGTATTATATGAGCCACCCTTGACATACCTAACGTACTGATCTTGTGAAGGAGTTTTCCCAAAATAATTTAAAACTGAGACCGAAGTGCCTGCCCAACACCAATTTGATCTTTCTTGTAATATGTTAGGTACAGATAATTTACGGTCTGTTGGTGTACTTGGAGGATTTCCATTAATATACGCTGACGTTATATATACTTTTTTTCCATCTTTAAAATAATAAAACCAACGATTATCTAAACTTCCTGTCCAGTAATCTTTAACCGCTTCACCATACTCCCATCCTTTAAAAGATACTTTTGTATTTTCGGGAATCACATCTACAATATTTGCATTCAAACTTTTTGCACCTCTAACATTTACATTCAATGGAGCTGTTGTTCCTGAAAATTCCACTTCTTCTGCTATTATTTTCTGAACACCAATAAAACTAAATGTGAAGAACAATAAAACCATACAAACAATAAAATGCTTTCTTCCCTTCATTTCTCCACCCCTTCATCAGTACTAAAAAACATCAACAATTCATCCTTATTAATTGTTCAAGCTTAATATTACATACTAACGAAAAACGACTTCTCATAAAGTAAAACTTTAATCAGTGGGGTTTTATTCATCCCTCACTGATTATTAGTTAAACTAATCGGGCTTTTACGGGCTGCCCGATCCCCGCCTAACTTCTTTGCTCTCGCTGGATTTTGAGGTGGGAGTCTTACTGCCCGGCAAATAGCGAGATAAATTCCAATACAAAAAAGGAGCCTATAAATTTTTATAGGCTCCTTTTTATTTCGTCGTTATTACTTAGCTAATTCTTTCGTACCCTTCATTACATCAACGAAGAATCCCCAGTTATTCACTACAGAAGAGATACTGATATGTTCATCTGGAGTGTGGACGTTAAAGATGTCTGGTCCGAATGAAATTGCATCTAATTCAGGCATCTTTTGAACGAATGCGCTACACTCAATCCCCGCATGTACAGCGAAGATTTCAATTTCTTTATTGTATTTTTCTTGATGTACTTTTTCAAATAAATTACGAATTTGTGAGTTTGGATTGTATGGCCATTCTGGATACTCTGACTCTATTTCAAATGTAGCACCAACTAATTCAGCAATATATTTGATTTCTTCTGCAACATGTTGTTTTAAACTACTTACAGAACTTCGCACTTCGTTACGTAATTTAATTTCATCTTGCAACGTTTCAATAACGCCTAAATTTGTTGAGCTTTCTACAAGACCTTTAATATCCATGCTCATACTTTGAATGCCATTCGGAATTAAGAATAATGATGAAATAAGCTGCTTTTGTGTCTCTTTAGCAAATACTTTTTCAACTTTTTCATCCAATTTTGTCAGTGTAACATGAACATCTGGATCAACAGCACGCATTTCTTCTTGTAATACACGTGTCCATGATTCTAGTTTTTCTTCTACTTGTCCTACATCTTCTGTACGAATTAAAATTGTAGCTACACTTTCACGCGGAATTGCATTCGTTTTTAATCCGCCGTGAACTTCACTTATGTAAAACTCCGTATGTACTGATAAATCACGTAATACTCGTCCTAATACTTTGTTCGCATTACCGCGTTGTTTATCAATTTCCATACCAGAATGGCCGCCTTTTAGACCACCAACATATAGACGGTATGCATCCATATTCGCTGGCGTTTCATCCCAAATTACTTGAATTGTTTCAACAGCTTTCGCACCACCTGCACTACTTACAAGTAATTTATGATCTTCTTCAGAATCAATATTTATAAATATCTTTCCTTCAAAATGATTTGGATCAATAGCAAAAGCCCCACCCATTGTCGTTTCTTCTTCAGTAGTGATAACGACTTCAAGTGCTGGATGCGGAATTTCTTTTGAATCTAATAAAGCTAATGCATACGCAACTGCAATACCATTATCAGCACCTAAAGTTGTTTGATTTGCATATAACATGTCCCCAATGATTCGTAATTCAATTGGATCTTTTTCAAAATCATGTACTGTTGCTTGATTTTTTTCGCAAACCATATCCATATGACCTTGAATAATAATAGCTGGTACATTTTCATAACCAGCTGTTGCTTCTTTTTTAATAATGACATTTAATGCTTCATCTTGAATGACTTCTAAGTTACGCTCTTTTGCAAAGCCCACTAAATAATCACTAATTTCCTTTTCATTACCTGATCCTCTAGGAATCTTTGAAATTTCTGCAAAATGAAAAAATACAGGGTGCTTTGTTAATTGTTCTAAAGTAGAATACATTTTTCAAGCTCCTCTCAAAATGAAAAAATAATATGTAAGTCTCATATCATTATACCATGATTCATTATTTTATCTTTCTTTTAACTTTTATTGTTCATTTTATGTACAACACTCTTACAACATTGTAAGGGCGTTGTAATCTACATCGATTTTTCTCATTTAATAATAGTCGTATACTTTTTAAAGAAACACATTAAAGGAGATAAAGAAAATGAAAAAGTTTTTAGCAATTATTACACTATGTTTATTATTTTTTAGTTTTACTATTGGCTGTGAGAGAGCGTCACTAAATAGAATTGGTAAAGATGTATATTACATGCAGATAAAAGGCGAAGGAACTATCGAAAAAGTAGATGGTAGAAACTTACGAAACTATACGCTGCCCGCATATGATGAAGATGGCGTCAAAAAACAAATTACATTTAGAAGTACAAAAAAGGAAAACAATCATAAATTAAATGAAGACGCGTTTTTACGCCTTTATGTAGATCAAAATGATAATAGCAACAATGAAATATCATCAATTGAAGTAAAGTCCTATGAAGAGATTCAGAAAGCAGATTTACCTGAAAAAGTAAAAGATAAGTTTACTATTAAATAAAAAACAAAAGAAAATGCTCTATGCATTTTCTTTTGTTTTTTTCACCTGTATATATTTTGAACTGCTATTATTCATCAGTTTCTCTAACCGATTTATATTCTCCGTTAATGCACCTTTCACAAGAGAGAAATCTGTATTGGATTCTTCTTTTTTTTCTTTAAAAAACGAAGACTTTTGTACATTGACTTCAGCCATCTCTTCTCCCCCTTTTCAAAAAGATACAACCTTTTATTTATATTATATAGCAAATGTAGAAAGAGTGTACACTTATGATTTTCTTTTTAATTCTTCTTCTAATTCTTCTACTTGCTGCAACGCATCCCCTTTTATTAAAGAGAAATCTGTTGTATCTTCGTTATCTTCTTTAAAAAAATCATTGTCATAATCTTTTACCACTACAATCACCTCTACATGCTAGTGTAGGAATGATTGTCCAATTTTATTCAACTTTGTCGGATTTTGTTTTTAATTTATGTATAGAAGAAAAGGACAGAAAAAGATTCTGTCCTTATTTACTAAAATAACTATGATGTATTGTTAAATTATATACATTTTCAAAATCCCGATCTTGCAGGTTATTTTTCTTTCCATCAATAACAATGAAAACGTCACTTACTATTTTTGCTGGTATGATCCCGACATTTTCTACTTGTACCGCTTTCTGCTCATTCAATTGCTCGATATGTTCTAACGGAACGATAATACTAAATTGCGAGCGAATACCACGAAAGTTTGTATTTAATTCCTTCGCGGCTTCAAAAACAACAATTTTCGCGCCAATCTTTTCCCCATATGAATCTAAAAATGCATTTAAGCTCTTTGTATATTCCTCTTCCGTATGCCATTCCATCGTACCGAAAACTGATGGATTAACATTTTGAATAATTGTCGTGTATATTTCTCCTCTCGCTTTAGATGCAATTAATGATCGTTTGATTGATTGAACTGTCTTGCCAATATCGCTAAATTTCGCACCCCATATTTCTGAAATATTAGGTGTTAAAATGAACGCAATATCAACAAAAATAACCATTGCAGTAAACATTAAAAGATTTTTCCAGAGGGTTAAATCGATTCCTTTTATCATGAAATACACGGTGACAGATATGATAAACAAACCATACCAAGTCTTTCTAATACGTTGCTTTTTCTCCTCGTACAACTCCTCATTTTTCCAATAAAAGAAAACAAGGACTACAAAGACAATCGCTAAAACAAATAAGCCAATTCGAATGTTAGAGATCATTAATCACATCACCCTCCATTCAAAAACTACTCACGATATCATTACATGCGCAAGCTGCTCTCTTTATGACAAAAGACGTGGACAAGCTTCTAAATTTAGCTACATTGCATATATATTAGAAGGTGCCACGTCTTTTTTGTGGGCAGTAAGCCCCCCACTGATTAAAATTTCACTTTACCATGAGTCTATATTGTATATGTAGACAAGCATTCATTTCAAATTTTCGTATTAAAAAGAAATATGTTTCGGAATTCCCCCTTCAGGTACTTCTCCATCCATACTTAAATAATAATGACGAATCGGACGTAAGTTTTCGTCTAATTCATAAACAAGCGGAATGCTAGTTGGAATATTTAATGAAACTACACCATCACTTGAAAGGTTGTCTAAATATTTTACTAGCGAGCGAATTGTGTTACCGTGTGATGAAATAATTACTTTATTACTACTTTTTAATGTCGGCGCAATTTCTGAATGCCAATAAGCAAGTACTCTCTTCTCCGTATCCTCTAAACATTCAGTTAATGGAAATTCACCTTTTTTGAGTGTTTTATATCTTGGATCGGTCGCTTCATATCGAGGATCGTCTTCAGTAAGAGCCGGTGGTCTTACATCAACACTTCTTCTCCAAATATGAACTTGCTCCTCACCATATTTTTGAGCAGTTTCATCTTTATTCAACCCTTGCAATGCACCATAATGTCTTTCATTTAGCTTCCAAGATTTATGTATTGGGACCCAAGTAAGATCCATCTCATGAAGTACAATCCATAACGTCCGAATTGCGCGTTTTAATACAGATGTATAAGCCACATCAAAAGTATATCCGTTTTTCTTTAATATTGCTCCTGCTTCTCTCGCTTCACTTAATCCATTCTCTGATAGATCAACATCTGTCCATCCAGTAAAGCGATTTTCAAGATTCCATAAACTTTGTCCGTGACGAATAAGTACAAGTTTTATCATTATAATTCCCCTTTCGGAAATGTGAATTTTATTGTTCCATTACGTACACGTATAAAGTATCTAGTAATGTATCTTTTTATCCATTCACTCTATGACCAATCGATAGTTGCCAAATGTATGGATAAAATTTGTTCTTTTTCAAACGATAAAAACAGAAGCTTTTTCATTATTTTTGATCGACTGGTATTTCCCGTTTCGATATCCAAGCATCAAAACCTGATCGGCTATTTGCCATTTCATTCATAACTTGGTGCCAATTGTCCTCACATGATTCACCAAATTTTGAAAAAATAGCACCCATTTGTTGTCTTTGTACATCACTCAGTTTTTTCTCTAAATCTGTACCTTTTTCTGTTAAAGACAACTGTTTCACACGTCGATCATGCATAGCTTCATTACTCTCAATTAAGCCCTTTTCCACAAGTTGACGTAGCGGCCCGTGGAGAGCTTGTTTACTTATTTCTAATAGTGATAATAACTCATTTACACTTATCCCTGGAAAACGTGCGATAAAAAATAAAATTCGATGATGTACTCGTTGAATGCCATATTCTTTTATAATTTCATCTGGCTTTTCAGTAAATGTTTTATATGCAAAATAAAATAATGCTAATGCCTCATTCATCTGTTCTTCTTTATGTTGTGTCATCTACTTTCCCCCTGTATGTAAATTATACCACAATCTAGTAATGAATATTTTAATCAACGCATTAGAACTTGTTCAGTCTATTGAAACATTCATTGCATAATTAGGAGATGATTCATTTGAAAAAACAATATACTGTAAGTACATATTTATTGGATAGACTACACGAATTAGGAATTGAACATATATTTGGGATTCCTGGTGATTATAATCTTGCCTTTTTAGATGATGTAGTAGCACATGAAAATTTAAAGTGGATTGGCAATTGTAACGAATTAAATGCTGCATATGCAGCAGATGGGTACGCTCGCATAAAAGGAATCGCTGCTCTTATTACTACTTTCGGTGTCGGAGAATTAAGCGCCATTAACGGTATTGCTGGCTCATATGCAGAAAACGTGCCAGTTATAAAAATCACGGGTACGCCACCAACAAAAGTAATGGAAAATGGAGCAATCGTCCATCATACGCTAGGCGATGGAAAGTTCGATCACTTTTCCAATATGTATCGAGAAATCACTGTGGCACAAACAAATGTAACACCTGAGCATGCAGCTGAGGAAATTGACCGTGTATTACGTGCATGTTGGAATGAAAAACGCCCTGTTCATATTAATTTGCCGATTGATGTGTATAATAAACCAATTAATAAACCTACGGAACCAATTTTATATAAACCGATTTTAAGTAATAAAGAAACGCTGGATAAAATGCTTCTACATGCCACTTCAATAATAAATAACGCCAAAAAACCTGTAATTTTAGCTGATTTTGAAGTAGATTGATTTCACGCTAAAGAAAGTTTACATCAATTCGTAGAAAAAACTGGGTTTCCCATCGCGACGTTCAGTATGGGAAAAGGAATATTCCCAGAAAAACACCCTCAATTTATAGGTGTTTATACTGGTGATGTAAGTTCTCCGTACTTGCGAAAAAGAATTGATGAATCTGATTGTATTATTAGTATTGGTGTGAAGTTAACTGATACTATTACAGGCGGCTTCACACAAGGTTTTACAAAAGAACAAGTTATAGAAATCCATCCCTACACTGTGAAAATTATAGATAAAAAATACGGTCCAGTTGTAATGCAGGATGTTTTACAACATTTAAGTGATTCAATTGAGCATCGTAATAAAGATACCCTTGACGTTAAGCCATTTATTTTAGAATCATCACCTTTTACTGAAAAGTTCATTCCAAAAGCACAAATGGTCACACAAAAACGTTTTTGGCAGCAAATGTACCATTTCTTACAAGAAAACGACGTCTTAATTGTAGAGCAAGGAACACCTTTCTTTGGTAGTGCTGCTATCCCTCTACCTAATAACACTGCATATGTAGGACAACCGTTATGGGGATCTATCGGATATACACTGCCCGCTCTACTTGGTACACAGCTCGCCAATTTATCACGGCGCAACATTTTAATTATTGGTGATGGTTCTTTCCAAGTAACTGCCCAAGAGTTATCAACTATACTACGTCAAAATTTAAAACCGATTATATTTTTAATCAATAACAACGGATACACTGTTGAACGTGCCATTCACGGCCAAAACCAACTTTATAATGATATACAAATGTGGGATTACAATAAACTATCAATGGTATTTGGATCAGAAGAAAAAAGTCTAACATTTAAAGTAGAAAATGAAGCAGAATTAGCAGAAGTCTTAACAAATATAACTTTTAATAAGAATCAACTTATCTTTATTGAAGTTATAATGAGCCAAAGCGATCAACCTGAATTGTTAGCTAAACTCGGGAAAAGATTCGGTCAGCAAAATTCTTAATATAAAAGCATAACCTAATTATACAATTAGTAGTGTAAAACTTGTTTTGAGAATAGTTTCGCCATCCTTTTCTATTTTAAGAACCTTCTTCGACTAACGCCCCGTGCGACAAACAAAAATTCTTAATCCATCTTTAACTTTATAGCTTTTGTCGCAATAAATGTTTTAATATGCTTATCTAATATCCTTGTTCCACCAAAATCATCCTCATAAAAACCTGTTATAGCAAAACCAGCTTCAACTTGGCCTTGGATTTGGTCTTCTAAAGTATGCGCATATTCTATTGTTTGATTTGAATTGATGTAATCTTGAACTTCATCCTCTGGTAAATAATCCAATGTTGATGAAGGAATTGAATGTTTAACATCAAGAATACCTTTTTGTTCTTGGTTATCATCAAAAATCCATAGTAACGGATTTGTAAATCCAACAATAAGAATACCTTTATTCTTTAAAACCCTAGAAACTTCATTCCATACAAGATGAACATCTTTTACAAACAAATTAGAAACAGGATTTACAACAATATCAAAATATTCATCCTCAAGATCACCAAGGTCTGACATATCTCCTTGTACGGTTTTTAAAGTCAAACCATCCCGTTTTGCTACCTTTTCATCTTGTTCCAATTGCTTCTTAGATATATCAGTAACTGTTACATCTGCTCCAGCAGCAGCTAGAACTGGTGCTTGTTGTCCGCCACCTGATGCTAAGCAAAGTATCTTTAATCCATCTAATGACTTTGGAAACCACTCTCTAGGAACTGATTTTTCCGTAGTGACTGTAATCTCCCATTCACCTGATTTGCTTTTCTCAATAACCTCGCTACTTACAGGCTGCGTATATCTAGAACCTTCTTCCACCTTCTTATCCCATGCATTACTGTTTTGTTGAGTTGTATCCATTATAACTATTCCCCCTAGCTATCTTGTTACATTTTAAGTGTAAGATCATTTACTATTTATGCTTTCCTTTTTCTATTCACCTAACCAATAATTAATACATATTTTTCTATATTTATATTAACAAATAAAAAGTAGTAAGAAAAATAAAATATTCTAACTAAATAGAAAAATATAAATTCATTTAAGCAAATCAATTACATATAAAAAGGCATTCCAAACCTGTTGACGGTTGGAACACCTTTATATATATTATTTAAATTTTCACCCTCTGAACTAAACCCATTAAACAAATCAATTACAATTTATTTATTCCGCAAGCGCTAACTGCCAAGACACACCATACTTATCATTTAACCAACCAAATTTTTTACTAAATGGATAAGAACCTAAAGGCATTAGTACAGATCCATCCTGCGCTAACTTATGAAAGACCGCTTCAATTTCTTCTTCTGTCTCACAAGTTACATAAAGTGACATAGATGGTGTAAATGTAAAAGCATGCTTTACATAACTATCAATGCACATGAACTCTTGACCATTTAATGTAAAAGTTGCATGAATGACAGAACCCTCTTTACCTGGTCCATTTTCATCGTATCGAGAGATATTTACAATTTCTGATCGATCGAATAGCGACGTGTAAAAATTCATCGCCTCCTCAGCTTTACCTTCGAACATTAAAAACGTAGTGATTTTTTGATTTGTAGTACTCATATAGAGACAGCCGATACGATAAACTTAACTAAATCTATACAATTCAATCAAATTTATACAAGTTAGTGCTTCATCGTGTTCTCGCAACCCCGAAGGGACGAGGGGTATAACACTCCACACGAGGCAGTATCGTTACCTCCTATTATCAAGCATTTATTTTACCCATCTTGATAAATTTATCGCAGCATTTACATCCCTATCGTGATGGCTATTGCACTCAACACAACGCCACTCACGTATTTTTAAACTCCACTGTCCTTCTGGTTGAACTGAATGGTCGTATTTTACTCCGCAACATGAACAAATCTTGCTTGAGGCGAACCATTTATCAGCTTTTACATACTCAATGCCATACTTCTCGCACTTGTATGACAAACATTGGAAGAAGAAGTTTAATTTTTGAAATGAAAATGCTTTCGATAGTTTTTTGTTTTTTAACAGGTTTGAGATAGATAAGTCTTCCACAACAATTCTCATTGGTTTGTTTTTCACCAATTGAGCTGTTGCTTGATGGATATGGTTATTTCGGATATTCGTAATTTTCCTAGATAACCGCAGGTGCTCAGTTTTCGCTTTTTCATATCCGGCAGACTGAATTTTTACACCTTTTTTAAATCTCCTAGACATATCTTTTTGTGCTGATTTTTTCCTTTTCAAAAGATTTTTAACCTTAGCATCTTTGTTTATATTTCGTTCTTTCGTACCATTAGAAGCTACAAACAGCTCTTTTAAACCAACATCCACACCAATCGACTCATTGGTTAGTTCTTGTGATTCAAAGTCTTCTTGGAACCCTACACTAATCCACCAGTGACGACCGTCACAGGTAACTCTTGGATTGGATGGTTTTTTGTTTCTTGGTAGTTGTTGGCTTGTTTTCACTTTTCCAATAGACTGAATATGAACTACTTTCTTTCCTATAATCAGTCTTTCATAATTGGCATAAAATCCTTGGATTAAATCTTTTTTGGATTTATAAGAAGTGTGATAACCATTTTTGTACTTTTTGAACGAATGTTTTCTCGCCGTATCAAAATCTTTTGAAGCCTGTTTAGGAACTTGTGCGTTAATGGCATTTAACCACTCATATCTCTTTCGCTTCTTGATCTTTGTAAATCGTTTCTGTAAAGCTAACTGTGAAACAGATTTTCCAAATAGCTTATAGTATCTATCACTCATTCTTTTACAATAGTTATAAGCGAATCTTGCAGCACCAGCATGATTTCTAAGCACTTTTTCTTGTTCAGGCGTTGGAATCAGTCTGACTTTCTTCGCCAATATCATCAGAAGCCTACTCCTTTACTGTGCGATTATTCGGCACTCACCTTTCAGATACTGAAAGATTTGTTCTTCTGAATAGTAGCGTGTTCCACCAGCATTCTCCTAAGACTACTCGGATACAAACCTGTTAATTCCGATACTTGACTAACTCGTGAAAATTTCATTATTATTCTCACCTCATTGCATTTACCATAATGCATAGATTCAATGAGACTTGATAGATTTAATTAAATTTATCTCGTTCAACTAAGGGCGCAATTCCTTAGCCAGTTCTCTTATGAACTTCTCATGCTTTCACATGAGCGCAGACTATATGTTTATCTACTTAGAGATAGAGGATTTTTCCACCACCATAGGCTTGTGGTGTACTCTCGTCAGTTATACGAGATAGTCGTTGAACGTTCATCTTATCCATTTTGACTTAGATGATTCGAGGCGGAAGACCCATTGTTCTAGTGTTTAGGATTTAACCTTGCACCATCTGATTGATTTTTTCTGCTTTCGCAACATTCACGCTCACCATTTCTAGCCACGTTGTAGTTCAATCAGCTTTAGGGATTGCCCGCAGTTAACCCTCACTACTAGCCAATCACTTGACTAGCAGGGCTTACTGATATATTTAATTAACTTTCGTTATAATTGGTTAAATAAATCGTAACAGTTAGTTACCCCTTATTATGTATTTATGCAAAACATACATTGGTAAATAAAATCGAACGTACATTCCCATAAGTGTATTTTCTATAAAAACGATAAGTTTGTCAATTATCTACGTTCTTATTTCTTTTTAAATAATGCTGTCCAAAGAAATGATTCTCCAAACATAGTATTTGGTTGGTCAATTTGCTTCATCTTTCTAATCTCGATCACCTTAAACTCGTCAAATATCTCTCTTAATTTTTCTTCTGAATATACAAGGCCACCTTGTAAACTCCACCCTCTATATACGTCCCAATCCGTTATTTCTGATCCATTTCGCTCATCTAAATCACCTGCTGCAAAACATGTTAATGCAAAATAACCACCTGATTTCAATGAGTTTTTAATTAAATTCACATAATTTATTCTCCTATGCGGTGGAATATGATGTAAACAGCCCGAATCGTACACAAAATCAAAATCATTTTGACACTCTAGATTAAAAATCGAATTACAAATAAAATCAATTTCTATTCCTTTTGCTAACGCCCTCTCTTTTGCCCAATTAATGCCCTCTATAGATAAATCCACTGCGGTTACATCGAATCCTTCAGTCGCTAAATAAATTGCATTTCTTCCTGGGCCACATCCAAGCTCTAATACTTTCCCTTTAGAAATCCATTCTTTTTGTATATAGGAAACTAGATTTTCATCTGGAACATTTTCAAAAAACGGAACATCTTTTTCTCTATTCGTATAAAATTCATTCCAAAACGGTTCTGCTGGTCTTAATAATGAATCAAGCATTTTAATAATATCTTCTTGCGTGTGCAACACTTCATTTTTCATTTGTACCCCTCCAAAATTTAATAGTCAGAAAATTATTATATATCTTTTTGAACTTTCAGACAAAGAAAAAACCTCCTACATTTCTTTGTCTTAAACATGCGAGATATCATCAAGAAAAACTACAGAACATCAGAAGAATAGGAGTTGATACATATGTGGTAAAGATTTAAAAACTATACATATTCATCAAAAGAATTAAAGTTCATGCTTTGGTTATTTGGTATTACTTGTTTTGTACACTAGGTCGCTTTCTTTGGCGGACTATTTTCTTCTGAATTTCTATGGTTTAAAGGTCTTTGCGCTATTGCAGCACTATTAGTTTTTATGGATGTTAAGCGGAAAATCAATAAGTATAAGGTAGTATTGTGAAAGGGAGCCACTACAGGTTCTTTTTCTCTGTTCAAAATAAAAAAGTAGCTGTTAGGCTACTTAAAGTTTGTCTTATCACCAAATAAAATGATATATATATTTTCATCAACCCCAGCAACCCTAGCAAATTTCATCACGTCAGCACCCTGAAGGAAATACATTGTTAGCATAACTGGCACCCGTGACTACATAAACCGATAAAGCTCATTCACTCTTTGCTTAGTCGTAACAATTAAATCATTCGCAAGTCCATTAATCCACGCAGAGGTTCTAACTGAAGTAAACGGAAGATTTTTCCCATTAACTACTATTCTCGCCATAATATGTGTTATATCCACACCGATACCCTCATTCCAAGAATCAAATCTGTTTCCCATATTTACATAAGTATTCGATGCTATAAGAAATGTTTAAAATGCTTTTTTATTAAAATAAAAGCAGCGGATTCGCTACTTTTATTTTTTTAAATCTTCAAGATTTATATATATCTTTGGATGTTCGTTTTTAAACACATTTTCATGCCATACATCATCTACGTCCAGCCTTGACTGCTTATTGTTATATTCATTCACATCACCACTTCTATTGAACCATTCTGGATTCCTATGAACGTAACGGTAAATAAACTTTCTTGCTTCTTTTAATGAGTTAAATTCTCCAAATTTCTGCAACTCGACTTTTAATTGTTCTTCAGCCATTTGCCCCTCTGGGGAGAAATAATCTTTTTTAATAATTTCCTTTATGTCACTTATGAATCTAGTAGAGAAAATACTAAACTCAATAAGAAACACAAAAGCCACTATACAAATGCACCGTGGCTGAATATATAAATCCAATTGGTCTTTTTGTCTTTTTACGGATTCTTACCGCCACTGCCCGTTCTCCGGTAACGTTTTGATAAAGGGGCTACACTATCCCCACACTATTCTTTTTTCAAAGAACTGTATAGGTATAGAGTATAATTGATTCTGTCTTGAGAAATCCCCGAAAACATCCCCTTTTTTATCGAAAAAAATAAGGCCTGCATTTATGCAGGCCTTATTTAAATTAGGGAATTTACTTAGATAAAATTACTGAAGAGATTTCATATCACTTATTCTGTTGGAGAAGGAAATCTTGCAGCTTCAAAATGCGTACTATTTTCTACAGTAGAAATAACTCCAGCTACGCTACTTTGTGCAAAAACCTCAACTACATCCCCTGCATTCAATTGAATTATTGATGAAACAGCTACAACATTGGCAAAGTTTATTGGACCAAAAAAATCATTATCTATTGCAATTGCCGGATTTCCATTAACTCGAATTTCTACCCGCGCTCTATAGTTTGCGTTTAGATTATTGGGAATGAACGCAATTGTTCCAATAACAGAGTAAACACCTCTTGCCTTTGGTATAAAAATGGATGTTGCAGGGTTATATTCATTTGCTAAATCAAATTGTTCATTTTGGAATAAAACTTTAACAAATGTATTTGCTGGTACATTCTGATTAACTGTGCTCACAGCTCTAAAAGCAGATGCTCTTACAAGATTGTATCCGTTATCATCAGAACAACAATTCACTTTTACATTAAACCAAGGCTTTTCCTCATGTTTTTTATCACATTTGTCATAACTCTTACTGCTTTTATGACAATCATGATATTTCTTTTTGTAATCCTTACAATAATCATTGTAGTAATAAGACATACTAGATTCCTCCTTTAAATTTATTACTACATATACTATGTAAGGTAGATTAGAAAGGTTTGGACGAGCTGTTACTATTTTTAATAGAATTAAAAAAACACCATTTGGCAGGGTGTAAAAATAATAAAACATATACAGTAGAACAACCTCATCTTAACCTATCTATATCAACACCACAAAATATTAGAATTCCATTTCAGTTACTTCGAAGCTAAATTTATATAACCCCCAAAGCAGTAGCTTTTAATAAATCTTACGCCCATTTTAATAACAATTACATAATGCAGAGCATATACTAGTATAGAATGATAGGAATTTATACTCACTCTCAAACAAAGCACTTATATATAGTGCTCTGTTTGAGCTTCCTTTTTTCTACAAAATGAAATTTTTATACAAAATACACACAACTAAATTCACATAATTTCATATGATATATTGCATCATTTCTTTTTAGAGTGGATAGTCGTTACAGAAGGGCGCTTTCCGAAGCGTTCTTTTTTAATATCCCCTGCACTAAATAATTTTTGAATTATATCTTAATTTCGAGAACACTCACAAGTCATAGGTTTACAATAAGTCTTGGTCAGAAGAGCACTTATATATGGTGCTCTTTTTGGTATGGAATTTAAAATAGAGGCTTGCTCTTAAAACCTATTATGTAATTTTCATAGGTTTTTTCCTTACACCCGTGTGTCTGTTTACTCATAAGTTGTTAAAGTATAAATATAAATTGATAGTTAATTTATAAGGGAGGTGTAAAAATGAGTAAATTTAAAAAGCATTGTTGTCACATACCCTTTCCTTTACCTCAAATAGGGCCTACTGGAATAACTGGAGCGACAGGACCTTCTGGACCTACCGGAATAACTGGAGCAACTGGGCCTTCTGGTGGACCTCCAGGACCTACCGGACCTACCGGAATAACCGGAGCAACTGGACCTTCTGGTGGACCTCCAGGACCTCCAGGACCTACCGGAATAACTGGAGCAACTGGGCCTTCTGGTGGACCTCCAGGACCTACCGGACCTACCGGATTGCCAGGACCTACCGGACCTACCGGATTGCCAGGAACTGTTGGACCTCCGGGGCCTACCGGACCTACCGGAATAACCGGAGCAACTGGGCCTTCTGGTGGACCTCCAGGACCTACCGGACCTACCGGATTGCCAGGAACTGTTGGACCTCCGGGGCCTACCGGACCTACCGGAATAACCGGAGCAACTGGGCCTTCTGGTGGACCTCCAGGACCTACCGGACCTACCGGATTGCCAGGAACTGTTGGACCTCCGGGGCCTACCGGACCTACCGGAATAACCGGAGCAACTGGGCCTTCTGGTGGACCTCCAGGACCTACCGGACCTACCGGATTGCCAGGAACTGTTGGACCTCCGGGGCCTACTGGGCCAACCGGAATAACCGGAGCAACTGGGCCTTCTGGTGGACCTCCAGGACCTACCGGACCTACCGGATTGCCAGGAACTGTTGGACCTCCGGGGCCTACGGGACCTACCGGACTTACAGTATCTGGATTATCTCATTATGCTTATGTTTTCAATACAGCAGCTCAAGTTGTTGCCTTAGAAGCACCTATTCTTTTTAATTCACATGGTAGAATGACATCTGGTTTTACTCATACGCTGGGAACTTCTCAATTAATGGTTCTTAATGCAGGAGATTATAAAATTTCTTTTTCTGTATCAGGAGTTGAACCTAATCAATTCACACTTTTTTTAAATGGTGCTCCGGTTACCAGCGCAGTTTATGGATCAGGTGCAGGAACTCAACCAAACAACGGCCAAACAATCCTCGCTTTAGCTGCAGGTGATATTATTACCCTTAATAATCATACTTCCGCTGCTGCAGTTACTTTGCAGACTTTGGCGGGTGGAACACAAACAAATATAAATGCTTCGATTGTAATTGAAAAATTAAATTAATTTAATCATTTATTTCTTGAAACTCTGCCAGTAAATAACCTGGGATGGATTCTTTTTTCAACAAGCAGTTAGCTTTTGCTAGCTGCTCTTCTATTTTGTTCCTACTCCTATTTCCTAAAAAATCTTTACTTTATTCCTCCTTAAATAAAATCAATAATTCAGCATATAATATCTATGCATCTAGATTATTACCTTTGTATCGAGCAGTTAGACTGGGCTAACTGCTCTTTTATTTGTGACAAAATGAAATTTTTATTAAGTTTGCTATTAATAACATGTATTGATTTCTTTTCTAAATTAATTTAGAAAAGGGACGAGTATTATGAGTTTAAAAAATCAAAGTTTCAAACAAGCAGGAGAAGTTGTCCAATCATTTGTAACAATAAACAAAGAAATTATAAAGTTCACACATCAAAACGCCTCCAGTTTAGGATTAACAGTACAACAAATGGGTATCTTAAATACAATTTATGCACTCCCTAATGTTACTCTTAAAGAGATTTCAGAACGTTTTTCAGTTCCTAAAAGTACAGTGAGTGTGAATGTAGATGAATTAGTTAATCTACAGTTCATCAAGCGAAAACAATCAGATGAAGATCGTAGAGAAATAAAATTAAAGGTAACAAACCAAGGACAAAAAGCATCGAAAAAATCCATTGAAAACTCTACTTCCTACAAGGCAATGGAATTAGCACTACAACAACTTCAAGAAGATGATGTTCAAACATTATTGCGTATTCATAAAGATTTATTAATCTCTCTACAGCAATTTCGTTAATTGATGTAAACCATTTTAAACACAAATTCTAATTCTTATTTTTCAAAGAACTGAGCAGTTAGATTTCACTAGCTGTTCTTTTATTTAAAATAGCGTTTTTTATTAAGAAATTAGTCATTCCAACTAAAACGGATGTAATGTTCGTAATAAGATCCACCTAAAATGTTTTTCTTTTCTACTACCTTAAATTCAACTTTCACACCATCCATTAATTCTTGTAACTTTTCCGTAAATGGTTTTGAGTGCAGAATATGCTTGTCTGGATTTTCTTTATGAATTTGATATCTATAACCTGAATATCCATTTGCAGCACTTTCGATTATTACGCATTCCATTTCCTCTGCAAATTCCAATACCTTTTCATCAATGACTTTTTCTTGGAGTTCTTTCAAATTCCCCACTAAGGACATTTCCATTCTCCTTTTTCTCAAATAACGATTTTGTTTTAAATCCTCACATTCCTAAAAAACATACATACAGTATCATGAGGTATTCTTTTTTATTTTTCTTAAGGAGCGCTTTAAAAAGCGCTCTTTAGTTTTTAAATAAAGATTTTGTTTTACTTTTGCTAACTACCCTTCCCTTGTATAAATGCACCTTTTTCACATACCATATTAAAATCCAAATAATTCTCTTTTAGGATGGTACTAATATGAACAAGGCAGTAAAATACATTTTAATCTTCTTTTGTACGGTGTTTTATATTGTAATTATTGGCAGTATTGTCTATCAAAACTTTGTTCAAGAGCATTTTATTCCTCCAAGTAAGAAATCTAAGATTGAACATAAACATTCATAATTAGCTATAAGGAGCGCTCCACAAGACATTCTTTAGCTTTAAAATAAGATTTTGTTTAGTTTCCATTAACCATTTTGATTCATTTGCATACAGTATTATCACAAGGAATTTCACAGGTTGCTCTGGTCCAGTTACCTTGAATTTCTTGCAGACCTTGTGGGAAGAATCCGTTTGTAACGAACGAATTCTTTTATTTATTTTTCATACAAAATCTTTTCGTTTTTCTAAAACCTAATTTACCGATTACGAATAAGAGATTCCTTTTAAATGTTCAGAAGAAATCTCTCATTCTTTTGTACATAAAAAGACTCCGATACATATCTCATTTTTTAAAGTTACTTAATTTTTCATTGCAATTTAAAGCTTGTAATTTCACCTGTAGCTTGGCGTATTTTTAATCCGGAGTAATAATCTGCTTCTGCTTTACTATCGAATACATGGCCGTCTAGTTCTACCTTCTTATTGTTATATTTACTCATAATTTTTCTCTTTTGTTTTACTAATTAGCTGATTAATTTCATAGATACCATGTATCAAACATTCCATGTTTCTTCACCCCTTGAATATTTTTTAAATAAAAATACATACTATTCTCAAGCCGCCGTATCCACGGCTAATACTTCTTTCTTTTGTTACAGCAGAAGCAGGTAGGTTCTTAACTTATCTGCTTTTCCTGTATATTTTTTAAAATATCGAAAATAATACCAACAAGCTGTTTGAACTAGCAGCTTCACTCTTCTCCTAATAGGAATGCAATTTATCACAATTAGCTAACTCATTCGACTCACTGGCAGACAACCAAAATTATTGTCTGCTTTTTGCATGGAATTTTTCATTTTACATATACTAGTTTTGAGCCTGTTACCAATGCAAGCCATTTTGGTGTTTTGAATTCCAACTAAGCTTTTTGTTGCATAGATTATTACATCTTTGACAACACTAATTTAAAGCGCGTTTTCTTGTTATTCGTAGTTCTAATCCAGAATAATTTTTCTCCTATTAAAGGACAGCAGATACGACTGCAAGTCCTTTTTTCTTATACCGCATATTCCCCCTTCTGGTAGCTTCGAACCACATTACCCTCATCATCGTAATAAGCAATTTCCAAAAAATGATGACAGTTGTGCTTTTCAATTCCTCCATCGAACAAAACGAACAAATGAGTTTTCCAGTTCCTTACAATCACCCCCGCATGCCAGCTACCTCCATTTCGCATACCCGTGTAAGCGAAATGGAGGTAGCGAAAATTTTACACTTTCTTGAAAGCCTGCTCTGCGCTGTACATGCGCTTGATGTCAAAAACATCTTCATTCTCGCACTTTACAAACTTCATAAATTTCACCATCGACATTGTTACAAATTTTGTTCTGAACTGCTGCCAATAAAGATAACTTGCTTTACTTTCCATTTCAGCAACAATAATTTTATCTTTCTGCCAATATTCGAAAATGGTTGTTAATTTAAATTTGTAAATAAGAAAGCTCGATCTTCGCACGCCCTTATTTTTTTCATCTACCAATATGAGTTAAATCATTTATAAACTTCTCTTCCTCCATTTCGATAATTGCGGAATGTGTAATGAAAATACTCGCTCGCTTCAATACCTTTTCTTTCAACCAAAGTGGTCTACCGAAATAGTAGACATAATAAGTTCCGTTCTCTTTTTGCTGCACTATAACATTCCCGTACAGTTTGAATGTGTTACGAATTTCTTTCACCAAATCGTCCAATTCTTTGTTTGCAAAAGATATTTTCGTATCATCATCAGAGGAGCTAGTACGAACTGCTTTCTCTCGATTTTTTTCGATTAAATATTGTTCATACGTAAGTTGCACTTGTTCTTGAATTGCGACATGGTTGTAATACCCTTGCTCTACTGGTTTTGGACTATAAAATTTCTTTTATATATTTTAAAATTCATTTTAAATACGGTGAGTGAAATTTTTTTCGGCATCACCCTTGTTGTATACAAACAAAAAAAGAGCCGCAATATTTCGCGACTCTTTTACAATTATAACCATTTAGCGGCCACGTCTTTGCTGACCTTGCTTTGTACTACCTTTTTTATTACTTGGCTTATTAAATGATCGGTTATTTTCATTTCTAGAACTATTTCTTGAATCACTTCTTGAGCCATTTCTGGAATCACGTCTTGATTCACTTTTTGAACCTTCACGGCTATCTCTTTGACGATATTGACCTGATTTCTTTGGAGCCGGCTTTGGTACCGGTTTTCCATTTTCATCTACACGTTTTATCTTCGGTTGTTCGATTATTTCTCTTTGTATTGGTGCACCAAGCGTTTTTTCAATTTCTTCTAAATGTTTTTCATCTTTCGCTGCAACGAATGTAATTGCAAGACCTGATCCACCTGCACGTCCTGTTCGGCCAATGCGGTGAATATAACTTTCTACATCTTCAGGGATATCAAAGTTAAATACGTGCGTTACACCATCTACATCAAGTCCACGAGCTGCTACATCCGTTGCGATTAAGTACTGAATTTTAGCTTCTCGGAAACTCTTCATAACTCTTTCACGTTTCGCTTGAGGTATATCACCATGAAGTTCAGCACAATTATAACCTAGTCCTTTTAAATTATCATAAAGCTTACTTGCTCTAACCTTTGTACGACAGAAAATAACTGCTAAAAATGGTTGATCACGATCCATAACAAAACGAAGTGCATCTGGCTTTGCACGATCTGTCGTCTCAATGACACGCTGCTCAATTGTATCTACCGTTACTTCTTCACTTTGTACTTGAATCATTTGCGGCTCATCCATATAACGCTTCGCCAATTTTTTAATATCTTTTGGCATCGTTGCTGAGAATAACATCGTTTGTTTACTACCAGGTGTCTCATCTAAAATATCTTCAATATCATATAAGAAACCGAAATAAAGCATTTGATCCGCTTCATCTAGTACAATCGTTGAAAGATTACTTAAATCAATTGTTTCACGTCGTATATGATCTAACAATCGTCCTGGTGTCGCTACAACAATATGTGTATTACCTTTTAATTTTCTCAATTGTTGTGCGACATCTTGTCCGCCATATATCGCTAGTACATTAATATCTTCTCTTTGAACAAGCATTTTTTTAATTTCAGTTGTAATTTGCAGTGCTAGTTCCCTTGTTGGCGCAACGATTAAAGCCTGAACATCACTAGACTCTGGATTGATTTTTTCTAAAATCGGTAACACGAATGCTAACGTTTTACCCGTTCCTGTTTTCGCCTGCCCAATAATATCTTTACCTGACAGAATAACTGGAATTGCCTTCTCTTGAATTGGTGTTGCTTCTGTAATTCCATTTTCACGTAATGTATGATTAAAAGTTTCACTAATTCCTAATTCTAAAAAGTTTTTCAAATAGACCACTTCTTTTCCTTATTTTTCACATTAGCTTTCATTGTACCATTTGTTTCGCTAAATATGAAAAATAAAAAAATTCTTATCTTCTTTTTTTATATTCATCGTGTACTAGATGGACAAATTCTTTTTGCTTTTTCTCGGATTTTATTAATGTTTCCATATTTGCAGAAGTCAAAATATACTTTTTAATTTTTCTATTACTCCAAATTAAACTTGTATACTTTGTATCTTCGTGTAGCTTTCGAAACCACTCAAATTCGCTTAATTTGGCAATATGATGTTTTAATTTCATGTCATTTCGAGGATAAAACAAAATTATATCCATTATTACATCAAGCAATAAACTCATCTTCTCCCCTCCTATACATATATATTTCAATGTTACGGAAATATAGTTATAGGGTGATAAAATTGACCACTACATTCATAAAATTTTTTTGCATATTTATCTTATTATATTTTCAATCCACTACAATTATTATGGCGAAATCTCAAACAGATGTAATAAGTGAATTCAAACATGCCTTACTCAAAAATGATAAATAATTAATGCAGTCATATGTAACAGAAGGGGTTGAACTACCTACTTTCCAAAAGGAAAAACCTATTCATGAAATTAAAATAGTACCATCTCCAAAAGAAGATACTACAATTCTTATTTCTTATTTCAAAGGCACTAATGATGAATTTACTATCGGTTTCATTTTAGAAATAGTAACAAAAAATAATAAAATATCTCAAATGAATCAAATTTATTATGGGAATCCACTTATAAAAGAAGCTACTATCGTAAAAGAATATGAAATGAAATGTAAGGAACATATACTTACTCCTACAAAATTCACGAATTTCAAGGGTACATCTATAACGATTACTTAAACCTCCAATACTACAATGAAGACATTAATGGGATTTTTAAAATCACTGTTTCACCAGTTCAAAACAAATTAGGCTTCTATGTACATAGTGGAGCTAAGTTCTACAGCTTAAAAAATAATATAAAAGCACTATATAATCCTCATTTTGATTCAGCATATGAGCTCCTCTTTCAGGAAAATGGTTTTCAATATACAATTGCAATTGGTAACAAACGCTATATACAAGGAAAATATAACGTAAAGGATTTAATTCAAATTGCAGAATCTATGAATTAAAAAAACAATCTTTTCTATATCGAAAAGATTGGTTTTTTTATTATTTTATACAGTAAGCTTTCCTCCATGATAGCAATAATACTGCGCTGCTTTAAGACTTTTAATCCTATTTAAAGACTGTTCCGCCCTTTCTATATCTAAACAAAAATTCGGATTAGCTATAACTAACTCTCGATTCTCTTGAACCGCTGCATCTCCTGTAATTACACAGTCTAAATTGGGAAAATATAATGAAATATGCCCCGAGGTATGTCCTGGCGTTGCCACTACTTGACATTCATTATTCAAAATCATTTGACCATCATGTACTTTTTCATCGACGAAAATATGTTTTATATTTTTTAACTGTTGTATAAACCATTTACCAAATTCTTTTTCTTCATTTGGCATACGTTCTAACATTTCTTCAGCTTGAACTAACCTCTCTGATTTTATATCACCATTAATATTGTTAGATTCAATTTCACTAGCAATAACATTAATATTTGGATATTTCACTTTAAAATCATATAAAGCCCCTATATGATCGTCATCATAATGGGTAATAATTATATTCTTTAAGTTTTTCATCTCATATCCATGTTTTAATATTGCATTTTCAATTAAAGGTAAAAAACTTGGATATCCTGTATCCACTAACGTTAATTCATTATGTAATATAATTAAACTTGGATAAATACATTGTTTTTGCCCGTTAAATTCGAATTCAATTGGTAGTTCTATTATTTTCATTTTTCTTCCCCCATACCGCTTATAAAATGCATAATAATAACTAAATCATCCACATACATTTTACAATATATATACTATGTAACGGAACACTGTGAATCGTTGCATAATCCACATTATATTATTTTGAACAGGTAATCCCCTATCTTTATGGAAATATATAATAAGAAAAACAATAACATTGATTAATCTCTCACTTCTTTGTCCATCCTTTTAAAAAATCTATGTTTTTGTAAAAGGAGTGTTTATATGGAGAAACAGACACTTTGGAAAAAGTTCAAAAAAAGCTCTGTAAACCTCGGTAAATCCAGCGTATATGAAAGTATTATCTTATTCTACACAATGAAAAAGAAAGAATTACCTACTAAAGCGAAATTCATAATATTAGCCGCTTTATCTTATTACGTATTAACAATCGATTTCATTCCAGATATAGCTGCTATTATTGGGATTGGCTTATTAGATGATGTTTTAGCAATCGCTGTAGCGCATAAATATGTTATGCGCCATGCAGATGCTGAAATTCGAGAGAAGAGCAAGGTAAAAATGGAGTCATTATTTACTTCAGCACAAGCATAATTAAACTAACTAGTCATTTACATACCTTTTTACTTTCAAAAAAAGCTAACTGTAATTAATGATAGTTCAACCTCACTGAATATTACTCTTCACTATGAGAGCATTGCAGAATAAATCCCTAAACAAAAGCATTTCTCTTAGCTCTCAAACCGTAAACAAATAGGGTGTCAGCACGTGTTCCTAAGTTCTGACACCCTTTTATTTGTTCTTATATCTATCTGTTATACAGTTGCATGTGTCCCCTTATACAAAACTGCTATTGCCGCGACTATAAGGATCATACCCATAAAAGCAGGTGCAACATGACCAAGCGATACATAGATTTGCCCTCCAATAATAGGACCAATCATTCTTGCTAAAGCTTGAATAGATTGACTTCCCCCTTGAATCCTTCCTTGTTCACTAGAACCGCCAGACTTTGAAAGCATCCCGTTGAATGAAGGCCCGAAAATTGAATCCCCAAAACCAAACATTAGCATTCCAACGATAAGTAGTGGAGAGAGTGAAAATACAGCTGATGCTGCAATAAAACTGTATCCTATAATCTCCGAAACCATCCCAAGAATTGCTATTTGTTTATCATTAAGCTGGATCAAAAGCTTTGGCATTATAAAACTTTGTGAAACAATGTCTTGAAAGCCCAAAATTGAAAACATAAGTCCGATTAGTGCAGGTTTCCAACTGAAAGTATCCATTGTAAATTGCGTGAAAATTGCTTGTAAAGATCCGTTAGGTATCCAAAGTAAAAACGCTGAGACAAGTAACCATTTTAAATTTTTCATGGAAAGTATGTTTGCTAGCTGTGCAAAAGGATTCATTCTTACAAAAGTAATCTCTTTCAATCTATTATTTTTGTCAAGGCTCTCAGGCATATACTTAATCCCATATACAACATTTATTAACGTTATGATTGCTCCAAAATACATAGGTACAGTATCACCAAACTTGGCAAGTAATCCCCCAATGGTTGGGCCAATGATAGTTCCCGCACCTACAACTGCACTCACCCATCCAAAGTATTTCGTTCTCTGCTCTTTTGGAATGATGTCTGCAAAATATGCGAAGATAGTACTTATGCTCCCGCCTGTTATTCCTTCTATTATGCGTCCAGCAAATAGTACCCATAAAGCTCCTCCTATGCCAAAAACTAAGTACCCAATTGCAGAACCAAATAAGCATATTAAAAGTAATGGACGACGGCCATACTTATCGCTTAAAGCCCCGAGTACTGGAGCAGCTAAAAACACGCAGGCCGCATATACGGAAGTTAGTAGTGTAACAACTAATGCTTGTTCTTCCGGATTACTTGTATATGGCTGTACTAAGAATGGGACTACAGGCATGATAATACTGAAACCTATACCACAAAGAAATACAGAAATAAGTCCGAATAGTAAAGCATGTTTATCTATGCTTTTTTCAGTTTCCCTTTCATTTTGTGATCTAAATATAGACATTTAACTTCGCCCCTTTTAAAAATTTGTTGCTTTGTCAACAAAATAATAACTCTGTTTTGTTGATTAGTCAACAAAAATAAAATGATAAAAAAGCAGCCTATTCTCATTAGATTAGGGCTGCCATTTCATTATTAAAATGTATTAGGATTTAATATGTATACCTTGTTTCTTTATTTCTGCATCCAAATGTCTACTATACTTTTCCACGAAACTAATTATACTGTCGAATTCTTCTTCAGTTACTTGCTCAAATACAGCTTTATCCCGCTCTTGAAACTCTTTGTGCAGATCTTCATGGATTTTATAAATTTCTTTCCCTTCTTCGGTAAGCCTAAAATAAATTTCTTTCTTATTTTCCGACTTTTGGTAGCTTTCAATAAGGCCTTTTTGTATGAGCTTCTTAGTCATTCTACTTATAGCACCGCGAGTCACATAAAAAGCCTCTGCAAGTTGTGTCACATTAGAATCCACATTATTTTCAATATATTCAATGCAGTGGACTTCAGAAGACTTAAAACCTTTAAGACCTTCTTCCATCTTATCTTTATTAAGCCAAACCAGCTTATTATATAATTCCCTGAAACCGTTCATGACCTGTTCTTCTTTATTCATGACCTGCCCTCCTCACCGCTCATTAGTACATTAAAACTATTATATTAAATTTCTGCTTACGTTTCGACAATATTGAAATAATTATTGTAACATTCAAGATATGTGTAAAAATTGGCGCTTAAATAAAACAATTCATTAAACAGCAAATTTATTGCTACTTACAGTAAACAGTAGACAAAAAGTAAGAGCTAAGATTATTTCTCTTAGCTCTTCTTTCATAAAACTATTTCACTTCATTAGCGACAAAAAAGTGCTCACATACACTTGATATGCGCTGTAAGTCTACGTTCCCACCAGATATAACCGCTACTACTTTTTTTCCTTTTATATAGCTATCAACTTTTCCTGCAAGAAGTGCAGCAGTTGCTAATGCACCTGCACCTTCTACAACAGCTTTCCCACGTTGTAATAAATCTTTCATCGCTACTTCCAGTTCTTTTTCTGATACAGTTACAATATCATCTACTAATTCTTTTACAATTTCAAATGTTAATTCCCCTGGTATTTTAACAGCGCAACCATCTGCAATAGTAGGCGCCTCATAATGTTCTACGATTGCTCCTTTATCGTAAGATGCCTTCATTCCATGGACATTATCTGCCTGGACACCAATTATATTAATCGATGGATTAAAAGATTTTAATGCTACAGAAATACCAGAAATAATTCCGCCTCCACCTATTGGTACAATGACAGTATCTACATCCCACATATCATCAAGAATATCTAATCCAATTGTACCTTGACCAGCCATTACCTCTACATCATCATATGGATGTAAGTATGTCTCACCTGTTTTCCTTATAATTTCTTCACATTTTGCCTTTGCATCATCAAAGGTTTCACCATGTAAAATCACTTCAGATCCATATCCTCTAGTTGCTTCAACTTTAGCCTGCGGTGCAGAAATTGGCATAACAATTTTACTCTTAATACCGAGTAAATGAGCAGATAATGCAACTCCTTGTGCATGATTACCTGCTGAACATGCAATTACACCTCTTTCTTTTTCTTGATCCGTGAGCCGCGACATTTTATTAAATGCGCCACGAAACTTAAAAGAACCCGTTAATTGCATATTTTCTAATTTCAAATGAATTTCTCCGCCCGTTTTACTAGTCAAGTAAAAAGATTTTACTAATGGCGTTTTACGAGCATTTCTATCTAGAATCTTGTGAGCTTTTTTAATATCGTCTATATGTAATGGTAGTTTTCTAGTTATCATACTTACACCTCTTCCAATGTTCTATTCCTAAGTTTTCGTAAGTCGTAGCTCCTTTATACGAAAAGAAAAAGTCTTTATATTTGTACCCCACTCTGAAATAAACACATTTGCAAACAATTCAACATCCTCTTCATATCACGTTCTTTATAATCATTTAAACATGCAATTTGGATCCAGTTATTCTTTTGTAAATAAGATGACTCATAATGAACGATGTATCCTTGTAATGCTAATGCATCGCCTACTACTTTAGAAGAATGATCTTCGCTCAATACAATAGTAAGTATAATTGGCCCGGCATGTTCTTTAGGTGAAACAAGCTTTAAACCCATATCAGTAATAACTTCTTCAACATAATCGTATGTCTCTTTAATTTTTACAAATGCCTTTTCATCTTCAAATCTCTTCAACGCTTCTTGCAATGCATAAATTAAATTCCATGATTGTGAGTATGGAATGCTTTCATTTTCTTCATACATGCCAATGTCCATATAGGCCGGCACAGCCTCGTTTATTTTTACAATGTGGTTATGAAAAACGAAAGAAATTCCTGTATATGATTTAATCGCTTTACCGCTAACACCACTCGCAAAATACACATCCTTCAAGTCTATTGGTATTGCTCCAATTGAGCTTATGCAATCTACACATAGTTTCATTTGATTCTCGTTACAAAGAGTATTTAGCTCGTTTAAATCGTTTAACATTCCAGTAGATGTTTCATGATGAACAAACCAAAGCCATTCATAATTTCCAGTTGTCATTATTTCTTCTAATTCTGTATAAATAAACGGCTCTCTCATTTCCTTTTTATACGTATCAAAATGTAACTGTGCTCGTTTTGCATGCCCAACTAATCTATTTCCAAATTCTCCATTTGTTAATACTAGTCCTTTCCCTTTTAAAGAACGTAACTGTAAAGCAATCGCATCATTGGCTAACGTCCCTGTTCCTAACATAAGTTGTACATGTTTTGCTTTTGTCATGTGAAGTAACCGTTTTTTCACATTGTCTATTGTCACTTGAAATGACTTAGAGCGATGCGAAATAGGCTTAGTACAAAATGCCTTTCGAACGTTCTCTTCAATGTCTACTGGACCAGGTAAAAATGTGTATTCTTTCGTCATAATACTTCCAACACTCGATTCTTCAAACATAGCAGGGGTAACATACATTGGCTGGAAGGCTGCTACTTCTGTACCAACTAACGTATGGAAACCTTTGAATCCCATTTGCTCATATAAAGCTAGTTCACGTGTTGTTGCAGAAATGAGTGCTAATTCATATCCATTTAGAAGCAAATAACGATGTAGAAAACGGATTAATCCTAACAACGCTCTTCCATTCCTATATTCACGTTCTACTGAAAGTAAACGAATTTCATACACTTTTTCTCCATGCTCTTGCAAATAAACATCTAAATTTGAAATTTTATAATCTAACGAGAATGGTCGTTTTCCCCGCACCGCGACCATACCTACTAATCTATCCTCATCTAAACAAATTAAATATGTATTTTCTTCATGAAACCTATCTATACGAAACTGGTCTTTCGTTTCTTCATGTTGTGGAATCTCTTCCACAAAAGTTTTATAATTTAATTTATGTATACTTTCAAATTCCCAATCTTGATCAGCAACTTTATAAATTAACCCCATGCCTTACCTCCTTTATCTATTTAATAAAAAATGATAAGTGGAGATTATCCCCACTTATTAAACATTCATTTTATTCTCGATTTACATATAGAATAAGTACAATAATCATTCCACTTAAAATAGTCGTAACAATAGAATAAGAATAAAGAATCATACAAATTGGTAAACAAGCAATCGTAATTAGTCCTGGCTTCGTAAATCCTTTAAATATTAAATAAAATACAATAAAAATGCCTATGAGGGTAAGCGCTATCAAATAATCAAATGCGATTAATCCTCCAATAAATGTTGAAATACCTTTACCGCCCTTACCTTTAAATAAAACTGGGTAAATATGTCCAATAATAACGGCCAATAATGTTAACATTACGAATGTAGGATCTTCAAAAAGATATTTTGCAACAGTAACAACGATTGCCCCTTTAATCGCATCACCTAAAAATGTAGCGATGAAATACCCTTTTCCATATACGCGCCCCATATTTCTTGCACCAGGATTTCCGCTTCCTTCACCCCTAATATCAACGTTATGTCTCAATTTTGTTACTATATAAGCGGTCAAGATGTTTCCAATTAAATAAGAAGCCACCAAATATAAAAACTGCATACTATTAATCATGTAATCATTCACTTTCTACATGGGATTACATATACAATATTCAATTACTACGTATATTGTACGTTTTAACATACATCCCTTTATACATTTTAACATCATATTTTTACAAATCATACAAAAATTCTCATACGCTATTTTTAAAAATATATATCCCTCATTAAATAATATGTTCCTTTCACTGCCATTTCTGCTTGTGATACAAATATAATTTCTTTCATACTTTCTTCACAGCATTTCTTAAATACCGCAAATATTTCAGGAACTAAACGCAATATACTGCCACTTACTGCAATTGGCGTTGAGTGCTTAAAGTTTAACTTGTTATAAACATTTATTGTAATCCTTGCTAATTCCTTTCCAGCTTGCATTATAATTTCATGTGCATCATCATTTCCATTTCTCGCTTCCTGAATAACTAATGGCGCGATTGCTGCAATTTTATCTTTAGAAGAAGTATATACTAAGCTTTTTATATGAGACGGTGTCAAAAGTTGAAACTGCCTTTGAATATTCAAACTCAATGGACAAAGACTGATTCCTTGATCAAATTGAATTGCCATTTTCTTTAAAGATTGTAATGCAATCCAATATCCACTTCCTTCATCACCTAAAATATGTCCCCATCCACCACTATACTCGTACACTTTCCCTTTCTTTCCAAGACAAATCGCACCTGTACCACCAATTGTTAAAATTCCGTCCTTCCCTTTTAAAGTAGCTGCATGTGCGATCATTGCGTCATTGAATACTTCAATTGGTGTTCCATACTTCTTTTTTAGACGTAATGTTAATTCATTTGTATTTGCTCCACTTACACCCGCTAATCCTAAACAAATACAAACGCAATCCCCCTTTAATAACCCTTTCTGGCATTGATCAATCGCTTCCATAATATGCACAAGAGCTTCTTCAAAATCTATTAATATATTTCCAAATCCACTTGTAGCTCTTGCAAATTCGTTACCGTCTTTATCAAATGCAATTGCTTCTGTCTTCGTTCCCCCGCCATCTACTCCAATCATATACTTCATATATTCGCCTCATTCTCTTCAAATTGGAGGGAATGTTATATTCCCTAAAACTACAGATTGCTTTGCACCTGTTGCGCTCGGCACATTACTCGGATTACGATGATACGTTTCGTTTGCTAAAATCGCAAAGGCGATCGCTTCTTTCGCCGCTGAGGAATAGCCTAAATCTTCTTGAGTAAATATTTTGCATTTTTCTTCCTTTAATCCAAATCGTATCATTTCAACAAGTGTACGATTATAACTTCCGCCCCCGCCTAAAATTACTTCATCGATTTCATAATACGGAAAAATAAATTCCTGATAATGATGAACAATTGAACTTGCTGTAAACATCGTGACAGTTGCCAATATATTTTCTCTACTATGCTTTTCAAATCGATTCAATAATTCAGTCACAAACGCTTCTCCAAACTGTTCTCTACCTGTTGATTTTGGTGGTTTCACGTTCAAAAATGGATGGTTCATACAATAAGTCAAAATTTCATCTACAACTACTCCCTGTTTTGCAATCTTACCATTTTGATCATATGACAACTGAAATAACCTTTGACATACTTCATCAATTATCATATTCCCTGGTCCAGTATCAAAAGCAATAACACTCTCATTACTTCGTTTACTTGGAACCACTGTAACATTACCAATCCCGCCAATATTTTGTAGTAGTCTATTTTTAGTTTGATGCCGATATAAAATAATCTCTGAATATGGTACAAGTGGTGCACCTTGTCCCCCTGCCGCCATGTCCATCGTTCGGAAATTCGAGATAACTGTCGTGTTCGTTTCATATGCTATTACTGCTGGTTCCCCAATTTGCAATGTTGAAAAAATAATATTCCCTTCTTGCTTTGGCTGATGATAAATCGTTTGTCCGTGAGAGCCTATTAAATCTAATTGTCTCAAAGGAAAATTGGCCTCTTTACAAACTTCCTTTACAGCATTGGCGAAGCATAAACCAAGTTTAAAATTTAAACTACATATAAGTTGGACATTCGAAGTTTCAATTGATAACGCTTGTTGGATCTCATTTTTCATATCATTACAAAATGGAACAGTAGTAAAATGGATGAGTTCGATTTTAGAATCTACACCACTTCCTTCTATATGAACGAGCGCTACATCTATTCCATCTAATGAAGTACCAGACATTACCCCTGCAATATACATAACGTGCATGACCTCCTATTTACTAAAAAACAATCATGTAAGTAACCGACGTACAACCAATCGAAAACAATATAAATCTAAAAAACAACTGAGCTTTCGATGCAAACGACCCATCAATGAAAGAAACAACTACCGTAAGCAAAATGCTTGCCGCAATGCTTGTAACGAGCCAGATACTATGCATTTGTGATAGATTTAGCATACCTAATAAAGGGACAAAAAGTAAATTTGCACAAATCACTCCAAATAATAATAAAAATACACCTTTATAACTAAATTTTATATTCATTCTATTTCCCCCTTTCTTGTTTTAATGTGAAAGAAGTGATAGACAAAAAGTCTATCACTCAAAATAACAGCATGCAGATTAAGGATTAACAGATTCCCCGTCACCATTCTTTTCAATTTCAAGCATATTTTTGTCGTACATTTTAAAGAATGGTAGATAAATAAGGAATGATATTGCTATATTTATAAAAACTAATACAATCGCACGCCAATCTCCACCTGTTGCTAAATAAGCACCAATTGGAGCAGGTAATGTCCATGGCGGCATAATATGCGTTGGTGTTACAAACCCCATCGCTGTTGCAGCATAAGCTATAGTAGCTGTTACTAACGGTGTAATGACGAAAGGAATAATTAAAATTGGATTTAATACAATCGGCAAACCGAATATAACCGGTTCATTTATATTAAAAATCCCCGGAACAATACACGTTCTCGATAATGCTTTCGAATATTTTGATCGACCAAATACGATCATAGCTAACACAAGCCCTAATGTTGCGCCCGAACCACCAATCCAAATAAACCATTGATAAAACGGTTCTGGTGCAATAAACGGAAAATGACTCGCTCCACTTGCTACAGCTTCACCGTTCTTTCCTAAATACACATCCCAAAGCGGCCTTGCCACAGTACCTACAACTGATACTCCGTGTATCCCGAAAGACCAGAAAAACGTAATTAAAAATACAGGTATAATAACGCCAAAGTAACTATCACCAGCTTTTACTAACGGTGCGGCTAGTTTATCTACAACGTAATGTAAATCAACTTTAAAAACGACTGTAATAAGACTCATAATAATAATAACGAATGCTGCAGGTATAAGTGCTTCAAATGAACGTGATACTGACGGTGGTACTTGTTCTGGCATTTTTATCGTTACGTTATTCTTCTTACAAAATCTTAAAATCTCAACTGATAAAATAGAGACAATCATCGTCACAAATAATCCATGACCTCCGAGGTTTGTCATTGGAAGCATGAATCCTTTTTTATCAATTAACTCAGGCGTTAATGTTAAAAGTAGTGAACATACCGCAAGCTGTGCTCCTGATAAAGCATCTAATTTATAACTTTTCGCTAAATTATATCCTATTCCAAATGCTATATATAAGGACATAATAAACATAGTTAAACGATATGGTATTAATATACTTGTTTGATTCTTTAATGCCCAAACCGATATGAAACTATCTTTCGGCAGTGGTGGAAATGCTACTATTAAAAAGAAGCTTCCTACTATAATAAATGGTAACGCCGAAATAACTCCATCACGGATTGCTTGTAGATGCCTCTGCTCAGAAAGCCTTGCCATCGGGCCAGATAAGTTTTTATCAAGAAACGTGACAAACTTATTCATAACGCTTCCCCCTAACTGATTAATTCATTTACAGTTTTTAATAAAGTCGGGCCTCCAAGCGGTGTGTATGCTTGCGGTGGAATGATGCCACACGGAATAGATTCCTCCTCTGCAAATTTTTTTACAGAGTCAAATCGGTGTCTTATTTGAGGTGCCACCATTACGACATCCCAGCCATTCTTTACTTCTTCCTCTACCTCATTCGTTCCAATTGCATGCACTTCCATGTTCAAACCATTTTTCTCCGCTTCTTTTTTTAAAGCGTTTACAACAATTGCACTGGACATTCCTCCAGAACAGACAAACAAAACTTTCATTTATTAATCCTCCTATACTTATAATTTATTACCCTTCAAATGAAAGGAAGTTTCACTTTACTAACAAGCATATGAAGTAGTAAATGAATTTAGTTATAATGAAAGTAAATTTCATTAAAAATATTTTTCCTATTAAATTAATGTTTCAATGTGTAATTTTCTCTATTGCAAGGCCAACCTCACCTCAGATATTATTTTAAATAATTATATGATAGGGAGGCGTATAAATGATCGTTAAACGTTTATTAATGATATGTTGTATCGTCATCTTGTTCATCCCTTTCTCTTTCATTTCCCCTCACTCTACTTATGCTAAAGTAAATACTACGTACAAAAAACATGAATTACGTGCTGTATGGATCGCATCAGTTCTGAATATTGATTGGCCCACAAAAACTGGCTTACCTATTGAAAAGCAGAAACAAGAATTTATAAGATTATTAGACGATGTAAAAAGCACTGGTATGAATGCAGTTGTTGTACAAATTAAACCAACAGCTGATGCTTTCTATCCCTCAAATTACGGTCCTTGGTCTGAATACATTACGGGTACACAAGGAAAAGACCCCGGATACGATCCACTTGCATTTATGATTGAAGAAGCACACAAAAGAAATATAGAATTCCACGCATGGATTAATCCATACCGAATAACGATGAATCACACTGATATAAATCGATTATCAAATAATCACCCTGCAAGGCAACACCCCAATTGGGTTGTACCTTATGGCGGAAAGTTATATTACAATCCCGGTATTCCAGAAGTGAAAAAATTTATAACAGAAGGTGCTTTAGAAATCGTACAAAATTACGATATTGATGCGCTGCATATGGATGATTATTTTTACCCATATAAAGTAGCCGGTGAAGAATTTCCAGATCAGAAAACATACGAAACATATAATAACGGTAAATTTACAAATATAGAAGATTGGCGACGTAACAATGTAAATGAACTTGTAAAAGATTTAAATACTGCTATAAAACAAGAAAAATCATACGTAAAGTTTGGCATTAGTCCGTTCGGTGTATGGCGAAATATAGCTGACGATCCGACTGGTTCTAACACAACCGCAGGCCAAAGAAACTATGATGACCTTTATGCTGACACACGTGAGTGGATACAAAAAGGATATATTGACTACATTACACCGCAAATATATTGGAATATAGGTTTCACCCCAGCTGCATATGACATATTAGTAGATTGGTGGGTTAAAGAAACAAATAACAAACCGATTCACCTATACATCGGTCAAGCGGCCTATAAAATTAATAATAACTCCGTCCCTGCTTGGTCTGATCCAGAAGAATATCCAAGACAAATTACATTAAACCGGCTATATCCTGAAATAAAAGGTAGTATGCATTTTAGCTTAAAAGATATTAATAACAATCCACTTGGAGTTAAAGATAGACTCTCAAAAGACATATATATACATCCTGCATTAATCCCGCCTATGCCTTGGATTGATCATGATCCACCAAAACAACCGACATTAAAAGGTGCCATTCCAAGAAATGAAGGTATTGCAATCGGTATCATTGATAATAGAGATAATGATTCTGCTTATTACGCTATTTACCGCGCGAATGGGCAAAATGAAGTGGATATACAAAATCCTAAAAATTTACTTACTACTGTAAGAAAAACAAAACTTGGAGAAATTTATGTAGATAAAACCGTTATTTCTGGAGAAATGTATACGTATGTCGTAACTGCAGTTGATCGATTGCATAATGAAAGTGTGGCTTCTATTCATACTACCGTTAGAGCAAAATAAAATCTCATAACAAAAAGCGCCTTAAAGCTGTGATACTTAGCTTTTAAGGCGCTTTTTGTTATTTATTCTTAAACTTCTCAGTCGCTGCTCTCATCTTCACATTTAAATCGTGATCAATTGAGTCGCGAATATCTCGCTCTACTACTTCCATTTCTTTTTTGAAATTTTCCAAGTAGATTTTCAATTCTTCTTCCTTCTCTGGTCTTTGTGAAGGTGGTAATTGTACTACCAACGATAACATGGCCGTTAAATCTTTCATTAAGAACGTTTCAAGTTTATGTTGTTGTTCAAACATGCGTTGCTCTTGATAGTACGGAAGTGCATTTAATACTGAAATTGTAATATCATCAACCGTTCTTTGTAATGAAGGATTTATTGAGCGTTTATACGCTTGAATTGTATTTAATGCGTCTGGATAACGGTCATAAAAATACAATTTATAAAATGATAAGTCTGTCGGTTTTACTGTTTGCTGCGTTTCTTGTCTTAAGAAATCTTTCACTTTCATCGCAGCCACATCAATATCTTCATTCGTAAGCTTTTTCGTTGTTTTTGCCATTACATGCACTTTTTTCTGCTTTTCTTTCGGTAACATCGAGAAGACTTGTTCTCTCGTACGTTGACCAGATGTACAAAATAGAGTATTTAATGTATTTTGTTCTTTCTTCCCTTCGGTGCGAATCCAGCGATAAAACAGTGGGTGTTGTGTAAATTCTTGTAGAAACGGTATTGATTTATTTGATAACTTATCTAAAGAATCTTGCGCTTTTTTATATGGCTTCGTCCATGAAAAATACAGTTTCCGTCCGAAATATACGACTAAAACAACAACAGTAAATGCTATTAAAAGCAATGTACCGAGTAGTAATAGTACTGTTTGAATGAAACTCATTTGTTCACCTCCTCTAATAATCCGTTATTTCCTTGGACGCTGAATGAGTTTCTGCTTCATCTCATCATTAAATGTGTCTAGTTCAATAACAAACTTCTTACTTGACTCAATAATACGTTCTGACGATTTTTCAGATGCCTCAATTGCAGCGAACACATTTTGGAATGATTCACGTAATTTATCCATGCTAATAGCAGGATTCTCAAGCAATTTCGTCGTTTCTTCTGTATTTTGTTTTAACGCTTGAGAATTACTTAACACCATCGATTCAATTGCTTCATTCGTCGCATTTACGGCATCAATTGTTTTACGTTGATTCGTTAATGCTAGCTGAATAGCAGCTGAAACTGTTACAACGTTTTGCGTCATCGTAATGGCATTACGTATTGCCTCTGTTAATTTTTCATTATTTTTCTTAATGATGTCTACAGAAGCTATAGATTGTAATAATACACTTTTCGCTTGCTGCATATTACGTGTACGTACAAGTATCTTTTCTAATGCATCGTTAATTAACGGAATATCCCTTTGACGCTCTGGGTTTTGTTTTTCAGCTTCAAGCATGCCAGCAAGCTTTTTCCCTAAGTATACTTGTTTATCAAGAGCATGAATTTTATCGTGCGATTGTTCTTTTAGCATTTCAAGACCAACTGTATCCTCTTGTAAGTTATCACGACCAATTAGGAGGGATCTAATAATTTCCTCGATTTGTTTATCTATAGATTGGTATTTATGCACGTATGTTTCAAGTGGATTTTTCTTGAATACTTTAAACATTATTTTCTTCATACCACTTGCTTTAAGTGAATTGGGATCAAGCTCTGATACCACTTTTCGTAATTCTAATAATGTATTTGGAATTTCTTCATTTTTCCCATTCATCATCGCTGTTACAGGGCGTTTTAAAGCTGATAACGTTTGTCCTGCTGCTTGTTGCTCTTTATCCCCTAAATCTCCTAGCTGAGACAATACTTTTGATAAATCAGTATTTTGCTCGCTATTTAACTTTTGTACATAAAGATCAGCTTCTTTATTTAGTTCCTCTAATTCTTCATCTTTTATAACTGTATCAACTACTACTTCTACATTATTATCTTTCACAATGGATACAGGTTCTTTTTTCTCGAGTTCAGTCAACAAAATCGCTCCTTTATTTATATGTGCGAATTTATATGCACTATATTTCATCAATTATATCGTATTTCATATACATTCTGACTGCTTGAAATCGATTTTTTTAGAAATGTCTGTTAATGCAGTCATTCCCTGTTTCTTACTATAAGTATACCTGTAATCAACATAATTTTCCTCAGACTTAAGACCTAGAGAACTACATGCTGAAGGCGGATTCTTCATATATTTCCTAAATAATTTACGTTCTTTCAATCGTGCTACACTCAATCTTTTGACATTCACCCGTTTTCAATGTGATAATTCTATTACGCTCACTTTTATTTATTTTTGCGAGCTACAAATACTCCCTTTTGAAACGCTAATAACAACGTTTCAAACGTATCATCTTCTTCAATCATTTTTATAAACTCACCTAATTCACTCGCATGAGAAGTTGCATTATCAACAACAAGAAAACCTTTTGGTTGTAACATACGTTTTATATGCTCAAACCACCACATGTATTGCGTACGCTCTGAATCTAGGAAAATAAAATCAAATGAATGATCTAATTGCGAATCTAAAAATGCCCCGGCTTCTTGATTATGAATATCGATTCTTTGTAACAGGTTTGCCTTTTCAAAATTGACAAGTGCCTCTCCAACTCGTTCTGAAGAAAGCTCTACAGTCGTTACATTTCCATTTGTTTCTTCTACCGCATTAGCTAGCCACAATGTAGAATAACCATTAGAAGTTCCAATTTCTAAGATGTTTTTTGCATTACACCCTTTTACTAAAATTGATAAAAATTGCCCCATCTCACGAGAAACATTCCGTAATTTTTCTTCCCTTGTTTTTTTATTTCGATCATGCTCTTCTCCATATTGTTCAAGTTGCAATAATAATGAATCTACTGTATCCATTCTTTTCATCGCCTTTCCAAGCAATATGATGAAAAAGCTCTTGCTGCCCGTCTACTTTTTATTATATGCGAAACAAAAACCTTTTTCCTGTTATATGACAAAGATTTATAATTTTTTATAGCATATTGTTTCGTTTTTTGGTAAAGTTAATTTCTACGTGCAATTATTCCATTCATATTATTTCATATTAAAATTGCAGTTATTAAATTATATAAACCCCATTTAAATGAATCGGTATTTCAAATTCAATTAAGCGCCCTTTTCGGACGCATTTTCTTTGTTTATATATTTCCAGAAGAAAGGATGCTTACAAATGAACGTGATTAGCTTAGATGCTGCTCGAAAACGAAAGCAGCATAAAAAATTAATGATTACTATACCGATTATTACACGTATTTATGAAGAAGACGGGGAAATTAAATTTGAGGTAGCTGGCGAAAAAGATGTACCTCTTGAAATGTTAGAAAAATAATAAAAAACGCATTTCTGAAGAAATGCGCTTTTTTATATTTTTACATTTAAATGCATAAGTTTTTCAGGATTAACCATCATATAAATATTTGAAATTTTCTCATCCTCAAATGCAAACGAAAGAACATAAGTTACTTTATTATTTATTGTAACTATAACTCCCGGTATACCATTTACCATTTTGAAATCAACGGTGTACTCTTCTGTCAATCGTTGTGCAATCCCAAAGAACAAACGTATAATTCGATCCGCAGAATAAATCGGATTAATCGCAGTCGTAACTTTACCACCACCATCAGCTTTGAGTATAGCATCTGTTTTTAATACTTCTAACATACCTTCCGCATCCCCACACTGTAATGATGATACAAACTTTTCAACATAAGAAGCCATTTTCTCCGTGCTTAATTTTGATTGCTTCGGTTTCTCCAAAATGCTTTTTCGTGCACGTTGAAAGATCTTCCTGCAGTTCACACTACTCTTATCAACAATTGAAGCTATTTCTTCGTATTCATAACTGAAAACCTCTCTTAATATGAAAACAATCCTTTCCACCTCAGATAGTTGTTGTAAAAGTAATAAATATGCGGTGGAAAGGGATTCTTTCATTATAAATGACTTTGATGGCTCATTACTCTCTTCTACAAGTGGCTCTGGTAACCACATCCCTACATACACGTTACGTTTATGCACTGCCGATCGTAATTTATCAATTGAACGATTTGTCGCCATCTTACATAAATATGCTTTCATATTTTCTATAGATTGAGGATTTTCTATATTATTTAGCGAGATGAATACATCCTGAACGATATCCTCAGCATCCATAACACTCCCAAGGATTCTGTATGCTAACGAAAATAATAATGGTTGATACGCTTCATATAACTGCTCCGTTTCCATGATGAACTGCCTCACTTTCATGTTGCTTTAAAATGTGTAACGCTGCACGTTTCCCGCTTACTACCGCAGCATCAGCTAATATTTCATCATGCCCTGCCCAATCTCCTGCAACATAAACACCTGGCATTTCAGGTATATTTGGGCCCGGTTTTTCAACACGGTCAATATGAGGAAAATCATGTACTACTATTATTTTCGGTAAATATTGCTGTGCAACAATTTCTCTTTTCCAATTTGGATGTAACAACTCCATCGTACTTTCCAACTGTTCTTTATCTTCATGAATATGATTCATCGCTAGCACTGGATTATGGTACTTAATTAGACTCACTGCAATTGATCCATCTTCACTTAACTTAGCTGCTCTTGATTGATTTGTGAAAAATATAGGTTGATCTAATCCTAATACAAATTGATGTGTAGGATTGGGTAATTGTCTCAAGCCAATATCTAATGCAGCAACAGTAACCGGTACCGATTGTTCACTCCATCTATGCAAACTTGTTCCTTCTGCACCTTTTATTATTTTACAAGCTTCTTTCGGCGGAGTCGTCACGATGACTGTACCTACTTCAAAAACCTCATCATCAACACAATGTATTCTTTGTTTATCTTCGTAATGCTCTATTTCCAAAACATGCTTTTTAGCCAAAAATTGCACCCCGACATCATTCGCTAAATCTCTTAATTTTGTTATTATCGTTTCCCAACCACCATCTACATAAAGCACTCCTTCTTTTATAGAAAGCTGTATTTGCTTTAGTACAGATGATGCTAATTGTATTGTAGGAGCAAACGTATATGTTGTTGTCCGGCATAGCGCATAAAATATATTGCGAACCATTGGATCTTTTATTTCATTTTCTGTCCATGTAGTTAGACTCATTTTTGGAACTTCTCCTACATCTAAATTTCCTAAACGAATCATAAGACGTGAGAATTGTACTTTTGCAGACCACGAAAGTAGTGGCGTTGATAAAATTGAGCGAAAATCTGTTGGGATGGTGAATATATCCCCTTTCCATATACCATTTGCTTTTGTAGATGGTATTCCACCTGGAAGATTCATACCGAGCTCATTAAAAGTTATAAACGCTGCCCCGCCTCTATATAAAGCATGTGCACCAAGATTCATGCAGATTCCATTTTTATTTATAGTCATCCCTCGGCCACCGAATTGACTGGACTTTTCTAATACAATCACTTTCCTTCCAGCTTTCGCTAAATATATAGATGCTGTTAATCCAGCAAGCCCACCGCCAACAATTGCTATATCAAATGTATTCATAATAAAATCCCTCCTTATCGTTCTACATACAAGACGAACGATTAAGGAGGGATGTGACATGAAAATAAATTTTTATTACCCTACTATATTTCATTACTTTTTAATTCGGTCATATTGCATACGAAATAACTCAATTGCAAACGGAATATCCTCTTCACTCTTTATATAATAACTAATCCATCCTGATTCAGGTAATACGTGATGTGGTTTTACCAATCCCTGCTTCACTAATTCATCTCGCTTTAACTTCGGAAATGGTAAATCAGCTAATTTATCACCATGAAGATGGCCAAGTTCTTTCTTACCATAATTTATTTCAATACCACCAAATCGATGCGGTTTTTCAGAAACACCCGCCCAGCTGAGTACTTCATTTCTAATCATTTCACTAAATGACATGAACATTCACTCCTTATAAATGATTGATGTAATTTTAAGTTAACATTTTCATTACTTTTTTCCATCAATCCAAAGTATGAATGGGAATACGAATATAGTTTAATCTTAATACCTTATTCTTTATGGAATAAGTGAATTTATTAAGCTATCGACAACAGCACAAAACAAAGACTAGACACATATCCTAATTTTGTAACCTAACTTACCTATAGAAAGGCGGGTAATACAATTGACTGCCAACATCGACTATACCTCCCCCTCAACTAATTTTACTTATGATGTAAATAAAAGTAATTTTTTTCGGAAAGATGCCCAAAATTATATAAATGTACTTGGCATTAAACAATTAAATACTTTAGAAAATACTTCTTTATTAGATATTTATTTAAGTACAGGAAATGTTGTAGAACCACATATTCATCAAAATGCAGCTGAACTTGTTTATTGTATTTCAGGGTCTGCTGTTGTTTCTTTACTTAATCCATTTACGAATCAAATATTAAACTTACCGATAAAACCGGGGCAAGTTGCCAACATTCCACAAGCGTGGTGGCATTATGAAATTGCTACAGCAGATAATACTCATTTATTAGCTATTTTCAATGCCCCAGCGCCAGAAGTTATTTTCGGTTCTGACATTTTAAGATTAACTCCGGCTCATATGATGGCCCATACTTACTGCCTCAATGAACAGCAATGGAAACAAGCGGTTTCTCCTATTCAATCAACTACTGTAATTGGTCCTCCGGCAAACTGCAATCAAAACCGTGAAATGAAAAATTATCCAACCCACCCCCTCACTCAACAGCCTAATCCCTATCGCCAAGATTCTTATTACTTTCCTCTGTACTGGGGTTATTAATTTGTGAATTTTCAAAACATTAATCATTTATCTCCTAGGAAAATACCGAGGAGATTTTTTTATTGTATCTTCTCTTCCTATTAATAATAGTAACAATTGATAGTGTACATACATATAATATTTATATATTAAATTGGAGGTGATAGTACTATGAGTAATTATAACTATCGAAAAAACTACTCTTATAATAAAAATAGTAGCTCTTCAGCATCCTCTCAATCTTCCAATTCCCAATCTTCCAATTCCCAATCGCAAAGAGACTTAGCCGAGCAAGGCTATGTAAAGAAAAAAGGATGTAACTGCAATAAAAATAAATAGTTTATTTTATGGATGAATTCTTTCTTTAAAGAATTCATCTTTTTTTGCTGATCAGGAATTTTTTAAATTACATAACTTATTCTTTAAATTAAGAAAGGGTACATTATACTTTTTTATACGAACTTAACAAAGAGTAATTTTTCAATTAATTTATTACTTATTTCCCCAAAAAATATAGTCCTTCCTAAATTTATTAGGAAGGACTATATACAAACCCCTGTTTAATTTCCTACTAAACATTGTAACAAATTAAACGATATTAATACCTGCACTTACAAATCCAGCAACTGCAGCTATTGGACTTGCTGCTGTTAATGAAACGTATAATAATACTTTATCCCCGGCTGCTACTGGAATAGCTTCAGCTATGATCCCTGATGCTGTAGAACCAATCGCTATTGCGGCAAATGCTGGTGTTAATAATAGAGGTGCGCCTTGTACTGTAAACGTATTACTTGCTGCAGGTGCAGTTAATATTTGTATCTGCACTTGAACAGGTGATAGTGGAGCTAATGCAGCTGTTGCACTAAAGAAACCTGCTAATGAAGTAATAGTTCCTGCTCGTGGTGCTACAAATGCATAATCACCTATACCTAATGCTAATGTGATACTTGTTCCACCAGTTAAAGCTACACCAGGCTGACTAAATCCAAATCCAAGAAGAGTTCCTGTATTAGCTATTAACGCGTTAACTAACGCAGATGGTGTTGTACCGGAAGCAAACGGAATAATAGCTCCGCCACCAGTCGCACCAGTTGCTCCTGTTAAGCCTGTTGCTCCTGTTGGACCTGTTGGACCTGTTGCTCCTGTTGGACCTGTTGCTCCTGTTGGACCTGTCGCTCCTGTTGGACCTGTTGGACCTGTTGCTCCTGTTGGACCTGTCGCTCCTGTTAAACCTGTTGCTCCTGTTAAACCTGTTAAACCTGTTGCTCCCGTTGGGCCTGTTGGGCCTGTTGCTCCTGTTAAACCTGTTGCTCCACCAGTACCTGCTGGACCTGTCGCTCCTGTTGGGCCTGTTGCTCCTGTTGCTCCCGTTGCTCCCGTTGGACCTGCTCCGGTTCCTGCTGGACCTGTTGGACCTGTTGGACCTGTTGGACCTGTCGCCCCTGGAGTAGCATTGATTAATTGAATTAATAAATTAAAAAGAAGTTGTAAAGTTGCAGAATCAACATTTGAGTTGCAGGATATAGGGATAAGATCTAAAGCGAAGAAGAATTGTGCAAGGGCGCTATAAAATTGTTGCAATAATGTTGACAATTGTCCTAAATTAGGTGCTGGAGATTGTAATAAAACTATAATACTTTGAGTTAATTGTTTCAAAAAATTAACTTCTGGAGAAGGTAATAAGGAATTTAAGAAAATTAAAAATTGATTAAATAAATCGAGTAACACTAACCTGTTTGCATTACTTGGATTTGCAAAAAATGCTGAAATAGCTGATACTAATGAATTTAGTAAAGTAATTAATTGACTTAATTGTTCTCTAGTAATAGGAACTGACTGTGGATTTTTACAACAATCTGCTGAAAAAACAATCGGATTGCAGTTATTATGATCAAAACAATCATTATGTTTCATTTATTTCCTCCTTACTTTTCTTATAGTTGAGTGTTTTCCTATTCTAAGTACTATAAAAGATGCGATTGAAAAAAGTAGTTAAGTTATATGTTTCTCTTAAAATAGGAAACATGAATTATAATCAAACTTGAAAACGTAATTTAATTATGTTCATGACTCACATATTAATTATATGTTTTTAATAATTGACTGCTTAGATTAAATACCTAAACTTAAGAGTTTATTTTATTTTTCCACGTTTATCTCTTAGGTCCAAAGACACATTTTAATTTGAATACAAAAACCGAATTTACGATTAACATATACTCCCCAAGTAACAACATCATTTTTTCATATAAATAAAGAACATTTCTTTACTAAAATTGGGCTCACCTTATAAAGGTGAAGCCGTTTCTATTATAAAAAACTCTCATACAATATAGTGGACAAGTTATTTTATACTTCGTTCTAATAAAATATTGTAAGGAGTGAAAATTAATTGCCTATCATTCAACCATTTATGGCATCTAGAAGATTTACATCTACACTAGGAGCCGGCACAGGTACAGGTGCAGCTTTTGCAATTGCTGCCACAGCTTGTTTAAACGATGCGGGTACTACTGCAACCGCTTTTCCGACTTTCACGTATTACAACTTATATGTGAACGGTATTCTTCAACCAAGCGTGAACTCCAGTGTTACTACTGGTCCTACTGGTGCTATTACAATTCCTGGTGGGGATGCATTAGACGGCGGAATTCCAATTACAATTGAATTTATCGTCACTTAATGTTAACCAATGTAATTCAGAACAAAAAAGACAGATTCCTTTTTTCATTAAGAATCTGTCTTTTTTAATTAATAATAATAAATTGTAAAATAATTGAAGAACCTTGCGATGGTGGTTGGTTATCCAATAAAGTTAGTTTACCAGTACTAACTTCATAGAGTGGTTGTGGTTGCAAAATTCCATTGATAAACAAATTTATATATGAAACCTCACTAGGTGATAGTATATTCGTTGTACCATATTGAGCTATGCCATCTGCATCTGTATATATAAGTTTCTCTCCATCTGAAAAAGTGTAATATAACAAATTAGTTGTAGTTATGGGGCCAATCCCCCCAGTAGGACCTGTTGCTCCCGTTGTTCCTGTTGCTCCTGTTGCTCCCGTTACACCCGTTTCTCCTGTTGCTCCCGTTACACCCGTTTCTCCTGTTGCTCCCGTTTCTCCTGTTGCTCCCGTTGTTCCTGTTGCTCCCGTTACACCCGTTCCTCCTGTTATTCCTGTTGCTCCCGTTGTTCCTGTTGCTCCCGTTACACCCGTTTCTCCTGTTATTCCTGTTGCTCCCGTTTCTCCTGTTGCTCCCGTTGCTCCCGTTACACCCGTTTCTCCTGTTACTCCTGTTGCTCCCGTTGTTCCTATTGCTCCCGTTGCTCCCGTTGCTCCCGTTGTTCCTGTTGCTCCCGTTGTTCCTGTTGCTCCCGTTGTTCCTGTTGCTCCCGTTGTTCCTGTTGCTCCCGTTGTTCCTGTTGCTCCCGTTGTTCCTGTTGCTCCTGTTGTTCCTGTTGGAATATATATTGGTGGAAGAGCTGGAAATGTAGGTCCAATATTCTCAGGTTCTATCTTACCTTTATTTATTGATAATTTATCATTCCGCTTCAATTTAATACCTCATTCCACATATTTTTAATTAACTTACATAAGTATGAGTCTATTATTAAGGAATACTTTCATAACTATTCTTTTTTCTTTCCAAATGATTCATACATTTATTAAACATTTTACCGTTGCTTTAACTACTACTATTAATATAATAAAATGATAGTTCCATTCCAAAAACACGAAACTTATTGCACTCTAATTTAAAAATGAGGTGATTTAAATTCAAGATAAAAATGAGAAAAGAATAGAAGAACTAGTATCAATGGCTCTTGAAATTATTCTTCCATACAGACTTACTGGACCTACCGGAAGTACTGGGTCAATAGTTACAACAAACTCTATGTTCGCTAATAATACATTAGGTGGTCCCATCTCTGTAATATTAGGTGTAACTAATATTCCTCTTTCTAATAACCAAAGCCTCGGTAATTTTACAGTTAACGCCTCAAACGATATATTTACAATTCCTGTAACCGGAAGATATTATTTAACCTATCAAGTTAATACGACCACTGCTCTACTCGCTGGAACAAGACTACTATTAAACGCTTCTACTCCACTTCCTGGTTCTATTTTTTCTCCCGCTATATCAACTTCAAATTATAACAATAATTTAATTACTAATTTAATTGCCGGTAATACAATTTCACTTCAATTATTCGGCGTATTATCCATCGTTAATTTGGTTGGAAGTGGTTCAACAGGTGCCTCTCTAACAATTATACGAATCGATTAAAAAATGATTCATTCTTTTTCTAATAAACATTATTAAATACTAAGTCTGTCATAATAAGAACCTCCCCATTATTTCATAAAAGTGATGGTGCATTAAAGAACAAATTGCACTATATTCATAGTAGAAACTATCTATACTAAATTTTCCGTATATATATTATCAATTTACACTGACTTCCACCGATGTTACATTAAATATGAAGATAGTTTCTCTTTTACGAACCATCTCAATACGTATTTGAGAAACATACTCCAATCCTATACGCGAGAGCAATACTATGTTGACACTCAGATGAGTGTCTTTTTTTGTGAGTGATAAAAAATAAAAACCATCTCTTATAGATGGTTTTATCTGTTGTTACTATAAATGCACACTTATGCAGTTGGATAATAAATTGTCATGCTTAATCGAGTCAAAGATTCCCCTAAATTATGATAAGAGTGTGATCTATCGGCCTTAAAACGAATTGAATCTCCACTATTTAATGTATATTGACAGTTATTCACTTCTACTGTCAATTCACCTTCAAATACCGTAATAAATTCTTCTGCGCCTTCTTTATGCCCTTCTGAACTTAACTTCCCTTCTGTTTCTATTTCTACTGTATACATTTCAAAATGTCTATCATCTTGAAAAGGAAAAGAAGGATACACTTTATATTTTCCATTGTCTTCAGACAATGCTTGAATATCTTTTCTTAAGATCACTTTCGTATCAGGCTGAGGATTGTTGATTAAAGAGGTAAAAGAAACTTTCAAACCATTTGCAATCTTCCATATTGTTGTTAGTGTCGGGCTTGATTCTCCTCTTTCAATTTGTCCAATCATCGTTTTACTCACACCTGTTAATTGGGAAACTTTTTCCAAACTTATTTTTTCTTTTTCTCGTATAGTTTTTAAATTTTTCGCCAGTATAAGTTGAATTTCTTCCATAAAAAACACTCCCACACTATATACAATATAACGACCGTTATGTATAATAAAAAGCACTCGTTATATTGTTCTTTTCGGTCATTATAACACACACAAATAATTAGGGGGTTTTCAAATGCCTATATTTTCTTTTTTATTATTTGTTTTTATAAGTAGCTTCACACCCGGCCCTAACAATTTTTTAGCGATGACATACGCAAATCAACACGGATTAAAAAGGAGCATGAAGTTTTGCTTCGGAGTAGCTTTTGGTTTTTTCATCCTCACTTCTTTATGTAGTTTCTTTAATGTTGTACTACTTAATATCTTACCCATAATCGAATTCCCTTTAAAAATTTTAGGTGTAGCGTATATGTTATATTTAGCTATTAAAATACTTACTAGTAAAAGCAGTACGAATCCCGTTGAAAAAGATAATAAAAACTTATTCACTGTGGGGATTTCTCTTCAATTCGTTAATCCTAAAGGGATATTATTCGGACTGACTGTAGTATCGACTTTCATAATCCCTTACTACAATTCATATTCAAGTTTTATACTTTTTTCATTATTTTTAGGTGTAGTCGGTTTAATGAGTACATTTAGTTGGAGTTTATTTGGTTCAATATTCCAAAAATTATTAGTGAAACATAACCAATTATTTAACATCATTATGGCCGTTTTATTAGTTTTCAGTGCCGTTTCAATCGTTATACACTAATTCGATGCTCATTTTAGATTTTGCACTTTTTAATACCACTCTTCATCAATCAGACTACTTTATATACTAATCCATCCACATACCCTATATGTTTTAAAACTTTTAAGAGGAAACCTTCTAACAATAGGTTTCCTTCCATATCATATTAAATAAGAAGCAGGTTAAATACGGAGGTGATTTTGATTAAGACTACTTTAATTTCTCATTTTTACAATGAAGAATATTTACTTCCATGGTGGTTAATGCACCATACAAAGCTATTTGATCACGGCATTCTTATTAACCGTGGATCCACTGATCGGTCAGTTGAAATCTGTAAAATATTCGCTCCTAATTGGGAAATACGAAACTCAAAATCACTCGAATTTGATGCTTATTTAGTTGATCAAGAAGTTATGGAAATTGAAAGAGAACTTACAGGATGGAAAATGGTATTAAATACGACAGAATTCCTATGCTGTTATAATAAAGAACAATTTTTCAAATCACTTAACACTATGGGCGGCAATATGTTTTCAATAAGAATGATTATGATGATTGATGAACCGACTCATGGCTACACTAATCCAAGATATAGTTCTCCGCTTGTTAAACAACGTTATCACGGCATAATAATTCAACCTAATCCAAATCAACTATATCTTAACGGTAGATTAATTCACAATAATTCGCACGGGAACTATAGAGTCGGGAGACATGGTTCGCATTATCCTTATAGCATTTACATAGGACCTGCTTTTATTTTTAAATTTTTTTATAGTCCATGGAACGATGCAATGAAAAAACGAAAATTACAAATTGGGCCAACTCTTTCTCAACATAGTGTACGACGCGGATTAGGTTCTCATCACTTAATAACAATTGAAAAATTAGAAACAAAATACAAATTCTATGCAACTTTAACTACGGACCTCCGGTTATTCCCAGAATACCAAATTATATTTCCCGACCTTTATCCTTAATGTCATGAATATTTAGTTTCCACATCCATCCGTTTTTTTTAATCTACCTACCCCAACTAACTACTTTTCTCTAGTAGAAATCTGAGCTGGGACTCTTGCTGCACGCAGATTCCTCTTATTTAATCTCGTATCACCAGCCTATAATCTTTCATACCATTTCATTGAGCACCTGATGTTGGATCAGAAATAAAAAATGGTAATTCCTTTGGGGAATTTTCAACTCTAGATTATATACCTTCTAAAACAAAGAACTCAAATAATAGAACCAAAACAAATGTTTTAAGTTATGGTTATGGTTTTATTTTTACTTATTATTCACTTTAAAATCTTCTTATAATAATATTGAAAAATACGGTATAATATAAGTTACTGTTCTTCGGGAGGGTTATAATGTCTGATAAGTATAAAATTTTCATTCTTATTGTTGCCATATTTTTTTCTTTCTTTTCCTTAATAAAAGATTTCCGCAACACTTCAAAAAGTTTCTTTTGGGGTAGCTTTGTAATTCTTACAAGCTTCATAATACTTTTAACACTCGATTTAGTGTTTTCTAATTGATTTTGACTATTATTGAAGGTGACATATCAACGATATTTTATGTCTATTCCGTATAAGTGTTAGCAAGTTCGTTTGCAAACTTGTTAGCACTTTTTTATTTAGATAATACACACACCTTCTTACATACTGATTATTTTCCCATTGAAGTACTTACGTTCTAAGGATATACCTTTATTTCATGTAATTACATTGGAGAAATATAGTAAAGTGGAGGTCATTCGTTTCAATTCCGGAACAGTTCATTGGAAATAACGAGATTCTTAACTAATTAAATAAAATTCCGAAATCACTAGTTACAGATGATACACAAGAACTAATAGATTCAATGCAAATTTAAAAAGAAATATTGGTTTCACATTACCGTAATAACTGTATATCAATATGAATACATAAAAACTATCCATATTGATATACAAATTTATCTTAGCTAGAGAGAGAAGCTCCTACATCACCAATCCCTTGAATCGTTTCAATTTTTACGTTAATTCTGTTTGGTGATTCTATAAGATTATCTGTTGAATTGCTTTCTACTTTTATATTTGGTCCAATAATAGTAACTAGATCTTTGCTAATGTGCAGTATAAAACCTTTGATATGAATATCTTCTAAAAATAATATAATATATAAATTGGTTAGTTGATAATCACATAGTAATTTTTTAATTTCATTTGTTTTTATTTCAATATTATTAGATGTATCTATTTGGTAATGAGATTCTTTTTGACTATATAATAATTGCGAATTATCTTGCGATAGTATGAATTTTTTAGGGGTTGGTGGATTGTTAAAAGTATCACTTAATCTTAATAAAACACGAGAAGATTTTTGGGTTTTTAATGGTTTTACAGAAGCATCAGTGGATTCTTGAGGTCTTATTGGTTTTACAGAAGCATCAGTGGATTCTTGAGGTCTTATTGGTTTTACAGAAGTACCAGTGGATTCTTGAGGTCTTATTGGTTTTACAGAAGCACCAGTGGATTCTTGAGGTCTTATTGGTTTTACAGAAGTACCAGTGGATTCTTGAGGTCTTATTGGTTTTACAGAAGCACCAGTGGATTCTTGAGGCCTTATTGGTTTTGCAGAAGCACTAGCGGATTCTTGAGGCCTTATTGGTTCTGTTGAAGTATCAGGTGATTCTTGAGACCTTATTGGTTTTGTTGAAGTATCAGGTGATTCTTGAGACCTTATTGGTTTTGTTGAAGTATCAGGTGATTCTTGAGACCTTATTGGTTTTGTTGAAGTATCAGGTGATTCCTGAAGCTCCGATGAATATGCAAAAGTTTTTGGTGGAATAAAAAACGGGATAGGTTTTATATCAAGTAATTTAAATTTAGTATTTTTTTGATTTGAACAGAACTTACACATATAATCCCCTCCTATAAAAGTTTGTATTATATTGTAAACATGACTTGTATAAAAGTGATAGTACAATTACCTAAAATATTGATATTACTTATATTTTAGGTAATTGCACTATCACTAGGCTTGTATGTAATTAAATTCAAATTCTTCATTTGATAAATCATTTATTCGAATTTTATATAATATTTAAAAAATGCACTAGGATTACAAATACCTAGTGCATTTTTAAGCTTGCTAGTTACGCTCCTCGATCATCACTAACTGATAAAATACTACTAATTTTGACACTAATTTGGTTAGGATTTTCAAGTGCATTTCCATTATCATTACTTTCTACTTCCACGCCTTCTCCATTACCACGACGAAGCGTAACAAAAGTTTCTCCGATTCGAGTAATAAGACCTTCTACGTGGAATGAAGGTAAAAATAATACAACTCTTGCTCCTACTAATTGAAATGCGCGTAACAAAGTACGGATTTCATCTTCATGATGTTCTGCCAATTTCATCAACCTTTCCTTTGAAATTTATAAAGTAGTGAAGAAGTCTTTTTGAATCAAACCTACTTACTATATGAAATGAAAACTAGTAAAGTAAATCTCATCTTATTTTAGAACTGCCTCACTGCTTTATAAGATAGAATATGTTTTTGATTACAATCTGCTTAGACTTAATCGCTATTGGTATAAAAACAAACGTCCTCCTATTTATTCTGAAAATTCAGATAATAGTTTAGAGGAATTTTCTATGAAAAATCTTGATACTTTCCTCACCAAAAATTACGATAATTTTCTATTTATTAAGTCAGATAATTTAGAATAGCAAACAAGAATATTCCTCCTTATAAAAGTGAATTTCTCTTTACTTCACAGCAGTTAACTTTGAATTTGCTATGATATAAAACATTTAGCTTTTAGATTGTGTCGCACCATTGACATTTACTATTGCATTGATTTTGAATCCCAGTCCCACATCATATAAACTTTGTACAATACAGATACCTTTGGATTAAATACAGAATTTAAATTTAATGAATTATTGTATAATAAACAATCCACTCTTTTAGATTCAATTAGAAAAACAATCTTACGATTACACTCTAAAATTATTATTATTTACCTAATCCAAGAGAGATGATGCGATGAAGTTTTTCCAGTCGATATTTAGAGGATTTCGCTTAATCAGTAGGATTGTTAATCCAATACTAAAGGCATTATCTAAAAGTAAATTTTAATTACATAGAACTAAAAAAAGGCCGCCCAACAGGACGGCTCTTGTTTACACTTCACATACACATAGGCTTCACTTGCTGTTACATAGTAGGTTTTGCCTTTGCTATTGTGTACTTTATATTGCGGTGAACCGTTTACATTTACTTTCGCATCAATTGTAAATCCTAATCCTGCATCTACAGAACCAGCCACATCTTTATCCTGCCAAGATGGAGCATCATAGAAACATAGATTGTTAACTTTTGAAACAACCCGCTTCCCTACAATAGATGAATCAACTGTACTTTTCTTATTAAACTTCACATAAGATGAATCGTTCTTAATCCACTGATCCCCACCAAGATTTAACCACCCGTCTTTTTCATCCCACACAATATAAGATTCTGGTTTGTTTAACTGACGAATCTTAGAATATCTTGTACCTGGTCCTTTACGTAAGTTAACGTTGTAACCTTCAATATAGGCAATACCGTCTGTTACTGCTGTTGGTACTTCCGCTGGTTTAGATGGCTTCTCAGGAACAGAAACATCCACACTAGAATTATTGTATGCTCGTTGTACATCTGCTCTAAATTGGGATTCTGAAACGCCATGAGACTTTAAGTAATCAATTGGATCTTCATGATCTGTACCGCCAAGGTAATGAGTTACATCGCTATGTGTCCACAATCCTTTTTCTACAGATAACCCACGATCACGTAAGATTTTAGCTAGTAACTTAACATATTTATCATAGCTGCGTTTAAATTTTGTATAGTACGCTGTTTCGCATAACTCTACATGTACAAATCGTTTATTAGCAGCAGGACCGCCACCATAAGCAATGTATTTTGTATCAGCAATTTGGATTGTTTCGTCCCAATCGACTGCATAGTGAACAAATACATTTCTCCATGTTCGAGACTCATATTTTTGAATGTTAATAGCTGGAGCTTATGGAGTTGCTGTAGAATTTGCTGCAACGCCCTCATAAGCACCTACACCATAACGGTATGGTTGTTTCGGTAAATCAGGACTAATAAGTGTTCGATCAGCAAAAGCACTTGTAGCAAAAGAAACAGCAAGTACTAGAATCATAAGTAACGAGGTAATATGTTTCATTGTCTTTTTCATTTAGCATCAACATCCTTTTTCATAATTTTTGTGTGGTCAAATAATCCACTTGCTGATAATCCAATGATGATTCCTTGAAATACATTTGTTTTGATATCTCCGCCCAAAAATAAAGCGCCTAGCACAATGCCAAGCGTTAAATTTAATAACGGAACATATTTTGTTTGTAATCCAATTGTTTTTCCAATTTGTGAAAGACCAACTACAATTCCAATCATTACAGTAATTTCAAACATTACATACCACCTCCTTTCATTAAGAAAGTGAGAATGCCACCAACAATTCCGCCGACTATAAGCCGCAAAATCCAGGTAGTATTGGCGATGATTTTATCTAGCTGTTTGTTGATATTGATAATGTCTTTCTCGTTACCTGTTGTCCGCATTTCTAAACTTTTAATCTCTAAGCGAATGTCCTTAATATCTTGCTTTATTTCTTGAACATCACTTCGTACATCTTGTAACCCTTCCACTTTGACCACCCCTTTTAGGCAATAAAAAAAGACCAGCCTATGGCTGCTCTGGTTTCTCGCTTATTAATTTTTGAACTAAATCTGTTAATATAGACACATCGCTTGCTAGGGTCGTAACCTGCTCTTTTAATTGTTTATTCTCACTTTAAACAGTAGCTAACTCTTCGTTACAATGTCACGAGTACTTAATTTCTCTTTTCGTTTTTTCTTAGTTTTCTTTTTCGCTTGATTCGATTGCTTTTTTCCATTCACGTAGCTGATCCTTTAACACCTTCATTTCCCCATCTCCCTTTTCAAAATAAAAAGGACACCTATTCCTAAAACAGCTTTAATTGCTGCTTTAATGAATTGGTGTCCTCTAGTTTTCTAGCCGGACTGAATTTATTTTATGATACTTGACTGCATGAAAAGATTCATCCATGCTTTATCTAATCTGTCTTTCTCATATTTTTGTATAGCCTTTGCGCGACGAGAAATTGCTTTTTTTAATTTCTTCTTCTTTAAATTAGTCAATCCTCTCACTCCTTCGTATGAAACAGTTTACTGTCCATTTTAGGGCGTTTTCATTAATTTAATACCCTATTACATTCAAAAAACTGCTCAAATGGAAATTGTACCTATATAATTTCAAAAGGATTATTTTGTTTGAATTTTCATAAAAAACTTTTTAAATTCCTCAATATTGGAAATAGCTATATAATAAAAATGATTAGATGTTAGGAGTGCTATAAATGCCTGATATAATTAAAATCTGTATTGTAATAGTCGTTGCCTTATTTTTAATGTTTTCCATAATATCAGAGTTTAAAAAACCTCAAAAAGGTATGTTTTGGTTCTCGATTGACGTAATGTTTCTCCTTGTAGCTTTTTTACTAATAAAAGACTATATCGTCAAACATATAACGTAATTACTTTAATAAAACTCAATATTCCTTCAATATTATAGACAACCCATTTTTCAAACCACATTCCATGAACCGAGCAGTTAGCTTTAGCTAGCTGCTTTTTTGTTGATCATTCTTTTAAGAGGAACCATTTATATGCATAATAACTCAAATAAAATCCATACTATACTTAGGTTAGGTTTTAAAATCTAAAAACCTTATTCCAATCTTAGACCTAATTGATCGCTCCTCTCCCTTCCCTGGGGCTAAGTAGCTAGCTCTTGCTAGCTGCTTTTTTTATTAAACGGATAAAATTCGATATTCTAACAATACTACTCACAATACAACTTGCTTCTTACCCAAGTTGTATCTACTTGAGCAGTTAACTTTTGTTAGCTGCTCTTTATTTGTACAAGGTACTCCATTGACTGGCGCACATATAATATCCTGAGTTCCTTTCTTTATAAAATAGTCGTTATAAAATGAGACTCGTCACGAGAGCACTTTACTAAGTGCTCTTTTTATATTCCAACTTAATACAAAATGAAAGTTTTATTAAGCTTATTTTTACTACCGCATAACATGTTTAATTCTGCTTATAATATAGTTGTAACTTAAAGTTACATATCATTTACTTGTAGGGCCTAATTTTCTTTTGTACAACAAGCAGTTAGCTAATTAAGCTGGCTGCTTTGTAGTGCAAAATGAAGTTTTTATACGATTTTAAACAAATTTAAAAATAAATTCATATGATATTGCGTATTCCTCTCTTTTACAAAATGGATTTTGGTCAGAAGAGCACTTTTACGAAGTGCTCTTTTCTCATGGAATTAAAGCTCTACAAAATAGCATTTTTGTTTAGTTTCACTCTAAAAGTAAAATTTTCATTTTTTCATTCAACCAAGTTCATAACATATTCTTTTCCCCCGATAAAATAATGATTAGGTGTCCCATGGGTATTTTATCCATTGGAAATAATACCTTTCACGTACTTACGTATTAGAAACTTCATTTCTGCTTCTTCTGCAATAGCAATTTTGTTCACTTTTTTGATACATTTATGAAACATTCACATGTTATCTTCAATATGTTCTATTCTTTTTGAAAAACCATGTGAGAATACCAAAACAAGAAGCCCTAGAGCCCTAACTCTAGGGCTTCTTGTTTTCAAATAAGGATTTTGTATTAAATCTGCACCAAGATTAAGAAGCATACATACCATATCTTGTGCACCTTTTTTATATAAATCTTGTTCATTGGGCGCCTTTAAAAGCGCTCTTTTTATTGAAAAACTACACATAGAGAAAAAAACGCATACAATGTCACGTATTCTTTTTCATTGTAAGTTTGGGTGGAAGGGCGTTCTCCAGGACGCTCTTTATATTTGTTTATAAACAAATAATTTACTTAAAAATACTCACAGTTTGTATAAACCAAGCATATATTTACATAGACAAGACATAGCTTTTTATTATACATGCACAATTTTTGTGCATGTTTTTTGTTTAATACAATAACTATAGCAACCTAAATATGGTGAAATTCAAATAAGGTAGGTGAATATAATGAGTGGATTTGTAGTTTGCACACTTGTTGGTCTAATCATTGTAATAATAGGTTATCTGATGCATATTTAAAAACAATTATTTCTTATTGCTGGATACCAAGATGCTACTTTTATTGGTGATAAAAATAAACTAGCTAAATTATTCGGCATATTTGCTTACATAGTAGGAATTGCTACTTTTTTACTACCTTTCGGACTTGAATTTTTCGGTGACATAAGTGGCAAAATCTATGCAACCTATGTTGTTGCAGGTACAGTTTTTGTTTTGGTTAGAAAACAAATGATTAATAAAGCTTTTTAAAAAGAGTCTTAATATGGCTCTTTTTTTATTGATAAAACTAATTCAAATAACTATTTTGTTAAATTTCATCGATCTATTTTCCTTACAAATTTGTAATACTACTGTCACCTAAATTGATAGTAATTTGGTTAATGTTGGTTTATTATACAAACTGTTAATAAAACATCATAAGTAGGTGACACATTTTGGGGAAGAAATTATTACGCTACGTAATTGTAAGTAAATTATTTCTACCATCTGTCACTGAAGCCACTAGTATTTACTAACAAAGCATTTTAATTTTCTTATGCATGCCAAAATATATTTTGGCAAATTTGACACACATTTATATCAAACAAGCATATTTTATTGTATAGTGACTATCTAATAATACAAATTTTTATAAGATTTTTTTATTTCCAATTAAAAATCTACAACATTCTAAAATAGTATGCACATAATATCCTCGATTCCTTTTTTCAACATGAAACTTGTCTCAGAGCGCCATTAACAGCGCTCTTTATCTTTAAATAAGGGCTATATTAAAAATTAACCCCTACAGTCACGATAGCAATTTATTATTCCCAAAATAAATTGCATTAATAATATAGAAATGAAATACCTATAAAAATTATTACTTTACTATTTCTTTAAACATGCTAGTGAGGTGATTTTGATAGATTATCAAAACAAAGATATGTTCATTAACTTTTCACTTTTAGATATTAACCGTATTATTCTCCCACATTCTCCTACTGGAGCTACGGGAGCTACTGGTTCTACGGGCGCTACTGGCTCCACTGGTTCTACCGGTTCCACTGGCTCTACTGGCTCTACTGGGCCCACTGGCTCTACCGGGCCTACTGGGCCCACTGGCTCTACCGGTTCCACTGGACCTACTGGTTCTATCGGTTCCACTGGACCTACTGGTTCTATCGGTTCCACTGGACCTACTGGTTTTACCGGTTCCACTGGACCTACTGGTTCTATCGGTTCCACTGGACCTACTGGTTCTACCGGTTCCACTGGACCTACTGGTTCTACCGGTTCCACTGGACCTACTGGTTCTACCGGTTCCACTGGACCTACTGGTTCTACCGGTTCCACTGGACCTACTGGTTCTACCGGTTCCACTGGACCTACTGGTTCTACCGGTTCCACTGGACCTACTGGTTCTACCGGTTCCACTGGACCTACTGGTTCTACTGGACATACTGGCTCTACCGGGCCTACCGGGGCGGCTAGTGTAGGATTAACAAACTATTTATATGTTTTTGATACTACTAACCAATCAATCGCAGTGGGAAGTAGTGTTACTTTTAACACAAATGGACCTATAACAGGAACTGCCCTTAGTCACATCACAGGTACTGGAAATATTATAATTAATACACTAGGAACATATGTAGCAGAGTTTCAATTACAAGCTTCTCGCGAAAACCAATGCTCCTTTGCACTTAATGGTACACCAATTCCAGGTGGACGTTTTGGTACGGGGTCACCCCATACAATCAATCAAGGTACTGCTGCTTTTACCGTAACAATTGTTCCTTCAACATTGACTTTAATAAATAACACCTCTTCAGCAGGTACTATCACTCTCTCAAATAGTGATGGTGGCTCTTTAACAAATGTATCTGCAAGTATAAGTATTTTTCAGGTCGGATAATTAATTTGGTTAGAAAAGTGATTCATAAAATTTACAAATATAAAAAATGAGGCTTCTCTTTTCTAGAGAAACCTCATTTTTTATATTAAATTTTAAACTGACTCGTATACAAATCAAAATAAAACCCTTTATCTTCCATGAGAGATTCATGATTCCCTCTTTCTAAAATTCTTCCATCCTTTATAACAAGGATTTGATCTGCTTTTTCAATTGTTTTAAGTCGATGAGCGATCACAAAACTTGTGCGACCTCTCATTAAATTATTTAGTCCTGCTTGTATTTGTAATTCTGTTCTTGTGTCAATATTAGATGTCGCTTCATCGAGAATTAATATATCTGCATCTGCTAAGATTGCTCGTGCAATCGCAAGAAGTTGTTTTTGTCCTTGACTTAAATTCGATCCTTCTGAAGCAATTTCTGTTTCATATTGATTTGGCAAATGCTTAATAAAAGAATGTGCAGATGCTGCCTTAGCTGCAGTGATGACTTCTTCATCACTAGCATCTAAGCGTCCATAACGTATATTATCCATAATCGAACCTGCAAATAAATACGTATCCTGTAAAACTACTCCTATTTTACTTCGTAAAGAATTAATATCATAATCTTTTATATCTTTTCCATCAATATGAATTTGTCCTTGCTGTATATCGTAAAAACGAGTTAACAAATTAATGATTGTTGTTTTCCCTGATCCAGTCGGACCAACTAAAGCAATTGTCTCTCCTGGCTGCGCTTTAAGACTTACTTCTTTTAAAATCGTTTTATTTTCTGCGTAGCCAAATGAAACATTCTCAAGTACAACATGCCCTTGTAAATTTTGTACAACAAATGCGTCTTTTTTATTTTGAATTTCTGGTACCTCATCCATAATCTCAAAAACACGTTCTCCACCAGCAACTGCCGCTTGAATTGTATTCATTAAAGTCGCAAATTGACTTAGCGGTCTTGAGAATTGACGAGAATAATTAATAAAAGCCGCAATAACTCCTACTGTTGTCATTCCGTTTAAGACCATAACTGATCCAGTCCCAATGACAAGCCCCATACCTAAGTTATTAATAAAGTTCATACTTGGAAAAATAAAAGCTGAAAATGTATCAGCCTTCGTAGCTGAAACTCTTAGCTGTTCATTAATTTTATTGAAATTTTGTACAGTTTCTTTTTCTTTTCCGTACAACGTTGTAACATCCGCACCTGTAATTGCTTCCTCAATAAATCCATTTAATTCACCTAAATCTTTTTGACGCTTCGCAAAGTTTTTCCCACTATATGCAACTAGTTTTTTTGTAACGTAAAACATAATAGGTACTGTAATTAAAGTTACAATTGCTAAAATCCAATTTAAGGCGAACATCGCAATCGTTACACCTATAAAAGTTAATGCTGATGAAATAATTTGTACAACACTTTGTGTCAAAGCTTGGTTCAAATTATCTATATCATTTGTCACACGGCTCATTAAATCACCTTGAGAACGTACATCAAAGAAACGTAAAGAAAGCGTTTGGATTTTCTCAAAAATATCTTGTCGTATTTTTTGAATTGTTTTTAATGCAACGTTAATCATGACAAACGTTTGTAACCATGTTAAAAGTACCGTTACACCATAAATCGCGATAAGTAACATACACATTCTTGCTGTACCACTTAAATCTTTCGGTACAATATATTGATCTATAATGACTCCCATAAAATATGGACCTAATAATCCAAGTAATGTAGTAACAACTACTAGAAATATAACAAACATAAGAGCAGCTTTTTGATAGCCCATATAATTCCATATCCGCATTACAGTTCCTTGAGCATTTTTAGTTTTCCCCATCTTTGGCGTGTTTCTTCCACCTTTATTAGCAAATTGTCCTTGAAAATTACGCATGTTCTTCCCCACCTTCTTTATACAAATTACCACCTTGGGAAAGATAAATTTCCTGATAAACCTCACTTTGTTCTAACAATTGTTCATGTGTACCATTGCCAACTAATTCACCATTATCTAATACAAGTATTTTATCCGCATCCATTATGGAAGAAATTTTGGACGCAATTAATAAAGTCGTTGTGCCTTTATATTTTGTTTTTAAAGCTGTTTGAATGGTAGCCTCTGATTTCGCATCAACTGCTGATGTAGAATCATCTAATATTAGAATCGGTGGTTTTCTCACAAGTGCTCTTGCAATTGATACACGTTGTTTTTGTCCACCTGATAGATTTGTTGCACCTTGTGTTAAATTATATTGATAAGATTCTTCCAGCTTATTGATAAACTCAGTCGCACAAGCTGATGCAGCTGCTACTTCCAGCTCATCATGTGTTGCATCTTCTTTACCATACCGTAAATTCTCTTCTATACTACCTGAGAACAACAACGCCTTCTGAGGTACAAAGCCTATTGAAGCACGGAGTTTTTGCAAATCATATGTTTTAACATCTATTCCATCTATACATATTTCACCTTGATCCACATCATATAGACGTGGTAACAGTTTCGCTAAGGTTGATTTACCACTTCCAGTCGATCCAATAATCCCTACTTTTTCACCTTTTTGTATGCTAAACGAAATATCTTTCAAAACGTATTCATTATTTTTCGTATAGCTATAACTAACATTTTTAAATTCTATATTCCCCTCGATTTTCTCAGGTTCAATCGCATTCGCTTCGCTTATAATATCAACTTCAGTATTTAACACTTGCTTTACACGATCCGCAGATGGAAAAGCTCGCGCAATTTGAATAAATACCATGCTAATCGACATAAGTGACATTAAAATGATATTCAAGTAATTAATAAATGCCAAAATCGCTCCTACTTGAAGTGTTCCATTGAATACTTTTTCTCCACCAATCCATAATGTTGCGACAATCCCACCACTTACAACTAGCATAATGATTGGCATCATTAAAGAAATAAGTTGCACAGCTCGAATATTTATCTTCGTTAAATTTGTATTTACATTTCCAAATTGAGCGATTTCATATTTTTGTCTTACATACGCTTTTATAACACGCACACCAGATAAATTTTCTTGTAACTTTGTATTCACTTTATCTAATGCCTCTTGCACCTTTTTAAATGTACCACTTGCTTTACTTGCAATTAAAATAATTGCAAGTAATAAAATTGGAACAACTACAAGTAATATTGGAAATAACTCTCGCGCTGTTACAAAAACAATAATTATACTTCCGATAAATAACAGTGGACCACGAACGAGAACACGTAATGTCATCGTCATTGCCGATTGAATAGAAGTGATATCATTCGTCACAATCGTTAATAATTTACCTGTTCCAAATGAATCACGATTATTACTAGAAAATGTTTCTATTTTCGCAAACACATCTTTTCTTATGTCTGTAGCGAAATTAACAGCTGCTTTTGTAGAATACATCATACACCCAAGCCCTCCAACTAAACCGAGTGCTGCTGCCCCTATCATAAGAAGCCCCATTTTTATTACATAATTTAAATCCCGATTTGCAATCCCAACATCAATGATATGTTGCATAATAGTCGGTTGAATTAAGTCCATCGCAACCTCAAGTACCATAAATAGCGGTCCAATAATAGCGAAGAACATGTATGGTTTTAAATACTGTAATAACTTACGAAATGATTTCATACATAATCTCCTTTTCCCATAAAATTACCACTGAATAATTCATATCCCTCCTTATTTAAGCGATATATTTTGTAATTTCTTCATTACTTCTATTATATTATGCAAATTAATATTTAACATCATTAAATGATAAGCATTAATGACTTTCTGGTCAATAAATGTGCTTTATAGTATGTAAATACAAAAACCGCATTCTTAATGAAAAGAATACGGTTTTTTATCTATATTTCTTCAATTGTAAATTCTAAAAACTCAGTCTCAAATCCCTTATTTTTAGAAGGACTACACGTGTAAAAACCTATTTTAACAGGCTCATTCCCTATATCCTCCATTAAATGAGTGATTCTTATTTGTTCCCATTGATGGCTCTTTTTCACATATATTGTATAATCACCACGTTTTCGAATAATTCGAAAACGAATTTGTTGCTTAGCTTCTTCAGTTGGATAATCTTGCGTTGACCAGTCAGAATATCCATTATTCGTTACGACAGCACCTAAGTGAGATGGCCCTTCAGGGATATATTCTAAAGATGTTTTTAGCCAACAGTTCTCCGAAATCATAACAAAAAGACCTGCTTGATCGAATTTTGAATTTGGATTCATACGTAACTGAACTTCAGCTTGAAAGTCTGTCATCATCTCATTATAAAATACATGACCATTCATTACTTCAAAACCATAATGTGTTTTAAGCCAAAAATCAGTTTCTGCTTTCGAACGGACAATAAACGCATGATTATCATTAATCTTATAGTATTCAGGTACATTCATTATAGTGAGTTGCTCAATACGTTCTGGTATATACGATATATTCATAGCTCCTCCATAATAAAGCATTTATATAGACATTTAAAACTCCGCTAATACTGGGAATTTATAACCTTTAAAATCTAACTCTTTATCACTTCGAACCATTAAATACTTACTAGACTGTAATTCTGTAAACTGTACATCCTCAATCCCTAATTGATCTGGAGAAAAATAAAATTCGATTTCCGTAAACCTTTCATTGATTTCTCCACATATTTCATCTAAAACCGGAAGTACTGGCGCAAATACTCCAAATAATTTCAACTTTTCATTGTCTACTTCATAAACGATTAAAGCATCTAGTTTCTCTGAATAATACAATTTCTCATTCCATTCCGAGTCATACATATTCAAATAAAATGAAGGATGGAAGTTTAAAGTTGAAAAATTATTTGAAAGTCTTTGGCCACTATCAATAGTTTCATGTATTAACTGTCTATTCTCTACATTATAGTAATCTAATTTTTTAAGTAGTGAATCGTTATTATTGTTTTTATCGTATGGTATAGTCATCAAATATTCCTGCACAACTTTAAATCCAAACGCTGTATATAGTTCCGGTTTTTCCGTAAACAATAATGCACATTCACATTTCTTATCGATTTCTTCTATCATTTTACCCATTAATTGTGTCATTAGCCCTTGTCTACGGAAATTAGGATGTGTCATTACTGATTGAATACCCGCCGCATTTATTTTTTCTCCATTAATTAATAATGGGAGTGAAAATGCCGCAACATTTGCAATCACTTTATCTTCTTGTAAAAATGATAAAGCTTTATATGTATCATCCCAATACCCTTTATCCGAAAAATCATTCAATGTTTGAGTTGTAATTTCAAACACTTCTTCAAATAAAGGAAATAACTGCTCTCTTTTCGGTTCTTCTATTAGAAGACTTGCCAATTTTTCAACATTCCCCATGTTGTACCTCCAAATGTTAAATTCCATTAAATTAGATATACTTATATGACCTACTCTTAAAAATAGAGGTCTTACCAATCAATATACTATCATAAAACATAAAAAAAAAGTCTAATTAATTTTATGTTTTGACTATTTGAAAATAAGTCGAATAAAACAATATTAAGATTTTTGGATATTAATTAGTTTATTATATAAAAATAGCGCTTTCTAATTAGCTTTTACTAATAGAAATACACTATTTATAATAAAATATTTTTAGTCTTTTATCCCTTCAAGTCTTTCCTTCGTATTAATTTCTTCTCCACTTATACGCTTTTCAAAAGACTTTCTCCAACTACTTGAAAGTGCATTTACTTCTAATATCCTTTTTATCCCTTCAATATTTTGTTTTTCCTTGTGCATGATACGGTTAGCAAACGCTACTGAAACACCTTTTGGATCAGACTGTAGTCTTTTTAATGTATCGACTGATGATACCCATCCTTCTTTTAATACACGAAAATAAAATCCTGTATATCCTGTTTCTTGAAAATATAGTGGTAACTTTGGAATATTATATTTTTTTGCTAATTTAAAACAAGGTTGCCTTGGTTGTGTTACCTGTACGATTGCCTGTCCTAGCTCAAACGTATCACCAATACAAACATCCTCTTCGCGCATACCACTAACTGTTATATTTTCTCCGAAAGCCCCATATACAAGATCTTGATTCAATTCTTTTTCCCAGTATGGATAGTGATCACCAGTATAAACACAAACTGCTTTATCTACTCCTCCATGATGAACTAAGTCAGCTTGTCCATCCCCATTAAATTTTACAAAGGATAAATATACCGGTTCCTTTACTTGTTTCTTATTTATGCCTGTATGAATTACTTTTCCGCCGTATGTAACCTCTTTTGGTAATCCTATATTTAAAGATAATAATTGATATTTATTAGCCATTCTATTTCCTCCTTTAAAGGTGTTACATGTATTTTCTCTCGATTAATTTTTACAACCCTCTCTGTTATATAAAGATGATTATAAAACCTCTAAAATCATTGTTCAATTCAATTATTTATATAATAATGATAGGTATAACCTATCATTATACTTGAGGTGATTCCAATCGAATTACGACAACTTGAATACTTTTTAGCTGTTTCAAAACAATTACATTTCACAAAAGCAGCTGAGAAATTAAATATTTCACAGCCTTCACTAAGTCAACAAATACGTGCATTAGAGCATGAAGTAGGAATGCCACTTTTCGATCGAATTGGTAAAAAAATATCTTTAACTGAAGCAGGGAAAATTTTATTATCACATTGTAAAACTATTTTTCATGAAGTCGAACAAGCTCGTTCAGCCATTCAAGACCTAAACGGATTACAGCAAGGTTCCTTAACAATAGGGGCTTTGTTAACCGTCGTAAATTATTTACTACCACCAGCTATTTTAAATTTCAATAATTTATATCCCAATATAGAGCTTTCTGTATTAGGGCTTCGTACAGGAGATATTCGTGAAAAATTATTACAAAACGAACTAGATATCGGAATTACATTTCTCCCGGTGCAAGATAAAGAAATCATCTCTATCCCTCTATACAAAAGCGACCTTACATTGGTCGTGCCCACTGGTCATCGATTAGCTGAACGTAATCATGTATCTATTGCTGAATTACAGAACTACTCTTTAATTCTTTTGCCTAAAAATTTCTTTTTAACCGAACTAATTACTTCTCATTGTCAAAAATTAAACTTTAAACCAAGACCAATTTTAGAAATTAGTACGATGGAATCTTTAATCCAAATGGTTTCCAAAGGAATGGGAATTACAGTGTTACCCAAACCATATATAGACTTTTTACAAAATAAAAACATTCAAGCTATTAGAATAGAAAACCCTACTCCAATAATTGAAATAGGGCTTATTTATAGAAAAGATAAATATATGTGTGCTGCCACTCGAGAATTTATTGAGCAACTAAAAAGTACAGTACGTTCTTTCCAAAACTAAACAAAAGAGATTATCCTATGAAACCGTTTCACAACGATCTAGTAGAATAATCTCTTTTCAAAACAAAGTAAACATTATATTAAACTCTTATAGATTTTAATGTACCTTTTTAGATATTGGAATATATTTTGTAAAATATGCACCAACTAGCAATAATACAATTGAAAATAACCAAGTAAAAGCACCGCCAAAATGAAACCAATATGCAAACATATTTAAGATTGCGAGTGAAAAAAAGCAAATAGAAGTTAACGCACTTTTCAATCCTTTTATCCCGGATTTTTTTCTCTTTTGATAAGCAATATACATCGTAATGACAAGAAAAAAGATAAGAACAAATGGTAACATAACTTTTAGCATTGGTAATCCCTCCAGTGTAAATGCACTCTTTACATTACCATCTTATCCCATTTATCTTTTAGGCATCAATTTATTCTTATCTTCCCCCCAAAAGTCAGTATAAGTTTTATTTTTAAAGTTCACATTCACCTCAGAAAACGGCATACTTCCTCCAACTTTCAATGAGTACCAGTCGTTTAAAAGTGGTGATCCGAAACAAATCTTCATTGTACGATCATGTAAATCGAATAATACAGAATGTAAAGTTCCAAACCATTCTTCATAGTTATGTACAGTTAGTCCAACAGGATATTCTTCTTCTACTAACTCTTTTAAAGACTCTATGCTCACTTGTTCATATCTATTTAAATGCTCATGTAAAACGTGATATCTCTTTGTAGATTGTTCTAATCTCCTATTATTTAATTTCTGAATTGATGAACTAACTGCATGGTTTGTTGATACAATAAAAGCTTGATTGTCACCATCAATCGTTGTTGTGGATTTATGACCGTCAAATATTTCAATATGTGCTGCGTTTAAAGGATCAGCTACTATTAAATTAATATTACTAGCAATTGGTATTTCTTCTATTAGTGACTTAGCTTCCTGCACATTTTTACATTTCTCCAACAACAATCGAATTACCGCAAAACACTGTAAACCATTTACCATTGGCTTTCTTAAACCTGCAATGTTTCCTACTGGTTGACCACATGCTGAAAATGTAACAGATAATCCATGTTCGTTAACCCCTTCTGTTCGACCAAAATATTGAGTAGAAAAGCCACTATGTGCATACGCACCTTCAACATGCGTCGAGCAAAAACGCATATCATCTATTACTGGTGACAAATCATAATTTCTTAATACATAAGTGTGAGTTGAATCTGTCTTTTTAGGTAATACTACACAATGACTACAACCTGCTTTCAATAGTGTTTGATAGTAATACATCATATTTTTTGAAGGAATTTTTAATACTTCACAAAAACCTTCAATTTCTTCATTAATTCCAGAACAATATTGATTTAATATATTTCTAGATTCTGTCCAATGGTTATGCGATATTAAGTTTTCTTGCTCTATAAATTGCGGAATAAGATAAGAATGTTGTTTCACAAATTCACCTTGTTGCTTACCAATTTCATAATGACTTCCTTTGAGCGATGAAAAATACCCCTTTACTTGATACATCAAATTCCCCCTCTTATTAAACATATCCATATCGTACCAAATGAATCCCATTCATTCTTGATGTTTTTTACTACCTTACCTTAACTCCATGCCACTTTAAAACCTCCACTAATAATTATTTACTAAATAATTATTTTTTTGTTAATATTGCTACAGAAGCTTTATTTCAAAATAAAATAGTTTAATATCAAATGAGCAAAATACTATATTGAACTTACTCGTAAGCAATCATCTAATTTTTGAGATTAAGAAACTTATTTATCAAAGCAAAAGGAGAATTTATGTATGAGCAATTGCAAACCAATTGATGAATTAACTATTGAAGACCTAAAACAAAACCCCATTTGGGAATGGGCAATAGATGAAGAGGAAAACGAAGAACATGACGAAACATGGGTAAAACCAGCAGCAACTACTAATTTTACAGAGGAGTTAAACGGTTCAATCGTACTAGGCGAACTATTCTTACATAATGGTAAAAAATTCCCTATGATGTGTGAAATTGACATTGAAAATAACGAGGCAGTAATTCGTTCTGTTGTTTATTATAACGAAGCAGAAAATGAGTATATTGCTATAGAAGATATTGTGAAAACGGTCGAAATGCCGTTATCGATTATTATTAACCTTACAATTAATGCAGAATCCAAAACCTTACGCTTTGCTGCGCATAAAGTGGATATTTATAAAAATTCAATAACGACTAATTTAAATTAAAGTTGGTCGGAATATAGAAAAACATTATGAAATAAAAACAGGGAAATCATTAACGATTTCCCAATACTTTAAATTATATTAAAGTATCCCCTTTTCCACTAAAGTCTCTGCGATTTGAACTGAATTCCAAGCCGCACCTTTTAATAAATTATCGGAAACAATCCAGAGGTGGAATCCGTTTGGCGTATCAGGATCTTTACGTATTCTTCCGACAAATGTATCTATTTTCCCTTCTGCATATAATGGCATTGGATACAGCTGTTCACCAGGGTTATCCTGCAAAATAACACCTGGCGCATCCATTAATACTTCCTTAATTTCCGCAACGGTTGCTTCTTTTTCCAGTTCTATATAAACCGATTCTGAATGCCCTGATACGACTGGAACACGTACACAAGTAGCTGCCATTTTCAAGTTTTTATCTTCTAATATTTTCTTCGTTTCTTGAATCATCTTTACTTCTTCAAAAGTAAAATCATTGTCTGTAAATATATCTACTTGAGGCAGTACATTAAACGCTATTGGATAATGTTTTTTATCTTTTTTCGCCGGTAATATATCACTTTTCACTTCTTTACCAGCAAGCATAGACTTAGCCTGCTCTTGTAATTCATGAATCGCATGAATGCCAGAACCCGATACAGCTTGATATGTTGAAACGATAATTCTTTCTAAACCGAATGATTTTCGAATCGGCTGAAGTGCTGTTACCATCTGTAATGCTGAACAATTTGGAACTGCAATAATACCTTTATGCCGCTTTAAAGTGTGCGCATTCACTTCCGGAACAACGAGCGGTACACCTTGTGCCATTCGGTACTCACTTGTGTTATCAATTACAATCGCACCACTAGAAACTGCATGAGTTACAAATTGTCTAGATACTTCTCCCCCAGCACTAAAAAAGGCAATATCTACACCTTCAAAGCTAGTTGTTTTTGCCTCTTGTATAATTATCTCTCGTCCTTTGAATCTTACTTTCTTACCGGCGGATCGTTTTGATGAAAGCAATGTAACTTCAACTATATTAAACTTCATTTCATTCTCTAGCAGTTCAATAATTTTTTGCCCTACCGCACCTGTAGCTCCAACAACAGCTACATGATAGCCCTTTTTGATCATCTTTTCTCCTCCAATATCACTTGAATGAATATTTCCACAATTTTATTTTATACGGAATTTAATCATTTGGAAAATTAAAATACATGATATAATCATTCACAAATCATGATAATAAAAGAGGGATCGCTTATGGAAATGAGACATGTTAAAACATTTTGCGCCATTGTGAAGTATGGTAATTTTTCTAAAGCTGCTCATGCGCTAGGTTATGCGCAATCTACTGTTACAGCACATATGAAAGCTTTAGAGAACGATTTACATATTCCTCTTTTCGATCGGTTAGGGAAAAAAGTGCTACTTACAAAAGCAGGTAATCAATTTCATCCTTACGCATTAGAATTACTTGCAATATATGAAAAAGCGCAAGAAATCCCCCAAAATACAGATTATTTAAAAGGTACATTGAGTATTACATCAAACGAATCATTAGCAGTGTATCGTTTACCACAATTATTACGTACTTACAAACAGAAAAATCCGAAAGTAAATATCGTACTTGAAACAAACACAAATGAACAAGCATTACAAAAATTACGTGAAGGAGAAACAGACGTTATCTTCATAATTGGAGAAAGTATAGAACATAATGATTTTATTACGCGTACTTTTAGTAATGAAACATTTGGATGGATTTTACCAACTTATTCCGCTGCACATACAAAGCCATTCCAGTTATTACAGGACACCCAGTTTATTTTTACAGAACAAAGCTGCGGCTATAGGCCAATGGTAGATCGTTTTTTACGTCAAAGTGGAAATATTCCAGCTAAAACATTTGAAACTTCCAGTGTTGAAGTAATTAAACAATCCGTTATGTGTGAGTTAGGCATTTCAATTCTTCCTTATATCGTTGTACAAGAAAGTTGCCAAAAAGAACAACTATGTTTTCAGCCTATCGAAACTCCAACCATTATTCAAAGTCATGTAATCTATCATAAATCTAGATGGATTTCCCCGGTATTACAGTCGTTCCTTTCCTTACTTGAACGAGACTAAAATATTAAGACGTACATATAAAAAGAGTAATTGCCTAATAAGCAATTACTCTTTTTCATTAATTAGTATACTATTTATTAGTCTGTCCCCCACCTGCAATTAATTTACTACCTGAATATGTACCTTTGTTCATAAACACTTGATTAATTAATTCTTTTTGCTCAGCTTCCGACATTACTCCTTTTCCTTCTCCTAAATTCCCACTTTGTAATTTCCAAATCTTATTATGATCCCCATCAACTTTTTCATATTTTCCTTGTTTCCATCGTTCTAAAATTTCTACATATGTACTTCCCTGTACAAGATCATTACTCTTTACAATATCAATTAAACTTTCAATCCGTTCTTGTGTAATAAAAATATAGCCCCACTTTTGATCAGCTTTCGCTTTTTGATGCGCCATTTCATGTAATGCTGTCTGTATGTTCTCATCTGTCCATTTAAAATTTTTATTAAAACCACTATTCGGCAATGAATAATTGCCATTTTCTAAAAGCTTTGCATCTTCTGCTTTTACGTTACTATCAGCTAATACTTCTACTGCTGGAGCAGCTGGTGATGCCTTTTTCGCAGCTGGTTTACTATTATTTAAATAATGCAGCATACCATACGTTAAACCTACTCCGATTACCGCCATACCAGCTAGAATACCTATTATTTTAAATAGTGTTTTCATCGCGCTTGTTTCCTCCCAAACATCTCTGTTCTTACTACCTAATTACTTCTTATATAAAAACTGTTACTTCATTCAAAATATCGCATCCCATCCCCTATCATATTATTTATATATACTTCCTCATATTGTATTTCTTTTTCTTTAAAATTGAAAGATTATTCTGTAAAGTGACGAAAATATTCTACAAATTTTTCCTTTATATTTATAAAAAAACAACGAGCGCGTTCTACAACACTCGTTGTTTTTACTTTATGCACGATTTTCTTTTAACCACTTCGTAATAGCATCTAACCTCGAAACATCAAAACGTCCTTCTTCACACACGTTCAAATTTTTTGAGTTTCTCACTATTTCTAATTCATTATTTCTTACACTTTTTGCCTCAATTAATTTACAGTACCCATCTGTAACAGCATTTAAATTTTCATAATAACGCTGAAACGATTTTGATATATGTAAATGTTTTTCAAAGTTTCTTCTTCTTTTCGTCTCATCAGATACTTTCCGCTTTCTAAGTTCTTCATCGTTCGTATATAAATAAAAATATTGATCTGGAAAACCAATTTCCCTATTTATCATCTTTTCTTTATAAAAATTTTCTATTAAAGATAATGGCTGATTAAATATATCAAAATGAAAACACCAATTATAACTAAGTGGCTGATATATATCGCCATCGAGTATTACTAATTCATATTGCTCTGACTTCTGAACAGCTATATTCCAGCGCTCAACTTGTTTTTCAACATACCATGTTCTATGTTCGTTTTTTGGTCTTTCAAATAAAAAATTCACTTCAGGTATTATATAAGCACCATAATTCTTTTCTAATTCACGGCACGTGGTACTTTTACCAACAGCGCTTGCTCCCTCAAATGCTATTATCCCCATAGTTTCTCCCTCTTTCATTAACTAAAACTTCGTTGTTTCACTTTTCTTCCCCATAAATGTCTCCATAAAACAATCGAAGCGATAGTGAGCATAATTGTTGTAATGATACTACCTTCAATTCCGAACGAACCTCCATGGATGAATTCGGGGCCATTTGTTGTAGGTTTAAATAGCGGCGTTGAATATATGGTCATCCCGCTAACTGCAAAACCGTAGACGTTATATTGTGCCCAATTCCAAATGGAATGCCATGCGCAAATCCCCCACAGACTACTGTCTTTTAATACGTAAAAAGCTGCAAATATACCAACTAATATTATATTCGATATTGAAAGAATTGTAATACCTGGATTTAATAAATGAAGAAAACCAAATAAAAAAGAAGTCACAACAATCCCGATCCATATACGGCTTCTAACAGAAAAGACCGGAAATAACCACCCTCTAACAATAATTTCTTCTGTTGCACCTTGTATTAAAAAAGCAACTAAAGAACCTACAATCCCCAATATAGTGGTTACTGTAATTTGTTGTATTTGTAGTGTTATAACTCCTGCTAATAGGAGTAAACTTACTGGTATTGAAATGAAAACAAATCCTATTAATGCACCCCTCAAATATTTTCTTATCCATTGATTTCCCCAAAAACCAATGGATGAAAATGATCTTTTCTCTACAAATCTAATCCATAAAAACACAAAAAATATTGCGCCGCCAAACGTTAATATCATCTCAATGTCGCTATAGATCGCCTTCATAAAAGTTGTTTCTGCTTTCGGTAAAATCAGCATAAACAACATAAATAATTCACCTAAAGTTAAAAATATAATCGCGAGTATGACAGCAAAAACAGGATGAACTTTTCTTCTTCCTTCTTTTGCTGCTTCAATTATTTTAAATTGTTTATTTTGCAATATTCTATCCTCCTAATTATGTTACTCATTAGCAATATTAAAATAATATTTAGCCTTTTATTTAAACTTATTTTTTCATATAAATGATTTTCGTTTGGAATAAATCCAATTTAGGAATAATATATAAATAAAAGAGGTGCCTTTGTGCCTTTACTATTATCACCCATATTACTCAGTGGTATTACCAGCACTTGCTATTTCCCACCATTTGTTGTAAGATAGTAATTAAGGTCAATTTAACACTATATTTTCTTTGCATATTATCAAGTATCAATCAGGATTATTTTGTACTCCTTATGGGTTTTTGATAATATGTGAACTTTTATTTTTCATTCAAATAAGGCCGATCATATTGTAATCTTTTTAAAATTTAGGAGGCATTACCATGACATTAACAGGTAAAGTAAAATGGTTTAACAGCGAAAAAGGTTTCGGTTTCATCGAAGTTGCAGACGGTAACGACGTATTCGTTCACTTCTCAGCTATCACTGGCGACGGCTTCAAATCTCTTGACGAAGGTCAAGAAGTTAGCTTCGAAGTTGAAGACGGTAACCGTGGACCTCAAGCTAAAAACGTTGTAAAGCTATAATTCAAACAATAAAAAGGTTGTTACCAGCTCGGTTAACAACCTTTTTAATATATAACTAAAATTTTTTACATAAAAGGAGTGGTTACATGTATCGTAATCGAAAGAACGATGTAGCAGAAGTACCACCAGAACAAACCCCTGTTTGGGAATGTGAGGCAGAGGATTGTTTAGGATGGATGAGAAAGAACTTTTCATTTGAAGAAGAGCCTAAATGCCCTTTATGTAAAAGTAGCATGAAAAGCGGAGAACGTTTATTACCTAAATTAGGTTAATTTTTACTTAACCCCTCTTTTATAAGAGGGGTTTTTTATTATAAATTTATATCCTCTACATCCGTTCGAACTATAGAGTACAGTAGTGCATCATGTTGTTTATTACCTTGATGAATATATCCACGTAATAACCCTTCCTTATGAAAACCTATTTTAGATAACATTTTACAAGAAGTAACATTTTCAGGGTATGTAATAGCTCCAATTCTAAATAATCCCAAATCTTGAAATCCATAATGAATAATTTCTTGAGCCGCTTCTGAGGCATAACCATTCCCCCAATAACGAGGATGTAAGTCATATCCAATTTCAGATCGTTTACTCCACAGTTGTAGATTATTTAATCCAATTGTACCTATTAAAGTATTTGTTTCTTTTAATACAATCCCCCATCGTATTGCCTTTTTCTCAAAGTAATTTTTTGAAAAAGATTCAATCATACGTGAAGCTTGTCCAAACTCCGTAAAAGAATTCATACCGTAATAACATGTTACCTCATCCAATGAAAAAATTTCATATATTTTTTGACAATAAGATTGTTCTATTTCGACTAAACGTAAACGTTCTGTTTCTAATATAGGAAATGCCATAGGATCACTCCTTTCTTTCTACTCATTCATTATAGCAGAAAAAATATTTATAATTAGTAAAGTCCTTATTGTTCCATAAATCAAACATTTCTAATGACGCATTCCCTCTTTATTCTATATACACGAATTGGATACCTTCTAATTGCGACTCAATCACCACTCTATAATTTCCATAAATCAATTTTAAATTATCAAGAACTGTAAAGAAATTGTTTTTCATTTTCTCTTTCTAAACAAACACCCTATTCCATACATTTTCGGCAAAATATAGTTAATGCATTATTTTATTGTGGAGGTGTAAATTTCCTATGTATATATTCATCGGCTTATCCCTCTTACTCATATTACTTATTTTTTTATTCGCAAAAAAATTCACACCAAACTCATTCATGATGACTAGCTTTAAAGGCAATAGCTTTAAGACATTTTCAATCGGTATTTTAATCGCTGCCATACTCTCACTTTCATATGGAACTTATCATGCAGTAACATTTCAACCTAGTTATTTAGATATTAAATTTAAAAATCAAAACTACACTGTTTTCGGTAATGTAGGCGAATTCGGTTATTTCTCCGAAGAATTATTAAAAAAAGATACAGAAGTTCAACTATATTTCGTCTCTTGGAAAACAAGGCAGTTAAAAAATCCGGTAATACTTATAGAATATCCTTCAGGAAAACAAGAAACATGGGAGCCAAATATCGTATCAATACCGATAAATAAATTACAAGAAAAACATGATATAAAAGATATTTATCAACTATCACCGTATTCATTTAAAGAGTCTGGAGAAATAACATTAACAATAAAAGAAAACAATGTAAAAAACAATAAAATTTCCATTCAAATAAAATAAATAAAAACTGTTCCTCCATTTTGCTGAAGGGACAGTTTTTATTTATTCTACAGTATTATTTATTTAATGTAGCCATTATTTCATTGGCTATATTCTTTCCATTTCCAATACACGCACCAATTCCGACACCGTAATATGAGGCACCAGCTACATATACATTTGGATAAAGATTCGTCATTTTTTCTTGCAATGCTTGAACCGCTTGATTATGTTCTAAATGATATTTCGGCATTAAACCTTTCCAATTTGTAACTTCGACTACTTCTGGTTCACTTTTAATTCCGAGACTCTTTTCAATATCATATAAAGCTACTCGTACTAATTCTTCTTCACTATAATTTTTGATTGTTTCATATACCGGATTGGTACTCTTATAAAACATTCTTACTAATAATTTTTGTTTACCCGATGTATGTTTCCACTTTCGACTTGTCCATGTACAAGCATCACAATGTAGATCACTGTTTTCCGTTACAATAAACCCTGTACCGTCAGTTGGTAGTTGTTCATCTAGTATGTCAAATCCTAAGTAAATACTTATAAGAGATGAGTTTTTAAATGTATTAAACTGCTCATTTAACTCATTAGACTGTAATAAAGTTTGTGCAATATCATGTGGAACTGCTAAAACAACATAATCAGCTTGTATTGTTTCATGATTTGAAAAAGAAATCTCATATCGATCTTCTTGTTTACTTACAGCCGTCGTTATAGCACCTTTTTTTACGACAGTTTCAGTCAGCACTTCTTCTAAGCGATTAATTATCGTAGATAGTCCACCTTTAAATGATACGAATTTTTTATTTCCTGCTGATTGAAATTGTTTTTTATTCTCTTCAAAACCTTTAATAATACTTCCATACTTATTTTTATAATCCAGTAAATACGGTAATGTAGATGCCATTGTAAGCTCATTCAATTTACCAGAATATACGCCTGAAAGCACAGGAGCAATTTGTCTTTCCACTAACTCTTTCCCTAAGAAACTTTCTAAAAATAGAGCAAGTGATGTATCTTTCGTAAACTCTTTATTTTTCGTTATGAAATCTTTTAAAGCTACGATTTTCCCTTTCGTTGAGACTAGCGTACTGCTAAACAACGACCGGGCGCTCATCGGTATCCCAAATATAGTATCAGAAGGAATCGGATGTAACATATTTTCAGAATATATGTAAGAAATACCCGTTTCATTGTATACCATTTCATCTTCTAAATTTAAATCTTTTACAAGTGGTATAACATATTCATTACGAGCAACGATTGAATCCGCTCCTGACTCCATAATGAAATCCTTTTCTTCCACACTATGGATTTTACCACCTAAATACTCTTCTTTCTCAATAAGAATTAAATTTAAATCGATATTATAATCCTTTTTTAACTTTTCTAAATAAAACATAGTAGAAAGTCCCGTTATACCTCCACCGATAACAACAACTGTTTTCATATGTGCTGCGCTCCTAACCGATACAATTAATAATCCCTTTTTATTATAACCAAAAGTCCTTATATTCGACTAGTAAGTTGCGCATTCTGTCAGAAATTAGACAATATATTTTCAAATTACCTAATAAAAAAGAACTATAACATATACAAACCCCGTCATAGTTCTCTTTATTTTAAAAACATAAAGTAATTGATTAATTTGTCTAGTTCTTGACTCAATGCCAATACTTTTTCATGTTGAATTCCATAATCCGATACTAAATATAAAAGTTCTTCTTTTTTTATTTCAATTACTTTTTCCAATTTCGCTAGTTCCATGTCGTTTTACATCTCTCCAAAAATAAAATGTATGTATTTCAGTATAGCCTACTTACATAATTAGTAAAAGTAAAATACGCATGTAAAATCTTACATATTTTAAAAAATAATATACTACTAACAAAAAAAGAAACTAGATTAAGCTTCCTTTTACAGATCATTAACGTTCATTAAGAATTAATAACATACCGGAATTTTTCTAATGTTATATCTTTATAATCTGGAGCTCTCTTTATATGATTAAAATAACTATATGAGAATTTAAATACATGACCAAAATCCCAATCGAATCCACTATAGTCTTTTATCCAAAATATATTTTCAGTTGGTAAAAAATTTGCACGTTTAGATTGAATTAAAGGTAATCGATCTATAGGTGAGTGTAAAGTTATTTCCGTATTCAGCTTGAGCTTTTGGCTAGCTCGTAGTACGTATACTAGTTTTAAAAGCGGACGTATCCCTCGTTGAAATAAATCTATATGCCCTAAATCGTACATTATATTAATGGCGTGGGAGTAAGTAAGCAAATGCCCAATTAAATCATGATGTGATTCCGCTCGATAAATACTATTAAATTTCGATAACTCATTTAAAATGAACTGAGATACTTGTGGTGGATTACTCAATTCACTTTGTATCTCATCTTCAAAACTTAATTGTTTTACTTCTTTCGTCGTATAACCAATCCACGATCTACCTGGAATTGTTTTTCGAAATGATAAAATAAGAGTAGTAATCCCTTCAATTGCTTGATTATCTCCCCATTTTTGTAGCTCCTTCATAGCTAATAAACTTAATGACGCATAAATGACGTTATGCCCGACCCAATGAAGTTCATCAATCGTTTGTTCTAAAGATTTTATAATCATATTCTCCGCAATTTGAAAATCTATTTCTTTTTTATCATCAATCATCTCACCAATTTTTTTCTTGCTTAGCATCATCCTTGTTTGCAAATACATATTACGAGCTGTTTCTTCATCAATATTATTATCTTTCATAAAAAAATAACTAGCAATTGCAGCTGCTCCAAAATGCGCATGCCAAATGTCATTTGTTTCTTTTTTACATTGAGAAATAATTGAAAGGCCGCCTTTTAAAATACTTTTGTTTTCCATTTTCTTTCTCCCCTAATAAAAATCACTATATTTTCATCCTAAAGATGGTGTCAGTACAAATAAAATGTGATTTGATTCATCACTTTTATTCAAAAATCGATGCTTCACATTTGGTGGAATACGTACAACATCGCCTTCTTCTAAAAAATATTCTTTTCCCTCCAATTCTACGTACACTTCCCCTTTCATAATAACAGCAATCTCTTCCTTATCTTCATGGGAATAATGGCTTTCTGTTGTCTTTGCTCGTTTATTTAAATCCATCATTAGCATTTCAATACGTGCTTTCATAAAATCAGGTGTTAATACATCATATACAATGTGATCATTGTTTTCCCGATATATTTTTTTTCGGTCTTTTCTCTTAGAAATGAGCGAATCTGTATCAATATCGTTAATAAAAAGTGTAAACAGCGGTACATTTAATGCTTTTGCAATTAATTCCAAAACATTTAAAGAAGGATTAGCATGTCCTCTTTCAATTTGGCTAATTAACGACGTACTAATCCCTGCATACTCAGCGAATTCACGAATTGTCATATTATTTTTCTTACGATAACTTAATACCGTTTGTCCAAGTCTATCATGTATCATAGTAAAACTTCCTTTCGTCCATCATAATGCATGTTTCGTTCTCTTTGTGCTGACATACTAAACAAAGGCAAATAACCCTTTCCTATTATCTCCGGGACTTATATACTTACTTTTGTACATTATATCGTATTAAGTTTATTATAATAAACATTCTATCGGAGGGACAAACTTTGAAATCAACTATTCTTTCATATTGCATCTTATTTTTTGGTGTATTCGCCTTATCGACTTCAGCAATTTTTGTGAAATTGGCAGATGCTCCTGCGACAATCATTGCTTTTTACCGATTATTCTTTGCCACACTAATCCTGTTACCGTTATTACTATTTAATAAAAATAGTCGAAATGAGCTAAAAACTTTAACAAAAAAACAATGGGCACTTGGATTCGTATCTGGGCTATTTTTAGCTGCACATTATGTACTATGGTTTGAATCATTACAATATACTTCTGTAGCAAGCTCTACAGTTATCGTAACGTTACAACCTTTGTTCTCAATGATTGGTGGTTATTTTTTATTTAAGGAAAGGTTTACGAAAGGAGCGGTTATTGGTTGCCTCATCGCTATTTCAGGTAGTATCATCATTGGCTGGCAAGATTTCCAAATTAGTGGAGAAGCATTATATGGAGATGTTTTAGCATTTATCGCTGCCGGTATTATTACTGCTTATTTTTTCATTAGCCAACACGTTCGTAAAGATTTGTCACTTATACCATATTCGGTAATTAGTTATGGAAGTAGTGCTGGCTTTCTTGGCATATTTGCTTTCACGCAACAAGAATCTTTCATCCATTACTCTACACAAACTTGGTTGTGCTTTATTGGATTAGCTTTCATTGCTACGATTTTAGGCCAAACCATTTTTAATTGGTTATTAAAATGGATAAGTGCTACTGTAATCTCAATGAGTATTTTAGGAGAAACAATTGGAACTTGTATACTAGCGTACTTTATATTACATGAGACCATTTCTTTACAACAAGGACTAGGAATTACCGTTATTTTTATTGGATTAGTATTATTTTTAATACAGCCAAATTCTAATAAAAAAGCATGACAGTATACTGTCATGCTTTTAACTATTCATTATGTACAATTAAACCATCCGGTCTAAAACGACTCATCATAATTTCATTAATAAACTTTCCATGAGCTTTCAAATTCCCTATCTTTACTCCCTCTTCTACAAATCCAAATTTTTCATATAAAGCTTTTGCTTTGGGATTCGTTTCTAACACACCTAGTTCTACTCTCTCTAACATTAACCAATTATCAGCCAAATCAAGCATCTTCATAAGAAGTGCTTTCCCAATTCCTTTATTATGATATTCACTGTCTACCCCAATGAATAAATCGCCTGAATGAGATCTTCGGCCCGGACTTTGTGTTAAACCTACAAACCCAACAACTTCTCCATCATATTCTGCAACAAATTCAAATTGATTTGGTGCTAAATTTCGAATTCTATTTTCCATAGCTTCTACACGCATGCTAGGTAAGAAAACCATATACGGTAAAACGTCATCCTGTATACATATACGATGAATTGCTCTAGCATCTTGTACTCCTACTGCTCTAACGTTAATCTCCATCTTTCTCTCCTCCTTATAAATAACAATATATTTGTAGTGTATTCTAGAAACGTTCATGAATGGCCTTCTCATCCGTATTTCTTTATGTCATTTTTACATAATTATTTCGATATAATACTTAACTTCCAAAAAGATTAACAACTATATGGATATGGTTAACTTTTCACCTTGTTATATAAATCAAGTAAATTTTCAATTGGAATACCATTTAGTTTCATCCCGACTATATTACAATTTTCTATTTCAATATTTTTCAGATTACTGTTACTTATGGTGCTACCTTCCAAGTCACATTTATCGAATAAAATAGGTTCCTTCTCATCTCCGAGACTTGTATTTTTGAATTGTACTCCACCTAAAGTCACCAAATTAAATTTACTGCCAGAAAGATTTAAATCTGCATATGATGACCTTCTAAAATTTATATTTCTAAACTTTGATTGACTTACATTGCAATTACTCATATTCGTATTCATTATATTGCTACCAACAAATGAACTGTTTTTTAAATTCACTTGATAATACCCTGTATTTGCTAAATTACAGTTTTCGTATTGACTATTTTTCATATCTTTATTTGTAACTACACTCGCTTTGTTTGAGCTTGTTTTTATTCTTTTCACGTAACAATACTCATCTTCCGATTCAAAAATCATTTGGTAGCCCATCTTTTTATAAAAGTAATGATTATTAATTTGTCTACTAGATGTTTCGAGATCCCAAATCTTTATGTTTGGATATTCTTTTTCTATTAATTTCATAACATGTGATCCAATTCCTTTTCCTTGATAAACAGGATCTACAAAAATACGATCAATTCGACCGTAAGACTTACCAGAAATCGTAACTATTATCCCTCCAATTATTTCTTTATCCATTACAACTTTGAAAGAATCCAATTCTTCAATGGAATATTCCATCATTTCAACTGAAGAATATCCTGGCGGTTGAATGTTATAATCAATGACATCATCTTGGCCGTATAGCCATTGTTTTGCTTCTGCATCAAATGTTCTTTTCATTATTTCTGTTAATTTCTCAGCATCTAAAATTGTAGCTTTTTCTATAGATATTTTCGTCATTTTCGTTTTCCCCTTCATTATTACAAACCAACCATTTTTGTGAATGGCATAATTATCAATTCACTTTTGTTTTTAATGCTTTTCCCATTATTACATATGGAACATCATTTTTACTTGGATGAAATGGCTCCAATACATTTATCCAATCTAATCTTTCATATAACGAACGTGCTTTTTCATTGTTTATTTTTGTTGTTAAAACACTCGTTCTATTTGAAATCCCTTCTAGTAATTCATTATGTAATTTCGTTCCAAGACCTTTATTTTGATATTGTGGGTGAACTGCTAACTCTACAAATTCAAAACAATCTTGCAACCATTCGTCTACTTGCTCTGGATGTAACGCTTCTCTCATTAATTGATTATAGTACTGTCCCTCGATTGAGCGATAACCATAAGTAAAACCAACTACTTCATTTTCATCATTTATTGCTACTATACCTTTAAAACCTGTATATTCTATATGTCTTTTTATTCGTTCGATCATTTCATTGAAATTTGTTTTCTCAAATACTTTACAATACAATTTTGCCATATTCCCAATTAAGATCTCATCTTTTTCAATGCTTACGAATTTCACTTTATTCCCCCTATTAAAACATTTATGTCCTTATTTTTAAAAAAAACAAAGAAAATTAACACTAATCACTCTCTTTACTATTAAACTACAAATCACCCTATATTTTCCACAATTACTTAGTATTAATGAATAATAAAAAGAGACCATGTAATATAAACATGTTCTCTTCTTTTATTCATTTTCAATTTTATCCCGCTATTTGCCGGGCAGTAAGACCCCCACCTCAAAATTCAGCGAAAGCAAAGAAGTTAGGTGGGGGTCGAGCTAATAATCAGTGGGGGCTGAACAAAACCCCCACTGATTAAAGTTTCACTTTATATAATTAAAAATTAGATATTACTTAAGCCACTCGTTGCAAGTACTACTTAACTGCTGTAAATCTTCTATAAATTGACTCGCATGATATCCATCACAAACCGAATGATGTACTTGTAATGAAACTGGTAGCATAACCTTGTTTCCTTCGTTAAAATATTTCCCACAAGTTATAATTGGCAATAGAAAATTTTCATCATTATTAATATTAAGATTAAATCCAGTAAAACTAGTCCAAGGTATGCTAGAAATCGGAAATACATTAGGCGGAATATTTTCTTTCGTGAAAAGACCATGAACACTAGCGTAGTATCTCATATCTTCTTCATAATTTTTATAGAAAATGCGGAAATCACTTGAATAATTCGTCCATATACTTGAAAAAGACTTATCATCTTTATGAAAGATTGTATAGCTAGGTATCATTTTTTCCCAATAGCCCAAAACTCCTTCTTCATTAAAACATGTTCGAAATTCTTTATGTTTATTTATTATTCTCGAAATTATATAAATAAAAGTCGGATAAAATTTAATTCCCTTTTGATGTACTTTCTCTATCAAAAGCGTAATATCAACATTTACTGTCATACTAAACGTACATTTTAATTTTAAATAATGTTCAAAATACTGCTCTCTATTCCAATTTTCTCTATCAATTACGTGAAACTTCATTTTAATAGCCTCCTAAAATTTTCTTTTTATTTTAGAAGGCTAATTTCCTTGCTTTCACCATAATTGTTCACTCCTAACAGTTTACCCTAATTGTTTATTTAATTATATACCATCTATAAGAATCAATTCACATATTTCTGGAAATCCATCCACATACTATAAATAAATCAAATGAAATTTGGAGGAATCATACATGAATAACAAAAATGTAAATAAAAAAGAAAATGTTATCGAAAACGCTATACCTATCCAAAATAATAATACTGCAAATCTTAATATCGAAGAACAAGCAATGAACGGCTTATACGGAATGCCAGAAACTTCCATTGAAGATGCTGATCATGCTGCACCGGATGATTTGACTTCAAAAAATTAATTACATTGAAAAAGCCAAGGAAAATATCCTTGGCTTTTCAACTATGCATCCACTTTTTGTATCTCTTCACTCTTTCTTGAAAGTTTCCCTGGCCAAAAAGCAAAGCGGCCTAAAACGACTGTGATTGCCGGTACAAGTAACGGTCTTACAATAAACGTATCTAGTAATACACCAATTGCTGTTACAATACCAAATTGAACAAGCACTTGAATTGGAAGTGTTCCTAACACAGCAAAAGTTCCTGCTAAAATTAAACCTGCAGATGTAATAACACTACCTGTTTGTATAACGCCATTTTTTACAGCATCCAAATGATTTTGTGTCTTTCTGTTTTTCCATATTTCTGAAACCATAAAGATATTATAATCTTCACCTAAAGCAACTAAAAATACGAATGCGTATAACGGTATCGCGCCTTGTATTGCTGGAGCTCCCATACCAAAATGAAGTAATATCCATCCTGCTCCTAATGCAGAGAAAAATGATAAAACGACAGTTACAATTAAATAAATCATCGCAACAATTGATCGTAAGTAAACAAGTAATAATAAAGCTATAATACTAATCATTACTGGAATGATAACTGCTTCATCACGTTCTGTGATTTGCTTTGTATCATATAATGACGCTGTTTCTCCGCCAATCCATAGTTGATTTTCTGCATTACTAACCCCAGCATCTTTTAATACTTTTTCTACACTGTTTTTCAATTTAGGGATTTGATCTAACGCTTCAATTGAGTATGGATTTTCAGCTAAAGAAACCTCATACATTTGTATTTGCTTATTTTCTGTGCCCACTTTTGGATCTTTCACAGTTTTTACGAATGAAAACTTCTCTAGTTCTTTTTTAATAGGAAGCTCTTTTCCTTTCGTATCAACAACAACTTTTACTGGCGCTAATTCACCAGCTGAGAAATGATCACTAATTAACTTAAACCCTTCGCGGGAAGGCATATCTTTTGGAAACGATTCTAATAAGTCATATGTGTATTGAATACGTGGTACAAATGAAGCCAATCCACCTAATACAAATACAGTGAGCATAATTATTGTCCATGGTCTTCGTACTACAACATCTCCAAGCTTTTTACTAAAGGCACCTTTTGATTTTTTAACTTTTACGACTTTCTTTTTCTTTCTCGCAAACTCCTCATTCATCGAAGTTGTTCTCGGTATAAATGGGAAGAATGCAGCTCTACCGAAAATTAATAATAATGCTGGTAAAATTGTTAAAGCAGCAATTCCCATTATGAATACAGCAACACTAAATGGTACTGCAAATCGATGAAAGGCACCATAATGAGCAAGTAACAGTGTTCCTAATCCAAGTACAACAGTAAGCGCACTCATTATAATTGCTCCACCAGAAGCTTTAATTGCAAGTTGCAGCGCCTTATATTTACTTTCTTCTTCTAGCAAATACTCTCGATATCTTGAAATTAAAAATAAACAATAGTCCGTTCCAGCACCAAACAATAATACTGTCATAATTGATATTGCCTGAGCATCTACTTTAATCCACCCTTGATCAGCTAAAAAACCGAGTGTAGGACTAATAATACCGTATGCAAAGCCGACAACAAGTAAGGGTAAAATTGCTAAAATCGGTGAACGGTACAGTAAAATTAATAAAACTAATACGAGTAATACAGTAGCAATTAATAATTTCACATCTGCTTGACTAAATAAGCTAACTGCATCCGTTTGAATACCTACAGGTCCAGATAATCGAACATGTAAACCAGATTCACTTATTTTTTGTTTAAATGGATCTTCATCCACCTTACTATTCACTATTTTTCTAAACTCTTCAAGATTTCCTTTTAATATATCCGTACCAGCAGATTTATTAAAGAATACCGGTGTAACAAATGATGTACCATCCTTTGATGCACTTTTTGATAATACTTGCTCTGGAATTGTATCAAATGATGGTAACGTTGATTGTTCTTTTAAAGGACTAGCTTTTAACTCCTTATAAACGTCTTGTATGAGTTTATAATCCTGTGAATGTAATCCACCATCTCTATACCATACTACTAACAACGGATTCCCTGCATTATTCGGAAACTCCTTTTTCATAAGTGCTTCCGCTTGCTGCGACATAGCTGTTTCAGGTAAATTTTTCGGATTCGGTTCTTTCGTACTGTTTACTTGTGGTAACGTAAATGAAAGTAATAATGTAATAAGAACCCACACCGATAAAGTGATCCATTGCGTATTTTTCCCTGCTACAAGCCTCCCTAGCATATGTAACGGGTGCTTTTTCATAAAAACCCACCTTCCTTTTTCCCTCCATTATTAATTATATATACCGGTCGGTTAATTAATCAAGAGTGATTGAAAATTATGTTATAATTATCTCAATCATAAATGTCAGGAGCGAATGTATTTGGAACAAAAACAACGTCCTCTCGGAAGGCCGCGTCAAAATAAAAATACAAAATCTACAAAAGAAACCATTTTAGAAGTGGCAACCCGCTTATTTCTTACACAAAATTATCAAGTCGTTTCTATGGATGAGGTCGCAAAAGTTTGTGGTGTTACGAAAGCAACTGTCTACTATTACTATTCAACAAAAGCCGATTTATTTACCGCTACTATGACCGAAATGATGGTACGTATACGCGAAAATATGTCTCAAATACTCTCTACAAACAAAACGTTAGAAGAAAGATTATTAGACTTCGCTAAAGTTTACTTACACGCAACGATGGATATTGATATGAAAAATTTTATGAAAGATGCAAAACTGTCGTTATCTGAAGAACAATTGAAAGAATTAAAAAATGCTGAAGATAATATGTATGAAGTACTAGAAAAAGCACTCGATAATGCGATGCACATCGGAGAAATTCCGAAAGGAAACGCTACATTTGCGGCTCATGCTTTCGTATCTTTATTATCAATTGGGAATTTTAAAGATGAAAATCACAATCCTATTCTTGCAAATATAGATGAATTAGCACAAGAAATCGTTTCTTTTTATTGGAACGGGTTAGGTCATTCATATTAAACTGATTTGCTTTAATAAAAGAGCATGTTTAATTTTTTCAAACATGCTCTTTTATAATTTATTTACTAATAACCATATTATACCTCAACGCTGTTTAACAAAAAATTTTACTTCAACTTTTACAAATTTTGAAGTTGAACATTTATATTTCCTTTACTTAATCCCCCATGGTAACAAACTATAGATTCAATATGTAAATTTAAATACTTCTTCAAAGACTGCTTTGCTTCCTTAATATTTATAGTTGTTGGGGCGTGAATTCCTCCTAACATCCCATTCACACTATACATAGAGTCTCCTGCAATAAGAATTTTACTTCGTTTCAAATATAAACTAATATGACCCGGAGTATGCCCTGGAGTATGAAGAATTAGTATTCCACCGCAATACGGAAGTTCTTGCCCGTCAATCACAGTATCACTCACTTTTCCTTTTGGTGGGTTCTCTACATTTCCATCTTTCAATAAAGGCAAATCTCCCTCAATATATGGCTTATCTAGTTCGTGCGCATAAACTTTAATATTACTTCCACAGCGCTGCAACAACTCCGGAAGACTACCTATATGATCAATATCCTGATGCGTCAAAATCACGACTTTTAACTTATCAAATGATAACCCAACCTTTTCCATCTCTACTTGTATATCTTCAATTTGTCCTGGGAAACCCGTATCTATTAATACTGCCATTTCATCATCCCATAAAAGAATTGGGTGAATAACAAACTCTTGAAATTCAAGTTGTAACATTTCTACCCCTTTAGCAATCTCCATACAGCCATTCTCCTTTATACTGAAGTTTGAAAATATGTACGAGTAAACTGAAAATATAAAGTGAAACTTTAATCAGTGGGGAGTTTGTTCATCCCCCACTGATTATTAGCCCTCACCAATCGAGCTTTTACGGGCAGCCCGACAAATAGCAGGATAAATCGTCTCTATCTTATAATATGTTTTATCATCCCAATAGAGAATGCCTCAAACCCTATAGATTCATAGTAAGATTGCAATTTTTCTACACACATAAGTTGGGGAATAACCTTGTTTTGTTCACAGTGCTGGATTAATCGTTTCACTATTTCTTTTCCGATGCCACTAGACTGATATTTTGGCAATACACCAACTCCACAAATAATGCCTGTTATGACTCCATCTGATATGACACGCCCCATCCCTACTAACCTCTTATCATCAAAAACATAAATTGCATACCAACTTTGCTTACACATTCGTTCTAACTCGTTAACCGTTAATTTAAGAGAATTCCATCCTAAAGATTCATATAACGCTAATAATCCATTGAAGTCTGTTGGGCGTTCAATTGTATAGCTTATACTATTATTCATGTGAATACTCCTTATTCTCTCGTTTGTTTGTATTTCGTAAAATTCCCTTTACACAAATCTGATCGATGTAAAAATAACTAGAACAAACTTCAATAAGAAAGATAGAATTCCTTCTCAATATAAAATAAAAAGAAGTTATCTCACTTAAGATAACTTCTTTTATATAAGACTCTCATTATATTATCAACCAAAAAATATACAACTGCATACGATTAGCACAAACAAAACTAATAAACCATTTGAGAAATAACCCATTGAAAACTACCCCTTTATTAAATTATGTAAAAGATTTTATCATAAAATGATTTACAACTTAATAACTGAAAAAGACATTGTATTCATTAGTTATATATGTTTAGTAATATTTTATATTCGGGTATATTCTTCTTAACTTAAACCACTTCCCATTCCCTTATACTTAAGTTCTGATAACTTCAGAACAATACATAAAGAAGACCTCAACTTATTGACGTCTTCTTTTCAACTACACTAATAGCTAATTCACGTTTTTTTTCGAATATATATATACCCTTTACTAACAGAGACATATATGAAATGTATTCCCACTACATAAACATCTATAATCTGATTATCAACATCCTTATAACCTTTAAATCTCATCCTCGGTTATTCTAATAGCTCTCTTGTTCGAAAAGATATTTTTAAAAATTCCTACTCCCACAATTAATAAACCTATTCCAACTAATTTATTTATTTGTAATGGAATGCTCTCCATTCCAAATAATCCAAATGTATCAATACATAACGCAACAACCAATTGAGTAATAAGACTAATTAGCACCGTATATGCTGGACCTAAACTCTTTATTGCACCCATTATACAAATAATTAACCCGATGCCAAACAGTCCACTTACATAAAACAAATAATTTGCAGTATACACTTTAATGCTAATACTGTTTTCTGTAATGATATAAAATAGAATAGAACTAATGAGACCTATTCCAAGGACACATGTAGTCGTTAACCACTGTCCTACATTTTCATTTACTTTTGCATTAAAAACAGATTGTAAGCTAATTAATATTCCTGCTAATATAGCTAAACTAAATCCAATCAAAATCTTCCTCTCCCTTTAATTGCTCATATATATTATCTTTAGCGACTTCCTTCATTCTAGAAAAATCTTTAATGACAATAACTCCATTACTTTTTTCAATTAATTTTTCATTATAAAATCTTTGTAATACCCGAATTACGTGCCTATAACTTACCCCTATAAAGTCTGCAATACTCGTTACCGAAGTCGTATCCAAATCCCCTTTGTACATATTTCCGTTACTATCTGTTGAAATTGAAAGTAAATAACTAGCTACACGTACTTCTACAGGATAGAGTAAATTAAGAGCAGTAAAACGAGTCGATATTTTTAACGTGTTCGCAATGTTTTCAAGTAAGAATTTCATAAATATAGGATCATGTAATAACTTGTTTCTAATAACCGTATTAGAAATGGAAATCGCTACAACATCTGAACAAGCTTCAACGACATTATGTGCTTTGCTATTTTGAATTAATTCAATATCACCAACAATAGCCAATGGATTGATAAAGCGTAGAATTAGTTTCTTCCCTTCAGGTGTAATCGTATAAACTTTTACTTTACCTTTAACAACGAAATATAAACGATCCATTTCGTCATCTATATCGCAAATAAGCTCGCCTTTTTCAAATTGATTTAATTGAAAATAAGCTGTATCTATTTCTGAAAAAACCTCGAGTGTTTTATTGTTTTTCAAATAATGCATAATTAAACCTGATCTATCCTCCATATTCATTTCCCCCTTTCATTTACATATTAAATACAACAATACCTATAATCATTACTATTGTTCCCACAATATGATATCTCTCCATCTGTATCTTTTTTATATGAAACAGTCCTTTCATTTCAATAACTGTTGCCGTTAACAATTGAGCAACCATTAGTGTGCCAGCTGTCAATGTAACTCCTAGTGAATATATCGCCATAGTTTCTGCACAAATAATGAATCCACCAAATGCACCCGCTGCTAAATATACTTTTTTCACACTCTTTAAATCCGTTACTTTCTCTTCTTTCTTTAACAAAAATACAGTTGTTGCAATAATGAATCCAATTAAATGGGTTATAATACTCGTCGACCATATACCGATATGTGAACTAAGTTTCGCATTAAAGGTTCCTTGAAGTGTTATAAATATCCCCGCAAAAACAGCAAATAGAATACCTTTCAAAAAATCATCTCCTCATCTTTTATTTCTGACTTAATTAAAAGCTATAATCCTATAATGGTAAAAGGACAAATGTCACATCACTATGAAAATAACTTGGAATGAACAAAAAAACACACCTCAAAAATGCGAGATGTGTTTATTTTCATTATTTATATATAATGTTTTATAAATAATGAAAATTACGCTACATTAAAAGATTTCTTTTCATTACAAACTTTGCAAATAAGAAACGTACAAGCGGTCCCATAATAATTAATTGTAATGGATATGCCATTATGAAATTTTTAATAAAAATCGAAAAATAAATTGAAACAAATGAATCTCCTTGTAGTCCACCATGTAAATGCATCATAGCCATACCGAAAAATGACATAAAGAACACCATTCCGATTACCATAGTTGTCGCCATTGCAACGATAATATTTATTTTCTTAGATTTATCAAATGGCAACATGAATACAATTTTTTTCGCACAAGGCCCAACGATACATATTTCAATTAATAGCGCAATAATAAAGCCAATTAATAGTTCTAATGCAATCTCTTTAATATAAATTGGTCCTCCTGTTTCATTCATTAGTAAATTGTAAAACGTCATTACGATAACCATCCCAAGGCACATCATCATGCCAAATTGGAGGTTTTCCTTTCTTGTTGTTGGCAAAATTCATCATCCTTTCTCTTTGAGTCTTTGTCATTATATCGACATTGGAAACCCCTTCGTAAGTGAACATTTTGTGAACAAATTTAAAATGCTTTCATATATTTTCTTTCCTTTCTGCTTAAATTCTTACTTCTGCTTATAGAGGTTATATATATCGCAATGTTGAATTACTAAATTTAACATTGCCTTACATTATTACTAGGAGGATAACCATGAATGAAGCAGAATTTTACGCATATCACATCGTAACAAGGAAAAAAATGAATATCGGACAAATCATTCCTTTTAACAAAAATCAACACAATACTCTATATCACTTCTTTTTTGAAAGAGAACAATTAAATGCTTGTGGTGAAGATGGCATGAAAATTTTAAATAATCACTATAAAAATGACGAATTACATATAAATAATGAAAACGCTAAAGTAGTTATGAGTTATATCGATCAAACAATTAGAGCAGTTAGAGAAACAATTGTAGAAATGGTTAGACTACAAGAATTCCCTGAATACCCTTCCAGGTTATCTTGCTTATATGCTGCTAAAAGCTATGAGGATGCTTTGAAATGGAGAGCGCTATTTGATTCTTATAATCGAGAAGTTTTACAGATTGTTAAACTACGAGTGATCGGAAGTTCTTTTGAAGGTGACGGGAATCTTTTACCGAAAGAAGATGGAATTCCTTTTTCTCAAAAAATCGAACAAGCTAGAGAGTATTGGAAAGGAAATATTAGAAATGAGCTTCCTGAGCTACTGATTAATGGAGAAATTGAAGTGGTAGAAATTATTGATGACTTTTCCTCAATTCATATTTAATTTCTAACTAAATCATATAGGATGGAGATTACAATGAAGAAAAAAGTGTACTTCAATCATGATGGCGGTGTAGATGATTTAATTTCATTATTTTTATTACTTCAAATAGAAAACATTGAACTTACGGGGGTATCTGTTATCCCAGCAGACTGCTATTTAGAACCCGCAATGTCTGCCAGTCGTAAAATTATCGATCGCTTCGGCAATGGTAATATTGCAGTAGCCGCTTCAAACTCTCGCGGGCAAAACCCGTTTCCAAAAGACTGGCGGATGCATGCATTTTATGTAGATGCTTTACCAATTTTAAATGAGTCTGGAAAAGTTGTAACACCCATGGCGGCAAAACCTGCGCATCATCATTTAATAGAAACGCTTCTACAAACGGAAGAAAAAACAACTTTATTATTTACTGGGCCCCTAACTGACCTTGCTCGTGCATTATATGAAGCTCCCATAATCGAAGATCAAATTGAACGCCTTGTTTGGATGGGTGGTACATTTCTTAAAGCTGGCAATGTACATGAACCAGAGCATGATGGAACAGCTGAGTGGAATTCGTTTTGGGACCCTGAAGCAGTGGCTCGTGTATGGGATGCAAAAATTAAAATCGACTTAGTGACACTAGAAAGTACAAACCAAGTTCCGTTAACTATAAACATACGTGAACAATGGGCAAAAGAACGAAAGTATATTGGTATGGATTTCCTTGGTCAATGCTATGCAATGGTTCCCCCTCTCGTTCACTTCTCAACGAACTCTACCTACTATTTATGGGATGTACTAACTACCGCGCTTGTCGGAAACACTAACCTTGCAAAAACTGAAACAATTAATAGTATTGTTCATACATACGGACCAAGCCAAGGACGTACAGAGGAAACTGCTGATGGACGACCTGTAAATGTCGTTTACGATGTAAAACACGATGTTTTCTTTGAATATATTACTAAATTAGCTAAAAAAGCTGCTACTTGAAACCTCAATAACACGAAAAAAATTTATTAAGAATGATATACTTTAATTAATATAACATGAGGTGATAAGATGGATTATGAGTTACTAAAAGAACGAATAGAAATTATAACTTCTAGAATTAAATACATAGGTGGTGAAGTTCAAGAAGTTTGTATAGATGAACCATCTTCCCTTGAACAAATAATCCAAGTAGAAGAAAAACTGGATATTAAACTACCAAATAGCTTCAAAAAAGTACTTTTAGAGTTCTCAGGAAATTTTAGCTTACGCTGGTTTTTACCTGACGATGTAGAGCTACCAAATGAATTTACTGATATTTTTTGCGGAACACCCCACTGGAGTTTAGAAAGTCTTTCTAAATTCGAAAAAGAACGTAAAGACTTGGTTGACGAGTTTTTTTCAAATCTAGATGATGAATATGATGTAGTTTGGCACAACAAATTAGCATTTTGTGAAGTGGGAAATGGAGATTATTTAGCATTTGATATGAAAGATGATATAGATGCTCCAATAATTTACCTAAGCCACGACGATGGAGAAGGACATGGGTATAAGATTGCGAATAATTTCATTGAATTCATTGAGAATTGGTCAAGAGTAGCTTTTGTAGGATGCGAAGATTGGCAGTGGTTACCTTTCACTACCAGTTTTGAAAGTGGTATAAATCCAGATGATGAACCAGCCAAAAAATTTAGAAATTGCTTGGGACTTAATATTTAAAAGAGTATTGAATTAAATTTCAATACTCTTTTTGTGCAATTTAATTATATTTGATTAATGTAGTGTCTTACAGATTATTCATTTCATAACCATTGACAAAATACGTTATTGTTTCTAACTTATCTTCATTTAATTCTCTATCTAGTTCTTGTTTGTACGCTGCCTTTATCTTCTCTTCATCGCCCTTATGAGCTTCTGTATAAGTTCCTACTGCTTTTAACATGCGAATCTCTTGTAAAAACTCCTCTCGATTTATCGCTTCCCCATGAGAAAGAATATATGTCTCAGCATCAAATTTCTCTAATTCATCTATCAATTTAAACGTTCTTTTCGTCGTATAGTTCCACTTTGAAGAAAAAATATCTGCATATATACAATCTCCTACAAACAATATCTTTTCTTCTTTTATGTACATAACAACTGAATCATGCGCATGATCTCCGCCCACATGTTTTAACACGCATGTCACTTCACCAAGGTCTAATTCCATTTGATCCTGGAACGTTAAGGTTGGAGGAATAATGTTAATATTTCTCGCTTTTTCTTCAAACTCTTTCTTGATACAATCCGCACAAAATGCAATTTCAGTACCCTCTTTTACGCGTGCGTCCAACGCTTCATCTGTCCATTCATAAGATACTATTGCCTGCATTTCTTTTTTCGTTTCAGCGTGCGAAATAGTTAATGCATTCTGTAATACAGATAATCCAAAAATATGATCCCAATGCCAATGCGTTAATGCTACAAAATCAGGATTCGATATATTTTGTTCTTTTAACATTTCTAAAAATAATTGTGCATGTTCTTCTGAATTTCCTGCATCAATCATTAACGTTTTTTCTTGTCCAACGACCATTCCTAATATAGGCCTATCTGTTTCAGAAACAGGTGTCATATACCAAAATGAGTTTCCTATTTTTTTAATTTGTTGCATAACCAATTCCCCTTTTCATTTTCTCACTTAAAATTAATATATAAATTATAACGAATCACTACTTTTTTCTCTATAATCAAACACAATTACTTGGACTAATCTAACTTTCCTTTTCGTAAGCTAAAAATAAGGGAATAGAATCGGAGTGTGATACTATGGAACGTTTATGGATTCCAATGATTGTAACATTTTTTTCGTTCGGTGGATTACTATTAGGAGGTGCTGTTGGAGTAGCAACACGCCAACTTATTGAAGAAAAGATGCATCGTTTATACGCATTATGTGGTGGTATTTTACTTGGGCTTTTATCCCTTGAAATTATTCCTGAAACATTTTCAAGCTACGAAATGGTTGGGCCTATACTTGGTATAGCTATCGGTATTTTAGTTATGAGCTTATTAGATAACTATTGTCACCATCCAATGATACATAAAAAAGATCAACAAGCATGGCAAACCTTCCTTTTTCTCTCTTTCGCTATATTTATTCATAATATACCTAGTGGATTTGCGTTAGGTACAGCTTTTATAAATCATAATGACTCTGCCATTCCCTTTTTAATAGCAATCGTCGTTCACCATATTCCAGAAGGATTAGCTTTAATTATTCCATTTCTTTTTACAAAACATAAATATATTTCCTTTTTATTAACGACTTTATTACTTTCTCTTATTCTCGGTACTGGCACAGTTTTTGGCATTTTGATGGAAGGAAAAGCTCTTCACCTGCAAGGCCTCATTATGGGAAGTGCTATTGGTTCACTTGGATATGTCACAATTCATGAAATGCTTTGGAAAGCTAAGAAACAGCTCTCTTTCCTTACATTTCTAATGTGGGCAACTAGTGGTTTTTTACTAATAACAGTGTTCACTTTATTCGCTGGTCATCATTAAAGTTGCTAAAGTGAAACTTTTGTTCCTCCCACACTGATTCTTGGATTACAAATAACTAGATAAATTTCTTACTTGTATATTTTTCCTTTTTATTCAAAACATAATGTTATCTACCTATTATAAGGAGGAACAATTATGTTTGGGAAAACAGCAGGTGAAGCATTAGTTGATTTATTAATTGATTGGGGAGTAGAGCACATATACGGTATGCCTGGAGATTCCATTAATTCTATCATTGAAGCTTTAAGAAAAAAACAAGATAAAATTAAATTCATTCAAGTTCGCCATGAAGAAGCTGGTGCATTAGCAGCGGCTGCCTATGCGAAATTAACAGGAAAACTTGGCGTTTGTATGGCAATTGCAGGGCCTGGTGCTATTCATTTATTAAATGGTTTATATGATGCGAAACTCGATAAAGCCCCTGTTCTAGCAATTTCAGGTCAAGTAGAAACCGATTTACTTGGAACGGACTTTTTCCAAGAAGTAAATTTAGAAAGAATGTTTGATGATGTTGCGGTTTATAACCAGCGTATTATGTCAGCAGAGCAACTACCTGCCGTAGTGAATCAAGCAATTCGAATGGCTTATACGAAAAAAGGTGTATCCGTTCTTACTATTCCAGATGATGTCCCAAAATTCGAAGTGAAAAATGGTGCCCGTGTTACAAATACTTCTTTTACTTTGCCTGAGTTGTTTCCACAAAAAGAAGATTTAGATGCAGCGAAACTCGCAATAAATGAAGCGAAAAAGCCTGTGATTTTAGCTGGAAAAGGAACAAAACATGCGAGAGAATCTTTACTTGCATTGGCAGAACATATTGGTGCTCCAATCGTACTTACATTACCAGCTAAAGGAATTATTCCTGATGAACACCCTCTTTGTATTGGTGGATTAGGATTAATTGGAACGAAACCTTCTTATGAAGCAATGAAGCATGCAGATACTTTAATTATGGTCGGTACTTCTTATCCGTTCACCGGCTTCTTACCTGAAAAAGCAAAAACAATTCATATCGATACAGATCCTGCCCAAATCGGGAAACGTTATACGACAGATATTGGTTTAGCTGGTGATGCTGATAAAACATTACGATGGTTAATTGAAAATGTTGAAGAACACACAGACCATTCCTTCTTAGAACATCACCAAGAAATGATGAAAAAGTGGGAAGAAAAATTACACGATCAAGAAGAAGACTCTTCCATTCCAATTAAACCACAACGCGTTATGCATGCTCTGCAGCAAGTAGCACATGATGACGCAATTCTATCAGTCGATGTCGGAAATGTAACAGTATGGACCGCAAGACACTTCCGTATGACAAACCAGCAATTTGTCATTTCTAGCTGGCTCGCAACACTTGGCTGCGGTTTACCTGGTGCACTTGCTGGAAAAATTGCTTTCCCGGATAAACAAGTATTTGCAGTTTGTGGTGATGGTGGATTTGGAATGACGATGAATGACTTCGTAACAGCTGTAAAATATAAATTACCAATCGTTGTCGTCGTATTAAACAATAATAAAATTGCGATGATTAAATTTGAACAAGAAGTTATGGGTAATATCGAATTCGAAACAGACTTAACGAACCCAGATTTCGCAAAATATGCAGAGGCGTGTGGAGGTATTGGATACCGTGTTGAGAATTTAGATGAACTCCTTCCCGCTTTCGAAAATGCAGTAAAACAAAATAAACCGTGTATTATTGATGTAGTTGTAGATGCTAACGAAGCACCAATGCCAGCAAAAATCACATTTGGTCAAGCCGCTGGTTATACGAAGCATATGATAAAAGAATTATTTGAAGAAGGTAAGATTGATTTACCTCCACTTTAAACGAAAAAAGATAGCTGAAAATAATTTGTCTTCAGCTATCTTTCTTTATTTTTGTATCTCTCTATAAAAAGAAAAGTCATTCATAGTTGGTTGTACTTGTTTCTCTACTTGCAATTCTCTACTTTCCCGCTCTGGCCTTCTCACATTTCCTAGCTTAATCGCATCTTGCATGCTATTACTAATTAGATTTCCAGCTAAAATTGTCATACTATAAAAAGCAATCGGTATAAGTACAATCCATGTATGAGTAGTTAAATGACGGAAGTTTTGCCCAATTAGGCCGGTCCATTCTTTTGTCACACTATCTGCCTCTGTACCAAAGATAATTGTTCCACCAAAAAATAACTCTAACAAGCCAAGATGCAAGAGAAGTAATAAAGTACTCACAAATTGTTGAGCAACAAGTAAAAAAAATGATGGTAATACGTGTGGCCATACGTGATTTTTCACTCTATGCCATTTACTGCCCCCAAGCACAGTTGCTGCCATCATAAATTCTTCTCTTTTTATCCGACGGACTTCCTGCGCTGTATATAACATAATTGTTGGTACCGCTAAACATGTAAGGATAACCATTTGAAATATTACCCTTAAATGAAACGGTTCTGGTACTGTCCCATTTTCAAACACTAAAACTTCCTTTAACACAAAAAAAGAAATCATAACCATAGGTACAATGCTGAACGGATCAAAAAAAGATGCTATAACTGGAAAAGAACGTTTGCTATACATACCAAGAAGCAAACCAATACCTCCTCCAACTATAACTCGTAGAATCGCTATAATTACGCTCGCACCAACTGTCCATTTCGCTCCTTCTATTATTAGCTGGAAAAGATCGCGTCCTTTCTCATCACTACCGAACCAAAATTTATTCGACGGTGAAAACGGAGCAGCCTCTAGTTCTCCTTTTTCGTTATACATCATCGTAAGTTCACGGATATTCCCATCGAAAAATAAAGTATTTCCAATACTAACAATCATAAGTACGCTTAAAAAAGTAACACCAAACCAAAATCTCACATCTCTTTTTACAACTTGCCACATGCTAAACACGCTCCTTTATTACATTTTGTAAAAACGTATGTAATAAACGAAATAGTATAAAAAGCGGGACGTATAATATAATTAAACTTACTGTAAATATTTCTAATTTCGAATTTTCTTTTACAAAAACAAACATACCGTACGTATTAAATATCCATTCAATAATATATAAATTTGATAACATAAATAAAATATTTGTTTTTGCATAATAGATTGTTGTTAACAAAACATTTCTTGAAATGTGATTTGTTAAAATATGTCGTAAACTAAGCCCTTTACTTTTAGCAAATATACTATAATCTTTCTCTAATTCTTCTCTGAAACGTAATAGTAGTAGCTTAATAAATAATAGTGTTGTAGGCAAAGTTAGACATATTATTGGCAATAGGCGAGCCCTTTCCTCCCCAATCCCCGCCAGTTTCACTGGCATAAAGCCTGTCTTTTGAAAGATTATTACGACTAGAAGTTGCGATAATAAAATTATTAAAATATCTGGGATGCTTTCAAGTACGACAAAAATCCCATTCCACATTCGTTGCTTTGATTGAGACCGTTGTAATACCCACACAACGAGAACATACGCAATAAGTAATGACAGTAAAAATGCCGAAATAAATACAAACATTGTCTCTAAATAATGAATCCATATTTGCGGAAATAATTTCCTCGAATCTCGAAATCCATATGTAATTTCCCAAGGTTGGAGTAACTTTCCTCCAATAAACACAATCGTGTTCCAAAAACCAATTAAATCAATTTGCAATCCCTTAAATAATCGAGGGAGCGCACCTAAACAGATTATACATAGAATTGCAGCTAATAATTGTAAACAAGTAATCCCACACCACTTAGCAGTTCGCATCAACATACCTATTACCCCTTTATACAAGAAAGAATATTCAGAAAAATAATTCTCTTCAACCACACCTTGAATTCGCTTTTTCCCACTTGGTAAAATAGCTTGGTATAAACACGTAACAAAAAATAATCAACCAAATACGATAAATCCCAAAAGTAATTTTTTAAAATTTTCATTTTGGGATATACCTAATCCCTTCTTTAAACTCCGTTATTAACATCTTCAAATTAACTTCTTTCCATTTTGTTCTACCATTTGGTAAACGAACTTTTTCTGAAATGAAGATCGTTTGAATCAAAATACCACTCATAATAAAAGTGAGTGTATTTACTAAAATGCTCCCGTAAATTCCAAAAGTCCAGTACACTATCGTTGCAATTCCTACACCAAACAAAGCATACAAACCATTTTCCATTTGATTAATACCCGCTGCTGCACCATATTGGTCTGATTCAACTACTCCCTGTATCATCGATTGTTCTGATGGAGAGAAAAATTGTATACATGCATTTTCCAAAAATAAAAATATAAAGACAAGTAAAATCATCCCGTAATAAAGCGAAATTAGGATTCCAATATTACAGAGAGAACAACATATGTTACTTACCATGCAAATACGTTGTCTATCAAATCGATCCACTACTGTCCCTACTAATAGAAAAAAGATTAATGCAGGTAATGCAATCATAATTTGTGTCATCGTTGCGTAAACTGGTTGTTTTCCGTATTGATCTAACAAGTAAAACATTAAAGAAATTCCAGCAATCATAGAACCGAGTCGCTCTAAAATATTTGCTAGAAAAAACGTGCATACACTTTGTTGCGAAATAACTGTAGCATTTCTTTCATAATTCGTATCCTTGCTCTCGACAAAACAGTATTACTTTAGTCATTTTTTGGAAGTTACATTGTATTTTTCGACCATTATCCAATCTTTTCCTTCTTTATAAAAAACATAAAAAAGAGCCCCTACTTTCAACACAAGGACTCTTTTCATAAACTATTTAGCTACCTCTTCTTTCGGCATTACCATACCTTTATAAAGTTGAACAGTTATCCAGTAATATATGAAATAAATGACTAAGAAGATCCCTATCGGCACCCATACTTTTACAAACGGGTCAACTAATATAAAGCTGAATAAGTTAAGCCCTACTAATACGTGGGAAATGCCAATGATCGCTGGGAAGATAAATAAATATGAAATTTCTTTATATATACTTTTCGTTAACATACTGCGTCTCACACCGATTTTTCGTAACATTTCATAACGGCGTACGTCGCGAGAAGCACCTGTTAATATTTTGAACATAAGGGAACTTGCCATCATTGCTAAAAAGGCAATTCCGAGGAAAAATCCCATAAACATTGTTCCGCTCATGAAGCTGTTCATAAACTGATAAATTGTCATTTTCGTAAATAAGTCTACTTTTGCACCTGTTGCTTTTTCAATTTGTTCTTTTTGTCTCTTGTCTATTTCGATTAATAACGGTTTATATTTTTTCATATCATCTACTTTTGCTAATGTTACAGTGTGTTCTGTTCCTTGAATCCCTTTATAATGCTCCTCATCTGCAATTCTTACCGGTTTTCCGTTAAATTGATTATGTGTAATTTGTATTTCTCTTACAACTGCATCTTCCCAATCTTTTGGCATGGGAGGAAACTTATTCGCTGCTTCGGGAGCTTCCAAAGCAGAATAGACAGGTTCAGTTAACGGTTCAGCAACACGTTTACGAGCAGGCTCTTTTAAAGTCTTTGTATCAAAGTGATCGGAAACAAGTGGTGGTTTCGCAGTTAAGTCGTTACGTAAATAATAAACCGCTTCTCCATCTACTTTATATTTGTACTTGCTTTCTTCAACAATTTCCATTTCTTTTAAAGCTGCTTTATCTTGATCATTCGGATCATGAATTACGACATCATATACACGAGAAAAGTCTGTCATAATACCTACATTTTTTTGGAATGCCATACCTGCCGTCATCGCACCTGCGCCTAATGCAATTAACATTGCTACAGTACCTAATACTCTCGATAAACTATTTACTCGAAAGCGTAGCTGTGCATATGTAAAACTATTTAGACCAGTTTCATTTCGTTTTTTATTCCCCTTAATTTTCATCACAAAAAATGGGAGTAATGAACTAAAGATAAAATATGTTCCAAGTGTTGTAACGATGGTTGCTATAATAAAACCTAATTCAGCATATATTTTTACATTGATCATAAAATAGTACCCTGTAGTTACTAGTAATACACCAAGTACTGTCATTATTATAATGCGAGTTTTACTTTTCTTCACTTCATCTAGTGTTTCATCTTCACGAATTAACTCTAGTTCAGTTTTACGTAACAATCGGACACTGTTCATTACGCCAGTAATGAAAAATAGTATTAAGAAGAAAATAGCTGTGACTAAAATTGCTGGTGTGTATACAGATGCATAACTACCTTTTGCTGAAATTTCCATTCCATTCATTAAAAAGTTCCCTGCTACACTTGCAAGTAACATCCCTACTAAAATACCGATAATAATACTTACAATCCCCATACCGAATGTTTCAATAAATAATAACTGTGCTACTTTTTTCTTTTTCGCACCAAGCATCATGTACATACCGAGTTCTTTTCTTCTTAATGTGAGCAAGAAAGAGTTGGCATATATAATATAAAATACAGTAATGAAAGATAATAGTATCGCACCTACCCAGAATACAAGTCTGATACTACTAATAAGACTATTATCTTTCGTAAATTCACTATTCATCGCCATCGTTTGGAACATGTAGAAAATACTAATACTAATAACGAGACCAATAAGTAAAACCATATAATCTTTTAACATCTTTTTCATACTATGACGTGATAATTTAAATAACATAGTTTCACCCCCTACTTAGACTCAGCAGCTGAGCCCATATGAGCAAGCACACCTAAAATGTCTTGATAGAAATTCTCTCGAGTGTCTTGACGATTTAATTCTTTATAAAGAAGACCATCTTGAATAAATAAAATACGCTCACAATAACTTGCACTAAATGCATCGTGTGTAACCATTAAAATACTTACATTGTGATTTTCATGTAAATCTTGCATCGCTTCTAATAAACTTTTTGCGTTTTTACTATCAAGCGCTCCTGTTGGTTCATCTGCTAATACAATTGCTGGATTATGTACTAAAGCTCTTGCCGCCGCTGTTCTTTGCTTTTGTCCCCCAGAAACAGCCGTCGGATATTTTGTTAAAATTTCAGTGATTCCTAATTTCTTCGCAACGTCATTTACCTTTCCAGTAATCTCACTTGATGGTACGCCTTGCAAAGAAAGTGGTAAAGCTATATTTTCATAAATTGATAAGTTTTCTAGAAGATTAAAATCTTGAAAAATGAAACCTAATTTTTGAGAGCGAAAATCAGATAACGCATTGCCCTTCATAGAAGTAATATTTGTACCAGCTATCGTCACACTACCACCTGTCGCTTGATCCAATGTACTAATCACATTCAGTAAAGTTGTTTTTCCAGACCCAGAAGGTCCCATGATCCCGACAAATTCCCCTTCTTTAATACTTAATGACACACCCCTTAATGCTTTTGACTGATTCTCATTTCTTTTCCCATACGTTTTTTCTACACTTTCTACAGTAACTACATTTGTTGACATCTCTTTCACTCCATCCCTTTTGTATAAAATCAATTTCTCACATATTTCTTATCTTTTTGTCATGTAAATCCTTAATAATTTTTTAATTATTCATTCAATAAGAGTTACACCCGTAATATGAACCTATTTCCTACTTCATATTCTCATTTTTCTACAACTCGTTCCCTCGATTTCGCTTACATTTACCTTACATTTTTGTAAGATAAAAAAGAAAACACACTAATTTCTAATAGTGTGCTTTTTTACAATCAATATTTTCTATTCTTTATTTCTTCTTCAATAGTTGCCACAAATACATCTATCTCAACAACTTCTGACTTCTCTTCCGCATATTTACGTACATTTACAGCTCCGCTTTCCATTTCCTTATCCCCAATAACAAGAACATACGGTACTTTTTGCATTTGTGCTTCTCTTATTTTATATCCTAATTTTTCATCACGTGCATCCTGTTCAACACGAACTCCAGCTTGTGCTAATTTATGTGCAACCTCACTGCAATATTGTTCATGTACTGCATTTGAAACTGGAATTACTTTCACTTGAACTGGTGCCACCCATGCCGGGAACGCACCTCCAAAGTGCTCAATTAATATTGCTAAAAAGCGATCTAATGACCCTAAAACTGCCCTGTGAATAACAACTGGTCTTTTCTTATCATTATTTTCATCTATATAATTTAAATCAAATTTCTCTGGCATTTGGAAATCAAGCTGGATTGTTCCACACTGGTGACTTCTATTTAAAGCATCTTTAATATGAAAATCAATTTTCGGCCCGTAAAATGCACCGTCACCTTCATTTAGTCTATATTTATAATTTAGCGATTGTAATACATTTTCTAATGCTGCTTCTGCTTGCTCCCATAATTTATCATCACCCATTGAATCTTCTGGACGAGTAGAAAGCTCTACTTCATATTCGAATCCAAAAGTTTTATATACGTAATCAATTTGCGCCATTACGGATTTAATTTCATCTTCAATTTGTTTTGGAGTTACAAATAAATGTGCATCATCTTGGCAGAAAGTACGTACTCTTAATAATCCGTTTAACGCACCACTAAATTCATGACGATGCACTTGACCAAATTCACACATACGAATCGGTAATTCACGATAAGAATGCAATTTATTTTTAAACATAAGCATGTGCCCTGGGCAGTTCATCGGTTTTAATGCAAAACTTTTATTATCTACTTCAGAGAAATACATATTATCTTTATAATGTCCCCAGTGCCCTGATCTCTCCCATACTTCTTGGTTCATCATGAACGGAGTGCGTACTTCTTGATAATTGTACTCTTTTTGAATTCCTCTTAAAAATGCTTCCAATTCGTTTCGAATCATTTGTCCTTTTGGTAAATAAAACGGCATCCCTGGAGCCTCTTCAGAAAACATAAATAACTCAAGCTCATTGCCTAACTTACGATGATTTCTTTTTGCTGCTTCTTCAACGAAATGTAAATACTCTTCTAATTCTTTTTGAGAAGAGTATGCAACACCATATATACGCTGAAGCACTTGGTTATTACTATCACCTCGCCAATATGCACCGGAAACGTGAGTTAATTGAAATGCTTTCAAATAACCTGTAGATGGTAAATGTGGTCCTCTACATAAATCTACAAATTCACCTTGTTTATATAGTGTTACACTTTCCCCACTAGGAATCGCTTCTAAAAGTTCTAATTTCAAACTATCATCTATTTCTTGAAACAGTTTAGCTGCTTCTTCTCGAGAAACCTCAACTCGTTCTATCTTTATATTTTCATTTATAATCTTTTTCATTTCTTTTTCGATTTTTCGTAAATCTTCTACGTTTACACTACTTGGAAGATCCATATCATAATAAAATCCATTTTCAATAACAGGCCCTACTCCAAGATTTATATCACCATACAATCTTTTTACAGCTTGCGCTAAAATATGTGCCGCAGAGTGTCTTGCAATTTCTACACCTTCATTTGAATCTATAGTAATGATTTCTACTTCCGCATTTTCTTCAATATTCCCGCGTAAATCATATAACCCATCATTTACTTTCCCCGCGACTGCTTTCTTTTTCAAACTACTGCTAATGGATCCCGCAATTTCTTCTAAAGTAATTCCTTTTACAAATTTTTTCACGCTACCATCTGGAAATTTAATTTCAATCATTTGTTCTTTCATTTTTCATCTCTCCATTTCATAATAAAAAGCACACTCATCCCTAAAATAGGGACGAGCGTGCTTATACCCGTGGTTCCACCCAGATTCCCATTGTAAACAAACAATGGCTTCTTTTACGGTAACGTCGTTTATACGGCACTAGATACTTAATTTCCCCAGTGCAGCTCTAAGGTGGTAAGTTATTTTTCTGCGCTAGGAAGTTCTCAGCTTTCCTTCCTTCTCTGTATAACCGGGTAAAATAACTCGTGTCCTTTTCTTCGCTTATTATGAAATTGAATGCAAAAAAGCATATTCATCCCTAAATATAGGGACGAATATGCTTATATCCGTGGTTCCACCCAGATTCCCATCACAAAAAACATAATGGCTTCTTTTGCGATAACGTCGCATACACGGCACTAGATACTTAATTTCCCTAGTGCAGCTCTAAGGTGGTAAGTTATTTTTCTGCGTTAGGAAGTTCTCAGCTTTCCTTCCTTCTCTGTATAACCGGGTAAAATAACTCGTGTCCTTTTCTTTGCTTTTTGTAAAACATCCATTTATTGTTATTTAATATATCTTATTCATTTTATTTTTGCAAGTGTTTAAAAAAATTATTTATTTAATTTAAAAAAGTGAAACCAAATTTTTTTGGTTTCACTTCACAATTTTACCAATCTTGTGGTTCGTAATTTAAGTCTGCAAATAGACGTCTTTTCTCTTTCTTCGTTAAATCCCTCCACTGTCCAACTGGTAAATTATTCAATTCGATATTCATAATTCTCGTACGTTTTAACGTGTATACTTGATAACCTAAAGCTTCACACATACGGCGAATTTGGCGATTTAGCCCTTGTGTTAAAATAATTTGGAACTCATATTTTGATAACTGTGTGATCTCACAAGGAAGTGTTTTTGTACCTAGAATTTTAACACCCGCTGCCATTTTCTCTAAGAAATCAGGAGTAATTGGCTTATCTACTGAAACGATATATTCTTTCTCATGTTTGTTTTCAGCACGTAAAATTTCATTAACAATATCACCATCATTCGTTAACAAAATTAAACCGTCTGAGTCTTTATCAAGACGTCCAATGTGACTAATTCGTAAAGGATGATTCACTAAATCGATAATATTACCTTTTACAGCTTTTTCACTCGTACATGTAATACCTACTGGTTTATTTAAAGCGATATATACGTGATCTCGAGCAATTCGAAGCTGCTCTCCATTTACTCGTACATCATCACCTGGGTTCACTTGGTCACCAATTTTTGCAACCTTACCGTTAATAATTACTCTTCTCTCATTAATTAGTTTATCCGCTCCACGTCGAGACGCTTTTCCAGCTTCACTAATAAATTTATTGATACGCAAATTAGGCACATCCTTTTCTAAAAAAATTTCAAGCTCACACTGCTTCTACCGTACAATACAAAAGGGTAAGCCTCCTATTATAACTTAAATATATTAACATGAAAGGGTATATAACGTCTTCTATTAATTACTTGTTTATAAGAAAATATCTTTATTATACATTCATTTATGCACTTTTTCAGCGTTTAATATACAAGCCATTCTTCCTTACATACAGCTTGTTTTCCTTTTATCTTTTCTATGTCTTCATGAATATTAGCTAGTTTATATAAATCTGGGAAAATCTCTTCCACATAATGTTGGTGCGCTATTTCATCTTTCCAATACGTTAACACTATGTAACGATTTTCATTTTTTAAAGACTTCCCAACTACTCCACCTAGCATTCCTTTTGCTTTTTCCATTCCTTTATTCCAAATTATTTCTTGCTTATGTAAAAAATGCTTTTCCTTTTCCAACTTTACATCACATATAGCAACTCTTACGAATGCTCCCTCTATTACAACGTCTTTCAAATGCATATCAGTTATATCATACAACGTTTGAAATAATTCAATTTCACATGAAAGAAGCGTATCCTCTTGATTACTATTTAAATAAATTGTATCGTGAGCACCATTCATAAAGGATTGATATGTACTTCTATCTTCCCATAAAGTAAATACACATGCCTCATCTTCATTCCATCCACCAAATTGTCCATGAAAACCATCTAGGTGCTGTATATCACGCCATTTTTCTTGCGCACTGGAAAACAATTCTTTTTTCTCTTCTTCCACCTTACAGTAGATTGTTTTTAGTAACATTTTTAATTCCCCCTTATGATCCGATCCATTTCCCACTCGCCATACTTTCTATTTTTCCATATACACAAACGTTAATTTTTTTGTTATCAACTCCATTACTTACTCGAAATTTGATGCCCTCCGTAAATGTTGTAAGTTGATTACCGGAATACTTACCGGGTAAAAATACATCTAAAATATAAAAATTAAAATCTCTTGCTTTGCTTTCTTATCCTGCTTATAGTTTACATAACATAATTATATATTACTGATTGTCTATATCATTCAATAAAACATCCTATTTTTTATACTTGGTAAACTATCCACTCATTTTCATAAGAAATACTATTTTATTCTATACGCATAATAATTTTAATTCAAACAATTCAGAATTAAAAACCAAAAAAGATAGGAAGTAAACAATCCTACAATATCATCTACTCCCTATCTCTTTGATCATCAATTATTTTTCAAATATAGAATACGTAATTTCTCCTGGATAATGTAATACAGTTACCTTCCGCTCTCCTTTTTTAAAACTAACAGTATGCCCGTTTTCCCCTAAGTTCTCCCATCCACTTGCCTTTGTAATAGGCATTACACTTATATATTTATAATCCTCTTCCTTATCATCGTTAATATGAATTGCTGACATTGGTACTGGAAAACCTTTAATTTTAGATTCTTTATTCATAAATATGAATGCAATTAAACCGACTAATAACATAGCCATTGAAATATTTGAAACTAGTTTTCTTCTATTCATTTTCACTAAAAACCCTCTTTTCTCACATATTACTTTCATCATTTTACTAACTTTAATTATTTATGTATTGAAAAGATATAATTTAAATCATTTCTAACCAATTTTCTCTACTTTAAACAACATTATTGTTATATATTATAATTATAAGTTTTTAAATTTTGGAGGCGTTACATATTGCAGAAATTACTTTTGACTAAATGGACAGTTATTATTTCTATTTTCATCATTTTCGGTACGATTTTCTATGTTACTAATATTAAAAATAACAACGAAAAAGCAACTGTAGAAACAGCGGAGACAAAATCTTTCAAAACTAAATTACAACCTAAAATTAATGAATTGACTACTAATTATAATGAAATCATCAAAAAAGATTGGTTGCCTGTCTGGGAAGAGATTAACACGAATGGGGATTCAGTAGATCGAAATAAACTATTAGTTACAATGAATGCTGTTTCCAAGCAGTATGAAACAATTATGGACGAAATAGACACACTTAAAATTGAAGAAAACATAACAGATATAGATATACAAAAACAACTAATTCAATTCACAACCCAGTTTAAATCCGCATCAAACTTCATGAAAAATGCAGCAAATTTTATTATAGACGGAGCAAATAACTCTACTCCAACCAATGAAACTATTGAAAAAACAAAACATGCTTTAGGACTTGCAGATCAACATATTGTCATCGCTTTATCTACTTTAAATGAAGTTGAAGATAAATTAGGACTTGCAAAAAAATAAAACTATTTACTATTTTAAAATAAAAAATGATTGCAATTCACAATTTGTCTGTCTATAATGTTTTTATTGATTTACAATCAATGTGTTTATAAATTTTATAATTCGGATGAACCATTCAGGAGAAGGTCTATTGATCTACCGACGGGGCAAAAAGTTGTTATACCAACTTTGAAACTCTCAGGTCTTGGTTACAAGTAGAACTGCATGGGGACGAATCTCTGGAGAGACTCCCTCTCGCTTTCATAGGGCGCGGAGGAAAACGAGCACCGAAGGAGCAAATCCGCTACTTTAGCGGATAATCTCTCAGGTAAAAGGACAGAGACAAGCGAAAGAAAATGCCGATTTGTATCGGTTTATTTTTCTATCCCTTGTTTCTCCAGAGACCATTTCATTTACTTGAAGTGGTTTTTATTTTTTTCTAAAAAAGGAGAATACAGATGGAGACAGTAAGTAAAGTGTTAGAACAAATCAATCACTATGTGTGGGGACTACCAACGTTGTTGTTACTCGTTGGAACTGGTGTCATTCTCACAGTGCGTTTAAAAGGTTTACAGTTTAGTAAACTATTATACGCTCACAAACTAGCATTTAAAAAATCAGAAGATACCTCTTCTTCTGGAGATATTAGTCACTTCCAAGCACTTATGACAGCTATGGCCGCAACGATTGGTATGGGAAATATCGCTGGTGTTGCAACAGCTGTGACAATCGGTGGTCCCGGTGCAATCTTTTGGATGTGGATTACTGCTTTGTTCGGGATGGCAACAAAGTATGCCGAAGCAATTCTTGCGGTGAAATACCGTGTTAGTAATGAAAATGGCGAATATTCGGGTGGACCAATGTACTATTTAGAACGTGGTTTAGGAAAGAAATGGCTTGCTGTTTTATTCGCCATATTCGGTACAACTGCTTCTTTCGGTATCGGTAATATGGTGCAATCTAACTCAGTTGCAGAGGCAATGCGAATTAATTTCTCTTTCCCCCCTGCTCTAACTGGTATATTAATGTCGTTTTTAATCGCTATTGTTATTTTAGGCGGAGTTAAAAAAATCGGGAAAGTGACAGGATATATCGTTCCTATTAAAGCTTTCTTTTATATCATTGCTGGCCTTATTATTATTTTCTATCACTACGATCAAATTCCAGAAGCATTTTCACTTATTTTTTCTGGTGCATTTACTGGTACTGCAGCTGCTGGTGGTTTTATCGGAGCAACAGTTGCATCAGCTATTCAAATCGGAATGGCGCGCGGTGTATTTGCGAACGAGGCTGGTTTAGGGAGTGCCCCTATTGCCGCGGCGGCTGCAAAAACAGATTCACCTGCAAAGCAAGCATTAGTTTCTATGACCGGTACTTTTCTAGATACGTTTATTGTATGTACAATTACAGGACTTGTATTAATTACAACAGGTGCATGGAAATCAGGTAAAACTGGCGTTGAAGCTACAACACTTGCATTCCAATCTGTATTCGGTACTGCTGGTAGTATGATTCTCGGTATCGCAATTATTTTATTTGCCTACTCTACTATTTTAGGCTGGTCGTATTATGGAGAAAAATGTGTAGCTTATTTATTCGGAGAAAGTGCTGTTAAATATTATAAAGCAATCTTTATCATCATGATTGCTATTGGTGCGAATTTAAAATTAGGCATCGTATGGACATTTGCGGATATTGCAAATGGACTTATGGCAATTCCAAACTTAATTGGTCTAATTGGATTAAGTAGTATTGTTGTCGCTGAAACGAATCGCTTTTTACAAGCAGAGAAATTAAAAGAAAATCATAAAAAACAGGCAAGTTAATCAATAATAAAGGAATGACTCATACATAATGAGCATTCCTTTTTTCATCCCCTCTTTTACTTAATTACTATCATTAAAAATATATTTATATCAATGTTTACTCCTTTTTATTCCTCCAAAAGTTTTTCACATAAATGTCATAAATCGTATGGTCTAACTATATAGTTGAAAAGGAATGCGACATTAAAGAGTCGCTGAAAAACTCATCCAAGAAAAGGGAGGAAAAATCTTTTGAAAAACAAAATCATTGTTTTCCTATCTGTTTTATCGTTTATTATTGGTGGTTTCTTCTTTAACACAAATACTTCAAGCGCTGAAACATCATCTACTGATTACGTTCCTAACCAATTAATCGTTAAGTTCAAGCAAAATGCATCTTTAAGTAATGTGCAATCTTTTCATAAATCTGTCGGAGCTAATGTCTTATCTAAAGATGATAAGTTAGGTTTTGAAGTCGTTCAATTTTCAAAAGGTACTGTAAAAGAAAAAATAAAGAGTTATAAAAATAATCCAGATGTAGAATATGCAGAACCGAATTATTACGTTCACGCCTTTTGGACTCCAAACGACCCATATTTTAAAAATCAATATGGACTGCAAAAAATTCAAGCTCCACAAGCTTGGGATAGCCAACGAAGTGATCCTGGTGTAAAAGTAGCTATTATTGATACAGGAGTTCAAGGCTCACACCCTGATTTGGCTTCGAAAGTTATTTACGGGCATGATTATGTTGATAACGACAATACATCTGATGATGGTAATGGTCATGGTACACATTGTGCTGGAATTACTGGAGCACTTACAAATAACAGTGTCGGAATTGCTGGTGTTGCCCCACAAACTTCAATTTATGCCGTCCGCGTATTAGATAATCAAGGAAGTGGTACTCTTGATGCTGTAGCGCAAGGTATTCGAGAAGCTGCTGATTCGGGTGCAAAAGTAATTAGTTTGAGTTTAGGAGCTTCAAATGGTGGTACTGCATTACAACAAGCCGTTCAATATGCATGGAATAAAGGCTCTGTTATAGTTGCAGCTGCTGGAAATGCTGGAAATACAAAAGCTAATTACCCTGCTTATTACAGCGAAGTGATTGCAGTTGCTTCTACAGATCAATCAGATAAGAAATCTTCATTTTCTACTTATGGTAGCTGGGTAGATGTTGCAGCACCAGGTTCAAATATATACTCCACTTATAAAGGAAGCTCGTATCAATCATTAAGTGGTACTTCTATGGCAACACCTCATGTTGCAGGAGTCGCTGCTCTTTTAGCAAATCAAGGATATAGCAATACACAAATTCGCCAAATTATTGAGTCAACTTCTGATAAAATTAGCGGTACAGGTACGTACTGGAAAAATGGTAGAGTCAATGCATATAAGGCTGTACAATACGCTAAGCAATTACAAGAAAATAAAGCTTCTTAAGAAATAAAGTAAAACTTTAATTAGTCGATCTACCATGAATGCGGAATAAAGTGAAACTTTAATCAGTGGGGGTTTTACGGACAGTTCATCCCCCACCTAACTTCTTTGCTTCCGCTGAATTTTGAGGTGGGGGTCTTACTTCCCGGCAAATAGCGGGGTAAAATAGAAGGAGAGACTTCTATAATTAAAGCCTCTCCTTCTTACAAACTATATTACTCTCCCTGCTTTTTAACCATATGTAAATACAGTACAAAATCCATCATTGTCGACGAATGACCAAGTTGACGAATCATCGCTGTTATATTTCCTCTATGATATGTACCATGATTTACGACATGTTGTACTAACTCTAAAATTGAAGTTTCTAATGCCCCTGCATATGGGTTCTCAATAGCAAATACAACATTCACGTCTTGTATTGTAATTAAAAAGTCTTTATATTGATTGGCCATGTTTTCAAACATTTTTTCTAATTCATGTAACGATTTAGTTTCAATTTGTTTTCGTAAATCTTCTCGGTCTTGTATTGCTTCATTCATACTTTTACCATGCAATATGCGTAACCACACTTGATCTGTAATATAAATATGCACAAAAGTATCCTTAATGGATGGGAATACACTCTGTATCTGCTCATTAAAAATTGTCTCATAGTTTGGTAACTCTTTTAATCGATTGAATAATCTAGTATTAGCCCAAGCATGGTAATCACACTGTTTTAATATATAATCTTTCAATTTATATTACCTCCTTATTGTATGAAACGAATGGTTTGTTTCTTCATTTCCGATTCTCTATCAGCCTTTGCAATCCCTTTTCCTTTCATTTCATGTTTATTTATCGTTTTATATTTTACATACGTATGAAATTCCGTTTGAAATGGAAATGGTGTAATCCGAATTGTTTCCTCGTCCACCCATTCAGCTTGAATAAGTTTCTCCTCCTTACTATTAAACATTTCTGTTCCTTCAAAACCATCTTTAAATAAATCAATTTCATCTTTCTTTTTTACACCAGGCTTATTCATACATACGTATAAAGAAAGTTCATCACAAAACTTTAATAATCTATAATGTTTATCAAACATCGCAAACTGTTCCTTTGTTAACGTTTTCAAAATTCTTTTTTGTCGTTCTAATTCATGTTTATAAAATGACATCATCTCTTCATCTTCCTCGTTTAGTGGAAATGATAAAAAATGTTTACTGCAAAGCAATGCCCCGTATGGATTAGAATTTTCAATTTCATTCAAACCAATCGTATAAAAAACAAAACGTAATGGGCTTGGACAATCCATAAATGTATATGGAATATTTTTAGCATCATTCAAAATTGGTACTTTATCAAGCTCTATCCATCCTCTGTCATGCTCATATATTGCATCAACTGTTTCTTTTAAATATGTTTTACCTTCAAATAAGTCCTCTTTTATATGCTTTGCAATCTCTCCAGCTAAAAAACCATGATCATGTTGACGAATTAATATACTTTCCTTCTCATTTTTTTCACGAAAAATCATTCGTATACTCCCCCTCATCCTCATACTTAAGCTTTTTATATGCATCGATTCTTAATTAATCCCTAAATAATAGAAGGGATTCAGTCTCTTGCAACGAAATTAACATAATTATATAGTATTCTTTCTAATCATAGTGATAGCTTTATCTTTACTATCTATTATACTAAAACATTCATTCCAAAAATTTTTTTATGAGGTGAAAACATGAACAAAACAGAATTAATTAAAAACGTAGCACAATCAGCTGATATTTCTCAAAAGGACGCTTCTGCAGCTGTACAATCCGTATTTGACACAATTGCTAATGCATTACAATCTGGCGATAAAGTTCAATTAATCGGATTTGGAACTTTTGAAGTACGCGAAAGATCTGCTCGTACAGGACGTAATCCGCAAACTGGCGAAGAAATTCAAATCGCAGCTGGTAAAGTTCCTGCATTTAAAGCAGGTAAAGAATTAAAAGAAGCTGTTAAATAAACAAGAAACCAGCCATTTTATAGGCTGGTTTCTTGTTTTTATTTAAGCAATTGCTTTATATTCTCTGCATGGTACACTTCACAAATATAAAATACACATTTGCAGTTACTTACAATTTGATACTTTCTAGTTGGATACACATTCGCTGTAACAGAACATCCATCAAACAATTCGATAATATTTCCAGATGGCTGATATCCTTCATATAATACGTTTCTTCTTACTTCCATCTTTTCTATAAGGTTTTCAACAGGAATATTTCCACTCTCTAATTCACTCTTTATTGCGTCCGGTAAAAACGAAGTGTCTGCAAAAATTAGATTTTCAGATAAAACCTTACCTTTATAACTAACATTAGATACACGGTAAAGAAATGTTCCATCTTTATCAAAGAAATTCTTTGCTTCTTTCGGAATGTACTGTCTACCAAGTGCCTCTTGTTCAAGAACATCAAACTGAACTGTATCATTTAAAAGCTTTTCTAAAGCGTGAATGGATGATGTATCTCCAGAAAATAAAATATTTTTAATTGCTTGTATATTATAAGTGAATTCATTCTTTCTATTTTCCGCCACTAACATGAGGAACACCTCTTCTATAATTTTTTTATTTAAGATTTAAAAGTGCTACCGCGTCTAATTGCGTAATTTCAGTCACTTCCTTACTGAATATTGCAACAGAAGCCATATAATCTAAACTAGGCCTTACATCTTCCATCATTGTATTATCTGCCAACTCTTGCTTATCCTTAAAAACTAACAATCTTGGAGGATTATTTGGAGCTGATACTGTAATATGTACTGGTGGAATCAATAGTCCTTCGCCTGTCGCTTTCAGCACCGCTTCTTTTCGAGTCCAATATGTTAAAAAACCTTCTATTTTCTGTTCATTTGGTAGTTTCATAACTTGCGCTATTTCAATGTCTGTTAATACACCTTCTGCCATTTTCATAACATCTACATTTGGATTCATTTGTTCTACATCTATGCCAACAGGTGCAGATTTTGTAAATGCAACGACAACCCACTCACCTGAATGCGAAACAGATAATTGCGGCATACCTTCTGGTAATTGTGGTCTACCATGTTGCAATTTACATACTGAACACATTCGATCAATTGGTACTTGGACTGGTGACATAGAAAGTATCTTGCCGAGAACTAATCTACTAATTACGCAACCTATTATAAAACGAGCTCGATCTGCCGAATGATGATACGAATTTGCTTTCTCTCGCTCTATATTATTTAGTAAATTGTAATGCCATGATTGTAAATCCGAAATTCTTGCCCACCATATTTGACAATCATTCTCATTCAAAGTTGGAATAGAATCTACAACTTTACTTTCTATCATGTAAACTCTCCTTTATGCAACGAATATCAATTTTCATAAAAAACCATACGTATATTGTTATTCATTGACAAGTACTTTCTCTTTTTCTGATACTGATAATGTTTTTTCTTTCTTCTTTGACATTACCTCTTTATCGGAAATACGTAAAGAAAATAGTAGTGCTATGAGCAAAAATATTGCTGATCCAATTAATGCTGCTTGATATGGTAAAAAATCGGATTGAACGTTATTACTTCCAAAACCAGCTAGTATACTAGCTAAAACAGCTACTCCTATTGCTGAACCTAATCGATTTTGCACATTGAATATAGTAGTCGCTCTCCCCATAGAAGGCGGCGTGATATTGTTAAAGGCAGAAAATTGAACCGCACCGACAGATTGACCTAAGAAAATACCGATGCCAAACAATAATGCCCGGATTTGCCACGGATTCGTATCGTGATTTACAAAACTTAATAAAATAAAGATAACCGCGGTACAAATTAATCCAATAGAAATTACCTTTCGGGCTCCTAATTTCTTATATGACCATGGCACAATTTGTGAAGAAATCATTAATCCAATCGCCTCTGGAAATGTCGTAAGTCCTGATTCCAGCGCGGAAACTCCTATCACATTTTGATACATAAGTGGAAAAACAAATAACATTCCTAATAAACCAGCTGATGAAAATAATGATATAATGCTCATCTTTCTAAATACTGGTTCTTTTAATAAGCGTAAATCTAACATCGGTTGCTTTACTTTCAGTTCTACGATTATAAACAACGCAATGAATACAATCCCAGCTACCCCGGTACTCATAATTTCTGGAGAAATCCACCCTTTTGATGGTCCCTGGCTGAGTGCATATATGAGCATCGCAAATCCTGGTGCTGATAAAATAAAACCGAGAGAATCAAAGCGACCAGCTAATTTTTCAACATGCTCTGCTAAAAATAGAAGTCCAAATAGCAATGCAACGATTCCAAACGGTAGATTAATATAAAATGCCCAACGCCAAGACATTTGATCTACAAAGAAACCACCGATGATAGGACCAACTGCTGGTGCTACAGCAATTGGAAGTACAATGAACCGGGAAATCTTCGGTCTTTCCTCTGGTGAAAATGTTCGAAATAACATCGCCATTCCGACCGGTGTTAAAAGCCCTCCACCAGCACCTTGAATGATACGGAAAATATTCAATGAAGTAATATCGTTAGCCATTCCGCATAAAGCAGAAGCGATTGTAAATACGAAAAGAGCAATTAAAAATACTCTTTTCGTCCCAAAATGATCTCCTAACCAACCAGAAATCGGAAGGAAAACAGCTAAACTAACTAAATACCCAACATTAACCGTCCCCATTGCAGATGCAGGTACTTGTAGTTCTCTACTTATCGTTTGCAGTGCTACATTTACAATCGTTGCGTCCATCGCAGCCATAAACATCGCAGTTATATACACGATACTTACAACTACTTTTGGATTTAGTTTTGCTTTCATTATCGTTTTCCTGCTAATGTTTTTTCGCGAACCTGATTACTTTTTGGATTCAAATCTTTCCAGTTATATTCAACATATTCTAAGCAGCTCTGCCTACTAGCTTCTTCATATACGACATTCCAGCCAATAGGTACATCGAGAAAAGCAGGCCAGAGAGAATACTGGCCCTCCTCATTTATTAATACTTTATATGCGTAATTATCATTTTCAAATGGATTCGTCATACTCTACTTACCCCTTTCTTATTCTGCAAATATTTCGCTAATACTTGTCCAATTTCCGTGAGTGGACCTGGCTGACATAGATCTTTATGTCTACAATCAATATCGTGCTGCACAATTTGTCCGTCTAAATAATTTAGCCACGTATTTGGAGAAATAGGATCAAACCAATCTGGTATAACAGTAGATCTAAAGAATAAGATATCTCCGTTATAAACTTTCGGTACATATTTCCCTAACAACCCTACTGAATTTACATATGTTTCTTTCAAGTTCAATATAGTCTCTTCTTCAAGACTTGCTAATGCGCTTCCATCTTTACGAAGGATTTCAACTGCACTTTCCATTGTAAGTGGTTTACCATCCATGTTATCTGGGTCATATCCGCCTAAAGCAAGTAATGCTATTAACGCTTCCTCTTCAGTAGGCGCTTCCGTATTCGGTAAGAAGTGTCCAGGATAAGAATCAAGCATAACGAGTAATTCTACTTCTTCCCCTTCATTTTGTAGTTGCGCCGCCATTGCATGCACAACATTTCCTCCAAGCGACCAGCCTAGTAAACGATATGGTCCATGAGGCTGTACTTCACGAACGTGTTTCAAGTAATCCGCCGCCATCTCCTCTAAAGTTTTTGGAAGTTCTTCATTTTTAGCAATACCACGTGCTTGTACACCATAGATTGGATAATCTGTTCCTAAAGATTTCATAAGTCCTGCATAGCACCAACTTAATCCACCTGCTGGATGTACACAAAATAGTGGTAATTGATCCCCGCTTGCTCGTAATGGAAGCAACACATCAAGTGCACTTTGACCATTCCCCATCTCAAGTCTTTCAGCTAACCCTGCAACAGTCGGTGCTGCAAATAAAGTGCCAATGTTTAGTTCCACTCCAAGCGCCTCTTTAATGCGGCTCATAAGCTGCACTGCAAGGAGTGAATGCCCACCAAGATCAAAGAATCCGTCATCAATTCCAATTTGTGGTACACTTAGCACTTCTGTAAACAAGTCACATAACATTTCTTCTTGCGGTGTTCTTGGACCACGACTAGAAGATGATGCGATAAATTCTGGAGCTGGCAATGCCTTTCTATCTAATTTACCGTTTGGAGTTAAAGGTAACTCATTTACTACTACAAAAGCGTATGGAACCATATAATCTGGTAAACTACCACTAGCAAACTGACGCATTTCATTCGTATCAATCTCTTCTTCATTTGATGCGACGATATAAGAAACTAACCGTTTATCCCCTGGTTGATCTTCCCGTACAATAACGGCTACTTGCTCAACTTTAGGGTGCTTCATTATGACTGCTTCTATTTCTCCTAATTCAATTCGGAATCCACGAATTTTTATTTGATGATCTGCACGTCCTATATAATCTAGCGTCCCATCTTTACGCCAGCGAGCTAAGTCTCCTGTACGATACATTCTTGTACCTGGCTTGCCAAATGGATCTGCGATAAAGCGTTCAGCCGTTAATCCTGCTCTTCCTAAATATCCACGCGCAAGCCCTGCACCTGCAACATACATTTCTCCAACTACTCCAGGTGGCACTGGTTGTAAATAGTTGTCTAACACATACACTTTAAGGTCAGGTATACTGCACCCAATTAAACTATTTGCTCGTAAAGAGACGATAGTTTCATCTAATTCAATATAACTAACATGTACTGTCGTCTCCGTAATACCGTACATATTAATAAGCTTTGGTGCATTATGAGGATGTCGACTATACCAATCTTCTAAGCGACTTAGCTCAAGTGCTTCTCCTCCAAAAACAACATATCGTAAAGATAATTTTTGGCCAATCTCTTCATTTTCACGATCTGCTTGCATCAATTGATAGAACGCTGATGGAGTTTGGTTTAAAACCGTAACCTTTTCTTTAACAAGAAGCTGTAAAAATTCTTTCGGCGAGCGACTTACAGTATGTGGCACTACAACTAAACGCCCTCCGTATAATAAAGGTCCCCAAATTTCCCAAACCGAGAAATCAAAAGCGTATGAATGGAACATCGTCCAAACATCGTTTCCGTCAAACTGGAACCAATGATCAGTTGCTCCTAAAAGTCTTACTACATTTTGATGAGGTATCATAACGCCTTTCGGTCTACCCGTTGAGCCTGACGTATAAATAACGTAAGCAATATGTGATGAAGATAATGGCTTAATTCGTTCCACTTCATCAATATTGTCTTCACTATATTTCTCAACTTCTGCTATTACTTTCACATCATCAACTAAAACTTTTAGTGCCTCGTCACATCCAATTTCCACTTCTGAATTCGTTAAAACACATGATGGTTTCGCATCGTGTAGCATAAATGAAATACGATCTGCTGGGTAATCTGGATCTAACGGAAGGTATCCAGCACCAGCTTTAAGAACAGCTAATAAGCTTACCACCATGTTTAATGATCTTGGCATCGCTAAAGCAACGAGTTGATCAGGACCAATCCCTTTTGCTATTAGGAATCGAGCTATTTTATTTGCTTTTCTATTTAACTCTTCATAAGTTAATTTCTTATCTTCAAAGACAACAGCAATAGAATTTGGATTTATATGAGACTGTTTTTCAAATAATTGTGGCAATGTCATTTCTGGTGCAATTTGAAAACCACCATTCCACTTTTCTAATACTGTATTTTTCTCTGCTAAAGTTAATATTTCTAATCTGCCAATGGATTGATCCGGATTTGTCGCCGCATCATCTAATAACAAAATGAATCGTTCTATTAGTTTTTGAACCGTTTCGCGTTTATATAAATCGGTACTAAACTCTAGTAATCCATGTAAACCGTTCGGAGTACCATCAACCCCGTTACTCTCACTAATTTCAAATGTTAAATCAAATTTTGCAGAACCGACGCTTTGAATTTCAAGGCTCGCTTCTAAATCTGGTACATTAAACGTTGCTTCTGGTGTATTTTGAAAAGCTAACATAACTTGAAACAACGGGTGGCTGTTTCGAGTACGTACTGGATTTAACACTTCAACAAGCCTTTCAAATGGAACATCTTGATTTTCATAAGCTGCAAGATTTACCTGCTTCACTCTATTTAATAATTCTTTAAAACTTGGATCTCCTGAAGTATTTGTACGTAACACTAATGTATTTACAAATAAACCAACAATATCTGAAAGTACATCATCATTTCTTCCAGCAATCGGACTTCCAATTGGTATATCAGTGCCTGCACCTAATCTTGTAAATAGTGCACTAAGCCCTGCTTGTAACACCATAAACAAACTAACTCCATTTTTACGTGCAAGCTCTACTAACCTACTATGCATACCTTCATCTATATGAAAATGAATTGTTTCCCCGCGGTAACTCGTCTCAATTGGACGCTGGAAATCTGTAGGTAACTCCATTTGATCTGGTAAACCTTTAAGTTCTTCTTTCCAAAAATCTAATTGTGTTGAAATAAGACTCTCTGGTGTCGTTTCATCACCTAGCAATTGCTGTTGCCAAAGTGCATAATCTGCGTATTGAACTGGAAGTGTCTCCAGCTGAACTCTGTCACCTTGACATCGTGCCTTATACGCCGCTGTAAAATCTCTCGTTAACGGCTGTAATGACCAGCCATCACCTACAATATGATGTAATAGAATTAATAATACATGTTCGTTTTCACTCACTGTAAAAAGTTGCAAACGAACTGCCGGCTCAATATCGAGGTTAAAACTATATCTTACCGCCTCTGAAAGTACACTTTCTAATTCATCTTTACATGTTTTTGTTATAAGCATTTCTAGATTTAGGTTTTCCATATCTAAAATTTTCTGATAGGAACTACCTAATACGTTAGGGAAAATTGTTCTAAGTGTTTCATGTTTCTCAACTACATCATAAAAAGCACCTTGTAATGCTTCCTCATTCAATATTCCATTCATACGAATGACTAGCGGAATATTATAAGTAGGACTTGGACCTTCTAAACAATTTAAGAACCATAACCTGCGCTGTGCAAATGAAAGTGGAACTTCATTTGGCCTACTTGCTTTCTGAATAGCTGGTCTTGCACTTTTTGCATGGTTTAATTGTTTCGCCAGTTCGGCAACAGTTGGTGATTCAAATAGTTTCCCGATACCTAATTCCACACTTAACGTTTCACGAATTCTTGCCATTAAACGAGATGCAAGAAGTGAATGTCCACCCATTTCAAAGAAATTATCATCAATACTAATTCGAGAAACACCAAGTACTTCTGCAAATAAATCACATAATATTTCTTCTTTCGGATTTCTAGCAACCCTCTCATTGTTCATTCCATTAAAATCAGGCGCAGGTAATTTCTTTCTGTCAACCTTACCATTTGGCGTTAATGGTAATTCTTCTAGCACAACAAATGCCGATGGTATCATATAATTCGCTAAACTTTCTGAAACATAAGAACGAATTTCTGAAAGATTAATCGGTTCCTTTTCTTCTGCAATGATATATGCAATGATGCGTTTATCATTTGGGCGATCTTCTCGTACCATTACTACCGCTTGTTGAATATTTTCATGTCGTTGTAATACCGTTTCAATTTCAGCTAATTCAATTCGGAATCCACGAATTTTAATTTGATGATCTGCGCGACTAATGTACTCTAACGCACCATCACTACGCCATTTCACAAGATCTCCTGTACGGTACATGCGCTTCCCTGATTCTCCATAAGGATTTGCAACAAACCGTTCAGCTGTTAACTCAGGTTTTCCTAAATATCCGCTTGCAAGTCCTTCCCCTGCAATATATAATTCACCAATAACTCCAGGTGGAACTGGTTGTAACCCTGCATCCAATACATACACTTCTGTATTGGAAATTGGCTTTCCAATAGGAGGTATACCCTTTTCACTTTCATCAATGTTCATGAAAGTAGACCAAATCGTCGTTTCAGTTGGTCCATATAAATTAGTTATTGAGCAACCTAATTCTTTTAATTTATTTGCTAAATGCGCTGGAAGAGCTTCACCACCAACAAGTATATTTAGCCCTTGTAGCTTCTCTGGATAATCAGTTACTAACGCCTGCCAAAGCGTCGGTGTAGCCTGCATAATGGTCACTCTTTCTTCTTGTAAAAGTGTCGTTAATGCAGAAGGCTCTTGTATGTCTTCTTTTTGCGCAATTGTTAAACTTGCACCACTAATAAGAGGTAAATAAATTTCTAGAGCAGAAATATCAAACGCAAAAGTTGTAACTGCTAATAAATGATCATTTTCATTTAACGAAAACTTTTGTTGCATAGCCATTAAAAAGTTACTTAAACCTCTCATAGGAACAATTACACCTTTTGGGTTTCCTGTTGAGCCTGAAGTATATATTGTATAGGCTGGGTTTAAAAGTGATACATCATTCTTACATGCTATATTCATACGAGAATATGTATGTAACGCTAGTTTTGTTTCTTCGCCATCTAATACAATTTTTTTCATACCATTTTCTATAACTAACTTAGATGAAACAGATGAATGTGTCATGATACAAACTGGTTTTGCATCATCTACTATATAATTAACTCTTTCTGCTGGGTATTCTGGATCTATTGGTAAATATGCTGCACCAGCCTTTAAGACTGCTAGCATACTAACTACCATTTCTATTGATCTAGGGAATACTAAAGCTACTAACTGATTTGGTCGTATTCCTTCTTCTACTAAATAATGTGCTAGTTCATTCGCTCGTTCATTTAGCTCTTTATACGTAAGGTTTATACCGTCACAAGTAATCGCTAGTTTATTTGGATTTTTTTGTACTTGTTTTTCAAATGATATAGGTAGACTGATTAACTCATCATCTTCCTTCGTCTCATTCCATTCCAATAAAACTTTATGATTTTCTTCAGGCAGAGTAATGTTTATTTTTCCAATCGACTCGTTTTTCTCATAATTCTTTATTACTGATTCAAATAGATTCATAAATCTTTCTTTATGCAATGCTAGCTCCGCGCCATTATATACTTCGGGATTCGCATCAAAATGAATCATTAGCTCATTTTGATCAAAACGTTTATATACATTTATCGATAAATCATCTACAGGTCCTGCTGATAAGTTATGCGTAATACCACGATTTCCAGCAAAATTAAGCCCGTAATCAAAAGGCATGACATTCACTAACGGTCCAAACAACCTTTGATTTTCACCTAGTAACTTTAAGTCTCTTCTTAATTCCTCATGACGGTATTTATGATGACGACGTACATCTCGGATTTCTTTAGAAACTTGCTGCAATAATTCCGCAAGAGTTATATTTGGAGTTACAGTGAGACGCAGTGGTACTAAATTCATTACCATACTTGGTGTATGAATAGATACAGAACCTAGACGACCCATCATTGGTAAACCTAAAACAATATCATTTTCACCTGTTAATTTATGCATATAAATACTTGTTACAGCGACAATGAATTCCGGCCAACTTGTTAACGAAATATTGATATCTTCTAGTAAAGTTTTCGTGCTAGAACTAGATAAATAAGCTGTTTCTCGTGAAAATCCATTTGATGTTCTCGGTGCTCGTTCTGCCAAACTTACAACTTCTGGTTCATCTGCAAACTTTTCTAACCAAAAAGTACGATCTTCCTGAAATTGTTTAGACTCACGATACTCAATATCTTCTTGTACAACTTTTGTAAGAGAACCAAATAGCTTTTCATTCTTGTTTGTTTCTTCTATAAGTGATTTATACTCATTCGCTACCTTTTGGCTAAGAAGTGAAAAGCCATAGCCATCCATCACAATGTGATGGATGCGCTGATACCAAAAGAAACGATTATTTTCAACTTGAATAAGTGCTTCCGTAAATAAAATATCTTTTTTCAAATCGACGGGCATAGATAAATCATTTTTCATCCATACTTTAGCAGCTTCTTCAGGGTTTTCTTCTTTACGAACGTCAATAAAATGCATATAAAACTGTGATTCTTCAATAACTTGCCATGGGCCAATTTCATCCTCTTCGAAGCGAACATGAAGTGCTTCTGCTTCTATTACAACTTTACGTACAGCTAATTCGAAAATTTCTTGATGAATATTTCCGTTTATTTCTACATATTCCCCAGTATTATAAATTGGGTTAAGCGGATCTAATTGTTGCGCAAACCACATACCAGACTGCGCAGATGATAACGAATGACGAATCTTTTGACTGTTAGGCATTCTTTACTACCCCTTTATTATGTAGTCTATTTGTTACAGCACCTGTGCTGTTTGTGAAGATAGTAAACTGTACCAACCTGAAACAGTTGGACGTTCTGCTAAATCTGCAAAAGTGATTTCTTTCCCTTCACGACGCCACTTCTCTACTAAACTCATAATTCTGACCGAATCAAGCCCTCTATTTAATAAGTCCTCATCAATATCAATACTCTCTACTGGCTCACGAAGTAGTTGTGCAACTAGTTCATGCACTTCCTGTATAGTGATTCCTTCACTCTCATCACCTTTTACACTTTGTAAATCTTTTAACAGTAGGTTTGTTGATGTCGTTACTGCACATCTATTAGATGCATACTCCAATGCTTGTTTATGATGCTCTAGTGAAAAATCAGCAACTGCATCTGCTACAAAGAACGGTTCTATACCATCCATAAACGCTTCACAAGCTGTTAAAAGACAGCCAATATGCGCATAAATACCGCAAATAATAAGTTGATCTCTTCCTTGTTCGTTTAAAATTTCTAATAGATTTGTCTTTTTAAATGCACTATATCTCCATTTTGTTAGGAATATATCATCTTCATCAGGAATAAGTTCATCAACAATTTTCTTTTTATCTGGTCCAGCAGGAATACCGTCACCCCAAAAGTCTTGTAATAAACCTCGTTGTTCTAACGTTTGCCCACCAGGTTGTGCTGTATAAACAACTGGTATACCAAGTTCCTTACATTTTTCTCTTATCATTTTAATATTTGAAATAAGTTCTACTTTTGGTGATTCTTTATCGCTATATGCATCAAGAAAATATTCTTGCATGTCATGAATTAAAAGTACTGCACGTTTCGGATCTGGTGTCCAATTCACTTTATTTTTTGGTAGTTCTGATTCAATTGGCATTTTATATACTGAAATAGATGGGATAGCCATCTAATCACTTCCTTCCGGTTTTTATTATTGTTTTACTGTAATAAGTTTTTCAGCAATGACTTTACGTAGTTCTTTTTTGCTGACTTTTCCGACTCCTGTTTGCGGGAATGATTCAATAAATTCAATTCGATCTGGAATTTTATAAGCCGCTATACCACGTTCTCTTAAAAACATTTTTAATTCACTTACAGTTGGAACTTGTCCGCGAGCTATAACAAAAGCACAGGTGCGTTCACCTAAATAATCGTCAGGCATAGATACAATTGCTACGTCATGAACCGCATCGTGTGCTAATAGATGATTTTCAACTTCTTCCGCAGCAACTTTCTCACCACCACGGTTAATTTGATCTTTATCTCTTCCTTCTACAATGATGTATCCTTGTTCATTTACTTTTACAAGATCTCCTGTACGATAAAATCCATCCTTTGTAAATGATCGTGCATTATGCTCTTCGGCTTTATAGTAACCACGAATTGTATATGGACCTCGTGTTAATAAACTACCTACTTCGCCAGGTTTTACATCGTTGTCATTTTCATCAACAACTCGTACTTCATCGAGTGCAGACATTGGTCTACCTTGTGTATGAATAATAATTTCTTCCGGATCGTCTAATCTTGTATAGTTCACTAATCCTTCCGCCATACCGAATACTTGCTGTAACGTACATCCAAATGTAGGGCGTATACGTTTTGCAACCTCAGCACTAAACTTAGCACCACCTACTTGAATAACCTCTAGGCTCGATAAATCGGCATTACGAGAAGATACAGCATCAAGCCAAATCATTGCTAATGGCGGAACGAGCGCTGTAATTGTAACTTTTTCTTTTTCGATAAGAGCAAATGCCTCATCTGGGCTACCACCAGTTGCCAATACCACTTTTCCACCCGCATAGAAAGTTCCAAATGTTCCTGGAGAACTCATTGGATAATTGTGTGCTACTGGAAGAACTGTCATATAGACGCTTTCTGCATTCAAATTACAAATTTCAGCGCTAACACGTAAACTATAAATATAGTCATCATGTGTTCTAGGAATTAATTTAGAAAGACCTGTTGTCCCTCCTGATAATTGGAGAAATGCAACATCACTTGGCTGAACTTCTGGCAATGAGATGGGATCCATATACAGATCATTTATGTTCACAAACTCTTCCTCTTCTCCCACTACAATTACATGTTGTAAAGTTGGCACTTTCTCTTTCACTTCTCTTGCTAGTTTTCGATAATCAAAACCGAGGGCCTTATCTGAAATAACATAAGCGCTCGCCTCACCAAACTCACAAAAATAACTAATTTCACTGCTTCGATGTGAAGGCAGTGCAAAGACAGGAAGCGCTCCAATTCGAAATAGTGCAAAACATATTTCGAAAAACTCGATAATGTTAGGTAACTGGATTACAACTCTGTCCTCTTTCTTTATTCCTAAATTCAGTAAACCTGCTGCTAAACGATCTACCTTTTTATCAAGTTCACTGTACGTTACATGCGTCTTACCGCTTACAACCGCGATTTGATCTCCATATTTCTCAGCTCGCTCTCTTAACACTCCTCCAAATGTTTCACCAAGCCAACACCCTTCTTCTCGATAACGATTGGCAAATTCTTTTGGCCATTCCGTATAACCTACTAGCATTCTTTCTTCCCCCTATTTTTCATTAAGTGAACTATCTCTTAACCCTAAAGCTTTTAGCATTGTTTGGAACTTAGCTGATGTTTCTGCTAACTCGTCTTCTGGTTTTGACTCAGCAACAACTCCAGCTCCTGCATATAAACGAAGTGTATTTTCTTGTACTTCAGCACAACGAATTGTAACAATCCATTCTCCATCTCCATTTAAATCGCTCCATCCTAGCATTCCTGTAAAGAACTCGCGGTCAAATGGCTCAATATGCTGTATAGCCTCTCTTGCCTTTTCCATCGGAGTTCCGCAAACTGCTGGCGTAGGATGAAGGGCAATTGCTAATTGTAAAGAAGAAGTATTTGGATCCTTAAGTTCACCTTTCACTTCTGTAGACAAATGCCACATCGCTTCACTATGAATAACTGATGGCTTTTCTGGAACATGTAATGTATGACAATACGGACGAAGTGCAGCGGCAACCGCTTCAACTACTACCGCATGTTCATGTAAATCTTTTGGAGAAGAAAGTAATTCCTCTGCTCTTCTTTTATCTTCTACTGGATCCTCACTACGTGGCCTCGAACCAGCTAACGGGTTAGAAATAACTTGCATACCATTACGTGAAACAAGTAATTCAGGGCTTGCTCCAATTAGCGTCTTACTGTTCTCTTTTTCACCTTTCGGTAAATTCACAGCAAATGTATAACCATGCTTATTATGCTCTGCTAATTCTCGCAGAAGTTTTTGCTTATCAATCTTTTCGGAAGATTTAACATCTAACGATCTAGATAGAACGATTTTCTTCAAATCACCGTCCTGTATTTTTTTAACTCCTTGCTTCACACCATTCATATAAACTTCAGGGTCTGGTACTGGCGTCATTTCAAATGTTACGTTCTCATTTGTTTCAAGCTGATTTGTTGTATCCAATTGTAAACGCTCAGAAATTCTACTATATTCTGGTACGATAAGTTGGACTTCTTTTCTACGATCAAATGGCAAAGCACCCACAACGATAGGATTTGGATTTCCAGCTTGTTTCGCATTACTTAATGTCGCTTGCACAAGCTCTGGGAAACTTTCAATTTCACGATGCTTTACTGTAGTAAACTCTCCTTCTGCTAATATCGTTCGAGTTGGTGAAGCGAAAAAGAATGAAGATTCAGTCTTATAATCTTCTAAAAGTTTTTCTGACAATTCCTTTACAGCTGTATGTTCATTCATAATATAATAACCTCCTGAATTTTTATTAAACTCCTAACGTAGCACCACCATCGACACATAAATTGTGCATTGTAATATGACTTGCTCTATCTGAAGCTAAAAATAACACTGCTTCAGCAACTTCTGAAGGTTGTGCAATTTTTTGTAATGGAATTCCGAGTCTATATGTATTTTGAGAACCAGCAATTATATTTTTAGCTCCATTCTCATCAGTCCATAGTAATCTTTGCATCTCAGTTTCAGTAGAACCTGGAGAAACTAAGTTGCAGCGTATATTGTATGCCGCAAGCTCTAGTCCTAAACATTTCATAAACATCGTCGTTGCAGCCTTTGACGCAGCATACGCAGCCATCTCCATTCTCGGCGTATTTGCCGCATTTGAACCGACTGTAACAATTGCCCCTGATTTTCTTAACATCATATTTTTACTTACCGCTCGGGACATATTGAAAACCCCTGTAGTATTTACAGAGAATGTTTTATTCCAATCTTCATCACTTAACGAATGAATTGCTCCCATACGTAAAACCCCTGCAACGTTTACTAAAATATCTATTGGCGCTATTTCATTTGCAATATGATTTACAATGTCTTCAACAGCAGCGCTATCACTCACATCTAAACGAAACGTTTTCATACGTGTTTTATTTAATTCATTTTGATTTAAGAGTACATTTAACCCCTCTTCATTTTGATCAACCGCAATAACTGTGGCTCCTCTTTCTAAAAACATTTTGGCAACGACACTGCCTATTCCTTGTGCTGCACCTGTTACTAAAACTGTTTTCCCATCAAATTCCCCTAAGTTCATTTTCTCTATCCTTTCACATAAACATTAATTTCATTAAGTAACACTAATAGTTATGATATTGATTTTCATTATCATTAGTGTTGTAAAAAATAATACACTTACTAAACTAATTGGTCAAGTGCGCATTACTTTAAAATCCATTTTATTGATAATGTTTTTCATTTACCATCTTACACCGAAATGATAATGTTTCTCAATAAACTTGTCAATCTTTTTTTATTTTTCAGACAAAGCATTTTAATGCTTCTTAATAAAATCATATCTAAACGTATTAAATGTACTTATATTATAAATAAAATTCAAACTCCTCTTTTTAAAATTGAAGAAGATAAACTAGAGATACGTTCATTTACAATGCTTTATGAAAAACTCAAGTATATATTTTCTCAATATTTTTCTGAAAATATATCTTACAAATGCTAATGAATGTCTTCTTTATCATTTAAGATTTAATATATATTTCGAATACGATGTATCAATTTATCATATTCCAATATAATCCAAATAGGTATTCCACTCACTTTTACATCTATAAAAATCCCAAAAGTAATTTAACCTTGTTAAAATAACTCATAAAAAAAGCATCCCAATTAATAGAATAGGATGCTTTTTCGTAATCATAGTGTTATAGAAGATTTATATACTTATGCTACGCTGCGATACTCTTCTTCGTGTTCTTTTTTCTGTTTAGGTGCTTGAATTAAAATTGCGATAATGAATGACACGACACATAATACACCGATCACCATGAACGTTGGTTTGAATCCACCTAGAAGTGCACCGATAAAGGAACCTGCAAGCGCTCCAAATCCAAATCCTTGATACACAATTCCGTAGTTCTTACTATGGTTTTTCATACCGAAGAAATCGCCAACAATAGCTGGGAAAATAGTGATATTTCCACCAAAGCAAAACGCTACACTTGCTACACATACGAAGTAAATACCATAATTTAAATCTACAAAACTTAGAACTAAGACTGAACTCGCCATAACAACAAAAGTACCAGTAACGATTTTTAAACGACCAATTTTATCCGATAACGGTCCTAAAATAATACGACCTAATGTATTGAAGATTGCAACCATAGCCACCGCATTAGCTGCTGTTGCTGCGCTCAGTCCTACAAGTTGAACACCAATGTCTTTTACCATACCAATTAAGTATAAGCCACTCATACATGATGTAAATAACATTATAAATAATAAGTATACTTGTTTTGTGCCTAACATTTCTTTCGTTGTGTATTCCTTAGTTTTTGTTTCATGAACTGCTCCTTGATCTGCAGCTTGATGGATTAAACAAGCACCAATTACAATCATAGCTGTAACAATTAAACCCCAGTATATAAATGCTTGCGATACACCAACTGATTCAATCAACTGTGCGTTAACGTATTTAAAGATTAAGCTACCTGAACCATATGCAGAGACAGAAATACCAGCAATTAAACCTTTACGCTCTGGAAACCACTTTATTAAATTTGATAGTGAAGTGATATATGCTGTACCATCTGCATAACCTACAACAACTCCTGCTAGTACATAAAGCAATATCAATGAGGAAGCTTGTGAACTAAGTATTAATCCTAGTCCTAATGCTAGTCCAGCTATCATAATAAGTTTACGAAGTCCCCATTTTTCTTGCAATTTACTCGCGAATAAAGTTGAAAATGCTAAAGAAAGACTAGTAATTGAGAAAGTTATCGCAACAGCGTTAAGACTCCAACCGTATTTACTAACTAAAGGCTGATTGAATAAACTCCATGTATATATCGTTCCAAGCCCCATCTGTACTATAACTGTGCCAAAGACAACAAACCATGGATTAACAGTTGATTTTTTCATACCTTTCCGCCTCCTCTTTCTATTTCAATGCTATTCGCTAAATTTACTTTTTTTATGTTCATTTTGGTCACCTCTTTTGATTTAACACCTTCATTATATAAGATGTTTCCGCTTATGTAAGCACTTACAAGATAGAGCGTCAAAAACATGGAATCAGTTACAGAAAACGAAGGACGAAATACAAAAAACTACTGATTAAATACATAAGTAGCTTTTATAATGTTTAGCTTCAATACAACTTACAACTGTTTTATCATCTTCTTTTATAAAAATTATGTCTCATGTTATACAATTGCTAAATTAAAATTTTCCTTTACAAGTAGAAAAAATTTTTATACTTCGATGTACCTTATTTTTATAAAATCACAAATTTTTTTCAATAAATAAAACTAAATATTCACTAATATATCTATCCGTGGTTTAATATATATAATAAAAAATATTTCTGTCTTTAAGGAGGTACTATGAAAGCAAACGTAGGGGATACTATACTTTTTCAACGAAACAATTTAAAGATTACAGGATCTGTACTAAAACTTTATACTGAATCGGTCTTAGTTGAAATTACAAATGTAAGCGGTGGTACTTTTGAATTTGATCGAACAATTGTAAATCATAAAAACTATAAAGTTTTAAATACAAATACATAAAACAACACAAAATAGCCCCTGCTCAACAGCAGGGGCTATTTTATATAAAAATATTTCACTAGTTTATATACCCTAAAACATTAACAATCTTACTCGCTTTTAAATTGTTAATATGATAATAAATTTCTAAACCTCTTCTCTCTGCTCGTAACACTTTACCCTTCATTTTTGATAAATGTTGTGAAACAGTAGATTGCGGAATATTCAGTAACTCTGTTAATTGTGTTACATTACAAGTTTTTCTCGTACTTAATTCATTTACAATTTGCAGTCGGATTGGATGCGCCATAATTTTTAAAATATCTACATCTTCTTCTGAAACTAAAGTTTTTCTCATTTCACTCGTATATGTTGTCATAAGACATTCCCCTTTTATATGAATTCCATATTCATAAGATCTATTTCCAAATTTTTTAAAACCCTTGATTAAAACTTTCATATAGAAATAAAAGGATTTTAAATTTTTGAAAACAGAACTTACATTCACTTTATTTATTTATTTATTTGGTACATATACATAATACAATGTTAATATGTGCTCTATGTGAAGTTCGCATAAATTTGTGATGAAGATTTATTTAGCCACTCGCATCCTACTCATCTAATTACCCACTGCATAAAATCATCAGTTATTTTAACACATTTTAGGCGTTTGTATATACTATTTATAAAACAACTTTTATAAAGGGGAATTCATATGCCTACAACGTTACAAGAAGAAGTCGAAGAAGCACGGGAAACATATGTCAGTCGTATCATCTTAGTTGGAGGATCCGCTTTATTTTTAGTAGGCGGGGTTATCTCAGCAATTTCAGCCTTTAAAACTTATAATCGTTTGGAGAATACGCCGCCTTCTACAGATAATTCATAGATATTTTATAAAATAAAACGTCGCCTCCAATGAAGAGACGACGTTTTATTTTTCATACATATGACACTAAAAGTATCGGTAGATTCCCTACTCCATTTTCTAAGCTTACTTCACCACAAACCTAGTCTGACTACACCCATCCTTCTGCTTCGTTACTTCTAATACAGCCGGCATTGCGTTTTTCAGCTCTTGTACGTGTGAAATGACACCGATAAATCGGCCTGATTTTTGCAAGTCAATTAAGGCATCTACTGCTTTCGTTAATGATTCTTCATCTAATGAACCGAACCCTTCATCGATGAACATTGTTTCGATGGAAATACCACCTTCATATGCTTGAATTACATCTGCCATTCCTAGCGCTAAGCAAAGTGATGCGTTAAATTTCTCTCCGCCGGATAATGTTTTTACATCGCGCGTTTGGCCAGTGTATGCATCGTACACATCTAAGCCTAATCCACTTTGACGGTTTCTTTTTTCAACTCGTTCACTTCGTTTTAAATAAAATTGTCCATTTGATAATTTACGTAGTCGTTCGTTTGCGATTTGAACGATTTGTTCTAAATACTCAATTAAGATGTAACGTTCAAATGATATACGACTTTCGTTATCACCTTTCATTACTTCATATAAATCAACAAGTTCTTGGAAGGCTTTTTCTTCCTCGTGAATTTGTTCGTCAATACGTCTAATGTTTTCATGTAAATCAGAAATATATGTTACCGCATTTTGCGCACGTTGACGTTTTTCTTTAATTATATCGAGATTAATTTCTAGTTCTTTTATGTGTTCACCTAAAGATGTAATATCCATATACTCTTTATCTTTTAATTCTGAGTTTAACTCTTCAATTTGTTTTGCAAGCACTTCGAGAGATGAATAATAACCTTGAATTTCTTTTTGTAACATCTCCATCTGGGCATCGCTTAATTTGGCTTCTTTATACGTGAATTGATCTGTAAACCCGCTTTGTTCTAGCTCTCTCATAAAGCGTGCGAAAGTTTCTTCTTTCTTCAATTTTGCACTTTCAAATTGATTAGAAGCACCTTTCTGTTCTGCTTGAATACGTATATTTTCATTTTGCCAATGCTGATACGCTTCCTGCACTTTCTTCCATTCGTCCTCCATTAACCTAAGTTCCTGCATAGCTTGGTCCAACTGTGCTTTCCAAGCTTGTACTGTTTGTAAGTTTTCTGGAATATTTCGTTTATCATGTTCATATGACGTACGAAGTTGCATGCACTCCATTTCTGTACGGTGCTGCATTGTTTCTACTTCCCGTTTTTGTTTCTGAAGTTCTTCTATTTTTTCTTCTACGCTTTTCATGTTCACAGCAATCTGCTTACGTGTTTCTTCACTTGCTTTTAACGTATTCACGTCTGCTGCTAATTGTTTTCCTTTTTGAACAAGTGCACTATATGTTTCAGCTAATTTTTCCGAGTTGTAGCCGCGCTTCACAACTTCTTCTATCACTTGTTCATATTGTAGTCGATAGAAATTCCATTTCTCCTCTACTTGCACATGTAATTTTTCAGCTATGTTCTTCTTATCTCTTAAATCGTTTAACTCTTTTTCATCGATCGCATTACTTTGCTCTGTAGCTTTTTGCGGGTGATTCGTACTACCGCATACCGGACAAGATTCACCATCATGTAAATGAAGAGCTAATATACCAGCTTGTTCACTTAACCAGCGGCGCTCCATGTTTTCATATGCACGAACTGCCACTTGCATTTTATTATTTGCCGCCTCTTTTTCTTGCTCAAATTTTTGTTTTTCTTGCCAAACATCATATGCTTGCTTTAAAACTTTTGCATCTTCTCGCATATTCGTTAGTTCTTCTACTTTAGCTACATATTGCTCAAGTGCTTGTTCTAATTGCTGCAATTCATCAGACATTCCCTGTTTTTGACTTGTATGCTCTTCTAGTTGTTGATCCAACTTGTGCATACTTTCTTTTAATTTCCCTATTTGAATTTCGGCATTTTGTAAATTCAGCTTTCTCTCAGCTAATGATTCAATGATCGCTTGTAACTCTTCTAATCTTTGAACAAGTTTTTTAGCCTCTTCTCGTTCAAGTTCTTTATTCTTTACTACTTCATACTTCTCCTGAGCAAGCTCAAAACTATTCATTATCTGTTCTTGTTTGACGATTATCTGTTTTAACAAACTTTCAGCTTTCTGCTCATTTTGCATTGCTTCTTCATACCATTGTTCAAATGGTAATAAGCGCTTTGCTTGTTCCGCACGTTTAAAGGATTTTTCTTTCCTTTCAATTGCTGCACGGTTCTCTTGTAAAGTGTTATATTTCTCATTCTTTTGTTGTAAATCTATAAATTTCTCATTTACAGATTTTGCTGCATGAAAACGTGTTTCTGCATCCTTTAATTGCTTCGTTTGAACATCTTGTTCTACTTGTAATTGCTCAACCTCTGCCTTATACACTGTTGTTTCTTGTTCTAACGCTTCTACTACTTGATGCGTATTTACATGTTCTTGTGCCGCTAATGTCTCTAATAATGCTCCATCACGGATTGGTAATTTAAAAACATTACGGAAATAGAGCTCTCTCTCTTTTTGTTTTTCTTGTAAAACATCTTTCCATTGTTTTCTCTTTTGATCAAGTAACTCACGCATTAATTTATAACGATCCGTTTTAAAAATACGACGTAAAATCTCTTCTTTGTTTTCCGTCTCAGATGTTAATAGTTTTCGGAATTCACCTTGTGGTAACATAACAATTTGACTAAATTGATGTTTACTTAACCCAATTAAATCTTCCACTTTTTTGTTTACGTCTGTTACATGAAAACGATCGACGGCTGGAACGTTTTCTCCATCAATAACTTCATATAATTCTACTGCATGTCCTGTAATGGTCTTATTCCCTTGTTTTTTATGTCCAAGTTGTCTTTTTATTTCATAGCGTTTCCCTTTTAATTGAAAGGTTAGTTCTACACTTGTATAAACATCATCATCAGCAAATTGACTTCGAAGCATGCTCGTATCACTACGTTCTTCTCCACTAGCCTCACCATATAACACATAACAAATCGCATCAAAAATCGTTGTTTTTCCAGCTCCCGTATTCCCAGAAATAGCGAAAATACGATGTTCTCCAAGATCTTCAAAATCGATTACTTCTTTCTGTTTATATGGCCCGAATGCTGTCATAATAAGCTGAATCGGTCTCATCCTCGTTCACCTTCCCGTTCTTGCACTGTTTGTAATACATCTATAAATAGGCGTTCTTTCTCTTCTGATAAATCTAACCCTTTCATTTCTTTATAGAAAGCCTTTAAAAGAGATAAATCATCCGTTTTATGTCTTGAAACCGTTACTTCATTTGTATCTGTGAGTTCTCGCCTTTGCATCGCTCTTTCAACGTGCATTGCATTTGGATATACAGATCGTATTTTCTCCATTGGCTGTAAGACAGGGTTTTCGTCTAATAATTTTACAAATACGTAATCTTCACTTACTGGGTGCTGTAATAATTCATCTATTTTCGCTTCTACTGTTCGCATTTTACGACGTGGTGAAAGTAACCTTTTTTCAATTGCTACTTCACCAGTTTCATTCAGTTCTACAATGTAATAACCTTTTTTATGTTTCTCTTCAGAAATTGAATAGGCAAGTGGTGAACCTGAATATCTAATGGTCTCATTACGTACGAAATGCGCTTGATGTAAATGTCCAAGCGCTGTGTAATGAAACTTATCAAAATAATGACTATTTACATATTCAGCACCACCAATTGAAAGTGGTCGTTCTGCATCACTTGTATTCTCCTCCGCTTCTCCTGAAGAAGTTACAAATGCATGTCCAACAAATACATGTCTAGCTTCTTTATCCATTGTTTCAGAGAGCTCATTCATAAAAATGCGCATCGCATCATCATGAGAACGTACGTCTTCATTTTTCAACACGTGTCTAACTATGCTTGGGTCTGCATACGGTATTAGATGGAAGTGAACCTCTCCATATTCATCATTTAGTACAACAGGTTCATACGGGAATTGAAATTGGCCTGCAATATGTAATCCCTGTTTTTTCATTAAACTACTCCCAAAATGGATACGATCCGGACTATCATGATTACCAGCTACTGCAATAACTGGTGTTTGTAAATCAATAACTATTTTTTGCAGCACATCATTTAATAAGTCTACTGCTTCTGTAGGTGGAATTGCTCGGTCATATAAATCACCTGCAATAATTACAGCATCTGGTTTTTCTACTTCAACAGCCTGTACAAACTGATCTAATACAATCTTTTGGTCTTCAGTCATATACACGCCATGAACAAGCTTACCTAAATGCCAATCCGCTGTATGAAATAACTTCATATTTTTCTACTCCTTTTAATTTACTGATTTTAGTGAAACGAGTTGATAGTTTATTGTAGTTTTTCCGTTCTCCCACTCTAGCTTCAATATCGTTGCACTTCCAATTCTTTCTTCATTTGATTTATATAAAGGCAATATTTCTTGAATTGTAAATAAGTGATAACCATCCAATATTAATTGAAATATATTTTCTTCAATATGTAATCTTACTTCTTTTTCATTTGAAATAATTTTTGTGTGCATCTCAAATTTCATGATAGATACAACCCCTTTTTATAATCTCTACATTTTAATAGTATAGTGGCTATGCAAGATTGACAAGTACATACACAGCAAAGTACACACTTTTCTATTGTTATATGTTTTATGTATTTTATATAAAGTACGGTATGTGAAATTTTATATTTTCTCCAAAATAAAAATGCCTATTGTGACATCTTTATTTTTGTATAAAGTCTTTCATTACATAATATAAAACGGTAATTAAAACGATTGCGACGAAAAATGAGAACACTGCGACAATGTACCCATCTTTATTTAATAAAATACAGAATGAAATAGATATTATAAAAATCGGAAATACGAGACGTACTTTATCCTTCACTTCTTCTGTCGTATCTGTATGATGAAAATACTGCGTTATCCCTATCATTAAAGAAGACAAAATAATAACCGACAATAGTAAAGGTCCTGGCATTCCGATTTCTCCTTTCTCTATTTCTAATTCAGTGTAAAATTTTTTATTACAATTGTACGATTCATTTTTTCTTCAAACACTCTTTTTAGAATTGATAATGAACAATTCACACCTATATAATAGCGCTTTTATCATAATAACTTCAAATAATTACACTTACAGTAATGTTGTAATATTCCCCCTCAGTCTCTGAAATCCTGCAAAGATAACTCGTCAAAATATGCGGTGACCAAATTAATATTTACCGTCAACTTTTGACAAAATTTATAAAGGACATTTCAGTACATATCAAGAATTAAGAATAAGAAGATATGTAAGGGAGGATGCATTATGACTGAACACGTTTTATTTTCTGTTAGTGAAAACGGCGTTGCAACAATTACTTTAAACCGTCCAAAAGCACTTAATTCTTTATCTTATGACATGTTACAACCTATCGGACAAAAACTTAAAGAGTGGGAACACGATGAGCGTATTGCACTTATCGTGTTAAAAGGAGCTGGCACAAAAGGTTTTTGTGCAGGTGGCGACATTAAAACTCTTTATGAAGCGCGTTCCAATGAAGTGGCATTGCAACATGCAGAACGTTTTTTTGAAGAAGAGTATGAAATTGATACATATATTTATCAATATACAAAACCGATTATTGCTTGTTTAGATGGAATTGTAATGGGCGGTGGTGTCGGTCTTACAAATGGTGCGAAGTATCGCATTGTAACTGAACGTACGAAATGGGCAATGCCAGAGATGAATATCGGCTTCTTCCCAGACGTCGGAGCTGCATATTTCTTAAATAAAGCACCTGGATATACAGGACGCTTCGTTGCTTTAACAGCATCTATTTTAAAAGCTTCTGACGTATTATTTATTAATGCTGCTGATTACTTTATGACATCTGATTCATTACCAGAGTTTCTTACTGAACTTGAAAGTGTAAATTGGCATAAAGAAGATGATGTACATACTAATTTAAAAGAAGTTATTCATACATTTGCAACTGCTCCAAACTTAGAAAGCGAGCTGACTCCTTCATTAGAAGTAATCAATTCACATTTTGCTTTCGATACAATTGAAGAAATCATCCATTCATTGGAGAAAGATCAAAGTTCCTTTGCTCTAAAAACAAAAGAAACACTGTTATCAAAATCCCCTATTTCACTCAAAGTAACATTAAAACAGTTTATTGATGGACAAGATAAATCCGTTGAAGAATGCTTCGCTACGGACCTTATACTTGCTAAAAATTTCATGAGACATGAAGATTTCTTCGAAGGAGTACGCTCCGTTGTCGTTGATAAAGATCAAAATCCGAATTATAAATATAAACAGTTAAGTGACGTTTCAGAAGAAGATGTGAATCGTTTCTTTAACTTACTTAATGCATAAAATGAAACTGTAATGCGTGGGTGTTTTGTTCATCCCCCACCTAACTTCTTTGCTTCAGCTAAATCTTGTGCGGTGGAAATCTTACTACCCGCAAATAGCGGGATAAAATCGAGGCTATATAGTAGTGAAATTACAGCTACTATATAGCCTTTTTTATTTAATAATTTTTAATAAAATTTAATTTTATTAAATCCATTTTTGTGCTACACTGATTTTAATCAAATATTCTAAAAATAAAAAGGAGGGGCGGCTATGATAGAAAATTATCTTCTTTTCATCATTATGTCTATTTGCCTTATCATTTTACCTGGTCCAGATACAGCAATGGCTACGAAAAACACATTGGTTGCTGGTAAAGTCGGTGGAGTGAAAACAGTGTTTGGTACATGTATTGCACTATTAATTCATACTTTAGCTGCTATAATTGGTCTTTCTGCACTTATTGTAAAGTCAGCTCTTTTATTTTCTATTTTCAAGTACGTTGGGGCTCTCTATTTAATATATATCGGTATTAAAGCCCTTTTAGCAGTAAGAAATAAAGAAGGCATAGATACAAATGATATATCTTTAAATAATGAAAACAAACATACTTCTTGCTTTCGCCAAGGATTTCTAACGAATTTATTAAATCCTAAGATAGCAGTCTTCTTTTTAACTTTTTTACCGCAATTTTTAAATCCAAATCATAATACATTTATTCAACTTCTTGTAATGGGCCTTACTTACCTCGTTTTAACTGCCATTTGGTTTGCGTTTTATATATTGTTAATTGATAAAATTAGTGCTTTTATGAAAAAACCGAAGACGCAACGTTATATTCAAGGGCTAACAGGAATCGTCCTAATTGGATTTGGTGTTAAACTAGCTTTTGAAAAAAGTAATTGATAAAAACGAAAAACACCACTATTAATAGTGGTGTTTTTCATTTCACAACTAATCTGACAGTCTACTCTTTATTAAAACCAGCGCTCAGTTACAACTTTTTTACGTGTATAGAATTGAACGCCATCTGTACCATTTGTACCTAAATCACCAAAGAATGAAGCTTTATTTCCTGCAAATGCGAAGAATGCCATTGGTGCTGGAACATTTACATTTACACCAATCATACCAGCATCGATGTTATCACGGAACGTTTGTGCATGTTTACCATTTGACGTATAAATAACCGCACCATTTGCAAATTTAGATTGATTTGTTAGTTTAATACCTTCTTCTAAATCTTTAACACGTACAATGCTTAATACTGGAGCAAAAATTTCATCTTGCCAAATTTTCATTTCTTGATTCACGCCATCAAAGATTGTCGCACCTACAAAATAACCTTCTCCAACTTCTTCATTAATTTTACGGCCATCTACTAATAAAGTTGCCCCATCTGCTACACCACTATTAATATAGCCTAAAACGCGCTCTTTATGAGATTCACGAATTAATGGTCCAACATAGTTATCTTCGCTAAAGCCATCGCCTACTTTTAATTTTTTCGTTTCTGCTACTAATACATCAATGAATTCATCAGCAATTTCATCCACTACTGCTACTACTGAGCATGCCATGCAGCGCTCTCCACTACTTGCAAATGCAGATCCAATTACACCTTGTACTGTTTTCTCAAGATTGCAATCTGGCATTACAATCGCATGGTTTTTCGCACCTGCTAACGCTTGTACACGTTTTCCGTGTTTCGTACCTGTTTCATATACGTAACGAGCTACTGGCTCAGAACCGACGAACGAAACAGCTTGAATATCTTTATTTTCTAAAATGCTATTTACAACATCTTTTCCGCCTTGTACTAAATTTAATACGCCTTTTGGGAAACCTGCTTCATAGAATAATTCTACAAGTCGCTCCGCTAAAAGTGGCGTTCTTTCCGATGTTTTTAATACGAATGTATTACCGCAAGCAATTGCAAGTGGGAACATCCATAACGGAATCATCATCGGGAAGTTAAACGGCGTAATACCAGCAACAACTCCGATTGGGTAGCGCCAAATTGATCCATCAATTCCGCTAGCAATATTCGGCAGCGCTTGACCCATCATTAGATTTGGTGTAGATGTTGCAAGTTCTACCGCTTCAATACCACGCTGTACTTCACCTGTTGCATCCGTTAGCGTCTTACCATTCTCTAGCGTAATGATTTTCGCAAGCTCATCTTTGTTTTCTTGTAATAGCTGTAAATATTTATATAAATTTCTTGAACGATTCGGAACTGGTACTTTAGACCACATTTCGAATGCTGCTTTTGCCGCTTCAACAGCTTTTTCAACATCTTCTTTTGGAGATAGTGGAACGTAAGCGATAATTTTTCCAGTCGCTGGATTTGGAACTGCTTCTACTTCCGTACCTGTCGATTCAACCCACTCACCGTTAATGTGATTTTTTACTCGTTTAATTTCAGTTGTAATCATTGTATTCTCTCCTTTGTATAATTTATTTTTGATTAGAAATTAATTGCTCGCTAACTTTCTTATATAAAGCAGCCATATCGTTTTCACCATATCCAGCTTGACTCGCTTCGTCATATACGTTTAATAACATTTCGCTTACCGGTAAATGGAGTTCGCTTTCCTTAGCTAAGTCAACTGCAAATCCTAAATCTTTCTTCAATAAGTTCACAGTAAATCCTGGCTCGTAGTTTTCAGGTGCTATAAAACTTTTAAAATTACGTTCATAAATTCTACTTTGACCGTAACTTACATTTAAAATATCAAACATTTTATCTAAATCCATATTGTTCTTTTTTGCTAATGTTAAAGCTTCACTCACACCAGCTGTATAAAAACCAATTAATAAGTTATTAATTAACTTAACAGTTGTACCACTATCAATCTGCTCACTAACGTGGAAAATATTCGCGCCTAGTACGCCCATGATAGATTCCGTTTTCTCATATACCTTTTTTGATCCACCAACCATAAACGTTAATGTACGGTTTTCGGCTCCGATTACTCCACCACTCACAGGTGCTGCTAAAAAGTCTACTTTCTTTTCCTTTGCAGCTTCCTCTAATTGTTTGTTTAACTGCGGCGATACCGTACTTGTATCAATGAAAACTACATTCGAGTGACCATTTTCAAATAATCCTTCTGCTCCAAAATATACCGCTTCAACAGCGCGAGGTGAAGGTAAACTTGTAAAAACTACATCACATGTTTCTGCTAGTTTTAAGATTGATAGACCGATAATTCCGCCTTCTTTTTCAAAGGACGCTTCTGCCTCTTTATTTAAGTCCACGCCATATACTGTGTAACCTGATTTAACTAGATTTTTTGACATCGGAAGACCCATGTTACCTAAACCGATAAAACCAATCTTTTTCATATCGCTTTCCTCCTATTTACACAATATATTTCCCACGATTTATAATAGCTTTCGCAATTTCTCTCTTCTTCGTAAATACGTTCGTGTATAAAGGTACTAATAATTGACGGATTTCAGCTAAAATCACATGTCTATCTTGTTCTTCTGTGACAGCCGCTGAAAGTACAGAAATCGCCGCTTCTTCTACTTTACGATATCCTTCTTCACAAATAACATCCGTTATTTGTTGCTTCGTACGTTCTTTTTCCTCACCATTTTTACTTACTGCTTTTCTCGTACGTAAAAACGCTGATTCCATGACGTACACGTCCGTCAACATATTTGATATTACACGTGAATATTCTTGTTCTTGGTCGATTTTTAGACTTGGAGTTTTAGAGAGCGTTTTCAAAGATTGTTTCAACAATTTTTTCGCTAATAAAATGTAACGATGGTTTCTTTCGACATTTGCTACATCACTTTCTACTTCAGTATCTTCTAATGGTTCGATTTGCTTCATTAACATTTTGGCAACTGTTAATCTATTAATTTCGTTCGTTCCTTCAAAAATACGACTAATTCTAGCATCACGATATAATCGTTCTACCTCATACTCTTGCATATAACCGTAACCACCATGAATTTGTACAGCTTCATCTACAATATAAGCAAGTGTTTCAGAAGCATTTACTTTATTTAGTGCACATTCAATTGCAAATTGAGACATTTTTTTCATAAGATCTTCATCGCTCTCATGAATTGCTTCATCAATTACACCTGCTGTACGGTAAGCTGCACTTTCTGCTCCATATGTAGCAATGATCATATTTGCAATTTTCTCTTGAATCATCGTAAAGTCTACTAATTCCGTTTGGAACTGTTTTCGCTCTTTTCCATATTGAACTGACAAACCAATTGCTTGTTTTGCTGTTCCAATATTTCCAAAAGCAAGTTTAAGTCTAGCAAAGTTAAGAATATTAAGAGCTACGTGATGCCCTTTCCCAACTTCCCCTAAAACATTTTCAACAGGGATGACAACATCTTCTAAAATAAGAGTCGCCGTTGAAGAACCTTTAATACCCATTTTCTTTTCTTCTAACCCAATGGATACACCTTCACATGTTCTTTCGACAATAAATGCTGTCATTCCTTTATTTGTCTTCGCAAAAACAACGTATACATCTGCCATATGAGCATTTGTAATCCATTGCTTCTCACCATTTAACTTCCAAGCTGTTCCCTCTTCATTCAATACTGCGCTCGTTTTTGCACTTAATGCATCCGAACCAGCATTTGGCTCAGTTAAAGCATAAGCCCCAATCCATTCTCCCGATGCGATTTTTGGTAAATATTTTTCTTTCTGTTCTTTCGTTCCGTAATATATGTAAGGCAATGTACCGACACCAGCGTGTATATTAAATGAAACGCTAAATGCACCAGCGTAACCCATTTTCTCTGCTACAAGACCTGAGACAGCCTTTCCTAACTCGAACCCGCCATAATCTTCTGGTACCTCAATGCCTAATAATCCAAGTTCCCCAGCTTTCTCAAATAATTGACGAGAAACTTTATAGTTATGTTGTTCAATATTCTCCATTTGTGGAACAATTTCTTGTTTAACGAATTGTTCTGTCGTTTTTGCGATTAAATCTTCATCACCTGAAAAATCTTCTGGTGTAAAGTAAGTATGATTTATATCTTTATTGAGTGAAAAAAATTCATCCCATGGTAACTTCGTTTGCTCCATATGTATCCCCCTATCATTCGGCCTTCATAGCTTTTTGCTTATGCTCGTCTACGATGAGTGGAATATCTTTTTTGAAAATAGAAGGCGATGATTTTTCACATCAAGCATTTTATTTTGCCAAAGATGTATTTTCATCGCCTTCACTGCTTTATCTATTGATCTTCTGATAATACTGTTTTTGCAATACCAGTATCTAACTCTTCAAAGTCATGATATGAAATTGTTTCGTATAATTCACTTCTCGTTTGCATATTAGAAAGTGCATCTTTTTGAGAACCTGTTTCTTTAATTAAAGTAAACACATTTTCATACGCTTTCGCTGCAACGCGAAGTGAAGTTACAGGATAAATAACCATTTGGAAGCCCATGTTCGCAAATTCCTCTGCACTATAATATGGAGTTTTTCCGAATTCAGTCATATTCGCAAGTAAAGGTGCATTTACCTTACTATTAAATAGACGGAATTCTTCCTCTGATTGAAGCGCTTCAGGGAAAATTGCATCTGCACCTGCTTTTACATATGCATTTGCTCTTTCAATTGCTTCATCTAATCCTTCAACGCCGCGAGCATCAGTACGTGCTACAATGTATAAGCTCGGTGCAACTTCTTTAATCGCTTTAATTTTTTGAACCAATTCTTCTGTAGTAACAAGTTTCTTACCATTTAAATGTCCACATTTTTTTGGTAATTGTTGATCTTCAATTTGGACAGCTGCTACTTTCGCTTCCACCATTTCTACAGCTGTTCTCGCTACATTTAGTACACCACCAAATCCTGTATCAATGTCAACAAGAACAGGTAAGTCTGTAGCTCTTACTAAATCTCTTGCTCTCTCAGCCACTTCAGTAGACGTCACGATACCTAAATCTGGTAAACCTTTACTTGCAGTATAAGCAGCTCCGGATAAATAAAGAGCTGAAAAACCTGTATTTTTTGCAACTAAAGCCGCCATTGCATCATGAGCACCTGGAATTTGCAAAATTTCATTTGCTTCTACTAAAGCTCGGAATCGATTCGCAAGCTCCTCTTGTGTTGACTGCTTTTTCACAACCCAAGCCATTCTAAATTCCCCCTATTATTAAATTAAGAATAGATCTACAAATTCGTTTACATTCATATTTTCTAGTTTTTCTTCATTTAAACAAACTTCATGAATTTCTTCTTGTTGCTTACTAGAATAATGACCTGCCATATTTGCAGTGAATTTTTGAATAACTTTTGGAATTGCTTCGTCTCTACGGAAACGGTGACCAAGTGGATATTCACATTCCACATTTTCTGTTACTGTGCCATCCTTAAAGTGAACTTGAACAGCGTTGGCGATTGAGCGCTTGTTCGGATCAAGGTAATCTAAACTGTACTGTTTGTTTTCAACAACAACCATCTTATTACGTAATTCGTCTACACGTGGATCGTTTGCTACTGCATCCTCGTAATCGTCCGCAACGATATCTCCTTTTAATAAACCAATTGCCGTAATGTATTGTAAGCAATGATCACGATCAGCTGGGTTATTTAATGGACCTTCTTTATCAATAATACGAATTGCTGATTCATGAGTTGTAATTGTAATACGGTCAATTTCATCTAATCTTTCTTTAATTTCCGGATGTAATTTCACAGCACATTCTGCAGCTGTTTGTGCATGGAATTCTGCTGGATATGAAACTTTAAATAATACATTTTCCATTACATAAGACTCTAATGGTCTAGCTAATTTTAATTCTTGTTTATTGAATAATACATCTTGGAATCCCCATCCTGGTGCAGATAATGCTGTAGGGTAACCCATTTCACCTTTTAGAGCAGTCATCGCAAGATGAACACCGCGGCTCGTCGCGTCACCTGCTGCCCATGATTTACGTGATCCAGTATTTGGAGCATGACGATATGTACGAAGACTAGAATTATCAATCCACGCATGTGATAATGCATTAAAGATTTCTTCACGTGTTCCACCAAGCATTTTCGCAACTACAGCAGTTGTTGCTACTTTTACATATAATACGTGGTCAAGGCCAACGCGGTTTAAGCTGTTTTCTAAAGCAAGTACACCTTGAATTTCATGAGCTTTAATCATCATTTCTAATACTTCACGTACTTTTAACGGTTCTTTTCCTTCTGAAATACGAACACGGCTAATATAATCTGCAACTGCTAAAATTCCTCCTAAGTTATCAGATGGATGTCCCCACTCTGCTGCAAGCCAAGTATCGTTATAGTCTAACCAACGGATCATACATCCGATATTAAATGCACCTTTTACTGGATCTAGTACATAAGACGTACCTGGTACACGTGTACCATTTGGCACGATTGTTCCTGGCACAACTGGTCCTAGTAATTTCGTACATTCTGGATATTGCAGTGCTAAAATTCCACACCCAAGTGTATCAAGTAATACGTAACGAGCTGTACTGAATGCTTCTGCACTAGTAACCTCTTTATTCAATACATAATCCGTAATCTCTTCTAATAATGCATCTTTTTGCTTAATTTCATTTGTTTTAATCATGCTATCCTTCCCTTTCTGTCGAAAATTCGTTATTATTAATGATGGGTGTCGGTCAAACACCCATCTGGCGGGCGGCGCTAACAACTCCCCAGTTGTTCTTATTTACTAAGTACATGTCGCTCGCCAATATAATTTACACGTGGACGGAACAAACGATTATTTGCATGTTGCTCAATAACGTGCGCACATAATCCTACTGTTCTAGAGCTAAAGAAGATTGGTGTATAAAGTTGAATTGGAATACCTAACATCCAATATACTGGAGCTGCATAATAATCAAGATTTGGATAAATTCCTTTTTCCTTCTCCATAATCTTTTCTCCAGCTTCACACATTTCATATAGTGTATAATCACCTTTTACATCGCATAACTGTTTTAAAGCTTCCTTCATCATAAGTGCTCTTGGATCCATTTTCTTCATATAAACACGGTGTCCAAAGCCCATAATTTTTTCTTTGTTATATAGTTTCTTCTGTAATAACTCTTCAAATTTCTCAACATTACCAGCTTCTAAAAGCATGTACATAACCGCTTCATTTGCACCGCCATGTAAACTTCCTTTTAAAGATGCAACTGCCCCTGTTAAAGCACCATATAAATCTGATTGTGTTGATGCAATAACGCGAGCTGTAAATGTAGAGTTTGGCATTTCATGTTCACTATATAAAACAAGGGAACGATCAAAGATCTTTTCCTCAAGTTCAGTTGGTTTTTTTCCAGTTAACATATAGAAGAAATTCGCACTATAAGATAATTCTTTAAGAGGTTCGATTGGCTCCTCATTATTTAAAATATGATAGCTATTCGCTACAATGTTTGGCACTTTACTTAACAGCTTGTACCCTCGGCTTTTATTCACTTCTAACGAACGGTTTTCGATATCATTATCGTAACCAGCTAATGCCGACACACCTGTACGTAATCCATCCATAGGATGCGTCTCTTTAGGCAATGCCTTTAGTACGTTGAATACACCTTCTGGTACTGCATATTCTTCTTTTAATTTCTTTTCAAGTGTTGCTTTTTCATCCTCATTCGGTAGGTGTTCCTCCAATAAAAGGTGCACAATGTCTAAATACTCTTTTGTTTTTGAGAGTTCGATTAAGTCATACCCTTGAATTACAATTTCACCTTTTACTGTGTCAAGAAACGATATCTTCGTCTCCGCTGCCACTATACCATCTAATCCCGGGGAAAATTTTTCTTCAGCTTTCATCATTATTTCCTCCAATCCTAATAGATCTTCGTGCACATAACTGTAAGCCTTTACAATATTGTGAAACTACATTTCTATTTCAATGTATCAGAGTTTTTAGAAGATTTCAATTTATTTTATAATGATAAGTTTCCTACACTTTTCTTACTGTAACAATACAATTTTTTGAAAATAATTCTTATGTTTTATAAAGAAAGAATAGACTTCTTTACGTATTTTTAAAAACAAGATATAAAGATTCTTCATATAACACCGCCAAATATACTATTATTCTAATTTTATTTGCGAAATAGAAAAAACGAGCTGTACACAAATACAGCTCGTTACTATATGATATTTATTTCACTATCTCTTAAATATAATTTTTATATAAAATTTATTCATTTTTAATAAAGTTATTATTTTACATAATTAAATTGAATTTCTTCCATTTCCTCATGATAACTTACAAATAAATCATAGTTTTGAAAATACCAAAGATCATCAGAATCTACAAAAAATATAATACCTTCCTTCTCAACTGACACTATTTCCCCATCTGGTTTCTCTGCAACAACCCCTAAAGAATATCCGGGCTGAATTGAACTACCCCCTCCATACCTTACAGTAAAACGTACAGATTCACCGTGCTTTATACGTAATTCTTCCTGGAACCATTGTAGAGCTTTACGATCAATTGAAATTTCCATCTTTATTCCTCCAGTTTACGCAAACTCTTTTTTTCCTAATCGCTGTTTTACAAAGAAGACGAAAATAATTAAGGCTATTAATGCTGAAATTGCACTCCCTGAAAATAAAATACGATAACCAAACATTTGTGAAACCACTCCAAGTAAAATAGCACCTAACCCGATTCCTAAATCAAACGCTGTAAAAAATGAAGCGTTCGCAACTCCTCTCTTACTCGGATCAACAATTGTAAGCATTGCCGCTTGCAAAGCTGGCTGCGCTGAACCAAATCCAATACCGTATAATGTTGCTGCGATAATTACACCTATCAAACCATTCGAAATAGTTAAAACAACTATAGCTAAAATAGTAATACATAATGCTGGGAGTATGATGAATACTTCTCCATATCTATCTAATAGTTTTCCTGAAATTGGTCTTACAATTGTTAATGCAATTGCATATACAAGAAAGAAAGTTCCCGGATTCACATGAATTGATGATGCAAATAACGGTAAAAATGTTGTTATTCCTCCATATGCAAACGATAAAAAGAATACTACAATCGTGATTGTTAATACGGATTTCTCAAATAGCTGAATTTTCCCTTTTTCTTTTTGTGGCGTAAATGGCATCTTCGTTATTAGTGATAATACGACTGCCATAAAAGATAACAACGTCGCTAATAAAAATAGACCATTAAATGAATAATTTTGCACAACCCATAATCCAATCATAGGTCCGATGGCCATTGCAATTGTCATCGCCATCCCGTACCAGCCCATTCCTTCTCCACGGCGTGAATCTGGAATAATATCAGTTATCGCTGTTCCAACAGCTGTTGTAGAAACAGCCCATGTTACTCCGTGAATAACACGTAAAACAGCTAAAAGGACAATAGTCGATGCTATATTATAGGAATACATCGTTAATCCAAAAAAGATGAGTCCGAAAATAATAAAGGATCTTCTACCATATTGATCTAGCATTCCTCCAATAATCGGTCGTATTACTACAGCAGCTATTGTAAACATCCCCATCATGAGTCCAACTTGCGATTCATTGCCACCTATCTCTTTAATAAAGAGCGGTAGCGTTGGAACAAGTAAATAAAATCCTGTAAATAAAAATAACATTGCGAAAGTCATTTGAATAAATGATTTCGTCCATAATCGTTCCATAAAAATACCTCCATACACTCGTAAAATATTACGATTAACAACCTCATTGTACATTTTATTGATCTCTTTTCCCTCCGCAAATAGACGTATCTTTTCATATTAAATAGTCCACCATCAGCTTACATTAGTCTTAAGACTTTGTACGCATGTTTTAAACGAAAGTCCTATATATGTACCTTTATAAGCGTGAAAAGAATATACTAATTTATTAACACAACTTAGGAGTGAATATTTTATGTGGGTATTATTAAGAGTAACTGCCGTAGTTCCTTCGACTCCTGGGATACATGTTCCTGCAGTTCATACAGCTAGCTCCGATGTAGGAATTGAACTTCCCGCCACTTGGCAACAATATCAAATTCCCGGTCAAGTTACCCCCTCATTTTGGCATCATGGTACACACCCCAGTAGTACTACCATTTATAGCCATAGTTATCCTCCACTACCTCCGACTCAAGTCTTTTATCATTTCCCTTCAATTTATTTTCAAAATTTTTATGGTACGTTTAACATTTAATAGCTATCACTGTATTACCCCTACATTTTGATAAAGCGAACCTTTAATCCAGTTTCAACATAAAAAAGTCGAATTCCTTAAATAAGAAATCCGACTTTTTAATTGTTTTCCAAACTAATGTAACCGTTAAAGAAAGACATTTATTAAAGATTTGAATATAATTCCCACTTGTTTAATGCTTTATGTAATCCATCACAGTTAGTCCCTTTCCGGGATAACCCACACGTACAATCATTTCTCTCTTTACGTTACATTCCACATAAACTACATTCACTCTTTTTCTTCTATCTAGCCCTTAACATAAAATTTTCTATAGCAAAATAAAAAAAGCACTTAAGATTGTAAATTCCCACAAATCTTAAGTGCTTTTTTGAAAACTTTTCTATAAATTTTTCTTATTGTCCATTATTGGCAGGAACCTCTCCTGCATTTCCACCATTATTTGGTTGTCCTGTTGCAGGTGGGGTCGGAGTTCCTTGACCTCCATCATTATTCGCTGGAGGTGTCGTTCCTTGGCCTCCTCCGCTATTTGCTGGAGGTGTCGTTCCTTGGCTTCCTCCGTTATTCGCTGGAGGTGTCGTTCCTTGACCTCCTCCGTTATTCGCTGGAGGTGTCGTTCCTTGGCCTCCTCCGTTATTCGCTGGAGGTGTCGTTCCTTGACCATTTCCGTTATTTTGTTCATTTTGTTTCTTTTCTTCTTCTAGTTTCTTTTGCTCTTCTAGTTTCTTTTGTTCTTCTTGCTTCTTAAGTTCCTCTTGTTGCTTTTGTTCTTCTTGTTTTTTCAGTTCTTCTTGTTTCTTTAATTCTTCTTGCTTTTTCTCTTCTTCAGTTTTTTGCTGTTGATTTTGTTTTGGTTGCTCCGTTGTATCCGGCACGCTAGTATTTGGCGATGAATCACGTTTTTCACCTTTTATACGTAGCTCACTACCTTCTTGAATAACGCTACTTGGCATTTTAAAGCGTGATTTATCTGTAGCCATTTCGCTCATCATTTCTTTAAAGATCAACTGTGCAATTTTCGTATTTTTACTACTAATATACTCGTCTTTACCATCTTTCATATACCCAGTCCATACTGCCATCGTATATTGCGGTGTATATCCAGCAAACCAGCTATCACGAGTTGCACTTTCTGGAATTTTATATTGAGCTAATTGTTTTGATGAGTAGTTTGTCGTACCCGTTTTACCAGCTACATCTAAAGATGCTACATTTGCAGATGTACCAGTACCTGATGTAACTACAGAACGAAGCATATCTGTAATCATATATGCTGTAGAATCTGTCATAACTTGTTTTGGTTTTTGTCCAAAACTTTGTGACTTACCATCTGGATAAACGACTTTCTTAACAAAATGCGGTTTCGTATATTTACCCTCATTACCAAATGCTGCATAAGCGCCCGCTATTTCAGTTGGTGATACTTCATTTGTACCAATCGCTGTTGATTCAGTCGGTGCTGCATTAAATGTAATGCCTAATTTCTCAGAGAAGTCTTTTGATTTATTAATTCCGACTTCTTTCGCAGTCTTAATTGCTGGGATATTTCGTGACTTTTCTAATGCTACACGCATTGTAATTGGACCCATGTGACTTCTATCTGAATTTCGTACTTCTTGTCCCGTTGAATACTTAAATGGAGAGTCATCAATTTGATGGTACGTAGCCCATTTTAAATATTCAATTGCAGGAGCGTAGTCGAAAATCGGCTTCATCGTTGAACCAGCTGCACGATCTAATTCAATTGCCATATTGTGCCCTTTAAATACAGCTTTATTTTCTCCACGGCCACTACCTATAGCACGAACTTCTCCTGTTTTCGTATCCATAAATGTAAATGCACCTTGGAATTTATCGTTCGGATAATCAATGATATTATTATTTAAAATATTATCAGCAAGTTTCTGTGCTTTCGGATCTAACGTTGTATAAATTTCTAAACCGTCAGAACCGATATTAGCATCTGGCAATTCTTTTTCTACTTCTTTCACAACTGCATCCATAAATGCAGGATATGGCATTGTTTGTAGTTGAGTTGCAGGCTTGAGTCCCTTTTCTACGTCAACTTTTGATGCTTCTTCCATTTCCTGTTTTGTTATATATCCATGTCGATTCATTAAGTTTAGAACAACATTTCTTCTTTCTGTTGCTTTTTGAACATTTTCTTTTTTCGTTGGATCATAGTTATTCGGTGCTTTCGGTAAACCTGCAAGCATCGCAACTTCTGGTAATGTTAAGTCCTTCAATTCTTTACCATAGTAGTTTTGTGCTGCTGTTGCGATCCCATATGAACGGTTTCCTAAGTTAATTTTATTTAAGTACATCTCTAATATCTCATGTTTTGAATACTGTTGTTCTAGCTTATAAGCTAAATATATTTCTTGCGCCTTACGCTTTGGTGTTTTGTCCATTGATAAGAAGTAGTTTTTAATAACTTGCTGTGTTATCGTACTTCCACCTTGAGAACCATAATCTCCTTTAAGACTTACTAGAACAGCACGGGCAGTACCTTTAAAATCTACTCCGCTATGCTCATAAAAACGTGAATCTTCTGTCGCTAAAAATGCATTTTCTACTAATTTAGGTATTTGCTCATACGTAACATTCGTCCTTTTTTCTTTTCCATATTCATATACCAAATCCCCGTTTTTATCATAAATTTTTGAGGATAACGGATTAACAAGTTTTGCTTTCTCAAGTTTTGGTGCATCCTTAATCATTACAAAAAAGGTAGCAACCCCCGCCACTAAACCAACAATACCAAGTAATAAACAAGTAATTAAAAACTTGCGAAAGAATGATGTTTTACCTTTTGGTTTTTGTGTTTTAGAAGCTGGCTGTTTTTTCTTTTTAACTTGTCGTCGTTCCTCTCGAGAACGATAATTTTCTGACATGTTACTTTCTCCTGCCTTTCAATTCTCCCGTTGATTTACTTAAAAATATTGAGGTCACTTTCTAAAATGAATTTGATTAAGAAAGTATATTGACCTGGAGCATTCAATATTTTCCCAATTCACAGATTATAATTTTTAGAATACTTCTTATACAAACTATTTTCACTTCTATTTTTCCTAATAACGCTGCCCCTTTAAGCATAGAATGTAAAAAGTGAATTTTTAATACCTCGTATAAATAATATACCTTTTTTTCAAATGGTCAATATTTTCTTATTTATAAATCAAAGGTGAAATAAAAATAGCACAACGATATGTACTTCGTGTGAACTTCCTTATAATTACGTATAACAAACATTTAATATATTGCATATAAGTATAATACCTCTTAAATTATAAGGATTTCAACTTCACAACCTCAACATCTACAAGAAATTATTAAAAATAAAAAGTGAGGAGTTGCGTAATGATGAAGCTATCTCCCGTGATTTCAAAAAATATAGTTGCTGTTGGCTATAATCCTTTTTCTATGATTTTGCGAATCCAATTAAAGAATGGTATGTACGATTTCTTTAATGTACCAGAAAGTATTTATATTGGCCTATTACATGCACAATCTAAAAGTTATTACCATAAAACTTATATTAAAAATTCTTTCCGCCACACAAAAATTTAAACTTAACACCCACAAAAAAAGGAGGTTAATCCTCCTTTTTTTAAAAATATTTCACAGATGAATTATCTTCGATTCCTCTTATTAATTTCATCATATGCTTGAATTTGTTTTTTCAAACGCCGATCAGCTTTTTTATCATGCACTACAAGAATTGCGTGTATAACTCCTGGAACCCAAAATATTAATGTTAATATGAAATTTATGATTGCCTGAATTGGTTTTCCACAAAATAATACAGCAACAGGTGGAAGAAAAATTGCTAATAAATACATCATCCCTTGAAAACTCCTTATTTTGTATTTTATATATCACTTTTCAAAATATACGCAAAAAAACCTACTACCATTTTAATCTTAACCTGCCTCTAAAATCAATGTATCTCCTTCTATTTATATAAGTATTTCAGACTTTTCATTGTTTTCTAGCCTATTTTCTTCCTCTATTGCAGTTATTCCAATTGCAGAAATTAACGTTCCTATCGCTTGTATCCAAATACCAATGAGTGCAATGATTCTCTCATCCTTCTTATCAAAAATACTATCTTTATTTTCTTTCTCATCTTTCAATACATTTAAAACACCTTGATACGCTTGTAATCCAGCCCCTAAACTTTGCATGGAGTTACCTAGTATAATAATTTTCTGTAATACATTTATATCCACCAAAGCTGCTTCTACCCCTAAAAAGGCACCAATCGATTGTAAACTGTTCCCTGTAATGATAAGATAATCATTTTCTTTCAATTGTTCATTTATATTAAAATATATTCCTATTACATTTGATATATTTCCTAATGCTAATAACTCAATTCCTATTTGATCAAGTAATTTACTTTGATTCTCTCTTTTTTCTTCCCCATCATCATAATTGCTCGCAATGATTTGTAATATATACCCGAGGGCTTGTAATGAGCTTCCTACAATAACAAGTTCCGATTCAACTTTCTCTTCTCCCATAAATCCTCTTGTCGTTCCAATAGCAGCTGTAAGATTCCCCCCTACTTGAAACCATGCCCCTGTCAATTTTAAACTGCTTGGATTCATTTTTATCACCTATTCAAATATTTTCTAAAGCTTTCAAAACAAACAAATCTCACCCTTAATCTTTTATTTTATTTTTCAGATGTAATTTTGTGAATGATCTAATGTGCTACTAATATAAAAAGCACCTTAAAGGTGCTTTTTATACGCATGCTGGGCATGTCAATGAATCTCCATTTTTATCTATTGTTATATTCAATATATATTCAATTGCGTTATGTGACCAAGTTTCAGGTGTAGGCGATTCATTTATATATTGTGGCGCACATGACTTCAGCATTGGAGTACTAATACTCCCCCCAGGATCTAAAGCAACTACAGCCATGCCATGGGGTAATTCCAGGGCCATAGATTTAGTGATACCTTCAATTGCAAATTTCGAGGCACAATATGGCGCAAGCTCAGCTTCACCTTCTCTCCCCCAACTAGAACTCATATTAATGATAATTCCTTCTTTCCTAGCTACCATTGCGGGAACAAACGCTCTTATTACATTTACTACACCATTCACGTTTACATTCATTACATTTTCGAATTCTTGAGCCGTAATTTTCCAAAGTTGTGCATTTTGATTTAAAATCGATGCATTATTTATTATCAGATCGGGAGCCGTATGTCTATTAAATATATAATTTGCCCAGTTATTAACTTGCTGAGAATCTGAAACATCAATTACTTGGAAATCATGTATTTTACTGTACTGTTTTTTTAGTTCTTCAATTTTATCTTTTGAACGTCCACAACCATATATGTTCCACCCTAATTCATGAAATCGATCAACCATCGCACGTCCTAACCCTTGTGTCACACCTGTAATAATTACAGATTTACTAATTTCTTTTCGCTTCATTTCTCTCATCCTCCTTCCCTATATCTTACTCTCTTCATTTTTATTCAGCGATTTACTATAGTATCAACTCAACTCATACTTTAGTAATGGTTTTGATATTGCATACATAAGTAAAAAAAGTAACCATCATGGTTACTTTTTTCTATATATCTAAAAATTCATTGTTTATTTCATTATTGTTTTTACATTTCAACTTCTCTTTTCCACATTTCTCACACCGGTAAATATAAACTACACCTAATGTACCTTTTTTAAAATCCTCATTATCCTGCATCTTAATAAAAATATATTTATGTTTACAATGCGATTCACCCAAATAATTTTTAAACCACTTTTTCAACACAACACATTCCACCTTTATGATAGAACCTTTATTTAGCTGCTTTATTATATACTTTTATTTAAATGTTCAATCTCATCTTGCAATTTTTTAAATTGCTCAAAATGCATGGTAATAGATTGGCTACTACCATAATCAACATTTTGTTTCACTAATATAACACCCGTATCATGAAAAAGCGCTTCAAGTTCTTTCCTAATAGACACTTTCGCAATATGGGCTGTTTTAATTGCAGATAAAATTGCAATTTCATTAAACTTTAATTTTATTTCATTTGGACAAAATGCGTCTTCAACTAATATAACTTCATTACTATAAATTAATGCAACAAGATTACTTGATTTGGCATCTGTTAAATCAACTTTTTTCATAATATCTTTCATTACATTTTGCCTCCTTTATTTTCATATATATCAATTATACAAATTTTTTAAAAAAATTACTCAACTTTATTATATTAATTTTAACACACTTTTATTGAAATCTACGCTCCAAACGTTTTACTATTCCACAATTTTTATTGTATGAACCATCTGGACTATAACTCCATATAGTAATGTTAACAACTTATTATAAAGCAGGTGAAAATTATGCCATCAGTTGTAGGAAATTTAGTTGTACAAAATAGCAATGGATCATTTAACTTAGGTGATTTCTACAACGTATCTCCGAAAGAAAATACGAAAGCTTATAATGGTTCCGGCGCATCAAACGTTGGTTTTGTTGTTAATACTTTTAGCGGTGTTAGCGCGACCAATACATTTGATTCTGACCTTGCAGATCAAAACCAAGTGGGTACAGCCTAATCTTATGTTCAACTTTCTGTATAGAAAATTTTAATTTGTCTATACTATAATCAGGCTGTTTGACAGCTCTTGTTGATTTTGGAGTACCCTATCTTTTTCTCCCTTTCCCTGGGGCTCAGCAGCTAGCACGAAGCTAGCTGCTTTTTCTTGTATTATTTGTCTCATAAATCAGAAATAAAAGAAGCTGCCATTTAATATTCAGCTTCTTTTACGTTATTTCAATAATATCCATAGCGTTAAATACGTAAGTTTTATAAAAGGCGTCTGTACAAATTACAATTTGTTTTACCGGATTGATATGTACAACAGTCATGTAGCTTGTTAGTATGTAACCATCTTCAAAATATGTTACCAATATTTCTTTCTCAGACAGTAATGACGTTAATAATTTATCAGAAATTCTCTCTTTTGCTTCATTTGTTAAAAGCGGTTTTTGTACTTTTAATTTCTCTCCAATAATCTTTCTCATATTTAAAAGTTGTTCGGACATTACTGTAAACGGAACCCACTCTCTTTCTTCTTTTTGTATCTTTACATCGTTCATTTTTTATCTCCTTGATCATTTATACATTTATTTAGCCATACTATCCCTTAGTTATTTTTAATACTTACTAAACTCGGATTTACTTCTAAACTATAATTAGGTTACCTCTTAAAAGAACATTCGTTCCTATTATACACGAACTTACGTTCTTTTGAGAAGAGCCATACTTATTATTTCTTAACAAAAAACATAATTTTATTTATCTCCATACTTTTTTCCTTTATCAAATAAACTTCTCATTTCTTATATAACATGCATATAACAACTAAAAGGCGACTTCACCCAAAGTGAAATCGCCTTTTTCTAAAAAATATTTCAAAGCTTATTTTTCTATCCTAACTAATGTTCTTTCTGGAATACATAATTCATCTATATTAAAATGATTTATTTTTAAGTTCAATTCCCCTACTCGTTCCTTATCTTCATCACCAACCCAACAACTAAATAATTCAAAATAGTCTCCATCTTCCAAATAACCTTCCATAATCTTGCATAAAGTTAAAAGTTTTTCTTTCGCTTCTTTTTTCCCTTTACATTTTGCCACTCGACAAGTTCAATTCCCCAACTAGTTGAAACCTCATATGTGTAATTTGTTTGGAATTGATAATCTTGTACAATTTCAAGCATACTTTCATCTGAAAAACACGGTCCAAAAACAATTAGATTATTAGAATCCGGATCCGTTAACGGAATTTCTACATTACAGCCTATGTAACTTGCTAAACTCATTTTATACTCCTCCAGTATTCGTATAAAAAATACTTCATAGTATATTTATTTACTTAAATATAAAATCCCTGCCTAAACGAAAAAGTTTTAAATTTTTATCGTTTATTAACCATCTATAACTGAAAACATATACTATGATGAACGAACTCACAAAGCATAAGAAAAGAGAGCATTTACAACACTCTCTTTTCTTACATACTCTATGGAACTTTACAAAACTGAATCAATGATTTTTATTATTATATTTTATTACATATACTTAGGTTGTACTATTATATGTAACTCTCTCTCTGTATCCGCTTTTTTCGGATGACGAAAATAATTAAGTTCGTACTTTAACACTTTATACTCAACCATCCCGATTTTAATCCCTTTCGTTTCTTTTAATATAGCTAATAAATCACTTACATTTTCATCATATGACTCAAAAATTTTCGCGCCGCCCTCTCCTTGAAAGATTACTTTCATATATTCTCCACCACCTTAATTTATTGATGTGGTAAATGACGCGTTTAAAACGATTCATTCTTTATCCTAAAATTTTCATATGAAAAAGAACATCCTTTCCAATCGAATGCTCAGCTTTTTACTAATTATCCATGTTAAATATTTATTCAAAAACATTATATGTATTATTTTTTAAATTATGTTCGATATCTATTATTAAAGAGTAAATATATGTAATAAACTTGCATAATGAAAACCGTAGAATATCCACTTTCGTTGAAATAATTATAATCCATAATTTTCCATTGTAATTCTTAATATTTAAATGTAATATTGTATTGTCTTACTATCTATTTATAACTCACACACTAATTAGAAAAAGGGAACTCTATATGAGTTCCCTTTTCTAATTATGATTACAGTCATTATTTCTTTTCTAGAAATTTAAATGTATCTTTAAATTCTTTATTATTCACTTTAATATCAGCGTCTTTCAATAAATCATTGACTACTCGTTGTTTCCATTTACCTGTCGTATCTTGTAGTCTTTGTTGTTCTATATCTTTACGAATTTTATCCTTTACTTCATCAAATGGCTTCAATTCTTTTTTATCCGTCACTTTAATAATATGGTAACCGTAAGTTGTTTTAACCGGCTCACTTACTTGGCCTGCATCTAATTTATACGCAGCTTCCTCAAATTCTTTCACTGTTTGTCCAGGGGCAAAACCAGATATTTCCCCGCCCTGTTCCTTTGAACCAGTATCTTCTGAATACTGTTTTGCTAAGGCAGCAAAATCTTCACCATTATTTACTTTCTCCTTTATTTCTTTAGCCGTTTTTTCATCTTTCACTAAAATGTGACTTACTTTCATTTCTGGTTTATAGTTATCTTTCACATCTTTATCTGTAACTGTTGCTTTAATTGCTTTCTCAAATGCAATTTCTGGCTTCATTTTTTCTTTTAATTCATCTTCATTTTTCAACCCAAGTTGTTCTAAAGTCGATTTAAAGTTTTCACCCATTTTATCTTTTGCTTCTTCTACTTTCTTTTTTGCTTCCTCATCTGAAACTTTATATTTATCTAGCAATGCCTTACTTAACATCATTTGATATAAAGTACTTTCTCCATATTGTTGTCGTAATTCTTTACTTAATTCTTTCTCTGTAACATTTCCTACTTTTGATGTTACTACGTTGTCTGAGGAACCACATGCAGATAATGCTAGCATCATGCATGAAATAATTGTTCCAATAAATATTTTCTTCTTTTTCAATTCAAATACCTCACTTTTATCATTATGCAAATTAACTATACACAGTCATTGTGAAAACAGTGTGTTTTCTACATGTAATTCATTTCATATGAGTAGACTATGTATCATGTATTTTCACTTTTAAATATAAAGAGTCTTCTTACTATGTATAGTAAGAAGACTCTTTATATGCTCCCCAAAAAATATAGCTTCTATAGTTACTTAATAATTACATGTTTTTCAGGTATCCAACTATTCTGCCCGATATCTACCGCATTTCCCACTCTACCCCACACTCGAAAAGATGTCGATCCATCTATATTTCCTTTATAATTCATACATTCAGGCTCTTCATAATAATTTACTCCGTAACCGACAGGATATTTCGAAGTTGCATAAAACCATTTCACATTAAAATGTTTTAAATATGCCCACTGCTTATCGTTCCCTAAACAAATCATATCTTGCTCACCGCCTCCCCAATAACCTGTTAAGATTAAATATGGAATTTTCTGAGTGAGTGTACCTGTAAATTGAGGATTCATGGGGTTTTCATATAAATTTATTCCGTATCCATCAGGATATTTCGAAACTGCAATACCAATGCCATTCGGTTGCTGTGTATACACTATGTTAGATTGATTTGCTTTGTTGGAATCTATAAACCAAGAAAGTGACTTATTTCCTACTAACCGATTCAGATCACATTTCCCAATCCCAGGAACATTCCCTGAATCCGTATATTGCCACATATCGCATGGATATGCTGGCTTATTCCCTCCATAACGAGGGATCCATACGAAATCAGCTTCAATATTACGTGCTCCAAATGATAAATACGTGTGATGCCCTACATATAATCCTACTTTTTCCGCACCTAAACGGCGTAATTCATCAATAAATGCCTGTGTCCCGCCTTGCATATCTACCATCGTTTGAACTTCTATGTCCGCTACCCAAAACTTAGCAGATTGATCACCACGATTCCAAAAATCTTGTGCCTCTTTCTTTGCATCAGCAATAGATATAAAACGGCAAAAAGCATAATTACCGAATGGGATACTATGCTTTTTCATTTCACTAACATAATTTTGATACATAAAATCCACCGTATTAGAGCCATCTTGAACTCTAGCAATCACTAAATCTAGCTGAGATGCTGCAATATCCCAATTAATAGTTCCATTCCATTTTGAAATATCTACAATATACCCCATACATTCCAGCTCCTTTTGAATGTCCTATTCATAGCTTATTTTATTGTAAGCCTCCTCTCTCTAAAACTAGCTATCTATAATATAAATAAAAAGAATCTTTACTGTTTTTCAAAAAATATTCTCATATTCGAAATATACCCTACTATTCATTTATTATGTAATCTCGTCCTATCAATTAAGGTATTAATCATTTTTACGGATATTAGAAAAAATTCCCCTATATTATTAAATTAAAACTTCCAATATCAATTCCCTTTCAGCTAATATAAATCATTTCTCATTTTCTATATATTCTTAAATCAAAATTACTATCTTTCCATGAAATTTGAGATTTAGAAAAATTTTAATTAATTGAAGATTATTCCTGTTAACCTACAATTGTCCAACCTGAACACTATTGGTGCATAAAAAAGACATTTTCTATTACTAAAAATGTTTTTTTATAGTCTAATAAAACAATTTTGGTGTTAAATCTTTATTTTGTAATTGTGTATTTTCACTGTTCATAACACAACTTGTAGAAAATAATATTGGGCTATCACAAACCTCATCATTCATTACATCACGAAATACATTGGCAGCAACACCTGTAAACGTTTGACATAAGTTAGAAATATCGTCATTGAAAAACTGAATGACTTCCGCAGTGAAAACCGGAAAGACAACATTCGGTCCGCCAGGGAACTGAGGCTGTACCACAACTTGTTCAAAATAAGGATTATTTTCTAGTGCTACTTGAAATAAATGAGCTATTTCAAATGCATCTAGTGGACAAGGAAATGGATTTACAATTTCATTCTCATTATTCGTTACAATAACTGTCACACTTACATTCCCAAATTGTACAAAAGATTTTAAAAACGTTGCTAACGCTCTCGCTTTTTCATTACTTAACGCATGCACTAAAATAATATAATTACCACCAACAGGAATAAGCGGCCCAACTGTAACAGTTGGATCAGCACCTATTGAATTTTTTAATTCATTAAAATATGTGATCCAAGGTGGCGAAAGCTGAACTTGTACATTTTCTTCCAATATTTTATACTACCTCCTTATACAATTCTTACTAACATAATATGTAACAAACTAAAAAATGCATTAGTTATATTAATTAAACATTTTATTTCACATTCTCAATTTCCCCTTTACATCTTTAAGCACTTTTACTACTATGAAATTCTTTATTATAAGCAAATCCACTGAAATTTCATATTATACTAATACGACTCTATATCCTTTAAATTATAATACTCAATATTAGGAGCTGATTTCATGGAAAAAAAACCTATCGTTTTCAAAATCCCACCAAATTCAAAACTAAAAGTTACATTTTTCGGTCCTTGTAACGAAGTAATTACAAATGTCTCTATAATTAATCAACTATGCACCCCTAAATGTCAAACTATCACGCAATATCCAGACTTTAAGAAATATGTAACTGAAGTACGATCGTTATCCCGTTGTTAGTCCGCATAATGCACGATTTTCACAACTTCGTTACCTAAAATAACTGAAAAAGAAAATAACTGCATTCCTAGACTAAAATTACTCATTTTATGATATTCCATTGATAATTCATTGATTTTTTACACGTTTTTATTAAAAGGACATATATTATCGTATGGAGATTATCCACTCATAAAACCTATCTTTCTTTGGAGCGTACTTTTTATGTATGCTCTTTTTTTATGTAATCGTCCCCCTTCTAACTTGACCAACAATATATTAAAATTCTTTATGTACTTAAGGAGGTCAAATATGTTTAAGCTGCATCCAATACTACTCATCTTAGGATTGATTTTATTTTTATATAGTGTAATCGCCTTTATGTTATTCTTTTCAGTGTATTAGCATTACCTACACAAATCTATGTCCAATATGTAATTTCTATATAGTAAAGAAAAAACGTAATAATACGATATTTTATGTATTCCGTCTTTCTTGTTCTATAAGAAAACTAGTAAACTTACTAACACTGAGCTTTCACAAGCTTGTTACTTATTTACATATTATTTTGTTCATTATCTGAAGAAGGTTGAAGCCTCTACAAATTAAACTATACTTTACCTATTTACTTATATATTTTAGAAAGACAATAATAATCCCCCACCATTTGGTAAGGGGATTAACTAAACTTACTAAAAAACATTTAATGATCTGTTTTATTTAATTGGAGAAGGAAATCTTGCTGCTTCAAAATGTGCCCCATCTTCTAAAGGACTTAAAACCCCATCTATACTACTTTGTGCATAAACCTCAACTTCATCCCCTGCATTCAATTGAACAATCGTCGAAACACTTACGACATTTCCAAAACTTATTGGACCAAAAAAGTCATTATCTATAGCTATCGCTGCGTTTCCATTCACACGAATTTCTACACGCGCTCTATAATTTAAAGTTGGATCGTTTGGAAAAAAACCAATCGTTCCAATAATAGAATATACTCCTTTAGTCTTCGGCATAAAAATAGATGTTGCTGGATTATACTCATTCGCTAAATCAAATTGTTCATTTTGAAATAACACTTTCACAAAAGTATTAGCAGGAACATTTTGATTCACAGTATTTCTAGCTCTAAATGCCGATGCTCTAACAAGATTGTCCTTGTTATCATGACACTTACTAGTGTTCTTACAACAATCATGATGCTTATCTTTATACTCCTTACAATACTTACAGTAGTAATAACAAGACATACGAATTCCCCTTTCAAACTTATTACTATATATTATGTAAGATTGATTTATAAGGTTTGGACTAGCTATTTTTATTATTCATAAGGGCGCTATTAATCTGCACCCTTATTTATATATACCACTTCATTCCTTACTAGTTATAAGTTGTACACAGTTCCATATGGAATAGTAAGAAAAGAACTTCCGTACGGTGTAACATGATGTACTGGGTAAAAATACTCTACGGATGAGTAATATGGTTGTACTCCTTGCTGCTGCATTTGTTGTTGCATTTGCAATGCTTGTTGAATAGCTTGGACTGTACTTTGTGCTCCACTATACGTTATAGATGTACCATATGCTGGTCGCATGCCAGCTTCAGAATTAAAATATGAATAAAACATGATTTTCAACTCACTTCCGTATAATTTATTACAAATTATATTATGATTCTTTATTTCAGTGGGTACTATAAAGCTAGTCCGCTCGCTTATATTCAAATGACAAAATAAAAAAGTAGCTGCTAGACTACTTTGAATTCTTCTTATCACCAAATAAAATGATATACATATTCTCCTGTTACACGCTCATTAATTCCCGCAACCCTAACGAACCTCAGTAAATCCGCTCCTTGAAGAAAATATACCGAAATCGTAACCGGTACTTGTGACCACATGAATTGATAAAGCTCATTCATTCTCTGATTCGTCGTAACGATTAAATCATTTACAGGTCCATGATTCCATGCAGAGGTTTGAACTGAAGTGAAAGAAAGGTCTTTCCCATTAACCACTATTCTTGATACGCTTTGAGTTATGTCCACAATAATCCCCTCCAACATTACAAAAATTGGACCTTTTTTAGTTCATATTATTATAAATATTCTTGACTGTAATAAATGTTTAAGGCAAATCCCTAATAAAGTGAAACTTTAATCAATGGGGGTCTTACTGCCCGTTAATGCGGGATAAAAATTTTTAAATAATATCCCTTAACTCCCATTACAATCATATAATTTCTAACCTTATTCAATTTTTGTAATTAATATAAAAAGGCATCTTAATTAGATGCCTTTTACTTATCTTTCACTACAATTCTACTATTAAAATAGCAACGCCAAATCCAATACATACCAATCCTATTAACATGAATAGCAATCGGAATCCCCATAAATCACTGATTATTTCTATAATATGCACCAGCACAATAATAATAAAGTGAAACTTTAATCAGTGGGGGTTTTGTTTATCCCCACTGATTATTAGTTGAACTAATCGGGCTTTTACGGGCAGTTGATCCCCCACCTAACTTCTTTGCTCCCGCTGAATTTTGAGGTGGAGGTCTTACTGCCCGTTAATGCGGGATAAAATCTTTAAATCCACTGAAACCATGTTCCTTTGTCTCTCTGATTCCATCAATTACAGTCAGACAAACAATAAAAACACCTAAACTAATTAATATAAAACTTAATACAAGCATTCATATATCCTCTTTTTCTTTTATCTCGCATTAACGAACACTTCCACTTTAAAATTCAGTACATACGAGGACGTAAGGTGAAAAATTAACTACCCGTAAAACCTGATTAGTGCATGCTAATAATTAGAGGAAGGTGGTTCTCTCTTTACTTTATATTATCATGAAAGGATATGAGCTTCGGAGTTATTTCTTTATAAAATAAAAAATAGCTAATTCAATACTTAAAAAGTTAAAAGAGCATCAGATTGACTAGTATGTAGATGGTTAAATGAATGTAAAATACTTTTAAATTATCTACTCTTTTTTTAGCTCGGAAGTAACTCTCATCTCGTCCCACCTTTATACACCACTTTCTTAATCACACTGAACGCAATATTCAATTGATGAGTTTGTCATTTCGTTACCTCCCAATTAACGCCTTTGTTCAATGTAGTAATTTTCTTGTATAATAAAAGTTAATTGCTCTAGAAGGGACTGAATTATGCGCAGATATCAATATTTTTAATCTACCTATTCTTACAACATAACGGAGGTAAAAGTATTGATTACTGAACTACACACACAACGATTATACTTAAGGCAAATGAAAGCATCTGATTCATTAAGTATGTTTAAAATATGGTCTGATCCTGATGTTACTAAATTCATGAATATAAGTAATTTCACTGATGAAAACCAAGCAAAAGATATGATTCAATTCCTTAACGAACTCGCTCAAAATAATAAAGCTATACGTTTTACTATTATTGAAAAAGAATCTAATCACATTATCGGTTCATGTGGCTATAATTCCTTAGATTTTGAAAACTCAAAGACTGAGATTGGCTATGATATTTCAAAAACATTTTGGGGTAAAGGATATGCACCTGAAGCAATATCCTCTTTATTAGATTATGCTTTTACACATCTAAAACTATATCGTGTTGAAGCAAAAGTTGAACCTGCAAATGTAAATTCCATAAAAGTATTAGAAAAATTAAACTTTACTTTTGAAGGGACTCTGAGAAAAAGCGAAAAATCAGCTGGAAAGCTTATCGATTTAAATATCTATTCGAAATTAATAAGCGATTAATTTTAGTCACTCTGCCCATACTCTATCAAAGTGTGGGCTTCTTTAGTTTCTGTATAAAATTCAAAAGTTTGACACAATCCTGGAAAAAGCTTATAAAGAAAAGTGAGGTTCCGCTATTTTCACACTTAGTAGCGTAGTCATGTTACATACAATTTAAAATATAGCTTTATGAGTGTGAACGAACTACAAAACTAAAAAACAAATAATAAGTTTGCAACCTGTTTGCAAATACGAATTTTGCATATAAATTCGTGTGATATTGAAAGGAGTTTTACTTATGAAAGAGATTAAAACAGAACAAGAATTTAAAGACATCATCGCAAGCGAGGAGCCAGTAGTTGTTAAGTTCTTTACTACATGGTGCCCGGATTGCGTACGTATGGACAACTTTATCGGAGATGTAATGGAAGAGTTCAATAAATTTGAATGGTATTCTATCAATAAAGATGAGTTTCCAAGTATCGCTGAAGAGTATCAAGTAATGGGTATTCCAAGTTTACTTGTATACCAAAATGGTGAGAAGCTAGGCCACTTACATAGTGCTAATGCAAAAACTGAAGAGCAAGTTACTGAGTTTTTAGAAGCATACTAAGATGAAAGCCCTCTGGAAAATATTTTTCAGAGGGTTTTCATCTGTTTTCACAATTATCTTTTGACGTTTTTCATCGTTTAATGAATTACACCTTGTCATTATAAGAATAATACATAGTAAGAAAAGTATTCGTTTCTTCATCCATCTATCCTCCTATCTCTTTAGTAAATAAACTCCAATTCGGTTTACCCCCTGACTTTGTACTTTTCAACATATTTTTCCTTCACGAAACTTTGTTATCCCCTTCTTAAAAAGCTATAAAACGTCAACAATGTTTGTATAGACCCACACGACTTTCATTTGATACTCTATTTATAGAAAGAAATTCCTTTAAAGAAAGGTGAGTGATTAAAATGGATACTCTTTCTCATAAAGAAGCTGATAAAGGTGCTATTGTCAGCATTATGGCCTACATATTTTTATCCTCTATGAAAATCATCATCAGTTATATTACCCTCTCTAGCGCATTACGTGCTGACGGTTTAAATAACTTAACGGATATCGGTGCTTCTTTAGCGATATTAATTGGTCTAAAAATATCTCGTAAACCTCGTGACCCAGATCATCCGTATGGGCATTCGCGGGCCGAACAAATCGCATCACTTGTTGCGTCCTTCATTATGGCAACAGTCGGATTAGAAGTTGTTATTAGTGCCATTCAATCTTTCTTAAATCCGAAGCAAGCAGCACCTAATGTACTCGCTGCATGGGTTGCTTTATTTTCTGCTGTCGTTATGTACTGCGTGTATTTGTATACGAAAAAAATTGCAGCACGAACAAAAAGTAAATCATTAGAAGCCGCTGCAAAGGATAATTTATCAGATGCACTCGTAAGTATTGGTACTGTAGTAGGTATTGTCGGTTCTCAGTTCCAAATGCCTATTTTAGACCCTATTGCCGCTTTAATTGTTGGTCTTATTATTTGTAAAACTGCATGGGAGATTTTCGTAGAATCTTCTCATATGCTAACAGATGGAATTGATCCTGATAAAATGGAGGAATACGCTGATGCTATTGAGCATATTGGCGGTGTGGAAAACATTGTAGATATTCGAGCACGTATGTACGGGAATCAAACGTACGTTGATATTACAATTGAAGTAGATGCTCGTATGGATGTTGGAGAAAGTCACTGTATTACTGACAATATCGAGGCTATGCTTCGCAAAAAGTTTGGAATTTACCATGCACACATTCATGTTGAGCCAATGAAAAAAGAACCTATTATGACATAGGTTCTTTTTTTATGAACGTTTTATGAAATATAACACATAAAACGAGCCAGCTACCGCCAGCTGCCCATCCTGCTAATATGTCAGATGGATAGTGCACGCCAAGATATATTCGGCTAACTGAAATAGATAATACAACAAAGCTTGCTATAAGAATAATTAATAATTTTTTATGCAACGAAATACGATCTTCAGTAATTGTGACGTATGCAATAAATCCTAAAAAAGCAGTAGCATTCATCGTATGACCGCTCGGAAAACTATATCCAGTTGCAGTAACAAGCTGCGTAACATCAGGTCTTGCTCGTTCGTACCATAGTTTAAGCAGACTGTTTAAATAACGAGATCCGTAGTAATTAATTGTTAGAAGCAATGCACTAAGCAACTTTTTTCTAACGAGAAAATACATTACAAGAATAATGAGCAATGGGAAAAATATCCTTTTAGAACCGATAAAAGACACCCAAGTAAAATAGGTCGTCAAATAATCGTTTCGAAAGCTTTGAATAAAATGTGCGACTATATTGTCAAAATTCTCAATACAAGCGGTATGATACGAAAGTGATAATACGACAAAACAAATGAGTAACGTAAAACTTAGCAAGTATAAATGTCGATATCGTTTCACATACATAACCTCACTATGCAAAAAAATGGAGCGGTTGTTTTAGTTTTCCTCTCCATTTCTTTTTTATGCATAGTTTATTAAAAAATATAATTATTAATTTTTTGCTTCATCTCAGGGATATCTTCTCTTGTTACGGTAAAACGAATCACCTTCTCATCAAGATCAAGCGCCTCAGCGAATAATCCAGCTAAGCCACGGGATTTTCTATCTACTTCCATAATAATTTCTAGTCGATCGTATGCACGTGGCAAGATTAATAATTCTAATTCATCTAATTTCCCATAATACTCTCCAGAAACTGGAATAAACTCGAATTCTTGTGCGAATGGAATTTGCTTACGTAATCGATGCGGTAATTCTTCACATTCTATATGACGTGCTTTAAACCCTAATTCATTTACACTATCTAAAACACTACTTAATAATGCATTGGGTAACACTTGAACGTAGTCGCGGTCACTTGGGTCTATACTACGTTTAATATCAAGACCTGTATGAATCCAAACCGTTTTCATACCAAGTGTAAGTGGTGCTTCAATTGGCATTGGAAAAGAAAATGGAATTTCAACTTTTTCATTCGGTTCTATAGAAAATGGTTCTGTTAAGCGTACTCGCTCTAAATCATACGTTGCTGTTACTTTTTTATCATCCACTTCTCGTACATACGACGTCGATAATGTTAAGTAAATGCTTTCAATTTGTTGGCTAACTGAACCTCCAGTTATATGAACCTTTCCAACTATTTCTTCCCCAACAATATACTCATCTTTTTCAAGAACAGTATCTACCTTTGCACTTCCAATACCAACGCTTGCTAAAAACTTTTGAAACATGGAGTCTCCATCCTTTCTAAAGCAGAAGCTACATCTTGTTTTAAATCTTGTACATTCTCATAGTACGGCGTTTTTATTTGTAACATTCGCATAAGCATTTCGCGATTATAATTTTCCAAAGTTAATTCTTCGTACCATGGTTTTTCCTGGTTTTCATTAGATTCATATCCTGCATATAATAAAAATAACGAGAAATGACCGAGTGCATAAAAGTCGCTACGAAAGTGGACTTCTCGCATCAAAGCTTGTTCACCTTCGTAAGTTGTAGCTCTCTCATCACCCTCACCTTTCCATTTAGCCAATCCAAAATCAATAATACTAATTTGATTTTCTTTCATTAATATGTTTGGAATGCGTAAATCTCGGTGAATAATGCCTTCACTATGAAACACCGATACAATTTCTAATATTTCATATAAAATCTCAAAAACTTCACGTTCTGTATATACATACCCATCTATGAAAATATAATCTTCAAAATTTTTACCAGGCATGTACTCCATCACAAAGAAGCTCTTTTTCTCCCATATGAAATGATCATACAGACTAGGAATTGCATGATGATTTAATGTTTGTAAAATCATTTTCTCTTGTTCAAATGATTTTCTACCAGACTCATACCTTTGTTTACTTTGTCTTAATTGTTTTAAGACTTTATATCTATTTATTTGTAAATCATTAACGACATATGTAACCCCATAACTGCCCATTCCAATTACTGATTCAATTTTATAACGTTCTGCAACAATTGTATTTTTTCGCAGTGGTCTATCAAATAAAGCTAGTACACGACGCCATTTCATCAGCTACTTGAAAAGAAGCTACGGCTTTTACGTTTTCTTTTATAATGTTGATGTCCATAACCAGATGAACGTCGTTTATAATCGCTACTTGAATAAGAGCGCCCTCTACGACGATAATCACTACTTGAATACGAACGATATTTTTTCTTTCCTAATAAAGAATCAATAATTTTTTTGAACATCCCTTCACCTCTTGAATAAAATTTCCTTTTAATTATACCAATAATTATTGACTATATTTGTGACAGGTTTGTAAAGAGTAAAAAACGACGAGTTATGCCCGTCGTTACTTTCATTCATCCTCTTCATCAAAAACTTCATCAATCATGCATTTCTCTAATAAATACTCAAATGTAATATCTGCGAGATCTTCAATTTCTTCTCGTTTCGGGACGTACCCTCTTTCAATTAGTTGCTCATAAAAAAACTCCGCAATCTCTTCCGTATCAATCACGACTTCAATTTCCTTCATGAGCATCACTCCTTTATTTCTGTTTTATGAAAAAATCTCAAAATTATGTATATGAGATTAGAAAAATAGATTTTATTTTTTTATAGGTCATAAGCTTTGGACGAGATGCATACGATTGTAGTACAAGCTATTCAAAGGGGGAAATAATAATGGAAAATCAATATGAAGTAGGACAAACAAAAGAAGAGTTCATGCATGAAGATCAATGGGCAGACTCTCTTATAAAGTGGCTTTTTATTTTTTTAATAATTGTAGGCATACCTTATACTGCATATGTTGTTGTTCAATTTATTCTCTCTTTCTAGTTAACTATTTTTTCTCTGTCAATTTAACTAAATAATTATGAACAACATCCATTACAATTTTATATTCTTCATCTTTAAATGTATCGAACAATAATTGATAATCGTTATAAATATCAAGTAATCCATCAATGATTTCTTGACGATTCGTCTTAACACTCACTTTTTTCGAGTTGTTAATTGACTTTAACTTTCCTAAATCTAATTTATTCATACCTGCTTTATCTTGTTTCATTTTCTTCAAAATTGCATTTGCCGTTTGAGCATTGGCAAGTAACGTTAAATCTGACTCATCCGCTTCTAACCATTCACCATCCGTAATCCGTGACAATTCATAAATTGTATCTTCCCATGCGTCATTCTTATATCTCCATACTTCTGTACGAAAACCAACAATACGGAAAACATCTTTATCATATCCAGTTACTTGCACAAGATCACCAAACGTGAAATTATAATTTAATTCAATCCACTCCGTATCGCCCTTTTTCATATCTTGCTCTGTAACGTGCTGCAATGTTTGCTCTACGTAAAACCCATCGTGATTATTGACTTCGTATACATAAACTCCATCTAAAACCTTCATATTTGTGATTTTCCCAACGGTTCCATATAGCGTAATCACGACTATGTCCCCTACGTTGTATTTAGGTTGTTTTTTTCTTGCCATCTCTATCTCTCCTTTTTTTGACGTCGTGATTTTGATATCAGTATATGCAACCTACATAAAAACGCTTATCACAGAAGCTTATATTCATAAATTTTTTCAATAAAAAATATAATCTTATAAAATTTACGTTACACTCAAAAAAACTAGTAACTAGACTAGCTTCAATTCAACAAATTTCGTATAAAAAAAACATACAGAATACTTCACTTTAAAAAAGTAACGTATTCTGTATGTTTTCAAATAGTTTTTATCTATCTTGTATGTATAAATCCCAGGCTTCATCAAATATAGACATACTTTCTAGCATTCCGCTCAACTCTAGGTATGAACTAATTTCATCATAGTCTTCAGATTGCTTTGGAAAACTTAAGTCATCATACATCGCCTCTGCTAAATCTGAAATTTCATTTCTAAATAAAGCTGCACGATGCTTCATCATATAATGGTAAAATGTCTTTTTCAAAAATATTCCCTACCTTTCTAACTTGGGTACATTATACAAGGCAAAAAAGAAAAAAACCAGCATAAAAGCTGGTTAAAAGTCGAAATAATTTCTTTTTAATAGACGCGGTCTTCCCATTAATTCTTCATATGTTAGTTGTTTTGGTAAATCTTTCGTATAAATTAAAAATAACTGATCTTCAATTTCTTTTACTGTATGGTCTGATTGATAGTCCATCCCGCACGAGGAACAAGAAATACATGGTGTCTTTTGGATTTCAATGGCTTTCGTACCATCTGGTAATTCCCAATATACAGTATTCAAGCTTTCTTTCGCTTCTGTACTGTCACACCACATACAATTCATACTGCATCACCCTCAGTTTTTTTGTCGTTTTCTTCTAATTTAGCCATTTGCGCTTGATATTTTTTATCTTTTAATTGATCGCGCTTATCACGTTTATCTTTTAAAGATGCATGAGTATCATTATCTTCGTAGTCTTTACGACGGTTCATACGCTGTAAGTCGTCTGGAACGAGGTTAAATTTCTTATCGCTCATAAGACCTGCGATACCAACATCTGAACGTTTTTCTTCGTAGTTCGGATAAATCTCTTTAAAGTATCCTTCCGCTCTTCCTGGAATATAGCTCTCTGGCTCTGGATACGTCGTAATAACACCTTCAAAGTTACGAAGTACAACTTTATCTGCACTTTGTGAGATTAAATAGTTTGGTTGAAGTGCAATTTTACCGCCTCCACCTGGCGCATCAACAACAAATGTCGGAACAGCATAACCAGATGTGTGTCCACGTAAACCTTCAATAATTTCAAGACCTTTAGATACTGGTGCACGGAAGTGACCGATACCTTCAGATAAGTCACATTGATAAATGTAGTATGGACGTACACGGATTTTTACTAAGTCATGCATAAGTTTTTTCATAATTGGAACGCTGTCGTTAATACCAGCTAAAATTACTGCTTGGTTTCCGACTGGAACACCAGCATTCGCTAACATTTCACATGCCTTTTTCGATTCTTCAGTAATTTCAATAGATGTATTGAAATGTGTATTTAACCATACTGGATGGTATTTTTTAATAATGTTACATAAATTTTCTGTAATACGTTGCGGGAATACTACTGGTGCTCTCGTTCCGATACGAATAATCTCAACATGCGGAATCTCTCGTAAATTTTTTAATACATATTCTAAAATTTTATCGTTAATTAGAAGTCCATCACCACCGGAGATTAATACATCTCGTACTTGTGGTGTTTCACTAATATAAGCAATCGCATCATCTAATTGTTTCTTCGGTACACCCATTCCAATTTGTCCACTAAAACGACGGCGTGTACAGTAACGACAATACATAGAACATTGATTTGTTACTAAGAATAGTACACGGTCCGGATAACGATGTGTTAGCCCTGGAACTGGTGAATCTTCGTCTTCGTGAAGCGGATCTTCTAAATCATATTTTGTTTTATATAACTCTTCCGAAATCGGTACTGATTGCATCCGAATCGGACAGCGTGGATCATCAGGATTCATTAGCCAAGCATAGTACGGTGTAATGTTTAACGGGATCGTTTTCGTTGAAATTTTAACGCCCTCTTCTTCTTCAGGTGTTAAGTTAATCACTTTCCTTAAGTCATCTAACGTTTTGATCGTATTCGTTAATTGCCAAACCCAATCATTCCATTGCTCTTCAGTAACATCTTTCCATAATTCGATATCCTTCCAGTGACGATTTGGTTTGTATACATCATGTAACATTGCTATTCCCCCTTTTTATACGCTCATCCTTTATATAAGCAATAGTTATGCCAACTTTACATTGTTGATAAGTAAATGTGCGGAAAACCCTATTACATAAGCGAAAAAATTTTTTTAAGCGTTGTATGAAATCAATACTTAACATCATATTCATTACTTTTTATATATGTAAATGCTCTTTTATTCGTGCAAACACACAAAAACCGCCGATTATTCGGCGGTTTTGTCGTACTTGCTCAGTTTATATTGAAGCGTTTGACGAGGGATACCTAACATTTTTGCGGCTTGTAATATATTCCCTTCCGTTTCAATCAACGCTTGATCTATTAATTCTTTTTCTGTTTGATGAAGTGCTTCTCTAAGTGGCATTATACCTTTTTTCTTCGAAAACTTCTCTTTCCGAAATGTACGTGGTAAACAATTGGCTGTTAATGTATTCCCTTCTGCAATAATAACAGCATGCTCAATCGTATGTTTTAACTCCCGGACATTTCCAGGCCACTGATAAGCTTGCAGTCTATCTTTTGCTTCCTCATCAATTTGAAGTACACCTTTTTTATAACTTTTATTATATTCTTTCAAAAAATAAGATGCTAATAATAATACATCCTCAGTTCTTTCACGAAGCGGTGGGATATATAATGAAAATACGTTTAAGCGATAATATAAATCAGTACGAATTTTATTCTCTCGTAAACATATTTCTGGAGGCTGGTTCATTGCGGTAATAACACGAACATCTACTTTTCTCGTCTTATTATCACCAATTCTTCTAATGACTCCATCTTCTAACACTCGTAACATTTTTGCCTGCAAATCAAGAGGCATCGAATTCAGTTCATCTAAAAATAATGTACCACCATCAACAAGTTCAAATAGCCCAGCTCTTTCAATCGCTCCTGTATAGCTTCCTTTTGTCGTTCCAAACAATAAACTTTCTAATAACGATTCTGGTAAAGCTGCACAGTTTTGTGCAATAAATGGCTTGTTTTTTCTTTTAGAAGCTTCATGAATTGCTTGTACGAACAGTTCTTTTCCTGTCCCTGTTTCACCATATATTAAAACATTTGCGTCTGTTGGTGCCACTTTTTGTGCTAACTCTTTCGTCTGTTTAAACCGCGTATCATTTGTCACTATCGTCTCAAATGCAGCATGCTTTTTAATCAATTTTTTTCTAGATGACCGCTTTATTTTCGACTGTAAATCAACAATTGTGTCAGTAAGTTTTTGAATTGTAGAGTAATCCTTTGCAATTTCAACAGCTCCAGCAATATTCCCATCTATAAAAATAGGTAACGTCGTATTTACTGTACAAACATCTTCACCATTTAAATTTTGATAATGCTGTACTTGATGTACGATAGGTTTTTTTGTATCTAATACTTTCATCAATGTACTCGTTTCCCTTGATAAAGACGGGAACACTTCTAACAAATGCTTCCCTAACACTTTTTCAATCTTGGATCCATCGTGTTTTGCAGCTACAGAGTTATAAAATATTGTAATTCCATTTTCATCTACAGCGTGTATAGCCTCATCAATACTGCCCAAAATCGCTTCAATGACTTCTTGTGTCGAAACTGCTAGCAATGTCATCCCCCCTTTTGCCGAAAATTCAGCAATTACATGCCGAATTTTCGGCATACCTATGTGCGATTGTAAGCATGACGATTCCGTTCTATAATTTTGATTAATTTTATATTTTAATTAGTACGGCTTTTTCGAACACCCAGCTCCACCTAACTGTTTTGCTTTACAGCCGAATTTTGAGGCGGAAGTTTTACTGCTTTCGAATAGCTAGATAGATCTTTCACCCATATATTCATATCTTCCAACTTATCGAAAATGTAGCAATTATTCGCCAGTCTTCCTGTATACGTATAACCTAATTGATGAAAGGCAGCATTCATTCCGAAAGAAAGCGATCGAGCAATTGTATAGGAGCAGAAAATAGATCTTTCTCGAAGCTCTTCCTCTAATTTAATTAGTAAACTTTTCATAAATCCATGTTTACGATATTCAGGTAAAGTAGCACAATTCGTTAATTCTGCATTCCCTTCTTTTATATTCATTTCTGCAGATGCTGTACTAATAATTTTTCCCTCATATTCATATACGTAGTAAATTGTATCGTCTTCTTTCATCGTCTGTAATACATAACTCGCTTCATTTAAAGGTGTCGGATACACTTCAAATACTTTTCCGAATACAGTTGCTAATTCTTCTACATCTTCTTCAGTCGTTTTTCTCAGCAAAAATTTCTCTGGAACTACTTTTTCTTTTATTTCTTTTCCTTTTACACCGCTTAATATAGTATCTTCCTCAGTCCAATGCATACTATTTCGTCTTTCATCATTATTATATTTCACAAAAAAGTATGCATCGTGTCCTTGAAAATAATGAGGTATCGTTGCTTCCAACAAAAAACCGAAAGAGAGCCATGTTGAAACATGCTCTCCCTTTCCTTTAATAATACATTTAGTGAAAGAATGTTCCTCTGCTAGTTCGTCAATTGTCTGTATAATACTTTCAACATTTCCTGTATAGTGATCTACCCGAATACGCTTATTAAAATAATCTAAAACGCCTTCTACTGTATAACAATTCGTCTGTTCTCTAAAAGATTCATAGTATTTCATTTTTTCACCTCACACCAATCTAGTAATGTACATGCAATAATTTTTGCGGCAGCTATCATTTTATCAACTTCTATATATTCGTTTGGATAGTGTGCTACTTTCGTCTCTCCTGGACCAAATACTATTGTTGGTACGTTTGCAATTTGTGTAAATAAACCTCCATCAGTCCCCCACGGAGATGCTTCAATAATTGGTTCGTTCCCTTCGATTTCAACAAAGTTGTGATGAAGTGTTGTAATGAGTTCATGATTCTCTTCTAATTCACCAGGAACCCATCTCGCTCCAAACCACTCTACTTCTACTGGATTTTCAACAAACCAATTGTCCACATCATTTAATTCAACAATCCAATTCTCAAACTCTTCTTTTGCCGCCTCTATAGTCTCATTCGGCGCAACACCGCATCTTCCTTCTAAAATTAATTCATCTGGAACAGAACTTGGCCAACTCCCTCCTTCAATTTTCCCAATGTTAATTGGAATTGGAATTGGAATCCCTTTAAATAACGGATCTGTAATTCGACTATTTCTTTTCTCCTCTAGCTTTCTTACATGTTCTATAACAAACATACTTTTTTCAATTGCACTAACCCCTTCATAACGTGTTCCACCGTGTGCAGCTTTCCCTTTTACACGTAGACGAAACCACATGGAACCTTGTTGTTTCGGGAAAAACTTCATATTAGTAGGCTCTGGAATAATGACACCATCTGCCTTATATCCTCGTAATATAGTTGCTAATGTCCCTGCTCCGCCACTTTCCTCTTCTATTACACTTTGAAAATAGATGTCTCCTTTTAATTCAATGCTAGATTCAATAATCGCTTCCATCGCAAGCATGAGTGCGACATTTCCCCCTTTCATATCCGTCGTTCCACGGCCATATATACGATTTCCTATTCTCTCACCACTATAAGGATGATGTTCCCACTGATTCACATCCCCTTCTGGAACTACATCAATATGCCCATTTAATATCATAGATTTCCCGTCGCCACTTCCTTTTAAAGTTGCTACAATATTTGGGCTATCTGAAAAACTTGTACGGGGTGATACAAAATAAGGATGATCTTTCATTTTAGAAAAAGAAGGCTCCCATATATCGAGGTCTAAACCTAATTCACGTAATTTTTCAATCACAATTGCCTGCGCACCACTTTCATCACCAGATACGCTCTTTTCTTGAATTAATCGTTTTAAAAATTTCACACTTTCCTCTTCATGGCTCTCAATATAATCACAAACTTGCTTTTTTAATTGCTCCATATATTACATCTCCCTTCATTCAATTACTAGTAAGTTAGAACTAATTTGAAAATCAGCTTCTGTATGTCGTTTTACATCTTCTACTGTGTATGGGCTCATTAATTCTTGTAATATAAGTCCACTCGGAGTTACCTCCATGACCGCCATATCAGTAATAATTAAATCTACACATTTCTTTGAGGTTAATGGCAATGTACACTCTGAAACAATTTTTGCATTACCGTACTTATCAACATGATTCATCACAACAACGACCCGCTTCGCTTTTTGTGCTAAATCCATTGCTCCACCAATACCTGGAACACGTTTTCCAGGTACAATCCAGTTAGCTAAATCACCGTTTTCACTTACCTGTAATGAACCAAGAATCGTTATATCTAGCAAACCTTTCCGAATCATACCAAACGCTGTGCAGCTATCGAAATAACTCGCTCCTGTTATAAGAGAAGTTGGTAAGCCTGCTGCGTTACACAAATTTTCATCTTCATTCCCTTTACTTGGCGTTGGTCCCATGCCGACGATTCCATTTTCCGCATGAAACATAACATTTATATCGTCAGGCAAATGATTTGGTACAAGCGATGGTATGCCAATACCTAAATTTACAATCATGCCATTTTGTATTTCTTTCGCCGCTCGCCTAGCAATCTTATCCCTAACTTCTACGCCCATACCCATTTCCAGTTCACTCCTTCCGACGGTACAATATAATTTACGAAAACTCCTGGAACGACAATTTCCTCTGGATCTAAACTTCCTAGCGGGACTATTTCTTCTGCTTCTACAATTGTTATATCCCCAGCCATAGCTACGTGAGGATTCATATTTCGTGCACTTTTGTCAAAAACAAGGTTACCAAACGGATCTGCCTTTTTCGCATATACAATTGAAACTTCAGCAGTTAATGCTGTTTCAACTAAATATGTCTTACCATTCATTTCAACTGTTCGTTTTCCCTCTTCCACAATCGTATCAACACCTACATCAACTAAAACACCACCAAGACCAACGCCACCAGCACGAATGCGCTCTGCTAATGTTCCCTGCGGAGAAAACTCAATTTGTAATCTTCCCTCGTTTAGTTGCCTTCCTGCATTTGGATTGGAGCCAATGTGAGAAGTAATTAGTGATTTAACTCTTTCATTTGTAACAAGACGACCGATACCTACATCAGGAAATCCAGTGTCATTTCCAACCAAATTTAAATTTGTAACGCCTTTTTCTAAAATTGCCTGTATTAAAGATGGAGGGGATCCAATCCCTCCAAATCCCCCAAACATTAATGTCATATCATCATGGAACAAAGAAATTACTTCCTCAATTTCTTTTAATTTACCGAATGTATTTGTAATAGTTGTCATGCGATACTATGCCCTCCTTTTTGCATCATCTCTTCCACACTTTTAGAGAAAATTGAAAGTAATTCATCTAACTCGGAATATGTAGTTGTCATTGGCGGTGCTACAAGCAGTGCACTATCTTCTTTTCCTGCTTGCCCTGAAACTGCTTGGTATAAAAGCAGGCCATTTTTAGCTGCAACCGAAATAAGCTCCGACGCTTTTGTAAACGGTTGCAATTCTACTCCAATCAGCAACCCTTTTCCTCGCACATCAGCAATGATTGTCGATTGTTGTTGAACTTTCTGTAAGCCTTTTATTAAATACTCTCCCTTTTCTGCTGTTTTTTCAGGGAGATTATGTTTCTCCATATATTCAATAACAGCTAAAGCCGTTGCTGCAGACAATGGATTTGCACTTAACGTATGACCGCTCATTACTGAACGTGATCCACGTAATATTGGTTCCATAACACGATCACTTACAACTGTCGCTGCCATCGGTGTATATCCCGCTCCTAACCCTTTACCAAGTGTCATAATATCAGGTTCTACACCCCAATGCTCCATCGCAAACCATGCTCCCGTACGACCAAGCCCAGTCATTACTTCATCCGCAATAAATACAATATCGTAATGGTTGCAAATATCTTTAACGACTTTATAATAGTCTTTTGGCGGAACAACCGCGCCTCCAGCTGCTCCGATAATCGGCTCAGCAATAAAAGCAGCAATATGCTCTGCACCAATTCTTTCAATTGATCTTTCTAATTCAGTCGCACATGCCAGCTGACAAGTTGGATATACCTTTTGAACAGGACACCTGAAACAATATGGAGCTGGTATAGTTGGATAATCTTCCAAAATAGATACGAAACGTTGTCTACGTAGTGGGTGACCAGACATCGATAACGCACCCATCGTAATACCGTGATAACTCATCCATCTTGATAAAATTTTATGTTTCCCTTGAATACCTCGCTCTTGAAAATGCTGAATTGCAATTTTCATAGCTGTTTCATTTGCTTCCGTACCACTATTTACAAAGAAACTCCAGTTCAAATCTCCTACACTTAAATCACTTAACTTCTTCGCTAATTTTTCAGCTGGTTCACTCGTAAACTGTGATCTATAAACAAAAGCAATCTCCTCAGCTTGCTTTTTAATAACGTCTGCAATCTCCTTTACGCCATGCCCAATACCTGCCGTAATTGCTCCTGACGAACCATCAAAATATTTATTACCATTTTGATCATACAAATAAACACCTTTTCCATGTGAAATCATTGGATACGGCTGACCAACAAGTGGTTTAATTAAGTAATCGCGCATAGCGCTCCCCCATTTCTCCAATTTGTATATATATATGAAGAAAATTGACGTTTCTTTCATAAAAAAGAATCCTCTGCAAAAGCAGTGAATTTATCAAAAAACTATTATAAAATATACAAATGAGTGCTTAAAAATACCTATAAAACAGAAAATTCAGAACTCAAAACGAAGACCAACCCTTTTCTATACGCCCAAGTAACCCTCCCTTTTATATGAAATGACTACATCACCAAATGTTTTTATAGCATAATGCCACCTGCCCTCAAATGCCGACATTCTGTACACTTCGACGGAACTCCCGTTAAACTCCTTCCTATTATCCTACTTTAAATTGCATATTTTAAAACAAATTTCGACAACGCTACACCTTTCTAATCAGTTCAGATTCATATTTAATATGTGAATTTTTCATTTTTAAACTATAAAAAAAGAACCGATTAACCACATTAATCAGTTCGTCATGACGCTCTCTTATGGGTTAATACTGTCAATTGCTAAAATAAATAGAAAAATCAAGTTTACAAATTCATCCTACAGCCTATAACACAAAACCTTTTCATAACTTCATTCACAATTACTATCAGGATATCCCTATCCCGAAGTGGCATCCCTTTCCTCAGATTCAAACTACCTTTCCTTTATAATTTATGTAGGACAATTATCACTTTGTATGTGTATTTGCCTATAATTTAAAAAAACCCTAGTTTTCTAGCGATTGCTGGACATGTATTCAATATGTTATTGAAATGCACTTTCAATTTGGCATTTATTTTACTTTCGTGCAATCATATGTACTGCTTTACTCTGCGAAATACTCGTAAGCACAAGCACCTCTTTATGACAACATATTTGTTGTAAATTTTTAATTTTCCCCTTTATAAAATCATTTTTTCGCATAACCGCTTTCTTGCTTCGCATATAATTTTAATGATGACAAAGGAGGAATGTTCATGTCTCAATCTGAAATTGAAAAATATGGACAAGAAGTTACGCAATACGAACAGCTCGCACGTTACTATCAGTTTCGTGATCCTAAAAAATATATAGAATTATATATGAAATATTGCGATGCACTTTCAAAACTTGTACAGGCGCATGAAACAAGGGATTCACAAGAAGCTACTTTACCGTCACATATAAGAATTTTTCATGCCGATCCAAATATACCGGCGGTTGACATTTTAGTAAACGGACAAAAAGGTATTAAAAATATTTCATTTAAGCAATTCAGCCCTTATTTATCATTAGTACAAGGTAAATACCGTATAGATATTGTCCCTGTCGGAAATGAAACTCCAATCTTTTCAGCATTGGTACCAATAATGGGAAATCATACTTATACTCTTGCTGCAATAAATAGTGATAATCACCTACAATTACAACCTATACTTGATAATACACATTTACCAGCTGGTCAAGCCAAAATACGCTTTGCACATTTCTCTCCAGATACCCCTGTTGTAAATATCGATTTAAAAGATGGAGATCATTTATTTGAAAATGTACTCTTTAAACAGATAACAGATTTTTTGCAAGTTAGCCCCGGTACAGCGGATATTGAAATTTCACTCGCAGATAATAAAAACGTTTTATTGACTATACCGAAATTCAATGTTGAACCAAATGTTATTTATACAATTTCAATAGTAGGTTATTCAACTAAAGATCCTAAATTGGAAGCCGTTATACTCACAAATTAAAACAGTCTACACCATTCATTTGGTGTAGACTGTTTATTTTTGAAATGCAATTTGAAATTCTGTCCAATCGTTATCTGATCGACACATAATGGACCCATTATGTTTTTCCACAATTTGTTTACATACAAATAAGCCAATACCAGTTCCTAACTTTTTAGTAGTTACAAACGGTTCAAAAATCGTTTCTACATTTTCAGCTGGAATCATTGGTCCATTATTTTTTATCACAATTCGAATAGCTTGATCTTCTTCAAATACATCAATGATAATTTTTCGTTCTTCTTTCATTGATTCAAGAGCATCAATTGAATTCATTAATATGTTTAAAAATACTTGTCTTACTTCACTTCGATAACCAACAAGCGGAATTGGATACGGTAAATTCTTTTCAATTGCAACATTCGCATTGACCAAACTCGGATATAAGAATTGTATAATGTCTTGAAACAAGTCATTAAGCCAAAACCGTTCCGATTCATTCCACATTTCTTTTTTCGATACGAGTAAAAATTGCGAAATACGAAAATTTAATTGATCTAATTCATGCGAAATAATATCTAAATACGATAAACTCGGATGATCTGCCTTTAATAGTTTGACAAATCCCATAATGGAAGTAAGCGGATTACGAAATTCATGTACAAAACTAGCTGACATTTGCCCTAAAATCGTCAGCCTTTCTTTATGTGTTTCATTAATATATTGCTGTTTTTCCTCTAAATTCTTCGATATAATTTCCGAGTATTTTAAAACAGTATAATAAATTAATTTGTCAAAACAAGTATGTATTTTTGCCATAATTGGTTTCAATTCACGAGCGCTAACATCTAATTCACACATCGCTTCGAAAAGTTCATTTCTTCCCACGTTTGCGTTATAAACAAAATCTCCAATATTCGCATCTGCTCCAGCACGTTCAATAGCAATTTTCTCGCATAACGGTTGAAGATAATTTATATCTTTATCTTCCATAGTAAGTTCGATAATCAACTCTAGTAAATCCTCTCCATTTTGAACTACTTCTAGTTTAAATGGATCTTTTTCGGAAATTATCATTTTGTTTTTCCAGTTCTCTACGAATTGGTGCCTATTGTTTTTCAAGTGTGAACAAAATATTTCTTTAATATCCTTATCGATTGGAAAAACCTCCATTCCCTCCATTTCCATACGACGAATACCCTTTATATTTTGAATATTAACACAAAAAAGATGATTCGTTAATAGATTTTTGTCACATTTTGTTAATTTCTGTTGATAAAATTATTTTTTTCTTTCTTATTTAACTAATTGTATGCAAATACCCTTTTTCCTTCACACATTTTCATTATTTCCGTAGTCAACACGACTTTTTTTGCATCATTTTTAATTCTTGCGTACAATAGAAAATGAAAGGTGTGAAAAATATGGTAAATAAAAATGTGGAAGATTATCTCCAAGAAGGCATTTACGGCCAAAAGCAAAACAAACCAGAAGAACGTAATATGTATTTAACTACATTACGTGAGCGTGTAGAAATCGCTTTAACGATCGGTCAAGTAATGCAAAGTAATGTATACTCTGAAGTGGCGGGTAGCATGCGCTCTTCTCAATCATTACAACTCCTCCTAAATGGTGGCATTGCTTACCCACATTTATCAAAATACATTAAATTAGCAAACGAAAAAAATGTTCCTTTTACAATTGTTCAAAATAAAGATACAAAAACACCAATCGGTTTAGTATTAACTCATGCTACTGCTGTAGATAAAGAACAAATTTATGTAGAAGATACTATTTTCAAACAAGAAATGAAGTAAAAGTTACACTTAATTAAATAGTTACTAGAAGCGTAAAAAACGAGTATGGAATCGTAAACATTTCCTACTCGTTTTTTTAGCGCAAAGTCTAAGTTTTTCTAATTTATTTTTTAATACATACTAATTTCATTTCTGTCATTTCTTCTATTGCATATTTAATTCCTTCGCGCCCCGTGCCACTTTCTTTCACACCACCATAAGGCATATGATCTACTCTGAACGTTGGAATATCATTAATCATGACACCACCAACCTCTAACTCATCGATTGCACGCATTGCTTTAAATAAATTATTTGTAAATACTCCTGCCTGTAAGCCGTAACGCGAATTATTTACTTGCTCAATCGCTTCATCAAATTCTTTAAATGTATTTACTGTCATGAGTGGACCGAATACTTCTTGGCACTGCACAGATACATGATCTGGAACATTTGTTAATACAGTCGGTTCAAAAATTCTTGCATCCCGCTTCTTACCACCGCATAAAACAGTTGCTCCTTCCTTGATTGCTTCTTGAACCCACATATCAATTCGCTCTACATCTTTTTTTGAAATTAAAGCTGATACATCCGTTTCCTCAAGCAGTGGATCACCAACAACAACTGATTCCATCGCTTTCTTTAGCTTCGAGAGAAATTCATGCATTTTCGTTTCATGTACAAAAACACGTTGTACGGAAATACAAACTTGCCCATTATTAACAAATGCTCCCCATTTTACACGTTCAATTATTTCATCTGTTAACTCTACATCTTCATCAATAATAACAGCAGCATTTGAGCCTAGTTCTAACGTAACTCGTTTGAGCCCAGCCTTTTGTTTTATTCCGATTCCAACTTTTGGACTTCCGGTAAAAGTAATAGCAGCAACGTAATCATTTTTGACGATTGCCTCACCAACCGTAGCGCCAGGGCCAGAAATGATATTTAAAGCTCCATTTGGCAATCCTGCCTCTTCAAATAACTCAACTAATGCATAAGATGATAATGGCGTTTGATCAGCTGGCTTTAATACAACTGTATTTCCAGCAGCAATTGCTGGTCCAACTTTATGCGCTACTAAATTTAACGGGAAATTAAATGGTGTAATAGCCCCTATAACCCCAATCGGCTTTCGGATTGTATATGCAATACGCCCATCCGCACCAGGTGCGGCATCTAATGGCAATGTCTCACCATATATACGCTTCGCTTCTTCAGCTGCAAATTTGTACGTTTGAACAGTACGATCTACTTCTCCCCTTGCAGCACGTATTGGTTTTGCAGCTTCTTTTGCAATAATCTCTGCAAATTCTTCTCTTCTTTCATCCATTTTTTGTGCAACTTTCTCTAAAATAGTCGCACGATCATATGCAGATAATTTATTCATTTTTATCATTGCATTTTTTGCAGAAGTAACAGCCTCTTTTACATCTTCTTCCGTTCCTTGTGCAATTTCCGCTAATGTTTCTTCAGAATATGGTGCGTATAATGGTTTATACGTGTTTACAGATTTCCAATCTCCATTTATATATAAATGCTTTTTCATACTTCTTCTCCTTCCAAATATATGTATACAACAATACTTCACCTAGTGAAAGGTCTGACTTATGTCATTGTATCATAGCCCCTATCCCTCAAAAAACATTATGCTCAAAAAAACTCTGCTATTTAGCAGAGTTTACGAGCTAATTTGCTCTTGTAATGAAATTTGTTTTTCATCTTCTAAAATAACAATCGATTCTACTATCTTTGTAACTTCCAATCTTTTTATATAGTGTCCATCTAATTCTTTCACACAAAACTTATAATTTTCAATTTCAATGGAATCCTCTTCAGCAATCTCTATATTCTTCGTTAAAATCCAACCACCAATTGTATCAACACCATCATCATCAATCCCTAAACCAAATAACGTATTCACTTCACTAACAAGTACTTTTCCCTCTAGTATCGTCTTCGTTTCACTAACTTGTTGAATTTCTGGCTGCTCATCCGTATCAAACTCATCCTGAATATCTCCAACAATTTCTTCCAGAATATCTTCAACAGTAACAAGTCCAGATGTCCCACCATATTCATCTATCAATATAGCAATATGTGTTCTTTCTTTTTGCATTTTTAAAAACAAATTATGAATTGGGATAGAATCGATAACTAAAATAATTGGTCTCATATATTGCTCTACTGTCTTTTTATTAACAGCTTTATGTTGTACAAACTCAGTAAAAATATCTTTAAAATTCACAAAACCTATTACGTGGTCTTTATCGCCATCAACTACTGGATACCTTGTATATTTTTCACGAGACATTTTTTGCAAAGCTTCTTCAGCAGGCATTTCTTTACTTATAATATTCATTTCAGTTCGAGGTACCATTATTTCTTTTGCAATCCGATCATCAAATTCAAAAATTTTATTTACATATTTATATTCAGATTGATTAATTTCACCATTTTTATAACTCTCTGAAACTAACAACCGTAATTCTTCTTCTGAATGAACCTCATCATGCCCCTTCGGCGGTTTCAACCCTAGCAGCTTCGTAATGATTCGAGCTGAACCATTTAATATCCAAATAAATGGGAATGCAATACGATAAAAGAAAATTAACGGCTTAGAAACAAGCAAACTTACTTGTTCAGATTTTTGAATTGCAAATGTTTTTGGGGCCAATTCCCCTATTACAACATGTAAAAAAGTAATTAACAAAAATACTAAAATTACAGCAAAAATGTCTGCTAGTTGAGTAGAGATATTCCAATTTGCAAAAAGCGTATCAAACATTTGCTTTAACGCAGGTTTACCAAACCACCCAATTCCTAAAGCTGTAACAGTAATTCCTAGCTGACAAGCAGATAAATATTCGTCTAAGTTTGTAATGACTGTTTTCACCGATGTTGCACGATTATTTCCTTCTGCAATTAAATAGTCAATTCGTGAACTTCTCACTTTAACAATTGCAAATTCTGCTGCAACGAAAAATGCCGTTAAGGCAATTAAAACAATCACTATACTTATACTATATATGTCCAAATACTTTTCCTTACTTACATTGTAAGCAAGGAAGCCACCTCCTACTTAATTTTATTCAAGTGAAGTAAGCATTCTAATACTCTAACAAAATTCTACATTAGCAACCACCTTTTTATATATTATATGCATACATAAAAAAGATATTTATCATTATGATAATCTAATTCATTTACACTAGTCAAATTATTCTAAATGTTACGATAAAACATTTTTATTTAAACGAACTATTCTTCTCAACTCAATTTCGTGAAAAAACACTTTCTTTGCCGATTCCACACTTCTTTTGTCGCACTTGAAGGGAACTTACTTCATAGCTCGAAATCATTCAACAGGATATATATAGGAGGGATTATTTTGGAATATAAAACACCATTTATCGCAAAAAAATTAGGTGTTAGCCCAAAGGCTGTTGTCCGGATCGCGCAACAATTAAATCTTACGATAGAAAAAAACAAATATGGCCACTTTATTTTCACACAAGATGATGTCGATCAAATGTTAGAACACCATCTATTTCAAATAGAGCAGTCTCAAAATCCTCAACCTACTCAAAAGACTTCCTCAAATGAGGTTGAAGAATTAAAAACTCAAGTCAATACAATTGTTCAAAACATATCATCGAATGATTTTGAACAATTAGCTGATCAATTAAACACTATGACGAGAAGACTCGATCGAATGGAAGAACAAATGCAAGATAAGGCAAATGATGTCGTCACGTACCAACTTTTACAACACCGTCGTGAAATGGAGGAAATGTTAGAACGAATTCAAAAATTAGAAGCTGCCCTAACGAAAGAAGAACCCATTTATATTACTCCTGATTCAAAACCAACATACGAACGAGAAAAGAAACCGAAGCGCCGCAAAATGATTTTTAGTATATTTGGATTATAATTTTTAGACCCTTATTAAAATAATAAGGGTCTTTTTTAATGAAGAGTTATATCTTATAAAAATATTATTCTCTTTATTATACATATTCACTTCGTTTTATTTCGTTAACATAATATTTTTACTGTATTCTGCAATTAATGCCTGTGCATGAGCATTCCCTTGAATCACATCACGAAATTCTTTTAAAGAATACAAATGCGTAACCCCTTTTCGAGCATGAATTCTTACTGGTACACCTTGTAAAGTATCATGAAACTGAAATGGATTATCTATCGGTTCAATTGGAAAACCGAGTGTAAGTAAATACATATACATTCTTTTTGTTACTGCTGCAATGTACCATTCAGCTTTTGTTTCTAACGCATGTATAAATAAAATAGCTGTTAGCCTTTTGAAATGTCCTCTCCCACGAGACGTTTTCGAAATACTTAACTTGCCTATTTCATACACATTCTTCAAATCTTTTACTAAATCATTTTTAGAAAACGGATAGAAAAACTCAGAATTTGATTGTTCAGGTACCGTATACTTAATACATTCTACTGTACCAATAGGATGTTCATCTTCTATTAATAAAAATCGTGATGGATTTAAATTACGTTCTACGAACATTAAGTTTCTTTCTTCACAAAAATCTCCCCATAGTTGCTCGAACCCAAAATGTTCTTCCTTTGTTTGAACACGCTGGAACATATTTAACCGCCTTTCCCATCGTCGCTCTGTTTTTGATAACGCTTTCACTATCTATCATATAAGAACAAATCTTCGTATGCAACTAAAAATATTTATTACTTATTATATTCTGCAAAATGAATTAGATTCCAATTTAATCGACTTTTATCCCGCGCTCACATTCCTTTTAATAACACATTCGTATCACTTTTCAAATCTAACTTACAATATGTTTCTTTCCATACAGCATATAATTCTTCTTAATCTAAAAAAATCCTTTATGAAAAAGGATTTCTTTTACTTCTCAATGCTTTTTAACCACTTTTCAAAAATTTGTACCATCCCATGTTTTCCAGCTAATTTCTCTTCCCCTTGTTTCGTCTTATATGGATATAACTGTAAGAAAACACCACATCCAGACTCAATTTTTTTACTATGCATATGGCTTCCTGGATATACACAAATGACTTCATAAATTGACCTTCGATAATAGACTCGCTTTCCATCCTGTTCTTCTACATACTTTATAGACCAATACTTATACATTTGCTCAGTTGCTTTCGTATTTCCGACGTGCTGAAAAATATTGTACATTGGACTATACTTCACTTCAATAATAATAGAAGATTTATATACGTATTTCCCATCTTCTTTTACATAACAGTCTAAGCGAATATCTGGCTTCTTCGTATCCTCACCATTGTAAAAATTACTCCCTTTACTTAATGCAATAAGAGGATGTGTTTCAATTAAGTCATTAAATGCGACATGCACCTTTAAATCATCTCGTTGTAAAACTACTGTCGTTCCATCTTGTAATCCATCTACATAAAAATGTTCTTGTATTTGTTCACGAATGGAATTTCTAGCCTCAAAACCAATTTGCTCTAAAATTGAAATAACGATAAAAAAAGCGTAATATTCATACACTAAAAACGTTGGCTTATAAACAAATAATAACGATGGAGATTGATCCGTATACTGCGGGAGTACTTCTAAATGATGTAGTAATTGTTGATGTGGTATCGGTAGATCATGTAAGTTCATGTTACTTGTTTCAGTAACTTCCCTCCAAAACGAGGAGTGCATTAACATTTGAAAGTATTGTACATTTTCATGAACAATGTGCGCCAATATTTTATATTCTTGTATTTTCATTGAGCTCTTTCGTAAATCGGCTTCTTTTAGTAAATGTATATTTTTATATTTTTGCTTCTCTCTATCGGTTACTGATCCATTACGCTCAATTGTTTGTATAATTGTTTTTACGGCTTGAAACTCTTCTGATTTTTTCTTTTTTTCTCTTTCTAATATTTCAATTGTTTGACGTAAAAAACTTTTAGCTTCAATTAAATAGTGATAAAATTGCATCGATTTATATTTAAGAAATGCATTTTCCTTACTATTTTTTTGTTCTATAAACTTACGATTATAATGTTTTGCATAAGGTTTTCTTTCTGCCACTATGGTTCCTTTTCTTGTTGGCTTTCTCTCTTTTCCTTCCCATTTATATACATTTATAAATTTTGAGCTTGATTCTATTTTCTTAAAGATTTGCTTTATCATCTTCATTTTTTGGGGTAACTTTCTAAGCAACACTAAATAAGAAGAATCCTCAATATCGCTAAGTGCAGAGAAAGTCTTTTTATAATAACCTCTATCCAAAATCAACTCATTTAAAATTGACTTCACATAGTCTTGAATCATTTCAAATTGATCATCAAAAAAGTTTTTCGGTACGATTTGAAAAGCACCATAATACGTTGTATCTTCTATACGAACTTCAAAATGGTATAAACCACAGCGCCATGGATAAAAGAATTCTGTTTTCCCATGTTCATATATTAATACTCTTTGTTTTTTTTCATTTATTTCATATTGAGCCTCTTTTATATTTTTCTGTCCCTCATATACTTTATTCCATATAAAAGTAATATTCATTGGGATTTCATAATTGTACTGCAATCTAATCGGTTTTAATTCTTGTACTTTATAAATGCATTGAACTAATGCTGTAGTAGATGTACAAAGACGATTTAATAAAATATAATCTCCTTTCCCCTCATTTCCAATGATTAACTTTAATACAAAAGGGAGCGTTTCATTCGTATCAACGATTTTTGTTTCGTAACGCCCTTCATTTTGCATATCCATACAGCTCCAGTTCCCTACGTTTTTCTCGTATATATGCTAAAGAGTGTTCAAATGTAGATACTCTGTTTGCAAGTGCAGATTGCAAAAGAGGTACTAAGGTCGCTCCCCTTTTTGCTTCTTCAGAAAGTAAAGAACCAACCATCATTTCGGTCCCTCTGATTTTCGTCAATACACGCTGCTTTATTTGTAAATCAAACCCTTCTTCTCTACTGATCATATAGGTATGGTTATTTTGGAACGGTATATTTTGCAAATAAGTCGCAATTGCGTTTGCACATCGGAAAGAAATTCCCTTAGACGCATCATGTGATGACAATACGACATGCAACTTATCTAATAGCTCTAATTCTTCTTCAGAAAACACTTCAATCATCGCTTTATTTCTCATCCAATTTATCCGAAATTCTCCCGCTGTTACTTTCAAAGGTGGGTGTAATACGACTTTCCCCAGTTCCATGCCCATCTCACAAAACGGAATTTTTTGTAACGTTATTAAGTTCGTTCGGTCTAATAATCGATCGGAGAGCTCTTTCGTTGTTTCATCAAAATTCACAGTACCTACAAATATAATATTTTCTCCAATTTCAATTGTTGATGGAATTGAATTCTCAATGTCCTGAACACCCTCATACAAGTTTAAAATACGATTTTTTGTTTCAAGTTGAAGAACAGATAAAAATGGAGTAAACCAATGCTCAATATGTGACATGTTCATTTCATCAAAAACGATTATATACAGTTGATTGGGATTTTCTTTCGCCTTCATTAACGTCCTAACTAACTTCGTTTCACTTTCAATAAAAGTACCATTTGGATGAAGGTAACCAAGTAAATCATGTGGTTCTTGATACGATGGTGAAATTGGAATCCAAACCAATTCTTCCCCATACTGTAATCCTAATGCTTCTGCATAAGTTTGCACAAAACGTGATTTCCCAACGCCCGGTATACCACCAAGAATCGTTAACATATTTGTTTTTACACTTATATGGAAATTATAAATATCCGTTGCATCCAAATATAGCCCTTTATTATGCACCATACTTTGTACATACTGTAAAAAGGACGATTCACGCTCATCCCATTCCCATTCATCTTTTTGCACTTTTATATCCTCTACTTCAACTAGCTTACCTTCTTCATGCATTCGTTTTTTTAATTGCTCATACACATGATCACTTACAAAATATAATTGATCTTCTACCGCTATTTCTACATACTTCGTCCAGTCACTGCAGTTTATATATTTACATTCACGTTTCTGTTCAAAATATGCGATTGAGCTAATTGATGACTTTAAGGATATGTTTCCATACAGTCTTCCATCGTGCCACAATAATTCGGGAGGCTCAAAGTCCTTCGGAAATTTAGGCATTAGGAATGATAAATAACCGTTGCTAAGTTTTCGTTCTAAAGATTCTCTTTTTTTATTATTTGTAACTTTAGGTGCCGGAATCATTTTATAGCTGCTTGCTATTTCTTTCGGTTCTTCTGTACATATTAACTCCACGTATACATTTCCTCTTTCATAATAAAGACGAAACATCACTAATTGCTTTTCTAATTTCCTCTTCTTTAATTCCAAAAAGATTTTTTCATTCTTTTTATTACTACATAATCCTTCAAATACATAGGGTTCATTTGCAAATTGTTCCTGTAAAGTGAATGGTATTGGCGATAAGCATTGTACAAAGAAATTCTCTCCACTCTTCTCTTTTTCAGCTTTTGTAAATTTCCCTAAAAATCTCATATAGTACATTCGTTTTATAAAACTTGGCTGAAGAGCTTTATGTAATTTCACCTTAGTCACCTTCTTTTTTCATACTATTCTTAGTGTATGAAAGAAACGAAAAACTAGAAATAAAAAACCTGACGTTATCCGCCAGGTTCAAAATTAAAACGTATATTAATGAGAAGGAAATGCTTTTTTCTCTTGTAAAATTGCATTATGAGCAATTTTCATTTTAGCAAGTACGTAACGTAATCGATCTTCAGCGTTTTCATCTTTACTTTTTTGCAATTCCGCCAAATTTTCAACAGAACTTGCTAAATTCTCAATGACTCCTCTCAGTTCAGGATGATGATTAAAAAAAGATTCTTGCACTAATACTTTCCTTAACTCACTAGCTAAATCAATTATTCTAGACAACTGTTCTTTTTCTTCCATTCTCATCCCTCCTGAATATCTTATGTAGTAAATATTCTCTAAACAAAGAAAAAAGCCCTTTAAATGAAAAGGACTTTTTACATTTTTATATTTCCAGTTAATAACATATACAGTGATGTGATAGCCGCAATAATAATTGCCCACATCACATATTTCTCTGCACCTGCAAAGCAACGGTTCCCTTGTTCTTTTCTTGCAAACGTGTAAACAATAATTCCAATTCCATACACAATTGAAACTAGTAGTAAATTCTTTAAACCAGCTGCATAAAGAAGCCATACAGAGTAAATAGAAGCAATTAAAGCTAACGCTCCATTTTTTAATTTAGCGTCTTTTAGCTCGTTTGTAATGACTAATTTAAATTGGAATAATGCTGATAATAAATATGGTAATAAAATTGATGTTGATGCAATGAAATACATAATTTGATATGTTGATTCTGAAAACAGAACGATGATAAATATAATTTGGGCAACACCATTTGAAATCCATAATGCCATGTGCGGTGTTTGCTTTTTATTTGTCTTCGTAAAGACTTTCGGAAATACGCCATCTTTTCCGGCTACATGAGAAATTTCAGAAACAAGTAAAAACCAGCCAATTAATGTACCGACAAGTGAAGCAACTAACCCAATGTTAATCGCAACTGCACCCCATGAACCAACAACATGCTCTAATACATGTCCCATTGACGGAGTTTCTAGCACAGAAAGTTCGCTTCTTGTCATCGCTCCCATTGACAGAACAGAAATTAAAATATATATGGACATTACTAAAATAAGTCCCATTACTGTTGCCTTACCAACATCTCGGCTATTCTTCGCTCTTCCGGATAATACAACCGCTCCTTCAACTCCAATGAAAACCCAAAGTGTTACAAGCATTGTATTTTTCACTTGACCAAGTATAGCGGAAAGTGAGAAGGTTCCTTCTCCCCAAAAATCATGTGTAAATGTGTCCCAGCGAAAGGCTGTTACCATTACAACAATAAATAAAACGATTGGAACTAACTTCCCTATTGTTGCGATAACATTCATAATAGAAGCTTCACGGATTCCAAATAAAATTAGAAAATGAAGTGTCCATAATAAAAGTGATGCCCCAACGATAGATGCAACATTATTTCCTCCTTTGAAAATTGGAAAGAAATAACCTAATGTACTAAACAGTAACATAATTGTTGCGACATTACCTAAGATTCCTGCTAGCCAATATCCCCAAGCACTATTAAATCCAATATATTCACCGAAACCAGCACGTGCATAACTATAAATTCCACCTTCAAGTTCCGGTTTTTGTCTTGCTAACGTTTGATATACGAGCGCAAGTGGAATCATTCCCATCGCTGTAATACACCAGCCAATTATTATTGCACCACTGTTTGCTCCTACTGCTAAATCATGCGGTAAACTAAAAACACCGCCACCAACCATTGTTCCAACCACTAATGCGATTAACGGAAAAAATCCTAACTTCTTTTCTATTTGTACCACCCCATCTGTCATTCTAGGTGTTATGTTCGTTCAACTATTAAAGTCACCTTTTTCTCTAATAGACGTTTCTCTTATATTTTTTCAGGAAAACATTACTTATTCTAAAAGAAAATGAACAAAAATGGAATACTTTTTTGAAAAAATGTATAAGTATGCACAAAAAAACCGCTCATTTTGTAATGAACGGTCATTTAAAACATATAAATTTGTATATTTCTTGTAAATTTAACGAAGTAAATTCTCTTTTTCTAAAAATTGTTTTGCGACTTCTTCACTACTTTTACCATTTACGTTAACTTCATAATTCATTTTTCGCATTTCTTCATCTGTAATCTTTCCAGATAATTTATTTAATACCTTTTCAAGTTCAGGATATTTCTGTAACGTTTCTTTTCTTAATAATGGCGCTCCTTGATAAGGTGGGAATAACCCTTTATCATCTTTTAACACTTTCAGTCCGTATTGCTCCAATTCACTATCTGTTGAATATGCATCAATTACGTTAACATCTCCAGATTGAATTGCGCTATAACGCAGCTTCGGCTCCATCGTTTTAACATTCGAGAACTTATAGTTATATAATTTTTGCATTCCTTTATAACCATCTTCACGATCAGCAAATTCCAATGTAAACCCTACTTTGGCTTCCTGCACAACATTCCCTAAATCAGAAATTGTATTTATATTCTTTTGATCTGCTATTTTTTTCGGCATGGCTAGTGCATATGTATTGTTATACTCCATTGGCTTCAACATAACCATATTATATTTCTTTTCCATTCCAATGCGAGCCTGATCATATACTTCATCACGATTTGTGCTCTTTGGTTCTTCTTTCACGAAAGTAGATAAAGCTGTTCCTGAAAATTCTGGGTATATATCTACTTCCCCGGATTTCAACGCTTCAAATACAAATGCTGTTTTTCCAAGACCTGGTTTTAATTGTACGTTTAAATCGGTATCTTGTTCAATAAGCTGCTTATACATTTGAATTAAAATTTCAGGTTCTGATCCAAGTTTGCCCGCAATAACAATATCTTTCTTTTCTGTACTCCAAAGAAATGGAGAAGCAATCATTATACAAACAATACATATCGTCAATATAACACGCTTAGAAGAGCGTTTCGGTCGTTCAAGTATGCGAAGTACTATATCAAAGAATAAAGCGAGTAACGCGGCTGGTACGGCCCCTAAAATGATAAGTGCATGATCATTTCGATCTATGCCTAATAATATAAGCTTACCGAGCCCACCAGCACCAATGAGAGCTGCTAATGTAGCCGTTCCAACAATTAATACCATCGCTGTACGAATACCGGCCATAATGATAGGCAATGCAAGAGGAAGTTCTACCTTCCACAATCTTCTCCAACTATTCATCCCCATAGCTTTCGCGGCTTCTATTAGAGATTCATCTAATTCCCTTATTCCTGTATATGTATTTCGTAAAATAGGTAATAGTGCATACACAACTAATGCAATAATCGCTGGAAGTTTTCCGATTCCTACTAACGGAATTAATAGTCCGAGTAATGCAAGTGATGGCACTGTCTGCATTACTGCAGAAGTTCCTATTATAAATTCAGCCATTCGTTCTTTTCTTGTTAATAAAATGCCAAGTGGCACCGCTATAATTACTGCAAAAAATAATGAAATAAGCGATATTTGTAAATGCTCACTTAATGCAGTTAGTAATTCTATTTTTCGTTCTTGGAACGTTTGTATAAAATTAGTCACTGTTTAGCCTCTTTCCTTCATTTGTTCAACAATGTAATTGACGATATGACGACTTGTTAACGCTCCAATATATTGACCGTTTTCTTCAACTGGAACGATCTCCTCATCACGCACACGAACTAACGCTTCTTGTAAAGAAGAATGTAATGATAGTGCCTGCCCTTCTAATTGCACACTTTGATCAAGCGGCAATACATCTGCTACACTTTTCTCCTCATACCAAGTTCGTCCACGATTTCCAATGAACTCCTCTACAAATTCATTTTTCGGATTATGTATAATTCCTTCTGGTGTATCTAGTTGAACAACTTTTCCTTCTTTCATAATACAAATGCGATCTCCAAGTGATAATGCTTCTTGCATATCATGTGTTACGAACACGATTGTTTTTTGAATCTTTTTTTGCAACTGTACAATATCCTTCTGAAGCTGTTCCCTACTTAATGGATCTAACGCACTAAATGGTTCATCCATAAGAACGATTTTCGGGTTTGCGGCTAATGCTCGCACGACACCGACACGTTGTTTTTGTCCTCCTGACAATTCATCAGGCATACGATCTCGATATATATCCGGATCTAATCCAACCATATGTAACAAGTCATCGACGCGTGCTTTTATTTCCTTTTTGCTAAATTGCCTCATTTCAGGAACAACTGCAATATTTTCAGCGATTGTCATATGAGGAAACAATGCAATCTGTTGCAACACATATCCTATATCCCAACGTAATTCGTTTATATTATATTGTTGAATATCTTTTCCATCGATTAAAATCGATCCTTCAGTCGTTTCGATTAAACGATTAATCATCTTCATTGTCGTTGTTTTCCCGCAACCACTCGGACCGATGAGAACGAAAAATTCTCCCTTTTTAATTTCTAAATGCAATGAATCCACTGCTTTCGTGCCATCTTCATACGATTTTGACACATGATTAAATTGAATCACAAACACAACTCCTTTACTGTTGTTTCCTTTATTTTGATGGAATATGGCATTCATTTCAAATGATACGCTTTTAAATTAAAAAAGAGCTCGCATTTGAGCTCTAACGGTCGAACAATATTGTTTTCATAATAGCAGCATATTCGCGAACATACATTTTTCTCTTAGAACGCATTGGCGTTTCAGCAGCTAGTGCCTCCATCTTCATGCCTAAACGCTTTGCAATTATTTTCGTTCGATATAAATGATACGTATTACTTACAACTACTGCATGTTTCACATTATATAAATCCATACTAAACTTTAAGTTTTCATACGTATTTGTAGATTGATCTTCTATTAAAATACGACTCTCATCTATACCGTGTACCATTAAATAGTTTCTCATGCTGTGAGCTTCAGGTATATCTTCATCTTCTCCTTGACCACCTGAAACAATTACTTTCGATTCAGGATGGGAAAATAAATACTCCAACGCTACATCCAAACGATTTTGAAGAGATAAAGACGGTCTATCTCCAAATAACTTTGCACCCAGTATAAGAACGTACGGAGAGTGATAGCTCAACTTTTCACGAGCAACTTTGTTCATTCTAAACGTCATATAAATGATATATAGTGGCGGTAATAATAAAATGATAAGAAAGATCCATTTGTTCATAAATAAGTTTGCACTCCCTTTCTTTTTATTATACAGAAAAAGAAAGGGCGGCAGAAGTGTTTTTTTAAACGATTGATTTATTAGAAACATTCGCCGCTACTTTACGTTGTGATAGTACATAATAAATAGCGATTCCTAATGAGAAGATCAATATGCAGCTTAATACGTAAAACGGAAGCATTACTCCGGCTTTAGATACACCCGCTGTAAACAGCATTAATAATACAATTCGTATTCCAGTACCAATTAGGCGAAATAAGCTGTCTACACGTCCCATTACTTCGTTTGGAATTTCCTCCATCATCAATACATTTCTCGCCACTCTTGTACCCGCATTTCCAACTGCATGAAAAATTGCAAGTCCATATAAGAAAATTACGGAAGGTTCAATAATCATTACGGTAATTGAAATTACATAAATGAACATCGTCATAACGATTGAAACTTCTGTTTTTACATATTTCATTATGAGTGGAATACAGATTCCTGCAACAACCGCTCCAACACCGTACATCATCCCCTCTATTGCGTATACAGAGGCATTGGCTTTAAGTATATCCGAAATATAAACTGGTATTAAATAATTTGCCATCATAACACCTATAAACGGCATATAAGTGGCCAGTAAGAACCAAAAGAGCTTAGGACGTTTTTTCATAAAGTGAATTCCTTTAAATAATTGCTTCTTAAATGTTATTTTTCTTTTCACTTCTTTTTTCTTTACGTACGGTATACATAAGAAAAGAAAAAATGCTCCAGCAAAAGTTAACATGTCTACTAACAAAATCCACTTCAAAGATACAATTTCAATTAAGAAGCTCGCGGCCGCTCCAGAAATAACTTGTGTTAACTGTCCTTGTATTTCCATCGTTCCACTTAAACTTTTATAATGTTCCGCTTGAAATATCTCTTGGTTGAACGCAAATATTGTAGGATAAAATAATAAATAGTAGAATGATCCGGCTATATAAATAAGAATATAGTGAATAGAATGATAAGGTTGCCCCGCAAATCCCCATATAACCATTATTCCAATTACGGCAATTCCGATTCCTTCGTTACATAGCAATAAAGATTTTCTTGAAAAACGATCAATACTTTGCCCAATGAATGGTGTTAATAAAAACATAATGAGGGTTGCAATGATAGAAACATAACCAAACGTTGTCTCTCCTCCACTCTCTTTAATTAACAGCCACGGAATCGTTATCATAACAATTCCGGAACCAATAGCAGATAGACTATTGGCCCCTAGAATGTAATACAAGCGAGAATCATGATAAAGTGAGGACATATCACTCCACTCCTAGTTGCTTTTTCACCTCTTTATATACGCTCATATATGCTTTTAATTCTTTAACTACATCATGAATTAATGGTTTGGCATCTTCCCCAAGTTCACCATCTTGCACATGTAATCCATCAAGCACAACTTGTTTTGGAATGGCATTTGCATAAACACCTCTAGCGACCGTTCGCATGCTGTTTAATGCATTTATTCCACCTTTACCGCCACCAGCAACCGCTAACAACGCAACTGGTTTATGAATAAATTCACTACTACTTAAGTAATCTAAAGAGTTTTTCAGCGCACCGCTCATCGCATTATGATATTCTGGTGTACATAATACAACCCCATCCGCAGCTTTCACTAACGTTTTCAATTTTTTTACTGCCTCTAAATCACGTTGTGACTCTTCTCCATTGTATAAAGGTAACTCCTCAATTGCTAAATCATATAATTCCCCTTCAAATTGATCCGCAATATATTTTGCCACCACGCGAGTTCTACCAAATTTTCTTGGTGTACCGTTAATAACGACTAGTTTCATGATTATTTCTCCCCTTTGTTTTCAAGTTCTACTTATATATTATCAGAAATTTCTATACAAAACACAATATAAAGAGTTAACTTGTTTCATAAAATAGTATGATAAACAAAAAAGAACTCATACTTTCGTATGAGTTTCGCACAATTACTTTGTTTCATCTCTCAGACTCAATGTACCTAAACTTTCATTTACTTCAAAATGATTATATGCTTTTCCTGCTAATTTTTTCCGTTCTTCTGGTAATTCTATATATTTCATTACGTTTTCAATTATTTTTTCGTACGGAGTAAATACAATTCCCGGCCACTCTACCTCATCTTCTGGATTACTATTTTCGGAAATAATAAATTTCTTATTTGCGACTGCATAAGACACGCGAGGTGTTTCAAGAATTCCTGATAAGTAAAAATGAATATTTAATATAATTTTAGCTCTAGCAATCAATTCATTTCTAACAATTCCCCACGCATTATTTTTAAAAACTATATTTAAATTCGGGGCAATCGCTTTTAGATGATCAAAAATAGCTTGCCGCCTCGGATTAAGAGCACCTATAAACAGAATATCAATATCTTCAGTAATCTCATCTTCAAATGCATCTTTTTTTATTTCCAAAGTTGGAGCATAGCTCATTTCTACATGTTTTATTTCTTTTCCTACCCCTTTTTGTTTTAGCCATTCTATATTTTGTTTACTATAATCCCAAATCACTCTATCTTTTAATAATATTAAATAAAGGGGGTGCGCATATGGACTTCCTTCGTATAGCTGTTCTAAATTATAAATAATTGCATCTTTCGGAAGAAGATTCGGGTTATATGCGTATGTATGTGCTCCAAAAACAACTGTATTCTTTACATTTTCCAGTATTGTTTCTGATATAATTACTGTATTTCCCTCCTGCTCCAACCGCCACTTTAAAGCTCGCGCAACATCTATGAAACTACCGTATGTCTTTGGGCATATAAAAAGACAATAATCATATTCTTTATTCAAATAAGCTTCCATTAATTTCAAATTATTTTTATATAAATCTACATCCGGATGTTTAAGTACCAACTCATTTGCATGTTTTCTTGCTACTTTATATAATCCAGCATAATAAGCAGCGATGCATCTCCTTAATTCGATTCTTTCCCGGTCCTCATCTAATACATCCATGTTTAAAAGAAGATTTGCGATACAATACGCTTTTAAATGATCACGATCATAATAATAGTCTAGTAGTGGCATCAATTCTTCATACGTATTTCCATGCACCGATTCTCCTAGTTCAATCGCCCATCGCATTAATTCCATGATTACTCCACTACTCCTTTAACCGAAAATGTATTTAATAAAATTTCGCATTATTCTCTACTACATTTGCTATATGAAATGGAATCTCTTCTTTAATCGATTCCAAATACTTTTGCGACACGGCCCCTAAATGTTTTTTATGAGGTATATAGAAAGCACTAATAGAAATTTCATAATCAAATAAGTAATCATACACATGATAATCTACAAATAGAAGATCATCCTTTGGAAAAGGAATTTCCTTCCCTTGCAGAGCATACATCAAAGCAATATTGTTTTGAGATCGTAATCGATACAACCTTGCAAGTTGATATAATGGTTCAGCCCGAGTTGGTCTATATTCCCACGCTTTTTGAAAATAAAAAACAGCTAATGCTAAATATTGCTCTTCTTGCCCTTTAACATTCTCTTTTTCATCAGCATCTGTCACTTCATTTTGTTTATTTGCTGAACGATTTGCTAACTGCTCATAACAAAATCCTATTCGCAATAACGAATAGAATACCTCTTCAACCCATCCCCCTGCTTCCACTCGCTTTTTATACCATTTAATCGAATCTTCAAATTGACTTAAATGAAAATAAGTCTGCGCTAAATAAAATAAATATCTTATATGCAAATCCGGCGTTGTTTCTGGGTCGTTTATTCCTTGTAATAACAACCTCTCATCTCTTTCAAATTTATCAGCTTTACTCCCGCCATCTCCAGGGTCATTCACGACAAGAGTCTCTAACCGATCTACCCTCGTATTGTAATTCACTCCAACTTTTGAACGATCTATATCCCAATACTCATGAGTAACACCGACAGATTTCCATGGTAAAGAAGCTTTCAAAAGACGTGTAAGCCAATATTTAATATGAACATCATATTGCAATGTAAGATAATGATCTTCCGTTAAGCTCTTTTTATCGAAATTCGGATCAACCTCTAAAATCATATCTGCATCTAATATTAATAAATAATCCGCTTCTGGATATGTTTTTTGCGCTAATGAAACAGCTAAGCTTCTGTTATAACCAAAGTTTTTAAACGGCTCATGATGAACCGTTCCAGGTATCTTATTTTCCTTACACCAATTTTCAATAATTTCAGGCGTATTATCCGTCGATCCAGTATCACAAATAGAAACAAAATCTACAATTGATTTTGTTGCATTTAAACATCTTTCCATAATTCTAGACTCATTTTTGACGATCATACAAAGACATAACTTTTTTTCTTCCTTTACAGACTTCACTTGCTCATTTCCCATTTAACCACCTCATATTTTATTAACACGCTCTTCTTATATGTAACAACATTTCTTAGCTATACTGATGACATAAGCACCCTTTTACTATTTATGAAAACTTCATTTTATTTATTCTTACTTTTATGTTGGGACATATTTCATACTTCGCTTTATATTTGATACAATCAATACAAAAAAATATAATATGGGAATCCGTACATTTCAAAGTCTAAGAGGAGGTTATATTTTGTTGGATTACATTTGGCTAGATGACAAATCAACAATTTTAGAACAACTACCAAGCAACTTTAAATCTGCAGCTATATTGCTACATCCTTTTGTCCAAATGCCTTTAGGATGGGAAAAGTCCGTGAGAAAAAGCCCATATGAGCACATCTATCCTAGCGCTGAAGAAATCATTCATAATGGGAAATCCGTTTCTTGGAAGGAAATGATGTCTTATAGTGGATTACATTCATACGCAGAATTAGCAATGGCCATGTTGACTTCCATTAGTGCCTTTACAGAAGAATATAAAAGAGAGGATTTAGCTGAAAAGCTACATTCAAACTTTAAAAAAGATCTTTATTATCCAACAGAAGATTATACGTCTATATTTTTATTACATAAATTACTTAAACTCCTCGGTTCTAAAGGTGCAAAAAATCTATATTTCTCTGAACCAATTCTTGATACAAACGGATTATTAAAGGTAAATAATACTACTCCATTAGATATTTGGGACATTAGCAATAATGAGTTAATTATTACTGGCGAAGACAATGAGTATGCGTTTATGAGTATATTTGATTCCTTTATAACTTTATTATTAGCTAAAGAAGAAAATATAGAATATATTGTTCAATCAATGAATGTTGAAGCTGTCATTTGTGACAAAAAAACGATGATTGATTGGTATTTTTAAATTAGTAATTTCTTAAACTATAAAAAAGAAACTTGCGCTTATGCACAAGTTTCTTTTCAAAAACATCCTTATTTTTTTACAACTTCATGTCCACCGAACTGATTACGTAGTGCTGAAACTACTTTTCCATGGAATGTATCATCTTCCTGAGAACGATAGCGCATAAATAATGACATAGCGATAACTGGTGCTGCAGCTTGAAGTTCAAGTGCAGTTTCAACAGTCCATTTTCCTTCTCCTGAAGAGTTCATTACACCTTTAATGCCATCTAGTTTTGGATCTTCTGCAAATGCTTTTTCAGTTAAGTCCATTAACCAACCACGGATAACTGATCCGTTCGCCCATACTTTTGCAACATCTTCATAATTGAAATCAAAGTCACTCTTATCTAGTACTTCAAATCCTTCAGCGATTGCTTGCATCATGCCGTACTCAATACCGTTATGAACCATTTTTAAGAAATGACCACTACCAACACGGCCAGCATAAGAATAGCCATTTTCTACTGCTAAATCTTTAAATAAAGGTTCTAATTGGTCGTAAATTTCTTTTTCTCCACCAACCATTAAGCAAGCACCGTATCTAGCTCCTTCTACACCGCCTGATGTACCGATATCTACATAATGTAATCCGAAGCTTTTTGCTTCTTCAGCACGGCGTAACGTATCTTTATAGAATGAATTTCCGCCTTCAATAACGATATCACCTTCATCTAATAACGGATATACATCTTTTAGTACTGACTCTACAACTTCTCCTGCAGGCACCATTACCCAAATTGTACGAGGAGCTTCTAGTTCAGCGATCATTTCTTTTAATGTATGACGTGCAGTAATTCCTAGTTTTCCTGCCTTTTCAACAAGCTCTTTATTTACATCGTATACAACTACTTCATGCTTGTCTTCATGTAAGTGTTCAGCTAATGGGAATCCCATTTTTCCTAATCCAATTAAACCTAGTTTCATATTAATCAATCTCCTATTCTATACAAATATATTTAATATCGAAATTAGCCCAAGTGCTACTACAGATAATATAGTCTCCATTGCAGTCCATGTTAATAATGTTTCTTTCACAGTCATTCCGAAATACTCTTTAATCATCCAAAATCCTGAATCATTCACGTGTGATAAAATTAATGATCCTGCACCTGTTGCAAGTGCTAATAATTCAACATTTACACCTGGTGTACTTGCTGCAATCGGTGCAACAATACCAGCTGCTGTCATCATAGAAACAGTTGCCGATCCAGTTGCGATTCGGATTAGTGCCGCAATTCCCCACCCTAATAATATCGGTGAAATATGCGATTCTTTCGCCATATCTGCAATTGTCGTTCCAATTCCAGAATCTAATAGTACTTTATTAAATGCGCCGCCTGCACCAATCACTAACAATATGTTTGCAATTGGCCCAAGGCAATCATTTGTAAATTGTAATACTTTATCTTTTGAGAAACCTTTTGCATATCCAAGACTAAAGAAAGAGTAAATAGTTGCAATTAATAAAGCCACAATCGGATCTCCAGTAAAGTGTAATACTTGTGCTAGTTGACTCATTTTATTTAATGCAACTTCCGCTATTGATGCACCAAGCATAAGAAATACTGGAAGTAAAATTGTAAACAATGTATTCCCAAAGCTAGGAAGCTCTTTTTTATTATCTTTTTCAACAAATTGCTCCGCTATATCTAACGGTACTTCCTTATGTATACGAGCTCCAATCCATTTCCCGTAAAGTGGACCTGATATGATTGCAGTTGGAAGTCCGACAATTAATGCATATAAAATTGTCTTCCCTACATCTGCTTTAAAAATACCAACTGCCGCCATTGCCGCTGGGTGCGGTGGAACAAGTCCGTGTACGACTGACAGTCCTGCTACTAGCGGAATACCAATTGTAATAAGCGATACCCCAGTTTCTAACGCAATTGTAAATACTAACGGAATTAATAGTACAAATCCAACTTGGAAAAATACCGGAATCCCTACTAAAAATGCAACGAACATCATCGCCCAGTGAACTCGTTTCTTCCCAAAACGATTAATTAATGTGTTAGCGATACGTTCAGCACCACCAGATTCGGCCATCATTTTTCCAAGCATCGTTCCTAGTGCTAAAACTATTGCTAAAAATCCTAACGTATTACCAAGCCCTAGTTTAATAGAATCAATAATTCCTGGATCTTTTGGTGAAGTTCCAATTAAAGGCATTCCCATTGCTAATCCTACACCAATTGCTGTTAAAATTAATGCGACAAATGGATGCCATTTTACTACCGTAATAAGTAAAAGTAGTATGACAACTGCCGCTAGTACGATCCCAACTACCATTTCTCCCAATCCCCCTATTGTTTACGTTGGAAAGCAGCTATACAATCAAATTCTTCTTTCAAGCGATTGTAAAGTCGTTCATACATATAAAACATTTCTAAATATATAGCCGTATTTTCTTTATTCGGTACATGGTGATGAACAATATCAATCCAATCCTTTACCTCTTCAAGAGAATCAATTTTTCCTACAGCATATAAAGCAACTGCCGCTGCCCCAAGCGCAGATGCTTCATGACTTTCAGGTACAAGCAATTCTTTCCCCATCATATCGGACAACATTTGTCTCCAAAATGCAGATTTCGCAAACCCTCCTGAAACTCGTATTTCAGTAAGTGGCCCTGTACAATCTCTAATTGCGAGTGCTACTGAATATACACTCATACAAACACCTTCCATCACTGCACGTATAAAATGTTCTCGCTTATGTTGAAGATTGATTCCAAAGAATGTACCACGAGCATTTGCATTCCAGTAAGGTGCGCGTTCTCCAGATAAGAAAGGTAAGAACAATAGCCCATCCGCTCCAGCTGGTACGCTTTCTGCATATTTAATTAATAAATCATAAGGATCAATTCCGAGCTTTCTTGCTACTTCTTGCTCTGGACTACCAAATTCATCACGTAACCATCTCAGTAATATTCCGCCGTTATTCGTTGGACCACCGATTACCCAGTGCTCATCTGTTAATGCGTAACAAAACGTTCTCCCTTTCTCATCTGTATTTATATTTGATGAGATTGTTCGAACCGCACCACTCGTTCCAATGGTAATTGCAGCCGCACCCGGCGATATCGCCCCAACTCCTACATTTGCAAGAACCCCATCACTTGCTCCTATGACAATTGGTGTCTCTGCACTTATCCCCATCTTCTGTGCTAATTCTGGCTTCATACCTGATAAAATATATGTAGTTGGTACAGGGGTTGATAATTGTTCTGGTGACATATGTAACATAGTTAAAACATCTTCATCCCAGTTTAATGTTTCTAAATTAAATAACCCCGTAGCAGAAGCAATTGAATAATCAACTACGTAGCGTGAAAATAATTGGTAAATCACATACTCTTTAATGGAAATGAATTTATAAGCACTTGTATATAACTCTGGTTCCTCTTCTTTCATCCATAACAATTTAGAAAGTGGTGACATCGGATGAATTGGTGTACCTGTACGTCTATAAATTTCATGCCCATTCATTTGTTGTAATAATTTTTCTGATTGCTTCGTACTTCGATTATCTGCCCAAATGATAGAACGCGTTAATGGCGCACCATTTTCATCTACTGCAATTAATGCGTGCATAGCTGTACTAATACCGATTGAAGAAATATCTTCTGGTAATACATTACCCTTTTCAATGGCAACGCTTACACTTTTGTATACAGCGGCACATATTACATCAGGATCTTGCTCAGCCCATCCGACGTTCGGTTGAATAATTGGGTAATCGATTGCATGTGATGCAATGACTTTTCCTTTTTCTGTGAACACAACCGTTTTCGTACTTGTGGTACCGATATCAATCCCGATTACTCTCCCCCTTGTTTCCATGCGAATCTTCCCTTCATTTCTAGCAAAATACGATTTAGTAAACCGTTTACATGAATTAGTATATAAAATATTTTTTCATTTATCAAGTTATAAAAAGAAAATTTTTTTCATACAAAAAAATAAATCTACTCATTCCATTTCACTTATACACTAAATTTAGCTACTCCTTGCGGTAAAATTACGTTATATTCGTTACGCAATACACTCTTTCCTCTCATTAACAACACATACATAGTCCTCCACACGTTCTACTCATTTGCATGAAGAAAGAGTTGAAAAGCAATATTCATTTTTAGCGGTCACGTAATATCGCTATCAAGCCAAGAAAAGTAACTACCCGCAGAATGAAAATTCTGTGCATTTTGCTCTTGTTTATTGTTTTAAGTTCACTAGTCCTTTTGTCTTGATAAAAATAGAGCGCGGCCCCTACTATTACTTTTTTATCTTGTAAATATATCTTGCATACTATAAAATTCAACAGTATTTTTATTTTTCAGAAAAATAAAACAATAATATAGAATTTATTGTATAATGTTGTAAAAAGATGTCGGAGGGATTTAATGTTAAATACAATATCTCAATTCACAATTAAGCTTTCATCAATTCTTTTATCACTCTTACTATTATTAAATTCACCTTATTTATTTATCACTCAACAAGGATTTACCTTTCAACCAATTTATTTTTTTAATCAGATCGTTACCATGTTAAAACAGGTCTTCTCCCCTGAATCATTAGTGATTATAGGATCCGACCCGAAGTTTGGCCATTTCAAAAAAACACCATTATTTCCAACTGTTTTAGAACCTTACCTATATTCATTTACTATATTATTTTCAGCCTTTTTTCTTGCTCTCTTTTTATCATCTAGCATGGCATTTTTTTATTTTTTAGCAAAAGATTATATAAAAAAATGGATAAACCGAATTGTGTTCATATTAGAAGCTGTCCCTGATATGATGATGATGATTTGTTTGCAAATATTTTTCATATGGGTACTTCAGAAATTCGGGGAATCTCCTGTCACTATTATTTCTTTTAATGAAAATCGAGCTTATTTACTCCCTATTTTATCATTAGCTGTCTTACCTACATTACAAATGTTTCGGATGATGGTGTTATACATAAAAGAAGAACAAGGAAAACATTACGTAGAGGTTGCATATGGAAAAGGCCTTTCATCAAGTTATATACTATGCATTCATTTATTCAAAAATATATCTATCCACTTCTTCCACCATTTAAAAACGATTTTTGTTTTCTTACTTTCTAATTTATTCATTTTAGAATTTGTTTTTAATATGGAAGGCATTATTCAATTTTTATTTAATAAGGCGTTTGTTTCACCTCCAGCTGCATTTATCATACTTGTTATGATTATTTTACCGTTTTACGCCATTTTCCAAATAATCTCATTCATGATGAATAGATGGAAAAAGCAATTGAAAGGAGTATCATTATGAAATCTATTTGGAAATCAAAACGCTTTTTAATCGGCTTTACTTATTTATTCATACTTATTTCAGCTAGTTTTATTTATAGTTGGTTCTTTAAAGATAACATCCCAAAACCTCCTCAGTTACTTTACAATGAAAATAACGAATTACTTGGAAAGGCTCCCTTTCCGCCATCGTTAATTCCACCTTTTGGATCTGATCGTTTTGGAGAGTCTGTTTTCTTACAAATTGTAGAAGGAGCAAAATTCACTATTTTATTAGCCGTGGCAATTAGCTTCTTTCGAATTTTATGCGGAACATGTATAGGAATCCTCTTAAGTTTATTTGCTCCAAAACTCAAGGGATTTTTCCAGTCATGCTCAGAAGTTTTTTATTATATTCCAACTCTATTTATCGCATTCATACTCATCACGCCCGTTAATATTGTAATCACATCAAATGCTGATGGGGTAGATCCAAATGTTTCATTTACGTTTTATCAAGTACTCGTACTTATTTTCGTCGCTCTACCTACACTTTCTTTATACATATCCTCAGAAGTTGATGAATTTATGAAACGAGATTACATCTTAAGTTCACAATTACTGGGTGCTAGCCGTTTTCATATTATCAAAAAACACTTACGAGTCTTATTACTTGACCGCTTATTTGTATTATTTATGGAACATATCGTCCAAACACTCATACTCGTTATCCATTTAGCGTTGCTTAACATTGTAATTGGCGGGATACAAATGCGTGAACTCTATGACGGAGTGCTCAAACCTGTTTCTCTATCTAATGATTGGGCAGGCCTTATTGGATTAAATCGTAATGAAATGAATCTTTCATGGTGGATTATTTTTTATACTCTCGCTTCATTCTTTATTACGATTCTATTTATTAAGCTTATGACCATCGGGATTCAAGATGCACTGAAAGCAAGAGATTCGCAAATTGCAGCAATTCAAACCGTTCCAGATCATAAAAAATTTGTTAAACATAAAGATTCTTTTTCGTTTGCAAATAAAGTGAACCTTTAATCATTCCTCGTTAATCGGCATTGGTATTGGTATTAGTGGAATATAAAGAAGATGATCCCTATTGAATACAGGGATCATCTTTTTATGCCGTCTAACTTTTTTACATGTCCTTTGCTAGACTCATGCTTTTTATATTTAAAGTGAATTATTTGCAATTACAATTATGCTGTTTAAAATCAATTACCATGCGCCCTTGAATTCTACCTTGTTCCATTTCTTCGAATACATTTTGTACTTTATCTAGAGAACAAGTTTGAACAACCGGCACTACTTTTCCTTCTGCCCCGAACATAAATGCCTCTTCTAAGTCCTTACGAGTACCGACTAGAGAACCAACTACTTCAATTCCATCCAGTACAAGTCGTGGAATGTTTAAATCCATAGTTTCTACTGGTAGCCCTACTGCAACTACTTTACCGCAAGCACGTACTGCATCAACTGCTGAGTTAAAGGCTACTTTAGAGACTGCTGTTACTACAGCCGCATAAGCGCCACCAAACTCCTCCTGAACAATTTTATCAGCAGGACCTTGAGAAATTGGATTGATAGTCATATCAGCACCAACTTCTTTCGCTAAGGCTAATTTGTCGTCATTAATGTCTACTGCGATTACCTTTGCACCAAATACATTTTTAGCATATTGGATAGCTAAGTTACCTAATCCACCGCAGCCATAGATTACAATAGGTTGACCAGGTTTAATATCTGATACTTTAATAGCTTTATATGTAGTTACACCAGCACATGTAATGGATGATGCTTGAGCAGGATCTAATCCTTCTGGTACTTTCACTGCATAATCAGCTGTAACGATACATTGTTCAGCCATACCACCATCTACTGAATAACCAGCGTTTTTAACTTCACGGCAAAATGTTTCTCTACCAGTTACGCAATATTCACAACGTCCACAAGATTGGAACATCCATGCAATACTTACACGATCACCTATGTTTAGTGAAGTAACATCATCAGCTATTTTCGTAACAATACCTACACCCTCATGACCAAGAATACGGCCATCAGTGTTACCAAAATCATGATTCGCAACGTGTAAATCAGTGTGGCAAACTCCACAATACTCTACATCTACTAACGCTTCGCCTGAGCGTAACGGACGTAATTCTTTTTCAATCACTTCGATGTTTGCTTTGCTGTTTTTATTAACCACTACCGCTTTCATATGTGATCTCCCCTTTAGTGTTTTAGCGTTTTAATGAGTTTATCTCACAACTACTTTCCTCACTACTTTGGCTAGTTATTGTACCAAATTTAAGTGTTCAATCATCATTACATCTTCATCATAACATGACACTTCATAAACAGTTTGTGAAATTATGAACAATACTTGAATTATTACACAAATCGGTCTTTATTTTAAATTTTAAAAAATGAGAGTTTATCACTGACTATAAGTAAGTCATACATTTCTAAAAGAAAAGAAAATAAATTAACAAACTTCTCATTGATAAAAAAAGCTCTTCACTCAATATTTTCTACATTTAAACACTTAGTTTCACAGTAATAGCCTTTGCCACCAACATAAACTTTTTCTATTTTATTTTTGCTATTGGTTGCTAATTTAACTAATATTTCAGAAGGCGAGTGTAAAGAATAACCTTGTTCAAATACATAAACTTCTTTTTGCAAGTAGTGCTGTTCATAAAGGTAGCAAGCTAATGCACCGTTTGAAGTTCCAGTCGCTGCTTCTTCATTGATATCGTATAGTGGAGCAAAATTTCTGCATATAATTCGATTGTCATTAAAAGTGTATAGATGCATCCCGACAACATTATAATACTTGCTGATTTCTTTAATTTTTTCAAAGTTAGGTTGCAGTGTATGTAATTGTGTTTCGCTTTTTATAGGAATTAAAATATCTTTTAAGCCCGTGGAGACAATTTGAATTGGGTAATTATTGCCTATATCTTTAATGTCAAAACAGTCGATGAACTCGTTTGGAGATACAACATCATAGAATATCGGTTTGTTTTGTTCCATGAATATAATGTCATCTTTTATGGTAATAGCAAGAACACCGCTGTTCGTTTCAATCGTATAGCGATTCTTGAAAATTTTATTTAAATGCATCAGTATCGTGAAAGAGCCGATTGTGGCATGACCACATAAATCAACTTCTTCTTTTGGTGTAAAATACTCAAATTTATAATCAGCAATTTCAGATTCTGATATAAATGCGGTTTCCGCATAGCCCAGTCGTTTGGCTATTTCCATTTTTTGAGTAGTAGTCAATGTATTCTCTATAAATACCACTCCTGCTTTATTTCCACCTTTATTATCCTTGCTAAATGCACTTGCAACATAAACGGATATTTTCATAAGACACCTTCCTCGCTTATAGTAAATTGTAATATAGAAAGCACTACGTATAAATGTCATTGGATAAATTATCAATAAAACAAGAGACAAACTATTTTTTTAGCATCTGAACTCTCCAAAAATAGTTTGTCTACAGTCTGAAAGCTCTTCATTTGAAGAGCTTTTTTTATATTCGCTTCATCGAAATCGTTTCACGTATACTTTGTAAATTTTTTAGCGTTTCCTCTTGTCGCTGCAACGACAACCCTACATACAAAGTATCTAATAAGCTTAACTGTGCTAATCGTGATGAACTTGCTTCTGTGCGGAACTCAGTCTCACGTGTTGATGTATATAACGTTATATCAGCAAGTTGACTTAATGCTGATTTCTTATAGCTCGTAATCGCAATAATTTTGGCCCCTCTTGCTTTCGCTACTTCTAATGCTTCAAGTAATCCTTTATTGCTACCAGAGTGAGAAATGCCAATAACAACTGAATTTTTCGAGAGTAAACCTGCTCCCATAATTTGAAAATGCGAATCAGTATGAGCGATACAAGAAATACCCGTTCTCATAAACTTATGATACGCATCCATCGCAATAATACCAGAGCCACCATTTCCATAAAACTCAATTCGACTTGCTTCTTGCAAGGCTCGTACAGCCTGCTCAAGTGCTGTTTCATTTAGCAAATGTAAAGTATCTTGCAGTCCTGTAATATGCGAATGAAAAACTTTTTTAGCAACAGTTACCATACTATCTTCTGCTGATACCTCTTCATGAATATTTTGCATTGGTGTATGTACAATTTCACGGGCTAATGTAATCTTTAAATCTTGAAAACCTTGCAAACCAAGGTGTTTACATAAGCGGAATATCGTAGCTTCGGAACTATTCGTAACTTCAGCTAATTCTGTAATAGATTTATGTACAACATCTTGTGGATGTTTCAAAATATGTTCGGCAATACTTCGCAATTTCGGTGATAAACCATTTAACGAAGCCTGAATCTTTCCAATCCCACTTCTTGTACCAGGCATAGCATATCCTCCCCTTCCATCGTAGCTTTATCCTGTAAAAATCGATTAGTTTAACTAATTATCAGTGGGGATGGTCCCCCACTGATTAGAGTTTCACTTTATTGTACCTAATTATTGAAAGAAGAAAAACCTATATTAGGGATTACTATAAATTTTAATTGCTCCTATGTATTCTGTCATACGATATAACAGAATTATTCATACTTATGAATAATTCTCCCCATGTTTCACTGCGTATAATGCGGCTTGCGTACGATCATCCACTTCCAATTTAGCTAAAACGTTTGAAACGTGTGTTTTCACAGTTTGTTCTGTAATATGAAGTTCTGCTGCAATCTCCTTGTTGCTTCTTCCTTTCGCAATTTCACGAAGTACCTCTTGCTCTCTTTTCGTTAACATTGAAAAAGGATTTTCTATTTCCTTCTTTACTGTGGAACGCCCCATTAATGCAGGTGTTACTTTCGGGTGAAAATTTGCATTTCCTTGATGTACTGCAATAATAGAAGCGACAAGTTGCTCAGGTTGTACTTCTTTTAATTGATAACCATCTGCTCCAGCTTCAAGTGCTGGTATAACATAATCTTGCTCTGAAAAACTACTTAATATAAGTATCTTTATCGTCTCATCGTATTGCTTTAGACGTTTTGTCGCCTCAATTCCATCCATTTTCGGCATTGATACATCCATTAGTACGACATCTGGTTTTTCTTTTTGCACGAAATGTAATGCCTCTTCGCCATTTTCCGCTTCCCCAATAATTTCAAATTCTTCTCTCGTTTTCAAAAAGAATACAAGTCCTCTTCGAACGATATGATGATCCTCAACTAATAGCAATTTAATTTTCAACCTTATTCTCCCCTTCAAATCGGCAATTGAATTTCTATTTTTGTACCCTTTCTCAGCTCTGTTATAATTTGAAACGATCCCTTCATTAACTGAATACGTTCCTTCATACTTTTCAGGCCAAGTGCTGACTCCCTTACTTGCTCTTGTATAAACCCTATTCCATTATCTTCTATGTAAAAATATAACTGGTTATTTTCTATTTTTAAAAGAACATATACCTTTTCACACGAAGCATGCTTTTTACAATTATGTAGCGCCTCTTGGCTAATACGCCATAAAACTTCTTCTATTTCATCCCCAATTGAAACCATCCCATCAATTCGAACTTCCACTTGAACTCCTAACAACTTCCCGTAATTTTGAATTGCTTCTGCTAATCCTTTCTCTAATCCTTCAGGTCTTAATTGCCAAATTAATAGCGTCATCTCTTGTAATGCTTCTTGTGATAATTCTCCAATATAACTTAACATCTCTTGCAATTCTCTATCTTGCGTCATATTCAAAGTACCTTTTGCTGTTAGCATAATAGAAAATAACAATTGTTTTACTGAATCATGTAAATCACGTGCAAGTCGATTTCTTTCCGCTACCACAACATATTTACGTTCTTTCTCAACTAATTGAATACGTTGTATTGTCGTTCCAATTTGAAATGCAATTGATTCTAATAACGCTAACTCTTCCTCTGAAAAATGAGTCTTATGAGGGGCAGCCACATTTAGTAGACCGAATTTTTCTGATCCAGACCTAAGCGGAATTGTCGCATGATGTGTAACATCTTCTGTCTCTCCCCAATTACATTCAATTGCATCTTCTATTCGCTTACATTCAATAATATTAGTCGCTTTTTCCAATCTCCCATTCACAAAACGTTCTACACACCAACAGTTTCCTTCACACATCGGCTTCTTCTCTTGCCAAGTAAGAGCCTCTGGTAAATTTTCGTCTACAAGCATGCTGTGCTTCCCACTTTCATCAATAAAGAATATCCACCCTGTTTGTAAATTCATAACTTGTAACAATGTATGTAACACTTTTTCTAACATATCCTGTAAGTTTGTTGCTTCATTTAATAATTCAGCAATTTCTTTTAATGCTTCTAAACGATGCATCTCTTTTTCTTCAAAGTTCATTCTCATCACCAACTACAATTATAACATTAAGAAATTTCTAAATTCTATAAATAAAAAAGAGCTAAATTCCTTCAGCTCTTTTTCCTCAATCATTTTATTATTTTTTCAAACTTTAGCAGCGAAACTACACCCCTTGTTGAAATTATTCTTCTTTAGCTGTCCGATAAAGATTGTCCACCATGAATATGCTGTAAACTTTCAGTAGTAACAACCATATTCGCTGCCGGCATTTGCACTTGATTCTTATGGAATATAGACATTAATTCAAATCTTACTTGTCTAGAAGTTTCAAAATAATCTTCTGGCTTTATTAAACCTGTAATACAAAATTCATAGCCAACATATTTCAGGTTAGGATTTAAGTCTGTAACACCGACGTATTTAAATGGTTCAACAGCCTCATCCTCTACTCTATAAAGAGTTTGATCCAATTTTTCATTGCATATAACACATACTTCTTCTAACAATTCCTTCACTCTTGTTGGATCTTCCTGATAACTTACCGTGATGCGTTCAATTACACGCATCCATCCTTTATTAAAATTTTGTATCGTTCTAATCTCTCCGTGTGGGATGGTAAGTAATTTTCCTGACCATTCACGTATTTGCATAAAACGAATACTAATCTCTTCAATAGTTCCTGAATTTGTTCCGTTAAAAGTTACAAAATCGCCAACCCGAAACTCTTTGTCCGCTAATCTTGCAAAGCCTAATATAACATCTTTTAACATCTGTTGTGCAGCAAAACCGATGACAACTCCAGCTATCCCTGCACCTGCAATAATACTTTTTATATCTACAAATTGGCTAATTAAATATATGATAAGACTGATGATAATGATATATCTAAAAATAGATCGAATTACACTTTGAATCGTCTGCTCTACCTCTTCATCAAAAAAGCTTGATTTCCTAAAAAACCAATCAATAATACGGTTTATTACAAACGAAATAATGATTAAAACTAAAGCAAATAGCAAAAATCTTAAAAGTAAAAACTCCCTTACATAATTAAAAAATTCTTCAGTATACGTTAATAAGCTCATTTAACCACTTCCTTACTAATAAAAAATTCATAATCATCTAATTTTTTTAGGGAAATCTATTATCCTAATTAAAAATGCCACTACCCTTACTATGTATTTTGACTCTATTACTAATTCACTTTAAACAGTATGTCTAGATGTTCTTTTTCCTCTTCCTTTAAATATACCCTTTTTAATAATTTAAGGGGAGTTAATAGTGAATTTTTTAATATCAAAACTTTATTCTACTCATTACGATTTCAACGAATTAATTAAGTACAAAAAAGAGCTGAATTCATCAGCTCTTTTATTCGATATTAATTGTTGTCTTACTGTTTTTTTCTTCTTCCAATTTTGGTAATTCAATCGTCAGTACGCCATCTTTATAATTTGCTCTAACATTTTCTCCCTCAACTTGTTTAAAACTAAAGCGTCGAGTTACAGAACCTATAGAACGCTCCTTACGAATATATGTGCCGTTCTCATTTTTTTCTTCTACTTCATTATGATTCGTTGCTTGAATCGTTAATACATCTTGTTCAAAATCAACTTGAATGTTTTCTTTTTGAAAACCTGGTAAATCTGCTTTCACAGTATATTTATCAGATTGTTCATGAACATCTACTTTAAAGGTATCCATGTTCATCGGTTTAAAAAAAGCATCTGTCATCCCTTCTAATAAAGAAGGCCCAAAATCAAAAATACCATTTTGACGTTTTGTTATCTCTGGAAATAAATTACGCATATTTTTTTCCTCCTTATTATTTATGAATGAAAGATTATCTCTTTCTGTCTTTATTATAGCATTTGGTCAAAAAAGGTCAAAGTTTTCATTTGACCTTTTTTGATGTATATTTTACCAAATATAACACATGCGATATTTGACATCTCTCGTCCTTATAAAGAGGAATATATTTATATCATAACGAATAGTTTATATGCTTTTATTTTTCCTTACGGAGGTTACATACAATGGGGTATATCGAAGAACTTAGAGAAGTTGTCGGATCAAGGCCACTCAATTTAGCAGGCGTTGCGGTAGCTGTTTTCAATAAACAAGGACAAATATTACTACAACAAAGGCGAAATGGCATGTGGGGTGTCCCAGGAGGTTTTGTGGAACTTGGTGAATCAACAGAAGAAGCTGGAAGACGAGAAGTACTTGAAGAAACAGGAATTGAAATTGGTACACTTCAGCTAGTAAGTGTGTTTTCAGGTAAAGAATTTTTTGTGAAATTACCGAACGGAGATGAATTTTACCCTATAACAATCGCTTACCTTTGCAAAGATATTACAGGTGGCTTGCTAAGAGCTGATGGAGTCGAATCATTACATGTACAGTTTTTTAATTTAAATGAGCTACCACAAAATATTAGTCCATTCATAAAAAAATTAATTGAGCAAAATGTCGTCTCGGTTTAAACGCAAAAAAGAGACCTTTTTAAAGGCCTCTTTTTCATTTCACTTCTGCATGTAAACAAGATTTAAAATGTCCAAGTGCAAATTCATGCCCTTGCGCATTAAAAGATGCAACTGCCTTTTCATAAACAACAATTTTAAATCCTTTATTATACGCATCTACTGCTGTATGAAGAACGCAAATATCAGTACAAACACCTACAAGATGAACTTCTTCTATTCCTCTTTCTCTTAACTTCATCTCTAAATCTGTTCCAGCAAACGCACTGTATCGCGTTTTATCCATATAATATACATTCTCAGCATTTTTATATGTTTCGTATACTTCTTGTAACTCACCGAATAAGTCTCTACCATTTGTACCTGCTATATTATGAGGAGGGAATAATTTCGCTTCGGGATGATATTCATCATTTTCTTCATGTTTATCAATTGCAAACACTACGTAATCTCCATTTTCAATATATTGCTTCGTTATATGTACAATTTCCTGTTCGATTTCTTGACCTGGTTTTCCGCAAGTTAAAGCGCCTTTTTCCGCTACAAAATCATATGTATAATCAATATTAATAAGAGCTCGTTTCATAACTACTATCTCCCCTTCTCCTGTTTCACAGTAAACAATAGAAAATTTGTTATTACGACATCGTATGTACTATTCGACATTTCAAATGAAATACCTACATTTTTCTTGTAAAACTTATCTTAATCAAAGTTTATCATAAAACAGGCACACAATGACAAAACATATACTTCCCATTAACAAGTCATAAGTTTGATAATTAAACGTAAGTTGATTAACATCTTGTATAGTAAACCAAATTACTGACATGATTATACTAATCAAGAAGATACGAACATATCGATTCATACCTTCAACCTCTTTCTCCATCATAGTAGTAACAAGTGATTCCTTACTGCTTAATCGTACTAGAAAACGAAATAAATTATTCCCTATTACACCATTCCATCCAAACAAAAAAGCACACTACTTTTTTGAGTAATGTACTTTTTATTCTGATTAAGACGCAGGCTTTGTCTCAAATGTTGCTTGATTAAAACTAATAACCTTTCCTTTCGGGTCATTGTTTTCATACTGAACTGCAGTAATTGTATGACTACCTGTTTCCAGCGTCTTTTCTTTTAATTGTACTGTTGTCTGTGTTGTACTAGTTACTTGATGTTTATCTGTATACATTTGATCTACAAATATGAATGTTTCTTTATCACTTTGAAAATTAGAAAGTTCTAATTCAACTTGCTGAATTAAAGTATCCTTTTTGATGAATACAGTCGGTATATTTCCATTTTCAGAAGTACCATCTGGAGTAATAACTTTTACTTTCCCTTCTCCAATTGACATTGCGCCTTCAGGAAATACAACCATATTCTCATCACTTGCGTTTACAACTTGTTCTTCCTGTTTTGATTGCGCGTCCTCTTTTTCCTGTGGAGCACCGCAACCTACTAATAACAATACAGACAATCCAGTGATTATGAATTTTTTCAAAATTCATCCCCCCTGTCATTTGATTATAATTTATTATACAAAAATAACTTTTAAATTTTAAGACAACTTTTAAAACTTTTATGAACATATAGAAGCTTGCTCACGATTAATGTATCATACTTTCCTTAATAGAACATTAATTTTTTTTATGAAATAAATAGTAATTCCTTCTTATTTATCATTTTAGCCCAACAAATCGATATAATACCCGCTCCAAAATAAAAAGACATTGATATGTCCAATGTCTTTTTATTTTGCACTTTAAAAAACAAATGTTGTGATTTCTTCTACTTCTTTTCTTGGAAGTTTTTTTGGCTTATCTTTCGGAAATCCGAGTGAAATAACCATATTTATTTGTTTTTCAGGCTCAATTTGTAAATATTGACGCAGTTCATCTTGAGCTAGCAATACTGGCCCTGTCATTGGACAAGTACCAAGTCCCTTTGCATGTGCAGCTAACATTAAGTTTTGTGCCGCTAAACAGCTACTCTTAATCCCTTCTTCTTCCCAAACTGAATCTGGAACAAAAGCAATGGGATCAAATATCTTTTCACGAAACTTTGATTCATATGGTGTTGCCAAGCATACGATTAATACTGGTGCCTCAGAGAAAGCTGTCGCATATGGTCCGAAAGAACGCGTAAGTAATTTCCCTGCTTTCTCTGCTCCATTGTCTGTTGCTTTTGCCGCAAGTTTATGTAAAGCATCCCATGTCATTTGTTCAATTTCTTTAATCTTCTCTCGGTTCATAATGACCAAGAATTCCCACGTTTGTGAGTTCGTATCGCTCGGTGCATAACGAGCACAATCAATTATTTCTTTTATATCATTAGTAGACACTTCTTGTTCTGTGAACTTTCTAACACTTCGTCTTCCGTGAATTACTTCTTTAAAATCTTCATAATTCATACATTAAATCCCCTTTTTACAGCGTTTTCAAATCTTGTCCTACGCTTGAATTATATCATGAAAAAAAGCTGGAGGAATACCAGCTTTTTTCTTCAATATTAGTTCATAACTTTAAACAATCTAATACTTTCTTCATATGCCACTTGGAGTTTCTTTGTAATTGGTCCTCTTTCGCCGTTTCCAAACTGTTCATCACCAATTTGAACGACTGGGAATATTTCAAGCGGCGTCGCTGTAAAGAAGCACTCATCAGCCTCATATACTTCTTGTAATGAAAACTCTCGTTCCTCTACTTCGATATGTAACTCTTTCGCTAATGTAATAACATAGTGCCGCGTAATGCCCTGTAGAATGAAATTGTCAGCCGGATGTGTAATCAATTTATTATTTTTCACCATAAAGAAATTCGAATGACACCCTTCAGTCACAATGCCATCTCGTACTAATATTGCTTCTTGATACCCTTGTTCATTTATTTTATTTTTAATCATGATATTTGGTAAAAGATTTAATGATTTTATATGGCAAAACTTCCACCTGATGTCCTCTTCTACCGTTACCTTAATCCCAGCCTTCATTGAAGCAACTGGTCTTGGGAACGAAACAAGATTTGCAAAATATGTCGGTTGTAAATCTGATTCATATACATGATTGCGTGGTTGTGCGCCTCTTGATATTTGTAAATATACATTCCCATCTTCTTGAAATTGATTTTTTTCAATCATTTGATGTAACTCTTCCACTAATTCTTCCTTCGTAAATGGTGGAATTAGTTTTATTTCTGCCATAGAGTTAAAGAATCGTTCCAAATGTAAATCTAATAAATGAGGTTTGCCATCGTATAGTCTAAATACTTCATAAATACCATCACCAAATTGGAAGCCGCGCTCTTCTAATGCGACCATCGGCTGTTCTTCCTTCGTATTAATCATTCTCCCATTAAACAAGATCCACTCTTTATGAGTAGCTTTCATTCTTCCCCACTCCTTTATCACATGATTGATTTTATTGTACAACTTATGTCACCCTTGAAGAAGGAATTTTCTGTATTTTAACAAACAAAAAATACATCACTTCGTAAAAGTGATGTATTTTATCATTTATTTAAGGAAATATTTTTCAATATCATCTAACATAAGGTTCGCAGCTTTAATACCGCCTGCTGTATTCCAGATTACTTCATCTACTTGGAATACTTTATTATTTTTAGAAGCCTGTAGTTGCTTAAAGAGTGGATCTTCTGTCCATTCCTTTGCTAACGAATTTCCTTCATTATTCTTATCTGCATCTTTATCAGACGTGAAATAGAATAAGTAGTCTCCGTCCATATTTGGAATTTGCTCTTTTGTAATTCCTTTTATCGCAAAATCATCTTTATCTTGTAATGGTGGTCGTTTAAATCCAATATCATTTAAAACAACTCCCGAGAATGAGTTTTTTTGATAAATACGAACATCACCTGGTACGAAACGAATAATAGAAACTTTCGAATTCAATTTATCGCCTAACTTCTCTTTCATTCCTTCAATACGTTTTTTATAATCATCAAGAGCTTTTTGCCCTTCTTTTTCTTTATTTACAGCTTTTGTATAAAGCGTAAAGTTTTCTTTCCAATCACCGCGTAATGTTTCTGCATAAACAGTTGGTGCGATTTCTTTTAGCTGATCATATATTTTTTCGTGACGCATTTTATTTCCGATAATTAAATCTGGCTTAAGCTTCATTACTGCTTCTAAATTAATATCACGTTCAGTTCCTACAACTTCCGTATTTTTTAACTCTTTCGCTACATGAGGGTACCATTCATCACCAGCACGTGGTTTCGTAGTCCCCACTGGCGTTACGCCCACAGCTAGGAGAGCCTCTGCACCTTCATTTGTTAAAACAACAACTTTTTTAGGTGTACCATTTACTGTCGTTTCGCCCATTGCATGCTTTACCGTATATGAATCTTTTGCTTTAGCTGATATATCATTTTCTTTTTTCTCTTCTTTACTACATCCTGCAATTACAACCATGAGTATCATAATGCAGAACATAATTAGTTTTTTAGTATGTATCATATGTCCTCCCTAGATGAAATCGATTATCATTAACAATTAAAGATTAATGTATACTACATACATTGTCAATGTATATCAGAAAACTTTTTTAATATATACCATTTCGATTCTATTGGCTTTTCTAATGTTTCTTTTTAACACATAGTGTATAAGTATGAAAATTTATGTTGTTATTACAATGCGTATCTGAGTTATACATAACAAAGATACGCATCCATATTGCATTATCATTTTAATTCCTAATATTGAGTATACTTAATATACGATGGATCATTATATACCCACTGATTTCCACCAAGGTTTAACCAACCATTTTCATTTATATATACTAAATAAGATTCTGGAGGATTTAATTGACGGATAACTGTAGATGTAGTTGATGGACCACTTCTTAAATTTACATTCATCCCTTGTATATATGCAACCCCAATCGGACTTCCATCACTATTGCTTGTCTTTACAAAATTAATGTAAGAAGGATCATTATACACCCATTGTCCATTCCCCAAATCTAACCATCCGTTACTTTCCTGATATATAACGTAAGATTCTGGAGAAGTTAATTGACGAATAACTGAGGAAGAAGTTGATGGACCATTTCTTAAATTTACATTTTTCCCAAGGATATAAGCGATTCCCTTCGTTTGAGGTGTCGGTTGTGGGTTAGGAGGTTGTGGGTTAGGAGGTTGTGGATTTGGAGCTACTCCAAAAATAGCCGCTATTCCATTTGCATACGCTTGACTTAGATCTTCAATAAATTGTGAATTCTTTAATAAATTTGCATCAAACGTTGTATCAATAAAGGCAGTCTCAGTTAAAATTGCATCCATTGCGGTTTCTCTTAATACCGCATAATTTTCTTTTTTTGCTCCTCGATCACGAAGACCGTATTTTGTTAATACAGGATTTACTGCTGTATGCATCTTTTGTTGCTTTGCATATGCAGTGCTGCTGTTGGATAACGCATTATAAATATAGCTTTCAAAACCTGTACCCCCACCGCTATTAATATGAAATGAAATAAAATAATCCGCACCAAAAGCATTAGCAATATTAGCACGTTCCGATAAGGAAATAAACACGTCACTATCACGTGTCATTTTAATTGTAATTGGGTAATTTACCGTTAAAATATCTCGAACGCGTCTAGCAATTTGAAGCGTTAAGTTTTTTTCTACTAAGCCATTACCAACAGCACCAGAATCATATCCACCGTGCCCTGCGTCTATAACAAGTTTCATTTTACTACCCCGCCCCTTTCTTGTAATATGTTAGCATTGCTACTCGTCCTATTTTATGTGAAATGTACAAGTTCTGTTACAATCACAAATAAAAAAACCGCCTTATGTAAGGCGGTTTCTATCATCTTGCTTTAACCAATTTAAAATAAATATATACGATTGATAGTGAATATAACGTATGCAAAATAAAATAAATAAAAGTACTATTCCAACACCACTATAAAGTAAACCGAACTTTAAAAAAACATTCACAAGTGGTGGAAAGTTCATTATATTTTGTAATGTACTAAGCATACAAAATATAATGAAAAAGACAGGGACGTATTGTAATTCATACGGCTTTCTTTTCTTACTCATTCTTTTCCGAATGATTATATGACATAGTTCTGCTACTATAAAGCACCCTCCAATTAATACAAGACCAGAAGTCATTGTCATACATCCACCTGCCTTATATTTATTGTATCGCATAAATAATCATCGTTATATTTTCTTCACATACGCTCCATCTTCTGAAGTAAAGCCAAAACTCTCTATGAAAGAATGCGCTTTTTCTGTCAATTCCTCTTGTAGCACTTTTATTTCTTTCACATTTCTTTGTTTCATCATTTCTTCAAATGTAAAATACGTATTTGTACCATAACCATAACCTTGGTAATCAAAATGAATAATTAGCTGTGATAAAACAGCTCGTTCCTCTTGAACACTATAATCTATTACACCAATATATGTATCATCAACTTTCACACAATACTGTACCTTTTTCTCACCTAAACTATGCGATTTAAACATTTCTTTAACAACGCTTTCATTTTCTACAGTAACTTTCTCAAACGAAATCATATGTTGTCCATCCTTTTACTATTATTGTATCAATAATACTTCCTATTTATGAAAAAAACCTTAAGACCGTATGCGATCTTAAGGTTTTTCTAATTACACTAAGCTATACGCACGTTTTGTTTCTTCATGGAACTTATTCGTATCGTATTTATGCTCAACATAAATTTGGTGCCATACCATAAACGCAAGTACAGTCCAAATTTTACGGCTATAATCGCCTTTATCTGCACAATGTGCTTCCAGTAAGTTTAATACATACTGTTTGTCGATTAAATGCTCTGTTTTACTCTCGTTTATAATATTGATAGCCCAATCATGCATTTCGTCTTTTAACCAGTGACGAATTGGTACTGGGAATCCAAGTTTTTTACGATCTAATACGTGATCTGGAACGATTCCGCGTGCTGCTTCACGTAAAATAGCTTTCGTAGTTCCGTTAGCAATCTTAAGTTCAGTTGGAATTTTAGATGCAACATCGAATACTTCTTTATCTAAGAACGGTACACGAAGTTCTAATGAGTTTGCCATTGTCATTTTATCAGCTTTTAATAAAATGTCACCGCGTAACCATGTGAACATGTCAATGTACTGCATTTTACTTACATCATCATAATCTTTAATCTCGTTATACAATGGTTTCGTGATATCCATATAGTTAACACTTTCATTGTAATACTTCATTAATTCAGCTTTTTCTTCTTCACGGAAGATTTTCGCATTTCCATAGTAACGCTCTTCAATCGGTGTACATCCACGCTCTAGGAAGCTCTTACCTTTAAATCCTTCTTTAAGAGCACCACTCAATGCTTTTAGAACGCTCTTACCTGGGCTAGGAATGTAAGAGAACATTTTTAGTGAGTTTGGCTCACGGTAAATGTTATAACCACCAAATAGCTCGTCTGCGCCTTCACCTGAAAGAACAACTGTTACATGTTTACGTGCTTCTTTAGCAACGAAGTACAATGGTACAGCTGCTGGATCAGCTAAAGGATCATCCATATGCCAAATGATTTTTGGAAACTCATCCATAAATTCTTTCGCTGAAATGAATACGTTATGGTTTTTAACGCCTAATTTCTCAGCAGTTTCTTTTGCAACATCAACTTCACTGAAACCACGTTGCTCAAAACCAACAGAGAATGTTAAAAGATTTGGATTCATTTCTCTTGCGATAGAAGCGATGATAGATGAATCGATACCACCAGATAAGAATGAACCTACTGGTACATCACTACGCATATGCACTTTTACTGAATCATATAGTACATCACGAATTGCTTGGATATGCTCCTCTTTCGTTGCACCTGAAGCATTGAAATAAGGTTTCCAGTAGCGATGGATTTCCATCTCTTTACCGATTTCTTTTACGAAATAATGACCAGGCTCGATTTTATTAACATCAATTGTTAATGTTTCTGGCTCTGGGCCATATTGGTACGTAAAATAATGTTGTAGTGACGTTGGATTAACGCCTTTATCTTCCATCACATGCATAATACTTTTCTTCTCAGATGCGAAAAATGTAGTATCACCTTGCTGTGCGATGTATAGAGGTTTAATACCGAAGTGGTCACGTGCACCGAAAAGTTTCTTCTCTTCACGATCCCAAATCATAAATGCAAACATACCACGAAGGTAGTCTACACATTTTTCTTTCATATGTGCATACAATGCAATGATAACTTCTGTATCAGATTGCGTTGCAAACGTTGCACCTTTTTCAAGTAACATTTCACGTAATTCTACATAGTTGTAAATTTCACCATTAAAAATAATTACATATCGATCATTTTCATAAGTTAGCGGCTGATGTCCTGCCTCTAAGTCAATGATACTTAAACGGCGGAAGCCAAATTGTACATGTTCATCACGAAAATATCCTTCGTCATCTGGACCACGGTGGAAAATCATCGTGTTCATATTTTCAAATTGATGTTTTTCTGTTTCTGAAAACTCTCTAGGGTTTTCACATAAACATCCTACAAAACCACACATACTTCTTACCCTCTTTCGGTTTTCATTCTGTTTCTATACTACTATATCAACCCTATTTATACTAGCATAATCAACTGAATATGGCGACCAAAAACTATAAAAAAATCACTCCATTTCACATTTTTAACAATTTTTTATGAAAACATGAAAACTAGGCACTCACCTTTCTCCGCTTTTGTCATATGATATTGCAAATTGATTTCTAGGAGGGAATACCATGAGTGAAGAAAAAAAAGATTCTTCTCGCCCACCGGTTCGTAATTACTTAAAGCAAATTGATGATTTCTTCGAGCAAACACCTCTTCGCAATGTAATCGCTGATTTAAATCATTTTTTCCAAAAAGGAAACCGTTTATTAACATTCCCTGTAGATTTATATGAAGTTGGTGAAGAACTCGTTGTTACAGCTGAACTACCAGGTATACAAAAAGAGCAAATCCAAATTGAAATACAAAGTGAATACTTAAAAGTTTCTGTAAAAGAAGAGATACTCGAAGAGGAAGAAGAAGAAACATCCCATAACTATTATCGCCGAGAACGTTCCATTTCAGAAGCATCAAGATTAATTAAGTTGCCGTATTCAATTAATAAAAAAGCAGCAAAAGCTTCTTATCAAAACGGCGTATTAGAAATTCGGGCGCCGAAACTTCCCCAACAACATGACATTTTATCCATAGACTAATGCAAAAAAAATAAGGGTGCTTTGCACCCTTATTTTTAATCCACTAATCGCTTCATATCACGTATAATGTCTTCGTATGGCGTATTACTAATGCCACTATACTTTTTCATTACTTTTCCGTTTTGATCAATTAAATAAAATGATGTACCATGCATGACCTGACCGTTCTCCGGCTTATCTACAAGTGATTGGAAATTATCTTTTGAAAACTTTGTAATATCTTCTAACGAATATCCCGTTAATAAATTCCAGTTACTAGTATCCTCTGTAAACTTTTGAATAAAAGCTTTCAGATTTTCTGGTTTATCAAGGTCTGGATCTACACTAAATGAAACAAACTGAACGTCTATCTTCTCTTCTTTTGCCATCTTTTGCAGCTTGGCCATATTTGCAGTCATTGGTGGACAAACTGTTTGACAATTTGTGAACATAAAATCTGCAACCCAAACTTTCCCTTTTAAATCTTTTGTACCAAATTGCTTTCCATCTTGATTTGTAAATTGGAAAGTTTCTAAATCCCAATTTAATGGTTTACGAAGCTTTGAACCTGATCCACTACATCCAGCAAGTACAAAGAGACAAAATACAACCATAAGACCAATTATTTTTTGATAACGCTTCATTTATAAACCTCTTTTCTCTATCCTAAATTTAAATAGGTTATGTTTATAATAACAAAAGTTAACACTACGAGAAAATTGTTTACTACATTTGTTCACGAAATCGTACGAATTTACGTATGTTACTTCTTTATTTCAAGCGAATTACTAGACAAAATATATTTTTTTACTATTATTTCTATAAATAGAAGTGATAAAACTAATTTTATTGTTACTTTTGTAAATATCTTTCCCTATTTTTTAACAATTCCTTAAACATTAATCCATGTTTTACACTGTATTCCTTAACAACATTTCGGTACAATACAAATACAACGATTTTAAATGAGGTGATGTTCATGGCAAAGCGCTATGAAAATATGGATAATGTTAGTACAAAAAAATCAATTCGCTCTTTTTTACGCTGGCGTAAAGAACGAAAGCAAAACAAAAAAGATTTTTCTTTCTTAGTAGAACAATCACCCGTTAAACAAAGTGCATTTTTGCAAAGTAATGTAAAAAAAACGACTGTCACATGGATTGGGCATTCTACTTTTCTTATCCAAACGAATGGACTTAATATATTAACAGATCCAGTTTGGGCCAATAAATTAAAGCTAGTTCCAAGACTTACAGAACCTGGACTCTCTATAGAAGCACTACCTAAAATTGATATTGTCCTTATTTCACATGGTCATTATGATCATTTAGATTTTTCAACTCTTCGTCAGTTGAATGATGATGTTCTATACCTTGTACCTATCGGATTAAAAAAATTATTTACTCGTAAGAAATTTAAACATGTAGAAGAGTATAAATGGTGGGAAAGTACGATAATTAACGAAGTTTCTTTTCACTTCGTACCTGCTCAGCACTGGACGAGAAGATTCTTATTTGATATGAATACGTCTCACTGGGGGGGATGGATTATTGATAATGAAACGACTATGGAAACCATATATTTTTGTGGCGACAGTGGCTATTTCCAAGGTTTCAAAGAAATTGGTGAACGCTTTTTAATTGATATTGCTCTTATGCCCATTGGCGCTTATGAACCAGAATGGTTTATGAAAGTATCTCATGTTTCACCTGAAGAGGCCGTGCAAGCTTATTTAGATTTAAGCGCTACGCATTTTATACCAATGCATTACGGAGCTTTCGCACTCGCCGATGAAACACCTCGTGAAGCAATAACTAGACTTCGAAATAATTGGAATTTGCGCATGTTACCGTGGGAACAACTGCATGTACTCTTTTTAGGTCAAACTTTTATTTATAGTAACGCAACAAATGATAAGCAAATAAACGAAAAAATTGAAACTTTACATGTGTAACGTAACGACTGATTTTCTATATCCAACATATAATATAGAAAATCCTATAATGAAACTTTAATCAGTGGGAGTTTCTTTATCCCCACTGATTATTAACCTTCACCAATCGGGCTTTTACGGACAGCCCGCCACCTAACCTCTTTGCTCCAGCTAAATTTTGAGGTGGGAGTTTTACTGTCCGCAAATAGCGGGATAAAGGGTGTTTTCTATGAATGAATATTTACAGACTCGCTATATCATTAGCGGTAGTGCCTGTATAGCTCTTCTTATTTCTTACTTTCTATTTACATAAAAAAGCTACTTGAAATATATTTTCAAGTAGCTTTTTTATTACTCTGCTAAATACATAAATCCGATTGCACCCGGACCTGTATGAGTACTAATTATAGGCGTTGTATAGAAAATTTCTGATTGAGCAAACCCACTCACTTTTTCAACCGCCACTTTCATACTTTCAGCTAAAGGAATTGCTTTCGCATGCGGAATTGCAACAGCCTTTACAACTTTTCCAGCTGTATCTTGCTCAAATAACTTAGCTAATGTTTTTACAATTTGGCCTTGGCTACGAACTTTCGTTACAGGATTATAAACACCGTCTTCAAGACTAGCAATTGGCTTTATATTAAGCAGCGAACCGATAAACGCTTTTCCTTTACCGATACGTCCACCCTTCACTAAGTTTTCTAATGTATCTACTACTACATATAAACGAGTATTCTTTCTTACTTCATCTACACGTTTTAAAATTTCTTCTAGTGAGCGCCCTTCATTTGCCATTTTTGCAGCTTCAATTACTTGATATGCTAAAGCATGTGTAATAAATTGAGAATCAACAACTGTTACTTTTGTATCGGTCATTGATGCAGCACTATTTGCTGTTGCTACAGTACCACTCATTCCACTTGTCATATGAATGGAAAGTACTTCACTTCCATCTTCACCTAACTTGTCATACATTTCTACAAATGTACCCATTGCTGGTTGCGATGTTTTTGGTAATTCCTCTGATTTAAGCATTTCTTCAATAAATTCATCTGGTTGTAGATCAACGCGATCTAAATATGTTTGTCCATTTACAGAGATTGATAATGGTAGAACATGAATGTCATACTTCTCGATTACTTCTTGTGATAAATCTGCCGTTGAATCTGTTACAATTTTAATTTTTTGCATATTATATTCTTCCCTTTCCAATACGCTCTCCTTGTTATTATACTAGTATTCCCATTGCTTTCAACAATTTGGAACGAAATTTCATCAAATTAATTATATTTTTATATCTAAAATGAAAAAGACAGAGCTCCTAACCCTGTCTCTACTCTATATCATGCATTTTTTTCAAGAGTATTTGTTTTATATACATTTAAATAATCATTCCACTTCAAACAATTTTGTAAATATTCACGGAAAGAATATGAAAATCTTGGATGTTTTTGTTTTTGAATTTTTGCAATAAATAATTGAAGACGAGACTGAATTAGAAACGATAATGGATGCTGCGCCTGTAGGACAGGGATTTCGAATATTTTAATACAATCCCCTGTTGAATGAGTGAAATAAAAACTTTTCGTAATCACAATATCAATCCTCTTTTTCATTGGATTTTTGAACTTCCTCTACTTTGCGTTGTAACACGTTGTTTAAAGCGGAGTAAAATCAGACTTATATGATTTCTGTAGTCCTTATGGCTAGAAGATTTATACTCTATTCATCTCCACCTAATCCATCTTCCCATCCTAAATATCTCCGAGACGGGAATCTCATTATCCATCAATTGTTTAATACATTTAGTATAAGCTTATAAAAGCGCAAAGTTTGTCTAAATTTTGGAGATTCTATAATTTTTTTCTTCTATATATTGTATACGTTTATAGCTATAGTATAACCAATAAATAAAAAAGTGCCTTTATAACGAGGCACTTTTCGACTGCATTTCTTCTCTTTTCTTTTTCCTCTTACTAACAACCTTTGATAAAGCAATACTTACTTCATAAATACAAATAAGCGGCACCGCAACTAAACTATGAGATAAAAAGTCAGGCGGTGATATACAAGATGCAATGATAATCAGTGCTACGTAAGCATATCTTCTTATTTTTATTAAAAATTCCGCCGTAAGTATTCCAATACTAGTTAAAAACATTACAACGACTGGTAATTCAAAAATCACAGCAAATGGAACTGTTAAATTAAGTACAAAATGAAAATACTTTTCTGTCGTAAACATCGTATTAAACATTTCATTACCTATCGTAGTTAAAAAGTGAAATAGAAATGGCATTACAATAAAGTATCCAAAACATAAACCTGCAATAAATAATATAGACAATACCGGTATATACATTATTGTCATCTTTTGTTCATTTGGATGTAAACCCGGTTTTACAAATAACCAAATTTGTATAGCAGCAAAAGGAATTGTACAAACGATAGCAAATACTGTAGCAATCGAGAAAAAAATCCATAATACATCACTTGGACCGAGAACAGTTAATTTCATTGGTAAATCTTTTACAAGCCAAAAATAAATATCCTTTGTAAAAGTAAATCCGATAATTAAAAATAGTACAAAGGATAACACCGTATATATTACTCTTTTTCGAAGCTCAACAATATGTTCTACTACGCTCATTTCCCGATCTTCCAACTCGTTCACCACACTTTATTTATCCATTACAAGGAAAATACATTACATTTTTTCTTTCTTTTCCTTTTCTTGAAATGCGTCATCTGTCAATTCTTTCGTTGATTTTTTAAACTCTTTTAACGTTTCCCCTAAAGCCTTCCCGATTTCCGGCAATTTTTTAGGTCCAAATAAAATGAGTACTGCTACTAAAATTAAAATTAACCCTGGAAAGCCAATATTTGAAAACATTTCCCCATCCCCTTTATTAGTAGTTTCCTTGTCCTACTATTACATAATTTCATTTTGTCAAAAAAGTTTGAAAACGTCAACAAATCCATTGCCTTTTGTCAAAAAAATTCAAAAATATAATCAATTATACAAATTTCATTTTCTATTGCCCTTGTGTATGATATGGTAAGGGAAATGACATATTATTTCATGATAGTAGAAAGGATTTGCATTATGACTGAAAAAATGACACGAATGACCCAATTTGTAAAAGAAGAAATTGCAAATGCAATTACACATGGTATCGGTGCCATTTTAAGCATCCCTGCCTTAATCATATTGATTATTCATGCTTCTAAGCACGGTACCGCATCAGCTGTAGTTGCATTTACTGTTTATGGTGTAAGCATGTTTTTACTGTACTTGTTTTCAACATTGCTACACAGCATCCATCATCCTAAAGTTGAAAAAATATTTACTATTTTAGATCATTCAGCCATTTACTTATTGATTGCTGGCACGTATACTCCTTTTCTACTTATTACACTTCGTGGCCCATTAGGATGGACGTTACTTGCTATTATATGGACACTTGCAATCGGAGGTATCGTCTTCAAAATTTTCTTTGTACGTCGCTTTATAAAGGCATCAACTTTATGTTACATCATTATGGGCTGGCTCATAATCGTTGCCATTAAACCACTTTATGAAAATCTAACTGGACATGGTTTTTCACTACTTTTAGCGGGCGGAATCTTATATTCTGTCGGAGCTATATTCTTCCTTTGGGAAAAGCTACCTTTCAACCATGCCATATGGCACCTGTTCGTTTTAGGTGGTAGTGCGATGATGTTCTTTTGTGTACTCTTTTATGTCTTACCTACAGCATAATAAAAAAGGTTTCAGCTTACTATAAGCTGAAACCTTTTTTATTACTTATGTAATTGTGATGCGATAACTTCCTGTGTATGCTTCGTTAATTCTTTAATATCCATATTCGCATAATCTTCAGGTGTAATCGGCTTAGAAATTGTTACTGTTGCATGAGCTGGCTTCATACGATTTCCATTCGCTTCAAACATCTTATATGTACCATCTAACGTTACAGGTAAAATTGCTACACCTGACTTTACTGCAAGATGAAAACTACCAGCCTTAAACTCTCCAACTTCGCCACCCTTACTTCTTGTCCCTTCTGGGAAAATTACGATAGAATGTCCATTCTTTAATAGCTCGATTCCATCTTTAATTGCTTTAAGAGATTGACGACGATCGCTACGATCCATAAATACACAATTCATGAGTTCCATCCAAGTTGGTACAACTGGGAACTTTTTAATTTCTGCTTTTGACACGAATCCAATTGGTTTATTTAAGTAACCTAGTAAAACAGGGATATCCATATTACTTTGGTGATTACTTACAACTAGTACTGGCTTGTCTTTCGGAACATTTTCAAGCCCTTTAACTTCTACTGTCCCTCCAGCTACACGTACCATTTTCTTACCAAACCAATTTGTCGTTTTGTACACAGCATTATCTTTTTCTTTTGGCGCCATCGTATTTACTTGTCTTTTAAGACGCCACATTCTCGGTGTAATCGCAATTACGATTAAAATTAAATAAAAGATTTTAAAAAACGTTTGAATCATACAGAACCCCCACCTATTATCATTCCGACCTTCATTATACTAGACAAACGAAGGAAAAAGAAGAAAAAAAGTCCAAACATCAAGTGTTTGGACTTTTTAAGGCATTCTATATTAGAAACGTTTTGCTAATTCACGAGCATTAGCAATTGCTGCTTCTTTAATTTCTTGTGCTTTTTCAGGGTTTGCATTCATACCTTCAACTGCAATATATTCAGTTTCATTTACTCCGACAAATCCTAATACAGTTTTTAAGTGATTGCGACCGAAGTCTACAGCTGCGTATGCTCCTTCAGAATATACGCCACCTGTTGCTTGAATGTGAAGTGCTTTTTTACCTTCTAATAAGCCAACTGGACCATTTTCAGTATATTTGAATGTTTTACCTGCGATTGCTACGTTATCTAAGTATGCTTTTACTACTGGTGGATAGCTAAAGTTCCACATTGGAGTTACGAATACATAACGATCTGCATGCATAAATGTTTCTAAGTTTGTGTTCATTGCTGCTACTTTTTGTTGTTGAACTTCAGTTAAAGTTTCAAAGCCTTCACCTGCTGCAAATTTCCCCCAAGCAGCAAATACATCTGCATCGATTGCTGGTACAGTAGTATTGAATAGATCAATTGTTACAACTTCGTCTTGTGGATGCTCGTTTTTATAAGCCTCGATGAAAGCTTCCCCTACTGCCATTCCGAAAGAACCTTCTGCTGAATTTGGATTTGCTGTGATAAATAGTACTTTTGTCATTGTATTCTCTCCCTTTTTCTCTTTATCTTTAATTCAAGATTTGTTTTTTAAAAGTTAATAACTTACCTTATGTAAGTATAATACAAAAAGTTTTAATCAATGTCAATAAAAAATAGCTACTTTTTTTTCGTAAGTTAATGATTTATTTTGTTTCTTTAAAATTTAGTATACAGATATTAAGACTCCTCATACAAAAAGGCTATCTCTATAATTTATAGAGATAGCCTTTTATTACATATTATTTTTGAAAAACATGTTTCACTTTTTCAGCTGGAATGTTACTTCCACCTCTACCTTTTACATCTTCAATCATCATTGTAATGACCATATCTGGTGAATTTAAATCAAATGCAGCGAACCAGCCTAGTTCTTTTCCTTCGGCCTCTTTGGATACTTTTAATTCCGCTGTACCTGTTTTTCCAGCAAGAGTCATTCCATCAATTTTAGCAATTTTCCCTGTACCATCCGGATCATTAATTACTTTCGTCATAGCAGTTTTTAATATATCCTGATTTCCTTTAGAAATTACATTTTCTTTCCAAGCTTTTGGTTGTTTATCTGTTTTAATAATATACGGTGATGGAATCGTTCCATCATTTACAATTGGCGCATACGTTAAAGCTAAATGAAGAGGAGTCATTAATACTTGCCCTTGTCCATATCCTGTATCTGCCATTTGAATATCATTTTTAATACCGTCATTTGCAATTTTAGAAGCAGGGAATCCATATTCAATTGGTAATTTTTCATCGAATCCGAATTTTTTCGCTTCACTCATAAACTTGTCTTTTCCGATTTTCAATGCTTCTTGTGCGAAGTAAATATTATCCGAGTATTTCATCGCCTTATCAAAATCAATCGGATTTGCATCTTTCACACGCGTTACATAATAATTACCCCAAGAAGAATCTTTTGTCCATTTTAATCCTTCAATTTTTAACTCTTCTTTTGGATCGATCGTTTTCGTTTCAAGACCAATTGCAGCTGTAATTGGTTTAAATACAGAACCTGGTACCGATAATTGTGTAAAGCGATTCGTCATCGGCTTTTTCGGATCATTATTCCAAGCTTCGCGTTGTGCTTTCGATGTTCCTCGTGCAATTAAATTCGGATCATATGCTGGACTACTTACTAGTGCAATTGTTTCTCCACTTTTCGGATTAATTGCTGCACTTGAACCAGCTTCGCCCTTCATTTCATTGTACGTTTTTTCTTGAACAGCACTATCAATAGTTAAAGTTACGTTTTCTCCATCAACAGCATCTGTTTTTGCCAAGTTTTTAATTTCTTTTCCTTGTGCATCTTCTACAAAGACACGGCCACCTTTTTTACCGCGTAGCTTTTCCTCTAATACTTGCTCTAAACCAGCTTTACCAACTGGATCATCAGCTTGATAGCCTTTCTTTTGAAGCGTTTTTAAATCTTCAGCATTTACCTTTCCGATATAACCAGTTAGATGAGCTGCCGCTTCCCCTAATGGATATGTACGAACATTTACAGGTTTTGTTGAAACACCTGCTAAATCAATATACGTATTTTGCGTTGCCCCTTCGGGCAAAATTCCAATTGGTACGAGATACCCTGGTTTTACCCATTTAGCAGCTAATTTTTGATCAATTTCTTCTACAGTCATATTTAACAACTTCGCTACTGTCTCTTTCGTTTGCGGAGCAGTATCGTCTAATTTTTCTGGAACTATTCCAATTTCAGAAGCTTTCCCATTCGTTGCAAGACCTTTTCCATTACGATCGTATATTTCACCACGTTTTGGCTGTGTTGTCTGCATACGCACTTTACTATCTTTCGTCATGCCTGGGAAAATAAAATCAGGAGTCCAATCTATTTTCCAAGATTCTTTATCTCCATCTTTTTCTTTCACCATTTTTGCTTCATGACCAAATGTAATTTTACCACCAACTGTATCCATGCTTACTTTAAAAGGAACAGGGCCTTCATCTTTTTTATCTTCTTTTACTTCCCCTGTTTCTACCTTTAAGTCTTTCACTTCGATACCAGAATAAATCTTTTCATATTTCTCAGTAAACTCTTTCTTTGAAATATCTTTTTTTGCATTTTTTGATAGTTGATCATACATATCAGCAAATTTTTGTTTATTCCACGCTTTTACATATGTATCAAACGCTTCTTGTGGTTTTTCTTCTTTACCACATCCAACTAACATGAATGTTAAGCAAAGAAAAAGAATCCCCCATATCTTTCTCAATCGATTCTCCTCCTCTTTCTATATTAGTACTTTTGAAAATTTTAGCATTTTTACATGCTATCTATCATTATAGCACTATCGAATCTCATCTATAAACTTATATTGGTGAATATAAATAAAAAGATTGATGCGAATTCTCACATCAATCTTTTTTTATTATTGTTGTTTCTCATATACATGGTAATAATACGTATACGGGTTTTTTTCATCCGTTAAACCTTTTTCCACAAAAATCTCTTTCCAATTTGTCATATCCATTTCTGGGAAGAATGTATCTCCTTCAAATGCATAATGGATTTTTGTTATATACAATTTGTCTACATAAGGTAAAAAGAGATCATAAATTTGCGCCCCGCCAAAAATAAAAATCTCTTCTTCATTTTTACATAGTTCAAATACTTCTTCTACAGAATGAACAACTTCACATCCTTCAACGTGATATCCTTCATTACGAGTTACAATAATATTCCGTCTTCCAGGCAGCGGTCTACCAATCGCTTCATAGTTCTTTCTTCCCATAATAAGCGGGTGACCCATCGTTGTTTTCTTCACGTATTGTAATTCACTCGGTAAACGCCAAGGTAAATTATTATCTTTACCAATTACTCTATTTTCGTCCATTGCGACCATAAATGAAACAATCATTTTTTTCATCTCCTCTACAATTATACTGCAACCGGTGCTTTAATTGCTGGATGCGGATCGTATCCTTCAATCGTTAAATCTTCCATTTCAAAATCGAAAACAGATTTCACATCTGGATTTAATGTAAGTTTTGGGAACGGACGTGGTTCACGTGCCAATTGCTTTTCTACTTGTTCAAAATGATTTGTATAAATGTGTGCATCTCCAATTGTATGAACAAATTCTCCTACTTCAAGACCACATTCATGTGCAATTAAATGTGTTAGTAGTGAATAACTTGCAATGTTAAATGGAATTCCAAGGAATATGTCACCACTTCTTTGATATAGCTGACAAGAAAGTTTTCCGTCCGCTACATAAAACTGGAATAATGTATGACAAGGCGGTAATGCCATACTCGGTACGTCTTCAGGATTCCAAGCAGAAACGATTAAACGACGTGAGTCTGGTGTTTTTTTAATCATTTCAATTACATCTTTTAATTGATCAAGTGTCTCACCGGCTGTCGTTTTCCAAGCACGCCACTGTTTACCGTATACGTCTCCTAAATAACCATATTTATTTGAGAAATCATCATCTTCTAAAACGTTCTTTTTAAACAATTCCATTTGCTCATCGTACTGTACTTTAAATTCTTCATCTTGTTGTGAGCGAAGACCGAAATCGGTCATATCAGGCCCAGTATACTCGTCACTTTCCACCCAGCTCTTAAATGCCCATTCATTCCAAATATTATTATTATGCTGCAATAAATAGCGAATATTTGTATCACCTTTCATAAACCAAAGCAGTTCACTTGCTACAAGGCGAAATGGTACTCTTTTTGTCGTTAATAAAGGAAATCCTTTACTCAAATCAAAACGCATTTGATATCCAAATACAGATACAGTTCCTGTCCCTGTACGATCTTCTTTCTTCGTACCATGTTCCATTACATGGCGGCATAAATTTAAGTATTCATTTTCAGCATGTTTCATATGTAGGAAAACCTTCTTTCAATCGTATATGCAATTTATCATAACATGAAAAATGGTAAAGTTAATAATCCTAATTAATAAAATTTCTTGCACTAATTCTTACAAAATTATTAACTTTCCAAATTTAAAAAGGTTTTCATTTTCTATTACCGAAAGTATAGTGCGGTAGAACAAAATTTATATTTGGAGGTTAGAAGTATGTCTAAAATTGGAACGCCTGTTATGACTTCTTTACAAACAACGGTTGAAAAAATGATGAAGGATTTAAATGTTCCTGGTGCTGCTGTCGCTGTAATAAAAGACGGTGAAGTTATTATTTCAGAAGGTTTCGGCTATCGTAATATAGAAACAAAAGAGGCTGTTACACCGCATACTCGATTCGCAATCGGTTCTTCAACGAAAGCTTTTGGCACACTTTCATTAAGTTTGTTAGCACAACAACAAAAATTTAATTGGGATAGTCCTGTCCAGTCTTATATACCTAACTTCTCTTTATCTGAAGTACTTGCTAGCTCACAAGTTACCGGACGAGATTTAGCTTCTCATCGAACCGGTGTAAGCCGTCATGAGGCTCTTTGGTATAGCTCTTCCTTATCTCGAAAAAATCTCGTTGAAAAAATAAAACATTTACCACTTGATGCGCCGTTCCGAACAGCGTTTCTATATAACAACTTAATGTATGCAACAATTAGCTACATTGTTGAAAACATTACAAATCAAACGTGGGAGCAATACACTACAGAACATATTTTAGAACCTTTAAATATGAGACATACAAACTTCTCTGTTAACGATTCACAAACTACAGATGATTACGCTTTACCTTACATTGAAAATGACGGTGAAATAAAAGCAGTTCCATTCCGTAACATCGATACAGTTGGCGCTGCTGGGTGTATTAATTCCACAATTGAAGATATGGCAAATTGGGTACTTCTCCACTTAAATGAAGGAAAATTTGGAGATCATGAATTAATCTCCTCTGAATTATTACAACAAATGTATACACCACACAATTCAATTCCAGACCAACCGGTTTTATCACTCCCTGAATCTCCATTAAATAGTTACGGTCTTGGTTGGTTTATTAGCGCTTACCGTGGTAATAAGGTAATTCATCATGGCGGTAATATTGATGGGTTTTCAGCACTTGTTTCATTCATACCAACAGAAAACATAGGCCTTGTCATTTTAACGAATGCTGGAGGAACATTACTTCCTACTTATCTCGCTAATCAAATTTATGACGAACTACTTGAATTAGAATCCATTGATTGGCATAAACGTGCTGTAGAAGATACTGAGAAAATGAAGGAAATGATGAAAGAAGCAACTGAATCGCTTCCTGAACAAATTAAAGGGACTACACCTTCTCACAAGTTAGAGGATTATACTGGTACTTTTGAACATCCTGCATACGGAACATTACAAGTATACAAACAAGATGATTCGTTATTTGTACAATTTATGGAGATGGAGGTTCAATTGCACCATCATCACTACGACATCTTCTCTGCAAAAATTGACTTATTCCAAATGAAAATGAGTTTATTATTCGCTTATGAAATGAATGTGAGTGGTGAATTCCCATCTCTTCAGTTACATGTGCCAGCTATGTTAAGTACTCAGCCGCTTACATTTAAGAAAATTAAATAAGTATTTTGATGGTAAAAAATAAAGGTAGGTGCGAATCACACCTACCTTTTCTATTTCATATCAATCTTATCTGGTTGAAACCAAATCGGCTTCGATAATTCAAAGTTTTTATGATCTTCCAATACAATATGAAGACGCTCTAACGTATCATCCAACATATGCGGTGCTGCTCGTAATGTCCAGACAACTGATGAGAAAACTGTCATGCTAACGTACACCGCATATAATTTCCAGAACTCCTCTGGTATTCTCTCATTAAAGTATCCTTCTATTTGTCCGATTGAATATGGAATACTAATGTCTCTTGCAAATAATGCAATTTTTACGAAATCATGCAGTGGGTCGCCCCAGTCATAACCATTGAAATCAACTACACCTACATATTTCCCATCCCGTACAATTATATTTTCTAAATGAAAATCATCGTGTTGAAATCGATTTGGGCGATCCTTTACATACATTTCATTTTCATCTATAAACTTAATAATTTTATCATCATTTTCAATTTTAATTCCGCATGTTTTATACGCCTCTAAATATTTCCTATGTTTTTTCATTGCTCTTTCATACCACGGAAGTATATTCTTAGGAGCTTCAAGTGTATGCATTTTCACTAAATCTTTTCCTGCCTCTATGCCAATATCATATTGTTCTTTTGGTGAATACGTAGACAATAGTCTCTTCGCATCTTCCCCTTCTAAATATGAAAAAATACTATAGCATACACCTTCTTCTTCCAATATACCTATTTCAATTGGCCTTTGTGCCTGTACGTTACGTTTTACCATTTCATTTAAAATTTGAAACTCTATTTTCTTTCTTTCATACTCTTTTATATCGCCTGTCCGAAATAAATATTTTTCATTATTTGCATTCGTAATTACATATTTCTTATCTGGAGAGAAACCTTTAGAAATTTCTTCAATATTCGCTGCATCTTTTACAATTTGTATATTGTTTTGCTGCGCTGTAATTATCTTCATATCTATTCCCCTTACATTTCTGCATTTGGTGTATAGGCTACTTCTACAATAAACCCATTCGGATCGTAAAAATCAATCGTATAGTACCCTTCTGAATAATGATTCATTTCAATTGGACCACGTATTACCTTCACTTTCGTACTAGAAAGAAAATCTGCTACTTCATCAACTACTTCTCTATGAATAGCTTGATAACAAATATGTCTAGGCCCTAACGTCCTTACGATTTCCTCATCTACTTCTTTAAAGTATATTTCACTTTCTCCCGTGCTATATGCTACTTCATTTAACTTTCTCCATCCAATTATGAAAAACAACTTATTATAAAAAGAAATGGACTCCTCTAAATTTGCTACCCAAAATTCAATATGATGAATGCCTGCTCGCAGTGTATTCATATTAAGAATACGCTCCTTGTACTACTTCCACAATTTCCATCGGCTTATGAACCATGTAATCTGGTGCATCTTTTTTCACTGTTTCAATGACATCATATCCCCAAGATACCCAAATTACGTTCACTCCAGCCTTTTTACACGCTGCTACATCTCGCTGTTCATCACCAACGTATAACATATCTTTCTCTGTTATTTTTTTCGATTTTAAAAATCTTTTTATCATTTTATCTTTACCAAACAGATTTTTAGAACAATACACTTCTTGTATATTTTCTATATCATTCTTGTGTAAAAATGCCCGAATATGCTCTTCTGAGTTAGATGATATAACCGCAATACCGTATCCTTTTTTATATAGTTCATCTAATACATCCTTCATCCCATGAAATAAAACAAGATCTTTTATAGCAGGCTGATATAATTTATAAAACTCCAACGCTAATATCGGTAATTTATACAGTGGTACATCGAGTTGTTTACATCTCTCTGGCATCGTTAATTTACGTAAATGTTCAATTTCTTCTTCCTTTACCGTTTTATATCCGTGCTTTTCAGCAATTTGATTATAAATTGGTACAAATATATTTTGCGAATCTACTAATGTGCCATCAAAGTCAAAAACAATGTATTTTTGCATCTCCATACTCCTTTTACTTCTTTTTTCTAAACCTATGTTATTCAACAACATAGTTGTCTGTCCCTTCTATAAACATAAAAAAGAACAAGATTTTCTCTTGTTCTTTTTAAGACAACCATTTCGGCGGTACATTCGTATTCCAATAAATATTTCCTAACTCATGATGTCCAGAGTATCCATCATCAAAACGGTGATAATGGAAATTAAAATAATAACCATCTTGCGGCGGATGATCTCTTCTTACATGGAAACGCAATAAATCATTTCCTGATTTCGTATCATAGACGTGAAAAATCTTTTCATTATTTCCACCAGCTGGTTTTTGAGAAATCGCTAATGATTGTAGTGAGTCTTCTGGTACATCACTAGCAAGCTCAGCAATTGCCTCTTCAATTTTCGGTAATATTACATCTTTAAATTCATCTTCAATTACTGGACCAATTTTAGTACCAAACTTTTGCATCGACTGCTTCTCTGCTTCTTGCATTGCATAAGTAATAAAAGTATCGGTGGTTAACCTGTCATTCGTTTCTTCATATGTATAGGACGTGCTCTCCAAACTTTGTTGCCCAGCTGTGCTTGTAGGCTTGTCCGCAGCTTTGGCATTATCAAGCAATATGGAAGGAGGCGTCACTAAACCAAATGTAAATACGGTAATTAATGCGACTAAGGTTTTTCTAAACCAATTTGGCATTTATGTTCCCTCCCCTTTCACTCATTATTTTTTATATAACGGTGGTTTCTTCTATTATACAAAATGATTATAATTTTTGCACTTTACAATTTTGTTAACGTTCACATATTTTTCACTTGAATATGAAATTGTAAGATTTCATACAATATTAATACCACAATATTGAGGAGGCACTTAAATGACTTTAGATGTCATGTATTCCGCCGCAAGCATACTCGTTTTAGTATATTTTATTTATCAATGTGTTACAGACTAGAAAAAGAGCCGTCAATGGCTCTTTTTTAATGGTAAAAATACAATCCATACAATTAAGAAAATAAAAACAAAGCCACCAATCACAGCTGGCAATAAATAAAACTGGGCAAGTATAACTATTCCATACAAGAGTATTGCTGGTAGTAGTAAATAACGATCTGCCTTCCACCTTAGCAAAAGTAATTTTCCTTCTTCACAATATAAATGAAGAAACATTTTTTTCGTAAATTCATTCCAATAATCACGCGCATAGCGAGAAATTGCAACTACAGCAAATACAAGAACAATAGCTGCAATCCACCTTGGAGTCATGATTATACTTGCAGTACTCATACATACAATTTGAATATAAAATATTCGTGCAGTACTTGTACGGAAAAATTCTTTCAAAAAAGATTCGACAATACGAGAATCTGCTTTTTTCCTAATAGTCTTTTAGAACGCGGAAACATCCACGGTTTTTTATTCGAGCTACTCGGTTTAGCCGCATGACCACCAACTTGCATAATTCCGCTCGTCCAGCGCATGCTTTCCTCTTTTTCTTTCTCGATTTCTTTAAAAAAGAACTTTTTATAATTCATTTTCTCTTTTACTAATACACTACTTAAGAAAATTACTAGACCGATAAATAGAATTGAATAATATAGATTTTTATAAATAAAAAATAAACTAATTCCAAAAAAGGACAAGCTCATAGAAAATACTACATTTTTTACAATCCATAAAACCCATCGTTTCCCCACCTGTACATGAATAAATCTTGTTAACAACGACAACATAAATCGAAATATAGTAAAGAATACCCAAAATAATACGACTTGTATCTCTGTTACTCCGATACTTTTCATCAACACTGGTAACATAATAACGACTACTATTACATTCGTTATCGCTATTCGAACAAATGTGTACATCATGCCATACTGGACTAATTTTCGCATATGTGTTGCATACGAAATTAAAAATAAACTATCCGCTTGCTCAAAAAATGAACGAACTCCTCTCGGATATGTTACTAGATAAAATGCGAGTAATCCTAATCCGAAATAAATCGTCTCTTCCATTGATAATTCATTTATCCATAGTGACCTATAATAGATTCCCATAAATATAAGTGTTGGAATAATAATATATAACGCGACTGTCCAATCTGTTACCGAACATATAGACTTCCACTTCCGCTGGAGCTCATGACATAATCTTTTATAAAATTGTTGTTTAATCATGTTGTTCACGCCTTACAATTATATCAAAGCAGTCTAGTAATGAGCTATCCGGCATTTCCGCTAACATTTGAATAGATTCTAAATGTCCATCTGCGACTAATGTACCTTGTGAAATGAGTAAAAATCTTTCACAAATTTTTTCAGCAGTATCCAATACGTGCGTACAAAGTAAAATTCCTGCTCCGCGCTCTTTTTCTTTATATAAATAACTTAAAAACTCTTTCGTAGCTACTGGATCTAAACCGATAAAGGGTTCGTCAATTATATAAAAATCTGGCTCAGTTAAAAACGCCAATATTAGCATCGATTTTTGTTTCATACCTTTTGAAAACTTTGATAAATATTCATGTTTATGCTTATCCATTCGAAAAGTATGTAATAATTGTCCCGCTCTTTCTTCCCAGCTTCCCATTTCACTTCCACGAGCTGCCATTAATAATTCAATATGTTCCCAGAGCGTCAAGTAATCATAGTATGTTGGATGTTCTGGTACGTATGCATACGGATTTTTCTTTTCACCGAATGATATTTCACCGTCCATATTTACAAGTAATCCGAGCATCGTTTTTATCGTCGTACTCTTCCCAGCACCATTTGCTCCAATAAGAGCAACTAGTTCACCTTTTTCGATAGAAAAAGCTATATCACGAATTGTTTTTTCGCCTATTTCATATCCAGCTGAGCGGATATTTACTTCTAACATGCATTTCCCCTCTTTCCATTTCCAATACAATCAAGGAAAAGAATAACATATAACTATCTATATATCATTATAAAATATTTATTTTTATAGCAGGAAAAAACATTTTTTAACAGAATACTAAATGTTTGATTACATTTTATTGGAGTGGATAATATGTCTTTTCAAATTCGTGAAGCAACGATAGATGATATAGACGCACTTTGTTCTTTAACGAAAGAATTAAAAGGTTCCTCTATTTCCTATGAAGATATGAACAATCGATTACAATTCGTACAAATGAGTCCGTTTGATTTTCTATATGTTTACGAGGAAGAAGAAGCTATATTTGGATTACTTGGATTTCGTATACGTGAAAATTTAGAAGATGTAACACGTTATGGAGAGATTTCAATTATTAGCGTTGATTCTAACATACGACGTAAAGGCATTGGACAAGTGTTGATGGATTATGCAGAACAATTAGCAAAGAAACACAATTGCATTGGCACATGGCTAGTTAGTGGAACAAAAAGAGTAGAAGCTCATCCTTTTTACAAAAAATTAGGATATGAAGTAAATGGCTACCGATTTGTAAAACATTTTTAAACTACTTATAAATTGAAGGGACTATAACTATGACAAACATTAAAGCAATTTTCATTGATCGTGACGGTACAATTGGTGGTGACACTACAATACATTATCCAGGATCTTTTACATTATTTCCATTCACAAAAACATCCTTGCAAAAACTAAAAGCTAAAAATATAAAAATTTTCTCTTTCACAAATCAACCTGGGATTGCAGATGGAATAGCAACTGTAGCCGATTTTGTACAAGAATTAGAAGACTTCGGTTTTGATGATATTTATGTATGTCCTCATAAACACGGTGATGGTTGTGAATGCCGTAAACCAAGTATAGGCATGCTGCTTAAAGCAGCAAAAAAACACAGGCTTGATTTAACACAATGTGCTGTAGTTGGTGATCGCTGGACTGATATTGTTGCAGGAGCAAAAGTAAATGCGACTACGATTCTAGTCCGAACAGGCGCTGGGTATGATGCTTTGCATACGTACCGAGACAAATGGGCACATATTGAACCAAACTACATTGCAGATAACTTTGAAGATGCAACAAACTGGGTTTTAAATCAACTATAATACAAATGAAGATTTTGATTCACTCGAAATAATTTAAAACATAGTTAAAATATCCTTTTTGGAAAATAATTGTCTTCCACAAAACGGATCACCTCAAAAGGTAGCAAGTTACCTTTTGATACGCAAACATTGCAATTCAGATTGTATTTTTTATTACTAACAGCAATTAACGTAAAGAAGGAATAGCTTAGTGGCTATCCCTTCTTTATTGACTTCTATTATTTACATTTGTTATTTGTTTTTATTGAGTATTCTCATCGTTTTTATACTCCAGAATATCCCCTGGCTGACACTCCAAAGCTTTACATATCGCTTCTAATGTTGAAAAACGAACCGCTTTTGCTTTCCCATTTTTCAAAATAGAAAGATTCGCCATCGTAATTCCAACCTTCTCCGAAAGCTCCGTTACACTCATCTTTCGTTTTGCTAACATGACGTCAATATTAATAATAATTGTCATATCTGCCACCTCAGACTGTCAAATCATTTTCTGATTTTATGTTAATTGCCTCTTGTAGAAGGCGTTGGAGGATAGCAGCAAAAACGGCGATAACGAGCGAAGCAAAAATGATAATAAGTCCCACTAATCCAATAGGAGGGTCCATTTTCTTCGCTATAAAATGAAAAAGTGGCGAACTTAATACATACAAACCACTGATTGTAATTGCACAGCGCTTTATATTCTTTAACGCCTTTACTGATAATTCCGAGAACGCTGTGTTCTCATCAATGTACTGTAAAAGATTGAAAGCCTGATAAAGAGCAACGTAAAAAGGCACAGCTGCTCCATACATCACAATGAAAACAAGATATTTCATCGGGGCAATATTAGGATACAAATTTGCTGCGAAATTCGCCATTTCCGGCACTAAAAATATGCATAAGGCAAGCACTGCAATTCCAGCAAGAAAAATAATTACTTTTAAGAACGTTGTTGAACTTCGTTTAAGATTCATTTATAATACCTCACTTATTTAATGACAACATAATTTTACCACATCATTTATTGTTTAACAATAAATAAATATCGTTTTTTCATTATTGTCATACTTTTTAATTTCGGCAAAAATAAAAAAGAATTTCTCATTACAAAGAAATTCTTTTTCTTGAAAATGTCTCTTTCAACTTAATTTTTTAAAACGTTAATTCGTAATGGAAATAACGATTATCTCTCAAATAACCATTTTCAGCGTATAATCGTTGTGCTGATAAATTATCAATCTCTGTTTGTAATTTTACACCTTTTGCTCCATTTTCTAATGCGTATTCTTTAGCAGCTTCTAATAATTTTTTACCTGTTCCGGCTCCACGCTTCGTCGCTTGTACAAATAAATCATTTAAAATCCATAATTCTTTCATTGAAATGGAAGAAAATGATGGATATAGTTGTGTGAACCCAATATATTCGCCGTCTTCAACTGCTACGAAAATAACGGACTCTTTTCTCTCAATTCGGTTTCGTAAAAATACTTTTGCCCCTTCTAAATCAGAATCCTGCCTATAAAACATGCGATAGTTATTAAAAACTGATGCTATTCCATCTAAATCTGCAATTGTTGCCTCATATATTCTCATTTTACTCCATTCCCCTTCCAATACTGTCTCATTATATCCGTTGCCCATTTAGGCTGGTGTATTTCTTCTTTCGGCATAAACTCTTTCATTATTGGTTTTATATCCAATATAGGAGTGCCATCAATAGCATCTAACCCCTCAACAATAATTGATTTACCTTCTCTTTGGATCACCTTTACAATTGTTACACCTATACGATTCGGACGATTTTTCCCGCGCTGTGCAAAAATACCTACTTCAGGATAATCCCTATTATTTCTAGGATGTCTAGCAAAATACTGAATTTGCTCGTCAGTTACCTTATGAAAATAAAAAACAACTTCAATATGAGAAAAATCTTCAATACCTTGTATACTTTCTTCTGCATACATTTCAGTTAAAATTATACGGGATCTTACTTCTCCCCACTCATCATCTTTTATTTCCTTTCTTTCATTATGTACAAATGCGATTGGTTGAACTGAAAACATACGCATTCCCCCTTATATGTAACCACTTACATTATAAAATATTTTCTGAATGTTTTCCAGATATACGAATTAAGTTTACATAATATAATTATAATCTATTTATCTAACGCTACCTTAACTGCTTCAATTGCATGTATATGAGTCGTATCAAATATCGGGACAGATACGTTTTCTTGCTTTATTAATAATCCTATTTCTGTACAGCCTAATATGATTCCCTGTGCCCCTTTTTGCACTAACTCTTCAATGACTCTTTTATAATATTCTCTAGATTGAGATACTATTTTTCCTAAACATAATTCTGTATATATTACTTCGTTTACTTTTTCTCTATTTGTTCCTGATGGTACTATTACTTTTATATCATGCTCTTCAATACGTGACTTATAGAAATCTTGCTCCATTGTATATTTAGTTCCAAGCAGACCAACCTTTTGAATGTCTTTTCTTTTAATTTCTTTTGCAGTTGCATCGGCAATATGTAAGACTGGAATATCAATTTTCTCCTTTATTTTTCCAACTACCTTATGCATTGTATTTGTACAAATGATTATAAAGTCTGCTCCTCCCTTCTGTAATGAATACGCCGCATTCGCTAAAACTTCACCTGCTCCATTCCAATCTCCTCTAGACTGGAATCTTTCAATCTCTTCAAAGTCCACACTATTAATCAAACATTTTGCTGAATGTAGCCCTCCTAATCTCTCTTTTATTTCTTCATTAATAATTCGATAATATTCAGAAGTTGATTCCCAACTCATACCACCTATAAGACCTATTGTTTTCATACAAACACCTACCTAAACTATTTTTATAAAACTAATAACAATGTTTTATTATGTATATTATATACAATAAAACAAGACTTTAAGTTTGGAATATAAAGTCTTGTTTTAACGGAAATATGGAAATAATAAAGAATAATTCTACTTTCATTTCCAAGGAAATTTTTATAGAATATTCTGAAATTAACAATCTGATGTTTTTATAAATTCTTTATACTTATAATTAAAACACTCTCGATACAGCTCTTTGATTTCATCATATGATGGAACACGTGGGTTATTAGCTGGGCTACCACTTTCAATTGCATCTGATGCCATTTTAGAAATAGCATTTTCAAATTCAATTTCATCGATTCCGTATTCTTTTAAATTTGGAATACGAAGATCAAAGCAAAGTTTTTTTATTTCCCCAAGCGTGTAGTCTGCTACTTCCTCATCAGAATTCGAATACAAATCCTTATTTAAGTTACGTCCAATTTTTGCTAACCTTTTCACTGCACTTGTTTTTGTAAACTCTAACACTGTAGGTAATAGTATAGCATTTGATATTCCATGCGGTACATGAAATAATGCTCCCACAGGCCTTGACATTCCATGAACTAATGTAACTGATGCATTAGAAAATGCAATTCCAGCTTGTAAGGAAGCAATCATCATCGCTTCTCTTGCCTCCATATTACGTCCATCTTCATATGCTATACGTAAATATTTCATAATACTTTCAATAGCTGAAAGAGCAAGTACATCTGTAAGTGGTTGTGAAAATTTAGAAATATAAGCTTCAATCGCATGACATAACGCATCTATTCCTGTTGCTGCCGTAATTTGTGGTGGTAACGAACTTGTCAAAACTGGATCTATAATTGCTACTTTCGGTATAAAACTAGGATGCTTCATCATCATTTTTACATCTGTTTTTTTATTCGTAATTACTGCTACACTTGTAACTTCCGATCCAGTACCAGAAGTTGTTGGAATTGCAATAAGTGGTAGTGGATTGTTTTCTATTTTAATATCCTTTTGGACATAATCCTCAACTTCTCCACCATTTGTATATAAAACCGCTACTGCTTTCGCAGCATCAATACAACTTCCACCACCAATACCGATAATAAAATCACACTTTTCCTCTTTACAAAGAAATAACGCTTCTAACACGTGTACATTTGTAGGCTCAGCATCCACTTTATTATATGTACTAACAGTAATACCTTTCTTATTTAGTTGTTGTATACACTTTTCAACATATCCTAATTTCTCCATAATTGTATCAGTAACTATAAAAGCTCTTTTCCCTAACTTTTTTGATTGTTCCCCCAGTTTTTCAAGCGAATTCCTTCCATATAATACCGACTTTGGCATACGAAACTCAGAAACTTCTTGCAAGTACTCCACCCCTTCTTATCCTAATTAATATTTTATGATATAAATTATCGATTTGATGAATCTTTACGATTCGAATTTTTAATAGAGTCCTGTTAAAGTATAGAACGCGATAACTAAAAATACAGCAACCGTTTTCAAAATAGTAATAGCAAATATATCTTTATATGACTGTTTATGTGTTAATCCTGTTACTGTAAGAATAGTAATAATAGCCCCGTTATGCGGTAGTGTATCCATTCCTCCTGATGCCATTGATACGATACGGTGCATAACTTCTAATGGAATATCAAATTGATTGGCCGCTGCAATAAATTTATCTCCCATTGCACTTAATACTATTCCCATACCTCCTGATGCAGAGCCTGTAATTCCAGCTAAAATATTCGTCGTTACTGCACCATTCACTAACGGATTTGTGAAAGTAGCAGAGATACCATCTCTCATAATTGCGAAGCCTGGAAGTGCTGCAATGACACCACCGAATCCAAACTCAGCTCCTGTATTCATCGTTGCAAGTAGCGCTCCACCAATACTTGTATTCAATCCAGCTTGGAAATCTGTTACTACTCGCTTCCAATATAATAATAACGTTGTTAAGATCCCTATAATAAGTGCCAATTCTACAGACCAAATTCCTACTACTGCACTTAATTCTACTTTTCCAAATGCTTTCATACCAATTGCAGAAAAATCAAAACCGCTTGGATACCACTTCGGGATCATAATAGTAAACACTTTATTCATTACACCTACTAAAATAAGTGGTATAAATGCAATAAGTTGTTGTGCTCTTGTGATTTCAATGTTATTAATTAATGGCATATTTTTTTGTTCTAATTGCAAAGATGCTGCCATTTCAGTATTTCCATCATTAAAACCAAAATATCCTTCACCTGCTGCTTTTGCCTTCTTACGTCTACTCTCTAAATATAGTAAACCTAATGTAAGAACAAAAATTGCTCCTACAATCCCAAGTATCGGTGCAGCATAAATATCCGTTTTAAAAAATGTTGTAGGTATTACATTTTGAATTTGTGGTGATCCAGGTAGTGCATCCATTGTAAACGTTACTGCTCCAAGAACAATCGTTCCAGGGATTAAACGTTTTGGAATATTAGCTTGTCGAAACAACTTAGCTGCGAACGGATAAACAGCAAACACTACTACATACACACTAACACCACTATACGTTAAAATAGCCCCCATTAATACAATCGCTAATATAGTACGTTTTTCACCAACTAACTCAATAATCGTTTTTGCGATAGAATCTGCAATTCCTGACATTTCCACTACTTTTCCAAATATTGCTCCTAATAAAAACACAGGAAAATATAACTTTATAAAACCAACCATTTTCTCCATAAAGATATTAGAAAAGAAAGGTAATACATAACTAGGTTCTGTCAAAAATACTGCAAATAATGCAAATATCGGTGCGAATAAAATAACAGAAAAGCCTCTGTATGCTACGAACATAAGTAAACTTAGTGCTAATAATATAATAACTAACTCCAATTTTACCCCTCCATTAAACAGAATATTCTAAATTTTTCTGATAAACTTCTACTAATCTTTTAATTCTGACATCCCTCCTCTTATTCATACAATTTTTTCATGCTAAAAATGTCTAATTATAAATATTCGATTACATATGAAAAATCCCTTTAAACAGAAACGAATTCCTCATCATACGTTATAAAGGGATTGCTAGCATCTATATTTACTAACTTATTAAACTTTTTTCTACACAAAAATGATACAGTTCTTCAACATCTTTCACTATGTAAGTCGCACTAACTTCAGTCAGTTCTTTCTCACAGCCATAGCCATATAAAACACCAATTGAAGCAATTCCATTCTGATTCGCACCTATTATATCGTGCTTTCTATCACCAATCATAACAATTCCTTCTTTATTAAGTTCATTTGTTTCTAAAATATGAACAATAATCTCTTCTTTTTTTATTCTTGTACCATCTAAATCAAATAGAAAGGTTTTATACATGTTTCATTCCCCACTCATTTTACTTTATAAGTAACCGATAACATCTTTTTCCTACTTCTCTCTCTATTATACTATCATTATTCACTTTTCTGAAAAATCACTTTTCCTATGTCACATACTTTCAGTTACAAAATACGATAGATATGATAAAGTAAAAAAGTTACAATTATTTTAATAGAAACTGGTGAAACAAATGTCAATTACTCTAATTTTTATAATGGTTTTCACAATTGTGATCCATGCAGTTGAAACAAGCTCTTATAGTATTCGATTAGCGGGGGTTCGTTTAAAGAAAATTGCTGTTGCATTATCCGTCGTAGGAATCGTATTACTCATTGCAAGAACTTCAAACTTACTACAAGCTTTTTTACTTGGCGGGATTGTCGACGAAGCAAAAGGAGATGCTTCTATTGATTTAGAGTATATTATACGTCTTGTACTATTATCTGCTTCTATCGGTACATTTCTTGCGATTATACTGTATCCAACTTTGACAAAACTATTTGGATATGTCATTCAAAACTTTGAAACAGACGGTTCTTTCATTCGAATGATGAAAACGAATAACATTCAAAAATTAAAGTACACAAAAAAATATGTCCGCTTTCCAAAGTTAGAAATGATTCATAGACTGCGTATCGGTGGTATTCCAAAGCGTATAATGCTTATTAACATGTTCGCTACTGCAATTTATACAGCGGGGGTCCTTTCCGCACTATATGCTTCTTTTTTAATTCCAGCTTTCGCAACAAAAGCCACTACAGCTTCTGGTCTTATTAATGGTTTTGCTACTATTTTATTAACAGTGCTACTAGATCCACGTATTGCTCTTTTAACAGAACGAGCTCTTCAATCAGAAGAAGGTGCTGAAGCAATGAGTAAAATGTATGCTTGGCTAATGATTTCTAGACTTTTTGGTACATTACTAGCTCAACTGTTATTTATACCAGGTGCTTACTGGATCACATGGATTATAAAACTTATGAATTAATTCACTCTCTAAAAAAAAGCAGGTGAGATAACAAATGACTATACAAACAGAGCAAGATGTCATTCACTTAATAGAAAACGACGACTGGATGATGAATGTATTACAAATGGCAAAATCACTAGAGCTACCTGATTGGTGGATTTGTGCCGGATTTGTTCGTTCTAAAATTTGGGATACTTTACATAGCTATAATGTCAGAACAGCTACGCCCGATGTCGATGTTATTTATTATGATCGTTTACATAAAGATGAGATAGATGAAAAATCATTAGAAACGAAATTAATGAATATGGATGCCACTATCCCTTGGTCAGTAAAAAATCAAGCTCGTATGCATATAATGAATAACATGCCGCCATATTCTTCTTCTGGTGATGCTATTTCTAAATTCCCTGAAACAGCAACGGCTTTAGGAGTTACACTTGATGAACTAAACAACGTTATCTTAACAGCCCCATGTGGTATTGAAGATGTCCTTTCCTTACAAGTGAAACCAACAGCTCATTTTCTTGAATCGAAAGAACGATTACATATGTACAAAAACAGAGTTATAAAAAAGAATTGGCAAAGTAAGTGGCCTAACATCACAATCACATATCCAGAAATTTAGAAAGGGTGCCTCTCATTTATAGAAGCACCCTTTTCTTCATTTCAAAAAATGTATGACTGTTTCTGCAAATCTATCTGCTTCCTCATAATGAGGTGAATGACCGCTCTCTTCAAATACGATATACTTGCCGTTTCGGGCATCTTTATTAAATGTTTTAATTTGTTCTTCACACGTTACTACATCATGTTTTCCTACTATTAATAACATTAGATTTTGTACATCTTTTATTTTTGATAATAATGATGTATGACATGCTCCCTCTAATTTTAATCTATCAAAGTGCATTTTGGAGCGATTTGAAAATATTTCCCACTCTTCATCACTGTATAAACTCTCGTCTGTCCTATCTTCCTTATTATTGTAAATCTCCATTCTTTTTTCTTCTAATTCAGCGCTTAATCTTATATAAGCTTCTAACAACTCTTCTGGACTAGCATCGCTAGATGAATAAGCAAGAGACTCTTCTGCTACTTCTTCTTTTCCATACTTTTTTAATAAATGCCCTGTCTTTTGCAACAAAGCTCTACTTGTTAATGCAAAATCAAAAGTTGGTCCTTCAAATATTATTTTCTCTATTGAACTTGGATATATCGAAGCATAAAGCAATGCTACATATCCACCGAAAGAATGTCCAATTATAGACCACTTCTCAATTTGCAATACTTTTTTTAATTCCTCACAGTCTTCAATCAAATCATTTAATCCAAAGGCTTCGTCTTCAGTAATTTCTTCTGAACGACAAACACCTCTTTGATCTATCATAATCACATATAAGAAATTTTTTAATCTTTCCGCTTGATGAAATGAAAAATCATAGCAGCTCTCTCCTGGTCCACCATGCAAATATAAGACTGGTTTATCTTGAGGATTTCCATGCGTTTCAACGTATAGCTTTTTCCCTCTAATATTCATGTATTTCCCTGCTTCTATCAAATTTGCCTTTATGATCATCACCTTCTTTTTTACTGAATATTATAACATTTAACATTAAATAATCCCTATTACATTTAAGAAGACGATAATTATTGCAAGTGGTGCTACAAATCGAAGTAAAAATGCCCAAAAAGTAAATACTTTCTTTCCATAATTTCCACCTACAAAAAACTCTGCTTCTAGTACCTTCTTCTCCATTTTGAATGAAACGAAAATACTAATAAATAGTGCTCCAAGTGGCATTAATATATTACTAGATAAAAAGTCTACTGCATCAAAAATATTTTTTCCAAAAATCGTAATATCACTCCATACTCCAAATGATAACGCAGATGGTATACCTACTAAGAAAATACAGAAACCGATCATCCATGATAATTTCGTTCTTCTTTTTTGTTCACCATTTGCTAATGCCGAAACAACTGTCTCTAATAGAGAAAATGCCGATGTTAATGTCGCAAATGTAAATAGGGCAAGAAATACTGTTAAGAAAATTCCACCGAATGGAATTTGACTAAATACAGATGGTAATACGATAAATAGCAATCCAGGCCCTTCTGTCGGCTCCATTCCTAATGAAAATACCGCCGGAAAAATAGCAAGACCTGCAAATAATGAAACAAATAAATTCAATCCAACAATTGTTATTGCTGATTTTGGTAAACTTTCTTTTTTATTTAAATAGGAACTATAAGTAACCATAATTGAAATCCCAATACTAATCGCAAAGAATGATTGGCCCATTGCGAACAAAATACTTTCCGAAGTAATCTTTGAGAAATCTGGTTGTAAGAAAAACTTCACACCTTTCATTGCGTTATCAAGTGTTAATGAACGAATGATAAGAGCGACAAATAAAACGAACAATGCTGGCAACATATATTTACTTGCTTTTTCAATTCCGTTTTGTACACCTTTTGATACAACCCATATCGTAATGAACATAAAAGCAAAATGTCCCATAATAGCCCAAGCGGGATTCCCAATTGTTTCAGTAAATAATGCACCGTAATTTTGTCCTGGAGTAATAAGTTGACCAGTTATTCCTCTGAATAAATAAATTAATACCCATCCACCTACAACACTATAAAACGAAAGTAGTATAAAACACGTTCCAACACCAAGGCGTCCAATCCAGTGCCATCCTGTATTTGGTGCAATGCTTTTAAATGCTCCAACTGCTTGTTTCTGCGTACTGCGTCCAATCATAAATTCAGCTATAAGTAGCGGTAGTCCAATTAATACAGTAAATAATATAAAGATTAAAAAGAACGCTCCTCCCCCGCTCTTCCCAGCAATATAAGGAAACTTCCATATCGCGCCAAGTCCAATTGCTGATCCTGCTGCTGCCATTATAAAACCTAATTTCGAAGTCCATTGCTCCGTCTGTTTCATCTCATTTTCCTCCTAATTAAATCTTTTTATATAAATAATTAAATTTTATAGCCCTATCCAAATAAACCCCCATTTCTTCTTCCATATAATAAAAAAATGGCCTAGCATCTCTATATAAAGAGACGCTAAGCCATTTACTTAACGCGGTACCACCCTTATTGATTCCATTATGAATCCACCTTAGTAGTAATCGTTTGATTACAAACCTAATATCGAAGGTTAACCGTTAAGATTTACTAAGAATGTGATTCCGTTCCACCTTACTGCTCCTAGGCGAGTTCAGGATGTCATTTGACTATGTCGCACCAACCCATAGCTCTCTGTACAAATACATGACCTTACTACTCCTATTCAACACATTTTAATATTTAGAATATATTTTCTTTTGAAATTAATATGAAGTATATCGGTTATATTTGTAACTGTCAAGGGGGGATATTATTTTTTTCGAAATGGTTCATATTTTAACTCACTTTTACTAGGCTTATTAGCAAAAGAAAGAGTCTATATTTTCACCTTTTCAAACGAACTATAAAAAAAGAATCTTCGCGATAATCGCGAAGATTCTTTTTACGGTATAAGACGAGTACAATCTCTCGGAAAAGCACTAGCCTCTCGTACATTTGTTAATTCTAAAAGTTTATATACAACCCTTTCTAACCCAATTCCAAAACCTCCATGTGGTGGACAACCATATCGAAATGTATTTAAATAAGATTGAAATTTCTCTGGATGTAATCCTTTTTCTTTAAACGAAGCGAGTAACATTTCATAATTATGAATTCGCTGTGCCCCTGACGTTATTTCTAACCCCTTATATAATAAGTCGAATGAATCGGTAATAGATGGATTCTCTTTATTCGGCATCGTATACATCGGTCTCGCTTCTTTCGGATAGTGTGTAATGAAAACAAATTCACTATTATATATTTCCTTCACATATTTCCCTAGTAACTTTTCACCTTCTGTATCTAAATCCCCTACAGGAGATTCTTTACGATACTTATTTTTCAAGATTTCTTGTGCTTCTAACAATGGAATTTTAGGAATTTCAGTAATAACAGGTACTTCTATTTGTAATAATTGTAGTTCTTTATCACATTTTTTTGCTACTTGTTGAAACATATATTGTAAAACATCCGTTTCTAGTTGCATCACTTCATAAAAATCATGAATAAAACCAAGCTCTACGTCTAACGATATATATTCATTCAAATGACGAGAAGAGTTGTGATGTTCCGCTCTATATACAGGTGCAATTTCAAAAACACGTTCTAACCCACCTGCGACCATCATTTGTTTGTAGAACTGTGGTGATTGTGCTAAATAAGCTTCTTTTTGGAAGTATGGAAGCTTAAAAACATTCGCTCCTCCTTCTGCCCCTTGCGAAACAATTTTTGGAGTAAATATACGTGTGAAATCGTTCTCTATTAGAAATTCACTAAAGCTCTGAACGAATGTAGATTTCACTTTAAAAATCGCTGCGGTTCGCTCATGCCTTAATGATATTACCCGCTCATTAAGTAGTTGATCTAAGCCAACTTGTAACTTCTTTTTATTTATTTCAAATGGAAGTGGCTCTGCACCGTTTATTACTTTCACTTCATGAGCAAGTACTTCAACACCCAATTCTGTTTTCGATGTCTCGACTATTTCACCAATTACGTGGACGACACTTTCTACATCAACTTTATATCCAGCCAATTCATTTTCTAATACACATTGAATTACTCCTGTTCTGTCCCGTAATAATAAAAAACTAACATTTCCAAGATGCCGAATTTTTTTTACCCATCCTTGAAGTAATACAACCTTTCCACTTTGTTCCGTACATTCTTTTGTGAGTGAACGCTTCATTATTGAATTCATTATTTTTCCCTCCAGTAATTTTATATTTATTTACGTTATTGTTGTCATCGTCATCATCCACGGTCACTCACCCCCTTTCAAAGAATACAAAAATCCGCCCCTATAAATAGGGACGGATTTTTTTCCGCGGTACCACCCAAATTGTCATACTGACCATCTTAGCCCTGATAACGGTAGGTACCGTTTGCTTTTACTAATAATCACGTTCAAAGCAACACTCACAGGTGTCTTTCCATCATGCGGTATCGCAACCTTCCCAGCAACCGGCTGCTCTCTGTAGACCTTAGCATCATGTACTTTTCCTGATCATCACTTTTTATATTTACAGAGTATTCTAACTCTTCTTTTTATAGAATGCAAGCCTTTTTAAAATATATTCTGATTTTTCACATCCACTTTTGTACAATCTCCTCTAAAGCCATGCCACGTGAACCTTTCAGTAAAACAATATCTTTTTTCGTTATAACTTTCAATACTTCCTCTGCTATTTTGGCTTTATTATCAAATGACTTTATTTTTCCCGTATGATAGTTCTTTCTTGCTTCTTCCGCTACAATTTCAGCTAACTCTCCATACGTAAATACATATTGAATGCTCTCCTCATTTAACATTTTACCAATTTCTCTATGATATGTTTCAGCTTTCTTGCCTAACTCCAACATATCCCCAATCACTATAATTTTTTTCTTATAGGCATTTAATTTCTGCAACGTTTCAATTGCAACCTTCATGGAGGAAGGACTAGCATTCCATGCATCGTTAATAATTGTAAAACCTGTTTTAGCGGTTAAAAACTGAAAGCGCATTTGTGTAATGTTTATTTGCTGCAATGCTTCTTGTATTTTTTCTATAGGGACTTTGTAAAATTGACCTACAGCGATTCCGACAATCGTATTAAAAATATTATGTTTTCCATGTAAGGGAACATCGTACTGTATTTTTGAATGATTTAATTTAAAATGAACACCATATTCATCTAATTGTACGTTCGTTGGAAACAAATCATTTGTATACTTTCCACCAAACGACTTACTTTCTATACCTAGCATATTAATATTTTGAGAAAGTAATGGCTCATCACCATTATATAAGAACAGTCCACCGTCATTTAATCCGTCTACAATTTCAAATTTAGCCTTCGCAATCTCTTCTCTTGATCCAAGCGTTTCTAAGTGTGACTGTCCAATCATTGTAATGATCGCTACATCTGGCTGTGCTATTTGTGCTAAGTTTCGAATTTGTCCCGTTTCGCTCATTCCCATTTCAAGTATTAAAAACTCTGTATCCTGTTTCATTTCTAAAATCGTTAGTGGTAAACCAATTTGACTATTTAAATTTCCCTTCGTTTTATGCACACGATAAGTTGTACTTAATATCGTGCTTATTATATCTTTTACCATTGTCTTTCCATTACTACCAGTAATTCCGATAACTTTCACATTACTTGTCTTTCGGTAATATCGCGCTATTTTTTGCAGTGCAAGTAATGTGTCATCTACAAAAATAATCGGTATTCCTTTTGGAGGATCACCGTAAGACTTTTTCCATAAAGAAGCAGCCGCACCTTTTTCCATCGCTTCTTTTACATAATCGTGTCCATCTTTCACCCTAATAATCGGAACAAACAAATTCCCTTTCGTAATTTTTTTAGAGTCAATACAGACGCCTTGCATCTCTATATAATGAAATGATTCTTGTAATCCTTCACCATTTACTATCTCTTCCAATTTATTTAATTGTATTTGAATCAAATCGTCATCCCTTTCCATTTTATTACATAAAAGTTGTATTTTTCACGCATATTAATAAAAAATTTTATAGCGAGGTGTGTATATGCAAAAAGCAATTAGTTTCTTTCTCCTATTGTTTTGCCTAATTGTAGTAAACGAAACATACGCCTATTCACCAAACTCTTTACCAATCTCTCAAAACTCTGATCAATGGCAAGTAAATATTGATAAACCGAAAAAAACAAACAAGAATATGCTTCAAGCTAAAAAAGATGAATTTCAAACATATCATTTTTCAGTAACGAATGTCGGGAATAGTGAGGTATATAACGTAAACGTCGAAGTATTCCGCAACGAACCAAATAAGAAAACGAAATATGAACTCTTTTCCCTAAAGGAAAGTCGTTTAGCAAGTGGAAAAACTGGATTTGAACACGCTAATTTACCTGTTGCTACAAAAGCGGATGAGGTTGATGTTATTATTACATGGCAAGAACACCCATTCCGATCGATGCGAAATGGTCAAAAAGTTGAATCTAGAAAATTTAAAGAGCATTTTGTTTTTAAAGAAGCTAAAAAGTAAAGGGAATACGGATATATTGACACTATCATTGATATAGCTTTATTTACTAGTACCAGTTCGTAAGCAAATTAAAAAGTCGTGGCTTAATGCCACGACTTTTTATATTAATTCGTACTAATGCCTCTCGCTGCCCAAATGCGATCGATATCAGCAGCATGTTGTCCACCATATAAAAGAGCATCCGCTTGCTTAATCGCTTTTGCTCCATCACTGAATTTAGAGTTTGGTGTTAATGACCAGTGTGATTGTAAAATGATTTTTGTTGCTACATCACGGCCAAAAGCTTGTGCCATTTCGTATTGACCTTGAGCCCAAATTTCACCATCATCATGCACTTCATTCGTTATATCTTTCGGATATACTTTATTCGTATCTAATCGGCGTAAGCATGTTGGATCTGAACTAGAATAAGCTGTCGCATCCCATTCTCCAACACATGCTTTACCATATCCAGTAGTCGATACTGCATCTTCATATGTAGCACCTAAGAAGTCGCCAAATCCTTCTCCCATCGCTCCACCTTCTGCTGAACTACCAAAGCCAGGAACTTGGTTATCTTGAATCGAATGCCCATATTCATGTGCGATAATACCAGCATCTTCTGCATCATCAACACCGCCAGTACCGAAAGTTAAAGCTTTTGTTGATGGAGAATAGAATGAGTTATCATCAGTTGTACCATTAACATTCACTTTTATCGAACGGTTATTAATATTTTTAAAACCTAGACTTTGAATGTAACGTTGCAATGTGTCGATATGATAGTACGACATAACATCTTCAAAGCTATCATTTGCGCGTGTATAGTTAAATTGTAAATTCGTAGATTTTGTTTTCGCTTTTGAAGAAATCGTTACATATTCTCCAATTAAAAATCCTGTTCCATCTAAACCTTTTAACGTAACAGTTTTCAGTTGGTTCGTTAGAGCTGTTGAATCTGCATCGTTATTATCTTTTAAGCCTACTTTACTACCGCTAGATACGACTGGGTTAGGTAAAAATACTTTTCCTGACCCTTCAGCTTTTCGGTTTATATCAACCTTTTTAATTAACTTTCCATTTTCTGCATCAATAAATGTTTCCCATGCACCAAATGGATTATTAGAATGGACTACAACTTTATATACTGGACGAGCAATTCCTTCTTCAACAATATATCCGAACTCTTTATCTGTAGGAGCCCATAAATTTTGCTCACTTGCTTCTCCAACATACGCCATTGATTTTTGTATTGCATCTTTTTCACTAATTTTTGTCGTTACTTCCTTCACACTTGTAACAGGCTGATAATCAGAAACAGCGAGTACTCCCTTTCCCTCTCCGTTAAGCGTAACTGTTATTTGTTTTGAAAATACAGGTGCACCATTAACAACTTGTTGGAACCTAACATATGAAGCTACTGACGTTTCTGTTGTAGAAATATATTGCAAGTCTGAAAGGTCTGTTTTCAATCCATACTGCGCAGCATTTTCTTTTAAATATTCAATTGCTTTTTTCTGTGGCGAATAAGCTTCTAACTTTACTTGCTGTTGTTTTTCCAATGCCGAAACCGTAGAAATCGTCCCCATTACTAACGGTACAGTCATTGCCATTGCCACCATTTTTTTATTAAACATAGAACCACTCCCCCTAATAAAGTAGCTCAACCTTATCCCATTACCACTAGGCAATCATTCCCCACAAAATGGGGGGATAAAAATTGAATCTACGAGTAATTCTCTATAAACACTTCTATTACCTTTTCATTTAGGGTAAGTGAAATTTTCTCAATATTTATGTGTAAAGTGAACACAATACTTTAGAAATATATTTCTAAAGCAATTCCTTAACTCTTAAACTTTTTAAATGACTTTGTAAAAAACAGGCTACTTTTTACCTAACGGTAGGTTGAAAAAAATATTAATGAATGATACGATTTATATAACCTTTTTTAGGAGGCTTTATTATGAGCAAAAGTGAAGAAACACTCTCTTCAATTATGGAAGCAAGCTATCGACTGTTTGCCGGACATGGTATTACCAAAACGACTTATTCAATGATTGCTGAAGAAGTCGGAATTGCTAAACCGTCCATTTATTATTACTTCAAATCTAAAGATGCATTAATTGAATGTATTTTCACAGAATTATGTGCTGCGATGCAGTTTTCTTCCTTCTTCCATACAGAAGAGTTTACGAAAGAAAATTTTATTGAGAAATGCATTGAAATTGGATTCAAAATAATTGATGAACAGCAGAACGATCCTTATTTTAATCGTGTGTTGCAAGAATATGTATTACTATCTTCAAGAAATGATATGTACAAAGATCGATTACTAACTGTGCAAACAGAATATTTACAAGGATTTGAATCCCTCCTTACAAAAGCAAATGAGCTTCAATTGATTGAAAATAAAAATCTAGTTTCAAAAGCTCATATGTTAGCATTAGTGCTTGATAATGTCGGGAATTTTATGATGTTACATGTGGATATAGATTATAGACAAATATGGATGGAAACTGTAAACAGTATTTTTGAAAGAAGGGATTGAATTGAATACTAAAAAACGAATTATCGGCTTAGACTTTGCTAGAGCTTTGGCGATGTTTGGTATGCTGCTTGTTAATTTTATGGTTATAACAGGTGCAGAAGGAAATGGTCCCCCATTTTTAATAACTTTCATGTCACTTTTTGAAGGTAGAGCTTCTGCCTTGTTTGTTATACTTGCTGGAATTGGCATATCTTTAATGACTAGATCATCTGTTGCTAGCAATGAAAAAACAAAAATTTCTAATAGCCGAAAAATCATCTGGAAACGGGCACTATTCTTATTTATTTTAGGATTATTTTTATACGTAATGGAGTGGACTGGGGATATATTACACTACTACGGTGTTTACCTTTTCGTTGCTGCATTACTCATTACAGTCCGAAAAAAAGCATTACTCTTGTTATCTATTATTATCCTACTCTTGGCACAATCTCTTCAGCTTACTTTCAATACTTTCGAAGGTTGGGGAGGTCCTACTCCATTTATAAACTATGTAGACTTCTGGACAGTAAACGGTTTTCTTCGCAATCTATTCTTTAATGGTTATCACCCTTTTTTCCCTTGGTTTTCGTTCTTCTTAATCGGTATGATAATTGGCAGATTAGATCTTCATAATAAAAAGATTAGAGATAGGTTGCTCTTGCTCGGTATTACATTCACCATACTGATAGAACTTTTATCAAAAGGGCTCACGCATTACTTCATTCCACACATTGGCAAAGAAGCTGCTACATTTTTGTTTAATACAGGACCCATTTTACCAAATGTATTGTACATTTTATCTGCAACAGGATCTGCTATTGCTATATTAATACTTTGCCTCTATATCACTGAAAAATATGAAAATAATTGGTTTGTTACTTCCATTATACAAACAGGTCAATTAACATTAACTCATTATGTAAGTCATGTATTTATCGGGATTGGGACATTAATTCTATTCAATAGAATGGAACATCAAACACTACTTTTCGTTTTATTATTTGCTACTGTATTTTTCATTTTCAGTATTTTGTTTAGCGTATTATGGAGAAAGAAATTTTCTAGAGGACCTATCGAATGGATTATGAGGAAATTAGCTAGTTAATTTACCTCCATACGAAAAAGGAAGTTGGAATCATTCCAACTTCCTTTTTTCTTTAATTAGCTGCACTTAATTTAATTCTAAGTTTTGTTTCACCTAAAGAAAGTTCATCGTCTTCGTTCGTTAAGTGACCAAATGTAAATTGTTTTACGAGTAAGTTTTCTTCCAATAAATCTTTATGGTTCGTTAACGTTCGTTGTAGTTCTTCTTCTGTATCGAGAATAACATCGACTCGTAAATTAACTGGTAAATTCAACTGTTTACGATATTCTTGAACCGCACGAATGAATTCACGCGCTACTCCTTCTTGTAACAATTCTTCCGTTACATTCGTATCTAACATAACCGTATATTGTCCGTTAGTCGTATTAGAGAATCCTGATTTTGCAACTTTTTCAACTAACACATCTTCAGCAGTTACAACTACTTCTTCTCCTGGTGTTGCTTCGTAAACTGCTCTTTCTGTTGATACAAAGTTTTGTACTTCTTCTTGTGATAATTGTTTTAGCCAACCATTCACTGCATTCACATTTTTACCGAATTTCGGCCCTGCTGTTTTAAAATTGAGCTTCAATTGATATGATGTGTATTTTGTTTCATCGAGTTCAACATGGAACGCTTTTACATTTAACTCATCCATAACGATATCACGATAAGATTCCCAATCCATATCATTCTCGTTATGCTCAAGTAATACAAGTTCTGCTAGCGGCTGTTTTACTTTTAAAGAATGCTGATTACGGTTACTTCTTCCAAGTTCAACAACTTGTAAAACAGCATCCATTTCCGCTTCTAATTTCGGCTGAAGTAGTGATTCATTTACAACTGGATAATCAGCTAAATGAACGCTACTTCCTTCTAAATTAAGATGAATGTCTTCCGCGACAAACGGTGTGAATGGTGCAATTAATTTACTAATTGTTACAAGTACTTCATGAAGTGTCTCATACGCAGCAGCTTTTTCAGCGTTCATACCAGATTCCCAGAAACGATTACGTGAGCGTCTTACATACCAGTTACTCACTTCATCTACAAGTGCTGCAATTTCACGAGCTGCATTCGTAAATTGATAATCATCAAGTGCTGTTCTCACTTTTTTCGTTGTACTATGCAATCTTGATAATACCCATTCATCCAATTTCGTACGCTTTACATCATACGTTTCTTTCGGGTTATACTCATCTAAATTTGCATATAAAACGTAGAAGCTATACACATTGACTAATGTATCTACAAATTTAGATTTCGCTTCCAGTACGGTTCTTTCAGAAAAACGCTTCGCGTTCCACGGAGCACTATCAACAAGTAAAGCCCATCTTAGCGCATCTGCACCAAACTTATCTACTAAATCAACTGGATCTAGTGCATTCCCTTTACTTTTAGACATTTTCTGCCCTTCTTCATCTAAAACATGCCCTAGTGATAACACTCGTTTATACGGTACTTTTCCTGTATACAGTGCTGAGACTGCTAATAAACTATAAAACCAGCCGCGTGTTTGATCAATTCCTTCTGCAATAACATCAGCTGGAAACTGCTCTTCAAATAACTCTTTATTTTCAAATGGGTAATGATATTGTGCAAATGGCATGGAACCACTATCAAACCAAACATCAATTACTTCTGGTGTACGATTCATTGTGCCTCCGCATTTTTCGCAGCAGACTTGAACTTCATCTACATAAGGCTTATGCAATTCTAAATCTTCCGGTGTTTCTTTCGTACTATGCTTTCTTAATTCGGCAATGCTTTTCGGCGCAAACTGATGATCACAACTTTCACATTCCCATACGTTTAATGGCGTTCCCCAATATCTATTTCGGCTAATATTCCAGTCCACCATATTTTCTAAAAACTTACCAAAGCGTCCATGTTTCATATGATCCGGATACCAAGTAACTGAATCATTATTTTGTAAAAATGTATCTTTAATTGCAGTTGTTCGGATTAACCAACTTTCTCCTGCATAATAAAGAAGTGGTGAATCACAACGCCAGCAATGTGGATAGCTATGTTCATATTTTTCTTTATGATATAGTAAACCTTCTTTCGCTAAATAACGAACAATGTCAACGTCACAATCTTTTACAAATTTACCTTTCAAAAATGGTACCGCTTCTGTATACTCACCTTTTTCATCTACAACGTGCAAGAATGACAATCCTTCACTTTGAACAACTCTATAATCGTCCTCTCCATATGCTGGAGCAATATGAACAAGTCCTGTACCACTATCTGCCGTTACAAACTCTGCTGCGATAACGCGGTAACCATTTGTAACTTCTTTCATCGGAAATGGCGCTGTATAAGATGTGTTTAATAATTCTTCGCCTTTATGAACAGATAATACTTCATAGTTTTCTTTTAATACTTCTTGTACACGTTCTTTCGCAACAATGTATACATGACCTTCTTGTTTTGCTTTAACATATTCCATATTTGGATGTACAGCAAGCGCTACGTTTGCTGGAAGTGTCCAAGGCGTTGTTGTCCAGCCTAAGAAATACTCATTTTCACTATCTTTCACTTTAAACTTCACAGTTGCACTTAAATCTTTTACTGTTTTATACCCTTGTGCAACCTCATGTGAGCTCAATGAAGTTTGGCAGCTTGGGCAGTATGGTGAAACTCTATGTCCCTTATATAACAATCCTTTTTCATGGATCGTCCCCAAAATATGCCATACACTTTCAATATATGGATTCTCTAAAGTTACATATGGATCATCCATATCTACCCAATAACCAATACTTTCAGTGAATTCACGCCACTGCTTTTCATATGTGAAAACACTCTCTTTACACTTTTGAATAAATGGTTCAATGCCATATTCTTCGATCTCATGTTTACCAGAAATACCAAGTTGCTTCTCAACACCTAGTTCTACAGGTAAACCGTGTGTATCCCATCCTGCTTTTCTTACTACTTTATAACCAGCCATCGTTTTATATCTTGCTACTAAATCTTTAATTGCCCGACCAAGTGCATGACCGACGTGTGGTAAACCGTTCGCCGTTGGTGGTCCTTCATAAAACACAAACGATTGTGCGCCTTCTCGATTCTGAATTGATTGTTCAAAAATGCTTTGTTCGTTCCACTGCTTACGAATACGTGTTTCTCTCCCTACAGCTGACTCTTTTACATCTACTTTCTTCATCTACAATCACTCCTTTGAATGTTTTAAAAGCACACAAAAAACCCGCCCCTATGAAGTAGGGACGGGTTTACCCGCGTTACCACCCTAATTCTATTAGCTTTTCACTAATAGCGCTTAGCAACGTACTATCATACGTGTTCTTTGTAACGGTAGACATCCGTCCGGGCTTACTCACTTTCAGCCTCGGCTCCTCGGAGATGATTTTCAAATAACGTCTGTCCACCGGCTTTCAGCAATATACCGGCTCTCTGGAGAACAGTTCACTATTTTACTCTTTCTCGTCTTCAGATTTGTATACTTTATTAAAAGTTATTTTATGCCATTTGACAACTAATTGTCAACTAATTCAAAATATATTCTTATCCTTATCCCCTATTCTTATACAATTACTTTTCAAATTCTCGCAATGCTGCTAAATTTTCATCATCCTCAATAAGTTCAGCAAAGAATCCCGATTCATCCTCACGAAGGACAATTTCAAGCTCTTCCTTCGCCTCTTCATTTCTATTTAACTGTGCTAAATAACAAGCACGATCATATCTTGCTAACAAATCACTTGCATCCATTGTTAATACTTCATTTGCTATTTTTTCTGCCTTTAGTGTTTGGCCGGCACCATGATATGAAGACGCTAAAGAAAGAAGAATTACTGTTTCATTTCGATGATGTATAGAAGCATTTTCTAATACTTGAATTGCCTCTTCAAACCTTTCTTGACTTTGGTACATTTCTCCTAAAGCAAGAAATGCTCTACTTACGAACGGTGTTTGCTCCGTTAATTGTAAGGTAATCTTTTCTGCTTTTCTTTCTTCCCCTGCTTTAAAGAATACTTGTGCTTGCAGAAGAAGAGTATCATAATCATCTGGTAGTTCTCGAACCATTTGCTTCGTTAATTCCAAAGCATCTCTTAACATATCTTCTTCCTCGCACTCAACGAAAAGATTTACAAGTTGCTTCGCTACTTCATAATCCCATTTATTTTCTAGTGACGTGTGCAGAATCTCTATCGCTTCTTTATTCATCTCTACATTCTCATAAAATAGCGCAAATCGCTGTGCTGCCATACTATTTTTCGGATTTAACTTTAAAGAGATTTCATATAAATCAATTATCATAGTAACCATTGAAATTTCTTTCGCACGATTTTTCATACGATAAAAAGCTCTCGTAATGATAGATCGTTTCGGCTGTTCATGCAGCTGGCGTTCAATCCATATTTCCGTAACCGCAGCTGCAGCATACATGAATGCTGTACTTCTTTCTGCTTTTTTCACCTTTAACGTATGAAGAAAATCTCGTATGTTAGACAATTTTTTATGTTGCTCTACTGCTTTTACATAAACATCAAATATACGTTCATTATCAAAATCTTTTTGTATTACTTTCATTGCAACTTCAATTGCTTTTACATTTCTTTTTTTCACTAATACTTTTGCATAATGATATAGAACTTCTATATGCTCACCATCTAATTGTAGTGCGTATTCAATCTGTGCTTGTTCTTTATCTATTTCATTCATCGCTCCGTACACATATGCAATCGCATCTAAACGCCATATTTCAGGTACTTCTTCCTCTAATTGTTCTAGTTCAGTCAGCAATTCTTCCTGAAGATTCATATCTACTGAAAGCTGTGCCAAATATTCCATATTAATATGCAACGGCTCTTCCTTCATCGCCTGAACCATATGACTTTGTTCTTTAGAACGGTTTTCTTCTTTTTCGTATATTTCCGCAAGCTGTAAATGTACACCTACGAAATTCCCATCAAGCTCTAAACATGTTTCATACGCTTGTTTTGCTTCCGTCAATTGCCCTAATGCCATAAGTGTTTCACCAATTCGGTAATACGGTAATGCCGTTTCCTTTTGTTCTATCGCCTTATTATATCTTTTCATCGCTTGGCCGTACTGTCCAATAGATTCATATAAAATACCTGCATAACAACCGTACTCACTTACTTCATTTCTTTCTTTGTGTAAAGTTCTTAAAAACGCTATACCTCGTTGTACAAATTCCGTTCCTTTAATTCGATTCACATATTCATCTAACGCACTTGCTACATTATAATCGCTTTTCTTTATACCATTTTCTAACTTAGATAGCGCTACTTTAAACCCTTCTTCATTTCCACCAAGTTCAAGTTCAGCATCCCATAAAACCATTCCTGCATTCATGAGGAAATCTTGGCTCTTTTCAATTTGCTTCTCGAGACCAAGAATGTATTCTTTTGCTTCCTTGTATTGTTCTCTTGCCATATACACTTGTGTAAGTCCGAAGTGAGAATAAACATCCTCATCGTTTTCTTCTAAAGCACGCTTATACAATACTTCTGCTTCTTCCAAGCTATCATTTTGAAAATGATAGTCACCTAATTTTACGTAAAGAGGTGCTTTATCATCACAATTCTCAATACCGTTTAATAAAATTTCTTTCGTACTTTCCTCATCCTTCAAATCAGATTCGTATATTTCCGAAAGTTTCGTATAAATGTAAGGTGCATTACTATCCAAATGAATCGCTACTTTAAGCCCTTTTATTGCTAAATATAATTTTCCTAGTTGATGTGCACATCTCGCTCGTTCATACCATACATGTGCTTCATATTTATACTCTTTTAACAAGTCATTAAAGATTTCATATGCTTCTTCATATCTTTCTAAATCTATTAATATTAAACCGTGATTCGTTAAAGTGAACCTTTCAGGACTGCGCTCTAACGCAACTTGTGAATATTGCAATGCTTTTTCAGATTGATCAATATACATATAGGATAAAGCAAGAAAACTCCAAGCAATAGGCTGATCTGCGTCTAATTGTAACGATGAACGAAAGCTTGAAATCGCTTCTATATAACTTTCCTGCTCAAAAGCATATCTTCCGTTTATTAAATGATATAAAGCACGATTATTTTTCTTCTCAACGCTTGTCAGCATTTGCTCCGCTTTCTCTACTTCCTGAAGACGAATAAAACACTGTGCACCATGCAATTTAACAAAGTCCGAGTTCGGAAACTTTTCCATTAACTTATCGATACAATATAAAATAAATTCTTTATCTACTTCAACATCTAAGTGCTTTATCGTATATAACCACGTATTTGGATTATCGCTCGTTTCTTTTAAAAATTGTACTAAGTTACTAATTCCCTCTTTGTCATGTTCATCTAAATGATCCGTAAGAGAAAAAATAGATTTAAAATAACGATTTTCTTCCTCACTTAGAAACGCTAGTTGCGCCTTCTTTTCTTTCGGAACAAACGTGATTGCTAAACAGCCTGTATAACGATATTTTTCTTGTAATTTACTATATTCCACAAGAACTGGTTCTATAAAGTTTGGATCTTGAACATAGAAAGCTTGCAATGTATCATCATATCCAGATAGAACTTGTACGTGTGAAGCATGCTCAATATCTATACTTAATAAAACAGGAATTCCTTCATCAATCAGTCTCTTATAATTCTCTTCATTCCCTTTAAAATAACGATATTCATAACCTAATTCTTCTAAATAAGAAACAGTATCTGAAAACTTCGATCCTGTCATATCAAAAATAAACTCTGCTATTTCATCTTGTGTACGTGTCTCTCCCCATATACGCAACATCATCTCTAAACTTGTCGGAACACAATAATTATCCTTTTGTACAATAGGAACTATCGGCAAGTGAACCTTTTTTCCATCCGGATTTTTTTCTAAATTATGATATAAAGATTCTTTTAAACTCTTTTCTTCTTTTAATAGCTTTTGTAAATCTGCAAATTTATTCATTTTGTACAGCGCTTCTGCACGTAAATGTACAAAGTAAGTGTTATAAGCATGATATGGCAGCTGAGTATTTATGTTATCTATTACCGCTAACATCTCTTCATATTGCTCTAAATCTAATAAATACTTTACCTTCTCAAAATGAAAATATGGTACTTGTGGGAACTTTACAATCGCATCATCAATTAACTGTAGCGCGCGTTTTTGTTCCCCTTTATTCGCATACAATTGTGATAATAAATAGGTAGATAACTCTTCACAATCTTCATGCTGCATGCCAACAATAAATTGTTCTTCCGCTTTCTCCCATTCACCTGTATGCATATAAACGTAGCCCCACTTATCAAAGACTGCACGTGTACTGTACTCCTCTGCTTTTTGCATATACATTAGCGCTTCTTCGTTTCGTTTCATTTCTAAAAGACATCGTACTAACGTAAAATATGTTTTCGCTAAAAAATCTGCATCTATTTCTTCTTTACCTAACTCTTCTAAAGAAGATTTTAACAACTGCTCTGCTTCAAGAATTTTTCGCTCATCAATTAACTCATCACAATATAAAGAGAGCGTTCTCATATTTGGGAATTTTTTATAAGCGTAGCGAATGAGAAATGAACTGTATTGGTGCATAAGCCCTTCATCAGTAAGGCGAATTAATATATCAAACTCCTTATGTGAAGGAATATTGGCAAGCCAATTCTTCACATAGGATAAAGTATTCGTTTCTTTTATATATGCAATTTCATTATTTATTTCCTGTAATCCATCTACAAATCTCTTGTCTTTTAAACAAGTTTCTAACTGCTTAAAATCTAGCATGCATTCACCTCGAATTTATATTTAAACTGCTACTTGCTTAGATTTTACACACCATATAGTATGTATTCAACTAAAATCTCTTATAATAGATGTTATTAATTAATATTATTCAAATTTATAACAAAATATAGTAAAAATGATTGTTTTTCTCCGTATTTTGTTTAATTATATGGAATAACGTAACATGCGGTTTTAATCTTGTAGAAGCTGAAATTAGTACATAAAATTATATCGGCGATAATTCAAATATATCAGCGATTCTTTCATTTTATCGGCGATTTTCAAATTATATCGACCGATTCTTAACATATATCAGCGATTATATGTCGAATATCGACTTATCGACATTAAACGACAAGCCTTATACATCATACCTTTTAACAAACTATGTCACCAAATGTAATTTTCATATTGGGAGCGTATACAAAAGAAGAATACACATGAAATATTTTAAAAAATCGTAGTTCAGCTTCATATTGAGCTAGCGCATTATCATATGTTAATCCTCTGGCTATTAAACGTTCTACAAATTGTTGCTTATCACCCGGATCACCTGCAATCCCCTCTTCTTTTAATGATTGATACAAATCGTTTTTATCATTGTGATGCATATTTGAATCTAAAAAGTTCACTTTATCGCTTACTCTACATTCAATATTTTTCACACCTAATTCACTTAAATATATCGGTATTTTCATGCCTATATTGCCATCTTTACCATTTCTTTGCGTATCACTTTCAAATAATTTCTGCAAAACACCTAGCTGAATAAATTCCGATTGTTTCTCCCCATCTAGTAAATAAGAAGCCATATTAGAAATCCAATGTGGTTCAAAACAGATTATTTTCCCGCCTCCTTTTATATACAAAACTAAAGTTCTCTATATAATAGCCGTATTCCTACACTTTTCTTAAAATTTCAAAGCAAAAAAGCTAGTGTATTTTTAATAATTCACTAGCTTTTTATTTGGAAGAAAAATTTAACAAGTACAATCACAATCAAAACAATCCGTACAGTCTAAATCGTCACAATCTACTTTTCTCTTTCTTTTGTTTCTCTTAAGATAATAATACAGTAGCCCAAACAATAGTATACAAATAACAAAAGCTATTATTGCTTCTGTATACTTATTTTGAATCATAAAACCAATTCCACTTCCACCTGAAATAAAAATTAGAATTAAGTAAATCCAGAACATCTATGTAAATACCTCCATTACTATATATCTTAAGATAATATCCATATAACACTAGATGAAATGAATAATCCCATACCATTACCGCTTAATACACCAGTAGTTATTCTTAGCAAATTTGAGCTACTTCTCCATTTCCACTTTTGGGTGAACCCATCGATAAGTAAAGGAATTTGAGCGAAAAATGATAGTATGATTGCCAAAAGAAGTGAAGGTGTCATATAAAAATAAATTGGAAACATTAAAATACCAATAAGCATGCCTGTACAACGCGCACATAAAGGTATGTACTTTTGTAGTTTAAGAAAACTCCTATCTAACCTTCTATGACAAGGAATTTGTAAAATAAAAGTTCGAATCAATATGAATCACCCTCTCTAATAAGATTTTAATTGATTTTGCAAAAAAATTATATATCCAATAAAAAAACAAACCAGGTTTATACTAGACCCAGTTTGTCAGTTTACTACTATGTTACATCTCCTCAGGTGCCTCCACCCCAAGTAAACGTAATCCTTCTTCTAATACAACCGTCACAGCATAAACCAATGCGAGTCTGCTGTCTTTTTCTTCGCTCTCTTCTAATATACGAACATTACCGTAATATTTATTGAATGATTGTGCTACATCTAATACATATTTCGAAATAATAGATGGCTCATTTTTATTGAAAGCTGCTTCAATTACTTGAGGGAATTTATTAAGTAATTTTACGACACTCCAGCTATGATCACCTTTTAAAGCAAACGTACATGTTTCAAATTCTACACTTTCTTTTCTTAAAATAGAGCACGCACGTGCATGTGTGTACTGTACGTAAGGTCCTGTTTCTCCTTCAAATTTCAGCATATTTTCTAATGAGAATTCGATATTGTGCATACGCTCATTTTTTAAATCGTGGAAGATGACTGCACCAACACCGACTTGCTTTGCTACTTCTTCTTTCTGTTTTAAGTTTGGGTTTTTCTCTTCAATATTTTGTTTTGCAAGTTCGATTGCTTCCTCAAGTACTTCTTCGAGTAAAATAACTCTTCCTTTACGTGTGGACATTTTCTTACCGTCTTTTAAAATGAACCCAAACGGTACATGTTCCATGCCATCAACCCAAGTGTAGCCGAGCTTTTTTAATACAGTAAAAAACTGATTGAAGTGTAAGCTTTGTTCTGGACCAACAACATATAGCGCTTTATCAAACCCATAAGTGTTTTGACGATATAAAGCTGCCGTTAAGTCACGCGTTGCATAAATCGTCGCACCATCTGATTTTCTAATTAAGCAAGGCGGCATTCCTTCTTCTTCTAAATTAACGACTAATGCGCCTTCTGATTCTTCAAGCAACTCATGCTCTTCTAAAATCCCAATAAAATCTTCCATTAAATTATTATAAAATGCTTCTCCCTGAAAATTAGTAAATTCTACGCCGAGAAGTTCATAAATGCGAGAAAATTCTTTAAGGGACTCATGACGGAACCAATTCCAAAGCTCTACCGCTTCTTCATCACCTTCTTCTAATTTCTTAAACCAAGCACGTCCTTCTTCTTCTAGTTCTTCGTCGTCTTTTACCTCTTCATGGAATTGAACATATAACTTAAATAGCTCACGTATTGGATCTTCTTTAACTACTGCTTCATTTCCCCATTTTTTATAAGCCGTAATTAACTTTCCAAACTGTGTTCCCCAATCTCCTATATAATTAATCCCTACAACTTCATAGCCACATTTTTCAGCAATATGTTTCAGCGAATTTCCTATCATTGTAGAACGTAAATGCCCCATCGAAAAAGGTTTCGCGATATTAGGAGAGGAATAATCAATTACTACTGTTTTTTCACAGCCAAAGTGGTTTTGACCGAACTCTTCTTTCTCCGCTAAAACCGTTTTTAATACTGCATCACTTACAGTTTCACGATTGAAAAATACATTTACATAAGGACCAACGGCTTCTACTTTCGTAAAAAACGGATCATTTAATTTCTCAGCAACTTCCTTTGCGATAATAGCTGGTGCTTTTTTATATTGCTTCGCTAATGAAAAGCATGGGAACGCTGCATCTCCAAATTCATCTTGTTTCGGTGTTTCAATTAAATCTAAAATTTGTTTTTGCGTTAATTCATTCGTGAAAATATTAGATAAACTTTCCGCAAACTGCATTTTATAATCCATGATTTAACCTCCTTATTTTTTAAAACACAAAAAACTCGTCTCTAGAAAAGAGACGAGTTTTAACCCGTGGTACCACCCTTGTTGTTCGTTACGAACCACTTTCCCGTTTATAACGAGGACAGGGGGCCTCGGCTTTCTCTACTATTCGTTCAAGAAGCATCTCCGAAGTGCGCTTCATCTTTTTCTTTCGTACTAGGCTCACACCATCCCTAGCTCGCTTTCCTTCTAAAAAAGACTACTCTCTTCATCACAGACAGTATATTTAATTAATTATTGCTTATTATACATCTTTTCAAACAATTAGCAAGGGTCAATTACACCAAAGTGAAACTTAGCACTTTTTCTTTTGTATACGTGAAAATTGTGTTTTTCAAATCTAGAACTACGGAAATGATCTTTTAATACGACACGTTTTCTCGCCACTCGCTTCGCCTCCGCAATTGTTTCATCAGTAATATCATGATACAAAGCGAAGTGTTTTAATCCTTTAATTCCGTCAGATTCTATGACAGTTTCTTCAAACATCGGATCAAGGTAAACGACATCGTAACTATTATCTTCACATTGCGCTAAAAATGAAAAATGCTCCGTTTGCTTTACTTGGATTCTTTGCATTGCTTCATCGATTTCAGAAACAGATGAAGACCATGTTTTCAAACCATTTCTCATGATATAAGCCATATATTCATTACCTTCAAGTCCTGTTACTGTTCCACTTTCACCAACAACATAACTAGCTACAATACTATCTGATGCCATACCGAGCGTACAATCTAACACTGTCATTCCGCTCTCTAATTTAGCAGCTTGTACAAACGGATCGTGTTCTCCACGCATTAACCTTTTCACACGAAACATCGCTGAGTTCGGATGAAAGAAAAATGATTCTTCCGTACCTTTCGGATAAATAGCTAATCGGTTCTTTCCTACGACAAGTACATCTTGTTCATACTGCTCATGTAATTTATGTACTGGTATTTCATTACGTTTAACGAATGAACGATTTAATTCTGCGGCTACCTGCTTTGCATAATCTGTCATTTCTTTATTCGTTCTTCCTGCTGTTGTTACTATCATTGTTTCACCTCTATATAAAGAAAAGAGGGAGATTTACTCTCCCCCTTCTTTAGCAATTCTTTTCGAAAGCTTGCTCTAAGTTCGTAATAATTTCGTCCATAGTTGCACCTTCAATTTCATGACGGTGAATGAAGTGAACAACTTCTTTTCCATTTAATAATGCCATAGATGGTGAAGATGGAGGAATTTCTCCGAAGTATTCACGCATTTTTGCAGTAGCATCTTTATCTTGACCTGCGAATACAGTTACAAGATGATCCGGTTGTTTTTCAGCACGAACAACCGCTTGACCTGCTGATGGACGTGCTAAACCAGCTGCACAACCACAAACAGAGTTTACAACTACTAAAGTTGTACCTGATGTATTTTCCATAAATTCTGTTACAGCTTCTTCTGTAGTTAACTCTTCAAACCCAGAACGCACTAACTCTTGGCGCATTGGGATTACCATTTGGCGCATGTATTCTTCATAAGCATTTGACATCTTGTAATCTCTCCTTCAACTTTCATTCCAAATTCATCATATCACGCTCTATTAATAGGTGCAAAAGAAAGATAACGATGATTTCATTTTTTTGTAGGGATTTCACAAACCCCACCGCGGCAATGTCCCACTGGAACAAGTTTTCTATTGTTAGCGATATAATCGTATACTTTACTTCCAAAACCAAGTACGATTGATAACTTTATAAAAGGAACGGCAAACCAATAAGATGGAACGGCCTTTGCTAGTACATCTATGCTCTGAATGCCGTCATACCACTTATTATTTTTAAAAATATACAGTCTTTGTTCCATCTTACTTTGTAGTTCTTGAGAAAGCTCATACTTCTCAACTACATCTTCATCTCGAAATGAAACAAATTTCATCTTACCTTTTTTATCTAATTTTTTCGTACGTTCTGCAACCGCCGTACACATCGGACACCAACTATCATAGAAAACAATCATACATTATTCCCCTTTACGAGACTCCGTCATTTGTTTCCATACAGAACCTTTTGCTTCTTCTCCGCCTTCAATACGCTCTAATGCTAGACGCGCTTGCATCGCTACTTCAAACTCTGGATCATCTTGCGCTGCTTTTAATGCTGGAATCGCACTTTCATCTCCAAGCTCAAATAAGAACATCGCTGCACGCCAGCGTACTAATTTACTTGAATCTTTCAGAGATTTAATCATAACGAACATCGCTGCTGGATCACCTACGTCTGATAAGCAATCGCCTGCTGTACGGCGAACACTTACTGAACGATCTAATAACGCTTTATATAATAATGGCAATACTCCATCACCTTTTACCATACCTAAATACGCTGTTGCTAAACGGCGTATTGAAACTTTTTCATCATCTAACGCCATCTTCAACACTGGCATATCTTCTTCAGTAGGATCCATTTGTTCTAATGCTGCAAAACGGTTTTTCCAGTCAGAATCTTTCATCATCTCTTCTGTTACTTTATATGGCTCACGCTTTTGAATCGTTACTTCAACAGCCCCTGCTTGATTTAATAATTCTTTAACCGTTTCATTTACACGTTCTTCTGAATATGCAGCAACAATCTCTTCCACTACTTCTTTCCCAATTTCTTCAAAATTACCGTAACGTGTACTTTGTTCTACCCATTTACGCTCTTTTACAACGTTTGGTGCAGACATTTGTACTTTCATAATTGATTCTTTGAAACGATCTGGTAAGCCAACACGTTCTTCCGATGTTCCATCTGTTAACTTTACTTGCATTGGAATTGTAAAGAACATTTGAACAAACACTTTCACTTCTCCAAAATGAGCAAGTTGTTGTTCTTCACTTTCTTCCACTACTTCTTCGCCAAAAACAGCACGAACTTGTTGTAATAAAACTTTCCAGTCATACTTTGCATTTCGCTCGACTGCTAAAAAGTCAGCTACATGATACACACCTTTAATACCTTCAATTTTCAAAATTTCTTGCACTTGCATTGGTGCTTGTTCTTTATTTTCATTTGTATAATTATTACGCGCTCCTGATGGTAATACTTCATTCAAAATAACTTTCATTGTATTTGGACTTGGCGTCGGTTCAATTGCTTTAATCTTCACGTAAAAAACTCTCCTTTATTGCTTGTTCTTAGCTGTATTGTAACATGTTATTACTCTATACTCCTACTCAGGTGCTTAATTTTACTACTTTCTTCCCGCTACCATACTATTTCATTCTTTTTACATTTTAAATTAGGAATGGGATTTTAAAAGCTTTCGTTTCCAATGATTTTTATTTTTTATCCATTTCTTGAGGTACCGCCAGTATAAAAAAAAACACGCTAAGCAAAAAATATAATAAGCTGTCCATATGGACAGCTTATTTACATAATTTTCGTTAGCGGAAGTTGATTTATAAAAAATGTTCCAAGTATTTTCAATTTCTTTTTAAAAGATATCTTTCACGGGAACCGTAATTTTGCTCAGCTTGAAAATATGCAAGTTTGTCTGGGACACATGAAATGATAGAAGATAAACCATAAAAAGCTATTTTTTCTACCGCAATGTGTAAAGGTAAGTGTTTACCGTCTATATCTTCGTTTAAGGACATAACATAACAGTTATCCTCGGCACCATGATTTTTTAATAGTTGTAGGAGTTCGTCGATGTTAGCTATACGTTGTGTGATGCTTACGATGTATTTCTCATTCAAGGCAACGCTGTAGTTATGATTTAAACGCCATAAGGCATCTCTTCTTTTTTTAGGAGAAAATAATTCAAATAGAACCCTGTCACGTAATCTCTTAGAAAAAAATTTTTTGACAAATGCTTCTTCATATTCTTTGTCCATATATAGTCCTCCGAGTAAATGATTTCTTTAAGGTTGTATTCCATACTAATCAGAGGTAACCTTCTCCGTATATCATATTCATAGTTGGTTAACATAACGTCCTATTATCGGTAGCAACAAAAAGGAGGATTCCTTACTCTCAGAAGGAATCCCTTTTTTTATTTTCTATCACTCGATTCATCTTTTTATACATTTCTATCCTGTGATGGGTTTTACGGTTCTCGTTTGTTACTGGATTAGCCAAAAAACGTTATAAAATTTTGTATACTCTTTACTTGTTTTTTCAAAAAAGTTGGAGATATTCCTTCTTTAAGTTTATTAAAATACTTTCCACAATTTTTTCCGAAGCTATTACTTAAAATCACCTTTTATTACGATGCCCCCTCCCGCCTTCTCTCCAAAAAGGTAATACTCTCAATCACAACTTCAGTTCTATATATTCTCTTGCCTTGTTCATCATCGTAATTACTCGTCTGAATACGCCCTGTAATCCCAACAAGTGACCCCTTCTTACAATATTCAGTTACATTCTCAGCCGATTTTCGCCAAACGACACAATTAATAAAATCGACTTGTTGTTCACCTAAACTATTTCGAAATCCTCTATTCACCGCAATACATATTCTTGCATAAGCGACGCCTTGTTTTGTGTAGTATAATTCTGGCTCCTTTGTCAATCTACCGATTAATACAACTCTATTAAATCTCCGTACTAAATTATATATGTAATAATTAAGCAGTACCGATATAAAAACATTCTCTTAATTTCTACACATTGTTCTTGTGTAGAAATTAACCTATACTTTCTCTTCCTATTTTGGTTAGTTTAGATTACTTTAATTTCCCTTCATAATTTTCTAGTATTTTATACCCCGAAGACAATAAATCTTTTAAATATACATCTTCCAAAAGAGTATGTAGTATTTCTATTTTCCCTAAGTTTTTATAAGCATATTTTAAATCTATTTTGGTTTCTCCATAGTATATTTGGTTAATTGAATCGATATAACCTTTAGTAACCATCTTGAATTGTTCATCAATTAAGTTCTTTGATATTACAATACCACCATTATTTTGTTCCACATTACCCTTAGACACTTTTTCTAATTCCCTATCCAATACTTTCTTTAGATAAAAGTAAAATCCCGTTCTATCTCTACACCTATCAATAGATTTAATCACATTTAAACTAAAATCCGATTCATCAAATTCATATAGTGATTTATAAAGAATGTAAATTTCCTCAATATCCAATAAAATTTCTTCACATAATAATGATTCCATTCTATTACTTGTTAATAAATACTCTTTTAATGTTGCAGGTAACCTTATGTTATTCTTGATGCCATCCATACTTAAATTATCATCCTTCTTTAATTTTAAAATTACACTCTAACATTATAGACTAGAAGCCTCTTTGTGACTATAGTCTACATGATTAGAAGTTAAAAAATATACTTGTAACACTATCTTAATTTGTATATTTACTCTGATTTATTATTAAAGGGAATCTATTCTTTTACATACTAACTAATTTAACACTAACATCTATACTATTTTTCTTTAACTCTACAGACTATAGTCCATTCTTGCAGACTATAGTCTGTAGAGTTAAAGAAACACCTCTCCCAAAATTATTTTATAAAGATTGGGAGAGTGATTTCTTGAGTATTGAACAAACTTTTGGTACTGTCTTGCAGGAATATCGTCTTAACTCAAAAATGAGCCAAGAAGAATTAGCGTTTAACTCTGGATTAGACCGGACCTATATTAGCCTTTTAGAAAGAGGAAAAAGAAAACCAACAATAAACACATTATTTGCACTATCTAAAGCCTTAAAAATTAATCCCTCACAACTTATTAAAGAGTTAGAAGAAAAATTATTAAACCAAAAAATATAACAAGAAACAAAAAAAATATTTCAATTATTTTCTTTTATTTCTCTTTTTTATGTACTATTATTCTAAAAACAAAAATTTCCAAATCTAACTTGTGTTGTAAATTAATTATGTTCACTTTATATGATTTATATCTGTTGATATAAATCATATAAATAAGCATCTTTTCAAGGTTTCAAACGCTTTTCGAAAAATATATCATCTCTTTTTTCTTTACGAGTTCCAGAACTCATTACATAAAAATGTGTATCTGCATCAAGTTCACTTGTCCTGGTACAAGCACTATATAATCTTTGCATTTATAAAGGATTAATAAAATTACTTAATTTGAATCTATTGTTCAGTGACAATAAAGTTGGTTAATTTTAGTCTAAGAAATGTAATAACCACCTACTAAAATTAACTTGTAGGTGGTTTTAAAGTTATTTAAAACTTAATTTAATTGTTGTAGCCTGTAATTTATAAAAATAATAAAGTTGGTTAATTCTTCTTCAACTAATGCCCCTTATTGAAAAAAGTAGCTTGCTCCATTTACTAAATTTTCATCCTATTTTACATAGCTTAATCTGCCTCAACATCTTTTTCACCTAAATTTTGAACAAATCTTAATAGATAACCATCAGGGTCCATAATTAAAAATTCTTTTTGTCCCTTTAATTGAGTATCAGCTCTATACCAATTCTCTTGAATATCAAATTTAATTGGATACTCGTTCTTTTTCAAACTATCATATAGTGGATCAATATCATTTATGATAATTTGAAAATTAATTCCTCTTCCGTAGGGATAAGATAACTCCCCAGTACTCCAATGACCATTTACTTCTTCAATCATAATCTGGCAGCCATTTAAAGACAGTAAAGCAAACTTATCCTCTGGTCTTTGATATTCAATTTTAAACAGGAGAATTTCCGAATAGAAATTTAAACTTTGCTCTATATCTGAAACTGATAGCTCTGGTATTAATGCATTGAGTTTGTGCAAAAATGCTTCCCCCTTTGTTTAAGTTATTGATTATTATAACACTTACTATAAATTCTTCTTCCATTAAACTACTTCGTTAGTCCTAAAAGAAGTAAACAACTTTATTATCTCTACACATCTATAAAATACAAAAGCCTTACATAATTAATCTAATGTAAGGCTTTTAAAGTGGTTTACAAATGAATCCCTATTTAAATACTTTTCAAAAAAACTAATAAAATTAATTAAATAATACACTTAACTTCTTAATCAACAGGTAATAAGAAAACTTACATATTGAAAAAAGATTAATCAAAACAACTATAATAATTATTATTCTTTAAAATTCCTATAATGAAAGTTGCTTTGTAATTGTATTAAAGTATAAATTTTTTTTATCAAAGTAATTGTAGTCAAAAAGATATCTATTATTTATATCTTTTGCAATTCTTCTAGCTCCATTTGCAGCATAAAAATAATATAAGATTGCTTTTTCATGATCGTTTAGTTCATTAATATATTCTGCATTAAAATAAATATTACTTCCTTGACTCGAAATAATATCACTAATGACTTTTAAAATTTTTTCAAACTCTTTCTTGTTACCATACTGTTTCAATAAGTTTATAAACTCCTCCCCACTTTCTTCATAAGTACTTATCGTTATCCATGTACTATTCTCAGTTGGAAAAACGTTTATAAACGCTAAAAACTTTTCATTCATTCCAAAAATAGAATCAAGTTTACATCCTTCACAAAAAGCAAAAGGTAATACCCTATCTTTAAGTTCTATAGAAAATTTATATAATTCACCAAAGTTTTCAAATTCTATATCTCTAACTAGTTTTTCAGAATAGTATAGGCTACTCTCTAACTCTTTAATATAGAAAGCGTAATCACTATATAGCTCTTTAATCACCCAAAACTCCTTCAGTTCATTTAACATTTTTTGAAGAAATAATATTTGTAAAATTTGGGCATATGTATTTAATGCAGCTGCATTTAACGCCAGTTGCAAATCTTGAATTGGTTCACCAGTATATCTGTTCTCATTCTCGATATCTTTAAAAAGTATTTGATCGTGTGCTTTACAAAAAGTATTTACTATACTAGCCTCACTATCTTTTATAGGTACAAAATATGTTTCTAAACTATCTTCTGGATAACTTAAGTATCGATTAAACGTAAAAAGCTGCTTTTGATTTTTATTCAAAATCTTTAAAATTGAGCTTTTTCCGATTGTATGTGCATATCTAATCTTATTATCGGAACATGGCGTTTCAGAGTTTGCAGCTAAACAAAATGTCAAATTCTTCTTTTTTAGTAACTTTTCATACAACTTGTAACCAGGAATATTTTTAATTCTTTTATTTCTTAAATATTGTTCTATTTTTTTATCGCCCTCTATTAATTTTTCTATATTTCTATAATATTCTCTGACTGAATTATATTTACTAAGACAACAATCATAAAATTTCCTTCCTTTACCACAAGGACACATACTTTCATCGTCCAAAACAAACTGCTCGTATTCTTCATTAAAATGAAATGTAGGCAAGGTTTTACATATTGCCTCGATAGTATTGATTGGGTCTATAATCTTATTTCCCATAATTTCTTTCAATCCCCCTTAATTAATAAGTCTATCTATATAGATTGAAATAAACTCGATTAAGAGATTATTGTTACTTTAAAATAAAGATTAATCGAGACACACTATTAACTTATTACATTGAAACATGTTTTTATAAAAAATTTTGATTATCTTTTCTATTTCTTTTATGAATTAAAAAATCTATCTATAATAAGAGTTATTCATTTCAGCATTCGGAGTAAAATCACTGTAAACGATTCTAATAGTCTTTGGGTTCATTTTACTTTCTATAGTTTTACGTAATTCATTAATTTTATCGCAATCTTCTTGAATTAGGTAAAATGCTAGCCGTTTTAGATCGTGCATGATTTGATTGAATGATTTTATATCTAAATGCTCAGATTCATTAACTTGTTGTAAGTCTTTAATTAAAATATCAATACACTGACGAGATATTTTTGGTTTTAGGTGTGGTATTAAATTAATATACCCGTCTTCCGACACTACAACTATTAAACATTCGTTCTCCTGAGTATCCAAATACCTTAATGCTGAATTGTACCTAGCTCCACGAGCGGAGTCACCTTTTTCTGTAGCCCGTCCATCCAGTATTACTCCTAAAGCATGACATTTTCCATTAGGATCTAAAAGCACAGCTCCATCAATCGCAGTAACAAGCCTCATAACTTCAGCAGTCAAATTTATTGGCTCTATATTTATGCATTGCCCATTCAGTCTATCTGCTTCTTCTGCCGCCTTATTAGTAATTACAACCATTGTTCCATGCTTTTGTTCCGTAGCAGCTAAAATAACATCCCATATCACGTTAATATCATTTTCATTCATGTCTGAAAAAGTCCTTATAAGATGGTCAGAAAATAGTTCCTTATTCATTCGTTCTTTTGGTAAACTAGGTTGTCGATATTCCACTACCATTAACGGAGTATCTCTGTACCTTAATTCCCACGTGAAGTGTCGTTTAAAATTAATAATAAATAAATCTTCATCTGTAGAATCATAATTTGATATATTCCCCATACCATAAACTTCATTACCATTAGCTAATAAACTTATATCTCCACTAGTCATTTCTAGAAGTTTTCTTATTGCTTTATGATTCGTTAAATCAATAGGAGAACTGAACTTCAAAATCTGGTTAATTGCAGGATGCTCATTATTTGAAATAATAATTCTCCCATTACTCTCTCCGCCTTCATAGTATTGGGAAGAAATAAGATTAAATATCTCAAATAAATTAAAGTGTCCATGAAATTTAAGCGATAATGTTTTCAAAAAAGTCTCTCCACCACTTCTAACAAATTCATCACCATTACGTCTTAATACATTCAGTTCTTCGCCTACACCTGGTATTTGCAGAACGTTTGAACACGAGCTTAAAAATTCGGAAATTGTGGACTCAAGTAAAGACCTCATGATTCCATATCTCTCTAATACTTTAGTTTTATTTAGGCTTGGAATAGATTTAGCTGTCCTCTTGTTTAATTGTAATATTGTAAAAACCCAAAAACCATTAATTTTAATGGGTATAGATATATAAAATGTTAAATTTTGTTCCTCATATGCTTCATCAAGTATTTTATTCATTGCATTAACTTTTGCATTTAACTTAAGCCTATGATGATAGTTTCTCTCAGCTCTCTCATTACTAATTAACATCTCCCTATTAGGATCTTTATAATAAATATCATTTGCTTTATCATTTACCTTAGAAAATAATTCCGGTTTAAATGGAGTGTCAATTGTAATTACTGGATTGGGAATGTCTATTTCATTATCTTCAGCCCATATCCCTACCACCCATACTTTTGGGCTCAAATCTTGTCTTATATTATTGAATATTGCCTCAGCTGTGGTATTTACAGAAATCTGAAAGTGTGGTTGAAATCCCCATATGTACATCCAATCATCCTTTCTAATTTTGTTTATTTGTACTACTAATAATCCTAAATAAGTACCGTATAGCTCGATAAACACTCTCTATTAAAGTGATATTTTTTAACCCCAAAAACATCGAATATTATTAATAGTTAAATCTTATTAACTTCTCTTTTAACAACAAACAAGCAGAAAACTATATATATCAGAATTGTTATTCAAAATTCATTATAAACTATTAGTTTTTCTAAGATTACCTAACTTTATTACAAATAATATTTTACTGTTTTAAAACAATCTGATTTTCTAACACAGTAGCATCCAAAAATATAGCTTTAGAAACTAACGCCATAATATAAATTAATATATAATTTTATATATCCTCTACTAACTCTTTAATTTTAGTTACCTTAATTTCTTGATTTACATACTCTATTCTTTCTTGTAGCCAACGCTTATGTTCAAGGAACTGTAAACCTTCCAGCTTACTTTCTAGACATTCAAAAAATTGTTTTCTGCCAATTAACAGTGGTACTTCGCTCCCACTCCATGAATAACTTCCAGAAAACAATGGGATTATTTTAAAAAAATTAAACTCTGTTCTCACTTGTAGTAACTTATAGAGCCAATCTATACGCTTATTGTCATCAAAAACTGTTAAACATTCAAATAATAATTTTATTAGTAAATCATTTGCAGCCCACTCTATAATCTTTATGTCAATCCACTGAAAAACTCTTTCTTTATGAATTTCAGATGCCTCTTTATCTAAATGAAACATTTTTTCTAACAAATCCGTAACTACATAATATTTATCTCGAACTTCTACATTTCCCATTATTAATTTGCTAATATCCTCTGCTAATTCTAACCAGTTTTCTTCTTCCCAAATAAATTGTAAATCAATATTGTCAGGGAACTCATAAGTATTCTCTTCATCTTCAATAATACTATTTATAATTCTACTTAAAATAGACTTTTCGTGTCTTGTAATGGTTTTTAAAATAGCAGAATCATAATCGAAATGACGCTCTATTTTTAACACTTTTAAATAAAGCCTTTTTAAAAGTTCAAAATCATTTTTTATATACTCTTTGATATACTTTTCATCATCTGTAACAACCTTTAAAAATGATTCAATACTTCCACAAATCAGTATATCCTCTTGATTTAATAGTGTATTTATTACATTAATGAAAACATTGTCATCAATATCAATATATAATTTCAAAAAAGATAGATCCCTTAGATATCCTACAACATCCCCTTCCGATTTCTCGAAATAATTATATATTTTAGCTAAAAGTTCAGAAGAAGCATTGTTAATACTCATTTCTTCATATATACAATACAGCCAAAAACTCTTATTAAAAAATTCTAACCCCAATATAATATCTTCTAATTGTTCTAATTTATCTATATTCCTTACTAATTTTTGAGGGTGTATATTCATTCTTAAGTTCTCTTTGAAGAATAATTTTAAAATATCCATTTTTTTCTCTTGAGGGGCGTTTAAAATTATAAATTCTATTCTATCGCTTGCTGCGTATACTTTAGAATTGACAAATTTAATATCGATTATTTCATTGCAAATCTTAAAAATCTTTTGGAAAACCACATCTGTAAAATCTTTTGACCAGGTAATTAAATCTTGTTCTTCAACTACTCTATTTTGTTCCTTATATTCCACGTCTGCAAATAATCTTTTATAAACCTGATATTCATAACTATTTAACTTTTTTTCTAAATTGTTATTTAAACTAATTCCATGTTTAGATAACAAATTTCTCAATCTATTAAAAACTATACTTTGCTCTAATGTTAATTCTTTTATATCACTTATTAGTATCTCAATGAAATTTTTATCAAAATTTAAAATTTCTTTATTAATTGACTCTACATTTCTTCGGGCATAGTTGTATAAATACGTATTAATTTCTCTCACATTATATCCATTACTATATAAATCTATTAAGATATCCCATGTTATTTCTCTAATTTTTGATAGTTTATAATCTAATGTAAGTGGAATTTTATAAAAAATAACTTTTCGGTTACTTTTCATTTTTGTATATTCATAGCCAAACTTTAAGAAATAATCTAACATTTTAACTAATAAATTTATAGAAAGTGCATCTCTCTTAGAATTACATTTCTTAGTTATTTTCTGCAACATTTCAAGCTCTTGAGTATATCCATAATTTATTGATTTATCATTAAATCCAAAACTATCCGTCAATACATAATAGACATCTGAAAATTCAGATGGTTTCTTATCTAAGTAATCCAATATTAAATCAATGGCTTCTCTATAGTATTTGGATTGAGCATAATGGGAAAGTAATGATAAAACACTTGAATATTCTTTATTATTCTTATCTAATTCAAATTTATATAATTTACTTTCTTCAATTGAGTATTGATTTATTTGTTCTTTTGCATAAATAAGCCCTTCAATTTCAAGAGCAAACCAAAATGTATTTAAATATTCTTCAATTACCTGTTTATTATTACTTTTAATAATCTTATTATATTTTTCCTTTATAGCATCGCAGATAAATTTCAAATGCTCTTCTTTATAGAAGTAAGAAAATACATTATTTAAGTTATCTATAATTCTATTTTTCAAATTAGGATAGTAATTTGAAATAAATACATCATATGAAATCAATTTTCTTCTGAATATCGTCAAATAAAAAAGATATACACTTAGTATTTGATCTGAAACTTTAACCAGCTCATCTTCATATATATCAATAATTTCCATTGAATGTAGCTTTGATATCAAATCTATAAAATATTCCTTCTGAACATTAGCAATATTACATATTATTTCTATATTTTCATTATCTTTAAGATGAACATTATTCAAAAAGCTAATAATTGCTGCAACCTTCAATAAATCATCGTTTTCTAAATCCATTTCAAAATGAAATTTCACGTCCTTAAAGTAAACTTCTACCAAATCTATTACATTCGCTATACTTTTTAAAGTATTCTCACGTCTAGCGGTATTACAAGCCATAATTGCCAATCTCGGATTTCCTTTAGAAATTTCACATATCCTTTCCACGTAACGCGGATTTTTAATTTCAAAATGGTCACACAATAGGTTGATATCATCTTCTTTTAAAGTGTTAATTTTAAAAATCTTAAATTCATATTTAGAAATTTTTTCTTTTATTTTATCTTCTGCATATTCCCTTACCGTAAATAGCAGTTTAATATGTACACCTTTAAATTTCCAACTAAATAAATCTAATATCAGTTGCATATTAGTTAATAAATTTGCATCATCTATCATTAATAAGTAGTAACCCGGTTCATTAAAATATAGATTTAAATCCTCATATAAATTTTGCCCATTGTTTCTTAAACATTTCACTTTATATTCAGTGTGGTTAGTAATAAACCTTCTAACACTCTCCACAGATAACCGAGTTTTTCCTACACCCGGTGTTCCTGATAAAACAGTTATCTGTTTCTCATTAATTGTCCTAATAATATCCTCTATCTCTTTATCTCTACCAAATATGTCGATATCTAATGGCGTAGCAAATTTGGCACTATCATTAAACCTTATAAAATCATCTATATCCAAAATTTGTTGAGTATCGATTGATATTCCTAAAAAATCTTTCATAATTAAGGGATACTCAATTAATTTATAAGCAATAGCATCCAGAGATACTACATCGACACTTACACCATTATTGCTTCCTTCTAAAATTATCTCTTCTATTTCTCCAGTACTGAGTCTTGTATTACAACAACAAATTATTTTTTCTATTCGCCCATTAGAAATACCTGTTTTATTTTCGTCTAAGCATTTTTGAATATCTTCTTTGAACTTTGAAACTACATTTGATTTTTGAACCGTATATTCGATATATACGTACATTCTATTCTCAGACTTTATAAGAGTATCAGGAGTACCTGTCTTAGTATTGTTATTCGCTAATACAGAACCAATAGGATACAGCTCACCTTTAATCTCTTTAGCAAAATAAGCATCCATCAAATTCTGAAATTCCCCACCATTTAGCTCTCCTAATCTCATTTGAATTTCATTGATTTTACTCATCTTTCTACCTCTAATCATTTTTAATATTTTTTATAGCGGTTGGTTGCTCGATTATTAATATTTCTAGATCTATTTCTCAACTTAAGTACATCTACATATTCAATCTTAATATTTTCAAGCCCAATTCTGTGCCAAATACTTAAAATTTTTTCTCAGTTCGCTATGATAATGCATTCATTATTATAGTTTTATAATGAAATTTAATCAAAAACAGCTCACAAACACACATTTTATAGTAAATAAGAAAAATCCCCAAAAAGGTTTTTCAAAATGCAGTCGTTTCTTACTAAATAACTATTTCGTTTTATTAAAAGTTTGATTAAGCTCATAACAACATTAGATAAAACCATTTGAATCAACAAGCGCTATTAAAAATACATTATTTTATTAAATTTAATATTCAATTCTTGATTCATAGACATCTTTCTAAAAGCATCGTTTTTTTCATAAGATATATGCAGTAATGTTTTTAATAGGTTAAAATCTTTTTGTTGATGGTCATTAAGAGAGAAATAAACATATCGAATATCATTAATCTAGATTGGCTTAATACGTTAAAATAATCCCCCTAAAATACCCAATGTTATATCTGATAATTGGATAAAAATATTATTATCTGATTTAATAAATTCATCCTCTACAATTTCTCTTAATCCAACTTTATTCCATTCTTTTTAATTTCATCCTGTACTTCAAATTCCTCATCAAAAGAATGTAATACATTTTAAAACACAAATATACGCTCTACATACATTAAATAATACTCTTTAATAAGAATTTTATCTTCATTTACTTTAGATGCAAATAATTTTAAAGACACAACAAAGATAGTCAAAGTAATTGTTGCATCTATACTATCTAAATAACAAGAAATAGAATTGCTACAAGTTTATTTTACTAGATATCTCTTATATAGATATATTAATTGTTATTATGGAATTCAGAGAGAAATTTTGGGCTTGCTTGTATTATAACAACAAAAAAGAATCCTGTTTAAAACAGGACCCCCAAAAATATTTATTATCTGATTTCATCGTATCTGTTTTATAAACATCACCGCTTTATTTTTAAGCTATAGTACAGTGGAAAGACGATTTCTAATAATAACTACAAAATCCAAATCCCCCTATATTCAGCTTTCTTCAAAGCGATACAACTTTTTTCTTATAATATTAGTTAATTTCACTCCTAAAAACAGCCAACTACCAAACTACAATAAATTTTTGAATTAAGCATCCTCGTTTGGTTCTTCTATAAACCACATATTGCCCTCAACCTCATTACCATTTAAGGTGTATATCCCACTAAAAATAAGCCTACCAACAAGATTCCAGGCAGTCCCTGTAAATAGTTGCTTTTCCCCACCAACTAGCCAAACTAATTGCAAGTCATTTTCATGTAACCACGATTCTATTAACTCTGCTCTTATTAGAGCATAGGAAGGACCTGCTTCTTTAACACTTGGATCTATAAAAGCTAATTCTGTAGCATTATCTATCCATGACCCACTTTGTCCTTGTCTATTTGCAAGTTCTAATGAATGAATAATTTGTTTAGAAGGCATATAAAAAGAATGTAGACCTTCTTTAGAGTTATCTGTATCCTCATTTTCCCACTCATACTCACATACAGGTATCAGATGCTTGACACTTACTAATCCCGTATAATCCTCCGCAGCCTCTCGCCAGTCTACTAACTCTTCACATGAAGGGTGCCATGGGTATTCCTTTAAAAACACCTGTTGTCCTGTAGAAACTGGACTTAAAATACCAGGATCACAAAGGTTTTTTCCAGTAACAGAGTCTCTTAATTTCTTTATGTCTTCTTTCTTTACGATACATGAATTTATTCTAAACCATCCATCTTGTGCAGGAATAACATCCTTGTCTTCCATAGGCTTCTTATCCCATTTAGTAAACCCTCGTAGAACTAGCCATTCTATATCATCCTGTGGATTAGTTCTTTTGAGAAGTTCATTAAATTCTGGGACTAAAGTCCTGTTCCATAACCATGCTTTTATATCCTCTAATTGTCCATTTGTAAAAGGAAACTTATACGGCTGCCACCAAGCTGTAGTTTCCTGTCCATCCGAAATACAATCCTTATCCTTTCTCTGCCAAACGGTGGGATCTATATCTCGCTTATCAATTTGCCAAGGTCCCAAAAATTTGGAATCGTCAACATCACTATATCCACGGCCTATCCAATGAACATTATCAGACATTCTAGCTAAAAATTCATGAAAAGCTATCCACTGATATTTTTTCCCTATTCGTTCTATATTTGATTGATTCCTGCCATAGTGATTTATATACATTCTCTCAAAATCCTCAAAAAGCTCCGACTTCCAGCCTAATTCATAAGCTCTCTTACAAACCCATCTCTGAGCATGTTCTTTATTAAACCTCGCTGGGCTGTCGTGAAATCCAAGATCAATAATCCACTTAAAATACTCCCTATCACTTTCATCCTGCACAGCTTCAATTTGCTCTTTCAATTCATTCCAATCCATATCCATTTCTTGATACTTATTAAAAAGACTTCCAATTTTTTTAAGTTCTTCATCAGAGTCTAATACTTGGTCATTTTCATCAGTCCATATATTCACACCACTTTCTTCTAGAATTTGAAGAAAGTATTTTAAATTGAATTTGGATTCATTATTCCCTTCAATCTTCTTATCCAAATAGAAATAATATTTCTCTTTCAGTTCATGAGGCAGTGAATTAGCAAATTTTCTGTGTACTTCTAAAGTACTCTCAGGTCTTTGTTCACTTAGAATTGTTGGGGACCAGTTTCTAACACATCCCATTGTGTAGTTTCCAAAATCCCCAGGAAAACCAAGTACCGAATTTTTTATAGAGTTTGAAGATTTATCTTCTATCAACTGCTCAATTTCTTCTTTTGTTGGATTCTCAACAGGCCATTCGCTAATATAGGGAGGTCTAAATTTATCTGGAGTAATGTCAGATGAAAGTATTCCCTTAGCATATGCTAGCTCAATAATCCCCCTCGCATAGTCACGCAACAAGATATGAGGATATGGCTTTCCATCTTGGAAAACTATTTCATAAATGAGTTCTGCAACATCTTTTATCACAGTAACATCATTAATATTGCAAACTGCCCCATAACTTGCTGCATATAACCTTTCTACTAAGTATAAATCGTTACAATCCTTATACTTTCTAATTAAGTTAGAAATAAGAGTAGGAAATTCTGAAAAAATTCTTGCTAACGACTTTGTTGCTTCATTACGTACCTTTCGATTTGAAGTGGTTGTCATCCAGATTAAAGCAATAGACGTAAGTCTTATACGTTCCAGTTCGACATCTCTTACATCTACTGAAAGTGACCACTCTATCAACGTTCTAATTATAGATTCCGCTTGCCCTTCGTCCTCTTCTTGATCATTGAGAGCAATATTTGTTGACCAAAAAGCATCCCGCTCAGGTAAAGACATTCTTGCAAGATTTCTATCCAGAAAATCCGCATTCCATGGATGATTAGGCTCTGTCGATAACGCTAAAAGAATATCCAAAGCTTCATTATGGAATCCAATTCGATTGCTAGTAATCTGATTCAATAAATTAACACTTTCCTCTGTAAACGAATTCGGAGAACGCCAAAGTATGCCATTTATAAATGTCCTTTCTAGCATCCAATTATAATTGGAAAATTCTTTAGGTATAAACTCTATTAACTCATGTCCAAATTGTTCTGGAAAACAGATGCCAAGAGCTTCTATAATTCCCCCTAACTGATAAACACTTCCATCTTTTAACATACTTCCAATTAGACCTTCTTCTGAAAAAACGGCCTCTATATTATCCTTTGACACATAATGACTAAGTATATGCTGTGCAATGAAATAGTCGCTAAATCTTTCGTAAGTAAAACGAATTACTTCCGTACCACGAGGTGTCCCTTTAGTACTTGGCTCAACATCAAGTGATAAAACTCCTTCATCAATAAGAAGATTAGTAAGGCTGTCACCCATGTGTAGCATTGGATCAAACTTATCAATTATTTTCCGCGCCTTAGTAATAGGAAGACCTGGTAAATAATCAGGGAAAATAAATTTTACAAATTCATTTAAAGCATCCCTTACAATTTCTTCACCCGGACGATACCTCTTTTTTCGATTAATTATCTTAGTGGCACTAGCTAGGTAAAAATCAAAAAGCTGACTTTGTCCATTCATCCCCTTCGGAAAAGAAGTAAGTCCGTTTATTTTAAGTGACTTACAACATGTTTTTAGAAATAATGGATTACTAAATTCAGGAGACGTTATTGGTGTACTTGGCTTTGAGATGCCCTGTTTCGATAGATATTTTGCAGCTGCTCGATGCTCATATCCCTTGAACCCAACATGCACTAATTGTGTCAGATGGGCCTCAGGGATATCTGGTAAGATATAATCCTTATATGTTGTACGACAGCTAAGAAGAACTGCTATGTTCTGATATTTACTTATCTCTGATAAGAATGCCGATATATTCTCAAACCATTCATCCCTATAATGTCCTTCATTTATTGCATCAATAATAATAAGGGTTCTAGTTTTTTTTGCCTCACCAGCCGAATCTAGTGCTCCTAAGACTTGTTGATAAGAGCTTCCCTTTAAGTCTAAAGAATCCAAAATTAAATTTAAAGGGTTTCCACCAGAATAGTGTTGTCCAAGTAAAAAAAGTGTTGGAAGAGATGCATCTATACGTTTTAAAGCTATATCACATAGCAAATGCGACTTACCGATACCTGCTTCTCCTAATAGGATTGCCGCTTTACTAACAGCAGCTTCAAGTGCCTTGCTTTTCAAAAAACTTCTAAAGCTCTCTAACTGATTATTCAGCTTACTTAGGTGACTAATACCTACGGAAAAATCAGATTTATTTTGGGGATACTCGGTTTTATCGTCAGACTCATTTGTATTGTGAAGTATCCTACGACATTCACCTAACTTCTCAATTGTATCCAAACATAGAGTGTACAAATACTTACTGTTCTCTAAAAACTTGTTTTTAATAATACAATCACCAAATTTTTCATTTAAAAACAGAATACTTTGTTGGAGCTCTTTCCAACAATTTTTGACTTCTACGAGCTTATTCCGTTCAATAAATTTAAGGACAGATCCAGCTAAATTTGAAATATTACTCTTCTGCTCAAAAAGACGTTCGTTCCATTGCGGTGTTAAGCCTAAACCATTAAGTTGCTTTGCTATAGGTAGATCTAGATGAAACTCAGATGTAAATCTTTCTCCTAACGATTCACGTGATTTTTCGGCAATCTTCGTAAGTAATCGGTGATGTATAACAGGCTCATTGAACCAGTACAATGCCCTACCAGCATATTCGGGACTATCTGTCTGTAACATCTGACTAATTTCATGTTTACACCAGTACGTAAACTCCACATTCATTCCTTTTACCTCAGCTAGAGCTCTCCACTTCTCAACATGCTCTAACCACTTATCCCATGCTGAATTCACAACTTTACCATTTACACCTGTTTTTCTACTATCTGTCCAGTCTCTAGGCAAACACACGTAATATTTAGTGATTTTTGGATGTTTTTCCAAAGCTGTTTCAACAGATTTAGATATTTGTACCCACTGATTATCTTTTATACTCTCTGTAAAGAATTTTGCTTGCCATGCATGTTCTGTTCCATCTAGTAGCTTCCAATAACACTCTACACCTGCATCGCCACCTGCACCTTCCTTTCGGACAAAATAGTCTGCATTTTTAGGTCGAGAAAGATGTGCAAGCTGACATATTAGCTCTTCAAACCCATTATCTTGACTACCATCATGATTTCTAATCTTCAAAAAATCTACATCTAACACCCTTCATTCCCCCGTATCTATTTGATGATATACATCAAAGTATGTTTATAATTCATTATAACATTGTACAAACATTAAAAACTTTCATACAAATAATTTTATGTATTTATCCTCTATTCTCAAGATCCCTTCAATTATAATTAATGTCTTACTCTCTATTTAATATCACGATTAGAACTTTACATTTATTTTATAATTTAAAAAGAGATAGTCTAAACCCTGAGGATATAATTCTATCTCTTTGAATTGTTATTTTCACATACAACTATCAACTCTCTATTTTAATACCATGTATAACTCTACTAATTATATTTTTTCATAATGACTAGTTTTAAAGAGTTCTAAAATCATCTAATAGAGACTTTTTATATGGTTTTAATTTCTTATTTTGTCTATTTTCTAGGTTAATATTCTCTTTTGATGCAATCCTCAAAAATTCATCTGCCGAAAGATTAAACATATTTTCCATAGCTATTTTGATAATTTCTTCAGACTCTGCTCCTAATTCATTTAAACCTCTTATCTTAGGATTGCTTATTGCTCCCCTCTCAAACATTCGATAGATAGTTTCCTCTTGCATATAAATTCTTTTCTCCAAAGACTCTATATATTGAGACTGACTAACTAATTTTTCTTTTAGTTGAATAATTTCTTCATTAAACTTATTGTTTTTTTCAATACTTAGTCTTAATTTTTTTTCAAATAATATGAGATATTGAGATAGCTTTTCTGTATCCTTGCAATTATTTTTAAGTACATTTTTAATATTCGGTATTTTAAACTCATTATCTTTTTCATGTTTCAGTATCCCATGAACGGTATTATTGTACTCTTCTATTATCTGAAAACCTTTTCGCTCAGAGCGTACCCAATAATTGTCTGATATTTCTTTATCTAGCCAAGGAAGTTCTCCCTCTTTAAAAAGCTTTTTTGTATATTCACTTAGAGTTCTTTTTGGTATTTCCGTACTTATCCCATTTTCTTTTGTAAATCTTAAAATTATTTTTCTAATTTCATCTTCTGGGTATTCCTTAGTTCTTCTGCCCACTTTTTTATTCATATTTCAACCAACCACCATATCGTTCTGAGAATTCATCTACACGCTCTAACAATCCTCTTAATTTCTTTGATTCAATTGCTAAATCGTCAGTTAGCTTCGGATTAATCTTATCATATGTTTTATTTATTAATTTCTGATGTAAATTAAAAAGAGTTTTATATGATAATTTTATCTTGTCTTGCTTCCGTTCTATCCATTTTTCAATTTCTTCCCGTTTTTCTAGGAATTCATCCAATTCGATTCGCCAATATTCTTTACAATCAAAGCATTCTACCTGACAATCCTTTACTTCCGCAGAACAGTATCCTATCTTCAATTTCTCCCATTTATCTTTAGAACTTTTAGCTGGTGAAAAAATAAATTTTTCCCTAAATGTTTTCCCAATGTTTACATGATCATTTGATTTTGCTACATCAAACAAAGGATTACCTAAGTGTTTTCCCATCATACTAAACATTTTAAATAACTTTGATATTCCTGAATCAGCCAAAAAATAATTATGCTGTTGATAATGCCTCTGTGAATATAATGTACTATGGCCACCTAAGCGTGCTATCTCAATAGGATGAAATCCCTGTAGCATTAGAGAAATGAACGCAATATGTCGAGTATCATTTGGCCTTAATCGACGTTCGATATCAAATTTAGATAATCCTTTCTTAAGACTCTTCCTAATTTGATTCTCAGAATCTTCTCCTATAGATCTTACATTTAAATTATAAGGTGAAGCAGCAATTATATTTTCATAAAAATCATTCAAAATCCCCCTAAAAACTTGCAGAGTCATAATATTCACGTTTCTTTTTATCTTTTTTTTCATATAGTTAGGGCATTTTATATCCTTATGTGCTTTATACGATATAAGGGTCCTGGAATAGCCATAGCCTTCTGTTAAATCTAAGTATTCCTTTATCATCATGAAGACGCTTTCTGTTATCTCCACTTGAGTAGCTACTGGTTTCCCCTTATTTCCTTTCACTTTTGTTCTTGGTAAAGAAAGATAATATTTCCCGTCTTTAGAAATTATGCAATCTCGCTTTATAATCAAAAATTCTCCACTTCTTATCGGGATAACTGATGTTATAGACCACCAAAGTCTTAAAGGATAATAGTATATATATCTCTCGTCATTTCTGTCCATATTTTCAAAAAAATCATTCATAATCCATACAAACTTTAAGCAATCACTTACAGTTGGAATCGTTCTAACTCTTACCACCTCTATGGGAATATATGCTATTGCCTTTAAATACTCCTCTGTAGCCTCAAAGCCATCATAATAATCAAAGAAATTATATAATGTTGATACTGTTGGCCTTCTTACACTATGCCCTAACATCGTATTTCCAATAAACTCTTCAAGCAATTCAATTCTAAACCCTTTGGTAAATCGTAATGCTTTTACTAATCTACCAAGATAATGTTGTACAGTCAGAGGTTCATATTCAGCAAGAAGGCTAGCTGTCCAACATTTTATTATTATTTTCAGCTTAGATGTTTCTTGAGTGGTCATTCCTTCAATTTTTATTTTTTCATCTTGAAAATCAAAAGATATTAGCTGATCATTTACTTCCTTGTGCACATACCATACATCACTATCAAAATCTAGTACTGTTAGCTCATTTTCATCTATATTACTTAAGTGTTCCTGAGCTGTTGCGACACTAATCTCAATATTAAATTTTTCCTCATTAAAATCTTCAAATTCAACTTCGGGTATTTTATTTACTGCACTACTCACTCTCATTTCACCTCTTTATCTCTGGTATGTATTTCGCAATAGAAGGAATAGCACGCAACATACCTTCAAATTCTTCCCGGGTGATATTAAAAAAATCATAAATCGAATCCCCAAATTTCTCTTCCGCCTCTTTAAATAACTTTAAATCTTTTATAAACAGAATGGCGTCTCTTTCTAAATCACCTTTATATTCATATTCACCGTAACTCTCCATTAATTTCTTAACATGCTGAAGTATTTTTTCAGTGATAGTAGATAGTGCATAAAAATTATAAATAGCAAAAGGACATCCTATGCAGTCATCTCTTTCTTGATAAATGCACTCTGCTGGCGATATTATACACTGTACACAATTGGTTTTAGAATATAATAATCCCATGTTAAGCTGATTGTGTAGATATCGAATCTCGTCTCTATCTAATCCCTTAATAATATCAATAACCGCGTTTTCTCGTTTTACTAGATATGCCAAAGAGTTTATAATTCCCTCTAGCCTCAGGTCCTTACCTAACTTGTTATAAATAATCTCAATTTGTTTAGTCCTTTCAGCAATATCCCTACTAGTACCAAAAAGAACATTCGCAAATCCATCTGCTATAAAACCAAAATTGTCTCTAGAAAAAACCTGTTTACTTAAAAAATTTAAATCCTTTTGGTCCACATAAATATACAAATTAGTGGATTCTATAGATTTATGATTACGAAGAAATTTCAGTATCTCTAATTCATGAGCTGGGCCACCGTAATCTTTAATTATGCTATAAGCAAGCGTAATAAACGTTCTATTCATTTTTAAAGAAGTAAATTTAAGAGAACTATTTGAAAAATCCTCAAAAAAACCTCCATAAACAGCTTTAGTAATTTTTCGATTCTTTGTACCAAAATCTATTAAAGAGTCGCTCAATGGATTTAATATTCTAGTTCGTATCTCACATAAAACTAAAGCATACGCTACTGGTAAAACCAACTGATTAGAACAATAAAAATAGCGCTGGGCACCTGTTTTGGAATGTTTTAACTTTAAACATTTAACTTTTAATTTCGTTATAATCTTTTCAGCGTCCTCGACACATATATCGTTATTCCTTAGCCAATCAATACTGTCCTCTATACTAGTACCATTAAAGTCTATTCTTGGAATCTCAGTACAATCCCAATGCCTCCAAGCATTATTTAAATGTACTAACATATACAACCAAATTGATTCATATCTATTGTAAACAATTCTTTTAGAATTAGAGTGTATATATTTATTTATATCTTCCTTAACACTATCTATGGCCTTATCTTTATGCATAGTTAGATCAGTAATATACTCAAAAAATTCCGTATATTCACAAGGACTATATACCCTATTACTCCTCTCCTTGTGCTCATTAGACCATGCCTTGAACGGACTCTTTAATTCCCTTAATTTAAATTTTTTTCTTCTATGAGCATATTCGGTCATTTCATGGATTTCTTTAAGAAATAAATATATAATTTTCTTAACTCTATTCTCATTTGAGAAAAACATAAAGTTAAGCTCTTTAGAAGAATACATAAATATCTCTTTATCAATTAACCATTCAGTCAACACTTTTGTAGCGTTAAAATATTCACTAATTCTTCCCGAATAGCTACCATTATTTTTGGTTTTACTATTTTTAGATTTTTCATACAAATATTTAAACCATAGTCGCTCTGTCTCTTTGCAACATTCCGAAAATGCTATTCCTTCCACTTCTACCCTATAAATAACATTGTCGTAAATGCTTCCTCTATCAACAAATAAATTAAATCTATTTTCTCTTCTCTCAACCTCAGCAGCTACATCACTCTTTAAATATAAATATTTATTAATATGATACTTAGGAATTACTCGTAACAACAATGGAACTTCAATTTTCTCTATTTCTAACATCGCAGTATCTATATTTAAATCATACTGAGCTAAGATTTCACTTCGAGTATAGTATTTAGATCTCAGTTTATTATCCAAGTCGTCTATTTGTTTACGCAAATGTAGAATATCATCCTCATTAAAATAAACATGCCTTCCTATCTTCTTTTTTATATTCAAAAATTTATTTTCAAGAAATTTTTCATAAGTATGATTATTTAGATTCAAAATTTGAAACACATCTGTCCTCATTATAAGATTATCATTTTGCACATTTACCCTCATTTTCTGCCCAATTGTCTTTTTTCTATATGCAAGATATTTCTCAATATCTTCTCGATGATAGAAAGTTGCTTGTCCTCTCCCAGCGAAATCTATTTTCCTAATGTTATGATTTTTAATAATTTCCCATATAGTCCCCTTTTTTAATCCTGTAAGCTCTTGAAATTCCGTATCTCTCATATAATTATTTACTATGTCTACCACTTCTTTTTTTCTAATAAACCTTGTTTCATGCCGGTATTCCGATTTTTCATATAATGTTACTAGAGGGTATCTAAGCTTCCTAACATATATACCTATGTCGTCAGCAATTTTAACAAGTCTTCTAAAAGATGCACTAACTAAAGATTTATCCGAACGTACTATACCTATATACTCACAAAACTGTCTTATGGTAAAATACCCTTGTTGAAATCGTCTTTCCCACCGCTCATGTCGTTGGAAATCATTTTTATTAATAAACACCTTCCCTCCCACAACTTTAAATTTAGTAATTCTCTCATTCTCCAAAAAATCCAAAGCGCTTGGTGGTATCTTATAATCTAGATTTTTTAAATCAATATATTGTCCATCCATTTTTCAACCCTCTCCATATATATAAGCTTCCTCTATCCGTTTTCCTCTCTTCAATAATTTCTTCTCCACTTCTCGCTTCTCCATATACAGTTGATAGAAAATTGATATGGCTCTGTACTTTACTAAGGGAAGTTCGTTTTTCAACATATTCCAAGGTAGCTGTTAAACTTTTATCTCCTCTAAGATTTGCTATTTCTTCAATACTTAGACCTAGATCAATTAGGAAGTTTGTGTACACACCTCTCCCTATATGAGTAGACCATTCAGCACTAGTTAAAAATTCAATATCCTCATAACGATTATTTGCTATAAGTTTTGCTAAAAATCTCTCTTTAATCTTTACAAATTTTTTAGCGTATCCTGTCCCACTTATAGGTAATCCTGATTTTTTAGAGATAAACAATGCTCCTGTATCCTTATCCTTAAACTTCCTCTTTATTTTTTCTAATTGTGCCATATGTGCATAATACACCTCCCACAACTTTTGATCATCAAGAACCATTGTCTCTCTTGGTCTTTTGACTTGAACATCGTACTTGGAATTTAAATGTCTAAATAGAATATCCTGATTATCTCTTATATCGAGCCACATTCCTCCATTCCCTCGAAATCCATTCTCATAAATTGAGTCCCTCATGAGATTAACGACCTCACCTACCCTGAGACCACTCAGAAACTGAAAACATACTCCCAATGCTATACCAAATGCTTCTGCTTCTTCAATAAACTCATAGGCTAACCTATATCTATTTGGTCCAAAGTCTTTTAGTTTGTCTCTCGTGTTAGTCTTATTTCTATTAGGCCGTGAAACCTCCATGTTTGATTTACTAAATACAGACAATGGTCTCTCTATTTTCTTACCAACTGTTCTATACATCACTTGAAATTCCTCATCTATTAAATCATTCTCTTGTAAATACGCAAAAAAGTTAGTAAGAGTTTGTTCACAATAAACCGCTCTATTAAAACTAACTCCTCTATAGGTTAAATCTGTAATAAAATCACCACCATGCTTACACTGTAATCCTCTTAATCCCATAGAGCATAGTTCCTTATACCCCTCAACATCATCCTCAATATTACTGTATACAAAGTTCAGAAATTTACATATTACTCTAGCGGCCTTAAGTTGCGTGTGATAAGATGCTCCTTTACTTACATACTTTGCCCTTAAAAAACCTGTAATTGGATGAGGAACAACTAATTGTGTATAGTTGTTTTTTAAGGATATTACTACATTTTCATTTGCTACAAGCTCTCCACCTATCCTTTGGTATAATGTAACACTCTTAGGCATCCAGCGGAATTTTACATCTAAGCTTTCCATACCTTGCTCAATCTCCATGCAAATCTCCTCCTCCCACAAAAAAACAAGCAAATCTTAACCGATATTACATAACTTAATTATTATATATATTCCATTTAATTGTATACTGAATAATCAAAAAACTACACACTTATATTATTATGTGTGTAGTTTCAATCTACATAATCCCCATTAAATAGGCGTTCTTAAATTAAATATCTCTTTTTTCTTTAAATTCTACACTACTATGTACAGAGAAGATTCATCATAAGTTATACCACCTCACATATTTTTCTTCATTGTAATGAGAAATGTTTGAATGGTAAAAAGCACAAAATGATATATCCGTAAGTAAAAAGTATTATTTTAGACCCTACAAAACAAAAAAAGAAACCATACATAGTTCAAACATGTATGGTTTCAAAATTTATTACACTTCAGTACAAGATATGTAATATCCTCCGCGAGCCATCTTTATTTCAGCACGGTACATTACATTTTCTAAGTAAAACGTAATCGGTTTAACTTTACTCTCAAATTTTAGTCTCTCATTGCACTCAGTTGCATATCCTTCAATCGCTGAAGTAATAACTTCTGATGATGGATACGTTAAAGCTTCATCTAGTTCTATGAAAAAACTTTTAGAAAATAGTTTTTTCATAATCCCCTTCTTCTCTTTCATCATATTCCATCTCCTTCAATTCAAATTGATAACATCCATATTATACCATACGTTCAATTTATCTTTGAAAATAAAAAAATCCTGCATTTTTCATGCAGGATTTTTTTATTAGTCATTTTTCGTAAAGTAAGAAACGAAACGAAGAATTTCTAAGTATAACCATACTAATGTAAGCATTAGTCCCATCGCAGTATACCACTCCATATATTTCGGAGCTTGACCACGTACACCATTTTCGATTAAATCGAAATCTAGTAATAAGTTTAATGCAGCAACTACGATAACAACTGCACTAATAATAATACCGATTGTACCACCTTGGTGAATGTATGGAACAGTTACACCAAACATATTTAGTAGGAATACGACTAAATACATAACCATAATTCCAAGTGTTGCTGCCATAACGCCTGTACGGAATTTATCCGTTACTTTTACTACGCGTGTTGCATATAACACTAACATTGCAAATAGAATTGAGATTGTTAGTAATACAGCATTTAAAACGATAGAATCGCCAAATTTCATTGTATAAACTGCTGAAATACTTCCTAACACAACCCCTTCTACCGCTGCATAGATTGGTGCACCAAAAGGTGAAATACGTGGGAAGAACATAGACGCAAATGCGATGATTGCCGCAACGATTAAAGCACCAATTAATACTGGCATCTTCATCGTCCCCTGCATCATCTGTATGTATGAATAGACAGACGTTGCAAGTAGCAAGATAAGCATAATGAACGTTTTGCCTACTGTTCCGCCAATCGTCATCGCAGAAGCGCTTGCTCCCTCTTTACGGAATGCCTCTTTTTTCAACATTGGATTAGATGTTCTCATTTTTTCCCTCCTAAAATAGGTTCTACCAATAGTGTAAAGTTTTTCTCTTTACTTTTCAATATATGCAGCTTGTTTTTATTTTAATCCTTCAATGATGTCTGATAGTTCACTCCATCTTTCCATCTTTTTTTCTAGCTCTTCTTCTGTTTTCTGCTGTGCTTCAGATAATTCTTGTGCCTTTGTGAAGTCAGATCCAACTTTCGCAAGTTCTTCTCCAATTGACTCAATTTTCTCTTCAAGTTCGGCAATTGTATCTTCAATCGTTTCCCATTCACGCTGCTCATTGTATGAAAGTTTACGTTTACGTTGTTGTTTTGGAGCTTCTTCTACAACTTTTTTCTCTTTTTGAACTTCCGCTTTCTCCATAAGTTCTCTCGTTTTTTCCATTTCTAAATAATCTGTATAACTACCTAGGAACTCACGCACTCCGCCTCCGCCAGTAAAGATGAACAGTTCATCTACTACTTTATCTAAGAAGTAACGGTCATGCGATACAGTTAAAACGACACCTGGGAAATCTTCTAAATAATCTTCTAGTACTGTTAATGTTTGTGTATCTAGATCGTTCGTAGGTTCATCAAGTAAAAGTACGTTTGGTTCTCCCATTAAAATACGTAATAAATATAAACGTCTTCTTTCACCACCAGATAGTTTACCAAGCGGTGTACCATGTGAATGCGTCGGGAATAAGAAACGTTCTAACATTTGAGATGCACCAATTACTTTTCCATCTGTCGTATGAATAACTTCTGCAATCTCTTTAATGTATTCAATCATACGCTGATTTAAATTCATCTCTTCATTTTCTTGCGTATAATAAGCAACTTTTACAGTTTGCCCAACTTCAATTTCACCACTATCAGGAGATAACTTACCTGCAAGCATATTTAATAGCGAAGATTTCCCGCTTCCATTCGCTCCAATAATTCCGATGCGATCGCCTGGTTTCACAATATGATTAAAGTTGTTTAATACCGTTTTATCACCAAATTTTTTCGTTACATCTTTTAACTCAAGTACTTTTTTCCCAAGACGGCTACCGCTAAGTGCAATATCAACTGACTGTTTTGCAGCTGGTCCTTCTTGTTCCTTTAGCTCATCAAAACGCTGAATACGCGCCTTTTGTTTCGTAGAACGGGCTTTTGCACCACGACGAATCCAAGCAAGTTCACGACGATATAAATTTTGGCGTTTCGATTCTTGTGCCAATTCTTGCTCTTCACGAAGTGCTTTCGCTTCTAAAAATGTACTATAGTTTCCTTCGTAGCTATATAGTTTACCATTATCTAATTCAAAAATACGGTTCGTCACACGATCTAAGAAATAACGATCATGGGTTACAAGTAATACCGCACCTGTATATCTTGCTAAATATTCTTCTAACCATTCAACTGTCTCATGGTCAAGATGGTTCGTAGGCTCGTCTAAAATTAATAAATCAGGCGTTTCAATAAAACATTGTGCCATTGCGATACGTTTTTTCTGTCCACCAGATAAATTCCCAACAATTGCAGTGAAGTCCGTAATTCCTAATTTCGTTAAAAGAGATTTCGCATTTGCATTTGCTTCCCATGCACTCATTGCATCCATACGTTGCTGCACTGCAAATAATTGTTCCTGTACTTTTTCATTACTTGGATCTTTTTCAATATTTAATAGTGCTTTTTCATAATCACGAAGAAGACGAATTAAAGGTGTATCACCATGGAACACTTGCTCTAATACTGTTAGTTTTTCATCAAACTCTGGTTGCTGTGATAAATAACTAATTGTATACCCACGTGAATGCGTCATATCACCTGTATCAGGAGTTTCTAATCCTGCAATAATTTTTAATAATGTCGATTTACCAGTACCGTTTACACCAATAATTCCGACACGTTGTCCTTCTGTAATACTACATGATAATCCATCAAATAACGGCTTTTCTCCATATGATTTTGATAAGTTCTCCACAGTTAACATTTTCATATTTGTGCATTCCACTCTTTCATAAATTGTTCAATAAACTGTTCCATATAACGATGACGAATTTCAGCCTCTTGTTTTGCTGCATTCGTATTCATTAAATCTTTTAATTTCAAAAGTTTTTCATAAAAATGATTTAAAGATGGATCATTATTTTTTCTATACTCTTCTTTCGTCATTTCTTCACGCGGCGGAATAGTTGGGTCATACATTAATCTGCCTTTCGCCCCGCCATATGCAAAGGTACGAGCTATTCCAATTGCTCCAAGGGCGTCTAAGCGATCCGCATCTTGAACAAGCTTCCCTTCAAGTGAATCCACTTTACCGCCATGGCCACCTTTATAAGACATATTGGCGATGATATGAAGAATATGTTTACTTTCCTTTTCTTCAACACGTAGCTCTTCTAACCAATCAGAAACTTTTTTCATTCCTGCTTCTTCACTTTCATTTAGCTTTTCATCTGCCACATCGTGAAGTAATGCTGCCATTTCAATTATAAAACGATTTCCACCTTCTTGCTCAGATAAAGAAATCGCCATTTTATGTACACGTTCAATATGATACCAATCATGCCCACTCGCATCTTTTTCTAAAATATGTTTTACAAAAGTAATTGTTTTTTGAATTTTTTCTTGTTTTGTCATTTTATCTTCACCCAGTTACTTATTGTAACACGCCCGCATTTTTTCATCACATATTTTCTTGTCCGCCCATACACTAGGTGGTAGGCATCATCATGAAGGAGGAATAAACATGTTCTATAATAATCAACCGCCTTATCCAAGGCAACCATTGTATCCTCAACAACAAGAACAGAGATACACAGAACAATACGAAGAACAAGAGTTACAACAGCAAGAACCACAATATGACGAAAACCCATATGCAACAACGCAAAATCAAGAAACTGAATTTCAACAAAATCCATATGAAACACGTCCAAATTATGAATATCCTCAAAATCCATATGCAGCACCACAAAATCAAGAACAACAATATCAACAAAATCCATATGTAGCACCACAAAACCAAGAACAACAATATCAACAAAATCCATATGTAGCACCACAAAACCAAGAACAACAATATCAACAAAATCCATACACAACTCAACCACAACAACCGCAATACCAACAACAAATGTATCAACCAAACTACGACGTACGTGTCTCACCACCTAAACCACCAACAATAGATCCAACTCAACCACAAATCTTACCACCTGGACCAACACTAGACATTACACAACCACAAATCTTACCACCTGGACCAATTACTGAACCAACACAACAACAAATTCAACAAGTTGTCGGTACACAGTTTTTACCTTTCAAGAAACCCGTACTAGATTTCGTAAAACCATGGGTAGATTACGGTTTAAATGAAGCAAAACATACATCACATGAACACGCATTAACAGAAGTTGCTGCGATTATGTTTTTAGTTGGTAAAGGCTTCAATCCGACGATCGCACATTATATCGTTGAATCTTGGGAGAAGAATGAACAGTTTTAGAATTGTTTATTTGATAAAATATAAAAAACACAAAAGTGCCAAACCCCTTATACCACAAGGGTTTTGGCACTTTTTAATATCTAAAACAAATTTTATTGAAATAATTATTTTTATAGATTTTCATACTTTTTTATATAGTACGTGAACATATACAGTACAAAATTACACCTTTGTATACACATTTTTAGAAACATCTTACGTTTATCAAACAATAACCAAAAGACGTACCTGCAACCTCATCATATAAATAATAGATATTAAAAAGAGGACACTATAAGCGCCCTCTTCCTTAGGTTTTAAATATGTTCTCCATGATCCATAAACACTTCAATTGCTTCGTTTTGTGGTATGTCTTTTACATTAGTAAGACCAAAAGTAAAAACAGCCGATAACATCATCATTAATAAGATTGCTTTTTTCATTTTAGCGCCCTTCTTTCTATGCTCTTTTTGTCTGCATCTAAAGCGATGTGCAAATACTTGCTTGCTTTTCTGTGATTTTCTGAACCATAGAATCTTTCACCTAAAAGAGAAGCATATTCTTTTACCCAATCATATAATTCTTCTTTTTCAAAATACGAAATACCTTCTATAACCACATTTTCTAATTCTTCTTGCGGTACATAGTTATGTACTGCTTTTAAAATTCGGAAATGATGACGATAACATAAGTCGCTAATCTTATAGCCATTCTCAATATATTCATTAGCGATATGACTATAACCTAACTTAAAATGTTCTCTTGCTAAAAGAAACATAGTTTTAGCGTTATTTTCTAATGAATCCTCTAAGTGTTTAATTGCTAACTCTGGCATGTTTTGACTTGCGTATAAAAGTCCTAAATTATGCTTAACTCGTTTAATAAGAAGTTCATCATTAGATTTTTGGAAGGTACCTAGTGCTGAAAGTAAATATTCCTCTGCACTTTCGAATTCATTTAGTCGAATGTGTGCCATTCCTAAAGTATTTAAGCATGCTGCAGTTTTTAATTCATACCCTGGACTAATTGAAAATACTTCATTCGCCTTTGTAGCAAATTGAACTGCTAGGATCGGTTTTAATACGTGATAGTAATGGACTGCAAGCCAATAATTAAATTCAGCTTTTTCAATTTCATCATGCATGTACTCTAAAAACGTTTCAGCTTTTTCAAATTGCATTCTTGCTTCACTATGGTTTGCTTTATTAATAGCGTAAATTGCTTTAAACAAATGATGATAGTACTCTAAAAATGTTTCTGTAGACTCTGGTAAAGGCTCGATTTTGTCCAGAATATCTTTTGTACTATCCATATCCCGAATTAGCAGTTTATACCGTGCATTCAATAAAGCGTAGTAGACTAATATTGTTTGGTCTTCCTTAATATTATTGATTTTATTTGCAATATCTTCTTTTATTTTCTGAGACTGTAATACACGTTGTGAAATCATAGCTTGATACCATTCGTTTAATAATTTTGTGATTTCTTCTTTAGAAATAATGTCAACACTCATCTACTTCTACCCCCTTTTGTTAAATGTTATCATGACATGCTTGTTTGCATAAATAAGTTTTTGAATATTCTAACTTGAAAAAATTATTTTTGAATATTCATGTTAACAAAATGGTCCCTTTTCAAACCTTAAAAAAGAACACATGTTTGTTTGTAGTGGAGTTAAAAAAACAAAAGTGAGGTATTACATCATGGGATATAACAGCTTTCCTGTAGTACGTGGAAGAGGTATGGTGAAATGGAATCCGTTTGCTTCAATACCGGAGCAATACGAGGAAATACATAGAATGTTTGAGGAACAATATAAAGTACCTAAACCTTTTTTAACACAAGATACTATGGAACGAATAGAAAGAGCGTTAATGCAATCTTTTCACGAGGAAGAAGAAATACATATCTCATACTATCGTGATGGAATGGTGCAAGACATGTACATAAATGTATTACATATTGAACCGATGATGAAAACTATATATTGTACAGATGCCTTTGGTTTGAATACTAAGTTTAAGTTTGATGAATTGGTGAATATAAATTAAAAGAAGCCGCCCGACAGGACTGAAGTGCCCCCCAATTGTTAGACACAGCCTAACAATTGGGGGGCACTTCACATATATAGGTGGCTTTTGTACGACAAAAAAAAAGAGCTCTGCTATACAGCAGAGCAAAAGAAAAATATATAACCCTATAAAAATAATACAAATTATTGATACTTTCAAAAGACGAAATTTAAATTTCCATCACAATAATAGCTATGTTTAAGTATGAAACATTCTACCTTCACTATAGCTATGAATATTCTTATTTTAGAATTCCATAGTATCCAAATAGCTCTTTGAGAGATACCTCAATACCGAACTTCTTCAAAGAATCTTTTCTTTGTTCAAAGAGAAGTTCTAAAACTTTTTTCTTATCTTTGTCTCTTCCATAATGAATCAACCTATGACAGTTCGGACATATACTAACTATATTTCCAACAACATCTAAACTATTTTCAAAATCAATTCATTTATACGATTAATTGTGTAAGAATTATGATGTGTGATTTCTCCTAATTCCTTGTACTGCCTTACGCTTTTTTTCCATTTCACAATTACAACATTATTTTTTTGTAACTGTTTAAATTGCTCTTGTGTTTCAAAGTTTACAAAATTCATATCAATTCCCCTTTGTATGAAAATGAAATTTCTATAATAAAACTTTATAAGCTTTATATATCCATTCTTCATCTTTGTCTTCTTCCACATAAAAGATTTCTATTTTTATTTCCATACCATTTTCCATTAAAACGTGCGCTTCATATTTCCCATCTACATAACTAGCACAATCAATATTGTCTGCTACTATTTCTCTCCATTTATCAGGTAAACTATCATAAAAACGTTCAATGGCCGCTACTAAAACTAAATCTTCTAAATGAGCAGTTTTAAGGTTGTTTATTTTTAAAAACATCAAAAATGCCAAATCCCTTATATCACAAAGGATTTGGCATTTTTAAGTATTTAGAACACCTGCTAAATTTAAGGAGAAATTAACAGACATGCGTCCGGTATAATGCCGTGTCCACACCCAAGGATCGGTTACATAAAATAACGTATCTAACCTGGGAAGTCTATTAGTCTTTTCCCCTTATAGTAACACTCTCTTCTACTAAGACCTTTTCTTTCTAGGGCCTACAATTAATTTAATCGCTGTTCTCTCTTCATTATTAATAGAAATCTCTTGAAACGCTGGAACAAAAGCTAAGTCAATACCACTTGGAGCGACGAACCCTCTTGCAATCGCAATTGCTTTAATCGCTTGATTTATAGCTCCAGCCCCAATCGCTTGAATTTCCACATTACCACTTGTTCTTAGTACACCTGCTATTGCACCTGCGACTGAATTTGGGCTTGATTTTGAAGATACCTTTAATATATTTTCCATGTAAGTTGCTCCTTCTATTATTTAATCTCTCTTTCGTTACAATTTTAAATATTTTAGCGTATCTTTAATTACTATTCACACCAAAAACAAACGATGCTTCATATGTACATTTATTCTATTTTTTCTGACTTCTTCCTGCCCAGCTACACAAATAAAAACAAAAAATAAATAATCTAATATACATACGATTAAATATCATAGCTTCACCAAACGATAACATCCATACAGCAAAAGATAATATTGCTGTTTTGTCATACGAAATTAATATAGTAAAGTGAAACTTTACTCAGTGGGGGGTTTTGTTCATCCCCACCTAACTTCTTTGCTTTCGCTGAATTTTGAGGTGGGAGTCTTACTGCTCGGAAAATAGCGGGATAAACGTTTCCTCGTTACTTCAATCCATTTAGAAATCCCATTCATTTTTCTATCAAATTCTGAACCTTATCATCTTCAAAAAGTGTTAAAGGTAATACCCCAATACTACATTTCATCATTTGACCACTTTATATTCCAAATCTATCTCCTTTTATAGTACAAGCATACACGCCAATTGTGATTCATTTTCATAAACTATTATGTGTTTTACATTTATTAAGAATAGGAGGTAATATATTGGGTTCATACTATCATTCTTCAAACTCGTATAAAAAATGCTCATGCAAATCTTCTTCCAGTTCAAATAAAAAATGTTCATGTGACCATTCACATAAACGAAGCTGTCCTGCATACGGAACTTTTTGGCAAACTGAATTTATAACTGTTCCTTTTGGAAACCCTTTTCCATTTAATCACGTTGGACCTTTAGCAGGAGGCGTTTCCTTACTAAACCCTACTACTATACAATTTAGACAAGCTGGTGATTATAGAGTTTCGTTCATTTCCAGTATTAATACTACTTTAAATCCTGTATTTCCACATATCCCAGTCATAACTATATTTTTAAATAACAATCCACTTGCTAATAGTCAAGGTGACTTCGCTATTCAAATGAATACTTCATCAAATAACGAATGTCTTCAACTCGTTGGCGAAACGATTGTTACAGTGCCAGCTAATTCAACTCTTCAACTTAGAAATAATAGTGGCTTTAATCGTCAAAGTATTGTAACTTGTGACAATGGTATAAATTCAGTTGAATTAACAGTTACAAAACTAAGTTAATATTATTTCTTCACATTCAGATGCTATTTCAGCATCTTTTTTTATTGAATAACAGTTTTCTTCGACTTTTATTATCTCTCATCACGCAAAAAAAGTGCAGAATTCTTTCTAACACAAGATTTCTGCACTTTTATATTATGCTTATTTATTCTTCCTTATTTCTCTACATAAACCGACTTAACAATCGTACGATTATATGGTTTTCCTTCTTTATTCATCCCTTTTATATCCATCGTAACGTTATATACTCCCGGTTGTTTTATATCTTTCAAAGCACCTGTAAATGTATTCGTATTAACATTTTGTAATTCATTAAATTCAGAGACTAACTTACCTTCTTTATTAACGACTCTTACTGTTATGGAAAGATCCCCTTTCATTTCAGGTGCCATTGGTGATTTTTTCAGTTTATACTCAGGTTTATTTACTTTAACTTTTGTAGGTATTTGAAGAACAAATGGTGCGTCATTCTTGTAATCGCTTACAACTAAATATGCATCTTTCGACTGCTTCGCCATCATTTTGATTTTCCATTCGCCTACTTCCAATTTATCAAACTTAAATGTTCTAATTGTCGCCCCATTAAAGAAAGATTCGCCTTCACCAGTAGTTATAGCGCTATCTTTATTTGCATATATTTTTCCTTTTGGAGATACCATTTGTACTTCTACATCAGAAGAAGCAGTTAGTACAGAAACGATTCCTTCCGCTTTTTTATCAACTGTAACGGTTTGCTCTATCCACTGATTTTGTGGTAATTCGCCTCCTAAAATATTTTGATTTGAAGTTGTATTTAATTGTTCTAGATCTTCATTTGAACTAGTGCTGGATGCTACTAAAGCTGGTAATTCCACATTTGTCGTACGTAAATATGGTTCGATTCGTGTAAAAACAGCTGATCCTTTTCTTATATTGTCATGATCAAATCTGGAATCTGTAAATAAATGTGTACCGTACGATAGCTTCGCACTCCATTCATTTACTAGTCCATCATTTGAACCGTACGATGATAAATATAACCCGCCCATAGATAATGCAGAAAATGTTGGCCCCCAGCTAGTCCCAGTAGCCGTATAGTAACGGTTTAATTTAGCTGCTGGGTTATTATCTATTGTTGAACGAAACTTTGCCATTTCACCTATTTGTAACGAGTACGTACCATCATCTTTTTGACCTAATATAGAAGCTAGCCACCCTGCCCACCAACTATATGACAAATCTGCTAAATTTGAGCCGTGATGCGGTGTAGCAAGTGTAATAACATTTCCAACAAATCGATTCGCATCATATTCAACTAATGCGGCTTGTGTATCAATACCACCTTTACTATGCGCTACAATATTAACTTTTTTACCGAAATGATTATATATTTCTTCAAGTTTTTGTGCTAACAGTTTTCCGTTATCCCACTGACTAGCCGAACCTTTCCCCGCAGCATCATATAATTGTATAAACACTGTTTGATAGCCTGCTTTCAAAGCATAATCATACATATCATTTATATCATGATATACTGTCTTTCCATACCAACTATCCGCATTACCATTTCTTCCTTGTACAAAGAGAATTGGTGGTTTATTCTCATCATAATTAGCAGGTTTTTGGCCTAAAAACCATTCCCCAGGTGTAAATACTTCTGTGTCAGGAAACCCCTTTCCAAGCTCTTTTACAACTTCTGCCTGTACATTTGTGCTAATCGTTGGAGCCATGATAAAAAATACAATTAGTAAGGCCACATATCTTCTCATCAGTCTCATATTACTCCCCCTATTTTTTTGAAAGAAGGTGTTCTTTATAATATTTTATATTTTCCCTTCCTTAATAATAGCTAATCTTTGATTTTAAAAAGATGTTAGCCCTATTTTTAGAAGGTTACTAGTTGTGTACCCTCTTCCTTAACTCTCGTTATTCTCTTTGTTTCTACCTCTTCCTTTTGATAGAATACGACAAAAAAGTTTCTCAATAATTGTTAACTTCGCTACATCCAGATATTTTTTAAATCATTATTGTTTATATAAAGCATACAAATCTTGAAAAAATTTTAGTAAAAAAACATTTTATTACTAGTTAGTTATTTAAAAACATAATAAAGATATGTACTTTCTTTTCATTAAATACAAAATAATTTTAAAGGACCCTATATTGTAAGGCTTTCCTACAATTAAAAATCAAACTGAAATTTCCGAATAAACAATCATATTTCCAGAAACATATATTATGATAATTTCCGCGCACTTGAATTAACCTTGTAGAAGTACTAACCTATCGGTGAGCAGAAGAAAATTCTGTAAAAAGAAAGGAGAATACTTTATGATGACCAATTTACAAAAGGAGTTTTTTGAACGCTTAAAAATTCCTGCAAAAGAAATAACATTTGATGATTTAGATGAAATCTTATTAAAAATGGGAATGATTCTCCCCTATGAAAATCTTGATATTATGGCTGGTACTATTAAAAATATCTCAAAAGATAACTTAATAGAAAAGTTACTTATTCAAAAACGAGGTGGACTTTGTTATGAATTAAACTCCTTATTGTATTATTTTTTAATTGATTGTGGGTTTCAAGTATACAAAGTAGCCGGTACTGTTTATGATCTTTACGATAATAAATGGAAGCCCGATGATGGTCATGTCATTATCATATTAAGTCATGAGAATAAAGATTATGTTGTGGATGCAGGTTTTGCATCTCATCTCCCTTTACATCCAGTCCCTTTTAAAGGAGAAGCCATCTCCTCTCAAACAGGAGAATATCGAATTCGTAAACGAAATACTCGAAAAGGTACGCATATTTTAGAAATGAGAAAAGGAGCTAACGGAGAATCTACAAGTTTCTTACAATCTGAACCTTCAAATGAATGGAAAATAGGTTATGCTTTCACTTTAGATCCAATAGATGAGAAAAAAGTGAATAACATTCAAAAAGTGATTGTAGAGCATAAAGAATCTCCTTTTAATAAAGGGGCTATCACTTGTAAATTAACTACTTATGGTCACATATCGTTAACAAATAAAAATTACACAGAAACCTTTAAAGGCACCAAAAATAAACGACCAATAGAATCTAAAGATTATGCTCGCATTCTTCGTGAATCTTTTGGAATAACGCAAGAGAAATATGTAGGAAAAACACTAGAAAGAGGTTAGTTGACTAGAAGTATTTCATAATAAAGCAGATTCTATATTTAGAATCTGCTTTATTTTATATTTTGTTATAAATTAATTTAATTTTGTTGTTACCCTTTAATTTTCAATTATATACTCATCATCATATTTATCGTATTGTAACCCTTTCCCTATCTTTGATTCTGTAACTTGATCTCTTAAAAACGGTGCAGCACCCATTTTGCTAGTTACAATTTCAATTCCATATTTTTTCGTTAAATGAGCTAACTCTATTAAAAACCACTCTCTTCGCAATGTAACTGGAATATCAAATGTTTTTCTTTTCATATATAATAGCACCTCTTTTATTTTCATAGCTTAAAAACATCACTGGATGCACTTATTAAAACTACCTTCCACCCCTAACATCCAATGAAACATTATAGTATATGCATGTCCATTTCAAACGTGCTATCACAAATATGATATTAAAGTTTACATAATTATATTATGTAATAATAGAAGAGAAAGGCATGTCCCTTCCTCTTCTATTATAGATATTTAAATTAAGAACATCTTGGTACACCTAAAGCTAAAAATAAACCTGCTACTCCCGCAGTAATCGGTACTTTTAACGTAATAACATCGTCTACCTTCGTTACTAAAAAGTAAGCATTACCTTCTTGTAATATACAAGTTACCAACAATTGAAATTCCATTCAAATCTCCTCCTTTCAATCGATATACTATAATTTATGAAATCTCTTTCAAAAAGTAATAGTAAATATATCTATTTTCCCTTATATGCAAATAAATGTTTATAAGTCTAGTAAAAATATTAATTTTCTAAATTTATATAAAACGTGTAATATCCAATAAGTTCCTATATAATCAATAAGAAAAATCTTACAAATGGAGGTATGAAAATGGCGATTTTGAGTAATATTGGTGCAGCTTTATTTTTTATTGCTTTTATTCTTTTAATCTTATGTATCATTTCATTCTTTAAAAAAAATGGAAAAGCAAAACAATATGGACGTCCTACCGTTATTCTTTTTATGATTTCAATTATATTAATAGTGACTGGTACAACAAAATCTGAACACCCAGTCATCGAATTTTTTGCTATTTTAAGTTTCATTCTATTTATATTCTTCCTTGTACTTGCAATATTATCTGTTATTAAGAAAACAGGTGTAGCAAAAAAACAATTTATTATTACAGCCGTATTATTTGTCATTTTTGTTGCGCTATTAGGTATTTCAGCTCCTTCTTCTGAAAAAACGACAGCAACTAGTACAAAAGTTGCCTCTAACAATGAAGAACAAAAAGATAGCGAAAAGAAAAAAGAACTAGAAAAGAAAGAGGCTGACGAAAAAACTCAAAAGCAAGAAGATGAGAAGCGTCAAGCCGAGGAACAAGCTCGTAAGCAAGAAGATGAAAAACGTCAAGCCGAGGAACAAGCTCGTAAGCAAGAGGATGAAGAACGTCTAGCTGATGAACAGGCTCGTAAACAACAAGAAGAACAAAAACGTCAGGCTGATGAACAAGCTCGTAAGCAACAAGAAGAGCAAAAACGTCAGGCTGATGAACAAGCTCGTAAGCAACAAGAAGAGCAAAAAGCACAGCAAACTCAAACACAACCTACCTCAGGAAATACTAGTAGTGCATATTACAAAAATTGTGATGCAGTTAGAGCTGCGGGGAAAGCTCCTCTATATAAAGATCAACCAGGATATAGTCGTAAACTAGATAGAGACGGCGATGGAGTTGCATGCGAATAATAGTAATAAAAAAGAAGCTTAGTAAAAGCTTCTTTTTTTACTGTAATGCCTTACATTTAATATCCCTTTCTCTTATTTAGATGTGTTCTTAAATAAATTTCATACTATTATTCTCAAAAATGACACATAATAAGTGATTTCAATCACCACATTGATTTTCATTTATCGCTATTCTTAATTTAGTAATTACATTCAAACTTTATGGAGGCGTTCATATGAAACATACATTTACTGAAACTTCTATTGTCGGTGAGATCGTTACACAATTCCCGAAAGCTAGTGATTTTTTTAAATCATATAGAATAGATTTTTGTTGTGGTGGCAATAAACCGCTTATTGATGCAATTCATGAAAGAAATTTATCAGCTACTGAAGTGCTTACAGAGTTAAATACGCTTTATAATAATATGAAACGATTAAATGAATCTGAAATTGATTGGAAAAATGCTTCTTATCGCGAATTGATTGATTATATTATAAATAAGCATCATCGCTATTTAAATGAAGAGTTGCCACAATTAAGTCCGTATGTGACAAAAGTATTACGTGTTCATGGGGCAAGTCAGCCTCATTTAGCTCAAATTCATAAGCTATTTCATGAACTAAAGATGGAACTAGAACAACATTTAATTAAAGAAGAAACAGAAGATTTTCCATTAATTTTAGAATTTGAACAAAATCCAACTGAAGAAAACTATGTGAAGTTACGTAAAGTAGTAGATGAGTTGGAAAATGAACATAACCACGCAGGCAACATTATTAAAGAGCTTCGTAAAGTTACAAATGACTTTACTCCTCCAGAAGGAGCTTGCGGCACTTATCGACTTGTTTACCAACGCCTTGAAGCACTAGAGTCTGATTTATTTGAGCATATTCATTTAGAAAATAACATTTTATTTCCACGTGCAATTACGAGAGTGTAAATTAAGTGCAGGACATGAGTGTAAGTAAATACTTATGTCCTGTTTTTTCATTTGGTAAAGAATATACACATCCCTCTCGAATAAGTCCGAATTTTAACAATTTGTGAATCATTGTAAAAATGTGATAAATATCACATCTCCCTCTTTTTAAATTTTCTATAATAGAAATATAATCCTTTGTTCAACACTTCACATAAAAAGGGGAAACGAAAATGAAAAAACGTTTAGTTATGATCGGAAATGGTATGGCTGGCATACGTTGTATGGAAGAAATATTAAAACATGATAGTGATTCATATGAGATTACTATTTTTGGAGATGAACCACATCCAAACTACAATCGCATTATGCTCTCTCATGTTTTACAAGGCAAAACAAATATGCAAGATATCATTATGAATGAATATAGTTGGTATGAGGAAAATGAAATAACTTTGTATACAGATGAAAGGGTTCAAAGTATTAACCGAGAAGAAAAAATAATTATCACAGAAAAAAATCGTACTCTTACATATGACAAACTAATTATCGCAACAGGTTCTAGTGCTTTTATTTTGCCCGTTGAAGGTTCTACTCTTCCTGGCGTAACAGGATTTCGAACTATTGAAGATACACAATTTATGATTGATACCGCTAATGAAAAGAAAAAGGCTGTTGTCATTGGTGGTGGATTACTTGGCTTAGAAGCTGCAAGAGGTCTTATTGATTTAGGAATGGACGTATATGTCGTTCATTTAATGCCAAGCTTAATGGAGCAACAACTAGATGCCAAAGCAGCTTCTCTATTACGCGAAGATTTAGAAGCGCAAGGCATGCAATTTCTAATGGAAAAGAAAACTGTAAAAATTCTTGGTACAGACCATGTTGAGGGCATTCAATTTGAAGATGGTGAAGTTGTAGATTGTGATTTAATCGTAATGGCTGTCGGAATACGCCCAAATACGCAAATAGCAAAAGATGCTGGTTTAATTGTAAATCGCGGTATTGTAGTCAATGACTATATGCTAACAAATGATGAATCTATTTATGCAGTTGGAGAATGTGCAGAACATGACGGTATCGCATATGGACTTGTTGCTCCTCTTTATGAACAAGGTGCGATATTAGCAAAACATATAACGAATTTACAAACTGATGGATATACGGGCAGTATCGTCGGTACACAATTAAAAGTTGCAGGTTGTGATTTATTCTCTGCTGGCCAAATTTATGAAGATGACCAAACGAAAGCAATATCCATCTTTGATGAATGTAAACGTTCCTATAAAAAAGTATTAATTCGTGACAATAAAGTCGTCGGTATCGTTTTATATGGTGACACAGCTGACGGTACCCGCCTCTTTAGCATGTTAAAGAAAGAAGAGGATATACAAGAATATACAGCCGCTTCCCTTCTCCACAAAGCTGGTGAAGAAAGTGCACTTGACGTTGCTACAATGAGTGCGGATGACACGATTTGCGGATGTAATGGTGTTACGAAAGGTACAATCGTTCACGCCATTTTAGAACAAGAGTTAACGACTTTTGAAGAAGTTAAGGGCTGTACGAAAGCCGCAGGTTCTTGTGGTAAATGCCGTCCGCTTGTGGAACAAGTTTTATCTCATACACTTGGAGATGCTTTTGATGCCTCAGCGCAATCTGCCGGTATGTGTGGATGTACAACTTTATCCCGTGATGAAGTCGTAGCGGCCATTCACGAGAAAGGCTTAAAATCTCCAAAAGAAGTACGAAATGTTCTTGGTTTTATACATGAAGAAGGCTGTTCAAAATGTCGTCCTGCTTTAAACTACTATTTACGTATGGCGATTCCAGAAGAATATGAAGATGATAAATCGTCCCGTTTCGTTAATGAAAGAATGAATGGTAACATCCAGCACGATGGTACATTCTCTGTTATTCCACGCATGTACGGAGGCGTTACAACAGCTGATGATTTAATGAAAATTGCTGAAGTTGCGAAAAAGTACGATGTTCCTCTTGTGAAAATTACAGGTGCAAGCCGAATCGGCTTATATGGTGTTAAGAAGCAAGATTTACCTAACGTATGGGCTGACTTACATATGACTTCGGGATATGCATATTCAAAATCGCTTCGTAATGTAAAATCATGTGTTGGTTCTCGCTTCTGCCGTTTCGGTACGAAAGATTCATTAGGACTTGGTATGTTGCTTGAACAATCATTAGAAATGGTAGATACACCTCATAAAATGAAGATGGGTGTAACGGGCTGTCCGCGTAACTGTGCGGAAGTACTGACGAAAGATTTTGGCGTTGTTTGTGTCGAAAATGGATACCAACTTTATATTGGCGGAAATGGTGGTACGGAAGTACGCGAAGCTGATTTTGTAATGATTGTCCCTACTGAAGATGATGTCCTTCGCATCGCTACAGCTTATATGCAATATTATCGTGAAACTGGTATTTATGGAGAGCGTACTGCCTACTGGACAGAACGTTTAGGCTTCGATCACATAAAAGAAATACTGCAAGATGCAAATATGGTCACTAAGTTAAATGAACGTTTCCAAAAAGCTCGTGGCACATATAAAGAAGCATGGGGACAAGCACTAGAAACGAAATCATTAAAAGCGATGTATGAAGTAGAAACTGTGAAATAAGGAGCTGTGATCTATATGATACAAACGAAAGAAAAAATAAAAGTTATGCGTGCGGAAGACCTTCCTATTCAAATCGGTAAAGAGGTGCAAATGAATGGTATGTCTATCGCCCTATTCCGCCTTTCAAATGGAGATATTCGAGCTGTAGAAAATCGTTGTCCTCATAAAAACGGACCGTTAGCAGAAGGAATTGTATCTGGAGAATTCGTCTTTTGTCCACTGCATGATTGGAAAATTTCATTACTAACAGGTGAAGTGCAAAAACCTGATGACGGCTGTATCCAAACATACGAAGTAGAAGTTATTGATGGTGACATTTATATAAACATGTAATTTACGAAAGGAAGCCTCCTCTGGCTTCCTTTTACATAAAAATAGAAGAGGTGCGATTATGAACGGATATGTATATTTAGTTGGTGCAGGACCAGGTGATGAAGGGCTTATTACAAAGAAAGCGATAGATTGTTTAAAGCGTGCAGATATCGTTTTATATGACCGTTTATTAAACCCTTTCTTTCTTAGTTATACAAAAGAAACATGTGAACTTATGTATTGCGGCAAAATGCCAAAGAATCATATTATGCGACAAGAAATGATTAACGCCCACCTCCTTCAATTCGCACAAGAAGGAAAAATCGTTGTCCGATTAAAGGGCGGAGATCCATCTATTTTTGGCCGCGTTGGTGAAGAAGCAGAAACTTTAGCAGCAGCGAACGTTCCATATGAAATCGTACCAGGTATTACATCTAGCATCGCCGCTAGTAGCTATGCAGGTATCCCCCTCACCCACCGTAACTACAGTAATAGCATCACTTTATTAACTGGGCATGCAAAAGGCCCTTTAACCGATCATGGAAAATATAATTCATCCTATAATAGCGACACGATCGCCTACTACATGGGTATAAAAAACTTACCTACAATTTGTGAAAACTTACTACAAGCAGGAAAGAAAAAAGATACACCAGTAGCCGTCATTGAATGGGGTACAACTGGTAAACAACGTGTAGTCACAGGGACACTGTCCACCATTGTTTCTATCGTCAAAGACGAAAATATTTCTAACCCTTCTATGACAATTGTTGGTGATGTTGTTACTTTACGGAATCAAATCGCTTGGAAAGAACGTAAACCATTGCACGGCAAGAAAGTTTTACTTGCATCTGCAACGAATAAAAAAAGCGCAATAAAGCAAATGTTACAAGAGTCCGGTGCAGAAATATATCAAATTCCAATTTTCCAAAAGAAAGAATACACATTAACCTCTGAACAAATTAATAAGATTTTTAACGTTGATCGTCTTGTATTTTGTTCCGCTGAGAGTGTAGACATCTTAGTGCAATCATGTAGTAAATATCATAAAGATATTCGCTCCTTACAGGCAGAGCTTCAGTATATGAACCTTTCTATTCAAGAAAAGCTTATGCAATATGGATTGTTAAGTAAACCTGCGCAATTTTCTTCGAATTCAACGATTTATTTAGGACGAAACATTAACCGAATTGCTGTTATTCAAGAAAAAATTGGTGCTGGTTCCTATATGATGACTCATGAGTACACAATTGATCATCGCTTCGATGAAATTCATTCCCGTATGCTTTCTGAATTCTCATGGGACAGCATTGTATTTGAAGGTCGTGCTTCTATTGATACGTTTCTAGCAGAAATAAAACGCCTAGGCTTTATCAATATTCTTACTCTCCCATTCTCGTATACCGACGTTCCAACTTTACACTATGCGAATAAAGTCGGTTTTCATAATGTAGATGAGCAATTACAAGACATGATTATGAAGAAAGATTTGGTGGTACGATGAAAGGAATTGTATATGTTGGACACGGGAGCCGCTTGCAAAAAGGTAACGAACAATTCATTCACTTTATTCAATCTGTTATAAAAGAACGTAACGAACAGATTCAAAAAATAGCTTTCCTAGAACTAACGACACCTACCATTTCGGATGCAGTTACAGAAGCAATACTAGAGGGTGCAACTGCAATAATGATTGTACCTGTTTTATTATTTGCAGCAGCTCACTATAAACGTGATATTCCTTTTGAGATAGAGAAAATACAAAAGCAATATCCACATATAACATTTTCAGTTGTACAACCTTTTAGTACACATCCACATATGGTTGAACTTGTAGTAAAAAGAATACGTGAAACTATGCCAATGCAAGGTAGTAGTGTTTTACTCGTAGGGAGAGGCAGTAGTGATCCACAGCCGTTACATGAATTACAACAAATCGGAGCAGCCGTCGAACGAAAACTCAGTATGCCAGTATCGTGCTCCTTTTTAACGAAAGGAACTCCCTCTTTTACTGCTGAGCTCAAGGCTATAACATCGACTTCATCCCATGTATATGTCATGCCGTACCTTCTCTTTACCGGATTATTACTTCAAAAAATTAAATTGCATGCAAACAAATACGATCACGTTACAACTTGTAACTGTCTTCAGTTTGATAGATACATGAAGTTAACATTATTAGAACGAATGGAGGAATGCATATATGTATAACATGTACCCTCTTATGTTTAATTTAAATAAAAAAGTGGTCGTTATAGTTGGTGGTGGTAAAATCGCATATCGAAAAGCGTCCGGATTAAAGGATACAGGCGCTTTTGTCACCGTTATCAGCCCAGAAATTTGCGAGGAAATGAAGGAACTTCCTTATATTACTTGGAAGCAAAAAGCTTTTAGTAATAATGATATTAAAGATGCTCATCTTATTTATGCAGCTACAAATCAACATGCTGTAAATATGATGGTCAAACAGGCCGCCCATGATTTCCAGTGGGTTAACGTCGTAAGTGATGGTACAAAATCATCGTTTCACACACCTGGTGTCATCCGACATGATGAATATGTTGTCACTATTTCAACTTCAGGTAAAGATCCATCGTTTACGAAGCATTTGAAGCAGGAACTAACATCTATATTTCCTAAACTTATAAACAAGCTTTCTCGTACTCATAAAATGTAATCTATCACTTAGCTAAAATAGTAATTAACTTTGAACAAACGTTTTTTAGAGGCGTTTGTTCCTTTTGCTTTAGTTTCGCTTTTTAGGATCAGACAAACAATTGAACAAGAATCTGTGAAGAAAAATAACGGCAACAATTACGGACAAAAAAAGCAGTTGCTTGAGAGCAACTGCTTCAATACAGGTTTTATATTGGATATTCATTCAACCAAATTAGCGCTTGTTCATAATCATCAAAAAATCTCACAGATTCTTTCGTATTAGATTGTTGTAAATAATCCATTATCTCCCCCTCTTCAAGGAGAAATGCAATTGCCTTACTGTTATTCAAAATGATTTCATTGAAGAACTTCTCTTTCCATACTTTTTGAACAGAAAAATGATTTGGCGTGTATCCTTTTCTATCCACCAACAATTTGTATTTCCGCCCTTCAGAAATGAATTGCTGACAAACCTGCTCAAAACCATTAAACCATTCATACACATCATCTGTTTTTATATTTCCAACTAGATGGGTAACAATTATATCTCCTGAAACTGTTGTGCTGATATTCTGTTTACTCAACTTGGAATCCCTCCTTAGTTACAATTTTGCGGAAAAACCGCATAAAATCAATAAAGAAAAAATTCTTACTTGACACTCCCACCCCATCGCTATCAAACTAAGCTCATGTAACGTCAATTATAAGCGAAATTGTGTCTTTTTTCGCAAGTCTATATGTAGATGCTTTAAAGATTTGCATCCGAAATAGCCCCTAATGCGTTTCCTTTTTTTGAATTAAACTGCTTGATGATCAGACATGGTACAATTGTAAACGACACCCAATATATCTAAGACTGTTTTCTTCTCATATCGATGGGATTTCCGTCCATCATTTACCGCCTCAAATCTAATCGTTTTTGCACGTATATTCAAAACAAAATATATGACAAATAAATAACGACAGTTACTGTAATAATGCTGAAAAGTGTTGAAAATAAAACGATTTGTGCATGTAATTCAGGTTCTATTTGATACTCCATAGCAATGGTTGATGTATTTCTTGAAGTAGGAAAAGAACTTGCAATAAATAATGATTGTGCAACAATACCATCAATGTTTAGTAGATAGATCATGGCAAGTGCTAATAATGGTCCCATCAGTAACCTTCCAATTAAAGCCCATGTTATGACTCGATGGAAAAAATTAAGCTTAATGTTAGATAATTGCGCTCCTAGCAATATGATTGCTATTGCAACAAAACTATTCGCAAGCTGATTAAGAGGTAGAAAGATAGAATTAGGTATTTGAATTTTAAAAGATTGAAAGAGAACCCCTAATACAAGCGCATGAAGTACAGGCAGTCTTAGAAATGATTGAATAATACTTCCGATTGTTTTTGTTGCTGATAGTAAGTTATATATCCCATATGAATAAGTTAAAAGATTCTGGAAAATCACAATAAAAATTTGAATGGAAACCCCCACTGGATTGTGACTGAAAATCAATTGACTTACTGGTAATCCATAATTACCGGAATTCATTAACGAAATACTATTTTTTAGAGCTGCACTTTCTCCTTTTTCTAACTTTAATGTTTTTGAAATGAAATGACTTACTATGATCAGACTCAAACTATAAAGCATTAAATAGTATATTATCTGGAGCAACAAACCTGTCTCTATACTAATATCATATATATTCATAAATACAGCCGCTGGCATCAAGCAATAAGTAATAAGTGTAGATAGCTGCTTTAAGTTAAATTGGAACTTCCTTTGTAAAATTGCACCAATTAGCAGCAATATTAATATTGGTAATATTACGTCTAATATAATAAAAATAATCATTTAAAACCTCATTCTACATATATTTTAGTTGGATTAAACGCTCTCTTTTCTTTAACATATCAAATATGACTCATAAAGAAAATTATAGATTATTTATACAAATTCATAACTTTATCTTATTGAACTAAACTGTATTCTTTAGTTTAAGTGTACTTTTTTCACAATATCCGTTAGCCTTACCAAAAAATCTTGCCCTAAAAAAATCTGATACTGCAGTTACTATGCGAAGAATACTTACATCAATTCCATACTTGTCGCTTGAGTCACCTAACACACCTGATACTTGTTTATCTTGAGTGGACTTATATTTTTTTCATCTAAACATCCCGATTCAATTAAATATTTACATTCTAAAAATGAGTTCGATCTTTAGAATAGATTTAAGATTTCCTTAACTAATCTGCCCTTTAATTAAATAACTTTTGACATCTATATTTTAAAATAAAATTCCATCAACCTTCTGTTTTTCATTTTAAAAGCACATTCTTATAGAAAACAAGCGTTTGTTGAGATAGCAATAAAAACATGTTGAAGCCTATTACTAAAAGAACCATCCCAAAATACTTTGGGATGGTTCTTTTTCCTTATTAATGATTCTTTAACATCACTAACAATTTCTCTTGGCTATACATCCATACTGTAATGATTAAACAAGCAAGTGCGACTTCTGATAACGCCATAAATCCAATTGCATAATGACCTGTTAATTGGAATAGTAATGTTAAAATTAGTGGCGGGAAGAATCCTCCTAGTCCGCCTAAAGCTGAAACGAGCCCATTTACAATACCGGCTTGTTCTGAGAAGTACATTGGAACGAGTTTGAAGATTGTACCATTTCCAATCCCTGCACAAAATGCGACTAGTAGGCAACCAAATGTATACACGTTCATACTAGGCATAAATGATAAAATAATACCTGAAAGTGTTAAACCGATAAATACGAAGATTAATATTTTAAATGGATTAAACTTATCACCGAGCCAACCACCAATCGGGCGCATAATTGTTGCGAGTACAATGAATCCGGCTGTCCGCATACCTGCATCTACTTTTTCTAATCCGAAGTGAGATACTAAAAAGTTTGGTAAGTATACTGTAAATGCGACAAATGATCCGAATGTTAAAAAGTAAAAGATACATAAAAACCAAAGTTTTTCATTTTTATATACACCTTTTATTTGTTCCATTAATGGTGTATTCACCTTTTTCTCCTTACGATCGCCTAATAAAAAGTTCATAAGTGCAAATGCTGCAAGTAAAACTAAATAACATTGTACTGTCGTTCTCCAACCAACTGAAGTTGCGATAACAGGTGCTAAAAACGAAGTAATTGCTGTTCCGGCGTTACCGACACCGTAAATACCATTTACAAAACCGTGACTCTCTTTCGGAAAGTATTTCGGTAAAGAAGTTACCCCTACGGAGAATACGGCCCCACCGATTCCGACGAATAAGCCACCAATAATTAAATCCATCATTGAATTGGCAACACTAATATAAAAGACAGGAAATAATAATAGAATAAAACTAATAAAGAATAATTTTCTTGCTCCGAAACGATTTGTCCAATAACCAATTGGAATACGAAGAATAGAACCTAAAATAACCGGTACTGCTGTTACCATAGAAATTTGTCCCGCAGTTAATGGAATATCCGCTTTAATATAAGGCATTAATGATGATAAAATAACCCATACCATAAAACCGATAACTAGATTAGAAGTTTGTAAACTTAATTGAAAATTAGGACCTTTCATCCTGTTCCCTCCTATGTATGCATAGTTATATTCATTCCCTCCAGCCTAATCACGTCCTAACATGATTAGGCTGAAAAGAATCAACCACCACTTACTGGCGGAATCATTGCTATGACATCGCCAGTTTGAATGATATCATCCTCATTTGCATACTCTTCATTTATAGCGACCATTATCTCACTTGAAATTGCTACGTTGTATTTCGTAATAAGGACTTCCTTTAGTTCAGCAACCGTAATATTTTCACAACCTATGTGTAATGCTGACTTACTTACTTCTTCTTGTAAATGTGCAAATAATAGTACTTCAATCATATTCTCATCTCCTTTCCAGGCTCACCATTTGCATACGCTACCTTCTCTAACTGATCACCTATCCATGACTCACCATCTTTCCAAAACTCTTTCTTCCATATTGGAACAATTTGTTTTATACGCTCCATAATATATTCGTTCGCCTCATAGGCAGCTTTCCGGTGTGGTGTAGAAACAGCGACGACAACAGCAAGATCAGAAATTTGTAATGTACCAATGCGATGTGTAATGGCGACATTTGTCCCAGGCCACATCTCTCCTACTTCGGTGCCAATTCTCTTAAGCTGTTTCTCCGCCATTGACTTATATGCTACATACTCTAAATATAGCGTACGACGGCCTTTCGTAAATTCTCTAACAGTACCAATGAAAGTCGCAACTGCGCCACATTCACGACGAATTACTTTGTTTGTAACTTCTTCAATTGAAATAGGTGTATCAATTACTTCATAATACGTATGTGCCATCTTGCACCTCTTATCTTTGTATAAGTTAGCAATCTATTTTTCTATTATTTGTATGATCGAAGTGGTTCTTCCCACGGCCACTCACTTCCGGCGCTTGATTCTAATAACAGTACCGAGACAGTTATTCCTGCTTTAAATCCTCTCGTTCCTCCTGGCAGGACGATACATGCATTCGCTCCTGCAAGTGAAGAAATTGCACTAGATTTGTCTAAACCAACTGGTGTAGCTTGCAATGTTCCATCTACAATTTCCACTTTCCCTCGTACAAAACGAGTAAATGGGTTTGCTTTCAGAAAGTCTTTCTGTAATATTGCCTCTGTACGGTATACGTGCGAATCTTTTCTATGCAAATATGTTCCAATGACTGGCCGAACATATAATTCACAACCGACATAACAAGCTGAAGGATTACCAGATAGACCAAATAATAGTTTTCCTTCTAGCTCAGCTACAGTTGTCACACTTCCTGGTCGCATCGCTATTTTGTTGAAAAGCACATTAGCTCGTAATTCCTCATAAATAGCAGGTAAATAGTCATAGTCTCCTACCGAAACGCCACCAGTTGTAATTAAAATATCGACTTCTTTTATCGCTTTTTTCACAGTGTTATAACACGTCTCAAAATCGTCAGCGAATTGTCCATAATACTGTACAACTCCGCCCGCTCGTTCAACTTGAGCAGCTATCATATAGGAGTTACTATTTCGAATCTTCCCTGGCTTTAATTGTTCATGTACTTCAAGCAGTTCGCTTCCTGTCGTTACAATTCCGATAACCGGCTGTTTTACAACGTAAACGGTACTATAACCAAACGTAGAAAGAAGCGCCACTACTCCAGGGTTAATAACAGTCCCTTTTTTCACAAGGATGGTATTTTGTTTTACATCTTCACCTTTAAAAGAAATGTTATCCCCAGCAATAAAGGAGCGTTTCAATTTCATATAAGTCTTTTCACTTTCTTCAAATCCTTCAGTTAGCTCTAACATAACAACTGCATTACATCCGGCTGGAATTGCGGCACCTGTCATAATACGGACAGTTTGAAATGGTTTCACTTCTTCTGGAAAAACAAAACCTGCTCCAATTTCGCCAATCACTTCAAACTGAATGGGGTTACTACTACTCGCTTCTTTTGTATCTTCTGCTCGAATCGCAAACCCGTCGTATGGAGAGCGATCAAAGTGAGGGACATCATGATCTGCAATAACATCTTCTCCAAGAATTCTTCCGTAACTTTCTATAAGAGAAACCTTTTCTATTTCACCTTGATGAGCGTATTTCATTACACGTGCCACTGCTTCTGCCACCGGAATTGGTATACGTTTTTCTAACATTCTTTTTCACCTCGTTTTAATAAGGGGCAACGCTCTTTCTGTTCATCCTATATATTTTGCGTATAATCGTTTTGCTATTTTCACATCATTTGTTCCATGAATAAATGCCCTACCGTCTGTAAATAAAACGAAACGATATTCATCAATTAGAAATGATAGTAAGTAAGGCGTTTTTTGGACATGTACACTTTTTTGTAATCGTTTTTGAATTTCGTTTAAATTAAGATCTCTCTTTATTCCTGAACGGATTTGAACTGTATTCCGTCCGCATAGCACTTCCGTTTTCATCTGCGCTTCAAATGCTAGACTTGGATACGTTCGTGATTTCCCACAAGATGGACATGTACTTTTTTTCTGTCTATTTACTTTTAATGAAAGATATTGATTGTTCCAAATATCAAATGATAACATCGTTCCTCTTAACGACTCATAATCATCCACCAATATTTTCATCGCCTCTGTTACTTGGTGAGCAACGACCATTTGTACAGCTGGCTGAATGATTCCGGCTGTATCGCATGTTGCACCGCCCATAGGATGATCCATTAGACAGCGAAAACATGGTGTTTTCCCAGGAAGAATTGTATACGTTACACCGTAACTTCCAATGCATCCACCATATATCCAAGGTATATTTTCTTTTTGTGAAATGTCATTTATAAGTAGGCGCGTATCGAAATTGTCAGTCGCATCTATGATGAGATCCACTTCTTTTGTTAACTCTTCTATTTCTTGCATTGTGACATCCGTTACAACTGGTACAATTTTTACTTCAGAATTAATCTTCCTTACATGTTCTGCCGCTGCAATTGCTTTCGGTTTGCATTGCTGCGCATCTTCTTCTATGTATAACTGTTGCCGCTGTAAATTACTCCATTCCACGTAGTCACGGTCAGCGATTGTCAATTTCCCAATTCCCATCCTAACGAGTGTTTCTGCATTCGCAGCTCCTAATGCACCTGCACCAATTAGGAGCACATGCTTTTCTCTTATTTTTCTTTGTCCTATTTCACCAATTCCAGAAAACAATATTTGCCTTGCATATCGCTCTTGCATAGGGAATCCTCCTCTCACTATCCGCCAATGTAGGACATTTCAACTTTTGGACGTTGATTTGTACTTTCCGCCGTTCTTTCATCTGAATATCGATCTGTTCTATATCGCCATGTATGTTGTAAAATTTTTAATAGTGATGCATCAGAAATATTTCCTCGAAGAAGCGTTCGCAAATCCGTTCCTTTCGTTCCAAATAGACACGTGAAAAACTTGCCATCTGCCGAGATACGAGCTCTCGTACAAGAAGAACAAAATGACTCAGATACTGAAGTAATAAACCCAACTTCTGCATCGCTCCCTACATATCGATACAATTTCGCAACTTCTCCAAAGTAACGAGGCTGAGCGGGCTCAACTGGATATACGCGATTAATCTTCTCTATTAATTGTTCCTTCGTAATAACTTGTTCAAAGTTCCAGTCGTTTGTACTGCCCACATCCATAAACTCTATAAAACGGAGCTGAATGTCTTGTTCTTTAAAATAACGAGCCATACGAAGAATTTGACTATCATTCATTCCTTTTTTTACGACCATATTTACCTTTACTTCTAATCCAGCAGCCTTTGCTGCTTCAATTCCTTTCAGTACAGGTTTTGTATTTACATTTCGTCCATTAATTTTTTTGAAGACATAATCCTCTATCGCATCTAAACTAATATTTACACGTTTTAATCCCGCTTCTTTTAACGCCTTTGCTTGTTTTGCTAAATGAATACCGTTTGTTGTGAGTCCAATATCTTTTAAGCCTTCTAGCTTTGCAAGTCTTGCAATTAACATCGGTAAGTCTTTACGCAATAACGGTTCACCGCCAGTAAGCCTAATTTTATTGACTCCCAGACTTATAAATAATCTCGCTAATCTTTCTATTTCATCAAACGTTAATAAAAGCTCTTCCTGTAAAAAAGCGTAATCAGGTCCGAACACTTCAGCAGGCATACAGTATGTACACCTAAAATTACAACGATCAATAACTGAAATACGTAAATCTTGAAGTGGACGTTCTAAAGAATCTTTCATGTTCTCGTGCATCTATATCCCTTCTTTTCTGCTGTAATCCTTAGTAAGCTTTCATTTTTTTATTTGCCTTCATTATAAAAAAGAAGCTACATATTCAATGTGACTTTTCTCACATTACTTTCCCCATTCAAAAATTCTTCACAAATCCGTTCGAATTTTGTTCACATCTTTAATCTCATCCACTTTGTCTATTGAATTTTTCAAACTAAAAATTGAAAATCACTTCCCCTTACGGTCATTGAAATTTCAATGTATTTTTAAAATAGCTCTTGCATTTTCATCATACTTACACTCAAAATAGGAAATGTATTGCTTATAAGAAGAAAGGTGATCACTGTGGCAAACAGTATGACATTATCTCAAGATTTAAAAGAATTACTTGCATCTGTTGAATATAAAATGCAAATTAAAAAAGGTAGTTTTATTTTTCAAGAAGGTATGGAGGCAACAGAGCTCTATATCATCCACTCAGGAAAAGTACAAATTAGTAAATTAAGTGCTGACGGGCAAGAATTAACACTCCGTATTTGTTCGGCATACGACATTATTGGAGAATTAACATTATTCACGGACAATGCGAAGTATTTATTAAATTCAAAATGCCTTGAAGATGTTGAAGTAGGGGTTATAAAGCGTGAAACCTTAGAAAAAGCATTGCTCCAAAAACCCGCACTTGTATTTGAATTTATGAAATGGATTAGTGAACATTTAAGAAGAATGCAAACGAAGTTCCGAGATTTAGTATTACACGGCAAAAAAGGTGCCCTGTATTCTACTCTTATACGAATGACAAATAGTTACGGTGTATTAAAAGAAAATGGGATTCTCATCGATTTACCATTAACGAATCAAGAACTTGCTAATTTCTGTGCAACTTCACGTGAAAGTGTAAATCGAATGTTAAATGAATTAAAAAAGCAAGGTACAATTTCTATTCATAAAGGAAAGATTACAATCCACGATTTACAATTTTTAAAATGTGAAATTGCTTGTGAAGATTGCTCTGCCTCTGTTTGTAGCATTGATTAGCATCTTATTTAGATGCTAATCTTTTTTCAATTTAAGCTACTTATTAACGGTTATTCCCTATATAAACAAAAACGAGGCCTTCCATATTAGACCTCGTTTCGTTTTAACCATTAGCTCCTATCCGTTTACAGCAGTATTATTTTTTCAACTCATTAGGAATACGTCTTCTGTAAATTACATAACTACGGCTTACATATTTAATTGGGGCACTAAATACATGTACAAGTCTTGTAAATGGCCATACTGCGAATAAACCCATTCCTGCAAGAATATGAATTTTAAACCATACTGGTACTTCCATCATATATTCAACTTTCGGTTGGAGAATAAAGAGACTTCGGAACCAAGGGCCAATCGTTGTACGATAATCAAATCCTTTTGAATCTATATTTAAAAATGTTGAAGAAAGTCCTGCTAGCATTACGATAAGTAATAAAATAAGCGCAATATAATCTCCCTTTGTACTCGTTGCAATGATACGCTTTACTGTTACACGGCGGTACGTTAATATAATTAAACCGATAATAGAAGCAATACCTGCCGGAAGCCCAAAACTAATTGCTACTACATGATACATATGCTCAGAAATACCTATTGAACGATATACAGATTCTGGAATTAAAATCCCCATAACATGGCCGCCAATTACGAACATGATCCCAAAGTGGAATAATAGACTTCCGACCCGGAGCATCTTCTTTTCTAATAGTTCACTAGATTTTGATGTCCATCCAAATTGATCATAGTTGTATCTAAAAATATGTCCACCGATAAAGATCGCAAAAATGATATAGGGAAACAATACCCAAAGAAATTGATCCATCATTTTGACAACGCTCCTTTCTAATTTGTCTGTACACCCCATGTTTCGATAGCGAGTAGCACAGACGCAAGAATTGGTTCATACATACTACCCGCTTCTTTTAATTGAACATGTAATGCTTGTATATTTTCCGTGTATTTACTCATAATTGGTTCACTGTCTTGCTCATTTGCATTTGCAAAAAACTCAAGTAAAAGTGGTAAATAGTCAGGTAGTTCTTTATCTGTTACGCTAAAACCTGATTTTTTATAATGTTGTTTTAACTCTAGTAATTCAATACCTCTTTCTCTTTGTTCACCAGTGTTCATATAAGTAAGATACATATTTGTTTTCTTCCCAAAATCGAATGTATATACGTAACTATCAATGAGTTGATCATTCGTTTTATCTAGCGCTTGCTTTATAAAGCCTGTAAGTGACGCTTTAACGTCTTCCTGTTCTATTGTTTCAACCTCTTCTTGCAATTCAGTTAAAGCTTCTCTCCACCCTAGTTCGGGATAGGAGAGAAGAAAAGAAGAACAAGAAAAAGCTGTTTGTAAACTTTGTTTCATAATTTTCTGCCCCCTTTATTTAAGAAATTGTCATACAAGAGCCTGGACCACCTGTGAATGATAAACCACAGCTTCCTTGTTCGCTATATAAATCTGCCACTTGTTCACGGTGAGATGTCGGAATAACGAAGCGATCTTTATATTTCGCGATGGCAAGAAGACGATACATATCTTCTACATCCTGTTTCGTTAAACCAAGTTCTTTTAATACAGCTTCATTTGGCTCTTTATTAATTTGAAGTGCTCTCATATGCGTTCGCATAACAGCCATTTTCTTCAATGTAAGACGAATGTGTGATTCATCCCCCGCAGTGAGTAAATTCGCTAAATATTGAATTGGAATACGCATATTATCAATAGCAGGGAAAATCTCTTCTGCTTGCCAGTTACTACCTTTTCCCTCCACCATATTCATAATCGGGCTAAGCGGCGGGATATACCAAACCATTGGCATTGTACGATACTCTGGGTGAAGAGGTAGAGCAATTTTCCAATCGATAATCATTTTATAAATTGGCGATTGTTGCGCCGCTTTAATCCATTCTTCAGGAATTCCTTGTTTTTTCGCTTCAGCTGCCACTTCTGGATCATTTGGATCTAGAAAAACAGTAAGCTGAGATTCATATAAATCTTTTTCGTCTTCAACAGAAGCTGCTTCTTTTACTTTGTCAGCGTCATATAGCATTACCCCAATATACCGAATACGTCCTACACATGTTTCCGAACAAATCGTTGGCATACCCGCTTCAATACGTGGGAAACACATTGTACATTTTTCAGCTTTATTCGTTTGCCAGTTAAAATACACTTTTTTATATGGACAAGATGATACGCAGAATCTCCATGCGCGACATGCATTTTGATCGACAAGAACAATCCCATCTTCTTCACGTTTATACATCGCACCAGATGGACAAGATGATACGCACGAGGGATTCATACAATGTTCGCATATGCGTGGTAAATACATCATAAAGACGTTTTCAAAATCTGTTTTAATTTCTTCTTCCATTTTCTTTACGTTCGGATCTTGCAATCCTGTTATATGTCCGCCTGCTAAATCATCTTCCCAGTTTGGACCCCATTCAATTTTGTCGATAAATTCGCCTGTAATTGCTGATTTCGGACGAGCAACTGGTTGATGCTTACGTTGCGGACTATTTGTTAACGTTTCATAATCATAATTCCAAGGTTCAAAATAATCATCAATTGTTGGTTGATCTGGATTGTGGAAAATGTTCATAAGACGTTTCATTTTCGAACCAGATTTCAGCTGAATTTCACCATTTTTCAATTCCCAACCGCCTTTATATTTCTCCTGATCTTCCCATTGTTTCGGATAACCAATTCCAGGCTTCGTTTCTACGTTATTGAAGTACATATATTCAGCACCTGGACGATTTGTCCAGGTGTTTTTGCACGTTACGCTACAAGTATGGCAGCCGATGCATTTATCTAGATTCATTATCATTCCGACTTGTGCTTTAATCTTCAAGCCAATCTACCTCCTTCAGTTTGCGAATTACAACGTTTAAGTCACGCTGGTTCCCAGTCGGACCGTAATAGTTAAATCCATAACTTAATTGACCATATCCACCAATCATATGTGTCGGTTTTACGTGAATTCGAGTTGGACTATTATGCGTTCCCCCGCGGTTACTTGTTAATTTCGTACCAGGTACGTTAATGTGACGATCTTGTGCATGGTGCATAAACGCCATTCCTCTCGGTATACGATGCGTTACAACAGCACGGGCTACAACAACACCGTTACGATTAAAGCACTCAATCCAATCATTATCTGCTACACCAGCTTCTTCAGCATCCTCTTTATTCATCCAAACAGTTGGACCACCTCTAAACAGCGTTAACATCGGTAATGAATCGAAATACATACTATGAATGGACCACTTATTATGCGGCGTTAAATAATTTAACGTAATCTCTTTTCCTTCTACTTCAGGTCGTGATTTACGGAACGGTTTATGTTGCAGAATCGGTTTAAACGTTGCCATCGTTTCACCAAATTCTTTCATCATGTCATGATCTAAGTAGAAAGATTGTCGTCCAGTGATTGTTCTCCAAGGGATGAGGCGTTCCACATTTGTTGTAAACGGTGAGTAACGACGTCCACCTTTTTCAGAACCTGTAAAGGCCGGAGAAGTAATTACTGTTTTTGGCTGCGCTGTAATTTGTTCAAATGTGAAGCATTCTTCTTCACGTTCTTCTGCTAAATCACGTAATTTTAAATCCGTTTGTTTTTCAAGTGCTTCCCATGCTTTTACAGCCATATGACCATTTGTTGTAGAAGAAAGTGTTAATACCGCTTCAGCAGCATTGATTGCTTCTTTTATGTCTGGGCAACCTTTTGCAATAGAATCCGTTCGAACAACTCCTAATCGGCTCTTTAATTGCTCATACTCTTTTTCTGCGGACCAAGAAATCCCTTTCGTACCAATCGGTTGTTTTCCCACATTTGGTCCTAGCGAAGTCATTTTGTCATAAATTGTTTTATAATCTCTTTCAACAACATGAATTTGTGGCATTGTTTTACCTGGTATTGGCTCACACTCACCTTTGCTCCAATCTTTAATCTTGCCAAGTGGTTGCGCTAATTCTTGCGGTGTATCGTGAAGAAGTGGCGTTGCAACAACTTCTTTCATTGGTTCAAGATCAATTTTCTTCGCTAAATCTGACACAGCTTTAGAAAGTGAAGTGAAAATATCCCAGTCAGAGCGCGCTTCCCACGGTGAACCGATTGCTGGATTAAATGGATGCACAAATGGATGCATATCTGTACTACTTAAATCATGTTTTTCGTACCAAGTTGAAGCAGGTAAGACGATATCAGAATAAAGCGCTGTTCCAGCCATACGGAAATCTAAGTTAATGAGTAAATCTAACTTCCCTTCTGGTGCTTCTTCATGCCATTTAATTTCTTCTGGTCGTAATGAATCACTATCGTCATTCATTAACCCGTTTGTTGTACCTAATAAATGTTTTAAGAAATATTCGTGTCCTTTACCAGAACTTGAAATTAAGTTCGCACGCCATACGAATAAGTTGCGCGGGAAGTTGTTTTTGTTATCTGGATCTTCAATCGCAAATTTTAGTCCTTTTTCTTTTAATCTTTGTGCAACATATTTTCCGATTTCTTCTTGCGTTGTTGCACCAGCAGCAACAGCTTCTTTATATAATTCAATCCCATTTTTCTCGAATGTCGGATACGAAGGTAGCCAGCCAAGTCGTGCCGCTAATACGTTGTAATCACCGTGATGTTGATAACGAGAGTTGCCTTCTACTGGTGATGCTAGATGTCCAACCGGTGTATCTTCATAGCGCCATTGATCTGTTACGAAATAGAAGAAAGATGTACCATTTTGTAATTTCGGTGGCCCTTGCCAATCTTTTGCCATCGCGATTGTTTGCCATCCTTCTGCTGGTCGTAATTTTTCTTGCCCAACATAATGCGCCCATCCCCCGCCGTTTACTCCTTGTGCTCCAACTAGAAGAACAAGATTTAAAACTGCGCGATAAATCGTATCAGAATTAAACCAATGGTTAATACCAGCTCCAACAATAATCATCGAGCGACCATTTGTATCAACGGCATTTTGTGCGAACTCACGAGCGATTTGAATAATTAGTTCTCGTTTCACTCCTGTCATTTTCTCTTGCCATGCAGGTGTAAACGGTACATCATCATTGAAGTCTTTCGGCTCTTGTCCGCCAAGCCCTCGGTTCACGCCGTAATTTGCTAACGTTAAGTCGTATACAGTTGTAACGAACACTTCGCCTTCTTCTGTCATAACCTTTTTCACTGGAATTGTACGTTCTAATACTTTGTTTCCATCATCAGAGAAGTACGGAATTTGTACAGTTCCAATCGATTCTTCCATTCCAAGTAAAGAAAGACGTGGGTCAATCTTTTCACCTGTTTCTTCATCTTCTAAACGCAAGTTCCATTTCTTTTCGTTATCCCAACGTGAGCCCATTGTGCCTTGAGGTGTTGCAAAATCATTCGTATTCTCGTTCCAAAGAACAGGCTTCCATTCTCCTAACTTCGTTTCGCGTCCAATATCAGAAGCGTTTAAGAAACGATCAGCAACGAATTGATCTCCTTTTTGTTTCAATGTGACAAAGAAAGGAAAATCAGTATATTGCTTCGCATACTTTGTGAAATATTCCACTTGATTATCTACGTAAAACTCTTGTAAGATCACATGCCCCATTGCCATCGCAAGTGCACCATCTGTACCTTGTTTTACACTAATCCAATCATCGGCAAACTTTGTAGATTCAGCGAAGTCAGGACTGACAGAAACGACTTTCGTTCCTTTATATCGAACCTCTGCTAAAAAGTGAGCATCTGGTGTTCTCGTCATCGGTACATTTGAACCCCATGTCATAATGTAACCAGAGTTATACCAGTCACTACTTTCTGGTACATCTGTTTGATCGCCCCAAATTTGAGGAGAAGCTGGTGGTAAATCTGCGTACCAATCATAGAAACTAAGCATTGGCCCGCCCATAAGTTGCATAAAACGACTACCAGCAGCATGACTTAACATCGACATAGCTGGAATTGGTGAAAAACCAACATTTCGGTCTGGACCGTATTTCATTACTGTGTAGAGTAATGAAGCAGAAACAAGTTGTAACACTTCATCCCAATTCGCACGAATGAATCCCCCTTTACCACGTGCCTGCTTATACTTGCGTGCTTTTTCAGGGTTTTCCACAATGCTTTTCCAAGCATCTAGTGGTGACTTGTTATTTTGTAATTCCTCTTGCCACATACTCCAAAGAACACCACGTACATACGGATATTTCACACGAAGTGGACTATAAATATACCAAGAAAAACTCGCTCCACGCGGACATCCTCGTGGTTCAAAATCAGGCATATCTGGACCTGTAGTTGGATAGTTAAGCTCCTGTCCTTCCCAAGTTACGATTCCATCTTTCACATATATATTCCAGCTACATGAACCAGTACAGTTCACACCATGTGTAGAACGAATTACTTTATCATGCTGCCAACGCTTTCTGTACACATTCTCCCATTCACGATCTTCATATGTTTCTTGAGTATGATTATCGTTATAACGATCTATTGGTGAAAAATATTTTAAACGTCTCATTAGTGCTGAAGGTTTCTTCTTCATACTGTTCACTCCTTTAATACGTCTCTCTTACATACCCTTACTATAAGAGAGGTTGTAAAATACAGATGTGACATTTCGCACAGTTCAAGAGATTGTCAAAAATTCAGTAGAAAATAAGTTTGTGAGAAAATCTTTTATTCCGTTTTGAAGGGTTATGATTAATCGTGATTATTAGGAGAATGGTATTTTGAGGTATCGACTATTTTGCAAAAGAAAAACGCAGGAGAAATTCCTACGTTTTTCTTTATAAATATATAAAAAAGAGTTTTGATATTATTTCAAAACTGCCATAAGAAAGAGTTTAGAAATTGTATATAAGGAATTTTTTCTTTAACAATACTATTTTATATCCAGACATATTTTACATAAAACTACAAATCATTATTTACTGTATTGCCCTTAGTTACGGAAACAATTATACTAGATGTAATCGAAATAAATATTCTGAATATTCTTAGAATTAATGACAAAATTTTTACTACCTGCAAATATAATTATAAATTTGTCCACTAAATAGATTAGAAAACGATAATAAAATTAGGAGGATTACGATGCCCCAGCTTGATTCATTACATCCCACTGTAGAAAAAATAATCAATAATATTGAAAAAATAATGGTCGGAAAACGAAAAGAAACAATCTTAGCTTTGACAGCTCTCTTAGCTGAAGGTCATGTGCTATTAGAAGATGTTCCTGGTGTCGGCAAAACAATGCTAGTACGTGCTCTTTCTAAATCCATTGATGCGGATTACAAGCGAATTCAATTTACACCTGATTTACTGCCATCAGATGTAACAGGAGTTTCTATTTATAATCCGAAAGAGCTCCAATTTGAGTTCAAGCCTGGACCAATTATGGGGAATTTTGTACTTGCTGATGAAATTAATCGTACATCTCCTAAGACACAATCTGCTTTACTTGAATGTATGGAAGAAGGCAATATTACAATAGATGGCATTACAAGGCCTTTACCAAAGCCGTTCTTTGTCATGGCTACACAAAATCCGGTCGAATATGAAGGAACATATTCTCTACCAGAAGCTCAGCTCGATCGTTTCTTATTGAAACTAAAAATGGGATATCCTACACCAGAAGAAGAATTTGAAATTTTAAACCGGATGGAAAAAACAAATCCACTCTCTCAATTACAGGCCATTACTACAATAGAAGAATTACTTTATTTACAACAAAGCGTACGGGTAGTAAGTATGGACAAAGCAATTAAGCATTACATTGTAAAGCTTGTTAATCAGACTCGTACGTATAGCTCTATACAGCTAGGAGCAAGTCCACGTGGCTCAATTGCTTTAATGAAAGCTTCACAAGCTTATGCATTTATCCATGGCAGAAATTATGTTATTCCAGACGATGTTAAATTTTTAGCTCCTTACGTTTTAGCGCATAGGCTCATTCTAAAAATGGAAGCAAAATTTGAAGGGATAACAGGAGAACAAGTTATCGCAAAAATCGTTGCACGAACTACCGTGCCGACTCAAAGGACGATGAACCCTTGATGAAACAAATGCTGCGAGCGCTATATCACGTTATGAAGTTATTGCTACTCCCTTTATGCCTAGTCTTAACATTTGTGTACGCTATGTTTCAAGGAGGGTTTGTAAGTTGGTTTTTATTTTACAGCACAATTCCCATTGCTCTTTATTCACTACTACTCCCCTTCTACGCTTTACGGGACGCTGAAGTAAAACGAACAACAAACCAAAATGGATATGTAGTAGGAGAACAATTTGTAAGCACGATTACAATAAAAAGAAAATTTCCTTTTCCCTTACTTTATTTAGTTATAGAAGATGAACTGCCACCACAATTTATAAGTTGTAAACAAACAAAGATGAATAAGGTAGTACTCTTCCCAGGATTGAAACGAAATATTTCGTTTCAATATGTTATTGACACAATCCCTAGAGGCGAGCACACTTTTTCAAGCGTCCGTGTCAAAACTGGCGATTTATTCGGCATGATGGAGAAAGAAGTAACTTTTTCAGTTCCAGATACATTTTTAGTCTATCCCCAGTATGTAGATATAGCGTATCGACAATTGGAAAATCATTTCGAACAAGGAGCGCTTTCAGCAAATATAAATTCTGCAAAAGACTCTACAATCTCTGTCGGTGTCAGAGACTATAAACCTGGAGATCGCTTTTCATGGATTGATTGGAAAGCAACTGCACGAACAAACAATATTATGACAAAAGAGTTTGAACAACAGCGCAGCCATAATATCATGATATTCATAGACAGAACCGAGTCTCCTCTATTCGAATCAGTCGTCACATTTACTGCCTCTATCGTAAGGGCTGTCTTGAAACAAAATTCACCAGCATCATTCGTGTCTATCGGAAAAGAACAAACTATTTTCCCTTTAGATAATGGAGATACGCAGTTACAACAAATCCTTTGTCATTTAGCAAAAGTACAAGCAGACAGTGTATTCCCGCTCTCCCAAAGTGTAGAAATAGAACTAAGAAAAATTTATGAGCCCGTCACGGTTATACTCGTGACAAGTAATCTTTCTCCCGATATTCAAAAGGCGGCTGATTGTGCTGCTATAAGAAATAGAAAATGTATGATTTTTGTCGTGAAAGAAAAAGCGAATCAACTTTCACACCGAGAACTCAGTATATTAGAAACTCTAAAAAAACGACAAATATTTGTAAACACGGTTTATGAAAACCGGTATACAAACGTGTTTTTTGAGGTGAGCAAATGATAACATTACAAGCAAAATACAAGTGGGATACGAACAAATTCTTCATGCATGCATGTGTATTTCTTCTTTTACTAGAATGGATAAGACCTCTTATAGGTATTACAAATGTAGGTAGATTAGATATTTTCGTAACATTTATAGGAATTTGCTTCGCTCTCTCTTTTTTTCAAACGAGGTGGCAGATTCCAATAAAAATTGTCACAGTCCTATTTATCATTCATTCCCTATATTATAAAAATGCTTTTATAAATCCATCTTGGCTAACAACACTCTTTTCTGATATGTCTCGAAATTCCTCCCTATTTTTCCAAGGGAATTTACTAGATATTTCTCCAGTTTTTCCGACGGTTTTATTTTTTCTCTCATTTTGGTTTTTGAGTTCTTTCACTTCATTTTGGATTATTCATAAAAAACGTGGGTTTTTATTTCTTGTATTGACTATTATTTATATCGCAACTTTTCATAACTTACATTTATACAATGCAAACTACGCTATTATTCGTACTGTTGTCATCGGCTTTTTTATGCTTAGTCTTCTTCAAGTAGAACGAATAAAAGAGCGCGAACACTTACAAAATTATGCTAGGGAAATCTCAAAATTACTTAGACCACTTACAATATTTATTGTATTATTAGCAACCATCGCATACTTTGCTCCAAAATTTGGCCCTCAATGGCCAAACCCAATGGATTTTTTAAAATTCAACACATCTGAAGCAAGTAAAGAACAAAAAGTTTCTACAATTGGGTATGGTTTAGATGACTCGCGATTAGGTGGTCCTTTTAAGGCGGATCCTACAATTGTTTTCACAGCACGAACGCAAAACAAACAATATTGGCGAGTAGAAACAAAAGATTTTTATACAGGAAAAGGCTGGGAAATTTCTGAAAATCCGAAAAAGGTTTCTTTTAAAAATAAAAACGACGTCGTAAGCTGGTACGAACAAAATACAAAAACGGAAACGACTGAGGCAACAATTACCATGCTAAAAAGTTATCCTCACCTTACCTATCCAGCAGGATTAGTATCAGTTGAGGCTTCTTCTGATGTATCATACAGTGTTAACTCGTTTTCAGAAAAAATTTATACAATGAATGGAGACTCTTCTACTACTTTACATTCGTATAAAGTAACATATGAGATCCCTGAGTTTTCCATAGAAAACTTGAAAGCTGTAAAAACAAATGAAGGTCAAGAAACAAATCCTTATTTTATGACAAAGTACACACAACTTCCCGAGTCATTACCACAGCGCGTAAAAGACTTGGCTGCCAATCTTACAAATGATAAAGACAACCGATATGATAAAGTATTAGCTATTGAAAATTACTTCACAGACAACTCTTTTACATACGAATCAACGAATGTCTTATTTCCTGCCAAAAGCCAAGATTATGTAGATCAATTCCTTTTCGATACAAAAAGCGGCTACTGTAATAATTTTTCGACGTCTATGATTGTACTACTTCGTTCTGCCGGGATTCCTGCTCGCTGGGTAAAAGGCTATACAGAAGGAACTCTTGACAATACACTTGCCTCTGCAGAAGGTGCGGATGTTTATACAATCACGAACGATAACGCACACTCTTGGGTCGAAGTATATTTCCCAGGATACGGATGGATTCCATTCGAACCAACAAAAGGATTTACCAATCCCTATAATTTTATAAATAATACGCCTGCTCCTATTTCACAAAATAGCGAAGCAAATAATTCTAATAACGAGCAAATACACCAACGAAATAATGAAGCAAAACTTAAAAGTTTAATAGAACATACAGAAGAAGCTTCTACTAAAAAGGTCACAAATTCTAAAACTAGTTTTTCTTGGTGGTACGTATTCCTCTCTACGATACTAATTAGTATTATGGGATACATTCTCTTCATCACTAGAATGAAATGGATGACATTTCTTATTATTCATTTCTATAGATACCGAAAAGATGATGCTGTTTATCAAAAAGCTTACGGTGCACTTTTAAAACAATTTGCGAGAATTGGCATACCACGGGGTGAAAGTCAAACATTCCGAGAATACGCTCTCCATATCGATACACTTTACAAATCGGCCGATATGCAACAACTTACTGCCAGTTATGAGAACGCTATGTATCAACAGGGGCAGGCTGCAGCAGAATGGAAGACATCCGTACACTTATGGGAAGTGCTTATGAAAAAAGCAGGTTCTCTACCTAAATCAGATGGCTTTGATACAGTTATTTAATCTTGAAAATGTGAGTTTAAAGAAAACGTCTCAAAGAACTACATTGTTCTTTGAGACGTTTTTTAATAAAGTGAAACTCCTAATTATTCTCCAAGTACCTTCTCAATCTCAACCTCTAAATCTACCGGCTTCGTCTGCGGCGCAAAACGCCCTACTACTTTCCCGTCTTTTCCGATTAAAAACTTCGTAAAATTCCATTTCACTGCTTTCATACCGAGTAAACCTGGTGCTTGTTCTGTCATGTATGTATATAAAGGATGAGCCTTATCACCTTTCACATCAACCTTTGCAAACATTGGGAAGTTTACACCGTAGTTTAATTCACAAAAACTAGTAATGTCCGCTTCTGTACCTGGTTCTTGTCCCCCGAATTGGTTACAAGGAAATCCGAGTATTTCGAGTCCTTGGTCTTTATATTTATCATACACCTCTTGTAATCCTTTATATTGCGGTGTGAAACCACATTTACTAGCTACATTTACAATAAGAAGTGCTTTTCCTTCGTAATCTTTTAACGATTTTTCTTCACCTGTAATTGTTTTAGCTGAAAAATCATAAACTGTCATTGTCTTTGCCCCTCTCTTCACTATCATTCTATGTTTATACTATACTACATTCGTGAATATACAGCTCTTATTACGTACTTATACGCTATAATGATAGCGCTTTATTTCCGTTCGGAAATTCGGCACAAACTACTAGACTTTTATGATGGAAAGTTTTACAATCGAAATGTGAACAAAATGTGACAGTTTATATTCCATTATAAAAGAAAAGGATGGTGTTCATTATGAAAACTGCACAACATGAAACGATTTCAAATCGCGAGTTTTATTTCGTACTATATATGATGTTATTGTATGTTACTGGCTGGGTAATCGATGTAAATGGTTTATTCTTAAGCTCCTACTTTAATTTAGCAGGAGAAATTATGCTTCCATTAGTTGGTGGGATTGTTGGACTGTTCATTATGTCTATTAATAAACAACAAACGAAATAATAGTATTACAAAAGGCAGAAGACGAGCTTTCGTTTTCTGCCTTTTTTCTATTTTAGCGTATAATAGAAACATGTAATATATAAGGAGTGGTAAATATGAAAAAAGTAGAGCAATTATCTTCTCACCTATATCTTATTGATGATTTCGATTTACAGCATAATGAACGAACAGGTACGTACGTTTTATTAGGTGACGATATTACTTTAATTGAAACTTGTGCAGCCCCTTCTCTTCCGTATATTTTAGACGGCTTACAACAATTACATATTGATTTAAACGAAGTTAAAAACATTATCGTTACACATGTTCATTTAGATCACGCCGGTGCTGCTGGTTTAATGATGGAAAAATGCCCAAATGCTACGTTATATGTGCATTCTCGTGGTGCTCGTCATATGATTGATCCAACAAAACTTATTTTAGGTGCAAAAGCTGTGTACAAAGAAGATTTCGATAAACTCTTTGATCCAATTCTTCCAATTGAAGAAGAACGTGTTCATATTGTACAACATGGTGATACGTTAAAAATTGCAGAAGACCGCATCCTTACATTTTATGATACACCAGGGCATGCGAAGCACCATATTAGCATTCACGATTCATTAACAAACGGGATTTTTACTGGCGATACAATTGGAATTTATTATAGAGAACTCGCAGACGTTGATGTAGAGTTATATCTACCATCAACGTCCCCTTCACAATTCCAACCAGATGCGATGATTGCTTCTAAAAATCACATTCAAAGCATGAATGTAGATACTATTTATTTCGGTCATTACGGCGCATCCTCTCATGTTACAGAAATATATAATCAACTGGAACATTGGCTACCTATTTTCGTTCATACTGGTAAGGAAGTCTTTGAACAGTATAATGATTTCGATGAAGCGACTAAAGCTTTACAAACTTTATTAATGGATAAAATCTCTTCTCATCTTACAAAGTTAAACGTTCCAGCAGATCATTCCGTTTATAACATTTTACATCTAGATATAGAAATTAGTGCGATGGGCATTATTGATTATTTCACGAAGCAAGAAAAAGCAAACTCCACTATTAACTAACAGTAAAAGAAGAGATATACAACAGTAGTTATTGTATATCTCTTCTTTTTTTGAATATATTTTGAGTAAAGGATGGTGGAATATAATGCAAAGAGTAATGCTATACCTCTGCTTCACATTATTTATCGTCTTATTATTATTTGTTGGAGTGAAGATTCAATTTTATTTAGATACAGACGCGCAAGTGAACTTTAACGTTTATCCAAGATTATTCTACTTTACACTCTTTCCTCTTTTGGTCGGCATTTTATTACGATTCCTTCAATCCATTAATCGCGAAACAAGTAAACAAAACTGGCGTTTTCAACCGGATAAGTTTATCGCTATTACAGTGCCTACAATATTAATTTCCTTTTCTCCAGCACTACTTTTCTCACCACTTGGCGAATACCTACCTTATTTAGCTAATGTTATTCTTATAAATACAACTTTTGTTACGATAATTAGTTTAATAGCTGGTTATTCACTATTAGATTGTTTTATACAAAAGGACAATGCAACGATGAAAAAATATAATTGAATGCTCTATTTAATCGTGCAAGTCAAGGATTGTACCTCCTTGGCTTGTTTTTAGAATAATTATATTCCTGTATAATACAGTTATCGACTAAAATTCGGAGGAATGATACAATGTTTTTTCAATTTTTTCTACTAGCAATCATTATGTCTTTTATTAGTGGTCGACTAATTGGTACAAAACTAAATCTTTTCAAACAAGCAAGTGCAGCAACTTTAGGTGTTTCACTTACGTCAGCTCTGTATTGGTTTTTATATTTACGCTATCAAGATGAATCGGTTGTCGGTGTTGATAGATATTTTTGGCTAGGAAGCTCATTAATTGTATCCATGCTTTGTTACCTAGTTTTTGAATTATTTGATCCTATTAGACGAGGCGAAATGGATGACGTAGTAACGGAAAGCCGAAATCCTATTTCAAAATTCTTCGCAAAGGTTGGTAGACAAAAAAGATATATGCGTGTCTCTTCTATTGCAATAAAACACGGAATGGGTAAATATTTAGCTTTAAAGCGCTCGCCAGAAGCAGATCGTAAGCTCGCCACTTCACTTCGAAATACACTAGAAGAATGCGGCGGTGTATTTATTAAATTCGGACAAGTTTTATCAACTCGCTCTGATTTATTACCACCTGCTTTTATTCACGAGTTATCAAACCTTCAGGAAAATGTAACGCGTTTATCACAAAAACAAGTTGAAGAAATATTAAAAAAGGAACTACATATACCAAAAGATGAAATTTTCAGCTCCTTTGAAATGGAACCGTTAGCTGCCGCCTCTATTGGCCAAGTACATAAAGCGAAGTTGAAAGAAAACGACCAGGATGTCGTCGTTAAACTACTACGTCCTAATATTTCTGAGACAATTAAACGTGACTTAGATATTTTAATTCATTTTTCTTTATGGATTTCCAACAAATCAACTTGGGCTAAAAATATCGGATTTCTTGATTTAGCACATGGCTTCTCCATCGCAATGAAAGAAGAAATTGATTTCAAAATTGAGGCTCGTAACTTCGAACAAGTGTCTGATTCACTAAAAAATAGCGAAACGAAAGTAAAAATACCGAAAGTATATAAAGAATACAGTAATTCAAAAATACTTGTGCTTGAATTTTTAGATGGAGTAAGTGTTAAAAGTGGGTCAGCATTATTAAATGAATTACAAATTGATACGAAAAAAGTACAACGACAACTCTTTGATTGTATTTTAGAGCAAATTTTCTTTAAAGGTATTTTCCATGCAGACCCTCATCCAGGTAATGTGTATATTCTTCGTGATGGCACACCTGCATTACTTGATTTCGGTTCCGTCGGGCGATTAGGAACACTACAACAAGATGCATTCAAGCGACTACTTATCGGCTTTGAGCGCAAAAATTCTTATGTCTTGCTTGATGGACTGCTTCAATTAGTTGAAAAGAAGCCAAATGTTGATAAAGAGGCATTAGAACAATCTATCAGTCAATTATTAATCCAAAGTACGTATGGTTCTACAAATGGTTCTGAAGAATTCATTCAGGGGCTATTTCAAATAATCGCTGAGTTTGAATTAGCATTTTATCCAATGGTTGCAGGGGCTTTCCGTTCTCTAATTACGCTAGAAGGAACGATGCTGCAACTAAATCCCGAATTCAATTTAATGGACGAAGCGAAACGCTTTGCGAAAGATCATGCAGCTAGTTTCATGTCAGTTAACAATTATTCTAGTTTAAAAGAAGCTGCAACAAACGAATTACTCGCTATGTTACCTGCCATGCGACGCATTCCTAGAAAACTAGATGATTTAAGTTCAAAACTAGAAAACGGAGAACTATCCGTTAAGGTTGGCTTTTTCTCTGACGAAACAAATGCATCGTTTATTACTACATTTATCTCACAATTCCTCATTGCATTTATTGGAACTGCATTTGGTGGGATTTCGGTAGGCGTATTGCATTTAGCAAACAGTGCGACAGAGCCAAATGATCAATTTTTAAGTGTCGTTGGTTACGGTGGTTTATTTATAAGTGCGATATTACTTGTAAGAGTCGCTATTCATGCGGTAAGGAAATTTAAGTAATAATAAAATGAGTATACAATCACGTAGATTGTATACTCATTTTTTATTGTTTACATATTCAATATGTAATAGTTAAACGAAAGAAAGCTTTGAGCTTTTTTACTTATCTCACCTTTTCATCTACATACTCCATAAACTGCTCCGCTTTAATAAATCTTTCTTTGTACGCCTCAGGTACTTCTTCTACTGTTATCCCGCCACTCGATTTCGTTTTTACTAACACAGTTTGATATGACATTAATGCCTCCATATATTGTTCATACTCTTCAGGAGTTAGTACTTCTTTACTAGATTTATGGCCATTTAATTTATCAAAATACGGATGAAGCTCCATTACTACCTTTTTCAATTCCTCTTTTTTAGCTGGTGATAATTGATCGTAATCTATATTACCGTTCGAATCTCCGTACGCAAGCTTTGCACTAGTTAATTTTTTCATTTCTTTTGTAAACTCTTCATATTCCTTCGTACCCATTTCATCTTTCGCTTCTGATAATTTTGCATTAAAACGCATATACGTTTCTAATGTCATTGCTCCGGCATGTTTTTTTAAATTCTCAAAAGATCCGTATATACCATCCGCCATAATAGATTGATACGCAAAACCAGTCGTCGGGATTAAAAGAGCTGCTGCAAGCACTCCTGCAATAAGATGTTTCTTTCTCTTACGCCCTCCTTGATTCATTTTAATTTGAACGATTACTTTTTCTTTTAACTCCGGCGGGGCAACAATCCCCTTCGCTTCTTCTCGTATAGATTCTCTAACTCTACAATCTAAACTCATTTCACATTCCCTACCTCTCCTAAAAAGATTTCTTCTACTTGCTCTTTTTGACGTAGTTTCTTTAATGCCGAATGAATTCTAGATTTCACAGTACCAATTGGAATATGTAATATTTGTGCTACTTCTTCTTGTGAATAATCGTGTAAGTATCTTAAGATAATAACTTGTTTCAATTTATACGGTAATTTATGAATGAGTTCAATTAGTTTTTTGTTTGATATTTTACTTACAACATCGTTAGAAAAATCAATTTGTACTGGTTTTCTTTGCTCTTCTGCTTTTTTTATAATGCGTAGTCGCATCCACCTCTTTCTTCTATAAGAGTGAATTTGTTTAATCGCAAGTCCAATTAGCCAAGGACGAAATGGCTTCTCACTATCATACTTACGAAGCGATTCATATAGTTGTATGTATATTTCTTGAACGACATCATCTACATCTGTTTTATCTTCAATTAAAAAATGTGCTGTTTTATATACTTCTTGAATCGTTTTATCATACAATTCGCTATACGCTTCTTTATTTCCTGATAAAGTCAATTGGATTAAATTTGTATACACTGTTTCATCCTTCACATACCATCCCTCCTTTGTCCTACACTATATATTGGCAAGTAATTACTATTTCGTTCGATTTTTTAAATTTTTTTATATAGATTAATATAATGATTCAATATGTACATAAGCTTCACTTATAAAGTCGCATAACTATTATATAATTTCCCAATTTCTAATGAACATTTAAAATGTTTTATATAGTCAAATTTAGGAGGACATATAATGAAAGCTATCGTTGTAACGTCGTTCGGTGGTCCTGAAGTGATGAAATATACAGATGTGGATATACCCGCTATTTCAGAAGATCAAGTTTTAATTCGTGTTGTTGCTACTAGTGTGAATTTCGCCGATATTAAATCCCGTTATGGTAAAAAAGGAAATAAAGCACTACCTTTTATACCAGGGATAGATGCCGCTGGTATTGTAGAACGTGTCGGTTCTCAAGTGAAAAATATTCATCCTGGACAACGTGTCATTACTTTTCCTCAAAATGGATCTTACGCAGAATACGTTGTCGCAAACGAAAACCTTACTTTCGTTTTACCTGATGAAGTCGATTTTCAAACTGCAGCTGCTTGTCCGATTGTATCTTTTACAAGCTATAATTTACTCGCAAATGTTGCAAGGCTTCAACAAGGCGAGTCTGTACTCATTCATGCTGCGGCTGGCGGAATTGGTACAACAGCTATTCAACTTGCAAAACGATTAGGGGCTGGAACCGTTATTGGTACTGTCGGAAGTGAAGTAAAAAGAAAAATAGCTTTAAATGCTGGAGCTGATTATGTTATTTGTCACCAAGATGAGGATTTTGTAAAGAAAGTCAACGAACTGACAAACGGTGAAGGGGTTGATGTAATTTTAGACTCTATTTCTGGAACGGTTTCAGAAAAAAGTTTAAATTGTCTCGCTTATTATGGTCGCCTCATTCATTTCGGTAATGCTAGCGGTGAAATTGGTAATTTCCAAACGAAAGATTTACACGCAAGTTGTCGCTCTATACTCGGTTTTAGCTTTGGCACTACACGAAAAAAACGTCCTGAACTACTCCAAGAAACTGCAAATGAAGTTTTCCGTTATTTACGTGATGGCAGTCTAAAAGTAAAAGCAACGAAATCTTTTCCGCTTCAAGATGCAGGGAAAGCACATGAATGGGTCGAAAGTAGAAAAAGTACAGGGAAAGTAATACTAACTGTTCAGTCCTCTTCCTGAAATGAATACTTGAAACCGAGGTGTCATTCATGGGATCACGAATTATGCATGCTATTATCGCTATCAAGATTGCCGAAAAACTATATATCCAAGATAAAACTTCTTTCATACTTGGAGGTGTAGCCCCTGATGCGGTTCATTCAGCAGAAGAAAAAGGAACTTCACACTTTTACGCTGGTACAACGAAAAACTATACGAGAAGGATAGTTTTCAATTCTTTTTTTCAAAAATATAAAGCTCATATGGATTCCCCTTTTCTCTTAGGCTATTACACCCATCTCATTGCCGATGACAATTGGCTAAGCGGCTTTTTTCTACCTTGGCTAAAAAATAGAATCGAAAATGACGAAACGATCGCACCCCTGTACTATAACGATTTTAAATTATTAAATGCAAAGTTGCTTCATCATTACGATACAGAACAGCAACTCTTCTCTCTTCTCAACCAAGAGGCTCACATCATGGATATTGAAGAAGTTTCTAAAGAAAACGTTTTTTCTTTTCGAAAGTATCTTTTTGAAGATATGTTGTATCCGGAGCAAAATTTGCATGAAGACTTACAAGTGTTTACGTTTGACCAAATCGTTGGTTATATTGAGACAGCCATTGAAAAAGGCGTATTTTATATTAATCAATTCTCTAATGAAAAATCCACTTCAAACATGTAATCCCCCTCAATATATTTGAGGGGGATTTTCACATAGTAATATTACTATTTGTTCTTTTCCATAACCGCAAAATAATTCCCTTCGCTATCAGCAAAGTTAAATACTTTACCAGAAGGCATAGTTACCATTTCTCCAACAGTAACATTTTTATTTTTTAAATCTGCATATAATTGATCCAGATTTTCTGAGAAGAACATTAAGGACGGTGTACCAAGATTTAATTCTGGGCTCATTTTCGAAATAACTTCTTTATTATGTAGTATAATGCTCGTTTCAGCACCATTAGTCGGAGCGATTTCAATCCATCTCATTCCTTGCTTGTTATCTTCCTCTGCTACTACATGAAACCCTACCTTTTCCGTCCAAAAATTTACTGCCTCATCTTGATTATTTACATACAGCATAATTTGTCCAACTTTATGGATCATTTCATTTCCCCCTAATGGTTTTTTATATTCTATGTAGGTTTCCACAGGTGCTATCGTTATTCCTTTTGAGTTGGTATGTACTTCTTTGCAAAATTTATCGACTGACTCATCCCATCCAGTTCGTCAAAATAATCATTTCTTTCAATCATGTTATATCCGTCGAATCCAATTTCATCTAATACTTTGAAAAATATATCGAAATCCACTTCACCATTTCCTACTGCTACTTCTATATACTTACTTGAACGATCGCTTTTCACTTCTTTACAATCTTTAATATGAGTTTGTACTATATAATCTTTTAATAGTAATAAACTTTCTTCCGGATTTTCATTTACATCACTTATTAAATTTGCTGGGTCAAAGTTAACAGCTAGTCCTTTCGAGTTTACAGTTTCTAAAAATTGTTTTAATACTATTGTTTTTTCAGATCCCGTCTCAATAGCAAAGACTCCCCCAAGTTTGAATGCTAATTCCCCTATCTCATAACAAACCCGTATCATTTTATCATAGTACTCACTTTTTTCATCATCTGGAACTTTCCCAATATGAGCTGTTATTATCTTTGCTCCCAGCTCCAAACCTCTGTCAGTAATATATTTAATCTGATCTATTGCACTGTCAACTTCTGTTCCTGTAATTCCATTTTCTCCAAAACTAATTGCTAATGATGGAATCTTTATTCCATTAAAAGATAAGCTTTTCTTTAAAGCAGTCCATTCTACCACTGGAATATTAGCTAAGTTGAAGTTTTTATTCATAGCATATAATTGAATATATTCTAAATCCCATTCCCTTGCTTTTTGTATTCCTTCGTTTACTTCAATATATTTCGTATTCAAAAACATTCCTAATTTCCTATCCATATATGTACCTTCTTTTTATTATTTCGCATCAATTTAATATTCGACTTTTTTTATATTACTTCCTTTTACATATGTTGATTTAAAAAATGATGATAGATACATTTTAATAACCATTAATAAACCTCCTTGTATTATTCAATTGCAAATAAAAAAGACGTAACTACAAATAGTTACGCCTTCCCCATTATTTATCTAGGCTTTTTCTTCCCAGTAAATGCTGGTTTCTTTTTCTTTGGTGCTTTCGGTTTCGTTTCTACGAATGATCCGTTGAACATTTCTTGCTTCGTAAATACGATGCCTAGTTTTTTCGCAAATTGCAGTAATTTACGTTCTTCTTGTTCTGTTACAAGAGAAACTACTGTTCCTTCTTTACCCATACGTCCAGTACGTCCTGAGCGGTGAATGTATTGGTCTACTGTGTCTGGTAACTCTAAGTGAATTACATGTGTTAAATCATCAATATCGATACCGCGTGCTGCAATATCAGTAGCAAGGAGAATCTCTAGTTTCCCACCACGGAATGCACGCATCGTCGCTTCACGCTCTTGCTTACTTGCTTCTGCATGAAGAGCTGCTGCTTTCATTTTACGGAATTGCAATTTCTGAGTAATTTCATCTAAACGGAATGGGTCATTTAAGAAAGCAACTGCTTTTACATCGCCCATATGCATAATTCTTCTTACGTAATCATTTTTTTCGCGTCGCTCACAAATGATATACGTATGTTCAACTAAGCTTTTTGACTCTGCACGTGTTATACGCACTAATTGTGGTTCAACTGCTAAATCGCGTGCAGCATCTTCTGCAGCTTTTGTAATTGTCGCCGAGAAGAATACTAATTGACGATCTCGCATTGTAGATTTAATTACATCTTGTACTGCGCCCATCATCTTTTGTTTTACAATTTGATCAAACTCATCAAATACAATCGTTTTTACTTCATGCATCTTTAACTTTTTCATTCGAATTAATTCTAAAATACGTCCTGGTGAACCGACAATTACTCTCGGGTGTTTCTTTAATTTTTCAACTTGGCGCTTAATATCTGCACCACCAATTAAAGATGCCCCTGAAATTTCAGTTCCTGCTGTAAACTTTTGAACCTCTTCATGAATTTGCATGACAAGTTCACGTGTTGGTGCTAAAACAACAACTTGTGGCTGTTTTACTTCAGGATTAATTTTATGTAAAAGGGGTAATAAGTACGCTAATGTTTTTCCTGTTCCAGTTGGAGATTCAGCTATAACGTCTTGTCCTTCTAAAATAGTTGGAATCGCTTGTTTTTGAATTTCAGTTAATTCTTTAAAACCAGCCTTCTCCCAAGCTTCTTGTAAAAATGGTTGCATATCTTTTATCATTTGTTTTTCTCCTTTATCTCTATTTTTGAAGAAAATGCTGTATTGTTCGCACCGTTTCTATCATGTGTGAAATAACAGCTATTAAATCATCAACATGGTCTTCTGTAATCGCTTTTTGAAATAGAACCTCTACCTTATTATGATATGAAATCGCTTGCTTATTATATTCGTATGAAACTTTCTGCATAATCATTCTTTCTTTTCCCCATATAGAACGCATTAAAGTTTCAATTTCTTCGCATCCTACTTCTGGTTGTTCTAACGGGAATGAAAATGCTAGCTTCATTTCACAACCTGGTGTAAACTGAGGCACTTCTAGTATTTCACCAGACAAGTTCTTTGCATCCACAGATAATGAAAATGTTGCTTCTACTAATGGTTCAAACGGTTCTGTTAATTGAAATGAGATATGATATATACGACTTAATGAAGCAAGGTCCATCATATCTTTTCGATCTGTTACAAGAATATCTCCATGTAGATCAAAATCATACACAGCACCTTCTACGATTACTTTTAAATTGTCAAAAGCAGTTGGATCAAACATAATTTCCTCCAAAAAACAGGCGCCTTTCGATGGAAAGGCGCCACTTGATGTATATATAGTTTACAGATAAACGAGATGAATTACAACCTTTTAGAATAAACCTACTGCTTTTCCATCTTCATTTACATCCATTTGAAGTGCTGCTGGTTGTTTTGGAAGACCTGGCATTGTTAACATTGTACCTGTTAACGCAACGATAAAGCCTGCACCGATAGATGGTTTTAACTCACGAATTGTAACGATAAAGTCAGATGGACGACCTAATTTTGTTGCATCGTCAGAAAGAGAGTATTGAGTTTTCGCCATACAAACTGGTAGGTTACTCCAACCTTCTCCTTCATATTGAGCTAATTGCTTACGTGCTTTCGGAGCAAATTCAATATCTTTTGCGCCATATACTTTTTGAGCAATTGTACGAATTTTTTCTTCTAAGGGTAATTCTAATTCATAAAGTGGTGCGTAGTTGTTTTCACCTTTTTCGATTTCTTTTAGTACTTTTTCAGCAAGATCAACTCCGCCTTGGCCACCTTTCTCCCAAACTTCTGTTAAGGATACTGCATAGCCACGCTCATTACACCACTCTTGTAAGTATGTAACTTCTGCATCTGTATCTGTAATGAATTTATTAATTGCAATTACGAAAGGCACACCGAAGCTTTGAATTGTTTCAACATGCTTCTGTAAGTTTTCCATACCTTTTGCTAATGCATCTACATTTTCTTCTTTTAATTGATCTTTTGCAACGCCGCCATGCATTTTAAGCGCACGAATAGTCGCAACAATAACAACTGCTTCTGGTTTAATACCAGCTGCACGGGCTTTAATATCTAAAAACTTTTCAGCGCCTAAATCAGCACCGAATCCAGCTTCTGTAATAACATAATCACCTAATTTTGCTGCCATTGTCGTAGCGATAACACTGTTACAACCGTGAGCAATATTCGCAAATGGTCCACCATGAATAATAGCTGGTGTATTTTCTAACGTTTGTACTAAGTTTGGCTTTAATGCGTCTTTTAATAATAGCGTTAACGCACCTTCTACACCTAAATCTTTAACCGTCACAGGTTGATTTGCAAAGTTATAAGCAACTACGATGCGAGATAGACGTGCTTTTAAGTCTTGAATATCTGTTGCAAGGCAGAACACGGCCATAATTTCAGATGCTACTGTAATGTCAAAACCGTCTTCACGTGGTACACCTTGTACAGGTCCACCAAGACCAATTACTACATTACGAAGGGCACGATCATTTAAGTCAACACAGCGTTTCCAAACGATTTTACGCGTATCAATTCCAAGTGTGTTTCCTTGTTGGATATGATTATCAATAAACGCTGCTAATGCGTTATTAGCAGTTGTGATCGCATGGATATCTCCAGTAAAGTGAAGGTTAATGTCTTCCATAGGTACTACCTGTGAAAAACCACCACCTGCTGCTCCGCCTTTTAGTCCCATTGTTGGTCCAAGAGATGGTTCGCGAAGTGCAATTACTGTTTTCTTACCAATTTTATTAAAAGCTTGACCTAAACCAACTGTTACTGTTGATTTACCTTCTCCAGCTGGAGTTGGGTTAATTGCTGTTACTAAAACAACTTTACCGTCTTCCTCATCTTGTAAGCGCTTAAAAATATCAAGAGATAACTTACCTTTATAATGCCCGTATGGCTCTAATTCATCTTCTAAAATATTTAAATCAGCTGCAATTTCTTGAATCTTCTTCATACTCGCTTCTTGTGCGATTTCAATATCGGATTTCACTGTTGTAGTAGTTGTCATATACCCTAGTCCCCCTTTAATTGGTTCTGATGATATTGTATCAGTTTTTTGTATTTTCTGCACTTATTTACCTCCTAAAAATTCTTTCATTTCTTTATACGTTTTTTAACATAAATACCCATAAGAATGTTAACGATTGTTGTAACTCTGTAGGTAGTTGACCTAGCATCTTCTCATTTACTCCGCGCTTATATACGCCGATGCCATCTACAACTTCAAAACCTTGTTCTTTCGCTAACTGTTCAAATTCCCAAGGCATCATCGTATTACAAACAACGTCTTTTCCATACAAGCGAGGATAACTGTTCTCTCGTGGCTTTGCTGTCGGTCCTAAAATTGCAATACATGCATATCCATCTTTCTTTAACACACGCTTTATTTCATTTAACGCTCGTAATGGCTCTTCCGTCCATTCTAAAGAATTAATTGCCATAATTGATTCAAATTGCTCATTTTCAAATGGTAATGCAGAAAGATCTCCTTTTATAAAAGATAAATTCGGTCCTTCTCCGCGCTCCTTACCTTTTTGAATCATCACTTCCGATAAATCTACTCCCACTGCTTTATAGCCTGCGCGACTTAATTTATATGTACCGTAGCCATCACCACAACCAACATCGAGCACTTGTGCTTCTTTCTTCACGTATTGTTCAAAAAACGGAATAATTGTACTTCTGCTACCACTGTCCCACATCTCTTGACTATTTTGATTCCAAAACTCTGCACTACTATCCCATTTCTTCTCCGCTGACTCGTGCCAATTAAATTTCGTCATACATTCCCCTACCTTCACGTATTATCATTCATTTCATTCTACATCATTTTCCAAAATTCCTGTTTTATCCCGCTTGCAGTAAGACACCTACCTCAAAATTCAATGGATGCGGACCAGTTAATGGGAGAGAACTGCTCATAAAAATCCAATTGTTGCTGGCTGATAATCAGTCGTGATGTAAAAAATCCCGCACTTTATCTTCAATAGGAGATGGATATGTTAACGATGGAATGCGTATTCTCCAATTTTTGCTTTACTTGGGTTTAACTCATACTCATGCTCTTCTCATTTTGAAAGATACTATAGATACACCCAATTGAAAGAGAGGGATGTACATGCGAAGAAAGAGAAATCATCATTTTAAAAGTGGTGAAAAAAACGAAGAGTATGCTGCTGAAATATCACCAGCTGGCATTCCAATTAGACATAAGCGTAAAGAAATTGCAAATGAGATAGAAGGTACAAATACCGGCGCAATGGTAGGCTATGTCGCTTTATTTCTTTCGTTATTCTCCATTGCTTTTTATCCCGTTACGCTCGGCTCCCTAGCAATTTTAGTTGGCCTATTAGCTGTCAATTTCGGAGCAAGAACACTTGGATATACAGCAATTGGTTTTGGTAGTTTTTCTGTTTTATTTACTTTACTTTATCCGCTTGCTTTGTCAGCGTTTTAAAAAAACACACCAAGTTATACTTGGTGTGTTCATTCATGATACAACATAATATGACCGCATCCACAACAATGTTTCGCTGTAATTTCTTGAAACACTGGATAATTTTCTTCATCTCGATGCTCAATAAATACTTTTTCAAATCGATACATGTTTGGTGCATATGCCCAATCTTGTTTCGTACGTGCATATAACGTTGAGGAAAAAAACTCCTCACCACCGCAAACGATACATGTGTTCTTCATCGCTATCCCTCCTATGCTTGTCTTACTTCATCTATATGAACATAAGCATAAAAAAAAGACCTTCTATTACTAGAAAGTCTTCTCTGAAACAAAAAGAAATGTACCAAACATTCCTACTCCGCTATATTCTTTTGAAACACCAGCTTCTGTTTTAAATGTTTGCTTTACAGTCATAAAGAATACACCATTTCGTGCATCTGTACTTTCAAATTGTAGTTTTTCTTTTTTACCATCTACATTTTGCGTGCATTCAAAACTACTCTCATTACAATTCAACGCATACTTATCCTCTACATACACTTTAAAATCTGATTCTTTCGGACAAGTTATAAGTAATATTGCCACGAGAATAATACTTATAATACCCACAATTGTATAATATTTCTTCATTTGTACTCCTTTCAAATGACAAGAAAACTTGACTTCATACGCCAAGTTTTCTTAGTCAACAACCCATTGCCACTCTTGTTCTTTCTTATCAAAAATGAGCCAACCTGTTTCTGTTGCTTCCTCTTTCAATTCATCGATATTATCTAACACCTCATCCGTACTTTCATACGAACCAACTACATATACCGGAATTTCAAGACCTCTTCTTGACTCAATCTTCCCTGCTAGATCTATGTAAAGACCATCTTCCATTAGTGGAATCAGTCCCATGATCAATTCTTTTGAAATTGCTGGGAAAATTTTTGATTTTTGGAAGAAAGAAAAACGTTTCTTACCGAAAGCACCGAGTTTATACGGAATGACTTTACTTAACATTCCTACAAAATCAGCAATTCTACGATAATACACTTTGTTGTACCATCCGTCATCATGTGAAAAATAAACAAATCGATTTTTCAACAGCGGAAAGAATGTTCTTGCAAGTGGTTCTTTTTTGTGAGCCAAATATAATAATTCTGCAATTTCTTTCGGCTCTAATTCATCTAAATCGCTTGCATCATCAAAATCTACCCAACAAAATTCATCAAATTCATCAATCTCTGCTTGAATTAACTTATGTATATTTTCTTCCTCAACATATTCAAATAAAGTATGATAATGAAAATCCGTCCATTCAAAGTTGTGCTTCAAAAGCAACACTTGATGAAGCGGTGAAGGGATGTTACTCGCAAACTCTTTAAACGTAATTCCTGATGTAATAAAACAATGACCTCGACGATTACCATTAATATATATCATATTCTTTACTTGGTCAGATCCTCCAGACAAAGCACCTAGCCACCTTCGTTTTATATGTTTCAATTCTATAGCATATTTTAACATGAAAAATTTTAGAAACATAGAAAAAACTTCAAAAACTATTTACAATTTCATGTGTTTTATTACATAGTGATTACAAGAAAAAACGCCTGCTCATAAGCAGGCGTTTTTAAAGGATTTCATCAGGGTTTTGAGGATGATGATTTCCCTCTTTCTTTTCTTCTTTTTGGAACATCGATTGAATTTTATCAATTGTTTGTGGAGCTAATTCAATCATTTTTTCTGCTAAATGTGTAGCATTTTGTAAATGAAGAATATTTACTCCATCTTTATTCACCACAAGAAATGCTACTGGTGTAATAGAAACACCACCCGCGCTACCGCCACCAAATGCAGCGTTACCGTTTGCTCTTTGTCCATCATTCGTTTGGAAATCAGAACCTCCTGCTCCAAAACCGAACGCTACTTTAGAAACCGTTAACACCACACCACCGTCAGCCGTTTGAACAGGCTCTCCAACAATCGTATTTACATCAACCATTTCTTTTAAATTTTCCATTGCTGCTTTCATTAACCCTTGAATTGGATGATCCACCGTTCATAACCTCCTTTGTCATATCTTTCCTAGTTTTTCCGAAAGTTTGTGAACTAAACATAAAATTTAATATTGATTTCAAAAAACTTAAGTTGTAATATTTAGAAAAATAAAAAAGAGGTCGATTCGTTATGATGCGAAAATTAACAAAGAAAGATCATGAACAAGTATTCCCTTACCTAAAAGAAGAAGCAGCCCTTAACTTGTTTATTATTGGAGATATTGAAGCTTTCGGTTATGACACAGATTTTCAAGAATTATGGGGAGTATTTAAAGAGGATGGAACATTAAAATCAATTTTACTCCGATTCCACGATTCATTTATACTATATAGTAAAGAAGACTTTGTTACCACTGATTATGAGGCACTTCTTTCAGCGTATAAGCCGCTTAAACTATCTGGTAAGTCAACTATCGTAAAAAAATTTGAAACTTCTCCTGCTATTCAACTAGGTGTCAAAAGTGATATGTATTTTTGTGAATGTCTAAATGGCAACAACTTACCTGACACGCCTATTCATGAAACGATTAAACTTGCATCAATAGATGATGTAGATCGAATTATGCAATTAAGAAGTAGCATCACTGAATTCCGAACTGCTCATGAATCAGAAAAAATTTTACGACAATCTATTGAAACAAATACAGGACGTACATATTATATTGAAAAAGACGGTGCAATCATCGCATCCGCCTCTACTTCCGCTGAAAATTCATTATCCGCTATGGTAGTTGGTGTATGTACACACCCGAATTATCGTGGAAATGGATTTGCTTCACTCATACTACAAAAAATGATTCAAGACTTTACGAAAGAAAGCCGAACACTTTGTTTATTTTATAACAATCCAGCTGCTGGACGAATTTATAAACGACTAGGATTTAAAGACATTGGGATGTGGACGATGTATCGATAATAAGAAGTACTCTATAAGAGGAAATAGTCGTAACTTAGTAATACAAGCAAATTACAAAATAACTCACACCGTTATTATGAAGATGGAGAAACTACTTGTAAAGCCGTGCCCCTAACTAAAACATGTCATGTATTCAAGCTAAATTTAGACAGATAAACGCCCCAGTTGCATCTACTCCAGCAACTGGGGCTACATATTTATACTCAATTTCTTTCCACTACAAATAGAAATATTTATGAAACATTTATCACACTTATGTCGCTATTATCTTTCCGTACAAATGCCCTTCTAAATATTACTGCGTCTCATTATACTTTGCTTTAAAATCAATATATTCCTGTTTCACATCTTGGTTATTACCTTGGTGACTATCAAAAGATGTGTGTATTTGTGATATATATTCTACTAACTTACCTTCATCATTTCGCTTCTTATAATTTATTACAATACTTACCTCCAATATCTGCTCTGAACTATCTTTAGAATCTATATGCAATGCGATTGATCCACCATCATATTCATCATATTGTATTTTCAACTTATCATTAACAATACTCTGAAACTCTGATTCATTTAGTTTGTATCCAACAGTACTAGGCTGATCAAACTTTTTTATATCATCCCCGGGCTTCATCTTTAGTTTCCCTATCCCTTTTAAACGATCTACAATTAAGTTCACATATGAAACATCCAGATTCGATTCCGGACTTTGTACCTGTCCATTTTTATACATAATATTGGTACGATAAACAACTTCTTCTTTATTATCTTTGCTGTCTACTGCTGAAGTAACCTCTTGTGTTGTATTTCCATATAAACTTTTATCTTTCGTATTATATATCCCTTCCGTAGTTTGATAGATTGTTTTTCTATGCTCTCCATCTTCCTTTTGCTCATATGTACTATATATACCTCTTTGTTTCACATACGCATATCCATCATCACTAGCGGACATAACCTTTTTCATGTCACCTTCATCCAAAGCTTTGACAAATGGCTCATATTCTATCTTCGTCTCCCCAAAACCACATCCACTTAATAAACTTGATACTATTAACAGAACTATCATCATCCTAGCTTTCTTCTTTAACTTCATACTGACACCCCGTTGATTTCTCTAGGCATTTTTAGGTTCATTACATTCCCATTTTGATAGTAATATAGTTCACCTTTACTTACCGGTATTTATTAACTCATACAGATTATGTTGAAGATACTTTAATTTTTAATAGCATCGATTTTTATACAATCCTTAATTGTTTATATATTCCGTTCGAATTTTCAGAAAGCAAAACTTATTTTATTTCTTTGGCTTGCTTTTTTTCCTTTTCTTCATAAAGCTTTAGTCTTTTCTGACGTTCCCTTTCGTGTTCCTCCCATGAAATATAAAATGACGGAAATTTAAATCTACAATAGGCTAATAATTGGAACTCTGCTGCGCCTACGGCTACCGCGTACATTACAAGAGTTCCTGCTATATACCCTGCTAATATCTCTATTTCATAATCATTATGAAAATAAATTAAAATAAGAAGGATTAGTGCATATACCGTAACACCAATCATTACGTTGTTTTTTGTTTTACTAAAAAATGAAGCTGCCCTTTCATCCATACTAAATGCTCCACTCTCTGCTTGTTTAAAGGTATCAATTGTTGTCACCAGATGAACAAAAACTGCTACTAGAAACAATAAACCCACATACAATAATGTAATTTGATCAATCGAATAATTTGAAATTGCTGGAAGTATAAACAATGTGAATCCTATAGTTCCCAGCTGAAATGTACATAATAATATCACAAGCGCTTGCAACCTTTGACATTTAAAACGAACTTTTGGAAATAGATATAGAATTAAAAAGATTACTTGCAAGGTATATAAAACTAATTCAATACAAACAATTATTTTGTCAAAGAGATTTGGATAGTAACCCCAGCCAAATTTAACTAATGCTCCAAAAATAAAAAGCATGAATAATGAACTATAAACAGTTGCGCCAAGTATAAACACCATGGAGCGTTCTGGGCTTAAACGATTTCTACATGTAATTCTAAATTCATCTAAATCTTCTTCTTTTATGTTCCACATTTGTTAGCTCCACCTTTCCCCGAACTATAGTATATTACCAAAATAAAGATTCAATTTTCTTAGTCACTGATTTTATACCTTTTTATGTTCATCGCCACTCTTAACTATCTCTTTTGTTGTACTGCGCCTTGTATTTTAAATATTCCTGTCTTGCATCTTGGTTATTATCCTGTTTTCTATTAAAATACGTTATTATTTGGAACATATTTTCTACTAATTTTCCATCCTCATTCTTTTCTTTAAAATCTATATCTATCCTCATTTGCAAAATTTGTTTTGGATTTTTTGAGGCATTCAGGTGCAATACGATTGTTGCTCCATCAAATTCATCGTATTGTATCTTTAATTTATTATTAATAATATCTTTAAATTCAGATTCAGTTAGTCGATATCCCACTGAATTAGGCTGATCAAACTTTTTTATATCACCTTCGGGCTTCATCTTTAGTTTCCCTATCCCATTTAAACGATCTACAATTAAGTTTACGTATGAAACATCTAGATTTGAATCCGAACTTTTCACCTGTCCATTTTCATACTTAACATGAATACTATAAATAGTTTCTTTTTTATAATTCTCATTTGTCCTTTTTCCCTTGTCTTTTTCTATATCAGTCATAACTGTTTGTATCGCCTCTCCGTATAAACTTTTATCTTTTGTATTATATACACCTTCCGTAGTTTGACGAATTGTCTTACTATGCTCTCCATCTTCTTTTTGCTCAAACGTACTATAAATACCTCTTTGTTCCACAAAAGCATACCCATCATCACTTGCAGACATAACCTTTTTCATGTCACCTTCATCCAATGCCTTAATAAATGGCTCATACTCTACCTTTTCTTCAAAAAAACTGCATGCTTGTAGTAGGCTGATTGTTATTATGATAGTAATCATTTTAGAAACCTTTTTTATGTTCATTTCATCATCACACTACCCACTCTACATTTTCGATCAGATAACCTTCTAATCACTTTAATCACCTTACATAATTAAATTTTCTTTTAGAAGTTAAAATACTCTCTTGTAAATAATTACTTTTCTATCATCAAAACGTACAATACGCACTTTCTTTATGCCTTACGTTTCGATTTACCTTTTTTATTTTTCTTTCGATATCTTGGAGTCTCTCTTTTATGTTGCTCCCACGTTTTATTAAATGATGGAAATTTAAATCTGCAATATGCTAATAGCTGAAATTCAGCTGCACCGATTGCTATCGTATACATTAAAAAGGTCCCTACTACATACATAAATAAATCATCAAACCCATAATCGTTATGAAAAGATATCAAAATAAGAATAGTTACTGCGTATAGTGTAGCCCACTTCATCATCTTTCCTTTTCCTTTACTAAAAAAGGAAGCGGATCTTTCATCCATACTAAACGCACCTTCACTCGCTTGCTTAAGTGTATCAAGCGTTGTAACAATATGAACAACAACTGCTCCTAAAAATAACAATCCTGCATACAGTAATGTAATCTGATCAATTGAATTATTAGCCATTTTAGTACCAATCAAAACTACGAGTAAGATTATTGCCATTTGAAATGCATTTAATAATACAACAAGTGTTTGTAGCTTTTGAAATTTAAATTGAGCTTTTGGAAATAAATATAGAATGAAAAAAATTACTTGCAGAGCATATAACAACACTTCCAGCTTAACAATTCCTATATTAAGGAGGACCATACAGTAATCCCAATCACCTGATACAATAATAGAAAAAACAGCTATTGAACTATAAAGTATTCCTCCAAACATAAATCCTGTAGCACCCTCAGGACTTAAACGATCATTACATGTCATCCTAAACTTATCTAAATCTTCTTCTTTTATATTCCACATCCTGGCCCTTCACCTTCTATACGTTTCAATTATTTTTCGCGCACTAAAATTCTATTAATATATTATTTATCCCGCTTTAATGGGCAGTAAGACCCCCACCTCAAAATGCAGCGAAAGCAAAGAAGTTAGGTGGGGGATCAACTGCCCATAAAAGTCCGATTGGTTCAACTAATAATCAGTGGGGGATGAAGAAAACCCCCACTGATTAAAGTTTCACTTTATTTTTCGTTTTGAATTTCTTATTTCGCTTTCGAATTCTCCCACGCATTCTCTCATTCTCTTCCCACGTCATATGAAATGACTTAAATTTGAATCTACAGTACGCCAATAGTTGGAATTCTGCCGCTCCGATTGCAACCGCATACATTAATACAGTTCCTACTCCATACATAACAAAAAAATCAATTGAATAATCATTTTGAAAATACATCAAAATAAGTAGTATGAATATATATATTATAGCTCCCTTTATCATAGCCCCTTTTGTCTTACTAAAAAACGATGTGGATCTTTCATCACTACTAAATGCACCTTTACTTGCTTGTTTAAATGTATCTAGCGTTGCTACACTATGGATAATAACTGCTCCTACAACTAGTAGCCCGGTATACATCCTACCAATTGAATTGTCAGCCATTTCAGAAACAATCGAAACTACAAATAATATTGTTCCAAGTTGAAACGCATATAGTAATACGATTAGCGTTTGTAACTTTTGAAATTTAAAACATGCTTTCGGAAATAGATATATAATTAAAAATATAATTTGAATACTAAATAACACAATTTCAGTTTTAACAATTGTTTTTTCGAATAAAGTAGTATAGTAGTCCCAACCAAAGGTTACTAAAGTACCAATAAGAAAAAACATCATAACTGAAACATACACTATTGTTCCTATCATAAAACCTAAAGCACCTTCCGGACTTAAACGCCTTCTACATATCATCCTAAACTTTTCTAAATTTTCTTCTTTTACATCCCACATCTAGTTACACACCTCTAGCTACTTTTTGGGTATATATCACTATGAATTACTTAATTTCTAAGTGAGATAGCTGACAACAACCAATCATCCTTTTTACAATTTGAGTGATGCTTATTAAATTAAAAAGCGATAATGCTTTATAGTGAACTTTCATAATCACTACCCCTTATACAATGTTTTAATTCTTCACAAATAGATTCTTCCACCATAAAAAAACCATCTATTACTATTATCATTTCAGTTTTTATTTTGCTTTTGTTCTTTCTCTCTCATTCTTTTTCTATTTGCTATAAATTCCTGGCGTTCCTTTTCATGTTGTTCCCACGTAATATTAAATGATGGAAATTTAAAGCGACAATACACCAATAGGACGAATTCTGCTGATGCAACGGCAAATACATATAATATAATTGTTTGTAAAAAATAAAACACCATCGGTTTTAGCGCAAAACGAATACTTGCAAAGATTAATATCAACAGGACAACTATATAAATAAACATTCCAATTAACATCCAAAGTTTTGTATTAGTAAAAAATGAGGCTGACTCCCCTTTTAACTTATAGCCTCCATATTTTGCTTTTTTAAAAGTATGGATTGTTATTACAATATGAGTAATTATCGCTCCTAATAATAATAGACCTACATAAAATACTGTTAGATTTTCACAATAATATCCAAATATTGCTTCAATTAATACATACGCATAACCTACCGTTGCAACCTGAAACGAGTTAAAAACAATTACAACGGCTTGTAATTTTTGTAATTTAAATCTTAATTTCGGAAATGAATAGATTATCAAAAAAAGGATTTGCAGAATATATAATGCTAACTCTACAGAAACAATTATTCGTTCAAAAGATTTTGGATAAGTCTCCCAACCAAGTTGTAAAAAACCCAAAATAATAAAAAACATCGGTAATGAAGCGTATACAAAAACTCCAACTAAAAAGGCCATTACACCATCAGGACTTAATCGGTTTTTATTTGTAATTTGAAAAAATCCTAAATCGTCTTCCTTTATTTTAAGCATTCATCTTTCCTCATTTCGACACAAAACTTATTTTATTTCTTTAGTTTTCTTTTTTCCTTCTCTTTATAAAGCTTTAGTCTTTTCTGACGTCCCCTTTCGTGTTCCTCCCACGAAATATAAAATGACGGAAACTTAAATCTACAATAGGCTAGTAGTTGGAACTCAGCTGCGCCTATTGCTATCGCGTACATGATGAACGTAAATATAAAGTAACCAAACATTATGCTCAATGAGTAATTATTTTGTATATAAATTAAAACAAGAAGAATTAGTACATAAATTACCACACCCAACATTACATTTTTCTTTGCCTTATTAAAAAATGAAGTAGATTTTTCTCCCATACTAAATGCACCTTTACTTGCTTGTTTAAAAGTATCAAATGTTGTTACACCATGAACAAGTATTGCTCCTAATACTAGTAAACCTACATAAATAAGCGTAATAAAATTAATAGAATAATTACTCATCCCTGGAAGAACAAACGCCGTAAGACCTATAGTACCTAACTGAAACGCATATAATAATATCACCAATGTCTGGAGCTTTTGAAATTTAAAACGTACCTTAGGGATCAGATATATAATAAAAAAGATTACTTGTAGGCTATATAACAACAATTCCATTCTGACTATTACTGTGTCAAAAAGAGTCGGATAGTAATCCCAGCCAAATCTAATTAGTGCTCCAAAAATAAAAAGCATCAATAACGAACTATAAAGCATTCCACCAAACATAAACAACATAGCTCCTTCAGGGCTTAAACGATTTCTACATGTTATTTTAAATTCATCTAAATCTTCTTCTTTTATATTCCACATCCAATTGTCCCACCCTTAACTACATTCACTTAAATCATGTAGATTAAAAATAAAAACCTTCTCATTTTGATGAAAAGAGAAGGTTCTATTAATCTCAGATATTCTTACATTATAATAATGATTCTTTTTAAGCTATTTCATAGTGCTCTGCTATTGTTTTACACATCTTTTTATATTCCAGCATCCACTCTGCTATTTCTTCTTTCTCTTCGTCAGTGGATTTTTTCTTATATTTAAAATCAATCACTTTCATATCCAAAAATACTTATTCTTCCATTTCCTCATCTACCGGAATACATTGGATAATAACTTTTGTTGTGTTTGAAACTTGTACAAAAATTTCAAATGTACCAACAAACATAGCAACCGTTCGGGATAATTCTTTATTACTAATATATAAAATCGTTGCAAGTTCTTCTGCAAATTTAGGTATATAAACAATATATCAAGCATTTCAACAGCTATTATGCAATCATCCACCGATACTTTATCCAATATTTTCTGTTCAATTAATCCCCCAGTTTTATCCCCACACTCTTACTGAAAGTACAAAGGTTTTTCTTTTGAAAATAACCACATATGTAGGCCCCTTACTACTAAAAACAACAATTAGAACTCTTAATTCAAGAATACCTTTATATTCTTCAATAAAACAAAAATTAGGGTTTTACTTTTCATATCTTTATTACTAAAAGTGTACTAAATTATTATTGTGTATCTACTGCAATTTTTATTTCAACATACTGTAACTCTTCATCACCACTAAAAATATGGTAAATAGGTGAGATCATATCAAGTTCATTATCTTCCATATACTGAAGAATCTCAGCATATGCATACTCTGTTAATGTTTCAAAATCTCCTGCATATCTTTTCATTAGCATGTTATCAACATAGTAATAACTTCGAAACTTCATTGTTTCTGATTTAGGAATACTACTCTCATATACTGGCATAAATAATTCAATAAACATATCTCCATCTGATGGTACATTTTTCAGCGCATAAAACATTGGGCCTTTGACCGTTAAATTCGCTTGCGCAATTTCTGTCAATAAATCTTCTATTACTTTTTCCATATCAGTATAGTGAAAAAAACATTCTTTCGATACAACATTTGTATAAGCAATGCTTTGTTCCTCAACTATCATCGCACTAATTCACCTACTTCAATAATAGGAGCATAAATATCCAACCACATATCACCATATACATCTAAACATACGTGATAAAAGCTACTATCTAATTTCATATGATTCTGTTCAGCAAATTCATTTAAAACACGATAAGCGTCTTCAATATCACCATCTTCATCTGAGAATCTAACACAAAGTGCTTCTTCAATAAGAATTGCATCAATATACTCATAAGGTGAATCCTCTTCCATATTTACCCTTCCATTCACTGGGACACAATACATATATTCACCATATTCCGGTTCATTCTCTAATGGTGAATACGTAAAAAGAACAGGTCCTATTGGGTATATATCGTTATGAACTACTTGATTTCTAAGTGCGATAGCTGGTAATAACCAATCATCTTTTTTTACAATTTGAGTGATGCTTATTAAATTTAAAAGCGATAATGCTTTATACTGAACTTTCATAATCTCTACCCCTTATACAATGATTTATTTCTTCACAAATAGATTCTTCCACACATAAAAAAAAGTTTATGACTATTATTTACAAATATCATTTCAGTTTTTGTTTCGCTTTTGTTCTTTTTCTATTATTCTTTTTCTATTCGCTATGAATTCTTGGCGCTTCTTTTCATGTTGTTCCCACGTAATATTAAATGATGGGAATTTGAAGCGACAATACACCAATAGGACGAATTCTGCTGATACTACAGCGAATATATATAATATTATTGTTTGTACAATATAAATTGCCATTTGGCTAAATGTATAATTAAGATTTAAAAAAATTAATATAAGTAGAACCATTACACCAATTGTCATTCCAATCAATAAATATAATTTTGCGTTAGTAAAAAATGAGACAGCTGGTCCTTCCGATTTATATCCTCCATGTTTTGCCTTTTTAAAAACATTAATTGTAGTTACAATGTGAGTACAAAGCGCACCTAACATTATTAAACCAATATAAACTAACGTTTTATTATTACTTGGAAAATCAAACATTCCTTCAACCATCATAACGATAAATGGTAATGTTGCTAATTGAAAAGAATAAAATAAAGTCACGATGGCTTGGAGTTTCTGTAATTTAAAAGCAACCTTTGAAGACATGAAAATTATTAAAAAAATCAACTCCAAAATGTATAACTTTACCTCAGTTCGTACCAAAAATGTTTCAAATGGTGTTAAAGAAATCTTATCACCGTTCAGCAAAACACCTAAAAACATGATGAGCATTGGTATAGAAGTATATGCAAAAACTCCCCCATAAAAGATTCTTATATAATCCGGACTTAATCTGTTTCTATTTTCAATTTCAAAAAGGCCCAAATCTTCTTCCTTTATCTTTAGCATTCATTTATCCTACCTTCTAATTTTATATAAATTACCAAAATATTGATTTTAATTTTTTCAGGACCTTTTCATTTTCTTTCGTAAACTCTTTATAATTTCCAGACTTTAAATTATCGTTCATATTTACTGCCCATTTTACTAATTTCTTTGTTCCGCTAACTACACTTTCACCTCCTAATATGCTAAGTTTCTCATTCACCAGTAATGAGGCTCCAATCCCCACCACTGCACCTATAGCTCCTCCTGCCAAGGTTCCAAGTGGTCCCACAGCAGTCCCAATCGCTGCTCCAGTTGCTGCTGCTCCCGCTGCATATGCTAAGTCCACACCTGTATCTAATGCAACATCTCTTACATCCTGTAGCTGAAATCCATCATCTTGTGACTGTATAATATTATCTACAACTGTCAACCCCGTTCCAATAATTGCCACACTTTTGAAGAGCGTCCCAGTACCTTTGAGTTTTTTAAATGTCTCTGGCCACTTCTTAAAATTGAATTCGTCAATGCTCTTTTGAAATTCGGTCCCAAATGAATCTGTCCATCTATTTTTAAATGCTTTTAAAAAACCTCCTGCATTCCGAGTCATCATAAAATCTTCAACCGCTTTAAATTCAGGCAATTTATAAATATCTTTTTTTGCTTGTTTTATTACATTTCTTGTTTCGTTGTTGTAATTGACTTTAAATTTATCTTTAAAAATAAATTTAAAAATAGCATCTTCATTTGCATCTGAAGCTAAAAGTTTGGAAGCCGCTACAATATCGGCATCGTTTAAAGTTTTAAATACATATGCCCCTTTTCCTTTTCGAGCATCAACATGAAAATCAACACCAAACCCCAAATTTTTTTTCATGTAAACAAGGCGTAAATAACCAGAAAATAATCCGACTACTCCTTTTTTCACTTTACCCGTATATCCCGCAATCTTTTTAGCTACTCCAACTATAGATGCAAAGGTTCCTTCAGACAGAAGTTTTTCGGTTGTATCACTAGAAAAGTTCCCTTCAGTCTCTTGTATTTGTCTCATAGCACCATCTAATCCGCGTAACATGTCATCAAAATTTTGAAGATCATTTTGTTGACTATTGTAAGCCTCTAGTTTTTCTAACGTATCACTGATTTCTTTTTGACTTTTTTCAACCCCTTCAGAAATTCCTGATGATGGGGGATAATGGATCGGAACAATATCATTAATTGAACTGATAGTCTGTTGGGCTAACTCATTCGATTGATTAAAACTGTTACTATACCCATTAATTTTTTGCTTTACATTATCTAAATAACTCCCATAAATCTTCGTATCTGCATCACTATCAACAGAACTATTAAAATCTTCTAATGCTTTTTCAAATTGCATACTTAAGCTTTCTGCTGCGACCATACAACCTGAAATAACACTTCCATGAACTCTAGATAAATGGCCTTTAATTCCATCAGCAGCAGCACCTTGAAATGAATTAATCTCACTAAAATCCGCTATCTTTCCTAATAATGATTCAAACTGTTGATTCAACTCAGTGGCACTTGCTTGAAATCTATTTTGAAGTTCTTTTACTTCTTGTAACTCTATATTTTTATCCACGTTTCTCCCTCCTTATTTTGCATGATAATTTGAATCTATCATTCTTAATTGCTTCTCAAGTTGTTCGTCTTTTTCAACTATTTTCTCCCCAGTTTGTTGTATTTTATTTAAGTCATTTTCTAATATCTGTTCGTATCGCTGCACCTTTTGAGATAACTGTTCAATTGCTTCACAATATTGAATCAGCCTAGTCAAATTCGTACGATGTAACTGCATACCATTAAATTTAGTCTTACCTAAATCACTAGCACCACTTTTCAAATCACTTACTTTCGCATCAAATACCCCTTTATTTAATTTAATTTCCCCCATTTATCATTTCCCCGCCTTCTGTACTTCTACTTGAATACTAGCGTCAACCATTGAAACACTTCTACTTAGAGAAAGAATACTAGACTCACATGTAGCGATTTCTCTTTCAAGCCGCCGTATAGCTTGATCGATGTCTTCTTGCACTCTCCCTAGTTCTCCAATAAATCTCCCTAAATTAGAAATGACTTGTTGTTCATACGTTTCTTTAAAAGTAGTTGCTCTTTGCCCCTTCCAACTACTCTCGTTTATTTCTAAAGACTTAAACTGCTCTTGATTTTGTTTAATTGCTTCAAGATTATTTACAAATTTCCCTTTAGCAGTTATTAGCCTTCGTAGTTTCATTTGTAATTCAGCCAATTGCCCTTGTTGATGACTTATACTACTTAATAAACCAGATTTATGACTATTTAATTCCTCTATCCCCATGCAAATCCCCCCTTAAATAGTTGGCACTTTAATTCTAGTAGCAAAACGATTTTCAACAAAATAGCCTTCAAATGGGTTTAACTTTGTACTACTTAAATCTTTATTAGATACATCGAAGACCATTTGGCCTGATGATTTTCTAAGTAAAATAACATGAGATTGCGTTTTTATTGTTTTTGAAACTAAGTCGTATCGGCTGTCAATTGAATCGACATCACAGCCAATTATGAAGTGGATGCCCATAAATGCACCATTTGTTATTAATTCCGCTAAACTATATATATCGCTATCTTCTAAATTACTTAAAATATCATTTACATCTGCAATTACGATTACAATTGGCTTAAATTTCTTAATAAATTCAGCTGGGTTCACTGTTTCACTTGATGCTTCCTGTTCCTCTTTAAACGCTGCTTCTCTCGATTTATAAGCATTTGTAACTTGTTTAATCGTTTTCTCAATTCCTGTTTTTTCAGCTACATATAAAGCCGCACTCTCTCTATAGTTTGAGAAATTGCGTGTTCTTGTATCGATTAAGCCTAAGTCAAAGTGTCCACTGTCAGCTAACTGTTGAAGGAATTGATGAACTACATTTTCAACTTCGTCTTTCTTGATTCCCCCTACAACAATATTAGACGCTTCCGTTAAATCTAATTCGAGAGGCGTAACGTTTTCTGTCTCTACACCAAATGTTAGTTTGCCTGCTTCAATAATTTTTCTTGTTTCTGGCCATGCAATAAATTCCTTGTATTCCAGAACTTCAGGTACCATAGGAATTGCTTTCGGTCTTTCTCCATCCCAGAAGGAATCCATCTCTTTTCCTTCAGCTTGTATATTTTCAATTCGAGTAAGGACATCTTCTCCATTTGTCGGTAAAGCTGTTTGGAAGATTGTTGGTTCGTCAATTTTAACTAAACCACGGCCTGCTAATTCTTCAATTTTTAACTCTGTTCTTCCTACAATCGCTCTAGATTCTGCCTCATCTATCATATATAGAGCAATTTGTAGTTTAATATTTGTATTTACTTGTACTCTCAATGCATTTTGACGTGTAGCCGTAAGCATTAAATGAATTCCTACTGCTGCCCCTTCACGTACAATTTGTGCAACAATGCGTTCAAAGTCTTCGACAAATCCAGCTTCTCTAACAGCATCATAGTTATCTAACGTAATTAATACTGTTGGTAATACTTCCTTACTAGCTCTCTCATACATTTCAAGACTCGCAACTCCATATTTACTTAGCAATTGCTTTCTATCTTTTAATAAGTCTTCTATGCGACGAAGAAACTTCTCGCATTTTTCAACTTGGTCTAATGTAATGATGTCCGCCACATGTGGTAATGATTTTAATGGCATTAAGCCATTTGTTCCGAAGTCTAATAAATACACATGCAAATGCTCCGGACTATGCTGACGAGCTACATCCATAATGACTGATTGTAAGAATGTTGATTTTCCGTAGCCTGGACTTGAGAAGACTGCTACGTGTCCGTCTTTACTAATATCTAGTGTTAATGGTGTTTGTGATTGTAATTCAGGCTGATCTAGTAGACCAATTGTTGCTTGTAATGGTTTCTTTTCTTTCGTCCATGCTTCTTTGAACTGAATAGCATGTAAGTCTTGTAAATATACGCTTTCTGGAAGTGGTGGTAACCACGGTCTTGCTAATGCTTCAATTTCATTTATTTCTGCGTAATCGTGAATGTAGTCAATAACAGCATCCAGTTCAGACGGTACGCTTATTACTTCTTTACTGCTACCAAGTCCACTTAAGTCTTCACTTAATATTTCATATTGTCCTAGATCATTTATTGCATAGATTGTTGCATCTAAATGTTCTTTATCCTCTTTATTTTCTACATAGTCTGCTCCGCTCCAAGCTGATTGGAATAGTTCATAAATTTCATTATTCCCAACTTGTAAGTAAGCACGTCCTGGTAATGTAATTTCAGCAGCATCTGGCGTTTTTAAGATTTCATTACTATCTGACGTATTTTGAACTTTTAATGCTAGTTTGAATTTCGAGTTACTCCAAATTTGATCATCTACAACACCACTCGGTTTTTGCGTAGCTAATATTAAATGGATCCCGAGTGAACGACCGATACGCGCTGTTGAAACTAACTCTTTCATAAATTCTGGTTGTTCTGACTTCAATTCCGCGAATTCATCACTAATTAAAAATAGATGCGGCATCGGCTCACTTACTAAGCCTTCTTTATACAGTTTTTGATACTGATTAATATGGTTTACATCATTTTCACCAAATAATCGTTGTCTTTTCTGTAATTCAGCTTTAATTGATGCGAGCGCTCTCATACTTTGTGCTCCATCTAAGTTCGTAATTGTTCCTAATAAATGCGGTAAGTTTTTGAATAAATTCGCCATTCCGCCGCCTTTATAGTCAATTAGTAAAAAGGCTACTTCGTACGGGTGGAAATTGACTGCTAGAGATAAAATATACGATTGTATAATTTCCGATTTACCTGAACCTGTTGTACCTGCTATTAATCCGTGTGGTCCGTGTGCTTTTTCGTGTAAGTTTAAGTTTACGATATCTTCTTTACCACGTAATCCAAGTGGTACAGCTAAAGATTTATGCGCTGCATTTTTCTCCCAACGACTTGTGATATTCAGTTCTTTTACTTTTTCAACGCCGTACATTTCTAAAAATGTTACGCTTTCTGGAATACTATTTTTTAAGTTTTGCAAATGATTTAATGGTGCTAATGCCCGTGAAATATCTTCTAAATTGAACCCTTTCGGTACGTGATTTAGTTTAAATTGACGATTAACAAGCTCTCCTTGCTCTAAGATGATGTTCCCTTGTTTTGCATCTCTTATATCTATTACCGTTTTCACATGCTCCGGTAAACTTTGCATAACATCTTGTACAAATACAAGTGATACACCTAATTGACTTGGATCATCATTAAAGAATTCCATAACAACATGGTCTAATATTAGTTTTTCATCTGTAATGAGAACGACATAGTGCGGTGCAAAGTACATTTTTTCATTAGTAGAACTTTTTTCATCTAGTTTTAATTTTCGTTCTTTCAATATTTGATACAAACTATTTAACACTTGATCACGGCTACGATCATGGTATACAAATCCACGTACATTTATATCGCGAACACTTCCATGAGGTAACCAGCGCATCCAATCCCATTTTTCTTTTTCTTCTTCAGGAAAAATAGTAATAAACTGCAAGTCATAATAACTATGGAATAAAGCCGTTTGTGCAACTAATAATTGTAATTGCTCTAACACTAAAGAGCGTTGACCAATATAACCGACTGGTCCATTCATTAAATCTGTTACAACTGGTACATCTTCCAATGATAGATAACGCTGTCTTAGTTCACGTGCTATATCAATTAATTCATCTTTCGTTTGACTAAATTCTTCTTCATTAAATTGAATTTCAAAACTCGTATTAGCTTGTCCTGTTCCAACGCTAAATGTTAAGAAATCATGATGTAACATTGTTTTTTCATAAATTCTAGGATTTACTTGAACTGCCATATTACGTATTACTTCTACATTTGGATTGTGATAATGTAATGCGTGACGCTGTTTTTCACTTTCTGCATGTAAATCTTTCGTTTTTTGTTTTATATACTCTCTATAGCTTTTGTCACGTTCAACAATGTCGACTTTATATTGCTTCAAATTTTTAATATACGATGTGACAGAAACAATGATTGTTACTAATGTCATCGCAATCGATGCGATAATAAACATTCCATATTTCATGAAAATTGCAAGTAATACGGTTACGACAATCATGACAAGTGAAGGTGCAATGATTCTTGCTAAATGCTCCGTTGGTTTTGATGGCATACTTGAAGGCTTTGCAATTGTCATTTTCTCTTCTGGTTCACGATAAATAATACGCGGTGAACGATGATAGTCTGGATAACCACTTTGATAATTTGTTTCTGATTCTACTAAAATAGGTAACGCAGATTTCACTTTATCTTCTGAAGAAAGTACTTGAATGTCTTCACTACCAATCTCCAATAAAATACCATCAAAATATAATACGTCTCCTGATTCCAACATAACGCTATCTTTTAACTTCGTATAATTATGAAATACATCCCCGCCATACACGTTCACTTTAAAAGAATCGTACAACGTTTCGCGAGATAGCATTAAATCTACACTAGTCCCGGTAATAGAAATATCATCGTAATCGTTTTGACTCACTGTAAGAGAATGTTTCGTTCCGATATCAAACACTTTAGTTGTGCCAACAATAGATATAAAGATTTTCAAGCTCACATCTCTTGTTTTCCCAATCTCAATTTCCTTATTAAATTCTATTAATTGATCCTGTACCATCCAAGCATTTACTTCATTATTCCACTTTAACTCTACTTCTTGTTCTAAACTTGGATTCGTAATATCATTTGTCCACTCTTTTCCAATCGACACTATTGATTGCTCATTTGGATGTAATGTGCACTTATATATTTTGTCTCCATAAGTCAATACTAATAGTTGCTCCATCCGTGTTCACTGCTCCTTTTCAACTGTCTCATCAAGTGCTTACTCTTTTTTCTCTGTGTCCGACAAATTTTTATCGCTTGATGAATTGCCATATTTCTTTTTATATTCATCTAATTGTTGCTCATATGTTTTTAACTTTTGATCACGTTCTTCCCCTGATAAATCTGGATTATTTTTCAGTGATTCAATTTGTTTAACAAGGCCGTACATAATAAGCTGAGGATCATCAAGTGTCTTAGCTAAATCTAATGATTTATCAAAATTACCTTTTCCGTTATACATCCAATACAGCAAATACTTTTCATCACTTTTCAAACTAATGTTTTTCATAATCGATTTCTTTTGAGCTTCACCTAGTTTTTCAGCTGTAATGTATGCAAATGCTAACTCATATTTAGATGCAATCGGTAATGATTCAAACTCCTCTTCATTCAATTGCGTAATGACTTTGTCATAATCAGTTGCTATGAAACTTGCATTTGCTTCTAACAATTTATTTTGATAAGGAAATTTTATAAAAGTGAAATATATTAAAGGAGCAGCTAAAATAACTGTCGCCGCTATGAAGGAAAAAGCTAAGTATTTAAATGATTTATAGCTTTTTTTAGGTACTAACTGCATATTTTTTTCTGTTTTTGTTTGTTCCTTCTCAAAGCTGTCATCAAGAAACTGCAGTAATGCATCTAAGCTTTCCATTTGAGCAACGGTCTGTTCAAATGTTGTTTCTTTTGCATCTTTTAGTAACCCAGCATACAAATCATCAAAGTTATGTTTTTGGGAGAATAAAGCAATAATTAGACACTTATATTGTGTTAAAAATTGCTCTTCTAATAACGGGGTTGGCGGAACAATATCTCGAATTCCTCTATGTATAATACTTGGTATTAAATTAGCATTAAAAACTATATTGTCTGGATGTAAAAAGAACGTGATTCGTTTATTTAAATATTTACGAAACTGCGCAACATTCCGAAGTAGTCTTAATTTCTCATTTCTTCCAAAACGGCTAAGATCGTCCCACTTATATAATTTTTTATCTACTTGATATAGAAACGTAAACATATCATCCGTTTCTTCTATTGTTAATGGTACAAATTCAGATGATTCGCCCGTAATTATATCGAATTGACGGAAGTCTTTTATACGTGTTTGAGATTTGGTCATCTCCAATTTCCAATTTTCTTTTTCTATTTGAAATTGATAGTTCATTGCATCAATTTGAATTATTTTTTCCGTCATGTTTATCCTCTTCTCCTTTTCTTTATAACCCGTAATAACTTATTTTCAAATAACTAAAAGTAAAAAATATTCTTTATAAAACTTTCAAAATATCTCCATCTGTTATTTGGTGATCAATTAAACGATCATTATCTGTTAAAATAATTGACTTATTTTTCACTTTAATTACAAAATGTGAACCTTCATGATTATCAATCTTTAGCGTATCTAATAAGTTTTTCAATAAATATTTAATAGATTGGTGATTCGGAATACGCAAATCGTATGTATTTCCATTCCATTTACTAAAATCTACTGTGACATTGATATGTGTTTGTATTGCCATCACTTTACCTCCAACTTTTACGAAGAACCGTATAAATACCGATGCAAATAAGTAGAATGCCGCCGCCAAATAATAATATTATTGTTATACTAATTGGCTCTTCATTCATTGTTTCATTACTCGCTACTTCATCTGCACTTTTTCTGACAATGTATTCACTGCTAAACAAACTATTTTTCGTATCTTTAACACTATTATTCTCTTTTTGTTTTATAAAAAGAGAATCTCGCAGAGCTTCCATATCTTTTTGTTCTTTCTTTTTCTTTTTCTCAATTTCTTCTTCTATATCTTGGTTAAATAACTCAATTGATGCTTTATCTAATTCTGTTTCCTTATGTTCCTTTTTATTTTTTTCTTGGTCGCTTTCTTCAAGTCGATCCACTTTAAACTTAATCTTCCCATCATCACCAAGATAACTGTCAGCCGCGCTCCTTATCGGTAGCGCGACAAACAGTAAAAGGATAGAGAGAAATGATAACTTAGCCACTATGCTCCATTGTTTGATCATTTACTTCTTTTTCCTCCCATTTCTTATGCCATACAAATAGATTACTAACCAATCCAATAATGGCAATTACAAACAATACGACAAAAATAACTTTCCCAGTATCTTTACCACTAATAAAATCATTTAGAAAACTTTCTATATACTGAAGCGGTGAGAATTGACGTATCTTTCCGACAGACGACATTTGATCTACTTTACTTCCAACTGCCTCAGTTAAAAATAGGTACATGCTTAAAAATACTAATAGTATAAACATTCCTACCATTTTTATTTGTCGTAATAAGTAGGTTGAGACTAATACAAACGCCATCATAATAAATGTGATGAACGCAATCCATAGTAAACTTTGATCCTGACCGAACTTTAAAAGACGCCCAGAAATGATACCTATACTAATCCCTTCCACAATTGATATACCGAAAGCTACTACTGTAGTTGGTACATTCATATCAATTAATGAGAATTTCTCTTCAAAATGATCTGATTGCATTCGTTTCTTTTCTTGATTCGCAATTGCGTATGCTGTAAATAATGCAACAATGAAACAAGTTAATACAATTAAGTATGGTGTAAAAGCATTTCCTGCTACAATTACTCCATCATTTTGCTTTTGAACTGGACTAGCTAAAAAGTCATATAACATCTCATTTTGACGATCTCCAATACGGCTATTCGCTAAAATTTTCGTAAAGTTTTTGGAGAATGATTTATCATCTTCCATTTTCTTCGTAAAGTCATTTAATAATAAATCAGCTTTTGAAACAATTGTCGTTCCGCTGTCTTGAATTTCTTTTGCTTGTCCATTGATTTGATCAAATGTTTTATATACATCGTCTGAAGTTGCTAAACTATGCTTCGAACTTTCGACCAATGACTGACTTTGCATCATTAATGATTTAATACCAGAATCTAACGATAAAACAGCTGTTTGCTCACCAGCATGATTTGTTGTTACTACTTGCTGCTCTTCAACTAGCTTTAAGCTATTCTCACGCCATTTCGCTAAACCTTTTACATACTCACCTAAATTTTCATTCATACTAGTTGCTTGTTGCGTCGTTCCATTTAATTTCTCTGCTAGTAGTATTGAATTTTGATCCGCACTAGTAATGAATTGTTGATAAGAGTCTATTTTTTGTTTTAACCCTGTCATATCTTGCTTAACTTCTGTCGTAATACTAGATGACACAAGATTTGAAATTAAATCAATTAAGCTTTGTTTATTTAATACGTAGTACAAAGATTGATCCGTCGCAATTGCATCTAAACTTCCCTCTTCTAACTTAGGACCTACATCTTTCGTTCTTAAATCAATCCCATAATACATTTCGTAAAGGCTCATTAAACCTTGATAACTTTCGACTGTATCTACTGCTTCTTTTATTAATACACTAGATATATTTTTTGTTAATACTTCTGCTTTTTGATGTACAACTTGATTCGTTGTACTTTCAATAACTTTACCGTTATCTGTTCCTGTTTCGCCTCCTGGATTTCCTCCGGTTCCGTTATCTGTTCCCGTTCCGCCTCCTGGGTTTCCTCCGGTTCCGTTATCTGTTCCCGTTCCGCCTCCTGGGTTTCCTCCGGTTCCGTTGTCTGTTCCCGTTCCGCCTCCTGGGTTTCCTCCAGTTCCGTTGTCTGCTCCCGTTCCGCCTCCTGGGCTTCCTCCGGTTCCGTTATCTTTCCCTGTTGTGTTTTCCATTTTTTTAATAATAGGGTTTTTAGCACTGTGTACTAACGGCATTATGCCATACTGTGATTTATGAACCACATTTTCCACCTTGCTATTTTCCGTTTGTGTTCCTTTATCTTCTTTGTTAGGTTTTTCTTTTTCAGGACTAGTTTCTTTTTTATGAGTCCCACTCAATTCCCACTGCCACATTACAGGAGAGAAAACATCTATATTGATGTTTGAATCTTTTAACTTCACATGCAAGCTAATCTTTATATCCCCTTCATTACGAGGAGCTATTGTAATTTCTCCTGCTTCGCTTTGAAGAAAGTCACTTGTACGATCCACATCATCAATATATAAAGCTTCTGTACTTCCATCTAGTTTAAATTCTTCTGGAATCTTTATCTTCAAAATTTGCGGAGATTCCATTTTAATTACTTTAGCAGTATCACTAAATGTAATTCCCTCTGTATAAAGTCTATCCTTTACTTCTTTAATAGCGTTTCCTAAAGATACTTTATTTACAGGATCATAATAAAAATCATTTTCTTTATTATATTTTTTTGTAAATTGAATTACATTTTGCAGTTGTAATTTCGTTGTATCTGGTAAATCACTTTGACCGATTTCTTCCATGTTTAAACTAGGTAATTTCGCAATTAAATTCTCTATTTGTTTCTTTATTCGAACATCTGGTTGTTTCATTAATGTATTTATAAAGATTTCTTGCTTTCCATCATTCGACATAGATTGCTTTAACTTCTTAATTACCGTCTCTTGAATATCACTTTCTAACTTTCCAGCAAGTTCTGTATCATATTCAGACACTTGTTTTTTTACATCTGCTAAATATTTTTGAACTGCTGAAGCATCAGTTAAAATATTCGGTTCTTTCTCTGAAAACGTAAATTGATTTGAAATAATTTTATTAGCGGATTCCAATGCACTTAATTGCTTTAAAGCATCGCCTGTATTCATATCATTCATATATTGATTAAATTGATTTGTGAAATTATTCGCTAACAAATTATTATCAGTTTGCATTTTTTGAAAGTTATTAAAACCATCTAAGTACGTATTGTTAGATTTATTCCCCTCATCTAACGCTTGACCGAAACCTTTTAAAACATCCTGAAATCCTTTGAAACTATTAACAGAAATACCTGTATAATCTTGTACTGTTTTAAATTGATTTGTGTAATTTGCTAACGGACTATGTATATCTTTTTTATACATAGTTGTTTGAACGTTTCCTTTTTCAATTATTTTACCTATATTATCTTGTGCACCTTGTAGCTTACCGATAATACTCGCAAAATAAACGTCGATTATTTGCTTATTGAAATCTTCTAAAATAACAGAAGCTGTATTTTCTGCCTCAGCTTTCAAATCCTTATTCCCAGTTGCATTTACTTTGTAGTTTAACGTTAATTTCTCCGGAATCTCTGAATCAATCGCAACTGCCTTCCTAGAAAAATCATTTGGAATAACAATCATCATATTGTAATTATTATTTTTCAATCCATTTTCCGCTACCCCGCGACTAACTACGTACCATTCTTGTTTCATATTTTTATTTACATTTTTAACAAATTGATCTCCAAACGCTATTTTATTGCCCTCAAATACAGTGCCCTGATCTTCATTTACCAACGCAACTGTCATTTTTGGTGTAGTATTCTCATTAGCTTTCTTAACATTTTGATTTAATGCTAAATAGGAGACCCCTGTCGATAGTACAAGAGCTAAAATAATAAACAACAAGATGCTCCATTTGAACTTTTTCACTACTTATCACTCCTGCGACTGCAAGTCTATCTAACGAAAGACTTCGTATCTTACTCTAGTTTTAAAGTAATTTAGCCATACAACGTATGGCTGCATGGCTAAATTATATATTTCTTTTTATCTGTCTTATTGTAGACCGAAATTACGAGAAAGATCTTCGTCATGTCTAGCAACAGCTTCTGCAGTTTTATTAAGCTGCATATTAATTTCTTGTAATAGCTGTGCGAAGTTTTGTACTTTTGGCTTTAATTGATTGAACTGTTGGTCAAAACCTTCGAAAGCACGACCTTCCCATTCTCCTCTTAATTCATTTTGTAAGTTTTGTAGTTGACGTAAAATGTCCTCAATTTGATTTGCACCTTGTCCATATCGAGTCGCTTTCGATTTAAGCTCCTCTGGTGACATACGAATTTGTCCTGCCATTATTAAATCCCCCTTAAAATTAAAAAATAGTAAAATTAACCAATAATCAATTCTACAAATTGATTATATCAATAATTTAAAAATTTCTAAACAAAAAAATGATATTTTTCCAAAATTTCTCTTTTACTATAATAACGATATATTGTATAATATTAATTTATTTATTTTTAAGCATACTCTATCAATCTACTATAAAATAAAGGCAAACCATCTATTTTATACTTTATCGCTTTAAATTCCAGCGATAAAGTAGCCACTAAATCATTGTTTTCTCCCATTCAGAATATAATACTCACTTCAAAGTCATAATTACCTGCCTTTCAACAAACCCAAACTCTTCGTACATCTCTTTTGCAAAATTCCCAGCAAATACATTCAACCGAATTTCTAAATACTTCTCCTTTAATTCTTTAATACCAGCTTCCATCAGTTCTCGCGATAATCCTCTCCCGCGATATTCTGGGAAGACGTACAATTCATATATAAATCCAAGTTTTTCACGAGAAAAATAGTCTGTATTTTCCCCTATTAATATCCATCCCATTACTTTATTTTTTTCTTTAACGATTAAATAGTATGCTCCTTTTTCTACAATCGGCTTTGTAATTTCAATCGCTTTCTCGGTACTTAATTGACAATTGCCTCTCGTCCCTTCAAAAAGCGATTGAGCCGCACATTTTAATATTTCATTGGTATCTTCTTGATTCGCCTTAATTATCATTTTTCACAACTCCCCTTGAATAATAGGCATTACTATCGCTTGTTCAAGATTCTCCGCTTCCATAACAATTGCTGTTAATCCGTGTTCTGTACTTGTTTCATGGAGCTCTCCCTTTTCCCAAAACACAGCTTGTCCCGCCTCTATCTTTATCTTTTCTTTATTTACCCCACATACATATCCTGCTCCTTCCACAATAAGAAGCAGTTGAGATACAACTGCTTCATGATTACCGATGATTCCATTCTCGTGTAAATGCATAGCACCTATATGTATATTCCCTCGATGGTTTAATATTTTCGACATGATGAAATTAGATTGAAATACTGATAGGTGCTTTCCTACTTTTTCACTAAAATCAAAAATTTTCATTACTAGTCCTCCTTATACGTATAAAACCATCCTTACTGTCTGCATCATATGTCCTTCAAAGTCTTCTTCAAATTGCTCTAATTCAGCAAAACCTTTCGCTTCATAAAAGCGTTTTCCTTTTTCATTTGCTGCTTCTACATGTATGTACAACTTCCGTATCCCATTTAATGCCTTAATCCCTCTTTGTAATAAAGCACTTCCGATCCCTTTTCCTTGCTGATCTGGCAACAAATAAATCGCACCTAATTCTGCTTCGTTTTGTAGTCTAACAGGTGAAAAGTTCGCAAACCCTATTACTTCACCCTCTTCTTCCGCAACAAATAAATGTGTATTTTTAAGACGATATTTCATTTTTTCATCAGAATATGCCTCGTCTAAAAAGCTGTCTTGAATTTCTTTCGGAATAATGCCTTCATATGTATCATGCCAAGCTATTTTTGCTACTGATTGTACAGCCTGAATATCTTCTTGCTTCATTTCTCTAATTATATATGTCATCTCGATGTCTCCATTCTCTTTAAATTATATTCTGCTAATATACTAGAAGAAACGGCAGAACCATTTTCATAATTGACCTTAATTAATTTTAACTTTTCAATCGAAGCTGTTGTAACATCAAAATTCTCATATATATACTCCATCGCACTTAAAAAATGAGTTGAATTCAAATGATTCGCAATCGTACAATGCGGAACCCATTTTCCTGGTACATAATATGAATTTGAATTATCATGAAAAGTTTTGAAATGATCATGATAAAAATGATGAAGTCTCAATAAATCATCGGTAACAGTCGGCGCTAGAAAAATCGTACCGTTAGTAGGAAAGGTTCCAACAGAAGGAAAAGTGACTGCAGACATGTTTTCTTGAATAGCTACAAATTCCTTTAATTTTTCAATATACAAATTAACATCTAACTCATTATAATCTGCAATCGTAATATGAGGTTCTTCTCCAGCTAATTGATTTGTTCCAATTACATTTGTTAATTCATTTTGCAGTTCTGTAATTTTATCAGTAAATACACAATCGAATGTAGCAATAATAGCCTACAATCTTTCTCACCCCTTCGTTACACATAGTGCTTCCCATTCTTCACGAATTATTCCCATTCGAATAGAATCATAGTATGTTCCGTTATAATAACGACACTTTCGCATTCTACCTTCTAAGCTCATTCCTATTTTCTCTGCTACTTTCATCATTCGTTCATTGCCAGACCAAGTCGTGATTCCTACTCTACCAATCTCCATTTTTTCAAATAGCAAATCTCTATATAATGTCAATGCTTCTGTACCATATCCACCATTCCAGTATGTTGGCTCATAAATCACAACTCCCATCTCTAACCAACGCGTCGTTTTATATTCCCAATAAAACCCGACTGTCCCAATGATTTGACCGTTATTTTCTATAATTAAATTTGACAGTGGTTCTTCTTTCAAACGATTTTGCATCTTCTCTTTATAGGAAGAGTATTCTTGCATTGAGAACGAGAAATATGGCGCATCCCATTTCTTCCATTCTGGGCTTTCTTCTTTAAATATGATATTCCATAATGTTTTTATATCCGATTCTTCTATTGTACGAATTGTAACTTTCTTCCCCTTTAATACAACGTTTTGCATAATTCCCTCCTGCATTCCTCTTTATTTCATATATAATTATAATGTTTTTTCAGAAAAATCAAAACTAATATCATATATTATATTGTATAATTTTGTTATTAGATACCAATTATTGATTTAGAAAGCTGGTGATTCAGTGAATAATCGATTTAGTATTGCTTTATTTCTCACTATTGTTACCACAAATATTATTCTATATTTCTTCTTACCATCAAATATTGTTACGAAATGGGACTTCAATGGAACGCCTACATCAACAATGGATAAAAGCACTTTTGTAATCGTAAATATAATTATATGTTCCTTCTTATTCTTTATATTTTTAGCTTTATCTAAAGCAGCGAGTAACCAGAAATTTCTCCATTGGATCGGCAACACAATGTTATTATTCTTATTTTTTGTCGATATTGTCATTGCTCTCATCGCTCTTGGCTTTTCACTTCCTCTCGATCATTTCATATTTTTAGCATTAGGGCTTTTATTTATATTAATAGGTTATTTCAGTTCCAAAATTGATACGACTAAATCAACCGTTTCATTAGAATGGAATGATAAGCACCTTGAAAAAAGAGCTTCAAATATTAGTAGTATTTCAATGATGATAGCAGGTATTTTTTTAGCGATACTTCCTTTTATCGTTTCTGCTCCCTATAGAGGTTATGGCATACTAGCAACTCTTTTAGGAATGACGCTTATCATTCTGCCGAGTACGATTTATTTACTTATTAAAGACAGCAAGCAGTCCACTAATTTAAAAGGTTAATTGAAATATGTGATTGTAAAATAGGTAATAAAAAATAGGAGGTTATCCCCTCCTATTTCAGCTCAATATATTATTTCCCTTTTTATTCACCTCAATCAAAATCCCTTTCTCTATCCACCCCTCTACGCCATCTTTTTTAATTAAATCATATCCTGAACAGCTATCATCAATGAGAGAAACGAGATCTCCCTTCCTAACGCTTATTTGCGCACAAGAAATATCGGTTTTCACTGTATATTCACCTGACTCAAGTTGTTTCATATATTCATTTTTTACAGTGAGCAAATTATTCGTTTCCTTTTGCTTACATACGGTGTAATCTTGCATCTTCTCGATAGGCTCTATGTAATAATACGGATATGTCACTCCGCCCTGCATTTCTGAATTCGCATTAAAATCCGCTATTACTTCATACTGTGGAAAATAGTCTACATATGTATAAGAAAACGTATCGCCCGTTTGTTTCCTCTGAATAATAAATGCATTTAATTGTCCTGCTTCTTTAATTGCATTTCCTCCATCAATTGCAATAATTTTTTTCTCCTTATCAATAACTGGATTGTTAGACGGTGCTTCTTCAGAATAGTTCACGACTGGCCAATGACCAACTATTACATACTTATTTGCTTTATGTGATTTATAAAAAAACTCCGGCATTGCTATCGCATTTTTGCGCTCTGTTTCTTTCCAATCTACTCTATCTTCTAGCCCAGCATGCACAAAAATATAATCTTCTGTTTCAATCGCTGTTGGCAACTCCGTTAGCCAATATAGTTCTTGTGAAAATTCACTTAGCAATGCTTCTTTCACTTCACGAATTGAAGTACCTTCATGAACTGAAAAATCCAATTGCTCTAGCCATTCATTAAAAATTGAATGCTTCCTCGTACATAAATAATTAATAAGACCAGGATTTTCATTTAGAAGAGCATCAACTAAAACTTCACAATTCCCTTCAACAACGTGAACATTTGAAGTGTTCCTTACAAGATTCATAACGTAATTTACTACACCTACGCTATCTCGTCCTTTCTCGCAAAGATCTCCATTAATAATTAAATAATCTTCATCTTTAAAGTTAACTTTATGTAGTGCTTCTTTTAAAAGATTTAATTCTCCATGAATATCCGATATGACGATAACTCTAGCATCATTAGGGATTGATAGTTTCTTTATTTTTTTCAAGTATAAGCGCTCCAATCATTCTCTTTATTATTACTTAAAACAATTCGATACAATAACACTATATAACCTTTTCAAATACATATACCATAACTTACAACCTATTTACGTTTCAATAATAACTTGAGAAATAAGAAGAAGAAGCTGTTCCCAACTTTTCGGGACAGCTTCTTCTTCTTATTTATAATTCTTTATGAAAAGAATAACTCACCTTATCATACCCTTCTCTTTCATAAAAACGATGAGCATCAATTCTTGAAAATGCTGACGTGAGGGCGATAGACTCACATCCGTTTTCCTTTCCCCAGTTCTCTATATACGAAAGTAATACATTTCCATGTCCTTTTGAACGATGTGCGTCTGCCGTTACAAGGTCATATACGAAAACGTGCTTCTTATTATAAAAGTTCGTACAAATCGCTACACCTGCAAGGCTAACAACTTCATCATCTTCATTACGCAGCGAAAATAGTTTATAATTTTCTTCTTTCATATTTCGAAATAAAGTGCCTGTTTCCTCTTTTGAAAGTTGTGTTCGTAATTGCTGTAAAACAGGTAATACTTCATGTAATTGCTCTTCTGTTACTACTTCTTTAACATTCATTTTTAACTCTCCCTTAACTATTTATTTAATTTTCTAAATGTTATATCATTATTATAGAAAGTAACTGCCCTTTACTTAAGTGGCAGTTTAAGTATTTTTTATAAGGCCAGTTTTAAAGGAGGGTTTTATATGGATTTTACTATCCCATTGCAATTACAAAGTAACACACCTATTTACTTGCAAATTTACGAATATATAAAAGCTGAAATTATACAAGGGGCTATTTCTGTTGGCACACGTCTACCCTCACACAGAAATTTAGCATCACAACTTACTATTAGCCGCATTACTGTTGAATCAGCTTATCAACAATTATTAGCTGAAGGTTATGTAGAAAGTAAACCGAAACGTGGTATTTTTGTAGCAAATTTCGATATTGACGTTATCCCAAATAAAAAACGAAATACAGCAAAGAAGACGAGCAATTTAATAGACGAAAAATTTGAATATGATTGTAGCCAAGGGCTTATTGATCAAACTACTTTTCCGATTACAAATTGGAAACGAGCATTACAAGAATCCATACTTACATACGAAAATGCACTATTTTCCAAAGAAGATCCTCAAGGTGAATTCGCTCTTCGAGAACATATATCAACATATTTATATCACTCGCGCGGTGTACATTCTTCACCTGATCAAATTGTGATTGGCGCCGGAACACAGCCACTTCTCTGGCTACTACTTCAACTGCTTGGCCCTACAAAAGAATACGGCATTGAAAACCCTGGATTTCACCGTATACACGCAATCATTAAAAGCTGTGATAGACAAATTCATCCCATACCTTTGGATGAAAAAGGGATTGATATTTCTAGCTTATACAATACAAATTCCAATGTCGCATACGTTACACCATCACACCAATTTCCACTCGGGATTATTATGCCTTTATCTAGAAGATTAGAATTGTTAAAGTGGGCTAATGATTGCAATGGATACATTATTGAAGATGACTATGACGGAGAGTTTCGCTACGCTGGTAAGCCGATTCCTTCTTTACAAAGTCTTGATTCAAATGAACGCGTTATTTATATGGGGACTTTCTCAAAATCTTTTTTACCTTCTTTACGAATGGGATATGTTGTTTTACCACCACATCTTTCAAAAACATATCAAGAACTGCATGGAATTTTTAAACAAACAGTGGCTACAATACAACAACTTGCTTTTGCTAACTTTATACAAAGCGGGAATTGGGAACGTCACCTTAATCGGAGTCGTACACTTTATAAAAGAAAACATCATGTGTTAGTAAAATCCATTATGAAAGAAATGGGAGCTAATGTTCAAATTCTTGGCGAACAGTCCGGACTTCATATTGTTTTATGTGTACATAACAGTATGAATGAAAATGAACTGATTGAATCCGCTAAAAAACAAAGCGTTAAATTATACCCACTTTCTCCATATGATTTCATGAATGATTTACGCAAGGAATCATATGTATTACTCGGTTTTGGTAGTATTCCGGAAAATAAAATTGAGCCGTTGGCTACATTATTGAAAGACGCTTGGTTCCCTAGTTGCAAGGAAACTTGTTAACAGTGGGTTTAACTTGTAACATACTAACAATTCAACAAAATAAAAAAGAAGGTTGTTCCAAAATAACTTTTTGGACAGCCTTCTTCTAGTTACTCACCTGACCTAGCTTTCCTTCCCGGACGTTTCACACCAGTCGTTTCTGTTGAATAGGAAGCTTCAATTATAGCGGTTGGATCTACAGAGAGAACGAGATCTTTCATTTTCGGATAAATGAATCGGTTTGTAATGCAATAAATGATTCTCTTATGCTCCCCTAAAAAACCACCTTCTCCATGTAGATACGTAACAGATAGTTGCAATTCTTTCATAAGTAAATCGCCTATTTCTTTATTCTTACCAGAAATAATCATAACGCTCTTACCTTGATTAATACCATCTAATATAAAATCAATCATCTTCGTAACAATATAGAAAATTGCTAATGAGAACATCGCTTGTTCGATTGAAAATAAAATGGCAACAAAGATGAAAATAACTGCATTTACTGCAAGTAAAAATGTACTAATTGGTACATTAAAGTGTTTATTCATCCAAACTGCTAACATTTCCGAACCGTCAATTGCTCCACCCATTTTAACAACAATCCCAACACCAATTCCGAACAGCACTCCACCATAGAGTACAATTAATAACTCAGAAGTCGTAATTGCAGGAAATGGTTTTAAATAAATTAATCCGAGTGTTGTAACTACATTCGCATAAGATGTACGGATAAAAAATTTCTTTCCCATTACTTTTGCAGTAAATAATAAAATTGGGATATTAATTCCTAAAAAAACGCCATAAAGCGGCAATCCTGCAACTTTATTTGCCATAATAGCAATAGCCGTTACCCCGCCATCTACTAATCCATTAGGTGCTAAAATAAGCTCTAATGAACCTGCTACTATAATTGAGCCAATTGTTAATAATACGTATTCAAATACTTTCTTCATTAATTACCCCCAAAACTTATATATTTTCTTAGTATTATTTTAACGTAATTTTACTACTAATTCAAAGGTATCGATTTATATACACAAAAGTTTCACCTTTATCGCTATTTTTATGTAACGCATGTAACGCGTAATACTAGAAACACACTTACAAATTAAAAGTAAGTGTGTTTTTAACATCTATTTAATCTTTACGTACGGATTCATTTTTAATTCAAGTATTTCCTCAACTGCCCTTTGATATCCACCAGCATTTCTAAGCGACTCTCCCACTTTACGACTATTTTCCTTAAACGTTACATCATCCATTACTTTCTTTACAGTCTCACGTAACAATTCAGAAGTTAACTCGTTACGATTAAGTCTTACGCCTGCCCCTACTTCAGTCAATCGTTTTGCAACGAATGGCTGATCTCCTGTTACCGGAATTACAACTAATGGTACACCGTAATATAACGCTTCACTCGAACTATTCATACCACCATGTGTCACGAATACATCAGCATGCTGTAAAACTTCTAATTGCGGGACATAATTATACAACTTAAAGTTTTTCGGGATATTTTCAAATTGACTTATATTTATCTTCTTACCAACGACTAATACGACTGTCGCATCTACATCTTTAAACGCTTCAAAACACTTTTCATACAGAGCAGGTTGTTCATTAAAAACTGTTCCCATAGAAATGAAAATTACTTTTTCATTTTTTAAATCTTCAGTAGGAAAACTCCCCACTTCTTTTCGAGTAGCAATTGATGGACCTACAAATTTATACGATTCATCAAATACATCTGAACGCGGCTGATATTCTTTTGAAGTATATACAATCGTAATATCACCAGGATGGTTCATAATATCATACATACTATTACATTTCATTCCATACTGCTTATTCCATCTTTCCATTCCCGCTAAACAAGATTGATATAATGGATTCATTTCATCTACTTGTCTCGATTCTTGCCCATCATGAAAATTAATGTACTGATTAACAGCAAACGTTGTACAAGATGAAACGCTTGGTAATTGTAAAATATTCGCTATAATACGCCCTACTGGAAAATGATTATCATATATTAAATAATCGTATTTTTCCTCTTTGGTTTCTTCTACAATTTGAGTAACAATACGCTCTGATGCTTCAATCATATGAGATAGCATTGTCAAAGGGCTCCCACCTTCATTTACTCGTTCCATAATATTAATTTGAGAGAGAAAATTCTCAAACACTCGGAATTCCGCACCTGTTGCTTCAACCTTCTTTCTATAATCTTCAATACAATAAGAAACAACTGTTTCCCCTCGCTGAATTAACTCACTTACAATAGCTAAAGTCGGATTAATATGACCTTCCCCAGGGAAATTTATTACGAGTACATTTGCCATAATATTCTCTCCTATCCAGTTAATATAATAAAATTAACAATTAATCATATTAATTAATTTAAGTCTATTATAAATGAATGCATTCTACTTCTTCATGCTTTTCTCTTCATTTTATTATTGAGAAATATTTTCAATACTCTACATTATTATGATTCACAATCTTATAAATGAATGCTTAATTTTACTTTTACTCTTCATAGATTTAAAGATACGAGTCTTACATTCAAGTATTACCACCATTATTTTCAGACAATTCATGCAAAAATAGAGAAATATAATATTTTTAATGAGTTTTCACTATAAATGTAAGTATGCTTTGAATCTTTTTATCTTTATCCTCATAACACATCATCTGTTATATAATAATTTTATAGAATTTACAGAAAAAGGAGTCTTTTCATGTTACAACAACTATTCAATTCACCTATTCTATCCGTTCAAGCCTTGCACCCAGGTTATGAAGATCATGCAAGTGATGTTTTTCTCGTTCAAACAGAAGATACAGAAGTTATCGTTCGTGCTTCTAAAATGAATGAAGAACCAAATAATGATTTTTGGTGGGGATGTAAAAATCTATTTGGAATTGATCCAAGGAACGTCCATCATTTAGAAACGGTACATACATTGCTGCAAGAACATACGAATCTTCCTATCCCAACAATATTAGAAAAACATGTTTTAAATGGCCGTGAATTTGTGGTGGTTGAAAAGTTAGTAGGTAACACAGTTCAATCTTTTATCGAGCAACCAGATTCTATTTTATTCAGCCTAGGAAAAGGACTTGCAGAAATACATAAATTTAAAGCCGATTTCATAGGAAATCCGTCAGGCACGTTCCAAGTTCCACTAGATGAATTCCAATCACATATTTTAAACATGAGTAAAGAGCTTGTGAATATTTTTTATTCCGATGATGAAAGCATACAAAATGCATTCCCTACCTTTGAATCACAACTTTCTTCCCTGTCCGTACCAAAGGAATCTACACTCGTCTTAATTGATATGGATCCTACTCAATTTTTATCTGACGGTACAACTATTACGGGTTTAGTAGATACTGAAGCTTACGCTGTTGCTCCGCGAGAGCTTGATTTTATCGGACTAGAATATGTACTTACCGAAAAAGAAGCACATGCCTTTCAAAGTGGTTACGAAACAATTATGTCTATTCCTCACTTAGAAGAATATAGACAGCCTTATCGTTATTTATACCGACTGTTATCTGTGCAAGGTAATGTGGAATTAAAGAAATGGTTAAGTCACCCAACCTATTTTTAAATACGAATGAGAGGGAGTATAACAATGGATATTCAGAAAAAGCGTTCTGTAACAGAAAGTGAAATACAGCAAATGAAGGATTTGGCTTATATTTGCGGGCAACAAGACAACCTTGATTACTCTTCAGATTTACATATCAACTTTTTAAAAAATCGAAATGAAGATTATATAAACGATTTTCTTCTTTATAACGGCACTCAATTAATTGGCGCTTTAAATATGTACGATTTCGAAAGACCAACAAAGCTTGAACTAATAGGCTTTGTACATCCTCATTTTAGAAAACAACGTTTCGGAACTATCCTTTTACAAACTGCAATGAAAGAAATACAAAATAGAGAGACAGATGAAGCTCTTCTTATTATTAATGGGGATTCTATTTCTGGGAATGAATTTGTAAAACATATAAAGTTACCATATTTATATAGTGAATATAGTATGGAGTTCAAAACAAACGAAATTCAAAAAACAACAGATAATAATATACAACTTACTCTTGCAACTTCAGAATCACTTCTTGATCTTATTGAAATTTCTAGTAAAGCTTTTGGTGATTCAGTAGAAAATACGGCTACATGGTTACAAAAAATGATGACTTCACCTTCTCATAAAGTTTACAGTGCTCTTGTCGATGAAAAAATGATAGGAACGATTACAGTTACTGAGCAAGATCATTCTACTATATTATCAGGATTCGCTGTCCACCCTTCCTATCAAGGTAAAGGCTACGGTAAAGCTATTTTAAACTATATGACACATAAGCTCTTCACAAATGGTGCTACAACAATTGAATTACAAGTTGAAACAAAGAATAACAATGCTTTGAAGCTTTATACACAATGCGGTTTTGAAATTATGATGAAGCATGATTATTATAATTTAATGAATAGCAAGGAGAATATTTATGTCTAAAAAACTTATTTATTCTGATTATGATATTTTCGCATCTATTTATAATAAACATTGGGGACATTTTGCCGAACACTCCTATCCAGCTTTTGAAAAACTCGTTTTACAATATGCACAACCACGTTCTCATATTTTAGATCTTTGCTGTGGGACTGGTCATTTTACTAGGAAACTACTTGATCATAATTTTGTAGTAACTGGTATAGATGGTTCTACTCAAATGATTGAATACGCACGTAAAAATGCGCCAAATGCAACCTTTATCGTCGATGACGCTCGCTATTTCAATATAAATGAGCAATTCCACTACGTCATCTCTGCCGGTGATAGTTTAAACCATATTATGAATTTAGATGAACTAAAAAATGTGTTTCAGAAAGTTTACTCCGTATTACATAACGAGGGTATATTCGCATTTGATATGAATATGGAAAAAGGATTTCTTGAAAACTGGATTGCTTCATTTCATATTTCAGAGAAAGAATATGTTTGTACGATTGATTCTACATATGATAATGAAAATAAAAAAGCAGAAATGAACTTTATACTATTTCAACATGACATAGATAATAATTGGACAAGAAGTGACTTTTCTTTTGAAGAAGCTTGTTATTCAAATGAAGAAATAATTTCTTCATTGGAATCCGTAGGTTTTAAGAACATTCAATTCCACGGTACAAATAGAGCATTTTTCACTTGCCAAAAATAAAAAAACTGAATCAAAACGATTCAGTTTTTTCTTAATATATTTACAACTGCAGTTGTTTCGTCATTTTCTTTATAGACACGCGGAATTCTTCTATCTAGCATACATGTAACTTCATAGTTTATTGTACCTAACATATCCGCTATTTCTTCTACTGCGATTTTCTCGTCGCCTTGTTTACCGTAGAATACTACTTCGTCTCCTACTTGTACTGGCATCGCTTTTGAAACATCCAACATTAACTGATCCATACAAACACGGCCGATAACAGGTACTCGAACCCCGTTAATTAACGCATAGCCTTTATTAGATAATTGACGATTATAACCATCAGCATAACCAATTGGTACAGTCGCAATCCATTCTTCACCAGTTGTTACATACGTATTCCCATAACTTACACCACGATTCTTCTTCGCATGTTTAATATGAGCTACTTTTGATTTTAACGACAACGCAGGCTGTAAAGAAACGACTGAATGATCCACTTCTTTTGATGGATACATACCGTACACTCCTATTCCAACTCGTACCATATTTTGGAATGTGTTACTTAATTCCATTGATCCCGCACTATTTGAACTATGAATATATGGTATTTGAATTCCTAATTCTTTCGCTGTATTAACAGCTTTTTCAAATAAACTTGTTTGCATATTCGTATATGATTTATCGATTTCATCTGCCGTAGAGTAATGCGTAAATATTCCTACTACCTCTACATACTCCATACGGTTTAATTCTTCTAAAAATGGTTTAACCTCTTCTTCTTGTAAACCGATACGACTCATTCCTGTATCAATTTTCACTTGAATTTGTACTTTCTTTTGAAGACGGTTTGCAATTTCATTTATACCATGTAAATCTTCTACTCTATAAACAGTCATCATAACGTCATATTGAATTACATCTTCTACAGCCGCTACTGGTGTGTATCCTAAAATTAAAATCGGCACAGTAATTCCTGCTTCTCTTAATTCTATCGCTTCATCTACAAACGCAACTGCAAGTTGATTTATTCCTGCTTCAATTGCAGCTTTAGCAACTTCAACTGCCCCATGGCCATACCCATTCGCTTTTACAGCAGCCATCATCTTAATTTCTTCATCATTTACATGTTTTTTAAATTCTTTTACATTATGTTTTACAGCATTTAAGTCAATTTCTACAATTGTATCTCTTCCATATTTCAAACTCATTGGTCTAACTCCTAACTCAATAATTGCATTCCATTCTATTTCACGTTTCATATGACCTTTTACAATATAATACTTTTCATTATGCTAGTCAAACTACTAGAATTTTCGGAATTTTGAGTATGATATAATATCCTCAAGAAACTATTATATACGGAGACGAGGAGAATTACAATGTTTGTTCAATCTGCATTGCATCAACTAAAAGTTGCTATTGATACTTCTATTTATATACTTAACGAATATAATGAAAACGATTTAAAAATACAACCGATTCACTCAAAACGATCATTATTTGAAATGTTTGCACATCTTTCTCTTATTTGTCATGCTGATTTACTCATTTTAAATGGTATTTCAGAAAAAGAATTACATACCTTTTATATAGAACATACGCCCGTAACAATTGCTCACATGCAACAAACGATGATTGAAGGATACAACCTTCTCTCTAAAATATTTCTTTCCTACTCCCAAATAGAATTAGCAGAAGTTATGACTGCCTATTGGGGTATTTCTTATTCGCGCTTTGAATGGTTACTTGAAATTGTTGCACACTTTTATCATCATCGTGGACAAATTCATATTTTATTATGTGAGCATATGAAAGATCCTCGCATTCCTTTATTTGAGTGATTTTCCACTCATTCATTAATGATAAATAGAGAAGCTACAAAACCAATAAAAAGTATCATTCCTAATAAAATAAATGTTTGAGCATAACCTCCTATTTTCATAAGATAAATAGAAATGATAGGTCCTATACTAGTACCTAAAAATAAAATAAAAGTATAAATAGATACCGCTATTCCCCTTGCTTTCCCTCCTAATTGACCTACAAGAGAAACTAAAGACGGAACGGATATAGCAATACCTATTACAAAACAGACACTCATCATTACAAGTAGAGATAGATACGAAACAAAGCCCATTGAACTTAGACTAAAAATAGCGATCAACAATCCTCCCTGAAGAACTTTTCTTACTTCAAACCTCTTTGTTAAACGACCTGCCAGCGGTGACAGCAACATACCCAATAGCCCCGCTAAGCGAAAATAAAGGATTTGTTCTGCAGTTAAATTGTAAGTAGGAGAGCTCAAATAATTCCCTAAAACAGTATACATATTAACAAAAGCCATTATTAAAACAGGATTCTTCACACTGACTAACTATTAGTTTTAAATAATGCGTAACTTCTTTAAGGCATAAGAAATTCCGCCTTCACTCGCCTTCGTTGTAACGAAATCAGCCCTTCTCTTCAACTCCTCTCCACCATTTCCCATCGCAACTCCTAATCCTACATACTGCAACATCTCAATATCATTTCCACCATCACCAAAAGCAATGGCTTCTGATTTACTAATATTTAAATGTTCCAATACTTTTTGAATTGCAGTTAGCTTCGATACTTTACTATCTTCCAATACATTTATAACGTAACCATGAAAACGGTCAAACGTAAGTGCTGGATATCTTTCAACGAATTTTTGAGCTTCTGTTTCATCAGCATACAGACATATGCAATACATCTCATCTGACAAGTTTTTAACTTTGTCAGGATACCGCTCTAAATTTAAAGTTTCATTTAACGCTCGTATGACACGTTCATCTTTGGAGGCAATATCATTCATTGCAAATTCTTCTGTAAAGTAAGAAACACTGTGACCATGTAATTCAGCAAAATTTGAAATATCATGAACGATTTCGCTTGAAAGTACTGATTTATGTATAACTTCTTCCCCACATTTTATATGTGCACCATTTGCAGAAATATACGTATTTATGCCTAACCCCTTAAATTGTGAGCATAAACTATATGGTCTCCCTGTTGTAACAACTACGTGAATCCCCTTATCTATTAATCTTTGTACCGCTTCTTTTGTACTTTCGTGCATACTTCTATCAATCTCGCTTAAAAGCGTACCGTCAACATCAAAAAATGCAACTTTGTACATAAGTCTTTACATCCCGTCCAAATGATTCGTATCATTAATGAAATGCACCGTTTTTTGTTCACCCTCAATTTCAATTAAACTTATTCCCGTATCTCCCATTTTGAAATAGTAGTCCATTGAAATTGGCATATTGAAAAATGCACGTAATAGACTATTAATTACGCCTCCATGGGCAACAATCGCAATTCGATCATATGTATTCTCTGTCACAATTTTAGAAAAAATCCCTTCTATTCTCATTCGAAACTCAATAAATGACTCTCCGTTTTCAAAACGGTCATGAAGAAACTTTGGTTCTGGATATTTCTTTGCTTCTTCAAATGATAAGCCAGCTTGTATTCCATTATTAAACTCCATTAATTCCTCTTCTAATTGAATTGGACAACCAATTACTTCTGCTAATGTTTCACCCGTTTCACGAGCGCGTTTTAATGTGCTTGCCCAAATGAAATCTGGTGCAAAATCTTTTTTCACTTTCTGTACAAGTTTTTGTACTTGTTGTCTCCCTTTTTCAGTTAACTCAAAATCAGCTCGGCCTTCATGCACATGTAAAATATCAGCTTCTGATTCTCCGTGGCGTATTAGTAGTATTTGCATGTTTCTCTCTCCCTTTATTTAACATTCATAAAATTCCATTATATCACATTTTAAGATTTCAAAATAAAAAAGGAACGGTCTCCCGTCCCTCATCCATTCACTTTTTCCGCATCATTCCAATAATATTTACTAAACGCTTCTGTTAACACATCAATTGTGTTATATAATTCATCTAACGTATTATCAACACCACCAACTTCAATTAACATCGCATTTTTCGATAAATCTTGGTTATAAACGCCATTTCCATCTTTTTTATACTTTGGAAAAATCCCTCTACTTAATCCGTAGTAGTTTTCATCTAAATAACTATTGATTGCTCTTGCAATTTTTTCATTTTCAGCACGCCTTTCATTTTCCATCCCAATTATAAAATATAATCTTGCATACGATTTCCCGTTAATTACTTTTGTTGTTACTTTCTTACGCTGGTCATCACGATGTATATCAATTGGAAACGCAATTTTATTATTTTGTGCTAATGCTTCTTTTACATATTCATGAGACGCTTTATATGACTGATACCATACCCACTTTTTACTCGCTAATAAATCACCCATATTCGTTTTATCGTGAATTACTGGAATTCCTTGCCCCTCAAGTTGTTCCTTCATACGTTTTCCTAGTAAGGACACATTTACATCTGGGCTAGATGGATCAGTTGCCCCTGGTAATAATGGAAAGAAGGATTCCCAGCTATGTGTATGATAAATATATACTGCACTCTCACCTTTTTTCGCTCCGTTCTTTTTCTGAACCGGATTATTCTTTTCCGCTTCTGTAACTTTATCTTTTGCTACTTTCCGCTCTTTCGTTACTTCTTCAATCGGTACACTAGATTCATTTGGGATATTCGTCAAGTTTGTCCCTTCCCCAGCTACGATAATGTTAGAATAATACTTTGACATACCAGGTACTTCTTTACCGACAAATGTTCTTAAATCTTTAATCTTCAAATCTGTCGCAATAGAGAACATTAAATTCCCAACTGACTCTCGTTTATTCTGCTTAAAATAATCAAATCCATAATAGCGATTCTCACTTTCTATCATTTGAACAAAACCTTGCATCGATACTTTTCCAAACCATTGATTTGCATAATTCGATTTCATTGTATGTAAAAGTGACGTCAGAATCGACGCTATCATAATTACTATTAGCGCATATAAAAGGAGTAACGAAATCAGTTTCTTCCCATGTATTCGAGTTGCATACTTTTTCACTGCATCACCTTCTTTATACATGGATATGTACAAGCTTTTCGGAATATACGCACAAAAAAAGAGAAATGGTATCCCATTTCTCTTCCTCACTTTTATTGTTCTTTTCCTGTATCATTTGAAGGTAGTTTCTTCGCTTGTTTTTCTTTAAATATTTCTCCAATTGCCCCAAGAGTACCAAGTGTTTCAATTGCATTAGACGGAATAAAGACTTTATTTGCTGGTCCTTTTGCAACTTCTTCTAATGATTCGAATGATTTATAAGCAAGTATACGTTCATCTATATTCGCTTCACGAAGCAATTCAATACGGTTTTGTTCTGCTTTTGCGATTTCTTCAATTGCTCTTGCTTCCCCTTGCGCTTCTAATTCTTTCGCTTCTTTTAAACCTTCAGCTTCGCGAATACGCGCTTCTTTATCCCCTTCAGCCATCAAGATTTTACTTTGCTTTTCCCCTTCAGCGCGAAGAACTTTATCTTGTTTTGCTGCTTCAGCTTCTAAAATAATCGCACGTTTATTACGCTCAGCCTTCATTTGTTTTTCCATTGATGCTTGCACATCTTTTGGCGGGTTAATATCAACAACTTCGACACGTTCAATACGTACGCCCCATTTTTCTGTTGCTTCATCAAGCGCTAAGCGGATTTCTGTTGAAATTTTTTCACGACCAGATAACGTTTCATCTAGTTCCATTTTACCGATGATTTGACGCATCGTTGCTGAAGTAATATTACGAACACCATATTCATAGTTTGAAATACCATATGTCGCAAGTTCTGGTTCAACAATTTGATAGAAAATAATTGTATCAATTTCTACTTGAACATTATCTTTCGTAATTACCTTTTGCGGTGGTACATTCGTTTGTTGAATACGTAAGTCATGATATACACGGACACGATCTACAATTGGTATTAAAATATTTAACCCAGGGTGCATGATACGTTGAAACTTACCAAATCTTTCAACAACCCCAACTTTTTGCTGAGGAATAATTTTAATTGTTAATGCGATAAATGTAACTACAATTAGTGCGAATATAATCGTTAACGTTAATGCTACCATATTTATTCACTCTCCTTTTTCACTTGTAATATAGTACTATGCCTCTTTATAACAACGACTTTTTCTCCAGCATCAATTGAAGAATCTGCAATAGCTGTCCAAGTATCTCCATCCACCTTTACAATCCCATTCGCTTCATTTGTAATCGCTTGCATAACAATCCCTTTTTTACCAACAAGCATATCTACTGTATCAGTAAAACCTTTTGCTTCTCGAAAGTTTTTTGAAATTCTTTTCGTAAAGAATGTCAAAGTTAAACTTACAATTGCACCAACAGTAACTTGTAACAGTAGTGCATCAGGAGCAAACAAAGCAATAAGACCTCCGACAACAGCTCCAATTCCAAGCCAAAGCATGTAAAATGTAATCGACAACATTTCTGCGATAAATAAAATACCAGCTATTATAAACCAAATTACCCAAGCAGCCATATGCAACCCTCACTTTCTTTCTCATTTTCTATATGTATATGAAGAAAAGAATGGTTTATCCGCCCTTTCTTATACTTGGGCGTTTGCTACAAGCTATTGTACATATTCACTGTTACAATGATTATTAATATAATACTATATCAATATATTCTTCATTATACATGAAAATTCCTTTCAAAAAGTGACAAAAAATGAAATTCTTTAAAAATTTTAATTTTTAAACTACAATTATTCTAATTACTAAATACTATTTTTTAGAGGTGGTATTCTTATTGAAAAACCAGTCACTAACTTACTACTTAGGTTCCAAAATATGCATTACTCTTGCTGACATCGTATATGTAATGATGATTACAACTCATATTTATATAGCAACTAAATCAGCTACTATTACTGCTCTTTTTCCACTATTACAAGTTATCACAAATCTAATTGCTAACATCTCTGCACCTCTTATAGTAAATCGTTTTCCACCTTATACGTTGTTATATACGCTACAATGGCTAAAAACAGTCTTTTTACTATTATTAATGATTTTATTTCCGGTCTTATCCACAAACATTATAGCTCTATTAACTTTTATTTTTTTCATTTCATTATGTAGTGGATGGAGTGCTCCATTACTATACAGCATTCTTCCGCGCCTTACACCAAAAGAAAAATTAGTAAAAGTAAATAGTATCTTTTCCTTTTCAACACAAATTGCGCAAGCCGCCGCTTATTCATTTACGAGTGTTATCGTTCTTCTCATTGGTGCTACATCTACACTCATGATTAATAACATGTTGATGATTTTTGGATGCATTGCATTACACTTTTCATTACATACCATACATACTGAACGAATAGCAGACCCTCCCTCTTCAAAAAGTACTGCTTTATCGGAAGGTTGGAAACTCTTATTTCAAAATCCTTCTCTCCGTACCGTTACATATATGGACTTAATTGAAACTTTCGCAGGGACAATATGGATTGGTGCTATTACAATGGCATATGTTACGTCTATTCTTCATAAAAGCGAAGAATGGTGGGGACATATTAATACAAGTTATTATGTTGGTACGTTAATCGGTGGTCTATTAGCATGGAAAATGAGTTCCTATATTCAAAACAATTTAATACAATCCATGTCGATTGGCTCTCTTATGTTTAGCATTCTTACATTTTTATATGGTATGACGAGCAGCGGATTTATTGCGCTTTTTCTATGTGTTCTAATGGGACCATGTTATCAAATTAGAGATATTTCTCAAACGACAGTTTTACAATCAAGTGTCGCCCCTTCTTTATTATCAAAAATGTATACAGCACATGGCGCCCTTCTTTCAACAGCTTCTGGTCTTTCTATGCTTAGCGTTGGCATTATTACTGATATGTTCGGTGTCCGTACAATTTATATAATCGCTTCTATTCTTATTTTATGTTCCGCTTGTTTATCTTTCAGTTTATTAAAATATTATAAACCAGAGTAGAATAATCTATCACTGTAGTCAACACAGCAAAAAGGACAGGAATTCCCTGTCCTTTTTGTTTATTCTGTTCATGACAAGTTCGGGATTTTTCTATGTTTTGTCGCCTGTTCAAAAGCGTAAGCTAGCTTAATTAATATCCCTTCACTAAAGGCAGTACTTGCAATCGTAATTCCAAAAGGTCTCCCGCTTTCCATATACCCTGCTGGTATTGCTATAGACGGATAACCCGCTTTCGCACATATAGTAGAACCTATATAGGAAGGAAACAGTATCGCATCAAGATTATATTTTTCCAATGCAAAATCAATGCCTTGTTCTTGAGAAAAATATATATCTTCTAATCTCGCATTTAAATATTCTGGATTTCGTAACGTATTAGGAAAATCTTTTCTTCCCTCTAACTTAATTTGTCCATATTTTAATGCTCTTTCTGCTATGTTTTTATTAAACTCCATTAACTCCGAAATAGAATGTACCGGAATAGTAGAAGGTAATTTAGAAAGATAGTTATCTAAACTATGCTTCAGCTCATAAAGCGGAACTCCCCAGCTCCATTCTCTATGAAAAGAAGGAATATCAATATTTTCTACTACTGTCGCTCCTTCATTACGTAATACTTGGATCGTTTCCTTAAACAAGATTTCATCATACTCACCATTTTCGTAATAATCTTTTGGTGCATCGTTAAACACACCAATCTTCGCTCCATTTAAACCATTTGCATCAAGATAAAATGTATAATCCCGATATGCCCTATCTTCACTTTTTCGAGTAACTACATCTTTCTCATCCACTCCAGTTAAACTCCCTAGCAAAATAGCAGCATCGGTTACCGTTCTAGCAAATGGTCCAGCTGTATCTTGCGAATAAGTAAATGGAATAATTCCTCTACGACTAATTAAACCGACAGTCGGTTTAATACCTACTACAGAATTTTGAACAGCGGGGCTCAAAATAGAAGCATCGGTTTCTGTCCCAACAGATACTACTGTAAAGTTAGAAGCAACTGCTATCGCAGAGCCTGTACTTGAGCCCCCAACAAACATACCATCCTTACCCGTTCCGTATGGATTGATTGTTTGACCACCTCTTGCACTATATCCAGCCCACATTTCAAAAGACATTGCATTTGCTAATTCTGTCATATTCGTTTTTCCTATTATCACTGCCCCTGCTTCTCGCAGTTTAGTAACGAGAAATGCATCTTCACTGCTTATATTTTGTTCTAGAGCTATTGTACCTGCACTTGTATGCATGGAGTCATTCGTTTCAATATTATCCTTAAGCAAAACAGGTATTCCATGCAATGGTCCCCTTACACCTTTTGTCTTTCTTTCATAATCTAACGCTTCTGCAATAAAAATAGCATCTGGATTGATTTCTAAAATTGAATTGATTTTCGGCCCGTCTTGATCATACTTTGCGATTCTATAGAGATAATACATCACTAGCTCTTTTGAAGTTAGCTTTCCAGATTCCATTTCATTTTGAATATCTTGAATTGTTAATTCCTTTTTTAAAATTGGATTAAACTGAATTTCCATTTATATTCTCCCTTATATGAACTTTTTTAGCATATAACCCTTACTTTTTCATTTTTTCACCTCAACACATCCTAAATTAATATCCCTTTAAAGAAATTCAATTTCCTTATTTAAACACCTTTAATTTCCCGAAAAATAAAAATAGTCTGAAACGGATTAACCTTCGCTTCAGACTCTTACATTACTGTGCGTATACTTCATCGAACAAATGTAAAAACTCACCTTGTTTCCCAGCTAATTCAGGGCACTTTGCAATATCAACCCATTCGTAGCAAAATACTAATCCTTTATCTTCCTCACCAGCACTTACAATATGTTCCCAAGTATCCTTTACATCTGTTAGTAAAGTTACATGGAAAAAGTGGCGTTTTTCATACTCCTGTTTTTCTTTCATATGTATAATGTAATCTGCTAAAAAACGCTCTATGCATAAATGACGCAATCCGGATTCTTCCTGTACTTCACGCAATATAGCCGCTTCTAACGTTTCACCTTCATCAACCGTTCCCCCTGGCACTTGAATACCAGCTTCATGTATATCACGATGTTTAAAAACAAGTAATTGCATAACCCCCTCTTTTTCTCTTGTAATATATGCATGTACTTTTTTCTTATATAACATCGTCATTGTACGTCTCTCCCCTCAATTGTTCACTCTGTTACTTCTTCAAGCGTCAGTTGATTATCATACAAATATGTAGCTTGTGGATTTCCCACATACCTTACGTGCCATGGTTCATACCGATAGCCCGTAATCGTTTCTTTCGCTTTTGTGTATCGAACCACAAAACCAAATTTATGAGCATTTTCAGAAAGCCACTGACCTTCTTTCGTTTCCCCAAAAACTGTCTCTAACTGAAATTTAGCAGATTGAGACGTAATATCCATAGCTAGTCCAGTTTGATGCTCACTTGTGCCAGGAACCGCGCTAGACATTGCTGTTTTTGCTTCCCCGTCTTGTTTTTTATACATCGTATTTAATGCTTTTTGTCGATCAAAAGATCTAAATCCAGAAACTGCAAAAAGAAAAATACGCTCGTTGTCAGCCTGGTGAAACATATCCTCAAGCGCCCTCGCTGCCTCTTTTCTCATCTTTTTCTTTTCTTGATCACCTTCACTAGAGTAGCGCACTTTCGGAATAACTAAATCTGGCGGTCTATACCCATCGGGTAAACGCCTACTTTTATTTACAAGTACAAGCATTGAATTCGGATTATTAATTACCGCAATATCCCCATCCATATTAGCAATCGTTTCTTTCGCTTTCGGAAATATGCTATTTACACTTACTTCCCACGCCTGCTTATCCTTATACATTTTATAATTGATTCCTGCTACTCCAATAATAATTATTGCAGCTACAATACCAAGTAGTGCCCATCTTTTTTTCATATAACGACCTCTTATTTTAATAATTTGGCCATTTCATACTCATCGATGCCCTTTCCATCGATAATAAGAGCAGCTTTTTTGACACCTTCTTTCTCAAATCCAGCTTTTTTATATAGTGCCTGAGCTCTTGTATTGTGGGCCATTACTGTTAATTCTAAACGCCATACATCATGTAATTTTGCCCACTTCTCAACCTCTTTAAACAATCTCGTCCCAATACCTCGCCCGTTATACTCTTGCAAAATACCAATTACAATGGTCGCCACATGCCTCTTTCTTTGAATGTTATTTCCATTCACTAATATAAAACCTACTATCCTCTCATCTTCAACTGCTACAAATATTGTTGCATATTCATTTTCTATAAATCGATGGATCATTTTTTCTTGTTGCTCAGCTGTAGTTTTTCTTTCTCCTGGTTCATATAACATAAACTTCGTTTCTTCATCTAATTGCTTACTTAATTGCAAAAATGATGATGCATCTTCTATTTCGATCTCCCTAATCACTTCAATCACCCTACCAGTTTCATAATAAAAAGTTTTCCTTATAAAAAGATTTTCTCTACTTTCCCGAAAATCCCTTTGTAAATCTCCTACTATAAATTGACAAATTTCGATATTACTATAACAACGACAAATTATGTCTATTCTGTGACGTCTCATCATTACAAAGAAAAAACGCAAGCATTACACTTACGTTTTTTCAAAAATACTGTGAACTCATCCTCATCAAGTGAGGTCTCTCACCAATTTAAATTTCACTTTATCCATTCACTTTTTCTGCCTGCCAAAAATATTCACCAAATGCTTTAGCAAGTGCATCAATTGATCGATTCAATTCTTCCTCTGTATTATCTACACCGCCAACTTCTATTAATATCGCTTGTCCTGATAGGTCCTGATTATAGATTCCATTTCCTGTCTGGAACCCTTTTTGAATGACCCCACGACTCACTCCTGGATATTTCTTATTAATTGCCTCATGTAAAGCTGTCGCTAATTGTAAGTTTTTTTCATAGTTTTTATTTCCTTTCCCTACTACAAATGCAAGCTTTGCATATGATTTATCTCCAATTGTTTTTGTCGTTACATTCTTTCGGGCACTATCACGATGCAAATCAAAAAAGTATTGAAGATCTTTATTTCCAGCCATAGCTTGCTGCACAATTTCTCGAGACATCTTATACGAACTATTACTGTTTAAACCTTTACTTATTAACTTTTGACCAACATCACTCTTATCGTTAGTAGCTCCAATCCCTTCCCCTTCTAGTTGTTCACGGAAACGGTCTCCTAATATAGAAATATTCGATACAGAACTCGTTGCTTTATTCGGATTCGGGTCATTCGTTAAGTTAAGTAAAGGTAAATAGGATTCCCAGCTATGTGTATGATAAATAAACGCAACTTGTCTTTTCCCGGTCGTTTGGGACGGCTGTTTTTTCTCTTTATTCGTATCTTGTTTAGGTGCTTGTCCAGTTCCACTGGTCCGTTCCTTCACTACTTCTTCAAGAGGGACACTCGACTCTATCGGTAAGTTAGAATAATTTGTACCCTCACCCGCAATAACAATTTCTGTATCGTACTTACCAAACCCAGGGAGCTCTTTCCCGACAAAACTGCGTACATCATTAAAGCGAATATTTGTAGCCATAGAAAAGAGAAAAGAAGAAATTGAAAAATCTTGATTCAAATTTCGATACTCCTGTGTAAAATAATGATTCTCTTTTCCAAGTACATACATGTAACCATTCATCGATAACTCATTTAACCAATTATATAAATACGTTGACTTCGTCTCTTTCATAGAGGTTACCATCATACTAATAAGAAAAAAAGTCGCTAGCACTGTAGTAATAACAAATAAAACTAACTTACGCATGCTTGTAAACTTCATAAAAAAAAAGCCCCGATTCATACTATCACCTCTCTATTTCAAGTTATGTACAAGCCCTAGAGAATAGACCGTTAAAATTTCGGCTATATTGTTAACGAGGTGAAATGAATTGAAACTATTAATAGGAATATTACCAATCGCTCTATCATTCATTTTTTATTTGTCCGCTAAGCATCCAAAAGTCTCTATTGTGCTACATATTTCTGCGTACTTGGCACTGTATGTACTCGGTACAATTATTTCCATTAATATATACGATGTTTTAATACATGATTTAGTTTTTATGACGAGCATTCATGGAATTTTACTGAATCCATTTTTCCTTATTTCAGGTGCGTATATAGGAACATACACTTTGTACCTACTTTTGTCTCACATTATTATGAAAATAAAAAATGGAGCGTAACGAAATGCAACCACCGTTCATTTGTCATACATGTAGAAAAAGAATTACACGAAAGAAAGACCTTATTACCACTACACGGTACTTCCATTTTTATTTATTTCACAACAGTTGTTTTAAGAAGGAACAACTTTTCATCCCACGTTTTATCCCTATGAATACACTTTTTTGTTTCTTTCTTATTATATACGGCCTTATTGTTGGTAGCATTCTTATGCTTACGGAGCCATCTATCATTTGGCTTATTTTTTTGCTTCCTATTTTATATCGATTTCTTTCATATTATTATGTTGAACGTTTTTTCTCTACATAACGAGTTGACTGTCCTTTAGGAATGCTTAAACATAGCCACTCATTTTCTTTTAACATTTTACCGATGTAAATAATCTGTCCAATATGCAATGCATAATGAGAAATTTGCCTTTCAATTGCTTGCAGGACCGTATGAGCTTCACCACGAATGTATACCGTCTTCAATAGATGTTCCGGCAATATCGTATTCATCGTATTAAAAACGTATTCCCATCCTTCTTGCCACGCTGCAAGGGCTTCCTCCTTTGAAGAATAGCCTCCTTCAAATTCACCATCTCGGTCACGATCAACTTTTTCACCATCAGATGTTAAAAAATCCGTCCATCTAGAACGCATATTACCGTGCAGATGCTTTATAATAATCGCTATACTATTTGTTTCTTCATGAGAAGACCATTGTATTTGTTCGTATGATAATTGAGAAAGTGCCCGTTCCCCTTGCTTCTTTGTTGCTTTAAAGTTCGAAATCGCACATTGTAAATATTCTCGTCCGATATCCATATTAGCCCCTACCTTCACCCTAGCTAATTTTTGTTCCATTTGGTAATTCCATATTAGGCTGAAGCAACACAACATCATCAGCTTCAGGAACGCCGCCAAGCACAAGCACTTCTGATTTGAATCCAGCTACACGCTTCGGTGGAAAGTTTACAACCGCAACGATTTGTTGACCGACTAAATCTTCTGGACTATACCTTTTCGTAATTTGAGCACTTGATTGCTTTATCCCAATTTCTCCAAAATCAATTTCTAGTTTAATCGCTGGTACTCTCGCTTCTTTAAATTCCTCAGCATGTATTACAGTTCCAATTCTCAAATCCAAATTTAAAAAATCTTCAAAATTAGCCATTTTATCATTCCTCCCAATTATTACTTAGACAAAATACAAAAATCCCCTTCAAAAAAAGAAAGGTGCCTAAGCACCTTTCTTTTGGAATTCACTTGATTCATTTGATTTATAGAAGAAGAAACCGAGAATCCCGCCAATACATGATGGAATTAACCATCCGATTCCTTCGTTATATAACGGTAACATTTGTAGTACATTAGAAATCGCGTCAATTTTAATATTCGCACTTTCTAAACCGTTAAAGAAACTAATTAACAATGCACCTAAAATAGCTCCAATATAAATTGTATTACGCTTCCCAATCCACTTATGGAAATACGAAAGTACGATTAATACAATTGCAACTGGATAAATGATCATTAACACAGGTAATGTTACTGCGATTAATTGTGTTAAACCTAGGTTAGATACAATCAAACTAAATACACATACCATTGTTACAATCGTTTTATGCGAAAGTTTTGGGAATAAGTTTGTAAAGAAACCCGCACACGCAGATGTTAACCCAACAGAAGTTGTTAAACAAGCGAGTATAATAACAAGCCCTAATAAAATTTTACCACTCGTCCCATATAGCTCATTTACAACATTCGTTAAAATAAGACCACCGTTTTCTGAGACACCAAGTAATGTACTTGTTGAACCAAGATAAGCAAGTGATAAATAGATTAACGTTAAACCAAGTACAGCAATAATACCTGATACTACTGTTATTTTTGCAATTTGACTACTCTCTTTTATCCCTTTAGAGCGGATAACTTGTACAACGACAATTCCGAATACGAGGGCGCTAATTGCATCCATCGTTAAATATCCTTGAATAAATCCACCAAAGAAAGCATTTTCTTTGTAAGCAGCTAACGGCGCAGCCGGCTCTCCAATTGGATCAATAATTGCCTTTCCGACAATAACAGCGACAATTAATACCAATAGTGGCGTAAGAAACTTTCCGAACCAATCCACTAATTTAGATGGATTTAATGATAAATACCACGTTATTCCGAAGAAAACTATCGTGAAAAGAAATAGCATGTACCACTCTGAAACCATTGCCTCTGATAAAAACGGCTTCATACCCATTTCAAACGAAACAGCTCCAGTACGCGGAATCGCGAAAAATGGTCCAATTGCTAAATAACTAATCAATGGGAAAATAAACGCAAATATAGGGTGGACTCTAGAAGACAGCGCTTTCAAGTCCCCCTCTACAAACGCGACAGCTGTTACAGCTAGTAGGGGTAATCCGACTCCCGTTACAAGGAATCCTATTGTAGCAATCCAAACATTCTCTCCTGCTTGTTGACCTAAAACTGGCGGGAAAATTAAATTTCCTGCTCCTAAAAATAATGCAAATAGCATTAAACCAATTGCTACCGTATCACCTGGCCTTAAACGTCCCTTCATGCTCTTCATTTGCATAGCACTTTTCCATTGTTTATCTCTATATTTTACAATATGCTATGCATCCTCCTCTCTGCTCAAGATGATAAAATATGCCCCTTACAAAGCAGTGTCTTTCTCCATAATTTCTCCATTCCCCTTATTTTTACTCTAATCATTAATATAATTGTTATTTTGAATTTTGATTTTTTTGAATTTTTAAATCATTAGAGTGTTATTACGTGGAGTGTAGTTGTCAGACCTCTTTGTTTTTATCACACATATAGTAACATATTTAGTTGCAAAATAAAAACATATTTTCAAATTGATTTTTTTGAAAATCAAAATTATCTACATTTTTTATTCTCTTACACAAATATTGTTATAATCTCACCTATTATCCTATCGTTATTTTCAAATAATTTTATACACGTAACATAACAAAAGCCATCCAAGATAATTAGATGGCTTTTGTATGTTACTCTATCGTTTCAACTTCACGTGGATTTTTCATCTCTTCCACATACACAACTCTAAATCCGTGATCTTCTAAATCTTTCAATAATGTCTCTAATTCACCGTCGTTAAACTCTTCTCCTAATGTAAACATAATTCTACGAACTAATAAGGCATCATTATCAAAAGTCATCAAACTTTGAATACCAGTGTATTTCTTTAAAACTGTCGATAACTTTTGGATTGCGCCATTATAGTCTTGCGTTCCAATCATGACAGAGTATTTACTAGAGTGAACGCCCCATGCATCCTCTAATAACTCAAAAACTTTTTTATGCGTTAAAATTCCAAGGAAAACCCCTTTTTCGTCAACTACTGATAAATATGGCAATTTTTTTATTGTAAAAAATACTTTAAAGAAAGATGAATCTTCTCTCACAAATCCTTCTTTATCGTTTAATAAATGTATTACACTCTCATCAAGCGATCCTTTATATTCTAAAATATCTACTTTATATATATTCCCTAAAAATTTCTCTTTTTTTTCATCTAAAACTGGTACACAACGATACCCCGTTTTATTTAAATGCTCTAACGCCTCCCCTATCGTAATCGAACTTGAGCACAGTAAAACTTCCCTTTTTGGCACGTAATTCCCTTTAATCCTCATAAAAAGCCTCCTTATATTAAAATACTTTCTGTGCCATAACTATATTATATTTTCAGAAAAAAATAAATAATTTATTTTATTTTTCTGAAAATTATTCATTTTCTTGTCATAATTTATTCATGAATCCTTCACTTGCACTTTCTTCCGCATCCAAAACCCTCTCTCTGAATTCTGAATCACTTCAACGTATCATTGTACGGACCTAATTGTTTTTTAGAAAAGTAATAATTTGTCTCCTTACTTTTCATTAACATATTTCCTTTTATAATTAAAAAATAGGTAGCTATTAGAAAGTAGATCACCCCAAATAACCAATCCAAATTTGTAGCCAGATTGTGTAAAAGAATATATCTCATATATACATAACCAATTGGAACATGTAGTAATACAACCGCACCTAATCCCGGATTATATATGGTTTTAGCTTTTATATTCGCAAAAATACCATGCCATATGAATTGAAAAAATCCCATTAAAATAGGTGCCAACCCAAGCCATATTATATTTTGAAAGAAAACCGGGAGTAAATAAAAAACATACGCAATCAAAATATTTATTACCATAGCAGATTGCGTATTTAATGGATAGCGATCTGCTATATCACTTTTAAATATAACTACATTAAACAGACCAGCAAAATAACCTGGCCAACGATACTCTTCAAATTGATGCACTAAAATGGCCACAAAACTTAACCATAACAGTACTTTTATTTCACTCATTTCTCCCAAATTCGCGACTAAACAAACAACGACAACAACAGCGACAACTAACCCTATATCACACCAATGCTTTCTAAAGAAACTAGCCACCTCTATCACCCACTATCTCAATTTTTATAAAAATAGCGTTCAAATAGGAAATCAATCTGTTTTTCTACAGATGGTACTTTTATATCTGCCCCTGATTCGAGAATTGGCATCATTAATGTGGGAAGAAAAATGGATCCAAATATTTGTACTGTCATCATCATTAAAATTTCCTGATCCGTTTCATTTGTTATTTCGCTCAAAATATTCTTCACTTTACTAAAACCTAGCCTCTTCAAAAAATCCCCATATTCGTATTGAGATGTAAATACCGTAGTTCCCATTGCAATAATCTTCCTAACTAACTCCGGATATTGCCGAATTACTAGTACATAATCCAATAAAAATATTTTTAATCTTTCTTTTGCTGGCACTGTAATATTATCTAAAATAGAAAAAGTGCCTTGAAAGCTAATTAATAAGACTCTAATCGTCTCACTAATCAACTTTTCTTTTGAACCAAAATGGTAATTTACAAGCGCAATATTTACATCTGACAATGCTGCAATTTTTCTTATCGTTACCCTTTCAAAACCTTCTTTTTTAATTAATTCCAATGTTGTATTTAAAATCTTTTCTTTCGTTGATACGTTTTCATTTCCCTCCAATTTATATCCCCCCCTCTAGAATTCATTAGTTAAACAAAGATTTAAACACCGTTTAATTATATGGTATCACTTTCAAATTAAAAAAATCTATTTAATCCTTTCGACACTTCCCTACATTTCTCTTCATTCCATACAAAAAGTGTGAAAACGCAAAACTGTTCACGCTTTTTGTATTTGTACTGTTACATACCCGTTTCTGCTTTATATTCCACACATAAAATAGATTTCTAAAAAGAATTTAAAACTATCCATGTACCGATACGTAAAGAAAAATATATTGTAACTTGCTCCAAAAACGGCTAAAATAAGAATAAGAATTTTCTGAATATTCCAAGAGTAGGTGGTTATATGTCCTTATTACGCTCACATATATACAAATTAATAATTGGTGTTATTGTTATTTTTGCCATAAGTCCAATTCCAGCTCTTTTTATTACACACAATTACTCTTATCAAAATGGCTTTATTAGCATTTTTCAAAACTTCGCACAGCTTTCTTCTTTATCAATTCCAAAGGTTGATTGGATGCATGAATCTATCTTTTTCTCAGCAAACCAAATGGTACATACTTCTAATCATTCAACACCATTATTCCCTTACATATGGGAAATATATTTTATATCGATTGTTCGTTTTACTTTTACCCTTGCGATCGGATTTTTCATAAGTTTGGGTATCGGCCATTTATTTTTCAAATTACCTAACTCCTTTAAAAAGTTTACTACCCTATTGAATTGGATTCCTTACTCTTTTTGCACTGTAGTATTACAATGTTCAGTCTTATTACTACTTCTATACGTCGCACAATTTATAAGCCTTCCTTACTACTCATCTTTTATCATCATATGTAGTACTTCCATGATTATCGTTATGCAAGCAGTAAAAAAATGGCTTCCTTTCTTAAAAAACACAAATGAATATGAAATAAAACATGATTCTTTTCTTGTAGATACATTGTTTTTAGCACTTACTTCGAATCATAAATCAATTTTAGGTTCCATTATTCTTTCATTCGTTTTTATGGAATGCGTTTTTCATGCAAATGGACTGTTGCAATTTATCGTTCAATTTGGCGGAAATTCACCCATAATTGTTACAATCGGCTTATTACTACTCTATATCCCATATAGCATACTTTCTTTTCTTCAAACACTATGGACCACAAACTACTCCAAGCAACAGTCATACACTTTAACAAGAAGTGTTCCAAAACCTTAATTTGAAATTACCCTCTATAATCTAAAAGTAGGGGGTTATTCCTTTTGTATAGCGGACAAAATAACAGCAAATTCAAAAACTATTACAGAAACATACCAATATTTACCCTTTTCCTTTGACTATTCTTTTCATTTGGATTTATTATAAAAGTATAACATAATTGCAGGAGGTGACATCTTTATTCCAAACCTTGGAATAGAGAACACACTTGGACATATTAAATATTTTTCTCATCTTTGTACTTATTCTTATTTCTGGCTTTTTCGTCGCATCAGAATTCGCTGTTGTAAAAGTACGTAAAAGTCGAATTGACCAACTTGCAAATGAAGGTAATAAACCAGCTTTAGCTGCAAGAAGTGTCCTATCTAATTTAGATGTTTATTTATCAGCTTGTCAACTCGGAATTACGATCACTTCTTTAGGGCTTGGTTGGCTTGGTGAACCGACTGTGGAGCATATACTACGACCGCTCTTTGAAAAAATTAATATTACTGGAACAATGGCTAACACTTTATCTTTTGTTATTGCTTTTAGTGTTATTACATTTTTCCACGTTGTATTAGGTGAGTTAGTTCCAAAGTCTTTCGCAATTCAAAAAGCAGAAGCAATCACACTCAAATTTGCAAGACCGCTTATTTTATTTGATAAAATTATGTATCCATTCATTTGGCTACTAAATAGTGCAGCTATATTTTTCACAAAACTACTCGGATTAGAACCTGCGAAAGAAAATGAACTTGCTCATTCTGAAGAGGAATTGCGACTCATTTTAGGTGAAAGTTTTAAAAGCGGTGAAATAAACCAAACCGAATATAAATATGTAAATAACATTTTTGAATTTGATGATCGAGTTGCGAAAGAAATTATGGTTCCTCGTACCGAAATGATTTGCTTATCTACTGAAAATACGTTAGAAGAAAATATGGATATCGTCGCTACTGAAAAATATACACGCTATCCAATCATTGAAAAAGATAAAGATGATATCATTGGGATGATCAATACGAAAGAAGTATTCCATGATCAAACGAAAGGTATTTATAAACCACTTGAATCTTATATACATCCTGTTCTAACTGTATTTGAAACAGTTCCAATTCGTAAAACGTTAGTCCACCTTCAAAAAAATCGCGTTCAGATGGCAATCGTTATGGATGAATATGGTGGCACTGCCGGACTTTTAACGATGGAAGATATTCTTGAAGAAATCATTGGAGAAATTCAAGATGAATTCGATGCGGATGAACCACCTATGATTGAAAAGCGTACACCTAAGCTTACTGTTGTAGATGGAAAGGTACTTATTTCTGAAGTAAATGATATGTTTGGCCTACATATTGATGATAGTGATTTAGATACAATCGGAGGGTGGATTCTCTCTCAAGCAGTTGATTTAAATATTGAAGCTGGCTATTCCATTGAATACGCTGGTTTTCAATTTAAAGTATTAGAACTTGATGGACATCAAGTCAAAAAAGTTGCTGTACATAAACTAGATATTAAAAAGGAGCTATAAAGTGACTGTTTTACTAACAATTTGTATCATTGCCTGTTTCATTGTTTCATTTCTCGCCTTTATTTATCCAATTATCCCTGGCATACTAGCTGTCTGGGCTGGATATTTGATTTACCATTTCGGTATAAATGGAGGAGAATTAACAACTTCTTTTTGGATTATTCAAGTCATTTTCACTCTTTTCATTTTCGTTGCTGATTTTATTGCAAATGGATATTTCTTAAAAAAATACGGTAGTTCTAAATGGGGCGAACGTGTCGGAATGATTTCTATCATTGTTGGATCGTTTTTCTTCCCACCATTCGGACTTATTATCATACCGTTCTTATCAGTATTTATAACAGAACTAGTGCATAAAAAAGCGCCAAAAGATGCCTTTCTAGTTGGAGTCGCTACTGTAGTTGGTTTTTTAAGCAGTACAGTAGCGAAAGCAATTCTCCAAATCATTATGATTATCATCTTCGTATGTTATATCATCTTTTAACCATCCCGAATTCGGGATGGTTTTTTAATATGCAATACCTACTCGCCTATTTTCATATATGTTTTTCTTACATAGATCCCATGCAAAGTGTGCCGTATCACCCACTGTAATTTTTGATCCACCTTCTGGCAATATATCTTTTTCAGTTCGATATACCTCTGTCGCCTCACCATCTATTAAATGTGTCGGACAAACAACTGTCCAACATAAATTATTACTATTACTTAGTACCTTATATGCAGCCAAATGATCTTCTGCTGCTGTTGTCGTTTTCCTTTTGGATTCCGTTGATTGGAAACGATATAAATTTGGATTTGCTCTTGCTTGTAAAATACCGGCTGTTCCTATTGTAATAATTTTATGAACCCCTGCTTCTTCCATTTGCTTTATAATTTGTGGCATACTCTTCGCTAATGTTCCATTTTGATCCGTTCCAAGTGCACTAATTACTATATTGCTTCCTTCTATCGCTTTCTTTATATCATTTTCATTCAATACATTACCTTCTATCACTCGTAACCTTTCATGATGTATTTCTATTCTATTTAAATCACGTGCTAATGCAGTCACTTCAGCTGAATCCTTTAATGCTAAATTTATTATGTTTGAACCTACTCGCCCTGTTGCTCCCAATATACATACTTTCATTTGTTTTCCCCCCTCTTTCATTCTCTTTCTATTTTTCAATAATCTCAGTTAATTTACAATCAAAAAGCTTCCTCACATATGAGAGGAAGCTTTATTATTACTTTATTTCTTTTCTTTAGAATCAGTAGACTTCTCGGTTCCACTTGTTTCTTTATCCTTTTTGTCCTCTTGTTGTGTTGTTGTGTCGTCTTCTTTCTTCTTGTCCTCACCTTTACTGCAACCTACCATTAATAAAGAACTTGCAAGTGTCATAGCAGTTAATGATTTAACCCATTTGTTCATTTGCGTTTCCTCCTTGTGATAGAATATGTACAACCTCATATTACTCTCTATTTTTAAAGGAGAGATTGAAAAACAGTAAATATACGGTAAATTTTTGTAAATTTTCTGATAACAAAACCTAATTTTAATTTATATATTTCATTTCCAATTGATACACAATAAAACTAGTTTTTTTCTCTCAATGGACGTAAAAAAACTAAGGCGCACACCATTCCGCCTTAGTTTCTCATGCAAACTTTTCATTTTCATATAGATCTGTAATCTTATATTCTTTCTTCATAACATATTGCCACACACTATAAGCATAACGGTTCATTTTCAGGAAACAATTTTCCAAAAATGAGCGAAACTCCGGATTAGCAACTTCCACTGCAACTTGAGCAAACTTTAAAGCTAATCGTTTCAAGTGCGCAATATAACAGGTTGCAATATGAATGTCCCCTGTATATTTACTAACTGTTTCCTTTTCCATTTCATGCAAATCAAACTCCGTTGTTTCACAGGTTATATGCTGCACATTCTCTCCTTCTTGAAAATTTACTTGTTCATTATATGCTTGTAACATATATGGTAAATGGTGCTGTAATAGATTTTTTAATTCTTCGTCTCTAACCTTTCCAGCATACTCTCCAACCTCATATATTAGCATATAACTATATCTCATTAATCCTTTCATACAGTCCATTAAAGCGCCTCCCTTCTCTTTTGTCCATATGCTCTATAAATATGATGCTAAAACATTCGCTATTCTTGCTAAAAACCAATCCCATCTACTAATTTTCTCAAAATCTTCTTCAGAAAATCGTTTTGATTTATGAAAGTCTACCTGTAATCGACTCCATACTTCATCAACAACTGTTTTATCATATATGATACAGTTAGACTCGCAATTTAAATAAAAACTTCTATTATCAAAATTCGCTGTCCCAATATCAACAATTTCTCCATCAATGATTGTTACTTTCCCATGAAAAAATCCATTTCGATATTGATAAATCTCCGCTCCAGCATGTAACATATCTTTCAAATATGGATAGGCAGCTTGCTTTAACATTATGGCATCACTTTTAAATGGCACGAGAATTTTTACGTTAACACCACGATTCAATGCAGCTTTTAACTCTTTCACCATTTCTTTACTTGGTACAAAATATGGTGTAGCGATAATTAAAGACTTTTTAGCCTTCTTTAAAAGTGCCCCATACTTTTTCCATAAGCCTTTTCCATTTGAAAATAAATATTGATATTTCACATTCCCTAATGTAGGTATACTTTCATGTATAGGCATTTTTTCTCCTGTATCTTCTTTCCAATCTTCGGCGAACTTTCTTTCCATATCCGATGCACCATCACCATGGATGCGCACGTGATAATCACGCCATGGCCCAAACTTCGGATCTTGTCCAAGGTACTCCTTTCCGATATTAAAGCCACCAACGTATGATACCTTTCCATCTATCGTAACAATACGTCTATGATTCCGTTGATGCAAAGAATAGAACACATTTTTCAGTTTCAGTTTTTTACTAAATGTAAACTTCACACCGTTTTCCTTTAATCGGCTAATTACCTTTTTCTTCAGCTTATATCCGCCTATCCGATCGACTGACAATTTCACTTCTACTCCGCTAGATGCTTTGTTCTCTAATAACTGTAAAAATTCTTGGCTTATTTCATCTTTTCCTACAATATAAAAATGGATATATATATACTTTTCTGCATCGTTTATATCCTCAAATAATTTTCTATATAACTCTTCACCGTTCGTATATAGTTGAAATTCACCTAATCGATCTTGTCCTAATTCATATTCACTAGCCATTTCCTTCCCCATTTCCACATCGATGTTCATCCAAATGAATACACCTATTAAACAAAGAAATATAGCGAAAAAGTGCTTCATGGATAAATTCCTTTCTCCACTTACTGTTATTTCTATATCTTCCCTTTTTTATTACATTATCATTCAAGAAAATATGTCATTACATGATATATGTCCATATCAAACAATAGCTCATTTGCATATTGTATGTTGTATCTTAAAATAAAAGGAGGAAATAACAATGGGCTTCGCACATGGTAATGGATTTGCGCTATTAGTCGTATTATTTATCCTCTTAATCATCGTCGGTGCTGCTTGCTTCTGCTAAGTAGCTACTGTCATATGATATGTGGATGAAAAAACTATAAAAGCGGACACCTATTTTTAGGTGTCCGCTTTTCATTTTAAAACCATTTCCGCCTGCTATAGTAACTTAAATGGCTAAATATTCATCTCAAAAGGTTAACAATGTGGCTACTTTCTTACTCTCCGCCTTACGTATATGACGCTGTTCTGCACGTAAGACAGCAATACGATGTAATTCTTTCTCTTCTTCTGTTTCAGGAATAACACGCGGTACAGGAATTGGATTATTTTCCTTACTAAGTGCAACAAAAGTAACGAATGACGTTGCTGCTATACGCTTCTCACCTGAAATTAAATCTTCAGCCACTACCTTCACAAATACTTCCATCGAAGTTCTTCCCGTCCAAATTACGAAAGATTCATAACTAACACAATCTGAAGAACGAACAGGATGTAAGAAATCGACCCAATCCATAGATGCTGTGACACATTCCTTTCTTGAATGTCTGGATGCTGAAATAGAAGCAACCATATCCATCTCCGCTAATATCTTTCCACCAAATAGCGTGTTATGATCATTTAAATCCGTTGGGAATACTCGGCTCGTTTTGAACACTCTTGACTCATTAGCAGTTTTTCCTTTTACTTCTGTCATTGTTATCACCCCTTTAATGATTTATCCCTAATATTTCAATAATCACTATACGAAATGAACTACACGTTTAATATTAACAACATTCAGAACTTTTAGTCCACAAAAAAGAACCGATTTTATCAATCGGCTCCTCTAAATACATATTGTTCTTTCGGCTGTTCAACTTTATTCCATTTTGTTACTTCTAATACAGGAATATTCGCATGAAACGGCTGATAAAACTCAGTAGTTATCTCTCCTTCTACTTGAATCCAGTCATCATTATTCCACTCTACACCTTCTGGTTTTTTCACTAACATACCATACACACCAGAATCTGCTACGCAATGTATAATACCGAAACGGAATAAGAAGTATTGTTCTTTTTTAGAAGAATCATCTCTAAAAACAAACCCTTTAAAAGATAATTTTTTCCCAGTAAACTCGCCAGGATAATTATAAATTGTTTCCATACCCTTTAGGAAGTCTTCGTCTTTCAAATTAATATTGTCTTTCGTAACAAACTCTTTCTTCCCTTTTTCCATTACACCGCGGTATCCTTCTTTCCCGTAATAAATGCTCGTATCAGGTCTTAGAAATTGTCTTGTCATAAATGGATCCTTACTTTCTGCTTGTGCAACAGGAAAATGAAATCCTTTTGCCTTAACAATATCTGAATCTAACGTTGCAATCGGGAAAAATAATCCTGAGATAATTGGAAAACAAAACAAGGAGTACGAAAATGCTTTTTTCCACCATGTATTCTCATCTTTTGAATGATCATGCCCGCAATGGCTATGGTCACAACTGCAATCATTTTTTTCTTTTTCCTTTTGGTGCTCTTTTTGGAAAACGACGATAATTTGTACAATCGTTAAGAAACCTAAAATAATTGCTGCTGTTGTTGATAAATAAGCATACTTCATATTGATATACTTCGTAATGTTACCAGAAATATGAAGCTGCGCAATTAATATTGTAAAACCTAATAATATATACGCTCGAAACATAACCTACCACCCCATCGCATAAATGAGTAGTGAGCTTGCATAAACAACGAGTGTAACTGTAACTGTAACGACAATTACAAATTTCGTTTTAAATGTCGCAAGCATCATAAACATATTTTTAATATCCACCATCGGTCCATAAACAAGGAACGCGACAAGTGATGCTGTTGAAAATGTACTTTGGAATGATGAAGCAATAAACGCATCCGCTTCTGAACAAAGTGATAATATATAAGCAAGTCCCATCATAACAGCTGGTGAAGAGAACGGCCCTTGTCCTATAGCAAGAAGTGTTGAAGTTTGTACGAACGTTTGAACTGCAGCTGCAATTAACGCACCTAATACTAAATATTTTCCCATCGAGAAAAATTCTTCAACAGCATGCGTACATACATCCCACATTTTTTTACGTAATGGACGCTTATGATTCACTTCTGGGAAGTGATCATCTCTTAATTGATGTTCTTTAAACATAAATGATAATATAATTCCAACGATAATTGCTACAATAATCGCTACAATAGAACGATACCATACCATGTGCATACTACTTCCAAAGGCAACGTATGTTGCAAATAAAACAACTGGATTAATAATTGGCCCAGTTAACATAAATGCAATCCCCGCATATGGCGGAACCCCTTTTCCGATTAATCGTCTTACAATCGGAACGATTCCACATTCACAACCTGGAAACAACATCCCTAAAAAAGTAGCTACTAAAACAGACAGAAATCGGTTTTTCGGCATCCATTTTGCTACCATATCTTCTGTCACGAACATTTGAATAAATCCTGAAATAAATACACCAATGAGCACGAAAGGAAGTGCTTCGATCAATATGGAGATAAAAATTGTATTCATTTGCAGGAATGCTTTCGGTAATTGAAACAATTCCATGATGTATTTCCTCCAACTTTTCATTAACAATATGTAATTTTAACCCCATTTCATTAATTGGACAAGGTTTATATGGAATACATACCCTTTATATACATTACATTGTACAAGTTATATTCTATTCAAAATTTGAGATTTCATAGCAAAAAAGCTGCTCTAGCGTAGTTATATAACTATGCTAGAGCAGCTTTTTTATCGTTAAAAGTAACGTTTCTTCCAAAAAACAAAAGCTAACGTGAAAGATAGTGTTACACATATGATGAGTACAATTACAAAACCGTGGGCTTCCCCTTCAAACGGAACCTTTACGTTCATTCCAAAGAAACTAGAAACCATCGTCGGTAAAGATAAAATGATCGTAATTGACGTTAACAGTTTCATAACACTATTTAAATTATTTGATATAACGGAGCTAAAAGTATTCATCATTCCACTTAAAATGTGACTATATATTTCCGCCATTTCAATAGCCTGTTTATTTTCAATTAATACATCTTCTAATAAATCTTGATCGTCTTCATACATTTTTAAAAATGTACTATTACGCATTAACTTTTGAATTACAATTTTATTAGCCTTTAATGACGTTGTAAAGTATACTAAACTTTTCTCAAGGCCTAATAATGTGAAAATCTCTTTATTTTTCATTGACTGATTTAATTGATGCTCTAAATCAATTGTTTTTCGATTTATTTGCTTTAAGTATCTTAAATAATAAGTAGAAATCGTATATAAGAGCTGAAGTGCAAAGCGCGTCTTCTTAAACGTATAAAATTCTTTAATACGTTGATTAATAAAACGTTCAAAAATTGGATTCTCTTCTAAGCAGATTGTAACAAAACAATCTGGCATCACAATCATACCTATTGGAATCGTGTCATAAATCGAATTTCCTTCTTCGTCATGTCTAACTGTCGGAATATCCACGATAATTAAAGTATTATTGTCTTCCTTTTCAATACGAGAGCGTTCTTCATCATCCAAAGGGTCTTTAATGAAATCTAAGTCTACATTTAAAGTTTGTACTAGATATTGAATTTCTTCTTCTGTTGGATGAAGTACATTAATCCAGCACCCCTTTTGCATTTCCTCAATCTCTTGTAGTTTTCCGTTTCGGTCTGTTAAATATATATTTAACATACTATCACCCCGATTCTTTTTACATGTAGGAATCTACCTCTCTTAAATCACAGTTTTTAAACCGCCATTCTCAGCATATGAAACATACGTTTAAAATTCAATAGAAAAATTATTTTGAAAACGTTTTTATAAGAAAAATATTATAAACATAGAAAAAGACAGAGTGCTCTCTGCCTTAAAAGCTTATGTTGCCTTTATAACATATTTAGAAAGCATCCACAAGTTAAACCCGACTGAAATCGTATAGCCCGCGTATGTTGAAATGATAAAACTTACATAATCGAAATACGGAAGCAATACAATATTTAAAACTATCTTCACAATAATTCCAATCACTAGTCCTAGCACCGTCTTCTGCTGTTGATTGATTCCTTGTAGCATAGCAGCCGTTACTGTAAAAAGAGAAAATAATATGCAAGCAGGAGCATAATACTGTAAAATGATTCTCCCCATCTCTGGATCATTTCCAGCACCGAATAAAAGAGTATATACAGGCTTGGCTAACACCATCATTCCAATTGCCGCCGGTACCGTAATCGCTACTACTAATACATTTGTTCTCGTAAAATGTTTGTACAATAGCTTCGTATTTCCTGCTGTGTAAGCTTTCGTCATCTCTGGTACGAGAGACATACTAAAAGCTGTCGCAACGGATACCGGGATGAGCACAACCATTTGAACAAGACCAATTATCGCATTAATTTTTTCCGCTTCTCCTTGCATATACCCTATTTGTATAAGTAGTTTATTAATTGTAAATGTATCAATCGTCTGATACAACGGAATTGCTAAGCCCACCACAACAAAAGGAATAGAATATGTAAAGAGCTCCTTATACAATGAGAAAAAGGATTTTGTTGTTTGTGGTATACTTGCCATCTCTTTTTTCTTTAAATGCCTTCTCCTTCTTATGTAATATGCACTTAAAACAGTTAATCCACCTACAGCTCCCATAAATGCACCGAACGTTGAAATACCAACCGCTAATGAAACAGACGCTTTTAAAACATATAAAACGACAAAGCTTCCTATCAAAATGGTTAAGACGCGAAAAAATTGCTCCACAACTACGCTTAATGCAGAAGGTCCCATTGACTGAAATCCTTGAAAAAAACCCCTTAACAAGCTCATTACTGGTACAAGTATTAACGCAAAACTTACAATTTGAATATTATTTGTAACCGCTGCTACACTATTCCCCGTTTGATCATTCCCATCGATTACAAGTTTAGCTAAATGTGGAGCTAGCATATATAAAGCAATACACGAAATTACTCCCATTATAAACATAAACACAATTCCACTTTTCAATACTCTCTTAACCGTATGATAGTCATTCAGTTGATCATATTTTGATACCATCTTTGAAACAGCTAGCGGTAATCCCATTGTTGCTATGCTGAGCATGATGGTATAAGGACGATATGCATATGTGTATAGAACGTAACCACTCGTACCGACCATCGCTGTAAATGGTATAACATATATAAACCCTAACATTTTTGATATCATCGTTGCCATCGTTAAAAATATTGTTCCACGTATAAACGGTGACCCTTTCATCACATTCCTCCGCTACGCTTTATTATTATACATTATGGACAACTCTTTTTTTTTAGAACCGAAACAAGTCAACTACCCCCACTGAGATGAAGCGTTTCAGTGGGGGCTTGAGTTAGAACGCTAGGTCTTTTCGTCTATCGATAGACAGTTTGACGCTCTAGCATTCATGCCACCTTACGGTAACACCCCAAGTAAGTTTTTGATTAGTACTGGTAACGAACGATTATTTCCCACTTGCACCACCCTTTCGAAAAAGAGCAACTCTTCCTTGCAGAAGAAGCCACCACTCAGATGAATCCGGCGTGTGCTACAAGCCCCGACAAGTCGAGTACACATGGATGGTTGACACACCCACTAAGCTATGCGCGAAGCAACAGCCTTACGTTTTTGCACTTCTAATAGAATCGGTGTTTTCACTTTGAGATTGTCATCCCATTCTACAACTTTTGATTTTTGCAATGTATTCAATGCACCATTAATATCAGCGTGGATACATATTCCTGCTTTACTTTGGTACAGACCACGAGTGATTCGTTTTCCACTAAAGCGATAATACGCACTATCATCCTTAGACCAAACTGGAACCGGATCTTTATCAAGAAAACTAGCTTTTGAAGTATAGCTTTCTTCTTGTTTTAAAAATCGTATACCTTCTTTTACACATTTATTCTCAATTGCTGCCATCAGTTTATGAAATGGAATTTGAACAAACTTTTGATTATTCTTTTTTCCCATATCAGATTTTTGTTTCCAACCCGTGTTATACCCTACGACAATCGTATCTATATCGAATGCTTTCACTTTTTTGAACAACAAGCCTACCGTTTGTGAAATGTAACCATTGATTTGTCGTTCTCGTTTATGCCAAAGTGCAGCCATTTTATTCGTTACAACACGTTTTGAAAGTCCGTTTTCCACATTTTTCTGTTGGAGATTACGTATCATTTTGTTGAAGTACTGGTTAATGGATTTCAATTTTTTCCCATCAATTAAAAATGCATCACCTGTATTTGTTACGCAACTTAATAACCGATCTACACCTAAATCGCAACTCAAAGCGTTACTCGTAGTCGTGGATGGTTTCTTCATTTGAGAAACATGCATTTCATATGTGTAATGCACCTCAAAGAACCGACCTTTTTGCTTCGGTACAATCTCAATGTAGGAGATTTTTTTATTTCTTAAGTTTTTAGGCATACATATTTTAATGGAACCGAATTTTTTTCTGAATGCAACATTCATCGGGATTTTCCAATACCCGTTATCATCCACTTTTGGAACTTGATAGATTTCAATGATTCGTTTGTCAATTGAACGAGAATAATTTGGAAATTTAGGACGCCCTGTGAACTTCTCAGGATTTTCCCTCCACTGTTCCATTGCTTTAAAAAAGCTTTTTACCTCTGTAAATAAGGCTCTACGAATCGCTTGAACAGAGTTTGATTGCATGCCCCAGTAGTTCCTATCGGTTTGCATGGCAGTATCCACTTCTTTTACAGTAGCCATTTTATTATGGTTCAAATAACTTTGTTTAATCGTGTACAATCCAACATTTCGTAATGCTTTTGAACTATGTGACATGCGTTGTAGTAAGCGAAATTCTTTTGCAGTAAGGCAAGCTCGTCCGATATTTTGTTTCTGCGTGAATCGTTGCATGGTTTCTCTTTTCTTTTGTTTCCGTAATACTTTCACTGCTTTCTTTCTAGCCATTGTTTTCACCACCTTTCTTAGAGAGTTCATTAAACTTATTAATTACTTTTGGTGCAAGTAACCAAATGATGATTGTTATCCAATTTCGTTATCTTAAGAGATATTCCCTCCTTATCTAAGGGCAGATTGTATCGTAAGACAAAAAGAAACATAAGAGTTCAGACTACCTTCTGACGGCAATTCATCTCCCCCTGAATTGTTGGGTTTCACCCGTAACACAAATCAGATGGAGCCTTCTTGCCGAAACAAATAAAAAAAGCCAATGAAAAATCATTGACTTTAACGCGATGCTTTTTTCTTTTTGAAATACTTTAAACCAAAGTATAGAGCAATAAAAAGAACAGCTCCTATAATTATGTAATGTGTGTAATCAGATGCATACTCTTTAATTTGTCGCCAATTCCCACCAAGTTTTTCACCTAAGTATATAAATAGAATTGACCATGGAATGATCGCTACAACCGTATAAAGTGTAAATAGTTTTAATGGCATCTTAGCTAGTCCTGCTGGAATAGAGATCGCATGACGTACTACTGGGATAAAGCGCGCAGAAAATATTACGCCTGCTCCATAACGCTTAAACCAACCTTCCGCTATGTCTAAATGATGTTTATTAATAAGTAGATATTTCCCATATTTCTCTACAACCGGACGCCCTCCGTAGTATCCAAGCCAGTATAAAAAGATTTGTGCTAAAGTACCACCAATCGTTCCGGCGATAACTGCACCAACAAAACTAATTTTACCATTCGCTACTAAAAAGCCAGCATACGAAAGTACAATTTCACTTGGGATTACTTCAATCATTAAAGCAAGAGCTACTCCAAAGTAACCTAAGCTTGCAAAAAATTGCAATAACTGATCTATTATGTTTGCTAACATGTTCTTTTTTATCTCCTTTTTTCTTCACATACCATCCCATTATTACATAAAGGCTGCAATCTGCCAATATCTTCATTTTAACAATATGTACAATTCAAACAGGATTAATCTATTAATTTCTCTTTCTGCGGGTCTTTCATGTAGGCAAACATCTCTTTAATTTGTTCTTCTGTATTTCTAGCAATTGATAAATTAGGCAATTCATTTTCACCAAAAAACTCCACCTCTTCTGTTTCAATGCTAGTTTTCTTTTCTCCACCAATAATCTCGCATCCAATGAAAATCTTATATACATGCGTCGCCGATGGAGATGGTTGATGTTTTTCTTTATCAAATATAGCTAGTAACTTAAAATGATCTACCTCATAACCTGTCTCTTCGCCAACCTCTTTTGCTGCAACTTCGGTTGGCGTATAACCGACATCAGCCCATCCACCTGGCAATGCCCATTTCCCATCGCTTTTTTCTTTCACAAATAATAACTTTTCATTTTGAAAAACAACCGCTCTTATATCAACTTTAGGTGTTTGATAGCCTGTCTCACTTGCAAATAATTCCTCTACGACTTCCCAATCTGTTTTCGTGTAATGTGACATCATTGAAATAGAAATATCCCGTAATTGCTGGAAACGCTCAATATCATACACATCCTTAGAATACGTTAAACCTGCTTGAGCTATAGATTGTATTTGTTTTACCCAATCAATCCATTTAATCCTCATATATCCGCATCCCCATTCTCTATCAAATATATTACTTCATTTTTATTGATACATCTTTATTATACAAAAAAAAGAGATTGATAACGTTTCAATCTCTTTCAAAATTAATCCAATTCATGTAAGTGGTCTTGTATATACTTTCTTCTTTTATTTATATATTCATAAATCATATCAGCCTCTTGATCAAATGTTTCTAGTTTTTCTTTCATATATGGATCTTGTAGTAAATATGGACGAATCAATTCACACAACCCTTCTACTTTTGGCCTCATAAACGAAATTGTAAATTGGTCTTCTAATATTTCTTCTAAAATACTTCGATACTGCTTTCTAAATACAGGTATGTCTAACAATCTTGCACTTAACGTGTTATACCCTTGAATGCGAATATATTCATGATTAAGCGGTCTCCCTTGTACATCTCGCCCCCAAGTCGCATCATAATCCCACGGTATAACTTCAAATAAATTTGTTTCATCGTTATGATATAGTGCATAGTTATGAACAAAACCATCAAAGTTTTGCGTAAAAATAACTCCTGCTAACCATCGTAAATATTTATCTACATGTAGAAACTTCCCAATCTCTTTTTCATAGACTTCCCTCGTCAAAGTATTCGCTTGAAATACAAATTCACTCAGTTGTTCTTCACTATTTTTATTCGAATATTTAAATTCATAACCCGCAAAGAGCTCTGTCTTAACATCTTTATCTCGTTCACTCATTAATGAAAAATTCGCATCATCATCTATCGCATAATAAATAGAACCACTCGGTAATCCTCTATTTTTCAAAAAGTTTTCGTCAACTGATTCTAACTGTAAATACACACCTTGAATTTGACCATTAATTTTTATGAATACATGTTGTGATTTTGGCGAAAGTACACCAATATCATGAAAGAAGTCTAGTGATAATTTATTTCTTATGAGAGACGGATCCATAAACTCAGAATTCAAATGAAACTCTTTCGCACCTTGAAATCTTTTTGGTTTATAAAACATAACATGATAAGATTTTTTCTCAAACTCACGAATATGAGCTCCTCGGTATACGATATCAATGTCATATTTCTTTTTTCCATAAGTTAATTTTGCTGGCACTGGACTATCTGACCAAATGTCTTTTTTCAATTCCACTAAGTACATTGGATGAACAAAAAAATCATATGAAGGCAGCATGTTTTCTCATCCCTTCTCAGTTCTCTTCCTTCAATGTATGCGCCTTGTCTTGTCCATACATCCGCTATCATCTATTTATAGAAAATTACACTCTTGTCTTGTTCAGAAAGACTTCATCTCTCATATCATGTTAAGGAAAAAGAATACCTTTTCAACTTAATACATGATAAGGAGGATTTCTATGAAACGTGATATTAGAAAAGCTGTTGAAGAAATCAAAAGTGCTGGGATGGAGGATTTCTTACACCAAGATCCAAGTACTTTTGAATGCGATGATGATAAATTCTCTCATCATAAATGTACTACAGAATGTAAATGTACTACAGGGCGTAAATGTCCAAGAACAAGATGTACTCGCGTGAAACATTGTACTTTCGTTACAAAATGTACGCATGTAAAAAAATGGACATTTGTTACAAAATGTACTCGTGTACGTGTTCAAAAATGGACGTTCGTTACGAAAGTGACGCGTAGAAAAGAATGCGTTTTAGTTACAAAACGCACTCGCAGAAAACATTGTACTTTCGTCACAAAATGCATACGCTTTGAAAAGAAATTTTTCTGGACAAAACGAAGTTTCTGTAAAAAATGCGAATTCTTCCCTAACAGACACGGTCACTCTTGCGATGATTCATGGGATCATGGTAAAGACTGTCACGATAGCGGACATAAATTCCCATCTTGCAAAAATAAGAAATTCGATCACTTCTGGTATAAAAAACGTAACTGCTAGTTTTTATACCACCCAAAAAAGGCCGTTTTGCGGCCTTTTTTACATTTATTGAAAGTGACTTATATCTGCAAATTGTTTCACTTTACCATTACCCTCTTCAAATTCTATTATGCTCAAACTGGCACTATGCATAAATGGATCATCCCACACATTTTCTATTTCAATTCCCGCAAAATGCCCTACAAGTAATTTTGCTGCTGCCGCATGAGAAACAATCAATATGTTTTCTCCTCTATGTTTTTCTAAAAGAAGCTGCATCCCCTCCATTACTCTTTTATGAACAGCCTCAAAATTTTCTCCTGATGTTGACTGAAAAAGATGTGGCTCATTCCAAAATAGATGTACTTCTTCTGGAAATAGCTTTTCTATATCCGCGATTGTTTGTCCTTCCCATATGCCCATGTTGATTTCATAGAAATGCTCATCCGCTATAATGGGTATATCGCGTTCTCCTTTTATTAACTCTGCCGTATGAAGTGTTCTTTCGCTCGGACTACTATAGATCGCATGAATTGGTAAATATTTCATTCGATTCCCTAATTGTTTCGCCTGAACTATACCATTTTCAGTTAAAGCAGAATTTTTCCGTCCTTGCATTCGCTTCGCTACATTCCACTCTGTTTCACCATGCCTTGTTACATATATAGTTGTTTTCATTTCTTACTCCCCCTCACCATTTCGGTCGTAATTCCCACGGTTCAGCTCTCCCTACAATCCACTCCGCTCGTTTACTTTCAATCCCTTTTATAACTCCATCAGCTATCTCTTCATGAGTAAGCCATCTTCCATATGTATCTTCTAAAATAAAACCTAAAATAATTCTATGATAACTACATCGCGTACTCCCTATTTTTTGTGCAGTCATACGTGATGCTTTACTACCTAAAATATGAAATAAACTATATGTTTTAGACGATAAATCTAGTTCTTTACAAATATTTGATAGTGCATGCTTTGCACTTGAGTGTACCCATGCAACAACTAATGTGATTGGGCCATTTTTCTCAACTGTACTTTTAATAGCTAGCTTTACATCTTCATCATTATGATAATCTAACGAAAGGCATGTAATATTTTCTGGTGTAGAACTCATCCGCTTAACATTTTCTAATTTCACTTCATCTCGCCCGATAATAGAAACATGAAACCCTTGCTCACAAAGCCACATAGAAACTCTCTTTAGCATTCCTGTTCCACCAATTACAAGTGCATGCAAATGCTATCCCTCCCTAATAAAATGTCATATGAGGTTTCTCATCTCTATAATAATTTAAACGATCTTGCAGTGTCCCTGAGTGAAACTCAAATTTATGACCGTCAGGATCAACAAAGTATATAGATTCGCAATCTCTGACATCACGTTCTCTTCCTTTTAAAATATGAACATCATTTTCTTCTAATCGCTGTATTAGATATTCAAAGTCTTCTTGTTCAACAGAAAATGCAATGTGCGTATAAGATTGATGAATCTCATTTCTCGGAATATGTGTCTCTTCATTAAGCGCTATCCATACTCCACATATGTTAAAATACGCCAATTTCCTCCCTTTAACTAATAATTCTCCTTCTAATACTTTTTCATAAAACATAATAGAGTTTTCTAAATTAGATACCGAAAAACAAATATGATTGATTCCCCTTAACAACTATAATTCCTCCTTATACAATAAAAGATGAGCGAAGATTCGCTCATCTTTTATTGTACTATTTTTTTGTAATATATGCCCATTTATAACTAAAGTCCCCACCAAACGTATGATTAGCAATACCTTTTACAAATGGCTTCTCTAAATAAGCTGTACTTTGTTGGTACGTAGGAGAAATTGCTGCGTCTTGACCAATTAAGATTTTTTCAGCTTCCGCAAGTGCATTCCAGCGTGCTTTATCATCTTTTAATAGCTCTCCTTTTGATTTCGCTACTAAATCATCATACTTCGGATTAGAATAATCCATTTCATTAAATGAGCTTCCAGTAACAAACATATCAATATAAGTCATTGGATCCGGATAATCAGGGCTCCATGCAGATAATGAGAATTCATATTGGAATTTCTTTTCTAAATCTAGCTTCTGCTTGTATGGTTGCTGTTTCAAATTCACTTTAATACCAGGCAAGTTTTTCTCTAGTTCTTCTTTAATAAAGTCGCCTACTTTTTTACGGCTACCGTTATCATCGTTTAGTAATTCAACCGTAATTGTATCTTGACCAAGCTCTTTCTTCGCTTCTTCCCATAATTTTTTTGCTTTCTCTGCATTATCTTTACTATCACGGAAGTTTTTATTTACAGAGCGGAAGTCTTTTCCATCCGGACCTGTCGTGAATTTTTCAGGTACTAAGAAATATGCTGGCAATGAACCGTCATTTAAAATGACATCAGCAATTCCTTTTTTATCATATGCCAAATCAATTGCTTCACGTACTTTTTGGTTTTTAAATGTTGCATTTTTTTGGTTAAAACGCAAGAAATATATGCGTGGATCTAACTTCGTTTTAAATTCATCTGGTTTATTTTTTTTATATTTATCAACAAATTCAGAAGTTAAAATAACTCGATCTGCTTGATCACTATCATATAAATTTACTCCCGTGCTTGTTTCCTTCACAATACTTACATTAATTTCGTCTAACTTTACAGTATCTTTATCCCAATAATTAGGATTTTTCTTTAACTGATAATTTTGTTCATGTTTCCATTGACTCATTGTAAATGGTCCATTATATAATAATTTATCTGCTTCTAATCCATATTTATCTCCTTGCTCTTTCACATATTTTTCATTTAATGGGAAAAATGTAGGGAATGACGTAAGCTCAAGAAAATAAGGTGCTGGTTGCTCTAATTCTACTACCAACGTTTTATCATCCTTCGCTTTAACCCCCAATTGATCTGATGGTAATTCTCCTTTATTTACTTTCTGTGCATTTTTCACATCAAATAAGATGAATGCATATTCTGCCGCTATTGCTTTATCTAATGTACGTTGCCATGCATATACAAAATCTTGTGCTCGAACTGGATCACCATTTGACCATTTCGCATCACGTAATTCAAATGTATATGTCTTTTTATCTTCACTAATCTTCACATCTTTTGCCATGCCTGGTGTTGGTTTATTATCTTTATCTAGACGATATAAACCTTCCATTGCATTTACAAATACCCGGAAAGATACAGAATCCGTTGATTTAGATGTATCCATTGAAGGAATTTCAGCTGTTTCTAGCAAATTTAAAACTTGTTTATCTGCCATTCCCTTATTCGATTCTTTCTTCGTTGTCGAAGCCTTCTCACCATTCCCACATCCTGCAACCAATACACTCGTCGTTAACGCAAGTGCAGCAATTGTTGTTGTCTTTCTCTTCATTCTTCCTTCCCCCAATCTATATGTATAAGTTAAATCCTATATAATATATTTCATTATACAAAAGATTCTGATTATTTTAAATATTTATTTTAACAAACATAGAAAAAAGCGGTCAGAAATTTCTTTCCAGCCGCTTTTTTGAATAGCATTTACTTGTAATCCATCCTCTATATCAAATGGATTTTGGACCTTAAATATTTCTTCCATCATCTTCAAAAACTCTTCTTCATTTTTAGATTCACCATTAACCGTAAGTGAGTATGGTTCCACTTCACCCAATTTATAATCGACAACAAATTGAATCGCCACTTTTTGCCTTGGCGTTCCGGCGTTATATCCTTGGAATTCTACTAATTCTAACCCTTCCGTTCCACGATAATATATCCAACCTGAATTTTGAAAATAATTTTCGAAAGATTCACCTATTGAAAAGAAAGGATATTCATAAAGCGAGCTGGTACGAACCTTTTGAATAACGTCTCGGTCAGTCGGAAAAAAGAAATGACTAAAAAATATGCTAGCAACTGCTAAAATAGTAACAATTGTCGCTCCCATTTTGCTCGTTCCGCCGCTATCATGGATAAGATAGTTTTCAACTGATTTATCTTTTATTTCTCTTGCTTTTATTCGGTATATACGTCTTTCCGCAAATTGATAGTATAATCCATTTGCAAAAATCCCCATTCCAAACAGAATAAAAATGAGTAATAAAAACGTAAGCGGCACCATATTAATGATTGGCAACGCTACATTAAATCCCATATAATACGAAAATGCATCACACGCTACTAATAACAACATAAATAAAGCAGCTGGTACATAATACTTACGATATCCTAGCCAGCCTATATTGAAAATAGCAGCCCAACCATTCCAGCTCCACCTAGCAATCCGCTTATTCTCAAGCTCCCATTTCCTTTTGTAATATGGATATTGTCTCCCTACATATACTTCTAGTTCTTTATCTATTAACGAGCTACCTTCATCTTGTTCATTATCCAAGTTTCGCTGACAACTTGTACAATTTAACTGTTCCTCCTCGCAAGGTTGCCCACAATTTATACATTTCAAAACAATCCCTCTTCCCATCCATACGTCATTTCAAAATACCTTCGTGTTTTAATAACCACTCTTTCCTCCATAAACCACCAGCATATCCAACAAGCTTTCCACTCTTTCCTATTACACGGTGACATGGAACGATTATTGAAATTGGATTCCGACTATTTGCCCCTCCTATTGCCCGTACAGCTTTTGTATTTCCAACTTTCTCTGCAATATCTAAATATGAAGCACTTACGCCGTACGGAATAGTATAAAGTGCATCCCATACATTTTTTTGAAATGCGGTTCCCTCCGCAGACAGCGGGACCGTAAACTCTTTTCTTTTCCCTTTAAAATATTCATCTAACTCATTTATACATTGTTCTATCATTTCATTTTTATTCTCTTCTTGTCGTTCATCAACAAATATAACAGACGTAATTCCTTCTTGATTTGCTGTAATTTCTAGCAAACCTACTTCGCTTTCATAATAAGCCTGGTACATATGTCATCCTCCAATTCAGTTCATATTAGTCATTGTAACACGAATAAACAAAATTTTTCGTATAAGCGTTTTATTAGGGAAACAAAAAAGAAAATGTTAAAATATAAGAAAATTCAATCAAGGGGGCTATTTGATGAATTCCAAGCTTTTTTCACCTTATACAATTAAGAACGTTACACTAAAAAATCGTATCGTTATGTCGCCTATGTGTATGTATTCATCGGGGAATGAAGATGGCCGCGTTACGAATTTCCATCTCATTCATTATGGAACTCGCGCTGCTGGCCAAGTAGGTTTAGTTATGGTTGAAGCAACTGCGGTTTTAGCTGAAGGACGAATTTCTAACAAAGACTTAGGCATTTGGGATGACAACCTAATTGAAGGCTTACATAAAACGACTACTTTTATACATGATAACGGTGCAAAAGCTGCCATTCAACTCGCTCACGCCGGAAGAAAAGCTGAATTAGATACGAATGCTTTCGCTCCTTCTGCAATTCCTTTTAATGATACGATGAAAATACCCGTAGAAATGAATATACAGCAAATCAAAGAGACTATATTAGCTTTTCAGAGGGCCGCGTTACGTTCAAAACAAGCCGGATTTGATGTTATTGAAATACACGGTGCTCACGGTTATCTTATTAATGAATTTCTTTCTCCGCTTTCCAATAAGCGGACTGATGAATATGGTGGTTCACCTGAAAACCGCTATCGTTTCTTACGCGAAATCATTGACTCGATAAATGAAGTTTGGAACGGACCGTTATTTGTCCGTATTTCAGCAAATGATTATCATCCTGACGGGTTAACAGTTCAAGATTATGTTCAGTATACAAAATGGATGAAAGAACAAGGAGTAGATTTAATTGATTGTAGCTCTGGGGCTGTTGTCCCTGCACGCATCGATGTTTATCCTGGGTATCAAGTACAATATGCTAAACATATTAAAGAGCATGCTAACATTGCAACTGGTGCAGTTGGATTGATTACGACTGGATCTCAAGCAGAGCAAATTTTAAATGATAACGAAGCAGATTTAATTTTCATCGGACGTGAGTTACTTCGCAACCCGTACTTCCCGAGAATAGCAGCCAATGAACTTGGCTTTGAATTGCAAGAACCTCACCAATATAAGCGAGCACCAGGAAAAATTCATACGAATAAATAAAACCGAGAAGTCATTCTTCTCGGTTTTATTTATTCTATCGTTGGAATTTCATTTGAATTATAAGTATGGATACCAGATTCTTCGCGCAGCGCGGTTATATACATCCCTTTCGCCACATCTTTAGCTGAAATTGGTTTATACTTTTTGAAAGCCCCTTTAAAGATAAAAGGAATAATACGAGATAACTTTTCAGCCATTCGTTCGCCGAAACGAAATTCTTGTCGATTTCCTACTAATAATGATGGTCTAAAAATGTGAATACCACCGATCACTAACTTTTGCAATTCTTCTTCCATTCTTCCTTTCACTTGTGAATAAAAGAAAAATGATTTAGGATTCGCTCCCATAGAAGACACAACAAGGAAATTTTGTACCCCTTGTTTTTCAGCTAAACAAGCAGCTCGTAACGTATATTCATAATCTACTTTTTTAAAATTTGCTTTTGTTTTTGCTTTTTTTATTGTTGTTCCTAAGCAACTAAAAACATCATCCACAGCAAAGAACTCTTTATATTCCTCTAATACCGAAAAATCAACTTGTTTCTGCTGTAACTTTTCATGTTGCCATTGCATTGGCTCTCTTACAAAAATAGTAACCGAATCATAGTAATCTGATTCAAGTAATAGACGCGTTATCTCTTGTCCAACTAAACCACTTGCACCAAGTATTAACGCTGTTCGCTTATTCATATATGCATATACCTCTTATTTTACTTTTCTCTCCTTCAGTAAAATACAACCTTCAGGAGTTTCCTGCTCTTATTTTACCACAAGTAAAACACTATGCGTACGCATAGTGTTTTACTCACTCTTTTTTCTCATCTCTCTCTTGTAATTTCGTTATTGTTGTAGCGTCCCCTAAATTACTTATTAATCTTCTTAAAAAAATTAATACAAAAGATAATGGCAATACTACCGCTAATATTAATAAAATAGCTTCCATTAAGTAACCCAAGCGCTCATCCCCCTCTTTAACCTCCTTTTCAATATATGAAAACAGCGTTGTCACATATGCATGCATTTGCAAAAATAATACACTTATATTTGACAACTTTATAACAAAAACAAATCGGAATGATTATTATTTATTGCAACTTTATTAAAGATGTATTATACTAAGTTCGCAAACTAAAACGTAATTATTCCGTTTTGTATTAAAATGATATTTTTCTTCTATAATTGGGGAAAATATATCCGTAAAAAAGAAAAGAGGAGAACTTCATGCCTAAAAGATTGACTATATTTTCATTCTTACTTATTTTTACCTTAATTTTCGCTGGCTGCTCAAATAAAAAAGAAAGTAATGCCAAGAAAGATGGAAAGCTAACAGTTTATACAACGATTTTCCCACTCGCTGATTTTGCAAAGAAAATCGGTGGCGACTATGTAAATGTTGAAGCAATTTACCCACCTGGTGCAGATTCACATACATTTGAACCAAGTCAAAAACAAACAGTACAAGTTGCAAAAGCTAATTTATTCGTTTATAACGGCGCTGAATTAGAACCATTTGCTGAAAAAATGGAAAAAACATTACAAAAAGAAAATGTTAAAATTGTAAATGCATCTAAAGGTATTGAGCTTCGTGCTTCTACTGAAGAAGAGCATCATGATCATGGAGATGGCCATAAAGAAGATGAACATCATCACGATAAAGACCCGCATGTTTGGTTAGATCCTACTCTAGCAATGAAACAGGCGGAAAAAATTAAAAATGCACTTGTAGAATTACAACCTGAACATAAACAAGAATTCGAAAAAAACTTCGCAGCACTTCAAACTAAATTTACTGATTTAGACGATCAATTTAAGGCAGCTGTAGCGAACGCAAAAACGAAAGAAATTTTAGTTTCTCATGCTGCCTATGGTTACTGGGAACAACGATACGGCCTAAAACAAATTCCTATCGCTGGAATTTCAGCTTCTGATGAACCATCTCAAAAGCAGCTTGCTGACATTACAAAAACAGTAAAAGAACATAGTCTAAAATATATTTTATTCGAAACGTTCTCTACTCCAAAAGTAGCATCCGTAATTCAAAAAGAAACTGGTACAAAAGTTTTACGCTTAAATCACTTAGCTACTATTTCTGAAGATGATGCGAAAAATAATAAAGATTACTTCACTTTAATGGAAGAAAACGTAAACACATTGAAAGAAGCAATAAACTAATCCATTATATTTTCTAGGCAGCTGAATCTGGTATTCAGCTGCCTTTTTATGTATTTATCCTTGACTTGACCAAAATAACAAGTAAAATTATCCATATTAGCTTTAAAGCTATATTAATTTAGAAGGTGAGTTGGAATTATGAATCTTCACATTTGTGAAGTAACAGCAAAAAATTGGCGTTCAGTAGTTGCTTTAAACGTCACAAAAGATCAGCAACAATTTATTGAAAGTAACGCGTTTTCTTTAGCAGAATCATTATATGAAGGAAACGGAACGTCAGTAGGTTTATATGATGGAGAAACACTTGTAGGATACGCAATGTATGGATGGTATTCAGAAAAACATAAAAGCGTATGGCTCGATCGCTTTATGATTGACCAACAATATCAAGGAAAAGGATACGCAAAACGTTTCCTTCGCTTACTCATTCAATTCTTACAAGAAAAATTCGAATGTAAAATAATTTACTTAAGTTTACATCCAGACAACAAACTTGCAATGGGACTATATGAATCATTTGGTTTCCGCTTAAATGGTGATATTGATGATGAAGGTCCAGTTGTAGGTGTTGTAATGGAGTTACTAATAGACGAAAACATAAGCCTGTGAAAGCAGGCTTTTTATTATACATTTATCCCGCTATTTGCGGACAGTAAGACCCTCATCTCAAAATTCAGCGGAAGCAAAGAAGTTAGGCGGGGGGCCCTGTTGCCCGTAAAAGCCCGATTGGTGAGGGCTGATAATCAGTGGGGGATGAACAACCCCCCCCACTGATTAAAGTTTCACTTTATCAATTTTTAGTTTCTTTTCCTTATTTAATTCTGTTTTGCATTCTAATAGAATGCTCATAAAAAATAAGCCTGCAATTTACGCAGACTTATTTCACACACTCCTGAAAATGTTCTTGGAACCACTCTTTATTAATATCTCTTCCGATAAAAACTACTTCACTTACTCGCTCTTCGCCCTCTTGCCACTCTCTATCGTACGAAGCGGCAAATAACGTATGTACACCTTGGAAAACGATACGTTTATCTACTCCGTCTATCGATAAAATTCCTTTGTAACGATATAAATATTCCCCTAGCTCTTGAACGACAGCTGACATCCACTCATTAAGCTTTTGTAAATCTAGCGGACGTTCTTCACGTAATACAAATGATTTCACACCTTCTAAGTGGTTATGTTCTTTATGAGGGTAAATTTGCAACGTATCTTTCGTTTTAAACGTTTGAATTTGTAATAAAGATGGTATATCTACCTCACAGTTAGTCGCCTCGATTAACTTTGCAGTCGGATTAATTCCTTGAATTTCATGCAAGAGATTTTCTTTCTCACTCTCTTCAATTAAGTCTAATTTATTTACTAAAACGACATCAGCAAACGCAATTTGCTCTTTTGCTTCTAATCCTTTTTCAAAATGTTTATGTATATGATAACTATCTACCACCGTTACAACACCATTAATTTGGTATGCAGATTGAATGACTGGATCTAAAAAGAATGTTTGAATAATCGGCCCTGGATTTGCAAGGCCAGTCGTTTCAATTACTAAACCATCAAAATCCATTTTCCCTTCTGCTTTTACGTCCAGTAACTGTTTTAAAGCAACAAGTAAATCTTCACGTACAGTACAACATAGACAACCGTTTGTCATTTCCATAATTTCTTCTTCCACATTCATAATCAACTGATTATCAATGCCAATTTGTCCTATTTCATTTACAATCACCGCTAATTTCTTACCGTGATTTTCTGATAAAATACGATTTAATAAAGTCGTTTTCCCTGATCCAAGAAAACCAGTTAATATTGTTACTGGAATCATTCCTTACATCTCCTTATAGCTATATGTTTCTACATTATAGCATATAGAGAAAATCATTTTTTTAGCAAAACATATTTATTGTATGTACGCCCTCCAAACTATATAATAATACGTAGTAAGAAAGCCTTTTCAAAATAATAATCATTCATCAAGGGGGTACTTATAATGGAACGAGTTCAAATGAATGAAACGCTAGAATTCTCTCGTATTATTCAAGGATTTTGGCGTTTAGCAGAATGGAATATGACGAAACAAGAATTACTTTCTTTCATTGAAGATTGTATGGATATGGGAATTACTACTTTTGATCACGCTGACATTTACGGCGGATATACGTGTGAAGGGTTGTTTGGAGAAGCTTTACAATTAAAGCCTTCCTTACGAGAAAACATGCAAATTATTACAAAGTGTGGAATCGCTCCCCCATCACCAAAATTTCCAGAGCGATATGTTGCTCACTACAATACTAGTGCAGAGCACATTATTCAAAGTGCAGAAGCATCACTAAAAAATTTACATACAGATTATATTGACGTATTACTTATTCATCGTCCCGACCCTTTTATGGATCCAAATGAAGTGGCAAAAGCATTTTCACAATTAAAACAAGACGGAAAAGTTCGTCACTTCGGTGTATCTAACTTCTTACCTTCACAATTTAATATGTTAAGTTCTTACTTAGATTTCCCGCTTATTACGAACCAAATTGAAGTTTCTGCATTGCAGCTTGAGCACTTTCAAAAAGGGACAATTGATTTATGCCAAGAAAAACGAATCAATCCAATGATTTGGTCACCTCTTGCTGGTGGGGAAATCTTTACTGGTCAATCAGAACGCGCCGTACGTGTACGTGAAACTGTGCAAAAAGTTGCTACTGAGCTCGGTGTTACTAGTATCGATACGGTTATGTATGCTTGGTTACTTGCGCATCCAGCTAACATGATACCAATCGTTGGATCTGGTAAATTAGATCGTGTAAAAACGGCCGCTCTTGCTACAAACGTTAACTTAGATCGTCAACAATGGTTTACAATTTTCGAAAGCTCTAATGGACATCCTGTACCATAATACACAAAAAGAAGAGCTGTTTCTTACAGCTCTTCTTTTTTATATGTATTTCTCGTCATTGCAAATACACACATATCCCTTAATCCATTTCCATCTACTGCAACACTCGCACTTTCTAAAATCCCCTCTAATTTAAAGCCCAATTTCTCAGGTATCGCTCTACTCTTTTTATTTAGAGAATCACAACGAATTTCTACACGGTTTGCTTTCAATTCAGAAAAAGCATAATCCGTTATACCTTTCGCAGCCTCTACCATATAGCCTTTTCCGCCAAACCTTGTATCAATCCAATATCCGATTTCAAATTGAGGTATATCCCAATTAATGCGATGTAATCCGGCAGAAGCAATAAATTCACCTGTTTCTTTCGAAAATACTAGTAATCTTAAATCCTCACGTTGCAAAAATTGAATATGCGATTTTCTAATACTCTCTTCTATTTCTTCCTCTGTTTGCTCTTTTTGTGCAAAAGCCATCCAAGGTTTTAGTTCTTGTATTGAAGCTTGAATTGCATCATATACAACTTTACCATCTCCTGGTTTCGACATTCGAATAAAAAGCCTGTCAGTATAAAATTCAGAAGGAAAATCGAATAATAACGGATTCACTGTAAACACTCCCTATAATTCTTTTATATATAATAATATCCATCTCAAGTTATACAGTAAAGAATTTTCTGAATTAAATACATTTTACTCATTCACTTCCATCGCTACACGAATTCCAGATTCAATCGCACCTTGAATCCATCCGTGATATAGCGTTGTATGATCTCCAGCGAAGAATATTCTCCCCTCTGGTTTGACAATCGCTGGTTGTAGCTCAGATTCTTGACCTGCTTGAAAAAGCGCAAATCCTCCAAGCGCATACGGATCCAATGTCCAGCTTTTTGATATTCCAGATATGAACTCATCATACACTTGACCATCTAATATTGTTGCTAAGTTGTGTAAGGCGTAATAAATACGATCGCCTTTTGATAAACCATCCCATAACAATGCATCGTAAGACCATGTATAGCTACCTAACATCATAGCAGGTCCTTTTTCTCCAATTCCATGACTTGGATAATAGGCATAACGAATTGGCAAATCTGTTATAATTCTGCCACCTAATTGCCCTTGTTCTTCCCAAAATCTGCTTTTAAATTGAATTCCTATTTTCGTCGCAGGCATGTAATGCAATTCACGAATTGCTTTCCATTTTTCATGAGATATAGAATCAAACGGATCTACTTCTACAAAACGCATTGTCGAAAACGGGATAGTAACAATAACTAAATCTCCTGTAATACTACTATATTCAAAAGTTTCCTCGTTCCGATAGAAAGCTGTCACACCATTATCGTGTTGATGTAACTTCATTAATTTTTGATTATATATAATATTTTCTTCTAATTGCGGTAAAAATGACTTTGGTAATCTATCATTCCCGCCCATAATTTCACAAAATCCGCTCTCCTCTTGCATAATGTATAGAAATCGTAAAGTCTCTACAAACGACCGTTCTAAAAAACCTTCTAAATCTAATAGAACACCGATCATCTCAATTGTTACTGGCGAAAAGTAAGTATTATACTGATAAGGGTGATACTTTAAAAATTGTCCTGTGGAATATCTCCCAAAATCCTTCACTACAACATCCCAATTTTCCTCTGGATTTCTTTTAATAAAATTTATTATCGGCTGTACTGCTAATAACAATAGTTCTTCAGACGTTTTTCCCACTTCGTTCATTTCCACAGGATACCTTAAAATACTCGGATCCTTTTCATATTGTTTCAACGTCGTTTTCCGTCCATTTACATAGATAATATCCGTCTCATTCCTATTAATAAAAGGGCTCACCTGTAGCCCAAATTTTCTTATATATGCCATCGTTAATCTATGCGTATACGGAATTCTCATTGCTCCAACATCTAAATATAATCCGGTATCTTCCATTCTAACTGTCTCTATACGGCCACCTACCCGGTTGTTTGCTTCAAAAATTTTCACATCATGTCCTGCAGCCTTTAATAAAGATGCTGAAACTAATCCAGCCATACCAGCTCCCACTACAATAATTTGTTTTGGATTTATCGTCTTCTTCAATCCTTTATCTATAACTTTTAACGCTTCATCCATTTCAGTGTTATACATTATATCTTTCTGCACAATTCCACCCCTTATTTCATCAAATGGACGTTAGTGGTTTAGTGCATTTTATTCATAGATCCCCATAAACATAACACCATTGCAATTTGAATATTCACTAAAAATACATAAGAGACAGATTTCATATTTCTTTATGCTTCGTATAATATAGCAACTGCAAAGAAGGAGTGGTTAAAAATGAAACATACTTATGACTACCATGCTACAAAAAAACATTTAGAATTAAAGAAACAAAACTTATGTAAAAAACTTAGCAATATGACACTATCTGAAAAAGAACGTGAACAGCTAAAACGTGAAATTGACAACTATGAATATATTTTAAATCTAGTCGAAATGAATCATTATGAACGCGGATTTTCTCGTTAAAAACGGAAATAAGATTATCCGCTTTTCATTTTGAGCATTTCGCTACGCATTTTTCATAAGTAAATATATAATAGGATGTACATTAAGATTGAGAGGTATATTCTATGATCAAGTTAAGTGTATTAGACCAATCACCTATTTCAGATGGTAGCACAGCAGCCCAAGCTTTTTCACATACAGTTACGCTTGCACAAGAAGTTGAAAAACTCGGATTCACACGTTTTTGGGTATCCGAACATCATAATTCCGTAAGCTTAGCTGGTTCAAGTCCAGAAATACTTATTTCTCATATTGCCACGAAAACGGACCATATTAGAGTAGGTTCAGGTGGTGTTATGTTACCGCATTATAGCCCATATAAAGTTGCTGAGAATTTCCGGGTTTTAGAAGCACTGTATCCAAATCGTATCGATCTCGGTGTTGGTAGAGCCCCTGGTGGTATGCCAATAGCAACTCGCGCACTTCAAGAAGGGAAAATGGTCTCACTTGATCAATATCCAGAACAAATTGCAGACGTTGCAATGTACATACATGATCAAGTACCAGAAAACCATCATTATGCAAACTTAAAAGCCACTCCAGTTATCCCAACATCTCCTGAAATGTGGATGCTCGGTTCTAGTGGAGAGAGCGCTAAAATTGCTGCAAACAACGGAGCTTCTTTCGCATTTGCACAATTTATTAATGGCTTTGGAGGCCCTGAAGTTATGAGGGCTTACCAAGAACAATATCAGCCTTCATTTTTAGGAGATAAACCAAAGTCAATCGTTGCTATTTTTGTTATTTGCGGAGAAACAAATGAAGAAGCAGAAAAAATTGCTTCTAGTTTAGATTTATCAATCTTATTATTAGAGCAAGGAAAACGAACTACTGGTACACCTTCTATTGAAACTGCTCAAAATTATTCATACAGCGCTTATGATTTATTCCGTATAAAAGAAAATCGTCAACGTATGATTGTTGGTGATCCGTCTTCTGTAAAAGAAAAAATAATAAACTTAAGCAAAGCATACAATACTGACGAATTTATGATTGTCACGATTACTCATCAATTCGAACATAAATTAAAGTCTTATCGCTTACTAGCAAATGCTTTTAATTTATAATTCTAAAAAGAGATGCATCACATATGATGCATCTCTTTTTCTTACTACTTATTGTTTTCATTTCCTATATATTCAATAGCTTCTTTTAATAGCTCATCAAAGTTAATAGGATAATTATGATCTAAGTCAGGCACAACTTTATACTTATGTTCTATATTCTTATCTCTTAATAGTTGTACAAATTGCTGCACGGATTCGAAACAATCTTCATCTTGATCCCCGCATACTATATATCCTTTTATCTGTTTATCCTGCAGCACACTCAACAACTCATCCCATTCTTCAATCTTGGGAAGCCAGGGTGCCATAAAAACAAAACCATCTACATCTATATCTTTTTGTAAAATCGTATATAAAGCTACTCTTGCCCCTGTAGAAAAACCACCAATTATTACATTTTCTACTGTATGATTTTCTATAAACTTATTGTAATGCTCTTTTAATTCCCCTTTCCCTCTCTCTAGATCATCCCAAACAAATCCATCTGAAAACTGAATTTGTGAAGACTGTGGTAAAGCTAACGTGTAATCTTGTGTCAAAACTGATTTCCAATATGGCTCTACTATTTGAATATTTTCTTGATCACCATGTAATGTAAGTAGTAGATTTCCCTCTTTCTTGCTGTATATATATTTCACGTCTGGTCTTTCCGTTTTATATGCTAATTCTTCTCTTTCTTTACATAATTGAACCATTGTATGAAATTCTTCAAATTTATGTAGTGATTTTAAATCATCGTCCGAAATTAAATACTCATTTCCATACCAGAATCCCTTTTCTATAATGGCCTCTCTCATTAAATGTAATGCTTCTTTTTCAAGTCCCGATGCACCTGCGAGCGCATACTTAAAATTATATATTTGCGCCTCATTCCCTATTACACCTGTAGCATTTTCCATTATATAATTGTACGCTTCAAAACTTCCTTTATTTGCATAACAACGTAGCGTTTCATTTAATAATTGAATGTAAGTCATACTATTTTTCATGTACCAATTCCCCCGAAACCTTTTATAATATTTTTTTGCGAATCTTTATACCACTTTGTATAACCCACGCTAACAATATCTTATTCTCAGAATGATGCTTAATAGTTACTCTTCCCTGTCCAATGCATTTAGTATAAATAAAAATAGACTGAAAAATCAATATTTTAACAAACAAAAAAAGACAACAATATATGTATTGTTGTTTTCATTACATCTACCCGCTCTTTTGTTTTTTTCTATCTGGTTTACTTGAAACTAAATAATGTTTTTCTGAAATATATAAGTCTCTTTTTAAGCTACGATTTAAGTAAGGTCCTAGTTTCATTCCGCATATGAGGCGATCTTCGCTACCTTCAACAATTGGGAACATTTCTTTTTCTGTTACGTATTGATCTACTGCTTTTTGTACGACATCAATTTCTTTCACTAGGTTTAAATTTTCTGCTGTATGTTCAAATACCTCAAGCGTTTCCTTCGTTATGAGAAAATCATTTGTTGGAAATGCAGGTAAATACGGTTTTAACAAATCATAATTCACTGTATAATCGTCATTTACTAATACTGTATAAACAATATTAGCATTCGTTTCTAAAAACTGAGCCATCGCTTGTTCTAATTCATCTTTCGTAATTTCCCGCTCTTCTTTTCCAGTTCTGAAAAAGCGAAACATCGCATCGCCTCCTTTTTACTATATTATAGCATAAAAGAAAACTGAAAAATCATAAAAAAACCCATTGAAATAATTTTTCAATGGGTTTCTATATATTTATCGTTATTTTAAGAATGCACTTAGCATCCATACATGTTGTTCTAATGTTGTATGAATTGCTAACAACATGTCAGCTGATGTTTCATCGCCAGCTTCGCCCGCAACTTCCATACCTTCTTTTAATTCTTGAATAAGTGCAGAATAATCATTCACTAATGTTTGCACCATTTCTTCTGCAGATTCTTTGCTTGTCCCTTCGCTGACACTAGATGTTGCGAGATATTCTTTCATTGTCGCTAATGGTTTACCTTCTAAAGCTAAAATACGTTCTGCTAACTCATCAATATACGTTCCAGCTTCATTATAAAACTCTTCAAATTTCTCATGTAATGTAAAGAAGTGTGGCCCTGTCACATACCAGTGATAATTATGTAGTTTCACATATAACACATTCCAGTTTGCTACCTGCTTGTTTAATACTTCAACAACATTTGTTTTCGTACTCATACAACCCACTCCTCTTATCATTTTGTAATGTTTATCTTTTAATAACCTAATTACATTTTACCATACATTTCCTTTCCTTTCGAACAATCGGCTTATATGTAACAAAGTTTTAACACCTTTAATACTTCCCTAATATCATTTAATTCATGTATTTTTTCAAACACTTCATACGTCTAATTGTCCAAGCTCATACATATGCATAATAGTACATCAAGCTCATCATAGTAGAAAGAGGGATAACATGGACAATCAACAATGGCAAGTAGCAAAGAAAGTAGCTGCTACTTATATCGGAACTGTCGTTGGAGCTGGATTTGCTACTGGACGAGAAATTGTTGAATTTTTCACAGTGAATGGATTATACGGGACAATTGGCATATGTGTAAGTGGATTTTTTTTTATTTGGCTCGGCACAAAGATGATGTTACTTTCATCGCAAATTGGGGCATTTTCAGCGCAAGAATTTAACAAATATTTATTTGGGGATGTATTTGGGAATGTTGTAAACACATTATTATTACTCGTTTTATTCGGCGTAACGAGCGTTATGTTATCAGGGGCTGGTGCAGTATTTGAAGAGCAACTTCGCTTACCAAGACAACTCGGTATTCTCATTACAGTTATCGCTTGTCTCATTATAAGTAGCCGCGGATTACAAGGTGTTTTTGAAGTAAATACACTTGTCGTACCTATTATGATGATTTTTATTATCGGACTTGCTATTACAACCTTTTTTCACGGTACACCTTCCATTAATAACACTATTCCTGCAGAGAGTTGGAATATGAAATGGATTACTAGCCCTATTACATATGTCGCCTTAAATCTTTCTCTCGCCCAAAGTGTTCTCGTCCCATTAGCCAGTGAAGTTAAGGATCGAAAAGCCATTTTTTGGGGTGGGATTTTAGGGGGTGCTGGACTTTCTTTAATTTTATTATGCAGCCATTTAGCAATCTTATCAGTCGATCAATTTTATCAATATAACATCCCAATGGCTGAAGTCATAAGAAGATTTAATGCAACTTTTCACTTCTTCTTCGTTCTCATTATTTTCGGTGAAGTTTTCACAACTTTAGTTGGTAATGTGTTCGGAATGACAAAACAGATGCAATCTATTACTGGGTGGAAAAATAACAATATTATTTTCTTTATTTTACTAATTAGTTATTGCTTTAGTTACATCGGTTACAGTGACTTACTTCACATTCTATATCCTATCATCGGATGGGTAAGTATTGTTATACTTCCAATCATTGCATTTAAACAACTTCAAAAAACATAAAAAAGCATCCATGTTATTGGATGCTTTTTTATGTTCATTCACAATCATCACATACTTCCCAGTACGGCCCCATTTCTAATGCTAAATACGGCTTTAATTGCAACCGAATCATTCGACTAGGCATGCGTTCTAAAACAAATTGAATACCCTCTTCCTCTTCGTCTAATTCAACTTTTGAAATCGCAATTCTTTGCATAGTCGTAATGGGAATTCCATCTTTATATAAAGTGATTTTCACCTCATCGTATTCATTAAAATACAATTCGACACTCATTTGATTTTTCAGAATTTCATCAACAATTTTATATGTATCATTTTGTTCTTGGATTATATATTTCCATCCGCCTCTATCTTCTTTCGGAGCTGTTTGAAATAATGTCTCCAAATCCTCGTATAGCATAAGATAACCCCTCTCTTACTAAAAACGATGAGTATTTTATATACCCTTTATCTCTATCACTATCCATAGCTATTGTACCATATATCACCGTTCTTACCGTATTCATTTGCTTCATACATACTTATAAAATAACTAATTCTATCTCCATTATTATGTATATTACCTCATTACTCCATACCCTCTTACAAGTTCAAATAACATCAGACTTTAATCAATGCAAATATTGTCTACAGTCTGCTTTTATTAGCTCACAGCATTCACACTTTTACATATAGTAAGACTAACACAAATAAAAAAGGAGAGTGACTTATACCACTCCCCTTAAAAGAACTTCCCTATAGCTGCTAAAACTAATACGATTATTAACATTGCGAATAATAATGAGACAATGAAACTAAAAATAGGTAACGCTTTCTTTTCATTCTTCTTAAATAGTAACTTTAAACTAAGAAAAATATTTACTGGTACAAGTATAAAATAAAAATATTTAACAATTTGCACCGAGCTATTCGAAAGTGTTTTTAATATAAACACTTCAATTAGAAAAACAATAAAAAATGAAATACTTAGCCAAAATGAAACGTAACTAAGCCAAGAATGTCTTTTTGTCCCCCAGTACACTCCCATAATACTCTCCTTTTATTTGTATTCTATAGGTTAACAATTATACACAAAGCTAACAAATACCTCTATTTTTCGACAAATATTATGCAAAATACCATTTTAAACGTCATAAGAGGACTCTACATCCCACATTTAAATTTACATAATAAAACAGACTATCCCAATACATACTGCTATTTTAGGGACAGCCTGTTCTCTGTTAAACTTTAAATCTATCAATTAGTCCTTGTAACTCTTCAGCCATTTGAGATAACGTGCCCGCTGCGGATCCAATTTCCTCCATCGAAGCTAGCTGTTCTTCAGCTGAAGCCGCAACATTTTGTGTGCTTGTTGCATTATTTTGTGCTGTCATTGCAATTTGTCCTACCGAAATAGATACTTCATTTGCCCCTTTTGACATTCCATTAGCCGTTTCAACCATCGTCTTAATTTGATTAGCTATTTCATTTGTAGATTGTAAAATTTCAGCAAAGTTTTGCTTCGTTTCATTTGCGATAACAAGTCCAGATTGAACTTCCTCATTTACATGATTCATAGATTTGACTGTCTTACCCATATCATCTTGTATTTCACATATTAATTTACTAATTTCACTAGAAGATACGCTAGACTGCTCTGCCAATTTACGCACTTCATCTGCAACAATCGCGAAACCTCTTCCATGCTCACCGGCTCTTGCAGCTTCAATCGCCGCATTTAGAGCTAGAAGGTTTGTTTGATCTGCAATATTTTGAATTACTTCTAAAATATCACCAATTTGTTTTGATTTATTATTTAGTAATTGTATAACTGCATCTGATTGTGACACAGATTCTGCAATAGACTGCATCTGGTTTACTGTTCTTCCTACTAGTTTCCCACCATCTTCTGCTTTTTCACGAGTATGTGCAGAAGCCGTATTAATAGATGATGAACTATTTGCTACATGCTGAATTCCTTCCGTTACATCAAACAGTAACATAGCGCCATTTTCTACGCTTGTTGTTTGCGTCGTTGCCCCACTTGATATTTCATCCATTGCGATTGTGATTTGCTCAGTCGCTTCACTTGCTTGCCTTACACTTGCAGTTAGCTCTTCTGATGCCGCTGCAACATGCCCAGCTGAATCGTTAATTCTTCCGATTAACGTCCGTAACGAATTCGTCATCTCATTAAAGCCTTTAGCAAGTTGGCCGATTTCATCATTAGAATGAATTTCAATTGTTTGCGTTAAATCCCCTTCACTTATTTCTTTAGAGGTAACAACTAATCTCTTTAAAGGCTTCGTAATTGAAAGTGTTACAAAATAAATAAGTGCTCCACCTATTACTAATGAGATAAGCATAACAATTAACATATTATAAAATACAGGTTGAGCAGCTTCAATTACTTCACTTGAGTACATAGTCCCACCAATTTTCCAACCTGTTTTTACATTTGTAGCAAATACCATATTCTTTTCACTACCGCCATAAGAATATGAAAAAGCACCGTGATTATCTTCATAAATTTTCTTTGCCCAAGAATCAGCCGCTTTTTCCCCTGACTTTTCTTGTGGATGAGCAATTATTTTTTTCTTTCCATCTAAAATGAAGGCATATCCTTTTTTACCAATATTAATTAACTTTGATGTTTTTAATAAATTATCTAAACTTAAATCTAGCGCAACAACCCCATTTTTATCTTCTGTTTGTTTTGCGATTGTTACGACAATATGTCCATTTCCTTTTGCCTTATATGGCTCAGTAACAACAATACCACCTTGTTTTGCAACTGCATCTTTATACCAAGAACGCTCTGTTGGATCATAGTCTGCTGCCATTTGTATATTTGGTTCTTGTACAAATTTTTTATCATTTCCGGCAACATATACTTGTTCAACATCTTTATTTAAATTTATATATTGAGATAACATTTTTCTTAATTCATCCTGATTATCTCCTTGATACATATTCCCCTGAATCACCCGTGCAAAATTATTCACATCATTAAATTTTGCATCAATCATTTGATTGATTAAATTATCCAGTATTTTTATATTATCGTTGGCACTACTCTTAATTTGTGATTCAAAATTCTTTTTGGCTGTTTGATAAGACATGCCTCCGATAATAGACACAGCCGCAATTAAAATTACAAAGAATGAAATTAATAGCTTTTTTGCTACTTTCATATCACGAAACAAATTTAATAGTTTACCCATTATGAACCTCCTAATTTTCAAATTTAAAAGTTAAATTGAGTTAATTATGAATATTTCCCAATCCCTAATTATTATTTTCATAACCTATTATGATGAATACTTTGTAAAGTTTAAACAATTAATTTCCCTTTGTCTATATATATAAATAATATTATTATAAAATTTACAAATAGAAAAAACCAAAGGGGCACCCTTTGGTTTTTACATTTTTTTATGTTGCTTAGAAAGCTTTTTCCACTTATCACGCTCTGCTCTGGCAAGGATTGCATCTTGTTTCCTCATAAAATACGCTAATTCTCTTTGTAATTTTTTATAGCTTTTCAAACGATCTATCGTAATAAGTCCGTTATCAATTGCACTATACACCGCGCATCCTGGTTCATTCTCATGCTTACAATCACGGAAACGGCATGTTGTCGCAAGTTCTTCAATATCAGAGAATGTTGTTTGAATCGCTTCGCTTCCTTCCCAAAGTTGCAATTCCCTCATGCCAGGCGTATCAATCACGAGAGCGCCACTAGGCAATTGGAATAACTCTCGATGCGTTGTCGTATGCCTCCCCCTACTATCCTCTTCACGTATATCTCCCGTTTTTGCTACATCAATTCCTATTAGCGCATTTAACAAAGTTGACTTTCCTACCCCTGATGACCCAACTAAAGCAATTGTTTTCCCTGAAGAAACAAATTGCTGCAACGATTCAATACCTGTATGCTCTAAACTATCAACAACGAAAATAGGAACACCAATTGCTATAGCTTCCGTTTCTACAATTTTCTGTTCCACATCATTACATATACTACTCTTTGTTAAAACAATAACTGGCATAGCGCCGCTTTCATACGCTAATAATAAATAACGCTCCATCCTTCTAACATTAAAATCATGATTAAGTGCGTTCACTAAAAATAGATAATCTACATTTGCTGCTATTACTTGTTCTTCCGTTCGAGTACCAGCCTCCTGTCTAGAAAAAGAGCTTCTTCTCGGAAAAATACGATGAATGATAGCTTTCTTTTCATTCTCTATTTTTTTTATATACACCCAATCACCAACTGCTGGATAATCGCCTTTCGTTACTGCTTCATGCCGAAACTTCCCAGACAGTTCTGCCATATATTCACCATCGTTACAAATAATGCGATATATATGCTTATGCTCAAGTAAAATACGACCTACTTCAAATTTCTCTACAGCTTGTTCCTCAAAAAAAGAATCCCAGCCATACGATTCTAAAATATTTTGATTCAAATTGATATCCTCCCTAGTTTAATCTAAGTGGAAGGATAGTGCGCTCACTTATATCGTTTCGCCCTTTCCATCCACCTTTGTATTTGGTTTATTATTCATATAAGTTATTTTCGCCATAATACATCACCCCGTTCTTATTTTAATTACTCTCATTATATGGAATTCTCCTATAAAAAGCCACATTATTTAACATAATTTTCAAATAACTTGTTTTTAAGCATTCTAATTTGTCCTCGGTGACTAATTTCATCTTCTAGCACATGAAACCAAAGATAGTGCTGGTTATATGCTACATCGTTAGGCCACTTTCTTTCTGACATGAGCCACTCATCACCTTGTTCACTTAAATACTTCAGAGATTCTTCTCGAACACTTTGTAGAAGTTGTACATAATACTGTATTTCATGACCACGGATCGCTCTACCCCCTTCCCCTAAATACAGTGCATCTTCCCATATTTCTAATTCTTCTTTTGTAAAGTCACGATCTTGAAATGAAATAAGCTGATGAACTTTTTCAATAGCTGCTATATGTTTTAATAAGGCACCAATTGAATTTCCGCTACTCTGCATAATTAAATCTAATTGCTCAACTGATAAATTTCTTACTTCGCCTAATGTTACAGCTCTCGTATGCTCAAGCATGCTTACTAATTCCCCTATTTTTTTTGTATAACCATCTACACTTCTTATTCGATAATCTATATTCATATCACGCACCCCTTTCTGCATTCATATTATTGTAAAAATGATTCATATAATAGACTAAAATCTATCGAAATTTTCTGTTATAATTAAATTGAATACAAAATATACCCAAACAAACTTTCTCAATATGCTTATATGAAATATTAAAAGGAATCAATATAAAATAATCGAATCTTATTCACTAAAAGGAGTGGATTCGATGGAAATGTATCAATGGCTAACCGCTGTTCTCGTTGGTGGCATTACTGGCTTCGTTTCCCATCTAATCAATAACCAAGGTAAGTTATTGCTTCCACGCCGTTTGAAAACATTTTTTCATTTTGGATTTTTAACTGATATTTTTACCGGGAGCCTAGCCGCACTTCTCGGACTCGTTTTATTCGATGTCACCGCAATAAAAGAAATTATAAAAGTATCCATTGTAACTGCTATTTCCGGTCAAACTTTCTTACTACATCAAGCTCTTGGTGGCGAACAGGCTAAAAATACGCAAATTGGGAAAGCTGATGAGAAGATTCAAGAAATTGACAAATTATTGCGACGTTAGTGTATACTTTCTTTTAAAATTATTGTTATAATGAGAAATAAATATTTTCTATTGCGTCGTTTGTCAGGAGAAAGGGTGTTTCGTATGACAAAAAAGAAAATAGAAGATTTCTTAACAAACTCCGAAAAAGAGGAACTGCTAGAAAACTATAAATGTTTACGAGAAGCCCGCACAAAAAGCGAAGCTAACTATTTTGGTGAAGCAGTAAACCATCTATTAAATAAAGCAAAACAACGAATTATTAAAGATGCAGGTATACATGATGAAAATGCTGCAACTGTTCAATCAAAGAGAAAAGCACTGTTTTAGCTACATTAGCTAAAACAGTGCTTTTTATTACAATATTTTTCACATTACTTTCACATCTATTTCACAAATATAAGTACTTCTATATGTTAAACTAGGTATATCCTTTTCCGAGGAGCTATATGCCGATATATAAATCCCTATAACCATAGGGATTTTTTATTTTTCCATAATTTTATTACAATTCCTTTTCAATAATATAGCTGAACAAAGAATTATTAAAGATGCAGGTATACATAATGAAAATGCTGCAACTATGCAATCAAAAAGAAAAGTACCTTTTAGACTTAACCAAAAAAAGTACTTTTTGATTTACTAAAACTTTATGATGCAATTCCTTTTTCATTATCTTTACTAATGTTTTCACTGTTTCTAAACAGAAATAAAGCTACAACATATAATAACGCAGTAAAGCTACCTACTAGTATAAAATTGTGAGATGTTGCAAATAACATTCCTGCAAATGCCGCACCAATCATTTGGCCAATGTACATCGCGGCATTTGCAAGAGCAGCACCTGTTCCTCTTGCTATAGTAGACATGTTTTGTAAGTGTCCCATCATTAATACAAACAAAATTCCTGTCACAAAAAATAAAACAAAGAAAAATAATTCAACAAATATAATACTCTTTAAATAAGGGAGTATTACATATAACACTGCTGTAAATACAATTCCACCATAGAAAGAAAAATTGTAACCAATTTTATTTACGAGTCTAGGGCCAAAAATATTACCAGCTAAATTTCCTAATCCTAGTACAAGCATAGCCGTACCTACTTCATGAACCTGTAACCCAAATTGAACGGAAAGCCATACACCAAAGAATGAAAATGCAGCAAAATTTCCGGTTTGAAAAACAAAGTAGGCAAAATAGGAAAGTGAAACCTTTGAATCTGTAAGTAATTGTTTATAACGCTTTAAGATAGATTTTTTATTTCCACTTATATAAACCGGTTGTATTTCTGGTAATACAACATAAATAAGAATGACAAGTAGTGCTGATAATATACCAATGAAGTAGAATGGCATCGTATAATGTATCGTTGCTAAATAAGCTCCCATTGGCAGCCCTAAAATTTGAGAGATTGATAACCCTGCTGTTGCAACCCCAATTGCTTTCACAATTTGCTTTTTCTCTATAAGGAGCGGAATGGATGCCCACACTTGTGGAGATACAAAAGCTGCACTTACACCTGCTAAAAATCTAAATGTTAGCATCCATAAAAAACTCGGTGCAATTCCACACAAAAACGTACTTATTGCAAAAAAACTCATACCTAGTACCATCACTTTTTTTCTGTTTAATCCATCTGATATAGGACCAGCGATAAGCGCAAATCCAGCATACCCTAAAGCATACGAACTTACCATCCATCCTGACAACTCAGTTGAAACATGATACACCTGTTGTAATGTCGGCAACAGTGGTGAAATTAAGAAAGTATCTGTACCGATCATAAACATTATCGTGAAAAATACAGCTAGTACTCTGTTCATTTAGACCTTCTCCTTATATAAACAGAGGGTACTATCCCTCTGTTTCACTAATCTTCTAAAATAGATTGGATTTCTTTCATGACTCTTTTATTCAATGAAACGTCTACCACTTTCACACTTTCTCTTATTTGCTCTGCCCGCTTTCCACCAGGTATAACTGTATCAATTCCTTCTTTATTTAATAACCATGCTAACGCTAAATGAGACACTTCAATATCATTTTCTTTAGCTATCCCTTTTAACTTTTCCACTTTCTTAAAATTACTCTTATATGTATTTTCTTCAAATAGATTTACATTTTGGCGCCAATCGACTTCGTTCAATTTAAAATCTTCTGTATATTTTCCACCTAATATTCCAAAAGCAAGAGGCCCATATGGAATAAATGAAATACCCGCTTCTATACAATACGGCAACAGTTCTTCCTCAGCCGTACGTTCTAACATATTGTACGGAGATTGTACAACATCTATATGACCATGTTGGTTCGCTTCTTTTAATTGTTCTATGTTTACGTTCGATATTCCAATTGAACGAATTTTCCCTTCTTCTTTTAAACGAGTAAGCTCTCCGATTGAATCTATGTAACTTGTTTCAGGATTTGTAAAATGTAAATAATATAAATCAATATAGTCAGTCTGTAACCTTCTTAAGCTATTCTCCACAGCATTTCTTAAATAACTTGGTTCATTGTTAATATAATTTTCTCCATTTAATAACGGTTGAATTCCACCTTTTGTAGCAAGTATAAGCTTATGGCGTTTTCCCTTTAATACTTCTCCTACCAATTCCTCAGATCTACCGACACCATATGAATCTGCTGTATCAAAAAATGTAATCCCTTGCTGAATAGCTTCTTCTACTAATTGCTTTCCTTCTTCTTCATTCACATCAGCATATAAATTATGTCCCCCTACTGCATTTGTACCTAAACCCAACTTTGAAATATTTAATCCTGCCTTTTGCAATTTTGTATACTTCATTTTTTCTCCCCCTATATTTCTATTGTTCGAATATATTCGAACAATAGAAATATACCACTTTATATGTTATAGTGCAAATATCTCAACTTATACAAGCAGGTGAAATATGCGTACACTCTATCATCCAAATCGAGAAGAAATTCAATTTTCTTCTGTCTTATATGCACTTAGCGATCAAATTCGTTTACAAATTGTAAATATGTTACTAGAGAAAAACGAACAATCTTGTGGCGCTTTAAACATTCCTATTGCGAAATCAACTTTATCTCACCATTTCAAAGTTTTACGTGAGTCAGGTGTTATGTACACGCGCCTTGAAGGAACACAACGTTTCATTTCAATTCGTGAAGAAGATTTAAATGCTAGATTCCCAGGTTTGTTACAAGTTGTATTACATGCGACAAAGCCATATTAAAAAACATCTCATATGAATATGAGATGTTTTTTAATATGGCTATTCTTTTAATAAATCTATTAATCCATTTCCTTCAGATGTACGTTCGTACCCTAAAGGTACAGTTCTTTTAATGAGTTGTGCATATATTTCCGGCTCCGATAACTTTCGACCGTATTCTTTCTCACACTGTTTAATGAGCAAGGCGAGCGCTCCAGCAACGTGCGGCGTCGCCATGGAAGTTCCACTTAACACAGCATATTTTCCATCTGGATACGTAGATAATATTTCATCACCTGGCGCTACTAGATCAATTTCTTGATTTGAATTACTAAAACATGTAATCTTCCGCTCTAAATTAACAGCACCAACTTCAATTACCTCAGAATAAGCACCTGGGAAATCTAATTCCTCTGTTTCATCATCGCAATCTCCATTATTTCCAGCAGCACATACAACGAGAACATCCTGATTTACCGCATTTTGAATTGCTTCATGTAATTCTGGAACATCTTGCGGACCACCAAGTGACATTGAAATAATTCTCACTTTCTCTTGATTCGGCCCTCTCCAATTTACAGCATAATGAATTGCCTCAATAATTTGCTCATAACTTCCAGAACCATCTCCCGCTAAAACTTTTAATACTAACATTTTAGCAAGTGGTGCAACTCCTAATACACCGACACCATTTTCAGTCGCGGCAATCGTCCCCGCTACATGAGTACCATGTCCGTTATTATCAAGATACACATTTGGATCAGCTTCATAATCTTTTGTGAAATTTCTTCCGCCGATAATACGATCCTTTAAATCTATATGATTGGTATCACACCCTGTATCTAATACGGCAACGACTACATCTTGCCCCTTCACACTCTTTTCCCATACTTGTGGAGCGTGAATCAGTTGTACACCTGGTGGAATTTCATTTACTTGTTCTACCACCTTATTTACGGTAAACGGAATCAATTGTATACCTTTTTGTTTATTCACCGTACTACTCATCGTAATCCCTCCTGAAAATGTATTATTTTCATTTCAGACCACTTTTGAATACGTGTAAATGTAATATTCGTTTTATTCTTTTTGTTTTCCTTCTTTTCAAATATTTCTCAACATCATTAACTAACTCTATACTACTTTTTTATTTCCCCTATGATTTGTAGGAAGTAACAGCCCGTGTCGTTCAACTAATAACCAAAATAAGAGGACCAATTAATGGTCCTCTTACAGTCTTTTAAAAGAATGATATGTAATTTGAAAAATAATATAAATTAAGACTAAACCTCACTCTTGTTTAAAAACTTTTCTATTTCTTTTACTAAATATTCCGCTCCCTCTATCCCAACAGTAATATTTCCATTTGCTAATGATATGTTCTGTTCTGAAACATCACCTGTGATTTGGCAAGCATTGTAAGGTTGATATTTTTGTAAAATGATTTTATCTGCTTCTACAAAAATTTCAAGCGGTGATTTGATTTGTATTCCCAATACATCGCGTAATTCTTTCGGGATAACAATTCGTCCTAATTCGTCTACTTTTCGAATAACTCCTGTTGCTTTCATATTTCTCCCCCCTTACTCTCTATTAATTTTTCCACCTCGCTTTTTCCATTTTATCACTTTTTGACAATACTTGCCTCTTTTTAGAAAATTTTGTACTCGAGTTAAAAAAACACATTTAATGCATACGTAATCTCTCTTTCAATTGTTTTACATAACGAGATCTTATAAGTAAGAAGTATACAACTTGGATACCTATGAAAATACTTAATACAACTGTATTTTCTTTAAACAATGAGTACTCAAACATTTGCCCTAACGCCGTTAGGGCTACTGCCCCATGTAATGTTGCAACACCAATTGGAACGAAGAATAAAAGCGCCAATCGAATTGTAACTACCTTCGATAATTCCCCACTCGTCAATCCAACTTTTCGAATCATTTCGAACAAGCGAACATCATCCTCCAAATCGGAGAATAAACGGAAGTAAAGGAAACTTCCTGCGCAAACGAAAAATACTATACCAATAAAGAAACCTACAAATAAAATCGGTCCTGCAATTTGTAAACTTTGGTTTTGCTCGTACTCTTCCGCACTAAACGTTGAGTGTTCTTGATACGGTTTAATTTGATGCATAAGCTCTTTACCAATTTCAATCTCATCTTTCGTTCTTTCAGTTTTATACATATAATCTTTTGTCTCTATAAATCCATCTTGTAATGAATCATATTGATTATTAGAGATTACATAAACATTTCCTCTTAATATTTTCCCCAATGAAGATGAAGTAACTTTTTTCACCTTTAAATTTTCATTCATATTGGGTAAAGTAATTTCTTTTCTTTCTTTCATCGCTGGCCCTGGTATATTAGCTGACAAAAATACAACCTCTTTATTTGCTACAGTATTAAATGGTTCTCCTGTTAACTTTGCATATTCCTTATAGTCTGATTCTTTTATAAAAGTGGCGCTTCTTAACGACTGTTCCTCCGTTTTCTTTGTCGAAATATTAGTTTTTGAAGCTGCTATATTATGTTTCTTTAATCCTTTGTCAATCATTTGTATATGTTGTGATTCGTTACTATTCCCTTGCTTAGAATGGTAATGAAACGCAATTGGTCTCTCCATTATCCCTTTCGTCATGGATGCGAAGCCAACTAATGTCCCTATTGCTGAAAATGCTACAGTAGAAATAATGGTTACAATAAAGAACATTCTTGCGTTATCTCTCATGCGATACGCTAAATCTGATAACGTAATAATATTAGTCTGTGTCCAATAGAAACGTTTACTTTTTTTACATAATCGAATAATAAAGACACTCAGCTGCTTGTACAACAAATACGTCCCAATAGTAACTACCGTTGTAACAGGAATCATCATAATAAATACCATTGCGCCATGCGATAGAAGAGCTCCTATATAGCCAACACTAAGCAATACTACTGCTAATATTGAAGAAATGATTGATGCTTTCGGTTCCGGTTTTGCCTCTGCTGATCCTCTAAACAACTTCATAATTTTATTTTTACGGATCATTCCTGCACTAAACAATGATATGATCATAAATAATATAAAAAACATAATACTCGTTACAACAATTGCTTTCATCGGTATGTAATAGGATAAGGAGATATCTAGTTTTAATATCATCGGGGCAACAAATAGTAATACCCCTGAAAATAACATACCTGAAAGAATACCAAAAATAATTGCCCCTATTCCAATCATAATATTTTCAAAAAAGATAAGACGCTTTAATTGATATTTCGTCATACCTAGCATCATTAAAATTCCTAGCTCACGCTTTCTCGTTTTTAAAAACATTCCCATCGAATATAAAATAAAGAAGAATGTAAATAAGTAAATAATAGACTGTGCAAAAGACATACTTACGAATACGTACTGACCTAATTCTCCTGCACTTAATGCTGGATGAAACGCAAAAAATGAATACACAAAAAAGGCCATAATTGCAAATGCACTACTTAAAAAATAGGCTGAGTATGTCCGTCTATTTCGCGTTACATTCCGATATGCGAGTTCTCTAATGTTCATATTACTTCTCCGCCCTTCTTTCTACTAACTATGTTTTTATATTAGTAAAGTGCGGAAATACCTTCCATCGATTCAAATGACAAAAACCTTACAGTTTTGAAAGGTTTAAAAAAATTGATTATACGTAGTACTTTATTTATAATGACTACATTCATATTCATACACACATCCTATTGTATATTCGTTAGTTTTGCGAAATAATAAAGGATAGAAGTATGTACCAATATAATACATAAATTTTTTTACCGCTTTAATATGAATAGGAGGAAAATATAATGACATTACAAGAACAGATTATGAAAGCATTACATGTTCAGCCTGTAATTGATCCGAAAGTTGAAATTCGTAAACGAGTTGATTTCTTAAAAGATTATGTAAAAAAAACAGGTGCAAAAGGATTTGTACTTGGGATTAGTGGCGGCCAAGACTCTACATTAGCAGGACGCTTAGCACAGCTTGCAGTTGAAGAAATTCGTAACGAAGGTGGTAACGCAACGTTTATCGCTGTACGTCTTCCTTACAAAGTACAAAAGGATGAAGATGACGCACAATTAGCGTTACAATTTATTCAAGCTGATCAATCAACTGCATTTGATATCGCTTCAACCGTTGATGCTTTTTCAAATCAATACGAGAACTTATTAGGTGAATCATTAACCGATTTCAATAAAGGTAACGTAAAAGCTCGTATCCGTATGGTTACACAATATGCAATTGGTGGACAAAAAGGGCTACTTGTTATCGGAACAGATCACGCTGCAGAAGCTGTAACAGGGTTCTTTACAAAATTCGGAGATGGTGGTGCAGATTTATTACCATTAACGGGATTAACGAAGCGCCAAGGACGTGCATTATTACAAGAGTTAGGTGCAGACGAGCGACTGTACTTAAAAATGCCAACAGCTGATTTATTAGATGAAAAACCAGGTCAAGCTGATGAAACAGAGTTAGGTATTACTTATGATCAATTAGATGATTATTTAGAAGGTAAAGCAGTTCCAGCTGACGTTGCAGAGAAAATTGAAAAACGTTACACAGTAAGTGAGCATAAAAGACAAGTACCAGCGTCAATGTTTGATGATTGGTGGAAATAGAACATAAAAAAGAAGCTAATCTTTTAGCTTCTTTTTTATATGTTAGCGATATACCCCTACTCTTTTCTCCAATAAATCTTGCAAGCAATCTTCATGTTGTTTACAAAATAACGGTGGCATGTCGTCTAACGGGAAAAACTTCAAATCTAACGTTTCATCACCATCTACTTTTTTGTCGCCTCCAACTATTGAGCATGAAAAACACATCACAATTGACTGTGCCTTATCTCCATTTGGATATGATTGAAAATATTTTGTATACACTCCAATAAGCTCATTTATTTCTACATCATACCCGGTTTCTTCTTTTATTTCTCGAATCGCAGTTTCCGCAGCCGATTCTCCTATCTCCATTGCGCCACCTGGAAATCCCCAAGCGTTAAAGTCTCCTCTTTTTTGCAATAATACTTCTCCCTCTTTATTAAATACACAACCACCGGCAAAATTTAAGAAAACATAATCATGCCCTACTTTTTCACGTAATTCTTTTATATAGTTGGCCATTCTCTTTCCCCTTTTTCATACTTCTTCTATCGCTATTTCTTATCTTTTTCAAGCAACTCAATAATTCGATCTAGCTTCTGGTTCATATTAATTACATAGTGTTTCTTTGCAGCGCTGCTTTGTAATACTCTTCTAATAAACAAAGTAAATGATATGAAAAACAAAACGATACGTCCAATTACTAAACAAGTATATATCAATGTAAATATATTACTTTCGAACAAATTCATTCAGCATTCACATCTTCTCCTTTTTATTTTATCACATAATTCCCATTTTTTAAAATAATCAACAAATATAAAAAGAGCATCTTTTACAGATGCTCTTTCTCATTACTTAATACGTAAATGTAATTGTCGCTAATGAATAACCGGCCATTGCACTATATGGTGCTACTTGATAAGACACACGCTTTGCACCTTTTGGCCAATTTATTTCATTTAATACTTTCTTTATATCTTGCATCGTTCCATCCATGGACTGCTTATATCGTACTTCCACTTTTTCTGGTTTGGCTGCAAACTGTTGCTGTAACTTTTTCTTAAATTCATTATAATTTTCTGCTCCGTATTCCGCAGATAAGTATTGTAAATTTGTTTCTTTTAACATTTGCTCATATACGACAGTTTTTGAGCTACCAGCTTTTATTTTATTTGTTAATTCACCAAAATAACTTGTAGTTGCTGCTGGATATTTACTACGATCCCAGTCGTGATCTTTACTTAACTGTTCGTCAGACATGTTAAAATATGAGTAAGTTACACGCCCTGCTTTATCTGGTACTGGATCATCAAATGTAGTATCTAGGTGATACCATTTGTTTTCAATGTTCACTAAATTCCACGCGTGAGCTTGTCCGTTTCCTGTGCCTGTTACAATATGATTTTGAATACCTGCCTCTTTTAACAACTCATACGTTAATAATGTATATCCTTGGCAAACGGCAGAACGATTCGCTAATGCTTCATATGCCGTATACGCTTGATAAGACGTATCATAAGACACATGCTTAACAACGTAATCGTGAATAGCTTTTACTTTCTCATGCTCATCCATCCCTGGTTTTACAATTGATCCAACAATTGCTTTCGCCTGAGCTTTTACATATTGAGTTTGTTCTTTTGATTCACGGTATTTTACTTGCAGTGTAAACGTATAGTCCCCTGGCATTCCTTTAATAGAATATCTAGTAGACGCTACATTATATTTTATATACTCATCAGCATCTACAATTTTATTAAACTCACCATACAATTGATCCATAATATTTCTAGCATTTCTATCTTTTGTTTTATATGTGATCGTAATATTTTCTTCTCGATTATCAATCTGTTTTTTTAATTCTTTTCTAAAATCATCTAATAACTTTACATCTGATTGTGCTGTCACTGTAGTCGGATTTGTAGCTGCATAAGATACAGATGACGCTTGTAAGCCTCCCATTACTATAGTTGAACAAAGTGCGGCAGCTGTCACATACTTACTTGTCTTTCCCATCTTGTCACTCCTTATATTCTATAACTATACGAAAAAGTATCGTATAGTTTCAGAGTATACAATACTTTTTCGTATAGGTCATATGAGATTATGCATATTAACTAATTCACATAAAAAGGTTGTTCTTTTTAAAAGAACAACCTTTTTTCATTAGCAAGTTTGTAATACGCAGCATGTATTTTCAAAACGTCGATTTTTCAAATCTTCATTACTAATGCAGAAATATAGCATTCCTAGTTCTCCCCAAACCATATTACAATTTTTATGATCTGAATCAATTTGGAATAAAAGGGTCATTTGCTGCGGGTCTACTCCCATATATTCTCCTGTCTCATATAACACTTCTTCTTGTACAGAGAATGGCTCACCAAACATTTGATGGTTATCGTAGTTATCCGGAATTAGCTCTTCAAGTAATTGCAAGAAACGATCTGAATCAGCCTCATCTTCAATGAAAAGTTCTGGTAATTTGTATGTCAGTTCAAAAGTAATTGCACACTGGTTATATTTCGCTTGTATTTCATTTTCTCTTCGTAATTGCTCTACAGGAATATCATAATAAAGTACATGCCCAGCTTCTGTTAGGTTCACATTTTCTTCAAAATAATTTTCAATGCAAAAGAAATACAGCATCCCCGTTTTAGGAAGATTGTGATCCATACCAACATTTTGTAAATTACTTAAGTTAAATTGTGCGATAAATTGTAGTGGATTTCCTTTATGCTTTGGATATTCAAATGAAGCTGGTAAATCAGGAAATCCCCCCATTTTCGAACTACCTATCGCAACAGTTTCCTGCTGCTTTGGCACAACTTTTATACAAGGAAATATAGTATTAATAAGTTCCTCTTTCAAGTGTGTTAGTTCATATTTATCAATTAATACTTCAATTTTTTTATTCATAAATTCTCCTTACATTTACATACTTATTTATATCATAGTACAAAGATTATACTTCATTCTTTACAAAATCAACAAGCCTCCAAAAAACGGGCTTATCCTTCGTACGCGAACAAGTTTAAAAAAGCATACTATACATTGTTCCTACAAACACGATAGTTCATTATTTCTTCCAGTACATTTTCCCTCGTTCATTTTTATTTTTAATTTAAGGAGGAATTCCACATGGGTTACGGATATAGTTGCGGCGGTTATGGTTACGGCGGTTATGGTTACGGCGGTAGTTGTGGTGGATGTGGTTATGGAGGTTTCGCTTTATTAATCGTTTTATTTATCCTTCTAATTATCATCGGAGCTAGCTGTTGGGGCGGCTTTGTAGGCTGCTAGTAAACTTAAAAACTATTGTAAAAAAGCACGTACAATACGTGCTTTTTTTCCATTTCCAAATCTTTTATTCGAAAGGAAGTATGTTTAATGAAAATTGATGGTGTTTTTGAAGGAGGCGGTGTGCGCGGTATTGCGCATGTTGGGGCAATTTGCGCGTTAGCCGAAAAAGGTTATGAATGGGAACGTGTAGCTGGTACATCGGCTGGTTCGATTATTGCAGCGCTCCTAGCGGCGGGATATTCTTGTTCAGAGTTAAAAACGATTATAACTGATATTGATTATAATAAATTTATGAAAAGAACTTTTATTGATAGAATTCCTTTTATCGGTAAGGGACTAAGTGCATGGACTACTCTAGGTATATACTCTAATGTATTTATAGAAGAATGGATTGAAGAATTACTTCGAAAAAAAGGTGTTCATTTATTTACTGATTTACCAGATCTAAACAAACTCAAAATCATCGCCTCTGATATCAGCAATGGTAAAATGGTTGTCTTTCCTGACGACTTACCAAACTACGGATTTTTAAATTATCGCTTCTCTATCGCTAAAGCGGTAAGAATGAGTAGTACAATCCCCTTCTTCTTTGAACCCGTAAAATGGAGAACTCCAAAATGGAAGCAGCCTTGTTATATGGTTGATGGAGGAATTCTAAGTAATTATCCAATTTGGATCTTCGATTCACCTATCACTCCTCGCTGGCCGACTTTCGGATTTCATTTTGTAAAAGATGAGATTCAAGCTGACCCTGCTCACTATAACGACCCTATTTCCATGTTCAAAGGACTCTTTAAAACAATGATGCAAGCTCATGATTTACGTCATTTAGATAATGAATCAAAAGCAAGAACCATTACAATTCCAACAGGAACGATTACAAGTACTAATTTTGAACTGACAAGGGAAGAAAAAGAATGGCTTTACAATTCTGGTTATAACTCTGCTAATAAATTTTTACAAGCTTGGAACTTTAGGCAATATATTGATGAATATAGAAAAGGGAATCAAGACCGAAAGACAAATCGATTTTTCCGTCAACTTGACTCATAATATTATTACTTTGCATATAAATACGAGAACGTTTAACAACTTAATAGTAAATAAGCCTAGTAATTTCTTATATTACTAGGCTTATTTACTTCCTATATAATCTCGTACATTGTTTAAGGATACGTTAACCCTTCGGCTTCTTCTGCAGTAATAACTATGTAACGATTTCCCGTTCTTAATCCTAACAGTTCTGCTTTTTCAATCGCCTCTTGCTTCGTCTCCGCATAAGCAGCTAAGTATTTATGTCCACCAATCATTTGGCAAATTACATATTGTTTCATGACTTTCTCCTCTTACTTTTTCATTAGTTGTGCAAGTTTTTTTATACCTATTTCAATTTCTTCTAACGTTGCATATGAATATGATAGGCGCAAAAATTGATTTGCACTTCTATCATACAAAGTACCTGGGTTTAATAAAACCTTTTCTTGCAGAGCTTTATCAAATAAACTACGACGTGAAATGGGTACTTTTATATATACCCATATATAAAACCCACCTGTTGGTTCATGCCAAGTTGCTATTTCACGAAGATATTTATCTAACATTAGTAACATAAAATCTCTTCGTTTTTTCAATTCACTTCTTACAAATCGCAAATGCTCATCATATAGACCATTTGTAAACCACTCTGCTGCAATTTGCTGGGATATAGAGCTTGAACCATAATCTGTTTGCATTTTTATGTCTGACAATCTTTGAATTACTGGCTCGGGTCCAACAATCCATCCAATTCTTAAACCTGGACTAATTACTTTGGACATGCTTCCAATATGTAATACGATTCCATTTTTATCATAGGCTTTTAAAGGTTTTGAACAAGGTGCATCAAACCATAAGTCTTGATACACTGCGTCCTCTATAATAGGTAATCCAATTTCATTACATACTTCCATTATTTCTTTTCGCCTCTTAGTATCCATACTAAAATTCGTCGGATTATGAAAAGACGGAATTGTATATAAAATAGAGGCATTAAATTGCTTCTTATATTTCTCAATATATGATGGATGTAAGCCACTCTCATCCATTGGGATTCCAATTAAACGTATTCCTGCTGATTGAAAAACATTAAGTGAATATAAATAGGATGGTTTCTCTAATAAGATTGATGCCCCTTTCGAAAGAAGCCCCATAGAAATAAGTTGCAGCGCTTGAATTGCTCCCGAAACAATTAATATAGAGTCAGGAGATACATATACACCATGCCCCTTTAAGTATTCGGAAATCTTTTCCCTTAAATAAAGATTTCCTTTCGGCTCTTCATACCCAAGCGTCACATTTGACTTTAAAAGCTTATTCATAATTTCTTTCATCTTTTTCTCAGGTAAGAGACTCGGCGCGAGCTCACCTGTTCCTAACCGAATTACATGTGGATAAAATTCAGCTTGATTAATCTCTTGAATAGCTGGGAGATTCGGATAATGAAGTCCTGTTTCTACATAAGACTGCCAATTAGGCGGGGGTGCGTAAGTTGAAGCATTCTCATTATTATTTACAACAATTGTTCCTTTCCTGCCATTCCCTTCAATGTATCCCTTTGCAACTAGTTCATCGAAAGCCATTACAATTGTGCTTCGATTCACACCAAATGTATGTGCCAAATCTCTTTGTGAAGGTAATTTCGTTCCAACGGTCCATTCTCCATTAACGATCCTTTCTTTTATATACGTTTCTATTTGTTTATACAGCGGAGTCGCTAGAGACATATTCGGTTTCCAAACGAATCTTTCCATCATATCACCTTATATTCTTTTTGGTTGGTAACCTCCCCAACCATATGGATGGATACAAATTTTCATTTCTTCTATACAATATACACTATCATAATGAATTAAAATAGGAGGTAATATAATGAGTGAAGCAATTGTTCATGGTATCATTCTTGCATTTGGACTTATCATTCCATTAGGTGTACAAAATGTTTTTGTCTTTAACCAAGGTGCGAGCCAACCAAACATTTGGAGGGCCGCCCCTGTAGTATTAACTGCCTCTATATGTGATACGTTACTCATATTGGTTGCGGTGCAAGGTGTCTCCCTTGTACTCCTTACTTTTTCTTGGCTAACTAACTCGTTATATATAATTGGATTTTTCTTTCTCCTATACATGGGCTTTGTTATTTGGAGAAGTAAGCCTTCCAATGATATAAAACAAGAAAAAAGTATGCCCTTAAAAAAGCAAATCCTTTTCGCAGCATCAGTTTCATTATTAAATCCACATGCAATTTTAGACACAATCGGTGTAATTGGAACAAATTCTATTCAATACATAGGAAGTGAAAAATGGGCTTTCACACTTGCAACTATTATCGTTTCTTGGATTTGGTTTATAAGCTTAGCTTTAGCGGGGAAATTTCTAAAAAGACTAGACTCAACCGGAAAGGCAATCTTATTATTAAATAAATTTTCTGGTCTCATCATATGGGGTGTCGCGCTTTATATGTTAAAACAAGTTATTTATTCTTAATGGACGTAAGAGAATTGCATGTTACTGAAAACATCATGCAATTCTCTTATAAATTATGAAGTAGGTTCCGGTTTCTGTTTTACCGTCTTTTCATCTTTTGCTGGTTTAATCCAAATGATTGCTATAACAGCACCAATGGCAGCAAAAATACTTGTCAAATAAAACACTTCATGGTCCGCCCCTTTCATGAAAAAAGAATATAAAGGTGGTCCAGCTGCTACACCGATAAATCGCATTGAACTATAAAATGACGTAACCGTTCCCCTTTGCTCCTTTTCAATTCCTTGTGTAATGAGGGCATCTAAACATGGGAGTGCCATACCAATTCCTATCCCCATAATAACAAGACAAAGAAGTAGTAAATAAATCCCTTTTATAAATAAAGGAATGATGACTGATGCAGCTGCCATTAAAAAACCAATATAAATACACTTCTTCATAACATTTTGATTATCTCCAATTTTTTTGCCGGCCATATATGAACTAAGTGACAGTACAAGTAACGGGATAGCAAGCACACACCCTTTCCATATACCATGAATGTCATACTTTGATTCCAGTATAGTCGACAAATAAAAGAGAATTCCGAATAAAATAAGCATAATAATTGCACCTAATGCAAAAATGGCAATTAACCATCTTCCCTTTTCTCGAAACGTAGAGATAATAGATTGAATAAACTCTTTTAGTGGTGGTACTTCCCCTTCTTGTTTTTTTGCCTTTACTAATACCAGCAATAAAACAATTGATACGACACATAAAACTGGAATCGCCCAAAATGGTAAGAACCATACAATGGCAGCAAGAGCAGATCCTAAAATAGGGCTCAGCACTTTTCCAAATGTATTGGATGTCTCAATGATTCCCAAACCTGTACTAACTTGTTTTTCATCTTTGTATAAATCACCAACACACGGTATAACAACCGGCATTGCACCAGCAGCACCAATACCTTGAATCGCTCTACCGATTAGTATCCAAATGTAGGGATTATCAACTTTCCAAGATACCCAACCAGTTATCGCTCCTCCTATAGCCGCAATCAGCAAACTCGGAACCATTACCATCTTTCGTCCCCATCTATCTGATAAATAACCAGCAATCGGTATAAGTAAAATGGCTACGATAGAGTAAATTGTAATAATCATGGATACTTGAAACGATGAAATATGTAATTTCTTTTCAATTGTCGGCAAGATTGGAATAAGCATTGAATTCCCTAATGTCATGACAAGTGGAACTGATGCAAGCGCAATTAAACAACAGTTTTCTTTTTTTAACATGTTGATTTCGGAACCTTTCATCATATATTTCTTACCATATAATAGCCCTGCTGGAACATAATTTTCATTCCACCAGGGCTATTACATCTTTAATACTTCCCATTCACAACAAAAGAAATTGGGTAAAATATAGTATTACTTCTATTCTTTGAATTCTGTTCGCTATATATCCATACCAATTAATTGAAAAAAAAAGAAAGGAAGAATCCTTCCTTTCTCCTATAACCTTCTACATTTAGCGAGTATATCCGCCACCAAGCTGTTGTTCTGCCATCGCTACTAGGCGTTTTGTGATTTCACCGCCTACAGAACCGTTTGCACGTGAAGAAGTATCAGCTCCCAGTTGTACACCGAACTCTTGTGCAATTTCATACTTCATTTGATCTAAAGCTGCTTGTGCTCCATGTGATGCTAATTGATTAGAATTACGATTTCTAGCCATTACCAATCACCTCCTTATTTATATATAAATTGTGTAAAATTCAAATTAAAATACATGGAAATTTTTGGTTATTATTTCACGATAAAAAAAGAGCCTCTAAACGAGACTCTCACATCATTTCACATTACGAAGTTACTACTTCTAAATTTCTATTTATTAATACTTTTATTTCTTCTTTTAATATCTCTTTTGAGTTATGTCCAAACCATTCTAAGGAAGCAAAAAGATTCGTATCCCTCACTTCCTGAATAATCTCATCATAATTTACAATACCTTCAAATAACGGAACCATACCAATACGACTTCCTGCTGCAGCATATACATTATTAGGTTCAAACACATGCAAATAATTCGCTGAAGATATATTCTTAAAATGGTAATGTAATGTCCACGGCTTTAATCGATGGAAACTGTCTATTGGATCTGCGCCAGACTCCCATATATGAAGAAAATCAAGATTTATTTTTAAATTCGGATGATTTACTTCTTCTAATAGTTCTATAGTAGCAGGCAATGTGTCCGTTAGTGTATTGGGATGTGTTTCTAACAGCACATACATATTGTGCTGAGCAAACACATCACAAATCTTATGTATTCGCTTCACATACTCTTTTCTCTCTTGTTCCGAGAAGTCCTCGCTCCCTTTTTGCCCAGCAAACGTGCGAATTTTATTCGTATTAAACCAATTAGCTAGTACTACAAGTTGTTCACTTTTCTCTATCGTTTTTTCAAAATCTGCTGATAATGATATATCTAAGTAATCACTTATCATCGTAATTTCTAAGTTTTTATCCTTTAGAAAATTCAATTCTCGTTCTGTCGTTTCACGTTCTTGCATGTACAAATTTTGTGCATGCGTCCCCCATAATTCAATTCCTTCAAAACCGTTTTCATATGCAAATTGAACAATATCAGTAAATGAAATTAATTGATGACGAAATGAAATGGTACATAGCGAATATTTCATAGCATTAAACTCCCCTATCTTAAATTCAGTTAGCTTATTAAAGAGTTACGACAGACTGATTTGTTTTCATACCTTTCCATGATAGAAACTGTCTCTCTAATTCCTTCTTAATTTGCAGTTCAATTGCATTCATTTCATCCAACTTTTCAACAATTGATAATAACATGCCTTTATTATTCGTCATCGCCATTTTAATTGCTCGATACTGTACATTTGTAAATCCTTGTACAATATCCTCTACCCGATCACACCAATAATCAAACTCTTGCTCCGAATATTGCAACGTTTCACGGAAGTATGCAAAGGCATGTTCATAACTATATTTACGAATTGCAAGTACTGGTATTTGCTTCACTGCCGCTACAAGACCAGAAAGCGAATAACCTTCTTCTTCATTTGCCATTTTTATAATTAAATTTTTCAATTCCATAGTCAGTTCATTGTCATTTCTTTTGAAAGTTTCTATGAAATAACTCGCTACCATTTCTTCTGATGGCTCCTGAATTTCTTCTACATCAATGAAATACCCTCCACCAAATGGGTTATCTTGAACAGAGTGAAGCACTTTTTCTCTTTCCATATTCCCTTCCCAGCGAAAATCAGGATCTAGCATGAACCATTCTTCATCTTTCTCTGTCTTCGATATCATTAAATAATGCGGAAACGGTTTTTGATGAAATTTATTTTCCCTCTCTGGCAATAGAGACATATCAACCATTACAATGACATAGCGATTTTCTGGCTTGTTTTCTACTAATTGTAAAAACGTTTCTACATTGCTATCTTTACCTTTTGCATGATCATACCATTCGTTCACTTTCATACCGTACAATTTTTCATACCATAATAAATAATTATCATGGTTAATATTTTCGGAGTGATACGAGATAATGCCGCCTTCTGTTATATCAAAATCTCCGTCCCATAATCCAAAATAAAATGGACGGAAATCTATATCGCTACGCCTTTTTATAATTTCACAAAAACAACTCACTAAACAGTGAACTTTAATTGAAGTCATATTCTCATCCACTTTCCTAAAGGTTAATTATTCACATTTACTACTTATACCGGCTGTAACTCCTCCATAAAATCAAGCAAAGATCCTACAGTAAGAAATGCTTTTGGGTCTACCTCATCCTCTGGAACGCATAGCTTTACATCCATTTCTATGTAGACTATGAGTTGTAACATCATTACCGAATCTATATATAAATCTTGGTTTAAACGCATCGTTTCTTCTAAATGCGTTACATTTTTTAGCTCCATTTTTTCTGTCATAATTTTCAACACTTCATTTTTTAATGTTTCACGTCTCATGTTGTAACCTCTCCCATCTCTAGTAATTTTCTACTTACTTTTCCAGTTTTATTTTTCGGAATTTCAGTTATACTTTCAATCTCATGCGGAACTTTATAAGGTGGTAAATGCTGCATACACCATTCTCTTATTCGCACTGGATCAACATGAGAGATTACTTTCGCTTTAACAACTTCGCCCATCACAGGATGTTTTCCCCGATATACAATTGCCTCTTGAACGCCTTCTAGTCGAAGCATTGTTTCTTCTACCTCTATCGGAAAGACTTTTAATCCTGAAACGTTAATCACATCATCCATGCGCCCCATAAAATGAAGACCATGCTCAGATTTATACCCCAAATCTTTCGTGAAAATTTCCTTATCTTTCATTTTCACTACGATTTCTTCGGGCATATTTTCATCTGAACCTATACTTATACTCGCATGAGGTAGTGGATTACCTAAATCTAAATGGCTTTTCATATCATGACATATACTAATACAACCTGCTTCAGAACAACCGTATTGCTGCATCATATATGTTGTCATTTCTTTTAGTTTATAAAATAATGCTTCTGGTAAAGGTGCTCCGGATGTCATAATTTTATGAAACTGAAACGTTCCTTGCGGGAAACTCCCCATAATGTGTAACATAAGTGGCACTGCATATATGATATGTTTTTCTATATTACGAACTATATTTAATGCGAATTTAGGATTTTTGTTCGTAATGATTACAGGCTTGCTCCCCCTCGTAATTGCTGATAACGTACCACATATTAGTCCGTATGAATGTGAAACAGGAGCCATAACGATTGGCACTTCATCTACTCCACAGTTTAAAGCTTCATTATAAGCGTTAATTTCCGTATCAACTTCTGTCCATGCTCTACGAATCAATTTCGGTTCCCCTGTAGTTCCAGAACTATATTGCAATAAAGAAGGCTCTTCTAGTAAAGCGTTCACTACTTCTAATTTCGTAAAATCGGGATATTCTCCATATAATATCCCGATACAATTTGCACGCTTTGCCATTTCAATAGCCGTTTCTTTTGGCGTATCTTCATGTATAAGCAATACTGATAATTTCTTTTCTTTTAAGAAAAACACAAGCGTAATAATATCGAATGGATCTTTCAGACAAAGTGCAAATCTATTTCCTTCTGCTTCTTGAAATTGTTCCATTTCCGCATAAACTTGTAATCTCAATTCAAAATCACTTTTGCTATACTCTTGTTTATTAACGATTAGCATAATTTCCCCCTGTAACAAATGATTTTTGTTTCATAAGTTGTCTTACTCTATACAATGGATTTGGAACTTCATGAACAAGCGATTCCACATCCATATATAATCGACGTTTCGTTAATTGTTCAGCATAGAATGTAGGTGCATATAATTGAATGTTTTCAAATCTACCTTTCAAATGTGGATATATTCTTAAATGATTCTCAATTTCTTCAACAACCATCATCCAAAAATGTTCTTCTTTCAATCCATATTCATCCGCAAGTACAAATGCTAATTCTCCTAAATTAAACAGAAAAAGTGCATCTAACACCATCTCTTGCAAACATTCGATGCGATCCATTTCAAAGAAATCATTCATTTTTCCATTCGCATATGTTTTATGCATTTTAGTAAAGTCGGGACATTTGTCAACTTCTTTCAAGTATGGACGATAAAACTCAAGCCCTTCATGAAAATCCTTTAACGCCATACGAACAGGCACTCCTTCTTTATGGACTAGAATCATATTTTGTCCATGTGATTCCAGTGCAATGCCATGCTCTACAACAAGATGTATAACTGGTATTATCGCTTTTTGAATAAGTAATTGTAGCCAATCCTTCATTCCATATTTGTTCAACCATGCATCAATAATTGGTGTACCATCTTTCTCTTTAGCGTATAAACCATTAAAAGGAATTGCGTCCTCTTGTGCATCTAAATACTTGTGAACGCTTTCGCGCCAAATACATCCTAATGAACCATATATAGCTTTCTTATTCGTGTCATACGTTACACTGGAAAACTCCTTTAACAAGATTAAACGTGCTTCATCGCTTAAATAGGCGTCATTACTTACAACATCACTTAACCAATTTGATATTGCTGGTGCACTCACAACAGAATACGGTTTCAACGTACGGAGTGTTGAAGTGTTGAGTAAATTCATCGATAATTTAACGTACGGTTTCTTTGGACTCGTAATATTTCTTACCGTTCTCATTGACTGTTGCGCGCAATACTCATCCTCTGATGTTCCTAAATAAATAATAAATTTACCCTGTATATGATCCGCATAATTTGAAATGATGAAATTCTCCCACTGCCAAGGATGAACAGGTATAAACACGTACTGTTTTGGATTACATCCCCGATTACGAATTCGCTCCATAAACTCTTCTAATTTACGCTCACCAATCTCCTCTATTAAAATTTCGTCATAAATTACTTCATTCTCATACCCTACACTGGAGTATTTTTTATGCGCTGCAATCCATATGAGTTTTATTGGCTGCATAAATTCATATCCATATTGAAAATTGTCACGATATTGAAATCCAATACGAGCTTTATAACTAGGGTGATATGGATGGCCGTCTATTAAATGGCTTTCAAACTCATCGTAAGATTTTTGAGTGTATTCTTTCTTATTATTTCTTTCATATTGTGCAATCGTGTCTTTAAATATTGTTTGTTCTAATTCGTGTATAAAAGAATCTAATTTAGCTTGTTCTACACTAGCAACCCGAAAAACTTCTTCTAGAAATTGCGAGACAGATTGTATTTCTTGCTGTTCATCTTGGCCTCTTACTATTAATGAGTCTAAAGAAATACGTCCAAATGTCATCCGTTCCCTGCCATAGCATTTGTACGTGACACTTTTGTCTTCTTCATCAAGTCCTTGTATTATAAAAAGAATTTGTTCTTCTTTTTCTATGCGAACCGGTGTAATAATCCCCTCATAAATTAACGATTCTACTAATTGACGTAGCACTCTTCTTCGTACTGAAATGTAATCTTCTGATTCGAGTGCCTTCAATACTTTCGTATGATACATGTCCAATCTCATAAAACCCTCCACCTTATGACAAAATACCATTATTTGTATTACGTGAAATTTTAACGCTATTTATGAACGAACAGCCACTTCTCTAACGAGTGGATTATGTACTTGCACATAAATTGCTTGCTCTAATGGATTACTTAACTCATCGACATCGAAAAATCTCGTTAGTAAATTTGCTTTACATGCTAACTTATCTTCGTCCAACAATTCTCTTAAAAATGTTGAAGGTTCCCGGTTATATGGAAGGTATGATTCAAGTACAGACCTTAATTCCGAGAGAAGAATTTCCTCCTTAATTAATCCTGCTGTGCCAAAACCATTAATAAGGCCAAACATATGATTGAAAATTAAGTAGTAACGAAATCTCTCATCCACAATATAGTCGTCATATAAATTTCCAGTACGTTCTCCAATACCAGCTAATTCATTATTAAGCATCTCTTTCATTGAATTACAGAAATAAAACCCTTGATTATCACGGAAATAATATTTGACCGGATAACCATCCTTTAGCTGAACAACGCTATTTTGCTGATGAGCTTCTAATGCAACACCATACTGTAAATACATCCATACCATTGGCTTTAAAGAAATATTCATATATCGTCTAAACCACTCTAAGCTTACTTCTTCACAGCTTTTACTTTCTAAATCTGCTAGGCGATGAATAATATTCGATAACCGCGTACGCTCCCCAGGTATAGCGTCTTGAACTAGCCCAGCAATTAATGTTGCGTCGTTTGCATGTTCACTATAAAAAGGGTTCTCGCGAATAATCACTTCAAATCCAGATTCTTGTGTTCCATAATTTAATGTAATATAGGCTGGATCACAAATAAAATCAAAGCCTGGAAATCTTTCTCGTACTTCACCAATAGCCGTATTTAACATTTCCTTCCCTTCAAGACCACTCTCAAGTTCTTTCAGTTTATTAATACGCATTGAATTCGTTACTTTCACCGGAAATGAAAACTTAAGCATATACTTCGAATCGGGATGATATAGCGTCCTTAGTGATGATGTTGCCATATAATACTTACCTACAGGACCAATATACTCAAGCAATTCTTGAACTATCCAATCTTGTACGTAAGCTTGATGCAAGAGCCATTCTGCCTGAAGCGGATGAATTGGAATCAATGCATATTGATCTTCCTTACAGTACTTCGCTATAAATTCCTTACTAACCATCTCATCATTACTTAATTCTTCTTTTATAATCGTTGTTGTAGAATCTGATAATAATGATTTTTCATTTACTATACTTTTATGTGCCCGAAAATAATGAAGCTGACATTCTCCTTTTAATTCTGGAGAATACATTGCACTTTTCCAATCCAATATCCCTTGTCTACTCTTTGGTGTAGGATGAGTTAAATGCCCAAACAATAAAGACTGCTCCGCTTCTATAAAAGTTGTATGGAAACCGTATAATGCGGATGTATCTTCTATTCTCTCTCTTGTAAATTCCTCAATATTTTGACAACTACGAATGACTCGAAGCATGAGTTCCGCAGGATTCGTCCCTTCTCCGTAGTTGATAGACATCTCTTTTATTAAAAATGTAATAACTGTAACGTAATCTGCTTTAATAACAGAATTACTATCTCCAATTTGATAATAAAATTGTTCTCCAAACAAATGGCGATCTGTTGATGATTTATATATAACTTCTCCATACAAAGTAACGTTCTGTGCCGATAGCCGACAACATAAATATGTGGGGACTGTATCTCTATTCAACGTATTACTGAAGATACTCTTCATTCTTTCATCCTCTGTAATCCATTCTCCACTCCCTGTTTCTCTTAAATAACAGTTTAAAAAGCTTTGTAATGTTGCATGTTCTGCGATTTGTTTCGCATGCTGCATACTGGTCCTGCTACTAAAAATATAGATAAATGTACATTCTTAGAGTATTCCTGTTTCTACGTGTCCTGTCTCGCCAATCACTCACTACTACAGTTTGCTGTAACACTCCACAGGCGTAAATTCCGATGTAGCCCACCGTACATATATACAATCTATTTACGTTAGTATTATATATTCTTTTGCTTGTAAAAGGTTGATTGACGCGTTCAAATCTCTATCCATTACATTTCCACAGTCACATTCATATACTCGGTTGGATAGCTTTAAGTCTACTTTCTTTTGACCACAACATGAACATAACTTTGAAGATGGATAGAACCTGTCTACTTGACGTAGTTCAATTCCATATTCCTCACATTTCGTCAATAACCATGTTTTAAATGTATAAAAGCACTGCTTAGCAACTGCTTTAGATAGATGTTTATTCTTCATCATACCTTTCACATTCAAATCTTCTACTGTAATAAACGTTGGCTTGGTTTTCACCACACCATTTACAACAGACTTTACATACGCTAATCGAATGTTTGCTAGCTTGGCATGTAGTTTTTGCACCCTAAGAATGTTTTTATCTATATTCGCTCTTTTATTAGTAACAGAGTGTTCACCTCTCTTTTTTAGATTTTCAAATTTACGTGATAAAGAGCGTTGTTCACGTTTTAACCGCTTTTCTATCTTTTTTACTTTTCCTGTTTTGTTTATATTTTTGTGAATTTTCCCATCGCTACGTACAGCGAAATCTTTCACGCCTAAATCAATGCCTACACCTGTTGAATGGAGTGTTGGCTTCGCTTTTGTTTCTTCCAATTCACAAAGCACAGATACAAAATATTTTCCTGCTCTTTTAGCTATCGTTCCGCTTTTTACAACCGCATCTTTTGAAATATATCCATACTCTTTTAATCTCATCCATCCAATCGTAGGGATTTTTACTCTATGTCTTTCAACTATCCAATCTGTTTTGTTGTTTTTAGGAAAATAATATTTTACATCTTCATTTTTCTTTTTCTTGTAGCGTGGAAACTTAGATAAACCTTTAAAAAATTGCTTAAAAGCTTTATCTCCGTTCATAATCGCTTGTTTTACAGCTTTACTTGATACTTCTTTTATCCACTGGTCACATTCTTTTGTATGAATGTTATTTAGCCATTTAGAAAATTCATAGCCACTAAGAGATTTCCCCTCGGATTCATATATCTCTTTGTTTTTCGAAAGATATAGATTGTAAACATACCTGCACACTCCAATCGTTTGATGGATCTTGATTATTTGTTCATTTGTCGGCTTAATCTCTATTAGATATGCTTTTTTCATAGATCTTCATCCTCCGACATTCTCTTTTTGTATTTCCTCAATCTGTATATCCTACAACTAAATATGTGAATAACAGATATCAAATACTAAGCAAACTCTTCTTGTGGAGACAACCTTTCATTAGTAACAATGATAACTTTGACTCCCAACTTATGAAGAAATCCATCAAACCAATCATAATCAAAACGGAAAAACCTATCTTTGTGTGCGATGGTGATGGTTGAAACATTTCTCTCCATGCAGTCATCGAGCTTATATTTTTCATTACGCATATCCACGTTTACTTATGTTTTCACTTACTGTTAGTTCCTCCTCTTTATATTAAAGCTATCGAAATTTTATATAATAAACGATAATTGAATGTCGTTATCAATTACGATTCTAATTGATAATGATATTCAATTCAAGAGTATATTTCAGAATTTTTTTATCAAATAAAATTTTTCTTTTTTTCTTTCTTTTCTTTAATCTAGTTAAAAGTACACTAGAAAAATTCTTGTTTTCAAACTAATTACCTACTATTTTTTATTAATCCATTTTTTGATGGATTAATAAAAAGGTACACCAAATGAGGTATACCTTTCTCTACGATATGTTTACATAATATTATTATTTTCATCAATCTATATAGCTGTTTGTTTTTGTAACAATTTCAAATCTCTCCAACAATACGCTGTTTCTTCTACCTTTACTCTCTCTAAAAATTTCGTATCAATTTTTTCAGGGTTAAATTTTTCATAAAACTTTTTTGAAGGATTATTCATAACGACCCAAACTAAAAGAGATTGCATATCATTCTTTACACATTCTGATAGTAACGCTTGAAATAACTTTTGGCCTATTTTCAATCCTTGATACTGTTGTAAAAGATAGATTGCATATAATTCCCCATCACAATTATATGAACCACTTCTTTCAACTCCCCCATCAATGAATCCGACTATCGTTCCATTTAACGTCTCTGCTACAAATCTAAACTGATGATTATCTTCTTTTTGAAAAATATCCTCCCATTGTTTTTCTCGTTTCTCATATGCTATATTATCTAAAATTTCGTCAGCAAATATCCCTTTATACGTTGTTTTCCAACTATCAACATGCACCTTTGCTATACCTGGTATATCATCCTTTATTGCTCTTCTAATATGTATTCCCATCATTTCTCCTCCTTTTTATTCATCATTATATCAATTTCATTTCTTAAAAATCCAAATAAAAAAGAGTGAATTCACTTCACTCTTTTTTATCACAATTATCTACTTTCCACTTCAACTGAAACTACTCGATCAATCTCTTTCAGGGAACTATATAACTCTGTTGTATATAAATCTTCTGGAGCTAAAATAACCATCTCCAGTTGCTGAAATGCTCCACTATCTATATCTTTAATTTTCACGCGTTTCACATGCATGCCTAAATTTTTAATTTGCTTAAATATACCATCTAACTCATGATGCTCTTTAACAGTAATTTTTATAGATAAATCCTTTTGTCTTAATGAATACGGTCCTGCAATTTTCACAAGTTGCGGAAGTACATTAATCGCTAAAATAATTAAAACCATAGCAACTGTCGCTTGTAAATAAAATCCCGCACCAATTGCGATTCCTAAAGCTGAAGCAGCCCACACCATAGAAGCTGTTGTTAATCCAGAAATAACGTCATTACTTCTTCGTAAAATGACACCTGCGCCAAGAAAACCAATTCCACTAACAATTTGAGCGGCCAGTCGCATCGGATCCATATTTGTATGTCCAGGAACAGAATATACATACACAGATTCAATTGAAACCATCGTAATTAAACAACTTGCTACAGAAATAACCATACTTGTTTTCACACCAAGTGGTTTATTCTTTAGCTGCCTATCTATCCCGATGAATAATCCTAAAAATAGTGCTAAACCTAATTTGAGTAAAAATTCATATGACATATTTCCATTCTCCTTACTTTACAATGTTTCCCTTAGAATAACTCACTATAACTCTTTTATGATATCAATTCCAGTCTTTTCTATTCATTTAACGTAAAAAACCGAAAAAACATTTATAACGATGTTTCTCCGGCTTTTTATTACACTTTAGATTCTTCTTTATTTCTGATCTTTAATCTTAATTTCTGCATCTTTGTAGAATGCTAATTTACTGTCATTATACTCTTTTGTAAATTTGTTAAACTGCTCTTTCGATTTTTGTGCTTCCACATTTAATTCATTAACAGTTTTAACTTTTTCACCGATTTCTTTTAATTTCGTTTCTTTTACTTTTAATTTTTCATACAGTTCTTTTTCAGTCGCTAACACTTTCGTGTAATTTTCATTCATCTTTTTGAATGCATCATAACGATTTTTATACGACTCTTCTACTGCTTTTGCTTGTTTTTGTAACTTCTTATCTTCAATCTTCTCTATATTACTTTGAACAGATTTCGTTTCCTTCTGTGCTTTTTCTAGCATTTCTTTTTCACTTTTCAATACTTTTTCACGGTCATCTACATTTGCAGTAGCTTGCTCTATTTTCTTCACAACTGCTTCATTATGATCTTTACCTTCTTGCAAAATTTGAGCATATAATTCTTGACCTTGTTTCTCTAACTGCTCTAATTTTTTTGCTTCATCCACTAAAGATTTTTCTTGTGTTGCTGCTGTTTCAAAAGCTGTATATAGATTTTCTTCTGGCTTTTCACCGAAACAACCTGTTAAAAGTCCTACTGATAATGCTCCAACTACTGCTACTTTTCCATACTTCAACGTTCATTCCTCCATTACATACGGTTATCATGCCAGAGGTTCACTGGGAAGTGACTCTCTTCATGATAAGCTTCAAACTCATAACCCTTTTCTTTTAGCCCCTTTAAAATTGCTGGCACAGCAGCAACTGATTGCGGGTGAATATCATGCATTAAAATTACTTCTTGTGGTTTTGTTGCGTTTGTTAAGACATTTTGAGCAATTTGTGCTGCAGCTGCATCAACTGGAATTTTATTGTATTTCCAATCTGATGAATCAATTGTCCAATCCCATACTTTAAGTCCGGCTTCTACCACTTTATTTCGAAGACCTTCATTCAATCCAGGCATCGAACCATATGGAGGACGTGTTAATTTAGGTGATTTCCCAATAATATTAGCGATTAAACCTTGATCTTCTTTCATCTCATTTACATACTCGCCATTTTTATATAACTTTGCGAAATTATGTGTCATACTATGCATGCCTACATAATGACCCTCAGCATTTTCACGTTTCACTAAATCAGGAAATTGTTTTACATTCGCTCCAATTAAAAAGAACGTCGCCTTCGCATCATGTTGTTTTAGCGTATTTAATAATTCAGCCGTATATTTCCCTGGCCCATCGTCAAATGTAAGATAAGCAACTTTTCTTTCTTTTCCATTAAAACGACTTGGTGCCGTTTTATTCATTTCAACTTTCGGCTGTTCACTTGCAAGCTGCACTACGTTTTCTTGTTTCGCAACAGCTTTTGCTGGTGAAGTAATTGATTGGAACATGTAATACCCAATAGCTACTGCGGCAATCGCTATTAAAACGACTACTATTTGTTTAATTTTTAAAGCTTTTTCCATTCTATCGAATTCCTCTCCCTATTAATCTTATATATAAATCGCCCAATATAATTATACATCTATTTATTTTTATTTCACCATGTAAACAGATTTTTTTGTATTATAATGGGAGTTTTATCAAAAGTATTGTTCCATGTGCTTATAAGACTTAACGTATCTCCATGAAGATCCATCATTTTTTGACGATAGCTAAACCAATACTTTCACCTATTGCATGATTATTAATCTGGCAAAATAGCTGGTCAATATATGATAAATGATCTTTCGCAATTACTATCTCTTCGTCTTTCACCTTAATCGCTTCAATGTGTATGAATATGTAATTGCATTTTGAACAGTCTTTCTTTAACCTGTTTCAATTCCCACCAATTCAATTGTTCTATAAATAGTGATAAATTGAATTTCCTTCCCTTCAACTTTAGGAGCTAATTTCCAAATAGTCCCCTCTAGTATATCGTATAATTACACCTTTTGTTTATATAAATTAAAATGATTTTAGTATAATTTTTCCGCAACAAAAAACCGTTATTAAAAAGTTGCTAATCCACTTCAAAAAAAAGATTGGCAAAAGCCAATCTTTTTTTATTATTCGTTTCGAACTGGTTTTGGCGTTACACCTAAATGATCATTTAATTTTTTTGAAATATCTTTTACATTTTTTTCATTTGGAATGTAATAATAAATACCACCGATACGTTTATCTGTACCTTCTATTTGCATTTTTTCCATTTCCAAATTAGTTCCTGCCATATTTTTTGTAATGGCAAGCATATCGTCAAATGTTAAGTTCGTTTTCATGTTTTTATCAACCGCATCTAGTAAAGAGCCCATTTTGCTAATTGATTGAACAGACATCGCTTTTTTGGCAATTGCTTCTATTACAAGTTGCTGTCTCTGTCCACGCATTGCGTCACTATCAATTTTACGCGTTCTTGCAAGTGCAAGTGCTTGTTCTCCATTTAAATGTTGATAACCTTTTTCTAAATGGATCATACCAGCTTGGTCTTTACTATCTTGTTCAGTGAAAGTAACTGGTACATCAATATCAATACCACCAATTGAATCGACAATTTGTACGAATGATTCAAAGTTAAACTTCACATAATAATCAACAGGGACATTTAAAAATCTTTCCACCGTATCGCGTGTGCTTTCTACGCCACCAAATACGTGAGCATGAGTAATTTTATCTAATTTTTTTCTAGTTGGAATATAAACACGTGAATCACGTGGAATACTTACTAGCTTAACAGACTTATCATCTTTATTAATTGTTGCTAATAAAAGTGCATCTGTTCGAACTGCTTCGCCATATTGGCTTTTTCTCATTTCACTTCCATCTACACCCATGATTAATATTGAAATATTATCCTTTAAAGGTTCAACTTCTTTATCACGCTTTGATGACTTATCAATTTTTGCATACGCATCATTTACAACAGCTTTTGCTTTATTATATATAAACGAACCATATCCTACTCCTCCAAAAATAAGTAGGAAAAATGGAATTAATATGAACCATTTTATTGACTTTCTTTTAGAACGCTTTTTATTACTTCTCGTATTTTGTTCTAATTCAGAGCTCATACCCATTCGCCTCTCTTTCTCTTTACCAAGTATAATGTAAGTCTATTTATCTTCATATTGAATTTCCTTTCACTAACCTTACAATTTTGTAAGGTTACTACTTAAATCCAATATGTATTCCATTTCACATTATACTCTCGTACTTATTTTTGGCAAGTCACTATTTACCAATTTCAAAAATTTAGCACTTCGCAACATACGGATTTACAAATTTATTAACTCTTTCATTTTAAATTAGAATGTCTTTTTCCTAACAAACGATATGAATAAAGAATCCAGCTAATTATAAAACCTCTATGAATACAGTATATTTAACTTTATTATTTCTCAAACGGCGTATACACACTTTTCTTCCCCTGATTATCAATGTAAGCCGACTTTGCTTTTATTTTCGTTTTTTCTACTTCCATGTCTTCATTTGAGAAGTTCACAATGATTTTAATATCTTTTCCATAAGAAACAGATTGTACTAGCTTATCTTCTGACAAATACGCAAAATTCGTCATCTCTTCTTTTACTGCTTTTTCATGAACTTCATTCCAAACTTTTAGATGCTCTGTAATTTCTTTTTTATGCTTATTCCACTCTACTTCATCTAAATGGTACAACGGAGGAACATTATACAATAATTCAGACAGCATTCGATTTCCAACTTCATCTTTTACCTTTAAACTTCCCCATTCCCAATGATGCGTTGTAATAACGGAATCATTGTATACTAATTTATATAATGGTACCGAATATACTGGGTTTAAATATACTTGTTTATATTCTTCTTTCAATGGTACTTGTTTTGCATATTTTTCGGGAACGTTTTGATTTGGTGACCAATATCCACCGACATAATACGGACTTGTTTTATTTTTCCGCATATCTTCATCGTCCCATTTAATAACAGGTGTTTCAATTCCGTGTGCAAATGCAATCGTACTACTAGCAAAATCATTTCCACCTTCAGAACCAACGACCATACCCTTTTCTTGTGCAATGTAGTCCATTCGTTTTAAACGTGCTTTTAAATCTTGCTCTTGTGTCGTTATATGTTTCGCTGAATAGTCATCGTAAATTTCACCTGTCGCATCACAATCAATAAACCATGAATTATATTTAGGACCATTTTGTAATATATCATTCATGCGTCCCTTTACACTAGGTAGCGATAAAGTCGGGTTTAACTTGCGACCTCTGCCTAAAAAGCCTTGCACCTTTTCTCCGTTTTTCTTCGTTACAGTAGCCTCTTCGTATAATGATGGGTCATTAAAGGATGCTGTGTTCCAATTTTTATCACTTTTTTCGTGAATGGAATGATATGAATCATACGGACCAACTAAATACCCCATTTCCTTAGCTTTTGTCACGAAATTAGGTTGCATAAATCCTTGTTCCCAGTTCGGAAGACCAATCCACGCTTTTTCTATTCCTGCCTCTTTCATTTCCTTTAGTATGTCCGTTCCATCTGCATTACCCCATTTACTTACCTCTTCAACCGCATCACCAAGTAGCGACTTTAATAAATGCTTATTTAAGCTATACAATTCTGTATTCGTTAAGTGACCTACACCTTTCTTTAATAGCACACTAGCTTCCTGATCAACGTTTTGAAAAATATCCTCTTTATAAAATTCCTTCATAGATAATACTTCGTTTATATAACGTAAAATAACATTTTTTTGATACTTATCAATGAAATCTTGTTTACTTACTTGATCTAATACATTCAGTTCCCCAGGCTCTGAACTATTCTTTTGAATAAGTTCTTTTATATGGCTAAACAGCGGGCTATTTATTTGCTCTCTTAGTTTTGGCCAATTTATATTACTTTCTGATAAACCATTTTGATTCCAAAAATAAAAATGCGCCGCTCCATATAACTTTTCGATTTCTTTATTTTTTCTAGCCTTTTCTTGTAATGTTTTAAATTCACCTTTTCGAACAATATCATCCTTATACAGTTTAGCAATGCTTACCGCATCATTATTTGTCACATATAATTGAAATCCATATGTTTTATTTTTATTTATGCTCGGAAATTCATGTGTAAAATCAAATCCTATTTTCGGATCCGAATGAAATTTCAATTCATTATTAAACATATTGTTTGCAATATATACAATTGAATATTTCGAACCATTTAATGCGAAAAACTTCATAGAAAATGATTCAGCAAATGAATATGCATCATCCTTTAAAAACTTCTTCCAATTCTCATCATTGCTCGGAATTTGCTTACCCTCCCATAACGGAAGTGTATAATTTTCAGCTTCTACTTTCGGCCATGTAAAGCTTTCTGCACCAGTCGATTCCACTTCAATGTTTAAGTGGTCTTTTTTCTTTTCTAATTTTATTTTTACTTTTTGATCTGGATATTCCCACGATGTACGATCCTTTTCTTTTTTTACATTCGATACCTTCATTTTCGGTAGGGGTTGTGATGCCTGTTCCTTTACACCCTCATGTTCTACAGTTAATGTGAATGTTTCTGGATTTACATCATAAGTAAAATCTTTATACGTCGATTTCTTTATTTTAGACTCTTGTACAGCATTACTACCTTTTACGTCACAACCGACTAAAGTCGAAAATGACATAGTTGTAAGAAGACATATTGCTATCATTTTTTTCATCTTCTGCACCTCCACCAATGAATATACAGGTGGTTTGTTACAGGAATGTGGCAAAAAATAATAGAGCTAGCATTTTGCTAGCTCTATTTGGAGTATTAAATGGTGATATGAACAACTATAACTCGCTTAGAAGATATGTAATACAGTAACTGCGTTTTTTTCTCAACAATTATGAAACTAAACAAATCAAAATTTTAACAAGCATTCTTCAACTGAAAAAATAAGTGTATACAATGTATCCTAAAAGTAGTACTAAAATGATTATTCCTGTACCTTTCCAATTCATACCGCCTGCTATATCAACTGGACTACCTGTTTCCGCTCTATTGAGTCCGTCATGTAAAGAACCCGTAGGATTACTTTTTAATTCACTTTGTCTCATACGCTCTCTTTTTTCTTCTGGGGACTCTTTATTCATTTAATCACCTCCAAAATGAATGCACTCTTTACTTACATTATTCAAAATCAACATTTGTTTTATATTTTTTTCCGAAAAAACCTAATTTAAAATAGGTTTGCAACGTAAAGAAAGCTAGCCATGCCAGCTTTCTTTACGTTCCAATATGCTCTTCCTTATTTACAATAATACCTTTATGGTCGATTTCAAGCTCACATACTTTCATATCTGTAAATACTCTCGCTAATTGCTCAGCGACTTCTTGACGTTTCTCATATGGCGTTAATATAAAAATAGATGGTCCCGCACCGCTAAGTGCTGTGCCGTACGCACCAAATTCTTTTGCGCATTTACGAATAGATGGTAATAACGGTACGAGTTCTAAACGATATGGCTCGTGAAAATGGTCTCTCTCCATCATTTCACCTACAACTTCCCACCGCTTTTGACATAATGCAGCTACTAATACGTTACTTATCGCACTAGCTTTAACTGCCTCATGAAACGGAAACATCTTTGGTAATACAGATCGACTTTCATCTGTATTTAATTCTTCATTCGGAATGAGAGAAATTACACCTAATTCCTTGCTCTCAATTCTTACGACGGAAACATCCTTTCCATCAAGTGCTCCAATTACAGTTCCACCTAATATAGAAGCAGCAACATTATCAGGATGTCCTTCAAAATTTGTAGCAATTTGAACTTTTTGATCAGCAGTTAAGTTCAAATTGCCTAGTTGATTCGCAAGCTCTATCCCAGCTACAATCGCTGATGCACTACTTCCTAGCCCTCTTGTTAATGGGATATTACTAGTAACTTCTATTATATGGGGTGATATAGAAGGACATACTTTACATGCCGTGCTAACGATTAAATTTTTATCGTCTGTCGGAATTGATTCTTCAAAGGAATGGATTACTTGCCATTTATCAGCTTTTTCTTTAACCACCACATCTAAATACAATGACAAAGCTATTCCAACTGAATCAAATCCAGGACCAACATTCGCCGTACTAGCAGGGACACGAACGCTAAATGGTATCACGACATAATCACCCCTTTAATATGCTCTTTAATTTGTTCTATATCATTTGAAACATTTGCAATATCTAATGTATTAGAAGAAATTGCGATATCAGGATCTTTCAAGCCATTTCCAGTTAAAACCGCAACAACCGTTTCTCCTTTTTTGATTTTTCCAGATTGAACATGTTTAATTACGCCAGCTAATGAAGCATTTGATCCCGGTTCAGCGAAAACTCCTTCAGTTTTTGCCAATAACCTATACGCATGTAATATTTCTTCATCTGATACCATATCTATTTCACCGTGAGACTGCTCAGCAGCCTCTACTGCGTATGACCAACTTGCCGGGTTACCGATACGAATCGCAGTTGCAATTGTTTCAGGTTCTTCAATTACATGCCCTTTTACAATTGCAGCTGCTCCTTCTGCTTCAAAACCATGAATTCTTGGCTTCTTATAACCTTTTTCTTTCTCATATTCACAGAAACCTTTCCAATATGCTGTAATATTTCCTGCGTTCCCAACAGGGATAGCTAGAACATCTGGTGCATTTTGCAATTGGTCACAAATTTCAAATGCTGCCGTTTTTTGCCCTTCAATTCGATAAGGATTTACTGAGTTTACTAACGTAATCGGCTCTTCTGCAGCAATATTTCTTACAGCCTTAAGTGCATCATCGAAATTCCCTTCTATTGAAATAATTTCAGCTCCATAGGCAACTGCTTGCGCTAATTTTCCATGTGCAATCTTTCCTTCTGGTATTACGATAATACATTTCATCCCAAGACGTGCCGCATATGCTGCAGCTGATGCTGATGTATTACCTGTTGATGCACAAATGATTGCTTCTGAACCTTCTTCTTTCGCCTTAGCAACTGCCATGACCATACCACGATCTTTAAAAGAACCTGTCGGATTCGCTCCTTCGTACTTACCATATAGCTGAATCCCTAATTGTTTTGATATATTTAATAACGGAATAAGTGGTGTGTTTCCTTCCATTAAGCTGACATCAGGTGTATTTTCATTCACCGGTAAATAAGAAGCATACTGTTTTAATAGTCCTTTATACATATTGTTTTTCCTCCTCAATAATGTAGTAACTGTTTATTTCACTTGCGACAGCTTCTATCGCTTCTAAAACTCGTTCGAATTGATACTTGGAAGTTCGATGTGTAACAACAACGACTTCTGCCAGTTCACGGTTTAAAGGTAATTGAATAACCTCTTTTAAACTTACAGAATAATTAACGAAACATTCTGTTATTTTCCGCAACATCCCAGGCTCATCTCGTAATGAAATGCGTAAGAAATATTTCGAAACTACTTCTTCATCACCTTGTAATTCATAAGGAACTGGTTCTTTTAACGCACTTTTATTTTTCGGAACTTGATTCATATTTTTAACGATTGAAATAATATCACTTACTACAGCAGAACCAGTCGGTAACTTTCCAGCTCCGGGTCCATAAAACATTACTTCTCCTACCGCTTGGCCATGGACATACACCGCATTAAATTCATTATTCACATTTGATAATGGATGCTGGCTCGGTAAAAGCGTCGGTTCTACACTTAAATGAATGGCTGGTCCTTGTTTTTCAGCCTTACCAATTAACTTCATAGTAAATCCTAACTTTTCAGCCATTTGTAAATCTTCTTTTTCGACCTTTCGAATCCCTCTTACTTGCACATCATCTAATGAAACATTCATCGAAAAACCTAAGTTTGCAAGAATTGCTACCTTTCTCGCCGCATCTAGTCCATCTACATCTGCTGTCGGATCCGATTCTGCAAAGCCTAATTTTTGTGCTTCCTGTAAAGCCTCTTCATAAGACCATCCATTTTGACTCATTTTTGTTAACATATAATTTGTTGTACCATTTACAATTCCCATTATTTTTTCAATTTGATCTGATGCTAGCCCATCAGTTAGTCCTCTTAACACTGGAATACCGCCCGCTACACTCGCTTCGTAACATAAATCACAATCATTATCGTTCGCCAGTTGAAGAAGCTCTGCACCATATACAGCCATTAAATCTTTATTTGCTGTTACGACATGTTTTTTATTTCGTAAAGCCTTAACAATATGCTGTTTTGCTTCTTCAATTCCTCCCATTACCTCTACTACAATATCAATATTTGAATCATTTAGAACTTCATCTGCATGACTTGTTACTGCAATTCCGTCAATACAAACATCGCGTTCTTTTTCCAAATCACGTACAACGACTGTTTTCACTTTCACTTCGTATCCTGTATCAAGAGCGATTTTTTTATAATGTTCTTTCAAAATATGGACAACACCACTTCCGACCGTACCTAAACCTAATACCCCAACATTTATAACGTTATTCATCTTCTAATCTCCTCCTAAAAGTTTAATTGTTACACCTATAAATCACCTTACTCTGCTTTTTTGTCATGCAGGTGGTGGTTATTTCCGTACTTTTAAATCGTTTCATATTACCGCACCTCCCTTCAAAGTAATAAAAAAACACACTCATCCCTAGGAAAGGGACGAATGTGTTTTCGTGGTTCCACCCTTGTTCCAATCTAGACAGACGTATCTCCTTCTAGATTGCTCAAGTTCAGATAACGGCTGATACCGTCAATAATTACTAGATTACTCGTTCACTATTGAAGTTCAAAGGTGGTAAAATCATTTCTCGTGTTAGGAAGCTCACACCCTTGGCTTCCCTCTCTGTAAACCGTAAAAATGATTTCTTGTCCTTATCGTTACTTTTTCGTTCATGTTTATTTGTTAACTCATTATACTCGCATAAAAAACAAAATCAATAATATTTTTTAATTATTTTAAATTTTCAATCTCTAAGGTCGTAAAAAAACACACTCATCCCTAGGAAAGGGACGAATGTGTTTTCGTGGTTCCACCCTTGTTCCAATCTAAACGTATCTCCTTCTAGATTGCTCAAGTTCAGATAACGGCTGATACCGTCAATAATTACTAGATTACTCGTTCACTATTGAAGTTCAAAGGTGGTAAAATCATTTCTCGTGTTAGGAAGCTCACACCCTTGACTTCCCTCTCTGTAAACCGTAAAAATGATTTCGTGTCCTTATCATTACTTTTTCGTTCATGTCTATTTGTTAACTTATTATAATTATCAACTTTTTAAAAAGCAAGCCTATTTTTACTAACTATTTTCAAGAATTTTTTTATTATATTTTACAATAGCATTATGCAACTGCCACTCAATTTACCTATTTTGTTATTTCTCCAGTTAATAAATCAACGGTTCATATATAAAGTGAAACTTTAATCAGTGGGGATTTTGTTCATCCCCACTGATTATTAGTTGAGCCAATCGGGCTTTTACGGGCAGTTAATCCCCACCTAACTTCTTTGCTTTCGCTGAATTTTGAGGTGGGGGTCTTACTGCCCGTTAATGCGGGATAAATTCCCCATTCTAAACCCCGTACATATCCGCTCTACAAAACTATATCAATAAAATTTTTAATACAATCTTTTTGTATAACTTTCTTCTAAAGAACGTGCAACATCTTCTTCTGAAGTATTCACTTTCGCATGCTCCAGCAACATTTTTGCTGCTGAAGGTAACTCTTTTTTATTTAACCAAGATTCTGATTCCCACATCTTAGAACGAATAAACGCTTTTGCACAATGAATGTAACACTCTTCTATTTCAACAACAATTCCAAGTAACGGATTGCGTCCATTCGCCTGCATTTCTTTCAAAATTTCTTCGTCGTTTGTAATATACGCTCGGCCATTTATTCTGAGTGTCTCCCCAAGACCTGGAATAAAAAAGATTAGTCCTACACGTGGATTTGAAACAATATTCAAAATGGAGTCTATACGACGATTTCCTGGTCTTTCTGGAATGATAATTTTATTATTATTGAGTACGTATACAAATCCAGGTGCGTCTCCTCTCGGCGAGGCGTCACACTCCCCCAACTTATTTGCAGTAGATAATACTAGAAAAGGAGATTTAGAAAGGAAATCTACACAATGGTGGTCTAATGATGAAATAACTTTTTTCAATGCTCGCTCACTTGGTTTCCCCAATATTTTCCGTAACTCTTCCTCTGTTGAAATAATCGATTTTATTTCCATACGCTCTATCTCCACTTATAATCGCCCCTTTTTCTTTATTTTCCCAAAATTCAATACGAATATTGTATAATAAAATTTGCAGAAAGGGGAATTAAAATGACAGAGTGGTTAACAATATTTGATTCTGAAAGAAATACACTTGGGAAGAAATTACGCGATGAAGTGCATCGTGACGGTGATTGGCACGAAACATTTCATTGTTGGTTTGTAGAAAAAGATGCTAAAGATATATTCTTATATTTCCAATTACGCTCTAAAAATAAAAAAGAAGCTCCATGTATATGGGATATTACTTCAGCTGGACATATTATGCATGATGAAGATGTACAAATTGGTGGTCTTCGTGAAATCGAAGAAGAATTGGGGCTTTCCTTTCAAACTACTGATTTAGTATACAAAGGAATCTTTAAAATAGATTATGAAATTTCAAATCTTACTGATCGTGAATTTTGTCATATGTATTTTCACAATGTCATCAATCCACTTCCATTCGCACCAGGTGAAGAAGTAGACGATGTGATGAAAGTACATGCAACTTCTTTTCTACAACTATTAAATGGTGAGATTTCATCTTTTACAGCTATTTCTGTTTTAAACAATAAACCAATTACAATAACATTTGAAGATATTTATCCGTATGATCTTGCATACTATGAATTTGTTATAGAGAAAGGAAAAGAATTATTAAAAAATAATAGTTTATAAATAAAATAGGACTCTTAGCATAATATTGCGTAGAGTCCTATTTTTTATTATTGTTCAAGTATCTTTAATTTATTCTCTACTTGTATAAATAAACGAATAATTAATAACAGCATAACCACCATAATCACTATTATTGTATGTGGATATCTAAACAGTATACTAATAACACTTCCAATTAACATCATGATGAATCCGTTTTGCTTCATCACTTCTGCACTATACCTGTTACCCGCATCCCATAATTCCTTATTTTTCATAGATCGTTTCGTACGATAACCATATGCCGCATTAATATCGTTCGGTGGATTTTTTTGAAGAATAATTGCCGCAAGTATAAAAATAATACCAATCAATATGCTTATTCCTATGTTTACTAGTGCATCAATCAATTATATCCCCCCTAACTTACACTTTCATTATACGACATAACCCTTATTTCCCCAATTTATAACACATTCACTTTCTTTCTTTTGATGTCTGGAACATACTTGGAAGTGTTACAAAATGTGCCCCTTTCGTTTTTAACTGCGGAATGATTTTGTCTAGTGCATCTACAGATCCTTGTAAATGCCCACCTGGTGTTGAATGTTGGAGGATGACACTTCCAGGAAATGAATTCCCTAACACATTATTTGTAATCGTATCAGCACTCACACCTTTCCAATCAACCGTATCAACACTCCACTGTACAATCATAAAATTTTGCTCTGTCGCCCATTTTAATTGATCTTCAAGTATTTCACCGTATGGCGGACGTATAAACTTCGGTGCATAACCAGCTAAACGATTTAATATTTCTTCCGTTTTTATAATTTGATTACGGTACTCATCCTCATTTACTTTCGCCAAATTCGGATGACTATACGTATGATTACCAATTACATGCCCTTCATTTGCAATACGCTTTACTACGTTCGGAAATTTTTCTGCGTTTTCACCAAGTAAGAAAAAAGTAGCTTTTACATTATGTTGTTTTAACTTATCTAATATTTTTGGCGTGAATTCTGAATCTGGTCCATCATCAAATGTAAGAGCTACTTCCGCTTTATTATACGGTCCTGAAAATGCGTACGCATATTTTTCAACCCATGAAAATGGTGTCCACGATCCACGATTATCTGCTTTCATTTGTACTTCATAGCTTTGAGGGATATATGCGTATGGCAATGCGCTTATATATTCTCCATAATAAAGTGAGTTATATGGCATATAAGCATACGAAACATCTCGTTCTAGTCCCCATTGAAATGGAACGAACATTTCTGACGAATAAAAATAATACATGATAAAAAACCTCCCTAAATTTTCATATGTGATTCATCAGCACTTTGTTAGAGAAATCGTTATTCATGTACAAAAATAAGACTGTCCATAATTAGGACAGTCTTACCACTATGCAATATTAATAAATCGATGTACTATCTTTCGGCAAAGCTTTCACATGCTTTAAATAGCTCGTCACTTTTTCATCATCACCTTGCGGATATTGATATCCATATGTTTTAGCAATTTCATTCGCCACTGCCCTAAATAAATCACCCATGACAAAAAATGACTCCCAAACATTTTCATAGTCGGCATTTGAAAATGTTTGTTTAAATTGCTCCCACATATCTTCTTCAACATATTGCTCGAAATGTTTTCCAAACTTCCCTGCATTAACTGTAAAGTCTGTTTTCATACCAATATGCCATTCTAGCATTATGATTAACATATCTCGCACTGGTCCTTCAAGCATTCCTTTCACATAAGAAAGTTCCTCTCTCCATAATCCTTTTGCCACATTTGTACTACACCACCAAAACTCATTACAGCAATCTAAAAACTCTTTTTCTGTAGGTTTTTTTATTAAGTAATCCTTATCGCTTGCTGGCGGGAATTCTTCCAGACAATTATCTTTATCAAGAAGCAGTTTACTTAAACTATCTTGTCCAACGAACTTTTTTATTAACTCAACTGGAACTAGCGTTAAATCAATCCGATTCCCATCCATGAACTGCATTAAATACGGAAACTTCCCATCTTCATCTGGTTGAACTAACGACATTTCTTCTGGCATTTGTACTATCATTATTTCTCCAAATCTATGAACCCAATTATGATTAGACATAAAAGATTGTATATCATTTACAACATACATAATATCATAGTCTTGAAAACAATCTTTTTTCACATTTGGATTTACACGCGATCCATTCATGATAACTGCTCGAATTCTTTCATCCTCTTTTGCTGTATTTATAATTAAGTCTAACATTTCTTTTTCAGTTCTCATCTACTTATAAGCCTCCAATTTTTTAATATATAATATAATGCTATGTATACTGGAGGTCCACGAGCTAATCTCGTTATACACGATACATGTTATAGTTTTTGAAACTTCTTTTTCATCCCTTCTTCCTCCTTACATCACTCTTTTACAACTGCCATCACAAACCCATCGTATCCCTTACTTCCTACAGTTTGAAGCGCTGTGGCACTAACACGTGGCTCAGCAGCTATTAATTCATAGAAACGGCGTATTCCTTGTACACGAGGATCGCTACTAGTATTGTCAATAACTTCTCCTTCACGTACTACGTTATCTCCAATAATTATAGTACCCGGGCGTGATAGTTTCAGTGCCCATTCAAAATAAGCAGGATTATTTTGTTTATCAGCATCTATGAAAATAAAATCAAAAGGTTCATACTTCTCATTTTTTATTTGTTGTAAAGAATCTAACGCTAATCCTGTTCGTATTTCAATTTTATCATTCAAATTAGCACGTTCAATATTGCTACGTGCAATTTCTGCATGTTTTTCATTTGCTTCCAATGTAACAACTTGACCTCCAGATGGTAAGCCCCTTGCAATCCATATCGTGCTATATCCGCCTAGAGTACCAATTTCCAAAATGTTTCGAGCTCCTTGAATTTGTACTAATAGTTGCAAAAACTTCCCTTGCGTTGGCGATACGTCATGTGCCGGTAAATTAGCTGCAGCATTCGCTTGAAGGACCCTTTCTAATGTAGAATCTTTCGGTATTAATACATCACTCATATATTGATCAACAACCGTCCATTTCTCAATTGTACTCATGTAAATACCATCCCTTTCAATTTCCCAATGCTTTCTTCCATTCACTTTTAATTATACCGAAAATTCTGTCTCGAATACAAAAAATAAAGAAGGGACATCTACCCCTTACAGAATAGATATCCCTTCTTTTAAATATAAATTTAATTCCTATGGATTAGTAGACCAAAGCCCAGCAGATTTAATAAATGTACGTTTATTTAATTTCAGCTGCGCTACGATAAATTCTGCAATATCTTCTGCTTGCATTACTTTATCTGGGTTTCCATCAGTTAACCCTAAATCTACAGCCATATCAGTTGCTACTGTACTTGGAGTTAAAGCTGTTACACGAATGTTATGTTTGCGAACTTCCATCGCTAACGATTCTGTTAAGCCAAGGACACCAAATTTAGAAGCACTATATGCACTTGTTACAGGTGCACCTTTTTGTCCTGCTGTAGATGAAATGTTAATGATATCACCAGATTGTTGTTCAATCATGCTCGGTAAAGCTGCACGAGTTGCATAGTATACACCCATTAAGTTTACTTGAATGATTTTTTCCCAATCAGCAACGTCTAGTTCTAAAAACTTACCGAATTTAGAAATACCAGCGTTATTAATTAAAATATCGATAGATCCTAAACCATTTTTTAACGTTTCAATCGCAGTTGTTACTTCTTCGTATGATGAAACATCAGCAGTTGCAATAACAGCTTTTACACCTTCTGCTTCTACTTCTTTCGCTACAGCTTTTAAGTTTTCTTCTGAACGAGCTAATAAGCCTACATTTACGCCTTCTTTCGCTAATGCGATTGCTACAGCGCGACCAATCCCTCTACCCGCTCCTGTAATTAAAGCATTTTTACCTTGTAATAATTCTGCCAAGTATAACACTCCTTAATCATCTCAGTTATGTATTATATTAAAATTGTATCTATGTTTATGTAAAAAGGCAATGATGCACTTTCATGTGCGTAGGTTACTTGTAGGTAACTATAGAAAGTTTTTATTTATAAGTTTCATGTTTTTACCATTATTATTCATGTAAAATAAAAACAAATCCAGCATAGGAGAGTGTATGTGTATGAAAAGAAAAAAATGGGTCTTGTTACTAACTGCAGTTGGACTATTTATCATATTGTTTGCACTGTACTTTATATTTGGTAATCCACTAAATTATAAAGTAATAGAAAAAGATACTAGCGATTATCTCCATATTAAAAAAGTTATAAGCAAGAAGAAATACAAAACATAACCGGAAAATATACTCCCCTTTATAATATTGGCTATTATGCAACAGTAGTATATAAAGACGAACCATATTTTACATACTCTTATACATACGATGATAATAAAAAAATAATACAAGACAACGGTATTTTAGGAAGACACACTGAGTCATTTGAACATCTTAATTTAAACTGGTCGTTGTTTGACCAGTTAGTAGATGGTATTCATACAAACTTGCAAGGAAGAGGTTTTAGAGAAAAGAAAGATTATTCTATACGACACGTTCAATTCATTGATATAGATGGCGATAAAAACGGTGCGGAAGCATACGTTGACTTTAAGAAAGATAAAGAATCCGATTACTCATATCGTATGAATAGCGAAGGAAAAGCTTATCAATATAATTGCAGTAACGGTAAATGCATTTTTAAAGAGAAATAGTGTTAGAAGGCTCTCCTTCTAACACTATTTCTCTTCATGATTCGGCATACGCACAATAAATTCAGTACCTTTTCCTTCCTCACTCTCAACTTTTATTTCCCCATGATGAAGATCGAGTACTTTTTTTACAATAGCTAAACCTAAGCCACTTCCTCCATAGGCACGATTTCGTGAAGAATCCGCTTTATAAAAACGCTCAAAAATATGTTGTTTCTGTTCTTCAGATATACCAATTCCTGAATCACGGATACGCACTTCCACTACTGTTTCATGTTCCTTTAACTGAATAATAATCGTACCACCGCTTGGAGTAAATTTAATACTATTATGAATTAAATTAATCCACACTTGACTCATACTTTCTTGGTCAGCAATAACATGTACTTTTTCTAAATCTAGTTCTAACTCAATTTCTTTTTCAGCCCAGAGTGGTTCACTATTTAACACAATTTGCTTTAACTGCTGATCTAATCGATAACTCACTCTTTCTGGTATATACTCTTCTGATTCTAAAAGAGTTAGCTTCAATAAGTTTTGACTTAGTTTAGATAATCTCGTTGTTTCCGTTTCAATAATGGTAAGATAATGCTTTCTTTTTTCCTCAGAAAGATTATCGTCTTGTAGTGCTCTAGCAAATCCTTTTATAGAAGTTAATGGTGACTGTATTTCATGAGAAACATTCGATACAAATTCTTGTCTCATTTTCTCCATCGTATTCAGTTCATCTGTCATATCATTTATACTTTTTACGAGCACGCCAATTTCTCCATCATACTTTTCTTCATTTCGTATTTTTACGGAGAAATCTCCTTTTGCAATTTTTTGTATCGGTTCAATAATAGTCCAAATCATTGCCTCTCGTTTTGGCCTCATTAATATTCCAATTAATGTCCAAATAAGAATAATAAATACAAAACCGACCATATCACTAATTAGAAAGGCAACAAACGGCGATACGTTTACGTCAAAAGCATTCAATATACTAGTTGCTACATAAAATGCGATAGACCAAATGATAGTAAGAAAAGAAAAGAGCGCTAATACCGCTCCAAATACTTTCAGCATCTTCAACTTACTCATCCGTTTTCTTTTTCTCATTTACTTACCTCTAAGCGATACCCTAATCCTCTTATTGTTTTAATACTAAATTTCGACTGCTCTTCTTGAAACTTCTCACGTAACCGATTAATATGAACGTCTAGTGTACGTTCATTCCCTTCAAAATCATATCCCCATATTTCTTCAATTAATTGCTCTCTCGAACAAGTTCTTCCCGATTTAGACCCTAAAGTAAAGAGCAGCTCAAATTCTTTTAACGGTAACGTAACCGTTTGTTCTCCAGATATAACTTCGAATGTTTTACGATTTAATAATACATTTCCAACTTGAATCGATTGTGAAACTGTAATTTGGTAACGTTTCAATAATGCCTTTACTCTCACTACTAGTTCTATAGGGTCAAATGGCTTTACAAGATAATCATCTGTCCCAAGGTGAAATCCTTTTACTTTTTGTGATGTTTCCCCTTTGGCAGTTAGCATCAGAACCGGGATATCATAGTATTTTCTTAATTCAAAACATACATCAAATCCATCCATATTTGGCATCATGATATCAAGAATAACCATATCGACTTTTACGTCATCCATTTTCTGAAGTGCATCTACTCCATCTATTGCCTCATATGTTTGAAAACCTTCTCGTTCTAAAAATACAGAAACGAGTTCTCTAATGTGTGGATCGTCATCTACTATTAAAATTTTAGGTATCAAAGGAACCATTTCCTTTCTACTTAGCATCTAATATATTTTTTAAAAATGAATCATCAGTGGAGTAAACTTCCCGCTGATGATTCATTTTATAATGCACCCTCTTTAATTTTCAATTGTTGCGTTGCAAACTCACGATACATATCATGCGTCTGTAATAATTCATCATGCGTACCACTACCTGTAAGATTCCCTTTTTCAATAAAGACAATTTTATCTGCATCTACAACAGTAGAAAGTCTATGCGCAATCACTAACGTTGTTCTGCCTTTCATTAAGTTATTTAACGCTTTTTGAACGACAGACTCAGATTTACTATCTAAGCTTGAAGTCGCCTCATCTAGCATAAGAATTTGCGGATTTCGAAGTAACGCTCGGGCAATGGCAATTCGCTGTCTTTGTCCCCCAGAAAGCTTCACACCGCGTTCTCCAACTTCTGTTGCATAACCGTTTGGTAAGTCATGAATAAATGCATCAACATATGCCATTGCTGCTACTTTTTCAATTTCTTCATCCGTTACTTCGCCCTCAACACCGTAACAAATATTATCACGAATCGTTCCATCGATTAACGGACTATCTTGTGATACGTAACCGATTTGACGTCGCCATGACTGTAATGAATAACTCGTAATTGATTCTTTTCCTAATTTAATAGCACCACTAGTTGGCTCATAAAAACGTTCCAGTAATGAGAATAACGTTGTTTTCCCACTACCACTTGGTCCTACAATCGCTGTCACTTTTCCAGATTCAATTGTGAAATCAATATTTTTCAAAACTTGCTCTTCTTCGTTATACTCAAAATGTACATTTTCAAGAACGATCGGCTGCTTAGCATTTGTCACTTTCACACCAGTTTCATGATCTTCTACTTCATATTCTAAAATCATACTAATTCTTTCCGTTGCACCAATTGCCTTTTGGAATTGTGTAAAGAACATAGATAATTGACTCATCGGCATTATAATTTGAACTAAATACAAAATAAACGCTACAAGTTCACCAGTTGTTAATGCACCGCTAGAAACTCGCATCCCGCCATACCCTACGATAATAACAAGTAGTGCCATTAAAACAAACGACATAACTGGCGAAATTAATGCTTGCACTTTTCCTTCTTTCAAACCAAATTGTAATAACTTTTGTATACCTGTATTACCCGTTTCATATTCTCTTTTTTCTGTATTTGAAGATTTCACTAAACGAATTTCTGATAACACTTGCGTTAACACACTTGTAAAAGATGCTGTTTCATCTTGAAGTGCTTTTGAAATCTTATACATTTTTCGCCCCAGTGGAACTAAAATTAATACAGACAACGGAATAACCGTTAAAAGTAACGCAGTCATTTTCCAATCTAAAACAAATAATACAATTAACGATCCAACAATTGAAATACCACCTGTTAATAAGTTTGACAAATGCTCAGAAATTAACGTTTTCACAACACCTGTATCATTCGTCATACGGCTAATCGTATCACCTGTTCTATTTTGATCGTAATAAGATACCGGCAAAATAAGTACCTTTTTCCACAAACGTTCTCTTAGTCCCGCTACAATCTTCTGACCGATGTAATTTAGTAAATATATAGATAACCCTGCCGCAATAGTTTGCATTACAAAGAAAGCAACTAACCCAACAATTTGTCCTGTACTAATTGAAGAAAGCGAAAAATTATCTACTAATCCTTTTGTTAGCATGGGAATAAATAAACTCGCTCCCGTAGAAAGCAAACTCATTAATAATGCAAAAACTAAAATTCCTTTCGGAGGATTTGTATCTTGAATAAGGCGTAAAAACTGCCTCCAACTCCCTTTTTTCTTCATTTCATTTCTAACTTCCATTCCTGTTCATCTCCTCGTGTTAAACAAAACTGTTCTTTCTAAAATTAGAATACGATACAAATGTAAACTGAATGTAAACACACTTTTTCTATTTTTACAAAATATACATAAAAACTCATCTTTACAACAGATATAAATATCTGATATTATTACCTGGTACTTAATATTATTCTATGTAAATTATAGATAAATAATTTACAACACGATATAAATCTCCAGTTAGTGAAAGGAGTATCCTTTTTGCAAACAAATATACATTCTGAAAAGGAAACAATTATTTTTATTCATGGATTAGTTGGCAATCGTCGTGCCTTCAAAAAGGAACAAAAACGATTTTCTGCCTCCTACAACATTATAACTTATGACCTATTAGGTCACGGTGATGATAAAGGAGAAGCAATCGACTTTTCATTACAGCGCCTCGTAGATCAATTATTAAACTTATATGAACAAGAAGGTATTAAAAAAGCTCATATTTGTGCGCTAAGTTACGGCTGTTACATCTCTACAATTTTTGCACAAATGCATCCAGAAAAAGTATTAAGTATTTGTCATATTGGAGGACATTACAATAACCCTTCTCGCTTATATAACGTATTCCAAAATTTTTGGGAGAAGCGAGGAGATGAATACTCTAAATGGCTCTCTCAATACGCAAATACTATTTTTCCAAGTGGTATACTAAAAGCAAATCCGTTCGCAGTCATTTCAAGAAATATTTACTACCGTTTCGGATTACAATTACATTCATCCATAATTGCCCAGTCATTACGACATCGGTTAGAATTCGATTTAAAATCTAAATTAAAATCACTTCCTCACCCTATACTATGGGTAATGGGAGAGCATGATCATCTCTATAAATCTTGTCTATTTGATTTGAAATCTATTTTGCCTAACGTTCTATATAAGGAAATACCTTTAGCAGGACATGCAGCTAACTTATTTCGTCCTAACTATTTCCATGACTTATATGATCGATTTTTAAATGGAAATTTAAAATAAAAACTACTAAACTTTCAATTCATTCAACTATAAAAAGGCTTCCCAAGTTTCCTTGGAAAGCCTTTTCTCTATACGAAAAGTATATAAAACTACTTTCTTAGTATGCTTTTGTGTAACCTAATAGGTGCTTGCTCCAGTAAGAGTTACTTACAGAACTAATACGTACACCAGTTGCATCTGTTTCTGCACTAATGAACTGACCGTTTCCTAAGTAAACACCCATGTGAGAAGGACCTGATTTATAAGTATTTTGGAAGTATACTAAATCACCTGGTTGTGGATTGCTAGTTTTTGTTTTAGAGCTCCAGTATCCAGCAACTGTTTGACGAGCGCCTTTATGACCAGTTTGATTTAATACGTAGTGAATGAATCCACTGCAGTCAAAACCAGCAGGTGTTGTACCAGCAGTTCTGTATGGTGAACCATTTAAAGATCTAGCGAATCCAGCGATTGAAGATGTATCTCCACCTGTTGTTGGTTTTTGTACGTCTTTACCTGGTTGTTGAACGTTATTTGTAACGTTATTGTTATTGTTATTTGTAACGTTATTTACTCCGCCTTTTACAAACTTAACGAAGTCTGCACTTACGTAACCTGTGCGGCCGTTATGGTTAATTTTGTACCAACCATTTTCAGCACCAGTAACGTTTAGTACTTTACCATTTGTTACTCCACCGATTACAGCGTTGTATGTAGCTGGGCCTGTACGTACTTTTAAAGCACCAGTGTTAACAACATAAGAACCACCAGTTTGAACTGTTGTAGTATTGTTGTTTGTAGTTGGTTGTTGTGTTTCGTTAGATACAGCGGAACCACCTTTTGTTACGAAGTCTTTGCTTACGTATCCAGTTCCACCATTGAAGTTGATTTTAAACCAATCTTGTACTTCACCTACAACTTGTACTGTTTTACCTTTATTTACAGAACCTAATACTGTATGAGATGTACTTGGGCCTGTACGTACGTTAAGTGAAGAAACGTTTACTGTGTAAGTGCCTGTTCCTTGTTGAACAGTCGTTCCTGTTTTGCCACCAGTCGTTACGAAGTCACCACTTACATAACCTGTTTGACCATTTACGTTTACTTTGAACCAACCATTTTCTTGTCCAACTACTTGTAGCACTTGGCCTGATTTTACTTTAGAAATAACGTTATGTCCTGTACCAGCACCTGAACGAACATTTAATACATCAGCAGTTACTGTGTATTTTAATTCAGAAGTTGTTTCTACAGTTTTTGTTTCAGTTACAGTCGTTTGAGTTTGAGTTTGAGTTTGTCCATTAATTTCTTTTAGCGCTTCATTTGAAACTTGTGCATGAGCAGAATCCATTCCTGGAACTGCAACGCCAGCTACAGAAGCTGCTGCTAAACCTGCAATTACTTTTTTCATAAGTTGTCTTTACTTCCTTTCCCTACTATCCTCTTAAAAAAACTTAAAACTTTAATACTTTACAATATTATCAAAGTAAAATATTCATCCAGTTCCATTTTTTAGCAAGAGTTTTATTTTTCACACAGAGTTCATTTTAAATGAACAAAGTGAAATCCGTGTGAACTTCATGTGAACTTTATCATTAAATATAGTGTTTTTGCAATGGTTTTTTCAAATTTCTTATATATCGCATGAAAATTCGACATTTCATTTAATATTTTAATATAAAATATCCCTTTTCTATCTATTACAAAAAATTCTATTAACCTAATACAAACTACATTATGTATTTCCTTATAAAGCTCCTTACATGAAGTATACTTTCATCATGACAAAAATCACTCTATTTATCAATAGTATAATATTTTTAGAAAACTAATTTTCTATACTATCTACAATTTTGAAATAATTTGACGAATTGTAAGATTTATTTTATAAAAACCATTTCTCCTTTAAAGAAAACACACACTATACCAACTGTTCTCTTTTTCTGATTATAGAATTTATAGGATAACCATAGTATTATATACATATCCTAATAAAAAGAGGAGGCATATTTGTGAGACATATAATAGATGATCCTATACAAAAAAATATAGAGCTGTACTATGCTTTTATTCAATTCGTTTCAATGATAACATTACAAAAAGTATCAGCTGTTGAAACACGTAAAGATGAATTGAAAAATCAGATAAAAAATGAAGGACAAAAAAACCCTTATTACTTATAAAAAAAGGTGAACAGGTTATATTCCTGTTCACCTTTTATCAAATTATTTATAAATTTTCACACGGTTTTCTAACGGTTGGAATTCTTTTTCACCAGCATGTACTACCGGTTTACCAAATGGCATTTGCGCAGTGAGTTTCCAATTCCCTGGAACATCCCACTCTTTTCTCACTTCTTCATCAATTAGCGGATTGTAATGCTGTAACGTAGCACCAAACCCTTCAATTTCTAAAGCTGTCCAAATTGCAAATTGTAACATTCCTGATGATTGCTGAGACCAAGTTGGAAAATTATCTTTATATAATGCAAAGTTTGCTTGAAGGCCTTCCACTACTTCACTGTCTTCAAAATATAAAACCGTTCCATAACCACTTTTAAATGCATTCATTTTTTCTTCAGTAGGTGCAAAGTTATTTTCAGGTACAATTTTTCTTAACGTTTCTTTCGTAATATCCCATAATTTATCATGTTGTTCTCCTAATAAAACAACAACACGAGCACTTTGAGAATTAAAAGCTGAAGGTGTATGTTTTACAGCATGATAAATCACTTCTTGAATTTTCTCATCAGAAACTACTTGCTCTTTACTAATTGCATAAATAGATCTTCTGTCTTCAATTGCTGAGTAAAAATCTTTTGCCATCATAATTCCCTCCAATTTTCAATTGAGGCTATTTCATATGTATATATCATATTACGCCCCTCAAACTTATTATTAATAAGTTCATAACTTTATAATATCACAGCAACAAATAAAGTGAAACTTTAATCAGCGGGGCTTTTGCGGGATAAACTCAAATGATAACACTTGTATTTAGACTCTTTTTCCTTTTTAAAATGAAAATAAAAAGACTGTTTGTTGTTATCTAAAATTAGTAACAACAAACAGCCTTACTTATGTAGCGATCTAGATTGGTATTTTACTTACTTAATTAACTAATCCAAATGCATACGACATTAACTTATTCGTCTCTGTAAAACGTTTTGTTTTACTTGATGTCCCCATGACCACTGTAATAATTCGATTATCACCTTGCTTTGCAGTCCCAGTAAAACAGTATCCTGCGCTATCTGTAAATCCTGTTTTTAATCCGTCCATTCCTTCTATATATGAACTTTTATTATTTTTGTTTAACATGTCGTTTGTGCTTATAACATTAATATTATTAAATGCTAACTGACTTTGACGTAAGTGAGTCACTTCTAATATTTCCGGATAATCTTTTATAAGATGGTACGCCAATTGTGCTACATCAGCAGCCGTCATTTTTGTTTCACTTCCATCCGGCTCTTGTAATCCAGAAGCATTTGCAAATTTAGCATGTTCCGACATTTTTAACTGTTTCGCTTTTGCATTCATAAGCTGAACGAAATCTTTCTCCGTTTTTGCCATATGTTCTGCTAAAGCTACAGCTGAATTATTAGCTGATTCAATCATTAATGCATGGTATAAATCATTAACAGTTAATGTGTCATTAACTTGTACTGGGATTCTTGCTCCCTCTGTCTGTGCCGCCTTCACACTCATTTTCACTGGATCTTCCCAGCGAACTTTCCCATTATGTATACTCTCTAATAGAAGATACGCCGTCATCATCTTAGACATACTAGCTGGTGCAAAAGCTTCATTTTCATTATATTGATAAATAATATCTCCATCACTCGCATCGATAATCATAGCTGCTTTTGCATCAATTTTTGGTGGAATATACTTTGGCGGGACTGCTTTTTCAGTAAATCCTGCTTTAGGTAATTCTGCCACTTGCAGGGGTTGTCCCTCTACATTTGTGGCACTCTTTTGAGTACCTTGGAATAAGAACCAACATATCCCTAAAACAATGACTAATAGGACAGTCATCCTTCCCCATTTTAACCGATTCATTTCAAAACTCCTTTAGCAAACCTTTTATACACTCACATTTAACCTTAACAACAATTCCTTTATAGAGTCAAGGCAAAAAGTATATTTATTCATATACAGCAATTATTATTTCAATTTGTTTATGTTAAACTTAAAATGCTGAAATATAAGAATATTCAATGACAAAGTTCGTAAATAAACTATTTAATAGAAGGGATTCATACAAATGCTACTTCCAAAATCATTAAAATACAGCGACACAATTGGGATCTACTCCCCTTCTTCACCAATAACCTACAATTCTCCAAAAAGATTTGAACGAGCAAAATCTTACTTACAACAGAAAGGGTTTCATATATTAGAAGGTTCATTAACAGGTCGATATGATTTTTATCGTTCTGGTAGTATACAAGAGCGCGCTGAGGAACTAAATGCCTTGATAAGAAATCCTAATATTTCTTGTATTATGTCAACAATTGGTGGGATGAATTCAAATTCACTATTACCTTATATTGATTATGATGCTTTTCTAAAGAACCCTAAAATAATGATTGGGTATTCAGATGCAACTGCTTTATTACTAGGAATTTACGCCAAAACAGGAATCCCTACATTTTATGGACCAGCTCTCGTCCCTTCCTTTGGCGAATTTGAACCTTTTATTGATTGCACATACAAATATTTTGCTGAAACTTTACTACATGATCAATCTCTTCCTTATCATATAAAACAACCGTTATTTTGGTCAGATGAATTTATTAATTGGGAAGAAAAGACGAAGGAGAAAGAATTTCGTCCAAACAATTGGATTTCAGTAATTGATGGAAAAGCTACTGGGCGTATTATTGGCGGGAATTTAAACACGATACAAGGAATTTTTGGTAGCCCCTATATGCCACATATTCAAGAAGGCGACATTCTCTTTATTGAGGACAGTTCAAAAGATGCAGCTACTATTGAAAGAAGCTTTTCATTACTTAAAATTAACGGTGTATTCGATAAAATTTCAGGTATCATTCTTGGAAAACACGAGCAATTTGATGATTGTGGTACCAATCGAAAACCTTTTGAAATACTGTTAGAAGTGCTTCAAAATCAAAGAATTCCTTTTCTAGCTGACTTCGATTGTTGTCATACACATCCAATGATTACTATACCTATCGGTGTTCAAGTAGAGTTGGATGCAACAAATAAAACGATACATATTGTAGAACCTTGGAAAAAATGAATGCATGGCTTCTATTGTTTTACGATAAAAGCCATGATACTATATACTTTGGAATGTGAAAGATTAAACAAAATACGTTCCAATATCTATCATTAGAAAAATTAGGTATAAATATATATTTATATGCAAAAGAGAGTGAATAAATGAAACCAACTATTAAAAATTATGTATTTTTACATGTAGCTTTTTTGATATATTCTATCATTATGGTTTACATGAAATGGGCAGCTCAATTTCCAATTGCTTCAATCTCATTTTTTATTGCTTATTTCGGACTAGTTGTACTTTTATTCGGATATGCAATTTTATGGCAACAAGTAATTAAACATTTCGAAATTTCAAAAGCATATTCACATCGCGGGATTATTATACTATGGTCAATGCTTTGGTCAGTATTTCTATTTGGAGATACGATTCAGTGGAATCATTTACTTGGTGCAGCTATTATTATCATCGGAATTGTGGTGGTGACAAAAGATGAATAGTTATATGTTATTATTTATTTCCGGGATAATTTTAGCTAATTACTCACAAATATTATTAAAAAAAGCTACTTTACAACAATACGATTCTAGAATAAAAGAATATATGAATCCTTATGTTATTATCGGCTACTCTTTATTTGTACTTAACGCTGGATTAAATGTAATTGCCATGAAGGGCATGGAATTAAAACAAGCATCAGCATTAGAATCCTTAAGTTATATCATCATATTAATTTTCGGTTGGTATTTCCTAGGGGAAAAAATAACGAAACGTAAACTCATCGGTAACATGATTATTATCGTTGGTGTAATCGTTTATTGTATCCAATAGTAAAAAGCTCCGTTTATCACAAACGGAGCTTTTTACTATTGACCTAAATTTTGCACCTTATCTTTCAAATCTCGAACTTGATCTACCGTCTGCATAAGCTCAGAGTTTTTAAATTGCTCTACATCCACTTTCCCTTCTTCTATCTTTGTCATCGCCGTATCAATTAACGTATTTAACTTTTCGTTATATCCGACGATTTGTTGATGAAGATCCTTGGCTACATCAGGTGGCGTTAATTCATTGAATGCGGGTATATCTTGTTTAATTTCACTAAGCTTCGTTTCTAATTCTTTTCGAGCCTCGCTATCATTAACGGCCTTTTCTGCTAATGCTGGTGCATCGTTTGCAAATGCACTTATTTCATTTACATAGTCTGTCGCTTTTTGCGCGTAATCTAGGGAGTTCTTTCCTTCCTCCACTATTGAACATCCCATTAAACCAATTGAAACTATAAATACTAATAAAATTGATTTTATTTTCATTTTAGACCCCCTTCGTCCTTATAATTGTCTGTAATTTTCTCTATACATAACTTCTAGCTAAATTGTTTATAACCTTTTTCAAATAGCTATTTATCCTCTTACATGCCCTATTATCGTTACAACATCTATTTCTATATGTACGCTTATAATATCTTCAATTATATCCATATACCCTTGTCCTATAGCTGTTCCATAGTGTAATGTAAGCCCCTTCTTTTCATACACTGACTTTGGCACTGAAAAAATAAATCTCCTCAAGTTTCTTTCATCAGCTGGTTCCATAATTAAAACAATCCCATCCTCATCAAACATATACGCTCGCCCTCCAACTTTACATTCACTATGGCTCAGTATTGCCTTGGTCAGCAAAATTTAAAACATAATAAGTTAAGATACACTCTGCTCTATCATAAAGTGAAACTTTAATTAGCCCTCACCAGTCGACTCTTTATCGGCAAATAGCGGGATAAAAATAAAAAGCATTCATTCTTTTTTGTTAAGAATGAATGCTTTTTAAAAAATCAATTTCTAACTCTAGCATCTTTTTTTGACGAGGTTTTACTTTCCTTACGGGAACTCCAGCGTAAATATACCAATCATCTAAACTCTCTTTTACCATACTCATCGCGCCGACTGCCGTACCTTCTCCTACAGTTACATTTGGAAAAATAATAGAATTAGCACCAATAATCACATGTTTTTTTAAAATAACTTTTTCTGCTTTCACATTCCTATATTGATTCGGGACGGTTGGCCCCATTAATGTATTTCCACTGAAATCATCAAGTACTGCATATACGATCGTTTTAGCTGAGATGTTTGCAAAATCATGCATTTCAATCCCAACTTCCCCTCCATATAACGCTGTATACGCTGATATGTGCGAATAACTTCCAATTGTGATTTTACCACTTAAAATGCAAAAATCATCAATTCTTACATGATTGCCAACTGATATAGCACCTGGATTATATATACTTGCTTTTTTACTAACCAATACATTTTTCCCAACAGATAAAAATCCAATTTTCTTTAGTTCTTCTTGACTATAAAAACTATTCATCTACCGACACCACCTTCTGCTCTAAACAGATTACAATTTGCTCTACTAGTTCTTTCGTCATTCCTTCCCATAAAGGTAAACTTACGATTCGTTTTGCTATTTTATTCGTTTTTGTTAAATCTGTAGACTTATATTTTCTAAAAAGAACTTGTTGGTGGCAAGATGGTGAAAAGTATAATCTAGCTTCTATCTTCTGTTTTTTCAGCTCTTCTATTACTTGTATGTTGTGAACTTCTTCTGGACAAATGATAGGCATAAATTGGTGAATAACTGCTTCTGTCTTTTGAACTCCCCACCCTTTTTTCATTAACCCAGTACTTTGTAACAACTGTTTATACCATTTAGAAATACGGGTGCGTTCTTTTAATTTTTGATCCCACTTTTTTATAGTCGCAATCCCAATAGCTGCTGCGTATTCAGACATTTTACAATTAAATCCCATCATCGTGCATTCACGATTTTTATCAAATCCGAAATTCCCCATTCTTTTAATACGTTGTATATCTTCTTCGTTTTTACTATATATGAGCCCTCCTTCACCAATTCCGAAAGGCTTTGTTGCATGAAAGCTATATACGATCATTCCACTAAAATCTTGACCGTAATGCATCCCTCTATTCATTAATCCAAATCCCGGTGCCGCATCTACGACAACCGGAATCCCCTTCTTCTCTAATTCTTCATATTCTTCTAAGTTCATCCATGATCCAAAAGTGGCGTACGGGACAACAATCGCAACCTCTTCTTTTAATTCTTCTATCTTATCCAAAAGTACGGTTTTGTCCATATACCAATCATCTATTGAAATATCAATAAAGTAAGGTTCCAATCCACACCAAATAGCGGCTAAGGCAGTCGCAGGGAATGTAAAGCTAGGCATGAGAGCATACTTTCCCTTTCTTCTTTTCTTTAGTTGAATAGCCGCCATTAACCCTAACGTTGCGTTTGCTACTGTTGTAACAGCTCCCCTGTTTTGAAAAAATGCCGACATAATTGTTTCCTCAAAACGTTGATTTATAGGTCCATAATTCGTATATATATGAGATGTATCAATTTCCTTCAATTCGTCCAAATACTCAATTACAGGTACAGTTGAAGCACGTAAAAAAGGAATATTCTCCATATCTATCTATTCCTTCCTATCATTTTCGGACAATATAGAGCATATCTGTTTCAGATAATCCAAATCTCCTAGCACTTTTTATTCCTTGTTTTTCCGCTATGTTATATAATTCCACCTTAAATCCTGCATTCATTAATCGTTGAATAAATCCCGATTGATTATAAATTCTCACATGATCTTCTTGACCAAATGCTAATTTCCTCAATTGTGGTGTTACAATTAATTCATTCTCTACAATAAAATCTACATTCATTACGATTGGTACTTGAATAATCCCCCATCCGTTTGGCTTTAACACTCTATATAACTCTCGCATTGCTTTGTCATCATCAGGAACATGTTCTAACACATGGCTACATAAAATTACATCAAAAGTATTACTATCATATGTAATCCTTGTAACATCAATTTCCTTCATTAATGGATCCTTTGGTTCTAAGTCACCACATACATACGTAATATTTTTATACTCGTTAAACCAATCTCTTAACTTCGCTTCAGGTGCAATATGAAGCATAGTATAGTTTCTATTTAACAAGTCCGTTTCCGTTTCAATATATGTACGATACAATCTTTCACGATCCATCGAATTACAAACTGGACATATCCCTGTATCTTTATTCCACATCTCAAATTTATATTTCGGAAAATCATAATGTGCTGGCCAAGGTGAAAATTTTTCGAATTGTTGATTGCAATATTGACAATAACAAAATTCTTTCTCAAACATGTGAGCAACTAATTTGTGTAACCCTTTTTTTATCTTTTCATTATAAATTTGATCTAGCTCGCCATTTCTTATTGCATCCTTAACTATAAATCCCGCATTTTCTAAACAATAAGATAAACTCTCTTTATACTCACTTTCAGAACTTAAAAATCCACTATTATATGCATTTATAATTAATTCAATCCACTCTTCAATTGTCATTAAAATAAAATGCATTTGTTTTTGATTTTGTCCACTATGTTGTCTAAAATAACTAAGAGGTTCTTGTATATAAACTACTTTTCCTTTTCTCATCATATCTAGCCAAGTTGCAATGTCATTAATAGCAGAATAAGCCCTTCCTTTAAAATACCCAAACTTACCTTCAAACAAATCCCGATTAAACAAAACAGTTGTCGGCTCACCAACTACATTTTTCAAGTTTTTTAACATATAATTCCCTAATTCTTTTCCTTCAAAAAGTGTAGTTTCTTTCGCGATTTTCATATTCAATGTTGAAGGTGGTAATATCTCTCCATTCTCATCAATCAGTTCACGATATGACGTCACAAATGAAATATTTTCTAACGTCAAAAAGTATTTCATCATTCTCTCGATCTTTTCATGATGAAATAAATCATCATCTAATAAAAAGTTTATATAGTCCCCATTCGCAAGTTCTACACACTTATTAAAGTTTTCGGCAACTAACGGTGTTTCATTTTTAACATATGTAATACACTCATATTCACGTAAGTACGGTTGAATCATAGCATTGACTTCATTATTTGTACTGTCGTCAGAAATAATGATTTCAATATTTTCATATGTTTGATTCAGAGCGCTGTTGAGTGCTAATTCCAAGTAATAAGGTCTATTGTACGCAGGAATAAGTATACTTACTTTCGGTAAAGAAGAATTATTATTTATATGCTGTTTTTTCTTTTCTATATTTATTTTCTTTCCTCTAATTTTTTGGTAATAGTCTAATGTATATAATATCGATGATGGAACTATCCTTCTTGCATAATCTAGAAAATTAGTTATCGCTTTGTCTAACTCTTTTTCGTTGGATAAGAAACCATATTTTTCTCCTGCTATAATACTGTGTGAAAAATCTTCTAACCCATCCATCATTTTATTAGATTCATTTAACTGTTGATCTGGATGTAATCGAAAGTAACTAAGTGTCTCTGCTATATATACTGCTTTTCCTTTACTTAATAAAGATAACCATGAAGCTATATCTACGTTACATAAATACCGCCTCTTATCAAAAATCCCAAACGGTTCTTGTAAATCATTTTTACGAAATAAAACTGTTGTCGGTTCTCCAATATAATTTTTTTGCTCCACAATTACCTTATTTCCTAATTCTGTCCCCTCTATAATCGTATTCTCTTCAAATAAACGGACAGTTGAATAAATATGTCGCAGTTCTTTCCCTTTATCATCAATTACTTGACGATGAGATGTTACAAGCTTAATTTCATCATCTAAATCATTAAAAAAATACTTCATCATTTTTTCAATTTTATTCACATGAAATATATCATCATCCATTAAAAAATTTATATACTCACCGTTCGCTTCATGAAATAACATTAACGCATTTTCAAACTGTCCGAGAGTTGATCTGTTTTTTATATAAATAATATTTGAATGATCACATAAATATTTTTGTAACATCTTTTCTGTTTCGTCATTCGTGCTGTCATCTCCAACTATAATTTCTATATTAGGGTACGTTTGTTCTAACACACTACATAGCGCCTTTTCAAAGTAACGAGGACGATTATACGTAGGAATTAATACACTTACCAACGGAAGTTGCTCTACCACCTCTTCAGTTCTTTCAATACGAGTTCTCATTTTAACTCTCTCACCTCTTCGCATATTATTTATATACGCGACACAAAAATCACATTACTTTAACTGTATGGAGCCTATATACTTTTATGCAAACATGAAACAAATTATCATACTTTTCGTTCCTGAATAAACATATTTAATAATGCGGACATTTTATTTGCACCTTTTTTATTCATATGATCACTATCATAAAAATCATCATCACAAAATAATGGTGAATCAAATAGATCTATAATTTGAAAAGAATATTGAGTTTGAAAATCATTTATAACTTTATAAAAATCTTCTTTTAATTTCTTACTACTACAATTGAAATAATGTGAAGTAACTGGGAATACAACAATTAATGGTTTTATATCATTTTTTAACAGTAATTCTAAATATTTTTTAAAAATTATTTTATTTTCAACTAAAGTTTGAGGATACGCCAATTTAGCATGTGAAGCTGCTCTTATTCTCCCGTGTTCTTCAAAAGGAATGTGAAGAGGAGTGGTATTCCACTCAGCATTTATCCAAGGCAGTATCAATGATTCATCTTTTAGTTCGTCTAATAAAATATATTCAAAATGCAAATTAAAAATAGAAAAAAGTGGTTTCGGAGTATTTAGATGTAAGAATCCATCCGTGGGTAGAGGAGAATGAACTACAGTATGATGACCATCTTGAAACAATGGATAATATACTTTGTGAATTCTATATGATTCAGATGATAACGACATATCAAAGTAAAACGAGAAATAAGCTATTCCTATTAAACAATATTGAAATGAATGAGTGTTTGATAGAAGTTGTGACGCTATTAAATAATCATAGTATAGATCTTGAGATGGAAGTGTTAATTTTATTGACTTTTTTGAGAGGAGCTCCGTACTTATACCACAATGTGGATAAGACAAACCGGTAGCAAACAATTCATACGTCGGATCACTCTTTGCTTTTTTCATAGAAATGTATAAAGACATAAGATCCGGATTTATTTGATAGATAGAAATCAATTTATTCTTCCATTCATACATGTATTTTGTTAAATTAATAATTTTTGAACTTTGCACGCCTCTATTTATCAAGTCATTTGTAAGTTTTTCTGCGTCCACTCTCCAAATGACTATATATTGAAAAGAATTTTCTATACGAACAACATCTGAAACGTCTACAATATGAGCTATTGTTTTACATTTATTTTTGTCTAATGTATTTCGAATCCTATCTCCTGATAATTCATCACTTAAAACAATGATTTTATATTGCTCCTTCATGTACATCCCCTCCATTATATGTATAATATGAAATTCATTTTTAATTCGTAACAATCATATACACCTGCAATCTAACAAAAAAATAGCTCCACCATTAGGCGTAGCTATTTTTACAATTATTGTTTATTCAAATTATATTCCTTTGTCTAACTCATAAAGTTTACGATATTTTTCATTTTCTTTCAGAAGTTGTTTATGACTACCTTGCATGACAATTTGGCCACGATCAAGGAATATAACTTCGTCTACATGTTCTATTCCTACAAGATGGTGCGTAATCCAAATAACCGTCTTTTCTTCCGTTGCAGAAAACATTGTTTCAATTAAAGACAATTCTGTTTTGGGATCTAAACCGATAGTCGGTTCATCAAGTACAATAATTGGTGTTTCTTGCATAAGAGTTCTAGCAAAAGCAACCCTTTGTCTTTCCCCACCAGAAAACCGCTTTCCCATTTCATGCATTTTCGTTTGTAATCCGTCTGGAAGAGAAGTAATATGTGAAGCTAATTGTGCCTTCTCTAAAGCTTTCCATATCTCTTCATCCGTTGCCTCTGGTTTGCCAATCCGTACGTTATTTCCAATTGTCGTATCAAACAAATGCGGCTTTTGATTTAATACAGAAATATATTTAGATAAAAGATGCGTATGAGCTCGTTCACCATTCAATACAACTTGACCGTTTACTGGGCTTAACGCCCCTGTTAACAATTTTAGTAAAGTAGATTTCCCTGTCCCACTTCTCCCTAAAATAGCAATTTTCTTCCCTACTTTTATTTGTAATGACACATCTTTTAATACAATCTCATTACTATCTGGATAACTATACGATACGTGATTCAGTTCAATATCTACATGTTTTGGTTCGATGTAATCTTTCTCTCCATACAAATCCATTTCATCATGTAAAACAATATCACTTTCTACGCGATTAAGACGATGGGTAGATTCTACATACGATGGGATTCGATCGATGGCATCTGCAATAGGAATAAGCGCGTTCGTTACAGATAAAGTCATTAATACGAAAGCTGCGATAACTGTAGGAGCAATTTGTTCACTTGCCGCTTCATTTCCAGTCCATATGATCATCGAAATAACTACAATACCTACTACTAATTGAATGATACTGTCCCGAATATGATACCAGCGTTTCACTCTCTTTTCTATTTTTAACAACTGATCATTTTGTTTTACATACTCATTAATAAATTCACCTTTACGACCACTCGCCTGCCAATCAGATAATCCAAAAACAGCATCCGTCAGTTGTTGATACAAACGGCTTCTACCTTGCTTCAAAGTAACATGGTGTTTCTTCATCAAAAGTAATGATACAAACGGAAGAAGAAACACGATAATAGCTAACATACAACCTACAATAAGTGCAAACACAAGGTCAAATGCACCGATAACAAGTACGAAGATACTATAAACAACTAGCGCTAATATGCTAGGGAATATTGTACGTAAATATAGGTTTTGCAAATGCTCTATATCTTCGGATAACACTCCTAACATATCACCCGTTTGAAATCGAGAACGGAAAAATAACGCCTGTGGTTCTACTATTCTATATAGTTTCGTTCTCATTTTTTCTAATATACGTAGTACGACATCATGTCCGACTAAACGCTCTATATAATGAAACACAGCTTGCCCTATACTAAACGCTCTTGTTGCAACAATAGGAACATATACAGCCATTACATTTTCTGGTCTAAGGGCAGATTTTGAGATCAAATAACCTGAAATAAAAAGTAACATCGCTCCTGAACTAACTCCAAGAAGACCAAGGAAAATAGTTAAAGTCATTCTACCTTTATTTTGTTTTATATAAGGTTTAACCCAGTTGCTCATTTCTCTCCCCTCTCTTCCCTATGAAAATGTAATGTCTCATTCTCTAAAAGTTCTTCATACGTCCCACTTTCTTTCATTTCCCCTTTATTTAAAATAAGGATATGGTCCATTTGTTTCATCCAATGTAGACGGTGGGTTGCTAAAAATACTAATTTTCCATTAAATAGACGTAACATCGCTTGCTTTATTTCAAATTCGGTTTCAATATCAAGATGTGCCGTAGGCTCATCTAATAAAATGATTGGTTTTTTACTTAAAAGTGCACGCGCCATAGCAACACGCTGTTCTTGTCCGCCACTTAGCATACGTCCACCTTCTCCAATTCTTTCGTGCATCCCATTTGGAAGTGATGTAACGAGTGAACGAAGGCCGACTTCATTAATAACTCTTTCAACTTCTTCATCTGTTGCATTTGTTTCATAAAAACGAATGTTATCCTTTAATGAAAGCGGAAAAATATAAGGTTGCTGCGGAATATAAGCAATATTTTTTTGCCAATCTTCACGAGTAGATCCATCAACTTCTAGACCATTTACTAACATCTTTCCACTCGAAGGAGATAAAAAACCTGCTAATACGTCGATTAACGTCGATTTCCCTGCACCACTTTCACCAATAACACCAATAGCACCGTTACCTTCCCAAGTAAAATTAATTCCTTCTAATATAGCCTTTTCAGATTCAGTATTATTTACTTTGATATCTTGTAAATTCAAGCTACTAGAGGCATTCCATACTATATCTTCATTTAAATCTTTCTTTTGTATTCCTTTTTGTTGTTGCAAAATCTCTTCTATTTGCTCCATCGCAATTTGTCCATCTAATGTCGCATGATAATTTGCTCCCACTTGTTTAATCGGCAGAAAATATTCCGGAGCTAAAATCAAAATTGTAAGGGCTGGTAATAGTATAATCGTTCCATCTATTAAACGTATCCCTAATCCAACCGCCACAAACGCGATTGATAAACTCGTAAAGAAATCTAATGCAAAAGAAGAAAGAAAAGCAACTCGCAAAGTACGCATCGTTGCTTTTCTATATCTTTTACTTACTTTTTCAATCTTTCCTTCGTGCTGTTCACTTTTCCCTAAATACTTTAATGTTTCTAAACCTTTTAACGTATCTACAAAATGGTTCGAAAGTACACGATATATCTCATACTGACTATCTGCCATTTTTTGCGCTGCTAATCCGAGAAGAATCATAAATATGATCACGATAGGAATCGTTACAACTAAAATGATTCCAGACTCAATATCTAGCGTAAAAACATATAGTACAATTAGACCTGGAACGATACTACTTCTAATCATTTTAGGAATCGTTAATTCAATATATGTTTTAAATTTCTCAATCCCTTCAATTGATAAGGTAACCAGATGACCAGTTCCAACAGTTTGAACATACCTTGGACCTAATGTGAAATATGCCTCTATCAATTGTTTTCTTAGTAACGATCCTGTTTTTTCGGCAAAACGTTCCACTAATATTTGTGATGTTCGAACTACTATGTTACGCGCTGCAAACGCGATACCAAAATAAACAACTTCACTTAATATTGTTTGTACTGTCTCTCCATGAAATAAAAACGTAATAGCTCGTGCTAAAAAGATTGTTTGCGCAATAATACTAAAAGCTTCTAAAATACTAATAATCGTTAACGCTACATATAAAATACGGCTACCGGGATAAGACGGAAGTCCTCTTTTTCTTTTCATTAGTACTCCAAATCGTTGTCTGACTTAACAGGTTGTCTAAATACATAATAACTCCATATTTGACTTCCGATAACGAAAGGCAAAATAGCAATCGCAAAGTAAGTCATAAGTTTTAATGCATAAGCTCCTGATGCTGCGTTGTAAATTGTCAAATCATTCATTGCTCCTAAAGAGCTAATCATAACACGTGGGAACATACCGATAAATACACTCGCACTTAGTAAAATGATTGTTAAACTCGTCATAAAGAAAGCCCAACCATCTCTTCTTCTTTTATTTAATAAAGTGGACACTAATAGTGCTACAAAAGCTCCGATTGGTACCATAATCCATTCTGTTCCATGGGCAGTGAAAATGTCGGTTTTCCATAATCCCACACCAGCAAAAACAAGAAGTGTAATTAATGAAAATGGTGCAATTTTCATTGCAGCAATGCGTGCACGTTCTCTCAATTTACCAGTTGTACGTATCGTAAGGAATTGTAAACCGTGAACAATACATAGTAGAAGGAACATTACTCCTCCAAGTAACGCAAATGGATGAAGTAATTGCAGGAATCCACCTACAACGTTTTTACTCTCATCAATAGGTACACCTACCATAAAGTTTGCAATCGCAACTCCCCAAAGGATAGGAGGTAACATACTTCCAATAAACATTCCCCAATCCCACGCACTCTTCCATTTATGATTATCTATTTTCGCACGAAATTTAAAGGAAACACCTCTTAAAATTAAAGCAAGAAGCATAAATACAAATGGAATATAAAAACCACTAAATAAAGTTGCATACCAGTGGGGAAATGCCGCAAACATGGCTCCACCAGCACAAACAAGCCATACTTCATTCGCGTGCCAGAACGGTCCTATTGTATTTAAGTAAACTCGTTTTTCAAAATCATTCTTTCCTAAAAACCTCGAAACCATTCCTACCCCAAAGTCGAAACCTTCCAGTACGAAGAATCCAACAAATAAGATTGCAATAACTAAAAACCATAACTCATTAAGAGATAACATACTCTTCCTCCTTATCAAATGGATCATGGCTTTGATAATCCTTTTTCGTTTTCTTATTCGTGTGACCCTTAATGGTACGAACAAATAAGTACACACAAATTCCACCCATAATTAAATACATTGATGTGAATGAAATAAGTGAGAATAATACTTCACCGAATGTTACATTTGGTGATACAGCATCTTCTGTTTTCATTACACCAAATACAACCCAAGGTTGACGACCCATTTCAGTCATAATCCACCCTACTGTATTACCGATGAATGGAAGAGAAATTGCATACACCATTAATTTTAAATACCACGTTTTTTCAGCTAAACGATCTTTTCTTGATAAGAACCATCCGTAAGCTCCTAAAAGAAGCATGAATGTTCCACTCATTACCATCGCTCTAAAACTCCAAAACATTGTATGCACTGGAGGAATATAATCTCCAGGTCCATATTTTTCTTCATATTGTTTTTGAATTTGATTCATGCCTTCAACTTGACCGCTAAACTTATCATACGATAATAGACTTAGCATATAAGGGATTTGAATTTCAAACGAATTTTCTTTCTTCTCTGTATCAATTTTCGAAAATACTGTAAATGGCGCTGGATCCTCACTTGTATTCCATAGCGCTTCAGCTGCCGCCATCTTCATTGGATGTGTCTTAATTAATTGTTGCGCTTGTGCATGACCGAAGAATAATACAAGCGCCGTTGTAATTGTTCCAACAATGATAGAAATTCGGAAAGATTTTTTAAATACTACAGTTTCTTGTCCTTTTGTAATTTTCCATGCACTTACACCCGCAATAAAGAATGCACCTGTTGCAATTGCTGCTGTAATTGTATGCGGGAATTGCACCCATAGTTGTGGGTTTTGAATAATGGCTAAGAAATCATTCATTTGTGCACGACCATCAGCTGCCATTTCATACCCGACAGGTGACTGCATAAATGCACTTGCAGTTAAAATCCAGAATGCTGATAACATCGTTCCAATTGAAAGGAGCCAAATACACATTAAGTGAATTCGCTTCGGTAATTTATCCTCACCGAATACCCATAAACCTAGGAATGTAGACTCAATGAAAAATGCCAGTAATCCTTCAATTGCAAGTGAGGGACCAAATACATCACCTACAAAACGTGAATACGTTGACCAGTTCATACCAAACTGAAATTCTTGTAAAATACCTGTTACTACACCTACTGCAAAGTTAATAAGGAATAATTGCGTCCAAAACTTTGCCATCTTCTTATATACTTCTTGCCCTTTTACCACATACAACGTTTGCATTATCGCAATAATAAAAGCTAAACCAATTGACAGCGGAACAAAAAAGTAATGGAAAATCGTTGTTGATGCGAACTGTATTCGTGCCAATTCGAGCGTTTCCATACTAAAATCACTTCCTTCATAGTTTTTATAATAAAAGTTAATTGAGCAATCTTATCAAACTCAATTATTAAGAAATACGAAAAGACAAAAACATTTTGTATGTATTGTCGAAAAATATGAAGTTTCAGTTTTTCAAACTATTGTAATGCTATTTTTTACCTTTTCACTATTTCTGTAGTGTTTTATTCGTTAATCGAATTGTATAATATACCTGCATAGTAAATTCAGGTTATTTTTGACGTATTATTGACATCATTTTGTCTGAAATATGTCTTTTGTCATTTTTTTGAATCAGATTTTCCTCATTAGCAAAATGTATTTTTTCAATATACGGCTTACTTTTATATCTATAAAACAATCGTTTTTTCTTCATACACTTGACTTTTATCCAAAAAAAATGTCCTCGCGACCAACCTCGATAAATGCTTGTTTTTTGTCAAGAGAAAAATATATTTCCAAAATTCAAACTCGAAATAATGTTATTCAAAAATAGAAAATAACTTCCCTCTTCCTCGACTAAAAGTTCATTCTTTTGTCATTTTTCCATAACAAATAAAAAAGCTGAGAGTCAATTAGACTCTCAGCTTTTTTATTTGTTATGTTGTATGTTTTCTAACGGCTGGTAAAATTTCAGTAGCAATTAATTCAATATTTTTCTCAATTCTATCAAATGGTACACCGCCAAAATCAATTTGTGCCATAAAGCGTTGTTGGCCAAACAATTCATATTGGTAAAGCATTTTCTCAATGATTTGTTGTGGGCTACCAACCATTAAAGCATCACGGTAATCTATTGCATTTGTAAATTGCTGTTTCGGATACCCACCACCGCGCAGTGTAAGCATACCAGCATTAATGTGAGGGTAATATTCACTAAGTGCATCTTGTGAATTTTTTGCCGTATAAAATAAACTCGTTGTCGCAACTGGTAAACTAGCTGGATCAAATCCACTTTGCTGAGCAGCCTCGCGGTAAGCATCTACTGACACTTTAAAGTTAATTGCTGGCCCACCAAGTGTTGTTATCATCATTGGTACACCTGCACGTCCTGCCTTAATTGCACTAGCTGGGGGACCTCCAACTGCACGCCAAATTGGTAAGTTATTATTTTTCGCTCTTGGAATAACCGATGCATGTGCGAGCGGTGCTCTGAACTGTCCATTCCATGTTACATGTTCCTCGTTATTAATTTTTAATAAAAGATCCATCTTCTCTTCGAATAATTCTTCATAATCATTCACGTCATAACCAAGTAAACTATATCCTCCAATACGAGATCCACGACCAGCCACAATTTCTGCACGTCCATTAGAAATCAAGTCAATTGTAGCAAAATCCTCATATACTCGTACCGGATCAGATGTACTTATTATCGTTGCGGAACTTGCAATTTTTATATTTTTCGTAGCTTGTGCAATAGCTCCTAAAATAACTGTATGAGCTTGTGTTGTAAAATGCGTTTGATGACTTTCACCGACAGCAAATACATCAAGTCCTGCCTCATCTGCTAACTTAGCTGTTTCAATTAGTTCGTGAATTCTTTTCTCTGGCGTAATTTTCTTCCCATTATGTGGATTTAAAACATGATCACCAATTGAATATAATCCAAACTCAATTCCTTTTCTTATATCTATACGGTATTTTTCCATAGTTACTCTCCCCTTTAATAAAGTAGTATTAGTTTTTTTCTAAAAACGTTGGTAAGTCAAATATATCTCCGTATTACCTACATCTTCACTTGATTAGTCAATTGATAGTGTAAAAAAAATTACTCATGTGGTAATTCTTTTTTCTCACTATGCTTATGAACTTTCGTCATTAGCTCGTATAATATTTTCTGCTCTTCTTCATTTAATACATCATCAAAAAACGATGATTGAAATGCAAGTTGCTCTGGCAATGCTCTCTCTAAAGCTGCTTCTCCTTGCTCTGTAAGACTAATTGTTTTCGTTTTCCAATCTTGTTTTCGTACAATATATCCTTCTTTTTCAAGACGAGTTAACATTCGAGAAATGCCACCTTGTGTAACAGTTACCTTTTCAGCTAACTCCATTTGTGTTAGTGGTTGATACGTACGTATTTGCAAAAGCACATCAAATTGAGCTGTCGTTAAATCAAAACGTTTTAAAAACTCATTTGACATTTGATTACTTTGATTCGTAAATCGTATTAAACGTAACCATATTAATGATCCTATCGTATTATCACGCATGTTTTGTCACTTCCTAGCGTTAATCTTACTATCACTTTACTACGCAAGTGATAAAAAAGCAAGAGAAAAAGTGAAAAATATTTCATTAGAGTATTGCATAAATAATGATAAGTAAGAATTCATATAAACATGAATTCTTACTTATCATTATTCTTAACTTTTCATTTCATTCATTACTATATTTAAAGCTGCCACAGCTTTTGGCCAACCAACGTAAAAAGCCATATGTGTTATTAGTGCAACCAATTCATTCTCCATAACCCCATTTTGTTTAGCTAGCTTCAGATGAAATGGTAATTGTTCTCTATTACCCAGACTGATTAGTGCTGACACAGTACACAAACTTCTTTCTCTTAATGTTAAAGTAGCATCCCGCCACACTTCTTCAAATAATATCTTTTCACTATAATGAGCAAATGCAGGTGCCATTTCTCTCATTTTCTTTTTAATATGTACTTCAATAAGTTCATTTTTCATTTTTTTCTTCCTTTATTTTCACCATTTGTGCTATTCCTTGACCAAATGACCAGTTTTCAGCAGCTGTCTCATTTAGTGTAATAAAAATATCCGCAGTTTTAACGTCGGAATATTCCGTAATTTTCAAGGATACCGATTGATACAAATCTTTTTTCTGTTGCACCGTTCTTCCCGGTCCACATGTAATAGAAACATAAATCATATTCTCTGTTCTCTTTTCTCCTCTTTCTAATAAATAATATGGATTATATAAAAAGTGATTTTGTTGATAAGGTAAAAACATTTGAAAAAAATCATTTTTAGGGATGTTAAAATGTTCAATTAATGACAGATGAATACATTCACCTATCTTTTTCAACTCTTCTATATTTAATATATTTTCATGATAATAAACGTTCACAAAAGGCATACATTTTCATTCCTTTTTCTTAATTTAACTTCAACAAGTTTTCATCGTGAAATGTGCAAAATCTCATATACTGTAACACCTTTATTTGCTACCATTTCAGGCTTCTCTTCATAAAACTCAAACCCACTGTATCCCCATTTATCCGGATTATAAACGATTACATTCCCTAAACACTTTTCATTGTTTTGTACATTTTCATTTATCGTGTTTAATTTAGTCCCAATCAACGTTTTACTTTGAGAAATACTTCTTGCATATTCAACAACATATCTACTTTTCTTAAATCCATCACTTAGATTAACAACTAACGGAACACCTATATGTATTTGTTGCCAACCAAACGATTGTAAAATATTATCGTAATACCCTTCAAAGATAAATTTATTCATCCCTTCATGACCATTCCAAATATATAAAGGTGCATAGCAGTTATAAAAATTCCCGTCTTTCTCCGTTTCCGTAATTAAATAAGCTTTAAAATTTAGTTCTTGGAAACCATCAGTTTTATAGCCATTATCCTTTACCCTTTTCTTAATAATCTCCATGTCATAATCCTTTGGAAGAATGACCTTATATTGCATTCCAATCATGTTTATCACTCGCTTTCAATCTTATATACATTATGATAAATCAATAAGTGGCTAACGTAAAATAGGTATAAATTATGTTTGATATCATTTATAATGATAGTGCATAAGGGGCTGAGATACATGGAAATAAATGATCTTATTATATTCAAAACTGTAGCCAGTGAGGGTTCTATTAGTAAAGCTGCTAAAGAGTTAGGATATGTTCAACCGAACGTAACTGAGCGAATCAAAAAATTAGAACAAGAATTAGAAACGCCTTTACTACATAGAGATAACAAAGGTGTTTCCTTGTTACCTGCTGGTGACATTTTATTAGATTACACGAATAAAATATTAACTCTATTAGAAGAAGTAAAAAATGAAATTAAAACGAGTGGTTCTTCTTATATAATAGCGACGTCACAATCTATTTTGACAAATTATTTAAGTAAGCGTATTAAAGTAAATTTCAGAAATTATCAAATATATGTAGAAAGTAGTAGTCATTTGCAAAAATTACTTCAGCAACAAAAAGTTGATATGGTCATAACTTATGAGGATTATCCTGACGCATCGTTTAAAAAAGTGTTCACAACCTCAATTTCTGTAGGCTTATTAAAAGCGAAAGAAAAATGTACCATTGATTATTCAAAAGAAATTTTCTTCGTTAGCAATGACAAGAAGTGCCCTTTTAGGAATAAGACAATACAATTCCTAAAAGAAAATAATTTATCTCAGCGCCAACTTCAACAATTAGATTCTTATTCGCTTATGGAAGAGTTTATTCATGACGGAAAAGGGATAGCCTTTTTGCCGATTAAAAATGATAAATTGGTACCAATTGAAGATGTTCCAGTTGAGAAATTAGCTGTTCATTTTTTTACAAATCAAAACTCTTTCAAACAAATCCCTGATGAACTATTTGGTTAATAAAAATCCCTCCTTTATGAATCTAAAAGAGGGATTTTCATATTCTATACAATTGATTTTTCACACGTTTTGCTCCACTTCTGCACTTTTCTCCTTCTTATTCCGTTTCATATTCTTCAGTCCCTTAACCGTGCCAACTAATCCTTTCGGGAAAACTAGCAATACGATAATGTACAATAAACCAAGAATAATCGTCCATCGTTCAAAGATCGGATACTCTGTAGCTAGTTCTGATAAATAATATTTTAGTGATTCAATAATGCCAGATCCAGCAATAGCTCCAATTAAAGTTCCGACTCCTCCAATCATTGTCATCAATAGTGCATTTAGTGTCATTTCAATTGAAAATACAGTCGTATTGACAAAACGTAATGTAATAACAAATAAACCACCGCTAATTGCAGCTACTATTCCTGCCACTACACTTGCGATTATTTTATAATGGAGGACTTTATATCCAAGTGCTTCAACACGTTGTTCATTTTGTGAAATTGCCTTTAATACTTTCCCAATAGAAGACTTTGTAAAAAGACGTAATAGAATAAAAATGAAGAGTAAACATACAAGTGATACATAATAAAAAGTAAAACGATCACGGAATATTTCTGGTACCCCAAATGTAAAACCATCTCCTCCATGAGTGAGCCCACGCCATTTTTCAGCAAGTACGAAAAACAACTGTGAAATAGCAAGTGTTAACATTGCATAAAAATGACTTTTCAACCGTAAAGAAAGCAAACCAATTATATAACTAACGATTGCTGAAACGATAATTGCAGCTACTATTCCAATTAAAAAGTTCGTTATTGATACGCCTTGCCGATCAAATAAAAGCGCTACCCCATATGCTCCTATCCCAAAGAACATACAATGACCGAACGATACAATTCCTGTATACCCAAGCAATACATCAAAACTCATTGCAAAAATAGCAAAGATGAAGATTTGAGTGAACAAAATTAACAGGCTCCGTGAATCATTTACGAACGGAAATACACTTAAACAAATGAGCATACATACTCCGAAGTATACTTTAATTCGGTCCGATGTGTTGTTCACCATTTCACCCCTTTTCACCAACAAGTCCAGTTGGCTTTACTATTAAGAAAAATAGTAACATTAACATATTAATTGCAAGTGATAAATCTGGTATAAAATACGCTGTAAAAGCACCAGCTAATCCGACAATTAAAGAAGCAATAGCTGAACCTTGTACGCTTCCTAATCCTCCGATAATTACTACTATAAAAGCTAAAATTGCATACTGTATGCCCATCTCGGCGAAAATAACGCCCGAATACGGTGCTAATAAGAAACCACCCAAAGCTGCCATCCCTGCTCCTAATAAAAAGACGAAAGAAAATATCGCTTTTACATTAATACCAAGCGCTTGAACCATTTCTTTATCCATTACACCTGCACGGATCATAAGACCTATCTTCGTCTTTTTGAGTAATAATAGTAGTGCAATGTAAATAATTATCCCAATCAAAATAACAAATAGACGATATTTAATTAATATAATACCTCCGGATGTAAAACTTCCTTGTAACCATAACGGTAATTTTGCACTAATAGGGTTTGGCCCCCAAAATATTTTAATACACTCACTAAGAACGAGCATTCCTCCAAGCGTAACGAGCAGCTGTCGAACATGATTTCCATATACTGGTCTGATAAGAAACCTTTCTAAAATAAATCCTAAGAACATTCCCATAGCTACTGCTCCAACTAAAGCTAATATATAACTTCCTGTCATATTAAATAACCAAACACCTGTAAATGCTCCCCATGCAAATAAACCACCGTGTGCAAAGTTTAAAACGCTCATTAGACCGAAAATAAGTGAAAGACCTGATGCTAACAAAAAAATGAGCATCCCTGTTGAAATCCCATTTACAAATAAATTGATTAACACATCCATCCTTTTCACCTCGGATTCATGTTAAGAGATTCCTAAATATTTATGACACATTTCCTTATCCTTTTTTAATTCATTCATAAAACCGTTATGAACAATTCTTCCATTATCCATAATGTAAAAATAATCGCCAATTTGACTAGCCATCATAAAATTTTGCTCAACAAGTAAAACTGTTGTTTTCTCTTTCATCTTCAAAATAGCTACCATTAATTTCTCCACCATTATCGGGGATAGCCCTTTGCTCGGCTCATCAATAAGTAATAATCCATCACTATTAATAAACGCTCTTGAAATAGCCAACATTTGCTTTTGCCCTCCGCTCAAGAGCCCACTTTTCTTATTCCAAAACTGCTTTAAATCCGGAAATAGTTCCAGCATCCACTCTATTTTCCCTTCTACTTCTTCACCTTTCCCCCTAGCAAGAGCGAATGTTTCTTCTACTGTCAAATCATGAAAAATACCTTGATTTTCTGGTACATACCCTATTCCTTTCCTTGAAATTAAATGTGTAGGTAATCCACTTACTTTTGCACTATCATAATAAATTTCACCATCTGCAATTCGGTGAAACCCCATAACTGAACGTAATGTCGTTGTTTTCCCTGCCCCGTTTCTACCAAACAGTACAGTAATCGTCCCTTTCTCAACAGCAAGAGATACTCCTTGCAAAATATGAAACTGATCTAAATACGTTTCTATACTATTCACTTGTAATAGTACCACTATATAATCCCCCTAAATAAGCACTTTGTACACGCTCATCTTTCATAATTTCTTCTGGCAATCCTTCAGCCAATAACTCTCCATGAAATAAAACGATAAGATGATCTGACAAACCTAGTATCATATCCATTTTGTGTTCGATAAGTACAATTGTGCTCTCTGGATGTTTCTTAATATTTTCAATCACTTGTAATATAGCAGGGACTTCCTCAACCGAAATACCTGCCGTCGGCTCATCAAGTAATAACACATCCGTTTTTAAAGCTAATAACATCGCAAGTTCTAGCTTTCTTTTCTCTCCATGTGCCAAATCTTTCGCTAATACGTTCTCTTTCTCGTGAAGTAATACTGTTTTTAAGAAACGTCTCGCCTCTCCAACTTGTTGCTTAAATTTTGCTGGATTCGGGAAAAAGCTATAGTAATCTTGTACGAATGATTGAACACTTAAACGGACATTTTCAAGTACCGTTAATTCTGGGAATATGTTTGTAAGCTGAAAAGAGCGACCGATTCCTAAGCGTGTTCGATCTGAAATCGATAGTTTTGTAATATCTTGCCCTTTAAAATACACTTCACCTGTTGTGGGTGAAATCTGTCCACTTAGTAAATTAAATAACGTTGTCTTCCCCGCACCATTTGGCCCGATAATAGAAATGAGCTTTCCTTTTTGGACAGTTAAATTTACATCTTTAATAACATGATGTTCACCAAAAGATACGCTAAGATTTTTCGTCTCTAGCAAATGTGTCACGAAATCCCTCCCTTTAAGGCCGTGAGTATGAAAGAAATATGTATAAAGAGGGTCCCCCCTCTTTATACAAAAACAACAGAAAATTCAGTCTATTTATTTTGAACTGGTGGTTCTGTTTCTTTCATCGTTAATTCTCGCTCTAACACTGGCACCGGATAATCAACACCATCTTGCTTTTTCAATGTGATAGAATACAGCGTCTGCATCGCTTGGTGGTCCTTCTCTCTAAACTTCATCTTTCCTTTCGGTGTATCAAATTCCATTCCTTCCATTTTCTTAATTAATGTATCTACATCTGTATCACCTTTTGTTTTCTTTAAAGCTTCTACAATAGAAATTGCTGCTGACATTCCTCCCGCTGTAAACAAATCTGGCACTACACCATTAAAACGTTTTTTATGCTCTTCAACTAGCCAATCATTCACTTTATTTTTTGGAAGTGTGTGATAATATACAGAAAAACCTTGCATACCTACTAATGCATCCATTGTTTTTAATGCTGGTATATCTGGGGCACCTGTAGAAATTTTAATACCTTGCGCTTCCACATTCATATCTTTCAACTGTTTCCAAGGTGAATTTGCCCCTGCCCAAACGATAAATAAATAATCTGGTTTTGAACTAATGATATTTTGAATATTCGCTGTAAAATCTGTTGAATTTGTATCCGCGTATTGCTCATTCACAATGTTCGCACCTAATTTTTTTGCACCCCCTTTAAATGCAGCAATCCCTTCACGACCAAAAGCGTTATCTGGGGCAAATGTCGCAATCTTTACACCTTTTTTCGCAATTGCTGCTGCTCCTGCAATCGCATCTTGTGAGGAACTTCTTCCAGTTCTAAAAATATATTTATTCCAGTTCTTCCCGGTAATACTATCCGCAACTGCTGGTTCTACAACCATAATCTTTTCATATTCTTCAGCCAGTGGTAAAACCGCTAACGTATCACTTGAACTAGACGATCCAACTAAAAAATCAACTTTCTCTTCTTCTAATAACTTCGTAGCTTTCTTCACTGCTACATCCGCTTTCGTTTCTGTATCTTCTACAACAAACTTAATCTTTTTCCCATCTACTTTCCCAGTTCCACCAGTTGCATAGTCTAACCCTAATTCAAATCCGTTCACTGTTTGTTTTCCATACGATTCTAGCGGTCCTGTTAAAGAAGCAAGGACTCCTACCTTAATCGTTTTTTCATCCTCTGTACTTGTTTTCTTTCCTGAACAAGCTGCCGTTATTAATAACGAACCTAAAACACAGCCAGTAAACATTGTCTTTAGCCACTTACGTTTTTTCATCGACATTGTGATCCTCCCCATACTTTACTTTCTGATAGAATCAAACACGCCAAAATCCCCTGTCCGTAATCATGACTAACTAATTCGATAGATAATGGAAAACTCTTGTAGTACCCTCTACATTCGGCACAAATATATAATCACCTTCCTATGTAATGGAAACGGACATACAATCAATATATATTCTGCAATCCAATTGAAAATACTGTTTCATTTCAGTAATGACCATACAAAAAGACTAACTTATTTTTTTAAGTTAGTCTTTTCACCTTAATTAGAGTTAAGTTCTACTTTCTCTAATCCTTCAGCCAATCGTTTCTTATCTAGTCCTTCTCCTATTACTACCAAGTTTGTTGGGAAACCGAAATCTTGTTCCAATAAAGTTGGTACTCCGAACGAATATTGGAATAGGTGAGGGTATTTATCTCCATGAAATTTCACAAAACCTTTCACACGATAAATACTATCTGGTAAATTCGAAAGCCATTCATATAATTTGTCTTGATCAATCGGTTTCGTAAATTGATATGTCATCGTTTGTATATGTAAATGCTGTTTGACATGTAGTGTCTCATGTTCCTCATCATTTGTAAATTCAGCTTCTTCAATATCTTTTAAAGATATATTACAATACTTTGTTTCATACAATTTCGCATGATCATTTATTGCCTTTACTTCTTCAAGCACTATGTTCTTGTCTTCATCTGTTAGTAAATCTGCTTTATTAACAAGAATATGACTACCAAATTTCAGTTGCTCATGCAGTAGCTGTTGTACATTTGCACTTAATATACTTCGGTTTAACCATCTTACGGCATCTAAAACGACTACAATTGATTTCACTTCCAGGAAAGGTGCTAAAATTGGCGAGACACACGCGTCTAACACTTCAATTGGATGCGCAACACCTGTCGTTTCTATATAAATTACATCTGGTCTTTCTTGTTGATATAACGAATGTAATTGTATTTCAAGCTCTTCTTTTAACGTACAACAAATACAACCTTTAAGAAGTTCTCTTAAAACATTCTCTTTTCCAATAATATCTGTATCTACCGAGTATTCACCAATTTCATTCATTAATACTGCAACTTTTCTATTCTTCTGTTTCTCTGCTAACAATAAATTTTGTAATAATGTTGATTTTCCACTACCTAAAAAACCACCTAATATATGAATCTCCACTTTATTCATTCAACCGACCATCCATTTCTTTACTTCAAATGTATTCAAAGCGTAATAATTACGATTTATATTTATCATTTTATTAAAAGAATGACCATTTGTAAATATAAGAGATTCACTGTTCATTTACTTCATATGCAACTCTAACTCCAGACTCAATTGCCCCTTGCATCCATCCATGTGTTAATGTCGTATGCTCTCCTGCAAAGTGTACTTTTCCAGATGATGGTGTAATATACGGAAATAACTCGAGCTCTTGGCCTGGTTCGAAAGCTGTAAATGCACCGCAAGAATACGGATTTTTACTCCAGCTAAAAGATGTTCCAGTGACAAACTCACTATAGACGATGTCACCGTATATTTCCGCTAAATTTTTTAATGCGTAACGAATACGATCTCTTTGCGGGAGACTATCCCATGTTAACGCCTCATCTGCCCACGTATAACTTGCTATAACGATAGCTGGTCCTGGAGTATGAATGCCATAACTCGGATAGTATGTAAACCGTATCGGTAAATCAGTAATAGATTTTCCACCACACTGTCCCGCTTTCTCCCAAAATCTACTTTTAAACTCTATTGCAATTTTAGTTGCAGCAATATAATTTAATTCACGAATTGCTCTTCTTTTAAAATAAGAGAATAAATAGTATGGCTGAACTTCTACAAATCTTAACGCTGAAAATGGAATTGTAATAATAGCAAAATCACTTGTTATTGTAAATTGCTCTAACGTTTGCTCATGATTTCCTTGTAACATTACTTTATTATCTTCTTGTATGATTTTATCAATCTTATACGGCATTAAAATATGCTCCCTTAATTGTGGTAAGAATGCATTCGATAACTTATCCATTCCACCAGTTATTTCATAATATTTCGTTGTTGAAGTAAAAAAGATCATTTCACGTAATACTTCAATTAAGGACATTCCCATATAAGCTTCCATATCAAGAAGTACCCCGATCATATCTATTGCACCATCTGAATAATACTCCATTAAAAATGAACCAAGCGAATACGTTTTATACTTTTTTTCAACGATAAGCCAGTTTTTATCCGGTTCCTTCTTAATATAATTTAGTATTGGTTCTAATACCTCAATCATTAACTCTTCTGCCGTTTTTCCTCTTTCTTTATCCAAAACCGGATATTCAAGTACACTTGGATCATTTTCAAACACATTCAATCTCGTTTGAATGTTATTCGTGTAAATGATATCTGCAAAAGTTTTATTTATAAAAAGGTTTAAAGGCAGTTTAAATTTATAAATATACGCTAAGGTTAACTTATGGGTATCAGGGATTCTCATCGGTCCCGCATTAAAATATAAACCCACACTAAATGGTTCCCGAATCGTATACACCCTGCCACCTATTCTGTTATTTGCTTCTATAATCGTTACTTCGTGCCCAGCCTCTTTTAATAAAGAACCTGCAACTAATCCAGAAATCCCTGCACCGGCAATCGTAATCCGTTTTGGGTTATTCTTTTTAACAAGCCCTGCATGAATAATATGAAGCATCTCTTCCATTGTTAATGGGTTCCCCATGCCATTTCCCCTTTTACAAAGGATTTTACTGAATTATATTCAGTTACCTTCATTCCTATGTTTTGGGCAAGGAATTACACGGATACATTTTCAAATACTTGAATATCTTTTATAAAATGTAATAAACTAGATATGATTCTATAGAAGTAAGACGTATTATCTTACATAACAAAACCAATGAAATTGCGAGGAATTTTGAAATGAAAAAAGGTATTAACCGTGTTGTATTAGTAGGAACAGGAGCAGTTGGATGTAGTTATGCTTACTGCATGATTAACCAAGCCGTAGCTGAAGAATTTGTTTTAGTCGATGTAAATGAGGCAAAAGCTGAAGGAGAAGCAATGGATTTAAGTCATGCTGTTCCATTCGCACCAGCTCCAACCAGAGTATGGAAAGGTAGCTACGAAGACTGTAAAGATGCTGACCTTGTAGTTATTACAGCTGGATTACCACAAAAGCCAGGCGAAACACGTTTAGATTTAGTTGAGAAAAACGCTAAAATCTTTAAACAAATCGTTCGCAGTATTATGGATAGCGGATTTGATGGCATCTTCTTAATCGCAACAAACCCTGTAGATATTTTAACTTACGTAACTTGGAAAGAATCTGGTTTACCGAAAGAACGTGTAATCGGTTCTGGTACAACGCTTGATTCTGCTCGTTTCCGCTATATGTTAGGTGAGTACTTCAATATTGGTCCACACAACATTCACGCTTATATTATCGGAGAACACGGCGATACTGAACTTCCTGTTTGGAGTCATGTTTCCGTTGGTATCCAAAAACTACAAACACTGCTTGAAAAAGACAACACGTATAATCAAGAAGATTTAGACAAAATTTTCATAAACGTCCGTGATGCAGCTTACCATATTATTGAGCGTAAAGGCGCAACTTATTATGGTATCGGTATGTCACTTCTACGTGTTACAAAAGCAATTTTAAACGACGAAAATAGTGTATTAACTGTATCAGCTTACTTAGAAGGTCAATATGGTCAAAAAGATGTTTATATCGGGGTACCTGCTGTTTTAAATCGCGGCGGTGTTCGTGAAATTTTAGAGGTTGAATTAAGTGAAGAAGAAGAATTAAAATTTGATCACTCTGTTCAAGTATTGAAAGAAACAATGGCTCCTGTTCTTTAATTAAGATAAAAGCAATCCAATTTATTTTGGATTGCTTTTTATTTTCATTATCTCCTATGACTTTTTAATGATTTTCTATCATTTCTTATTTTTTAGTCGCATCCTCATTATTTATATCAAGTACATCTAATAAAAAGATAAAGATTGGTATCCCGATAATAAGCCCCCATATTCCAAGGAAATGCTCTGAGAAGATAAGAATCATAAATGTATAAAAGATTGGTAAATTTGTTTTTGCAGACATAAACTTCGGATTTAAAAAATAACTTTCAAGAGCATGGATTACTGTTATGAACACGAGTATGTATACTACGTACATAACTCCGCCTACGTTGTAAGCAATGATACAAAGTGGAAACAAAGAAATAATCACACCTGCAACAGGAATCAACCCTAGTAAGAAAACCATAACAGCTAATACGAGTAGCTGTGGAAATCCTAAAACAATTAATGCAATGACAGTAAGAATACAATTTACAACGGCAATTAAAAACTGAGCTTCAATTACTTTTCCGAACGATCTTGCAAATCTTTCACCAAAATATGCAATTTCCTCATAAAAGATTTTTAACTTACTATCTTTAAACTTAGATGTAAATGTAATAATACGCTCTTTTTCTAATAAGAAAAATAAGCTTAAAATTAGAGATAATAATATTTGTAAACTTACCTTCCCTATATTTGCTATTGATTGATATATGACGTCTACACCTTGTTCTATATATTTTGATACTTCCATCCCATTAATTGTCGAAAGTGCATATTTAACGATTTCATTATCAGGTGGATTTTGAAAAAATAGTTTAAATTGATAAATTAATTGTGAAATTTGTATCGTCAGCACAGGTAAATATTTATATAACGTTGTGCCTATAAAGGAAACTAGTATTATATATAAACATGCAATAACAATTTTCCGGTTTACTTTCAATTTTCTTGAAATAAAACGTTGAAATCGATCCATTAAAAACGTCAGTATAAACGTAATTAATATTAAATTAATCATACTTTTTAATGCGTATAATACAAGCGCTACTATTATTAAAACGAGAAACCGTTGAAACCCTCTACTTCGAAAAAAACTCTTTACTTCATTCATTAAGAATTAACCTCCCCCTTCAATGGATGGAAATTGAATATATTACATTTTATGAACTCCTATAGACAATCTTTCTTACTAATTGAGAAGAATCCTTTTTTTCTTTTCATATTGTTAGATTCGTTTAACTGGAATCCACCAACATAATTTCGGTGGATTCCAGTTATTTTTCATATAATCTTTTATAAACTAGGCGATTTTCTATTTTTAGACTGCTGTTCATACGCATATCCAATATTGAAAAGCTCTCTTTCACCAAACTGTTTCCCTACAAACACTACACCGATTGGTTCTCCATTTTTATCATATCCAGCAGGAACCGCTAATTCCGGATAACCAGCTACAGCTGATAGAAGAACTTCATCGTTATTAATCATAACTAGAGCATCCAAACCTTTTTCTACTAAATACCTATCTAGCTCTTTTCTTGCATTTTCTTGACTCGTTTGCACTACGTTTTCAAACTCTTCTTTCGTTATAGCAGATTTTTCAGACCCCTCAATTAATGTTTGTCCGTATTTTATTCGTCTTTTACTATCCTTTTTATTAAACGCTATAATCTCTTCTAACGATTTTACCGGTACATTCTTTTGCTGTGAAAGATAGTCGTTTACATTATGCTTGAACTCATATTCTAATGTTTGCAAATTATCTACACCCTCAGCACTTAACTGGATATTATCAGTTAATATCGCACCTGCATCTTGAAGGTCTTTTCTAATTTTTTCTGCTACTGCTTTTCTATTTTCATCTTGTTGGTCTACAGAAAAAAGAAGTCCTATCTTTTTCCCTTTTAATCCATCTATTGATAAATCCTTTGTATAATCAATTCTTTCTTTATCTTTCATTTTTTCTGTCATAACATCTTTTTCGTCATAACCTATCATTGCATTAAATAACGTTGCTGCATCTTTTACCGTTCTTGCCATAGGTCCTGCTGTATCAAGAGTTTCAGCTAACGGAATAATTCCTGTTCTGCTTACCATACCTAAAGATGGACGTAACCCAACTACTGATTGCTGCGCCGCGGGTGCAACAATCGATCCCGTCGTTTCTGTTCCGATTGCAAGCGGTGCAAAATCTGCCGCAACTACTGTAGCAGATCCTGAACTTGATCCTGAAGTATCGAATGTGATCGGACCGTACGGATTTAAATTTTGTCCTTTCTTCCCACTATACCCACTTGGCATTGTAAAAGATAAATAGTTCGCCCACTCAGACATATTCGCTTTTCCTAAAACAAATGCCCTTCTTCTTTCAACCGCTTCACAATTGTTGCGTCTTGATCTGCAATCCAATCTTTTAATACATAAGTTCCTGCACTAGTCGGCATCACTTTTTCCGTCTGTACATTATCTTTTACAACGACAGGAATACCATATAAATTCGACTTTTTGTTTCTACCTCGCTCTTGATCTAACTTCCTTGCTTCTTCCATCGCATTAGGATTTATCTCTGTAACAGAATTTAATGTTGTTCCATTTTGATCATGTTCTTGTATTCTAAAAAGATAAATACTCGTTAATTCTTCATATGACAACTTTCCATCATCAATCATTTTTTGAAGCTCATCTACAGTCGCATTTACGATTTCTTTTTCTTTTATCTTTACATTTTCTATATTGATTCCTTTAAGCTGATTATATATCGGTTGTAGCACTCTTTCTTTATCATATACAATGCGCTCAGGTCCCTTTGGAAAATAATTTTTATACACGTAATATCCGCCAACACATGCTAATAAGACAATACCTCCAGCGATAGACAGCGTTACCTTTACCCATTTCTTCATGTTGCTTCCTCCACTCTATAAGATGCTTAGCTATACAAAAAAGAGAGTTACCTTTTACTTAACTCTCTCCAATCAAAATGCTAAATGAAAAAATGAAAGATTTCAATCTAATTACTTCTTTTTTTGCATTTGCTTTGCTAACATTTCTTTCACTTGATTATACGTTAACCCTGAATTTTTATTTAAACGCTTTACTTCCTCAACATCAGTACCTACCACTGTATATTTTTTCTCATCATTCATTTTTCTAATTCCCTTCTCACCGTATTATTTCTTATATTTCTTCCCTAAATCCGCCTAAATTAACACCACTACAAAAAAAGGAAGCTGTTTTTAAGCACAGCTTCCTTCTCGTTACATATTGTATTTCTTAATAAAATTTCACTACATCTTCAGTAGGCAAGAACGTTCTTTCTGCTGGTTGTTCATTTGGCTCACCAAATGGCATTTGTCCTACTAAACTCCACTCTGCCGGAATGTTCCAAGTTTCTTTCACTTCAGCATCTACGATTGGATTGTAATGTTGTAATGATGCACCAATTCCTTCAGCCGATAATAACATCCATACAGTATGTTGTAACATTGCATTTCCTTGATGAGACCAGAATGGGAACTGATCTTTATATAATGGTGCATTTTCTTGCATTTTTTCTACTGTTGCTTGATTTTCAAAGAATAACACAGTCCCAACACCTGTATGGAAACCTTTTAATCTTTCTACAGTCGCTTCAAAGTTTTCTGCTGGTACGCGAGCTCTTAGTGTTTCTTTAACAATATCCCAAAACTTTTCATGCTCTCCATCCATTAATACAACCATACGACCACTTTGCATATTGAAAGATGTTGGTGCGTGTAAAGCTGTTTTTAAAACTTCTTCAATTCTTTCTTTCGTAATTGCATCGTTTTTTGTTACTTTACGAATAGAACGACGGTTCACAATTGCTTCTTTTAAGTTTGTTGTAGTTGCTGACATTTTAATTCCTCCAAATATTTGTTTTATAATTTATTTTGTTATTTCATAACAAGCGAATTAACAATATCCATCTGTATTACATTGCATACCTTCAAATGAATTTGTTTTATCCTTTTCAATTTCTTTATCAATGACTCTTTGTAGCGTTTCTTTACTAGCTAGCCCTTGAATGACTTCATCTCCAATCATGACAGTTGGAACAGCCATAATATTCGCTTCATCATATGCGTGCTGAATTGCTTCTTGATGCTTTTCTTTATATTTACGAGTTACTAACGCATCTTTAAATTCAGCTTCAGGAAGACCTACTTCTACCGCTAATTTTGTTAAAACATCAATATCTTCAATGTTTTGCTCTTCTTGGAAAAATGCTGTGAATACGCGGTGATGATACTCATTTCCTAGTCCACGTTCTTTCGCAAATTGACACCCTTCGAAAGCTAAATGTGTATATGGATGCGGAGAAACACGTGGCAAACGCATATCGATTCCTAACTTCTTCGCAGTTGGAAGAATAAAAGCATCCCATGAGCCTAATTTTTCTGGCTCATTCCATGGATCAATTTTTGCATATGGACTTGGACGTAATTCAAATGGCATCCATTCAATTTCTACATCTTTCTCTTTCGCTACTTCATCTAATGGACCTTTTGCTAAAAAACAAAATGGACATATAAAATCTGAGTATACTTTCATTTTTACAGTCATACTTTTACACCTTACCTTTATAGTTGTAATCGAATCAGTTACATTGATAATAAAAAAATATAAATATGATTTAAGCATTCATTTTTTCTTGCAAAATTTCAAACAAATGCCCCATCGTAATATTTCTCAAAACTTCTTCCATCGCGGATTGCGCTTGTATTAATATAACTTCTAACACCGCTTGAATATTGGCCCCAATCGGACAATCTGGATTTGGTTGCTCGTGAATATGAAATAGCTTATCTTCTTCGACTACATTCACTGCATGATACACATCTAACAATGTGATTTCATGTAAATCTTTTAGTAATCCCGCGCCACCTGGTCCACGATTTACATAAACAAAGCCAGCTTGTTTCAAATACGACATAATTTTACGAATGACTACTGGATTTGTATTGACACTCTCAGCCATATAGTCTGAAGTGCATAGTGAAGATGGATTGTTTTTTAAAATAGATAAAATATGAACAGCTATAGAAAAGCGGCTACTAATTTTCATCGTAATCACCACCTCGATGTAATCATTATAGTTACAACTAAAAAATAAGTCAATCCTTTTCATAGATTTTTTATAAGCAAATTAAAAAGTGTCCCATTATGATATATGAGACAACCCTTTTTATTCTGCAAATAGCGCTTGAAATTCTTCAATAAATAGCTGCACAGCGATTGAAGAATCCTTTAATGAAGGAACAGCTAAAGCAATTTCTCTCCATACTTGTGGTTCCAATTCTCTCGTTTGCACATTTTTTGGTAAATTCGTTAAAGATAATTCAGCTAATATTGCAATGCCTAATCCTTCTTGAATCATATTTAAAGCTGTAGTAACGGTTGATATTACATACTCAGCCCGAAGTGGTACGTTTGCTTGTTTAAACATATCAATAATAGGTGGTTCGTATCCACCCTTACATAATATGATCGGTTCATTCTCTAAATCACTAATTGTAATAGAGTCCTTCTTACAAAGAGGATGATCATCTCTTAAGATAGCAACCATTTTCCCCTTCGTTAATGGAACAATCTCCATCTCTTTATTAGGCAAAATAACAATTCCTATATCAACAACCCTCGATACTAACCAATCTTCAACTTCTTTAATCGTTCCTTCACAAAGAACTACTTCTAAGTTCGGATACTTCTCCTTAAAAAGGTTTATCATTTTGGGTAAAAAATGTGCAGAAGCGCTCGGAAAACTCCCAATTCGAATCGTCCCAACTTCGTGCCCTTTCTCCATCGCAACTTCTTGTTCAATCTTCGCTACACCGTTCAAAATCTCTCTAATATGTACAAGAATCCTATTTCCTACATCCGTAACGAGTAGCCCTTTTCGTTTATCACGTATAAGAATAGTAACTCCTAACTCTGACTCAATACTTGAAATCGCATGACTAACAGCTGGCTGCGTCATATTTAACACCCGAGCAGCTTTCGTAAAACTACCTAACTCAACGGTTTTTATTAATACTTGCAGTTGTGTAATGGTCATAACTAATCACTTATACTCCTCATAAAAAAGATTCATTTTATTTATTACAGTTGATATCATATCATAGTGAAATGAATAACAACAAGGAGGTCTTTCAGTGACACAGCTTTCTCGAACTAAGACGGCCATAATCCTTACTTTTCTCGTTTTCATGTGGGGAATCAATTGGCCTTTATCAAAGTTTGCCCTGCATTATACACCACCTGTTTTATTTGCAGGCGTTCGAACTTTAATTGGAGGATTCATTTTACTCCTTTTCGCATTACCGAAATACAAAGAGTTACATTTAAAAGAAACGTGGCATTTATACGTTATTTCTTCTTTACTTAACATCATTATATTTTACGGGTTACAAACTGTCGGCCTTCAATATATGCCTGCTGGGTTATTTTCCGCCATTGTATTTCTACAACCAGTTTTACTCGGTATTTTCTCGTGGATATGGCTTGAAGAATCAATGTACGGCTTGAAAATTTTCGGGCTCGTTCTCGGATTTATTGGCGTAGGTGTTATTAGCTCTAGCAGTTTAACTGGACATATTTCTATTATCGGAATCCTTCTCGCGTTAGGATGCGCGATTGGCTGGGCACTTGGCACAGTATTTATTAAGAAGACTGGTCACCGTGTTAATGCCATTTGGATGGTAACACTTCAGCTTATTATTGGTGGACTTTGCTTAATTGGATTTGGTTCAGAGTTTGAAAGCTGGTCTAGTATCGCTTGGAGTATGCCATTTGTTAGCGTACTTCTCTTTATTTCGTTCTTCGTTATTGCAATGGGGTGGCTTGCATACTTCACACTTGTGGGAGCTGGTGAAGCAAGTAAAGTTGGGGCTTATACATTCCTCATTCCACTAATCGCTATTATTGTAAGTTCAATTTTCTTACATGAGGCCATTACAATGAGCTTATTTATTGGGCTATTATTTATTGTTGTGAGCATTTGTTTTGTAAATATAAAACCGAAAGCACTTGCTATAAGGCAGCAAGTTGAAATGAAATAAACGTAAGAAAGAGCCTGCTGTTTGTAGGCTCTTTCTTACGTCTTACTTTTTACGACGTACTACAAAAACACACGCACTTACCGACGATACTATCGCCAAAATAGATAAGACAATTGCTATCAATTGCATATTACTAGTACCTTCATTCTTTTCTACACGAGACACTTCACCATGTTCTCCTGTTAATGACGTACCTTTTGCAATTGTAGTAAGTGAATGTGGTTTTTCAGCTTTTTCATCGCCTGTCCATTCAACAATTTCTCCGTCTTTATATTGTTGATATGCGTCCCAAGCTATTTTTTGCTCTTTATCCGGATTTTTAGCGACGAAAGTAAATCGTTGGAATTGACCGGTTAAAATCCCTTCTCCTGTCGCTTCCCATACTACAGTTTTCACTTTTCCAGCACTATCTTTTTGCGCTTCCACTTTCCACCCTGGCACTGGTTCATACTGTTGAAACTCAACGCCAGACGGTATTTTTAGTGTGACTTTTGTTGTTGCTATATTTTTTTCAACTGGTACCTTTATTGTGTAAGTCTCCCATGAATTAACATCAGAAGTTTCTGGCTTTACCGTCACATGAGCACTAACAGGTAACGAAAAGATTCCCATTGCAATTATTGTTGCGATCATTGTTGTTCCTATTTTTTTTATACGTTTCATTTTCTATTAACTCCCTTTCATCTATAACGCCTCTTTATCTGCCACCTACAATAAATTTATAATCTGTATCGAAGCTATCCAGAGATTTTGTTAATCCATGAACATGTATATTCCAGTTTCCTGTCATGTTAATATACATACCTTCTGCTTCATATTCTCCCGGTGAAACTGCTGAAACTTTAAATGAACCTTTTCCCATGTTCATATCTAACGATTGAGTCGTCAATATCATTTGTTCCATATCAGTAACAGGCTGTCCATTATCATCTTTTAAAGTAATATGAAATGTATTTTGTCCTACCTTATTGGGACTCACATTTAGCGTAAGTTCATATCCATTTTCTAATTGTTTACTCTCTGTAAATGGTCCAGTAGGAGGCATCGGAGGTGTTTGTACGTTTGTCATAAAAGCTACGATTACGAAAACGACAATTCCAATGACAAACTCTACTTTCACAGTAACTCCTAATCCTCGCTGCGCTCGCATTCTCCCTTTCACATAATGAATAATTCCCAATACCCCCATGAAAATGAATAAAAGTGTCTTTGTTAATAAAGCCAATCCATACTTCGTATCAAATAAGGAATGGATCGTGGGGATAAAAAACGTACTATTAAAAAGACCCGTTAATACAATCACTATGACAGCACCTGTTGCCCATGGTGAAAAACGCTTAATCATATCCCAATACATACTCCACTTATCATCCTCTTTACGTAAAAGAAGAACAATAGATGATAGACCACCAATCCATAACGAAGCTGCGAATAAATGTAGAAAGTCCATAACGACCGCAATCTCTTTAAACTTTAAACCGTATGCGTGACTATTAAAGGCTTTCATAACAAGTATCCCGATAAACAATAGTATTGGAATGCTCCATACTTTAAACGACGACAGCTTCTCACACTTCATCGCAAAATACGTAACAATTATAAGCGAACTAATAAGAACCATTTGAGTAATCCATACATATCCAAAAACAGAAAGCTGTAATGTTTCTTTTAATAGTAACGGATCGAATGCTTCTAACCATGAAACATCAGCATTTATTTTCGCTTGCAATGGTAGATTGAATAATAAGCTAATCAATATACCCAATAATGAGATCCATATTATGTTCTTACTCCTTGATCGAACCGAGGTTGCATTCCCTTTATACATAATAAGATTAAAGAATAGCACGCCTATAAATAGTGAGAAACTTGTATATAAAACTCCACGTTCCATAATCATATCTATTTGCGGGACATACCCCATCTCTTCTACTTGTATATCGTCTGCTCCCGCTTCCTCTGACCCAATTCGGAACGGAATCACTCCTTGAATAGGATGCCCGTCAGCAGAAATCACTTTCCACTGAATAGAGTAGAGTCCGTTTTTCAAGTTTTCTTTTAAGCCTACTTCTAATATTTTTTTGTTTTTCTTATCGATATGAGCATCTTTTAGATCTACTCTTGTACCTGAGATATCTCTTACAAACAATGTATTAAAATGCGAAACTTGTATATCCTCATCGAATTCAATTTTCACAACAGCTGGTGCTTTCTTCAACGTTTCATTTTCAGCAGGGTTTGACTTCACAATGTACGCATGAGCAGATACACTTTTTGGTATCGATATAATAAGCACACATGCAATTAATAACCATGCCCCTAACCTTCTCATTACTTTCACACTCATTTCACTTCTTTCTTACTCATTGCTATACTTCCATTCCTTTAACTTCCCAAGTTTGATTCTTTCGCAAAATATTAACCTGATTAAATATAAATTGCTATACAGTATAACTCTTTATTTCTCTCTCACCTCTAAACTTCCAATAAAATAGTAACTACCTTGATAGATACAACTTACATTTTTAAAGTCGATTGTAATTATATCATAAAATATATTTATGTAAGTTCCTGAAGAAGAAAAGTTATCGTGAATCATTTGTGAAGAAAGTGTGAAATACATAAATAAAAAAGGTATTACGTTATTACGTAATACCCTTCTTCCGTCATAAAATTTCTTTATTTCTCTTCCGGATAATCACAATACTCAATGATTGTTCCCTCTGTATCCGCTGGGTTAAGATATATTAATCTTCTACCGTGTTTATTAATTCGAAGTGTATGCTCTAACGTTCGAACGCCTTGTTCTTTTAACTCTTCTAAAGCTACATCTAAATCATCGACACGATATGCAACGTGATGAACCCCTTTACCTTTTTGCTTTATAAATCTGGCAATTGGTGAAGTCGTATTATTCGTTGGTGCGAGTAATTCAATTCTATCTCCATCCACTTCAAGAATGGCTACTTCACTTTCAACACCAGGAGCTTCACTTACGTAACGATCTATTAAAGTTCCTAACAACACCTTTTCATAAAAACGTATCGTACTATCTATATCTCGAACTGCGATGCCAATATGATCAATTGTTTTTTTCATTTTATTTCCCCTACTACTTTATTTTCTTTCATTATTAATAGTAACAAAAAAAGTTATAGAAACAAGTTCTATAACTTTTTTATTTAACCTATTTTCTTATTCGCACTAGCTGGTTGAACTTGATTTTTTGCTTTTACAACGCTAATGCCATATCCGATAAATCCACCGATAATCGCTGGGAAGATCCAGCCTAATCCTACTTCCTGCATCGGAAGGAATTTAGTGAACACTTGGCTTACTACTTCAATGTTAACTCCAGCTGCACTTAATCCATCGAATAAGCTGATGATAAATGTTACGATTAAGCTTACTTGATAAACTTCAGCTCTTCCTTTAAATAATGAATGGAAGAATGTTAAGAAAATCAATACGATTGCTAGTGGATAAATTGCTGTTAATACTGGAACAGAAACTGCGATTAACTGTGTTAATCCTACGTTTGCAACAATTGCACTAAATACACATAGCGTGATTGCAATTGCTTTGTAAGGAACATTTGGGAATAACTTATGGAAGAATGAAGAACATGCTGATACAAGTCCCACACTAGTTGTTAAACAAGCTACTGTAATCATTAATCCTAATAATACTCCGCCATATGATCCGAAATAGTAGTTAGAAACTTTCGCTAATACTTCTCCGCCGTTCTCTAAATGTCCAAGCTTTGCAACACTTGAAGCACCCATATAAGAAAGAGCTGTATAAATAATTGCTAAAATAGATGCTGCAATTATTGTCGCTTTTGCACAAACGACCATAATTTGTGTTTTTGTTTTCGCACCTTTTTCTTTAATAGCATTGATGATGATAATCCCGAATACAAATGATGCAAGCGTATCCATCGTTAAGTATCCTTCTTGGAATCCTTTAAAGAATGCATGTGATGTATAAGCTTCCGCTGGTGCTTGCATATCTCCAATCGGATGTATAAAAGCAACGATTACTAAAATACCGATGAAAGTCAACTTAATTGGCGTTAAGATTTTTCCAACAATATCGACAATTTTCGCAGGATTTAGCGAAAAAAAACAAGTGATGCTAAAGAATATAATTGTGAAAAGAATTAAAGGTGTAGAACCTACTCCCTCTGGCATAAACGGCTTAAGACCAATTTCATAAGATACATTTCCTGTTCTCGGTATTGCAAATAACGGACCGATTGCTAAGTATAAAACTGTTGTAAACACAATCCCGAACACTGGGTGAGCACGACTTGCTAATGACTGTAAATCATCTTTACCTGAAAAACCAAATGCTAGTACACCTAGTAATGGTAATCCAACACCAGTTACTAAAAATCCAGCGTTAGCAATCCATACATTCTCTCCTGCTGATTGACCAAGCATCGCTGGGAAAATTAAATTTCCTGCTCCAAAAAATAGTGCAAATAACATTAATCCAATAACTACTATGAACGAAAACGGTACTTTATTCGCCATAATATAACCCCCATTCAAATTTCCTTATCTCATTTTCCAATTTTAACTAATTGAATTTTCTGAATATTTAATTTAAGTATCAACTATTCTTGAACTCATTATAGTTTGCTATATAATATTTTGCAATACTATTTTCGAACTTTTCTTTTATTTTATAAATATACATTTTTTAACATGAAAAATAGACTAAAAAACCAACATGGTCATCCATGTTGGTTTTTCTATTTACTATCATGAATTAAAACTTTGCTGCTACTTTTTTAACGTTTTCTAGACCTTCTTCAACAATTTGTTGTGAACGATCCGGATATTGATTGTGTCCTTCAATTACAACTGTCTCTGGATTTGTAATTCCCCAGAATCCAAGTACAGTTGTTACGTAATTAACTGCCATTTCCATAGGGGCCATTTGCTCTGAAGAGTAATCTGAACCACGAGCACCTAACACAACTACTTTCTTACCACCAACTAAACCTTCTGGGCCATTTGCTGTATATTTAAACGTTTTTCCAGCTTGAGATAAGTATGAAATATATGTGATTAATGGTGCTGGTACTGTAAAGTTCCATAATGGGAATGCAAATACAACCTTATCAGCTTCTAAAAACTGATTTAAATATTGATCTACTGTAGCAACTGCCTTCTCTTCTTCACCTGTTAACTCCATGCCTTGGCTACGTTTATATCCACCTGAAATCGCGATATTTCCGTAATAAGGAAGATCTAATGCAAATAAATCTAATTCCGTAATTTCTGTATTTGGATTTGCTTCTTTATAAGTACTTACAAATGTTTCATACATTCTTGAACTAACTGCTTGCTCCGCTGGACGATCGTTTGCTTTTACAAATAATACTTTTGACATTTTTTTATTCCCCTCTACATTCGTATTTTCTTCTTTTTTACCAAATAATGAGCTAAATAATCCCATTTTCTTCACCTAATCTTTCTTGTCATATTCATTATTCATCATCATAAAAATTCTTATTCTAATAAAAAGTTCCAATTGATACCTTAAGTAAAGATATTACAAACTTTTTGTTATTTAATTACCTTATGTAAGTGATTGTAATACACATCACTTACTTTAGTCAAGTAACTTTAAATAAAAACCCCAATACAATTAAAACATCCATTGTAACTTTATTATTTTGTATAATAGAGATAGAGAGGGCAATTCATATTTAGAAAGGATTTACTCATGAGCACTATAGAAAAGATTCAAACTTTTATTATTCTTTTTGCTGTTACATGCGGCATCGTACTCGGACAATTTAATTTGATACATATGTATTCAGAACAATTTATTGTCCCCTTCTTATTTTTCATGCTGTATGGATTATTTCTCAGCATTCCATTGAAAGAAATAAAAAATGGATTCCGCAATTTAAAATTCGCTGGAACGAGCCTTACTATTAATTTTGTATGGACACCTTTACTCGCTTGGGGATTAGGTGCACTATTTCTTTCAGATCACCCAGCACTTTGGGTTGGATTTATTATGTTAATGGTTACTCCATGTACAGATTGGTACTTAATCTTTACTGAAATAGCGAAAGGAAATGTAGCACTTTCTACTGCCATTTTGCCTGTAAATTTAATTTTGCAAGTACTACTCCTTCCCATTTACTTATTTTTATTTGCTGGTGTCATGAAGACTGTATCTGTTTCTGTTTTAGTAGAAAGTATTGTTATCGTAATCGTCTTACCATTTATACTTGCACACGCTACAAAATTCATTATGAATAAACTGAAAAAAGCTGAAACACTCGAGAATAATCTCATTCCGTTTTTCAGCTCTGCTCAAATTGTATTTTTAAGTTTAGCAATATTAGCGATGTTTGCCTCACAAGGTAAGTACTTATTACAAAATATGAATGTTGTTTTATTGTTACTTATACCAGTATTACTGTTCTTCATGATTAACTTTATACTAGGACAGTTTGTAGGACGTATGATGCATTTATCCTATGAAGACACTGTAAGCCTAAGCTTAACAACATTAGCGAGAAATTCGCCTGTTGCACTCGCAATTGCTGTGACTGCTTTTCCAGATGAACCTCTTATTGCTCTCGCATTAGTTATTGGGCCATTAATAGAACTACCTGTACTAGCTTGTGTATCACAAGTGTTATTACTTATTAAGAAAAAGCAGCAATATACATAAAAAAACGTCCAAATTTGGGACGTTTTTTATTGTTGAGAAATTATAGAAGTAACGATAATTATCGGCTCTAAGGATTTTATACGTTATAGAAAATTAGCTTGTCGTTACATTAACAAAGCCTATCTAATTAAAAATTATAGGAAAAGTAAATATAACAAAAGCGGCCCAAAGTCCGTAGATTGGCAAATACTTCGTAACAGCATCTTGGATAGCTGTCGGTCCTGATTTGTTTTGCAAGAAACGCATATAGGAAAACATAATCCAAATGAGATTTGCCCAAATCAGTATGTTTACGCCTAAAACAGCAAGTCTATTAGGTGTAATCCCGTAAGAAGAAAGTCTGAATACGATGGCTGATAATGCGACAGTGTCAATAATAAGCGCCAGAACAATTAAGGTAAAATTTATATAATCTGAAATGCTCTTTTTCTCGTCTGAGTCACTTTCAACAATAGAAAATATGGTAACGGCCAATACACCAAGAAGTATTCCATTGAACGCCATTAGGAAATTGCGGTCCAAGAATGGATTTTTTCCACTCCATATAACCGTTATAAGATAGATTAACAATGTAATCAGTACAAGCGGACTAAAAATTTTAGCTATATAGGGTGTAATATTTTTAGCAAGTTTAAGGTTCATTGATACTAAGTATGTAGCCACAATAGCGAGAGCCGCAGCACCAAATAAAACAACATTACTAAAATAGAATTCTCCTATATCTAAGTCAACGAAGCTAAATAACTTCATCGTGAATACTGCTAGTACCATTCCGCTCACTGCCATACTCGCGTAGAGAAGACAATATTCTAAATTAAATTTAATATACGCTAATCTTGTACTGCCTTTTGAATATTCATTTCCTGTAAACGCAAGTCCCAATAAGACCCATAACAATATAGGAAGATGTAAATACGCAAGGATACTGCTGTCTTTATAATTTAATGGCAACATATTAAGATACAACCCGGCAATTAAGAACAACGCTGCAAGGAAATAAATAATACTTTTTTTCGGAGTATTATTGTAAATAAAATAAGCAGCAATAAAGGGAATTACACCAAAAGCCAAGTTAATTGGAGCAATTGCTTCCTGCTCGACAAAGTGGAAAATGATTCTAGTGCTTAGCCCAGCTAGAATAGCTAACATGCCCATGAATAAGAAACCTTTTTGAAACAGCGATATTTTTTCTTTATTTGCCGTCTCCTTGAAATTCAATCTTTCATACCAAGCAGCTAGAAGCTGAGAATCAGGGTTTTCATCCCATGCTTGTGAGAATGACTTTTTAAAAGCTTTCGGGTCTTTTCTATACATTCTCTCCAACTCATGAGGGTTATCCATATTTTCAATAATCAAATTGTTAATGTCCATATTTATACCTCCTCTAATTTTAAAAATAACGTTGTTACCTTTTCTATAACAAGCACCACACTTATTTATTATGTTTTTGATTTTAATATAAAATTTATCGTTTTACAATAAATTTTTATTATTTTTTACGATATTTTTATTGCATACTTCCACAAACATTAATGTAAGCTACTTTTGGTTGTTCTCTTAATTGCTTATTCCCATTTTCTAATCCCTTATTTTCCCTTTATATAAAAGAAGTTCCCTATAAAATAGATTTTTTCAGTGTCTACTCTATAGGGTACAGTTTAATTGGCATACTTTTTTATTTGTTGAAACCACTTGTCCCAAAGTAAAGAACTTTTTCTTCCGAATTTTTATGCTTCATAGTTTTTTAAAATTAAAATACCTGACATAAAAAGTACCTTCACCTATAAAGGAATATTTTTTCACCTGTAAATTGTAAAATGTACCTTATGACTCACGAAATAGTAATGATAAATATATAAGTTTCCTAGCCAAAAATAAACTCTAAGCAATCCTAAAATATCTAATCTTCCTTTATATATTTTCATCCACTTTAAATAAGATAACAGCAACTTCGATTTGCTTTTTACTACTCTTTTATGAATCAGTATCTTTTAAAATAATCACATTTTATTTACCACATTAGAAATTTGTTTATTATGAAAGTAGACTTTTTCTTCTAATTATTTCGCTACTTCTGGTTTCAACCCTTGATATAGGCTCGTTAACATTTTTATTTTAGCAATAGTAGCTCTTTTATTACTAAATTTATTTTCTAACACATATTTAAGATGAAGAACAAAACTCAAAGTTTCAAAATGTAAGAGAAAATGAAGATGTCCAGAGATAAAAAAGAATTTTAATTTACAATAAATTCTTTTAAAACATAATAAAGTTGTTTAAAAAATGCTGGTCATGTTATTTAACAATTGGGCCATTTAATAGAATAACTCCTTATACAATTTATTTGAATTTAATTAATCTAAAGGGGGATGACCCACCATCATATTTTCTAGCTACCATCTATCATGGTGGTTCCACACCCTACCATAAGACCGTAAAAATACTTATTGTGTGGACCTTTTTGGATTAGTGCAGGTATGTAAAAATTTTAGCAAGGGTATGAATGTAGTATTTAACGACTTTAAGCTTACAGACGGCCGTCCTGTATAAGTATCCCTTATGTGTTGGAAGTTAATTAATTGCCTAGGAAGACGAAAAAAAGTCTGCTCTTAAAAAGTGCACAATCAGCGGGCAATCGGCAATCCGTTTAATGAGCTACTTGAAACGATCATTGAAAATTCACCTAAAGTGAGGGGAAATGATGTATAGACCAATATGGGCTGAAATTAGCCTTAGCAATATTTCACATAATATTAGTGAATTTCGGAGAATAATACCTAACTCAACAATAATAATGGCCACCGTAAAAGCGAATGGTTATGGTCACGGTGCTGTCGAGGTTTCCAAAAAAGCGATTAATAGTGGAGTGGATTATTTAGCAGTGGCCAGTTTAGAAGAAGCTATTAAACTACGAAAATCAGATATTCAGGCACCTATACTTATACTTGGATACACACCTCCATCAGCAGCGAATCATGTTGTTTATTGGGATTTAACACAATCAATTTTTGATATAGAACATGCAGAAGCATTATCAAAGTCTGGGCAGATCTTAGGAAAAAAGGCAAAGGTTCACGTCAAAGTCGATACAGGAATGGGACGATTGGGACTTCAAGCAGAAGAAGCAAATGATTTTATCCATATCGTGTCACGAATGGATGGGCTCTATCTAGAAGGAGTGTACTCACATTTTGCTACCGCAGATGAAGCCGACAAACGGTATGCAGAAAAACAAAAGAACCGATGGAAAAGGTTATTGGAAGAATTGGAGAAACGAAAAGTTTCTATTCCCCTATTTCATATTGCGAATAGTGCTGCAACAATAGAAATGCCAGATATGACCTACGATATGGTTCGTATTGGAATTTCAATGTATGGTCTTTATCCATCTAAAGAGGTGAATAAAACAAAAGTTAATCTTAAACAAGCAATACAGTTAAAAACCAAAGTCATCTATATTCAGACACTTGAGAAAGGGTATGGCGTATCATATGGAGCAACTAACATTGAAAGAGATAAAGCAATTATTGCAACTATTCCAATTGGGTATGCAGATGGGTATTCGAGGCGATTATCTGGAACGGCTTATGTCCTTATACACGGACAATTAGCTCCTGTTTTTGGTAAAATATGTATGGATTTTTGTATGATTGATGTTACTGATATTAAGGGTGTAAATATTGGTGATGAGGTGGTAGTTTATGGAGGTCAAGGGGATTATTTCATATCATTAGATGAAGTGGCAAGTATGTTAGGAACCATATCGTATGAAGTTGCTTGTAACTTGGGTCAGAGAGTTCCTAGAATTTACAAATAAAAAGCTAAAGACAGCATTCATCATAATTATCTCGATTGTTTTGTATTAGATCACTGTGTTGAAAAGATTTGAAATGGATGTAGCGTCATAAGCTTTTTCCCAGAATAAATACATAGCTTTATTCAAAACATGTTCTTTGTTAAAATTTATACTTCTACCCATTTTAAAACACCCCCATTCATATAATTTACTTTGAAATCAAGTCTTCCATTAAAGGGCGCGATTGTGGAAGATCACAGGCATAAAATAATCAAACTTTTTTATAAAAGATCTATACTAATTCACAAGAGAAGAATCCGTTTTGATCAATCTTTTTTCAAAACGGATTCCTTTTATTTAACGTAAAATACGAGTTTGAAAGGTAATTTTGATCAAACACTATTTTAAAGCCACAGCAAGGCTACATTTGGGACAAAAAAAGAATCCTTTTCATAATAAGGATTCCTAATTAAAAATATGTATTTTTCACATCCACATCAATAAATCAAATATGGATTTTAGATTTAATATTATTATTTAAAAAACACTTTTTATAACCGAATATAAAAATTCGGCATCCCTCCCCACTCCACAAATAAGTGCTGATCCCCTTTGATGTTGCCACGGTAATCCAATATAATATAATCCTTTGATTGGACTGACACCTCTGTTATGAATAGGAAAACCTTTTTTATCTAAAACCCCTTCTATATCTATCCATTTGTAGTCAGGAGTAAAACCTGTTGCCCATATAATATTTTGTACATTTATCGTACTGTAATCGTCAAAAGTTACTTCTCTTTCACGTGTTTGTGTCACTCTTGATTTGACTTCAATATTTCCATTATGAATTAATTTTTTAAATTCAAAACCAAAAATAGGATCACTTTGTTTTCGAAACCATACTCCACGTTTTGTATCAGTTCCTGCATATAAGAGACCAATCCTTTCTAACCAATGAAATATGCTTTTTCCTATGATTTTGAGTGGTAAAAATTTAAATGGGTGACTAATAGCAATCGTTACATCTCGACTCTCTGCAAGTTCAGTCGCAATTTGCGTACCAGAGTTTCCTCCTCCTATTACAAGGACAGGACCACCTGGAATTTTCTTTGGTGATTGATATTGAGAAGAATGGATTTGAAATACCTCTTGTGAGAGATGTTGTGAAATTGAAGGAATAAATGGTTTCTGAAAAGCACCAGATGCGATGATAACATGCTTAGAAAGAAATACTCCTTTATCGGTAGATACTTCAAATGTACTTTCTGTTTTTTGTACTTTAAGTACAGTCGTTTCCAACTGTACTGGTAACGAAAAATGAACAGTATATATTTCAAGATAATCTGCAATTTCATCTTTTGTAGGAAACGCATTTTTATCTCCTTCTAATTTCATACCTGGCAATGAACTATACGATTTAGGTGTAAATAGAACCAAAGAGTCATACCTGTTTCTCCACGAATCTCCAATTCTCTTTTCTCCCTCAAATATTACAAAATCGTAGCCTTCTTTTTTCAAGTAATAGCCCATACTTAATCCAGCTTGCCCAGCACCAATTACAATAACGTCTAACACGCATCCACCCCCATTACCTACTTTTCAAGTTTTACATATGAGCAATTGTTCATATGTTCATATGTTTTCGTTAATTATAGCATTCCCTTTTTCCACGTCAAGGGGTTTTTATCCAATTTATCCTTAGCACTTCATAGATAAAAATTAAGTAAATGATATTTTTCAGACTTTTTTATAATTATTTTGACACACATATTAGTCAATGCTAATATAAATGAACAATAAACATATTAGTAATTACTAATACGATTGGAGTGAATACAATTGTGCAATACAAATAATTTAGATATAAAAGCCAAATTTATCCGTGGCTTTGCTGATAAAACAAGGCTTCAGATTCTTCAATGTATGATGGATGGGGAAAAAACGGTATCTGAAATTGTAGAAATCATCAACGGAAATCAGTCAAACATATCTCAACACCTGAACTGTTTAAAAGGATGTGGCATTATTCTTGGAAGACAAGAAGGAAAGTATGTCTACTATTCTTTACGAAATGCACAAATCGAACAGTTACTTACAATGTTTGACGTTGTATTTTATGAAGTTCAAAACGAGGTAGCATCATGTGATAAAAACGATGCATGCTTATCTCAAAAGGGAGAGAGTTGTCATGACAGATAAGAAAGAAAAACAAACGAGTTGCTGTCAAACTTCTTCTCACAGTGAGTCTTCATCAACTCCTACTAAAGAAGGAATACAAAAGGAAAATTCATCATGTTGCTCTTCAAAAAAAGAAATTCCAATTGTTCCCGTTGCTACTAAGGAGGCTTCCTGTTGTAGTAGTGACAAAGATACTGTGGAAATAGAAAAAACAAAAGAAACAAACTCATGTTGTTCCTCTAAAAAAGAGATTCCAATTGTTCCAATCGCTAAGAAAGATTCATGTTGTAGTAGTAACACTGATACTGCGAAAACAGTGAATACCTCTTCTGCTTCTTGTTGTGAACCTAAACCAGAAAAGGAATCCTCATGTTGCTCTTCTGCATCCGCCATACAAATAGAAGAAGTAACATCAGAAACTTCATGTTGTAGTGATAGCTCATGCGAATCCCCATCACCCCGTGATAATCAGAAAGTAACAGGAGATGGTGTACAAACATATGTGGTAGATGGTATGGACTGCGGAGCTTGTGCCTTAACAATCGAAAAACATCTACAAAATGTTTCTGGCGTTGAGGAAGTTCGAGTTAATTTCGCTACAGGAAAAATGCAAATTCGTCATAATCGAAATGCAGATGACATTATTAAAGAAGTATCTAATGCAGGATTTGAAGCCTCCTTAGCAGGAACTCGTAGAGGAGCGGCACCTGTTTCGAAATCAAAAAATACAACTTTGATTCTTTCAGGGTTATTTTTAGCTTTAGGATTTGGAGGAAGTTTTACAAACATATCGCCTCTTCTTATTACACTTCTCTATGCGGCAAGCATTGGTATTGGTGGTTATAAACCTGCAAAAAGTGCCTTTTATGCAATCAGAAGTAAATCACTTGATATGAATGTTCTCATGATATCGGCTACTATTGGTGCTGCATTAATCGGTCAATGGCTAGAAGGAGCAACCGTTGTTTGGTTATTTGCATTAGGAGCAACCTTACAAAACAAATCAATTGAGCGTACACGGGAATCTATTCGTGGATTAATTGATTTAGCACCATCAGAAGCTTGGGTAAAAGTTGGAACTGAACTTATAAAAAAATCTGTAGATGATATTGCAGTGAATACAACGATTCTTGTAAAGCCTGGTGAAAAAATCCCACTAGACGGCATAGTTACAGGAGGCGCTTCTACTGTAAACCAAGCGCCGATAACTGGTGAGTCTATCCCAATTGATAAACAAATTGGGGATGCTGTATATGCAGGAACAATCAATGAAGAAGGTTCGCTTGAAATTACAGTAACTAAACTCGTTGAAGACACTACATTATCTCGAATTATTCACCTTGTAGAAGAAGCACAGGAGAAGAAAGCACCCACTGAAGCATTTGTAGATCGTTTCGCGAAAGTCTATACACCTATCGTTTTTGTATTAGCAATTGGTGTTATGATTATCCCTCCCCTTCTTGGAATGGGTGCCTGGATGGAATGGATTTATAAAGGATTGGAACTTCTTGTTGTCGCTTGTCCTTGTGCTTTAGTTATCTCTACTCCAGTCGCTATTGTATCTGCAATTGGAAATGCAGCAAGAAACGGTGTACTTATTAAAGGTGGTACAGCTCTAGAAGTCGCAGGTTCATTAAATGCTATCGCATTTGATAAAACAGGAACATTAACCGAAGGAAAACCAAAAGTAATGCATGTACGAAGCTTAGATTGTACTGAAGATGAATTATTATCAATTGCAGCAACAATCGAAGAATATTCTAACCATCCAATTGCAAAAGCAATTACGGCTTATGCTAAAGAACATCAAACTTCTATTCAAAGTGGAACTGACTTCCGTGCAATTGTAGGAAAAGGTGCTCAAGTAACGATAAATGATGAAACATACTACGCTGGAAATAAAGCATTATATGAAGAGTTTGGAGTTTCGCTGCAAATGTGGAACGAACCGATTAGGGAAATGCAACGAATTGGTCAAACCGTGATACTTGTTGGAACAAATAAAGTTATTTTAGGAATGATTTCAGTAGCAGATTCCATTCGTTCTACTACTTATGGAACAATTCAAGAATTAAAACAATCAGGTATTCGTGAAACTGTTATGTTAACAGGAGACAATGAAGGAACAGCTGAACACATTGCACAGAAAGCAAAAGTAGATCGTTATTTTGCTAACTTACTTCCAAAAGATAAGGTTCATTCTGTAAAACAACTTCAATCTGAAGGGAAAACAGTAGCTATGATCGGGGATGGTATTAATGATGCCCCTGCCCTTGCTACTGCAAACCTTGGTATTGCCATGGGTGGTGCAGGAACTGATACAGCAATGGAAACGGCAGATATTGTATTGATGGCAGACAATCTTGAAAAACTTCCTTATACAATGAAACTAAGCCGAAAAGCATTGCACATCATTAAACAAAATATATGGTTCTCATTGATTATTAAATTCATTGCCCTTGCCTTTATCTTCCCAGGTTGGCTTACTCTTTGGATGGCTGTACTAAGTGATACAGGGGCTGCGCTTATTGTAATACTTAACAGTATGCGTTTATTACGAAACAAATAATAAGATTCGGGGCTACCTAGTAGCTCCGTACCTTAAATATATTTTGAAAGGGTATACATATGAAAAAAATGCGTGTAATTGGATTACTTATGCTTATTTCCATAGTTACGATTTTAGGAGCATGTAGTGATAATAAACTAAGAGATTCACTAAATTGGGATGTAGAAAAGTTTGCATTTACAGATCAAAATGGGAAAAATTTTGGTTCATCTGAGTTAAAAGAAAAGGTTTGGGTAGCTGATTTTATCTTTACAAGCTGCCAGACTGTTTGCCCACCTATGACAGCCAATATGGCAAAACTTCAAAAAATGTTGCATGCAGAAGGAATTAAAGATGTAGAGTTTGTATCATTCAGTGTAGATCCAGAAGTAGACACACCTGAAAAAATAACGGAATTTATGAAGGTCTATGAAATGGATACAAAGAGAACTCATTTCCTAACAGGATATACAAGACCAGACATTGAAAAGTTTGCAAAAGAGAACTTCCAAACCCTTGTAACCAAACCAGAAAACAACTCACAAGTTATACACGGTACGAGCTTCTATCTCGTAGACAAAGATGGAAAAGTTGTAAAGAAATATTCAGGCCTTCAAAACACACCATATGAGGATATCATCCGTGATATTAAACGAATTCGATAACTAAAAACCTTCTTATTATGTTCCTATTAAACTCTAAAAATTCGAGGTGTTTACATGAAGAAAAAACAAGGCTCTCACATAAAATTATTGTTAATTACCACATTAATCATTTTCGCTGTGGTTACAGCTTTCGTCGTTTTAAATAAAGAAGAAAAAGTTGCTACGAATAAAGTGATAAAAGATTTACCTCCTATCGGTAAGCAACCTACTTTAGGAAAAGAAGATGCACCAGTGTCTATTATTGAGTTTGGTGACTTTAAGTGTCCTGCTTGTAAAGCATGGGGTGAGCGTATCTTCCCTCAATTACAAAAAGACTATATTGATACGGGGAAAGTTAAATTTTCATATGTGAATGTTTTATTCCACGGAACAGAATCAAAATTGTCTGCTTTAGCTGCTGAATCTGTTTATAAACAAGACCCACAAGCATATTGGAGTTTCCATAAGGAATTATTTAACGCACAGCCAGAAAATCACGATGATCCATGGATTACTCCTGAAAAACTATTAGAAATCGCAAAAACATATACACCACGTATTAACACTACTCAGCTCGAAGAAGATTTGAAAAAACAAACAGAACAAGAAGAAGTAAACAGAGATGAAAAACTAACACAAGACTACAGTGTAGAACAAACACCGAGCATTGTTGTAAATGGAACAATGTTATCGGATCCTTATGATTATGAACAAATCAAAAATTTAATTGAAAAAGCATTGAAGGAAAAGAAATGATGAATACAACAAAAAAGAACTTTGAATGGCGTAATTACACCTTATATATGGCATGGATTGTGTCAATGATTACTACACTAGGTAGCCTGTTTTTCAGTGAGATTCTGGGGTTCATACCATGTGAATTGTGTTGGTTTCAACGAATAATGATGTATCCGCTTTGTATTATTTTAGGCATTGCCACGTTCTATAATGAAAAGAACATTAAAAAGTATATATTACCAATTTCTATTATTGGTGGAAGTATTTCACTTTATCACTATGCAATACAAAAAATCCCTGGTGTTTCAGAAATTAATCCATGCGTCCAAGGTGTCCCTTGTAATGTTGATTACATCAATTGGCTAGGTTTTATCACAATCCCATTTTTAGCTTTAATTGCTTTTTGTATGATTACTTTGTTTATGTTGTTAACGAGATCAAAAACGAATTAATAAAAAACAATATGTAAATCGAAGCATTATCTATAAAGGAATTTCTACAGAGAGGAGACAGTATGATGTCAAAGATCATACCTGTAGTTTTATTAGTAAGCCTATTAATCGGCTGTAGTTCCGTTAATGATTCATCACCCACTAAGAACAAACACACACAAAATCAGTTACAAGAAACAAAAAATAAAGGTGAACATTTTAAAGGCGATACTCTAGAAACAACAGCTAATATAGAAACTCTTCCTTCTTTTTTATCATCTACCACAAATGGACAAGTTTCTCAAATTTATGGAATGGTAGGAAAAGACACCGAACTCTTACAATGGATTCCTTGTTACTGTGGGTGTGACGAAAACTCTAACCATAAAAGCAATAAAGATTGTTTTATCCGTGAAATTAAAGAGAACGGTGAAGTTACATGGGAATCACATGCGATGAGTCAAGCAGCTTGTTTAGATATTGCTTTCCAAGCTGTTTTAATGAAGCAAAATGGAGCCTCTACTTTAGAAATTCGTGAATACATCGACAAGCAATATAAGAAAGAAGGTATAAACGTTACTCCAACACCGATGCCAAACTCTTAATATGTGTAATAATATTTATTATTAAATCAAAGCTCCTAACATATTGGTCATTTATAATATGTTAAGAGCTTTGATTTTATCTGATTGTTTCACTATGGTTCAAATCATTTATATTTCTTTTAATGGAAATTTTTGGAGAAGGATGAACTAATAAAAACATTTCATATTTTTGAATGAAAAATGTAACAATTATACTCAGGAAATCTAATAAGATGAAAGCTATATTTCATCTTATTAGATTATTACTGGCTTAGTAGTTTAGAGTTTCGTGTCCTGTGTTCAAAAAGTTTAGACTTTCATGTCCCAGTATTGAGACATGAAAGTACCTACAAAATTTATTATAATGGTAATGTATCAACGATTGTTTATGAGATTTTAGTTTAGACTTTCATGTCCTTGTACAAAAGACATGAAAATGGATACTTTTTAGACACGAAAGTAGATACTTCTTGAATATCTTTCGCTACTAATATAAATTCCAAATGAATTTTCACTTCACATTTAATTAGGTTTTGCTGAAATGCAAAAAAAGAGAGCAAAACTCTCTTTTTCATTTAATCAATACTATTTTTAAAATTTAAATAATATAAAATAGCCAGTTAAAAGAGCGTGTTGTTATATATTTTGCTAAACACGCTCTTACAAATATTTAAACCCTATATTAATTTCTTATTCCATTCATTTAATTTATTCATATTTTTTTATATTCGGTTATAAGCTTCAAATTCATAACCTTTTTCTTTTAAATCTTTTTATAATCTGTGAGCTGCTACCATCCTGCACTTGCATTCATAGCAGATCCCATAAAATTAATAAATAACGGCCATAATAACGGCCATAACGTAAGAAGTATATTTAGAAGTATAAGTATACTATATACCCAAGGGAAATTATGATTTTTACTATTTACCAATACTAAAATCACTAATAATATTATGGGTATTAAATATAAAAATAGCATTATAAACCAATACCATGTCATTAAAGTAAGACTCAATGGTCCTAATATCTCGTGTACAACTCCGAATGATATTCCTAATGCTCCAAAACTAAAGGTTGTAATTATTGTTTTTAGAAGCACTTTAGCCAATTTTGAGTCGTACGTTTTTCTACTATATAGACCTATCACAATATACAACGATAGATATGCCATTAATACACCTATCCAAATCAATAGCCAGTCTGCATCTAACATAAAGATGTCAAACAGCGCCCAACACACCCCTACTATTGAAAAAACAAGGGAAATAATTATATATTTTAAAACTGGTTTCATGTTCATTTCACGTCCTTTAAAAACTTAAGAATACATTATTAGCTTGTATTCTTCTTTTTCTATCGCTTTACTATAGTCTGTTGTATATTCAATAACAGTAATCCCTTTACTTCTAAGTAGATTTTTTTCCACGTTTTCGCATCAGTTGACAGTTTGAAAATTAATCTTAATTTATTTTAATTAAATATATATTAACAGTATATTAAGTATAAGTAAATAAAATTAATTTTAATTTAATATACTCCACTCATTTAATGGAGATTATTTATATGAACAATATTAATGTTGTTCAAAAAATTATGGCATTTCGAAAAGGTGCAGGATTAACTAGTAAACATTTAGCTGAAATAGCTGATACAACGCCTTCCATGTTAAGTAAGATTGAGCAATGGATCACGAATCCACCCTTACAAACACTAAAGTTAATTTCTGTAGCATTAAATATTCTTTTATTAAATTTTTTCTTGGAAGATACCAATACAGAAGAATTAGTTGTAAGAGCTAACCAAAGAAAAAAATGACTTTCCCTGAAAGCGGTAATGTTTCGTATGAGTTATTATCTCCCAATTTAGATGGATCACTGGAATTGGCTTTAATCAATCTGCTACCTCAAACCGCTTCATCTATGGAGCCTGTGGCACATAAAGGTGAAGAAATAGCATTTATTATAAAAGGGCACGTAAAACTATATCTAAATGATGAGGTTTTACTTCTCAATCCAGGTGATAGTGTTAAAATACATCACCATTTGCTAGTATTCTTCCATTACTTTTTTTTGAATTATACTCCCTCCTGTTCTCCATACAATATACCTACCTAGATTCAATTTATGTTTTAAATTGTTATTTTTTATCCACCTCAATCAAGCTAGCAAAACTAAATATCATTTTACTTTTTTATTATATAGACTATACTAATTTCTCTTCCCACTTATAGGTTTCGTTTAAGCTAAAAAATATCGCCTCAAGAACGGAATCCTGAGACTCTATTTTTATTTTAGAAAGGACAGCATAATTTTCTCTGTTTCTTCTTTACTTAAATCACCTGCAAGAATTATGACTTGATAAGCGCTATTCTTTCCTTTTGCAGGAACAATCATTTGCATTAATTTATAGTGTTCCTCTGTATCAAGACTTTCAATTAAGCTTATTTTTGTACCTTCTAATTCATAATTTGTTACCTTTTCATTATACTCCGCTACTTTGTTCGACAAATTTTCTCCCTGATCAGTATCTGCAGTTTGGTACACAAAATACACATTATCTTCATTTTGATATTGAGAAACAATAGTGGGATTCATTTTTTCAGTAGTCATCGGTGTTTGAACATCTTGTCCAGTTAATTTATACCCTTTTACCACATAACTTGGGGTCTTAATTGGAAAATCAAGATATTTCTGTGCTTCCTTTTTAGTTAATCTAAAATGCGAATAAATTTTATCTCTAAATGGTCCAATTTCTTCACTGTTTTTCTCATATTTTTTTTCCTCTTCTGGGTCTAACTTTTCTTTTCTACCTAAAGTAGATGCCACTGTTTCTAAATCAATAAATCGTTCAAATTCTTCTTTCGTAAACAGATTTCGTGCCACCCCAAGTTCTGTAAGTAAAGTATTATAATCTCCCTCTGAAATAAAAAATTCTGCATCTGCCTGTTCTTTTGTACCAATCATTTTTTCTACAATTTGCTGTATAGGAATATCGGTTTGTGTTTTTAATTCTTTCATATTATTTTTGACTTCTATTTGTTGTTTCTCAGGGTTAGTCGGCTTATCAGCACGGGCATTTAATAAGGATACAGATGATACTGCAATAACTGCCACAGCCCCTATCGCAGACCAACGATATGATTTTTTTTGGAATTTTTTAATCATTAGAATTCTCCTTTTTAACGCTCTCTGGTTTTTACTAAAATTTGCTATACTTGGTACTTGATAATAACTTGAGTAGTGTTCCAATAGACTAATAATAGTATGTCCATACGCAATTTGTTCCTCTGAATCTATACATGTAAGAGCTAATGCATCGCATGCTAGTTCTTGATCTTCCCGCATACATGAGTAGGCATACCATAGAATTGGATTAAACCAATTTAAAATGAGTAAGCCATGCATAAGCCAGTTCACACCAACATCTCTTCGCTTGATGTGAGCTAATTCATGATAAAAAATATATCGTAACTGTTGTTCATCTAATATTTCCATATGTACAGTTGACAATAACAACTTGGGACGAATAAATCCGAACACTGTTGGACTGGAAACCTTTCCAGATACAAATAGAGGGATATTCCGTTGAATAGACATAGAGTGCTTACACTTTTCAAAAATCTGGATAATCTTCTCATCTGTAATAACAGGTTGTTTTCTTATGTAAAGTAATAAACGCCTGTTCATTATAAAAGTAGCAAAGCTTAGAAGGATAACGCCAGTAAGCCAAATGTATATAAAGATTGTATAGAATGGAACCGTCTTTTCATCCTGCTTTTCATTATTGTATGTTTGTGTCTTATTTGTCTGAGTAGTTTGTGTTGAACTTGAGGTATAAGTATCTTCTTTTGTGAAATCCTTTGTATTATCTATATTCTTCAATTCTTGCATACGTTCTTTTGTAAGAATACTAGCTACAGGGTTTTGGCTAGAAATAAATGCATCATTATTCTTGTAAGTAAGTACAGAGTAGATACTATAGGAACTATTTGGCGACCAAGGTAATACAAGTCTTATAATTAATATGATCCATAGCATATATTGCCAACGTGGAGTTAACTTATTTCTAAACAAGACCTTGATACACAAAATTAGGCCCACTAATATACTAGCCATAATGGAAGTCTCAATCATCCAATCAAAAAAAGCAGGTAGATAGATATTTATAAATTTTTCTATCACTATAATCTATCCTTCCTCTGATTTTCCTCAGTTTTCTCATCCAGAATACGTTTAAGTTCGTTAATATCTTCTGAAGACAGCTTTTCTTCTTTTAAGAAATTTACAAGTAAAGGTTTAAATGCTGCACCATAGAAACGTTTAAGTAAAGATTTCGTTTCTACTTGTAAATAACTATCTTGCGATACCAAAGGATAATAAGAGTACAAGCGCCCTTTATCTTGATGGTAAGCCACTGCTTCTTTGTGAACTAATCGATTAATCAGTGTTCGAATCGTTTTCGGTTTCCAATCCATTTTCACCTCTAACGCTTCAATCACCTCATTTGCCGTTTGTGGAGATTTTGACCATAATACTTTCATTACTTCTAATTCAGCTTCCGAAATTTTAGGTAATTCTTTCATTGTTTAAAATTATGCCTCCTTATATTACAAGTGTAATCTACAACTGAATATTACACTTGTAATCTCATGTTGTCAATCGTATTTAATGTTTGTAGAATCCTTTCCTATGCCCATTAACATAAATTTAGACTATCATGTTCTCCTAATGAGACAAGAAAGCAGATCTTTTATAAATATTTTTTGTTACTAGGGATACCATCCCATCGCCATCAAGTTAAGGGCGCTAAGAGGATATATGTGAGGGTTATTTTTTAAAATTTCTACGGCTGTACTAAAGGTGGTCATAACAAATAAACCTATTAAATAGGTATTTAAAAAAATATTATGCAACTTTGAAGCTTTGTGACAATGTATAATCATACACAACACCTAAGATATCAAAGACGGTTTTCTTTTCGTACCGATGAGATTTTCTACCGTTTTTCTCTAAAAAATAAAACAAGCGCAGTAAAACTTTTAATAATTCATGGATGTCCTTTTGTAATCCTTCATAAAACAATAGATAATAATTTTTTATCATATAATTGGATTTGTATTCACTTAACTCTTTCTTTTTCTTATCCAAGAGTAACTGACGCATTTTGAACATCGTCGATGAAGAGAGTAGGATACTAATGAGTTGCCCATATAAATGACATTCTAAGCGTTCTTTCTTGATTCCTTTGCACCTGTCAATTTGAAAGAAAGATTTCCATGTTTTAAATAAAATTTCAATTTGCCAACGTAATGAATAGAAGTCATGGATATGTTCCGTTGGAACATTTTCTGCAGAAATGTTCGTAATATACACGTTGATTCCACTCAGCCTTTTACTCCGTTCTTTGTAGATAATACCTTTCTTTTTTTCTCTTTTGGCTTGTTCTTTCAACCTTTTTTCGGTTTGTTCCTTTGTTAATCGATGAATAATAACACGAGCTGGCAATTTTTGATATTGTCCAATGTATGCCTCTGAAATTTCCATAGTTTGACCAGGCGGCAATTGATTCATGAGTTCTTCCATATCTAACTGAATATAGAGTGTTCCTTTTTTCACGGTCCCACTTCGAAAATACTCTGGCTCATCATTCTTACGATAGATTCGAGAATTTAATTTCAACCGTGAGACATAGTAAGCTCTTTTATCATGGATCTTCTGTAAGTCATGTAAGTCAAAATAGCCTAAATCTCTTATGTACAAGTCTTTTGGTTGAATGGTCTGTAGACTTGTTGTACCAAAGGTTTTATCATTTTCTCTTCCCTCTCCTACATAAACGTGCAGGAACTTTCCACTCAATAGGTCATACTCCAATTGAATTTTAACTCCTGCCGTATGGCTACTTCCACCGGAGCCTTGGTAATGTGAAGAGAACTTATCTGGAAGCTGAAATGTTGTAGAATCTAGAATACGAATGTGTTTAAAGGTCGTGGTATATTTATGAATTATTTCTTGTGTTGAATAAATCCTTTGAGTTAGAAGGTTAGCTAGAACTTGTTCAAGAAACTGTACTGCGGAAGCATTAAATCGTTGGTTAAGCCCTTCAGGACTGATAAGAACACCTGTAGATACTTCCAGACAGCTACATATTTGTGTGAGTGATGTACTTGCGACCTGTTGACTAAGCCATACACATAAAGCAACTAACTCCTGTGCTTGATATTTACTCTTTCGCTGAACGAATCCTTTTTCTTTGGCTAGGTGTTCTAAAACATGAGGAGACATATGTCGTTGTAATTCTTCAGCGATCGGTTGAAGTTCGTCAAGAATCGAAAGATTCATAAAGAAACGCCATCCTTTCCTATAATTATACAGAAAGGATAACGTCTTTTTTTCTTTATGGATAGTGCAAAACCTTAGTTCCTTTTATATATTTACATAATTAGCGAAGGAGGATCTATACTTTCTCTAAAAAACCGCTCCTATTTTATAGGGAAGCGGTTTTTTAAATGAATACAACTATGAATTAAATTTAACGGTTCTGTTTATATATTTTTTCATTTTTGTTTTCTACGCGATGTATAATGCTTTCTCCTTCAACATCAATGTTAGGCAAAATTTTATCCAGCCATTTTGGCAAGTACCAGGCTGAATTACCCATGAGAATCATGACTGCAGGTACGATTGTCATTCTCACGATGAATGCGTCAAAGAAAACACCGAATGTAAGAGCCATGCCTATGGATTTAATGATGGTATCAGGCGCCAACATGAATCCAATAAATACAGACATCATAATTAATCCCGCTGCGACTACGACTCTCCCGCTCTCCCGCATTCCTTCTACAATAGCTCTCTTCGGATCACCTGTATGCGTATATACTTCCCGCATTTTGCTCACTAGGAACACCTCATAGTCCATGGCGAGTCCGAACAAGATGCCAATCAGAATGACAGGCAAGAAGGCTAAGATCGGACCGGCAGCCGGGAACCCAAATATATTTTGGAAATGTCCATCCTGCACGAAAAATACCACGGCTCCCAACGTAGCGCCAAGAGAAAGTAGAAACCCTAATACTGCTTTTAATGGAATGAGCAGAGATCTAAACACTAGAACTAAGAGTACATACGCAAGTCCCACAATAAGGGCAGCAAAAACTGGCAAGGCGTCACTCAGCTTTTGCACGATATCAATATTCATCGCTGCTGTGCCCGTTACCATTAGTTCAATTTCATTTTTTTTCTCGGCTTGGTTCGATTTGTCCCTGATTGCTTTTACCAAATCCTTTGTCTTTGTATCATCAGGTCCAGTTTTTGGTGTAATAGAAATCATATAAATCTTTCCAGAAGGCCCAGGGATAGCTGGTGTCACACTTTTCACGTCAGGTAGGTTACCCAATTCTTTTGCGATGGTGTTCATAGCATTTTGCGTTTCAGCTGTTGCTTCTTCTGATTTTGCTACTACCATTAAAGAAGCATGAAATCCTTCCCCATACGCTTCCGTCAACAAATCATATGCTCTTCTTTCTGTCGTTTCTGTGGACTTTGTTGTTCCATCAGAAGGCAAGCCAAGGTTCATATGGAAAAACGGAATTGAAATCACTGCAAGTAGTCCGATTGCGAAAATCGTGACAATCAGAGGACGTCTTATGACAAATTCTCCCCATTTATTTGAACCAGCATGTTTCTTACCTGCCCCAGTCATCTTTTGCAAGAATCGATTTTGTTTAGATGGGGCAATCTTATGGCCGACAAGTCCCAAAATGGCTGGTAATATGATGACGGAAACCAACACAGCTGCAAGCACAGTAAAGGCAGCTGATACGCCCATCGCTGTCAGGAATGGAATCTTTGTAACAGACAGTCCCAAAAGACCTATAATAACAGTTAATCCTGCGAAGATTACGGCACTTCCCGCTGTTCCCGTTGCGATGGCAACAGATTCTGGAACAGAATCTCCTTGTGCAAGCTGCTGTCTAAAACGATTGATAATGAAGAGTGCATAGTCTATGCCTACTGCGAGTCCCAGCATGGCAGCTAATGATAAGGAAACTGATTGGATTTCCACATAATTGGTTCCAATTATGATTCCTAGCATTCCAATTGCTAATCCGATTATCGCAGTGAGAATCGGCAGTCCAGCTACTAGAAAAGACACAAAGGTAAATGCCAGGACTACGAAGGCAACAAGAACCCCGACAATTTCAGTCATACCTGAAGTCTCTGAGTCAGAAAACGTAACATCGCCTCCTGATAACTCCGTTTGAATGCCGGCATCCCTTGTTGTTTCAATACTATCTAAAATCTTATCTTTAGAAGCTTCTGTAACCTTTTCTGCTTTTACTTTGTACGTAACAACTGCATATCCAATTGTCTTATCTTCACTGAGGTTCTGCAGTTGCATCGGTGCTGCCACAGAATCAACAGCTGAGTCTTTTTTTATCTCTTCAAGAACTCCTGCAATTTTCTGTTGTACTTCCGCTGACTCCAAGGTTTCGTTTTTTGGTGCTTTAAATGTCACTTTTACTTGGGCACCTGCTGGTTGCATCGCTTTAAACTCTTTTTCAATTACTTTTCCTGCTTTATCTGCTGGTGTATTCGGAATACTCAGCTCGTCCTTGAAAGAGGAACCCATGTTGACTGCAAAAAGCACTAATGCAATAAGAATTGCGAGTGCGCTGAATACAACCTTCTTCCTATGATTTACTGCCCAATATCCTAACTTATACAGATGTTTTGCCAATTAAATCTCACCCTATTCTTGTCAAAAATTATTCTTCTTACGTTGTAATCTAGAAACGTACAAATGCCTAAATTACATATCATTCATATAATAAGATTTTAAAATACTTATTATAGATTGTATCTGAATATCCCTCCCTATTTATAGCTTGCAAAATGGCGACAAATTGCCAGTAAAAAACAAAGAAAATGGTACACATTGACAGCGATAATGTCCTTTTATACAATGAAATTATCACCGCACTAACAATTGTACTTACAAGTGTAAGTATAACAGTGAATTTTCATCTTTCAAGCAATATGTGATTATTTACACTTAAAACGAACAGAATGAAGGGATGTGTTAGCTTTGAGGAAGTCAAGAGAAGACAGTATACACTCTCAAACATACATTATGGAGGCATTGAGCGCACTGTTGCATGAACATAAATTGCAAGATATAACCGTAACAGCTATTTGTAAAAAGGCTGGAGTTGCCAGAGTCACATTCTATAAATACTACCGCAACGTTTACGACGTCGTGCAAGCATCTGTGGATGAAATTGTTCAACAATTCTTGAAAGAGGTTGATAGTTTGGATCCGTATGAAAGTATGCAGCTAATTATTGAATATATCATAGAGGGATTTGTCTCTGCACAGAAGCCGTCAGGAAAGTTAATTGATTCAAATATATCTAATATGATGCTTGATTACTTGAATTACACAATGGAAAAGGTCTTTCAAGCGGATATTACACACGATCATGACATGAGCAGAATGCAAATCCTGTTTTTAGCAGGCGGTATCTTCAATATTGTTACCGATTGGATTAAAAGAGGGTCAAGGGAGTCTCCTCAGGCACTTGCTGCAAAAATATACGAGATTCTTCCATATGGGACAACAGATACAAGGAATTTGGCAAATTCCTGATACAACTATTCTACCTTTTATTACATCTTAAAAAATGGGCACCACATAAAAAGCTGTAAGTATTTCATCTAACCATAAACGACCGTTTTTGGTTAAAAGAGCAAAACTTTCTTTCATATAGTCTCGCCACACATCCATCAACTTAAGATCTCATAATACCCTCAGAACGAAAAACGTGTACATTTCGCCCGCTTTTTATTGTTTTGGGGTAACTCGTTCTTTTTAGCTTGATGGGCATGGGGCGGGACCCCAGTAGGTACTTTATACAGAATGGCTACTAGAAGCAAGGTATATGAGAAAGAAAGCATAGACTGTTCTGATCAATTGTTACAAACTTTAATTAGCTTTTTAATAACTTCTATTACTCACTGATGGCTATACTAGCTTTTCTTACAATTCAAAAAGCGGCTTATACTTTATTGTTAAATTTGAAGCCTAACAGTTTATTATTCAAAAATAAAAAAAGAAGCTCCGTTCCATATGCAGTGCCCCCTGTTAAGTAGACAGGATTTAAAAAGCACAACTAAGCAACCTGAGTTCTATATTTATAGGGACTCAGGTTATTTAATTTCTTTTGAAATCTTTGATGATTATAAAAAGTATATATTTGTGCAAGGCAAGTTTAACCCCATCCGCTTTGCGGAAGGAATATTATTATCCTTGAGAAAAAGTTCAAAAAATTTTATGCTCCCTATATACTAAAAAAGAATTAATTAGAAAAAAATGATTTGTTCTTATCGCTTCTTTTTCTAAACTCAAAGTTTTATCAGAATAATAACAAACAGAAAATTATTTCCTTTTAATTTTCTCTAGTCTAGTTAATTGTTCCTTTTGGACACTTCAATTGAATCAAGCTATATTAATTAATATGGTAGAAAATTGTTTTTACCATATACAATGCACCTTCATACCCGGATGTTCCAGATAAATATCGCTTGACTAATTGTAGAAAAAGCATGACATAAATTTGTCATGCTTTTTCTTTTCTATAAATATTTTTTCAAACCTAACCTGTTACAGAGGCTTTTACTCAAGAAAGAACTTTTTTATTCAGTAAATATCTTTTTTATTTATTGACAACTTAATTCTCAAACACAAAATTAATCTTATTATCTTTCCACTCTAGCTTCGCATCAAATGTTTTCTCGCCTTTTTTAAAGCCTTTAATTAAATCGGTCTTCTCACCTTTTAAGAGCTTTGTCATATTCTTTTGCGAAATTGTTTTACTTAATATCTTCTTCGAGATGGTAAAGTCACATTGTGTCGTGTTGTAATTAGAACAGCCGTAAAACGTTGACTTATCAATCACATCGCCATCACATTTTTTACAGCTACCAACCTTTTTACCCGTTGTAAATTTGGATCCTTTTCGTTCAATTGATTCAACATGTAGTCCAGTGAAATCCCACTTCTCAGACATTTCCACTGCATCTTCAATAATTTTAGCTGATAGCTTTTTCGTTTGTTCCATAAATGTAGCAGGAGAAGCTGTACCTTCACCAATTTCCGCAAGACGTTGTTCCCATTTCGCAGTCATTTCCGGTGAAGCTAGTATTTTGTCACCAATTGCGGTAATTAATACTTTTCCTTTATCAGTCGCATACACTTGGTTTTTCTTTACATCTATATACTTACGGTCTTTCAGCATCGTAATAATACCCGCGCGAGTCGCTTCCGTACCTAAACCTTCTGTTTTCTTCAATACCTTCTCTAGCTCTTCATTCTCTAAATACTTACCAGCTGTTTTCATTAACGTAATAAGTTGTCCTTCTGTATAGCGCTTCGGTGGCTGTGTTTTCCCTTCTTTCACTTTCACCTTTACAACTTTTCCTTCTTCGCCTTCAGCTACAATTGGAAGAATGGTTTCGTCATCTTTATCGTCTTGGAAAATAACTTTACGCCAACCTTCTTGAATTTGCTGTTTTCCTTTTGAAATGAATTCAGCACGTTCATCTACAAGCGTTACAATCGTTGTATAGTCAAAGATTGCAACTTCATAATGCGCTGCAATAAGCCTTCTGACGATCATATCGTAAATTTTCTTTTCATCACCTGATAATCTACTTGGGTTTGTAACTTGCTCTGTCGGAATAATTGCGTAGTGATCTGTTACTTTCTTTTCATTCACATAACGCTTATTGTTCATAATGGATTCAATTGGTGCCGGTAATAAGCCTTTATATTCATCAAATTGACTTAACTTCTGTAAAATATCAGGGAACGTTGCTGCTTCTCCTTGTGTAACATAGTTAGAATCTGAACGTGGATAAGAAACAATCCCTTTTTGATATAGTGCTTGCGTTATATCAAGCGTCTTTTTCGGTGAAAACTTAAAGGCTTTATTTGCCGTTGCTTGCAGTGATGATAAGTTGAATAAAAGCGGTGGCTGAAACTCTTTACGTTCCGTTTTCATTTCCTTCACAACAGCCGGTTTCCCTTGGCAAAATGCCGCAATTTTATTCGCCATATCAGGGTCTTTTAAGCGGGATTCATTATCCTTCTCCCATTTCCCGTCATATTTCTTTCCTTCTATATTAAAGGTTGCGAACACTTCCCAGAAAGGCTCTGACTTAAAGTTTTCAATTTCTTTCTCACGCTTTACAATCAATGCTAACGTTGGTGTTTGGACACGACCAGCAGAAAATACATCATTCATTCCTTTTTTCTTTAGCAAAATACTAAACACACGTGATGCATTCATGCCAACAACCCAGTCAGCACAAGATCTTGTGTATGCTTCGTAATACGTATTAATTGTATCTGATTCATCAAGTAAATTTTTAAACCCTTGATAAATAGCTTGCTTCGTTAAAGATGAAATCCATAGACGCTTCATCGGCTTTTGCACGTTACAAAGATTAATAATATTTCGTACGATCAGTTCCCCTTCACGACCAGCATCGCCTGCGTGAATAATTTCTGTTACCTGTGGATTGTGTAACAGCTGTTTCACAACGTTAAATTGCTTATACTTTGACTTTGTTACTTCAAATTGAAAACGCTCTGGAATCATCGGTAATGTATTAAGTGACCATTTTTTCCACTCTGCGTGATAATGCTCTGGATTACATAACTGCGTCAAATGACCAATTGCCCATGTACAGTACGCTCCATTTGGAAATAACTCATTCGCTTCTACCTCTAAATATCCATCTTTCCGGCGATATTTAAACTGTGAAACAAGAGCCAACCCTTGATCTGGTTTCTCGGCAATAATTAATTTCATTTTATAACTCCCTATCCGTATTCCAGTGTTACTTTCATTGTCTATATGTTTAGAAGCGATGATAAAACAACAATCTTATTTATCATTCGCGGTTTGTCTCGCAAATGTGAGACCTATAATATTATACGCTTATTCTTTATGGCTTCACAATAGAAACTCATAATATAACAATTTCTTTGATATCCTTAAACAAAAAAAGACACCATAAAATTTGGTGTCTTTTTCTCTATTTTTTAACCACTATCTTTTCATTTACATTGTTTTTTATACTCTCTTCATTGCAATTAATTTTATCGATACTATCTACCTTCAATTTGCCATCATTTTTCTAAAAAAGATGGTACTGTAAGGAAATGCCACAATAATTTATGTATTAAACTTTAAAAAATTAGAATTTTTTATCGATTTATCCATAGAATACTTTAACTATCTCGTTGTAGTAGACAAATCATAATTTGCTCTTTAACAGCGAGCTTTCTCTACATGATTATTAACTCTCTTTAAAATCTATCAATCAAGTTGTATCCATTTCACTATACTCGCTCTAGAACTTTAAGGTTAGATTTTGTACTTTTTTCCAAATTCAATATATTTCCCGTCTTTATATTTAGCCCTAAACTTTTATCATTATCAAACCAATCAACTTCTAATTTTGTAAATTTAAGATTTTCCTCACTCCTTATTTCATAAGTGTAGAGTTTATCCCATAATCCCCATAAATGAGGATATAATCTCACTTTCAAATTAAAGGGTTCTAATATACATGTAAATAATTTTTGTTTTTTATTCTGACCTACATGTATTGATTTAAATAAATTATAGGCTACCAAACGTGATTCTCCATTTCTATTCTTATCAGCAATCAATAAACATAACGGTTTTTTTAATGAACATAATAAATTAATTGCTTCTGATTTAAATGTTAGGTTTAAAAAAGTTGTATTATTATCTTCTGTACTAATCCGCTTACACAAAAAGTTATCTAAAAATAACAAACCAGGATAAATCTCATCTTCCTTAATCTTTTTTAAATCGGAAATATTCAAATATTTACTTCGAGTTAAAAAAACATTTGTTTTAAATATTTTACATAATTGATAATCAATGAGATTAAAATCACCAAATTGAAAAGTACAAAAAAATCCCTGAGCTTTTTTACACAAATAAATGTTATCTAATCCTACTATTTCTTTAAATCCTTTGTAATAATGAGGGGTTAATCTATATTTTCTTTGTATATATTTATTAATCCGATAATTCCGCCAAAGGTCTATTACTTCTACATTTGTAAATCTATTAAAAGATGCTAGTTCTTTTGATAGGTTAGCAAGGGCTATAAAATCACTATATTCTGACCCAATTATTTTCTCAGTAGCTATTTGGCAATCTATAAAGGATTCAGCCAGATAATTTAATTCCTCATTCACGTAATTCCTCCTAATTTCTAGATACTTTATCTTCATTTTGATTTTATTAAAATGAAGCTTTTTAATATACCTCTACAAATATTAAAAGATGTTTATGTTATATATATTTGCACGACACCTAACTATTACAATGATCTTATATCCTCACTTATTACATCATGAAGCACACAATTGTATGTATCCTTAAATCTTTATATTTTGTCCGCACTCAACTTGCATAATATTAAGTACGATTGATAGGCAGTAAACCATACATATTTCCCCTTTTTTCACACCCGATAATTAAAATTATGGAATACTAATTGTTTTCAATTAACAAAAATCCCCCACCTTCATAATCCTCGTTAGTAATTTTTTAATTATATTTGTATTTATAATTTCTTGTACTATAAATTCTCCATTATAACAAATACTAAAAACCGCAAAAAAACACTGTATTTTCTTTTGTTATTAATCTATGAGTATTAAAAGAAACTTCTTTATCACTCTTCTAGGTCCCCACAAACCCCCAACAGCAATTTTGTTTTAGTATAAGCCGTTATTTTAGTTAAGCATTCTCTTTCATTAAAGAGATAATCTCTTTAATCTTTTTAAATACAATTTCATTAGATATTTGTGGATGCATAGTACAGATAGATAATTTATGATTTTCATCTATAAATAATTTTTTAAAATAATAATATCGATTATCCAATACACTTTTCATTTTAATTATTTCTAAATAATTTCTTAAATCAATTGAAAATGACTCCAAAGGTATCGATAACCCTCTCCCAATCGCTTTAATATAACTCTCTTTTAAAGTCCATAAATCGTAAAATCTATTAATTTGTTCGTTTTGTGATTTAATGGAAAATACATATTCCGCTTCTTCAGTGGAAAAAAAAGATAGCACTAGACTTAAATCTATCAATTTAATAATTTCTACATCAATTCCCACTGGTGATGAATCAAATGCACAAACCACCCAATCTCCTGAATGTGATAGATTGAAATAATTTCCCTCTATCTTTATATAAGGCTTACCATAGGCATTGTAATATATATTAATATCTTTGTTCTTTAATGATAACTGTTTACCTAGTATAGATCTAACTAATATTTCTCCAACTAATGTTCGTTTTGCATCTTTAAAATGCAAAAAACTCTTTATTTTTTTTTGTTTTTCTAATGGAACATAGCTAAGAAGTTCTTCAAAATCATTGACAGAAAGCTCCTCTGATATATTTACGGCGATTATTTGCATCTGCTCCTACCTCACATTAAATTTCATAAAATCTGTACTACACAAACTGCTTATGATTTTAAATAATATACAGATTCCTGTCTTTTTGCTGTATTAAATACCGAAAAAATAATTCCTAAAATCAAAATAATACAACTATATCTATACGTATTATTAAAACTATTAGTAATCGCTTTTTTATATTGCTTCTTTGCATCCTGATATATATCCGAGATTGTTTTTTCTTGTAATTCAAAATCTTGATTTACTTTTTCTGCAAGCTCTTCAGGAGTATTATGTATAGCAACTTTTTTTCTTTCTTCTATTTGATAAATAAATTTCTCTAAAGAATCTTTAGAAGATGTGTCTTTCATATGTTTTCTATCTATTTGTTGAACATTTATAATTAATTTCTCTTTTATTTCTTTTGGCATATTTGTATGTTCAACTTTGTTTACCATTTCTTTTTTGACCAGATTTAGTTGTGATTCCAATTGATTATTTAGTAATGCTACTAAAACTGCTACACCTAATATACTACCAATAGTACGAGATATATTTGTTATGCTAGAAGCCATACCCGACTTATTAACAGGAACACTTAAAATTGCAGTAGTAGATATTGGAGCAAGTGTACATCCTGTTCCTACCCCACCTACTGCTACTCGCCAAATATAATCTAAACTTGTAAAATCTGTAGACATTGTAGTAAAAGAGTAAGTAGTAACAGCTAATAACAACATTCCTGCCATTCCTATCCATCTACTACCTTTTTTAGTGGCTATAGGTGTCATTATAGTTGTCACAATCATAGAAAATATGGCCAATACACTAATTATCAGACCTGCTTTCAATTCACTTATTCCTTGAACCTGTGTTAAAAAAAATGATAATAAAAAAATGATATTCATCATACCCATTCCTACTATAAATAGCAATAGATTTCCGACTGAAAATTGACGATTATTAAATAGCCAAAGTGGTAATATTGGATACTTTGATTTTTTTTCAATATTAATAAAACTTATAAAACTAATAATAGATATTACAAATAATAAAATTATATACTCTTTGTTCCAACTATCGTCATTCACTTTTAATAAAGCTAAAACTAAAGTAAATAAAAATAGAGAAGATAACAATACCCCTAACCAATCTATTTTCTTCTCTGATAATTCATCATAAGATTCTTTAAATAAAATCAATACTAATACACAGGCAATCAATCCTATAGGAATATTTATGAAAAAAATCCACTTCCAGCTTAATTGATCACTTAGTATTCCCCCCAAAGCCGGTCCTATAGCTGCAGCAAGTCCTCCAAAGGCCCCCATTATTCCTCCTATAATCCCTTGCTTTTCTTTTGGTACTAATTCTAAACCTAAAGGCATTGCCACCGGAACAATTATAGCTGCTGAAATTCCTTGAATTACTCTAAATAGGACTATTGTTTCCAATGAAATAGATAGTCCACATAATAAAGAACTAATTGTAAATACAAATAAACCTATTACATAAAACTTTTTACGTCCAAATCGATCAGCTAATTTTGCCATAGGTAACAAACAAACAGCAAATGCTAAATTATAACTATTTATAACCCAAGAAATATGTTCTACCGAAGTGTTAAAACTGATTGTCATTTCAGGTAAGACAATATTAACTATGTTTGAATCTAAAATTGCCATAAAAAAACCTGAGATTAAAGCAAATAAAGCAAAGCTATGAGTTAATTTATTATTCATTCTTATCTCCCCAATCTTTAAATTTTTTTACCTTACAGTGCCTTGATAGTAGATTTATATTAGTAAGTACTTACTAACATTTTATCACTTTTTTTACCTAAAACAAATAAATTCTTTGTGCATCAATATAATATACTTCAAAACTCTCATCGTTAAAGTTAAATATAGGTTGTTGATAATTCTCACCAACAACCTATATTTATTTTATTTAATCTAATTGATTATAAAATTTTTCTATATATTCATTATGATTTGATAACCATTTAAACCCTAAACGCTCTAACATTAAATTTGTTCTGTCACACACTCTTAGAAAATTTGATTCCTTAGTATTTCTAAATAAAAATGAATTTAATAAAACTTGAATTACAGATTGTCTTTTCATTGGGTCTTCAAGGTGATTAGATAAATATTGAACAAAATCATCAAAATTAACAACATCAACCGCTATACCCAAAGATTGAGCAACAATCCCCATATCATTCCAACTAATCTTATTAGGGTTAAAAACATGAAAAATCTCATTTTGAAGACACTCTTTATTAAAAAGAGTTACTATGGCTTCTGCTACCTGATTTACCCCTGATAAATCTAGTACTGGATTTATTAAAAAAGGATAGATTCCTAAATTATTCATTGCCTTTATTACCATATAGAAGCCTTCTTCTTTAAAATTATAAGGCATTTTTTTGGAGCAATAATTCATAAATAAAGAATTTAAACGATATATATTACAATTCAGTCCAGAATCCCTTGCAACTAGTACAGCTTCTTCTGCTAGTACTTTACTTCTTAAATAGTAGTTTTCAATCATATGATTTCCCTTTTTGTCATATTCACTAAATATGACATAATCACCACCACTTGCTATACTAAGTGTAGATATATAGTTGAAATCTTTTTTTAAACCTGTCTTTGCAAACTTCAATACATTTTTTGTTCCTTCGATATTAACATTATGGAAATCTTCCCAGTTCCCATAATGTTTTATTTTTGCCGCACTATGAAGAACACAATCTATTTTATAAGACAGTTTCTCATATTCCTTACATTCCATACCAAATTTATTTTGGGTAATATCTCCTAAGATAATATTGATTCTGGATTGATATTTCTTTAATAGATTTTCTTCATTAAAGTAATAAAGAAATCTTTTATTTAATTTTTCTTTAGCAGCTTCTACTGAAATTGAATTGACTAATAGATATATAGTTGATTCTGTTCTGTTTAATATTTCATTAACTAAATGAATTCCTAGGTACCCTGTTCCTCCTGTTAAAAATATATTGTTATAATTCTTTTGTGACAAAAGAACTTCATTAGAATAGCGCTTAACATCATTAGTATAGATATCTTTATATTCCTCTAATGCTTCAATATCGTTATGATTTATTAAACCTATGTCTTGTGTTATTTTATCTAGTTTGTTTTTTAAATAATTTTGCTTATAAGTCATATTCTTTGCAAACTCAAAAATTGTAGGAAATGCATATACGTCATTAATAGATACCTCGAATAAATCTACCAACTCAGAAATTATCTCTATCGCTTTTATAGAATTACCACCAAGTTCGAAGAAATTGTCGTATATACTAATAAACTCAGTATTTAATACTTTCCCCCATAAGTCTGCAAGTAGTTTTTCTCTTTCACTACTTGGTTCAACTCTTTTATTCTTTTCTCTTTTTTGAAGTATTTGTAATAATGCATTTCGATCAGTTTTCCCATTTGCATTTAATGGTATTTTATCTATACATATAAAGTTTGATGGGACCATATATTTCGGTAATATTCCTAACAAATACTTACGTAATTCTGAACCACTAAACTCTTTTTTCTCTTTTATAACCAAAAAGGCATATAAAGTCGCTTTTTCATCTTGTTTCACTATCACTTTAGCTTCTTCGATACAATAATAATTTTTTAATATAGATTCAATTTCTTCTAGCTCTATTCTATATCCATTTAACTTAACTTGATTATCTTTTCTTCCTAGAAATTGAATGTCTCCTGTTGGAAGATAGCGAGCTAAATCTCCAGTTTTATACATTAAGGATTCTTCACTAAAAGGATTATTAACAAATTGTTCTTTGTTTAATTTATGATTGTTTAGATACCCTTTTGACAAGCCTTTACCAGCTATAACTAATTCTCCAACCCCACCAATAGGTTGTAACTTTAAGTAATCATTTGGATTAACAATAAAGCACTGATAATTCATAAGAGGGGTTCCGATCGTTATTTCAGTATCTTTAGTAACTTTTTTATATGTAGCCCACACTGTAGCTTCTGTAGGACCGTATGCATTATAAATATCAGCTGTTGTATGCTGCTGAACCTGTTTTAGTAATTCTTTTGGAAAAGATTCTCCGCCTACTATAATTACTTTTAATTTTTCAAGACCGCTTGCATCCTCAATTAATAATTTTAATCTTGAAGGTGTCAATTGTATTATATCAACTTGATTATCCATAATTAATTTATTTATTTCTTTAATATTCATATGTTGCTTCTCATTTGCAATTATAACTTTTAATCCTACCGCTAATGAATATAAAGATTCTAAAATAAATATATCAAATGATATACCTGTTAATGCTAACATTACAGTAGTTTGTTTTTCATTTAATATATTCCTCATAGCTTCTACAAAGTTAGTAAGTGCCTGATGTTGTATTTGTACTCCTTTAGGCTTTCCAGTTGATCCCGATGTGAAAATAACATACGCTATTTGATTCTCTTGTATCTGCAAATCAAGATTTTCAGAACTATACTCTAACAACTTCTTATAATCATGCTGTTTTTTCAACAGATTAGATTCATTAGACTCTTTTACTATGAGTTTATTTACTTCTAAAATCACATCATAGCGATACTTTGTCAGCTCATTTTCAATTTTGCAATTTTTTCCCGATATATTTAATGAATGAATTATATGGCTTTTTATTTGCAAATCATTAAACCAAGATTTTGCTAGAAATAACTCTGATGAAAAATCAACTTTGGTTCTATAATTTGGGTTACTTTTAGAAAAATGAACAAGTGATTCAATCATCTCAGATTTTTTATCCTGATCCATTATATCACCAAGAAATATAACACCTTTCTGATCCAACATATCTGTGGCAATATTTATAACCTTTTTCAAGTAATTATGACCTGGAAAATATTGAACTGTACTATTAATAATAATCACATCAAATTTCTGCTTAATTTGCCCAATTTCATGAGCTGCTAAACATTCTAATTTAATATTTTCAATACCCTGTTTTTTAATGTAGTTTTTATTTTTTTCAATAGTCACATTTGACATATCAGTACCATAATATAATGTACAATATGGCGCTATCTTGTACATTGTAATACCAGATGCACAACCTATTTCCAATACACGAATATTTTCATGTAAATAAGGAGTCAATTTTCTCAAAACGTTATTTGAATACTCTTCCATCTCCTCCCTACTAAATTCTTCTCCTGTATAACTATTTATCCAACCACCCATACCTATTCTATTATTTGTACTAGCTCCAATATGATTCCATAATTTCGGATCCATTAATTCATTATTATGTGTATCTTCCACTTCTTCAATGTTATTACTATCCAAACATACATAAGCTTTAAATTCGAAACATTCCCACTGAAGTTTATTTAGCATCTGAACATAATTAGATTTCGAAATAATAACTTTTATTGCAGTATTATCTATAATATTTTTAATTCTATTTGTAGGTAAAGTCGGATCAATAGGTACATAAGAAGCGCCTGCTTTTAAAACCCCTAACATTGCTACAATGGTATAATGTGATCTCTCAAGTAAGATACCTACACACTCATTTGAATCTATGGTATACTCGCTAATTAAATACTGAGCTAAACGATTAGCACATTTATTAAGCTCCTCAAAAGTTAGTACTGTTTCTTCAAACTTTAAAGCTATTTTATTCGGTGTTAATTTTGCTTGTTTTTCTATTAAGACATGAATTGGTTCATTAAATTCTTGATTAATCGCCTCTATATTGGAATTAAATTCAAATAAAATTTTGTTAGAATCATATTCAGATGTAGCATTTATATTTTTTAGTAGAACATCTGGATTTGTTGTTGTCTCCTCATAATACAATATTAGTGTACGTAGCATCGCCTCTATTGTTTCTCTAAAATATACGTTTTCATTAAATTCAACTTTTATTTCAATGCCGTCGTTTAAATTAAATATAAATGCAATATCCGCAAATATCGGCTTTATGTAATTTATATCTTGTATTTCTTCTAGTAATGTAACTATTGGGAACAAGGGCATTTTTTCATCTTCTAATAAGATTTTATTCTCTTGTAAAATCGTTTGGTAAGGAATTTCTTGATTTTGTAATGCTTCCACTACAACTCCTTTAACTTCATTTATCCAATCTCGAAAGCTTATTTGACTATTAATTTTCTTTCTTAAAGTAAGTAACTGATTTATTGTCTTCTCATCCCCTCCCATATTAATTATAGGAGTTCCAATAACAACATCTTCATTATCAGTATATTTATATACTAAATACATGATTCCTGATAGTAATAAAATATAGGTTCCTAACTCAGAATTTTTACTTATCCGAAAAACATCTCTTACCAATTCATCAGAAAATTTTAATTTTACAATTTCTTTTTTATATTCTTTTAATAAAACACGTGACTTATCTGTTGGGAAGCTGCTCATAGCAACTTCTCCTTTTAGTTTTTCTTTCCAATAACCTTTTTGATTCTCAAAAATTTGATTTGTTACATACGGATCATTCGTTGCTTTACCCATTTTCATTCACCTTTCTAATGAATTCAAAATTGAAACTCTATATTTTCTACATTTAAATTAATTTGCGTAGGCTTTTCTCTCAAAATATCATTAATCTGTATTTCAGGGTTTGAAGTAATATCATCTAAGATCTTCAAATAATGTTCACTCATCATTTTAATTGTTTCTCTTTTAAACAGTTGAGTACTAAATTCAAATGTAAATTCTATACCCTGAGCTTGTTCAGAAGCAAACAACGTAATATCAAACATAGAAGTATTATTTTCAAATGGATACTTTTCCAAAGAAACACCCTCAAGATCAAAATTAGGTTTCTCCATATTTTGAAGTACAAACATTGTATCAAATAAAGGATTTCTTGCTGCTTCACGTTTTACTTTTATATTTTCAACTATTTTTTCGAATGGATAATTCGAATTATCAAAGAACTCCATAACATTTTTCTTTGTGTTTCTCATAAAGTCAAAAAAGCTTTGATTTGTTTGTATGCTAGTTCTTATAGGAATTGTGTCAACAAACATCCCTATAACATTTTCTAAATAATAATGTGGGCGACCATTTATTAACGTGCCAACTACAATATCCTTTTGAAGAGTATATTTATACATTAAAAGATAATAAGCTGATAACAAAACAGTAAATAAAGTTGTTTCGGCTGTTAATGCTAACTTTCTCAACTTACTTTCTAATTCTTTTGAAGAATAGCAAATAAATTTTTCTCCACTATATGTTAGCCTATCAGACCGTGAAAAATCAGTCGGTAAATTTAGAATTGGTATCTCTCCTGAAAAAATTCTTTTATAAAATTCCTCTTGTTTTTGATATTCATGACTATTTACCATATTTTCTTTCCAATTTGTAAAGTCCTTATATTGTCTATTTGGTTTATAAATCTCTTGTCCCGAATATGCTTTTATAAATTCATTTGTAAAAATCGCCATAGAAGTTCCATCTGCAATGATATGATGAATGTCTAGTAATAATAAATATTTATTTTCTTCTATTTCACCAATACCTACTCGAAATAATGGTGGTTCTTGTAAATTAAATGGTCTAATAAAATTCCGAATAGTTGTATTTATATTTTCTTTAATTTTTATTTCTTCAACTTCAAATGGCAGTGAAGCATGGATTTTTTGTACAGGTTGGCCATTAATTAACTGAAATGAAGTTCTTAATGACTCTTGTTTTTCCATTAGATCGAGAAAGGATTGTTTTACTTTTTCTAAATTTAAATTCCCCTCTAGTATAAAAGCTTGTGGCATATTATACGTTGTTGTTCCACTTGTAAATTGTTCCATTATATATATTCTTTTTTGGGCAGATGAAATGGGGTAGTAATCCATTACTTTACTTAACTCAATGTCATTTTTTAATTTAGTAACTTTTTCACTAGCGTCTTTATCTATATGACTTATTAAATCTTTAAAAATTGGGTATTTTAATAAATCAGTAACTTTCCACTCTAAAGATAAATATCTATTCAATTTATTGATAACTTTTAAAGCTATTATTGAATCGCCACCTAGTTCAAAGAAGTTATCAATTATATGAATAGTCTTTAATCCTAATTCTTCTGCCCATACCTTTGCTACAAGTAATTCATTTTTAGAATAATTTTGTTTATCTTTTCCAACTATTTTTATTTCACTTAATATATCCTCAACACTGTTATTAATTGATATATAACTATCCCATTTCATTGTTAAATTTTCTATTTCTTTTTTTAAATCAGCAGGCACCTTAGAGTCTTTTAGTAAATGAGAAATATTCAAATTAAACTCTTTACTGTCATTTTTTTCTGGGATACTTAACCAGCATGGGTATTTATCAAATACATATACAGGTAAAATTACTTTTTTCCGCAATTCACCTTTATACAGAAAATCCCAATCAATATCTGCTCCTTCAATGTAGTATTCACATATATTTTGCAATTCATTTCCTTTTACGTAATAAGGATTTTCTATTTGATTTATATATCTTAACGCTTCTTGGCTTGACTTTTTTATGTTTAACTCACTTAAAACTTTTATGTTTTCATCTGTCCTTCTATTTATTAGTGAGTATTCCCCCCAAAAAACCCCTTGTTTTTTTTGATTTTTTAAATTTTCTTCAGTAACTAGCAAATTTAATTTTGTCTTAAGTTCTTCCTCACTTTGGAATATGATAGCAAGGCGGTAATTATAATGCCCTCTTCCAGTATTTGCTGTATAACATAAATCTCTAAGGTCATACTGGTTTTCATTTAATAATTTTTGGTATTTTTTTATTAATTCTTTCACTGCTTTTTCACTTTTTGCTGAGATAGTTAATAAATGAAACATGTTATTATATTGATGGTTATTTACAGAATTCTCATTATTCCATTCTGACAAGACAATATGGCAATTAGTTCCACTCATTCCAAATGAACTTACACCACAAACCCTAGCTTTCCCTCCATTTTCCCAGGGTAGTAACAAATCATTCACAAATACAGGAGATGACTCAAATTCTATTTTACGATTAGGACGGTAAAAATGGATTGAAGGTGGCAACTCCTTCATTTTCATGGCCATGACACTCTTTACAACTCCAGCCAATCCAGCCGCTGCCTCTAAATGTCCTAAATTAGACTTTACAGAACCGATTGCACAAAATTGCTTTCGCTCAGTAAACCTTTCAAACGCTTTTTCTAAACCAGCTATTTCAATTGGATCACCTAGAGACGTCCCTGTAGCATGTGCTTCTATATACGTAATGTCTTCGGGAGATACTCCAGCATTTTCCCACGCTTGACAAATTACCTTTTCTTGAGCTTCTACATTTGGTGCTGTCAATGCAATTGAATTTCCATCTTGGTTAATTGCCCCCCCTTTTATAACAGCTTCTATATGATCCCCATCTTCTATCGCACAATTTAAAGGCTTTATTAGAATAGCTATAACTCCCTCTCCAGATCCAGTCCCTTCCGCACCATCATCAAATGATCTTGTTCTATAATCCGAAGCTTCAATGCCTAACTTTTGTTCTATTTCAAACGGTAATAAATTAATATGCGCGGTACCAACAATGGCTTGTTTACAATCGCCATTTTTAATAGCTTGACATGCTAAATATAAAGAGGTAAGCGATGATGAACAGGACGTATCAATTAACATGCTTGGCCCATTTAAGTCTAAAAGATAAGATATTCTACTTGGAATAACTGATGGTAAATTCCCAATAAATCCTGTCATATATGAATCTGGTTCAATATTTTGAATCATTTCTCTATAGCTTATTCCGCCTAATTCACTATGGCCTACAAATACTCCTGTCTCTGTGCCATTTAATCTCTTTCCTCCATAACCAGCATGCTCAATAGCTTGATAAGCAACTTGAAGAAACAATCTTTGTTTCGGGTCCATTAAACTTGCTTCTTTAGGTGATAAATTAAAAAATTTGTAATCAAAATTATCTATCTGATCAATATAACCCATTTTTTTATATCTATATTCATTTGTATTTAATATATTTACATGATGTAAATATTTATCCGCTTGCTCTTTTCTCAAATTTGGAATAGCATGAACACAATCTGTACCTAAACGTATATTCTCCCAAAAACTTTGAACATTATCAGCTAATGGAAATACACCTGCCATACCAATTATCGCAATATCATCATCACTTTTATCTAAATCTTTATTTTTCAAACTATTGTCCATGAAATCTTCCAATTTTATATCGTTAAAATTTAACATGATTCTCCTCCATCCTTAAAAACTTCAATGAAAATTCAAATTAAAAAGAGTATTTCACTCCTGTTTCTTCATATAATTTTTCAAAACGTTTTTGTTGTTCTTGAAAAGGGACTCTTTTTGTATCAAATACTGTTTTTAGAAGTTTTAATGCATAATGCATTTGTTCTATAGATGGTTTTTTATCATTTAATTCAAGATTTTCTTGAATCTTTCTTAACATTCTGATCGACTCAATAACTCCTGATGCATATTCGGAAGTATTGGTATTATAATTTTTCGTCGCTACCATCATTCCTAAACATCTAGTTATCAAAGAATATTTAGGCCTTGGAGCAACATTCAATCTGTCAAATAATAGCTTTTTATCCGTCCCATTATCATAAGAAAAAAATTCCATTTCTTGAACATTTCCTTTAGACAAATTAGTTAATACACCTTTAGGACCCATTTCAATCGCAATTGTTACTCCTTGATTTTTTAGATAGTCTATTGTTTGACTCCATTTAACTGGTTTAGTGATTTGAAGTGTTAGGTTCCTTTTCATTTCTTCTATGCTAACATAGGGCAAAGCTGTAGTATTTGAAATAATTTTCCCTTTAAATGAATGATATTTATTATTATCTAAATGTCTTGTAAAACTTTCGGCTACTGATTCCATTAAACTTGAATGAAAAGGAGCACTAACATTCAATAAGTTTGTACTAACCTTTTTTTGTTTCAAATAACTCTCTACTTGCTGAATGGCCTGTGCATTACCTGAGATAACTGTTTGAGTCGGGGAATTATAACAAGCAACACTTACTAAATTACCTTGTCCATTTACCTTTTCTAAAACTTCTTTTAAAATATTCTTATCAAAGTTATTTACCGCTAACATCATACCGGTATGCATATCACTTGCCGTTTTCATTAACTGTCCCCTTGTTCTAACTAATTTTAGAGCATCAGAAAATGAAATGGCTTGCATACAAGTTAATGCTGAAAACTCGCCTAAGCTATGGCCAGCGACATAATCAGGAAAAACACCAAACTCCTGTAAATATACACGAAACATAGCCACACTTGTTGCTAGAATAGCTGGTTGTGCATTCTCAGTACTTGTTAATACCTTAGAATCTCCTGAAAAACATATTTTCTTCAAGTCCATGTGCAAAACGTCTGACGCTTCTTCAAATACCATTTTTGCAAGGGAAAACTCTTTACAAAGAGCTTTCCCCATTCCAACATATTGAGAACCCTGTCCCGGAAATACCATTGCAATCTTTTCCATAAAACCTACCCCTTAATGGAATATTTACTTATTATCATTTCTATTAGCTTGATAAACATATTAGATAGTTCCTGTAATGTGTGCATCGCTATTCTTTCCTTATTAGATTTAATTGTAAAATGAACTATATTATTTAATTCCTTAACTTCTATACTAGTATTAGACAGTGCTAAAGGATCAATTTTTCCCTTCAAGAATGTTTGATTATACATAAGGTAATCAAAATTGTTACTTTCCAAATGTTTATTATTGGTTGTCTTTATGTTTATACTTTGCTTACGCTGCTTATAAATTTCTTTAAACATAGTATTGAAATCATGTAAATTATTCATATCCAAAGTGATAGTTTTTACATTTTCACTATCCAATAACGTTTGAACTTTCATATTCATCTTATTTGTTATTTTTGTAAACAAATATGTTGAGAAAGCTATTAATAAATCTTCTAACTGTACTTTTTCTTTATGAGCAATGCTTCTAATTTTTTGTGTTAATAATGCTGTAATTTTCCCTTCAGCAGTATAAATATTCTGAGCTTTCGATATCTCAATATCATTTTTATCAATAAACTTTGCTAGTTTTGATACGGTGTTATAAATAAACATATCTGTTATTTTACATTTCCCAGGATATAATTGTTCTAGCTTCCTATGCATTTGAATTAAATGTATAGATGATCCTCCCAGTTCAAAAAAACTTTCATTTAAGCTAATATCCCCAACATGTAATACCTCACCGATTAACTGTTTAATTATATTTTCTGTTCGTGTTAACAACTTAGGGGCTTTTTCTTCCAATTTATTTTTTCTTATTTCCAAAGCAAGCAACACTTTACGATCGATTTTTCCATTTGGAGTCAGTGGCAATTGCTCTAATTTCACAAAATATTGCGGAATCATATATTCTGGCAACTTTTGTGCTAGATATTCTCGAATACTTCCCATGACTTTTTCATCATCTACAACAATATACGCACATAGGAATTTTTTCCCGTTTGAATCTACTTGATCTATTACTACTGCTTGTTGAACATTCTTATGCTCTAATAGTTGATTAGACACTTCACCTAATTCTACTCGGTATCCTCTTATCTTAATTTGTTGATCTTTTCGACCTAAAAATTCAATATATCCTTCTTTTCTTAACACTCCATGGTCCCCTGTTTTATACAAACGGCCCAATGTAGGATGTTCTATAAATGCATTTTTTGTTTTTGTATCATCATTTTTATATCCTTGTGCTAGGCCTATTCCTCCAATATAGAGTTCTCCTTCTACCTCTACTGGACAAACCTGTCCTGCATAATTTAAAACATAAAATTTTTGATTCGCTAATGGCATTCCGTATGGAATGCTCTTCCACTCAGGGTTTATTTCATTAATTGGATAATAAATAGACCATATTGAAGCTTCAGTGGCTCCTCCTAATGAATTAATTTGTGCTTTTCCAAAATATTTCCTAATTTTCTCTGGTAATATCAATGGAATCCAATCCCCACTTAACAATACAAGACGTAATTCGTTATCTTGATATTCTTTCATAGATTCTATAAATTCAATTGTTAAATCCATAATAGCCGGAACCGAATTCCAAATGGTAATACCATACTTGTCGATTGTTTCTATGACTTCTTGAATATCCCTTTGATCCTTAATCTGAACAATTGAAGCTCCACTACTCAAAGCACCAAAAATGTCATATACGGATAAATCAAAACAAATAGATGAGAGACCAATAAAACGATCATCTTCATTTACTTGGAATTTTTGATTTATATCTAAAATGGTATTAACTGCTGATTCATGAGTAATTATTACCCCTTTAGGCTTCCCTGTGCTTCCAGAAGTGTAAATAATGTAAGCTATATCATCTGGACTACTTTCATTTTCCACATCTTCTATAGAACAAGAATGTAGATCCTCTTTTGAATACACATCCGGTGTCAATAATAAATCACATTGGCTATTATTTAAGATGTAGTCAATACGTTCTTGTGGATATTCTGGATCTACTGGCACATATGCCGCTCCTGTTTTTAAAATCCCTAAAATATTTACAATCGTATCTGGGCAACGTTGTGCAAGCACCCCAACTAGTGAACCTTTTCCTACTCCTTTTTCTTGTAAATACCTTGCGACTTGATTAGATTTTTCATGTAATTCTTGGTATGTCAAGCTCTCTTCTTCCATAATAACCGCTGTATAATCTGGTGTTTTCTGTACTTGTCTAACGAATAAATTGTGTAATGTTGTTTTTTCAATTTCTTTCTCGGTTTGGTTGTACTGTTTAATAACTATATTTTCATCAACCTTAGGGAGAGTTAATTGAATTAAATCTTTCGATTCCACTAAATGATGTAACATGTCGATGTATTGAGAAAACATCGATCCAATAACCTGTTCATCAAATAAGTCCTCCACATAATCCCATGTAATCTGTAAATCTCCCTTTATCTCCATAACTTGATAATCCAAATATACTTGAGAAGTTTGACTGACTCCCAATTTAACTTCTCCTAAGTCTGTCCAATCTACCTCTTCTTTTTCTGGAAATAGCATACTAGTAAATACAATTGGCATCACTGCTTTTCCATTTAAGTTATGAAAATTTGAGAACTCCCTTACAAAGTCTATGCCATCATACGATTTATGCTCTAAAGCTTCTATTAATACCTCTTGCAACTGTTGTGCACGATTAGCAAAAGAAAGTTCTCCCTGACTAAAATCAACATCTAGTAAGGAAATCATTGTGAAATCACCTATAATTCTATTAACATGTTCATGAAAAGGCTCCCTGTTAAATAATGTTGTATTAATAGCTAATTTAGGTTGATTACTCCATTTTGCAAGTATTTCTGCATAAGACGTACACAATAAAACTGAAGGCGTTATACTATAACTTTGTGCAATCTTTTTGAGTTTACTCCAAATATTTCGAGATATTTTATATTCCAATCTTTTAAACTTTGGATTTTTTATTACATTTGGTTCCTGCTTCATTGGTAGTTCCGGTGCAAAAGGAAAACCCTTCAATTTAGACAACCAATAGGCTTTATCCGTACTATATTTTTTTGTATTTTTAAACTTTATATGTTCTGTAATGTAGTCTCTAAACGTAAATTCTAATTTAGGAAGCTTCTTATTTGGATTCAAATACAGTTCTAACAATTCTTTGGAAAAGATATGAATCATACTAGCTCCATCCATTATCAATAAATCAAAGCTAACACAAAGAATATGTAGATTCTCTGCTATTTTTAATGCACGGAATTCAAATAAAGGCCATTGACTACTATCAAAAACATGATGTGACATTTTATTTCGTTCCTTAATAATTTCCTCTTGTCTTGATTTATCGTCAAGATAAGATAAATCAACTACCTTTATGAGATAATCTGGAACAGTTTCTAGTATTTTTTGTTCTCCAGATGGTAAAATTATACCTCTTAACATTGGATGTCGTTGAATCATTTCTTGTAAAGCTTTATTCAACCTTTCTATATTAACTGGTGTCTCTATTTCTACATAACTATGTGTAGACACCCCTCCCATTTCAAACGTATTCTCTCTTCCTAGCCAATAGGCTGTTTGTACTTCTGTTAATGGAAAAGGATTATATAAATTTTCCCAGTCTGCTGTCTTACTATCATGTTCTTCATGTATTATTTCTTCTTGTTTGCAGGATTCAATTTCTTTTGACAGTTTAAAAATCGTTCTCAATTCAATAAACTTTTTAATTCCCACGTTTATTTTAAATTCTTTATTTATGGAATTCACCACTTGTATCATAGCAATAGAATTACCGCCTAATTTTAGAAAATCACTGTGTATATCAATAGGGGATATACCTAATACACCTTCCCATATTCTACCGATTTTTTTCTCTATCTCTGTATTTGGATACTCGATATTTAAACTCTTATCATCTTCTATCAACTTAGGTTCTGGCAACACTTTACGATCGATCTTTCCATTCGGAGTCAGTGGCAATTTCTCTAATTTTACAAAATATTGCGGAATCATATATTCTGGCAACTTTTGTGCTAGATACTCTCGAATAGTTTCCATGACTTTCTCATCATCTACAACAATATACGCACATAAAAATTTTTTCCCGTTTGAATCTACTTGATCTATTACTACTGCTTGTTGAACATTCTTATGCTCTAATAGTTGATTAGACACTTCACCTAATTCCACTCGGTATCCTCTAATCTTAATTTGTTGATCTTTTCGACCTAAAAATTCAATATATCCTTCTTTTCTTAACACTCCATGGTCCCCTGTTTTATACAAGCGCCCAAATGTAGGATGTTCTATAAATGCATTTTTTGTTTTTATATCATCATTTTTATATCCTTGTGCTAGGCCTATTCCTCCAATATAGAGTTCTCCTTCTACCTCTACTGGACAAACCTGTCCTGCATAATTTAAAACATAAAATTTTTGATTTGCTAATGGCATTCCGTATGGAATGCTCTTCCACTCAGGGTTTATTTCATTAATCGGATAATAAATAGACCATATTGAAGCTTCTGTGGCTCCTCCTAATGAATTAATTTGTGCTTCCCCAAAATATTTCCAAATTTTCTCTGGTAATGTCAACGGAATCCAATCCCCACTTAACAATACAAGACGTAATTCGTTATCTTGATATTCTTTCATAGATTCTATAAATTCAATTGTTAAATCCATAATAGCCGGAACCGAATTCCAAATTGTAATATCATACTTGTTGATTGTTTCTATGACTTCTTGAATATCCCTTTGATCCTTAATCTGAACAATTGAAGCTCCACTACTCAAAGCACCAAAAATGTCATATACGGATAAATCAAAACAAATAGATGAGAGACCAATAAAACGATCATCTTCATTTACTTGGAATTTTTGATTCATATCTAAAATGGTATTAACTGCTGATTCATGAGTAATTATTACCCCTTTAGGCTTCCCTGTGCTTCCAGAAGTGTAAATAATGTAAGCTGTATCATTTGGACTACTTTCATTTTCCACATCTTCTATAGAACAAGAATGTAGACCCTCTTTTGAATACACATCCGGTGTCAATAATAAATCACATTGGCTATTATTTAAGATGTAGTCAATACGTTCTTTTGGATATTCTGGATCTACTGGTACATATGCCGCTCCTGTTTTTAAAATCCCTAAAATATTTACAATCGTATCTGGGCAACGTTGTGCAAGCACCCCAACTAGTGAACCCTTTCCTACTCTTTTTTCTTGTAAATACCTTGCGACTTGATTAGATTTTTCATTTAATTCTTGGTATGTCAAGCTCTCTTCTTCCATAATAACCGCTGTATAATCTGGTGTTTTCTGTGCTTGTCTAGCAAATAAATTGTGTAATGTTGTTTTTTCAGTTTCTTTCTCGGTTTGGTTATACTGCTTAACTATATTTTCATCAATCCTAGGAAGAGTTAATTGAGCTAAATCTTTCGATTCCACTAAATGATGTAACATTTCGATGTATTGAGAAAACATCGATCCAATCACGTGTTCATCAAATAAGTCCTCCACATAATCCCATGTAATCTGTAAATCTCCCTTTATCTCCATAACTTGATAATCCAAATATACTTGAGAAGTTTGAAAAGAACTTATTTTTACCTCTCCAAAATTTTCCCAACTAAATTTATTATTTTCTGTTAACATACTAGTAAATACAATTGGCATAGCCACTTCTGTACCTAATTCATGCAATTTGCTATATTCCCTAATAAATTCCACACCATCATAGTTTTTATGATCTAACGCTTGAATTAAAGATCTTTGAATGCGTTGAGCACTTTCACTAAATGTTTCCTCCCCTTGCAATTCAATATCCATTAATAATAGCGAAGTAAAGTCCCCCACAACATGTTCTATCATTGGATGCACTGGAAGACGATTAAATACTGTTAAATTCAATGCAAATCTCTCCACATTACTCCAGATACTCAATACTTTTGCATACGTTGTACACAATAATACTGACGGAGTAATATTCATGGATTTCGCAATACTCTTTAAGGAGTGCCATTCCTTTTTATTCAAATTAAATTGTAATCTATTAAAACGTGGCTTTGTTAACAATTTTGGATTTTGTAACAAAGGTAAAGATGGAGCTGGTGGGAAATCCTTTAATTTTTGTAACCAATATTCCCTATCGTTCATATATTCATCTGTATTCTTTTGTTTTTGATAACTTAACATATAATCTCTAAAAGAAATCTCTACTTGTGGCAATCGTATATTAGGGTTTTTATAAAATTCCATTATTTCAGATCCTACAATTTGCATACTGATACCATCTGCTATTATTGCGTCAAAACTAATACAAAGTATATGTCTATTACCTGATATTTTGAATGCCTTATATTCAAATAGAGGCCATGTGTCCGATTTAAAAATAAAGTGAGACATTCGTTCCCGTTCTTCTTTAATTATCAATTCTTGTTCTACTGCATCTAAATGTTGGATATTTTCTATTTCTATTTTGTACTTAGGAACATCCGTTAATATTTGTTGTTCTCCAGTAGGCAAAATGATTGCTCTTAACATCGGATGGCGTTCAATTACTTTTTGCAAACTATCATTAAACTTTGTTATATCTAAAGTTGTTTCTATCTCATAGTAACCATGCGTAGAAACGCCGCCTAACTCAAATTGATCATCTCTTCCTAAAAGGTATGCTGATTGTACATCAGTTAATGGAAAGGGTTTATGTAAATTTAAAGGGTCTGGATAGGCAGATATTAATTCATTATTATTATTCTTTTTCTCTTGAATTGATTCAGCTAATCGAGAAATTGTTCTATTTTCAAACAAAGTACTTACTGTAGTACCTAAGGAGTACTCATTCTCTAAACAGTTTACAATTTGAATAGCTTTTAAAGAGTTTCCACCGAGCATAAAGAAATCTTCTTCAATACCTATTTTTTCAAAACCCAAAACTTTTTCCCATATTTTTGCTATTATTCTTTCTTTAGCATCTCTTGGTTCTATATACTCTTTTTGTTTTTGTACAACTAAGGCAGGATTAGGTAGTGCCTTCTTATCCAATTTCCCATTAATAGTAAGTGGCATTTGATCTAATTGTATTACCGCCTTAGGTACCATATAACTTGGTAAATTTCTTGATATATAACCTTGCAACTGTTCAATTAAAATTTTTTCTTTTCCTTGAATATATGCACAAAGATAACTTGAACCATCTTTATTTCCCCATTTCAGTACAACTACATCTGTTACATCTTCAAATTTTAAATATTCTTTCTCTATTTCCTCCAGCTCTAAGCGATACCCATTAATCTTCACTTGAGAATCATTTCGACCAATATATTCTATTTCACCATTTGGAAGCCATCTAGCTAAATCTCCCGTTTTGTACATCCGTTCTTCTAAAACAAAAGGATTTGAAATGAACTTTTCTTTTGTCATTTCAGGAAGATTTATATACTCTTTAGCTAAACATTCCCCAGAAATATATAATTCTCCAATTTCTCCTACTGGTTGTACATTTTTCTCTTTATTTAATATATAACATTTATAATGTGGAAGCGGCTTTCCTATAGTTACGTTTGTTTCATTAGTAAGTTCTTTAATTGTGGACCAGATTGTTGTTTCAGTAGGACCGTATAAATTAAAAATTCTTGAATCTGTTATAGTTTTAACCTCATTTAATAATTTTGAAGAAAATACTTCTCCTCCTACAAGAAGAATAGAAACCCTTTTTAGACACTTGGAATATTCCTCATTATCAAGTAACAACCTTAATCTAGAGGGTGTCATCTGTAAGATATCTATCTTGTGATTCAAGATTAATTCTTTTATAGCTAATGGATTGCTACATTGTTTTTCCTTTGCTATAACAACTCTGATTCCATTTACTAGAGCAAATATTGTTTCGACAAAGAATATATCAAAAGAAATACTTGTTAACGCTAAAATTGACATATTCTCTCTCAAGGGTATATTCCTTGCCATCCCATCAATGAAGTTACATACTGCTTTATGTTCGACGCTTACTCCTTTAGGTTTTCCAGTTGAACCTGATGTGTAAATAATGTAAGCTGGCCCTTGTCCTAGATCCTCTGCATGTTTATTTGTAAAATTTGTAGATTCAGAACCCCATTTTTCTCGATCTAAAACAATGGTATTTGTACTAAGCTTTATACCTTTTAGTGCAAATTTGCTAGTAATTACAAAAGACGCATCACTATCTTCCAACATATAGTTTATTCTGTTAACCGGATTTATTAAATCAATTGGCAAATACGTAGACCCCAATTTTAAAACTGCTAAAATTGTGGCTACTAGATCTAACGATCGCTCTAACATGATTCCTACAACCATATCCTTTTTCAAGCCTTGCTTATGTAAGGAATTTGCTAACTGATTTACTTTATCATTCAATTCTTGATATGTGAGCTTTTCACCATTAAACTGAATAGCAACCATATCACGATAAACCCTAACATTTTTTTCAAAAAGTTCAGATATATTATTTTCTAATACCTGATACTGTATGTTTTTACTATTAAAACCTTCAACAATTTCTTGCTTCTCTTCAGTAGACACTAATTCAATATTAGAACACGTACAATTCATATTATTTAAAACTTGTTCTAATATATTTTGATAAAATTCCAACATTCTGCAAATTGTTCTTTTATTATATGACATTTTATTATAAAATAATTCAACCCAAAAACTATCCTTGTCTTTTATACAAATAAAGTTTAATGTACTCGGCTGATTAGAAAGATACTCACCCACATAAGATATAGAATGTATTGTTTCAAAAAGTAAATTAACATTAAACTTTTCATTAGAATCTAATGACTTGCTAATATCTCCTAAAGGATAGTATTGCTTATTATATACATCCAATGTAGTATTCTTCACATTTAAAAGTAAATCTTTAAACTTAAGATTTTTGTCTACAATATTGTAAAGCGGCAATAGTTTATTTACTTTTTGTGAACTTTCATCAACACTTTGATACATAGGTGTTCCTATTGTAATTTTACTTTGCCCACTTATTTTATACATTAAAACTTTTAATACAGTTTGCATAAATACATATATTGATAAGTTTTGGCTTTGGCACATCTCAAAAAGCAGGTTAGCTACATTGCTTTTAATATGAATTTTTTCAATGCCTAAATCTAATTTTTCCGAATGATTGTCAGCTGGAATTTTACATTGTTGTATTTCATTTAACGTAGTAATCCAATACTCTTCAACTTCTTTTAATTCGTCTATATCTATATTCTTGTTTGTGGTTTCAAGGCTCATGTTTACATTCTCCTATTCCCTAAATTCTATTGCTCTAATTTTAATCCACCTTCAATAACATGTAGTAACACTTGATTCCTTTGTAACTTAAAATTTTTTTTAACCTTATCAAAGTGTAAATCTCCTATTGAACATAAACCTATACCTTGATGCTCAGCCACAGATGTTAGTGTTGCCGTAATAATTCCTGCTTCAATTAAAGCATATGAATAAGCGTTCCCACCGTACTTAGCCATAGAAGATTCAGAATTATATATCATAAAAATAGAAAATGCTGAAGACTCAAATATATTTTTATTATTATAGAAATGTACATCTTTAGTAATTAAAGCCATATCATCAACAAGATATATACTATGACTGACAGGATGGTAATAATACAATCCTCTTCTAACCCCGTCAACTCTATTTTTCTTAATATAGATAAATATATCAATTGGGTATAATCCTCCCGCACTACCATATGCATACTTAACTTCCTTTTTGTTTTTAATTTGCTGAAGAACTCCGAATAAGTTTGAAAAAACATCTTGAGATATCTTGGTAGTCTCATCAAAAACGCGCTGTGATCTCCTTTCAAACATGGATAGAACTGTGTCATCTGGCTTAATTAGTTCTATTTTCGTTTTTTTACAACCTTTAAACATACGATTTAACTGTACGTTTGTATAAACATCCAGTTTTTCTTTATCAAACATAAGATTCTCATCGTATTTTTGAAATAATTTAGTCTGAGATTCAAACAAATCTTTTGGATTTAAAATAGATTTAATTAAAACTTTTTTTTCAATTAAAAACATAATCAATTCTTGTATTTCTTTTTTATCTATATTAGAAAATCTATCAATTAGTTCGTCGATTTCAATTCCATTCTGAGTACAAAAATAAAATTCAGGAAAAACCTCAACTGCAACTGTAGGTGCATTATATTCATTTATGATAATACGACCTTCACTCTTTTCCCAATGCATTATAGGAGACCAAAAATAAATATTGTTTTCTTGCATATTAATTCTCCTTTTATTAAAAATTAAACTCTGCCACGATATGTCTTTTTGATTTATTAAAGTTTTCTACTATTCTCATTCTCTCTAATTTAGTTAAAAGTTCAATTTCTTCAAGCTTTAACTTCGGATTTCCTATAATTTGTTCTATAATATTAACTAATCTTCCTAGCATAAGTTTTACTGTTTCTTTTTTATACAAATCCGTACTATATTCCATAGTAAGCCTGTATTCTTTTCTTTTTTCATTAATTATTAGATTTAAATCAAACATAGAAATATTATTGTTTATATCATATAAATTACAACTAACATCTAGGTTATCCATCAATTCATTTTCTAGAGTTAAATAATTTATCATCACATCAAACAGAGGCATTCTTGATGGACCTCTATTTATATCGAGCTGTTCCACTAACTTCTCAAATGGATAATCTGAATTCCCATACATTTTTATATTTTTTTCTTTAACTTCATTTAAAAACTCATCAAATTGCTTATTTCCTTTAGGATAATTCCTTAATGGAAGACTATTTACAAACATCCCTACTACTGAAAATAAATCTGGTTGTTTCCTACCATCTACGGGCACGCCAATAACAATATCTTCTTGATGTGAGTATTTCGACAGTAATACATTATACGCTGCAAGAAAAAACATAAATGGTGTTACTTGTTGTGCTCTTGAAAACATTCTTATCTGCTGTGTCATCTCCTCAGTGAGAAATAAGTCAACTTTTTCACCTGTTATTTTTTTTACAGGACTCCGATTAAAATCAGTAGGTAAATTCAATACGGGAACTGAATTTAAAAACTCTTCTTTCCAAAAGTTTAATTGTGAAGACGTTTTCTTTTTCTGATCAGGTGAGTTTCTCCATTCTAAATAATCATAGTATTGCAGCATATCTTGCTTTAATTTATTTCCTTTATATAGCTGTATTCCTTCTGTAATTAGATTTTTTATTGCTGTTCCGTCAGCAATCATATGATGAATATCAAAAAGTATTAAATACTTATTCGTATTAATTTTAATCAATTTTATACGCATTAATGGCGCGCATTTTAAATCGAACTCTTGAACAAAGTCTGCAATTAAATTATCTACTTCAGCCTCTTTGATTTCACAATATTCCACATATAAATCTAACTTGTCATTAATTATTTGAAACAGATTTTGATTTTCCCATAAAAATGATGTTCTTAATGAAACATGTCTTGCTATTAATTTTTCGCACACTTGTTGAAACTTATCATAATTTATCTTTCCTTCTATAAAGATTCCATGCGGTAAATTATATAAAAGTTTGTTGTCATACAACTGACTATGCATGTAAATCTGCTTTTGAGCAAATGAAGCTTCATATTTTTTTGCTCCCTTGTTAACTGTTATTCCCTTTGGAGAAATCACATCGCCCATACTTAACTTTATTACCTTCGACATCCCAATAATTGTAGGAGCCTCAAGTAGTTTATTTATAGGGATATAGAGATTAAACGATTCCTCTATCATACTATTTAATAAATTTGCCTTTAAAGAATCTCCACCTATTTCAAAAAAATTATCTGTAGGTCTTAAAATAGTTTTATCGAAAACCTTTTCCCACAATGATTGCATTTTTCTTTCAACATAATCAATAGAATCAACTTGTATATTATCTATCAATTCTAATCCATTTTGCTCTTTTTTAATTTCTTCCAATAATAAAGTGTACATACCTTCACGATAACATTGTGCCAAAAAGAGTCTTCTTACTTTCCCACTAGTCGTCTTAGGTATTTTTTTTATGGGAATAATATTTTTTACAGGTATCGCAAACGTTTCTTGTATAATTTGTTTTACTTGGTGAAGTAATGGAATAAAACTTCTTATCTTTCCTTTATACAAAATAAATAGAATTAATTCATCTGTATGTTTTTGTTCATTAAACACTCCACAAGCTACAACTTTTCCCAATTCCATAGAAGGTAGTGATTCAATCATTCTTTCAATATCATGTGGATATATGTTCTGTCCATTTATAATTATTATTTCCTTAGCTCTACCAGTAATGACGATTTCACCATTCATCATAAAACCCAAATCCCCTGTTTTTAACCAACCATCACTAGTTATTGTTTCATTTGTTGCTTCTATATTGTTATAATATCCCTGCGTTACATTATCCCCTCTAATTTGAATATTACCAATATACATATCTTCCATAACATTATTTTTATTATCACAAATTCTAACCTGACAAGAATCTACAGGAAATCCTACTGCAACAAATGGAGCCGCATCTTCACTTTCACTACTCACTTCTTTTACTTTTTTACCAAAATTCAAATTTTGACGTTGTAAATAGATTGGATTGATTTCTTTATCTATTTTTGGGCCAGAAATACCGACAGTAGCTTCCGCCATTCCATATACTGGATACATAGATGTAGTTTTTAAATCATATGGTATCATACGTTTCAAAAATTCATTAACTGTATTAATAGCGATAGGCTCAGCGCCATTTAAAATTAATCGTATACATGAAAGATCCCAATTCTCTGCATATTTTTCTTTAAAATATTTTAAGAAATAATGATACCCAAAGTTTGGTGAGCTTAATATTGTAGTTCTATATTCATTTGCCTTCTTTAACCATAAAATCGGGTTGCGAATAAACAGCCATGGATTCATATTCACTTGGTTAATCCCCTTAAATATAGGCATAAGATGGCAACAAATTAATCCCATATCATGGGTCAAAGGCATCCAACTTAACATTGAATCCAATTCACCAACTTCTATTCTTTTAACAATATCTCTAATGTTTGTAAGTAAGTTATGGTGAGTAAGAATAACTCCTTTAGGTGCCCCTGTAGAACCCGAAGAAAACTGTATAAAAGCAATATCTTGTTGCTTAGAAGAATAAATTACCCCCTCCTTTATTACATTTATTAATTCTTCTATAAAGATAACCCTTTCATCAATTATTTTTTCTTCATTTTTTATATCGGAATTTCGTAAAAATAAACTTAACTTTTGGTGTGTGTGTTTATCGGTTACAATATAAGGATTCGAAAGGTTCCCCCATACATTTACTACCTTCATTTTATGCAAATCATTGTTCCCTACGGTAATAGGTACAGGAATCATCCCTCCTAAAATACATGCCCAAAACAAGTACATAAATTGTTCATTATCATCTATTTGAAAAATCACTTCATCCTGGGGCTTTAAACCTTTTTTTTGTAAATTATATAAAACACCTTTTGACTTTTTGTATAAATTTTCAAACGATATAAATTTTTCTGTATTACTATTCATTATTATGGTAATACCTTTATTCTTAATCTCTCTCTTAGATTCTAGCATCTCTATTAATGTTTTCATTCGATTACCCCTAGATTATTTTTAATTGATGATAATTTTTTTCATCAATTAATGTGTTATTTATAATTTTGGTAATGTCCCCAACATGCTTATTTATAAAAAAGTGGTCATCATTAAACAAATGAAAAGAACATTGTTCAGTAGAAAATTCTCTCCATTCCTCTAATTCTTTAATATCAATTAACTGGTCTTGAATACCATTAAGAATAGTCATAGGAACTCTGACTTTTTCATTTCCATATATAAATCTATGTTCATAATTTTCAACAATTTTGAAATCTGATTTCAAAATCGGCATAAAAATCTCCATTAATTCTTCACAAGCCAACACTTCTTTAGGTGTTCCTCCCAAAAGAAGAACCTCATTTTTAAATTCCTCATCGGGTAATTTGTGCATAGAAGTTATAGATTTTTTATTAGGTGAATTTCTTCCTGAACAAAAGAGATGTACAGGAAGATTATTATCTTTCTGCTGTATAATTCTTGTTAACTCATATGTAATTAAACTTCCCATACTATGCCCAAATAAGGCATATGGTTTTTCTAGTAGCTGATTTCTAATTTTCATATATACATCATCAATTAACTCTTCAAATTCTTCATATAACGGTTCAGTGATTCTATTTCCTCTACCAGATAACTCTATTATTTTCAAATCAATCCCAGGATGCAAATACTTCTGCCATCGCATATAATAAGTTGATGATCCTCCCGCAAATGGGAAACAAAATAAATTTATTCCTCCCATCTCAACCCTCCTTTACACTTTACTTTGACTCTTTAAGATAGTTATTGTACATTGATGCGCAGGTAGCAACAAAATGCTCACTTGTAACATTGTTCATCTCATCATTTCCAATTGCCACCATATTGATTAAGTAGGTAAATAATTGACCATAAAACATAGCAGAAATCAATTTAAAATCCTTCAATGGGATTTCACCTTTACCATGTAATTTATTTAAATAGGTAACTAAGTGATCTATCAAGCGCATATTAATTTCATTAAATAACCCTTTCATTTCTTCATTTTGTCTAGCTTCAATAAGAACAGCCCAAATTTGACTAACCTTTGGTATATTAATTTCCATATAAATATTCCCTAATAAATTTAGGTCATGTTCTACATCTCCAGTTAGTTTGGTTGTTAAATCAGCTAGTATTGCAACAGGTGTAGTTTTCAAAATAATACCCTCTTTAAATAACTTCTCCTTGTTACCAAAATGTCTAAAAATAGTTACTTCACTTACTTTTGCTTTTTCTGCAATTTCACGGGTTGTCGTCGAACTATACCCTTTCTCACCAAACAAGGAAATTGCTGCTTCTAATATTCTTTCTTTTGCTGATATTTTTGTCATTTTAGTTTTTTATCCCTCCTTATTAGTATTATAAAACAATTATGTTAGTTAGTGTTTACTTACTTTCATTTTAGCACATTTTTTTCCAAAAACAAGATAAAAATGTAAAATAACTTTAGATCAATTTAATAATTACAAAAGCATAAATTTCATTTTTTATATAATTCTTTTTAAAAAGGACCCCCCAACAAAATCAAACTTCTCTTTGCTTACATCTATGAAATTGTGCAGATAATATGCAGATATAAATTATCATAAGTACACATATGATGAAATGAACGATAGGACAAGGAGGTATCATAATGTTTGCTTATACGTTAACTACCTTAACACTTTGCTGTACCTCAATTCTTATTGTATCCAATATTTCTAAACGTAAGGGTACCCTAATGGAGTATATGGTATTTATTATGTCTTTTAGTATGAGTATCGGTTTAAGTATTGGTTTTTATTTAGGCATTCTCTTTAAGGGGGAATTACTATATTCTACTTTACTTGCTATTTTAATTAGTGGTTTTATCGGTTTTTTAGTGGGTCTACGTTTTCACCTATATACTGCTTTAGAAGGAATGTTCTCTGGATTAATGGCAAGTATGATGGGAGCAATGATTACAGAAATGTTAAACGCTCAACAAGCTCATAGTATATTGTTCATTAGCCTTTTACTTACTATAACGATTACTATGTCCTGTGTGATTCAATTGTTATCGGAGAACTTTTCTACTTTTATCCAACAGCGTTTTTTGTTATTACTTTCAATTAGTGTAGTAATTATCGTTGCCGTATTCGCGACATTCCCAGATCATACTCCTGCACCTGGGCATAATCAACATATACATTAGTACTTGCAACAAAAATGAATAAGCAGCTATCCATAGGATAACTGCTTCCTATTATTCTGGCTTATTAGGAATGTTTTGGTTTGGAACATAGTCAGATTTATAATCTGTATAGTTCACTTCCGTTACCATCCCTGCTGAAGCATGATGTAGGTCGTGACAGTGGAACATCCACTCACCCGGATTGTCTGCTACAAAGGCTACTTCATATTCTTCACCCAGTTTTACGTTCAATGTATCTTTTACAATTGGAGAACCTTTTATCGGTTTTCCATCTTTACTCAACACCTGAAAGAAGTGCCCGTGTAAATGCATTGGGTGATCATCCATTTTAGAGCGATTTACCAATTTCACTTTTACTAAATCACCCTTTTTCACTTGAATTGGATCAATATCCGGAAATACATTTCCATTAATTGTATATACCATTTCATTTCCATTCATTTGCGTATTTAAGTCCATATTATATGTGGCAGTATACTCTTGATTTAACGTGAAACTACCTAATTTTTTAGCACCATATTTCGTTATATCTACTTTCGGTAGTTTTTCTTTTTCGTCTGCTTTATCTTTCATCTCTTTGCTGCCATCATACTCAATAACAGCTTTCATTCCTTTTGCACCTTTATTTTTCGAATGGTCTTCAACATACCATTTCCCAGGATTATTAGCAGTAAATTCAATATCATAACGTTCGCCCGGTGCGATTGAAATTACTTTATCCTTTATAACTTTTGGATTGTTTATTGGTTGACCATCTGTCGCAATTACTTTTATATCATGACCGTGAACATGTATATCATGTGATAGATAACCAGCATTAACGAGTCGAAAACGAACTTTATCTCCCTTATTCACTTTCAATGGCACTACTAAATCACCGCTTTTTCCATTGATTGTGAATAAATCATACATACTCATATCATGACCTTCCATCTTCATATTTCCATGGTCCATTCCTTCCATATTACTAGAGTCTTTTTGATCACTGCCCACGTCCATACCAGAATGATCCATGCCGTTCTTATCATCATTCTTTTCCTCATTTTCATTACCTTTAGATTTATTACCTATTTGCCCTTTTGTCATTTCTTTTAACTGCTTATTCATTTCTTCTTTATCTGTAACCCATTCATCCAACATTAGTGTGTAATCTTTATCATATTTTTCCTTTGTATCTTCTACAATGAGCGCTCCATACAAACCTCTATCCAATTGATTTACAGAATCTTGATGCGAGTGATACCAGTACGTTCCTGGTACGTTCGCTTCAAATTCGTAAGTGAAACTTTTTCCTGGTTCAACTGCATCTTGTGTCACGCCTGGAATTCCATCCATGTTATTTGGGACAGGATATCCATGCCAATGAATAGATACTGGTGCAGATAATTCATTTTTTAATGTCACTTTCACCTTTTCACCTTTTTTCACCCGAATTTCTGGACCAGGAGATGAGCCATTAAATGTCCAGACTGGAACAATAACACCGTTACTTAATTTTTGTTTTTCTTCTTTCGCAATTAAAGTAACTTCTGGTCCTTTTTCAACCTTCAATGGTGTTGTAGCTGTTTCAGTCTGTAGTGTTTTTTTATCATTCATATTTTTATGATCATTTGTTGTATTTGTCGTCACAGAACAGGCAGCAATTAAAAATATTACAGAGACTGTAACAGCTGTTAATACAAATCGCTTCATGGAAAATCCCTCCTTTTTCTTTTTCAAAATCATTATAGAAGTTGATTTTCAAGAAAATAAGGAGATGTAATTAGATCTTACGTAACTTAATTGGAAAATCACTAAAAACGGAGACTTTACAAGAGGCGAATATTTTAGGAATACAAAATATTTTCCTTGTAGCGACTATATTAGCCGTTCTCATATTTGTTTTGACGTTATTTCTTAAGAAACAATAACACTACTATTATTAAATAAGAAAAATGTAGCTAAAATGCTCTTCACAAAAGAACTTACATTTTTGTATAATAAGAACTAATGTTCCTTACAAGAAGACAATAGACTCAAATTACACAAATATATCAAATAGAAGAGGATTGATATACGATGAAAATTGATAGACCAAAAATCTCACCAGAGTTATCTTCAAAGAATTTTCAAGATATTTTTTATGAAGAAGATCCAACATTGGAAGTGTGTGAAATTATAGACTCCATTTTCGAAAATGAATCTGTAGATAGAGTGCGATTGTATGATGCAGTGATAAAGAATTGTAAATTCACTAATACAGACTTTAGCAATATTGATATTACAGATGTTTGTTTTGAAAACTGCGATTTATCAAATGTTAATTTAAGCAATTCTTCTGTTCATAGAGTCGAATTTAAAAACAGTAAATTAATCGGGGTTAATTTTGCAGAATCTAGCTTAGGAAATATTAAATTTGAGAATTCAATTTTGAATTTAGCAGCATTTGGAAATTCTAAACTAGAAAAAATTATATTTAATGAAACTTCATTAAATAATGCAGATTTTTTTGACTGTAAACTAAAAAAAGTTGAATTCCAATTATGTAGTCTTGACGAAGCTAATTTTGATCAGACATCACTGAAGGGGATAGATATTAGTTCTTCTAACTTTGATACACTTACAGTTTCAGTGAACGATTTAAAAGGATGTAAAGTATCAACATATCAAGCTGTTCAGTTTGCAACTTTATTAGGATTAATAATTAAAGATTAGTATTTCGAAGATAAAAAGAACCCTATCCCGAATCCTGGATTTTTTAATTGTCCACGATTCGAGATAAAGTTCAAATAAATTAGTGATGACTTTTTTATTATTTAACTACAGCTTGGTTTCCTTTTACATGTTCATTATTTACACTCATAAATTCTTCAATTTCTTCAACTTCTCTAATAATATCTTTTGACAAGTTTTCATACCCGTCTTTCGTTACAAGAATATCATCTTCTATTCGAATACCGATTGACTCTTCCTCAATATAAAGACCTGGTTCTATCGTAATAACCATACCTTCTTCTAATACTCTATCTTTATATATTCCTACATCATGTGTATCTAAACCGAGGAAATGGCTGACACCATGATAATAGTATTTTGATAACTCTTCATCTTCTTGAATTAAACCAATTGCTTTACACTCTTCTGCCAGTACCTTTTTTGTATGCTCATTTAATGCAGCGAACTTTAATCCTGGCTTAATAAGCGCTGTTGTTTCTTTTAATGCTTTTAATACAATATTATACATTTGTTTTTGAAGACTAGAGAATGTTCCATTTGCCGGGAATGTATAACTAATATCAGCGTTATAGTAGTCTTTTTGAGCACCTAAATCTAGTAATACTAAGTCACCATTTTGAATTTGTGCATCATTATCTTCATAATGAAGAACTGTAGCATTTTTCCCACTCGCCAAAATTGTATTGAACGCATGGTGCTTAATGCCAGATGATTTCAGTGTAAAATCAAATTGTGCTTCTAATTCATACTCCATCATGCCTGCTTTTGCATGCTTAAGTACGTTGTAAATACCGTCTTTCGTTATAGCAATCGCTTCTTTAATAATTTCAATTTCTTCTTCTGTTTTAAATACTCGTAATTCACAAATGTTCGGATATACATTACCAATTGTTACGTGTGGGTATTTTTCTCTTACATGTTTAGCAAATGCTAATGTTTTTGTCTCCGTACCATTCCACTCACGACTTTCTATATCTAAATATAGATGCTTCGCATTTTCTGTAAAGAGTATATTTGACATTGTCTTTTCAAAGCTATCTAAATATACAACTTTCTTTATACCTGAAATTCCCTCTGCTTCTTCGCTAGAAACTGTTTTCCCAACCCATTTTTCCATTACTGGATCTGACTTTTCAATGAAAAGTGTCTCTTCTACACTATTCCCAAACTTTTTCAGCATAAAAATAACATTTGGTTCATCGATTCCCGTTAAGTAGTAAAAATTACGATTCGGTACAAATTTATAATGTGCATCAGCTGACATATGCGGTGCTTGTCCCGCAAATAAAATCGTAATGGATTCATCAGGTAATGTTTTCGTTAGTCTTTCTCTATTTTGAGCAAAAAATGTTGATTTCATAATAATCCCCCTAGCGTTTTATGTATAATTGTGAAACTAATTATTCAATACACTTCATTCTATTATTGTTATAATTTTTCGTCAATTTTTAACTTATTTTTAGATAGTATTGACACAAACAACTAAACAAGTTAAAATAACTATAAATTAGTAAGTTACTAATTTAATTTAAAACAAGAGGTGAACAAAATGCAAAACATTTTATTCCGTATTAACGAATTATCAAAAAAAGAAAGAACATCTGGATTAACAGTTGATGAAAAACAAGAACAACAAATGTTGCGTCAAAACTATACAGAAACATTTCGTGGAAGCCTAGATTCCATTTTATTAAATACAAAAATTGTTGATCCTAATGGTCTTAACGTTACACCAGTTTCATTACAAGATGCTCAAATACGTTTAAAATTAAGCAAATGAGTTCCGCGCTAAAGAATTTCAATAAAACATAAACAGAGCTGGATTTCCTATATAGAAATTCCAGCTCTGTTTATTGTCTTTTCTAATTTAGTAAACGAGCGATACATCGCAATTCTCCACGACACAATCATCGCAAATGCAAGTAAGAAAAACATTCCGCTTAACTCTGCCAAATCAATTGATTGGCTTAAATATGACTTTAATGCCACGCGTACAGCTAATAAGCCTACTAAAATAAATATGAATGCTTTTGACGGTTTCATAAATATATGTTCGCCTTTTATTTCGAACTTAGTTGTTTTAATAAGAAAAATAGAGAAAATAAGCCCTATACTAATTGCCTCGACTATTTCTAACGATGTTAATCGAAACTCTGGTAAAAAGTACATCATCGCGCCTGTACTCATAAAAATTGGTGGTAATATAATTTTCTTTTTCGTTACCGGCTTTTTCGCTGCTTTAAAACGTAGAAACATTACTCCAACAGCCATACAAACTGCTACGACACTTGATAAAAGTGCTATCATACTTTCCACTCCTATCTATTTAAATGACTTTTTGAGCAAAATCATAAATTAATAAGTAACTACAAGCACCATTATAGAATTTCTTCATTATATTCCTCCTGCTGTAAACTTTCCATATTCGCTGCACTTATTTTACGCAAAGTTTATGAACGGAATATGAACAAAATATTACATTCAATTTTCAAACAAAAAAGCCATTTTACAATTAATATTGCAAAATGGCTTTTAACTTATTTTAAATCGTCATTTGTAAAAGCACCAGGTAGTAATTGCTCAACAGTTACTTCTTTTTCATCACCTTTTACATTCGTTAGTAATACAGGCATTTTCGAATCACAGAATTCAGCAATTACTTGTCTACACGCACCACATGGTGAAATCGGTCCATCAGTTTCTCCTGTAATAACTAAGTAACTAAAATCGCGCTCACCTTCTGATACTGCTTTAAATATTGCTGTTCTTTCTGCACAGTTACATAAACCGTAAGAAGCATTTTCTATATTACAACCAGTATAGATTTTCCCTTCTTTCGTAACTAACGCTGCGCCAACAGGAAATTTAGAATACGGAATATACGCTTTCGATAACATCTTGTTTGCTTCTTCGATATATTTTTTCTTATCCATATTATTTCCCCCTCAAAGTAAATGAAATCATCATTAGTCAGTAATAACTGTATGAACTAATTTAGGAGCCACTGCTGTTTCAGCGATAGAGATGTTCTCATAAATTTTTGCTTTTACATCTTCCACATTTTCACGATTTGCGTAGATCGTTACGAACGGCTCGCCTTCTTTTACTGCATCGCCAACTTTTTTGCGTAACATTAAACCTACTGCTAAATCAATTTCATCTTCCTTCGTTGCACGACCTGCACCAAGTAACATAGCTGCAATACCAATCTCATCTGCAACAATGTTAGAAATAACACCTGAAGTTTTTGCAGGTACATCAATTACATACTTAGCTTGTGGCATTTTTTCTGGATTGTCTACAATTGAGCTATCTCCGCCTTGATTGCTTAAGAACTCTTTAAATTTCTCAGTTGCTTTTCCGTTTTTCATCACTTCAATTAGCATTTCACGAGCTTCTTCTAACGTATTTGCTTTTTTCGCAAGTACGACCATTTGACTTCCTAATACAAGTACTAATTCTGTTAGATCTTCTGGACCTTCACCTTGTAACGTATCAATTGCTTCTTTCACTTCTAGAGCATTACCAATCGCAAATCCAAGAGGTTGTGACATATCTGAAATAACCGCCATTGTTTGACGTCCTACATTATTTCCGATACGTACCATTGCATGTGCTAATTCTTTTGCATCTTCTTCTGTTTTCATAAATGCACCAGCACCTGTTTTTACATCAAGTACGATTGCGTCAGCGCCAGCTGCAATTTTTTTACTCATAATTGAACTTGCGATTAAAGGAATTGAGTTAACAGTTCCTGTTACGTCACGTAATGCATAAATCTTTTTATCTGCAGGCGTTAAGTTTCCTGTTTGTCCAATAACAGCTACTTTGTCACGGTTTACAATATCGATGAACTGCTCTTTCGTAATTTCAACGTGGAATCCTTCTACCGCCTCTAATTTATCAATTGTTCCGCCAGTATGTCCTAAACCACGACCAGACATTTTTGCTACTGGTACATCTAAAGCAGCAACTAATGGTCCTAATACTAAAGTTGTTGTATCACCAACACCGCCAGTTGAATGTTTGTCTACTTTAATTCCTTCAATTGCTGATAAGTCGATCGTTTCTCCAGACTCAACCATCGCCATCGTTAAATCTGCACGTTCGCGGTCCGTCATATCTTTAAAGAAGATTGCCATTGCAAGTGCACTCACTTGATAATCAGGAATACTTCCGTCTGTATATCCATTAATAAAGAATTTGATTTCTTCAGTCGTTAATTCTTTGCCGTCACGTTTTTTTGCGATAATATCTACCATTCTCATTACAATCACCATTCCTTTTTATATTATATGAATCTATTAAAATAATAAGCCAACGATTGTTGCTGATAAGAAACTTACTAACGTTGCACCGAATAGTAATTTCAAACCAAATCTTGCGACTACATTCCCTTGCTTTTCATTTAAGCTCTTAACTGCCCCTGCAATAATCCCAATTGAAGAGAAGTTTGCAAATGAAACTAAGAATACAGATATAATCGCTGTCGTTCTATCTGAAAAATTAAAGTTTCCTTGTGCTAAATCTGTCATAGCGACAAATTCATTTGATACTAATTTTGTTGCCATAATATTTCCGGCATTAACTGCTTCATGCCATGGAACACCCATAATAAATGCAAATGGTGCAAATACATAACCAAGAATTTCTTGGAATGAAATACCGATTACACCTTTAAATACTGCATTAATGAATGCGATAAGAGCTACGAAACCAATTAACATAGCTGCTACTGTAATCGCAACTTTAAATCCATCAATAATGTATTCCCCTAATACTTCAAAGAAAGTCTTCTTCTCTTCTTCTTGTACTTCTAACATATCTTCTTCCTCAGTAACTTCATATGGGTTAATGATAGAAGCAATGATGAAGCCACCGAATAAGTTAAGCACTAAAGCGGTTACAACATATTGTGGTTTTAATAACACCATATATGATCCAACAATAGACATAGAAACTGTAGACATTGCTGATGCACATAATGTATACATTCTTTTCTCTGGCAATAACCCTAGTTGTTTCTTAACTGAAATAAATACTTCAGATTGTCCTAAAATCGCAGATGCAACAGCGTTATATGATTCTAGTTTCCCCATTCCATTTACTTTACTTAATGCTAGACCGATAGATTTCACAATAATAGGTAATACTTTAATATGTTGCAAAATACCTATTAAGGCTGATATAAATACGATTGGCATTAATACACTTAAAAAGAACGAAAACTCTTTTTGATTTACTAATCCACCAAATACGAAATTCACACCGTCAGCGGCATATTTTAATAGCTCTCCAAAACCATCTGCTATTCCGCTAATTAATATATTCCCTACACTTGTATTTAATAATAGAAACCCCAAAATGAATTGTAATATAACCATCGTTATGATTGGACGATATTTGACTTTCTTTCTATCATTACTAGCAAGCCAAGCGATACCTAAAATCAATACGAGGCCAAAAACACCGATTAAGTATTTCATAAGCCGTTTCCTCCCATTCGTATCCGCTTACATTTTTTTCAATTGTTAAAGCAATAGATATACTTTAAACGTATATCTATTGCTTTAACCTTTTATCGATTAGTAGTTATCTGTAGCACCTTTTGCATCATTTAATACGATTGCAATACTAGCACTTGCTCCAACGCGAGAAGCTCCAGCAGCTACCATTTTGTCTGCATCTTCACGTGTACGAACACCGCCAGATGCTTTTACACCAACGTTTGGTCCTACTGTTTTACGCATTAATGCGATATCTTCAGCAGTTGCTCCGCCAGTTGAGAATCCAGTTGAAGTTTTTACGAAGTCAGCACCAGCTTTTACTGATAATTCACAAGCGCGTACTTTTTCTTCATCTGTTAATAGGCAAGTTTCAATGATTACTTTTACAAGAGCTTTTCCTTTTGCTGCTTGTACTACTTCATAAATATCTTTTTCAACAAGTTCGTTGTCGCCATCTTTTAAAGCGCCTACGTTGATTACCATATCAACTTCAGTTGCACCTTTTGCGATAGCATCTTTTGTTTCAAATGCTTTTGTTTCAGTAGTGCTTGCTCCTAATGGGAAACCGATTACAGTACAAACGTCTACATCATGTCCAGCTAGTTCATCAGCCGCTAATTTTACCCATGTTGGGTTAATACAAACAGAAGCGAATTTATATTCCTTTGCTTCTTCGATTACTTTCATAACATCTTCTTTAGTAGTATTAGCTTTTAAAATTGTATGGTCAATTAACTTTGCAATGTTCATTATCTTCACTCCTCATATCTTTTAACAACTTCATTCTAACTCTTAGTTGAACAAATGTAAATACACTTTTGAAATTTTGTTCATTCTTTTTAAAAAGGAATTTTCCTGTAGTAAGTAAAGCTCATTCTAACTAAGAAACATTTCCTATTTAAAATCAAAACTTTTATATTAACAATGGTAGTATGTATCTCCATATCCATAATTATTTTTAAGAAGGCAATTTGTGTTCAAAAAAAAACACCTATCATTCATACATAACAAAATAAAAGGCGTTCTCAAAATTAACATTTTGAGAACGCCTTTTATTTCTAATCTTTTTGATAATGTAACAATTCTTTTGCTGTATGCTGATCGATAATTAATACATTTGCATACCCGCCACGTAACGCACCATCAATTGCTTTTATTTTTCTATTACCACCTGCAACTAAAATAGAGCGTTTCTTTAATTTCAGTTCCTCTAACTCAATTCCAATGGTCCGCTTATTAATTTCTTCACTACTAATATTTCCGTCTCCATCAAAGAAACGTGAACAAATGTCACCGACCGATTGTTTTTTGAGTAAACTTGTTTCCTCCTTATCGAAATAACCTAATCGGAATAATAGCGCTTCATCTCGCACTGTTCCTACAGTAAAAATTGCAATATTCGCTTGCTTCCCCATTTCGATAATGTGATGAATATGTCGATCCTGCTCTACTAATTCTTTTGTCACAGCATTATCAAATATAACTGGAAGAGGTAGATTTCTTGGCGTCGTTTGAAAAGCATCTGCAAATAAAGCTATCGTCTCATTCGCATATGTATTTACACTCGAGTGACTAATGCCACCTTTTAGCTGGACAACCTCTACCCCTTTTACATGTTGCGGTACGATTTTTCTAGCGATTTCATACATTGTCATTCCCCAGCTTACACCAACGATATCACCAGTTTTAACTGTCTTTTCCATATACTCAGCTGCATATTTACTAATATACTCTGTAATCGTTGCATATTCCGGCACTGGAGAAAACACAACATGTGCCTCTAACAAGTTGTACTTTTCTTTCAGTAAATTCCCAACGTTATCTAAATCCGCAAATGGATCGGCGATGCTAATTTGAACAAACCCTTTTTCTTTCGCGTACTTTAACAATCTAGAAATCGTCGGTCTTGAAATATTTAATTTGTTAGCAATTTCTTGCTGACTATAATCTGATTGATAATATAATCTTGCAACTTCAACGCTTAATTGTTGTTTATCTTTTTCCATAGTAACTCATTACAAATCCCTTCCTGTATTTCCCTTTCGTTACAAGCATTATACAGCTTTATGCAAAAAAATTCGACTACCGAATTTTATCTAACTGAACTTTTATTCCACTTATTATATACAATGAAACCGTTCAATAAGAAACATGAAACATCGTCTAAAAACTACCTTTGCTAAAAACTATTCAAATACCCCTTATAAACAGAAGATACTGGTTATAAGGGGTATTTATTCAATTTAATTTTATAAAAATTGGATGAAAACAATGCAAGTTCCCACTTATTTAGAATAAGTGAAAAGATGATGTTTTATTTGTTCAATAAAATAATGATGGTGTATATTATCGTTAGATACTCGACTTGCCATAATAGCCCCCTCCATTGAAGATGCAAGAAAGGAAGCGAGTGATATAACCTCTATATCTTCTTTAAGTTCTTGTTTCTCTATTCCTTCTTTTATGAGAGAAGCCATTAACATTACTGTATCATCATAACCTTTTGCTGCTGCTTTTTGTAATTCTGGAAATACTCCAGTACTTTCAATTGCGCTATTAAGTAATGGACAGCCTCCAGCAATAGGAGGATTATTAGCTGCATCTTGATATACAAGGAATATTGCAAGGATTTTATCGATTGCTGTCTTTTTATTTTCCATTGCTTTATGAAAATGACTCCACATAATCTCACCACTTTTGTCGTAGGCAGCAAGGACAATTTCTTCTTTACTTTTGAATCTACGATAAATAGATCCTTTAGGTAGTTCAGTAGCTGTCATTATATCCTGGATGGATGTGCGAGTTATCCCATTAGTATTAAATAAATATAAAGATGTTTCAATAATTTTTTCTTTAACCTTATCAACTTTAGTCATGCTTTGTAATCCTCCTAATAAAAACGAGCTTAATATTCCAGGTGATATTTACCATCTATTTTCTTGAATTTTTTTGTAAGTATAAAGAAGTTTGGAACAAAAATATCTTATCAACCCCTATATTATGTGAACCTCAAACAATACAGTTTGAAAAGAGATTAATCAAATTGTATTATCTATATCATTCAAATGAATTTTCTGTCAAAATTAACACGACCAATTATTCAATTCAGTCCTGTTATACAACTACTTTCACCTAACTTCGTAGCAGGTGTAAAAATATATAGTTAATTTTAACGTATAGACATATGATTATTATATATAATTTTGATTAATATGTTTAGCTAAAGTGTTTAAACTACCCCACTCTCACTACATTCTATAAAAGATTAATCATTATTGGAATTAAATTGTAACAAAGCAACTGAGATATAAATATATTTGCTTTTTACCATTTGGATTTTGTTAATACTTTGTAAAAAAGGTTTAAAAAACTAGAAACTTGTAGTATTATTAGATTTCGATTCAGACCGAACCGTTCGGTTTGTAATCTTTATATAAATATATTTAGAAGGAGAACGTTATGCAGAAAGAAAAATCAAAGATAATAGGTAATTTAATTACAGGGGCAATAAAGTGAACTTTATAAAAATGAATAAAAAAGAAATTATTATGCTAATAGTTTATACAATGTTTGCACTACTTCAAATTGGCTTGTTCATATTATTTGGCCTATCACTTTTAACTAACAGCAATTTAGTTGAATCAGAATTTGCTCTTAGTGCCATCGGTTTGACTGTACCTGCTATTGTAGGAATAATTTTCTTTAGGAAAGAAATTATTGAAAGTTTTACTTATTTTAAAGAGAAAACAATTTTGAAAATAGTAAGTATTCCTATGGTGGTTTTATTTACGGTAATTGTGGAACAGTCTGTTATGCATTTTCTAGCAACTGATCAGCCAGAGAACCAAGAACAGCTCCTTGAAACAGGTACGGGGATACCTCTTATTTTTACATTGCTAGTATTGGGTATTCTAGGGCCATTGCTTGAAGAAATTGTGTTTCGTCATATAATATTAAATCGTTTTTCACATTATATTGGTACTGCTATTGCATCTATCATTTCGATTATAATTTTTACAGTTCTTCATACGAACCAGCTTTCGGATATTGCTATTTATTTACCTGGCTCAGTGATACTTACTGCGGCTTATCTTATTTCTAAGAGATCCATTGCATATGTTATGGGGATACATATGTTAAATAATTCTATTACTTTTATTCAATTACATATGTCATAACAAGACATATGTAATTAAAGGTTTTGATGCAAAAATACTCTATGTTTCTATCGAGTATTTTTGGCACCAGAACCACTTTTTCTAAGGCATAAGAAATCTTATCAAAACTACAACTTATTAGGAGAGTGTCAGTCATGATTGTAACAACAACGTCTGGAATTCAAGGTAAAGAAATTATTGAGTATATTGATATTGTAAATGGTGAAGCTATTATGGGTGCAAACATTGTCCGCGATTTATTCGCTTCAGTTCGTGATGTTGTCGGTGGCCGTGCTGGTGCTTATGAAAGTAAGCTAAAAGACGCTCGTGATATTGCGATGGACGAAATGAAAGAACTTGCAAAACAAAAAGGTGCGAACGCTATCGTTGGTATTGACGTAGATTACGAAGTTGTACGTGATGGAATGTTAATGGTTGCTGTAAGTGGTACAGCTGTACGTATATAAGTAAATTAAAAAACGGTTCCTCCCTTGGAATTTATACTTTGAGGAGGGGCCTGGTTCTGTTACAGATTTTAAAGAATAAAAAGAGATGTTGATAAAGCATTATACGTCGAAAAAACACAGTTTGAGTGTAAACTGTGTTTTTTTATATAGAGGCCTCATCCCATCACTATCAAGCTAAAATTTTGTGTTAACTTGTACAAAATGTACATTTTTTACTTTGGGGTAATTTTGAATCCTTAAGCTTATGGGCATGTGCTGGTACCCTCTAATACTGTACAAATTTTTTATAAATGGTTGTAAGGTTCTACGTTTTTGACCATTCTGTACAACGATAACTTTGGTTTATTGATTTCACCTGTAATCTGGTAGCCTATCCTCTGATACAATTTAATGGCAAGTTGGTTCTCTTTCTTTACCGTCAGAGAGCATTTGGCAAAGCCTTGCAGCGAAGCTTGTTCCTCAGCAAACTCAATTAGTCTGGTACCTATCCCTAGTCCTCGACTTTCGGGCAGTAAGGCAATTGTTCCGATGTGAAACTCGTCATCTTCTCCCTCCTTCAAGGTAAACATGGAATAAAGCATTTTGATATTCAGAATGTTATAAACAACAAAACCCAGCTTTCGGAACGAAAGCAGCTGTTTAAAAGTGGGCCAGGCAAGACGATTTAAAACGGGTATGGGATAGCAAGTAATCATCCCTAAAGTTTTCCCGTCCATTTGAGCTTCATAGGCGTATTGATGACTAAAACGGTTGTTCTCCTGCCGCCATAGCTTACAAAATGTCCAATCGACTGTGTTCTTTTCCTCAGATCCTGCAAGTGGAAACGCCATGTATTCCAATGCCATTACATTTAGCTGGGCGCCGACCATGGATTGATGAACAGCCTTTACAATAGAGATTTGATTCATTTCCTATTGCTCCTTTTCACTTTCTATATTATTAATATTAATTATCATGGATTTGAATCAGTTCACTTCCCTCTCAATTCATCCTTAGCTTTGAAACCATAATAAAATGTATTTAAAACAAGCTCTGCAGCAGATTTTTTAGCCACATTTCCTTCATGTACCTGTTCCCAGGTATGGAAAAGCAGAGCATAAAGCGTATTCAAAATCCATTCGCTGCTAACTGTTTGCTGAAAGTAACCTCTTTGTTGTAACAGTTCAATAACGCGTCGTAAGGGTTCCCTCAGCTTCTCTTCTGCTTCACCTAATTCTTTGTTGTTAAATACAGATGCATCATGACCTAGAAAATAGATTTTGTCACCTAAAGGGATTAACGCTTCAATGAGTTCCGGGATATAGTTTTCACTTCTTTCCTCATCCAGTGGAATCTGGTTTACAGTATCACTTACCAGTTGGATAGCCCGATGGCCCAAGAACAGCATCAATTTCTCCCTGCTTTCGACGTAGCGATGGAGTGTAGCAATTCCAATTCCCGCATATTCCGCAATTTCATTCATCGAAGCAGTAGGATTTTCAACAAGCAATATAGTAGCTGAATCAAGAATTGCATTAAATCTCGCTTCCTTCAACGCTGACAAGTCTTTCTTCATCGTCAATCTCTCCTTTTTTCTGTATAAAGTAGTCATTTTTTGATAGATAAATATATCATTTGATATTATAATAAACAATCTAAAATAAAGTGTCCAGCTGCTGAATGTAGCTTTTCAAAAAGAATTATATTACTGAAACTGATAGTACTTTGAATGTTTCATTTTTAGCATTTCATTATTTAGATAACGATGAAGAAATTAAATTCTTTAATGCAATAAATACAAAAGCCAAAGGAAATGGTACGTTTTACTTTCTGCATAAAGTTATCGGTTTACTTTAAAATTCACTTCCGGGTATTTGGTCATCAGCCTTTTAAGGGTGGAGCCGTCATCCTTCTGTTTTACATACTGATCAAAAAATGCCAGGCTGAATTCGTTGATAATACGATGAACTTCCTTTGGATTTTCACCTGGGCTCTGCAACACAGGGGAAAACAAATGTAAATCAGTGAAGCTTGTATGATCCGTATGAGGAATGACCATTGACATACCACCACCAGCTAACCCACGTCCGTATCGCTCCCTCACTTCATAGGGATCTGCTTCATCAGGCTCTTCTGCACTCATAAGCAGAAACGGTTTTCCGATTCCACTTTCTGGAAAAATCTCTCCATACAATGTACCATCCATATTGATAGCTGCTTTGACACGAGAATCTTTTGCAAGTATTTGTGCTGCGGTAGCTCCACCGTAAGAGTGACCAAACATTCCAATTCGCGATGTATCCAGTCTTCCTGTAAAGAAGCTGGTCTCATCGTTTTGGTTAAGTTTCTCTATCTGATTAAGGACAAAGCTGACATCTTCCTCCCATAATTTTATGTGGCTATCCCCTTCATCCGTTAAATTGATGGGCTGTACGTAAGCAGTTCGACCATCTGGAAAGACAGTAGCTGCAGCATCAAAGGTATGATCGATACTTAGAACAATATACCCTTGACTAGCCAACTCCTCAACTTGAAACGTGTTTTGATAACGAAAACCATTAAAACCATGAGAGAAAAGTAATATGGGATAGTGATTCTCTGAGTCTGAGAGTTGTAAATCCATAAACGAATGAGACTTTACCAATTCCATGTGGCTGAATGCAAATGCAGGAATAGACAATGTTTTTTCCAATCCCTTGGAGAGCTCATTTATGTTACGAATATAAGGTTCTCGATCCCCCTTACTTTTTTCAGCGGCAGGATACCAAATTTGCACCATCAATTCGCGTCGATCGGTTGGATTTTTCGAATATGGTTCATTTCTCTGATAATCAACCCAATGATATACCTTCGTACCGACCTTATGTGGACCAGTTGGTTCTTCAAATGAAAATACTGGCATAAGTAAAGGTAGCGCAACTGCTACAGACAAATAGATACATAGCAACGAAGCCTTAACTATGAATATACCCCAACTTCTAAAGCCCTTTTTCCGCACAGTTAATAAATAGCATAAAATTAAGATAACTGGGGATACATATGCCGGAATCATCTGCCATCTAAAACCTTCTGCCAATAGCTGAACTGTAACCATTACAACGGCAACCAAAGTAGCTAATTTAGACCACTTTTTCGTTTCTCTTCCTACTAACAGTATCCAACTTAATAGACTAAAATTCACAACTATCAAAACAACTTCCCAGAAATTCATTGGCATATCTCCTTTGAATGCATTTTACTTCTAATTAAAGAAGTAGTTTTCAGTTTGAGCAAAAGCAGATGAAACACCTATATAGTTGCACCGATTATGCTAATCGTTTCATCCACTCTACTCCTTTCTTCAAATTAAAAACTTAAAATGCCCAGCTACCTTTACGGAAAATTGGTTCTACAGTTCCATCTGATAGAATACCGTCGATGTCCATCTCACTGCTACCAATCATAAAGTCCTCATGTGTTACTGAAATATTTGCACCTAACGTTTCAAGCTGATCGTTTTCTAAATCTCTTCCACCCTCTAAGCAAGTTGGATAAGCTTTACCAATCGCTAAATGATTCGATGCATTTTCATCAAACAATGTATTAAAATATAAAATTCCCGATGCTGAAATTGGTGATTCATGTGGTACAAGTGCTACTTCACCTAAATAGCAAGAGCCTTCATCCACATTAATAAGCTCCTGTAATAAATCATGTCCTACCTGTGCTTCAGCTTTAACAATTTTTCCTTCTTCAAATGTCAGTTTAAAGCCGTCGATAATATTCCCTTGATAAACTAATGGTTTTGTATTGCTTACATAGCCATTTACACCTTGTTTCATCGGTAACGTATAAACCTCTTCGGTCGGCATATTAGCCATAAAGATAGTATCATCAGGAGTTTTACCACCTCCAGTAATCCATTTATGCTGTGTTGCTAATGCAATTGTTAAATCAGTACCTGGCGCTGTATAGTGAAGTTTCATATATTTTTTATTGTTCAGTAGGGCCGCACGAGATTCTAAATTTGTTACATGTTCACGCCATTTTTCAATAGCATTGCCTTCACCAATACGAACAGCTTTAAAAATAGCCTCCCATAATGCTGGTACTTGATCCTCAGCTGCTAAATCCGGGAACACCTTCGATGCCCACTTTGGTGAAGGAACTGCTACCATCGACCAAGCTACTGAATCCTTCATTACGGCGTTGCGATTGTTGCTCAGAGCAGCTCCTGCTACCTTTTGATAGGTAGCTAGACGCTCAGATGAAATACCTGTAAATTTATCAGGATCTGTAGCATCTATCATTAATAGTGCTCCTTTACGTTCGATCAGCTCATCATTCATTTTGACTATCCACTCTGGGAAGCGATTAAATTCTTCATCTGAGGCATAATCAAAGTAAGCACGTTCCATTTCTTCATCCGAAAAATTAACATGAACACGCCCTGCCCCAGCCTTATAAGCCTCTTTGACAACTATACGGGCGAAATCCAATGCATCTACTGATGTGTTGACTAATAAGTATTGCCCTGGTTGAATATTGACACCGATTTTCACCGTAAGTTCTGCATATGCTTGTAATTTTTCTTCAAAAGTCATATTATTTACCTCGCTTTTATCAAATTGGTTTTGAATTCCTCTCACTAACCTGCTTTCACACCATACTTTCTGAACAGGCTTTCTCAGAATTTCTCTTACCTATTTTTTACGTTTTTCATCAAGACATGATAACAACTAATGGCTTTTTTCTACTACTCATATATTTACTTTCTAAACTTTGATTCAATTAATATTAGTTTGTTTTTCAAAAAATCTAATCGAAGGTATCAAACATTACATAAAGTTATAGAGTTCTTTATTGTGAAAGCTCACTCATTTCTTCCCAATCTTTTCAATGCTGCTGCACCTAAAGGCTTACCATCAATGGGGCGTTTAACATTCTCAATCACTCCTTTATCTTTACAAAAGCATTTTTGATAGATAAATATATCATTTGACATAAGATTAAATCATTTTAAACGAATTATCAAGCCGTAAAATTTAATTTTTAAAAAATTCGGTAAAAAAACCTATATGAAAATGGATTCTATCAAAGGGAGCGATAACGAAAAGATTTTTACGCACACATGGATACGAAATTACTGCTCAAAAATACCCCCTTACATTTATCTGCAAGAGGGCTATCTTTTTATTCATTTTGCCAATAAACAAACATGTTTCCACTTTACCAATCTTTTTTCATGTTTATATTATCCTATCCTATCTAGATGAAGATATCTCCTAGAGGTAACACCACATGCCCATCAAGTTAAGAGTTTAATTGTTGCCACAAAACGGGAAAACTGAACCGGATTTTTATGAATAATTATGAAGAGATAGAATTTTCGTTTTGGGGATATTTCAAAAGTTTAGCTTGATAGGTATGTGAATCTCCTCTTTATAACAAATATTTTTTAGTAAATGTTAAAAATTTTGCGAGAATATAAATTTTCAACATTTTAATTTTTCTCAATTGTATAACTTTATTTTTTAATTATACTTAATTCGTAATCCCAAAATTAGGAAAGGAGCTTTAAGATAGGACATTTATCTTAAATGTTTACTTGGAGGAGTGATTTAAAAAATCAATGAAGGTAATGTGTTTCTAAATTAATCAGGAAGAGAACTTGAAATGTTACTATGCTTTTTTTTACTCATCTAAAAATATCATCAACATTTTTTAATAAGTGCGAATTTAAAAAATCCACTTTCGGCATTTATGAAAGAGCTGCTATTTCGTATGTAAGTAATTAATGAATTTGAACGAAAGGACTGATCTATATGAACAGCAGAAAAAATTGTAGATTACAAAAAACTATAAAGGTGTTTGCAACATCCGCTATTTTAGCAACCACGTTATTTACACCTATTATGTCAAACAATTTAGATGTACATGCTGAAACTGCACAAACTGCAACTCAATTTGAACAAAGAGAGTTTGACCTGCCAGGTACAGGAAGTTTTTGGGATGAAGCAAAAAGAGAAAAAAGAGGTGAGCAAAAAAATTATATGCCAACAGGCATCCATGTGAAACCTAATGAACAGGTTACAATTACAGTATCAGGAACGCAAAAGATTAGAGCCATTATTGGGACACATCAATATGATAAAGAATGGGGAAAAGAAATTGATCTTTCTCCGGGCTCTAATACTATCTCTTCACCAAACGGCGGCGTATTAGGGTTAGATAATTTTCAAAACACAGGAACAGTTAAGGTGCAAGTAACGCAAGGCGGTAGTCCTATTCCTTTCTTTGTATTAGGGAAACACACAAAAGCAGACTGGATTGCCATGATGAACAACTTTCCAAATGCACATGCAGTACAATTGAAATCAGAACGAGCCGTACTAACTGTAACTCGTGATAGTGCCAATAAATATATTGTAAATCAAGATCCTGTGCCCCTATTAAATAAATATGATGATATGATTCGAGCGCAAGACAAGTTAGCAGGGTTATCTGAAACGGATCCTAATCCTTTACATCGTTCAACTCGTCGTATTTGGGCCTTTGTAGAAAATCCTAACGCACAAAGTTGGGGTATGTATGCAAGTTGGGATGGAGCCGTCTTTACGACTGCTGGTGAAGCTATCAAAAGTACTTTAAATGTAAATGAGTTTGGATGGGGACAAATGCATGAAGCGGGACATGCACGACAACAATATCCATGGACGTGGAATGATTTAAGAGGTATGGGTGAAGTAACGAATAATCTATATTCATTAGCTGCATTCAAGAAAATATACCCAAATATACCAACACGTTTAGATACAGAGGGAGATTATAATAGAGCTTTTGCGTATTTAAAACAAACAAATAAAGAATATAAAAATATTGACGACCTGTTTGTAAAACTTGTTATGCTTTGGCAACTTCATTTGGCATATGGGGATGATTTTTATCCAAATCTCCACAAATTATATCGTGAGATACCTGAAGATCAACTTCCCAAAACAGACGAGGATAAAATACAGGCATTTATTTACAATACATCGAAAATAGCAAAACAAAATGTACTGCCATTCTTTGATAAATGGGGATTGAAAGCAACACAAGAAACGAGACAAAAAGTAGAAGCTTTAAACACCCCAACATTAATTGCACCTATATGGGAAGCGACGGATGCTAAACCTGTTAAACCACTTGCTGTATTGTCAAAAAAAATAATGAAGGCAAGTGCAAATAGTGAGGAATCAACGGGCTCAGCTGGTAAGGCGATAGATGGAAAAACAGATACATTTTGGCATAGTACTTGGACACCAAATCAATATCCTTACAATTTGACAATAGAACTTGGTGATACACGTACCATTTCACAATTGGCATATCTTCCAAGGCAAGATTGGTCAGAAAATGGCCGTATTTTAACTTACAATATTTATACGAGTGTAGATGGCATTACGTATGACAAAATATCATCAGGAACATGGGAAAATAATAGTGATAAGAAAACGGCAACATTTACCCCAGTTACTGCAAAGTATGTAAAAGTGGAAGTAACGAAAGGACAGAATGGATTTGCTTCAGCAGCTGAAGTAGATATTTTAGGGTATTAATTATTTTCACTTGTAAATGAGTATATGATCACAGGGTGGATTTTGAAATATTTTGAGGATCTGCCCTGTGATATTTTTTGCGTATTTCATGTTCTGTTTTCACTTTATAATTTCTGATAGGAAATTAAGTGAATAAGTTTCAGTTAATACCAATAAAATAAAAGTCTATAATGATTCTTCAAAAATTTCTTCCTCAAAAAATCTTTTTTGTTTCAACATTTTTCTGACTACTTAGTTTTTCAAACACTGCTTCTGCTTCTTGACCATAATCTCTAAATGTACCTCCAGCAACAGAATCAGTTTCTAAATATTTTACCTTTGAAATCAGATTAGGAGTTAAGGAACCCTTATTCTCATCTCCTACTAAAGACATATACATAAATATAAATAGAAATATAACTAATAATCCTAATGTTATTTTCCCTATTTATTGTCTCCTGTTCCAAAAAACAGTTTCTGTCTATCATACCAACAATAGGGAATGTTCTTTTAGAATTTATAAAAAATATAAAAATACATGACAAACTTATATATAATTGCAAGTTCAACCCTTACAAAAAACAGGATAAAAAATAAACAGCAGAACTAGCCCACTGTTTACTTTGCCACACCTTCATGCAATTTTTCTGTATAATCCTTTACATCTTTCCAGCTATCTTTCGCTGTATGTAAATCTTCTTTTATAAACGTAAACTCTTCCGGACTAATTCCTTTTACGTTTTGTAGTAAATTATTATATTTTGCACCTACTGTATACCATTGATTTGATATGTTTTGTAGTGCTGTAATTGCTGCATCAATTGTTTCCGTCATGTTTGTTGTTTTATTTTTTACATCAGTCAAAATTACGACTTCTGCTTGTGCTCCTGAAATTCTATCTTTTAAATTAGCTATCTCTCTTTCTGCATTTGCGATATCTTTTTTTGCAACCGCAATCATCGGCCCGCCAGCAAGACATGTTATTAGCGCTACGCAAAGTACGCCACCAGCAATGACCATATCATTACTCTTTTTAATCGAATCGTTATATGTATTTATTTGTTGCTCTAGAGCTGGAATACCAGCATTCGTACTTGCCAATATCGCTGTTAACTGATTTGTATCCTCTTTGAAACTATTTGTATCTTTCGCCATTCTATCGCGAAAAGCTTTCAAATTCCCTAGTAATACATCTACCTCATTTTGATTCTTTACAATATCCGCATACAACTTTTCTAAATCAGCTTTTAATTTTCCGCTATCCTTTTGATCAATCGCTATTAACATGTCATTATAATACGATTGAAACGTATTATTGTAATTAATAATATTTTGATCCGTTTTCATAATTTGAGGCTTCATATTATTTAACCAATATGCCGCATTAATTTTTGCATCTCTTTGATGCTGAATCATATTCCCTTTAAATTCACTGTTAATCGAACTTATTTTACTTAAATCCGTCTCTTGTTGATTTTGAATTAATTTTGCATATGAATCCATTGCAAATATACTTGATGTCGTTTGTGCCATTACATCTTGGAATCCAGCTGGTCCAAGAGAATAGTTTTTCACATTTTCTTGTAGCACCTTTACATTTTGTTCTGCTGCAAAAGGATGTAAAGGAAATGCATTACTAGTTGCCACCCCAGCAATCATTACCGCTAAAAGACATTTTTTATAAAATCTTTTCTGCATATTTTTCACCTATTCTCTTTATAAGGATATCAAAAGCTCCTGCTCACAACTGAACAGGAGCTTCAAATCATTCATCAACACTTAACGCTCTAACGATTCGTATTCGATTATGCTTTTTTCGTATCTACTACTTTAATATCTTCAGCATAAATCTTTTCTGCATAGTCTTTAATGTTTTTCCAGCTATCTTTCGCAATATTTAAATCTTCTTTAATGAAAACAAGGTCGTTTGGACTAATTGAATCCACATTTTGAAGTAGAGAATTGTATTTTGATCCCATTGTGTACCATTGATTTGAAATGTTTTGCAACGCTGTAATTGCAGTGTCAATCGTATTTGTTAAATACTCAGTTTGTGTTTTAATGTTCGTTAACCCAGCTACTTCTAATTGAGCAGTTGTAATTTGCCCAGTTATTTTTTGGATTTCAGCTTGTGCATTATCAAGTTCTTTCTTCGCTAATACGATACCAGCTGTACCACCACCTACAGCTGCTGCACCACCTGCAATTAATGCAACTCCTAGCGGCGTTCCTGCGCCCGTAGCAATAACTACTGCACCACCAATAATTGCAATTGGCCCTAGAGCTGTCGCAACAGATGAACCGATAATAATTGCATTATATTTACTAATTGCCTCATTGTACGTTGTAATTTGATTTTGTAATAGCGGAATTCCTGCATCTTGACTAGCTAATATAGATGTAATTTGATTTGCATCACCCTTGAAGTTTTGCGTATCCGACGTCATTTTATTTCGGAATTTCTTCAAGTCTTCTACTAACTGATCCACTTGTGCTTTATTTTCATTAATACTACTTGATAATCTAGTTAAGCCTTTCGTAAGAGTCGCTTTATCTTTTGCATCTACCGCAGCAACTAAAGTATCATAATAGTTTTGGAATTTCGTATTGTAGTTAATGATATTTTGATTCGTTGAAATAAGCTGTGGCTTTAATACATCTAACCATTGCTTCGCATTTCCTCTAGCTGTATCTTGGTGCTGAATCACTTTTCCTTTTAAAGCTGCATCGACAGTCGATACATTTCCAAAGTTAACATTACCTTGTTTAATAATTGTTAAAGCATACAGATCCATTACTAAAGCATTTGAACCTGTTCTTTCCATTGCATCTTTCAGGCCTTCTGGTCCTAATGAATATTCTTCATAGTCATTATAAGCTTTTGCTACCGCATGAACTGGCGCTTGTTTCACTGTACTTTCAGCTGCATACGTATGAACCGGCATAATATTTCCTGCTGCAAATACTGCCATAAGTGCTGATAAAGCCATTACTTTATAAGGTTTTTTTGTCATTTTTCTTCTCTCCCTATATCGCTAATTATTTTTCTGTTTAATGTACTTCAACGTTTGTAACGTAATCTTCAAATTGATTTGTTTGCTTATTCATTTCATCACTTACTTTTTTAATTTGATTGAAATGTTTTTGAAGTAAACTACTGTCTGTATACGTGCCTTCTTCAACATTTGTTTGAATTTGGATCATATTATTATTTAGAACTTTCCAATCCGTTAATAATGTTTCTAAAGTTGTAATTTGACGATCAATTAATTCTGTAAAGCTATTTACTTGATCTTCAACGAATGTAATTTGAGTCGCCTCTGCTTCAGTTTGTGATAACTTTTGAATAAGTGGCAATAACTCTTTTTGTTTTTGTTGAATGCGAAGAGCTGCTTCCCTCGTTTGACTATCTGCAGCATTTACAATTTCATTACTTAAAGTACCGATAGAAACAAAATCGATTGTTTTCGTTTGTGCAGTTTGATTTGTGATTGTAAATACTTGTTTACCGATATTAATAGAACCTTTAATGATTTCTTGAGGTCTATTCAAAATAGTAGTTAATTCAGCTTGAATTTCCCCTTGAATTCTTTTAATATCTTCTCTCAATTTCACAATATCTCCACTTGATCCTTGCAGTGTTTTTATTGCTTCATCGGCTTTAATTGATAAGTTGTTACTATCTTTGTCTAATACTGTTTTAAATCGATTTAACTCTAATAAATCTTGCTCCATACTCTCTTGGATGCTTTGTACTTGCAATTGTAATTTTCCATATGCACTCATAAAATCTGCTTTTGCTTGCTGATCTTCATTTACATTTCCTGCTAGTTCATAGAGCTTACTATAATAGCTATTGAATCTAGTGCTGTATCTCATCATCTCTTGATTTAAGTCAATTAGCTTCGGATTATATTCATCAATCCACTCTCGTACATTCGCCTTTGCAAACTTTTGATGATTCGTTAAGCTACTCATCGCATTTACCTTAATGTCTGGCTGTTGCAAAATAATTAATCCGTATGCTTGAATAAGCGGTGATTGTGATCCTAACATTCTAATTGAATTGGATAATGTATTTGGAGCAATTACATTTTGCGCATATACTGTTTTCACTTCCGTTTGCCCCTCCTCAGCGTAAGCGCTTACAGGAATGAAGCAACTCGTAGATACTGCTGTAACCAATAACCCTGTAATTAAAGTCTTTTTCACTTTAACTCCTCCTATGTATTAGCAACTATTACTATCGCATTTTATTATTCTATTTTCTTGCCCATAATTTGAGATGGTTAAAATAGAGAACGTTCTCAACGTGATCTATGTATGAACCACCTCTCTCGTATTGCTACAGTACTTACTTATCATCACAAAACATTTTATTATTTTTCATATGTGTTTAGTATTAATAATATTGTATAAATTTTCTATTTCATCGAAATTCCCACATTCACACAGTGAATATATTACATAAAAATATTATTCATTTTAAACTAAACAACATACGTAAATATGAAATTTCATTTTGTTTTCATATAAGTTTTGTACTGTAAGGTCATTTAAACACAGCTGTTTATATATCGTAAAGAAGTATTTTCATTCCCTTTATTTTCAAGCTTTCATGTCCTTATTTCAAAATATAATCCGATTCACTTTATCGATTGAAATATCTACATATCACAACAGAAAACACTACTTTCAAATAACCAATTAAGTTATATTAGTATAATTTTTAACCCCGTATGCAATTATGCATAGCATATACACAAAAAGGATAGCTTCATTTTCACAAAGCTATCCTTAAAAATCTTCTTATTTTTTCAAATGATATGGAACTGTCGTAATAACAACATTTCTTTTATAAAGTAAATACGCACGTATAAGTAAACTGGATTGATTATGAAGAATGTTATGCCAACCTTTTTTCGGAATGAACTGTGGTATAACGACCGTAACGCGGTAATTCGATTCACTTGCCTTATATTGCACTGTATCGATGAACTTCGTTAGCGGCTGAATAATACTTCTATAATGAGAATGTAATGTAACAAGCCTTACTTCAGGTTGCCACTTCTTCCATTTCTCTTCAAATTTCTTTTCCTCTTCTCTGTCAAAAGCAACATATACAGCGATAACTTGATCTGCAGAAAGAGACTTCGCATAGTTCAATGAATTTTCTACTACATGTGTCATACCTGCTACAGGAACGACAATTACATTCCCCTCAATTGGAATAAGAGGTTCACAAGTTTTTAAACTTAATTGATCACCCACTGCATCATAATGCTTCTTAATTCGATGAAATAAGAAGATAATAGCAGGTAAGAAAATTAGGATTGACCAAACTTGTGCAAATTTAGTTAAAAAGAACATGCTCATTACGATAAAACTAATAACTGCACCAATTAAATTGACCGTTAATCTTAAAGCCCATCCTTCAGGCTTTTCGCGAAGCCATTTCAATACCATACCTGTTTGAGAAAGTGTAAATGGAATAAATACACCTACCGCATATAGTGGAATTAAATGTTCTGTTTGTCCTTGGAAAGCTACAATTAAAATAATCGAAGCAACTCCAAGTATAATAATACCGTTTGAGTAACCTAAACGGTCTCCTCTAATCGTAAACATTCTCGGTATGAATTTATCTTTTGCAAGGTTAACCGCTAATAAAGGAAATGCAGAATAGCCTGTATTAGCAGCGAGAATTAATATTAAAGCTGTTGTACCTTGTATGAAATAGTACATGAAATTACGTCCAAATGTTTGTTCAGCAATTTGAGAAACAACTGTTACTTCTTTACTCGGAGTCACTCCGTAATAATAAGCTAAAAATACAATTCCTGAAAATAACACAGCAAGTAATGCACCCATTGCAAGCAATGTTTTTGCAGCATTGTTTGGCGCAGGATCTTTAAAGTTCGGAATTGCATTTGAAATTGCTTCAACACCTGTTAAAGCAGAACTACCTGATGCAAATGCTCTTAGTAATAAAAATAAACTAATTCCTGCAACTGGTGTTCCAATCGGCGCATGTAAAGTAGGTGAAACATGGCCAGTTAAAATATTATATATGCCCACACCAATTAATATAAATAGTGCTAAAACGAATAAATAAACAGGATATGCTAGCACGGAAGCTGATTCCGTTACTCCTCTTAAATTTAATATCGTAATTAATATAACAAATATAACCGCAATAATTACGTTATGTGCATGTAAGCTAGGAAACGCAGAAGTAATTGCATCTGTACCCGCGGACACACTTACCGCAACAGTTAAAATATAGTCAACTAATAAAGATCCTCCAGCAATTAAGCCTGGATTCATCCCTAAATTTTCTTTTGATACAACATACGCTCCCCCGCCATGCGGATAAGCAAAAATAATTTGACGATAAGATAAAATAAGGGCTGTCAATAATACTAATACCCCAACAGCGATCGGAATGGAATACCAATAGGCGATCGCTCCAACACCTGCTAAAGCAATTAAAATTTGCTCTGGACCGTAAGCAACTGATGACAATGCGTCAGAAGATAAAATAGCTAAAGCTTTCGTTTTATTAAGCTTTTGTTCTCCAAGCTCCGTTGATTTTAACGGTCTTCCAATTAAAAATCTTTTAATAGATGAAACCAATGCTGTCCACTCTCCAATAATTTTGTACGAACTTTTCTGCTTGTTACAGCCAGTAAACTATTTCTTCAGAAAACAAAAAATGTCTACAAGCCATAGCGAAATAGACTTGTAGACATTATTTTTTTTGTCGCACAAGCTCCACCTTCCTTCTCAATATAACGCTTACGAGGTTAGCTGTCGGATTCGGGCCTATGAGTAGCCCTACCTTTTTCAAGGATTCACCCCATCGGATTATGTACTAATCCGTAAAAACGGGTCCCCCGTACCGTGCGGTCTCAGCGATTTAGAAAATTGAAACTGTGGATTATAATACTCCTTTATTTTCAAAAAGTAAACAAAAATTTTTAATAAGAAAAAAATTAAAATGATTGCGCATAATCCGCTGAGAAATATACATAATGAATACTAAAAAATCCGCAAAGGAGACCCATATGTCTAAAGAAAAGAAGCCTATTTTTTCCGATTCATATTTAGATGCAGTAGCAAATGAAATTAATCAGTTATATGGTAAACGTGAACAGGAAATAAATTTGACAGATAGAACGAAAAGAAATAAATAATTTGTCATACAAAAAAATAAAAAAGATAGCAATACACTTATATATTGCTATCTTTTTTATTTTTTCATACATCTAATTCTATTACAGATCTGTTAAAGGTCATCTCTTCATACACCTTTAAATTTTGATATATAATGCTTAATAATGGTACCGCTATAGAAAATTGCTCTGCTACATCCAGTAAATATCCTTGCAAGTGCTTCCCTTCAATAAACGAACCCTTTTCCATATCACGCTGCATCGATGACTTCATATCATACGAAATTTTATCAATCGTTTTCATGTGTTCCTGGGCAATATTAGTCTTTACTGGAGCTCCTAATACTCTCATGATTTGTACAGATTCCTCAAACACGTTACGGATAAAATCACGGCCGCCTTCACTTTCACGGATTGGTCCAATTGGCGCACGCATTAACGTTGTCACACCTGACATTACAGTAATAAATAAATATTTATGCCACATATCTTGCGTAATATTTTCACTTAAAACAAAACTAGATTTCGTACCTGCAAATGCTTTAGAAATATGCTTTACTCTCTCTGAATTTTGAGACTTAATTTCTCCAAACACAAGCCTGTTGGCAGCGCTAGTTTGTACAATTTCTCCTTGATCGTTTAACGTCGTCTCGATAAAGCATAAACCGCCAATTACTTTTTCTTCGCCGAATTCTTTTTGTAGTAGTGATAAATGAGCGATACCATTTAACAATGGAATGATTACAGTATTTCCGCCAACAAACGGCTTCAAATCTTGAATAGCCTCGTTTAAGTGATACGCTTTTGTTGAAAATAAAATGACATCAAATGGAGAAGTTCTATCTTCTTTCGTTATTAATTTCGGTTGGAAGGAAAAATCCCCGTTAACACTTCGAATTACAAGTCCTCTTTCCTCTAATTGTTTTTTCCGTTTACTACGAACAAGAAACGTAACATCTTCTCCCTTTTCGACTAATCTGCCACCAAAAAATCCTCCGACTCCACCAGCGCCTAATACTAAAATCCGCATACAGCATCCCCCTTTTCAAAATACAATTTTATAACTTTTAGTATACATAACATTATACATGTCCTCCGCTAAATAAGCTGAATTTTCACTCTCAATTGAGTATAAAACAGTGGTTATTTTCAAATAAATTTGGGCATGTTGTTTCTATAGCATATATGGAAAGGAAACAATGTAGATGGAGGCAATACAAACAATTGAGGAAAAAGGTGTAGCAACAACTATATTCCAATTTATATTCCCGTTTTCATTTAAAACTGGATATGAACAAAATATGTTCCCTTTCTTACAAAAAAACGATTTTCGTCCTTTTCGGCTCGATCATCTCGATGATGAAAATACATATTATGGGGAGTTTAAAGTTTCACATCAAAATATGGAAGCATACTATCTTTCATTTACAAATAAAATTCTCTTTCCTCACTCAGAGCATCAAAAGGGCTTGCAACGTTATTCAAAGGACCTTAACTTAACTGGACATTTAACAACAAACCTTATTTCAATTCCATTCAAGATACACTCTATTGATGTAACACTTTGTCCTTATGAACTTGGCTTCTTAACAATTCGAACAGAAGTAAACACTGCTCCAAACATGACTTTATCTGAAGCAATCGAATTCGCTGCTCGCTTCCGTGTACTTGAAACTAAAACTGATACAAATGAGTCTATTTGTATTGAATGTAACGGAAAAAAGTATTCCCAAGTTGAAAAATTCATTTTTGGTTATTTATTTCATGGCGTAACTGATTTCTTTGAAAAGAAGAGATTAAGAAGTTCATACTTTCAAACCTTCCCTTTCTTTGAAGACCAGAGAATGTACGTCCAAACTTTATTGTCACTAAAAGAAGGTATGGAACTTAATGAAGTGGATGTTTATCGTACTTCCAGTCTTTCCGGATTAACAAGTGATGGTAAGCCATATGTGAGTGCAAGTAACCTTCCTTACATTCATAACTATTTAAAAAAACACGCTTACCAGAGATGGGCTCCAAATCGTTATTTTATTATGGAAGAACATATTTTTACATGTGTAACAAATGAAGGAGAACGCGAAATCGATAAACTTGCTAGTCAAATGTACGGAGAATTTTATTACGCTTTATTATTAAACCTATTCCATAAAATTGTTTTATTAAAAATGGCAAACGCCTATGCTGAGCTAAATATTGAACAAGATACTAATGAAATAGAGAAATTAATTTATTCGATTAATTCGTTCACTGCTAATTATTTTTCTTTAGAATTAGTATCTCAATCACAAAGTGAAGATATTTTCTTCCGCTTAAGAAAACTTTTTAATATTGAGGTTTTATACTCGAACGCGAAACAAAATCTTGATAGTTTGTTTAAATATCAAGAAAATGTCGCCTCAAAAAAAGATAGTCTCTTATTATTAATTTTAACGCTCTACTCTGTAGTAGGCCAAATGTTAGGGTTTACTATGATCGATCTTCTAAGAAACACCGATTCAAACAAAATATCGTCACCTCTTGAATTTTTCGCTCTATTAATTGCGATTAGCGGCATTGTCATTTCACTTATTTTAGGGGCTCAAGGGTTATTCCAATGGGCTGTGCAGCACAAAAGAAGAAAAGCATGGGTAAAACAAACTGTACTGTCTGCTGTAAAAGAAAAAGAGGATAAAAATTAAAGAAGGTTATTTCCAAATATGTGGTATGCTGCAGTAAATGAAATTTTTATCAGCGATTTTTCAAATATATCGACTTACCGACAAATGACAGAACCGTATAACAAAAAAGGTACTCCAAAATAAAGCTTGGAGTACCCTTTTTTATTATACGAATTCAGCTTACTTCCCTGCTTCGATTTTCTCTAATGCAGCAGCTACTTGCTCTTCCGTTAATTCATGTTGTATTACGTAGCGGTTACGTGGACTTACACGACATTCATGAGAACATGCACGTAAATATTTCGCTTCGTTTTCTTCAGAACATAAAATTTTCTTATTACATTCTGGATTTGAACAGTTTACATAGCGCTCACATGGTTCACCTGTAAAGTGGTCTTTACCAACGATAACATGTTCTTTTTGGTTTACTGGAACAGCGATACGCTCATCAAACACGTAACATTGTCCATCCCAAAGCTCACCTTGTACTTCTGGATCTTTTCCGTACGTTACAATTCCGCCGTGAAGCTGACTTACATCCTCATAACCTTCACGAACTAACCAACCTGAGAATTTCTCACAACGAATTCCACCTGTACAGTAAGTTAAAATCTTTTTACCTTCAAGGGTTTCTTTGTTTTCTCTAATCCAATCTGGTAATTCACGAAATGATTCAATATCAGGTTTAATCGCACCTTTGAAGTGTCCTAAATCAAATTCATAATCATTTCGTGCATCAATGATAACTGTATCTTCTTGTTTCATTGCTTCATAAAAATCTTTTGGCTCTAAATACTTGCCAGTTATTTCGTGTGGGTTAATGTCATCTTCTAGACGAAGTGTAACTAATTCTGGACGAGGACGTACGTGCATTTTCTTGAATGCATGGCCTTCTTCTTCATCTATTTTAAATACGATACCATCAAAACGTGGATCATTGTTCATTGCTTCCATGTATTTCTCTGTTTGCTCTACAGTTCCAGAACAAGTTCCGTTAATACCTTCTTTTGCTACAAGAATTCTTCCTTTTAATTCAAGTGAATTACAAAATTCTAAATGCTCTGCAGCAAATTCTTCTGGATTTTCAATTGTTGTGTACATGTAATATAGTAATACTCTGTATGGTTTTGTAGTTGCCAATGTATTTCTACCACCTATCTAATTTTTAAAATCATGTATAAGTTAACGTTCATATCAAAACATATATAATAAGAAAATGAATCCCATTTTCTTTTCTTTATACTATTTTCTATCAGTTAACAAAATAAAAAACAAGATTACACACACCAAAACACTATGGTTATGTTGTAATCCCAATATATTATATATCATACAAATGCAATTCCATCAATTAATATGCTGTATTATCGGCTTTATGTTCACATAAATTTCAAAAACAGCCCTTTAATTCATTATGTTTCCCCACGTCATCACACCATAAACTCCCAATTTTTTTTACGTTATTACACCATCCATTGCATAAAGGCATATAATTTGCGTTAAGGAAACTTTCGTGTTCAAATAAAATTATCACATAACATATTTAAATGTATTGAAATAATGAGTAAGAATAAATACAATAATTTCATCAAGTTAACATTTTAAAGGGGAAAACTACTATGAATAAAGATATAACAAAAGATGAACATCTCCCTTCTGAAAGTACAACTGTACAATCAGCTCACTTAGCTTTAAGTGGAGAAACAAAAGGCTGGAAAAGACTGTTACCATTTTTAGGGCCCGCTTTTATCGCGTCCGTTGCTTATATTGATCCTGGCAACTTTGCTACAAATATCGCAGCTGGTTCACAATATGGATATTTACTATTATGGGTTATATTCGCTTCTAACTTAATGGCTGTATTAATCCAAACTTTATCGGCTAAATTAGGAATTGCTACAGGAAACAATTTACCCGAAATAGCTCGTGAAAACTTTCCAAAGCCTGTGTCTATCGGCTTATGGATACAAGGTGAATTAGTTATTATGGCTACAGATTTAGCGGAATTTATTGGAGCTGCATTGGGGCTTTACTTACTATTTGGAATCCCGATGCTACCTGCCGCTTTAATTACAGCAGCCGGATCATTTATTATCCTTGAATTTCAACGTAGAGGATTTCGCCCACTAGAAGCTATTATTACAGGGATGATTTTTATTGTAGTAATAGCATTTGGAATCCAAGTTTTTTATGCAAAACCAGAATTAAGTCCCCTTCTTTCAGGACTATTTATTCCGAAATTCCAAGGTGTAGACAGTATATTACTTGCAGCAGGGATATTAGGTGCGACAGTAATGCCGCATGCAATATACTTGCATTCTGCATTAACACAACGCCGCGTGGTTGGAACAACTGACGAACAAAAGAAAAAGATTTTTCGTTTCGAATTTATCGATATTATTATTGCAATGGTTATCGCTGGAGCAATTAATGCAAGTATGTTAATTGTAGCAGCTGCACTATTCTTTAAAAATGGCTTACATGTTGAAGACCTTGATGTTGCTTTTAACCAGTTCAGTACTTTAGTCGGTCCTGTATCAGCTGCTTTATTTGGAATTGGGCTCTTATCAGCAGGACTATCTAGCTCTTCTGTCGGTACAATGTCAGGTGACATTATTATGCAAGGTTTCATTCGAATGCATATTCCGTTATACTTACGCCGCTTTATTACAATGATTCCACCATTAGTTATTATCGCTTTAGGTGTAAATCCAACTTACGCTCTAGTCATGAGCCAAGTCGTCTTATCATTTGGTATTGCTTTTGCATTAGTGCCACTTATTATGTTTACAAGCAATAAAAAAATTATGGGTGCGCTCGTTAATCACCGCATAACAACCTTTATCGCTTGGATCATTGCTGCACTTGTTATCATTTTAAATATTTTCTTACTGTATCAAACGTTTGTAGGGTAATAGAAAAAGGTATTCCAATAAAACTGGAATACCTTTTTTCATTACCACTTATGTATGTACCTCTTTCTGGCATTATCACACCTTTCTCAGTTCGAAAGTAAAGTGGTAATCCTTCCGCAAGAAATATGCTCACATTTGATGGATCCTGCCTTTGATGATGAATATGTAAATGCGGCTCACTTGAACTTCCGGAGTTACCGACTTGGGCTAGAACCTCTCCTTCATTTACATGTTGGCCTTCCCTCACTTTAATTGATCCTTTCTTTAAATGGGCCAGAACCATAAATGTCCCTGATTCATCTAGTCGTAAATAAATATGATTCCCCGCCATTGACTGAAAATCATCCTCTCCTGGAACTACATCTTTTTCATCATTATTGATAGATACAACTGTTCCAGAAGCTGGTGCCATTACTTTCGCTCCATATATTCCATAATCCCCTAAATTACTACTTTTCGCTTCAGCAGGCGGAATAAGAATATCATATGCCCACCTTTCATTCGGTTTTATAACGTGATAGTTCGTTTCTAACCGATCACCGCCCCAACCTATCAATGCTCGTTCATTCAAAGGAACACGAACTACTGCTTTAGGACTCATCGATTGTATATCTGCTGGATAAGCAATTCTACCTATATTAGCAAACCAACCGACAGGCCAAGCTCCAATGATAGAAAACAGAATAATTAAAAGTAGCGTTCTATCTATCCGCTTTCTAAAAATGCCGTTCAAAAAAAACATTATTACTGATCCTATTAAGAGAAAAACTGAAATTACACTAAAAGCCTGTATACACCACCAAACAAAGACTGATGTAACACCATTAGCTACATAAATTAAACTCCAACTTATAATTAAAAAAGGAACTATAATTACTAATAAAAATTTCTTCCACATGTCGTATCCCTACTCTCATATCCTTTTTCTCAATGATACAAAGTAAAAATTACGACATATGAAAGAAATACTTACGACTTTCTTACTTTTTTATACTGCGGTAATTTTACAGTAAAAACTGTTTCTTTATCGTTACTACGTACAGTTATATCCCCTTGATGGAGCTGTGCTATACTTTTCGAAATTGCAAGTCCTATTCCTTTCCCACCCGTATGAGAGCTACGTGATTTTTCACCACGATAAAACTTTTCAAAAACGTAAGGAAGGTCCTCATTCGGAATGCATTGTCCAAAATTTTTAATTTCTATTTCAACATTCATGTCTCTTTTAGAAACTTGAATCAAAATCTGTTTTCCGTCTTTCCCGTACATAATACTATTACTAATTACATTTTCGAATAGCCTCACCATAAGCGCTACATCCATTTCCACATGTAACTCCTTATCACCGTTAATACAAAAGCTCATATCGGCATCATCTAGTAGTGGTACAAAATCAATCATGATTTGTTCAATGAACGCTTTCATATTTACTACACTTTTATGTAATTCGATTTCTCTATAATTTATTTGACAGTATTCTAATAAATCATCTACTTGATTTTTTAATTCATAACTTTTTCGCTTTAATATACTTACATACTCTTCACATTCTTCTCCATTTGAATGAAGTTTATTTCCTAACAGGTCCGCATAACCTATTAAAGATGTTACTGGCGTTCGTAAGTCATGAGAAATATTACTAATCATTTCATTTTTCATTTCCTGTGATTTTTTTTCATTCTCAATAGACTCTTTTAAACTTTTCGCCATTCTATTAACATTTGCCGCTAGTTCACCAATCTCATCGCTTTTCGAAATAGGTATATGTATTTCAAAATTACCATCACTTATTTTCTTCACGTTCTTATTAATTTGAGATAATCTTTTCATCATCGTTTTTGTCATGAATGCAAAGTATGTTGTAGTAAAAATCAAAAAAACTATAAAATATAAAAATGAATATTTTTCCTCTAACGCAGTAACATGACTATATATATTTCCAATTACAATTTGAAACGCTATTATACTTACAGTTGCTAACAAAATGCTACATATGAATGCAATAAAAAACTTAGCTCTAATGCCTTGTAATGATTTAATCTTCAATTTTATATCCGACTCCCCAAACATTTTGAATAAACTTCGGCTCTTTTGGATTCTCTTCAATTTTATTTCTTAATCTTGCAATATGAACCATTACTGTATTATTACTTTCATAGGCTCTTTCTTTCCAAACGCTCTCATATATTTCTTCAATAGTGAACACACGATTCTTTGCAGCGGCCATTAAGTACAAAATATCATATTCAGTTTTCGTAAGATTCATTGTTTCTCCATATAACATTACTGTTCTCGACACTTCATCTATTTCTAAACCTCTAATATTTATTTTCTTTTCCATTACTTGAACAGCATTTTGGTTGAAATATGTATACCTTCTTAATTGAGCTTTCACTCTTGCGATAAATTCAATTGTACTGAACGGCTTCACAATATAATCATCTGCCCCAGTACTAAATCCAATTACCTTATCTACATCCGATGATTTCGCGCTTAAAAACATAATTGGTAAACTATGTTTCTCTCTAACCCTTCTACAAAGTTCTATACCATCCATTTGAGGCATCATAATATCCAAAATAGCAAGTTGAATACTGTTATTATTTATTATTTCTAAAGCCTCTTCTCCGTTATGAGCACTAAAAACTTTAAAACCTTCTTGCATTAGATTCACTTTTATAAATTGAACAATATCTTGATCATCATCTACAATTAAAATTGAATTTTTCTCCATATACAAACCTCTTTTTGAAATATATTCCACAATCAATTTTATCATAAATTAAAACCATACTCCCCTCTTGAATAATCTTTATTTTCAGACTAGATTATATAATAACAACACATTCTAGTTTCAAAAGAAATGGAGTGAAAGCATGTTTCCTATATTGAAAACAGACCGACTCATTTTAAGAGAACTTACCGAAGAAGATGCACCGCGTATACTACAATGCTTTTCTAATACTAATGTACTGCGCTATTATGGCCAAAAACCGTTACAAGATGTTGATCAAGTGAAACAAATCATTCATAACTTTAAGCTCAGTTACAATGCAAGAAACGGTATAAAATGGGGAATCGAATTAAAAGACAAGAAAGAACTCATCGGTACCATTGGTTTTCACGATTGGTCTTCTGAGCATAAACGAGCCAATATAAGTTATGCCTTTTTACCTGAACACTGGGGAAAAGGATATGCGACTGAAGCTGTTTCTGAGGTTATATCATACGGTTTCCATACGATTCATTTAAAGCGGATCGGGGCAATTGTATTTCTTGAAAATGAAGCTTCCAATAAAGTACTATTAAAATTAGGCTTTGAAAAAGAAGGCGTTCTAAAAAATTATATGTATCAAGATGATATCCCATATGATACGAATTTTTACGCTTTATTAAAATCGGTTTAATAGAATTCATTTGTAAAAAACCTTACTTTTAAAAAGTAAGGTTTTTTGTATTTACTCATTAGCAATATAAGCATTCTTATAAGTATAAACACCACCAAATTGATGTTTTTCAATCCCTTTTACATAATCCTTTTGTACATACGCTGAGCCAATATGATAAAGCGGCGCCACCGCAGCATCTTCTAATAATACCTGCTCGGCTTCTCGCAACGCTTCCCATCGGTTTTCCGTATCTAGTACAAAATCCGTTTTCGCTTTCTTTATTAATTCATCGTAACGAACATTAGAATAATTCATTTTATTATTCGGATTCCCTGTCGTAAATAACTCTAAATAACTAATTGGGTCTTTATAGTCAGGTCCCCAATTTGCCATAGTTATATCGTAATCACCTGTTTGTTCTAACTGTAATTTTTGCTTAAATGGCTGTTGTTTAATTTGTATCGTTAATCCATGCAAATTCTTTTCTAAATCACCTTTTATATATTCTGCCATACGTTTTGCATTATCTTGTTCAAACGTTAAAAACTCGAGGTTTACTTGCTCTACTTCAAGCTCTTTTTTCGCTTCTTCCCAAATTTTTTGCGCATTTTGCAAATCATATGAAGAAAGATCTCCGTTTTCTTTTCTAAAATCTTTACCGGTCACTTCATTTACATGACCAACTGGTACAAGCCCGCTTACAGGTTTTGCTCCGTTATTAATAAAGTGAGCAACGAAATCATCTTTATTTAACGCTAATGAAATAGATTGACGCACCTTTTTATTTGCTAACGCGGTATTTTTTTCATTAAAACGAAGCATAGCAATTCCAGGATCACTCGACATATGTAATTCCTTATTCCCTTTATACTTATCTACAACTTGCGAATTAATAGGTACTCGATCCAAATCTCCGGCTTCATATAAATTTACAGCTGTCATTGTATCCTTTACGATATGAAAGTTTATTTCGTCTAATTTCACTTTCTTTTGATCCCAATATGTAGCATTTTTCTTTAATTGAAACTCTTGTTCATGCTTCCATTTTTCTAATACAAATGGACCGTTATATATGAGATTACTAGGTTCCAATGCATAATTGTTTCCTTGTTCTTTCAAAAATGCTTCATGCTGTGGTAAGTATATAGGTAGTGCTAACAACTGTAAAAAATACGGAACCGGCTGTTCGAGTTCAACTTCTAACGTATAATTATTTATTGCTTTAACCCCAAGTGCATCAAGAGGCATTGTTCCCTTATTGATCTCTTTCGCATTTTTCACATAAAAGAGCATGGACGCATATTGAGATGCTGTTTCAGGGTTAATTGCACGTTTCCACGCAAATATAAAATCATTTGCTGTTACATTATCCCCATTTGACCATTTTGCATCTTTACGCAAGTCAAATGTATATTTCTTACCATCTTCACTTCTTTCAAACGATTTTGCTATGGCTGGAGTAGACTGATCTTGATCATTTAATACATATAACCCCTCAAATATATTCTGCATAACGTGCGCTGATGTACCATCCATCGTTTTCGCAGTGTCCAGAGAAGGAATTTCTTCTGATACTGTTACATTTAACACTTGTTTTTTAGCCTCTGTGTCACTTTTATTCGTTTTATTATTACAAGCTGCTAAAAATAAAGATGTAACAAGTGCCATTACCATTAAATGGCTCTTTTTTCGCTTCATGAGTTGTTCTCCTTAAATATAAAATATTATAAAGCGTAATATATTATAGCAGAAATACTAACAGAAAGATGCGACATTCTTTTGAATATTTATTCGTTCAAGAAAAAAGCTATCCTTTTAAAAGGATAGCTTTTTCAACTGCCACATAATTATCTATCTTTGCAAACCTCGTTTATAACGACTCGCTTCAAATATAATACGCTCTTCATCTAACGTTTTACATTCTCCATTCCAAACGACACGTTTTCCGTTAATGATTACATCGCTTATATCTTTTCCACTAGCAGCATATACAAGGTGCGATAACACTTCATCTGCTGGTTGTAAATGCGGCTTATTAGATGGATCAATTGTGATAAAATCGGCACACTTCCCAACCTCAAGTGACCCTGTTTGTTTCATCCCGATTACTTCAGCAGCTCCTTTAGTCGCAAGTGTAAGAGCAGTTTCAACCGGTAAAGCTGTTGCATCTTGGTGAATACCTTTTTGTAGTAAAGTCGCTATACGCATTTCTTCAAACATATCTAAATTGTTGTTTGATGCCACACTATCTGTTGCAATTCCTACTTTCATTCCTGCTTCTAGCATCGCTTTTACATTCGCTATACCAGATCCTAGTTTTAAATTACTATTCGGATTATGTGCTACTCGAACATCATGTTCTGCTAAAAATGCACGTTCATTTTCATTTAATACTACACCGTGTGCAATAACTGTTGGGCGTTTAAACAACCCGCAACTTGCTGCATATTCTACTGGACGTTTTCCGTACTGTGCTTCAATATCACGTACTTCACGCTCTGTTTCCGAAAGATGAATATGAACCATCGTTTGATTTTCTACTGCAATACGTGCGCATTCTTCTAATAATTCTGTGGAACATGTATATGGACTATGCGGTGCAACCATCGTAGTTAACATGCCACTTTCGTTATAGTAACGCTTTACATATTTTTCAGCTTCTTCAATGGCTTTCTTTTCATCATCTTTCGTTCCGAAGCTAAATAAAGTTCTTGAAACAGCAGCTCGCATCCCACTTCTTGATACCGTTTCCATAATTGCATCTTGATCTACTCCAATTGGATTAAACATGTCAGAGAATGATGTTGTACCACTTTTTACCATTTCAAGTAATCCTAATTCCGTACTAGCGACCGCAAGCTCTGGAGTAAACTGACTTTCAAGTGGCCAAATTCTCGTCTCAAGCCATGGTTGTAATAACATATCATCTCCAATACCTCTTAAGAGACTCATTACAACGTGTGTATGTGTATTTACAAGCCCTGGTAAAACCCACTTTCCTTTCATGTCAATTACTTCATCTACTTCAAAATCATTAGCGAATTCTCCGCTCTTCACATCTATAATTTGATCATTTTCTACAATGATATATCCATTTTCTATCACTTCATTTTGTTCATTCATCGTTACTATTGTAGCGTTTACATAAGTTGTTTTCAAAAGTATTTCCCCTTTCAACTCTATGAAGTTCCCTTTAATAAGTTACCACCATTATAGTAACTTATTAAAGATTAAGAGTCAAAAGATAATTTTAATTCTTTTGTTATTTTTTCCTTCAAAATGCTATATTGCTTTTCATTTGTATCTGCAAATGCTTCTTCCCGATTTGACTTTTCATCCATATAATTCAATTTCCCATTGAATTGAGTCTCTGTAAAATCAAATCTCTGCCCATCTATAAAGTTATAAAAGTGCCATACCTCTCTTACTTTTGTCTTTTTAATTTCTCCTCCGTATATGTCTTGAACGACAAGAGCTGTAACACCACATTGTCCCTTTGCTGGATTTTCAATTGTCCACTTTGAACTTGTTTCAATCGACCACGATTTTATTAGTGCTTCATATATTCTTTTTTCCTTTACATCATCCATTCTAATCTTCCCCTACTATTAATAGTTTTACACATCATATTTCAAAAGAGGCAGTAAACGACCCTTAAAGACAGTTGATGGTGTCTCTCCTATTAACTGTGCTCCCATTTTTAAGTAATATCCTTTTGCATTCGGATCACTATCAATTGTAAAACTTTTTAATCCAAGTTCATTGGCTTTTTCTATTACATACTCCCAAAGTATTTTCCCGTAACCTTTTCCTTTGTAATGAGGATGAATGTACAAGAAATCGAGAGCTTTATCGTTATGTAAAAATGAGAAAAAACCAATCTTCGCATTATCGTTTTCTAAAACATATACAAAATTATTTTTTATGTACTCTTCCGTAATTGTTAAATCTTCCTTACAGGCAAATATGAATTCTTCACTATAATTCCACGTTGCTTTTGAATGTAGTGCGAATTCACTTAATTCATTTGCTTCACTTAATAACGCTTCTCTTATCTTCATGATTCTTTTTCCTCACTTTCAATATGTAAACTACTAAATTGATTCGGAAAGCACTTCAAAAAACCTTTTATTTTCATAAATTAGAAATTACTTTTATAAATCTTTATTATAATCAGTACGATTTTTAACAATTTATTTAAAGAAAAAGAACGCCATCCCTAAAAGTCGGCGTTCTCTTTTTCTAAAATTTAATCTTCAAGCTCACTCATTCGTTTTACTATTTCGTACGATACACACCTATACAGTTTCTACTACCGCTTCAAGCATTGTTCCATTTTTAGCATAGTTCGTATGCCAAGAAAAAGCTTTTTCTAAAATATGAGGAGTTTGTCCACCTCTTGTTTTTGCTTCTTCGTAATAAGCTCGTAGCTGGGCACGATACATTGGATGTACGCAATTCTCAATAATAAGTTCCACTCTTTCTCTTGGCGCAAGTCCCCTTAAGTCAGCATACCCCTGTTCAGTGACGATAACATCTACATCATGTTCAGTATGGTCTACATGAGAAACAAAAGGAACGATGCTTGAAATGTTACCACCTTTCGCAATCGATTTAGTAACAAAGATAGCTAAGCGAGCATTTCTTGCAAAATCACCAGACCCACCAATACCATTCATCATTTTTGTACCTAACACGTGAGTAGAGTTAACATTTCCGTATATATCTAATTCTAATGCAGTATTAATTGAGATTAATCCAAGGCGACGAATAATTTCAGGATGATTGGAAATCTCTTGTGGACGCATCATTAATTTGTCACGATATTTTTCAAAGTTAGAAAATACTTGTTGCATTTTCTCTTCAGAAAGCGTGATAGAACAACAAGAAGCAAAATTGACTTTTCCAGCATCCATAAGATCAAAAACTGCATCTTGTAAAACCTCGGAATATACTTCTAAATCTTCAAATTCTGAATCTAACATTCCGTGCAATACTGCATTAGCCACTGAACCAATTCCTGATTGTAACGGCGCTAAACGATTTGTTAATCGGCCTACTTTGACTTCTTCTCGAAGGAATTCTATTAAATGATTTGCCATAATAACAGTTTCTTCATCCGGAGGAACAATTGTCGATGGCGAATCCAATTGATTCGTAAACACAATTCCCTTTACTTTTTCAGGATCAATTTGAATACCGATTGTTCCAATTCGGTCATCTGTTTTCACAAGCGGAATTGGCAGCCTCTCTCCTTGTTTACCTGGTTCATATAGATCATGTAGCCCCTCTAATTGCGCGGATTGAGCCATATTCATTTCAATAATAATAGACTTAGCATTTAAGGAAAACGCTAAGGAATTTCCAATTGAAGTGGTTGGAATAATCATTCCGTCCTCTGTAATCGCAACCGCTTCCAAAATAGCGAAATCTATATCCAGAACGTCAGCGCGGAGTAACTCTGCTGTATGAGACAAATGTTGATCCACAAATAAAAAGTCTCCGTTATTAATTCCTTTTCGCATAGTCGCGTCAGCTTGGAAAGGTAATCTTTTCCCTAAAATTCCTGCCTCAGCAAATAATTTGTCTACATCCGAGCCTAAAGAAGCCCCAGTATAAACATTTACTTTAAAAGATTTATCGTTCTTCACTCGATTCACCAGCGCAAATGGGACTGCTTTTACATCCCCAGCACGTGTAAATCCACTTAAACCTAAAGTCATTCCACTTTCAATCCATGAAGCTGCCTCTTCAGGTGTAACTACTCGATCTTTGAAACGTTGATCCCTAATTCTATCTAAATTATTCTCCATATGTAATCCCTCTCTCAATGAATATTCATAATTATTTTACACATTAACACTATCAAAATAGGGATTTTTGTACAGAATGCCGAAAATTCAGATAAAAAAGCAAATCTAGGTTCTAAAGCAGAAAATTTTAGAATCCTAGAAGCTTACGAAAATAGCTAGCGTATGACTGACTCACTGGTACCCTCTCTCCGTTATCCATCGAAAGTACAAAAGTAGAATGCGTATCAGGGTAAATCGCTTTAATATGATTAACATTTACAATAAAGGAACGGTGGCATCTAATAAAGGAATCTTTCGGCAACAAGTATTCGAATTCTTGTAGCGAGTACTTATGTGTTCCTGTTAACTCTTCTGAATTCACATACGTCTTTTTATCTTTAGCTTCTAAATACATGACCTTTGAAAAAGGAACCGGAACCCATCCGTCTGTTGTTTTTAAAGTAACGACTGACTTTCCATCCGTTAAAGCGGGATAAATTGCCGTCACGCACCCCTCAATCTTCCCATTATTTGAAAACGGTACGGCCATTCCATGATAAGGAATACCGAAAACGTCCCGGTTAATAAACTCAGAGGCTTTTTGCTTCGTTACCATTGCTTTATGAGCAATCGTTCCTTCTTTAATAGGATCCCCAGCACTAATCTTTAAATCAATTCGTTTACTTGGCCGATAGTAAATATATTCTTTCGTATTCGAAACGGCAATTGATATTTCATCTGAAAATAATTCTCCAACTACATCTAGTAGTATACCTAATGTTTTATCTTCCATAGTATGAACACCTCATTTACTATTATACTACTATTATGATTTGTAAAACCGTTCAGCACTTTGAACGGTTTTACAAATCATTTAGTTCACCTTAGCCCCATAACATCTTGCTACTGCAACTGCCTGTGCTATATCTAATTTCACATTTTTCAAATCAAAACTTGTAAAATCAATTCTATCAACTACCGCTCCTTTTAAATTTGCACCACTAAGTTTCGCCTTACCTAATTGTGCACCGGTTAAATCCGCTTCACGTAAATCTGCTTTTTCTAAATTGCATTCATATAAGTCCGCTTCCATTAAACGTATACCCTTTAATATTTGTTTACTTAAGTTGGCGAACCTTAAATTCGTATATGACCAATCACCCGATATGATAGTTATTCCGTCTAAATTCGCTTCTTCAAAATCAGAGCCGGTCATTTTACATTCTTCAAACTTCGATACGAATAAATTCGCACCAACAAACTTACAATTCGCAAATGTAGTTACTTTATGAATAGAAGCGTTAAAAAGTGCACCGGTAAAATCACATTCTATGAAATTACAATTTTCAGTAGAAATTTCCGATGCATCTATCCCTCTAAAACGGCATTTTATGAAAGTACAATTCTTCAATTCCTCTTCTTTAATCAAAACATCTTGAAAATCTATTTCTACATATTCTTTATTTACAAATTCACTCATAACTATTCCTCCGTTCTCTCAAAGAAACCTCACTTCAAAAAAGTGAGGTTTCTTCTCATACAATATGCTTATCTAACCATAAAATCAAATCTTGAAATACTTCATCTCGATTTACTTCATGAAACATCTCATGTCTCCCATTTTCATATAAACGCAGTGTTACATCTTTCACGTCACATTTTTTATAATTTTCATACACTTCTTTTACACCTTTCCCCATATCCCCAACAGGATCACGATCTCCTGAAAAAATATGTATTGGAAGGTTTTTCGGTGTTTTTTTGAACTCTTCTAGTTTATTTACTTCTAATACACCAGAAAATAATTCTCGATAAAAACTTGTCGTACAAATGAATCCACATAACGGGTCCGCAATATATTTATCAACTTGGTTATTATCTGAAGATAACCAATCAAATTTTGTACGATTTGGCTTAAAGTTCGAATTAAAGTTTCCGAAAGATAAAAAGTTTAGCATTGGACTTTTCGTTTTCTCCCCGCGTAGTTTCATCTCGATTGTCGCTACTTTATGGCCGATACTTCCTAAAAGCCCTGGATTTCCACCTGTTCCTGAAATCAGAAACCCATCATATAGTTCACCCCTAAGTTGTACAGCACGTCTTGATAAAAAAGAACCCATACTATGTCCAAGTAAAAACAACGGGCATGTCTGCTCTTTTCTTATCGTTTCTGATACAAAAATAACATCAGACACAGCCTCATTCCAACCTACATTTGGTTTAAAATGACCATAATCTTCTTCTCTTTTCACTGTTTTCCCATGTCCTTTATGATCATGTGCATAAACACCATACCCCGCTTCTAATAACGCAGCAATAAAGTCTGTATAAACACCTGCATGTTCTGTCATACCATGTGCAATTTGAATAATCCCTCGCGGATCTCCTTCTGGTAACCACTTGCGTAAATAAATTTCTGATCCATCCAATGCCGTAACGAAACTTTCCTGTACGTTCATTTCGTCAGCTCCCAACTCTATTATGTATCTTTAAAAATGAATATCCATTCATTATTCTTACTATGTATTATATGCAATTGCCTTCATTATGACAAATGACTCACTTTTCTAATTAGCTCTTAAATTAATATGTTGACGAACCATCCGTAAAATTATATAGTTACTTACATAAAGTAATTATTATATTTTTGGGAGGTTTCTATTATGATGCCATCATTATTTTTAGCACACGGATCACCGATGCTTGCTATTCAAGATACAGAATATACAAGTTTTTTAAAAACACTTGGAGAAACATATAAACCGAAAGCAATTGTTATTTTTACTGCTCACTGGGAAAGTGAAGTATTAACGATTTCCTCATCAGATAACGAATATGAAACAATTTATGATTTTGGAGGTTTTCCTCCTGAGTTATATGAAATTAAATATCGTGCGAAAGGCTCTTCTAACATTGCATCTATGTTAGAAACAAAATTTAAAAACAAAGGTATTCCAGTCCATCATAATATGACGAGAGGTTTAGATCATGGCTCATGGACACTCTTGCACCGCATGTATCCAGAAGCAAATATTCCTGTCGTCCAAATATCAGTCAATCCATTCCTTCCTGCAAAAGAACAATTTGAAATTGGAGAAGCACTAAAAGGACTTGGACAAGAAGATATTTTAGTAATCGGGAGCGGTGTTACCGTTCATAACTTACGAGCTTTAAAATGGAATCAAACTACACCCGAACAATGGGCAATTGAGTTTGATGATTGGATTATTAAACATATGCAGACTACTGATAAAGATGCATTATTTAATTGGGAGAAAAATGCCCCTCATGCACAACTAGCAGTACCAAGAGCAGAGCATTTTGTTCCTTTATTTATCGCTATGGGAAGTGGCGATAATAACGGTGAAGTCATTCACCGCAGTTACGAGCTTGGTACATTAAGCTATCTTTGTCTTCAATTTTAAATAAAAGGATGAAGCAATCATTGCTTCATCCTTTTTTTATTCACTTAGTTAACTAACTTCCAAATGTCGTTTCTCTGATACCTCTTCGTTCTTATTGTGAAAATAAACCCAAATGCACGCAATAAATAATAGTGATGAAGTAGAAAAGAAAACATATTGAAAGCCCGCATGTGCTGCAATTTGTCCACCAAGTACTGGTCCAATCATATTTCCTAAAAACTGAAACGATTGATTATATCCAAATATTCTTCCCGTTACATGGGTTGGTGTATGTTGTTTTAGTAGAGTTTGTACGGAAGGTAATAGTCCTGCTTGTGCAATACCTAATAAAAAGCGAAGAATTAATAGTTGCCAAGCTGAGGTTACAAATGCTTGCGGAATAAAAATAATTCCTGCCGCAAACAACGCCACAACTAACGTTTTTTGAGGTCCAATACGATCTGATAATCTCCCTAACTTAGGAGCTGCCATAATAATAGCTAAACCTGTCGCAGACATGACTGCGCCTGCAATCATTTCAATATGAGCTGTTCCTGGGCCTTCTAAATTCTTTACATACAATGTAATAATAGGTTGAATTGACATGTTCGCAAGTTGAATAATAAATGTTGTTACAAATAAACTAATAATTAAATGCTTTGCTGGAACCATCGTCCATACTTTTTTCGGTTGTGCTTTTTTTGCTTGAGCAGAGTGATTTTCTTCATGCAGGAAGAAAAAAACGATGAGAAAAGAAAGGAATAAAAAAGCTCCTGTAACAAGAAAAACATGACGCATTCCAATTAACTCAGACAAATAACCTCCAAGTAACGGGCCAAGTAACGAACCGCTCACACCACCAGTTGAAATTGTGGAAATTGCCCAACCTGAATGTTCTTTCGGAGTTTCTGCTGCAATAAATGTCATCGCCGTTGAAAGGAAACCAGATACTGCTCCCATTAAAAACCGTAGTGCGACTAGTTGATACACATCCGTTACAAACCCCATAAGCGTCATAATAATCGCCATACCGAGGCTAGCACGAATAAGCATCAATTTCCGTCCATGTATATCACCAAGCTTTCCCCATATTGGCGATACGATCGCACCCATTAAAAATGTTACACCAAATGCAAGTCCCGACCACTGTGCAACGCTTGAAGTGCCAGTTACTCCTAATTCCTCAATATAAAAAGATAAGAAAGGAATTACTAAACTCATACCGGCTGCAGTGGTAAAACAACCTAGCCAACAAATCATTAAATTTCGTTTCCAGCTGGCCATTTTCACACCTTCTTTCTTTAGATACCCATTCTACACCCTTTCTTGTCAAAAGTTTAGTAATTTGCTTTATATGCAAGATTTACTACAAAACCCGCTATTTTCTAGTAAAAATCACTACATCTCTACATCATTTTCATAATAAAACCAACTCCCCTAAATGAAGTTGGTTAATTATTATCTATCGGTATTAAACGAGCATTACAATTTCTCTCGTAAAACTCAATGGGACCTGCTTGTCCAATAATCGCATATTCATATCCATCTTGCTTCATATTATATAAACAATGATGCAATAATTCTTTTCCTACACCTTTCACACTATTTTGTTTCGCTATGCCCATTGGACCAAACAATCCTTTCTTTCCTCTCACTACATCGTAACAGGCAAAACCAATTATCACTTCCTCCTGCTGTGCAATATAGATAGGTAACTTTTCGCTATATGTCCGAAATCCATAATCAACCGACTGCAACCACCGTTCACCAAATTCATCCGCCACAAATCGTGATAACTTATCAAAATCAGAAGGACTAGCTCTTCTTACATGACAAAATAATGTATTATAAATAGATTTAAAACTATTTAAATTAACCACTAAGTCTCTCGGTGCAGCTGTAATACGTAATATATCTTCTTGCATTTGTGTATGTATAAATTCACCAATATTTGTATCTACACGAAAGAATGCATACATAATATGTCCTTCATTGATTAATACTTGCCGAAAGCGTTCCATACGTTTCTTCGCTATTTGTAAAATTTCTATCGCCTTATAAGATAGTTTATATTGTCCTATTTTTTTATATTCTTGATTATGTAAATTGAATCGTTTTCGTAACGAAAGTTTTTCTAAAAAATCTGGACCCACTTTATGAAACAAATACATATATAACTCAGCGCAAACACCTGTACCTTCTTTACACATACCTATAAACAGATGGACCGGGTGAATTATGTTACACTCACTCTCCTCTGCTGCAATCTCCAATATTTTATGCACACGTTTTGTAAATTGAAATTCCTCCATATGTATTTCCATCCTCTACTAATTTACTAACAAACCGTAACTATATATAGCTGAAACAATTACACCCACTACCAATATACCTGGAAGTAAATTTGCCACCTTGATTTTAATAATACTAAGCAAGTTCAATCCAATAGCAGATATCATAATGCCGCCCGTAGCTGTCATTTCTACTATAAATTGGTTCATTAATTCTTTCGGGACAAAACTATTAATTTGTGTTGCAAAAACTGCAATACCACCTTCATATAAAACAACTGGAATCGCCGAAAATACTACGCCAATTCCTAGAGTTGTCGTTAATATAATAGAAATAAATCCATCGATAATCGCCTTTGTAAATAAAATATCATGATTTCCGCGAATCCCACTGTCAAGTGCACCAAGTATCCCCATCGCGCCAATTGCAAAAATTAAAGTAGCTGTTACAAAACCTTCTGATATGCTACCTTTCCCTTTCGATCCAACTTTATTTTCTAGCCAATCCCCTAAATGTTTTAACTTTTCTTCTACTTGTAACCATTCTCCAATTACCGTACCAATCACTAAGCTCAGTATGACAACAAGAAAGTTTTCACTTTTTAATGCCATTTGAAGCCCAAGCACAGTAACCGCTAAACCGATTGCGTGCATTATCGTCCCTTTCATACTTTCTGGAATCCTACTAAATAATTTACCAAGTAAAGTACCAAATATAATACAAATCCCATTTACAACTGCTCCTAATATAACCATTTCTCATTCTTCACCCTTCGAATTCTTTATTTCTATATTTTGGTTTATACATTGATTTACAGGTTATCTATATGTTAACTTAATATTGAGAATATTAACAAATGTTTTCCACTACATAACCCGCTATTTTTTGTAACTTTAATTACCTTTAATAGATTCAGTGTTAATTTAATTGCGGGATAATATTAAAAGGGAAGGTATATATGAAAACTTTACTAAAACGATTTTTGTTAATAGCCTTTTTCATTACACCGATTGTTTTATTAATCAATTACTCTTTTATTTCAAAAGCAAAAGACAAACCCGATTTGCAAAACAAATCTAGTAAAACCGCTTCAAAAAGCGAAAAGAAAATAGAAGACCAAGAAATCACACTCACCTTCTCTGGTGATACAATGTTTGATTGGCAATTACGTCCTATAATCGAAAAGAATGGGGCTGATTACCCATTCCAACATGTAAAAGAAGAAATAAAAAAAGCTGATATTTCTTTTGTGAATTTAGAGTCGGCATTTACAACGAAAGAAAAGAAAGCACCTGGGCAATTGTTTTGGATTAAAAGTGATCCATCTACATTACAAGCTATTAAAAACACTGGATATGACATCGTAAATATTGGAAATAACCACACACTTGATTATGGGCAAGATGGATTATTAGATACGATTTCTCACGTAGAAAAATTAAAGTTCCCTTACATTGGAGCCGGAAAAAATGCGAAAGATGCATATACAGCACGAGAAATGACCGTAAAAGGGAAAAAGTTTAAATTTCTTTCCTTCGTTCGATTTATGCCTGATTCTAATTGGGTAGCTGGTGAGAATAAACCTGGCGTTGCGAATGGCTATGATTTAAATCTTGTAACAAAAACAATTAAAGAACAAAAGAAAGATGCAGACTATTTAATCGTCTATATGCATTGGGGCGTTGAAAAATCAAATCGTCCGGTAGAATACCAAAAACAATATGTACCTAAAATGGTTGAAGCAGGAGCTAACGCAATTGTCGGAAGCCATCCACATTGGTTACAAGGATTTGAGTATTATAATAAAGTTCCTATCGCTTACTCATTAGGTAACTTTTTATTCCCAAGTTATGTGAATGGGAAAAGCGCTGAAACTGGCGTATTAACTTTAACTTTTAAAGGAAAGGATGTCCAAATGTCATTCAATCCTTATATCATTCGCAACAACCAAGTTTCCCCTGTAAATGAGGAAGAAAAGAAAAAAGCTCTTCAATATTTACAAACAATTTCAACTGATGTAGAAATTGATGATACAGGGAAAATAAAAAACAAACGAAACTAGACAGCTCAAGATCTATTTCTCTGTAATATACTTTACAGAATAGGTGATAAACATGCTGAAAGAGTTATTAGAAAATATAAACCTCTTAGAAAACATCTATAAAATGTCTATAGCAATCCTACTTTTATGTTCCTTTTATTCTGTGAGACTATTAAAAAAAATAAAGCGAGAGAGAAATCTTACTCCCTTTGAATTTACAATGTATGTAATTATTCGCATTGCAATATTTTTTTGGTTAGCTAGCTTTATTCTTCTTGAATTTAATGAGTACCTAGTTTAACTATAAAAAAGATAGAACAAGCACTATATTTCCTCGCTTGTATCTATCTTTTTTATTTACATTCTAACTCTTCCCTTCTATTAAATAAGCAAATCAAACAAAACAGGGTTTTTATTAAGCTCCATAAATTGAATATTATTTTCTTTAAAGCGAGTAATTAATTGCTCATAATCTTCTTTATGTTTTAACTCTACTCCGACTAATGCTGGACCATTTTCTTTATTATGTTTCTTAATATACTCAAAGCGAGTAATGTCATCTTCTGGTCCTAATCCTTTATCAAGAAATTCTCTTAGCGCACCTGAACGTTGCGGGAATTCAATAATGAAGTAATGTTTTAATCCTTCGTAAATGAGCGAACGTTCTTTCATTTCTTGCATTCTATCAATATCGTTATTTCCACCACTTAGCGTGCATACAACTGTTTTACCCTTTATTTCATCTCTATATAAATCAAGCGCTGCAATAGATAGTGCACCAGCCGGTTCAGCTACAATTGCATTTTTCTTATACAGTTCTAAAATCGTCGTACAAACTTTTCCCTCTGGTACTAAAACAATGTCATCAATTACATCTTTACAAGTTTCAAATGTTAACTTTCCTACTTTTTTAACAGCTGCCCCATCAACAAAACTATCTATTTTCTCTAATGCGACATTTTCATTTTGAAGAAAGGCCTCTTTCATAGATGCAGCTCCCATCGGCTCTACACCAATAACCTTTGTAGCAGGACTAACACCTTTCACATATGTACCAACACCTGATGCTAACCCACCACCGCCGATTGCTGTAAAGATATAATCAACTGATTTCTCCATATCATGCATAATTTCAACTGCCACTGTCCCTTGACCTGCAACGACATACGGATCATCAAACGGATGAACAAATGTCATCTTATTTTCTTCACAATAGCGCTGTGCTTCTTGGAAAGAGCTATCGAATGTATCACCAACTAATACAATCTCTGCGAAATCACCACCGAAAAATTGTACTTGTGATACTTTTTGTTTCGGTGTTGTTGTGGGCATAAATATTTTTGACGTAATCTTCAATAAATTACACGTATAAGCAACTCCTTGCGCATGATTACCAGCACTTGCGCAAACAACACCGTTTTGTAATTTTTCTTTCGGTAAGCTTTGAATTAAATTGTACGCACCACGAATTTTGAAAGAGCGAATTAATTGTAAGTCTTCTCGTTTTACATAAACGTCACAATCATATTTCTCAGATAAAACTGTATCACGTTGTAACGGTGTTTTAATAACGATATCTTTCAGGCAATTATGAGCCATTAAGATATCTTCAATTTTCACTCTCTCCTTTACCTTTTGCACCATTATATATCATCCTTATCTCTTTTAAATTGGCTCAATCAAAATGTGGGATTTTCAGGACAGCCCCTGTATTCGCCGATGTTACCATTTGTGCATAACGTCCAAGCCAGCCAGTTTTCACTTTCGGTTCTGGTCGTTTCCATTCTTTTTTACGCTTATCTAATTCTTCATCACTCACTCTTACTTCTAGCAAACGTTCTTCAACATCAATGCATACAATATCCCCTTGTTCAAGAAGTGCAATCGTTCCACCAGCTGCTGCTTCTGGTGAAATATGTCCTACCGAAATTCCACGTGAAGCTCCAGAAAAACGTCCATCTGTTAATAATGCAACCTCAGCACCTAATCCCATTCCAGCAATTGCTGATGTTGGTGCTAACATTTCTGGCATACCAGGGCCACCTCTTGGTCCTTCATAACGAATGACAACTACATCTCCTTTTTTCACTTTCCCAAGCATAATGCCAGCAAGTGCCTCATCTTGTGAATTAAAAATAACGCAAGGTCCTTCAAAACGCTTTACTTCTGTTGCTCCGCTTTTAATAACTGCTCCATCTTTCGCAAGGTTGCCTTTTAATATACGCAATCCTCCTTCCTCACTATGAGGGTTTTCGAGAGAGTGAATAACTTCCTTATCTTTAATCTCTGCCTCAGCAATATTTTCTCTTAATGTTTGCCCAGTAGCAGTTATTCGATCAAGATGAAGTACTCCTTCTTTCCGGCTCATCTCTTTCAAAATTGCACTAATCCCGCCCGCACGATCAATATCTTCCATATGCCAATTTGAGGCTGGACTTACTTTACATAAATGAGGTACACGTCTTGAAACTGCATCAATACGGTTCATATCATAATCTAGTCCTGCCTCTTGTGCGAGTGCTAGCGTATGTAATACTGTATTCGTTGATCCACCCATCGCCATATCAAGTGCAAAAGCATCGTCAATTGCTTCTTCCGTTACAATATCACGCGGCTTAATATCTCTTTCAATTAAAATTTTCAATTTCTCTGCTGCTTGTTTAATTAACTCTTCACGTCTTGGATCAATTGCTAAAATACTCCCGTTACCAGGAAGAGCTAAACCTAACACTTCACATAAACAATTCATAGAGTTCGCGGTAAACATACCCGAACAAGAGCCACAAGATGGACAGCCATGATCTTCAATATCTTTTAATTCTTCTTCTGAAATTTTCCCAGATTGATAAGCTCCTACTCCTTCAAAAACGGAACTCAGATCAACAACTTCTCCTTTAGATGTTTTTCCTGCTGCCATCGGGCCGCCTGAAACAAACACAGTCGGAATATTAATACGTAGTGCAGCCATCATCATACCTGGTGTAATTTTGTCACAGTTTGGGATACAAATCATGCCGTCAAACCAGTGTGCATTTACAACCGTTTCTACTGAATCTGCAATAATTTCACGACTCGGAAGAGAATAACGCATACCGATATGTCCCATCGCAATACCATCGTCAACTCCAATTGTATTGAATTCGAATGGTACCATACCTGCCGCGCGAACTGCCTCTTTTACAAGTTTCCCAAACTCGTTCAAGTGTTTATGCCCTGGAATAATTTCAATAAAAGAATTACAAATCGCTATGAAAGGTTTATCAAAATCTTCATCTTTCAAACCAGTTGCTTTTAATAAACTACGGTGCGGTGCTTTATCAAAACCTTTTTTAATCATGTCACTTCTCATCTTTTCAAATCCCCTCTTACATATTTTTCATTTATACTCTCTTACTCTATTTCTTTACTAATTCTTTCGGTGCATGAATCCAGCTCATCATTTCACGAAGCTCTGCTCCCACTTTTTCTAATTGATGATTTTGTTCTGCTTTTTTCATTGCGTTATACGTCGGACGCCCTGCTTGATTTTCTAAAATCCATTTCTTCGCAAATTCACCTTGCTGAATTTCTGTCAGAACACGCTTCATTTCCTTCTTCGTTTCATCTGTAACAATTCTCGATCCTGTTACATAATCTCCAAACTCTGCCGTATCTGAAATAGAATGGCGCATAGTCGTTAATCCACCTTCGTACATTAAGTCAACAATTAGCTTTAATTCATGCAAACATTCAAAGTATGCAATTTCAGGACGATATCCACCTTCCGTTAACGTTTCGAACCCGGCCTTCACAAGTGCAGTTACCCCGCCGCAAAGTACAGCTTGCTCACCGAATAAATCCGTTTCGGTTTCTTCTTGGAATGTCGTTTCAATTACCCCCGCACGTGTACACCCTACACCTTTTGCATACGCCAGTGCTACATGTAGCGCTGTTCCCGTCGCATCTTGATGCACTGCGACTAATGCTGGAACACCATTTCCTTCTTGAAATACACGGCGAACGAGATGACCTGGACTTTTTGGCGCGACCATCGCTACATCTACGTAACTTGGCGGATTAATTTGTCCGAAGTGAATGTTAAATCCATGTGAGAAAAGTAACATTTGTCCTTCACGAAGATTCTCTTCTACCTCTGCTTTATACACATGAGCTTGCTGTTCATCTGGCAATAACATTTGTACAACTTGTGCGGTTCGAACCGCTTCTGAAACAGACATTACTTCAAATCCATCCGCTTTCGCTACTTCATACGACTTACCAGGACGAACACCAACTACAACCTCTACACCAGAATCACGTAAATTTTGTGCTTGCGCATGACCTTGTGATCCATAACCAACTACTGCAACAGTTTTTCCTTGTAACAACTCTACATTTGCATCTTTTTCATAATATGTTTTCATATTCCATACACTCCTTATAATTTATTTACTTGCAGAACATCAATTAATTTTTTCAACTGACTAACAAGTAATGTCGCTTCATTTTCAGTACAAACTGCTGTGAGTTTCATTTCAGAAACACCACTAGTATCTCTTTCTTTTAAATGTAAAGAAGAAATATAATAACCACGCCGAGCAAAAATCCCACTTATACGTAATAAGACGCTTGGCTCGTTATGAATAACGAGTGAAAAAGTATGACTCATTCTTCCCACCTCTTCATAATCATTTCGTTATTCCCTTTGTTTGGCGGAACCATCGGAAATACGTTTTCACCTTCTTCTACACAAAAATCAACTACGACAGGACCTTCGTGAGCAAATGCTTCTAACATCACTTGTTTTGCCTCGGTTGAATTTGTTGCTCTTAATCCCTTTACTCCATAAGCTTCTGCTACTTTCACAAAATCTGGTGATCCAATTTTTGATTCTGATAAACGATTTTCATAAAACATTTCTTGCCATTGCCTTACCATCCCTAAAAATTTGTTATTTATGATAAATACTTTTACAGGGATGTTATTTTCAGCAATTGTTTGTAGTTCTTGAATGTTCATTTGAAAAGAAGCGTCACCTGCAATACAAATGACAAGTTCTTCTTTTTTAGCTAGCTGAGCACCGATTGCTGCTGGAAAACCAAACCCCATCGTTCCTAATCCTCCAGAGGTAAGGAACGTCCGAGGTTTTCTTGCTTTATAGAAGTGAGCAGCCCACATTTGATGCTGTCCTACTTCTGTTGTGACAATCGCTTCACCATTCGTTAATTCACTTACTAGACTAATAACATGCTGTGGTTTTAACTCACCTTCTTTTTGATTGTAGGAAAGAGGATATTCCTCCTTCCATTCCTCTATTTTCGTAAGCCATTCATTTGTTTGTGTACGAATTGGCATATGTAACAACATGTGTAACGCTTTTTTCACATCTCCAACAATCGGATATTCCACAGTTACATTTTTATGGAACTCCGAAGGATCTATATCAATATGTACCTTTTTCGAATGCGGAGAAAAGAGTTCTAATTTTCCTGTTACACGATCATCAAAGCGAACACCCAAAGCAAGTAGTAAATCACATTCTGTTACTGCCATATTTGCAGCATACGTTCCATGCATGCCGAGCATTCCTAAAAATAACGAATCTCCCGGCGGATATGCACCAAGTCCCATTAAAGTGGAAACGACAGGAATACGATTTCCCCTCGCAAACTGAATAAGTTCATCAGAACCACCCGAATGAATGATCCCTCCTCCAATATAAAGAAGTGGACGTTTTGCTTCGGAAATTGCTTTAGCTACCTCTCTAAGCTTCCTACTGTCTGGCATAGGCTCTAGTTTATATCCTGGAATCTCAATTACTTCATTATAAAAATTTGTTACCTTTTCATTTTGAACATCTTTTGGAATATCAATTAATACTGGTCCTGGTCGCCCGCTTTCGGCGATGTAAAAAGCTTCTTGTACAATACGTGATAAATGATTCACATCACGAACTTGATAATTATGCTTCGTAACAGGTACTGTAATCCCGACAACATCTGCTTCTTGAAATCCGTCTTTTCCGATGAGAGGTTTTGCAACTTGCCCTGTAATAACAACTAAAGGAATCGAATCCATATAAGCATCTGCTAAACCCGTAACTAAATTTGTCGCCCCTGGTCCAGAGGTAGCAAAGACTACCCCGACCTTTCCAGAAGCTCTCGCATATCCTTCTGCCGCATGAATGGCAGCTTGTTCATGACGAGTTAAAACGTGCTTCAAACCACTTCCGTATAACGCATCGTACACTGGCAAAATCGCTCCGCCCGGATAACCGAAAACAGTCGTTACACCTAATTTTTTCAAACATTGAATAACGTGTCCGGCACCTGTCACATTTTCACACTGTAACTTCTCACGTGTTGTATGCTGCTCCATTTTAATTAACTCCTCTCCCTATCTACAGTAAGCTCTCCGCCAGTCCTGGAACACGTACGCCTCTTTCTCTCGTTAACTTTTTAAATTCCTCTGTCAATTGTTTCGTTACACTTCCCGGTTTCCCATCTCCAATTTCTCTTGAATCAACTTTCACAACCGGAATTAATTCTGCTGCCGTTCCTGTTAAAAACACTTCATCAGCTACATATACGTCATGACGAGTAAACGGTCTTTCCTCACACCGAATATTAAGTCGCTCACATAGCTCGATAACACTATTTCTCGTAATACCTTCTAGCGCTCCTAAATAAGAAGGAGGTGTTAACACTTTTCCATCTTTCACAACGAAAACATTATCTCCAGATCCTTCACAAACATATCCTTGTTGATTTAACATAAGTGCCTCTAGCACTCCTGCTTGCGCCGCTTCAATTTTTACAAGTACGTTATTTAAGTAGTTCATTGACTTAATGCGTGGATCTAGTGCATCTGGCGTATTACGTCTTGATGCAACAGATACAACGCTTAATCCATTATCGTAAAATTCCTGAGGGAATAACTTTAATTGTTCTGCAATGATAATAACGCTCGGTTTCACACAACTTCTAGGGTCGAGCCCTAAGTCACCTTTTCCTCGTGAAACAATTAAACGAATGTAAGCATCCGCATACTCATTTTTTTGCAACGTTTGTAAAACCGCTTCTTCCATTTCTTCAACCTTCAATGGGATTGTAAGTAAAATAGATTTTGCCGATTCATATAATCGTTTTACATGTTCTTTTAAACAAAATACATTTCCACCGTAACTACGAATTCCTTCAAATACACCGTCTCCGTATAAAAAACCGTGATCATATACTGAAACAACTGCCTTTTCCTTTTCTACAAATTCCCCATTCATATAAATGTACTGGTTTCCCATCTCACATCGCTCCTCTTTTTTTCTCTCTATTTTTGCAATCTATTTCTATATCGATTGCTGAGATGAGTATTTTTAACAGAATATTCAGTATATAAACCTTAAAAATATACTCGTCTCAACAATCGATTACATACATACTTGTAGCAATCCATTGCTGAGACGAGGGAATCGCGGTACCACTCAGCTTCCTTACACTTCTCACGAAATATAAGCTCTGCAAGTCCAATTAGACTTTTGTTTTTCTATCGGAAACAACTCCGCTACTTTTTACTAGTTTCAAAAGTAGTGCTCCGAGGTGATCTTCAATGATTAAATTGTTACCGCCCTCACAGCTTCTAGGCGGCTCTCTGAAACAATTTTTATCATTTACTCTCCTCTTCTACGCATTCTCTTCTTCTATTTTTAAAAATAAAAACTCTCGCCTCAGCAATCAACTACTACAATTTAGTAGCTTTGATTGCTGAGGCGAGAGTTTCGCGTTACCACTCAGCTTCCTTATACTTCTCACGAAATATAAGCTTTGTAGGTCCAATCAGACCTCCGTCCTTTTACCGGAGACGATGCCGCCGCCCTCTACTCAGTTTCCCTTTCGCAAGCAATGCTCCGAGGTGATCTTCAATGATTCGATTGTTACTACCCTCACAGCCTTGGAGTAGCTCTCTGAAACGATCATAATCATCTACTTTCCTCTTCTTTGCATATACAACATATAAAGTTAGAAAATTCTTAATTAACTTTTATTTGTTACACGTATTATAGGACGTTGTTCTTTTCCTTGTCAACATGTTTTTTCAAAAAAAATCAAAATTCATTCTATTTATTTTTTCTCAAATCAAAATTGGAATGCATTACTTACATACACTCATATATTACTTAAGTATGTTTGCATTACTACATAAAGAAAAACTTATAAAGTTTATGAGGAGATGAGGAAACTATGTTAAAAGGGAAAGTAGCGTTAGTTACAGGAGCAAGCCGAGGAATTGGACGAGCGATCGCTAAACGTTTAGCAAATGACGGTGCATTGGTTGCTATTCATTACGGAAATCGAAAAGAAGATGCTGAAGAAACTGTTTATGAAATTCAATCAAATGGCGGATCTGCTTTTTCTATCGGTGCAAACCTTGAATCTTTACATGGTGTAGAAACCCTTTATAGTTCTTTAGATAGCGAATTACAAAAAAGAACTGGTAGTACTAAATTTGATATTTTAATAAACAACGCTGGAATTGGTCCTGGTGCTTTTATTGAAGAAACGACTGAACAATTTTTTGATAGAATGGTTTCAGTTAATGCAAAAGCACCATTCTTTATCATCCAACAAGCTCTATCTCGTTTACGTGACAATAGCCGAATTATTAATATTTCATCCGCTGCCACTCGTATTTCTTTACCTGATTTCGTTGCCTATAGTATGACGAAAGGCGCTATTAATACAATGACTTTCACACTAGCAAAACAGCTCGGAGCACGAGGAATAACAGTGAATGCAATACTTCCTGGATTTATTAAAACAGATATGAATGAGGAACTCTTGAGCGACCCAATGATGAAACAGTACGCTACTACCATTTCCGCTTTTAATCGCTTAGGTGAAGTAGAAGATATTGCCGATACCGCGGCATTTCTCGCTTCTCCAGACAGCCGCTGGGTTACTGGACAATTAATTGATGTTAGCGGAGGATCTTGTTTGTAATTTCTTAATCTACTTACGCAAAAAAAGCCAGCATTTTTGCTGGCCTTTTTCACTGTGTAAAACGATATCCTACTCCCCAAATTGTTTCGATATATGATTTATCGAATGGATCGAGTTCAATTTTTTGACGAATATTTTTCACATGTACAGCAACCGTTGCTGCATCACCAATTACATCCATCCCCCATACAGTTTCAAAGAGACGATCTTTACTAAATACTTGATTTGGATGTTCTGCCATACAAGTTAATAAATCAAATTCTTTTCCGGTTAACATGACCTCAGTTCCATTTACAAATACACGTCGGGCCGATTTATCAATAAACAATCCTCGAATACGAATTTCATCTTTTATTAGTTCTCGTTTTCCTGTTAAACGATCATAACGAGCTAGATGAGCATTTACACGTGCCACCATTTCACTCGGGCTAAACGGTTTTATAATATAATCATCTGCTCCAAAACCTAACCCTTTAATTTTATCGATTTCCTCTTGTTTTGCGGACACCATAAGTATTGGTATGTCCTTTTCCAATCGAACTTGTTTACAAATTTCATATCCATCTATTCCCGGTAACATTATGTCTAAAATTAACAAGTCATAATCCTCTAGAAGAACTCTTTGTAAACCTTTTTCGCCAGAGTAATCAATATCTACTGTATACCCAGCAACCTCTAAATAATCCTTTTCTAACTCTGCTATAATAGCTTCATCTTCAATAATTAAAATTCTTTTCAAGATGCTCTCCTTTTTCTAATTGATTTTTTGTAATGTAAATGCCAGCGTCGTTCCTTTACCTTTTTTGCTTTCTACCCAAATATCACCACCATGTTGTGTGATAATCTGATGTGCAATTGACAAACCAAGTCCGCTTCCACCTGTTTTAGAATTTCTAGAATGATCTGCACGATAAAACCTTTCAAATATATGAGGCAACGCCTTCTCTTCTATTCCTACCCCATTATCTTTTATGTAAATCGTTACATAATCAATAGATTCGGTCATGCGAATTCCTATATATCCTTCTTCTTTATCCATATACTTCACACTATTCCAAATGATATTTGTAATAACACGACGTAATTTTTCACGATCACCTTTTACCAAAATAGAAGTATCCTTTTGAGCATCCCATCTCACTGCAATTCCCTTATTTTGTAATTCAAGCTGTAGTTCTTCTATGCAATCAGATAAGTATTGATTAATTTCAACCTCTTCAAATTGAAACGGTTCCTCTTTTAAATCAAGTTTTGAAAAGAGAAAAAGCTCGTCAATTAATTGATCCATATCAAACACTTTATGATAAATAATCGTTAAATATTTATCTAATTGTTCTGGAGTTCGAGCGATACCCTCTTTAATTCCTTGTACATAACCTTTAATAGCCGTTATTGGCGTCCGTAAATCATGAGAAATATTTGAAAGCAACTCTTTACGATTTTTTTCATATTGCATTTGCAACTCGACCGATTCCTTCAACCTGCCACGCATCTCTTCAAACGATAAACTTAATTCACCTATTTCATCTTTCGCAAGTGGCTTTACTTGAAAATCTAAATCACCCTTTTGAATTCTTTCCGTTGCCTGCTTTAATGAATGCAATGGTTTAATAATACTCCGTGATATAAAATATGTTAATATTCCATTCGTAATAATTAACCCAAGTATTAAAGAAAATACGAAATACGGGAAAAATTCTCTAATCATTTCTTCTAAAGGATTTACATACTCAAATACAAAAATACTTACCTTATCCTTCTCTTCATCGTAGTAATCAAATTGCTTATAGTAAAAAGAATTACCCTCTATTTTCACATCCATTCCTTTTCTTTGTCCTTCCGTTTCAAATGCGGGTAGGTATTTATCAAACGAAGAGATTTTAAAATATGGGGATGAATATGTAAGCTCATCATTTTTTCGAATTAGTAATCCTGCTTGATTATCGTTTAATTCTTTATCAGTTTCCTTTAAAAAATTTATATCCTCCAATTTATCTGGAGCATACGATGAAAGAATTTTCAACCTACTAAAAATATCATCTTCATCTTCTTTTGTACGAATAGCTCCCTCCTGCTCTTTATCAATGAGAGAATGACTATTTTGATTAAGACCAATGATTGCTTTTGCAATACGAATATCACCAAATAAAGTAACACTAATTAACATAACTGCTATACCGCAAAAAACGATTGGAATAATTACCATCGCAACATACGACAACAGCAATCTAATACGGATTGACATTACAGAACTCCTATGAACATTATAATTTTAGCTTGTTACAGAATTCACCGGAAACGAAACTTGACTCATCCAAATACCAGCTAATAATACGAGTATAGCTAGAACAATTTCTAAGAGCAATAAACGGCGATTAACTGTTCCAATATCGTTACCCCATGTTTTCGTTTGTCTCCATGCTACAATTGTAATTATACATACAGTAAGAATCTTTATATTTAAAAGGTTCGTCCATATTGAATTAAAATTAAAAAGCACCCAATTCCTTGTCTGTAAAAACACAATTAATTCCCCAGAAAGAAATGCTAGAATAAATGAAATACCAGCAATAATACTAAAATGTTTACGGAAACGCTTTTGATCAAATGTAATTTTGTATAATGTTGTCCACGCTATAACAAGAGCTAAATAAATAAGTGCTCCTAGCCACACTGCAATACTCATAACATGGACCATTCTAATTATAACTGCTGCCCAATTTGGATTAGTAATCCATACATGATCTGTGAAAGAAAAACTCGCAACAAGAAATCCCCAAACTAGCGCATACCATTCGTTCCCCATATGCTGCAAAGACATAAGAACTAATAATAGCAGTTGAATCATAATAATAACTGAAAATGGCGAATGAATAAGTAAACTCTCCTTCGGAATAATTGACTTATACACTATTAATTCGGCTATTAATCCTACTACAAGTATAGAGAAAAAAATCTTTTTCATATTCTTCATTCTTTGCAATATGGAAGGTAATCTATAACGTTTTACAAACATATCGAGCCACTTTACTCCTGCTCCAATTAAAATCATTCCCTCTACAATATAGCGTAGTGTTACTATCATAACATCTGAAAATACTGAGCCACTCCCACTCGCATTTCCCTCTACCACTACATTAGTTTGTACTTCTTCTCCAATTGAAAAGGGATAGCCTCCCTCACTCGGATGTCCGTCTGCAGAAATCATAGACCACCTTACTGTGTAAGTACCATTATTTAAGTTTGGTAATTTCACTTTTATTTTTGTTGGGTTATCTAATATTTCAACCTTTGATACTTGCACTCTCTTTGCACTTGGATCTAGCAGTTCAATATTGACTACATTTCCTGTAACTGGTTCACTAAATTCAAGAATAATCTGTTCCGGTTGTACTGTAAGAACCTCCCCCTCTTTAGGGGTGGCTCCTACAACACTTGTATGAGCAAATACACTACTATGAGAAAATAAAAATATACTTACACTTGTTAAAATAAATACTATTATTCTATAAAGCATGAAAACCTCCGTATTATTATTCTGGATGATTACCTGAGTGATCTCCGGTAGAAAATGGAGTAGTTACCCCCTCATAATTCATCATCGTATGCATTCCTTTTTCCGCATGAACGAGATGATGACAATGAACCATCCATAGTCCACTATTATTTGCCTCTAAACCAATTTCATATTCTTCTCCCGGAAAAACATTAACTGTATCTAAGTAAATCGGACTTCCCTCCATTGGTTTACCATTTTTAGAAATAACTTGGAATGTATGTCCATGCAAATGCATTGGATGAATTTCTTCTCCCTTATTTTTAAAGCGAATCTTAACTTTATCTCCTTTCTCTACTTTAATGGGTGGAATATTAGGTGATGTCTTTCCATTAATCGTATACACCCATTTTTCTTGTCCATTTACATCTTTCACACCTTCTGCCAAATCCATATCATAGACCTTTGTAAACTTTGAATCTATCGTAAACTTGCCAACTTCTTTTTCTCCATATTTCGTAAAGTCAAACCATGGATAACTCTTTATATCAATAGGTTTTTTCGGCAAAGAACCGTTCCCAATAGTCGCCGTTAACATACGATTCATTTTCTTAGATGGATCCACATTAATAAGTTTTACACTCGTTGTTTCCGGCATTTTAAAAACAAGGTCATAACGTTGTGCAGCTCCCATCGGAAGAATTGCTTTATCTAGCTCGTCCCCACCTTTTATATCACGACCATCTAATGCGATAATTTGAAATGGCACCCCAACTAATGTCATTAAATGCGTATTATTCCCAGCATTAATTAAGCGAAGGCGTACTGTTTCACCTGATTTTGCATCCAATCGTAGTCCCTCACTTGTATCATTTAATGTAAATGCATCATAATCATCTCCATCAGATAAATCTTTGAGTTGATCATTACTTGGCATCATTAACGGGCCTTCTAAAGTTTGCGCCTTTTCATTTCGAATATGATTGCTAGGGTAGCTATCCCAATCTTTATCTTGTTCGCCATTATGCTTACGGGTTTTTATGGCTCCTGTTTTCCATTCATGGATCGCCACTGTATAATCCTTTTCATATTTTACAGCTGGTTTATTCGGTTCAATAACAATGGTTCCAAATAGTCCCCACTCCGTTTGTATTGCACTTTTTTGATGTGAATGATACCAATATGTCCCCACCTGATCAGCATTAAATGCGTATGTATATGTTTCACCTGGTTTTATAGCATTTTGCGTAACACCTGGAACACCGTCTACCGCCGCAGGAACATCTAATCCGTGCCAATGGATTGTAACTGGTTCTGGCAATTCATTTTTCAAATTTACAACAATACGTTCACCTTGTTTAACTCGAATTTGAGTACCCGGTGATGTTCCATCAAAGGTCCATGCATCTACCTTTTTCCCATTTCCCAAATCTACACTTGCTACTTTCGCCGTAATATTAAAAGTTTTTGTAACCCTTTTTTTGGCATCTGAATTAGCAATAGATGTAATTGATTCTGAAGTAGATGTTGCATCTGTTAACTTCTTTTTTTCATTTGTACCTGGGTAATTATTTATTAAAAAATATCCAAAAATAACTAACCCTAATAGTAAGCATGCCGCAATTAATATATTTCTTAAATCGCTTTGTATAAATTCCTTTTTCATATTAGTCTCTCTTTCATTTTTTGTTGTAAACTATTAATTTTCATATATGGATTCATTGCCTATCACCTCACATATTCACTTCGATTTACATCATAACACTCAGAAAAAAAGAAACTTTGAAGGAATTTTAAAGACTTTATAAAGAAATATATTTCAATTTTTCTTTACTTCTAAATTTTTTTTATTGCGCAATAAAAAAAATTGTATAATACTATATAAAACATATACATTTAGGAGGATTACAACAATGTCCGAAAAAACATACGAACTCGCAACCTTCGCAGGCGGTTGCTTTTGGTGCATGGTAAAGCCATTTGATGAACTTCCTGGTATTCATAAAGTACTTTCTGGCTATGCAGGTGGTCATGTAGAAAACCCAACATATGAACAAGTAAAAGCTGGTACATCTGGTCATTTAGAAGTTGTACAAATTACATTCGATCCTTCTATTTTTCCATATGAAAAATTACTAGATTTATATTGGCCACAAATCGATCCAACTGATGATGGCGGACAATTCTTTGACCGTGGTCCCTCTTACCGCACTGCTATTTTTTGTCATAATGAAACGCAAAAAGAGCTTGCTGAAAAATCAAAACAAGCTCTTGCAGAAAGCGGTATGTTTAAAGAGCCAATCGTAACTGAAATTCGCTCGGCTGCACCTTTTTATGAGGCTGAAGAATACCATCAACATTTCTATAAAAAGAACCCAGAAAAATATGCTAATGAGCAAAAAGAATCTGGCCGTGAAGACTTTATAAAAGAAAATTGGCAAAAATAATAATAAAAATGCATCGTACCTTTTAAGTACGATGCATTTTTATCTTTGAAAAAGTGCCATGCAATGATGAGAACAACCGCTGTCAATGTCCAAAGTGCGATTTCATTTTTCACTCTACTCTTCTTCTTAGTCATTTCATTCCCTCCTAATAGCAATACAACATATTCAAGATTCCCTCTGTTTAATTGTCCATCTTATATACGTGAATACATCCGTACAAATTCTTATGACAAGACCACCAATGATTCCGATTGCAATTAAAATTACTAACGTCTGTCCAAAACTAAAAGTAGTTGTGTATGTTATGTAGAGAACAACGCATACAAGTAAAACATCCGGTAAAGAAAGCAAAAACTTTTTAAGCATTTCTTCAGCTCTCCTATGCTTTATTTATCTCTTCTACTGTAGCTTTGAAATAAAGCTTGTTTAAAAATTCTATTTAGATACTTATTTTACGCAAAAAGAATAAGAACCCCTTTTGAAAAGAGATTCTTATTCATCAAATGCAAATTTGATTATTTTCTACATCTCCTTTACCATAATTACTCCTAAAATAGAATAATATTACTAATGATTTGTTGTACATTAACTATTTGCCAGGCAATCGGATGTTGCGCCAACTACCTACATCGCATTGACCGTATGTATTATCACCTACTGCTACCACGGTGCCATCTAATTTAAGACCGACCGTATGCGCACAACCAGCTGCTACCGCTATAATATCGCGCCAATCACTTACATTACATTGACCATACTCATTCCAGCCTACTGCCACCACGGTACCGTCTGATTTAAGTCCGATTGTATGATTCGTACCAGCTGCTATTGCCATAATATCTTTCCAGCTGCCTAAATCGCATTGACCAAGCTTATTATTACCCACGGCCATCACTTTGCCATCCGATTTCAAACCAACAGTATGAAGGTAACCTGCCGCCAACTCCACCATACCACGCCATCCACTTACATTGCATTGGCCATATCGATTATTCCCCACTGCCGTCACTGCGCCGTCCAATTTAAGACCGACTGTATGCCAATCACCCGCCGTGACCGCCACAATATTTCTCCAGCTACTTACATTACATTCTCCTTCTTTATTTCGCCCCACCGCTATTACCGTGCCATCCGGTTTAAGACCAATGGTACGACGCCATCCCGCCGCAACCGATACAATATTATGCCATTCGTTTACATCACATTGATTATGCTTATTCCACCCCACCGCTTCCACAGTATTATCACTTTTCAGAGCGATTGTATGAGCATTACCCGTGTTCGTCGCCATATGAACATTGCCCGCTGCGACTGCTTCAATATCACACCAACCGCTTACATTGCATTCTCCTTCTTTATTTCGCCCCACTGCCACAACTGTGCCATCCGATTTAAGAGCAACTGTATGACCACGACCTGCCGCTATCGTACCTTTAGGCCACCGTTTCACTTTTAACATTTCTTCTTTCGGTGAAATGTAATTCATGTTTTACCTCCTCGCATATAAGCAACTGTATCCAAATAGATATTTTTATCTAATTTCATTATAAATGACCCGACTTTTTTTATAAATTTACAGCTACAAAAGAAGCCTATTATTACTTCTTCAAAAAATAAAAACCTCCAGTTTAAATACTAGAGGTTTTTTCTTTATTTCTTCAATCGTTCAATAAAATCGTTCAATTTATCAAGTGATTTCATATTCTGATTACAAGCTACACCATCTTTGCAAATATAGTTTCCCTTTTTAACGAAAGTTCCTTGTACATCACCTTTAATTTCAACTAAAAACATCCCTACTTCTTCATGTCCATGACATAATGAACAAATGCTCTTTTTATTTAAACTTTGGAACGTTCCTTGCAGACCAACAAACTTATTTTTATCATTTTTCGCTATAATAAATTTCCTGCTTGACCCTTTATCAATCCAGCTTAAATAAGATAATTCTTTCATGTCCAGTTCTTCCATATCAGGAAGTTTTAACTTTTTCGCTTTAGGAAATAATTTTTTTAATGTTTGCGCTGTAACTTCCTGAAACGGAATGACATACGGATTTATTTTCATTAAAAATGATTCTGCATCTTCTCTATTTTGAACTGTTAATACCGTATCAATTAACTCTTTCTGTTCATCTGTTAAATTTTCAAATACATGTATTATTTTTTCAATCGCAAGTGATTTTAATGCTTGAATTACACCTCTATCATTTGCCGTTGCATGCCCATTTGCTAAAATATAAGCTTGTGATTTTATAAAATTGTATTGATCACTTCTAATAAAAGCTTCCATCTTTATCACTCCATACAAATTGTTGATCTAATCTTATTGTATACAATGCTTCAGCTTTTTGATATGTAAAAGATAACTTAGAAACAAATATTACATACTCCGATTATGTTCTACCGCTTCATTTCCTGACAAAAGAAACCATCGTCTGTTTTCCATTCTGCATATAATACATCCTCAAATTTAGTAATCCCTTTTTGCTTTATTTGTTTATAAAGCCATCCTTCATCAAAGCCTGCTTCTCTCAAATTATCTTTCACTACTTTTCCATCACTAATTAATGAAACCGGTAAGTATACAGGCTTATGTTTTAAGCTTAAATCATTTATAGTCGGAGATTCATATTTGCTCTTTTTCAGAACACTTATGTTTCCATTAGGTTCCAAGATCATATATTCAACTTCTCGGATTGAAAATATATCTTTTTGTTGTCTTAGCATTTGTTGTAATTGATTAATATCCAAATGATTTGAACTTAATTGTTCTCGGTCAATCTTTCCATTACGGATAATAATGGAAGGATATCCTTCAAAAAACCTTCTTGTTCCTCTTATTTTTTGTGTTATCACTTCTATTGTATAAATTAAAACCACCCATACAAATACTGAATATAAAATAGACCACACTTTAATTTTAGGGTCATATATTGAATTCCCAACAAGCTCACCAAGAACGATAGCAGAAATAAAATCAAATGGCGTCAGCTGAGATATTTGTGTTTTCCCTAATATTTTCGTAGCAATTAACAGAACAAAAAATCCAACTAAAAGCTCTATCGTTATTTGTCCAATATGATTCATATATGTTCACCTTTCTGCTTTTCACTCAAATACTATGTATTCTATTTAGTAAAAAAACGGTACAATATTGCTATTATCATGCCCATTCATATCAAGTAGATACAAAGCAAAAAGAGTCTAGTTCAATTTAATAATTGAACTAGACTCTTTTATCTTCATTTAGAGTACACAATCTTTTTAATCGTTTCTCCGGAAAGAAAATGCTCCTCCGCAAGTTGATGAATGGAAATTCCGCTTTTAAACGCTTCTTTAATTGCTTTATTTCTTTCATCTAGTTGTTTTCTTCCTCCAGATCGTGTACCCCATTTATAATGTTTCGTTTCTTGTTTTGGAATGTAAATTGTTTCACCTTGTATATACTTTTGAATTTCAGTAATTAAACTTTCTGGTAAAACCGTCGCAGCTTTAACGTATTTCATTTCTGCTCGCCCCTTATTTTTTATGGTTCATTTCAATAAGGTGCAAAGCCAAATATAAAAAATGATACGAGCTCATTTAGGCGATTGTATATTACTTGTCTACCTCACGCAAAGTATCGCCATTTCCATACTTGGCTTTGCATGAGACGCTGCAGTGTCTGGCAATTGAATTATAATCGCCATATAAACACCTCCTAATATACCTTTTGTATTTTATTATATGATAAATTCCTTCCCCTTGCATCCACATCCTTTTTTAAGCATGAAATTACTTAGTTTGATATAATACTTTTTAGTCCAATCAAAAAGTATAGTGAGGTTGCGTTATGAAGAAAAAAATAATCATTACAATCGTTACATTATTCATTATTACTGTAGTATTATTTGGAACATACAAGTTGATGAACGCAAGAAGTTTTCAATTGTTTGGAGATGTAACAAACCGAGTAGAAACAAATGAAAAAGTGATTGCTTTAACTTTTGATGATGGCCCTACGAACAATGTAAAACAAATATTACCGCTACTAGAGACATACAATGCAAAAGCTACATTCTTTTTAATCGGAAATGAATTAGAGAAAAACCTATCGTTAGGAGAAGATATCGTACAATCTGGACACCAAATTGGAAACCATACATACTCTCATAACAGAATGGTTTTTAAAACACCTTCTTTTATTAAAGAAGAAATAGAAAAAACGAATTCATTCATCCGCCAAACAGGATTTACAGACGAAATTGATTTTAGACCACCTAACGGGAAAAAGCTAATTGGTCTGCCCTATTATTTAAATAAAAACAATATCGAAACAATCACATGGGACCTTGAGCCTGATACTTTTTATAAATCTGCGGCTGATAAAATTGAATACGTTAATAAAAATGTAAAACCAGGTTCTATCATTTTACTGCACTCTATGTACGATGATTCTAATGAAAATTTACAAACGATTAAAGGTATTTTAGACTCTTTATCTAAGAAGGGCTATCAGTTCGTAACAGTAAACGAACTGCAAAAAAGAGCAAAATAAAAAGTAGCGTATCATAGAGCGATACGCTACCTTTCTTTTTAAATAATGCCAAGTACATTTAAGAATACGATAATTATCGCAATTGGTGCGATAAAGCGAAGTAAGAATAACCATAATACGAACAGTTTATAGCCTTTATTTTTACTTACACCTAGCTCTTTCATTAATATATCTTTCTTCATTTTTAAAGGAACAAAGATAGAAACTAATAATACACCAAGTGGCATTAATACGTTACTTACTGCATAGTCCGCTAAATCAAAGACTGTCTTTCCGAAAATCTTCAGATCACTTAATATACCGAATGATAATGCTGATGGTACCCCAACAACGAAAATTAATAATCCAACGATTAAAGCCATCTTTTCGCGTTTCCCTTTACCTTTTGCAGTTAAAGATGCAACACTAATTTCTAACATTGAAATTGCTGATGTAATCGTAGCGAAGAAGAATAGTAATAAGAAAACGATGAAGAATAATTTTCCGAACGCCATTTTACTGAAAATAGCTGGCAATACGATAAATAATAGTCCCGGCCCTTGAGATGGTTCCATTCCAAATGCGAACACAACTGGGAAAATTGCAAGTCCTGCAAGTAATGTAATAACAAGAGTTAAAGCTACGATAGAAAATGCCGAACGTGGTAAACTTTCTTCTTTCGGTAAGTATGAACTATACGTTACCATTACGGCTACACCGACTGATAATGAGAAGAATGATTGACCCATTGCATATAAAATAACTTCTGATGTTACATGTGAGAAATCAGGTTGTAAGAAGAAACGAACTCCTTCTCCAGCACCATCTAATGTAAGTGCACGAACGATTAATACAAAGAATAAAACGAATAGTGCTGGCATGAAATATTTATTTACTTTTTCAACACCATTTTGTACACCTTTACTTACGATGAAAATAGTAATAAGAATGAATAATAGCTGTGATCCAACTGCTAAATATGGATTGGAAATGATTTCACCAAACGTAGCTTCGTATGCTCCATTTCCTTCCCATAGTCTACCTGTAATTGCATTCCATAAATATAATAAAATCCATCCCCCTACAACACTGTAGAAAGAAAGTAATATGAAACAAGTTACAATCCCTAATTTCCCTAACCATGGCCATAATGTTTTTGGTGCGATTTCTCTATATGCATCAACAGCCTCTTTTTGTGTACTTCTTCCGATAACGAATTCAGCTAATAATAGCGGTAAACCAATTAATAATGTGAAACCGATGAAAATAAGGAAGAACGCCCCGCCTCCTCCGATGCCGGCCATATAGGGGAATTTCCAAATCGCCCCAAGGCCAATTGCTGAACCTGCTGCAGCTAATACGAAACCTAATTTCGATGTCCATTGCTGTGAATTCATTTGTTAATCTCCTCTCTATCTCTTTTTCTTTGTTACAATTCGGTATTTATATTGTTCTATCAATACTCTTTTCTAATACGTTCACTTCCTCCCTAATAAAAAAACGTCCCTACGTAAATACGTAGGGACGACAAAAATATCGCGGTACCACCCTAGTTGTGAAGAACACTAAGAAACCACCTAAATAAAAACGCCCCTACGCAAAAACGTAGGGACGATAAAATATCGCGGTACCACCCTAGTTATGAAGACACACCAAAGTTAGGACCTAAATAAAAAACGTCCCTACGTAAATACGTAGGGACGATAAATATCGCGGTACCACCCTAGTTGTGAAAAAATCTTCACCACTTTATTTGATAACGGTATAAACTACCGTCTTTCATTTCCTCATAATGCGAGATTTATGAAAGATGCTCCAGGACGAACTTCATGAATAATCTATATACTGATTCACACCAACCATCAGCTCTCTGAAATAGGGAGATATTCACTACTATACCCTTTCATTGCCCAAATATTATTTTCCGAATTGATTACTATCATTTTTATCACACATTAAAAATAGTGTCAACTTATATTTCGAATTTTTATGTATTACAATCTATTTCAAAATTCGAAATATAAGTTTTTAGTTTAGAAAACAAGTGGATTAGTACATAACGAATTCTAACAGGCAATAGAAAAAGAATTACGTATTATTGATACTTATTCAATAATACAAATCATCTAGAAACATAACCTGTCTCTCTGTATTAATTTTTTAAGAGTTTGATGGATACCAAGAAAATTTCGCATCACTATCCAGTGGTCTATTTTTCGTTTCTTCTTTAATTACACGAAACCATTCATTTAGAATTTGAGTTTTGGGCAATTGAGCAGCAAGGTTATCTTCCCAAATTATATGTGAAAACCAGGCTTTCGTTTCCCATTCAAACTGCAATTGCGCAAACGAAATTATAGGGTGATCAGCTTCATGAAATTGCTCATTTACTGCATTTGAAACTTCTGGAGCTTGCGGTAACAACTCGTTCTGAATTCTATTTCTTATCGTCTCATTTTCTAGCTGATCCCAGAAATACAATTGCCCATTTATTTGATAGAAAATATCAAATGAAGCCTCACCTTTCTTCAAATTCAATAATACGAAGGCACGTTCCACATCATTGTCAGCCGCCTTTACAGCATTAACAATTATATTTTGTGCCATTGATACCCAGTAACTAGTCGCTTCCTCTACCGGTGATTCAACATACAATTCTTCACTTAATTCATGAAGAGTGGCTTCTTGCTCATTTACTTTTTCAACTTTTTTTAAAAAACCTATTAAAAAAACCCATAACTTCCCCCTTATTACTGTTTTCTATTTCACAAAATAAAAAATCGATTTTTCTTGCTCATCCACATTTACTCCTGGCGCGTATGTATGAACTTGTTGCAACACTTCTTCTATTAGCAACTCTAACTCCTGCACACTATTTTCTGGACTCCCTATTAATGTGTCCGCCATACGTTCATATAAATTTTCAGGTTTAATAGTCATTCGTTCCACATTATTAGGCATCCATTTAAACGCTGGATGATGTACATACATTTTATTCAAACCAAATAAAACACCGAATACGTTCCTTTGTACTTCGCAAATAACATCATAAAGCATAAGCCAATCTTTCCGTTTTAAAAGCGCCTTTCGATTGTGCCAACGATTACTTAACCATAGATTTTCTGAAATCATTCGTTTTACTAGTTCATCTGGATATACCACTACTCTATCTTTTAATTCATTCACTTTCTCTTCTCCATACAAACTAACACCATCATGAACGGATGATACAATACATTGTTTTTCATAACTTATATCATATTGATCCACCACATCCGAAATCACTTTCTCTACTGTCTCTGTTAAAAAGTTACTAATCTCTAATTTAATTCCCTCTTTCGTTAAATACGTTTCCGACCATTCTTCTTCCTCATACGGATAATACGATAATATTGTCCCATCAATATGATGAATAGGGGCCCTACGATCCTCATCTTCTGGCGGTGTTGACCATAAAATATGTAATTCTATATCTGAATGTTCATCTTCAAGCTTTCTAGCTACTGAACCCGCTAAAATAATGGCTTCTACTTTCGGATTTTGCCTATAGATCTCTGACATCTCTATTGCTTTCTCTTTTAATCCCATTTCATTTCCCCCTAAAATTGCAGTAATCCCCTATATTTCATTTATCTATTTCGATATTACAGCTTGCATTACCTTTTCAAATTCCTACTACATCATATTTCTATCCAAAAGCGCTGAATAACTTCACCAGTACGAGAAGAAACTATTTCATTTTCTAACACACCGCCAACCTTTTGAATCGTTTTAGCAGAACCGATATTGGATTTATCACAAGTTATTAATACTTTCTGCAATCCTAATTTTTGCGCTTCAGCTAATGCAAGTTGTAGTTGTTTCGTAGCGTAACCGTGGCGACGTTTATTTGGATGGACACTATATCCAATATGACCGCTTTCCCGTAATAATTCTGGATTTAATCTATGTCTAATATTCACAAAACCTATAAGTTCCTCTTTTTCAAAACTTAAAAACTGACTAGATGGCACTCGATTATCTAGTAAATTTTCTCCTAGTTCTTGTTTACTCACTTTTTCAAACCATTCATCAAGAGAATCAAAGTTTTGTAAAGAACTACTTCCATGTGGTTGTTCCCCTGAGTGTAAAAACGCGTGTCTATACGCTGTAATATGCTCACTATATTCATGGGTTGGTTTTAATAGTTTCATTGTTCTTCTCCCCCTCTTCATTCCATAAAACAAACACCTTAATAGCAGCTATTCACTATTAAGGTGTTTCTATCCTTTTTATTCAAATAACCCCATGCTCAAATAACGTTCACCTGTATCAGGCGCAATACATAAAACTTTTTTACCAGCGCCTAGACGTTTCGCTATCATGATTGCAGCATAAACAGATGCTCCAGAAGACGGCCCAACTAATAATCCCTCTTGTCTAGCTAAGTTTCTCATTGTCGTTAAAGCCTCTTCGTCTGCAATTTGAATAATTTCGTTATACACTTCTGTATTTAAGTTTTTCGGGATAAACCCTGGGCTTGTTCCTACTAGTTTATGAGGACCTGGCACACCACCTGATAAAACGGGTGATCCTTTCGGTTCCACTACTGCAATATATAAGTTTGGTAATTTCTCTTTTAACGTTTCACCAGTCCCTGTAATCGTTCCGCCTGTTCCTGCCGTTGCAACAAAAGCGTCCAGCTCTCCATCCATTTGTTCGTAAATTTCAAGCGCAGTCGTATAACGGTGAATATTCGGATTAGCTGGGTTTTCAAATTGTTGCGGAATAAAACTATTCGGTATTTGCTTTTGCAATTCTAACGCCTTCGCAATTGCTCCTGGCATTCTTTGTTCTGCTGGTGTTAAAACTACTTCTGCTCCGTATGCTTTCAATAAATTAATACGCTCTTTTGACATATTATCTGGCATAATTAAAATCGCTTTATACCCTTTAGCTGCTGCATTCATCGCTAAACCAATCCCTGTATTCCCGCTTGTCGGTTCAATAATTGTATCTCCTGGTTTGATGAGACCATTTTCTTCTGCAACGTGAAGTAAATTATAAGCAGCACGGTCTTTCACACTGCGCGATGGATTAAACATTTCTAGTTTCACATACACATCTGCTGCGTCTTCCGGAATAAATTTAGATAATCGGACGACAGGTGTATCTCCTATTAATTCCGTAACGTTTTCACACAATTTCATAGCGCATCCCCTATTCTATCGTTTTCTTATCACTTGGCAGTAACCATGAAGTGAGTCCAATTAATGGTAGACAACTACATAATAGCATAATAAATTGCAGGCTATATATATCTGCTAATTTCCCAAGAACTACAGCACCTAATGCTCCAAGTCCAAACGCAAGACCTACGATTAATCCTGACACCATTCCCACTTTTCCAGGTACAAGCTCTTGTGCATATACAACAATTACACTAAAACTACTTGAACTAATAAAACCGATACATAAAAATAACGGTACGACCCACACAAGTGAGACATGTGGTAATAACAGTGCAAGTGGCGCTGAACCTAACATTGAAAATACGATGATATTTTTCTTACCAAATCGATCTGCTAACGGTCCTCCGAAGAAAGTTCCTAACACACCAGCAATCATAAATGCGAATACGAAATACTGGGCATTTTTTATAGATAAACCGTAATGCTCTATTAAGTAAAATTGATAGAAATTCCCGATACCAGCACCGTACCAAGAGCGTACAAAAGTAAGAAAAACAAGAAGTATAATAACGAATTTAATGTGTGTACTTACAATTGCATTTTCCGCCTCAAGTGCAGCCCTCTTCTTCCTTCTTACAGCACCGGTTGCTAATTCATTTTTGTACCAATTCGATACGAAAATTAATAATACAATTCCTACTGCTGCAAATGCTGTAAAACCTAATGAACCAATTTGACCGAGTGGAACGAAAATTAGCGCTGTAAAAATAGGAGCTAGAGAATTCCCCGTGTTTCCCCCAACTTGATAAATTGCTTGCGCTAACCCTCGTTTTGCACCTGCCGCCATATACGCAACACGAGCGCCTTCTGGATGAAAGACCGCGGAACCTAAACCAATAAATAAAACAGAAATAATAACAATAATAAAGTTTGGTGCAAACGCGAGTCCAATCATTCCAAGCATACTTGAAAACATGCCGAGTGGTAATAAAAATGGTGACGGCTTCTTATCTGAATACATACCAAACACCGGTTGCATAATCGATGACGTCATATTTAATGCAAACGCAATCCACCCTACTTGCATATAGGATAAATTCATCGTTTTTTCCAAAATAGGAAACAACGCCGGCACAACTGCTTGCATCGAATCATTTAAAAAATGCCCAAAGCTAATCGCAAATAAAATTCGATATATTGTCGGTGTTTCTACAGTTTTTTTGTGTGAAACTGCCTGCATATGTGAATCTCCCCTTTCTGTACAAAATATATATTTATTACAGTAGGTGTAATAAATTCTGACTTTTGAAACATTTCTATTCTATACTGCTTTCATTTCTTTTTCCAGAAATATAACTTAACTCCCGTCATTGGCTTGCATCCTTGTAACTTTCAGCGGTAAAACAGTACAAAAAAAGACAACCCAATCACATACTGGGTTGCCTCTTACATTAAATTGCAAAATGCTTATACTTCTCGTAATCACTCGTCTTACATTCTATTTGTAATTTGGTACCTTCGTTTTCGTAACTCGTAGATAAAACGTGTGCATGATTATTGAAATACGAAACTACCTGTCCTTGATCATATGGAATTAACATTTCACACTTCGTATATTCTTTATAGATGTGTGAGCGAATCATTTCTACAAGTTCTTCAATTCCAACATGTTTCTTCGCTGATAAATAAACGCGATCTTCTTGCACTTTCGGAATTTCAACATCTACCATATCTGATTTATTATAAGCATAGATCGTTGGAATATTTTCTACTCCAATTTTCTTTAACGTTTCATTTGTAATATCAATTAATTGTTCATAATTTGGATTTGCGTAATCTACAACGTGAATAAGTAGGTCTGCTTCCGCTACTTCTTCTAACGTTGAACGGAACGCCTTCACAAGATGATGTGGTAATTTACTTACAAATCCAACTGTATCTGTTAATAAAAATGATTTATTATCTGGCAAATCAATATTTCGTACAGATGTTTCTAACGTCGCGAATAACATATCTTTTTCAAATACTTGTTTTTCTTCTGTACCATTATAAATTTCAAGCATTGCATTCATCGTCGTTGACTTTCCTGCATTCGTATAACCTACTAATGCTACAACAGGTATTTCATTTTTCTTACGCTGCTTTCGCTGCGTTTGACGCTGGGCAACGAGCGCTTCTAAATCTTTATTCAAAACTGAAATTTGTTCTTCAATTTTACGACGGTCTAACTCTAACTTCTTTTCACCGACACCTTTATTTTTCGTACCAACGCCGCCGCTCTGTCTCCCTAACGATTCACGAAGACCGATTAAACGAGGCATCATATACTGAAGGTGTGCTACTTCTACTTGTAGCTGTGCTTCTTTCGTTTTCGCACGTTGCGCAAAAATATCTAAAATTAAAATGGTACGATCAATTACCTTACAATCTAAATCCTCTTCTAAATTTCGAATTTGTGAAGGAGATAATTCATCATTAAAGATAACCATATTCGCATCTATTTCTTGTACATACGCTGCAACTTCTTCAATCTTTCCTTTTCCGATATAATGCGATGGATTTACTCGTTGTAAATTTTGCGTTACTTGCCCAATTACCTCTACATCACAAGCTTCCGCAAGATTTGTTAACTCTTCCATCGAATATGCAAAATCATCTTCATTACCTACATTTACTCCAACTAAAACTGCTCTTTGTAATACTTCTTCCATATATTTATTCCTCCATTTCGATTACGTAAAATAAAAAACACAGGTCGCTGCCTGTGTTTTCGTAAACGGATAAGGGTTCACCAAAGAAATAGAAGAAAGCTATGCTTTCATCCTATTTTATAGTCAAAAAGTCCCAAGATTGTATACGTATCCACAGTAAGTGTTCACTTATACAATCCCATTCTATTTATAAAGGCAAAACAAAAAGAGGGCGTATTCGTCCCTCCCTCTTTTTCACATATAAGCTTAATAAAGGGTTCCTTTAAAATAGGCAGACCAATCCCGTTCACTCTGTACACAGACAGAGCCTTTGAGCGCTATTCAATTATTGGCACAAAGTATTGAGACGTAATCTGATTAAGATCAAAGGAAGCCCCTCCGTTCATTTTAAGTTACATAAAGTGTAGCATAAGTAATTCGCTTTCACAAGGTTTAACAACCTATATCATACTAAAGAAAATCTTTATATTTTTACTTTAATCTTCATTTTTTGCGAATTTTTCTCACAATAAAAATAACAAAAGCAATTATCAATTTTAGAAACTTCTCGTATATTATTTTTACAGCACTCGCCAAATTCCTTCATAGTAAGTTAAGTATTATCGTTTTAATACAACAAAAATCTTTATTGACATTTTTATAACCTAATATTAGTATCAGGTTATAAAAAATAAAAGTTAGGAGATGTTCCTATGCATTCTAAATCTCGTATTACTGCAATTGGTACTTATGTTCCAGATCAAATATTGTCTAATAACGATTTAGAAAAGATGGTCCATACGAATGATGAATGGATTGTACAAAGAACAGGAATAAAGGAAAGAAGAATCGCTAGTGACGAAGAATACTCCTCAAACTTAGCCATTAAAGCAATTAAAAATTTATGTACAACATATAAGAAAAACTTAGAAGATGTCGACTGTATCATTGTCGCTACTACTACTGCTGATTACGTTTTCCCTAGTGTTGCTTGCCAAATACAACAATACTTCAACATACCTCATACACTAGCTTTTGATTTAAATGCAACTTGTGCTGGTTTTACATATGGACTACACGTCGGTAATAGCTTAATCACTTCTGGATCACATGAAAAAGTACTTGTCGTAGCGACAGAGACATTATCTAAAGTTACTGATTATAGCGATAGAACGACCTGTATTTTATTCGGTGATGGTGCTGGAGCTATTTTATTAGAAAGAGATGAAGACACCCCAAGCTTTATCGCTGCTCACATGGGAACAAACGGTGATGGCGGCATTCATCTATATAGAACAAACTTATCTACTACTATGAATGGCACACCACTGCAAACAAATGAAAAAATCGTTCAAAATGGAAGAGAAGTATATAAATGGGCAACACGTACAGTGCCAAAAGGCATAAAAGATTTAATACATACCGCAAATATGCAAGTAGATGATATAGACTGGTTCATACCCCACAGCGCTAACTTACGAATGATTGAATCTATTTGCGAAAAATCTCAAATTCCAATACAAAAAACATTAACGAGCGTGGAATATATGGGGAATACCTCTTCAGTCACCATTCCACTCGCTTTAAATTTAGCTATAAAAGAAGGAAGGTTAAATAACGGAGACACACTTTTACTATACGGATTTGGTGGCGGACTTACGCATTTAGGACTTATTGTAGAGTGGAATTTAATTTAAGTGTATAAAAAGAGGTTCTAGTCAGTAACTAGAACCTCTTTTTCATTTAATTTCTTGCCCCTTTTCGAGACCATATCACAACAGGAATAAGTAATAACGCTAACACGCCTCCAGCCAATGACAATGCCGCATAACTTGAATTCGCTACTACCATACCTGACATTGCTCCACCAGAAGCTCCAGCTAGCGCAATAAAAACATCTATTTTCCCTTGTGTTTTAGCACGTGTAGACGGTGTTGTGGAATCAACGATTTGTGCTGTACCACTTATCAATCCGAGGTTCCATCCTAGCCCAAGTAAAGACAGAGCAACGATTAATAATAATAAAGAATCACTTGGCGCTATCGCAGCTATGACACCCGCTGCAAGTAAAATCACTCCACCAGCTATGCTCATTGTAGTTCGGCCAATTTTATCAATTAACATTCCTGTAACGAGAGATGGAAGATACATTGCACCTACATGAAAACCTATCACAAGTCCTACCGCACTTAAACCGTGACCGTGGTGTCCCATATGAACTGGCGTCATCGTCATAATCGCAACCATCACTATTTGCGTAAGTATCATTACGATTGCTCCAACTGTAATACCTCGTTTATTTTCTTTCGCTTCTTCTGTTATTGGTTGTCCTTTATATGTATGTTCCTGTTTATATCTTTCTATTATGTTAGCAATAATCAAAGGATCTGGACGAAGCATAACAAAAAGAACTAGACCCGCCAGTATAAATGCTGCTGCCGATAGTATGAACGGACCTGCAAGTTTAGGAACTCCAATTGAATGAGCAAAACTTCCCATTACCCCTACTAAATTTGGTCCTGCAACTGCACCGAAAGTCGTCATTACCATCGTAATACTAACAGCCGTTGCTCTCTGCTTCTTATCTGCTAAATCTGTACCTGCATAACGAGCTTGTAGATTCGTGGCTGTACCGGCACCATATATAAGTAAAGAAATAAGTAAAAGAATAATACTATTTGTTAAAGCTGCCATTACAACACCAATTGCTCCAAATCCGCCTACTATAAACCCTGTTGCAAGACCTATCCGGCGTCCATATCGTTGCGAAAGCTTCCCTACTATGAAAGCTGCGAATGCCGATCCTAATGTAAACATAGCAGTTGGTAATCCTGCAAATGCATCTGTTCCAAGCATTTGCTGCGCAAGAAGTGCTCCCACTGTAATACCAGCAGCTAGTCCTGCACCGCCAAACATTTGTGAAATGCTGACGATTATTAACGTTCGTTTGTATAGTTTTTGTTGCTCTTCTTCTGTGTACACATGATTATCTATTAAAGCCCCTGCCTTATCTAGCAATTCCCCATCCTCCTTTTAAAATTAATCCCTCTTGTTAATGTACTATGTATAACGTTACATATTCAATGGCATTTTCCATTCCTTCCTTTCATTCTAAAAAACTTTCTAATCATACTCGACTTATCCCATGCTATATTAAAAATACTAATATTCACAATATGCAAGGAGAAAACAATGAAAAAAACAGTAGAATTATGTGAAGCTTGCAAACATGATCCAGTATATAAAATAGAAGAATCCGATCAAGCAAATCAACCTTATAAATTATGTAACCAATGTCATGAGCGTCTTATTTCGTTATCTTTACATCCTAAAGAATGGTACCACCTTGTAATGATTCACTCACCTTATAAATATTATTTGCATGATAGTTTTTATGAAGAAGATGGTAAAGCGAAGCAACCAAAATTAGAGATGAATGAGCACAAACTTACACCCGTCCCCACTTTAGAAGAAGTTCGCTCTAGTTTAGAGGAATTACTTGATTACACCATGACTAGATGGTTTCTTCAAGAAGCAGAAATTGAAGCTCTTAATAGGTACGATCAAAACGAAGTACTAGATGCTGTTATAAATCGCTTTTCAAACACAATGAATGGTGTAATTAAAACTAGATTACTTGAGATTGTTATATGTATACTAGGAGAATTCGCCTCAGATTGGATAAGAAAACTGTGGAAGGCATTTGATGAAGATTTACTTGCACCTCTTTCTCACGCTGCAGCTTATTGTTTACCATTTGAAGAAGCCTTTCCTTTAGTAATAGAAAGGCTAAAAACAGTATTAAAAAGTGAGCTTCCGACCACTTCCTTCATTTGTCTGCATTCTTTTCAATCCTCAGAAACATTAGATTGGATAGAGGAACATGCAGTATCATTTCATAACGATTGGGCGCGATTAGCTGCAGTATCACAACTAACTTGGAGACGAATTAAATCTTGGCTAACAAAAGGACACCCTTTAAGTTTAATAGCACTTGATGCAATGGTTAGCTGTATACCTGCAAATGAAGATGTACTACATGAAATGGCTCCAAAAATTTTATTAACAGATCCGTCAGAAATAAAGTCAACCTTAATAGCTTACAAACAAAGAGACAATGTTCCAACTGTCAAAAGAAGTGTTGAAACTATTTTAGAAAACAAGACAGAAATATTTCAATACATGAATCCTTTACAAATATCTATCAAAAAGAAACCACAAAACTTTTTAGTTATGGATGGCACAGTACAAATCCATGAAAACAGACTGGATGAATACGTAAACTTCATTAATACAAACAACTTTACTGATGTTTACATTAATGATCTTAGGTATAGTTTGCACCATATTAATTTTCTTGAACGCTGCCCGCAAATTGAAAGCTTACACATTAGTAGTATATATATTACTGATTATTCAGCCCTATATAAATTAAAAAACTTAAAATCTTTATCACTAGAAGAACCACAAGTTCCACTAAACTTAACAGAGCTAGAAAGCTTTACAAATTTAGAGGAACTTCACATACAGTGTAATAAAAACATTAAAGGCTTCGAATCTTGTCCTAACTTAAAAGAACTATACATTCGGAAATACAAACCGAAACAAAAGAACCTTGAAGAATTAATGTCTTTACAAAAAATTGAAAAACTAAGCATTACACAAGGGAACATTAATTCATTAAAAGGATGTAGGTCATTACCTAAATTAAAGCATTTAGAACTCAATTATTTAAGAAATTTAGAGCATATTGATGAAATTGAAAACAATGCTTCAACTTTAAAATACATCGAATTCGACCATTGCAGTAAGCTTAAAAACCACGAATATTTGCGCTATTTAACGGAATTAGAAACTCTCATCTTATCAAGTTGTGGTAACATACGAAATCTACAATTCATTAAAGAACTACAAAAATTAAAACATTTAAGCTTCGTGGATTCTACGATTGTAGACGGAAATTTAGAATCTTGCGTCGGAATTGATTTTGTTGGTTTTAATAATAAAAGGCATTATAGTCATAAATTTAAAGAATTAAATCCAGATTTTTCATACTAACGTAAGGAAAACAGGCTATAGCAGCCTGTTTTTCTTTACGCTTCTTCTACTAATCTTCCCCTTCTCTTTTTACTCAAAGCTTTCCCTTCCCAAAACAACAAACTTACGAAAGCACAAATTAAAATAATTGGCACACTTGCTTTATATAAATCTGTAAAACTCATTGCCATCTGATTCTTGGCATAATGATTCACATCATTCGAAAATGTGAGTACCTCTTTCTTTATACTTTCCTCTTGTTTTTCAACTTCTTTTGTCACTTGCCTCATAACTTCTTCTCTTTTTACATCTCTATATTCTACTGGAACTTCTCTTAATATTTCATCCGTCTTGTCGCGAATCAATTCTTCCTTTTTCTCTTTACTTAATCCCATTGTCATTGCATTTTGTTTCTTATTTATATTCGACTCTAAACTTTGATTCTCTATTTTCTCTTTAGTCATTTGTAAAATTTCAGTTTGCTCAGCACTATTCACATGAATATTACGCACCTTTTCTTCTGCATAACGATATACTTTTTCTTTATTTACAGTTAAATTGTGAGTTAAATTAGAGACAAATATTGCAACCGCCAATACAATTCCAACTTGTCGTAACATTGATACAACACTTTGAGAAGCAGTTAACAGTTCTCCTTCAAATGAAGAAGCACTTAAAACTGTAATTGGCCCCACTACTAAACCATATCCAACACCTAATATCATACATGGAATAATAATTTCTATATTTGTTGAATTAACATTGATTATTTGCAACCAATAGTAGGAAAGCCCCATAACAAGAAAGCCTGACAAAATAATAGTTACTTTTCCGAGTTTTTCAATTAAAGTTGCTGCAACTGGTGAGACAAAAAATATCATTGCTGAAATTGGTGTCACTAAAAAAGCCGCTTCAATTTCCGTTCGACCTTGTAGTTTCGTCAAGAAAGTTGGAAGCAATACAGTAACTCCAATTAAAAATAAATTACTCAATATAACAACGATTGACGCTCCGACAAACATTCGATCTTGAAATAACTTTAAATTCACCATTGGATTATGAATCTTTCGTTCTACTAAAACAAATAGAATAAGAGAAATAGTGCTAATTGCATAACAAGACAAAGCAATATTACTTTGCCATCCCCATGTATTACCTTTTACTAATATGAGAGTAAATGAAAAAATTGCTGTGCTACTTAATAGTAGTCCTATCCAATCTATTTTTGAGATAATACGTTCTTCATTTTTTATTTGTAGCATGATGCAACATAACACGATTCCTATTATACAAACCGGAACATTAACGAAGAACACCCATCTCCATCCTAAATTTTGCGTAATAATTCCACCTATTACTGGTCCCATAGCAGCTGACAATCCTTGTGTTACTCCTAAAATTGCAAGCGCAACATGCCTTTTAGCTAACGGCATAGCTGATACACCAATTACCATACTTGTTGGAAATAAAATTGCTGCCCCAATACTTTGTATAAAACGAGAAAAAATAAGAAAATCACCTGTATTAGCAAAAGCGCAAAGTGCCGATCCACCACCAAAAATCACCAGACCAAGAATATACATCTTTGCTTTTCCAAAGATATCAGCTATCCGCCCTAACGGAATGGCAAGTACTGCAATCGTCATTGTATAAACATTTAATACCCAAGACATCTTTTCTAACGAAGTATTTACACTCGATTGTATTGCCGGTAAAGCTATATTCATAATTGTCGTATCAATCATACAAAGAAAGATACCTAGACACATTAAAAAGACAATCTTAATACCCTTTGATTGCTCCATCTTTATATACCCCTTTATTTATTGTGAACGCGTTTTTCATTCTTCTGTTTTATTGTTTTCTTTCGCCTCTAACTCTTCTAATTTTTTCTTCAAAGTCTCCACTTGTGCACTATACGATGCAATACCTACATCTAGTGAAATTTCTTCGACGAAAGTAATACCTACTCTCCACTTTTCATATTTCAATCGAAGATCTGCAATGTACGCTTCTTTTCTTTCAATTTCATCTTTAATCCATTTTTTTATTGTTACATCATCACTATAGTTACCAAAATACATTCTCATTAAAAAATCCGAACGTAAAACATCCTTCTCTACAGGTGTCTGCATGTATTGATAAAATTCTTCACGCCCCTCATCTGTAATAAAGTACATTTTCTTATTCGGTTTTCCCTCTTGCATGACAACCTCTTTTTTTATTTTCCCTTCATTCTCCAATTGTCGTAACGTTGGATAAATCATTCCAAAACTTCCATCAAAAAAATGAGTAAATACGTCTTCAAACACAATTTTAATATCGTAACCAGACAATTCCTTTTCCATTAATAAACCTAAAACAACATCTCTTCCCTTCAAAGTAAAACCCCCACATAGTATATAATCAATAATCATATTAACAATGTTAATATGATTATTGATTATATACCTTATTCTGTTAATTGTAAAATGTTTCTAAATAAAAAAGCCCCATAATTTGGTTTCACCAATTCACAGGACCATTTTCTTTTTTACTCTTTAACACCTACATCTTGCAAAACTTCGATATCCTCTTTCATTTCATAATAATAAGAAGGCAATTCTATACCATGTTCTAAGAAATAATCCTCAATGAATGAAATAATAATTTTTAACGTTTTCACACGAGCATACAATTTATCGTTACTTTCAATAATATGCCACTTCGCATTTGGCTTACTTGTTTTTTCAAACATGTCTTCCATTGCTTCAACATATTCATCCCATTTTTCACGATTACGCCAATCTTCGTCTGTAATTTTCCATCTTTTCAAAGGATTTTTCTCTCTATCTTTAAATCTCTTTAACTGTTCCTCTTTACTTATATGGTAGAAGAACTTCCCTATTATGTAATGGTCATCTGTTAGTAGTTTTTCAAAATCATTAATCTCATCATATGCTCTCATCCACTCTTCCTTTGTAGCAAATCCTTCAACACGCTCAACTAACACACGACCGTACCATGAGCGATCAAAAATGGTGATTTGCCCGTACTGTGGAATTTTACGCCAGAAACGTTGCAAATAATGGTAACGTTTTTCATGAGGTGCAGGCGCTCCAATTGGATTTACTTGGAACCCACGCGGGTCAAGATGTTCCGTCACCCGCTTAATTGCCCCACCTTTACCAGCCGCATCCCATCCTTCCATAACAAGCATAACCGCGATTTTTTCTTCTTTCAAAATTTGCTGTAATGCTAATAAGTGCCTTTGATATTTTTCTAATTTCTTATTGTACTTAGATTTTGATTCAATTTTTTTCGTTAAGTCTACTTTAGCAAGATGTCCATTTTCCATAAAACAAATCCCCCTTGTTGTATGACAATGTTATTTTAACATATTTTTGGTAATTTTTTCATATCCTAAATAGCTGTGTAGAAACATCTCTACACAGCTTCCTCCTCTAATTTCACATATATAAGCACATTTAACTACATTAAAATAAATAATTTATACAGAACTCTTAGTATATTCTTTTTATTAAAACATAAAAATAGCCCTTTTAAAAAGAGCAGTAATCTAAGTATAGAAAAAACAAATTTATTCTTTCTTACTACATACGTAATTATGCCAGCTATAAGAGTAGTGAATAAGATATTGATTCACTACTCACAATAACCACTTTACATTATATGGTATATTTACTCGTAAAAAGAGGATAATAACAAGTAAATCCATTAAAGAATGGGAGCTCTCAAAAAATGAAACGAAAAATATTAACTCTCTTTACGCTTATATGTTTAGCACTACCAATGCAAGCTAGTGCTTACACATTTCAGTCACTACCGATTGCGTCAAAGTCTAAACAATGGTATGTCGAAATTGATAAATCTCATAACTCAAACAAGCAAGCAATCCAGCCAAAACAAGGTGTATTTGATACGTATAGTTTACTCGTAAAAAACATCGGTCATGATGTATCAAACGTATCTGTGGAAATACTTGATAACAATCCTACCTCTAAAGCTACCTTTAAACCTACTACACCTAATGAAAATATTTCTAAAAGTCATACAAGCTTTGACTACATGGTATTCCCATTAGACTTTAATAGTCATAATTTTAAAGTTGTGATCACTTGGGAAGAAAAGAATTTCTCTTATAACGGCCATCCGGTAAATGAAGGTGAAAAAATGAAACAAACATTTGTATTTAATGAAGAATAAGTCCTAATTTCTTTAGGGCTTATTCTTCTCTTTTGAAACCCGCTTGTATCGCTTCCGTCACTTCTTTTGTGATTTCCAATTCTGTTGCTTCCATACTAATTTTCTTGTGCCAAATATGTACGGACGGTTTTTCATTACAAAGATGTTTTATTAATACTAATTGATTATATGCTAGATTATTTTCTATATGGGTAGCGATACAGACTGTAAAATTGTTCGCTTCAAAGACCTTTTCTTCCAAAATGTATTTACTCTCTAATTGCCTTGTTACTATATCTTTCAAGTTTTCTATAGTCATGCATATCCCCCTCTTTTCCCATATAATCAATTAAATCGACGAATACTCGGTACAGACAATGCGATTCCAATTGTTAAAATTACTAAACTAGCTAGTGTTATAATAGTTATCTCGCCACCTATGACAGTAGCTAACCAACCTACAACTACATACCCTAATGGCAATAAAGCAAAAGAACCCAACATATCAAGGCTTGCCACCCTTCCGAATGCTTCTTCCGGTACAAGTTCCTGTAAACTCGTTTCCCAAATGAGTCCAAATATCATCATGCCAAATCCTTCAATTGCCATTAAGAATATTAAAGCGGGTGCCCAAGAAATGAATGGCATAATTAATAAAGCAATACCACTAATTAAAACACCTCCATAAGCCAGTAATCCTCTCTTATGCCACCGCTCTTTCCCACCAAATATTAATGCGGCAATTACAGCCCCACCACCAGAAAAGGCCATGCCAAGTCCATACACGTAAGCTTCAAAATGATGATGAACATTAAATAACCACGGAATTAATACGACGATAATGCCGGCATAACAAATATTTATAAAAGAAAAAACTAAAATTGTAATCCACAGCCACGGATGACTTTTTAAAACTAAAACACCTTCCATAAACTCTTGTTTGTAATTAAGCTTACTCTTTTCAATGGGTTTTACTTTTTTAAACTTAATTTCTTTTAAAAATAATAAACATAAAAATGATAATAAGTACGTTACTGCATCTAGGCCGAAACCTATCCCTGCAGACGCAACCGATACGATTAACCCACCAAGTGCTGGCCCAATTAATCGTATACCTTGATTACTCATTTGAGTGAGTGCGTTAGCTGCATTACGAATTTCAGGAACGAATACTTTTGCCCTTACAGCAGAATATGCTGGTTGGAATATCCCTTCCATAAGTCCGTATAAGGCAACGAGAATATATAAAACTGTAATTGTTAATAAATCCATAAATATAAGCGATGCAAGTAATAGCATTAATATACAGCGGAGTATATCCGTAAATAACATTAATTTAACCCGATCAATTCGGTCTACAATTAAACCTGCAAACGGTAAAGCGAGAATATTAGGTAGCATGTACATTGCCATTGTCATCCCCATCACAACTGTTGAGCCAGTTAATGAATACACAACAACTGGAAGTATGACCATAGTTATCGAACTGCCTAAGGCCGAGAGTAATTGTCCAATCCATAAAAAGTTAAAATGTGGTGACGCTTTAACTGGCGATAATAATTTGCCAACATACCCTAAATCTTTTTCTCTTTGTAATTCCCCTTGCATCTTTCTCTCCTCTTTTCAAATGATTATAGACTTCATAATAAAGTGCCGAAAATTAATAATATTCTATTTTAATTATATAAGAAACTATTATGTTATGGTAAAATTATCAAGAAAAATAAAGGAGAATACATTACAATGCCTTCAAATTCACATAACATCGAGCACCGCATCTATACAATGTGTATGATCCAACGAAATAATGATGTTTTACTTATAAAACGCCCCGACCATCGAGGTTTTCCTGGCTACATCGCTCCTGGCGGAAAAGTAGATTTTCCAGAAAGTATCGTTCAAGCTGCTAAACGAGAAGTAAAAGAAGAAACTGGATTACTTGTTTCAAATTTAACTTTTAAGGGATTAGATGAATACGTAAATCCGAAAGAAAATGTTCGATATATGGTATTTAACTATTGGACAAATTCATTTGAAGGTGAACTCCTTTTGAATCCTCCTGAAGGCGAATTATCCTGGATACCAATCGATACAGCACTACATCTTCCTATGCAAGATTGGTTTAAAGAGAGATTCCCATTATTTTTTGAAACAGGCACTTTTGAAATTCAACGTGTTTGGGATAATGAGCTAAATAAACAAATTTCTATGACAATTACCCATACATAAAAAAAGCTTGGAAACCTGTCCAAGCCTTTCTTACTTCTAAGTAATTTTTTCAATCTTATAATGAATATGTAAAAATTTAAGTCCAAATATCCACATGCTATGATGAGCTGTTAACATTTTATCCTTATCCTCTGTAATGACGAAAGTCTCTGCTAACGGTAAACGTATTGTAAAGAAACGAGTATGTAAATAAATACCCTCATCTCCCTTACCATTTCTTCTTAGCTTACTAGTAATGATTAAATCATTACTCTTATTACATAATTTCAAAATCCCTGTCATATTCGAATATGGTAAAGGTAATGCAATATTCATGTATGTCTCGTTCTTATATGTATGCTTTGAATAAAGAGCTACAAAAATAGATTTACCTGCTTCATTTTTCCTTAGCCAAGCCCTTACATTCTCTCTTCCGTCTTTCTCATCCATTACACCAATGATAGAGCCATGCATCGTTTCCCACTTGCCGCCCATCCCTAAATGTATTTGTCCCACACGCTTGCTCATTTTCTCATAACAAAATGCAAACGGGCGGAACCAACGAGCCCATTTAATATTTGATTGCAACTCATACTCTGTTGTGTTTTCATAAAAACGAATAATCCTTAAAGGAACCTTCGTCACATCAAATGACTCACTATGAAAGTCATTTACTTTATCAACTAAACCGTTGTATTCCTTACTGTCTACTAAATTGCTGCTATATAAATAAGCCTCACCAATTGCCACATTTCCTCTTAACTTACTCATTGGTTTCCCATAGTATTTATAATTCGGAACACTCTTTTCGATCATCCAGCCGACAAATGCCGGTAACGCTACTCCAATTCCGTTGACAACACCGTGAATCCAAACCATTTGAGCAATTGTAATCGTCAATACATGCTTCAAATTCCCGTATGAATATATGAGTGAGAACATAATTGTAACCATGAGTGTACTAGACGAAACGATTAGAAGAATCTTTGCACTGATAGCATTAAATTTTGCTCTCCAAACGTAAAATCCATACCCATAAATCGCACATAAATATAGGAACACTGCAAAAAATTCAAATATTCTTGAGTATGTAATTCCTATTGCAACTGTCATAGGTGAAATCATGATGATAAACATAATAACATCATACACTTTACTTCTCTTTTCTCTTTTTCTCCCTATTAAACCAGCTGATAATGGCAATAGAAACGCCGAATAATGAAAATGTGCAGCTGTGAGTAAAACAATGTCAGAGCTAAAATGCATAATTGAAAGTTTTGCTACTGAAGCAAAAAACCAAAAACCACCTAAAAACAAATAAATAAATGCACTATCTATGGCGGTCTCTTCTAACGGCTTCCATCCCCTTTCTAGCAATCTACTTACACCAAATAACGCAACAATTCCTGTATATACAAACCAAACTAGCGCAAATAAATAGTGATTTGTGAAGAAAGCTAGCATTGCACAAATTGCTGCGATTGGATATAAAAACGATACGAATTTATAAAATAATAAATGCGAACCATCTCTTTTTCTTTTATCAACAATACAAAATGATATTGGTATAAATAATAAAATAGATAATAATATAATTGCTTCAACAGGGTTTATATTCGACCACTCATATATTAAAAAAACAACATAACAAGCAAGCCCAAATATTATATTTTTCATATCGTTTAGTTCCTTTCCACAAATGTTCCCTTATATGAAAAAAGCGAGCCAATTAACGGGTTTCGTACTTGTACATGAATTCGAAAACACTGTAGTGTTGCATCATAACTTTCAACAATTTTTGCTTCACCATACAAGAATTTTGGCAACGGCATTTTTCTTCCAAACATATAAAACCATTGTTTCTTTGAAGAAATATGCATTGCCCCTAACTCATCGATATGAAAATGTAGTGTAGAAACGAGTAAATGTGGTTCGCCAAAATAATCTACAATTTCATTTTCGTTTTCATCCAATTGCATAACTGCGTTAAAATATCTTTTCTTATTATGAAAATAAAAAGTACGGTTCCACCTTACTAATTCTTGTCCATATTCATCTCGCTCAGCTATGTTTTGTATCGTAAATGGAATTTCCTCTCCTCGTTCCGAGAAAAACATTCGAAACTTCGATGCAATTTTCAATATAAATTTCACGAAAAAAGAACCACCGTAAATTCCATCCATCTTTCCTTCCCCTATAAAACTATTCTCTTCTGTAATCGCATAACGCTTCTGCAATTCAGGATGAAGATTTTTATAGGTATCCCCTAATAATCGTTCATACATATTAGCCATACACTTATCCCTTTCTCGCCCTCTTGCAATTTTTCGCGCTTGGTAAATCAAAACTATTTATATAACCGACAATTGATAACCCCATTAGAAGAACATTTAATGTAATCGGATTAAACGGACCTGTAAAGCTTTTGATATCCGTAAACCCTGCCGCTAATGTTAAAACTAGTAACACAATAATATGCAGTATAAATAATTTTCGTTTTGTTAGTGGCAACAGCCATACGACACCGAAAATTATTTCTAACACCCCAATTATTTTAAGTATACATACACTACTTTCATTTGAACCAATTAATACAGAAAGCATCTTTACTTCTTCTAAATGAGTAAACAGTAGTTTTGGCACTATCCCTTGATATATCCATACAAAAGCAAATAAAAAACATACGAGCCAATACGTCATTGTTCTTCTAATTAGTAACCTAGGATGAAGCCCCTTTTCTACCCATAATTTTAAGGCATCAAAACTCCAAGCGGTCGCCCAACCTAATAACGGACGAAAAATATAGGAATCTATTACATTTCCTATACGACCAAATCTTGTATCATAATCATATTGTGTCTCAAAATGGATGTATTCTTTATTCGGCGTATACTTCCAATAACCACGTCCTATTTGAATAAGAGATAATGTATTATCCGTCCAAAATTTTAAAGAAGAAATTCTTTCACCAGTTTCTTTTCTTATTTCACCTATTGATTCCCCTTCTCCAGCTATTTCAAGCCCAAATCCAATCTTTGTTTTATACAAAAACTTCTGTGGTTCTCCTTCTTTTTTCTCTAAATACGAAATTTCAGTAAAGCGAGCATCCCACTCTGTATGTATATCTGGCTCTTGCGTATATTCCCATAATTTTTCCATCGTCGTGTTCATTTTTGTCGCAACATAAATAGGCTGTTTCCTTTTCATTCTCCCACCTCCTATGCACTATAAGTTTAATGTACATGCAATGAATTTATTTTGCTACATTTTTCACAAACTTTTTCTGAAAAAGAAAGAATTTTTAAAATATATATAAAACACTTGATTCCCCGAAAAATTTAAATTATTATAAAACAAATGTTACCAACAACTTCATAAATCAAACACTCTCGCCTAAAACGTGAGATAGAGGTTGCGATACTTATGAGTATTCTAATGGAGACACAGAGATGTCTATGAACTTAGATGAAAGGAAGTATTGCCGAAATTGATAAATTTCTCTGCATTTATCAATTGGGGCTGTTTTCGAATAGAAACAGAACTGTCATATGTACAGACGTGTACGTATGAAGAGCTATCTACAAAAAAGAGATATCATTTTTTATGATATTCCTTTTTTGGCGGTTTTTTTATTAGCTCCGTTTTCTGTTTCCCTTTTCCTGTAACAGCACCATCCTCACTTATTTGAGATGGTGTTTTTTGTTTGTCTTTCTGGTAACTACAGGAGTATTGGGATTTATATATTTCCTAATCTATTCTTAAAAATAGACGAAAGAAGGAATTTGTAATGGAAACAATTGTTCAAAAATTTGGTGGCACTTCGGTCGGAAGCGTCGAACGCATTCAACATGTAGCAAATTTAATTATTGAAGAATATGAACGAGGTCATAGCATTGTCTCTGTCGTTTCAGCAATGGGAAAAAGTACAGATGAACTTGTCGCACTCGCTAACGCTATTACAGAAAATCCAAGTAAACGTGAAATGGATATGCTTCTATCTACAGGAGAACAAGTAACTATTTCATTATTAACAATGGCACTGCAAGCAAAAGGCTATCATGCAATTTCATTAACAGGATGGCAAGCTGGTATTACGACAGAATCTGTACATAGTAGTGCACGGATTACTGACATTCATACAGATCGTATTCAATCTTATCTTGCTGAAGGCACGATTGTTATCGTAGCTGGTTTCCAAGGTATAAGTGTAAAAAATGAAATTACAACGCTTGGCCGTGGTGGTTCTGATACGACTGCTGTCGCACTAGCCGCTGCACTTAAAGCAAAAAAATGTGATATTTATACGGATGTGACAGGCGTATATACGACGGACCCACGAGTTGTAAAAGATGCTTACAAATTAGATGAAATTTCTTATGACGAAATGTTAGAGCTTGCTAATCTCGGTGCTGGCGTATTACACCCGCGCGCTGTTGAGTTTGCTAAAAATCATAACGTAGTTTTAGAAGTTCGCTCAAGTATGGAACAAGAAAACGGAACAATTGTAAAAGGAGAATGTAACATGGAACAACAATCAATCGTTAAAGGTATTGCATTTGAGGATAACATTACACGTGTCACAATTAAAGGACTAGAACAAGGCTCGCTTTCAACAGTTTTCTCTACATTAGCAGCAGCACACATTAATGTAGATATCATCATTCAAAGTATTACAAATGAAGGAACTGTACATCTCTCCTTCTCCATTCACTCGAATGATTTAAGAGAAACTTTAAAAGTTTTGGAACAAAATCAAGAAACTCTTCACTACGAATCTGTAGAACATGAAAATCACTTAGCAAAAGTATCAATCGTAGGATCTGGCATGGTATCTAACCCAGGTGTCGCTGCAAATATGTTCACTACTTTAAAAGAAGAAGATATTCATATTAAAATGGTAAGTACATCAGAAATTAAAGTGTCTGTCGTTATTGACCGCCTTCATTTAGTAACAGGCGTTGAGGCGCTGCATCAATCATTTATGGCGAAAATTGAGCCTTTCGTGCAAATGAGCTAATTTGATATGTTTAGTAACGCTTATAAAAAAATCATATTAATCTACTTCCTTCCTCTTAAATAAAACGCTGTTCGTTAACAAGATGCTATATGACATATAAAAAAACACCTTGTCACCTTTTCATATACTATGACAAGGTGTTTTTGACTGAAAGGAATTTGTAACTACTTAGTAGTATAATTATGAGGATGATTAAATAATAAACTTTTATACATAAGGAGATAAGACTATGGCAAAAAACAAATTACTACGAATGGACAATGTCAGCATCGTTGTAGAATCCCTTGATAACGCAATCTCTTTCTTCGAGGAGATTGGCTTGAACCTCGAAGGGCGAGCCACTGTCGAAGGTGAATGGGCTGGTCGCGTAACTGGACTCGGCTCTCAGTGCGTAGAGATTGCTATGATGGTCACTCCAGATGGCCACAGTCGAATTGAACTTTCGCGATTTCTCACCCCACCTACTATATCAGATAACCGAAATGCTCCTGTGAACGCTCTCGGTTATCTACGCGTCATGTTTACCGTTGAAGATATTGACGAAATGGTATCGAGACTCACTAAGCATGGTGCAGAGCTCGTTGGTGAAGTAGTTCAGTACGAGAACTCGTATCGTCTCTGCTACATTCGTGGAGTCGAAGGAATTTTAATCGGTTTAGCAGAAGAACTCGGGAATAAATAAGTAATGTTTTATAAGAAGTCTTTACTAAAGTAAAAATATTTGAAAGAAATTCTCGCTTCATAAAACTTAGATTTTGCACCCCGTTCTAGCTTTAGAACGGGGTTATGCTTGTTTGAACTTTTTAACACACTATCAATATCCTAAAATCATTATGAAACAATTCAATTACTTCTTATACTCTTTCCTAGGAAATATAACTGATTCTTCTCACCTCTTATCATATATATCTTTTCTTTTAAAAAACGATCTGAACTCATTCAAAATAACTTTCTTCACGTCAGAGTAAAAAACTATCATGAATAGTGCTATTCCTAATAAAATTTCTTGCATTCCTTCATAATCAACGAAAGCACTTAAAATTAGCAAACCAAATCCAATATAAAAACCAAACTCATTCTCTTTCTCAAAATCCTCATCTTCTTCATCAATATGTATTTTTTCTTTAATATTCTGTTTCCCTTTTATTAACTCATCAAGCGTAACATTGTACATTTCGCTTAGTAAAATTAGATTGTCAATATCAGGATAACTTTTATCATTTTCCCATTTGTATACTGCTTGCCTTGTCACACCAATCTTTTTAGCAACATCCTCTTGCGAAAACCCCTTTGATTCTCGTAGTTTTTTTAGCTGTTCTCCTATGCTCATAACGTCCCCTCCTTTAACAAATTATTACATAAAAAGAGATATAAATGAAAGAAACCATTAGTAAAACTCTCTGTAAACCATTCGTTTACACAATTAAAAAAGAGGGAATAGCTCTATATTTAAGCTATTCCCTCACTTCTATTAAAACAGATGAATGTTTTCTTTTTTACAAGCTGCACGTAAATCGTCAGGCCATACAGAAGATTGAACTTCACCGATATGTGCTTTACGTAAGAAGTACATGCACATTCTTGATTGTCCAATGCCACCGCCGATTGTTAATGGTAGTACGTCTTCTAATATACCTTTATGGAAATCATACTCACGTTTGAAGTCTTCACCAGTTTTCGTTAGCTGCTCATCAAGCGATTTACTATCAACACGAATTCCCATTGATGATAATTCAAATGAAGATTGTAGTACTGGGTGCCAGAATAAAATATCACCGTTTAATTTCCAATCGTCATAATCAGCCGCGCGTCCGTCATGCTTTTCACCTGAACGAAGTGCATCACCAATTCCAATAATAAAGACTGCACCGTGTTCTTTTGCAATTGCGTGTTCACGATCTTTCGGTGTTAATTCTGGATATTTATCTTCTAGTTCTTGAGAAGTAATGAAAACAATCTCTTCTGGTAAATACTTTCCAAGGAACGGATATTTTTCAAATAAGTGATCTTCTAAATCTTTGAATATTCCATAAATTGTTTGTACTGTTTTTTGTAAGTAATCGACAGTACGCCATTCTTTTTGAACGATTTTTTCCCAATCCCATTGGTCAACGTAAATGGAATGCGTTGCATCAAGTTCTTCATCACGACGAATCGCGTTCATGTTTGTATATAAACCTTCACCAGCTTCGTATCCGTATTCATGTAATGCAAATCGTTTCCATTTCGCTAGTGAATGAACAATTTCTAATTCTTCTCCTGAATGTAACATATCAAATTCAATTGGGCGTTCTACACCGTTTAGGTGATCGTTTAATCCTGATTTTTTCGTTACGAATAATGGTGCAGATACGCGGAATAGTTCCAGGCGTTTTGCTAATTGGTCCTCGAAAAATGTTTTAACTTCCTTAATTGCGATTTGAGTCTCTCTTACTGTCATTAATGATTGATACATGGTGGTTTCCTCCTAAAATGTTTGGATGTTGTGAAAAGAAGCCAACAAAAAAAGCCCTTCTTTCCCAAAAAACTGGGACGAAAGGCTTTGGTTCCGCGGTACCACCCAAATTAGCAACAGAGGTTGCTCACTTATACAATACGGAGATAAAATATCTCGATACTGTTCTTCTTGTAACGGCGAAGTTCCCGGCTAAGTCTACTTTCCTATAAAGGATTTCGGTTAGCAACTCCAGGAGGTTCTTCATAATAGGCTTCGTATCAGGCTCACACCACCCCTGACTCGCTTAAACTACGTCCTACTACTACTCGTCCTTTCATAGTCGTTTTATTGTCACATCTCTGAAACATTTTATTAATGATTATTCTATACAAAAAATAAAGAAAGTCAACAAAAAGTTTTAAAATGTTTTTCAATTCTTTATTTTACGGCTTTATTGATTGTTGTTAATTTAACATCTTTACTTTTTCTGCCTCGTCAATCCAAAAAATGTTTCACTGACCGAAACTAACGTATACACAACAATTAATGTGATCGTTCGGAATATAGAATCCGCAGTATTTCTTATTATTTTCATTTTCTTTATAATTCCTTTCAGTTTACTTGCAAATTCATGTTATACTATAGCATTCAAGCAGTTTATTTTTACTTAAAGCAATCATAGTCATTTATAAAGAGTATTTTCTAAATCATTGACTATTATCAAATAAGATTTTTATATAACGGAGTGATCATATGAGTAAAACGAAAGCAAAACCGAAAAAAGGTGTAGGACAAGGTACAGGAAGTAAAGGATGGAACCGTTGGCAATCAAGTGCAAAGAAAAAGGCAGCTGCCAAACCATACAAAAGTAAAGGTACAAAGAAGTAATTTAAATAACATTTGATTTCTTTACTTTGTACAAAACAAAATATAATTATTACAACAAAAAAGCTATGCCCTCATAAATTCGAAGGCATAGCTTTTTTATATTAAATCATTAAAATATCTCGAATTTCTTCCTCTGTGATTGAGGACAATTTCTCTTCTCCCGGCTCAATCACTTCAGCGATTAAATTTTTCTTACTTTCTTGCAGTTCATGCATTTTCTCCTCAATTGTTCCCTGGGCTACTAGCTTTATAACTTGCACTGTATTTTTTTGTCCCATTCGATACGCTCTATCCGCCGCTTGTTGTTCAACAGCTGGATTCCACCATAAATCGTATAATATTACTGTATCTGCACCAGTTAAATTAAGTCCGGTACCACCAGCTTTTAAAGAAATGAGAAATAGATCTCCTTCTCCTTCGTTAAACCGATCGCACAGCTCTACACGTTCCTGCGCTGGTGTACTCCCGTCTAAATAAAAGTATGGAATTGCTTGTCGATTTAACTCACGACCAATAATGGAAAGCATCTTCGTAAATTGAGAAAAAATTAATATTCTCTTTCCTGTACTTCTACATTCCTCTAAAATCTCTAACAGTTGTTCAAATTTAGCTGAACTTCCTTTGTAATCATCAACAAATAAAGCGGGATGACAACAAATTTGTCGCAATCTCGTTAAACCAGCTAAAATTCTAATTTTATTTTTACGTAACGTGTCTTTGTCTAAATGCTTTAACGTTTCTTCCCTTAACTTCGCTAAATAAGCAGCATAGAGACTCTTTTGATCGGGTAATAACTCCGATGATTGTAAGTGCTCTATTTTCTCTGGCAACTCATTTAATACGTCCCCTTTTAATCGTCTTAATACGAATGGTTTCACTCGCTTCGCTATATCTTCACGCCTTAAATCACCGAACTCTTTTCTTCCTGGTAATAATTCCGGGAAGACGACATGGAAGATAGACCATAGCTCTTCTAATGAATTTTCTACAGGTGTACCCGTTAGTCCGAAACGGTATTCAGCTTGAATTGTTTTCACAGCTCTTGCCGTTTGCGTTGTAGGGTTTTTAAACGCCTGTGCTTCATCAAGAAATAGTGTATGAAATGGTCTTGCATATAATCTTATATCTCTTCTCAGTAATGGATATGACGTAATTACGACATCAAATTCCGTTATATCTTTCAAAATTTTCCGGCGCTCTGCTTGGTTTCCATCTGCAATAACTGCTCTAATATGCGGGGCGAATTTTTTCAATTCACTAAACCAATTATAAACAAGAGATGATGGTGACACGACTAATATTGGCAGTTTCTTTTCTCGAATCTCAGTCAAAACAGAATCTATAAAAGCAATGCTTTGCAACGTTTTTCCAAGTCCCATATCATCTGCTAAAATACCGCCAAAACGGTAATGAGCAAGTGTTTTCATCCATTCGAACCCATATACTTGATACTTTCTCATTTCTGCATTTAAAGTATTTGGCACAGCAAACTTTAATTTTTTCGGGTTTTGAATGTTTTCTACTAACTCTTGAACTGAATCATCCAAACTTAAAACATTGCCTTCGTGAAGTCCGTTCATCCATTTTACACTCCGAATAAGCGGAACATTTACCTCTTCTCCATGTAAAAATTCTTTCCGAATACCTGACTCTTTTATAAACTGATTAATTTCATTAAACTCTTTACTCTCTAGCGATAAAAACGAACCGTTCGCCAATCGATAATATTTACGTTTCTCTTCAAGTGCCGCTAATACACCTTTAATTTCTGCTTCTGGTATTCCTTTTATATCAAAACGAAATGACAACCAATCAATTCTTTCTTTTCTTCTCACTCTAATAAGAGGAACTGCATCCCCTTTACTAATTCGCAATTTGATTGCTGTCGTCGCATAAATATCAACTAAACCTTTTAATGTTGGCACGACATTATATAAAAAGTTATACTCAGCTTCTTCATTATGCATAAAGTAACCGCCTTCTGTTTTTGCAAAGGCACTTTCACTCATAATGTCTAAAATCTCTTTTTCCTTTTTCTCATCACGATTAAAAACAGACGGCTGTCCATCCTCTTCTAGCGGATTAATCATGACGTTCCCATAGTGAAATTCAAGACCTGCTAATAAGCGATTTTTCACACGGTCTAAATACAATTTCGCTTTTAGCGAAGGTGTTTCAACACGATCTGATATTACTTCATCAATGTGTACAGTTCCGAGCTTCATTAATCCTGGTACAACTTTCGCGACGAAATGTTCCATCTTACTTTCTGGAATATAAAACTGATTACTATTTGAGCGACTCATCATCTTTTGTAATTCAATAAGTCGCATACAATCTTCAATGTGTAAGTGATATAATTTCCCATCGTAAAGTGCATTGTTATACATATCCATAACTTGTACACGATTTAGACCATCTATATGAAGTGTAAATCCGCCATTATTCCCCTTCGTAAATTCAAAGTGTAACGGCAACAAACCTTTTGAAACTTGTAATCCCTGAAACAGTTGTTCATTTTGTTTCAGCTGTACATATTCAACTTTAGAAAGTGAAGAGAGCATATCTTTCCATGAAACTGGTGGTATGAATATCATACTTTCATCTTGTTTCGCATGTACTTCTAGCGTATCTTCATACATTTTTTCGTTATGATACATTTTAATGAGCTGCTGAATAATCGCATCCGTTTCTTGTTTAAAACTATGTACAACTGGTGTATATGTAAATTCATTTGAACAATGAAAAGACTCTCTTTTCTCTACCTTAGAAAGAAATTCTCTAATATGATTTATGAAATACACTTTGGCAAGTTTCAATTGCATGCCAAGAAGAGCACCACCACTCCTCGTAGCTACTGGTGTACATATAAACTCAATATCTAACATTTCACGTGTATCAAAACGGTGTTGTTTACTTTTTGGCCTCAGTGGTTTGTCTGCAAACAGCTGCAACATACCACTTGTCAATTGATCATTTCTGTTACTAGTGGAGCTCATTCCACCTGTTTGTTGATTATAGTTTATTTGTATTAATACCGCTGCAACATGTTGACAGTACGTTTGAAAAGACGCTAATGAAGGACAGCTACATTTCGCAACAACATCACCCTTTTTAGCTTTTTCTACTATAACATGGAAATCCTCATTCCCTTTTACTGTCGCCTCGCAAATTTCTTTATTTTCATCATAATGATTTATTATCACTTTATTTGATTTATAATAGGCTTCACCTCTTTTATATGAGGTCTCTCCGCACACTTCTTTAATAATCGATTTATTTAATGTGAAACTCATTGCTTTGACACTTCCTTAATATAAAACCATTTTCTCTTACTTAACATTTTACATGCTCCACGAGAAAATATAAAATGTTGATTTAACAAAAAAAGATGCTTATTTATAAGCATCTTCTTCACTCTATCTCCATCAACCTCTTCGCCTCAAAATACAACACTTGAATAAACTTCTTCGTATTAATTCGCGTATGACCAGAAGATGCGAGTTCATCTTTCGTCATTTCTGTCATCCGTTTTCTAACTACAGTGAAATCGAAAAATTTTGGAGCATAGCTTTCAAATTTGGGATTTGAAAAGTCTGTTAATCCTAAAGAAGCCAAATGATTTAACGACTGATAAATAGCTCGACGTACTCTTTGTTCAGACGCTTTTTTCTCTTTATCAATATCTGCATCTAAAGCTACATCCCCTAATTTCTTTATCGTAATATGATGAAAAATTTCTTTTAACGCAGGAAAGCCAAACTCAAATGTCTGTGCCTTTTCTTGACCATATAAATATTCCAGCATACTAAGTAAATCTTTACTTCCATTCTCTCCCGCAATACCGAGTTCTGATAGTAAAAAGCGTCCTAAATCCCCTATCTTTTTTCCTTCTTGCACTGGTTCAGTACGCAATTGCGGTTTTTCCCACTGAAACACGTTATTCAATGATTTTTGAATATCATGTATAGAACGCTCCAATCTAATACGCTCCATCACTTTGCGTACAACAGATACAACTTCGATTTTATTTAATGGTTTTGTAATATAATATTCTACACCAAGTGTATATGCCTCACCTATAAGTTGCTTCGATTCCACTTGAGAAATCATAATGATTTTCCCCGTGAAAGTTGACGCAATGTGACGAACTGTTTCAATTCCATCCCTCATCGGCATTAACAAATCAATAAATAAAATATCTACTTTTTTAAAATTTAGTTGATCCGCTTCAATAAAAGCTCCGTCATCCGCCTCACCAATTACTTCTCCAAGATCTCCATCTTCAATAATTTGCGACAGCATCGAACGGAAAACTTCATCATCGTCTACGATATAATAAAACAAATCTATTCCCCTTCCCGCTTTAAACTGCACTCCGGTAAACAAACGATAAACTTACACCCTTTTCCGGTTTCATTGTCTTCTAATCTTACTTCTCCGCCTAGCTCTGTTACCATTTCATGTATGTAAGAAAGTCCAATGCCTGTTGACGGTGTTCCTGTTTGATCATACTTGGAAGTAAATCCTGGCTTAAATACTAATTTCTTATACTTTTGCGCAATACCAGGCCCATCGTCAATTACTTCAAATATTAAATGTTGCTCTCGTTTATATAAATTAATATGAATGAGACCTCTATCTTCAATTGCTTCCACTGCATTGGCAACTAAGTTATTAAAGATTGATAGCACTGTATACACGTGATATGCAGCGTGTTCACCTTCTATATGTTTAGAAAAACGTATATCTTTCTCCAGCATTCCAGCGTACTTTTCATTTATTCTTACAATCATTTCTGTAAGCTCATGTCCTTCTACATACTCAGCTACATTTTTATCTAATAACAGTTTAGATAATCCCGCAAAAATTCTTTGATTATCCTTTTTTATTTCGTGCACTTCTCCTGCTATTCTTAATGCTGTTTTACTATTAGAATCATCGTTCGCTTGTAAATTTCGATATAGCTGATATGCTTCTTGTGTGATCAATTCTGCATTTTGTAACGTCTTTTTCAAATGAACAGATTCCACATATAAATTAGAAAGATGCATTAACATGTTTTCATTTTCTTTTCGAACTTGCGATTCTTTTAATTTCGTTTCATATAAATTCATCATATTTAAAAAACCAAGTGCAAAGAAACTACGAAAAATAGCAATAATAATAAGTTTATTTACTTCAGAAATCGTTATTGTTGTACCGAGTACTAACATGTGATAAAACGCAAGTTCTGACATACTTGCAACAATTTCAATTGAAATTCCAAGGCATCCAATAATGATTGGTTTCTGATGGAACTTATTTACCCTGCAAAGCGAAAAAAGACTGCCATAAATAAAATAATAGAAGAACACAGGATAGCGCAAATAAAATGATTCTGTCATATGAAACGAACCTTGCATGATCCAGTCAAGACATACTCGGAATAAGACTACAGATATACCAACAAGAATACCTGCAACTCCTGCTGGTACTCTTCTTAAAAATAATAATAAAAAGAAGAATAGCGGTGTACCGAAGCTAACTCGAAACGTATCATTAAAGGGATGAAAGTTCAGCTCCCCAGCAATCGGAACAACGACCATTAATATAATTAAAAGGGACATATCTTTCTTCCATAATTGATTCCAATTCAAAGGTGCCACTTCCTATACTTTTTTCAGTAGTAAAAGCGAAAGCCCGCTTATTGTTATAAACGGGCTTTTTTTCTATATTCTAACCTTTTCTACCGCTTTTATTTGGCGATACTCTGGCTTCCACATTGCTTCTTTCACTGCCATCTTAATATCGTTATCACTTAAGTTCACTCTTGCAACACCTTCTGCAACTGCAACTTTCGCTACTTCAATTGCAACCATTTCTGAGATATTACGTAATTCTTCAACCTCTGGTAAAATAGGTGCTCCTGGCTGACTTGTATCTACCATACTTGCAACTGCTTCAGCTGCTGCTGCGAACATTCCATCCGTCATGACACTTGCACGTACTACAATTGTTCCAAGACCAAGCCCTGGGAAAATAAGTGCATTATTTGATTGTCCAATCACATACGTTACACCGTTATATGTAACTGGTTCAAATGGACTTCCTGTTGCAACTAACGCTCTTCCTTCTGTCCACTCGATTAAATCTGCTGGTTTTGCTTCAGCAAGCGGTGTTGGATTCGACATTGGTAAAATAATTGGTCTTTCTACGTGAGAAGCCATTTCTTTAATAATTCCCTCTTTAAATGCGCCCGCAACAGTAGATGTACCAATTAAAATTGTCGGTTTTACATGTTTCACAACTTCAGCAAGTCCAATCACATCATTTTGCTTCCACTCACTTACTTCCGCTTCTTTTCTTGCGTACGGAATTTGGAAATCAAGAAGATCTTCCATATTATCTGTAACTAACCCGTTACGATCAATACACCAGAAACGCTTATATGATTCTTCTTCAGATACGCCTACACGGACCATCGCATCTCTAACTTGATCTGCGATACCGATTCCAGCCGTACCAGCACCAAATACTACAACGCGGTGTTCACTTAATGGTACACCAGAAGCTTTCACTGCCGATAACACAGCCGCAAGCGAAACTGCACCTGTACCTTGAATATCATCATTAAACGTACAAACGTCATGACGGTATTTATCTAAAATTTTTCGTGCGTTACGAGAGCTAAAGTCTTCCCAATGTAAAAGTGCTTTCGGGAATTGTTTATTTACCGCTTGTACAAACGTATCAATAAATTCATCGTAAACTTCACCTGTTATACGAGGGTGACGATTTCCAATATAAAATGGATTGTTTAATAGTTCCCCACGGTTTGTACCTACATCTAAAATTACTGGTAATACACGACTAGGATCGATTCCAACTGCCGCCGTATAAACAGCTAGCTTTCCGATTGCGATGTTAATACCACCAACGCCCCAGTCACCAATTCCTAATATGCCTTCTCCATCTGTTACAACGACTAAATCAATGTTCTCAGCTGTTGCACCGATATTGGCAAACGCTTCTTCAATACCTGATGGATCGTTAATTGATAAATAAATACCACGTGGTTTACGGTATTCATGGCTATACCTTTGAATTGCTACACCGACAGTTGGTGTATATACAATCGGTAACATTTCACGTAAATGATCTGTTAATATACGATAAAATAATACTTCATTTCGATCATGTAACGCAGTTAAGTATACATTCTTTAATAAATCATCCGGCTGAGAACTAAATTGTTCGTATGCCCGGCGTGCCTGTTCTTCTAACGTTAAAACCGCAGGCGGTAATAACCCTTTTAAACCTAACTCTTCTCTTTCATTTTGTGTGAAAGCTACCCCTTTATTTAAAAGTGGTGTTGATAATACTTCTGCTCCTCTTAATGTTGTTTCTAATGCACCATTAGAAGCTACTGTAAACTTGCTCATAACATCCCTACCTCTATTCATATATAGCATTTCTATATTGTAAACAAAAAAGAGGGGCTTGTCCCCCCTCTTCTTTTAATTTTTCTTTAAAAGAGTTGCTCCTGCAATCCCCGGATGTGTCATTTCGAATGGATCTAGAATTAACTCTAAGTCTTCTTGTGACAGTACACCATTTTTCACACAAAGTTCTCGAACGGATTGCCCTGTCGCGATTGCTTCTTTCGCAACGCGAGCTGCAGCTTCATAACCGATATGAGGGTTCACGGCTGTAATAATTCCTACACTTTTCTCAACATACTCTTTTAAGCGATCTTCATTCGCTTCAATTCCTTTTAAGCAATTATCTGTAAAGGCACGGAAACCGTTATTCATAATGCTAATTGATTGCAGTAAGTTGAAAACAAGTACTGGTTCCATAACGTTTAATTCTAATTGTCCTGCTTCTGAAGCAAGGCAAATTGTATGGTCATTACCAATTACTTGGAACGCAATTTGATTAATAACTTCTGGCATAACAGGGTTTACTTTCCCTGGCATAATAGATGAACCTGGTTGACGAGCTGGTAACATAATTTCTGCTAAACCAACACGTGGACCTGATGCCATTAAGCGAAGGTCATTCGCAATTTTAGACATATTCATCATACATACTTTAAGTGCTGCAGATACTTCAGTATAAGCATCCGTATTTTGTGTCGCATCTACTAAATCTTCTGCACCAACAAGCGGTAATTCACTGATTGCAGCTAAATGTTTTACAACTGCTTCAATATATTCTGGATCTGCATTTAAGCCTGTACCAACTGCAGTTGCCCCCATATTTACTTCATATAAATGTTGACGCGATTGTTGAATTCGTTTCATATCACGTTCAAGTACGCGAGAGTATGCTTTAAACTCTTGTCCAAGACGAATTGGCACCGCATCTTGTAAATGTGTACGACCCATTTTAATAACATGGTCAAATTGTTCTGCTTTTAATTCAAATACATCATGCATATAACCCATCGTTTGTAATAAGCCTTCTAATGCATTTAACGTTGCGATATGAATCGCCGTTGGGAATGCATCATTTGTTGATTGCGCCATGTTTACATGACTATTTGGACTAATATAGTGATAGTCTCCCTTTTCCATTCCTAATAATTCAAGAGCACGATTGGCAATGACTTCATTTGCATTCATGTTCATTGAAGTACCTGCTCCGCCTTGAATTGGATCTACGATGAAATGATCATGCCATTTTCCATCAAGAATCTCTTGAGCAGCTTCTGCGATCACGCCACCCTTGTTCAATTCCAATCTTCCTACATCTGTATTAGCAAGTGCTGCTGCTTTTTTTACAATTGCGAATGCTCTAATTAAACCTTCATGGATTTTGTATCCTGTAATTGGGAAGTTTTCAACTGCACGCATTGTTTGTACGCCATAGTATGCATAGTTTGGTACTTCTTTTTCACCTAAAAAATCTTTTTCAATTCGAACACCATTTTTAACTTCAGTTAATGTTGCCATGATTATTCACTCCTTAACGATTTCTTATGCTGCTTTTGTTTCTTTGACTGTTTCTACATATTGTTTTGCTTTCTCATTATCGAATTCGCCTTCCCACTTCGACATAACAATGGCCGCTAATGCATTTCCTAATACATTGACAGATGAGCGAATCATATCTAAAATGCGGTCAATTCCCGCAATTAACGCGATACCTTCTAGTGGTAGCCCCATTGAACCTAACGTTGCTAATACAACAACGAACGATGCACCTGGAACTCCCGCCATACCTTTGGATGTTAACATGAGAACGAATAATAACGTTATTTGCTCCGTTAGTGACATGTGCACACCGTACATTTGTGCAACAAACAATGCCGCTAACGCTTGATAAATAGCCGATCCAGTCAAGTTAAATGTATAACCTGTCGGAATTACGAAAGAGGCAACTGCCTTTGGACAACCGAACTCTTCCATTTTTCTCATTATATTAGGTAAAACAGCTTCTGAACTTGCTGTCGTAAACGAAAGAATCAGTTCTTCTTTTAAAATTTTTATTAATGTAAAAATGTTTACTCCAACCATTCGTGCATTAATACCTAATACAATCACAACGAATAGTATAACAGTTACGTATACAGCTAGCACTAGTTTTCCTAGCGGAAGTAATGTTGCTACACCAAATTTTGCAACCGTAACGGCAATTAATGCGAATACACCAAATGGTGCAAATTTCATAACTTGATTTGTAACCCAAAACATTGCTTCGAGTACACCTTCAAAGAAGTTAAAAACAGGCTTTCCTTTTTCCCCAATTGCCGCAACTCCTAAGCCGAATAATACTGAGAAGAATATAATCGGTAATAGGTCACCTTGTGCAATCGATTCAAATACGTTTTTTGGTACAATGTGAACAATTGTCTCAGCAAAACCTTTCTTCTCCGTTGCATCTGCTGTTTGTTTATAAGAAGAAATATCACTTTGCTGTAAATTACTCATATCAACACCAGTACCTGGTTGGAATATATTCGCTGCAAGTAATCCCATTAAAATAGCAATCGTCGTAATAATTTCGAAATAAAGAATTGTCTTACCGCCCAGTTTCCCAAGCTTTTTCATATCTCCTACACCAGCTACTGCAACAATTAATGCTGAAATAACAATTGGTACTACAATCATCTTAATTAAGTGAATAAATATATCCCCAATTGGTGTGATATAAGAAATCGCCGTTTTATTGCCATAAAAGATTGCCCCTACTACAATCCCTAAAACAAGCGCGACAAAAATTTGTGTTGCCAATCCGAATTTTTTCATTTATGTTCATCCCCTTCATGCGAACGCTTTCAATTTGAATTTATAAAAGCTACTCACACATCTTATAAGCGAACCTACAAAATCATACAAAAACCTACAAGTTTGTCACAAAAAATTCGAATATTTTTCTTCTTTTTTTCATTGACACCATTTTGTAAAAAAACGATAAAATAAACTTGATAAGTAATCAGATTGTTTCGTATAATCAAAAAGATATATACTTACAACAAATCAAAATGAAAAGGAGTGGATGTTATGAAAAACTATACAAAGCAATTCGTCCTATCTTCTTCTTTTCTTTTTCATTTTCTTAAAAAGGAACAAAGGCATTCGCCTTTGTTCCTTTTTTATTGCGATCTATATAGGGGGAATTGTTATGAGACCATATAAACGTGTCTTAATTAAATTAAGCGGCGGTGCACTTGCCGATCAAACTGGAAATAGCTTTAACTCCAAACGATTAGAACATATCGCAAACGAAATTTTATCCATTGTTGATTTAGGTATCGAAGTATCCATCGTCATCGGTGGCGGTAACATTTTTAGGGGGCATCTAGCTGAAGAATGGGGAATCGATCGCGTAGAAGCTGATAATATCGGTACGTTAGGTACAATCATTAACAGCTTAATGCTTCGCGGTGTTTTAACAAGTAAAACAAATAGAGAAGTACGCGTTATGACTTCCATTCCATTTAATGCAGTAGCTGAACCATACATTCGCTTGCGTGCAGTCCACCATTTAGATAACGGTTATATCGTTATCTTTGGAGGCGGTAACGGCCAACCGTTCGTGACGACAGATTATCCAAGCGTACAAAGAGCTATTGAAATGAATAGCGATGCCATATTAGTCGCAAAACAAGGTGTCGATGGCGTCTTTACAAGTGATCCAAAGTATAATAAATCAGCAAAAATGTACAGCAAACTAAACTATAATGATGTCGTTAGACAAAATATACAAGTTATGGATCAAGCGGCATTACTGCTTGCCCGGGACTACAATTTACCAGCACACGTCTTTAACTTTGATGAGCCTGGAGTCATGAAGAAAATATGTTTAGGCGAACATGTGGGGACGTTGATTAATGATGATGTTACGATGCTGGTGCATGAGAAATAATGATTTCCCACCAAAAAGGGTGCCTTTTGTAGGCACCCTTTCCTAATTCATCGTTACAAATAAAAATCAACCAATCCCGCCACTTTTTCCTTACAACGTTCCCAAAAAGATAACTTCTCAAAAAACTCTTTCGTCATTTCTTTTGAATCACGAAAATCCTCTGTTAATGCCTTATTCACGTCCGATACGATAGTCCCGCCATGAATATACAAATTCATCTCATCATTTATATAGAAGCTACGGGCAGTAAAGTTTGTTGTACCTATAACAGTTAACTCATTATCAATTAGCATTAACTTTCCATGAAACATCCCTTTTTTATAACCATATACCGTAATCCCGTTATTAACAGCTTGACGTATGTACGGATATGCCGCCTCTTTAATAAGGGGGATATCTGGTTTATATGACCAAAGTATTTTTACTGTAACACCACGTTTTTGCGCTTCAATTAAAGCATTCATTAATTCTTTATTTTTCGCTATAAAATAAGGTGTTGTAATGACGATTGAATGCTTCGCTTGCTTTATTAACTGTATATATGTTTCAGCGACGTAATGCCCATTGTAACTAGTCATAGTATGTAATGTATTCCCTTTACTAGCGTTATTCGTACTCCTCTTTATCTCTTCTTTCGTATCTCGTTTCCAATCTAAAGCGAATTGCTGTTCTAAATCTTTTGCTCCTTCTCCTTTAAGCCGCACATGATAATCACGCCAATATCCAAATCGCTTATCTTTCCCTAAGTACTCATCTCCTATATTAAATCCGCCTGTATAGCCAATTTCTCCATCAATTGTCGTAATACGGCGATGATTCCGATGATGAAGTGAATAAAATCCGAATGGCAATGCAGGTTTTCTACTATATGTAAAATGTACACCACTTTCCCGCAATTCATTTATCATCTTCCTTTCAAATGATAAATCATTAATGCGATCAACTGATAAATAAACGTTTACTCCTTCTTTTGCCTTCTCTTTTAATAAGTTTAAAAAAGTATGGCTACTTTTATCATCCGACAAAATGAAGAAATAAGTGTAGATGGAGCTTTTCGCTTTTTTTATATCTTCAAATAGCTGCTCATATAATGATTTTCCTTCTACATATAATTGAAAGTCACTATAGTGAGATGCATACTCTGTCGGCATGTTTTTCCCAGCTTCCATTTTCCTACCTAAGGTAACATCGATATGCATCCAAATTAAAATAAAAACAAAAATAGCAATAATAATAGAAGTAACTCGCAATATTTTTTTAATCATTTTGATTTCCTTCCGATCAAATTACTTTCTACTCTGTAGTGTTTCATTTAAATACGTTTTCATACGAAATGTATTTCTATTGATACCAAACGATTAAAGGAGAGAGAAATATGAAAAGAGGAAAAATCCCTATTGTTTTTATCCCAGGTCTTTTCGGTTCAATGAGTAATATTATTATTCTAGGTACTGGTGATTGGAGTTTTGGACTGTCTGCATTTGTTTACGAACCATTCATCATGATGTTAGAAAGTATGGGGTACGAACGAAATAAAGACTTGTTCATCTGTTTTTATGACTGGCGGCAGCGCATTGTTTTTTCTACACAAAAATATTTATTACAAACGATTGCCTATGCTAAAAAAATTACAGGGTGCGATAAACTAAATCTAATGTGTCATAGTATGGGCGGGCTTCTTGGACGTTCTTACGCTCAAAGTGAAACATATAAAAATGATGTGAATCAACTTATAATACTCTGCACACCAAACGCTGGATCTCCACCAAATTATAGTTATTGGACTGGAGGTAGTCTCCCTATCCATGCCTCTTCTAAAATAAATATCGTTCATTTTTATATGGAACAATATATTCGTTACTTAAGCATCTTACATAAAATGAATAAGGTTGAGGCGATACATCTTTACTTTCCAGGATTACAAGATGTTATTCCTTGTAAAGATTACGGAAATTATTTATTTATAAGATCTGACTCTTCTCTTACATTTCTTCCTTATAGTAATATGCAAACGAAAAACCCTTTCCTCGATACATTAAATGAAAATAGATTTATTATACAAAAAAGAAATATTGAAACTACACTCATTGCCGGAGATGGAGAGGAAACAATTCAATATTTACAAGTTGTCCCTTCACACTCAAAACTGAAATGGACAGACGGCAAAGTCGTCGGTGATTTATTTACAAAACATGGTGACGGTAACGCTGTTCTACATAGCGTTTTTCTTCTAGATGGAAATAAATATGTTGTGCATGCTTCACATAACGAAGTGCTCTACAAAAGCATTCCTATACTACAAAAGATACTCTAAATTTCAAACAAAAAAGGTATGGCATTAAGCCACACCTTTTCACATTAAACAAAATTTCTCGCATCATTATTTCTTCCAAACTTATAAATAGCAATTAAGAAGAATGCAATTGCGAAAGCGAATAAAATTAAAATGTTTAAATACAACTCCGAGAATGGTATTCCCTGCTGTAGTTTTGATATCGTATCTAACAACCAGCGCTGTGGAAGAAAATTAGCTACTTTTTGTACTGCACTTGGCATAATATCATACGGGAAATAACATCCCGCAAGTAAGCATGTTGGTACTATTACTATATTTTGCATTGCATTTGAAGCAGCTGAATTTTTTGAAAAGGACACAATGACTAATGATAAACCAATTGCAATTAAAGCAAATATCATAAGCACACCAATCATTACTATGAAAGGCATATTAATATTTGTGTGAAAAACATTCGTCATAAAGAATACTGCAATGACAATTTGTACTGTTAATATCATCATATTCACTGCGACATTAGATAATATAAATTTCTTTCCATCAATCGGCGTTGATAATAATCTAAAATACGTTCTATTCTCTTTTTCTTTTAAAATAAATCCTGATAAGTTCACTGCTGAAAATAGCATAAACATAATAAGATAACCCATCGTTTGATTTGTCATATCTTTATTTTTTGAAGTATCTTCAAGTGTCTCAGACTTTACTTTAAATGAACTTTTTTGATAACCCGCGTACATACTATTAAACGTACTTTGATCCGCTCCTGCCACTTTACTAATCGCAGCTACATTATCGACATAGTTATATAAATATGATTTTATAAATACTGTTACTTGATCGCCTTTAATCGATGAAATCTCAATATGATCAGGTTTCCCCTCTCGAACACTTGCAGAAAAACCAGAATCTAATGTAATCACACCATCAATTTTTTTGGAAGTGAGTTTATCTTCTACTTCAGACTCTTTAATTTTGCTTACATTAACATGATTTAATCCTTCTAAAAATTTCACAGTATCATTTGCGATTGGCTGACTTTCTTTATTTACAATCCCGATATTTAATGTTCCTTGCCCTACATTTCCGTATATCGAAAAGGAAATGAGCGTCCCTATTATCGGCAAGCTAATTATAATGAGTAAACTTTTTTTATTTTTCAAAAGTACAGATAGCGTTTTTTGTATGAGCCATAAAATATCTTTCATACTATAGCCCCTCCCGTCTACGTAATGCAATAATCGCAATTAATAAAAAGAGTGCTGATACTCCAAGGTTTAAAGAAATGACTGGTAGTGCTGCCCCTACATCATTCGCATAAATAATTTTCATAACAGCTGTATTTGCCCACGTTAATGGTGATAAATTTGTAACGAAATTTTCTTCTACTACGAAATATGCACCACCAAAAATAGAAGCTAATTGCACTACTACCATAATAATTGCTCTAGACGCTTCACCTGTTTTCGTAATATATCCGATTCCTAAACCGAAGCTAATTGCTAGAAAGACTTGTGTTAATAATATAATAAATATGATTCCAAGATGGTCGCCCCAGTTCGCTTGAAAGACAAATTTACTAAATAACATGACGAGTAATATGCACAGGGCATTTGCTACAAGACTACCGAGTACTTTTCCAATGAATATTTCAGCTTTACTTATAGGCGCAGCAATGAGACGATCTCCTGTTTTACGTATTCGTTCTCCTCGAATTAAAGAACTTGCTCCCATCGCAGCATACAGTGCAATCATTGTCGTCATTACAACCGCATAGTAATCCATAGAACCTGGTTTTTTCGCCGCTTGTAAAGATGTTTCTTTTATATAGTCATTATGATTTCCGCTTGAAATAACTGCGCTAACCTTACTAGGATCTACTTTTGCAACTTCTGTCGCTACATTATACTTATCAACAAATGTTGTAAGCATTCCTTCTACAATACTACCCTCTACACTACTTCTGTCGCTACCGTAAAATTTTGCACCGTCTTTATTTAATTCTACATATGCAGCATATTTATTTTGCTTCACTTCTTCTTTCCCATCTATACTGCCGGAAGCTTTTTTAAAATGAATACCTGATTTATCCACTTCTTTCGTAAATGCTGCAAATGATTGAGACAACGTGCTACTTGCTTCATCTTTGTATAGTACTTGTATATCTTTAATCGAATGACTATCACTATTAAATGCGTTACTTAACGCTGTTCCTAACACAAGCATAAGCACAATTGGAAATGCTAACATAAAAACTAAAGTTCTTACGTCTCTGAAATCTCTTTTAATATGCATAACTGCTATATTGAAGATGTTCAATTGATGAACCTCCCTTTACCTTTTCTTCATTTACTTTTTATTTATCTCGTAAGTTTCTTCCAGTCAACGTAAGAAATACAGTTTCTAAATTCGGTGCCTGCTCTTCTAACGAACGAATTTCAATATCGTGATTAATGAAGTGCTGAATAATTTTATTTAAATTATTTAATCCTGCATCCGAGTTTACCTTGATTACGTTCTCTTCAATTTGAACAGCTTTCACACCGTTTATATCTTTTAACTTTTCTACATCTAAATTTTCTACAGACTTCACTTCAATCCAAATATCTTTCGTATCTGTAATAATCGCTTTTAACTGTTCTTTCGTACCTTCTGCAATCACTTTACCGTGGTCGACAATTGCGATTTTTGTACAAATCTCTTCCACTTCTTCCATGTAGTGGCTCGTGTAAATAATCGTGCTTCCCATTTCATTTAATTTCCGAACAGACTGAAGGATATAGTTTCTTGACTGCGGATCAATTCCAACTGTCGGTTCATCCATAATAATTAACCTCGGTCTATGAGCAATTGCACAAGCTATATTCAGTCTTCGCTTCATCCCACCAGAAAAGTTTTTCGGGTAACTCTTATGTTTATCACTAAGCCCCACAAATTGAAGTGCTTCCTCTACTCTTGTTTTTAGTTCAGCCCCTCTTAACCCATACAATCCAGCAAAAAATTTCACATTTTCATAGGCCGTTAACTCTTCATAAATTGCAATATCTTGCGGAACGATACCGATATTCATTTTCGCAAATCGATTATGTTTCTTTATATTTTTTCCTAGTATGCTAATTTCGCCTTCATTACTTCTTAACAAGCCAGCAATCATATTTATCGTTGTACTCTTACCAGCACCATTTGATCCTAAAAAGCCAAATATTTCTCCTTCTTTAATAGATAAAGACATATTATCAACTGCGATAAAATCACCAAATTTTTTCGTTAAATTTTTAATTTCTAATGTATTCATCATTTTCACCCCTATTTCGGTTTCTCTGCTATTAGTATAAACAAAAAGAATGAACCTGCTCAGTGCAGAAGTTCATTCTTTTCACATGAGATTATTCACTTTTTTCATATGAGATGGTTCATCTTCGTCCCATTCTCTTATATCGGCAACAACATCGTCACTGAAAAACCACTTGTTCCATCTACAATAATTTTTCCGTTTACAGACGCTGTTCGCTCCTCCATCCCCATAATACCGAGACCTTTCTTAACAAGAGCTGCGCCTTTTCCGTTATCCTTCACTTGCACCTTAACCATCTTGTTCAGTACATGAATATCGATTGAAATGACTGTCGCATCAGCATATTTCATCGCATTTGTTAACGCCTCTGTAACGTTTTCACCGATAATTTTCCACTGAATGGGAGAAATCATATCTAAGTTTCCCTTATATACGAAAGGAATGTTTACATCATGCTTACTAGCAAACTCCTCTATGAATAATTTCATACGGTGAATGCCAATTTGCTCAGTTGGTGGCTTCATATTTTTTAATGTAATGCGAATGCTTTCAATTCCATCTTTTGAAATGTGAATTGCATTTTGTAATAACTCCGCAGATTTTTCTTTATCTATCCCCATTAATCTCTTTGCTGCTTCCATTTGAATTAATGCGCCTGTCATCGAGTGACCAATTTTATCATGAATTTCTTGTGATAATCGATTTCTCTCTTCTAGCTTAAATGTGTATTCTGATTGCCTTATGTACTCTTTATTTTCATGTAAGCTTTTCGTAAGTCGTTGCATATCTTTTCGCATCTTATCATTTTGCGATTCAAGCTTTACTACACGTGATATATATCGATCTGCCATAGTTAAAACGAGAAAAGAAAATGCAACAATTAATCCATAAGTCATTCGAATGCTTTCATCTGTAATTGTAATTGGAAGCATCATAATAACAAAGCGTGACCAATTCTTGTCTATGTAATGGAATGTAATTTCGTATAAATTCAAAGATAAAAACAAAATAAAAAACGGATGAACACTCCATGTTAATAACATAACTACACTAATTGAAATACAAATCAATATTTTTTTGTACGTATCTTTTTTTAATATAGAGATTAGCACGTTTACAGAAAGATATAAAAGCAAAGCAAATATAACCCATGGTAAGTTCGTAACATTTGAATGTATGTAACTGAACACAATATATATAAAGACAATTAATTTACTTACAGTTAACCAAAATTCCATATCATTAATCTACTTTCCCTGTTAAGTAGTAAATCGCAATTTGTGTGCGATGTTCAAGCCCCGTTTTCCCTAAAACTGATGTAATATAATTTGCGATTGTTCCTTCAGATATAAAAAGCTGTTTCGAAATTTCTTTATTTGAGAAACCTTTTGCAATTAATGCGATGATACTAAGCTCTCTTTCAGTAAAAAGACTTTTATCTATTTTACATTCTTCCTCTTTACTTTCCATTAAATTGGACTTAATTTTATCGAGAACTACATCTTGCATAACAGTTTGGCCATTATATACCCCTTTTATTGCATCACGAATACGCTCCGGATCGTTATTTTTTAATAAATACCCTTTCGCTCCGTTTTTTACTGCATCCAAAATATATTCATCATCATCAAACGTCGTTAAAATAAGCGGTTTTGTTTTCGTCTCTTCACAAATAAACTTCGTCGCCTCTACCCCGTTCATATTTGGCATACGAACATCCAAAAGAGCAATATCAACTTCATGCTTTTTACAATATGCTACAGCTTCTTCTCCATCATTTACTGTATCTACCACTTCGAACTCTTCATATGTATTTAAAATAATTTTCATGCCTTCTCTAATAAAAGAATTATCGTCTGCTATTAATATTTTAATTTTCATGTTTGTTAGTATGGACCTTCCTCCTACTAACATTCACATCCTTTCTCCGTGTAACATTTCCTACTTGCTCATTATATACTTCTGCTTACCATTTTTTCACACTTTTTTTCATCTAGCTCTTCTGCAAAAAATATATTATTCTTTTTTTACAAAATGTGTAGGGTGACTTATCATTCTTTACGTCTATATAATAGAATGCGTCAAAAAGGAGGGAGAGACCCATTGAGGAAAAACAATTAATTGAAAAAGCACAACAAGGAAGCGAACATGCTTTTCGTATCCTCGTGCAAACATATCGTCATTATATTTTTCAAGTTATCTTTTCTATTGTAAGACATGAAGAAGATGCGAAAGATGTTACACAAGAAGTATTCGTAAAAATTCACGCCTCTCTCCCTAATTATCAATTTCGCGGATTAAAAACGTGGATGGCACGTATTGCCACCAATCACGCTATTGATTATAAGAGGAAGAAAGCTCGAGAAAGTGAAGAACTCTCCTTATGTAAAGAAACTGAGGAAAATATACAGTCCTCTCATAATATTGAAGCTTTATTATTGACGAAAGAGCAGAAATTACTCATTGCTCAAAAACTGAGAGAACTTCCTGAAAATTACCGTGACGTCGTTCTCGCACATTACTTAGAAGAAAAAAGCTATCAAGAAATTGCTTTACAGGAAAACATTGAAGTAAAAACAGTCGAAATGAAACTGTATCGGGCAAGAAAATGGATTAAAAAACATTGGAAGGAGGAAGAGTTTCTATGATGCATTATTCAAAAGAAGATTGGCGCAATTATACATTAGATTTTATAGAAAGCAATGAACGTGAATCTATGGAAGAACATCTTTATGAATGTGATCATTGTTTAGCACTTTATATGGAAAGTATTGATGAACAACATGAAAACCTTCCAATGATAAATGATGATTCATTTACGAACGAAGTTATGACGCAAATTAATTTTGAAACACTACAGTCTAATGAAAATATAAAAACAACCTCACTAAAGCGCACGATCATTCACTACATAATTGCTACTGCGGCTACAATTATTTTTATGGTAAGTGGTTTATTTCAGTATATTTTTACAGCGACATCAAATTTAGAGAAATCTTCAAAACATAACGAGTCTTCTATCTCACAACAAATTGTAAACAAATCGGTAGACACATCGAAAAAGGACGGAGGTTCAAAGCATGAATAAAAATCCCTTTTTAGCACTTGTATTAGGGCTAATTCCTGGGCTTGGACATTTATATTTAAAGAAATTTGGACGGTTTATTTTATATAGCGGAGGGGCTGTATTTCTATTTATCTTTGCAGCATTTTGTACAATAGCATTAGGAGCCCGTGATATTGCTTTTCTTTCTCTATTTTTACTAGTCGTGTTATGGGCAATCAATTTATTAGATTTAGTTATCACTATTATTAATCAATCGAAAAAACAAGCTGCCGGAGAATTCATAGAATCCTCTAAAGAGAGCGAACGATTTTATATCATTCTCTTATCCATCATCCCTGGACTTGGCCATTTTCAATTAGGACTTATGCAACGCGGACTTACATTTTTAGTAGCTTGCACAGGAATCGGAAGTATGATCATTTTCGTTGCACTTTTAACATCGCAAGAAAGTTTTCTTATCTTCCTTATTACATTACCTGTTTTATGGATTTACAATTTCTTTGACGTTGTTCAGCAACTCCAGAAAAAAGAACGTGGCGAGCAATTAGATGATCGTACTATTTTCGAAGAGTTTGAAGAGCACCGCGAGCAAGGAAAGAAAAATAAAACATTTGCTTCTATTTTAGCGATGTTCCCCGGAGCAGGTCATATGTATTTAGGCTTACAACGCCGTGGTCTTCAGCTTATGGCAGCCTTTTTACTATCTATTTATTTACTCGACTTATTAAGACTTTCTGCGTTTTTATTTTTAGTGCCAATCATTTGGTTCTATAGCTTTTTTGATGCTTTACAACAAACAGCAAAATACGGAAAAGAACGAGTACAAGACGAACCCATTATCGATTATTTTATAAATCATCAAAGATGGATTGGTATCGGATTAATTACACTCGGTGTTTATTATTTATTAGATCAAACGGTCCTTCCTATTTTGAATGATTATTTTGTAACTATATTTAATATTCATCTTAGTGAACTATATTATCGCTATTTCCAAACATCTATCGTTGCGCTCCTTTTAATTGGCGGCGGATTTAAATTGTTACTTGGAAATAAAGAAAACAAAGGTGGGACAAGCGAATGAGGACTTGGCGTGTTGGAACATTCTCAATGGGGCTTTCTATTATATCGTTAGGATGCTTTTTACTATTTTCAGTCGTAAAAGGAATTCAAGTATTAGATACACTAACTGCATGGTGGCCAGTTTTACTTATCATACTTGGAGCTGAAGTTTTACTATACCTTCTATTTTCTAAGAAGGAACAATCATTTATTAAATATGATATTTTTAGCATTTTCTTTATCGGCGTTTTAGGAAGCGTCGGAATTGCTTTTTACTGTTTATTATCAACTGGTTTACTAGAAGAATTTCGTCATTCTATTAACACAACGAGACAAACGAGTAATATTCCAGACGGACAATTTGATATACCTGAATCTATCAAAAAAATTGTAGTAGATGCAGGGCATCAGCCTCTAACGATAGAGGGAAATAATACAAATCAAATTCACCTTTTGGGAACTTATGAAATGACGACGAAAGCAAATGAAAAACTCAATTTAAAACAAGATGATTTCCTTTCAGTTCAAACGGCTGGTGAAACGATGTATATCACTTTAAAATCATTACCTGTTCAACATACGTTATTTAATTCAGCACCACAGGTGAAACCAACGCTTGTTCTTCCACAAAATAAAAATGTGGAAATCCGTGCTTCAAATAACGAACTATCTCTTTATCCAGGTCAATTACAAAATAATTGGTTTGTACAAGAAAGCTCAAGAGTGTCTGTCCATCTTGCAAAAGAGAGTGATGTATCTTTAACAGCAGTAACGAATCAAAAAGAAACACATGGAAGTACACCTTGGGAACAAGTAGAAGATTTAACGAAAAAAGAAAATACTTCTTCAGCAGAACATCCAGAATTAAACAACCAAGAACATTGGTATAAAAATTCAATTAAAACTGGAAATGGCACGCACAAGTTAAATATTGAGAAAACTTATAATTTAACTATGAGCGTTATTGAAAAATAAGAAAAACCTTCCGCAATTGCGGAAGGTTTTTCTTATATAATCGCTTTAATTCCTTCTAACACTAATCCAATCATAAATCCACAAACCGCCCCGTTCACTCGGATCCACTGCAAATCTTTACCGACATTATTTTCAATCATTTCGATTAACGTTTTATCATCTAACTTATCAAGGTTTTCTTGTACAAGCTTACCAATTTTCGAATGGTTCTTCTCAACAAGATTCACAACTTGTTTTTGTAACCAATCTTTTATTTTTTGAACTGTCTGTTCATCTTCTTTTATTTTATTCATTTGTTTTTGTAAAAATGGAATAACATATTTATCAGCAAATTCTTCATTATTTACAAAAGCAACTGCTCTTTGTTGTACTTGCTCTAGCATCTCTTTTATTTTGTCAGTAGCATTCCAATTCGCAATCCACTTTTCTTTCCAATTTTCTAATTCCTTTAATAAGGCTTCATTTTCTTTTACATTGATAATTTCTTGACGAATCTTCGCTAATATAAGTTGTCTTGTGCTATTATCAGCCTCTTGTAAGCTGTTAATATTACTAATGATAAACTTCTGCAAAATGCCGCCAATTTTATCTTCATCTACAATATTCATAAATGATTTCAAAGTAAACTGCAAGAATCCATCTACTTTTATATTTTCCATCGCCTTCATACCTAAGCTACCGAGCTGGTAACGAGCTTCATCTTGCGCTGTCCAATCTTTTACCTTCACTAATATGTAATCAAGTGTCTTTTCATCATATTCTTGCACAACTAATTGATCAACCAGCACTTGTAAAATGTTACTTGTATTAATTGTATGTAAATATGTTTTTAATTCTTTTTCAATAATAACAGCTAACTTTTCTGTATCTATTGTTACAATTGCTTTCTCTGCAATCGTTACAATCCCCTTTTTCACAGCATCAGACTGCATTTCTCTCTCAGCAATTTGCAGTACCATTTGTGCTAACTGCATCTCTTTTACTTTATTCGTAATACTTTCTTTCGTCAGCCATTCATTTTCTAAAGTATGAATAAGCCCTTTCGTTACCCGTTTACGGTTTTTAGGTAACAAAGCTGTATGCGGAATTGGTATTCCCATCGGATGACGGAATAAAGCAGTAACCGCAAACCAATCCGCAAGTCCACCAACCAATCCAGCTTCAAATCCACCTTGTATAATCTCTCCAGCTACCGTTCCTTGAAAAGGGATAGAAGCCGCAAAGCCGACACCCATAACCCCAAGCGAAATACCCGCTATATATTTAGTCTGTAATGACATCGTATACACATCCTCTTATTATGTAAAATAAAGCTTTTTTGTTGTATTTATTCAATATTAGTTATCCTTTATATATACTATAAAGAACTATTGTGAAAATAACAAAGATTTTTATGTACATGAAAAAATGAGGCTACAACTAGCCTCATTTTTCTTATATCGATAATTCCAAACCTTTCCTATAATATTCATTCATTACATCTTTAGGAACCATACTTCCACCCGTTCCCCACACAATATGAGTACCTTTTTTCACCTTCTCTGCTAACTGTTGCTTTTGTAAATACTCATCTTCTTTACACACTTTCACTGGCCCTATCATACCTGCTAGTGCAGAAGGCTCTAAATAAATATTCTCCGTATCAGCTAGGTCTTTTAACAATCTATATAACTCTTCATCGTTTACTGTATAATTTCCGCTTAAAAATGGTTCCATCGTTTTCCCGACAAATCCAGACGGTCTTCCTACCGCAAGTCCATCCGCATCTGTTACATTATCAATTCCGATATCTTGAACAGCAATTTTGTCATGAAGGCCTGTCATTAAGCCGAGTAACATACATGGAGAATGTGTTGGCTCTGCAAAGAAACAATGAACGTTGTCTTTATACAATAATTTTAAACCGAATGCTACTCCGCCAGGTCCTCCTCCTACTCCGCACGGAAGGTAAACAAATAAAGGGTGATCTTCATCTACTACAACCTCTAACTCATCTAATTGCTTTTGTAATCGTGATGCTGCTACTGCGTATCCTAAAAATAAATCATGTGAGTTTTCATCGTCTACAAAATAACAGCTGGGATCTGCATCCGCCTGTCGTCTTCCTTCTTCTACTGCTTTGCTATAATCATCTTCATATTCAATAATGTTTACACCTTTACTTCTTAATAAACTTTTCTTCCATTCTTTTGCGTCTGCTGACATATGAACAGTTACATTAAAACCTAGATTCGCACTCATAATTCCTATGCTAAGTCCTAAATTCCCTGTAGAACCTACCGCAATTGAATACTTCGAGAAAAACTCTCTACATGTATCACTATCTAAAATGGAATAATTATCTTCTTCTGTTAACATTCCGTGCTGCAATGCTAGTTGCTCAGCATGTTTCAACACTTCATAAATGCCGCCCCTAGCTTTAATTGATCCTGATATCGGGAGATGACTATCACATTTTAATAATAATTCTCCTAAAATAGGTTGCTTGTAATTTGTCTCTAAAGCTTTTTTCATAGAAGGTATTTTCACTAAAGGTGATTCGATTATGCCGTTCGTCCCTTTCGTTTCAGGAAAAACTTTCGCAATATATGGCGCAAAACGCTTTAATCTCTCTTCCGCATCTTTTACATTCTCTTCATTCAATGGTGTATCTTTTATTGCTGTTTCATACTTTTCTATGTTTGGATTTATCCAAAATACTTCTTCTGTTGCGATTAATTTATTTAATAGTAGATATTCCTCTTTTAATTTCTCTATTTCCTTCATTTCTCTTCCTCCTCATCACCTTGTAGCTTACGATTTAATAAATTATAATTAAATTAATTTTAATATAGTTTAACACAAATTATTCAATTTAGTTAATTTTAATTTAATTTATTTAAATATAATTTAATAATCATTAAGGAGATTTTCATTATGGAAAATATAGATATTGGTAAAAAAATTGAAAAACAAAGAAAAGAAAAAGGTTTAACTAGTAAAGAACTAGCAAAGATGGCTGATATTACACCATCTATGTTAAGTCAAATTGAGCGCGGGTCGGCTAACCCTTCTATTCAAACATTAAAAGTGCTTGCTAAAGCTCTTGATGTGCCAACATTTAGCTTTTTACTTGAAGATACAAATACAGACGATTTAATTGTACGTTCTCATAAACGAAAGAAAATGATTATCGATAATTTATCATATGAAATGCTATCACCTGATTTCTCAGGTAATTTAGCAACAGCGATTATGACCGTCCCGCCGAATACAGCTTCGTCAGAAAATGTACTAGAACATAAAGGTGAAGAATTAGCATTTGTATTAGAAGGGAAAATCACATTATATTTAAATGAGGAAGAATACGTATTAGAAACTGGCGACAGTGTAAAGATACCTGCTTATTTAAAGCATAAATGGTTGAATCATTTTGAAAAAAATGCCATTGTTTTATTTTCTGTTACTCCGCCGATTTTTTAATATATCAATAAAAACAGGATGATTCTTATAAAATGCGGATTATCCTGTTTTTATTAAATAAGAAAGTGAAATTTTTGTTAAAAACTTAACAGTTGGACCCAATCCGAACACTCCTCCTAAAAACATATTTACAACTGAAACTATCCCTCCCATTGATGCTAACGTATCATGAGTCAGATTCATCCCACCACTACCAGAGGCACTTGTAATATTCACATAAAAATAAGAAATACGTAAAAATCAATTGATTTTTCAGAATTTTGTTGAAAAATATGGTAAAATCACTCTTATACTTCTTCTATTTTGTTATTATAGAAATAATTAAATTAGGATACTTTTATCGGATGGGGGAATATATAATGAGTGTGTTATTAAAAGGGCATGAACAGATTGTCAACGAATTAAACATTTTATATCAAGTAATGGTAGCGGAGCAATTAATTGAAGCGAAACAATTAAAAGAAAAAATAGAGAAACAGATTAATAAAATTGAAGCTGATCAAAATCTATCGCTTTACTACTCCCTACTAAACTTTAAATATAAGGTCCTAACCGATTGGACAAACATTAAGTATGATACTTTTAGTCAAATTGTTCGTTTAGACAATCCAATAACTGAAGACTTTATTACTTATTATTATCACTTTTTTAAAGCTGAACATGCTACCATTATTGGAAATTATGATGAAGCAAAAAAAGAATACGAAAAAGCTGAATCCCTTTTAAAACATGTACCAGGCGAACTAGAAGAAGCTGAATATAAATATAAATTTGCTATATTTAATCACCATACAAACAAACCACTTACAGCAATCAATTATGCAAATCAAGCTAAAGAGATTTTCTCAAAATATCCACGTTATGAAATTAAAATAGCTCTATGCGAAAACATTTTAGGCTCATGTTCTGTTTATTTAAAACAATTCGAACAAGCCGAAGAGAACTATAATTCAGCAATCAATATTTTACAAAAGCTGAAAGACGATACACTAATCTTAAAAGTTCGAAATAACTTAGGTTGGCTCTACTCTTCTCAAAATCTATCAACCCTTGCTATTAGACATCTTACAATAGTTACAAACAAATTACCTAAACACCTAAAAGCCAATTTTCTACAAGCCAAAGAACATTTTAGTTTAAATGAAAAAGAACTTGCAAACCATTGGGTTCAAAAAGGCTTAGAAATTTGTAATGAATTAAATAATCAAGAATATAAACACCATTTCACTATCTTAAAAACACAACACACTGGTATTCTAGACGACTTAGAAAACGCAATCATTGCAGGCACTACATATTTTAACAGTAAAGAATTATACGATTATGCACAAGAATATTACGAATTATTAGCAGTAGAATTTCATAAAGTGAATAAAATAGAGAAATCTCAAAAATATTTTTTCAAAACTTACGAAGCAAAACAAAAATTATTAACTAAGGAGGCACTAAGATAATGAAAAAGATTAGTTTAGCTATTTTAACCTTTACATGCATACTTGCTTTTGGATTTAATAATTTTACTGAAAGTCAACAAGCAAAACAACTTCCAAAATGGGATACAGATAAACAAGAAACACATGCAGACCTATAGAAACCTAAAAACCCCTAATAAAGGGGTTTTTAGGTTTCTACAATATAATGATTTAGCATATGATGAAGAAATATGCTTATAAAAAATAGCCATACACAGATACTCTCTGTACATGGCTATTTTTTATTTTTTCGGCACTAACAAAATCCCTAAACTTATAATACAAAAGCTCATTATTTGCTGTGCCGATAGACCAAACTGAACAGAATTTTGTTCACTAACAAGCGAAATAATAATTTGAGCAAACCCCTCAACAATTAGAAAAATACTTATATTCTTTCCATTTCCGAGCCTTTCATTTTTCATCCATAACAAGCCCATTATACAAAGAGCAAGGATGATCTCATATACGAAAATAGGGTGATATAAAAGTTTAGATTCATATATTTTTATTCCCCATGGTAGTGTCGTTTGTGCACCTACTTCATGATGTAATAAAAAATAAAAGATAATACTCACACACAGACCAAAAGGCAATACATCGAGTAAAATACGAAGCGAAAATTGCTCCTTTTTACTTTTCCAAACAATGTATACACTCGCAATTACGCACCCTACTACAATATGTTGCATACTCCCAACAGCTAATATTGCTTGCACTGGCGTCCCAAAAGCCCATACAGGATTTAAAATTGCTGGTGCAAACTTCCATACAAATACGATGATAAGAAAAGCATTTGTTACGGCATCCATCATTTTTTCATATGATACATTTTGATGCCTCATCTTTCGTTTCATCAACATAAATCCAAATAGACTTCCAATTATAAGAGATATGGGTTGTAACCTCACGATCCACTCCATCGTCACGAAATCTCCTTTTAATTCTCAATCAATTTCTTAAATTTCTTTTCTAATTGATCTGGTGGTAATACACCTCGTACATGATCTACTATAATTCCATCTTTATTAACAAAAAATGTCGTCGGTAAAGAGAATACTTTATAATCTAGTCCAGCTACTCCGTCCATATCTAGTAGAACAGGAAACGCAAACCCATAGCGATTAGCAAATGCGCTTGCTTCTTGTACTGGGTCACTAACAGTAGCATTCACCGCAAAAATTTCAACATCCTTTTTATATTTATCATACATATGAACTAAGTCAGGTGCCTCCATTTCACACGGCCCACACCATGATGCCCAAAAATTAATAATATACGGTTTTCCCTTTGCATCATTTAACGACTGTAACTTTCCGTCTAATCCTTTTAATGTGATGCCAGGTGCTTTAAAACCGACTTGTGGTAATACTTCTTTCTCCTGTAACTCTGCTTGTTTCGCTTTTCTTTCCTTTTCTTCTTTCTTTGAATTATAAAAATTGACCCCCGCCCAAACGAGTGCCCCTACTAGTATAATAGCAATTAGTTTCTTCACTCTTTTTCCTCCTCATTTTAAAATCCTGTAACTCCACCAAATAGACGAATAATGAACGCTGTGATTTCCGTCATTTGATTTGTATACAATAAAAAACCTGTAATATATGATAAATAAGATGTATATAGCGTTAAAAAGCATGATGATATAAATGACAACACCTCTATTCACACTACATAGAGTAGTGTTTATCCTTAAAAAAAGAGGCTATATGCACTCTCCAATAATAAGTACAATCGACACACAGAATAAACCTATTGTTACATATACCGAATTCGGATGTAACGGGATATTAAGCTTCACAACTTTTTCATTTAACACTTGTTCGATTCTTAAATTTATTGCTGTTTTTGCAAATGAAGCTGTAACACATCGATTTTCCATTGTCTTTATTTTAATCAATTTTAATAACGCACTACCTAACTCAAATGAAGATTTCATTTTTTGCATCGCATATTTATCTGCTGCTAACTCTTGATACGTATGATATCGTTGTAACATTCCTTTTAATATCGGGATGTACATCATTCCTTCTGCTAATAACGTAAAACAAAATAATTTTAGCGGATCCCAATTATTTTGATGATATTCTTCATGGAAAATAATTGCATCAATCTCTTCATCTGAAAACGTCTGAAGCAAACCTTCCGATACGACAACTTTCGGACGGAATAATCCAATTGTAAACGCTGCAACTTCCGCAGTCGGCAGTATATGTATTTGTTTCCCTTTTCTAATGAATGGGATAAGTGCTTTTTGTAATTTTTTACTATAGAAAAATTGCCGCCAAATTCTTTTACACACAATCAATACAGTAATTAATAATAACCCAGCTATTATAATACGAACCATCGATAGTTGTTTCATATGTTTTTCTAACTGAAACAAGCAAAACTTTGAAAGGAAGAATGCCTTATTTTGAAAAAGAAATGGATATGTAACGTAATACAATAACATGCTGAAAAAGAGGGTACTAACAATGAGCGCTAACAATACGATTTTACGCATTTGCCATTTCATTTCATCGATCCTCTTTTTTTAACTGATTCAATTTGTCTTCTAATTTTTTTATTAAATTCGGATCAGCCTGCTCTAACTCATCTATCATATGAGTTACAACTAAATCTCCAAATTCCCCCACTAATTCCTGTGTCATTTTCTTCGTTTGATTGGATAAGAATTCTTCTTTCGTTTGTATAGCACGATATATGCCACTTCTTTTTACAGTCTGTTTTTCTAGGTGTAATTTCTCTACTAACCTGTTCATAACTGTCATAACAGTATTAAAATTCACAGGCGATTCTTCACTTAATTTCTGCTGGACTTCTTTAATAGTAATACCTTCAGTAGACCAAATAATCTCCATAATCTTCGCTTCAAGCGGTCCAAAGAAGTGATTTAATCCCTGCTCATTTAACCTATAGTTTTGCGTAAACATCGTATAACTCCTTTCACACTACGAATTGTAGTACAAATTAAATGAGAGGTCAAACGCAAGTAATATAAACTAAAATTAACTACCTATAAATACGTACCTCATTCCATTCATTATAAGCCTAACTTATCTCCAAATGTTTCAAAAAGATACTGCTCTAATATTTGTACACTAAACTTCTCATTACGCCCAAGTGCAAATAATTCCCGATCTTTCGCTACGATAGTATCTAACGGAATAGCTACATTATCCACTATTTTTGTAATTTCAATTATATTACTTTTTACATTTACTTCTGTTTTAAATTCAACGTTTTCTAACACTATATGTGAACGTCTTCCTGATGCAAAAAAAGTAAAATTAGGATTTTTAACAACGCCAATTTCAGTCTCTAACGCATATAAATAGTGAAAAATTACATCTCTGTGTCCATCTTTTATTATTTTTTCATCCTTCTCATCGTCTAAGTATTCTTTCAGCTTCGTTGTAAATTCAAATCGAAAATCCACTTTTTTCACGCTCCCTCTTTGTATTTCATATTAAATAAATATATTGAAATAATTTTACCATATTGTAATACAAGTTCCTATTAAAAGTAAAAACTGTTTCGGAAAATCGCTATTATTTCCGATGCTCTTTTAAAATATAACCATAAATTCAATATGAATAAATGCGTCATTATATCTATTTAAACATATTTTTTCCATATTTTGAAACATTAGTATGAAATATTATATATCAATGAATTGTTTCTAATTCACTGATATATATATTCAGTGTTTTCTTTACTATCCCGATATACTTAAGCTACATTTTCTAATTATTGATTACATTACGGAAGGAATGTAACTCTCTTCTATCGAATTTTTATATAACAAAAATGATTAGGTGGTGCTTTACTATGAAATTAGCTGTCATTGGTGGCGGTGATTTACAAGATTCAAATCACTTGCCTATTAATGAACGCCTTATAGAATTAACAAATAAACAGTATCCAAAAGTATTGTTTATTCCAACGGCAAGTCATGATGATGAAAGCTATATAAAATTATTTTTAGACACGTTTGAAAAACAATTACATTGTGAAGTACAAATTTTACGTACTACAACAGATTCACCTTCTAGGTATGAAATAGACGAGATGATTCATTCAGCCGATTTAATTTATCTAGGTGGCGGGAATTATATTCACATGCTTACGCAATGGAAAGAACATAGACTCGATGAAAAATTATTATTGGCTCTGCAACAAGGAACACTTATTGCTGGTTATAGCGCTGGTGCTATGTGTTGGTTCACGTCTAGTATCCGATCAGATTATGAAGGTTCTGGTTATATAGAGAGTAACGGATGGGGGATTGTTAATAAAAGATTTTGTCCACATTATAATCAATTAAATAGAATGAACACCTTCCATTCCTTTTTACAAAATCATCAAGGGAATATAGAAGGAATTGCACTGGAGGATAATTGCGCTTTATATATTACAGAGGAATCCTTTGAGATTATCGGTGAACCGGAAAAAGCGTGGGAGTTTTATATGAGTGATAAAACACTCATTAGACAACATTTTGATATAACTTTAAAAAGCTATTTGTAAACCTGCACTTACAAAAAAATGTCCCTAAGTCAAATAACTTAGAGACATTTTTTCTATTTAACTAACTAATCGTGTAATTCGTTTCTTTTGCCATGAAAGCTTATAATATGCATACTGTAATATTAAGCTGACAATAAATGCTGCTGGATACCCGATCCAGATCCCTTCTATCCCAAGACTTGTATGGTAAGAAAGATAATATGCTACGGGTACTTCTACAAGCCAAATTGAAACAACTCCAATAACAGTTGGCCAAAGTACTGTACCACTCGCTCGCATTGTCGCACTAATAATTTGTGCATGACCGAAAATTAAATAACTCCATAACGTAATCATAACTAAGCTATGAGCAATTTCAATTGTAGTTTGACTCGTTAAAAATAGTGATAAAATGTCTCTTGAGAATAAGTAAATAAGAGATATTAACACACCACCGATGACGTAGTTCATAATAATTCCGGCCTTCACAACTTTCTGCAATCGATCAAATTGATTCGCCCCAATTGATTGTGCTGCAAAAATAGAAACTGTAATACCAAGGCTAACTGCTGGCATTTGTACATAACTTGCAACTTGATTCACAACGCCGTAAGCAGCTGTTGCATCCGAACCGTAACGATTTACAAACGCGATTACAGCAATTTCAGATAATGAAACTAATATCATATTAATACTCGCTGGAATACCGAGCCTTAGCAATAGCTTTAATAACTCCCCATCCATTCGAAGGTATTTTCTAACCGTGCCATCTAGTTGTAATGGGTGATTTTTCTTCTTTAAATACAAAAGCATGACAATAAACGTAATAACTGTAGATATAACAGAGGCATAGGCTGCTCCATACACATCTAATTTCGGAGCTCCTAACCATCCAAAAATAAGAATCGGTAATAAGATCATATTTAGCGCTGTACTTACAATTAAAAAGTAAAATGGCGTTTTAGAATCTCCTGTACCTCTCATAAATGTTGTGTATGCGAAATATAAAAATAATACTGGCATCGATATAAATAAAATTCGTGCATAATGTACACTTATTTCAATAATATTTTCTGGCGTTCCCATTAGACGCATAATATCCATCGCAAAAATACTGCCTATTATCGCCAACACAACTCCAATAATAAAGGTAAATGTCAGCGTCGTACCAACGATAGCTTTTAAACGATCTTCGTTTTTAGCACCAAACGCCTGACCAATTAAAATAGAGCTTCCTGAACCGATACCAATTACAAATGAAACGAGCAAGAAAAATAATGGGAAGAATGCTGATATAGCCGCTAAATCATTAACTCCAAGCCATCTTCCTACTACTACCATACCAAATAATTGTCCAACTGATTGTAGTACATTACTTAATAATAATGGTACTAAAAACATCGACATCGATTTCCAAATCGGTTTACTCTCACTTTCCAACTTATGTGACTCCGCACCTTCTTTATTGTTATCTGCAGGTGGTTTCAAATTTCATTTCTCCTTTTATTAAAAATCAATTTTCAATATCTATCTCTTTGTATAGTTGTTATAATACTGTGCTTCTATTCACTTTCTTTTCGTATGATTATAACTTCACCCAATATTGACTTCCATCGGCTGTTCGATCTAAAAATCCATACTCGATTAAATATCTTCTTAAAGTTACGAAATCAGGGTATACATTTTCTATCACTGTATTTACTTCTTTTTCAGTATACTTTTTATTACTATCAAACTTCTTTACTAAATGACGTAATATAATTAATTTACGCTTTTGTTTTTTCGGAAATTTAGAAAGAGGTCCATCTAATCCTTCTGTAAAATGAGCTTTTAATACTTCATCATTTTCTTCTTCCGTAATATTGTATCGATCATCCACCATCGTTGCTGTTCTATGAATTGGTACAAATTTCGTTTGTACTTTTGATTTTTCTTCGGATAATTCCATTAGAGCTAAAAATACTTTTGCTTGCTTCATTTTCTCTCGCAGTGTAAATCGATGATTACGAATTGTTGATGTACTTCCGCCATCCAACTCTTTTACAATTTCTTTATCATTCAGTCCCATATGGAAAAACTGAACCATTTTCTTTTGTAAATCCGTTAAACCAGTAAATTTCTTATCCATATTTAACAAATAATCAAACATAGACGTATGCTCATTTTGAATATGCAATCGGACGAACTTCTCTGCTTCATACAAAACTTGATTATCTTGATAAATAACACCTTTAATAAATGTTTCACCACAAGCTAAGCAAATGTACTCCTCTTTTTCTCCATCAAACACATACCCTTTCTTTAATTCCTCTATTGACGCATCCCAAAACTTCTCTGAAATATCACTCATACTAAACACTCCTTCAAAATGTTTATTTAAAAACCAAACAAATCACTATAACGTTTATTATCACTTCACCATCTTATCATAACACAAACAAACATTTCAACATTTCGTTTACCCATTTTATAAACTTTTATAAAAACATCTACCGAAAGGGTTTAATACAACGAAAAGCGAATATGTTTATACAAATTCATTTTATAGGATGTAAAATAGAACATGGATATTCTTCAAGACTCTTGGTTTACCGTTAAGCAAATTGCACAGAATACATATGCGATTAGTGAATATGGAACCGGTATTCATCCATTCCAAAACTTCAGTATTCAATTTCAACTACAAAAAAGATGTTTCCGTATAAGAAAACACCTTTTACTTTTTATCCAGCATTTAAGGGCAGTAAGACTCCCACATCAAAATTCAGCGGAAGCAAAGAAGTTAAGTGAGGCCGGGCTGCCAGTAAAAGCCCGATTGGTGAGGGCTAATAATCAGTTGATTAAAGTTTCAATTTATATATTCTATTTACAGTCTCTACTAAAACCTTACTTGCTTGTACAAATGTATGCTTTCGATTTCTATCTTCAACAAATTTATTAGCACAACTACTCATAATCATCATACAACTAATTATGACTAACACTATCTTTCTATTCTTGTAAGTCACTTCATGTCACTCCACTATTACAAAACTTCTTTTGAATTTATCCTATCAAGAAATTTTACATGAATAATAAAACGTGTGAATATGCAATTCTGCATATTCACACGTTTTATTACAATGTTATGATTTAATTTAGTTAAAGAACAAGTATACCGAGGTGACTAACTTGAAATTTAAAGCGAAAAAAAATCCATTCCACGTCATTTTCATTACATTATTTATAATTATTTTTTTCGTTTCGTTATTCTTCCAAAATGAAAATTCTATTTTTTTCACTCTCATGATGCTATTAAATATCGTGAATCTTTCTTCATTCTATTTCTCTCACTACAACGTAACGGAATCATCTCTTGTTGTAAAACACGGTTTCATACTTCGTACTGAAATCCCATTTAAAGACATTCGCCATATTAAGTACTCTGGCAAAAAACTTCGTTCAAAAAAATGGACTAGGCAACAATTAGAAATTAATTATAATTTATTTGACTCAGTGACCACTTTCGTACCACAAGAAGAAGAAAAATTCATTTCACTCTTAAAAGAGAACTGCCCACAGATGAAAGTAATGAATACGCCTGCTAACCAATAATATATTTTGAAGCTTGCAGTATTGCAAGTAGATGAAACATAAAAATGAACATCAAAAAAGCCAAGATTCTATACTAAGAACCTTGGCTTTTTCTATTACTCTTTTGGAGCAATCATTTTCTTTGGATCTACAATTTCATCAAATTGCCCTTCTGTTAGTAGCCCAGATTGCAATGCTGCTTCTTTTAAAGTTAACCCTTCTTTATGAGCATGCTTCGCAATTTTCGCTGCATTTTCATATCCGATATGTGGGTTTAGCGCTGTTACAAGCATTAGTGAACGATTCACATTTTCATTAATTACGTCTTCATCTGCTTCAATACCAACTGCACAATTGTCATTAAACGAAACAATTGCATCCGCTAATAAGTGAGCTGATTGTAAGAAGTTATAAGCAATAACAGGTTTAAATACGTTTAACTCAAAGTTACCTTGGCTCGCAGCAAATCCGATTGTTGCATCATTCCCCATCACTTGCGCTACAACCATCGTTAATGCTTCACTTTGCGTTGGATTTACTTTACCTGGCATAATAGAGCTTCCTGGTTCATTGGCTGGAATAATAATTTCTCCAAGACCACTACGTGGACCACTTGCAAGCCAACGTACATCGTTAGCGATCTTCATTAGATCTGCAGCTAATGCTTTTAATGCACCATGAGTATATACAACTTCATCATGGCTCGTTAATGCATGGAACTTATTTGGTGCAGAAACAAATTGTTTACCTGTAAATTGACTAATTTCCTCTGATACCATCTCACCAAATTTAGGATGAGCATTAATACCTGTTCCAACCGCAGTTCCACCAATTGCTAACTCTTTCATATATGTATTGCTCTCTGCAATCATACGCTCTGTTTTTTCAAGCATACGGTGCCATCCGCTAATTTCTTGCCCTAAAGTCAACGGTGTTGCATCTTGTAAATGTGTACGACCAATTTTTATTATATGTTCAAATGCAGTTACTTTTTCTGCTAAAGTTCCTTTTAATTTCCTGATTGCTGGTAATACGTGATTTTCTACTGCGATTACACAAGCTACATGGAGCGCCGTTGGAAATGTATCATTTGAACTTTGTGACATGTTCACATCATCATTCGGATGAATATGTAAGTCAGATCCCTTCTCTTTCAAAATTTGATTCCCACGATTTGCAATTACTTCATTCACATTCATGTTTGACTGTGTACCACTACCTGTTTGCCATACGACAAGCGGAAAATGTTCATTCCATTTCCCTGCAATCACTTCATCAGCAGCTTCTACAATTGCTTCTGCTTTTTCTTCTGATAGCTTTCCTAATTTTTGATTGCTAAGCGCTGCACTCTTCTTTAAAATTGCAAATGCTTTTACAATTTTAAGCGGCATTTGCTCTGTTCCAATTGGAAAGTTTTCTTTACTACGTTGTGTTTGTGCTGCCCATAATTTATCAGCTGGAACTTTTATTTCTCCTAATGTATCTCTTTCAATTCTGTACTCCATGTTTTCATCCCCTTGAAAATATAATACCTACATCTCTTATAATAACAGACTTTTTCTTAAATGATAAGAATTCTCACTCTTATATATAGATATTCTATATTTATTAAAAAAAATTCCTCTTGACCTAAACTTAAGTTTAGGCTGTATCCTTTCCATTGTAACCTACTATAACACTACTGGAGGAATTCAATATGAAAAAATATGCTTTTATAACAGGTGCGAATAAAGGAATTGGATATGAACTTGTTCGTCAATTAGCAGAAAAAGATTATCACGTATTTTTAGGTGCTCGTAATGAACAACTTGGACAACAAGCCGTAGAATCTTTAAATGTTTCAAACGTTTCCTATATTCAAGTAGATATTTCAAATTCACAATCCATTCAAGAAGCAACAAAGAAAATTTACGAAACGACTGACCATTTACATTTATTAATTAATAACGCAGGCATTGCATTAGACTTCAATACGCTACCTAGTGAATTAAATATTGAAACTTTACGCCAAGGATTTGAAGTTAACTTTTTTGGAACTTTCCAAATGATGCAAGCCTTTTTACCATTATTAAAGAATTCAAGCAACAGTAAAATAATAAATGTAACAACTGACATGGCCTCACTAACAATGTTTGCTAATGGTGAAACACATCCAATTAATACACTAGGATATAATTCTTCCAAAACAGCTATTAATGCTTTAACATTAGCTTTTAGTAAAGAATTTGCCACTAACGGTCCAGAAGTATTTGGAGTAACTCCTGGTTTTACAACTACGGATCTTAATGGAAATTCCCCCGGTGGCCATACAACCACTGAAAGTGCTAAAATTATTATTAAATATGCATTAAGTGAAACAAACTATAATGGTAAAATATTTAACAAAGATGGCATTATACCTTGGTAATAAAAGGATGAATGATATGTATTATACAATTGGGCAAGTCGCCAAAATGCAACACTTAACTATTTCTCAAATACGTTATTACGATAAACAAGGACTGTTTCCTTTTCTGCAAAGAAACGAAAAAGGAGATCGAGTTTTTGATGAAGAAGCACTGAAATATTTAGAGATGATTTTGTGTTTAAAAAACACTGGTATGCCAATTCAAAAAATAAAACAATTTATCGACTGGTCTATGGAAGGAGAATCTACCATCCTTCAAAGGTTAGAATTAATGAAACAACAGGAGACCAATGTCTTACAGCTCATTCAAGACACTGAAAAAAACTTAAAAAAGATACAACAAAAAATTGCTAAATATGAGAATGAAATAACTTCAGCAAATGCTATTAAAAAATAAAAAAATCACCTTCTACATATTGTAGAAGGTAATTTTTATTTTATGATGCTTGCTTTCCTTTATCTGCATCATCTACATACCAGATGAATTTGCCTGTATATCCGTAAATAACTGCTAAAATTAATGATACGAAGCTTAACCACATAAACGGAACGTATGAGAACGTTGCTACACCTAAAATACCAGCCATAAAAATACCATTATCAGACCATGGAACCATACCTGAAGTTAACGTTCCACCTACTTCTGAGTTACGCGCTAATACACGACGGTCTATTTTTAATTTATCATAGCTATCTTCCATAATTTTTGGTGTTAAAATTAGTGATACATACATCGCACAACCAAATATATTAGCTAAGAATGCCACGATTAATGTAGACAATGTTACATTACCTGCAGAATTTAATTTCTTCTCAAATTTTGATACGATTACTTTTAAAACACCTAGTTTTTCAAGTAATCCACCAAATCCTAAACCGAAAATAATAACGGCTACTGAGCCAAGCATGCCGTTAATTCCACCACGGTTTAATAACTTGTCAACAAACTCAACACCAGATTGAATTGAGAATCCGTTATAAGCTGTTCCAATCGCCTCTCCAAAGTTCATCCCTTGGAAAAGAGTTGCCCAAATTGCACCAATTAAAGCTCCCATTGCAATTGTTGGCATAGACGGTTTCTTCATCGCTAATAGAACGATAACAATGACCGCCGGAACAAGCATCCATATTTTAATATCAAATTGCTTTAATAAAGCTTCTTTTAAAAATTCTACTCGATTCAAATCTACATTATCGCCGCCATACATCCAACCAGCTACAGTAAACATAATACTAGTAATAATATAAGCTGGAACATCTAATACGAGCATAGCTCGAACGTGAGCAATAACATCTACTTTCGCCATAGAAGCTGCAAGAACTGTGCTATCAGAAAGTGGTGATAATTTGTCGCCGAAATAAGCTCCTGAAAGAACTGCACCAGCAACAAGCGGAAGTGGTAAACCAAGTCCTTCACCAATCGCCATCATAGCAATACCTGCTGTTCCCACTGTTCCCCAAGACGTTCCTGTTGCGATAGAAGTTATAGAACAAATAATTAATGTTGCTAATAGGAATATGCTAGGGTGAATAAATTCTAATCCATAATAGATTAATGTTGGTACTACCCCACCAGCAATCCATGTTCCAATTAAAGCACCTACTGCAATTAAAATCAGTATCGCTTCTAATCCGTTAGAAATCCCTTTCGTAATTGCATCTTGCAATTCTTGATAACGAAATCCTAATCTTAATCCAAGCGCAATTACTAAAAACCATGAAATAAATAGCGCTAATTGAATTGGGAGATCAAAAATCGTTTGGAAGGAAAAGACAACAGCAAGAAATAGTAATAAAAGAACTATGATTTCTAGCATCGATGGTAATCTTACACTTTTCATTTTTTTCTCTCCTTACAAGTCGATAACATGACGTATGTCGTCTTACATGTATGTAATATACAATTAGCGAAGACAAAACAAAATTTTCATATTATTTCGATTTATTTTTCCAGTATAATATATTCACAACCCTTTCTATTGTAAAAGTAGATTACGTTTTTCGCAATGAAAAATATAAAAAATGTTGTATTTTTATTTATCCCGATATTTTCGGCCAATAAGACCCCCGTCTCAAAATTCAGTAAGTGCAAAGCACTTAGGTAAGAAATTAACTACTGTAAAATTCCGAATTGATATGAACGTATTAAAGCTTCACTTTATTTACAAAGAAAAATCCCATACTAACTTTTTTAATATTTGCTGCAATAAAACTTTTTACAACTATCTTCGCTTTTTAATTCACACCATTATTTTCTACATAAAAAATAGGGCACACATCATAAAAATGATGCATGCCCTATCTTTATTTATACATATTTTGTATTTCTTCTTTATTTTTAAGTATTTCCTCAAACTTATCACTACAACCCTTCGGAAATAACACTCCCAGTCCATATGAATGCGCAAATTGAAAATGAGGGTACTTCGCTTTTACCTCATTCCAAAACTTATATACGCCGAAATCACTACTTCTAACTTCAATATCATGAAATAATACAATACCGTTTTTCGCGACTTTCGGTAGCCATGTATTATAATCGTGAGAAACAGCTTCATACGTATGATAGCCATCAATATGCAAAAGATTTATCGTTTCATCTTGAAACCGGTCTACAGCATCATCAAAAGTAGATCGAATTAAATTTCCTATATTAAGGTAGTTATCGCTCACTACTTTTTCTACTATTTGAAAAACCCCTTCTCCATATGGACCTGTATGCCCATCTCCAGCCCAAGTATCTACTGCAAAGCATTTAGTCGATAACCCTCCATCTTTTACTCCCTGGCAAAAACTAAAAAAGGAGGCTCCTAAATGTGTACCTAACTCAACTAAAGTTTCTGGTTTTTCAAATCGTACTAAGTCATATGCAAAATCTAAATGTCCACTCCACGCAGATTGTGACCGAATAATAGGACTAAATGTTTCAAATTCAAATGATGGTTTATGAGTAACCCAGTTCATCGCATAACTCCTTCTGCACATATTTTTAACAAACCAAATTACTCTTATCTTTATTTTTTTATCTCCATGATTATGATTCTATTTCATGAAAATATGAAGAATTTATTCTTTTCTATTGAGGTAAAGCATCATATACATATGGTTTATTTGGCTTATTAATTTTCTCGATTTTGTTTACTTTTACAAGTGGAAAGACTGTTCCTTTATATGTCGTTTCATCTAATAATCCTGTTATTTTCACCCATGTTTCTTCTGGAATTTTTTCAACATTTTGCCCGGTAACAATCATCCCCCAGACTGATGCATCCGCAATACAACAAGTTATACCATATCGAGCCACTACTGCTTTATTACCCGTCACATCCTTTACATTCCGATCAAAAAACATTTGAAATACACTTGCTAAAAAAGCACCAATCAATAAATACTTACCAGTATCAAAAAACTCATCTACAGTGTGATTCATAACATCTTTCCAACTCTTTTTTTTCTTGTTTGAACTGAAACCTCTACATCTTTTAAAACATTTCTTTCGCGATAGCAATAATACACAATTAGACCTATGAATAGAGCAACTAAAATTGTTATCCCAAAGCGTGCATATACAACGTAATCATTTTTTGGAAACGCATATACAGTAGATAAAAGAACAACTGGATTCATAATGGGTGCACTCATTAAAATAACAATGCCTACATGAAGTGGTAACCCCTTTTGAATAAGCCTTCTTACAATTGGTATAATGACACATTCACACATTGGAAAAAGAACTCCCACAAATACTGCTGGAATCATTGCAACAATCGGAGATTTTGGCATTACTTTTTGAATCATATCTTCCGTCACAAACACTTGAATACATGAAGAAACAATTACCCCTAATAAAATAAAAGGTATTGCTTCAAAAATGATACTTAAAAATACCGTATTCACATTCAGCCATTCCTGCGGTATATTTGTGTGCAAATTTACTAGACTTGTAAAATCTACAAAAAATAATAAAAAGAGAAACATAGCGATAAGAGCTATGCCTACTAATTCTTTTGAAACTCTATTAAAGACCAAGCTTCTCGCCTCCATTTTATTTACATGTAAACATGTGCTTGTCCAAATGCTTCATACTACAGCACAAATTTTATAGTCTATTTCTATTCTTAAATCGTAATCATTATGATTTATTATTGATTTTTCTTTTCCTATCGTTTAATATAAAACGTAATCATTACGATTTAAAGGAGAGATCGTTTCATGAAAAAAGTACCTATCACTGTATTAAGTGGTTTTTTAGGATCTGGAAAAACTACCTTACTACATCACATTTTGACTAATAAGAATAACTTAAAAGTAGCTGTTATCGTTAATGATATGAGCGAAGTAAACATTGATGCATCTCTTATAAAAAAGGGTGGTTTTTCACGTACGGAGGAAAAACTAGTAGAGATTCAAAATGGCTGTATTTGTTGTACACTACGAGAAGATTTAATGATAGAAGTGAATCGTCTTGTGGAAAATGGTGATATTGACTATATTATTATTGAATCTTCTGGTATAAGTGAGCCTATTCCAGTTGCTCAAACGTTTACTTATACAGACGAAGTTCTTAACATTGATTTAACGAAAAATTGTCGCCTCGATACGATGGTTACAGTTGTAGATGCAAATAGATTTTGGGATGATTTTGCAGATGGAGAAAGTTTATTAGACCGAAAACAAGCAATCGATGAGAATGATACCCGGGAAGTTATTGATTTATTAATAGATCAAATTGAATTTGCAAACGTAATTATTCTTAATAAGATAGATTTGCTAGAAAAAGAAGATGTGATAGAGCTTCATCATTTACTAAAAAAATTAAATCCTAATGCAAAAGTTCTTGAATCTTCGTTTAGCAAAGTACCATTACAAGAAATTTTAAACACAAATCTATTTAATTATGAAGAAGCCAGTCAATCGGCCGGCTGGATACAAGAATTAAATAGTGACCATCATACACCGGAAACGGAAGAATACGGTATCAATTCCTTTGTTTACCGCCGCAAATATCCTTTCCATCCCGAGCGCCTTATGAATTGGCTAGAAAAATGGCCTTTAGATGTTGTAAGAGCGAAAGGATTCTTCTGGCTGGCATCTCGTAATAATATGATAGGGCTTCTATCTCAAGCAGGTTCCTCTATTACAATTCAAGGAGCCAGTGAGTGGATAGCGGCATTACCTGAAACTGAAAGAAATCAAATGATTACAGAAGAACCAGAAGTATTGAAAAACTGGGATAAACAATATGGAGATCGAATAACCGAACTCGTATTTATCGGAATTGATATGAACTGTTCTTTAATTGAACAATCATTAGATGATTGTCTATTAACAGAAAAAGAAATGAGACAAGATTGGAATACATTTATTGATCCTATACCGGCTTTTACTTATACTTCATAACAATTAATAAAAGGCTTCAGTAGAATGAAGCCTTTTTACTTTATAGCAATCTTATTTAATAGGTTTGCTTTAATTATAAATACAATTGTACCTAAAACAATTAATATAGCATATACGATACCAACTACATCCCCTATTTTTTCTAAGCCAAGCGGTAATATTATAGTAGCAACTCCAACTATATAAGAAAATGCTCCTGAAAGCTTCGCTAATTTATTTTTATCTCCAACAAATAAACAAACTAAAAATCCAGCTAACATATACTCCCCCTCCTCTACAATATTTTACTACACATAAAAAAACAAATTAGAAATTTCAGTTTATTAACGAGTCATTCTGTGATATATTGCATATTGTATTCAATTTGTATTTTTAGAAAGGAGAATTTTAGATCATATGGATTCAAATCGATTAAAAGGAATTATAATGGTCATAATCGGTGCTTGTTTATGGGGCTTGTCTGGTACAGCTGCACAACAACTTTTTCAATATGACAATGTTTCAACCGAATGGTTAGTTACGATCCGTTTACTTATATCTGGAATTATTTTGCTCATTATTTCCTCATTCGGAACGAGAAAAAAAGAGATATTTGGCATTTGGAAACAAAAATCTGATGCTATTAAAATGATTTTGTTTGGTCTATTCGGTATGCTTGCTGTACAGTATACGTATTTCGCTTCAATTAAAGAAGGAAATGCTGCCGTCGCAACATTATTGCAATATTTAGCTCCTATATTCATCACTGTATACTTACTTTTCAAATGGAACGTTCGTCCATCAAAAATTGATTTCATTTCAATTACCCTTTCATTAGTAGGCACTTTTCTCTTACTAACAAACGGGTCTGTTCATAACTTGGCTGTTTCTACACCAGCTATTATTTGGGGTATTTTATCTGGATTATCTCTCGCTTTTTATAGTTTATATTCAAAGGAATTGTTAGAAAAATGGTCTTCTTCCGTTATCGTTGGATGGGGCATGATTATTGGGGGTATTGGTGTAACGATTGTACACTTTATTTCTACAAACGAATTCATTTTATTATCAACTATGAAATATGTAAAACTAAGTACCCTACCGCTCATCACATTTGTCGTCATTTTCGGGACACTTATTGCCTTTTATTTATACTTAGACAGCATACGATACCTGACTCCGAAAGAAACAACATTATTTGGTTGCACAGAACCACTCGCAGCTATTATTTCTTCTGTACTTATATTGCACGTGCCATTTCAATCTTTTCAATTATTAGGCGCTTTTTGTGTCATTGTAATGGTGCTCATCTTAGGCCAAAAGCCAGATGAAGGGAAACAAAAATTAAAGCTTGTTTATACAAAAAAGGAAAATATACAATGAAAGGATTGAATTCACTATGCCTGTCCCTCAAAATTATAAAAAACCAGGAAGAATTTCAGCAAAATCACTCGTTTTAAATCAACTACAAAATTGGATTATTGAAGGTGTACTGAAGCCCAATGAAAAAATTAATGATGGGGAATTGGCTGAGGCACTAGGAGTAAGCAGAACACCTGTAAGAGAAGCACTTCAAATATTAGAGCTTTCTGGATTAGTGGAAATGGTACCAGGGCAAAAAACGAAAATTGCTTCTATTAAGTTAGACGACGTATCTATCATTTATGAAACGATGGCTGGTCTTCACTCTATTATAGGAAAGCAAGCTCTTCAAAACATTACAGACGCTGATATTCAACTACTTTCTGAAATAAATAATCATTTTCAGCACTCTATAGAGAAAAAAAACGCAAAACAAGCTTTAGAATTAGATATACAATTCCACAATACAATTTCTTCTATTGCTAAAAACCAATATATTGAACCCTTTCTAGAAAATATGCAACTTCACGTTTTACGTCTTGAATATTTGTTTTTCCAAAACTTTGTTCCAGCAAGTCAATCTATTGAAGAACATCACTCTATCATTCAAGCATTACAGAAGCAGGACGAAAAACAAATGGAACAAATAATGACCCAAAACTGGATCCGTCCCATGAAAGAAATACAAAAAATAATTTCTACGAAATAAAAAGAGAGCTGGTTACACAAAATCGTGACCAGCTCTCCTTTTACTAATCTATATAGCTACGCCTGAATATTCGCATAATCTTCCATATCTTCGTACTCTTTTTCCAATTCCTCTAAAGACAGCTCGTATAATTGTCGGTCGCGAATCTTAAACACACCTGCTCCAATTAACTCATCAATTAAATGCCTCTTACGATTTTCAACAGCAAAACGGAGTTGACTACTCATCTTTTAAAAAACTCCTTTCTACGATCATTGAAAATGATAATCTTTATCAATTACCACTTTTGATTATAAAAGATGATTCTTAATAAGTAAAGTAATCTTATGAAATATTTACCTTACAAAGTATTTGTGGCCACATTATATATATGTATGCCATGCGAAAAATGTTATGACACTTTTTCTAATCCTTTTTCTTTCATACTTTGCAAGTTGTCTCACTATGATTAAATTCACCATCTATCTCTACTTGAATGGTGACATGTTCTACATGAAATTTCTCCTTTAATACATCCGTAGCCTCTTTTAATACACTTTGCGTTTCATTCCCTTTAATAATAAGATGACATGTTAATACTTGAAAATCCGATGTGACAGACCATATGTGCAAATCATGAACTTCTTTTACAATCGAAATATTTAATAACGTACTTTTTACCTCTTCAACATTTATGTGCTGTGGTGCACCTTCCATTAATATATGAACCGTATCACGTGTTACACGCCATCCACTAATAATGACTAAAATAGACACAAGAATACTAGCAATCGCATCTGCAGCAGTCCATCCGAAAAATTTAATACATAGCGCTGCAATAATCGCTCCGACGGATCCTAATAGATCGCCTAGTACGTGCAGGAAAGCACTTCTTAAATTCAAATTACCTTTCACATCTCCGCCTCTCATTAATATCCAAGCTGATAAAATATTAACGAGCAAACCAAGTACAGCAATAATGAGCATCCCATTACTAGCAATCTCAACTGGTTCTTTAAAACGACGGATTGCTTCAATAAAAATGTATACCGAAATGACAATAAGAACGACACCGTTACATAATGCTGCTAACATTTCGACTCGCTTATATCCATATGTTTTCGCAGTTGTTGCTGTTTTTTCTCCGAGCTTAAACGCAAGTAAACTTAAGGCTAAAGATACCGCATCACTTAACATATGCCCCGCGTCAGATAATAGTGCTAAGCTATTTGTTACAAATCCACCAATAACTTCTGCAATCATAAAACTTGTTGTTAGTAGGAAGGCAATTAGTAACGCCTTTTTATTTTTTGAATGACCATGATCATGCGAATGTCCCATACTTATACTCCTTTAAGTACAATATCTGTATGTTAGTATGAAACAAACTCCCCATCTTTATCCCGAATCGACTGATTGTAAACGCCCGCTTCCTCTGTATACACACTTCGCTATTTTTTAGACAATCCCTTTTTCTCAAATAAAACAAGACTACTTCTTTTTTATTTTCATATTGTTTACTAATGAAAGAATTTTAAGGAGGTTACTTAAATGAAACGTTTATTTCTCTGTATGGAACGTGAACTTGTTGTAGTGAAAGAACAATATGATAACTATGAAACGACTTACCACTTACAAAATATGCAACCTACCTGTATCGCTGTTGATCCGCTCCACCCAAACCGTGTATATTGCGGAACATTTGGACGAGGTTTATGGTTAAGCGATGATGGTGGGGATTCTTGGCGACCAATTGGGGATTCCTATCGTTACTTTGATTTTCCTAAAGAAGATGGTATTTTGCACTCCTCTATCACTTCCATAACAATAAGCTCAAATGAACAAGTGAACGGATATGGGGTCGTTTATGTCGGCACAGAACCGAGCGCTTTATTTCGCTCTGAAAATGGTGGTGAAACGTGGACTGAACTTAAAAATATGAAATCATTATTATCCTCTTATACGTGGGCATTTCCGCCTAGACCTTTTACCCATCACGTACGCTGGATTACAGTTGACCCAAATAACCCTAATACAATACACGTTTCAATCGAAGCTGGTGCTGTTATTCAAAGTAATGATAAAGGACATACATGGATCGATAAAAAATTCGGTGCTCCTATCGATGCTCATCAATTACTTATGCACCCTGAAGCACCAAATCGCCTTTATGCATCATGTGGTGACGGATTTATGGGCGGACCTGATCGCGCATATCTTGAAAGTTATAACAATGGAAACAGCTGGATCTCATGCAGTGAAGGACTTGAACATCATTATTTATACAGCATGGCAATTGATCCAGCTGATTGTAATACGATTCTAGTTTCTGCCGCGCCAAGTGCTGATCTCGCTCATCACCGTATCCCTTATGAATCTTATATTTATCGAAAAACGAAAGATACTCCTTTCCAGCAAGTACAACAAGGACTACCATCTGCAATCGGTACAGTCATTTCGATGTTTGCGACAAACAAGGCTGAACCACATACGTTTTACACGTTAAATAACAATGGCGTCTTTCAATCCAATGATAGCGGCGAATCGTGGGAACAACTAAATATTCCGTGGAAAGATGAATATAAAACGCAGCATCCACATGCTTTACTCGTAACTAGTTTTTAGCGAAAAAAAAGACTGCCTAATGTTTTTAGGCAGTCTCTCTTCTATTTCTTTAAATCAATTACGATATCATCTAGAACAATATCTTTACTCTTCGCTTCTTTTTTCGGCACTTCAATTTTCTTCTCTTTTCCATTCACATACTCCACTCCACCATGATTTTCAGGTGTATGAACCCGCAAGTGTACGCGAGGTGTAACGATAAGTTTTGTTGCATTTTCGTTTAATTTTTTGAATGTAGTACTCCAACTACTTTTATGTGGCTCCGCTACTGTACTACTTCCGCCATTTCCTTCACCAGCATAATGATTTCCTAAATCATCTTTTATTTCTAACTCAACATCCGCACTATCCCATATACTTCTTAATGCCTTAGATTCTTCCTGATTGAAAAAAACGATATATGACATCGGGGTTACTTCCATTTTGTCTATATTTACTTTTATTAATTCATTTTCAGAAACCCCATTAACTTTTACTTCCTTACTATCCATTGCTTTTAAACTAAGTGCGAAATTCCAGTTTCCCTTTATTACATTACCTTCATAATCCAACTCAATTGCCTCTATATCCCACCAAACATTTGCGACATCTAACCTTTCACTACCATGACCACTCATCGTAGTCATACCTACATATTTTCCCTCTCCAACTTTTGTAACGTTCGAACTACCTCCTCCGCCATCAAAGCCCATAACTTGCGGACTTCCAAATGGGAACGGTTTCTCTCCTAAATCTTTTTCGCTCTCAATAGAATATGTAATTGTAATTGTTCTACCATCGAATACAGCATCATTAATTGTAACCTTAACCCCATTACTCTCTTTTGTCATATTCAACTCAGTCGAAAATTCCTTATAATTTTCATATAACCCCGTTCTACCATTATCTAAAAATCGGAATATGTCACCTACAATTGGCAATCCCCCGGCATATGTAGGAAAACCGATACCAAGAGTTGCAACCGATAACCCTACTAAAATTGATGCAGCAGCGACACCTTTTTTCCAACTTTTCATCTTTTTCTTCGTACGTATCGATTGTTTTACATTTCGTTTTACTTTTTCCTTTTCAATTTCAGAAGCCTCAATTTCTTCTAGTTCTTTTTCATCTATATCAATATCATTTAATAGTTCATAAATGTCTTTCATATTGCACTACCTCCAAAACTAATATTCGTAGCATTTTGTTGTAGTTTCTTTTTCCCCCGGTACACTCGATTATCAATTGCTGCCCGAGTTAATCCTAACTTGTCACCTATTTCCTCTGTCTTCATACCAAGTAAATATTTCATAATGAACACCTTTTGATCTAGCGGTTCTAATTGATTAATGAGCTTCAATAATTCTTCCCTATCTTCCATAACGATTAATTCGTCTTCTGCTGATTTTTCTGTACTGATATGAAACTCATCTGAAATGATTTCTACTGTTTTAGTCGATTTCCGGTAATAATCAATTGCTTTAAACTTCGCAATCGCTGCAATCCACTTTTTAAAATCACTCAGCTCTCCATGGAATTTATTTGCGTTATTCCAAATGGAAAGAAATATATCGTTTATACATTCCTCTATGAGTCCATCATTTTGAATGGGAAGTAGAACTTTATGCGTGATCCCCTTTATGAGTGGTAAGTATGTATCGACAACGAATTCTAACGCGTCTTCTTTTTGCCGCTGTAATCTTTTTATAAAATTTTTCTCATTTGATTTCATGTAGCGATTCCCCTTATTGTTTTGTAAAAGCTTTTACACCCTATATAACGTCTGAGAAAATTTTTTCTCTCATCTTTTTTATTTTTTGTATGTAATGGAATACTTTCCCTTAGCCATTTTCTCACATAACTATGCATTCAAAGAAAACTTTCTCAAGTCTGTAATTTAATTCATGTAGTACACTATTTATATAGTCACTCTTTAATTTAGTGTACATTTTATTTCATTAATCTATTTTAAAAATTAGGAGATGAGATGTGTATGTGTGGAATTACAGGTTGGGTAGATTGGAAGGAAGACCTTTCAAATCAACATGTTATTTTAAAAAAGATGGCAAATAGTATTGAGCATCGTGGTCCGGATGCTGAAGGATTTTGGTTTTCACCTCATGCGGCCTTTGCACACCGGCGTTTAATTGTAATTGATCCAGAAGGCGGGACACAGCCTAAGACATTTCGTGCTGGTGATTATACGTATGCTCTTACTTATAATGGAGAAATTTATAATTTCCGTGAACTGAGAGAGCAGCTTCAAAAATGTGGGCATGCATTTGAAACCCATTCAGATACAGAAGTATTACTACATGCTTATTTAGAATGGAAAGAAGACTGCGTACGACATTTAAACGGAATTTTCGCTTTTGCCTTATGGGATGATCAGAAGCAACAATTGTTTTTAGCACGAGATCATTTAGGTGTAAAACCACTCTTTTTTACAGAAAGAAATGGCAGTATTATTTTCGGCTCTGAAATTAAAGCATTATTAGCGCATCCATCTGTCCCTGCTGAAATTGATGCGAATGGAATAAATGAAATATTTGGATTAGGCTTATTTCGCACTCCAGGATGTGGCGTCTTTAAACATATTCAAGAAGTACGTGCTGGACATTCTATAACATTTACACGTCATAAAAAAGTAGTTACTAAGTATTGGAATTTAGAAAGTAAGTTCCATACAGACTCTATAGAAGATACATCTTCGCATATTTTATCTATTTTACAAGATACAGTAAAAAGACAATTAATTGCCGATGTTCCTCTCGTTTGTATGTTATCAGGCGGATTAGACTCTAGCGGTATTACTGCACTTGCGGGTAAAGAATTTGCTGCTGAAAATAAAACACTTCATACGTATTCTGTTGACTTTGTAAATAGCGCAAAAGATTTCGAACTGACATTTGCTCGCACTGGTTTAGACGCTCCTTGGGTAAAACGCGTTTCTGAACATGTCGGGACAGCGCATCATGATATTATTGTGAATGCTGAAGAATTAGCAAATCACTTATTCGTTCCCCTTCATGCAAAAGATTTACCGAGTGCTGGTGAAATGGAAACTTCACTATATTTACTATTTTGCGAAATGAAAAAAGATGCGACCGTAGCTTTATCCGGCGAATCGGCTGATGAAGTATTCGGTGGATATCCTTGGTTTCATCAAGAAGAACTACTATATGTAGATAAGTTTCCTTGGCTAACAAATTGGAAAAATACATCTCCTCTTCTACTAAATGAAGTAAGTAACCAATGTAATCTAGAAGACTATATTGATACACGATTCCAAGAAGCGATACTTGAAGTACCTACTCTTGAAGGCGAAAGTAAAAAATCCGCGAAACAACGTCAAATGTTTTATTTATTTTTAACACGATTCCTTCCTTTCTTACTTGACCGTAAAGATCGCATGAGTATGGCTGTTGGATTTGAAGTTCGTGTACCGTTTTGTGATTATAGATTAGTTGAATATTTATGGAATGTTCCTTTCAACATAAAAAGTATTGATAATATTGAAAAAGGCATTTTACGTAGAGCACTACAACCAGCTTTACCTGACGATGTACGCAATAGAAGAAAAAGCGCTTATCCAACTTCACAAGATCCACTCTACTTACAAACAATCCGTAATTTAACACTTGATATGTGTAACAATAAAAACAATCCTATTTTCTCACTTATTAACCATTCCATCTTACTTTCAATTGCTGATCAAAGTAATAAAGAGATTAACAATTTTGAGGCAAGAAGTGCCATGGAGTATATGCTACAAGTAAATGAATGGTTGAAAACATATCACATCCATATTGCTTAACAAAAAGGAGTTCAAGGATAAAAACCTTGAACTCCTTTTATATTAATTAGCACATTGTTTATTATCAGTATCAATAGACCATCCAATAATCGTGGCACAGTCTCTACCTTTCCACTGCAGTACATTTGTTAATACGGGCTCAATCTGCAAGCTATTTCCGTCATGCAATATTTCTACTAAAGATTGATCATCATCAAACCTTCGTTTGTCACACTCTAAAATACCGTCCGTTGCCATTACAATGTGATTCATTCCTTTTTCTAATCCTCTTACACCTGACGTAAAGCAAGGTGTATTTGCTGCAAAAATATTTTTCCTGCCAATATATTCGTAATTCTTCCGTTTATTTAATCGTCCTTTTCCATTTTTCGTTTTCTCAGAATGGAATAAATACGCGAAACAATCACCAACTGATAACCAATATAAAAATTCGCCTTTTCGTAAACAAATTAAGCAAGCGAGTTCCTCATCATCTTGATCACACTTTTTAATAAATAACTCATCTGTAAATAACGCTAATAAGTACATATGTGTATGATGGAAAGCTAAATGTATTGGATATGAGAATAACTCTTTTAGTTTTTCTTTTCTTTCCGAAATCGCTTCTATTATATAATCTATATTTTTTGTTTTGTGATGTGTATCAAAAATCATAACAAATTCAAATTGTAATTCAGGATCCCACCAAGCCAGCACCGCATCTCCTCGTTCATATGCATCACTCTCTTGATTTCCCCCATATACGCCGACTGAAAGAGGACCACATTTTTCAACATGTATTTCATCTACATACATCTGTTCATGACTAATCCATTTGAATGTATTCACAGCTATCATCCTCTCTCTTGCTAAATGTATACCTTTACACATAGATTACCTTATATTTCAATAAAAATAAACTTTTTCAACATTTTTTATCCAAATAAAAGGATTTTATTTCTAAAACAACGAATATATCTTACTATACGATATAAAAAAGGGGATTTATTATTATGAACAACATTAATCAACATTGGGAGAGCATTTATTATCACTTACGATACGAATACGAGGACAACCTTTCCCACCAAACAATTCGTATTTTACAAATCGTTTCTCGTGAGAAAGATATAACAATTGGAAAAGTCGCTACTGAGCTTAGTCTTTCTCATAACACAGCGTCTGAACACATAAAGCGCCTTATTCAAAAGGGCTTCATCATTAAAGAGCGAAATAAAAAAGATGAAAGAGTTGTAAACCTTACATTAACAATTGAAGGAATTGAAGTATTAGAAAAACATACTTTACTAGATAAAGAAAAGATAAAAATATTAGAATTACAGTTATCAAAAGAAGAACAACAATTAATTGAAAAAGCATTTTCGTTATTAGCGAAGGAGGCAAAATATGCATTTCCTCGTTAAAGTAATCGTTTCGGCACTTATTATCGGCGTTATTACTGAAGTCGCTAAACATTATAGTGCGATAGGTGGCTTTATTGCTGCCCTTCCTCTCGTGAGTTTACTTAGTCTATTTTGGATTTCATTCGAAGGCGGAAATAAACAAGAATTGAGTCAATTTGCTTTAGGGGTATTATATGGATTCCCCGCATCAGCACTACTATTATTTATCGTCTATATTGGTTTGAAAAATTCATTTACACTTAGTACCTCTGTCTTACTCGGTATAGGTGTTTGGTGTATCGTTTTTGCTTTTCAAAAATTATTTCAAGCTTAGGAGGAATTAACATTCATAAATTTGTAGAAATAATGGGGCGAAATATAGAAGTACATATAAAAGGAAGTGGTAAACAAACTGTAGTCATTCAAACCGGAATGAGTTGCTCATTTTATGATTGGTTTCCTATTATAGAAAAGCTTTCAGAGCACTTTACAGTCGTTTCATACCATCGCCCAGGTTACGGAAAAAGTGATTTAGGCAATCAGCCGCGTACAATAAGGCAAGTTACAAAAGAGCTATATATGTTAATAAACAAACTAGCTATTCAAGAGCCACTTATTCTAATCGGTCATTCCTATGGAGGATTATGTGCACAACATTTTGCGATGTTACATGAAGATAAGCTGCAAGCACTTATTTTAGTTGATTCTACTTCGATGAACTTACACCGTTTAGATGAACTTCATTTACCAATTTCTGATCAAACTGATTCTGATGATGTTTGGTTTCAAAAATATAATATATATTCCAAAATGGATGTAGACACACTTTATAATGAACTAAAACCTATTCTCACCGATCAATCAAAACAGCAAATTGAATTCTCTACCTCGCCTTCATTATATAAAGCGACAGCTTCTGAACTATCGGAGTGGAAAAACTGTGCTCTCTCACTAAAAGAGCTATGTAAAACATTAGAAATACCATTAATCGTTATCGGTAGAGATCCTCAATATTCTATTACTCAATTGACTAATGGCGGCATGCCAAAAGAGGAAGCAACACAACTTGAAGCAATGTGGCAAGAACTAATTCACGAACAATTACACCTCTCAACTAACAACCAATATATTCTTGCCGAACATGCTAGTCACGGTATAGAAAATGATCGACCAGATATTATTATTGAGGCAATTCATTTCTTACAAATAAAAAAAGGAAGCAACTAAAGCTGCTTCCTTACTTATCTATTCATAATCTTCTTCATCATCGATTTCTTCGTAATATGAACTTCCATTACTTACATATATAGGGCCATTCGCAACATCAATACGTAGTACCCACGCCCATGGCACAGCTAAACGTTTATGTATCGCTCGCCAAAAGCTCATTGATTTTCTTTCGTACTCCTGGAACTCCTGAAGTAACTCTTTGTAGGAGGAACCGTCTAACTGAATATTTGCTTCTAACAAACGAGAATGGGCATAGTACTGTAACTCTAGTTCAGCAGCAATTTCCATTTCTTCTTCCGTTGCCATACCAATAATTGTTCCATCTTCTGGTGCAATTTCATATACGTTTTGAACTTCAATAAGCCCTTCTTTCTCTTTCTCAAACATGTAAACAGCCTCCTTTAACATATATTTTTTATGTTACAAAGTCATACTTCTACAATAACTTCTCTCTTTCCTCTTTTTTTGATAAACTTTTACAAAATATTTAACCGATGACCTGTTTTCTCTATTCTTTCAGCAGAAATGAAACGATTTTTATCAAAATTTAATTGATACACATCAGGCATATGAAGTGTTTTCCAAAACTCAAAGTCATATTTCGAATTAAAATAATTCATGAGTAATACCATAATATTTCCATGCGTACCTATTACAATATTCTTACCTTCATATTGTTTTAATATATTTTGCATACATATTACAGCGCGCCTTTGTGCGACATCATTCGATTCTCCGCCTTCGTATGCAAAACTCCAATCTTCCCACACATTCTGCATAGCATCATTAAAATTTGATACCGGCTCTGTGCTCAATAATCTTTCACGCAAATCTTCTTCTGTTTGTATTGATAATTTATATGTATGCGCAATTCCTTGTACAGTTTGGATTGCTCTTTTATACGGGCTAGAAATCACAACCTCAATATGTTTATCTTTTAATAAGCGTGTTACATTCTCTGCATCTAAGTACCCTTTTTCAGATAAAGGTCGCTCCCGTTCTTCTTTTGTATAGGTAGAATGGGCATGGCGAACGAAATAGATTGTTGTCATTTTTCAACCTTCTTTCTTATTTTCAATTTATATTCAATAACAAGATTGGAAAATCCTGTATTAAAAAAGAGCACTTTGCATAAGCGCTCTTTTGTTTACATAATAAAATTATTTCATTATAATTTATTTCTGAATTCCTCACTTATGGCAATATCTCGAATAAAGTAATCCATATTACTTAGAAGTTTTTCAAATGCTTTTTCACTCAAATTGTTCATCATAAAGACAATCTCAATCTTATTCCCTTTTTTATCAGTACCATAGAAACTATTTGTTAATACAAATGCCGTAGAACCACCTTTCTGTCCAGCAAATTCGAACATACCCTCTCCTACGGTTCCTTTAAATATATTCTCAATCTCACCTTGCATTTGTGGTGTAAAATAATTTCTGCTATTTATCTTTTCCAGTAAACTCATGTAATCCTTCGCATTTGCACCTATAAACCGATCTGACCAAATACGTTGAAAGTCCATATCGGCTTTTAACGATATCTCGCGTTTTGTCCATTCTTTCTCGTCTTTCATCCATTCATGTATTTGCCATACATGCTTAACATATTCATCATTAGACATATTACGTAGCTTGTCCAATGCTTTATTTTGAGGAATATGCAGTTCTTTTTCAACATAGCCCCTCATATATAATGCCCCTGTATACGTTGGATAAAATTCATCGTGACTATTTAAGCCTAACTCTTTCAAACTTTCATTTATCCGCGCTGCTCCAAGCTTGTCCAATAAATATGATGTATTCGCATTCGAACTATAATGGATCATTCCTTTCACTACTTCTTCTAAAGAAGTTTGACCACCCTTCACTAACTCTTTAACTTTTACATCATCTAGCCATGCAGGGTGTGCACCACCATCAGTATTTTTCACATAGTATTTTTCTAATTCTTTCAATGAAATTTGCTCGTCTTTTCTTATTTTCCCTTCAGCTACTTGCTTAGCATATTCAATTGCTATAACGATTTTCGACATACTTGCTAGCGGTAGTTTTTCTTTTTCATTTATTGATGTCAATGTTTCACCATTTCTTTTAACAATTAAAGAAGTTGTTTTATCATCCTTATGTTCTTTTATGTAATTTAGCACATAATTAGAGTCTTCTTTGGAATTGACATATTCCTTCACTGAAAAGAAAGCTATACAGCCTACTATAGTAATTCCAGCTATAATTCCAACAACTTTTAATCCCCTCATGATACTCCCCCTAAAATAAACATATTATATATTATACTAAATAAATTTCCCTTTTTAAGTAATAATTAGATTATTTATACAAAAAAACATGCTTTCATGATGAGAGCATGTTTTGTGATATTATTCACATTGTTTAGTTGAAAAATTTTACTTACCATGATGTAACATTAAATCACTAAGTTCTTCTTCAATGTGATTTAATTTCGCAACGCCTTCTTTCCATTTATGAATATAACGTGAGACCCCAACGAAAAACAAAACAATAATTGTGGAAAGAATAATACCATATACGATTGCTACAGTACTCATAGTTACACTTCCTTATAATTAGTAATGTGGTTATTAGTTATATTTTTATTATAAACCTTTTTCTTTTAAAATACTTCAATTTCAACTTTTTGTAACAAAATTGATTTTTCTAACATTTCGTTCGTAAAAATGGCATATTTTTCACAAATTATACAAAACTTCACCATATGTACTATTACCATATGAGTTATATTATTAAATAGAATAAAGGGGATGATATACTATGACGACTTGGTTTATTGTGATGTTAGTTGTATTTGGAGCATTTAAAATTATCGTTTCTAGCCTTCCTAACACTGTTATTGAATCCATTATTAGCAAGTACGAAACACATCCACAACTTGACGAAGAGAATGTGACTATTACAATTCACGGAAATAACGTAGAAGGCGAAAAGAAATCAAAAATTATTCATGATTTTAACGAAGGTTTATTTTTAGATCGCTATTATGCACCACCCCATAATGAAGGCACTCCTTTAATTATCAATGCAAAACGTGGTAAAAAAGATTTCACATTTTATATTTACAGTCATGAAGAGCATGTTGATGTTGTAAAACAATATAAAAAGAAGGTAGTTGCTTATAGTTTACGCTCTAAAAATCTTCAAAACAGTGATATGTTCGTATCAGCTGATTTGTATAGTGATAATAAAGTTATTGAATTTTGACTAAAAAAGATAAGAGCCTTACTACATTCTATATGCAGCAAGGCTCTTTAAAGTTGTTTCAAATTATATCCATCTGCTTATGTAATGCTTAAAAAATGAATAATAAAGTTGTTTACTTCTTATTAAACTAACGCCCCCGTTAGTTTAAGTGTAACTCTTCACAATTATTTGATATTATATAGATAAATAGAAATATAAATCAGAATTTAGTTTATAGTTATAAAAATAAGTTATTTATACCCTTATAATTCTTCAGAAAGGAGAGTGTATGAAAAAGACTATTGTTTTTGTATTAACGATATTTATATTATTCTCAGGATTCGCAACACAAAGTTATGCGTTGTCAGATTCGAAATCTGTGGCAATACAAGCATTGCTAGATGATGCCTGTCGTACGTCAGGTGTGCCTGGAATGTCACTCTCAATACTTGCTGATGGTGAAGTGTTCTACTTTTCTTCTGGGTATGCAGATCTTGAAAAGGGACTGTCTGCAAGTGAAAATACACTCTATGAGTTGGCCTCGGTGAGTAAAGCTTTTACTGGTATGGGGATTTTGCTATTGGAAGAGCAAGGGCTGCTATCAATGACTGACCCTATCCAAAAATATTTACCTTGGTTTACGTTAAAGTATCAAGGTAAACCTGTTGATATGCAAAACCTTACACTAAATAACTTTCTTCACCATACCAGCGGCCTAACAAATATTAGACATCTTCAAAATATTCCACAAGGTAATACGCCTGATATGTTGCAAAAGACCGTGGAAACGCTGGTAGATGCAGAATTGGCGTTCTCTCCCGGTGAACAATATAACTATGGAACCGTTAATTATGACGTATTGGGTTTGGTTATTGAGATTGTATCACGACAAAGCTATGAAGACTTTATGAAGGAGCAGGTATTTATACCCTTAGGTCTTCACCAGACGTATGTTTATAAAGAAGATGCTCAAGCCACTGGACAGTTAGCACAGGGCTACCGTTCTTCCTTTTTTATAACAACTCCATTTAACGCTCCGGATTATGCTGGGAATAAACCTGCCGGCTATATCATTTCTAATACAAAAGATATGGCGCGTTGGATGGGCATACAGATGGGTATTGTGCAGGACATACCCGAAATATTTCACAGGGCTATCGAAAAATCACATAGGGGTGATATGTCTGTTTCGGCTGTCAATGATATGTATTATGCGGCAGGTTGGTCGGTAAACGCCGAACAAACGTTTATAGAACACACTGGGGGTAATCCAAATTTTAGTACCAAAGTAGCCATACTGCCAAATGAAAGAACAGCCATCTGCTTACTGAGCAACGGCGCAAATACCAATATAAACCTGGTACTAAAAGTTAAAAATATATTAAACGGCAATCTAACTCAGTCATATGAGATAAGCGGCACACAGCTTTTGGACATCATTTTGTCGTCTACCACAATTATTCTTTGCCTATTAGCCGTTCTGTTATTTTTCTTAGGATTAAGAAAAAGGAAAACGAATGAGCAGCAGCCAATGACAAAAAAGAGAACAATCGTAACAATTATTTTCCTAATCGCTACGATTGCCCAGTGTATAATGTTTTTTGCCCTCGATTGGTCAACGATACTTATTTGGCAAACATATAGTGTTCTTACAGCTTTAATTTCGTCAACATTATTAACAGCAAGCATTACTTGGTTTGTATATACTCACCGATTAGATGCCTCGGTCCGAAAATAAGTATAATGTTAAGTAAATAAATCCTAATTTATCGATATTTTTAATTTAAAAAACAGAAGACACCTCGGTGTCTTCTTTAATGTCATCGACACTTCTCCTAGTTAAACCCACTTGCTATTTCTTCCACTAACCTGCCTCGTTAGTAGAAGAAGGATTTTTAAACAACTATATTATTTTTTAAATGACTTTATTGTAAATTAAACAACTTTATTATCTCTGTACATGATTTAGCTTAATACTCATATATAAAAAGGAATCCACGAAATATGGATTCCTTTTTTCTCATTTACTGAAAAATAAGCTCTGTCTTTAAACTATCTTTCGGTAACAACCAGTCTTTTTTCTCTAAACTCCCCATTAATAATTCCCTTTGTTTTGTCGCAATACTTTCTTCATTTGTTTTAAATGACACTTCTATTACGAAGTCATCTTCTAATTTTCCGGTATTACTTAATGGCCAAATTTCAATATTTGCTTTTATGTTTTCAAACTCTCCTGTATATCGTTTCATTAATACAGGACCATAAATACGGGAATTCTTTAACATCTCTTCTCCCCAATTTGTATACAACCATTTGTTCATTTTCCCTGGTAACTTTTCTATTAACATGTTTTGAGCAGCTTGTTCATTTGGTAAATCAAGTACCCCATATCCTTTAGCACTGTAGCTTTTCTTATTTGAAATGCTTAATGTTTTCTTCTCAAATCCCCAATCTATTTCCGCCTCATAACTATCCGTATTACTATCGAATCCTTCTTTTTTAGCTACTTCTAGTGCATCTTGAATTACACCATTTTGAATAGGGTATCTTTTTTTATATGTTAGTTCAAAATCTTTACTAAGTTCTTTTTTTCGAATTCTAGCAAACCAACCTTCATCACTTAAACTTTTATTCGCAGTATCTAAAAATTGCACTTGTATTCTTTCATATTTTGTACCAACCTGGAAATGTTCTAGCACCTCTTGCTTCATCTCTTTGTTATAACCTAATACTTGTTCTGGCTTCAATAATAACTTCACTTCAAAACTAGGTTTCATTGGACTAGCAGTAAACCCTTCCTTAACGTTATAAAGGAAACAACAAAAGAAAATGCTTACGAATACAAATACTTTTTTCATATACCTATCCCCTTTACATTTTAACTGACTTCTATACGTTCCATTGCAAGTGAATATACATTTTCATATCCTGCTGTACTTAGCTTTTGTTGTAATCGATCCGTATCCTCTTTCAAAGCGTGCACTAGCACCGTATGTTCCGGTAATAATGTATTTAACATCTTTTTAACGTCTCTTATACTTTGGTGAACTTTATACGAAACTCGATTCACCCTACATGTACTCCTTACATGTTCTTTCATAACTCTTTCTGCAAAACTCCCTTTAGCAATATGCCCAGTAAAAATAACGGAATTCCGTTTTTCATTCCGAAGCTGTTCATAGTATAACTGTGCTCGTTTCGTTTGCATATTCGCATCACTCATTACAACTATTCCGTAACTATTTTGCATACAAATGTCATTATCCATAACTATTATGTTTCTTTTTAGACTCTTCATAACCCATTTAAGTTCTTCATTATTTTTTATCCAATCTTTGTATACGAACATCTCTTCAAATCCAGCCAAAATTTCTTTATCTACTATAATTGGAAACTCTTTATACCTTTCATATAAATACAATACGATATCTTGTGCCCTACCAAGCGCGGGCAATGGTAGTAATGCTATTCCTTTATTTTGCACAACTCGTTCAATTTCTGCACATAGTTCGTTGACACGTTCATTTTGCGAAACATCATCTGTGTGATAAGCGGCATCTACAATTGCGACTTTTATATTGTGGCCCAATTTCTCAGGTAAATTAGCTCGTAGTATATTAGACTCTGCTGAATAGTCGCCTGAATAAAATACGTATGTATTACACATATCAACTAAAAACCAAACAGCTCCTAATACATGCCCACTATATCCCCATTGAAACCGCAATGTAGGAGTAATTTGTATCCATTCATTTGGATTACTAATCTCATCAATACATACATAATTTAAATCTTTTATATTTTGGTCGATATAAGGTAAATTCCATCCTTTCATCACATTATAGTTTCTCCATTTTTCATAATATAACGGCAGTTGCTCCTTCGTATAACGAGTCGTCCAAATTTTTTTCTTATATCCATACTTCGCTAATAAAGGTAAACCCATCGTATGATCTTCATGAATATGTGATAAAAATACCGCATCTAAAAACGGAACAGCTTCTCTCTCTATTTTTGGATAACTATTCTCATATGATCGATTAATACCACAATCAAATACTATTTTCGCCTCTTTATTTTTTACAAAATAGCAGGAGCGACCGTATTCTCCTGCTCCTCCCCATACTTCCACTCTCATCATGCTACCCCTTTTCGTTTTTGCTCCATATGTTGCAGCAGTAATAAGCATATTGTTGTAAGTCCAACAGAAACAACGGCCATCGCCATTCCTATAGATACTTCACCCTGTTCAAATTGAGCAAAAATAAATGTTGCTGACGTTTCTACTGATGGAGGTAATACGAGAAGCGATGCTACTAACTCTCTTATCGAAATTGTAAATGTCATCGCCCATCCAGCAAGAATACCCGGGATAATAAGGGGCAATATTATTTTTCTAAAAATATAAATATAATTTCCAGAAAAAATACTTCCGGCCTGCATGAGAGAATCATCAATTTGTCCAAGTGATGATTTTACATATTGCACCGTGTAAGGTAAAAACAGAACAACATACGTTACGATAACCATGATTGGTGTATTGTAAATTGACAGGGGCATATATGGTGAATTCCAAAACAAAATAAGACCTACCACCATAACGATTCCTGGTACCATATTCGGTAACATACCGCACATATCAAGCCACTTTTCAGAGGATTTTTTCCCCTTTCGAATCATAAGTGCGAAAAAGACTCCAATAATTACCGCAATAATCGCTGTTACGAGCGAAAAAAGAAAACTATTCCATAAAGCCTCTAATCCCGGAGATCCCATCGTAAACAATGCCTCATAATGGCTTGTTGTTAAGTTATTTACATGTAATCCGCCGCCTCTTAATTTTGACAAAGAAGCAATAAGTATAGAAAAGTATGGAATTCCAATTGATACGATTAATAAACCAATTACATACATCCATGCTACAACGCGCGTAAATATAGACAAAGTATATCTTTTAGATTTCACACCTTTTCCACTAACCATTGCATATGAATACTTTCGATTCAATACATTTTGCATATACCAAATGAGCATACAAGCACTAAGTAATAAAGAAGATAATGCTGTTGCACTACTAAAATCAATTGGCCAACTCGAAATAAATTTATGAATTTCTGATGTTAATACGTGAAATCCTATTCTACGTCCGAATGTAGCCGGTGTTCCAAATTCAGCAATCGTCTTTACGAAAATGAGTAAAGCACCCATTACATAACTTGATACTAATAACGGCAATATTATTTTTCTTAAACGATAGAAAAAACTTCCGCCATGAACTGCTGCAGCTTCTTCTTTACTACTCCCAATCTGAAGTAACGTATTTTTCAGCATGAAATAAAGGAATGGGAATAAATGCAGGCTCATAATTAAGACCATACCTCCTAAACTAAAAAACGATGATGAAATCGTCTTTAGCATCGGAAGAAATTGTTCAAAATAGCCGTTAGGTTGCATGAACAAAATCCAGCCCATCGATCCAATATACGGCGGTGTCATAAATGGAATCATAAAAACAATATCTAACTTACTATACTTTCCTACATCTGTTTTGCTCATAATAAACGCCAATGGAAATGCAAATATTGTAGCTCCTATTACAACGAGTACACCTAGAAGCATCGAATTTAGAAAAATCCCAGCTAATCCACCACTCTGTATCACTTCAAAAGGCTTTAAAAAATTCCAACTGCTATTTTCATATACACTAGAAAATAAAATAAGAAAAAGTGGAATGACGATTAACATCACCACAAGTAATAACGCTACCGTCATTCCAACTTGTCTTACTGATACGAATCGATTTACCATGGAATCACCATCTTATTGAAATACTTTCTTAAATTGTTTTCCTATTTCATCTTGCTCTTTCTCAACTGTTTTCCAATCAATATTTAATACTGGAATCTCTTCTACATTTGGTCTATTTTCAGCTTTTATATCTGTTCTACCAGGCAATAAATACGCTTTAGCAACTTGTTTTTGTACATCATCGGATAATAAATAATCAATAAACTCTTTTGCACCTTCAACATTTTTACTATCCTTCATAATCCCCGCTGCACGTGGGCTAATAACTGTTCCGCTTTTTGGATATACGATATCAACAGGTTCCCCCTTTGCTTTTGCGCTGTACGTCATATAATCAACACCCGCAATTACCATATCTTTCGCACCTGTTACAACTGGATCTAACGCTTCCTGATTTGCTCCTGCTACTGTAACTTCATTTTTCTTAAGCTGCTCAAATAAATTCCATCCATCTTGTCCATTCTTTTTCACGTATCCTGTTACAAAATCTAATGCTGAACCTGAAAGTGCTGGATCTGGAAGATTCGCTTTCCCTTTCCATTCTCCTTTCGTTATATCGCTCCAATCTTCAGGTGCTGTCTTCACATTTTTTGTATTGTACACAATCCCTAATGCTGAAGCACTATACCCGAAATAATGCCCTTTATCATCTGACCATTCAGAACGCAGCTTATCAGCTTGTTTCGCCTCTTTATAAGCTAACGTTTGACCCTCTTTCTTTAATCCTTCCATCGCTGGTAAGGAAGCGAGTACGACAACGTCAACGACTGGATTTTTCTTTTCAGCTTCCATTCTCGCTAAAATTTTACCAGTTGTCCCTTGAAACATTTCTACCTTTATACCAGTTTTCTTTTCAAAGTCTTTTTGAATTTTTTCTGCTAACCCTTTTGGCCCTGCACTATATACAACAATTTTCTTTTCATTCGTATTTGTACTTTTTGCATCTGCATTACCTGTCTTTGAACTACAACCTGTTACTACAGTAGAAAATAGTAAAGTACATACAAATAAAGACTTAAGCGAACTGAATTTCTTCATACGATTCTCCCCCTATATGATGAATACATTTTTTTGGTACATATAACGATACTGGTTTCCCGATGCTTAGCTTACTATTGTTATAGGCTGTCCAGATGCCTAAATTCCCCATATTTATTTTCACTTCATAACGTTCCCCTACATATGTAACGTGCTTAATTTCACCTGTATACATTTCGCACACATCATTTTTTGTCCAACTCACATGCTCTGTACGAATCATTTTCTTACCCTCTACAAGCCAATTCGCCTTACCAATAAATTTGGCAACAAATTCATGAGACGGTTTCACATAAATATCTTCCGGTGTTCCTTTTTGTAATACTTCTCCTTGTTTCATGACAATAATTTGGTCTGACATTGACATTGCTTCTGTTTGGTCGTGAGTGACATACAGTGCAGTTAAACCAATGGAATGAACGATATCCATAAGCTCTATTCTCATTTCTTCTCGCAAAATTGCATCGAGTGCACTTAGTGGTTCATCAAACAAAATAAAATGAGGTTTTGTTACAATTGCTCTAGCGAATGCGACACGTTGTTGCTGTCCACCAGAAAGTTCGTGTGGATACCTTTTCTCCATACCTTGCAAGCGAACTCGCTTTATCGCATCTTCTACTTTTTCTCGTAAATGATTCGTTTGCTTTGTAGCCCTTAAACCAAATGCAACATTTTCAAAAACAGTCATGTGCGGCCATAAAGCAAAATCTTGAAATACCATACCGATATTCCGTTCATGAGGAGATGTCTTTATCTTTTTTGTAGCAGAATACATGCACTGGTCTCCAAAATATATTTCTCCCTTATCCGGTTCTTCAAGCCCTGCTATCATTCTAAGTAAAGTCGTTTTCCCACACCCCGAAGGCCCTAAAAGTGTAGTGAATTCCCCTTGTTTCATTACAATCTGCAACGGCTTTAACGCCTGTGTTTTTCCAAATGTCTTTTCTAATCCACTAATTGTAATATCCATTGCTTCACCTCTCTCCCCTCATTCTTAACCTGCTTTCATTCTATATGGAAGATTTATACTGAATGTTAATGTACTGTAAAGATTAAATTAAAAAACTTCTAATAAACTATTTATTTCTATAGATTTTTTCTATAGTTAAAATAAAAAAGGCGGCAATTCATAATGAATCTCTTAAAATTAGAAATTGTAGTACTTATTAAGAAATACAAAAAGCTTACAATCGTTGCAGAAAAACTTGGCGTTAAACAACCAACTATTACATTTCATATAAAAAGCTTAGAAGAAGAACTCGGTGTGTCTTTATTCGAATTACGTTCTGGAAGGTATTTCTTAACAGAGGCTGGTGAGGCTTTGCACCATTATGCTTCTAAAATAGATGCACTTATGAAAGAAGCTAGACGTGTCACGCAAGAGTTTAAAGATTTTAATAAAGGTGCTATAACAATCGGCGCTAGTTATGTACCAGCGACTTATCTTTTGCCAGAAGTCGTTCATGAATTTCAATGTGAATTTCCCAATATAAAAATAACGCTACTAGTTAAAACAGCCCCTGAAATTCGAATGATGCTACAAAATCACGAAATCGATCTTGGGATAATTTCCGCTGCTCCATTTGATGAACCACTTTTAAAACAAACGAATATAATACCTGATACACTTGTTCTTGCCTTTTCCAAAGAACATCATTTTTCAAAGAAAGAAAATGTATCGTTACAAAATATCGAAAAGGAACGCATACTATTGCATCGTAATCCATCTACAACGAGAGATTTACTTACAAAATGGATGTCAGTTCATAACATTACATTCCAATCAGAAATTGAATTAGACTCATTAGAAACGATGAAACAAATTTTAAAATATGGTAATGGAATTGCCTTTATTTCTAAACTTGCTATTGAGCAAGAAATACAACGAAATGAGCTATGCTATATACCAATCCCAGAATTTGAATTTCAGCGTAATATTTATACGATTCATCATGAGGACAGATGGAATTCTAAAATCATTTCTTTTTTACTACAGAGCATCCATTCATTTGCAACAAAAAATTAAAAGGCTGTCGTTATGCACGACAGCCTTTTACACTATAAATCTATTTATTTTTCTTTGCCTCAATTTTTGCTTGCGCCTCTTCAGCCTTATCTAATGCTTCTGATACTTTCTTCTCTTTTTCTTTCACTTCATCTATACTATCGACAGCTTTAATAATTTTATCGATTCCTTCTTCTTCTACCTTTCTACGCTTTGCTACTCTTTCATTCACTTTCTCTTCTACATCTTTTGCTTTTTGAAGCATATTCTCTGCATTTGATGTTACAGCTTTTTCAAGTGCATCATCTTTTTTCTTTTGTAACACTTCATTTGCAATGTCTTTCGCTTCTAAATACTTACCGTCTTTTAATGCTGTTGCCCCGTGATCCATTTTCTCAGCAACTTCTTTATATGATTTCGCTTCATTTCCTGATTTCTCTTTTTCTGCTTTTTCGAACCACATTGTTGCATCACTATACTTTTCATCTTTCAATGATTGCATACCTGTTTCAATATATGTGTCATAATTGCTACATCCAGCCATTACGATTAATAGAAAAAGCATAACAAAACTTAATTTTTTCATGCTGTTGTCTCCTTTTCTTTGCAAGCTCACTTTACTTTAACATACATGAAAAAGAGTTTCAAAAACTAAAATACTAATTCGGTCATTTTTATTTTGTTAAGTCAAATTTCCTTTTAGGCAGACACATCCACTTGCTTTTTCATTACATGCTTCTTTACTCCTACTAATACAACTAACAATAAGCCTCCGCCTAATGTCATCATAACAATGCTAGTTGGCAACATATCTAATAATAATCCATACACAATCATACCGAGTGGTGCGATTGCAGTAGAAATTGTTTCAAGTAAGCCGAAAACGCGTCCTAAATAATTTGGATTTGTCGTCTTTTGCAAATGTACTTGCATCGGAATATTTACAACCATCATTGATATACCAGTTAACATCATAAAAGCGATATAGTAAATAAAACTTGCTACTTTCGGAATGGTGACTACTAATGGAAACACTGTACATAAACTCAAGCTCGCAAATAAAAACAACCCAATATAAACAGAGCGAAACGGATTATTCACTTCTTTACGTACTGATAACGCAATTGCACCAATTAACATCCCAACTGCTAACATTCCCTCTACAACACCGAGTTGCTTCGAAGATAGATGCAAATTTTGAACAATAATATATGGAAGTGAAACGAAAAGTGCACTCGCAAAAAAGTTTACCCCTACTGCAATTTTCATTAAACCATATATTTCACGTTGTCTTTTTACATATAAAAAACCTTCTTTTATACTCGTCAAGAAATGCTCTGTACTTTCAGCCACTTCTTTTTTATATAAATCAAATACGATAAATAATTGCAAAATAACCGCTAAAAAGAACGTAATGCTATTTAATAGGAAAAACGATTTAATTGAAAAGAAACCAAATACAACTCCACCAATAATCGGTGCTAAAATATTTGATAAAGATGCTGCCGTCTGGTTCAAAGCACTCGCTTTTTGAATACGTCCCTCATCTACTAAACTTGGAATAGATGAAGTTAATGCAACAGAATAAAAACTCGCACAAATTGATAATAATGCTGCTGAAACATAAATAAACAGAAGTGATGGCCCAAAAGTAGTTGCAAGGATAAACATAATAAGCATTGTTAAACTACTTAACAAATCAGTACCGATGACAAGCCATTTTCGATTAACACGGTCAGCTACAGCACCAGCAATCGGTCCACAGATCAGCCTTGGAATCGATCCGCAAATAAGCGTAGTTGCAAACCCCATTCCTGAACCCGTTGTCTTTAATACGTATAATCCCATTGCAAACGTATAAATACCCGCTCCTAACAAGGACGTCATTTTTCCAATCATCATTAAAATAATATTTCTCGTTGCAATCTTCATTTTCCAATCATTTTGACCTATATTTACATCCCCCATTATGACACTCTCCCCTTAAAAGTTAAATTGTGTTAAACTTATTATATAATTAACTTTCCAATTTTTACAACAAAAAGTTTAATTGTATTTAACTTTAAAATTATAAAGGAGCATATAATGGCTACTCTCGGTGCAAAAATTAAAACGTTACGAAAAGAAAAAAAGCTTACTCAAACTGATTTAGCAGGTTCAGTACTAACAAAAAGTATGCTTAGTCAAATTGAAAATGGAAAAGCTACGCCTTCCATGAAAACATTACAATATATTGCTGAAAAACTTGGATGTGAAACGAGTTTTTTATTAGAAGAAGATGATGTAGAAATTGTAGCACTCATTCAAAAAATGGAGCCATTAATAAAAGCAAATAAATGCGATGAAGTATATGAAACTTTACTACCTATCGTTCAAAAAGAACTACCTCTTACTTTAAATACAGCACGTTTATATAAGCAGTTCATAACTGGAGCGGCCATTATGAACGATTACAATATTGAATATTACGTTGAAACAGCTGTTTCTATATTTGAAAAATATACTTTGTATCGCGAAAGTACTGAAACGAAACTACTGTTTTACTATATGCTCTACAAACGGAAAAAATATAAAGAATGTTTACAGTTGATTACCAGAATTCGCGATGAATATAAAACGAAGAATTTAGAAATGGATCTTATTACACATATACAATTATATTTAAAAGAAGCAATTATTTTACTCGCATATGGTAATTATGAAAAATGTGAAAAAATCATTTTAGATGCACTTGCATTTTCAAAAAAACATCAAGTGTATTATAAAACAGATGAATTTTACCGTATTTTATCTTATCAAAAAATCATTACAACCGATAAAGAACGATATTTATATTACATAAAAAAATCGGAGCAATTTGCCATTTTTACAGAAGATACTTTATCCGCTGCAAATATAGATATATTAAAAGCTTATTACTACAATACCGTTACGAATGAATATACAATTGCATTAGAACATTTAGAACAATTCCGAGAAAAACTAAAAGATGTACCGATTTTTCAAGACGATGGATTGTATTATCTTGAAAAAGGAAAATCTCTGTATGGTTTAAAACGTTACGAGGAAGCTTTGGAAACATTAAAACGTGCTAACATTCCAGATTATATGAGTCATCCACTTGATCAGTCATGGTTATTAACAGCTGGATCATATCGTGCCCTGTGTCATATAGAACTTCAAGATAAAACGGCTGCTCTGAAAGAAGCAAAAGAAGCAGTTCAAACGATGGATGGTTATCCTAATTCCATCTTTTCTTCATTTATTAAAGAAACATTACAAATAATACAAAAACTTTAAGAATATCTCTAAATGGTATATTATTCCTCTTTTTTAGCAAAGATAATAATGATGGGAGGAATATAAATGAATATACAACGTGCAATAGAGCTTTCTGTGTCAGCGGAACAAGCCAATGTCAGTTTTCAAGGCATGCCTGTTATGATTCAACACGTCGATGAAAGCAATGAAACCGCCCGCATATATGAAGTAAAAAACCCAGGACGCGAATTAACTGTTCCAGTTAATAGCTTAGAGGAAATATAAGAAATGCCACTTCTCTTTTGAAGTGGCATTTTTCTTATGAATCAAAAATACAACTATTATTTCTTCTAATTTTTTAAGCTTATAATAAGAAAATGTAAATTTTATACTCTAAACCTATATTTTGTGATATTGTACAATCTGAAAATAATTAAATCTTTATAGATGAATAACATAAAGTTTTTTCTATTTCCAACTCTATACATAAAGGAGGAATTGTATGAGCCTCTCTATATACGAAGGTTTAGGTGTTATTTTTTTCGTAATCATTATTACTTACGCCCTTGCACACAAATATTTATGGTCAAAAAAATTACTTATTATTCTATTTCTCATTTGTAATGCTATTTATCTTATTTGGCGAACTTTTTATTCGTTACCAACTATTAATCTCATAAGTATTATCGCTGGTATTATATTGTTAATTACAGAATGGGCTGGTTACTTACAATCTATCGTTTTTAGCATTGTTTCATGGAAACCATATAAACGGAAAGAAGTACCATTATCCACTTTTGAAAAACTACCTACTGTCGACATATTTATTGCCACTTACAATGAACCGATCGATTTGTTAAAACGTACTGTAGTTGGTTGTACGTTGATTACTTATCCGAAAGAGTTACTAAACATTTATATTTGTGACGACGGGCGCCGTGAAAGTGTAAAGCAACTTGCGGCAGATTTTTCTGTTCATCACATAACTCGCACCGAAAACAAGCATGCAAAAGCTGGAAATTTAAATCATGCGATGCTTCATTCAAAAGGTGATATTATCGTAACAATGGATGCCGATATGATACCACGAGCTAACTTTTTAGAGCGAACGATTGGTTATTTTTCTAAAAATAATGTTGTATTCGTTCAAGCACCACAAGTTTTTTATAATGCTGATCCTTTCCAATATAATTTGTTTTTTGAAGATAACATCGCCAATGAACAAGATTTCTTTATGCGCCAGTTAGAAGAAGGGAAAGATCGCTTTAATGCTACGATGTATGTTGGTAGTAACGCCCTATTTCGCCGCACCGCGCTTGAAGAAATTGGAGGATTTGCGACTGGAGTTATTACTGAAGATATGGCAACTGGTATGCTACTACAAGCTAACAAATGGGAAACTATATTTGTCAATGAAACACTAGCTGTTGGATTATCCCCAGAAACATTTAGTGATTTATTAAAACAACGGGACCGCTGGTGTAGAGGGAACATTCAAGTCGTAAAAAAATGGAATCCTTTCACTATAAAAGGATTATCTTTTATGCAGCGTCTTTTATATGCAGATGGAATTCATTATTGGTTTTTCGGTGTTTATAAAATGATATTTTTACTAGCACCGCTATTATTTTTAGTATTTGATATTTATAGTTTAGAAATTAATTTCATGCACTTATTTATGTTCTGGGCACCTGCCTTTTTAACATCACAGCTTATTTTCAAAGCTGTTTCTAATAAAAAACGAACAACTACGTGGAGTCATGTGTACGAAGTTGCTATGGCTCCTTATATGGGATTTGCTATTTTATCAGAAACTTTCTTACATAAGAAGTTTCAATTTCATGTGACAAGAAAGGGAGTTCAAAATAATACAAGGCATTTTTTATGGATTGCAAGCATGCCTCATCTCATATTACTCATTTTAACAATTATTGCACTTATTCGAGCAACACTTATGCTCTTATACCCTGAGCAATATCATATTGAAAGAGAGAGCTTATATATTAATATTTTCTGGGTACTATACAACGGGATAGCTATTGTCACTTCACTATTTGTAGCATTTGAAAGACCGCGTTTTCGAAATTCAGAACGTTTCGTAGTAAATTTACCAGGTACTTTATATGCCGAAGATATGATCATTTCTTGCAATGTCCTTGATATTAGTGACACGGGGGCACGTTTTGAATTAGATTCCTCCATTCCATTTGAAACTTTATCAAGTCTATCTTCCTATATGCTATCTTTTGGCGAGGTAGAAAAGATTCATAGTACAAAAAAATGGATTCGGAGACAAGAAAATTCTGTACAAGTTGGTGTATCATTTGATGATGTATCCCATGAGCAATATTGTAAACTTATTCTTCATCTATTTAGTAAACCGGTTAATGACCGGGTGGAAAAGGTGTACGATAAAGCATTTCTTACACTAGCAATTGCATCTTTCATAAAAAACACAAAAAAAGCACCAAGACAATTTCGCAGACAACATATACGTGAGCAACTGATGTCCCCTGGAATATTGCATATGAATGGGATGCCAATTGAAGCGACCATTATCGACTATAGTACAGGTGGGTGCCAAGTACAAACGAACATCCCACTTGTAATTGACCAAATTATACAAGTAACAATGGAAGAGCGTAATATTCAAAAGAGAAATGCACAAGTGTGTTGGATTCAAAAAAAGGGTCGTAAAATATATGCTGGATTAAAATTCACAGCGTAAAAAAGAAAAGAAGCGTCATGCTTCTTTTCTTTTTTTTACATGCTAAAATACTTATTAAAGGGGGAATTTATATGGAAAATGCTTCACAAAAGGCGAATCATTATTATGCCGTGATATTCACTTCTAATTTATCAAATGATACAACAGACTATAATACCGTTGCCGAAAAAATGGAGGAGCTTGCAAAGCAACAACCTGGATTTTTAGGTGTAGAAAGTGCACGAGGTAATTCTGGGCTCGGAATAACAATTTCTTATTGGGAATCACTTGATGCAATTGAAAATTGGAAGAAGAACGCCTTACATAAAGAAGCGAAAAAAAGAGGTCGTGAGCAATGGTATGAAAACTTCCATCTGCGTATTTGCCTTGTTGAGAAAGAATTTAAGTTTCAAAGAGGCACAATATAACTATGAAGGAAAAATTAGCTCTCGTTATTGTTCATGAAATATATGGTGTGAACGACCATATGCATCACGTTACCCAGCACTTTACTTCATCTCATATAGACGTATTCTGTCCTAATCTTCTACACTTACAACATGCATTTCATTATCGTGATGAAGAAAAAGCATATCAACATTTTGTAAATCATATTGGATTTGATTATGGAAAAAAGCAAATTGAAGAATTCATTTCTCATCTTTCTAGTAGTTATACACATATTGGACTTATCGGCTTTAGTGTTGGAGCTACCATCTCATGGCTATGTAGTAACAATCCGAAAATAGATTTTATTATCGGATGTTACGGTTCTCGTATACGCGACTATGTTCACATAAAGCCTACATGCGCTACACTACTTATATTTCCTGAAAAAGAAGCTAGTTTTTCAGTATCCTCTTTAATTCAAACATTGCAGCAACAAAAAAATCCTTTACTAGAAATACAACAACTACACGGTGAACATGGATTTCTAAATCCGTACACTGAAAAATATAACGGGCACTCTACAAAACAAGCATACAATGTAATAGATTCATTTCTTGTAAAGTGAAACTTTATTAGTTTTTTATTTGGGTTATTTTTGTTAATTCTTTCGGGGATGTAATAGAAGAAGGAAGAAAAGCCAACTTTCAACTTTTCTTCCTTCTATGTTTACCTTTAGCTTTCACTGTCACTGATTCACAAGGTGTATAATATATTTGAGGTGTCGCCCTATCAACAAACATCATAAATGTAATAAAGCCGATAATAAAGAAAATAAATAACGTTAATAATATTGCTCCTATCGTTAAAAGTATCATAACACCACCCCTATACAATTTATATTATTATACCTTTCGCTATTATATGAGCGTAATCCTTTTTAGAAAAAGAAACGTAACAAAATAATCACAACCACTCCCGTTAATACTGTACCTAATAAACTACGAGTATATATTGCAACAAGAAATGTTGGAATTGCTGCGATAAGGTAATCCCACTGCATCGTCTCATGCATAAATAAAACTTGTGCTAAAAGCGCTGCTAATATCGCAATTGGTATGTAATTTAACCATTTTAAACCCCAGTCAGGAATTTGTAGTTTGCTAAATACGAGTAGAGGTAAAATACGTGGCACGAGTGTAACAGCTCCTGCTGCTAGTAAAAGTAATAATATATCTAATCTCATTTCCATTTTTCAATCACCACTCCAATCGTCGCAGCTAGTAAGGTTGCGATAATAACCGCTATACTATCTGGCATAAATAGGTGTGAAACGTATGCGATGATAATCGCTACAATTGCAACACTTAAATGAATTGCTAGTTTTGGTTTACTACTTATGAGCTGAAGAACAAATAATCCAATAAACATCGCTGGTAATGCATAATCCATCCCGTATGTATGTGGATCTGGTATCCACTCACCAAACAGCCCACCAATAATAGTAGCAAGAATCCAATTTAAATACGCTGTTACGTTAAGCCCGATCATCCATCTTTCACCTAAATATCCTTTTTGCGCCGCGTGTTGCACTGCAACGCCGAAAGTTTCATCTGTAATTTGCGAACCGATGATTAAGTTTTTAAATAGAGGAATTTTCGTAAAGTACGGCGCGAGTGCAGCACTCATAAGAAGATGGCGCAAGTTAACAAAAAATACAGTAAAAATAATTGCGGAAGCAGGAGCACCGGCTGCATACATACCAGCTAATATAAATTGGGCAGAACCTGCATAAATTAAAGTGGACATAAATGCAATTTCAATGATAGAAAAACCTGCTGTTTTTGCAATTACACCAGCTGCTATACCGATGCTCAAGTAACCAAATACAGTTGGTAAACAATCTTTTACTCCTTGCTGAAATGTATCATCGCTCTGCAAAGCTACATGTGCCTGAGCTTTACTCATCTCTATCATCCTCCATTCCTTCTAAAGTTCGTTTTCCTGTTACGACATGAACTAAATCTATATTTTCACGCCATAACGTATCTAACTTATCAGCCCCAAATTCCTTCGTGATTTCTTCAACCATAATATCGTGCCGCACATACTCTGTAGCAACGAGAACTAGCGCTGGGTCATACGTTGTAACGGCCCATGAAGTGCTATCATTTGAGAAGTTCGCAATTAATACTTCCTCTCCATCACGCGCAATAACAGTTAAATGACCACCCATTCTCTTTTCAACAACGTGAGGCGTCATATAATTATGGTGAAACGTCGCTCCTATTTTTGTTTCTGGAGCTCCAAATAAGATTGAAAATATATGTACGCCTTCCTCTTCCTTTTGATGAATGTATGGCTCAATTTCATGCACTTGGTCTTCCCATACAGAAATCCATAATTCTTCCTTTGCCCTATTAATTATATTGCATATTTCTTTTAAAACACGATCATTTGAGCGAATATGTGAAATTACATCAATCTGTCTTTCTTGTTCTAAACAATTTAATTTCTCATCTAAAAATTCAAAGGACTTTTCAAAGTCTTTTCGCATTCGATTCATTAATTCGGTAGCTGGTACTGATACATATTTAACTGGTTCAGAAGGTACAATATGCACCGCTCCTTTATCCATTAACTTACCGAGTACCTCGTAAATCATAGAACGAGGTACTCCTGTTTGTTTACTCACTTCATAGCCAGTTACTGGGGAATGTTTTAACAATCCAATATACGCTTTACATTCATATTGGGAAAATCCTAACTTTTGTAATTCCTTTATAATTTCATCCATCGGTAACCCCTCACAATCTAAATCGCTCTTACTTCAAAACGGCGATTTTGCTTCCCTTTACTTTTTACTTTATCAATAACAAGTGTTCCTATTTCACTTGTGTTTTTCACATGTGTGCCTCCACAAGCTTGTTCGTCTAAGTTTTCAATTGTAACAATGCGGATTTCTTGGATAGTAGTTGGCAGGAGATTTATTGCTGTTTTAATCATTCCTACAGCATTTTCTGCTTCTTCGCGGCTCATATAACGAGTGGAAATTTCTTTATTTTGCTTAATAAGTTTATTCACTTCCTCAACAATTTCTTCTACTTCCACGCTCGATAACTCTTGTAACTCATTAAAATCGATACGTGCTTTATCAGGATAAATTTGATTTCCGGTGCATAGAGCTCCATACTTTTCATAAACTACAGCTCCGATAAGATGCAGTAAAGAGTGATGACGCATTAAATTATGACGTCTTTCCCAATTAATCTCTAATTTAACTGGACCTAATTTTACTTGAGCTTCATCTTTTATATAGTGAACTATTTCTCCCTGCTCCTTCTTTACTTTTTTAACTTCAAATACAGACCCATCTTGTACAATGACACCCGTATCACATTCCTGTCCTCCACCAGTTGGATAAAAAACTGTTTCTTTTACAAATACTTTATTCCCTTCCACTCTTATCACTTCTGTCTCGCAACTTGTTTTGTATGCATCTTCTAAATATAATGCCGTTTTCATACTCTCACCTCTTTAGTAGTTATAGTTATACCTACTAATATAAAAAATAATATTCATACAGTCAACTTATATTTCAGAATTTTTAATTTTAAACAAAAAAAGCCTTTTATAATAAGGCTTTTTTCTACATGCTATTATTTATTTTAACTGTAAAGTATTTAATATGTTTCCCTCCAAATGCTCCCGTAAAGTAGAACCTGTATACTCTTCCCTAAATACCCCTGCCTTCACAAATAAAGGAATGACTTCACTAAAGAATAGATTTAGTGACTTGGGAGGTCCTCCTGGAATAGCAATAAATCCATCTAACGCTCCGGCCTCAAACCTATCCATAATTTGCTTCGCAACGTCTTTTGGTGTACCAACCGCAACCCAATGAGCCGATCCAACAACTTCTGGTCGCTCTAGTATTTGTTCAACTGTTGGTTCATTTTTAATAATGAAATGCCGTAATAATTCTGCATGTGTTTTACTACGTACAGTTTGATCCCGACTTGGCAGCATCTCTTCGGTAATTTTACTTTCTAGCGGAATCCCCCTCGCATCTAATCCGAGAACCATTTCAAGTAACGCATATCTCTTCTCTTTTGTGAGATGTTGATGAGCTTGCCTATGCATTTCTAGCGCCTCTTCATATGTATCACCTATAAAGAAATATAATCCAGGTAATACGCGTATAGCATCTTGCTTTCGGCCATGCTGTTCTGCTCTTCTTCTTAAATCTTGACGAAGTTCAATTCCTGACTCTACATCTGGCGTTGCGGCAAAAATTGCATCAGCAACAGAAGCAGCAAAATTCCGACCAGACTCTGAAGCACCAGCTTGAAACAATGGCATTTCTCCTGATATATGCTGCGGAATATTAAGTGGACCTTTTACCTTAAAGTACTCACCATTATGCTCAATAGGCTTTACCATCTCTCTAATAACATCAGGATTATCTACTTTCAATACTTCATTAGGGTGACTCCTCCAAAGTTTTTTTACTAACTCTGTACATTCTGCCGCTTTCGCGTATCGTTCCTCAGATGATGGCATCTCTTCCTCACCAAAGTTTTCAGCACCGTCAATGGATGTAACAATATTCCACCCTACTCGGCCGTTACTAATCCAGTGTAACGATTGTAATTGCCTTGCTAATATATATGGTGGATAAAACGAAGTTGAAGCAGTTGTAACGACTCCAATTTTTTCTGTCGCATAAGCAATAGCAGTAAACAGTAACGTCGGGTCTAAAATGACATTCCCTTTATTACGAGCAATTAAATCTGGGTGCGCCACTAAATAATCGGCTTTAAAAACAAAATCTAACTTAGCCTTTTCTGCCTGTAGTGCCAACTCTACTTGTTCATCAATTCCGGAATTAAACTCATTCTCTTGTTCTTTCTTTCTAGAATTTAAACATAATCCAATGCAAAGTTGATTCTTTGTAGACATATATACACCATCCCCTTGTTTTTAATTCACTTAGTTAAACAAATGTTGCTGTCATTATGAAATTCTATTCTTATGAAAATAGATAAAATGATATTGATAATCATTATCATTTTATGATGTAACTGTAATAAAAGCAATAACAAAAAAGACTCCCACTTTTGGAAGTCTTTTATCTCAATATTTCATTCGCTTCTTTTTCATAAATTTTATCAAATGACGTCATAACGCGCTGTGATGCTTGAATCATTTTTTGATCCGTCATAAGATCGGCCATCTCTTTCGTCATATCAACATTTGAATTTTCTAGCATATGATTTTTTACTATTCCTGCTCCGTTCGGTAAATTAGCAATGTTTCCTTCTGCTAGTGTAAAGCTTTTGTTCTCACGTTGCACGAGACGAGCATTCGTTTCGGCATCTACGGTTTTTGTTTGTAAATGAGCAATATTATTTTGTGTTACTTCATCATATAATGTACCGTCTGCTTGTACAGCAACCTTTGCTCCTTCCGGAATACGAATACGCTCATTATTCTCTCCCATTACGAAAGCACCTGAAGATGTTTGTAAATAACGATCACTATTTAATGTGAAACTACCATCTCTCGTTAAAAACGTTTCATCATTTTTAGAAGTAACGAAAAATGATGTTGTGCCGGCCGCGCCGTCATCTAAAAAGAAATCTGTAGCGCTATTTGTCATTTGTATATTTCCTTGTATTAAATTCACATGTGTTGCAGCTGGTACTACAGCGTAATCGACCGAACCGATATTTGTTACCGCCCCATCTCCTCGGCGATATGTGTCTTGTACATCAAATACTTTAGACGTCATATTTTCTGCTTTAAATCCTGTCGTCTGAGCATTTGCAACGTTATTCGAATGAACATTAATACGCTGCATGTAGTTCATCATACCCATAGAACCTATATAAAGACCGTTCATATTCGTTTGAATAAGGCAAGCGCCTTATTCTTCACCTCTTTTCTACGATGTTTGTAACATTTGTTTCGCTAAATGTTCAGCTGTAGCGATATGTATATTTTTCTTTATATCTTGTCCGTCTGTCATTAATACAATAGGAGCTGATGATACTGCTGGAATTTTCAACAATTCACCACTACTTGCTGTTTCATCAAATTTTGTAAACACAATACCATCTATATGAATATCTTTAAAATTTGTAATGATTTCAATCATATCTTTACTTTTCATCGAAGCTGATAACGTTAAACAAATATAATCTGGTTCTACTTGTCCCATCGTTTCAATCATTTCTTCCACTGTTTCTGACGTACGATAATTTTTTCCGGCTGTATCAATTAAAATATAATCGACGCGCGCTTCTTCTTTAAAATACGTAAGCGCTCTTGTCATTGCAGCCTCATCACGCACAGCAATTACTTCAGATCCAATTGTCTTTACGTTATCTTGCAATTGCTGCACTGTCCCTATGCGCGAATGATCTGTCGTTATAAAACCAACTGTTTTTTTCTTACCGTGAAATTGCCATGCCATTTTCGCAAGTGTCGTCGTTTTACCAACACCAGTTGGACCGATTAATGCAATTGTTTGTACTTCTTTTTCAAAGACGTTTTCCGTATTGAAATGAGATTTCATATCTTCCAATATGTACCTAATAACTTCTTCTTCCGTAATCATCGTTGCATTTTCAAACTTTATTTTTAACTTTTCAGCATATGCATAAATGAAATATTGTTCCACATCGTTTTGTTCTAGCATCCGAATTACTTTTTGAATAATAAACGGTACAGATTCTTGATTTTCTTTCTTTGGAGCTACTTCTTCTTTCTTTACCGGAACGACTTGTTTCACAACTTTTTTCTTTTTCGTTACTTCCGCTTCTTTCGTCGGTTTCACAACGACAATTCCTTTTTCGAACAGCTTTAATAGTTTCTCTTTTTTTCTTGCCCATTCTTCACTATTTCCTGTTTGCATCGCCGCGTATGACATAGAAGTCGTTACGTTTTCTAAATTGTGCAGTACTGATTGAATTCCATTCGCCTTCACAATTTGTTCTGAAGGATCATTCACAACATCCATTAACTGTTCATGAAATTGAGCTGTACCTTCATTCACTTCTTCTTGTTTTTCTTCTGGAAAAGCAACTAACATTTCATAATCCTTTTTCCAGAAAAACGGTATATTTCGTTTTACACTTTCATCGACAACATAATAATAATCTGTACCATATTGGTCAAATAACTTTCGATACAATTCATTTTTCGAAGCTGCTTTTATTCGCATTAACGCTTCTTTCTTTTCTGTACTTTCCATTACTTCACCCCCTACTATTCAATATAGGCAATTTGATCCACAACAATTTCTGGTGCTAATTCGCTAATACAAAGTACTTGTGCTTCCACTTGATAACGTTCTAGCAGTCTTACAATCGCAAATCTAAAATCTTTTCTACGTGTTAATAACACTGGTTCTCTTCCCATTAAACGGGCTTGTTTAAAGACGCGCTGCACTTGCTCAACGACACGTGTTTCTAAATCTAAATCCCAGTTTAATAAGTAACCTTGATATGAATTATTCACAACATCCGCATCTAACTCAATTGAATCAGAGAAAAGCGCTGCATATATTTTTCCGTCCGGATTTTTCGCATTTTCACAAATAACTTTTGAAATACATTCACGAACAAATGATGTTACACCATCCACGTGGTTTTGATAAATTTCTTTGCCGTCAATAATACCTTCAATAATTGTTGGTAAATCACGAATAGAAATACCTTCTTTTAGAAGTTGTTTAATAACATTTTGAACGAGTGATAAATCAATTTCTTTCTTCTTAATCTCTTCTAATAGAACGCCATTATCATTTTCAAGCGAGTTAATTAAGTCTTTTACATGTTGACGCTGAATTAATTCATGAAGATTACGTCTAACGACAACATCTAAATGTGTAATTAATATGCTAAGTGGCTCTAACACTTGATAGCCTTTCATTTGTGCATCTTGTACCATATGCTCTAAAATCCAATATCCATCTTCACCGAAAATTGGATCTTTCGCTGGCTCTGCATCTAAATCAGCCATTACGTTCGGTGTTTTCAGTGCTAATAAATAACCTGATTTTAAAACACCTTCAGCCGCCTTAGCACCTTTAATTCGAATAATGTAACGTCCGCGTGGTCTAAAACTCGTATTATCTTTAAAGTTAATGCCAGGAACGTTAATACCAAGGTCGGTAATAATCGACTTCCTCATAAGAACAACTTTATCACGAGCTGTTTCCCCGTTAATCTTCTGCTTTACAAGTGCTGCTAAATCTAAACCGAGTTCTACAATAATCGGATATTTATCCGTAAATACTCCGAATGAATCTTCCACTTGTTGCAGTTGCTCATCTTCGCCTTGAATCATTTCTAATTCTTTTTGAAGCTCGTCTTCTTTTTCTTTCTTTATTCGATTTTTATTACGAATGCCTAAGAAGATAATCGTTCCACCAACGAGTGCGAATGGTAAAAACGGTAGCGGAGTAAAAATACCCATTGCGATAAATAAACCACCTAGTGCATATACAACGACTTCATGCGCTAATAGCTCTTTAAAGATACCTTCTGTTACTGTATCCGGTGAGCCGTCAAATACACGCGTTACGATAATACCTGTTGAAATTGCAAGCATTAATGAACCGATTTGGTTTACGATTCCGTCACCGACAGTTAACTGTGTATAATGAAGAGCTGCATCTGCAAAGCTCATTCTTTGCTGCATCATGCCGACAATTAAACCGAAAATAATGTTTACGAATAAAATGACAATCCCGAAAATAACGTCCCCTTTAATGAACTTCCCGGCACCATCCATCGCTCCGTAAAACTCTGTTTCCATATTTAATTTTTTACGTTTTGCCTGTGCATCTTTTTCTGAAATAATACGCTGGTTTAAATCAGCATCGATAGACATTTGTTTCCCTGGTAAAGAATCAAGTGTAAAACGAGCTGCTACTTCAGCTGTACGAGATGCACCGTTTGCAACGATAAACTGGAATATGATTAAAACTATAAAAATAACGATACCAATTAATAAGTTCCCGCCAATTACGAACTGGCCAAACTCTTCAATAACATGACCCGCATTTCCGTCTGTTAAAATCGCTCGCGTCGTCGAAACGTTAATCGATACGCGGAAAATCCCGATTAATAACAACATCGTCGGAAATGACTTTAACTCATCCCACTCGTTAATACTTGTCGCTCGCATATAAATAAGCACTGACATACTTAGTAGAAAAACGATAACGATATCAAGTATAAATGGTGGAAGTGGAATTAAGAGCGCCACAACGAATGACGCTGCTAAAAAGATAGAAAAATAGGTTCTTGCAGAATCCATCTTAAACAAAGAGATCCCCTCCAAACGCGCTATTATACTTCAAGTTCATTCGTTTGAATTAAATAGCGCATAACTTCAATTACAGCTACGTATAAATCTTCAGGAATTGTCTCATCTTCCTCGACTTGATAATATAAAGAACGAGCAAGCGGACGGTTTTCCACCATTGGTATTTCATGTTCACGGGCAAGCGTTCGTATATATAATGCGAGCTCATCTTCCCCTTTTGCAACGACAATAGGCGCCGCATCAACTTGTTTATTGTACCGAAGCACCACTGAAATATGCGTCGGGTTGTTTACAATAAACGTTGCACCATCCATCTTCTTCGCGATTGTCCCTTGCAAGATCGCATGCATAAAGTTTTTTCGTTTCCCCTTTACTTGCGGGTCCCCTTCATTATCTTTATGCTCTTGTTTCACTTCTTCTTTTTTCATCTTAATATCTTGTTCATACTCCCATTTTTGATAAATGAAATCGATAATAGAAAGAACGATTAAAATAATTAAAATTGCTAAGAAGATAAATTTAATTTGCCTAATAATTTCAGTAAGTGACGCAGTCCAGTTAAAACCAATCATACTGACGATTTTCTCTAAATTCTTTTTAAAAAGAACGTACGAAACGTAACCGATTAATCCCATATAGAACAGTGATTTCAAAATATCTACTAAACTTTTACGACTAAACAATCTCGTAAAATAGTTTTTCGGATTAATACGTGACGCTTTCGGTTTAATGACTTTAGAAGAAAATAGGAAGCCGACTTGAATCATATAATTGAATAAATGAAAAGCATATACGAGTATTAATATCGGAGCCGATACTTTCAGTAATAAAATCCCCATTAAATAAAAATACTCGGTTGAATCTGTATTTTTTCCAATTTGATCAAACAGCACCGCTACGGAATTTGCAATCTCATAACCTAGCCAATCTCCGAAAAAGTAAACGACAACTGCTAATACGAGAATGGAAAATAAATTATTTAAATCTTTACTCCGGGCAATATTCCCTTCTTCACGCGATTTTTTACGCTTCTGCGGGGTGGCCTTTTCTGTTTTATTATCCTTTGCCATGCGCGTCCCCCTACTTCGTTAAGAAAAAGTTAAATAGTTTCGTATACTCTTCAAGTAATACATCCGTCATATTTTTAAACACATAACCGAGCATCGGTACACTCATCGCAATAAACAAAATACCGCACGTAATTTTAATTACGTATGCATTCATAAAAACGTTTAATTGCGGAGCATTTTTTGCAATTAAAATTAGAACAAAGTTAATGATGAATAAACTTCCCATAAGCGGCAGAGCAATTTCAACCGCTGATGTTATCGCAAATAATAACGTTGCGAGTAGACTATCTAAAAAACTAGTCGTCAACAATTTTGAAATCGCCTCTGTATATTGAAACGACTTTAAAATCGTGGCAACGAAATAGTTAATGCCGCCAAGTGAAATAAAAATAATAAGAAAAAATATATCAAAAATGGTTGATAGTAAAGTAGACTGTGAGCCCGCATTTACATCAAACAAACTTGCTTGTGATAAACCGATATCAAAGTCTAAAATATGCCCTGCCATTTTCGGAATGTTCCACAGCATCTCTACAATTTTTGAAAGTGATAAACCAATTACAATTTGCGTTGCTGCATAAGCTGCAACGTCCCAAACTGTCTTGATGTGAGAGACATCCACTTGATCGGCCACTGTAATTGAAAGAGCAAGTCCAACTGTAACCTTCGCCATTGCTGGAATGGATCGGCCTGAGAAAAACGGTAAAAAATATAAAAATGAAGTAATGCGACAAAACGCAAAAAACGTCGCCGCCCATAATTCCATATTCATTTCAGTTCACCTATCTTAGTACGAACGCAATAGCGATGGGATTTTATCAAATAAATCTAAAATAAGCATCGTTAACTCTTGGAACATCCACGGACCTAAAATGATAATAACGAGCACAATACTCGCCATTTTCGGTAAAAACGTCAGCGTTTGCTCTTGAATTTGCATCATTGCCATAATAACCGCGATAATAATAACGACAATCAGACTTACAACGGCAATCGGCATTAAAATCATAACCCCTTTATAAAAAAAGGTTTGGAAAATATCTATAATTGGTGACGTATTCATTTATATGACTCCTATCACATAGCATCAAGCGCTTCAGGCGACCGTCTTAAACATAATATCGACGATTTTTGTATATCCACCTAAATATACGAAAACGAGTATTTTAAACGGTAAACTTAAAATCATCGGCGGTACCATCATCATCCCGAGGTACATTAAAAGTGTACTAATAATCAAATCTATAAATACAAACGCTAAATAAATGAACATCCCTGTTAGTAAACCTTTTTGAATTTGCGTTAACGTAAAGGATGGTACGAGTGTAAATAAGGAAAGATCTTTCAAATCTTTCGGCAACTCTTCTCCGCGTACTTTCAGCATCATTTTCAAATCATGCTTATACGTATGCTTTGACATATATTCTTTCATAATAGGAGCTGTCGTTTCCGCAGCTTGGCTTACTGTTATTTTCTCTTTCGTCATCGGATCCCACACATCGCTCTTCAGTTGCCCGAGTACAGGCTGCATCGTAAAGAGTGATAAAAATAATGCAAGTCCAACAAGCACTTGGTTTGGTGGTAAATTCATTACCCCAAGTCCTTGACGTGTAATCCCAAGAACGATCATAAAATAAGTAAAATGTGTAAATAATAGAACGATAGAAGAAGATAATGATAAAAGGGTAACGAGCGCAAATAGTTGTACACTTGAATTACTCGTAAACTCTTTTCCATTTTCGAAATTAATAAAACCGTTCGGGGCCGCATACGCTGGATTTACAAAAATAATTGAAAAAACGATAGAAAATACGAAAATAACGGCTAATAATGATAACTGTTTCTTTATTCTCATGATGGATCCTCTACTTTTTTCGTTTCAGTCTTCACCGCGTCTTCTAGTGCTTGTTGAAACTGATTTCCTGTTCCGGTTAATTGCACAGACTGCACACCGTTATTACTAATAACAGTGAACACTTGCTTTCCGTCCACTTCAAATAAAAAGGCACTCGTTTGATGATTTAAATACACGCCGTCTTTTACTTGAATATGGCCATTTTCACCCTGCTTAAAAAACTGCTGTTTGCGCGTCTTTTTCGTCATATAATATGCACCGTAACCGAGCGCACCAAACAGTAAAACGACTTGAAATAAGGTCGTCATATACGACATATGACTCCTCCTCTACTCTTTATCTTGCATTTGACTTTGCGCTTTCATAAGCGCCGCTTGTTTCTTGTCAGCTTCAATTTCAGAAATGATAATACCGAATTTCTCGTCCATTACGATTGCTTCACCGATGCCGACTTTCATATTACTTAAATACACATCTACTTTATGTCCTAAGTTTTTCTCTACTTCAAGAACATCGCCAACTTTTAACTGCTTTACATCACCAAGCGTAATAGATGACTTTCCAAGCTTTACACCAAGTTCAATCGAAATATCTGAAACAGTATCGATATGTGCTTTGCCTGCTTCATTTCGCTTTCCTGCAAAATCTTCTAATCCCATTAATGACACAGGAGATACTTCATGCTTCATATGGATCCTCCTACTCTACAAAACTTTTAAATAGAAGCGCCTTACGCGTTCCATCTTTTCCAATAAAACAATTAAATTTATGCTTTCCATCTACATAACCAAGTAATTCATCCGAAACTTTCGTATGAAGCGGAATAATATCGCCTTCTTCAATTTGTTCAATCTCACTCATTGTCATTTTCTGCTCACCAATCGCAACGTGAACAGGTTTGTACACTTGATTTACTTTCACTTCCACTTCAGACGTATACTTCCTACGTTTGTCTGAAGAATGTTCGACAATATTTTCAGACGTTAACTTATCCATAATTTCTTCAACAGATAAGAACGGAATCCCGATACGCACCGTCGTATTCCAGAAATCTGTTTTCATATTTACGTTAAGTAATGAAATTATATCGCTCGCTGTCGTAATCTTTAATGCATTCGGATCTGTTTCCGTCGTTACAAATTTTGGTTCAATCGCAACAACACTTTCAAATGATTGCTCTAAATTTTTACAAAGAAGCAAAAATATATTATCAAGCGTTAAAAACTCAAATGCTGTTAACGGTCTGCGCATCGTAAAGTTACGCTTACTATCTCCGCCAAGCCAACATTCATGAATATAAATAACGAATGCTAAATCAATCTCAATAACAATTTCTCCAAGCTCTGGTAAACCGAGATCAATCACACAATATAAATAATAATCTTTCGGCATTTTCTCCACATACTCACTCGTAAATGGAACTTGCTCAACTGTTGAAGGCTCTAGTTCAATTGGAATACGCATACGCGCTGATAACGTCTGTGACGTCTGTTTTCCAAACGTAGAAGCAATCGCTTGCAAACTACGTAAATGCTCAACACCGAACTTCTCTGGTCTATTAAAATCATACTCTTGAAATTTCTCTTGCTTTCCTGCTTCTTGTGCGAAAGCTGGCATTTCCTCGCCTTCATTTACCGCCTTCAGCAGGGCATCAATTTGCTCTTGGCTTAATTTTTCGCCACTCATGACAATCCCCTTCCCTACCTTTTCAATTCAACGATTTCAACGTACATCTTCCCATTCTTCGTCAAAATCTTTCCGGTTCCAATCTCTTCATTCTCAAGCATAAGACGCACCGTATTTTTCGTTGAATTTTCAAGACGATACAATGTACCTTTCGTAATATGAAGCAGATCTTCAATTTTCTTTTTCGTATTTCCGATTTCAAAATAAATTGTTAACGGAATATCATCTTGTAATTTCAAATCTAGCCAACTCCCATATCATGTTCACGAAAATTTCATGTTCTCTCTATATATGAAACTCCCTATTTTGAAACGTCGATATTTAATATTTTTTTAATATATCCTTGCGTTTCTTTAAATGGCGGCACGCCTCCGTACTTTCTCACATTCCCAGGACCAGCATTATAAGAAGCAAGCGCCAATACTAAGTCGCCATTATTTTTCTTTAAATAACCGCTTAACTCTTTCACGCCACCTTCAATACTTTCAGCTGGTGAAAAGGGATTCTTCACACCCATCTCCTTCACATTCGCTGGCATAAGCTGCATAAGTCCCATCGCACCGGCATGTGACACCGTTTTCGGATTAAAATTAGACTCTACTTCAATCATTTTTTGAATTAACGTTTTTGGAATTCCGTATGTACGACTTACACGATCAATAATATCCTCATACTTCCCTTCATTGGAAGAACGTATTTTTTGAATATTATACTTCTTCGTTAATCCCCACGTATCAACAGCCTCATTTTTCGTTTCTGGGAAACGTCGTTCAAACTCTTTTTGCGCAACTTGCACTTCATCTGCTTTCTTCGTTTCAACCTTTTCTTCAGGTTTACTCGCTTCCTCTACTTTATTAATAGTTTCTGCCGGTTTATTAACAACCGCTTCTATTTTCGTAGATTGTACCGGCTGACTCATATCCTCTACTTTTGCCGGCTGCGTAGTTTCTTTCGTCTCCTTCGCAGGTTCACTCTGCAACTTCTCTTGAAAACGACTACTAACAAATGCTTGTGGACTACTTAGCTTTTGCTGAATTTGTCCTTTTTTATATGCAAGCACTTCTTTTACTATATTTCCAACTATCATAATATCACCTTTTCGGTAAACAAAGATAATCTAATATTAGAGTTTTTTTTTAAAGTTTGCAATAATCCTTTTAATAATTATGTAATAAAAAAATGAATATATTGTTAAACTGTTATTTTTTTATATTTATTAATTCGAATTTTTAGTTGACACCCGTTGTAGCAAGGATTACAATAAATCTCGAAATTGATTTTTTCGCATATTACCGTTTTTCAATTTGCAGAAAAGTCAATATAAAAAAATGGGGGTTTCTTAACATGAGAATTAATACAAACATTAACAGCATGCGTACTCAAGAGTACATGCGCCAAAACCAAGCTAAAATGAGCAACGCTATGGACCGTTTATCAAGCGGTAAACGTATCAACAACGCTTCTGACGATGCAGCAGGTCTTGCAATCGCAACTCGTATGCGTGCACGTGAAAGCGGATTAGGTGTTGCAGCTAACAACACACAAGACGGTATGTCATTAATCCGTACAGCTGACTCAGCTTTAAACTCTGTATCTAACATCTTACTTCGTATGCGTGACATCGCTAACCAATCTGCGAACGGTACGAACACAAAAGAAAACCAAGGTGCACTAAACAAAGAATTTGATGCATTAAAAGAACAAATTACTTACATCGCTGAAAATACACAATTTAATGATAAAAATTTATTAAATACTGATCAAGTAATTAACATTCAAACTCTAGATTCAAGTGAAGGTGCTAAACAAATTGGTATCCAACTAAAAGGTGCTAACCTTAAGGACTTAAAAATTGATGATTTAAAGATTGAAGATGCAGCAATTCCTCAAGATAAAATTGCTGACCTAGGAAAATTTAAAGACGCAATGAAAACCTTCGAAGCTGATTTTGGAGCAGCAACAGATGAAACAGCTAGAAAAAAAGTGGTTTCAGATGCTAAAGCTCAATTTGACAAAGTAAAAGGTTTATTTGATGGAACTAAAGTGACTGCATTTGAAAATGCTATGACAGCTGTTAAAACTGCTGATAGTGCTGATAACACAGCGGAATTTGCAAAAGTTACAGAAACATTGAATGATGTGACTTCACAAAACACTTTAAAAGCAATCGACAAAATTGACAATGCTCTTAAAACAATCGCTGACAACCGTGCAACTCTAGGTGCTACATTAAACCGTCTTGACTTTAACGTAAATAACCTTAAGAGCCAATCTGCTAGCATGGCTTCAGCTGCTTCTCAAATCGAAGACGCTGACATGGCGAAAGAAATGTCTGAAATGACTAAGTTCAAAATCTTGAACGAAGCTGGTATCAGCATGCTTTCTCAAGCAAACCAAACTCCACAAATGGTTTCTAAATTATTACAATAAGCCATTTGAGTTAGCTTCATGAATAAACCTCTCTGCTTGCGGAGAGGTTTATTTTTTCTATATAGATAGATTATTTATAAAACTTTCTTTTTTATGTGGAAGAGAGCATCTGCGATGCATAGAAGCGCTCAGTGCTTACCTTGATCCCCTCTTATGTTAAAACACAAACAGTAAATAAGCGTAAGCTCCTCTATCCTTCCATAACTGTTTATTAGATTAAAAGATACTAACTATATCAATCTATAAGGAGTGTCTATTATGCGTATTGGTACGAATGTTTTAAGTATAAATGCTAGGCAGTCGTTGTATGAGAATGAGAAGCATATGAATGTGGCGATGGAGCATTTGGCGACTGGTAAGAAGTTGAACAACTCTTCGGATAATCCCGCTAATATTGCAATTGTGACTCGTATGCATGCGAGAGCAAGTGGTATGCGCGTGGCGATTCGTAATAATGAAGATGCGATATCGATGCTTCGCACAGCCGAAGCTGCCCTTCAAACTGTGACGAATATTTTACAGCGTATGCGTGATTTAGCCGTTCAATCCGCAAACGGTACAAATTCAAATAAAAACCGTGATTCACTTAATAAAGAGTTTCAGTCTTTAACAGAACAAATTGGCTATATTGGCGAGACGACTGAGTTTAATGATTTATCCGTATTTGACGGTCAAAACCGCCCAGTTACATTAGACGATATCGGTCATACAATAAATATGACGAAACATATTCCCCCTTCCCCTACACAACATGACATCAAGATTTCAACAGAACAAGAAGCAAGAGCGGCAATTCGTAAAATTGAAGAGGCTTTGCAAAGTGTGTCACTTCATCGTGCCGACCTTGGTACAATGATAAATCGTTTACAGTTTAATATTGAAAATTTAAATAGCCAAAGTATGGCGTTAACAGATGCTGCATCTCGAATTGAAGATGCAGACATGGCGCAGGAGATGAGTGATTTTTTTAGTATGGTTTCACAAGCAAACCAAATTCCGCAAATGGTCTCTAAACTACTACAATCATAAAAATTTATCTTCCATCTTTGGAACGATTCCATACAAAATAAAAGGGAAATACATATAAACTATGTATCTCCCTTTTATTTTGTACCCAAATTTTATTACTGTGTTACCGTCATAACTTGTCCGCTACGGTCAACCATTATTTTCATTTTTCCGTCTTGTGCATTATATAGCCCGAGTTTATGTAATTCCATTTTACAATCTTGTACGAAAGTTGGTAATTTACGAATTTGATCGATATCAGAACTTGTAATGAAATGAATTAAAAGCTGCGTCATACCTTTAATATCTTGTACAAGCTCTTCTTTCTCTCGTTTTAGCCTTTCATTTTCTAGTTGTAACGACTGCAATTCCACCTCTAAGCTACGTGTATTCTTTGCTTCTCTAAAACGCCCTGCCGCCATGCTAGAAAGCTTATAAATACCTTCCATAAACTGATGTAGTTCGTCTTCTTTCCTTTCACTACATTGATTAATTGTTTCAAAGTTATCAACGATACCAGATATAACTGTTACAAGATTTTTTTCATCCTCTTTATGCTGGATTTCTTCTTTTAATTCGTACTCGTTTTCTTGTTTTCTTGCAACGATTGTCTCTTTTACTGGTATATATTTTCGCTTTCGTCCTGGTTTTTGTTTTTCAATATTTTCAAACGGCATTTCACGTTTTTTCAATTTATAATACGTATTTTGCAATTGACTTTCTGTTTTTGGAAAAAGATTTAGTTCATTTTTACTTACGTATTTTGAAATATTTAAAATGTTTAAACCGTGACGTTGACAAAATTGATACACTTCATACAGTAGCTCTAGTTCAGACTTCAGCCATGTAATTGCTGATTTTTCATATGCTCGCATCCCGCCATTTTTTTCTATATCTATTTGAAATAATACCATTCTATTATGTAAATCAACTAATTCTTCATACTTTACTTGGAATTCTTTTTCTATTTTTTTTAATTCCACCTCTAGTTGCATATCGTTCATTTTATTATTTGACATGTTTTGTAAAAGACCTAATACATTAATTGCTGTGTGGTGATACATAATCTGTGCCACTCCCCCTCATCCTTTCACAATTCTCATCTGACTCCCATGTCTTTTAAGAAAATAGCAATTTTTACATATCCATATTATAACAGTTCGAAATTATCTGTCAAATAATTAACATACAAAAATGTATAGAAAGTATAAAAATTTGGAAAATGTTTTTTTATTAATATGTAAAATTGCATATTAATTACATTTAATTATATTATATGGTATTTTGAATATTTTTTCACCGAAAAAATTTGCGTTACCACGAAATGTTACTAAAATAACCCTCGAAAATACGTTAGCTTATATTTTCAAATCAAAAATCTTTATTTGAAGATTTTTTCATACATACAGCGCCAAACATCTCAGAAACCTTTCATTTTTCTGCCAGGTTAGAGTATAGAATACCAAAAAGGAATTAGCCAATGCTACATATGGCTAATTCCTTCCTCTCTCTAACAGAATAGAGTTATAAATCCAGTCTTCAGATCCTCAATCAAAGTCTCACTTCTTCTTACCTAAACTTCATACCTCTGAACTCACATCGCATGAGACTCTATTAATCACTAAAAACTTACTTACATAAGTAGTTTCCCCTATTCCTACTAAATAGAAAAATGTTATACACCAGCTCTTCTACTTACCTATAACCACTCCATATCTCTGGTCTCAACATCGCATAGGGCTCTATTAAGCACTGACCGCTCAACACTTAGCTAGAGCTTCTATTCTGGCTAGATAGAAGCTTTTAAAGCACTAACTTATCAACTAAACCAATTAGCTCTTGAATATCTGGCTTACTTACTTGAGCATTTGCTCCTACAGCTTCACCTTTATGGAATAATTCATTTGTAATTAATGAAGAGAAAATAATGACTGGTAAACGATTCATTACTTCACTATCCTTAACCACTTTCGTTAAATGATGTCCATCCATTTTTGGCATTTCAATATCCGTAATTAGCAGGTGAATATGTTCAAACATTTTTTCGCCTTGCTCTTTCGCTAATTTTTCAATTTGTGCTAACGCTTCCGCACCATTGCTGAAGAAGTTCATTTTTGTATATCCAGCTGATGATAATGTTTCTTCTAATATTTGGCGAAGCATCGCTGAATCTTCTGCAATATAAATTACTTTTTCAGCTCGATCTGTTTTTTGTTCTAACCCTGCAATTGATTTATTGTCATAACCAGTGCCGCTAATTTCACATACAATTTTTTCATAATCTAATAGTAAGATGATTTTGCCATCTAGTTTTACAATACCAGATGTCGTTTCTTCTAGTCCCATAGATAATGAAGCTGGTTCATCAATTTGTTCCCATGAAATACGTTGAATACGATGCACTTCATCAACGCGGAAAATAACTTTCATTTGGTTTAATTCTGAGATGATAAATTTCGTTTGATCAAGTGGCTTTGTTGACTTTAAATTAAGAGCCATTGCTAAGTTAATAACAGGTAAAATTTCACCACGTACTTGAACAACACCTTCAACTGCATGATGAGATTCTGGCACAGTTGTAACAGGGAATGGATTAATGATTTCACGTACTTTCATTACATTAATACTAAATAGGTTTTCACCAACAGTGTACGTAACAATCTCTAATTCATTTGTTCCGCTTTCTAATAAAATACTTTGTGCTTGTGACATAAAGGTGTCGCTCCCCTTCCATTAATTCCGTATATCTAATTATTAAGCTTTATAAAAGCGAAAAAGTCAACTACCTATATAAAAAATATAGATAGTCGAACGATTCATTTTATAAAAAAAACAATTAATCTTGTATAAACGAAGCAAGTGCCTCTAATAACACTTCTTGTGCTCCTACAACTTCCGTCGGCATTGCTTCCCATTTTTTCGAAAGCTCGGTCTCTACTCTTATTCTCAGCTCAGAATTCATTTCTGCTAGCACATATTCTTTCGTTGCTATATCAACATCCAGTAGCGCGAGTGCATATAATTCCGGGTCATTTATTTTTTCGAATAATCGTTTTAATACTACTGGTGCTATATGTTTTAATTTTTCAATATGAATTTCCTTATCCGAAAATAGTAACTCATACTGAATAAACGTAACATTTTCTTTAATCACTTTAAAATAACAATTATTTTTTTTATCATTCACAAAATAACCGTTTGGATCTGCAATAATACTCTCTACTTTACGAATTAAATCTGGCAAACTATTCGCCGCCATTACAGTCCGCTGCTCAACCTCACTCGGCGAAATGAATGTAACGCGATACTTATTTTGCGCCATCCTCCTCACCTCTCCTTTTATAGAAATTCAGTCTAATTGTATACTACAACTACCTTAAATTAACTTAAAACTATTTTATATTACCACTTCTTACACTACCATACTACTCTAGTAACGCTACATATCTCTGGTCTTACACATCGGTCGGGACTCTATTAGGCACTAACCGCTCCAAAACATCGCCAGGTCCTCTCTCAAAACCTAAAAAGTGCTTTTAAGAACCTTTCAATAACTCTATGTTATTAAACCAAAACGCTATCTGCTGATCCGTAATATCAGGCAACATAACAAAAAACTCACGACACTTCATCTCATCCTTAAACAGTTGATACTTCCAAACGCTATCGCTACCAACACTTATGAAATAAAACTCATGGATACGGCCAATGATTGCTTGTTTTTCGCCAAATGAATACGGAGGCACTTGCTTAATTTCAAATTGATCTGGTAAATATACATGCTCTTCTCGTTCTATTTTTAATACTTGCTCGGCAAGTTCACGTTTATTTTCGAAAAAAGGCAATTGTAAAATTCGCTCTTGTCTTGTCATACGAATAAAAAACCCTTTCTACTCCATTACATTTTTTCATTACGATATATTATCGAATTAAGTTTACAACTTCATTTAATACTTCATCTGAAACTTTAATTACTTTCGCATTTCCTTGGAATCCGCGTTGGTATAACATTAAGTCAACGAACTCTACAGATAAATCTACGTTTGCACCTTCTTGTGCACCACCACGTACTTTACCCGCACCGTTTTGACCAGATGCACCAAGAGCTAAAATACCTGTTGTATTCGTCGCTGTATAGTTACCATTACCTGTTTTCATTAGTCCGCCTTCGTTCGGGAACATCGCAACAGCTAATTGACCTGCAGATTTCATACTTCCATCAGAATATTTTACCATCACATATCCACCGTCAGCAATGAAGCAATCTTTAACCGTCGCTGCTGCTCTACCATCTACGTCTGTTACTGATAATGTTTTATCTGTTGGATGGTTTGTTAAATGACTTAAGTCTAATTTTATAGAGCCGCCATCAAATGGAATATTGGCCCCTTGCTCTTTCGGATTTGGATTTCCAACAGCATCAAATGTCATATTACCACCTGCACCTGGAACATCCTTAAACTCTGTTTCTTTTTTCGAGTCATTACGCATTTGTACTTTATATGTATAATTATGTTCACTCGTTTGTTTAAACTCTACACGCATTGTCCATGTATTCCCTGCGTTATCATATACAGGTAAATCTTGTGTAATTTGTTTTTCACCAGTTGGAATATTCCCTTTAATTGTCCCTTTCGATGTTCGAATACCACCAATTGCTGTTCCCATTGGAATTTGCAACGGTCCTGGAATTCCAGATAAATCAACTTCACCAGTTGCCTCATTTGCAGGGTATGCAAATACGTATTGACCTTCAGTATTCGTAATATAGTAATCTGAAGATATCCCAAACGTACCTTTACGAGTAAATTCCATATTCCCGCCCTTTGAATCACCTACAACGAAGAAACCATTACCTTCCATTGCGGCTTGTGTTTTGCCACCTGTTAACGTAATTGTACCATCACTATAATCCGTAACCGTACCACTCATTTTCACACCGTTACCAATACTTTTCGGATTCGTTCCTGCGTATTTACCGTCACCTTTTGCACCAATCGAATTGTTATATAGTAAATCATCAAACATTGCTTTTTGTTTTTTATAACCTACTGTTTGTGCATTGGCAATATTATTTGAAGTTACACTTAATGCATTTTGTGTTGCATTCATTCCTGTAATACTTGTATATAACGCTTTAATCATAACGTATGGACACTCCTTATGAATTTGTAGTTTTTACTTCTTCAGTTACTTTTTGATCGTCTTTCTTTGCGTCTTCTGGGTTCGTTTCCCCAATCGGTTTATCAGACACTCTCTCAACGAAACGAAGAGATACAACTTTATTATTAATAACAAGCTGTACATCGTTATTTTCCGCAAGGCGAACCGTTTCTACTTGACCGGTTACTTTGTTTCCGTCACCGTCAACACCTCTTACGTATTTCCCTAAAAACTTCATTCCACCATCAAGTGCTGTTGAATACATCGTTGATTGCAGCTTATCTACTGCTTTCGTCATATTCTGTACTTGTTCCATAAGAGATAACTGCGCTGTCTGATTCATCATTTGATTCATATCCATCGCATTAAATGGATCTTGATGTTGGAAACTTGATAAAAACAATTTTAGGAAATCATCTTTCCCCATTACCCCAGGAGTCTTTTGCGCTCCTGCAGAAACTCCATTACTTTGTTGCACTGGCGATTGTACACCATTAACAGGTACATTACTTTTTTGCGCTCCTGTTTGTAACGGAATATGATTTGTACTCGTTGTATTTAATCCAACTGTTGGCACGCTTTATTCCTCCAATAATCCCGCAAATTCTGTTGATTGTTGTTTTTCATTTGTATTTGCTAATTTCTGTTTTTGCCTTTGCTCTTGTTCTCGCTGTTCTTTACGATTTTCATCTTTATCTGAATAGCTAATTTGAATGTTTATTTCTTTTTCTTTTAACTTTAATTTCAATTCATCAAAAATGATTTCAACACGTTTTTTCGCATCGTGTTTTTCCATTTCTACGTGAACGTCAATTTGATCTCCGTGTTTTTTCATAAATACTGTTAATGTACCAAGTTTTTCTGGATTTAACTGGAATAAAACACGTTCTTGTTTCACTACAAATTTTTGCAGCGCTTCTACTTGCGCTTCCATTTTCTTTCCTAAGTCAGGTAATGAAACTTTCTCAGCACCACTATTTGATTTCCCTATGTGTTCGGTACTCGTCGTTTTATTTAATAACTCTGCACCTGTAGAGCTCGAATCATTTAATGCATCAACCTCTGGCAACTCTACCTTTGCATCATCGCTCTCACCTTTCGGAAGATCTACGTCTTTAAACTCTTCTTGTTTCTTTGCAATATTACAAGTTTCTGTTTCTACAACCTTCAATGCTTGCATCGTTTGCTCCGGCATCTTCATTTTGTCTAATACCATTTGCATTGTATCTTCTAAACATATAGCATTTTTGATATTCATATTTGAAAGAAGTTCTTGTAATTGTTGTAATTCAGCTGCAGGTAATTCATTAAGTTTAATATTGCCATATTCTTTATATAGCTCTTGTATTTTTTGTATGTATTGATATAACAATTCCGGCTGCACATGTAATTGCTCAATTGCAACCATTTGCTCAGATACAGCTAATAACAACTGTTCTGTCTCTTTTTTTTCTTCTTTCTTTACAATAGGCTCTTCTTTCGTTACCGATTTTTTAGAAAGAATATAATCTTTTTTCTCTTCTGTTGGTGCTTCTTCTCGTTTCGTTTTCTCCGTTTTCGGCTGTTTTTTATTTTCCATTCTCATCGTACGATCGAATGAAGAATCTTCATTTTTTGATTGTATTTCTAGCCCTTTGTCTTTTTGCGGAGGTAAACTTTGTTGCACCGGTAATACAGACTGTATCACTACATTCACCTCATCCATTCATACACATTTTCAAATCCAGAAGCATTTTTTCTTCCAGCTTTTCTTGTGCTTTCGCAAGCTTTTTGCAATTTTCTTGATACATCTCATCAATGACACGTTCTTTTTCTTTTACTTGCTCTAAAAGGCTTTCATTTTTTTGAATAAAACCTTCCGTTTTTTTAATTTTTCGATTCCATTCTTCTATTCTTTCAGGTGAAAACGTATGTGAAGAAAGCATGCCAGCCATAATACGTTGCCCAGTTTGTACGACTTTACTACGCGATTTCACAACATATAAATCATATTCTTTTTTTTGTTCTATTTTTCTTTTTTCAGCTGTTAATTCATACACTTCTTTTAAAATATGTTCTTTTTCTTGATTTATTTGCAATTTTATTGTGTCGTACTGCTGTTTATCCACCTGTTTTCATAGCCCCTTCCTATTATAACGTTCTCCTTTTCTATTATATAGTTTTTTTCCAAAAAAATCTGTGAAATATTAAAAAACAAAAAAATAAGACCTCTTGGGCAGAGGCCTTATACTATATGGTGTATCGCTTCAACGATATCATCAAATTGGAAACTATCCGATCGACCTTGCTTTAAAAATGTATTTATACCTTCTACTTTATTTTTACATTCAAAAATATAAGCATTTTCTTCATTTTCTTGAATCGTTCCTAACTTAAAATACAATTCATTTTCTTTATAAATTGATAAAATTTTTCTCATTTCATTTGCAAGTTGCCAATGATGTGGCGACACGATTTCTTCCATAATCCTACTTACTGAATCTAATACTGAAATTGCAGGATAATGACTAAGCGTTGCAAGCTCACGCTTTAATACAATATGTCCGTCTAAAATACCACGTGCTAAATCTGGTACAGGACCATTTAAATCGTCCCCATCAACAAGCACCGTATAAATACCTGTTATAGATCCCTTTTGCGTTTTTCCGGACCGCTCTAACAGCTTCTTCATATAACTTTCCATTAACAGTGTTTTACCACCAATCGGTAGCTCTTTTACAGCAATATCCACGCTTCTACGGGCATCGGCAAAACGAGTAACAGAGTCCATCATAAGTAATACGTTATTGCCTTGATCACGGAAGTATTCAGCAATAGACGTTGCGAGTTTCGCTGCACGAAGTTGCATAAGGTGACTTTCATCTGACGTCGCTACAACAACGACGCTTTTTCGCATCCCTTCCTCGCCTAACTCTTTTCGAATAAAGTCTTTTACTTCCCGACCACGTTCTCCTACTAAACTAATAACGTTTATATCAGCTTTTGCATTTTTTGCTATCATTCCAAGTAAAGTTGATTTACCAACACCTGACCCAGCAAAAATACCAATCTTTTGACCTATACCAATTGTTAGCATAGAATCAATTGATTTTATTCCTGTTTCAAATACATCAGTAATCTCTTCACGTTCAAATGCATGTATAGGCGGCGCATCTAATTTTATTTTCTGTAATGGCACGTTTTCAGCGTCCTCATTTAACACTTCACCATTTGCACTTAACACTTTTCCGAGTAAGTGATTACCACGTGGTACAACAACATCTTCTGAAATTAATGTCACTGAATCTCCATAACATACTTTTTCTGTCTGTTCAAATGGAAGTAGCATATTATTTTCTTTTTCAATGGCAATCACTTCACATAAGACCTTATGTTCTCCAACGAAGCAAACATCTCCAATCTTCGCTTTCGGCCCTTTTGCTACGAAAAACTGTTCTTGTACACTATGAACTTTGCCTACTTTCGTATACAGTGGTGTTTCAATGAACTTATTCCATTTTTCGTTCTCATTCATTAACAGACGGCTCATACATTTTGCTCCTCAAATAGCTTCTCTTCTTCCCATTTCTGACGAAGTTTCGCAAATATAGGTGCAAATTTAAATTCAAAGAACTCTTTCTCTTCTTCCAGAACAAATTCACCAAACTGCAGGGAGAAATCATATTTCCATTCTACTAATTGTAGCAACCAATATTCTTTCGTATTTTCCTTCTCTTCTTGAATACGTTCAAACGTTTCTGGATGTACTGTAATGATTAATTTTTCAAACGAAGTTGGCAATGTTTGCACGATGCCAGTTAAAATAGGTAACACATCAAGCAATCGTGAATCTACCGCTTGATTCACGATTTTTTCTGCTAGATGAAAAGATTGATCCCATAATAACTCTGTCCATTCATATGCTGTTTCTTGTTGTTCTTTTTGAAACTGCACACGCGCTGCTTCCATCTGTTCCATTTGTTCATGAATATGCATTTGAAATTGTTCTTTATCTTGTAATAACTGCTGACGCTCTCGTTCTAGCATTTGTTGCTCTTGCCTTAGCTGATTCATTTCCATATGTAATGATTCTTGCTGGGCGCGAAGTTCTGCATGATCAGCTTGTAATTCTTCCTCTTCTATTTGAACTGAAGCTGGTTTTGGAAATTGTAATTCATACGTTTCTTCAGAAAAAGAAACAGAATTCTTCGGAATTCTGTTTTTAAATAAGGACATCCTCTTCACCTCTTTGAACGATAATTCTTCCTTCTTTCTCTAGCTTTTTCACTGTACCAGTGATCGTTTGCTGCGCTTTTTCAGCATCCGTCATCTTAAGCGGTCCTAAGCCATCTAATTCTTCTAGAATCATCTCTTTACGGTTTGAAGACATACATGTAAATAGTTTCTCTTTAATTTCTTCTTTTGCAATTTTAAGTGCTTTCGCAAGAACACCGTTATCTGTAATTTCTTCTAATACACGGCGAAGCGCAAGATCTTCAAGACCAAGTAAGTCTTCAAAGACAAACATATTTTCTTTAATTTTCTCAGATAACTCATAATCGACTTCATCCAGCTTTTGAAAGACTGTTTTTTCAACACCACGTGAAACATTATTTAAAATGTTTACGATCGTTTTCAAGCCATCAGTTTTATTAATTGCACTGAATGCCATATTATTTAATTTCGATTTTAACAACTCACCAATTTGATTAATTAATTCACCATCAACTTGTTCTAACTTCGCAATACCCATTACCGTCTCTACTCGTTTATGATCTGGCAATCTCTCAATTAATTGAGACGCAAGCTGCGGTTTAATATAAGAAGCGATAATTGCAATTGTTTGTGGTGATTCATCATTAAGCACTGTAAGAAGTGGCTCTAAATCTGTAAGTGAATTTAAGAACTCAAACGGATTATCTTTGTTATACCAAAGGTCTTCCAATAATTTTTCCAGTTCGTCTTCTGGCATGTTTTTAAATATGCGACGAATGTATTCTTTATCTGGAGTGACTAAGTTCAATTCTTTTACATTTAGTTCATATAAGAACTCTCCTAGTACATTTTCTAACGTTTCTGGTTTATATACACGAAACTTCGCGATTTCACGAAGTAATACTTCTTTTTCCTCAGCTGTCATATATTCAATGACTTTTGCTGCCACCCCTTCTTCTAATGTACGAATAAGGATGGCAGCTTTTTCTTTGGAGGAGATTTCATCTAACATCGTTGTTCCTCCCTTACTGTCCGTTTAGCCATTTTTTAATTACTTTTGCAGTACCTTCTACATGTTCTTTCGTAGCATCCTGCACTTGTTCATCTAACGTTGGTTCTTTCGGTTCTTCTGGTTCAGGTTTTGGCTCTGGCACTATTTTTTCTTCAGGAATTTCCAAGATACTTTCATTACTTGCAGCAATTTCATCTTCTGCTAAGTATTCTTCATATTCCTCTTCTTCTTCTTCTTTCTTTCTCTTACGTCTTGCTAATAAGAACCATACTAGACCACCGATCGCTAATAAGCCAGCTGTAATTCCACCGAATAACCACCAGTTCATGCCACTTTTTTCTGGCTCTTTCTCTTTTTCGACTTTCGGCTGATCGAACTGAACAGTTACAACGTTAACTTGACCATTTATAAAGTTACCGTTCGGATCAGCTTGAAGTCCTGCCGCTGTTCCGATTGCTTCTTTAAAAGTTGTCATATCCATTCTACGTTTTACTAGCGTATCATTATCTACCCATACAACAACATTTGTTTTCGTTAATTCTGGGTGTTTCTTAATTGTTTCAACTGTTTTATCTATTTCATAGTTTTCAATTTTGTTACCATTTTTATTATCATAGACAACTTTACCATTTTGATTATTGTTCGTACCGTAGTTTGGCACTTCACCGTTCGCTGTAATACCAGCACCTTGCTTCGTATCTGTCCCTTCTTGCGCAGTAGAACTTTCCTCTTGCTCTTGTTTACTACGAAGTACACCTTTATCACCATACTTTTCTGACTGACGTGTAACTTCATCGTAGTTTACAGATACTTTCGTATTCACTTTATATTCATTCGGTTTAAACATCGTCATTAACGTTGCATCAATATCTTGCTTTAATTTACCTTCAAGTTGATGCTGCATCTCTACTTCTTTCTCATAAGAAGAAGAACTACTAGAATGTGCTTCATCTGTCCCTTTTGAGATAACACCTTTTTTACTATCAATAACGCTTACTTCTTCTGCCTTTACACCAGGAACTGCTGCACTTATCATTTGCTGTATACCTGCAACTTGATCAGCTGTTAACAATTGGCCACGCTTCACTCCAACCGTAATCGCCGCTGTTCCTTTTGCTTTTTCTTCATCAAAAATCGTCTCTTTTTCAGGCAATGTAATTTGAACATTTGCCGTTTCAACTGTCGCAAAGTTTCTTACAATATCTTGCTCCAATTGCTTCTTCGTACCGACAATTTGCTTCATTTTTTTATCTTGCTCACTTGAACCGAGCGAGCTTTCTAATAAAATTTCCTCACCGCTTTTAGAATTAAACGGTAAGCCCATCCCATTCATTTCTTTTCGAACCCATGGAGCATCATTCTTTTGCACACGAATCGAACCATCGGCCGCTAATTGATAATCGACACCTAACTTGGATAATTCTGCTGTAATCTCTTGTTTATCTGTATCATTTAAATTTTGATATACAACAACATATTTATCTGGCAAGGTGAAGTATAAAAGTGCTCCTGTTACAATCGCTAAAAGCGCAGCACCAATTACTAACTTATGCCACGTTTTTAACGATTGGATAACATTTTTCATCTTTTCCATTTAAACACACCCGTCCACTTTCCTAAATTTGCATATTAATTAGTGACTTATAATTTTCAATAAGATTATCACGTACGAGAGCAGCTGTTTTCATTTGAGACTCAGCTTTCTTTTGCTGAATTAAAACGTCATGTGTTTCTCCTACCCCTTTAGTTAGTAAATCATATACTGCTGTTTGCGCATTGTTTTGCGTTTGATTCATATCTTCCAATAAATCAATAAACTTTTTCCCCTCAACTACAGATGTTTGAGAAGTTTTCGGTGCACCAATTGACTGAATTGCTCCAAATGGTTGTGTATGTAACATTGGTTGGATTTTCATATTACTATCTTCCCCCTTATCCTCGGCCGATTTCTAAATCTTTATCAAGCATTTTTTTATTTGCATTTAATACACTCGTATTTGCTTCATACATTTTTTGAGCAACCATAACATTCGTCATTTCAGCAGTTACATCAATATTTGGATAACGTACATATCCTTCTTCATTTGCGTGCGGATGCGTCGGATCATACACTAAATTTTCCGTTTTGTCTGCTTCAATACTTTTTATCTTTACTCCGTTAGTAGGAGCCCCATCTAGCATACTTGCAAAACTATTGTTTGATTCTAGCACCACACTACGACGCTCATATAAATCTGTCCCCGGAGCCGCCGTCGTATTTGCATTTACAATATTGTTAGAAGTAACTTCCATCCACTTTCTCGCTGTCGTTAGCCCTGAGCCACTTGCATTAATTGCCTGAAACATCCGTTGTCTCTCCTTCTACCTTTAACGTCCGCGTGCCGCTTGGTTAATTGCATATTGTGTATTAATTGCGTTAATTGAAATACCGTATAACTGATTTGTTTTCATTAAATCTAGCATTTCTGTCGTTACATCCACACTATTTCCGTCTTTATTCGTTTGCATTGATTTTGTTTGAATCTTTGCATATGTATTTTTCGTATTTACTGTCGGCAAGTGCATTTCATTCGTTTGATATAAATCTGGATTACTCTTTAAATCAGCCGCATTGTTTTTATATAATGTACTACTTTTATTCATCTGCTCAGCAAATGTTACATCTTGTGCTTTATAGCCAGGTGTATTTGCATTTGCAATATTACTAGAAACAGTATTTCGTTTCGTCACTAAATAATTCATATAATGGCTTACATCACTCACTAAATCTGGCATATTCCACACCCCTTCTTTTCTAAATTAATGATCCACTGATAGAAGTTTCACTTCATTATTTATTTTCTTATATGCATTTATTAAAATATTTACTATTATGTACCCCTACATATTTTATTCCATTTTTCCATTGTTGTCTTTAGAAAAATACAAAAATATAAAAAAGAATGCAAAAAACTGTATACACACAGTAATCTATACAACATTTCAATATATGAACTATAAACTAAAATCCATTTTTCTATTATTTAGATTACTATTATTTTTCATCACAGTCATAAAATGAAACCTCAATCAGCGGAGTTCTTTATGTAAATGAAGGAATAGACCCCCTTTTAAAAGGGGAATCTGTTTCCAAACGTTATTATTAATATTTACCGTAAAATGAATTAGCCTTCATTCGTCCATCATTTGTCATAATCATTTCTTCCAAAATCTTTTGCTTATCCCGAATATGCTGTGCTGCCTTAATAATGAATGGGCTTACTTCTGCTGCAACTTGCGTACGCGTTTCTTCATCCAATGTCATCATCCAGCGATTTAACATCTCACTCTTCTCAGCAAACTCTCTGTCTGACACTTGCAATTCACCGATTTCATTAAAACAGCTGACAAACGTCCGATAAATATCATTGTTCATTTTCAAGTGCTCCGCGGTAACCGTCTATTAAATCTTGTAACACTTTCACAATTGCATCAATATCTTTCGCTTCACGCGTTACTTTCATCGTTTGAATTTGAATGCTAATCCAATCGTATAAACCATATAAGCTATCATATAAATCTTTCGTAATTTCAGGATTCAATTGAAGTTTTAATTCTTCAAAAATACGTTCTAACTTTTCAAGAAGTGCGTCCCCTTCTTGTAAGTTAAAAGTATGTAAAAGTTCTTCTAAATTACGAAACTCTACAATACATCTTTCATAAATAAAAATTGTATTTTTAATCGGATTACTCGTCATAATATCATTTTGCATATAACGTTGCCATGCTTGCATATGATCACTTCCTCAACTTTCATTAATCATCACTTTTTTGTTTTGTCATTGCTTTAATTGTTTTTAGTTGGCTATCAAGCGCCGCCAATGTACTTTCTAGCTTTTGATACTTCTTCACAATTTCATCTTGCTTTTGCAAGTTTTGCGTTTCAATATCTTTAATCTTTTTATCTAAATCACTTACACGTGAATCAATGTTTTTTACTCTCTCGCCGACTACACCTTTATCACCGAATAGTTTATCAAGTGGCTCTTCCATCATTTTTCCTAAACCGTTAGAACTAAAGAAAAATTGCTTCGCTGCATCTGGCTTTTCTTTTAGTGCTTGTGTTAATTTTTCATCATTAACTTCCATCGTTCCATCTTGCTTTAATTGAATACCGAATGTGAATAAATAATTACCATCTTGAGAAAATGTTACGACATTGTTCATCGCCTGACGTACACTTTGCATAATAGCTTGACCTTGGAAAGCTCCACCTTTTCCAGCAAAGATATCTACTGTAGAAACAGCTTTATTATAATCAGCTACCATTTTTTTAATAACATTCGATGCATCTGTTACGTTTGAATCACTTACTGTAAATTTTAGATCTATACCTTTTGATTTTGGATCTGTTGTACCAGCATCTGGCGCTCCTTCTACTTTCGGCTCAGTTACCTTTAACAATTCAATTTTCACACCAGGAAGAGCTTCAATTGTATTAGTAGAACCTTCCCCTTTGATACCATTAATAGTATACATAGCATTTTGTGCTTCATTGATTGTATTGAGCGCTGTGCCATCCGCCTTAGCTAAACCCATATCTTGAAATAGTGTAGATGTGTTCCCTTCAAACTTAATTACTCCATCTGTTCCTTCTTTTTTCGAGGTCATGAAAATTTTATTTCCAAGTGTATAAGCTGATACGCCATAATCTCCATCATTAATCTTATTAATTAAATCTTTATATGTCATATCAGTTGTTACTTTTAATTCTTTACCGCCTAGTTTTAATACTTCATCTTTAGGAAGCTTCGCATTTATATCTTTAATGTCATTTGAAGCTATTTGATGACGCTGTGCGAGCTGTGTAATCGTCATATTAAAAGTTCCTGCAATCGCACCACCATCAGCTTTTACATTAATATAACCGTCTTGTGTTGTCGTTACTTTTTTCTCATTCCCTTTAAAAGCCGCTAAGTTTTTAAACGTTTGTGTAAAAGAACTAAATTCTGATTTTAAACTTGTATATAGTAGTTTATCATTTGTAAGGTCGTTCTTTTCTTTCGTATATGGTGTTTTTCTCATATCTAACGCTTGTAGCTCTAATTCTACTAGGTTAGAAGTATCGATCATATTATTTCCGAGGTTCCAAATTTGTTGTCTACCGCCAATACCTGTCATCGTTGTTCCTGCCATTGTTCTCACTCCTTATAGATTACATGTAGTCTAAAATACTCGTTTTACTCATCGTACTAACAGCTTTAAGCGTCGCTTCATACGTCGCATTTATATACGCTAAGTCAGAAATTGCTACCGCTAAATCGACATCTTCAATTTCTTTACGATTTTCTTGAAGCGCTAAATTTTGCTCGCTTAAAATTGTTTTAAACGTCTCCATTGTGTTCATTGTTGAACCAACTTCAGTTGTACGGTTAATGATGCCATCTAAGTTTGTCTTATTTTCTCCTAATAACGGTTGTAACGCTTTTTGGTCACCTTTTTGCATCGCTTCGCTCATTTGTTTTAACGTTTTTATAACCGGAGATAATAATGCTTCTCCGTTACGAAATGCTTTTAATTCATAACCGTCATTTAGTTGCCAATTCACATCATTTTTTCCACCTTGGTATGTACCATCTTCTGTAAATGGTGGCTTCTCTGCACTATCACCACCGAAAATATAACGACCTTGCTCTTTCGTATTCGCTAAATATACAACTTGTTTTAAAATTTGATCAATCTCTGCACCGATGGCTTTCAATTCTTTTTCACCATTTTGCTCACTTATTGCCCGCAACATTAATTGATCTGCTCTCGTTAAAGATTTAAAAACACCTTGTAAAGTATTTTCAGTTTGTGTTAGTACATTTTTCGAATCAGCTAAATCTTTTTGCATTTGTTCAATATTCGCCAATGAATGTTGAATCGCAAATGATTTACTCGCTGCAAGTGGATCTTCACTCATAAGAAGATTTTTCTTCCCTGAAGTTACTTGGTTTCTATGGTATTGTTGTTGCACATTCAAATCCATTAACTGATTCTTTGCCCAGTTTGCATTTTGAAATGTAGATACTCTCATTTCTATCTCCTCCTTATATATTTTCAATCAATTACTATCACTTATCGAATAATCGAAAATAGACTATCAAACACTTCATTCATCGTAGTAATAGCTTTAGAGTTTGCGACGAAGTATTTTTGGAAGGCCATTAAATTTACCATTTCCTCTTCCATATTCACACCTTCGACGCTCATCTTTTCTTGTTGAATACCTTCTAGTAAGTCCCCATGAATTTTTTGATAACCATTTACTGCACTTTTATCAGATGCAACACGAACTATAAATTGGTCTAATGCTTGTTTATAAGAAAGACCTTCTTTATAATCTCCATCTGTAATTGCTGCTAGTTTATTTGCTGTTTCAGCAGATATTTTCATTTTCGAAAAATCTTTTTGGAATTCTGGATTTAACTTCATATCCTTCGCATAATCTCCAACGAAGAAATCTTTTCCCATCACTGTATTCACTTGATTTTTCACTGAACTCATTAAGTCTTCAAGATTTTTTTTATACTCAACAATCTTCGCTTTCGTATCGATCGCTGATTTTATCGCTCCGCTAGTTACAGAGATTTCTGAACCGTAAATTTCAACTGACATTGGGTCTTTTTCTTTATTTAATTGAAGTGGATATGTATCTTGCCCATTTACTGTTAAAATACCATTCATTCTAACACTCGCGATATTAGGATTCATAGATTCATAAGATACTTCGATGTTTGCATACTTAGACATCTCTGTAACGATGCGATCTCGTTCGTCTAAAAGTTGATTCGGCACTTGTGTACCCGCTTGTCCAATTTTATGATTCGCTTCTGCTAAACTAGCAGCAAGACGATTAAATTCATTAACATGCGCTTCAATATCTTCTGCCGTCTGCGCTTCCACTGTATCTAAGTTTTTCGCAAGACGATTTACTTGACTTGTGAACTTCCCAGTTTCAGAAATTAATGTATCGTAGTAGTTTGGTTGTTCTGGATTTTTTGCCACTTCACGAAAGGCATTAAAGAAACCGTCCATTAAACTAGATAATGAATTCTTTCCTGTCGTTCCAACCATAGACTCTACACGTGATAAAGTCGAATTCATATAGTTATAGTAAGAGAGCTGAGATAATTGATCATTAAACTGCTTCGTCTTTACCTCATCAGTAATACGGTCAACACCTAGCGTTTGTACACCGTAACCAATTCTCTGTTCTGGCGTATGACCATTGCTTGCTCCAACAGATCCGTAATTCACCATTTGACGCACATAACCCGGTGTATGAATGTTAGATAAGTTTTGTTTCGTTGTTTGTAATCCCATTTGAGCCGCTAGCATCCCTGATAGCGGTGTATTATAATCAGATAATCTCATAAATCTTCACTTCTCCTTTACAATAGTTCATTCATAAAGATTTGCGAATTATTGTTTCGCTCTAAATTATATTCAGAAACAGAATCCACAATACTTTCTGTAGTTTTTAATAGTACGTTTAAGTAATATTGATTTTTCAAAAGAATCATTTTTACATTCTCTTCTAATTCAGTTACGTTTTTTTGTAATTCTTCCATTTTTTCAATTTCTTCTTGAGAAAAATACGAAAATAATGCACTTACACGAAATGATTCAACTCCTTGTTCTTTACAGAACTGAACAACCATTTCTTCAAATGAGCTTGATAACCCTTTTAAACCATCAATGTACTGCAATTGCTCTACTTGTAACTTTTGAACTGCATTTACATTTTTATTTTTTAAATTCTCATATATTTGCTCTCCAAGCGCTTGAATATTTTCATACGCCTTTTGTATAATAACGAGCTTTTCATATAATTGTATGTACATATAGCTTCCTTCCTTTTACAAGACTAAATTCACAATTAAACCATGGATTTCTCCAATTTGATTTAACATTTCTAAATGTCCTGTTTTCGTATTAATTAAATTCATAACATCTTCTAATTCATTCAATCCCATTTCTGCCTGTTTCACAATCGTCATTTTCTGTGAATATCCGTAACGCGGGTGACGAGACATGACATCTTTATACTGCAATACATTATCAACGTAAAAATTCAAAAATGATTTTACTGTATTTTTGTATTCCATTACATTATCAAGCGTTAATTCCATTTCAATTTTTTCTTTAATTTCTCCAATATTATCGACAAACGCTTCCATTTGTTCTAGTAATTTATCTTTTTTCGGATCTGCATGCAAATTATCCGAAAATGCAAGTCCTGTCCTGACATTTGCTTCTTTCGGCATTTGAGTAGCAGGCGGTATATGCGATAAAATTGGATTATGCGAGATAGAACGTAGCATATATATCACCTATTTATTTTTTTATTTCTTCCTAAACTTAATCGTAAAATCCAGTTATTTATAATTATACTCTGAACAGTAATATTTTGCAGTTATTTTTTATAAAAGATATGTTACAATTTAGCATGAGGTGGCACAATTCTATGAATATTTTCCTTTGTGGTTCAAATCAATTAACAGCATTAGATCAAGAAGAAATTAAAAAATTTTTAACTGACTATGCTCACAAACATAAAATTTACATATTATGTTATAAATCTATTGAAAATGAGGTTCTTCGTTTTTTCGTTGAGAATGAAAGACTCGCTCAAAATTTATGCCTTTACACGCTGCAACCATTGCAAGCAATAACAGATGAATTTCAAGAAGTCGTTGATTACTTAAAAAAACACGGAGCCGAATATGTTGCTTTCGATCATCCTTCCGACTCCATTTACCGATCAGATTATATGTTTTTTGTTAAACAAATTATTGAAGACACTGATTTAGTTCTCTGTTTTTATAATGGGGACAAACATACATCTGTCATCCCTGTCGATGTTGCAAAAGAAGCAGGTATTGATGCTGTCATTTATGATTTACCAGGATTACATGAAAAGCAAATGAAAAAAAGCTTTGAACAAAAAATTCGTATGATGTAAAGGGGGCGGCACAATATCATTATTGTGCCCATTGTAAATATGATAATTGAACAAGATTATGATCATTTTATCGCGAGTTTTAAACAACAATTCAATATGGATATCGCTTCGTATAAGCAAGATAGAATGCGCCGTAGAATCGATGCTTTCATTTCGAGAAAAGGCTTTGAAAACTACACTAATTTTTTAAACAAATTACGTGCTGATCAAAATTTATTTTTAAATTTTATTGACTATATTACAATTAACGTTTCAGAGTTTTTTAGAAATAAAGAACGATGGCAAACTTTAGAGTCAAAAGCACTACCTAAATTACTCGAACAAAATAGCGGAAAATTAAAGGTATGGAGTGCCGCTTGCGCTGCTGGTGAAGAACCGTATACACTTTCTTTAATTTTATCAAAGCATCTAGCTCCATTTCGTTTTGAAATTCAAGCAACAGATCTTGATTTTCATATTTTAGAAACTGCAAAACGCGGTCAATATACAGAACGTTCGTTAAAGGAATTACCTAATGATTTGAAAGAACGTCATTTCACAAAAGAGAATGATCTATATTCATTGCATCAAAACATTAAACAAAACGTCTCTTTTAAACAACATGACCTTTTAATACAGTCATTCGATACAAATTATGATTTGATTATTTGTCGCAACGTAATGATTTATTTTACCGAAGAAGCAAGAGTAAAACTTTATGAAAAATTTAGTCGTTCTTTACGAAAAGGCGGCGTACTATTTGTTGGTAGTACGGAACAAATTTTAACACCCGAACGTTACAATCTTCAGCGGTTCGATACATTCTTCTACGAAAAAATATAAAAGAGGTCGTCACAATAGAGTGACGACCTTTTTACATAACTCGAATTAAAATAATACCGACAATCCATATAAAGAGAAAAAGAAACGTCATAGACCATTTATGTTCTTGCATCGTTTGTTTTAACGCCTGTGACAATTGTGTCATGTTCATTTCCGCAAGCGCTCTCCATACACTTACATCCCGATCTTTAACCGTACGGTCTGTAACGCTAATTAAAATTGTTTCGTTAGACAATTTCGTTATATAAGCAGTAATAACCGTTACCATCAAATTTATATTTCCTTCTGAAGAATCACTTTCCACTCTAGAAATAAGTGCGCTCACATCTAGTAACGGAATATGTACTTTTCTACCAAATGATAGTTGTACTTCAGCGAAATCATATGTTCCATCTAACAAAGGAAGGTCTTTTATATGCGCCTGCTTAACAAGCCCTTGTAGGCTTCTAATTACTTGTTCAAATATTTTTTCTGTTTGCTTCCCTTCTCCAGATAACGTATGTAGCTTTTTAAAAAGTTGTAACACTGTATCCATCTCTTTAGAAAGCATTTCCTTCATAATCTTTCCATCACTTAAACTTGCAAGTAAAATACCTATTTCATTATTTTTCGAAATAATTTTAGACTGTCCAGTAAACACTAAATTGCTACGCTTTCGTTCTTTCTGGATTTCATGCTCCGAAATAGCTGCAGGCTGTTTTAATGGTTGTAGCGTCTTATCTTCAATTGTCGTACGTTTAATCTCCATTTAAGCGCCTCCACTACTATGAAATAATTAGCCCCATTCTTTATTACTCTTTAAAACTAAAAACAGTACGAATAAACCTGACATGATAGTAAACACATCCGAAGCTTGTACTCCCTGTTCACCTTTTTCTTCTTTCTTGTCTTTTGATTCTTCTTTTTGTTCTTTCTTTTTAGAGGCAACTTGTTTGTTATTTTTCTCTTTTTGGTCCTTCGCCTTATGTACTTCCTTGTTGTCTTCGAACGGCTCTTTTATAACGTAAGTAAATTCCTCTTTCTCTTTCAACGGTTCTTTTATAAACTTATTTACTTTCTCATCTTGCTTCGGAATTTGAACAACTGGCAATTTTTCTTCTGGAAGCGGGTTTTTGACTTTCAAATCCTCTTGCTTCTCATTTTCTTTCTTATCTTCTAATTCATTTTCTAGTTTATTATCTAATTTGTCTTCTTTTTCTTTCTCTTCTATCTTTTTGTCATCTTCGTTTTTTGGCGCCAAAATAGAAATGGTATATTCACTTTCCTCAACAAGTTTATTACCTGCTGCATCTATTATCTCTACATGTAATTCGTATGGCCCAGCTGGCAATTCTTCTGTTATTTCAAATACTTTTTGCCAATCCATATCATGCTTGTTGTAGTCTAATAAAAACGAAAGCTCTTTATTTTCTTTCCCTTTTAATGTAACGCGCACTTCTTTTACAGCCGATTCTATATCTGACGCTTTTACTCGTATATGTATAGAATCTCCCTGTTTTCGTTCAACTAAGTTTTCTTTTACTTCATCAATAGTAACTTCCTGTAACTTTGGCAATTCTTTATCTATAGTAGGCGTTTCATTTTTAATACGAATGAGTGGGACTTTCAATTCATTTTTTATGAGCTCTTCTTTCTCATTCTCTTTGTAACTTTGAACGAGCTGAAGATTCCAATCACCTTGCAAATCAAAATCCCCTGCTTTATAGTTAGCAACCCAGCTCTTCGTTTCTTCATCATACTCAAAAGATAGCATTCTTTCTTGCGCATATTGCTCGCCATTTTTTTGTAACTGCAATATACCTTTCATGCTTTGAATGTTTTTCCCATTTGGTTCTACAGCAATTCGCACTTCTTCGCCAACTTTAAGCTCCGGCTTATTTACTGTAATAATTCCTTGTTCCGTTTCTATCTTTCTTTCACCCAATTGTTTATTTACTACTTCTTGTTGTTCTGCTTCTTTTGGTTTCTCTTCATCTTGTTTCGTTTCCACTTGCTCTGGCGGTTCTTGAGATTCCTTATTTTCTTCTTGTACATTCACTTCATTTATTTTTTGATCTGGCTCAATTTGTTCCTCAGCCTGACTTTGCAAGGGGAAGAACAAACACACATGTATGCATAGCCAACTCATTAGAAAAAACTTTACGTTTTTCATCTACTAGTTCAAACTCCTATTTCAATGCCTTATAATGATTTCGTTACTTTTACTCCGAAAAATCCATCTACATTTACAAGTTCACCATACGCCACTAATACATCATTTACATAAATACGAATCGGTTCATCAATATCCTCATCTAGTACAACTGCTTCATTTTCTTGTAAACTTAATATATCTTGAATCGTTTTCACTGTACTTCCAAATACAAATTTCACGTTCATTTCTACATTTTGTAGAATGGACGTGTCCATATATACTGGCTCCATTTGTTTTACTTCTTTAAATTCAATAGGTTGCACAACTGGTTCTACAATTTTTTCTTCTTCAATTTCTTCTGTGGCAATCTCTTCTTCTTCCACCATTGGATACAGAAGTCGCCTTACCATTTCTTTCGCTTCAGAAATCGGCAAAATTTGATACATTTTCGATTGAAGCAGATCACCAATTTCAAGATTGAACGTAATTTGAACGAGTTCGTCCACTTCCATTGACTCTCCCAAATACTCCATTTCTTCTTTTAACGTTACAAATTTAACATTTGGCGGCGTCATGTCCATTTTTTCTTGGAACATTTCTGACATCGCCGTAGCAGCATGACCCATCATTTGGTTCATAATTTCTTTAATACCGCTCAGTTCTAATTCAGTAAGCTCTTTTTCCGGATCAACTTCCCCTGTTCCCATCATCATTAAATCTACCATTGTTAAGGCGACATCTTTCGTAAATACGAATACATTCTCATTCTTTAGCCCTTCAACAAAGTCAACATTTAAAATAACAAATGGTACTGGTACTCCATCATAATGACGAACATTGATTGCTTCCACATTTGGTGTACTAATTGTAACTGGCTGATTTAAAAGCGTTGACAATACTGTTGAAGCTGAACCAATTGAAATATTTGCAATTTCACCAAGCACATCTTTCTCTTCTTGTGTTAAATGCTCTTTTTCAACTTCTTCTACAATCTCAGTTTCCACTACTTCTGCTGTCTCGTCTTTTTCTTCTACTCCACCAGATAATTGCATTAATTTATTTACCATTTGTTTCGCATGCTCAACTGAAACAATTTGTACAAGTTTAGAGTTTACAAGATTATCTATCTTTAAATCAAACGACACTTTAACAATCGTATGATTCCCATCGATTTCAGAGATTTTCTCCATTTCTTCTGATAACTTTACAACATTAATCGTCGGCGGAGACATATCTACTGTATCTTGGAAGAATTCCGACATAGATGTAGCTGCGAATCCCATCATTTGATTCATCGCTTCTTGTACAGCACTTAGCTCTAATTCACCAAGTTCTTTTCCGTCCTCCACTTCACCTGTTCCCATCATCATTAAATCAGCAATAGACAATGCAACATCTTGCTTAAGGACAAGAAGGTTTTCCATATCTAATCCTTTTGTAAAATGAATGTTTAATACAACATGTGGAACTTCGACATCTCTTGAATCATATAAATCTACCAACTCTATGCGAGGAGCAGTAATGCTTACTTGCCTATTTAAAATCGTTGATAATACAGTCGAAGCTGAACCAAATGATATATTTGCGATTTCGCCAAGAATATCGCATTCTTGAGGCGTTAAATGCTCATTTTCTTTTTCTAGCACAATCGTGCTCGTATCCCCTTTTGTGTGTTGCTCAGGCATTTTCCCTGCCTCCTCATTTCTGTTTTTCTATCAAATAATATAAACTCTCATTTGATTTTAGCAAACTTATTATATAAAACGTTAATATGTATGTATTCCCATTATTAAATTAGTAACGATTAGCCAAAAAGCTCCCCAATTGTATACAAGTGGGGAGCTTTCCTTCATTCCTATTATAAACCTTCTGGGTTTAAAATGAGGACCACTCGTCCATCACCGAGAATCGTCGCACCAGAGAAATAGTTAGAACTCTCTGCAAAGAAGTCACCTAATGACTTTAAGACTATTTCTCTTTGACCGATAATTGTGTTTACAATAAGTCCATAGCTGCGATGTGTATTACGAACAATTAACACAGGAACCATTTGACCATCATATGACGCAAACGCCTCATCTACTGTTTTTTCACCAAATACAGTACTTAAATGTTTCACTTCAATAATTTGATTACGATAATTTAACACATCTTTTCCTTGTAAGGATTGGATGTCTTCCCTCTTAATTCGAATTGCTTCAACGATATTTCCAAGAGGTAAAGCATAACGCTTATCATTCGTTTGAACAAGCATAGATTGAATAATAGACAACGTTAACGGAAGTTCAATTCTAAATGTACTTCCCTTTCCTTCCTCAGAATCAATGATTAAATGTCCACCTAAACTATGAATCGTATGTTTTACAACATCTAATCCGACACCGCGTCCAGAAAGATCTGATACAACTTCAGCTGTACTAAATCCTGGTTGGAAAATAAGATCAAACACTTCACGATCTGTTAATCTATTGGCATCTGCTTCAGTTACAACGCCATTTTTAATCGCTTTTTCTAATACTTTCCCTTTATTAATACCGTTTCCATCATCCGTAATTTGAATAACGACATGATTTCCACTATGAAAGGCTTCTAATTTAATAGTACCTGTCTCATTTTTACCTGCATCACGTCGTTTTTCAACAGTTTCAACACCGTGATCGATTGCATTTCGAATTAAATGAACGAGCGGATCACCGATTTCATCAATAACAATTTTATCTACTTCAGTATCTTCACCTGTAATTTGTAAATCGATTTTTTTCCCTAAATCTTTCGCTAACATACGTACCATACGCGGGAAACGATTGAACACAGTTTCAATCGGCACCATACGCATATTTAATAGTACATTTTGAATATCTTTTGAAATATCGCCTAATCGATTTAAATGTTCAATTAGCTCCTTGTTTTGAATCGTTTGAGCCAATTCATCAATGCGCCCACGTTCAATTACACTTTCTTCAAACATATTCATTAATCTTTCGATTTTCTCTAATTGAACACGAATTGAACGATTCTCCACTTTAGCATTTTTCGTTTTTGTAGTACTTTTAGCTGGCATAGCACTTGTAGGTTGATTCGTTGCCACTATCGGTGATTCTACCTGCGTAGCCACAGCTGGTTGTAGCATTTCTTCTACTTGCACAACTTCTTGTGTAACGACTTTTTTAGAAGCTACTTCCCTCGATATAGGTTCTCCTTGCTTTACTTCCACTTTCTCAATTTCAGAAACATGAAGTACTACTTGTTTCAATTCTTCTATACTACAATCAGTATCCATAAATACCGTAAATTCAAATCCGAAAGCATCTGCTTCAATTTCTTCAATACTCGGAGCTGTTTTTTGTATATTCCCTACATTCTGCAATGCTTCAATACACATAATGGCACGTACTGCTTTTAAAATTGCTTGCTGTTCAACTGTTATATGCACTTCATGCGAAACTGCATCATCGTTGTCTATATGATTTTGCTCTATATGTTCCATAGAAGTTTCTACATTGCCGTTCAATAATGCTTCTAATTTCTGTTTAGTTGAGACTACATCAATATTGCCCATTCCACCTTGTTGCACATCTGCAACCATCTTCTCCAAATTATCAATGCACTCAAAAATCACATCAATAATATCCGCATTTACAACTATATTTCCATGACGAATTTCATCTAACACATTTTCCATCTTATGCGTTAAATCAGCCATCTCTGTAAATTCCATACTCGCAGACATACCTTTGAATGTATGAGCGGAGCGGAATATTTCTCCTACAACATCCATATCAGCAGGATTTTGCTCTAACACTAGCACATTTTCATTTAGCGACTGTAAATGTTCTTCTGACTCTTCGAAAAATATATTTAATAGATCTGTTTGCATTTTTATCCCCTACCTGTCTAACAAACATTTCATTTATGTATAACAATTTAGTGTTTTACAATGAGAAAAAAGGGGGCCACACGTCGATCCGCTATCACTGTTTTGATTCCTTGTGGCACCCCTTCTATATTAACTATTTGCTACTTTTGTTAAAGCTTCAATTACACGATCCGCTTGGAATGGCTTTACAATAAAGTCTTTTGCCCCGCCCTTAATTGCATCTAATACCATACCTTGTTGTCCCATTGCAGAACAAATAACAACCTTTGCACTTGAATCAATTTTAATAATTTCTTTTAATGCTTCAAGCCCGTCCATTTCTGGCATAGTAATATCTAATGTTACAATATCAGGTTGAAGTTCTTTATACTTTTGAATTGCTTCTACCCCATTCTCTGCTTCGCCGATAACTTCAAATTCAGCATTACTTTTTAATAAGTTTTTAATCATCGTTCGCATAAACATCGCATCGTCTACTACTAAAATTTTATGTGCCATTCTTTTTAATTCTCTCCTTCTATGTATAAATATATCTTAATATTTCACCTTATCATTCTCACTCATTATACAAAATAAAATGATAAAATTTAATATTTTTTTAAAAGAATTTTCGTATTTTTATTATTTTATTATTAAAATAATAATATACTACTCTTTTATATAAATAACAACGCGACGGTTTTTTTCCCAGTTTTGCGGTGAATCATTTGGTACAATTGGCTTTGTGTCTGCATATCCTACCGCAGCTAGCCTTTTATCATCCACATTATACACTTCAATTAAATGGTGAATCATATTTGCCGCTCGTGCTGAAGATAACTCCCAATTAGAAGGGAATTTCTCGTTATGAATAGGTCTACTATCTGTATGTCCCTCTACAACAATTGGGTTAGGTACGGATTGAAAAAATCCAACTAATTGACTTATTATCCCTTTCGCTTCGGGCTTAACGTTCGCATCGCCTGTATCAAATATTAAATTATCTACTATAACGACGCTTACCCCTGTATCCTCTCGATATACATTCACTTGACTAATACCGTTATTATCTACATACGCTTTCAACTTCTTATATAATTCATCCATTCTCTTTTTTGAGATCATTTTTTCATCATTTTTTTCATGTGAAATATCTGGTATTGTATTTTCCATTACTTTTGCATCTACTTGCCCCGTATCACTAAACTTTTCAAGCATCTTTGACAATTTTACTGCATCTTGCTTTGATGTAGCAACTAGTAATACAAAGAAAGTTAATAATAACATCGTTAAATCTGTAAAAGTCGTCATCCAACGAGGCGATCCCTTTTGCGGTCCTTTACTCATCATACCACTCCTTGAAATATTAGGCTGCTCCTTTTACCTTTTTTACCTTTGTTACCTTTGTTTCGTATACGTATGTATCCAGTTTCAACTTTAATTTAGAAGGGATTTGTCCACGATACAATTCTGAAATTGCTTCTATTACAAACTTCTTCTCTGTATATAAATCTTCAATACCACGATATACTTTTTCCGAAAGAGGGATTGCAATCATATTCGCAAGTACAGACCCATATAATGTCGTTAACATCGCAACTGCCATCCCTGTACCAATTTGCGATGTATCTTGTAAGTTTTGGAGCATAATGATAAGACCGATTAACGTACCAATCATTCCCCAAGCTGGAGCAAAATCACCAATTTTATCTAATAATGCTGCTCCTTTTCTTAACTCATACACTTCCGTTTCAATATCTTTCAATAACACTTCTTTTAATTCATCTTCATCGTAACCGCTTAACATTAATCGAATTCCTTTTTGAATAAAAGGATTGTCTACTTGCTCTCCATCAACCTCTAAAGAAAGCAAGCCATTCTTTTTAGACTTTTTCGAAAAATCAACAAACAAATCCGTTAACTGTTCTAAATCTTCTTCTCTTCTATGTAAAACAGTGAAAATACTTTTCGTATATTTTTTTATTTCTCCAAATCGATATGCCACAACAATTGTCGCTGTCGTTCCCCCTATGACAATTAAAATAGATGAAATATCTAAAAAGTTTTTGAAAGCTTTTATTCCACCGCCACCAAGCATAATCGCCGCTATCACTATGATGAAACCTACTATGATGCCCACTGGGCTAGAAATATCAAACTTCCTTTTTCTTCTTTGTGGTCTAGCTAATACTTGATTTTTTTCTCCCATATTTCTGCCCTTTCCTTTCCATTTTCATATAACATTTTTTTATTTTAATAATACGTTTTCACATATAACATGTATTATACGCTTATCATCTGTTTATCGCAATATACTCATGAAATTGACACATTTCATTTCTATATTAGAATTATGGTATAAAAACATGAGGAGGCTCACGATGGAACACAACATTTTACAAGTCATTGCATTAGCAGAAAAATTAAAATATGAAATGCGACACAGCTGGCTTTCCAACGGACGTCAAGAAAGTGTTGCCGAGCATACATGGCGTATGTCTCTAATGGCCATTTTAGTTGAACCTTATTTGAATCAAAAAGTAAATATTGAGAAATTACTTAAGATGGTTATTATTCACGACCTAGTCGAAGCCGAAGCTGGTGATATCCCTGCTTTTGATACAATGAATAGTCATGAATTACAACTACAAAAACAAAAAAATGAACTAGAAGCTATTTTAAATATTAAAAAAACATTAACAGGTTCTCTCGGCGAAGAATTATATGACTTATGGATGGAGTTTGAAGCGAAAGAAACGTACGAAGCAAAAGTTGCTAATGCACTCGATAAACTTGAGGTAAAAATCCAGCATAACGAAGCTGATATTGATACGTGGTTACCAATTGAACATAAAATGACATTCCAAGTAGCAAAGCATACAAACTTTGATTCTTTCCTATCTAAATTACAAAAAATTATTGAACAAGTTGGAGAAAAGAAGTTAATTGCTGCCGGTATTGATGTTGAGGCATGCAAGCAATAATGAAATAAGACACTCAACAAGAGTGTCTTATTTCATTATTGTTGATATAGCCTGCTTATAAATAAGCTGTTGTTTTCCATCCACTAATATTAAAACTGTAAATTTATCTACTCCAACAACTTCTCCTACTATTCTAACGCCACTCTTTAAGAAAATTGTAACTGTACCTTTTTCTTCTTTTATTTGTTTATACAATTCTTCCTGTAAATGTTCCAATTACTGTCCTCTCCTTCCCGTGAAACATCTTAATATAAAAAACTATAAATTTTTTATTTATGCACTTTGTCTTTTCCATTCATAAACTTATTAATTAGTATATCTAAATCTCGACTAAATAACAAAACTTTATCATGATCCAATCCGTGCCTCGCAACAAGTTGAATTAACTCTTTCTTTTTGCTTTCTATTTTATTTTGTAATTGTCCCATCTCCATCTCTATACTAAAACTCCCTTTTCCCATAATATTACTTGTAAAATTATAGTACATATTCTCTCATAAAAAAATAAAAAAATGGTTTTTTTTACAATTTTTTATTTTTTTATGCCTAAATTACGAATCACGTAAAGGTTCATTTACAAATCACTAACATACAATCCTAATGAATCTACAGGCATTTGTCTAATTATAAATGAGACTGGCTCGTTTTCTGTACAAAAAACATACTGTATATAGTAGTCCATGAACCATATAGATTAACTTACTAAAAAGGAGGAAAACATATGAGTTATGGTGGAAGTTGCGCTGGTTTCGGCGGTGGATTTGCTTTGCTTATCGTACTATTCATCCTTCTAATCATCATCGGATGTAGCTGTTGGGGTGGCGGCGGATACGGATATTAATATATCCTATCCTTGACAAATGAACTAAAAACTATAGAAAAACAGCTCATATTTGAGCTGTTTTTTTCATACTTTCGTATGAATTTATATCCCTCTTATTTGCGATTTCAACTAACAAAATATCGTTTAATATGGAATAAGAAACATTTTTCACTGATATAAAAGATGGTTATACATACATATTACAAACAAAAATTATTTTAACATTAATTCTTGTCGGCATTTCATGGGGCATTATTGGAGGCGCTTATCAGCTATTCCTAACGATCTATGCCGAGAGAATTTTCCACACTAACATTGGAATTTTATATACAGTTCAAGGCATTGGGCTTATGATTGGAAGCCTCCTCGTTAATCTTTATATGTCTCATAATAAAGAAAAAATGAAAAAAGTATTCGGTTGAGCCTACTTATTACAAGGAATTTTCTTTCTCGGATTCATTCTATCCGATCAACTTATTATCGGTATCGTTACTTTATTCTGTATGCGCATAGCAGGAGGAATCCTCGTTCCACTTGATACGACATTACTTCAAACTTACACACACGAAAATATGATGGGTAAAGTTTTTCATTCCATTATTCCGTTTACGGATCTCTTATTCAGTTATCTATGTTTTTTACAGGAGGGCTGTTAGAAATTCTTTCTCCTCAAATGATTGGCAGTTTATTAGCTACATGCTGTATTTTTGTAAATTTTATATGGCTTTTCTTATTTATCGCGGGGATCTCAGTGAATAATCTAATGATAATCAATAGATTTTAATCCCATTCATTATTTGTTTCCCAATAATAAAATTGTTTAAAAATATCAGTCTGATTTTTTAGTTAATGACCCTTATATGGCAACACTATTTGAGAAAAAACTAGATATTTATGTTAAAATATAAATAAGTTTGTGAAAGTTTGCACTTAAATAAGAGACTTCAACTAGTTAAACTTGATTAAAGAGGAGGGCTGTTTTGGGTGTTACATTCATTTTCATATGTATTATATTAGTGGCTTCTATTCTGCAAGCAAGTACAGGTTTTGGCTTTTCCATAATGGCAACCCCTTTCTTACTTATGTTATTTCTACCACAAGAAGCTATACAAATAAACATTATTTTATCTTTAATTATCTCCATTTCACTCATTTGGAAAATAAGAATGGACGTTGATTTTGTTCTACTGAAAAGGTTTATTTTGGGAAGTATAGTTGGTGTACCTTTTGGTATTTTAATCTTCATTTCCGTTAACATAAACACTTTTAAATTAGCAGTTAGCATCCTACTCTTACTATTAACATTGTTGCTAATATGCAACGTTAAGGTTAGATCAACACAATCTAGAGATTTCATAGTTGGTGGATTATCTGGTCTTTTAACGACAAGTATCGGTATGCCAGGACCACCCCTGTTACTTTACTTTACAGGAACTGATACGAAAAAAGAGAAATTGAGAGCAACTACTTTAGCTTTTTATCTATTTATATATTTCATTAGCCTACTAACTCAAATACTCTTTACTGGCACAAACAAAACAATTTGGGAATCAAGTTTTTACGCTATTCCAATCGTATTTCTAGGTTTGTATATAGGGCAAATTATTTTCAAATGGCTTAATCAACGAATTTTCAAAATATTTACGTACATCCTTTTAAGTTGCACGGGTATGTATCTTCTTATTGAAAGTTTGCATTTATTATAAGTAAGTTTTTCAAAATACAAAATCATAAATAAAATACTAACCAAACGATAAAAAGCGGCTATTATGCCGCTTTTTATTTTCACATTAAATATTTTAAAACTAGAAGCCCAGCTATCGCTATTACAAACACATTGAAAAAAATCATCCAACTTTTTTCGAAATCTTTATATCTCTCTTCTTTCACTCCACATTGTTTTAGCTTTCCAATTAAAACTGCTAATTCTTGATTATACTCTTTACTTCCTAATTGTATATAATTGTTATTTATTTTAATTCCATATACATTTTTCATTTTTTTATGTTGCGAAACTGCTTGAATTGAGTTTACTAATACACTGTATTCATTTAACTTTTTAAAATAACAATCTAACGCTATAATTTGTAACCTTGTATTAGTTAAAACAATGTAATAATAAAATGTAGCACCTGTGGTTAATATATTAGGTATAACTTTAGAATTTACAAGACTTCCTTCTTCCACTAATATTTCACATTGTATTTCCTCTCCTTCTTGCAACTCTTTCCGAACTGATTCTTCCAACATTTGCACCGTTAATTTCTTCAATAACTCCCCGTTTTTCACATAATACTTATCTATATTTATAGATTCATTCGCTTCTTTCTCTAAACGTGCAATTTCTTCTTCTGAATATTGGAGCTCATTTAACATCGATAATAATCTTTTATCCATATTACACACTCCCTTTCCACAGTTTTGAAGTTTTTTCTTCCCACGAGAAATTCGATTGTATATATAATCCGCCGTTACTTTTAATTCTTTTGCGATATCGTCAATGGAATATCCATCAATATACCTCTTTAAATATATATATCGATCTTTCTTATTTAAATCTTGAACTATTTCCATAATCTCTTCTTCTTGTTCTATTTCATACCTATCATGGACACCTGTATCTATTTCTACGTCTTTATCGATTGTATTCTCTTTATATACTTTCTTTTTATATTCCAATGCCTTCAATTTACTAATACCAATCATCCAAGATTTTAAGTTTCCCTTTTCTGTATCAAATTGGTCGATATTAAACCAAATGACAGTAAATACATCGTTATAACAATCATCCACATATTGTTTTTCAATAGGGGTACTTAATGATTTATGAATAATGTACAAAATTAATTTTCCATATTGATCAATCACTTCTTTCAAAGCATCTTGATCATGTTTTTTCATAGCTATAATTAAATCCTCTTCAGAATTGAAAATCATAAGCATCTTCCTTCCTCAGTTCCCCTTTAGCAGCTGCTTTTACTTACTATTGGCATTTCATTCTCTTTTTCTATCACTTTTGTAAAAAATTATTAATTTTTATTTCTATGTATATGATAACAAACAAAATACCTAAGTTCAGAAAGAATAAAGAACTTTCTGAACTTAGGTATTTCTCCTTCCAAAAAAGGCAAACCCACATCACAGGTTTGCCTCTTTACTCACTTCTTATTTAAACCTTTTTCACTTAAAAACTCTTTCATATGCATTCTTTTTTCTTTGGACATAAATGAACTCATTGATTCCGTCCACGTTACGTTTTTTTGATTTGATGATCTTTCTTTGTAATACGCGCTCATCGTTTCATCATATTCATTTAGTAATTCATCATATTTCTGTTCATTATATCCATTTTCATGAAGAACTGCTGCTACTGGTAAACGTGGTTTAACTCCATGTTCTTCATCTGGTACACCGACTGTCATTCCGAATACAGGATATACTTTATCCGGTAAATGAAGCAATTCGCTCACTTCTCTCGGATTATTACGAATACCACCAATATAACAAATACCGTAGCCTAATGACTCTGCCGCTAGTGCTAAGTTTTGCGCAAAAAGTGAAGCATCTACCGTCGCAACGATAAAGTCTTCTACTCCCTCATGCTTTATCTCTGTACCATGTTTTTCACATGCAATTTCAAGTCGTTTTAAATCTGCACAACAAATAAAAAATGCTGCACAGTCTTTCACATGGCGATTTCCGGATAGCTCTGCTAGTTTAGCTTTTAATTCCTGATCTGTTACATATATAACAGAATACGCCTGTACAAAATGTGATGAAGCTGCATGTTGTGCAGCGTGCACCATCTTTTCTACTACATCTTTCGGAATTGATTCTTCTTTATATTTACGAACTGAAACATGTTGCTCCATCTTATGTATTATCTCATTCATGAAAATCACTCCTTTTTCTCTTCATAATGAAAAATTAACACATCTTTTTCATTATTCACAACTTATAAGCACAAAAAGAGCAATTCTTTTTTGAATTGCTCTTTTTTTAAAACGTCTATGAATACGGTAAATGAAATTATATTAACGGTAATTTAAATGAAATTTTTTCTTGTCTTATTACGCCGTTTTCAAAACTTTAATACCTTTTACGATATTCCAAATGAAGTAGTAAATTCCTACAAGAATGAACACTGCATATGTGATAATCATTCCAATTCCAGCACCGTCAGATTGATTGAAACCTAAACCGTACATGCCTGATACTGCTAGTCCTCCAAATAAGATTGCGTATGGGAAAACATGTGACCAAAATGCTTTTTTCGCGTGATACTTCACTTCATCTTCTGCAACAAAGTACACGATAATTGGTAGTAAAAATGGTGCAAAAAAGATACTAAAGTAACATAACGAAGATAAAATATTATTTCCTTTCATCCGATTCACCTCTAAATAGTTTTTGTTACCTTCATTATGTCAGGAAACCATTCTAGAAACTATCGCTTTACCTTTCACTAACGTGACATATTTGTAAGATTTTCCTCTAAAATAATCCCGTCTGAAATTTCAGGCGGGATTATTTTCTCTATATTCGATTCATAAACCAATATTGTGTAATTGCTAAATATTCTCGTACATTCGATGGAATGATGATTGGTTTCGGTGTTTTTGCCGGAAGACCTTCTAATTGTAAACCTTGTTTGGCCGCTATTTTTTTTGCTCTAAACATATGAAAATCGTTTGTTACGATCATACCTTTTTTCATATCGGCTGGTATTAACGGTTTTGAGAATGTAATGTTCTCATCTGTGCTCGTAGATTTGTCCTCCATTATAATACGGTCTTCTGCGATGTTTTGTTTTATTAATCCTTGTTTCATTGCTAATGCTTCTGAAATGTCTTCACCTTTTCCTTGTCCGCCAGATACAATAGCAATTGTTTTCTCATGTGATTTTAAATATTCAGCTGCTTTATCAATACGATATTGCAATGAATAAGATGGTTTCGTCCCATTTACTTTCGATCCTAGTACAATTATGTAGTCAGCATCGTAGGTTGCATTCATATGCCCATGCTTATAAATGTGATATTGTAAAAACCCCATATACACGGCGCAAATCATTATGACAACTAAAATGCACTTCATTATTTTCTTCTTTCTCATATTCATATACTCCTATTTTCTTTTACTTCCTTCATGATAATATCCATTTATTTGTTTGTATACAGACAGATTTCAATAAACCCTAATTTCTCCTCTGAAAGGTAATATTTATATTACTTTCGGGAACAGTAAGTACAACTTTGCACGAAGGAGTGTCTCTATTGCTTCTCTTTTTATGTAACGTATCGTTCTTTTTTATCTTATTTTTATTATCACTTAAGATGCTCGGTAAGTCTGCTTTAGCACAACTAACTCCTCATGATTTTGGGGCTATAATTTTTTTATCTTATTTAGCTTTCCAGGCCATACCCGTCTCTGGTGCTTTACAAGCATTTCTCGGTATGGTTGTTATTACATGTTTACATTTACTCCTTACAAAATTAAGCCTATTCAACAAACTAAATCGTTTTATTCTCGGACACCCTATCATTTTAATTAAACATGGTGATATTATTTTTGAGAACTTACAAAAAAGTAGATATCCCATTGCCGAACTACTTTCTAATCTTCGCGTTGCAGGATATCCAAGTGTTCATGAAATTGAATACGCCATTTTAGAAGCGAACGGAGCTATTAGTATTTTACCAAAAAGAGAACTTGTACCATTAACTCCAAAAGATTTAAACATAGATGTTAAGTATGCTGGATTACCAATTGCACTTATCGTCGATTCACAAATTCAATACGATAACTTAAAGTTAATCCATAAAAATGAAAAATGGTTATATAAAGAATTAAAAGAAAAAGGAATTACACATATTAAAAACGTTGCTTTCGCTTCTGTTCAAGAAACAGATGGATCTTTTGCGATTAGTTTAAAGGAATAAAAAACCCCCTTAATTGCTTAAGGGGATTTTCTTCATCATATCGCTTCTTTCTCTCCTGCTATATTTAATGGAACAGGATGTTTCATACGATTCATCGTAAATACGATAATCGCAGTCATTACTTCCGCAACTGGCATAACGAGCCAAATTCCGTTTATCCCAAATAATTTTGGCATAATCCATAACAATGGAAGAATAAATAGTAACCCTCGGCTCATTATAATCAGTACTGATTTCTTCGTTTGTCGCACTGATTGGAAGTACTCTCCATACACGATGTTATAGCCTAAAAATACGTATTGAATAAAGAATAAGCTAATACCCGTTAATGTTAACTCCAATAATTCTGGAGATTGGACATCAAATAGACCAATGATATATTTCCCGAAGAATAATCCGACAATTATTGCAATGCCCCCAAGTACAACAGCAATTTTCACAGCAAACTGCAATCCTTCACGCAATCTTTCTGATAAGTTTGCACCATAATGGAAACTAGCAATCGGTTGCAATGCAGCACCTACACCGAAGAATAATAGTAATGCCATTGCATGAATACTATTCACCATCGCATAGGAAGCTACTCCTACTTCTCCTGCATATTGGACGAATGCGATATTAAAACCAATCGTTACGATTGCAACCGTACTTTCTGCTGTAAAACTTGGGAAACCAATCACCATAATTTGTTTGACAGTATCCCATTCAAAATGGAATTTCGTCCATTTTAAAATGCTACTTTTTCTAAAGAAATGGGTTAATAATACAAGGAAACCAATCGCTGCCGAAAGAATAGTCGCTGAAGCAGCACCTGTTACGCCCCATCCAAAAATAAAAATAAAGATATAGTCAAACACTATGTTTAATACAGCCGTTACAACAAGACCTGCCATTGCTAAATTAGGATTTCCATCATTTCGAATAAATGTACTTAAAATATTTTCTAAAACGTATATCATTCCAAATGTTAATAATACGTGTAAATAGTCTAATGCATACGGTAAAATCACTTCATTTGCACCAAATAAGTATGCTAAATCTTCTATTCTCCATAAGCAAATAGCTGCTAAAACACCTACGATAACAACTGCTACTGTCATGGATTGAGTAAAAATAGACCTTGCTCTTTCTCGCTTATTTTCACCTAATGCAATTGAATATAACGTTGCCCCGCCCATTCCAATCCATAATGAAATAGAGAAGAAAATCGAAAACGCTGGAATAGCCACGTTTACTCCTGCTAATCCATTTGCTCCAACTCCCCGACTAATCATTACCGCATCAATTACAATATTAACTGACATTAATACCATTCCGAGGACGGCTGGTATTAAATATGAAATAAATAAGCTTTTTATCGGTTTTTCTCTTAACTTTTCTGTTGCTTCCATACTCTAATATGCTCCTTTTTTTCAACTCTCTTTTCTTAGTTTAAACCTTCAAGTAACTTGAAGGTCAATAGAGAATTAAAAAATAAGTAACTTAATTATCGTGTTTGATCCTCATTTGTAATTATACGAGTCCTACAACTTATTGCTTTATTTTTTCATTATAGGAATTTGAATTTCTGTTACTTGCTCCTCTGGATTTTCTGTTACAGACCAATCGATTAATGCAATCTCAATCGCATCTCCACTTACTTCGTACCCTTCTTGATCAATATATTTCATTAACCTCTTATATGTTTCATCAGTTTCTTCATACGGTCCATGATGATATACACAGGCAAACATACCTTCTTTAATTTCATCTGAGCTATGCACTTGAAAGGGCATGTAATCCAAAAGAATGAAAACACTGCTATATGCTTGAAACTCATTTTGCATTAATCCTTTTTTCGCAACAGTTACACCAATATCTCCAGAAAATAAACTATCATCCATTTGCCTCATATTTTTTTGCAACGAATGGATGTAGTACTCAAACATATCATCCGTCGTATTTGGAGCAACCGCAATTGCTGTAATTTTTCGCTGCGGGATCTCTTTAATTACCATTTGTTCAGCTTTTGCTTTTGTTGCTTCCTTAATTAAATGAATTCTATGCTCCATTTTTGCCAAAGCATACTCAATTTCTCTTTGTTTTTTCAACATCATTTCTTGTTGTTTTTCCAGTAAATTGAGTGCGTATGCTGGATTTCTTTCATCAATATATTTCTTAATTTCCTTTAACGGAATATTTAACTGGCGTAAAAATTTAATCGTATCTAACAGTGAAAATTGATCGATTGTATAATAACGATAATTCGTTTGAGGATCAACAATGGACGGATGAAAAATTCCTTTTTCATCATAATACCTTAATGTGGATTCTGCGATATTATGCATTTTTGCCATTTCTCCAATTGTAAAACGTTTATTTAATAACATGTTTCCTTCTCCAATTCATTAAAAATGTTGCCTTATTTCTTCTTATTATATAGCCATTCCCTTCATACCTAAATCAAATTCCATCATGAAAATCTGCTATTTTTTCATTGATTTTTAATAAATTTTATTATATATTAATTACAGGTTCAAATTACGAGTTCAAAAGAACTTGTAATCAGACCCTTTTGTTTAATGGGTTTTACATATTTTCATTAGGCAAATTCCGAGAAATCGTATGATAAAACTAAAAATGACGAGGAGAGGATCAGATGGAATTCGAATTTTTCTTTCAAATTGCACTTATTTTATTAAGTACAAAGCTTGCTGGTGATCTTAGTGTTAGATTAGGTCAACCTTCTGTGCTAGGTAAATTAATTGTCGGTATCGTTATCGGCCCAGCTATATTAGGTTGGATTGAAAATTCAGAGCTTCTAACACAATTAAGTAATGTCGGTGTTATTCTTTTAATGTTTATGGCAGGACTTGAAACAGACTTAGATGAATTAAACGCAAATCGTAATTCTTCTTTAGCAGTTGCACTCGGGGGTATCATTCTTCCATTCGTAGGTGGTTACGTTTCCGGTCTTGTTATGGGAATGGAACAAGGAAACGCTGTATTCTTAGGATTACTTCTATGTGCGACAAGTGTTAGTATTTCCGTTCAAACACTTCGCGATTTAGGAAAGATGAAGACACGTGAAAGTACAACTATGCTGGGCGCAGCTGTATTTGATGATATTCTTGTTGTTATTTTATTAGCATTCGCAATGAGCTTCTTAGGCACTGATGATGTTAACTTAACAATGATTATCTTGAAGAAGGTTGTATTCTTCGCTTCTATTATTTTAATCGGTTGGAAAGGTGTTCCTGCGATTATGCGTTGGTTATCACCACTACGCGTATCTGAGTCTATCGTGAGCGCGGCTCTTATCATCTGTTTCTCATTCGCATATTTCGGCGAATTATTAGGAATTGCCGGTATTATCGGTGCTTTCGCTGCTGGTATTGCAATTTCTCAAACGAACTACAAACATGAAGTAGAAAAGAAAGTAGAACCAATTGCTTATGCTATGTTCGTTCCAGTATTCTTCGTTAGTATCGGTATGAATATTACATTTGACGGTATCGGCAATCAAATTTGGTTCATCTTAGCATTAACTGTTATCGCTGTATTAACGAAATTAATCGGCTGTGGATTCGGTGCACGCATGACTGGATTTGATGCAAAGTCTTCTGCAATTATCGGTGCTGGAATGGTTTCTCGTGGTGAAGTTGCACTTATCATCGCAGGAACAGGACTTTCTTCAGGTCTATTGGCACAAGATTACTTTACAGCAATCGTTATTGTCGTTATTTTAACTACAATGATTACACCACCAATGTTAAAATATACTTTTGGTGCAAAAGATAAAGCAATGAAAGCAAGTAAATAAGTTTACTATAATAAAAGGAGATTGCTATCTTATAAGATAGCAATCTCCTTTTTGTTTTATCTTTAAACAATCCCGTTCTTTTTTAACCATTTTTCAAAAATAATTCGTGCTTCATCATCATCGATATCATTACTAAATGAATACACCTTAATACCATAATCATCTATATATTCGCCTAGTTTCATTTCCTCCACTTTCTTATAAAAACCGTCTGCCTCATAGTGCGGAAGATAAGCATCCCAAACTGGTTCATTTATTCTTTTGTACGCCGTCACTTCTAAATCATATCCATCTTCATAATATCCGATGTGATAATGTTTGTTCGGATCATATTTCTCCATTAAAAGTCCCCTCCTACTAAACAAAAGCGAGCCTTATATTACAGCTCGCTCCTCTCTCTATTTATTAAATACGTTCCATCGCCGTCTTCAACGTTCCAACAACAAAGGCAATTTCTTCACTTGATATAATAAGCGGCGGTGCTAATGTTAAGACGTTATTATATCCTGCTGTTGTCATACCGTTGCGTCCTATAATTAAACCCTTTTCTTTACAAGCATTTACGACACTTGCAATTTTGTCGTTATCAATTGGCTCTTTCGTCTCTTTATCATTTACTAATTCAATTCCAACTAATAAACCTTTTCCTCTAATATTCCCAACAAGGGGATGTTCCCCAATTTCATCTTTTAGTTGCTCTAATAAAAGGGAACCCATTTGCGCAGATCGCTCGATTAAATTTTCATTTTCCATAATCTCTAAGTTTTTAAGTGCTAATGCACAAGCTGCTGGATTTCCACCAAATGTATTAATATGGCGGAAGAATTCATATTCTCCTTTACCTTTAAAAGCCTCATATATTTCTTTTTTCACAGCTGTTGCAGATAATGGTAAATATGCGCTCGTAATGCCCTTTGCCATTGTAATAATATCTGGCTTCACATCATAATTCATAAATCCAAATGCTTTTCCTGTACGCCCGAAACCGCAAATCACTTCGTCACTAATAAGTAGCGCACTGTGTTTTTGACACGTCTCATGAACAGCTTTCATATAGTCTTGTGGTGGCATTAATATGCCACCGCCTGTGATAATTGGTTCCATAATAAAAGCGGCAATTGTTTCACTTAATTCCCACGTCATAACACGATCGACTTCTTTCACACATTCTACATCATAAATATGCTGCCCTTCAATCCCAGGCATACGGTAACAATCCGGTGGTGTTACGTGTAAAAAGCCTGAAGCAAACGGCTCATATTGATATCTACGCTGCGCTTGTCCCGTCGCTGCCATTGTCGCCATTGTATTCCCGTGATACCCACGATAACGTGACATAAATTTATAACGATGTGGTTCACCTTTTTGCGCATAGTATTGCCTTGCTATTTTAAAAGCTGTTTCGTTCGCTTCTGAACCACTATTTGAGAAGAAAATAACATACTCTCCCCCAAGCCACTCATTTAACTTTTCAGCAAGCTTTATAGCTGGTTCATGAGATTGTGACATTGGAAAGTATGATAATGTTTGTAATTGCTTATAAGCCGCTTCTGCGAGCTCCTTTCTTCCATATCCACTATTCACACACCAAAGACCACTCATACCATCTAAATATCTTTTTCCTTGTATATCTTCAACCCAGCACCCTTCAGCTTTTGCCCCTACCATTGTACTATTTGGACTAAAGGGACGCATTCCGTGCCAAACATATTGCTCATCTTTTGCTAATAATTCATCAGTTTGCTTCGTTTTCATCATTACTTCCACCTTCCATAACAACTTATTTTTCACAAAAGCTGCGCTGGTGCCATGATGATTTAAATTTCTCCCTGCTATTTTCATTCCACAAAATTAAGACAAATCCTACTTATAAATCAGTAATATTTACAAGAAAATGCCAAAAGAAAAAAGAGCTTTTCTCATCTATCGAAAAGCTCCTCTTTTATTTAATGTGAAGACGCATCGCTAATACCATGACCAGTATTAGATTTCACGAGAATTTCATCAAATTTCGCTACATCTTCTTTCTTACTAGATAAAACAGTTCCTAAATATGCTGCAAGAAATCCGAGTGGAATTGAAATAATTCCTGGTGTCGTATATGGGAATAACGCTTCCCCAACAAAAATAGCTTTTCCAGCTACAGGGTTCCAAACATTAGGACTCAAGGCTACAAGAACAATTGCTGATACGAGACCTACAATCATACCAGAGATCGCACCCGTTGTGTTAAAACGCTTCCAATATATTGTAAATAATATAACTGGTAGGTTTGCACTCGCCGCAACAGCAAATGCTAAAGACACTAAAAATGCTACGTTTAATGTTTGGGCAAATAATGCAAGTATAATGGATAGTATCGCTACTCCAATAGATGCATAACGAGCCATGGATACTTGCTCTTTTTCCGTTGATTTCCCTTTGCGAATGATCTCATTATAAAAATCATGTGCAAATGCTGATGCTGCTGTTAATACAAGACCTGCCACTACAGCCAAAATCGTCGCAAAAGCAATTGCTGATACGAAAGCAAATAAGAAATCTCCACCTAACGCTTTTGCTAATAAAGGTGCCGCCATATTACCAGCTGGGTTCGCTTTAATGATCGCTTCATTTCCTACAAAAGCCGCCGCACCAAATCCTAAGAAAATCGTCATAATATAAAATGCACCAATTAACCACGTCGCATAAACGACAGATTGACGTGCAGTTTTTGCATCACGTACTGTAAAAAAGCGGACAAGTATATGTGGTAATCCAGCTGTACCAAGTACTAGTCCTAAATTTAAAGAAAGTGTATCAAGACCATCCTTATACTTTACACCTGGATTTAAAAATGAATCTTTTAATGGTGTAGCTGTTTTCATTTGAGCGAACATTTCAGTCACGCTGAAGTTGAATTTTGCGAAAACGATAACAGAAATAATAAACGTACCAGCCATAAGTAATACAGCCTTTACAATTTGTACCCAGCTCGTTGCTGTCATACCCCCAAAAATAACATACACCGTCATAAGTGTTCCAACGATTAATACAGATGTCGTATATTCAATCCCTAATAATAATTTAATAAGTGCACCCGCGCCAACTAATTGTGCAATCATATAAAAGATAGAAATCGTCATCGTATTAAGAGCCGCGACTCCGCGAACTTTTTTCGCATCAAAGCGTGCTGCAATCATATCCGCCAAAGTATACTTCCCTAAATTTCTAAGCGGTTCTGCAACAAGATATAGTACAACTAAATAAGCAACTAAAAAGCCGATACTATAAAAAAATCCATCAAACCCAGTTAATGCGATTGCCCCGGCTATACCAAGAAATGAAGCAGCAGACATGTAATCTCCAGCAATGGCCAGACCATTTTGCCAACCAGTTAATCCCCCTCCAGCCGTATAAAATTCACTCGCATTTTTCGTTTTTTTCGATGCAAAATAGGTTATGACAAGCGTACCAAGAACAATAATTAAAAATAGTGCAAACGCAGTAGTATTCAAGTTCAGCCCCTCCCTTTTTGCATATCTTGCAGAATTTTTCGGGAGATTTCATCAAATGATTCTGCTTTTTTACTATAAATCATACACAGTGCCCATGTCATGATAAATTGGGAAAAAGCAAATACCCACGCCCATGTAACGTCACCAAATGCAGGTGTATTGAGCACCTTTGAATACGATGTTAAAATAGGTAATGCGATAAAAAAACTAAAAAAGAAAATACTCATTGGAATGATAAACTTCTTTTTCGTATTTAATAACAATTGAAACTCTTCCGACTGAACGACCTCTGTATAATTCACCTCATTTTGCAACTTACGTGCTGATGTATCATCTCGTTTCATTAACCGATCCCCTCTCTTACTTAAAATGCACTTCCCCCTTGCATACATAAAGGCTAAATTTTATAAATATTCAGAAACTTATACTTATTGTAGACAATCCATGCATTCATGCAAAGATTTTTTGATAGACATTTTTCGGCAATTTCCCCTAAATTTTTAATATACTTTTTCAACATAAAGTGACACCTTACTTATTTTTTCCTCATTAAGACAAAAGCAGTGCTTAACGCACTACTTTTGTCTTTTTTTCCTTTTCTAAATTACGAGCTGTTTCGCTTAACTCAACCTCTTTTCCGTCTTTAAGTGTTCCAAATATAAAATCGAATACTGGATTTGAAACACCGAACCAAAACTTTTCGTTTTTATAATGGTGTAATATATGTTGTTTTTTTAGCCATCTTCCAAACTTAGTGACGGGACGAATCGGTCTATGGGCAATATAATGTTTCCATTCGTAAACGAGCAGCATAATAATCATTCCGATTCCAAATGAAAGTGTAATAGTAACACTTTTTGTAATACCATATGCTATAAGTAAATATATAGTAAAACTAGGTATACTAAACCATACAGGTAAAAACAAAAGTTTTAAATCATCTGGATATACGTGGTGATCATAATGTAATCTTCTTAACATTTTTAATAGAAATGTGTTTTTAGGGGACTTTATATGAAATAAAAAACGATGTGTCATATATTCATTAAGTGTATAGAAAACAATCCCAAACATACATGCTAACATGCCAACCCAAGAGAAAAATTGCATTTTTAAAATAATAATGAAAATAAATAGAATGCTATACATAATAACGATATCATGTTGTAAAAAGAACTCTTTCCCCACTTTCTTCATCTTGTTTTCCCCTTTTCCCAAAAAACAGCCGCAACATATCGTTACGACTATTTCTTTTCTATTCACTTTACAAATTTGCCTGCTGTTCTATTGTCGAGAAAAAATTGTTTGGTCCAAATATATTTTGCTTCGGAATAATATGTTCCACTGCAAACACTGTTACTTCTCCTCTTTGCACTTCTCCAATAATGAGACCAAATATTTCATGATTTACTGCAAACGTCGGTTGCTTTGTTTGTAGCAATCTTGCAGCATTATGAAATACCGCTTCATATAGTGGATTTCTATCAATAATTTCTTTTCGGATTTTTGGCGCTAACGTAATGATAATTTCTTTTCCGTCAATAGTGGTTCGATACATAAAAATCTCCCCTTCAATCTTATGTGAACAACTGTAAAGCTTTGTATGCAAAATGTATAGAGTAACCTACTAAAATAATACCTGCTCCGGCTGTTATGTAGCCAAGTGCTTTTGGTTTTAATAAAGTTCTTCCAAAATGTACAGAAAAAGCAATATTTAAATTCCATAAAATAATACCAGCAATAATGCAAAGACTGTACAAAAAAGCTTCTTGTTTCGTTACCTTCGTAAGTAATGAGCTAAGTGTACTTCCGTATATACCAAACCAAAAAACAAGATTTAATGGATTGGATATCGCAATTAAAAATCCTGCCATAAACGATTGCTTAAGGCCACCTACCTCTTCTTTTTTATATTCCATATTCGAGTGGAAAATTCCTTGTTTTACACTTTGAAATCCTAAATAAAATAACAAGAAAAAACCCGTGCAATACATGAAGGCTTGTACATATGTATACATAAACACAGAAGATAAACCGAAATAAATGAGAAGCATAAATAAAACATCTGCAGTCATTCCACCAATTCCAACAACCCAAGCATGCCAAAACCCACGTTCAATTCCTCGTTTTAACATTTCAATATTAATCGGCCCTACTGGCGCAGCTAATGAAATACCTAATACGATTTGCTGTATAATTGCTCCAAACATCGCTCTATCCTTTCTAATCTCTTTACTACTAGTTAATGATGTAATTTGAAAAAATAGACTAGCTTTCATAATAAAATACCCTTTTTTATCCAAAATATACAAAAGAGCCATCTAGGTGATGGCTCTTACTTTTCTATCCTATGAAGAAAAGGACATTTCCCTTTTATTGGTTCTACATCGTCTCCTATGAAATATTGTTTCCATTCACGATGCTCTGGGTCACCATAATGACTAATGTTAGGATGTTTCGGCAATTGATCCCACTTTTCAACTCGCTCACGGACCATTTGTCTTGAATATGCTCCTTTAGGACGATCCCCCTCTAATCCATCAAAAATAGTGCGTGGCTGAAACCCAATAACGAGAGAATTCCCTAAATGTCTAGTTTTTCGTTGTTTATAAGCTGGCGCGTTTCCAAATGCGAATATTGGCTCACCACCAAATGAAAATTCCCATAAATAATGGTCTGGATCTTCAGGAATTTGCTTTGGCCATGCTTGATTATCGTTTTCATGTAAATACTGTAACACTTTCCAAAAGGAATCACGGTAATATTCGAGTGATTGTTCTTCACATTGCGGTTCTACAAAAAGGAAAAAGCCCCTTCTTACAATCGGCCTCTCTTTCATTAACTCTAAAAAAGATAACATTGTATGCGGCAAATGACTCCAATCATTATGAGAAAGAAATGAATAACGAAGTTCATTCTTTTTCAAAGCAGTTAAACCGAAATAACATGGAAAAGTTGGTTCTAACACGACACTTGAAAAAATCTCAAATTCTTTTGCAACCCAATTCGGTATGTCAGTTCTCGTTCTCATTCCTTCATTATCTAATAAGTAAGACTTATTCATTCTTTCACCTCGTTATGTATAGCATTCAATTAAGAATATTACATACTCGGCCTGTCCTATACCTATTTAAAATTTGATTGGAAAATTATTTAAAAATATAAAAAAATAAAACCGCTTACTTGACTAAATTCTCCCAATTCGTGTATATTTAAATTAATCATTTAGCAGAATATTCAAGAATATAGCATTTTTAGTTTATATTATTTCTTTAAATGAATTTCACTAAATGAAAATAGTAAACGCTTTTAGGAGGAATTGTAACATGCAAGGAAAAGTAAAATGGTTTAACAACGAAAAAGGTTTTGGATTTATCGAAATGGAAGGCGCTGACGATGTATTCGTACATTTCTCTGCTATTCAAGGAGACGGCTACAAAGCTTTAGAAGAAGGTCAAGAAGTATCTTTCGACATTACTGAAGGTAACCGTGGACCTCAAGCTGCTAACGTAGTAAAACTTTAATCCAACATATAACAGGAGGTTACCTTACTTGGTAACCTTCTTTGTTATTCCTTTGTATATTTCCGTTTTACAGAGCAAAAACTATGTAAAATGCGCACTATACAAAGGAGGAATTATTAATGGGATCAGAAGTAAATGATTTTGAAGAAGTAAAATTCCGTGTAGAAACAGCACAAAAGATGGTAGGTTCTGCAACAATTTCAATGGATCCAGACACATTAGAGCATGCCACTACTGCAGTAGAAGCAGCTCGCTCACAGCTTGAAATTATGAAATCTGTTGCAGTAGATTTAGATGAACCATTTTTAATGAACGAGGAAAAGAAACTAAGCAAATGCGAGCAGCAATTAAAAGAAGCAAAGCACTAAAAAAACATCCAGAGAATTTTCTCTGGATGTTTTTTTATGACAACTGTTCTCCATACTTTTTCAATGTTTCTCCAACTGTACACTGTCTTATACAAAATGAATGTGCATAATATTTACTATTTGTCTTTCGATTATGTTCTCGCAAGAAACATCCTTCACAATATGTTTCTAATAAGTCATTTACCTCTGTAATGAGTTGCTTTTTATCCACCTTTGCACCTCTCTATTCGGTTATTTCTTTATGACTATCAATAACTGTTCCTTCTAATGCTTGCGTTGCTAATTGATGTGCTTCTTTATTTTGTTTTCTAGATATCGGCTCACATACAAGTTTTAATTTCATTTGCTTCGCCTTTTGTTCAATTTGATCTAAATAATGATTTAAATGTTCATCATAACAAGGCCATTCTCCGACTAATTGCTGCAGTACCACTTGTGAGTCTCCGCGAAGTGTAACTGCTTCATACTTAATCCCTAGTTCCTCGAGTATATTCATACCGTATAATAGTGATGCATATTCCGCTTCATTATTATCATCTATACCTTCTATATATGCATTGCGGCGAATGCGGTAGTTTGTATTTCCTTTTTTATAGTACACACATATACCAACGCCAGCTTCTTTCGTTTGCACATCATACCCCCCATCAAAATAAACGAGTATTTCTTGGGGCTCTTCCTCTACTTGTTTACTCAGTTTTTTCATTTCCTTTAATGACCATTCTGCATCCATTTCATCGTAAAATAAAAGTTCCTTAGCTCTTCCTGTTTTCTCAAAATCCTCTGCAAATTGAAGTATTTCTTCTATGTTCATATAATCTGTTGTTAATTCCGTCTGCAATCCTCGCTTCGTTTTATACAACCAATGAATTTTATATTTCATACTAGATTCCCCTTATGTAAGACTTCTTATATGTAGCCAGCTCATGAAAGCCTCACTTTATTTTATTATATTTTATCAAGAGTCACAGCATTATATTCAATATGATTACATACAAAAAGAGCTATCCCTATAGGAATAGCTCTTTCATCTATTACATAAATCTTTCAAATTGTACTCGCTTATTAATCCAGTACATTACAGGCATACCGATCGCCATGACAACAAATTCACCGATTGCACACGTTAACCAAGACAACATAAATGGTAAATCCAATGCAAGATGAAGTTCAATTGCAATCATAAACATTGTAATCGTAAAGATAACTGTATTAAAAATCATACGAGCCCAAACACCTTTAATAAATCGCATAGAAATAATCGTTGCAACTAACGCAAGAATAGATTGCCCTACTCCAAATACTAAATCGTAAGCGATCATAGGTGAGAAAAAGAGATTCGTTAAAAATACACCTAATACAATTCCGTAAATTGCTTTCTTGTTAAATACAACGAGATGATTAAACATCTCTGAAATACGAAATTGTACATTCGTAAAGCCAAATGGCTGAATAAGCATAGAAACAGCAATATATAATGCCGCTAAAATACCATTACCGACTAAAGTTCTAATATTCATGACAAAATCTCCTTAGTTTTTTTACGTGGGATGGTTTCGAACCACGTTATTCGTTTTTTAAGCAACAAGATTATATTTTACGTGGTAGCCCCTCTTTCGTCAATAGATTCCTATCATAAACTACCTTTTTCCTTTTAGACAACGTATAATGAAACATATGAAAGATTTAGGAGGTTTCACTTCATGACAGCAACAATCCAAAATGAAAAAGTGATCGTTTCCATTTCTGACAAAGGTGCAGAATTACAAAGCGTTCGCTTAAAAGAAGACAACACAGAATATTTATGGCAAGGTGATTCTACATATTGGGGACGTCGCGCACCAATTTTGTTCCCAATTGTTGGCCGATTAGTAGATAATACATACTACGTAGACGGTAAACCATATTCATTAACACAACACGGTTTCGCTCGTGATCTTACTTTCTCAGTGAAAGAACAAAGTGAAACAAAGATCACTTATATCGTTACTAGTAATGAAGAAACGTTAAAAAAATACCCATATGAATTCGAATTACTCGTTTCTTATGAGCTAGAAGGACAAAGCGTTCATGTAACATATGAAGTAAACAATCCTACTTCTAAAGAGATGTTCTTCTCAATCGGAGCACATCCTGGATTCAACTTCCCTTTATTGGACGGTGAATCATTTACAGATTATCACTTATCGTTTAATGGTTCGGAACGCTTAGAAACAAGCGTATTAGAAGGACCTTATCTTTCAAACAAAAAGCAATTAATCGCTGAAAATACGACTGAATTGCCACTTACATATGATTTATTCAAAAATGATGCACTTATTTTTGAAAATATGAATACAAATGAAATTTCGATTCGTTCTCATAAACATAATAAATTTGTAAAAGTAGAATTTGATGGGTTCCCATTTGTCGGCGTATGGACACCAGGGGATAACGCACCTTTCTTATGTATTGAACCTTGGTATGGAATCGCTGATGAAGTAAAACCAGCAAAAGATTTCAAGGACAAAAAGGGAATTCAATCTTTACAAGCGAATGAAACATTTACATGTCGTTACAGCATCACAATCGGATAACTACTCTATCCCCTACTTCAAAAAATATTTAAGTAGGGGATCATCTTATAATTTGGAGGTTTCTCATTTTGATTGAAGTATATATTGATGGTGCATCAAAAGGAAATCCTGGTCCTTCTGGTGCAGGGGTGTTTATTAAAGGCGTTCAACCAGCTGTACAATTATCATTGCCCCTTGGGACAATGTCCAATCATGAAGCAGAATACCACGCTTTACTTGCGGCATTAAAATATTGCACGGAGCATAATTATAACATTGTCTCTTTTCGTACAGATTCACAACTTGTCGAGCGAGCTGTCGAAAAAGAATACGCAAAAAATAAAATGTTCGCACCACTATTAGAGGAAGCACTACAGTACATAAAAAGTTTCGATCTCTTTTTTATTAAGTGGATTCCAAGTAGTCAAAATAAAGTAGCTGATGAATTAGCTAGAAAAGCTATCTTACAAAATTAACGGGGGTATGAGTGTGAAAAAAGAGTGGATTGCTCCTCTTGCTTTATTATTTGTCTCTTTTATTTGGGGAGCTACGTTTGTTGTCGTTCAAAACGCTATGTCTTTCGTTGGTCCATTTACTTTTAATGGTATTCGCTTTTTATTCGCTGGAATTATTTTATTATTCGTTCAAATGATTTTCTCAAAAAACACTTCAAAACAAGATATAAAACAGAGTAGCCTCGCTGGATTAATCGTTGGGTTCTTTTTATGTGTTGGCTATGTATTACAAACATTCGGCTTACTTTATACAACTTCTTCAAAAGCAGGCTTCTTAACAGGGCTTAGTATCGTTATGGTACCAATTCTATCTTTTATCTTTTTAAAACAAAAAGCTACCATTTTCATTGTACTTGGTATTGCTGTAGCTACAACAGGTTTATACTTATTAACAGCTGCTGATTCTTTCCAATTAAATATAGGAGATATACTTGTTCTCGGTTGTGCAATCGCTTTCGCTGCCCATATTCTTATTAACGGCTTCTTTTCTAAGAAAATATCACCTTTATTATTAAGCACATCTCAAGTATTAGCTGTTGGTATATTTTCTTCTATTTGCGCTTTCTTGTTTGAAGATTGGGAAAAATTATTTTCAGTATCACTATGGACGAATCAATCTTTTTTATTCGCACTCTTTCTAACTGCCCTGTTTGCAACATCTATTGCTTTTTTCATTCAAACATCGGCCCAAAAGCACACTTCTCCAACGAGAGTAGCAATTATTTTCGCAATGGAACCCGTTTTTGCTGCCTTAACAGGCGTTCTCGTTGCAAACGAACAACTTTCTATTTCTGCTATTATCGGATGCCTCTGTATTTTCCTAGGCATGATTTTTGTTGAATTACCTTCCAAAACAAAAAAAGAAGCGCAGGCTGCGTGAAGTTACGCTTGTAACTTCCGCATAAAAGCCTTAGCGCTTTTTTTATCTGTAATTTCTTCCTCTTTCAATCGTTCTAATAACGCAACGAAATAACTACCATCAAACTGCAATTGATGTTTAATTGTTGCTTCTATTGCTGCGTTCACAATCCCATCAGACGCACCAGTATATCCTTGTCCGAACATAATAAACCCTTGTGCTTCCTCTGATAATTTAAATCCTTTCGTATGTAAGAATGAAAGATAATCTTCTACTGTTTGCATGTTATTCCCACCTACTCAAAAATTCTCCATCTCCTATCATACATGTTTTTACACGCTATGAGAATGAAATTTCTTTGACAACTTTGTAAATCAATCTTCTACTTCGCTTACAATGGAGGATTTCCTAACAACCTGAAGGAATATGTAAAGTGGAACTTATTTCATATTAAAGGGGAGACACGATGAAACAAGCACTATTAATTATCGACGCTCAACAAGAATTAATTGATGGAAATGAGCAAGAAAATGAAGTTTTTCGCAAAACCGAGCTATTATCTACACTAAATACAGCACTGCAGAAAGCAATAGATTCAAATGCTCTTATTGTTTTCGTAAGAGATATCGATGTTGCTTCTGGCAGCGGCGAAGGATTTGAAGTACATAATCAAATTCAAGTACCCCAGTCTGCAATCCTTATTAATAAAGCAGCAACCAATTCATTCTACGGCACTTCTTTACTTGAACTTTTAAAAGAAGAAAACATTAATCATATTGTTATAGGCGGATGTAAAACAGAACATTGTATTGACACTGCCGTTAGGACAGCAACTGTACAAGGATTTGACGTTACATTAATTAAAAACGGGCATTCAACAACTGATTCTAACGTATTGTCTGCAGAACAAATTATTGGTCATCACAATAAAACTTTACACGGTCATTATAACGTTGATAATTTTTCTATGGTGAGAGATATCGAGGAAGACCTCTTTCAGCCAACTCATGACCAATATCGTGATTAAATTGGCTATAAAAAAGAATCCTTTTCACGAAAGGATTCTTTTTTCACCCAAAAACTTGTGCTGCAATGCTATACAGTTCATTACTCCTTTTTAATAATTTATCGCTATTTTTCATCATAATTGGTGGTGTATTAACCTTTTGAAAACCAGTAATCTCTAATTCATTCATGAAACCATTCTTTCCTTCTGGTACATCCATTCTTAATTTACCATGATGCTCTCTTGCTAAATAATGTACAATCCTCATTGCCATCGTATCATTTTTCGCAACAACTGGTCCTATTATTTTATTTTCTGATGTTTGTATACTTAAACCGTAACCTAATACATTTCGTTTGTTGTCCTTTACAACGATGCACTGTTCACTTTGTATCATTCTTTTCTTTAAGAATACTTTTCTATTTGTTCCAAACGCATTTTCATCTAATTTTATTATTTCTTCTAAATCACACTCTTCATACTTCACCATATAATCTTCATTTCCTACACAATAATCATTCACATTGTACGAGTTACAAATATATTTAGAAACATAGCTTACTACCCTAAATCCTAATTTTTCATATAAGGGCTTCCCTTCATCCGTAGCAATAAGTATAATGGGAGTTTGAACCGATACGCTCTTAATACATGAATTCGTTATCGCCTTTCCAATCCCTCTCCCCTTATAATCTGGATGTACAATGACCATTCCGATAGACGCTAATTTCTCCCCATATAATATTATTGCCGCGCTAGCAATTAGTTTCTCCCTCTCATTCCACACACCATATACGATACCTGAATCAAAAATAGTCTCAATTTCTTCTCTGTTATAATCCCAGCCAATATAAGAAGATAACGATACAATATCGCCTATTTGTTCTTTCCTAAGACGCTCCACCCTAATTTCCAATTCAATCATACTCCATCCCCTTATCTAGACATTTAAATCATTATTACTAAATCAACTTGTACATGTTTCCATTCATTTGTCACATACATATGTTATTTTGACCAAGACTATATTGTAAATGAGGTGACAACATGCCCATTACGAATCGATTTTCTACCACCACTAACGGCGCACTCGCTATTACTGGAAATACTTTAGGCTTAAGTAAAATTAGTAATCAAAACCGTGCTGGTACAATCGGGGCAATTGGTGCATTCGCAACTACGAATACTGCTTTACAAGTACCTACTTTTCCTGCTGGTACAACGTTAAACTATACACAAAATAGTTCTACCGCTATTTTAAATATCCCTGCTGGTAGTACTATTCTTTACGCAGAACTCGTTTGGGGTGGAAACTATTTATCTCGTGATCAAAACATTACGAGTGTATTAGGAAACCCAGTTTCTTTTACAACACCTGTTTCAACATACTCGATTACTCCTTCAGCTGTTACGGCTTCAAACCAAACATTCGTTTCAAACTCTATTACATTTGGATTTTACACTCGTTCAGCAGACGTAACAACCCTTATTCAAGCGGGAGGTTCTGGTTCCTATACTACAGGCGCGGTTCCTGGACTTGTAGATCCTATAGATGCTTCTAATGGAACAATTAATTCGGCTGGATGGACGCTTATCGTCGCTTATCAAAACGGGACATTGCCAGCAAGAAACTTAACCATTTATGTAGCGGGTAACCGTGTTTCTGCTGATACCGGTAGTGCAGATGTAGCTGTTTCTGGATTTTTAACACCTTCAGGAGGACCTGTAAGCGGGAGGTTATTTTTAAGTTCTATTGAAGGAGATGCAGATTTAATAGGGGATCAAGCTTTATTTGGACCAAATTTCAGTTCATTAAATGCTTTATCTGGGCCAAATAATGCTGTAAATAATTTCTTCGGTTCTCAAGTTAATAATGCTGCAGGAAACTTAGATACAACTGGGACATTTGGAACGCGAAATCAAAGTGCTTCTACAGGTACAAACATCTCCGCTGGAAGACAGGGCTGGGATATTACTTCTATTGATATTTCTCCTTATTTAACAAACTCACAAGTATCCGCCGCAATCCGTTTAACTACTAACGGAGATGCATATATGTTAAATACAGTCGGCTTACAAATTAATATAAACTCCCCAAATATACAAGCAACGAAAAGCGTAAATAAAAGTGTTGCTGCAATTGGAGATATTCTCACTTATACAGTTACTATCCCTAACACCGGGCTTCTTCCTGCCAATAACGCTATTTTTATAGATAGTCTCCCTAACGGTACTTCTTTTATACCCGGCACTGTAACAGTAGATAACGTACCACAAACAAATGCAAATCCCGCGGCTGGTATATCTCTTGGAACAATTAATAATGGTACTTCTCGCACAGTAACCTTCCAAGCTACTGTCGTTTCTCTTCCAAGTCAAAATCCTATCTCTAACACTGCGAATATTACATTTCAATATACACCAATCGCCGGAGGAACAACCTTTAACGGTCTTGCAACAAGCAATTCTGCTGGAACGCAAATTAACCTGGCAGATATTAATGGAACAAAATCAGTCAACAAATTTTTTACCGATATTGGTGAAACATTAACTTACAGTATTGCCTTAGCTAATATAGGAAATATCTCTGCAACAAATGTTATATATACGGACCCGATTCCTAGCGGGACTACTTTCATTCCAGGGAGCGTAACTGTGAACGGAGTTACTCAAGCTGCCGCAAATCCCGCTAATGGTATATCAATTGGGTCAATTGCTGCAAATTCTACTACTACTATTTCATTTCAAGTATTCGTTCCTTCTATCCCCCAAACAAATCCAATATTAAATAGTGGTACAACGACATATCAATACATTCCTGTACCAAATCAACCTGCAGTAAGTGGGACTGATACGACCAATATCGTATCTACTCAAGTAAATAACGCCACTGTAACAATGGCAAAAGCAGTAGATAAAAATTTCGCAGATATTGGTGATACACTAACGTACACCGTTTCCTTTACAGGTACAGGTAATACAAATGCGAACAATGTTATTTTTACAGATATCATTCCTACTGGAACAACTTTTGTTCTAAACAGTTTAACAATAGATGGCACGACACAAGTGGGCGCAAATCCCGCTACCGGCGTGAACATTGGATCCATCCCAAGCGGCACAATAAAAAATGTTGCATTTCAAGTAGTAGTAAACACAATACCCGCGTCAAATGTCGTATCTAACGGATCAAGCGCTTCTTATCAATATACCGTAAACCCTAGCCAATCTCCCGTTACAAAAAACATTTCTTCTAATCTCGTTTCCACTCAAATTAACAATGCGAATTTAACTTTAACAAAATCAACTAACAAACAATTTGCCACAATTGGCGAAACGATAAGTTATACAATCCTTATTACAAACAGCGGAAATGCAGCCGCTAATAACGTTCAACTAACAGACCCACTTCCAAACGGAACGATATTGACTCTTGGCACTGTAACACTAAACGGAGTTTTGCAGAATGTAGATTCTCTCGTTGCTTTACCTATCGGCACAATTCCTGGTGGAGCTACTTTTACCTTATCCTTTCAAGTAACAGTCATTAACATTACTGCCCAAAACCCTATTATTAATAACGCTTTCGCCTCTTATATTTACACTGTAAATCCAAGTTTGCCACCTACTTCAAAAACAGCAAATTCTAATTCTGTTACATCAACAATTAGACTAGCAAATCTCCATGTTAATAAATCTGTAGATAAAACGTTTGCGGAAGTTGGCGATGTATTAACTTACACCTTTGCTCTTACTAACGATGGAAATGTTGCAGCGAACAATGTATTACTATCTGATTCAATTGCGAATGGAACCGCCTTTGTCCCAAACAGTGTTATAGTTAACAGTGTTACTCAGCCAGGCGTTACACCAGCTAGCATCAATATTGGTAACATCAATGCTAATACTACAATTACAGCTTCATTCCAAGTAGTAATAACTAGCATTCCAAATCCAAACCCTATTTCAAATAGCGCTTCCATCTCCTATAACTTTATCGTTGATCCAAACACTTCACCTGTAAGTAAGAACACTACTTCAACCACTACATTTACTCAAGTAAACGATGCAAATGTCATTTCAGCCAAAACAGTGGATCGAGAGTTCGCTACCGTAGGGGATATATTAACTTATACTGTTACTTTGACGAATGCAGGAAGTGTTTCTGCTGATAGCCCTACTTTCGTAGATACGAATCCAGACGGTACTACCTTTATTCCAAACACTTTTCTTATTAATGGTGTACTTCAAAATAACGCAGATCCAAATATAGGTGTTCCGCTACCTTCCATTGCTGCTAACGGTTCACTTACCGTCTCTTATCAAGTAACCGTCAACTCTTTACCAACACAAAATCCAACATTAAATTCATCTAGTACACAGTATAGCTTTATTTTAAATCCGGGCGATCCACCAACTATAGAAACATCTGTAAGTAACACTGTAAGTACACAAATTAATTTAGCAAATGTCGTTATTGTCAAAGAAGTAGATTTAACTATCGCCGACGTCGGGCAACCAATCACATATACAATTTCTTTAGCTAATCTTGGCAATACTACAGCCAATAATGTTATCGTTACCGATATAATCCCTAATGGCACCACTATCGTTCCAAATAGTATTTTTATAGGTGGTGCTTTACAACTAGGTGCAGACCCTAGTGCCGGTCTTCAAGTGGGCTCCATTCCTTCGGGTGGTTTTACAACGATTGTGTTTCAAATAAGTGCAAATGGGCTACCTTCACCAAACCCTATTCAAAACAGCGCTGCACTTCAATATAGCTTTATCGCTGATCCAAACTTACCTGCTCTTGTTAGAAACACTGCTAGCAATATAGTAACTACACAAATTAATACTGCTAATATCGTTGCTACAAAACTAACGAGTACAAACTTCGCTGATGTCGGTGATGTCATACTATATGCGACTATTTTAACGAATAACGGGAATATCCCTGCTGCTAATGTAACATTTACAGATATCATTCCAGCGGGTACCCTCTTCATTCCTAATACTGTAACGATTAATAATGTCCCTATAGCTAATGCAAATCCTGCTAATGGCATTTCGATTGGTACGATAGGAGCGAGTTCATCACGCACCGTTGCATTCCAAGTTTTTGTACCAACTATCCCTGCTGTAAACCCAATTACAAATCAATCAGGCACAACATTCCAATATACGTATGATCCATCCAAACCAGCTGTAATGCAGATGGTTGCTTCTAACACTGTACAGACAACTATTAATAACGCCTCAATTGCCGCTACTAAATCGGCAGATAAACAGTTTGCTAACGTAAATGATATTATTACGTACACGACTACTTTAACGAATAACGGGAACACACTTGCGTCAAATGTAATATTTACAGATGTAATTCCAAACGGGACATCGTTTATTCCTAATAGTGTTACTGTAAACGGGAATACACTGCCTAATGTAAATCCAGCAAGCGGAATTGCAATCGACCCAATAAATCCGAATGCAAATACGATCATCTCGTTCCAAGTACAAGTAAATTCTATCCCGAATCCAAATCCAATCCCGAACCAAAGCAATACAACGTACCAGTACGTCGTAGATCCTAACTTACCTTCAGCATCCGCCAATACGTTAAGTAACGTAATAACAACTCAAATTAATAACGCTACTATTGTTGCTACTAAGTCTGTGAATACACCGACAGCTGCCATTGGTGATATCGTTACCTATACGATTGCAGTAACAAATACAGGTAATATCCCTGCTAGTGCCACTGTTTTAACAGATGGGCTTGGCGCAGGAGCTTCATTTATCCAAAACTCCGTAACGATCAATAATGTTCCACAACCAGGATTAGATCCATCACTTGGTGTTCACTTGGCAGATATTTCGCCAGGAGATACTGTATTCATTACTTTTCAAGCACAAATTTTAGCGATACCACCTAGTGGCACATTAACAAATAATGCTCTTGTAAATTATGAATATACCGTGAATCCAAACCAATCTCCTGCTGTTAATAGTACAATTACGAATACAACGGTTACTCCAATTATTGATGCTACTCTTTCTATAAATAAAACTGTCAATTCAACATTCGCTACTATTGGAGATACACTTACTTTCACTTCTACCATTACTAATTCCGGTAATACTACCGCAAACAATGTTATTTTTACAGATGTAATTCCAAATGGTACAACGTTTATTCTAAATAGTTTTACGGTAAATGGAACAACTATTCCTAATGCAAATCCACAAAATGGTATCAATATTGGCAACATAAATTCAAATGCATCCGTTATACTCAGTTTTCAAGTAAACATTACAACGATTCCAAATCCTAATCCAATCCCTAACAAATCATCGCTTCAATATAGCTTTATTGTAGATATAAATGAACCGCCTGTTTCACGAACAGTTCAATCCAATAAAACTTTTACGCAAGTAAATTCGGCTTCCGTTATCGCAACGAAAACTGCGAGCAGTGCATTTGCCGCTGTTGGAGATACAATTACGTATACAACTACTCTCACTAATAGCGGAAATACTACCGCAAACACACCTGTTTTTATCGATATATTACCACCTGAACTTTCATTCATTCCCGATAGCGTACAAATTAATACCATCCCACAACTTGGATTTAGACCAGATAGCGGGCTCTCTTTAGACTCAATTCCAGTTGGAGGAACGACAACAATTAGCTTTCAAGTAATTGTTGGCTCAATACCAGCTACAAACCCAACGTTGAACCAATCTAGCACAACATACTCGATTATTGTGGATCCTACCCAGCCGCCGGTGACAGAAACAGCTACAAGTAATCCAACTTTAGTTCAAATTAACGAAGCAATTATTCAAGCAACGAAAAGTGTGGATCGACTATTTTCTGACGTAGCACCTGGAAATTCATTTTTAACGTATACAGTTTTATTAGAAAATGAAGGGAACACGACTGCTACGAATATCATTTTTACAGATCCAATTCCAAATAACACAATATTTATAACAGATAGTGTTCGAGTAGGCGGGGTCTTATTACCTGGGGTAAATCCAGCGAATGGGATACAGATTGGGGATATTATTGCAGGAGATTTTATAAACGTTACCTTCCGTGTGCAAGTAGTTAGCATTCCAAATCCAATTTTCACAATTGGACCTGGGGGTCCAAACTCACCTGTTGTAAACGGAGCTTCCATTGATTATCAATTTATGACAGGACCTAATTTACCACTCGTTTCAAGAAATACGACATCTAATCCCGTTTCGACACAAATAAATTCTGGGGAAATTGTGGCAATCAAATCTGTAGATAAAACTTTCGCAACGATTGGCGATACAATTTCTTATACAATTACATTAAGTAACCCTGGAAATGTCACTTCACAAAATATAATTTTCACAGATATTTTACCTAACGGAACGACATTCATATCTGGCACTCTTACAAACGATTCTGGTACACAGCAAATCGGAAATCCAGCTAGCGGGATACAGATTGGAAATATAAACCCAAATGGAACGGCCGTTATTTCTCTCAACGTACTTGTTACAAACATTCCAAGTATAAATCCTATCTCTAATTTTAGTTCCATACAATTTGAACATGTGATTGATCCTAGCCAACCTTCTGCATTACAAACAGCTGTATCTAATGCGGTTTCGACAACAATTAACAGTGCGATATTAAATACAACAAAAACTGTTGATAAATCTATCATTTCCGTCGGAGATACACTTACGTATACAACGACTATTACGAATACAGGAAATACACCAGCTACAAATATAACTTTTACAAGTGCGATTCCTTCTAGTACTACTTTTGTACCAGATTCGGTCACTATAAATGGCATCCAGCAGCTTGGTGCACAGCCAGCACTCGGAGTAAATATACCAAATATCGCTCCTGGTGAAACAGTAACCGTTACTTTCCAAGTAAATGTTATTTCTGTTCCCCCTTCAAGCTCAATTATGGGTAACGATACAATTTTATATTCTTATACTGTTGATCCAAGTGCCGCTCCTATTACAACTTCTACTTCAACGAATATCGTTACAAACCCGGTACTAGATGCTATGATAACGATGGTAAAATCGGTCGATCAAACAATTGTAACACTAGGTGATACCATTACCTATACAACCATTTTAACGAATAATGGCAATACAAATGCAACGAATATTACTTTCACTGATCTTATTCCAGACGGCACAACGTTCATTCCGAATAGTGTCACAATCAATGGCAGTACACACATCGGACTCGATCCTAATACAGGTATAACAATCGGATCAATTGCTCCTAACAACTCAATATCTATAGCATTTCAAGTTACCGCTACTTCTACTCCCGTTCAAAATCCTATTGCCAATTCGGCTAGTGCTTCTTACACATTTATCACTGACCCTAATGCCCCTATTGTTTCAAGGAATGTTACTTCAAACACAGTGTTCACTACAATTAACACAGCTACCATTCTTTCATTAAAACAAGTCGATAAATCCTTTAGCCGTATTGGAGACACACTCACCTATACTGTTACTTTAACAAACAATGGAAACTCATCCGCACAAAATGTTATATTTACAGATACCATGCCAAGCGGAACTACATTTATTGCAAACACATTTTCTATTAATGGAGTTCCTCAAAGTGGAGCGGATCCAACAAACGGTGTAAATATTGGGCCCATAACAGCTGGGACTACAGTAACAGTTTCGTTCCAAGTTACTGTAACGTCATTACCAACTGAAAACCCCATTGTAAATTTCTCATCAACATCGTACCAATTAGTCTCACCACCTGATGCAGAAACTTCAATTAGTAATCCTGTTTCAACGCAAATTAAAGAAGCCATATTATCCATGACGAAAAATGAAAATGTATCCTTTGCAGATATCGGGCAAACTGCTTTTTATACTACTTCTATTACCAATGTAGGCAATACCGATGCAACTAATATTGTATTCACAGATGCATTACCAAGTGGACTCACATTTGTTCCTAACACATTAACTGTCGATGGCGTTTTACAACCTAACGCGGATCCAAATACAGGTGTATTACTTGCAACACTTCCACCAAATGAAATATATAGTATCGTCTTTCAAGTTACAGTGAACAGCATCCCACCTATTAATCCTGCACCAAATACAGCATCAACGACGTATGAGTTTACTGTTGATCCTGTTAATCCTCCTGTTTCAAGTGCAGCTACTTCCAACACTACACTTCTTCAAATAAACAACGTAACTATTATTAGCACAAAAACAGCAGATCTTACTTTCGCGGATATTGGTAATACAATAACATTTACACTTAACCTCCCTAATACCGGGAATGTGACTGCAACTGATGTAACTATTATTGACATTCTTGATAGTAATTTAAGTTTCGTTCCAAATAGTTTCACAGTTAATGGGCAAACCATTCCAAACGCTGATTTATCTACTGGTGTAAATATTGGTTCCATTAATGGTGGTAATGCGGCAATCGTTACATTCCAAGCAACTGTTATTACACTTCCAACACTTAATCCCATTTCTAACTCTGCTTCTACCACCTATCATTATGTCGTTGATCCTAGCCAGCCACCTGTTACAACTTCCAATCAATCTAATACAACGACAACACAAATTAATAACGCTACCCTTACTGCACAAAAAAATTCAAATGTATCTACGGTAGATATCGGGCAGGATATTACCTACACCGTTACAATTACAAATAGCGGAAATGTTAGTGCAACGAATGTTATTTTTACCGACCTTATTCCAGACGGAACTTCCTTTGAACCGAATAGTTTTACACTGAACGGAACTAGCATCCCAAATGCAAATATCATTACAGGCGTTCCAATTGGTGATATCGGGCCAAACCAGTCTGTAATCGTAGCATTTCACATTATCGCAAATGAAATTCCACCTATAAATCCAATTACCAATCAAGCTAACGTTAGCTTCCAGCATATCGTTAATCCAGCTAATCCTCCCGTTTCAAAAAACATTACTTCTAACAACGTTACAACAAAAATTGAAAGTGCTATTTTAAACACGATTAAAATAGGAGATAAAACATTTGCAACGATTGGTGATACGATTACGTATACAACGACTATTACGAACACAGGCAATATTCCTGCTAACAACGCTATATTCTCAGACCCTTTACCATCGTGGACACAATTTGTTGCAGGATCAGTTATTGTTGATGGCACTCCATTACCATCCGCTTCCATTATTAACGGTGTTGGCATAAATACAATTACTCCAAATCAAACTGTAACAATCATATTCCAAGTACAAATCGTAAGTAATCCAACAACGTTCACACCTGAACTCCAAAACTTAGGATTTGTTAACTTCCAATATAATGTAGGCAATGCATTACAGGCTCAGCCTGGCAATGTGGAAACGAACGTCTTCGTTACTTCTATTAATTCAGCAATACTTTCAGCTGTAAAAACTGCTAATACAGCTTTTGCAAATATCGGAGACACGATCACTTATACAGTTTTGATTCAAAATAGCGGCAATACAAACGCTACGAATGTAAATTTCTCAGACATGGTTCCAGCAGGAACAACCTTTGTTGAAAATAGTTTTGCTGTAAATGCAAGTACCATTCCAGGTGCAAATCCAAATAACGGAGTGAATATCGGAACAGTTAGCACGGGTAGTTCCTTAACCGTTACTTTCCGAGTCATAGTTACATCCACTCCACCTTCAAATCCAATTACAAACGTAGCATCTATTCAATACGCATTCATCGTTGATCCGGCCTCTCCTCCTGTTACAGGCACGATAAATTCTAATAGCGCTTCAACACAAATTAATAACGCGACTGTTACAACTGTTTTACAAGCAAATCGAACAATCGTATCTATCGGAGATGTAATTACGTATACAGCAACATTAACGAATACTGGAAACTTCCCCGCAAACTCTGTATTACTCATTAACGGAGTTCCTGAAGGAGCATTATTTGTTCCAAATAGTGTTACGCTCAACGGGATTTCACTTCCAGATGCAAGTCCAACTCTTGGTATTCCAGTTGGTATTATCGCACCAGGTGATTCCGCTACTATTACGTTCCAATTTCTTGCAAGTTCTATTCCACCGCAAGGAGCGATTATAAATCAAGCACTTACAAGTTACACGTATATTGTCGATCCAAGTCAACCTCCTGTTACAGCAACATCCTCGTCTAATACGGTTAATACAGCTGTTGTTGATGCATCGTTATCCGCAATTAAAAGTACAGATTCTCTCGTACAATCTACTGACGGTACAATCACTTACACAGTAGTCGTTCAAAACAACGGAAATACTACTGCAAATACAGTTACTTTAACAGATTTGGTCCCAGAAGGAACTGCATTTATTCCTAATAGCGTAACTATTAATAGCGTTTCCGTTCCAGGTGCTGACCCTAACGTAGGAATACCATTAAACTCCATCGCACCGTCAGAAATCGTCACTGTAACATTCCAGGTTATCGTTCAATCTATTCCAAGCGTGAACCCAATTTCTAATACAGTCCGTATTGACTATACTTTTATCGCCGATCCAACTGCTCCTATCATCTCTCGAACAATTACGTCTAATCCTGCTTTCACACAAATTTCAGATGCGACTATCCTTTCTTTAAAAGGAGTCAATGCACAACAAGCAACAACAGGTGATATTTTGACTTATACGATAACACTAGAAAATACCGGAAATATTCCAGCTACTAATCTCACATTTTCAGACACTATCTCCCAAGATACTACATTCGTAGAAAATAGTTTTACACTTAACGGAACAGCTATACTTGGTGCCAATCCAAATGTAGGTGTTACTTTGCCTAACCTAGCTGCAAACGCTACGCACCTTATTTCGTTCCAAATTCTTATTACCGATTCATTCTCGCAAGAATCGATTACAAATCAATCCAATACAACATATACAATTCAACCAGACCCAGGGCAACCGCCTATTACTGAAACATCTACTAGTAATATCGTCATTACAAATTTCGTGCAAGCGCAATTGACAATTACTAAAACATCCAATCCAACAACTGTAGATATCGGTGGAACTATACTTTATATTTCTGAAGTGAAAAATACTGGTAATGTTGACGCAATAAATATTAATTTCACAGATTCTATTCCATCTGGGACTACATTCGTTCCCGATAGTGTCACAATTAACGGTGTCCTTCAGCCAGGTGTAAATCCAGAAAACGGAATACCGATTGGAACAATTCCAGCAAACAGTTCCAAAACGATACTATTTCAAGTGCAAACAAATAATCCACCTACTGAAACCGAAATTGTAAATCAATCTTCAGCAACTTACCAATATGTAAGTATCCCTACAGCCCCACCAGTAAATCGCTCTGCAAATTCTAACATTGTTACAACATCACTTCAAAACGCAAATATTATTTCTGTTAAAAGCGCGGATGTAGCTTTCGTATCAATCGGGCAAATTATTACCTACACAAATACACTACAAAATATAGGAACCGTTCCAGCTAACAATACCGTGTTCATTGATAACATTCCGGAAGGTACTATATTCATTGAAGATAGCTTAGCAATAAATAATGTCATCCAGCCTGGTGCGAACCCAGAGAATGGCGTAACTCTCGGCACGATACAACCAGATGAAACAGTCACTCTTTCATTCCAAGTACAACTTACAAATATACCAGAGGGCAATACAGTCATTAATATTTCAGACACTTCGTACGAATACCAAATTGACCCTAGTTCTCCAATTATTCAGCGTAGATCGTTATCAAATGCAGTAAATACTGAAGTGCGGACGGCAAATGTTAGTGCCATTAAATCCGCCAATAGATCCATTACACGCATTGGTCAAATCATCACATATACAGTCGCAGTTACAAACGCCGGTACAGTACCTATTACAAATACTCTCCTAATTGACGCAATTGCAGCTGGGACCACATTCGTTCCAAATAGCATTCTTGTAGATGGCGTACCAAGACCTAACGAAAATCCAATTACCGGTATCAATCTTGATATAATTCTTCCAAATAATACGATTATTGTTACGTTCCAAGTAAGCGTAGTCTCTATACCGCCACAAAATAACATTAATAATATCGCCGTCATTCACTATGAGTATCGACCGGACCCAAGCGCACCACCAATTTCAGAAACGACCTCTTCCAATAGTACAAATATACAATTTATTGATGCTATTCTTATTGCTACAAAATCCGCTAATACTGTATTAGCTAACATTGATGAAACCATTGAATATACAGTATTCATTCAAAATAATGGATCTACTACAACTAACTCCATCTTTTTTACAGATACTATAGCGGATGGAACAGTATTTATTCCAGGAAGTGTAATAGTTAACAATACTGTACTTCCTGCAGCAGATCCGAATATCGGCTTTTCCATTCCTAATGTCGCAGCAGATCAAATGGCTACAGTAACATTCCAAGTTTCCGTTACGAATTTACCTGTTGTAAATCCAACACCTAATACTGCAAACATCGTCTACGACTTTATTTTCAATCCTGACTTTGCACCAATTCAAAAATCTACTACTTCCAATACTACTTTCGTTCAAATTAATGATGCTGATATCGTTTCACTTAAAACTGTTGATTTGACCTCTGTAACAATTGGTGACATTTTAACTTATACGACAACTTTAACGAATACAGGGAATACGGATGCCACTGCTGTTGTATTTACAGACAATATACCTGATGGAACAACTTTTATTGACGGTAGCGTTTTAGTAAATAACATTCCTCAGCTTAACGCCAATCCAAGTGCAGGTATACTTGTAGGAACGATTGCTCCTAATATTTCTATCCCAGTCACATTTTCTGTTACCGTCGTAGCTCTTCCTGCTAGCGGCCATGTTCAAAATCAATCAACTTCTCGTTATACAATAAACGTGGAAGAACAAATATCGACTAGCAATATTACCTTCACTGAAGTTATTTCTGCTAATGTAATTGCGACAAAAACAACGCCTATCCAATATGCTGACTTACAAACTATCATCCCTTATACAATTTCCATCATAAATAACGGAAATATACAAGTCGAAAACATTATTGTTACAGATATCATCCCAGCAAATACGAGCTTTATAGAGAATAGTGTTATCGTGAACGGCAATGCTCGGCCAAATGACAACCCTCTTAACAGTATACAAATTGATAACATTCCGCCTAATACGACAGCAACTATTCTATTCCAAGTACGGGTTACTTCGATTCCACAAACAAATCCAATCTCTAACACGAGTACAATTGAATATGAATACACGGTACCAGATCGACCACCTATTACCGAAACTATTATTTCATCAGCTGCCGCAACAGAAATTAATCACGCGAATTTGAATAGTAATAAAGCTGTTGACCTTGCATTTGCAACGGTTGGTGATACGTTAACGTATACGATTACACTAAATCAAACCGGTAATGTTGCAACAAATGATGTAATCATTCAAGATATTATTCCTCAAGGTACTACGTTTATAGAAAATAGCGTCATTGTAAACGGAGAAGCTCTTCCAGGAGTGAATCCAGTAAGCGGCATACCAATTGGCACTATAATTGTTGGTGGAGATGCTATCGTTTCATTCCAAGTAACTGTGACTTCTATTCCAACACCAAATGAACTAAACAACAAAGCAATTACTACTTTTAACTATATAGTCAACCCAAATAACGTACCCGTTACAAATACGACTACAACAAATACCGTCACAACTACTGTCCAAAATGATAATGTCATTGCCATAAAATCTATTGATGTAACGAATGCCTTACCTGGTCAAACTTTAACGTATACAATTACGATTACGAATAGCGGTAATGTAACGATTGAAGACCTTCTTGCCATAGACACCGTACCAATAGATACGACTTTTGTTGCTGATAGTGTTACGATTAACGGAATCAATCAGCCTAATGAAAATCCTGAAAATGGTATTACGTTAGGAAATCTTGCTCCTAATGAATCTGTTATTATTACGTTCCAAGTGACAATATCTTCTTCTACTCTTCAATCTACAATTAATAATGATGCTTCTGTTTCCTATACCGTTATCATTGATCCAACAAAACCACCTATTACAATTACAAAACAAACAAATACCGTTACAACGACAGTCATTGATCCGATGGTTCGCATTGAAAAAACAGCTGACAAATCTATTGTCGTTATAGGAGATATCATTACATTCACATTAGCGGTATTTAATCACTCCCCAATTCCGACAATCAGTACTTCTGTTATAGACACAATTCCAGCTGGTACAACATTTATAGAAAACAGCGTAACAATTAACGGTACTTCGGTTCAAAATGTTCGTCCAGACACTGGTATTAATATTGGTTCTTTATCTGCAGATACAGTAGCAACTATAACATTTCAAGTTCTCGTAACTTCTATTCCTTCAAACAGTACAATTATAAATTCTGCAACAGTTACCGCTGCTTTTCAATTGACACCACAGGATCCAATTATTACTTTCATTGTTAATTCAAATATTGTTCGTATACCAGTTCAATTTGTAACTGCAACAGTCACGAAAAACGCTTCCGTCAGCTCCGCTTATTTAAACCAATATTTTGATTATACGGTGCGTATTACAAATACTTCCGAAATTTCACTCTCAAATATTTCTTTACAAGATACCATTCCAGCAGGTTTACAATTTATAAACGGCACTGTCTTTATTAACGGTGAACGCTCTCCACTAGCGAATCCGAATATCGGTTTCCTAGTTGCCACTAATTTAGAGCCAAACGAAACAATTATCGTGTTATTCACAGTACAAGTAATAAGTCCACCTGTTAATAATCAATTTAAAAATACGGCCAATATTTCGTTACAACTTCAAGTCTCGCCTACCGATCCACCAATTACAGTAACCGTTACAAGTAACGAAAACATCGTCACCTTTGTTCCAGAAAATCCAGACGAAACACTTCCAAATTTAAATTGCTTCTTTGACGGTGAACGCTTCATACGGATTACTCCCCGAAATGCAAGAAATTACCTTTGGACTTGGATTTGGTGGAATTAAATTAAAAAAGAGATTGTAGTTTGGTTGAAACCAAATTACAATCTCTTTTTCATTACCTTTATCACACTACGTTATAACTCGTCCAAGGATATACAATTAAGCATCACCTCAAGTTATTTTAGTCGTAATAAGTTGGCCAGCTTCATTAATAGTAACTTTCCAGTTCACTCCACTAGCTGTCTTCATGATTATGCCTTTACTTGCCTCTATTTCAATATCTCCAAACATTCTTCCACCAGTTGTAGCTAACCAAGCATTCCCATTTTCCATAGAAGACCTTGCAAAGATGCGATTAATTCGAAAACGCTTATGATCTTGAGAATAACCACTTAATGTAATTCTTACTTTATATAGTTGATTCGCCTTCATATTCGATATAATTGTATCGCCTACATTTAATGGAACATCCGATGCGATAACCCAATTTCCAGTTGCGCCTAATGCATATTCAATTTTAATTTTTTTCGGGCTTTCTCCCCATCCAAAATACATTCCAAAACAATTTAACATTTGTATTGGTTTTTTCGTAAAATCCAGTTCAATGACAACTGGATTACTATCTGGAACGTCAATATAGTTTACACTTTGTTCATCTATTAAATTAAAGCAATTTGCGAGATTTCCCCCGTACGGTACTTTCCCACTTACTTGCTTAACAATATACTTCTGCTGAGCATTTACTAAAATATCATCTTGATTCCCTATTAAATGCGGTCTATTTAACGTCAACGGTAACTGAATTCGTAGGGATTCTTCATAAGTAGACTTACAAACATTGTATTGTCCTTTATCTACAATAATTGTCGAAAGCAGATTTGAAAAAAGGTAGTTTCGATGAGAATTAGAAGAAAATTCAATGACAATTTGTTCACTACTCATCCGGTACGTATCCCAAATCATACAATCAAATGTATTATACGCACCTGAGCAACGAATTGCTTTTTTCGTTTGTTGTCTACATTGCACTTGAATATCATGAAACGTATTTCCTGAACTTTCATTTGGCAAATCACTATTTCCATCTACTTCAATCCCATACCCACATCCATCAATAAATATAGATTGAAATACATTGGCGTTAATCCAGCAAGGTGTATTGATATCATTTATATATTCTGTCTTCAAATGTATTGCAGTTTGAAAATTTTTAATTTGAATAAATTTAACTTGAAAGAAACTAATAAAATCCCATGCCTTTTGACAATAAAAATATATAGCTTTTCCTTTATACGATGGAGTTGCATTTACTATATTTATATTTGATATAACAGATTGATTAGGTACTTCGATTTGTTGTGAACCAGAAACATAAATAACAGCAGATTGAAACAATGGATTTATAACTTGAATAGTACCACCAATTATCGAAGCGTTACTTTGTAGCTCAAATGCATTAAAATCCCCATCAATTTGCAGCGTTACAGTAGGATCTAACTCTAATCTTACATTTGATTTAATAACAATGGGCTTTACAATTTTGTACGTATTTACTCCTGTAATTCTTACCGTCGAAATTCGGTTAGCTACACAATAATCAATAGCTTGTTGAATTGCTAATGAACTATCATTTCCCGAGTTCGGAACTGCGCCAAAACAATTAATATTAACGCTACTTTCTGGCACACAACCTTCTTGGGAAGAAATATATTCTGACAAAATAAATTCACTCCTCATATTACCTTTTTCATATAATATGTGAGTTCTCTCTTAAAAGTTTCTATAATAAAAAAAACAAACGACCTACCCGGTCATTTGTTTAATTCATATATATTTTTCGTTTCTTCTATCATTTTAGTTAACGAGAAATACCTCACTACTTTCTCTCGTGCTTCGAGTCTAATAGCATTTACCTTTTCTTCATTCACTTGTAGTTCCTCAAGCGCACTTGCGAATTCAGATTCACAATATTCAGATATTAAAATGCCTGATTCTCCATCTATTACCGCTTCATTTATTCCGCCAACATCTATTGAAACAATTGGTGTCCCTGTAGCCATCGCTTCAATTACTACCATTGGAAACACTTCACGAAAAGATAATAAAAGTAAGGCATCCATATTCCCTATAAACTCATGCGGCTCTGAAATATTCCCTAGCATCTTCACACTTTGCTGCAATCCATATTTTTCTATTTCTTTCATAATCGATTCTTTCTCTGGTCCATCACCAGCAATATAAAACATAAAATCATTTCTCTTTTTCAACACATTTGCAATTTTGACAAATAGTTGATGGTTTTTCTCTTTGGATAATCTAGCTAATATCCCTATTTTATATGTAGATTCTTTCTTTTTCTGCTGGAATAAAAACTTTTCAATATCGACACCGTTATAAATTGTATTTATTTTTTCTTCTGCTACATGAATTGAAATTAAATTATTCTTTTCAAACTCACTTACTGTAATAATATTGTTCACATATTTATTCATGAAATAACGAAAAAGCGTTGGCATTTTCTTTTCTAATATCGTTACATTATGTTTCGTATAAACAATTTTCATCTTTTTTTTAATAAACTTTTGAAGTAGAAAAGCATATAATACCATTCGCAAACTATTTGCATGAATAAGTTCTATCTTTCGTTTACAAATTTCGTTTCGTAAATAATAAATATTTCTCAAATGATTCCATCGACTAAGTAATATAAAATTTTCTTTTCTAGTAAGAGATTCATATAGTTCTCCATCACCTGCAGCTGTATAAATCTTAAAATCCTCATAACGCAAATTACTTTCCAATTTACAGAAATAGCTCTCGGCTCCGCCAGTTATTAGTTTATCTGTCATCAACAGTATATTCATAATTGCGTCTTCCCAACTACATTGATTTTATTTTTTTTATAAGCATGATAAGCATACTTACTAAAATAGTAAAAAATTTGCACCGAATTCAGTCGTTCTTGTTCCCTTAACAATTTCCAATACCGGAAAGCTGCTCTAATTTTATTTCTAGAAACAGAATTTGTAACAATTCTATATTTTGCTAATACTTGCTGTATCCCTTTTGCTTCATACCCTTCATGTAATAAGTTCAGCCATAACGCTGTATCTTCCGGCTGTATACTAGGCATTTCCACATACGGAATTTTTTCACGATCAATCATCACTGTTAAACACCCGATAATTGTATTCCCTGCTAAATAATGATAGTCAACAGATTTTGGTACACTCACTTCGCGATTTAGTTCATTACCATTTTCATCAATTAAACTATACGACGCATATGAAAAAGCAATATTCATTTCTTCCATAAATAACAATTGTGTCTTCAATTTATGCGGCAACCATATATCATCACTATCTAAAAAGGCAATGTACCTTCCTCTCGCCTCTTGAATCGCTAAATTCCGAGCTTTAGCAGCACCGACATTTTCTTTTAATGATAATAACCTAATTCGTGAGTCTCCTTCTATTATCTCTTTAATTTTTGCGGCAGATTGGTCGGTTGAACAGTCATCAACGATAATCATTTCCCAGTTTTCATACGATTGATTCTGTACAGATAAAATTGTCTCACCTATAAATCGTATACTATTATAAGAAGGTGTTATTACAGAAACATAAGGCGGCTCGTTATGTGCTGATAGACATTTTACCATCTATCTTTCCCCTTCCTTCATATATTGAAATATACTTCACAACAACTGCTAAAAATAAAAAGAACGCTTCGTTAATAATAAGTGACAATGACATCATCTGAAATAAAAATGCAATCATAGTCAATAGAAGGTATGGCCTTTCACGAAACAAAGTATGCTGCGCTAGCTTGAACATTAATATGAATAAAAACGTGCTATATAGAAGAAAACCAATTGTACCCGATTCAGACAAAATTTCTAAAAATGTATTGTGTACATATAATTTTTCATTAAATTGATACTCATAATAATTCGAAAAGTTAAAAGCACCGATTCCGATATATGGATTGGATAAATAATATTTAAAAGCAGCTTCCCATAATGTAAATCTACCACTTCCATTATCATGGGAAAAATCAGAAATTCGTTTATTTAATATGTCATCTAATTGGCCCCCCATTACACTATTCGATAAACTAAAAATAACTACACTAAACAATACTAAACTCATAATTATTTTTATTTTTTTAGCGAAACTAGACATACATATATATACAAAAACGACCAGTACAAGCGCTAATATACCGCCCCTTGAAAAGGTTAATAGACTCGTCGTAACACATAAAATCAACCCTAACATGTTAGTAATATTTTGCAAATTCGTCATATAGTACATAAAAAATATTGTATTATAGAAAATAAAAATGTTAGGATCATCTAGCAATCCAATTAACCGTGGATATCCTCTATCAACTAATAACCCGGCAAAAATTTCTCTCTCTTCTCCACCGTATAAACTAAAGTATTGTAAACCGATTATATAGAGTATTAGACTTACAACATTAAATACTACTCCTACATAAGCAATAGATGATTCAAGTACCACTATTTCAGTATTCCCCAATAAATTCCTCATTATAAAATAGCATCCTAAAACGAGTAGCACGCCAAAAATCATACGAATACTAGCATTTAAATACATAGAAAGAATTCCACTTAAACAATAAATGAAATAAAACAGTAAAAATACAACTTCATGAAAATATAACTTTTGAATATGAAAGTCTTTAATTGTTAAACAAAAATATATGACTAAAAAAATCATATATATCTTCAATGAAAATCCAATATATAAATTGTATTTACTTAACATAACAAATAATATTAGAAGAATAATCCATCCCATCGATACTTTCATATTATTTTCCATAGGCTATATCCCCTGTTTCGTAATATAATCCTTTTTGCGTATTTTTCTTATAAAAGAAAGAAGAAGTTTTTTCAGCTCATAATCATATAGGAATATGGCAGCTACTACGATTAGTATATTAAGAACAAGCGCAATTAAATGATATGTATGCAATATATATTGCACTCCAATAAAGGTTACACCAAAATAAATTGTATACGGTATTACAATTTGGAATACAATTTTTTTCTTCACTACACTTACCGCTATATATCCCACTAAAGCGACAATTTCAAATAAAACCATAGCGTATGCCGCTCCTATCACTCCACCAATACTACTAAAGCTATAAAGCATAACCCCACCTATCACCAATGCTACACACTGCACAACAGTTCTCTTATTTTGACATCCACTTGTCGTTAAACCGTCAGCAATGGCAATATTTAAACTTTGTAGCACAATAAGAAATGATAATATTTGGAGTGGTTCTACTGCATTGCTCCATTCTTCATGAAAAAATATAGAAATAAAGTATGGTGCTAAATGATATAAACCGATCGTCATACATATTCCTACAATCGCCATTGATTTAATTTGAAGCAAATTTAATTTCGTATGCTCTTCTAAATTATTCTGGTTATAATGCTTAAAGAGCACTGGAAAAAATGCACCTGCAATTACCCCCGGTACTTGATATAAAGCTGCCGGCATCCGATACGCCACTGCAAAAACACCTACCATACTTAATGGCAATGTATAGTTAAGCAAGATAGGCGCTAATTGTGGCGTACTCATTATTAAAAAACCGCTAATAATAAAAGGAGTTAATTGCCAAAATAACGCTTTATGAATGACGACTTTCATATTCATTTTCGTCTTTCTTCTCATGATATATATACTGAATAAACCACCGATCATATACCCAAAAGCATATAAGCGAGCCGTTACATACACCGGTAACTCTCCGAAAATACAAAAACATGTAATTATAATGACAACCGATGATGATACAACTTTAATGAGCGCTATATACTTCATACGTTCCGTCAGTTGAAAATAGGCAATCCCTATGTTTTGCCAAGTTAACCCTATTAACATGAAAAACATTACGTTTATCGTCATATAAATTAAATTTTTATCCGCATACATATAATGAATAGAAATATAACCGATGATAGAAATAAAAATAAGTAGAATCATTCTTATTTTTACATACGATGATAAAATCTTCTCTAAATCTGCTCCATCCTTTGCCCCTTCTCGAAGAAACGTATTACTAAGTCCTAAGTCTGTAAAAAATAACATAACAAACGTCACTGCTATGGCAACACTAAACATCCCATAATGTTGTGCATTAAAAAAGTTTGCTAAAGCAATTAAACTGACAGCCTGAAGAAGGTTAGCTAAAATCGTGCTATAAAATAGATGGATAATATTATTTAGAATAGATCTACCCATACCAGTTCTCCTTTGCAAGTAACCTACTTACATATGTTGTTTGTTTACATATATATTTATCTTGCACCATTACCGTTCAATACAATTAAAACGGTCTTACATAAAATACGGATGTCCATCCGAATCGTTTTCATTTCAATATACTCCATGTCTAACCTCAACTTTTCCTTTGGATCAAGATTATACCCTCCATTTATTTGTGCCCATCCTGTTAAGCCTGGTTTTACCATTAAACGATCCTTAAATTCTGGAATATACGCATCAAATTCATTATAAAAAAACTCTCTCTCTGGTCTAGGACCTACAAAAGACATATCTCCTCTTAAAATATTTAAGAGTTGTGGTAATTCATCAATTCTCGTTTTTCTTATAAACAATCCAACTTTTGTAATTCTTTGATCATGTTCTTTTGCCCATTGTGGTCCGTTCATTTCAGCATCCTTTACCATCGACCTTAATTTAAATACATTAAACTTCTTCCCGTTTATACCTAAACGTTCTTGAAAGTAAATTGGAGCCCCTGATGTTTCTAAAGTAATCATAATACAAAAGAACAACATAATTGGTATCGTTAATAGTAACAATATGATTGAAAATATAATATCAAACAAGCGTTTTACACTTCGATTCAATATGCTAGGCTTTTCTTGAGCCGGAATCGTATACAACTTGGCTTGATTTGTTTCACGAATCATGGATCGTTACCCCCACATTCAAGAATATAAAATTATACCTATTAATTCACATTCTTTCCTCTTTATATCCGCTATTACTTTTTGCACTGTACGTAGTGAATCTTTTCGCTTTTTAACTGCTAAAACCACTCCATCGCACTTCCCTGCAATAATGTGCGTAGCAGGAAGGTCAAATACTTCAGAGGAATAAAAGAAAATGTAATCAAAATCTTCTTTCCACTTAGCAATCGCATTATCAAATTCATCCATAGCAACTAAGGGTGTCCCTGTGTGTACTGTTTTTTTTGCAGGAATACAATATAAGTATTTAGACAAATTACTAGAAAAAGATTCATAATTGCAGGGGGAAGAACTTATTATATCGTTTACTGTTATCATGTGATTACTTTGTAATAATACATGTAGTTTAGGGTCAGAAAAATTCACATCAATAAGTAACACCTTTTTCTTCATTTCCGCAAACACTAGACCCATATTTACTATAAGCGAGGCAACAACACCTCTGTCCTTCGTTGAACTAACTGTGAATAGTTGTTTTCCAGATTTTTTCAGCTCGTGATATACCGTATAAAACTGCTCTTTCATCAGATCATCATGCATATTGAATGGCAGCTGTTTCTTTGTCCTAAACATCGACATGTTCACCTCGATATATAGATGATTGTTTATCAACCTCTGTAGGTTTCTTTTTTCTATTCGGTTTCATATTTATGTAACCAATAACAGAAACTGTTGTTATTTTCTCTAAATCCTGTTCCACGTATATACGTTCATCAAAATAATCTCGAAATACAGCTAAACCTATACCAACAAAAAAACTAACAATTAAAGAAATAGGAATGATCAGTTGAAATTTCGGAAACAATTTTTCGGCCTGTTCCTGTAACTCAGGATCAGTTAATACTTTCACTCCTTGTACATTTGTGTACTGTTGAAAGCTTTTTTGTGATTGCTCTGCCAATGTCTTTACTATGTCTTTCACGACTTTCGGATTGGAATCTTTTACTGTAACAGTTACAATTTGTGAGTTGTCCGTATTTACCACCGAGATTTTTTGTGCTAATTCATAACTTGATTGCTCTAATTTCAAAGTTTTTTTAACTGTTGAAATAATTAATGGGCTTTTTAAAATATCGACATACGATGTTACTAGTTGCTTATTTTCTTGTGTTTTATTTGTTGAATTTTCCTTATTAAACTCATCTAAATTCCCAACAAGAATTTGCGTTGAATATTGATATGACGGCTTTAAAACATACATAGAGATAAGAACTAAAGAAGCGGTTAAACAACACATCGTTAAAATAATCGTTACGAATCTTCTTTTCAATAATTGTTGAAAATCTTTTATACTCATTTCTTGCTTCAATTATTTCACCGCCCTTTTCTGAATAACATCCTGCAAGTCACTCTTTACAGATAACCCTTTCTCCTTTCTATCCACTTGTTTTGTTACATACTTTCCAACTCTGAATGCAAATTTTTCTACATATATATACGAAAGCATTGCAAATATAAACGAAAAAACAAGTGAAAAAATTAAAATAATAGGCAACGGTAATATTTTATGGAGCATGTATATAAGGGAAAATAACGATATAATATGATATAAATAAAGACTGTAAGAAATCTTCCCCAAATATAACAAGTATTTATTACGTAGTAAGGACGACAAAGTTGATATTGACAAGCTTAATATGACAAATAGACATGCACTTATCGCCACTATGTAGTCTCGAAATATAAAATTATTGAGCACTTTAATTTCTCCAATAAGCCCTTCATACATAAAAAGTAAAATTGCAAATAAAAACCATGCAATTTTCGTGTTTTTAGTACAATTACTATAAAAAACTATTAAATTATTTTTATACTTCGCAACTAGTGCTCCTAGTAAAAACAACACCGTGTAATGCAACGTTAATGCATAGCTTGTTAATGTTAAGCTCGAACGGAACAAAAATAATATCATGACAGAACATATACTAAAACTAAACAATAATAGTAATGAACACCTCAACGTTTTTCGTAAGCAAATCATCAAAATTAACGGGAAAATTATTGATATTCGCATTTCATGGACAAGCGACCAAATCACACCGTTATATGCATCTGTATTATATTTCCCAACCAATAAAATATGTTGTGCGATTAAACTTGAAGAACTTTCAATCGTCCATGAGCGATTAAACCATTCACTTAAATAAGAAATACCATATTCACTAATTGTAGTCTGGCATATAATAGCTATAATTATTGCCACAATATAAGGAATGTATATTCTACATATACGTTTTAAAAGGTATGACCCATAGCTACTATAGTTTTTTTGAATAGATTCATACAAAACAAATCCGCTCAAAACAAAAAAGATAATAACAGATTCGTTACCACTACTAAAAATTAGACGAGCAGGCGTTTCTTTTAATAGATACACAACAAATGGTTTATTATCTTCATAACTGTAATTTTGAAATGCTGAAAAAATCATTAAATGATGACCAATCATTACTACTAATGAAGAAATCCCTCTTATAGAGTCCAATTCTTCGTATCTCTTCATCTTTTTACATCAACTCCTAATGAAATGATAATAATCATTTCAAAGCGACATCTTTATTCATATTCCTCTCCTTTCTTTTCATTCCAATTTTTCATATTAAAATGATTTTATAGTATAAATTTGAGTGTATTGTAACATTTTTGGTAATATTATGAATAGTAAATCTCAAAAATTGGTATATACCAATTTCAACCTCGAAAAATGAGTAATATTGATAGAAAAACACTATAAAAATATCTTGCATATTTACAAAATTAAAGAGATGAATAACGTTTTTTCAATATAAAATAAAAAAGATAGCCTATATAGGCTATCTTTTTTATTTTATTTAATTACTAGCACCACTATATGCCACATGTCGTTTCTCAATTCTCTCTTCAATTTCTTTCATATTTTCTTTATTATTTAATAGTGATTGTTTATTTTCAATTAATAATTGTTTAAAAGATTTTCTCACTTTTTTTCTCATTTTCATTGTCCTCCTTGGGGGATGGTTTATATAAAAGATAAAGAATTATCTGTGTGTTCTTATAATAATTGATTGTTGTGAATTCTATTTGAACTTCATATGAAAATTCCGTTTATTTTCTGACAACTTTGTGAACACGAAAAAAGAGACTATCTAAAACTATGTTGAAATTAATTCACTTCATTATAAAAGTTACTATTTTCATCAACTTTTATCATTATACCTTGTCGAAACATTTATATATTTAAAATTGAGTTCGACATAATTTTATTTACTATAATACTGTTTACAAAAACAAAAAGAAGGTGTTGCATAAATCAAAGCTCGACTTATGCAACATCCCTCTTTCCAAACTATTTATAGCATATTTATTAATATTTCAGGTCTTCCCCAATTCATTTCTTCACAAACAAATCTAAGTTTTTCTCCATCCATTGTGTGTAATCCCTCTTCTAGTGAACATGAAATTGGAACTTCACAGTGAATTTGTGCTAATTGTAACGAAATATTTAAGTTCTCTAAATCACTTTCAATCTTCGTACGCTGCGCTTTTGTTAATGATTCTACATTTTCTAGTACAGCGGATACTGTTCCGTGCTCTTGAATAAGCTTATACGCTGTTTTTTCACCGATACCTTTTACACCTGGATAATTATCACTTGTATCTCCCATGAAAGCTTTTGCATGGACGATTTGCCACGGCTCTATACCTTTTTCTTCCATGATTTTCTCCGGTGTGTAATATTCGTAATTTCCAATTCCTTTACGCAGAAGCATAACTGTAACGTTCTTATCAACAAGTTGAAGTAAATCTGTATCACCAGTTAAAATATAAACTTCAGCTTCATTGCAATATTGTTTTGCAAGCGTACCGATACAATCATCGGCTTCGTAGCCTTTCATACCGATAACTGGAATGGATAATTTCGCAGTCATTTCTTGTACTAAATCAAATTGAGGAATTAATTCTTCTGGTGGCGCTGCACGATTTGCTTTATAATTCGAGAACGATTCTGTTCTAAATGTCGTACTTCCCATATCCCAGCATGTAACGATATGTGTTGGTTCGATCGCTTGCGTAGCTGTTAACAAGTGTTTCATATAACCATGAATCCCGTTCGTAGGTGTTCCATCTTGTCGTTTCATAAATTGTCCGTAGACACTTGTTGCGTAAAAAGCACGAAATAATAGTGCCATACCATCAACTAATAATACTTTTTTCATAATTCCTCTCCTATTAAAAAAATAATAACCTCACGTTATCACGTAAGGTTATATAAATAGATTACCATTCTACGTTTTTGCTCAACTTTGTCTATTATACATTGTTTTTGTATATTTAGCACCATTAACACATTAAGACATCCTACTACAACATGTATGCAATATGCCTGAATACGTATTTTTCCCAGTAGAAACAACGACAGCCTTTGCATTTCCACTAACAATATGCGAACCTTTAAAACATACATTTTCAAGCTCAAGTGGATTATAATCTTTCATCCGTTTTAATGGAATAAATCGTTTACGTTCAAGGTGATAGCAGCTTTCAAACTTCTCTATACTCGCTTCGTTTCCCGTTAACACAGACTCATTTACTAATAAATCATCTGCATAAATAATACGTACATCAGCTGGCACAGCATCTCCAGCCGAAAGAAAAATCATATCTCCAGGTACAAGTTCTTGCACTGGTATCTCCATCATTTTCAGTTCACTATTTAGCCCTGTACTACTAGAACATTCTACTCTAGATACAGTAATCGTTTCACGTTGTAATTCATCACACACACGTTGTTTTGAAAAACCTGGGATCATGCCACCAAGCTTTATCATTACTTCTGCAAGAAGTGCTCTTTTTGAAGTTAGTTCATTTCGGCCATATACTTGAATACGTTTTTGTGCCTCTTTCATTGATAGTCCGTCTCTTGTTGTTTTAAAATATGCAAATACAGATTTTACATCTCTTGTTGCAATTTCAATTAATAAATCTTTATTTTTTTGAAGCATTGTTTGTTCTTTTATTGATTTTTTACTTAGTTTATATGACGTGTTACCCACAGTTTTGTTTGCATATAACATATTATCGTCTCCTCCTTTACAACATAGGAAGAAACGCTTTGTTTCTCAATTTATCCACTTTACTGTGAAAGTGTCTAGCGCTTTATAAACGCTACATTGTGATAAATATAGAGGGAGGAACAAGTCGTTTCCTGCCTACATCATATATTTTTGATTTGAAGTATATGGGTAACGGAACCGAGTCAGAATTTGACATGCTCCTCACCTCCTCGTTTAATTTTATAGTTTATACTATGAAATTACTCATAGCTTGGTAACAAAAAAGACCCCTACCCTTAAGAGAGTAGCGGCCATTACATACACAAATAAACGATTTCTAATATAATTAGAAATCTACGGACCTCTCCCTCACCGAGTTTTAGCACTGTATAGCATAGGTACATTACCAGCTACGTTAAGAAAAACCTTAATTCGATCATTCCTGTTGACCCATTGGCGTCTCTCGACATTTTTGGGCAGTAGCATTTCTCTATACAGGAGCCTCACCTAACAGAGACTTATTTTCATTACATTGAAAATGTTACTCTTATTTAAAATAGATGTCAACCATAGCCTACAATTTTTTCAAAAGGTATGGCAAACTAACGTAAAGTTTTTAATAAGTTATACAGCCAGCAATTACAATCCCAATTGAAAGCGATAAAAACATAAGAAAAAGACCGACTGCTTGATTATCTTCTTCAAGACTTTTGTTTATATTAAAGCGCGGTGTAAGCCACTCAGCTAAATAAAAAACGATAATTTGAGCCAAAATCCCAACTGCTCCCCACGAAATCATATCAAGAAGTGAAATTGAATTAGCTGCTGTCGAATATAAAACAATAGCTAACCCAAGTAATCGTCCTCCAAGCACATAGCTTACCGCCTTATTTCCTTGAGCCATTAACTTAAATTCCTTAACTTTCGTTGTCACTTCCATCAAGAACAGACCTATACATAAAAGGCCGAGTGTTACTGCTAAATATAATAAAAAATTAATCATTTTTTCCCCTCCTTTTTATACCTACCGGTAAATAGTACGATTCATTTCCGGTAATCTTTTCTCCCGCACGAATACCGATACTACTCGCTTTTCCAGCAATTAAAAACGAACCAAACACATATGACAGTTTCTCGATCCCTTTTTCTGTTTCCAAGGATACGACTGGCAGTTCGGTATACTTTTGAAATATCGGCAGTGACGCTTTATACGTTTGGTGTGCATTTTGAAGCATAATATTTTCGTCTTTATCGCGAATCGTAATTGTATCTCCTTCTCTCCCAAATGAAGGTTTTTGAACGAAAGAACCTTTGCCTAAAAATAAATCTGGTTCTAAATATGTAGGTAACATATATTCTTTAATCCACTGTTGTTCCTCATTTGTATAAAAGGCCTCTTCTTCTGCTAACCCCCAAATAAGACACTGAATTGATTTTGGCTGAAGTAAAAATGCTGACAAAGGATTTATTATAAAAAGCTTTCCGGCTTTTACAAGTTGTAACAGTTCCACACCTACCAAATCTCCTGTTTCAGGATCTTGATCCTCAATTAAATCTTCTATCGGATATGTTTGGCGATATAAAACATCAATCTTTGCCCCATCTTTATCGACTAGAGCATCCTTTGTAATTCTAAGTTCTGACATTGGCACTACTTTATTTTCAACATGGCATAGCTGACTTAAATACATAGTGGTATTCCAATCCTCGATATGTTCATGATGTGCTGTAAAAACAACATTTGGATTATCTAATCCCTTTGTCGCTTCCATTACTGCTTTCGTTACACCAGAAGCTAGCAATCGTTCTTGATCCGAGTTTGGATCATCATAGCCTAGATTTTTACATACTTTCCCATTCATTTGAAAACATTCCACAATAAAAGTTGGTGTATCACTATTAAACTCAAGCATTTTGATTTTGTTATCCTCTGTTACAGCAAAATCAAATCGCGAAATTACAGATTCAGGATAAAGCCCTTTCATTCTAATGAAAGATAAACTCGCGGATGGAAAGCCAAGATCTAGAAGCTGTTCGTCACTTAAATTACGCAGCAGTCTAGCAGTCTTAAAAAATATTTTCCCCATTCGTTCAGTCGCTAAGTGTAATTGGTCCAAAGTCTGATTTGTTATAGAAAAAACATGAAACAAACTATACTCACATTCATATAAATCCGACCAAAAATTCGGATGTTTTAAATAAAATTCTTTTCGATCCCTTATGTATTGCGACATATTTTAGCCCCCAAATCCTCCCTTTGAACCGCTTCCAATTCCACCTTTAAATTCAGCAGACGATTGATACGATTTAAACGCCGATGAATTTTTAAAGGTGGACTTATTTTGATAGTATCGCCCACCATAGAAATAATGCCCACGATAACCTGAACTACTATCATCACACTGCCATACCCCAAGTTCATCATCCCAATCCCAATCAGAACAACTATTATCATTCGGTTTTGGGGGAAGATCTTGTGCGCAGCCAAATAAAGTGCCAGTCATTAAAGATGTTACGACACCACCTACTAGCCATTTCGTTTTTGTCACCTTCGCACTCCCCTTTTTAAATTATATTTCTATTATATAAGACGGCATGATAAAGTAGAAGAAAAAGGAAGAAGAGGGATTAAATGCGCTTAGAATATCGACTTAATGATGAAACAAAAGGGTATCCTGCTTTATGGAACTACGCAAATATTTCTAATTCTGAAATTATCGCACGCATGACTTGTGAATATTTTATTAAAGAGAAAAATACTTATGTTGTTACTGCAACTTCGGTTGATCCAGACGGAACAGCAGTTATTTATATTCAAAAAGAAGTTTTCGCAAATGACCCTTCAGACCCTACATACTCCTACATCGGTTTTGAAATTAGAGAACTAAGTGAAACGAGTTCAAACATAGTAGATAGTCAAGATGTATGGAACTACGAAGAAATTTTACCATCTCTTCATTCAGATATTATATATATTCAGCGAGACGGCATGTCTATGGAATTCTCCTTGGATTCAAGAGAGATTGATGAAGACAGAAAGTGCTACATTTATTACGGAAACTTCACAGGTGAATCAAGATAATATTGATATATCTATGCAACAAAAAAACCTTACGTATAAAACGTAAGGTTTTTATATAGCCCCACATATGCCGTTCTCTCTAGATGTCCATAAACCTGCTCTCACAGGTGGATGCTCTCACAAATGTTTGTAACTTCCTTCTTAAAAAGATGGCATGTTAGCTACATTTAAATATTGAACTTCCATATTAAACTTATTGGTTTAAGACATGCATAAGCTACGTACACCGTAGGAATTTTATATAAGGTTAGTTGAAATAAGACCCCCGCACGTGCCGCTCCTCGTAAATGTCCAAAAACCCGCTACTCGCAGGTGGATGCCCTCACAGTTACCGTACATCTTCCTCCACAAGGAAGGCTTGATGATGGTCGCTAAATATTGAGCTTCCGTATAACTAACATCGGTTTTAGACATAAATAAGTTACGCACACCGCAGGATGTATTATTTACTTGTCGTTATATTATCACATTGTTTCTAATGTGTAAAATACAAAGTTTTTCGAGCAATCTCTTGCTTGTGACCTTATTTTAATACAAATTATTTTTGCATGCAAGTGATTAATCTTCTTCTTTTGCAATTTGATTTTCTGGATAAGAAATCCAATCACTCCAGCTACCTGCATACAATTTAACATTTTGGAATCCAGCCAATTTTAATGCAACGATATTTGGACATGCCGTAACACCAGAACCACAATATACAATGGTTTCCTTATCTTTCAACAGGTTTTGGAATCGTTCTTGTTGCTCAGCTTCATTCTTAAATTGTCCTGATTGCAACATTCCATCCTTCCAAAAATAGTTTGCTGCTGTCGGAATATGTCCTGCTTTATGATCGACAAGTTCCTCTACACCAGCATAACGTTTTGGCTCTCTTGAATCAATTAACGTAACATCTGCACCTGCCTGGATATTCTCTCTTACTGTTTCCATCGATACAAGCATATGATCTTGTATGTTTGTTTTAAATGTTTTTCGTATAACAACAGGAATTTCCGTTGTTGTCGGTAGTCCATTCTCTTTCCAAACCGGGAAACCACCATCTAATATATATACTTTCTCATGTCCTACATAGTTACATAACCACCATAAACGAGCAGCATTTGCACCAGCTTGACTGTCATACGCAATTACTGTCGTATGTTCATCAATACCAACCTCCGAAAGCTTGTCCGCAAACTCTTCAATGCTTGGCAACGGATGGCGGCCACCATGTTCTGCTATAGGACTTGATAAATCTAAATTCAAATCAAAATATAACGCATGAGGAATATGTTCTTCTTCATACTTTTCTCTACCCCAATTAGGATTCGCTAAATCAAAACGACAATCGATTACACGGACGTTCTCATCTTCTATATGCTCACGTAACCATTCGACTGTAACTATCATCTTTAACGACCTTCTTTCTCTTGTAAACGACTTACATACTCCATAACCATTTCTTCTGTAACATATTTACGCTGCAAGGTAACACCATTTTTTGCAAGATCATTAATTTGCTTTGTTACAACATTAATGACATCAACCGAAAATTCTTTCCCATTTGACGCAAGAGATACGGCTGCTTCAATAGCTGCTTCACGCTGCGCATCTAATTGTAAACATGCTTTTACACTTTCATTTTGTTTACGAGAATGTGCTGTAATTGCTTTATGTACTTCCATCTTCTCTTCCCCCTAAATAAGTTATACGTTCTAATTCAATTCCATTGCAAGCCGAATCATATCACGGCATACAATGCCATTTTCAATAATCTCTTCTTCATAATGCTTCGAAAAGTAATCAAAATCAATAGAAAAAATACGAAATCCACATTTTTGATATAAAGCAAGTTGTGAAACACTAGAATTGCCTGTACCAATTTCAAGTTTTGACATACCATATCCTTTAGCAGTTTCTACGGCATGCCTTACTAGCTTCTTCCCAATCCCTTTTCCTTGCAAATGCTCTGCAACTGCAATATTCATGATTTCCATCGTCTTCGGCCTTGTTTCCAAAAGAACATACACACCGATGATGCTGCCCCCTTGCTTTGCTACGTATGTTAACCCTCTTTGTACATATATAGCTATTTGCCGTTCACTTGGATCAGCAAGTAGCAATAAAGACTTCGGTATAGCCTCTTTTAAAATACGTTCTATTACAAAAGACATAAAAAATCCCCCCCATCTCTATTGTTCTAAACCCTCCTTGTCTACCATAAATAATAGAAAGGAGGGATTCACCATGGACAACAATGAGAAAAAATGCAACGTCATCTCTATTGATGGAAAGAAGAAGAAAAGCGACACGTATTCCTATCCAAAATTAGTAGTTGAAAATAAAATATACGAATTTTCTTCATTCGTCTTATGCGGTGAAACACCAGACGGCAGACGACTTGTTCTTACTCATATGATTTCTACCGATGAATTTGCTGGATTTGTAAAATCTTTAGATACTGTACTGCAAAAGAAAATTGAACGAATCTTTTTCTCATAACGACTATATAACATAAATTTCTTTTTCAATCTCTACTAACTGCTTGTGCAATTGTTCTTTACTTTGTTCATATAGAGATACATCAATCGTTTCAGCCAATGCAAATAATATACTTTCATAATAATTCATCACATCTTGCTGCATTACTTTTTGGAATAAGTTCCATTTCAAATCCCACTCTTGCTTATAATGATGAACAAATAAATCTTTTTCATCAGCTACATAGTTTGATACGAAAGGTTCTAATACAACTTTAGCCTCTTCTTGCATGAAAGCTTTATCATTTTTTTCAAAAAAGCTTTTTTCATTTTTAAAATGCGCCAGTGCTTTTTTGAAATCTTTTATTTCAACTGAAGGGAACGGTTCTTTATGTGTAATATCTTTATATTCATACTCAACTGTTCCATTCATAGAAATTGATTGATTTTCTACTTTACAGTTCACTACAATTTCGTCCTTTGCACGCTTCATCGCTTCGTCTATCCATTTTTCAAGACGTAATGATGTCGCACGCATTTCTTGTAATAAATCATGCTGAATAAATGCTACTAATTCCATAACACACTGTTGCAATTGTGTTTTCACATTTCCATCCGTTCGAAGTGACGCCGGATTAATAAATTCAGTAAACACATCGTTATAACGTAGGAATAGACGCTGTTGCACGTAATAAAGCAACTCTTTCACTTCATTTTGCATCGCCTGTTCTTCAGCAAGTACACTATATGATGAAATAATATGAAGTAGTTGATCACGCTCTGCTTCATATTTTTTCGTTTGCTTCTCTTTCTCTTCATTCCCCTGCTTTGCACCATTTATCATGTTTACTAAAAGCTGATTTGCCCCTTGCAACGCACCATATAAAGCATGCACAGAAACAAGCATTAAATCTCTCATCATAAAGGACGTAAATGATTCCTCAAACTTAGTAATTCCAGAGTTTTGTAAAATACCATACTTCTCTTTTTCAACATTCTTTCCTTGTTTCTCTTCAAGCGCACATAAACTTGAAATTGCAAATAAACGCGGATTTCTAATACCGTATTGCAGTAGCTGATCTGCGATATAACCTTTTACCATTTCAAGTTCTTCTTCAGACTCTGCTAAATCCGCCGCATTAATTAAGAAGAACATTTTATCAAGGGCAAAGGTATCCTTTACACGACCAAGCTGAATTAAAAATTCACGATCAGCACGAGAGAATACATGGTTATAATATGTTACAAATAAAATAGCATCTGCGTTTTTAATATACTGGAATGCAACATCCGTATGGCGAGCATTAATAGAATCCGCTCCAGGTGTGTCTACAAGCGCTACTCCCTGCCTTGTTAAAGCACAATCATAATAAAGCTCCATATACTCAACGAAGCATGATTTTTCTTCATTCGCTACATAATCAGAGAACTCTTCTAATGTGACTTGTACTTGTTCTCCTAAATACGTAGAAACTGCATCATACCCTTTTTGTACCGCTCGTAAAAAGCTAAATGTTGTTTTTTGCTTCCCAGTCGGTGAAGGATATTTCATAACTTTATCAATTTGTGCTAACGCCTCATCTAACGTAGTAATCTCATAATGAAACAGCTTATAAACAGCTTTCATATCTTCTAATAGAGCTTGCTTTGATTTGAATTGAACCATTACTGTTCCGTGTGGTTTTTCCTCTGTAACCGGCAAAATTTGATTAATCGTTGCCGTCGTCGGATTTGGTGATACAGGAAGTACCTTCTCACCAAGTAAGGCATTGGCAAATGATGATTTCCCAGCACTAAAAGCTCCGAATAACGCTACTGTAAATTGTTTCGTTTCCACACGACGCCTTTTTTCTATCACCTCTTGCTGTACATGTTTCAGCGCTGGCAATGGCTCTAATATCATTTCAGCTTTCTTCACTTTCTCTAATATACGCTGAATATTTAAAGCTGCCGTTCCTTTTATCTCTTCTTCATGAGCCGCTACGTTATCATTTACCATTTCCTGCTCTTGTAGTGTGAATTTCTCACTAACAATTTGTTTTTCACGTTGCAATATCTCCTCTATTTGCAATCCTTCTGGTGTAGCAACACGCTCGTGCCAAACATTTTGTAAATAACTTTCATATGTCTCTAAATTGTTACTGTATTGTAATTCCGTCTCTTTTGCCGTTTGCAACATCGTATATTTTTCAATCTCTTCTTCCATACGAGCAACTGCTTCCTTCACTTTTTGCTTTAAAACGACTGCACTTTTATCAAAAATTTGCTGTGCTTTTGTAAAATAACGTTTCTTCAGTTCATTCGCTACATCCGCTGTATAAAGAAGTAAGTAATCACCTGTGAAACCTGCACCTTGTTTAATGACTTCAGCTAACATTTCTGGTCCAAAAGCAATTTCTAAAGCATATATGTCTTTCCCAATTTCCTCCGTGAACAATCCTTCTTCTTTTAAGAAGGCTACAATAAATTCTTTCACATGAAAATCAAGTTGCGTTTCAACAGTCTTTTGAAGGGCAGAATAAAACGCCTCTACACGTCTTTGTTTTTCTTGCTCCGTCTTTCCTTTCGCAAATAGCAAACCAACTTTAAACTTTGTTAATTTCGTTTCTAAATATGCATTTGCCAATTCTCTCATTTCAAACGGCATTAAATACGCGTTATCTAATATAGCTTGTAAACCTTTTATAAATTCGTTTCTCACATGAGATTCTTTACTAGCCTCGCGATGTTTAGTTTCCGTTAGCTCTTCTTTCTTTTCAACTATTTCTGAAATCGAAAGCGGTGATGCTAACTCTTCCTCATATGTCAAAAGAGCTTTTTCATTTTCAGAAAGAATAAACGAGAAATGTTCTCCCATTAAATATTCTGTTTCTCGCTCCATTCCCTCTCTTACATACTGCTCTTTTTCTTTCATAATAGAAGTAATTAATGTTTCTAAACTTCCAATTTCATTATGTGGATGGTTCATCATTCGTAATGACGTATAATAAACTCCATCTACTTCAATATCCCAGTTAGAGAACGATTGTTTCACACTATCTTTATAATCCTCAAATGATAATTCATTTTCTTTATGTTTATCTATTTGATTTACAACGAGATAAACCGTTTTATTACGTTGTTTCAATTCTTTAACAAATTGCAAATTCACTTCCGATTGGACGTGATTATAATCCATCATATAAAAAATTACGTCTGCTAGATGTAGCGTTGATTCTGTCGCTAGTTGATGGGCATCATCTGTTGAGTCAATCCCTGGTGTATCAACTAACATAACACCCTCAGGAATTGGTGCATCATTCCGATAAATATGAACACCAATTACCTCATCGCCATCTTTACAAATTTGCTTTAATTCTTCTGCTGAATATGCACCGTCATATTCGTACTGCTCTCCAGATTTAACCGTTACAACAACACGATCCATTCCTTTTTCAATTTTGACAACGTTAGCGCTTGTCGGAATTGGACTTGTTGGTAACAACTGTGCTTTATATAGATGATTCATCATCGTTGATTTCCCTGCAGAGAAGTGACCGCAGAACGCTATCATAAGCTGTTCTTGTTTATATTTTTGAATCACCTCAAACAACTTTAAACTATTCTCTGCATCGCCGTGTTTTTGCCACTCTTCATAAAAACAAACAAGTTTTCTCATACCGTTTGTCTGTACTATGTTTGTCATCCCCTTGTTCCCCTTTATCCAAGATGTATATACTTTTCCCCGCTATTTGCGAGCTCATAACCAGTGAGAGTTATACCTACCCATTGATTACAGTTTCACTTTACTATCATACTAAATTTTCAGCATATTCTCATTAAAAATAAAAAATCCCTTTCATTCTTTTTACAAATGAAAGGGATTTTATGTCATATCACTCATTTTGCTGTTCCTACTCCATTTAAAACATACTTTGTAATAACTGCATATACAGCGACTGTACCTGCTACTAACGCATATACCATACTTACGCACCAACCTTTTTTTGATAATGATTATCACTTTTGAATACAGTTTATCATTAAAGAGAATCATTATCAACACTTTTCATAAAGAAAGCTCCTTATAAGAAGGAGCTTTACCGCCTGTTTTGAAGAAGGTTAAAACTTATTGTGCTCTCTTATTATATCTCATCCTACATAACTTAACAGTTTAAAAAAATGGAAATATCCCCTATACCCTCCATCTTACATTTTGTATAATAAAAGGGAATTACTTAACAGGGAGGAAAAAAATGACACAAAATCTCACACAAGGCGAGAGGATACATTCCATCGATATTATTAGAGGAATAGCTGTACTGGGTATTTTTCTTGTTAACTGGCCAATTATTGCCGGGATTGACTCACGTGATATTACAGGAATTTACGAAGGGATAGACAGCTATATTCGCCTATTTTACGATATGTTTATTCAAACGAAATTTTATACAATTTTTTCATTTTTATTTGGATTAGGTTTTTATATTTTTATGAATCGTGCTGAGGCGAAGACCGATCGTCCAAAAACTTTGTTTGTTCGCCGCTTACTTATCTTATTATTATTTGGTTTCTTACATTACGTTCTTTTATGGGACGGTGACATTTTACATACTTATGCAATTACCGGTTTTTTCTTATTTTTATTTTACAAAAGAGAGCCACGTACTATTTTAATATGGTCAATTGTACTATTAAGTTTCATGCAATTGTTCACATTATTAGGTTCTCTTCTCATGTTATTAGTGCCGGTAAATGAACTAGGCCTTTCCATAGCCATTATGCCGTTAGAAAACTGGGACTTACAAATTACAGACAGATTCCATTCTTTCTATTCTGAAGCAATAAGTAACAGTCTTATTATGCTTCCTGAAACACTAGGATTGTTTTTACTCGGATTATATGCCGGTAAAAAAGACATTTTCCGCCGTGCTAAGGAATTAGATCCAAAACTTAAAAAATGGCAAATCATTATGTTCATTTTAACATTACCGATGTGGTTTATTATGGTTTACTTCTTTATGAACAATCAACCATACACACCATTTTCACTTATGGGTATTACGATGATAAGTGGAAAGACATTGTTCATCTTCTACATTGTCACGTTAATGCGTTTATTACAAAAAGAAAAATGGCAAACAGTATTACGTCCATTCCAATATGTTGGACGAATGGCATTAACAAATTACATCTCGCATACAATTGTTACATTACTTGTATTCGGGCTATTATTCAAAAATGATTATCTTGCTCCATTATGGGTTGGACCACTATTCTGCGTCGGTTTCTACACGTTACAAATCTTTATTAGCCGCTGGTGGCTTTCACATTACCAATACGGGCCACTTGAGTACATTTGGCGTCTTGGTACTTACGGGAAAATGATGCCACTTAAAAAGAAAAGCAAGGTCTCATAACGAGACCTTGCTTTTTTACGCTTCTCTTACTGCACTTTGCATAGACACCGGCTCTTCTTTTACTTTCACTTTACGCTGCGGCACCATATTAAATACAATATTTAACAATACTGCTGATGCACTTCCAAGTACAATTCCGTTATCTGTTAAAATACGAATGCTTTCTGGAAGTTGTGAGAATAATGTAGGAACGACTGTTACGCCAAGCCCAATTCCAACAGAACATGCAACGATTAATAAGTTTTCTTGTCTTCCAAAGTCAACGCTACTTAGCATTTTAATACCATATGCCATAACCATACCAAACATTGCGAGCATAGCACCGCCAAGTACTGACTTCGGAATAATCGTTGTAATGGCTGCAATTTTCGGAATAAACCCAAGAGCGATTAACATACCACCGCAAGTATAAATAATAACGCGATTTCTTACTCCAGTTAATTGAACAAGTCCTACGTTTTGAGAGTATGTTGTATATGGGAACGCGTTAAAAATACCACCTAACACCATCGCTAATCCTTCTGCACGATACCCTTTTGTTAATTCTTTTTCACCGATTTTTTTATTGCAAATATCAGATAATGCAAAGTATACACCCGTTGCTTCTACAATCCCTACACAAGCAACGAGAATCATTGTAATAATTGGTGTTAATTCAAATGTTGGTGTACCGAAGTAAAATGGCTGAATACCATGGAACCAATCCGCCTCTCCAACTGCTTGCAAGCTTACTTTCCCCATAAATGCTGCAACGATAGTACCGAACAACAAACCTAATAGAATAGAAATTGAACGGATAAACCCATCAAAGAAACGATACATAATGATGATAAATAATAACACTCCAAATGCTAACGCTAAGTTTTCAAGACTTCCGAAATCTTTGCTTCCTACTCCACCAGCCATATCATTAATAGCGGCTGGAACAAGTGTAACTCCAATTACTGTAACGACAGACCCTGTTACAACTGGTGGAAACAGTTTTACAAGCTTTCCAAATAATTTCGCAAAAATAACAACGAATAACCCGGCAGCAATAATTGCCCCATAAATAGAAGACACACCGTATTGTTTTCCAATTGCAATCATCGGCCCAACCGCTGTAAATGTACAACCAAGTACAACTGGGAGTCCAATACCGAAAAAGCGATTTGATAATGCTTGTAAAATTGTCGCAACGCCGCACATTAATAAATCAATTGAGACTAAGTATGTTAACTCTTTTTGATTTAAACCAAGTCCGCCGCCTACAATAAGCGGAACGATAATTGCGCCAGCATACATAGCAAGCATATGCTGCATACCAAGCGATGCAATTTTAAATGGATGCTGCTTCATCGTTTATTTCACCTCCGCAGTTTCTTGCTGTACAAATGTAACTGTGCCGTTATCAAGTGATGCAATTTCTGCTAGTGATTCAACACGAACGCCTTGTTCACGAAGCTTCTTTCCTCCATCTTGAAATGCTTTTTCAATAACAATTCCAATTCCTGCAATACTTGCTCCTGCTTGCTCTACCAAACTCATTAAACCTAAAGCAGCCTGACCGTTTGCTAAAAAGTCATCAATGATTAACACGCGATCATTTTCATCAATATGATTTCGAGATAATGAAATTTCATTTGTTTCTTGTTTTGTAAATGAATATACGTTTGCAACGTACATATTATCTTGTAACGTTAACGATTTACGTTTTCTTGCAAAGATTACTTTTACACCAAGCTCTAATGCAGCCATAACAGCTGGTGCAATGCCTGAAGATTCAATCGTCACGATTTTTGTAATGTTCTCTTCTTTAAAACGTTTAGCAAATTCTTTTCCGATTTCTTGCATAAGTACTGGGTCAATTTGATGATTTAAAAATGCATCTACCTTTAATACGTCACCAGATAAAACCTTTCCTTCGTTCAAAATCTTTTCTTGTAATACTTTCATGTTTGTTCCCCCTCTTATGCAATAAAAAAACTCCAAAAGCCGCCACCACTCGTTACAAGTGAGAGACGCGCTTTTGGAGTTTCGCAAAAAAGAATGCTAAACAAGCAACTATATTCGTCCTCACTCATAGTCAAAGTATTTACGGTACTTCGGTAGAAACTTGCAGGCCATATCCCCGCGATTATATGAGTGTAGCTAACTATTTATTTTATAGAAGGATTATAACGCACTTTTTATACTTTGAAAAGCATTTATCGAAAAAACACGTACGAATTTTTAAAAACTAATATTTTCGTTCGAGTTTTACAAACTCTTTCATTCCCAATTACAACTTCGTTAAAATGATTGGCCCATCTTTTGTAATCGCAAGTGTATGCTCATATTGAGCTGATAATTTCCCGTCCATCGTTCGTGCAGTCCACCCATTTAAATCTACTTTCGAATATCGCATACCTACATTGACAATCGGCTCAATCGTAATCACCATTCCTTCTTGTAACTGAGGCCCTTGTCCTTGCTTCCCAAAATGAAAAATTGCTGGTTCTTCATGAATCTCTTTGCCGATCCCATGCCCCGTAAAGTCTCTTGCAACAGAAAAACCTTCATTTGTTACATAACTTTCAATTGCATAGCCAATATCTCCTACATGATTACCGATTACCGCCTGATCAATCCCTTTATATAAAGCATTCTCAGCTACTAACAATAACCTTTCTGCTTCATCAGAAACATTTCCAACTATATACGTCCAAGCAGAATCTGAAAGACCACCATTTAAGTTTACTACCATGTCAATTGTTACAATATCACCCTCAGTTAAAGAAACATCGGCCGGAAACCCATGACACATTTCATCGTTTACAGATGCACATATCGCATATGGATACCCATTGTAATCTTTCTGTTCAGATGTGGCACCATGCTTTTTTAAATACATTTCAACAAACGTATTAATCTCTTGCGTCGTTATACCTGGCTTTATCATTTTCGCAATTTCTTTATGACATGAAGCAAGTAATTTTCCAGATTCATGCATCAAATCTATTTCATTTTTCGTTTTAATTGTAATCATACTACCTCTACCTTTCCTTACTAAACCTGCTATTTGCTACTAAAATTCTATCATACACATCCTTTACCAAAATTTCAAAACCCTCTATTACAACAAGTACAAAAATATGTATCATATATTTCTAAATCAAAATAAAAAACAGAAGACCCCTCTGTTTTTTAATCATGTTTACATATGTAGTTCATTTTCAAAAACTCAAAACAACTACCATTTGTTTTCTGTATAAACGTTCCAACCGCCTCAAATCCTGCTCTTTTATACACTTTGATTGCTCTCTCATTAAATGTCGCTACTGATAGTGTTATATAATTGCACCCGTATTTTTCTTCACTAAAAGCTAGTCCAGCATTCACGAACTGTAAACCAAATCCATTGCCAGTTATATCAGGTCTCATTCCAAGTCCTATATCAACCGTTCCATCATTCATTTTACAAACAGTAAAAAAACCAATGAGAATGCCATTTTGCTTCACAGAAAATGTATGATCCCCTCTACTCTCACCATGTAAAAATTCATCTAAATCTTCTTCATCTGCCTCTATATCATAAAAAGAATATTTCCCTTCATAATACCAGTTATACGCAATTTCCTCCGCTTCTTCTTGCTTCATTACTGTATATGTATAACCCATTCTCCCATCCCCTTTAACAAAAAGAGCTGCAATTAAGCAGCTCTTTTTTTACAACTCATAAATCTCTTTATATTTCGCTTCTAAATAATCGGCTAAGTAGTTTGCATTTAAGCCTTCACCTGTTACATCTTCTAAAATTTCAAGCGGCTTTTTCGTTTTACCATATTGGTGAATATGTTCTGTTAACCATTCACGAATCGGTGTTACGTTTCCTTCTTCTAATAATGCATCAAAGTTCGGAATGTCTTTTAACATTCTTTGCTTAAATTGCGCTGCATACATGTAACCAAGCGCATAAGATGGGAAGTATCCAAATGAACCACCAGCCCAGTGAACATCTTGCAATACACCTTGTGCATTATTTTCCGGACGAATGCCTAAATATGCTTCCATCTTATCATTCCAAGCTGCTGGTAAGTCCTTCACTTGTAATGTACCATCAAATAATTCTTTCTCAAGCTCATAACGAACCATAACATGAAGCGGGTATGTAAGTTCATCTGCTTCTATACGAATGAATGACGGTTTCGATTCGTTAATTGCATCATAAAACTCATCGACTGACATATCATCAAATTGACCATTGCTATACTCTTTTAATAAATCATAATTCTTCTTCCAGAATGATTTATTACGGCCGATAAAGTTCTCAAAGAATAATGATTGTGATTCGTGAATACCCATAGATGTACCACTGCAAAGTGGTGTACCTTCAAATTGTTCTGCAATATTTTGTTCATATACTGCATGACCACATTCATGAATTGTTCCAAAAACAGCCATACGAAAATCTTTTTCATCATAGCGTGTCGTAATACGAACATCCCCTCTATTTAATGTAATTTCGAAAGGATGTACTGTTTCATCAAGACGACCTGCTTCAAAGTCATAATTCAATTGCTTCAATAATTCTAATGTAAAGTTCTTTTGTTTTTCTTTTGAAAATTGTTCCGATAAAGCACTTGTTTTTAATCCTTTTTTAGACTCAGAGATTTCTTTTACAAGCGGTACGATGCGCTCACGAAGCTGACCAAATACGTGATCTAAAACTTCTACTGTAATACCTGGCTCATACATATCTAATAATGTATTGTATTTATATGTTTCATAACCCCAATATGTAATAAATTTCTTTTTAAATTCCACAATTTTTTCTAAGTACGGGCGGAACATTTCGAAATCAGATTTTTCGCGAGCTTCTTCCCACACACTCTCTGCTTTCGCTTCTAATTTCACATAAGCCTCATATTCAACTTGTGGAATTTTTTTATTTCTATCATATTCTTTCCGGCACTCTTCAACCATTTTCTTCGTCGTTTCAGAAAGTTTATCTTCGCGTATTAAAGCTTCAAGCTCTGTTAAATAGTTTCCCATCTCATCTGAAGTCGACATAGCAAACACTTCTGACGAAAGCATACCAATTACTTCAGAACGCTGATCCACACCTTTTTTGGGTGCACCTGTTCTTAAATCCCAAAACATTAAACTTAATGCTTCTCCGTAATTCTGTATCTTCTTCACGTATGTTAAAAATTGTTTTTCTACTTCATATGTAGCAACTGTCATCGTATAAAAGCCTCCTTTTTCTACCTCAAACTTAATTCGACACGGAAATATAAATTCCTTTTATAATAGAAAAAAGCTTGGCAAGCGCCAAGCTTTCTCCTTATAATTCTTTACCTTCTACTGGCAGTACATTTTTCACAGCTGCAACTACTTTCTCATCTTCTGAATCAGATAAGAAGATTGATATAGCACCTTTATCGTCGCTCGTACGAATTAAACGTCCAATCCCTTGACGAAGTCGTAAAATCATATACGGTACATCTACATCCCAGAATGGATCATTTACGTGCTTACGTTTCGCTTCAAACACAGGATCGTTTGGAGGGAATGGTAATGACCAAATGATAACATGTGATAATGATGAACCTGGAATATCTAAACCTTCCCATAAATGAACGGCACAAAGTACAGTCTCTTCTTCATTTTGGAAACGAGAAACGAGCTGACTAATTTCCTGATCTCCTTCATATAGAAACGGAACTGACATTTGTTCTTTACTTACATATTCTTTAAACGCTGCAAGTTCTTGTGTTGTACGGAATAATACAAGCGTACGTCCATTTGTTTTTTGTATATTTTCAAGTGTATATTGACACTTTCTTTCCCATTCATTTTCTTTCGTATGCGATAGTAAGTTTACCGCCATTTGCTCCTCATAATCAAACGGTGAGGCAACTGAGAATGATAAGTAATCTTTTACCCCTAGACTATTTGCTGTAAATGCGAATGAATCGTTGTTCGATAATGTCGCAGAAGAGAAAATATACGGGATTTTCTTCGAGAATACTTTCTCTTGTAACACTTCTTCAACTGCACGCGGCATAATAACTAACGTGAAGGCACCATCACCTTCTTCGCCCCATGTAATTACATTTTTCTCGTGCATAAACAGACGAAGTGAATGTTCTAACACATCTAAATGCTCATCAACGATATTTAAGTCATACGTGTTTACTGTATGCATTTCACTTTCAAATACTAATGCATCACCGACTTCACCAATTTTTGCATAAAGTCGCTTCGCTTCAGCTGTTACTTTTTCTGTCACAGTAATTTCTAAACGATCAGAACCGGCAATTTCCTTTTTATTCTCTTGTAACACATCAAAGAATCGCTCTGTTTGCCAAATTGTTTCTTCTACTAAATGTGCAAACTCCTCGCGAATATCGTTTTGCAACAATCTCGTTAAAAGTTGCTCCATCATCGTTTGCTTTAAACGGTATGTTAAAGCTTTTTGAGCTGCATATTCTACAAGATGTCCTTCATCGAATACAACGCAGCTACTTTCTGGTAATAATGGAATTTGCCCTTCACGCTTACGAGCATCGTACGTCCAAATATGATCCATATAGAAATCTTGAGAACAAATAATTAAATCTGCTGCTTTACGATAATGTTCGCGAGAAAGAGTTTGTCCACAACGATGACGAGAATCACAAGTAAAGCAATCTTGGAAGTAATCCCAATTTACTTTTGACCATTCTTCGTCATTTAAAAGTGGAAATTCTTTTCTGTCACCATAGTGAGTAAAGTTTTGCATCGTACCATGATCGAATACAAACTGTGGTAACTCGTAATATACGTCTTCAATTACTTCTGGAGCTCGTCCACTCATAACATCTTCTAATTTTCGTAAACATAAATAATTATCCATTGATTTCGCAAGTCTTACATCTACTGATAAGCCTAATGCTTCAGATAATTTAGCAATGTCCCCTTCTTCTTTTACCAGCTGCTCAATTAACGTTTCATCTGCACAAGCAATTATAGCTGGTTTTCCAGTATAACGCGCATAGCAAATTGCATATAGAAGATATACAATAGTTTTCCCTGTTCCTACACCCGCTTCTGCGAACATAACTTTCTTTTCTTGGAAAGCACGCTCTAATTGAAACGCCATAAAAATTTGTTCATCACGCTCTTCAAAACCTTTTTCCGGAAGGATGTCGTAAAACACATCTCCAATCCACTCATTCAACTTATCATAAAAATTATCTTGTTTCCCTACTTCAAATGGTAATCTCTTCTCAGTAAACATCCTTAGCCTCCAACCAAAAAGTTTTTCTATAAAAAAATAATAGCAACTGCTACGCATATGTATGCATTTGCTTTCCCCTGTTGCCATACATAGAAATTCACGAAAAAAAATTTTCCTTTCGAAAAAGGAAAATTTTCTTCTATATTAATGACTTTAAATACCGTTTATCAATCGCTGTTTCATGTGAAAGAGCTGACAAATATTCTTCTTGTGCTTTTTGTATTTCATCTACAATCGCACCCTGACTATCCACTTCTTTTCCGAGCTCATCATACGTACGGTGAATAGCTTTTTGAATCATTGATAATTGGAAACTATCCATATCACTTCCTCCTTTACGCATTACATAATAGCCAGTATATGCGCGCTGGAGGAGTTTTATACTATGAATTACGCGGTGGACGTTTTCCGAAGTATTGGTAGTAATCTGTACGGATAAATCCGTTAAACAGTTTACGCTTCTTCGACGCATCTTTTCCGTAACACTTCTCAAATGCTTCGTAGCTTGTTAATACATACGCTGACCATGTATCTAATGGGCGGAATACTTGTCCCATTTCTTTATACAGTTGTTCAACGAGTGCTTTTTCACTTAAACGTTCTCCGTATGGAGGATTCGTTACAACGTAGCCATAATCCTCTTTTGTTGTAAAATCTTTTACCTGCATTTGTTTAAATGTAATTAAATCACCTAAGCCTACTTCTTCTGCGTTATCTTGAGCAACTCGAATCATACGATGATCAATATCTGATCCAATGATTTGTAATCGTTGATTATAGTTCGCTAAATCTTCAGCTTCTTGACGCGCTTCACGCCAGTTTTGTTTACCTACCCAGTCCCACTCATCTGATGCGAAACCACGGTTAAATCCTGGCGCAATATTTTGTCCAATTAATGCTGCTTCAATCGGAATTGTACCTGATCCACAGAATGGATCAACAAATGGACGATCTGGCTTCCAGTTTGTTAATTTAATTAAAGACGCAGCTAATGTTTCTTTTAACGGAGCTTCCCCTTGATCCATACGGTATCCACGTTTATGAAGTCCAACACCGCTCGCATCAATTGTTAATGTTGCAATATCCTTGAGCATTGCAATCTCGATACGGAATAATGGACCATCTTCTTCAAACCAAGTTGTACGTTTATATGTTGTTTTTAATTTTTCAACGACAGCTTTTTTAACGATACGTTGGCAATCCGAAACACTGAATAATTCAGATTTTAAAGATTTACCAATAACAGGGAATTCACCATTCTCTGGAATATAATCTCCCCAGTTTAATGCTTTCGTTTTTTCAAATAGCTCATCAAATGTTGTTGCTTTAAATTCGCCAACTTTAATTTTTACACGGTCCGCAGTACGTAACCATAAATTCGTACGACAAATCGCCTTTTCATCTGCTTCAAATGTTACTTTGCTGTTTTCTACTTGACATTCATAACCAAGATCGCGAACTTCTCGGGCAACTAACGCTTCAATACCCATTGCCGCTGTTGCAATTAAAGTAACTTTTCCCATTTGCATTCACCTCTTATGTATATTCAAACAATAATTAATAGCAATTGGTCCTATTAATCATTACATTTTACGAAAAATTTTCTCATTAACCATTTTAACTCATACTTTATAACTTCATACAAATAAAAAGCCCTCCTCTAACAAAGGAGAGCTGAGTTATTTCATAGTTGGTTCATAACGTTCTGTAAGCCATGTTCTGTTCCTTTGTACTACAAACGGCCCACGCCTCGTACTCCGGTGGCAATCATCTATCTACAGGTTATAAAACCTGTCCTTTCCCGTCGTTCATTTCCTTGGAAAAGATTCCCCTACCATTATTTGGGTTTCTCGCTCGTGGGGTTTACCTCGTTCCACTCCTATCATTTCTTCAAGGACTTCGTCACTGTGGCACTTTAAAGGTAGTCAAACCATATCCGAAAGGACTTAGGTTTTTTCCCTGCCGTTAAACCAGCCTTACAGCCAGAATACCCTAGCTTATGAATTGGCTAGGCACGAACACTACAGCCATCTCAGGCCGTGCGAGCATGGACTTTCCTCTACAACGTTGGCGTTGCAGCGATTACCCAAACGTTATGACATCCATTAGTATAGTGGAAACAAAAAGATTTTGCAACGTTTTTTTCTATGTAAAATGCTTAAACCTTTTCCCACCTTACATCATTCGTATAACTTACTTCCAAATACAGCTTTTTCTAAGTTAGATAAGCGTTTTAAAATATCCGTATTCGTGTTGTTATAAACCGGTTGTGCGACTGGTGTTTGTACAGGTTGTTGTGGAACTTGCGTTACTGCTAGTTTTTGTTCCTCTAATTCACGCTTTAAACGAGCATTTTGTTGCTTTAATTGCTCAAACTCTTTGTGGAAAGCTTCATAGTCTTTAATGATCATATCAAGAAACTTGTCTACTTCTTCTTGCTGATAACCTCTCATACCTGTTTTAAATTCTTTTTCTAAAATATCTTTTGCTGTTAATTTAATTTTATCCGAAATCATTTTCTTCACCTCAAATTTTTACCAAAACTTTCATTAACTAAATTTTTTCAGAAACAATGCTTTTTGTCAATCATATATACGAGTACTATATTACATATTACTCTGCATTATTCCACTGTTCCTCTTCTATTATATCTTGTAAATCAGAAAAAAGAATGAAATAACTGTGATAATTTTCTATTTCCCCTTTTTTCTTTGCTGCTTCTACAATATATTTGGGACTTCCTGGTTTTTCTTCATCGTATACCGCTAAAAGTGCATCACTTTTTTCAATAAAAAATTGATTTTTTAATTTAAATTGCTCTGGGCTTTCATACTTCCGTTTCGTGATACTATCAACATGGTCTGCTTGAGAAAGAATAAATTCGTAATATTCACGATTATCTTCTTTCCAATTTTCTTCTTGTTCTAAAAACGGAGTGAATACCGCTAATTTTAAATCTGGATATTCTACTTGAATTTCAAAAACAACTTCAGCAGCCCATAATTCTACACCTAACTGGCCGCTTATTATAACCCACTCTAAACCATCTTCTACAAAAGTGGTTAATTTACGGTGTAATGCCTTTTTTATACACCCCACCCCTGGATGATCATTTTTAAATATTCCAAGTTCAAATGGCTTATATCCTGTTACTGCAATAACTTTCATATCAACACTCCAATTACAAAAAAAGAACTAGCATTTCGCTAGTTCTAACATATCATTTACTTTTTAAATATTCCACCAACGTTTGGTCCGATATTTGGACCTACTGGTGATACATTGTTTGGTAAAAACGGTGATACATTCGGTCCTGGCCCAAACGGTGATACATTCGGTCCTGGCCCAAACGGTGATACATTCGGTCCTGGCCCAAATGGAGATATTTGATGACCGTGGTGATGATGACCATGGCCACACGGTCCACATCCACCGCCGAATCCTGGGTCGATTGGGTCCACAACATTTACATTTGAATTTGTTTGTGGGAAGAAGTTTTGGTTTTTAATTTGTTGATGATGTACATGTGTTGTATGTGTTGGGAAAATGTGTGGCACCACCGTAGTTGAAAAAGAGTGTGTTACGCATTGTTTCGTCGGATGAACGACAGGAGCAGTTGTACAAATAGGTCCTACAGGCTTATGCCCTCCAAAACAAGGATGACAATGATGCATAGTTTTTTCTCTCCTCTCTCGTTAAAAAAATCTGATTACACTTTACAGTATGAGAAAAGAGAGAAAGCCGCTTGTTATATATACCCATTTATTACAAGGAAATTTGTCTAGTCCTTTATTTCATATACAATACTTTCATAGACAACTCTTCAACATTACTTACCAAAAAAGCCTCCAACTTGCTTTACAATACCTGTCACCTGATTCATCGCATTCATCATTTGTCCAGCTGTATTCATCATTTTATTTACATCATAGTTACCATCGGATGTTTTAAATTGAGAAACAAAACTAGAAAACTGACTTGGCTGTTGTTGCTTTTGTTTACTTTGCGTCGGGTACGGCTGTTTTGGTGGATAAAACATCGCTTGTTGATTAGCATAGGGCGATGGTGGCGGCATATAATATTGCGAATTCATATAAGGCTGCTGTTGTTGATTCATGTATGGTTGCTGAGCTTGTGATTGCTGAGCTTGTGATTGTTGAGCTTGATTCACATGAGGTTGCTGCTGTTGTGGTTGTTGAGCCTGATTCACATAAGGTTGCTGCTGTTGTGGTTGTTGAGCTTGATTCATAAATGACACTTCAAACGGTTGATAATAATTTTGATTTCCATAATAAGGCTCGAAAGGATACATATTATACCGTAAATATGTATCCGTATTATATTGGTACATATTTTGCTGTGCATATGGATTTGTTTGCTGATATACGTTAGATTGTTGAAACATGCATTCTCTCCTCCTTTACATAAGTTTCTACATATATAATATGTACCTATAAAATAATATGTGTGATGGAGTATCTGTCTATTTTTGTCGGAAGTTTAAATTTTTAAAAAATTAAAAAAGAAAACCCTTCCATGCTATGATAATTAAGAAGAAGATTCTCATGGGGGAGGAATCAACATGGTATTAGGGGATTTAAAACAAGCGTTTTCTCAAAAAAAGGGGTATTGCACAGAGAATGCAAATGAATTATTAGACTTTGCGAGACATTGGTATCTCGAAGGAAAAATATGCATTTCAGATTATCGAACATTAATAAAAGAATTAGAAATAAACGGCGCAACAAAACCTACAACAATGACAGAAGCATAAAAATAACAAGAGGGTTCTCCCTCTTGTTATTTACATTGCTCAACTATATTTTGCAAAGTATACGAAATGGCTTGGTGTGTTTCAAAGAATCGTTTACCTTTACCTTTATTTACAAAGCATTGTAACACATTCGTTTGTAAATTATCGTATACTTGATCAATTTGCTGTACATGTATATACTTTGGCTTTTCTTCTTTAATCCACGTATAAGCTAATTCTTTCCACTTCTTTAATTCCTCATCTACCATGTCTACAAATGGTTTCATATCCTTATAAAAGTCGTATTCGATTAGCTCTCTTTTTTTTATATTCGCTTCATTATTATACTGCATGAGTTTTTCTGAAGACTGTATTAATGCTTCATTCTTCATCTCTTTCCCACCTTATTATGCACTCACTACGACGTTTTGAAATGTCTTTACCCAATTCCCTTTTTCTTCGTGATGCACTAATTTATTTTCCATATGTTCAATATGCATTTCTGTTATTTCTATCTTATTACATATTTTTTCACTCGCATCCTTTAATGCATGATTCATTCTAATCCCTATATTCATTTCCAGCAAATCGAGAGAACTTAACATTTGATCCATTTTTTTCATTACATCTTCCTTCTGAACCATCGCCATATACAAAACGCCTCCTTCTTTGCTTTTCCTTTGTCATGTAATTTCGCCGAATGATTCACCACTCCTGCCCACATGACAAAACTAGTTGTTATTCGTCAAAGAAATCATTTCGTATGTCATTTATAGAAATGGTAACAATACAAAAAGGAGGTGTAGTACAATGGCAAAGAACAAAAATGAAAAAAAGAAAAAACAAAACAAACAACAAAATAAACCCGAGACTGGCAATCCAAAGCTAGATGGTCCAAACTTCCCTGCTACATAAAGCCAGACTTTATTACGTATGGTTAAATTTCAAGTCACCCTTAATCTCCTACTAGCATTAAGTTTTGAGATTAAAGTCGTAGCAAGCATAGCAGGCTTATTTCAAATTAAGAAGTCCCGTCTTCAAAATGGAAGACGGGACTTCTTTTTCATTATATCATGAACTCATCCATCCTTTTAACGAAACGATTTACGATAGATATCCTATAGATTTGTTCCCTCTTTCTCCTATACCATTCTGTTATATTAACTTCCTCTTTAGGTTCTTCAAGTACAAATAGCACATCCATTTTCATATTTGCACAAAACCAATCTCTCATTTCTATTTCTTCATGTAAAACAACAGGATAACTATCTCTAAGTGCTGGCGTACGCGATTTTCTAGTTTCCTTTGAGTAAAATTCATAATCTTCTCTAGACCCAGTATGTGTAGTTTGCAATGCAAACTTATAAAACGAACCATTATAAATTGGATGAAACAATAACCATGCTAATTTTTTTCCCAGTTCTATACGCTGTTGTAACGTTTCAAATTGATAAACCGAAAATCCATACATTCTCCCTTCAATTGTTGGGAAGATAACTGCACTAATATGAAATCTTTCTTGTACTTTAAAAAGTGCAGTATGGAATACATGTTTTTTAAAATATGTGCTCTCAATGACTGGTTTTTGAATTTTATTTTGTTCATTTATAATAAGTGCTGTTATAAGCCTATTCATATCTCTTTTCTCCCAGAAAAGTAACCATTCTTTTTCCATAAAAATTGATACGCTGAAATATTGCAACAAATGAAAGAGAGGTGTACGTCTCTTCTTACTTTCCTCATACAATAATAGCTGAGGAAAGGCATCTAAGAAAATAATCCAATTAGCTTGTTCGTACAGAAGAAATAAATGTTTTTTTACCGTTTTAGGTAAAACAGTAGCATAATATCTCCCTTCTAAATCGGTCATATTCCATCCCGCATTTCTCGAAACCATACTCGCTAAAAAGGCCCACCTGATTTCACTATTTCTTAAATAATATTCTTGATAAGATTGTGTCCGAGAAATATTGTCCACATTAGCTATTTCTGTTTTCTTTTTAATATTGCGAATGATTACTTTTTCTTCCTCTGTACAAAACTTTTTTTCTCGATTTTGTTTAATTTTCATATAATCATTCCATGTAAACATAAATAAGTCATCATACCTTTCATCAAAAAGGTCACATCTTTTTTCATTTTTTGATATAATCACCTTTGTAAGTAATTCTTAGTAAGTTGGGAGTGGACACACTATGACCATTCGTTACCCAAATGGAAAAAGGTATAATCAAGCTTCACAACCTCAAAAAACACCTATAAAAACACATACTTATAGCAACAGAGGTATGTCCCTTGAAGAGGAATTGAATGAAACAAATCAATATTACTTAACCCATAATATTGCATGTGTACATAAAAAACCTACACCTCTTCAAATTGTAAAAGTAGATTACCCCGCTCGAAGTGCTGCAGTGGTAAAAGAAGCGTATTTTAAACAACCTTCTACAACAGATTACAACGGTGTATACAAAGGGAAATACATCGATTTTGAAGCAAAGGAAACAAAAAATAAAACTAGTTTCCCACTTCAAAACTTCCACCTTCATCAAATAGAACATATGAAGCAAGTGGTTGCTCATAATGGAATTGCATTTGTCATTATTAAATTTACACTTTTTGATGAATTTTATTTATTAGATGCAAAACATATTATTGCATTTTGGAATCGTCAAAATACTGGTGGACGCAAGTCGATTACGAAAGAAGAAATAGAAGAGCATGGATCCTTATTATCATGCGGTTATCACCCTCGGATTGACTATATCCGTGTACTAGACACGGTTTATTTTTCGTGATAGAGTCATCACTAAGGCTCTTTTTTCGACTTTTGGGGGAGAGAATGAAAGGTAGGAGAAAGTATAATGTCAGATAATTATCGTTCTCGTACAGAACGAAATCATGTGAAAAATCAAGAGAAAAAAACACATAAAGAAGAAAAACCAAAGAAAAAAGGCTCCTTTTTCAAGAAATTCCTTATAGGTTGTCTACTTCTTGGTATCGTTGGTCTCGTAGCCGGCGTTTCCGCTTTCTTTGTTATGGTAAAGGACGCTCCAAAATTAGACAAATCCAAACTTGTTAATCCTTTATCAACAAAGTTTCTTGATAAAAACGGGAATTTCTTCTATGAATACGGTGCTGAAAAACGAACGCATGTTACTTATGATCAAATTCCAAAAGTAGTTGAAAATGCATTCCTTGCAACTGAGGATTCGCGTTTCTATGATCATAATGGAATTGATTTTAAACGAACTACAAAAGCAGTTATGGAAAATGTCACTGGTGGTTTCGGTTCCCAAGGTGGTAGTACGATTACACAGCAAGTCGTTAAAAACTATTTTCTAACGATGGACAAAACTGCTAAGAGAAAAGTACAAGAGTGGTACTTATCTTATAAATTAGAGCAACAATACTCTAAACATGAGATTTTAGAAATGTACTTAAATAAGATTAATTTAGGTAACCGTTCATATGGTATTGCGACAGCAGCGCAAAAATATTATGGTAAAGATTTAAAAGACTTGCAATTACATGAAGCTGCTATGCTCGCTGGTTTACCCCAAGGTCCAAACATTTATGATCCAACAAAAAAGGAAAATGTTGAACGAGCAACAAATCGTCGTAATGTTGTATTATCATTAATGAATCGACATGGTTATATAACAAAAGAAGAAATGAATAACGCCGTTAAGATCCCAGTAACAGAGGGCCTTCAACCGTCTTCAGAAGTAACTGAGATGAAGTATCAAGCATTTTTAGATGCGGTTGTAAAAGAAGTTGAAAAAGAATATCCTGATGTAAATATCGGTTCAGATGGTTTAACGATTCATACAACACTTGATCAAGATGCTCAAGATTACGCTGACAAAATTATGGATGGCAATCTTATTAAGTATCCGGACGATCAATTCCAAGGGTCATTCGTATTTATGGATACACAGTCTGGAGAAGTTCGAGCAATTGGTGCTGGACGTAAAGAAAGTAAGTCTACTTTCAAAGGTCATAATATGGCAACTGATTTAAAACGCCAAGTTGGTTCAACAATGAAACCAATTTTCGACTACGGTCCGGCAATTGAAAACTTACAATGGTCTACATACCATCAATTAAACGATTCAGAGTATACGTATTCCAATGGTAAAAAAATACAAAATGCAACAAAGAGCTACAAAGGTGACGTTTCACTACGTGAAGCTTTGAAAAAGTCATTAAACATTCCAGCTTTAAAGACAGCACAAACAGTTGGTCTTAATAAGTCAAAAGAATTCGCTGAAGGTTTAGGCATGACCTTTAAAGAAGGAAAAGTCTACGAATCAACAGCAATCGGTAGTAACGAGGGGTCTCCATTGGAAGTAGCAGGTGCATATGCAACCTTTGGTAATAGTGGTAACTATAATAAACCACACTTCGTAAAAGAAGTAACCTTCCCGGACGGGAAAAAGAAAAGCTTTAAACCTAAGGAACAACGCGCAATGCAAGACTATACAGCTTACATGGTTACTGACGTTCTTCGTGACGTAGTAAAACCTGGTTCTGGTGGTACAGGTCCAACAGCATACGTTTCAGGTGTTGACATAGCAGGTAAAACAGGAACACAAAACTTTGATGCATCAGTTCTTCAAAAATATGACATCCCAGCTGATGCAAACAGAGATAGCTGGTTTGCTGGATATACACCACAATACACAATGGCTGTTTGGACTGGTTACGAAAAAGATGGTCCAAAAAATTATGTTAGTGATCGCTCCACTAGAATTGCACAGCAAATGTTCCAAATAATGATGAGCAAATTCGCTACAGATAAATCACGCTTTGAACGTCCTTCTTCTGTACAAGAAATAAACGGAGAGTTATACGTTAAAGGTGCGAAAAAAGATGCAATTAAACAAATTAAAGTAGATGCCCCTAGTGGTCTGAATGTCACTTTTGATGGCGCTAGCACAGTTACACTAAACTGGTCTGGACCAGCAGAAGTGGATGCATATGCAGCCAGCTATAAAGCAACTGACGGTTCAAGTGGTAGCCTATCAATAAGTGGTACGACAGCTACTCTTGGTGGTATTAAACCAGGTGTTACTTACAGCTTCTCTGTAGTAGCGAAAAAAGGCACTGGAACAAGCCCAGCAGTTGGTGCATCCTTCACTGCGCCTGGCGGAACTCCAGATGCGAAAAAAGCTGAAGAAGAGGCTAAGAAAAAGGCCGATGAAGAAGCTAAGAAAAAAGCTGATGAGGAAGCCAAGAAAAAAGCTAATGAAGATAAAGTAAAACAAGACGAAGCTAAGAAAAAAGCTGAAGAAGAGGCTAAGAAACAACAAGAACAGCAGCAACAACAAGAACAACAACGTAAACAACAAGAAGAAGCTCAAAAGAAAGCTGATGAGGAAGCTAGAAGAAAAGCTGAAGACGAAGCTAAGAAAAAAGCTGAAGAGGAAGCTAAGAAGAAAGCTGAAGAAGAGGCCAAGAAGAAAGCTGAAGACGAAGCTAAGAAACAACAAGAACAGCAACACCAAAATCCCGGAGGAGATACACCTCACGCAGACGGTACTGTTGTTACAACAGAGTCTTAATAAACAAAAAAAGAAGTCTGTTTCTCTTAACGAGAAGCGGACTTCTTTTTTGTTATCATTTTCTTTACATACAGCTTTTCTATTTCGATATATAACTGCGCTAATTGAATATAAGAATGATAATTACTCGGTTTCTTTATAATAAATGAATATCTTTCCATAAAATTAACAGGTTGCACTTTTAATTTATTCGTATTTATTTGTATTTCATTCAAACTATGAACAGGTTGCTCATTTAGCCAATAGACAACCGATAACAAGTGAGCTGCAAAAAGAATCATTGGCCCCTCAGCCTCTTGCTTATCTCTATTTCGAAACAGTATAGCAATGTCTTCATGCTTATTTTTCCATACATTCAACACTGCTGGAATGCTGTTTTCAATTTCCTTCCATGGCTCATACTGTCTTTCAATATCAAATATAAAATAAGTATTTTGTATTATTTCTTCAAAAGACTCGTCTGTATGATACTCAATTGAATTTACGCTTTCTTTAAAAAATGGTAAGCAATGAAATTCTTTCGGTATTTCTATAACTCGCTCCATCCTTTATTTCACCTTCATTCGCTTCTTTCCTTCACGACATACTTCTAACAGCCTGCACTCCTCACATTGCGGTCGTTGTGCTTTACAGTGATAACGTCCAAAGAAAATCATACGATGATGCGTAACCCCCCACTCATCCATCGGTACTTTCTTCATTAACGTTTTTTCTACTTCTAACACAGAGTCTTTCCATCTGCAAATCGCTAATCGTTTACTCACTCGCTCCACATGTGTATCAACAGCAATTGCCGGAATCCCAAACGCTACGGAAACTACAACATTCGCTGTTTTCCTTCCTACACCTGGTAATTTCGTAAGTTCATCTCGATCGCTCGGTACTTCCCCATTATAGTCATCTAATAACATTCGACATAATTTTTGAATGTTTTTTGCTTTATTTCTATACAATCCGATAGAGCGTATATCTTGTTGTAATTCTTCTAGAGAAACACTTAAATAATCTTCTGGTGTTTTATATTTTTGAAATAAATTTCTTGTCACTTTATTTACAAGTACATCTGTACATTGTGCAGATAACGCCACCGCGATTACAAGTTCAAATGGATTGTCATGAACCAATTCACAATGTGCTTCTGGATACATATCCGCCATTGTGTCTAAACAATAACGGATTTGCGTTTTGTTAAGCATATTTCCCCTCCTATATTACTGCTCCAACCAATTATAAAAAGGCACTTTTCCAGTAAATTTCGTCTCTTGTTTTGTCATTTGTTGTGCTCTTTGTTGATTCGCTCTAAATTTTTGACCTTGATTTTGAGCCTGATCTACCGTTTTAATTCCATTCTTTTTCCACTCAAATAAAATACGATCAATATATCGGAAATTTAGTTTTCCACTCATTACAGCTTCTCTAAGAGCCGCTTGAATTAAATTTGGATGATGTTGATCTTGGTCCTCCCACATTCCTAACGTTTCACATTCGAACGGCGAAAGTGGTCTTCCAAATTCTTTTTCGAATACTGTATATAAATTTACTTGCAGCTGTTTTTTTTCTTTTTGCTCTTCCTCTATTGATTCATCCATTAAGAAATGTAATATTTTTTCCCATAACGGTTGTAAAGAATAACTTTCGCACATCATCGCTTCTGATCTTTGTCCACCTTCTAGTGATAAAAAACCTTTTTGAATCAACGCTTGAATTACTTCCATACATTTCATTTCTGTTATCGTCATCCGTTCAGAAATCTCTGAAGGAGTCGGAAACGAATTACCTGATTCTAAAAATGTATGTACATGAAGTACAACCATAAATTCCGTCTCATTTAAACCTAATTTTTTATAATGCATCATAAGCAATTTTGGAATTGCAATGCTTCCCTGCTCAAACCACTGTAACATCATTTTCTTTTTCATCACCAAACACCTCGCTCTCTAGTATAACACACCTTTAGCTATTTCTTTTTGCCACAATTCGTCAAAAAAACCTCCCCATTAATAGGGAGGTTTTGTATATTACATGAACGAAATATACAATTAAGCTTGCACTTTACTTTTCATAAATGTATGGATGCGTTCCAATGCTTTCTCTACTTGTTCAAGAGATGTCGCATATGATAAACGAACATTATTTGGAGCACCAAATCCTGTACCTGGTACAAGAGCCACTTTTTCCTCTTCTAATAGAGCTTTTGCCCAATCATCAACTGTTGCATATCCTGATAAAGCTACAGCTTCTTTTACGTTAGGGAATAAGTAAAATGCACCTTGCGGTTTAATACAAGTAAAGCCAGGGATTTGAATTAATTTATCATAAATGATGTTTAATCTCTCTTCAAAGGCTTGACGCATTGTTTCCACAGGTTCTTGTGAGCCTGCATATGCCGCAATTGCGCCGTATTGAGCGATTGAAGTAGGGTTTGACGTACTATGACTCGCTAAGTTCGTCATCGCTTTAATAAGCTGCTTATTTCCTGCAGCATATCCAATACGCCATCCTGTCATAGAATGAGATTTAGATACACCATTAATAATAAGTGTTTGTTCTTTTAATGCATTAGAAAGCTGGGCAATTGAAATATATTCTACGCCACCATAAATTAATTTTTCATAAATTTCATCAGAAACGATTAAAATATCATGTTCTAAACATACTTCTCCAAGCTGTTGTAATTCTTCTTTGCTATAAATCATTCCTGTTGGATTGCTCGGTGAATTAATAATAACTGCTTTCGTTTTCTCTGTAATTGCCTCACGCAGCTGCTTTGCTGTAATTTTGTACTCATTGTCTTCTAAACCTTCTACATAAACCGGCTTACCGCCAGCAAGCTTTACTTGCTCTGGATAGCTTACCCAGTAAGGAGTTGGGATGATAACTTCATCTCCCTCATCAAGTAATACTTGGAATAATGTATATAATGCATGCTTTGCGCCATTACATACAATAATTTCAGATGGATCATACGCAATACCTTGATCGCGAGTAAATTTCTTCACAATTTCTTGTTTTAACGATTGTAATCCACCTGTTGGTGTATACTTCGTATGCCCTTCTAACATCGCTTTATGTGCAGCATCCATAATATGCTCTGGTGTATTAAAGTCAGGTTCCCCTGCCCCTAATCCAATTACATCATGCCCCTCTGCTTTTAATGCTTGTGCCTTTGCTGTAATCTCTAAAGTTGAAGACGGTGTTAAAGCAGCTACTCGCTTTGCTAATTTCATTTGTAGTTCCCCCTACATCTATTTTTCAATGCTATATCGTCTTAAAAATTTTCCATCTTTAAATTCAAGATAGTAATAACTATAACGATTGTCATCATCAATATATGTAACTTCCCATAGTGGTACATCATTTTCAAAGCCTAATTTTACTTTCATAATCTCTTTCGGCTTACTTTTTGATTCCTTACTTTCATTGCCGACTTGTTCTACTGTTCTTTGTATAGCCTCTTTTTCAGAAATACCTTCGCTCTTTTTCCTTACTACAGTATCCCCTTTTTTCTCAGGCACCCAAACGATAAGTTGTTCTCCCTTTTCATCTGTACCTTGCACGACTATATATGCAGATTTTCCGTTGTAATAATCAACAGATTTCACCTTTGTAAGCTTTGCTTTTTCTTTAGCAATTTCTACAAATTTCGACTCTTTTGGAATTTTCTTTCCCATCGCTTTATTATAAACATACGCCCCATATATTCCGCTAGCAACGATAACAATAATGATTGCAAAGATCCACTTTTTCATTGTATCGCTACGTTCTGTAAATCGTAAATACAGCTGTTTCTTTATCTTTTTCGTCTAATGCTAGTCCGAACATGAGGTCCTGCTCTTTTAACGTACGATTCAAACTATCAACAATTTTATACAAATCAGACGAATATTTAATACGCGTCGTTGATAGTACTTCGATTTTCTTCTCCATGAAAAAACTCCTCCGTTACACAAAAATTTCTAATTATAGAAGAACGCAATGCGGTTACAATAAGAGTACATTCTTTACAACCCCTGCTTCATCACCCATCTATTATAGCAGGACATGTACAGCAAAAAAAGGTTTCAAGTCGAAAACCAACACATTTTGTATACAAGAAGTAAGAAAAATAAAATTCCTCCTACCCACATTTTTTACGCCTGAAGTTTATAAGCACTTCAGGCGTATTTTTCTTCCATTTTTATTCATTTAATGGTTCTTCTAATTGTACTAATAATTCTTCTAATGGCCCTTCATAAAGAGGTACGTTAGGGATCGATTGTAGAAATCGTTTTCCATAGGAAGAACTCGTCAAACGACGATCTAACACTACTACCGTTCCTGTATCTGTATTCGTTCGAATTAAGCGGCCGAATCCTTGTTTGAAACGTAATATTGCTTGTGGCAACGCTAATTTAGCGAATACATCCTCACCTTGATTTTTTAGCCACTCACCTTTCGCTTCCATCATAGGCTGATGAGGAGGCGTAAATGGTAGACGGACAATAACAAGACAACTTAAGGCATCTCCTGGAATATCTATTCCTTCCCAGAAACTGCTCGTCCCTAATAAAATTGATTTGTCGAACTCTTGAAACTTTCGAATTAAGCGGCTTCGACTTCTATTATTCACACTTTGGGTGAGTAATAAATAACCCTCTAATTCATCATTATTTTTTAAATTCGCATACGCTTCTTTTAACATTTCATACGAAGTGAATAAAACGAGCATTCTGCCTTTTGTGGCTTTTGCTATCTTTGCAATATGTTCCGATACAGATTCAATATATCGCTCATTACTTACTTGCTTAATAAAAGGTACATCCGTTGAAACCATTAATTTCATCTGTTCATCATAACGAAATGGTGACGGAACCTTTAAAGTATTTGGAGCGAAATCATGTAAACCAAGTTCCTCTTTTATATAATCAAACGTATCGTTAACTGTTAGTGTTGCGGATGTAAAAATAACACTCTTTTTTTCTGTTAAAAATTCATCAGCAAATCTTTCACCAATATGGACAGGCTGTGCGTATAGAACTGTTGAATGAATTGTCCCTTTCGTTTCAGTCTCCATCCAAGTTACATACGAATTCTTTTCTAATACGAGTAACTGTAATGATTCTGCCATCTTTCTCAGCAACTCAATTAAATGCATAAATTCACCTGTTACAACATGCATCTCCCATTCTAACTTACTTTGCAATATATCCACTTGCTTCTCAAGAGCAGTTACTACCCTTCTTAATTCATATATAAAACGATTTGTTAATTCGACGATACTATCCCACAACTTACCTTTTTCTAGTTCTGCGTTATACCTATAGATGAGCGGCATATTATTCGTTCCTTGCTCTTGCTTTGTTTGTTTAAATATAAAAGTACGTAACATTTGGAAGAGTTCATCCGCATCAAATTTAAGTTCCTTCAAACTATAACTTATCATACGGAAAGTTGAACGAGATGCTTGCTCTGATTTTTTCATCATTTTATATACTTTGGAGAGTACATCTTCTGTTTCTAGCGTCCCAAGACGAGATATAACCAATTGAAAATACATACAAGAGAACTGTTCACCCAATGTTCTACTCGCAGCTTCTTCAATATGGTGAGCTTCATCAAAAATAATATGTTCGCATGAAGCAAACAACGGTTCTTCACTTGAAAAATCTTGAAATAATAACGCATGATTTGTAATAACGATATCTGCAAATAAAGCTTTATTCTTCGCTCGCTGATAAAAACAACGACTAAACCAATTACTTTGCATACCGCCTGGACTATACGCATCGCTACAAATACGATTCCAAAGTAACTTTCCGCCCTCAGGAATATTTAATTCGTCTCGATCACCTGTTTCAGTTTGCAATAGCCAAACTAAAATCTTCGCCTTCGTAAGTGCCATATCATAATTTTTTTCTTCCTCTTGCAAAGCATACTCAAATTTATGTAAGCATAAATAATGCTTTCTTCCTTTTAGAAGAGCTGCCTCAAATGAAAATGGCATTATTTTTTGTAATAACGGAATTTCTTTTTCTAATATTTGTTGTTGGAGTTGTACCGTTTGTGTACTTATAATGACAGGTTCTTCTTTTCTCTTTGCAAAATAAAGACTAGGAAGCAAATAAGCAAGAGTCTTTCCTGTTCCTGTACCGGCTTCAATTAGTGAAAAACGAGAATCTCTTAACGCCGTATATATCTCTTTCATCATCAGTTGTTGACTTTCTCTTCTTTCAAACTTTGGCATATGTGATTCCAATTTATCCATCGTTTTATTCAAGAAGGCATCAAACTTTGATGAACACGTTTCTCCAAGGTTTAAGGAATAGTTCCGCTTTTTCAGCGCAATATTTCGATGTATTTCATACTCCGCTATATCTTCTTTACCGTGCATTACTTTCTTTAAAATATTTTCAGAAAGCACATCAGCTATGTCACTTTGGAATACATCGCTTAATTCATAAAGCGATTGCAACGTGACAAGTGGTAACTTTTCAATTTCATTTAAAAATTGTAAAAATAATTCCGCTGTTGCAAGAGCATCACTATCCGCACGATGTGGTTGATCGTGCTCTAGTTCATGCTTCTTAGCTAAATCACGTAATTTATAACTATCAGCTGTCGGCAAAAGAATTTGTGCCAATTCAACCGTATCAATTTTCGGACAATGAATTTCTGTATATCCAGCCTGTCTTAATTCTTCATTTAAAAAATTCCAATCAAAGTGAACATTATGCGCAACGAAAGCCGCACCTTGTAATAGCTCAACAATCATCGGGGCTACATCTTGAAATAACGGGGCTTGTTTTACAAGACTTTCATCAATCCCTGTTAATTCTGTAATAAATGGTGGGATCTCTCTCTTTGGGTTAACAAAAGACGAAAAAATCTCCAATATCTCTCCATCTTCTACTACAACAGCTGCAATTTGGGTAATTTTATCCTTCCCATCTTTCCAGGAGTTCCCTGTCGTCTCTAAATCAACAACGACATAACGCTTACTCATATATGTAACACCTCAATTTCTTACCTTTCAAACAACAATAATTTATATAATGTTACTATACCACGTTTTATCTCATCTTAATGAAAAGATGCACAAAAAAGCTATCTCCGCAATGGAGATAGCCTTTCTACTTATAATATCGTACCCGCTTTTTCAGCACCTAACATTTCAATAATTTGATTATTATCGTCTAGTACTGCAATTTTTGGTTCTTGTTTATGAACCTCTTCTTCCGTAACTAGCCCATAACAAATAATAATTACTTTGTCCCCTGGTTGTACAAGCCTTGCCGCAGCACCGTTTAAACAAACAACACCACTACTGCGTTCTCCTTTAATAACATATGTCTCTAAGCGAGCACCATTATTATTATTTACAATTTGGACTTTTTCATTTTCTACAATATTTACTGCATCCATTAAATCTTCATCAATTGTAATACTACCTACATAATTTAAATTTGCCTCCGTTACAGTTGCACGATGTAACTTTGCTCTCATCATTGTGCGAAACATAGATGCTCCCCCTTATTTAACCGTTAATGTTATATTGTCAATTAATCTTACATTTTCAAACTTAACTGCAATAGCTAAAATGATTCGTCCTTCGACTTTCTCTACCATTGTTAATGACGGATATGCATATAAATCCGCATAATCTACAGTGCCTTTCGTATGCGTCTCAATATACTCTTTCACAAGATTTGTAATGATTTCCGGATTACGTTCTCCTGCCTCAATTCTTTCTTTCGCTATACATAGACTGCGGTATAAATGAAGAGCCTCTTCACGTTCATCTTGTGATAGGTACACGTTACGAGAACTTTTCGCTAATCCATCTTCTTCCCTTACAATATCAACTGGTACGATTGTAACTGGAATATTGAAATCAGTTACAAATCCTTCAATTACTGCAACTTGTTGAGCATCTTTCATACCGAAATAAGCACGCGTTGGCAGCGTAATATTAAATAGTTTCATTAGTACAGTTGCAACACCAGCAAAATGACCAGGTCTTTGTTTACCGCATAATACGTCCGTGCGTTTTACAACTTCTACTGTTGTTGTTTGTTCTGCTGGATACATTTCTTCTACACTCGGATAAAATAAATAATCTACACCGTTTTCTTTTGCTACATTTTCATCTCTATCAATATCACGAGGATATCGATCTAAATCTTCATTTGGGCCAAATTGCAGCGGGTTTACAAATACACTTAAAACTACAATTTCATTTTCTTCTCTTGCTCTACGTAATAAAGTAGCATGGCCTTCATGTAAATAACCCATTGTTGGAACAAAACCAATACTCTTTCCACTTGCACGAAGTTCGCTCGTAATTTGCTGCATCTCTTGCACTGTAGTTATGATTTTCATTATTGTTTTCCCCCGTATAACGCTAAGCGGTCTTCTTCTTTCATTGTGAACGAATGTTTTTCTTCAGGAAATTGCCTTGTCTTTACTTCAGCAACATATTGAGAAATCCCACGTACAATCTCCTCTTGAACAGACGTATACTGCTTCACAAATTTCGGAACGCGATTTACACCATATGAGATAAGATCATGATAAACAAGCACTTGCCCATCTACTTTTTGCCCTGCACCAATCCCAATTGTTGGAATTGTTAGTTGCTCTGAAATAAGTTCTGCTAACTGCATTGGTACACATTCTAACACAAGCGCTATTGCACCAGCTTCTTCACATTTCTTTGCATCTTCTATTAATTTCTTTGCACTCTCCGCATCTTTTCCTTGCACTTTATATCCACCCAACACTCCTACAGATTGAGGGGTTAAACCTAAATGCGCTACAACAGGAATTCCTGCGTTCGTCAAATATTGAATTGTTGATACAACTTCTCCAGCACCTTCTACCTTCAGTGCATGCGCCCCGCTCTCTTGAACGATGCGGCGTGCATTCACCATCGTTTCTTGTAATGATACGTGATACGACATAAATGGCATATCAGTTACAATAAACGTCTCTTTCGCTCCGCGGCGTACAGCTTTCGTATGATGAATCATATCCTCTACTGTTACAGGTACTGTTGAATCGTATCCGAGTACAACCATTCCAAGAGAATCTCCAACTAAAATCATATCAACTTCAGCTTCTTCTGCTAATTTAGCAGATGGATAATCATACGCCGTTAGCATTGTAATCGGCTCACCTTGCTCTTTCATCTTCAAAAAATCTGTTTTTGTTTTCAAAAACTACTCCTCCTTTATGCAGGAGAGAGGAGATGGCCGAAATCATATAAAAAACCCCTCTGGCCATAAAAGGGCAGAAGGGTTGTGTGTTAGTCGGCATTATTCATCCCTCTGTCCCAGTCCGTTATTGGATCAAGGCAGAATCCAAGTTATTATTTTTCGTCTTACTTCGAATCATGGTGCAGTTCGCTCTGATACTGCCCACATTCGAACTAATTATAGCAAACTACAAAAAGGAATTACTACATTTTTTCGAAAAAATAATTTTTTATTCTTATTACGGTATATGAAATTTAATACGAAAGTATATATGCTATAAAGTGAAACTTTAATTAGTGGGGGTTTTGTTCATCCCCCACTGATTATCAGTCCTCACCAATCGGGCTTTTACGGGCAGCAAATAGCGGGATAAAGTTTTTATAGATAATTCAATCCTGAAAAGATACATGTTTTTTCAACGTACGTTAAAAAAGTCCAAGTTAATTTCTTCTATAATCAATTTAACTGTATAGTATAACTCTTTGACTAATGATGCAGGTTAATTGAGGAAAAGTACTTAACAAAGGAGAATTGCAGATGTCTATGAACAGGTGGTTATTTCAATTCAGCAGTTTGCTTGCAATAATTGTATGGTGGATATCTTTAGAATCCTTTCATGTATTTGCCTCAGTTAATGTCGTAACACAACCCACCGATTTAACGAACATGATTGAGGTTGAACTAAATGATGATTACTTTAATCCAAATGTCATCACGATTCCGATTGAAGGATCAACAACATTACTATTGAAAAATAAAGGCAAAAACGAGCACACCTTTACAGTGAAAAAACTCGGCATTGACGTCGTAGTCGAGTCAGGAAAAGAAAAGAATATTACCGTGAAACCTAAAAATACTGGTACATATGAATTAATATGTCGATACCATCTGCTTAAAGGAATGGAAGGCAAAGTAATCGTCAAATAACATGCCAGGCCAACTAGACGGAAGATATTTTGAAGTGAACTTTAACTATTAAAAGAATTTATTATCATGTTACAAATTCAACTCAAAAATATTGAAATAAAAAGAAGTTCCAAAAGAGGAACTTCTTTTACTTAATTTCGATATCTGCAGAATGAATATGATGTACTTTCCCCTCATGATCCTCCAGAAGTAATACACCATCCTCTGTGATTCCTTTTGCTAACCCCGTAATCGTCTCTCTCATCGTTCGAGCGGTAATTTCTTTCCCGATGCTCACAGCGTAACTTTCCCAAAGAATTTTAATGACAGAGAAACCATTTTGTAAATACTCTTCATATAATTTTTCTAGTTGTAAATAGATTTGTTGCATAAGTTCTGCACGAACAATCGGCTTACCTGATTCAATCGCTAATGAAGTAGCAATGTGCTGAATTTCTTCATCAAAATGTTCTTGCTTTTGATTCGCATTAATACCGATGCCCATAATGACAGCATTAATTTTATCAGGATCCGCTTGCATTTCTGTTAATATACCTACAGCCTTTTTACCTTGAATTAAAATATCATTTGGCCATTTTATTCCCACGCCTACACCTGTACATTTTTCAATTGCCTGTGCAACACTAACAGCCGCTAACAAAGTAAGTTGCGGTGCATGATGAACTGGAATCGATGGGCGTAAAATAATACTCATCCAAATTCCTGTTCCTTTTGGTGAATGCCATTTTCTGCTTAAACGACCTCTTCCCGCTGTTTGTTCTTCTGCTACAACGATAGTTCCTTCTTCTGCACCTTCATAAGCCAGTTTTGCTGCAATGTGCTGCGTTGATTCAACAGTTTCTTCAAAATACACTGTTCTACCAATTCGCTTCGTTTGTAGCCCTAACTGAATTTCATTAGCAGTCACTTTGTCTGGCTTACTTGCAATTCGGTAACCTAATCGACGCACAGCTTCAAGTTCATATCCCTCACTCCGGAGATCTTCCATATGTTTCCACACAGCAGTTCTTGAACAACCAAGTTTATCACTAATCGTTTGGCCGGATACAAACTCGCCATCCGCTTCAGAAAAAACTTGTAATAACTGCTTTCTTATAGTAGATTGCATCCTTGCAGCCACTCCCTTATACGCTCTTTCTCATTAACTACGTTTCCTTGTACGATTGCTTCCTCGATTTTCTGAAGCATTTCAGCAACCCACGGACCAGGCTTTTTGTTTGCCCAGTTTAATAAATCATTACCAGTCACATTCATTTCTTGACGACCCTGGATTGGCAATACATGAAACATTGATTGTACTCGTTTAACAGATGTAGGGTCATAGCTTTCAATCATCGCTTCATATACTCTCTCTGCCATTTCAGCGATATGAATTCCCGTTTTATAAAGAAGGACTGTATCCCAACCCTTCTCCTTTCTAGTACGGATCGCTAATAAAACTGCAACAATATCTTTTATTTTTTTATTCGAAAACTTCCATTGACGTAAAAAGACAGATGGATGTTCTTCTCCGATACAATATAAGAAAAATGCCCACGCCTCAATATCCGTTTCGAAAGAATCCCATTTATACCGCGTAGCTGTTAACAGTCTTTCTTCTGACATTTGTAAATATGGCAAATGAGAAAATAGCTTCGTCTCTACTAATTCTTTGAGACCTTTCACACAATATGTACCAGTTAACAGTTTCTCAAACTCTACTGTAATGCGCTCAATTGCTATATGTTCTAGCAAATGCCCATACGTTTCAATTGCTTGCTTCGTTTTCGTTTCTAATGAAAAACCTAACGCGCTTACAAACCGAATACCACGCATCATTCGCAGGGCATCTTCTTGAAAACGATCTGCAGCATTTCCAACTGTCACGATTTCTCTCTTTTGAATGGCTTCCTGTCCAGCAAATAAATCAACCATTTCGCCTTCTTCTGTCATAGCAATTGCATTCATCGTGAAATCACGACGTTTTAAATCCTCTTCTAATGAACGAACAAATTGAACACTACTAGGTCTTCGAAAATCTTCATATTCGCTTTCTGTTCGAAAAGTAGTTACCTCATAAGGCTCACCATTTTCTAAAACAATTACAGTTCCATGCTCAAGACCAACAGGAACATTTCTTGGGAATATAGCCATCACTTCTTCTGGTAAAGCAGATGTCGCAATATCAATATCTCCAATCGGCCTATCGATAATAAGATCTCGTACGCTCCCACCAACAAAGTAAGCCTCATGTCCTTGTTGCTTTAATGTCTCAATAATAGAACTAGCTTTTTTAAATCTTTCCATTTTTGTCATCCCTTAGTACGTCATAGTAAATCGTTTCATATTGTGAAACAATTTTTTCTGAGCGAAATTGCTCATAAACACTTTCTCTTGCTCGTTCTCCCATATTACGATGAAGTTCCTCGTCCTTTAATAGCTGAGTAGCTTGATTTGCCACTCCTGTTGTATCGCCAACTTCACATAAATATCCTGTTTCCCCGTGTTGAATAACCTCTGGAATACCTCCGACCCGTGTTCCGATACAAGGTACACCACACGCCATTGCTTCTAATAAAACAAGACCAAAACTTTCCTTCTCTGATAGAAGCAACATTAAATCACTCATCGCAAGTAGTTCTGCAACATTATCTTGCTTGCCTAGGAATAAAACGCGATCTTCAATATGTAAATTCTTCACTATCTGTAAAATCGTACAGAATTCTGGTCCGTCTCCAACAAGAAGCAACTTCGCATCTACTTCTTTAACAATTTTAGCAAATGCCTGAACAACATCCTGCACACGTTTCACTTTACGGAAATTCGAAATATGAATAAGTACTTTTTCACTCTCACTTATACCGTATTCTTTCTTTAATTGAGACATATTACGCTTGAAATATACACGTTCGTCTATAAAGTTATATACCGTTTGAATTTCTTTACTTGGTTTTACAAGCTCATGCGTTTCGTTAATTAATGAATGCGAGACAGCAGTTACAACATCCGATTGCTCAATACCAAAACGAATTAAATTATTTAACGAAGGGTCGGAACCTAACACAGTAATATCTGTTCCATGCAAGGTTGTAACAATTTTAATACGCTCCCCGATCATTTGTTTTGCTAAATATGCACAAATCGCATGTGGTATTGCATAATGCACATGTAAAATGTCTAGATTTTCTCTTTGTGCAACCTCTGCCATTTTACTTGCTAACGCTAAATCGTATGGTGGATATTGAAATACAGAGTATTGGTTTACCGTCACTTCATGAAAATAAATGTTTGGATATACTTTATTTAACCGGAATGGTAAACCCGATGTAATAAAGTGAATTTCATGCCCGCGTTCCGCCAATTGCTTTCCTAATTCTGTTCCAACAACTCCAGAACCACCTACAGAAGGATAACATGTAATACCTATTTTTAATTTCATTTACATCCCCCTAATAAATCAGCATGTAATAAAACCGGTTTCTTACTCATAAATCCCTCGGCATACAAGACTCCAACTTCTTTTCCAAACATCTTCTCACGAGCGATCACCGTTTCAACGTATCCTTCTGTTAACGGTGTCTTAACCCCATCACTCCCTGTTGAAAACTGACTTTCATACGATTCTAATGCTTCCACCTTTATAGAGAGGTGCTCACTTATATCTATACAAAAATTCGGTTTATGAAAACCATTAATCATATAATTATAAAAAGACTCCACACGATGTGGTGCAAGTTCCGGCATATATTTACGGATTCCTGCTGAAAAAATAGCCTCTTCCACAAGCTTTGCACAATTTGCATGATCTGGATGGCGATCTTCATAGTACGGTGCAAAAACTAGTTTTGGTTTATATGTACGGATCACCTTGACAATTTCACGTATATACTCTTCTTTCATATACAAACCACGGTCTGGCATCGCTAAATTCAGTCTCGTTTTTACTCCCATTATACGAGCTGCAACCTTTGCTTCTTCTTTTCTCAACTCTATCGTTCCATTTGAAGAAAGATCAGCTTCTGTTAAATCACAAATACCTACTTCATACCCTTGCTTTGTATATTTAGCGATGGTACCAGCCATGCCGATTTCAACATCATCGGCATGAGCACCAAACGCTAATATATGTAATCCACTCATAATTGTTCCCCTCATTTTCTTAACTTACGATAATCTAAATCTCCTCGCTCTAATGCGTGCATTAACATTTCAGCACTTGCCATATTCGTTGCAAGTGGAATCGCATATACATCACATAAACGAAGCAATGCATTCACATCCGGTTCATGCGGCTGTGCTGTTAATGGATCGCGGAAGAAAATCACCATATCTAAATCGTTTTTTGCAATCATTGCACCAATTTCTTGATCTCCACCAAGAGGGCCAGATTGATATCTTGTTACAACTAATCCAGTCTCTTCCATAATGCGAAGCCCTGTCGTTCCTGTTGCAAATAATTCATGTTGCTCAAAAATTGGTTTATATGCGTATGCAAACGAAACCATATCATTTTTCTTTTTGTCATGTGCGATTAAGGCAATTTTCATCCGTTGTCTCCCCTTTAGTCGATAATATTTTCTAAACCGTACACAAGATGATCAAGGTTCATTACTGTCTCAATTGATAGTTTTACACCTGACATAAATGATGCACGATTGAATGAATCATGACGAACTGTTAACATTTGTCCATCTCCACCGAACATTACTTCTTGGTGTGCAATAAGCCCTGGCAAACGTACACTATGAATGTGAATACCGTCTACATTTGCACCACGTGCACCTGCTAGTTGCTCTACTTCATTTGGATGACCTTGCTGCTTTGATTCACGATTTTGACGAATTAATTCTACCGTTTTTACAGCTGTACCAGATGGTGCGTCTAATTTTTGATCATGATGTAATTCAATTACCTCAACATCTTGGAAATATTTCGCTGCCATTTGTGAGAATTTCATCATAAGAACTGCACCAATTGCAAAGTTTGGAGCAATAATTGTTCCTACTGCTTTTTCTTTTGCATTCTCTGTTAAACGTGCCAATTCTTCTTCTGTAAATCCAGTTGTACCAATAACAGAACGAAGTCCACGCTCAACTGCAAGTGTAACGTGTTGTTTCCCAACTTCTGGTGTTGTTAAATCTAACAACACATCTGCTTCTACTTCATCTAAACAAGTATGTAAATCAGCGTAAATCGGTGCATGTAATGCTGGCATGCCAGGTAAATCAGAAATCTTCTCACCACCATGCTTATAATCCACTGCTGCTACTAAATTTAAATGTTCCGTTCTTTCCATAAGAAGGACTGCTTCATGTCCCATACGTCCTCTTGGTCCGGCGATAATTACTTTAATTTCTTTCATTATTCTTTCTCTCCCTCATCAATACGTGTCCAGCGATCTTTATCACGTGTATTAAATTTGTTCATTACAATGTTATGTGCTGTCTCTAAATCAATATTTAAACTATTTGCCATACAAATCATAACAAATAATACATCTCCAAGCTCTTCTTCAATACTATTTTCTTTTTCAGTTGTTTTCTTCGGTTTCTCACCATAATAATGATTTACCTCTCTTGCAAGCTCTCCCATTTCTTCCGTTAAACGAGCCATCATTGCAAGCGGACTGAAATAACCTTCTTTAAACTGACCAATATATGCATCTACTTCTTTCTGCATATCTTTCATCGTTTTTGCTTCCATACTATTCACCTCTAATCCTTCCTCTTTCATGTTAGCCAATTCATCGCGATTTGACAAATATTATTCCCCACCAAACACCTATTTGCGACCCTTTTTTGGATAGACTATAATAAAGTGAAACTTCTTTTGCGATTTTTGCAAAAGATTAGTTGAACCAATCGGGTTCCTACGGCTGGTTTGCCTTTCTTCAGAACTTTATCTCCTACCAGCCGTTGGTACGGGGTAAAGTGAAACTTCTTTTACGGTTTTTGCAAAAGATTAGCCCGAACCAATCGGGTTGCAACTAGAAATTACTTATTATTATGTTTTACTGTTTCAGCGGAGCAATGTAATCATTACATAATTAGGGGGATTTCTATATGACATCAAAATTGAAGATGCGAAATATTATTTTTATTTTAATCGGTTCCGCTATTTTTTCTTTCGGTATTGTGAATATCAATATTGAAAATCACCTTGCAGAAGGTGGATTTACTGGTATTACACTATTATTGTATTTTCTATTTAAGTTTGATCCTTCTTATTCAAACTTAATTTTAAATATCCCTATTTTTTTTATTGGTTGGAAGTTACTTGGAAGAACGACATTTATCTATACACTAATCGGCACATTCAGCGTATCTTTATTTCTATGGATTTTTCAACGTTATGACGTTCTTAACTTACATTTAAACTTACAAAATGATATGACACTCGCAGCTTTATTCGCCGGGGCATTTATCGGTATCGGTCTTGGCATAATATTTAAATATGGCGGGACTACTGGCGGTGTAGATATTATCGCGAGGCTCGCTCATAAATATGTTGGCTGGAGTATGGGTAAAACAATGTTTATGTTCGATGCTGTCGTTATCGTCGTCTCTATTCTTACCTATTTATCATACCGTGAGGGTATGTATACGTTAGTTGCTGTTTTTATCGGGGCTAAAGTCATTGATTTTATGCAAGAAGGAGCCTATGCCGCTAAAGGAGCGACTATTATCTCAGAGAAAAATGATGAAATCGCTGCCAAAATTTTATCTGAAATGGAGCGCGGAGCAACCTTTTTAAAGGCTGTTGGATCGTATACAAAAGTGGAACGTAACGTACTGTATTGCGTTGTTGCTAAAAATGAAATCGTGAAATTAAAAAATATTATTACGTCTGTAGATCCTCATGCCTTTGTTGCTGTAAGTGATGTACATGATGTAGTTGGTGAAGGTTTTACGCTAGATGAAAATAAAAACCCTTTACATAATTAAATGTAACTAGAAAAGCACCTTAGCTTTTCTAGTTTTTTATTACAAGTCTTTTAAGCTTCTCCAAATCCTCATAAATAAGCTCCAATAAACTCCGATTATAAAAAATGGAAGCTGGATGAAAAGTTGGAAAAACATGATATTCATTCTCTGACCATATAAACTCTGCACTTTGCATATCCTTTAATTTTTGAATGGGCTGTTTTAATAATTGCCCATGTACATCTGTGATTTTTTTATTTTTTCCTATTAAACGTTGAAGACCGATATTTCCAAGCGTGACGATAAGCTTCGGATTTATTTTCTCTAATTCATAATCTAATAAAGGCGCATGGGCAACTATTTCTCCTTGATTTGGCGTTCTATTATACTTTTTTTGTATGATTTCACCATTTCGTTCTTTTTTCTCTCGCCATTTATAAGGTCTACTCCGAACAGCGCTCGTAATATATACTTCTTCCCTTGTAACGTGAATACGCTCTAAAAAACCCATTAATTGTTTTCCCGCCCTCCCGCTAAACGGAATCCCATTATGAATTTCTGTTTCACCAGGCGCTTCTCCTAACAACATAAATTTGGGATTTTCAGGGCCTTGTCCACTTAAAAAACCTTCTAGTTGATAAGGAGCACTACGCTCTTTCACTTGTTTTACTAAATGGTCTGGATATTTCATTTCCCCCACCGCCTTTCCGCATTACTTCTATTATTTCTATTTGCAATACATTATATAATTCAAGCCACACAACAAAAAAAGACTATCAAAATTGATAGTCTTTAGTCGTCGCTACGCTGCATACCAGTATACATTAATACGAGACGTAATAATTCAAATACCGCTACAGCTGCAGCTGCTACATATGTTAATGCTGCTGCATTTAATACTTTACGAGCTTGGCCATATTCATCTGTTGATACGATACCTAACGCTTCAATTTGTTGCATTGCACGCTTTGAAGCATCGAACTCAACTGGTAATGTAACAAGTTGAAACACAACACCTGCAGCCATTAAAATAATTCCTAATAACAATAGTTTCGACATTGTCGCAAATATACCAATCATAATAAATACCCATGATATATTCGATCCAAAATTCGCCACAGGAACTAACGAATGACGAATACGCATAAAGTTATAATCTTGCGCATCTTGAATTGCGTGTCCTACTTCATGTGCTGCAACTGCCGTACCAGCAACTGAATGTCCATAATAGTTATCTGTGGATAATCGAACCGTCTTAGCGGTTGGATCATAATGGTCTGATAAATGACCTGGTGTTTCTTCTACAGCTACGTTGTATAATCCATTTTCATCTAAAATTTTTCGAGCCACTTCCGCTCCTGTCATACCTGATGTTGAATAAACTTGTGAATACTTGCTATAGGCACTACGTACTCTTGACTGTGCATACAACGGTATGATCATTATGATCGCGAAGTAAATTAAATAAAACATCATGAACCTCCATTGAAGTTTTAATTATAGTACTTCTCATTCTATTTTCTTCTGCCACTATTGTCAATGAATAAACCTTACAATCCATATCTTTACTTATTACATTATCTATTTTTAGAATGTACATTACTTTTTCTTTTTTCTCTCTCTCCTTTATATTTTCTCCATCCAACATAAGTTAATGTGAATAAAATAAGTCCCCCAGTAATTGTCATAAACCAAATGAGAGAGGGTGCAATTTCATCCTTTTTTACTGTTTGAAATATCTTTTGCAAATCCCCTTTAATAATCCCTAATTGCATTTGGCCGCCTTTCGTTTTTAACATAACGTTACGAAATTCATCCAAATAAGATAAATGAGCATTTACACGCTGTACCTCGTTTTCTGGCAAAGCAATCATTAAGCTTGGATAAATAATATTGAATTCATTTAAAAATGTATTTAACGTTTGTTGAAACTGCCCAACATCTTCTTTTTCCATCGCTTTTTCCATTTGAGAAAAGGCATCCATTACTTTTCTTTCTCTTTCCATCCAAAGCGGTTGATATTTCGATACTTGCGCATCAACAGCAAGTTGTAATGCCAACACATTATCAATTTTAACTTGCTTACCTAAACCTTCTTCAGAGAGCGATTGCTGTGCCTTGTCGTAAGCTAAAGAAATAACTCTAACTTGATCTGGTGTTACTTCCTGCTTCTTTTCATTCCCCTTGATTAAAAATTGCTCCGAGAAAAGTTGTAATACTTGCACTGCTTTTTCATCTTCATTACGCTTTACTAACTGTAACGAGTCGTCTAACAACCCTGTTAGCTCATTCCATTCTTCAGCATATATACGCAACGGAAACATTATAATTAGAAATGCTATCAATCCAATTAATGTTCTCTTCATCCCGGTCCCCCCTATAACTACTAGTACAAAATATGTTAATTTGGACAAGAATAGAACAGAACTGGACCGAAAAATATATTATCGTTTTACAAAGAAAAAAATTCTCTTTAAGCAGAGAATTTTTTCTTTGACATCCTTTTCTTTTTTACGAAATACCTATATAAGCTGTAACAAAGTATACTACCACCTAAAATGAATAATAAAATAGCACACGCAGCATGCATAAAGAACTCCTCTGGTAGCATTAATATAACTGGATCCGTTTCAATATCAAACATCCAATAATCATTACTGAATAAAAGCTTATGGAATAATACAAAGCTCTTTTCAAAATTAATAGCGATTGGTAACATAAGCGCTATCGGAAAAATGATTGTTAAAATCGATCCGTGCAGTAAAAACTTTTCATTTTTCTTTTTTAATAAATAAATTCCGCCTATCACTGCAATCATAATTGTCGCATACATCACATATTGAATCTTTACTAAAATATTTTTAACATCTACAAAATGAATACGGCCATTTGTAGACATATCTAATGTTGGCAAATGTAATGCTCCGTCATAAAACGGGGATAAATATGTAATAAGCACATCGTAATTTCTTTTAATTTCATCCTTCGTCATATCCGCTAAATCAGGAATATTTAAAAAATCAATTTCAAAATAATACAGCCATTTTCCATACACAACTGCCGTTGTTGCAAGTGCAAAAATAGAAAATGCTATGCTATATGAAACAATTAAAGTAATCAATCGATCCAATATTTTTGTACCACTCTTATTTTTCTCCATGTTCTCCCCCTAAATGTTCTAACCGTCATAAAGAAAATTGTTTCCTGTGCTCACGTAAGCAACAATAATATGTAATACATAGTACAGCAATACTTAACCAAAACGTAAAATAACCAATTTCCTCTACAAACAAATGCATAATTCCATATCGCGGCATTTGCCAAAATAAATAATCAATTGCATCGTTATGCAACGTCCACACACCCGCTACTATAAAATGCCATTTTTTTATACGGTAAAATGGAGCATATAAAACACCTTGCACCGCCATCGCAAAGTGCGAAAGCATTAACATGTAGCCCATAAGGCCAATAGGACCTTTTACGTAAATCATAATCGCGTTTACAACAACAGCCCAAATACCATATTTTATTAAAGTAACAATCGCTAACGCTTCTACTAATCCCCAGTTTCTCTTTGTCCAAAAAGCAATTAAAACAAAGACAAAAAAGAGACTCGCCATAGGACTATCTGGTACAAACGGCCAAAATATAGGTGACGTTTCTTTCAATTGATTTCCGTACCATATAAATCCGTAAATTGTACCTAATATGTTAACAATTAATAAAAATAATAATACCGATCGTTGTCTTAACATTGCATACAAGTACACCAATCTGTATGTCCAACACCTTTCAAGATAAGTAATTCATTCACTAAATCCTACTCTATTATAACAAACTTCATCCAACTAAATAGAAAAGCTGACTACAAATTTTGTAGTCAGCTTTTTATTATTTTTTATTATACTTTGCAACGAATTCCGAAAGCTTCTTCAGTTCCTCATCCGTACCTTTAAATACACCTTTAGGCATTGAACCTTTTCCATCTTTCGCAATTTTAGCAATTTCTTCTGGCTTTAAAGTTAAGTTTTGCAGTGCTGGTGCTGCCGCCCCGCCCTGTAAGTTGTCACCATGACATGTTAAACAAGTATTTTTTTGCATTAATTTATAGCCATCATCATTTTTATCAACTGGCGCTGTTTTTACAATTGCTCCTTGTTTCTTTGCAGCTTCCCAGTCGTGATGTGCTACAGATTCCCAAGTTAAAAAGATAATCGATGCAATTGCTAAAAGCATAAATCCAGTTGCTACAGGACGCTTCAATGGACGTCTTTCTGGACCTCGATCAAGAAATGGAGCTAACAGTAATGCACCAAACGCAATCCCTGGCATAATAAACGCTCCAATTACAGTAAATGAACCGGAAGCATAAGAATACTTTAATAACTGATACAAGAATAAGAAATACCAATCTGGAAGTGGTATATATCCAGCATCTGTTGGATCCGCCATTCTCTCAAGTGGCGACGGATGCGCCACTGTTAAACATAAATAACCGATTAAAAAAACTGCACCAACCATCCATTCTTTTAACAAGAAGTTCGGCCAAAATGCTTCTGTTTTCCCTGGGTATTCAGAATAGTCTTTTGGAATATTTGGTTTCCGAGCTACTGGTACCCGAGAATCTCCTACAAACTTCATCCCTTTGCCGCGATGCATAATCTCCCTCCTTTAGTTCTTTCCCCTTTAATTTAGCAATCTCTTATAGTGGACCGGAAATACCTTGTTTGCGAATCATGATGAAGTGGAAGGCCATTAAACCTAGAAGTGCTGCTGGTAAGAAGAAGACGTGAATAGCAAAGAAGCGAGTTAATGTTTGAGCGCCAACAATTTCGGAATGACCAGCGAGTAATGTTTTAATATAAGGACCAATGAGCGGTGTTTGCTCTGCAATTTGAATCCCTACTTTTGTAGCAAATAAAGCTTTCATATCCCACGGTAATAAATATCCGGTAAAACCAAGACCTAACATAACAAAGAAAATAAGAACACCAACAATCCAATTTAACTCACGGGGCTTTTTATACGCACCTTGGAAGAAAACTCTGAGTGTATGTAAAAACATCATTACAATTACGAGACTAGCACCCCAGTGGTGCATACCACGAACAATTTGCCCATAAGCAACTTCATTTTGTAAATAGTAAACTGATTCCCAAGCATTTTTAATATCAGGCACATAATACATCGTCAAAAACATTCCAGATAAAATTTGAATTACAGTAACGAAAAAGGTAAGTCCTCCAAAGCAATAGACGAATGCAGAAAAGTGATGTGCCGGGTTTACATGTTCAGGTACTTCATGATCAGCGATATCACGCCATATTGGTGTAATATCTAATCTTTCATCTACCCAATCATAAATTTTATTTAACATCTACTTTGCACCCCCTCTTGGCTTTGCTTTTCCTAGATACAGCGTTCCATCTTTCACTTTAGACTCGTACACATCAAGCGGAGCAAGGGGTGGCGTACCTTTAATGTTCATCCCATCTTTTGTATAACGCCCCCCGTGACATGGGCAAAAGAATTGATTCGGATGTGCTTTGTCCGAATTCCAGTTAACTGTACATCCTAAATGTTTACATACTGGAGAGAACGCAACAATGTCTCCGCTTTCATCTTTATGAACCCAAGCCGATTTTGGTTCTTCAGACTTGTACCAACCATCAACCTGCTTCACTTTAAAATCGAAACGCTTCGGCTCTGTTGTAATATCCTTTACTTGCGCAACAGCAACCATATCTGTTCCGGCTTCTTTTCTTAACACCGGATCAAGCGCAAATCGCGTCATCGGCATTAAAATACCGGCAGCCATAAAGCCTCCTACCCCTGTGAGTGTGTAATTTAAAAATTGTCTTCTTGACACGCGATGTTCTTTCTCGCTCACGAAAATTTCCCCCCTCTATCAGAAATTGTCCCCTCGTGATAAATTATATAAAAAATAAAAACTAGGACACTATCATGATATAATACGCTCATGCACAGGTCAATATCATACTACTCATAATAATAAGAACTTTCTGTTTATTATCAGTTTCCCCACTTCTCTTCCAACATCACCATTATATTTTTTATATGTGCATGAATAACTTCTCTTTTCGCTTGATCACTAAATTGTTCTAATGCTAATGAAGGAAACCAAAATAAATCTCCCTGTAACTCTTTTATATCCTCTTTCCATGAAAAATCACTTGTAACATAAGCAATATGCTTAAAACCTTCGCTTCGTAAATGATTTGTCCATTCTTGCAAACGACCTTTTTCATTCTTTTGACTTTCTACTAAATACGTAAACGCAGGCAGTAAAAGCACCCTTCCTTTATACTCTCTTTCCAATTCCATACTCAACAATTCGATAAATTCACCTTGTTCTACAACCATTTTCATTTCTTTCGCTGCCGAAATTGATAAAAGCGGTATTACTCCTGTATCAACATACTCTCTTGCTTGCTCAAACTGTTCCACATCTTTTACAATCCATTTCAAATTTCTTCCCCCCTTCATTTACAAATGACAGAACTTTCACTTTATATATATTAAACCATACTAAAAGAGGTAAAAAAAGAAAAACTACCCAATATAGGTAGTTTTTCTTGATAAAAGTCTGAAATTTGTAAAAAATTATTAATCCAAATAAATTCTATAAAGTCTTTAACTCTGCCGTTAATCTATGAAACGCTTCCTTATCTTGCTTATCTAACGCTTCATCAATTTGTTTCAAAAGGCGTTCTCTTCTAAACGAAAATACACTTTCTTCCAAAAATCTTTCTGCAAGTAAACGATCTTTTTCATTTACTTCAATATGCTTTGGTAGATATGGGTTTTCTTCTAATACAGCTACATAATTCGCATTTTGAAACGACGATTTAAAGTTGAGTTGAATATAAATATCCTCATCTCGATTTAAACGAATATCATGAAACGATTTTTCAGCATCTGTTGTCATAACATTTTGTTTAAAAAAGTGAAACGGTGTGTCTTTCACACAATTCGCTGACATCACTAAGCCACGCGGACAATATTTTGCATGCTCTACGAAGTGGACTTTATGCATTAATTGGTCGTGACTCATTAAATAATTCAGAATCCATACACATTCACGCTGTTTCAGTTGGTAATTATTTAAAAACCATTTTACAAAATCCTTCTTCTCGTTTACAGAAACAGGGGTATTCATAGCAATTAAGTCCCTCCTCTGTCTTTCTCTTTTCTTTTTAGATTCAAGAAGCGGCATTCAGTTTCCTTCCAACTTATGAAAAATCCTCTAAATTATATAACAACTCTTCAATATGAATTTGTGTCGGGTCTAGTTGTAATAACTGGATAAATACTTCTTTCGCCTCTTTTCGCTTTCCTTCTTCCAATAAGAAATAACCGTACTCTTCTAAGAAGTCTGGATGATTCTTAAAAGAAGTATATGCACTTTCATAGTGTTTTAATGCATCCGAATACATTTCTAATTGTTTTTTTGCATACGCAAGATCCCAAAGTAGTTGCGTATCTGGTTCTCCACTATCAATAGCACGCTCTACAATTGCAATTAACTCTTCGTACTTTTCTTGTTCTTTTAAGATATACGCATATTTTAATGTTGCTCCTAAATGTCCTGGATCTAACTCAAGCGCTTTTTGAAGAACTTCCTCTGCTTCTACTACTTTTCCTAATTTCGCCGCAATGTTCGCTAATTCTACATAAAACGGCACTGAAAGCTCATCTACTTTAATTCCTTCATGAAGCGTTTCATAGCTTTCTTGAAGCATCCCTTCTTTTTCATAGCTTTTCGCTAAATACATGTACAGTGATGCGTACTCAGGGTCTAATTCTTTTAGTTCTTGCCAAGCACCAATTGCTCTCTGATATTCTTCACCTTGGTATAATGTGAAGGCATATCCAAATAATGAGTGAATATCTTTTTGTTCCTCTAGGCCTGCTTCATAATAAGAAATCGCCTCTTCCCAGTTTCCGATCGCGCTTAACGTTTCTGCAAGACGAAGTGCGATCACAACACCACCCATTACGTTATGTTCCGCTAATAGCGATTCATAATAAATAATTGCCTTTTGTTCTTCACCTTTACTACTATATAATTCTGCCAATCCAAACGTAATAACAGGTTCATCAGGCATCATTTCTTTCGCCTTTAATAGTTTTTGCTCTGCTACATCATCAAAACCTTGCATTTGGAATAAATCTGCAACAAGTAATAACGATTGAACATATAAATCGTCATTTTCTGGAATATCATGAAGCACTTCAATCGCTTCATCTTCTTTATCTAGATCAATATATAATTCTGCTAAAAATACAGTGAATTCACTTTCTTCCGGATATAGTAAACGTAAGTCTTCAGTAATTGCTAATGCCTCATCTGTAAATCCAAGTGTATGATAGTAACGAGCGATATCATACTTCTCTTCATCATTCGCAATTTTTAATTGTTCTTTTAATAATTGTAATCCTTTTTCCGCTTCACCATTTTCAATATATGAAACAGCTTGTTCAAACTTTTGCATAAACGTCTCCTTTAATTCTAAAAAATATTCTCTTCTGTTCATTTATCATAAGCAACTCACTGTTAGAACGCAACCTTTAGAATGAGCATGCTTCTTCTTATACTTCTTCTTATACTTCTTCTTACAGAGTAGTTAATTGTTCAAAAGGTTCGGATATGACACCGATACCTTATCATCTTCTATTGTACCGCTTTCTTTTATGACCGTGCAAATAACTTCTCTCACTAATTATCAAGCCATACAAACCGTGATTTACAGAACAACTTAATTACTAGTCTTCAACCTTTATTTTTAATACGATAAAAAAGGCTCCTATAATAGGAGCCTTCACAATCTCTTAAGAATATGTTTCTTCTTTCTGTACTTTCTCATTTACAAGCTCTTTCAGCAACTCTATAATTTCATCATTTTCTTCTTTCAAACCGACAGTAATACGAATACCATCATCGATACCAAATGCAGCACCTGAACGAACGATATATCCTTTTTTCATTAATCGTTCGAAAGCTTCATTACCTGGTATACCAAGTTTTAAGAAAATGAAATTTGTTTGAGATGGATAATAGAATACGCTATATTCTTTACAAAATGCATAATACTGATTTAGACCTTCAGCATTCTTTTGCACACAATCTTGTAAAAAGGCTTGATCTTCTAATGCAGCGAGTGCTACAGATTGCGCTACAGTTGATGTATTGAATGGTAACCTCGCTACTTCTAGCTGTCCGATTAACTTCGCATCCCCAATCGCATATCCGATACGAAAAGCAGCTAAACCATATGCTTTTGAAAACGTGCGTAAAACCATAAGATTTTCATATTTTTCAAGAAGTGGTAATGTTTGCGGATAGTCTTCTGCTTCCGCGTATTCATAATATGCTTCGTCCATAATAACGAGAGCCGACTTAGGAACTGATTCTAAAAATGAAAGTAATTTTTGTTTTTCAACATATGTACCTGTCGGATTATTCGGATTACAAATCCATACAATTTTCGTTTTATCATCCACTTGCTGTAACATCGCATCTAAATCATGAATGCCATCTTTTAGTGGTACTTCACGAACTTCTGCTCCTTCAATAACAGCATGGTGATGGTATTGCGAGAATGTTGGATTCGCCATTACAATATTTGTTCCTTCGTGTAGTAATGCACGGCTAATCATTTGAATGACTTCATCTAATCCACTACCAAATAACAGTTGTGCTGCTTTGACACCTAACTGCTCTGCTACTTTTGTCCGAAGTTCAAATGCATATCCATCTGGATAAAGAGCGTATTGACTCGCTAAAGAAGTTAATGCTTCTGTTACGCGTGCTGAGCAACCGAATGGATTTTCGTTCGATGCTAATTTCACAATTTTTGATAACCCATATTCCCTTTTTACTTCTTCAATATTTTTCCCAGGTACATATGCTCTCAAAGTTAACAATTGCTCTTTCACTCTCATTTTTCTTCCCCCAGTCATTTTATTCAATTACAATACGGTTATAATCCCTTACTATAATCGCTTATCATTACCGTCACTATTACGAGAATACCTCTAAATGAGCACTTCACAGCACTTCGCTATCATTTTAAACCATATCTTTTTGAAATGCCTCTAACGCAATATGAACAGTCTCATCTGAAATAGATACGACATTCACTACCCCATATTCCTGCATAAGCACCATATGAATTGCTCCTGCATTTGCTTTCTTATCTTGTTTCATCAATTTAACAAGGCGCTCTACATTCAAATCTCTTGGCATTTTTGGATAGCCGTATTTCAAGAACCACTGCTTCATATCTTCATAAGCAAGATCAACCTTGTACACTTGCTCACTTAAAAATATGGCGAATAACATTCCCACCGCTACGCCGTCACCGTGAGTAATATTTCCATACCCTAGCTCTTTTTCAAGAGCATGTCCTAACGTATGTCCAAAGTTCAAATGGGCACGTACACCCTTCTCTTTTTCATCTTGTGATACAACATTTGCCTTTACAGGAATCGCCTTCGTTAATATATGGATTAACTTCTCATCACGAAGATCCGCTAATGTTTGCACTTCTTCTTTTAACCAATGATATAGCTCCACATCACCAATAAGAGCATGCTTTATCACCTCTGCATAACCTGAACGCCACTCTTTTTCAGGAAGAGACTGTAAAAACGGTGTATGATATACTACTGCTTCTGGCTGATGGAATGCACCAATCATATTTTTACCTAACGGATGATTAATCGCTACTTTCCCACCCACTGCGCTATCGTGCGCTAATAAAGTCGTCGGAACCTGCACAAAGCGAATACCACGCATAAACGACGCAGCAACAAAACCAGCTAAATCTCCAATCATTCCGCCTCCAAGTGCAAGAATTAAAGAATTTCTATCTAATTTATTTTCAAGAGCTGACGTATGAGCTGCATAGAAATTTTCGAAAGACTTCTCTTTTTCGCCACTTGGTACAACAAACGAAAACACGTCCTGCTCTACTTGTAATGCATCGATAACTGTCTGTAAATGCAGTGATGCAACAGCTTCATCTGAAATGATCATTACGTTAGATACCGCGGGCTGCATACTTTGAACGATCGTTGTTAAGTGTGACAACGCTTCTTTACCAACATATACATCATATTCTTTTGATTTCGTTTGAATATGTATGTTTCCCATTAAAATCCCCTCGCATATTCATTATGTTTCTCGATATTTTCACGAATTAGTTCCATACGATCTAATCCGAATTGTTCTATTAAAGCTGTCGCTAATTCCCAAGCCACAACTGCTTCTGCAACGACACTAGCTGCTGGCACTGCACAACTATCTGAACGTTCAATGCTCGCTGTAAAAGGCTCTTTCGTATCAATATCTACACTTTGAAGAGGTTTATAAAGTGTAGGTATCGGTTTCATCACACCTCGCACAACAATTGGCATTCCAGTCGTCATACCGCCTTCTAATCCACCTGCATTATTTGTTCTTCGTGTATATCCATGCTCCTCATTCCACAGAATTTCATCATGAACTTCACTTCCCGGTCTATGTGCTGCTTCAAAACCAATTCCAATCTCGACACCTTTAAAAGCATTAATACTCATAATTGCAGTTGCTAATTTCGCATCCAGTTTTCGATCATAATGCACGTAGCTACCTACTCCAATTGGCATTCCTTCCACAATTACTTCAACGATTCCACCGATTGAATCACCATTTGCTTTCGCACCATCAATTGCTTTCATCATTTGGTTACCAGCTTCTTCATCTAAGCAACGTACAGGTGATGCTTCTGTAATACTCTTTAAGTCTTCAATTGAACTATACGTAACCTCCTTAGCTTGTACACCGCCAATTTCAATTACATGGCCCGCCAATTTAATACCAAGTTCTGCTAACACCTTTTTAGCAACCGCACCAGCAGCAACACGCACCGTCGTTTCACGCGCTGAGGAACGTTCCAGTACATTTCTCATATCTCTATGACCATATTTAATTGCACCATTTAAATCAGCATGCCCAGGCCTTGGTTTTGTCACTTTCCTTTTCATCTCTTTTTCTTCTTGTTCCGTTAAAGGTTCTGCACCCATAACTTTTGTCCAATGTGCAAAATCACGATTTTCAACAACGAGTGCAATAGGGGAACCTAATGTTTCTCCATGTCTAACACCACTTAAAATTTGCACTTGATCCGTTTCAATTTGCATGCGTCTACCACGCCCATATCCCTTTTGTCTTCTAGCTAACTCTTCGTTTATATCATCCGCTACTAAAGACAATCCTGCTGGAACACCTTCTATAATCGTTGTAAGTTGCGGACCATGAGATTCACCAGCTGTAATATATCGCATACGTTATTCCTCTTTTCGTATATGTATTTATCTCACTATATTAACTTTTATCATTCTAAAAATATTAAAGAAATTATATCATAAATCGACCATTTTCTTATTCTATATTTCCGATAGGCCTAATTTAAATATCAATATATCATAACAGCTCAAACTTCGTAACTAATTGAAAATAAAAAAAGCGCAAGAAGAATACCCCTATTCTCCTTGCACTTTTTACTATTATCACAGTGATTAAAGCGTTTACAAATTATTTCAAAATAATTAGTAAATCCATTCATTCATTAATTTTGAGTAGTCAACTAATTCTTCTTCTTTAAAGAAAATAGCAATCTCGCGCTCTGCGCTTTCTAAAGAATCAGAACCATGAATAATATTTTTCGCAACAGTTACACCGAAATCTCCACGAATTGTTCCAGGAGCTGCTTCATGTGGTCTTGTTTTCCCCATCATGTTACGCGCTGTATCTACTACACCTTCACCTTGCCATACCATTGCGAATACAGGTCCAGATGTAATAAAGTCTACTAACTCACCAAAGAAAGGTTTTTCCTTATGCTCAGCGTAGTGTTGTCCAGCAATTTCCGGAGTGACTTGCATTAATTTTGCACCAACTAATTGAAAGCCTTTTTTCTCAAAACGAGCTAGAATTTCCCCAATGAAGGCACGTTGTACACCATCTGGTTTTACCATTAGAAATGTTTTTTCCATAAAAAATCTCTCCACTTCTGAATTATGTATGTAATTGTATATCCCCACACACATATTATCACCCTTATCACAATTGTGCAATAGTTTTGAAATAGAGAGATTATTTTATTTTTTAGAATAAACATTAAAATTTTCGTTTTCCAATATACTTTGCAACATTTTGTAATGCGTACTTTGCTTGTCCACGTGGGAGTGGTTTTATTATTTCTAAAGCTTTATGTAAATAACGTTCACTAAACGCAAATGCTTGATCAATTGCTGTACTATTTTTTACAGCATCAATAATTTCTTGCATTTCACTTGCTGTTGTATTTTCGTGTACAGATATGATTTTCTGACGAAGTGCTGGATCTTCCATCGCATATAAAGCAGGAAGTGTAATATTCCCTTGTAGTAAATCTCCGCCAGCAGGTTTTCCAAGTTTCTCTTCTGTGGAAACGAAGTCTAAAATGTCATCAATAATTTGATAAGACATTCCTACAAAATACCCATACCAAAATAAACGATTTACCGTATCACGATTAGCACCAGCAGCAATCGCTCCCAATTGACAACTCGCGGCAATTAATAATGCTGTTTTTCGCTTTATTCTTCTTAAATACGTTCTTAAATTCTGGTCATAATTGTATTTATCTTTAATTTGTTCAATTTCACCTTTACAGACTTCTAAAATAGTATGTGATAACGCTTGATGCGCCTCTGGGATTTCGATGTTTGTTATACATTCAAGAGACTTAGCGAACAGATAGTCCCCTGTATACATCGCAATACGATCTCCCCATTTTGCATTCACAGTCGCACTGCCGCGTCGTAAAAATGCAGCATCAATAACATCATCGTGAACAAGAGAAGCCATATGAATAAGTTCTAACGCAACAGCAACATGCTTAATTGCATCTAACTTATAATCTCCAAATTTCCCTGCAAGCAACACAAATACAGGACGAATTCGCTTCCCACCAGCTTCAATAAGCTGTAATGCTGCCTCTTCTACTAATGGCTGTTCAGAAGCGACTGTCTTTTTTAATTCTTTTTCTATTACATTAATATCCGATCGTAAAAAAGAGTACATAAGTTGTAACTTCATATTGTTCACCTTAACCTAAAACTTCTTTTTTCTATTTTGATTCTGGTTTAATACCTAAATGCATCGCTGCTACCCCAAAAGTAAATGGTTTCACTTGCACACGTTCAAGTCCAGCTTGCTCAAACATTTGAGCCAGTTCTTTCATCCCTGGGAACGTACTAGCAGATTCTTGAAGCCATGAATATTCTTTATAACTTTTCGCAAACATCTTTCCAAATAACGGCATGATATATTTAAAGTATAAAATATACCCTTGTCGAAAACCAATCATTGTTGGTTGAGATGTTTCTAAACAGATTACTTTTCCACCTGGTTTTACTACACGCGTCATTTCTTTTAATACGTGCATATAATCCGGTACGTTACGTAAACCAAACCCAATCGTTACATAATCAAACGTATTATCTTCAAACGGAAGTTCCATTGCATTCCCATGTAGAAGTTCTACTTGTTTTAATTGTAATGCCTCTACCTTTTGCTTACCGACAGATAACATATTTTCACTGAAGTCTAAGCCAACAGCCTTTCCTTGTTCACCTACCGCTTCAGCTAGTGCAATTGTCCAATCTGCGGTTCCACAGCATACATCAAGCGCTTGACTGCCTGGTTGTACATCCATAATTCGCATCGTTTCTTTACGCCACGCTTTATGTCTTTGAAAACTAATTACAGAATTCATCACATCGTATTTATCAGAAATCTTTTCAAATACGTCATGTACTCTTTCTTCTTTTGATTGTTGCATGCTCGTACCTTCTTCCAATGTAAAATTGCTTATGTCTTCTATTTATCCCTTAACACAGAATTTATTTCATTAATGTCTATGTGATTTTCTAAAAATTGTTTTTCTTTCTTTCTCAATTCCATCATCCAACTATTAATCACTACTTCTGCTTTATCCCCTAAAGCATCTTGCATCGCTTGAAAAACAGGTGAATGTTGTTTATCAGCATACAATTGAATTTCTTTTTGAAGGCGATTTCCACCTAATACGTATGTGATAAATGGCTTCCAATGTGATAAAAGAAAATGATCACATGTTTTTTGAAGGAGTGCAGACTCAATCGTTACTACGCTTTTCATTATGTCATCCGTCGTTTCATGCGCTTTTTGGTATAACATAATTTTGTGTTCATTTATCTCTTTAATTCCTTCAGCAAGTGCACGAATTAAAACAATATCACGATTCATAGACAATAAATAATAATATAGTCCACTATAGTAATCGCCTGCAAGTACTGTTAATTGACGACATTTATGCGATTCAATCGCTTCCTCGCCTGCTTTATTTGATACCTTTTCATGCGTATCAAGCGCAATTTGTACAAGCATAATCGTTACTACGTAATGCTCAATTTGTTCTATATGTAAGTTTGCACTCTTTAAAGCACCATATAACAATGCTATCTTTTCTTCATCAATAAATGGTTCTTCAATATAGTTTATAAAATAAGGATGGCGTAATTTCTCCATCAATTTCTCTTTTATACCCGCATACCCTCCGTAGATGTCACACACAAAAAATCACCCTTGTTTTCTAATTCATAAAACTTATTATAACACATACACTCTATTTTCTATAACCAAAACTTGGCTACACCTACCATTCATGTAAGCAATTTTTCTAATCTCACTCTGTCTAGCTAAAACTATATCATTTATTTACTAAAAAAAAAAAGAAAAGCAGTTTCCCGCTTTTCTTTACTTCGTTTTAATAAACGATAAAATTTCACTGCGCGCTGCAGCATCATTTTCAAGCACACCACGCACTGCTGTCGTTACTGTTTTCGCACCTGGTTTTTTCACACCACGCATCGTCATACACATATGTTCTGCTTCTACTACTACCATTACACCATGAGGCTCTAGTACTTCCATAATAGAGTTCGCTACTGTTGATGTAATACGTTCTTGCAGTTGTGGACGACGTGCAATTGTATCTACAGTACGAGCTAATTTACTTAACCCTGTCACCTTTCCACCTTGCGGAATATATGCAACGTGAGCAACTCCATAGAATGGAACTAAATGATGCTCACACATCGAATAAAATGGTATATCTTTTACTAGTACAAGCTCTTCGTGATCTTCTCCGAATACTTTATGCAAATGCTCTTTCGGATCTTCATGCATACCTGAGAACACTTCTGCGTACATTTTTGCAACACGTTTTGGTGTATCAAGTACTCCCTCACGATTTGGATCATCCCCAATCGCCTCTAAAATAAGGCGTACTGCATGTTCAATTTGTTCTAAATTAACTTTTGCCATCCGCTAGCCCTCCCGAAAACCTAAAAGTGATACGAACACATTCTAGCATATTTATGTTTTTAAAAGCAAAAAGAAGAGTTCCCAAAAAGGAAACTCTTCTTCCCTGTTAATATGTAAGGATTATTTAACCGCATCTTTTAACGCTTTACCAGGTTTGAATGCAGGTACTTTACTTGCAGCGATTTCAATCTCCTCACCTGTTTGTGGGTTACGACCTTTACGAGCCGCACGCTCACGAACTTCGAAGTTACCGAATCCGATCAGTTGTACTTTATCACCTTGTTTTAAAGCTTCTAAGATAGAATCAAAAACAGCGTCTACTGCTTTTGTTGCGTCCTTTTTAGAAAGGGAACTTGCTTCTGCAACAGCATTGATTAAATCTGTCTTGTTCATGCCATTCACCTCCTCCCAAAGATAAGACTGTATAATGATCATAAAATGAGTCTTACTTTCATTTGTAGGCAATTTTTACAAATTCTATACTACAAAGATGTAGATAAATCATTATCAACGCCTATATTATACGATTCTCCTTTATAATTCAATATTTTTAAGGAAATTGTTACTGTGAAAATGTGAAAATCTGATGAAACTTGACAATTTACAACAATGTATTAGATAATGACTGTTTATTTTTCTATTTTATAATCAAAAAAAACAAAAAATCCCTCTACAATGAGAGGGATTTTTCTTATAGTATAATCGCAATTAATCCGCCAGATCCTTCATTAATAATTCTTTCTAGCGTTTCTTTTAATTTATATCTAGCGTTTTCTGGCATTAAGGATAATTTCGCCTGAATTCCTTCTCGAACAATCGAGCTAAGCGAACGTCCAAATATATCAGAATTCCAAATTGATAACGGGTCATCTTCAAAATCTTGCATTAAATAACGAACTAATTCTTCACTTTGCTTTTCAGTACCAATGATCGGTTCAAACGTTGACTCTACATCTACTTTAATCATATGAATGGATGGCGCTACCGCTTTTAACTTCACACCAAACCTTGAACCGTGACGAATAATTTCTGGCTCATCTAAGCTCATATCTGCTAGCGCAGGCGCTGCTACACCATATCCTGTTTGCTTAACCATACGCAGTGCGTCTGCGACTTGGTCGTATTCTGTTTTCGCATGAGATAAATCGAGCATAAGCTTCAATAAATGATCTTTCCCTCGAATTTCTACCCCTACTACTTCTTTTAAAATCTGATCATATAATTCATCTGGCGCATATAAATCAATCTCCGCCACACCTTGCCCCATATCAATGCCAGCTAAGCTCGCTCGATCAATAAATTCATATTGACTAAACTGCCAAACAACGCGATCCACATCACGAAGACGTTTTATATCCTTCACAGTTTCTTGAACTGCTTCTTGATAACTTTGACGCAACCAATGCCCTTCATTTAGCACCATTACCCAGCTTGGAAGGTTCACATTCACTTCTAATACAGGGAATTCAAATAGCGCTTCACGAAGTACATTATATACATCTGTTTCTCTTAAACTCTCCACACTCATTGCAATAACCGGGATATCATATTCTTCTGATAAACTTTGGCGTAATTGCTCTGTATCTGGATGATACGGCTGTACCGTATTAATTATCATAATGAAAGGTTTTCCTACTTCTTTCAATTCATTTACAACGCGTTCTTCTGCCTCTATATAATCTCTTCTTGGAATTTCACCAATTGTTCCATCTGTTGTAATTACAACACCAATTGTTGAATGTTCTTGAATTACTTTACGCGTGCCGATTTCTGCAGCTTCATGGAATGGAATAGGTTCTTCATACCAAGGGGTATTAATCATGCGCGGGCCATTCTCATCTTCATAGCCCTTCGCTCCTGGAACCGTATATCCAACACAATCTACTAATCGAATATTCACTTCAAGTCCTTCATCTACTTCGATAGAAACCGCTTGGTTTGGAACAAACTTCGGTTCCGTCGTCATAATTGTACGACCAGCAGCACTTTGAGGCAATTCATCCTGCGCTCTTTGACGGTCAGACTCATTTTCAATATTTGGAATAACTACAAGTTCCATAAATTTTTTAATGAATGTTGATTTCCCTGTTCGAACAGCTCCTACAACTCCAAAATAAATATCACCGCCTGTTCGTTCTGCAATATCTTTAAAAATATCTACCTTTTCCAAGTGATTCCCTCCCTCAAAATTTTTGGGAATAATTCCGCGTTTATAGTCAACTAATACCTTCTCTAACGTTGCCTATAATATCTGATATAATATAATGGTATTCTAGAAGTTCGGACAATATATCATATAATTTTGTCCAATTTCATATGACTATTAAAAAATATCTTTTGTTTGCATCGTAAGTTGTATAACATAAAAAACCTTTCTTCTAGAACTTATTCACTAAAAGAAAGGTTCATGACTTATGATTTTAAAAAAATTGGTTCTCCGTCCTTTACTGTGTACGGTAAAGAATAAGCTGGTACAAACGGGGAACCTTTCGAAAGTATATTTCGAATATCTTCTCCCTCCGTAAACTGCCCTTCATTTTTTTTCAAAGCGTCATATAAGTCGATTCTATAATCAACAAAAACTTCTCCTTTTTCATTAATTACAAAAGGAAGCCCTTTACCAGAATATGGACTTGTCACTTGTGGCACATCTTTATATCCTAGTTTTTTGAAATCCAATTCATATACACCATCTGAAATTACTTTTTTAAAAGGTGGATATTGATGTTCATCACGATACATCCTAAGCTTTAAAGATAATTCCTGAATTTGTTCAGCCATCCTAACATCAATTAACTTTACTGTTGGATTTGTTTCAACGTCTATTAATACGTATTGATATACTCCTCCACTTTCATATGCATTTCCTGGCGCTTCTTGTATGTAACGCGGGGCAATCTGTTGAAAATCGATTGGATACTTTTGATAAATAGGTGTACTCATATCCCTCGTCTTAATTGGCAATATCCCATCATTTTGCTCCTTAAATGTCACAACAGCTTTTTGAACAACCTGCAGCTGATCTTCATAAGGAACCGCATTTTGCTTCATATTTTCTTTCGGATACAGACACCCCGTTAAAAGGCTCATACAACAAAATATTAAAATAATATGGACTTTTTTCACTAGCATCACCTTTTCATACTAATATAACTTGCTCCGTATGTAGTATTTTCGAGACCATTCCATTTACTGCTGTACAGGTCCACTAAATACAACAAGAAAAATAACAATTCCTGACACAACCATAAGGGTGTACGCTACTAACGCTGTAATCCCTTTCAAGAATTTATTCTTTATTTTATGTCTACTTAATAAAATAAAGCTTACTGCAAAAAACATAAATCCAATTGCCCCTAAAGCCAGCCACATTTTCATAAGCCCTTCTGACATATACACACCCCTTTTTATTAATCTATTTTTATACTATTTTAACAAATTAAAATCTTTAAACAAATACAAAAAGAACATTTTACTACAAATTACGAATATGTAACTTTAATCAATAGGTTTTTCAGCATTTTCCGCCAATCTAGATAAAAATAAAACCGAAGCGATTGTATCTCTCGCTTCGGTTGACCAAATATGCCCAAAAACAGCTCTATTCCCATTCTTTCATGGCTATCATATGCAATCTACAAACTCTTTGTTTCTCATAATTTATTTTTTAAACATTTTGCTTAACGAGCCAAAATCTGCTGGCATATTATTATTAATAATCGCTTTTACAATTTGATCCTCTTGCTCTTTCGGCACTTCACGTCCCGCCATAAGAGCCACTTGATGAATTAATTGACGAAGTACAGTTTCATCACGTAAATTCGCATTTTGCACGGATGATGCTAATTTAAAAATATCCTCTTTATTTACTTTCGCTTCCTTCTCAATATTATTAAAAATGTTATTATCCATTCTTTTCACCCTCTCCTCAAGTTACTCTTCATCCTATGCAAAAATAAAAAAATGGTGAAAAGACCCATAAAATAAAAAAGCGACAGAAGTACGAATGTACTTCTGTCGCTTTTCTTTACAGTAAGTCAGGTATAGCTTCCACTTCATGTTTTCGAACACGTCCCATCAATGAGCCTACCGCATCTTTTACGTTATTTCCATTGAACAGCACGTCATATAAAGCAGCTGTAATCGGCATTTCAACTTCCATTTTCTCTGCCAATTCATGAGCAGCTTTCGTTGTTCTTACACCTTCCACAACCATACCCATGCTTTCTAACACTTCTTCTAAAGAGTATCCTTTTCCAAGCATATTTCCAGCACGCCAATTTCGACTATGAACACTTGTACAAGTTACAATTAAGTCTCCCATACCAGTTAGACCAGCAAACGTTAACGGATTCCCGCCCATTTTTCTTCCTAAACGAGCAATCTCTGTTAAACCACGTGTCATTAATGCCGCTTTTGCATTATCACCTAATCCAAGACCATCAGTTATACCAGCAGCTAATGCGATAATATTTTTTAACGCACCACCAAGTTCAACTCCAACGATATCTGGATTTGTGTATACACGGAAATAACTATTCATAAATAAATCTTGTACTTCCTCAGCCGCTTCCATACGCTTTGCTGCAGACGTAACTGTTGTCGCTTGTCGTAAACCAACTTCTTCAGCATGACTCGGTCCAGACAATACAACAACATCTTTAATTAAGTTCTCTGGAATTTCTTCCTCGATTACTTCCGAAATACGTTTTGACGTACCAGGTTCAATCCCTTTACTCGCATGAATCCAAGTAATCGGTTCTGTAACAATTTCTTTCATCTCTTGTAATACATCTCTGTAGGCTTTCGTCGGTACTACTAGCAGTACTGTATTTACATCTACTAATGCTTCTTCTAAAGAAGAGTAGGCTACGATTGTGCTTGGCAATGTAATGCCTGGGAGATATCGACTATTCTCATGTTTCGTATTCATTTCATCCATAAGTTCTGAGCGATTTCCCCAAATACGTACATCATGTCCATTGTCAGCTAATACCATCGCTAACGCTGTTCCCCAGCTACCTGCTCCTACTACTGTGATTTTTGTCATAAAATCACACCCTCTCCATTAGTCTCTTGCTCGAGCAATAATGTGAATCGGCGTTCCTACAAAACCGAACGCTTCACGTAAACGATTCTTTAAGAAGCGCTCATATGAAAAGTGCATTAATTCTGTATCGTTTACAAACACAACAAATGTCGGTGGTTTTACCGCAACCTGTGTCGCATAGAAGATTTTCAGACGGCTACCATTATGAGTCGGTGTTGGATTCATCGCTACCGCATCCATAATTACATCGTTTAATACGTTTGTTTGTACACGGATACTATGGCTTTCATTTACCTCATTGATAACCGGTAATAACGTTTGTGTACGTTTTTTCGTTTTTGCAGATAAGAATACAATCGGCGCATAATCCAAGAATTGGAAATGAGCACGGATATTTTCTTCAAATGCTTTCATTGTTTTTTCATCTTTTTTCACTGCATCCCATTTGTTTACAACGATAATAACAGCTCGTCCTGAATCATGAGCATATCCAGCGATTTTTTTATCTTGCTCAATAATTCCTTCTTCTCCGTCTAAAACAACTAAAACAACGTCAGAACGTTCAATTGCTCTAAGTGCACGAAGTACACTATACTTTTCTGTACTTTCATATACTTTTCCTTTTTTACGCATACCAGCTGTATCAATGATTACATAATCTTGATCATCTTTACTATATGGTGTATCGACAGCATCACGCGTCGTTCCTGCGATATTACTTACAATTACACGTTCTTGACCAAGAAGTGCATTTACAAGCGATGATTTCCCTACATTTGGACGTCCAATTAAAGAGAAACGGATTGTTTCATCGTCATACGCCTCTTCTTCAATCTTTGGAAAATGATTTGCAGCTTCATCTAACAAATCACCAAGCCCTAAACCGTGTGTACCTGAAATCGGGAATGGCTCGCCAAATCCTAATGAATAAAAATCATAAATATCACTACGCATTTCTGGATTATCAACTTTATTTACCGCAAGTACAATTGGTTTTTTAGAACGATACAAAATTTTAGCAACTTCTTCATCCGCTGCAGTTACACCATCGCGACCATTCGTCATAAAAATGATAACATCTGCTTCATCAATCGCAACTTCCGCCTGTTGACGAATTTGTGTCAAGAACGGCTCGTCTCCAATATCAATTCCACCTGTATCAATAATGTTAAACTCATGATTTAACCATTCTCCCGCACTATAAATACGGTCTCGAGTTATACCTGGGATATCTTCTACGATTGAAACTCTTTCTCCAACTATTCTATTGAAAATAGTAGATTTTCCTACGTTCGGGCGGCCTACTATTGCTATTACTGGTTTCGGCATATACTTTCATCCTTTCAACTTGCTTCTGTTTATTATGTAAAAAACCCTTCTTTGTGCAAGAAGGGATTTGCATTCCAGAATATTTCTCAACGTATCAAAACACCTCACATTATAACACACGTTCCTAATGTTTCACAATAATATATACATTCTCTTGTAAGCGATGCGCAATACCATCTAAAATTGCCTCTAAATTATTTGCAACAAATTCTAGTTCCTCCATCGACTCACAAACAAATAAAGGAGCACCACCTGCAAATTTTTCTGGCGCTGTTGTAATAACTGCCAGGATAACGCTTTCTAACATCATCTCTTATCTCCCCTTCCTTTCGGGGCTTCCGATGACATATGGACAGCACTTTCTAACGTTGGTACATTTCCTATGACACTTATCGCTTTCTCTGCATCTTGATCTTGCGGTAAGACAAAGATTCCAACCCTGCCATCCTCTAAATCACGCTTTGCTAACGGTACAAGCGCTGGTGTACCAGAATCTCTATAAATCCCTAACGCCACCGAAACATCGTGTAAAATAGCTTGTCGTTGCCCTAAATTTGAGATTGTAACCATCGCATCAATTGATTTCGGTTTTAAAATAAACCCCATGCCATATTTCATAATCTCTTCTTGCCTCGCCGGCAATCCAATATTCATAATATAAATATTATCAATATACAGTCCTGCCCCTTCAAAACGAAGCGGAACGTGCTCAATTTCAACAAGATCATGTAGCCTTTTTCCAGACATTAATTTTTTCGCAATAAAAAATGCGATTATAGCCATAATTACTCCAGCAATCCATGAACGGAATCCTATATACGCAAACGTCGTTGCAAACGACGTTAACATCGCCAAATAGTTGCGACTTTCAAAAACCAATGCAATTCCTTCAATATATGTATTTCCACGCGGTACGAGCTCATATCCATCTAATTGTTGAAGCGTATTTCTTTCCATATTACGTACATCACGAAATTGTGTTGCTGCTAACGTAAGAAATGTAATGGCAGAAAAATCTTTTTTCAAAATAGACGGGATTGCAATCGCTCCTAAAGCTGCTGCAATTAACCCCATTGCAATATGAATAATTTTCCCATGCAGCCTCGTCGGATATTGCCGCGTATCCGTCCGAAGCATTAACAACCTTGTAACTGTACCCGCTATTACGCCGCATAAAATGGCTGGTGTATATTCAGTCATGTATTACCCTCGCCTTTCTTTTACGTGTTTTTCTCTTAAACTGTTCCATGTATACTGATGCTTTTGCAATCCAAAACAATACTGCCATGAATAATGTAGAAACGGCGACGATATCAAAAAATGCTAAACTACCGTAATCATATGGAAAATTCAATTTCCGAAAAATAAATGTCACTAGCAACTCTCCTTGTAACATCCCTACATATAGGGAACATAATCGTAATATGCGATCCCCATGCAATAACACCGATGCATACACAAGAGCACTACTTAGCAGAAACACTCTATCCACCACAATCCAAATCGGATCATATATCTCTAACAGATGAAAACTTGTATATAACATTGCAATAATAAGTGCCGAAAGTAAGCTATATAATTTTTTCCAAACAGAATATAGCGTGATCCCTATAAAAGAAATAATACAAAGTAAAAGAGCATTTACTGATACCATGAATGAGGCAATCGTTACATGTAACGGAGAGCAAATTATAAAAATCAATATACAAGCGCCTAACTTCCACCGAATAGGGTCCTTTTTCATAAAAAAGGTTACGACAATCCACCCTATCCAAGCTATAAAATAAAAAGTACTTCCATCCATCAACTTCACCTCCTATGTTTTCCATTATGGGAACTTTTTATGAAAGTTAATCCACTTTATTTACGCATAGTTTTTTCTTATAACAGCAACACTTTTAACAAGGAGGTGTTATTCATTATGGGTAAAGATCGCCAAGAACGAAAACTGCGAGAATCGCGCCGCGTTGAATCTGATCGTAATCAATCACTACAGTATCCAGGTGCAACTGGACTTGATACACCAGAGCAGGCTCGAAAACAAAACCAGCACTAATCAACACAAAAAGACGGTTTCGATATTGTACGAAACCGTCTTTTACATAATCATTTTAATGATTTTTATTTATATTGAAATAATATTTTGTGTACTATATCCTCCTATCACTCCTTTTTACCTCCACCTATTTTCCTTAGAAAATCAAGCCCTCTCCAAAAATCTAGTAACTAATCATCTTCATTTTTTAACCTTTTTTCAATTACAATTTTTATAAAATTATATTTTTATAAAATACCAATTCCATTTTATATTACGAGAAACAAAACAAAACAAAAAAATCAACCGAACGGTTGATTTTTTATCTCCTACTATAATGCGCAGTATCAATACCACGCTGCATTAACCAATGATATGTTTCACCTTTTACAACAAGAGGTACAGATTGCAACTCTTCTATCGTCTTCGCACCAAGAGCTGTCATAATAAATTTCAAATCTGTATGTAGAAGCTCAATTTCATCCACTAATTTCTCGATACCATCTTGCATTAAAATACGTAAAAAGTAACCAGCAAACGCAGTTGTATTCGCCCCTAATGCGATTGCTTTTGCTACGTCAAGCGCTGTCTGTATACCCCCTGATGCAATAAAAGAGAGGTTATTATTTGTAGAGGTTGCTTCAATAATCGAGGTTGCTGTTTGTATGCCCCAGTTATTAAAATAAGAAAGCATTCGCTGTCTTCTTTCATTTTCAACAGCAGCAAAATTCGTACCACCTTGCCCACCAATATCAATTGCTGTTACACCTACGTTCGCTAACTGTTGCATTGTTTCCTTACTCATCCCAAATCCAACTTCTTTTACAATGACAGGAACTTTACTATTTAAAACAATTTTCTCAATACGCTGAAGTACGCCAGTAAAATCACGGTCTCCTTCTGGCATCGTTAACTCTTGTATGACATTTAAATGAATTTGCAACGCATTCGCTTCAATCATATCAACGGCACGCTCTGCCTGCTCGATAGTTGCCTCACTACCTAAATTAGCAAAGAAAATACCATTTGGGTTTACCTTTCTGATCACCTTATAAGAAGCAGCCTCACTTTCATCTTTTAACGCCGCCATTTGCGAACCTACAGCCATAGCAAGGTTATGTTGTTTCGCTACATATGCTAATTGCTCATTGATATGTAACGTTTTCTCTCCTCCACCACCAGTCATCGCATTGATAAAAATCGGCGAACTTAGTGAAAGTTCGCCGATTTTTGTTTCACATGTTATTGTGTCATAATTTGAATTTGGCAAGCTTTGATGCACAAAATCAATATCATGAAAGCCATGCGTACGAGACTGACCAGTAGAAAGAGCGTATTCAATATGATCTAATTTACGTTTTGCCCTTACCACTTGTACCCCTCATTATTTCTTTAATTTTTTCAGTTGTTCACCAATAATATCACTTAATTGGAAAGTAGCAGAATCAGCATTTGGCTCATACTGACTATAATCTTCAATTACATTATTTTCCTCAAGCGCTTCTTTTATACTTAAAGAAATACGTTTCTCTGCTGCGTGAACTTCAAGTACTTTCACTTTTACTTCTTGTCCCATTTCCAATACTTCATTCGGATTTTTCACGTGACGATTTGCAATTTGAGATACATGTACAAGTCCTTCAACGCCAGGTAAAATCTCAACGAATGCACCAAATGTAACAAGGCGTTTTACTACTCCCTCACGAATATCTCCAGCTTTTATTTCGCCAGCAACGTTTTCCCAAGGTCCTGGTTGAGCTGCTTTAATCGATAAAGAAATACGTTGTGTATCAGCATCAACAGATAACACCTTTACCTTAACCTTTTGACCTTGCTCTAAAACTTCAGAAGGTTGCTCTACACGTTCGTGTGAAATTTGTGAAATGTGAACTAAACCGTCCACGCCACCAACGTTAACGAAAGCACCAAAGTCAGTTAATCGTTGCACTGTTCCTTCAACAACGTCCCCTTCTTTTAATGAAGAAATTGCTTCTTTTTTCTGAGAATCTAGTTCTAATTCTACTACCGCTTTATGCGAAAGGATTACACGATTTTTTTCACGGTCTAATTCAATAATTTTCACCGCTAACGTTTTACCTTTATAGTCAGTAAAGTCTTCTACATAATGTACTTCTACAAGTGAAGCTGGGATAAAACCGCGAACCCCAAGATCCACAACTAATCCGCCATTCACAATATCTTTTACAGTAACATCAAACACATGACCAGAAGTAAATTTCTCTTGTAATTCTACCCATGCTTTTTCTGCATCAACAGCACGTTTAGACAAGACAAGATCATCTTCTTCTAATTTAATAATTTTCAACTCTAGTGTTTGATCTAATTCTACAACATCGCTTGCTTTTTCAATATGAACGTTAGCTAATTCACTAATTGGAATTACGCCATCTGTTTTGTATCCAACATTTACAAGCACTTGTTTCTCTTCAACTTTCGTTACAGAACCTGTAACAACGTCACCAACTTGTAATTCTTTTGAATCCATAACTTCTTCATTCATTTTCTCTACCATGGAAATACCTCCCTACAGAATTGACAAAGCATTTTTTATGTATATACGAAATGAAAACAAAGTTTTCATTTGCATGTTTAAGAATTTCTCATCACATACTTTTTTTCAATACCATTCACAAGAAAATATATTAAACCTATATAAATAGTATACAGCAAAACCAGCTTGAAAAAAGTATGTTTTGAAATATAATAGCGAATATATTCTGACAGTTTTATTCCTCTTTAACTAACTTCTTACAAATCAGCTCATTTGTCAAGGAAAGAGACTCACAATTCACGTATCCTTTACATTTCTATTTAAACAAAAAAAGAAAGAGGATCATCCCCTTTCTTTATTTCGCAAACACTCCTGAAACAATACTCATAATTTTTTGGACAACTTCTTCAATTGATAAAGAAGTCGTATCTAATTCCAATGCATCATCAGCCTTTTTTAGTGGAGAAACTTCGCGTTCTGAATCTAATTTATCACGCTGAGCAATTTCTTCTTTTAGCTGCTCTAAATTAGAATCGAAACCTTTATTTAAATTTTCTAAATGTCTTCTTTCCGCTCTTTCTTCAACAGAAGCAAGCATAAAGATTTTCACTTCAGCATCCGGTAATACATGTGTACCAATATCACGGCCGTCCATTACAACGCCGCCTTTTTTCGCTAAATCTTGCTGACGGCGTACCATTTCTTCACGAACAAGGCGATGCTTTGCTACAATAGATACTCGATTCGTCACATCAGGTGTACGAATTACTTCAGAAACATCTTGTCCATTTAAAAATACAAGCTGTGTATTTTCTCCTTGCTGAAATTCAATATTTACATTCCTTACAACTTCCATTAACTGCTCTTCATTTTCAATATCTACTTTTTGTTCAAGGGCTGCATATGTAAGCGTACGGTACATTGCGCCTGTATCAATATAAACGTAAGAAAGTTCCTTTGCAACAACTTTTGCCACTGTACTTTTCCCAGCAGCTGCTGGACCATCTATAGCAATTGAAATTCGTTTATCCATTGTAACACCTCATTTTTTCACTTATAAAACAAAACGAAAAGCAGGTGTTCACCCTGCTTCTTCTCATTTGCTTCACGTCATTAAATCCTCAATTATTGTAGCATAATCCTTCATAGAAGAAAATGAAAACTACCTATTCACCTGTAAGATTTCCGCTTTGTCTTTTACCATGACACCTTCATAATAAACAATTTTAGATAAATATTTCACTGATGACTTATGTATAAATAACAATTGCACAACAGAAAGACAAATAAATTGTATTATTAATATACGAATAAAAATTCTCTCCATCTTTTCCACCGTAATTGCTCCCTCCTATACTATATTTGCACATCTCGTTTCGTAATTTTATACATCGTACATATAGCAGTTAATTTTATTGTCATTTGCGAGGCATACTTTTATACATTTCCATTGTCGAATTTACTAAAAACATGTTATGTTCTAAATGTATTTTTTTACTTGAAAGGGGTATAAGAATTGAAAAGAATCCTAGTTTTACACACAGGTGGAACAATTGCAATGGAGGAGGATAAAGAAACTGGAGTCGTACAACCAGGTGAAAAAAATCCTCTTTTAAAATTCATTCCTGATTTAGAAGACGATGTTGATTTAATCGTTGAAGATGTGTTCCATTTACCATCTCCCCATATGACACCGAGCGAAATGTTACAATTACAAGTCATCATTGATGAAAGAGTAAAACAAGACAACATTCATGGCGTAGTCATTACGCATGGTACTGATACATTAGAAGAAACAGCCTATTTCTTAGATTTAACAGTACAAGCAACTATTCCGATCGTTGTGACAGGTGCAATGCGCTCTAGCAATGAATTAGGTGCTGACGGCCTATATAACTTCTTATCAGCTGTAAAAGTTGCTAGTTGTGATGAAGCTGCAGAAAAAGGTGTTTTAGTCGTATTAAATGACGAAATTCATTGCGCTACAAATGTAACGAAAACACATACAAGTAATGTCGCAACATTCCAAAGCCCACAATACGGACCAATTGGAATGGTAACAAAACGCGGCGTTGTCTTCCATCACGCTTTAGTACATCATGAAACATATACGATAAACACAGTGTCTAAAAATGTAGTTGTTCTAAAAGCATATGCTGGCATGGATGATACATTATTAGCAGCAATCGAAAATCTTCCTGTAGACGGTATTGTTATCGAAGCGCTTGGACAAGGTAATCTACCTCCAAGAACACTTCCTAGTCTAGAACGATTATTAAATAAAGGTATTCCTGTCGTATTAGTTTCTCGCTGTTTCAACGGTATCGTTCAAGACGTATATTCGTATGAAGGTGGTGGTAAACACTTAAAAGATATGGGCGTTGTATTCACATACGGCTTAAATGCACAAAAAGCACGTATTAAATTACTTGTCGCATTAGAGAATACAAATTCTCATGAATCCATTCAAAATATGTTTATGCACGAATAAAAAGGAGCTGTCGAGATTTTCTCGACAACTCCTTTTTATTTTTCTCTTGATGCAATGGTTTGCGCAATCGCATCTCCATGAAATCTACCGTTCTCGATAAATATTTCATTTGCATTATTTCCAGCAGCAATGACACCTGCAATGAAAATATTTTCAGCATTCGTTTCCATTCTATCCTCTGTATAAATTGGACGTCCTGTTTCTTCATCAATCTGAACACCCATCTTCGTTAAGAAGCTATGATCAGGATGATAACCAGTCATCGCAAATACAAAATCGTTTTGGATTGTATAAACTTCACCATCAACTGTAAACGTTAATGTATGCTCAGTAATTTCTTTCACATGAGCCCCGAAATGCATTTGAATTGTACCGTTTCGTACTAACGCCTCAAATTCCGGCAAAATCCAAGGCTTTATGCTTGGTGAATACTCACTTCCACGATACAGTACCGTTACACGCGCACCAGCTTTAACAAGTTCTAATGCGGCATCTACACTCGAATTTTTCCCACCTATAACTACTACGTCTCGATCAAAATAAGGATGCCCCTCTTTAAAATAGTGAGCTACTTTCTTCAATCCCTCACCTGGAACATTCATATAATTTGGATTATCATAATATCCAGTTGCTGCAACAATATATTTCGCTATATATGTTTCTTTACTTCCGTCACGCTTTGTCGTCTCAACTTGAAAAACTTCTCCATCTTTTTGAACTTTCTCCACTCGCTCAAAAGCATTTACACGTACAGATTTACGTTTTACTACTTCACGATAATACGCAAGCGCTTGATTTCGAACTGGCTTACGATTTTCTGTAATAAAAGCTACATCACCAATTTCTAATTTTTCACTAGAAGAGAAAAATGTTTGATGAGTTGGATAATTATAAATGGCATTTACAATGTTTCCTTTTTCAATTACTAACGGATTTATTCCTACCTTTTGCAACGAAATCGCTGCCGCTAATCCGCACGGACCGCCTCCAATTATAATAACTGTTTCTTTTTGCATACTCGTCCACTCCTAGTCTTCTACCAATACACTATTTATAAAAACAAGAAAAAACCTACTTACAGCAGTAGGCACCTATCTTTATTGTATTCATTTTTCATATATTTGTCATCTAAACGAAACGTACATCCGATAGACATCTGCTAAAAACTGCTGAAATTTAATACCTTGTTTCCCTAATACATTCTCAGGATCAATCTTTCTAGCTGGATCAAGCGTTTTATGTGACACGATATCTTTTTTCGGATTTAAGCCAAAGTTTTGGCATAAATACGCATGATACCATGTAAAACGATTATATGCTTCCCAAAAGTTAACATCACCACCATAACAAAGTTCCACTCCAATGGCCGCCTTATTCGCATCATAGCCGTATAAGTCATTATCCGTCGGCACACCATATCGAACATGATACGCAACTTCATTTATAGGAATAATCTCCAATATTGTTTTATCATCTATAAATGTATGCGCCGAAGCTTTCGGTTGTAATTCATTAAAGTAATCTCGATTTCCTATCGCATTGCTTCCTGGATTCCCCGTATCATGGCTTACAATAAATCTCACTTTAGTCAGAGGAATCCCCGGCCGTGAACTTCCATATCCAATATAGTTGCGCTCTATAGGAAACATCGCCATTGCTACCAACTCCCGCTCTAGAAGATTACCTTACTTCCTTATATATGTATTCGGTAGCAACGTCCTTATCGCATATTTCTTACACGAAGAGAAAATCGAAAATATTTGAAGTGAACACCATAAACAACAAGATACTTACAGCCACTCCATAAAAACCGTAAAACCAAACACAATCTTCTTTCGTATCTAAACCGAAAAATTTATTTACCGATTGTAATAATGTGCCACGCTTGCTTTGTTTGTTTCGTAATACTTCCACTCTCTCTACAACATCTGCTGGCATCATAAATCTTTGGTCTACTGTCATTTTCATCATTTATCTCTCCTTAAAATCATTTCCGTTTTGTTTATCTAAGGAGAGTATAGCACGTTTGTTCGTATAGAACAAGCGTTCTTTTTTTATTTTTATTTTATTTTTCAGCAAGCCAAGTAAAAATTGAGATTACAACGGCAATAATCGGCCCTACTACAACCACACCAAATATCAAAAACAGTAGCCCTTCCCCGAACATTCTAACGGTACTTATTTTTCGAGCTTTCATCGTTCTTGCAAGTTCTCCCTCTAACCTCTTAACCTTTTCTTCTAATTGTTCTACTCGTTCCAGCATTTCATTCTCCATATATAACACCTCATTTAATACTTCAACAAAAAAACGTGATTCCCTCGAAAGGAAATCACGTTTTCTCAAGATATAATATTTTATACCCAACCTCTGAAGCGGCTTGCTTCAGCCATTTTACGAACACCAACCATGTACGCCGCTAAGCGCATGTTCACTTTACGAACTTGTGCTGTTTCATAAATAGAATCAAATGATCTTACCATTACTTTTTCTAAACGTTGTTCTACTTCTTCTTCAGTCCAGTAGTATCCTTGGTTATTTTGTACCCACTCAAAGTAAGATACTGTTACACCACCAGCACTTGCTAACACGTCTGGAACAAGTAAAATTCCGCGATCTGTTAAAATTTTAGTCGCTTCTAATGTTGTTGGACCATTTGCAGCTTCAACAACGATTTTCGCTTTAATATCATTAGCATTTTCTTCTGTAATTTGGTTCTCAATTGCAGCTGGAACTAAAATATCGCAATCAAGTTCTAACAATTCTTTGTTTGAAATTGTATTGTTAAATAGCTTTGTTACTGTACCGAAGCTATCACGACGGTCTAATAAATAATCAATATCTAATCCGTTTGGATCATGTAACGCGCCGTAAGCATCTGAGATTGCAATAACTTTCGCACCTGCATCATGCATAAATTTAGCTAAGAAGCTACCAGCATTACCGAATCCTTGAACAACAACGCGTGCACCCTTAATATCAATGCCACGTTTTTTCGCAGCTTCACGAATACAAATTGTTACACCTTTCGCTGTTGCTGTTTCACGGCCATGTGATCCACCTAATACAAGCGGTTTACCTGTAATAAATCCTGGTGAATTAAATTCATCAATACGGCTATACTCATCCATCATCCATGCCATAATTTGAGAGTTTGTGAATACATCTGGAGCTGGAATATCTTTCGTCGGACCTACGATTTGGCTAATTGCTCGTACATAACCGCGGCTTAATCTTTCTAACTCACGGAATGACATTTCACGTGGATCACAGATAATTCCACCCTTACCTCCACCATATGGTAAATCAACAATACCACATTTTAAACTCATCCAGATTGAAAGTGCTTTCACTTCATTTTCTGTTACATTCGGATGGAAGCGAATTCCACCTTTCGTTGGACCAACAGCATCATTATGTTGTGCACGATATCCTGTAAATATTTTAACAGTCCCGTCATCCATACGAACTGGTATTTTCACTGTCATCATACGAATTGGTTCTTTTAATAATTCATATACTTCGTTTGGATAACCCAATTTTTCTAACGCTTCACTAATAACAATTTGTGTTGAATTCAATAGTTCAAAATGTTGTTCCCTTTGTTGTTGTGTTTTTGTTTGAGTTCCCTTTTCGGCTACCATAGTAAGTAAACCCCCTGTAATTTCACTTGTTTAGTAAACCTTCATTGCCTAGTATACACCCTTAAATTTGGAATGCAATAGAAAACGCTAACAAATATATACAAACTATTTTCTATTGCAAGCGTTTTCACTATTATTATAGTCCTTTTATTACTTTTAGAAAAGTAAAATACTTAAATATTTAAATATTTTTTATTTTACTCAAACATACTCCCATAAAACTGCATATTTTATTTTAAAAAAGTATGTTGGAGTATTTACAATCATCCTTTCCCTTATCCAAATAAAAACAAAACCTCAGCTATGTTGTATTAGCTGAGGTTTTGTTTTTTCACAAAGTAATTGTGTATTTGTTCTATCGCATTAAAATCCATTAATTCTTTACCGTACTCCATGATGCGATAAATAGTTGCTGTAGACGGATTACCGTATTCCGCTAAAATAGCTATAAAATCCGCCTTTAACAATTGAATTTGTTCCTCTTCTTCCATCCAAAGATAGAAGCGCTTATCCCACGTATATAGCTTTCCGCCAGTTACACCAAGGTTATATAAGCGATTCGACAGGTTAATTATGTCATCTAGCGTAGCAAACTCATATAATATATGCTCACTTTCATCTAGAGTCACTTGCATTTCAATAAACTCGTCACGAAACTCATCATCTGTATCCATTTCTTGATTTTCTTTCGTTACAATTACAACCATCCCTTGTGCTTGTAGAGAAAATACTTCAACTGCAATCGGACCATCTGCTTCAAATCCTAATTCCTTATTTGCTTCTTGCATCATATCACGAAATAATTGCTGTACTTTCGGCGCATTTCTCCATAAATCTTCTTTCGTTAATCCTCGTTCAGATAAATCATCAAATGTTAGAAAAATTTTTATCTTATTGTAATTTAATCGTTCCAGCCTCATCTCATACCCTCCCTACGTAACCAATGCATCTAATTTTTATTATATGAAATAGAAAATAGATGGTTCTTTTCGAACAACTATTCCGACATTTTTAACCATTCATCCCATTCTTCTTTCGTATCACCAATTAAGGTTGTTTCAATGTCCAACTGGTTTAGAACGCCTAGCTTTCCGATAAACCCAACAGAAAGAGATTCCCTTTTTTCTTGTAATAAATTTATAAAGTTCATCGTCTTTTTCATTTCTTGTTCGTCAGCAAAAGATACAAATACATATTTCGGCTGTATTTCTTCTACCGCTGACAACATACCATCTTCAGCTAAGCTTGTCCTAATATATATCGCCTCATATCCTTTTAAGCGTAAATACGTTGAAAAAATAAATCCTTGCAATGCATTCTTTTCTAACACAATAACTTTGTGTAAAGAGGAAAACATTGAGGCATTGTGATACACCATTCCTAGACGCGTTTGTAAAAATGATAGTGCATATTGGAATTGCGCCATTGAAATCTCATTATTATTTTTTGACATTAATAAATTGTCTGTCACTCGAAGAACGATACTGGCAACAACCTTTTCTGTTGAATATATACTAAAAGCTTCGTTTAATAATGCAGTAATTGTAATTTCATCAAATTTTAACAAAGCTTGTAGCAAATCGTCCACTAAAACAACTTCTTTATCGAAAGGTATCTCTTTTTGAACTGTACTCTGCAAACGATTCTCTTCTAATAACTGAACTGCTTGTCCAATCATCATACCGGAAGAAACTTTTTCCATTAACCATTTTAAAATTTGAATATGTTCTTCTGTATATAAACGATGCCCAGCTTGATTCCGCTTTGGGGCAATAATTTGATATCGTCTTTCCCATGCACGAAGCGTACTCGGCTGAACTCCAATTATATTCGAAACAGCTTTTATATTATATTTTCCACTAAGAGTTGGCATCATTTCCCTCCGCACAATGTAATGATATGTGTTTGAGCAGGTGCTCGGAAACGAAGTGGTATCAATGTTGTTCCGTACCCATTACTAACAAAGAGAATCGTATTCAAATGGTTATATACGCCACCTTTTAAATATTTTTTAGATGGGAATAATCGGATTTGTCCCCCATGCGTATGTCCACTTAATACAAGTGAAATCTGCTCATTTCCAGACATCTTTTTTATTATATCAGGGTTGTGACTAACTAAGATACGAAAACCATCTTCTTTACAATCCGCCAATGCCAAATCTAGACGATCACGGTGCAATCCAACATCATCTATACCGAGCAAACAAATTTTCTCTCCTAATTCAGACTCAAATACCACTCTTGTATTATCTAAAACTTTTACGTTATTTTCTAATAATAACGCATCTAATTCATGATATTCTATCTCATAATCATTGTTTCCCCACACAAAATATACAGGAGCTATCTCTCTTAACTTTTGAATATTCGCAGAGATTTTTGATAAAGAGACACCTTTCTCTGCTAAATCTCCTCCGATAATTACTAGATCTACTTTTCCTTTTACTTGTTCAATTAACAAATTCGAAATGACTCTTCTATGAATATCAGAAATAAAAAACACATTTACTTTTTGAAAACTTTTCGGAAATTCTTTAAATACTAAAGTATGTTCCAACACCGTATTACGCGTCGCTTCTTTATACATCACAAGAAGTAATAAAATCCCCATGCCTATGAGAGTACTGAATAATATAATCCATATCATATTTTTTACTCCCCTCCTCATAAAGATAATCCTAGGCTTTTATAACAAATTGTGATCGCTTAATTCACTAGCTCTCTTGCTTTGTGGATTTATCTTTTATCGGAATTTTTAATTCTTGCCCTGCACTCACTTCATCTTCTTGCAAGTTATTATACTTTTTAATGACTTCAATCCCATTTTCATCCGAAAAATATTGCTTCGCTATACTTTCTAAAGTTTCTCCCTCTTTCACAGTATGCGTTATCGCTTTTTCAGACTGTTTCTGCGAATCAGATTTAGCTGAATCAAAGAAGATTACTTCAAACGCACTTTTCCCGGCATTATTACTATCGCCCTTCACCTGAATATATTTATCCGTATACCACAAAATACTAATTGGCAGCAGAATGAATAGAAATGTTAAAACCCGGACGAAAATGTGATTTATTTTAAACTTTTGTTTTTTCTCTTTATTTCTATGAATTTCACTACGCGGCGGTAAACTTTCTTTTTCTTCCACTCGCTCAACTTCTAATTCCTCTTCAAAATCAGGAATTCGTTTCCTCATGTTGTTCACCACCACCTTCCATTTATTTTCTTAATTGGAGTCCCATTATAAAATCAACAAGAAAGTGTGCAAAGATTGTTATAAACAAATTCCCTGTCCATTCAAATACATAACCAAAGACAAAACTAATGAAACAGACGAAACAAAACAAAAATGGCTTTGTTATATAACGAATATGTAACACTGCAAATACTAAACTCGCAATTACAATTCCAAAATGAGTCTGCACTACACCTCTAAATAAAAATTCTTCTGCAAAACCGATTACGAACGTAATAACGAGTAAATGGAGAACCGACATTCCTCGAAACATCTTATCGTTAATACCACCATCATCAAACCAAGACTCTGGAAACACTCGCATTGCAACATAATCTAATAACACAATACCAATCGCTAACAAACCACCTATAATAAGTATAGATACTGGTTCCCATTTCCATAAATTAAACACTTCTTTTACATCTTGAAATAATATATATGCTAGTAAACAGCCAATACCGATAATAATTAACTGTGTTATATATAGATTCAGCCTTATTTCCTGCGGACTCATATCTTCAACATTATACCTTTGAATGTTCATCATTCCTCCATCTTTTCTAGGCCGAAAAGCTTTTGTAACTCTGTTTCCCAATTATAGTCGAAATCCGATTGTTGCGCTCGTCTTTTTTTATAATCTTCTTTTGTAATACCGCAATAATCGCAGCAATTATTTAACTCTTTCTCTTTCCTATAACCGAACTGTTGCAGCACATATTCACGTCTACATCCTTTAACTCGTATCCATGACTTCATATTTTCTAGTTCACTATATTTATTACGCAACCTTATTTCTACTTCAGCTATTAATCGGTTCATAATTTCATCTGACAAACCCTCTAATAATAATCTTCGTTGTTGTATAATTCCAACCTGTTCGAGATGATAACGAACGAAACGCCAATATTGCTCATTAAATCTTGCTGCATTATAACAAATTTCTTCTACATCTTCTATTGGTAATTCTTTCGTTTGGAACATTCTTTCTTGTAGTAAAGAAAATAAAAATTGTATTTGCGACTTACTTGGCAATTCATCCTCAATGATTGAAATTGGTAAATCATGATCCAACGGACTACACAATAAAATAGCTATACTCGGTTCGCCATCTCTTCCAGCTCTTCCGATTTCTTGTAAGTAAGAAGCTATATTAGTTGGATAATGAAAATGAATAATATATTGCGTATTCGCCTTATTTACCCCCATACCAAATGCACTTGTACATATTACAAGCTGCAATTGATCGTTCATAAACTGCTGTTGAATTAACATACGCTCTTCATGTTCCATACCACCATGATAAAAAGCTACACCAGTAACACCTTTCCCTCTCAAGTATTCCGTTAACCTTTCTGTCCACGCTCTACTTGAACAATATACAATCCCCGGCCCTTGTAAATACATCACCTGCTCCAAAAGCGCCTCTTTCTTTTCTTCTATCGTCTCTACAAATTGCACCTCCATTGCAATATTAGGACGGTCAATAGAGTATACATGTTCCGCGGCACCCTTTAAATTTAAACTGTCTGCGATATCTTGCAGTACCCCTTTTGTCGCTGTGGCTGTCAATGCTAACACTGTAGGAGAACCAATATTTTCAATAACTACATTTAGTTTCTTATAGTCCGGTCTAAAATCATAACCCCATTGAGAAATACAATGAGCCTCATCAACAACAAATAATGAAATATGAATTTTCTTCAATTCCCTAATTAATAACTCCGACTGTAACATCTCTGGTGAAACAAAAATAAATTTATATGAAGATAATTTTTTCATCGCTTCTCTTTTTTCATTTAATGTCCGAAAACTATTAAATGCTATCACTCGGTTTTTCACAACATACTTTAATTGTGTCACTTGATCTTCCATTAAAGATAATAACGGTGATACAACAAGCACTGTTCCTTCTCGCATAAGCCCCGGAAACTGATAGCACATAGACTTTCCTCTTCCAGTCGGAAGCATTGCTATCACATCTTTTCCTTCTAATAAATCTGTAATAACTCCTTTTTGACCTGGACGAAATTCAGAATATCCAAACCACTTATATAAATATTCTTCAAGTTTCATTTACACCCTCCATCCGCGCTAATACAAGACGAACTTCAAAATAAGAGATATCTTCTCCAATCGCTTGTTTCAAAACACGTAACTTCCGCGTTTGCAATGCTTCAATTACTTTTATTACTTTGTCTATCTTTTCTTTTTCCATAAACATTTCAATAGAAAAATCTTTTTCTCGCAAAGCAATTTCAACAAAATGATCTTCTATCGTTGCAACCTTCAAATTCCGAATCGTTGCTATTTCTTCTAAAGAACGCCCTTGTCTCCAAAAATTATATGTTTTTTTCGTAGATAAACTAAATAATTCAGCTCTCTCATTTGGATAAGATATAATTTCAGCTAATAGTGGAAATTCATTTTCTTTATCACGAACTTCTTGTATAAAGAAATGCATTGTACCCCAAAATAAAAAATACACCCTGAACATATCTTGTTTCGTAATTTCTGCTAATTGTTGCAATGTACAACCAATCCGTTCATAACCCGTTAGTCGATATGTTACAATCGTCGCTTCTATCGCATTACTTTTTTCTAAAAGATTATGTACTTCCGTCCACAATTTTCTCGCCAATTCACTTCTCTTATATGGCCTTCCTGTTAGAAAACGTTTCACCCACATCATTATTTCTGTATCTTGTTGAATCGGGATAAACTTCGTATTATTCTGTTGTAAATTTGATATAGTTTGAATAATCAATGATAATCTTTTCCAAAATGTTTCACCTAATTCTCCATAATGTAAACCATGCAAATGCGCTGGAAAAGCATAAACTTCCTCCCATTTATGTAACTGCGTTTTACCCTTAGGTGTTAACACATATGTATTTTCATGTATTTCTTGAATAAAATCTGCTTGCAACAACTTTACAACTTCACCATCATAGTCATTTCTATTTAATGATTTATATATTCCGAACAAAAAAGAAATTCTAAACATATTTCCATCTTGTAAAGTTTGCGAAGAACGTTTGCCCTTTAGTAAATAATAAATAGATGAAACGGTTCTTTCACCATTCAATTGTTTTAAACAATGCAACAAAGTATATTGTATTTGCATGACCGCTTCCACCTTCCAATCTTAACTTCATTCTTTTCAGTACAATTACACTATCTACTGTCGCTCATTAAACTTATCATAATAAGAACTATATACTTGTATATATTCTATTGTATCAAACGAAATCATATTTACGTATTTTGAAAATCTTATGACATAATTCAAAAATAAGTTGACACTCTAATTGATAAGAATTATCATTATAATTTTATGTTGAAAAGTTTTACAAACCGTTTTACAATAAGGTTATAATTTTTATGGCAAGCTTTTCACATACATATTATCAGGAGGGAAAAAAGATGGCAAAATATACAATCGTTGATAAAGATACTTGTATTGCATGTGGTGCTTGTGGCGCTGCTGCACCAGATATTTATGACTATGATGATGAAGGTATTGCATTTGTAACATTAGACGATAACCAGGGTATCGTTGAAATTCCAGATGTATTAATTGAAGATATGATGGATGCATTCGAAGGCTGTCCAACTGACTCAATTAAAGTTGCTGACGAATCATTCGACGGAGACGCTTTAAAATTCGAATAGTCTTTTATTAACTTCAAAAAATGCCCCTCATATTGATGAGGGGCATTTTTTGTATCTAAATTTTATTTTTCTTAATAAAAAACCATTAGTAGTTCCACACTACTAATGGTTTATATATATTATGCATTTTTCATTTTTGCAAACACCCATACTTTCAGGCGTGAGAATAATGCTACAAATACAATTGTTACAACAATTCCTTTAATTAAATTAAATGGTAAGATTGCCGTTACAACCGTTGTTCTTATAGCTTCGCTAGACATAGCCGGTGAATTTAAAAACCAAGTGTACGCCGGGAATATGATGATGTAGTTTAATACACTCATAATAAGTGCCATTGTAATTGTCCCTAGCATTAACCCTGTCGTTAAACTCTTCACAGTACGATACTTTCTAAATAAGAAAGCTGCTGGTCCAATAAATAAACACCCTGCAATAAAGTTTGCAATTTCTCCAACTGGTACTCCCGTTAAACTTCCTTGAATCCCGTAATGTAAAATGTTCTTTATTGCCTCTACAATCACTCCTGCTACTGGTCCAAAGATAATTGCTGCAATTAGAGCTGGTACATCACTAAAATCAATTTTCAAAAATGGCGGAAGCCCTGGGAACGGGAAATCTAACATCATTAGTAAATATGCAATACTACTTAGCATCGCTACACTCACCATCTGCACCACACTGTTTTTTTGTTTCATCTTTCTCTCTCCTTTTCCATCGATCATCTCATGGAAAGTGGAAAGGTTCTGCTATGCCTATTTTTTCATAGAACGAAAAAACCCTTTGTGTTTTACACAAAGGGAGAATTTAAGGCACATCAAACAGACGTTCAAATCCATATCTTTTTTGAACGCTTGAACCTCCATCTTCTCCCATCCAGACTGTACTGTCGGCTTTGGAATCACACCAAATCCTGCCTTAACGGCTCGCGGGCTTAGAACAAAATCATAAATAGTTCATCACCGCCGGTCGGGATTTTCACCCTGCCCCGAAGATAGACCGATATTCTATTTTCCCCCTCATTATACAACAACCTCATAACATTGTGAACAAAAAAATTGTAACTTATTTAAAATTAGTTGTTTATTTTTCGTAACAATAAATAAATTGCGAGATATTTTACAATACAATCCATATTTTTTATTATTCGGCATTTCTCTTTTGAATTACCTAGTCATATATAATTAAAAGTGATAAGATATTGAATTGTTAAGATAAGAACATTTTCTGAGTTATGGAGGAAATGTCATGAAAAAAGAAAAGAGACATTCTATTCGAGAAGCAATGAAAAAAAACTTAAGAAAAGAATACTTTTACTTAAAAAAAGAATTACTTTTCTACTGCCCAATTGATTTAGGCACATTCTCAAACGAGACATACTATGCTACTTTCGATGAAGATGGCATCAGTATTTATCAGTATGATAAAAAAACAGAAAGTAAATTAAAATTGTGTGAGCGTCATCCGTGGAAGAGTTGGAGTAAAGTGAAGATTGATCACTATTTGACAACTTCTCAATTTATTTTTCAGGGTGAGCGAAATTGGATCTTATCCCTTTTTCAAAAAGGAAAAGAAGCTCAAAGAATTATTGAAGAGCATACATCTTTACAAACAGAAGTTGTTTCCCGCTCTTTCTTAAAAAAACTTCCTGGTTTTCGTTCTAATACACCACTGAATAAATACATCGGTAGCATTTGTTACACTGCACTTATTGCATTTTTATTAAAATGGATGATTCCATTTCAAGCACCACAAATCGCCCTGTATTCTATTTCGATTGGTTGTATGCTTCTTGGCCTACTTTGTTTGACAATCGGTTTAATCGAACCGACTATCGTACTGTTTCGAACAAAAGAGAAAACAAGAACAAAAGTTTTTTACTTATATAGCTATTTAGCTATTTCTGGATTTATATGTGTCTTTATTTTTTGGTAAAAGAAAACCGTCCCAAAATAAATTTTGGGACGGTTTTCTTTTAGATATAAATACTCTAATTCACTCAATACTTCTAGCAGAAGCGCCCATATAATTTCATTTACATTGAACCTTATTTAAGATTATTCAAAGTTTAATTTTTGAGACGTTGCCTTTACTTAACATATAATTGTTGATTAGGATAAATTAGCTCTTGCCGCAATCCATTTTTTTCTTTAATTTCCTTAAGTGTCATACTAAATTTCCGTGCAATACTAACTAAAGTATCCCCTTTTTGTACGACATATAATGATGAAGAAACAACTTCATTTCTTTGTTCACTTAAAACAAGCAATGGGTTCATCGCATTCTTTTTCGCCATCGTCCATCTTCCTTGATGAAGTTCTAGATGTAAGTGTGCACCTCGCGATTCTCCCGTGTTCCCTACTTCTCCAATTTTTTCACCTTTTGAAATATAATCTCCTTGACCCACATATCTCTTATTTAAATGTGCATATACAGCCTCATATTCTCCGTGTTTAATAAATACAACATTTCCATAACTACTTGAATAATAAGACTTTGTTACCTTACCATCTTGGATAGCTGCCACAGGCGTTCCAATCGGTGCAGCTACATCAATACCATAGTGTTTTCCATGCCTTGTCCCAAAATAATCACTTATCTGACCTTCAACAGGCCATGTCCATCGATTTTCTTCTGCATAAACATGTAATTGAGATACAAACAGTATACTCAATAACATGACTCCGCATTTTAAAACTTTCATATACATCCTCCGTTTTCTAATTACCACCATACCTTCTCTATTTTGGTATATTACAGAAAAAAGTATACAAAAAAAGAAAGTGAATTACTCCACTTCCTTCTCTTTCTTATCACGAAAAACTAATGCACTACGGTTATACTCCACATCTTTCACTTGTAATCGTGCATTTATTACTCTAGCTATCGCAAACAAATAATCAGATAATCTATTTACATACTTTAAGACAACTTCATTTATTCTCACTTCTTTTTGCAATGATACTATAGAGCGTTCCGCTCTCCTTACAACAGTACGTGCAATATGAATAGTAGCCGCCGCCTCGCTACCACCTGGCAAAATAAAGCGTTCTAATGGCGGGGCTTCTTCTATATATAAATCAATCTTTCTTTCTAAGCTTTCAACCATCTCAATTGTCACTTTATAAGGAATTTTTTGTTCCACTATTGCCAAGTCTCCTCCGCAATCAAATAGTTCATGTTGAATATTTTCGAGCTCATTGTAAATATTTCTAAAAGCCCCGCTTTGAAGCTTAGTCATTGCATATCCAATATAAGAATTTGCCTCGTCTATTGTTCCATACGCTTCCACACGGATATCGTCTTTATCAACCCTACCACCTATTACACTTGTCGTTCCTTTATCTCCTGTTTTTGTATATAATTTCATTTCTTCACAGCACCTCTCTTGTTATTCTTAATTCGACCAAGATAGAAAAAAGTTCTACTATTCTTTATTTAATTGAGTTTACAAAAAAATAAAAAACAGTAGAACTTTATTCATTATCAACTTTAAAAACACATATCTAAATTATACGATTCGGTAAATATACAGAGAATGTAGTTCCTTCTCCAACAACACTTGAAACAGAAATTTTACCATCATGACCTTGAACAATATTTTTCGCAATCGCAAGCCCGAGTCCTGTTCCACCCTTTTTACCACGTGTTCTTGCTTTATCAGCTTTATAGAAACGATCAAATAAAAATGGAATATCCTCTTCTGGAATACCTGCACCCGAATCTTGTACTTCAAAAATGAGGCCATTATTTTTCGTATCAATTACAAGCGTTACATGTCCACCCGCATTCGTATGACGAATTGCGTTATCAATCAAGTTCGTCAACACTTGTTCCATCCGATCTGCATCAAACGCATATTCTTCGATCGGATTTCGGAAATCAACTGTTAGTTCAACTTCTTTATCCTTTGCGATCCCTTGGAATTTACGACCAATTTTCTCAACAAACGGATGTATGTCCACTTCACCAATATGTAACTCTACATGACCGCTTTCCATACGAGCTAAATCTAACAATTCATTTACAAGTTTACCTAAACGAACAGATTCATCATAAATAATTTGAACAAACTCATCAATTTCCTCTTTCGTTTGCACAATATCATCTAAAATCGCTTCACTATACCCTTGCAGCATTACCATTGGTGTACGAAGTTCATGCGATACATTCGCAATAAAGTCTTGACGCATCTTTTCAAGACGACGTTCTTCCGTCATATCTCGCAGTACTGCTACAGCTCCTCGAATTTTCGTTTGATTGTAGAGCGGCGTCATAAGAACTACATAGTTCCCTTTTTGTAAATTAATTTCAACAACTTGTTGTTGTTCGCTTTCTACAACGAGATGGAATAGTTCCACAAGTTCAGAAGGTAGTTTTTTACTTAACTCTATCTCTTTTTCTTCTTGCCAAACTTGTAAGAAATGTTCGGCCGGCGGATTGATTACTACAACTTCACCTTCTTGGTTTAACGTAATAACCCCATCTGCCATACTACTCAAAATACTTGCTAACTGCTCTTTTTCTTGCTGCAAGGCGTTCATATTGAACTTCAACTGTTTTCCCATTTGATTTAAGGCCGTTGCAAGCTCACCAATCTCATCCTGAGATACCATAGGAGCCTTTGCATCAAACTTCCCACGTGACACTTCAAAAGCAACCTCACGCATTTTACGAAGCGGCGCTGTAATCCGAGTAGATAAGAAGAACGCAAAGAAAGTTGTTAATATAATCGCAATCCCAGCCGATAAGAAAATAAAATCAGTCGTTCTTTCCATACCTTGTATCGGCACTTGTAATGATTCATATACGAACACTGCACTTTGATTTTTTGATTGCACTGGTTTTCCGACGATCATAATATCATTTTCGGTGTTTTTATTCTTCCTACTATTAGACGCTTTTCTAACGTTATTTTTAATTTCTTTTTTGTCCGTAAAAACAGCAGCTAATTCTTTATCTTCTTTTAAATCATCCATTGTAAGAGTGACTAGCCCTTCTTGTTTCGGTGAAGAAGAGATTTCCTTACCATCTTCTACAATAATGATCCTTGAAAGTGGATCAGAGAATTTGTACGCGATATTCTCAATCGTTTTTACATCGGCACCTTCTTCAATTAACTCCGAAACACTTGTTGCGACTTTTTGAAGCCTAGCTTCACTCATATCAACATAATACGTTCTAAAAAACTGTGAAAGTAAAATCGCAACAAATCCAAGAACAAACGAAACGAGAAGTAATATGGTCATCCATAACTTCCCTACTACACTTCTCCAAAGCATCAGTCGTTCACAACCTCAAATTTGTAACCCACACCCCAAACAGTAACAATCATTTTCGCTGCATCTGGTGATTTTTTGCTTAACTTCTCACGTAAACGCTTTACATGTGTATCAACTGTACGTAAATCTCCGAAGAATTCATATTGCCATACTTCTTTTAACAGTTGCTCACGATCGAATACTTTATCAGGAGCTTTCGCTAAAAATAATAGTAACTCATATTCTTTCGGCGTTAAGTTTACTTCATTACCATCTGCAGTAACACGGTGTGCATCGTTATCAATTGTTAAGTGCGGGAATACAGTAACATCTTTTGTCGTTGTATCTTGTGTAAAGAATGTTGTTGGTACAGCACGACGTAATACCGCTTTCACACGTAGCACGACCTCACGTGGACTAAATGGCTTTACAATATAATCATCTGTTCCAACTTCAAATCCTTGTACTCTATTTACTTCTTCACCTTTTGCTGTCAGCATAATAATTGGTGTCGCTTTCTTCTCACGAACCCCTTTACATACTTCAATGCCATCTTTACCAGGCATCATAAGATCTAATAAGATTAAATCGTAATCATTTTGCAACGCCATTTCTAAAGCTGTATCACCATTATCTGCTTCTTCAATTGTGTATTGTTCTCTTTCTAAGTACATTTTCAATAAACGACGAATACGATCCTCATCATCTACAATTAAAATTCTTGATTCATTTTCCATCTCTACCCGCTGCGTACTCTCACCTCAGCGGTTCACACCTACCCTTCTTTACTATTATGTTGCGCTATTCTCGTTTATTTAAGCAATCTTCTAAATGTTTCACTTCCCATATTATGCTTCACAAGAATAATAAATTTTGTTCAATTTTTTTCCAAAACTATGTATTTTTTTTGAACAGTATATAATGTCCTCGACATCATTTTACAAAATCAACCGCTACTTTGTCATGTTTTTCTCAAAAAAGAAGAAAAGTTGACAAAAATAAAATAGGAAAGTGACATGCACTCTCCTATTTTATTTCTCTATGCATATGAATGTAAACCGGCAATAATTAAGTTTACTACAATAAAGTTAAACATAATAATTGCAAAACCAATTACTGCAAGCCAAGCTGATTTCTCTCCATGCCACCCTTTAGATAATCGTAAATGTAGTACTGCAGCATAAAATAGCCACGTTATAAGTGCCCAAACCTCTTTCGGATCCCAGCCCCAAAAACGCGTCCACGCTATTTGAGCCCAAATCATTGCAAAAATTAACGCTCCTAATGTGAAAACTGGGAATCCAATTGCAATAGATCGATATCCGATTTCATCTAGTAAATCACTATTCGTATTCTTTACTAACGGCTGAAGTGCCGCCGATACTCGCTTCCGTAAAACAAGTCTTAATACAATATAAAGTAATGTTCCAACTAACACTGACCAAATAACAGTATTTAATTTTTTCGCATTTACAATTGCTGGAACTTCAACTGCCGGTTCTAATTTATTTTCTGTCTGTAACTTCCCTTCATGCGGTCCTACTAAAGCTGGAAGATTGTACTTCATTTCCAGTTGTTGTTCATTTTTATCAACCCATTGAAACTTCGCTTCATATTTCATACTAGAAAATACCGTTGTTACTCCAATAAATCCAACTGTACAAACAAGTGTAAATACTACCGTCTCTAGCCAAAATGTCCGTTTACTTCTCATTGATTGATCTACATTTTTTAACAAATACATGACGCCCGTAATAAAACTAATCGCTAAAATTGCTTGTCCTGCTGCTGCAGTCGTCACGTGAATATGTAACCAGTTACTTTTTAAAGATGGAATAAGCGGAGATATTTCCCTCGGAAACATACTTGCATAGGCAATTAATAAAAGCGCAACTGGTAATGCAAATAGTCCAATTATACTTACGCGGTACATAAAATACATTACAATAAATGCTCCTACAAGCATCATGCCGAAAAATGTACCGAATTCAAAAAAGTTACTAACTGGCGCATGTCCTGATGCAATCCACCTTGTAACAAAATATACTGTTTGTGCTATAAACCCTAAAATTGTAATTGTTATTCCTACATTTGCCCATTTATGACCCTTTTCTTTAATGGCTCCACCAAAAAATAGAGTCGCAATTAAATATAAAATAAATGCGGTAAAGAGAAAGTTACTACTTATTTGCACCATATCGTTTCCCCACCTTAACTAATTTTTTTATCGATTACTTTATCATTTGGCTGTGGAATTGCTGTACCTTCTATTACTCTTTCAATATCTTTCTTTAAACCAAACCAATTTTTATTCGTATGCCCTGCAATCCACCATTCATCATTAACACGTTGTATCCAAATACGGCGATGATTCCAATACATACCTTGAATGACACCAACCATAAATATAAACCCTCCAATACCGAGAATCCAAAGCGTTAAATCTTTTCTTACAGTAAGTGCTGTTGCATTTTGCATTTCAACACCTGCAAACGACATTTTATATTTGTTGTTTCCATCAGGTTCTATATTTTGCTGAATACCAACAAAACTCACTTCACCATCTGGTGTTTCAGGTGTAAACATTTTAAATACAAATGCAGGATTGTTCGGTAATTTCGTTTTTGTATTTGGTTTTCCATTCTCATCAAAATAAAAATCAGGAAAATAGCTTAATAGTTCTAGAGAATAACCATTTCCTAAATCATATTTTTCCTTAGGATTCGTTAAATCTACTTTAATCGGTCCCCATTTTTGATTATTTTCTTTATTTTGCAAGTTGAAGGACATACTTTTAAATTCACTTTCTTTATAATCCACTTGATACACTGCAAATTGATCAAATTTCAGTGGTTCATTCACTCGAATTTCTGCTTCTTTTACTTTTTCTAATTTCGGTTTTTGTCCTGCAATATTTTCTCCTACCGCTTTATATAATACGGCATTCGTTTGGAAGTTTTTCGCAATCATTTTATCGCCTACACGATCAATCGCTTCCTCAAAAACTTCCTTGTCCTTACTTTTATCATAAACTTCTTTTATAAATTTCTCGTTTTTTAAGTAGTATTGCCCATCCGTCCCTGGTATTTCTTTCGTTTCACCGTCACGTAACCAAAGTGCTTCGTCTACGTACATACTCGGTAAAAAACGAAGCATCGCACCGAATAAAAAGATAATAAGACCGATATGATTTACATATGGACCCCAACGCGAGAAGCGTCCCTTTTCTGCTAAAACGTTTCCGTCTTCTACTTTCACGTTATAGTTTCTTTTCTTTAAACTCTTTTGCACTCTTTCCAGGTCACCATCTTGCGGTGTACCAGTCCCATATAATCTCTGTCTCTTTAAAAAGCTAGGATGTCTTTTTACGCCTTGCTTTTTTAAAGCTTTATAAAGTGGAATAACGCGGTCTAAACTACATATCACAAGTGAAATACCGATAGAAGCAATCAAAATCATATACCACCATGAACCGTATAAATTATTAAATCCTAATTGATAGTATAATTGTCCTAAAAATCCGTATTCTTGTTTATAATATTCAGCTGGTGCAATCCCTGGAGTTATGTACATTTCTTGCGGAAAAATAGTTCCTATCGCTGATGCAGCTAAAGTTATTACGATTAGCCATACCCCCACTTTTACAGAAGAGAAAAAGCTCCAAATTTTATCGACTATCGTTTTTGTTTGCGTGAGAGATCTCCGTGCACTCCCCTCATAGCGCATATCCAATAGTTTTGCATTTTCATTGCTTTCAAATGGTTTCCCGCAAGCTTCACAAAAAACGGTTCCTATCGGGTTAACATGTCCACATTCACATTTAATTTCTTTCAACACTCTCACCGCCCCTGTATCTATATGTACTATTGTATATTCTAACCTCAAGTTACCGCAATACTCAGAATTTTTAAATCAGAGGCACTATAGACACGCACCTCTTATGTAAAGGCTTTCTTTATTACGGAGTAATTTTCTTTAAATACCCTTCTAACTGTTCTTTCGTTTGTTCACCTATAATTTGCTCCACTACTTTTCCATCTTTATCAATCAAAAAGCTTGTCGGTAATGGACCTACTCCATATGTCCCTATAATCTTCTGTCCTTTATCAATGGCAACTGGGAATTTCAAACCATATTGGTTCACAAAGTTCTTTACTGCAATATCCGTTTCATCTGCATCTAACGCTATGATTTCAACGCCTTTTTCTTTATACTTTGGATATAATTCATTCATATAAGGCATTTCTTTTTCACAAGGTTTACACCACGTGCCCCAAAAGTTTAAAAATACTCCTTTTCCCTTTAAATCTTTTAGTTCAATTTTCTTCCCTTCTAAATCCGTCACAACAAAGTTAGGTGCTTCTTTTCCGATTTGCATTTTCTCTTTATTAGCAAAGAATCCTTGATAAAGGGTAAACCCTACAGCACCGCATAAAATGAGTAGAATAATAACGCGAAATAATAAGCGATTTTTCTTCATATTACCTCTCCTCTCCTCGGTAAATGTTATGTATTATCTTCTGTAAATGTTGTATTGAATAAATCACCAGCAGAGCACTCCACTGGTGAATTTTTAACTCTATAGCTTATCTTGGCTTTGTAGAAGCAAGCGCGCGTAATTGTTTCACCTCATGTGGTGTCAATTCTCTCGCATCACCAGGTCGCAGGCTTCCTACTTCTAAGAAAGCATAACGTTCACGTTTTAATTTCACCACTTTACAATCTAACGCTTCAAACATACGACGTACTTGACGGTTACGTCCTTCATGAATTGTTAATTGTACAATAGCCATTTCTTTACGCTTGTCCCAAGAAATAATTTTCACATGTGCTGGTGCTGTTTTACCGTCTTCTAGTGCAACACCGCGTTCTAACATGCGAATTTTCTCACCTGTTAATGGGCCTTTTATTTTTGCAACATACGTTTTTTCAACTTTATATTTAGGATGCATTAATATATTTGCGAAGTCCCCGTCGTTTGTCATTAATAATACTCCTGACGTATCATAATCTAGACGTCCGATTGGGAATAAACGTTGTGTAATTTCAGGGAAAAAGTCTGTTACAACACTTCTACCTTTATCATCTGATACACTTGAAATTACACCAGTTGGTTTATATAGTAAAAAATAAACAGGTTCTTCTTTTTCAAGAGGGATGTTATTTACTTCTACTTTATCTTGAGGAGTTACTTTTGTTCCTAACTCTTTCACTATTTTTCCGTTAACTTTCACTTTTCCTTGCTGAATTAATTCCTCAGCCTTTCTTCTCGATGCAATACCTGCTTGCGCAATCACTTTTTGTAATCGTTCCATTTCTTTTTTTCACCTCGAATTTATCTTACCTTACATTAGAAAGACTTGGCAACCGCATACGCTTTACGGTTATTCGCTCCATCTCACTTAAACAACATAGCGATGATATTAAACATATAAAGGTCAAATCATGTTTTTATCCTTTATTATTGTCCATATTTTTCATATTTCTCACAATAAAAGTTCATCATTTTGTCAAAAATACCACATAAAAAAACCACTATTAAGCTACACCTTAATAGTGGTCGTATACGTATTATACGCGAAATAGCATAAAAAATGAATAGCTTTACTGAAACAATAGGGAAACAAAGACAATCGAGCAAATAATTCCGATTAAATCTGCAAAAAGCCCTACTTTTAATGCATCTCCCATTTTTCTAATACCAACAGCTCCAAAGTATACTGTTAAAATATAAAAAGTCGTATCTGTACTCCCTTGCATCGTAGAAGCTAATCTCCCAATGAATGAGTCTGGCCCATATGTGGCAATTAAATCAGTCGTAATACTTAGACCAGCAGAACCAGAAATAGGGCGTATTAGTGCTAATGGAACGATTTCTGCTGGAACATGAATTAAATCTAACATTGGCTTCATTACTGATATCATTGCATCTAGCGCACCTGACGATCGGAATATAGAAATAGACACAAGCATTCCAACCATAAATGGTAAAATGGAAATTGCAATTTGAATCCCTTCTTTTCCTCCCTCAACGAACGATTCATACGTCGGCACTTTCTTTATCGTGCCATATAAAAGGATAAAACCAATTACACAAGGGATTACCCATAAGGATATTGCATTTACAATACTCATTTTTTCCGCCCCTTTCTACTCCTTCTTCGGTAAAAATAGCGGTCAATCCAAATTGCTCCAATCATAGAAAGTACTTGTGCAATAAATGTTACCCCAACAATTTCAGTAGGATTGGCTGATTCATACGTCATTCGAATTGAAATGACTGTCGTAGGGATTAATGTAATAGCTGATGTATTTAATGCTAGAAACGTCACCATAGAACGGCTCGCCGAATCCTTTCCTCCATTTAACTCTTTTAGTTGTTCCATCGCTTTAATACCAAGAGGGGTTGCTGCATTACCTAGACCAAAAAAGTTTGCCATCATATTTGATAGAATAAATCCCATGGACGGATGATCCTTTGGTATTTCTGGAAACAACCTTTTTACTATCGGCATAAAAAGTGAAACTAATTTTTTTAACAATCCGGCTTCCTCTGCAATTTTCATTAAACCAAGCCAAAATACTAAAACACTAATAAGTCCTATACAAATCGTTACTGCATCTTTTGCTCCGTCAAATACAGCTTTATTCACTTCTTCCATCGTTCCATTTATCATGGCGTATACAATCCCAATGACAGCCATCGCTACCCATACGAGATTAACCATCGTTCCCAACACCTATCATGTAAGAAAAAATTTCTTTCACATTATTCCAGTAAAGTCCTGTTGTAGCTACTAACTTCCGTTTACTATAAAATAAATTCCGTTCTCCAACTTTCTCATTGCCAACATAAACATCTGTCTTTCCAACCTTTACTCCATCCTCAAGCGCTATACTTTTATCCAGTTCAACTTTTAATAACACGTTCTTTCTTTCCTCTTCAGTTAACGGCACTGAAAAACTATTTTTCGTATAAACATGGTTGGCATACTTCTTTTCATTTATTTCAGCAATTGCTCCTTGTCCCAAAACTTTCGTTTGCTTGAAACGTTCAAATCCTTTGTCAAAGAGATTCATATGATCATCCCAATCACTAGAAGCACTCAAAGTTACGACAATTAAGTCTAATCCATCTTTTGATGCAGTTGTAACAAGCGTTCTCCCAGCTTTCTTCGTAAAGCCTGTTTTTCCTCCTGTTGCAAATTCATAATAAGACGTTACCAGCTTATGTTTATTTTTCCACGGATAATCCCAAGAATCGGATTTATACGTTTTTGTTCCAAAGATTTTCTTAAATGACTCGTTTCCCATTGCATATTTCGTTAATAACGCCATATCGTAAGCCGACGAATAATGTGATCCATCTCCATCTAAGCCATGAGGGTTTGAGAAGTGCGTGTCTTTCATTCCAATTTCTTTCGCTTTTTCATTCATTAAATATACGAATCCATCTATACTCCCACCCACACTTTCAGCAATTACTTGCGCTGCGTCATTACCAGATCTAAGCATGAGTCCGTATACTAAATCTTCTAACTTCACTTTTTGTCCAGGCTTTAAATAGATTGCCGATCCTTCCACCCTCACCGCTTCATTACTAACTGACACCATTTCTTTCATCTTCCCTGATTCAGCAGCTAACAAGGCGGTCATAATTTTTGTTATACTAGCAATTTTTTGAGGCTCATGTTCTGCTTTTCCGTATAATACACGACCAGACTGTTGCTCCATTAATACAGCATTTCGAGCACTAACATTGCTGTTCATCTTTGCATATGTAGGAATCGGCATAACGCTTGCATACATAATAAGAAGCGTAATAATTACACAAATTCGTCTCATATTTCCCCCCACGTCCTTTTGGCACTTTTTGTACAAGTGTATGCTTGGCCTTTTAAAATATGAACGAAATCTTCCTTCTGCTTCCATTAAAAAAGACGCAGAGAATTTGCGCCTAATATGGTGTCCATTCAATTTGTTTCGCAGTTTCAAACCTTTTTTCTACATCAGGCCAATTTACAACATTCCACCAATTTTTAATATATTCATCTTTTCGATTTTGGTATTGTAAATAATACGCATGTTCCCAGACATCTAGTACAAGGAGTGGTATCGTATCCCATTGTGTAAATAATTGATGAAGTGTACTTTGCAAAATTTCTAACCTTCCAGACCGGGGCACCCAAACGAGAATCGCCCAGCCTGAACCTTCTACTTTAGAGGCCGCTTCTGTAAAATGTTTTTGGAAACGTAAAAAGCTCCCAAAATCTTGTTCGATTTGTTGTGAAAAAGCACCTCTTGGACTTCCACCACCGTCTTTTTTCATGTTATTCCAAAATATCGTGTGTAAGTAATGACCTGACCCATGAAAAGCCGCTTCTCTTTCCCAATGCTTAATTAAATCAAATTGATTTGTTTTTCTCGCTTCTTCCATCATCTTCTCTGCTTTATTTAACCCTTCCACGTAACTCCGATGATGTTTATCATGGTGTAACATCATAATTTCTTTAGAAATATACGGTTCTAACGCATTATACGGATAAGGTAATGGCGGGAGTGTATGTCCTCCAATTGGAACAGCTCGTTCGCTATCCCCTCTTTCATATAATTCATATTCCTCTTCTTCTTGCATAAATACTTCCTGCAAATGATGCTGAATATGTTCTACATCATCGCTTATTTCATACATAAACTCTGCATCTGTTTCATACTCATGCTCTTTCATACGCTCTAACAACGTCTGAATTTTATAAGCAAGCATATGGACATCATACACTTCCATTGCGCGGCTATCTAATACGTGAAGAACACTTTCACACCAATTTTCTACTTCATGAAAGTAATCTGTAAATACACCTTGCTGATTCATGTCGCACCTCCCTAATGCTATCCACTTAACTATATTCAATGAAAATCCCTTATATAACTGTACAAAAGGAAAAGAAGCTAAGTCACCTTAGCTTCTTTTCCTCAATCAATATTTGTGTAACATCTTTGTCTGATAATCCGTCTCATAATATTCTAGTTCTTCACGCATCAATTGAAATTTACCTTCTAAACTCTTCATCACTTGCTCCAAAGATGCAGGTGGTGTTTGTTGAAAAACGATAGAATTTTTCCCTGTATATGCAGACCGACTATTTTCATACCAATAATCACTCTTCGGTGAAAAAAACTCTGCAATTACTTGATGGTAAATCTTATATAAAATTTTTTCAGCTGCTGTTTTTCGAAATGGCTGACTATTCAACAAAACAAAACATGCATCATGTCCTTCTTCGCAAAAAACGAGAAGTCGTCTCATTGATGCTAATAACCCTTTATAATATTGCTCATTCCCTGCTGGTGTTTCCTCTAATAAAGAAGGCAACGTATGATAATTTACATAATCGGTTATCAAATTAATAGCATCTTCTAAAAATATAGAAACTTGTTCTGTTTGATTTTCAACCATCAAATTAGACATTTTCTCTCTCTCCTTTGCCATTTCACGCTATTTCTACTCTTTTATTTTTATGTAATTCAGCCAATATTTCTTGTACTTTCGACACCGTTCCCTCATCAAAATATTGTTGAAATTCTTCCATATTATTTAAATACAAACGTTTTTGCGCACGAAGTTCCCTATCCTTCACTAAACAACATATCGCTACAATATCGCGCAAATATATGTTTTGTTCTTCTACTTTATACACTGGATTTCCTTCAAAAGGAGTAATTTCTTGTAAAACTTCTTCAAAATATCGAACGTATAAAACCGAAAAAGTTTTCTCTTTATCATTTAATATATATGTCACTTCAGATCTGTTAAAAAAATCTTCTGATGTATTAGGTTTCGCTTTTTCTAACTCATATCCTACATAACCTTTTATAATCATATACTCCCCCTCCACCTTATTCTAACTTAATTTTCTGATAAACAAAATATTCTTTTAAATATACCTATATAAAAAATAGCTCCCCTATACAGGAATTTACCTTTTTATTTTTCTTGAAGTTTGTCATAATAATATTATTGTCTCAGTTTTCTTATACAAGGAGAGTTGTATTTATGTCGTTTTCATGGAAACGTTTCTTACAAATCGGGAAAATTATCTTCCCATTTGTTGTATTAACAATTGTATTCTTTCAAGCAAAAAAAGAATTAGCAGGCATTTCTTTTTTAGAAGCGATTGATACAATTAAAAACATTCCAACTGGAGGAGTCTTTTTAGCAATTACACTTGGTGCATTCGCTGTATCAACAATGTTCTTTTATGACTATGTTATGCTTCGTTACTTAAAAGCTGATATCCCTGTCCAAAAGATTTTCCGTATCTCGTGGATTGCTAATACTTTAAACGGATTTATCGGGTTTGGTGGTCTAGTTGGAGCCGGCGTACGCACAATGCTTTATCGTCCATACATAAAAGAAAATGGAAAACTTATTAAAAGTATCGCTTGGATGACAACTGCCTTTATTAATGGATTAGCCATTCTTTCATTTCTTGGTCTTATCGGAATATTAGACACGAGATTTATTTTGCATGAAAAACCATGGCTATGGCCTGTTCTTATCTTCTTTGCTCTTTTCGTCCCTATATATATCGGATTTTCTAAATTAAAAAATAGAAAAGCGATGCAAACAGAGGGACAAGAAGAAGAGGAGAAAAACCCAACTGTTTTATACTCATTAGTTTCATTAGTCGAATGGGTATCTGCTGGTATTGTTATGTACGTCATATTACTATTATTTGGCATTGAAATCGAATTCCAAAAGTTTTTAGGCGTATATGTCATTGCTGCTTTAGCTGGTGTCGTTAGTCTTGTTCCTGGTGGCCTTGGATCATTTGATCTTGTCTTCTTAACTGGGCTTGGGCAATACGGCATCGATACAGGTGTTTTACTTCCTGCTATGTTATTATATCGTCTCGTCTATTACATCTTACCATTCTGCCTTGGTCTCATTTTTGCAGCTTTTGAAATGACAGGAGTAGCCATTAAAAAGTTTGAAGATAAACCCTTTATTGCGCCTGCATTAGAGACAACTGGTGTTATATGGACTTTGCAGCGTGACTTTCTAGGAAAGTTAGGTTCTTGGGCATCTGCTGCTTTAACAGTATTTGCTGGCTTAATGGTTATTTTATCAACTATTCTACCGACAAGTATAAATCGGGCACACGCCTTACATATTCTAGCTCCAAAACATCTTATTCAATTTTCTTTTAGCTTATCGCTAACATTCGGTATTCTCCTCCTCATTCTTTCACGAGGGATATATTACGGAACAAAACGTTCTTATTATATGACGATTGTTTCTTTAATTGGAGCGGCTATTTTTAATACACTAAAAGGAATTGATGTTGAAGAAACTTTTATTTTATTAATCGTACTCGCTGTATTGTATATGCTTCGTAAAAGGTTTGTACGTGAGAAAATGGAAGTCTCACTTTCCGATATCGTAAAAGTTTTTATATTCCTACTTGTAACGTTATATTTATATAAAAACTTAGGTATTTTATTTGCAGGTGCAAAAGAAGCTTTCAAACCTGATTTTGTCGTTCGTAATATTACACAAGTGAAACGAAGTGCATTAGCAGCTGCCTTTTTTGTTCCTACTTTTTTACTAATTGGTTCACTCATTGCAAATCGTTATCGAAATGAATTTCCCGGGCAACCAGCTAATGATAAAAGATTACAAAACTTCTTAGATGAACATGGTGGAAATGTACTTAGTCATTTAGGTTTTTTAGGAGATAAACAGTTCTTTTTCAGTAGTGATGGAAAAGCACTCATTCTCTTCTCAATAACTGGAAAACGACTTATTGTACTAGGTGATCCAATCGGGGACCCTTCCTCCTATCGTACTGTATTGCAAGAGTTTTTAGCTGAGGCTGATCGATTTGGATACATTTGTGTATTCTACCAAATTGAAAGTAAATGGATGAGTTTATATCACGATTTTGGTTATAACTTCTTTAAGCTCGGTGAAGAAGCTGTTGTTGATTTAAATACATTTACAATAACAGGAAAGAAACGCGCTGGGATGCGAGCTACTTTCAACCGTTTTGAAAGAGAAGGCTATACATTCTCTATTCATGAGCCACCTTTCTCAGACGAATTATATGAAGAGTTAAGAAAAGTTTCGGATGCATGGCTTGGTGGAAAAAAAGAGAAAGGTTTTTCACTCGGATACTTCGATCGTGAATATATTAGTCGCGCTCCTATTGCAACATTATCTGATGCGGATGGAAAAATTATTGCATTCACAACATTCATGCCCGTATATCAAAACGGATCATTATCTGTCGATTTAATGCGATATTATCCAGATGCGCCTAGCGGCATTATGGACGCAATTTTCATCCACTTATTCCAATGGGCAAAAGAAAATGAATACCACTCCTTTAATATTGGTATGGCACCACTTTCAAATGTTGGTTTATCCACACAGTCTTTCTGGTCTGAAAGAGTGGCTGCTGCAATCTTTAATAACGTTCGTTATACGTATAGTTTCAGCGGATTACGGCATTTTAAAGAAAAATATAAACCAGCATGGAGCGGTAAATATTTAGCATTTAGGAAGAATCATTCTTTACCAATTACAATGCTCTCTGTAACAAAATTAATAGGAAAAAGAAAAAACAGCTAAATTCTTAGCTGTTTTTTCTTTTTTGAACTTGTACAATAAATTCTTTTTCATATTTCTTACCATTTATATAGAAATTCCCCCACATTTTATACGTACCCTCGGCAGGAAATGTAATCCGGTATTGTAATTGCTCATCCGTATCCACAGGCATAGCGTATAAAAAGTTCTCCTTCGTTTCATCAACGATATAAAGTGACTCTACTTCTCCTCTCTCTGAATGTAATTTCAATTTTTCACCCTTTTTCGCTTGAAACTGAAATGTTAACGTAACTGGTTCATTCGGATGTAATGCGCCAAATAAAAGAGAAACTTCATACTCTCCTATTTTTTTTGTAAGTACACTGTCGATTGGAAATTTCACTTTTTTCTTATTGTTCTCCTCTTTCGTTCTACCAAAATCTTTCCTAGCGAATGACTCTACGGACTTATTTTTATCTTCGTATAAAAATATTGTATATTCTTCGTCTTTCGCTATTTTGGAAGATAACTTATATGACCCGTTCCCTGCAAATGTAGGTTTAATTTGTTGTATGTGTTTTAACTGTCCATCTACAATCACTGCCCGAATTTGATCATTTACACCACGAATTTCATTATTCTTTTTGTTTAACAACTGAAATATAATATCTACTTTCTCATTTCCCTTTCCAGTTGACACATCCCACTTTACTTCCTGAACATCTCCTACAGTCTCTTCGTTTTCTTGATATTTTTTTATGTAAAATCCTCCTGCCACAATAAGTACTAACGCAATAAGCCCAATGACAAGGTTTTTCAAAACATCACCTACCATTTTTATTGTCTCTGTTCATATAAAACTTCTTAAGCTATATATTCTAGATTATGATTTATGAAATCCTCCTATTTTGCACATATTACAAATAATAAAAAGATTTTAATTGAAAGGATTCGTAGTGTATAATGCAAATGATATTGATTTCTATCAATACATTATAAGGAGGACTTTTCATGAGTGTACATATCGAAGCAAAACAAGGCGAAATCGCTGAATCTATTCTATTACCAGGTGATCCATTACGTGCAAAATATATCGCTGAAACATTTCTAGAGGATGTTACTTGCTATAATAACGTACGTGGTATGTTAGGTTTTACTGGAACTTATAAAGGAAAACGTGTATCTGTTCAAGGTACAGGTATGGGTGTTCCTTCTATTTCTATTTATGTAAACGAATTAATCCAAAGCTACGGAGTTAAAAATTTAATTCGCGTTGGCACTTGCGGTGCAATTCAAAAAGATGTAAAAGTTCGTGATGTTATTATCGCAATGACGGCTTGTACTGATTCTAATATGAACCGTTTAACATTCCCAGGATTTGATTTCGCACCAGCTGCAAACTTTGATCTTTTAAAGAAAGCTTACGATGCTGGAACTGAAAAAGGATTACACGTTCGTGTCGGTAACGTTTTAACAGCAGATGTGTTTTATCGCGAAAGCATGGACATGGTTAAAAAACTTGGAGATTACGGTGTATTAGCAGTAGAAATGGAAACAACTGCTCTTTATACATTAGCAGCGAAATACGGTGTAAATGCATTATCTGTATTAACAGTTAGCGATCACATCTTCACTGGCGAAGAAACAACATCTGAAGAGCGTCAAACTACATTTAACGAAATGATTGAAATCGCTTTAGATGCAGCAATTCAACAATAATACACTAAAGAACTTGTCATACGTCTGGCGAGTTCTTTTTATGTGACTTTTTATAAATAACTATTTTATAAAGAGACAGATTTCTCCCCTCTACTTTATTGAAACGTTTGTTATAATAAAGTGAAACTTTAATCAGTGGGTTTTTTTTCCATCCTCCACTGATTATTAGTTGAACCAATCAGGCTTTTACGGACAGTTGATCTCCCACCTAACTCCCTTGTATTCGCCGAATTTTGAAGTGGGAGTCTTATTGCCTGTTAAAGCGGGATAAAGAAATCATTTACAGTATTTCTCATAAGAGGTGACGCAGTGAAAAACAGAAGTATCGTCTTTAAACTATTTTTATTAACATCAACTTTATTTACAATCATATTCCTACTTTTTTTCCTAGGACAATCTCTATTTTTAGAGAAATTTTATATTAATAAAAAAGTAAAAACAGTTCAAACTGCTTTTGAAAAATTCGTAGATAATTATGACAAAAGTGATAAAAGTTATGAGAAAGTTAGGAAACTAAAACAAGAATTTCATGATAAAACAAATGCCGATATGCAGTTTTTGGATTCTAACGGTATTATTAAAAGTGATAACAATTACTATATCGATGTATTTAATCCCAATAATAATAAACAGTATTCCATTCCACTCAATAACCTTTTAACACCAGAAGAATATAATAAATTCGAAAATTTAGGTTTAAAAAAAGATGTAATAATTAATGTTGATGGAGTCGTACAAGAGAATAATATAATTACACCACAAAAATTAGGAACGAATTATAATCAATGGCAAAACGAACATTTCTATTCGGATTTTCAGTCAATTAATGGTAATCCTTCTAAGAATAGACTTGCAAGCCGCTACAAATCTACAACTCGCATCGTCTTTACAGGTGTTATAACTAAGTTACAGCTCCCATCAAAAGCTGAGGTTCGTCTTGCAAATGATATTGAAACATTACAAGCCGTTCAATATTTTGCAGATATTATTAGAGATGGCACTTCTAACTCGAACCAATTAAACACTTTCATATTAGATGGCGGCGAAAATATAAAAAATAGTATCTTTGTAAAGCCGATTATAGAAAACGGAAAGATTACAGAATATGCTTTTGCGATAGCATCTTTACAACCCGTTAATGAAGCGATGCTAGTTTTAAAAGACTATTATGTTTATGCCTTAATCATCGTGTTTCTCGTTATTATTTTATTATCCTTCTACTACTCAAAAATCATTGTTAAGCCATTAATTAAAATGAATCGTGTTACAAAAAAAATGGCTAATTTTGATTTCAGCGAGAAATTACCTGTTACAGCCGACGATGAAATTGGTGGGCTTTCCGGCAGTATCAATACATTATCTGTAAATTTAAAAGATCGAATCGATCGATTAAATGTTGCCAATACAAAGTTACAACAAGACATTGAACGTGAACGTCAATTAGAGAAAACAAGAAAAGAATTCATTTCTGGCGTATCACACGAATTAAAAACACCACTGAGTGTAATTAGAAGTTTTGCAGAAGGTATTAAAGATGGTGTTAGTAAGGATACTTCGTATTATACTGATGTTATTTTAGAAGAAACAGAAAATATGAACAGGCTGATTGTTGAAATGTTAGAATTAGCAAAGTTAGAATCTGGTACTTACAAACTAGATATGACGACGTTCTCAATTGGTGAATTAACGCAACAAGTCTATACAAAATTATTATTTAGCATGGAAGAAAAGCATCTACAAGTGAACGTCGATGCAGACCCTTCTATACTTGTTAAAGCAAATCGTAGCCGTATTGAGCAAGTAGTTGTGAACTTACTAAGTAATGCAATCCGCTATACGCCGGATGGAGAAAAAATACAAGTCTCCATTATAGAAGCAGAAGATACCGTAAAAATCGAAATCGAAAATACAGGAAACCCTATCCCTGAAGAAAGTCTTGAAAAAATTTGGGATCGCTTCTATCGCCTGGATGCATCACGTAGCCGTCACACCGGAGGTACCGGTCTCGGATTATCTATTGTAAAAAACATTCTAGACCTCCATCATGCCGAGTACGGTGTGTATAATACGACTAACAGTGTTGTATTCTATTTCAATTTACAAAAAGTAAAAGAAGTCAAATAATTTGTCTTAATTTCACTAGGAGTTCACATGAAATTCACACTCTCCCTTTATAGTAAGAAACAAGTTAATCCTTTCCTTTACACATATAAAAGAGGAGAGTGCGTGAAATGAAACAAGCAGGACAACCTATTCAAAATGAAAAACAATTAGAAACTATCAAAAATATACTTTTACAATCTTCGAAACGTGATGGCTTATTATTCGTATTAGCTGTAAATTCTGGCTTAAAAGTAAGTGAAATCTTACAATTAAAAGTTAGTGATGTAATCGATGAAAATGAAAATGTTCGCCATTCCATTTTATTTTACAATGAAAAAGTGAAGAAACATAAATGGTTTGCTGTAAATGAAGACTTACAGCACGCAATCGAAGACTACATGAAAGAACGTAAAACTTGGAAACGTAATGAACCATTGTTAAAATCTCAAAAAGGAACAAAATCTATTACGAGACAACATGCATGGTACATTTTAAACAAAGCTGCAAAAGAAGTTGGATTAGAAGGGATTAGCTCACATACACTTCGAAAAACTTGGGGTTATTGTGCATACAAATCAGGTGTTGATATTGCATTTTTACAACACTTCTTTGATCACAGTACTCCATCAAAAACTTTAAAGTATATCGGTATTGCTTAATAACTCTTATACATAAAAAAGGTTACCATTTGAAAATTTGGTAACCTTTTTTATATTTCACATTCTCTTTTCTTGTCTCTCCTATACTGTAGTGGTACTCTAATAATAAGGGGGAGAAATTATGAACACACTTACAATTGAATTACCAAAAGAAACGGCTGAAAAACTTGATTTATTAAAACAAGCTTACGAAAAGAAAACAGGTGCTTCTATCTCTGAGAGCACTCTCGTGCAAACACTTATCTCAAAAGAATTTATCCAGGCGATAACTCCTTTTGATTTACAACAATTCGTCAACGGAAAAGAACAGCATTAATGCTGTTCTTTTTCAGAGTGTTGGGAAACCCTTTAGGGTTCCCCACACTCTGGAATCATTTTGATTTTAGCGAATAAAAACAACATAAAATAATAGAGTTTCAAAAAAATAGCCCTCCACCAGACCTTTTTTGGTCAGATGGAGGGCTATTTTTTTCATGTTTTGACAAGTTGCGGTGAGATAAGCCTGCATTTGGACAGACTTCAGCCCCCGAAATCGAGCATATCGATAGCCATGTAGTTCTTTGGCATCCGCAAAGCTTCGCTCTATAGTTGAACAGCGTACTTTGTACAACTTTTTCCCTGTAACTGTTAGTTTGTTTTTTCTAGCGATATCCTTATATTTCTCCCATATATGATGAGTGATAACTTTTTGTTTTTGTTTCTTTGAAAAACATACCTCACGTAGCGGACAAACAGCGCAGTCTTCTGGGTTGGATTTATAGTGACGATATCCTTCACGATCCGTTGTCGCATACTCTAAAATACACCCCATCGGACAAGCAAATGCATTCATTTCTTCTACATATTTAAATTGGCTTTTTGGTACTTCTTTATTTCGTTTTCCAAATCGGCGATACCCCATCACCATAAATATATTTCTCTCCGATAATTTCTTACAGATATACCCTGTAAAATAGCCTGCATCAAGAGCTACAGCTTCCACTTTAAATCCGAATTTATCAATTTGAGCTTGTAGACGCGCTAAATATGGCTCGGAATCTGCCATATTTCCAGCCGTTACATAAGTATCTGTAATAATATTGTACTTCGCATCAGTCGTACGATGGTCTAAGAAATGAAAACCGTTCGGTTTTCCATCTCTCATTAAAAATCCACTATCTGGATCCGTAGTACTTATACGAGTTTTTTTAGTGGGAGTATCACTTTCCTTTCTGGGTTTTAATTCTTTTTTTCGTGTACCTCACGATCTTCAATTACCGCAACTTCTAATTCATCTATATAAAACTTTGCCTTTTCTTTTTTATATTTATGTACAAACTTATTTTTATTAGCATTGGCCTTAATGTGCGTAGAATCTGTCATCAGCGCACGTCCTCCCACCATCCGGTGCTCTGTCGCTTGCCTCACGATCTCATCAAAAATTTCTTCGAAAATATTTGTATGAATAAAGCGAGTACGACGATTCCAACTGATTGTAGAATGATCCGGAATAGTATCTGATAGAGAAAACCCTAAAAACCAACGGTAGGCGATATTCGTTTTAATCTCTTTTTCCAATTGACGCTCCGAACGAATACCGTAAAAATATCCAATAAACATCATTTTAAATAAAACGATAGGATGGATTGACGGACGTCCATTGTTTTCACAGTAATAAGGGCGTAACTTCTCTTCAATAAAATCAAAACTAATTGTCGCTTCGATCGCACGAAGGAAATGATCTTGTGGAACCAACTCTTCTACAGAAACAGATACACGTTCATCACGATGATTTTTTAAAGCACCCATCATAAAAAATCTCTCCTTTACCTCTTTTTATCAGTGTTGACACATAAAAAGAGGTTCAGACACAAAAACAGACTTTCTCCACAGCCTGGAAAAGAACAGCATTAATGCTGTTCTTTTTTTATCTCTATTTAAAATATACAAAGTTTTTTATATATTTTTAGAAAAACCATTGACAATGATAATGATAACCATTATCATTTATTATGAAGCCAACAATTGATGAATCAACCAAACGCTCAGTAACATTGTTACCCCTCTTTTTCATATAGAAAGGCACTGTACATTCCCCCTGTTTGTACAGTGCCTTTCTTGTTTATTATCATTCAAAAAAATTTAATTGCTCCGGCTTCGGCTCACCATATGTAATGTTCATCATTTTCATAAGCTGTTTCGCATTATCTGCTGCATCCCCACCTGAATTGTTGTTAAACAGTACGTATATATCCTTTGTTTTCTTTTTTAATTGCTCTAGTCGTTCAACCCATTCTCCCAGTTCTTTATTGTTGTAGCGATATAAACAACGGACCGCTCTCCAATTTTCCCCTTTATCAAGCCAACCATGAACATTTCGACCGTGAAAACGTATTAATGCCATGTTTGAATTCGTAACCTCTAATACGAGTGGCACAGAACCTATCCCAGCCTGTGGTTCATCACAAATTGTATGAACCCATTCCTCCTGTTCTAGAAACTGTAACGTCTTATCTCTCATTTCTGGATAAAACCATGTTTGATTTCGAAATTCTATTGCACATGGTAAACCTTCCATTTTTTCTTTCGTATATCGAAGAAAATCTACATTTTTCTTTTTGCAATCAAACCATGGTGGATATTGAAATAAAATTGTTTTTAATTTATTAGCTTCTATTAAAGGAAGAATAGACTGCTTATACACATCAAACATCTCATCAAACGTAGAAAAAGGAATTTCCCCTTTCATATGTCCTGTCATTCCTTGATACGCTTTTACGACAAAAGAAAAATCTTTCGGCGTTTCCATTGCCCATTTTATATAATTTCGTGCAGGTTGCATCGCGTAAAATGAACTATCCACTTCCACAATAGGAAAATACTCACTATATGTTCGTAATTTATTTCTATTTTCATAGGAATCTATGTATAAAGAATCATGATCTCCCCATCCTGTCACTCCAATGAACAGCACATATATTCCTCCCTTTTTAACTTTATCTTCTATTCACTCCCCAAACACTTTGGCTAATCAATTTCATTAAGTAGCCCTTTCTTTAAGAGTATCCTTATTAAAATATGATATACTATATGGAAGAATTTTTAAAATGAGGGGTTATTTATTTATGCTTCCAAACGATGCTACTGTATCTCATGAAAAACGAATTGAAGAACTAGAAAATAAAGTGCGTTTTTATGAAGAACTTGTAAATCAATTACCACATCATTTCACATACAAAAATCCACATATTGGTTTACAAATAAAGAAAACTAGAACAACTCATTCCATTCAAGAAATACCAAAAGAGAATAAAGAGGCTCATTTTCAACTTACTTGTGATTCATTATTTTTATTTGAACAACTTGAAAAACACTTTGTACATATTTTTGATGCCTTTTCACATCATGTAACCTTTGTCGATAGTAAAGGGAATATTACTTTATGTAATCAAGTTGCCGCAGATGATTTCGGTGTAATACGAAATGATATTATCGGAAAACCGATTCAACAATTACTAAACTTGCCGGAAGAAAAAATTAAAGCGATTGAAACATTAAGAACGGGAACAGAAATATATAATGAAGAAGTTTTAGACAAAAACTATGGCATTATAAACAACCGAATTATTCGCGATTATAACGGGGAGATTTTTAGGGTTATTAGTGTCTTTCATTATTTAAACACAGAGCGTGATGCAGAGAAGTTTTCGTTAGCAGGACGAATCGCAGCCGGAATTGCACACGAGGTACGAAACCCTCTTACGACAGTACGAGGATACTTACAATTTTTACAAGAAAGTGTTTCTCCATCAAATAAAGAGTTATTTAAAAGCTTACTTATCCCTGAATTAGATCGTGCAAATAGTATTATCACAAAATTTTTAGCCATTTCAAAAACACGTGAATTTACAAGAGAACCGTTTCCTATTAATACATTTTTATGCGACTATATTCAACAGTTACTAGCTAGTGAAGTCTTCTTGCATAACATTTCAATTGATTATAACTTTTCTAATGAATTAGATGATATTTTAGTCAATATTGATCGACATGAACTTGTTCAAGTATTTTTAAACCTATTTCAAAATGCCGTCGATGCTCAAGGCGAAAAGCCTCTTTCTATTCAAATCACTAGTTATCGCCTAGATAACTTCGTTCGGATTACTTTCACAGACAATGGAGTTGGTATTCCTCTAGCTATTCAAGAATATATCTTTGATCCATTCTTCTCAACGAAGGATTCGGGGACAGGACTAGGCTTATCAGTAACAAAAAAAATCATCCAAAATCATAACGGTACGCTCAAAATGACTAGTGCTCCAGACGGTACAACCTTCACTATTTCTATTCCGATTTTACCTAAAGTAAATCGTGAAGCAATTAACTTATAAAATGATAATGCTGTCCTATTAACTCCCTTTAATTGTTAAGCACACTCTAACAATTAAAGGGAGTTTTTTATGCTAATTTGATCTCTTTAAAACATATAGATTTTTCTCTACTTCTTTATTGTTCGTGTTAGGTAGGTAAACTTCTTATTTTTTGAGAAATAGTAGTTTGTCCATCACGAATTTAATTTAAATTTCATTTTAATATATAGTAACGACTATTTATTCTATGAAAGAAAGGAATGAAAAGATAAACAACAAAAATAAAGGGAAAGTATTTTATGGTAATGATTGTTGCGAAGTAAGAGCTTGTAGTTATATCAACATCTCTAAGTCCGAACTTAAATAATTTGTTAGACTTCTTCAAGCTCTCGGCCAAGCTATTCAAGCTGTCTTAGTTCAATATGGATCTGGTTCCTAGGTGGAGGCGCTACTGGACCAGCGGGTACTCCGATTCCGGTAATTATAGCTGCAATAGGAAACTCCAATGCTCAAACAATATCACCTGGAATGAATATCCAATTCAATCGAGTTTTTGAAATAAATAATATTAATTTTAATGACACTACAGATACTTTAACAGTTTTAGAAACAGGCGTATATGATATTAGTTTCTCGGCATCTACAACTTTCCCAGGCCCTTCACCGTTTGGATTCGATATTTCATTCAATGGCCAACCACCTACTCGTAATTTTTCAACTAATGTTATCGGTAGTGCTGTTTCTTTCTCTACAATCGTTACTTTACAAGCTGGTACAACGATTTCTGTACAACCTACAGCAAATACTATTTCTATTCCTAACACGGGCGATACAACTGCGACACTATCTGTCTTCCGAATTTACTAACCACAATTTCCGATAATATTTTGGGAGGACTAAACACATTTATAAGTAATAGGTGTGATTTTGATTGTCTATTAAATCTCTCTTTTAATAAAAAGGAGCACTTGTTTGGGAGGATAAGTGCTCCTTCTTTACGTTTCTTTACCTCAAATTTACTCTATCTTAATCCTCATTTTGTATGATAAATAATGAAGTCAAAGATATGAAAGAGGGATGAAAAATGAGAGTTATGTCACCGATACGCATTTGGATTGCTCTTATGATATGCATTATTTTATGTGTAGGGTTTTTTTTAACTCTAAAATATTCTACTATTTCAAAAGCAGAGAGAAAAACAGTTCCATACACACTTTTGTATACGAAACAAAACAACATCCTTTATTCCAATTCCACAAATAATGAAAAAAAAGTTATAAAAGGAATGCTTATTACGAAAGCTTCTAGTTACGAAACTCTACTTCAAATTACTGAAACGATTAAAGATCAGTATACAAATAAAGGAATTGATGAAATCACGCTGTCTATCCATAATGAAAATAATGGTAGTTATGAAGAAGAATTACCATACGAACCGATTAGTAAAGGAACAATAATCATCACATACGATTCTCAATCCTTTGGCAGTACGAACATTACTCTTAATGAATAGTAGCATTTACCTCACTAATTATGAGCTCACTTCATTTTTCACATGAGAAAGAGGCGAATAACGAAATTCGCCTCTTTTTTTTACCATAACGATGGAATCCACTCTTTTACTTTATTAAACCACTCTTGCTGTTCTTTTTTCCTTTTTTGTTCTTCTTCTTGCCTTTTCTTTTCTTCTTCTTTTCTTCGCTTTTCTTCTTCAATTGTTTGCAATTGTTTTTTATAGTCCGCCTCAGATATTAACGACAATTGGAACGCTTTTTGGGCTGGGTTTGCATTTGCTTTTTTCATGATATCCCGGAACATCGTCGTTGTAATTTGGCTACCACCTGGAACATAATGCTCGCTATCTGTTTTGTCATATCCTACCCAAATTGCACCTACTAAATCTGGTGTGTATCCTACAAACCACGAGTCCTTTGCCCCTACGCTCGGGCCATTTACAAGTTGAGTAGTCCCTGTCTTCCCTGCTGTATCAACATTAGTAACTTTCGCTTTTCCACCTGTTCCCTTTTCTACAACACCTTTTAATAAATACGTCATCTTTTGAGCAATTTTCTCACTCGTCACTCGTGTCTCTTTCTTATACCATTTCCCTATTATTTCCCCTTCAGCATTTTGAACTTCTCTAATTGCATGAGCCTCTACTTGAACCCCATCATTAGCAAATGTACTATATGCTTGGGCCATTACAAATGGTGATGTCCCTACATGCATCCCACCTAAAGCAATTGGATACGTACGGTCTTCTGGTACTAACGGAATACCAAATCGCTCTAAAGATTTCAATCCTTTATCTAATCCTATTTGTTCTAATAGCCACACAGCGGAAACATTATACGACTTTGCTACCGCTTCATACATTGTCACATTACCATGAAAGGCCTGATCACTATTTTTCGGTTCATATTCTTTAATATGAAATGGTTCATCTTTTAATATATCGTATACTTCATACCCTTGTTCTAAAGCGGGTACATATACAGCTAGAGGCTTTAATGTTGAACCTGGCTGTCTTTTTAATTGCGTAGCATGATTAAATTGTAAAAACTGATATGGTCCTCTACCTCCAACTAAAGCTGGAACACCGCCTGTTTTTGGATTTATAAGGACTACACCCGTTTGCATAAGTTGATCTGAGCCACTATCTTTGAAATAACTATCATTATTCACAACATCTTCTACAGCTTGTTGTTTTTTCGGATCAAGCTCTGTATAAATACGATAACCACCTGCTAAAATTTCATTTTGTGTTAATTCATACTTATCCATCGCTTCTCTAACTATATAGTCTACATATTGGGAGTATTTACCTTTGTATTTATCATCAACCCCACGTTTTAATACAAGGCCTGACTCTTTTTCTTTATTGTATTGCTCTTCAGAAATATATCCTTGTTCCTTCATTAAACTTAATACGACATTACGTCGTTCAATTGATTTATTAAAGTTTTTATAAGGCGAATACGCAGACGGCGCTTTAATTAAACCTGCAATCGTTGCAGCTTCTGAAATTGATAAATCTTTTACCTCTTTATCAAAATAAGATTTAGCTGCCCTCTTTATTCCCCAAGCACCTTCCCCAAAATAAATTTGATTCATATACATTTCAATAATTTCATCTTTTGTATAAGTACGTTCTATTTTTTTGGTTAAAAAGTATTCCTTTATTTTACGAGAAAATGTACGATCTTGTGTCAGAAATACATTCTTTGCAAGCTGCTGTGTAATTGTACTTCCCCCTGCTACAACTTCTCCTGCTGTAATATTTTTAAAAACTGCACTTATAATTCCACTATAATAAATACCATGATGGTTAAAAAAACCCTTATCTTCTACTGCAACAACTGCCTGAACCATAATATCAGGAATATCTTTTCTTTTAACACCTTCTGTTTTCGAAGAAGCTAATTTAGTTGCGACCTCATTATTTGCATCATAAATTAAAGTCGGTTGTGGAACAGCTTGTTTTAATTCAGATATGTCTTGAATGGATATTATTATATTTATAGCAATAAATAGAGTAACGAGTACACTTCCCAATACAATTAATGAATTACGAAGTTTCTTCCTCTTATTGAACCACTCAAGCATTTTTTTAAAATGAGTGTTCTTCAATTTCATTCGTTCACTTCCTTCATTTATTTACACTCTTCTTTTTAAAAGGAAGAATATACCGCCTTTTAAATTTACTATAATAACGTAGTCATTCCTATAGTGTAAAGCTTTTCTTTTACATTCATACTTTTTGCAAGAAAAGGACATTCTACAAGTAAGATATTCACTATTGGATATTAATATTATTAATAGAACAACGAGAGTTATGTTAAGTTTTTGTAAACTTTTCGATAAAATGTTTTAAAAAACGACAGTTTTTTGTTAGAATTGATTAGCCAATATATTTTACATATATTACTTTTGTGGGGGTAACAATAATGGTCTTTAAATCAAAAAAAGATAAATTTTCTGAAATGTTAATGAATGTTTCCGAAAATTTAAAAGAAGGCGCGCAGTTTTTCGTGGAGTATAAAATTAAAAATGCTAGCGATTTAAAAGAGTTTTCTATGCGCATGAAAGAGTATGAGTCAAAAGGTGACTCATTTATTCACGAAATCATTATGGAGCTAAACAAAGCGTTTATTACTCCAATTGAACGTGAGGACATCCTACAACTTGCAATGAGTATGGATGATGTATTAGACGGATTAGATCACAGTGCTGGTCTGTTCGAAATGTATTCTATTACAGAAGCTGATGAATACATGATTAAATTCGTGGAAGCAATTAATCAATGTGCGATTGAGATTGCAAACTCTGTTGAACTACTGTCTAAAAAGAAGTTAGTCGACATTCGTACGAACGCGATTAAGATTAAGGATTACGAATCACAATGCGATGATATTCGTCGTCATGCGATTAAGCACTTATTCTCTCGTGAAAAAGATCCGATTAAGATTATTCAATTTAAAGAGATTTACGAAGAGCTTGAAGAAGTAGCTGATAGCTGTCAAAGCGTTGCAAACGTATTAGAAACAATTATTATGAAGAACGCGTAAGGAGTTTGATCATGGATACACTCTTGATACTGACCGTTTTAGTAGTCATTTGCGCTTTAGCTTTTGACTTTATCAATGGATTTCACGATACAGCAAACGCTATTGCAACGGCTGTTTCAACGAAAGCTCTAAAGCCTAGACATGCAATTATTATGGCAGCTATTATGAACTTTTTAGGTGCAATGACATTTACAGGTGTAGCAAAAACGATTACAAAAGATATCGTTGACCCATTTGCTTTACAAAATGGTTCTCTTGTAATTTTAGCTGCTTTGCTTGCGGCGATAGCATGGAACTTAATTACTTGGTACTACGGTATCCCAAGTAGTTCTTCGCATGCAATTATTGGCTCAATCGCAGGTGCAGCCATTGCTGCTGCTGGTATTAGCTCATTAAACCTTAAAGGATTCATTAAAATTCTTGAAGCTTTAATCATTTCACCAATTATCGCTTTCGTTATTGGTTATATCGTTTACAGTATTTTTAAAGTGGTCTTTAAAAACTTTAACTTAACGAAAACGAATAAAAACTTCCGTATATTCCAGATTTTCACTGCAGCATTACAAGCCTATACACACGGTACGAATGATGCACAAAAAGCAATGGGAATCATTACGATGGCTCTTATGGCTAATAACTATCATACTTCTAGCGATATCCCGTTCTGGGTACAATTATCTTGTGCTATCGCAATGGGGCTTGGTACTTCTGTCGGTGGATGGAAAATTATTAAAACTGTCGGTGGACAAATTATGAAAATTCGTCCTGTAAATGGTGTAGCTGCCGATTTATCATCATCACTTGTTATTTTCGGTGCAACATTCATTCACTTACCGGTTAGTACGACGCACGTTATCTCTTCTTCTATTTTAGGGGTTGGTGCTTCTCACCGTGTGAAAGGGGTAAAATGGGGAACTGCAAAACGTATGTTAATTACATGGGTTATTACACTTCCTATTTCAGCTTCTTTAGCTGCTCTGTTTTACTACCTATTACATTTTGTTTTCTAATCAAAAGTCGTCTTCCTTATTTTTCTAGGAAGACGACTTTTTTGTGAACAAGCCTATTTCTCATTAAAAAGCGTGTATAATAATTGGTGGATAAGTTATTTAGAGGAGTTGGCAATTTTGGAATACATCATGTTACTTTTCATCGGACTAATCGCCGGGACAGTCGGCAGCCTAGTTGGACTTGGAGGCGGAATTATTATTGTTCCGTTATTAATTGGATTACACAGTTTATCACCACAACTTGCAGTAGGGACTTCTATGGTAACAGTCGTTTTCACAGGACTATCTTCTACCCTTACTTACATGAAGCATAAGCGAGTAGATTATAAAAGCGGACTTATTTTATTTATCGGAAGCGGCCCTGGTGGTATTATCGGATCATGGGCAAATAAATTTTTAAACCAAGACACATTTTCTTTATACTTTGGGATTTTCCTTATATTCGTCTCAATTCTACTTATGCTTCGAGACAAATTAAAACCTCTTTCCCTCTCAAATACGTCTGTAATTAAGCGTTCTTTTACAGATAATGATGGAAATGCTGTACACTACCAATTCCCACCGTTTCTTGCTATCTTTATCGCCTTTATAGTTGGGTTTATATCTGGGTTATTTGGAATTGGTGGCGGTGCCTTACTTGTTCCAGCAATGATGCTTCTTTTTGCATTCCCAGCACATATTGCAGTAGCAACTTCAATGTTCATCGTATTTCTATCAGCAATTGTAAGTTCTGCAACTCACATCTCACTTGGAAATGTCAGCTGGATTTATGCATTAATCCTTATTCCTGGTGCATGGATCGGCGGAAAAATCGGGGCTTACATTAATACAAAACTGAGTGGTAACGCCGTAATTAATTTATTACGTATTACGTTAATTATTCTTGGAACTAGATTAATCATTATTTCTCTTTTATAACGTATTCTTTTTAGAATGCGTTTTTCTTATACACATGAATATAAAAATCCTCCGAGGAGAACAAATAAAATTAAACAAACACTTAATAACATATAATTTGAAATATGTACTTTCTTCAAGTTGACCACTCCTATAACTGCGACTGTTATCTTTATGATAGCGAAAAAATAGTTCACTTGCAGTTACAGAGTGCTAACAATGCAAAATCAATTATTACAAATTTTATCCTTATATTTCATTTCTTTGTATATTCTATCGATTTAATAAAAAAAGATGTCATATTGACATCTTTTTTAGTGAAGAAGTGACCATCCCATAAAGTCTTCATGTACTTGGCACGCCCTCTTATCGTTTCGATCATATAATTCAGCATAACTATCTGTTTCTTCATCATAAGCCATCGTATAAATAATTTGGCCGTCTACTTCAACGGATAAAACGACTCCACCTTTCATCTCTTCTACATGAATGATAGCATTCGCCGGAATTCTCATATCCGTCATTCTCATCGCATCTAACAATATACTAAACCCCCTACAGCGTATTCATTGCTAGTACTATTACACACTAAATAGTATACTACTGTAATAGCATACATTTCGTCAATGAAATTGCTGTTGAAATAGCATATTGTCTATATACATATACGCTAAAATAGAAGAAATAGAAACATATTAATGGGGGGCTAACATTGATTCTACACAAAGGAGATGTACTATTCCGTCAAGGCGAGGACGGTCCTTTATACTTTATAAAAACAGGCTTATTAAAAGTAGTTCGGCTAGAAGAAGACGGAACACCATTTTTATTCAACATTATCGTTCCAGGTGAAACGATACCTCATCATTCTTTAATTTCACCGAAAGAATATCACGGTACAGCTATCGCTTTAATAAAGACAGAAGTGGAACCGATCACTAGTAGTGAATGGTACGAGAGACTTCAAGCAAATCCCGAATCGTATGCCAACATCGCTATGCAATTGCAATCTAAATTAAGAATGATGCAACAACGAATTGATCAATTGACAACTGTCTCTCCGAAAGAACGTCTTCATCGTTTACAAGAATGGTTCACATTATATTTAGGTGACATTCCTATATATGAAATATTAACACAAACTGAAATTGGTCAACTGATAGGCATACGCCGTGAAACAGTTAACCGTTTATTACGAGAACAAATAAAAAACGAGGTAAAATAAATACCTCGTTTTTTTGTTTATTCTCATCCGTCTTATTGTAAGCTTGTTGCTGGGCCGAAAAATTCATAATGAATATGCTCTTGTTTCACACCTAAATCAGTTAGTGAAGCATTTATATGTTTCATAAATGCTACTGGACCACAGAAATAAAATTCTGCTTCAGTTGTCGGAATAATAGTTTTTAACCATTCGCTTTCAACGAAACCTTCTTTATCAAAGTTCTTCATTTCTAAATCTTTTTCAGTCGGTGCAGAATAACAAGTATATGCTTTAACTTGTTCATATTCATTTTCTACTGCCTTAACGTGTTCTTTCATTGCATGTGTATTACTATTTATTGCTGCATGAATAAAATATACATTACGTTTTGAATCTTGTTCAATTAACGTATTTAACATACTCATCATCGGTGTAATCCCTACTCCACCACTAATTAGTACAACTGGTAATGTTGAATCCATATTTAACACGAAATCACCCGCTGGTGCACTTACTGGTAAAACATCTCCTTCTTTTACATGTTCATGTAAGTAATTAGACACTTTACCGTCTGGTGTATCTACACCTTTTTCTTTCTTTACACTAATACGATAATATTCTTTCCCAAGTGCATCGGATAAACTGTATTGACGATTATGTGTATATGTCTCACCTTCAATATTGATTTGAACCGTTACATATTGACCTGGGATGAATGAAGAAACTTTCCCTCCATCTTCAGGTTTCAAATAAAATGACGTAATAACATCGCTTTCCTTCACTTTTTTAACAATCACAAAGTTGCGGAAGTCTTTCCATCCACCTTCTTTATGTGCAGCTTCTTCATACATCTCTGCTTCAATGCTAATAAATGCATCAGCAATGACACCATATGCTTCTCCCCATGCATTTAAAACTTCATCAGGTGCACCTGCGACCTCTTTAATGGCACGTAGTAAACATGTACCTACAATCGGATAATGCTCAGCTTTAATACCTAAACTTCTATGCTTATGACCAATTTGTTTTACAACTGGAATAATTGCTTCTAAATTATCAATGTACGTTGCAGCTGCATAAACAGCATTCGCTAACGCTTGTTGTTGTCTTCCCTTTTTCTGATTCGTATGGTTGAAAATATTCAATAACTCCGGATGTTCTGAAAATAAAATTTGATAAAATCTCGTTGTAATTTCAACGCCTTTTTCTTGTAATAATGGTACTGTTGACTTTACGATTTCAATTGTTTTTGCACTTAACATTGTATCCCACTCCTCTATGTCCTTAACTGTTTTTAGTTTAACTGAATCTTATAATGCAGATTGTGATTTTAATCACTATTAACACGTTGTTTTTGTGAATAATATATGAACATTGTACTTACAAAAGAAAATAAGCTAACTAGAATTCTAGCTAGCTTATTATTTTGTTTGTATAGCTTGTTCAATTACTTTTATATCTTTCCCCTCGCCAAACTCTGTATACCCCCAGATATTCGTTTCACCCCTATATTTATTTACGATAATATCCAAGTCATGATATACACGGTGGGCATACACTACATACTCAATATTTTGAAGTTCCACACCTTTTTTTACAATTTCATAGCTTCTATTTACATCGCGTTTTATTTTTTCATTCTTTATTTCCGTATGTATATTTTTTAAAGATGGTTCTTGTTGTTGAAACCATTGCTTAAATTGATTCCAATCCCCGTCTGTATAATTCTCTGCTTTACCGTAATTTAAGAAATTATTATAGCTTTCATGTGTCATTCGAATAAAATCTAGAACTTTTGTCTCTTCTTGCACATCTTCTACTTGAGCTATTGTATTTACCTCAGCAGGCTTATTCGCATAATGTAACAGCACTTTCATAAGACTGTAACTCGCAATGATCATTACGATAATAATCCCGAATACACGTAACAATTTCTTCATATACAGAACTCCTTCTCTACTAAAGATATTACAATGTATGGCTATACTTGTAACATTCTCTCGTAGAAATATACTTCCTGTATAAATTCTTCCTATCATTTCGACAATATTTTTCTATACATTTCTCGTTGGCAAATGTTCTTGTAAAACAATATATCCTTCATAAGCTGTGTAACCGAGTATAGCCATTAATCCGATATAACAAGCAAATACTGTCCATTTCGTTTTCGCATCCACTTTATAATAGTTTTCTTGTTGTTCCTTTTCTATTTTCCATTCATTTAATTTTCTTTCTGACGCTTCAAATGCTTCCCTTATGTGAATTGTATACTCATCTTTTTCATCTTCATATGGAACATAATCTAACGGTTCGAACTTCGGTAAAAGATACTCTAACACTTCCATTTTTTGAAGTTCACCTATTTGTAACTCTTTTTCCCGTTCTCTTTGTCTTAATGCATTCATCTCATGGTGCATCATGTATATAGTCCGATGTACAGCACCCGTTTCTTTTAATTCCTCTTCAAGCCTAGCAACATATTCTTTCATCCCATCAATTTTATGCCCTAATTCCTTAATCGGCTCATCTCTCTTTATCACTCTATATAATTCCATACAACCGATAATAACAATAAATCCTCCCAAAATACTTTTAAAGTAAATTGAATAGCCAAGTAATAAAATAAGGCCTGCTCCCCAAATTTTAGTGCTGACAACTGAAATAATTCGCCCACCATCTAGCGGCGAAACGGGAATTAAATTAAAGAAATTAATCATACTTCCAAGCAAAATAACAAGCGCCCAAAATGGTTCTTTCGTCATTATGTAAAGCGGTATCGCTGGTAAAAATGACAGAAGTCCGAAAAGCGGACCCATATAGGCAATGTAAGCTTCATCTTTTGCATTTTTCGGCATCTCTTTCATTCCAATAAGAGCCCCCATAAATGGGATAAAGATTGCTGGCGATGTTGGGATCCCTTTTCTTTTCGCAGCCCATAAATGGCCCATTTCATGAACAAACAACAAATAAATGAGCGCCACCCCAAATTTCCAACCATATAGAACTGCGTATGCGCCAAGCGATAGAAACATACTAAATACCGTTGAAAACTTTGCTAATTTAAAAATTGCAAATACCCACTTTAACTTAGACAGTAAAAATAATCCTATGGCAACAATAATTCCCCATAATCCTTTTTTATTATTTTTCATCTCTCTCTCCTTTAACCCCCTGTAACGAGTCATACAAGCTCATCAAAAATTATTCTCCTCTTTATTATGACATATTTTTTTCTATTGTTAGAAATAATGTTTATTTAATCCATTTTTAGCCAAAAATATAAATAAAGGAGGTATATACGAATGAATTTACAATCTCTCATAATAAGTGTTTTATCCTTTTTAGCTTCAACTCTTATTTTTTATACAGTGAGCTATGTATTATTATTAGATTGGTTGCCAAATCACTTACTTATCACTCTTATCATTCTTTCCGCTCTTATGATTTCATTTCTTATTACACGAAAATCAATGAATGAGCCATCTGCAAAAGCAAAATAATAGAGAGGGTGTTCTTCTCCCCTCTCTATTATCATTTCCTAGGAAAGGCTATATAGAATTTACAATTCAGTTACAGCCAATAAGGGCCTTACCCCAAAATTCAGTCGGAACAACGAAGTTAAGTGAGAGTCAACGCCGAATTGGCAAAGACTATTAATCAATGAGAAATGAGCAGCCCCCGCCGATTAAATTCTCACTTTATCTTTGGAAATTCATTTTTTCACCATACTCTTTAACGATTTGAATTATATTTTGAAACACACCTATTTTTTCTTTTTCACTGTTTAATATTTTTAAATCATACTTTTCGTAATATGTTTCTAATGATTTTAATTGTGATTCTGAAGCGCCTTTTACCTGCACAGTAGCATGCAATTCATATTGCTTATACCCTTCCTTTACTTTTTCACCTAAAATCATTTCACTCTCTTTTGCTCCAATTAATTTTTGAACTTTTTCTGGGAAAGTGAGTTGCAAATAATATTCTTGTTCCTTCACTAACTTGTTGTATAGTGATTGTGAAATCGTATACCGTACCATATAATTCACGTTTTGATCGCCTGCTTTAATATGAAACGCGGTAATCTGCAAATCTTTTTTTGTTACCTCCGTTAAAGGACCTACCTGCATCTCATCTTCTTTTTGTTCTGAAACATTTGGAAATATACCCAAAAGCTTTTCCGTATCTTTTTCATTCAACATATACATAACTTTCTTATATTGCACCCATCCTCGTCTATCTTCTCCCCTTAACCATGCATAATAAGTTTCTTTTTTCCCCTCTCTACTAATTTGTATTTCATATTCAGGTTCACCGAAGCTTCCGGTTATTTCTTGTTTCTCAGCTTTATCCAAAATGTCTATTACTAACTTCGCTTCTGATTCCTGCAACTTTTTCTCTTTATGTTTTTTTTGTATAACGGTTACCCCTATTGTTTCTTTCACTTCATTCACCGTCTCTTCTACTTTTTTTGTTTCTTGTTTTTGCTCAGCTTGACCACAAGCTGCTAGTAACATAACAAATAACAACAATACATATTTCCCTTTCAAATTAATCCTCCTTTTACGATAAGAAATTCTTATAATCTTCATACATAAAACAAAAACGTGACATCCTATTAAATAAGTTATACTAATCATTGAAAGGAGGTCTTTATCATGTCCATTAATTTTCATGATGCAAATAATAAATACACATACGCAACAAGAAACGCCCATATTTCTTGGGCTGAAATGGTAAAAAACATTACAGACATACAAAACAAGCAAATAATTGATATTGGCTGCGGTGGCGGGATTTATACGAAAGAACTTGCTCTTATGGGAGCCAAAAATGTTGTGGGACTTGATTTTTCAAAAGAAATATTACAAGCTGCAAAAGAAAATTGCAACAATTTCCCAAATATTTCTTTCATCCACGGTGATGCACATAATATCCCATACCCTAATGAAACATTCGACATAGTTATTTCGCGCGCAGTTATTCATCATTTACAAGACATTCCTACATTTTTATGTGAAGCTTCTCGTATATTAAATAAAAACGGTGTACTTATTTTACAAGATCGAACGATTGAAGATTGTACAGTTCCAGGAAGTCCCGAACACATTCGTGGATACTTTTTCTCTATATTTCCAAAACTCATTGAAATAGAGTCAAAAAGACGTCCAAAAACCAACACGATACAGAAAGAATTACAAAAACATTCTCTTCACGTGCTTCCCACACAAACACAATGGGAAGTACGAAAAATACATGATTCTGTAGAAGCATTGCTACAAGATTTATCTCCTCGAACAGGTCGATCCATTCTATATGAGTTAACAGATGATGAACTTTCTCAACTTCTACAACATATACAGACCGCATTACAAAACGTCTCTCCTATTATTGAAAGAGATCGATGGACAATTTGGAGCGCCATGAAGTTGTAAGGAAGGAAGCCTCACAAAATAATGTGAGGCTTCCTTTCTTTCATAATCTAATTTTGCAACACTCTTGATATCCTCCACTTCTGGCCTGTGCACTTCCACACTTCGGACATACTAAATATCTAGACTGATTTGTCAACAAACTACCTTTTTGAAAGAGTAAAACTTCTGCTTGTTTAAACGAACGCGAATAATATAACCACATAAAACCAATTATAGCAATAATGCCAAATAATACTCCCATCGCAAGCATTTCAGTCACCTCTTTTGGTTTGTTCTTTCCAGCAAGTGGATTGTTGTAATATTCTCTGTAAATTCAAATAATCCCTTCTTTACTCCTATAAATATCAACTTTCTCTATAAATTTTACAATTCTCCACAAATTTTTACTCCCATTTTACAATTCATTATTCCTTTTGCAACAACGAATATTACTTTCGATATTTCTGTATATAAATATATCTTTCAAAAAACATATTGACTTTCTAAAAAAAACATGCAACAATACTGTCAGAATACTTGAATAAAAATTCATTGACGAGAACGAGTACGTTATAGAACTGTTCCCCAGAGAGTTGGCGATTTGCTGAAAGCCAACGTTCAGTGCGTAACCGAAAATCATCTCCGAGAAGTAGAACCGAATGTTACAGTAAGTTCTTACCGGCCGTCCCCCGTTACAAGGAACACGTATCATGTTGTACGTTGCAAAGCCGTATACATATAGATTTATTTCTACATGTGTAAATTAGGGTGGTATCGCGGGTAAATATAACTCGTCCCTTTCTTTAGGGACGAGTTTTTTGTGTTCTTACAAATGAATTTAAAAAAGGAGGAAAAACAATGAACACTGTATCAAAAAAACATATTTTTTTCACGGGTCTTATGCTATTTTCTTTATTTTTTGGGGCAGGTAATTTAATTTTCCCTCCCATGCTCGGACAAAACGCAGGTGAAAACTTTTGGCCAGCAATGATTGGATTTTTACTAACAGGAGTTGGCTTACCACTACTTACTGTTATCGCAATTTCTCTATCAGGAAATGGGATGCAGCAACTTGCAAGTCATGTTCATCCATTATTCGGAATTTTCTTTACAGTAGTTGTATACATTGCCATCGGTCCATCCATGGGCATCCCACGTGTTGCAAATGTTGCTTATGAAATGGGTGTTAGTTCTTTCTTACCAGAAACAATCCGCTCTAGCAGCCTAGTGCTATTTGTATATACAATCATATTCTTCACTATCGTATTTTGGCTGAGTTTAAATCCATCTAAACTTGTCGATCGTATTGGAAATATATTAACACCTATTTTATTACTCTCAATTTTCTTATTGTTTGTTAAAAGTGTCTTTACACCACTTGGGCAATCAGGACCAGCTATGCAAGAGTATCAAACTTCTCCAATCTTCAAAGGTTTTATGGAAGGGTACTTAACAATGGACACCATTTCAGCACTTGCATTTGGAATTATCGTTGTAAATGCAATTCGCTCTAAAGGTGTGAATGATCGTAAGTCCATTGCTATCGCCACAGCAAAAGCAGGGCTTATTGCCGCTACAGGACTCGTACTTGTATATGGTGCACTCGGCTGGCTTGGGACAACTAGTGTCTCTCTCGGATATGCAAAAAATGGTGGACAGCTACTTACTGTTATCGTACAACAATTATTCGGCCCATACGGTTTGCTTCTATTATCTCTTATCGTTACACTCGCTTGTTTAACGACATGCGTTGGACTCGTATCTGCGTGCAGCCAATATTTTTCAACATTATTGACTACATTTTCATACAAAACATTCGCGAGTATCATTTGCGCATTAGGATTATTAGTTGCCAACTTAGGTTTAACGAAAATTATCGCAATCTCTGTTCCAATTCTACTTGTTGTGTATCCAATTGCGATTGTACTCGTACTACTATCATTACTTCATAAATACTTCGGTGGATATCGCTCTGTTTATGTAGGTGCTTTAATCGGAGCAGCTGTAGTGAGCGTATTTGATGGATTAAAACAAGGTGGTATTTCAGTTTCATTCATCACACCATATTTTGAATTTATCCCTTTATATAATGAAGGAATCGGTTGGCTAATACCAGCATTAGCAGGAGCTCTTATTGGCCTTGCAATCGCTAAGTTAAGCGGTACGAAAAAAGTTCCATTACTAACCGAATCTAACGAAGTAAAAGCCTCCTAAAAAAACTCCCAAAGGGGAGTTTTTTTACATTTGATAAGCAGTATGATTAAAACTGCTTATTTTATAAGCTTTCGTATAATATTCAATATTCGTATCAACTGTTTCTACCTTGACAACATCATAGTGCTCTTCTTGCTTTACTAAAAATAAATAGTATTCCTCTGTTGCCTCAATAATCGCAATTTTATCTGTTTCAACATTATATTGTTCACAAAGTGCTTGTAATGCGTTCACATACTCCCCTAATTTTTTAGACTTATCCATTCCGAATATAGTTTGAACTAACATATACATTCTCCCCTTTATATGTACTGTTAACACCTTAATGATAACGCTTACATTATTTATCGTCAATAAAAACATTCAATGGTTTTAACGCCAAATCTATATTGTAGCGAGCCAATAATCAACGGGGGATGAACAAAACCCCCACTGATTAAAGTTTCACTTTATCACTTCGTTAATTGATGCCTAAATGCATAAATAACTGCCTGAGTACGATCACTTACATTCAATTTATTTAATATATTACTCACATGTGTCTTTACCGTTTTCAGTGCAATAAATAACTCATCCGCAATCTCTTGATTACTTTTCCCCTCTGCAATTAATAACAAAATCTCAAACTCTCTTTCAGTTAAGTCATCATGCAAAGGTTGCTCTTTCTTTTGACGCATACGGGACATCATTTTCCCGGTAACTTTCGGCTCTAATACCGTTTCTCCATCATAAGTAGCTCGTACAGCATCTGCAATATCACTTGCTTTTGATGTTTTTAATAAATAACTAGTCGCCCCAGCCTCAATAACAGGATACAATTTTTCGTCATCTAAAAAGCTTGTTACAACTACAATTTTTGCTTCTGGCCATTCTTGAATAATAGCACGTGTTGCTTCGACACCATCCATCTCATCCATAACAAGGTCCATTAAAATAATATCCGGTCTTAATTGCAGTGCTAATTCTGATCCTTTTTTTCCATTTTCAGCTTCCCCGACCACTTCAATATCTGGTTGTGTAGATAAATATGCCGATACACCCATACGAACCATTTCATGATCATCGACAAGCAATACTTTTATCATACTTCTCCCCCTCTCTCAAGCATAATCGGTACTTTCACTTCTATTTGTGTACCTTTGGCCGGGAAACTCAGTACCTTGAGTGTCCCACCAATTTCATGAACACGCTCTTGCATCGATCTTAAGCCATAGGAACCGGCTTTATTAACGCCTACTTCAAACCCAACACCGTCATCAATGATTTTTAAAATCGCATATTGATCAATTTTTCGAAGGCGCACTTCTGTTTTCTTTGCCTTCGCGTGTCGCAACGTATTTGATAGCGCTTCTTGCACAATACGGAATAAATGATCTTCTACACCTTTTTTTAATTCTATTGGCTCAATAAGCCATTCAATTTTCATATGTTGTTTTCGCGATAATTCCGTTAATAATTCCTCTATACCTTCTGTCAGTTTCTTACCTTCCAATTGTACAGGACGTAAATGAAGGAGCAATGCTCTCATTTCTGATTGAGCATTTACAACCATATTTTCAACAAGTTGTAATTGTTTTTTTGTCACATCTGGAAATTCAGTTATTTGTTCATTAATCGCTGACATCATCATCGACATTGCGAAAAGCTGCTGACTTACTGAATCATGCAACTCCCTTGCTAAGCGATGCCTTTCTTGAGAAATCGCTTCTTGTCTCATCTCTTCATTCCAATGAGCTCGTTCATTCGTTACTTTTTGAAAGAGTCCAGCTTGCTCCTCTAATCGACGAGCCAGAACGATTACTTTTCGTTCCACTTCATGAAATTCATCATCCGCAGTAAACGAAACATCACTCGGAAAATTCCCTCGCTCTACTTCAAATAGAAAAGTATTTAATCCTTGTATACGCTGCTCTATATAGTAACCGATTGCATATCCTACAATTCCCCCGATAAGTAAACTTGTAGTCATAATAAACAAGCCAATTGGAACAGAAGCGATGGATTCCTTCCATAATAAATCATACACTTGTTGCTCGCTTTTCCATACATATACAATTGTACAAATGAGTGCGATACTAACAGAGGACAACATAGAATAACGAATATACATCCACGAAATATTTTTTTGTTTCTTCATTATACTTTCCTCACTTCCGTGTCGCCTACGACAAGCGAAGAAATAATTTTAATACGACGAGGAGCCTCTTTATACTGCTCTGTTCTAAATGTAACATTGCGGTTAAACCCTGTCTCTTCATGACCTGGCAAGAGCACACGGCCGACAATAACAGAATGATTTAAAGAAAGTTCAATATCATATGGCACATATAAACGAATATTACCAACGACACCTCGAATAACAATTACTGTTTCTCCTTCTGGAATCATAGCAGTTGTTAAATCTATTTCCACATCACAAGCACCATATTGAACATTAATATCCTCAAGTTCATAAATATGATCCATCATTCGTACATTGCCTACAAACATATTTTTCAAATATGGTTCTGTACGATATATTTGCTTCTCTTCGTCTATAATCCCTTTTTCTTTAATTTCAACCTTCATTGCTTTTTGCTGATGTCCTTGTTGAATCAATTGATAACCAATTAAAGCTAAACAAGCAAATACGACAAGAACAAATGCTGCTGATGAAAATAAGAAAAATAAAAATACGATACCACCAACAAATAAAAATACATTTCCCCGTACATAACGATTCTTTTTACGATAATGCCTTCCAAACATAAGCATAATAAATGCAAAAATGAGACCACCTGGTTCAAAATGTCCAAGTATCATATCAAGAAAAAGACCGAATCCAAATATGATGAGGAGCATCCCCATTAATTGTGTCTTTGAAAAATGTTTCTTCACTTCAGCTCCCCCCCTTCTTGTCACATATACATAGAAGAAAAGGCATTGCTTTCCAACACCTTTTCTCCTATCACTATATCATAAGCCTGTTTTATAATATACTACTATTATTTTGTTAACTCTTTCGTTAACGATACATCATTCTTTTCTTTCATTTCACGCTCAAGTTTTGCAATTTTCATATCAAATGTGTCACGCTCATGCTCTTCATTCATACGAGTTTCTAAGTCACGAATGTGATCTTCAATTTCTTCAAATCGTAAGAACGGATTATTTTCATCCATTTTATGCATCGCAGTATTCATCCGACGATTTGCATGTGCCATATTTTCACGTGCCATTAGTTCCATACGCTTTGCGTGCATTTCTTTTAATTTATTTTTCATTTCAGAAAGACGACGCTCTAACTCATCGATTTGCTCTACAACACCTGCATACATTTCTTCTAATCGAGTTACTTGCCCTTCATAATAAGCTACCTCTTCTAACGCACGTTCGTGCAATTGTAATTCGTCTGCTTCTTGAGCAATGATAGCTTGCTTTGATCTTTTATTAACGAAATAACGTGCTTGCTCAAGCTCACGAGCGAAGTTAGATTTTAATGTTTTATGACGCTCAATTAACTTCTCAATTTTTGTTATTTCACGCTCACTATCACGTAAATATTGGTTTAACATCGCAATTGGATTTTTTCTTTCCTTCTCATCTAACACGTTATGAAAATCAGCTAAAATTGCATCGCGTACACGTCCGAATAAAGATTGTTTCATTATAAATCTTCCTCTCTTCTACTTTATTTATAATTTGATTTATTGTTTTAGTTTTTCATTAATTTGTTCCACTCATCTTCAAAGTTGCTATATGGTTTAGAACTTTCTGGAGCAGATTCAACAACTACATCTTTTTCTTTTTTCCACTCACGGTATCCGTAGTATAAAACCACTAAAGCAGCGATACCAATTAATGCTGGTGAATGAGAAAGTGCAATGGATAAACCGATTAAACCAACAATACCCCAAGCTAACTTTCCAAAAAATGATTTAGCTCGCACAAATGATTTATAGCTCCAATATACAACTCCTGCTCCGATTGCGAATCCTACAATACCAGCAAGACTACCAAGAGCAATTAAAGCCAAAATACCGGCTGCGATAAACGCTAGAAATTGTTTCATCTTGTGCTTGCCTCCCTTCGATTTGATACTCTTATCTTAACTATTTTTTCATCTTTCCATAACGAGCTTAAGAACCGTTTTTAACTCAGACTTAAGACCGAGTCATATTCAGCCCTTTACGCAAAAAAACGTGCAGAGTCTATTCTCTGCACGTTTTTTAATTACTAACGTTCATATTAAATTAAGCTGTTTTATGATACTCTTTTTTCTCAGCTACTTTCGAAAACCTTGGAAACCCAATTAAAATAGAAACAATCCCACATACTCCAACTAAAATTGGATAAAATGCATATGGTAACAATTCAACCGGAGATAACGCTGCAAATCCTGCTGCCGTTAACATTTGGGCACCGTACGGAATTAACCCTTGCACACAACATGAGAAAAGATCTAATACACTCGCTGATTTACGAGGGTCTATTTCATATTGATCTGCAATATTTTTTGCAAGCGGGCCTGTAAAGATAATAGAAATCGTATTATTCGCTGTACACATATTCGTCATACTCACTAAACCAGCAATACCAAATTCCGCTCCTTTTTTCGAACGAATATTACGTGTTAATACATTCATTAAATATTGAATACCACCATTATATTGGATTAATTCAACCATACCACCAATTAATATAGCAAGTAATACTAACTCCATCATACCGCCCATTCCAGTCGTTACACTTTTAAAGAAACTTTCTAACGTATAACTTCCATCTATAAGACCGATAACACCAGATAATACAGTTCCACCAGTTAATACGATAAGTACATTCCACCCAAGTAGCGCTGTAATAAGTACTCCTGCGTACGGTAAAATCTTTATCCAATCAAAGCTATGCGCTTTAATCTGCGTATCACTTCCTGAAGTAACTATCACTAATAGTATAATTGTAATAATAGCCGCTGGTAATACAATTAAAAAATTCGCTTTAAACTTATCTTTCATTTCTGTTCCTTGTGAACGAACAGCTGCGATTGTTGTATCTGAAATAAATGATAAATTATCACCAAACATCGCTCCGCCAACAACAGTAGCCATCGTAAGCGCAATTGAGATATCAGTTTGACCACTAATACCTACAGCAATCGGTGCTAACGCTGCAATTGTTCCCATTGAAGTTCCCATCGCTAATGAAATAAATGCACCAATAACAAAGATTCCAGCTACGATAAATCCTGGCGGTAAAATAGTTAACGCTAAATTAACAGTTGAGTCTACCCCGCCCATTCCTTTAGCAGTTTCAGAAAATGCACCAGCAAGCACAAAAATTAATACCATAATCATAATATCTGGATTTCCTGCTCCTTTAGCGAACCGCTCTACTTTCACATTAAAACTTTCTTTACGATTCATCACTAAAGCGACTCCTACAGCAATTGAAATCGCTACAAGTATCGGCAATTTATAGAAATCACCTGTAATAATTCCAGAACCAATAAATAGCGCCAAAAATATCCCAAGTGGTAATAAAGCTAAACCATTTCCTCTCGTTTCTTTCAAAGTACCATCTCTCCCTAGTTTCAACCTTTTTCTAATGAATAACAAAAGACCTCTTCCGATGAGAAGAGGTCTTATACATCTATAAGAAACACTCTTCTCATCTTTCAAGCACACGCTTGCTGGATTTGGCACAGCACTCTGAAATCGAGTCCGCTGCCGAGGCATCGTAGGGCCAGTCCCTCCGCCTCTCTTTATAAGAAGGTTTCATATTTATTTTTTAATAATAATTTCTTCCCTAACTTTACTCGCTTACAAAACAAAAGTCAATTATTTTTTGTATAGATTTTTTTGGTAATTATACAAAAATTTGAATACAACAATCATTTTAACTTTTCGATTTCTTCTTCCAATATTGAAATCCAATAAAATTCACTATTTTTTATTGCTGCTAATATCCATTTCGTAGTGTACCAAGCTAACTCATACTCTACCTTCGTGACATCGCCACTTTTATAAGCATCCTCTAGCTCCTCTTCATCTAATATATACACCTTACCGCTGGGTAATAATACTACATCTAAATATAAATCATCAAAATACGGTAAACCACGATCGTCTATTTCATATTCTTTCGTCACATCAATATAATATTGCACTAAATTGTGCCTATCATCTAACATAGCTGTAATCGCAAAGTTCTTTCCATTAATGAAATATTGAACCCACGTATACCCATCACTTGCAATACAAATTTCTTTACCATCATATTCTTTACGACTAAGCTCTCTCACCTTTTTTATATCCAGTATTCCGAGTATTCCCTCTTCCACTTGCTTAACCGTATAACTCTTTTCTATTAGCCTCTTCCACGAAGAACCGTCACCATATTTACGTTTCATTATGTCTGCTCCTCTTCTATATACAGAAAAGCTCCCACATATTATGTGAGAGCTTGTTCATATTATAATTAAGCCGCTTGACCCTTTTCAGAAATCTCTTTTAAATAAGCTTGTCCTTTTTCAGCGTCATATTGACCTTCCCACTTAGACATAACTACAGCTGCTAAAGAGTTTCCTACAACGTTAACTGCTGTACGAGCCATATCTAAAATACGGTCAATACCAGCAATGAACGCTAAGCCTTCAGGTGGAATACCTACTGTACCAAGTGTCGCTAATAATACAACGAATGATACGCCCGGTACACCTGCGATACCTTTTGATGTAACCATTAATACAAGCAATAATGTAATTTGTTGTGTAATAGATAAATCAATACCGTACATTTGCGCTAAGAAAATAGCCGCAATTGCTTGATATAAAGTTGATCCATCTAAGTTAAATGAATAACCTGTCGGAATAACGAAAGATGTAATTGCTTTCGGACAACCGAATTTCTCCATTTTCTCCATGATTTTTGGTAAAACTGTTTCTGAGCTTGCTGTAGAATACGCTAAAATCAGCTCGTCTTTTAAAATCTTAAAGAATTGGAAAATGTTAATTCCAAATATTTTCGCTGTAAGTCCTAAGACAACTACGACGAAGAAAATCATTGCTCCATATACGACAATTAGTAATTTCCCTAATGGAATTAATGAAGCAAGACCAAATGTAGAAACTGTAACACCAATTAGTGCAAACACACCAAATGGTGCAAATTTCATAACTTGGTTTGTTACGTAAAACATTGCGTCAGCTACACCTTGGAAAAATTGAAGAACTGGTCTTCCTCTTTCACCAATTGCTGCTACACCTAAACCAAATAGTACAGAGAAGAAGATAATAGCAAGCATATCTCCGTCAGCTAACGACTTCATAATGTTCGTTGGAACAATATTTACAAATGTATCTGCAAATGAATGACTTTGTACTTGCTCTGTCGTATGTGTATATTTCGAAATATCTGTCTTTGTTAACTGCTCCATATTTACGCCTTTTCCTGGTTGGAAAATATTCGCTATTAATAGACCAACAATAATTGCAATTGTTGTAATAATTTCAAAGTAAAGAATTGTTTTTCCGCCTAGTCGACCTAGTTTTTTAACATCGCCAACACCAGCAACCCCAACAACAATACTTGCTACAACAATCGGTACAACGATCATTTTAATTAATCGGATGAAAATATCACCAATTGGTTGTAAATAACTCACTACAGCCGGATTGCCAAAGAAAATCGCCCCAACTGCAATACCAAGTGCAAGTCCTATTAATATTTGCCATGCAAGTCCTATTCTTTTCATATTTGTTGTAACCCCCTCTTCGATGTGTCACTCTATCTCTCATTCTATCTCTATAAAACTAAGAAATTAAGAGTATTACATATTATTCGACAATTCACTACATTTTGTCCCTGTTAAAAATCATAAATCAAAATTTAAAATCTGACAACAAAATAACTTTGCCCGAACACAAATAATTTTCTTGACAAAAAATAAACTCATGTCAGAAAACCTCACATGAGAACGATTCCTTACTAGTATTTTATTGGCTTTCTAAGTAATATTTCACCCCACAAAAACTCTTATTTCCATCCTGTATTTTACAAATTAATCAAATTTTACCTTTGTTACACATATAAATAAAATGTAAGTACTATGACAATTAAAGTTGAAAAATGATAAATTCCGACAAAACTTAGCAATTTTATAAAGTTTTCTTTACATTATGATTACAACGATAGACACTCTTCTTCTTATGATATATAACATTCATAGGGAAAGGAGTCAGACAACAATGAAAAAGAAATTTGCAGCGTTTAGTGTTTTAGCAGCAGGAACGATTTTTGCTTCCCCGTTACTTTCACCCGCATACGCTGAAACGAATCAAGATAAATTATCTAACATTCAATCTGAATTAGAAGGCAAACAAAGTGACTTACAAAATAAATCAGTCGAGAAAGAACAAATAGAAAAAGAAATTCAAGAATTACAGAAGAAAATCGATGAATTAACTACTTCCATTAATAAAAACGAGACTGAATTAAACGATACAAAAAAAGAAATTAGCAAAACACAACAAGTAATTACTGACAAAAAGAAACATATAGAACAATTACAAACAAACATAGATACACGTCAGGAAGTTATTAAACAACGATTACAATCTATGCAAGAAAAACCGCGTACAAATATCATTACAGAAGTATTAACAAACTCTACCAACATTGCTGATCTTGTTGATAATATGTACTCCGTAAGTTTAATATTAAACAACGATACAGATATTGTAAAAAAACAAACATCTGATCAAAATGCTGTAACGTCAGAAAAAGAGGCTGTTGAGAAAAAAGAACAACAACTGAAAGAATCTGAACAAAAACTAGAACAAAAACAGCAAGAATTACAAAATAACCAACAACAGCAACAAACTCTTATTAACGATCTACATACGAAAGTAGCAAAAGTAGATTCAGAGATTGAAGGATTAGAAGAATCCAAAGGCATTTTAGAAAATCAACGTCAAGCTGTTCAAAAAGCAATTGAAGAAGAAAAACGTGCCGAAGAAGCTCGTAAAGCGGAAGAAGCTCGCCAGGCAGAAGAGGCTCGCAAACAACAAGCTACTAAATCTGCTCAAGCAACTCAAGCGGCCCCAACACCACATGATACAAATATCGGTGGCTTTATCAAACCAGCAGCTGGATCAAAAACTTCCGGATTTGGTGTACGTTCTTTAGATAACCATAAAGGAATTGACATCGCTGCTTCGGGAACGGTTCCAATTATCGCTGCTGCAGATGGCGTTGTTATTCGCTCAGAATTATCATCTAGTTACGGAAACGTAGTGTATTTATCTCACCGTATAAACGGAAAAACATATACGACAGTATATGCTCATATGAATAGCCGTTCTGTATCGAATGGACAAACTGTAAAACAAGGCGATCAGCTTGGATTTATGGGGAATACGGGCCAATCATACGGACAACATTTACACTTCGAACTTCATCTTGGAGAATGGAATGTCGGCAAGACAAACGCAGTTGACCCATCTCCTTATATCGGATTATAAAAAACCTCGGTGCCTACCGAGGTTTTTTATTTACACTTCACACAATATAGGCATTCTACATAAACTATAACTAAATGCCTATAGTTTACGAGGTGATCCATATGAATACGCAATTACAACAAAAAATAGAAGAAGCTAGAGAAACGTATATTGGCCGGATATTTACATTTGGCGGCTCAGTTTTATTTTTAATCGGTTCATTCCTCGCAGTCACCACAGCCTATAAAGCGTATAATCGTCTATTACATTCATCAACATAAAAAAAGACGGGAGATCCCCGCCTTTTTTTATGCAAACATTTTAAATACACCTATCGCATTTAAAAATACAATTATTACAGTTACTGGAATAACATAACGAAGTAAGAAGAACCAAATGTTAAATAGCGTTTTCCCTTTCGTTTCCGTCACTTCTAATTCTTTCATTAACAATTCTTTACTCATTTTATTTGGTACAAATAATGAAATAGCTAGTACTCCTAACGGTAGCAATACGTTACTTACCGAAAAGTCGACTAAATCAAAGAATGTTTTCCCAAATATTTTCACGTCACTCATAATCCCAAATGATAACGCCGATGGAATACCGACTGCAAAAATAAGAATACCAATTAATAATGATGCTGATGGACGCTTCTTCTCATTACCTTTCGCAACAGATGCTACTACAATTTCAAGCATTGAAATTGCTGATGTTAAAGTCGCAAAGAAGAATAAAATTAAAAACATAATAAAGAAAAATTGACCAAATGGTATTTTTGCAAATACTGCTGGAAGGACAATAAACAGTAATCCTGGCCCTTCAGTCGGTTTAACTCCTAATGCGAAAATCGCTGGGAAAATTGCTAATCCTGCAAGTACTGTAACAAAAACAGTTAAACTTACAATAGATGTTGCTGATTTCGTTAAATGTTCCTCTTTCTTTAAATACGAACTATACGTTACCATTACTGAGGCACCTACTGTTAGCGAGAAGAAAGATTGTCCCATTGCATATAAAATCGTATCTGCTGTAAGCTTTGAAAAATCTGGCTTTAAGAAGAACTCTACTCCAGCAAAAGCACCATCGAGTGTTAGCGCACGAACAATAATCGCAATAAATAAAATAAATAATAGCGGCATCATGTACTTACTTGCCTTTTCTATACCTTTCTCTACACCTTTACTTACAACAAAAATCGTACAAAGCATAAAGATAAATTGTGCTCCAATCGCACTTAATGGATTTGAAATCGTTTCACCGAACAATTGTCCATAATCAGCTACTCCATTCCAGAAACTTCCTGTCACACTATAATATAAATAAAGTAAAATCCATCCACCTACAACACTATAAAAAGATAGTACACTAAAACAAGTAACAACTCCCATACGACCAATCCAAGGATATAATTTGCTATTTGGCACTAGTACTTTATAAGCTGTAACCGCCTCTTTTTGCGTGCTACGTCCAATAACAAACTCCGCTATTAGAAGAGGCATACCTATAAATAAAGTTAATAGTAAAAATACAAGGAAGAATGCGCCTCCCCCGCCATTACCTGCAACATATGGAAATTTCCATATCGCACCAAGACCTACTGCGGCTCCGGCTGCTGCGAGTACAAAGCCTATTTTCGACGTCCATTGCTGTGTTTCTTTCATCATAAATTCTCCTTTTCTGAATATTTAAACTTTTGTTAATTATACACTTTCATTTCATACTCGCACACCTCCTTTAGAAAATAAAAAAGTCCCCTACACGCAAATATGCATGTAGAGGACGATATATGTAATGTAAATACCGTGGTACCACCTCAATTGGATTGATAAATCCCACTTGTTCAAGTACAGGAATAATTCCGATACTCTATCCTTTTAACGGCGGAACCCGGGTTGCCTACTACAATGTTCAACATACCTCTCGCAAGCCCATTCTGTATATTTTATCGTACCGGGCTCCCACCTAATCCCAGCTCTCTGAACGCATCAAATATACGTACTCTTCTTGCTCATCGATTTCATCTATTGAAGTTACTTGTGATTATAAATTATATTTTTATATTTGTAAAGCGCACTTTATCTTTTATTATTTTAAAACCTTTTCCTCTAACTCTCGTAAAAAACTTTCTCTTTTCCCCTCGTTTTGCACATATACTGATTTCAACACTTCTTGGAGCAATATATTTCGTTCCCTCTTTTCTAACTGTAAATCTTTTAACTTCAACCTTACTTCATATAAAAAATCTAAATACGATTCATATGTCTCATCATATTTATTTGCAATCTCATCTCGAATTTTTTTTGCGAGCTTTGGGCTCGCTCCCCCAGTAGAAACTGCTATATTAAGCAAACCACGATGAATCGCTGCCGGAAAGTGAACATTACCACTTTCCGGATTTGTAATAACATTTACTAATTGATTCTCGGCGGCATCTTCAGCAACTTGTTCATTTAATATTGAATCACTACTCGCTGCAACAACTAAAAAAGCACTTTTAATATCACTTTTTTCATATTCTCTTTGATACCAACGAATTTTCTTTTCTTCCACAAGTTTTACTAAATTCGCATCTAATTCTGGACTTATCACAACTATATCCGCACCCTGTTTGAGTAAAGGAATAATTTTAAATCCTGCAACTTTTCCCCCGCCAATAACAACAACGCGTTTCTCATTAACTCGCACTGTAAGTGGATACATACTGATCTCCTTTCAATAACTCCGTCGTTTTCTGAATTAACATATCTTGAAACGCTTCATTCTTCCCTAAATATGGACTGATTTTTATCTCTTCCAATTCATATTGGCGCACTTCTTTCTCAATATGTTTCATAAGTAAACCTGTAAATAACAAGTAAGGCAGTACAACGATGTTCTTTTCTTTTCGTTCTACAACTTCCTTTAACTTCTCCTCAAATTTTGGCTCTGCAGCTGCTAAATAACAAACTTCTACTTTTTTAACCTTCTCTTTTGTTTGAAATAAAGAAGCAATCCAGTTTATATCTCTTAATACTTCAGGATCACTGCTCCCTCTTGCAACGAGAAGTAACGTCACTTCATTTTTATCTTCCTGTTCGATGCCACTTCCGCTATACACCGATTTAACAAGTGTTTCTGATACACCAAACGGATTACCATAAGTCACTTTAACATTCGGATATTGATTCTTGAGCTTTACCAATTCAAACGGAATATCTTTCTTCACATGACCTGCCGCTAATAAAAAAACAGGGATAGCAATAATCTCCGTGGCCCCACGCTTCACACATGTACGAAAACCATCTTCAATAGAAGGATTCGCTAACTCTAAAAAACAAACTTCTTGAATAGTCGCTTCTATACGGCTCATGCACGATGTAATAAATTGAATCGCCTCTTCTTTCGCTGTCTTCAAACGACTTCCATGACATATATATAAGACGGCTTTCATTTTACAACACTCCACTTACTTGATAAGCATTTTCTGTTTGCTTCTCAAACCAATGGATTTTTTCTCTAAAACGGACAACTTCTCCAATTACAATCATGCTCGGATTTTGAATTTGCTCTTTTTTCGCAACATCTACAATTGTCCCTAACGTTCCAACAACTGTGCGTTGCATAGACGTCGTCCCCTGCTCAATAATAGCAGCTGGCGTACTTTTATCTTTTCCATGCTTCATAAGTTGCTCACATATGTAGGGCAAATTACTAACCCCCATATATACCGCTAAAGTCTCTACACCTTTCGCTAAACTTTCCCATTTCACTTCTTCTTCAGCACCTTCTTTCCTATGCCCAGTCACAATAGCAAAACTTGCACTTGCATCACGGTGCGTCACTGGAATGCCCGCATAAGCAGGAGCAGCTATTCCAGCTGAAATACCAGGAATGATTTCAAATGGTACACCTTGCTTTGCTAATGCTTCAGCTTCTTCTCCCCCTCTACCAAACACAAATGGATCGCCACCCTTAAGCCTCGTTACAACTTTTCCTTTTTTCGCATACTTAATAAGAAACGTGTTAATTGTCTCTTGCTTCATCGTGTGATAATTCGGGAGTTTTCCGCAATAAATTAAATCCGCGCCAGGCTTTGCGTGTGAAAGCAGCTCTTTATTCACAAGTCGGTCGTATAAAATAACATCTGCCTTCTCAATACATTTCAACCCTTTAACAGTAATTAAATCTGGATCGCCAGGACCTGCTCCAACAATATAAACCTTTCCCATCATCTCTCCTCATTTCTTCTATTAAAATGAAACTTCCATTCGTATATAAGAATGGAAGTTTTTATTTTTTCGTATTACTGATCTCTACTCATGAATAACAAATGCCCCACCTTTTCGAATCTTCTTTTTTTCAAACAAAGAAATCTCTTTTACCTCTGGCAACGGTAAAAAATGCTTTTCAAGCTCAATCTCCGCAAGCTTAAATGCCTGTTCTTCACTTTGAGCAACAACAACAATCGGAACAATACTATTTACTAACACAGCTTCAAATCGATATAAATCCATATCGTCCCTCCTAAGACGCTATTACTTCTTCTAGCACGTTATTTAACGCTATTTGTAATGTATCTACACCAACACGACCTACAAAATCATAAAATGTCTCGGCTGGTAATTTATTCTCTTTGAAATAACTTATAAATGATGCAAGTACATCTGGTAAATCTTCGCCATCTATTTTTCCTTTTAACTTTTGATTATAAGCACCACCATCTAACAACGTTCCACCTACGTATATTTCAAACGCTTCAACAATGCCTTTTTCCTTCGTTTTCATTTTCACCCCTTGTAACCCAATGTCAGCAATTTGACGTTGACCACATGAATTCGGGCAGCCTACCATATGAATTCGAACTGGAACATCGAGTGCAATTTGTGTATCTAAGTATTCTGCAATTTTTCGTAATCTTTCTTTCGTTTCTACTAGTGCAAGATTACAATATTCAATACCGGTACATGAAACCGCATGACCAATAAATGATTTCGGGCTAGCAGATATCGCTTCAAACAGCCGTTCACTAAGTAATTCTTTTACATTTTCCGGAGGAACATTCGGAATAATGAAGTTTTGCGAGTTACATGTACGAATTTGTCCATTTCCATATTGCTTTGCGATTCTTGCAATCTCAAACATTTCTTCTGCATGTAAACGACCTACCGGTACATTAAAACCTACATACTTTAATCCCTTTTGTTTTTGGTCTTGAACACCATAAAAATAGCCTGCATTCCATCCTTTGAGTGCACTTTCCCCTTTACTTTGTAAAGGCCCTGTATACTCTATTAGTTTCTCTTTAAATTTCGCTGCTCCCCAGTCCGCAACAAGAAATTTCAACCGAGCTAAATGACGTTTTTCACGATATCCAAAATCACGGAATATAGTAGCAATCGCAATCGCCACCGCCTTCACTTCTTCTGGTAAAACGAACACATCTAATTCATCAGCTAAATACGGTCGAGCTGATAATCCTCCACCTACTTTTATATGAAAACCAACTTTTTTCTCACCATCTATTTCTTTCGTTGCAGGCGTAAATGCAACACAGTTAATTTCTGCGTTTGCTGAATTATAAATATTAGAACTAATAGACATTTTAAATTTACGTGGCAAGTTAGAAAACTCTTCATTATGTTGGAAGTAATCATATACTTCTTTTACAATATGCGTTGTATCGAATAGTTCATTTGCATCAATTCCAGCAAGCGGATTACCTGTAATATTTCGCGTTATATCACCACAAGCCCCCGCTGAAGATAACCCAACTCTTGCTAATCTTTTAAAAATATCTGGAATTTGCTGAATTTCTAACCAGTGAAACTGAATCGCCTGTCTCGTCGTAATATCTATTACATCACGTCCATAATCTTCAGCGATAGAAGCAAGTACTTCTGCCTGTGCATTTGTAATAATCCCTGACGGAATATTTACCCGCATCATAAAATAACCAGCTTCTTTCGGTCTTTGTAAATACAAGCCTGCCCATTTAAAGGCATCCCACTCTTCTTTCGGAATAGATTCGAAACCATTTTCCGCATAGTAAGGAATATCATTAAAAATTTCTAAGCCATCTTTTTCTAATTTATTTTTCTCGGTCTGATTTAATTTTTCATTGTTAGCCCATACTTTTTCATAACTCATTGTTTATCCCCCTATATAAAACTACGCTCTTGTAAGTACTTCACGATTTGTTCTGCACATTCTTCAATAGAATATTTGTGCGTTTCTACAATTAATTCTGCTTGCTCTGGCTCTTCATAAGGCGAATCAATACCTGTGAAATCCTTAATATCACCTTTTCTTGCCTTTTTATAAAGCCCTTTCGGATCACGTTTCTCACACTCTTCAATCGGACACTTCACAAAAATTTCAATAAATTCATCTGCCGCTAATAAATCTCTTACTTGTTTGCGGTCTACTCGAAATGGTGAAATAAATGCTGTAAGGACAACTGCTCCTTGGTCTACAAATAACTTTGCCACTTCGCCAATACGTCTTATATTTTCCATGCGATCACTTTCAGAAAATCCTAAGTCTTTATTTAAACCGTGGCGAATGTTATCCCCATCCAGCACATAATTTCCAATATTCTTTTCAAACAGTTTACGAGCGACCGCATTCGCTACTGTAGATTTACCCGAAGCTGATAAACCAGTAAACCAAATTACAAAACTGTGATGTCCATTCTTCACTCTTCTATCATCTTTTGAAACCGAAGCTGTATGCCAAGTAATATTCGTATCCATCTCGTTCTCTCCCTATTCTGTTACTACTTCTTTTTTTAAACCTTTAATTAGCACTTCTACTACTTCTTTACGACTAAATGTACTTGGCGGAATCTCACCGTTTCTTAATAATTCTCTTACTTTCGTACCCGATAAAATAACATGATCTTCTTTTCCGTGCGGACATGTTTTCGTTGAAGCCATCGCTTCACATTTCGTGCAGTAAAAACTATGTTCAAAGAATAGTGGTGTAATTCCTAACTCTTCTATCGTAAAATTTGTAAAGATTTCTTGCGCTTCGTATGTTCCGTAATAATCTCCTACTCCAGCATGATCACGCCCTACAATAAAGTGTGTACATCCAAAATTCTTTCTTACTAACGCATGAAATATAGCTTCCCTTGGTCCTGCGTAACGCATTGCAGCAGGAAATACACTTAAAAAGACACGATTTTTCGGATAATAGTTTTGAAGGAGTACTTCATAGCTTTCCATTCTTACATCAGCAGGAATATCATCCGATTTCGTTTCTCCAACGAGTGGATTTAAAAAGAGACCATCTACAATTTCAAGAGCAGATTTTTGAATATACTCATGGGCACGATGTACCGGGTTTCTCGTTTGAAATCCGACCACTGTTTTCCACCCACGTTTTTTAAATGCTTCCCTCGTTTCAATTGGGTCTAAATGATAAGAAGGAAATTGATTATTTTCAAAGCGTTTTGTTAGAATAATAGTTCCTCCAACGTAAACGTTTGGTCGTTCATATAATTTTTTCACTCCTGGATGAGCCTCATCCGTTGTTTTATATACAAGTAACGCTTCTTTTTCTTTATCTGGTACAAAAATATCTTCTATTTGAATGACACCGTATATATTTCCATTGTTGACAAGCTTTACTTCCTCTCCAGCCTTCAGGCTTTCTGCGACTTTTTCTGTTACCGGTAATGTAATCGGTATACTCCACACACTACCATTTGCTAAACGAAGCGTTTCTACAACTGAATCATAATCTTCCTTCCCTAAAAAACCAGTAAGCGGGCTATATCCACCTGTCGCCAATAGTTCTAAATCACTTAACGCAATATTGTCTAATTTAATTTCTTTTTCAATTTGTGATACGTCATATGTCTCATCTATACGGTTTACTAATTCGTTTACTATGCTCATTTTTCTATATCCTCTCTTAGTTTTATTTCAAGATTCATCTTATTGGTAATGAAGACCACATTCAGTTTTCATTTTTCCAGCCCATCTACCATCTCTTAAATCGCCACCATCCCCTACAGGTAACGTACATTTCTCACATCCAATACTTGGATAGCCAACATCATGCAACGGGTTATACGGCAAGCTATGTTTGTATACATATCGCCAAACTTCTTTCCACGTCCAATGAATGAGTGGACAAACTTTAATAGATTGAAAACGATGATCTTGATTTATAAACTTTGTATGCTTACGTGTTTCTGATTGTTCCCTTCTTAAGCCCGATATCCATGCTTTTTCCACGACTAATGATTTTTCTAAAGGTAAAATTTTTCTAATCTTACAACAAAGATTCGGATTGCTCTCCCACAGTTTTTCACCATGCAACTTCGCCTGTTCATCAAGTGTAAGTTCTGGCTGTTTTTCTATAATATTCAATGAAGGAAATCGTTCCCGCACTTTTTGAATTAATTCATACGTTTCTTGAAAATGAACATTTGTATCCAAAAATACAACTTTAGCAGATGGATTTACTTGGTTTATAAGGTGCAGCAATACCATACCTTCCACCCCAAAGCTACATGCGTAGACAATCTCATCTTTATATTCTTTATAAGCCCACTTTAATACTGATAGCGCACCTTTCGTTTCATCTTCTTCCGAAAATGAAACAACATTTTCTTCCCACGTTTCATACGTCAACATGTTTTTTCCCCCTGTAAAAGCAAAAAGACGGTTTTAACCTAATGAAATAGGTTAAAACCGCCTCTAGTTTTTCTAGTCAGCGCTTTTCACTTTAAACGTACTTTTTCACTTTTCTCTAACTGAATTACTTTTCCATCTTGCACAACAATTGTAATCGAACCATATTTCATATCAGCAAGCATCGCTTCAATCTTCTCGGATACTTCATCAAAATGTTCCCGTACACTCACGCGAACAGCCCCCCTTTTTATTCATAAAAAAAATCTTTCCCATTTCGAAAAGACTGTTCGGTAATATATTTTACCTTATCTTTCAAAATGGATTCCATTTTGCTGGATTTAGCACCTTGCTTTCTATAAGCAGGTTGCCGAGCTTCTTCGGGCCAGTTCCCTCCGCTTCTCTTGATAAGCTTTGTATTTGTATTTTATCACAATTCTGATTTTTTTCAATCCTAGTTTTCCGATATATTTTAATTATTTTATTTTACAAAAAAGGAATTGCCCATCCGAACAACTCCTTTTTCTATTTAGACAAGCTCTTTAATACGTATGCGATCGTTCCCAATAATATTTTCATATGTTTCGCGTTCCACAACTACTTGCGATGTTCCGCCTTTTGCAAAGACAACGGCTGGTCTTCGAATCCGATTGTAATTATTCGCCATCGAGTACCCGTATGCTCCTGTACAGGAAACTGCTAGTAAATCAGAAGCAGCGACTTTCGGTAAATGAATATCCCAAATCAACATGTCTCCACTCTCACAGCATTTCCCGGCAATCGAAACGAGTTCCTCATTCTCATCATTCCCTCGATTCGCTAACATCGCTTCATAACGCGCACTATATAAAGCAGGTCTTAAATTATCTGTCATTCCACCATCGACTGATACATATTTTCGAATACCAGGAATATCTTTCACAGATCCAACTGTATAAATTGTTGTCCCAGCATCACCTACAATGCTACGGCCTGGTTCAATCCATATTTCTGGCAATGGATATTCACATACAGTAAATTGTTCTCTCACTGCACTTGTTACAGCTCGCACATATGTCTCAAGAGTTAATGGTGTATCCGACTCTGTGTAGCGTATTCCAAATCCCCCGCCTACATTTAACACTTTTACTACATAGTTTGTTTGCTCTCTCACTTTTTCTAAAAATTGGCGAAGAACTTCAATTGCTCGAACAAAACCAGCTGTTTCAAATATTTGCGATCCGATATGTGAATGAATCCCTAGCACATTATAATTTGATTTTTGTAAAGCAAATCCAATTGCCTGCATCGCTTGACCGTTTGAAACGCCAAATCCAAATTTCGAATCATCTTGGCCTGTTGTAATATATTCATGTGTGTGCGCCTCTACTCCAGGCGTTACACGAATTAATATGTTCACAAATTTCCCATGTTGCATCGCTAAATCGTGTAAAACTTCTAATTCAAAGAAATTATCTACGACAAAACAACCAATATTCGCCTGAAGAGCCATCACTATTTCTTCTTCTGTTTTATTATTTCCATGAAAATGAATACGTGATGCTGGAAATCCTGCTTGGAGCGCAGTATATAATTCTCCCCCAGAAACAACGTCTAATGACATATTCTCTTCACGAGCTACTCGGCACATCTCCATGCACAAGAACGCCTTGCTTGCATATGCTACTTGATAAGAGAAACCACTTTCTTTAAAAGCACGATGAAACGCTCGGCATTTTCCTCGAATAGACTCTTCATCGTATACATAAAGTGGTGTTCCGTATTGCTTTGCTAGCTGCGTCGTATCGCACCCTCCAATTTCTAAGTGTCCTTGCCCATTAATTCGGCTTGTGCCGTGTAAATACATTTAAATTCCTCCCTTATTTCCTCTAAAACTCATAACCCCAATCTTCTATTCATTGCAGCACGCTTTTAGATAGACAAAAAACGCGCGGAACAATGTTCACACGCGTTTCTTATTAGGAAAAATATATATTGAAAAAATAAACGAGTTGTTATCTCCTCAAAATAAGAAACCGCATCAACATCTCCAAATAGCTCTCCATAAAATAAATCTTATGACAGTACTACATTTATTCAATGCAGTCCCAATATATGAATAAGATGGTTATTCTTATATTTCGGCAATAGTCCCTTTCAACCTATGATCACAGATTCCATTAAATCTCCCATAGCTTACTCTTTCCTATCGCGGCCTCTACCTTTGAGAGTAGATGAGGTAAGTCTATTTAATTTTCAAACATCTAATTGTTGCTATTAACAATACCAAAGGACCATTTTATTTGTCAAACAATTTTTTATATTGTTTTTTTACAGTTTAACTTTGTATCGTTTGGTAAGCGCTTTACTGAAATCTTTGTCACTTCCCATTCGCCTTCTTCGTTATTAAATGTAATCGTTACCTTCTCAAATGGCGGAGCAATTTTCCCAGCAACACGTTCATACTTTGTCACTTCAATACTTGCTTGAAATAAATATGTACCGCTATACACTTTTTTTAAACTAATAATTTTAGGACATTGATACGGTTTCAAACTTCCATATTGTTTTTCAATTGCTTTATTTATTTTTGGAAATAAAACAGAATAAAGTGCATCTTCCATAAGAGGTGCATCATATTGAGCTATTGACACACTCGGTGAGGTAAAAAGTATAACAATACCGCATGCTATAAAATATAATAATTTCCGCATTATAACCTCCGTATTATCACGCGATTCTTTCTGCGTACGATAATTATCATACATAGAAATTCTGTTTTATTGTCTCCCACCACTCTTTTTCTACTCGATTATTATAAAAAAGCCCACAACTCTCTTTTATTTTCGTATAATGATACTCATAGTATAATAATCATAATAACAAAGGGCTGTTCGTATATATATAATGAGTCGTTAAGCAAACTGACTCACAAGAACTGTCATGCTTTTTAGGAGAGGAGTATATTATGCTACAACATCTGTTTCCAAAACTGCGATTTGCACTCGTTGCAGTCGTTTTACTATGGATTAAAACATATATTGTGTACAAGCTAGCATTTGATATTAAAATTGATAATTTCTTTGAAGAATTCATGCTTTTTATTAATCCACTAGCTGCGTTACTTTTATTTTTCGGCTTAGCTTTACTTGCATCTAAGCACCGAAACCGAATTATAATTGGAATCAGTTTTATACTGTCATTTATTTTATTTGGAAACGCAATGTTTTATGGGTTCTATAACGATTTCGTTACTTTCCCGGTTTTATTCCAAACAAACAATATGGCTGATTTAGGGACAAGTATAAAAGAACTCTTTACGTACAAAACATTACTTTTATTTGCAGATGCAATTATTTTAATGTTTATTTCGCGTAAATTCCCATCATTTGGTGACAAAACACCACTTTCCCGCTCAGAGAAGCGAACTTTCTTTAGCGGTGTAACAGCTTTATTAGCACTACAAATTGTTGTATCAGTTATTTATAAACCACAAATGTTCTCACGCTCATTTGACCGTCAAACTGTCGTGAAGAATTTAGGTTTATACACATATCATCTATTTGATATTACGCTTCAATCCAAGTCTTCAGCTGAGCGTGTATTTGCAAGTGGGGATGGATTTTCTGAAATCAAAAACTATACAGACTCAAAAGACAAACAAGTTGATAAAAAATTATTTGGAGCTGCAAAAGGTAAAAATGTAATTTTAATTTCAATGGAATCTACGCAAAGCTTTGTTATTAATAAAAAAATAAATGGAAAAGAAATTACACCATTTTTAAATGAATTTATTAAGGATAGTTTCTATTTCGATAACTTCTATCATCAAACTGGACAAGGCAAAACTTCTGATGCCGAATTTATCGTTGAAAACTCACTTTATCCGCTAGATCGTGGTTCTGTATTCTTTACTCATGCAACAAATGAATACACAGCGACACCAGAACAATTAAAGAAATACGGATATTCTTCTGCCGTCTTCCATTCAAATGATAAAACGTTTTGGAATCGGGATGTAATGTATCCTGCGCTTGGATATGATCGTTACTTTAATTTAAATGATTACGCAGGAACGGAACAAATGTCTGTCGGTTGGGGATTAAAAGATAAAGAGTTCTTTGAACAATCTATTCCAAAGTTAAAATCTTTACCGCAACCGTTCTATACAAAATTTATTACATTAACAAATCATTTTCCGTTTCTTCTAAATCCGGAAGACCAATATGTTGATGAATTCAACTCAGAAAGTGGTGTTGTAAACCGCTACTTCCCAACTGTTCGTTACACAGATGAAGCTCTTAAATTATTTATTAAACAATTAAAAGAAGAAGGACTGTATGATAATTCCGTTATTGTCATTTATGGTGATCATTATGGTATTTCCGAAAACCATAACGCAGCTATGGCACAGTTCCTAGGAAAAGATACTATTACACCATTCGATTCTATGCAATTACAACGCGTTCCTCTTATTATTCATGTGCCTGGTCAAGAAGGAAAAGTTGTTTCTAAAGTATCTGGTCAAATTGATATTAAACCAACGCTCCTTCATTTACTTGGTATTAAAACAAATAAATCCGTTGAATTTGGAACTGACTTATTTATTAAAGAAAAAGACCCGCTTATGGTAATGCGTGATGGTAGCTTTGTTTCTGAAGAGTATGTTTATACAAAAAATATGTGCTACAAAAGAAGTACGGGTGAAGAAGCTGACATGACGCTATGTCAGCCGTATATTGAAAAAGCAAAAACAGAATTAAAACTCTCCGATAAATTAATTTATGGAGATTTATTACGTTTCGATCCTAATAATCGATATAAAACCGGAACGATGACAACGAAATTTGAATAGTAAAGGAAGCAACTTTATACAAGTTGCTTCCTCTTTTTATTTTCACTTAATTTATTCCTCATCCTTCTATGAAATCTTTCACAAATTGGTAATTTCTTTCGTATGAGGAATAAATTTATGGTATGATAAAATAAGTAAACTTTCATACACTAATTAAGAATTTATTACAGAAAGCAAGGGATCAGATTTTGTATAGAGCAGCTATTCCAAACTTATTTACGCTCGGAAATTTATATAGCGGATTTTTATCAATCGGCTATGCATCTTTAGGATATTATAAATCAGCTGCTATTTTAGTACTTATCGGGATGATGTTAGATAGTCTTGATGGTCGTGTTGCTCGTTTATTACGTGTTGATTCACAAATGGGAAAAGAGCTCGACTCGCTTGCAGATGTCGTAACATTTGGTGCAGCACCTGCTGTTTTAATGTATTACACATCTTTCTCAAACTACGGAATCATCGGATTATACATAGCGGGATTATTCCCTCTTTTCGGAGCATATCGTTTAGCACGATTTAATGTAACACCATCTTCTACTTCAATGAAATATTTCACTGGAGTACCGATTACAGCAGCGGGAGGGCTTGTTGCTTTCTTAACATTATTTTCACATACCATTCCAAAAATCGTTCTTATTACCGTATTTGTAACGTTCGCATTTTTAATGGTGAGCCGCATTCGTATCCCAAGTTTAAAAGATGTACCAATTCCACGATATAGCATCATTATTACACTATTTTTAGTTGGAATCATTATTACAATGTATCAAACAGGATTTGGCAATTTTTCTGTTTTCTTATTCATTGCCATTCCACTATATATTTTGTACATGTTATCTCAATTCATTAGACAAAGACCGTCTAAAAAAGCGAATAAAGAAAAATAAGAAAACCTTCCGAGTCCGGAAGGCTTCTTTTTATTTTGTGACTAATACCTTTTGATTTACAGGTGTTACTGGCTCTTCGCCGTTTAATACAGCTAAAATATTTCTGACAGCCATTTCAGCCATCGCATCACGAGTTTCAAACGTTGCATTCCCTACGTGGGGAGCAAGTACTACATTCTTTAACTCTTTTAGCTCTTCTGTAATTTTCGGTTCAAATTCAAACACATCAAGAGCTGCCCCTTCAATTTCATTCGTTTTTAATGCATGAGCAAGTGCTGCTTCATTCATAATTGGTCCACGTGAAGCATTTACAATATACGCTGTTTTCTTCATCATTTTAAACTGCTCTTCATCAATCATATGATGTAATTTCGGATTATAAGCACAGTTAATTGTAATAAAATCTGCTGTTTGTAATAATTTTTCCAACGTCACATACGTTGCTCCCAGTTCACTTTCAGCTTCAAACTTACGATTTGGCCCTGTATATAAAACATCCATTCCAAATGCTTTCGCACGTTTTGCAACAGCCTTCCCGATTTCTCCAAGACCAATAATTCCGATTGTCTTACCGTGGACTTCTCGTCCTAAGAAAAATAACGGTGCCCATCCGTTAAATCCAGTCGTACGACATAACGTATCCCCTTCAGGAATTCTACGCGCCGCTGCTAAAAGAAGTGCAAATGTTAATTCTGCAGTCGCTTCCGTTGATACTTTCGGTGTATTCGTTACTGCAATTCCTTTTTCACCCGCATACGTGTAGTCAATATTGTCGTAACCAGCACCATAGTTTGCAACAATCTTTAAATGAGGCGCTGCATCAATAACTTCTTTTGGCACCTTTGTCGAAAGTAAACTTAACAATGCATCTTTATCTTTTACACGCTCTGTTAATTCATCTATAGAAATTAACTCCTCTTTATCGTACATTTCTACATCATGATCTTTTAATAGTTCTAATCCAATTTCCGGAATTTTTCCCGCTACTAATATTTTTGCCACTACTAACACCTCTTCTATAGAAAATAAGATATCTCTTATATTTCATTGTAAGAAATCCACATATAAAAACCAAGGAATTTGATTATAGTTTTGAAAATCGACACTTTTCCATAAAAAAAGAGGAGATGCAACTCTCCCCTCTTCTTACGCTTTTTCCTGCGATTCTTTTCCGAGCTTCACATCAATCGTTCCTTCTGCAACCGTATCGCTAATTTGCTCCTCAATAACCGATTGAGATGCAGCATTCGTTTCAGAAGTATAAGCTTGTTGCTGTGCAACTTGTACATTTTGTACATTTTGTACATTTTGTTTATTTTGTTTATTTTGTTGTTTCGCCATTTCTTACCCTCCTTTTCATTCTTTCTTATTTTGAACAAAAAGGGTGGTTTTCATCAAAAAATTGCGTTTCATTTTGAATTTGTTACTTCTTCTTCAAGCGACCTCATTACTCTTGCTCGCTTCGTAAATGTTGCAACCTGAGTAACACCGTGAGCTCGTAGTATTTGTACATTTTCTTGTACATAGTTCCCTAAATCATTTGGATAATGGGCATCCGAAGAAATCGTAATTGGAACACCATACTTAGCTAATACTTGTAAATATAGTGGACTTGGGCACATTTCACGAACAGGATAACGATAGTACAATCCTGCATTTATTTCTGTTGCCGTATTCGTTTCTACTAACGCACAGGCAATTTCCTCATAATAAGAAAGCTGTTCATTCTCATCCAATCGATAATTAAATACCTTTATATTATCTAGATGAGCGATAATATCAAATAACTCGGTACGAATCGCACTCTCAACTGTTTTAAAAAACGTATCGTATAATGCGCGTAGGTCATGCACCTCAAAATATTCTTTCGTATCTGGATTATCAAATCCCCAGCCATTTAGAAAATGAACGGAACCAATTACATAATCAAAGTCTCCTAGCGCTAATAATTCTTTTAACTCTCCTTCACAACCAATAAAATAATCCGCTTCAATTCCAAGTTTAAGTGTGACACCTCTTTTACTCCATCGTTCTTTCGCCTCTTCAATTGCCTTTGTAAAATCATACAGTGAAACTACCCTTACTTGATCTAACCATTCTTTCTGTATACGACCGAGCTTAGAATCACTAATATCTACATATTTTTCATAATATCCTTTTGCTTCATGAAAACGATATAGATGATCAACAATTCCCACTTCTTTTATTCCTTTTCGCACAGCTTCTTCTAAATATAGATCTATCCATTCTGTTGTAAATGGCCCTTCCTTCACACGCTTTTGCAAACGCTCTTGTGTTTTCATAAGCCAATCAATAGAATGCCTTTCTTGAAGCGGTTCATAACATTCCAACGCTTCATTTATTTTAGCAAGCCACCCTATTGAATACGGTCCTTCTTCTAAGTGAAGATGATAATCTACTTTCATATACATTCCCCCTTATAATGTATCTATTTCCCTTCTATCCCCAATTCTCGAAAGCTTTCCATTTCGTTCTTTCACCTCTCGCATGACATCTTCCAATGCGATATTTTTTTCAGCTAATAAAACGAAACAGTGATAAAATACATCAACCATTTCTTTCACTACTTCTTCTTTATCATTATTTTTACATGCGATAATTACTTCAGCACACTCTTCACCAATTTTCTTTAAAATTTTATCTTCTCCTTTTGAAAATAAATAATTTGTATACGATTCAGGAAGTGGGCTTTCCTTTCGTTCTTCAATTGTTTTATACAGCAACTTAAAGGCATTTTCCATATGTATCCCCCTATATAATTTGATAGTGAAAACATGTCTTCTCCCCCGTATGACAAGCAGGTCCTACTTGTTTCACATTCACAACAATTGAATCTTGATCACAATCTAAGTATAGAGATTGCACATATTGAACATTCCCTGATGTTTCTCCCTTATTCCATAACGACTGCCTCGAACGAGAGTAAAACCATGTTCTTTTCGTCTCTAACGTTTTTTCATATGCTTCTTCATTCATATAAGCTAGCATTAAAACTTCTTTCGTACCTTCTTCGACGACAATTGCCGGTATTAATCCTTTTGAAAAATTAGGTTTCATAATCGCACCTCAACATTTGCATCTCTTAATTTTCGCTTTACACTCTGCACTGTCGCCTCACCATAATGAAAGATGGATGCCGCTAACGCTGCATCAACTGTTGTCTTTTGAAAAACTTCTATAATGTGATCCGTATGACCACAGCCTCCTGATGCGATGACTGGAATGGAAACACTTTTTGAAATTTCTTCTGTTAAACGAAGGTCATATCCGCTTTTCGTTCCATCTGCATCCATACTCGTTAACAAAATTTCACCTGCCCCGAGTTTAACAACACGCTTCGCCCATTCTATGGCATCCATTCCTGTGTCAACTCTTCCGCCGTTGACGTATACGTTCCATTTACCTTCTGCAACTTTTCTAGCATCAATTGCCACGACAATACATTGTGATCCAAAGTGTTCTGCCCCTTCTTCTATTAGCTTCGGGTTTCGCACTGCCGCTGAGTTTATTGAAACTTTGTCTGCTCCAGCTCTTAGTAAATTGTACATATCTTTCACACTTGAAATCCCCCCGCCAACCGTAAGAGGAATAAATACTTTAGCTGCTGTTTTTTCTACAACATCTATAATCGTTTTTCTTCCTTCATGAGTCGCTGTAATATCTAAAAATACGATTTCATCTGCCCCTGCCTCGTTATATGCTTCAGCTATTTCAACCGGATCACCGACATCTTGTAATCCTATAAAATTTACACCCTTTACGACTCGTCCTTCTTTCACATCTAGACATGGAATAATTCGTTTCGCTAACATAACTTCGTTACCTGTAACACTTCTTCTAAATCAATCGTTTTCTCGTAAAGCGCCTTTCCAATTATGACACCATATATATTCATATCATTTAACTTTTTCACATCTTGAATAGATGCCACTCCTCCAGAGGCAATGAGACGAATGCCCACACTTTTTTGAAGTAACGCCAATTGTTCAAAATTTGGCCCTGCAAGCGTCCCGTCTTTCGAAATGTCTGTAAACACAATCGTTTGAACACCTAAACTTTCCATTTGTTTCGCTAAACTAATATAAGAAATTTCAGACAGATCAAGCCAACCTCTCGTTGCTACGAAACCATTTTTCGCATCAATTCCAACAATAATTTTCTCTTTATATAGACGAACTGCTTCCTCTAAAAATGACTTATCATAAAGAGCTGCTGTTCCTAAAATCACTTTTTCTACACCTACTGACAATAACTCCTCCACCGCTACAAGTGAACGAATTCCTCCTCCCACTTGCACAGGAATACGTACCGCCTTGCAGATTTTTTCAATGACGGGCAAATTTAACGACTCGCCAGCAATTGCACCGTCTAAATCAACAATGTGTAGTATTTCCGCTCCAAGCTTTTCAAATATGATTGCCTGCGCTACCGGATCTTCATTCATCACCGTTTCTTTACTAAACTCTCCTTGATAAAGTCTAACGCATCGTCCTTCTTTTAAATCGATAGCTGGGAAGATTTCCATGTTTCTACCACCCCTTGAAAATTTTTTAATATTTGCATGCCAATTTCGCCACTTTTTTCTGGATGAAACTGTGCACCAAATACATTTCCTTTCGCTACAAACCCTGGTACTTGCATTCCATAATCACTTACTCCGCATACAATTTCATCTGGACAATCCGCGTAATATGAGTGAACATAATACACGAAAGAACCATCCACTAATCCATTCCAAAGCGGAAATTCTCTTTCCTTCCTTAATTCATTCCATCCCATATGAGGAATTTTATACGAAACTTTTAACTTACGAATTTCCCCCGGTAGTAAACCTAGCCCGCTACAATCTTTTAGTTCCTCACTTCGTTCAAATAAAAGTTGCATGCCCAAACATATACCGAGGATTGGTTTTCCTATGTCACAAACTTCTTTTAATACACACACTAAATCTCTTTCTTCTAATACGTCCATCGCTTTCGGAAATGCACCTACTCCCGGTAAAATCACGCCATCGCTTCTCAATATCTCTTCTTTATCACTCGTTACAATGTACTCTGCCCCAATATATTTTAATGCTTGCTCTACACTGCGAATATTCCCCATTCCATAATCTATAATGGCAATCAATTACAACATCCCTTTCGTTGAATTTACACCAGTAATGTTGGCATTTTTTTCGACCGCTTCTCTAAGTGCTCTACCAAAAGCTTTAAATAATGCTTCAATTTTGTGATGTGTATTACTTCCATATAGAACGCGCGCATGTAATGTAATATTGGCAGCATGTGCAACTGCTCTAAAAAATTCTTCCGTCAATTCTGTATCAAAATCCCCGAGCTTCGGATTTGTTAATTCCCCTTGAAATACACAATATGAGCGTCCACTTATATCAATTGCGACAAATCCTAAAGATTCATCCATCGGTACATACGCAGAACCGTAACGATTAATTCCCTCTTTATTTTGCAATGCTTCTTTCAAGCAATTTCCGAGTACAATTCCAACATCTTCAACGGTGTGATGTGCATCGACAAATACATCACCTTCTGCTTCAACTTGCAATCCAAATCTTCCATGTCTAGCAAATAAAGTAATCATATGATCGAAAAAACCAACCCCCGTTTGAATAGATACATTTGTACTTTCATCAAGCTGCAAACTTAATTTAATTTTTGTTTCTGTCGTCTGACGTACTTGACTGGACTGACGCATTATTTTTCCTCCTCAAACCTTATTTGGATTGCTCTCGCATGTGCATGTAACCCTTCTTTATTTGCAAGCTCTGCAATATGATGCTGTACATTTTTTAATGCTTCCTCCGTATAAGAAATAAAACTTGATTTTTTCACGAAATCATCGACTGATAACGGAGAAAAAAATCTTGCCGTTCCGCTCGTTGGTAATACATGATTCGGTCCCGCTAAATAATCCCCGAGCGGTTCAGGTGCATATGGCCCAAGGAAAATAGAGCCTGCATGTTTCACATAACCTAGAGCATTCATCGGTTCTTTTATATGTAACTCTAAATGTTCTGGAGCAATTTCATTTGATAACTTTAGTGCCTCCTCTAAAGAAGGAACGATAAAGATGGCTCCATTTCTATTTATCGATTCACGTGCAATTTCACTTCTTGGTAACGTTTCTAACTGTCTTTCTATCTCTTTTTCTACTTCTTTAGCTAGTTCCATATTCGTTGTAATACAAATCGCCGTCGCCCTCTCGTCATGCTCTGCTTGCGATAATAAATCCGCTGCGATATATTTTGCATTACCTGTTTCATCCGCGACAACTACAATTTCTGATGGACCAGCAATCATATCGATATTTACTATTCCGTATACTTCTCGCTTCGCTAGAGCGACATACAAATTTCCCGGTCCAACTATTTTATCCACTTTCGGAATCGATTCCGTCCCGTATGCTAAAGCAGCAATTGCTTGCGCGCCACCTATCGTATAAATTTCATCTACTCCCGCAAGATTTGCAGCAGCTAATATATGCGGATCAATTCCTCCTTTCCTCGGCGGTGTTACCATTACAATCTTTTTCACACCTGCGAGTTTCGCCGGCAATACATTCATTAATACTGAAGAAGGATATGAGGCTGTCCCACCCGGTACATATACACCTACATTTTCTAACGGCCGAATGAGTTGCCCTCTAATTATCCCTTTACTTTCACAATCGAATATTGAGTGCTTCTTTTGCTTCTCGTGATACGAAACAATGTTTTTCTTCGCCTCTTTTAAAGCTTCTAAAAATGAATTCTCTACAAACATACTCGCTTGCTGTATTTCTTCTTCACTTACACGAAAATCTTTCATCTCTATACCATCAAACTTTTTTGTATAGAAAGATAAAGCTTCATCTTTCCCTTCCCTTACATTTCTAATGATTTCTCTTACACTTCTTTGAACAGTTTCTTCTATTATATTAGCGTTTTCTCTTAGCACTTTTACTTTAGATAATGCCTCCTTAAAGTCTTCATAAATGATTTTCATTTTAAGTCCTCCTATTTCCCTGATAAGATTTCTTGCTCCATCATATTTATAATACTGAATATTTCGTCTTTTTTAGTTTTTAAGGCTGCCTTATTTACAATCATCCGAGCCGATATAGAGTGCATTTCCTCAAATACAATAAGTCCATTCTCTTGTAATGTTTTTCCTGTTTCAACAATATCTACAATCGCATCTGCCAATCCAAGAAGAGGAGCGATTTCTACAGAACCTTCTATTTTAATAATTTCTACATCCTCTCCCTTATCATGAAAATAAGTAGAAGTAATATGTGGGTATTTCGTAGCAATTCTTTTCTTCCGGTAACTCTTCGGATTATACGTAGGAATAGAAGCAACACAAAACTTACAAATCCCCACTCCTAAATCCAGCATTTCATAAATATCTTTCTCGTTTTCCATTAAAATATCTTTTCCAACGATCCCAATATCAGCTACCCCATGTTCTACATAAGTAGCAACATCAACCGCTTTTACTAAAATAAATGAAACATTTGTATTTTTACTTTGAAATACAAGCTTCCGACCTTTATTTTTGAGCTCAAAACAATCAATTCCAATCTGCTCAAAAAGTGAAATGACATGTTTTTCTAATCTTCCTTTCGTTAACGCAATTTGAATGTTACGCATGAAGCCTCTCCTTCTTTCTGGACTACCCATTTCTCATTCCATACATATTCCACTAAATATTCATTCTTTGCCTCAACGACCGTTCCTATTTTATTTTTTCTTGCAAATTGAAAGGTATCGCTTAGATTAGAGAATAGAGATAACCAAGCATTCTTCCCATCCTTTCGAAGTAAATTTCGTAACCTTTCTGCTTCCGCTAATCTATTTAACTCATAATGAATCACAATATCAATTTGATTTCGTTCATATGGTTCTTGCTGCTCTTGCAGCGCCTTCACAATTTGATTTACTTGTACCGCGAGTCCAACAGCTGGCAGCATTTCTCCAAAATTCCCAATTAGCTCATCGTATCTTCCGCCACTAACGATTTCTTCTCCAATTTCATATATATATCCTTTAAAAATAACACCCGTATAGTAATCTAAGTGTTGAATCATGCCCAAATCAATTGATATGTAAGAACCATATCCTAACGTTTCAATTGTTTCATACATTTCTTTTACTCTTGCAATTGCCATTTTCATTTCATTACTTGAAGCAAGCTTTTCTGCCTCCTCAATAACTTCTAAATTTCCAAATAGCCTTGGTAATTTCTCAAGTAATCTTACTGTCTCATCGCATCGATCTAATTTCTTTTCTCCGATAAAATTTGAGAGGGCAGCATAATTTTTACTTTCTATATACGTTCTAAGTACCCTTTCTTCTTCATCATGGATGGAGAGTTTTTTTACAATACATTTATATAACTGTACTTGCCCAATCTCAATTGTAAAAGATTGCACCTTCAACTTTTGAAGTGCTTGAATGACACTTATTACACATTCAATTTCAGCTCTTACATTATCAATCCCGATAACTTCAATACCACTTTGTACGATTTCATTATATTTTCCAGAATGGGATTCATTCGCTCGAAATACATTCCCGCTATACGTCACTTTAAGTGGCGTATCCCATCTCTGTGTTCCAATCACTCTTGCTAAAGGAATTGTCATATCTGGACGTAAAACGATAATCCTTCCCTTTTCATCAAAAAATTTATACATCTTCTCTTCATCTATCGGTCTATTTTGAAATGCAAAAACATCATAAAATTCAATTGTAGGTGTTCTTATTTCCTCATAACCTCTCTCTAAAAAAGTAAGCCTTAATTTTTGCTCCACTTCTTCAATTAACGTACATTCTTCGAATAAATAATCTCTCGTTCCATTCGGGTTTGCCCGTTTCCATTTTGTCATCTGAATTTTCACACCTTTCCCCTTCTAATGTATGCCTATTTCATTCACCTAAGCCGAAAATAAAAAGAGCCTTGTAGACAAAATACCTACAAGGCTCTTCAGTAGAGTGTAGGTACAACGGGAATACCCCTTGTACCTACACGTTTTCACGCTAGGTTCAAGGGTTTCATGTATGATGATGTAGTTGTGTAAGCATTGTAATAGATTTTATTGTATTCATAATACTTACTCCCTTTCTCCTCTGATTTTCACATAGTATATAACAGTTAATTTTGAATGTAAATACATTTTTAATATTCCGTCACTTTTTTAAATATAAAGCCACTTTTCTTTCATACTCTTTTATTTCTTGTTCATATTGCATTGTAATACTAATTTCATCTAAACCATTCAATAACTTCTCTTTCCACATTTTCTCGATTGTAAAATGAAATCTGTGCATATTCGTTATAATTATTTCATTTTCTAAATCAACTGTGATTTGTTCCCTCGCATCTGTTTTTGCAAGTTGTTCACGCATATCTTTGTCCATTACAATCGGTAACATGCCATTCTTCATACAATTCATATAAAAGATATCGGCAAATCCTCCAGCGATAATAACGCGGAAACCATAATCAGCAAGCGCCCATGGAGCATGTTCTCTAGACGAGCCACATCCAAAATTATCACCTGTGATTAATATGCTGGCTCCTTTTCTTTCTTGCGCATTAAGCGGGAAATTAGGGTTTTCTTGGCGATTATTATCATATCGCCACTCATCAAATAAAAACTTCCCAAACCCAGTTCTTTCAATTCTCTTTAAATATTGCTTCGGAATAATTTGATCTGTATCAATGTTATCATTCATCAGTACTGCGGCAGTACCTTTATGAATACGAAATGGCTCCATCATAACTCTCCTTTCTAATATCAACAAAATGACCATGTAACGCAGCCGCTGCCGCCATTGCCGGGCTAACTAAATGCGTTCGTGCTCCCTTTCCTTGTCTTCCTTCAAAATTGCGATTTGACGTAGAGGCACAATGTTCTCCTTCAGGCACTTGATCTGGATTCATACCTAGACACATTGAGCATCCGGGCTCTCTCCATTCAAATCCAGCTTCTTCAAATATGCGATGTAATCCTTTATGCATCGCTGCTTCTCTTACCCTTTGAGATCCAGGTACAACAAGTGCTCGCACACCTTCTTTTACTTTTTTACCTTTCACGACAGATGCAGCAATTTCTAAATCAGAAAGCCTAGAATTTGTACAAGATCCAATGAAAACATGTTGAACTGGAATGTCATACGTACTTTGTCCGGGACTCAACCCCATATAAGAAAACGCTCTTTCGTCATTTGCATCATGCTTTTCTGGCAATTTCTCATCAATCCGAACACCCATACTAGGATTTGTTCCCCACGTAACGTACGGCGCTAAATCCGTAACATCTACTAGAATATGTAAATCATAAACTGCATCTAAATCTGTATAAAGTTCTGACCATTTTTCCTTAATAGATTCATAGTCTTTCGGCGCATATTTACGCCCTTTTACGTAAGCAACCGTTTTTTCATCTGGTGCAATAATGCCAGCCTTTGCTCCCCCTTCAATTGCCATATTGCAAAGCGTCATCCTCTCTTCCATATCCATAGCATGAATGGCCTCTCCGTAAAACTCCATTACGTAACCTGTTCCAACTGCTACTCCGTACTTTGAAAGGAGATGTAAAATAATATCTTTCGCATAAACACCTTGCGGTAACTTTCCTTTTAACTCAATGCCCATCGCTTTCGGCTTTCGTTGCCATAACGTTTGCGTTGCTAATACATGTTCCACTTCACTCGTACCAATACCAAACGCTAGTGCGCCAAAAGCACCGTGTGTTGCTGTATGACTATCACCACAAACAATCGTTTTTCCTGGCTGTGTGAGTCCAAGTTCTGGTCCTATAACATGAACGATCCCTTGCTCTTCATCTCCGATATCCGCTAATGGCACCTGAAATTGTTTACAGTTTTCCCGGAGTGTATCTAGTTGCTGCTTCGCAATGCGATCGGTAATATTCCAAACATCTTTCGTTGGAATATTATGATCCATTGTTGCAAATGTTAAATCTGGTCTGCGGACTGTTCGATTTGTAAGCCGCAAGCCTTCAAAGGCTTGCGGTGACGTTACTTCATGAACAAGATGTAGATCGATATATAATAAATCCAATCCATTTTCATTTGTCGCAACTACATGTCTTTCCCAAAGCTTATCTAGTAACCTTTTCCCCATTATTTTCCTCTCCCTACTAACGCTTGCTCTTCCATTTCTTGCATAACTGCCTTTGTAAATGAAGTTGTCGTTTCAGTCCCCCCGATATCTGCTGTACATTTTCCTGATTTAAGGACTGCAGAAACTGCTTCTTCAATTGCATATCCTTCTCTCGTTAATCCGAACGATTGCCCAAGCATCATTGCAACAGAACGCATCATCGCAATTGGATTTGCCTTATTTTTCCCCGCAATATCCGGTGCTGATCCGTGAATAGGCTCGTATAATGAAGGCCCCTTTTCAGCGTGACTTGCTGATGGAAGCATTCCTAATGATCCAGCTAATACTGAAGCCTCATCACTTAAAATATCACCAAATAAATTTTCCGTTACAATAACATCAAATCTTCCTGGATTCCGAATTAATTCCATAGCCGCTGCATCTACTAAAATGTGTTCTACTTCCACATTTGGGTAACGAAGTGCTACTTCTTCTGTCACAGTTCTCCATAGTTTACTAGATTCTAAAACATTCGCTTTATCAATAGATGTTACTTTTTTCTTCCGCTTATTTGCTAATTGAAAGGCATACGAAACGATACGTTCAATTTCATGTCGATGATACGTAAGTGTATCTGTCGCCACTTCTTCCGTTCGCTCTTTCGGATAAGAAAAATAAATTCCGCCTGTTAATTCACGAACGACAACGAAATCAATTTCATCAGCATTTTTTAATGGTGATAAATGTGCAGTTGCACTTTCTACCGTTACAGGGCGAACATTCGCAAATACACCGAGTCCTTTTCTTAATGCTAATAATCCTTTCTCAGGCCTTTCTTTCGCACTATCCCACCTTGGTCCACCTACTGCTCCAAGTAAAACCGCATCACTCGCTAAACAGGCGGCAAGTGTTCGCTGTGGTAATGGTTGCCCAGTTAAATCGATAGCAACACCACCAAAGTACTCATCTTGCAAATGAAAATGATGTCCATATAGCCTTTCTACCATATGCAATACTTCCTTCGCACTTTCCATAACTTCTGGACCAACACCATCACCAGCTAAACAAACGATACGTTTTTCCATTTTTAACACTCCTTTTAACTGAATTTTCAGAACTTCGATTTGATAGGTGAGGAAAGCTTCTCTCACCTATCAAATATTTATTTCACAAGCGCTATAAGAGATTTTAATTTCCCTGCTGCATGGACATAAGCTCTCGCCGACGCTTCCAATACGTCTTGCGCAACTCCGAAACCTGATATTTGGTGACTACCTTCTTTTAATTCAACATGAACGTGAGCAAGTGCATCTTGACCTTGTGTAATAGATTGTATGCGATAATCTGCCAATTCACATTCTAATCCTAAAATTCTTTGAATCGCATTGTATATCGCTTCAATACTACCAGAACCAGTGGCTGCATCTTCATATACATTTCCTTCCTCATCCTTCAGCACAACTGTTGCGCATTGTGTACTATTTGATACGAAATGCACTTGTAATTGCGTAATGTTATATTGCTGGGCTGCAAATGCTGCTTCACCAAGCATAATTGCGCGTAAATCTTCCTCAGTAATTTCCTTTTTACGATCCGCCAATTTTTTAAATGCTTCGAATGCCGCATCTCGCTCTTCATTTGTAAATTCATAACCAAGCTCTTTCATTTTTTCCGTAAACGCATGACGGCCAGAATGTTTCCCAAGTACAAAGAGATTTTGAGATTCTCCTATAAGCGCTGGTTCGATAATTTCATAAGTTGTTACTTCTTTTAGAACCCCATCTTGGTGGATGCCTGATTCATGAGCAAATGCATTCGCTCCAACGATTGCTTTATTTTTCGGTACAACCATACCCGTTAACCTGCTTACTAATGTACTCGTTGCCTTAATCTCTTTTAAAGTCATCGAAGGTTCTGCTTTATAAAAATCTTTTCTAATATGAAGAGCAACCGCAACTTCTTCTAACGCTGCATTCCCTGCTCTTTCTCCAATGCCATTAATCGTTCCTTCTACTTGCAATGCTCCACCTTCAACCGCAGCTAACGAATTTGCTACTGCCATACCAAGATCGTCGTGACAATGACAAGAAAAAATCGCTTTTTCATATGATGGAACGGATTCTTGTAAGTATCTAAAAAGAGAATAATATTCTTCCGGATTCGTATATCCAACTGTATCCGGAATATTAATTACATTCGCTCCTGCGCGAATCGCAGTTTCTACTGCTTCAGCTAAAAATGCTCTCGATGTTCTTGTCGCATCTTCTGCAGAAAATTGTACTGTCGGAAATAATGATTTTCCAAGCGTAACCGAACGATGAATACTATTTAACACATCTTCTTTTGACATACAAAGTTTATATTTCATATGAATATCACTCGTAGCTAGAAATACGTGTAGACGAGGAGATACAGCACCTTTCACAGCTTCATATGCTCTTCGAATGTCACTTTCTTTCGCTCTAGCTAAACTCATAACCGTAGCATTTTGAATTGTATTCGCGATGCGTTTTACCGATTGGAAGTCACCTTCGGAAGCTGCCGCGAATCCAGCTTCCATTACATGAATACCAAGCCTCTCTAATTGCCTAGCAATTTGTAACTTCTCTTGTTCATTTAAATTTACTCCTGGTGATTGTTCGCCATCACGAAGCGTTGTATCCATGAACAAAATCTGCTTCATATTATTTAATCCCTACCTTTACTCGCGGCTGTACGAAAGGCATCATTTCACGTAATTTACGTCCAACTACTTCGATTTCATGTTCATTCTCTTTCTCATTTGTCGCATGGAAATTTGGTTTTCCTGCTTTATGCTCTGCAATCCAGCCTCTTGCAAATGTACCATCTTGAATTTCTGCTAATACTGTCCCCATCGCTTTCTTCGTATCTTCAGTCACAACGCGCGGTCCTGATACGAAGTCTCCCCACTGCGCTGTATCTGAAACTGAATATCTCATATTTTCAAGTCCACCTTCGTACATAAGGTCGACAATTAGTTTTAGTTCATGTAAACATTCAAAATATGCAAGTTCCGGTTGATAACCAGCATCAACTAACGTTTCAAATCCAGCTTTTACTAGCGCAGTTACTCCGCCGCAAAGCACAGCTTGCTCTCCAAATAAATCTGTTTCTGTTTCTTCTTTAAACGTCGTTTCTAATACACCGGCTCTCGTCGCTCCAATTCCATCAGCATAAGAAAGTGCCTTTTCAGTCGCAACTCCTGTTGCATCTTGATATACGGCAAATAATGCAGGAACAGCCCCGCCCTCGGCGAACGTACGACGTACGAGATGCCCCGGTCCTTTTGGCGCTACTAGAAATACATCTACATTAGCTGGTGGTTTTACTTGATCAAAGTGAACATTAAATCCATGTGCGAACACGAGAGAGTTTCCGGCCTGTAAATTTGGTGCAATTTCAGCTTCATATACTTCTGGTTGTAATTCATCAGGTAGAAGAATCATTACTACATCAGCTTTTTCCGCTGCTTCTGCTACTGTATATACAGAAAACCCATCTTCATTCGCTTTATCCCAAGACTTACCTTTTCTTAAACCTACTACTACATCAAATCCGTTATCTCGTAAATTTTGCGCATGCGCATGACCTTGCGAGCCATATCCGATGATTGCTACTTTCTTTTCCTTTAATACATTTACTGTTACATCTTTCTCATAATAAACTTTTGCCATTTTCATTTCCCCCTATATTTAAATGATTATTGAATTAACATAACTTGCTTATCTTGTTTTTTCATACTACGTGTAAATGCTGTTACACCTGTTCTCGCAATTTCTTTCAAACCGTATGGACGAAGTAATTCAATTAACGCTTCTACTTTATCTTGCGTACCTGTTACTTGCACAACTATGGAATCCTTCCCAACATCTATTACAGCGGCTCGAAACGGTTCAATTAAACTATATAATTCTGCCCTCGCTACAGAAGTTGCTACTTTAATAAGAGCAAGCTCTCTAGCAATCATTGCTTCTTCTGTAATATCTGACACTTTCAGAACATCGATTTGCTTATGAAGTTGTTTAATTAACTGCTCAACTTGCTGTTCACTTTCCACATGCACAACTATCGTCATTCGTGAAATATCCGATGATTCCGTATGCCCCACTGAAATACTTTCAATATTAAAATGTCTTCGGGTCATAACACCTGTAATTCTATTTAACACACCGCTCTGATTACGAACTGTCGCTGTAACAATTCTCTTCACCTTTTTTCCACTCCCTCCATTTGGTGAACACCTTTCCCGGGCGCAACCATCGGCATAACTTTCTCAGATTGAAGTACACGGCAATCAATTACGACTGGTTCTTGTAATTCGATCGCATGCTGGATTTGCTTCTTTGCAAGAAGTGGATCATCAATACGAACACCTTTTATACCATACGCATTCGCAAGAGCGACGAAATCTGGTTGGCATAGCAATAAAGAATGTGAATATCTTTGATTATAAAATTCGTCTTGCCATTGCCTTACCATCCCTAAAGCTTCATTATTTAAAATAAATACTTTAACAGGTAAAGAATGTTCTTTTAATACACTTAATTCTTGCAGAGTCATTTGAAACCCAGCGTCACCGACAATTGCAATGACTAGTTCATCTGGCTTTGCAATTTGTGCACCAATTGCTGCCGGAAATCCAAATCCCATCGTCCCTAATCCTCCAGAAGTTACCCATTTATCTGGATTTTTCAACGGATAGTATTGCGCTGCCCACATTTGATGTTGCCCAACGTCTGTTGTTACAATCGCTTCTCCTTTCGTGATTTCATATAGCATATCAATCGCGTATTGAGGTTTAATACTTTCAGAATTTCGTTTATAAGAGAATGGATACTTTTCTTTTCTACTCTTTAATAAAGAGAGCCATTCATGATGATTTTCTTTCTTTCCTTCTGATTGAAGCAATACTTCTAACGCCTGCTTAGCACTTGCAACAATAGGAATCTCTGTTGGCACATTTTTCCCGATTTCTGCTGGATCAATATCAATATGTGCGACAGTCGCACCTTTAGCAAAATAAGCTAAATTCCCAGTAAGACGATCGTCAAATCTCGCACCTATATTAATCAGTAAGTCGCATTCATATAACGCCATATTAGCTGTATAAGAACCGTGCATTCCCCCCATCCCTAGAAATAGCTCATCATCTGGTGGAAAACCACCAAGTCCAAGTAATGTATGCACAACAGGGATTTCATATTTACGTGCAAAACTTGTCAATTCTTTCGAAGCTTTCGCATGCAGTATACCTGCTCCAGCTAAAATTAACGGTTTTTTTGCGGTTTCAATTGCTTGTAGTAATTTGTTTATTTGAAGTAGATTCGGTTCATAATTTGGATTATATCCTGGTAAATCCATTTGTACATTGCTACATCGCTCACCTTTCTCGACTACCATATCTTTCGGAAGGTCAATAACGACTGGTCCTGGTCTTCCTGTTCTAGCAATATGAAATGCTTCTTTAATAATTCGAGGTAAATCTGAAGCCTTTCGCACTTGATAGTTATGTTTTGTCACCGGCATCGTAAGCCCCATAATATCAGCTTCTTGAAAAGCATCACTTCCAATTAACGTCGTTGCTACTTGGCCTGTAAATACTACAAGTGGCAATGAATCAATCATCGCGTCTGCTAGACCAGTAATAACATTTGTAGCACCTGGTCCACTCGTTGCAATGACAACCCCTGGATTACCAGTAATTCTGGCATATCCTTCAGCAGCGTGAATAGCCCCTTGCTCATGCCTTGTTAAAATATGCGGAATTTCACAATCATACAGTGCATCATAGAGAGGTAAAACGGCACCACCCGGATAACCGAAAATCACTTCTACGCCTTCCTTTTCTAGCGCTTCTAACAATAGCTGTGCACCAGTTGCCAGTTTCTCTTCCGTTTTTGAAGACATTGTTCTTATAAGCCCCCTTTTTCAAACTTTTATACAATAAAAAAATCCTACGTCCACACTCCAGCTATGTGCTGAAGGGACGAAAGATTTCGCGGTACCACCCTTCTTTGCAAGAATACTCTTGCCTCAGTGATCCATAAATGGATCTAGCTAATAACGGAGCTACCGTCTAAGCCTAGACAAATGCTTTAGCTTAGCACTCAAGGGCGATGTTCGTCGACGTGAACCATCGGTTTTCAGCAACCACCGACTCTCTGTGAGGCTTCACAATCAACTACTCCTCCCTATCAACGCTTTCTTATGTTAAAAAAGTTGTTATCCAACTTTATTTTCTTCGTAAATTTTCTCTCCATCTTCTACAACTAACTTACGAAACTCTTCTAATAAACGGTTCGTATGTGGACCTGTTTGCCCTAAGCCAATCGTTCTACCATCTACTGTCGTAACAGCAATAACTTCAGCAGCTGTTCCTGTTAAAAACACTTCATCAGCTACATATACATCATGTCTTGTAAATAACTCTTCTCTTACGTCATACCCAAGTTTTTCGCCGATTTCTAAAATAGCGTTTCGTGTAATACCTTCTAACGCTCCAGCAGAACTTGGTGGTGTAATTAATTTATTTCCTTTTACAATAAACACGTTATCTCCTGATCCTTCAGCTACATATCCTTGATCATTTAACATAAGTGCTTCTTGTACTCCAGCTAATTTCGCTTCAATACGAACTAAAATATTGTTTAAGTAATTTAAAGATTTTACTTGAGGGGATAAAACATCGGGACGATTTCGGCGCGTTGCAACTGTTACAACTGGAATCCCTTTCTCATAATATTCTTGTGGGAATAAAGATAATTGTTCTGCAATTACTACTACATTCGGCTTCTTACATGAATCGGGATCTAATCCAAGATTTCCTGCTCCTCTCGATACAACAAGGCGAATGTATCCATTAGATAATTTATTTTGTCGAATCGTCTCAACAACAATATTTGTTACTTCATCTAATGAATATGGAATTTCTAAAAGGATTGATTTTGCTGATTCATACAACCGGACAAGATGCTCTCTCAAACGGAAAACATTACCGCTATAAACTCTAATTCCTTCAAATACTCCATCGCCATATAAATAGCCATGATCATATACTGAAACTTTTGCTTCATCTTTTGGAACAAATTCTCCATTTAAGAAAATCCATTGCTCATTCACTAGATGCGCCTCCTATGTTCTATGAATTTTTTATTGTTTCCTAGTTTACTCTCCTTTTTAAATAAATCAAGTGAATTTTTAGAAAATTTATAATCTTTAATCGTACGTACATCTTAAATTATATTGATTTAACAACATTGTTAACGTTTACAAAAAGTTCAAAATTTTTTTTCGCCAATTTTCACTAAAAAAATATTTGTTTAAAAGAAGGATTTTCATCAATTAATACGAATCTATTGTATTCAATAAACGGACGTCCGATTTTATAAATCCAGGAATATATAACGACTTTTGCTGAAAAAGGGGGAAAATAACCAAAATAGCGCTGTCTAAAAATAACATTCATATTTTTCATTTCGTAATCATAATCCTATTTTTAAAAAACAATTTGTCAAAATGAAGGAGGAAATAAATATGGCGTGTGTACAAATTAAAGGAACGAGACAAGAGGTAGTAGAAATGCTGCAATTATTTGATCTAATGGACACGAAAGGTTTTTGTAAATTCGATAATTACGTAGAGGTAGAACCAAATACGCAAGAACATAATCATTTTATTGCTTCAATCGACATCCATTCAAATACTTCTTCTGCACAAGATACATTAAACGATCAATTCGTTAGTCAAATGCTTACTGGCGTATATAACGACTAAACAAAGATTTACTTCCTACCGTCTTTTCATAAATATATGCAGTGAACTTGAGCATACTAGCAATTAGATGGTAGGAGGTGAGAATTATGGCTAGAATTGGCGTTGAAAACTCATTAACAGACGTTCAACAAGCTCTTCAGCAACAAGGTCATGAAGTTGTTACACTTAACTCAGAACAGGATGCACAAGGGTGTGATTGTTGCGTTGTAACTGGGCAAGATTCTAATGTGATGGGCATTGCAGATGCATCAATTAAAGGATCAGTCATTACAGCTCACGGTTTAACAACGGATGAAATTTGTCAACAAGTTGAAAGTCGCACTTAAAAAATGAAAGAGGACTCCTTTTAAAAGGAGTCCTCTTTTTTATATTCACCTAACGGGAAAGTAACATATACTGGATGAAAGCCCTACCTCTCTCTCATCATTACGGTTCCACTGACCGCTCCTTGATTCACTAGTATACATATATAGCTTACAAATACAATTTATAGGGTTTGTTCACAAAAGTTGTTGATAAAATTACCCGATCTTTCGCAAACTTTTCGTATTGCATTCATAAGAGATATTTACTTTACACTAGCTGTAACCGAGACACGAACTAAAATTCTAACACCAATACAATAACTTGTCAACTTTTTTCCACAAATTAAAAACAGACAGTAACGGTTTGTCTGTTTTAGAATGGAGCTTTTTCTTTTATTACATATACAACAAAGCCGCTTACTAACATAAATAAGCCAACTACTAAGTTTTTGATATTAATCATAAATTCCTCTCCCTTATTCCACACATCATATATATTTACATTTCAATTATTCCGATCATCCTAAAGCGCACTTTTTCTAATATATCATAATTCCTAAAAAATGCAAGTTCACTTTCGACGACCATTCACAAATTTATCTACAGTGCTTGGTACCGTATTTAAAGCCTTTTCAATTAAATGTGTACTACTATTAAGGTGTAATACTTGCACACCGTTAGAACCGACTACTAAAAAAGCAACTGGGCTAATAGAAACCCCAGCCCCGCTTCCTCCTCCAAATGGATGCCCTTGCTTGTTCTCTTTATGCTGATTTTGCCCACCGTTATGTTTTTCAGTAATGAAATCCCCTTTAAAATCACTTCCACCAGCTCCAAAACCAAAAGCCACTTGAGATACTGTTAATACTACATTTCCGTCAGCTGTTGAGACCGGGCTCCCAACAATTGTATTTACATCTACCATCTCTTTTAAATTTGTCATTGCCGTTTTCATTAAATTTTCAATTGGATGTTCCATTATGTATTGCACCCTTTCCTCATTATTCCTTTTTATACTTTCCAAAATAGAGGAAGTCATACTAACTTTTCCTATTTCAAGAAAACATTTTCCTCCTTTTATAAGATACTACTCCCTGTACATGCTCCGGTATAGTGAAACTTTAATCAGTGGGATGTGTACGTAGCTCGACTCCCACAAATAGCAGGATAAAAAAGAAAAAGAGATACATACTACTATTGAACCTTGTTATGAAAGGAGTCATGACTTTGACTGAGAAATTTGATGATTATAAAAGAAGAGATAGAATAGATAGTGATTATAGTGACTATAAAGAAGAGTACGCCGCTGAGGTTGCACCACAACGCATTGATTATGATTACGATGATAAAGACGATAAAGATGTTGTAAAATCATCCGCCGCTGGATCAACTGCTGGTTTTATCGCTCTTGCACTATCTATCTTATCGCTATTTACATTCCCAACACTATTTGGTCTTGTTTCTGTTTTACTCGGTATTTACGCTTATAATCGCGGAGCTACTGTAACTGGCGGTATCGCTGCAGTTGTCGGTGGGATTGCTGCACTTATCGCAATTTTATTCCGAGTAGCACTAATTGGTTTACTGTTCTCTCTGTTCTAAAAAAGAAAAAGGTATCTCGCTTAACGCGGGATACCTTATCCTGTAAACACATCTTCCGATGGATATTTTATTTTTTGTTTTGCTGGTCGTGCTAAAGAGAACACAAGTGTTAATGGTCCAATTAATCCGCAAAACATAACAAACATAATAATACATTTTCCTAATGCCGATAGCTTTGCAGTAATTCCCATCGTTAACCCGACTGTGCCAAACGCTGATATTGTCTCAAATAATAATTGAATAAAGCTGAAGTTTTCTGTAAGCATTAATATAAATACCGCTGCAAAAATAAGTATTTGGCTCGCAACAGCAATCGCTAAGGCCCTCGTTACTGTCGACATTTTAATTGTACGCTGAAATAAAACAATTTCCTCCTTTTTTCTAAAGAAAGAAAGGACAGATGTAATTAAGATAACAAACGTTGTTAATTTAATCCCTCCACCTGTTGATACACTTCCTGCACCAATAAACATTAAAATCATCGTAAATAATATAGATGATTCTTCCATACCTCCATAGTCAACCGTATTGAATCCAGCTGTCCGCGGGGTAATACCTTGAAAGAAGGAAGCCCATAGTTTTTCATTTAAAGATAAATTCCCTAACGTCTTAACATTATTATATTCCAATACAAAAATTACAATCATTGCTATAACATTTAGCACTACTGTTCCAATAATCATTATTTTTGAGTGAAGTGATAATTTTCGAAAACTACGACTATACCATATATCAATTAATACGGTAAAACCGAGTCCCCCGATTACAATTAAAGAGCAAATCCCAATATTAATAATGGGATCCCCTACATATCTTGTTAAATTATCTGGCCATAAAGCAAATCCTGCATTATTATAAGATGCAATTACATGAAAAATACTATAGTATAAACCTTTTCCAAAACCAAACTCTGGAATAAAGCGAAACGATAAAAAGATGACCCCAATAAGTTCAATACAAATCGAAAATATAAAGACACGCTTTACTAATTTTACAAGACCACCTATATTTGTTTGATTAAATGCTTCTCCAATTAATAAACGATGGCGTAATCCGATTTTTTTACCTAGTACCCAAACAATTAAAATGGCAATTGTCATAAGACCTAGACCACCTGTTTGAATTAAAAACATAATAACAATTTCGCCAAATATCGTAAATGTACTTGCTGTATCCACTACTCCCAAACCAGTTACGGTCGCTGCTGACGTTGCTGTAAAGAAAGCATCTACCCAACTAATATGTGCTTTCGTTGCGAATGGTAATTTCAACAACAAACCGCCAACCACAATTAAGCAGAAAAAGCCTAATGCTAATATTTGTGGTGGGTTTAATCGTATAAGACGATTATACAGCCCTTGTTTTTTTGCTACGTCCATATCACTAACTCCCTTATTAAAGTGAAGCTTTCCCCTCATACAATAAAAAGCTTTTTAAAAGCCCTTAAATAATTGGGACAAACCTTATATTCTCATAATATAGTTGAGCATAATCCTTTTTTTCATAGATTACAACTTTTATTTATATTCAGATTCCTTTTCATTTTATGCTGGAAAACTCTATATCCTAACTCAATATTGTTAGCAATAACAATTTCATATGTACTATTTTTCAAATCCCCATATCTTTCACTCTATGTTCACATAGAGGTCACATCCACCTTTTATAGTATATGTATCGAAGCTGTTCCTCCCTAATTTATAAGACATTCCCCAGTGTCTTTGAATAGCTTCCATCCCTAATTAAATTGACATAAATTGTCCCCTTCCTTGACCATCTTATAAATGATGGTCTTATTTTTTTGTCTTTCTATCTTTTATTTAAAACTCCCTCTCTCTTTCACTCTATATTCACACAGAGGTCACATCTACCTTTTATAGTATATGTATCGAAGTTGTTCCTCCCTAATTTATAAGACATTCCCCAGTGTCTTTGAACAGCTTCCATCCCTAATTAAATTGACATAAATTGTCCCCTTCCTTGACCATCTTATAAATGATGGTCTTATTTTTTTGTCTTTCTATCTTTTATTTAAAACTCCCTCTCTCTTTCACCCTATGTTCACATGAGAGTCACATCTACCTTTTATAGTATATGTATCGAAGTTGTTCCTCCCTAATTTATAAGACATTCCCCAGTGTCTTAAAGCAACTTCCATCCCTAATTAAATTGACATAAATTGTCCCCTTCCTTGACCATCTTATAAATGATGGTCTTATTTTTTTGTCTTTCTATCTTTTATTTAAAACTCCCTCTCTCTTTCACCCTATGTTCACATGAGAGTCACACCTACCTTTTATAGTATATGTATCGAAGTTGTTCCTCCCTAATTTATAAGACATTCCCCAGTGTCTTAAAGCAACTTCCATCCCTAATTAAATTGACATAAATTGTCCCCTTCCCTAGACCATCCTATGTGATGGTCTATTTTATTTTCCAAACACAAAATCAGTCTATCTACACTTAAATAAAAACCGAAAAATTCAGAAAATATTGTCAAATTAGGTATTTTTTCGGTATAATTACTTTAGAAAGAAATTTCGCAAAAACAAAAGGGGGGATTTTATTGAAACAAACAAAAGCAATCTTAATCGCATTATTTCTAGGTCTAGTTGTTGGACTCACTCTAAATTTAGCTGCTCCATCTATCTTTGAGCCACTAAATCAATATGTGTTCAACCCAATTGGTCAATTATTTATTCGACTTATTAAAATGCTAGTTGTTCCTGTTGTGTTCATTTCTATCGTACTTGGTGCTGCCGGCCTTGGAGATCCGAAACAACTTGGAAGAATCGGTTTAAAATCAATTTCATTCTTTCTCGTAACAACTGCGGTTGCCATCTCTATAGCGGTTACATTTGCACTTATTATAAAACCAGGAGCTGGCGGTAATTTTAAAACAGAAGGTCTTAAGTATGAAGGTGCAAAAACTGAAACATCTTTCGTCGACACATTGCTAAATATCGTACCAGATAACCCAGCAAAAGCGATGGCTGACGGAAACATGTTACAAATCATTGCCTTTGCCGTATTGATTGGACTCGGTATAGCTATTTTAGGAAAACGAGTTCAAGGTATCCATTCATTACTTGAACAGGGCAACGAATTAATGATGTATCTTGTTAATCTCGTTATGAAATTAGCCCCAATTGGAACATTCGGTTTGCTCGCTTCATCCGTTGGTAAAATGGGGCTTGCAGGCGTCGCTGCGATGTTCAAGTATATGATTGTCGTTATGTTAGTACTCATTATTCACGGGGTCTTTGTATATGGTGGCTTATTAAAGGTATTAGCAAAAGAAAGTATTGTTCGTTTCTTTAAACATTTCGGACCAGTAATGGCAATTGGCTTTAGTACATCTAGCTCTAATGCATCGCTTCCATTTGCAATGAAAACAGCACAAGATAAGCTTGGCGTTCCAAAAGCGATAAGCTCATTTGTACAACCACTAGGGGCAACTATTAATATGGATGGTACTGCCATTATGCAAGGGGTAGCCACTGTATTTATCGCTCAAGTATACGGTGTTGAACTTACATTACCGCAATTAGCTATGGTCGTATTAACTGCTGTACTAGCTAGTATCGGTACTGCTGGTGTGCCAGGTGTTGGACTTGTAATGCTTACAATGGTTTTAAATCAAGTAAATCTACCAGTAGAGGGTATCGCTTTAATTATCGGTATTGACCGTATTCTAGATATGTCTAGAACAGCTGTAAACATTTCTGGTGATGCAATTTGCGCAATGATTGTCGCAAAATCAGAAGAAAAATATAATACTGATCAATCGGCAGCATCTTAAATCAAAAAAGGAGTGAAATATATTCACTCCTTTTTTGATTTACTCCCTTTTTTAGAACGATATTCTTTCCCTTTATTATCATTACCAGTTTCAAATTCAGTGCTAAATTCCTGATTGAACTGGCCGGACTTTGGTGATCCTTGATTACCGCTCCCTTTACTACCGTTACGATTCGTCATATTTCTCCCTCCCTTCCTTGTATTAGTAGTATGGCGCTCTATCTTTTTTCATACACATTTTATTTTTTAACATCTATTACACACGAAAGAAGACCTCCCATATATAAGGAAGATCTTCTATTTCATCACGTAAGCGTTTTCTTGTTTATAATCACTTAAATAAGTTTTTTGGAAATTGAAATCATTACATTCATTTCATCTTCTGAAAGTGCAGAGAATCTTTCTTGTAAATATTGTTTTTTCGCATCTTCCATTTTCGCAACTAAATCTTTCCCTTGTTCTGTAATCTCTAAATACACAACTCGGCGATCTGATGTAGAACGTGAACGAGTTACAAAACCTTTATTAATTAATTTTTCTGTAACAGCTGTAATATGACTATTCGACACATTTAATTCATTTGCTACACGCGATACCATTTCTTTATTCGTACGATTTAATATTCTCAGGACGATGAATTCATTCCACGGTATGTAACCACCGAATATTTTTCCGATATCATTACGCAATGTGCGAAACATAGCAAACACATTTGTCGATAGTTCTTCCATTAATTGCTCTCGATTTTGAGACAACATTGACAGCTCCTTTTATTTCATTTAGTTAAATAAAAACCTTATTAATAATTTTACATGAAATCTTACTTTTTGTCACCTTATTTTCCCATAATTCGTAGTTTTTTAATATGTATTTCATGATAAAATGAAGTCAACTTCCAGAAAAAGGGGGTATTTTAATGCGTGAGGAGGAGAAGTTCTCAAATCTCAGCCTAAAAGATAAAACGATTATCATTAGTATTATTGCTCTTTTTCTCATTATAGTTTTTGCATTTATATTTTTTGTATATGTAGGAATCTTTCAAATTACAGGTATAGAGTATAGTTCACGTAATGCGTTACTTCTCTTTTTTTTATTAATCACTTTCTTAGACAGTATTACATTTTTCATCTTCAGTTTCTTCAAAGCGCTGCTATATCCACTGACACAAAACATGCCAAATTGGATTTCTATTACTCTTTTCTCATTCATTGAAATTACACTAGATTGGTTCGTCATTCATACTGCTGATGATTGGATAGAAAGCGTACAAATGTCCAACATAGCTGAATTATGTGTCGTACTATTCTTTTTCCTCTTAAATAAATTATTAAGTGACGAGAAAGAGTAAGAATACAAGCTTTTCTATATAAAAATTGGTACAATGAAAGCAAATCTTACTAAAGAGGTGCTAATTATGAACTTACAACAATGGGCTGATAAAGGTATGTCCTTTGATACATATGTGAATGAAATGCAAGTAAACCAATATGAGCTACTACACATTTACAATAACTTTTTAATTCCAAATGAATTACTCCCTGTATTAGAAGAACGTCAAAATGACGGCTGGCGTGTTATCGTATTAACTGCTGATTGGTGTGGCGATGCTCTTTTATGCGTACCTGTTATGAAACGAATTTCTGAAGTTGCAAATATTGAAATGAGTTTATTAATTCGCGACGAAAACTTAGAATTAATGGATCAATATTTAACAAATGGAACAGCACGTGCGATTCCAATCTTTATTTTCATTGATAAAGATGGAAATGAACAAGCCGTCTTTGGACCACGCGCTCCAAAAGTACAAGAATTAGTAACTTCAATGCGCGCTACATTACCTGAAAAAGAAGATCCAACATTCGAAGAAAAACAAAAAGAAATGTATGCTAATTTCCGTGCTACATTAGCTGATGATACTTCTCTTTGGGAGCATGTAATGGAAAATATGGTGGAAAAAATAGTAAAATAAAAAAAACTGCCGAGCTCGGCAGTTTTTTTTATTACATAATGAAGAAATAGAATACCGCAGCTAAAATGAAACGATAATAAGCGAACGGTGTTAGTTTCACACGAGATAATAATTTCAAGAATGAAACAATTGCAAGCATCGCAACAACGAATGCAGTTACAAATCCTGTTACAAATAGCGTTATATCTGCCGAGCTTAATACATCCCAGCTTTTAATTAAATCTAATCCACTTGCAGCTACCATCATCGGCACCGCTAAAATGAACGTATATTCAGCTGCCGCTGTATGCGACACGCGAGCTAATAAACCACCACTGATTGTAGAACCAGAACGAGAAAATCCTGGCCAAAGAGCTAAACATTGAAACATTCCAATTGTAAATGCCTGTTTATATGTGATTTCATCTAACGTTCTTGCTGTACTTGGTTTTGAAAACTTCTCAGCAACAATCATTAAAATACCACCGGCTACTAAGCTAATAACAACTGGTCCTGGACCAAATAAAACCTCTTTAATAGTGCTATGGAATAATACGCCAAGTATCCCGGCAGGAATCATCCCGATAATAATATGTAATAAATTTAACGATGGTCCGTCTGTTACTTTACCTATTCCAACTAACGACCATAGACGCTTCCAAAATATAACAACAACTGCTAAAATCGATCCCAATTGGATAACAACTTCAAAAACTTTCGCTCTCTCATCGTCAAATCCAATTAAATGTCCTGTTAAAATCATATGTCCTGTTGATGATACTGGTAGAAACTCTGTTAACCCTTCAACAGCACCCATGATTAAACCAATTAACCAATCAGCCACAAGTAGTGCCTCCTTAATAACAAATAATATGTAATTTTTTCACACCTTATCATAATACCTTATCCCTTTTCAAAGTGCATCCTTTTTTTATTGGTTTCATATGTTGTAGGCGCGTATTTCTTTTCTAATCTTTGATTAAATTGTATGATAGTAAGAGTTTGTTTTTTTATATGGAAAGGGGATTTTATGAAAGAAACTACTTCATTTTCACAAAAGTTAAAGCAATTTGTATTACTATTTTTTCCGATTTTCGTAACGCAAATGTCATTATTTGCGATGAGTTTTTTTGATACAACAATGTCAGGACATGCAAGTCCAACTGATTTAGCAGGTGTTGCAATTGGAACAAGTATATGGCTTCCAGTTAGTACGGGATTAACAGGAATTTTAATGGCTACTACTCCCATTGTTGCACAGCTCGTCGGATCCAAGAAAAAAAAGGACGTTCCCCACGTTGTCATACAAGCAGTTTATTTAGCAATTTGTGCTAGCTTCGTTGTTATCCTCATCGGTTTCTTCGTCGTTTCACCTATTTTAAACGGCATGCGCTTAGAAGAACCTGTGGAACGAATTGCAGCTCAATTTTTAAGTATTATCGCAATAGGAATTATACCTTTATTCACTTACACTGTTTTACGTGGATTTATTGATACATTAGGAAAAACTCGAACAACGATGATTATTACATTGCTATCATTACCAATTAACGTAATATTAAATTACCTATTAATTTTTGGTAACTTCGGTTTCCCAAAGCTTGGTGGTGTCGGAGCAGCAATTGCTTCCACTGCAACATATTGGTGCATTTTAATTATTACAGTCATTATTATTCAGACGAAAGAGCCTTTTGCCTCTTTCAACATTTTCAAACAATTATATCGCCCTTCTCTTTCTAGTTGGACAGCATTCTTAAAGCTTGGCGTTCCTATCGGATTTGCTATCTTTTTTGAAACGAGTATTTTTGCTGCGGTAACGCTCATGATGAGTAATTTTAGTACGACAACTATTGCAGCTCATCAAGCAGCTATGAACTTTGCTTCCTTGTTATATATGACTCCGCTCAGTTTAGCAATGGCAATGACTATTGCAGTCGGATTCGAAGTTGGAGCAAAACGTTACGATAATGCAAAACAATACGGACTGATTGGAATTGGATTAGCCCTTGCCTTTGCTTTATTATATTCGATTCTTCTCTACTTCTTTGATAATCAAATTGCTTCTATTTATACGACAGATGCAAAAGTTCATCATTTAGCAAAAGAATTTCTTATCTTTGCGATTTTATTTCAAATTTCAGATGCAATTGCAACCCCTGTACAAGGAGCTCTGCGTGGTTATAAAGATGTAAATGTTGCTCTAATTATGACTTTAATTGCTTATTGGATAATAGGTCTACCACTAGGTTACATATTAGCAACGTATACAGAATGGGCCGCAAAAGGCTATTGGATCGGTCTTATTATCGGTCTAGCATTTGGCGCTGCCTTCCTACTTATCCGTCTCTTTCAAGTACAACGAAAATATACAACACAAAACAGCCGCTAATAATAAAGTGGCTGTTTTCTTTATGCATATTTTTTCTTGTAACGTATAATATAATGAAAAAGAAAGGTGGGTACATATGGACGAAAAAGAAAAAAAGCAACCATTCGATGAAGAATTTGCCCCTGAAATTTCACCTGGATATCGGCAAGATGTACATAAGCCACCTAAATATAAAAACACTTCGTTTTTAATGGGCATTACCATTTTCGCTGCTGTATTACTCATACTTATCATTTTCGTTTATTTTTGATGAAAGGTGGCCTATTATATGAAGAAACAAAATTCCAATCGTTCCAAAAGAACTGTTAAAACACAAAAAGGATATGCAGGCGATTCTGTTCATACACTTAAACAAGTAGAGCAAGGAAATTTATATATTGCTCAAAAAGAACTTGGTCAACAAAATGAAAATCTTTAAAGGTCCTTGATTCCTTGAGGGCCTTTTTATTCCGCATTAAGTAGTACACCCCCAAATGATCTATTGAGCAATGAATTTCCTTTATTGTACGCGCTGCTTTTGTTCTAGCACCATAAATATATTATTAACCTTTACAATTTTCACTTCATAATTCAATTTCATTTCGCTTCTCTTACCATTTTCAGTACCCGCAACGTACGCTACAGCTTGATAGAGAAAACTCTCATCTGTCTCTTCACGTATCTCCTCGTTTGTAAATTTATACTCTAACTCTTGAAAACGATTTGGATAATAATTTTCCATTAATTGTTCATACCCTCTATTTAAAAATATTTCTTCACCTTTTCGTTTCACATCTTCTTTATTATTAAACTCAAACACTGATAGTTGTTCAGTCACAAAATGCTCTCCTACCTTTTTCATTTCATTATGAGTTAAATTTTCTATACTTTTATTCTTTAACTCCTTATTTAATCCGTACTGATCAATCGGTTTAAAGGTAGCAAAAACCTCCTCTTTATATGACCAAAACAATACAAAAGCGATACATAGAGAAATGATTAACAGTCTTTTTTTCGTAATACTCCCGCCCTTCTTCATAATGATAGCTATATTTTAACATATAGAAAGAAAATTCTGATATCATAAAGTAGAATAACTTAACTCAGAAACGAGGAACAATTATGGACTCTTACAAACATTATATAAAAGAAGCTTTGCCTAATCTTTCTATACGTTCATATAAACAAAATGAAGAAGGATGGGATAATGTAGCAGTTATAGTAAATGATGAGCTACTGTTTCGTTTCCCGCGAAAACAGGAATATGCAATGCGAATTCCGTTAGAAAAAGAACTATGCACAATTCTCACTCAATCACTACAAGAAATCGAAGTTCCACAATATCACCTAATTTATAAAAATGAATCTGAGGAGGTTCCTCTTTGTAGTTACTATACTCTCATTCATGGTGAACCATTAAAAACAGAAACAGTTGCCAATCTGGAGGATACAGAGCTAAAAGCAATTATTACACAATTAGCTACTTTCCTTACGGTACTACATAGTATTCCTTTAAACCAAGTTACACCGCTATGTTTCCCTATTGAAAAAACATGTACCTACTGGAAAGAGCTACAAACAAAATTAAATCAATATCTCACTACTAACCTTACTTCATTACAGAAACTAGCCTTAAATCGCTTATTTGAAAATTTCTTTGCATGTTTAGCTACATCCACTTTTCAAAACACAATCATTCACGCTGATTTTACACATCATCACATTTTATTTAACAAGCAGAACAAAAGCATTTCAGGTGTTATCGATTTTGGTGATGCGCAAATTGGCGATCCTGCTTTTGATTTTGCAGGACTATATTATGATTTCGGACATGAGTTTACTACTTCTGTATATGAACAGTACAGTACACTTATTTCTCATCATGATCCATTACTCATTCACCGCATTACTACCTTTTATCAATACAGTCCTTTATTACATAATATTATTTATAACTTTGAGTCAGAGAATGAACTCGAATTCATTACAGGTACAGAACAGCTAAAAATGATATTACAGGGATGAGATTACATTCTCTCCCTATATACTCTCTCCTCATACATCATTAACTTTTTATCCATTTCAACAATAACTTTATACAATTGAAATGCCTGTAAGATTTGCAGTTGAATTTCAAAAGGAGCATTTTGTTCTTTTAACCATTGAAATACTTTCGTTTCATCTTTCATTAATTATTCCTCCCTTTATCCCGCTATTTGCGGGCAGTAAGACCCCCACCTCATAATTCAGCGGAAGCAAAGAAGTTAGGTGGGGGGCGGGCTGCCCGTTAAAGCCCGATTGGTTAAGGCTAATAATCAGTGGGGGATGAACAACCCCCCACTGATTAAAGTTTCACTTTATTAAAATCTGCTACAAATATACCGTAAATGATGAAAAGCTTTTCATGTCAATAACAAAAAAGGATGCAAAATTGCATCCTTTAATGTACGATATTTTTCTTCTGCTTCGCTTCTTTCTTTACTTCTTCCCTTTGGCATTCGCTACGAAACGCGCAACTCATACACTCAGAACGAAAATGACGCTCTGTATAATGCTCAGGTTGCTGTAACATTTCTTTCATTCTAGATAAATCAGCCATTCCGGTTATAATATCTTCCTGTTTCGGAATGTACTCATACTTAGTTCCTTCTATTAAATTAATAACTTCAATTTTTCCTGGAAGAACGCCGAAAGCTTTATAACTGAATACTGTTATTAGCTTCTGACAAAGAGCAAGCATTTCCTCATCTGCATCGACAACATACTTTTTAATTACAAACGACTCAGCACTCCACTCACCAACTTCAAATGTCAATGACATGTGGACACCTAACTCTTCCATATATGTTTGAAACTTCTCGTATAAAAACAATGGTGGTGTCTGACTATCATCCCTTTCAACAAACTGTAATAAGTGATCCGTTAGCTTCGCTAATACAATATAGTACTCTGTCTTCGAAGCAAACATATTAATCCTTACTTTTTTCCAACACTTTTCTATTAATATTAAAAGTACAATTTTCGTTTGTTGACCCGCAGGTAGCGTGTAATACTCGTTAATAATTTGATTCACAATCATTTGTGCTATTTGTTGCCATTCAAATGAAGAAGGTTCTCTTCTTTTTATATGACGAAAATAAAATTTATGCGGACACCGCATAAAATCATACAAATGATAATCTGTCATCGTTTTAATTGAGATTTTCTCATGCACTTGCTCTTCATCTCCCTTCTGCCATTAAGAAAGGTGTTTTACAAATTCAGCTCCAAACTGTAAACATTTCTCTACATCTTCATCTTCTGGCGTTAATTCTACTTTTAGTCCTTCTAACACAACTGCTGCACCGCGCTCTTGTAGCTTTTCTATTAAAATGTCAACCGCCACTCCGTATTTCGGATAAGCCGAATCACATGATCCGAATACTGCCGCTTTTTTCCCAGTTAAATCAATAGAATCCATTGCATCATAAAAATCTAAGAAATCATCAGGAAGATCACCATCTCCCCAAGTGTATGCACCTAAAATAATTCCATCATACTGTTCTAATATAGAAGCTTCTGGTGAATCCATAATATCAATAACTTCAATTTCATTTTCTGTTTCACGAATTACGCCGGCAATATGGTCAGCCATTTCCTCTGTATTTCCACTCATACTTGCAAAAATCATTACTAACTTACTCAACTGAACCTCTCCCTTTACTTTGTATCTCTTTTTCTGTTTGAATACTCTTCTTCTCATCTACATATTCAGACCGAATTATATTTCGTTGCCATTCCATATGCTGATCAACATCTTTATTTTTATCTTTTAATCCCCTCCGTAGAAGGTGAAATTTTTTTCTCATTAACATGTCGCATCCATCCTATTGATAATAATTATCAATTTCAACTACATTTAGATTAATTGACATTGATTATCAATGTCAACAACTATTTTTAAAAAAATGATTAAAATGTACAAGCTTGTCCGTTAGCTATTCATATACTATGAATGAGCATAGTTCTTTCTCAGCCCTCTCTGACGGAAAGAAATAAAAGCAACTGCAATAGAGCGCAGTTGCCTTTTTTTGTTTTTCTATGATTTTATTAACCTTATAGTCGTCTCTAAAAATAGCTCCACTCCACAAATTAATGCTGATTCATCCACATCAAATTTCGGATGATGGTGTGGATAACAAGTATCTATATTTTCATTACCTGTTCCTAATTTAATGAAACAACCCGGCGCTTTTCTTAAATATGCTGAAAAATCTTCTCCTCCCATAGAAGGTTCAAGCTTCACAACACGCTCATTCCCAAACAAATGTAGTGCACTTTCTTCTACTACTTTCGTAATATATTCATCATTAATAACAGGATCATATCCGTAACGATACGTATATGTATAATCTCCTCCATGTGCTTTTGTAATTCCTTTCACGATTTTCTCAATTTTTTCTTCCGCTTCTATTCTTAATGTTTGATTAAAAGAACGTACAGTTCCCATTAAAGTTGCTGTACTTGGAATAATATTATCAGCCATTCCCCCATGAAACTGCGTAACTGAAACGACTCTTTGCATGAAAGCACTTGTATTTCTTGATACGATATGTTGTAAATTTGTAATAATCTGTGCTCCGATAACAATAGGATCAATCGTTTCTTCTGGACGTGCTGCATGTCCTCCTTTGCCTTGAATCTCAACTGTAAATACGTCTGGAGCTGCCATCATTGGCCCATACGCAATGCCTATCTTTCCGCTCTCCAATCCAGACATAACATGTAAACCTATTACATAATCAACACCGTCCATAACGCCCGCCTCGACCATTTCTTGTCCACCACCAGGGTATACTTCTTCTGCATGCTGAAAGAATAGACGAATTTCCCCTACAAACTCTTCCTTCATATTTGATAACACCTCTGCTGTACTTAATAAAATAGCTGCATGAGCATCGTGCCCACATGCATGCATCACTCCTTTATTTACAGACGTATAAGATTTCCTTGTCTCCTCTTGGATTGGTAAAGCATCTATATCAGCTCGAATCGCAATCACTTTCCCTTGCTTCACGCCTCTTTTAATTGCTAGTACACTATACTTCGTCGGTCTCGTTACTTCAAAAGAAGAAAACGAGCATAATGTATCATATATAAATTTCGAAGTTTCTTTTTCATGAAATGATAATTCCGGATACTTGTGGAAATGTCGTCTCCATTTTATAATGTTTTCTTCTGAAATAAGATCCTTCCAAACCCTCTTCATTAGAGATTCCTCCTTTTAAGAAACTTTAGGAATTCATACATTAACTATGAAAAAATGCAAACAAATATTGCATTTCTATACATTCTCTCAGGGCAATTTTATACATTCACACAATCCACTTCCTATTTACATATCAAACCCATTACAAATTCATGCTGAATGTAATATAATTGCTAAGTTAGGGATTTTCTTTTTTAGTATTTAGTGCTAATATCAGAAAAGAGCCTTTTGACTTATTTTTACCTAAAATGTGGGATTTTGTTTTTTTCACAATAATGTAGGACATGATACCTACAAAGAGCTATTATTTCATTAAGAGAGGGAAAGACATGGAAAGATTAAAAGAGATATGGTCTCGACCACTCACACAATGGATTGCAAAGACGGTTTATTACCTTGCAATTTTATTTGCATTACTTTGGTTGTATGGATTCCATGATACAAACACAAGTACATTTATTTACAATGAATTCTAGGGTGGGAACGTTATGAAGTTATTAGAACTAATTGAAAAGTGGGCTATTGAAACGCCTGATCAAACTGCTTTTGTTTGGCGAGATGCGAAAATTACGTACAAACAATTAAAGGAAGATTCTGATGCGTTAGCACATTGGATTTCTTCTGCGTATCCAGATGATCGTTCACCAATTATGGTGTATGGCCATATGCAACCTGAAATGATTATTAACTTTTTAGGATGTGTAAAAGCTGGACATGCTTATATTCCTGTAGATTTATCTATCCCAGCTGATCGTGTACAACGTATCGCTGAAAATTCTGGTGCGAAATTACTTTTATCGGCAGCAGCAGTAACTGTAACTGATTTACCAGTTCGCATCGTAAGTGAAGACAACTTAAAAGATATTTTCTTTACTCATAAAGGGAACACTCCAAATCCTGAACATGCGGTAAAAGGTGATGAGAACTTCTACATTATTTACACATCAGGAAGCACAGGTAATCCGAAAGGGGTTCAGATTACTTATAACTGCCTTGTTAGCTTTACAAAATGGGCTGTAGAAGATTTCAACTTACAAACAGGGCAAGTATTCTTAAACCAAGCACCTTTCTCATTCGATTTATCTGTCATGGATATTTACCCATCATTAGTAACAGGTGGTACACTTTGGGCAATCGATAAAGATATGATTGCGCGTCCAAAAGACTTGTTTGCTTCTTTAGAGCAATCGGATATACAAGTATGGACTTCCACACCTTCTTTCGCTGAAATGTGTTTAATGGAAGCATCCTTCTCTGAGAGTATGCTACCGAACATGAAAACATTCTTATTCTGCGGTGAAGTATTACCAAATGAAGTAGCTAGAAAATTAATTGAGCGTTTCCCAAATGCAACAATTATGAATACGTACGGTCCAACAGAAGCTACTGTCGCTGTAACAGGTATTCACGTTACAGAAGAAGTACTTGATCAATACAAATCACTTCCAGTTGGCTATTGTAAATCAGACTGTCGCCTTCTTATTATGAAAGAAGATGGCACGATTGCACCTGATGGTGAAAAAGGTGAAATCGTAATTGTCGGTCCAAGCGTAAGCGTTGGATATTTAGGAAGCCCTGAATTAACAGAAAAAGCATTTACTATGATTGACGGTGAGCGCGCCTATAAAACAGGCGATGCTGGCTATGTAGAAAATGGTCTTCTATTCTATAATGGTCGTCTTGATTTCCAAATTAAGCTGCATGGTTATCGAATGGAATTAGAAGAAATTGAGCATCACCTTCGTGCGTGTTCTTACGTAGAGGGAGCAGTTATCGTTCCAATTAAAAAAGGTGAGAAATACGATTATTTATTAGCGGTTGTTGTTCCTGGAGAGCATTCGTTTGAAAAAGAATTCAAATTAACATCTGCAATCAAAAAAGAACTCAATGAGCGATTACCAAACTACATGATTCCACGTAAATTCATGTATCAATCTTCTATTCCAATGACACCAAATGGAAAGGTAGATCGCAAAAAATTATTGAGTGAGGTTACAGCATGACCGCATATGGATCATTTTATTTTTTCGCTATAGTGGGCATTTTATTAATACCTACTATCATAGCTGGATTAAAAGGTAAAATGTTGCGTAAATATAATGCCGTTTTAACATTAGTCATGCTTGCTATTATCTTCTCAGATAAACCAAAGCAAGCAATGATGTTAGCTGCATTTATTATTTGGCAATATGCCCTTATTAAAGGCTATTTAATTTTAAGAAAGCAAAATAATAGTACATTCACATTTTGCATAGCTGTTATTTTATCGATTTTGCCTCTTATTTTGGCAAAAATCGCACCCTTTGCATCGTTATTACCTGAGTTAAAACTTGTTGTTTTTCTAGGTATATCTTACGTAACATTCAGAGCAGTTCAAATGGTATTTGAAGTTCGTGATGGTTTAATTAAAGAGCTTTCTTTCTTTAACTTCTGGGAATTCGTTTTATTCTTCCCTGCAATTTCAACAGGACCTATCGATCGTTACAGAAGATTCCAAAAAGATATTCAAAAGCCACCTAGCGCTGAAGAATATCAAAATTTACTATATACAGGACTAAATCGTATTTTCCAAGGTTTCTTGTATAAATTTATTATTGCTTACTTAATAAAGCAATATTGTATGGATCCAGCATTCGCTCAACACGATACAATCTTTTCAAATATGATTTACATGTATAGCTATAGCTTATATCTATTCTTTGATTTTGCTGGTTATAGCTCTTTTGTAATTGGTGTAAGTTATATGATGGGAATTAAAACGCCAGAAAACTTTAATAAGCCATTCCTTAGTCGTAATATTAAAGACTTCTGGAACCGCTGGCACATGAGTTTATCATTCTGGTTCCGTGATTTTATTTACATGCGTTTCGTCTTTTTTGCAACGAAGAAAAAGTTAATTAAGAACCGTTACACAATTTCATATATCGGTGCATTTTTAAACTTTTTCATTATGGGAATTTGGCATATCCAAGGAAGCGCTGTTGCGCAGTATATTATTTATGGTCTATATCATGCCGCACTGTTTATTTTATTCGATATTTTCGAACGAAAAAACAAAAAGCATAAGTTTTGGCCAAACAATAAATTCACACGCATCCTTGCGATTGTAATTACGTTCCACGTTGTATGTTTCGGTTTCCTAATCTTCTCTGGACACCTTAACAGATACTTTTAATGCACCCTTCTTATTCCATTAAGAAGTTGCACATATAATAATTTCGGATATAAAGGAGATTTTAAAAATGGCAGAATTCAAAGAGCAAGTATTAGATATTTTAGAAGAAGTATGTGAAAACGATATTGTGAAAGAAAACTTAGATGTTCAATTATTTGAAGAAGGTATCCTTGATTCTTTCGCTGTAGTATCTTTATTAGTTGAATTCCAAGAGCGTTTAGATATTGAAGTTTCTATTTCTGATTTTGACCGTGACGAGTGGGCTACACCAAACATGGTTATTAAGAAGTTGGAAGAAATCCGATGAACAAAGCAAAATTTGGTCCGATGCTTTTAGCATTGGCCCTTTTTGCTGTATTCTTACTTATTCCAACGCGCTTCCTACTTCCACTTTTAAGTGATGAAAAAGTAGAACAAGCTGCTACTTCTTTAAAAGAAGAAAAAATTCAAAGTATGATTTTACAGCAAAAGATGTTAGCAAATCCAAAATATCTTCCGATGTACGGTTCATCGGAATTCGCACGTATGGATGCTTTCCATCCATCTAATTATTTTAAAGTAAAGCCTGAAGGATTTACGCCATTCCTTCTTGGACGCGGCGGAACACAAGACCTTGTACATGTGTTAAACTTCGCATCTACAATGGATCAATTGAAAGATAAGAAAATGGTATTCGTTCTTTCTCCGCAATGGTTTGTACCACAAGGTATTGATGAAACGCACTTTGCACCTAACTTTTCAAAACAACAAGGTTACCACTTCATTTTCAACAATGATTTACAACCTGAAATGAAAAAACAAATTGCAAAGCGTTTATTAAACTTTGAGATTGTAAAAAAAGAAACTTTATTAAAAATTTCGCTTGAAGGTATCGCTTATGATGATACGAAGTATAAAGTAAAAGCACTTGCAGCTAAACCTTTCGCTTATATTTACCGTAACATTTTAGATCGTAAAGATTTATTTACAGCCATGTTTAATATTAAACCCCACAAAGAGAAGCTCGATCCTTCATTAAAACAAATGAACTGGGAAGAAGCTCGTAAACATGCGGATCAAACAGGTGCAACAGAATCTGGATCTAATGAATATGGTATCGAAGATGGTTACTTCAATAGCAAAATTAAGAAAAAATTAAAGCAACGTGAAGGTTACTTAAAAAATGATGCTTACGACCAATCGCCAGAATATGAAGATTTACAAATTGTACTTGATTTATTAAAACAATCTGGTGCAAAACCACTCTTCATTTCTGTTCCTGTAAAAGGTCCTTGGTACGACTACGCTGGCTTCCCGAAAGAACGCCGCGAAGCATACTATAAGAAAGTTCATGAGCAAATTGAAAAAGCTGGTTATCCAATTGCCGACTTCTCAAATCATGAATACGATAAATACTTCTTAAAAGATCATATGCACTTAGGTTGGAAGGGCTGGGTTTACATCGACGAAGCCATCCAACAATTTTATAAAGCAAATTAATGAAAAGACCGCTTGAATTACTCAAGTGGTCTTTTTGTATATATTTTGTAATTGTTCGATTGCATTCTCCGCTTCTTTCATAACTCGCTCCACTACATGCTGAGCTGATTCGATTCGTGCCAACGATGCTGCCTGTCCTGCCCAAAGTGACATATATTCTTCCTTATTTTGCTTCGCTGCCTCTTGGCGTATTTTAGAAGTTAATACGTTTTGCACTGGATACATCGGAAGCCCTTCTTCTTTTCCTTCATGTCTCTCTATAAATTCATTACGGATACCCCGTGCATATTTCCCGGAAAACGCACGAGTTACAGTTGTGCTCGTATCTGTACTATGTAAAATCGCTTCTTTATACACATCGTGCGTAATACTCTCTTCACTTATTAAAAAGGCGGATCCCATTTGAACACCTTCTGCTCCTAGTGCCAATGCCGCAACAAGCCCTTGCCCGTTCATTACACCACCTGCTGCAACAATCGGGATATCCGGAACTGCTCCTACTAACTGAGGTATTAACGCAAAGGTACCGATCATAGCATCTCGTTCTTTCCCAATAAACGTTCCTCTATGCCCTCCGGCTTCGCTACCTTGCCCGACAATAATATCTACTCCTAGCTCGGCAAGTACTTTCGCTTCCTTCACATGGGTAGCTGTTCCGATAACTTTTATTCCACTTCTTTTCAAATCATTTATTTCTTCTTTTTCTAACGTTTGAAATGCAAAACTAACGACCGGTACTTTTTCATCTAATAGCACTTGTAATTGTTCCTTATAGCTTTTTGGAAGCTTTAACGTCCCTTCTACTTCTATACCTAATTCTCTATTCACTCCACTTAGTAATACTTTCGCCTCATTTACCTTCTCTTCTTCTATTTGTATCTCTTTCGTTACAAGTAAATTAACACCGAAAGGCTTATCTGTTAGTTCTCTTATTCTATAAATTGCTTCACGAATTTGTTCTGGGCTCATATAGCCCGCTCCAAGCATCCCTAACCCTCCGCTATTACTTACTGCTGCAACAAGTTCTGGCGACGTAATCGCGCCTGCCATACCGGCTTGAACGACGGGATACTCAATTTTTAATATGTCTGTTACTCGACTTGTAAACATCATTTTCCCTCCTATTTCCCTTATATCTTCTTTATTTGATAAGCTTTCCCCTGCTTTTGCAAGGGTTGAACTTCATATGAAGCGAATATATTGAAAGAGAAGGAGGCTGAGCTTAATGATTTATCCAAATGCATTAAAACAAGGTGATACAGTAATGATTATTGCACCATCTGGTCCACCTACAATCGAAAATGTATTAAAAGGTGTGAATATATTACAAAAGATGGGGTTATCTGTAATAATCGGGAAGAGTGTTTACGAGAAATATGGATTTTTAGCCGGAAGTGATCAGGTTCGGCTTGACGATATACATGAAGCATTTACAAATAATGAAGTAAAGGCAATTTTTTGTGCACGAGGTGGTTATGGAAGTGCTCGTCTTCTTCCTCACATTCAATATGAAGTTATTAGGCAGAATCCAAAAATCTTTTGGGGATATAGCGATATTACAGCTTTGCATACTGCTGTTTCACGTTATGCAAAGCTTATAACATTTCATGGTCCGATGATTGAAGAACTAGGAAAAGGTATTGATTCCCTATCTTTCTCCTCTTTCAATCAGCTATTCCATCCGTATTCAACCATTTTATCTGCATCAGAATGTATCGTGCCTAGCTCTCACAGTAAAGTTACAGGTACGTTAGTTGGAGGAAATTTAGCTGTGTTAACGAGTATAATTGGCTCGCCCTACGAGATAAATACGGACAATACACTTTTATTACTTGAAGACATTGGTGAAGAACCGTACCGCATTGACCGTATGTTAAATCAGCTACTTTTATCTGGAAAGTTTAATGAATGCATGGGCGTTATTTTCACAAGTTGTCACGACTGCACCCCTTCAAAGCCATCTCAATCATTGCAAACAATATTATATGAATATTTCACGCCATATCATATACCTGTCCTATTCGGTTTACCAATTGGACATATAAGTCCAAACATCGGTATTCCACTTGGAGCTACAGCAACCATAAACACAAATAATAAAACAGTCTCTATTTCTTCCGGTATAGCCACTCCATGTTCAAATTAAAAAGGAAAAGCGATTACGCTTTTCCTTTTACTTATAATAATTAAAAATTCGTCCAGATGCGATATCTGCAATTTCTTCTGGAACAAATGTTTTACTTATATCAGTGCCAACATTTAATACAGCTGTAGCATCTTTCTCAATGCTACCAAATAACTCTTTCCCACGTATCGTAATAAGGGGCGTTCCTTCTGGCAACACATCTTTTACAAATTTCATTTGTGTAAAGAACGGAACGATCCATCTACCCTCTCCTTGGAAATGACGCAAACGAAGTATTCCTTCTGCTGCCCCGTCCTCTGCTTCTAGTGAACCAGCAACATAAAACTCAGTAGATAAGAGCAGTTCATAAAATTCCTTTTGCTTCTGTTTATCATCCCCTGCTACAACAAGTACTTCTTCTATTCTCTTTACCGGAATTTGCTCCATATGATGCCACCCCTATTTCAAAATGATTGTACTTAGATTATACGAAATATTCTTATTTTTTTCTATATAATTCGCAATTATTTTTTTAAAATAATTTTAATGCTTCTTTTGTCGTCACAATCGTAGCAAACTCTTCATGTAAATTTACAAACGTCATATTGTGAATATCTTCTGCACTATACTCTTTACCATCTAAACCTTTACGGTTAAAAGTAGCCGTTGCATCACTCACTAAATACGTTGTAAATCCTAAATTCCCTGCCATTCGTGTCGTAGTTTCCACGCAATGATTTGTCGTTAATCCCACAACTACTACTGCATTACATTTCTTCTCTCTTAATTGCTCTTCTAAATTTGTCCCAATGAACGCGCTATTAACGAACTTCTGAATAACCACTTCACCAGGTAGTGGTTGCACTTCTTCTTTAAAGTTTACCGTTTCCGCTCTCTCATAAAACATTGACTGAGCATTTTCTTTATTTACATGTTGAATATGAAAAACTGATTGTTTCCTTTTTCTCCATTCTTCTAACAAAATTCTCATATTTTCTTCAGCAAAAATATTATTTCTCTCGCCCCAATCTGGTAATTGAAATGCCTTTTGTACATCGATTATGATAAGTGCTATTTGATTTGTCATCATTTCCCCCTTAATTTGGCTGTAATTGAAATAGAAAACCAAGTTGTTGTGACGCAGTAATAAAGCAAACATAGGCGCAAAGCTCTACAATTTCTTTTTCTGTCCAATATTGTTTTAATACGTGAAACATAGTATCATCTATCGCTTTTCGGTCATGAACAAATGTATGCGCAAAAGTAACGGCTACACCTATCTCCTCTGCCTTTTGCACACCTTCAGGTCTTCCCTTTGCCATACAGTATGGACATTCATTCCCATACGCTAATGTTCTTCTCACTTGCTCCTTCAACTCTGCTGAAAGAGTTCCTTTATTGTACAGTGTATCCTCTAACGTACTCCACGAATGTAATATATCCGAATTATGCCCTAATAACTTTTGAAACTTTGTATCTCCTACATTTGATAATGAAATTCTCTCCATCATTTCCCCTCCTATTTCCTTCTGTTTTATTGTAAAATAAATAACGTTCACTTTACATTTCATATGAATCTTAATTTATATTTTCCCTTTACAAAAATCATTATTTTACTGGAGGTATATTTACAAATGCAACTAGACCGTGTTGATCGAAAAATTTTAAATGAATTATATAATGATAGTCGCCTTTCTATGCGTGAATTGGCGAAACGAGTAAACTTATCTGCTCCGTCTACTGCAGAACGTGTTCGTAAACTTGAAAGTGAAGGCGTTATTCAAAAATATACAATCGATATCGACTATAAAAAAGCAGGGCTAGTTTTAGATTGTATTTTAGAAATCACTTTAAAAAATGGTGATACAACACGTATGCAACAGTTTATTCAGTCTTATCCATCTGCAAGTTTTTGTTACCGAGTAACAGGAAGCTTATGCTACATTGTAAAAATTTCTGTTCCTTCACTCGTTGAACTTGAAGAATTTATCAATGATGTTTCTTCATATGCAACGACAGTTTCTCATATCGTATTATCAGAAGTATCTCTTACTCCTGATATTGAACATATCTTCCCAGAAAATTAATTTATTTTTATTCATAAAATATAAAAAAACCCCTTACATTAAGAATAAAAATAATATATCATGTATTAAAATACATAAAGTTCGAGAAAGGGGCCTTACATTGAAAATCTGGTTTTATGAAAAAACGGCACAATTAGATGACTTACTTGGTATTTGGGACAATGTTCCAACCATCCCGCGAATTGGTGAAAAAGTGGAGATTTTAAAGACGGTCCGCACTGTTACAGATATTAAATATGTAAAGAACGGTAATAATTTTCGTGTGGAAATTATTACAAATTAAAAAGCAGCTCCTAAGGAGCTACTTTTTAATTATCTATTATGTGCTTTCTTTATAATGATTTTATCTTCTTCCACAGATACTGTTACATAATCATTTTCTTCTAACCGAAGCTTATTTACAACCTCATCTGGTAACTCTATAGCCATCAATCTATCGGTTATGATCACTTGACTATACACTTCATTTTCTTGTGATGCACTCACTACTTTTAGCTCATTTATAAACCGTACTGGTGGCACGCCAACTTCTTTTACTGTACGCCATTGTTTCCAAATGTAAGGAATTAACCAAAGTAATCCGACAATCGTAAGACCGATACCAATCCATAAATTACTTTGCGCTTGTAATTCAGTAATTGAGATTGTACCACTTTCTTCTCCACCGAAAAATTGCATACTTGTTGCAATCAAATTATTTAGAGCGTGCACAGCTATATTCGTCCATATATTTTTTGTGTTTATGTATAAAAGACACATAACGACACCAAACATGAACGCACCAATAACATCAAAATGTCCTAGGCCAAAAATAATTGAAGATATAATTACAGCTTTTTTAATTCCCCATTTATAAGCCATTCGCTGTAAGAAAAATCCCCTAAAAATAACCTCTTCCATAATAGGCGCTAACACACATGCTGAAATGAAAGTAAATATCGTCATATATATGTTACTCGTATTAATAACATTTCCGTCTTCTAACATAGTAACTAAGAAATTCGGTAACGTATGTGCTAATATGTAAAATTGAATCTGAGATATGCCAACCGAAAAAATCATTCCCATTATCGTTGCTAATACAATTAATCCCCAAGGTAAACGTCCTGGCTTATCAAAAAAACTGTTAAATACAACATTATTTTTATTTGTTTTTACGTATAGCCAAAGTAACGGAAATACAAAAAATACAGTTATTTGTGAAATAACCTCCATCGTATTCTCAGAAACATTTGCTAGACCTAATGGAATCATTGTAAGGAACACCCCTATAATCATCCATCCAAAAAAACTACGTAGTCTTATACGTGAAAATGCATAGTGCACATGAAACACCCCCAAAGATAGTAAAAAATAAAGTAAAACTTGAATCAATATTTTATAGGCGTCCTTTCCTTATAAATAATTGGATAACTAAATTACAATATGAATCTAGTTGAAATTCTTCCTATTTTTCTCAAATCATTTCAAACAGCATATCTCTTAAAATACCATATCTCTGTTCTTCAAGTTGCAATCTAAGAGAAATTTATGTAATAAAAATCCCCGTTTTTACAAGCGGGGATTTCTTTTATTATAATACGTCACGTTTTTGGAATAATGCACTTGAAGCTACAAGTAATACAACAAAGTATGCAACTACAAGTAATAATGAAGTTGTAAACGTAAATTCTGTAAATGTAGGTTCTACTCCACCACTAATTAATTTATTACTGTCGTAAGCTCTTAAATCCAAATGGAAGAATACTACAAACTTCGCTACACCTTTTGCAAACATCATTAGTGCCATATTAATTGCTCCTTGTAAGAATAATAGGAACATCGTAATAATTAATGGTAATACAGACTTTCTAAATACGTTTGCTAAGAAAAATGCAAGTGTTGCAAAGAAAAATGGCGATAGCAACTGATATAATATTGTTTTCAAAACAATTCCTAACGTTAATTCAGTTTTACTACCGTCCATTACAATTAATCCAATAATCATGGCAATTAACATACTAGCAAATACAATAAATAACATCGTTAATAACACTGTAATATATTTAGAAAATAAAACTGTCATTCGTTTTCTTGGACGAATTAATAATTGTTTAATCGTTCCTTTTTGGAATTCATCTGTAATTGTACGAGAAGCTGTTGTAATTCCAAAAATCGTTGTGAATATCATAATTAAGCCGATATCTGAACTTACAAAATCTAAGTAAGATCCACTTAAACTACCAGCTTCACCCCATTTCGCCAGTACTACAGCTCCTAAAATCTCCAATAAAGCAATGACACTAATTAAAATATACATACCTTTTTTCGCATGTAATTTTAAAAATTCATTTTGAATTAATTTAAACATTACGCTTTCACTCCCCCAGTAATCGCTAAGAACTCATCCTCTAACGTTTTATTTTGAACAGTAACTCCGTATACAAGCACCTCAGCATGAACAAGTTTTTTGACAAGTTGCGGAATGTTTTCTTTTGTTACAGATGCTACAATCACATTCCCTTTTGCTTTACCTTTAATAATTTCATTCGCTTTCTGAACTTCATCTACTTCAAACGCTACAACGACTGCCTCATCATGTTTCACTTTTTCATGTAAGTTGTACTCTTGTACAAACTCACCTTGTTTAATAATAACAACGCGATCACACATTAATTCAATTTCACTCAATAAGTGACTTGATACGATTACAGCAATATTCTCTTCTTTCGCTAAACGTTGTAAATAATCACGAATTTGGCGAATACCAGCTGGATCTAATCCATTTGTCGGCTCATCTAAAATTAAGATTTTTGGCTGATGAAGTAATGCCTGTGCAATTCCTAAACGTTGTTTCATACCAAGTGAATATGTTTTCACCTTTTTATGAATTGCATGCTCTAATTCAACAAGCTTTACAATCTCAGCAATACGCTCTTTACTAATCGGTGTAATGGCCATGTTCGCAAAATGCTTTAAGTTTTGCATTCCTGTCATATAATCATATAGTTCAGGATTTTCTACAATCGCTCCAATTTGCTCTAGTGCCTTTTCACGCTCCGAGCGAATACTATGTCCACAAATTGTAATATCGCCTTCTGTCATTGAAATAAGACCTGTCATCATACGGATCGTCGTCGTCTTACCGCTACCGTTCGGTCCAAGGAATCCGTATACTTCTCCTTCACGAACCTCAAATGATAAACCACGAATAATTTCCGTTCCACCAATCTTTTTTCGAACATTCTCTAATTTTACTACTACGTTTCCCAATGCTGATTCCTCCTTTAGACTTCTAGTTTTTTATCGATAATATAAGCAATTACATATATTATTAGAGCACTAACCATTACCATGAAACTTATATTAAAAATATTAAATCCATTTTCTTGAAACATATTAATAAACAGACTCTTGCTTTCACTATGATATTCTACTCTTCGCAATACTTGGAAAGCTGGAGCTAATTTTCCTAGCAAAGTTGTCGCTAAAGTAATTGCGATATTTATTACTAGAAAAATAATAACGATTAGTATATTTTGCGCTTTTTTCTTTTTAACAAGTAACTTAACTAAAGTAATCACTAATATAATTTGTAACACACTAAACAAAAATTCAAATAAATCGCTTATTGTATATATTAAATTGTTCATTATGCCCATTTGCATAATCTCTTTTGCCTCTATATATACAGAAGTCGTAGGAAAAGCTAATACATAACTTACGTAGAAAAGAATTCCACATATCCCATACCATATAGCCATTGCGATAAATGAGAAAATAAGCATAGAAATTACATATTGTTTCCCAGATATTGCTGTAAGTCGTAACATTGGATTAGTTAGTAAGCGTGAATATGATTTCATTGTTTGTATAAACATATAAACAACATAAAAGAAAAATATAATCATAATGATTCCAAATATGCCCTCTTGTCTACTGATAGCCGCATCACTTTTTCTTACAATCATTTGTGAAAATAACACAGCTTCAATTAGCACAAAGAGTAAAAAAGTAACAATATATCTTTTCTTATTTACATTCCATAAATAGGAAAGTACTGACTTCACTTACTAAACACCTCCTTAAACAATTCATGAACCGCTTTTCCTCTCTGAAAACGAATTTCTTCTACATTTTCATATAGAACCATTTCTCCATCTTTTAAAAAGATCACTTCATCAAAAATATTTTCAATTTCATTTATTAAGTGAGTGGAAATTAATATCGTACAATCTTCTCTATAGAACTGTAGAATTAGATTCAATACATGTTCTCTAGAAAGAGGATCTATCCCGCCCAATGGCTCATCCAGTACGTATAGTTTCGCTTTTCGAGAAAACGTTAAAATAATCTGCAGCTTCTCAACCATACCTTTTGACAATGCTGTAATTTTTTCTTCTAACGGTATTTTAAATTCTGCAATCGTATCTACCGCTTTTTGAATATCGAAGTCTTTATAAAAATCTCGGTAGAAAAATAAAGCGTCTTTTATAGTCATCCAATCATCAAAGACTGGCTTATCGGACATAAATGAAACGATTTCTTTCGTCTGTAATCCTACCTTTTTACCGTCTATTGTAATACTACCTTCAGAAGGGTGTTGCAAACCTGCAATTATTTTCAATAACGTCGTTTTCCCGCTCCCGTTATCTCCAACAAGCCCAACGATTTTCCCTTCCGTAATCTCTATGTTTAATTCACGGATCACTGCTTTTAATCCGTATCTCTTCCATAAGTTTTCTATTTTTAATAGCTCTGTCATTGGCTCTCCTCCCTCTTATCATGTAATGAAGAACGAAGAATTGTAAGAATTTCTTCTTCTGAAAAACCTAAATTGTCCATTCCATCTATAAAAGAATGAAGTAATTCTTTCGCCATCTCTTTTCGCAGCTCCATAATTTTCTCCCCTTCATTCGTTACATACCGGCCCATTCCTCTACGTGTTACAACAACTCCATCCCGTTCTAGCTCTTGAAATGTACGCTGAATCGTATTTGGATTCACTTGTAATTCACTGGCTAATTCACGGACAGAGGGAATTTTATCGCCAGGCAATAAATGTCCTGTTACGATCTCTTTTTTTATGTATTCCATTACCTGAATGTAAATTGGTGTATTTGGAGAAAACTCTATTTTCATTTCTTCCCTCCTTTTGTATCGGTGTACTAGTTAAATAATACACCGATACAAAAAGTTTGTAAATACCCATTTAATTACAAAAAAGTTCTATCCGTTAACTGAATAGAACTTCCAAAATATTAATCACTATACAAAAATAATAGTGTTATGTAAACAAAATTATAAAGAAAAGCTGTCTTATCAATCAATAAGACAGCTTTTCTTTATAATCCTATATTAAAAGTTAAACACGAAGTCATCGTCAGCTAACTTTTCAACGTTCGTTGCTTTTACGTAACCATTTCCTTTTACAGAGAAGAAATCATGGTTTTTCGTATCTGTACGTAAACCATTTAAAACGATTGGGTTAATTTCTTCTTCTTCAAACTTCGGCTCAAGTCCTAAGTTCATAAGCCCTTTATTCGCATTGTAACGAACGAAACGATTTACATCTTCTACAAGACCGATAGAAGTGTAAATTTCTTCTGTATAGGCCATTTCAATTTCATATAGTTCCATTAATAACTCTTGTGTTTCCTTCTGCACTTCTTGTTGCTCTTCTGCAGAAAGTTCTGCGAAGATTTGTTGTGCTAAAATACCGACGAATACGCCGTGAATTGACTCATCACGAATTATCAAGTTGATAATCTCACCACTTGCTGTTAGTTTTCCTTGACCAGCTAAGTAAAGCGGATAGAAGAATCCACTATAGAATAAGTAACTTTCTAAGAACACACTTGCTACCATTGCCATATATAGCTCTTTTTTCGTCACTTCAGGCTTTAACAAACGACGATAATAACCAGTAATAATACCGGCCTTTTTCTCAAGTAATGGATGATTGTCTACCCAGTCAAAAATATCATCAATTTCTTCTTCTGTAGCTAATGTTGTGAAAATGTGACTATAACTTTTCGCATGTACTTCTTCCATAGCTCCCATGAAAGCTAATACACTTTTCGCTTGTAAATTTTCAAGATGAACAAGTACAAGAGGCATACCTTCGCCGCCTTGTTTCGTATCTAAAAGTGTTAAACCACCTAATACACGCTTATAAGCAATCTGCTCTTCTTTTGATAATTGTGCCCAAGTATTTTTGTCAGAAGATACCGCGATTTCTTCTTCTGTCCAAAACTGAGCGATATTTTGCTTCCAAAACATTAAACTAAAATCATCTTCTTTTTTGTTCCAGTTTACCGCACGCATTAAATCGCCCCTTCTCTAAATATGATAACTAAGCATGAGCAGGGTTCAGAAAACCCTGCTCATCATGTCTCACTTTTTATATTAAACGGTACAAGCCACACACTCTTCCACACTTAATTTACGTGTTCTCGTATAATACAGACTCTTTAAGCCTTTTTTATGTGCATAGATGTAGTAACGTGCTAATTCACGTGTTGAAATATCACTATTAACGTAAAGAATTGTACTAATTCCTTGGTCAATATGTTCTTGAATTTCTGCGATTAAATCAATTAATTTAAACTGATTCATATCGTAAGAAGATTTATAGTACCAGAACGTATCTTTTGATAAATACGGCATTGGATAATATGTTGTCGCATTCGCATATGTTCTTGATTCGATTTGACTTACGATCGGCATTACGCTTGAAGTTGCATTTTGAACGTAACTGATTGATTGTGTTGGAGCAATGGCAAGACGATATGAGTTATATAAACCATTCTTCTGCACTTGCTCTTTTAAACTTGTCCAATCTTCTTTTGTTGGAATATGAATTCCTTCAAATAGTTGCTGAACTTTTTCAGTTACTGGGCTGTAATCTGTCGTTTCATACTTTTCAAAGTATGTGCCATTCGCATAATCAGATTTATCGAAGTCTTTAAATGTCTCGCCTTTTTCTGTAGCGATTTCCATACTTTTCTCAATAGAGTAGTAATTTAACATCATAAAGAATGTACGAGCAAACTCTTTCGCTTCTGCACTTTCATAAGCGATTTTATTTTTTGCTAAATATCCGTGTAAGTTCATTGCTCCAAGTCCAACTGAATGAAGCTCATCATTTGCTTTTTTCACAGTTGGTGCATTCGGAATGATCGTCATATCAGAAACAGCTGTTAAAGCTTCCATTCCTGCATGAACCGCTTCACGAATTTCTTTATTTTCCATTACGTTTACAATATTTAACGATCCTAAGTTACAGTTAATATCACGACGGATAATGTCATCTGTACCGTAATCATTTATTTCTGAAGTTTCTTGAAGCTGGAAGATTTCTGTACATAAGTTCGACATCTTCACAGTTCCAATATCCTTCAATGGATGTTGATTATTTGCATTTGATTTAAACATTAAGTATGGGTAACCAGACTCAAGCTGAATCATAGCGATTTTAATAAGCATATCACGTGCACTAATATCTAGTGGCTTCTTCTTCACTTTCGGATTGCTCATTAATTCATCGTACATTTCATCAATGTCAATATCATCTAAATGCTTGCCATATTCTTTATAAACCGTATAAGGCGCGAAAACATGGAAAGGTTCGTTTTTCTCAGCAAGCTCAAAGAACTTACTTGGAACGATAATTCCGATTGATAGAGACTGAATACGGCTCTTCTCATCGGCATTTATTTTTTTTGTATCAAGGAATTCAATAATATCCCAATGGAAAATGTTTAAATATACTGCGCCGGCACCTTTTCGTTGGCCAAGCTGATTCGCATATGAAAACGAATCTTCAAGCAATTTCATAACAGGCACTACACCACTTGCAGCGTTATCAATACCTTTAATTTGCTCACCACGTGCGCGTAGTTTAGATAAGTTTAAAGCTACTCCCCCGCCGATTTTCGATAATTGCATCGCAGTATTAATGTTAAAGCCGATTGAATTTAAGCTATCGTCCATCTCTAACAAGAAACAAGACACCATTTCTCCTCTTCTGCTTCTTCCCGCATTTAAAAAGGTTGGTGTCGCTGGTTGGTAGTTTTGTTTTACAATCATGCTTGCGAATTGTCTTGCCTTCGAAACATCACCGCGTCCTAAGTATAATGAAACAATTGCTACACGATCTTCATAGCTTTCTAAGTATTGTTTTTGATCATTCGTTTTTAACGCATAATCTTTGTAGAACTTAGATGCTGCCATATAAGATTGGAACTCGAAGTTTTCACCATAAGCGATGTTATATACTTCCTCTACTTCCTCCAAGCTATACTCGTCCAGAACGTTGTAATAGTAATCATGTTCTTTCATATACTCCATTCGCTCTGCCACGCTATTAAAAGGAACGGTATTCTCTCTAGCTTCTTCCATAAAGACTTCTAATGCCTCTTTATCTTTATGAAGCTGATAAAAACCGTCCTGCATTTGCGTGATTTCATTATTCAGTTCAATGTGTCGCAATCTCCCGCACCCTTTCCTTAAAATATTCTACATCGTTATTTGTTCCAGATAACTCAAATTTTGATACAATAGGCACTTCATATTTAGTAGAAATCTTGTCAGCACTTGCACCGAACATGTCTCCCCAGTTACGATTTCCGCTTGCAGATACGCCTTTTAATTTTTCATTATTGCGCTCTAAAAAGTCTAAAACACGTTCTGGTACATTGCCAAAACCTGTTGTATACGTAATAAGAATAAAGTCTTCATCTATTACTAGATCTTCATCAATTTGAACGGCCGGCATATTTAATTTGTGAATGAAACGCTTCACGTTTCCTGTCATAGAATCATATGCAACTAACATTTCCGACCCTCCCTCTCAAATCTATATTCTCTATATGTTGTTCTTGATTTCTCTATATATTGTATTACGTTTCAAAATAAGACACAAGATATATGTATAAATTCTTTCTTTTTTTAACTTTTACTTTTCGACATGATAGCCGTTTTTTTTCAATACAATGACTATGAAACAACATTCTAAAACTCATGTCAATAAAGTGCTTTTCAAAAAAGTTGTCAACGAATTTAACCTTATTTTTTAAAAAGTTAACAATATATTTTGTCATAAAACGTTAGATACTGAAGAAATATATTTCTCCAGCATCACGCAAAAAAGAACAGATATGAAACTATAATCTGCTCTAAAAAACGATTACATTTATCAAATTTACCTTATTAAATATATTATACATATACTTTCGTTTTTCGTTACATACTAAAAGATAACTATTATAGAAAAAGATTATTATTATGGAACTTCAATTTATTTATGAAAAGTTTATTCAGAGTGCTCAATACGCAAAATATCTTTTACAAATATGTGATGTGGATTTTCATCTTTATCAAGCATTGTACATACAGGAGCCTCTTCATCAAAGTATACAATCATTCCTTCTACGTACTGATATGTATGTTGAACTTGTACAGTTACTTTAATTTCTATCGCTTCTTCATATGCTCTTTTTATTTTCTGAAGCATTTTTGCTGAACATTTTCGTTTCTCTGGATACATAACCATTCCCATAAATCTATTGCCGGCTCTATCTTTCCACATATAATCCCAATGTGGTAAAATGCCTTGTTTAAAATCGCCCATAATTCCCCTCTCCTTTATCTTTTATTTATCCCGCATTAAACGTTCGATTGGTGTTGGCTACTAATCAGTGAGGGATGCCCTGCTGATCAAAATTCCCCTTTATGAACGTGGCGTTTCTGAATATGTATAAATCACTTGCCCGCCTCGCTGTGCGTTACCAATGAAATGCTTAAAGTCTTCTCTATTTACAACAACTTCTCTGAACGTATAAAATACATCTTTCGTAACAACATACTCCGTTATTTCACCATTTTTCAGCTGATCTAAAATTGTATTTGCTAATTCTTTATCCATGTATTTCACCTCTCTGCAATATTTTATTTTATCGTATATTCTATAGGTCAACAACTGTAAAATTATCCCGCTATTTGCAGGCGGTCCGATTGGTGTTGGCTACTAATCAGTCGTGGAATGAACAAAAAGTCTTACTGATTAACGTTTCATTTTATCTCGTTGTTATGCCATGATTTTATTTTCGTTATTTCGCAAACAATATCGTTTTACTATATGTCCACTAAATATCATATACTAACATAGCTACTTCTCTATATCAAACATTTCGGCATTCAATTATGCAAAGTTCAATACCACTATGCTACAATATACAAATAGAACTAGGAGGGATACTATGATTCGGAAAGCAAAAAAGACAGATGCAATGGCAATAGCTCCTTTATTGTATAATGCTCTGCATGAAATTGCTGAAAAAATCACAGGTAGCACAGTTAAAGCAGAAGTATTACTAGGACTTGAGACATGGTTCTCAAAAGAAAATAACCGTCTGAGCTACGAAAACTGTTTTGTCTATGAACAAGACGAGAGTGCAGTTGGAATTATTGTCGCTTATCACGGTAGTGAAGCAACACAGCTTGACGCACCAATCGTACATCACTTAAGAGAATTACATAAAGATGAATCAATTACGTTAGAAAAAGAAGCTGAGCTTGATGAGTATTACATTGATACATTATCAGTTTCAAGTGCACACGGCGGAAAAGGTATCGGTTCTAAATTAATTGAAGCTGCCGAAATCTATGCAACTGAAAAAGGGTATGAAAAAATCGCTTTACTTGTTAATTTAGAAAACACACGCGCCTATTCACTATACGAAAAGTTAGGTTATAAAAAAGATGAAATTGTTATGCTAGTAGGCGAACCTTATGCTCATCTCGTAAAAACATTAAACGTCAAAATTTCTATATCTTAAAAAGAAAGCACACGATTTATATAAATCGTGTGCTTTTATGTTAAATTCGTATTTAATATATTTCCATCCATCGCCTCGTGAAACGTATATGTTGTACATCCCCATGGCTTTCTATGCAAAACAGGAGAACCAGACCATCCCATTGCCCTCAGCTCCGTTCCAATCATCGAATTAAAATACTTATGACCTACAAGAGCAATACTTCCATGTACGAGAGCATAACGATGTAACAGGTAAGCCGCTTGCCTTGCCCTCTCTCTTATTTCCTTATAAGACTCAACATCTTTATGGTAGCCAAGTATCCATAATGTTCGTCCAATGAACATCCATACCTTAATTGTGCATTTCAACCACTTCGGAGCAAAAAAGCATGAAGGAACTTCAGCTTCTCTAAAAAGAGAATTTTGCATAAAAGATAAAGAATCCGTCAATTCAGCTGCTGATTGTACAGCACGCCTTTGATCACTTGTTAAGACAAATTTCGCTGCTTCAATTGCCTCTATTGTTTCTATCGGCATTTTAGCTTTTTGTATCATTGACTCGGAATCATACTGTTTCATCCATTCGTGAAATGAATTAATTGTCATCGGTTCTCTTATACGACCTAAACAACCATGACGAATAAAAGAAATCTTCATTCTTTTCACTCTCCATTCATCACTTACGAACTCTATTATGCACTAGTTCTAAATATCATACCACGCAAGAAAAGAAAGTTATATACCTTTACATCTCCCCACCACTATCATGTGTTATCGAAGCATGGATACCATCCATCCCATCAAAATATGTACTCGTATCATATTGACGAATCTTTTTTAAATGCATATAAGAAAATAAAAATAAAATTAAAGCTATAACACTCCCCACAAATTCAAACATCATTTTACCGCCTCTAATTTCTCCCACTTCAGCAGGTTATTCTACTTTTTCATTATACCTCGATATAAAGATTCCCGCATTTTTGCTATTTTTTTCAAATAACATGGATTTTCTACATATTTTCTTACAAAAAGTGAATATTTTTCGAATTTTTACTTTGGAAACATTTACAAAGTAGGAAATATGGTTCAAAATAGGAGGAAATAAAAAAACCCAAATTTATTCTTTTTTTGGGAAAACTGTAACAAGGAGAGTTGCTTATGCAGATCGCAGAAACTGGAGATATCATCGAATTTAAAGGTGGAATGCAAGGCCGTGTTCAAAAAGTAAATCAAAACTCTGTTATTGTTGATATAACAATTATGAAGAATTTTAGAGAACTAGATATGGAACCTCTTACAGTTGTAAGTCATAAAAACTATACTGTCATTAATCAAAATGCATAATATAATAAAAAGAAAGGGCCTGTATAGTATACAGGCCCTTTCTTTTTATTAACGATTATCAATTGTTTCCGGATATAGATCGTGGTTCATCATGCGGTAGTCAGCCATTTGTTCATACTTCGTCCCCGGGCGACCGTAGTTGCAGTATGGATCAATTGAAATGCCACCACGTGGTGTAAATTTCCCCCATACCTCAATGTAACGTGGATCCATTAATTTAATTAAATCGTTCATAATAACGTTCATGCAATCTTCGTGGAAATCACCATGATTGCGGAAACTAAATAAATACAACTTTAAAGATTTACTCTCTACCATTTTTTGCTCTGGAATATAGCTAATATAAATTGTTGCAAAATCTGGTTGTCCTGTTTTCGGACATAAACTTGTAAATTCAGGACAATTGAATTTTACAAAATAATCACGGTTTGGATGATTATTATCAAATACCTCTAATATTTCTGGGCTATATTCAAATAAATATTTTGTATTTTGATTTCCTAGTAATGTTACATCTTTTAAATCTTCATCTAATCTTCCTGTCATTTTAAACATCCCTTCTCGTTATACGCCGCGTTTATTTCCCCATACTAACGCATGAAGCTGGGGCAATACTTTTGCATCATTCATCTCTTTACAATTTACAGCTTTATCAATCAGCCACTCATACTTATCTAATAATTTTTTAATAAGCATCGCATCATCCACTGTTTTTGTATCATCGTTTCCTACTTGTAAGAAAAATGGTACATCTGGATAACGTTCGTGCATCTTAACTGCATATTCAAAATCATGATCATCGAATACTACTACTTTTAAACTAATATCTTTTCCTGCTAGTTTCTGAATAATAGCATCTAACTTCTGAAAATCTGTTTTCATCGTCGAACTTGGTGGTTTTGGAGAAATTGTTACTTCATCAATTTGAAGTAACCAATTTTGCCATTTACTCCCTTGTGTTTCAATTGCCGTCCGCATTCCATTTTCTTTTAATATAGAAAGAAGAAACTCAATATTTTTCAGCAATGCCGGATTTCCGCCTGAAATCGTAACATGAGAAAAATTTTCTCCTCCAATTGTAACAAGCTCATCCCAAATATCTTCTGCTGTCATCTGTCTAATTTGATTTTTAGCTGATCCATCCCATGTAAAAGCAGAATCACACCAAGCGCAGCTATAATCACAACCAGCCGTACGGATAAACATTGTCTTTTGCCCTACAACCATTCCTTCACCTTGAATAGTCGGACCAAATATTTCTAAGACAGGGATTTTACTCATCGAGCATCCACTCCCGTCTTACTTCCGCATAACTAGTCGGCGTCTCAAATAGACGAACAAATTCTACGCGAGCTCCTTTATATTCGTTCACTCGATTCTCTTTAGTTAGTGCCTCTGCCATCTTTTCATAAATCCAAACGACCATATTTTCAGCAGTCGTATTCATTGCAGGTAACGTTTCGTTTAAATAACGATGATCTAAATAAATTTCGATTTCATTCTTCCAAATCTCTTTTATATCACCAAAGTCAATTGCAAGTCCTATTTCATTTACATATCCACTAATTCCAAATACAACTTTATATGTGTGACCATGTAAGTTTTTACATTTCCCTTCATAACAGTGTAAATGGTGTGCTGCATCAAATGTAAATTCCTTGCTGACCATTACTCTTTTATTATGGTATTTGAGCTGTTTACGCTGAATATCCTTGTCCATTTTTTGCAAATTTTCTACGATGCGAAATCCAAAGAAATTATCCATTAGTTGTTCGCTCCTTCGCGTTCTTGTAGGTACGTATCTAATCCTGCTTTACGAAGTTGGCACGCTGGACATTCACCGCAACCATCACCAATGATTCCGTTATAACATGTTAATGTTTTTTCTCGAACAAACTCAAATGCTCCAAGTTCATCTGATAATTTCCATGTTTCAGCTTTATCAATCCACATAAGTGGCGTGTGAATGACAAACGGGTAATCCATGGATAAATTTAAAGTAACGTTTAACGATTTCACAAACACGTCACGGCAATCTGGATAACCACTGAAATCAGTTTCACATACACCCGTTACAATATGACGTGCTCCAACTTGTTTTGCTAATACAGCAGCAAATGATAAGAAGAGTAAATTTCGTCCATCTACAAATGTCGATGGCAATTCACCTTCTTCATGTGTAATCTCCATATCCGTTCTCGTTAACGCATTTGGAGCAAGTTGATTTAATAGACTCATATCTAGTACCGTATGCTTTATTCCTAGCTCTTTTGCAATTTTCGCTGCACAATCAATTTCTAGCTTATGACGTTGATTGTAATTAAACGTTACAGCTTCTACCTCTGCAAACTGCTCTATTGCCCAAAATAAACATGTTGTACTATCTTGTCCTCCACTAAAAACAACAACTGCTTTTTCTTTTTTCATTTCACTCATTCTCCTTCTCTACTATAAATAAGAAGAAAGAACGTTCTTGAACTGTCACAATAAAAAAACAAAACAATACCTAAGGATATTGTTGTTTCCATAGTTTTTTATAGAGGGAGTTCGCGAACCTCTCCCGCGCGGTGCACGGAATTTCTTCTTTCATTGACACAGCTTATTGTAACATATTGTATACTAGCGTAAAAATTTCTGATTTTTCCGCTATTTATTATTTCATTTCTTTCATTTTATAGTATGATTAATTTAATATAAGAAGAGAGGAGGCATCCCACTGAAATCCTTTATTATTTATCTCTTTTTAAATATATTATTCATCCTTATTACAATGCTCGTATATCATTTATTTTGGAATCAAAAAGGGAAACGCTCTCCTAAATTAAATTCAGCTATATTTATTGTATTGTGTTGCCTCGCTACCGTACTCTGTATTACATTTGCAGCAAAAACAAATAATGGTTTTCAATTTGATATGCGCCATATTGTATTAATTGTCGGTACATTAACGGGAGGGCCTATTGCTGGTGGTTCTATCTTAGTTGTATTAAACATATATCGCTTATTATTAGGTGGGGTAGGTGTTTTGCCATCTCTTATCGGTTCTGTTCTTCTATTTATTGTTCTACTATTAACATATAAATTTTTCAATCGAACTTCTAATCGTATAAAAATAACACTTGCTATTATCTACAGTCTCACATACGGATTTAGTTGGATACCTTTCTTCCTTTCAAAGGTTACAAATAAGACTGATTATATACCGCATATTATTGTATATGAGTTATGTTCAATGCTTGGTACGATCCTAATTTTATATTTACTACACATATTACAAACTCAAGTTCGTCTCCAAAACGAACTTATAAATGCTGAAAAGTTTCATTTAATTGGTGAAATGGCAGCGTCTATCTCTCATGAAATTCGCAATCCATTAACTTCAACGAAAGGGTTTTTACAACTGTTACAATCAGATACATGCACTGCGCAGGAACGAAAATTATATATCGACATTGCCATTAACGGCATCGAACAAGCAAATCATGTTCTTACAGATTATTTAACTTTTGCCAAACCAAGCATTGAAAAAGAACAAACATTACAGTTAGAAGAAGAATTACTACATGCATTGTCGTTAATTACACCGCTTGCTAATTTAACAAATGTACGTACTCATTATATAAAGCAAAGCACTTCTTTTTTTATCGCTGGAGAAAAACAAAAACTAAATCAATGTTTATTAAATATTTTAAAAAATTGCATTGAGGCTATGCCAAAAGGCGGTGATCTTTATTTCACATTAGTTCCTGATCATAAGCATATTCAGTTATATATAAAAGATACAGGAATCGGTATGGAGTCAGAACAAGTAAAACGGCTTGGTTCGCCTTTCTATTCAACGAAAGAAAAAGGCACTGGACTTGGAATGATGGTCGTATTCAGTGTTGTTCAAGCTATGAACGGAAAAATTGATATTATAAGTGAAAAAGGAATCGGTACAACCTTTTTATTAACTTTTCCACTCATACAAAAAACGTGATGAAATAATCATCACGTTTTTTCTATTCCTTCAACTAATTCAGCAAAAGCTTTCACTTTTCCGTGCGGTTGTTGATTTTCTTTACGCGCTTTCCAGGCGCGCTCCTCTTCTCGCTTCTTCTTAGACATATTTTTTCAACTCCTTCTTTTCTTTCTCCATGTAGTATTCCAAAATAAGAAAGAAAACTATGCACATATCAAAAAAGAAGTGGTTTCCCACTTCTTCCACTTTAGCGTTGCAAAATTGCATGTTTCGCCTCTTTTAACTGCGTAAGATGTCTTTGTTCATGCAAATCAAGAAATTGAACCCATTGATACAAATTCAGATCATTAAAAACAGGATGCTTTAATCCATTTTCAAATAGATCTTTTTCATCTATAACACTATGAAGCGCGTGTAATAGTTCTTGTCGTGAATGTTCTAGTAATTGAATTCCTTGCTGTTTTTTCATTAAAGTTTCTGTTGGTTGCATTTGCTGAGGAGCTTCTCGTTTATGTGTGCGATCAAGCGTAAGTTGGAGGTCTTTAAATGGAGTCATGTTTCTTTCGTTTTTTTGTAAAGCATATACAAGGGCAGACGTGACAGATTGTTCAACTAAATGCAAGTGGTGTAAAATTTGAGTAATACTCCATTTATCACGGCGTGGCTTTACATTCACTTCTGTATCATTTAACATTTCAATTTCTGATAATAGCGTGCTTCGGGTAGACTGTAATGAGTTTACTAAACTTTCTAAACTCACATCCATATTAGATTGAAGCATACTTGTTCCCCCCTTTTGTTGGTGAAAAGAGGTGCTCCTTATTAGAAACACCCTTCAGTATTCTGAATTTTCTTTTATTATCTCATCATTTCCCCATTATGTCGATGTTAAACATGTGAAAAAAAGCGCATGTTTTTTACAATTTTGTGTCGTCAATCGCATGTAACCATGCTTCAATTTCTGTAATAACACTTTTCACACAGCCTTCAACAAATGGTGATGTTAAATTTGCAACTTCTACTAATTCTAAGAACGATTTACTTCCACCTTGTTGGCACAGATTCACATAATCTTCCCATGCCTCTTGTCTATTATCTCTTGCACGTTTCCAAAATTGTAGCGCACAAATTTGAGCAAGCGTGTAATCAATATAATAGAAAGGTGAGCTATAAATATGCCCTTGACGTTGCCAAAAACCACCGCGCTCTAAATAATCATTATCCTCATAATCACGATGCGGTAAGTATTTCTTCTCTATGTTACGCCATGCTGTCTTACGCTCTTCAGGTGATGCTTCTGGATTTTCATATACATAATGTTGATATTCATCAACTGATACGCCATAAGGTAAAAACAGAAGTGCTGAACTTAAGTGAGAGAAGTAATATTTATCTGCATCTTCTTCAAAGAATAGCTTCATCCATGGCCATGTAAAAAATTCCATACTCATAGAGTGGATTTCACACGCTTCATATGTTGGCCAATTATATTCTGGAATTTCAAATTTACGACTTTCATATACTTGGAAAGCATGACCTGCTTCATGTGTTAATACATCAATGTCACCAGATGTTCCATTGAAGTTTGAGAAAATAAATGGCGCTTTATAATTCTCAATATATGTACAATATCCGCCACCAGCTTTTCCTTTTTTCGCAACTAAATCTAATAAATCATTATCTAGCATGAAATTGAAAAATTCATCTGTTTCAGCCGATAACTCTTTATACATCGTCTTTCCATGATCAACAATCCAATCCGCATCTCCTTTTGGAGTTGGGTTCCCTGTAGCAAACTCAAAGTTTTCGTCGTAATAAGCTAACTTCTCTACACCGATACGTGCTTGTTGTCGCTTTCTTAATTCCGTTGTAACGGGAACGATATAATCCAGCACTTGCTGACGGTAATTAGCCACCATCTCCGCATTATAATCTGTACGGTACATTCTTGCATATCCAAGTTCAACAAAGTTTTTGAAACCTAAAGATTTTGCGATTTTCGTTCTCACTTTAACAAGTTCATCATAAATACGATCTAGTTCTTCCTCATTTCCAGCTAAAAATCCGTAGTATGCTTCACTTGCTGCTTTACGTTCGCTTCTTTCTTTTCCTTGCATAAACGGAATCAGTTGCGATAACGTTCTTTCTTCTCCAGCAAAGTCAATTTTTGCCGATGCTAATAACTGTGTATATTGCGACGATAATTTATTTTCTAATTGTAAATCTTTCACGACTTCATCTGAATATGTTTTTAAATCACATTCTGCTAGAGCAAATAATTGTTTTCCATAATACGCCTCTAATTCTTCACGAAATGGAGAATTAATGAGTGCCTTATAATATTTTGTACCATATCCTTGTACAACTGGAGAGAATTCATCAAAGAAATCCTGCTCCTCCTTATAAAAAGTATCCGTCGTATCAACAGAATGGCGAATGTAACAAAGGTTTCCCATTGTACCAAAATCGTTGCGAATTTCATTAATTGAATTAATGACTTGTTTTTGTTCTTCTACAGTTTTTGCTTTATCAAACTTCTCTAAAGCAACAGTAAATTTCTCTTTTAACTCTTCAATATTTGGGCGTTTATATTCATAGTCTTTAAATGACATGAACGAGCCTCCTCTCCATTACATACCTTTACTATAATTCAATACGTATTCCCGAATTCCCTCTTAATTTTCAACAAAATTCGGCAGTTACTACCCTGAGTTCATTGCAAATAAAAAAGCCTTGGATTTATTTATCCAAAGCTCCTTTGGAACATATTATTATTTTTCATACTTCCCAATTTTTTTTAATAGATCAAGTAATTCATCTTTTTCATCTTTCGTTAACATTTCAAAAGACTGATGTATAACTTTCTCATGCCCCGGAAAAATAGAAGCAATAAAGTTCTCGCCAGACTCAGTTAATTGCGCGTAAATAACACGTCTGTCATTCGGACATGGGATTCTCTTTACTAATCCCTTTTTCTCCAGCTTATCTACAACATATGTAATGCTGCCACTGGCTATTAAAATGCGCTCACCAATTTGCTGGAGTGGTTGACCGCCTTTATGATATAGCAGTTCTAATACAGCAAATTCAGTTGGATTTAACCCGTTACTTTGTATAGATCTATTTGTAGTATCCATAACAGAACGATGTACACGAGATAATGCAATAAATACTTTTAAAGATTGAGAAATATCTTCTCGTTCATTATTTGATGTCATACAACTTTCAACCCTTCACTTAAATTCTCAGCAATAAAAAGAAAATGCCACTTCATACTTCATGTGAATTCCGAATGAGCATTCACTCATCCATTTCCTCTCCCCTAATATATTAAGAATCATTCTTGAATAAAAACATGACAATTTTAACATAGTTTATATATAATGATAATAAAAAAAGAAGGAGTACCACATTTGAAAGTCAAATTCCAAAGCATAATTATATATATATTGCTTGTTATCCTACCGACGATAGGGATTGGTGCTACATTTTATTCGTATCATACATATAAAATGAAACAGGAAAACAAATTATCCGCTCATACAGTTCTCTTTTTATATAGAGACTATTTAGATCATCATCTTGGTGAAGCAATTTCTGCTTTAGACATGCTTGCAAAAGTTGTAGGCACCGAGACTGGTAATATAAATGGCATTAAACAAATTGTACATGATACAGATGGAAACGATGCACGCTTTTCTGGTCTATATTACGCTACACCAAAAGGGGTCATTACAATCGCATCTGAAGATGAATCAAAGCCTATAGATGTTTCAGACCGTAAATATATTCAAGACGTGCTACAAACTAAAAAAACCACTGTATCATCAGTCATTACTGATCGCGTTCTTGGACATAAAGCTATTATGATTGCTGCCCCCATATTCAATAAACAGAAGGAGCTCTCAGGATTATTATTAGCTAGTTTACGCTTTGATTACATTTCATCTTCTTTAAATGCCATTAAACCACAATACCATTTTGAGGTAACTGATAAACATGATGTAGTTTTTCTAACCGATGATAATAATGACACAAGTGATACGCATTCTAATATGCTTACTACCCCACTCCAAAGATTAAATTGGAAGGTCTCTGTTTCACCATTACCTATTCATCAAAAAACCTTATACCAGTGGGTTGCAATAGAGTGTATCGCTACTTTATTTTTAATGTCTATTTTATTTTTACTTGCTCAATATATGTTGTTAAAACGTCAAACAAAGCTTGAAAGACAACAAAATGAACTACAGAAAATTGAATTAGTTGGAACTTTTGCAGCAAGTACAGCACACGAAATCCGTAATCCTCTTACTGGAATTAAAGGACTCGTCGCTCTATTAAAAGAGAAATATAAAGATGAACAAGATCAGTTCTACTTTTCCGTAATTGAACAAGAAATAGAGCGAATCAATGAAATTGTAAGTGAATTTCTTATTCTCGGCAAGCCAACCGCCATCATCGAACAAACATATGACGTAAGAACAATTCTAAATGAGGTAGCATTAATTATTCAATCTGAGGCGAATTTACATAACATTGTATTCCATTTACATTTGCCAGACCATCCTGTTCATATCCGTTGTTCGAAAGACCATATGAAACAAGTGGTTTTAAACATTACAAAAAATGCAATTGAGGCCATGACTTCTAGTGATACACTAACCATTGTAGTAAAAAACAATGAAACACACGCACAATTGCAGATTATAGATACTGGAAAAGGGATTCCACAACATATTCAAAAACACCTCTTTCATCCGTTCTTTACTAATAAAGATACTGGAACAGGTCTTGGACTTGTCATATGTAAACGAATTGTAGAGATGTATAATGGGCATATTTTTATTGACAGTACAGAAAACAAAGGAACGACAGTTCATATCGAAATTCCGTTACACATAGTATAATTATCCTTATCCTATAAGGGTAATTATACTTATTTCATAAAACCAGCGACAAGCATTCGCCAAAAATTATTCGATTTTCCTTCATACCCGATTTGGAAAATTGGTATTTTTATAATTGAAAACCATTTCGGTGTTTGTTTTTCTTTATAACACTGATATTGTAAAATAAGCTTGTCCAATTCTTGACTAACTTGAATTGTCTCCCTACTATTTAGCCCACTTGTTAATCCTAGTTGAATCATTTCTTCACGTTTCATATGAATATCACGTGAAAGCTTTTCTAATGTGTACTTCCTTTTTACAGTAAACATCCATATCCCCCTTATTATACTTCCATGCTCTCAACTTCACTTCTCCATTGACTTTTTTAACTACTTAATCATATGCAAATTTGAAGAATCAGAAATTTTAACATTTTCTCCCTGTAATTTACAAATCTTTACCCTCACTTTGAGAATTATTACAAATTATTCTATCTTTGTAAATACATTCGCAATAATAGACATTTTTTTCATCTTCTTTTTTTACAAATTCTACGTAAACCGGGGATTCTTAATTTTCCACCTACTTTTCTTCGACATTTTTTGTTTAATTTATATAAAAAAGCAAAACATAATGATGATTGATAAAGTGAAACTTTAATCAGTGTTTTTTGTTCAGCCCCACTGATTATTAGCATTCACCAATCGGGCGTTTATCGGCAGTGACTCTCCCACCTATCCAGCCCAATGTTGAGGTGGGAGTCTTACTACCCACAAATAGCGAGATAACAATAGAAAGGAAATATTTATATGCGAAAATATACGATTGCATTGTTCATCATTGTTTTGTTTTTACCGTCCTTCTTATTTCCTATTCAAGCAAATGCTCATACGAATAAAGTTGCTATTGTCATTGATGATTTCGGCAATAATATGAAGGGGACTAATCAAATGTTATCACTTCCCATTCCACTCACTGTTGCTGTTATGCCTTTTCTTCCTTCCACAAAAGAAGATGCAATAGCTGCCCATAAGAAAGGCCATGAAGTTATTATACATATGCCAATGGAACCTATTAAAGGTAAAAAAGAATGGCTTGGACCGAAAGCAATTACAACCGATTTAAGCGATGAAGAAATAAACAACCGACTTGAACAAGCGATTCAAGAAGTTCCGCATGCAATAGGAATGAACAATCATATGGGGTCAAAAGTAACAGCGGATGAAAGAATTGTTCGCCTTATACTTGCTGCTTGTAAAAAACACGGTTTATTTTACTTAGATAGTAAAACTAATCCTAATAGTGTCGTCCCAAAAATCGGAAAAGAATTAGGAGTTCCTATTATTGAAAACCAACTATTTTTTGATGATGTGTATACAGCAGGACATATTTCAAAACAAGCCCAATTACTCATCAAAAAAATTCAAGAAAAACCTATTATGGTAGCTATCGGGCATGTGGGCCCCCCAGGTGAAATTACATCACGCGTTATTGAAACTTCTATCCCTAAAATTCGTGAGCATGCAGACTTTATTTTTTTATCTGATCTAGCATTATCCCCGCCTCCTGTTTCAAAATAAAGTTTATTACTCACATAGAAAAGTACCTATCTATATAACAGATAGGTACTTTTCTTTTTAACTTAAATATAATCTACATGACTCACTCTGAATCCTTTTTTCTCTATTTTTCCGATTAATTGCTTTAATCTTGTTTCATCTAACTCATCTGATATATTTACAATAACGCGGCGGATATATTGATCACCGTTATCGAGTGTAAACAACCCACCGATATTATATGCTTTTAACAATGTCCCAAGCTCTTTAATCGTTCCCTTACAATCTTGTGTTGCAATTGTTAATATATAACCACCTGTTCGCATACCAAATGAATCTTCAATAACATCAAATATATTCGAATGCGTTAACATACCGACAAATTCATTATAATCATTTAGCACGGCTAAAAACGGAAGCCGACGAATTACATAAAAGGCTCTGAAGAAGGAATCCTTTTCAAAAATAAATGCATTGGAATTGTCAAGCATATCTCCTGCACTTACATGCTCTAATCCGCTATTGCATTTTTTTTCTAATAAATCTACTTTATAAATAATCCCCGTGAATTTCTTCTCATCTTCTGCTAATACCGGGATGGCTCGAAATCCCGTTTTGTTCATCGTTTGCAGTGCCTCTTCACCAGAATCATTTATTTTGCAAAATGTTACTTGCTGCTTTGGCAGAAAATGATATTTAACTCGCAAAATATGTTCCTCCTTACATGTCAACATGTAATCTATATATAATAAGGAGACCTATATTTTATGAGTGAAATTATTTTTAAAACGCTTTCATTTATTTATTAACTTGTAGCCATATCACATTCATTTTTATATAACAGAGCTTCTTGCGCCCTTAATCATTAATAACTTTACATGATAGTTCATTAAATATTCTATACCCTCTAGCCATTTTTTCGCTTCTTCTGGCGTTTTTCCCCACACAATCATGCCGTAATTATGAACAAGAACTACTCCTCCACCTTCAATGAAATTCGGAACATTTCTTTCTAATAAATCAGCGAATTTTTTTTCATCTTCTACAATTGGAATTGTCATTTCTGTTATACCTTCTTTTCCGAAAACACGTTCCACACTGCGTTTATCGAACGTTACTTCTCCTTCTTCTCCATATAACTCAGATATTAAATGACTATCTACAGTCTGCACTTGTAAAATACATCCTGCACTACTTTTTTTATAAATATCCGCATGCATAAATGACTCTGCAGCTGGTTTTTCTTCATTTTCAAATACTGACTCGCACATGCAATTTACGACAATAAAATCTTCTTCCGAAAATAGCCCTTTATCTCTTCCCTCAACATTTACTAAAAATGTTAACGGCTCTTTTGACGTACATAGCGACAAACTAATTTTGGTACCATAAAACCAATCACGAAGTGCCAATTCAGATTTCACATCTTTTAATTCATTCCATTTCTTCAGAAAAAATAACATTTCGTCACCCCCGGCATAATATTCATATAAGGTTCGAATCCTTTCTATGTAAAAGAAATATTTTTTGATTATTCTAAAAATTTAATTGAATTATCACATGAGAATGCTTTTTTGTCAATATAGTTTCGCGGTTCTTCTTTAAAATAGGCTATTCATATGTCTATACTCCTATCTATTGTTTGCACATAAAAAAATGCACTATTCTTTAATTAAAGAATAGTGCATTTTCCTCACTTTTTATCCCGCTATTTGCTGGGCAGTAAGACCCCCACCTCAAAATTCAGCGAAAGCAAAGAAGTTAGGTGGGAGGGCGGGCTGCCCGTAAAAGCCCGATTGGTGAGGGCTAATAGTCTGTGGGGGATAAACAAAACCCCCACAGATTAAAGTTTCACTTCATTTCTTTATTGCATTATATAAAAACTGTGCATATTGTTCACGTGTTACGAAATTATCTCCTAAAAAATTCCCTTCCCCGTCACCTTTTGATATTTTATTATCTACTAGAGCTTTCACATATCCTTTCGCCCAATGGCCATTTGGTATATCTTTGAAATTCTCTGCACTATTTTCATTTTCTTTTAACTGAAATACTCTTTGTAGTACTACTGACATTTCATATCGAGTTAATACTCCATCTGGACGGAATATATCATTTCCATACCCTGTCATAATACCAGCTTGAACCACTGCATCAATAGCCGTTTCATACATATTTCCTTTCGTATCTGTAAATGCCGTTTTTGGTTCTAGATTATTTTCTAATTTTAAATACCTTTGTATTAGAAGAGCTACTTGTCCACGAGTAATGTTATCACCAAATCCAAATTCACCATTTCCATAGCCTATAAATAACTTTTCTTTCGCTAAGTAATTAATTGCTTCTTCTGACCAATGTCCCTTTGGTACATCTTTAAATTCTACCACTTCTGTTTTCTCATCTTCTTTAGATGTATTACCGTCTTTACTTTCTACTACATTTTGAATAACAGACCCTGTAAAGAAGATTCCTGTATCCGCAAATGGATCTTTCACACCAAATTCATATACTTTCTCACCTGGTGTACTCCATTTCACTACACCATTACTATACGTACCGTTATCGCTCTTCAGACGGATTTTCGTAGAAACCTCACCATCTTTTTCATATATAGGTACTTTTACTTCTTTATTTACTTCTGTTTCCTCTAAAAATACTTTTTGGTTTTGGACATTGATATAAGCCGTCTTACTTAGTTCTATAACTGGTCGGACATCACGGATTTCATTTGCAACAAAACTTAGAAATACTAATTTTTGCAAATTGCTCACTGGTGATAAGTCTGAAATATAATTCGCTTCTAAATCAAGCTTTTGTAAGTTTACTAGACTTGATAATGGAGTAATATCTTTTAATTCATTATTAGGTAAATCTAATTCTGTAAGCTGAGTCATTTTAGCAAGTGGTATCACATCTTTAATTTGATTTTTCCCGACAAATAATTTATTTAATTGATTCATTTGATCAATACCCGATAAATCTTTAACATTATTACGCGTTAATACTAAGTCTTTTAAAGGTAATGAATATAACGGTTTAATATCTTCAATTTGATTACCTGCTAAAGTTAAGTATGTTACATTTTTTAAAGCACTTAATGGAGCAACGTTCTTAATTTTATTATTTGCTAAATTCAAGTAATCTAGTTGTTCCATTTTCGCTAATGCTGTTACATCTTCTATTTGGTTGCCTGATAGATATAAAGTTTTTACATTTTTCATTTCAGTTAGTGGTGCAACATTTGTAATTTTATTATTACTTAAATCAAGAGACTCTAAATTATTCATCTTAACAAGTGGCGTTACATCTGAAAATTCATTACCACGCAAAGCTAAATGATTTAATTGCTTTAGGTTCGCAAAGAACGACGGATCTTTTATCTTTGCATTCGCAACTGTTAAAGATTTTAAATTTGGCATATATTTTAATGCACTATAATCAAGTATCTCGTTTGTATTTAAAAACAAATCCTTTACTTGTAATAACTCTTCTTTCGTAATTGGTGTATTTAAATCTTTTCTATTAAATACTTTTTTATTAACAAGTTCTCTTAATTTGTTATCTGTTATCATGTTTTGATTATCAACTGGATTATCCGTTTCCGTATTGCCTGAATTAGAGTTATCATCTGGTTTCTCTGTTTCTTTGTTACCTACAGTTGGATCTTTAATTTCAAATTGAACTTGATATTTGTGATCATATCCAATAGCTGGAATAAGTATATGCATTTGCATATTGTGCTTCTTCTCAAACTCGCCAATTTCAAATTGAACTACTTTCGTTCCATTCTTCCTCTTATCTTCTGACAAAACTTTCACATCATGAAATACACCAGGCTGGTTTCTATCTTCTATTCTAAGATATTGAAAATAATCGCTATCTTGCATTGTTACAGTGACAATTTTTTTGCCAGCTGCAATTGTTACTTTAGGATCTTTTATATATTGAGAAACCATAGATGGCTCGTCTTTTTGATCCTTATATATTTTAATCTCAGTATCATACGTGCGATCACTCGCTGCTGCTACCGATTGATTTGCTTCAACTTTTAGTGCTGCTAATGCTGGAGTAGAGTACGTAGCAAATGGAATTGCTAATGTTGTCGCTACTACTAGCGCCTTCATATAATTTTTTTTCAAAATAATATCCCCTATCATATATAATTTTTATAATTGATAATACTTATCAATTATCCACAAATAAATGATAATGAATCTCATTATCAATGTCAATGAGAACATTACATTAAGTTTATATTTTTAAAGATAAATAATAAAAAGCCCTTTATTCAAAGGGCTTTTTTACCTATCGTATGAAGAATTTCACTTTTTTCCTTCTCATTAATGACACCGATTTTTTGCAAAATATTCGCGTACAATACAAGTTTATTATATATTCGTTCTGACATGTTCGCCCTTCTTTCCTTCGACCAACTTTTTTTGTATTGGTAAATTATATGAAAGAGATGAGAAAATGTGTCCACTTTTTGCATAAATGCAAATCTTTTATTTTACGATTTACAGACAATAAAACTCCCTCCTAAAAATTAGGCGGGAGTTTAGGTACTTTCACTGTATTTAACAAACTGTCCACTGAATATTATGCTTCATAAGTTCTTCTTCAAAACTATATGGCATTTTTTTATCACAAATTACATGTTGAATACGTGAAAATGCTGCTATACGATAATTCCCTTTCACGCCTACCTTCGTATGATCACATAAAATATATGTTTTCTCAGCTAATTTCATCATCGCCTCTGACAATTTCGCTTTCTCTAATTCAAAGCTGGAAACTCCAAAACTAGGTAATAGCCCATCAATCGAAACGAACGCTTTATGAAAATGGAATTGCTGTATTACTTGCTGAGAAATAGACCCTGATACACGCGAATGCTTTGGAGATACTTTTCCACCTATAAATAAAACTTCACCGTGAAACATCTTTTTATTAATAGAAGAAATTAATTGTGTTGCGACTGGAAATGAACTTGTTACAATCGTTAAGTTTTTACGATGAACAAGGTATGGAACCATTTGAAGCGGTGTACTTCCATCATCAATTGCAATAACATCACCATCTTCTACAAATGTCGCTGCTTTATAACCAATTCTTTTCTTCTCTTCTATATGTAGCATTTCTCTTTCTAACATTGGTGCCTCTACCCCAGCGCCTGGAAGTTGAACAGCTCCACCATACACTTTCTTCAGCTTCTTTTCACGATCTAATTCTTCTAAATATCGACGAATCGTTTCTGTTGATACAGCAAATTCTCTCGCTAATTCTGAAACCTTTACTTTCCCTTTAAACTCTACCTTTTCAAGAATGGTTCGCTTTCTTTCTTCTCCTACTACAGACATAGCTTCACCTCATTTATATCTCCCTCATAAACTTCCTTATTTATACAAGGTTGTAATTTTCTTTATAAGCAGAAACTTCTTCATGAATATGAATACCGCGCTTTGCTAGCTCATCAAAAATCAATTGTAGATTTTCAAAAGCTTCTTCAGGCGTAACAACACCCACCCTATTTACATTTCCATTTGCAATTAACTCTGCAGCAATCCCAAATGGAATACCGACGTTTCTCGTATACGCTCTTAATTTTTCCCATCCTACAACAGAACCATCAGATAACGGATGTGTATGATATAACACATGTCTTTGCTTCTCATTATTTTTCATACCTATTACTTCTACATGAAGTGCATAACCATAAACCTCTGTTTCTTGTCCTTCTTTCGATTGTAATAAATACTGCGAAATACAATCCATAATACCAATTTCTTTCCCATTTATTTCAATCTGATCATTACGCAATATGCCGTAATCATATAAAGCACGTACAAGTTGCATATTTTGCTTTGGCCAAGTTCCTCTCGTCTCTATCAGTTTGATACCTTTATTTTCTAGTGCCTTTGCTAACGTAATTGTTTCAGAATGCGGGATTATATACTGCGTTGTCTTACCATAAGGCGCTGGCAATTCTATTTCTCTCGGACGCGCAAACGGAAGTACTTGCTTAAATTCACCATCTTCATACACTGTACGCGATGGTAAATGTGGATCATATTCATATGTCGTTGTCTCTGTAATTGATGCAGAAAAAGCAATCGGACGATACGAACCGTGACTTACGCGGATCGACTCTACAGTATCCAGTTGATTTGCTGCATGCATTGCCATCATTTGTGTTACACCTGGCGTCATGCCAAATCCAGGTAAACATGTTTTTTCGTTTTGAACAAATATAGCATGCGATTCATTTTCTTCACCAAATCCATTTAAGTTCACACCGTGACAGCCTGCTTCTGCAATACAGCGGGTCGACAATCCGTTTAGCTTTATCGTCGTACCGTCCATTACAATGTCATAACCAATCATTTTTGCAACCGTATCCTCGTGATTCGTTACATCTACTTTTACAAAATCAACACGAGGATCGTTGAGCCATTCTACTACTTTACGGCCCTCTTCCTCGTTAAAATCAGCTACTGTAATCGTCTCAAAAGATGAAAATTGAACTAAATCCAAAATAGCTTCACGACAAATTTTACCTGCTCCACCTAAGCAAAATACTTTCATCCAATAACAGCTCCTTTAGCAATACTATCAACTAAGCGATTAATATCTTCTTCATGTACATCACCGATATTTCCAATGCGAAACGTATCTACTTTCGAAATTTTTCCAGGGTAAATAACAAATCCATAACGCTTTAATTCGTTATATAACTGTTGAAACTCGAACCCCTCTTTTGGATAAATGAAAGATGTAATAATAGGAGATTGATATTTCTCATCTACTAGTGGCTTAAATCCGATTTCTCCCATTCTATTCACTAGTAGTTTTTGATTGTTGTAATATCGATTGTAACGCGCTCTCACTCCACCCTCTTTTTCTAGTTCAAGTAGTGCTTGATAAAAAGCATGTACAACATGTGTAGGTGAAGTAAAACGCCATTTCCCATTTTGTTTTTCCATCGTTTCCCATTGATCATATAAATCAAGAGATAAAGAACGTCCTTTTCCTTTACACTTCAATAATTCATCACGTTTTGCGATTACAAATCCGAATCCAGGAACCCCTTGAATACACTTATTTGCACTACTAATTAAAAAATCAATTTGTAAATCAGCAATGTCTATTTCAATCCCGCCGAAACTACTCATCGCATCAACAATTGTAACCTTCCCATACTGCTTCCCTAATTTACATACATCTACAATTGGATTTATAATACCTGTCGTTGTTTCACAATGAACAACTGCAATATGCGTAATCTCTTTATCTTCTTGCAATAACTTTTCTACTTCTACAATATTAGTAGGTTCCCACTCTTCTGTTTGACTGACCACTACATCAATCTGTAACATCTCTGCCATTTGCACAATGCGCTTACCGTACGCACCATTTGTACAAACGAGAAGCTTCCCATTTGCCGGAATAACAGAACCAATTACTGCTTCAACTGAAAACGTACCGCTTCCTTGCATTAACACTGTTGTATATTTCTCTTCTTCCTTCGTCGCTAACGATACAAGTTTAGCTCTTACTTCTTGCACCATCGTATTATATTCAACATCCCACGTACACCAATCGTATAGCATAACTTCTTTTACTGATTTTGTTGTCGTTAATGGTCCTGGTGTTAATAATAAATAGTGATTTTCATTCATGATCCAGTGCCCCTTTTATGAAATAATTAGTTCTTGTTTCTCGATATGTTCTATTACGTTTTCGAGCTCCTGCATCGTTTCAATCGTAAAATGAGCCCCATTTTCAACAAACCGATTACGAACTACTTCTATTTTTTCACGAAGCTCTACCGAATCCATACTCTCCACTTCCTCTTCCGTTAAACCGAGCTCACTACTTCCAAGAATTACACCAACTGTCCACATTCCAGCATTTCTACCTTCTTTCATATCTGATACTGTATCCCCTACTTTTATCATATGGTTCATCGGATACACATCAAGTTCCATTGCATTTTTATAGCACATCCATGGATATGGACGGCCTGCTGGAACATCATCTGGCGTAACAAGAAAATCAGGTTTATATCCTTGTAACGCCGCTTCCTTTGCTACAATATCCATCATTTCTCTCGTATAACCAGTTGTTGAACCGATTTTAATGCCTCTCTCACGTAAAGAAGCGATTACTTCTTTTACCCCATCAATCGGCGTAGCATAACTTGGCAAAATAGAAAAGAGAATTTCTTCAAACTCTTCATACATCTCATGAATGTCTGCTTCTGTTGGTAATTGACCGAAGACACGCTTCCACTCATCCGCAATACGGGGCATTTCTGTTAGTGCCCTTACATGATCTATTTTTAATAATCCCATTGGCTTACGTGCTTCTTCTGCTGTAATTTCAACGCCGCGTTTATGAAAAATCTTCATGAATACTTCTAGTGGTGCAAAACATCCGTAATCAACTGTCGTACCTGCCCAATCAAAAATAACTGCTTCAATTTTCATTCTGTCCATCACCCTTCTTACTTATCTTTTTTGCCATTGTGAAGTTCGGTTACGAAGTGCTTTCGTTCCCCATTCATATACAACTCTCACTACAATATTTGTAACAACAATAAGTACACTCATTGCAGCTGCTGGCGCTACATTTCCTGCATCATCCATATTTACGATTGATACGGCAGCTAGTTTAAAATCAGCTGCATATAAGAATACAACTGCTGACACAGTTACCATCGAATTTACGAAGTAGTACATTACCATTTCTAAAATTGCTGGTAAACACATTGGTACTGTTACTCGGAAGAATGTTTTATAAAACGGAATACCCATCGACTGCGAAACAAGCTCAAACTCTCGGTCTAATTTCTTTAAGGCAGTCGTTGCCGTGACAAATGTTACAGAATAAAAATGAATGATATTTACTAGTACTAACACAGCGATTGTTCCGTATAAAGAATGAAACGGATTCGTTACTGATAGTCCCAGAATTTGAATCGTTGGTTGACTAAAGAAAAAGACATATCCTAATCCGAGTACTAAACCTGGTATCGCTAACGGCACTATAGAGAAAAAGTAACCTGTTTTTCTAAAAAATTGTAGCTGGTCTATTTTCTCAATTGCATATGCGAATACAAATGTTAAAATCGCCCCAATAACTGCTGTAACTGCTGAAACAATTACGCTATTTTTAAATGCTTCAAGTCCATCTCCTGTTAAACTCGAAAAATTAAAATGCTCAAATGTAAAACTCATATTATATGGCCATACTTTCACACTTGCAGCAATACCAACTGCAACAAATAATAGAATGATCATAAGTGTAATTACACTACAATATATGAATGAGATTACATCTCTTTTCTTATTAGCTATTATTCTGTATGGTACTGCTTTTGAAGATAAGAAATTCGCCTGCTTTCTTTGCGTAATACGATCAACTACAAATGCGAATATAGCTGGGATTAATAAAATCATTCCGACAGTTGCACCCATCGGCATATTTTGCTGCCCAATTACTTGTTTGTATACGTCAGTAGCAAGCACATTATATTGCCCACCAACAATTTTTGGTGCCCCAAAATCAGTAAAACTAAGTGTAAACACAACAAACATTGCACTAATTAATCCGTACTTTACACTAGGTAAAGTAACAGTGAAAAATTGCTTTGTTTTACTCGCCCCTAACATATTAGAAGCTTCATATAAACGATAATCAGATCCTTGAAAGGCAATTAGCAATATAAGAAATGCTTGCGGAAATGTATAAATAACTTCAGCTATTACAATTCCTACTGGTCCATATAAAGGGATTTGTATACCTTCAAATAACCCAAACATTCCTTTCGTTACTAGCCCTTGATTACCAAATAAATATGTAAGTGCTATACCGTGCATCATCGTTGGTGCGAACAATGGTAATAACGCTACATACTGAAATACACGCTTTCCAAAAACATTCGTACGGGCAATTGCATATGCGTAAACGAATGCGATTGCAACTGAAATAATTGTTGTTGCGCCCGAAATCCATACTGTATTTTGTAAAGACTGAACTAAAGTTGGTGTTGTGAAATATTTACTGAAATTCGCTAAACCAATGAAAACTCCATCTTTATTATAAAAAGCTTGTGTAAATAGTTGTAATAGCGGCAATACAAGTATGATAAGGAAGGAAAGAATCATACCGATAATTACGAGCCTTTGGATCCATTCCTCTTTCCCAATACTTCTCTTAATCTTTTTTTTCGTACTTTCTACCTTATAGTTTTCTAACATCTCCATCTATACAATGACCTTCTTTCCATATGACAACATATGATTTTCTGAGAAAGAGATTTGAATCGGCTTTCCTTTTCTAATAGCGGTTGCTTCTACTTCTGATGCTAATATATCCACTACAATTTTTTCATTATAAAGGTGTGTGTTTTCTTCTACGACTCGCACTTCCGTCCGATATACGGATCCGCGAAATTCCATACTTTCCACAACTGTTTTAATACCTTCCTTTTGTACAATTGTTACATGTTCGGGACGAATTGCATGTTCTTCGTTATTTTTCGAAAAGAAATTAATAGAACCAATAAAATCTGCCACAAACGGATTGGCTGGTCTTTGATAAATCTCCTCTGGTGTTCCAATCTGCATAATTTCCGCATGATTCATTACAACAATTTTATCAGCCATCGTTAATGCCTCTTCTTGATCATGCGTTACCATAATCGTCGTTACTCCTATTTCCTCTTGCAAATCACGCATTTCTCTACGTAATTTTTCACGCACTTTTGCATCTAAAGCTGATAACGGCTCATCGAGTAACAAAATATCTGGAGACAGAGCGAGCGCACGTGCAAGTGCTACTCGCTGCTGTTGTCCACCAGACATTTGAGCAGGATATTTATCTTTTACATTCAGCAAATCTACAAGTTTTAACGCATCTAGCGCTTTCTCTTTCACTTCTGCTTTCCCATATTTTTTTGTCCTTAAGCCGTATTCAATATTTTCAAGTGCTGTTAAATTCGGAAATAAAGCATACGATTGGAAAACCATTCCGAAGGTTCTCTTTCCAGGAGGCAATGCTGTAATATCTTTGCCATTCACAGCTATACTGCCAGTCGTTGGTTCCTCTAGTCCCGCTAAAATGCGAAGCAACGTCGTTTTCCCACAGCCACTTGGGCCTAATAAACAAACAAACTCATTTTTGTTCACAGTAAAAGAAATATCTTTTAACGCTGTAAATGCATCAAACTGTTTTTGAATGTGTTGAATTGATAAATATTCGCTCATTTTTCTCTCTCCCACTCACTTACTTTTTCGGTTCTGCTTTTTGGCCAAACTCTTTTTCCCATTTTTCTAAAATTTTGTCACGATTTTCTGCTGCCCATTTAAAGTCATTCTTTTTATATAATTTTTCAGTAACATCTTTCGGGAATCCCTCTGGAAGTTTATAGTCATTTTTAATTGTCGCAAATCCATTTTTCTCAAAGTATAACTTCATTACATCATCAGTAATTGCCCAATCTAAAAATGCTTGCGCTAATTTATCATTTTTCGCATTATCTTTCTTAATAAGTGCGTTCGCTTCTACTTCCCATCCTAATCCTTCTTTCGGCAGTACAACTTCAACTGGGGCACCTTTTTGTTTCTCTTTTAAAGCACTATAAACCATTGATACACCGACTGGATATTCACCTGCTCCTGCTAATTTTGCTGGTTTTGATCCTGAATGCGTATAACTTGCCATATTATCATGAAGTTTCTTCATGTAATCCCAGCCTTTATCTTCACCCATGATTTGTAGCCATGCAGAAACTGTTAAAAATCCTGTTCCAGATGATGCTGGATGTGGCATAACAAGTGTTCCTTTATACTCTGGTTTCGTTAAATCTTCATATGATTCTGGCATCGGTAAATTTTTCTTCTTTAACTCTTCTTTATTTACAGCAATCCCCGTCATAAATGCAGTATTTCCTACCCATTTTTCAGGTTGCTTATCATCTTTAAATTGCGGAAGAACACGATCTGCTCCTTTTGGAGAGTATCCTTTTAACATATCTTTTTTATCTAAAGCTAATAGACTTGATGCCGCAGTTCCCCATACAACATCTGCTTGTGTATTTTTCCCTTCAGCTAGCAATTTCGCAGTAATAACTCCTGTTGAATCACGTACAATGTTTAATTTCACATCAGGATATTTCTTTTTAAAGGAATCAAGATAAATTGGTACAAGCTCTTCTTCAATTGCTGTGTAAACAGTTAATGATCCAGATAATTTGTCATCTTTCACTTTCGCTCCAGCACTTTCTTCCTTCTTTGCACCACACCCCATTAATAACGAAAATACCATTCCAGTCGCTACAGCTTTAAAGATTGTTTTTTTCACTGTTTCTCTCTCCTTTTACAAATCTTATGTACAACTCAAATATAAACAACTAGTGTAAAAGCAGTATTAAACCAACATTAATCTTTTATTTGTTGTTTGTTTTTGTGTAATACGTTGCTACTTCTATGTTTTTTCGCATTTTTCTGCTAATAAAAAACACTAAATTTACAAATAATTAAAAAAACCTTTATAATCCCACAAAAAAATGAGGCGTTTGTAAAAAACGCCTCATTTTTGTTTCCCTTTTTTTGAATTACGATTAGCATACTTTGCGCTATTTTCTCCTTCATACTCTAATGCAAATTCTGCATCTGGTAAGCTTTCTTTCGGAGTTTTATTATTATTGATTGCCGCATTTTGTTTCACTTTTCTTTTTACCAATACATTCACCTGCTCTCAAGAAATCACTTTCTACTCTAGTTTGAAACAATTTAAAATAATTATTACTGGCAAGTGTTAACAAGTACATAAGAGGCATTCGATGGAAATACTACGTATGAAGAAATCATTATAAAAAGGAGCGATGATTTTGAAGAAAAAAGAAAAGATTCAATCACCAACTTTAGACGAAACGCTCCCGCATCAAATGCATTTTCCATCTTTTAAAGGAACAGGAAAAACGATGCAACAACCTTTTGTGAATCAATATGATGTTGTAATTGGAGACAGTAAATATAATTCCGAGAACAGTCCACTTAACAATTGGAGTGATGAAGTAGATCCTGCCATTATGGCTGGTGATGAGTGGATCCATCCTACAAATGATATTGGGTGGATTTCAGAAGAAAATCAAGAGTTGCTAAAAAACGAATCAGATAATAAAAATGAAACTTTTATGCATCCACAATTTGGCATTAACGACTAAAAAACCATTCTACCTAACGTAGGTAGAATGGTTTTTTACTATCCAATAATAATCCGTTCTTTCGGGTATTTATAGCGAGGTGGTTGTTCCCTTCCACCACTAGCTAAAATAAATGTTAAAATACCAACGCGTCCGATAAACATAAGCACAATGAGTACAAGTTTCCCAACAGTTGTTAAATCAGGCGTAACACCTGTTGATAGTCCCGTCGTTCCGAAAGCAGAACAAACTTCAACAATTAAGCTCATAAGCGGTACATTTTCCGTAATAGATAAAATGAATAGCGCAGTAGCACATAACAAAATCCCCATCGTCATAACGACAGATGCTTTCAGTACATCCTCTTCATGTAACTGACGTTTGAAGACTCTAACTGTTCTACCGCCCCTTGCAAAGGTGTATAGTGACAATATACTAACAGCAAATGTTGTTGTACGTATTCCGCCCCCAACCGAACTTGGAGATGCCCCTATAAACATTAATATACTCATAAATAAAAGCGTCGGTTGTGACAATTCACGTATATCCATCGTAGCAAGTCCACCACTTCGCGTCGTCACAGATTGGAATAATGTATAAAATACAGTTTCATGCCATGACTTTCCTACTAAAAAATGATTTCTCTCCAGTAAAAAAATCATAATTGTACCAACAACAACGAGTGCAAAAAATGTTGTTGTCGTCAATTTTGTAAATAATGAAAAACGAAATAATTGTTGTCCCCTTTTACTAAAGAATTGTTTCACTTCCATTAGCACTGGGAAACCAATCGCTCCTAAAATAATTAGTAACATATGAATCATTTGAACAATATAATCTTTTTTATACGGAATTAATGATTGTCCTGTTAAATCAAATCCGCCGTTCGTAGTCGCACTAACCGCTGCAAAGAAACCGTGAAAATAAGCTTCTTGCCAAGTCGGAAAATAAAGTAAAAATCTTGTACCTAATAGGATTGCTCCAATAAGTTCTATCGAAATAATTACAATTAAAATAGAACGCATCAATTCTACAAGCCCCGATAAATTTCCTTGATTATGGTCTGCCATAATTAATCTTCTTCTTTGCAAACCAATCTTTTTCCCCGTAATGATCCAAACAAATGTACCAAGCGCCATAATTCCTAAGCCGCCTAATTGTAAAATAAGGGCTAAAACAATAATTCCTGCTGTAGTAAACGTATCTGAAATCGTAATAACAGACAGTCCCGTAACACTTACCGCACTAACCGATGTAAAAAGGGCATCTATAAATGTCCATTTCACACTAGGCTTCGTAACAAACGGTAAACTAAGCAATATTACCGATACAACTACCGCTAATAAATAAAACAAAACAATGAGTTGTACAGGACGTAATTTTTGTAAAAACTTTTTTATATCTCTCATTCCATCACTTCGCTACCTTTTTTCTATCGATTAAATAAAGAAAAATCTTTACTTTCTTTATTTGTAAATAACTGCTCAAATAATTTGGCAAAGACCATTCCATATACAGTTCCATTACCTCCATACGGCAATGCGTAAAACAAATTATGTATCTTTTCGTCTTCTTTTAAAATGGGGAGACCATCATGAGTACCACCAAATGCGGCTGCCCAATAGTAGTCTGCCTGTATATTTTTATACTGCGGGAACAGTTCTTTTACAATATTAATAAGGATATCACGCTTATGCAATAATTTCGTATCACCGATTGTTTGAATTTGCATCGCTTCATCTAATCCGCCTACAATAATGCGGTTTCGATACGTTCGAAAATATAAGTAGGGCCGTGCCGTTTCCCAAATTAACGATCGCTCATGCCAGCCTTCAAACTGATCTATTTCATTTGTTACAATTGCATAAGAAGTTTCTACTGTTGTATTCTTTTCTTTCTTTCCAAAAAGCGCTTCATAACCTGTCGCCATAATAATATTCTTTGCTACAATTTGATTTCCTGTTTTCGTGTAACAAATTAAATCATTTTGGTGTTTTTTTATATGTATTGCCTCTGTATGTTCATATATATTGGCTCCCATTTGATTTGCTTTATGCAAAAAACTATGCGCTAGTAAATACGGATTCACCTCAGCATCACCTTGCGTATATAACGCTGCTTGTTTTGCAAAAGAATAACGTTTCTTAATATCAGCTTCTGTAAAATATTCAACTGGAAATCCATAATTCTGTAACGTATTATATTCCTCTTGTAAAAATGAGACATCCTCACTTTTACTTGCATAATATAAACTATTTCGCAGAATAAAATGGGGATCAATATCAAGAGTCGGTATAACCTCTTCCATTGTTCTTAGCGCTTCATAACAAAGCTTATATGCTCGTAGCCCTTTTTCTTTACCAAATGTATGAATAAGAGAGGTTAACGATTTATCATGAAGAAATTGTAGTAAACCTGTATTAGCAGCTGTGCTACCACACGCAATTGCTCTTTTTTCAATAAGTGTAACACTCATGCCAATTTTCGCTAACGAATGCGCTATATGAGCACCTGCTTCGCCACTTCCGACTACAAGTACATCACATATCATATCACATTCTAACGGTGGATAACAAGGTACAGAAACTCCTGTATTCCAAAACAACTTACCGGTCATAAGTTTCATAATCATACTCCTAAAATATAAATTTCTCCTTTCTATGTTTTGTTATTTTCCATAAAAAAATCCAACTAACATAGGCTAGTTGGATTTTTTATTTTTAATTAGAACGCTCTTCAAGCCAATTTCCAATCGTCGGATATGTTTGTTTTACAGCTGTTCCACCGTAAACAATAGACATATGCCCTGTCGGTAAACATACATATTGTTTATCTGTGCTAGAAATATGGTCTAGTAATGCTTCTACTTGACATGGCAAAGCGATATGATCACGTTTCCCGGAAATATTTAAGACATTCGCCTTAATATTTGCAAGGTCTACCTTTTGTCCGCGAATAACAAGTTCACCCTTAACCAGTTTATTATTTTGATAAAAATCACGAATCCACTGTCTGTATGATTCACCTGGGAACGGAATACCATCACCAACCCACTTTTGAACCAATCTCCAGCTTTCGACGAAGCGCTCATTCTCTGAACGATCTACTAAAGCAACATATGGACCAACAAAGTTCGTAATTGGTTTTAACATTTTGTTTCCGAAATCAATCATTTCTGGCGGGATATTTCCAAATGTATCAACCGCTTTATCTAAATTGAAGTATTTCTCATCTAATAAAGGACCATACAATCCTGTTTCAGAGAAATCAAAAGGACTTGTCATGAAAATTAAATTACGAATTGGCATGTGCGGATGAAGTGCTGCATAAATGGAAGTTAGCGTTCCACCCATGCAATAACCAAGTAAAGAAATCTCGTCCGCTTTTGCAGTTCGCATTACTTTTTTTACTGCTCTTGCAATATAATCAAACACGAAATCATCAAATTTCAAATGACTATCTTCTAAACCAAATGTGCCCCAATCAAGCATATACACATCAAAACCACGATCCACTAGATATTCCACTAAACTATTTCCAGGAGTTAAATCCATAATATATGGTTTATTAATAAGAGCATATATTAACAGAATTGGCACTCTTTGTGTTTTTTCTTGTTTTGGAATGTAGCGATAAAGCTTCGTCTTATTCTTCGTCCAAATAACCTCTTTCGGCGTTAATCCTACTTGCGGCTCTGGTTCACGTAATAAAATTTCACTCGCCCTTTTCACTCGGCGGTATGCTTTTCGGTACTCTTCTGGGTATAGCTCTAATTGCTTTTCCCATTCTGTTGCGAATGTAGTCATTTTCCTATCTCCTTTTTGGTCGATTTCCTTCTAAAAAAAAGAAGTGCATTCCTGCTATGGATATGCACTTTTTTCTTACTTCATTACATATATAATCCGCCGTTAATGTTTAATTGCTGACCTGTGATATACGCACCGTCACGGCATAGGTATACTACACCTTTTGCAATTTCATCAGCTTGACCAAAACGTTTTTTCGGGATTTTTGCAACGATTTTTTGACGTACTTCTTCTGGTACTTCTGCTACCATTTCAGTATCAATAAATCCAGGACAAATTGCATTTACAGTGACATTTGTTTTTGCAAGTTCTAATGCTAATGATTTTGTAAATCCTAACATACCCGCTTTTGCTGCTGAGTAGTTTGTTTGGCCAAATCCACCTGCTTGGCCAATAATAGAAGAAATGCTAATAATTCTTCCTTCTTCCGCTTCCGTTATGTATGGAAGAACCGCGCTTGTCGTATTAAATACGCTACTTAAATTCACGTCAATTACGCGCTCCCAATCTTCACGATTTAACTTTTTGAATGTACGATCTCTTGTAATACCAGCATTATTAACAAGAATATCAACTTTACCAAAATGATTCACAGCTTCTTCTACAAGTCGGTTTGCATCTTCTACTTTAGAAACATCCGCTTGCACTGCATAAACGTCATGTCCGTCTTTTCCTAGTTCATTTACTAAATTTTCAGCTGCTTCTTTACTGCTATTATAGTTAATAACTACTTTCGCTCCCTCTTGTGCTAATGCTACTGTAATTGCTTTTCCAATCCCTTTTGCTCCACCTGTTACGATTGCTACTTTGCCATTTAATTGAACCATTTCTTTTCCCCCTTAAATGAATTTGTGAACGATTGTTATGAATCATTTTGGTACTCATACTGTAGAGTCCCTATATAATTATGTTTCGCTGTTTACACGTGAAAGAGATTCTCCCTCTCTCTTTTACCTGTTATAAACAAGCGCTTTTATCATTTTTTATTTTCCGGCTTATTCGCAGGCTTTATCTCTTCTTTTACAGGTACTTGTAGTTTAGCTAGTACTGCATTTTGCTTTTCTAGCAATTCTAAAATTTGATCTACTTTTGTTTCAAGCGTACGAATATCTTGTTTCACTTTCGTCACATCACGCTTTAATGTAGGAGCTTGTCCTAAAGAATCTACTTTCTCCTCTAGAAACTCCTCAATGTTATCTACTTTATTTTCTAAGTTAATAACAAGCGTAGCCACTCTTGCGATATCCTCTTTCGTCGGCACATTTACTTGTTCTAAATAGTTTTTTGTCGTATCATTTAATGCTTTTTGATAAAACAAATTCAAATCTAGAACGCTGCCCATCCAAGCAGAATATTCTTCTGTTTTAATTGTTTCATTGAGCGCTTTTCCCCAAAATGTTTCGGTTTGTTCATAAGCATTTTTCCATGCTTGTAGTGGATCGAATTTTTGATCAATCACTTTACCTACACTCCCTTTTTCGTTTTTGAAACAATTCAACCTATTCACTATTTTCTAATATTCTGAATAAAACTTCAAGTCTATATTTTATTTTTTCTATTTTCTAACAAATGTGTTGACTTTAAAAACAGATAGGTGTAAATTGCACTTATAAGCAAAAAATTCCATCTAACTGATTCATGAGGTGATGCACAATCATGCTACAAAATGAACCAGAACAACGCGAAAGTTTGGAGAACAACCAAGCGAAACAACCAAACTCCATGCCAAAAAACTTCTTAGTTCCCTTCTTACTTCTCTGTCTAAAAGACTGGAGTCTTCATGGTTACAAACTTATTCAAATGCTAATGGATATCGGCTTTTCTTCTGTTGACCAAGGTAATGTTTATAGAACACTACGCAAATTAGAAAAAGAAAACCTTATTTCTTCTACTTGGGATACAAGCGATGGAGGGCCGGCAAAAAGAATTTATTCTTTAACTGAATATGGAGAGCAATATTTAACAACATGTGCGACTTCTTTTGAACATTATCAAAATATGTTGCGAACGTTTTTCACGTTATACACCAATGCATTCTTTCCATTTTCTACTTCTCCAGAAAAGGATGAAAAGGATTCTTCATCTTCACCTGGTGGTACAGCAGAGTAATCTGCGTTCACAATATGCAAAAAAACATTTGGGGGTCAAACAATGGAAACTAAACCATACGAATTAGTCGATGCATTTTGGAAAAACTGGTCTCAATCACTTTCCCTTTTCTCTTCAGCTGGGAAACAATTAGAGCAACTTACTTTAGAAACATTAAAACAACAACAAGACGCTTTGCATAAATTAACATCAGGAGTAGATGAACTAGAAAAAGAACTACAACAACTCACTGCTCAGTTCAATAACCAATATACAGATTACGTGAAACAATTAACTGGAAACTCCTTAAATGATCAAATTAACGAGTGGCAAGACAAGTGGAAGGAACTTTCTGCTCATATGCAGCAACTTACTGTTTCTCCTACAAAAACATCTTTGTCAATCCTTACACAAACAAGCGGTCAATTTGAAGAAACAACAAAACAATTTATTGAGCAACAACAATTACAACGTGAAGAGGCTCAAAAACAGTTAGAGGGTTTTTTGGAAGAGTTCAAGTCAAAACAGTTGGAACTCGCAAAAAAGTTCGAGGAAAATTCAAAAAATCTATTTACTTCCATCAAGTAAGAAAAATGTGGGAGCTAACTGCAGCACAAACAAAACTCTTTCTTCCTCCTACTACATCAAGATGGCTAGCATTTTTCGATATGGAAAAGAAGGAGGACAAAATGAATCCATTTCAAGAAGCACAAACTGTTCCAGAGCTTCGTTATGATGAGATTCAAGTCGGTGATCAAGCATCCCTTACAAAAACAATTACGGATGAAGATGTTATCAATTTTGCAAAATTGACTGGAGATGTGAATCCTATTCATATTTTAGATTCTTTTGCAAAAACAACAATGTTTAAAGAACGTATTGCTCACGGTATGCTCGTTTCGAGTTTTATTTCTACCATCCTTGGAACGAAACTCCCGGGCAAAAATACGATTTATTTATCCCAAAATGTTTCATTCCGTGCCCCTGTCAAAATCGGTGATACACTTCGTGTTGTGGCAGAGGTTATTAAGAAGCGTGACGATAAAAAAATCATTACGTTGCAAACAAACATATATAATCAATCAGATGATATTGTCGTGGAAGGAACGGCGACAATACTAAAAAAAGAGTAGCAAATTTGCTACTCTTTTTTCTATCCAAGAACTTCTAATCGCACCGATTACTTCCGCGTATGACTACGTCATTTCCACATAAAATAACGTTACCAGTTTAGATAAGAACTTAGCTGAACTGGACTACTCATAAGGATGTGTATCAACATGGTAAAAACAAACAAATTATTAGTTCCAGGTGCAGAGCAAGCGCTTGAACAATTTAAATATGAGATTGCACAAGAATTTGGTGTAAGCTTAGGATCTAATACAGCATCTCGTTCTAACGGTTCAGTTGGCGGCGAAGTAACAAAACGTCTTGTTGCTTTAGCTCAACAACAATTACGTGGATAATAATATAACATATGGCTTAGAGGCAGATATTCTCTGCCTCTTTCTATTTTCAACATACATAATAGTGCTTTTTCACATACTAATCAAAGCAAAATGAAAGGAGCGATATGTGAAATGAAACGGATTAATATTAGCATGAGCCCTCCCCGCGTTCTTACTTTATCTTTTCTTCTATTATCAGTTGGCGGCACATGCTTATTAAAACTGCCCATTGCTACGACAACGTCCATTTCATGGCTCGATGCCTTATTTACAACCGTTTCCGCTTGTACTGTTACTGGGCTTGGTGTTGTAGATACCGGAAAAATGTTTACTTTATTTGGACAATGTGTCATTTTAACGCTTATACAAGTTGGCGGGCTTGGCATTATGAGCTTTGCTGTCTTAATTGCGATTATGCTCGGAAGAAAAATCGGTCTTCAAAACCGTATTTTATTACAACAAGCATTAAATCAAACGAATATCGGCGGCGTCATCCGTCTTGCCAAATCGTTATTTTTATTCTCTTTTACAGTCGAATGTATCGCTACCTTAATTCTTTCTTTTGAGTGGGTACCAAAATATGGGGTTACCAAAGGGATCTATTATAGTTTTTTCCATTCAATCTCAGCCTTTAACAATGCTGGTTTTTCTGTGTGGAGCGATAATTTAATGTCCCATTCTCATAGCATTCTTGTCAATTTCGTCATTTCCTCTCTCATCATTTTAGGTGGAATTGGTTTTACAGTAATCGTAGACATAAAAAGAAAGAAAAACTTTAAAAACCTTACACTACATTCAAAACTTATGCTTTCTTCTACTCTAATCGTCAACATTATTGCTACCCTTTTTATTTTTATATTCGAGTTCCATAACTCCCTTTCTATGAGAGGTTTTACCCCATTTGAAGAAGGAATGGCCTCTTATTTTCAAGTAATTTCAACGCGAACTGCCGGATTTAATACAGTTGATATTTCTACATTGTCAAAACCTTCCCTCCTATTAATGATGCTCCTTATGTTTATTGGTGCTGGTAGCGCTTCAACGGGTGGTGGGATTAAGTTAACAACATTTTTAATCATATTTTTTGGCGTATTTAAATTTTTACAAGAACAAGAGGATATTGTCGTATTTAAAAAATCCATTAAAGATACTCTCATTGTCAAATCATTAACCATTACTATTATTTCCATTTCATTTATCTTTTTTGCTATTTTAATTTTGAGTATTACTGAGCGAGTTCCTCTATTGATGAGTGCTTTCGAAGTATTTTCAGCATTTGGGACTGTTGGCCTCAGTATGAACTTAACACCCCACTTAACTATAATCGGAAAAGCTATTATTATCTTTATGATGTTTTTTGGGAAAATGGGTCCTTTAACATTGGCTTTTTCATTTGCTCGTAAAAAGAACCGGAAAATAAAATATCCGAATGAAGATATTTTAACAGGTTGACAACCGTAGAAATTATCCATATAATGAGAATACAATAGCATATCTCCAAAGGGGAGTAGCGTCCAAGAAAATTTCTTGGAAACAAAGTCGTCATTACGTAGAACTTAGTTCTTCCGGCTTTGTTGGCATTTTCATTACATATGTCTAGCAAGACCTTTGCCTATTAACGGCAGAGGTCTTTTTTGTATTCATTTCCAGATTCTCCCAAAGTTAATAGGCAGGAGTATGGGGAAACTAAATAGTGGGGAAATTCTTCACTTATTTAGAACTTATAGAAATGAGAGGAGAATGTACATGGATGTATCATTATTATTGGAGTATGGTTGGGTATTACTCATCCTAATTGCACTTGAAGGGATTTTAGCGGCTGATAACGCTCTTGTTCTTGCAATTATGGTAAAACATTTACCAGAAGAAAAACGAAAGAAAGCACTATTTTATGGATTAGCAGGGGCATTTGTTTTCCGATTCGGATCGTTATTTATGATTTCGTTCTTAGTCGATGTATGGCAAGTGCAAGCAATTGGTGCCATCTACCTTATGTTTATCGCTGGTAATCACTTATTTAAAACGTATGTTAAAAAGAATACGGATGAAGAAACAGAAGAAAAAGAAGCAAAGAAAAAACAAGAGAACTTTTGGTGGACTGTATTTAAAGTTGAGGTTGCTGATATCGCCTTCGCAGTTGATTCAATTTTAGCTGCTGTTGCACTAGCAATGACTTTACCAAAAACAGGATTAGGTACAATTGGTAGTCTTGATACTGGGCAATTCGTTGTTATCTTTGTGGGTGGACTTATCGGATTAATCATTATGCGATTTGCAGCAACTGCTTTCGTACAAATCTTAAAACGTAAACCAGGACTTGAAACTGCAGCATTCTTAATTGTAGGTTGGGTTGGTGTAAAGCTAGCAGTTTATACATTAGCACACCCTGCATTAAATGTAATTCCACATTCATTCCCAGAATCCACTCCGTGGAAGCTTACATTCTGGATTGTATTAGTCGGAATCGCAGTTGGTGGTTGGTTCTTCTCAAAAGAAGTAGAAGTAAAAGTAGAAAAGAATTTAGACGAAAAAGCGCTGTAATTACAGTGCTTTTTCTTTTTGCTTTCTTCCTCTCAATATCCAGAAAAATTCCATTATACTATTTTTTGTAAACGTTTTCTTAATATATGTATGTCCTTTTTGTGAAACATTGCACAAACTTATTGAAAGTGAGAACAATTCCATGTACTTTATTCATATAAGGAGTATTTATAGAAGATTTACTAAAGGAGCGTATTACTCATGCTAGAACAAGGACTAGATTATGTTGTCAAACTGGCTAAAAGCAAAAAGAAAATGCTAGATACAAACCCAATGCAATATTTCATTCGTGCTGCACTTGCGGGTATTTATATCGGTTTTATTATTGTACTATGTTTTAAATTAGGTAACTTTTTTCACATTGCAGATTCACCAGCAACTTACTTAGCTGCTTCTATGTTTTTCGGGATTGCTCTCGTACTTATTATATATGGCGGTGCTGAATTGTTTACTGGAAACACAATGTACTTTACTGTAGCAACTTTAAGAAAGGAAACAACGATTTCTGATACACTTCGTAACTGGGTTGCTTGTTACGCAGGTAACTTAGGTGGCGCGTTATTCTTTGCCTTACTATTTTACGCAACTGGAATTTTTGAAGCAATTGATCACGGTCACTTAATGAGTAAAGTCGTTGAAGGAAAGATGAACACACCTACAATGCAGTTATTCTTTAAAGCCATTTTATGTAACTGGCTCGTATGTCTTGCTTGCTTCTTACCTTCTCAGGTTAAAGGTGACACAGCAAAAATAATGGTCATGATGCTACTTGTTTTCACATTCTTCTTATCTGGTTACGAACATAGCATTGCAAACTTATCACTCTTTGCTTTATCTTTAGTTTCACCGCATCCTGAGACAATTTCTTTTTCAGGTGCTATTCATAACTTAATTCCTGTTACAATCGGTAACATTATTGGTGGATCAGTATTTGTCGGTATGGTATACCACTACTTAACTAAGAAAACACCTGACGTTCAACAGGAAGAAACTGAAATCGCAGCAGCTCAGCAAGAAGAGATTATTCCTTTACAAGCACATATGAAACATTAAAAACTCCAAAGTTTTACTTTGGAGTTTTTAGCTTCCCACATATTTAACAACAAGGTGAGGATTAATTTCTCCTTCTTCCTTTCCCTTATCCATTCTTTGTTTCATCTTATGCATACCGCATGATATCATTCGTATGAAGGTGAATTTCATTTACATATAACCCCTCTGTACGAAAGGCTTCTACAAAATCTAGTCCACTTTTTTCTCCCCATCCCATATTAAAATCAAGGGAAAGAATATTCACACCATAATCCCGAACCATTTGTAAGGCACATTCTACTGTAGTTGCCGGCACATACCCGAACGGACAACTTCTTTGATCATCCATATATACGTTCATTTTCTATTCCCTCTCTACTTTGAATATGCGACCAATACATAACATATTGCCCCAAGGCTAATAAAAGGACCAAATGGAATGGGCTTTCGTACTTCTATACGTTTTAATACGATCCCAATCCCGAAAAAACAAAGACTAAAACAAGAGGCTAAAAATAAAATGATAAAAACTCCCTTCACTCCTACTATAAACCCAAGCAACGAAAGTAGTTTTATATCTCCACCGCCAAGCCCTTCTGGATATATCTTTTGCATGCAATATAACAAAATGAATATAACACCACTACCAACTATACTATCTGTCCAAGTAACTAATTGTACAAAAACACTTTCGAGAATGAGTAAAACGGCAAACGAAATTAAAATACAATCAGGAATTAACATATATAAGTAATCTGTAAGTGAAATAATAAGAAGTAGCGAAAAAAGGGATAAAATGATAATAAGCTCTCGTTCTATTCCAATCATATACACGGTAAGAAGAAATATACTTCCTGTTATACATTCAAATGCTACATACATAATCGGAATTTTCCTCTTACAATTCGTACAACAGCCTCTTTGTATATAAAATGAAATGATGGGGATTAGTTCTTTTGGCCTTAGCACATATTTACAATAATGACAATGTGAACGCGGGTTAATGATAGACTCCCCTAATGGAACCCTCATCGCAACTAACATAAAAAAAGAACCAAACACCATCCCTGCTAACAGTGCATATAAATAAGTGAACATCCCTTCCTCTCCTTTCCAAAAGAACATAGCAAAAAAAGGAGAGAACTTCTACTTCATATTATCCTTTATTCTACTAAAAAAGCAGGCCATTTTCTGGCCTGCTTTCCCCTCTTTTATACGATGAAATATACTGCTTTTAATGGTCCGTGTACTCCGACAACAAGATTCATTTCAATGTCAGCCGAATTACTTGGTCCTGTAATAAAGTTAATACAAGATGCCGCTGTCTCTCCATTTTCTACACGTGAGTTCATATCTTTAACTGCTTGTGTAATACGAGGCACAAGTGTTTCACGTGGAATAATAGCAAAATATACAGTCGGTAAAAAGTGTAAAGAACGTCCTTGTCCTTTATGACTTTGTACGACAATTGTTCCGGATTCAGCTAATGTATAATCACTAAATGCAATACCAATATTCGCTTTTTCAGCTAAACGCATATTTTCATCTTTTCTCTCTGGATCCCATACGTTTACTTCAACGTCTCGCTTTGGAAGTTCTTCTTTAAATAAAGATGTTAAACCATATGCATCAAAACGCTCATCTGCTGATAATAAAATAGGTCCCCCGCCGTTTTCCATGATTACTTTTTGAAGGTCTTCACCTAAACGGTCATTTGTCGTTTCTACTACAGTTGTATGAATGTTTGTACATTGATTTTTAAACACTTCTAGTAATTCTTCTTGTGAATAATCTTTTAACGTTTCTACATTCACATTACTTTTCCATACTGGGCGTTCTACACCTTCCGTTTTACGCGCACGCCCAAGTTCTTTTGCAATATTATCTAGAAAGGCATCACGGTTTTGAATTAATCCTGCCATTATTTATCCCCGCCTTTCTTATGATCTTTATACCAATCACGGAATCGTTCTTTACTTGGAGCTGGGAATTCACGAATATCCGTCCAGTTTTTAAGTGGTCCAACACCTTTTGATACACGATTACCAGATGTAAATGGACTCATTGCTGCTGGTGCCATTTTTGAACCCATTTTATATAAAGCAGCTGAAGAAGCACCCATACTAAACATTTTCATCGCTAGTTTTTCTGCAAGTGGTGCACGCCCTTCTTGCTCAACGATGACTTGACGATGTTTTAATAATAAATCATGCAATGGAATTTTTACTGGACAAGCTTCTGTACATGCTCCGCATAAACTAGATGCATAAGGAAGCTCTTTGTAATCATCATATCCACCTAGAAGCGGTGTTAATACCGCGCCGATTGGTCCTGAATAAATCGATCCATATGAATGTCCACCAACGTGACGATATACAGGACATACATTTACACAAGCAGCGCAACGAATACATTGTAATACTGAACGGAATTCAGATCCAAGAATTTGAGAGCGACCATTATCAACAACAACTAAATGGAATTCTTCAGGTCCATCAACTTCCTCTTCTTGAATTGGTCCTGCTACTGTTACATAACTTGTTAATTTTTGACCTACTGCACTACGACATAATAAACCAACTAAAACATCTAATTCTTCCATTGTCGGAACCATACGTTCCATACCCATTACTGCAATTTGTGTTTTCGGAATTGACATAACAAGATCTGCATTACCTTCATTCGTTACTAAACAAAGAGAGCCCGTATTTGCAACAGCAAAGTTACAACCAGTTACACCAATTTCTGCATCCATAAATTTCTCACGAAGTTGTTTACGAACAAACTTTGTCATTTCATACGGGTCATCAGAATTTTCATAGCCTAGCTTTTCTTTAAATACATCGCGAATTTGCGTTCTATTTTTATGAAGTGCAGGTGCAATAATATGTGAAGGTGGATCGTTATCTACTTGCAAGATATACTCTCCTAAATCACTCTCTAACACTTCACAGCCAATCTCTTCAAGCGCATGGTTCATACTGATTTCTTCTGTTACCATCGACTTTGATTTTACTACTTTTTTCGCTTGTTTCTTTTTGGCGACGTCTTGAATATACTTTGCTGCTTCCTCTTTCGTCTTCGCAAAGTACACGTGTCCGCCTCTTTTTGATACATTTTCACTTAACTGCATTAAATAATAATCAAGATTTTCTAACGTATGTTGACGGATTTGTTCACCTAGTTCACGCCACTCTTCCCAGTTTCCTAATTCATCTGCGGCTTTTAAGCGATTCGTATATAAACGCGTTTGTGCAGAAGATACTGCTCCGCGCATAAACGAATCTTGAATTCCATCACCAACGCGATCATTAAATTTTTTCTCACTGATTTTCATAGACATAGCTTATGTTCCCCCTTCATGAGCGACTATTCAGTACCTCAGCAATATGCATTACTTTTACTTCTTTTCCTAAACGCTCAATACGTCCGCCAATGTTTAACAAACACCCACAATCTGCACCGATTAAATAATCTGCACCTGTTTCCATTACACTATCTACTTTTTCATCTACCATTTGCTCAGAGATTGGAGTCATCTTAACTGAAAACGTTCCCCCAAACCCACAACAATTTTGCACGTTTGGCAAATCTCTCACAGTTAATCCTTTTACATTTGATAATAAAATCCCTGGTGCTTCTTTTACTCCAAGCAGGCGTGTCATATGACATGATTTATGAATAGTAGCTATCCCTGATAAACTTGCACCAACATCTGTAACTTTTAAAACATCTACAATAAACTGTGTAAATTCATAAGTTTTATCAGCAACTTTTTGTGCACGTTTAGCCCACTTTGGATCATCTTTGAAAACATGCGGATACTCATGAAACATTGTCGCACACGAGCCAGATGGTGTAACAATATATTCTGCATCTTCAAAAGTTTCAATCATATGTTTCATCGCTTCTTTTGCTGCTTCTACATGGCCGCTATTATAAGCAGGCTGACCACAACAAACTTGTGCTTCTGGAAATTCAATTTCACAACCTAAACGCTCCAACACTTCAACTGTTGCTTTGCCGACATTTGTTTCAAACATATCGACTAAACAAGTAACAAATAAAGTAACTTTCATAACTATTACTCCCCCTTTTTACAACTTCACCAACAAACATATGGTCATCAGATGACTGAGTAGAGAAGAAATAGGCTCAACCATAGCCTATCCTCTCCCTCCTCTAAAGAAAACGCTTACTTAATCTTTCTCTATTTTATCAGAAAATTAAATTTTTAAAAGATTAAATTACGAATTTATATCGTTTTTACCTGTGACAATATGTTCTACATTTGTTAAATGATCTAGCATTGCTTGCTGCGCTAATTCTACATCTTGTTTTAACACCGCATCATATATAACTTGATGCTCTTCTATAAGTCGTTCTGATGTCGTTTGTTCACCATATAAAATAATGCGTCTTGATTCACCAATCGTTTCAGCAATCATCTCTGAAACATGATTCATGAGTTCAAGCAAAATGTTATTATGCGAAGACTCTGCAATTCCCATATGAAATTGAAAATCGGCTTTTTCGCCAGCCTTTTCATCTCCAATGCTCTTTGCCATTTCATCTAACCAATGTTTCATATTTTGTAAATTATCTTCCGTACGTTTTGCCGCCGCTACTCGAACTGCCCCCACTTCAAGCACCTTTCGTACTTCTAATAAATTCAAAATATCCTCTTTCTTCATTAATAATCTATTGTTTAATGATTTTGTTAATGAAGAAGAATCGAAGTTCTTCACATATGTACCTTCTCCTTGTTTCATCTCAATTAAGCCCATCGCTCTTAGCGCACTTAGCGCTTCACGAACAGCAGATCTGCCAACTTGAAACTGCTCAGCTAATTGATGCACAGGGAGTAGTTTGTCACCAGGTTTTAACGTACCATTTTTAATCATTGTTAAAATAGCTTCAGATACTTCTTCGTAAATTTTTTTCGGTTTAATAGATTTGTACTCCAGTTAAATCACCTCAGTATCTTCCAAACAACAATTGAAACGATTTATAAGAACTTTGCATCATAACTATTTTAGACCGAATTGATAAGAAGTACAAATGTTTTGTTCATAAAATAGTCAAATTTTCGATATTTATTACATATTAATTTATATTTTTACGTATAAAGTGAAACTTTAATCAGTAGGGGTTTTGTTCATTCCCCACTGATTATTAGCCCTCACCAATCGGGTGTTTACGGGCAGCAGGGCCCCCACCTAACTTCTTTGCTTCCGCTGAATTTTGAGGTGGGGGCCCTGCTGCCCGGCAAATAGCGGGATAAATATTTTCTTCAATATAAAGAACATGTCCTAAAAATTAGAACATGCCCACATCATCCTGTACATTCAGTTTAATAATAACCGTTGTTCCCGTATCTTTTTCACTTTCAATTTGCCACTGTCCACCATGTATATGGACAATTTGTCTCACAATAGCAAGGCCTAAACCTGTTCCACCATGTTGACGACTTCTCGCTTTATCAACTCGGTAAAAGCGCTCGCCAAGATTTTCTAAATGCTCTATATCAATGCCAATTCCTGTATCTTTTATTTTTAATTCACAGTAATCATCGATTTGCTCTAAAGTTATAACGATATTTCCGTTTTGATTTGTATACCGTATCGCATTATCTAACACATTATGAAGCACCTGTTGCATACGATCCTCATCAATCATGACAATGACCTCTGGATTTAAATTGGTTGAAATATGAATTTCCTTTTCTATAAACTTAATCTCATACGTATCTAATACGTCTTCAATCAGCTGTGAAAAAACGATAGGTTGCTTCTTTAACGGAAAGTGCTCACCTTCTAATTGTGCTAAGTCTAACAAGTCATGAACGAGACGCTGCATACGACCTGCTTCTTTATGAATTAGCTGCGTTACTTTTTCCTGCTGTGGTCCCTTTGCAACGCCATCTAAAATAGCCTCGCTATACCCTTTTATATAACTAAGTGGTGTTCTAAGTTCATGCGAAACATTTGCTAAAAATTCCTTACGCTTTACATCTTCTGTTTCCAATGAATTTGCCATTTTATTAAATGCTTTTCCTAGTCGTCCAATTTCATCCTCTGAAGAAACGGTAATCCGCTCCGAGAAATCTCCCGTAGCCAAATGGTTTGCAACCCGCTCCATTTGCGAAAGCGGCTTCGTTATTGCAATTATAATTTTTCTTCCAACCCATATCGTAATTAAAATCATCGCAATTGCTAGTGGTGCTAAAATAAGACCCATATCATATATTAAGTCTTTTATACTTTTTAAAGGAATATAAGAATATACAATTCCGACTAATTTTTTATTTTCCAATACAGGGATGACAACCCCCATAATATTACGTTCAAAATGTTCTTCATATCCTATCTTTGTCACAGTTTTCCCATCTAATAGCGTTTGCCTATCTCCTTCGCTTATAAGAGAATGATGATGCACATCAAAAGGTAAACATGCACTTAAATCACGCGGATTAGACACGAAAAGAACGTCTGAACTAGATATTTGATCAAATGATCTTACTTTCTCTTCAAAAATTGATATTCCTTCGCGCTTATCATACTGAGCAGCAAGATTTTTCCCTTCCATTACTAATGAACCTTTTAAATTATCAACGTATAGTTTTTCATATGAGTATAAAGATACGAAATAAAGAAAGGACACTGTTACACATACTGCACATACTACTGTAAGCCAAAGTTTTTGTACCATCGTAAACATACGTTACACCTCGAATTTATAGCCTACACCCCAAACAGTTTGAATGTAGTTTCCACTTTCTCCAAGCTTCAAGCGCATCGTTTTCACGTGCGTATCTACTGTTCTTGTACTTCCCGCATAATCATATCCCCATACCTTTTCAAGTAATTGCTCCCGGCTAAATACTTGTCCTGTATGCTGACAAAGAAAATATAGTAAATCAAACTCTTTTACAGTAAGAGAAATCGGCTCACCATCCGCCTCTATTCGTCTACTTTTTTCATTGATAAGAATTGGTCCAAATTGAATCTCTTCTTGCTGTTCTTGCTTTGTATATCTTCTTAACACAGCTTCCATACGGGCAACCAATTCACCAGGACTAAACGGTTTTACAATATAATCATCCGCTCCCATACGTAAGCCGTTCACCCTATTCCACTCTTCACCTTTTGCGGTTAAAAATATAATCGGCACATCTGACGTTTTTCTAATTTCTTTACAAACTGAAAGTCCATCCATTTCTGGCATCATAATATCTAATACAACGAAATCATAATGATCTGTTTCTAGTTTTTTAAGAGCCTCTTTTCCATCTTCAGCTTCTCCCCACTCATATCCGAAGTTGTCCAAATACATTCCAACAAGCTGCCTCATATCACTTTCATCATCTACAACTAGCACTCTATATTTATTCATTGTCCTTCCCTTCCCTCTCTATGAGTTGAAACGGTCCTTTTCCGACTTTAATTGTTTGTTTTATTTTCAAATTCCTCATATCCATAACGCACACTTCATCACTATCATAACTTGCTACATATCCTTCTGCTCCGCTCTCCAAAAATGCAAATGGATTCGATCCTACTTCTACAGAAGCTATTTCTTTATATGTGCTAATATCAAACTTTCTAAGTGTGTTCGAACCATGACTTAGTGCATATACGTACTTACTATCCTTCGTTATATTCACAGGCATAAATGGAGCGTGTAAAGAGCGCACCATTTCTCCCCCCTGTAAAGAATACACTAACACTTTCTCATTTACTTGATTTCCATCACCATGTCCGCCAATCCATATTTCTTTCCCATCAGGACTAATCGTTGCTCCGGTTGATGCTGGCGGAATCATAAAGGATTGAACAACTTCTTTTTTCTTCGTATCAATTGTCGTTAGTTTCGTATCATAAAAGTTTAGTACAGATAACCGATTATGATACTCTACCATCGTTATAGGACCTTTTCCTGTTGAAACATTTCCGGTCTCTTTCCCATTTATCGTAAAGAACCTTACCTTTTGAACATTTTGATCGGCAGCAAATAATTGTTTTTTATCTTCTGATACGACCACATTTACAATGCCCTTTCCAGTTTTATATTTTTCCACTTGCCTTCCTTCCGCCAGTGAATATACATACATATATTCTAATTGCTTACCGTATACAAGGATTTCCTCACCGTTTGGAAGCAGTGTGATTCCGGCCATTGGCTCATTTAGTTCCCATGTCGTGATTAACTTTTTATTTTTTTTATCAATAAAACTAATGCTGCCTTCTTTTATATTCGTTGTTATAATAACATTTTTATCTTTAGCAATTGGTGTATATGAACTTCCTTGACACCCTACTAATAGAAATAAAAAACAGAGAAGAAAAACATACTTTCTCAAAAGATTCCCTCCATCTTCGGATGATTTCGTTATAATTGTAAAATAACAAATAAATGTGTGGAAAGTGTGAAATTTTCCTTTCTTACTCAATTTACATATATAATGTACAACAAATAGAATTTGAGGTGTGTCAATTATGCTATTTCCTGATTTAGCGAATAAAATTGTACGAGAAGTACGCAGACTAATTACAGAAAATATTATTATTATTAATATACAAGGCGTTATTATTGCAAGTACAGATACAGAAAGAATTGGTCAATTTCATGAAGGTGCACTCCGCTGCGCCAACCAAAAGAAAACTGTCATCATTACAACAGAAGATGAAAGGCAGTTGCAAGGTGTAAAGGCTGGGATGAATCTTCCTTTATTATTTCATGACGAAGTAATTGGTGTTATTGGAATTACAGGAGAACCTGAAAATATTTCACGCTATGGAGAAATATTGCGTAAGATGACCGAGTTATTAATTCATGAAAACTACTTTTTAGAGCAACTAGAACTTGAGCATCGTTCTTATGAAGCTTTCGTCTTTGATTGGCTTCAAAATACAGAATGGTCTCCAAGTTTTCTCGATCGCGCCAAAACACTTGGCATTGATTTATATAAGAAGAAACAACTTATTTTGTTTTCTATTGGCCAAAATGACACGATGCTCCAGCGTAAAATATGGCAACATATACGTAATATATTAACAAAAGAGCATCTATTTGTTCGGTGGGGAAATGATCGTTTTATTTTATTTACAGCGATGAGCTCCAACGAGCAAACATACCAATTTTTAAAACGATTAAAACAAGACTGCGAAGCTTTATTTTCTATTCCTTTATATATCGGGATTGGACAAACAGTTACCCCAAACAATATGAACATATCTTACGAACAAGCATTACGTGCTCTTTCTGTATCATTGGAAACGAAACAAATTGTATTTAATGAAGATTTACGTTTAGAAATGTGTTTACAAGATATTTCTGCCGAAACGCGTGAACAATTTCTAGAGCGTACCATCGAAAACTTACTATCATCTTCTGAGCTTATGCACACCTTACGCTTATTTATCGATTATAACCAATCTTATAAACAGACAGCTAAACAATTACATATACACATTAACACATTACATTACAGGCTAAAAAAGATTGAAGAACATACAGGACTTGATCCAAAACAATTCAAAGACTTAAACGTTTTATACTTCGCACTCCTCCTATTAGATAATCATACAAAAAAGAACGATAAAACAGATTAATCTTTAGATGATTATACATAGAAAGAATCCCTCGACTTTTTTATCATTATAACGAAAGCACTGTTACCACGTTGTTTATTATAACTAAACACGTTAACAGTTTGAGGGGGATTTCCAATGTTAGAAAAACAAATTATTCATTCATTCGTATCTATTGTTGGCGAAGATAATGTAGATACATCCAATATGGGGCGTTTAACTTATAGTTATGATGCCACTCCAAACTTCCAAGCAATGCCTGATGCAGTCATTGCTCCTCGTAATACAAATGAAGTAGCTGAAGTGTTAAAAGTATGTAACACTCACAAAATTCCTGTGTATGTGCGCGGGTCTGGAACAAACCTTTGCGCAGGAACATGTCCACTTGAAAGCGGTATCGTCCTTATTTTCCGCCATATGAACAATATTTTAGAAATTGATGAAGAAAACTTAACAATTACTGTACAAGCTGGTGTCATTACACTTGATATTATTAAAGCGGTAGAAGAAAAAGGTTTATTTTATCCACCAGATCCAAGCTCGATGAAAATTTCTACAATCGGCGGTAATATTAATGAAAACTCAGGTGGATTACGCGGTTTGAAATATGGCGTAACACGTGATTATGTAATGGGGCTTGAACTTGTCTTACCAAATGGTGATATTATTCGTACTGGCGGCAAATTAGCAAAAGATGTAGCTGGTTACGATTTAACTCGTTTATTTATCGGCTCTGAAGGAACACTTGGCGTGGTAACAGAAGCCATATTAAAACTTGTTCCTATGCCTGAAACAAAGAAAACAATGCTTGCATTATATGAAGATATTAATGAAGCTGCACGTGCTGTTTCTTCTATTATTGCAAATAAAATCATTCCAGCAACACTGGAGTTTTTAGACCAACCGACAATTGAAGTAGTAGAAGAGTTTGCACAAATCGGTTTACCTACAGATGTAAAAGCAATTTTATTAATCGAACAAGACGGCCCGCCCGAAGTAGTCAATCGAGATATTGAAAACATGGCTAACGTTTGCCGCTCTATGAATGCAGTTGATGTTCGCATTGCAAAAGATGAAACAGAAGCAGATGCGCTTCGTACTGCTCGCCGTAGTGCTCTATCAGCGCTCGCACGATTAAAACCTACTACAATATTAGAAGATGCGACTGTACCACGTTCACAAATCGCTCCGATGGTTGAAGCTATTAATGCCATTGCAAAAAAATATAATATTCCTATTTGTACGTTTGGACACGCTGGTGATGGTAACTTACATCCAACTTGTATGACAGATGCTCGTAATGCAGAAGAGATGCACCGAGCTGAACAAGCTTTTGCTGAAATATTTGCGAAAGCAATTGAACTTGGTGGCACAATTACTGGTGAACACGGTGTTGGTGCGATGAAAGCTCCATATTTAGAAATGAAATTAGGTAAAGAAGGTATTACAGCTATGCAAGGAATAAAGCAAGCTTTCGATCCAAATAACATTATGAATCCTGGAAAAATGTTCGCGAAAGACACTCGAAAAAGAGTGGTGGTTGAGCGATGACCACATTAAATAAAGAAAATATTCAAAAAGAATTTAAAGAACGATTAAGTGAAGATGAATTACTAAACTGTATGCGATGCGGTTTTTGTTTACCTACTTGTCCTACCTACATTCAATCCGGATATAAAGAGTCACATTCACCGCGCGGACGTATCGCATTAATGAAAGCAGTCGTTGATGGTTTAATCGAACCAGATGAAGATGTTGAAAATACATTAAACGTTTGTCTTGGTTGCCGTGCTTGTGAGCCTGTTTGTCCATCTGGTGTAAATTATGGACATTTATTAGAAGAAGCTCGAGATATTATTAATCAAAATAAAAAATTCTCAATGCCAGTGAAAGCTGTTCGAAAAGTCGTTTTTGAAGGATTATTCCCCCATCAAAATCGAATGCGAACATTAACCGGACTAATCGGATTTTATCAACGTTCTGGTTTACAAACGCTAACACATAAAACAGGTATTATGAAGTTATTCCCTGAAACACTTGCAACAATGGATCTCGTTTTACCAAAAGTCCCTAAAATGAAAGCAATGAAAGATCGTCCTTCATTTTTACCTGCAGAAAGTACAAAGAAAAAACAAGTTGCATTCTTCACAGGCTGCTTAATGGATACGATGTTTTTAGAAACAAATAACGCAACGATGAAACTTCTCCAATTAGCTGGTTGTGATATTGTTATTCCGAAAACACAAAGTTGCTGCGGTGCATTGCATGGACATGCTGGTGAAAAGAGTGGAGCAAAAGAATTAGCAAAGCGAAATATAAAGGCATTCGAAGATTTAAACATCGACTATATTATTACGAATGCAGGTGGTTGCGGAGCTTACCTCGTAGACTATGATTATCTTTTAAAGGATGATTCGGAGTGGGCTGAACGTGCTAAGCAGTTTGTTTCTAAGATTAAAGATATTACTGCTATACTAGTAGAACTAGACTTCCATAAGCGAACTGATTTACGACTCACGCAGCAAATTATTACATATCAAGACTCTTGTCATTTACGCAATGTTATGCGCACAGCTTCTGAACCTCGTATGTTACTAGAGGCTATCCAAGGTGCAACATATCGTGAAATGAAAGATGCGGACCGCTGCTGTGGCTCTGCTGGTATTTACAATATTGTTCATTCAGAGTTATCAATGGAATTTCTAGATTACAAAATGGACCGTGTGCATGAAACAGAAGCAGCAACCATTGTTACTGCAAATCCAGGTTGTTTATTACAAATGAAATTAGGAATTGAGCGAGAAGGGCTTTCTCATAAAATGAGAGGAATTCACATTGTAGATTTATTATTAGAAGCAATTGAAACTAACTCGTAATAACTCGTAACATACGTAATAATAGGAAAACGGCTATCTCCTTCGTCTATGTAAAGAGCTAGCCGCTTTTTTGTCTGCTACAACATTAAAAATATGTTACTTTATTATAAAAAAGAACAACAGAAACATTACAGTTTTGTAAAAATCAATCCATTATATTCCTCAAAAAATCGCTCAAACCATTGATACAATAGGATTCTTCATTTTCTATTTAGGTAAATTCATCCAAAAACCCCCTCTTAAAATCAAGTATAAAAACACTATAAATTCCTTTTATACTCTATATTTCTCTTATTTTTGCTCACTTCTTCTCTTAGGATAAATTAGGTAATTTTAAAGTCTATGAATTTTTTTCCATCTTTTTTCTCGCAAATTGTATGCTACGATAAATTTGTCAGTCAGACAGGCTGTCAAAAACAAATCGTGTGAAAACAAATTAAAACTTTATATAGGGGGACACACATCATGAAAAAGCGTGTTTTATTATCTGTAGCTGCTGCAACAGCTCTTACTTTAGGAGTATCTTCTCTAGATGCACAAGCTGCAACAGTACAACCATCTAACATTAAGGTTCAAAATATTCAGCATTCAAAAGTAATGATGAAACAAATGAACCAACAAGAATTACAAGCATTCTTACAATCTATGGGCGTTGAGTCATTAGCGCAATGGCAACAAGGAAACTTCCAACCAAATTGCATTATTCCTGGTCAACAACCTACTGAAAATGTTGTAACTGAGCAACCAACAGCTAAGCCAGAAACTCAAAAACCAGTTGAGCAAAAACCAGTTGAGCAAAAGCCTGCTGAAGAAGTTCAAAAACCAGAAGCTCAAAAGCCTGCTGAAAACAACAATACTCAAAAACCTGCTGAACAAAAACCTGCTGAGCAAAAGCCTGCTGAAGAAGCAAAATCTTTAAGCGAGTTCGAACAACGTGTTGTTGAATTAACAAACGCTGAGCGTGCAAAACAAGGCTTACCAGCACTAAAAATCGATACTGAATTAAGCAAAGTAGCACGTATTAAGTCTGAAGACATGCAAAAAAACAACTACTTTGATCATAACAGCCCTACATACGGGTCTCCGTTTGACATGATGAAGAAATTTGGTATTTCTTATACATCTGCAGGTGAAAACATCGCTCAAGGCCAACGTACACCTGAAGAAGTAGTACAAGCTTGGATGAACAGCGCTGGACACCGTGCAAACATCTTAAATAACGGCTTCACTCACATCGGTGTTGGTTATGTAGAAAGCGGCAACTACTGGACACAACAATTTATTACAAAGTAAATAGATTAAAAGAGTCTTCTCATAATGAGAAGACTCTTTTTCAAGTTTCATAGCTTTCTATTATGTATGAATAGAAAATATAGAACATAAACAACATAGATCCACAGCTTATTACACTAAGCAATATATAAAATCCCCACTCTAAGTTCAAAAACAATGAAAACAATATGCCACATGCCATCACTTGAAAAATCCGTCTACTTACTAAACGAATTTTTTGTAATTTAATTGGATCTTTTTCTTTGCCTTTTATTTTCTTAAATTCTTTACTCAGCATAAAAAGAAACATGCTAATCCCAATCGTTAATCCTGTTTGAAAGAATATAAAATCTCCAAAATTAATCAAGAGAATAAGCATATGAATAAACAACATAAATAATGTAATTTTCTTTATAAATCCGCCTATAATACAATGCTCTCTTTCATTAAACTTAAATATATTATGTGAAATAATATACAAAAATCCATATGAAAAAATAATAAAACAAGGAATAAATGCTACAACAACTTGTTTACTCATAAACTCGTTTGGCTCACCATTTACATTCCAATGTACTGCCATACGATTTGGTAAATAGGGGTAAAGACATAGAGTAACTAAAAGACAAGCGAAAAATATTCCAAGTACATACTTATATTTGATCAAGTAATTCTCACCTCTCTTTTCTCTTAACGGCTTCGCTTCTTTTAGAGAAATCCCTGCAAAAATCTACTTTTTTCAAATTAAAACTTATACTTTACGCATTTTCTTTTTGAAATTCTTTTATTTTATTATTTAATTTTGTAGGAAACGGCACATCAACTTCAATTGCTTCTTTCGTAATTGGATGCAAGAAATTTATCTTCATCGCATGTAATGCTTGACTGGACATATATTTTGTTTGTCCACCATATAATACATCCCCAACTAGTGGATTACCATTATGGCTCATATGAACACGAATTTGATGCGTTCTACCCGTTTCTAATTGTAACGTTACGAAAGTCGTGTTTTGCTTCTTAAAATACTTTTCTACTTTATAATATGTGATAGCTTGGTCACCTTTTGGAGAAATACGACGCCTTGTAGCATGATGGCGATCCCTTCCGATAGCAGCATCAATCGTTCCTTGTTTCTTATTTACTTTCCCTTCAACGAGCGCTGCGTACGTTCTTTTAATTTTTCGTTCCATTAATAAACGATCCATAATTGCACCAGCAATTCTATGCTTAGCAAACACGACACCACCTGTCGTATCTTTATCTAAACGATGAATATGACGAACCTTCGTCTCTAAACCTTGCATTTGAAAATGAAAAGCAACAAGATTTGCAAGTGTCCCGTTTCCACCTTTTTCAGCAGGATGTGTGTCCATTTGCTCTGGTTTATTTACGATGAGTACGTGATCATCTTCGTATACTACATGTAATTCACCATATTCTGGATTTACACCGTACTCTTCCTCCGCAAACATATGAACTTGTAACTTATCGTTCTCTTTTAAAAGCTCATTCCATCTTCTTTGTTCCCCGTTAACCGTAACACCTTTTTCCATACGAAGCTGATGTAATAGCTTTTTCGGTATTTCCCATTCTACTTTTAATACTGATTCAATACTTATACCATTCCATTTAGCTGGAACGGTAATTTCACACCATTCGCCCTTTTTCTTTGTTTCCATACTGTTTATCACCTTATTTCTATTGATTCTCTCATTGTAACGGAAAACACACTTTGATGCACCGTCAAAAATAGAGGACAGTCTTATAATAGACTGCCCCTCAAGCTCTAAGCCTTTTCATTTCTAACAATACTTCTTCAGCTTTTTGTTCATACGATAAATCTTTAAAGAAATCTGCCAACCTTTTATAATCATTGTAAGCATCTAATAAATCGTCCATCCTTTCTATTTTCATCACTTGTTGTTTTTGTTTCATTTTTACTGGATAACGATAACCTGATACTTCTTGTATTTTGTAATACTCATCCTCTACTTGAACGACCTTTACAAGTTCTTCCTCCTCTGCATCCATCGTATACCCGTCAAATTCTCTAAGTAGTTCATAAATGATATGAGTCCATTCATCTTTTGGATAAAATCCCTTTTCTAACCGATAACCGACAATGCGATACATATGCCCATCGTTTTCTGCAAACTGTACTGTATCATTTAACTTAAACTTAAAATAACGAAACATTGCCTTCACCTACTTGTATGTAATGTTCTTATCACATACTATTTGCAAAATGTAGGTCTTGCTATTCATAAAAAAATGCTCATCAATATGATGAGCATTTTTTTATGATGATTTTTCTCGTTTTTTTCGAAATGGCAACCACCAGTTCCAGTCTCCAAATAACTTCATTAAGCTTGGTACGAGCATAAGACGAATAATTGTTGCATCAAGAAATATTGCTAATGCAACGCCAAGCCCCATCTGCTTTACTGGTAAAATATCAGTAAATGCGAATGCACCAGTTACAACAATCATTATTAAAGCAGCTGATGTAATGATTCTACTTGTTGAAACGAGCCCTTCTAACGTTGCTTGATCGTTATCTCCTGTTTCTTCATAGAGCTCATGAATGCGTGAAATAAGAAATACTTCATAATCCATACTAAGCCCAAATACGAGGCCAAAAATGAAGATTGGTAAGACAAACAGAACCGGACTCGCTTCTAAACCGAAATGACCACCTTCAAATAACCAAACAACAATTCCAATGGTTGCACTTAAACTAAGTATATTCATAATAATTGCCTTAATTGGAATGAGTATAGATCGGAATGCAAATAATAATATAACAAAGGTCGATCCAAATATAACAGACATACCAATTACAACTTTATCTTTAATTTCATCTTCTAATTCTTGTTGAAACGTCGTCATTCCGCCTAGATAATACGTAACATCCGTTTCTTTATAGTTCTTTTTAAAGTCACGCACCCACTGTTTTGCAGTCTCTGTACGTGGTTTTGTTTTCAAAAAGACTTCTATCGTCGTCTTATTCCCTTTCGTGTATGCTTCAAATACAGGAGTTAGTTTCGCTGACTCTGGCGACTGCAATATTCCAACAACTTGATTTGCTTTCATTCCAGTTAACCCGTCGTATAAACTTCTTACTTCATGTACTTTCTTATCATCTTTTAACTTTTGAACGACTTCTTCTATCTTTTGTAGACTTTCTTTTTCTTTCATATCTTCTTTCGTCTCTACCACTAACGTAACATCAGTGTGTGTTTTGACAGTTTCATTAAATGCTTCTTCATACTTTTCATATGCAATCCTTGTATCACTCTTTTCAGGTAAAGCTTCAACACCAGGGAACTGCAAATTAGCTGTACGTAACGGCAATAAGCAAATAACAATAAATGTTGTAACAACAATAATCATTGCGATTGGATGTTTCATTACAAATTGTGCAAATTTACGCCATGCTTTTGCCGGCGTATGTGCTACTTGATTCTTTTTTAATATTCTTTTACCTATTAACGATAATAGCGCTGGAAGAAGTGTGAGTGAGAATAAAATACTCATAATCACAACAATCATTCCGCTAATCGCGACAGATTGAATATAATCTATCTTAAAGAAAAACAAACCTGACAACCCAACAAATACGCATAATCCTGAAAATACAATTGCACGTCCTGCCGTCTGGTATGTAATTGCTATCGCTTCTTTTACCGTTCGTTTAGCAACTTCCTCTCGAAAACGGTTCACAAATAATAGCGCAAAATCAATAGATAGTGCAAGTCCAATCATCGGTGCAACGTTTAACACGAAAATAGAAAGTTCTTTATCCACACCGATAAAATACAATATACCCATCGTGCTAATAACACTAAGCGCCCCATTCAAAATCGGTAAAATTGATGCCAAAAGGCTACCAAACGAAAATAATAATACAAGAAACGCAATTGGTAATCCAATCATTTCTGCTACTTTTAAATCATTTTGCGTTCTTTCATTAATCTCTTGATTAATTTTCGGAAATCCTGTAGGTGTTACTTTTAATGCTACATTACTTTCTTTCTCAATCTCATCAGCAAATTGTAATGTCTTTTCCATTCTTTCTTTATTTGTTTTCCCAGAAAATAAAATTGTCGCATAACCGATATCACCTTGTAGCATTTCTTTATTTTGGATTGGGTGATGGAAAGATTCATAGTTCTCTTTCTCTTGAACATTCTTTACAATTTCATCTATTCGTTTTTTAAATTCCTCATGCGAAGCATCTTTATTTTTCTCAAAAACGAGCAGAAGCGTATCTTGAGACCTCTTAAAATCTTTATCTAAAATTTCTTTTGTTTTTTGATAGTCGCCTTCCGTTTGGAAACCGTCACCACCTAATACTCCCGGTAGCTTTGGAGCAAAAATCCCAAGTGCGATTGCCAGCAACAGTAACGCTACAATTACTGTATAACGAAATTGATACAAAAAAGCTCCTAACTTCCCCCACTTATCAACTTTATGAACATTTGTCTTCACACATTTTCACCTACTTTAAATAATTCAATTGTCACTTATACTGTATCATATCTTTATACAAACAAAAAACGCCTAGGAACACTATAATGATAGTTTTTCCAGGCGTTTTTTCTATCTCTCTTTATTAAGCCCCAATCTCTCAGTAAGTAAACGATGATAGTAAATCGCGATAATTAACAAAATACCACCTACGCAGTAACCAGCTAAAATATCAGTTGGGTAATGTACATTTAAAATGACTCTACTTAATCCAATCGATAGAATTACTATCCCCATCAAAATCGTTGTGACACATTTCCCAGCTACGCTTTTCAAATTAGCAGCAATGATATAAGCAAGAAATCCAAATGTCATAATTGATAGCATCGCATGTCCACTAGGAAAACTATATCCAAGTGCATCTAGCGCTTCATTTAATGACGGACGTTCTCTCTTTACAATCTCTTTTATCCCTTTATTCACAAGATGTGTTATTAAAATTCCCATTGGATATACAATCATCGTAGCATAATAACGCTTCTTCCAAAAAACAAGCAAACTTATAACGAGCGTAGCGACTATCCCAATTGCTGATCCCAATTTTGTAAAGTACGAGAAAAATGTAAGGGAACTCTCCGTTTGTAGCCCTTTTACTAATCCACGGACATATGTATCCATCACGGTAACGCCACCTGCATGTACGCGCCAAGCAACAATACCAAATACAGCAAATAATAAAGCAATACACATTACCTCATATTGATGTAACTTCTTCAAACGATTTCCTCCTACTATGAAAAAATGCGATTTCTACTTTAGAAACCGCATTTCCTTACTTATTTACCTTTTGTTTTTAGCTCTGTCCAGTAACGATCATAGTCTTTTAACTTATCATCTACATCAACAAGCCATTCTGTACGATCTAACTCTTCTTTCGTTAAGAAAATCATGTGATTATCACGGTATTCTTTACTATGAAGAGGATGAGCTTTTTCATTTGGATTACTGTAACCAATTGACTCGTAGTTTTTCACACTTACTTTTTCATCTAGTAAGTAGTTCATAAATTTCTCAGCAAGCTCTTTATGTTTTGCACCTTTTGGAATTGCTAACGTATCAGCCCAAATCGTGCCGCCTTCTTTTGGTACAACGTATTCTACATCTTTATTATCTTTTGCGATAAATGCTGCATCTCCAGACCAAACTGTTCCGATCCAAGCATCTTCTGTAATGAATTTTTGTTTAATGTTGTCTGTATCAAATGCTAATAAGTTTGGAAGCAGCTTCTTTAAATCATCTGCTGCTGTCTTTAACTCTGCATCTTCTTTCGTACTGTTTGAGAAACCGTGCTTCTTAAGACCCATTCCTAATACTTCACGAGAATCGTTTAGTAACGTTACATGTCCTTTATATTTCTCATTCCATAAGTCAGCCCAGCTTGTAGGTGCTTCTTTCACATACTTTTTATTGTATGCAATCCCTGTTACACCCCAAGTGTAAACTAAAGAATATTTATTCTCTGGATCAAACGCCGGTGTTTTGAAATTGGAAACCATGTTTTCGATATTTGGGATATTCTTTTTATCTAACGGCGCTAATAAATCCATTTTTGCCATTGTTTTAACCATGTAATCAGATGGCTGAATTAAATCATACTTTGCGCCACCAGCTTGTAATTTCGCAAGCATTTCTTCGTTACTTGCGTACTTATCATAGTTAATTTTCACATTATATTTCTTTTCAAAATCTCTTAGCACTTGCTCATCAAAATTGTCAGCCCAGCTATAAATATTTAATTCTTCTTTCTTTTCACCACAACCAGCAAGTACACCAACAACAAGGCTAAAGCTAATTGCTGCGCCAGCTATTCTTTTCATTAATTTCATCGGTTTATTACCCCCTCGTACTTTCTATATCGTTCGTATTATAAAGGAAGGTGTCCTCCAGAGTTTTCTTCACCATCTGCACCTTTGTTACGGAAGATTTCAGATAGAACCATTAATCCTACGATAGCAACAATTAAAATTGTAGAAAGAGCATTAATTTCTGGTGATACTCCGCGCTTAACCATACTGTAAATGTATAATGGCAATGTTGTTGATCCTGGTCCTGATACGAAGAAACTAATTACAAAATCATCAATTGATAATGTGAATGTTAATAATGCTGCCGAAATAACTCCCGGTGCAATTGCTGGGAACGTTACATAACGAAACGTTTGCCAAGGCGTTGCTCCTAAATCATTTGCAGCTTCTTCTAAGTCACGTCCCATACTTGAAAGACGCGCAGCTAAAATAACAACAACAAACGAAATACTAAATGTAATATGTGCAATAATAATCGTTGTTTGTCCAAGTTCCATTCCTAACTGACTGAAAAGAATTAGTAAAGATAATCCCATTAAAATATCAGGAATTAAAATTGGTAAATATACAAGGCCATTAATAGCCCCTTCGAAACGATATTTATAACGATGTAAAGCAATCGCAAAGAATACACCAAGTATCGTTGTCACAATCGTTGTTATAACTGCAATCGTAATACTATTTACAAATGCATCAATAACATCTTGTTTTTGAAATAAATCTGTATACCAATGGAATGTAAAACCTTCCCACTCCGCATTAATGCGAGAGTCGTTGAAAGAATAGACCATTAAAACCATCATTGGAAAATACAAGAATAACAAAATTAACCAAGAATAAGAAACTAAAAACTTCTTCATCTTTGCCTATTCCCCTCCGTTCTCATTATATTTATATACTTTCGTTGCACGATAATATAAGTAAATTAACAGAACAGAGAATAGAACAACGATAATCGATAACGCAGATCCAAACGGCCAGTCACGTGCACCTAAGAATTGGTTTTGAATAACGTTTCCGATTAATGCTACTTTCGATCCGCCCATCACGTCTGATACAACAAACATTCCGATAGAAGAAACGAATACTAAAATAGAACCAGTCGCAATTCCTGACATTGTCATCGGCACTGTTATATTCCAAAATGCCTTTATTGGTGTTGCTCCTAAATCATAAGCCGCTTCTAGCTTACGCTTATCTAGCTGCTCGATTGCTGCATACACTGGTAAGATCATAAAAGGTAATAAAGAATAGACCATTCCGAGTATTACAGAAGGAGTATTATATAATAAATTTAACGGTTCACTAATAATACCAAGCTTTAATAACAACGTATTCACAAGGCCTTGTGAACGTAAAATAACAATCCATGCGTATGAACGAACAAGAAAGTTAATCCAAAACGGGATCGTTGCCAATAATAAAAGAATAGAACGATATTTGCGGTCAACAATTGTAATTGTATACGCAAATGGATAACCAATTAATAAACATATTACTGTAGTAATAACTGCGATTTTAACAGTTTCCCATAACGTCCCTAAGTACAATGGATCAAACACACGGGATATATTCTCTAACGTAAATTGCATTTCTACTGTCCCGTAAGCTCCGCGCTGCATGAAGGCGAATCCTAATACGAATACGAGCGGGATTAGGAAGAAAATTAATAGCCACGCGACTGTAGGTAGTGCGAGTAATTTCCCTTTTTTCAATTTAAGGTCACCTCGTCCTCTTGCTCCCAGCCTACATATACATTATCTCCAATGCTCCACTGCGCTGCCTCTTCAGCAGTTTGATATGCCATTAGTAATTCTGATGTTTTCTCATCACGTACATAAAGCTTCTCCATATTTCCGACAAACTCTATATCTTCAATATGTCCAAGATGGTATTCTTTTAAAATTGGTTCTTCAACCGAACGTACTTTTACATTTTCAGGGCGAATTGCTACATAGCCTTCCCCGTTTTTCACAATATTATTTTCACCGATGAATGTCGCAACGAACAATGTTTTCGGCTTATTATAAATTTCTTTCGGCGTTCCGATTTGTTCGATATGTCCTTTATTCATAACCACGATACGATCGCTCATGCTCATTGCTTCTTCTTGATCATGCGTTACGTATATGAACGTAATTCCTAAATTACGTTGTAAGTTTTTCAATTCACGTTGCAAGTCTTTTCGTAACTTAAAGTCAAGCGCTCCAAGTGGCTCATCTAATAGTAATACACGCGGATTATTTACAATTGCTCTTGCAATTGCAACACGCTGCTGTTGTCCACCAGAAAGCTTCGCAGGTTTACGATTACGGAACTCAAGTAACTGCGTTAAACGCATTGCCTCTTCAGCACGCTCTTTCTGCTCTGCTGCTGATACTTTCTGCATTTTCATACCAAAACAAATATTCTTCTCCACTGTCATATGTGGGAATAGTGCGTAATGTTGGAACACTAGGTTCATATGACGCTTATATGGCGGCAAATCGTTAATTCTTTCATCATCTAATAAAAGATTCCCTTTAGTTGGAGTTTCAAATCCTGCGATCATACGAAGTAAAGTCGTTTTCCCGCAGCCACTCGGCCCTAAAATTGTTAAAAACTCTCCCTCTTTAATATCTAAAGAAAGAGGTGGGATAATCACTTGATTTCCAAAATGTTTTTCAACTGCTTCAACTTTAATAATCTTTTTCATTTTCCCGTCCTATCTACCTTAAATTTTAAATTTTAAATTTTTATATTCATGAATAAATATTTATGTTCTATAGACTATTTTTTGTTTCGATCCAAACAAAAATGGTTATTTAGCAAGCGTTCGTTTCTATTCTTTATGTAGTATGTTTGATTCATTTTCGCATGATACATAACGTCGAACAGAAAAACCCCTTCCATTGCGAAGGGGCTATTATCATACGGCTGCGCCTACTGATAAACACCATCATCATTTTAACAACTTTCGTATGAATTTTAAAGCACTTTTTGTAGAAGAGTAACGAATTTTCATGTCGAATGCTGTAGATTGGGCTAAAATGCTTTTATAATGTGAAAAAGTCCGAAAACTTTCTTTCCCATGATAACCCCCTAATCCACTACTTCCAACACCCCCAAAAGGTAAATATGGCGTGGCAAGATGATAGACAACATCATTAATACAGCCTCCACCATATGAAATATTACTCGTCACTTTCTTTTGTACTTCTTTATCTTCAGAAAATACATATAACGCTAACGGCTTCGGATGTTGCTGAATTGTGCCAATTACATCTTCTATGTTGTCGTACTCTATGATTGGTAAAATCGGACCGAAAATTTCATCTTCCATAACAGCATCTTGCCATGTAATATCCGCTAGTACTGTCGGTTCAATATGTAATGTATCTTTCTTATAGTTTCCACCAATTACGACTTGACCATCTTGTAAAAATCGACATAATCGTTCAAAATGACGTTCACTTACAATACGCACGTAATTTTCATTTTGCAAAGGTTCTTTACTATACTGCTCTGTAATTTCATGTCGCATTGCCTCAATTAGCTTTTCTTTCACAGAAGAATGCACGTACATATAATCAGGCGCTACACACGTCTGCCCTGCATTTAAAAACTTACCCCAAACAATTCGTCTGGCTGTCATCTCTATCTTTGCATCTTTATGTACAATACAAGGACTTTTCCCGCCAAGTTCTAACGTAAGCGGCGTCAACTGTTTCGCTGCTGCTTCCATTACAACTTTTCCAACGCCAACACTACCAGTAAAGAAAATATAATCAATTGGTTCCCTCAACAAAGATGTACTCTCTTCAACGCCACCTTCTACTACCGCTACAAGCTCTTCTGGGAATAACTCACCTAACATTCTCTTAAGCACTTTTGAAACGCTTGGCGTTAACTCTGACGGCTTTAAAACGATTGTATTTCCAGCTGCCAGTGCTCCTACAAGTGGTGCAATTGCTAATTGGAACGGATAGTTCCACGGTGCAATAATAAGCGTAACACCATACGGTTCTGGCACTACTCTTCCTTTTGATCCAAAATGAGTCAGTGCTGTTCGAACTCGCTTCGGTTTACTCCAAGATGACATATGTTTCAATTGAAAAGAAATTTCTTTTAATACATACCCAACTTCAGTTGTAAACGACTCGTGAACTGACTTATTTAAATCTAATTTCAATGCCTGAAATATTTCTTCTTCAAAACGCTGAATGCCTTCATAAAGTTTCTTCAAATTATTCTTTCTCATTTTCATGCTTCTCGTATGCCCTTTTAAAAAATATTCCTTTTGCCTACTTACAATAGAGGAAATACTCATTCACTCACCTTCTCCCACTATTTTTATCCAATTCTTTCATTATTTATATAGACTTCATATATAATAAATTTCTATTCTTAAAGTTACATTATATATGACTTTTTTAGCTATATAAAATTCATTGCTCAAAAAAAACTACCGAAAGAAAATCTCTCGGTAGTTTTACTGTATTAACGATATAAACGAACAGCACCTGCAGAATTATCATCAGCTTGTCCTACTACTTCAAACTTCAGACCAAGCTTCGGTAAAATACGTCCTGCATCTGGAATCTGTTGATTAATATACGTTTTAGAATCATCAAACTTTGGTACACCTGCTAAGCCATCATACGTAAATGTTCCACGCGTTGGAGATACAACTTTCCAAGCTGGCGTTTTGTCGAATGAGAACGCTGCATCAGCGATTTGGAATCGTGTACTACTCTTAACTGTTGGTTTACCATTTAAAGTACCAACAATTGCTTCTGGGTGAGAATCAACTACACCAAGGAAACCGTGTCCTGGATGTACACCAACCCAGTTATCTGTGTAAGCTGAATCTGCATACCATACAACCATACCAGTGTTATATTCAGGACCGCGAGCAAATTTCAACGCGTTATCTGAACCAGCATAGTTTCTCCACTCAACATAATAGTTATGTTTTTTCTTCTCTGTTCCGTTAGATACAACGAAACCGTCTAATTTTAATTGTGGTGTACCTTCTGCGTCATCAGAGAATACTACTTTCCCATCTACTGTTAATGAAGCATTATCAAGAGCGAATCCATTTAATGCTAAACCGCCATCAGTAATGTAATCAAATGTTAATTTTACTTTCTTACCTTTGAATTGGCTTAAATCATATGATTTGTCAATCCATTTTCCATTTGTCGAAGCTGCATTTCCGCTATTCGCTTTCTCACCAAGTCTTTCAATTAACGTTTGTTGACCGTCTTCTGTTACAGCATGTACCTCAAGGAAATCGTACTCTGCTTCAATTTCATATAATGATTTGAAATCAAATTTCGCAGTCGTTGCATTCGTTAAATCGAACAGCGGTGTTTCCATCTTCGTATGAAGATCATCACCTTTTGTACTGTAGTAATACTGTTTTCCAAATGCCGGCTCAATTGTTTTTATATCTTTGTCTGGTAAGTTAACACGAATCATACCTGGACGGTTAGATTTCGTAACACTTTGGTCTAAATATGTTGCTAGACCGATACCTTTATTTAATTTCTCGTAATCTACTTCTACGATATTTGCCCAATTACCACCGATTGTTTTTTGGAAATACTCTTTATTTTGTGGTGATAAACTCGTTGGTGTTGTTCCAGCAATTTTACCAGCCCAGCTTCCGCCACTCATAATAGACCAAGCTTCAATCGGCTCACCTTGACCGCTATATTGTGTATCATACTCATCTGGTAAACCTAAATCATGACCATATTCATGTGCGAATACACCAACTGCGCCATCTTCTGGTTCAATTGTGTAGTCGAATGCTGCCATCTTTCCGCCCCAATATGGAACTTTCGCTTGTGTACCTTCAATTGCGAATGGTTTTGGTCCAACTGTCCAGCGGTGTGACCAAATTGCATCATCACCTAATTTACCACCGCCAGCTTCTTGTCCAACACCCGCATGAATAATCATTAAGTGGTCAATTAAACCGTCTGGTTGATTTTTATTTCCATCACCGTTTACATCATATTGATCGAATTGATCAAACTGTGATAAATCAAGACCGCTATCTACAGCTGCTTTTAATGCGTCTTTTACTAGATCACGTGGCCCTTTTGGTCCTTTATTATCATGACCGCCGCTAGCAGCATCTGCACCGTAATCAGCAGCCTTACCAGGAACTGTCAACCATTTTGTAACTGTTCCATCTACAGTGTAACTACCACCAGATTGCTCTTCGTAATATTGTTTAAACGTTTCAATTTTACTTCCATCATCTAACGTGAATGGCTCGTCACCGAATAACATTTTTTCATAGTGTTCTTTATTAAAGTCTTCCGAATACATATAACCAGGTTCTTTATCAATATTGTTATGTTTGAAATCAGCGTACTCTACAAGTAAAACGAGTACTTTATCTTTACGAACTTCGCCGTTATACTCTTTTTGCTTTGCCGGAGAAGTTGGCACTTTACCGTTTAGACCACCTTTAACTGGGCCTGTCGCTGCGGGTGTCCCTGTTGCTGGTTGATTTAATTTTTCTTTCGTTTCTGCTTTCGCATCTTTCACTTTCTTTAAAAAGTCGGATGCATCTTTCGTAAGTTGGTCCCCATTCGCTGCTTCTTTCCCAGGATTTTCACCCTTTTTGTTCTCTACATACTTTTCGACTGCTTTCTTTGTTTCTGTCTCTGAAGCCTTCGAATCAATTACCCCACGTTTTTTTAATGCATCTGCTAAACGTTCTTCCGGAATTAAATGATCATCAACTGGGCTCGTAGCTGTTTTATTCACAGGCGTTTCAGCATATGCAGATTGAGTGCCAGCTCCGAATGAAAGGCCTAATACAGCTGTCAATGCGATTGATGACAAAACTTTGAACGGTTTCTTGTTCATCCCTTATTTCCTCCCCTAATAAATAATATGTATTACAAATTGAATTTTATTAAAAATTCAATATTTTTTCAATATTTAGTCATATTATGTAATGTTTTTAATATATTTGTAAAAATTTCATAGTTAGCATACGAATATATCACAATTCAACAATGTTTTCTGAAAATATTGAAAGTTTTTATCGAACAATTTATAATTTCCATAGAGGGAGTTTAATGGGGATTTTATCTTTGTTTCATCTACACAATATTTGATAATTCACTATATAAAACACAAAATCGGATTTCATTATCATGTATTCTGTAGCAGCAATTATGACCGATAATTAGGGAGGAATTACATTTGTACAAAGATAAGACAGACGCACTGGATCAAGAATGGATTGATTTAATACTTGAAGCTCTAGATGCTGGTATCGCCATGCAAGACATCGAGCAATTTTTCCAACGTATGAAGCCATCCAGTCAGGCTCAATAGGTTTGTTCTTTTTAACGAAGTTTATGTTATAATAATGACATCATAAGACAACTACATATTGATAGAAAGGTGCGCAAATATGATTGGAGAACGTATAAAACGCCTTCGTTTACAAAAAGGGATTTCATTAACTGAACTTGCCGAAAAAGCTGGCGTTGCTAAATCTTACATTAGTTCTATAGAACGAAATTTACAAAAAAACCCTTCCATTCAGTTTCTTGAAAAGATCGCAGCAGTTCTACAAATTCCAGTTGATACTTTACTTCATGATGAAACAACAAAGGAAACTAACCTAGACTCCGAATGGACACAACTCGTTAAAGATGCAATGAACTCTGGTGTCTCCAAAGAACAATTTCGTGAATTTCTTGAATTTACAAAGTGGAAGCAAAATCAAAAATAATAATAGAAAGAAGTGCTTACAACCAGCACTTCTTTTTCTTTATAAAAAAAAGCGGGAATACCCGCTTTTTTTATTATTTTTCTTCCCCAGCTTCTTGGTTAGCATTGAATGTCCATTCTAAATTCAATGTATCACCTTGGAAGATATTTTGGTCTTTTCCATCATCTACAAATTCAAATTGTACCCATAGATAATCCTCTGTACCAGCTGCTAATCCACCCTTTTCTCCCCACTCAGGAGCAAAGATATCTTTAGCTAAAAGATCTGGATCAACTTTTTGTAAGTCTGCTAAAGTTGTTTCGTATACAGGCTCACTTTGTTTATCCCAGTTCCAAAGGAATTTTACTTTAACGTGCTTACCAAAGTCTTCACCAGCATTATCACCTTTTGCATCTTTAACAGTATACTTTGTTGCTAATTTAACGTCTTTAATAGTTAACGAACCGCTGTTTTGTAATAAGAACTCTTTCTTAACAGAATCCCCTGGTTTTAAATCTTTAATATCTACAAGCGTCTTAGGGTTTAATGTAAGGTCTAACGTCCCAGCTGCAAATGTATTATTTGATACTTCTTTATCGCTAAAGAATGCAAATGTTCCTCCACCAATTAAAGCTAACCCCAATGCTGCTGATGCAACTCCCATACCTAATTTCTTTTTCAGACTCACAATCAATTCCCCCTAGCTTTTTTTTATATTTTTATCACTTATTTTTCAATAAGAGATGTAAAGAAAACTATATTAGCTTAGCTAATATGCGTTCTTTTTTAAAAACCTTATGTTCATTATAACGAACAACCCTATATAAACACAACACATATTTATTAATATTTTCAGTTATTTTTATTTCTCAATATTATTTAGACTTTTCAGAAAAAATAATGATAATTTATAACTTTTTTCACACTCAAATCATTTAATACTATAAGAAAAAAGAAAAACAAAGAGGTGAGGGCTAACGTTCCCTCACACTCGTATAAATATTACTAGCTTTGCTTATTCGTTCATAATCTCTTGCACCACATTCTTGTTTTCCAGCTGTTTCACTAAAGCAGTTACTCCGCTTTCTTCTGTTCTTCTATTTTCTTCTGTTCCTCTGCTTTCTTCTGTTCTTCTATTTTCTTCTGTTCCTCTGCTTTCTTCTGTTCTTCTATTTTCTTCTGTTCTTCTACTTTCTTCTGTTCTTCTACTTTCTTTTGTTCTTCTACTTTCTTTTGTTCTTCTACTTTCTTTTGTTCTTCTACTTTCTTTTGTTCTTCCGCTTTCTTTTGTTCTTCCGCTTTCTTTTGTTCTTCCGCTTTCTTTTGTTCTTCCGCTTTCTTTTGTCCTTCCGCTTCAATTGCAACGTTTAATTGTTGCTGAAGAGCCTGAATTTGCTCATCAATAGCTTTCAAGCTAATTTCTTTCTCAATATAGTCACGCTTCTCTTTGATACTGCGGAAGCCTTCATTTACATATATGGACACTTGCTGCATCGACTCATCTTTATTTACCTTTAATTCTTCTTGTATTTGATTGTAAGGAGCTTCTATTTCAGTATATACATTTTGCAGGGCTTCCTTCTCAGCAACAATTTTCTCACGCCCATGTTGCCATACAGAAATCGCCTGTTTTATTTCTTCAATAGAAGTTGCTTTCGATTTCCCCTTCATCGTTCCATACTCACGCTCAATAAACTGTTTATGTTTCTCAGATTGCTCTTTTAACGTATTAACTGTTTTCGGAAATATAATTGCTGTAGAAAGCGTCGCTTCTACTTTCATTTCATGAATGAACGCCGCTTCTGTATGTGTCATAATTTGAGATCCTAAATAAAACGTAATAGAACACATACACGGCAATATAAGCATCTTTTTAAAATTACGCGGTCTTTTCAGCATCTTAATCTCTCCCATCGAACATTACGTTCTTTATACAGAACATTATCTATATTATAGTAAAGAACTATTAAAATTGATAGACAAATACTAGAAAAATAGAAAAAGGGCTATCCATGTGATAGCCCTTTTTCTTATTATCTTTCTTCACCTGCTGTTTGTTGTGCATCAAACGTCCAATTTAATTGTAACTTATCGCCTTGGAATTGATTTTGATCTTTTCCATTATCAACGAACTCAAATTTCACTTTGAATTTATCAGATTTACCTGCTGAAATACCTTTTTCATCCCAGAACCAAGCCGATAAATCATTATCTACAGCTGTAAGTGTGTCACCTTTTAATTTATCTAAAGTAGTTTGTTTCACAATTGTCTCATGCTTATCTACATTTTTTAAGAATGTTACTTTAATATGTTTACCAAAATCATCTTTATTATCTTTCTTTACATCTTCTACATTATAATCTGTTTTCAGTAGAACCTTTTTAATATCTAAAGAGCCTTTATTTTCTAGTTTAAATTCTTTTTCAATTGTATCCCCAGGTTTTAAATTCGATACGTTAACAACTGTTGATGGATTTAATGCTAAATCCAGTGTTCCAGCCGCAAATGTATTGTTTGACACTTCTTTATCACTGAAAAATGCAAATGTTCCTCCACCAACTAACGCTGCTCCTAGTACTGCTGATGTAATACCCATTCCTAATTTTTTCTTTAAAGTCATGTCCATATCCCCTTAATATATATTTGTTAACTTCCTAAATGGAAAGTATAACCAAACAAACTAGACGGATTGTTCTACTTTTTTATCTTTCTTTTCTCCGTCAATGCTACGAATAGCACCAAAAATAGAAATCGCGGAATAACCAAGTAAAAAGACTCCTGGAATAATAAGAAGTAATGCTGCTCCCGCTTTTGAATTCGCATAATTCAGTAAATAACCAACATACGGAACTGTAATATCTGCATACTTTCCAACTACATTTTCTGCAAGTACTGGCTCTAAATCTGGTCCGTTGTTGTTATCCCCTTTTGTTTCATACATTACTTTTCCATTTGTATCTTTCACACCGATAATACGGTGAGTGATAATTTTTTGATCTTTCTCTTTAAAGGTAATAACATCACCTTTTTGATATTTAGAACCATCTTTGTTTGGTTCTATTGCAATGATTGATCCTGTTAAAAACGTCGGCTCCATTGATCCTGAAAGAACGCTCTTAAATTGATATCCCATAACTGTCGGATCACCACCACTCGCTTTTGAAGAAATAACTACAAAAGCTAAAAAAACCATCAATGCAAATAAAACAAATGAGATTGCGTTGCTAATTACCTTCCAAATTAATTTCATCGTCTCTCTCCCTCTCCGTTGTTTTATATTATTTGAAGTATGCAATATCCATTTTGTTCTTTAACAAGAACACAAGTAAATGATATAACGAACTTCAGGTTATTGCAATAAGAAAATTTACAATTATTAGTTAAATGTATTTTTAGCATAGAAAAAGACTGTGATAAAATCTCCACAGCCCTTTTTACTAATACGTTATTTTTCTTCTGTTTTCATTCCTTTTGTATTTCGGCGTAGCACTACATATAAAATGGCTCCAAATAATACAATCGCACCTATCCCAACACTTATCACTTTCACATTTGAACCTTTTACTTCAGGCGCAGTTGTATCTTTTTTAGGCATCACAAAAGTGACATCTTCTGTTGAAAGAACATTTACCGTCGCAATTGTTTGATTATTTTTCGTAATATCAACTGCACCAACTACCTCACCACGATGGATTCCTTTATGATACAAAGATTCTTTATCTAATGAAGCTGCCCGGAAAATAGTTTTCACATTTTTCCCTTCATCTTTCTTAAGCATAAGTTCTGCACTTTTTTCAAGTTCACTATTAATATCTTTATTTAAATATGTTGTTTTTTGATGCCAACTATGTTTATCTAGTACAGTTTGCTTCACAAATTGACCAAAAGAATAGTCCGCCATCTGCTTCAAATCTTCATAAATTTCAGGTCTTTGAGAAGCCATTACTACATTTATAATACGATTTCCATCTTTCTCATTTAATAAAACAAGTGTATTACGCGCTTCATTCGTAAACCCTGTCTTACCGCCAATGCTATATGGATTTTCAAAAAAATTAGATTTATTAAAAATAGACACCGTCTGCCTAGACGTCGTAACTGTCGTTCTTTTCGTATTCATCGCTTGTAAAATTTCAGGATACTTTTGCACACCTTTCGTAATCATAGCCATATCATATGGCGTCGTATAATGATTCGGATCATGCAATCCATTCGGTGTTACAAAGTGACTATCTCTCGCCCCTAATTGCTTGGCTTTCTCATTCATCATATTGGCGAAATTTTCAACACTCCCGCCAATCCGCTCCGCAATCGCATACGATACATCATTCGCACTCAGCACCATTAAAATCATAAGCGCAGTATTTCTATTAATTGTCTCCCCAGGTTGGAACTCAATTTGATAATTACTCTTCTCTTGATCTAATGCTAATTGTGAAAATGCAAATTGATCCTCTGGCTTCGTATGCTCCATGAGTAAAATCGCTGTTAATACTTTCGTCATACTAGCAGGAAATGCGCGGTGATGTGCGTTTTTGTCATATAAAACATCTCCTGTTTTCGCATCAATCGTCGTTGCAAACTGACTAAAAACATTCGGCCCTTCCGCAGGTGGTGGTGCAACTTGTTCTGGATTTACTCCAATATTCGTCTCAGCACGCAATGTTATAGGCGTCAAAAAAAACAAACAAATAACTGTAATAAAAACCAAAATTTTCTTAAAATTTACCATATGACTCTCCCTTTTCCATTTACTCCTTAACAAAATAATAAATCTACCAATCACATGTAATTTGTATTAAACTGGAAGAATTTTCACTATTTTTTACTATATCATATTTTTACGATAAAGAACATAAATATACAATAAAAATAAGAAGGAATTACTCTTTCTTATCCTTCTCATCAATCAACGAATCTATTAACTTTTGACTAGCTTCCTCGGGCGTAATCTCATCTGTTATCCCCATAAACGACCAACCTTTAGAATCGACCCACTCAACAAACTCTTGTAAAAATTCATCATGTGTAACATCCACATCAAGAATCGATCCATTAATCGAAATCGTTCTATTTCTAGACACGCGCATCTTGAACGTTTTTCTTACCATTACAACTTTTCTCCCTCTACTTCTGAATATTTATAAAGTGAAACTTTAATCAGCCCTCACCAATCAGGCTTTTACGAGCAGCCCGCCCCCCAACCTAACTTCTTTGCTTTTGCTGAATTTTGAGGTAAGGGATCTTACTGCCCGCAAATAGCGGAATAAAATAATCTTGTATCTCTGTTATACATGATTTTCAGTAAATTGTAAAAAGGATATATTGGCCAATTGGCATATTGAAACTGAAAATCTATCATTCTGCAAAAATATTAAATGATATGTAATTGATCATAAATGACTAAATAGATTCACATAAAAATAAAACAACTTACATTTCACCACACCAAATACAACTGACTTTCGTACAATGCAATGGAGTATACTAGAAGAAAACTTAAAATGAGGAGGAACCTCATGGCGCGTTGTACGTATTGTAAAACGAAGTGGACAATAAAAGATGTATGGTCAATACTCGTGACATTTGAAAAAGATTGTCCGTATTGTTTTGTGAGACAATATCTATCAAAGAAAACAGTGAACGCTATGCCAGAACTTATAAGCTTACCTTTACATTTCTTACTCCCTTTTCTTGTTGATTTGAGTGCTGAAGGTCCTTTGGATTGGTATCGTAAATAATATAACCTCTACATCCAAAGACTACTTTCTACTGAATTCGCTTCTCATCATTATTCCTTCATACATTACTAGCATAATCGCTTATACTTTCCCTTTTGAAGATCCTGTATCTCAGCAGAAAGGGTGTCCCCTGGACAAGGTTTATCAATTATGACTTTAATAAACGATGATATATGTATACTGTTAAACATAAAAAATTAGCATTAGATTCCACTCAAATATTAATTGAAACCCAACACTGCTTGTATTCTGTAATTCAGAATACAAGCAGTGGTTTTTATTATGCATTTTTGCATACAGTATGATTTTCTCTTGTAAATAGATAATAATGGTATATAATAAAATCAACGTTTTACCAATAAAAGGTAATAAAAAGCAGTGTGATAAGTAAATAACCAAAACGTATTAACAGATTTGCTCTATGTAAATCATGATACATATATGGAATCAAAACTATGAAATTATATGTAGAGGTTAGATTACTACAAGATGAAAGATTCATAGCGAATACACTCGAGGAAAAAAGCGTTCGATTAGATTAATGTTATAAAAATACTTAATGTGATATCTATGGAACGAATTGAGAATATACTTAGGGGGAATTTCAAGTGAAAACATTTGGTAAAGTATTATTAACAGGAGCTTTAGCTTTAGGTGGTTTAACAGCTATGAACATTGATACACCGAAGGCACATGCTGACGGAGCAAGCGAGTTCTGTCGTTATATTTGTGGTCCTAGCGAAACGTTGAATGGTGTTACAGTTCAAGTACACGCTACAGAATATAGCTTTGGTCAAAACGTAATTGCAAGAATTACAAATGAACGAGCTGAAGATATTCATTACAATGTCAGCATCGAGAAAAAATATGGCGATAACTGGGGAGAATATGATACTTTCTTCCATTGGCAAAATCAATGGGTTCCAGCTGGAAGTAATGATGAAATTTCTACTTTCACAGGATATGGCGAAAACATTTCAGACAATGGAACATATCGCTATAAAGTTGAAGTTGTAAGTGCTGACGGTTCTGTAGATACAATTTACACAGCAGGAATGACAGTTACAGGACGATAGCTCATGAACGAGCTCCATTATTTATGATTGTATTTTTGAAAATATCATTGATAATCGCGGTGATATTATTATTAAAATAAGCTCTTCGGGGCTTATTTTTTATATAAAAATTGGAATGATAATATCCACAAAATTAAATCTTTACACCATTAAAGTTTATTGCTATTATAGGAATACATCAAATGTTACAATATTCAACAAATTATACAAATCCTCCGATTACACGAATGAAATGAAAGCACATTGCTGGTGGTAATATTTATAGTTGGGATCCCGTAGCTCAGCAGGGAGAGCGCCACCTTGACAGGGTGGAGGTCGTGAGTTCGAGCCTCTCCGGGGTCATAAAAAAAGAGACACCATATCAACCTTCTACGTGATATGGCGTCTCTTTTTTATCTAATTCAATTACTTCCCACCAAACATCTTCTCCAAAGACTTCGCATTTGCAAACAATACTTCTTTCAAGTTATCGTCAGCAACGATTTTATAGTCGCCATCTTTGTCTTTTTTTAAGTTCAATGTAACTTCGCGAGTTGCCATTGTTGCATCTTTATCCGTTAAGTTTTTGATGATAGTTGAGGTCATTGTTTTTTCGATCGCTTTTTCAGATTGTTCTTTGTCTTCGCTAAATGCGCTAGCGAAGGCCATTGGCATAACTTCTCCCACTGCTTTTGTTACAGCAACGGATAGATCAGCAGATGTAATTTTCACTTTCACTTCTGCTTTGTCATCCTTTTTTGATACTTCTTCTAGCTTTTCAAATTTAAAGTTTTTTGTAATTGCACTTAGCATTGCTTTTGCCTCAGCATCATCTGTTTTTTCATTTAGTTTATTAAATTCCTTGTCACTCTCAACAAATGTACGAGCCTTTTCTACATCACCTTTTTGTATCGCTGTTAAAAATTCTTCTGTAGTATCTTTCGGATTTGTACACCCTGCTAAAACACCTGCTGTTAATCCTACTACCATCATTAATAGCAATAATCTCTTTATCTTTTGCACGCTCATTCTCCTCTTATCTTTTCTAGTAAGTCAGCATCATACAATATTATGAAACTGACATTACAAACATTTTTTAGTATAGCATTTATATGATTCGTTTTCTATTAATTCCCAAAAAATAAAGGGCCTTGCAGCATTCCTACAAGGCTCTTTATCTATCAATCCGTATCCGTAGCACAAATGAACCACATTTTACGCTCCCTACTATCTAACACCACCCAAGTAACATCCCATGCAACATCGTAAAACCAATCTGTCCAAGGGCAATAGCTTTCGAACACTTTAATATCTTCATAGCGATCTTGGAACATATATTGACATACATTCACTGCTAATTGTTTTGCGATAACTGGTCGTTCCTTAAATCCTTCATATGCTCCGCCCGACAAAATTTGAGCGGCAATGCTACCATCAAGCATGACTGCCCATTGCTCTTTAAAATGCAACTTATATTTTTCTGACGTATGTATTTTTAACTCTTCTAAGCTATTGATTATATCTAAAGAGTTAAAGATTCTTCTAAAGAAGTGCTCGTGTCCATCTTTCCAATATGGTATTTCTTTGAAAAAATTTTCGTTATGTACTTTAAAACAGCTTATAACCGCTCCGCCATTTACGTTTTGTTCCTTAAATGTATGTATGAGTTTCTCAATAGATGAGTCATTCGTTTCTATTTTTTCAAACGTTCCTGCTTTCCATCTCATAACGCCCACTACTCTCTATTCAAAATTTGTTTCTTCATTATAAATATCAAAATAAAACCCAGCAACTTTAAGATTGCTGGATTATCTCTTATTTATATTTGAAAAAACAATAACAATTGCTCCAATTATATAATGCCCTGCTACAATCCACATACTCCGATCAAAAATCATAAGCAACAACCAAAGTAATATATTAATAGCAGCAAATAATACATATAAAATGAAGTCTCTCTTTTGTAGTGCCCCTCTATTCATTACAATGTAAATTGCACCGATAGGAGGCAAAATAAAGCAAAGGAAAAAGTTTTTCTTAACAACCATGGGTACGCAGTTGCTTTCTGCATATGAATCTCCTTTTCATCATAATACTTGCTTCAACATCGGCCTCACTACCCTATATTCATCACTATAAGTGTCCTTTATGATTAAAGGCGGGTATTCACTTTTTTCTTCCTCAATCATTGTGAATACTTCTGTTTTCTCTTGTAATGTATTAGATTCTCTATTTTTAGTAGGTTTTTTACTTGTTTTAATTTTCTTCGTTACTTCGCCAAGTTTTTGCCCAACTTCTTCAGCTTTGGCAGGTTCATTCGTAACATAGTATTCTTGTTCGTCCCATACTAATATAGGTGGCACTTGTTCTCGTTTGTTACATATTATATAAGTAGTACTAGCTACAAGTAGTAGACAAGTTAATAAATAGAAGATAGTTTTTTTATTCATATACTACACTCCTTATCTATCATTTCATTGGATTATATAATACAAATCATTTACAGTAAATGGATTTAGCCGTAATTTTCAGGTTAAAACATAAGAAAAAACCTTACCAAAGTAAGGTTCCGTTTTACCTTCTATAGTGACTGACTTATTAAAACAATCATTACAATAATCGCTATAAGCATAACAACTAAACAGCCGATTAATTTATAAAATCCTCGCTTCGTTAATGTCCCACCTTGAACATCTTTACGAATAAATAAGAATACGGCTAAAAATAATACAAGCCCAATGCCAAAAGCATACATCATTTGCATATGTTAATCTTCCTTTCTCTCTTCCATCTTAATATCTTTTTGCCAAAACAACAAATGAGATAAAGACGGTACTCATCGTAAGTGCCATAAGTATATTCAATAATTCAGTAGCAGATAGTGTAAGTATTTTTAAGTTTAAGCCGATAGAGAAAAGAAGATAATATGCTGTTAATGCAAAAAAGGTTACAAACATTCCTTTATAACGAATGAGTTTCATTCGCTCATCTTTTTCTTTAAATTGTGGGTGTAAGTAGCTTAGGCAGAAACTCATAATCATCATCCCAAGCAATGGATACGTTATAGCCGGCGGTGCAGAATGCGTCATTATACCTGTTAATATCATAAATCCACTCATAAATAGAAAGATAATTCCCATGATTACAAAGTACTTTTGTGAATAGTTCATTCTTACTCCTCCCCTTCTTTTCCTTCATAAATAAATACATGTTCTATCGTTGTCTGAAATGTTTTTGCTATTTCAAATGCTAGCGGAAGTGATGGATCGTATTTCCCTTTTTCAATTGAGATAATGGTTTGTCTGGAAACCCCGAGTTTCTCGGCCAGTTTTTCTTGAGATAGTCCAAATTTCTTTCGGTATTCGACCATTTTATTTTCCAAGGAAATTTCTCCCTCCTCCCATATATCGAGTATATATGTAAAGTAAACTTTACGTCAAGGTTCCTTTACATTTATTTCAATCAGTTTTCGTTCTATTTATATAGAAGAAACTTGTTCGATTTCAGCACGTCTATTTTTTAATAAAACATGGAACACTGTATGTAATCGTTACTATATTTCCTCCTCACCTTTTTTAAAATTTAATATCTCCATATTTGTTTTATCCTTTTAAAATATTTCATTTATTTCTTTATTTCACAAAATGCGTTATTTGTTTTACGGTGTTTTTCGTCATATTTATAGAAACTAACTGTTTATGGAGCATTTTTTATGTTTAGCAACTTTTTTTGTAGAAATCCTTCATTTTCCTTTCGATATTTAACACTATCGAAATAAAGTTTATGGTAAATTCATAATTTTTTATTTTTTATACTATATTCCGTTATATTGTTGTATAATATCTATGAAAGCGCTTATTATTTCAATATACATAATTCGAATCAACTTTTATCAAAACATTCCAATGATTATACTTATATTTACATGTAACAATTCTAGTTTTCAATGTAGGTATACCAAATATATCCACCCCATTTTTCTGTAAAATTACTTTATAAAGTGAAAGATTAACTTGGGTGATAAGTTATTGTGAATGTTTTTTTACAAAACAGATAAGTAATAGTGTTTGGTATTATGTAAATTATTGTAATAACATAAGAGTAAAGAAAACATTTACATTGATTATTGATTCATTACTTATTGAAAAAGAGCAAAATGCACCTTTGTATGGAAAAGGATTATATGCATTGGGAGGTTTAAACAAATGACGAGGAAGAATACAACGACAAACCCTTGGGCCAAGTTCCACGGTCCGAACCTTGGTTATGTGATTGAACAGTATGATCTTTACGTAACTGGAGCAGGTTCTGTTGATCCGGAATTACAAGAGCTTTTTGAAATTTTTGGAGCTCCTTCGTTTCAAGATGATGTCGTAACAGGGGACAACACAGCAACACATTTTTCTCCTCAAAACACAGGTAACATTGAAAAAATTCTTAAAGTCGTTCAACTTGTTGAGCAGATTCGTTCTTTCGGGCACACGTTGGCTCACATCAACCCGATGGAAGATGCTGCAAATGGACAATCTCTTCTTGAGAAAGCAATGAACGAACTGAGCGATGCTGACTTGAAAGCGATTCCAGCGAAAACAGTATGGCAAGATGCACCAGAAGGTATTCACACTGCACTTGATGTAATTCATAGATTAAAAGACGTTTATACAAAATCTTTAGCTTATGAATTTTCTCATATACAAGATAGTGAAGAACGCACGTGGTTGCATCAAATGGTGGAATCAAATTCATTGCGTCAACCACTATCAAATAAAAAACGAACTGCTCTTTTAAAACGTTTAACAGCTGTTGAAGGTTTCGAGCAATTCTTGCATAAAACATTCGTTGGGCAAAAACGTTTCTCTATCGAGGGCGTTGATATGCTTGTGCCTGTTTTAGATGAAATTGTTCTAGAAGGTGCTAAGAACGGCGTAGAGGATGTCATGATTGGTATGGCTCACCGCGGTCGTCTAAGCGTACTTGCTCACGTATTAGAAAAACCATATAGTCACATGTTTGCTGAGTTCAAACATGCAAAAATAGAAGGCGCAGTAGCCAATTCTGGCTGGACTGGCGACGTAAAATACCACCTAGGTAGAGAACAAGTCGTTAGTAACGAAGAAGTTAGCACTCGCGTGACATTAGCAAATAACCCGAGTCATCTTGAGTTCGTGAATCCTGTAGTAGAAGGTTTCGCACGTGCTGCTCAAGAGAATCGTAAAAAATCTGGTCTTCCAGATCAAGATATTTCAAAATCATTCGTAATTTTAGTTCATGGTGATGCTGCATTCCCTGGTCAAGGTATTGTATCTGAAACGCTCAACTTAAGCAGATTGAACGCGTATCAAACAGGCGGAACGATTCATGTTATCGCAAACAATGCAGTTGGTTTTACAACTGATAGCTATGATTCTCGTTCTACGAAATATTCAAGTGACCTTGCAAAAGGTTTCGATATTCCGATTGTTCACGTGAACGCTGATGATCCAGAAGCTTGTCTTGCAGCTGCTAACCTTGCGATTCAATATCGCATGCTGTTCAAAAAAGACTTCTTAATCGATTTAATCGGTTACCGCCGCTACGGTCATAACGAAATGGATGACCCAGCGGTTACGCAACCACAAGTGTACAAAAAAATTAAAAATCACCCAACTGTAAGAGCAATTTATGCAGATCAATTACAAGCTGCTGGTGTTCTAAATGCAGATGAGATTGAAACAATTACTCAGTTTACGCAAGAACAATTAAAATCCGATTATGCACAAGTACCGCCAGCTGATACGAGCGATGCAACAATTCACGTTAAAGTGCCAGATGTTGTTGCAAAAGGCATTCAACCAATTGATACTGGTGTTGAGATTGATTCACTTCGTGCAATTAATGAAGGTCTACTATCTTGGCCAGAAGGCTTTAACGTATATCCGAAAGTGAAGAAAATTCTTGAGCGCCGTAAAGATGCTTTAGAAGAGAACGGTAAAATTGAATGGGCACTTGCTGAGTCATTAGCATTCGCTTCTATTTTACAAGAAGGTACGCCAATTCGTTTAACTGGTCAAGATTCACAGCGTGGTACATTTGCGCACCGTCATATCGTATTACACGATACTGATACAAATGAAACATATTCACCATTACATCGCTTACCAAACATTAATGCATCATTCTCTGTTCATAACAGTCCGTTATCAGAGGCTGCTGTTGTTGGTTACGAATATGGTTATAACGTATTCGCTCCAGAAACTCTTGTTATGTGGGAAGCGCAATATGGTGACTTCTCAAATACTGCGCAAGCATTATTTGATCAATATGTTTCAGCTGGAAGAGCAAAATGGGGTCAAAAATCTGGTTTAGTTCTTCTATTACCACACGGTTATGAAGGTCAAGGACCAGAGCACTCTAGTGCACGTCCAGAGCGTTTCTTACAGTTAGCTGCTGAAAATAACTGGACAGTTGCAAACTTAACGAGCGCGGCACAGTACTTCCATATCCTGCGTCGTCAAGCATCTATCTTAGGAACAGAAGCTGTTCGACCATTAGTACTTATGACGCCGAAGAGTTTATTACGTCACCCACTTACGCTTTCAACTGCTAGTCAGTTAAGCGAAGGACGTTTCCAACCTGCTTTAGAACAAGAAAACCTTGGCATGAAACCAAATAAAGTAAAACGTCTTGTTTTAAGCACAGGTAAAATGGCGATTGACTTAGCAGCAGAAATCGAGTCTGGTAAACATGAGTACAACTTAGACGAAGTTCATGTCGTTCGTATCGAGCAATTGTACCCATTCCCTGCTGAGAAAGTTCAATCTATTATTAAACGCTTTAAAAACTTAGAAGAAATCATTTGGGTTCAAGAAGAACCTCGTAATATGGGCGCATGGCATTACATGGCTCCAATTCTGTTCGAACTTGCTGGAGATAAAGTAAAAACAGGTTACATTGGACGTCCTGATCGCTCTAGTCCATCTGGCGGCGATCCATTCGCTCACAAAGCTGAGCAAGAACTAATTGTTGCACACGCTTTAGATGTGAAGTATAACTTCCGTCAAGATAAACAAGAAATTGAAGTTTTCAGCAACTAAAAAGTAATAATGAAGGTTTCTAGCTTGTTCCCTGGGCAGATATTCTGCCCAAGGCCAGGCTAACAAATGGAGATTACCGAAGACAAAAGAAGAAAAAACACACCGTTAGGCAAATAAGGGGAGGACATTTAAAATGATCGAAATTAAAGTACCTGAGCTTGCAGAATCTATTACCGAAGGAACTATTTCACAATGGCTTATCAACGTAGGCGACAAAGTTGAGAAAGGCGGCAGCGTTGTTGAGCTTGAAACTGATAAAGTCAATGTAGAAATCATTGCAGAAGATTCAGGTATTGTATCGAAGTTACTAGGCGAACCTGGGGATACAGTTGAAGTTGGCGCAACTATCGCAATTTTAGATGCTAATGGAGCACCGGTTGCAGTAAGTACACCTGCACCACCTGCTGAGCAAGCAAAACAAGAAACAGCTGAAGCACCGAAAGCTGCGGCTCCAAATGCTGAACAAACTACGGGTCTACAAGGCTTACCAAATACGAACCGTCCTATCGCATCACCAGCTGCTAGAAAAATGGCTCGTGAATTAGGAATCGACTTAAACGACGTACGTAGTACAGATCCACTTGGACGCGTGAGACCACATGATGTACAAGCTCATGCTGCCGCACCAAAAGAAGCACCAGCTGCTCCAAAAAGTCCAGCTCCTGCTCCAGTTGCAAAAACAGAATTCGAAAAACCAGTTGAGCGCGTGAAAATGTCCCGCCGCCGTCAAACAATTGCAAAACGTCTTGTAGAAGTTCAACAAACATCTGCAATGTTAACAACATTTAACGAAGTTGATATGAGTGCGATCATGGAATTACGTAAAGAGCGTAAAGACGCTTTCGAGAAAAAACATGATGTACGTCTTGGCTTCATGTCATTCTTCACAAAAGCAGTTGTTGCAGCATTAAAACAATTCCCATTATTAAATGCTGAAATTCAAGGTGACGAGCTTATCATCAAAAAATTCTATGATATCGGTATTGCAGTAGCAGCTCCAGATGGATTAGTTGTTCCAGTTGTACGCGATGCTAACCAATTAAACTTCGCTGAAATCGAAAGTGAAATTCGTAATTTAGGTATGAAAGCACGCGATAACAAACTTTCATTAAAAGAACTACAAGGTGGTACATTTACAATTACAAACGGTGGTGTATTCGGTTCTCTAATGTCAACACCAATCCTAAATAGCCCTCAAGTTGGTATTTTAGGAATGCATAAAATCCAAGTACGCCCAGTTGCAATTGATAACGAGCGTATGGAAAACCGCCCAATGATGTACATTGCTTTATCTTACGATCACCGTATTGTTGATGGTAAAGAAGCAGTTAGCTTCCTTGTTGCTGTTAAAGATATGCTTGAAGATCCAAAATCATTATTATTAGAAGGTTGATAGATTAATAATCTAATATATAAAGGCTGTAGAATACATCATTCTACAGCCTTTTTTTGCGTTCATACGGGACAAATTTCATGACATAAGATAATAATGTATGCCTAAACGTAAGGAGGATTAAAATGAATAACCTTCCAATTCATGCAAAACTTAAAGTAAATAAGGATACTTTCTTCCTGCCCGATTCAAACGGGGGTGTCTATTTTCGAAATAACGCCAGTTCATTTCGCATGGACGGTGATGGAATTTATGACTGGATTGAAAAATTAATGCCAATGTTTAACGGTAATTATTCTTTAGCAGAAATAACTGATGGTCTCCCTCTCCCCTATCAAAATCGTGTATTTGAAATTGGAGAGGTTTTATATGAAAATGGTTTCGTTCGCGATGCAAATCAAGATGCACCTCATGAATTAAACAGTACATTACTCGACAGATATGCTTCACAAATTGAATTTTTAGAAGCTGATTCTCATTCAGGTGCTTTAAAATTTGAAACGTACCGCGGAGCAAATGTCCTTGTACTTGGCTCCGGAGATATGCTTACTTCTTTAGTTTCTTCTTTATTAGAATCTGGTTTACCTACATTTCATTACCTCGTTACAGATCGAGATGAAACAAACTATGACAGAATACATGAGCTAATAGAACGTGCATATGAAGTTGATAACGGTGTACTCATTCAAGAAATCGATACTACAATTGACCGTCCCTTGCATGAAGTATTCGAACCTTTTGATTGGATTTTATATGTTTCTCAAAATGGAGACATTGACGGTTTAAAAACAGTTCACACTATTTGTAGAGAAACGAAAAAGAATTTTATACCAGCTATTTGTTTATCAACACTCGGTATAGCTGGACCTGTCGTAACGGAAAATCGTGATGAATGCTGGGAATCCGCATGGCATCGGCTACATGAAACGACTTTGCAAAATGAAAATTCATCAGATTCCTTCTCACCAATTACATCTGCAATGTTAGCAAATGTAATCGTTTTTGAATTGTTTAAACATGTCGCGGATGATTTATATCGTGAAAAAGAATTACAATTCTTTTTATTAAACTATGAAACACTTGAAGGAACGTGGCATCCTTTTATAAAACACCCTCTTGCAACTGATGAAAGTTTTACAATTGATACGATAGAAAATCTTTCTGAAAAACTTGAGCATCGGTCCAACCAACATACTTCAACTGATGTATTCCGCTTTTTCGACTCATTAACTTCTAAAGAAGCCGGTATATTCCATGTATGGGATGAACAAGATTCATATCAATTACCGTTATCACAATGCTATATTCAAGTAGCCAATCCATTATCAGATGGCCCAGCTCCCCTTCTGCCTCTTATGACTCGCAGTGGATTGACTCATAATGAAGCGCGCCGAGAAGCTGGTTTAACAGGAATTGAAACATATGTAGCAGAAATCATTCACCGCCTTATTCCTGAACATAACGATATCGGTATTGGCGCTGGAGAAACGATGACAGAAGGATTTTACCGGGCACTACAACAACATTTAAATAATAAATTGTATGAACGGCAGTCACATATGCTAGAAGAACTTACAACGATTGATTTAACTGATATTCACGATAAACATTGTAGATTTTATTACGATGCCCTTGCTACAATTCATGAAACACCTAAAATCGCAATGAGTGAAGAGATTCTCAGTTTTCCAGTCGTTTGGGTTGGTATAAATGATAAATGGTACGGTGCATCTAATATTAATATGACGTTAGCGTTACGGAGCGCACTACAACTATCACTGCTCCACATTCAAAGTGAAGAGACTCCTTACAGAGCTAATATCTTGCCTGAATCATCTATTATTTTATATGACACGGATTCTTTTAGGGTGGAAATACAAGCGGAAGAAGAAATTCCAAGTGTGCAATCTTTACAGCTTGCCTTACAGCATTTAGAAGAACATAATTTTTATCCCTTCGTGTTTGATTTAGCAATCGAACCATTTTTGAAAGAAAACTTAGACGGTGTGTATGGGGTATTAATTGCAAAGGAGGACGGTCTATGACTCAAAATATATTGCTTATAGGGGATGGCCTTCTTGCAGACTATGTACATGATCAATTATGCAAACAATATTCCATCATTCGTCAGCATACCCTTACAGAAGAACTTCCTGAAAATATTTATCTCGCTCTCGTATTACATGATGGATCTCCTTCTACTATTCATCATGATGCTGAGCTAATTTTTCGCTCAAATCATATTCCGTGGCTTCGTGGTTTCACTTCATTTGGCGAAGGTATTATCGGTCCTTACATTCATCCTCTTACGCCCGGATGTTCCCATTGTTCTGATGGACGCCGTTTTATCGCTGGCTTTGATCAAAAAGAAATGTGGGAACTACAGCGGAAATATGCCTTTAAAGCCGAAAATGGAACGAGGCGTGATGTACGTGCCACCCAAAATGGCATGTTACAAATGTGCCATCTTATTTGCGCAGAAACAGAAAAAATATTAACTCATAACCATTCTTCTTTAGAAAATGAACTTATTTTACTAAACTTACAAACATTACAATGTACGCGGCATTCTTTTCTTCCAGATCCTCTCTGTCCTGTATGTAGTAGTTTACCTGATGATACTGCGGATGCGGCGGAAGTTTCTTTACAACCGAGTTTAAAAGTAAGCACCGAAACGTATCGCTGCCGTTCCATTCATGAATTAAACACATTTTTAACGAAAGACTATTTAGATTATCGGATCGGTATGTTGAACGGCAAAATGCAGCATTCTTTATTGCCATTCGCTGACGTTATTATAAACATGCCATTAATGTTTGGAAATGAAGGTGTTGCAGGCCGAACTCATTCATTTGCAGTGAGTGAAGCAACTGCTATTTTAGAAGGTTTAGAACGATATTGCGGTATGTCGCCTCGCGGGAAAAAGACAAATGTGCATGGTAGTTTTCATGATTTAGAGGAACATGCACTAAATCCCCTTACACTCGGTGTGCATACAAATGAACATTACAATCGTGATAATTTTCCATTTAAGCCGTTTGATCCTGATTATGAGCAAAACTGGGTATGGGGATATTCTTTATCACAAAACAGACCGCTTTTAGTTCCTGAATCAATTGCTTATTATAGCCTCGGTCATCGAGATGCTTTCGTGTATGAAACATCAAATGGATGTGCAATTGGCGGTAGTTTAGAAGAAGCGATTTTTCACGGCATTTTAGAAATTGTAGAGCGTGATGCCTTCTTACTCACTTGGTATGCCGAATTACCTCTTCCCCGCCTTGATCTTAGTTCAGCAAATGATACAGAATTACAATTAATGATCCAGCGGTTACGTACGATTACCGGATATGAATTACACGCTTTTAATGCGACAATGGAACACGGCATCCCGAGCTTATGGGTAATTGCAAAGAATACACGTGAAAATGGAATGAACGTTGTTTGTGCGGGAGGCGCTCATTTAGATCCTATTCGAGCTTTAAAAAGTGCCATTCAAGAAATAGCAGGCATGTTACTTATAACGGACGATGAGCTCGAGCACAAAAGAGAATACTACGAAAAATGCTTACAAGATCCTTATTTCGTTAATAAAATGGAAGACCATAGTATGCTGTACGGATTGAAAGAAACGGAAGAACGTCTTCACTTCCTTTTACGAGAAGATGCACCGGTGCAAACGCTCCAAGAAATGAATGTATCACAATCATTTGATATGGATTTAACATCTGATCTCCACCAACTTTTAAATCGTTTGCATCAATCTGATCTTGAAATAATCGTTGTAGATCAAACCGTTCCCCTTATAGAAAAGAACGGACTACACTGTGTAAAAGTCATTATTCCAGGCATGTTACCAATGACTTTCGGACACCATCTTACTCGGGTTACAGGACTGGACCGGGTATATACCGTACCGATGACACTTGGATATACAGACGAACCTTTAACAAATGAAAGATTAAATCCACATCCACATCCGTTTCCATAGTAAAGGAGGGATTTCATGCAGCTAGATACTTTTTTACATCATCTCCATTTCTCTATCGATGAAATTATGCCGAATCATGAGGTGGATTGGAAAGACGCACCGCTTCCTTATAAATTATATCGAAATGTACCTACCATCCCGCTCTCCTTAGAAATCCCATTATCTTTACCGAACTCTTCTACCACACCTACTTTAGATGAGATTGGTCACTACCTTTGGTATTCATTTGGTGTAACACAATTATGTCAGCTAAATAGCGAGAGAAATGTATTACGTAGATCTATTCCTTCAGGCGGCGCTTTATATCCGAATGAATTGTATATCTATTTAAAGATTGACGATTATCCAGACGGCATTTACCATTATGACGCCGCGCATCACCGACTTATTTTACTTCGCGAAGGAAATTTCGATTCTTATTTAGCAGACGCACTTGGTAATCGCTGTAATATACATGATTGTTTCGGTGCTGCATTCGTATCCACTATGTTTTGGAAAAACTTCTTTAAATACAATAACTTTTCATATCGACTTCAAGGATTAGATAGCGGGGTTCTCATTGGACAATTACTAGAATGTGCAAAACAGTTTGGCTACACAAATGGAGTATATTTTCAATTTCTAGACCGGGCAATAAATCACTTACTCGGATTGTCAGAAGGTGAAGAAAGTGTGTATGCTGTTGTTCCTTTAAGTACAGAACCGCAAACGAAATGGTTTCACAATGATTACCGTGAAAATAAAACAGTTACTTCTCATGAGTTGTTACAGCAAATTCCGCCGTTAGCACATGAACATTTCGTTCGCTCAAAATATGTAAATGAATATCCAATGATAGCAAAAATAAATGAAGCTTCTATGATTGAATCGACAGCACACTTCAAAACGCTACATGATGAAGAGCACTATCAACATAATACGTACGCTGTACAACTGCCGAAAGTAGAGCGTTTATCTTATGATTTCTTGCAACTTTGCAGAAAACGGTATTCCCCTGATGCTGACTTTACTTTAACGAAATGGGATGCAGCCGAGCTCGCTACTTTACTACAAGAAGCGAGCCTCTCCTTCCCCTATTACAACGACCTTGACGGTAAGTATACAAATAAAAATACACGCGTCTCCTTATATGGATGTTTTTATAACGTGAAAAATATTGAAAACGGAGCTTACGCTTATAACAGTAAAACACATTCCATACAACCAATTCGATATGGAGACCTTCGCTACCCACTTCAGTCTAGTATGACGATGGATAACGTAAACCTTTTTCAAGTACCACTTTGCTTACATGTAGTCGGAAAGAAAGATTACTATACACGTGCATTAGGCTATAGAGGATATCGTATTCACCAAATGGAAGCTGGTATCCTCGTTCATAAACTCGTTTTTGCAGCGACCGCGATGGGGATGGGCGGGCATCCTTTACTTAGTTTTGATACAAATTCATGTGATCAATTGTACGGAATAGATGCTGGAAATGAAACATCTCTTATTCAAGTTCCAGTTGGGGCATATCGGGCGCGGAATTGGTTAAAAGGGGCTTTGCATTGTTAGAAGCACGCCGTCTATCGGCGTGCTTTTTTTAAAGGATTTAATTTATAAAAAGCGAAATGAGTATATATTCTTACATAAAAGGAGAATTTAACTTGAGCATTTTACAACGGTTAATTCAGCAAGCAAAAAATCCTAGCGGAACAATTGGTTCCTCCATGCTTTGTATTATGAACGCTGCACATACGAGATTAATAAATTGGGCATTGCAGAAAGTACATATAAAGACAGATGCAATCGTATTAGACATCGGCTGTGGTGGAGGTAAAACCATACACATTCTTTCAAAACGAACTTCACTTGGGGAAATATATGGGATTGATTACTCCGATCAAGCTGTGAAAAATTCTATACAGACGAATGCAAAAGATGTTCAAAAACAAAAAGTAATTGTTCAACAAGCAAGCGTTTCTTCTATTCCACATCATACGAACTTCTTCGATCTCATTACCGCCTTTCAAACTCATTATTTTTGGCCTGATGTTGAACAAGATATAAAAGAAGTATTTCGCGTCTTAAAACCGGACGGCTCCTTTTTATTAGTGGCTGAAACTTTCAAAATTCAATATCATATGAAGAAGTTTAACACGACCGAAGAACTAATAAATCTCTTTTATAAAACAGGATTTACAAGTGTACAATGTTACGAAGAAAGAGATTGTCTTTGTGTAATAGGAATTAAATAAAAAGCAGACCTCAAAGGGTCTACTTTTTTACTAGATTAATTTAAAGATACTCTTAATTTGTCTAGCAAATAACCAATTTTTCGTACCGTAGTTATCATTTAAACTATCTAAATTAATAGATTGTCCGTTAGCAAACTTTAATTCTAACGTAGTATTTTTGTCATTTGTTTTTAAGTTACTATTTGTAATGTCATCATACTTTAATTTTTCAATCTCAACATATTCGTCTTTTTCTTGTCCAATCACGACATGGTCTTGGAAGAAGAAAAATACTTCTACTTTTTTACCGAAACAAAATACATTTTTCGTATAAATTAATGTCGCGTTATCAAGTCCGACACATACTTCTTTCATTTCTTCCACAACGTGTCCAAAGTCTTCTTCATGTCTTGCATTTGATTCAGCAATCCATTCTTCGATTGTTTTCATGTTAATTGCCATACTGCGCCCCCTGGTTCGTTCATTGCTTCGTTTAAAAAATAAATACTATATGAAAATATAAGCGATAAATACTATGTTTTCAAGGGTGAACGGTATATTCGAAATAAAGTTAAATTTCAAAGTAATATACTAGGAGCATCGATTTCATTATATTTTAAACGTTTGAACGAGACATTCTTCATCATCAATTAACTGTGTTTTCTCATCAAATTCGATGTTTAGCTCCCTATATACTTTCTTCCAAAAAGAAACTGCTGGTATATTTTTCACAAGTTCGATAACGAAATACTGCCCTCGTTTCTCTTTTAGTACATTCGCAATAACTTGTTTACCGATTCCTTTCCCTTTGTACTGATTCAATATGAAAATGTCATTTATACCAAAGTCGTTTTCCTTCTTCAAAAAAGGACGTTCCAGTAGTAATAAAAATCCTACAATATCATTATCACTTTTAATAAAATACGGAGTGATTCCGTCATTTTCCCAAAACATGTGCAAATCTTCGTATTCGAAAAATCCATTTGCCTCAATCGTTATATTAGGAGTAAATGTAGAGAGGTCATGAAGATATAGTGCATACAAATTACGCAATATTTCTTTTTCTGATTCTTGAACTATTTGAAGTGTTAAAAACATTTTTAAAGATCCCCTTCCCTATATGTAACTGTTTCTCCCTCTTTATTATTCGCTAAAAAAGTTTACCTACCTTTGCAAAAAAAATAGCACTTAAAAAGTGCTATTCTGCTCTCCTTGCCGCTTGTTGAATTGGGTCCCACACGCTGTTATATGGTGGTGCATAACTTAAGTCGACATCTTCTAAATCGTGAACACTCATTTTATTGAAAAGCGCCATTGCGATCACATCAATTCGTTTATCTACGCCTTCTTCTCCAATTACTTGCCCGCCCAGTAATTGTTTCGTATCGGATCGATATAGTAATTTCAAGTAAAGTGGTTTTGCATTTGGATAATAGCCCGCCATATTTGTAGAATCTACTTTGACTGTTTTATACGGGATGTTTAGTCCTTTCGCGTCTTTTTCATTTAATCCTGTTCTTGCGAGTGTCAAATCCATAAATTTAATAATGCCTGTACCTAACGTACCTTTAAATGCTCTTCGTTTATCAAGCATATTCAGTCCTGCAAGTCGGCCTTGTTTATTAGCAGTCGTTCCGAGCGGGATATGATCATGAATTTCCTTTATAACGTGGTAATGTGTTGCGCAATCACCAGCTGCATATACGTCCTGCACATTCGTTTGCATGTATGCATTTACTTCAATTGCCCCTTTATGATTTGTACGTATATTTGTTCCTTCAAGAAAATCAGTATTTGGCTTTACTCCAACCGACACTAAAACAAGATCTGCTTTATACGTCCCTTTATCCGTTTCAATTTGTTCCACTCTTTCGTTCCCTTTAAATGCTTTTACATTTTCATTCGTTAAAATTTCAATATGATGTTTATCTGCTTCTTTATGTATATATTCAGCCATATCTGCATCATAAATCGTACCGATATGATCGTTTCTCTCAATCATTCTTACTTTCTTACCAAGTTCGACGAATGTTTCTGCCATCTCCAGTCCAATCGCACCGCCGCCGATAATAGTTACATCCTCAACTTTATTCGTTTCTAACGTTTTTAATATGCGCTCAGCATCAGGAATTGTTTTTAAAAGATGAACGCCTTGTAATTCCCGTCCTTCCCATTCTGGCATAACAGGACGCACTCCAGTCGCAATTAATAATCGATCATATGGAAATTCAAAGACATCTTTCGTCTTCGTATGCTCTGCATACACCATTTTCTTTTCCGTATCTACTTTCGTTACTTCATGACGCACTTTCGCATCAATTCCATATTTCTCACGAAACGTCTTCACGTTGCGCGCGATTAACTTTTCAGTTGAAGCGATAGCACCACTAATGACATACGGTAATCCACACTGAGCGTATGAATAAATTTCACCTTTTTCTAAAGTTACAACATTTGCATTTTCATCGTTTCTAACAATTTGCATAGCTGCACTCATACCAGCTGCATCTCCGCCAATAATGACATAGTTCACTTTACCACTCCTTCTTTTTTACATACTCTTTACGTTTTCCATATTTTATAGAAATAACACCTACTTCCATTGTAAAGAAAGAGAATTTCATCTTCAAATTTGGTGCACAAACTTATGTATGAATAGGTAACTGTCGTGTCTTATAAACAACATGTTTAATATGCTATAACAGTAACCAATTGAAAGTAGGTGAAACATACATGTGCGCCGGCCTTCTCGCTCAAACTCCAGAGGAACCGAAAGAACCAAAACCCGCCTTGTCGCTCGATCAAGAATTTTCTATTAACGCAACCATTTATAGTGCTCGTGCTTGGTTATCTAATGATGAAACTTTCCCACAAACAATTTGGAAAGGCTCTCGCTTCGCTTCAGCATCACACGCTGGCAAGTCCATCTTACCAATCGGTACTGTAAAAATTTTGAACTTATCTGATGATACAATAACAGTTACTGCATCATCAGAATCAGATGATACTCTCAAAATAGTCGTACCCCCTCATTCTGAAGGTGTTTTAACATCTAACGCATTATCTGATGTGCAAGCAAGTACATCAGGAGGAGCAAGTAAAGTCACATTTCTCTTTCATATCTTTTTCTCAAGGGATCCTGGTTCAGATAAAAAACCATAAAAAAGGTACAGTTATGCACTGTACCTTTTTTCATGTGCTCTATTCTCTTGATTTAATTAGTTCAACATTATAAGATTCAATATCCGTTAGCTTTCCTGTAAAATATGGATTTTCTCTATACCAAGACTGTTTCGCAAAATATGCTTGCATATCTTTCGTTTGAAAAATATGTCCATGCCTTGCATATATTTCATTTCTAGCAATTTTCAACTGTTCTTTCGATAAATATGTTAAATCTGTGCTCGTTAATTTTCGAATATCACTATCAGGAAAGATGAAACCATTATATACATACCCAGTCGTAGGTGGCGGGGTAACATTATAAACAACTGTTTTTTCTGTACTTTTCGTTTGGAATGGAAGATTATAAGACGAAAGTGCCGTTACCTTCTCTACTTTTGTCGTTTCCCGTCCGCTTTCTCCATTTCGTTCTAAATAAATCGTCGCACTTCCATCAGTCGCTACAGGCCCCCATGTAATTTCTTCTCCTGCGAGCGCTGTAACTGGTTTTTGATTTACGTACAATGTTGCACCAGGCGCGTTCGTTTGAACTGTAATATATTGACCTTGCAACGTTAAATCTATCGTTACGTTATTTTGGCTTTGTTTCATAAGTACAACCTTTTCCTCACGAGATAGTTTTACATAGTCATTTTTATATTCTGATTGAAACACTTGATTTCCCGGAAGAAATGGCCCATATTGCTTCTCAAACTTTTTGTCATCTGTCTTATCAATTTCTTTTCCGTTCATTTTTAACGATACGCCTTTTTCATTTGTAAGCAAAGTTGTATAGTACGTCTTCGCTTTCAATTTATATCGATCAAATATAAAGAAATACTTTCCGTCTTTCGTTAATGAAAAATCGGCTCTTTCTATTCCGTCCCGTTGTTTTTCACCTTGTCTCAAATATTCTTTTAATTCATTTACGTAAGATGGATTTTCTTTTATATATGAAAATAGCGGCTTTACACTCTCTCTCGTTATCGTAACCGATGGATCATCTGTCGTAACGACCTGAGCTAATTTCTCTCCGTCCCTCTCTTGTAAAATCGTAATCATCCGGTCTACTTGTGCCACCTGCGTATAATACGATGATCCGTACAAATACATTGCAACAATCGCTATAACAAATAGTGCTAACAGTGTAATGCCAACCTTTGCACCACCGCTCATGTTCTTCTTTACTACAGGACTTCCCCTCTTCGTCCCGCAGTTTTGACAAAATTGCACACCATCTTCAAACTGAATTCCGCACTTTGTACATACATTCATCCAGTCAACCACCTTTTCATTAGAAGCCAGTTATTCCCTGTGTTAAGGCTTGAATTATCGTGCTAATGTAAGACCAAAGTACAATAAATGTTGCAATTCCAATTAAAACATTTGCAATAATAAGTGTGTACACGAGATCTAATCCGCCATTGTCTAGCTTTAATATGGCTACAGTTATACTAATCCCTAAATAAGTTGCAGCTACCGATAATAATATCGGTAAGAAAAAGATTAATAAGAAACTAAAAAGAAAAGAAAGGACTAATATAGCAATAGCCGGCGTCGCTAGCGTTCCCCATATACCGAATACTTCAAGAAACGAAAAAGATGATTTCATCATCTTACCACTTACAAAAATAATAAATCCGACAAATAAAGTTAAAATTAATAAAAAGAAAAAGACCGTTATAGATTCTACAAAAAATGTGGGAGTAGATATATCTGGTGCAAATGTTCTCGTAACTGCTGATGCTGCACTCATCATTCTATAAAAAATACATGCTCCTAAAAAACAAATAAGAACAAGACTTACAATTCCATTTCTTACTTCAATCGTGCCGCTTTTCATAATCGCTGTCGGTGCTTGTAATGCATGTTTAAAAAATTGAAAATAGCCGCTCGCAAACCGCTTCGCTTGCTCTACCGTTTCATTTGGCCGAGTTTCCTTTACTTGTGCCGCGCGTGCTTGTTCCGGCCCTTCTTCTTGACCACTACTTGCCACTACTTCTTCCGTTAACGAATGTCCACAATTCCCGCAAAACTTTGCCTCTGCTGCATTTTCTGTATGACATGACGGACATTTCATTCTCTCATCCCTCCTTAAGCATATACCATATAGGGTGTTACAAATTCAATATATGACTTTGTACATAAAACATGACTACAAGAAAAAGATTCTGAAATCCTTCTTTCGAAAGAAATATATGTGCTAGCAATCTTGAAAAAAAATGCTATTATGAAACAGAATAAATAATATTTTTAACAGATTGGATGAAAGACAATGGAATTGGTAAACTCAATTTTTCAAATACTCCTTACAAGCGTAATCCAATTATTATCTTTAATTGGCGTTATCATTGTAATTGGATTTCTATTAGGCTATTTAGAATCTCTCACACGGATGTATTGGTCGAGAGCTTTCGGAAGAAAAGGATTCCTTTTAACTGCGTGGATTGGTGTTCCTATTCATGAACTTGGACATGCCATTATGTGCGTACTATTTCGTCATAAAATTGTTGCAACGCAGTTCTTCCCAACAGACATAAGTCAAGGTGCTTTAGGCTACGTACAACATCAATACAATCAAAAAAGTGTATATCAACGAATTGGGAATTTCTTCATCGGTATCGGGCCTATTATTTCTGGTATTACTGCACTAATCCTTTTAATGCGCTATTTCGTACCAGAATCATATTTTTTATTTAATACAACTCTCGAAAAAACGATCGCTTCTACTTCTATTAATATAGAAATGATCCAAAACATGCTCTTGTCGACGTTTGTATTATTGAAAAGCTTATTTACAATCGGCAATTTATTGAACCCTTCCTTTTGGTTATTTTTATTTATCGCCATTTGCATTTCTGCACATATCGCTTTAAGTAAACCAGACATTAAAGGATCAATAGACGGAGTTATCGTCATGTTTATCGTTTTATTTTTATTCAACATCATAGCGGGACTGTTTCAATACGACAGTAACCAGCTAATTGGACAGGTTATGAAATATAATATGTATCTCATTTCGTTTTCTAGTGTAGCACTGCTTTTCTCTTGTATTTCTACACTTGTTAGTTTTGGGTTTTATAAAATAAGAGGAGGGCGTTCGTTTTGAACGCCCTCTTCTCATTAATTATTCCCTTTATAATCACAATGCTCAACCGGCACACGAGCATGTCCTTCTTCATCCGTACACCATGACTGCGACTGGAAGGCAAGGAAGATACCCATCCATTCTTCTTCCTTTTCGAAGTGAATGAGTATACCTCCGTCTTGCCATATACCATTATCACCTTTCCATTTCTCTACATTCCCTTGATTCATATGAATATCGTGTATCCCGTTTCCTGGTTCAAAATGAAAGTAAGAATCTGGTGTATTTTCTTCTGGTCCCCATCTTTCACCGAACGCGTAAATAATTGCTTTTTCTTCTATCGCTCGTTTTATATAACGTTCTATTTTTTCATTTAAGTCATTATCAACTCCTGCTTTTTCAGCAGGTAAAGGAATCATTTGTTTCGAATCAAATAACTTACCTCTTACGTAGTCTAAAGCTACTTTTGGCTCGTTATTTTTTACTTCTGTAAAACCGAATGGTAATGTTGGTAAAATATGAATTGCTTCTGACCGAATATCGTTACTCGCAAAATATAAAACTTCTGACGGATAACTTTGCGATTTCACGTTAATTGCAATACGGTAATCTACTCCTGCTTCATCTTGTAAATGAACTTGATAATGAGGTGATTTCCCTTTTCCAATCTTAGATTGTATAACTGTACCTTTTAACACGCCGTAGTTTTTTAGGGGCATACATTTCATCTCCTATTCATTTAGTAGAAGCTATTCATATTTAAATCATTATCCACTCATAAAAAAAATCCTCCTATGTTAGGAGGATTTTTAATTTCTCAACATATACCAAACAATAACTTCTACCATTACAAGCAAAACCGCACCAAAGATTATTAACGTCGTCTTCTTTAACAGTTCATTTTCACGGTAAGGGATATTACATAAGTAAGCACCTAGTGTAATCCGTGACGGACAAGCGATTGTCGCTACTGATGATGCGGTGTTTTGCAGTGTTGTGACGTATTGCCACGGGAGTGCTACGTTTTGTGCGGTTTGCATTTGTAGTTTTATAAACATTGCATTTGATCCTGCGTTACTACCTGTTAAAAATCCACCAATAGCGCCAATAAACGGAGCAACAAAAACGAAAAAGGTTCCAAATGTTTCACCAGCTGTCTTTGCGAGTAATAAATGCATGCCTGATGCACCCATTAGTTCTGAAATGGCGATAAACATTGTCGTAGTAATAGCAAAAGGAATCCATTGTTTGATCGTTTGCGAGAGTGATTGTTTAATAATATTAGACGGGATGCGGAAGAAAATAATAGTAAATAAGCAAGTCATACCGAGCCAAAATCCTGGTGAATATAGTAACTCTAGTTTGTAAGAGTATGATTTCAAATCAAGAACCGCATATGATCTGAACAAATCATGTAATGCTGGAACGAGGCGAGAAAGTAAAATACAAACTGTTAGAAATATATAAGGGCTAATAATTTTTATAATGGATACTTCTCTCTCCGTTGCAGCCGCATGTTCTGTTATAAGATTCTGCCCACTTTTTCCTTTTAATTTAATGATAAGAAAGCCAAATGTAATCGTAACGATAGAACTTAATATCCCGGCTAGTTCAACACTTACGTACGCATTAGAAAGATAGATTCCGAGAGAAAATAATAGAAAGAATCCTACTCCTTCTTTCCACTTTTCTATAACCGCTTGCCAGCCGCCAACAACGTGTAAAGAAAGAATAACAAAGTAAGCAAACATCGGAATACTTAATAGCGCTGTATTTGTACCAAGTGTTGTAAGAGGCATATTTATTAGCTGCGAACCGATAATCGTACCAGTTGCCATTGCGCCCCATGAACTAGCTAGTAAGCCGATAAATGAGAGCAGTACAGCTTGAAATGGTTTATATCCTAGTGAAAGAAAAATAGGTGCTGCAACCATGAAGCCAATACCGAATCCACTTACTGATTCAATAAGCGGGCAAATGCCAAAACACATAAGCAGCATTTGTAATAAACGATCCTGAGTAACTGCTTCTAGAAAACGCGCTACTTGATCGATGTAACCCATTTTGTTCATGAGGTGAAATAAAAAAATACCGAAAAATAAAACGTACCCGACAATAAAACAAATTAACCATCCTTTAATCGTTGCGTGCACAGTTTCACTTATCCCTAATCGAAACGTTGGTGAGAGTAAAACGATTCCGACAGACACTGCATAAGAAATTAACGAGGACCTTAATGACGTTTGTTTAAATAAAAATAAACAAATGAAAATCATCATAATTGGGATAAGTGCCAACAATATGGCCATGTTATCATCTCATTTCGTTTAAAATACAATTTTTAACTATTATATAACAGATGACATAATTTTCAATTGTTTTTACAACAGATTCGAAAAAAGAGCCAAACGGCTCCTTTTCATTCACTCCCATTTTCTATTATCCTGAAAAATTGTCTGCTGTCCGACTATTTTATCTAACACAACAAACACAATATAAGCACATATTACTTGCAATACAATATTTCCAAATTTCATTAATTCAAATGAATGAATCCACCTGAATAATTCGTTTAATAATACAATCGAAACAATACTAAATAATTCTACACTAATCGAAAATATACATATTTCTAAAATAGACTGTTCTTGAATGCGATTTAAGTTTGAAAAGATGAATACATATCCTAAAAATAGAGCCATCAACTCTATTTTCGTCATGCTAATGAGCCAAGCGTATAGTGGTACAGTTAAAAGAAGATATAGTAATTTCCATCTTAGCATGCCTTCTCACCCTCTAAATTATATGTATTTTCTGTATATTTTAACATTTATTGAGCAAAACAAAAAGAAGGGACTTACGCCTCTTCTTTTTGTTTTGTCGCCTGTATTAATTCACATATCCCTTCTCTTTCTCCATTTTCTAACAGCTCAATAACTTTACTTCCAACAACAACGCCGTCACATATTGTAATCATTTCTTCTACATGTTCCTTTGTTGAAATACCGAATCCTGCGACGACTGGTAAGTTGACGTGTGATTTTACTTTTTCTAAGTAACTATGAATCTCTTCTTTAAAGTTTTGACGTACTCCCGTTACGCCCGCTACTGTAACAGCATAAACGAACCCTTCTGATTCACTCGTAATTTTTTCAATTCTTTCAATAGGACTCGTTACGGTAACGAGTGGAATGAGCGCAATGTTTGCCTCTCGAAGTAACGGCGCAATAATATTTTGTTCTTCACACGGTAAGTCTGGGACGATAATACCGTCTACACCTGCTTCTATACAGTTTTCGATGAATCGTTCTTTTCCGAATGCGAGTACTGGATTTAAATATGTCATGAGTACAAACGGAATTTGTACTTCTTTCCTTACCTCTATTAATGCTTGAAAAATGCCTTTTAATGTTACGCCGCTATCTAGCGCTCGCTTTCCTGCTCTTTGAATCGTTGGGCCGTCCGCGACTGGATCTGAAAACGGAATACCAATTTCAACGATGCTTGCTCCAGCCTCATCTAGAAAACGAATTCTTTCTTTTAATTTTTCAAGGCCACCATCTCCGCCCATTACGTACGGAATAAATGCTTTCTTACCATTTTCAAACGCTGCTTTAATTTTTTCTACTCCCATTTTTTACACCTCTTCCATATAACGTTTTATACTCTCTACATCTTTATCACCGCGGCCTGATAAGCAAATAACAAGTCCTTCATCTTCCTTCATTTTCGGAGCTAATTTTAATGCGTATGCGACAGCATGTGAACTTTCTAGCGCCGGGATAATGCCTTCTTTTTTCGTTAATAATTGAAATGCTTCTAACGCTTCTTCATCTGTTATCGAATGATAAGAAACGCGGACAATATCTTTTAGCAAGCTATGTTCTGGACCAACACCTGGATAATCGAGTCCTGCTGAAATAGAGTGTGCTTCTTGAATTTGCCCTTCTTCGTTTTGCAGAAGATACATCATTGATCCGTGTAAAACACCGACGCTTCCTTTCGTTAAAGTTGCTGCATGCTTTTCTGTATGAACGCCTTTTCCAGCTGCTTCTACGCCGTAAAGAGCAACTTCTTCATCGTGTACAAACGGATAAAACATTCCCATTGCGTTACTACCACCACCAATACAAGCAACGACTGCTTCTGGTAATTTTCCTTCTAACTCTTCATATTGTTTCTTCGTTTCATTCCCAATTACACTTTGGAAATCACGGACAATTTGTGGGAACGGATGTGGTCCGAGAACTGATCCCATAATGTAGTGTGTATCATGCACGTGTGAAACCCAGTAGCGAAGCGCCTCGTTCACCGCATCTTTTAATGTGCCGCTACCTGCCGCTACACTTTCTACTTTCGCTCCGAGTAATTCCATTCGGAACACATTTAATTTTTGACGTCTCACATCTTCTTCTCCCATAAAAATGACGCATTCTAACCCGAGAAGAGCACATACAGTAGCTGTTGCAACTCCGTGTTGTCCAGCTCCTGTTTCAGCGACAACTTTTTTCTTGCCCATTCGCACTGCAAGTAGTGCCTGACCGATTGTATTGTTAATTTTATGAGCTCCTGTATGGTTCAAATCTTCACGTTTTAAATAAATCTTTGCACCACCGCAATACTTCGTCATATTTTCAGCATAATATAGCGGTGTTTCTCTTCCGACGTACGTTTTTAAATAATGATTTAATTCCTTTTGAAATGCTTCATCTTGCATCGCTTCTTTATATGCTTCTTCTAGTTCTAGTACAGATTGCATTAACGTTTCTGGAACGTATCGTCCTCCGTATATACCGTAATGTCCTTTTTCATCTGGATATGCGTAGTTCATTTGGAACACTCCTTCGCTTTTATAATAAATTGTTTTATTTTCTCTACATCTTTCTTTCCTTCTGTCTCTACTCCGCTGCTCACATCGACCATATATGGCCGAACAGTTCGAATTGCTTCTTCTATATTAAGAGCGTTTAATCCACCAGCTAATATCGTTTTCTTTCGCAATTCTTTTGGCATATGCCCAAGTAGTTCCCATGAAAATGTCTTTCCATTTCCTCCATGAAACTTTTCTTTCGGGCTATCAAACAATATATAATCCGTTTCATATGCTTGAGCGCTTTTCATATCACTCTCTGAAGTTACTCCTAGTGATTTTATAGATGGAATATTCAATCTTCTGATTCGATGATTCTCTTCATCCCCATGTAGTTGCACATGCGTTAACCCGCACTCATCTGCAATCTTCTGAATCACTTCAACTGATTCATTTACGAAAACCCCGATTTTTAACACGTGTGCTGGAAGCTCCCCAATAATTTCTTTCGCTAGCCCCGGAGTAATTTCCCGCTTACTTTCTGCAAAAACAAATCCGATTGCATCTGCTCCGTATTCGCAAGCACATTTTGCTGTTTCAACATCAGTAATACCGCAAATTTTCACTTTCATATATTCACCTTACAATCTTCAAAAAAGCTACTAATAGAAGATGATGTCATAAGTGCCTCTCCAACTAATACCCCTTTTGCCCCAGCTCTTTTAACGCGGGTAATATCTTCTTTTGAATGAATGCCACTTTCACTAATCCAAAGTAATTTCTCCTCATTCAATCGTTTTCCTAACTTTTCAGTTTGGCTTAAATCTACTTCGAACGTTTTTAAATTACGATTATTAATGCCAATAACATGTGGATTTAGTTGGATCGCAGTTTCTAATTCCTGTTCATCATGAACTTCAACAATCGCTTCCAATCCTTTTTCTAACACGTAGCCATACAACTCTTTTAATTTCTCTTTCGTTAACGCTGCTACGATTAGTAAAATAATATCTGCTCCCGCTTCATACGCTCTATCGATTTGAATCTTATCGATTATGAAATCTTTACATAAAAGCGGAATGTTACTTTCTTCTCTTGCCGTTTGCAAATCGTGAAACGATCCTTTAAAAAATTGACCATCTGTTAAAACAGATACTGCTCCTGCACCACATTTCTCATATGTTCCCACTTGTTTTCGTACGTCAACGTGTAAATTGATATCTCCTTTTGATGGTGATGCTCGCTTTACTTCTGCAATGACAGTAAACTGCTGTAACGCTTCTACAAGTGAATGTGCCTTTCTTTTTGTTTTTACTGGTGTATACGTTTCATATAACTCCGCAACTTCCTTTTTCTTCTGTTCTACAATTTTATCTAAAATCGTCCCCACTTTAGTTCACCCTTTCTAATTTTTCGTTGCTTGCTGCAATTAATAAGTTTAATTTGGTTAATGCTTTTCCAGAGTCAATGCTATGTGTTGCTAGTTTAATTCCTTCTTCAATCGTTTCTGTTTTTCCATTTGCAAAAAGGGCTAGACCTGCATTTAATAACACAGTATCGCGGTAAACACTCTTTTCTCCACTCAATACGCCGACTGTAATCTTTGCATTTTCTTTTGAATTCCCTCCTCTAATTTCTTCATTTTTCACTCTTGAAAAACCATACTTTTCTGGATCAATATTCATTTCTACTATTTCATTATCTTTTAAAAGGACTACGTGATTTTCCCCTTGTAATGACGCTTCATCTAAAAAACCACTTCCATTTACGACAAGCGCTTGTTTCCGGCCTAACTTTTGTAATACTTGTGCAACTGGTAATAACATATCTCGTTTATAAATACCGACAAATTGTGTTTCTAAATTCACTGGATTTGTTAAAGGACCAATTAAATTAAAGATTGTCGGCACATTTAATTCTTTTCTTATTTTCATAATACGTCTTAATGCTGGATGCATCGCTGGTGCGAATAAAAATGCGATGCCGACATGCTCTAATAAATAATCAATTTCGTTTGGTGTACTGCTAATATTTACACCGAGTTCTTCTAATAAATCTGCACTTCCTGTTTTACTAGATACAGCACGGTTACCATGTTTTGCAACCTTTACGCCAGCTCCTGCGAGTACAAATGCCGATGTTGTACTAATATTAAACGTTTGGGCACCGTCACCACCCGTTCCGCAATTGTCCATTGCTCCTTGTATATGGTTCAAAAACGGTAATGCCTTTTCGCGAAGAGCTCGAACAAGGCCGTATATTTCTTCTGCTGTTTCACCTTTCGCTTTCAGTAAGACTAAGAAAGCTGCAATTTCACTTTCCAATATGTTTTCATTTAATAAAAGAAGCCCTGCTCTATACATTTCCTCTTCTGTTAAATGTTGTCCCTCCACTAATTTACGAAGATAGTTATTCATACTCTTTCCTCCTCCTTCACTTCTGTTAAAAAGGCACGTATTAACTTTCCGCCTTCTTCTGTCGCGATTGATTCTGGATGAAACTGTAATCCGAATAGCGGATAATAATTGTGACGAACTGCCATAATTTCTCCGTCGTCCATCGCTGTCGCTAATATGTCAAAACACTCTGGCAAACTCGTTTGCGCTGCAACAAGGGAATGGTAGCGCATCGCTGTTAGCGGCTGTGTCACGTATGAAAAGATTGATGTTCCGTTATGTTTTACGCGTGATGTTTTTCCGTGTTTAATGCGCTCCGCTCTAACAATTTCTCCTCCAAATGCTGATATAATCGCCTGGTGTCCGAGGCAAATACCTAATATGGGAACGTTCTTATAAAAGTGACGAATCACTTCGATACAAATGCCAGCATCCTCTGGTTTTCCTGGTCCTGGCGAAAGCACAATTCCTGTTGGATTCATCCCTTCTAGCTGTTCTATCGTTATTTGGTCATTTCTTACGACTACAATATCTTCTTCGTATTCACCTAACAGTTGATACAAGTTATAAGTGAATGAATCATAATTATCAATCAGTACAATCATTTCATTACCTCCAAGAGCGCTCTCGCTTTATTTAACGTTTCTTCATATTCAGCTACTGGGTCTGAATCATAAACAATTCCCGCTCCTGCCTGAACGTATGCTTTTTCATCCTTTATGACCATCGTTCGAATGGCGAGCGCCATATCAAGATTCCCTGAAAAACTAACGTATCCAACTGCACCTGCGTATACATTTCTTTTTTCATTCTCTAGCTCATTTATAATTTCCATCGCTCTAATTTTCGGAGCGCCTGACACTGTTCCTGCTGGTAGGCAATACGCTAATGCATCAAATCCACTCATTCGTTTTCGTAATGTTCCGTAAACTTCAGATACAATGTGCATAACGTGAGAGTATTTTTCTACTTTCATATATTTATCTATCGTCACGGATCCAATTTCACTTACTCTGCCAATATCATTCCGACCAAGATCTACAAGCATCATGTGCTCCGCTCGTTCTTTCTCATCTTCTAACAGTTCTTTTTCAATTTCCGCATCTTGCTCCTTCGTTTTCCCTCTCGGCCTCGTACCCGCAATTGGATTCGTCATCACCTTATCTTCTCTAACTGATAACAAGCTTTCCGGCGAAGAACCGAGTACAACATAATCTTGAAAATCGATATAGAACATATATGGTGATGGATTGGTAATTCGAAGCTTTCGGTATAACGCGAAAGGATCACCAATACATTCACTTTGCAAACGCTGAGATAATACGACTTGGAATATGTCCCCGGCCCGAATGTATTCTTTCGCCGTTTCTACCATCTCACAAAACTTTTTTTCCGTTATAGAAGAAGTGAATGATAATGTGGATTGTATTGCATTTACTTCAGTTTCTTCTCCTTGTAGCACTTCCTCTTTGTATACTCGTAGCCTTTCGTATACTTCCTCATAATCTGCTGAATCATCTTCCCTGCATACATATACAAACGACAACTTTTGGCGTAAATGATCGTAAACGATAAACTCACGATATAGTAAAAGGTGTACTTCCGGAACATTTAATGGGTCGTGTAAATCCGCTCCAATGTTTTCATACTGCCGAATGACATCATATCCAATATAACCAACTGCTCCTCCGCAAAATGGAAATGGGCTATCTACTTGTGAGGATGCGATTACTTCTTCTAACACTTGTAGTACGTTACCTTGTAACTTTTCTGTTTGCCCATATATCATTCGTTCTACTTCCGTACCAACGCTTTTCACCTCTCCATAAGGATTACATCCTAAGTAAGAATAACGCCCTTTATCTTGATGAAGCTGTGAACTTTCTAATAAAAATTTCTTCTTCCCTTTCATACGTCTATATAAAGAAATTGGCGTAATGCTATCTCCTTCTTCTTCAGTGATTACTAAAAATGTCTTTCTCTCTCTTTTTTGTTTTATAAATTCTTCTTTCGTCATCATGTCCTTCACCTCACTCTGAAAAATAAAAAAGTCCCCTACATATCGAAAATATGTAGAGGACGATAAATATACCGCGGTACCACCTCGTGTTGGATGCAAAAGCATCCCGCTTTGTTCAGGTACAAAATTTATACCTTATCCTTGTAACGGCGGAACCCGGGTTGCCTACTGAAAATAATTGTTCAGCATACCTCTCGTAAGCCCATTCCGTATATGGCACCGTACCGGGCTCCCACCTATTCCCAGCTCTCTGTAACGTCTCCAATATACGTACTCTTCTTACTTAAACGATTTCATTTATTTAATTTTTTATACACAAAAAGGGAGTACTCATCCTATAGAAAGGACGGGTACTCCCGTGGTGCCACCTTAATTCGTTACAAATGTAACGCACTTTACCGTATCAAAAACAATACGTGTCTCTTGTATCGATGAGATCATGTCGCCAAAGCCTACTTCTTTCGTTTCGGTTTGGAAGCTCCGAAGCCCATTCCACATCAATTCCATACTGATTCGCACCAACCATCAGCTCTCTGACATGTTCATCATGTGTACTCTTCTTCATCAACGCTTGCATTTTTTTAAGTTGCACTCATTATAGACCTGACTTTTTTCACAAGTCAATACTTTTCAAAAAAAAATATTTTTCTTTCCTTTCAATATTATATTGACAAAACAACCTCTTTTTATGTAAATATAATAAATACTCTATTAAAAATAAGGTTTTTTGTATGAATATTATATATTAAAAAAATAAAATGATGTCAAAAAACGCTTACATTTCTGAAAATTCGTATTTCTATATGGATTTTTCAGAATAATCATGATAGATTATAAAGTGAAACTTTAATCAGTGGGGGTTTTGTTCATCACCCCACTGATTATTAGTTGAACCAATCGGGCATTTACGGGCAGTTGATCTCCCACCTAACTTCCTTGCCCAGCCAATTTTAAGGTGGGAGTTTTACTACCCGTTAATGCGGGATAAATATGCATAACGCATCAAAAGACATGACAAAAGGAAGGGGAACTACATGAGTACGCAGATGTTAACTTTAACTTCTATCTCTATTTACATGCTCGGGATGTTAGTAATTGGCTATTTCGCCTATAAACGAACGTCCAACTTAACAGATTATATGCTTGGCGGGCGTACACTAGGCCCCGCAGTAACAGCATTAAGTGCTGGAGCAGCTGATATGAGTGGTTGGCTTTTAATGGGCTTACCCGGTGCAATGTTTAGCGTTGGATTAAGTAGTAGTTGGATTGCGATCGGCCTAACATTAGGCGCATACGCAAACTGGATCTATGTCGCTCCTCGCTTACGTACCTACTCTGAAATTGCAAACAACTCTATTACTATCCCAGAATTTTTGGAACACCGTTTCCACGACAAATCCCATATGCTACGCCTAGTATCTGGACTTGTTATTATGATATTTTTCACGTTTTATGTAGCTTCAGGATTTGTCTCTGGCGCTGTATTATTTGAAAATTCATTTGGACTCAATTACCATGTTGGTCTTCTTATCGTTGGTGGAGTTGTCGTAGCTTACACATTATTTGGTGGATTTTTAGCTGTAAGTTGGACAGACTTCGTGCAAGGAATCATTATGGTAGTCGCTCTTATTCTTGTTCCAGTCGTAACAATTATGCACGTAAATGGACTTGGTCCAGCATTTGAAACAATTAAATCTATCGATCCGGCATTATTAGATATTTTTAAAGGTACTTCTGTATTAGGAATTATTTCATTATTCGCATGGGGCCTTGGTTATGTTGGACAACCACATATTATCGTACGCTTTATGGCAATTTCTTCTGTAAAAGAAATTAAAAGCGCACGACGTATTGGTATGAGCTGGATGATTTTTTCTGTTGTCGGAGCTATGTTTACTGGCCTTATCGGTATTGCGTACTATTCAAAAGCAGGTTTAAAACTTTCTGATCCAGAAACGATTTTCGTTGAACTTGGCACTATTTTATTCCATCCACTTATTACTGGATTTTTATTAGCAGCTATTTTAGCAGCTGTTATGAGTACAATTTCATCTCAGTTACTCGTTACTTCGAGTGCTGTAACTGAAGATTTATATCGTACATTCTTTAAACGTTCTGCTTCTGATAAAGAACTTGTATTTGTCGGTCGTATGGCTGTTCTTGTTATCGCTTTAATTGGATGTGCATTAGCACTTAAACAAGATGATACGATTTTAGCTCTTGTTGGATACGCTTGGGCTGGATTTGGTTCTTCATTCGGACCTGCTATTTTATTAAGCTTATATTGGAAACGTATGACGAAGTGGGGCGCACTTGCTGGTATGATTTCTGGTGCCGCTACAGTAATTATTTGGACTCAATTCAAATTCTTAAAAGAATTCTTATATGAAATGATTCCTGGTTTCACTATTAGTTTACTAGTAATCGTAATTGTTAGTTTACTAACACAACCTTCAAAAGAAGTTGAAGAGCAATTTGAGGATTTCGAAAAACAACATAGTCATAATCTATAAAAAGAAATCTCTGCTGTTATCGTAACAGCAGAGATTTTTTACAGTTCGACAATCTTCTTATCAAATTTAACAAATTCTTTATGTTTCGTTAAATTTAACATAACACTACTCCTTTATAGTATGAGTATCAGCACTTATACAGAAAGGGGACTCCAACATGTTAGCAGCTTTCCAGCAACAACAAACACGAAAATTTTCACCTATCACAAATACTTCTGCGTCTTGTTTAAACATGCAACCTAACCCGCCTAAAATTTCAATTGCTCCTTCTGTTATTTCAGTCATCGGTGTTCATATGGAAAAACATAAATTAAAAATAAAAACGGGACAAAACATTGTGTTATCAGCTTCCATTTTGCCAATACAAGCAACGAATAAAGAGCTTATTTGGTCAAATATGAATTCTGATATCATCACCATATATCCAAAAGGTGACACCGTGACGATTACTGGAAAAAGTGCAGGTAAAGCAGTCGTAATCGTCACAACTGCTGAAGGCAAATTTCGTGACCTATGTGTCATTCATGTACAACCTTATATGACAAATCCAAAGTAAAAGAGTGGCTTCGTAGCCACTCTTTTACTCGATTTCAATATTTGAGTTTTTACTTTTTACAAGATTAATAAAAAAGATTGGATATAACCATACATCTTTTTTGATGGAAATTCCACTAAACTTTCCCCATCTTGATTTAAGTCAATGATTCTCTTCCTTTTCCCTATTACAATGAAAACAATATTAGAAAAGGAGGACGTATTATGACTGAACGAAAGTACGCCTTATTCGCTAGCACATCTCTTCTTGTTATGGCATTCATTGCCTTTTTTTCTTACGGTTTTGTTCATGGAAATCTCGTTGTACAAGGAGATGCGAGTACAACATTCCATAATATCCAAACTTCAAATTCACTTTTCAAAGCAGAAATTTCCGGGTGGATTATCATTTTTATTACTGATATTGTCGCCGCGTGAGCTCTTTATTTCTTTCTAAAACCAATTCATACTAGCCTCTCATTACTAGCTTCCTGGCTTCGTCTTATGTATACAGCTATACTTGGGATTGCTATATTCAATTACTTCTTTAATATCTCTTCCATTTCCCTCCCCCTTCTACGCCCGTATTTCTATAAAACAAAAAGAGAAGTATCACAACTTCTCTTTTCTCCCCTAACACTATAATTCCTGTGTATACACCGGCTCATTTACGACATTTTTTGTTGTTCGTTTTTGTTGCTGTAGTAAGAAAACAGATACACCAAACAATACGAGCATGCTACCGATAATTTGCATTGCATTTAATTTTTCTCCAAGTAAGAAGAACGCAAGTATAGATGCTCCAACAGGTTCTCCTAAAATACTCATTGAAATTGTCGTTGCATTTACATAATTTAATAGCCAGTTATTAATTACATGTGACACTGTCGGCACAACCGCAAGTAAAAGAAAAACGGTCCAATCCCACTTCGTATAACCTGTAAAGGGTACTTGTAATATGACATTATAAACCCCCATAAAAAGACCTGCGAACGCAAAAACTGTAAAGCTATAAATCCAGTGTGATACTTTCTTTACTGTCGTTTGCCCGATAAATAAATAACCGACAACTGCTATTACACTTAGAAAGGATAATATGTCTCCATAAATTGCTTGCTTACTTAAACCTAAATCTCCCCAACCAATGCACATTACCCCTAGAATAGCGATTCCCATCGTTGCAATGGCTGAATATGTTGTTCTTTCTTTAAACAGAAAAAAACCTCCAACTAAAGATACGATCGGTTGAAGTGCCAAAATAATTGTTGAACTAGCAACTGTTGTATGCTTTAAAGATTCAAACCATAAAAGAAAATGTAGCGCTAAAAAGAATCCAGATCCAATTAAAAATCCCCAATCTTTTATTTGAATCTTACTAAACTCTTCCCGTTTTTTCCAAACGATAGGCAGCATAATAAGCACGATAATCCATAATCGATACATACTTAATATTGAAGATGGTGCTGAGGACATCTTTACAAAAACTGCTGCGAATGAAATGGCTATAATAGAAATTGCTAATGGTAGTGCGATTGATCTTTCTTGTTTCAAATTCCGTCTCCCCTCTCACCTGTCAAAAATCCCACTTCATTATATCTGTTTTCTTTCGTAACTTAAATACTAATTTTTTAGATTCTTCGTACCATTATGGTAAAATAGAAATTAAGGCACCAATTAGTGAATATTTATTTCCTTTTTCACTATAAGCGTCGCTCTTACAATCGTTACAGTAAATTTTTATTTAGGGGGATCTACATGAGTCAAACAATAGGGAGAATTGAAGAAATTTCATTTTATAGCGCATCACTTCAAGAAGACGTTACACTTCTCGTTTATTTACCAGTAAATTACACACCACTGCACAAACATACAGTTGTAATTGCACAAGATGGTAGAGATTATTTTCAGCTTGGTAAAGCGCATCGTGTAATTGAGCGCCTTCGTGAAACTGAAGAAATTGACCGTACAATTATTGTCGGTATTCCATATAAAAATGTACATGATCGTAAAGAAAAATATTTCCCAAATGAAGTAAAAAATGCTGCATATATTCGTTTCCTTGCTCATGAACTTGCACCATATATTGATGAAAATTATCCAACGTACCAAATGGGAAAAGGTCGTGTTTTAATTGGTGATTCTCTTGGCGGAACAGTTTCCTTTATGACTGCACTTATGTATCCGCATACATTCGGTAAAGTCGTTATGCAATCACCATTTGTGGATGAGACAGTAATGAACTTAGCAAAAGACTTCAAAGATCCACAAGCATTAGAACTGTATCACGTCATCGGTACAGAAGAAACGGCTGTAAAGCGTACTGATGGACAAGTATCTGATTTCGTAGAACCGAACCGTGAGTTAAATACACTTCTTACAGATAGAAATTTCATTACGCATTACGAGGAGTTTGAAGGTAACCATACTTGGAAATATTGGCAAACTGATTTACCAAAAGCCTTCTCTCATATTCTATCAATGAAATAATAGAGAGCAGTATTCAGAATAATTTGATATAATAGATAAAGAGATTTATTTATCTCAAAATCTAACTAGACTTACAAAGGGAGGAATTGGAACATGAAATTAGGCATTGTAATTTTTCCATCTAAAATGATTCAAGATAAAGCGAACGGATTGCGTAAACGTTATGACCCGCACTACGCATTAGTTCCGCCACATATTACATTGAAAACACCCTTTGAGACGCAAGATGAACAATTAGAATCGATTGTAAACGAGCTACATACAATCGCAGGTAAAACGAACCCTTTCACCCTTCATGTTGGGAAAGTCGGTTCATTCGCACCTGTTAATAACGTCCTTTATTTTAAAGTAGAAAAAACACCTGAACTTACTTTTTTAAATGAAGAAATGCATGGCGGGTTATTCACGCAAGAACGCGAATATGCTTTCGTACCTCACTTAACAATCGGACAAGGCTTATCAGATGCAGAGCATGCTGATGTATTGGGTCGATTACGTATGAAAGATTTCTATTATGAACAACCAATCGATCGTTTCCATCTTCTATATCAATTAGAAAATGGAACATGGACTGTACACGAAACATTTCACCTTGGAAAGGGGAACAACTAATTTGCACGCACAGATTGTACAAACGGACGAACAACTAAGAGATGCATTCTCTGTACGTAAACAAGTGTTTGTAAATGAACAACGTGTCTCTGCTGAAGAAGAGTACGATGAGTTTGAAGAAACTTCAACACACGTTGTTATATATGACAATGATGTTCCAGTTGGTGCTGGACGTTTTCGCATCCTTGATGGTATAGGAAAAATGGAACGCATTTGCGTGCTAGGTTCCCATCGTAAAAAAGGCATCGGAAAAATTGTTATGGATGCGCTTGAAGCGTATGCAAAAGAAAATTCGCTACCAAAATTGAAACTTCATGCTCAAACACATGCTGAAGATTTCTATAAAAAACTTGGATATGTAACGAGTTCTGATGTATTTATGGAAGCAAATATCCCGCACGTCGTAATGATAAAAGAATTGTAATTTGAAAGCAGGAGGTGCCCCCTCCTGTTTTTTACATTGCTATTTTCTTTTTCTTCCGCTAAAGTTAAATGTTGATGCTATAGTTTTGAAGGTGAACATATGACACAAGAAAAATTTTCACAAAAATCGTTAACACACGCTGATATTCCGCGTGCGACATATCATATTCCGAAAACATCTACCCATTTAATTATGGAAGAAGATGTAGATGCGGCTTATTTCCGCGCTCTCGAACAACAAAATGTTTTTTTAAACGAAAAACAATTAGAAGCCGTGCGCACAACAGAAGGTCCGGTTCTTACACTAGCTGGTGCTGGAAGCGGGAAAACATCTGTTTTAACAACTCGCGTTGGTTATTTAGTAAATGTAAAACAAGTTCATCCACGAAATATTTTATTACTTACATTTACACAAAAAGCAGCTGAAGAAATCCGAAGTCGTGTTGCGAAGTTACCAGGTATGAATCATGCAGCAAGTAGCTACGTTGTTGCTGGTACATTCCACTCTGTTTTCTTAAAATTGCTTCGTAGTCAAGGGTATAATCAGCAAATTTTAGCAAATGAAAAACATAAACAAATTATGATAAAGAAAATCTTAAAAGAATTGCGTTTAAAAGACGATTATGATGCGGAAACGATCCTCGCGATGATTTCACTTGAGAAAAACAAATTAAATCGTCCGAAAGATGTAAAGGCGAAAACGCCAGTCGAACAAGAATTTAAAGAAGTATATGAACGTTTTGAAGAGGTAAAACAACGATACAATTATATTGATTTCGATGACATCTTATTGGAAACATATTATATGTTAGAAAATAATGCTCCTTTACTAACTCAATTACAACAACGTTTTCACTACATTGAAGTAGATGAGTTTCAAGATACATCCTATGCACAATATGAAATTGTAAAATTGTTAGCCACGCCAAGAAATAATTTGTTCATCGCAGGTGATGATGATCAAGCAATTTATGGCTGGCGAGGAGCAAGTCACCAAATTATTTTATCTTTTCCAAAAGAATTTGATAACACAACAATCATTGCACTAAATACGAATTATCGATCCAATCCATTTATCGTCGGGCTTGGAAATGAAGTTATAAAATTAAATCAAGAACGCTTTGATAAAGAGCTATACTCCGTTCGTGAGGAAGGTGTACAACCTTTTTATGCAAGACCTGCTACGACTCTTGATGAAGCAAATCAAATTTTACAGCTCATTCAAGAAAAAGTAGATAGCGGTGAACGAAACTATAAAGATTTTTGTTTACTGTATCGCACACATTCTGTAAGTCGTTCGTTACTTGATCAGCTTACCATTCATAAAATCCCGTTTATTAAACACGGGGCAAGCCAATCATTTTATGAGCATTCTTTAATTAAGCCTGTATTAGATCATTTAAGACTCGTGATTGAGCCGTTTCGACTAGAATCACTTTCAAACATATTGCCGACGATGTATATCGGACGTGATGATTGTATTTCATTTATTGAACGTGAACAATGGAAATATGGTGAGGGGCGCTTCCCTTCTCTTCTTCATTTCTTACTATTAAATCCAAGCTTAAAACCTTTTCAAGTAAAAAAGGTAAATAAGCGTATTGATTTTATTAAATTTATAAAAGAATTAGAACCCAAAAAAGCATTAAAAGAAATCATTCATGGTAAAGGAAAATATTTAGAGTACTTACAAAGTAACGATCGTTCTTCCTTTACGATGCATAAAGACATACAAGAAGAAATGTTAGAAGAATTAATGGAGTCTGCAACTCGTTTCACCGATATTCCGGCTTATTTACAATTTATTGACGCGGCGATTCAAGGTCAAAAAGAAATGGAAGCATTAAAAACAATGCCGCAAAAAGATGCCGTTTCACTTATGTCAATTCATAACGCAAAAGGCCTTGAATTTCCATGTGTCTTTTTACTTGGAGCGAGCGATGGGATCCTGCCCCATACTTCCTCTTTAAAAGATGCAAATGATCGCGTTACGGAAACTTCTGAAGCATTAGAAGAAGAACGCCGATTACTTTATGTCGCCATTACACGTGCGAAAGAAGAACTTTACATTTCTTCTCCGCAATTTTTCAGAGGAAAGAAATTAGATATATCTCGCTTTCTATATACTGTCCGAAAAGATTTACCTGAAAAGACATCCACTAAATAAGGATGTCTTTTTTTATAATGCATTATGTACATCCCTCCTATATAAATTCCTTGTTCTTATCATAAGAATTAACGTAATATCAACCATATCCCACTCATATTGTAATAGTGTATGTCAGAACTCACGAGAAGGAGTGAACATAATGAGCTGCAATTGTAATGAAGATCATCAACATGAGTGTGATTTCAACTGTGTATCGAATGTTGTTCGTTTTATACATGAACTACAAGAATGTGCAACGACAACATGTGGATCTGGTTGCGAAGTTCCATTTTTAGGTGCACATAACAATGCATCAGTAGCTAATACACGTCCTTTTATTTTATACACAAAAACTGGAGAACCTTTTGAAGCATTCGCACCATCTTCAAGCCTTACTAGCTGCCGATCTCCAATTTTCCGCGTAGAAAGTATAGATGATGATGACTGTGCTGTATTGCGTGTATTAACTGTAGTTTTAGGTGATGGTACCGCTGTACCACCTGGTGACGACCCAATCTGTACGTTTTTAGCTGTACCAAATGCAAGACTAATATCAACCTCGACTTGTATTACTGTTGATTTAAGTTGCTTCTGCGCTATTCAATGCTTACGCGATGTTTCTATATAAAACTAAATACTGATTTAAGCATGGATTGGGTGGCAGAATTATCTGCCACCCAATCCATGCTTAAAGAGTATTATTATGTAAATTTCTTAAAATTGGGAACTTGTCTAGAACATAGAACCTGTCCTTTTCATTAACTGAAAGTAGAAACAGATAAAGGAGTGAAAAACATGTTCTCTTCTGATTGCGAATTTACTAAAATCGATTGCGAGGCAAAGCCAGCTAGTACACTACCTGCCTTTGGTTTTGCTTTCAATGCTTCTGCACCTCAGTTCGCTTCACTATTTACACCACTACTATTACCTAGCGTAAGTCCAAATCCAAATATTACTGTTCCTGTAATCAACGATACAGTAAGTGTCGGAGATGGTATTCGAATTTTACGAGCTGGTATTTATCAAATTAGTTATACATTAACAATTAGTCTTGATAACGTACCTACTGCACCAGAAGCTGGTCGTTTCTTCTTATCATTAAACACGCCAGCTAACATTATTCCTGGATCAGGTACAGCAGTTCGTTCTAACGTTATTGGTACTGGTGAAGTAGACGTATCTAGCGGTGTTATTCTTATTAACTTAAATCCTGGTGACTTAATTCAAATTGTACCAGTTGAGTTGATTGGAACTGTAGACATCCGTGCAGCAGCATTAACAGTTGCTCAAATTAGCTAGTAAAAAGCGGTATTTCTAATACAGAAATACCGCTTTTTATATGTATAATAAAAAACACTCACAGTAGCATGAGTGTTTCATTCTTCATAGTGTTTTATTTTGTTCTTCTTTTTCCCACAATTACATCCCTTTTTCTTCACAAATCCTTGTTGTTGTAATTGTTCTTGATATGCCTGTTGTTGTGCATGGTGCTGTTGCTGTATTTGATACCACTGCTGCAGGTCATATGAATTTTGCCTTAGATTACTGCTCACAGCAAACATCTCCTCTACTGTCAATTCTGTCTATTTACTATATGACCAACTCTTTATTTCCGTTCCCTCATTCTTTTAAACTCCGCTTTTTCTCTTATTATGAAAATATATTATTCTCCCATAAAATATCCTGTAATCGTTTCAATGATTGCTGCTGCACCTGCAATAGCTAATAATGCAAGTAACGGCTCCGCAACGATAGGAATACAATTATATAAAACTAATAAAAAAGCACTAACCCATACACCTGTACACCAATAACAGCTTAATAATTCGCCAATCCACTTTCTTAATCCTTTACCTTTTACTTTTGTAAACGTTGATACACTTCCATCCGGCTCGGTAATCTCTAATTCATCAATAAATGGTCTTCGCAAAAAGGCTGTAATTTTATCATAAACAATTAAACGAGTGAGCCTAAAAGCAGCTAACGCAAAAATAAAAAATAAAAGCCAGCTTGTAAACAGCATAATTCCACCTTCCCTTATCCTCTTTCGCCTATTTAAAAAAAAAGGTCTTGAGATTGTGACCAAATCTCCTCGACTCCAATATCTTATTAATGTAAATACAAACAAGAAGATAAGGAGTGACATTAATGAGTTGTAACGAAAATAAACACCATGGCTCTTCTCATTGTGTAGTTGACGTTGTAAAATTCATCAATGAATTACAAGATTGTTCTACAACAACGTGTGGATCTGGTTGTGAAATCCCATTCTTAGGTGCACACAATACTGCATCAGTAGCAAATACACGCCCTTTTATTTTATACACAAAAACTGGAGAACCTTTTGAAGCATTCGCACCATCTTCAAGCCTTACTAGCTGCCGATCTCCAATTTTCCGTGTGGAAAGTGTAGATGATGATAGCTGTGCTGTACTACGTGTATTAACTGTAGTTTTAGGTGACGGTTCTCCGGTACCACCTGGTGACGATCCAATTTGTACGTTTTTAGCTGTACCAAATGCAAGATTAATATCGACAACTACTTGCATTACTGTTGATTTAAGTTGTTTCTGTGCGATTCAATGCTTACGCGACGTTTCTATCGTTAAGTAAACTAAAAAACTATTGGGGTGGTAGAAGCTTTCTACCACCTTTACATATTTAAAAGCCGGCCATACTAATCGATTGGATATCATCTATAGACAACCTAATATCTCTCATACTATTTTGCGGCATAATAGATACAATGCCATTACGATACGATATGATCGATCCCACATAAGAAACTGTAGCTGTTTTTATTCTGCACCTTACTTTTGGAATGTAATGAGGGCGGTTTAATAAAAAATGAATTTTTTCTTCATTATTCATATCCTTAAATGATTTATTATACGGGACAGTTCTTACTGGCTCTTGCTGTTCTTTCTCTTCTTGTTCTGCGTGTTCTTCTTGTTCTGCGTGTTCTTCTTGTTCTGCGTGTTCTTCTTTTTCCTCTTCTTCTATTTTTTCTTCCACTTGCTGCTCTTCTTGTTGTTCTTGTTCTATTACCTCTTCCACAGCACTGCTTACAATATTTTCTTGTCTATTACTTTGCTCTTTTTGATCTTCATTTTCAAAGTTTGTCAGGATAATCCTTTTTATTTTCGGTGCAGCAAGTTCTAAACTTACTTGAGCAATATATAACAACGGTTTTCCAACTGTTGAACTTTTATTTTTATTCTTCACACTCGTCCCTCCCACTTCCATACGTAGCTGAATAAATTGTGTACTATTATAGTTATATTCATCATGTGGTAAGAACTTTCGTTAAAAATCGTGCTTTCTAAGAACAAATAAAAAGGACAATCTCAGCATTTAGAGATTGTCCTTTAAAAATTAATATTATATTTATCCTAGGATATGATACCCTGAATCAACGTGAATGTTTTCTCCTGTTACACCACGTGCTAAATCACTGAATAGGAATACTGCTGTATCGCCAACTTCTTCTGGAGTTGTTGTACGACGAAGTGGTGCGCGCTCCTCAATTTCTCTTAAGATTGAGTTGAAATCGCCTACACCTTTTGCAGATAACGTACGAATTGGTCCTGCAGAAATAGCGTTGACGCGAATACCATGTTGACCTAAATCGTTCGCTAAATATTTCACGCTCGCTTCTAATGAAGCTTTCGCAACACCCATAACGTTATAATTTTTCACAACGCGCTCGCCGCCAAGGTATGTTAACGTTAAAATATTTCCGCCTTCTGTCATTACTTTCTTCGCTTCTCTTGCTACAGCTGTTAAAGAGAATGCACTAATATTTTGTGCAAGTAAAAATCCATCGCGAGAAGTATCTACAAATTCACCTTTTAAGTCATCGCGATTTGCAAAAGCAATACAATGTGCTACACCGTGAATAGTACCTACTTCTTGTTTAATTGTTTCAAAGCAAGCTGTAAGTTCCTCATCATTTGTTACATCACAAGGTAATACAAGTGATTCTTGTCCTTCTAATGTATCCGCTAATTCACGAACGTTTCTTTCTAAACGTTCTCCTGCATATGTGAAGATTAATTTTGCACCTGCATTATGCAAAGAGCGAGCAATTCCCCACGCAATACTTCTTTGGTTCGCAACGCCCATAACAACAAATGTTTTCCCTTGTAATAGTTCCATGATATATCCTCCCAGAAATACTTATACTTGTTATTAGTACCTGATACTATAATTATAGTACCATAAAACCGCTTAAAGGCAAACAAAAAAGTCATTAACAGAAATTTGTTAATGACTTTTGGTTTCTATAAAAAAGCGCTCTAACCCTTCTTCCCAAGACGGCATTTGTAAAAAACCATTTAATCGTAGCATGTTATGTTGAAAGATAGAATATTTGGGCCTCGCAGCCGCAGCCCCGAATTCTTCCGTTGAAACAGGTAATACATTCACTTTCATATTTGTATACGAAAATATCTTTTGTGCAAATTCAAACCAAGAGCATGAGCCTCTGTTTGATACGTGGTATGTACCGTATAAAGAAGTATGAATGAGCTTATTAATAACTATATTTAAATCCGCCACATACGTAGGAGAGCCAACTTGATCCGCTACAACAGATATTTCATCTCTTTCTTTTCCTAATCGCATCATCGTTTTCACAAAATTATTTCCATATTTACCATATAGCCACGATGTGCGAACGATAAAATATTTATTATGTAACTCTTTGACGAACTGCTCCCCCGCATACTTAGAGGCTCCATATATATTTATCGGCGCTGGACTATGAAATTCATCGTATCCCTCTGGTCTGGCGCCTTGAAATACATAATCAGTACTAATATAAACTAGTTTCGCTCCTACTAATTGTGAAGCGACCGCTACATTTCGAGCTCCGATTGCATTTATTCTATATGCAAGATCCTGTTCTTTCTCCGCATGATCTACTTTCGTATAGGCAGCACAATGAATAATTATATGTGGTTTTATTTCTTGTACCACTTGTTGTATTCGGGATATATTTGTCACATCTAATAGCTTTTTATCAAATGGATATATATCATATTCTTCAGAGTTTAACTCTTCAAATAGTTGCTTTCCTAATTGGCCGTTTGCTCCTGTTATGATAACCCTCTCTTTCATTTAACATGCCCCTTACTGGTCTTTTAGTAGTTTCCACCATTCCTTATTCTTTTCATACCATTTCACCGTCTCTTGTAATCCTTGTTCAAACGTATATTTCGGTTCCCAATCAAATTCATTCTTCATTTTCTCCGCATCAATCGCATAACGACGATCGTGCCCTAAACGATCTGTAACATATTCGATGTCTTTTTTTGTTTTTCCTAAAAGAGTAATAATTTGTTCCACAACTTCTACATTTGTTTTTTCATTATTTCCACCTATATTATATACTTCTCCTACACGTCCCTTATGCAGAACAACGTCAATCGCACTACAATGATCCGTTACATGTAACCAATCTCTTACATTTAAACCATCACCATATAACGGTAGTTTTTTTCCTTCCAGTGCATTCGTAACCATTAACGGAATTAATTTCTCGGGATACTGGTACGGCCCATAATTGTTAGAACAACGCGTTACTATAACCGGTAATTGATATGTTTTATAGTAAGATAGAGCTATCAGGTCCGCGCTCGCCTTACTTGAAGAATATGGACTATTTGGAGCTAACGGCGTTTTCTCTGTGAATTTCCCTGTTTTCCCTAAAGAGCCATACACTTCATCCGTTGATACTTGCACAAGTTTTATATGCGAATATTTTTTAACTAGTTCTAATAAAGTGACCGTCCCAATTACATTTGTATCATAAAAAGGAATCGGATTTTCAATACTACGGTCCACATGTGATTCAGCTGCAAAATTTACAATCACTTGTACGTCTCGCTCTTTTATAACGTGTTCTAATAGCTCTCCATTTTGAATTTCCCCTTTTACAAAAGAGTAATTCGGGTGATTCTGAAGAGATTTTACGTTATTTAAATTCCCGCTATATGTTAATGCATCGTAATTAATAATTTTATATGTTTCATAACTTTGTAGCATGTAATGAACGAAATTACTTCCAATAAATCCAGCCCCACCTGTTACTAATATATTCATAAACAACGCTCCTACTTAAAAACTATCTTCATATTCCTCTAGTAATGGTAATATCTGATCCTTATCGGACAATATAGGATCGGTTACTGGCCAAGGAATTGCTAAATCTTTATCTTCCCAAAGTAATCCTGAGTCATGCTCTGCGCTATAATATTCATCTACTTTATACATAACGATAGTATGCGGAACAAGCGTGCAAAATCCATGCGCAAACCCTTTTGGCACTAGTAATTGCCGATGGTTATCTGCACTTAAAATATATCCTTTCCATTGTTTAAATGTTGGTGATTTTTTTCGTAAATCAACGATAACATCATAAATTGCCCCTTGCATAACTTGAATGAGTTTCGTTTGTGCTTTCGGTTTTTTTTGAAAGTGTAGTCCCCGAATCGTTCCTGCCTTAGCCGAATAAGATACGTTATCCTGTACAAATGTATACGTTATCCCTAATGTTTCTAGCACCTGCTTATTATAGCTCTCTGAAAAAAAGCCACGCTCGTCTCCAAACAACCTCGGTTCTAACAATTTTGCATCGGTAAAATTTGTTTCTACAACTTTCATATTCTCACCTATTCTCCGTTAAACTGTTTCCCAAAATTAATATCCCGTGCTAACGTATTCGCCTTTTGAAGCGAAGCGTGAGTTCCCGCATCAGTCCACCAGCCGCTCATTTCATTATAAGTAAGTACCCCTCGTTTTAAATACCAATTATTTATATCTGTAATTTCAAGTTCTCCCCGTGCAGAAGGTTTTAATTCTTTAATATAAGAAAAGACTTTCGAATCATACAAATAAATTCCCGTAACAGCATAAGAGCTTTTCGGCTCTTTCGGCTTTTCTTCAATTTCAACTATTTTTCGGTTTTGAATATGTGCTACGCCAAATCTTTCGGGATCTTCTACAGATTGCAATAGTACTTTCGCACCTTCTTTTTGATTTGTAAACTCTTCAACATACGGAAGAATATCATCTGAAAAAATATTATCCCCTAATATAACTACCATACGATCATTCCCGACGAAATCTTCACAAAGCCCTAACGCCTGTGCGATCCCGCCCGCTTTATCTTGTACTCGATACGTAAAAGACACGCCAAATTCATGACCACTCCCTAAAAAGCTAACAACATTCCCCATATGCTCTTTACCTGTAATAATCATAATATCTGTAATATCGCATTGTTTTAGCTTATATACCGCATGATAAATCATCGGATACCGACCAACAGGAAGTAAATGTTTATTCGTTACTTTCGTTATTGGATATAATCTCGATCCAGTACCACCTGCTAAAATAATTCCTTTCACCCTGCATCTCTCCTTTATGATGGAGATAATATATCTTTGTAATGTTCTATAAACACTTTCCGGTACTTCTCATATGTATCCGCATCAAACTCATCCCCGTTGTAATGAATACACCATAAATTTGCTTGATTTGGGATACCGATTAAATAACCAGCCCTTTGAAACTCTAAAGACTGTGACACATCATAAAAGTGAAACCCTTGAAACAAATCTTCTCGCCACGGAATATCATACTGCGTTGCCATGAATAAACCATCAATTGCCTGAACTGACAAAAATGGTTGATTACCATAAAAAACCTGATCTAAATTTAATAATTGATAATTCTGTCTTCTGTATTCAATCACTTTCCCTACTAAATTTTTTCCTTCCCACCATATCCCGTTATTCGGTAAAAACTGAGCCCCAGCGACTCCTATTAAACCAAGCTTTTCATTTTCTTTAAAAAGAGATATAAGTGTAGAAAACATGTCTCGATTAATAAGATATGTATCTTGATGTATATACACTTTGTATTTCGCTGGATATGAAAGGGCTCGGTTGTATGCACTTGCCATACTTTGTGCATCTCGTATCGGAAAAATTTGTACGACATAGCCAGGGGGAACAAAAATGTTTCTTATTTGACTCTCACATTGTTTGAAAAGCTCTTCATTATTTACACAAACAACAACTAATATTGTATGATCTTTCATTTTTGTCCCCCCTTTTATTCTTCCTTATTTACCTCTGACATATAGTGTTCCACAAATATTTCCCGATACTTTTCATAGTTCGTCATATTCACATCAAAATGATAATGGATACACCAAGCATCGCGCTGTACAGGTACACCGACTGTATATCCTGCTTTTTTAAATTCAAATGATTGAGATACATCATAAAAGTCAAATCCGTCAAATAAGTCTTCTCGCCACGGAACATCATATTGTGTCGCCATTAATAAACCGTCAATACATTCTACAGGAATAAATGTTTTTGATTCATGATACGGTTGTTCTAAACTTGCCATATAAAACAAATCATTCATATAACCAATGACCTTTCCTACAATTCCACGCCCTTCGTTCCATACACCAGTCGGAGGAACATATTGCGCTCCAACCATCCCAATCATCCCAAGGTGTTCATGTTCCTCAAATAATTGAAGTAATCCGTATAAAAAAGCCCTATTTATAATAAAAACATCTTGATGTAAATAAACTTTATACTTCGCTGGATGCGAAATGGCTTGATTGTATCCACTCGTCATACTTTTCGCATTTCGAATCGGCATAAATTGGACAATATACCCTGGCGGTACTAACAATTGCAATATATGTCGCACGCAGTTTGCATACAATTTCCGATCATTTATACATGTAACAAATAATATTGTTTTGTCTGCAGCACTCATAATTGTGATTTTTCAGCTTCAATAATATACTGAAATACAACTGTCTCAGCCATGAAGCCACTTCCAAGACGATATTTTTTACAAATTCCATATAACTCCTCAATAAGTGGCTCATACATTTTATGATCAACATATACACGATCTACTTTACTAATAACATATCCTGCTTTTAAAAACATTCTTAGCATTTCATTAAATGTAAAGAAACGAATATGTGTTTTATCTAATAAACCATATTCTGTATACGTCCAATTTCCGGCAAGTAAGGGAGCTAATACTGAAATATGAGCAACGTTTGGTATACTTGCTAAAATCACACCATTTTGCTTTATATATGGCTTAACCTTTTCAATCACAGCCCACGGATCAAATAAATGCTCTAATACATCTCCAAATAGGATGCAATCAAATTGCCCCTCCTCATAAGGAAGATCTATTTTTTCTATATCCCCTAAAATAACATGATCTAGTCTTTCTTTCGCTTTTTCTGCAGCCTCTGGAAATGCCTCGATTCCTGATACACGTGTACCATTTTCTTTAATAGCTGCTCCCAATGCACCGCTCGAGCAACCAATATCAAGAACTTCTTTCCATTCCTTTTTTATATGCTTTAATAAATTCGGATTCGCTGCATTATAATAATGCTCGGATTTTTCTTCATATAAAGAACTTTTTTCGCGATTCATTTCACACACTCCTTATGCAAATTGAATTAGAAATATAAATCTCATATGAATTCTATAAAGTGCAGATTTTGTTCATCCCCCACTGATTATTAGCCCGCAAATAGCTTTATAAAATTTTTTATCTATATTGGTTACGTTACTGATACTCTAATATATAACCAATCTATTAGAGTTAGAATAACGATAAATCATTTCTAAAAAACGAAACCTATTACGCTTTATATGGTTTATCAAAAACTCCCCGAAAATATTTACGGTTATATTCAATTGCAGCATTATTCGGAACATAAGAAGCTGCTAATTCATTGTAATAATACGCTTTATCCTGCTCCCCTAACCTGCTATAACAAATACACATTTGTAAATAGGGTAGCCATGTGTAGCTAGCTGGACTATGAAAAGGACTTTCCGTTGCCATTGGTACTTCCGTTGCAAGTTTAAACCAAAATATCGCTTCATTATATTTTTCTTGTTCCATATATATATATCCTATTCTTGTACAATTCTCTCCTCTAGGGACGTCATACCGAAACGACTTCACACAAGATTCGATTGCCTTCTCCCACATTCCGAGCTTCGCATAGCAATCTCCTAACTTACCACATGCATAAATTTTCTCTTCATACCATCCTTCGTCTTGATTAAGAAATGTTTCATAAAGAAGAACTGCATCATCATATTTTTGGTTATCCATAGATTCATTTGCGTAATAAAACAAATCCCTCGAACTCAATTCTTCCCCTGCAGCTACAGTATTTTGAAAAATTTTCAAATTACGATTTGTTACTTTTTTTTCTTTTTTATGTGTAATAGCAACTTTACTACTAAAAGTCTCACCGGCAATAGCTAAATACTCATGAACCTTTCCAAACCATTGAAATTGTTTTTCACGCTTTACAAGTCGATTTCTTTTTGTACAATATAAAGGTTTCCCATTAGAATCCATCGCAAGATGATAAGGCATCGAAACAGCATCAAATTTAGGATCTAATTCTATTTTTAAGAGTTTCAATGCTTCTTGAGCATCTTCTAATAATACGTCATCTGCATCTAGCCACAATATATACTCTTGCGTCGCTTTTGAAAAAGAAAAATTTCTTGCTGCCGCAAAATCATCAATCCACTGGAAATCATATATGTTAGAAGTGTATTTCTCTACGATTTCTTTCGTTCGATCGACGGAACCTGTATCAACTACTATAATTTCATCCACAATTTTCTCAACTGTCTCTAAACAACGGGCTATTGTCTCCTCCTCATCTCGAACAATCATACATAAACTAATTGTAATTCCTTGCTTGTTCAACATAATCACCCTCTTCCAAATCAATCATATGTTATACATATACTAAACTTTCCATTTTTTTAAATTGTTCAAGTAGTTTAAGATTTCTTTTCAATAATTCAAATGTCCGTGTCATTTTCTTTCGGTTTTGCATCTACTATATAATGAACGCTTTATGGAGGTGAATTTATGTCAAATAATAATTATTCAAATGGATTAAATCCCGATGAATCTTTATCAGCTAGTGCATTTGACCCTAATCTTGTAGGACCAACATTACCACCGATACCACCGTTTACCCTTCCGACTGGACCGACCGGGCCTACGGGGCCGACCGGACCGACTGGGCCTACTGTACCTACGGGGCCTACTGGACCTACTGGACCGACCGGGCCTACTGGACCTACTGGACCTACTGGACCGACTGGCGGAGGAACTGGAATAACTGGGCCTACTGGGCCGACTGGTGACACGGGGGCTACTGGACCGACTGGGCCTACTGGTAACACGGGGGCTACTGGACTTACGGGGCCTACTGGTGACACTGGGGCTACTGGGGCTACTGGGGCTACTGGACCGACTGGGCCTACTGGTGACACTGGAGCTACTGGACCGACTGGGCCTACTGGGCCGACTGGTGACACGGGGGCTACTGGACCGACTGGGCCTACTGGGCCGACTGGTGACACGGGGGCTACCGGACCGACTGGAGCTACTGGACCTACGGGGGCTACTGGACCGACTGGACCATCCGGATTAGGACTTCCAGCAGGATTATATGCATTTAACTCTGGCGGGATTTCTTTAGATCTAGGAATTAATGATCCAGTACCATTTAATACTGTTGGATCTCAGTTTGGTACAGCAATTTCTCAATTAGATGCTGATACTTTCGTAATTAGTGAAACTGGATTCTATAAAATTACTGTTATCGTATACACTGCAGCAGTAAGTCTATTAGGTGGCCTTACAATTCAAGTGAACGGAGTACCTGTACCAGGTACTGGAACGAGTTTAATTTCAATTGGAGCACCTATCGTTATTCAAGCAATTACGCAAATTACGACAACTCCATCATTGGTTGAAGTAATTGTTACAGGGCTTGGGCTATCATTAGCTCTTGGTACGAGTGCATCCATTATTATTGAAAAAGTTGCTTAATTTTTTACTTAGCAGTAAAACTGATATCAGTTTTACTGCTTTTTCAATTTTAAATTCAATCATGAAACATTCGCTATCTACATAATCATATTGTTGTATGACATTTTGCAGGAGGCACAAATATGGAAAGTAAATCTGCTGTTCAGCTTTATCTCGAATTGCTAAAGAAAACAATTTTATTTGAAATATGGTTGGAATATGAGGCATACTTACCCGCATCTCTACATATTTCGAAAGAACTAGAATTCGAACCCGTTACAGTCCCCCTCCCTTTATTCATTAAGCAATATGCCGAAAACCATAACTTAAAAATTGTAAAACCAAATGTTTCAAAAAGTGAACGTCATGATGGAATGGATTGGCCAAGAGCAGCACATAGCATGATTGGTCGAGAACGTATGAACCAATTACAAGAGGCAATGGAAACCGTTGTTCGTGAAAATATAGAGGGAGATTTTATTGAAACAGGTGTATGGCGCGGAGGATCATGCATTTTTATGAATGGTTTTTTACAAGCGAACAACATTACGAATCGTAATGTGTGGGTCGCAGATTCATTTGAAGGTTTGCCAGCACCGAATCTAGAACAATATCCAAAAGATTACGGTGATTATTTACACACATTCGATTACTTACGCGTCTCTTTAGAACAAGTACAAGAGAATTTTAAAAAATATGATTTACTAAATGATCAAGTAAAATTTTTAAAAGGTTGGTTTAAAGATACTTTACCAACAGCACCAATTGAAAAAATAGCAATTGCACGGCTTGATGGTGATATGTACGAATCCACCATGGATGGTCTCATAAACTTATATGATAAAGTTTCTAAAGGTGGCTATATAATTATCGATGACTACGGGCTACCGCCATGCGCTGAGGCTGTGACAGACTTTAGAAAGCAACGAAATTTAAAAGCCCCTATTACTAAAATTGATGTATTTGGCGTTTATTGGAGAAAAGAATAAACAAGATTTAATCTATAGGAGATTCCATTTTCACTCATCCTTCTCTCACTTCTAATCCAATTAAGTATTTCTTTTGTGGAATCTCCTTACATATAACAATTGTTTTCCTTTGTTCTCTCACTACAAATTGAAAATTTTATTAATAGAGTTACTGCATATTCTCACACAAGAAAGGGGTATACTCATGAGCGAACTTAACAAAGAAATGACTTTACTCCCCCCTCCTGAACTCGTCCAATATGTAGGTGGCGACTTCAAAAAGGTTGGAAAAGAGTTCCTAAAGCATTTTATTCAAATTGGCGCTTTAAAATCAAATGAAAAAGTATTAGATGTAGGCTGCGGCGTCGGCCGAATGGCTGTACCATTAATGAATTACTTAAATGATGATGGAGCGTATTATGGATTTGATTTGTTTAAAGATGGAATTACTTGGTGTCAAAATAACATTTCAACTATGCGTAATAATTTTCACTTTGAACATGTTGACATATACAATCAATTCTATAATCCAGAAGGAAAAGAAGATGCCTCTCAATATCGTTTTCCCTATGAAGACGGGACATTCGATTTTATCTTTTTAACTTCTGTATTTACACACCTTCTCCCAAAAGAATTAGAACATTACGTATCTGAAATTGTACGTGTATTAAAAAAAGACGGGAGATGTTTCATTACATTCTTTCTAATAAATCCTGAATCGTCCTATTATTTAAATGCAGGACAAAGTACATTAGGTTTTTATCATCGAATTGAAAATTGCTACGTTGTAAATAAAGATATTCCCAATTTTGCAGTTGCTTATCCTGAGACAGATATTTGCAATCTATTGAATAAGTATGGTCTAGAAATAATCAATAAGCCACATTATGGTTTATGGTGCGGCAGACCAGAATATACAAGTTACCAAGATATTGTTCTTACAAAAAAAAGCTTCTGAAAGGAAGTTATGTATGGCGAGTGAAAAGAATCTACCTCTCGTTTCTATCCTTATTCCCACTTATAATCGACCCCATTATTTCAAAATCGCTCTAGAAAGTGCATTGGCACAAACTTATTCAAATATTGAAATCATCATTGGAGATGATAGTACAAATGATGAAACAGCAACTCTAATACATGAACAATACTTACCAAATTATAAAAATATAACATACATTCGAAATATCTCTACTCTAGGACAATTTCAGAATGACCTTATGCTCATAGAAAAATCAAATGGTGAGTATATAAATTTTTTAATGGACGATGACGTGTTTTATAAGCATAAAATACAAAAAATGATGGCCTATTTTGAGCAAGATTCCAATAAAGATCTTGCTCTTGTTACTTCTTATCGAGTACGTATTGATGATTATGGAAATCTAATCGGCGATGCCCATCCAACACAAAAGTTATATAGCGAAGATACCCCATTAAACGGAATATTTTTAGGCGACTGGATGCTAAAGGCCGGCCACAACATTATCGGCGAACCTACAACTACTTTGTTTCGAAAGAACTTGCTCACTGAACCTTTTGGCACCCTTAAAGAGCGACAATATTCTTGTAGTGTTGATATGGCCTCATGGATTTCTTTACTTTCTAAAGGAAATGCAATATACATTTCTGAGCCTTTAAGTCAATTTCGCTACCATGCTGGACAACAAATACACAATAAACTACTTCAAGGTTGCGAAGATTTCACACACCTCGTTATAACAGCAAAAGAATATGGATTTTTACAAAATACTACAGACTATAGAACAGCTCTACTTAGTGCTTACAAATGGTGTAAAAGTTCCTTAAAATACTACCTTCATCAACTAGATATTTTTCCTGACGCACATGTACGTCTTGCCCATTGTTTGGATATAATTATTAAAGAGTTAAACAATTAAACTACTCTGCAAAATCAAAAGTGTATGGACTATATGTGAATCATTCGTATAGTTCATACATTCTTTCTCATACTATAAAGTGAAACTTTAATCAGTGGGGGTTTTCTTCATCCCCCACTGATTATTAGTTGAACCAATCGGGCTTTTACGGGCAGTTGATCCCCCTCCTAACTTCTTCGCTTTCGCTGAATTTTGAGGTGGAGGTCTTACTGCCCATTAATGCGGGATAAAATCCATTACTATAAAGAGCAGTAGAAAGGAATACCTACATTGAAAGATTCAAATTCTCAATATCAAATAGACTACGTATTACTATTTATTTTATTTGCCATTGGGATTGTTAGTTGTTGTGCTATTGCAAGTGCGCAAGCCTCCTTACCGCCATTTTTACAAAACGTCAATTTTGTACTCAAGCAAATCCAATGGTACTTCATTGGATTTATAGCCATTGGTGTTATTATGATTATCGATTTCGATCGTTATCAAAAAATTGCTTGGTATTTGTATAGCTTTGCAATGGTACTACTTATTGGACTAGAACTTCAAGTACCAGGTGCCGTTACAATTAAAGGCGCTACCGCTTGGTACAGGCTCCCAGGCATCGGAAATTTTCAGCCTTCTGAAATTATGAAATTGTTTTTAATTATCGTCATTGGACGAATTATAGCAAATCATAATGAGAAATATTTTTCCCGAACAATGCGTGACGATTTTTTATTACTTGGAAAAATATTTGCGACAAGCTTGCCACCACTACTACTTATTGCAAAAGAACCAGATTTAGGAAACACAATGGTCATTTCAGCGATGCTTGCAGCAATGATACTAGTTTCTGGCATACGATGGCGTTTTATTTTCGGATTAGTTTCAGGTACTTTCGTGGCTGGATCTACATTAATATATATTTTTTTTACTCACACAGATTTCTTTAAAGCACACATTTTAAAAGAATATCAATTAAATCGCTTCTACGGATGGTTGGCACCTTACAAATATGATGCGCAAGGCTATCAATTAAGACAAGCATTCTTAGCGACTGGATCCGGAGAAATGCAAGGAAAGGGGTGGGAAAATGGACAAGTATATTTTCCAGAACCACATACAGATTTTATTTTCACTAATGTCGCTGAACAATTTGGATTTCTAGGCGCAAGTGTCATTATTTCACTTTTTTTCTTACTCATTTTTCGAATGATTCATATCGCTTTAGAAAGTAATGACCCTTTCGGTAGTTACATTTGCGCTGGTACAATCGGAATGTTTACTTTCCAAGTATTCCAAAATATCGGGATGACAATCGGATTACTTCCCATTACAGGGATAACATTACCTCTTATGAGCTACGGAGGAAGTTCACTGCTTACATACATGATTGCGATTGGATTCATTTTAAATATTCGCTCAAGAACGAAAAGCTTTATGTTTAAATGAACAACACAAAAACGCTATATTTTTATCTCTATCCTTTTTTAGATATACTAATGAAAAATACGATGGAGGTTTAAATATGAAATATGACATTATAGGAGATATTCATGGATGCTTCCAAGAGTTTCAAAATTTAACAGAGAAGCTAGGATATAACTGGAGTAGCGGTCTACCGATCCACCCTGAACAACGTAAACTTGCATTCGTTGGTGATATTACAGACCGTGGTCCTCATTCATTACGTATGATCGAAATTGTATGGGAACTTGTCATACATAAAAAAGAAGCTTATTACGCTCCTGGAAATCACTGTAATAAACTATATCGATTTTTCCTTGGACGTAATGTAACAATCGCTCACGGACTTGAAACAACTGTCGCTGAATATGAGGCACTTCCCTCTCATAAGCAAAACATTATAAAAGAAAAGTTTATCACTCTTTATGAACAATCACCACTCTACCACATACTAGATGAAAAAAAAGTAATCGTATGTCACGCTGGGATTCGGCAAGATTACATAGGAAGACGAGATAAAAAAGTACAAACCTTTGTATTATATGGCGATATTACAGGAGAAAAGCATGCCGATGGCTCACCTGTCCGTCGCGATTGGGCACAAGAATACAAGGGGCAAGCTTGGATTGTATATGGACATACACCAGTAAAAGAACCTCGATTCGTCAATCAGACAGTCAATATTGATACTGGTGCTGTATTTGGTGGCAAATTAACCGGATTACGTTATCCTGAAATGGAGACTATCTCTGTCCCGTCTTCTTTACCTTTTGTCGCTGAAAAGTTCCGTCCAATTTCATAACTACCTTACTTAGCGAGAGATTACCGTATTATTTAGGCAGATCTCATATAAAACTAGGTAAAGTAATTAAAAAAAGATGCAATAAAGTGCATCTTTTTTTAATTACTTTACATATAATGTCGCAGGAGGTGACAGAATGAAGAAAAAATCTTCTAAACAAAAAAGAAAAATTCCCCCTTTATATCTGCCCATGTACGGAATTAACAACTGGTGTAGTATTCGGGCTGCAGCCATAGAAGAACTAGAAGAACAAGAGTCATCAAAAAAAAGCAAAGTAAAACCAACATATGTCTCTTTAGAAAATGCTGTGATGAACCACATAATCGATCGCAGAAAAATAAAGATGCAACAAAAAAATAAACAGCTCTCAAATCAAGATGAACAGGTACTACGTTCTAACCAAACAGAAGAAAAGGCGGAAGAAAATAATTCTGTAGCAATAAATAAAAAAGTGGAACCAGAAATTCCAGCTGCTATTATAAACAAAGTAAAAAAAATAAAAGAAGCATTAGCTTCATCGAATGATATACAAACTGAAAAACCGCTCATAATTGAGACACCTACACCTGAAAATACAAAAGTTAAAAGGGGCGGCCGATATGCATATGCGGAGGGGCTTCACTCTCATGCGGAGGGCATGGCAGCACATGCGGAAGGCTTATTAACACACGCAAAAGGTTCTTTCTCTCATGCAGAAGGATCCAACTCAAAAGCAACTGGACATAGTTCGCATAGTGAGGGAAGTGAAACGACAGCAGGCGGTGCTTATTCTCATGCGGAGGGTAAACAGACGACTGCTTTAGGCGAAGCAGCACACGCAGAAGGAACCGCAACTATCGCTAACGGCTCCTCTTCTCATGCGGAAGGTCATCATACATCAACAGCTCATTTTGCAGGTAGCCATATTATGGGGCGCTTCGGCACTGCAGAAGAAGCTTATTCCTGGTTTATTGCAAATGGTGCAAACGACACCGACCATAATATCGGTGCTAAATGGCTTGCCCATAATGGAGAAATGTATATTGAGGGCGCGTCTTACAATGCAAGCGGAACGGATTTTGCACAAATGTTTGAAACAGAAGGTCATAAACCTATTGATGTCGGTTATTTCGTTACATTTAGTAGCGAAGAAAAAATTCGGATAGCTACTTCACACGATTCGTTCATTTTAGGAATATCTAGTGCAACCCCTGCACTTATAGGAAATAGCGGGGCTTTAAGTTGGCAAAAACGCTATAAAACAGACAACTTTGGAAAACGCCAATATGTATGGACGGAATCAGAAGAAATACAACCTCTTTTAAATACAGAATGGGATCCAGCTTGCAAATATGTAGCAAGAAAAGATCGCGCCGAGTGGCTTCCTGTCGGATTAATTGGGCAAATGTTAGTACGTGATGACGGCACTTGCGAAACGCATGGATATTGTCGTCCAAATGACAATGGCATTGCTACAAAAGCCGAAAATGGATTTTTCGTTATAAAGCGTACGGGTGAAAACCAAATTTTAATATTATTCCGCTAAGAAAAAAGGGAACAAAATTCTTTATAATATAAGAATTTTGTTCCCTTTTTAAGCATTCCTAAGTAACTCTTGCATATCGCTTGGAATCTTTATAGTGAAAGACATTTCTTTCTCTAAAATAGGATGATAAAACGTCAAAGATTTACTATGAAGTGCTTGCCGTTTCATTTCATCCCTTCTTCCTCCATATAAGTTATCACCAAGTAATGGATGTCCTATATGAGCCATATGCACACGAATTTGATGCGTTCTTCCTGTCTCAAGCTCCAGCGCTACATGTGTCTTATGATATGTACTACCAATTACTTTAAAATGAGTAACTGCCCTTTGTCCATCCTCACAAACTGTTCGCTCAATAATGCTATCAGATTTCCGACCAATTGGTGCATCAATCATTCCTTCTCGTTCTACCATCTCACCGTGAACAATTGCTTCATACGTTCGTTTCACAGCTTTTTGTTGATGCTGCTTCGATAAAAGATGATGCACGAAACGATTTTTTGCAATAAGCATAAGCCCTGAAGTATCACGATCTAACCGTGTTACAATGTGCACTGTACTTGCAAGATACTGCTTATCATAATGAGATAAAAGCGCATTGGCAACACTCCCTGTCGGATGTTCTCTAGACGGAATCGTTGACATGTTCGCCTCTTTATCAATGATAAGAACCGCATCATCTTCATATACAATACATAAAGGGATATCTTCTGCAATCATCCCTTCACTTCTTTCCTCCACTGGAAAAAAAATACGTAATTCTTCACTAGCGCGCAACCGATGACGAACACTCTCATGTTGACCATTTACTTCAATTGCCCCGCCGTGAAACTTTATATCCGTTAAAGCGGCTTTAGAAATACCTTTCGTTTTCAAGAATTCCCTAACTAAAATCCCCTCTTCAGCCAGCCCTATATCCCATTTCAATGTAAATCTGTTCAAATATATAACCCTTTCTATTTATCTGCAACAAACGAGTCACGAACTCGTTTCCAGAACGGGAACGGGCGGAAACGAACAAATCGTACTTTCTCGTTTGCGACACGATACTGGATTGATTTCACATCTTGATGGACCATCGTTAAATGATCCACTGTAATTTGTAAGTTCATTCCTGCAGCTGGCTTTAACACACATGTATGGTGCTTCGGCAATACGAGTGGCGATCCCACAGTACGAAACACACGATTGTTAATGGACGCCATTTCTGCAATTTGAATCGCTTCAATAGAAGGGTGAATAATTGCTCCGCCAAGCGCTTTATTATACGCAGTACTTCCTGAAGGAGTAGAAATACAAAGACCGTCCCCTCGGAATGTTTCAAAATATTCTCCGCGTATTTCTACTTCTGTTACTAATGTACCTTCTGCACTTTTTACAGTCGCCTCATTCATCGCCAAATACTGTGACTCTTTACTTCCATTCACATAGCGAATAATCACTTCTAAAAGCGGATATTCCACCACTTGGAATGGTGTTTTCGCAATCGCAATTACTAATTTCTCTACTTCTGTCGGTAACCAATCTGCATAGAAACCTAAATGTCCTGTATGTACACCAACAAATGCTGTTTCATCCAATCGATTATAATAACGATGAAACGCATATAAAAGCGTTCCATCTCCCCCAACAGAAATTACAATATCGGGTTCCTTTTCATCCATTGTAAATCCAAAATCTAACAAGTACTCTTTCATCGTGCTTGCCAGTGTATCTGATGATTGATCTCCCTTTGACATAATCGTAAATTTCATCGCCCAACACCCTTTAGTTTATGATTCGGAATCTTTCGTTTCTTGCTTTCTTGAAAAAGCCTTCTGCGCTTCTTGAATCTCAAGACGAATAGAAGACATCTCTTCATCTAATAAAAACGCCGCTTCCGCTGCACGTTGCAAGCGTATTTTAATATCTTCAGGAAAACGTCCACTATATTTATAATTTAAAGAATGCTCAATTGTTGCCCAAAAGTTCATTGCTAGCGTGCGTATTTGGATTTCTACCAATACTTTTTTTTCCCCCTGAATCGTTTGAACAGGGTAACTAATGACAACGTGATAAGAGCGGTAGCCGCTATCTTTCTTTTGCGTGACATAATCACGTTCTTCCACGATTTCAAAGTCATTTCGTTTTCGAAGATACTCTACAACAGGCTTAATCTCATCAACAAATTGACACATCATTCGAAGGCCCGCAATGTCTTGCATATCTTCTCTAAGCCGGTCTAGCGGTACATTTCTCTTCTCCGCTTTATCAATAATACTCGCAACTGATTTCACTCGTCCAGTTACAAACTCAATTGGGGAATGCTCCGTCAACATTGCAAACTGCGTACGCATTCCTTTTAATTTCACTTTCAGCTCTGCCACCGCTTGGTGGTAAGGTGCTAAAAATTCTTCCCAATTTCGATTCATTTCAACCACCACCAAAATCAATCCATTTGCTTATAGAAATACTTTTTCTACAGCAGTTACTAGTTCTTCTCCGTAATTTGCATTACCTTCAATATTTTCAACTAAATATTCTACTTCTTCTTTTAATCCTTCTAATTCCATTTCAATGTCATTCACGCGAATGAACATTACCATATCTTTATTCATCGCTTCATGCATTGCTTCCCAGCATGTGTGCGGAATACTTACATAAATGAAAGATGATTCGTTTTCTAAAATATATAAAAATGATAAATTGTCTGAGTCTACAAGTACGTGATTACGCGCACTTAGCTCCTTTACCTCTATTTCACTATTTTCCGCACAAAAAATAAGCGCATTCTCTCTCGTTTCTACGCTCTTAACTTGAATTTTATTTTGCATGCTCGAACTCCTCCATCTCAACTTCCTGTCTTACTTAACAGTATTATTGTATCATAACATGGACGCAAACAAATAAAACATTGAACCAAATTTATGAAAAAGCGATAATGTGTAAAGAATTATTTTTCAAAAGGAGATTATACAATGACACAAGAAATTGAAATTGAATTCAAAAATATCGTTACAAAAGAAGAATTCGATATATTATGTAAATCGTTTTCCATTGAAGCATTTACGAAACAAGTGAATCACTACTTTGAAACACCTGACTTCTCGTTAAAAGAAACTGGCTCTGCACTTCGTATTCGTCATAAAGGAGAAACTTATACGTTAACGCTGAAACAACCTGCAGAAATCGGCTTATTAGAAACGCATCAAGTCGTAACAGAAGACGAAGCAAAAATGATGATGGAAACAAACACAATCATTCAAGGAGCAGTAGTAAATCAACTACACAAATTACAAATTCCTGTTTCCGCTTTAACATATATGGGTAGTTTAACAACAGAAAGAGCCGAAGCATTATTTAAAGGCGGAACGCTTGTCTTTGATCATAGTTTCTATTACAATCACGATGATTATGAAATTGAATTTGAAGTGCAAGATGAAGAAACAGGAAAAGCTGCATTTATTCATTTATTAACGCAACATAACATACCTGTTCGTCATACAAATAACAAAGTAAAACGCTTTTTCCTTGCCAAACAAAACAAAGCACGCTAAAGTGAAAATTCCACTAGTGAATATGTTTCACTAGTGGATACATCTTACTAAAAAAGTTTACACCCGTAGAATAAGCAAAGAATGTTTGAGAAGGCTGTTTATTTGCCCTCTCGAACATTCCATTGCTACAATAGATATACATTTCATGGAAAAAGGAGTTTATAAAGGATGAGCAAGCAACCGATGACACCATTTGAAGCAATTGGCGGTGAACAATGCATTGCAATATTAGTAGATACATTTTATTCCTATGTCAGTAAACACCCTGACTTATCTCCCATCTTCCCGGAAGATTTAACAGAAACTGCTAGGAAGCAGAAGCAATTTTTAACACAATATTTAGGTGGTCCTAATTTGTACACTGAAGAACATGGTCATCCTATGTTAAGAGCACGCCATCTTCCGTTTGAGATTACTCCAAAACGAGCAGAGGCTTGGCTATCATGTATGGAGCAAGCAATGGATGATACTGGAGTGCATGGTCATATAAGAGAGTTTGTTTTTGAACGTTTAGCATTAACCGCTCAGCATATGGTTAATACTCCAAACGAAACAGGTGAAGTGTAATGGATAAGCAGGAAGCAAAGCATATAAATATGCCATCTCCTTCCGCATGCGAGCATAAGTCTGTAGAAGCATATTTATTTATTGATCCACTTTGTAAAGATTGCTGGGAAATTGAGCCTTTTATTATTAAACTATGGCTTGAATACGGGAAATACTTCTCTATTCGTCATATCGTAACAGGAAAAGTGGATGGAACGAACGCTTCCTCACACAAATGGAATAAACCTGCTAATATTCGATTTGTGTGGGAAAAGACAACAAGTTTACAAGGTTTTTCATGTGATGGAAAGGTACATATGCAAGAAGCATCGTCAACACCATATTTAGTTTCGATGGCAATTAAGGCGGCGGAGTTGCAAGGCCGAAAAGCAGGTTCGAAGTTTTTGCGAAAACTCCAAGAATACATTTTCCTTGAAAATGTATCAAACCCTGACTGCGAACTATTACTTGCATGTGCGAAAGACAGCAATATTGATGTAGAAGAATTTAAAAAAGATCTACATTCTGCTAGTGCAAAAAAAGCTTTCCAATGTGACTTGAAATTCACGAATGAGATGCATATTACAGAAATACCCTCCCTCGTCTTTTTTCATGCGAACTCAGATGAAGAAGGTATTAAAATCTCTGGAAATTATTCCTACGATGTATACGTACAATTATTGAAAGAACTTGTAAAATGTGAAATTGAGCCGGAACCATTACCACCTTTAGAAGCATTACTAGAAGCAACACAATTTATATCTTCAAAAGAAGTAGCATTTATTTATGACTGTCCGCAGCAAGAAATTGAGCGCGAACTTAAAAAATTACAACTGAAACGAAAAGTACAAATGATTGAAGTAAAATGCGAACGTTATTGGAAATGGATAGTAAAAGAAAAAGACCTGGTGTAAACACCAGGTCTTTTTCTTTACGGCTTATAAAAATATTAAAGGGGATGGGAGAAATTTTCACGTTCAAACAAAGGGGTATATGTTTGTATGTGAATTCGTTCACGCTTATTATATTACAAGATTCGACGCCAGATGACAACCCCTTTTGTCGAAATTCACACTTTTGTCACATTCTAAACGTTTTCATTTTTGAATAAGCTATAAAAAAGGGCATTTAGGGGGGTTATTTATGAAAAAATCTTATATTGCTCTTCTCTTTCTAGCTGTCATCGTTTCTTTTTTCTTGTACATACTCTCTCTACTACAAGCTTTTCCTAAAATTATTGCCTTACCTCTTTTATTCGGAATCATCGTTATCACTCTCTCTTATTTCAATCATAAAAAAAGATTCAAAGGGTTTTAATTTCAAAAATCAGCTGTAAAACTATCCTTTCAGTTAGAAAAAACAAAGAAATTCACCTTATTTTTTCGACAAATATCGACATTGAATTTATTCAACAAAAAAGACGAGGATACAATCCCTCGTCTTTTTTCATTACTTTTCTTCAAATAATAATGCTTCTAATTCATTTAATTTCTCTTCAAATACTTGTAGTGCCTCTTTTACTGGTTCAGGAGATGCCATATCTACTCCTGCTTTTTTCAGCACTTCAATTGGATAATCAGAGCTTCCTGCTTTTAAGAACTCGTTAATATAACGTTCTACTGCTGGTTGTCCTTCTTCTAAAATCTGTTTAGATAGAGCTGTCGCTGCACTAAATCCTGTTGCGTATTGATATACGTAATAGTTGTAGTAGAAGTGCGGAATACGAGACCATTCTAAACCAATCTCTTCGTCGATTACTAAAGCGTCACCGAAATATTTCTTATTTAAATCGTAGTAGATTTCCGTTAGCATGTCTGGCGTAACAGCATGTCCTTCTTGTACTTTCTTATGAATAATATGTTCAAACTCTGCAAACATCGTTTGACGGAATACAGTACCACGGAATCCTTCTAAATAATGATTTAATAAATATAGACGCTCTTTCTTATCTTCTGTCGTTTTTAATAAATAATCATTTAGAAGCGCTTCATTACAAGTTGATGCCACTTCTGCTACGAAGATGGAATAATCACCATATACGTGCGGTTGTGTTTTTCTTGTATAGTAACTATGCACCGAATGACCAAACTCATGAGCAAGTGTAAATAAATTATTTACATTATCATGCCAGTTCATTAAAATATACGGATTTGTTCCATATGCACCAGATGAATATGCCCCGCTTCGTTTTCCTTTATTCTCATACACATCTACCCAGCGATTTTCATATGCTTCTTTCAAAATATCAACATATTCATCACCAAGTACGTTTAAAGATTTTAATAAAAGGTCTTGCGCTTCTTCGTATTTCACATTCATTTTCACTTCTGGTACAAGTGGTGTATATAAATCATACATATGAAGCTCATCAAGTCCTAATGCACGCTTACGAATATCGATGTAACGGTGTAATAAATGTAAGTTGTCATTTACCGTTTCAACAAGTTGATCGTATACTGCTTCCGGAATATTATTATTGCTTAGTGCAGCTTGGCGAGCAGAATCATATTTACGAACACGCGCATTGAAATTATTACGTTTTACTGCTCCGCTTAACGTACTTGCGAATGTATTTTTAAATTTCCCGTACGTTTCATATACAGCTTTAAATGCATCTTCGCGAACACGGCCATCATCACTTTCTAAAAACTGAATGTAACGACCATGTGTAATTTCTATTTCTTCTCCGTCTTCACCTTTAATAGATGGGAATTTTAAATCCGCGTTATTCAACATACCAAATGTATTGCTTGATGAACTCATTACTTCAGATGCTTCCGCTAATAAAGCCTCCTCAGCTTCTGATAATACGTGCGGGCGTTGACGTGTAATTTCTTCTAATGCATGTTCATATACACTTAAATCTCTATTTTCCTTCAAGAATGTTTGCAGTGTATCTTCTGAAACCGACAAAATTTCAGGTACAATATACGCTGTGCTACTAGATACTTGTGAATATAAATTTGTTGCGCGATCATTTAATGCTTGATATACAGAGTTTGTTGTATCTTGATCGTAACGCATATGAGCATATGTATATAGCTTACCTAATCGCATTGAAATTTCATCTTCATATTGCAATGCCTCAAGTAAATTGTCCGCAGAGTCACCAAGTTTCCCTTTAAATTCAATTAACTTCGGTAATAGCTCTTTAATAGCTTGGAATTCTTTTTCCCATTCTGCATCTGTTTGGAAAATATCTTCTAATCGCCACGTACTTGCTTCTTCAATCTCATTGCGATCTGGTAATGTTTTCGCTTTGTTTTGTTCAGACATTCTTTAAGCCCTCCTTTAATTATCTCTCCTTAAGTACAATTCGTTTTTTTCTTATGTAATTCCTTCACAATCAGTCTTTATTATATCCCCTTTTCCTTCTCTCATGTTGTACTTTGCCTCAAATAAAGATAAGGCATACGCTAAACAAGTTTCATCATATTTCATAACTTCCTCCTCTGTTTTTAACATAACGATCCCCCTTATTTTCCGGTACTTATAAGTCTCCACTTTACGTAATACACCTGTATAACATAAGAATGTCATATATTCAGTAACTGCTACTTTCCATATATGCTTTGAAAAGTACGGGAGCATACGCCTTTTCGTATACTTTTTTACATAACTACACACATATTGAAGAGAAATACACTCTCCTACTGCAAGCTCCCCTATACACTTCATATATAGAAAAGCTTGCCATATAAATGGGTTTGTTTGAAAAGCAAATCCAGAAGGGAGTGGAACACCAACTTCAGAAGGAAAACTCGCTGGGGTACATTTAAATTGATATAAGAGGCGTAATAGTGACTTATAATTATAATTCCAAATAGGCAAAGCATTTTTTCGAAAATAGTCCTTTCGTTGCTTCCATTCTCGGTCTAATATTTCTTTTTGGAAAGGAACAGGGGAAAAGAGTAGTTCAAAAGTAGTAGTTTCAGTTGGTAAATATATAGTATGTGAGAAAGAGACGCTTGTAGAAAATGAAGTGAGAAACGCGCATTTCATAAATGATTTTTGTTTGGAACAGAAGAAAATAAGAAATGGTTGAGGATAAGATTGTAAGGAGAAAGCCATAAGTGAGGAGAATTTCATCCAATATGCAGATTGCTTTTTCAATTGATTTCCACCAATGATCCAAATGACCTGTATACCCGCTCGCCAATACAAATAGGTTCGTTTGTACAGCTGCTCTATAGAAAGGTTTGCGCATTGGTATTCAATCGCAATTTTTCTCCCTGCTCTCTCTATAAAAATATCTGGTCGTTGCTGAATCTGGGGCAGATAATGCTCTATATCTACATGAAAGTTTTGACGTTTAAACCATCTATATAACAATTCTTTACCGTGCCTATGATACATAGATTCCGCTTCATAAAAGGCAAGACATGAATCCACTTTTTTATGAGCAAAATGCCAACTTTTTTGTTTCCCTAATTTCATTTGTACTTCCTTTCCACAAGCTACACAAAAGAATCGTTCCTGTTGACGCATACGGCGCAAAAGCTCTTCATTACAATTGTAGAGTAAATGAATTTTTTCTCCGTTTTCTCTTTTAGCTATAAATATCGTAATCACACCCTTTCAGCTCTTTATATTCTACAATTTTCAACAAATTCCTTTTAAAAAAGAGATGTCCCAATTTCGGACATCTCTTTTTATAATAAAGGCGATAATAACCGATATGTCGATTCAACAATTCGTCTATGAAGACGCCTTTTATGAAAATGATCGACGTGAATTTCACTGGATTCTTCTAAATCGTCTTTAAAATCTTGAACAAGCTTTCGAATGCTATCTGTATCATATAAAAAGGCATTTACTTCAAAATTCAAATGGAAACTTCTCATATCCATATTAGCTGTCCCAATTGAAGCTAAATCAGAATCGACAATGACAACTTTACTATGGAGAAAACCTTTTTCATACTCATATATCTTTACCCCTGCATCTAAAAGCTCTGGGAAGTACGATCTCGATGCGTAAAAGACAGTACGCTTATCAGGCTTACTCGGCATTAACAAACGAACATCAATACCAGCAAGCGCAGCTACCTTTAATGCGGATAAAATATCATCATCCGGAATGAAATACGGCGTTGCAATCCAAATAGATTTCCGAGCAGAAGCGATCATTGCGAAATATAAATGCTTAATCGTTTCCCACTTATTATCGGGGCCGCCTGCAACGAGCTGCACGCCTCCCCAATGATCACCCTCAACTGCTTTTGCTTGTAAATATTCAGGAGCTAGCACAGCCTCTCCAGTCATATAAAACCAATCTTGAAGGAAAATAAGCTGTAAACTTTGAACCGCTTCACCACGTAAATACAAATGCGTGTCTCGCCAAAAGCCAAAATATTTACTTTTCCCTAAATACTCATCACCGATATTTAATCCACCTACAAACCCTTCGTTCCCATCAATCACAACAATTTTCCTATGATTTCGATAATTAATCTTATCGTTTAAAATTGGAAAGCGCACAGGAAAGAACGGAATCATTTCGACACCTGCATCGTTTAATTCCTCAATATACGATTTTGATAACTTAAAACTTCCAACCGCATCATATAAAAAACGAACAACAACGCCTTCTTTTGATTTTTGTATTAAAATATCTTTAATTTCTGTTCCTAATTTATCATCACGCACAATGTAATATTCCATATGAATATGATGTTTCGCTCGTTTTAATCCATCTAAAATGGCCTGAAACGTTTCATCTCCATTTGTTAATGTCCTCGTTTCAGTTTGAAATGAAATATTTAAAGCGCCTAAGCGATCCGCTAAACGAAATAACAGCTCTTGATGCTTATGATTGCGTAAAATTCTTTCTTCGTAATCTTCATGCCCTTTATATTGTAAAAACGCCTGTTCATCAAGTAACGCCTTCTTTTGAAACATTCTTTTTCTCCGAAAATTTTGTCCAAATAATAAATAAGCAAAGAAGCCAAATACCGGAAAAATTCCTAACACAATTAACCATGTAAGTGTTTTAGATGGATGGCGATTTTCTAAGAAAATAACGCAACCAATTAAAAACGCAGATACTGTAAATAAAATACTAATAATACCTAAAATCGAAACATCTTTTATCCCAATCACATCTGAATAAAATGCTACATCAATAAACATACGTAACGAAACAAATAATGCGAACAATAGCAGGATAAAGAAAATCAGCTTTAACGTATTTTTCATCTCTTACCTCCTAACTAAGAAAGCTTTCCTATTCTTCATATAAAAAGCCGATTTCATACTACAGAAATCGGCCTACGTTTTAGCAGGAAAATTATTGCGAATCGTTTCAAGCGCATGCTCTTTCACAATTTGTTTTCCATACTCACTTACACGATGAATTGTTAAAGTTGATTCTTCCCCATATTCTAAAATAATACTTAAAATACGATCGATTTCTTCTTCATCATGTAGCACTTCATCGAATTCCACATATACATAATAGCGGTTCTCAAATGAATACAGCTCATCTTTTATATCTTCAAAGATAAGACGATGACTTAATGAAATGACATCTTCAAAATCATTAAATTTAATTAAAAAGCCAAACGTACCATCTTCATTAAAGTTTGTTCCTGTTTGTTCTTCTACCTCTTCGACTAACTCTTGTTGGAATAATGATTCGATGCCTTCATCTAGAGGAATATCTATAATTTTGTCTACTCCTATCGGTAGTTCTAGCTTTTGTCCGTCCTTTGAAAGCTCTGCTTTCGTGACAAGTACTTCAATCCCTTTATCGACTGCTTGCACTTGAATCCATAACGGCCCATCAATAAAGAAGTCGTCATGATCACGAGCTTCGTCCATCATCTCCCAAAAGAGCTCTTCACTTCGTTCGCGATCATACCAAATTTCTTCACGATTAAATCCTCTATCCTCTATATCAATGTACGTAATAAAAAATTTCATCGTATGATCATTAATTCTTTCAATATCCAAAATACAACTCTCCCTTCCTGCTTAGAATTGTTATGAAGGGATTCCCCACTCATATGACAAATCAATAGATTCTTGTACTCTCATTTTATGATAAGATTCTCCAGAATGGAAATAAAATCGATTTATTTTACAAAAATAGTTATATGCCTATCTTTACTCGATCAACTACATAAATATATTATTATAGCGATTTCTTACTTACAAAAAATTTGGACATACATTTCCACATTCCCCCGTACACTTTAATAAAGTGAAACTTCTATTGGAAGAGATTATTTAACAACAACTTTCTTCATCACATACATACAGTTCGCTTATTAAAACATTATAAATGGAGGCAGACGAATGGACTTAGAGTTTTTAACATCCGTACTAATGATTGTCGGTATCGATGTTGTATTAGGTGGTGACAATGCAATCGTCATCGCACTAGCTAGCCGAAATTTACCTGAATCGAAACGAAATAAAGCTATTTTGATTGGTACTCTTTTAGCAATCGTACTAAGAATTGCCCTTACTATATTAGCTGTCTATTTACTCGACATTCCATTTCTACAACTGATTGGCGGGGTTTTACTTACATTAATTGCAGTCAATTTATTAACTGATAATAACAACGATCTTTCTGCTATTCAAGGAAAAACAACTTTATTCCAAGCTGTGCGGACAATTGTTTTCGCGGATCTCGTTATGGGGTTTGATAATGTTATTGCCATTGCAGGTGCAGCTCACGGGAGATTTTTACTCGTCATAATTGGCTTACTCATTTCTATCCCTATTATTATTTGGGGTAGCAAACTTATTTTAATACTTATGGAACGATTTCCATTCCTCATTTATTGCGGTGCAGCGATTCTTGCTTATACTGCAGGAAAAATGGTTACACATGAAGACAGACTTGCAACCTTTTTTCATAACAACCCAAGTTTCACTGCAAGCATTCCTTATTTGTTCATTTTCACTATTTTATGCATTGGCTTTATTGTACAACAAGTTCGATTACGCAATGTGAAACATTAAAAAAAACCTTCTACTATATAATAGGTAGAAGGTTTTCATATTATTATAATTAATTTACAAGACGTTGTGCTTCACGTAATTGGAACGTTCTTACTGTACGTGGTAAGAAACGGCGAATTTCGTCTTCGTTGTAACCAACTTGAAGGCGTTTCTCGTCAATCATAATTGGACGACGTAAAATCCCTGGATAGTCACGAATCATCTTATATAAATCTTGAAGTGGTAAAGATTCTAAGTTTACATTCAATTCTTGGAAAACTTTCGAACGAGTAGAAATAATCTCATCCGTTCCGCTTTCTGTCATACGTAAAATCTCTTTAATTTCCTCAATTGTTAATGGATCTGAGAAAATATTACGTTCTGTATAGGGAATATGATTTTCCTCTAGCCATAATTTCGCCTTTCTACAAGACGTACAGCTTGGAGAACTATATAATGTTACCATACAAAGCTCACTCTCCTTAAAGAGTACAAATTCTGTACTAAATACAGTTTTAATTTCTAACTTCAGCAATTTTTCGCGATAACTTGTCTTATTGAAAAGTACAAAAATCGCATTTCATGTAAGCAACAACTTATAATAAACAACAATTACTTTTAATAAGTAACTTCTATAATCATTATACAATAGATTTTGCAAGAAATATACAGTAAATTTCCTGCTAGTTGAGAAAACTCTTCCGTGTATTCCACTGCTATGTAACATGATTACGCTCAATTTAGCTGTACTTGAACAATAACTTTCAACCCTTTCAATACTCACTTCCTCTAGATTTTTCATATAATATATAGTTATTTATCTATAATCTTCCCTATGAAAAAGAGAACGTTTTCTTACTTTTTCCTGATAAATCAATTAAGAAATGTAAGACTATACAAATGAGAACGAAAAGGAACGTTTGTTCTTATTTTAACAAACATTCTCCCTCCTGTCCACACGATTTCTAAAGTAAATTAATTTTTTCTGACATTTCTTTCTTTTTTATTTTTTATCTCATACAATAAACATACAGACAGGCAAAGGGGGAGTTTGCAAATGATTGCTTTTTTTATTGATTTTATTACGGTTGCTGCCCTCATCATCGGAATAACAGCATTGATTGGTGTCATTACAAATAGCATCGGGGAAAAGCTCTTTGGCGGAAAAGAAAAAATGAAGTTTGTTAACAAAAGTTTGGATGTACAATCCGGCTGGAATCAAGTTGGCGGAAAAGGCATTTATAAGAAACGCACGTATTAAAAAAAAGCAGGTGGTTAGCCTGCTTTTTTTATTTCCCTACGGATGCCCATTTAAAGCTTAATTCACCGCCATATTTGTGGATATACACATCTTTAATCGTTTCTCTTTCTAATATAGATCTGCCACGTTGGAATACCGGCGCAATTGCTGCATCCTCAAATAAAATTTTCTCTGCTTTTAACAGTTCATCCCAACGTCCTTTTACATCTGAGCCTTCTTGCTTTGCCTTTTTAATAATGTCATCATACTGAGCATTAGAATAAGCCATTTTATTTTGTGAACCATCTGTTATAAACATATCAAGGAATGTGATTGCATCAGGGAAATCAGGTCCCCATCCAGTAAATGAAATATCAAACTGTCCACTATCTTCAAGTTTTAATTTTTGTGCAAATGGTTGCATCTTAATTGTTACTGTTAGACCTGGTAAATTCTTTTCTAATTCTCCCTTTACATACTCACCAATTTTCTTAGATTCTTCATTATCAAAGTTTAAAAATTCTAGTTCTATTTTATCCTTACCTAATTCTTTCTTGCCTGCTTCCCAGAATTTTTTCGCTTCTTTCACATCGACTTTCGAAAGCTTTCCATTTTCTTTTCTGAAATCTTGCTTATCTGGCCCTTTAACAAAATCAGATGGTACTAAACCATAAGCTCCCTTAGAACCGTTGTTTAAAATAACCTCTCCAATACCATCTCGATCGTATGCACTAGAAATAGCCTTACGAATATTTTTGTTAGCTAAAGCCGGATTTTTTTGATTAAAACGCAAGAAGAATACAGTTGGATCATTAATTGTTTTAAAGTCTTTTTGTCCTTTATACTTATCAACTAATTCCGCTGATAAACCAACTCTGTCAATCGCATTCGTATTATACAAATTAACAGCTGCTCCTGTATCTTTTACAACATTAAAGTTAACTTCTTCTAATTTCACTTCTTTTTGATCCCAATAATTTGGATTTTTCTTTAATTGGAAACTTTGTTCATGTTTCCATTCATTTAATACAAATGGACCGTTATACAAAGTTGTATTTGCTTCCAAACCAAATTTTTCTCCCTGTTCTTTCATATACTTCTCATTTAATGGGAAAAATAGTGGATATACCGTTAAATTGAGAAAATATGGAACTGGATTATCCAATTCAACTTCTAATGTATAATCATCTATCGCTTTTACACCTAATTGATCCGGTGATAGCTCTCTTTTATTAATTTTCTCTGCATTTTTCACATCTAGCATAATATATCCTGATTTTGCTGCCGTATCAGGGTTAACAGCTCTTTGCCATGCATATACAAAATCTTTTGCTGTTACAGAATCACCATTCGACCATTTAGCGTCTTCACGCAATTTAAATGTATATTTTTTGCCATCTTCAGATTTCGTATGGGATTTCGCTACCCCTGGAACTAACTTATCTCCTTTCCCAAGTCGATATAGCCCTTCCATTGTATTATTCATAACTTTTGAAGAAGCAGCATCCGAGGCAAGTGTTGTATCCATTGTCGGAATTTCAGACACTTCTGTTAGATTAATAACTTGCTTCGCACCGCTTTTCCCGCTATCCCCTTTTGCGTTTGCTTGCGGTTCATCTTTTTGGTAGCTACATGCCCCTAACATCATGCTCATCGCTACTGTTGATGCTACAAAAACTGGTATCTTTTTTTTCATACTTCCACCCTCCAAAAAAATGTTAGCCCTTTTATTTTCAAACAGAAAGAAATGTATATATGTTCTAATAATTCATATTATACACACAAATATTTTTTTTGTATATTTATATTTCTATTTCATTAAAATTTTCTGTTAAAAAATATATCTTTGTAAACGTTTTATATTGTCTATTTTCCTTACTAAAGTGCCAAAAATAATTATTTTTTTATTTTTCTAAATTATCAGATAAAAATAAATTTTATATTTTATAATACTTTATGTATAATTATCCCACTCTTTTCAACATAAAATAGCAGGCCCTTCATATTAAAAATATGTAGGCTAAAATGAGTGCAAAGGATAAGAAAGTATGTTACGATACATTTTGCTAAAAATAGATATCGGTAAAGAGGGGACGGACATGACAGCAATTCAAGCAAAAAATGGGCCGACAGAGAAATTAAGTTTATTCTTATTAACATGGCCTATTTTTCTAGAAGTTTTTCTTTTTATGTTGATGGGGATCGCTGATACTTTCATGTTAAGTGCATTATCAGACGATGCTGTATCTGGGGTTGGTGCAGCGAATCAATATCTTCATATTGCGATTTTAGTATTAGAAGTCATCGGGAACGGCGCTGCTATCGTTGTATCTCAATACCTCGGTTCCAAACGCTTTATGGAAGCATCTAAAATATCAGCATTAGCCGTCACATTAAATTTAATAGTTGGGCTCGTTATAAGCGCTGGTTTTCTTTTATTTTCGAAACATATGATGCTCGCAATGAACTTACAAGGCGATGTACTAACGTATGCACAAAACTACTTATCTATCGTCGGAGGGGCTATCTTCCTGCAAGCTATTATTAACTCATTAGCCGCAATTATCCGTGTACACGGTTTTACAAAGCAAGCAATGTTTATTTCACTCGGAATGAATATTATTCATATCGCTGGAAACTACGTACTCATTTTCGGGAAATTTGGTTTTCCTGAGCTCGGTGTACAAGGGGCTGCAATTTCTTCCGCTATCAGTCGATTGATCGCACTTATTGTTTTCTTCTGGTTACTATACCGCGTTATGGAATATCGTGTGAAATTACAATATTACTTCACTTTATCCAAAGAATACATTGGAAAAATTTTAAAAATCGGCATTCCATCTGCATTTGAACAAGTGATGTATCAAGCTTGTCAAATCGTCTTCCTTTATTACGCAACGTACTTAGGAACGGAATCATTAGCTGCTAGACAATACGCTACTAACATTTCCATGTTCACTTATTTATTTGCAATTGCGATTGGTATGGGAACAGCCATTATTATTGGCCGCCTTGTTGGTGGCGGCGAAAAGGATGAAGCATACGAACGTTTGTGGAAAAGTGTAAAATGGGCGATTGGTGTAACTTTATGTATGGTCGCTCTCGTTATTACATTCCGTACACAATTAATGGGACTGTTTACAGATAATCCACACATTATCGGGTTAGGCGCAAGTGTTCTTTTACTAAGTGTACTACTTGAAACGGGACGTACGATGAATATCGTCATCATTAATTCGCTTCGTGCAGCTGGTGATGCAAAATATCCTGTTTTAATCGGTGCATTCTCTATGGTCTTAATGAGTTTACCACTAGGCTACTTTTTCGCCTTTCATTTAGATATGGGGCTCGTTGGTATTTGGCTAGCGATTGCCATCGACGAATGGACGCGTGCGATTATTATGTTCTTCCGCTGGAAAAGTAGGGCGTGGGAACGTTACGCACTAGTTAAACCTGAAGAACAAGAAGAGAGTATTTCTGTTCAAGTTCAGTAATTTTATATAGTAGAAAAAGAGCCCTCCTTCCGCAATGGAAGAATGGCTCTTTTTTTATTGATAGATTTCTTTATATTTCTTATACTCTGCTTCAGAACATAGTACGAAATGTCCTGGACGAATTTCACGCATTGTTGGCACTTCGCTACCGTAATCATGCTGCGATGGATCGTATACGATACGTTTACGATTACGCTCATAATCTGGATCTGGTAGCGGAATTGCTGATAATAGTGATTTCGTATATGGATGAACTGGATTCGCATATAACTCTTCACTTGTTGTCAGTTCTACAATTTGACCACGGTACATTACGCCGATGCGGTCACTAATGTATTTTACCATCGATAAATCATGGGCAATGAATAAGTATGTTAAGCCTTTTTCTTTTTGTAACTTTTTCAGTAAGTTTACAACTTGCGCCTGAATCGATACGTCAAGTGCTGAGATCGGCTCATCGGCAATGATAAATTCTGGTTCTACAGCAAGCGCTCGAGCTATACCGATACGCTGACGTTGTCCACCTGAGAATTCGTGTGGGAAACGGTTTGCGTGCTCTTTATTTAAACCAACTGTGTTTAATAGTTCATGAACACGGTCCATGCGCTCTTTTTTACTTTTCGCTAATCCGTGAATATCAATACCTTCTGCGATAATATCCCCTACTGTCATACGAGGATTTAATGATGCGTATGGATCTTGGAAAATCATTTGCATTTTACGGTTGAATTTCTTCAATTCTGTGCGTGATTTCTTACCATGTACGTTTTCACCATCGAACAATACTTCACCAGCAGTTGCATCATATAAACGAATAATCGTTCTTCCAGTTGTTGATTTACCACAACCTGATTCTCCTACAAGACCAAATGTTTCTCCGCGGTAAATATCAAATGAAATATCATTAACCGCTTTGACAACACCACCACTCACGTCGAAGTGCTGCTTTACATTTTTTACTTCAATTAATTTCTCACGTTGTTTAGTCATGTTGTTCACCTGCTTTCATTTGAAGAATACGTTTTTCAACAACTGCCGGCGGTTTTACTTCTGGAGCTTGCTCGTGAAGTAACCAAGTTGCCGCATAGTGTGTATCACTTACTTTAAATAAAGGTGGGTCCATTTCAAAATCAATTTTCAGTGCCTGTGGGTTACGTGGTGCAAAAGCATCCCCCTTTGGCGGCTTCAATAAATCCGGAGGCGTTCCAGGAATTGCGTATAACTCTTCCTCTGAACCATCTAAACTTGGCATAGATGCGATTAAGCCCCAAGTATATGGATGTTTCGGATTATAGAAAATTTCATCTACAGTTCCAATTTCAACAACTTTACCAGCGTACATAACTGCCACTCGGTCAGCAACGTTTGCTACTACACCTAAGTCATGCGTAATGAAAATAATTGCCGCTTCTGTTTTTTGCTGAATGTCTTTCATAAGTTCTAAAATTTGTGCCTGAATCGTAACGTCTAGCGCTGTTGTCGGCTCATCGGCAATTAATAATTTCGGGTTACAAGCTAACGCCATCGCAATAACTACACGCTGTCTCATACCACCTGAGAATTGGTGAGGATATTGTTTTAAACGAGCTTCTGGATTTGGAATACCTACAAGGTCGATTAATTCTAAAGCAACTTTACGTGCGTCTGCTTTACTCATTCCTTGGTGTTTAATAAGGCCTTCCATAATTTGATTCCCAATTGTCATCGTTGGGTTTAATGATGTCATTGGGTCTTGGAAAATCATTGCGATATCTTTACCACGTACTTGTTGCATTTCTTTTTCTGTTAATTTCGTTAAGTCACGACCTTCAAATACGATTTCACCATTTTTAATGCGTCCAGGAGGATTCGGAATTAATCCCATTAACGCTTTAGAAGTAACTGATTTCCCTGAACCAGATTCTCCTACAATCGCCAATGTTTCTCCTTTTTTCAAATCAAAAGTAACGCCGCGTACAGCTTGTACTTCACCTGCATGTGTATCAAAGGAGACTTGTAAATCTTTTACCTCTAACAATGTTTTCATCTTTGCCTCTCCCCTCTTTTACTTACGCATTTTTGGATCTAACGCATCGCGTAATCCGTCTGCCATTAAGTTAAACGCTAAAATTAATATACTGATGACAACCGCAGGGATGAACATCATATGCGGATACGTTTGAATAGATTTATAACCGTCATTAACAAGAGAACCAAGTGATGCGAATGGTGGCTGAATACCTAAACCGATAAAGCTTAAGAACGCCTCACCAAACACCGCTGTTGGGATTGTAAACATTGTCATTACGATAATTGGTCCCATTACGTTCGGGATTAAGTGTTTTACAATTAATTGTGTATTCGTTGCACCTAATGTACGAGATGCTAATACGTATTCTTGGTTTTTCAATTTCAAGATTTGTCCACGAACGATACGGGACATCCCTATCCAACCTGTAATCGCCATTGCTAATGTAATTGACCATATACCAGATCCCATAATGATTACCATTAAGATAACAATGATTAAGTATGGAATACCATTAATAATCTCCATAATACGTTGCATAATATTATCTACTCTGCCGCCATAAAATGCTGAAATCCCTCCGTATGCAACCCCAATTACTAAGTCAATTGCTGCTGCTAAAAGAGCGATATATAAGGATACACGTGTACCTTCCCATGTTCTTGTCCATAAATCACGACCAAGATCATCTGTACCAAACCAGAAATACTCTTTAATATCACGTTTTTCATATTGATCAACACCATATTGATCTGTACCGTCAAATGGTAACCAATGAACATTTTCAATAACAGGAATTTTCGGCGGCATTTTCGCACGGCCTAAATCTTGCTCTTTATATGAGTGTTTACTTACCATCGGTCCAAAAATTGCTAGTAATATAATAAGGCTTAATAATACGAAACCAAACATCGCACCTTTATGTTGGAACAAACGTCTTCTTACATCTTGCCAAAACGTTAAGCTTGGACGGGCAATGACTTCATTATCCACATTATTTTGATTGGCTTGTTGAAATAAATCTGGAGATAATTTTTGTACATCTTTCATCATTTTTTCCCTCCCGCTAAACGAATTCGAGGATCAATAATTCCATATAAAATATCGACAATGAAAATAACTAAAATGAAGATTGCACTATAGAAAATCGTAGTTCCCATAATAACTGTATAGTCATTCACTGTAATAGATTTAACGAACTGTTCCCCTAGTCCTGGTACAGCATAAATTTGCTCAATAACTAGTGTACCTGTGATTAAACCTGCAACCATTGGTCCTAAAATTGTTACTACTGGAATTAACGCGTTACGAAGTGCGTGTTTGATAATGATAACGCCTTGGCTAATCCCTTTCGCTTTCGCTGTTAAAATGTAATCGGCTTGCATAACTTCAATTAACTCTGCACGAGCGAAACGTGCGATTGTCGCGATAACTGCCATCGATAAAGCAATTGTAGGCATTACTGTAAACTCTGGTCCTTTCCAGAACGCTACTGGGAACCAACCAAGTTTTACCCCTACGAAATATTGTAGTAAAGCGGCGAATACGAATGATGGTACCGACATCCCGAGTACGGAAATAATTGTCGCTCCATAATCGACCCACGTATTGTTACGGAGTGCCGCAACGATTCCTAAAATTAAACCGATAAATGTTCCTAATATAATCGCTTGTAAACCAAGTTGTGCTGATGGTCCAATGCGATCCACAATCATATCTGTTACTGGACGGTTATCATATTGGAATGATACCCCTAAATCACCTTTTGCTAAGTTACCTAAGTAACGTGCATATTGAACTGGTACTGGATCATTTAAACCATATTTTTCAAGAATGATTTCTTTCTGTGCCGGTGATAACTTCTCCTGATTTTTAAGCGGAGAACCCGGAAGTAATTTCATCAAAAAGAAAGTCAGCGTAGTAATTAAAAATAATGTCAAAGCCATGTACACGAAACGTTTTAATACATAACGTCCCATAGTCAAGCACCTCCCCGTTTTTCTCAAAAGCAATAAGATAGTTTAAAATATTCTTACTTTTATTTTTTTAAAATAAGAGCATATGCCCATCATAGGCATATACCCTTGTAAACGATGGAAAAAAAGATTATTTTTGTTCAACAGATGCCCATTTGTAAGTTAATCTACCACCATAGTTGATTGGTATAATATCTTTTACAGCATCTTTTACTATATATGCTGAACCTTTTTGGAAGATTGGAGTGATAACTGCATCCTCTTTAATTAACATCTTCTCTACTTCTAAAAGGTTGTTCCAGCGTGCTTGTAAATCTTTTGTATCTGTTTTAGCTTTTAGAATTAACTCATCATATTTCTGATTAGAATACCCTGTTTTATTTTGAGAACCATTTGTAACAAACATATCTAAATATGAGATTGGATCTGGGAAATCTGGGCCCCAAATACCAAACGCAATATCATATTGCTGAGAATCTTCTAATTTATTTTTTTGTGCAAATGGCTGCTGTTTAATTTTAATTGATAAACCAGGTAAGTTTTTTTCTATCTCACCTTTTAAGAATTCACCAACCTTTTTTGCATCTTCATTATCAAAGTTTAAGAATTCTAGTTCGATTTTATCAGTGCCAAGCTCTTTCTTCGCTGTTTCCCAAAGCTTTTTCGCTTCTTTTGGATTCGTTTCAACTAGCTTTCCATTTTCAGCTCGGAAATCTTTTTTATTCGGACCTTCAACGAAATCTTTTCCAACAAATCCATAAGCTCCAATCGCACCATTATTTAAAATAACTTTCGCAATGTTATCACGATCAAAGGACATTGAAATTGCTTTTCTTAAGTTTTTATTACTTAAGTATTGATTACTTTGATTAAATCGTAGGTAAGCAACCCCTGCTTCTTTTCTTGTGTGGAATTCTGAGCTTTGTCTAAACTTATCAACAAATTCTGAAGTTAGAGCCGCACGATCAATCGAGTTTGTCTCATATAAATTTACATCAGTTGACGTATTTTTTACAATATTAAAGTTAATTTCTTCGATTTTAACCGTTTTATTATCCCAATATGATGGGTTCTTCTTAAACTGGAAGCTTTGCTCATGTTTCCAATCACTCATAACAAATGGCCCATTATATAATGTTGTATTTGCCTCTAACCCAAACTTATCACCTTGTGCTTTTACAAAGTTTTCATTTAGTGGGTAAAATACCGGATAAACTGTTAAATCAACAAAGTAAGGAACGGGATTGTCTAATTCCACTTCTAATGTATAATCATCAATTGCTTTTACACCTAATTGGTCAGCAGGTAATTCTTTTTTATGAATTTTCTCTGCATTTTTAATATCAAACATAATGTACGAATACGTCGCTTTTGTATCTGGATTTACTGCTCTTTTCCATGAATACACAAAGTCTTTTGCTGTTACAGGCTCCCCATTCGACCATTTCGCATCTTTTCTTAATTTAAATATGTATTTCTTCCCATCATCTAACTTTTGAAAATCTTCAGCAACTCCTGGCATTCTCTTTTGATCTTTGCCGGTACGATATAAACCTTCCATCGTATTATTTAATGCTGTAGAAGATGCAGAATCAGATGCTAATGATGCATCCATTGACGGAATTTCAGATAACTCTGTTAAATTAAGAATCTGCTTTCCATTACTACTACTCGTAGCATCTTCTTTCCCTTTTGCTTTTGCGTCATCTTTTTGGTAGCTACACGCGCCAAGCAACATACTTGCAGTTAAAGTCGATGCAAGTAATAACGGTATCTTTTTCTTCATGTTGTGTTGCCCCCCCTAATTGCACTTCCTGTACCCTCACCTGTTAAAAAGTAGAATTGAAAGAATAATCTCCAAGTTTCTACAATTTTCATTATACATATAATATAACAATTGTGAATATAGTTTTTTGTTTTTTTGTTAAAATTTTTAATAAAATGTTTATATTTTTATTTTTTTGTAAAGGGATACGTTAACATTGCTACCATCATCTTGAAATCAGACCTTTAATTGCGTATAATTTTCAAAAAATTAATTCTGGTACATATTATAGCTTTTATAGTATAATAATTCTAGTAATATTTTGACGGAGGGGAACATTTTGAATAAAGTTTTTTTTCATACTTGTATACTAATTTTCATAGCGATCATCGCTTCTAGTATTAGCGCATTCCTCATTTCATCGCAATTTTTGTTGAATTTTGTCAACATCTTGTTTTATATTGCACTGTTTTTTATTCTTACCGGCGGTTTTTTATACATATTTCAAAATGGTTTTTTCAATGTAACCATTTACGCATTCCAAAGAGTATTTGGTACGAACAAAAAGATTGACTCTTTAATTGAAGAAGTCGAGGAACCTACAGATAAGAAAGAACGTATTTATAAAACATATTCATTCAAATGGACATATCCAATTTGTATTACAGGTATCGTTCTTGGGTTGTTCTCGACCCTCATTAGCTTTACTATTTTGATGTAGTTTGCAAACACTATCCCATATGATATAATAATCAGCAAAACATTTTGTTATAAAACTTTAGTTCTTTCATATTAAAAGAGCTCAAGTAACAATAAATAAATTTATATGTATGCGATGATAAAGAAGAGTACATATTGAGGCAATTTCAGAGAGCTTGTGGTCGGTGTGAACAAGTAATTGTACAGTATGGAATGGGCTTTTGAGCACCAAACCGAACCGAAAGTAGTAGGCTTTGGCGTTATATCCAAACGTTATTATGGATTAGAGAGATTTCACAGTAGTGAAATAATTAGGGTGGTACCGCGGTCCATTCGTCCCTATAGTTTTTGGGATGAATGGGCTTTTTTGTTTGCCTTCTCTTCCCCCATCACGCATTCAATTTTAGGAGGAATTACTTATGTCAGTTATCTTTTCTGGTATTCAGCCAAGTGGAACGATTACACTTGGAAACTATTTAGGAGCAATGAAGCAGTTTACAGAGCTTCAAAATGAACACGACTGTTATTTCTGTATTGTAAACCAACATGCGATTACAGTACCTCAAGATCCCGTACAACTTCGTAAAAACATCCGCAGTCTTGCTGCACTTTATGTGGCATGTGGCATTGACCCTGAAAAAGCTACTTTATTTGTACAATCAGAAGTACCAGCACACGCTCAACTAGGTTGGATCATGCAATCTGTTGCTTACGTTGGAGAATTAGAGCGTATGACGCAATATAAAGATAAAGCTTCTGGTAGAGATTCAGTTCCAGCTGGATTACTTACATATCCACCACTAATGGCTGCTGACATTTTACTTTACAACACTGAAATCGTACCGGTTGGTGATGACCAAAAGCAACATATGGAATTAACACGCGACCTAGCAGAGCGTTTCAACAAACGCTTCCGTGAAGTGTTCACAATTCCTGAAATTCGTATTCCAAAAGTAGGAGCTCGCGTTATGTCACTAACAGAACCTACGAAAAAAATGAGTAAATCTGATCCAAATCCAAAATCAATGATCAGTATGCTTGATGAACCAAAAACAATTGAAAAGAAAATTAAGAGTGCCGTAACTGATTCTGAAGGTATCGTGAAATTTGATAAAGAAAACAAACCTGGAATCTCTAACTTATTAACAATCTACTCTTCATTCTCTAGAAAAACAGTTGAAGAAATTGAAGCAATGTACGAAGGAAAAGGATACGGAGACTTCAAAGGCGACCTGGCTCAAGTAGTCGTAGAAGCAATTCGTCCAATCCAAGACAAATATAACGAACTAATCAACTCACCAGAACTAGACGAAATTCTAGACAAAGGTGCAGAAAAAGCAAACCGCGTTGCATTCAAACAACTACGCAAAGTAGAAAACGCAATGGGACTAAGCAGAAAACGTAGGTAACATAAAAAGCGGAGGCGACTGCTTAGCCCTGACGGCTAAAGTTCTTTCCCACAGAAGGTGCTTTTTACCTTCTCGTGGGGAAGGTTCTTAGACGCGAAGGGCTAGGAGCCGGAGCTAGATTACATATAAAGCGGAAGCGGCTCGTTTAGAATGTGAGGGGGATGGAGCTCCTTCCTACGAGGCGTTTTTTGCCTCGTAGGAAGGCGCGAAGCCACCGAACATTCTTGCCGCTGGAGCTGGATTTCTACAAAATTAAAAAACCGCCAATTGGCGGTTTTTTAATTTACCTTTTGCTCATTTTCCATTTCCCATAACTTTTCAAAAAATGGCTGTCCTTTTACGAGACGCTCGCATAATTGTTCATGTTTCTCAGACCAGCCAGCTTTCGCTTCATCATACAGTCTAGCCCAAATATCCTCGAACTCCATATGTTGAACCGTTCCATATGCTGATGGATCCCACTCTGTGTACCAATAGCGAATCTCTGCTGTATTTTTCGTTGTATGTAATTGATCTAACGCCATAAATAATAATTGTTTTAGCTGTCTTTCTTTACGAGTCAAGCCATTCATAATGAAAGGCGATGGTGATAAAATGTGGTGTTCTTTTTCTGTTTCTTCTACTTGGAACTCATATTTTTCTGCTTGTACGTTTTCTACCATCTCATATACCATCTGCTCTTGGCGTGGTATAAGTCTGCTTTTACGAATAGGTACATTGTAACCAATTGTATCAATCGCAATAATTCCTTTTCCATCTGTAACAACAAAGCAATACTCTTGCTGCAAACGTTCATGATTTTTACGAATATAAGCCTTATGATGTACGTCTTCCAACAATTTTTGCGGAAGCTCTAACAATTCGTCCTCGATGTAATGATATAATGTGGCATCTACTTTTAATAATGGCACTTGATCTAATAGCTCAATCGTATCATCTTTCCGCCATTCGTAAAAATGACAAACGTTATACCCATTCTCTTCACCTTCAAACCAATTTACCCATACATCATGTAGATATAACATTCACTACCCCTCACTTCACTACTGTTTGTATCAATCATTATGTTCAATTTTTCTTAACTTTATTCCACCTAAGGAAATATATTCTAATTATTATTTTTCTTCTATTAATACTAAAAAAAAACAGGAAATAGAGCTCCTGTTTTTTATATATGAAATGTATTTGCTTTATTCAATATTTCTTTTGCATCTATAGATAATAAAGAAAGTGTATCTTCTCCTTCCAATGTTACACAATCTTTGACAATATGAAATCCAAGCGCATAGCCAAGCATCTTTGGATAAGAGTGAAATCCATTTAATAAGATGTCGTGCTCCCTTGTTCCTCGTTTTATACTTATTCTTTCATGTACAACATTTTTCCAATAATAAATAGCCTCTTCTTTTGAAAGATACATCGTCCACGGTGCATTGTTTTTTTCTGAATATCTTTCCGTTACCGCTTGCTCAGCTAATCCTTCCATAATCATCGTATCAAGTAATGTATATTCTGTTTCTTTCGTCTCAATTTGATGTAACCTGCATATGTGATGATATTCATGCGCCAATAACACCTTTAATTCTTCCACCGAATTCCGTCCACATACGAATAAGAAAATAACATGACGCATAGATAATCCAGCCCTACCGTTATACTCTTCTTGTACAGTTCGATTATAGGAATCTGATAATAAAATAAAGACAGGGACATCCGGACCTTTCAACCAATTTTTCAATTTATCATACTCCAAGCTCAACTCTTTCCAAATTTCCTTTTCCTCTAATTCTTTAATTTCCTTTTCCCCATGCATGACCGGACGATACATCCCTTTTGAAATTAAAAAGCGATACAACCTTTCTTTTGGCAACGGAATATACTTCGTAAATTTCTCACAAAGTTTTTCTGGCCGTCCATAATATAAATGTAGCCATTCAGCTGTTTCAATAACCCCCATCTTTATCCCTCCTTTTTTCTTATGTATATGCTACAGGAGAAAAAGACGTAAAAATAAATAAGGAGTTTTTTCGTAATATGCTACGAAAAAACTCCTTATTTCATCTATTATTTATACGATTTAAATACTAATACTGCGTTATGACCACCGAATCCTAGTGAGTTACTTAATACTGCATTTACTTCTTGTTGTCTCGCTTGATTCGGTACGTAATCTAAGTCACATTCTGGATCTGGTGTTTCATAGTTAATTGTTGGAGGGATTACTCCGTCTGTAATTGATTTAATTGAGAAGATCGCTTCAACAGCACCAGCTGCTCCTAATAAGTGACCTGTCATTGATTTCGTTGAGCTAATTGCTACTTTGTACGCGTGCTCACCGAACGTTTCTTTAATTGCCATCGTTTCATACTTTTCATTCGCATCCGTACTTGTACCGTGCGCATTAATGTAATCAATATCTTCTGGTTGTAGACCTGCATCTGCTAAAGCTTGACGCATTGCACGCACGCCGCCTTCACCACCAGGAGCCGGCATTGTAATATGGAATGCATCACCAGTTGCACCGTAACCAGCGATTTCCGCATAAATGTGAGCACCACGAGCTAATGCGTGCTCTAATTCTTCAAGAATTAAAATACCTGAACCTTCACCCATTACGAAACCGCTACGGTTTTTATCAAATGGACGGCAAGCCGTTGCTGGGTCTTCATTAAATGTTAATGCTTTCGCTGAGCTAAATCCTGCGAATGCCATACTTGTTAACGGCGCTTCAGCTCCGCCTGTTATCATTGCATCAGCATCACCACGCTGAATTGCTTTAAATGCATCACCAATTGAGTTTGCACCAGATGCACAAGCCGTTACAGAACAAGTGTTAATTCCTTTCGCTCCTGTTGCGATTGATACTTGACCTGCTGCCATATCTGGAATCATCATCGGCACGAAGAATGGACTCACACGGCGCGGACCTTTCTCAGTAAAAATCTTAAATTGTTCTTCGTATGTCTCCATACCGCCAATACCAGATCCAATCCATACACCAATTCGAGGTCCGTTTTCTTCTGTAATTTCAAGCTTTGCATCTGCAACTGCCATTTTCGCTGCTGCTACTGCATATTGTGTAAAGCGATCCATACGGCGCGCTTCTTTTTTATCAATATATTTCTCGACTTCAAAGTCGTTAATTTCTGCTGCTACTTTTGCTGGAAATAGTTCCGGATCAATTCTTGTAAGTCGTCCGATTCCAGATACACCTTTTTTAATGTTTTCCCACGCTGTTTCAACATCTGTACCGATCGGTGTAACAGCTCCTAGTCCTGTAATTACGACCCTCTTTTTTTCCATACAAAATACACTCCTTTTTTTCTCTCAGTCCTTATTTACCCCAACGAAGAGCAACTGCTCCCCATGTTAATCCGCCGCCAAAACCAACAAGTATAATTAAATCACCATCTTGAATACGTCCATTTTGCAATTCCTCTACCATTGCAATTGGAATTGAAGAAGCTGATGTATTACCAAACTTTTCAATTGTCATACTCATTTTTTCTTGTGGTAAATTTAATCTCTCTCTTGCAGATTCCATAATACGAATGTTCGCTTGATGCGGTACTAAGAAATCCACATCCTCTTTCGTAAGACCAGCTTTATCCAGCACGCGAAGACAAGATTCACCAAGTTGACGAACGGCAAATTTAAACACTTCTCTGCCATTCATCATAACATACTCGTCTTGATAAAGATGCTTACCGCCACTTCCGTCTGCTCCTAATTCGAAAGATAGAACGCCTCTTCCTTCTGAAACAGCTCCCATTACGATAGCACCGGCTCCGTCTCCAAATAGTACCGCTGTATTTCGATCATTCCAGTCTACAATTTTAGATAGTTTATCACTACCAACTACTAATACATTTTTATAAGTTCCCGTTTGAATAAATTGCTGCGCTGTAATCATTCCGTACATAAAACCAGCACATGCTGCACCTAAATCCATTGCAGCTGCATGTTTCGCTCCAATCGCTTCTTGAATGACACAAGCTACTGCTGGAAACGCACGATCTGGTGTTACTGTCGCCACCAAAATAAGATCGATATCTTCTCCGCTAACCCCTGCATCTTCAAGTGCTTTTTTAGCAGCCTCTACGGCCATATACGAAGTATCTATTGTATCATCGGCAATGCGTCTTTCGGCAATTCCCGTTCTCGTACGAATCCATTCATCGGATGTATCCATTATCTTCTCTAAATCGTGATTTGTGACTACTTTTTCCGGCACATATCTTCCGATCCCTAAAATGCCCACGTTCACATCGCAGCCCTCCGTTTTATATCAATTATTATGACTTGGTACTAATTTTAAAACATAAATGTATTTTTGTCTAGAATATATTTCAGCTAAAACATAAAGCTAGGCATTATTCACTTTATTGTTTATTAAAAGAAACAGAAACATACCTTTCCTGTTTCTTTTGAAATATAAAAAGGCTCGAACCGCTTCTCTCGACGGTTCGAGCCTCTTTCTCCTCAAAAAGAAAGGGTTTTATTGTTGATCTGCTTTCCCAAGCTCATATGCTTCGTTCATAACTTTCATCAATAACTCTAATACTGGTTGTGCTTTCTCCATATCAAGCGCAATTCCATTATCATCTAAAATGGCCTTTGCTTCTGGTAAATGCTTCATTGCGATTTGTAAAAACTGCATGCTTTTTTCGTTCATATTATACTCTTCCTCTCCATTAAAACTTTCACATACAATAGTGTAACACGCGTGCTACCCTTCGTATAACTCTTTATATTTTTTCATGTGTGCCAGTTGCTTATTTAAACCGTATTCTAACGGAGTATTTCTTTTTATCGAAATTACCTCGATAGCCTCATCTCTTACTTCGTTATTATCTTTATTTACTTTATCATCCGCGCGTAAAAGGTTCATACCTTTTTTCCATAATGATTTTTTACCACTAAGCAAATTGTATATACCGAGATGCTGCTCGTTCATTCCATTTTCCCATAAGTATTCACATACATCTTCCACGTACAGTAGATCACTTCCGTTTTCCTCACTCGCATAATAGCACTCTTTCTCATCCAGTTCTGATAAAATGAGCTGATGATACATCATAAAAGACGGTTGCCACGGTCCATATAATGTAGGAACTCGAAATACACTATATTGTAAATCCCCTTTTTTCAATCCTTCTTCTACTTTCAAAAATATGCGCTTATTTTCCGATTCATCTGTACTACCTACTTCAATAGAAGAAATTAAATTTAACTTCAATTTTTGTTCTTCACACATTCTTATAATTCGCTTTAAATATTGTAATATGACTCTTTCATTCCGAAACCCACATTGCTGATTTGGCTCATATAAGCAAAAGTAAACAGTATCGAATCTCTCTTCCTCTACTAATCTCCATCCATCTTCATCTCTTATCGAATAATACGTAAATAACGCATTTCGCCCAATTAACAATAACTTCTCTTCATTAATTTTGGTCATACTATTGAATTCATCAAAATCAAGACCATACACTTCTACTTCTTCTGCGATCATTTTATTCACAAGGTGATAACCTACAAACGTAAGTGCACCTATTATCAGCACGCGTTCCATACCACCAACCCTTTCTCCTTGAAACAAATAGCTCCTCATTTATGTATATGGGAGCTTCACAATTCTTCTTCATATTTTTTAAAGAAATCAGTCGTTTGCCTAACCATTTTATATTTCACATCTTGCAGATGGAACAAGACAGAAGTATCGCATTGATTTAATTGCCTCATTTTCTCATATTTACGCAACTGTTGTTTTCTTCCTCTTTTTTCTTGTGTTGATACGAAAACTTTGACAGGTACACAAGATGGAAGAAGCGTAAATGATTTCTTATTTATTTTTAAATCTAACTCTTCCTCTTTGGCATCATACGCCAAACTTAATTCCTTCACTAATCTTTTGTAAAAAAACTTATGCTCTTTCTCAAATTCCACATATTCTGGTAAATCTAAACACGGATTCAACATAATGACAGAACGAATACATTCAGGGTATTTGTTCATCATTTCAAGTGCTACAAGCGCACCCATACCATCTGCCATTATGTGCATTTTCGCATTTAACGTCTCTTTTCTCAAAACAACATCATATAAACGTTTTGCTAGACGAACAGATTGGTCGTTTCCCCAGTGCCTTCCGTATAAATTAGAAGAAAAGACCGTGTAGCCTTCCTCAATAAGGCCATGTAAAAAATAAGATCTTCCCGCATGCTGTGTCCATAAACTTGTACCATTCTCAATAAAGTAGTTGTAATCACCGAGGAGCATAACCGAAAATCCATTTGGCTTCTCCGGTAAATAAATGACACATGGTTCTTTTTCTAAGTAAAAAAAACGTTCCGTAATACTCATTTTTCCCCCGCCTTATTTTCTAAACATATAAAACCACTCTTTTATAATGTATGAACGGAATGCAAATTTGCGTTGAAAAATCTACAAATATTTTTCTATATTCTTTTTTCAATTGTGTTACAATAAGGACAGATTGAACGAATAGAGGTGTAAAATATGCGTTTCATTTGGGCATTAATTTGGTCGTTCTTACTTGTACATATGATGAGCTATGTAATCGGCTCTATGACTGGCGGTACATACGACTTTAACCAAGCGTCTATTTTCTCAGTTGTTCTTGCTGTATTAGTACTAGCGATTTCAGCTGCAATTCCAAACGAGCCAGTAGAACAACACTAAAAAAAGAGTCCGGATTTTATCCGAACTCTTTTTTATTTTTATTTCACATGAACAACTAATTCGTTATTTTCTACATCGACAACTACGTGACTATTGTCAGTAATTGTTCCTGCAATTAATTCTCGCGCTAATTTCGTTTCCACTTGACGTTGTACGTATCGTTTTAATGGACGAGCTCCATACATCGGATCAAAGCCAGCTTCTACAACGAATTCTTTTGCTGCGTCTGTTAATTCTACTGTAATGTGACGGTCAGCTAAACGCCCTTGTAATTCTTTTACAATTTTATCAACAATACCTTTAATTTCATTCGTTGTAAGAGGTTTAAATAAAATAATTTCATCAACACGGTTTAAAAATTCAGGGCGGAAATGTCCTCTTAATTGCCCCATTACAAGGTCTCTTGATTCCTCTTTAATCGAGCCATCTTCTTCTAATCCATCTAGTAAATGAGCAGATCCAATATTTGAAGTCATAATAATAACTGTGTTTTTAAAGTCCACTGTACGTCCTTGCGAATCTGTAATGCGTCCATCATCTAACATTTGTAATAAAATGTTGAATACTTCTGGATGTGCTTTTTCAATTTCATCTAATAAAATAACGGAATATGGTTTACGTCTTACCGCTTCTGTTAATTGACCGCCTTCTTCATATCCTACATATCCAGGAGGTGCACCAATTAAGCGTGACACTGCGTGTTTCTCCATATACTCAGACATATCAATACGAATCATTTGCTCTTCACTATCGAATAAAGACTGCGCTAACGTTTTTGCAAGTTCTGTTTTACCAACACCCGTAGGGCCTAAGAAAATAAAGGAACCAATCGGGCGGTTCGGATCTTTAATACCAGCGCGAGCACGAAGAACCGCGTCTGATACTAAGCTTACTGCTTCCTCTTGTCCGATGACACGCTCTGATAAGATTTGCTCTAAGCGTAGTAATTTCTCGCGTTCACCTTCAACGAGTTTAGCAACAGGAATACCAGTCCAGCGTGAAACAATATCTGCAATTTCTTCTTCACTTACTTCCTCACGTAATAAACGATTTTCTTGTTTATTATGCGCGCCCATTTCTTCCGCTTCTTTTAACTCTTTTTCAATTGCTGGAATTTTCCCGTGACGAAGTTCGGCCGCTTTATTTAAATCGTAATTACCTTCTGCTTCTTCTAATTCACGGCGCAGACGTTCTAAATGTTCACGTAAGTCACGAACTTTGTGAATGTCTTCTTTTTCTTTCTCCCATTTCGCTCTCATACCACTTGCAACTTCTTTTAAATCTGATAGTTCACGTTGCAACGTTTTAAGACGTTCTTGGCTACCACGATCTGTTTCTTTTCCAAGAGCTGCTTCCTCAATTTCTAACTGCATAATACGACGCGTTACTTCATCTAATTCTGTTGGCATAGAATCAATTTCTGTACGAATTGTTGCGCACGCCTCATCAACAAGGTCAATTGCTTTATCTGGTAAGAATCGATCTGAAATATATCGATCTGATAAAACTGACGCTGCAACAATCGCACGGTCATGAATATTTACACCGTGATAAATTTCAAAACGCTCTTTTAATCCACGTAATATGGAAATCGTATCTTCAACAGTTGGTTCTTCTGCTAATACTTGTTGGAAACGTCTTTCTAGCGCTGGATCTTTCTCAATATATTTACGATATTCATCTAATGTCGTCGCCCCGATACAATGCAGTTCACCACGCGCAAGCATTGGTTTTAGCATATTCCCTGCATCCATCGCACCTTCTGTTTTACCGGCGCCAACGATTGTATGAAGTTCATCAATAAATAATAAAATACGCCCTTCACTCTTTTTAATTTCATTTAATACAGCTTGCAGACGCTCTTCGAACTCACCACGGAATTTCGCACCAGCTACGAGCGCACTCATATCTAACGCGAAGATCGTTCTATCTTTTAGCCCTTCAGGTACATCTTTTTTCACAATACGCTGCGCTAACCCTTCAACGATTGCTGTTTTACCAACACCTGGCTCACCAATTAAAACAGGGTTGTTTTTCGTTTTACGTGAAAGAATGCGAATGACACGTCGAATTTCACTATCCCGGCCAATAACAGGATCAATTTTCCCTGCTCTCACTTCTGCCACTAAATCACGGCCATATTTTTCTAACGCTTCATAAGTTGCTTCTGGATTTTGACTAGTCACTCTTTGATTCCCCCGAACTGTCATTAAAGACTGTAATAAGTTATCTTTCGTAATATGAAATCTTGTAAATAATTGATTGATATCGCCTTTTTCTTCAGAAAAAGCAAGCAATACATGTTCCACTGAAATGTAGTCATCTTGCAATTTCTCTGCTTCTTTTCCTGCTCTTACAAATAGTTGTTGCAGAGCACCTGTTATATATAATTTGCCTACTTCTGCACCGCTTCCCGTTACAGAAGGCTTTTTCTTAATTAAACTTTCGGCGCCTTGCTTTAACGCTTCTATATCGACATTCATTTTTTGAAAAATACGCACTGCTAACCCATCTTGCTCTTCTAATAATGTAAACAAGAGATGAACAGTATCTACTTCTTGATGATGATGAGATACCGCTAAAGATTGGGCACTCATAATCGCCTCTTGTGTTTTTGTTGTCATTTGATTTAAGTCCATCTTTACAGCCCTCCAAACGTTTGACTTTCTTTGACCTTTGATTTAATTATACGCCAACTGACTTTTTTATACAATAAATTCGCCTATGCATTTTCAAACTTATTATTGGAAAAAGAAAAAAGGAGCATTCATTATGCTATTTAAAAAAGTACGATAAATGAAACTACATTATGTAACAACAAAAAAGCCGCAATAAAGATTGCGGCTTCTGTTACGGTTTTCTTTTATATGTCCACTGGCGGTTATGATTCGTGTTATCTGGAAACTTTTCACCGGCAGTTAATTGTACCATTTGCGGATTTTTTACCATACTTCCCGTTTCACCAATTTCTACGTAAATGCCATCATTTGGCGCTTTTTGTCCAGAACGAAACCTGCGATTTTGTCCCATCTTCATTCTCCTTCCATGACGTCTTGCCTCATTAGTATATCCATTTTAAAAGAAAGGTTTTCTGTCATGTTTAGGAAACAAGTACTACATCTCATTCTTGTACATATACATGAATGACACAAGCTTAGGAAGGAATTCCTTTCCTATCTGTAGAAAAAAAGAAACCAACCTACTCTAGGCTAGTTTCAAAGGAGAGTCAAACATATACGAGAAGATTACATGTTCATTATATGCCTCATCATACGAGCAATGTAACCCTTTTCACATTTTGTACATAATGAAAGAAACATTATTTGAACTTTCTAAAAAGATGTTGACTTTTCTTAATTTCCAACGAGAAATAGTAGACACCGTAGTACTTCGCGACGTAAGATGGATATATAGTGAAATCTCCATCTATGGTGGTCTCACCCAGTCTAACCTCTTATTTCTGCATATTAAAAACGGAAATACAGATAGAAACAAAAAAATTATTATAAGAGGTGAAATTATGAACAAACAACATTTAATCGCATTAGACTTAGACGGCACTTTATTAACAGACAACAAAATAATTTCCACTCGAACGAAACATACAATTGCAAAAGCAAAGGAACAAGGACACGTTGTCGTTATTTCAACAGGACGTCCATTCCGCGCTAGTTATGATTACTATAAAGAACTAGGTCTGAATACACCTATCGTAAACTTTAACGGTGCGTACGTGCACCATCCTCTTGATTCAAACTGGGGTATACATCACTCTCCTCTTGAGCTAGCAACAGCGCAAGAAATTGTACGAGCTTGTTTTGATTTCGGCGTAAAAAATATATACGCTGAAGTTATGGATGATGTGTATGTTCGTGAAATTGATGAAGATAAAAAACACATTTTCGAATTCGGTTCTCCTAAGATTTTTACAGGAGACTTATTAAATATTTTAAATGACCATCCAACTTGCTTATTAATTGACGCACATGACGAGCATTCTACTGCAATTCGTCAACATTTAACTGATATGCATGCGGAAGTAATCGACCATAGAAAATGGGGTGCACCTTGGCCGATTATTGAAATTGTAAAAAGCGGATTAAATAAAGCGGTCGGATTACAAAAAATTTCCAGTCATTACAACATTCCACAAGAGCGAATTATCGCTTTCGGTGACGAAGATAATGATTTTGAAATGATTGAATTTGCTGGTCACGGCATCGCAATGGGAAATGCCATCCCTGAATTAAAATCACTCGCAAACCATACTACGTTAACGAACGAAGAAGATGGTATTGCTTTATATTTAGAAGAGGTTCTTGGGTTGTAATCTAAAAATTCCCTACTTATAGTTTCCTGCCAAATGCCCATACTATAAATAGACGCATAAGACATCGCGTCGATTGTTTTCAGCTAAATAAAGGGGGTTTTTCGAATGGGTAAAAAGAACAAATCAAAACGTTTTATCCAACAAGGAGCCGATGCTGTTATGAAGCATGATGCAAGATTCCCGTACAGAGGTACATTAGCTGAGGCAGAAAAGGCAAGAAGTAACTCTTCTTTTGGAGGGGTTTAAATGGGGAACTTACTATTCCAACAAGCTAGAGATGCTGTTGAAAATGCCGTATCTTGTTCAAGCGGTACTGAGCAACAAGATCTCGTATATAGAGCAAAAAATGCTTTGCAATCCGCTTACGCAAACTCTTCAACTGCTGAAAAAGTTCAGCTCCGTGAAATGCAAGAGCAATTGCAAAACATTACGAATGTACATTAAAAAAGAGGACCAACTTTGGTCCTCTTTAATCTTTCCGAAACAATCCGAACACCCCAACTGTTTGCAGTATATTTGTAAATGCACCTGGGTCCACTTGTTTAATAATCCTCTCCAATTCGTATAACTCGTAACGGGTAATAACCATCATTAACATTTCTTTATTTTCATTCGTATAAGCACCTGTTGCTGGTATCGTTGTAATTCCTCTTACTAATCGCGAGTGAATCGCCTTTCTTACGTCCGCCCCATTCTTCGTAACAATTAATGCTGTAATCTTTACATGACGAGTATGAATTGCATCAATAATTCTCGTTGATACATATAAAGTCACTAACGTATATAACGCTTTTTCCCATCCATATACATAGCCAGCAGCGATAATGATAATTGCATTAAAAAAGAAAAAGTATGTACCGACAGGCTTATCTTTTATTTTTGATAAAATCATGGCGATAATATCTAATCCACCTGTAGAAGCACCCCACTTTAAAGCAATCCCTACTCCAATTGCCGAAATAATCCCGCCAAAAATCGCATTTAATATGATATCATTCGAAACCGCTCTAACAGGGATGATTTCTAGAAACAAAGTCATAAATATAACACAAAGAAAACTAAAAAAGGTGAAGGCCTTTCCAACCTTTTTCCACGCTAAAATAACGACAGGAATATTAAATAAGCTAAACAATACTCCCGTAGATATGTGAATCGATAAAAAATCACCTAATATTTGTGATAATAATTGAGACAATCCAGCAAAGCCGCTCGCATACACTTTCGCTGGCGTTAAAAATAAATTCATCCCAATCGCGTTTAATAAACCTGCGATGATTACAACGATTAACTTCTTTATAAGTTCAGTATAATTCAACTTCAAATCCATTTGGAGTCCACCTTTACCCTTCATAAATGCACCGCTATACATAGTCTTTACGAAAAAGGAAATGATAAACGTACAACGTTTAGAAATGGAGTTGATACATATGCCACATACGAGTGATAACGACAAAAAAGCACGCGATAATAATGCAAAACGCACACAAAAAAATGAGCAAGAGCAAAAAAATATTCAGCAAGGTAAACGTGCATACTCTAAAAAGACCGATCACCTTTGATTCCATCGTACATCAACAATTATGTTGATGTACTTTTTTACATTTTAAAGGAAAAAAACATTAAAAATTCACTTCATGTTCACTTCTATATTCTACAATAGCGATAACATATTCGGATGAGGTGTTGGCATGAGAGGGAAACATATTTTCATTATTACTGCACTAATAAGTATATTGATGCTATCTGCTTGCGGACAAAAAAACGGCTCAGCTACAGTCGCCACAGCAACAGACTCGACCATTACAAAGGATAACTTCGAAAAACAATTGAAAGATCGTTACGGAAAAGACATGCTATACGAAATGATGGCACAAGACGTCATCACAAAAAAATATAAAGTATCTGATGAAGAGGTAAATAAAGAAGTAGAAAAAGTAAAAAAACAATATGGAGATCAATTCAAAAAAGTATTAGAAAATAATGGTTTAAAAGATGAAGAGGATTTTAAAAATCAAATTAAGTTCAAACTTGCTATGAATGAAGCAATTAAGAAAAGCATTACAGAGAAAGACGTAAAAGACCACTATAAGCCAGAAATTAAAGCGAGTCACATTTTAGTAAGTGACGAAAATGAAGCGAAAGAAATAAAGAGTAAACTAGATGCTGGTGCTTCATTTGAAGAATTAGCAAAACAAGAATCACAAGATCTACTATCAAAAGATAAAGGCGGAGACCTTGGATACTTCAATTCAGGTACAATGGCTCCTGAATTCGAAACGGCTGCCTACAAACTAAATGTTGGACAAATTAGCAACCCCGTAAAATCATCAAACGGTTATCACGTTATTAAATTAACTGATAAAAAAGATTTAAAACCTTACGATGAGGTAAAAAACTCTATTCGCAAAAACTTAGAGGAAGAACGTACTGCTGATCCTGTATTCAGCAAAAAATTGTTACAAGAGGAATTAAAAAAGGCAAATATTAAAATAAATGATAGTGATTTGAAAGATACATTTACTCTTGTTTCTCCGCAAGGAAATTAAAAAAGCACAACCTTATTTTTTTAGATAAGGTTGTGCTTTTTAATCTTTTATCTTATTTCTTAAAGTAAGTCCAACCTTCTTCTTGGTAAACCTTTTCTTCTTTCATCAACTTACCAAGTGCACGCTTAAATGCAGCTTTACTCATGTTAAAGCGTTCTTTAATATCTTCTGGATGGCTCTTATCCCAAAACGGCATTGCTCCGCCTCGTTCTTCCATATATGCATAAATTACTGCAGCATCATCTTCCATTCCTTCTTCTTTACGAGGAAGAAGTGAAATGTTAATTGTACCGTCATCTTTTACGTCAATAATACGGCCCGTTACACGCTCACCGATGCGGACTTGTTCTTTTCTTTCTGTATGGTGTAGGAAAGCACGGAAATGCTCATCCGTTAGTATGAATGAACCAACTTGAAGTGAACGATATACACGTCCGTTTACGTTTTTATTACGCATAGATGGCGTTGCATCTACGATAATTTCTTGCATATCACTGTCTCTCGCTGGAAGAGCAATTAAACGATCACGATTCGTTAATTTTAACGTACAATATAATTCGTCGCCTACTTCTGGCCATACTGGCATATAAATCGGGAACTCATCAGCTGGAATTAATATATCTTTTGATACACCAATATCAACAAACACACCTAAACTAGGAATGACTTCTACAACCTTTACCCAGTTCCAATCATAAGTTGTAATAATTGGCTCCTTCATTGTTGCTGAAATACGATTTTGGTGATCAAGGTATAAGAATACATCAATCGTATCGCCTTCTGCAATTTCTCCAGCTACTTCGTTTTTATGTAGGAAGATTTCTTCTTCTTCATTCCCAACCATATATCCGATTTCCGTTTCGCGTAAAACAGTTACCTGTTCAATCGATCCTATTTGCAAATACATATTTTTAATTCCCTTCTATATATATAAAATTATCTTTTTTATCATTCCAAACAAAAGTTAATTATAACATGATTTTCCCTGTATTTGTCCAACTGCCCAAAATTCACTATAATAAAATGTGGTTCCATGAATATAAGTACGAAAACACTTAAGTCTAGACTCGTTTTCAGCTATACTTTAGTATGTACAGTACATAACAAGATTAGAAATTTATTTGGAGGTGCTAACTATGGCAAAAGATAGTTCTTTTGACATCGTTTCGAAAGTAGAATTACCTGAAGTAACAAACGCAATTAATATCGCATTAAAGGAAATCCAAAACCGATATGACTTTAAAGGAAGTAAAAGTGATATTAAATTAGAAAAAGAAGTACTAGTTTTAACTTCTGATGACGAGTTCAAATTAGACCAAGTAAAAGATGTTTTAATTTCTAAACTTGTAAAACGTAACGTTCCAATTAAGAACTTAGATTACGGAAAAGTTGAAGCTGCAACTGGCAACACTGTTCGTCAACGCGCAACACTTCAACAAGGTATCGATAAAGATAACGCTAAAAAAATTAACAACATCATTAAAGAAATGAAATTAAAAGTAAAAACACAGGTACAAGATGATCAAGTACGTGTTACGGCGAAAAGCCGCGATGACTTACAAGCAGTAATTGCAGCTGTTCGTAGCGCTGATTTACCAATCGACGTACAGTTCATTAACTACCGCTAAAAAGAAAACTCCTCTTAATTAGAGGAGTTTTCTTTTTAGTTTTGTAGAGACAATATTACAAGAACAAACCATAGAAAAAAGGCATCTGCGATGAAAATTGCTAAGTGAACAGAGTCTAACCATACGAATACTTCACAAGTGAATGCATGATTAAACTAGGCCTTATTGTAGAATTTGTTTCATACATGCATTTAGCAGACCTTATTGAAAATAAGAAAAAGACAACTTAAGACGTTTTCCCTTCGATTTGAATTACTTTTCTTAGTAATTACATCCTAGGCCAAAGTCATCTTAAAAATCGCTGTAACTCATAATTCCTCTCCCCGCCAAAACGTAACAATTTATGAGTATAAGAATATTTCCCAACCTTTAATGTAATGTAAAATTAATAAGGATCTTAAAAAATGTTAATTAAAAAAGAGTTAGAAGTGGTTTTTTGAAGAAATTAATATTATGGTTTTTATTGGCCACATTCTCCCTAAATACTGTAGGATGTTCTAATAATACGAATACACTAACGGATAAGTCTAACTGTATCAACAAAGCTTGGTACAAAAAAACTATGTCATGTAATCATTTAAAAAACATTAAATAGTTAATGATAAAAGTCATAAGAAAAGACACATCAAAGCGCCTTCCTCCGACTTGAACCATCTTAATTTTAATCATATTTGGATGGAGTTAAAAAGAAGCATAAATTGTTAATAAAGATGCAGACTTCAAAATAAAAAAGTACGTTAAGGAAACTCTTATATTAAACACTAATATTCTAGAAGCAAGTTTATAAGTGTAAAACCTACAGGGATTTCCCCTGTAGGTTTTATTATATTTCAAGTGATTTCCAAATGAATTATGAGTGGCTTTTTTCAGTTTGGTTTTCAAAATATTTTTCTTTAACCATTTTTATCAGATTTTCTTTTTCTGTTAGTTCAAATATAAATAATGCTTTTTTCATGTTATTTGCAATATCTTCTTCATTCTGTTGTTTAAATCTTAATAAATTCCATCCTTTTAAATAGTACAGTTCACCTAATAAGTATAAAGTATTTAGATTAATAGCTAATTTGATGCCCTTATCAATGTATTTTACCGCTTCTTCATATTGATAGGTCATACCTAAACATTTCGCTAAATTAAAAATGATTTTTAATTTAATCGCTTTATCTCTCGGAAAATCTAACTTATTAAAATTAGTTAAACATCTTCCTAATATAGTAATACTTTTATCATATTCTTTATTTTCCGCATAAAATATAGACATTGTCTGCATAATATCTATTTCTCTTTCTGATAAAAAATCAACATTGGTTAAAGTTAGTTTTAATGCATTATTTAAAAGTTTTAAAGCAGTTTTTATGGATCTGTTCACCTCAAATACAGCAATTGCTTCATGCCATAGGAGAAATTGTTTATCTTCTTTTGCCTGGAAATTTTTTTCATCTTTCTCTTTTTTCACTATTTCATAAAGTTCTTTATATTGTTTTTGCTTTAAGCAATCTTTTATTACACATTTTACATTTTCTACATATTTAAATTTCTTGTTTTGAGTTAATGCAAATATATTATTCGGGTCAATACCAAGTCTTTCTGATAATTGATATAACAATATACTAGATGGATAAATCATACCTTTTTCTATTTTGCTAATTTGACTTTGCGAACATATTCCATGACATAATTCGGATTGTGATATATTTTTTTTAATTCTAAGCTCTTTAATGGTAATACCCAAATCGTAAAATTCCATTTTCCCACCTACTATTTAGCACTATATTAGTATAAGAGTATTCTCTAACTTTTAATGTAATGTAAAATTAATATAGTTGCAATTATCGTTCGTTTCAAAGATCTTTCTCTATCCGTATTGACACAAAAACAGGCTAGGAAGAAGACTTTCTCCCTAACCTAGAACCCCCTCTCATTAGAGAAGTTTTCATTTTCGTATCGTTTCTCTTAAGAAATTTCATATCAACAGAATAAACACTATTGCCCCACCGAACAAACTTACAAATACAATAAGAAGACATGAACATAGAACGAGCACCTTCTCATCTACGTTTCCTTTTAACTGCAATTAAAAACGCAATAAATAATACATTCACACCAATGATTAAGGAGATAAATAACCAATTCACACCTGTTTCTCCGTTAACTTTATACACGTTTGATTCTTCACGCTTTAAAACGAGATAAAATCCCCCATTTTCCTCTCTTATAATTTCATCCTCTAACAATCCTCTTAACTCTTGTTTTTCACCAATCGCACTTGCAGGTAAGGAGACTTTTTGTGTTTCTTTCGTATTATTAATTGCTACTAAAGTTACTTCATTTTTATATTTTCGTTTTAGTATGCTCATCCCGCTCTTATCATACAATAGCTCAAACGTACCGCGTCGTAAAGACGGTCTCGCCTGTCTAAGTTCACCTAGTTTTGTTATGTGCTGCATAAATTTTTCGTCTGACTTAAAATCCATTAATCGTCTATTATCGGGTACACTTCCTCCATCTAATGCAATTTCAGTTCCGTAATAAAAATTCGGAATTCCAGGTGATGTTAACAAATATGTAAGCGCCAGTTTTAAACGTGATGGCGGATAATACATATTTTCTTTTGCAATACGCGCATATCTTTTTGTTTCTTGATTATCTAAGAACGTAACAAATTCTCCTTCTTTTTTACTCACATCGTATAACGATTTCACCGATACATCTGCTTTAGAAAACGATTCTACTATTTTTTCGTTGTATTCGCTATCCTCCTTTGTCATAATACGAAAATCTTTCTTTATCACTTGCATATCTTTTTGCGCGTTATCCCAAAAGGAACGCGGCTTTTTTTCACTATGTATAACATAGCTTCCGTCTAAATCAACTTCTTTTATCCACCATTTCATTGCATCAATTACCTGTTGTTCGTTTTCTCCAAGCGGAAATTGAAATACAACTTTCATTCCTTTTGCCTGAGCTTCTTTTACAAGTTCTTTCACATCATTTTCTGTCCCGAAATGTTCATTTACCTTTTTAAAATTTCGCACGTCTAATCCATCGTACTTTCCACTTTCAAAAAGTGGCGAAAGCATAACGGTAGTAAAACCCATTTCTTTTATGTAATCCAACCTTTTTATAATTCCTCTTATATCCCCGCCTTGATACCCTTCTAAATTACCAACTTCTAATTGTTTGTCATTTTTCGGTTCTCCATTATTGAAGCGATCAATCATAATGGAGTATATAACTTCATCTCGCCACTCTCTTTTTTCGTCTGCAAAAGTATGTATTGGTACAAACAAAACAAAAGCTAAGCAAAAACAAATGAATAGTTTCCTAGTCCGTATTTTTCCCACACGCATCCCCCAAGTTTTTTAATTGTAAGAATATTATACCAATTATCCGAACGAAACGCATATGTCGATTTTAATCCTCACAAAATAATTCATGTTAGATTTCCTGACATCATGTATGTAATTTTCTGAATTTTCAGTTGATTTTTAGTTTAATTTCGAATATGATATGAAACATAACAAATAGATGTTATTTTTTCTAACATTATAGGAGGAGAGCTCATGAATATGGGAGATACAGTTTTTATGTTTGTGACGACAGTAATGGTCATGTTGATGACACCAGGATTGGCACTTTTTTATGGAGGTATGGTTCGCAGCAAAAATGTACTCAGTACAACGATGCATAGTTATAGCGCAATGGCTATCGTTTCGATTCAATGGATTGTTATCGGCTATTCTTTATCATTCGGACCAGATTGGCACGGGATTATCGGTACACTTGATTGGTTCGGTCTAAACGGAGTTACCTACGCACCAAATCCAGACTACTCATCTACTATTCCTCACAATTTATTCATGATGTTTCAACTCATGTTCGCCATTTTAACTCCAGCTTTAATTTCAGGTGCATTCGCTGAAAGAATGCGATTTTCTGCCTTTCTTATTTTTATCCTTCTATGGACAACGATCGTTTACAATCCTGTCGCTCATTGGGTATGGGGCGTCGGCGGGTGGCTAAGGGAACTTGGCGCACTAGACTTCGCTGGCGGAAACGTCGTTCACATCACTTCCGGAGTTGCTGGTCTTGTATTAGCTATTTTCCTTGGAAAACGAAAAAACATAAATGGTTCTTCTCCTCACCATTTGCCATTTACAATGTTAGGCGCAGGCTTATTATGGTTTGGCTGGTTCGGTTTTAACGTCGGCAGCGCATTATCCTTAAACGACGTAGCTTTAACTGCATTTATTAATACAAATATAGCCGCTGCTGCCTCCGCTCTAACTTGGATGCTTTCTGAATGGTTCTTCCAATCAAAACCGACCGCGATGGGAGCTGCTTGCGGAGTTATTTCTGGTCTAGTCGCTATTACACCAGCTTGCGGGTTCGTTACACCTTTCTCCGCTCTTCTTATCGGAGCAATTGGTGGTATATTATGCTTTGGCGCCGTTTTCTTCTTAAAAACAAAATTCGGGTATGACGATACACTTGATGCCTTTGGATGCCACGGTATCGGAGGAACTTGGGGCGGTATTGCAACAGGACTATTTGCAACTACTACCGTAAACGGGGATGGTGCGAACGGATTGTTTTACGGAAATGCGGCTTTACTGTTTAAACAACTTATAGCGATTGGCGCAACATATGCATTCACGATCATCATGACGTATGCCATTATTAAAGCGATTAACTTCTTCCTCCCTGTTCGCGTCGATGAACATGAAGAACACATGGGTCTTGATATTTCAATGCACGGCGAGAAGGCTTATGAACATGCAGAGCGAGCAAACTAAAAAAGAGATGCAATCTATTGATAGTAGATTGCATCTCTTTTTTGCGTACTAGGCAACATACCCCACCTAGTATAAATGTAAATATATCAACGATTTTTCAAATATATCGATTGTTTCTTTCAATATATCAACGGTTTGACACAACATATCGATTTACAAACAAATTCCGACATAATTTACAAGTAAAATACCCCACATAACGTTATACAAAAAAGACGACCGAAACCCGGTCGTCTTTTCCTATTTATTTCGGAGCATTTCCTACATATTGCGTAATATCAACATTTAACGCCTGCGCTAAACGCATACCGTATTCTTGATCTGCACGGAAGAAGTTACAAACAGCTAATAATTTTGTGCGTTCATTTACGTCTTTTAGATCATTTGTTAAGTTCGCAATTAAGTTATCTTGCTCTTCTTTAGAGAATGAACGGTAACGCTCACCTGCTTGTTTAAAGTCATTTGGTTTCTCGATTTTTTCACGAGATACATAGCCTTCTACTTTCATAGTTGAATCGCGGTAAGCTTTGTCTTCAACCGGATTCTCTGCATGACGGCTCGGTTCGTAGTTGATTGTAGATGGGTTTTGATTTACTTGCATCGCACCATCACGTTGTTGATTATGAACAGCTGCGTATGGGCAGTTTACAGGAATTTGTAAGTAATTTGCACCAAGACGATAACGCTGTGTATCTGGGTAAGAGAATAAACGACCTTGTAATAATTTATCTTCCGATGGCTCAATACCATTTACAGTTGCACTTGGAGAGAACGCTACTTGTTCTACTTCTGCAAAGAAGTTTTTCGGATTACGATTTAACGTCATTGTCCCTACTTCCATTAATGGGAAGCGATCTTCTGGCCATACTTTCGTTGGATCTAATGGATCAAAGTCTAAAGAGTCCATTTCATCTAATTGCATAACTTGTACGTGTAAATCCCATTTCGGGTGATTTCCTTTTTCGATTGCATCGAACAAGTCACGAGTTGCATGATTGAAGTCTTTCCCTTGTACTTCTTGCACTTCTTTCGCATTTAAGTTACGTACACCTTGCTGTGGTTTCCAGTGGTATTTAATATAAACAATTTTACCTTCTTCATTAATCCATTTAAATGAATGGACACCGAAACCTTCCATTTCACGATAGCTTGCTGGTGTACCGTAATCAGAAAATACCCATGTCATCATATGTGTAGATTCTGGACTTAACGTCATGAAATCCCAGTAACGATCTGGCGTTTGAATATTCGTATCAGGTGCTGGTTTTAAAGAATGTACCATATCAGGGAATTTAATTGCATCACGAATGAAGAAAACAGGTAAATGATTACCTACGATATCGTAGTTTCCTTCTTCTGTATAAAATTTAACAGCGAACCCACGCGGATCACGCGCTGTTTCAGGAGAACCTTGACCATGAATAACCGTTGAAAAACGAACAAATACAGGTGTTTCAGTTCCTTCATTTTGTAAAAATGCCGCTTTCGTATATGGCTTCATGCTATTTTTCGTTACGAATACACCGTGAGCACCTGCACCACGCGCATGCACAACACGCTCCGGAATACGTTCACGATCAAAGTGTGCAAGTTTTTCTACTAAATGATAGTCTTCTAATAATACTGGTCCACGACGACCAGCTGTACGAGAATTTTGGTTGTCTCCAACTGGAGCACCTTGGTTTGTTGTTAAGCGATTATTTGGATTCATCTAGGGGGATCCTCCTCTTTCTTTCATAGTAATTATTATTTGTTTAAAATTATTATAAACTAATTATTATTCAAAACTAAACCTTTGTCAACTATTTCCTTCACTTTTTTTGAAACAATTTCAGCCAAACAGTCGATAAATGCAGATTGTGCATTCGGCATATTTGGTCTAAAATATTTGGCATTTAATTCATCAGTTACAACTTTACATTCATAATCGTTGTCATATAAAACTTCTAAATGCTCCGCTACAAAACCAACTGGGCAATATATGAAAGATTCGTACCCATGCTCTTCATATAAATCTTTCGTTAAATCTTGCACATCTGGACCAATCCATGGATCAAGAGTATTCCCAGCACTTTGCCAACCAATTGTATAGTTTTGAATATTTGCAGCTTCTGCAATTAAATCTGCCGTATACTTTAGTTGTTCTACATATGGGTCTCCTGCTGCAATAATTTTTTCTGGCAAACTATGCGCCGAAAAAATTACGACTGTTTTCTCTTTATCTTCAATCTTTGTAAATGTTTCTTTTATTTGCTCTGCCCAATACGAAATAAACTTCGGTTCATCGTACCATTGTTCAATTGGTTCAATAACAGGACCACCGATTTCTTTTGAAAGACGAATAGCACGGTCATTATACGCTTTAATGCTAAATGTAGAATAGTGCGGTGCTAATACGATACTAATCGCCTGCTCAATTCCATCTCGCTTCATTTCCTCTACAGCCTCTTCTATAAATGGCGCAGTATGTTTTAAACCTAAGTAACAAGTAAATTCATACTCTGTAAATATGTTATTCATTGAATCTGTTAATTTATGCGCCTGCTCTTTCGTAATTTTTGCAAGCGGCGAAATTCCACCAATCGCTTTATAGCGCCCAATTAAATCTTCAAGCGCTTCTTCTGACGGCTTACGCCCGTGACGGATATGTGTATAATATGCCTCTACATCGTCTAATGATTCTGGTGTTCCATACGCCATTACGAGTAAACCTATTTTTTTCTTTGTCATCTATATAACACCTCAATTTTATAAATGAGAATCCTTTTCAGAACGTTTGTTTCCAATTATAACAAGCAATAATAAGTACGTCAAAATAATAATTCTAATTAAGTATTATTTATAAGGTGATTTTGAATTTTATATGACAATTTCTTTAATAAAAAGCGACTTACATAATTGCAAGCCGCTTTTCCCTTATTCCTTAATATTTACCCCATATTCTTTAAACCAAACGTGAATTTGTGCTAAATGAGCTAAAAGCTGTGGCCCAGTCATCAATTGACCAAACCATGGTGTTTGAAATGCACTGCCACCAGACTGAATTAATCCGTTCAACTGCTCTTTATCAAACAATTCGTGTAAAATTGAACCTTTATCCGTTAATAGATTTTGAAGCCATACTGTTACTGCTTTTGTATAGTGTGGATTGTGCGTTTTCGGATAAGGACTCTTCTTTCTATATAAGATGTCATGTGGAAGTACATCTTCTAACGCTTTACGTAATAGACCTTTTTCGCGGTTTTTATACATTTTCATTTCCCAAGGAATATTCCACGCATATTCGACAAGGCGATGATCTGCAAATGGAACACGTACTTCTAAACTTGCCCCCATACTCATGCGGTCTTTTCTGTCTAATAATGTTGTCATAAACCATACCATATTTAAATAAAATAATTGGCGTCTTTTTGCTTCTAGCGGACTTTCTCCCTCTAAAATAGGAACTTCTTGAATGGATTCTTCATAACGCTGCTGTACATATTGTTGTAAATTTAATTTATTTCTCCATTCTTTCTTTAGCAATTGTTCACGCGCTTCTGTAGAGCGCATCCACGGAAACGCACTCGATTGTAAATCATCTTCTCTATAAAACCACGGATAACCACCAAATATTTCGTCTGCACATTCCCCAGATAAACCAACGACAAAATCTTGTTTAATTTCACGGCAAAACCATAGTAATGACGAATCGATATCTGCCATACCAGGCAAATCACGAACGAGTACGGCTTCTGTTAAATACTGCGCTAATTGTTCATTTGAAATGACGCAACGATGGTGGATTGTTTGAAACGTCTCCGTCATCAAATGAATAAATGGTGCATCTGAATTTGGCTGGAACGCATTCGCTTTAAAGTATTTGTCATTATCTTCATAATCAACAGAGTATGTGTGTAATTGTCCTTTTCCTGACCTTACATATTCTTTTGCAGCAATTGCTGTTATAGCGCTCGAATCTACACCCCCTGATAGAAAAGTACATAGTGGTACATCAGAAACGAGCTGCCTTGTAATCGCATCTTGTAATAAAAAGCGTGTTTTTTCTACTGTTTCTTCAAAGGAGTCTTCATGTTTTTTGCTTTCCACATTCCAATATCTCCATATACATAAACCGTTCTTTGAAAATGTCATCGCATGACCTGGACGTAATTCTTTTATACCAGCATAAATACCATGACCAGGTGTTCTCGATGGTCCAAGACCGAATATTTCGGATAACCCTTCTAACGTTACTTCTGCCTTCACATCTGGATGAGCCAGTATCGCTTTTAACTCTGAACCAAATAGTAATCGCCCACTATCGTATTTATAAAATAGCGGTTTTACACCTAATCGATCTCGCGCAATAAATACTTGTTCTTTCTGTTCATCCCATACAGCAAACGCATATATACCGTTTAAATGATCGACACATTCTTCTTTCCATTCAATATACGACGCTAATAGCACCTCCGTATCCGAATGACCTTTGAACGTATATCCTCTTCTTAATAATTCCTTTCGAATATCCTCTGTGTTATACAGTTCACCGTTATAGCAAATTGCATAATTCGTTTCATCTTTTAAACAAGTCATCGGTTGTTTCCCGCCCTCAGGGTCCACAACGATTAACCGTTTATGCCCAAATGCGACATTGCCTTTAATCCAAACTTTATTATCATCCGGACCACGTTTCGCTAACGTCTCAGCCATCTTCGTAACGACATCTCTTTCTCCTTCTAATGAGCGTTTATAATCCACCCATCCTGTAATCCCGCACATATAAATCATCCTTCCATCCTATTTCTTTTCCTAAACGAGCAGTAATCCCCACCCTACAAGGTGCGGATCAAAAAAACGAAAAACTTGACGATAACCTACTATCCACATATGGAATAGCATTTTCACTCAGTAAAACGTGTTTTATTGTATGCCCACCTATGTCTAGATGTGTCTAGTTATAAAGAATGCACGAACTGTCTATAACAGAAATAACTACTTTTCATAAAGGAGAAATCGTGTATGATACAACGTAACCATATTTTATATAACCAGCCTCGCGCTCATACAGTCGGTAATGTAGAATATATAAACAATGAATGGGTATTCTTTGATGATGAAAATGATGAAGCATTTTTATTAGAAGATATTGCCGAAGATGGTTTTGAGATTTTATATAACAACAACTGGCTACCAGCCCGTTTCTATGAACAAGATGTATTACAAATCGCAAACGAACAGCACCACCTGCAAAACGGGGAAATGATACGTATTCGAAAAAAATTACTTCTTAGCTATAATGAATGGCTCGAGGAATTACCTGACTCTGTGTTCACATTATTAACCGAATCATTGCAATCACTTCACTACTCTTTATATGATTGCATGTATTGTCATAATTATTTATCTTTCTTACCGAAAGAGGAGTCACGCGAAGGAGTAAATATTCTTTTGTTTGATAACGAAGAGATAATCTGTACACTACAGCATCATTTCGTCCGTCACACTACATCCAATAAAAATATGTTCCGTTTTACGAAAGTAAATGGAGAAGAGTTGCATATCGATGCGACATAAAAAAATAAAACCACCTTATCTCCCAAGTCTTTGAGGATTATAAGGTGGTTTTATTTTTATTTGAATACGTACCAGCCAAGTGGCAATTTCAGTCCTAAGTATAATACTGCTACTAGCGCAACAATAAATAAGCCCCAAACCGCCCCTGTTGGTTTGTTTTTGCTCATTTTCACAAGAACCATTTCCATTCCACCGATAACTAAAATACCAGCTAACATTTTTAAGCCATACCACATGTGCATGCTACCTGTTGCGGTCTTCACAATACTCATGTACAACATGAAGCCTGTCACAATAATGATGATATACATTAGGCGAAGCCCCATATGTACACCTTTACCTTTTCTTCCTGCTGAATAAAGTGAATACGCAACGAAGAATAAAATTAAACCTAACGCCCATGCTGTAATATGCATATGTACCATCGTATCCCTTACCTCCTCTTTTCACACTTTTTCACTCTATATGATAACATGTTCATTTATTTTCAGGAAATGTTTCGCTTTTTTACATTTAAATGATATAATATTTAGAGTATTTACAAACTTCTTGTAATAACAAAAGGGGGAACAATCATGATTCAAACTAAGGATATTATCGAACTTACAGACACATACGGAGCAAATAACTATCACCCACTTCCAATCGTTATTTCTAAAGCAGAAGGTGTTTGGGTAGAAGATCCTGAAGGAAACCGCTATATGGACTTATTAAGTGCATATTCTGCAGTAAACCAAGGTCATCGTCACCCGAAAATTATTAACGCTTTAATTGACCAAGCTAATCGTGTTACGTTAACTTCTCGTGCTTTCCATAGCGATCAATTAGGTCCTTGGTACGAAAAAGTTGCGAAACTAACTAATAAAGAAATGGTACTTCCAATGAATACAGGTGCTGAAGCTGTTGAAACTGCAATTAAAACAGTTCGTCGCTGGGCTTATGATGTGAAGAAAGTAGAAGCAAACCGTGCTGAAATCATCGTTTGTGAAGATAACTTCCACGGACGTACAATGGGTTCTGTTTCTATGTCTTCAAATGAAGAGTACAAGCGTGGATTCGGCCCAATGCTTCCTGGCATCGTTGTGATTCCTTACGGTGATTTAGAAGCATTAAAAGCCGCAATTACACCAAACACAGCTGCATTCATTTTAGAGCCAATTCAAGGTGAAGCAGGAATTAATATCCCACCAGCTGGTTACTTAAAAGAAGCTCTTGAAGTATGTAAAAAAGAAAACGTTTTATTCGTAGCAGATGAAATCCAAACAGGCTTAGGCCGTACTGGTAAAGTATTCGCTTGTGACTGGGACGATGTAACTCCTGACATGTACATACTTGGTAAAGCACTTGGTGGCGGTGTGTTCCCGATCTCTTGCGTTGCAGCAAATCGCGACATTTTAGGCGTATTTGAGCCAGGTTCTCACGGTTCTACATTCGGTGGTAATCCACTTGCATGCGCTGTGTCTATCGCAGCTCTTGAAGTGTTAGAAGAAGAAAAATTAACAGAGCGCTCTCTTCAATTAGGAGAAAAATTAGTTGGGCAATTAAAAGAAATTGATAACCCAATGATCACTGAAGTTCGCGGTAAAGGTTTATTCATCGGTATCGAATTAAACGAACCAGCTCGCCCTTACTGTGAACAACTAAAAGCAGCTGGTCTACTATGTAAAGAAACACACGAAAACGTAATTCGTATCGCACCACCTCTAGTAATCTCTGAAGAAGATTTAGAGTGGGCATTCCAAAAAATTAAAGCTGTATTATCGTAATAATAGAGAGGTTGTCCGACATCTTGGGACAACCTCTTTCTTTTTATATTCAATTATATTAAGATGAAATTGTAATTTTCTGTATTTTAAAATCGTAAAGGAGGTGCAATATGCTATTAAGATATGGTAAACAGATTAACTATTTAGCTACATCTTTTATTTTAGTTACATTCTTTGGCTTCCTACTTTCCACAACATGGCTTACTCACTACTCAACTCCTATTACATTCACACTACTGAAAGCATCATTTTGGATTGCTGTTATTCTTACTATCATTGGTTTTGGACGAGAAAAAAGTGCACTTACGGTTATACTATTTGGCATTTGTACACTTGCATTCATTGGCCTTTACACTTTTTCCGTTATCGATTACCTCTATAATCCAAGGCCATAAAAAAAAGCTATCTTTTAACAAGATAGCTCTTTTCTTTATTTCACTACATTTCGCAAAGCACCAATTCCTTCTACTGTAATGACCACTTCATCACCAGCATGTAAAAACTTCGGTGGTGTAAAACCTTTTCCGACACCAGCCGGGGTTCCTGTTGCGATAATATCACCTGGTTCTAAAGTCATTCCTTTGCTTATCGTTGAAATAATTTCTTCTATCGAAAAAATCATTTTATTTGTGTTGGAAGTTTGCCTTACTTCTCCATTTACTACCGTTTCAATGTGTAATGCATTCGGCGCATTAACCACCGATTTATGAATTAAATACGGTCCCATCGGGCAAAATGTATCGAAGCTTTTCCCAAGGAAAAACTGTTTATGTTTTCTTTGAATGTCTCGAGCTGTTACATCATTTATAATCGTATAACCAAAAACATGCTCAAGCGCTTTTTCTTTTTTAATTTGCTTTCCTCGCTTACCTATAATGACAGCTAGTTCTCCTTCGTAATCTAGTTCGTCCGTTGCATGAGGGTGACCATTAATTTGCTCATTTATGCCAATAACTGTTGTTGGTGCTTTCGTAAAGATCATTATATTTTCTGGAATAGACTCTACTCCGCCCATTTCTACCGCATGCTCACGATAGTTTTTTCCAACGCACAAAATATTCTTTCTTGGCCTTGGAATCGGTGCTAATATTTTCACCTCTGTTAACGGATAATACGCCGCTTCCCCGTTTTCTTTTGCCCAATTTACAATTTCACATACTTTCTCAAAGCACTCAGTCCCTCTTTCAATACACTCTAACATTGTAATAGGGATTGTAACCTTTTCCCCTTTTTGTCTTTGCGCTTCTCTTAAGTGTAATACCTTTTCTTCTTCTTCATCCACAATACCTACAAATACCTTTTCTTCTTTCTTCGCCGTTACAAAACGCAATATTTCCACTCTCCATCCTAAAACTCATACCCTTTAATTGTATTCGCATCCGCAAGAAAAAAACCTTCTCATGCACGCTAATTTTTACAATATTCTTCTCACATCCTATTCGTTCCCCCTTTACATTTGGCATAAAATGTAGAATTTTTACTTTTTTTAGCGAAGGTATTTCTTTTTTATGGAGTTTTTGTATAATATGTACTACATATATACTAAAAATTTCATTTAGAGATGGAGCCGATTTCAATGTTTGAGCAAGCGATTGAAAAAAAACGTGAAAAAATGATTTATTTTGCTGAACGCTATGGAATGACTTCTCAAAAAACAGTGGATTGTAGCCAAGAACTGGACAGGCTCTTAAATGTAATTTGGCATGTACATACGGATTTTCACCCAAATCAAACACTCAACACACACACGCAATAATGTGTGTGTTTCTTTTATTTCAAAAAAACACACATTTTATCGGAAACGCCCATACAATAGTAGAAAAGAAAATTTTACAAACGAAGGGTGTTTTGTATGCCAGCTATGGTCGGACATATTCGTATCGTCAATATTGGATCAAGTGGTATTTTTCATATTGGAGATGTATTTGCGATTAGGCCTATTAGTTACTCACGTGCTTTCGCCGGGGCCGGCTCTTTTAATGTTGGAGATAATGTTTCTGTCTACAATTATCAAAGTGCAACGACTGTTAATGATTCAGATGTCGTTGATCAAGCGATAATTGGTTCAACTTAAAGGGGGCGATTGTATTGAATTTTTACGTAAACCAAAGCATCATCATTAACAGCATTAAAATTGATAGCATTACAACCTCTTCTGTATTCCAAATTGGCACTGCCGGAAGTATTAAAGCCCTATCTAAATTTTCAAATACGGGCGGATTTACGGAGCCGCTTCGCCCATTACAGGCAAGCGGACAAATTATTTCTATCAAACCATCAACTAGTTCTTCTTAAGACATCCTTGTCATAAATATATAGCAGGAATATTTTTACCCTCCCTATTGAAAAGGAGGTTTCACAAATGAATCAAGATATATATACTTACTTACACCAACTTCAACAAGCTCTTCAAACACAACAAGCAGCCATCCTCAATTTAGAAGATCAAGTGCGCCAACTCCAAGAAGAGCTTAACGAATTAAAAAATCGCCCCTCCTCTTCTGTAGGAAAAGTGGAATACAAATTCGATCAATTAAAAGTCGAAAATTTAAATGGCACTTTAAATATTGGCTTAAACCCATTTTCAGCAAAAGGACAACAAATTGAAGATTTTCAAGTGGATACAGAAACATTGAAGGTAAATCCTGAAACCGAAACAAACCCAGACTTTTATCAAGGTATCCTCCAAGAAATGCATCGATACTTAGATGAAGAAGCATATAATCGTATTCTCCATTTTGAACAAGAAGAGAGAACACCGCTTGATGAAATGTATCGACAAATGATGGTGGATGACATAAAAAAACAGATGGAGCATCGACTCCCTTATTATTTATCACAAGTTCAATCATATGAAGGTATTTCAACAGATCCAGATTATTTACGAGATATCATTATTCAGGCAATGAAACAAGATATTGACAAAGCCTTTCTCTCATTTATTCAGCACATACCGGGAAATTTCCGAAAGGAGTAAGTATGTATGAACCTTAACGTTGTAAACCGTGAGTTAAAAGTCGGACAGATTAAAATGAACGGTGTATCGTCGTCCGCACTCTTTTTAATTGGAGATGCAAATCTCCTCATTCTATCTTCTATTCTCGATACACCATTTGAAACAGTTACAGAGGGGCCATTTGTACCATTAGTAACAGATGTCCCTCCTACTCCAGGTTAAGGAGACTGAAAAATTATGTTACATCATGTGTCTATTGTCCAAAATGTTTCTATTATTTCTTTAGGGATTGCTGCCGTATTTCAAGTTGGAGATGCCAATCAAATGGAATTAAAAAGTAGAGCTCTTGCCGTCCACCGTGAAATTCCTTGTTATATAAAGGGAGAAGGTCGCTTCGATGCTTTTGAAATCTTTACAGATGAACACATTACAATTCCAAAACGAACGACAGATGTAAAATTAAATATTATAAATGAATGCCCTTTTATTCAAGTTAATAACGTTGAATTGCGGACACTTTTAAATTCTGGTTGCTTTCAAATTGGAAATGTTGATTATGGTTTTAATAACTCTCGTATTATGCAAATCCGCCAATATATTACGGATGAACCTTCCGCACAATAATTCATATAGTAAGTAAAAAGCTTAGTAAAGTAGGTGGATGGTATGCCTTCGGTTGTAGGAAATCTCGTCGTTCAAAATAGTAACGGCTCTTTCAACTTAGGAGATTTTTATAACGTATCTCCGAAAGAAAACACGAAAGCTTATAACGGATCTGGAGCTTCCAATGTTGGATTTGTCGTAAATACGTTTAACGGTGTTAGTGCAACAAATACGTTTGATTCTGATGTGGCGGATCAAGATCAGATTGGAACAGCGTAAAAAAAGTAGGAGATATTCTCCTACTTTTTTCTTTTATCTAATTCAAAATTATTAAAATGAAATTTTAATAATTAAGAGCTTTACTGTCCACAAATAGCAGTATAAACAGGTAAGTAGTAAAGAGGCACTATTTCATTTTATTTAAATGATAACCCTCTCTCCTCCAAAGCCTTTCTAAGCTTCGGCAAAGACGCAGGTCCCATACCATGCAGTTTTAAAATTTCTTTTTCACTATATTTTGAGAGTTCTTCTACAGTTTGAATTCCATGGTGTTCTAATGCCCTTCTTGCTGGCGCTGAAAGAAGAGAGAGAAAACCTTCTTTTGGCTTTTTCTCTTTCTCACATGTTGGGCAAGTTGGACAATCACTACTTTTATAGTACTCGTGTCCCTGTTCACAAGTTCTTAACGTTTTTTCCGTTACCATTTTCAAGCCCCTCTATTCCTCAATATTTACAACGTGATTCCCATCAAAGAAGTATAAACACTTCTCTTTCACAGGATGTTGTAAGCTTTTCTCCAGTGCTTTTGCATATAACGAAAGCTGTACTTTATATCGATCTTCTAAAATTGGTTTTGCTTGTTCGAATCCGCCTGGGAATTTCCCTTCAATCGTATCTGTTTTGAAGTCGATTAACGTAATGCCGTCTTCCTCTTCAATCATGCAGTCGATAACCCCTTGGACAAGAATCGTTTCTTCACTCTTCCCTTGCCAATCTTGATATGCTTCTTCTGCTGCAAGCATCATCGTAAATGGCACTTCACGCTCAACACTTTTCGCCGCTAGTACCCTTTTACCTAAATCACTGTCAAAGAATGAAATTACTTTTTCAATCGCTATTTCTTCCGCCTGCTCGAATGTTAATAATTCCTTATTTACCATTCCAGCAATTTGCTCTTGAAGAACTTCAACCGTAATCGGCTTCTTCAAATCAACATGCTGCATAACGGCATGGACTGCTGTTCCACGCTCTGCGTACGTTAACCCTTTTTTCTCCATAAAACGCGGACGTGTTTTAATTGGCGCACGTAGTTTTTTAATAAAGGCATTATCGCTACCTTCTTCAGATTGATAATTTCTCTTTATTTCTGTAACAGATTGCTTCGCACGATAAGATGTTGCATCCTCATATCCGTACTTCCACATTAATCTGTCGTACACTTCTTCTTTCCGTTCACTTTGCAGGGGAACAGCCTTTTTCTCACGAATCGCTTCTAACAATTCTTGTTTCTCTTCTTGAACTGGCTCTGGTGCAAGTAGCGTGTTACCTTCCACAACTTCTACTTTCCAGCTCGTGTCATACCCGTAAATTTCATCTGGAATACTTCCTTGTCCTAATTCAAGAAGCATTTCACTATCACGGTGTCTATATAATGAAGGTGCAATCCAGTCTAAATAACAAGACGCTCCGGCACGTATGTGATCTGGTAATAACCATTCACTATGTTCCCTCGCATCAAGCCATTTTTCCATTTCCTTATTTGCATCCTTAACTGTTCCGATTAAAATTAACTTCTCTTTCGCACGCGTCAACGCTACGTATAGTACGCGCATTTCTTCCGCAATTAATTCCATTTTCATTTTACGCTTAATTGCAAGCTGTGATAATGTCGTGTATTTAATTCGTTTACGCGGATCGATAAATTGCGAACCGAAACCGAAATCTTTATGGAGTAAGAAACGTTTCATTAAGTCTTGTGTATTAAAACGACGGCCGAGTCCAGCTACAAATACAACTGGGAACTCTAGCCCTTTACTTTTATGGATCGTCATGATGCGAACAACGTCTTCTTGTTCACCGAGAGCCCTCGCCGTACCCATATCATCACCGCGTTCTAAAATACGTTCAATAAAACGTAAGAACCGGAATAACCCTCTAAATGATGTTGCTTCATATTGTCTTGCACGGTCATATAGTACGCGTAAGTTTGCCTGCCTTTGCTTTCCAGCTGGTAAACCGCCAACGAAGTCGTAATAGCCTGTCTCGCCGTACACTTTCCAAATTAAATCAGAAAGTGATTGTTGACGTGCAAATTCACGCCATCCTTGCAGTAAGTTATAAAACCACTCTAGTTTTTCATGAAGTTCTTGTTCCTCTTCAAGCGGTGCACCTTTTAAGAATGAGCTCATTACTTCATAAAACAAACCTTTCTTTCCGTGAGCACGAAGCGTCGCAAGGTCTTCATCGTTTAATCCAACGATTGGGGAACGAAGTACAGCTGCAAGCGGGATATCTTGCATCGGATTATCAATAACGCGGAATACGTTCATCATAATATTTACTTCCGTTGCTTCAAAATAACCAGTCGCAAGGTCAGCATATACCGGAATTCCTTGCAATTTTAACTCTTCCATAATTTGCGGCGCCCACGGCATGGAGCGAAGTAAAATAACAAAGTCGCGGTATTGTACAGGACGCATACTATCCGTTTTACGGTCATACACTTCATAACCGGAATCAACCATCGCTTTAATGCGCTGCGCCATAAGGCGAGCTTCAAGCTGTGCTTTTTCGACTTCTGCACCTTCTTCACCGTCTATTACTTCTTCTTCCGTTTGCTCAATACATAGTAATTCTGCCGCTACATCTTCACCTTCTGGATAGGTAGCGCCTAGTTTTAATTCAGCGTCAGCATCGTAGTCAATCTCTCCAACTTCTTCGCCCATAATTTGTTTGAAAATGAAGTTCGTACCTGCTAGCACTTCATGACGACTACGGAAGTTTTTCGCCAAATCAATCTTCATTCCGCCGCCCAATCCTTCTTGTGTGAAGCGTTTATACTTTCCTAGAAACAGGCCTGGTTCTGCTAATCGGAAACGATAAATTGACTGCTTTACGTCACCAACCATGAACAAGTTTCCTTCACTCTCAGAATCTTTCGTTACGAATTTAATAATGGATTCCTGTACAAAGTTCGTATCTTGATATTCATCGACTAACACTTCAGCAAATTTATTACGATATTGAAGCGCTACTGCTGACGGATTCATTTCACCATTTTCACTTTGTTCACTTAAAATTTGTAAACAGAAATGCTCTAAATCTGTGAAATCGACCATTCCTTTATCTCGCTTCATCGCTTGGAAACGCTCTGTAAATACTTTTACAAGTTGAACAAGCTTTTCTAATACTGGGTGCATATCTTGAAAATCTCGTAAGAAACTTTCAGGTTTGCGGCTAAATAACTCTTCTTGTAATTTCTTTACTTCATCTTTCGCTTTATTACGAAGAGAGTCTACTTGTTTTACAACATCTTCATTGTAATCACTTTTCTTAATACGCTTTAACGTTTGCCACGATACGTTTTGCATCGCTTCATACACGCTTGTCCACGACTCACGAGCAGCTGATGATAACGTTCCAAGTAAAGCTACATCTGCTTGCAGGGTTTCAACGCGAGGCGCTGGACCGTCAGGAAGCATTGCGAGTTCAGTTGCCTTACGAATATGCTGTTCCGCTGTTTCAAGCTGGAATTTCACATCTTCTAATAAATAAGAAGCATATACTAAATCTTCAATTGTCTTTCCTTCTACGTCATATGCTTCTACTAATTTATCAAGCCATTTTTCCGGATTTGGATGCGCTCTTGACTCTGTATGAAGCGCTAAAATCATACGTTGTAAGTCATCATCACTACGGTCACTCGTATAACGATCAACAAGTTCAAAGAAGATTGTATTATCTTCGATTCCGTACTCTTCTTCTAATATGTCATCTAGCACTTCTTCTTTTAACAATTCATTTTCTGTTTGATTCGCAATACGGAAACGAGGATCAACATCCAGCATGTAGTAATATCCTCTAATTACTTGTAAACAGAATGAGTGAATTGTTGAAATGGAAGCTTTATTTAATAGGCTCAGTTGCTTTCTTACATGCTGAGAGCCTGGTTCATCAATTAATACCTTTTCTAACGCTTCCCCGATTCGATTTTTCATCTCTTGCGCTGCTGCATTCGTAAATGTTACAACGAGCAGGCGGTCGACATCGACTGGATTCTCTTCATTAATAATCTTTTTAATAATACGTTCAACTAATACTGCTGTTTTACCTGATCCAGCTGCAGCCGCAACTAAAATATCACGTCCGTTCGCTACAACAGCTTTCCACTGGTCATCTGTCCATTGACTACCTTCTGGTTTTTTAGGCCAATTTTCTATCATTCTCCGCCAACCTCCTCTCTTATTTTCTCCATCGCTTCACTATCTTTCATATCTTTTAACGTACGGAATTGATTATCTTCAAGTGACTCATCAAATTGACAAACAGATTTGAAGTTACAGAACGTACATGCTGCTTTATTTCCCATTTTATAAGGAGCAATATCGATAACACCTTCTGTAATATCTTTTCCGATATTTTCAAACGTATGGTGTACATATTTTTGCAGTACGTTAAACTCTTGCTCACTTGCAATACTTGAACGCGCACTAAAGCTACCGTCTTTTTTCAGGCCAGCAGAAATAATATCCGAGCTTCCTGTTGAAAGTTTGTTATCCATTAAACGAACAACGTCAGCATCTCCTAATACGAGTCCTTTCATTTTAAATTTCTTTAAAATTTCTTTTTCAATTTCAGCTTCAGATGCGTCACCTTTCATCTCAACGATTGGGTTATGAATATGGAAATACAATACACCAGCTGGTGATGCTGCGTGGCCTTTTTTCATCCACGTCTGTGCATTCGAAGTAACAACATCTAAATACGTTAACATTTGAAGTGCTAATCCGTAATACACTTCCGTTAAATCTAACGCTTTTGAACTTGATTTATAATCAATAATACGTAAGAACGTCCCGTTCTCATCTTCTGCCTTATCAACACGGTCAATACGGCCGACTACTTCCATCTTTACACCATTTGGTAATGAAAATTCCATCGGCGGAAGCGATCCTGTACCACCCATACCGAACGGCACTTCTAAATCAACTGGTACGAATCCGCTTGACTTCGCATGTTCACGAAGAATGATTGACGTACGGAAAATGATTTGTTGTAGTTTTTGTTTTAAATAGAAATGACGGTTTGAACTTAATAAAATTTGTCGTTGTAATAACGGTGCGATTTCTTCTATTACTAAAACAGAAAGATGCTCACACTCTTTTATGGATAAATCCGCCCAAGTACGGTTTTCACGCAATAACTTGTCCGCAATTTTCTTTAATGCCGCATGGAATAATTCGCCGATGTCTGGCGCATCAAGCTTGAAAATATCACGCTCTCTAAGCGATAAACCGTGCTGCGCAAAATGAGCGTATGCACAACGATTAAATAGTTCCATACGAGAGACGCTTCCTTTAATTATATCTCCGTATAAATCTCTACTTACTGCTGTACTTAGTTTCTTCGCACGATTTCGATAGAATAAACTTGATAAGACGCGGCTACTTTTTTGTTTCCATTCATCTGAAGTTACGTAGAAATTATATACGTCCCACCAAAAGTCTAAATTCCCTTCAAATCCGTATCGCTTCCACGTTTGTAGTTGCTGCATAACGTAAGATAACGTTACTTCTGGCGTTGCTACGTATGAAATTTGTTCTGAACGTGATAAATCATTTACGTCATTCGTAATAAATGAATCTTTCACATTAGGGAACATTCTTTTTATTTTCTTAATAAAGCTAGACGCAAGTAACGTCTTTCCTTCTTCATCCGCAAGCGGGCATGAAATGTATAACTTCTCAGATGCTCTCGTTACCATTTGATACATAACGAACTGTTCTTCTAACAAAGTTTGTCTCGTCGTTGGCGCTAATTCAATCCCTGCCGCACCAAGAACTTCTCTTTCCTCATCAGAAAGCATCCCTTCATCCATAGGTGCTGCTGGAATGACACCCTCATTTACACCTATAATAAACGTTGCTTTCACGTCAGATAACCTGGAGTGATCAATATTAGCAATTAACACTTGGTCTAATGACGGCGGAATGTTAGCAAATTGAAGTGCCTCAAGACCTGTCGACATAACGTCCGTAAACATAGAAAGAGACATTTTCTCTTCACCAAGCATCTCTACAAACGTATCAAGAAGGCTCATTACTTCTTCCCATACTTGTTCATGATCTGTCGCAAATAAGAAGTCTCCACTTTCTTCTGCACGTATACGTAATTCTTCTAGTTTCTTCGGAACATCCAGCTCTTCTAAAAATAAGTAAACTGCTTCACACATTTGCATAACTGTTCCTGCACGCTTTAACCTTTTTTGCATGCGAATAACAGGTGTTCTTACAACGTCACGTAGCCTATTTATTTTCTCTTCCATTTCACGTTCACTGTCTGTAATCATCCCGTTCGTATCATCAAGAGAACGATAACGCCGATACATCCATGGATCTTCAGCAGTCCATCTCTTTCCTTGTACACCGTACGCTAAACAGTAATTTTCAAATTCATCCATTTCTTCACGCATCGCTTCTTTTCTTACGTCTAATGGATATAAAAGCTCTGTTTTCACGCAACGGAACACCGCATCATAACGCCAATTCCCACTAATAATCTCGAGTGCAGAACGAATACATTCTACTAATGGGTGGTGTGACATCGGGCGCTTTTCATCGATGAAGTGCGGGATATTATAATCTGTAAATAACGTTCGCATCACATCGTAATAACTTTCCCCATTACGAAGAAGCACTGCAATATCTCGGTAACGATATTTTTCATCCGCAACAAGTTTACGAATTTCACGAGCAACACCTTCTACCTCCGCTCGTAAATTCGCAGCTGTACTAATCGTTACACTCGCTTCACCGTTAAATTTTTCATTCGGACGCGCTTCATAATGAGCTTCTAAATGCGCTAATGCTGGAGAATGAAAACGCGGCTGTTCCATAAGTGGGATTGTTTTTTCAATTTCTATTTTCTCTTCACGTGCTACTTGCTTTATTTTTTCATACGTTAACGTCGTTTCATAAAATAAATCGAGTTCATTTACTGGCTGCGCTAACGTTTTTTCATCTATCGTTAACGTGATCGTAACTTTCGCTCCGCAAATCATAAGCTGTCTTACGATCTCTAACTCTTGCGGGGAGAATGAATGAAATCCATCTATATAAATTTCCGCACCATTTACATATTCAGACTGCGGAAGCTTTTCCACTAGCAATTGCAGGTAGTCTTCTGAATCTAAGTATCTTCCAATTAAAGCACGTTCAAAATCATCGTATAATAGCTGTAAATCATACACTTTATTCGCTAGTAACTTTTGTTCGGCACTGCTACTATGCGCATCTAATTGTTGCCACATTTCATATACGTTAGATGGCGTTACATTGTAACGTTTAAACTCCGCGATCATACTGCCAAGATGTTCAAAGAAACCGTTTTGCTCCGCTGCTTTTTGGAACACCGATAATCCATCTTTACGAGACTCTACAATTTTACGGAGTAACATATGTACACCAGCTTCATCAATATGAAGACGACTCGCTCCGCCAACTTCTTGCAGTACCTTCCACGCTAATCGTGAAAAGCTAAAAACTTGTGCCCGAATAGACCCCCTTACATCCTCACTTCCAATTAACGCCTGCTGCGTCTGGAATGTCATCTGTTCTGGCACAAGATATAATATTGTTTTCCCTCTCGGGCGCTGTTTTAACTCTTCTTGCACTTCGCGTAAACAAAGTGTACTTTTTCCACTTCCCGCTCTACCAATCACAAATCGAAGTGACATGTAACCCCACCTTTCACTTACATAACGAACGTTAGTTTGCTACTATAATTGTATTATAGTACACGAAAAAAGACAAACTGAGTTGTTTGTCTTTTCTATACTTCTATCTATTATATCAACCTTTTGAAAAATTCGTTTGCACCTCTTGAATTGGCCAATATCGCAAATCAACTTTACCGACGACTGTATCAGCTTTTACAAAGCCAAAGTGTCTACTATCCCAGCTCCCGAGCCGGTTATCACCTACTACAAAAATAAACCCGGGTGGCACCAGCTTTTCTTTCGTTAACTCTTCTAATTTAAAGTCGCCTGTTAGTTGCCTTCCATTTATCTCTTTCTTATACTTCTCTAGATACGGCTCATCAATAAATTGTCCATTTATATATAACTTATCATGCTTATATTCAATATGATCTCCAGGTAAACCGATAATTCGCTTTACATAGTCCTCTTTTTTATTCGCATGAAACACCACAACGTCAAATCTGTTCAAGTCCCCAACTTGATAACTCACCTTATTTACAACGAGCATATTACCATCTTGCAATGTCGGCATCATTGACTTCCCCTCTACAACATACGTTGAGAAGAAAAACGTTCGAAAAAATACAGCTAATAATACACCAATTAAAATTGTTCGTATCCACTCTATGCCTTCTTTTTTCAAAGTTTTCTTCATCTGCTTCTCCCCTTATCCTTTAATACTGAAGCTTTCCTTTACAAAGAAGACTATTCTTAATGTAGTTCTAACTTTACTTCAATTTTCTTACCGACATACCATAAAATAAAAATACCAATCGCTACAATGACTGATTTCACCGGATTATGAATAAATGACATTAAATCATGACCGATATACGTTAAAATAAAAATCATCACAAGTTTTCCGAATGCTAGCGCTAGCCCAAACTGTTTTACACTAATTCGTGATAAACCAGCGACAACATTTATTAGCGCTGACGGTGTAAACGGAAAACAAAATATAACAAAAATCGGTGCGAATCCTTTCCTTTCAATCCACCCCATTGCTTTTCTTACTCTCTCATGCTTATTTACAAACGAAAAGAAACGACTGCGACCAAAATGGCGGATGATGAAAAAGACAAGTAATGCACCCATTACTGATCCAAGCCATGAATAAAGAAAACCGAGCCAAAAGCCAAATGCAACAGCATTCGCCAGTACAAATACGATAAGCGGTAATGCTGGAATCAACGCCTCTATCATCGGTAAACCAATACCAAGAAGTGGTCCGAACGCTTTATAACTCTCAACAATATGATCCATATTTTCTGGTGAAAAATACTCTTTGATTGTCTGAAAATCCATTCTACACTTTACCCCTTTACTCTAAATACTATCCCTACTGTATCATTGCTTATATGAAAGAGGAAATGGTAGATACGACATATGGAGATGTATTTATTAAAGTTTCCATATCTTTCATAAGAATTCCTTCATTATTTAGCTATGATAATCTATCAATATTCGACAGAAAATGTCGTTCGTTTTGTTATTTAGGTGGTTTTCCGATATTTTTATCGGTAAATGAAATTACAACTCGGTTTTTCTAGTACATCTATTTATCTATAAATACTGATAAAGAGAAATTTTAATCACCCCTCACCAATCCGGCTTTTACAGGCTGCAGGGCCCCACCTAACTTCTTTGCTTTCGCTGAATTTTGATGTGTGCGTCTTACGGCCCGGTAAATAGCGGGATAAACAAAAAAAGAATGGGGATTCCCCCATCCTTTCACACTTCGCCTTCCTTCACAAAATACACTCTCTCATAAGCAGGTCTTAATGTTGATTCCTCTTTTTTATCAATCTCTTTAAAACAAGGGCTCCCTTGTTTTTTCCTACGATCTTCATATTCAGTACGCAATTTCGCTGTACGATTTTGTTGATTTTCAAAACTAGTTTTTGATATTTCTAATTTCACAGCAAAGCCATTTATAAACCTAATAATAAGATTTCCATCTTTTAATTCTTTATTACCTTCAATATAAAAGTGAGACAACCAAGCGCACTCTTTTCTAGAGTAAGAATAGGTAGGGAAAAAATAAAGTTGATCTGTAGGACTAATCGCAATCGGTGCTTTATGTGTAATATGAGTTAATTCTTTCGTTCCTTCTTTTCTGCCTAAGAAACTAGAACCATGCTTTCGGCAACTTCTTTCTATAATATCTAGTGGTTTTTGAAATACGAAAAAAGAATCATTCATTTCAACGACTCGCGTAACAATTTTCTTTTCACTTAGAATAACAGGAAGTAAGGCCATCGTATTTTTCGTTACAACATAATTTTCGACATAGCGTTCCACTTTACTTTCCATACTCTATTATCTCCTTTTTTCCATTTATATTAGCAGCTGCATATATAATTTTAGCACCTATGAAAAGAAAACGGATTGCACATTCCACTATTTTACATTAATTTATTATTTATCAAACATTCTTCAAATTTCGAAATAAACATATAACAATAATAAGATGGCATTGTGCACAAAAAAGCATTTATACTACTATAAATATTTGAAATCACTTCCTCATTTCACATCATTACAACAATTAACTTTGTTATAATTAAAATGTAAATCCAATATATGGAGGGCCACTATGGAAGAAAAAGAGATCCAACCATCGATTCAAATGAAAAATAGCAGCGTCATTATCGTGAAAAACTCAGCTAGTATTATATTCGGTTTATTTTTCATTCTGCTATTCTTTGCCAAACCGTTTCGTAAATCAAAATGTCCAGAATGTAAAAAACGTGAGAAGAAAAAATCAGGACAAGAACAATAAAAGGCCTTCCTTTTTGGAAAGCCTTTTTACATTTGTAGTATCATTTTATTTATTCTTCTTCACCCTTAAAAAAACAACTATATTTTCTTCCAAGGTTCTCTACATCTTTTTTGATTTGTAATATGATCCTTATATAAAACATGAGAAAGAGTATTTGTACTTGTTACCCGCTTTTAATTTTTACTAAAAAATTAAAATTTGTACATCTTTTTCCATCACTAACAATTCGTTAATTAATTAACTTTGTAATATAAGTTTTGTGTATAATTTCATTCAAAAACACAATATATATAAGTAGCCATTTATAATTACATTTCTTTTTATCAAATTCCAAAAAGGAGCTGTATACTATGGATAAAGAAAATCTATTAAGTCAGCAGGTTAATAGCATCCCCTCAGATGCTCTGAATACCCCTAGTAAGGAACAAGAACAACTGTTAGAAACATCATCTCAAAACGTACAAACTTCCAACAACAATGCTAACAAAAAAGATGTTACTAAAGGTCTATCTGGAAAAGATTTCCCTATCTCAATAGAGAATACAAATTTATAGTTATTTACTATCATACGCAGCAAATGCTCTTGCTGAACTAATTCTTCTACAGAAACTAATACGCATTCCCGGTGATTTTTCACCAGTTTTAACATAAAAAAAGAGATTTAGATATAAAAACAGGCTCTGGAAAAAATTTCTCCACAACCTAAAAAAAAGGATGGCATTAGCCATCCTTTTTTCCATCATCAACTATAAAATTATAGTTTGATTACGTTTTTAGCTTGAGGTCCACGGTTACCTTCTTCGATTTCGAAGCTAACTTTTTGGCCTTCTTCTAGAGATTTGAAACCTTCAGTTTCGATTGCAGAGAAATGTACGAATACGTCGTTTTCGCCTGGAACTTCGATGAAACCGAAGCCTTTTTCGTTGTTAAACCATTTTACTTGTCCTGTTACTGCCATGATTATTTCCTCCTAAGAAAATACAAATTTTAATTTTTTTAGTCTTCCTGTCCAAAAAAAGAATCCACACATTATCAAATACGAAACATAAACTAGTTCTCACATACTTTTTCTCGTTCGTTTTCAGCACTTGATAACATATGGATTGCTTAATTTAACTATTCAACTGACATCATCATAGCACATTAAAATAAAATGTACAATCTTTTTCTAAAATGGAATTTCTAATTTTTAGTATTTCTTATAAAATATAATTATCTCTATTCCAAATAAGGAGGAATTTATGAACAACAAAATTCCTAGAAAAACATTAGCAAGAATCGAAGAGGATATTGAAAATAATAATCTTGGAAAAGCAAGAGACAGATTGCACGGCCTCATCTTTACATACCCAAATGAATTACATCTTCGAAAACAACTCGGAGATATTTATTATACATTACAATATCCAGAAATGGCTGGACGTTACTGGTATCTAGAGGAGCATAAAACAGATATTATGCATGAATCATGTTTATTATTCGAAAAATCAATGGGAAATAATCCGCATCATATTGCACGTGCTTTAAAGTTTAAAGGCGATTCTAACCATATAAAAGGTTTGTATAAAGATCAACCTTTATCTTCAGTGCAGAAGAAAGTAGCAGAGGAGTTAATTTATGAGTATAAAGAAACATGGCAAGATAAGCTAGTTCCTTTTGGCTGTCTAGCATTCCTTGCTTGCCTTCTCTTTTCTGCCATTGTTGGTCTATTCACTATTTGGAATTGGATTTTTTAATTATAGGGGGAATTTTCACATGGCAAACTACGATAACGAAGAAAAGCTAAAAGGCGGAAACGTTTCGAACGTATATCGTTCTGAAAATACTGTTCGTCGAGAGTTAAAGCCAGATAGCGCAAAGATCCATAAGCTATTACAACACTTAGAAAACAAAGGATTTCATTATGCTCCAAAGTTTTTAGGTGTAGATGAAAAAGATAGAGAGATTTTATCCTTTATTGAAGGAGAAGCTGGGAATTATCCTTTAAAAGAATATATGCGATCTAATGATGTATTAAAAGAAATCGCAAAGATGCTCCGCCTTTACCATGATGCTGTAAGTGATTTTCCGTTATTAGATGATTGGAAACCGATGGATCACACGCCAAATAACATTGAGGTTTTATGCCACAATGATTTTGCCATATATAACATTATTTTTAATAATGAGAAGCCAGTAGGGATTATTGATTTCGATGTTGCTGCTCCTGGTCCAAGACTATGGGATATCGCTTATACACTTTATACTTGTGTGCCTTTAAGTAGAGTGTATTATACAGAATCTGGTGAAGCCATTCATTATGAATCATCGCAACATGCAGATCGTATTAAAGAGAGAGTGAAATTATTCGTTCAGTCCTATGGTAAAAATATGGATGAAGATTACTTAGGAATAGTGTTGCTTCGATTAGAAGGGTTATGTACATATATGAAACGAAAAGCGCAAGAAGGCGACTTGAATTTCCAAAGAATGATTGATGAAGGACATCTAGAGCATTATGAGAAAGATATGAAATTTATTCGTAATCATAGGGCTGAGTGGAGTTGATTTAGTAATAAAGAAAAGTTAGTATCGTTTTTTGCCGATAAATCGATATCTCTTTTCGAATCGTTCACAAAATAACAAGGGGCACCCTTCAAACAGGTGCCCCTTCCTTTTATTTCGTAAACTGTGCTTCTTCTGTAGATCCTTTTAACGCTGTCGTTGATGAAGTTCCGCCTGTAATCACTTGTGCAACTTCATCAAAGTAACCTGTTCCTACTTCGCGTTGATGACGTGTTGCAGAGTAGCCGTGTTTTTCAGCTGCAAATTCAGCTTGTTGTAGTTCAGAGTATGCTGCCATGCCGCGCTCTTTATAGCCACGTGCTAGTTCAAACATACCGTAATTTAATGAATGGAATCCAGCAAGTGTTACGAATTGGAACTTATAACCGTAAGATGCGATTTCCTTTTGGAAGCTCGCAATTGTTTTTTCATCTAGTTTTTGTTTCCAGTTGAATGAAGGTGAACAGTTATATGCAAGTAACTTTCCTGGATGCTCCTTATGAATTGCGTCCGCAAATCGTTTTGCATCTTCTAAATTTGGTTCCGACGTTTCACACCAAACGAGGTCTGCATACGGTGCATACGCTAAACCGCGCGCAATTGCTTGATCAAGACCTGCATTCGTACGGTAAAATCCTTCTGGTGTTCTTTCTCCTGTAATAAATGCTTTATCAACAGGATCGATATCGCTCGTAATTAAATCAGCTGCATCTGCATCTGTTCTTGCAACGATAATTGTCGGCACTCCCATTACATCTGCTGCAAGACGTGCAGAAATTAAATTACGTACCGCTGTTTGCGTTGGTAGTAGTACTTTTCCACCTAAATGGCCACATTTTTTCTCTGAAGATAATTGATCTTCAAAATGCACACCTGATGCACCTGCTTCAATCATACTTTTCATCAGTTCGAATACGTTTAATTGTCCACCAAATCCAGCTTCTGCATCTGCTACAATCGGTACGAAATAGTCTGTATCATCGCTTCCTTCCATATGTTGAATTTGATCCGCACGTTGAAGTGTTTGATTAATTCGTTTCACTACAGCAGGTACGCTGTTCGCTGGATATAAACTTTGGTCTGGATACATATGTCCAGAAAGGTTTGCATCAGCTGCCACTTGCCAACCACTTAAGTAAATCGCTTTTAACCCAGCTTTTACTTGTTGCATCGCTTGGTTTCCTGTTAATGCGCCAAGTGCGTTAATATAGTCTTCTGTATGAAGCGATGTCCAAAGCTTCTCAGCACCGCGGCGCGCTAATGTATGTTCAATATCAATTGATCCGCGCAGGCGAATTACATCTTCTGCCGAATATGGACGTGTGATCCCTTTCCAACGCTCATCTAATTCCCAGCTTTCTTGTAATTTCTCGATTCTTTCGTTTTTCATTTGTTCCATCCCCTTTTCATTTTTTATAAAATTTCATAACCCGGTAATGTTAAAAATGGTACGAATTCATCATTTCGAACGAGATTTGTAAACAACGTTGTCGCCTCTTGGAATCTCCCTTTCTTAAAGGCTTCCTTACCAATCTCTCTTTCTATTTTTGCTAATTCTTCTTCTTTTAGCTCTTCCATTAATTCAAGCGTAATATTACGACCATCATTTAGTTTTCCACCTTCATGACGAATCCATTGCCATACTTGTGCTCTTGAAATTTCAGCAGTTGCCGCATCTTCCATTAAGTTATAAATGGGTGCTGCTCCCCGTCCGCTTAACCAAGATGCAATATATTGAATACCTACGCTAATATTCATGCGAAGGCCCTCTTCTGTAATCGTTCCCACCGGTACATCTAGTAAATCGTTTTCTGTTACGCATATTTCTTCACGTTTTCTAAAAATTTGATTCGGTGTTTTCATAATGTGATTAAATACTTCCATTGCAACCGGTACAAGTCCAGGGTGGGCAACCCAAGTCCCGTCATGACCGTCTAAAGCTTCGCGCTCCTTATCAGCACGCACTTTTTCAAAAGCTGCTTCATTTGCTTCTGGATTATTTTTAATCGGAATTTGTGCCGCCATTCCTCCAATTGCTGGTGCATTACGGCGGTGACACGTTTGAATTACTTTCAAAGAATACGAACGCATAAATGGCGCTGTCATCGTGACTTGTGCTCTATCTGGTAGTAAGAATTTATTATGATTACGGAAACTCTTTAAAAAGCTAAAAATATAATCCCATCTTCCACAGTTTAAGCCAGCAGAATGATCTTTTAGCTCATACAAAATTTCATCCATTTCAAACGAAGCGTGAATCGTTTCCAGTAACACAGTTGCTTTAATCGTTCCATTTGGAATGCCGATATATTTTTGAGCAAATACGAATACATCATTCCATAATCTCGCTTCTAAATAACTTTCCATTTTCGGTAAGTAAAAGTATGGGCCGCTCCCTTTTGCTAAAAGAGCTTTCGCATTATGGAAAAAGTACAAGCCGAAATCTACTAAGCTACCTGACATATTTTCCCCATCAACTTGCATATGCTTTTCCTCTAAATGCCATCCTCTTGGACGTACAATGAGTACAGCTGTTTTCTCATTTAATCTATATTCTTTCCCTTTATCATTTTCATGTGAAATCGTTCCCTTTACTGCATCTCGTAAGTTGATTTGACCTTCCACTGCATTTTCCCAAGTTGGTGAATTCGAATCTTCAAAATCCGCCATAAAAAGATGCGCTCCTGAATTTAAAGCGTTAATGACCATCTTTCTATCTACCGGTCCAGTAATCTCTACGCGGCGATCCTCTAAGTCTTTTGGCAGCTTGGCAATTGTCCAATCCGCTTCACGTATGTGTTTTGTTTCTTCTAGAAACTTCGGAAACTCCCCTGCATCAATTCTCTTTTGTTTTTCTACACGTTTTTGTAAAAGTTCTATGCGGCGCTCATTAAAATTCTCATGTAGTTCCTTCAAAAAACTAAGCACCTCAGGTGTCAATATTTCGTTGTACGCTGGTAACATTTCTCCCACGAGTGTAACCCGTGAAGTTTGCGTCGACATATTAGCATCCCCTTCTTAAACTGTTTTATAACAGATTTGATTTCATGTTTTATATTATATAACAAATCTTCGGAAAAGGAAGTTTTTTTTGAAAATTCATTTCACTTTTTTCAAAACGCCATGCTTTCGCGCTTTATTTCATACAAAAAAGGTCGCTGTTATACAACAACGACCTTTTTTGTATTATTTTTTAATTTCACTTTGACTAGTTAAACTTTATTACTGCCCTTGTTCCATATCATGCAATATTGCTCTATGTAAAAACTGTGCGTATTGTTCTCTCGTTACCTTCATAGTCGGACCGAATTTACCTTCTCCGATTCCCATTGTAATACCATTTGTTTGTACTGCACTAATTGCATTCGTTGCCCATGAATTTGCTGAAACATCATTAAAGTTATGAGATCCCTTTGCCTGTAAGTCAAAAGCATTCGTAAGAACTTGTGCCATTTCCGCACGCGTTAACGTCGCCTTCGGTCTAAAGTTTCCATTCTCGTCTCCCTGGAAAATTCCCATTTCCGTTAAAGCCAATATCTCCTCGATAAAGCTTGTTGAATTTTCATCGATATCTCCATATGGGTTTTCATATTCATCTTGTTCTTCCATATCAAACACACGGTAAATTAAAGCTGCAACTTGCTCACGTGTTACATTATCCCCAAAACCGAATATTCCATCGCCATATCCCAAAATAATTTCTTGTTCCGCTAATTCATGAATCGCCTCATATGCCCAATGTCCTTTTGGTACATCTTTAAATACAATTGTATTTGTTTTTTGCAACGGTGCACTTTCCGCTTTTACATTGTTACTCTCTGCTGAGAATAACACCCCACCCATAATTGTTAATGCTGTAGCTGTTTTTAATAATTTTTTGCTCATTACATTTCCTCCCCAATATGTATATGTTTTTTCAAATATACATAACAAATAGTATAGTAACAATATATTTTCCGACACATTTCGTGACGGTTTTGTGAATCATATTACACATCATGTCTTTTTTATGGGGTTGATTATAAAGCTTATGTATAACATTAAAAATACACAAAAACGAATAATAATTCTTTGTTAAACAAATAAAAAAAGCACAAATATTTCTATTTGTGCTTTCATATTTCACTCTATCTCCAATCCTCTTTCAAATGATAATTAATAATCGCATTATTAATAAATTGAGCATATTGTTCTCTAGGTACAGGGCGATTTAATTCATACATGCCATTCCCAGTTCCTCTTACAACATTATTAGATTGTAGCGCACTAATTGCATCTTCTGCCCAGTGGCCTTTTGGAATATCTTTAAATGTATGTTTTTGTTTCGTTTCAAAAGTAAATGCTCGTTTTAAAATGACAGCCATTTCCGCTCTAGAGACTGGTGCTTTCGGCCTAAAGTTCCCTTGCCCATCCCCTGTAAAAACACCACGTTTTGTTAACGCCAAAATTTCCTTTTTAAAAGTTGTTGTACTATCAGAAATATCTTTATACGGATTCGCTACTGATCCTTCTTCTTTCATTTCAAGTGTTCTGTAAATAATACCAGCTACTTGTTCACGTGTTGTAAGATCACCAACACCATACTTCCCGTTTCCATACCCTAATATAATTTTATGATATGCTAAATCCATAATAGCGTCATATGCCCAAAACCCGTATGGAACATCTTCAAACACAATCATTTGTGGATACTCTTCCGCTTTTACAGACGTCACATTTGTCCCTGCAAATATACCTCCTGCCATTGTCGCAATCATCATTACACCCAATATTTTTTTCTTCATCGTCCTCTCTCCCTATTTCATTCAAATAAAATGAACCTCATTGTTTCAGGAGTACTATTTTTTGGTGAATGTAAGATAAAATGCAAATCTTCTAGAAGAAATATTTCCACTACCTTTCTGCTTTATGCCTCCTTCTTTCTTTTTCAAAAAGGAAGTTGTCACATCTAAGGTGTTATATACTAAAACATTCTACAATCTCTTTATAAACTCCTTTTCACTTTACAACTTCCCTTTATTGGCGCGTAAAGGAGATGCCTAATGGAGGTTACTATATTCATGATTTATATTTCAGAGGTAGCATTCCTCTCCACTGATAACTCACCTTCTCTTCCCTTGCGAAAAGTTAGCGCCATCCCTACAAATATAAGGATAATCCCTACTACTTGCATACTAGTCAGTCTAAATCCGGTAAAGACAGTATCTAATAATATTGCAACAACAGGATCTAAAAACACTAATACAGAAATAATTCTCGTCGATAAATCTCTTAAACTGTCAAAAAATAAGTAATATACAAATCTAGTATGTATAGATCATCACCTTGAAAATGCCCGAAATCTAAGAATAGTAGTAATAAAAAAAGCATCCTTTTTTCTTAAAAGAGGATGCTTTTTTATATTTATTAACACTCAAATATGCTACTACTTTTGAAGAGTAAATTGGGCAACTATTTGTTTTAATTTTCCTGCTGCGTTATGCATATGTTCAATTGAAACCGAAATCTCTTGAACAGATTTTTCTTGCTGTTGAATAGACTCTTTTACCCTATCAGTTCGATCAGATGATCTTTGGGAAATTTGAGCCATGTCTTCTGCAGAAGCCGAGATTTCCTCACTACTCGCTGCAATTTCATCTGTAGACATAGATACCGTTTGAATTTGCTCAGATACTTGCTGTACTTTTTCTGTAATTGTTCCAAATACTTTTTCTGTATGCATTACTACTTGTGTACCTGCCTGTACCTCATTATCTACTTTCCCCATCATATGTACCGTATGGTTCGTTGTTCCCATAACTTGAGTAATAAGATTCTCAATTTGTTTTGCAGAATCACTAGATTGTTCTGCTAATTTCCGCACTTCATCTGCCACAATTGCAAATCCTCTACCACTTTCTCCAGCACGTGCAGCCTCAATTGCGGCGTTTAATGCTAATAAGTTAATCTGAGAGGTAATACCTTGCATAACATCAATAATTTTAACAATTTCTTCTGATTGTTCTTTCATATTCTCTACTTGTTTCACACCGCTATGTACCGAATTTTGGATTGTATCCATCTGTTGAATCATTTGTTTCATTAATTTATTACCATTCTCTGCATCTAATGCTGATTGAGCAGACAATTCATTTACAGAGGACGATGTATTGACTATACTCTGCATTCCTTGTGTCAACTCTTCCATCGCACCCGCAGTTTGTTCCATTGCTTGCATTTGACTCTCTGCACCATTTGCAACTTCTTCAATATCCATAGTGATTTTCTTCGCTGCACTACTAGATACTTCTGATGCAGATGCTACTCCGTCTGCATGTTGGAATAAAAGCTGAATATTATTCTCTACTTCTTGCATATTTGTTCTTAGCCCTGCAATCATCTCGTTAAAATTACTTACCAATACACCTAATTCATCCTTAGCATTATAATCACCATGTACAGTTAAATCTCCTTCTTTCGCTCTTTCCATCATACGACTAACCGTTTGTAACGGAGCAACTATAAGCCTACTAATAATATAACTTACTATACATATAACGATTGTAGTAACTACTACAAGAATGATAAAGGTAATAACGGATCGATCAATCATTTTTTGAGAATCTTTAAACACTTGATCAGCTAAGTTTGAAACATACGATTCTAGATCCACTGCATAACCAGCTAACTCTATTCCCTTCGGTTTTAATTCCTTCTGAAATTCATTTACCATTTGTGGCTCATTTGTTGCCTTCGCCTTTTCAAATAATTTTTTATATGTATCTTTATAACTTGGCAAAGATTTCTTCATCTTCTGGAACAGTTCATCCTCTTGCTTACTTAAATTAAAACCATCATCATATTCTTTTAATAAAGAATCATATTTTTTAAGATCCTTTTCAATATTATCAATTATTCCCTCTTTATTTGCCACTTCATTTTGTGATACCGTAATTAATTCTAATAAATTATATTCTAGTGAATTTTGTGTGCGAAGCATTCCTTCTAATAAAATTGCAGAATATTGATAATCATCTACTACAACCTCTGTATCGTGCTTAATCTTATTAATGGAATTAATTGCTACACCGCTCATAATTATCATACCTAAAACTGCTAATGAAATAAGCGCTAATAATTTATATTTCACTTTTAAATTTTGTAAAAAATACATTTTTCCACCTTTATTCCTTTATATATAGATTTTTAGAATTTTATAGCTTATTATTTACAAAATCTCAATAAAAAGCAATGATAAATATTCCCAATATCAAACTTATATCTCTATAAAAAAAGAAGTAGCTATCATGCTACTCCTTTTTGCTTTGTTTCTCATATTGTTCAAACGTATGAATTCTTTCAAAAATTGGTGGGTGCGTGTATAAGAAAAACTTCACTAACGCAGGCGGATTTACTTGGCTTAGACTTGTTTTTGATAAATATTGAAAAGTTTTCACACCAGATTTCCCGTCCTTCGTCATATTTAAAGCATATTGATCTGCCGCTCTTTCTTCTATACGTGAAACATAGTTTGTTGCTGGTTGTGCTGCAAAAGAGAGTACAGAAGAAATTAAGAAAAATAAAGGTAAAATGGAGGAACATGCCACTTTTGAAATTTGCAATGTATCTCCCCATTTGCGAATACACATATTTATAATACGACTAATTAAAAACATACCTATAAACGATAGCAACACATAACTTGCAACGCCAAAGTATATATGCTTCATAACATAATGTCCCATTTCATGAGCCATGATAAATAATATCTCTTTATCTTTTAACTGCTTAAGCGTTGTATCCCACATTACAATACGGGCGTTAGGACCAATTCCTGTTACGTAAGCATTTAATGCATTCGTTTTTTCTGACATATTTACTTCATATACGTGTTTAGCAGGAATGTCAGCTTTGTCTGCTATCGCTAAAATTTTCGTTTCTAATTCTTTATTTTTCAGCGTTGAGAAGTCGTTATAAAGCGGATCAATAACGACAGGCTGTATGAATGTTAAAAAGATTGTAAATGGAACAGAGAGCGCCCACCCTGCTAGCCACCACCTCTTCGGAAATTTACGGATAAGCCATAATAGAACGGTAACTACGATTAACATAGTCGCATAACTTTCCCAAAAACCGATAACATGATCTTTTATCCAGCTTTGTGTACTTTGTGTTGAAATGCCGTAATCAACGGATACTTTCCGGCCAATCCATTGCATCGGTAAGGCAAGCACTGTTGTCAGTAATGATAAATAAAAGAAATAAATCGCAACTTGCAAGACACTTATTTTAGTCGTTTCCTTCGACCATTTCTCAAACTTTCTTGAAATACCTAGCACAAGTACAAATAATAAAATAATCCATTCAAGAGGCGTCGCTAAAAAGTATAGTAAATTTTTCACACGCGAATAATCTTGGCTTAGCGTAAGCTCTCTAGCACTCATAAACGTTTCTGGATCTGCACTTGTTCCTTTATACATGTCCGGAATAAGTTCATGATTCCATCCAAATAAATACCAATATATAAGTAACGCAAATCCAACGTACAAAAAAAGCGACCAACCAATAACCTTCCTCACGCTATTCCCTCCTCTATGCTGCCTGTCTATTATTATTGTAAGTTCGTACACGCTAAATTAGAACAAGCTTATTATGTGAATTGCTCTGGATCTTTTTATTTACATAAAAAAACTCTTCTACATAAGAAGAGTTTTACCTATCTTTAAACACTTTCTTCGGTTCATAATCCGGAAGCACTTACAAACCAACGCCTTTTACATATCATATATACTCATAGTCTTGAAAAAATAGCGTCGTTATAATAAAGTGAAACTTTAATCAGTGGGGGTCTTACTGCCCGGCAAATAGCGGGATAATCGTAAAAAAATCCGATTAAAACTAGTACGTACCCTACTTGCTTTTTAGATAACATAAAGAGCCTCTTTAAGGAAGTACATCTATTAATAAACTAAAATCTTGTAAAGAGAAAGAACTATATTTCATAATACCCTGTACAGCTAAAAGTAAAATAAGACCGATCACACACATATAGTTAACGCTTTCTTCACTCTTTTTTTCAGTAACGACTCCACCACTTATACATAAAATCCCCAACAAATGAAGCGCTAAATACATGAAAAAGTAAACTTCCTCCCAGCGCAAAATAACATTCACTGTCGTTATTAACACTAGACTAAGTAAAATCAAATAAAAAAACTTATTTGATGATATCGTTTCATTCATATAATTTTATACATCCCTTTCAAATTTAGAATTAATGATGGTTCAAAGCTATAAAGTAAATGATTGTTTTCATACTATAAAACAAAAGGAAAGCCACTATTACTTTCTCAAATACTTTATGAACCCACATATACTTCTCTTCATTTTTTCTGAAGATGCGCTTCATCATTTCTTCTACAATTAGACCAAATATTAGTAAAACCCCTAACACAATAAGAAGAGAAATAATATTTTCTTTTAAATGAGTACTAGAAAATAAGTAATACTCTGGAAACACAAACGTATCTACTACAGGTTGAATCCAATTACAAAAGCTTCTATCACACATATCTGTAATAGACGTAGCATCTATAATGTCTTTTAATATTTTTTCAACCGTCTTCTTCATCTTATTTACTCCCGACTACATCTGAAAAGCTCTTTTCCTGCTCTGCATATATAGCTGGCACTTCTTTACTCCAATACTTGCGATTAACAAATAAAAAGATAAGTACTAAGTTTAATCCCGTTATAAAAATAATAAGTCCAGGAAAAAATGTCGTATAATTTGAGAAGTCTGCAAAACTCATAATTTTTTCTCTACTTATTAAAAAAGATGCGCCCATTACAAATACATTGTTTAACATATGTATTGCAATTGGCATGAGTAAACTTTCCGTACGAATATATACGATTGATAATACGATGCTGAATATGGCTGCACCGAGGAAATCAACATGTAACAACGCAAACAATATCGCTACAACGATGGTCGCTATGCTCGTTCCCCATTTTGTTGCAAAGCGTTGAAGTAAAAATCCGCGAAAAACAAACTCCCCGATAATTGGTGCGATGAATACAACCCTAATGACTTGATATACATATCCCCCAGTACTATCTATAATCGGTTCATGCAATGCATTCATAATAAAGTCCGGTGTGATCCATGCAAAACTATACATATACAAAATAAGATACCCGTAACTAAACATGCATAACATAACGGTAATGTATAAAACTTGTACCAAGTTAAATGTTTCATTTTTATTAACAAATAATGAAAATGAAATGTGGTGCTTTTTATACTCATAAGAAATCCATACCATCGGAAGGATATAGAATATAAGGATATTTATAAAAGAAGAATTTTGTATATGAAATATACTTGTTAGCAAATCGCCACTACTTCTCGCTATTAAAATTAATAGTGCAAATACAATTAAAAAATATCTAGCTCGCATCACTTGAAACGGGTTCACACTCATCTCCTCCCCTATGTTACTTTTATCATATCATTTGATTCTTAATTTTTTGCGAAAGAAAACCTTAAAATTTCCTTAAAAATTCCATAAGTTACAAAATGATGATATGATATTCGAGAAAATTAGGAGGGATATTTATGTACCAAGCAAATATTTTACTCGTTGATGATGAAACAGCAATTTTACAATTACTAACTACCATTCTTGAAAAAGAAGGCTTTTCTCATATTACAACTGCAACATCAGCTGAAATAGCTTTATCTCTAACTAAGCAAAACCATTACCATTTAATTATTTTAGATGTAATGCTTCCTGGACAATCTGGTTTTGATATTTGTCCAATCATTCGCCAACAAACAGATTGTCCAATTTTCTTCCTCTCAGCAAAAGCATCTGATTTAGATAAAATATCCGGATTTTCATACGGTGCAGATGATTATATTACGAAACCATTTAATCCATTAGAAGTAGTAGCACGTATGAAAGCACAGCTTCGGAGACATATGAAACAAACCGTACCACACGAACAAAAATCACACTCAATTTCATTTGGAAGATTTGAAATTGATCAGCACTCTGCAGAACTAACAGTAGATGGGCACATTGTCGAATGTTCTGCTCAACTCTTTCAACTACTACTCTTCTTTTGCGAGAATCCGAACTACGTATTTTCGAAAGAGGAAATATACGAAAAAGTTTGGGGAGCACCTGCCTATAATGGCGATGATAACACTGTTATGGTCCACATTCGAAAACTACGTGAAAAAATTGAACACGATCCAAGTAAACCAGAATATATAAAAACTGTTCGCGGCCTTGGTTATAAGTTCGTTACAAAGTAGGGTGACGATATGAATTTTAATAAACGACTTATTATTCAATTTATCATGCAACACGTTTTTGTTTTAGTTACATTACTTATCGCTGTAGTTGCTGCTTTTACTTATTTAATTTTTCTTCTTACTAGTACTTTATACGAACCTAATATTCCAGATTCTGATAGTTTTACAATTTCAAGATACATCTCTTCAGAAAATGGGCATATTTCATTACAATCTGAAGTGCAAGATTTAATAAAGGAGAAAAATGATTGGCTCCAAGTTGTAGATGAAAACGGAAAAATCCTCTACCACTTTAATACACCAAATGATGTTCCGAATGCTTATACGAAGACATCTTTAGTCGCATATATACAACATCATATCGAAAGTAATTATAAATTTACATATTGGGAAATTGAATTAGAAGAAAAGAAAGTACTTGTTATTTATGGTGGTATGTTAAAAAGCAATGCTTTACTGACAGCAATTCAAAAGGAGCATTCCTCTTTAACGATGGATTCGTTCACATTAACAGATCAAGAAAAACAGTTACTGTCTAAAGAAAAAGCAGCAATTCAAATATTTAATCAAAATGGCGAAGAGGTTTTTTCCTATACAACCGGAAAGAAAAAAATATTTTCAGCAATACAAATCGCACTTAATGAAAAAGAACCTTGGAATCATAAAGAAAACACGTCTAGCTTTTACGATGCAAATAGTGGCAACCTTCTCGTTGTAACTGCAAAAAATGAGCACTACTATCCAGATGACGAAATTGAAGATGTATTTACTAAGAAGTTTCTCATCGGATGCGGATTAATCCTTCTTATCGTATTTGTTTATTTAGTCATTCTTTCTATTTGGTATGGTAATAAATTCGGGAAACCGCTATTACATGCGATGCGCTGGCTTAAAAATATCGCTGGTGGAAAGTATGAAGAACCTATTAGTAAAAAAGGAAAGCCTGTCAGGTTCCGGCGATCTGGTAAAGAAAAATGGTCATTCCGTTTGTTTAGAGATGTGACAAGTTCACTAGAACACCTTTCTACTACACTCAAGAAAAATGATGCGATGAGGCAAGTACTTCAGCAAACACGAGAAGAATGGATTACCGGTCTAACGCATGATTTAAAAACACCACTTAGCTCTATATATGGCTACGCATTATTACTAGAATCGAATCAATACAACTGGACCGATCGTGATATTCAACAATTTGGTAGTGTTATGAAAGAGAAATCTCAATATATGACTACATTAATTGATGATTTAAGCTTAACGTATCAATTAAAAAATAATAGCCTTCCTGCACAGCACGTAAACGTTGAAATCAATCAGTTCGTCCAAAAAGTATTATTGCAATTTATTAATAATCCAACACTTCAAAATCAAAATATTGAATTCGTACCAAGCTCAAATAAAATTCAATATTTCATTGAAGAAAAATGGTTCCAGCGTATTATCGAAAACTTACTCGTAAATGCTGTAAAACATAATAACGAAACAACTACTGTCATCGTAAAACTATCACAAAACGCTAATTCCTTTACACTCTCTATTTCGGATGACGGAAATGGAATGGATGAAAAAACGAAAGAACTTCTATTTGAACGATATTACCGCGGAACAAACACAGAAGAAAGCAACATCGGAACTGGACTTGGCCTAGCCATTACAAAACAGCTCGTTCATGCTCATAACGGGACAATTTCCGTTGATAGTGCACTCGGAAAAGGAACGACGATTATTCTTGTATTTCCGTTTCGTTCGTAAGAAAGACGCTATGTGGCGTCTTTTTTTCTTTTCTGGGAGAGTTTTACGGTAATTGAAATTATGCGGATCGTTTTTTTGAGGTGTTTTAGCGGTATATGAAATTATATCGGCGATTTTCTAGATATATCGACTTACCGACAAAAACCGACAATACTAACCTACTTCCTCTACTACTATACAAAGTAAAAATAACCCTTCATAACTCACTATGAAAGGTCACTCCATATTTCAGCTATTTCCCTACTAACACAAACACATTCTCATCAGGTGCTTCCATTACTGCAACATGTCCTGATTCTGTTGGAAATGGTTCGCGGATCCACTTTACATCTTTATTATCTTTTAAACTCTCATACGTTTGTTGTACATCTTCTACTAATACTTCGACTTCCGTAAAATTAATATCCGGATGATTGCTTATTACTAACTCCGAACTTTTCTCATCTGGAAACTTCAATCCTATTAATGTCCAAATACCCCCTTCTTCTAGTTCTCTTTCTATCATCCAGTTTTGCTTCATTCCCATTTCTTTATAAAAAGAAACTGACCTTTCTATATTCTTCGTATGTATAGATACACATTCTAGTTTTTTGAACATTTTCCTATTTCCCCCTTTATAAAAAAGCGAACCATCTCCCAATGATTCGCTCTTACCCTATTATTTTTTCTTCACCGGTATCCAAAGCTCTACTTGTGCGAACTCACTCTTATCTTCGTGGCAACGCTCATCGTACAGTTCAAACTCTGTAACTCCGCAATGTTCATATCCTGAATGCGGGAACCATTCTGAGAATACTGCATTCCAAGTTTGGTGAATAGACGATACCATTTCTTCATGAGGAACTTTCGGCGTTGTAAATACTGCATATGTTGCTGCCGGGAAAGTACGCTTTGCAATTTCATTTGGTACATTTTCAAAATCTGTAACTTCCATTCCGATAATATAAGTGAAGTCTCCTGTTTCTAAATTAAAATCAGTACATAATCCAAGCTCTACCCATTGGCTCGTATCTTTACGATTCGGAATCGTTGTTCCAAGATCTTTTTGTAAATATTCTTGCCAAAATACTGGAATGTCTTGATGGTTTTTCCCTTCTTTACTTGTCGTCTTCAATTCATAACCCGCCACTAAAAATTCTGGTTTATTTACAATACGATATTCCATTTGTATGCCCCCTAAATACGGATTTAATTTTCTTTGCTTTACATTCACTCTGTAATACATCGGTGTTTCGATTTCTTGTTTTCGATATTCACTCGGTGTCATTTGAAATAATTTTTTAAAGGCTCTCGTGAACGTTTCGTGAGATTGAAAGCCATGCTCAAATGCGATATCAATAACTTTTTCATCCGTATGAGAAAGTTGATAAGCTGCCCGGGCTAACCTCCTCTTCCGAACATACTCCATTACTGTATCACCTACTAACGCCTGGAATACACGATGAAAATGCGACTCAGAAAAACCTGCAACCCGCGCTAAATTACGCAGCGTTTGTTTTTCCATTACATCTTCCTCAATATAATCAATGGACCTTTGAATTTGTGTTTCATAGCTTTCCATCTCTGTTCACCCGCCTTATATGTATTATGATAAAAGAGAACGCAATCCAATTCTTGACGTTTTTTACTATAATTTTAAAAACAAATGTAACTTTTTTATATGTATTTCGTTGTTATGTATGAAGGGAGGGAAATTAGTGAAACGCAAACAACCATTAGAAGACATTTATTCAGATCATATGCATGATTTATCCCACTTTAATGTGCAGTAAGACCCCCACCTCAAAATGCAGCGAAAGCAAAGAATTTAGGTGGGGGATCAACTGCCCATAAAAGTCCGATTGGTTCAACTAATAATCAGTGGGGGATGAAGAAAACCCCCACTGATTAAAGTTTCACTTTATTTCGCTATCTTCTCTCCCTAACCGGAGATTCCCACTATGCGGAAGATCTCATGCAAGAAACATTTTATCGAATGCTCGTCCATATTGATTATTATAAAGGCGAAGAAATTAGGCCGTGGTTATTTACGATTGCCTACAACGCCTTTATCGATTGGTATCGAAAAGAAAAAAGATATAAAACAACGACAGTTGAAGAATTCCATTTACCAAACGTGCCAAGTACAGAGCACTCTTATTTCGTAAAACATGAAATTGCTAGTTGGTTAGACAGTTTATCTTCTCTTCCCCTTGAAAGACGAAATGTGTTACTACTACGAGATTACTACGGATTCTCCTATAAGGAAATAGCAGAAATGACTGGTCTCTCATTAGCGAAAGTAAAAATTGAATTACACAAGGGACGAAAAGAAACGAAAAGCATAAAGGAGTGATAGGGATGGGTTGTACAGAGTTTAAAAAACTATGGGAGAAGTACGAAAACGGAACGCTCACGCATGATGAACAGGAAGAGTTAGAAAGTCATATTGAGACATGTGAAGAATGTGAAGCTTACTTAGATGAGTTGCTTTCGAAGAGTGAACCAATAAAGAAAAGGTTACCGCCACAAAATTTGAAAGTCCCGTTTCGGAGAATAAAGTGGAAACATCGCTTACAGACGCTTGGTTTCATCCTATCCATTTGTATCGTTATATATATAATCGGTGGAATATTATCTGCCTTTTATTTTCAATCTAATAACGATAAAAGGTTAGAAGAAATACGAAGTGTTCCCTCTCTTGCACTTGAAGCAACTATCCCAAATAGCCGCGTTATGGGGGACGGAACGAATGTAGAAGCCTTTTTCCGTACGAATAGCCACTTTAATGTAGTAAAAACGGTCGGTAAAAAAGAAATACCACTCGGTACATTAAAAACGAGTAGCTTCTTATCATCTGTAAATGTCCTAAATAACTCTTGGATGAATACATTCTATCAGCCAAAGCTCTTCTTTGTTCACCCAAAAACAGAACAGGGTGATTATTTAAAGGAATCTTCAAAAAAGGTATGGGATACACTTGCAAAAGTACATGAAGGGACCGTTGCAGAAATCGCAATTTCTTTTGACAAAGCTTACACTTTAAAGGAGCTAGAACCACTTTTATATAACGTATTTGAGGCACAAGAACCCCCTCCAACTCCTGTATGGTACGCTTTAGATACAGGACAAGAAAGAAAAAATGTAGATGACTATATCCTACATGGCGGAGAAGCTATAGGGTTTCCAGAACATGTAAGATTCCTCAATAATGAAACTGACGGGCAGAAAACGCAAGAAGACAAAGTAACCGAAATGATGCGCGTCCTTTCTATCCATAAAAAAACGGTAAGCAAAATAGCAGCGCTTTCTGAGAAAGAACTAAACTTAGATAAACGTTATCAATATGTAAAGGATAACGGTGTAAAAGTATACGGAATTGTTATTACCGGCCCATCGAAAGAGTTATTAAAATTACAAAACTCCCCGCACGTACGTTATGCGACTCTTGGAGATATTGAGATTTGGAATTGGTTTGATCATTAATAAAAAAGAAGTAGCGCTCTAAAAACGATGCGCTACTTCTTTTTTAATTCGAAATCAATTTCACATACATCCCTCTCACCGCTTTTTCATAAGCAATATCACTCATCTGTCTTATGTTTTCTGACACAACAGATGCTGGAATAACTTCATCTTCACGAAGTAACGGCGGATCAATAAGACGCACTTTATTTTTCTGATGTAAATCATAATCGTTTCTATCTTCTTTTACTTTTACATTTGGATGAACTTTGCTTAATAAAGCTTCTACTTCGGGGTCATTACATTGCTGCAATTTTGAAATAAGCTCATCATCTTCAAGAAGAAAATCATCTGCATGAATAATCCTTTTATGAAGAGCTACCTTTATCGTTTTCGCTAACATATCATTTCCGTAAATATTCATTGGTTCCATAAAGAAATCGATTACTTCTTTGTAATACGTTTCTGTAAACCATTCAACTATTTCGATACTTTGAAGAACCATTTTCCCCTCTACTTCGATGACATCCTCTAAAAAACTATGAACTTCTTCTAAAGAAATATACCCATATGTATACATATCTCGTAACGTATAATCCACTCGATCTGCGCATAATTCGGGCGCTGACCTTTCCAGTAACGTCCACTTCGAATCATCTAATAAAATATCTTCATAGTTATAACCATGCTTCACAAGGATCGCTGGAATTTCTGAATTTTTCACAACAGAGCTAATATCTCTTCATGGTAACTTTCATCTTCATTATCAAAAACGTAATCAATTACGTGTGAAAAAGCAGTATGCGATACGTCATGCAGTAAACCAGCGATCTGTTCTTCTACTGAACCACCTAGTTTTTTAACTAATAACATAACACCAACTGAATGATCAAAGCGCGTTACATTCCATTTCTCGTTCATTAAGTAACTTGCGCCTGCTTGATGAATTCCCTTTAGTCTTTGCATAGGCTTACTTAAAATTAATTCTTCTAGCACTACATCCACTTCAAATTCTCCGTATAGTACATCTGATATGATCACTTACAATCCCCCTTTATTTTAATCGAGTCTTATAATCGTATCTCTTTTATGAAATTAGCACCAACATAAATATTTATTGTTATTTGTTTTTATTGAAAAAAATAGAGAGCCATCAGCTCTCTATTTCATAACCCCTATTCAAACGTAACTTCTACCTGCACAATCTCCGACCTACTACCAAGTCTAAGCGGGGGTCCCCAAAATCCAAATCCAGAAGAAACAATCGCGTGGAACGCGCCTTTTTGTGCGTATCCCCAGTCTAGCTCGTACATTCTTCTCGTTACAATATGATTGGGCGCCATTTGTCCACGGTGCGTATGACCGGATAATAATAAATCTACACCTGCCGCTGCTGCTTGTTTCAACTCAAATGGCTGGTGATCCATTGCGATAACAGGCATCGTTTTATCTACCGTACTCATTAATTGTTCAAAGCTTTGGCGATCTCGCTCTGTTTTATCTCTTCTTCCAACGAGATAAAAGTCATCTTCAATTGTAATCACTTCATCTAAAAGAATACGAATATCAATCTTATCCATCTCTTGTAAAAACTCTGGAACCGCTCTGCCGTAGTATTCATGGTTTCCTAAAACGCCATATACGCCTAATGGTGCTTTCATTTGTTTCATGATTGGTCCCATATTCTTTTGAATGAACACACCTGGATGATCATCGATAATATCACCTGGCAGTAAAATAATATCAGGTTCCATCTCATTTACATGACGAACAAGTCTTTTTAAATGCGAAACGCCAGACAGTTTACCGAAATGCATATCAGAAGCCATCGCAATGCGTAAACTTTTACGCCCCTCTACCTTTTTCGGTATGTGCACCTCGTACTTTCTTACTACTGGGCTATATGCATTAAATACTCCGTACGCAAAGATAAAGATAAATGCAGCTATCACAGCCGCTCCTGTCCAAATAATTGCCGCTTCTTTCTCCACTGAAAACTGTAAAAGAAAGACCATAATATCAGCTAATGGCAACAACATAAGCGCATATTGTATGACCGCAAACCAAATCGAACCTATCGTTCGCAGAAATGGTAAAAACTTAAACACTTGCACGAGAATGTACGCATATGAAATAAATGCAACTATAAAAGCATAATATCCCCAAGATTCCCAGCCAAATACCGCATGAAGCCAAACCCATCCGTTCCAGCCGATGTAAAACATAAGTAGTGTGTATATAATTAATATGGTAAATATATTGAGATAACGAAGATTCTTCACAGCCAGCCTCCTTATTGCTTTCTTCTATTATAACTTGTTATGCACTTATAGCGTAAATATTAAGCACTTCGCTCATCATAGTAAAAACCTATAGTTGTTAGACTTGTATCTAACAACTATAGGCACCATTTATATCAACATTGTTTTTACAAATGCTCTTTATAAAAACTTGTTAATTTTTCAACTGCAATTCTTACTGGTTCTGGTTGGTCGTATAAATCGTAATGACTCGCACCTTCCACAACAAGTAAATCCTTTTTCTCTGAAGCTGCTTTCTCATAAAGCTCATGACCATCTTTATAAGAACCAAATGCACCTTGCTTACTGCCGACAATAATTTGCAGCGGCTGCGTTAATAACGTATCTGCTAAATGGAACGCATCAAAACCGATTACCGATCCCATACTCGTAAAGTTTAACTTATTTGGCGAGTTCAAACTTTGACCTCGCGGCGTTGTGTAATACTCAACTGCTTCTACAATATCTATATCGGTCATACCCGCTGCTACTAACTCTTCCTGATTTTTAGGAATCCAATTTGTAATCATTTCCTCTGCTCCGCGTGCTTCAGCAGTACGTTGTTTACCAATTGCCTCTAACACACCAATCGGGTTAGACTCACGATTTAAACGACCGATATTTGCACCAACAACTGTACCAACCGCTTTAATGCGGCGCTCTGTCATCGCAGCATTTACCGCATAACCACCACCTGCACAAACACCTAACACACCGATACGTTCTTCATCTATATAAGGAAGAGTAGTTAAATAATCTACTGCTGAGCGAATATCCTCAACTCGCGCAGCTGGCTCTTCAATATATCTCGGTGTACCTGCACTTTCACCTTGATATGACGCATCAAACGCAAGCGTGACATATCCTTGTTCCGCTAACTTCTCGGCATACAATCCTGCTGTTTGATCTTTACAGCTACTACCTGGATGCACACAAACAATCGCTGGATTTTGTTTCTTTTCCTCAGCACCTTCAGGAATGTTCAAAATACCTGCAACTTGTAAACCTCTTGCATAAAATCTTATATTTTCCTTCGTAACTGCCATATATAAAACCACCCTTATCTTATTATTATTTTTACACTTGTGAGAGTTATTACTCGCGTGTATATTTATAATAAAATGAGTAGAACCTTGTTTCAATGACCACATTTACGCATTTGGGTGATAATACACACATAAAGAAATATGTGTATCAACAACGGAGGAACACGATATGGAGAAAATCGATAGAAGAATTATAAAATCACAAAACGCCATTCAATCGGCATTTATAGAAATGTTAATTACAGATGGATTTGATGAAATTACAGTTAAAAACATTACCGAAAAAGCAAACATCGGAAGAAAAACGTTTTACTTACACTATCTAGATAAGTACAATTTATTAGATAAAATTGTGGACGATCATTTAGACCAATTAAAAGAAATATGCTACGAGAAGCAAAACAAAGAATTTATAGAAGGAACAATCATATGGTTTGAATACTTCAAAGAACACAAACCATTTTTCGCGGCACTATTTAGAAGTAACAGCACCTTATCATTTCAAAAAAAATTACTAACTTTCATCATGGGTGAAATAGAGAAAAAATTAAATACAGACACATCAGTAAATAAAAACATCGATAAACATATCGTCTTAAAATTTTTAGGAACAGCTGTAATGGGCATTTTAGAGTCTTACGTGTTGGATGAAATTGATAGTGATGTTGCGTTTGTTGCGACGCAAGTTGGAGAATTGATTAGGAGGAATATATAAAATGAAACTTTAATCAGTGGGGATTTATTCATCCCCCACCTAACTTCTTTGCTTTCGATGCATTTTGAGGTGGGGGTCTTACTGCCCAGCAAATAGCGGGATAAAATAAAACCGCATCAATTTTCTTAATAAGGATTGATAAAATGCTATTATCTTTATCCTTCAAAACTCATCTATGCAATTATGCATAACCATCCATTCCGTTTTATTTTCATGTTACGATATAAATGTAATACGACATATATCGACAAAGATAAAAGGAAGTGATTGTATGAAACGTTCTAAAACATACTTAAAATATTTAGCATTATCCGCTGTTTTTGCTAGTAGTGCTATAACTCTTTCAACACCTGCTGCTTACGCTCAAACGACGTCACAAGTTGTAACAGATATCGGGCAAAATGCAAAAACACATACGAGCTATAATACATTTAATAATGATCAAGCTGATAATATGACAATGTCTTTAAAGGTAACTTTTATCGATGACCCAAGCGCTGATAAACAGATTGCCGTTATTAATACAACTGGTAGTTTTCTAAAAGCAAATCCTACTATAAGTGATGCACCTATTGATAACTACCCAATCCCTGGCGCTAGTGCAACATTACGTTATCCTTCACAATATGATGTTGCATTTAACCTTCAAGATAACAGCGCTCGTTTCTTTAACGTAGCACCTACAAATGCTGTAGAAGAAACGACTGTAACATCTAGCGTATCTTATCAACTTGGTGGCTCTGTTAAAGCTTCTGCAACGCCAAATGGACCTAGCGGTGAAGCAGGTGCAACTGGCCAAGTAACTTGGTCTGACTCTGTAAGCTATAAACAAACTAGTTATAAAACAAATTTAATTGACCAAACAAATAAAAACGTAAAATGGAACGTATTCTTTAACGGATATAACAATCAAAACTGGGGTATTTACACACGTGATTCCTACCATTCTTTATACGGAAACCAACTGTTTATGTACTCTCGCACATACCTATATGAATCTGATGCAAAAGGTAATTTAATACCGATGGATCAACTTCCCGCATTAACAAATAGTGGATTCTCTCCTGGTATGATTGCTGTTGTTATCTCTGAAAAAAATACAGATCAATCTAACTTACAGGTCGCTTATACAAAACACGCCGACGACTACCAACTTCGTCCAGGCTACACATTCGGAACTGCAAACTGGGTTGGAAACAACGTAAAAGACGTTGATCAAAAAACATTTAATAAATTGTTCACACTAGATTGGAAGAATAAGAAATTAGTAGAGAAAAAAATAAAGAAAACCGAACCGCCACTTAGATGACGGTTCGGTTTTTATTTAAATTACAAAATCCTCTGGAATAAACACTTTCACTTCTTTCGGCTGTACGTATACGAAATCACCCGCTTGAATGTTCAGCTGCTTGAACTGTTCTTTCGTAATTTCTGCTTCTAAATATTCATCTGTTCCGTCTCGTTTTAATTCTACATATACGATAGGTCCGACTGCGTGAGAATAAGATACTTTTGCCGGGATTGCATCTATGCTTTGTTTCGTACGAGAGATTGATAAGTCATGTGGCCTTACGTAGGCTATTCCGTCTACGTTGGAAACGTGCTTATGCTCTGGTGCTTCTAGTTCGATAGATCCTACATTTAGCTTTCCTTTATGAACGCGGCCGTGAAATAAATTTACATTTCCTAAAAAGTCATATACAAACGGACTTGCTGGGTTTTCATATACTTCTTCCGGTGTTCCCATTTGTTCAATGCAGCCCTCATTCATTACAACGATGCGGTCTGCAACGTCTAACGCTTCTTCTTGATCATGCGTTACGAATACGCTCGTAATTTGAAATTCGTCATGTAATTTTCGGAGCCATCTGCGTAATTCTTTTCTCACCTTTGCATCAAGTGCACCGAACGGTTCATCGAGTAATAAAATTTTCGGTTCGACTGCAAGTGCCCGTGCTAGTGCAATACGTTGACGTTGTCCACCAGATAATTGCGCTGGATAACGTTTAGCAAAGCCATCCATTTTTACGAGCTTTAATAATTCTGTTACCTTTTCTTCTATCGCTTCTGCTGACGGTCTTAAGCTTTTCTTTCTTACTTTTAAACCGAAAGCGACATTCTCAAATACATTCATATGCTTAAAGAGCGCATAGTGCTGGAAGACGAAACCGACTTGCCTGTTTTTCACGTGAATGTCTGTTAAATCTTCTCCATCAAATGAAACAGAGCCTCCATCCGCTTCTTCTAATCCTGCAATAATGCGTAATAACGTCGTTTTCCCAGAACCAGACGGGCCTAATAAGGCAACAAGTTCACCTTTTGGAATATCCAAATGAATGTCTGTTAGTGCTTGAAATGTACCATATTGCTTTGATACACCTTGAATTTGAATACTCACCGTAATCCCCCTTATTGTCGTTTTTCCATTCGCCATTCAATCCAGTTTTTTATAATGAGTGTAAACACTGCAATTAATGACATTAACGTCGCTACTGCAAATGCTGCTGAAAATTGATATTCATTGTACAAAATTTCAATATGGAGTGGCATCGTATTCGTAATACCGCGCACGTGACCTGATACGACAGAAACGGCTCCAAATTCACCGATAGCACGGGCATTACATAGAATCATGCCGTATAAAAGACCCCATTTTATATTTGGAAGCGTAACGCGCCAAAACATTTTCCAGCCACTTGCGCCAAGTGATAAAGCTGCCTCTTCTTCACTTTTCCCTTGCGCCTGCATAATGGGAATTAATTCACGTGCAACGAACGGGAAGGTTACAAAGATTGTTGCGATAATAATGCCTGGTACAGAGAAAATGAGTTTCACTCCATGTTCAAGTAACCATTCGCCAAGAGCACCCCTCGGTGTGAAAAGTAAAACGAATACTAATCCTGCGATAACTGGTGACACAGCAAACGGCAGTTCAATAAGAGAGAGTAATACTTGTTTTCCTTTAAACTGAAACTTTGTAATAAGCCACGCGGCCGCTACCCCAAATATCGTATTAAGCGGCACAACGATTAACGCAACGAGAAGCGTTAATCTAATTGCTGAAAATGCTTCTTGATCTGTAATAGCGGCAATGTATACATCCATTCCTCTTTCAAAGGCTTTTAGAAAAATAGTTATGAGTGGCAGTAATAGAAAGAGAGATAAAAATAAAACTGTAATCGTAATTAATACGCCTGGTACAAGCTTAGATTCTTTTTTAGCTGATACGCTTTTTACTATGTTCTTTTCTAATAATGTTGGTTCCATTTTCTCTCCTCCTATTCACTTTTTAGTTCATGCCTTCTACTCCAGCTTTGAATCATATTAATAAGAAGAAGGAAAAGGAGAGAAATAATAAGCATCACGGTCGCTACAGCTGTTGCCCCCGCATAGTCATATTGTTCTAGTTTCGTCATAATCATCAGTGGTGCAATTTCTGTTTTCATCGGCATATTACCTGCGATGAAAACGACAGATCCGTATTCTCCTAATGCTCTTGCAAATGCAAGTGAAAAACCGGCAAGAAGAGCGGGAAAGATTTCTGGTAAAATGATTTTCACAAATATTTGCAAGCGGGATGCACCTAAACTCGAAGCCGCCTCTTCTACTTCTTTATCAATATTTTGCAGCACTGGTTGCACCATTCGAACGACAAATGGTAAACCGATAAAAGTAAGCGCAACGATAATTCCGAGTGGTGTAAAAGCTACTTTTATATGAAACAGACTAAATATTTTCCCAATCCATCCATTTTCCGCATAAAGCGTTGTAAGTGTAATACCAGCTACAGCTGTCGGAAGTGCAAACGGTAAATCAATGAGTCCATCTAATAGTCGTTTCCCTGGAAATTTGTAGCGTACGAGCACCCAAGCTATTAATAAACCGAAAATGGCATTTACAATAGCAGCTGCAAATGAAGTTGTAAAACTAACTTGATAGGAATGCAACACACGCTCGTTCGTTATAACCCCAGCGAACTTCTTCCAACCTAACTGTGAAGTTTGAATAAATACGATAGAAAGTGGTATAAGTACGAATAAACTCATGTACAACATTGTAAATCCAAGAGATAATCCAAACCCTGGTAAAACACGTTTCTTCCTCATCCTCTTTCACCTCATCCCCCTTTAGCAGCGTTCATTATTTTTGATAAATTTTATCGAATACGCCGCCGTCATTAAAGTGTTTCTCTTGTGCTTTTTTCCAACCACCAAATAGTTCATCTACTGTAAATAATTGAACTTTCGGAAATTGGGATGCATATTTTTCGGCTACTTTTTCATTACGCGGACGATAAAAGTTTTTCGCCGCAATTTCCTGTCCTTTTTCTGAGTACAAATATTCAAGATACCCTTCTGCTACTTTTTTCGTTCCTTTTTTATCAACGACTTTATCTACAACCGCTACTGGTGGTTCTGCAAGTACACTAATAGAAGGGGTTACAATTTCAAATTTATCTTTTCCAAGCTCTTTTTGAGATAATAACGCTTCATTTTCCCACGCGATTAATACGTCTCCAATTCCTTTTTCAACAAATGTTGTCGTTGCTCCGCGCGCTCCTGAATCTAATACTTCTACGTTTTTATAAATTTGGCTAACAAACTCTTTCGCCTTATCTTCACTATTATTATATTTTTTCAGTGCGTATCCCCACGCCGCTAAATAGTTCCAACGTGCCCCGCCTGATGTTTTCGGGTTTGGTGTAATGACAGACACACCTTTTTTCGTTAAATCATCCCAGTCTTTAATGCCTTTCGGGTTTCCTTTTCGAACAAGAAATACAATTGTTGACGTGTATGGAGTGGAATTATTCGCAAGTCGCTTCTGCCAATCTTCTGCTAGTTGTTTTTTCTTGCTAATGGCATCAATATCATAAGCAAGTGCTAGTGTAACAACGTCTGCTTCTAAACCATCAATAACAGATCGCGCCTGGCTTCCAGATCCCCCGTGTGATTGTTTTACATTTACTGTTTGCCCGTGCTTCTCTTTCCAATACTTCGCAAAATCTTTATTGAAATCTTGATATAACTCCCTCGTTGGATCATAAGAAACATTTAAAAGCTCAACTGTTTTTTTATCTCCACTTCCTTCAGAATTACTAGTGGATGTTGCCGAACCACACCCTGATAAAAGTACAACTGCTGATAATAAAACACCTGTACTTTTCATAAACGCTGTCTTGCCCCACTTTTTCATCGTTAAGCCCCCTTAGTTTATACAATAGAAAAAGGCACACAATATATTCACAAATGTGAACATTGTGCGCCTTCAGTTTATCTGATTAGCTTCTAATGTATTGTATTCGATTTCTTTTCATTTTAATTCTGTAATTCATATGTGTCAACTTGGAATTTGAATTTTCTTACTAAACTAAAATATTGGCATACTTTGAGCCCAATGATTTTTCAAATCAGCAAATTCTTTTGGTAACTTACTATTTTCATTCCATTCTAATTTATATGCATTTACTAACACCGTAGCCATTGATTCACGGTTCATTACTCCATTTGGATTAAACTTACCGTTCTTATCACTTTCAGAGTTCATTTCATCCATAATGTCATAAATAAAATATTGCACCCGCCGTAAGCGTTAATTCCTTCTGTTCTACGTATATCTCCTCCTTGTTGGTCATATGAAGGTTTAAATATATGGCACCACCACTTAATCAATACACAAAAAATGAGGCAACCACCTTCAAAGATGGTTGCCTCATTTTTACACTTGCATCGCTTTCTCTCTCAATGCTCTTCTTAACAACTTACCAGTCGTATTCTTCGGTAATTCTATTAAAAACTCAATGCTTTTCGGCACTTTATATTTCGCTAAATGTAACGCACAGTAATGCATTAGTTCTTCTTCTGTTACGTTTGCTTGCTTCAAAACGACGTACGCTCGCACAGCTTCTCCTAAGTTTTCATCAGGAACACCGATTACAACAACTTCCGCTACTGATTCGTGCGTATATAATACTTCTTCTACTTCACGAGGGTATACGTTATAACCGCCAACTAAGACGATATCTTTTTTACGATCAACGATATAGAAGTAACCTTCTTCATCCATTTTCGCCAAGTCACCTGTATATAGCCAGCCGTCTTTCAATGTCGCAGCTGTATCTTCTGGTGCATTATAGTATCCTTTCATAACGTTAGGTCCGCGAACGATTAATTCGCCGACTGCGCCGACAGGTACTTCTTCCCCAAGTTCATTTACAATTTTATTTTCTACATGCCAAATATTTGTGCCAATTGATCCTGGTTTCCGAGGACGATCTAGCGGATTGAAACAAGTAACTGGTGATGCTTCTGATAAACCGTATCCTTCTGAAACAATAACGTTAAAACGTTTTTCAAAGTTTTGCAGAAGAGCAACAGGCATCGATGCACCACCGGAAATACAAAGACGAAGCGTCTTCACATCTTCTGCGCTTGCTTCTTCAAATAAATATAAATAATTGTACATCGTCGGTACGCCAGCAAAGATCGTTGGTTCGTACGTACGACAAATACGGAATACTTCTTTCGGACTAAATTTCGGTAACATTAAAATCGTTGCCCCGTTCACAATCGGTGCATTTACCGCAACTGTTAAACAGAATACATGGAACATTGGCAGTGCCGCAACGACGCGATCGTCAGCAGTAAATTGTAAATAAGACGCAACATCATTCGCATTACTATATAAATTTTTATGTGTGAGCATAGCGCCTTTCGGTTTTCCAGTTGTACCTGAAGTGTATAGGATAACCGCTACATCCTCTTCATCTAGTTCAGGGCCTTCGTATTGTAAATCTCCAGCCCCCACAAAACTAGTAAACGTTTTCATTTTTTCGGTTTCTGTATGGTTAAAATCTGATGAGGTTTCGCATATGATGATGTTTTCTAATGAAGGAAGTCTTGTTGTAAGAGATTGTATAACAGGTAGAAGGACGTCGAGTACGATGATTGTTTTTACATCTCCATTTTGTAAAATATAATGCATTTCATCTGCTGTATAAATTGGATTAACTGGAATAACAGTTGCTCCGGCTTTCATTGTTCCGTATAAACCGACCAAAAAATGTGGTGAGTTCCCAACAACTAATGCGACATTGTCCCCTTTTCCAATGCCCATTTCTGCTAAATTGCTAGAAAACCTTGTGACCATTTTGTTTAATTGGTCATATGAGACCGACTGATCCATAAATATATAAGCCGGTTTATCCCCCTTCTTTTTTGCCGTTTCAGCTAAAGATTGAACGAGATTCACAAAAACCCCACCTTTATAAAATTTAGAATATTTAAAAATTCTAAATTAATTATATTAAAAGAAAATTAAAGTGGCAAGTGATATTCTATTAACTGCATATAGACAGATCACCTACTCTTAGTTTACTTTGGAAGAATAAGGGGATTTTGTTTGCAAGTAATTTATGGCATTAGACCAAAAATCATTTTAGGATAATATGCACTCATCTTTTCTTTAAGTTTATCAAGTTCTTCTTTATTTAACGTCGTATACTCTCCAAACAAGTTAAGAGCATCCGCTCCATCTTCATGAAAATACACCGTAACATATAATGTCGGTAACCCTGTATTGTCTTCATCTATTGATAAGACGACATCTGGTGTTTTATTAACAGTGCTGAATGTTTCATTTCTTTTCCACTTCTTATTTTGAAACATGTCTTGTATATCATGTATCTTTCGTTTGTTATCTGTATGCGTAAAATATATAACATTATCCTCAGCCGGTTTTCCGATAGACAAAATTGTACGACTTGAGGGCGATCCACTGTTACACGCTGTCATTCCGATGACAAAGCTGAGTAATAATACAACGTACATTACCCTTTTCATATCAATCCGCCTCCTTTTGAATATATATATTCCTTTATAAGAGGCAGATGTCCTGTGATTTTATGTTTTTTGGTAAATGAAATTATATGAGCGATTTTTCAATTATATCAGCGCAACTCGGTTTATATCAGCGATTCTCCAAATATATCAGCGCAACTCAATTTATATCGGCGATTTTTCAGTTATATCGACTTACCGACAAAACCTGACAATCTACGCAAAAAGAAAGAGGCTGCCCATTATGGCAACCTCCCTTATTTTTAGAAGAATAAATGTAAGAAATCTTCTGTTGTAATGTTACCGAAGTAGCGTGCGATATCTACGCCTTCTAAAGCTGCAGTGAATGCATCTTTATCGAACTGAACGCCTGTTAGACGCTCTTCGATATCATGAACATCTAGTGAACCGAAGAAGTCGCCGTAAACTTTACATTCTGTTACTGTTCCTTTTTTCACTTCAAGACGAACGTCAACTTGTCCAACTGGGAAGCGGTGTGAATGTTGTAAGTTGAACTTCGGTGATTTTCCGTAGTTCCAGTCCCAATTTTGGTAGCGCTCTTCAGAAAGTTTGTGGATTTCTTTCCAATCTTCTTCTGTTAATTCGTACGTTGGAATTTCTGTTTCCCCTTCGAAAATTGTTTCTAGAAGAAGTTGTCTAAACTCTTCTGTCGTCATTTCTTCGTTTAGGAACTCTGTAATGTTCGCAACGCGGCTACGGATTGATTTAATACCTTTTGATTGAATCTTATCCATTTTTACTTTTAACGCTGATACGACGTGATCGATTTCAGAGTCAAATAGTAACGTACCGTGGCTGAACATACGACCTTTCGTTGAGAACTGCGCGTTACCTGAAATTTTTCTACCTTCAGCTAAAATGTCGTTACGACCACTTAGTTCTGCATTTACACCTAATTTACCAAGCGCTTTCGTTACAGGCTCTGTGAATTTTTTGAAGTTGCTGAAACTGTCTCCATCATCTTTCGTAATAAAACTGAAGTTTAAGTTTCCTAAATCATGATATACTGCGCCTCCACCTGATAGACGACGAACGACATGAATACCTTTTTCTTTTACGTAATCTGCATTAATTTCTTCTACTGTGTTTTGGTTTTTACCAATGATAATCGAAGGCTCATTAATGTAAAACAGTAAATATGTTTCGTTAATATCTAAATTCTTCACACAATATTCTTCGATTGCTAAGTTTATTCTAGGATCTGTAATTCCTTTATTATCAATAAATAACATCGTATCACCTCATGAGTTCCATACGTAACCACTATGCGCTAGCGTAATATGGCCACTGAAAATTTGTTTTGCTTCTGTTACTAAATCAGATGGGTTGCCTGTATGTGGTAAGTGCGTTAATAAAAGTTCTTTTACATTCGCATCTTTCGCAATACTTGCTACTTCTGTACTATTCATATGCCCTGCTTTTGCAGCCTCTTGATGTGCATACATATTACACTCACAAATGAAAAGATCAGCATCTTTCGTGAATGGAATGAATTCAGGAATATAACTGGTATCAGCGCTGTATACTACAGCATCATCGCCAGCTGTAATACGCATCGCAAAGCATGTAACAGGATGAACAGTTTTTAAGAACGAAATCGAGAATGGTCCAACTTGAAGTGTTTCTTCTGGGTTGTACGCGATTCCTTTCGTATGTGGTTCATGTGTTAAAGAATGGAATCCATTCTCGTCAAACGTATGACCGTATATTGGTAATTCCGGTAGTTGCCTTGTTGTCGCACTCGTAATTAATCTCGCATATTGCAATACCCCAATGTCCGCAACATGATCGTGATGATAGTGTGACAGTACAACTGCATCTATATCAGATGGTGTTATATATTTTTGAAGCTGTGCTAGTACACCACTACCACAGTCTACAAGTAAACGAAAACCATCGTGTTCAAACAAATACCCCGACGTTGCTTCTCCCGCTTCTGGAAAGCCGCCCCAAAAGCCGACAACAGTCATTTTCATATGTATCCATCCTTTCTAAAACCGAGTAGGAATGCAGTTTTTCTCCGTACTTGAGAAAGTTTTTTACTTACATCCTACATTGTTAACTATAATCCATTTCCTAAACTTTTTCATTAATTTTCAATTTTGTTATAAAACAGTTGTTGACTTTTATTTTTTGTACTAATACAATGATAGTAAGAAATGGAAATGGAGGGATTGACATGATTGATCAACCAATGGAGTTTTTCAGAAATTTACCGACGAAAACTTGTGCGCACTGCGGGAAAGAAATTGATGAGCAACACGAAGCATACCATAACAAATGTGACGATTGCGTTCACGAAGAATAGTAGTTTGTGAACATAAAAAAACCTAGCAGACATAGTCTACTAGGCTAATAACATCTTATCCTTCATCGTTGAACCTTTCACCAAGAGCTCCAGTTCAAACTCATACAATTCTTTTTTTCGATAATTTTTCGTATGGATTTTATCCATCATCAGGTCGACAACTTTTCGGGCCATTTCATCAATTGGCTGTTCAATTGTCGTAATACCTGGTTCTGTAATCTGCGATAATATTTGATTATCAAAACCGATAACAGCGAGATCATCTGGAATGCTCCAGTTATGGTGCTTCGCCTCTGAGATAATTCCAGCTGCTACCTCATCGCCTCCTGCCAAAATCGCGGTAGGATTTTTTTTGTCCTTTAATACTTCATGGAATATTCGTTTTCCATCCTCCCAAGAGAAAGCGTTTTCAAGAAAATCAATCGCTTCTACTTGGCGGCTCTTCTCAGTTATTGCACGTAAAAAGCCCATTTTTCGCTGCTGGCTAACTAATTTGGTTTCGTTACCACGACAAAAAATAAGATTACGATACCCTTGATCTAACACATGCTTCGCAGCTATGTATGCTCCTTGCGCATGATCAAACTTCACTGTTGGAATATTTGCTTCCTCAATATATTCATTACATAACACGATTGGACCGTGCTGTAAGTATGGCTCTACATCTTCCCACGGATTTTCTAGTGAACATAGAATAATCCCATCTACTTGTTTCGTAGATAATAATTGTAAATACTCCATCTCTTTTTCCGGTAAATATCTTGTTTGACAAATAATCAGTTTATATTTATGTTCAGAAGCAGCAATCTCGATTGCTTCAATAAATCTACTGAAGAAAGGATTTGTAATCCTTGGAACTAGCACCGCAATTGTTTCCGTTTTTTGTTTACGAAGCCTTCTCGCCGCAGAATTAGGAACGAAGCCTAAATGCTTCATTGCTAATTGAACCCTTTTTTTCTTCTCATCTGAAACATATGGATGATTATTAATCACCCTAGAAACCGTTGTCCTTGATAACCCCGCTAATTTCGCCACGTCCTCTATAGTCGACACGAAATTCTCCCCCTTTGCATGAAAACGTTTTCTTAAATTGATTATATAGTATATTATTGGAAACTGCAATATCGGTTGTTATGATTTTACTATATTAATATTATACATAGGAAAAAGTCTGTTAATGCAGGGGCAATATACTACTTTTAGAAATTTACGTTATGTACATTCCTTTTCTTAATACCATATATCCTTTATTCAATATAAAACCCCATCAATACGTCATCTCCATATGATCCATCTTCATACTTTATTTGCTTTCGTTGTCTCCCTTCTTCTACAAAACCCATACGTTTGTACACTTTAATTGCCCGATCATTAACAGAAACTACACCTAAGCAAATTTTCTCTAAACCTTTCTGCCCTTTAGCCCAACTAATAAGAAATTCAATTAATTTCGTGCCGATGCCTTGATTACAATACGCCTCTTTAATCCCCATTCCCATTGTGCCTGCGTGTTGTAACCGTTCTAGTTCATATCGGTTGAAAAGTAAAAAGCCAACTACCTTCCTATCTACTTCATACACGATATAGAGATTACCTTTCTCATTGCTTTTCCGTATCTTTTCTCTTTCTGCATTACTATCATTCGGTAACTTCTTTGGGGATACTATGAAAAATTTTGTAGTAGTTTCCGATAATATAATTTCTTTTCTAATATTCATAATTGCTTCTGCATCAGTCTCTTTTACTAACCGTATCATTGAATCACCTCGTACTTTTTCTTTTTAAAAATAATATTAAAACTATAAAACGTCCAATATGCAATATTACATATTGAGAATCTTTTTACTCTTGATACAATATTCATAAATCAAAATAAAAGGAATGTATGGAATGAACCCAATCTTAACAGCTGCAAAACAACTATTACATAAAGAAGAAAAAATTTTATCTACTTTAAAATGTTCACTTACTGGCTATATGATTACGCATAAAGTCCCGTATCCTGGCATGTTACTTGCTACTAATAGAAGACTTCTCTTTTTTAGCCAATATAAAAACACATTCATTGCCGAATTTGATTATGAAAAAATTCTATCCATAGAAACGAAGAGAAGAATCTTTGACAAAAAAATAATATTTTATTATGAAGATGAATATATAACGCTTGGATACATTACAAGTTCGAATGTTGAAGCGTTCATAGACTTACTACAAAGAAACAGCAAGACTAGCACAGGCTTATAATCAGCGGGGATCCCCTCGCTGATTCATTATTTTAACTCCTCCCACTTCGTCCAAACTTCTCTCCCGTTTATACGGTACATATTATCCTCTCTATCCATAAACCTATGTACAATAAATTCACGTCTAATTGTACAAAAATCATCATGATATTGTTTTATAAATGTATTAATTTCTTTTTCTGTATATTGATTTTCAGCATTTAACTTGCTAACTAAATGCTCTATTAATACTAGTTTTTTCTTCTTTTGACCTGGAATCGATTTTAAACGATCCTCTTTATCGAAAAAGTTACGAATGGTCGTATCACGGAATTTCATTTCACTTTCAGTCATTTTGTTGTCCTCCATCGGTTTTTATGCTATAAAACTTTATTATTTGTCCTTACTATTCTTCTTCATTCTTTTACTTATAACATCCATAAAATAATATCCGCTAATTAGCACATAGTAAACTAAAAGTATTCCTAGTGCATCTTTCATATTTATATATTTTTCTTTATGAAACAAGATAGGTGAAAGGGCGTAAACAAGAAAGATGATTAGCGGATTTAAGATAAAATAAAAAGTAAGATTTCCTTTCATCATATCAACTCCTCTATTCTAGTTTTCTCTGTAAATTGTTGTAATTCCTTTTCTTTCGTCTCTATAGCTTTTAAAAAGGTTCATATATAAACTACAGAAAAGACCCCCTACATTAAAATAAAAAAGCACCGAAAAGGTGCTTTTTTCTACGCTTCAATCGATTGATTTTCCGCAATATTTCTAAATTGTCGTTTGTGCATCCAAGTTAAGGCTGCAATTGTTCCAAGCGATAATACAACGATGAAAATCATGAGTACTCCTACGTTTTGCCACATGAAATTAAAGTCTCCACTTGATACGACTGCTTTCAATCCTGATACAGAGTACGTCATCGGTAACCAAGCATTGAATGGTTGTAAAAACTTCGGAATCAATTCTAGCGGGAATGTTCCAGCACTTGTTGTAAGCTGAATAATTAATGTGATGATGGCGATGAAACGCCCTGCATCACCAAATGCTGTTACTAAACATTGAATTAATGCGATAAACGCTAAACTTGTAACGATGCTAAAGAGTATGAAATACGGAATACTTTGTACTTCCACACCTAATCCGAATAGTAATATCACATCTGCTACTATCGCTTGAATAATACCGACTGATAGTAACACGCCAAACTTACTAATAAACCAACTAAATCCTGATTTCGGAACGCCAACTGTATCACGTAATGGATAAACAATTGATAATAATAATGCCCCAACAAATAAACCGAGTGATAAGAAGTACGGTGTAAACCCAGTTCCGTAGTTAGGAACTTCCGCCATTTTCTCCGTCTTCACTTTTACAGGACTTGCAAACATATCATACGTTTTATCTGTTCCTTTTACTTCACCAGTTTTTTCTGCTCCCTCGCCAAGTTTCTCAGCAAGTTCACCTGAACCATCGTTTACTTTTACAAGACCATCTGTTACTTTTCCAGATCCATCTGCTAGTTTATTTACGCCGTCGATTAGCTGGGTTGAGCCTGTTGACATTTTATTTAGACCACCATTTAGAGTACCTAAGCCAGTTGTTACTTGATTAGATCCATCTGCTAATTGATTTACTCCACCTGCCATTTGGTTTGCTCCTACAGATAATGTTCCTAAACCGCCTGTTACTTGGCTTGAGCCATCTGCTAATTGATTTACTCCACCTGCCATTTGGTTTGCTCCTGCAGATAATGTTCCTAAACCGCCTGTTACTTGGCTTGAGCCATTTGCTAATTGATTTACACCACCTGCCATTTGATTTGCTCCTGCAGATAATTGACCTAATCCAGCTGTCACTTTTCCAGAGCCGCTTTGTAATTGCGCTACTCCATCAATTAATTGAACTGATCCATCTTTTAATTTATCAGCACCTATTTTTGCATTATCTAATCCCTCACCAAATCCATGAAACTTACTAACAAATTCATTTTGTGCGTTCGTTAGTTTCGCAATACCACCCGCTAGTATTTTCACCCCTGCTGGATTTGGTAATTCGTTTTGCAATCCATTTGTTTTTTGATTTATTTCACCTTTTAATTGTTTAACTTCTTCATTTAATTTATTTGTTCCACCTGCTACTCCGGTAGCCTTCTGCTGAACTGTCGCTGTACTTTTTACGGCACTTGTTATGAATGGTTGTAACTGCTCTTGATATTCTTTTGGTAAACTTTCAATTTGCTTTTGTAAATTCGCTACATCTTGCGTTGCAGTTTTGGCATCTCCTGCTGTTGATTGCGTGAGTTCATTTAACTGATTTACATTCGCCCCAGCTCCATCTATTTTTTCATTTACTGTATTCAATATAGAAGGAACTTTCGACTGCATTTCCTCTAAGTCCGCAGCAGACTTTTGTACGTTACTATTTAAATCTTGCAATCCCTTTTGGATCGCTTGAGAACCTTCCTCTAATTGACTTTGCCCTTCAACAAGTTTTCCCATACCATTTGATAGATCAGTTGTTCCTGTTTTTAATTCACCGGATTTACTTACTAATTTGTTCAAACCACCGGTCACTTTCTCAGATCCATCATGTAATTCACCAATTCCTTTTTGCATTTCACCCGTTTTGCTATTTAACGTATTTAAACCGTCTGTTACTTTTCCAGATCCATCTATTAATTTTCCGATACCTGTCTGCATCTCACCTGTTTTACTATTTAACGTATTTAAACCGTTCGTTACTTTTCCAGATCCGTCTACTAATTTCCCTATACCTATCTGCATTTCACCTGTTTTGCTATTTAGCGTATTTAAACCATTTGTTACTTTGCCTGACCCATCTACTAATTTATTAGATCCATCTGCTAATTTCTGAGCTCCATCCTTCATCTCTCCAGACTTCCCTTGAAGTGTATGAAGGCCATCCGTCACTTTACTTGAACCATCATGCAGCTCACTTGATCCGTCGTGTAGTTTATTTGCTCCTTCCGCCCCATCTGCTAATCCTTTTGAGACGTCTTGAATGGAATCAAACATTTTCTCTGCATATGTTTTCGTTAACGTACTTGCTACTTCACCTTTAATTTTTTCAATGGCTGTTCCTCCAATTTGTGAAGATAAGAAGTTTAAACTTTCGTTTGGAATGTACTCTAAGTTTAATGGCTTTGGATTGTCTTTTAGTAACGTTGTAGCGTTACTTGAGAAGTCATCTGGAATGCGCACTAACATGTAATACTTTCTACCTTCCATTCCTTTCTTTGCTTCTTTTTCACTTACGAACTCCCATTTAAAACTTTTATTATCTTTTAAATTATCAACGAGCCCTTTTCCGACCTCAATTGGTTTCCCATCAAATACTGCGCCTTTATCTAAATTGACTACTGCAACTGGTAAGTCATCTAACTGCTTATACGGATCCCAAAAGGCCCACAAAAACATCCCTGCATATAAAATCGGTACGAATAAGACCGCAATAATTGGAATTAATATTTTTTTATTTTTTATAATTTCCGTGAACTCTTTCCGAAGTAACTGATTCCCTTTCATAATTTCTCCCCCTTTTATAAAATGACCAAAATGTTCATATAGTCATTTTTACCCAAACAAAAAGGCTATACTTGTTCATACATATGCCTTATCCCCGAATTTATTACTATGCAACTTTTTCTCATTATGATTATAATTTTTCTATACCCCTCCTTAACTTAAATATATGACCATATTGTTCATTCGGTCATTTTTTTATAAAATTAAAAGGATTATCTTAGTTTGACAATCCTTTTAGTAAATAAAGTTCAAATAACTCTGCAATTTTTTCTTTTTCTAGCGGTTCGTGATTTTTTTCCCAATCAAAAATAAGCGATACATATAGACGAAGCATAATAAATGCTGTAATTTCTGGATCACATTTGCTAATTTCACCTTTTTCAATCGCAATCTTTAAATACGATTGAATAACAGAAACGATTTCCACATCAACTTGTTGCATAACTTCTTGTACTTCTTTCGTTCCCATATCGCGCTCTTCTTGAATTAATTTAATCATGAGCTGATGTTCTTTTCTAAATTCCAAGATGCTATATAATGCTCTATGTACATTTTCAAAAAATGAAACATCTGAACGAATTGCACCTTCTGCAACTTGCTTCATTTCTGTAATTAAATTAGAAATAATTTCACCAAATAGCTCTTCTTTATTTTTGAAAAAAGTATAAATCGTTCCTTTTCCTACATTCGCTAACTTCGCTACTTGATCCATCGTTGTTGCTTTATAACCGAACGCTGAAAAAGACTTTGTTGCAGCTTCAATAATAGAACGTTTTCGATCTATCGCCACATTGTCACCTCCAAAAATGACCAATTGGATAATATAGTCAATCAGTACATCTTTGATATTACCACACGCTTACATTCTATACAAGTTCTCTTTTTATTATTTCCAGTATAAAAGATTTCAGTCAAGTTATATCATACTGTCCATAGTGTATCAAAAAGTATACTTGTATGGAAAGCTAGAATATATTCATAATAATTGCTGGCTAGATCCCACTAGAAATTTAATAAAATAGACAGTGTTCTTAAAACTAAAAGTTTAAGAACACTGTCTATTATTTTGACATAGAAAGTAATATTTTCTCCATTTCTTTCTTAGTTAGCTCATCATCGATTATCTCTTCGTATATCTTTGTATCTCTTGTAAAAATATCATTTACTATGACAATCTGATACTCACTATTCTTTCCTTGTTCTGGTACAAACATTTTGAGCCCTTTTAACTTACCCTCTCCATGAGAAGATTTATTATAGACCATTCCTTTCCCGTCTAAATTATAACTTTCTAGATTCTCTTCTCCAGGCATCATGTAGTGAAGTGGATCCTTATTACCACCTGCATAAATCCTTGATTGGTAAATTGTAAAACCATATTTTCCATTTGTATATTCTGATTTAATAACTAACTCTACATCTCTTCCAAAATATGAATCAGCCCATTCTCTTTTCAACTCATAACCTTCAAGCATATAAGACGGGTGCTTAATTTGAAATGGTACATGTTCGTTTGCTTCTTCTATAGTATATGTTAAAGACTTCTCCACCCTTTCCGAAAGTGGAACTAATTTCTTCTCAATACTAGCTAATCTTTCTTGATCAGCTTTATTCAAACGTTCACGTTTAAATTCCTTTGTATCTCTATCATAATTCTCAGGTACTTTTTTATTAACCATTGCTTTTTTATGAATTTCTTTAGCTTCTTTAAATAATTGAACATACTGCTCAAATTCTTCTTTTGTAAAATTCTTTTCTGCCAAATACAAAAAATCTGTATCCCTTTTATATGACTTTATTGACATACCCCATTCTCTACTTGCATTCTCTGGTGTACCTAATACTGTTTCTATCGCTTTTTCAAAAGCTGCTTTAGATTGCTTTTTTTCTATAACCTTTTCTTCCTGTCTTTCATCTCCCTCAGTTATCTTTGCATTTAATAAAAATCCGCCTGCTATAGCTGCTATAGCAATAATCCCAAGTAAAGAAAGACGATACGATTTCTTTTGAAACTTTTTAATCATAACGATTCTCCTTTTTAGTGTTCGTTTATTTCTACTTAAATTTGCTAGGCTTGGTACTTGATAGGAATAGTGTTCTAAAAGGGTAATAATTGTATGACCGTATGCAATTTGTTCCTCTTTATCTATAAAAGTAAGTGCATATGCATCACAGGCTAATTCTTGATCTTCTCGCATACAAAAATAGGCATACCGAAGAATCGGATTGAACCAATTTAATAGGATTAAACTGTACATAATCCAATTTACAGCTACGTCGTTTCTTTTAATATGAGCTAACTCATGGTAAAAGACATATTGTAATTGTTGCTCATTTAATACTTTCATATGTTTTTTTGATAGTAATACTTTTGGGCGGAAGAAACTAAACACAGTTGGGCTCGCAATCTTTCCCGCTAGACGTAACGAAACTGCCTTCTTCATTTTCATAGATTGCTTACAGCGATTAAACACTGTAGCGACCTGTTCATCCGTAATATCCGGTTGTTTCTTTATGTACGAATATAAACGTCTATTTGTAAGAAACGTTATGACTGCTAATACGATTACCCCAGCTAGCCAAACATACAAAGCAATTTTGTATAAAGAAAATGTAGTCTGTTTTTCCGAACTGACTTTTACTTCCGGTTCGCTAGTTTTTGTCACCATTTTAGAATTTGATTCCAATTCCACTTTTCGGTCGCTTTCTATGTTCACTATATTCTCAGTAGCCGGCATATTTTTTGGAATAACTTCCGATACGCTAGAACGATAGGAAAATAATGAATAAATACTATAAGAGCTATCCGGTGACCATGGTAAAAGGAGTCTTATCATTAATACAATCCACAGCATATATTGCCACCGGGGTGTTAATTTATTTCTAAATAGAACTTTTATACATAAAATAAATCCAACTAATATGCTAGCCATAAGTGACGTTTCTATAAGCCAATCAAAAAAATGAGGAAGGTATACATTTATAAGCGTGTTTATCATTTTTATCGATCCTTCCTCTTATTCTCCTCTGTCTTCTCATCTAAAATGCGTTTTAATTCATTAATATCTTCTGAAGTTAATTTCTCCTCTTTTAAGAAATTAACAAGTAATGGTTTAAAAGCTGCACCGCAAAAACGCTTTAGTAAAGATTTCGTTTCCACTTGCAAATAATTATCTTGTGATACTAACGGATAATAAGCATACATCCGCCCTTTATCTTGATGGTAAGAAACGGCTTCCTTTTGCACTAATCGATTAATTAATGTGCGGATTGTTTTCGGTTTCCAGTCCATTGCATCTTCCAGTTCTTCTATAATTTCATTCGCTGTTTGCGGAGAACTCGACCAAAGTACTTTCATAATTTCTAATTCCGCTTCAGATATTTTAGGTAATTGATTTGTCATCGTATGTTTCACTCCTAAGTATTACATTTGTAATCTATAATTAAGATTACAAATGTAATACTTAATTGTCAACCATATTTTAGAAAAATTAATTTCAGCTAAACCTTACTTCACAACAACAAAATTCCTCTTTTTCAAATAATCAAATAAAAAAACAAGAAAATCTTTACAATTAATAGTAATATAGAAAATAGACAAGTTTATCAAAACAGTGGAGGCTTTTTCAGTCATGATGCGTGCACTTCGTTTAAATATAAAGCAAGCTTTTTGTAATCGTGTTTCTTTAATTATTATGTTTAGTGGACTAGCTCTTATTTTTATTTACCATTATTATTATGTAATTCGTTACATTGGGGATGGAACGGATGCCTTTGTAACAACAGCTTTTAAATGGATTGGATTTCGCGACAATGAAATGGATGTTTATTTATTATTAATGCCCGTTATTGCTAGTTTCCCCTTTAGTACAAGTTACAATTCGGATAAATCAGATGGTTTTAAACCGTTTGTAAGTAAAGGGATTTCTTTGTTCCCTTATTCAGTAACGAAATATATCGTTACATTCTTTTGTGGCGGATTTCTTTATACATTTCCATTCATCTTATCGTTATTATTTTGCAAATTAACCATTCCAGATGGAGAACCGACGGCTGGTTCAGGCATTATAAATGATAATGGGATGTTTGCAAACTTATATTACGAATCTCCCCTCACTTACATTACTGTATATATCGGAATTAATTTTTTATTTGCAGGTTTAATGGCCCTTTTAGGACTTGCAGCATCTGCGTGGTCACAAAAGGACTATATGGCGATTCTTTTCCCATTTGCAGTTGCCTCCATTCCATACGTCCTGCTAAATACGATATTCCCTACAATAGGCGGAGCGCCTTTTCATTTATATGACCCAAAACAACCGTTACATGGCATGTCGCCGTATATTTTAACGATGCAATGCACTTTCTTCCTTCTCGTTAGCTTAATTATGTATATACAAGGAGTAAAACGTGATAGAAAAAAATATAGAAGAAGGTTGCAAAAAAGGGAGCGCTGTAGAAAAGCGTTTCAAACAATTTCAGACTAAATGATTAAACGAATAAGAGCGTAATTCCCTAAGTTAGCATAGAGAATTACGCTCTTATTATCATTACATATAATCATCCTCCACTTTACGGTGTACCTGCCAATCCCCATAAGATAACGAACACCGCAAAATAAATCGCTTTAATACCTATCACTGAACATAATAAAATAATTGCATATTTACTTAATTCTCTTCTTGCACCTATTAAAGTAAAAATAACCGCCAAGCTAAAAGTTATATAAGAAGCTGTTGTATTAATTAAGTTATACGTAATATCTAGATTACTTGTAAGTCCTGTTATATCAGCTACAAACTGAAGCATGACGATTGTACTAAAGAAAATTGCAAGCTGATTCATTAACTTTCCATTTATTCGTGCTTGCATCACTGCCCTCCCGACGACTGAATATTCTATTAATTTTATCATCAGATTACAAAAAAAGGAATCATCTCTTTATACTATTGATTCAGAAACAAAAAAGAACGCTTAGTCACCTAAGCGTTCCCCACTTTAAGAAGCCTTCTTCAAATCAATTTGAGCAAGTACTGGGTCGTGGTCACTTACACGTCCGTGCTCTTTCATTATGTTTGAGTTTAAGTGCACTGGATCTACAATTGTGTGCGGTGCGATGTTGTTTGTTACTAAAATATGATCTAACACTTGTGCATTTCCTTCGTGAATGTACGTGTAACGATTCTCTTTCGGCACTGTGTTTAACATATCTTTTAAGATTGTTCCCTCTAGTGTTTTTAATGGTTTAGAGAATTCGAAATCGTTCATATCACCTAACACAACAACTGGTGCATTCGTATTCTTTTTCTGAATTCCTTGCACAAAATGATTTACTTCTTGTGCTAACTGAATTCGTTTGTCTTCACTTTTTAATACGAGCGGTTGCACTTTTCCAAATGGCGTTGCATCTCCTAGTTTTGAGTTTAAGTGATTTGCAACGACAACAATGTTTTGTCCTTGGAACGTAAATTCTGCCGCTAACGGTTTACGTGTACTTTCAAATAATGGATTTTCGTCTCCAATACGAACAACATTTTTATCAAGTAACTTCGGTACCGTCGCTAATTTCACGCGTGATGGATTATAGAAGAAGCCGACGCGAATATTCGCTCCTGGTGCTCCTCCGTCTTGATTATTGTTTGGAGCGATTTCGACATACTCATACTTCGGTCCACGAATTTCTAGAACTGCATCAATGATACGTTTTGCGCTTAATGACGCATCTGTTGTACCGTCATTAATTGATCCGTTATTATCTTGCATTTCCTCTACACCGATAATATCTGGCATTTTTAAGTTGTATTTAATAGAATACGCTAACGCTTTTACCTTTTCATCTGTTGTTTCTTTTTTATTCGCTGAGAAGTTTTCAATGTTATATGTAGCAACCGTTAACTTATCAAGACGTGGCTGAATATTTGCCCCTACTTGCTTAAATACACCATCCAATACAGCTGGCAATTCTGTTATTGGCGAAATACGGAAAGAACCGTAATCATATCCTACTACCCCTATTATATCTCCAGTAAAAGTATCTCCTACTTTTGCTACATAATCGCGAGGTACTTTTACAGAAAGACGCTCTGGGTTTAATTGATTTTCATCTAATAGAGGTGTGCCATATTGTGTTACTATTTTATCTCCACCATTTTTTACTGTTACATATAAATTTCCGTTTTTCTGAGGTGCAATAATTTTTGGTGTTGGCATCGTAACACGCATACCTTCTATACTTTCATAGAAGTCGATTGCATCTTCATTTGGATCAAATAAACCAAATGCATCATTATCAATAATCTGGTCCGGGATTTTCACACCGTTTTCCCCAAGTACAATCGGTGCCGGCAAAGATTGATCTTTTACGATTACAGCAACGCGACTCGCCTTAATTTCTGTCGTCGTTAAGTCTGTTTCAAATCGCTCTGCATATCCTGGTCCAACATATTCTTCTACTACTCCATCAACTTGAATAAGATCTCCTACTGCTACATTCGCATCTTTTTTATATACGTACATACCTTCTGAAGTAGCTGGATCATTATCCGGCTGATTATCTTCTATATAAAAGCCGTTTTTATCAAGCGCTGTGACAACGCCTTCCACATTGTTTACTTTCTTCCCGTTGTAAGAAGACATATGTGATTTCCCTTGAATGTCATGAATACGAACCTGTTCATTATTTACGATAATAAATGAAAATGTCGAAATTGCTGAAGAAGTAAGCCCTTCTTTTTCCGCGATTGCTTTCACTACACTATTTTCATTCACTACAATTTGTCCATTATAACGAACACTCTTATTAGTAGGATTAGAGCCATCTAACGTATAGTAGATTGTTGCGCCTTCTGTATTCGTCGTTAATGTTACCGCTGTTCCTCTAGCAACTTCTCCGCCGTTCGGTGAAGCTAATACATCGCTAACACGGTCTTGTCCTTCACCTTGAAACTTATAAGCTGTTACTGATTTTAGACCTGGGTTACTAAAATATAATTCAAGAGTCCCTGTTAAATTAACTTTCTTCCCGATATTTTCAGGATGATCTTTTACATTCACTGCCGTTCTCACATCACCTTTTGGCAACTGAACGGGCATGATTTTGTCTGGATTCGTTTCGTTTGGCGAATCTGCAATTGCTACGTTTGTATCATCAAACTTAGCTGGATCCTTCGTATATTTAGAAGAACTTTGCGTATATCCAACAATATATCCTTCTACTATCCCCTTCGTTTTCCCTTGCTGCTTAAATACTTGAATTGCTTTTTCTACTGACATAGAAGCAGTTTCTTCTGCTTGCGCTAAAGTTCCAGTAAATGAAAGCAATAGCAAGAATGATAAAAAGACACTTAACAATTTCTTCACAGCCATTTTCCTCTCTCTATTTCATATTTTCTCAGCATTTCTATCATAACAAATGATTCGTTATATAGAACTATATTTCGACAAATTTTACAAAAGATTTATTTAATTTACAAGCTTTCAAACTATAATACAAAATAATAATTTTACACCTTCTACAAATGCACTCTATAATGTTAGAGAGAGAAAACAGAAAATATCGACATTTAATTGGCATGTAAAATGGATTCATTTGAATAGGAGTGATTGGATGGAAGTACAAACAGAAACATACCGCGCAGCTATGAATGGAACATTAGAACGTCATTTTTCAGATATGATTGCCGTTATACCAACTAGAATTACAATTGAGCAGTTAAAACAGCGACTAGAAACTATCGCTACTAAAGTTGATGATTTAAAAATTGTTTATAGTGATAAGACAAGCCTTATTGTTGAATTACATATGGGTGAAACAGTCATACCGTATGAACTGCATATTGATGAACCGAACGATCCAGAAGGATATAAAATGTACAATAGACAAGATTCTACAATTGTAGATCGTAATTTTGAAGATGCGGCTTTCGGCACTGAAATTTTCACTCGTACGCTATTTGTAGGCGATGTACTGGACTGCTTTTTCCAGCAGTTACAGTTTTTATGGAATCTCGCCCCAGATTTGTTATTTGTAATCGATTCAAGTGCAGCAATGAAAGTGATATCTAGAAGCTATATTGAATATCACGTTGAAAATGAATTATTACCTGACATTCCTGACTTATACGTTATTCATTCCGTTTATGAAGACGATAAAGACGGTGAGCCTACGCAATATTGGTTTCATACACATGGTCTTTTAAGAGCAGGCGTAACTGAAATAGAGTTAATTATTCCAAATCGCATTTCTTCCTACTACGGCATTAGCGATCTCTTTCAAACATTTGCTAATAATGCCGTTGAGAATGGACAAGTCCCTATGAATGAGCCTATCGTTATCGCACATAGTCAGCAAGGTTCTATACATACAGTCGCTGTTCCGTGGGAAAAAGGATTATCTTATATAGGGCATAAAACGAGTATGGACCAATTATCTTCAATCGAGGATGAAGAAGTGAAACTACAACCAATAGATACACAAAATACATTCTTAGGCGGAATGGATGCCCGAGATGAATACCATCAATCTCCATCCGTTCTCTTATTCAAATTTAATACTTCAGAAAAATATATTGAAAGTTTTTTCAAAGAACACGAGGAAGCTACAGGGCTCATGTTCTATAAAACAAATAGTGAAACCAATCGTATGGCTTACAATGCGAAAAATACTTTCGGGTATTTCAGCAACATTTTTCACATTGAACAATCAAATGAAGATTTTCGTTTCCTTGCTAAGTTTGGTGTCTCCTACGAAGAAGGAAAAAGTGAACATATGTGGTTTGAAATGCAAAACATTACGGAAGATTTCATTCAAGGAATACTCATTAATGAACCATATTTTATAGAAGATATGAGTGAAGGAAATCGTTATCATTTAGATTTTGATAACTTAACAGAGTGGGTTATTTATGCAGGAGATGCCGTTATAAAGCCAAATAGCTTATATATGTTTATTGGCGAATAAGTATTTTATATAACAAACGAAATGCCTTCAATATGATTGAAGGCGTTTCTTATAGTTTATTGTGCGATTAATTCAGCATCTATTACTTTCTCCAAATGAGATAATACACGCTTTGCAGCTTCCTCACCTTGATTAATACAATCTGGAAGTCCAGCACCAGCATAGGAGCTACCTGCCAAGTATATACCAGGCAACTCTTTCTGCATAAATGTTGTGAGCTTTTTCATTCGCTCGTTATGGCCTACTGTATATTGAGGCATCGCTTCTTTCCAGCGGCTTACAATTGTAAACTCTGGATCCTCTGTAATATCCATCGTCTTTCTTAAATCTTCTAGTACGAGCTGAACGAGTTCTTCTTCAGTTTGTTCTACAACCGCTTCATCACCAGCACGTCCAACGTAACAGCGAAGGAGTGTTTTTCCTTCTGGCGTTGTATGTGGCCATTTTTTATGCGTCCACGTACATGCTGTAATCGTGTAATCGCTATTTCGTGATACGACAAATCCTGTACCATTAATATCGCGCTTGATTGCGGACTTTTGGAAAGCAAGTGCGACATTCGCAACGGATGTGGATGGAATATTACGGAAGAAACGAAACTGCTTGTACTGAGCAAACATGGACGGCAATACTTTATGCGAAGTTGCCACTACGATGGCGTCCGCTTCTATTTCTTTTCCGTTACTAAGAGTAATCGTATAACCATCACCCTGTTTTGCAACTTTTTCAATGCGAGTTCCCTTTATTATCGTACCTTCATGCATCTTTGCTTCGAGAGATTCTACGATAGATTCTAAACCTGTTTTCACTGTTTGGAAGATTCCTTTTTTCGGTTCAGCTTTCTCTTCTTTCGGAACGAGCGTACGCATACCGAGTGAAATACTGCGATGTTTCTGCTCAATCTGATACATTTGCGGGAATGTTGACATTAAGCTCATTTCATCAATATCCCCTGCATAAATACCCGATAGTAATGGTTCTATTAAGTTTTCAACCACTTCGTTTCCGAGACGGTGTCTGAAAAATTGACCGAGTGATTGATCAGATACTGGCTTTGACCTCGGCATTAATAGATCAAAACCAGCTCTTAGTTTACCAATTGGGGAGAACAGCCCGGAAAATAGAAACGGCGTAATTTGCGTTGGAATTCCCATCATTGATCCATTCGGCATTTTATGTAACCGATTGTTTACGAGGATAAATGATTGACCGGCCTGATTATTTACAAGTTCATCGCCAAGACCTAATTCTTTCACTAATCTAGCTGCACTTTCTTTTCGTGCTAAGAAAGAATCTGGCCCACGTTCAATTGTAAATCCATCTTTTCGAACGGTTTGAATTTTCCCGCCAAGTTTACCCGATGCTTCTATAAGTAATGTATCGATCGGCAAGTTTTTTTCATGAATATTTTTTTGTAAGTTATACATTGCTGTTAATCCAGTGATGCCTCCGCCGACGATCACAACTTTTTTCCTCAAGCAGGCTCCCCCTTTCTTCTTACAGTACAGATTCTTTTTTCTTTAATACAACATCTGTTAAGCAATCAATAAATGCGTCTGATGCATTTGGCATTTCTGGACGATAATATTTCGCGCCAATTTCATCCGTTACAACTTTACACTCAAAGTCATTGTCATATAAAACTTCTAAATGTTCAGCAACAAATCCAACTGGTGCATATACGAATGAAGTATAACCGTGCTTTTCATTTAGTTCCCTCGTTAAATCTTGTACATCTGGACCAATCCAAGGATCTGGTGTGTTTCCTGCACTTTGCCAGCCTACTGCATAGTTTGCTACTTCAGCTCCGCGCGCGATATAATCAGCTGTTTCACTTAATTGATCTGGATATGGATCGCCCATTGCAATAATTTTCTCTGGTAAGCTATGTGCAGATACGATTAATACTGCTTTTTCACGCTCTGCATCTGACATACCGTTATATATACCTTTCACTGCATCAACCCAGTACTGGATGAATTTCGGCTCTTTATACCAGCTATCAATGCCGTGAATTGTTAAGTTTCCAAGTTTCTCAGCTTCTTCTTGTGCTCGTCCAACGTATGATTTCACGCTAAACGTAGAATAGTGAGGTGCAAGAACAAGTGCGATTGCATCTTGTATTCCGTCGTTATGCATATCTTTCACCGCATCTTCAATAAACGGTTCAATATGTTTTAAACCAAGATACATATGGTACTCTACTTCATCTTGTACTTCATTTAAACGCTGTTCTAACTTCTTAGCTTGCTCTAATGTAATAGTAGCTAAAGGAGAAATACCACCAATTGCACGGTAACGCTCTGTTAAATCTTCCAGCATTTCAGGACTTGGCTTTCTTCCTCTACGAATATGTGTATAGTAACGTTCAATATCTTCTTCTTTATATGGCGTTCCGTATGCCATTACAAGCAAACCAATTTTCTTTTTCATACAGCAATTCTCCTTTACTTCGCTAACTGCCCTTTAGAGTATTCATGAATAAATGTAGTTAAACGTTTTAATGTATCCGGATTTACTTCTGGGAATACACCGTGACCTAAGTTAAAGATATAACCCGGCTGTTTCATCCCTTGATCTAAAATACCTTTTACATGTTCTTCAATAACAGACCATGGTGCAAGTAAGAACGAAGGGTCCATATTTCCTTGTACCGCCTTATGAACGCCGCGTGCACGTGCTTCTTCGATCGGTAAGCGCCAATCTAAGCCAACTACATCAAGCGGTAAGTCGTGCCATTCATTTACTAAGTGTGCAGCTCCTACGCCATGCATAATCATCGGTACACCCATCGTGCGAACTTCTGCAAAAATACGCTCCATTGCTGGTTTAATAAATACGCGGTAATCTGCTACGTTTACTGTTCCAACCCAAGAATCGAAAATTTGAACTGCTTTTGCTCCTGCGTTAATTTGCGCTTTTAAATATGTAATAACCATATCTGCTAGCTTATCCATTAATGCGAACCAAGCTTTCGGCTCTGCATACATAAACGCTTTCGTATTATGGTAGTTACGAGATGGACCACCTTCAATCATATAGCTCGCTAATGTAAATGGAGCTCCTGAAAAACCGATTAACGGTACGTCTAACATTTCTGTCGTTAATAAACGAATTGTATCTAGTATGTACGGTACGTCATCTTCTGGATTGATTTCCCCTAGTTTTTCTACGTCTTGTAAAGAACGGATTGGGTTATCGATAACTGGGCCAATACCAGATTTAATTTCTACATCCACACCAATTGCAGGTAGTGGTGACATAATATCTTTATAAAGAATTGCTGCGTCTACGTTATATTGATCAACCGGCAATTTTGTAACGTAAGCACATAACTCTGGATTGTGTGTAATTTCAAATAAAGAATACTTTTCTTTAATCTTTCTATATTCCGGCTGTGAACGACCTGCTTGACGCATATACCATGCTGGTACATAATCGGTACGTTCCCCCCTACATGCTTTTAAAAATGTCTCATTTATAGTTCTTACCAAGACCCTTGCTCCCTTCCTTACCAATGCTTCGAATACGTTCGATATTTATCTTTTTTTACTATACAGCTTGTAAAAACAAAATGCATAATATTATGTACGTTGTTCATTAAATTGACACAAACATTCGTAAAAACGCTTACTATTTTCACAACATTCTTATTATAACACAGAGAAAAACTATGGTTTAGCTACTTTTGACTTTTCTCCTTCACGATTCGTTTGTGTATTATATGGTACAACGTAAAAGCTCGGTTTTGAAAATATGTTAACGAACTTTTCCTCATATTCCCCAGCGCCATTTACAGTGCTAACATGCGTATGAATTCCGTTCTCCACTCTATAGATTCGGTACATAATTCTGTTATCTGGAAGTGGCGTCCAGCTTAATTTTGCTTTAAATAAACCGAAAGGGCTAAATGATAGTTTCATTTTTACATCTTCAATTTTGCGCAGCCGAATCGGAGCACCGATTGTTTCCACACCTTCAGGCTTCATAAACTTCTCTTTATGTTCTACATTAGCCTTCGTTAAAATTTTCTTAAACAATTTTGTTGCAGACGCACTTTCTCCTTGCAACTGATGCTCCTTATCCGTGCGGTCATAACCAATCCAAACAGCGCCTACTAATTTCGGTGTATAGCCGACGAACCACATATCTCTTGCTCCCTTATCGTCATTTGGCAATGAAGTTGTACCCGTTTTTCCAGCTAACGCACCGTTATATACACCAACTCTCGCTGTTCCTTCCTTCACAACTCCTTCTAACATTTTTGTCATATACCATGCTGTCTGCTTCGAGAAGATTTTCGTCTCTACTTTTGGAGATTCCCCAATGACTGCACCGTGTCTATTTAATACTTTATCAATAACGTGCGGCTCGATAATATTTCCATTTGCTAAAAACGAACGATACATTTTTACAAGATCAAATGTTGAAACACCATTTTTCAATCCGCCAAGCGCTGTACTTAAACCAGCATCTGCAATATGGACATTTCCTTTTTCTAAATATTGCTTTCCTTCTTCTACCCCTAACTCATTTAATAAAGAAACTGCCGGTACGTTTGCCGACTCTAAAATCGCATCATACATCGTCATTTCTTTTGAATACTCATGATTATAATTTCGAGGTTCATACCCTTCAAAAGAATTTCTTTCATTCGTTAATAAAGAATACGGATTATACTTTTTCGTTTCTAGTGCTGGTGCATAAACGATAAGTGGTTTTAAAACAGATCCAGGCTGCCTTTTGGCAAAAACACGATTAAATCCTCTCGGGACGTACTTTCTTCCCCCAATCGCCGCTTTAATCCCTCCCGTACGATTATCCATTAATAAAAATGCACCTTGCGCCCCTTCTTCTTTCCCAGGAAAATTCCTTGCATCTTGAAACTGGTTATACGCTACCTTTTGAATTTTTTCATCCATAGGTACGACAAACGTATATCCTCCGCGAAGTACTTCTTGATGAGACAACCCGTATAAACGAGCGGCTTCATCTATGACCATATCAATATACGGCATATATGCAAGCTCATTCTCATCTAAGTTTTTATATAGAGCAATTATCTTCCCTTGATAACGAACGCTTTCTTCTGCAGTCAAATAGCCTTGTTTATGCATAAGTGACAACACGAGATCGCGGCGTTCCTTACTCTTCTCTGCAGAGTAGTACGGTGAATATCCGTTTGGTGACTTCGGAAGACCTGCAAGCATTGCCCCTTCCTCTACTGTTAAATCCTCAACATTTTTATTAAAATACAGCTTTGCTGCTGCTTGAATACCGTAAGCCCCATGACCAAAATAAATATGATTCATATACATTTCAAGAATTTGTTGCTTCGTATATTTTTGCTCTAATTGAAGAGAGATTGCGACTTCCTTCAATTTGCGCGTAAATGTTTTTTCACGAGTTAAAAAGACATTTTTAGCGAGTTGCTGCGTAATGGTACTACCGCCCTCTACCTTTTCTCCAGCTAACGTATCTTTATAAAGAGCACGGAATATAGACGGATAATCAATTCCTTGATGCTCATAAAAACGAGAATCTTCCACCGCAACAAACGCCTGCTGCACATACTTCGGAATTTGCTCGATCGGTACGAGCTCCCTATTTTCTACGTATAATTTCGTAATTTCTTTCCCTTTCTGGTCAACGATACGTGATGAAGAGTGGAAAACGAGCTGCTTTTCATCCATCATATAGCCACCAGCTAACACGATAAGTTTATAGAGTACAATCGCTACTACGAACGTTGCGACGCCACCTAATAAAGTCCACTTTACTTTCTTCATACATCGTCCTTCTTTCCAAATGATGGTACATTTATTATTTGAAAAAGAAGTATCTTTATGTATATAATCTTCGAAGTTTTTTAAGAGAGTTGATATAATAGAAACAAACTATTAAGGGGGCACTAAAATGAAGGCTATTATTTCATACGAAACACCTCTAGAACAAGCACATTTCACTGCAAAAAATGATGAGAAAAATATGTTTTATAAAGAAAATACAGAAGAATCTGTAGAAGGCTCACTTAAGTATGACGTACTAGATGCTGTCGGTGAATTTAAAGGACAACCTGGCTATATCGTTTGTAACAACATTTCTGTAACAGACGAAGGTCGCCCTGTATTTGAAAACCGCTTTAAAAACCGCGCAGGCCTTATTGAAAACGAACCAGGATTCCAAGCAATCCGTGTTCTACGCCCATTAAGTAACGATACATATGTCATCTTAACGATGTGGGAAACAGAGCAAAACTTTAAAGATTGGACAGAATCACGTTCATTCGAAAACGCTCATAAAAAACGCCCCACGCAAGCAGAAGGACAACCTCAGGCTCAAGCGCATCCACATGCAGAACAGCAAAAGAGTATTTTCTCTCGTCCTTCTTTTGTGACTACTTTTGATGTGTTAGTTTAATTAAAAAGTGATACACCACTGACAGTACGTGAAATTATATTAACGATTTTTCGAATATATCTATCATATCTTTGAATATATCAACGATTTTTTCAATTTATCTATCACATCTTGAAATATATCAACGATTCGACTAAAGATATCGATTTAATGACAAAAAGGAAACACCATTACACACCGGTGTTTCCTTTTTCTTTGTACCAATTATATATACGAAGTGAATCTTTTTTTCTCATATGCTTTACTTCATAACCGCGCCCGGCTACCGCTACAAGAGTTGTACATAATTCATCTTTTCTTTGAAAATACGATTGATCATAACCTACTACTTGAACATGTCTTCTTCGCATTATTCCTGTATATTTCGAAAAATTACGATATACAACCGTTAGTTGATTTTCTCTTAATTCATAACCGCCACTTTTATATCTAGCATACGCAAGTAACGAAAACACGATAAATAACGGTAAAATAACAAACAACGCAATATATTGTTTAAAATATATACTCACGCTGGCAATTAGAACTGTGAGTATGATACTTATTAACCAGCCCATAATGAAATAACGACGCAACGCTGTTTTTGGTAAGTGAACGATCTCCGCTTCGATTTCATAAGGTAACTCTAAATATGTGAGCAGATGCTGTACATCTTTTTTCTTCATAAATGGATGCAACATTACTTCGTTACTTGCTGCTCCAATACTTTGAATTGCTTCCACTTCAACAGCACAATAGCCAAACGGCTGGCGAAGCATACCTTCTTTTACAGTAATCGCTTGAATGCGGTGCAATTTTAAGACAAACTCTTTCTTTTCAAATAATCCTTGAACGATACGAATCTCTTCCCCTTTTCGCTCAATTTTAAAGTTTGCATATTTCAACACATATCCAGCCGTGGAAATAATCCACGAAATTGCCATTAAAATTAATGCAATTACAATTAGTTTATAAACACCGTTTCCCATCACATACGCTTCTACTTTACTTGTGAATCCTTCAGGAAGAACAAAATCAAACTTTGTGTAAAGAAGTACTAGTCCAGAGAACACTAGTCCGAACCGACCAGATGTAATCGCTGCGGCTAAAACCTCTTTCGCTGTTAACTGATAAACCGTCTTGCTTTCTTCCTCTTCTATTTCTTCTTTTACAGTAGTTTCTTTCTTATGTAATAAAGAGATTAAATGTTTTGCCTCGTCTTCTTTAATACCAGCCAACATCACTTCTGGTTCATTACCACCACCGGCTACTTCTATATTTAACTTCATAAGTCCGAGCATTTGATAAATGATGTTAGAAGACGTACTAATATTTTGTACACGCTCTTTATTTAAATAGCTTTCCTTCTTTACAAAAACACCGTGCTTTATATGTAAAATATTATTCTCAATCCAGTACACTTTAAAATACCATTTAATTGCTGAAAAAATAGCCATGATGAATAAAACAACCAGAAGGAAAAGATAAAATAAATACCAAGGTTCCACTTGTTCATCAGGTTTAAATAAAACAAGAATAATAAGTGGCAACAAACTCGCAACCCTAATACCTAACAATATCGTGATCGGATGTTGCCTCTTATACATCCTCATCACTCACTTTCGCAAGTTCTCCAATTTGTCTTTTCAGCTGTTCTGCTTCTTCTTTCGTTAAACCTGGGATACTATGAGAAGTTGCGGCTGTTGAAATGTGTAATTCTGCTAAATTATACTTTCTCATAATTGGCCCTTGCTCAATCGTTACGTGCTGCACACGGATCATCGGAATAAGTACGCGTTTTACAACGAACATTCCCTTTTGAATCTCAATCTCTTCTTCATTTAATCTGTAACTATAATAGCGCTGACGTAAATTTGGAAACACAAAATAATCAAGTGGAATAAACATAATGGCTCCTGTTACTAATAGTCCAAACAACCAGCCCCACCAGTTAAAGTTAATCATAAAAAAGAAATACGCAATTACGACTGTTAGTATAACTGCCGCCCCAATTAAAGCGTGAATCCTCCACACTTTCAGCATATTAGAATGAATCTCCCTTTCTAACGGCTGCATCTCATCACTCCAATTCTATGAATTTATTACTTATATATTATCAAAAAATAAGGTTTTATATACATTTTTGTAAATTTATAGTCAAATAAAAATAGTTGAATCAAAAGCATATTAAAGAAAAACATACCCAGTTTTGAAAATTATATATTATAAATATGAATTATATTGAACTAAAATAAACCTTACATGATTCATGCAAGGTTTATCGTTTTATACACAATATATTTCATCATTGTTGAGATATACTAGCATCGCTTTCAATTCGCTTTTCTTTTTGGCTCAGTTTTTTATCTTTAGATTTTTTTAATGTTAAAGTCATGCCAATAAAAATAAAAAGAATTCCTGTTATTTGCATTAAAGTTGGACGGAATCCAGTAAGTACAGTATCTAATAATATTGCCACTGCCGGATCTAAAAAAACTAATATTGAGATTGTTTTTGTAGATAAATGGCGTAAACTATCAAAAAACAGATAATACACTATCCCTGTGTGAATAAAACCAGTAGCTATAATATATGTCCAATTACTTTGAGTGAGGCCACTAAAAGCATCTAAATCTATAAATGGTATTAAAAGAAATATCCCCAAGAATGTTTGTAAAAATGTCATTGCATACGCACTCATTTTATTAATCCCTTTACCAAATAAAGTTGTAAATGCATAAAAGAGAGCTGCAAGAAATCCCCATATCATACCTGAAGACATTAATGAACCGAAAGAGAAGCTTCCATCGATACCAGCAATTAATAAAGCTCCTGCAAAACACACAATTATTGAAATAATAGATATTAATGTTAATTTTTCTTTAAAGACGATACTTCCAATTAACAGTACAATTACTGGTGCAAGATGATAAACTGAGATAGCAATTGTAACTGACATATTTTCAAAGGCTTTAAATAAGAAAACCCAATTAAATACTAAGAAAAAGCCACATATTAAAACTTGAATAACTTCTTTTCGTTCCCATTTATCTTGTTTATATTGCCCTGTAAGCAACCAGCATACACTTAAAAATATTGTCGCAAAAATACACCTTACAAACACTAATTCAAACGAAGGTAAGTTTGTTTGAACTGAAAAAAATCCAACTGATCCAAAGATAACCATTGATGCTATCATCTTTAAAGCCGGTACCGTTTTCTCTTGCTTAAAACTTTTTTGAAGCAAATTAATCCCCCTCCAATAAAAAATCGGTTTATAGTGAGAAAAACACCAGCCTTAAAAAAGGACAGGTGCTTTTCCTCAAAAACACTCAATTACAAGTTTTTCCCAGCGGTCCAACCACCATCAATTACAAAATTAGAACCAGTAATAAAGCGGGCCTGATCAGAAATCAAGTACTCAATACATGAAACAATATCCTGCGGCAACCCCCAAGTATCTAAAGATTGATTACTTTTTATCATAGACATCAAGGCTGTATTACTAAAGTATTCTTCTGTAAGTTCAGTTCTAATAACACCGGGAGAAATACTATTTACTCTTATATTTTGCTTCCCAAATTCCATAGCCATCTGTTTAGTCAATCCGATTAAGGCATGCTTTGATGCCACATAAGCAGCTCGCTCTGGTTCAGCCATTAATCCAGAAACCGATGCTATATTCACAATACAACCTTTTATTTTTGATTCACACCATCGCTTCGCTACTTCCCTAGAAAGGATAAATGGGGCTACTAAATTTACATCAATTACTTTTTTAAACATATCATCGGATAAATTTAAAACGGGTGTTATCTCTCGAATACCAGCAGCATTTATTAATATATCAGGAGAAAGGTTTTCTAAATCTAATTGAGTAAAAAGATTATGAATCGCTTCGCTATTACTTAAATCAATTTGCACTACTTTCAAAGGCATGTCTGTTTTCATATAATCTATTAAATTATTATTATTAATATCAAGCGCTATTACATGAAAGGATTTTTCTAAAAAGTATTTTATACAAGCATGACCTATACCACTATTGGCTCCAGAAATCATAATTATTTTATTCTCTCTCATTTTGTCTCCTTATAAGAAAATGTTACTAATAAAATATCACGAAAAGCCTCAGTACTACATTCTGTTCCAAGTGGCGTTACGGCATGGAAAACCTTTTGTCCAAATACTAAAGTTTCTAAAGGCTCCTTCAAACTTATAAACTGATTAATTTCCCTTGGAGAATTGGCTATTAAATTATCTCCGCCAATAGCTGTATTACTTAAATTCATAAGGTGTAAAAACACTACTGGTTCATCATCTTTATGTAACCAAATAGGTGAACTAAAAGATGGTCTTTCTTTAGTAGCTTTATATCTTACTTGATGTAAACCTATAATTAAATCTTTACTTGTATCTATTATATTTGTTTTAAATGCAAATTCAGTATCGAAACGCACGATATTTTGAATTAAAGGATTATATAAAAAACTATCATTTATGCTATGGAACTGTCTAACTTTACCGCCATCATCATAGTTATATTCTTTAGATTGGAAGTAATCATTACTATTATCTAAAATATAATCTGGTGAATCAACATACTTTATATACCTTGAATAAGATCTAGCACGGCATTCACCGTACGCATCATCTTCCAAATTATAATAATCTAACTGTGCTTGTGTTAATAAACGATGATTCTCTTCCTCTTGTAAAAAGATTTCATTTGAGATTTCAAGGAATCCTTTAGATTCAAATTCATGTACCTTTTCTTCTATGCTAAAGCCACTCATTTTACTAAGAACAAACGTCATTATAAAAACCTCCACACTATTGTATTTTTCTTTCTCACCCTATGTTAGAAATGCAATACGTAACCGAGATTCTTGCTTAATAAAATTAAAAATTATGATATTCAATTAATACACCAAATGAACTATATGTAATCCATTAAAACTATTTCTTAAGCAATATTATATATCCTTTTGATTATTTTTTCTAATTATCTGAAGATTTATCAATATTAGTCTTAATATTCTAAATTAAAGAAATGTATTTTTTGGAAAGAGAAAACTGCGAGTATTGCAATTATTTATGTATATAACTTTTTTTAAAATTATATTTTAAATATAGCTAGTTTTTTATAAATTTTTTGATATAATTACATACGGGAAACGGGAAGAATTTTGTCTTCCCATGTGTTTTTATTTGCATCTAGTTCTTTTGCTAGATGCTTTTTTTATGCTAAAAAAGGTATCCTCAAATACTTTGAGGATACCTTTTCACTTTTATTATCTCTGCTGTTTTCTACCTAATACGAATAATCCAAAACTCATCATTACAAGAAGTGCTCCCATATATGGTTCCACAGGCATTTTCTGCCCTGTCTTCGGTAATTCTTTTTCCGGTTTTTCTGAATTCGGTGTTCCAGGTTTCTCTGGATTTGGTGTTCCAGGTTTTTCTGGATTCGGTGTTCCAGGTTTCTCTGGATTTGGTGTTCCAGGTTTTTCTGGATTCGGTGTTCCAGGTTTTTCTAGATTCGGTGTTCCAGGCTTTTCTGGATTCGGTGTTCCAGGCTTTTCTGGATTCGGTGTTCCAGGCTTTTCTGGATTCGGTGTTCCAGGCTTTTCTGGATCTGGTGTTCCAGGTTTTTCTGGATCTGGTGTTCCAGGTTTTTCTGGATCTGGTTTTTCTGGACCTGGTGGTGCTAAATGATTCAATTTGTTTAATACTTCTAATTGAACTGCATTTATCATTCCATTTGTAATTTCAAATGGAATTGGATTAGTTAATTTTTCATATCCTTTTGGTGCTTCTACTTCTACTAGTGTGTAGTTACCTACAGATAGATCTGCGATTTTTGCCTTTCCATCTTTATCTGTTGTTACTTTCACTACTACTTTGCCCGCTTCATCATGAACTTCAAACACAGCTCCTGATAAGACTTCCTTGCTTTCAGCAGCCATTTTTGTAATCTCCACTGAACCTTTGTCTAACTGTTCATTCTCTACTTTCAATGATAAAACTTTCGTCATACCTTTTTTAATTTCGAATGATACTGGTTCCGTTAACTTTTTGTAACCTGGTAAGCTCTTCGTCTCTACTAATTTGTATTTTCCTACTGATAGATCTGAAATGTTTGCTTTTCCATCTTTATCTGTCGTTACTTCTGTTACTACTTTGCCTTGCTCATCTTGTACTTCGAAGACTACGCCTTCTAATACTTTTTGGCTATCTTTATCTACTTTTGTAATTTCTACATTTCCTACATCCACTAATTCATTTTCTACAGTCAATTGTAATGCTGTAACTCTACCTTTTTCAATTTCGAATGAAACTGGCTTTTCTAGTGGCTTGTATCCTGTCGGTGTTTCTACTTCTACTAACTCATACTTTCCAATAGATAAATCTGAAACGTTTGCTTTTCCTTCTTTATCCGTTGTTACTTTTGCAACTACTTTTCCTTTTGAGTCACGTACTTCAAATACAACATTTTCTAATGGAGCTTTACTGTCTTTATCTATTTTTGTGATTTCTACATTCCCCGTATCTACCATTTCATTTTCTACAGTGAACGTTAAAGATTTTGTCATACCTTTTGTAATTTCAAATGGTACAGGCTTTTCTAATTTTTTGTAGCCTGGTAAACTCTCTACTTCTACTAGCTTGTACTTTCCTACTGATAAATCTGAAACTGTTGCTTTTCCAGCTTTATCTGTCGTTACTTTCGTTACTACCTTGCCTTTGTCGTCTTGAACTTCAAAGACTACACCTGCTAACGGTGCCTTATTATCTTTATCTATTTTTGTAATTTCTACATTTCCCTTATCTACCATTTCATTTTCTATTTTTAATGATAGAACTTCTGTCATTCCTTTTTTGATTTCAAACGATACTGGTTCTGTTAATTGTTTGTAACCTGGTAAGCTTTCTTTCTCTACTAATTTGTACTTTCCTACAGATAAGTCTGAGATTTTTGCTTTACCATTTTTATCTGTTTTTACTTCCGTTACTACTTTGCCTTGCTCATCTTGTACTTCGAAGACTACGCCTTCTAATACTTTTTGACTATCTTTATCTACTTTTGTGATTTCTACTGAACCTTTGTCTAACTGTTCATTCTCTACTTTTAATGATAAGACTTCTGTCATACCCTTTTTAATTTCGAATGATACTGGCTCTGTTAATTTTTTGTAGCCTGGTAAATTCTCTACTTCTACTAGTTTGTAATTCCCTACAGATAGACCTGAAATTGTTGCTTTTCCTTCTTTATCTGTTTTTACTTTTGTTACTACTTTGCCTTTTGAATCTTGCACTTCGAATGTTACGCCTTCTAATGCCTTCTGGCTGTCTTTGTCCACTTTTGTAATATCTACTGAACCTTTATCTAACTGTTCATTCTCTACTTTTAATGATAAAACTTCTGTCATACCTTTTTTAATTTCAAACGATACTGGTTTTGCTAATTTTTTATATCCTGGTAAGCTTTCTACCTCTACTAGCTTATATTTTCCTACTGATAACTCTGAAACGTTTGCTTTTCCATCTTTATCTGTCGTTACTTTTGTTACTACTTTATCTTTTTCATCTTGCACTTCGAATGTTACGCCCGCTAATACTGCGCCACTTTCTTTGTCTACTTTTGTAATCTCTACTGAACCTTTATCTAACAGTTCGTTCTCTACTTTCAGTGATAAGACTTTCGTCATACCTTTTTTGATTTCGAATGATACTGGTTCCGTTAATTTTTTGTAACCTGGTAAGCTCTTCGTCTCTACTAATTTGTATTTTCCTACTGATAGATCTGAAACGTTTGCTTTTCCATCTTTATCTGTCGTTACTTCTGTTACTACTTTGCCTTTGTCGTCTTGAACTTCGAAGACTACGCCTTCTAATACTTTTTGACTATCTTTATCTACTTTTGTTACTTCCACATTTCCCTTGTCTAACATTTCGTTTTCTACTGTTAAAGCAAGAGATTTTGTCATGCCTTTTTCAATTTGGAAAGTAATCGGATCTACTAATTGTTTATACCCTTTTGGTGCCTTTACTTCTACTAACTTGTATGTGCCGACTGATAAATTAGTAACTTGTGCTTGTCCTTTTTTATCTGTCGTTATTTTAGCGACTACTTGTCCTGCTGCATCTTGAATCTCAAATACTGCATCAGCTAAAGCATCTTTATTTTCTTTATCTACTTTTGTAATTTCTACATTTCCTGTATCCACTAATTCATTTTCTACTGTTAGCTTTAGCGCTGTTACTCTACCCTTTTCAATTTCGAATGAAATTGGCTTTTCTAGTGGTTTGTATCCTGCCGGTGTTTCTACTTCCACCAACTCATACTTCCCAATAGGTAAATCTGAAACGTTTGCTTTTCCTTCTTTATCCGTCGTTACTTTCGCAACTACTTTTCCTTTTGAATCACGTACTTCAAATACAACATTTTCTAATGGAGCTTTACTATCTTTATCTATTTTTGTTATCTCTACATTCCCTGTATCCACCATTTCATTTTCTACTTTTAATGATAGAACCTCGGTCATGCCTTTTTTGATTTCAAATGATACTGGTTTTTCTAGCTTTTTATAACCAGGTAAACTTTCTACCTCTACTAATTCATACTTTCCTACAGGTAAATCTGAAACATTTGCTTTTCCATCTTTATCTGTCGTTACTTTTGTAACTTCATTACCCTTTTCATCTTGGACGATGAATGTTACTCCCGCTAACGGTGCTTTATTATCTTTATCTATCTTTGTTATCTCTACATTTCCCGTATCTAACATTTCATTTTCTATTTTTAATGATAGAACTTCAGTCATGCCTTTTTTGATTTCAAATAATACTGGATCTGTTAGTTTCTTATAGCCTGGTAAACTTTCTTTCTCTACTAATTTGTACTTTCCTACTGATAGATCTGAGATTTTTACTTTACCATCTTTATCTGTTTTTACTTCCTTTACTACTGTTCCAGCTTCATCTTGCACTTCAAAGACTACGCCTTTTAATGCTTTTTTGTTGTCTTTATCTACTTTTGTAATTTCTACTGAACCTTTATCTAACTGTTCATTTTCTACTTTCAATGATAGGACTGTTGTCATACCTTTTGTAATTTCGAATGATACTGGTTCTGTTAGATTTTTGTAGCCAGGTAAGCTTTTCGTCTCTACTAATTTGTACTTTCCTACTGATAAATCTGAGATTTTTGCTTTACCATATTTATCTGTTTTTACTTCTGTTACTACTTTTCCTTGCTCATCTTGCACTTCGAAGACTACGCCTTCTAATACTTTTTGACTATCTTTATCTATTTTTGTAATTTCTACTGAGCCTTTGTCTAACTGCTCATTTTCTACTTTTATTGATAAAGCTTTTGTCATACCTTTTGTAATTTCAAATAATACTGGTTCTGTTAGATTTTTGTAACCTGGTAAGCTTTTCGTCTCTACTAATTTGTACTTTCCTACTGATAGATCTGAAACGTTTGCTTTTCCATCTTTATCTGTTACTACTTTTCTTACTACGCCATCTTTCTCATCTTGGACTTCAAATTCGACACCGGCTAATACTGCCCCGTTTTCTTTGTCCACTTTTGTAATTTCTATATTACCTTTGTCTACCATTGCATTTTCCACTTGTATTGGGAATATGCCGTCCCCTGTTACATTTACTTCGAACTCTGTTTCTTTTAATTGGTAGCCTTCAGGTGCTTTTGTTTCTTTTAAAATATATTTTCCTGGTGCTAATGGTTTAGAGATTGCCTTACCATCTTTATCTGTAACAATATGTTCGACTACTACACCGTCTTTTACTATATCAAACTCTGCATTTGCTAATGGTTTTTCACCATTTTCCGAATCAATTTTCTTTACTTCAATTTGACCCTTTTGCATAGTGTTTTTAATTTCAATTGTTTTTGTTTCTCCAGCTTGAAGTGTAACCTCTACTGGGCTTGTTAATTTTTGATATCCTTCTGGCGCCACTGTTTCATAAACTTTATACGTCCCAGGAGCTAAAGTTTGAGGTACTGAAAAACCTTTTTCGTCCGTTTTCAGTGTTGCAACAACTTCATTTGCACTATTTCGAACTTCAAATTCTGCACCTTTTAACCCTTTATTCGGATTCTCAGAATCTGTTTTATGAATCAATACTGTACCATCTTTTGGAGCTTCAGGCGGTGTAATAGTTACTTCTTTTGATGTTAATGTTTTATCATCAAAATGCAATTCCGCTTTATTAGGAATCTTCTTATCTACGTAAGAAGATAAGTCTGCATTATTTTTAATTTTCGCCTTGATACTAAGATTAATTATCTGGTCTTCATATGACTTATAGTCAAAACTCTCACCAAACGTAAATGTTACTTCACTTCTTTGTTTATCTATATTTAACGTTCCTTTAGAAGTAATATCTTGGCCATTTTGATCATACACTTTTGCCTCTAATACTTCTAAAACATCTTCTAAATCATCACTAATTACCATAGATGTGTATTTAGGAGGATCGTTCGGTATATGTGTACCAACTTGGTATTGAATAACTTGATCCATTTGTGTTAACTGCTCATTCTCTACAAGCTTGCCATTCTCATCAACTATATTTTTTTCAATGCTAGGTGGATTATTGTCACCTGAACCGGATCCTCCCCCACCACTTACAAATACTTGTCCTACTTTTTCTTCAGTTTTAATATTTTTACCTTCTAATTTCACAGTATTTTTATGAGGCTTTGCAGCAGGATTAGTAATCTTTGTTTTATATCTTAAAATATAACCTTTTGAACTGTCTGGAAACTCAATTGTAAATCCAGTCTTCGTTGCATTTATTTTAATGTTAGATAAATCTGCTGGCTTAATATTTGTTGGTGCATAACCATCTTCAAATACAGCCTCTTCTAATACTACGCTGTCTGTAATTAACTCATGCCCAGGTCCTAATGTATCTGTTAATTTAAGATCTTGCATTTCTGTTCCAGTTGCATTTACATATACAAGCCAATCAGCAATCGAAGGATCTTCTTGATTATAAGAACCCCATTTCAATAGATTATCTGTATTGGGCTGTGGCTTCGGTCTCTCTGTCGTATTACTTACATTTACTTCTTTATTGACGATTTGACCATCAACGTTAAATTCTAATGGAATTTCTTTAACACCATCATATGCTTCTAGACCAAAGTAGAATTCTACGAATAAAGAACCTTTAATGTTATTCTTTCCTTCTACGTAATCACCCATAGTACACGTTAATAGACCCTTTTTCATCTCACATGTACCAACTGTTTTTCCTTCAGCATCTTTTAAAGGAAAACTCATATTCATAAGGTCTTTTCGAAACTCTTTTGGCATATCAATTGTGAATTGATCTCCACTTTTTATTTTTTCTTTAGCTGACCACTTCACTTCTACTTTCATACCATCTGAGGCTTGATACGGTTCAGATGTCGTGCCGTCAGTACGGGAAATATTAATTTCGTCCACTGGACTTTTCATCACAGCAGCTTGAATAACTGGAGCCCACACATTCAGCACTGAAAATAATACTAGAAAAACTAATGAAACCATTGAAATATGCCTTTTAGTACTTTTCATTTGCATAGTTCCCTCCTATTTTTTTATATTTATATAACAAAAAAAGACCGTCCGGTTGCATCAAAAATGTGCAACCAGACGATCTTAGTAACCAATATGTATTACCGTAGACTCTAAGCTTTGCGGCCTATCCTTTCGAATAGTGTGCTAAAAATATCTTTTATTCTTTTTTTGTTTCATTTTCCTCTTAAACCAAATATTACTATACCGTCTGGACGGTTATAATTCAATACTCTATAAAATTGTTCTATTTTTCTAATAAAAAAAACAATTCACCACTACATTAAATAAGTAATGGTGAATTGTTTTCACATTATATAGTTCGTATATTCTATTTATATGAATTACCAATAAGAGCTTGAATCACTTTTTCTCTTAACTCGGGGCTTAGTCTGCCAACCCCTAAATATTCCGAATACCATAATCCATCTGCTGCTAATCTAATAATTGTTGCACAAACTGAATCTATCTCATCGTTTTCTATATTCTTTTGCAGTTGCTGAAATGATTGTTGTAATGGCTCAAGTAATTCAGGTTTTAACATGAATGCTGCCATCATACTACTAGACAACTCTTCTGTTCTTCTCTCATTACTTAATCTTTCCTCTACAAAAGAGCGAACCCATCTCCCTTTCTTCTCTGAGTCTTCCGCTACTTTATTGTAAATGGCCCCCTCATAATCCTCTACCCCTCTGACTATCATACCTTCTATTAAAGCTTCTTTATTTGAAAAGTGATACAATAATCCACCTTTACTTACACCCGCCTCTTTTGCCACTGCTTCTAAGGTTAATTTAGCAACCCCTTTACATTGCACAATTTGAGAAGCGGCCGCCAAAATCTTTTGCCGCGTTATGCTTATACTCATTCCTTTTTAAAACCCCATTTCTACTAAATTTATATAAATACGAATCTTATTTTTAATATTGTTGATTACTACTAAGTATTTTCTTTATACAACAAAAGCTTCATTACCTTTGAATTTTTAGTTACTTATTCTATTTAAAATTTCCATATCATTCAATATGATAACATTAAATACACAAAGTTGACTATACATCTATACTTTTGTATTTATTCCTAATATATCCATTAGTGAAATTTACTTTATCCCGCAACATGGATAAGTATATTTCATTTATGTTACTCCTTTTATTTTTCCTAAAAATAATTTTACCTATTTTTTAGACAGAGTCCTCAAAAAAGAAAACCACCTACCCCTAAAGAATATAGGGAACAGATGGTTTATATGTTTTATTAGAAGGTAGTGCCTTCTTTTTTATAATATTCTTTTGAAATCTCTTCATAAAATGCGGCTGATGTCGCGTAGAAATAAGGTGCTAACCATAAGAAACCGATTCCTACAGTAAGAATACTTAAAATGAACCAACCTAAGAAACTTAAGCATAGTAAAAAGTAATCCATTTTATGCCCGTTCATCATACGACGACTTTCAGTAATCGCTTGATTCGCTGTATATTCTGGATGATCATTCAAAATAAAATATGTCATAGAATAAGAAAATGATTTAATAATACCTGGAATAATAAGAAGTAATGTCCATAGAGTCAAGTATACATACATTAATAAATATGTTAAAAACGACTTCATCAACTTACTTCCATCGCTAAACCATCTAAATATATGACCAATGCGAGCATCAGTCCCACGAATTGCATTTAAAACAAGATAATAGGCACCTATTGTTAATGGACCTATAACAAGCATTACAATAATACTTACTGTAAGTGAATCACTTGCTTCTTCCCAACCCCAAAATATCGAGAAAATACCTGTTGTTAGCATTTCAACAGCTCCAATAAGGATTCCAATTAATAAGGTTGCCCCTACCGCTAATCCCCATCTTCCTTTTAATGCATCAAGTGCTTCTCTTTTCAACTGACTTATCATATATAACCTCCTAATATTATTTCCATTTTATTATACCATTTATATCAAAAATCCCACATATTTTCCTAAAACAGAAGCATATTACCTTTTTTCATGCGTATTGATACATGTGTGCTGTAGTTGTACTAATAAATGGATTAAACCACTCTTTTCCCTATAACAAAAAAGCTTGCCCTTCATAATAGGCAAGCTTTCTCTGGTTATTTCTCATTTATTTTCTTCTTATACCAATCCTGCATTCTCTCCGCATCTTCTACTCTCGTATGCTCTATTTTATAACTAGATGATGCACTAGAAAACTTATACGTACATAAACCTGCCTGGCGCTGGAAATAGGATTGCGTTTTCTCCATTGATTGGACGTGTCTTCTTCTAATAAGTCCTGTATATTTTCCGACGCTACGATAGACAAGTGTAATTTGTTCTCCGTTAACACTGTAACCATTTGTTTTAAATGTTGCGTAGCCAAGTGTAAAGATAAAGATTGCAAGCGGTAGTAATGCCCACATGATGTAATACTTTTCAAAATATATGCTTATTCCAGTAAGCGGGATTGCGAACATAGCGAAAAAGATGAAACTATCAATAAGATAGCGGCGTAATGCTGCTTTTGGTAACGAAGTAATATTTGCATTCAGTTCGTATGGTAATTGTAAATGCGCGAGTAACTGTTGCACTCGATCTTTTCGAATGATAGGATGCAGTGTAACTTTTTCTTCTTTTCCCTCACTTTGAATGACTTCTACTTGCACAGCACAATAACCGAACGGTTGGCGTAAAATGCCTTCTTTTATCGTAATCCCTTGAATACGGTGTAGCTTTAGTACGAGTTCTTTTCTTTCCAGTAGCCCTTGGCAAATACGGACTTCATCATTTTTTCGATTTACTGTGAAGTTACCGTGTTTTAACGCGTAGCCAATTGTAGATATCATCCAAGAAACAACAAGTAAAACAGCTACCATATAAATCCAGCCATATATATCGTGGTCCATTACATATGACGTCACACTATTTTTTATCCATTTCGGAATATACTCATCTACTTGGTGATAAACGAAAAAGATTAAAGAGAATAATACTCCAAATTGACCAGATGTAACAGACGCTATTAAAATCTCTTTCCACGTTAACTTGTACTCTGTCGTTTGCTTTTCCTCTGTAACGATTGCTTTTTCTACTGTATTTTCTGCTGCTTCGTCTAACGTTTTTTCTGCTTTCACTTCTGGAGTTGGCTCATTTAGCAAAGTAATAAGCTCCGTCGCTTCTTCTACCGTAATTCCAGCTAAGCTAACTTCTGCTTCATCGCCTCCGCCAGCTGTTTCAATCTGAATTTTTTTCAAACCGAGTATTTGATATAGTACGTTAGAACTTGTATTAATCGTTTGAACACGTTCTTTATTTAAGTAGCTCTCCTTTTTCACGAAGAGACCTTTTTTCACATGTAATACGTTATTTTCAACCCAATATGTTGTGTAATACCATTTTTCAAACGCTGAAAAGACGGTGAGTAAACCGAATCCTGCGGGAATTAAATACCAAAACGGGAATTTTCCGTTTAAGCTAAACATAAAAATAATGAGTGGTATAAAATCTGTTATTTTTAATTCTAATAACATCGTGATTGGATGCTGCCTCTTATACATCCTCATCACTCACTTTCGCTAATTCTGCGATTTTCGTTTTCAACATTTCAGCTTCATACATCGTTAAACCTGGGATGCTATGAGAAGTTGCTGCTGTTGAAATGTGTAATTCTGCTAATCCGTATTTTCTCATAATTGGTCCTTGTTCAATCGTAACGTGCTGCACACGAATCATCGGTACTAATACACGCTTTACGACGAAAAGACCGTGCTGAATTTCAAGCTCTTCTTCATTTAGTTGGTAGCTGTAATAACGTTGACGTAGTTTCGGGAATAAGAAGTACGAAAATGGCGCGAACACAACTGTTAGCCCAATCATCACATACAAAATCCACGCCCACCAATCAAACTTTATCATGAGAAAAAGGTAAGCTAAAATGACGAGTATACCGATCCCTTCTTCAATTACAGCACGAACTTTCCACACCTTGACCATGTCAGGGTTAATTTCATTTTTCAATGGATCCATGTAACCACTCCAAATCTAGTAATCTAATATACGAATACTCTCAATCTATATTTTACATAACTTTACAGAAAATTAAAATTCAATCTTCTTTCCTCTCTGGAATAAAATATCCAAACCAAAGTAGCCAAATGAAACCGATTAACTTCATCCAACTTCCATCTGCTTGAAAAGCCTCTATCATACCTGGAATTTTATAAACTCCAATGAATCCAAGAAAACCGAGCCACCAGTTTTTTTGCATTTTCATTTTTACTCCTCCTTCATGACGCTTTTCACATTTCGAATCCAAATTTCTTTATATTTTAACTGAAATCCCATGAGCATATAATTGCTCATATTATCGATCACGAGCGCTAGCGTATGAGCATTTTCTTCCGTTGCATGTTGTGACACAACGCCCAGTCTCGCGCCTTTCTTCAATAAATCGTGGAAACCATGTAAGAAATCCTCTTGTATTTCAAATAATCGTTTCTGATACTTTTCATTTCGCGATGCAGTTACGATAAATTCATTGATAACGCGTAGTATTCCTTCTTGCCCTTCATACTCAGAAAGCATATGTAAACCATCTGCGATTAGCTTTTCTGCAAAGTTTTCTTTCGTATACTGCTCTTTATCGAAGTAATTTGCAAAATGATAATCAGAAAAAATCTCTTCAAATAAAAAATCAACTAACGCTTCTTTAGAAGAAAAATGATAATAAATAGCCGGTTTTGAAATACCTACCTCTTTCGCAATCATGGAAAGGCTCATCTTCTCAATGCCGTGCTCTGCCATGAGTTTAAATGATGCCTCTACAATGTTTTGTGATGTTTGTAAATTCTTTGTCATACTGTACCTCACTTATTTTTACTTACCGGTCGGTAAGCAAATTATAAAATGAAACTGAATAATTTGCAAGTTAATAAGAGTTTACACAGGAAGTTCTTGATAAAGTGAAACTTTAATCACCCTCCATAAACAGCGGGATAAAGGCGGCGATGAGGCTGGTCACGATAATAAAAGCGGAGTTCCATCCATTATTGTACTCTTTATCATATTGATTGTAGTCGGAGTTGGCTATAGCGGAATTAACTTCTAAAAAAAGCATCCTAAATCACACATTTAGGATGCTTTTTTTACTTTCTATTTAGCAATCGCATACGATAACAATTCATCGTCACTTCTCCAAGCCTTTGCAGCAATTGATAGTTCGCATATGCGCCTACCGGGGCACCAATTACTGGTACGAGCTGAAGCATTTTCGCTAAATCGATATAGTCTCGGTATTCTGTTTGGAACTTTTCCCAGTCCATATGATTTTCTTTTTCTGTATCCCACGTTTCAATTGCTTTCCATATTTCTTTTCGGTGATCGTCACTTGAAAAGGCAAGCTGGAAAACGTGAAGGATAAAAAGACGCTCTTCTTGTTTACTCGTATCAAATCCGTACAATGTCGCTGCATCGAATAAAAATTTAATTTTAATGCCGAGTAAAAGCGGAAAGTCAGCAAGGCCAAGGAGAATACCGCCAGCTCCCGTCCCCGCTCCTTCTGCCGCAGCTATTTTTTTGTACTCATCCATTTTTTTACGCACTTCGTCATCACGTCTTTGCAGTGACCATGTCGTCTCTTTTAGCTTCGGCTTTATAAAGTTTGATCCGGCGCTGATTGTTTGCACCATCATCCGAATCGTCTCTGTTAGCACCTTTTGTACTTTCGCCGGAATGAGCTGTTGTACTTTCGTCTGCACTTTCTTTGAGAACCGTGTCATCATAGAAGAATCTTTCATGAATGTAGCTTTCCACTGCTCCAGCTCTTTTATAACCTTTTCTTCATATGTAATCATAGGTTCATTCCTTTCAATTTAAACGATCAATGCGCTTCGCACCGTATTGGTAAACGAAACCGATACTAAATACTATGCTTACGACAAGTAAAATTCCTGTCATTATGAAATCTTTCGTTGCTAGTGCAAATATAACTGTAAAGATTACGCTCCCGATGATTAGAATCGCATTTAATAAAGTAAGAAAATCTTTCTTCTTTTCATCTACCTTTACTGGATACAAATCAAGCCAAATTTTCATGCGGTGATGTTTCCATAAAGTTAATAGCTGATAGCCAATTAAGTATAGGAAAATAAAACTTACGATAAATCGCCCGTATAAAAACGGAATGAAGTAAAGAATAACTCCGCCAAGAGCGAGCAGGCGCACATATAATCCAAAATAGTTACCGGATCTTAAAAACGTTCTCGTATATAAGTATAAATATGTACGCTTTTCGCCGATTATCGACAGAATGAAATCCAGCCATTTTCGGCGAGATACTCTTTCTTTTAATGCTGGTACATCAACGAACATATTCGCAATTCGGTACAGCAGCATCATTTTCTTACCTTCTTCAGAAATTAAATACTCCCAGTTTAGCGGCTTTCCTTTTACCATTTGATGCATGATAGCAAGATATAACACCATGAGCAGAACGATTCCGCCAATGAAAAGAACTGAAGTACGTTCTACAAGGAAATATACAAATAAACCGTTTAGGATAAAACGAATAAACCAATCAGCCCTTTGTATATTTTGATCTGTTAAAAATGACTTTTCCCACGCTACAAATAAATTCCACGCTTTTACAATGACAAATGCGAGGACGATCCAAATGTATCCAGCACCTGTTTGCTTCATTTGTTGGAAGTATAACGGAGCAAGCGCAGCTGCTACGATTGCGATCATGTATAACTGAATCATAAATGTAAAAAGAAATGCCTTGGTGAAGTAAGGTTTTAACTTTTCTTCAACTGGCAGTAAGTAAACGAGATCCGCTTCTTTTAATAACGTTTGAATGGATCCAGCTGTTAACACGAGTCCAATTAATACTGCCATTACGAGCGCAGTTGGAAAGGAAGATGTTAACGTTTGTAACCATTGCTGGTAATAATACGCTCCCGCACCGATGATGAACACGAAAATAAATTTCAAATGATCATTAAATACGTATTTACTATATGTACGAACTTCTTTTAGAAAGTGACGAAATCGTTCTTTCCATAACGCTGTGCTATTCATAATCTTCTTCCTTTGTTAGCGCGATGTAAATATCATCTAACGTTGCACCTGGCATATTAAACTGTGATTGCAGTTCAGCTAATGTTCCCTTCGCTCTTACTTCACCTTGATGCAGAATAATGAACGAATCACAATAACGCTCTGCCGTCGCTAAAATATGTGTGCTCATTAAAATACCGGCTCCACTCTTTTTCATTTGATCCATCATTTGAAGAAGAGATTGAATTGCTAACGGATCTAATCCAACGAAAGGTTCGTCTACTATGTAAAGAGATGGCTCAACTAAAAACGCGCTCATAATCATTACTTTTTGTTTCATCCCTTTTGAGAAATGAGATGGAAACCATTTTAAACGATTTTTCATGCGAAATTCATGTAATAGTTGTCCTACACGTTCTTCATATTGTTTTTCATCGACGCCGTACGCCATCGCTGTTAATTTCAAATGCTCTTCTAACGTTAATTCATCATATAATACCGGCGTTTCTGGAATGAATGAAAAGCTAGAACGGTACGCTGTCATATCATCACGAATTGTTTTCCCATTAATTGTGACAGTTCCTTTTTTCGGTTCCATTAAACCGATAATATGTTTAATCGTCGTACTTTTACCAGCTCCATTTAAACCGATTAAGCCGACAAGTTCGCCTTTATTAACAGAGAACGAAACGTCTTTTAATACAGGTCGTTTCGTATATCCTCCTGTAACATTTTCTACACGCAATAACTCGCTCATACGACACCACTTTCTTCATTAGTATTCATTCTATATTCATCTTACCAAAAATTATGCTGTACTACATAGTATCCATGTACTCAAAAAAAAAATTTAAATTTATTAGCATATATTTTCCCGAAAGCGGACATCATAATTATTGAAGAAGGAACACATTGAAAAAGCAACCACCAATTGATGAGTACAACAACATAGTGAAGTCATCATGAAATGGGGTGTCCATGTTGGACAATGAAATTTACACATAACCAGATTATTTGTTTCATTTTCGAAACGGGGTGTCTCCGAAAGAGCATATACTGTTTTAAAAAATAAACAATTTCATTTTAAAAAAAGATTGCAATTCATTTCACTTGAAAATGGGGTGTCTACGGCAGAAACTTTAGCCGATTTACCGTGCATTTCTTAAATAAATGAGGTGTCTGCGAAACGTAAATTACGATAATGCTTTTTCAATCCCTCTTCAGAAAACAGGAAGCTGAGTCAGCTTCCTGTTTTTCGTGTTTGTTCTCTTATGTAATTATGGTAAAATACGGCTAAGGATATTTGAAAGGATGAGATCAATGAATCATACAGCAGACAATTGTATTTTTTGTAAAATCATTGACGGGCAAATCCCTTGCTCAAAAGTATACGAAGATGAACATGTGCTTGCATTTTTAGATATTAGTCAAGTAACAAAAGGACATACTCTTGTTATTCCGAAAGTTCACAAACAAGACATTTTTGCGTTAACGCCAGAAATCGCATCACACATTTTTTCTGTCGTTCCAAAAATCTCAAATGCGATTAAAGCAGAGTTTAATCCAGTTGGCTTTAACCTACTTAACAATAACGGTGAAAAAGCTGGACAAACTGTGTTCCACTTCCACCTTCATTTAATTCCACGCTACGGTGAAAAAGATGGTTTCGGTGCTGTTTGGAAATCACACCAAAATGAATACACTATGGAAAATTTACAAAACATCGCAAGTACAATTGCAAATAGTGTGAAATAATGACACTATAAGAAGGCGTAATACATAACAAGCCACTTCCCTGAAGTCATCAAATTCCGCATGGCTTGTTTCTTCACCTAAAATGCTCAGGGATGATTGTTTGTGCCTAGCACATATAAGAAAGATATGCATATTTTTTCACATCATGAATACGAACAAAAAATAAGGAGGTCTCCTTTTATGTCAAAAGCTAAATCCTTTATTACAGGTGTTATTTGCGGGGGAGCAGTTGCTGGACTAGCCGTTCTTTTCTCAACTCCTTCTTCTGGTAAAGACATGCGCGGCAAGTTAAAAGAAAAAGGAAATGATATTAAAAAGACTTTAGCTGATATTACAGCTGATACGAAATTATTAAAGCGTCAAATTGTTGAAACTGCTTCAGAAGGTAAAGAAGTGTTTCAAGAACTAAAAGATGACATGCAAGACACGCTTTCTAACTGGAAACAAGATATTTCTCAAAACAAGCGCCATATTGAGAAAGAAATTTTGGACATCCAAAAGTCAATTGAGAAACTACAAGAAGCTGTTCCAGAAAAAGCGTAAACAAATTCCTGCTTAGTTTTTTGCATATAACAAATATTTTTTATATAAATTGACCTTGACACGGCATATCGTATAGATATGCCGTGTTTTTATGCATTTACAATATATGTTATCAATTAACATGTAAGGACAACGCATGTATTCACGACTCATAAAACGCTTCCATAGTTATGCATGATTTGTATAGAATGTCATTTTGTTAAAAAATTTTCACAATTCTTACAAAAAGACTTTATTAATTTTTATTTTACTGGCATAATAGATAGTAATGAAAAAGAATGTTAAAGTGGGTGAGTAAATGAAAAGTGGAGAAAAAGATTACTCGGTAAAAGAAGCGATGATTTTCAGCCAACGCATTGCTCAATTATCGAAAGCGTTATGGAAATGTGTAGAGAAAGATTGGCAGCAGTGGATTAAACCTTACGATTTAAATATTAATGAACATCATATTTTAACAATCGCTTATCATTTAAAAGGGGCTTCTATTTCTGAGATTGCTAAGTTTGGAGTTATGCACGTATCAACAGCGTTTAACTTCTCGAAAAAGCTGGAAGAACGCGGCTATCTTGTATTCTCAAAAAAGGAAGATGATAAACGAAATACGTACATTGAAATTACAGACAAAGGGGAAGAATTACTACTTCGCTTAATGGAAGAGTATGATCCTGAAAATAATTCAGTGTTTAATGGGGCTCTTGCACTTCGTAATTTTTATGGGAAGTTCCCAGAAAATATCGAACTGATTGCAATCCTGCGTAATATTTACGGACAAGACTTTATCGATATTTTTGAGAAATCATTAGAAGATATTGAAGAGAACTTTACAGAATCCGATCAAAAGTTAGTTAAGAAATAATCTATTTATTTTTTCGCAATCATGCTTAAGAATTCATTCATAAGCGGCTTAAATAAACCTTGTTTTGCTAGCGCTTCCGCAGTTTCGTGTACTTCGAGCTGATGTGGAAGCGCTTTTTCAAATTGATTTAACAGCGCATCGAACAAAAGAAGCCCTTCTGCTTTCTCCACTACATATTGCTCGTTCAGTTTTTCGCAAAGATTTAGTATACGTTCAATATCTTTTTTACGAGCTTTTTTCTTTATGATCAAAGAATAAAATGGACACTTCTCTTCATCAATCATTTTAAATAGTAGGTCTACGTAGTATTCAGCTTGTTCTAATCTTCTAACAACGTCCATTTTCTCCCTCACTTTCTAACACAAAGTCTTCTATTTCTGAATTTTGTAACACGAACAAAATATCGTGTGATACAATATATGTATATGTATTTTAGCCAAAAGGAGGTCTCGCCTCATGACACTTATAACAGTTGTTTTTGTCGCATTCGCACTTCTTGTTATATTTTACACGAATTTCATGACACATACACTGTGTGAACGAAAACAAATAGCTGCGAGCCGCCAGCCCAGTGTCTTTCGGGTTATTAATGTATGTATAACAATTTTATTAATTTCTAGTTATATAGAAATTATATTTCATGGAAAGTGAGGAAGGAAAGCCCCTTCCTCATTTTTTTCCTCTATAAGCAAATTATACCTACTATAACCAATAAAATAAACAGTACAAGTAATAAAATAAGTTGAGAATTCATCCCCATCCCCTCCTCTATTCTGTATATGCGGCATACGCCCAATATGGCACACTTTCAAAATCTGACACGTACTGGTTAATTTTTCTTTATCAATATGAAAACGCGTCGAAATATGATATATTAAATTTTGTACATATTGCTTATACTATAGAACAAAACATTCATCAAAACTTTATCCTCAGCCACGGTAAGCCCTGTTAAGCGCGCTTTACCAATACAAAAAAGCAAAAGTATCAGTGAGACTTAATCGGGCTCTTATGAATTTAAAATTCATCGGTGTAGGATAAATTAAAAATACATAATAGTAGGAGTGTTTATCGAATGAAGAAAGCTATGCTTGCCTTAGCCGCAACAAGTGTAATCGCATTATCAGCATGTGGAACATCATCAGACAAAATCGTTACATCTAAAGCTGGTGACATTACAAAAGAAGAATTCTACGATCAAATGAAGACACAAGCTGGTAAACAAGTACTAAACAACATGGTTATGGAAAAAGTACTTATTAAAAACTACAAAGTTGAAGACAAAGATGTAGACAAAAAGTTCGATGAAATGAAAAAACAATACGGTGATCAATTCGATACACTAATGAAACAACAAGGTATTAAAGAAGAAACTATCAAAAATAGTGTGCGTGCTCAATTAGCTCAAGAAAAAGCGGTTGAACAATCGATTACTGATAAAGATGTAAAAGCAAAATTCGAGGATTATAAAAAAGAAATTAAAGCAAGTCATATCCTTGTAAAAGATGAAGAAACTGCTAAAAAAGTGAAAGATGAACTTGCTCAAGGTAAATCTTTCGAAGAATTAGCAAAACAATACTCTGAAGATACAGGTTCAAAAGAAAAAGGTGGCGACTTAGGATTCTTCGGACCAGGGAAAATGGTAAAAGAATTTGAAGAAGCAGCTCAAAAGTTGAAAAAAGATGAAGTAAGCGAACCTGTAAAAACACAATTCGGTTACCATATTATCAAAGTAACTGATAATCACGCAGATGCAACTTTCGATAAATCAAAAGCTGATATTAAAAAATCACTAGCTCAAGAAAAAACGCAAGATGCTCAATTTATGAATGACTTAATGATGAAAGAAATCAAAAAAGCTGACGTAAAAGTTGACGATAAAGATTTAAAAGATCTTTTCAAAGAGCAAAAAGCTGACGATAAAAAAGAAGAAAAGAAATAATGAAAAGCTCGGGCTTAGCCCGAGCTTTTTTTATGTCCCCTCTTCTCAGGGTAAATTGTGTACAGATTGGGTAAACGAAATTACATGATTGGCTCTTCGATGCTATAGAAAGGATAACGTTTTTTTATTTTATGGATAGTGTAAAATCTTAGTTAGTTTTACACTATCTTCGTTACCGAAAGTTTATTTTGTCATTCATTTAACTAAAACCATCTTTTATGCATTTCACTTAAAAACATTTCTGTGATTCTAACTCCTGAACTTCCCCCTATAATAGAGTCAATCCCACAATGCGGACAAACTGCTGTGTTATCATCATCCCACCACTCTGTAATTTTTTCTGGATTAAAAATTTCCAAACAATAAAAACAACCACATATAACATCCTTTTCTAAGCGCTTTCTATTACGAGAAGAAAAACGATGTGCTTCCTCAAAATATTTTTCCATCAGTATCCCCCTATTCCTAATTTTCTTCTATGCTCTACCTAGATCCCCCCCTGGCAAAATTGCAATTGTTTCTTAAAGAAAAACAAAAAACCCTCGATTCACGAAGCGTGGAACCGAGGGTTTATCTCATCATTATTGATTAAATTAAAAAACTATGTTAAATTAGTACAGAAACACGTTTTCATAAATGATAACAACGTATTTATCCGTATCTTAATTGTACAACAAAATCTTTCTTCAGTCAACCTCTATTTTTCACTTTTAAAGGAGTGCTTACGTATGAATAAAAAACTTGATTTAGAGCAAAAACGATTGGATACCGTAATCGAAACGATTACGCAGCAAATTGATAAGCTAGAAAACGAAACTGGCAGACGCCGGGCAGAAGTAATCAACATCCGTAAACACTTCTGGGATGACGTTAAAGTGAATACAGATACTTTTGACGATTACCTTGAAACAGTTATCAACTTAAGACAACAAGCTCAGTCACTAGCTGTCACACAAATTACCCATAAACACACCTTTAATCGACTTGCCGCATTAAGACGCATGCATAAAGCACCTTATTTTGGACGAATTGATTTCAAAGAAGAAGGAGAATCTGCTGCGGATCAAATTTATATCGGTGTTGCTACACTTACGGATGCTAGCGGAGAAAACTTTCTTATATATGACTGGCGCGCACCTATTTCGAGTGTATACTACGATTATCCACCAGGGCCAGCTGAATACAGTACACCAGGAGGCGTAATCCACGGTAATGTGGAGAAAAAATTACAATACATTATTCAAAATGGCGAGATTGATTCTATGTTCGATACGAGCCTTACAATTGGCGATGAAATCTTGCAACAAGCACTCGGAAAAGGTACGAACAAACATATGCAGAGCATCGTCGCTACGATTCAGCGTGAGCAAAATGAAATTATCCGTCACGATGAAGGCCGCCTCCTTATCGTTCAAGGAGCTGCTGGTAGTGGTAAAACATCTGCTGCCCTTCAGCGAATCGCCTACTTACTATATAAATATCGCGAATGGCTAAAAGCGGATCAAATTATTCTCTTCTCCCCTAACTCTATGTTCAATAGCTACGTATCTAACGTACTACCTGAACTCGGTGAAGAAAATATGCAGCAAGTAACATTCCAAGAATATTTAAACCATAGACTAAGTAAGTCATTTGATGTGGAAGATCCTTACGAACAATTAGAATATATGCTAACTGAAACAAATAGCGCAAATTACAAAATTAGAAATACGAGCATCCGATTTAAAGCATCCACTCAATTTTTCGAAATGATTAGAACGTACAGACAATCTCTTGAAACTTCAGGCATGCTATTTAGAGGAATGAAATTTAGAGGAAAACTGATTGCCTCTGCTAAAGAAATTACAGAGCAATTTTACAATACCGACTCCTCCCTCCGCTTCCATAGTCGAATTGAGAAGTTAACGGATTGGCTAAATAAGCAAATAGATGCACTTGAAAAAGCAGAACTGAAAAAGCCTTGGGTAGAAGAAGAAATTGAATTACTTAGTAAAGATGAATATCAAAAGGCTTATAAATACTTGCAGAAAAAAGGCGAGTTTGACGACAACTCCTTTAATGATTATGAGAAAGAAACGAAAGTACTCGGACGTATGATTGTCCGTAAAAAATTGAAGCCTCTTCGTAAAGGCGTTCAAACATTGCGCTTTATCAATTTTACAGGCATATATAAACAACTTTTCATAGATGCATCATGGGTTACTGGAGAAAAACCGAAAGAATGGGATGACATTTGTTCATTAACAGTAAACATGCTTGATGAAGGAAAGTTATATTACGAGGATGCGACTCCATTTTTACTTTTAAAAGAATTAATTGAAGGCTTCCAAACGAATAGATCGATTAAACACGTACTCGTAGACGAAGCACAAGATTACTCGCCGTTTCAATTTGAGTTTTTAAAACGTCTCTTCCCTGCTGCAAGAATGACTGTACTCGGAGACTTTAACCAAGCGATATTTGCCCATGCGAGTGAAGCAGTGAATTTCAATACACTTACTAGCTTATACGGTCCAGATGAAACGAACGGTATCAACTTAACTCGTAGCTATCGTTCAACAAAACCGATTATTGAATTTACACGTGCTCTCGTACCGGAAGGCAACAAAATTCTCGCCTTTGAACGCGACGGCGAGAAACCTACAGTGACGAAAGTAGCTGATTACAGCGAACTGCACGAGCATATTACTGCCAAAGTTACCGAACTACAAAAACAAAATCACAATACGATTGCAATTATATGTAAATCTGCAGCTGAAAGCGCCGCTGCTTACGAAGGACTTAATCATATCGAGAATATTAAACTCGTGAAGAGTAACTCAGCCGAGTATGAGCAAGGCATCGTCGTGATTCCTGCTTATTTAGCGAAAGGTATCGAATTTGATGCTGTTATTATTTACGATGCTTCTGAAGCTGTGTACAGTGATGAAAGCGTACGTAGATTGTTCTACACTGCTTGTACGCGGGCGATGCATGAGTTGCAACTTTATAGCGTTGGCGAGGTTAGCCCTTTTATACTTGGGGCTGATTCGGATAGTTTTGAGCTTATAACGAAAACACCTTGATGATTCAAGGTGTTTTTCTCATTCTAAACGACATATCTTTACGACGATATACACTTAGCACGATTCCCATTATAAATGCGTGAAATAGAGTTGGTACTAATCCATAACTAATAAAAGGTAATGATATAGAAACGCGTGGTAATAATCCTAAAATCATGCCCACGTTATAAATGAAATGGAATACAAAAAGAGTTACTCCACCAACGAGTAGCAATTTACCATATCGATCGTTTATTTTATAAGATATGGTCATTATTCTTACTGCAAAAAGAGAAAGAATCAAGACAAGAACTAGCGCAAGCACATATCCATAATAGTAAGTCAAACTTGCAAATACAAAATCAGTATGAGTAGCAGGGATAGACTTTATATTTCCATATGTACCAAACCAACCTGCCGATGCCATTGCCTCTTTTAAACGTAAATACCATTGATCATGCTCTGGGTTTAAAAACCCTAAAATTCTAGCTATCCGGTATTCTTTTACGGCAGACCAGGAAAATAAATCCCTAATAATAAAGAAACAAATCGGTAACATTGTAATGAGCCATGCCGTTTTCTTTCCTAGCCTACTCCACCAAAGCATAACAAATACCATCGTGATATAGATGAACAGTGGTAAAAGAATTGATGTAGTTAGAAATAAATATAAAGAAAATAAATACAACATGAGAAGATGTATAAACTTTAATCTACTGTTATTGAAAAAAGAAGCCCAGGCTAGAAGGAAGAATGGTATTGTCATTAGACAGTCAATTATGATGGAACCAACTTTCATTAATGGCTCACCATTCAAAAAAGCAGTAGGAAAACACTTTATCATTAACAAGATAAGTACACCAATTGTATAAAACAGCCACCCGAGTCTCTCTAACTTCCGATAATCAAATAGCATCATCCCAATCGCTGTTGTAACACCGAGAATTACAAATATCACCTTATTCATTAATAAGTCAGCATGTCCAAGCGCTATAACTGGCAAAAACCCTAGCCCCATCACAGCCACTAATAAACCAATTAAGAACCAATCAACCTTTGGCTTATGTAGTTTATTAAGTTCCTGGCCAAGCTTGATTGGACTTCCCATTTGTTCAACGGCCTTATCTTCAGCAACTTCCTCACTTAAGCCTTTCTCTATCCACATATTCTTCGTCTGTTTCAAGTGAAAGTCTAGTTCTGTTGCCACCAAGTCCTTTGCTTCTTTTGATTTAATATGGTTCGTAACTTCTTTTAAAAAACGCTCCCCTTTTTTGCTCAATTTTTTCTCACTCCTGTACTAATCCTTTTAATATAAATCGTGCCTTCGTAGCATTCTTCTCTGCCTTTCGCAGCATTTTATTTCCTTTATCATTTAATTGATAATATTTAGCTCCCGCGTGATCCCAGCTAGATTGGATAAAGCGATTTTGTTCTAGACGATGTAATAAAGTGTATAGAGACCCTTCACCACCTTCGAATTTTTGAATCCCTCTCCCTCTTAGCAACTGCATCAATTCATAACCCGTTTTTTCATTCATAAGAAGTTGTAACACCGCTAAAAGGATATCTTCTTCCTTTTCGGACGATTGCTTGATTTTTTCGCGCACCTGCTTCTGGTGCTGATCAGAAAAACTCAAATGTTTAAACGTTGTGTTCTCCATTGATTTTCGCAAGCCTTTTAATCGATCTTCCATTTGATTATCCCTCCAATCCTTTCTTCAAAAGTTCCTTCGCTTTTTTCAGTCTCGTTTTTATCGTATTTTCCTTTACGTCTATTACCATAGCAATCTCTTTAATTGATAATTCTTCATAATAAAATAGATAAATGACTTCTCGATATTTTATCGGTAAATTCATTACTGCAGAAGCCAACCTACTATCCTCAACATTTTGAATAACTGTTTGTTCGACACTTTCTTTTTGACTCTCCATATACGTAAAGTCATCCTCTGTAACGATAACTTTTTTGTTATACCAACTTTTTATATAGTCCTTACATTGATTGATCGCAATTCTCCATAACCACGTTTTCACATTCGATTTCCCTTTATATGTATGAAGAGATTTATAACATTTCACAAATATATCTTGCGTTACATCCTCCGCAACCTCTTTATTATTCACATATGAATACACAAGCTGCAGGACTTCTTGTCCATACTTGTTCATTATTTCATCGATAAGTTCCTCCTTATCTTCTATTTCAAACGCTTCTATCGTTAATTCATCCACATCATTTCCTCCTTCCCATATATTAGACGACGCACTGTATGGAAAAGTTTTATAAATACATAAAAAAATACGGATGGTAATGTCCATACCGTTTTTTTATGAATATTTATTTACTTCTTGTCCCCTGACACTAATGCTCTGCTTAAAAACAGGAATTTTCATCCATATGTCTTGTTCCCTATTTTAAAACATAATACAATTAAAATGTAACTTAATAAGCTATAACTAGTAGGTGTGGCAATCATCTCTTCCATTTTGAAAAAAGGGGGAGGTGATAATATGATCGCGATGTTTGTAATTAAATTAGTGTATGGTATCCTAACCGGAGCTGGCGTTGTCATCGGTAGAAGATACGTCGGTCCGTGGCTAATTTCTGTATACAAAAAAGCGAGAACCACCCTGCTTCGTGGAAAAGGTAAGGGCGGTTCTCGGCTAAAACGTTAATGTAATTGTCTTATAACCGCACCTACTACCACCACAATAGCAAGTTAGGTTACACAAGGCAGAAGTTTCTCAGGCTTCTGTCTTTTTTATTTTATGCAAAATTCACACTAAATACTCTATCATCATTGTAACACATTTTATTTATTTTTAGTCAAGAGAAAAACCACCTAAAGGCTCTCCTTCAGGTGGTTCTCTATTTTATGCTAACGCAGCTGCTTGCTCTTGTTGATCTAGACTTTTTCTAGTTCAGCTGTGCCGCTCTCATCATTTATAGCACCAATAAAGACCGATTATGTACCCGCTTCATAACAGTAGGATTAAACAAGGAACAACACCTATTACGAATATAAAAAATCCTCTCACTATATAGTACCTATGTTTTCAGCGATACTCTATTACCATCAAATTAAGTTTGTATAATTTAAACTACAGAATAGCGAGCTAATTTTCAAATATCTTCTTTCGCATAACCCTAAATTTATTATCCATTTGCATTATGATTATAAATAAAAGATATCCTACCGACGCACCGAGCATATTTATAGCAATCCGCCACACATCAAAAACATCAGACAAAGTTAGTAAATGTAATATCTCCCAAACAAGAAAGGTCATAACATACCACTTACGAGCTTTCTTATAGTTAGTCACTTTATTAATCAACACTGGAACGAAAAATCCGAATGGAACTACTAATATTATATGTTGTAAAACGCTTAACCAATAAGTTGAGTTTCCCCAAGGACCTGGATGTGCAATAAAACCTTTAACTTGCCAAAGTGTTATTCCAAAAAGTTGTAATAACGTTTCTAAATCAGATATATGTAAAAATTGCTGCCAAAATTCAATGGGATGATAGACAGTCCCACCACCTGTCAAACTGCGAACAGAGTCAAATGTAGAAGTTGAAATAAACGTTCCTAAAAAGACAATAAAACAAATGATTATATAAGGAATACATAAAACTTTTGATAACACCTTTAATGGCCTAGGAACTTCGTATACCGATTTATTAATCTCTACGCCAATAACTTTTGATTCTCCAAAACTTTGAATCGCTTTATAAATCGCTTCTTTTTCATTCATACCTTGTTCCATATATTCTTCTTTCAAGCTGTTCAAGTGATCATACATTTCTAGAAATAACTCATCCTGTTCAATATCACTAAGTTCTGAATAGGCTAAAATAGACTTAATATACTCATCAAATTCACTCATAAATAACTCCTTTCTGACAAGCTTGAATTAATGCTGTTACACTTTCCCAAGAGTTCACTTTCTTCTGCAATTCTTTTTTCCCTTTATCTGTAATAGTATAGAATTTCCTTTTCATCCCATTCTCAGATTCATTCCAATAAGATTCAAGAAACTCCTTTTTCTCTAATCTCTTTAAAGCAGGATACAAAGTTCCCTGTCCCATACTATACAAATCTTCACTTGCATCCTTTAAACTTTGAGCTATTTCGTATCCATATGTATCACGTTTTGCAATGATAGAAAGCAATAAAATATCTATACTTCCCTTCAAGATTTCTTTATCCAACAATACCACCACCTTATATACATCGTATAACAACATATGTCGTTACGCAATATAGTTAGAAGAATATTCCATAAAAAAAAGAAAAAACCACCTAAAAGCTTCCCTTCAGGTGGTTCTCTATTTTATGCTAACGCAGCTGCCTGTTCTTGTTGATCTACAGGAATTACAGCGTCTGTTAATGCTTTTTCTAGTTCAGCTGTATATTTCATTTGTTCTTCTTTGCTCCAGCCTAGTTTCGCAGCCATGTAGTTGATTACTGCTTCTTTCCACTCATATACCCAGTGGATGTTGAAGAATACAGCGCCTCTGCGGCGTACGAAGAAGTCAACTGGTTTTGCTGTCATTTCGTAATCCATTGCGTATACAAGTGGGATTAGAACGTCAAGCGGCATGTTGTATTCTTTCGCTTCGTCTTTATGTTTTTTCGCTAAGCCAAATAGTACATCAACGTTAGAACCATAGAATTTTGCGAATTCTTCTGCTTGTGCTTTCGTTAAACCAGATTTCGTACCTTCGTCTGCTTTTTTCGCAACGAATGCCGGGAATCCGTGTGAACCATCTACATGTCCACCAGAGATCGGCATATGTTTCGTATCACTCTTCGGATATGCACTATGACCTTCTTTTTGTAGTAAGTTCGTTACGTAATCTACTACCATTTCAGCCATTTTGCGGTATCCTGTTAATTTACCACCTGCGATTGTAATTAAACCAGATTCAGAAGTCCAAATTTCATCTTTACGAGAAATTTCAGATGCATTCTTACCTTCTTCATAAATTAACGGACGTACACCAGCCCAGCTTGATTCAATGTCTTTCTCTGTAATTTTCACACTTGGGAACATGTAGTTAATCGCATTAATGATATATGTGCGATCTTCTGTTGTCATTTGTGGTACAGCTGCATCTTTATCATAGAACGTATCCGTTGTACCTACGTATGTTTTTCCGCCGCGAGGAATCGCGAACACCATACGTTTATCTGGTGTATCGAAGTAAATCGCTTGCCCTAGTGGGAAACGTTTTTGATCAATTACTAAGTGAACACCTTTTGATAACTGAAGTACTTTTCCTTTTTTCGAGTTATCTTTTTCACGAAGTGTATCTACCCAAGGACCAGCTGCGTTTACAATTTTCTTACCGTAAACTTCATATACTTCACCGTCTAGTAAATCGATTACACGTACACCGCATACTTTTCCATCTTTATATAAGAAACTGTCTACTTTTGCGTAGTTAACAGCTTTCGCACCATGCTCAATCGCTTCTTTCATTACTTCAATTGTAAGACGCGCATCATCTGTACGATATTCTACGTAGTAACCGCCGCCTTTTAATCCTTCTTTTTTCACAAGAGGCTCTTTATTTAATGTTTCTTCACGGTTAAACATCTTTCTGCGCTCGCTTCGTTTTACACCTGCTAAGAAGTCGTATACACGAAGACCAATTGATGTACTAAATGATCCGAACGTACCGCCTGTATGGAACGGAAGTAACATCCACTCTGGTGTTGTTACATGGGGACCGTTCTCATATACGATCGCACGCTCTTTACCCACCTCTGCTACCATTTTCACTTCAAGTTGTTTTAAATAACGTAGACCACCGTGTACAAGCTTCGTTGAACGACTTGATGTACCTGCTGCAAAGTCCTGCATTTCAAACACAATTGTTGATAACCCGCGTGTTGCTCCATCTAATGCAATACCAGAACCAGTAATACCTCCACCAATTACGATCACATCTAACTCTTGTTTATTTACTCCGTTTAATACGTCTTTACGTTGTTTACTTGAAAATTTCATGGTAATTCCTCCCTTTGATAACGAAAAAAGAGACCACAAACTCCGCTATAGATTTCGCCTCTATAGCGCGTTGTGGTCTCTCCAAATCTCCTACCGAATTATTAACTTGTCACCATTATAACACTGTTTATGATTATTTGAAAGCTTTTGTTGCTTCAATTGCTTTTTTCCATCCAGCATATAGCTCTTCGCTTGTTTTCGCTTCCATCGTTGGTTCAAAGCGTTTGTCCATATGCCACTGTGATTTAATTTCATCTTGGTTTTTCCAATATCCAACCGCAAGGCCAGCTAAGTATGCTGCACCTAGAGCCGTTGTTTCGTTAATCACTGGACGCTCTACAGGAACATCTAAAATATCACTTTGGAACTTCATTAAGAAGTTATTTTTAACTGCTCCGCCATCAACGCGTAATGTTTTCAGTTCAATACCTGAATCTGCTTCCATTGCGCATAATACATCTTTCGTTTGGTAAGCTAAAGATTCTAGCGTTGCACGAATGAAGTGCTCTTTCGTCGTACCGCGTGTTACACCAAACATAGCGCCGCGTACTTCACTATCCCAATAAGGTGTTCCTAGTCCAACGAATGCTGGTACAACGTATACACCATCAGTTGATTCAACGCGACTCGCATACACTTCACTCTCACTTGCATCTTTAAACATGCGCATTCCGTCACGTAACCACTGAATTGCAGAACCTGCTACGAAAATACTTCCTTCTAATGCGTAGTTTACTTTACCATCTATTCCCCATGCAATTGTTGTTAATAGACCGTGCTCAGAAGCTACTGCTTTTTCACCTGTGTTCATTAACATGAAGCAACCAGTTCCGTAAGTATTTTTCGCCATACCTTCACCGAAACAAGCTTGTCCAAATAATGCTGCTTGTTGGTCACCAGCTACACCTGCAATCGGTACATTTTGGCCAAAGAAGTGGTAATCAATTGTTTCTCCGTAAATTTCAGATGATGGACGTACTTCTGGAAGCATGCTCTTTGGTACTGTTAACATTTCTAGAAGCTCATCATCCCACTGTAAGTCGTGAATATTAAACATTAACGTACGTGATGCGTTTGAATAATCTGTTACGTGTGCTTTACCACCAGATAGTTTCCATACAAGCCACGAATCAATTGTTCCGAATAATAGATCACCGTTTTCTGCTTTCTCTCTTGCACCTTCAACGTTATCTAAAATCCATTTTACTTTCGTACCAGAGAAGTATGCATCAATTAAAAGACCTGTTTTTTCGCGAACCATTTCGCTATAACCTTTTTCTTTTAACTCATCACAAATTTCAGCTGTTTGGCGAGATTGCCATACAATTGCGTTGTAAATTGGTTTACTAGTTGTTTTATCCCAGACAACCGTTGTTTCACGTTGGTTCGTAATACCGATACCTGCGATTTGTTCTGGTTTTACATCTGCTTCGCTTAAGCAAGTTGCGATAACTGCTAAAATAGATCCCCAAATTTCTTGTGCATTATGCTCTACCCAGCCCGGCTTTGGAAAATGTTGTGTAAACTCTTTTTGAGCTGAATGAACAATTTCACCTTTTTTATTGAAAAGAATTGCGCGTGAGCTTGTTGTTCCTTGGTCTAATGAAAGAATATATTTTTTCATATCGGTTTCCCCCTTATGCTACTTTTCTACTATTTGTATTGCTTCCGCTTTTTTTACTTGTCATATAAGAGATTGCTAGTACAATCACAGTTGCGATAATCACATAAATAAGTGCTGAATTTTGCTTTCCTTCAAATACAACTTGATGGAATAAACCTGCAAGTGATCCACCTAAAATTGGACCTACTACTGGAATCCATGCATACTTCCAGTTTGAACCGCCTTTTCCTGCAATCGGAAGGAAGAAGTGTGCGATACGCGGACCTAAATCACGTGCTGGGTTAATTGCGTATCCTGTTGTCCCACCTAATGATAAACCAATACTTACAATTAAGAAACCTACGATAAATGGATTTAATCCATCTGCAAATTTATTTGCACCAATTGCTAATATACCAAATACTAAAACGAATGTTCCAATCATTTCACTTAAAAGGTTTGCAAATGTGTTCGGAATTGCTGGACCTGTTGCAAATACACCTAACTTTGTTCCTGGATCTTCTGTTTCTTTCCAGTGTGGTAAGTAATGTAAATATACGATAACTGCCCCGATAATTGCCCCAATCATTTGTGCTACGATATAACCTGGTACGTCACTCCATGGGAACGCTCCCTTAAATGCTAGTCCTATCGTTAAAGCTGGATTCAAATGTGCCCCACTAATTGATCCAACCGCATACGCTGCAACCGCTACTGCTAAGCCCCAGCCCATTGTAATAACAATCCAACCTGAATCTTTCGCAAACGATTTCTTTAAACTTACACCAGCACAAACGCCGCCACCAAGTACGATTAACAACGCAGTCCCTATTAACTCTCCTAAAAATGCTGACATAGTATCCCTCCACAATCAATTTAAACGCTTCCAAATGTGATAGAGGTAAAATGAATGGCCATTCGTTTTTGTCAAAAGAAAAAGACCCACAGCTTTGCACGCTTCTATATAAATTTATATAGAAACAATGAAATGTGGATCTCTTCTTTTCTCCGTCACGTTTATTAACTTGTCTATAATGTTAACCTCTTATGAAAGCGGTGTCAACAGAATTTTTTCACATTTTCGTCACTTTTTTTGGTAATGTTTCCATAGTTCGCGTTTTGACGTCGTAATCGCTGTCGCACCAGCGTTTAAAGCTCTTTCCACATCTTCTACAGTACGAATAAAACCACCTGCTAAAATCGGTACACCAGTACGCTCTTTCACTTCAGCGATAATATCCGTCATTGCTCCTGGAAGCACCTCAATATAATCCGGTTTCGTCTTATCTAAAAGATTGCAGCTCTTCTCCATCGCACTCGAATCGATTAAAAAGATGCGTTGTATTGCCACAACACCTTTTTGCTTCGCCTTCATAATAACGCTCGCCTTTGTCGAAAGTAACCCGTACGGTCTAAACTCCTGACATAAATATTCCGTCGCATGCCCATCACTCTGCAAGCCATGAATTAAATCCACATGTAAAAACACCTTTTTACAATATTGCTTCGCAAGTGATATAACACTCTTCAATTGGCCGACATGAATATCTAAAATAACGATATATTCATACGAACTATGTAATAGCTTTTCCAAATCTTTAATTTGCCTCACTGCCGGCAAAATCTTCTGTTCATGAAATTCCATTCTATATGTCCCGATACGATAAACTTAACTAAATCTATACAATTCAATCAAATTTACACGAGGCAGTATCGTTACCTCCTATTATCAAGCATTTATTTTACCCATCTTGATAAATTTATCGCAGCATTTACATCCCTATCGTGATAGCTATTGCATGAAGCACAACGCCATTCACGAATCTTTAAACTCCACTGTCCTTCTGGTTGAACTGAATGGTCGTATTTAACGCCGCAACATGAGCAAATCTTGCTTGAAGCGAACCATTTATCAGCTTTTACATACTGAATGCCGTACTTCTCGCACTTGTATGACAAACATTGAAAGAAGAAGTTTAATTTTTGAAATGAAAATGCTTTCGATAGTTTTTTGTTTTTTAACAGGTTTGAGATAGATAAGTCTTCCACAACAATCCTCATTGGTTTGGTTTTCACCAATCTAGCTGTTGCTTGACGGATATGGTTATTTCGGATATTCATAATTTTCCTAGATAACCGCAGGTGCTCAGCTTTCGCTTTTTCATATCCAGCAGATTGAATTTTCACACCTTTTTTAAATCTCCTAGACATATCTCTTTGCGCTGACTTTTTCTTTTTCAAAAGTTTTTTAACCTTGGCGTCTTTGTTTATATTTCGTTCTTTCGTACCATTAGAAGCTACAAACAGCTCTTTTAAACCAACATCCACACCGATTGACTCATTGGTTAGTTCTTGTGATTCAAAGTCTTCTTGGAACCCCACACTAATCCACCAGTGACGACCATCAAAGGTAACTCTTGGATTGGATGGTTTTTTATTTCTTGGTAGTTGTTGGCTTGTTTTCACTTCTCCAATAGACTGAATATGAACGACTTTTTTTCCTATAATCAGTCTTTCATAATTGGCATAAAATCCTTGGATCAAATCTTTTTTGGATTTATAAGAAGTGTGAGAACCATTTTTGTACTTTTTGAACGAATTTTTTCTCGCCGTATCAAAATCTTTTGAAGCCTGTTTAGGAACTTGTGCATTAATGTCTTTTAACCACTCATATCTCTTTCGCTTCTTGATCTTTGTAAATCGTTTCTGTAAAGCTAACTGTGAAACAGATTTTCCAAATAGCTTATAGTATCTATCACTCATTCTTTTACAATAGTTATAAGCGAATCTTGCAGCACCGGCATGTTTTTTTAGCACTTGTTCTTGTTCAGGCGTTGGAATCAGTCTAACTTTCTTCGCCAATATCATCAGAATGTAACTCCTTTAATGAAAGATTTGTTCTTCTGAATCGTAGCGTGTTCCACCAGCATTCTCCTGAGACTACTCGGATGCAAACCTGTTAATTCTGATACTTGACTAACTCGTAAAAATTTCATTATTATTCTTACCTCATTGAATCCGCCATAGCACATACGTTCGATATATTCAATGAGGTTTGATAGATTTAATTAAATGTATCTCGTTCAACTAAGGGCGCAATTCCTTAGCCAGTTCTCTTATGAACTTCTCATGTTTTCACATGAGCGCAGACTATATGTTTATCTAATTAAAGATAGAGGATTTTTCCACCACCATAGGCTTGTGATGTACTCTCGTCAGTTATACGAGATAGTCGTTGAACGTTCATCTTATCACTTTTGACTTAGATGATTCGAGGCGGAAGACCCATTGTTCTAGTGTTTAGGATTTAACCTTGCACCATCTGATTGATTTTTTCTGCTTTCGCGACATTCACGCTCACTATTTCTAGCCACGTTGTAGTTCAATCAGCTTTAGGGATTGCCCGCAGTTAACCCTCACTACTAGCCAATCACTTGACTAGCAGGGCTTACTGATATATTTAATTAACTTTGGTTATAAATGGTTAAATAAATCGTAACAGTTAGTTACCCTTCCTATCTATCCTTTATAGTACACAATTTGAGTAGAAAGAACAGCTAGTGCAGAGAAATTATTTCCTCTATCTATATATTTTCTTCAACTTATCGGAACCTATACCACCTATAATCATGAATGCAAGGGGTAAAAGATTCATTACATATGGCGCATCTGCTACAATTGCAATGCTTGCTCCAGCAAATTTATTTAGCATCCATACAACGATTTTTGCAATAAGTAAAAATACCCCTATCATAAATAGACTATCAAAAAATACCTTCCATTTTGGATACGCCAATTGCTTACTATCTTCAATTACTTTCTGCGTCAATTCCTCATCACTCCTTAGCAGTTCATCAATCGTAATATCGAACAAATCACTTAAATGAATAATAATTTCAATGCTCGGATAGTTCTTTCCCGTCTCCCATTTCGAAACAGATTGCCTACTTACATGAATTTTTTCAGCCAAATCATTTTGCGACCAATTTCTTTTTTCCCTTTCTTCTTTTAAACGCTCACTAAAAATCATACTGTGTTTATCACCTCTCTATGCCCATTATGCTCAAATAAATGATGAAGAGTAAAGCTAGTTATCGTTGCATCGCCTGTGCAACTTATGCGTTACAGCTTATAATAGTGCTATTTTATATGTATCTTCCCTATACTATGCTCCGATAATAATTTCCCGAACAATAATACAAAGAGCGGATACTAATAAAGTGAAACTTTAATCAGCCCTCACCAATCGTGCTTTTACGGACAGCCCGCCCCCCACCTAACTTCTTTGCTTCCGCTGAATTTTGAGGTGGGGTCTTACTGCCCAGCAAATAGCGGGATAAAGACTAGATTAGGCATAAAAAATACGCCACCCCTTCTTATCAGTCTCCAGAAAGAATAACGCAAATTTTCATTTTTACTCATCATTTTTCGGACTATATGAAAACCCCGGATATTTCACAACAGGCCACTTCTCCTTACGCAGGGAATCCATTACTTGCGGGCCAACATGTATATTACTCTCCACTATTTCTTTAGGAGTCAGTGCCATCCATTGATTTAACGATACATCTTCAAAACGATTGCTTCTGAACATCTCTAAAAACCATAATGTTTCGGTACCTGTATTTTGAATATAATGCCCCGTTGCAAACGGTACATATCCGACATCACCAGCTCTATAATCAAATGTACGAGCGGTACCATTTCCAAGAAACACAGTCATTCTCGCTTCCCCTGTCAAATAATATTGCCATTCATCATTATTCGGGTGCCAATGAAATTCTCTCATTCCACCAGGCTCAACCTCAACGAGCGCTGCTGCGATTGTTTTGGAAATAGGGAAATTTGTAGAATCTACAATTCGAACGCTACCACCAGGCGTCTTAATCGGCTTTTGTTTTAACAATTCATGTTTAAATGTTAAAGGAACTTCTCCTTTCGGTGATTGAACTTCCTGACTTTCAAGCGAACCTGGCACCTCTCCTTGATAAATATAAACTTGACCTGAAGGGATAGAATGAAAAGCACTCTCAGGTACGCCAAAATTAGCCGACAACACTTCTTTTGGCGTATGCGCAAACCAATCAGAAATAGCTAAAGTAGATAAATCAGAAAAATGTCCATCATCGAAAACGAGTAGGAATTCACAATGTTCCAATCCTTGAATGGAATGCGGAATACCAGGAGGAAAATACCAAAGATCACCTGGTCCAACATCAGCAATAAAATTCCGTCCATTTTGATCAACAGCCGTTATGCGTGCCCGTCCTAAAAGCATATACGCCCATTCTGCTTCTTTATGCCAATGTAGTTCTCGTACTCCACCGGCCGTTAAACTCATATTTACTCCCGCAATCGACGTCGAAACCGGTAGTTCCCGAGCAGTAATCTCCCGAGACCACCCGCCTTGTTTCAAAATCATAGAAGTGTCCGAGAATGAAAACTTCAAGTTAGGAACTAACCCTGCATCCGTTATAGGCGGAACGAGCATATTCGGATTTTGAATATCCCGCATAACATTACGAGGTCCAGAATCAATCGCACCTGCTCCGTCGCTACGGATTGGTTGTGGCACATTCCCTCCCGCTTCATTAACAGTACGTTTCTTCATGATTACACTCCTTTTTCATCCAATTAGTAAGTAAAAAGCCTCCATCATAGTGTATGAATTGGGCTTTGGATGGTTACAGTTACTATGGTTTAAACCGTGAAAAAAACGCGTCTACTATTGTTATTTTTTATCGGAAATTCAATATTCCCCATCAAATCTTCTTGTTCATTTCTCAACTTATACTAGTATGCTTAGCGCTTAGGAAGACAAAAAAAATAAACTAGAACTAACAAAAAAACCCTGTAAAATTTATTACAGAGTTTTTCACCAATTATTTATTGTTTTACATATCGAATACGAACATTATCGTCCATTTGATAAATTTGTAATGTGTTTCCATAACTAATTCCTAACTCTTCACTTGCACCAACTGCACCCACAAGTACCCCTTAAAATAATTTATTCTTAGTTGGTTTTACTACCGATACTCTTCGCTGCCTCTTCAAACAGTTTCGAACCTTCTTGTGCTTTACTTAATGATTGATGCATTTTACTTTCGTCTTCTTGGTCCAATGCATCAAATAGAAGTTGAAAACAATCCGCATATAGTTCCATCGACTGCTTTATCTTCGCCTGTTCTCCCTGTAACTCAGGAGGCGCTTGTAGATTCTTCAGTTTCGTTGCAGTTGCCTTTGCTCCACCTAAACTCAGTTGCACTTCACTTTTCTTTTGTTTGTATGATTTTACGTCTGAATCTGCTATTCCTTCAATTAATTTCATTGTATCTTCAATTTGAGTAGCATTGTTTATAATATCTGCCTTGTACCTTTCAACATCTGAACCCGTTACCTTACCAGTTGAAGAAGTTGAATTATTTGAAGAAGAACTTGGTTGACTACTTGATGAGCTACTATTTGTACCTTCACCTTTCGCTACTGATAAGCTATCCTCTTTCTTGCTATCAGTTGACTTACTCTCTTTTTCAGAAGTCTTATTCTCTTTCTCTACCTTTTGCGTTTCTTCTTTCTTTGGTTCAGCTTTCTTACCATCAGTTTCAATTGTAATACAACCACTCAATAACATAACTGGTAACGCTAAACTTACTAATTTCTTTGCTTTCATGATTACTAATACCCCTTTATATGTAAAATTCAGTGCAAACAAGTTAATATACTTAACTAATAAATCCCCCGAATAATTTATTAGAATCTACTATCCATAGATTTCCTGTATATTCATAATCTTTCCATATATATTATTTTACAGATAATTACATATTTGGTCAAAGGGATTTATGTAGTCTTCACAGGGAAATTTACTAAACGAAAAGAAATTTTAATCACAAAGAAAAGAAGCTAACAATAAATTGTTAACTTCTCAGCTTAAAGCAAAATAGTATCTTTCCTTATCTTCTAATATCTAGGTTGTGATTGAATATTTGTAAGATGAACATCAAACATATCAATGATTTCAAGAAATCTATCAGCTTCACGGAAAACATGGTCTGCTAATAATGGATGAATGATACTCTTTATTTTACATTGCTCAATTAAATCACGTGCTGTTTTCTTAAAATCCCGAAGAGATGCAACCGACACACGATTTTGATCTAAAAATTGATCTAAAAGAGGGGCTGTTTGGGATTGTGGTTTCATAGATTCTAAGTCAATTGCTTGATACATCAATTCATCAAAATCATTGCTAAAATTCCGTGCTGTATCTACAAGCTTTCTTTCCGATGGATCAAGAAGATGGCCAATAAATTTAGCATGGTCTGCCATAATCCTTAAAAAGAAAACATTTTCTTTAATAATAGCATCAGGAAGGGCATCTAATTTCCCTTCATTTAATTGTATTAAACGTTTTCTAAAATAGTCAGCTTCCCTACTTGTATGGTCAACTAACAGTGGAAAGTTATTTTGTCCTGGCAATTTACATGTGAGAATTAATCCTAAAATTTTTCTTTTAAATCCCCAAATATTAGTTGCGGCTTGTTGTACTTCTGCATTAAATCTTTTTATTTGCTCAGGATCTGTTTCATTTGTATAGGAATGCGCTATTTGTTCGATATGTTCAAACAATCGATAAAATTGATTAGCCTCTTCAATTAGTTGAGTATCCTCGCATCTAAACCCTAAGCGAAGAAAAAAAGAATGCTCCTTCATGATTCTAGACCAAAAACGAATTTCATTTAATGAACGCTCAACAAACATTACAGATGTAACACCTGTATCAGGATGTAATGATGTTTCATCCCTATGCATTGTTAATCCCCCCCAGTAAAATCCCCCGCTAGTTCCATTCTTATGAGTAAAAAAATATATAAATACCATCAATAAAAGTTCTGATGAATCTCGTATACATGTAATATTAAATTTATATAACCTGATCCCCAAGAAGAAAAAGGCTACCACCTAGTTGTAAAGTTCTACTAGGTGGTAGCCTTTCAAAATTTTTATTAAAGCAATACCGAATCTTTATCACTATCCTGATTACGTTTCTCGCGCTCTTCTTCTAAGCGCTTCATATACACTTCGCCTTCTTTTTCGATAAACTCATTATCCATATCTTGCTCTTTTTTTGAAGTATATAAAACCATGTAGCCACTTAGTACAATCCCGACAATTACAAGATAAACCCACCATGGTAAAGTTTCCACTCTACTTCATTCCTTTCCTTAGACAAGCCTTATTAGTTTCACTCTATGAGCAAAGAAGTGGATTTATGCTTAAAATTTTTATTGTGGATGCTTCGCGAAAAATGCTTGTACATATTCCATAAACTCAATTGGTTCCTGACGAAACGGTGCGTGGTATCCTTTTTCAATAATATGAAACGTACTATTTGCAAATAGCCCATGATACAGTTCACCATTTTTCCAAGAAACACTCTTATCATGTCGTCCCCATATAATTAGAGTTGGTACCTTAATTTTATCAGCTTCCATCGCAATGCGGCGCTCTTTCATTTTCGTAAGCTGATCATAATGCTCTTTATCATCACGACTATTTTTCACTTCATTTTTATTATACTTCGCAATCTCAGTGACAGTTTGTAAGTCCGTCGATAGCGGTGGTACTTCATAACTTTCTTTTTGCTGGAAAGACTCTATCCCTGTAGCATCCGCCAAGATGAGATGCGTTACTGTATCCGGATATAAATACGCTAAATTAAGGGACATCTCTCCGCCCATCGAATGACCGAGCACCGCAAACTGATCGTATCCGAGCTTCTTCATTAACTTATAATATAAATTCACTTGCGCAGGAAACGAATACTGAAAATCAACTGGCTTAGAAGAGCGCCCAAATCCTAAAATATCAACTGCAATAATCGTATGATCTCGCGCTAGTTCCGGATAAATATCACTAAATCCATCAGAAGAACCACCAAACCCATGCAACATAAGTAAAGGAGGTTTTCCCTCACCAATTTGTTTAAAATAAATCGTCTGCCCATCAATTTGCGCTATACTCTCTTTCGTATTCAGCTTCATCATAACAGTATCTTTCACTTCTCCAACCTTCGCAATCGGCTTCTCAACGAAATTACAAACAATTAACAAAACGAGCACAATACCGCTAATTAAATAAAACTTAAACCGTTTCAAAGTTCCCGTCTCCTTTCTTGAGTTGCTATTTAAAGTTTTTACATTTTTTGGTTATTTTATGTTCTCTTTTTAATTGTAACTGTAACAGTTACAATTATACTAAAAAAATATAACTCATTTCTATTACTAATGGTTATTATGTAACTATTATAGTTACATATTTAAAGTAAGTCAATTCTTTTCTCTACATGACCTGAAAATAGAAAAAGGGACTTCATGTTGAAGTCCCTTTCTTTGTTATTATAGTTGGCTTACTCCGCCGCCGTCGCCTCTATTATCTGCTGGTGCTCCGCCTGTGTCGCCTCTAGTATAGTCCGATTTTACTGGCGCTCCTCCGTCGCCTTTATTGAAGCTAACATAGTCTGGTCTTGCTGGTGCTCCACCCGTATCTCCTCTATTGAAACCAGCATAATCTGGTTTTTCTGGCGCTCCGCCTGTATCTCCCTTATTAAAACTAACATAGTCTGGTCTTGCTGGCGCTCCACCTGTGTCTCCTCTATTTGAATATTGATTTTGGGATCCAGCAAAGAAATTCAATCCAATTGACAATGTCAATACTAAACCCGTAATGAACAAACTAGTCTTTTTCATTTATTTTAACGCTCCCCTTTTTAAAATTCTCTTTTGAGCTTGACTACTAATAAAAAAGTACTTACTAGCTTTTTCATGATTTTCTTCCTGATAAAACTTATTAGCTAATATTTCCATATATTCTTTAACACATTCTAAAAGAGAATGTTCTTCAAAATACAAAATCCCTTCTAAAGTTACTTTCTCTAATTGACTTGCACTGGATTTAATATTCAACTCTTTTAAAATTATAAATCGATATTGGAATTCTTTATTTTGTAATTCGTTGCAAATTCTTAAGCCTAATTCTATTAATTCATTAGCAGTTTCTACCCTACCTAATTTATAATTTTCTTCCGCTTCAGTAAAAATTGCTTTAAAATTTTTAGGCATTTTTTGAGTAACTTCACTTAAATGTCTAATCGCTAAATCAGATAAATCTTGACTGCCATATAGCCATCCTAAATTATTTCTAACCATTAAAATATACTTCTCATGCTTAGCTTGTTGGAAAACATTTAATGCATCATTAAAATTTTCCTCCGCTAATTCAAATTGTCTTAAGTCTATACAACATAAACCCAATATATTCTCACATAAAGCCAAATTAATCTCATATCCTGGTTGCTTCGTAAAATCTTCTTTTGCCTTTTTCAAATAATCAATCGCATTGATTTGTTGATAAGAATGATAATAGAAATTCCCCATCCGATAATTAAACTCCGCATGTTCTATCGGATCTGCAATATATTTCAATAACTTCTCAGCTTCCTCATACTGTTCTTTCGCTTCGTTATAATTTGAAATTAATGTGCAATGAAACCCTTTAAAAAAGTGATAATAATAAGCTAAAAAGCCCTCTGTTGGAATTTCGAAAGATTCCACTTTATCAAAACTATCTTCTCTAACTGAAATCCAATCAACTAATGCATCATATCTAAAATTCAACAACGCATGATAAAGTAATACATCCTGATCCACGTCCAACCCACTAATCTTACTTTCAATCTCCTCTTTCATTTCCGTAGCCTTCTCTATATTTTGCTGTAACATTACACGATACCAATCATCTAAAGAATGTTTCATTTGCTCCCGCGTTACTACATCTGCTCCCATACACTCGCATCCCCTTTTCTCCAAAATTACAAAATTAGGATTTTTATACAATTATCAAAATTGTATATTACCACTCCTTTTCTATGTATTGAAAAATAATTATTAGAAAATTCTATATTTTAATTAATTATACCAAAGTTTTCCTTTTTAATAACTTGAGAAACAATTGTCAGAAAACTTACTAGAATAAATAAAAAAGCAAGCAGTTCCAGCACTCCGCTAAAACTACTTGCTCTATTTTTACTCTTTAATAAATTCCTTCGTACTTCTCACTGTATCAATTGGACGAACTAATTTTTCAATTTCTTCACGTTTTGGCTCTAGGAATGGAGGTAAAGATAATTTTTCGCCAAGCGTTTCGTATGGCTCATCTCCCATAAATCCTGGTCCATCTGTTGCGAATTCAAATAAAATTTGTGGTGCAACTCTTGCATATAATGATTCGAAGAAGTGACGGTTTACATATCCAGATGAAGGAAGTCCTACGCTACTGATTCTCTCAATCCATTCTTCTAATACAGCGCGATCTTCTACGCGGAATGCCGCATGGTGCACTGTACCAAAACCTTGTTGTGCTTCAGGAAGAACTGTATTATGTTCTACAATAACAGATGCACCGTTTCCGCCTTTGTTCACTTCAAATAAATAGAATTCCCCTTCTTGCGCAACCTCTTTAAATAATAGAACTTTTTCTAACACTTCTTTGAAGAAGCTAAAGTTTGCAATACGGATAAATACAGGTCCTAAACCAGTGATTGCATATTCTAATGGTACTGGCCCGTTTTGCCACGGTGTACCTGATTCGATTCCTTTATCAAGTTCATCTGAGATTAATTGATATTGTTGGTCATCAAAGTCAACGAAAGAAAGAGTTTTCTTACCAAATTGCTCTTTAATTCCTGTATGTTCTACTTCAAGACGGTCAAAGCGTTTCACCCAATACTCTAATGCTGCATCAGTCGGAACACGGAATGAAGTTTTTGAAATTTCATTTGTACCGTGTACGCCTTTCGGAACACCTGGGAAATCAAAGAATGTCATATCTGTTCCTGCACTCCCTTTATCATCTGCAAAGAATAAATGATACGTTTGAATATCATCTTGGTTTACTGTTTTCTTAACTAAACGCATTCCTAAAACGTGAGTGAAAAACTCATAGTTCTTTTCTGCACTACTTGTAATCGCTGTAACGTGGTGAATTCCTTTTAATTGGTTCATTTTATATTCCTCCAATGTTTTTTAATTTATATTTTCTCTCCTATTACTTCTCTTCAATAGGTGCTAAATTCGCTTCAATCTCTGCACGCTGATCTTCTAAGAACGGTGGTAAATCAAGTTTTTCTCCTAAATGTTCCACATCTCCATCAACTGTAAATCCTGGTCCATCTGTCGCAATTTCAAAAAGGATTCCGTTTGATTCACGGAAATATAAGCTTTTAAAGTAGAAACGGTCGATGATTCCTGAAGACTGGAAGCCTCTTTGTTTCACCTGTTCTTCCCAATAGGCAAGCTCTGCATCGTTTTTCACGCGAATTGCTAAATGGTGAATGCTCCCTCGGCCCGGCTTTTCAGTAGGTCCATCTAAATATTTCACAACGATTTCTCCAAAAGCCTCTCCTTTAATGGATTGAAAAATTGCTTCCTCTTCGCTACGGCTAACCGCTGTATAACCGAACATCTCTGTAAGTGTACTCGACATTTTATCAAGTCTACGAACTGTCATTTCCACAGAAGCCATTCCTTGAATTTGATGCTTTGCAGGAACTTCTGATTTCTCCCAAGTTTCCCAGTGCTCTACTTTTTCTCCGTTTGAAACGAGTAGTACTAAGCGAAGACCTTCAGCATCCTCAAATTGTAAAGCAGGACGATTTGCATATGTTGTCATTTCACTATGTTTCACATCAAAATTCTCAAATCGTTCTTTCCAGTAATGTAAGCTTTCCTCTGAAGGAACGAGTAATCCAATTCGAGTAATCGCATTCGTACCGCGATATGTTCTTCCTACTAATGGAATTTCAAAAAATGATAATTCCGTACCTGGACTTCCTGTTTTATCTCCATAAAATAAGTGGTACATTGACGGATCATCTTGATTTACTGTCATTTTCACACGACGTAAGCCAAGCACGTTTTTATAAAAGTGATTATTTTCATTTGCATTTTTCGTAACCATTGAAATGTGATGATGCCCTTTAATTTTATACATTGGTTATTCCTCCGTTTCGTTTTACTAGTCAAGTGATAACTAAAAAAATAATATTTCCCACAACTAATATGGTTTTTAGCTTTTCAATTTATTCTTAATTATGTTTTTGTAAATTCATCTTAGTTTTTACTGTATAAGTTACTTTGTTTTTTAATCGAAAACAACTGAGTGTATGTTTTTCATATGACTCAATCGCTTTCGCTACTATCACTTTACACCTCAAGTGATAGAAAAGCAAGTGAAAAATCTCGAATTCAAGATTTTTTCGTTAAATAACATTTAGGGTGTAAAATCTGATTATTTATGTAATTGACATTCTATTAAAACGCTCATTTACAGAAGAACATTATTCAAGTGAAGCCCTCTATAATTCAATTACAACTCCTTGAAAGTTTATGATACTATCCTGATCACACTTTTTATATTTAATGTTTTAAGGAAAAAAGCTATACTATAAGCGAAACTAAAAATCAGAAAGGAAATACCAGAACATGGAAAATTATATGCTATTTATCCTTACAGCACTCCTTATTATAATGATGCCTGGTCCCGGTTTTGCTTTAGTTACAAAAAACACTATCTCTCATGGTAGAAATGGTGGGATAAAGACCGTCTTAGGAACGGTATCTGGAATGATGATTCATACAATAATGGCTACACTAGGACTCTCTGCTATCTTAATGAAATTTGCTATGCTATTTACATTAATAAAATATGCTGGGGCATTTTATTTAATTTATTTAGCTGTAAAGTCAATTAAAAGTGCCTTTTCTAAAAAAGAAGATATGTCAGGTTCAGTGGAAATAAACTCTAAGGATATTGGAACGGTTAAAAGTTTTAGACAAGGATTTACCACGGCAATCTTAAACCCAAAAACGGCTGTATTTTTCCTTAGTTTTCTACCCCAATTTATTGTGAGTAATCAAAGTCATTTCTTCCAATTTCTTTTGTTGGGATTCACATTTACGACTTTGACAGCAATATGGTATTTACTTTATATCTCTCTAATACGTCAATTAAGAACTTTTTTAAGAAAAGAAAAGGTGAACCGTACAATAGAGGGTATTACTGGCACAGTATTATTAGTATTTGGAGTTAGGCTATTTTTCCAAAAATAAATATGTAATAGAGAGAGTTTAAAACTTTCGGTTTTTCCAATAAATGAATCAATATAAAAAGTATGGCTTTCAAACAGTAAAAAAGTGAACAAACGGGTGTGTTTGTGGAATAAGCTTCAATAAAATAACCAAACTTTTTATAAAGAAGTGAATCGATTATATTAAAATTGATATAAAGGCGTTATCCTTTCCTATGATTTCTCAGAAAGAATAACGCCTTTTTCTTTTTAGAGGGTATTTTGTCTAGTTAGCTTGATAGCGATGTGGTTCTATCCCTTATAAAGTGAAACTTTAATCAGTGGGGGTTTTGTTCATCCCCCACTGATTATTAGTTGAACCAATCGGGCTTTTACGGACAGTTGATCCCCCACCTAACTTCTTTGCTTCCGCTGAATTTTGAGGTGGGGGTCTTACTGCCCGTTAATGCGGGATAAATGTTACAAAAACATTTATAATAGCTCTAACTTGCACAATGCTTCCCGTTAATATAATACGCTGATTCTGTGAAAACCGTAAATACAACCTCTACTTCTGGAAGTCCAAAATCCATTACATATGTAGTAATGGCCTTGGCAAATCGATCACGAATTTCCTGTCCACGCTCGAACCATTTCACTTCAATAAGAGGAAACGCTTCTATTTCTTCTCCATTGAATATAAACGTAGAACTTGGTAGTTCCAACGTAAAATTATCCGTACCACACTCACAAATCTCTGCGAGCTCTTCTACTAATGGCTTGCTTATGTGTTTTAATTGTTCAGTAGTAATTCCACGAAACACAACATGCGGCATGTGAATCCCTCCTTTAGATAGTTTTATATTTGCCCACATCATAGCACAATTCTCCCACCTTTTAACAAAAATAGATGCTAAACAAGTTTCAACTCTTATTTTTAGGCCTGTTATACAGGCTGAAGCGATTCTAAGTATCTGCCATATTAAAGTTGATATGCTCCCATTCTAGTGGTGAGATATGTTTTAATCGTTCTTCGTTAACCCCATGCGTACTTCTTAACTATTTCATTTAATTTTTAATAAAGAAAACAGCCTCACTAAGCTTTTAAAACTTAATGAGGCCACTTTATTCACACTTTTAATTATGGAACGTCGGTTTATAAAACGAACGATTATCAAGAGCAAAGACACGCTCTGTGTATTCACCTGGTTTTGTGCGTCCTAATGCACGGTCCATCATGTTCATTTTTGCATCTAAGTTATCGATGTAGTGCAGAATTTCTGCTTCTTTTACTAACGGTGGTTTTGGGCTACCCCATTCTGCTTTTCCGTGGTGAGAAAGGACGATGTGTTGAAGAATTAATACTTCTTCTGCATCGATGTTCAGCTCATCTGCTGCTTTACCAATTTCGTTCACCATGATAGAAATGTGGCCTAGTAAATTTCCTTCTAACGTATACGTTGTAGAAATTGGACCAGATAGTTCAATTACTTTACCAAGGTCATGTAAAATAACGCCTGCATATAGTAAGTCTTTATCTAATGATGGGTATAGATTTGAAATAGCTTTCGCTAAATCTAGCATCGATACGACGTGATAAGCTAGTCCAGATACGAACTCATGATGATTCTTTGTTGCTGCTGGATATTCTAAAAATTCGTTTTGATGCTTATTTAACAAATGTCTTGTTAGACGCTGAATGTTCGGATTTCTCATTTCAAATATGTATTGTGTAATTTTTTCAACCATATCTTCTTTTTTCACTGGTGCTTTTTCTACGAAATCCGAGATGTCTGTTACTTCATTTTCATTCGCAACACGGATTTGTTTCACACGTAATTGAATACGTCCTTTGTAGTTTAAAATATCACCAGCTACTTTAACGATTGTTTCTGCTACATATTGTTTCTCAACTTCTGGTGATACGTCCCATAGCTTCGCTTCAATATCTCCACTTGGATCTTGTAAGATTACTGTTAAAAATGGCTTTCCATTACTTGCTAGACCTTTTGTCGCTGTTTTAATTAACAAGAAAACATCGACTTGTTCACCAACTTCATATTCTGCAATTTTCTTTTTCATTCGAATTCCTCCACCAAATCAGTTACTTTTAGTATAGCATATTACAACTCATTTTCTTTACGCTTATGTGTTAATTTTATAATCTGTTTTTCTGTAAAATACGCGAGTAAATGCGCATGACATGTAAAGAAGATTACTTGTCTATCTTTCGCGACTTCCTTTATTAGTTCAATCGTTCGATCCGTCCTTACCGCATCAAAGTGCACGAAACTATCATCAATAATAAATGGATAATCGTGTTCAAATGTTTTCGCAAGTGCAAATCTCAGCGATAAATATAACTGCTCCGCTGTCGCTTGGCTTAGTTCATGACTGTAAAAACGCATACCGTCGTTACGCTCAACAATGAACGGTTCCGCCTCTGACGGTGAAAAGATTTTACTATATCGTCCGCCTGTTAAATAGACGAAATACTCTTCTGATTTTTGTAAAATACGAGGAAGATGTACTTCATGATAATATTGCTTCGTTTTCGTTAATACTGTCTTTGCGGCCGCATAAGCAGCCCACTTCTTCACTTGTTCACGCACTTGCGCTTTTTTCATTTCCCATTCATGCATTAAATCACCGTACGTACTACCTTCTTCTAAATTCGCAATTTCCATACGATGTTTCGCAATACGCTCTGTCAGTTCTTTCTCTTTCGTAAGACAATTTTGCGCAGCTGTCATTTCTTGCTTTAATTTTTCCTCATAACCGTCAGCCTCATAATGTTCAGCTAATGATAAGCTCGTTAAACGCTGTTCCAACAAATCAATTTGCGGTAATAAACGCCCTACTTGTTTCTCAGCATCTTCACGTTTTTCCGCCAGTTTACCTTCTTCTAAAAACATCTCTTCATCTGTAGCCTCTGCAATACTCCATAATGCATTTCGTTCTACTAACAGTTGTTTCAATTGCTCTTGCATGAACTCATATTCTTCTTGCCATTCCGCCAGTTTCTCTTTCAGCTGCTTACAAGTTTGTCTCTTCTCTTTCTCATTTTGCATAAGCCTTTGCGCCTCATACAACTTACTATACTCCGCACTACCGATAACAGTTTCTAGTTTCTGTTCAAAATGCGAAATTATTTCATATAATGAAGATTTTCGCGTGCCTTGCTTATCTAATTCACGATATAATTGCTGCATTTTTTCAATACGCTCAAACGCTGGCAATATGTGTGCATACGTATAAAATTCTGGGAACATATAGCGCGTTTTATATGCATCTACTTGTTCTCCCGCTTGGAACGTTTCTCTCTCCCATTCCTCATACGATGAAACGACTTTATCATAAGCTCGCTCCATTTGCTGTAATTTATAAGACTCACGCTCAAATAGCTTCCGAATCTCTTCATCTTTTTCTAACTGATAGCGCACAGACAGCGCTTCTTCACTTTGTCTCCCGCCAGCACTTTGCTGAAGAGTAAGAAGCTCTTCTTGTAATCCACTTGACGGATCTTTATATAAAACAAGGGCAAGAACAATCCCTACAAAAACAATAACACTAATAAATAAGAGCGGGCGGTTATCTATAAATAAGCTTGTGAATAAAACAAGCGTGTTAATAAGAAGTAACAGAAGACAAACTCTTTGCCACTTCTTTTTCTTTTGCATAGCCGCTCCTGCTTTTTCCTCATACTTACGCTTCATTCTCTCTGCACCCATACCGATAAACGCCGCGTCTTGGAACGATTTCTCTTTCTCAACTAACGTATCTCGCTCTTCAGCAACTAACATTTGTTTCTGAATCTGTCTTATATTTTCTTCTTGTTCTTCTAATTGCTCTTGCGCTACTTTAAAACGATCATCAAGCTGTGCTTTTTGCGTTTCTAATTCACGCGCTTTTTGTACGGTTTGCGTAATTAATTCCTTCGTCGCCAAACTCATGTCAAACGCAAGAACCGCTTCCTTTTCAAAAGTAGCACCAATTTGCTGTTCTAGTTCTGCAATTTCTTCTTTTATATTCGTAATACTCCCTGTCATATCACGCATTTCTTGGCACGCATTTTCATAAGACAAATGCTGCATACGAAGTTCTTCTACATAACTTTCTTTTTGTAAAAACTCTTCATCTATTTGAATCGAGGCAATTTCCGATTGCACCGTCTCTATTTTTTTGTGAAGCGAGTCAACTTGTAATTGGAGCGGCTCCATCTTCGCCTTAATTGCTTCATAGCGCGCCGTTCCGTTTACAGGAAACTGTCCGCTCTCATTTTCTAACACTTTCTCATGCGCACGCTTTTCAATAACGAGTGGCTCTAGCGCTGCTAATATTTCATAATCTTGCTTTCGTTTTTCTGCACTCTCTTTTTCCGCACGAACAGAAGCAAGTTTCTCTTCACTTTCTTTTAATTGCTCGACTTGTTTTTCATACGTGCCAATTTTCCCTTGCCACTCTTTCATCTTCTCTTCAAGTTTCTTCATCTCTTGCAGTGACACATTAATTTCCGGTTTACGCCCGCTCGGCTTAAAACGCTGATCCATTTCTTTTTCTAGCTTTTTATCTAGCTGCAATAACGCATCACTTCCGACTGCGCTTGCCGAAAACAAATAATTGCCAATATCCGCTTCGCCGAGCTGATGAATATTTTGAAGGCCATGCATATCAAATGAAAAGATGGATTCAAATAAACTTTCATTCATCCCGCTTAATATATCGTTTAAAATTTCTTCTCCGCCCATTTTCCCGTCTTCAAAATAAACGGTCACCTCGCCAGCTGCCGTCTTTGGCAATCGCTCAATTTTCAAACGACCGTACTGCTCTGTTTGCACAGCCATCGCACCGCCATACTTCCCGCCTTCTTTCGGCTCATAACGGCGCTGTCCTCTCGTCGGAAAACCGAATAAAATACTTTTCATAAACGAGCGAATTGTCGATTTTCCCGCTTCATTTTCACCGTATAACACCGTCAGCAAGGAAAGATCCATTTCCACATTTTCTAATTTTCCGTACCCATAAATATGGAGTTTTTCAATTCTCATTTTTTATCCCTCTCTTGCTGGAATAATTGTTCTAAAATAATATTTTCTGCTTCCTTCTGAATCTCTTTCTTCTCTTCTTCTGTAAAAAATTCAATACTATTACGCGCTACAGGAGATGTCCAAATAGTTCGCAATACTCCGTCCATATTGCTGAAAGCTTCTAACTCCTTTAGCACACTACCGACGAAATGATTTTCCGCTTTCAAACGTTCGATTTCCGCAAAAGAAACCGTCTCATTTTTCCACTTCATCGCATATACGAAATCTTTTCGCTCTTCTCCAGATGCTAAAATGTGAAAAATCTCTTCCACACGCTTTTCGTCACGTAAATAAGGAGAAAGTGAGCCCTGCCCTGTGAATACGACAGTTAAAAGCGTCCCTTCCTCTTCTTTTCGGCAATCATTCATCGTAGTTGACATGCTCGTCATAAGTTCATCAACAGTTTCAAGTCCATCAATACAAACTTCTATCTCATCCCATACAACATCTGCCGTATGGAAAAATGAACACTGCGTTCCTTGTTTCGTAAGTTCAATAAGGTACGCACCCTTCTCGCCTGTTTCCTTACGATGACGACCTTGTATATTACCTGGATAAATAATATACGGCTCTTCTAATAAAATTTCACGTTTATGTATATGACCAAGAGCCCAATAATCAAATTGCTTTTCTTTCAGCTCACGAATTTGAAACGGTGCATAGCGATTATGCTCTGCATCTCCTTCCACACTTCCGTGAAGCATGCCAATATGAAAAGGCGCATCACTCATTTTCGTATACTGCGCTGTCATATTATCCGTTACCGCTTGCTGCAAATAACTAAACCCGTAAATAGAAGCTAATAGCTCACCATTTTTATAAAATGATTTCTCTTCTACATAAGGCTCAGTAAATACATGAACATTTTCCGGAAACTCAATTGCTGCCCAGCTTCCCCCTAAATGATCATGGTTACCGTGAATAATAAAAACAGGGATATCGTACTGCGAAAGTCTCTTCATTTGCTCACGCACAAACACTTGCGCCCTCAAACTTCTCGTCTCCGCATCATACAAATCCCCAGCTAGTAATACGAAATCAACGCGCTCTTGAATCGCTTTATCAACAATACGCTCAAATGATTCAAACGTACTTTGCTTCATTCTCTCCCAAACAGACTGCGCAACATTCATCTCCATCCCTTTAAACGGACTATCCAAATGCAAATCAGCCGCATGTATAAACTTTACTTGTTTCACAAATAACGATCCTTTCTATCTTTCAAAAGTTTCATTTTATTAAAATTAACATCGCTGAAAACTAATAATCATCGAGAATAAAAATATTCTCGATGATTAAAGTTTCATTCTATTTTACCACGCAATGTCATATATTTCTTTGCATATTGTAGCATTTTATGTCAAAATAATTATAAGATTCTGATTTTAATTATTGGAGGGAATTTTCATGGGAGTATACGTTCTAACAGTCTTTGAAAAAGATGGTTCAAAAGCATTAGACGAATCATTCGAGGCGGCAACTGAAAAAGAAGCAAAAGCAAAAGGTGAATCTATCTTACAAGAAAAAGGATTGTATGAAAAAACACATCGCTGTACATCTACTGCAGGTAAGCTCGTTTTATTCCAGCGCTAAAAAAAAGAAGCGTCATCCGCTTCTTTTTCACTCTACTATATCTTCGTCACACCATGTAAACACCACATCTAGAATGCGATTACCGATACGTACGCGTTTATTCCATTTACCTGTTTGGATCTGATGTTGCAATTCAGCTTTCATCTTTTCCGTCCAGTCGTGAATCGTTTCACTACCGTCGTACGGATATACGCCTGGAAACTCTTCCTGCAGTAGATGCAAGCTCTCTGCATCAAAATGAAAATGGAAGAAGTAGTTTGCTGTAAGCGATGGTTCTTGCAATCGTAAAAAATGATCATCAATTTGCTTTCTATTTCTATAGAAAGTAAAGATATTCACTTTACCGCTCGTAATTTGGTCAATTTGAATTTCGTGCTTCTCTATAATCACGTCTTGCCCACCTCGTTGTATACTATCTTTAGTATATATGTCTTTTGCAACAAAGTTAACCATTTTCGCGCGAAATTCATTTCCTTCATTATAATTCCTGTGCCTCCAAGTATAATCAGGACAAATAAAAACAAAGTTGAAGGGGAGCGATCACATGTATTTCGGAAGCAAAGGTTGGTATGTAAAAGAACTTAAAAAATTAGGTATTCGTACTTACGAAGGTAAAAAACTAGAATCTTATCGTACGCATGTGTTATCTAGTTTACTTGAGAGAATGAAGAAGGCTTCGGCTTAATAGAAAAACACCTCCCGAATTCGCATGCTAAGTATGCAAATTCAATGGAGGTGTTTTTATCAGTTTTCATAAAATATTTTTTGTTTCCGCTGAAACGGATACGTTTTAATCTCAGCTGTATCTAAATTTTCATGGAATAAATGAATGGCTATAATTTGTCTACAATCGTAAGTATGGTAATAATATGTTCCAGACTCCATACACATTGCACTTGTATAGATAGTATTATCTAATATACCGTCTTCTGTTATTACTGCCCCCTTAGGAACCTCACAATTTGATAAGATATGAAAAATAGCCGATATCCCCTCTTCTTCGTTCTCTATACCTTGAATGTTTTGTTTGCCATATGCTGCCCGCACGAATCTTGATGGCGGGGTGAAATCTCCAGGAAGTCCCATCGATCCGGAACCTTGGCCAAAAGCACTTAATGGTACGTCTCCCCACTCGGTTGGTGCAAATGGCTGCGATTTAAGTCCAATATATTGTCTTAAATTTTGTAAATGCCAATTAAACTCCGGGCTATTAGTCATCACTCCTAGTGGATTGTCATACATTTTTAGTCCATCAGTTGTCGGCTCAAGTACAATACACTCTCCCCATTTATCTGCTAAAATCCAATGTAGTGGCGGAGTAATCCCTAAAACTGGTAATGGTACATCTATAAGGGAAATGTTATCAACAGATTTTTTTAACTCTTCAACAGAATTAAACTGCGTCAAGCTCCAAGCCACAAAATCAAATGGTGCTAAATTCGTTTTATGGTCATCTATGCTGTTACTATAAGTAGCGAATCCCGGGAAATAGAGAGTGGCACATGTCATACCAGCTTCATTTACTCCGTCCGCCATAATGACCCTTCCTTCATGATTAATTCCCATTCCGACAACAGCCTTTTTCGCTCGGATCGTTTCACCAGTTATATTGTTCCACTGATAACGCCGAGGAATGATTATTACTTCCTGATTCATATCTAATGTGAAATCCATTGTTCTCGCAAAAAGATGCTGGAAATTTTTTGTTTGTAACGTCAAACTAGTACACATGAAGAAATCCCCCCATTTTATAGTTATATACACATTTTATAAAATTCTGATAAATACGTAAATTAAAAACCCTATTTATCACTAACAAAATAACCACCCAAACCAAAAATGCTATAATAAACCCAATCAAACTAAGGGGGCAAATTACTTTGCTTGGAACATGCATTCAATTTCATAAGTTTGGCAATCCAAAAGACGTATTACAAGTTGAATATAAAAATATAGAACCACTGAAAGATAATGAAGTTTTCGTCCGTATGCTAGTTAGACCGATTAATCCATCTGACTTAATTCCCATCACAGGAGCGTACGCTCATAGAATTCCTTTACCTAACATACCTGGCTATGAAGGTATTGGTATTGTAGAAAATGTTGGCGCTTTTGTTTCTCGAGAGCTTATCGGTAAACGAGTGTTACCTTTACGCGGGGAAGGTACTTGGCAAGAATATGTGAAGACATCAGCTGATTTTGTAGTCCCTATTCCTGATTCCATTGATGATTTCACAGCGGCACAAATGTATATTAATCCCCTTACGGCGTGGGTTACTTGTACAGAAACGTTAAACTTACAGCGTAATGACGTTTTATTAGTGAATGCTTGTGGGTCCGCAATTGGTCATCTTTTTGCGCAGTTATCGCAAATTTTAAATTTCCAACTCATTGCCGTGACAAGAAATAGTAAACATACAGAGGAATTACTTCAGCTTGGCGCTCATCATGTAATTGATACTTCGACTGCCCCGCTTTATGAAACAGTTATGACATTAACAAACGGCAGAGGTGCAGACGCTGCGATTGATTCTATTGGGGGACCGGATGGAAATGAATTAGCTTTCTCCTTACGTCCCAATGGGCACTTTTTAACTATAGGACTTCTGTCAGGAATACAAGTAAACTGGGCAGAGATTGTCACGAAAGCAAAAGTGCACGCGAACATATTTCATTTACGACATTGGAATAAAAATGTGTCAGCATATAAATGGCAGGAGACGTTTCGTCACTTAATTCGTCTAGTAGAAAATGAGCAATTACGTTTTATGAAAGTCCATTCTACATATGACTTAGCGGATGTGAAAGCGGCAGTTGATGTTGTGCAGTCCGCTGAGAAAACGAAAGGGTAACTAACTGTTACGATTTATTTAACCATTTATAACCAAAGTTAATTAAATATATCAGTAAGCCCTGCTAGTCAAGTGATTGGCTAGTAGTGAGGGTTAACTGCGGGCAATCCCTAAAGCTGATTGAACTACAACGTGGCTAGAAATAGTGAGCGTGAATGTCGCGAAAGCAGAAAAAATCAATCAGATGGTGCAAGGTTAAATCCTAAACACTAGAACAATGGGTCTTCCGCCTCGAATCATCTAAGTCAAAAGTGATAAGATGAACGTTCAACGACTATCTCGTATAACTGACGAGAGTACATCACAAGCCTATGGTGGTGGAAAAATCCTCTATCTTTAATTAGATAAACATATAGTCTGCGCTCATGTGAAAACATGAGAAGTTCATAAGAGAACTGGCTAAGGAATTGCGCCCTTAGTTGAACGAGATACATTTAATTAAATCTATCAAACCTCATTGAATATATCGAACGTATGTGCTATGGCGGATTCAATGAGGTAAGAATAATAATGAAATTTTTACGAGTTAGTCAAGTATCAGAATTAACAGGTTTGCATCCGAGTAGTCTCAGGAGAATGCTGGTGGAACACGCTACGATTCAGAAGAACAAATCTTTCATTAAAGGAGTTACATTCTGATGATATTGGCGAAGAAAGTTAGACTGATTCCAACGCCTGAACAAGAACAAGTGCTAAAAAAACATGCCGGTGCTGCAAGATTCGCTTATAACTATTGTAAAAGAATGAGTGATAGATACTATAAGCTATTTGGAAAATCTGTTTCACAGTTAGCTTTACAGAAACGATTTACAAAGATCAAGAAGCGAAAGAGATATGAGTGGTTAAAAGACATTAATGCACAAGTTCCTAAACAGGCTTCAAAAGATTTTGATACGGCGAGAAAAAATTCGTTCAAAAAGTACAAAAATGGTTCTCACACTTCTTATAAATCCAAAAAAGATTTGATCCAAGGATTTTATGCCAATTATGAAAGACTGATTATAGGAAAAAAAGTCGTTCATATTCAGTCTATTGGAGAAGTGAAAACAAGCCAACAACTACCAAGAAATAAAAAACCATCCAATCCAAGAGTTACCTTTGATGGTCGTCACTGGTGGATTAGTGTGGGGTTCCAAGAAGACTTTGAATCACAAGAACTAACCAATGAGTCAATCGGTGTGGATGTTGGTTTAAAAGAGCTGTTTGTAGCTTCTAATGGTACGAAAGAACGAAATATAAACAAAGACGCCAAGGTTAAAAAACTTTTGAAAAAGAAAAAGTCAGCGCAAAGAGATATGTCTAGGAGATTTAAAAAAGGTGTGAAAATTCAATCTGCTGGATATGAAAAAGCGAAAGCTGAGCACCTGCGGTTATCTAGGAAAATTATGAATATCCGAAATAACCATATCCATCAAGCAACAGCTAGATTGGTGAAAACCAAACCAATGAGGATTGTTGTGGAAGACTTATCTATCTCAAACCTGTTAAAAAACAAAAAACTATCGAAAGCATTTTCATTTCAAAAATTAAACTTCTTCTTTCAATGTTTGTCATACAAGTGCGAGAAGTACGGCATTCAGTATGTAAAAGCTGATAAATGGTTCGCTTCAAGCAAGATTTGCTCATGTTGCGGCGTTAAATACGACCATTCAGTTCAACCAGAAGGACAGTGGAGTTTAAAGATTCGTGAATGGCGTTGTGCTTCATGCAATAGCTATCACGATAGGGATGTAAATGCTGCGATAAATTTATCAAGATGGGTAAAATAAATGCTTGATAATAGGAGGTAACGATACTGCCTCGTGTGGAGTGTTATACCCCTCGTCCCTTCGGGGTTGCGAGAACACGATGAAGCACTAACTTGTGTAAATTTGATTGAATTGTATAGATTTAGTTAAGTTTATCGTATCGGAAAGTGTTTTTGACGAGTTATTAAATGCAAAAGAAGAAGTCTTTTGCATTTACCTTTTAAATAGACTAGATAGTACGTTTAGCAGTCTATAATTGTAATTTTTTGGTACAATTATATTGAAAGGTGAAAGGAGCTTCTAACATGTGGTTAATTTCGGAAATTTGGCCTGTTATACTAGTCGGGGGGATTGTAGTATTTGTAATAAAAAGATTGGAACATAAATATAAGCATGGCAAATTGGGTAAGAAAAAATCAAAAGAGGCTCAACTGTTATTAGATAGTTTAATACCTATAGGAATGCTTTTGGGCTGTATAATCGGTTTGATTTTCGGCATATTTTCCCCAGATTTCTCACTGCTTTCAATTAGTTTAGGATCCGGAATAGGCTATTTATTTGGTTTTTTTGCCTATGAATTTTATAGCAAGACAGGAAACAATTTTTGTTAATCCAAAAGGAATAAGCGGGACAGTACATAGTAATCATATAAAATATGTAACTGTCCTTTATTTTTGCATCAATGTTATCAATTTTTCTTCCACATCCTATACACCTTTTTTATTGATGTTTCTCTCCTCTTTCTTTCGCATATCCGCTTTTTTGTTCTTTTCGGCTCTATACCCAAAGTAAAGTATCGCACATGTAGTAATAGAACCTACAATGTATCCTAAAAAACCTCCTAACCAAAACATAAAAATTGCCCCCAATCCATTATAAATTTTATGTAGTAGACATCTGTAAAACGTTCTCGGTACCTCCGTTTTTTTATTACAGATTGGAAAATTCCCTTAACCATTCCATCTATGAACACTCTGTCTTCTCTATTTTGATTATTATCTATAAAGTTATTTATACCACTAATTCTTCCATTATCTCAAATAACAATTTTATTATAAAATTCGCACTTACGTTACATATATGTAGCATTACTGTTTCTTTTTCATTTAGCCCTTGAAACTGTTCTATAATTTGAACGAGTCCGCTCTTTTGTACGAAATACCATTTATGCTACTGGCACTTCTATTTTTCTAAGAAATACAATCCCATTCTTTTTACTTTTACAACTTAAAAACAAAAACCCCCCTCAAAGCATGAACTTCAAGGGGTGAGCCTGTTTTTTATTTACTTATATACGTACAGCTGTACCACTTACAGCAACCATTAACATTCCATCACGAACAACTTCGTAATCTACGTCAATACCAACGATAGCATTCGCACCTTTTTGTTTTGCAAGTTCTTTCATTTCATCCATTGCGATATCACGAGCTTCTTTAAGCTTACTTTCATAAGAACCAGCACGACCACCGACAACATCACGAACAGAAGCGAATAAATCGCGGACAATGTTTGCACCCATAATAGCTTCACCATTTACAATATCAATATACTCAATAATTTCTTTACCTTGAATTCCAGAAGTTGTTGTTACAATCATGACTGACACTCTCCTAATAAGTTGTAGTTTTGATAAGCTTTCTTATGACTTTATTATGACATGGAAAAAGTATCTAATCTATTGAATTACCTTACAGGAATGTGACAGTTTTGTAATAATAAAACGCGTATTATGTTCCATTTTAATAAAGCGCTTTAATATTGGGATACATAAACGATTCTCTATTTTCTTTCCAATCCTTTTCTACTTCTTTAAAAGTTGGTCGCCCTAATTCTTCCTTGTTTCCCTGTTTATGAAACCATTTCTTTACATACTTCTCTCCATTTTTACTTTGAACTGTACAAAGGAAACTATTACTACTATCCTTTAATATTTTTACAATCACGAAAAGGCACCTCTTCCCTTCTCAATATCATAATAGGACTTGATCTTTTACTATAAGCCCTTCCTCTCTTATAGTCATACGACTCCTCGGCCGCGCCAAAGTTGTAAGATCAAAAAAACGATATTCACTATGTTTAATATGTGACGTACATATTATTTAAAGAAATCAGAGTTATACGCATTGTGCTTATCAAATATTTTATAAATTTCTAACTTATCATCTAATGTTGCATCTACTAAAATTAATATATTTCCATCGTAAATATATTCTTCATACTTTTTAGCATGTTCTTCTGGAATTCCTAATCCTATAAATGCTCCTATTAAACTTCCAGCTCCTCCGCCAATACCAGCTCCACCAATAGCTGCTGCGATTGGTCCTGCTGCTACAATTGGACCCATTCCAGAAATGGCAAGTATACCAAGGCCAGTTAATAAACCACCTAGTCCCCCTGCTACTCCTCCTGCTACAAGCCCTGTCGCTGAAAAGATATCTGCTTTATGTGCAGTTTCATTCTTAACTTTTTCACCCGATTTTTCTTCCAGGTGTTCAATTTCCTTTTGATCCTTCGCAATAGCTGAAATGTTATCTGCTGGGTATCCTTTATCATTTAATTCATTAATAACGAGTGCCGCATCATCAATTGTTCTAAAAACACCTACTATTTTTCTATCTACATTCATAACTATTAACCTCCTAAAGTTTTATATAATGTATCTTTATTTTTCTTCATTTCTGTATACACTAACCTTCTTATTAACATAACCATTTACGAAAAAAGCGAATAGTAAAAGCACTACAAGTGAACTACTTAACAAGTAAATTAAATCAAATGTAATATCAATCATCATTTCATTCATGTATACCAGGCTCCTTTTTATTTAAAGTAAAAGTATATTTTGATAGACTAATCTACTAAACATAGACATCTTACAATTCATCTTCAGTCAATCTCTTTATAGTATATGTATACCCTTCCTAACTCTTTCTAAACGTAAAAAACTTTAATTATATTTTTCTTATTTATACGTTTAACATCTTCTAAAACGGGTATGTTTATATTGTTATGCTTACTATATGGAAAGGAATATTACGATGAACGCCATTCACTCTACTACTATTTCTTATAATGAAACACCTACAATAACTCAGATTCATCATTTTTATGCTTTAATGACAACATTTCAAGCTAATTTGTTTATAAGTAAACATGGAACAATGACATCAATCAAAAATTTAAGCACTCTAGTATCCTTTTTCCTTACTGTAAAAAAGAGAGATCTTGTATTATTTATTTTTGAAGGAATAGATGCAAAAAGAGCTTTAAGAACACTCTTCCCTTCTTAGAATGTTTGTTATCCTCTATTCCCTCGTTTACTACCTTTCATATATGTTTTTATATTTCAAAATGATTTCCTCTATTAAAAAAGCCCCCCCTAATACAATAGGGGGATTTCTAGTTTGGCCTTATGAAAACTGATATAATATATATTACGTTTTTTATTCTTTAAAATAGAAAACTTTTAATAATCTTGAAGGTAGGAATTTTTGATGAAATCGAAAGCAAAATTTAGTATTCGTTACAAAATTATGGCTGGTTATTTAGTTATCATTTTGTTCTTACTTGTTTCTTTCATTATGTTAAACAATGAGATTTCCAACTTACAAAAATCTCGTAATTTTATTATTGATCACGATTTTAAAGTTCTCAATTTAACGAATCAAGTGGAGAAAGAGTTACTAACAATTGAAAATAAAGCGAAAGGGTTTATCATTTCTAATAACCCTAATTACGTGCAATCCCTTAACTCTGCGGAAAAGGATTACGAAAAACATTATCAAGATCTTTTTTCTTTATTAGAGGATAACCCCTCTCAGCAAGAAAAATTAAAACAGATTAACGAAAACATTACTAGTTGGATTAATAAAGAGATTCACCCACTCATTACAAATAATAATAGTAATAATGTACAAACAATTGACACGACTCAAATTCAGTCATTACAGTCGCAGCTAACTAACTTCCGGAGCACTGAGGAGCAACTAACGAAAAAAAGAGCTGCACAATTAGATATTGAAAATAATAAATTAGAGATTTGGTTATACAGTTTATTGTTCTTACTTTCTTTTATTTCCATTATCGTTTCACTCTATATTTCGAATTCCATTACAAAAACGATTAAAAATGTAATTCAAGCTATTAAATCAATTTCTTCTAAAGAAAAAATTACGGAAAGAATTCATGTAAATACACATGATGAAATAAAAGATCTTGCTCATACAACCAATCACCTACTAGATGAAATATCGAAAAGAGAGTGGTTACAAACTGAGCTTGCAGAATTAATTTTAATGTATCAAGGTGTATCTTCTATTGAGATGTTAGGTAAAAAAATTCTTAGTGGAATTATACAAAAAACGCAAACTTCTTGCGGTGCATTTTATGTACGTGAAGAATATGAAGAAACTGTCTACTATGTGAAAAAAGCTTCTTTCGCCGATCAAGGTGCTGATATTGGAAAACAATCTATTAAAATGGGTGAAGGTTTCATTGGACAGTCTGCCTTAGAAAAGAAAAGTTTTATTCTCAGGGATATACCCGAAGAGTTTCGTTATGTCACTAGCGGAGTATTAGAAATACGTCCTAAAAATCTACTAGTCATCCCTATCTTATTTGAGGATGAAGTGATCGCAGTAATGGAGTTAGTAAGTGTAACTGAGATTTCAGATTTACATCAAGATTTAATTCAACAAACTATTGATAATCTAGGTTTAACAATCCATAGCATTATAGGACGTATGCGAATTCAAACTCTTTTACATGAATCACAAGCAATGACAGAAGAGTTACAAGTTCAATCAGAAGAATTACAAACGCAAGCTGAAGAACTACAAATGCAAGCTGAAGAATTACGAACAACGAATGAACAATTAGAGTCTAGAACTGAAGAAGCTGAACAAAAGACAGCTGACTTACAAATTACAAAATCAGAATTAGAAGAAAAAGCAAGCGAGTTGTTACGCAGCTCAAAATACAAATCTGAGTTCCTAGCAAATATGTCACATGAATTACGCACACCGCTAAATAGTATTTTACTATTATCTGAAATGTTAAGAGAAAATCATGATAATCATTTATCGGATGATGAAATTGAACTAGCAACTGTCATTCATTCATCAGGGAAAGACTTACTTACTTTAATTAATGACATACTAGATTTATCTAAAGTAGAAGCAGGCAAACTAGACATCATTTTTGAAGCAACGAACATAAGTGACATGGCAGCCAATATGCATCAAAACTTTTTACATATAGCTGCACAAAAAAATGTTGAATTTACCATTGAAGACAGTGATACGATTCCAGATCTGTTTTATACAGATGCAAAACGAATTGAACAAATTATTAAGAACTTATTATCCAATGCATTTAAATTCACAGAAAAAGGATCCGTCTCTTTACATTTCAATCCGATAGAAACAAACAATTTGAGTCATGATATGCAATCTATAAGTAAAGAGTGGATTACAATTTCAGTAAAAGATACTGGTATTGGTATCGCTAAAGAACAGCATCAACTCATTTTCGAAGCCTTTCAACAGGCAGATGGAGCAACAATTCGGAAATATGGTGGTACAGGCTTAGGGTTATCTATTTGTAAAGAGTTTGCTAGATTATTAGGTGGTTGGATTACGTTAGAGAGTAATTTAGGAGAAGGTAGTACTTTCACGGTATATATTCCTAACCTTCCAAATGGATTACATGATATACAGTTATCCAATTTAGAAGTCGCAGCAACGGTAGATGACGTTATTCCTGCTGAAGTTGTTGAGGAAACGATAGTTACTCCCGAAACAAATAACGTCTTCCAAAAGAAAACCATTTTAATTGTCGATGATGATCATCGAAATATATTTGCATTACAAAACGCATTAGAAAAACAACATGCTACCATTATTACTGCACAAAACGGTATAGAATGTTTAGAAATACTAAAAAGCAATACAAATATTGACCTTATTTTAATGGATATTATGATGCCTAATATGGACGGGTATGAAACGATGGAAAATATCCGAATGAACTTAGGGTTACATGAAATACCTATTATCGCATTAACTGCTAAAGCAATGCCAAATGATAAGGAAAAATGTTTATCTGCTGGCGCTTCAGATTATATAAGTAAACCATTAAATTTACATCAACTCTATTCGGTAATGAGTGTATGGTTAATAAAATAAGTGAGGTTTAGTTGGAGTGGAAAATAAGTATTATAATTTTGATCCATCAGTAGATACGGATAAGCGTACGAACTTAGAAATTGAATTACTATTAGAAGCGGTATTTAAACTATCAGGATTTGATTTTCGCCAATATGCTCGCACATCTATTTATAGAAGGATTTGCAATAGAATGCAGCTCTCTAATATCCCTACCATTTCAAAATTAATTGAAAAAGTAATTCATGAAGAAGGGGTTTTAGAACAGTTATTAAATGATTTCTCCATTAATGTAACTGAGATGTTCCGTAATCCTACTTTTTTTAAAGCGCTAAGAGAGCATGTTATTCCTGAATTGAAAAAACATCCTGAAATTAGAATTTGGCATGCTGGATGCGCAACTGGTGAAGAAGTATTATCAATGTCCATCTTACTTCACGAAGAAGGATTAAGTGAAAAAGCTGTTATTTACGCAACAGATATGAATACAAATGTGTTAGAAAAAGCAAAACAAGGCATACTTCCATTAAATAAAATGCAAACTTACACGAAAAACTATTTACAAGCTGGCGGTACACAAGCATTTTCTAACTATTATTCGACGGATAGTCGTTTTGCTTATTTCAATCCATCACTTTTACAAAACATTATTTTTGCACAGCATAATTTAGTAACCGATCAATCTTTTAACGAGTTTCATATTATACTTTGTCGTAACGTTTTAATTTACTTTACAAGTAAACTTCAAAACCAAGTGCAGCAACTATTTTATGAAAGTTTAAGTCACAATGGATTTCTATGTTTAGGAAATAAAGAAACTCTTCGTTTTTCAAATATAATGCCGCATTATACGCAATTTAATCCTAGTGAACAAATCTATCAAAAAATACAATAAAAAGCGTATGAAATCCAAATAGAGGATTTCATACGCTTTTTATTTCGCATCCGTTTGTATCATAATGAGACACATATCATCTGATTGCGCTTTCTTTTGTTCTTCCTTGTAAAACCCTTCTATCTCGCCTTCTAAATCTCCCCATTTTCTTTCTGTAAAAGCACGTAATTTCTCTTCAGACTCAAATTCATCATTTGCAATTGCTTCAAGAACACCATCTGTAAATAATACTATTTGAGCGTTCTTCCCAAAAGGTATAACTTTCTTTTCAACTTTTATTTCATCAAAAAATCCTACTGCACAACTCCCGCGATCTAGTTCCACTACATTCGCTTCATCAACTAAAACGTATCCAGAAGGATGTCCTGCATTTACATATTCAATCGTTCTCTTTTCTGTATCCACTACTAAGTATATCGCTGTAAAATAATATGGAATATTATCATTCTCATTATGTAAAAGGGTCATATATTTATTTAATTCTTTAATGACGAGTTCTGGATCAATTAAACATTTAATTGTTTCACGTAATACAGAAGAAATAAACATACAAACTAACGAAGCAGATATACCATGTCCCATCACATCTAATAATATAATACCGTAACGATTTTCATCGATTTTGTACCAATAATACATATCTCCAGCTAGTTTGAATGACGGTAAGTAACTTGCTTCAATTTTTATACGATCTTCTCTTAATGGGCTACTTAATAAGTTTCTTTGTACTTGTGTAGCTAAATCTAATTCATTACGAAGATTTTCTTCTTGTTCTTTATGCCAATTTAATTCTGATTTTAAGCGTAATGCTACACGCATACGTGCTAATAGTTCAACTTTATTTATAGGTTTCGTAATATAATCCATTGCCCCCATATCAAGAGCTTCGGCCAATTTATTTGCATCCTCTAAAGCTGTAACAAAAATAATAGGGATATCTTTAAACTTCTCCTCTTTTTGTAATCGCCTACAAACTTCAAGTCCATCAATTTCAGGCATCATAATATCTAATAGTATTAAGTCAATTTCATTATGCCTGGAAGAATCTTTTCCAAACTGTATGTATTCGAAGAGCTCTTGTGCAGAATTGAGTGATACAAGATCATGATATCCGGCTTGTTTTAAAATCTTCTCAATTACAAATATGTTAACCGGATTATCATCAACAATTAAAATGGACACAAGTTATTTCCCCTTTTCTTATTTAAAATGTAAATCTATTATCATTTTCTATTTTTCTAGTATTACATAATCAGTTACAAAATGAAAATTTCTTACTCAAACATATTTATACAACAAAAGAACAAACCCCCTAGAAATGAGGGTTTGTTCTTTCACTCTATAAAGTGAAACTTTAATCAGTGGGGGTTTTCTTCATCCCCCACTGATTATTAGTTGAACCAATCGGACTTTAATGGGCAGCCCGACCCCCACCTAAATTCTTTGCTTTCGCTGCATTTTGAGGTGGGGGTCTTACTGCCCATTAAAGTGGGGTAAATTTCTACTTTTAATTTAACACCATTGCTTTATCATTTAAAAGACGATCTAATTCTTCCATATGATTTGTTTCATCTGCAATCATATCTTCTAGTTTTACAACTAACTCTGTCATATTTAATTTCGCTGCCTGTTCTTTTCTCATTTCATAACGCTTAATTGTTTCATATTCTGATTGTCTAGCGGATTCTAACATTTCTCTAACATCTTCTACTTGTTTCACTGGTAAAGGGATCGTAGTAGGTGTACCACCTAACGTCTTAATTTTCTCCGCTAAATATAGAGCATGTCCTTGTTCATCACTAATTTCAGATTCAAAGAAAGGTTTTAACACTTGTCTATATATACCAGAAACTGTAGCTGCATTATGGTTATACATAATAATTGCTGAGTATTCTCCTGCTAAATCTTCATTCAATCCTTCGATTAGTTCTTTCACATCGTGTGACATTTTCATATCTCCTCCTATACTTAATAAGTACCCCTTTTCTCATGTTTTAAACATAATTATTTTAAATTTTTATGTATCTAAAAATGCTGCTTGCTTCAATTTACTTATCGCTTGTCTTTTAATACGAGAAACGTGCATTTGCGAAATACCTAACCGTTCCCCTGTATCTTTTTGATTTAAATTTTCTCCAAATATATAATGGATAACACTCTTTTCCGTATCATTTAATACGTTAAAAATATCCTCTAAAACGAGACGCCTTTCTGTCTCTTCATATCCTTGCTCTACTTCACCTACAGATTCAATCCTCGCTACCGAACTGCCATCAGATGAATTTTCAACTACATCATCTAAGGAAGATACGCGATAATTATTTTTCGCATCCATAATTTCTAGCACTTCCTCTTCGGATAGTCCTAAATGATCTGCAATCTCTATAATCTTCGGTGAACGCTGCAAACGATCTGTTAGCTCCTCTATCGCAAGTTTAATCTTCCCGCCTAAATCTTTAATTCGCCTTGGAACGTGAATACCCCAAGTTTTATCACGTAAATATTTCTTTATTTCGCCTACTATCGTAGGTATTGCAAACGGCTCAAAAGCATTCCCTATCGAATAATCATACCTTCTTATTGCACCTAAGAGCCCTAACATTCCTACTTGTATAATATCTTCATGCATCGGCCCACCTTTTGAATAGCGATATGCAATGGAGTATACAAGATTTTTATAGTGATTAACCAATCTTTCCTGTGCTTCATCACATTGGTTTTGTTGGAAGTCTACAATTAGTTTAATAACGTCTTCTTTAGTAAGATTTGTAGGTTGAGATTGGATTTCCATCATTCTCCACCTGCTCTCTTTGTATATATTTTGTCATTAAAACTGTCATGCCCTCATCATGCATAATTTGTATATCATCCATTAACGTATTGATTAAATATAAACCTAAACCATTTTCTGGCAAATGCTCTACTGGTTTATTAATATCATACGGACCAACTTTACTTTTTAAGCTATTAAAATCAAAGCTAACTCCATTATCCGCAGCCATAATTTCTAATCGATCTTCATATAAGCCAAAGACAATTGTAATTTCTCCAACGTCTTCTTTATATGCATGTTGTACAATGTTTGTACATGCTTCACTAATAGCAATTTTCATATCTTCTATATCGTCATAAGCAAAGCCCATTCGATTCGCAACACCAGCCATTGTTAAACGAATAATAGCCACATATTCTGCTTTTGCAGGAATTTTCATTTCTATCTTTTCAAATCTCTCCATCATCCCTAGTCACCTTCTTTCTACTTTTTCAAAATCGGAATTCAAATTTAATATTTCTGTTAGCCCTGTAATATCAAATAATCTTTTTAGCCTTTTAGACACACCAGTAAACTCTAGCTTCCCATCATTTTTCTTAACTGCTTTTAATAAAGCTATAAAAACTCCTAAGCCTGTACTATCCATATAATCTACATTATGAAAATCTACTACAATATGAACCTCTTTTTCACTTGCAATAGGCATAATCTTATTTTTCAAATCTGATGCCGTATAGGCATCAATTTCACCATTAAGTTGTACCGTATAACCTAAATCATTTTGCAAAATATTTATTGCCAAATTCATCATTTCCGCCCCCTTATCTCAAACTACTACTATTTAATTACCCTTAAAAATTAGTTTTAAACATATTTTTTCATTTTAATTATAAAGTGAAACTTTAATCAGTGGGGGTTTTCTTCATCCCCCACTGATTATTAGTTGAACCAATCGGACTTTTATGGGCAGTTGATTCCCCACCTAAATTCTTTGCTTTCGCTGAATTTTGAGGTGGGGGTCTTACTGCCCATTAAAGCGGGATAAATAAATTTTCTACACCTTTCTCAGCTTAATACTAAAAAAATACTACCAAATGTTTAAACTTTATAAATTTGTGTATGTATAATGTATAAACATTATTTTTAGGGGGATCTATCTATGGAAGAGCACAGCTTTAAAAAGGGAGATTTCGTTCAATTTTCTTATCGACACGATCATGCTACAACGTTAGTTGGTTCCATTATTAACATACTAACAAATACAATTGTAGTTGATATAGGTAATAGCGAGAACTTATCTCATATAGAACCAAGGCAAGTCGTAAGGATAAATAATTGTGAAAAAGTAACGACGGTTTAATACATAATAGAAAGTGTAATTTCAATGAGTGGGGGTTCTTCATCCCCACTCTTTCCTATGCAGATTACATTAAAAAAGCATCCAAATTATTTTAATTGGATGCTTTTTTATGTATATTTATCACTCTTTTAACTTTATAGCTATATATAATAAACTTAAGATTACTATTCATTATCATACTTACGCTTTCCGTAGCATTCTAGAGAAGAATGTAACGATTAAAATAAAGACGATTGCACCTAATAACGCTGGAAGAACAAAAATGCCTCCCCATTCAGGACCCCAGTGACCAAATAACGCACTACCTACCCAAGATCCGATTAATCCAGCAATTACATTACCAACTATACCTAAAGGAAAGTCTTTTCCTGTAATCATTCCAGCTAACGCACCAATAAGTCCACCTACAATACACGTAATAATAAGTCCCACAATTAAACCTCCTATATTCGTTTTATATTGGATTCATCAAGCTTTGGTATGTAACCAAAGCTTGATGAAAATGTATTATTCTTTATTATCCAACTCATCGCTTATCTTTTGTTTCACTTTTCCGACTTTTTCTTTTATAGTTCCCTTCGTCTTCTCCCACTTCCCTTCATTTTTCAACTCTCTATCTTCTGTAACTTCACCAATTCCTTCTTTTATTTGTCCTTTTTTCTTTTCAACTTTACCCGTAATTTGTTCTTTTAGCCCGCTCTCACTCATATTTCCCATCTCCTTTTCGTAATAGATTTATAGATTTAAAGGATACAAATTTAAATAGAGTACATGCATCTTCTTTCTTGTAACCATTCACCGACTCTTTCTAAATCCTTAACGAATAACAAGATTTTCCCTTCATCCAGCTTTTCTTCATAAAAGTTCGCTTCTTCCTCATTAAGCCCTAACTCCTGCATCTTATTTCTTAACTGATCTCCTGTTTTTTGAAAGACGTTAATAATGCTTGTCCCAAGTCCCTCCTCTTTTATCCCAATTGTATTCACGTCTGCATTGTCTGCAATTCTATCTGTCCTATCTTTCTCGTGTGTTAATACGTAAATATCTTTTTGTTCTATTCCTTTCTTCACGAGATCATTCGCTGCATTCATGACCTCTTTCTCCGTAATAAATTCATATACAAAAGGTTTACTATACTTCGTTTCCATCTTTAACTTCCTCCTTTAAAATGAATTATTTGTTATATTATATGTAGTACACCTATTTTCGAAATGTTAAACATAAAATTCAAAAAAAGTTATGTGAATTTTGATTTTAATAGAAAATAAACAACATCATTTACCACTTTAAAACATCTTCTACTTACAATAACCTCCTAAATTAACGGAAAATTGTTATAATTGAACGTAAGGAGGGATAATATGAAAAAAATCATATCTATATGCGCTCTAACCGCTCTATCTTTCACTTTAATAGGTTGTACAAGTACCTCGGTTACAGATAAATCTTCACAAGTTAAGCAAGAACATACACAAAATACCTTTCAATTAAACTCCGCAAATATTACAGACATTGAAATACTGAAAACAACAAATCATACTACTTCCAAATCTCAAACAGATAATGAAGAAATGATAAAATCTATCGTTTCAGCAGTTCAAAATGGAACACCTAAAACTATCACTTTAGATCAAAAAAAGAAACAATCTGTGCATTCTACTATAACCGTTACATATAAAGATGACGAAAAAGAAGAGTTTCTTGTTTGGGTTGATAATAAGGAACAAATTACAATTGCCAAAGATGAGAAGAAAGATAAAGTTGAAGGCGTGATCGTGAACATCAAAGACGCTAAAATGATGAAGGATTTCTTTTAAAATTCTAGTTAACGTAAAAAAAGAGTAGGATTACATCCTACTCTTTTTTTAATCATGCCCAATAAATAGACTTTTATAAGATCTACTTAAGGTCTAATTTTGCTAAATCATGTTGTAAAACATTATTTCCTTCTTGTGGGTTAAATACGATTGCACTAAGACCAAAAACATTCGTAACAACATCTCTATCTTTCGGACGAATGATTCTTACTTCATAAGCAAACAGTGCTGGAGGAAGAGCTGCTGAACGAAAAGTAACATATCGATTAGGTGGCAATGTTTGTGTTGAAGGGTCTATTAATGGTAACAATACCGGAGAACCAGATGACCAATCAAACATTTCAACAGTTACTCTACGAGTATCATCTGGATCAACATTCATAGCCTCAACAGTAAGAAACAACGTAGCGGAATGTCTACGTAATACACCCGTTGATAAAGTCTCATTGTGATGTTCACAACATTTTTTCGGAGGGTGACCATAGCCATAACTCATACCAATGCCCCCCTTTCATTTACAATTAAGGACAAGTATTCCTTATAATATATAATGTTAGTATTCTTTTAGTGAAAGGTATAAAAGCGGATTTCCATCTATATTTTTGGATATTTCATTTTTCATTTATTCGCTTTTAAAGAATAAAGTGAAACTTTAATCAGCCCTCACCAATCGGGGTCTGACTACCCAGCAAATAGCGGGATAAATCTATTTTGAAAAGGACCTGCTCCATTTATTCGTAAAAGCATAAAGTAAATGGAATCCGTTAAAAAACATGAGTGACCCCTTGGTTTTCCCTTCCTATTAAAAGGAGGAACTGTTATGGGCTTTGGTGGTAGTTGTGGCGGCTGTGGCTTCGCTGGAGGATTTGCTTTATTAGTTGTATTGTTTATTTTATTAATCATCGTTGGAGCTGCTTGCTTCTGCTAAAAAACTATCGGAAAAGACACTCATGTGAGTGTCTTTTCTTTATATGTAAAAAAAGCCCGCCTATTTCCGTAGGCGGGCTTTATCTTTATTACACAATACGAAAGTATACTCTCTTTTTCACTAAAATTTTATGTAATTATACATATTCATGAAAATAGAAGACTTAAAATATGCCAAAATAAAGTGAAACTTTAATCAGTGGGGGTGTGTTCATCCCCCACTGATTATTAGCCCCCACCAATCGGGCTTTTACGGGCAGCCCGCCACCTAACTTCTTTGCTTACGCTGAATTTTGAGGTGGGGGTCTTACTGCCCGTTAATGCGGGATAAAAAATATAAAAAAATATCCAGAAAAACTGTCACAAAATCCGTTTTTCTGGTTTCTCTATAATACAGGTATCAAATTGAAAGTGAGGTTTAAACGAACATGTTAACCATAGAAAATGAAGAAAGTCATGCTTCTGATATGACCTTCGAAGATTTATTTAATCAGTACTATGCTTACGCTGTGAAACAAATCATCTGGATTGTTAAAAATCAATCTATCGCTGAAGAGTTAGCACAAGAAGTATTTTTACAATTATATCGTAGCGATTGGAAAGGAATTGAAAACATACCTGGATGGTTGATTAAATCTTCTACTTATGTAGCTTATAACCATTTTCGATCTGAAAAACGACAGCAAGCGAAGATTGATAAAGAAATACAATACCATGAAGTACAAAATGTTTCATCACTAGACGATGATTGGATAAGAAAAGAAGAAATTACAAAGGTCCAAACGATACTAAATAAAATGAATGATCGAGAACGAACCCTTTTACTAATGAAATTCTCTGGTTTTCAATATAAAGAAATTGCAGAAATACTTCAAATTGAAATATCTTCTATTGGAACATTATTGGTCCGAGCCAAAATGAAATTTCGCAAGGTTTATAAACAAATGGAGGAGGCATAACAAATGAAATGTTATGATATCGGATTTATTCAAACATATATTGATGGAGAACTTTCTCATGATATAAGAAAGGAATTCACAAAGCACCTAGATACATGTGAAGCATGCCAAGATTTATTAGTAGAAATCAATAGATTAAATCAATGGGAAAACGTAATGCTAGATGAAGAATCTGCAAATTCACCACAAGAAATCAAAATTGATATAGAACAAGCATGGAAAACATTTGAAAATCGTTCCAAGTTAGACAATGTTTCTAATATAAATCACAAAAAACAACAAAAGAAGGGACTCTTTACAAACATGAGTAAAAAATCAAAACGTTTCATTTATACAGCAGTAGCTGCTACAGCACTTTTCACAACAGCAATGATTCCACAAGTACAAGTGGCGGCTACAAATGTTGCTTCATATTTTTCTGATGCAATTACAAATGATAAAGTTGTAAATGAAGGAATAGGAGATGAAAATGGTGTCATACAAGATATGATGAAGAATGGTAAATATATTCCTATTGATGAAAAAATTACAGATCAAGGTATTACTGTACATCTCAAAGAAGTATTTATCGCAGATGCACGTATATCAGTTCATTATAGAATGGAAAAAGCTGATGGTAATTTGGTACCATTTGAATTTGATACATCAGGATTAGATCTTGAAAGTGATGGTAAAATTAATGGGCAACAAGAGGAAAACCCTGAGATTAAAAATGACGGGAGACTATCATTTATCCATGATTCAGATGATCGTCTTCCTTTTGAACTTATGGCAGCAGGTAAAAAGTTAGATAAAATAGGCATTCGTGATAATGATAGACCTGAAGGTGTTTCTACATTTGTTATAACTACTGAAGAAAAAGACGTTTTTAAACAGCCTCTTACTTTAGACGTAAATATAACTAGAATTGGAAAAGTAATTGGTTCTTGGAAAGCTCAAATTCCAATTGATACTTCACATTTGAAAAATAATACGAATTAACATGAAAAGAAGAATAGAACAATATGTATCTAATTCTCAGTTTATATGTTTTCTTGTTTTCGTTACATTTATTTCTTATATAGTTTTTACTCTATCTTTTATTTATGATTTAAGTGTATAACCTTAAATCAATCATTTAAAACCATTACAAGAAAAAGTCCTCTAAAAAAGTAGGCAAATAAATAACCGGTTTCTTAACATATAAGGAATCGGTTATTTTGTGTTTAAAATGCGTCTAGACGTACAATTTGCTTTTTTTATAAAAAAGAAAAGATACCCTAAGGTGCCTTCCTCCGACTTGAGCTATGTTTAGTTGTTTTGTTTATTGAGAAATACAATGTTTTATTTATGCTGGTCTTCTATATTAGGTCCTTTTGCAATCCATGCAGCAATTAACAAAAGAACAATAGCGGTGAAAAAGTTGATGAGCATTTTTACTAAACTACGCATAGGTAGAAAAGCATATATACTTCTCTACCTATCTTAATGTTACTTGATAAGTACTTGTTTTAATTATATATACAAGGAAATTAAACCAGATATAACAATCAATGGAAGGATTACTGCAAGTTTATTTTGTAGAGGAACACGTTTGTCTGGGACTCCTGGATGGATAACAAAAGCAAGTAAAACAATCGCTCCAATAATACCTAAAAGTATATTAATGGTAATCATCCTCCTAAGAAATATTATCAAAATTATATCACATTTAAACACAAACAAAAGGAATTAATGTTAATAATTACTAAATTACCTATTTATACATTTTAAAAAAAACCCTCAAAGCGTTAGCTTTAAGGGGATCCATCCTATCATCTTCTCTCTTCATACAACCGATTTGCTTTATACGAGCAAACGAAAAACATACATGTCGAAACGGGGATAAATGTCAAAAAAAGTCCTCTCATTAATGCAAATGGCGTTTCAAATAAGAATGACCATAGAAATGATACACCTTGCTTATCCCATAACCCTGGCGTCAAGTATAGTTCTTTCGGATTTACAAATGCTCCTAAATTCATTGTATTACTATACATAAATAAAAATAATATCGGCAAATAACAGATTGCTAATTCTAAAAATGTTTTAGATAGACGTTTATACTTCCCTGCTCGTGACATTGGATCTGAAAAAATGTCATCTTCACTTTCTTCATCTACCTTTTTAAAATATTGCGTACCTGACCACCTATTACCGGCTATATGCTCCCACCCACTATCTTCAAATAGTGTGCAGTAATTAATAAAATCACTTTTTCTGCTAAATACTCTATGGTCTATTTTAATCGTCGCATCTTCGGGTTCTGTATATCTAAATGTATAACCAAATGTATTGCTTTCTAGTTGATAACCTTTCCAAGCCATCTCTTCTAACCATTTTTGCTCTTTCTCAAAGTCTAAAAAGAATTTCAATCTCCACATCATCGTTTCCCCCTAACTATACATGTAATAAGCTTTTTGTAACCTCAATAATGTGCTGCATTCTCATAAAATCTAAGTGCAATACTTCTTTCCCTCGTTCCGTAATGACATACACTTTTCTGCGTTTATCTTCACTTTTTACCGATTCTATTAATCCTTGTTTTAATAAATTTTCAATCGCACCATACAGTGTACCCGCTGCAATTTTCACTTGATGATTACTAAGTTCCTCTACCTTTTGCATAATTAAATAACCATGGGCTGGTTCTAATAAAGCTAAAAGTACGTAATACGTTGTTTCCGTTAATGGTAAATTTTTATCTCTATTCATAAAGACCTCCAATGTAACGATAAATATATAGCCAAACTATATAGTTCGACTGTATAGTTTCATTTTATACAGTCAGACTGTATATGTCAAATGTAGGAATAACTTTATAATCCATAAAAAAAACGCTACCTTTTTAAAAGATAGCGTTTTTGTATTACCCTTGCTTATTCTTCGCCTTCATTTGCTCTTCATAAACAAACTTCGTGGTCATAAAGTCGTTAGAAAAATCTTTCAATGCATTCTTCATTACATTTAATTCTTCTTGTGATTTAATTTCAATACTGTTTAAGAAATCAAATGCTTTTGATTGTTCCTCCGCAACAAAGTTTTGTGTCATATAGTCATCTTGGAAGTCTTGCTTCGCCTTTTCCTTTACTTTATTCATTGCCTCTGTTTTGTTTATGCTTTTCATAGGGTTTTCGAATGATCCAGTAGGTTGTTCCGGTTTTGGCTCTTCTTTCTTTTCCGGCTGTTGCGCTGGTGCTGGTTGTTGTGGCTCTTGCTTTGGTTGTTCTTGTTGAACCGGCTGCTGCGCTACTTGTTGCTCTTTTTTCGCTAACTCATCTTTTAACTTCTTCACTTGCGCATCAAGAGATTTTTTTTCAGTTTCTAATACACTCATATCAATTTTCAACTTTTGTGTTTCTTCAAAATGTTCATCCACTAATTTATTATATTCTTTCTCAGAGTACATTTTTTCACTGGTTGATGTCTTTTTCTCTTTCGTAACAACTACATTAATAATTACAAATAAGGCTACAATTCCTATTAACGCAGCAATAATCTTCTTTTTATTCATGATTAATCCTCCAAAATGTAAAATTCCAAAAATTATCATAACAGACCAATTCGCTTTCATTTGTCATATTTTGTCGAATTAATATAATAAAAAAAAGCATCTGAAACAGATGCTTTTTCTCAGGCTGTGGAGAAAGTCTGTTTTTGTGTCTGAACCTCTTTTTATGTGTCAACACTGATAAAAAGAGGTAAAGGAGAGATTTTTTATGATGGGTGCTTTAAAAAATCATCGTGATGAACGTGTATCTGTTTCTGTAGAAGAGTTGGTTCCACAAGATCATTTCCTTCGTGCGATCGAAGCGACAATTAGTTTTGATTTTATTGAAGAGAAGTTACGCCCTTATTACTGTGAAAACAATGGACGTCCGTCAATCCATCCTATCGTTTTATTTAAAATGATGTTTATTGGATATTTTTACGGTATTCGTTCGGAGCGTCAATTGGAAAAAGAGATTAAAACGAATATCGCCTACCGTTGGTTTTTAGGGTTTTCTCTATCAGATACTATTCCGGATCATTCTACAATCAGTTGGAATCGTCGTACTCGCTTTATTCATACAAATATTTTCGAAGAAATTTTTGATGAGATCGTGAGGCAAGCGACAGAGCACCGGATGGTGGGAGGACGTGCGCTGATGACAGATTCTACGCACATTAAGGCCAATGCTAATAAAAATAAGTTTGTACATAAATATAAAAAAGAAAAGGCAAAGTTTTATATAGATGAATTAGAAGTTGCGGTAATTGAAGATCGTGAGGTACACGAAAAAAAGAATTAAAACCCAGAAAGGAAAGTGATACTCCCACTAAAAAAACTCGTATAAGTACTACGGATCCAGATAGTGGATTTTTAATGAGAGATGGAAAACCGAACGGTTTTCATTTCTTAGACCATCGTACGACTGATGCGAAGTACAATATTATTACAGATACTTATGTAACGGCTGGAAATATGGCAGATTCCGAGCCATATTTAGCGCGTCTACAAGCTCAAATTGATAAATTCGGATTTAAAGTGGAAGCTGTAGCTCTTGATGCAGGCTATTTTACAGGGTATATCTGTAAGAAATTATCGGAGAGAAATATATTTATGGTGATGGGGTATCGCCGATTTGGAAAACGAAATAAAGAAGTACCAAAAAGCCAATTTAAATATGTAGAAGAAATGAATGCATTTGCTTGTCCGATGGGGTGTATTTTAGAGTATGCGACAACGGATCGTGAAGGATATCGTCACTATAAATCCAACCCAGAAGACTGCGCTGTTTGTCCGCTACGTGAGGTATGTTTTTCAAAGAAACAAAAACAAAAAGTTATCACTCATCATATATGGGAGAAATATAAGGATATCGCTAGAAAAAACAAACTAACAGTTACAGGGAAAAAGTTGTACAAAGTACGCTGTTCAACTATAGAGCGAAGCTTTGCGGATGCCAAAGAACTACATGGCTATCGATATGCTCGATTTCGGGGGCTGAAGTCTGTCCAAATGCAGGCTTATCTCACCGCAACTTGTCAAAACATGAAAAAAATAGCCCTCCATCTGACCAAAAAAGGTCTGGTGGAGGGCTATTTTTTTGAAACTCTATTATTTTATGTTGTTTTTATTCGCTAAAATCAAAATGATTCCAGAGTGTGGGGAACCCTAAAGGGTTTCCCAACACTCTGAAAAAAAGCATCTGAAACAGATGCTTTTTCTTCATTCTTAATACATAAACGTAATTGTCACTAAAGAATACCCTTCTTTCGCATTATAAGGCTCCGCTTTATAAGAAACACGATTTGCCCCTTGCGGATAATCAATTTCGCCAATTACCTTTTTCACATCTTGCAGTGCACCATTCATTGATTGCTTGTACAGCACTTCAATTTTCTCTGGTTTTGCACTATAACGCTGCTGCATTTTATTTTTTAATTCGGTATAGTTATTTGCAATATATTCATTTCCTAAATAGTTTAGCTTTGTATCTTTTAATATTTGCTGATATGCAGGCGTTTTCTTACTACCTGCCGCAATTTTGTTTGTCAGTGTACTATAATAATTTGTTGTAGCTTGCGGATAGTCTCCGCGGTTCCACTCATGATTTCTTGAGATTTGTTCATCTGATAAATTGAAATACGAATACGTTACGCGGCCCTGCTCATCTGGAACCGGATCATCGAATGTTGTATCAAGGTGATACCATTTGTTTTCGATTTTCACTAAATTCCAAGCATGAGGTTGTCCGTCCCCAGTTCCTGTCACGAAATGATTTTCAATTCCTGCTTCTTTTAATAATTGATAAGTTAATAGTGCGTAACCTTGGCAAACCGCAGAACGATTTACAAGTGCTTCATATGCTGTGTAAGCTTTATAAGACGTATCATAAGAAACATGCTTTACTACGTAATCATGAATCGCCTTCACTTTTTCGTGATCATCCATTCCAACTTGAGTGATAGAAGAAACGATTGCTTTCGCTTGTTTCATGACATATTCCGTCTGTTCTTTCGTTTCACGATATGTAATCTTAAGCGTAAATGTATAATTTCCAGGTGATCCAGAAAGTCCATATGAAACATTCGATCTATTATAATTTGTATACTCATTTTTACTTGCAACTTCTTTATATGCGTTAAAAAGTGTATTCATCACTTCGTCTGTATTATTATTTTTCGTTTTATATGGAAGTGTAATAGTCGTTTCATACGTATTAATACGCTTTTGTACTTCCTCTTTAAACGCTGTTAATAATGCCGCATCTCCTGTATCTTTCACATCAACATTTTTATATTTCAAAGTTTTATATAAAAACTGCGCATACTGTTCACGTGTTACTGTGCCATACGGTTCAAAATTCCCGTTCCCTGTGCCATCTGCGATTCCATTTGACTGCACCGCACTAATTGCATTTTCTGCCCAAAATGGATTTGGAACATCCTTAAATGTATGTTTTTGTTTAGCCGCAAGATGGAAAGCATTCGTAAGAATTTGTGCCATTTCCGCACGACTCACAGAAGCTTTCGGTCTAAACTGGCCGTTTTCATCACCTTTAAAAACTCCTAAATTCGTTAAAGTTAATACCTCTTCTGGGAACATTGTAGAACTTTGATTAATATCACCGTAAGGATTTTTAAACTTAGATCCATCCTTTAATACGTAACGAGTTCCATCATTACTAAACGAACCACCTTGTTTATTCGGTACTAACACTCGATAAATTAAAGCCGCAACTTGCTCCCTTGTCGCAACATCTCCAAAACCAAATATCCCATTTCCATAACCTGAAATAATATTTTTACTCGCTAAATCTTTAATCGCAGGATATGACCAATGTGATGTCGGCACATCAGAAAAAACACCCACTTCAGCAGCTTTTACATCGCTGCCATTTGTATATAACAACGCACCACCAATAAGTGATAATGATGTAATTGATTTTAATAGTTTTGTATACATAATGTCTTCTCCCAATACGCTCTCTATTTTTGTTGGTTTATGTCGAAAAATCTAAAAATATGACAAAATATATTATACAATTAAAAGTTTTTAAGGGATATATTAAATTTTAAAATATGCAAAAATTCATATTGTTATAAGGATTCATAGTGATATTATGTTGTTTTACTTGCAAATATACAAATAAAAAAACGCTCATCTGAGCGTTTCATCTATATACCTAATAATTACTGTTTCTACACTTCGAACTCTTCTTCGGTAATAATCCTTTGATCTAACAACTCTTTATACTTCAATACTTCGTCAGCCCCACGGCTCTCCATGCGTATATTGTATAACACTTGTTGTATTAACCTTTGATTGGTCTGTTGAAACATTTCATCCATTTAGAAATAGTTCTATTGAATTTTTCACCACTAGCCATAAAAATATCTTATAATCTTTATATAATAAATTATTGTATTAGGAGTAGATAAAATGCCAGTTACACTCGAACTTATTCTTTTCATTCTTATAGCAATTAGTGCTGTTGGCTATTTAATAAAAGAATTTCAAAAAACTAGGAAACGAACACTGGGAATTTCACTAGAATTTTTAGTTCTTTTCTGGTCAATATGGAGAATATCAACTATCATAATCTAATTTATAAAACATGAATTCCTTCGAATGAAGTGAAACTTTAATCAGTGGGGTTTTATTCATCCTCTACTGATTATTAGTTAAACCAATCGGGCTTTTACGGGATAAATTTACCAGTATTTTTACCACAACATCCATGTTAAAATCCCTTGTGAGTACGACATAACTCGACCTTATGAAGCTCCGCAGCTCTTATCGCGGAGCTTTTTTTATTTAAATTAACGCTTTTGTTCACTTTTTTGATACATTTACGAAACATTCATATGTTACGTTATATAAGTCCTTTTTTAAATCATATTCATTCTAGAAAAAAGTCCTAGTCCCCCTAGGGCTTTTTGCATTCAAATAAAGAGTTTTATTGTTTCTCAATAACCGCAACTACTTAACGTGGTAAAATAATAATTGGATTGGCATCCAATACCATATTACGATGGATCAAATCGCAAGAAGGCACCTTAGGGTGCCTTTTTTATAGAGAATCAGTTTAAAAACTAAAAATAAAAGAACCTCAATAAATGAGGTTCAAAAAATCTACTATTTTAAATTACCTTCGTAAAAAGCAACTCCATTTTGAACCTGTTTTAAATACCACGTAATCGTCCCGCCACAAACATTTTCATTAAAACTATTAGCATATACTCCATTTGAGTAATAAAGAGTTCTTTTGAACTTACCGTTAGAATACTCATAAGGAATTGAGCATGTTGCTTGTTTCGGAGAGCTCACAGCTTTTTGCGTATCAGCTGAAGCTGCCCCAATTCCTCCTGTTAATGCAATACCTGTTGCTAACGCTCCTACTACTAATTTCTTGAACATAATAAATCCCCCTTTAATAGTTTTTATAACTTACAACTTAAATGTATCACTTTTGTAATTTATGTAAATATCTTGAATATGTAGAAATATTTATTTAATTATTGGTAATATTAGGATTTCATTTTATCAAATGGAAAATAGAGGAATTGGAAAAGCATGTGAAAATACAGATAGGTTTATATTAAATGAACGTGGTTCAAGTCGACGAAAGGCACCTTAGGGTGTCTTTTTTGTACATAAAAAAATCTCACCATCTTATAGAAACGATAAGCCCTTTAAAACAATAATTGCAACTATATTAATTTTACATTACATTAAGGTTAGAGAATGTTCTTATATTAATAAAGTGCTAAATAGTAGGTGGAAAAATGGAATTTAACGATTTGGGTATTACCATTAAAGAACTTAGAATTAAAAAAAATATATCACAATCCGAATTATGTCATGGAATATGTTCACAAAGTCAAATTAGCAAGATTGAAAAAGGTATGATTTATCCATCTAGTATATTGTTATATCAATTATCAGAAAGACTTGGTATTGATCCGAATAACATATTTGCACTAACTCAAAACAAAAGATTAAAATATGTAGAAAATGTAAAATACGTAATAAAAGATTGCTTAAAACAAAAACAATATAAAGAACTTTATGAAATAGTAAAAAAAGAGAAAAACTTAAATAATTTTCAAACAAAAGATGAGAAACAATTTCTAATATGGCATGAAGCAATTGCTATATTTGTGGTGGATAAATCAATAAAAACTGCTTTAGATTTTTTAAATAATGCATTAAAACTGACTTTAACTAATTCTGATTTTTTATCAGAAAGAGAAATAGATATTATGCAAACAATGGCTATATTTTATGCGGAAAATAAAGAATATGAAAAAAGTATTAATATATTCAAAAGATGTTTAACTAATTTTAATAAGTTAGATTTTCCTAAAGATAAAGAAATTAAATTAAAACTCATGTTAAATTTAGCAAAATGTTTCGACTTCACATATCAATATGAAGAGGCAATAAAGTACATTGATAAGGGTATCAAATTAGCAATTAATCTAAATACTTTATACCTACTAGGTGAACTATTCTATTTAAAAGGTCAGTGTTTATTAAAAATGAAACAACATAATGTAGAAGATGTTATTTATAACTGGAAAAAAGCATTATTTATATTTGAACTAACAGAAAAAGAATATTATACAAAAATGCTACCAGATGAACTTATTGAAATACAAAATAAAAAACACTCATAATTTCGTAAAAACTACTTACAAAACCCACAGAAAAAATCCCTACAGCTTTTAAACTTAGATCGATAATATTAAAATTAATTTAAGTCGGCGGAAGGCACCTTTAGGTGTCTTTTCTTTATTTTTACAAGGAGCTGCTCAATTAATTTTTAAAAACATAATAGGGAATATTGTTTTATTTATCTCATTTTCATTCATGCTATATATAAAATTCGTTAATAAACCCACCTCAAATACTAGTTCCTTTTATAAGCCGTTTTTTTGATGTAGATGACATTATTCTCAATACAATAGAATGAATTATTGGAACATATTTAGCAATATATATCAAAAAACAATATTAAGAAACCCCCTCCACCTTAAGGTAGAAGGGATCTTTTAATTTCTATTTCAAACTACCTAAAATTTCCGTAAAGATAACCCCAAGCGTATGTGCACCTGCATCTGGATATCCTAAACTTCTTTCACCAACTACCGCTCCTCTGCCGAATGATCTTTCAACGATAGATTATATGCCTTGAAGTGCTGTTTGCAACATTTCAATTCAGATATACGACAGTAAAGAATATATCATCACTGTGTCAGCAAGCAAAAGTGTATTCTGCATTTCTGAAAACAGTAGATGGCAGATTGTGACCTACTGAATCTGCTAAGAAAGAATATACAAGAACATCCTTAACATCCTCTTTATTTCCACTAATGATGACATCAAGAAAATCTTCTATTTGAAATTCTGGAGTAAATAACACAATCTTAGTTGTTCTGTTTGGTTCTAAAGAAACAAAAGTACGAGAGATTTCAACTAATTCATTTTGAGTTGGGAAAAAAGTGTTTCGACTTCTCTTAACAGTTACCGTTACATTACTAGTATGGCAACGTGAATCATTGTTTAGCATAATGTTGAGAGCAGTTGGAATAATCCCATTTTCAGAGACTGGAACTCGAAACACTCCAGTAGATTTATGGGCCATATAATCACATCCTTTCAAAATAAAATCTATTTACAATATATTAGATGCAAAAAACGTTCATTTTGATATGGACAAATTACATGATTAATATATCTATAATAACCCTCGGTATTACTAAGCCAATGTTTTAAAAGATTAACAAATATCGCGAGAACCAATCGAATGTATATTAAAAGTAAAAAGAATAAGTTGTTTAAAAGACCACCTATTTTGAGCCAATAATGAGACATTATGTTAATCTTATATGTATAGTTGCACAAAATTGAGAAACTTAAGGAGACAGATAAATTTTATGAGAAAATTATCTATATTACTTACTTTCATTCTAGTATTAGTCAGTGTTACGGCTGCTTGCACACAAGATAAAACAGATAGTGCCGTTGAAAATGTTCCAATAGAAGAACCAAGCGCAAAAAATGTAAATGAAGAATTAATAAACTTTGAAGAAAAGGAAGATATGAGCCGCTTGGAACAAGGTATTTTATTAGTTGGTGAGAGTGTTAAGGGAGGCTATTACTTGACCGCCGTTCAAAGTGCATATTTAAATGATAGCAACGATTCCATCATTGTTAATGTCTCTGTAAAAAATGTACGAGGTCAAACGATTGGACTATCAGAATTAAAATATAACTTAAAAGATGAAAAAGACGGAAAGGCCTATAAAGGAAAGGTACTTGATCAAAACCCTTCTGATATACAAGTTAAACCAAATGAAACGGTAGAATTGAAAATAGCTTTTGAAGTACCACGTACCGTAGATGAATATATGTTTTATATTGAAAGCTCTTTAGACCCTCTACAAACATACTGGAAAATTGATAAGCTGCAATCACAAAAAAACTAAGTCTAAAATACAATTTGATTGAAGAAATCTCTCAAATAAGCAAAAAGTACCGGAAAATTTGATATAGATACAAATGAATAATATATAAAGTGAAACTTTAATCAGTGGGGGTTTTGTTCATCCCCCACTGATTATTAGTTGAACCAATCGGGCGTTTACGGGCAGTTGATCCTCCACCTAACTTCTTTGCTTCCGCTGAATTTTGAGGTGTGGGTCTTACTGCCCGTTAATGCGGGATAAACATAAGACCATCGATTTAATGAATCGTTGGTCTTTTTCAAAAAATGCCCCATTAAAAACTAAGAGATAAAAAAAGAACTAATCTCTAGAAGAGATTAGCTCAATATATCCAAAGCTATTATGGTACATAGTTTTATGAGCAAACGTTATATAATGTTGTATGGGATACATAACCTGTCATCCCTTTATATGTAACTTTTAACCACTGTTTAGAATTACTGTAATGACCTTGAACATATTCACCAGTTACCCATGTTCCAGTAATTTTCGTACCATCATTAAATGTATGTAAGACAGGTGAATCGACAGTATAACCACTGCGCATCTTTGCACCATATACACCTACCGTACCTCCCTTTGCACAAGCTGCTACTACATTTTCATTTTCAGTAGCATTCGTAGCCGCGAAAGCAGAGCCGTTAAATGTAAATAAAGTAAATATAAAAGCTGTTAGTACTGTACAAATAGATAAGCGACGTAACAAAATAAATTCCCCCTTTTTTTATAATATATTTCTTCATAAATGATTATCTTAAATTTTCTAACTATTTTCAATATATGCATGTTGAGAAATATTAAGTGTCGCTTTGAAATAATGTTTTATCAAAAATAGTAACAAACTCATATTTTACAGAGAAAGAACCGAAAGAAGTCTTCTACATATCAACTATATAAAAATCCCTCCGCCTTAAAGCAGAGGGACTTTCCAATTTCTATCTCAAACTACCCGCAATCTCCGTAAAGATAACCCCAAGCGCATGTGCACCTGCATCTGGATATCCTAAACTTCTTTCGCCAACTGTACCAGCGCGGCCCATGCGAGCTACGATTTCTTTCGTATACTCTGCTCCTTTAACTGCTGCTTCTGCACCTTTTTCAAAGGCAGTTTTTACGTCTTCTTCGTTTGAAGCGCTAGCTAACCAAGAGTCTACACATGGAGCAAGTGCGTCAACAAGTGTTTTGTCACCAACTACTGCTCCTCTACCGAATGATCTTTCACCGATAGATTGTATACCGTGAAGTGCTGCCTGCAACACTTCAGCGAACTCTTTCACTGTTAACTCACGTTTTTCGCCCGCTGCTTTACTAGCTGCGCGGAATGCACCACCCCAAATTGGACCAGATGCGCCGCCGCAATGTTCCATAATAATCATCGAACAACCGTCAAGGAATGATCCGATCGTTACGTTTTCTTGTTCTACAATAGAATGCCACTCACGTTTTAATTGCTTAAATCCTTTTGCAACACTCATTCCGAAGTCGCCGTCGCCAGCATGCGTATCTAGCTCACAGAACGGTACTTCATTTTTAATAATAACGTCGCTCATTTTATCAACGAGATAAATCATGTTGTTTAATGTAATGACATTATCTTTTATAACAGCGTGCTCTTCCGCTGTTTCTATTTCAAAGGAAACTTCCTTCTCTTCTGTCTCTTCAAGCACATTTACGTACTCAACACTTTCAACTGGTCCATCTACTTTAAACGCTGGTGTATTACATTCTTTCGATAGTAATGTTTTTAGCTCATCATCTAATTTCATTACTGTTAAAGACATACCAGCCATATCGATACTCGTCATATAGTTACCGACAAATACTCTATTAATTTTAATGTTTCTAGCAGCTAGTTCTCGCGTCACTGCGTTGTTAAATAAGTAAAGTTCTTGCAGTGGTGTTCCGCCAAAACCGTTAACTAGAAGTGCGATTTCCTCGCCATCTTTTACTCCTAAATCTTTTACAAGATCATTTGTCATACGGTTAGCTAGTTCATCTGCTGACAGCATTTTTTCACGCTTAATTCCTGGTTCGCCGTGAATACCTACGCCGTATTCCATTTCATCTTCCGCAAGTGTGAAAGTAGGTGATCCGCTCGCTGGAACTGTACAAGAAGTTAACGCTAAACCGATTGTGCGCACGTTAGCCGCTGCTTTTTCCGCTACAGCTTTCACCGCTCCTAAATCCATACCTTCTTCCGCTGCTGCGCCGGCAATTTTATGAACTAAAATAACTCCCGCAACGCCGCGGCGTCCTACTGTATATAGGCTATCTTCTACCGCAATATCATCATCCACTTTTACGTAGTCGACTTCAATTCCATCTTCCGTCGCTAAATGAGCTCCGTTTTTGAAATTCATAATATCGCCGCTGTAATTTTTAATAATTAATAACGTTCCTTTTTTACTAGCTGTCTCTTTAATCGCTTGATACACCTGAATTTGTGAAGGTGACGCAAACACATCTCCGCACACCGCCGCATCTAACATTCCTTTTCCGACTAATCCTGCATGTGCCGGCTCATGGCCACTACCGCCGCCACTAATTAACGTTACTTTGTTTTCGTTCATTTCTTTCTTCTTAATAACTTTATATTTTTTCAAAAGTTCAAGCTCTGGGTGAGCCATAACCATTCCGTTACACATTTCCATTACTAATGTTTCTGGTTTGTTTATAATCTTTTTCATTGTGATTATCCCTCAATTCCTTTAATATATTGTGATATATTTGAAATCTTCTTCTTACTACTCATGTTAAAATGAAAGCGTTTTATAGTAAACGGACAAAATGGACAATCTGTCTAAAGACACCGCTCTCATTTATAGATAGGATTTTTATATTAATAACATTCTAGGGATGATTCAGATGACCTCTTCTATAATTTCTAAAAAAATAATCGCGAACTCATTGAAATATTTAATGGAAACAGAGTCGTTTCATAAAATATCAGTGAGCGATATTATGTTACACTGTCAAATGCGTAGGCAAACTTTTTATTATCATTTTAAAGATAAATTTGAACTATTAAGCTGGATTTATAGAGAAGAAACGAAAGAAAACATTATCGACTTTCTCGATTATGAAACATGGGAAAACATTTTCGATTTATTATTTGATTACTTTTATGAAAATCAAAAATTTTACCGAAATGCTTTTAAAGTCATTGAACAAAACTCGTTTAATCACTATTTATTTGAGCATACGAAAAACTTATATATGAAGATTATTGATGAATTATCTGCGAACTGTGGATTCAGCCTTTCTGATGAGACAAAAAATACGATTGCCTCCTTTTATAGTCACGGCTTCGTTGGAACGATAAAAGATTGGATTGAAAGCAAGTGCGAAGTAAATCCATCCATTATGTCTTCTCTCATGAAAAATATGATAAACAATCAATTACTACTATTACTGGAGCAGTCAGCAAAGTAATTAAAGGGTGGCAAAAGCAATGAAAAAGATTATGAATGATGTACAAAATATTGTTCAAGATATGATGCATGGCTTTTATTTTGAACATAACGACAAAGTAAATTACGACGAAACAAATAACATCATTTATGTAAAAGATATTGAAAAACTGAAGCAAAACGTTGCTATAATAAGCGGCGGTGGTAGCGGACATGAACCCGCTGATATTGGCTATGTAGGAAAAGGAATGCTTACGGCAGCAGTAAACGGAAGCATCTTCACTCCGCCTACAGTGGAACAAATTGTGGCGGCAACTCGCCTCATGCCGAAAGATAAAAATATTTTATTCATCATTAAAAACTTTAAAGATGACGTTGAAAACTTTCTAGCGGCAAAGCAAATTGCTAAAGAAGAAGGAAGAAAAATTGACCACATCATCGTAAATGACGACGTTTCAATTGAAGATGATGCTTCTTTTAATAAAAGAAGACGCGGCGTAGCTGGCACTGTTTTCGTTCAAAAAATACTTGGTGCGGCCGCTCTTGAAGGACATTCTTTAGAAGAACTAACAGCACTCGGCCGTTCTATTACTGAAAACTTACACACATTAGGAGTTGCCCTTTCCCCTGCCAACGATCCAGTAAAAGGAAAAGTTTCATTCACATTAAACAATGATGAAGTGTTTTACGGCGTCGGCATCCATGGCGAAAAAGGTTACCGTAAAGAAGCGCTATCCTCTTCTGAAATATTAGCGATCGAACTGATGAACAAACTAAAAAGCATTTATCGCTGGCGAAAAGGAGACAATTTCGCTATCCTCATTAATGGACTCGGCGCGACACCATTAATGGAACAATATATTTTCGCGAATGACATTCGCCGTTTGTGTGAGCTGGAAGGATTACATGTGGAGTTCGTAAAGGTTGGTACGCTGTTGACTTCTTTAGATATGAAGGGTGTTTCGCTCAGTTTGCTTAAGGTAGAGGATTTGGATTGGGTGAAGTGGTTGAAGGCGGATGTTAGAGTGGGTAATTGGTAAGTAAAAATTATGATGATAAAAGCCTTTAACTATAACAAGTTAAAGGCTTTTTACAAATTGAAATATCGCTCGAGCGTTCAAAAGAAATTCATAATCACCTCACTGAATGATTACAGGTCTTCCAAATAAAGCTGGATAATAAATGAACATCGCACCTACAAATGAACACACTAAACAAAAAACAGCCTCGTATTTTATGACTAGAGACGAGTTTGTAGCAAGCTTTTTTTCCTCTCTTTTCAATATCAATTTAAATAACGCTGTATATAATACTTTATATAAGACATACCCAATAATTGCCCCAAGGGTATTCGTAAATAAATCATCAATATCTGTAATTCTATTATTTAGTAATTGATTTAACTCAATTGCCAATGAAAAAAAGAATCCCGCGCATACGGTGTTTTTTATCTTTCTAAACTGCGGCCAAATAGTCGGTAATAAAAAACCTAACGGCATAAACAGTACAATGTTCAAAAGATACGTAGTACTACCTACCGTATCAAATAGAGTCAAGTTGATTTGACTTACACGAATCCACGTTTCATATCTACTTATATCCCATACAGTCGCGATTTGCGTCACCTTATACACTAGCGAAAGGTAGAATAGAAAAACATACACCCATAAAAAATGCCGAATAGATATATTGTTTTTCGCTTTAAAATAAAATCCAATTTGAAACACAATACAAAAAATTATAGTAAAAAAATACGTATACAAATAACTAATCAAAACTCCTGTATGCATGTAGAATCCCCTAACTTTACATTTTCATCTATGACTTTGTCTTTTTTAGTCTCCTTCATGATGTAAGTCATTTATAGGATAGGAAAAACTTTTAAAATAAAGAGTGGGATAAACATAAAATTTTTCTTAAATCTTCAGTTGGGTTTTATTATTACTCTTCTTAGGAATCCGCCATTGATAGCTAGGCAACAACATGCTTAAACCTAACAATACTATCATTTTTGCCCGTAATACTTTAACCGATGCAGCATATATAAACTCATGTGAATCGTTTGTTCAGTTAACACATGAAATTAAGAAATATATGACGTACTATAATCACTCTTGCTATCAATAGAATTTAAAGAAAATGACTCCTGTTTGCATACAGAAATCATCTTTTTTAGGTTGCCTAACTTTTTTTAGAATGTCCTTTACAAAAGGTACAGATCAAGAGCACCCTGTTCCTATTCGAGGGGATCAACTATACCTTCTTCCCTTAAAATCACACAAATCCATTTACAAATCTATAAAAGTAGATATAATATCCTTATGGAACCTTTATTAATTTATAAAGCATTGTCAAATGAAACAAGATGTCAAATTTTATCATGGTTGAAAAATCCAGAAAACCATTTCGATGAAAAAGCTTATCTAGAGCAAGGCCTTAGTTTTCAAGTTGGAGTGTGCGTAGGAGATATCCAGCTTAAAACTGGCTTAGCCCAATCGGTTATTTCTAGTTATTTATTAACTATGAAAAAAGCAGGTTTACTACAATCTGACCGAATTGGAAAATGGACCTACTATCGCCGAAATGAAAAAACAATACGAGAGTTTTCTGAATACGTTCAAAACGAATTATAAAATGAAGGCAAATAATCAACCTACCAATTGATTATTTGCTTTCACACATTCTACTTTTATATAGCTGTCCAATACATTCTTTTTAAAACTTCGCTACCTATAAAAGTAAGAAACATAGAAAGGAGCATTTTTTTAACATATCATATCTAGTTATTTAGATATCTGTCTTTGTATTTAACATTACATAATTCTAATACTATTGACATCCAATCATGCTCATTTCTTTGTTAATAAATCGATTTTACTTTCAAAATAATAATAAGAATGGAGAGTTTTACAAATGAAAAAAGTAAGTCCTTTACTTATTCTTACACTAGCAATAGGGGTGTTTGGAATTATTACTACCGAGATGGGTATTGTCGGCGTATTACCACAAATCACTCAGAAATTTGGCATTTCAACTGCACAAGCAGGATTTTTAGTAAGTATATTCGCACTAGTCGTTGCTATTTCTGGTCCGTTTTTAATTCTGCTCATTTCTAGTATTAATCGCAAAATAATTTTATTAACAGTCATCTTTGTTTTTGTTATTTCAAATATAATCTACGCTTATACAACACAATTTGAAATCATGCTTGTTTTTCGTATTTTACCAGCAGCACTTCACCCACTCTTCTTTTCAATCGCTCTTGTAACAGCTGCTAAACTTGCCCCTCCTGAAAAGAGTGGTCAAGCGGTTACAAAAGTTTTCATGGGAATTACGGTTGGCTTTGCACTAGGTGTACCATTAACCTCTTACCTTGCAGATCAATTTTCATTAGAAATTGCTTTCTTATTCGGAGCGCTTATTAACGCCCTTGCATTCATTGGAATGCTAATCTCACTTCCTTCTATGCCCGTTAAAGAAAAAATGTCTTTCGGCAAACAAATTCGTATACTCGGCAAACCAGGATTATGGTTAAATATTTTAACCATAACATTCCTTTTTGCAGCTATGTTTTCCGTATACAGCTACTTCGCCGAGTACCTTGCAAAAGTAACTTCCATGAATGGATCTCTCATCAGTATCATGCTATTCATATTTGGTATAGTTATGATTTTAGGCAATCATTTATTTGGTAGTCTCTTGCAAAGAAGCATAGTAAATACAGTAATATCGTTCCCTATTTTATATTCTATTGTTTACATATTGGTTTATTATTTAGGTTCTTATCTTGTTCCAATGATTTTTATGGTATTCATTTGGGGAATCGTGCATGCTGGTGGATTAATTGTTGGTCAAACATGGTTAATAAGTGAAGCAAGAGAAGCACCCGAATTTGGTAATAGCCTATTCGTTTCATTCTCAAATCTCGGAATTACTCTAGGAACAACTATTGGAGGCTGGTTCATTTCAAACTTAGGTATTCATCAACTTATTTGGAGTGGATTTATATTTACACTACTTTCATTTCTATTAATTATAATAAAACTAAAATTTTTCACTTCTAATAACCTAGCTTCATTATCAAGCTAGTACATTTTCAATTCCAAATTGGATAAAAAACATTATAAAGTGAAACTTTAATCAGCTCTCACCACTTGGGCGTTTACAGGCAGCCCGGCAAATAGCGGGATAAATTCTATATAAAATACTGGTTATTCTTCTTATAAGATTTTATAAACTATAAAGTATGACACTTAGAGCCTTTAGCTATAATTACAAGTTAAAGGCTTTTTATATAAAAACAGCTTTAAAAGGTGCTAATCTTATGGAACATCATCAAAATAGAATACTAAAAAAAGGCTCCATTGCTGGAGCACTCAAAAAATAGTATAACTAAACGAATTAAAACAAGGAACAGACAATTAAAATATACAAATAAAATATAAATAAATCTATATATATGTAATATTACATATAAAAACCCTATTTATCGCTGCTATAATAAACTTACTCGATGATTGTTATATTATTCATAGGTTATACCTTCTTAACACCAATTTTACAAAGAAAAAAGGACATCTTAATTGATGTCTTTTTTCTTATATGATAACGACGCAATACAATTAAGATGATTCCAATCGAAAGAAGGCACCTTAAAGTGTTTTTTCTTCATTACACAATACGAAAGCATACTCTCTTTCGCCTTCAACTTTATGTAATTATACATATTAACAAAAAATACACTTAATGAATATTAAATATAGTAAAATATAAACTGTGGACACGTTCTATAAAGCAGATTCTTTTGATAGGCGTAACATATCAATCATTTTAGGGGATGTGGCGTTACTCCGATGCTAATCTCAAATTTCTTGTATTTTATGAACTAACAATCTGGTGTATATAGATGATTCTGTTTTATAGGGTGTGTTTACATTTATAACAAAGGGGTAATACGGATAGATTCGTATTAAATGAAAATGGTTCAAGTCGAAGGAAGGCACCTTAGGGTGTCTTTTCTTTACTCCTCCGCATCCCTCATACTGTAATACCCCAAATTAATAATAACCAAGAAATATCCCCCCATGATTCCAGCAGCAAATGTCCACATGAATTCATGGTGTTCTATTTCATACATAATAATCGCACCTAGTATTGCGGCTGCGAACCGATTTATCATTCCGAGCATCGGTGCTTTTTCTTTTTTTACAATACTATCTCCAAACTTTTCAATACGCCTTCCTAAAATCCAGGCGCAGTACATACTCACCAAAAGGCCAATGCTTATCCCGACAAACTGGGCTGAAAAAGGCGTCATCAACCATCCCAATAACATTACGCCTAGCAAACAATACATTTGTATGTTGAACGATCTTAATGCCGTACGAATCATGCTATTCTCCTTTATCTTTCTCATTGTAGTTCCGTATCATCAATCCAAGCTTTCAGGATCCAAGCTTTCAGCTATATGTTTTTTAAAATGGGGAAATTTGATTTTGCTCACCATTAAATAAGCGAGTACGCATGTACCAAACGCCACGGAAACTGGATTATTTAAAAAGCATAAAATAAGGAGACACATTGCCGCGAATGGAATCGGCATTCCGATAAATGTCGGAAGTTTGCTTTGCTGTATGTTAAATCTTGCAAGCCGAAGCATTCCGCAAATACTATAAGCAAGCGCACATATTATCCCGATAGACTGCAAATCTTTTAACGAGGCACTATATGCAAGAATAGACGGTGCCACCCCAAAAGTAACTAAATCCGCAAATGAATCTAACTCTCCGCCTATTTCCGAAACAGAATCCAATTTCCGAGCGACCATGCCATCAAACAGATCAAAGACCATACCTGTAATAATGAACATAACTGCACCATACATATCGTGAACGAAAACAGCGTGAATAGCCAAAAGTCCACACACAAAATTTGCTATCGTAATCATATTTGGTATGTAACTCATAACACGCTTCCCCTCCTTTCTACTAATTGTTTCATCTTGCTTCTTACTCATTACAATCAAGATCCTTCTGCTTTTCTTCCAATATCACTTTATTTATTTTCGTTAATGTATCGGTCATTTGCTCTAGGGCATTTATATCGATTTTAGAAAAGTATTTCTCAATTAATACATCATCTAACTCAGACAACCGCTCTATATACTTACTACCGTTTGGACCAAGTGTAAGGAAATACTCACGTTTATTATTAGGGTTTACTTGTTTTGAAATCATCTTCTGTTTCTCCAATTTCGATAAAACTTGGCTAACGGCACTTTTTGATATATTAAAAGTAGTCGCAATGTGATTTGCTGTCGTGTTTTCATTTAAATTAATATGAAATAGCATGCTCTCTTGCTGCCCAGTAAGACCGAACTCATCCTTTAAATCTTGAAATAGTAAAATATAGAGTTCCGTATAGGCTCGATTCATTTCATTAATTACTTCTTTATACGTTCTAGTCATAGCATCCTCCATGCTTTTATTTCATTTCACTTAATAGTTAAGTTTACTTAACTATATTATACCGTTATGTTCGTGTAAAGGGAAATATAACTCTACACTTTATCAGCTGTGCTTTAAATGTATGTAAAACTTTCTTTCTCTCTTCATAATCTTCTACATCAGCTTCTTCCCAAAGCCCACGATTTGCCCCTCGCTCGATTAATGCAAACCTCCCCTTTCTCCAGTTGTATTGCCGCAAGACCAATGTATAAGACATAGCATCTATATCAAGCTCATCTAAATACTTAACAAATAGTTATGAATCATCAAAATTAAAATCAACTAAATTCCATATAGACCCATTACTGGTTAAAATGTTATAATGGAGTTACCCTACATAGTTACTCATAGCCAGACTGAGGAACTAGCGTCTTATTAAGTAATGCGCATAACTAAAATAAAAAAGACACTTTTTAAAGTGTCTTTTTTATTTATATTCTATTCCTAGGAATTATCTCTTTTATAAACAGAATCTATCAAACAATAAAGGAGACTAACAGATGGAACATCCTGTTGCAAGAGAATTACGTTTTATACGTGTATGTCTTATCATTTTGATTGTTGTCATTGCATTCTGGGATCGTGAGAAAACTGTGGAAATCACTGATCACGGTAGTGAACCTATCGTAAACACGAGCAATATGACCCAAGTTGGCGATAATACATTTGCATACAAAGACGAATCTAATCAAATTAAAATATTTAAATTTAACCCAGATACAAATGAAATAAAGCTAATAAAAGAATTTTATGCTAACGAATATTAATGAAATGACATTGGACAAAAGGCACCTCAAGGTGTCTTTTTTATTTTCAAAAGGACCCGCTCATGTTTATACTTCAAAACATAAAGTAAATGGAATCCGTTAAAAAACACGAGTGACCCTTTGTTTTCCCCTCTTATTAAAGGAGGAACTATTATGGGATTTGGTGGTAGTTGCGGCGAAGGCTGCGGTTTTGCTGGAGGATTTGCACTATTAGTTGTATTGTTTATTTTATTAATCATCGTTGGAGCTTCTTGCTTCTGCTAAAAAACTATTGGAAAAGACACTCTTATATGGGTGTCTTTTCTTTGTAAACTAAAATGTATGTGAAATGAAAACATAGTAAGAATAGAATACTCACTTAAATTATTTTTCACTTCACAAACTACACCCAAAAAGTTGGATAATTTCTTTTACTACTCATATTATTAATGAATAAAGCAATAACTACAATAACAACGGAGCCAATTAAAACTGGTGTTACTAAATAACTCCAACTATTTGCCCCTAAAATAACGATAATCGGATCGGCGCCTGCTGGAGGGTGCGTCGTTCTCGTTAACATCATAACGGCTATTGCCATCCCCACCGCTAAAGCAATTGTCCAATATTCATTCCCAAACAAATGATATATTGATAGACCGATGAAAGTTGAAATCAAATGTCCTCCAATAATATTACGCGGCTGAGATAATGGCGCATTCCAAACTCCAAACGCCAATACACAACTCGCCCCAAATGGAGCCATTAATAATTCTGTAGAGGTTATGCTCGTTAAATATGTTAAGGTAAGAATTGTTAAAAATCCCCCTAGTAGTCCCGTTAAAGAGTCCTTTACATTTATTTGTAATGGGCTTCTTCCTTTCCCTTTCATTTTCGTAAAATATCGTACACTTATTGGTTGAGGATCTTTCTGCTTAGTTGCTGTTATATTATCCATCGTTCTCCTCCTTTATTTACCAACAATTATAACCTGACATAACTAACCTGTAAACATTAATTTTAAGGGTTAGTTCAAGAATACAAAAAAAAGAATCAACTGTTATAAGTTGATTCCCTAAACTTCTTCACATTTTCGATTCTGGAATTTTGCTACCTTTTTCCGGTTCCCACATATTTTCATAGAACACCATTTTCGTTTTCCACTCTTATCTATAAATAATAAAACACAGTCAGGGTTTGAACACCTTTTAAGGAAAATAAGCTTATTTTCTACTATTAAAGTTAAAGCATCAAATGCAATTAACGATGTGAGTACATCCTCGATTTCTCCAACCGGGATAGGTACTAGCTGCTGTTCAATGATTTTATATGTAAACGGTGCTTTCTCAATTTGTTTTTCTAAATACGTAATAAAATCATTGGAAATTTCGTGCTGATCAGCAATTGCCTCAAACTGCTTTCTCATTATATTTCTTATTTCTAATATACTAGATGTAACCAGCTTCATTCGCTCTTGAATCCCTATAAATGTTTTTCCATTCAAAAAAGGAAGATTAACCTTTATTACATGTAACCATTCTAATACATCTTCATCTGTTATTAATAAATCATAACGTTGTCCACGCCTAACTAACTCTGTATTTACTAAATCTAATGAGAGATTTCCCGATATAAGCGGGAATTGTTTTGTTTCATGCATGTACTCATCACCTTCTCTTTAAATAATCATATTCCAAATTAATACAGAAGTACAACTTTTTTATAAAGTACAAAGTATGAAGATTAAAGCCTTTAGCCATAATTACGACTAGAGGCTTTTGTATATAAGTAAATGAAAAAGGAGCTAATTTTATGGAACATAATAAAAATGGAGTACTTGCTTTAATTGTTTTATTTTTAGGATTAGTGTTTTTTGTTAGTGGAATGGTTTATCATTTATGGGGCTCATTTTAATTTCAACTTTTAGACAGATAAATAATTCGAATCAGAGAAATGTACAACGTTTTCCCTTTTCCTTCCAAAATCAATATAATAAGATATAAAATGTAATACATATAAAGACAAATATATATAGCACTCATTAAACGTGCTTCTATTTTGGAAGGAAGAAACAAACGATGAACAAAAAGTTATTAACATCATTATTATGTAGCACATTCTTGTTTGGAGTATCAGCTTGCAGTTCACATGATACATCTGCGAAAAACGAGCAAAAGACTTCAAAAAAAACAGAGAATAACGAACTTAATCGCAAGAATCCGCAAAAAGAACTTCCTACCAATGTAGATTCCTCTGATGTATACATGTCAATGGGATCTGCCGAGTCATTAGATGTTCTAGGGACTGGAGAAGTTAAAGCACAAGGTGTCTTTAAAGTATTAGATATCGCAGTTTATAATCGCAAAGAAGGACCCATTACACTAGATATCAACAACTTTAAATTAATTGATGAATTTGGAAAAGAATATCACATTTCTAATGAACATCAATCCGTACTTAAAGCTGCAAATACCTCTACATTTAAATTTGGCATTGTTAACCCTGATGAACATTCGGAAGGAAACATTGTATTTGATGTACCGAAAAACACGCAAGGATTAACTTTAAAAATTAATAATGATAAGTTAGATAAAGAACTCCAATTAAAAGTGGAATAGGCCAAATAAATACGTCTCCCTTAACATTCTCTACTGACATAAAAAAGTACAGTCTTTTCTACAGCAGACTGTACTTTTTTACTTATCATTTCACATAACATTCCCTAATTTTTTTGACTAGATGCTCTCCAATCACGAAAAGATGTTGGGCGTCCAGAAAAAGCCCTTTGCTTTGTAACAGATGGTTTTTCTTCAGGAGTCATTGTTTTTTCTTTAAGAGTCGCTGGTTTTTCTTTAAGCGTCACTGATTTTTCTTCAAGAATAGTCACAGCTGTTTGCATTTTCTCTAACTGTTCTTTCAACAATTGTTGTTCAATCTTTAAATCCGTAAGTAAACGTAAAATCATCTCAGAATTAGCCATAAGATCCTCCTTCCCCCAATACACAGAATAAAATACAATATGTAGAAGACGAAATACCGGTGACAAAAATAAGGTCGTCAACTCTTTTTAACTTCCAAAATCCTTTTATTTTTTAAGGACCTGCTCCATTCATCCTTAAAAACATAAATTAAATTAAATCCATTAATAAATGGTCTTTATGGAAGGAGGAGTTAATATGGGATATGGCGGTAGTTGTGGTGGAGGCTGTGGTTTCGGCGGCGGATTTGCCTTACTTGTTGTGCTCTTCATCTTATTAATCATCGTTGGCGCTAGCTGTTGGGGCGGCGGATTCGGCTGCTAAGGAGAGGCACTCTTGAGAGTGTCTTTTTTTTGATATGCGGCTCGTATACATATTGTTCAAATCTATATATTTTTTAAAAATATAGATTTAAAACATATTTCTCAATGAATAAAACAACTTAACATGGTAAAATAATATTTGGATGGGAGTCCAATATATTATTAAAATTAAGATGGTTCAAGTCGAAGGAAGGCACCTTAGGGTGTCTTTTCTTTTTTATAAATAATTATAAATTAAAATCGAAAAAGATGCTTACTACTTACAAGGAACATTTTGTTCAGTCCAACTATCCCCATATTTATTTGAAACTAATTACTATCATAAATATAAAGAAGTTATAGATAAAATAGTGAGGTAAATAAAGCAAAAAAATAATAAGCTGCCCATATGGACAGCTTATTTACATCATTACATTTCTATTATTTATCTTACCACCTGAACAGATGCTGGTTTCCACCCCTGATTTTCTACCCAATCAATATTAACCTTATATTTTTTATTATTTTGCTTATCTCGTACATTACCGTAGGCTTTATTATTACCATTATTCCCAATAAAATCGAAAATCAATTGGCTCTCTGGAACATCAACAGCATAAGAAATTGCTTTTTTCATCTCACTCCAATCTACTGTTCCTTCTTTAAATTTCATTTCAGGTTTTGCTCCTTGCTCGGTACCAATTGGCTTCCAAGAAGGATTAGTTTGAGAACCCTTTTCTTGAGATGCCGCTTTTTCTTCCTCATTATTTTCATTTCCGTTTGTTTTTACCGATTTTTCTGCTTTTGATTTCTCTTCTAGCTGTGCTGCTTCTTTATCTTCAGTTTTCTTCTCTTCTATCTTTGCTACCTCTTTATCTTCAGTTTTCTTCTCTTCTAGCTGTGCTGTTTCTTTATCTTCAGTTTTCTTCTCTTCTATCTTTGCTACCTCTTTATCTTCAGTTTTCTTCTCTTCTATCTTTGCTGTTTCTTTATCTTCAGTTTTCTTCTCTTCTATCTTTGTTGCTTTCTTTTCTTGAGCAATTGCTTTCTTTGATGTATTAGAAGCAGTAAATAACTGGTATGTCACTATACCAACTGTCACTAATATTAAAGTAAATGCAATATTAAAAATTGCCTTTTGACGACGATTCTGTTGTTTTTCTTGAAATCTACTTACTTGTCCCATTCTTCAAACCTCCGCGTTTACTTTCTCCTCTACTCTTTATGTATTATCTCTATAATTTTCTTAATATTTTATTAAATAATAGAAATAAACTACACTTTCCTACAGGATCTCAGATCATAATAAAATTTATTTTTTTCAAGCATCTGACATATGTCATTCAAAATAGTTTAATACATTAAAAATTGATAAGCTTCCGCACTTAAGAAACCTTCAATTTTATTCAAAGGTGATTCCAATTATGTCCACATTAGATCTCCTGTAGAAAGCTTTTTAACAATTAAACCTCTTCTTCCCTTATTTATAATTTTTAAATTAAATTTCCCTCTATAGTATAATAAAGATGTTTCGTTTTCTAATGGGGTATGTCGTAAAATCAAAAGAGATTTTATCTCTTTTACCTTCTTTTCAGAGTAAATTTCACCACTAGGAAATTCTATTATTCCTAATGTAATCTTTAATTCGCTCTCATCGAAAGGCCACACCTTATTAAGTTCCCTTATCTTTTGTATAAAACTTCTTTTGGTTTGTCCTATATATAGCAATGTTACATTCTTAGCACATACTCTAGAGATTGCAAATATCCCCTTCTTAGAAGCTTCTTCCCTATTATAAAAATCATTTATACTATACATTCCATACCATTTAATATTTACTGTTTCTATGAATCTCACCTCATTTTTAGACAATATTATAATTTCTGAATGTTCAAATTATAATAGACGCATAGTCCTGATTACTTGAATTATAAATTGTGCTTTTCAATAATACATTTTATTATTACTAATTTCAATAATACAAAAAAAATACAATATTATAGTTTAATTACAAAACTTTATAAAAAAACAAAGTGATGTCGTACCAAATATTATATTTTTTTCAATATCAGACTATCGTGAACAAAAGTTAGGGAGTTATGGAATAAAATATAATTTGTATGTACATACATTTCTTTAAAAAGAAGTTTTGTAGTTTGCAACTGAATTAAAAAAACATAGATTTTTATGACTCTTTTTGAGGATATAGCAAAGTGGGATCTTTTATATGCACGTTACTATACCGAACTAAATTTCGGTATAGTATTTTTTGGCAGCTCCTTGATTTTTCACCAAATACTTATAAAAATCAATAGTATGAAAATAAACTACTGGCTAAAAGTTTACTTTCGATAAAATAAAAAAGAACCTGCTCCATTCATTCTTAAAAACATAAGGTAAAGCGAGCCTGTTAAAATACATGAATGAACCTTAGTTTTATCCTCTTACCTAAAGGAGGAACTATTATGGGCTATGGTGGTAATTGCGGAGAAGGCTGTGGTTTTGCTGGCGGATTTGCTTTACTCGTTGTACTCTTTATACTATTAATCATTATCGGATGCAGTTGCTTCTGCTAAAAAACTATTAGAAAGGACACTCTTATATAAGTGTCTTTTCTTTATGAAAAATATCTAACTATCAACCTTTTCCTTATGATTTCTAACATCAACAAAGGGTGATACAAACTATTACATATGTTTGTACCACCCTTTATTGATGCGTTTAAACTTCACAGGTGTTGAAGCTTTAGACTTCTCCCTTTGTGCACCCATATTATTAGAACATCCTGTAATCTGTAGACAAAATGTAGCTAATAAAAACAATATTAATAATTTCTTCAATAAATCCTCCTACATACATAAAACACCATATGTTACAAAACAAACATAACATCAACTCTTTATAAAAACAACATAATCCTTGGTACTTAAGCTATCTCTTAACATAGGAGTACCACCACATATCCATCAAGCTAAGATTTTAAAATATCCCCTGCTTAAGGAATTTGTAAGTATCAAGTAAGAAAAACGAGAGCTTTGTTTCCTATAATCAAAATAGAAAGTGAAGGAAGGAAGATTATTTCTGGGATTAATATGCATGTGACAAGAGAAAAAATCTACGTTTTTTAGAATAATAATATTAGTATGTCCAAGTTTTGGAGATTACTTGCAAATATTTTGAAGTTTTCGCACTAAAATTCTAATTACTATACCTGTTTTTTACCATCACATATTGGAGGTTAAAACATGAATAAAAAAAAGAAAATAGAAAGATCTGCACTTACCTTTACCCTACTCTTTTCTTTAGGCGTTTCATCTTTCCCGCTTACAACAACTATTCACGCAGATACACACGAGGAACAATCTGCTGAAAAGAAACTAGTCTCTTTAACGGAGCGTACATCATTATTTTTTGAATATCTCCAGCAAGGTAAGTATGCAGAGGCACTACAGTTGACGTCTGCTGCTTTTCAATCCAAGTTTACAGCAACCACATTACAAAACTGGTGGACACAAAGTGGTTGGAGCGGGATAAAAAGCATGGGAATCCCCGTGATAAAAAAACGAAACTTGGTCCATCAGACGGTGGAAATTCCAGCAGCTACCGAAGGAACTACCATACCGCTACTCCTTAAATTCACACCTGGCGGGAAAGTAGATGAAATTGGCGAAAGGCCACCCGAGGAATCTTATACCATCCCGCATCCTAGCTATGATCAACCTGACTCCTATCAAGAACGTGAAATCGTCATTGGAAATTCTACCTATCCGTTACCAGCGACATTAACAGTTCCGAAACATAAGCGTGGTGAAAAGCTGCCCGTAGTTGTTCTTGTTCATGGTGCTGGCATCCATGATCGCGATAGCACATATATGGGAACAAAAATCTTACGAGACATTGCGGTGGGCCTTTCATCCAACGGAATTGCAGTGTTGCGCTATGAAAAACGCACCTTAGAACACGCATTAAAGATGAGTACAGAACCTGGTACGTTAGACCGTGATACTACAGATGATGCTATATTTGCAGCAAAATCAGCAGCGCAGCAGGAAGGCATTGATCCAAATAATATTTTCATTCTTGGACATAGTCTAGGAGCTGGTACAATGCCACGTATACTGAGCAAAGCGCCTTCCTCACTTGTCCGAGGAAGTATCTTACTCGCACCACCTGCACGCCCTTTGACTGACATTGCCATTGATCAGTATGAATACCTTGGGGCGTCAAAGGAAGAAATCACTGAACTAAAAAGACAGGTTGCTTTTATTCAGGATCCTACTTTCAATCCTGACCGTCCTCCAGCTGACTACAATTTTGGGTCACCTCATTTTATGTATGATGTTTCTAGGTGGCGTCCAGTTGAAGAGGCAAAATTACGAAAAGAGCCTTTACTCATTCTGCAAGGAGCACGCGATTACCAAGTAACAGTAAAAGATGAATATACAAAATGGCAAGAAGGACTTTCAAACCGCGGAAATGTTCAGTTCAAAAAATACCCGAAATTGAATCATTTCTTCATGGAAGGTGGCGGTGAATTAAGTCTTCCTAGTGAATACGAAATCCCTGCTAATGTTCCCGAGTACGTCATCCAGGACATTATTACATGGATCAACGAGACAAAAAAATAAGAAAACATCAAAATCCTTCATGCAATCATCATTGCGTGAAGGATTTTTGAAACTAGTGATTCAGACATATCTATTATAATTATATTTTTCTACGCACTAAATAAAAAGCTAAGGACCCCATAATGACAGGTGCAGCGAAGTCAAAGAAATGTGAAAAAGTAAAAGTAAAAAGAAAAAGAAATGGTATAAGTGTATAGATAAATGCTAGTCCTATAAATAAAGGAATTCCAAATTGAAACTCTCGACATCGTTTAATTTTCCTATATAAAACTTCCCCAAGTAAACAAGCTATGAGAGCTGGTATACTACCATAAGTGACGATAGTTTTTATGAATCCATGTAAAACGTCCGGGTAAATAAAGCTAGGATTAAAAATATATGAAATTAAGAACCATCCAAAAATAAAAGCAAACAGACTTGCAGCATAACTAACTACAAATTTTATCAAAGTAAGCAACGTAATCATCCCCATAATTTCCTAATATTATCTTCATTGTATCATTTTCTCTTAAAAAGATTCCAAAAGGGTATACTTGCCCTTCAGCTTTCTTTTTTAATGCTTGTTCAAGACGTATTTTTTGATGTTATTCTGTATAAAAAACTTCTGGGAGCACCCTGTTCTGTTGGCTTGATGAGCATGATATGCCGCTAATATTTCGAAAAAAATCACGCTAAACAAAAAACTATAACAAACTTTCCATATGGGCAACTAAATTACATCAAAAAAGACACCCTTAAGGTGCCTTTCTCCGACTGGATAACCACTTTAATTTTACTAATGTGTATTGGACTTCCATCCTCAACGAATGGAAAGTAGAGATGCTTCAATTATGTACCGATCTGGAGCGTCTCCTATATAGTCAAAAGGATAACAAGTTGTTAATGTTAATGTTGACTCACTTTTTTCTACAATAACTGTTCGATCTTCTGAATCTGTTATCCAATGCTTTTTAATTTCATATGTATATGTTTTATTTTCATATTCCACGATAAGTTGGTCATTTTCCTTTAATTGACCAAGCTCGGTAAAAACAGTATCTCTATGTCCACTTAAAACTGTATGACCATTTCCAGATGGTGTAGTAGTTAAGTCACTAACAAACATACCTACACCCTTTTTTAGTACTTTATCATCAGCTCCCCAATATACAGAGTATTTCTTTTGTATTTTAGGGATAATTAAATATGCTACTTTATCTCCTAACTGATGGTTTACCTTTGAAGCAGGAATTTGTACAGGTTCTTCAGATTGTAATGAAGTGTCAATCTTTGTCTCTGACTCTATCTCTGTTTGATTGATTTTTTGCGTTTCATTTTCTTTAGAAGGTGTGGAGGTCTCATATTGTTTAGCCTCGTTAGTTGTTAACGACTCTGCTGATTGTCTAGCACTATACCATTCTAGAAAATAATAGGAAAAGATAGTAAGTCCAATAACAGTTAAACATAAGCCTATCCATTGTTTTTTATTCACTTTTATCACTCCATTTGAAAACGACAGGATTTCTCCTGCCGTTTTAAGGAACTATTTTATGCGTTTGTCTTTTTACGACGGAACATTAATACAGAACCAGCTAATGCTAATCCTAAGCTTGCTAACATCATTGTAACACCGTTTGATGCTGTATTAGGTAATTTTTCACCTTGTTTTTTCGTTTCTTTTTTCACAACTGTATTAGTATTTTTCTTTGTTTCTTTTGCAGTTGTTTGAGGCTTAGTTTGTTCTTGTTTATTATTTGTTGTTTGGTTGTTTTGTTTTGAATTCTCTTGCTTAGTGTTTTCCTGTTTAGTGTTTTCCTGTTTAGTGTTTTCCTGTTTAGTGTTTTCTTGTTTAGTGTTTTCTTGTTTAGTGTTTTCTTGTTTAGTGTTTTCTTGTTTAGTGTTTTCTTGTTTAGTGTTTTCTTGTTTAGTGTTTTCTTGTTTAGTGTTTTCTTGTTTAGTGTTTTCTTGTTTAGGTTGTTCTTGAGGTTTAGTAGTTTCTTTATTTTCTGTTGTAGTATTTGTGCTCTTTGGATATTTATAATCTTCACATGGAATGCCGTCTTTATCATTATCTAAACGGTGTGGATCATTTCCAACACCATATCCATTTTGATCCCAGAATGCTTGAGCATCTTGTTGACTTTTAAAATGGCCACAGTTTTTTGTATCATTAGGACTCTTAGCTGCAAATGCAGAAGAACTGTACCCCACTGTTAATAGTGTTACCGCTGTTGCTGAAGCTAATAATTTTTTCATAAATTTCTTTATCCCCCTAAATGGTATGTATTTACATTGAAATATTTTACATTTAAAAAATTAAAAATACAATAATAATTTGTAGATAAATGTAAGATTTCTAGATAATAATACCAAACTATTAATTCGTATATTGTCATATTATGTCGAAAGAAAATAAAAAAAGAGCCAAAGCCCTCTTTAATAACTACTAATAACCATAGTCACTATTCTCACAGTACTATGAATTTGATTTATCACAACAAATATATGTTGTTTGTTGGATAAATAATGGAATCAGTAAAGCGTTAGCTGTAGTAGCATTTGAGACAGTAATACTTTGAACATCCTCAAATAAGAAAGTTTTTGTATCTCTTGGTTTTAATGTAATTGTTACATTTTTATATGTCTAATGAGGAAAAAATATACCGTATACTATATACAGTTGGATATTATCAGGAATCATTTTGCACAAAAGAAAAGACACTCCATATGAGTGTCTTTTCCAATAGTTTTTAGCAGAAGCAAGAAGCTCCAACGATGATTAATAAAATGAATAACACAACTAATAAAGCAAAGCCTCCAGAAAAGCCACAACCGCCACAACTACCACCGTAACCCATAATAGTTCCTCCTTTAGATAAGAGGGGAAAACTAAGGTTCACTCATGTATTTTAATGGATTCGTTTCATCTTATGTTTTTTCGTATTGATTGAGCAGGTCCTTTCGAAAACTATTTACATATTAACTATATTTTTAAAAATAAATAATTTAACTATAACAATAAATAGATAAATTAATATAATGTATTAATTCTAAAAGAAGGGAGGAATAGCCATGCAATTAGTTTGTTTTAAAATAGTAAGTGGTCAGTATTTCTTGTTTGTAGAAGGTATTCAAATTCCTGTACCAATTCCAGCAGTTGCTGCAGCTTTATTAATTGGTTTAGGAGTAATTCCACTTTGTTCTTAATGTAAGGAATTCGGATCATTCCTATCTTTCCATTGGAAAAGCCTCAAGTATATGAATACTTGAGGCTTTCTTTATATCAAAGAAAAAACACCTTACAGCGCTTGAAGATCTCCTGATTTAAATAATGCGGCCGTTACATCATCACCGAAAGTATTGAGACAGAATACTTGCTCGTCTACCTTATCCATTACTGTAGCTTCACCTATCTCGCCACCTTGAAGTTTAATAAAATAGTTATGTTCTTCTAAAATTTTACTAAAATCTCTATTTGCCCATCTTTCAGTAATTGCTAATAGCTCTTCTTTATTCTTGAAATTGTTTCCGTTTAGAATGTTTCTTACTTTCTCTGCATTCTTTTTGGACATAGGGGTTGCTCCCTTTCCTTCACACGCTTTTACTTTTTGATGAGTCATGCTATGCATAGCTGAAATCACTTCTTCTTCAGTAGAAGTTACTGTAATGTGAAGTTGTGCATTTGAGCCTTTCACTTCTGCTTCATTCGATAGTATGTCTTCTTTATTAACCTCTGCAAAAACATGGTCCTCACTCTCAAGCGGGACTTCAGCAAACTGTAACATTCCATAAGTCATACCAGTTGCAAGTACTACTCCCCCTATAATAGATGCTAGCCAATACGTTAGCTTCTTGTCCATCTTCATTTCCCCTGTCTTCGTTTAAATATCTTAAATACAGAATACCATATTTAATTCCTTTTTATTGAAGAGTCTCTAATTTCTACTATTTAAAAATATTCTCATCGTTTAATGTAATACGATATAATCATTTTATAATACAAAAAACCCCATATTCTCATTCCCTATTTTTTTTGGAGGTGATTGTCTTGAATAAAAACATCAATCTACTTCTTCAAATAATAATTGGAATTATAATCATGATTGCACCTATTCTCATAACAGGATCTATATACGATGTCACTAAATCATTTGGTGAACTATTAGTGGCAGAACTTATTATAAGAACACTTTCTCTCATTATTGGACTCTTAGTTATTAGTACGGCTTTGCATCGTTATTCTCAATAATTATTCATGCTCAAAAAGGATAAATATTGTACATACCAATTCTTATGTATTAAGACATCAAAAAAAGTGTTACGAAAAAAATATGAAAAAGACATCTTTCCCTAGAAAAGATGTCTTTTTTATATAAACCTTAATTTTCGTTCTGTAAAACGCCCTTTACTTCTACTCCCTTTTTCTCTTCTTTTAAGAATAGCGATACGATAAAAGCAACAACAATAAAGACTAACCCTAGTGTAAATGCACCTTGGAATCCTGAAGTTAAACCGTTTAACTTCTCTACTGAGTCCAGTGGGTTTGCGGAGCTTTCCATATACTTAGTTGTTCCTGAAGACATTTTCGAAATAAAGATAGCCGTACCAATTGCGCCAGCTACTTGTTGTAACGTATTAAACAGTGCCGTTCCGTGCGGATATAAATCTGGTGTTAATTGATTTAAACCGTATGTTTGTACTGTCATGACAAACATGAGTCCAACCATTAATACGCTATGCATGACAATAATTTGTACCATTGATGTATCAGGAGTAATGCCTTTAAATAAGAACATTGCAATTCCTACTAACACAATGCCGGGAACGATAATAACTTTCGGACTAAATTTATCAAATAGTTTACCTGCGATTGGTCCCATTATGGCGCTAATGATACTTCCTGGAAGCATGATGATTCCTGATTTAAAAGCTGTAACGAGTAAAACTGTTTGCAGGAACATCGGTAATAAAGTCATCGTTGAAAATAACGACATCATCACAATGACGATCAATCCAACTGATATTGTAAACATCGGAACTTTAAATGCTCGTAATTCTAAAATTGGATTCTCAATTTTCAATTGTCGAACGACAAAAATACATAATGAGATAAGCCCAACAATTAAAGTGCCATACACTTTCGCATCGGACCATCCTAAATCACCTGATGCACTAAAGCTATACACAAACCCGCCAAATCCTAACGTCGATAAAAGGATAGATGGATAATCTACTTTTGGCCTTGTTAACTCTGAAACATTTTGAATGTACTTCATCCCAATCATAATGGAAATGATCACGATCGGAATAACAATATAGAATAACCAGCGCCAATTGAGTGAGTCTACGATTACTCCAGATAATGTAGGACCAATTGCTGGAGCTGCCATCATGACAAGTGCGATTAATCCCATTGTGGCACCACGTTTTTCAGGCGGACAAATAAGTAAAATCGTATTCATTAATAACGGTGAGATTAACCCCGTCGCTACAGCTTGGACGATACGGCCGATTAATAAAACGGAAAATGTCGGTGCAAATCCCGCAATTAATGTACCGACTAAAAACGTTACCATAGCGATCAAAAACATTTGTCTCGTTGTGATCCATTGCTGAAGTAACGCTGTAATCGGGACTAAAACACCAACTACTAACATGTAAGCTGTAGACAGCCATTGAATCGTTGAAGCCGTTACGCCAAATTCTTTCATTAATACGGTTAACGCATTACCAAGTAACGTTTCGTTTAATAATGCAACCATTGCCCCTAAAAGTAATGCAATTAAAATCGGGGTATGTTTCATATTAGAAGTATCAACTTTGCCACTTGCAGGGCTCTTAGTTGTCATATTCATTTACAGATTCTCCTCCTGTTTCTTACTTAAAAAACTTTAAATACACCAGAACACATGTAATATAATATACATATGTAGATTAAAAAGGGAGAATCAATTTTCAGCCACTGTATATTTAATCTACAAAAAAGGAGAATTGTAGATGAATGATAATGAAAAACAACTTGATTTACGTATTAGACGTACACATAAATTACTATGGGATTCTTTATTCGAATTAATGACGCAATCAAAACAAAAATATAGTACGATCACGATTAACCAAATTTGTGACCGCGCGATGGTACACCGAACAACCTTTTATAAACACTTTGAAGATAAAGATGCTTTATTAGCCTTTGGATTTAAACGATACAGCAAGATGATTGCGGGAATACCGGTTTCAGATCGATTAAGCAAACCATTTCAAGTAATGGAGCAATTTCTACACCATGAAGAAATCGGTAAAATATTAGAGACGCAAATGTCTGATGAACAATTTATTAACCGGACACAGCAGTTAAGTCACGAAACGAGAAAACAAGAAATAGAAGCGTTACATCAACTGCGCAAAAATCATACGATGCCAAACGATTTAATCATTGAGTTTTATTCAGGGGCAATCACCTCATTAAGCGCATGGTGGTTTAAAAATGAAAGAAGCGTTTCTGCGGCTGAAATGGATAGGTATCTCCACCAACTTATTAATCGGGATATTTTTCAGTTTGAAGAGGAATAAGACTACACCTTTTCAATCATGCAATAAAGTGAAACTTTAATCAGTGGGGGGTTTTGTTCATCCCCCACTGATTATTAGTTGAACCAATCGGACTTTTACGGACAGTTGATCCCCCACCTAACTTCTTTGCTTCCACTGAATTTTGAGGTGGGGGTCTTACTGCCCGTTAAAGCGGGATCAAATTGACCACAAAATAGGAATATGATATATTTTCCGTAGAATACTATATAAGTGTGACATCAAATAAAATGGCATATAATAAAAAGAAGAGATGCGCTAACATCTCTTCCCTAACTGCTACCGTATGGGTGGTAGTTATTATAAGCTATTTCTTTTTACGAAACCCACCCTTTTGCTTCCTACGGCGCGGAGTGGGTTTTTTGCTGTCCTTATCCAGAAGTTGCTTCCGCAAAAAATACGCTGAAACTTCACGCACAGTCGCTTTGACAAACTCTTTTACAAGGTCAAACAAAAAGTCCATATTATCACCTCCTTTCCTTCCAAATAGAAAGAAGGGATAACTACCCACCCTCACAATATGCAGTTGATTTTATTTTATCAAATGATTGTAAAGATATTATGTAAACAAAACAAATGAAATTTTACATAAAAAAAAGCCCCTCCAAACTGGGCTTTTTTTATACATACTATTACTTCCCAATTGTTCTGAAAAAACCGTCGATAAATTTAAGTTACAAATATTCAGAATTAATATTAAAATAAACAATGGGGATAGGGGTATGGGATTATAAAGTGAAACTTTAATCAGTGGGGGTTTTGTTCATCCCCCACTGATTATTAGTTGAACCAATCGGGCATTTACGGGCAGTTGATCTCCCACCTAACTTCTTTGCTCCAGCCGAATTTTGAGGTGAGAATCTTACTGCCCACAAATAGCAGGATTAAATTTATACATAACGAGGGAATAGAAATGAAACTACAATTAAAAGCGGATTTAATGTTACTACTAGTTACATTTTTTTGGGGTGCATCCATCCTACTTACAAAACTTGGACTTGATGGCATAGAAGAATATAATTTAATCGCATTACGATTTATTATCGCTTTTCTTTTATCAGGTTTAATATTTTACAAACATTTATTTAAGATCGATTTTAAAACTGTAAAATATGCATTTATACTCGCTTCTGTCTTATTTATCGTTTACATTTTCGCGACTTTCGGTACAAAGTATACGAGTGTTTCTAATGCTGGTTTCCTACTATGTCTCACAGTCATTTTCATTCCAATATTATCAGCTATATTTTTAAAACACATTCCGGAAAAGAAAGTTATAGTAGGAATCATTTTAACGATAATAGGAATCGGCTTATTAACATTAACTAGCGAATTCAAGATCGGTAACGGCGATATATTTTGCATACTGTCTGCCCTATTTTATGCGATCCACGTCATCATTACTGGAAGCGTAACGAAACATGTGAATTCCATTGCACTTGGAGTCATACAACTAGGTTTCGTCGGCCTATTTAGTCTTATTTTCTCATTCATTATAGAAACACCAAAACTTCCTAGCACGATCGACTCATGGCTAATCATATTAGCTTTAAGCATATTTTGCACCGCAGTCGCATTCATCGTGCAAGTAATTGCCCAGCAATACACTACACCTACCCATACAGGTCTTATTTTTTCATTAGAACCTGTCTTTTCCGCAGGCTTTGCTTTTGTTTTCACAGGTGAAACGCTGACAGGAAAAGGATACTTAGGGGCTACCCTTATATTGTTGAGTGTGTTAATTGCTGAGTTAGATTTTAAGAGTTTGTTGAGGCCTAATTATAAGAAGAATATAGAGTAAACATTTCACTATGATCAATAAACATACCCCAGAAAAATATGAGTTTATATTATTTTCATTCTCTTCACTTAGATTTTCTTTTTAGATGCTATCTTCAAACAAGGTAGCATCTAAAAAATGTTAAAAGGAATCTCTCCTTAGTATCTTCTTATACTTGATGTAGTTTGCATACTTGACCTTTTCTACGTTCTTTAATTACTTACTGAATATAGTCATACAGATTTTTCGCTAACAATAAACAAGTTACTGTAATGAAAAGGGCACGAACATAACCACTTCCTTTTTTTATAGCGAATTTGGAGCCAACAATCCCTCCAGCAATTTGAGCAATCCCCATTATAAAACCATACGCATAGTTTACTTGCCCTACATACATAAACATCAATAATGCACCAACATTACTTCCTAAATTAAGAAGCTTCGCATTACCTGCTGCTTTTAAAAAGTCATACCCAATAAATAAAAGAGAAAACATTAAAAACGAACCTGTTCCAGGACCTAGAAATCCATCATAAAAACCAATAGCAAAAACAAAGAAAGTAAAAATAATGACGTGTCGACCAGACAATTTCTTATGAGTGGAAATACTACCCCAATCCTTTTTGAATATCGTATAAATAGCGACCGCACCAAGCATAATCAGCATCAATGGCTTCAGTATTTCTGGGTTCATTAAATGAACGGTCCATGCCCCTATTATGGAACCTATGAAAGTGAGTGGAACTAATTTAAACGCCGATTTCAAATCAAGATTACCAGAACGGTAAAACACAATATTACTAGTTGCACTTCCCATTGTCGATGCTAGTTTATTCGTAGCTACTGCACTTGCTGGATTCAGTCCTGTAAATAATAAAGCTGGTAAAGCAATGAGTCCACCACCACCTACAACTGAATCAATAAATGCAGCTACAAATCCAAAAACAATCAAAATCATCAATACAGATGGGTCTAAATAAAAATCCATACTATTAACCTCCCCTTTAGTCACTATTCGAATAGTAACTAATAATTTGCTAAATGTAAACAGTTATTGTAACGTTAAAATATAAAAGCAAACATCGGAGGACGAAAAAAGTGGACTACATAGTGCAACAGCTTAAAAAAATTGGTTTCAATGAATATGAAGCTAAATCTTATGTATCTCTTGTTAAACAAGGGCCTGTCACAGCCTACCAAGTGAGTAAAGATTCGGGTGTCCCAAGAGCGCGAATTTACGAGATTTTAGGTAACCTTGTAGAAAAAGGAATTGTCATGAAGGAAGAAATAAATGACACCACTCGCTATTCACCTCTACCTGTTGAAATCTTTTTACAGAAGGCGCAATCAGAATGGCAGTCTACTTACGAAGGAATTAGTGATTCATTAAAAACACTAGAAACTTCCGAGGAAAAAACGGATAATCGAGTGATTACTTTAAAAGACAATAAAACAATCATTAGCTATTGTCAGGCATTAATAAAAAAAGCAGAACGACGTATTGTCATTTCAATGTGGGATGAGATGTATGAAGCGTTAAAAGAAGATCTATCTGAAGTAGCTGATAAAGTTACAATACAAGGTATTACCCTGCATGTTGAAAATCCCATTAAAAATCTAGAAGCCCATCGCATAACACCTTATACAGAAACCTTGTCTACAGAACATTGGTTTATTGTATCGATAGATTCTAAAGAGATGATTTATGGACCATCACTTGAAGAGCGTAATATTGCTTTTTATACAGATGACCCCGTTCATATATACTTACTAGAGGATTATGTATGGCACGATGTTTTAGTAAATCGACTTGTCCGACGTAGCCAAGATGATTTGCAGCAATGGATCACTGCAGAGAGAAAATCCTTCTTTATGGGGAAATAAGAAACATATTCAAGAGCAAATCAAAAAATTTGCGTATTAAACCTAACAACTTCTCCTTATAAAAATAGCCGACTATTACATAATGAAGTGCACCCCAATTGTTAGACACAGCCTAACAATTGGAGGTGCATTTTTTATGGCTAAATTTTCTTCAAAAGAAAAAATCCAAGCGGTGAAACGATATTTAGATGGTACAGAAAGTGGAAAAACAATTGCTAAATCTATAGGAGTTAACCCTAGCGTACTTCGTGAGTGGATTAGACGATATGAGTCTTCAGGTGAAAAGGCCTTTGAAAAGTGCTATACATTCTACCCAGCCCAGTATAAACTAGATGTACTTTATTATATGAATGAACACGGGACATCTATCAGAGAAACAGCGGCACTTTTCAATATACCGTCTTATGAAACACTTCGGAAATGGAAAATAGCTTATGAAACAGGAGGATTGGATGCCCTACAATCAAAGAAAAAGGGGCGTCCAACCATGAAAGATAAAAAAATAAAACCAGTAGATGAAGGATCAATCGAAGCCTTACAAGCGGAAAATGAGCGTTTACGTATGGAAAATGCATATTTAAAAAAGTTGAATGCCTTAGTTCAAAACAAAGAAAAATCACCAAACAAGACAAAGCGCAAGTAATCTACGAGTTAAGGCATGAATTTCCTATCAAGGAGTTACTTCAACTCGCAAACATTCCACGTAGTACGTACTATTACTGGATGAAACGTTTTAATCGTCCTGATCCAAATGCGGAGGTAAAAGAACGGATTCAAGCTATTTATAATGAACACGATGGGTGTTATGGTTATCGTCGTATTCGTGATGAACTTATGAATCGTGGACACAAAGTAAATCATAAAAAAGTGTATCGCCTTATGAAAGAATTAGGGTTAAAATGTCTGGTTCGTATGAAAAAATATCGCTCTTACAAAGGGACAGTTGGGAAAATTGCGCCAAATATTTTAAATCGCAACTTCCAAGCTGAAAAACCAAATGAAAAGTGGGTTACAGATATTACGGAGTTTAAGTTATTTGGGGAGAAGTTATACCTATCACCAATGTTGGATTTATTTAATGGTGAAATTATCACGTATACAATTGGTTCAAGACCGACCTATTCCCTTGTTTCAACGATGTTGGAACAAGCTCTTTATTGTGTAACCGATCCGGATAAACTCCTCATTCACTCTGATCAAGGTTGGCACTATCAAATGAAACAATACCGTCATTCTCTTAAGAATTGTGGCATAACTCAAAGTATGTCTCGCAAAGGAAACTGTTATGACAATGCCGTTATTGAAAATTTCTTCGGTATCATGAAATCGGAATTTCTGTATCGAAAAGAATTTGAAAGTATAACACATTTCAAACAAGAATTAGCAAAGTATATAGAATACTATAATCATAAAAGAATTAAGGCAAAATTAAAGGGTATGAGCCCAGTACAATACCGGGCTCATACCCTAGAGGCTGCCTAATGAAACGACCTGTCTAACTTTCGGGGGTCACTTCATAATAGTCGGCTATTTTTATATAAATTTATACAGACACTGCCATTTTCCCTTTGCGAAATATTCCCATTAAAATCCAGCGATTAATGAGATAAACGCTTCTCCCACTCTTTCACCTTTTCAATTGTTACATCTAATTTCTTAGCCACTTCCTCTATACTCATTCCTTTAAAGAGCATTCCAGCTGCCGAAAGTGCTTTATCAATTTCTTCTTGCTTCTCCTGTTCATATAAACGACCCACTTTTGTCATCCGTAACCACTCCTTTACTTTTTTCGCGTAGTCTTCATCAATAAATTTATCTGTAGCTACAAGAATTCCGGCAATAACTTGAATTTGTTCTTGCTCATCGGAGATACATTTTGCTACTTCTATCGTCTTCTCAATTAAAATTTGTCTTTTTTCCCTACTATGCATAAGTGGTACAAGTATTAATTTCATGGTTTCTTCATCCGTCAAAGATTTTCCTTCTTCCATTTTTTTAATAACCTTTTGAAGGATAGCATCACCATTATATTCGCTTAGTAAAACCGCTTTGGAATTTAAACGTATACTACATACATCTATTTCTTCTATTGGATTCATTACCTCACTTGTATAAATAACCACGATTCGAATATCCGGTAACTCTTTATTCTTATTATAATAACGATACATAATTTGATTTGCATAATCCATATACTTCAAATGGTTTTCAAGGAAACGGGTATTACTTTCATACTCTAACATTAAAATTGAACCATCTTCCATTTCAAATAAAGTATCTGAGCGCCTTTGATCTGCACGAACTCTCGAGAATTCATTTAATAACAGCTCTTTTATTTTTGGAAAGCCTTTTAATCCATATGCTTCAAGCCCTTTATCCCTATAACATTCACTTAAAAACTTCATAAGAATATCTTTATTATGATAAAAAATATCATTCCCTGCCAATAGCTAATCCCCCTTAACTATTAGTTACCATTTTCTTTATTATATAACTTATGAAATTAGCGTTACAACTTTGGTTCACATGTAGATACTATTTTCAAAACAACTTGCCCTTTCACTACTTTACCCCCTCCACAAACCGCCCAAATCCCTTCAAAAACCGCAGCTTAAAACTCCCCACAGGCCCATTCCGATGCTTCGCCACATGAATCTCCGTCATCTCTTTCTGCGCTGTTTCCTTATCGTAATAATCTTCGCGATACATAAGCATAATGACATCTGCATCTTGCTCAATTTGTCCTGTCTCTCTTAAATCAGATAAAAGAGGGCGCTTATCTTGACGTGCTTCTACCGAACGAGACAATTGCGACAACGCTACTACACAAACATTTAATTCACGTGCTAATACTTTAAGCTTACGAGAGATTTCACTAATCTCTTGAAATCGATTGCCCTTATGCTTCGGATCGCCCATAATAAGCTGCAAGTAATCTACAATAACTAAAATCTTTTTATCACCATGCTTCCTCTTTAACTTACGAGTTTGCATCCAAATATCTTGCACCGTAACACCTGCATTGTCGTAAATCTCAAATGGCAGTTCACCAATCTCCGCAAACGCCTTACTCACCTTTTCCCAGTCCTCTATCGCAAAACGATGCTTCGGATTTTTCAGCCTACCTCCTGACACTTCGCCCACGCAAGACGCCATCCTTTTTAACAATTGCTTACTACTCATCTCTAACGAAAATAGTCCAACCGCCGCTCCAGACTTCGCCGCATGCAGTCCAACATTTAACGCAAACGCAGTCTTCCCCATAGAAGGACGCGCACCAAGAACGACAAAATCACCTTCCTGCAATCCGCACGTCATTTTATTTAGTGATGTATAACCAGTCTCAATACCAGTAATCTCTTTCGCATCTTGATGAAGCTCTTCATATAAATCAACTAACGCATCCTTCAAATCAAACTCACATACACAGTCCTTTTCCTCTAACTCACAAAGTGCCGTAATCGTCTCACCAATAATTTTCTCATTCTTCTCCGCAATAAGACGCTCTCCCATCTTGTGCCCAAGAACACCCGCCTGATACATTTTCCAGGCACCTCGAACAAGCCCCTCATAATAAGAGAAGTTGGCAATTGTCGGCACACCATCCATTAACCCTATAAAATACTCCATTCCCCCGATCCCCTCTAAAAACTTCGGATCTACCCGAGAAATGAACGTCACAAGATCAATCGGTTGCCCCTCTCCTTCCATCTTTCGCATTAACTGAAATATAGACTTATGTACTGGCATAGAAAAATACTGCTCCGTCAAACGGCACTCCTTAATAAGCTCTCCATCAATTAATAGAGAACCTAACACCGTCTTCTCCGCCTCCACATTTTGAATACTCATGGCCGCCACCCGCGCTCCGCTAAAAAGCGCTGCAACTCTTCCTCAGACGGCGCATTCTTCTCCCACTCCTCACACCTCGCCAAAAACTCCTCCGTCTCCCCGGTACTAACAGACGACTCCTTCTTCCTAAACTTAGCCGTATCCGCCTCAACCTCACACAATTTCGTAAACCCTTTCCCGTGCCACCCACGCAGAATCCCCTTCACATAAGCAACCGTCCGCTTATTATTCTCAAACGCAATTTGAAGAGCCTTCAGCACAAGCTCCTCTGACAAATCTTCCATCCACGCACTCAATTCTTCCACCGCAAAAGGAGACAAACTACCGAAATGTTGCTCATAAAACGTGAACACCTTACTTCCCGTTTCTTCCTCTACAACCTCTTCTTCCTCTGTCTCCTCACAAATCGGATCAACATCATCCACAGCCAATTCACCAGGCATACCGAAATGCGCTAAAAGCATCGGAACATTCAGCTCCTCCTCTACGCACTTTTGAAGAAACATATGTACAAACTCCTTATTCTTCACACCCTTAAGCTCACGAAGTACACACTTCTCCACATTCGTATTCGTCACAGGATTATAACGAAGCCAATTTAAAACGAATAACTCCCGTGTCTCCGCATCATAAAGAATCTTCCCATAATCAATGAAGCGCTGCACAAGCTTATCAACAGTCTCCCGATTATAACCCGTCTCCATCTCAGCTAACCGCTTCGGAAAAGGAAAAATCCCACACTGCGTCGTCTTCGAACAAGTTAACAAATACACATAAAAATACCGCTCCTCCGGCGTCAAATCCAAAACAAAATCATCCTGCCAAAAATTCACCTGCACATTACGATACACCGCCATCCTAATTCCTCCCGTCTCCGTTCAAAAGTAAAAGCCCCTTCATAATATATATGGGAGACTGGCCGAGTTTTTGGCGTGTTATTTCAAAAATTTTTTCGACTCCTACTACGGTGTTTGTTGTTGTTTTTGTTTTGTTATGTTTTTTCTTAGTGATTTATTACTTGGTAGGGGCTTGTAAGGGGCTTAGGAGGGGTTGTAGAAAACTATAAATACTTTTTTATTCTTGTAAACGTCCTGCAACTAAGTAATAATTCATTTTCCTTGTTATTAATTACTATTAATCTTATCTACTAGTACTGTTGGGGTACTCATTTCGTCACGTGATCATACATGTCGGAACACTACATTACTGTATTTGAAATTTCATCTACAGGATCACACCATCCTCCACAAAATAAATAAGCTTTAAGAAACTTACATAATAAAAAGCGGGAGCATCTATACTCCCAATTCCTTAAGCGCCTTACGCTGCCTCGCTGTGTTCTGCTTTTCGCTAATTACCCGAATATATACAATTCCCTTATATTATCGTCTTATATTACTTTTATTTTATTCCAAAAATAAAAGTATTTTCAATAACGATTAAAAGGTAATAAAACGACTAGTCTCAAACCCTTTCCTTTACTGCATTTGTAATTTACTGTAAAACATTATTGTATAAGTGCAATCTAACAATGATACCAATATCTTTACAATTATATTTACAAGATGAATATTGACTTTGATACACTCATCTTTATAATTTGTTAACATATTATTCTATTTGCAATGGGAATCTTTTCTACACAAACATTTGGCATAGTGTTTCTCTTAACATTTTAGTAATTTCAAACTTTATAGATATTTGTAGAAATATTCTGTTTTTTGTAAGATAATATAGTAAAAACTTCCTATAACAGGGAATGGAGGACACTATGTTTACACTCACAAACCAAATCAGGTTTACTGAAGCTCAGCGAGATGTAATAAATTCACAGGATGAAAATCTACTTGTTTTAGCAGGAGCAGGCAGTGGAAAATCTACAGTAGTTGCCACACGAACAGCAGAAATCATAAAAAGAAAAAAACTAAAACCTGAAAATGTACTAACATTTACATTTACAGAAGCTGCCGCTGAGGATATAAAAATAAAAACAATAAGAGCTATTAAGGAAGTTCTAGGTGACGACGTTAAAGGTCTTGCTGAATTAAACATTGGTACAATTCATGGATTCTGCTTAAATTTAATAAAAGAATTTAGACCTATCTATAATAACTACCAAGTATTAAGTGATGTACAAACAAAATTGTTCGTGGAACGTGCATATGTAAAAGCAGGCATGAAGGATTTAAGTCTTAGAAATTTTGTGGATACAAAGTTATTCTTAAGCGTAATGAGTTCCATAAGGGAGAATGAAGTACAGGATTCTCAATTACCTCCTAAGGTATTAGTTGCCAAAGAAAAATATCTTCAATATCTTGAAGATAATCTTTTCATGGACTTTACTATGATAATGGAGTTAGCGCTTAATTTATTAAAAAATGATCCCTTTGTTAGATTAAAAATTGCTGAAAAAATCAAATATGTAACTATTGATGAATATCAGGACGTAAATCCCCTCCAAGAAAAAATACTACAACAACTTCATGATTTAGGAGCAAGTATATGTGCAGTTGGTGATCCTAATCAAACTATTTACCAATGGCGTGGTTCAGATATAGAACAAATTAGAACATTTAAAGAACGGTATACCCCATGTGAAACTTTACTTTTAGGAGATAATTTCCGAAGTTCTACAGGTATTGTTGAAATGTCTAAAGAACTTATTTCGCAAAATCAGGACGACCTGATTAATTTAAAAAATATTACAGCAAAATCAAATATTACATATGAAGATGGAGATATTGTTTACCAGAACTTTTATGACCCCTACGAAGAAAATCAGTTTGTTGTAAATAACATAAAAATTCTCAACGAAAAAGGAATTCGTAAAAAGGACATTGCCATTCTGGTTAGAACAAAAACATATGCTAAGAGCTTAATTAATTATTTACAGGACAACGGAATTCATGTAGCAGTGGAAGGCTTTAATGGTCTATTTGAAACTCATGAAGTAGAGGCATCTGTAGCAATTTTCAACTATCTAAATGGGAGTATACAACGAAATGAGCTTAAAGAATTATGGCTAAGGGTTCATCCAATATTGACCCCAAGTAATATAGATTTTGGACTAAATTATTTAGATAATAACCCTGTATCTAAGTACAAATTCTTCAGTGCTTTTCTACTCCAAAAGATCTTCCAAAATTTCTTAGATGCTATAAATTTAAAAGAAGAAGAGAATGTTACCAATGAAACTTTAGAAGTTATAATGTATAACTTAGGAAAGTTTAGTCAAGTAATACACGATTTCGAATATATTAATTACTATACAGAACCTAAGAGAAAATTAAGCTCCTTTTGCCAACATATATACTATTCTGCAAAGGATTATTATCAAGAAGGACACTTAGAAAATGAGCATTATTCTCCCGAAGAGGGAGTTAGGGTAATGACAATTCATCAATCAAAAGGTCTTGAATTTGAAGCTGTTTTTATTCCCTTTATGAGAAAGAATTTATTCCCCATAAAAAAAAGGGGCGGAAGGAATATCTCACACGTAATAGGGAAAAATGTCATACCAAATCAAGAAAGACTTCTGCATTCAAACGAAGAAGACGAACGTCGACTATTCTACGTTGCTCTTACTCGTAGCAAAAAATATTGCTTTTTAAGTGGCGCAAATTATGGGCAAGACACAAATCGTTTATATCAACGTGAATCACAGTTTGTATCAGAATGTAGAAGTTCCCATTTCTTACTAGACTATAATAGCGCTGTTCAGAAAATGCTCTTAGAGAGAACACCTAAGTACGTAAATAAAGAAGACAAAAAGACTATAGTTCTTAACTTCACTAAGCTTGATGACTACCATTATTGTCCTTATAGATACAAAATGACTCACAATTATGGTTTTGTGCAACCAATTGAGCCCTTTATGGGCTATGGTCATTCAATGCACGCTAGTGTAATGGATATTCACAACAAACTCCTTAATAAGGTAATATTACAATCAGATGACATTAAAGCCATTGTCAAAGATTTATTTCATATGCCATTTACAAAGAATACACCTGAAATATATGAACAAATGTTAATACAAGCCCAAGAAGCCATAGTTACTTACCATAAAAAACTTATTAGCGAAGAAAGCCAAATTGAGTTTGTTGAGAAGCAAATAGAAGTACAATTAAGCGAAAACGTAATCGTTAACGGTCGTATGGACTTAACTAAGAAAAAAACAAGGGATGGTATCGAAAAAACTTCTATTGTTGATTTCAAAACAGAATCAGGAGTACTGTCTACCTCAGTAACAGAAGAACAGCTAAGAATCTATGCCATGGGTTACTACGAGGATACAGGGGAGCATTCCGATTATACCGAAATTTACAATATTGATGATAATGTATTAGAAAAGAAAATGGTAGTAGATAAAAATGAATATAAAGAAACCAAGGGTACAATTGAACGTGCTGCTAATAATATTAGAGATAATCTACTGGAAAAGAGTTGCGACGTTAGAAAATGCAAAAAATGTTACATTAATTATTTATGTTTACCTCAAAAATTAAAAAAAGAATACGAAATAAAAAGGTAGAAAAGAAAAAAGTTCAGTTTCATACTGAACTTTTTTCTTTAAATCTACTTACAGTACTAAAGACCTCATTCATTAAAACGAAATTATTATAATAACTTTATCAAATAATACTTAATCCATTCTCTATTATGTGGACACTTTACACCTTTTATAAACGAAAAGTTAGCAATGTTAGAATCTTAAAAAGTTGGACTAGCCTCAATAAGACAGTCTAATTTTTCAACTAAATTATCCACTCCCTATTCTACATAAGTACTTCTTTCCAAACACAAACACCCATCGGAATATTATTAATAATATTTCACATAATTTTTCACCTTGGACTATAAATAAACTCATCCCAATATTCTCCATATTATAATGACTTTTATGATATAATTTTCAAAAAGCAACTACTAAATAATAATAGGGGGCACAAGATAGTGAAAGGCAACAAAGGTGAATGGAGCGAAATATACACATTCTTAAAACTTTTAGGAGAGGGCGCTCTCTATGCTGGGGATGAGAATTTAGAAAAAATTGAAGATGTTTATTATCCGCTGGTTTCGATTGTTCGAGAAGAGAATGATCAAAAATATTTTTATGAACATGATTCATCAATTAAAGTAATTGATGAGCATAATAATATATTGCTGGAATTAGAGAAAGAAGACTTTATCCAAAAGTCCTATGAATTATTAGAAAGCTTAAAATCAGTCAAAGGGAGATCCTTCGAATTCCATACTATCGAAAGTTTTTTAAACTCTATTCATATAACAAAATTAAAGTCTGATTCTAGTAATAAAAGAGATATTACACTTAAAGTACACGATTTAACCACAAATACAAAACCTATATTAGGGTTTAGTATCAAATCCAGAATAGGCGGAAGTCCTACATTACTTAATTCTGGAGAATCCACAAACTTTATCTATAAAATTTGTACAAATCATAACAGTACCCCCTTTAACGATATTATGGAGAACGTAAATAGAATAAACACTCGGTCTAAGATTAAAGATAGAGTAAAATATTTAATTCAAAATGGATACGGACTAGAATTTAGCCGTATTGAAAGTGAGAATTTCCAGTTAAATTTACAGCTGATAGACTCCAGCTTACCTTATATTATCTCTAAAGCAATCATGTACTATTATAATGGGCAAGGGGTATTATTAAGAGATTTAATTAACCTACTGGAAATTGAAAATCCAATGCTTTTCAATCAAGAAAGAAATCATAGATTTTATGAATATAAAATAAAGAATTTTTTAACAGATGTTGCTTTAGGAATGACTCCACAAAAAGAATGGAATGGGCATTACGATGCCACTGGAGGATATATTATTGTAAAAGAAGATGGCGAAATTGTTTGTTACCATATTTATAATAGACTACAGTTCCAAGAGTATTTAATTAACCATACATTATTAGACACTCCTTCAAGTTCTAGATATAAATTCGGTGAAGTATATCTAGATAACAACGAGCTCTATTTGAAACTTAACCTTCAAATACGCTTTAAATAAATGAAAAAAGAAGATAGTGAATTGATTATTTTCTCATCCACTATCTTCTTTCTTTATTATTTCCATAAATACAATAATTAAATGCAACCTTTTTAGGTCATCTAATTCAAAGAAAAAAATTTTATAACTAAATTTCCAAGCATTCGTTTGTTTTTATGATATCTTAATCAAGGTCTCTCTAAAATATCTAATGCTTCAACTATTTTATATGCAATCTCCTCAATTACAGGAATTGTAACTGAATTTCCAAACTGCTTATATCTTTGAGCATCACTCATTTTTTCAGGAAAACTAAAAGTATCTTCACCTGAAGCACTTTTAAATGCGTAACCAACAAATCCTTGCAGTTTCCCCCACTCATTTGGTGTCATAATTCGAACCCCTTCAGAATTAAGAGGTGATTTTTTAGACTTAACTAATTTCCCTACTATATCTGGGTTATAATCATAAATTAGATTCCGTTCCTTTCCTGCCCCCCCCGTAGCTAAGAGTGCATTAGAAACTGGATTTTCAATTTCTGGTAAATTAACTATAGAATAGCCAAATCCATTTCCCTTTTTACCTTGAGCTTCTTTATGCTTTTTTAACGTTTCTAAATACCCTTCTGACAAATAGTATTTTTCTCCAACATTGTCTTCTAATACATCTCTTACACTATCATAGATCTTTGTTCTAGATCTACTTTTCGGAAGTGTAAATAAAGGCACAGATTCAATTTTGTCTCTGTAAAGCCTTTGATTAAAACCTACTATATATATACGTGGTCTATTTTGGGGAACCCCAAAATTTCTAGAATTAAGTAAAAAACTTCGAGGGTCATATATTAATTCCCCATTCTCTCCTTTTTCAACACCAATAACTTTGTAGTCTAATTCTATTACCAATGTTTCAAGAATAGTTTTAAAAGTTTCGCCTTTTTTATGTCGAATTAATCCTTCCACATTTTCAAGTAGAAAAGCTTTTGGGCGTGTCCTTTCAATTATATCCGCTACATCAAAAAATAGAGTACCTCTTGTTTTATCTCGAAAACCTTCTTTTTTTCCAGCTGTACTAAACGCCTGACAAGGAAACCCTCCTAATAATACATCATATGTTAATTTCTCTACTTTTTCTTTAAATTCAGCACTTGTCACATCATTTTTAGGGTTTTCTGAATAAAGGTGTTCATATGTTTGACAAGCATACTGATCAATTTCAGCTGACAATACGTTTTCAAATCTCCCTGTTAGTTCAAAACCCCTTCTAATACCACCAATACCAGCAAAAAGGTCTAATGTTTTATATTTCATCCGTAATACCTCCGGAAGTTATTATTAATTTTATTATTGATCATTTATGATAATATTAATTCATCAACTCTAAAACGATTAATTATCCAAATTAGTATTCTAACATAAATTAAGTAAAAGGAGTGTAAAAATGTCTCAGTATAAATATACCAGCATTGATTTATTTTCAGGCCCAGGTGGACTTACTACAGGATTAAAGCTAGCAGGAATTAAACCGCTTATAGCTGTAGAAATTAATAATGAAACTGCAGAAACATATGCAGCAAATCATCACGTGGATCTTCTCAAATTAGAAGAATATTTACAACATAAAGATACATATGAACATATCTTTAGACCTAGCGACAAATCTGTATTAATTCTTGGAGATGTTCGAGAAGTTACAGATAATTTAATTAGAGAAATTTTATTAAAACGTTTTTCAAAAGAAAGTGTAGATGTAATAACAGGAGGGCCGCCTTGCGAAAGCTATTCCATGGCTGGTAAACGTCAAAAAAATGATGAACGTGATCATCTTTATAAACACCTTGCTCGAATTGCTAAAACAGTAGATGCATCAATACTTTTATTTGAAAATGTAAAAGGTATCCTATCTAAAAAAACAGAAAACCAACAAACTTTTTTCTCTCAAGTTTGTGAGGAATTTGAAAAAACACAAAATGATGTTTCATTCAGAGTAACATCCTCCCATAAAAAAGATGTACTCCTTAATTGTGCAAATTATGGTGTACCTCAAAATAGAGAGCGCGTATTCATTGTCGGAGTAAACAACAAATACGAAAACACTTATTTTTCCTATCCTCAACAAACACACGGCAGTGATTATTTGATGCCTGTAGTTACTGTTGGACAAGCAATTCTAGACTTACCTGAAGTTAATGTTCTAGAAGAAAACGAGATCTATGAAAAAGATAATAATTACATTGAAAATATAGATGATCCTTCACGTAAAAACTTTTTAAAGTTTGTTCGAGGCATATCTCCTTTTTCTTTAACAGAGAACCCTTACGATGGAAAAATTTTAGATTCACATAAAGCTAGTAAACATCTCGATAAAATAATTAAAAGAATGTCCTTGATTCATCAAGGTGAAGGTATGAAAAAAGCAGGCGAAAGACTTATTAAAGAGGGAAAACAAGAACTAAGAGATCAATATTTCCCAAAAAAATTATACGCAGCTAGATACAGACGACTAAAAGAGAATAAACCATCCTTTACTGTAACATCACATTGTTTTGACGAAATTATTCATCCTATAAAAAACAGAGCATTAACTCCGCGTGAAGCTGCTAGGTTACAGTCATTTCCAGACTGGTATGTTTTTAAAGGTCCTTATGTAATCTTCCATTCAGATCCGAAACAAGATAGATATGAGCAAATTGGAGATGCTGTTCCACCTTTAGTTGGCTATCATTTAGGATTAGAAATAGTGAATACATTGAATGAAATAGAGAAAAATTCAATTTCTCTTACCTTCAACTAAAAATAAGAGCAATATCATATAAACTGTATTTAAAATTACAATGCAGTTTATATGACTTTGCCAAACTTTTATGACGTAATATTAACTATTCATTTACATAAAAGGAGATTATAACCACTATTTTTTTAGAATTAATTAGCGTTTATTCACTCGTTATTCCCCCATACCACCCACTACTCTCCTCCAAAAACCCCCTACTCTCCCCACTCCCCTTATAAAAACTCTCCCAACCCCGCTCCCTCAAAATCCCCTTCCAACTATCACTCTCCACCATCCTCTTAATAACACCATCCCAATAAGCAACCTCTTCCTCCGTCATATCTTTTGGGCCCATAATTCCTTTCCAGTGCTGGAAGATGACGTTGATGCCTTGTTCTTTCCAGGTTGGGATTTCTGGCAGTCGGTCTAGTCGTTTTGGTGCGGATACGGCTAGTATTTTTATTTTGCCGGCTTTGTATTGTTTTTCGGCTTCGGATAGGGTCATGGTTGCGGTGCTGATTTGTTTGTTCGTTAGGGCGTTTATGATTTTTTCTTTGTTTTCGTAGACGAAGAATTGTAGTTCGGCAGGGTTTATGCCGAATGCTTTGCTTACTTGTACGAATGATAGGTGATCGTCGTTTCCTAGGCCTGGTGCAACGCCGATTTTGAAGTTTTTCTTGTTTTGTTTTAGTTGTTCCATTAGTTGTTTTGCAGTTTCTATGTTTGATTCTTTTGATACGACAACGACTTCCCAGTCCGATGCTAGTGTCGCGAGTGGTGTGAAGTCTTTATATGTTAGTTTACTGTGACCTAGTAGGTTGTTCGTTATGAGTAAGCTTGAGTTAATCGCCAGTACGTGACCGCCTTTTTGTTTCGTATATTTCCATCCGACATCACCGCTGCCACCTACTTTGTTTGTGACTGTGATTGGTTTGGTGAAGATTTTTTCTTCTGTCAGTGTTTTTTGCATCGCTCGTGCTGTTAAGTCCCATCCTGCTCCTTGAACGTTTGGCGCAACGATTTCTACTTTGTCGATGTTCACTTTATTCGTATGGGATTTTTCCGAGGAACAACCAGCTATTACTCCTATCATGATCCATATACATAGTAATAATCGTTTTTTCATAGCCCTCGTCCTATTCGGTATTTTCGTTCTGGTCGTCCGATAATGCCGTATGTGTACTCTACTGTGCATTCATTTGTCACTACTAAGTATTCTAAATATCTTCTTGCGGTTGTTCTGGAGGCCCCCATTTGTTCTCCCATTTCTTCTATTGTAATTCCCTCTTCGAATCCTTTTATAATCCCTTTCACTTTTTGCAGTGTTAACGGATCTACACCTGTCGGTAAGTTTTTTATGTCTTGTGTTTGCGAAATGCCGAAGAAGTTATCGATGAGTGCTTGATTTACTTCATTGTTACTATGTAATAGTTGCTTCTTTCTTTTATAGTCTTCAATTGTACGAACAAATTTTTCTAACGTGACCGGTTTTATAAGATAGTTGCTTACGCCGTTTCGAATTGCTTTTTCTAGCATATGGTTTTCATTTGTCGCAGTAACCATAATGACGTCAACGTTTGGAAAGTCAGCATGGATTTTCGGTAATAGTTCCGTTCCGATTCCATCTGGTAAGTAATTATCTAATAGAAGCAAATCGATTTCTTCTCTTTGTAGTAGTTCCATCGTTTCTTTCGCGTTCAATGCTTTTCCAATCACTTTTACGTCCTTTATTTTTAATAAAAACTCTTCCTGAATTTGCGCGACGCGGAAATCATCTTCTGCAATTGCAACCTTCAACATATGTCCATCCCCCTGTTTGTCATGTACTTTCTCTCAATGTTTTCGGAAGGTAAATTGTAAAAATCGCTCCCCCATTTTTCTCGTTTTGAATTTCAATTGTTCCTCCTAGTAGATCTACCATTTCTTTTACGTTTGCTAGTCCGTAACCACGATTATTTCCTTTCGTTGAAAATCCTTTTTGAAAAATGGTCGTAATTTTTTCTGCCGGTATCCCTGCTCCACTATCTATCACTTCAAACACAATATCGTGCCCAATATCCGTAACGAAGAAGGAAACATTCTTTTCCTCTTGCTCACTCACCGCATCAAACGCATTGTCAATTATATTTCCAAGGATCGTAATAAGGTGCGAAACTTTTATATGGTCTGGTAACGGATGAAGCACACTATCTCCTTCAATATGAAAATTAATTTTCTTCTCAGACGCCGTTCCGATTTTTCCTAATAAAATTGCTTGTACTTTTGCATCATGAATTTGATGGAATAAAATATGATTTTGGCTTTGATGAATATTAGATTCTTGCTGAATAAATTCAATCGCTTCTTTGTAATGTCCTAACTGAAGTAATCCTGATAAGACGAAAAGTTTATTTGTAAATTCATGCGTTTGAGCACGTAAATCCTCGGAATACTTTCTTACCTCAGATATCGTATTCACTAAGTTTTGCAGTTCTGTTTTATCTCTAAAACTACATACAACTCCTACCGTACTGTTATTTTCGAGTATCGGTGTCATGTTTAAAATAAACACTTTATCTTGAAACGCGATTTCTTGATCCGTTTCTAACACTCTCTCCATATTAAATTCCGGTAAAACTTTTGAAATGTGTTGCTGCATATAATCACCATTTACATGAAGCATCTCTTCTGCCGACGTATTCATCATCGTAATAAAACCATTTTGATCAATAGCGATAATTCCTTCTTTTATAGATAGTAGTATTGCGCTTCGTTCCCTGTATAGCGCTGCGATTTCATTCGGCTCTAAACCGAGTGTATCTTTCCGAATGCTACGTGCTAAAAGAATGCCGCCAACAATGCCGGCTACTAATACCGCTAAGGAAAAGAGTATAATTTCTTTCGTTCTGCTCAGTATGTTAGATTCAATACCTTTTATTAAAAACTCTACTGTCACAACGCCTACTACTTGATCGTAGTCTCCGTTATGAACAATAATCGGCGCCTTCGCCATTAAAGCAGGACCACTTTCTCCATTTCCTTCGAGCGTATAATATCCACCAAAAGTGAGTGCTTCATAGTTATATGGATTGTTACTCTTTGTGCCAATCAACTCCGAATTAGAATGGGAATACATAACCCCAAAGCGATCTTCTATAATTACATAATCTGCGCCAGCTTGCTCACGAACTTGTTCCGCAATGGATTGAATCGTATTTTTATGCTCGTTATTTTGAAAAGCATCTTTTATAGCTGGCATAAAAGAAAGCGACTTCGCTGTTTGCAGTGCTAGCTGCTCCACTTGATGCTTCGTATCAACGGACTGAATGTACACAAATATTCCCGCTAATAGGAGAACGACAAATAAAATTAACGCGATAATTAAGCTTACTATTTTCGTTTGTAATGACACTTTGCGTGATTTCTTCATACTTCATATCCTTTGATAAAATATTCAAAACTATCAATCTCCTTTTTCTATTATTATGACAAAACGAATAATGAAGCAACTTTTAAAACTCTCCATGTACATAAAGTACAAAAAGAATAAAATTGTCGTAATATTGAGATTTTATTCTACAGACAGTACAATTCAACTATAATGAACACGCTTTCATAATTATCGTTTTATTTATAAGCAAGAGGAGGAATGATTATGGCTCAAGCAAAATCTAATCGAGTCGCGGGCAATATTTTCAAAGGTTCTGTCGGCAATTTAATTGAATGGTATGACTGGTACGTTTACTCTGCTTTCGCTGTTTACTTCTCAGCAGAGTTCTTTCCTAAAGGAGATCCAACGAGTCAGTTACTCAACACAGCAGCTATTTTCGCAGTTGGGTTTTTAATGCGCCCTATCGGAAGTTTATTAATGGGACGCTATGCGGATCGGCACGGACGCCGGGCAGCATTAACGCTTTCGATTACGGTTATGGCCGGTGGTTCTTTAATTATCGCCTGTACCCCTAGTTACGAAAGCATCGGTATTATGGCGCCAATTATTTTAGTTCTTGCCCGTTTACTACAAGGATTATCACTCGGCGGAGAGTACGGAACTTCTGCCACATATTTATCTGAAATGGCTAGTAGTGGGCGCCGCGGCTTTTATTCAAGCTTCCAATATGTAACGCTCGTTGCCGGGCAAATGGTTGCGTTAGGCGTTCAAATTGTTCTTCAGCAATTGCTAAGCGAACCCGATATGAAAGCTTGGGGCTGGCGCATTCCGTTCATTATTGGAGCGATGGGCGCAGTAGCTGTATTATGGCTTCGCCGCACGATGGATGAATCGGAGCAGTTCGCAAACATAAAATCACAAAAACGCGAAAGTGCAGGAACTGTTCGCGCTCTTATGAAACACCCAAAAGCAGTATTAACAGTAGTCGGCCTAACATTAGGAGGCACTGTCGCATTTTATACGTACACAACATATTTACAAAAGTTCATGGTAAACACAGTCGGTCTTCCGAAAGAAGTTGTAAGCTGGATTAACTTTGTCGCACTACTTATTTTCGTCGTACTTCAACCAATTGCAGGACTACTATCCGATAAAATTGGAAGACGCCCACTATTAATGGCATTCGGTATTCTCGGAACATTACTAACAGCACCAATCTTCTTCTTTATGGAAAAAACGACAGAACCAATCGTAGCATTTTTACTCATGATGGTCGGTCTCATCATCGTTACTGGTTACACTTCTATTAACGCAATTGTAAAAGCAGAACTCTTCCCGACCGAAATTCGCGCACTAGGCGTAGGTTTACCATATGCACTAACCGTTGCGATATTTGGTGGAACAGCTGAGTTCATCGCATTATGGCTAAAGAGTATCGGAATGGAATCACTATTCTATTTCTACGTAGCTGGATGTATCGCGATCAGCTTTATTACGTATTGGCGTATGGATGAGTCATCGAAGACTTCGCAGATTGAGGCGGAGCTTGGTGGTGGGGATAAACTAGCTAATAATAAATCTAGTTAAAATGATGTATTCTGTGTTCTTCGTTTATCTGAACTCGATGAATCTCTTTCTTGGCAGGGTAAAGATGTTGTTGGTGCTTTAGAGGTAAGATTAGGATTTACCATTGATGTAAAGGTAACTGTGAATGGAGCGCCACAATACAAAGTACATAATAGCAAGGATAAAAGATACTATGTATCAGCAATTGACGCCTATTTGTATGTAAAGTAAGAGGTATAAAAGGGCATCCACTTAAATGATACTTTTTAATTTAAATCAACAAAAGAGACCGCAAATGTTAGGTCTCTTTTGTTGATCATTCTCCATATGTAACTTTCTCTTCACTTACTCCAAGCTAGATAACATGGTTCATTGAAATATTCAATCTTAAAGAAGGCTTGTTCTTCAAAAAATTCATTTCTTGCCCTCAGAATCTAGCAAAGTAGCTATTCAATAAATTTTTTCTCTGAATCCAAAAATTTATAAAACCTATTTAACAAATCTTCCTTCGTAGTTGGGGTATCTTGGGGCATATAAGTAATAAAACTTGTCATATCTTCAGGATAATCATGTCTATCATAAAACTCTGCAATTCTATTTAATAGTTCATCCTCATCAGTAATCTTTTCTTTTAACTTAGATAAGTAAACGAATCTGAGTTTACTTATCTCATTCTGTAATTCTTTACTATTTTCTTCTAGATTAGGAAAGTGGAAATCTTTAATTTCAAACAAAATTTTATCTAAATCACTAGAATCTATTCCCCAAGCTAGTTCATTAACAAAAGCTTCATCATCACCGGCTTCCATTAGTTCCACCGCATAATCAGAAATGACATTCGGTTCGAAATATTTTTTATTTACACCGGTATAAATAGTTTTCCAATCATACTTAAGACCTTTGTTCTTAAAATCTATTAAATCCATATAATTCTCCTTTTACTTTTTGGGAACTTGATTTGGTTTCCCTGTAACAGTACCATTTTCAATAAATCTTCTATGACTTACATTTCCATTTGGTTCAACAATCCACTCAAAGACACCTTTTTTACCACCGTTGCTTCCTTCTATTTGGAAGAATATTCCACTAATACGATCTCCTCCTACTAATGGAAATTCATCAGCAAATCTTGAGTAATTATCAACAATATCAGAAAAGCCATGTTCCTTAGGGACATGAGGAAACTCTTTTACTATGATAGGCTTTCCTTTTTCATCTCTTCCCCAAATAAGTTTTACTTTATCAATCTTTTCTCCACTTCCAACTCGCTTTCCATCAATAACAGGTTCCTCTAATTCCTCAATTACTTTTGGATTATCTCCGCTGGTTTTATTGCTGGTATTATCCATCCCTTTAGTAGCATTTTCCTCTTTATTAAGTTTACCATTCTCTTTAACTTTATTAATACGCTCACCAGAAGATGGAGAAGACTCGAATTTTTGAAGAGTATCCTTAGCATTTTGAATCGATTTATCCCAAACCAATCCACCATGTACAACAACACCAACACCAGCCGCTGTAGCAACTGCATCTAATGGAAGAACAATTGGTGATGCTAACCCACCACTTCCTACTTCTGCGACAAGTGTTAAGAAATTAGCCCCACCTACTAAAGATGTAGCCATGTTGCAAGAAATTTCAAATCACAGCACAACACAAATCACACTAAAATACATTGGTATCAACAAAGAAAAAAAAGATAATATTCTTGATACATTTCAAATTTAATTTATTTAGAATTACTATTTTTTAATTATATTTTCGAAAAAACGTTAGATTATACATTTTTTCTTTGTTATATTTAAAGAATAATTGGAGTATTAAAATCAACTGATAGAGGTGTTTGCGTGGAATTATTTGAGTATTATAAAAAAAAGGGGAAGTTTAAGTGTTTAATTGGAACTGGGCTTTTTCTTTATGGATTAATTGGTATGTATAATACTTGGGGTAACATTAATTGGGGACCAGTAATCTTAATTATTATAGCTTCTCTTGTATTTTTTAGTATTGGATTTTGGCAATTAAGCAAAGGAAATTTACTAGAAAAAAATATAGTTAAAAATGATTTAACATTTTGGGATATTGATACTTATGTTTTGTTAGAATTACCCAGCAATAATAAACATTTAGGTTTATATACTCCTGATGGAAGATATGTAGCAGGAACAAAGATGATTTCTTCAACATTACCTATTTTAAAAAATAAAGAAGTTTTTGGATTAGAAGCAAGTGATGGAGAAATTCTTGCATACTTTCATAGTGAAATTGAAAATTATGATTGGGCTATTTATGATTCAAATTATAATTGTGTAGGTATGTTTAAAGAAAATATGATACAAGGATTTGGAATGGTACGTGGTTCTTTAATAAATGAAAAAGAGATAAAACTTTCTGAGATAGAAGTTGAATTTGATTTTTTTGAAACATCTTTTCGTACAATAGATGATCGTATATTAATAAACTGTAAAAAAGGATATATGCCTTTAGAATGGAGTGAAAAATTCGGATTAAATGTACCTATTATTAAATTAGGTAATAATATTTCTAATGCTGAAAAGATATTTGGTTTAGGTATTCTTATTTATATTTTAGAAACTATTAAAGTAAGAAAAAGTAGGATTTTTAATGATTAGAATTAAATTATTATAAAATTTATTAAATGTTTTATTAAGAATCACCAAAAGTGAAAGTAGCTCTAAAATCAATTTTTATTGTATATTTTGGAGCTACTTTACGTTTACTTCTTAAAATTAATAAGCATGTATTACCAAAACCAACTAGAAATAGAATTGGCAAACAGGTAAAAATCAATTGCCATTTTTTATAGCTTTGTATGTATTTGAATTCCTTTTGCTTTCTCTTCTTTACCCTTCACACGTACAATTAAATCATATGATCCGGGTTTTGGCGCTTCAAAAGAAAGCAAACCTTCTTTTTGAGAAGTGACTTCTTCTTCATAAATGACCTTATCATCTTTTGTGACTTGCAATAAAATCGTACCTTCTTCAACTGCTGCCTCATAAGGAATTTCCACATTTCCTTTTTCAGCTTTAAGCGTTTGTAAATCGTAATACCCCTGCAAAGAACCAATTGTTAAAGTCGTTTCGCCATTTTTTTGAACCTTTGTGACTTTTGTTGCTGTATTACATGCGCTTAACAATACAACAAGAGTCAAAATGAGAAATGAACGAAGTAATTTCATAGAGAGTCCCCTTCCTTTAAATATATATGTCTTAACATTCATTCATTAACTATTTCAAAAACACTAACAGCTTAAAAAATCACCGTGTTTCTTCAACTTCTTTTTTAAATAATTTTTGAAACTCTAATTCTGTTTCATTAATAAAACCAAGATGTAAAACACTAGAAATATCTTCATGATTCAAAAAGAAATTATACTCCGAAGAAATATTACCATGAGGAAAATAACAACATACATAATCCCATGTTCTTTTTGTTTCAGAATCCATCTGTTTTCTTCCATAAATCATTAATGGATGTTCCCAATCTTTAAACATTACAACAGAACCTATTGGAAGTAATTCTAACTCTAAATTTTGTACCATCTTAGTTTCCCCTTCTTAAAATAGCCTTTTTTATAATGAAATAAGTAATAGAAAACAACAAACAAGTACCAATTGTACCAAAAACTGCAACCGAAATGTTACCTGCTAATGTTTCATTTGGATCCAATGCATTAGGTAAAATTGTACCAAAAATTGCAATACAAGCTAATATAATCATAAGATATTTAAAATTTTTCACTTTTTTATTCATACTAATTATCTCCTTTATTCCTTAACACTAACTTCTAAACCAAATCCCCATAAACCTACACCAGGACCAAATGGTGCATGGAATTTGAATCCGCTTTTTCCAGCTTCAAAAGATCCCCCGAGTGTTCCAAGCGATGCTGATCCCCCAATTTGTAACTTTTTATCCATAAATGGAATAGGAATTTTTATAGCACTCTCATATTTTACTAGAGTAGCTTCAGCTCCTATATGTAAGTTTCCATTTTCCACATGAGCACCTAACTCTGCAGTAGCAATCGCTACTTTAGCCTCAGCTCCTATTCCAAATCCTTTAATATTCTCTTGTTCTATTCCAGCTTGGGCTACTGTAAAACCAACCATAGGTCCATAGGTTTGTTCTCTCTTTTCTTTATCTTTTACATCAAATCTATCATAAGTACGAGAACTTACAAATGGCTCTGCTTCAAGTGTAAGACCTTTAATAAATATACCACCATATCCCTTTTCCTCAGTAAATGATTTTTCATACTTTTTACCATTTATTATACTACCAATTCCTTTTACAACTACTCCAGTAATTGTTGCTACTCCATTAGCTGTTTCCTCAGCTTTTTCCTTTACCTCTTTTGAATCCATCAAAAACCAATCATTTTTAACAGCTTCTTTTTCAATTTGAACAGCATGAACTTTATCTTCTGATTTTTTTTGAATAGCCACCGTCCATTCCATATTTAATTCTTTCACACTAAATATCCCTGTTAAAGCATTAAAACCTTTTCCACTTTGGACTTCCGCAAGACCTGCAGCAATACTCGCTGCTAATTGAATTGCTGTACTATAATTATTACTAGAGGTCTGATTGAATTGATACAAATGATCCAGCTTTTCTTGCAGTTTTTTCCTCATAACAATAAAAAGATTTACCATAGCATCCATACCCGGAATTGGCATAGCTTGATTGACAGCTTCCATACTTGTTTTCATTCGATCAATTTCTCGAATTTGTTCTAACACTTCTTGTTCAATAACATCAGTTGAAGCTACCTGTGATTGAAATTGACTTGGAAAGGCATTATTCTGACGGATTAGTTCTTCACATAAGTAAATAATTCCTTGTGCTAGAGGACGAAAAGTTTGTACAAAAAATGATTTTGCACTGCTATACGTTTGCCCTTGTAACACAGTATCAATTGCAAAAGCATCAATCGACTGAATCGCTTGTTCCATACCTTGAATGGTGGCCGTACATACAGCATTCATACTTTGAGTTTGGTTCTGTACTTCTCCCAAATACATATTTAAACTCATGAATTAGCCTCCTTTACTAATTGTTGTTGCTGATATGAAAGGGCGTTTTCTAAATTACTAAGATCTCGTTTCTCTTTAAACAATGTTTCTTTTTTGTTTTCCAATTCAAATGTTACTTTTCGTTCAATATGTTGTGCATCTTGATACGTATTCAAAAAAAACTGGGACATTTCTCTATCACCATGCCAAGTTCCTAAAATTCGTTCAAACAAACGACGATTTCGACTCCTACATTCATAAAAATCTGCTTCCGCTTGTTCCTGAGCTTGAATCGCGAATTGATTTCGGTCCTGTTCTTCAAATACATTTCGTAACTTTAGATTTAACTCTTTAATTTTATTTTCAATGTCTCGACCCATCTTTTTCCTCCTACTATTTTACTTTACGTAGGTTGTCACATCAGCGAAAAGTATTGTGAAGTTCGTTATCCATTCTCTCAAATTCTTTAGCTACCGAATGAATATTATCAACCGCTTGCTGGAAGGCAGCGGAAAATTGTTTCGTCAAGTCTAAAACTTGCTGATTCGCTTCTTGTGATTTGAAATTAACAGACAACGTTGTACGCGCCGCCTTTGTTATAGAACGACTGGTTGCACTTTGAATCCTATCAGAGGCTGATCCCATTTTCGTAGCAATTTGCGTTGCTGTTTGTAAATTACTTTGAAATTGTCCCATTCTTTCAAACCCTTTCTATAAGTTTTCCAAACGCATCAAAGAAATCTCATTAAATATATATCCCTATCAATCGCTCGCTAGGCATGCAATCAAATGAGCCATACAATATAAGCTGTATGGCTCATTTGAAATGCTTGTTATATAGAATAAAGCGTTTTTAATTCAAACCGAAATTACGTGATAATTCTTCATCATGAGAAGCAACAGCCTCTGCAGTTTTATTAAGCTGCATATTAATTTCTTGTAATAGCTGTGCAAAGTTTTGTACTTTTGGCTTTAATTGATTGAACTGTTGGTCAAAACCTTCGAAAGCACGACCTTCCCATTCTCCTCTTAATTCATTTTGTAAGTTTTGTAGTTGACTTAAAATGTCCTCAATTTGATTTGCACCTTGTCCATATCGAGCCGCTTTCGATTTAAGCTCCTCTGGTGACATACGAATTTGTCCAGCCATTTTCATTTCCCCTTTAATACATAATGAGCAAAATATATATTGGTTAATTTTACTAAACATATTATAATCTATTATTCTGAACTTTTAAACGTTTTATCTTTCTACTGAATATTAGAATATGAATATTCAATTCTAATCATTAAATATCCTACTTTTTCTTGCTTTACAAGATTTCATGAAAAAAAGACCACCAAAAGGCAGTCTCTCAAAATTCAACCCTATTCCTAATCCCGCACTCCACCGCATTCCCATACAAATACTTCGCAACGATAATATCTACTACAGCCAAACCAACTGATTTGAAAATAATAATCTCTTCATCATTTTCGCGTCCAGCTTTTCCCCTTATAATTTAACCAATTTCGGCGTGGAGATTGCTAGTTTTATCAAAATTTGAAGGTTACCTGTTTCTAGATCCTATTCAATTAAGCAATCCTACAAATGCCTCTTTTTCCTCATCTATAAAACCTTCAAATACAATTTCTTCAATAGCATCATGATTAAATAGAAATGTATAATCAGGATCAATATATTCTTCTGGATAAAAACAGCCAATATAGTCATACATTACAGGTTCTTCAACCATAAGTAGTTGTTTTCTCTCGTAAATTACAACCTTTTTTGTCCCTCCTATTTTTTCTATCCTTTAACCAACTATAAGAAGAATGCGATTATATACTTGAAATGCAACAAATTCTCTTTAAAAGCCTATACGTATTTTCCTTCCATCTTCTATATGCTTCCGTAAATAATAATACTTATGGAGTTCTATAATCATATAAAACAAACCAAACGAAAACACTGTGCATGCACACATAAATACAATTGCCCCCATCTGTTGTGTTGCAATGCTAAGAATTATATTAGCAATTAACTGCCCCGATCCCGCTGCAATAGCTGCTACTTTTACACCACCAGTTCCTTTCGATGATTTTGATTTTTTTCTTGGTTCCTGAAGTTTTTCAATATGATTTTTATAAAAATGATACAAAGCAAAACTATACAAACCAAATGAAAGAATACAATAGATAGGAGTTTGTAATTGTAACACTTCATAAGCATATTTTTGAGTTATAACTAATAATCCGACTGAACATATGGTGCCATATACTCCTCGAAATAGAGTGTATTGTAATTGTCGTTTCCGAGGATTGATAGCAATCCATATCGCCCACAAATTTAAAAAAACAACTGGAGGAGTTACTATATATACATAGAGTAATCGAAAAGGATTCGCAAACGCAGGCAAAAGAACAAACACGTCTGCCCCCAAAAGGACAAGAACAATTACGTGGACTCTTATTTCATTTACAGGATAAAGAGCCATATAATGTGCAAAAGCTTTCTTATTAAAATCTATACTTTTTTTCATGTTAATTAAACCACCCCGCTACTGTTCCAATCAGTAAAAGTTTCATAACTATTCATTCTCTCCCCCTAAATTTATCCATAATATTATGAGCAACTATATTCCATAGTAAAGAAAGTACGGTAACAAAAAGTACAGCTAAAGAAAAATAAATCCTATCCTTCCATGTATCATATACAATCATGCCTAGTACAATCATTATTAACGCACCAACACATATAACTATTTTTGAAAATTTTCGCATTCTATTATCTCGCTTCCTTCTCAAACTTAAATGAAACTCCTGCGGAATCTATAACCATACCCACCTATTACAATCTCACCTTTGGAACTTATATCATAATCACCTAATACAGGTATATAATTAGGTATCTTAATTTTAGTAATTTCCGCTTCATATGTTTGCAACACTATCAACGTTTCAAATGTCCTTTATACATTCCTTATTTAACCCCAAAACATTAAAATATGAATATTATAAAAATTAACTATCTACTTCCCATCAAAATTACGGTAATCCTATTAAGCCTGGGATTACTCCTTCTACCTTCGCCCATTCAAACGAGCACTCAACTAACATTTGATTCTTACACTTAATTTTTAATAAACCTTCTTCTTCTATCGTATTTATTTCAAAATAATCAATTATATTTTCTGTCCCTAAACCTTTTATTGTTAAATTATGAATAGCAAAGAAAGATATCTCTACATAAATTACATCCCACTTATCCCATCTTTTTGGCTTGTTTTCAACATTTTCCTTTGTCATCAATTGAATAACTAAAGTAGGACCATCTCTTTTAAGACGCACATCTAATAACTCTGATTCTTCAAACTTTGGTATTTTCCCAAAAATACTAATTAACGCTTGTGGATTTAAAAATTTAAATTGATCAATCATTTTTATACTTCCTATTTTTATTTCTCTTCTCAAAATAATAATGATCCTCCATACCATCTACCTGTCCTGTTCGTGTATTGTATTCAGGTCTTACATTATGATGCGGTGACTGATCTCCAATTCCACCTTCTCCAAACTTATGACCCTCTGAATGATCTTGAATTATAATTTTTTGACCTTTTACTTCATATGTTAATTCTCGAGTTATAATAGGCTGTTTATTATCATTTAATATCCTTTTACCATTACTATCTGTTAATGGTACCATTTTTTGACTAATCGGGTGTTGAAATCTAGGTATATTTAATTGTCTTTTAATTTCTTTTAAACTAGCTCCCCTAGATTCATGAGAATTTTCCCCCTCAATCTTCTTAACTTTGAGATAATATTAAAAAGACTTATGCGTAATTCACATAAGTCTTACTTTTGTTACTCATAATTAATTATTATTTGTCTTTGCAATCACATAAGCTAGAAAACACTTCTCAAAAGGACGAACCAATAATGCACACTCTACAAAATAGAATTGATATCCATTAAATATAATAGTCAGGATTTTCATCCATTTTAATTAAAAATTCTTCTAAAGAATCCGCTATTTTCTCATCTTCAGAGTAAATAGGACATTGACCTAATTCATTTTCCTCTTTAAATTTAATTGTTAAAAAGTTAAGTTCTGTTACTTCAAAAAACACTAATGAATCATCATCTACATCATCTAGGTTTGGATTATATTCATAAATATCTTGCCTTAAACGGAAATCTACAACTGAAATCGGGTCCATAAATCTGTTGAAAAACGTTCTTTTATCAGACTTTAAAAAACCATAACCTATTTCTTGATAAAAGCGTTTTAGTTCTTTTGGGAGTTCCATTTGTAATAAACTTTCTGCCTCATCTATCTCATCTTGATATATAGGATAGAAAATAGGTTTCTGTTTAGAACGGACACTTCTGTCTGCTACAACATATTCTTTCAAAAAATTAAACATAATTTTTACTACCTCCTATTAAAGAAGGGCTGTTTTCAATGCTTCCTCAAGCATTGTGTTGCAATCATTATATGTATTCATCACTGTACCAGATGGTTTATCAAGTTCTAAATAAGTACCATCAGATAAGTTTTTACAGAACCATGCTATATTTGAATCTCCAAGGAAAAGATACTCTTTTTGAAATTCATTTTCATACCAAATCTCATTGGTTTCTATAAGCCCGCAAATTGATTCGTCCCTTTCTGTATCCAACAAATAAGAGTCAACTCCATAAAGTACTAGCCCGTTAAAATCTAATCCATTTACAGTTTTAAGAAACTCCTCATATTCACTCGGGAGGTCAACATTAAAACTCTTTTTCATGCGTTCTCTTAATTTCTTAACTTCACTATCTGTTGCTGGTGTATTCAGTTTATCATTAAAACTTTTCTCTATTTTTTCAATTTCTAAAACCAGATTTTTCCACATATAAATTTCACCATTGCTTCAGCTTGAATCAGTTCAAAAATTTCTTTTTCATTTCCCTCATAATTGTTTAACATTCTTAGAATTTTTAAATCCTTTACATCCATGTCACTAACTCCTATCAATTATTTTAGGACTTTCTTTTACATGTTTGCTTCTGAATCCCATACCTCGATAAATTCAAAACCTTTTAAATCACTTTCTAACAATGTATTTCTAAATTCATCTGATACAAAAACGGAAGGAATATGTAATATTTCATTTAAGTAAACTTTAAATATTGTTTGGTTCTTAACCATATTAGGTAAGAATGCGTATTTTTTGAAATCTATTACTAAGCCAGAACGTAGTTTCTTTAGTATAGCTTTCTCATAGTCAATAGCATCTATTGCATTTAAAACGTTAATTATATAATACACTTCTCCCGTCACATCATGAATTAGGGGAAGAAATTCTACATTATCACCAAGTATAGACTCTAAAAATTTTTTAGCTTTCCCACTAACCATTGGTGTACCAACTTCTCCCCAAAAATGAGGCAAATCACTTTGATTTCCTTCTTCTACACATTTAATACGTATTTCTCCCCATGAATCAGATGCTTTTACTGCCGAGTCAATTTTTCCTTCAAAATACTTTTTAGAATCTTCTTCTAAGTTCAATAGTTGAAAGGATTCATAGTCATCAAATGAACTCTTTAATTCCCAAATTTTCATTTTTACTCTCCTTTGTTATTTTTCTATTATAAGATTACTCTTTCTTCGGTTTATTTAATTTTAATTCACCATTCAATAAACGTTCTCTTATATCATGTAAGGCGTCAACAGCATCTTCTTGAGTACCGCCCCGTTTCTTAACAAGACTTAATACTCTCTCTACTTCAAGTATATACTCTGAACTATGCTTCCCTATGTGTAAGACTTCAGTAGTCACGTATTTATTAACTTTATAAGGTAAAAATACTCCATTAGCCGCCGAATCATGGTCTATCCCAAATTCCTTTAATAATTTTTGTGCCTTTTCTGCCCTACTATCATTCCAAGGTGTTAGATGATGTGCTGCATTAGAATATGGGGGTGGTTCAATCCCTGCATCTTTTCCCCCATGCTCCAATCGTTTTTTCTGCGTTATGAATCCCTCCAAAACCAGGATGTAGTGGCAGCGGAACACCAACAGCTTGACCACCACCAATATGGTGATGGACTAATTTAGTTCCACGTAATCCGGTAAAATCATATTGTAGAAATTCCCCTCTAAATCATTAAGGATTTAGAGGGGAATTTCCTTATCACATAAGTAATATCATTTCTTATTAAATTTACTGTGTATCAGTTCAAAGAATTTATTTGCACCAAGTGAAATTGCGCCAATAATAAGAACACCAATAATAAAATAAATCTTTTTAAATAAGTTGTAAGGAGATAAAATAGCAACTACAAGAAGTATTATAATTGCAACGAATGTGACTAATTTCCCAACTTTAAATACTTGCATATCAGCTTTCCTCCTTCTGGATAAAAACAGCCAATATAGTCATACATCACAGGTTCTTTAACCATAAGTTTTTGTTTCCTTCCATAAATCACAATACTTAAAATTCAATAAACCCCTTTAAAAGGTTTCATGTGTTCTACCCCCATCTTCTATATGCTTCCTTAAATAATAGTACCTATGGAGTTCCATAATGAAATGAAACAAAATAAACGAAAGCATGGAGTATACACACATTAATACAATTGCTACCATCTTTTGTGTTGCAAAACCAAGACTGATATTAGCAATGAGTTGACCCAATCCTACAAAAGCCACTACTCCGAAACTAGAGTTTTTTTTTCGATGATTTTGATTTTTTGATTGATTCCTGAAGTTTTTTAATATGATTTTTATAATAATAATACAAAGCAAAAATATACAAACCAACCGAAAAAATAAAATAGATAGGAGTTTGTAATCCTAACATTCCATATGCAAACTTTTGGGTTATAACTAATAATCCTACTGAACATACGATGCCAAATACCCCACGAAATAGAGTGTATTGTAATTGCCGCTTCCTAGGATTTATAACAATCCATATTGCCCATACATTTAAAAAAGCAACTGGTGGAACTATTATGTACATATATATCGGTTGAACAGGATTCGCAAAAGCAGGCAAAAGCACAAATATATCTGCTATCCCAATCACAAGAGTAATTATAGTCGATCTTATATCATTTACAGCATAAAGAGCCATATAATATTCAAAAGCTTTTTTATTAAAATCTGTATTTTTTTTCATGTTAATTAAACCACCCCGCTACTGTTGACCAAGCTTTTTTCGAACCCGTTTTCACCCTATCCTTAATACTATTATCTTCACCATCACCATCTAAATCAACATCCCATTTTACACCTTCTGTGAAATATTATTCCCTTCTCGAAAAGAAGATCAACCCATTAATAAAATCTAGGCTTATCAAAAATTTCAAAAAGCCAAAGATTTTGCTGGGATCGAATCTATTGGGACTCACACCATGTGCAAAACCTTCGGCTATTGGTTCTATAAACAAACAAAAGATTTCGCTATGTTGTAAGAAATACTCAATCATAGCACCTCATAAATTACACTTAAAATATATTGGTATCAATAAGGAAGAAAAAGATAATATCTGAGCTACATTTCAAATTTAAAAAATAAAAAGGGCATATCCCTTTTAGAATTGCCCTTTACCTTAAAAGTATATGTCAGCTTATTATTTATTTCTTTTCACAAAATGATGAATCCCTTCAAAGATTACTTCTTTTAAAGCTTCTGGATAATCCGAATAGCCTTCTTTTTCCATAATTATCTCCAACACTTCCCTTAAATTCCCATCAAGTATTATAGTAACTCCTGGCGTTAGTTCACCAGTTTCTTCATTTTTAAATGTTTCTTTTATCATAACTACTTTATTTTCTTCCATGACCTAATCCTCTCTAACTAAATAGTTTTTATTCTCATCTTCCCAATATCTATATTCATAGGGTACTTGTTCATCAAATCGCTGTAAATAACCTCTCCAGTTATTCGGAATATATTCTTCAAAAGATATTGATTCCGGATAATTAGAATAAAAAATTAAACGCTCAAAGTCTATTAGGAAACATGGATTATAATCATAATAGGCTTCTTCTCTATTAGTTCTTAGTTCCCTTAAAAATTCTAACCTAATATCTTCTGTAAATCTTTTATATTTTTCTATTCTTTCTAAAAAGTTAGCTATTGTAGTCTCATTTAAAATACTAATGCCTTTTCTTTCCTCTGGATATTCACTAGGAGAATATCCAGCTTGATTATAATCTAAATACCATAAATCCGATTCAGTTATATACCAATTGAGCTTATTTTTATATTTTACACCTACTATAATATTTTCGGCGTATAAAGGCTTAATCATTTAACACGCTCTCCTCTCTTACTTAATAAGTTTAGCATTCCGTCCGTATTCTACCAACCACCGACTAATGGGGTCAGGTAATTCGTATGCAACACCTTCAAATCCATATTTATCAAAAATACCCTTGTCAACAATCTTAGGAGCTGTTCTACCTTGGTTAAGTGGATTAGTTTTATAACCCTTCTGAGAAATCGCATTTTCTCTAATTAAACCATCTAAATACTGTGGTACATCAAATTCTACAATATATGAGTCTGCTCGTTTATTTTTGAAATATGTAGAGTGATCTTTTCCAGTAGATACATTTAAATTATGATCTGCCCTCCATTTACTATTTAAAGAGAGTGTACCATCATCATTAACTAAAATTAACTCTTTACTATCACCACCTTGAACCCTACGATAAGTAACGTTTTCTTCTCCTACACTAGTTCCGCTGACTTTCTTATTAACTTCACTTGTACCTTTAGCTGCATTTACTTTCTCAACAGGTACTTTTTTAGTTTTATTTACAACCTTAGTAGCGTCAGCAGTCATCTTTACACCCTTACCAACTTTCGAAATTTTTCCAATTGGGGTAAGACCAGCTACTACCATCCCACCAGCTAAAAATCGGTCCAAAGTAGACAGTTTTTCTCCAGATGATGGATCAACACCATCCCAAGCCCGACGAATATCATATTCACCACTTATTTCACCAGCTATATCCCTTGCTAGTTTTTTACCATCAAAACCTTTTTCTTCTGATTCCGATGAAAATCTACCATCAATTGCTCCTTCTTCAATTGTACCACTATTTAGAAGGTTATCAGACTGACGTGCCCTCTCTTCTCCAATCGATTGGATAGAAGTTGTCCAATCCATATTCAACCCTTGTGTACTAAATGTGCCACTTGCGGGACTAAATCCTTTTCCACTTTGAACTTCCGCCAAACCCGTCGCAATGCTAGACGCTAGTTGGAGTGCAGTATCATAATTACTACTAGAAGTAAAATTAAATTCATATAGATGTTCTAATTTTTCTTGCAGTTTTTTCCTCATGACAGTAAAAAGATTCGCCATAGCGTCCATACCCGGGATTGGCATAGCTTGACTAATGGCTTCCATACTTGCTTTCATTCGGTCAATGTCCCGAATCTGTTCTAATATTTCTTGTTCAATAACATCAGCCTGAGCTACCTGTGATTGAAATTGACTTGGAAAAGCATCATTCTGACGGATTAATTCTTCACACAAATAAATGATTCCTTGTGCCAAAGGTCGAAAGGTTTGTACAAAAAATGCTTTTGCACTACTATATGTTTGCCCTTGTAAAACAGTATCAACTGCAAAAGCGTCAATCGACTGAATGGCTTGTTCCATACCTTGAATAGTAGCGGTACATACAGCATTCATGCTTTGAGTTTGGCTTTGTACTTCTCCGAAATACATATTTAAACTCATGCATTGACCTCCCTTGCTAATTTTTGTTGTTGATAGGAAAGGTCGTTTTCTAAATCACTAAGGTCTCGTCTTTCTTTAAGCAACGTTTCTTTTTTGTTTTCCAATTCAAATGTGACTTTTCTTTCAACATGTTGTGCATCTTGATATGTATTCATAAGAAACTGAGACATTTCTCTATCACCATGCCAAGTTCCTAAAATTCGATCAAACAAACGATGGCTTCGACCTCTCCATTCATAAAAATCCGCTTCCGCTTGCTCCTGAATGTGAATCGCGGATTGATTTCGGTCTTGTTCTTCAAATACACTTCTTAACTTTTGATTTACTTCATTAATTTGTTTTTCAATATCTTGACTCATCTTTTTCCTCCTACTATTTTACTTTACGTAGGTTGTCACATTAGCGAAAAGTATTGTGGAGTTCGTTATCCATTCTCTCAAATTCATTAGATACCGAATGAATATTATCAACCGCTTGTTGAAAGGCAGCGGAAAATTGTTTCGTCAAGTCTAACATTTGTTGATTCGCTTCTTATGCTTTGAAGTTAACAGATAATGTTGTACGCGTCGCCTTTGTTATAGAACGATTTGTTGCACTTTGGATTATATTCGAAGCTGTTCTCATCTGCGTAGCAATTTGTTGTGCCGTTTGAAAATTACTTTGAAATTGTCCCATCACTCAAATCCTTTCTCTAATTTTCAGAACCTGCCAAAGAAATCCCAATAAATATATGAAAATTCCCTATCAATATCACTCTTTTTAAACGTGTGTCCAGCTAAGTTGGGCACGCAATCAAATGAGCCATACAATATAAGCTGTATGGCTCATTTGAAATACTTGTTATATAGAGTAAAACAATTTTTATTTCAAACCGAAATTACGTGATAATTCTTCATCATGAGAAGCAACAGCTTCTGCAGTTTTATTAAGCTGCATATTAATTTCTTGTAATAGCTGTGCAAAGTTTTGTACTTTTGGCTTTAATTGATTGAACTGTTGATCAAAACCTTCGAAAGCACGACCTTCCCATTCTCCTCTTAATTGATTTTGTAAGTTTTGTAGTTGACTTAAAATGTCCTCAATTTGATTTGCACCTTGTCCATATCGAGCCGCTTTCGATTTAAGCTCCTCTGGTGACATACGAATTTGTCCAGCCATTTTCATTTCCCCTTTAATACATAATGAGCAAAATATAAATTGGTTAATTTTACTAAATATATTATAATGTATTATTTTGAACTTTAAAACATTTTATCTTTCTATTGAATATTAGAATATTAATATTCAACTTTTTCTTACTTTACAAGATTTTATGCAAAAAAGACCACCAAAAGGCAGTCCCTCAAAACTCAATCCCATCCCGCGCTCCACTACTTTCTCATACAAATAATTCGCAACGATAATATCTACTACAGCCAAACCAACTGATTTAAAAATAGTAATCTCTTCATCATTTTCGCGTCCGTTTTCCCCCGCTTAGGATTTGTCCAAGTTCGGCGTGGAGATTGCTAGTTTTATCGGAATTTGAAGATCACCTGTTTCTAGATTCTATTCAATTAAGCAATCCTACAAATGCCTCTTCTTCCTCATCTATAAAACCTACAAATATAATTTCTTCGATATCCTCATGATTAAATACAAATGTATACTCAGGATTAATATATCCTTCTGAATAAAAACAGCCAATATAGTCACACATCACAAGTTCTTTAATCCCAAGTTTTTGTTTTCTTCCATAGTTATTTATGTGAATTCAGCTCGTTTTTTTGTTTTGGGTGAAAAATTTTTTTAACTTGATAGCAATGTGGTGCTGCACCATCGCTATCAAGCTAAAATTTTATAGTACCCCCAGAACGAAATTTTGTATTAACTTGTAACAAAAAATCTCATTTTTTCGTTTTGGGGTGATTCTGAATTCTTAAGTTGATAGGCATGTGATGCTATCCCAATCAAGAAAGTTTTTGAAAGTAAACTAATGAATAATAATTTACATTAGATCTCTTTAAAAAGTGTAAAAAACGACCTTTAATCAATCGTTTTTTTTACATTTCTTTGTTCTAACACTACAGAAAATATAAGTACTATAGTTAACACCATTATAAACCTTACTTCACTTCCATCACTTACAAAAAATGAATACAAAGTATAAATTAAAATTAATATTCCATAAATAATTTTGTGCAATGAACTCCCCCCTTTTTTCGTAAATTTTTTAGTATAAAAGTTTAATTCAAGTTCTATATCAAAATGAAAAGCACCTGTGATATACACAAAGTGCTTTTCTCTTGTCAATTTATCTAGTTTCTTTTTATAAACTCAAACTTCTTCGAATTGTACTTTTCTAGAGTTTGCTGCAATTCATTTTGTTCATATGGAATATGTTTATCTGTCTGTACATCTTCAACATTTGCTCCATCTAATAATCTCTTGTACTTAAAAGAGTGCCTTGTTAATATTGTAATCAATTTTGTATTGCCCTCCTTTTGTTTGATTACTTGTATCATAAAACAAGTATCTGAAGTTGATATGTAGTCTATCTAGAGTGTATGTAAATTTAAAAAATCTCAAACAAAATGTTTATCTTGTAACGTTACCACCAAAACTATTGCTCCAAACAACATGATTTGAAGAGACAGTTCCCCATGTTCTAGCCTCAATTCCACCTACAGTTCTATATTAAGTAAAACTAGTTAATCCCTATAATATAAAAAGAGCACCACCTTTTGGATGCTCTTCGTTATAACTATATATTATTTAATTTCCTTCTTTTGTTTGTACCATTTTTCCTTCTTGAGAATCTGTACCTTCTGTTCTTTCAACAGTTTTTGCATGTTCTCCAGGTTGTGATTCTGTACCTTCTTTTGTTTCTAACATTTTTCCTTCTTGAGAATCTGTACCTTCTGTTCTTTCAACAGTTTTTGCATGTTCTCCAGGTTGTGATTCTGTACCTTCTTTTGTTTCTAACATTTTTCCTTCTTGAGAACCTGTACCTTCTGTTCTTTCAACAGTTTTTACATCTCCTTTAGGAGTTGCTGGCACTGCATCTTTAGGTACATCAAAGTTTTTTGAGAAAGACGTTGTTCCATCTGCACTCATTGTAACCCATTGATTCGAACTATTTTCATTTGACTTTAAATTGTCCATTTTCGCATCATCTGCACCTCCCGCTACTAATCCTGTACTTAAAAGTGCTCCTGCTAATAATGTTTTAATCATTTTTCATTACCTCCTGTTTATTTGTAATATTCATCAAAAAAGTATCTAGAGTTAATGTTTTAGTCATTATCTTTATCTACTTGCTTTTTGATTACATTTAGCATAAGACAAGAATCTATAGTTGATATGGACTGTATCTGGAGATTACGTAAAGAAAAATAGATGATCAGTTGTATATCTTAATGGGTGTTTAGATAAGATTGAAACTTTATATGAGTTTGAACAATTGAGTTACCCTTTGTTTTTGGTTGTGAGGTTTTTGGCTGGGGTGAAGCGTATCGAGGAGCTAACCCTTTCTAATTTGAAAGTAAACTTTTAAATAAAAGTTTACTTTGGGAAATAGATTAAAAATTTTTTATTCATATCATTAGCAAACATAAATGTTCAATAAAGATACTTAATTACAAATACAATTATTTGATTTATAATTATATTTAGAAAACAGAATGGAAAGGTCTTGGTAATATGTTGGGTATTGATGTTATAAAAACAACAGAGGAATTAATTATTAAATGGCAATTAGCAAAAGTTAATATTCCATTAAATGAAATTATTGAAGTTACTGAAGATGATACTTATGCTGGCGTTGAAAAAAATGATGCAATTCGAATTGGGACACCTTATGCTACAACTGATCGCATCTTAATTAAAACTAAAAAGCAAGATTATGTATTATTTACTACTAATAAAGTTTCAATTTTAAATAAAATAAATGTTTAATAACTTGATTGGTGTATAATGATAATAAAGTTATTGAATTTTGATTAATAAAAGCTAAGAGCCTTACTACATTCGACGTAGCAAGGCTCTTTAAAGTTGTTTCAAATTACATCCACCTGTTTATATAATACTTAAAAAATGAATAATAAAGTTGTTTTACTTCTTATTGAACTAACGCATCTGTTCGTTTAAATGTAACTCTTCACAATTCCTTGATATTATATAGGTGAATAGAAAGATAAATTAAAATTTAGTTTAGTAGTTGTAAAAGTAGGTTATTTATATTATTCTCTTAAAATTTTTCAAAAAGGAGAATTTATGAAAAAGATTATTGTTTTTGTATTAACGATATTTATATTATTCTCAGGATTCGCAACACAAAGTTATGCGTTGTCAGATTCGAAATCTGCGGCAATACAAGCGTTGCTAGATGATGCCTGTCGTATATCAGGTGTGCCGGGAATGTCAATCTCAATACTTGCTGATGATGAAGTGTTCTACTTTTCTTCAGGGTATGCAGACCGTGAAAAGGGGTTGTCTGCAAGTGAAAATACACTCTATGAGTTAGCCTCGGTCAGTAAAGCTTTTACCGGTATGGGTATTATGCTGTTGGAGGAGAAAGGGCTGCTCTCAATGACTGACCCTGTCCAAAAATATTTACCTTGGTTTACGTTAAAGTATCAAGGGAAACCTGTTGATATGCAAAGCCTTACACTAAATAACTTTCTTCACCATACCAGTGGTCTAACAAATATTAGGCATACTCAAAATATTCCACAAGGCAATACACCAGATATGTTGCAAAAGACTGTGGAAATGCTCGTGGATGCTGAATTGGCGTTCCCTCCCGGTGAACAGTATAACTATGGAACCGTTAATTATGACGTATTGGGTTTGGTTATTGAGATTGTGTCGCGACAAAGCTATGAAGACTTTATGAGGGAACAGGTATTTCAGCCGTTAGGTCTTCACCAGACGTATGTTTATAAAGAAGATGCTCAAGCCACTGGACAGTTGGCACAGGGCTATCGTTCTTCCTTTTTTATGACAACTCCATTTAAAGCTCCGGATTATGCTGGGAATAAACCCGCAGGCTACATCATTTCTAATACAAAAGATATGGCGCGTTGGATGGGCATACAGATGGGTATCGTGCAGGACATACCCGAAATATTTCACACGGTTATCGAAAAATCACATAGGGGTGATATGTCTGTTTCGGCTGTCAACGATATGTATTATGCGGCAGGCTGGTCGGTAAACGCCGACCAAACGATTATAGAACACACTGGGGGCAATCCAAATTTCAGAACCGAAGTAGCCATACTGCTAAATGAACGAACAGCCGTCTGCTTGCTGAGCAACGGCGCAAATACCAATATAAACCTGGTACTAAAAGTTAAAGATATATTAGACGGCAATCTAACTCAGTCATATGAAATAAGCGGCACACAGCTTTTGGATATTATTTTGTCGTCTATCACAATTATTCTTTGCCTATTGGCCGTTTTGCTATTTCTCTTAGGATTACGCAGAAGGAAAACGAATGAGCGGCAGCCAATGACAAAAAAGAGAATAATCGTAACAGTTATTTTCCTGATCGCTACAATTGCCTTGGGTATACTGTGCTGTGCTTTCGATTGGTCAACGATACTTATTTGGCAAACATATAGTGTTCTTACAGCTTTGATTTCGTCAGCATTATTAACAGCAAGCATTACATGGTTTGTATACACTCACCGATAAAATACCTCGCTCCCAAGATAAGCATAATGTTAAGTAATTAAATTTCAATTTATCGGTATGCTTAATTTGAAAAACATAAGACACTTCGGTGTCTTTTTTAATATCATCGATAATTTTCCCAGTCAAACCTAATTCCTATTGCTTCCACTAACCTGCTCCGTTCGTGGAATAAGGATTTTTAAACAACTATATTATTTTTTAAATGACTTTATTAAAAATTAAACAACTTTATGATTTCTGCACAATTGGGGTGCCATACCCAACATAATATGAAAAATCTCAATCTCATTTTTATAGGATGAAATGAGATTGAGACTCTTTTTTTGTTTATTTGCTGGATAATGGAATGGTAACTAAAAATTCTACGCCTTGTTTGGTATTATTTATAGAATACCTGATAAAAAGGGATTCAAAAATTTGTTTTACAATATATAACCCTAATCCACTCCCTCCCGTATTTCGATTTCTTGACTTTTCGATTCGATAAAATGGTTTGAAAATATGTTGTAAATCTTCCTCTTTTATTTTGGCACCTGTATTGATAACTCGCATTTGGATGTTGTTTTGTTTAGAATCCTTTGTTAACTTTATATAGACTTTTTCGTTATACGGTGAATACATAATCGCATTATGAATGATGTTTTTACAAGCTTTTTCTAAAAGAACACAATCCGTATAAATAAAAATGTCAGAATCGATTTCTTTTATTATTTGAATGCCTTTTTGAGAAGCAAAAAATTCGAGGTTTTTTGTGATTGTATCTATTGATTTCGAAAGGTTTACTTCTTCCACTTGAAGTTTAAAGGTATGTTGTTCTAATTTTGACATGCTTAAAATTTCGCGAACTAGTTGTTCCAGACTTTCAATTATTTGATAATTTTTCTTTAAATATTGGTCACGATTTTTATAAGGGCCGATATTATATATCATCCCTTCTAAGTATCCTTTCATAACAGTAAGAGGAGTTTTTAATTCATGTGCTACAATAGCAAAGAATTCCCTTCGCTTTGTTTCTAATTCTCTTTCTTTTTCAATATCACTTTTTAATTGCTGATTCGCTTTTTGTAAATCAAAAATTGCTTGTTGTAAATTTATGGACATATCATTCAAGCTATTGGACAATTCCCCTAGTTCATCCATAGAACGAACCTCAATTTTTTCGGAGAAATCCAAGTTAGCCATCTTTTGTGCGCCTTTATTAATATAAATAAGTGGTTTAGTAATAAACCTTGAATAGAGATAAGCACTTCCTAAACCAATAACCAGTACAATGATACTAATATAGGGTAGAAAACGTACCAAGACCTGTGAAGCTTCATCGATTGGTTGAAATGTTGCGAACACCACAAGCGTTAAGTTAACATCTTGGAATTGTATTGGCTTGGTAGCCTCATATGAATTACGAGATTGAGCCAAACGCTTTATTGGTACTGTTGTAACAAAACCTTTTGCTGGAGTACCCCCCTGAACAGTACTCCCCCGAACAGTACCCTCTTGAATAGTACTCCCTTGAATAGTACTTTGAAGAAAAGGATAATAAATAAGCCTTCCCTCATTATCTTGAAGATATATCACTGCATTATTTTTTTGTGCGTATTCATCAACAAGTGATGTTGCATTTTGAAGCGTAAGATCTTTAGATTTATCAATTATTTCTTCGATTCCCGTTTGAAGCTGATCTGTTTTGTATTTCTCATAAAATTTAGGGAGAAAGAAGTATAAAGTTACATAAATTAAGGTTGCAAAGGCTAATAAAATGAGGGATGTAGTCATAAAGAGTTTATAGGTAATTCTCTTCATCTTCACGATTTTTACAATCCTATTCATCGATTTTATAACCAATGCCCTTTACTGTTTTAATATAGGGTATATTTAATTTTTTTCGTATGTTTTTCATATGTGTATCAATCATGCGTGTGTCTCCGGCATACTCATATCCCCAAATTTTTTCTACGATATTTTCTCTTGTAAGTACCTTTTTTTCATTTTGAAGTAGTAATTGCAAAATTTCAAATTCTTTTGTCGTTAGGGGAACTTCAACTTTATTTACATATACTTTATATGCATCGCCATCGACATGTAGTTCTCTAAATACAAAATGATTATCCGTACTTTGATTATTACTTCTTCTCAGTACTGCTTCGACTCGTCTCATCAAAACATGAAAAGAAAAAGGTTTCGTAATATAATCATCGATTCCAAGATCAAATCCTTTCATTTGATCTTGTTCTTCTTCTAGCGCAGTTAGCATAATAATTGGTATATTTGACTGACTTCGAATCATTTTGGCAACTTCAAATCCATTCAGGTTTGGCATCATCACATCTAGAAGAATTAAATCGAAGGACTGCTTATTAAATTGTTTCATGCCCTCTAATCCATCTGATGCAACTATAACTTTATACTGTTGTGTCATTAAAAATTGTTTAATTAATTCTTGTATTTCTTGATCATCTTCTACCACCAGAATGTGATAGTTCTTCATAATATCACCTCTTGTAGTCATTATAACCTTCCAATCTGGAGTTGATGTGGAGACGTATTAGAAACACTATAAAAACTTCACAAGAAAACTACATGTATTTCAAATCGGCTCCAGATGCATGAGATAGGTTATATACATAACAAGACAGAGGGAGGTAATTAAGATGTCACTAGAAGCAAACATCATTCTTTTTTTATTAGATGTACAACTGTTGATAGCCCCTCATTCGAATAATAGACGCATAAAAGAGAAAAAACAAAAATTGAAACTAGCACCGTGCTTAAACAAACACACAAGTGTAAATAAAAGAAAACTATATAAGTCTAGTGAACAAAAATAGGGAGGGTCAAATTGATTCTCTCTATTTTTGTATTCAATAATTAGGTACTGAAAATCTTTACTATAACTCTAGATTAACTCCATATAGAATACAGATTAAGTTTGTATGATACATGTACCAAATAGAAAGGGATGATACATGATGTTGACGATTTACACAATCTATCCAAATTTATCTCTTCCTTCTTATTTACACACAAACCTATTACCATCCATTCTCACGAGAACCAGGCTCTAAGTTTATAACAAAAGAGTAAATAAGCTAATGGATGGTTATTTTCCCTTGTTGCCAATTTTGCAAAGCACCTGTATAACATGCATGCTACTATGTACATTGAATACTTTATTTGATGAGAGCCGAATAGGCTCTTTTTTTAGAAATCAGCTCGAGGTGGGTTTGGATATCGTTATATATACATTCATAGAAAAATCCAAATATAATATTATCCCTACGAAAAAACAGTTGATTTATGTCTAAACCATACCTAAGGGTAAAATTTCCTTTTTTGAAATGATGATTCCTAAATATCACATTCATACATCGTAATTCAAATATCAAGATGAAAATATTCAATTGTAAATTAAAGGAGAAAGGGATGTTCACAATGGGACACTATGATACAAATCAAACAGAAAGCAATAGGAATAAGGTCTATAAAAAAACAGGGTATTTTTTCACTGGAATAATTAGTGCAGTGATTGGTGCAATTACCATTGGATTGACCACCCCTTATATAAATGAAATCAAAGGAAGTGCAGGTCAATCTCCTAAGCATAACGAAGTGAATCAGGCTACGCCGATCTCTTACAAACCAGAAGATGTGAGTAATCCTCAAAATATGATTGAATCTGCAAAAGAAGTTGTCGTAGGTGTTATTAACTATAAACAAAATGCAGATTCATTTAATACGCAAGATCAATCAAAAGAAGCTGGTTCGGGATCAGGGGTCATATATAAAAAAAACGGCAATAAGGCTTTCATTGTTACAAATAATCATGTGATAGACGGTGCGAATAAAGTAGAAGTGAAATTGAATAATGGTAAAAAGGTTCCCGCTAAAGTAGTAGGGACAGATCCATTATTAGATTTAGCAGTATTAGAAATTGACGGGGCAGATGTAAAAAGAGTCGCAACACTTGGAGACTCAGAAAAAATTCGTACAGGGGAAACGGTAATAGCTATTGGGAATCCATTGGGGTTAGAAGGTAGTGTAACAAAGGGGATTATTAGTAGTAAGGAACGAGAAATACCTGTTAGTACCCTTGGAGATCAGCAAGTTGATTGGCAAGCACAGGTAATTCAAACAGATGCAGCTATTAATCCTGGGAATAGTGGAGGAGCTTTGTTTAATGAACAGGGTGAAGTCATTGGAATTAATTCGAGTAAAATTGCACAACAAGCTGTTGAAGGAATTGGATTTGCAATTCCGATTCATATAGCCAAAACGATCCTAGAGTCTCTTGAGAAAGATGGAACAGTTAAACGTCCGATGATGGGTGTACAGTTATTAGATGTGGAGAAAATGACAGATTCTGCACGCAATCAATTAAAATTACCAAAAGAGATATCAAATGGTGCAGTATTGAGGAATATCTCACACCGATCACCAGCAGAAAAAGGTGGATTGCAACAATATGATGTTGTGATTGCATTAGATGGACAAAAAATAGAAAATGTCGTTCAATTCCGTAAATATTTATACAAAAAGAAAAAATTGGGGGATACAATTAAAGTAACAGTTTATCGAAATGGTGAAAAAATAACAAAAACCGTGAAATTAGCGGATTAAACAAGTGCCGCTTAAAAATATAGCCACCTTTTGGTGGCTTTTTTTTATGTGCTTTTTGTATGAGTACTAGATATATCAGAGGTGGTAAATGTGATGAAGCAAAAAGAATGCCCACATTGTTATTCCATGCAGGAGGCTAATTTTCTAGCTATAGTATCTCATCCTGTACTGTATGGGTCATAAATAAAGGGAGTTATCCCTTGTTTGTATTCCTTCCTCTAGTTAATCAAATGGTGACTGTATTTATTTTATATTTATTATTACTCCGTTTGTCCTCATTCCACAATAAATGGACTGACTCCTTACTAATATTCAAAATTGATTACGTATTTTAATTTGTGTTCCAGTTTCTCTTGACTATATTAATGAATCACTACATATACACTCCAGATAAGCCCTAATATCTTTAGATAATCTACTGAATATCTTCATATAAACTCCAGATAGTGTATATAGAATAACAACTATCAAGGAGGTTAGGAAAAATGAATTTTATAAAACGTGCAATTCTCAGTATGAAAAAAAGAATAGGAACATCATTAATTTTGATGGCGGTCTTTCTGATTGTTACAAACTTAGTGCTGGCAGGATTCACAATCCAAAATGCATCAAAAAAAGCTGCTGATTCAGCAAGAAAAAAACTCGGTGCTGATGTTACTTTAAGTCTTGATTTTGATAAATTAGGAAAACAAGCAAGGGAAACTGGAGAAAGGCCTAATCCGCCGCAGCTCAATACAAAAGAAACAGATCAAATAGCGAAGTCCAAGCATGTAAAAGACTATAATTATATAACCCATAATTTCGGAATTGCAGATGGATTTAAATTAGTAGGAGTTTCAGAAGGAAAAGGAGAAGGAGAAGGAAAAGGTAGAGTGGCAATGGCGGGAGGATCAGGTTCAGGTTCAGAAATAGATATGAATTCTTCTCTTATGATAGAAGGAGTTCGCAAGACTTTATTACAAGAAAGCTTTAAAAATGGAAAAAGTAAAATCGTTGATGGAAAACCAATTACAGAACAGATGCAAGATCAGAATGTAGCTTTAATGGAAAAACGATTAGCGGAACAAAACAATTTGAAAGTAGGGGATAAAGTTAAAGTTCAATCAGGGGATAAGAAGGAAACTCTTGAAATTGAAATTATCGGTATTTATGAAACGAATGAGCAACCAATGGGTCAAAATCCCCCTCCTATGATGAATCCAGCTAATAAACTATATATGCCTTACTCTACTTTAAAAAAATTAGAAGTAGATGAAGGTATGAGTAGTATTCAAGTTGTGTACTTATTGAACGACCCACAATACATTGATGCATTTAAAGAAGAAGCAAAAAAATCTGATATTGATTTTAATTATTTTAAGTTAGATGCACATGATTCATTGTACAAACAAATGATTGGTCCTATCGAAAATATTGCTTCTACTTCTCAAATGATTATCTATATGGTATCTATTGCAGGTGCGATTATCTTAGGATTAATCATTATGTTATCGATTAAAGCACGTCGTAAGGAAATGGGGATTTTATTATCTATTGGAGAGAAAAAATGGAAACTGATGGCGCAGTTCGTAGTAGAAGTAGGATGTATTGCTATTTTAGCATTTGGATTATCCCTAACAACAGGAGCTAAAGTTTCTCAATTCGTAGGGGATAACTTACTTTCGAATGAAATTGCAACAGCAAGCGAAGAAAAAGATAATTCACAAAATGGTAGTGTAATGATGGTTGGAGCTGGTGGTACTCCACAAAACCAAAACGAAGATCCAATTGATAAAATTGATGTAAGTGTAACAGGAGAGGATGTAGGGAAAATGGGGGGAATTGGACTAGCTATTGCTATATTAGCAACTATTTTGCCAGCACTATCTATTCTACGCTTAAACCCAAAACAAATCCTTTTAAAAGATGAATAAGGAGGCTCGATATGGAGACGATTTTACAATTTAAAAACTTAGATTATTATTATGAAAGTAACGGAAAAAAAGTAACGATACTAGATAATGTTAATTTTTCTTTTCAAAAAGGGCATTTCTACACGATTCTAGGGTCATCTGGATCTGGTAAAACTACAACTCTTAGCTTAGGCTGTGGGCTGGATATACCTAAAAATGGTTATGTACTGTATAATGGCAAAGATATTAGAAAAATTGGCTTGGATCGATACCGTAATCAAAATGTATCTGTAATTTTCCAATCTTATAATTTGATTACCTATATGACTGCTCTTCAGAATGTATTAACGGCAATGGAAATTACAGGTGTTCAAGTTCAAAATAAGAAGGCAAGAGCATTAGAATTATTGGAGAAGGTAGGACTTACAGAAGTAGAAGCGAAACGAAATGTTTTGCAACTTAGTGGTGGGCAACAACAACGTGTAGCAATTGCTCGAGCACTATCCTGCAATGTTGATTTGCTTATTGCTGATGAACCAACAGGAAACCTTGATGGAGAAACTGCAAAAGAGATTATTGAGTTGTTTCAAGAGCTCGCTCATCAAGAGAATAAATGTGTAATTGTTGTTACGCATTCACAAGAAGTTGCAAAAAAATCGGATCGAGCAGTTTATTTAAGTAAGAAGAAGTTGGTAGTAAACGAAAGTAATATCTAAATAATAAACAAACTCCCCTACTGATAGGGGAGTTTGTTTATTATTTAGATATTAGAATGCTAACAAAAAATTGTACACTCCTATAGACCTGTGCCCCCTGTATTTCGTTTTTTTGATTTCTCTACTAGGGGACACCATATCAAAAAAAGAAAATTGTACGTTTAGACACATTTTAGACACAAATTAACCGATCCTCTGTACGTTAAGGAATCGGTTTTTATTTTTTAAAGGTTAGTTTCATTTTGTATTCTTTCATATTGAATTAGTTTCTTCTATTATAAATATTTGTTTATGACTTTAATGTTAAAAGGCTTAATTAGGAGAGAGTAACCGTGTCGTGTCAGGAAGTGTAAGGTGTTTTTTAATAAATGCATCAAAAGAAGAAATACAGAGTTTTTTATTTCTGTATTTCTTCAAGTTTTCGTTGATTAATTGCTCGATAAAGAGAACCTTGTGATATTCCAGTTCCTTCTACAATTTCTTTTATGGAATATTCTTTACTATCATACATACGTAATGCAATTGAGAGCTTTTCTTTTTCTAATTTTGGCCTACCTAACTTTTTACCACGCTTCTTACTTGCTTCTAATCCTTCTTTTACTCGTTCTGCAATCAAATTCCTTTCTAATTCAGCGATAACACACATCATTTGCAACATAGCCTTACTTGTAGGCGTTCTTGTGTCCATATTCTCTTTCAATGATACAAATTGAATTCCAGTTTCTTCAAACTGTTGAATAATGCTTAAGATATCTAATGTTCTTCGTCCTAAACGTGAAATACTTTCAACTACAACAGTATCCCCTTTTCTTATCACATCAAACAATTTTACAAGGCCTTGTCTTTCTCGAATTGTTCCAGTAAATTTTTCTTTGATGATTTTTTCGCATCCGAATTCAGTAAGAGAATGAATTTGACGATCTAAATTTTGCTCAAAAGTAGATACACGTGCATAACCAATAATCTTTTGTTTCCTCCTGTACAATCATATATTTTCATTGTACCGAAGGTTCATTTATTGTAAAGGTATTTGGTAATAATTTTGGTAACTATTTTTTGTAATCTAAAAAACCTTATAAATATAGAAATATAAGTAGGATAAGAAATGTTACAAAAATATTGGTTTTTGGTAATAGTCCTTTCAATAGATTTTTTATACATTATCTATGAGAGTAACCATGATTATTAGTAAATTAACTATTGATAAAATCTGTTTTAGATTTTCATAAAAAGTTTAAAAGCTTAGTAATTTATTATTTTATAGTATGTACAAGCCGTACAGTGAATAAATTTTTTAGAGAGAAGGGAGGTGTATGCATGTCAAACGAAAGTGAAAATGCTCCAGCAGGATTAAATCTAGATGGGTTTATATCTGCTGGAGCACTCGATCCTAATCTTGTAGGTCCTACCTTGTCAACAATTCCATCATTCACATTACCGCCCGGGCCTACTGGAATTACGGGTCCTACTGGTGTTACAGGTCCTACTGGTGTTACGGGTCCTACTGGAATTACAGGTCCTACTGGAATTACAGGTCCTACTGGTGTTACGGGTCCTACTGGAATTACAGGTCCTACTGGAATTACAGGTCCTACTGGTGTTACGGGTCCTACTGGAATTACAGGTCCTACTGGAATTACAGGTCCTACTGGTGTTACGGGTCCTACTGGAATTACAGGTCCTACTGGAATTACAGGTCCTACTGGTGTTACGGGTCCTACTGGAATTACAGGTCCTACTGGAATTACAGGTCCTACTGGTGTTACGGGTCCTACTGGAATTACAGGTCCTACTGGAATTACAGGTCCTACTGGTGTTACGGGTCCTACTGGAGAGACTGAAGGTTGTCTTTGTGATTGCTGTGTTTTACCTATGCAGAATGTTTTACAACAACTTATTGGGGAAACTGTGCTTCTTGGCACTATTGCAGACGCGCCAAATGTCCCCCCTCTTTTCTTTTTATTTACTATTACTTCCGTAAATGATTTTTTAGTTACAGTTACGGATGGTACCACATCCTTTGTGGTCAATATTTCTGATGTAACAGGGGTAGGGTTTTTACCGCCAGGACCATCTATAACATTACTTCCACCTGTAGATTTAGGCTGCGAATGTGATTGCCGTGAACGACCAATTAGGGAATTACTAGATACGCTTATTGGTTCTACAGTGAATCTTTTAGCAAGTACTGGTTCTACTGCAGCAGATTTTAATGTGGAACAAACAGGTCTTGGTATAGTGCTAGGTACTTTACCTATAAGTCCAACTACAATCGTTAGGTTTGCTATTTCAACTTGCAAAATTACAGCTGTGAATATTCTCTAAAATTTAGGTTTCTTAGGAGAATATAAGTTTGAGGGAGTGCATGCAACAAGTTTACATTCCTTACGTCCTTTAAAGATTAAAGAGCCAATTTACCCTTAACGGGGAACGTCCGGCTCTTTTCTTATTCAAATTTGCTTAGCGTAGGGTTTTTCAAAATGCTGGCAGTCCCCCATGCCCATCAACCTAAAGGATCAAAATCCCCCATACCCATCAAGTTAACATAAATATTCACTAGGAAATTCGAAAAACACCATTTATTTTGGAATATGACATAGCGTGTTTTATAAGTCTTAAAAATATTAATTGTGTCTTTGAGTAACTCATGTTTCTAATACTTGAGACGATAGTATAGCAAAAAAATGCTCTTGTAGGAGGATTTTTAGTTTAATGCAGGTCCATACCGATGCACACCACTTTAAGGTTTTCTAAATCCCAATGTGATTACTTGATTGCAATTCCAAAGGGCTGAGAAAAACCTGATATAGAACCAGTGATTACTCCAGCATTTAAATCAACAATAGACACAGTACTATTTTGAAAATTTGTAACATAAGCAGTGGAATCATCTGAAGTAATTGCAATTGCAGATGGGAAAGAAAAACCTGATATAGAACCAATTAACTCCTTTGTATTTAAATCGATAATGAATACTTTACCAGCAGTTGAAGCTGCTACATAAGCAATTGAATCATTTGAAGTAATTGCAATGCCATTCATAATTGCTTCTGGAAGACCTGAAATGATGTCAGAAATGGTATTTGTATTTAGATTTAAAATAGTTATAAAAGTACCATCTTGTAATGAATACTGTGGTATATAAGCTTTAGAGTTATCTGAAGTAACTGCTATTGAGCTTGGAAATTCATATACATTAATATTAGCAGTAATGGTATTTGTATTTAAATCAACAATGGATATAGTATCAGCATTGGGCACATAAGCATTGGCGCCATCCGAACTTAGTACTATTCCTTCCGGTAAAACAAAACCAGAAATAGTATTAATAATGTCACTAGTAGTTAAGTCGAGAATAACTATTCTATCATTAAGTGAATCTGCAATGTAAGCTTTAGAATTATCTGAAGAAATTGCTATTTCGTTCGGATCATTAAATCCACTCACAGAATCTATAATGGTATTCTTATTTAAATCAAAGATTTTAACAGTATTGTCACCCCTATTTGAAATATAAAGAAGTGATTCAGTTGGTCCTAGTTCGCAAGTAATGCAAATCAAATATTGAGTAATAATCCCTTGTAATTGTTGCAATAAAATTTGTAATTTATATTTGTTTCTGCTGCCACCTAAAGGTTGATTTATAATTTTTATTAATACGAGCTCAAGTACTTGAAATGCTTTGATGGTTGCACAACAAGAAAAATGCTCTGATTGTAATTGATTTTTCAAAGAACTCAAAGCGGCTTGTAGATCTGCTTTTAAACTAAAACTGATAGGAGCAAGGATACTCCATGATAATATTGCATTCAGTGCATTTTTCAGCCTTCTAATAGTTTGTTGAGATGGTGCACAGAAACAATCTATTGGTAAAACGGATATAAGATTTTCTAACAAATCATCTAAATTATTTTGCTTATATGGAGATAATTTAATGCATTGTAAATTTTTCAGGCGAATTAAAAGGCTTTTTAGATATTCTTGTATTGAGCTTTTTACTTTCAAAAATATTCCTCCTCTAAAAGAATAAGTGATAATATGGAATCTACCAAACAAAGTTCATAAAACAATATATTCAAAATGTAAGTTTATAGTTCCTTATAATGACAAAATGGGGAATTTGTTTTGGTGGCGAAGCATGTATAGAATATTAAAGTTTTACATCTAGAGGTAGCACCACATCGTTATCCAGCTAAAAAAAGAAATACCCCACATCCATCAAGCTAAGCTTATACAACGTCAATTATAGTAGAGGTTATTTCTTTTTTTTATAGAGCAAGTGTAGGTGATTGAAAGATTTGCATACGAAATAAACCCTAACGGGTTTCATTTTCATCGCTATCAAGCTAACAAATGCAACAGATCCAGTGTATTTTAGCATACTTGTAACTATAGTAGTATTAATAAAATGTGGATTAGATTACAAATTGCGGATATGAATATTGCATGTCTTTTTTTCAATTAAATATCGACAGTGAAAATATTCGCAACCATCTGCTGTATTGTTTAGAAAAAATAAAAAAGAGATCCGATAGGTTCTTTTGTCATAATTGATTCCACAATGCATATATTTAGTATGATAAGTGTTTTTTGGAGGTGACGTATGTCAGAAGAAAAAGATTTACAAGGTGCGGCAATAGACCCAAGCTTACTCGGTCCGACACTTCCACCTATTCCACCATTTACTTTGCCTACAGGCCCAACGGGACCTACAGGAGTAGCCGGAATAACAGGCCCAACGGGACCTACAGGAGTAACCGGAATAACAGGCCTCACAGGACCAACGGGTCCTACAGGAGTAGCCGGAATAACAGGCCCAACGGGACCTACAGGAGTAACCGGAATAACAGGCCTCACAGGACCAACGGGTCCAACTGGATTAAACGTAATTGAATCTGCATTTAGAGCCTCTAAACAAGGACCACTAGAGGCACAAGCATATACTGCAGGGGATGATTTAGTTCTTACATTTAATAATGAACAATTTGATTTTGGAAATGAATTTGACGGTGTTTCAACATTCCAACCAAATCAAGACGGAGTATATTCATTAGCAGCAGGTGCAAGATTTAGCCCTAGTAGTACATTAGTTAGGTATGGGTTTTCATTCAATATTTTACTTAACAATGTTGAAGTTATAGTTGCAACTAATAATGTGGATTTTTTTGCCGACTTACTTGTGAATATTTCCACTATATATGGATTAAAAGCAGGAGACAGTGTGCAAGTTATATTTCGTGCTACTACAAATGGAAGTATTGTGGGCGATCAATTTAATCCAACATTCTTTGCGGCATCAAGATTTCCTTTTACAAGCCCGATTCCATAAACTTATTATTGTGTATGAAACAAGAGAGCCAAATTGCTCTCTTGTCATATTTGGGGTATCACCACATCGCTATCAAGCTAACAAATAAAAATCCCCCCAAAATAAAAAAAACGATATTCTTTCTATCTAAAGTGTAGAAGGATTATCGTTTTTTTACTTTTACAAATGTAAAAAACTTTTGACATTTAGGGTTGATTTATATAAAATGAAAATGTAAAAAGTTTTTGACAAAATTAGAGGTGATGTTCATAAAAATGGAGAACATAATTCGTATTTTACGTAAAGAGCAAAAGCTTTCCCAAGAAGATTTAGCTAAATTATGTCATGTTTCAAGACAAACGATTAATGCGATTGAGAATAACAAATATGATCCTACATTGGAACTTGCTTTTAATTTAGCTGAATCCCTTGGTGTAACAGTTGATCAATTATTTATTAAATCTAGATAAGGAGAAGAAACAAATGAAAAATGGAATTAATATCTTATTTACTTGTTTATACATTGTGATTATGGGTTTACTTGCTTTTGAATGGTATGAGAAGCAACAGCTCTCTATAACTTCGTTATTTGTAGCAACAATCATTTTGCAATCATTATTTATGAAGAGAATTTTAAAAGGTAAAAAAGAGAGTGAGAATTTTATTGATGAAATGTTTTTACATATCAGACAGAAAAGCTTATCAATTTGTTGTTTTGTAATGTATGTATTAACTTTAGGTACTTTATTTTTATCAGAAGGAACATGGAATTTTAACCATATGCATAATAAACCGTTAATCTTTCTGGTTTTCTTATATCCTATCGTTTACCAAATAAGTCATATATTCGTTTCAAGAAACAACTCTTAGTAGACTATTTAAAAGTGGAAAAAAACGCTATTCTTTCTATAGAATCATAGGAAAGGATGGCGTTTTTTATGTCTGTTTCTGTGTCTAACGAATTACAACTATTTGCTCAAGAGATTCAAAGTTTTTTATCTCCAAATACCTTACGGGATCTTGCTAGAGATGTTGGTTTTGTACAACGGACCAGTAAGTACCAAGCAAAAAATTTAGTCGCTTTATGTGTGTGGCTGAGCCAAAATGTAGCTATGACTTCTTTAACTCAGTTATCTAGCTGTTTAGAAGCATCAACAGGAGTAATCATCAGTCCTGAGGGACTGAATCAACGATTTAATAAGGCAGCCGTCCAACTTTTACAACATCTACTAGCCGAACTACTAAGCAAAAAATTGGCCGCATCTATGCCGATTTCTTCTCCATACACTTCTGTTTTTAAGCGTGTTCGTATTTTAGATTCAACTGCATTTCAACTCCCGGATGTATTTTCATCGGTTTATCCAGGTGCAGGAGGATGCAGCCATACAGCTGGGATAAAAATTCAACTTGATTATGATTTGTTAAGTGGACAGTTCCTACATATTCATACAGGTCCAGGTAAACAACATGATCGCACTTACGGCTCTCTGTGTGTCCCAACTGTGACAGCGAATGATTTATGTATCCGAGATTTAGGTTATTTTCATTTAAAAGACCTTCAATATATACAAGATAAAGAGGCCTACTATATCTCTCGTATCAAGTCGAATACACGTATTTATCAAAAAAATCCTAACCCTGATTATTTTCAAGACGGAAGAATTAAGAAAGGTACAGAGTATATACAGATAGATATGGAGACGTTAATGAACTCCCTTCAACCAGGACGAACATGTGAAATAGCTGATGCTTATGTAGGAATGATTGATAAAGTGCCAGCTCGTGTAATTGTTCATCGATTAACAAAACAACAGCAACAAAAACGATTACAAGATCAAGCTGTAAGAGAAAAAAAGAAAGGAATGAAGTATTCTCCTCGTAGTAAACGACTCAGTGGTATCAATGTATATATGACAAACACCCCTACAGACATTGTCCCGATGGGACAGGTACATGACTGGTATTCTTTGCGTTGGCAAATCGAAATTTTATTTAAAACGTGGAAGTCATTCTTTCAAATCCATCATTGTAAAAAGATAAAACCAGAACGATTGGAGTGCCATTTATATGGTCAATTAATTGCCATTCTACTCTGTTCTTCTATCATGTTTCAAATGCGCCAATTGCTCCTCATGAAGAAAAAACGAGAGCTTAGTGAGTATAAAGCCATATATATGATTAAAGACTATTTTCTTCTTCTATTCCAAACTATACAAAAAAACACCCAAGAGCTATCAAAGGTGTTACTTCGCCTGTTCAATCTCCTACAGCAAAACGGGCGGAAATTTCATCGATATGAGAAAAAAACGGTCTTTGATATATTAGGTGTCGTTTACAATTGTACCATGTCTAATAATCAAGCGGCTTAATTCAAAAAAATGAAACCCGTTAGGGTTTATTTCGTATGCAAATCTTTAAATTCCCTACATGTATCCTCTAGAATAAAAGAAATAACCTCTACTATAAGTGACGTTGTATGGGCTTAGCTTGATAGCGATGTGGTGCTGCCCCTATTAGGCAAATTCGACAAAGAAAAGACACCCAAAGGTGCCTTCCTCCGACTTGAACCATCTTAATTTTATTGTGTTGTTATTATATAAGAAAAGAAGACATCGCTTAAGATGTCTTCTTTTACTTGTACACTTGGTGTTAAGAAGGTATTTATTGCTTAAAAACCATAAAAAAATATAACAATCATCGAGTAAACCTATTATAGCATCAATAAATAGAATTTTTATATGTATTTTTACATATATATAGATTTATTTATGTTTTATCTATATAGTTAAATTGTCTGTTTCTTGTTTTAATTCGTTTGTTTATTTTGAGTGCTCCAGCAATGGAGCCTTTTTTTATGCAATAAAATATTTTCTTAGCATTACTTAGTTGATCTATATTAACTTTACCCTCTTAAATTATATCTATATTTTACCAAATAATTATATAGATAACCAGTTTTTTCTAATAATTTAGTGGGTTGATAATTTTAATGTTAGTTGTTAATACTTATAGGAAAATTCATCATGCAATGAAAATTGAGAAATCAAGAATTATAAAAAACTTATAGTATCTTTTGGAAGATTATATTTATAATTTGCATATTAATATGTTATAATTTAATTTCTAAAACTACCAAAAAAGGACTGCAAGTAATGGTGGTCTTTTTTATATTGGTGAGATTGTACTAGTATAATAAAATAGGATTAACTGTTTATTGTGAGTTTGATTGGTTATCCCTTCTTTCCATTTGGAAGGAAAGGGGGTAATATACCTATGGAGTTTTTGTTTGAGCTTCTAAAAGAATTTGTGAAAGCCATTGTACGTGAAGTATCTGCGTATGTTTTTAGGAAACAAATTTTAGAAAAAGATAACAAAAAACCCACCCTTTTGCTTCCTCGTCGCCGTCGGAAGCAAAAGGGTGGGTTTCGTAAAAAATAAATGATCACGTTATATCCCTAATTGATTGTAAATTGATTTGAATACGTGAATTCACCACGATATTTAATTGCAGCGACATAAGTACCGCTTGTATAGCTATCTGTGATAGGGGTTTGCCAAATTTCTGTTCCAGGAATAAATTCTGGTTCTATTGTTTGGAATCGTTCTAGGGTACCATTTGTGTGGATTTTAAAAATTTTCATTTGCGCACCAAAATGTTCTCTACCAAAGTGCTGTGTTAAGTAAAATGTATCACCAGTTATTAAATTCCCAATCTTCCAATCTGGTTGATATGTACTTTCCTCTGAATTTTGTAAATCCACAATGGTTTTAAATCCCCAATCATCATTAAGTGGATCTGAGTAAGCTGCAGCTGCTTGTGAGGTAGGTTTACTCATTTCTATTGCAGTAAAACCGCTAAAAGTTAACGCCCCAATTAATGCTAATTTTCCTAACTTCATTATTGTTTCCCCCTATTAATTTTTATAATTTTCAAAACCGGAAATCATACACACATAATAATATAATCAACTGTATAATATTTCAAATAATTTCTAAAAAAAGTTATAAATACAAAAGAAAGACACCCTAAGGTGCCTTTTACGCTGTAACAAATTTAAATACATAGTACATAAAAAATAACAAAGATAGACTTGCTAATCTGCCAGCAGTTGATTCTTTCATAAATTTCATAAGTATCACTTTGACAATCAATGCTAAAAATAACGGTATAAACAGTACCATAGCAAGTTTGATAGCTAAGTCGTTTATAGTTGGATTAAACGCTTCAAAGTTAATAATGATATTCACTTATCCCTCTTTTTATCTATTTATATTTATAATTAGATTTATATTGTTTTGACTAATATAGAGACGTTAATTTGAGAACCATTTATTTTTGGATTATAAGAGTACTCTCACATTTACGACAAGCGATCTTCTCTTCTTCAAAAATGAATAGATTCTCAGCATCACATTCTGGGCATACAACTGCAAATGGTGTTTTTATATTTTTATAGCATAGGAAAGAAAAGAATGCCATGATTAGAGCAGGTATAATAAGCATCATAATTAAGAATAGGCCCGCAAAAACGCCTGCAACTATGGAAAGTGGTTTCATTAGTTTTCTACCCACGGAGTTTACTTGATTATCCTTCTTACGAAAAGCAGTAACAATGTAAGTTTTGGTTTCTCTTAACAGCTCAAATGCATTTACCGTATTGTAATCTTGTTCATTCATAGTGGGATAGGAAGTGTTTGGTCCTTGATACCCTCGTTGTATATAATAGTTGTTTGACTCAGCTATTCGTGGTTTATACGAGATTCCAGTTCCAGGTATATAAGTTGTCGTTCTTGATTCAGGTGGAATGGAGTTCCCTCCCGTACCTGTGTATGTAAAGTTAATTTTCATACCCGGAGAAAACTGGATAATTCTACGAAATTTATAACCCATAATATTGTATCCTCTCTATCTAATTAATAGAATTCTTTGCTAATTACAACAAATTTACAGTTTCAAAATTAATATATTTAGTTATAATATATTAATTTAATATAAATATTTAAATTTAATAATTCAAGGCGTTTTATGAGTCCTTTTCTATAAAGAAAAGCCACCCACAGGTGCCTTCCTCCGACTTAAACCCTCTTAATTTTAATAATATGTATTGGACGCCAATCCAAATAGTATTTTACTACGTTAAGTTGTTTTGTTACTTGCTACACATATTTACTTTTTCTTGATACTTAATAATATGCTCTTTTGTTGCTGGATTCTGTTCGCCATTTTTTAATTGTTCAAGAACATTTTCCGCTTCATCACAACTCATTTTTTCTCGTTCTTTATCCTCAAATGATTGAGCTCTCCTTTTTGCATACTCTAAACTTTCTTGTTTCTCACGTGCTTCTTTCTCTGTCTTCTTTTGATTTACTTCTCTTTGTTTTTGCACTTGCGCTTCTTGCTGTTTATGGACTTGTTCCCGCTTTTGACGTTGTTGTTCTTGCTTCGCTTTTTCTTCAGCCTGTCGTTGTGCTTCAGCTTCTTGACGTTGCTGCTCTTCTTGCTTTGCTTTTTCTTCAGCCTGTCGTTGGGCCTCAGCTTCTTGACGTTGCTGCTCTTCTTGCTTTGCTTTTTCTTCTTCAGCCTGTCGTTGGGCCTCAGCTTCTTGACGTTGCTGCTCTTCTTGTTTTTCTTTTTCTTCGGCTTTCTGATCCTTATCAGCTTCTTTTTGTGATTTTTCTTCAACTTTAGAGTCATTAGAAGTACTTACTACTTTGTTAGTTGAGCATGCTGCTAATCCCATAATTAAAACGCAACTTGTGAGTGCGGTTAATAGTTTATTGTTCATAATATGTATCCCCCAGTATCTAAAATATAAGATTGCCTGAACTATCATAACAAACTATTAATCTGTATATTGTCATATTATGTCGAACACCAATAGAAAAGACACCAAAAGGTGCCTTTCTCCGACTTGAACCACTTTATTTTTAATAATATGTATTGGACTCCCATCCGAATATTGTTTTAACGTATTTATCCATATTTTGTTTGCGAAAAAATGAAAAGCATAATATCTTATTACTGCTTGTTCATAGCTTTTATCTGTTCTTCATAAACATATTTAGTAGTCATGAAGTCATTAGGGAAGTCATTGATCACTTTCTTCATAACATTTAGTTCTTCCTGAGATTTGAGTTCAATACCATTTATATAATCAAACGCCTTAGATTGTTCATCTGCTACGTAATTCTGTGTCATGTAATCATCTGGGAAGTCTTTCTTTGCTTTTTCTTTGACGGCATTCATAGCAGCTGTTTTATGGTAGCGATACATACAGCATTCATGCTTTGAGTTTTGTTTTGTACTTCTCCCAAATACATATTTAAACTCATGAATTGCCCTTCCTTCTTTATACAGTATTTTATAAGGAATTTATACCATGTTAAATTCCCAACTGTGCCAAATATTTGAATTTACTAAACACAATGAATTAATGAATTTCTTCTTTTAAAATAAAATTGTTAAACAAATGTTGAGAAATATCAAAATTTAATTTCCATTATATTCTATTCTTGCTATTATTTAATGTAAGACTATTCAGAAAAAGAAGGGATTATATGCGTGTTCCAGTGAAGGGGAATGAACAGATTTCAAAATTATTTAATGACTGGTATCAAGCTATACTACAACATCAAAATGTACAAGCAACAAACTTAAAACAAGAAGTTGAAGATAAGCTTTCCAGTATAAAAGAAGATAAAAATTTATTATTATACTATTCATTATTAGACTTTAGATATAAAGTACTAACCGATGGACTTAACATTACAAAAGATAGCTTTAATGAAATTAACTCCTTTGATATACCTGATAGTAGTTTTTTATCCTATTATTATCACTTCTTCCAAGCTATTCACAGCACAATTCTTGCAGATTATAATGAAGCAAAAGAATATTTTGAGAAGGCGAAAAAACTTTTAATGTACGCAATGAATGAAGTAGAAGAAGCTGAATTTAATTACCGTTTAGCTTCATTTTATTATCAAATCTATAAACCGCTTTTAGCTATTGATTACATACGAATAGCTAAAGATATTTTCTCTAAACACACAGACTATAAAATTAATGTAGCATTATGTGACAATGTTTTTGGATTAGCTTGTATAGATTTAAGGCAATTTGAACAAGCCGAAGAAAGTTTTAACACTGCCATAGATATTCTAAAAAGTAAAAATGAAAGAACATTGTTACTACGTGTTAGAAATAACATCGGACTATTATATGCAAATCAAAATCTATCCTCTTTAGCAATTCGTCACTTATCAGAGGTTACAGAAAATATACCAAATCACTTTAAAGCCCTATATTTACAAGCAGATGAAAATTTAAAATTAGGCGAAACCGCAGTAGCATCTCAACTCATCGAAAAAGGCTTAAACATTTGCAATGAATTAGCAAATAAAGAATATCAATATCGCTTTAAGATCTTAGAAAAATTGAACAACACATCTAACACTACAGAATTAGAAGCTGTTGTATTAGCAGGAGTTTCATACTTTAAAAAAGAAGAGTTATGGGATTGCATTGAAGAATATGCAGAACGATTGGCGAATAAATTTTATGCAGAGGAACATCATGCGAAGGCTAGTAAATATTTTTATATGAGTAATGAAGCAAAGAAAAAACTATTAGCTAAAGGGGCGTTAAAGTAATGAAAAAGTTTGGATTAACAATAGCAGGTTTAACGTTAGCTGGAATTATGACTTTTGGTATAAGTAACAACTTAGAATTTTCGGCATTAAACAAAGGTGACACACCTGCACCACAAAGACCTGATTTAGCATTTAGTGATGGGCATATTGGTACTTCTCCAGAATATACACATGGAGAAGGGTGGTCTTCATCTTACACACACGGGGAGCCTTGGGGTATAGCTGATGGTAATACTGGTGCACCTGCTTACGACCACGGAAGACCACCTGCGCCAAAAGCTTAATTGTTTCATAAAGAAAGTCATACTACTTGTATGGCTTTTTCTTTATTTTAGTTACTTAAGCCCTACATTTTTATCTGATTTGCTTTTGCTGGTGTAGAAGAGGGAAAAGATATAGAAGCATAAAGTGAAACTTTAATCAGCCCTCACCAATTGGGCTTTTACGGGCAGCCCGCCCCCCACCTAATTTCTTTGCTTTCGCTGAATTTTGAGATGGGGATCTTACTGCCCGTTAATGCGGGATAAAAGAAAACCGCCTAAAATGATATGTACTTGAATAGTAGTACATAAAAAAATACAAATAACAATAAATTAAATATCGTTACAACAAAAAGGAGATGTCCCAGGCATGGTACTGGGACATCTCCTTTACTTATCTAAATTTCTAAATTCTACAAAGCACTATCAATTAAACAATTATTAAATATATCTTCTATCTAAAACATCGTATTATCATTAACTGCTTCACTTGGAATCTCTTGAATTACATCCCAGTGTTCGACAATCTTTCCATCCTTGATACGAAATATATCCACTATAGCAACTCCCTTATCTTGAGAATTAGTACGAGAATGTACATGAAGAGCAACTGTATCCCCTTCAGCTACTACACGTTTAATCTCTGCAGAGGAATTAGAATTTTTAACAAAATCCTCCTTAAAGAAATCCATGAAGGCTTTTCGTCCATCAGCAACAAAAGGATTATGTTGCTTATAATCTTCGCTAACATATTTAGGGATAATATCGATATTATGTTTGTTAAAAACTTCATTATAGAAATCAACTACCATCTTTTTATTCTTTTCATTTTCTTTTACTTCTTTTGATACAGAAGCGACATTCTCGCTCTTAATTGAGTTACCTTTGTTATTACCGGTGGAAGCTTGATATACCAAAGTCGAAACTACTCCTAAAATAAATACAGAAATAATTGTTATGATTAAATTTTTCTCTAATTTCATATATCTCTACCTCTTCTACTTAAATAAGTTTTCTTCTATAAAAAGCTTGAAGAAGGAGAAACCTTCCCCAAAATGTAATGTCAGGGGTAATGTTAGGAATTTCATTTATCCTAACCTCCCCCTATACAAGGCATATCAGAAACGATTAACTCTAACTCAATACCTCATTAACAGTTGCACTGTCCACAATTTGAATAAACTTCTTAACCTTATCGTTCTCATCAAACTCATAAAGGTGACAAAAATCTGCTATGAAAGATTTCCCTGTAGCTTTATATGTTCCACTATATTTTCCATAAACGATAACAGTATTGTTATTAAAAGTATAAACTTCATCTTTAGCGCTATAGTCATCCCATTCCGTGCCAAGACGTTCATGTACGTTTTTCACTACTTCATCTGGACCTATATAAGTACCTGCATATGGAAACCCAGCAGCTTCTGTCCAAGATACATTTTCACTTAAATACGTTTTGAACGCATCCAATTTCCCTTCGCCAGTTAACACATACGTTTCATGTAATAGTTTTTGATATTTATTCATATCATTAACCCCAAGGCATTTCTTTTGTTACAACTTTTGCGCTTAATTCTAATACACCTTTATTTGCATAGCCTGGATATGCTTCTTCAAGTTTTGCCACAAAATCTTTTGAAGTTCCACTTTCCTCAGAAGCTTGAATCGCAGTTCTTAGATAATCCATTGTCACAGTAAGTGCTTGATTATTTAGGGATTTTTCGATTGATCCATGGCTAGGTACAATTATGTCAGCATGTAATGCTTGTAACACTTTCAAGTTCTCAATCCACGCCTCCATCGCCGCTTTTGAGCTAGTATCCGCTAAGAATACATGTATTTCGTTAAATACATCAATACCACCAATTAATACTTTCAGCTCTTTATTAAATAAGCTAGTTCTGTAATGATCTAAGCCTACTAGTTCAAATGTTAACCCCTGAAAATCAATTGTTTTTTCTTTAAACACTTGAGGTAATACCACGTTACTTGGTGCATTTTCTCCAAGGGCGTCTTTCCAAACTTTTAATTTCCCTAAGACAGAATGAACGATATGTTCAACAGTAGACTCTGTAGCATACGCTATAGCTTCTGGGTAAACGGCTTTAATGCTCTCTAATCCAAAGTAGTAGTCTGGATCCCCATGAATAATAAAGATTTTATCTAGAGATAAGTTGTTTTTTTTCAGATACTCAACAATTTCTTTCGAATCAGACTGCGTAAATTTTGAGTTTATTAAAAATGCATGTCCTGCTTTCTCAACTAATGTTGCTGTGACCATAAAGCTTTTTTCGTCCGAACTAAACACCGTTAATTTCACATCTTTTTGATTTGTATCGATTGTTTTAAACATAGTATGTTATTCTCCTTTTGTTAAAGTTATTAACTAATTATCATATTTTTATCTTGTTCCGATAAAATCTCCCACTCCCATTCATCTGAAAGTGTAATAGTACTGGCGAATATTCCGGAGATGAATGTTAGGTGCCCTAAGATAACATGTTTGCTACTATATCCTAAATTTTCTTAATATAAATTTTTAAAACGCGCTTCAATTTTATCCGGCGTCATTACGCCACCACCAATAGGAATAATTTGATTATCCTTTTGTAAAAGTAAGGAAGGATAGCTATTAACACCAAGCTGTCGAACTTTATTGAAATCATTTTGGACATCTATTATTGTTTCTTGAGCGTTTAAACGTTCTAATACTTGTTCAGGGTCCAAACCATGCTCGATTGCAATCTTGCGATATGTTTCAGGATCACTCAGACTTTGGCCCTCATAATAAAACGCTTTTTGCATAGCCGAAGTGAATTCTAATAAACGGTCTGGCGCTAATGAGCGTAAAGCTGAAAAACCAATTGCAGCATCTTTCGAATTCATTTTAAAAGTCCCTTCCTCCACCAATTTTTGATAGGAAGGACCAAATTCAGCACCTGTAAGTTGATTAATTCTTTTATTTCCCTCTTCTATATATGAGAAGTTTTTCATTGGTAAATTATCTAAAAATAACCCTCCACATAAAATCGTTAATGGCACTTCAGTGTGGTTTTTGTAAAATCCTTTAATACTTTCTGAAAAACCATAGCACCATCCACAATATGCATCCCATACGTAAATAAGATTATCTTGTTTCGTCTCCATTTAAATCTCCTACCTTTTTTTTATTATCCAGCTCAACTAAATTTTTGGTTTATATAAGTACATATTTTTATACCTTGTTCTTTTTTAGATACCTTACTATATTTCCCCAAAACTAATATTTCCAAAGAAAGATCCACCAAGGTTTTTAACAAAAGATAACATTGCACCTTATTGCCCCGTAACAGAAAATACTAAAGCTTGGAATATGCATTGATTTGAATGTGTTAGTAACTTTCTACACCGGGTGGCAACGTATGGACCACCATCCTTAATTAAATATATAAATCATATTTTTAGCAGATATTAGTTGTAACTAAATCGATTACATCTTTATGTAACTATTTTAGTTACAACTAATATAGAAGTCAATTCTTTTTTTCGAAAACATTAAATTTCTACATTAATCTACAACCAATCCCACTCTTTAAAAAAATATATCAACGATTATTCGATTATATCGATCGTAACTCCGAATATATCAACGTTTCGACACAACATATCGATTTACCGACAAATTTCGAGCGCGTTATCTCCTAAACTAACAACCAATCCCACATCACGTTCACCTACAAAGAAAAAAAGCACCAGGTCCCCCCAGTGCTTTTCCCAATCTAAAACAAATGACAAGCCACCTCATGCCCCTTCGCAATTTCCACCATCTTCGGTACTTCCTGTGTGCATTTTTCAGTGGCGAATTTGCAGCGCGTTCTGAATTTACAGCCGGATGGTGAGTTGAGTGGGCTTGGTACTTCTCCCTCTAGGATGATTCGTTCTTTGCCAGTGTTTGTTGGATCTGGTTCTGGCATAGATGAGAGTAGTGCTTGTGTGTATGGATGTGCCGGTTTTGTGTATAGGTCTTCACTATCGGCAATTTCTACTATGTTTCCTAAGTACATGACTCCGATTCGGTCTGATATGTGTCTTACCATGGATAGGTCATGTGCGATGAATAAGTATGTGACTCCTGTTTCTTCTTGGATGTCTTGCAGCATGTTTACGACTTGTGCTTGGACTGAGACATCGAGTGCTGAGATTGGTTCGTCACATAAGATAAAGTCTGGTTTTACAGATAGTGCACGCGCGATGCTAATGCGCTGGCGCTGGCCTCCGCTAAATTCGTGCGGGTAGCGATATAAGTGTTCTTCTTTTAATCCTACCTTTTTCAGAAGGTCTAAAATGATTTCTTTTTGTTCTTCTTTTTCGTAGGAACCGTGAATGTTCATCGGTTCGCTAATAATTTGGAATACGTTCATTGCCGGGTTTAATGATGCGTATGGATCTTGGAAAATGATTTGCATTCTTTTTCGATATTCTTTTAGTTCACTTTCCTTCAAACTTGCGATATCTTTTCCGTCGAATAAAACGTTACCTGAAGTGACGTCGTGTAAACGAATGATGCTTCTTCCTGTCGTTGATTTTCCGCAGCCAGATTCTCCTACTAATCCGAATGTTTCACCTTTTTTAATTGTGAAGCTTAAGTCATCAACTGCTTTTAACTGCTCTGTTTTTCTGCCGAATAGTCCTTTTTTAATAGGAAAATACTTTTTTAAGTTCCGAACTTCAATTAAGTTTTCTTCATGCATGGAAATCACCTACCGCCCTATCGTTTAACCAGCACATAGAACGTCTTTCGTTTCCGATTTCAAAATATGGCGGACGTTCTTTTTCACAAATGTCCATCGTATGCGGGCAACGCTCTGCGAATGGGCAACCTTGTGGCGGGTTTAATAAGTTTGGCGTTACACCTTGAATGGGAGCGAGTCTTTCTTTTACGCCGTTCGCTATTTTTGGCAGAGAGTTTAATAACCCTTTCGTATATGGATGATTCGGCGATTGAAAAATATCAAATACAGGCCCTTCTTCCATAATAAGTCCGCCGTACATAACGATGACGCGCGTACAGTTTTGCGCAACAATTCCTAAGTCATGCGTAATAAGAAGTAACGCCATGTTCGTTTCGTTCTTTAAGTTTTTCATTAAATCTAGTATTTGCGCCTGTATTGTTACATCAAGTGCAGTCGTCGGTTCGTCAGCAATGAGAAGGTCTGGATTACAAGACATCGCCATTGCGATCATAACCCGCTGCTTCATACCACCGCTTAGTTCATGCGGATATTGTTTTACCCTTTCTTCTGGTGACGAAAGGCCGACTTGTTTTAACAAGTTGATCGCGATCTGCTCTGCTTCTTTCTTTTTCACTTTTTGATGACGTATTATTACTTCCGTCATTTGTTTCCCAATTTTTACGACTGGATTTAGCGCTGACATTGGGTCTTGAGAGATAAGTGAAATTTGATTTCCTCTAATAGAACGTAATTCTTTTTCAGATTTAGAAAGTATGTTTTCATTATGAAAAAGGATTTCCCCTTCTTTCACTTTTCCTGGTGACGTAACGAGAGACATAACGGACTTCGCCATTACACTCTTTCCGCTTCCAGATTCCCCAACGATACCGACTACTTCTCCTTTATTTAAGCGAAATGTAACGCCGCGAACCGCTTCAACTTCGCCACTTTCTATGAAAAAAGAAGTCTTTAAATTTTTCACTTCTAGTAGTTTTTCAGACACACTTCTCACTCCTTTCACTTAACACTTTAGTTTTCATGTCCGGCTCCTTTTGGTGCGAAAGCTTTCTTCAATGCTTCACCAATTACGTTAAAACTAAGTACCGTTAAAAGGATAAGGAATCCTGGGAAGAGTGTTAAATACCAAGCTTCACCTATATATCCTTGCGCATTGTTTAGCATGCTGCCCCAAGAAGAATCTGGTTCTCTAATACCTAAGCCTAGGAAACTAAGTGATGATTCCATTAAAATCGATGTCGCAATTGTTAATGTCGCGGCGATAATAATGGTTGATAAAATGTTCGGAATGATATGTCTTACAATAATCATAAGTGATTTTTGTCCTGATACTTTTGCATATAAAACGTACTCACGCTCTTTTACAGATAACGTTTCTGCCCTTACAATGCGGGCGGTGTCCATCCATGTTAGTAATCCGATAATAAGAACTAACGTCGTAATTCCTGGTTTTAAATAAGCATTTAATAGTAGCATTAAAAAGAATGATGGAATTGACATAAGCACTTCAACAACTCTCATTAAAAAGTTGTCTAGCTTTCCGCCAAAATATCCGCTAATTGTTCCAACTGCAGTACCGATTGTAATGGAAACAACCATCGCAAGGAAACCGACCGCAAGTGAAACTCGTCCGCCATATAACGCTCTCGTTAAGTAATCCCTTCCGTAATCATCCGTTCCGAAAGGATGACTCATACTTGGTTCTTGTAAGCGATCTGGAATTGACATTTTGCTAGGATCGTACGGCGATACAAATGCGAAAATTGATGCGACCGTTAAAACCGCAAGTATAATCACTCCCATTAGTACAAACTTATTTTTCGTAAAACTACTTTTTATCGTTTGAAATCTCCTATTATTCATTCCAAATCACCCCCTCATTCGAATGCGCGGATCTACTACGCCATATAAAATATCAGCAATTAAGTTACCGAGAATTAACATGAATGATGATAATAATGTAATTGCCATGATAATGGGATAATCAAATCTAAAAATAGCATTTACCCCAAGTGAACCAAGACCCGGCCATGAAAATACTGTTTCCGTAATAAATGCTCCGCCTACTAAACTTGGAATCGATAATCCGAAAATTGTAATGATTGGTATTAGTACATTTCGAAGTACGTGATTAAATAAAACCGTTTTCTTTGAAGCTCCGTACGCATATTGAATTTGTACATATTCTTCTTCTAATTGCTGAATCGTACTTGAACGAATATATCTCATATAAACAGATACGTTTTGGAACGCTAGCACCATGCAAGGTAAAATGCCGTGCTGGACAATATCCCAAACAGAATCTTGACCGACTGTACGCATACCCATACTCGGAAGAAGGTTCAATTTTAAAGAGAATAAGTAGACTAATAGTAGTGCAAACCAGAAAACCGGCATAGAAATACCAACGTATGAAATAAAGTTTACAATGCGGTCAAAGAATGAATTCTTTTTCACACCTGTAAATAGTCCAAGTGGTATTGCGATTACGAATGAGACGAGTAAAGATGATCCCATTAACCCAATTGTTGCGGGTAATCTTTCTGCGATAAGATCTAAAACAGGACGATGATTTTGAAGTGAGTAACCAAAGTTCCCTGTTAAAATGTTTTTTAACCATAAAAAATACTGCACGTAAATTGGTTGATCTAGTCCTAAACTTTTGCGAATACGCTCCACATCAATTGGACTCATATTTGGCGTTACAAAGTTTCGAACAGGATCGCCCGGCGCTAGCTTTATTAATAAAAAAGAAATAATAGAAATAACAAATAAAAGCGGAATTGCATTTAAAAGCCTCTTCGCAATTACTTTATACACAAACTTCCCCCCTCAAGCTAAAGTGAAACTTTAATAAGTGGGGGGTGTCCATCCCCCACTTATTATTAGTTGAACCAATCGGGCTTTTACGGGCAGTTGATCTCCCATCTACTTCCTCGCATTCGTCAAATTTTGAGGTTGGAGCCTTACTGCCCGTTAAAGCGGGATAAAGAAGCTGATTTCCACCAGCTTCTTTATTGTTTCTTATTTCACTTCATAAATTTTAGATAGATCTTCAAACATTGTGACAGGAATTGCTTTCGCTTCTTTTAATCCATCAAACTTTTTATCTACTGCAATAACTGCTTTCGGATATGCAATTGGTAGATAAGGTACGTCTTCTCTAGCTGTCTCTTGAATTTTATGGTATAGCTCTGCACGTTTTGTTTTATCTGTTTCAACTGCAGCCTCTTCCCATAACTTATCGAAATCAGCGTTTTTATATCGTGCATAATTGTATTCAGCATTACTTAAGAATAAGCTCTTATATGAATCTGGCTCAGGTCCCATTATGTAACCACCAAACGTAATGTCATATTCTTTATTTTCTTTATCTAAGCCTTTTTCGCTTGCCGCACTAGCATCTAATGCATTTAGTTCAACTTCTAAGCCAACTTCTTTTAATTTTTGTTGTGTATATAACGCTAAGCTTTCCATAATTTTATTATTCGTTACATACATCACACGTACTTTTTCTTTATCTTTTACGCCAGCTTTTGCTAATAAATCTTTCGCTTCTTTTTTATCATACTTATAGTCTTTAATATCTTTCGCATAATACATAGCGTCTGGCGTTAAGATTGAATTTGCTGGTTCTGCAAATTCACCTGAAACGAATGCTGAGTTAATCATTTCTTTCTTATCTAACGCATGCGCAATTGCTTGGCGCACTTCTTTTTTCTTCATCAAATCTGTATTCATGTTATAAGATAAGTAGAATAGTCTACCTTCAGGGAATGTCACCATTGAGAAGTTCCCAGTGCTATCCAATTTCTTAAAGTCTTGCGGCTCAATCATCTTCATGTTGATTTGACCATTTTGCAGTGAAACATTTGCTGTATTACGGTCTTTTACAACGCGGTATACGATAGAGTCTAATTTAGCTTTCCCACCTACATAATCATCAAATCGATCTAATGCAACGTACTCATCTGATTTATACTCTTTAAATTTAAACGGCCCTGATCCTACAGGCTGTAAGTTTTTCTTACTCTTCGCTAAATCTGCTTCCCCTTCAAATACATGTTTCGGAATTGGGAAGAAATCATTCATCACACCTTCAAAAGATGCGCTTACTTGTGGTAAAACGAATTGAGTTGTTAACTCATCTACCTTTTTCACCTCAAGTGGCTTTCCTTTAAAAATAAAGTTTTCACGACTTGAGCTATTTTGCTTCTCATCCAAAATAGATTGGAATGTAAATGCTATATCGTCTGATGTAATTTTCTTACCATCATGCCATTTTAAATTATCTTTTAGTTTCAATGTCCACGTTAATTGATCTTCTGAAGGCGTAAAGTTCTCAGCAAGAACAAACTTTTTCTTACCGTCTTCCATATGATATAGCGGCGCATATAAAGCTTGCTGCACAGTTAATGACACACGATCATTCGCATAAAGCGGATTCATCGTATCTGGATTATCGCTAACACCAATCGTTAACGTTCCTCCATCTTTCGGAGTCCCTGATTTACTAGTACCCGCTTGCTTCGAAGAATCTTTTTCCCCAGAACAAGCCGCTAATGCAATAAGTAGTATTAGAACAAATGGTAATGCAAATAATTTCCGTTTCATCTTTCGGCCCCCTCGAACTGTTTATACCCATAAGAAAACTCGGAATTAATCCCGAGTTTTCTTATAAGTTTTAAATTACCACTACCTGTATGTAAAGTCAAACTTTTTCGTAAATGTGGAAAGTTTGAAATTTATTAATTCATTCTTGCCATAAAATATATTTATAAGGATGATAAAATAAAAAGACCACCAAAAGGTAGTCTCAAAACTCAATCTTATTCCCTACTCCTTGCTCCACCGCTTTCTCATACAAATACTTCGCAACGATAATATCCACTACCGCCAAACCAACTGATTTGAAAATAGTAATCTCTTCATTATTTTCGCGTCCAGCTTTTTCTTTGCTTATAATTTGACCAAGTTCAGCGTGAATGGCGTTTGCTTTGAATAGACCTTCTTTTATCGGAACTTGAAGGTCTCCTGTTTCGTCTAGTGCTGCTTCTTTTGATTCAACTACTACTTTGTTTGCTTTAGCTATGGCATGTGAGGGTAGTTCTTGCATGCTCGGTCTGAATGAGCCGACGGCGTTTACGTGGACGCCTTTTTGTAGTGTTTCTGAGAAGACTGGTGTGGATGCATTCGTAGTTGTGACGATGATGTCTGCTTCGCTTATTGCTTCATTCGCATTGGTGTGAACATATGCAGGTTTGTTGAATCTCTCTTGTATATACTCCGCAAATGCATACGCTTTTTCTTCTGTGCGATTGTATAAGATGACTTTTTCGATATCTCTAACCGCAAATATTGCTTCGGCAATTCCTTTCGCTTGTTCACCCGTGCCGATAATGCATAAAGTTTTTGCGTTATGACGAGCTAAATATTTTGTCGCTACTCCTGATAAGGCGCCTGTTCGGATCATCGTTAAGTACGATCCTTCTAGAAGTGCGAGCGGTTCTCCCGTTTGAAAGTCTGATAGCATCACAATCCCGTTGATCGTTTTCTTTCCTACCTGTTTGTTTTGCGGGACTACCGTTACTATTTTCACTCCAAGTGCCTCAAGCCCTTCCGCTACTGAAGGCATAATTAATGCCGTATTTCGCTCGTTCGCAAATGGTAATGAGCCCCTTATTGGTGTAATCGTTCTTTCTGCGGAAAATTCTTTTAAAGCAAGCGCCGCGTATTCAATAACTTCATTCATATTTACTAAGTTTCTTTGTTCGTTCGCGCTTATGACTAGCATATCTTTCCACCCCCTCCTCCTATCCTAACAAAAATCCTCGATTCAAATCATCTCTCGGGTCTACAACGAACTGATGAAATCCTGTAATAAAGGCATTCCCCGTTACTTTTGGAACGACAGCTTCATATGTATCTACTGCGGTTACCGACAATACTTCCCCCTCGAATTTCCCGTCAGTAATGCATTCATGGACGAAAATTTCTCCCTTTTGTAAAGCATCTTTTTCAAAAAGAGTTGCGATTCTTGCGGAAGTTCCTGTACCGCAAGGAGAACGATCTACTTGCCCATCAGCAAAGATTGTTACATTTCGTAAAGTTGCGTCTTCCCCTTTCGGTTCATCTGAGAAAATAACGCCGTATATCCCTTTTAATCCTTCTTCAAGTGGATGCTTCACTTCCATTTTGCTCTCGATGTAGTGCTTAATTTTACCGCCCCACGCTTGAATAGCAGATAAGTCTTTGAAATCGACTTTCAAGCCAAATTCTTTACAGCCTACTACCGCATAAAAAGCTCCGCCAAACGCGATATCTACTTGAAATTCATAGTCATCTATTTTAATAGGAACGTCTTTTTTGTATACAAATGAAGGAACATTTTCAAATGATACGGACTCTACTTCGCTCCCATTATATTTTGCATACGCAATCACTTCTCCGGCAGGGCTGTCGATAATGAACTTTTGTTTCTCACCTGTCACTTCAAACATACCTGTTTCAATTCCAACTGTAATAACAGCGATAATGCCGTGACCACACATCGTACTCCAGCCTTCATTGTGCATAAATAAAACACCAAAATCAGCGTGAGTACTTGCTGGCGGTGTAATGATACAACCATACATTCCGTGATGCCCTCTCGGTTCATACATCAGAACTTCACGAAGGTAATCCAAATGTTCCATACAGTATGCGCGTCTTTCCAGCTGCGTTTCCCCTTTTATTTCTGGCACTCCGCCCGTAATAATTCGAAGCGGCTCCCCAGCTACGTGTGCATCAATGGTTGTATATATTTTAGTAACCTTCATTTCTATCTCTCCCCTATACGTTGATACTATTTCCAACGCAAGTACCATGCCAAATCGTATAGCATTACTTTTTTCAAATCCCCTCAGCAATGTGTATTCTTTTTTCAACAAATTCATATACAACTGTCTACTTTTTTATACATGGTGTGGATGTTACGTTATAAAACACCTCGATAACTTTGCAATTCCGCTCGTACACACATGCAGAATTCCTTTTATCATTATTATTTTCAATGTAAAGTTACTTCGCCCCCCAACATATACTGTTCAAAAGCAAAAGGAAGTGATCCCATGTATTACGGAACAAAGGGCTGGTACGTAGCTGAACTAAAAAAATTAGGCGTACGCTATCACGAAGGACGAAAACTAGAAAGTTACCGCGGACACATATTACGCAATTTATTAATCGCACAACAAGAAAAATTAAAAGAACAGTAATAGACTCCTACCACAATATCAACTTATCTCCGCCTACAAACTGCCAATCAATCACACATCAAACTACACTAAAAAGGTCACCCAAACGGGTGACCTTCCTTTCTTATTCACAAACAAGAATTTGTCTAGTAAATGATCCTTTTCTTGTAATACAGCGATCTGTAATTTCAAATCCTGCTTCATGGATCATGTCGTCCATTGTCTCCATCGTTACAACGACTACCTTTTTAGCAATGCGGCGCGCACTTGAAAGAATGGAGAGCTGGTCTTCTGGTGTGGCATGCGTAAATAGGTCGTACGGCATATCGATAATGGCAACGTCGTAGTTCTCAGTAATTTCCTCGATTGGACCTTTTGTTACTGTTCCTTCAAATCCGAAATGTGCGATATTTTTTCTCGTTCCAAGAACTACAAGTGGATTTATATCTCTACCAACGATGTTAATCCCCATAGAAAGTGCTTCTACTACTACTGTTCCAATACCGCAGCACGGGTCAATTGCTCGTACTCCCTCTGGATTTGGTACAGCGATATTTGCAACTGATCTCGCAACACGTGTGCTAAGAGATGTCGAATAACTATGCGGTTTTTTTATGTGATGATACCAAACTGGTTCGCTTTCTACATAGTGCCCGAAGTACCAGCGTCCTCCTAGAGGAACAATCCCGAATACACGCTCTGGATTACGAACATCCGCTTCTCCTTCAATATGCATGCCGAGGTCTCGTTCAATAAGACGTCTTGCTCCATATTCAATTTTATTCTCTCCAACAAGGTCATTAATTTTAACGAAGATGACTTTGAACGTCGCTCCTGCCAAGTCAATTTGTTCCACTTGTTTCAAGATGCTTTCTAAGTCGTCCCCTTCATACATAACTTCAATTCGCTCTTTCATAAACGCACTTCTACTCGGGTCAATTTTGACATCACTTTTTAAAATATTAACGTGGGACTCCATTCCAAAGAACGAGCGCATTTCCAAGTAACATAAAGCACGCTCCTCCTCACGAAATGCATACGTATATATACAGGCAGGTGTTTTACTATGATTACTCAATCTATTATCATCCTCTATCGTTTTAAATTATTATGATTACAATTACTCAAATACTTTTTTATATATAAAATTAAATGATATCATATGCCGGAAATAAAGAGAAACGTTAATAAATAAAAGAGACTGCCAATGGCAATCTCTTTTTATTTATTAACGGAAAGAAGACACGTTGTTACCCATTTCTTCATAGTAATCTAAAATACCTTGATAAATAGCTTCCGCTGCACTTTGTCTCTGCGCTGGTGTAGCTATTTTATCTGCATCACTTTTATTATCTACAAATGCTAATTCTGCTAATACAGCTGGCATTGTATTTTCTCTAATTACGTATAAATCGCCTTTTTTCACACCACGATCTTTTGTTCCCAGTGCATCTACAAGACGCTCTTGAATTTTTTCTGCTAGTAAACGACTTTCTGATACGTTAGGATTTGTTCCTCTTGCTGTCGCTGATTCATAGTAGAACGTTTCTGTACCTTGTCCATTTTTACTTTCCGTACCATTACCATGGATACTTACAAAGATATCCCCATTATTTTTTTGAGCAAATTCTACACGTTTCTTTAAAGAATCAGAAGCACTTGTTCCTGGACGTGTATCATCTGTACGAGTGAATAACACAGTAAATGGTGTCTTTTTCTCAAATATTTTCTGTAATCGTAGTGATACATCTAATACAGTTTCACTTTCTTTCTCATAATAACCTGGATTACCTGAATCAACTCCGCCATGACCTGGATCAATGATAATCGCTTTTCCTTCTAAGAAGTTACCTTGCTTCACTGGATTTAATTGATTTTTATTAACCCATTGGAAACCAGCGCCCATGCGGATACGAATCCAGCTGCCGTTCTCTTCAATAACAGTTACTTGCTGTGCGTTATGTGTTCCCATTACTTTTGAAGAAGAAGAAGCCTCTGCATAAGTAGTGAATCCTTCATTAATAACTTCTGTTTTCTCTACTAGAGGTGTCCATTTATCACCGTTACTTGTTCCAATTTTGATCCATCCATCTCGTTCTTCTTTAATTTCAACCATTTGTGGATTATGCTGATTTGCACTAATCCCAGAACTTAATGATGGTGCGTGATATGTAATGAATTTTCTATCTATGTACATTTTCTTTGTTTCTACTGGACGATCACTATTCTTGCTAAATTTATCTGTTTGCGCAGTAAGCTGAGCTGCTTGTTCACGCGTAATAGAATCATTCGGTTTCCAGCCATTCTCTGTACCTAAAGAAAGTTTTAATTCTACTAAAATATTAACTTCTTCTTTACCCCAATGATTCTCTAAATCAGCGAATTTTGTAGGAACTGGTCCTGTTACTTTGCTCTTCAAATTATACGCTCTTACAAGCATAGCTGCCATTTCAGCACGAGTTACTTTTCCTTCAGGATCAAATACTCCTGGTTCTCGCCCTTTAATAATATTCTCTTTTTCCATGGCTGCAATAAATGAAGCTGCCCAACTATTTTTTGCATCATTATAAGACGGCTTTGCATTTGGATCTACTTTAGCACCAATTGCTGTTGCGATAATCTTTGCTGCCTGGGCACGTGTTAAATTTCCGTATGGCATAAAGTTACCATCTGGCATACCGTTAATTACATTTCTCTCTACTAAATAATAAATTGCGTCTTTCGACCACGCACTATCTGAAACATCAGGAAATTTCTTCGTTTCTGCTAAACTACTAATTGGATGTGCTAGTAAATTTGCTGCTAATAAACCTGCGGCTATTGCTTTGTACTTCATGAAAAATAAATCTCCTCTCAAAACTTCATATTCATGCAACTTTTTCAATCAAGCTAACTAAAAAATATTAACTATTAATTAATTCCTTTCATAGTGTATAACATTATATATCTATAGTAAATACGTTTCCGGCCGTATAACAAAAATCGCATATATATAACTTATAATGAATGTATATAAAATAAAACTTTAATCAGCCCTCACCAATCGGGCTTTTACGGGATAAAAAAGCGATTAGGACATGTCTCCTAATCGCTTTGCCAAATAAAAAACTGATTAAAAATATTATTTTTAATTAGCTCTCTATTATCTATGAAATTATTCTTCAATTAAATTAGACATTACATATGCATACACTAATGCTTCTGTATGCGCAATAGAACTTTCATGTGTACGTTCAAATGCGTGAGAAGAATCAATACCCGCTCCAATTAACGCATGTTTCACGTCAAATCCCGCGTGAATCGCAGCTGATGCATCAGATCCGTAGTACGGATAAATATCTACTTTATATTCAATATGATTCTTTTTCGCAAGCTCTACTAAATGTTTACGTAAAGCGTAATGGTACGGGCCGCTAGAGTCTTTTGCACAAATAGATACTGTATATTCATCAGATGTTTGTCCATCACCTAACGCTCCCATATCAACTGCTAAGTATTCAACAGTTTCTTCTGGAATGTTAGAATTACCACCGTATCCAATCTCTTCATTATTAGAAATTAAGAAATGCGTCGTATATGGTAATGTTACGTTTTCATCTTGTAATCTTTTAATTAATTTTAATAAAATCGCAACACTTACTTTGTCATCTAAATGACGTGATTTTATGTATCCACTCTCTGTAATTTGAACGCGCGGATCAAATGAAACGAAGTCTCCTACTTCAATTCCTAATTCGCGTACTTCATCAGCTGAAAATACGCGCTCATCAATACGAACTTCAATATTTTTCTCATCGCGTTTTGCTTCACCTGCATCTTTATATACATGTACAGATGTTTGATGCATTAAAATCGTCCCTGTATACGTCTTGCCACTTGATGTTTCAATTTCGCAATATTCTCCTTCTACAGAGTTCCAGCGAAATCCACCAATCATAGAAAGACTCAGGCGACCGTCAGGCTTAATTTCTTTCACCATCGCACCTAACGTATCAACGTGTGCCGTTAATAAGCGGTGCTGCGCATCATTCTTCCCTTTTACCGTTAAAATAAGAGCGCCTTTATTGTTACGTTTCGTTTCTACATTCCACTCACTTACATAGTTTTCAATAAAATTAATAATTTTTGCTGTATTTCCAGATGGACTTGGAATAGAGACAAGCTCCTTAATAAGTTCCATCGTTTCTCTCGCATGATGTGCCATTGTCGTTTCCTCCTCATTTTCTCTACTATTCAGTATACAAAATTCACCAGAAAACCTCTACTTATATAGCTTAATTTTCTAAATTGTAGTAAAATTCTTTTTAGTATACAAAAGGAGTCCTGAAATATGAATATATCAAAAAAATATATACACATTGCACTCATTTGGTTTTTAGCATCATTATTTTGTTTACAAGTTTCTTATGCCGTTCATACTACTACTTCTATTACAATCGGCTGGATATTAACAGCTATCTTCTTCATTATTAGCTTCATTGCAACAAAAAAGCATAGCGTTACTCATTAACGCTATGCTTTTCCTATAAAACTATTCTTCTGAAACATCTAATAAATAAATCCCTCTTTCAAATCCACCGCGCTCTACTTCTTTTTTCTTACGAAGGCGTTCCACATCTTCAATTGATGCACCTTCCGCACGTGCTAATGAAATGATTACTTCTAGTGCATCCGCAAGAGAATCTAGCGCATGTTCGCGTTCCTTCATAGAAGCAAATTCACGAATTTCTTCCGTTCCAATTTTCGCTAAAGCCTGTATGTATGCTTGACCTGTTAATTTTTGTGCTGTATACGTTTTTCCAGACATTAAAATCTTCTCTGGAACACGATCTCTTACTAACTTGTTATATGCTGACATCATTCATCCTCCTATATTTAATAACACCCGAGCTCTGCTTTATAGAACAACCATTTTTTCTTCACGCATGCACTTAACATATCAATTCCTGATCCATGTGCTCTTACATGCGGAAAGAAATAGTGCTCTGAGTCTTCTTCCTTACCGTATAAGGTTTGGTACTCATCTGGAATCGCTTCTTTTTTCACATCTTTTTCTTTCGTCACCCCGCCAGAAAACGCAACACTTGGATGTCCCTCAAAAAATAACGCAGTCCGAACTGCCAAAAATGGTGTACTATGCAAAGCATAATATGTAAGCAAAATAATAGTCATAATACCGATCATTCTCTTCATGTATTACTCCTTAAAAAAAGTGCTAACACAATTATACTAAAATGTGTTAGCACTTTCTCCCCTTTATCCCGAATTAACGAGCTAATAATCAGTGAGGAATGGACCACTTTATTCCCCTTTAAATGCTGGTAAACGTTTCTCTAAAAACGCAGCAATTCCTTCTTTATGATCCGCTGTTTGTCTCATTGCATATTGACCACGCTTTTCTAATTGCAATGTTTGCTCTAAATTAGAGCGATTTACTTCACATAAAATTTGCTTCGTTTGAATCATTGCTTTAATCGGTTTTTGTGACCATTCATTAATTTTTTGCTTCACAGCCGTTTGGAAATCTTCGCCGATTACTTCATCAATTAAGCCGATATCAAGCGCTTCTGTCGCTGATAATTTCTTACCTTCCCAAATAATTTGCTTCGTCATATTTTCACCAACGCGCTTTTGAAGGAAGAAATGACCGCCTCCATCTGGAATTAAAGCGATTCCAATAAAGTTCATTGCAATAACAGATGATATATCCGCCATTACATAATCAGCTGTTAACGCAATACTTAACCCAAGACCTGCAGTTGGTCCATGAATTGCACTAATAACAAGCTTCGGCATCGTATATAATGTCACGACAACTTCAGAAATGGTATTCATAATGCCATCAAACTTACTTTCATCATTACTTGAAAGCATCGATTTAATATCCCCACCCGCAGAAAAACCACGGCCGTTCCCGCATAACACAACAATATGCGCAGAACTTTCCGCTACTTCTTTCAACTTTTGTAATAACTCTTTTAATGTTGGCTCATCTAACGCATTTAACACCTCTGGGCGATTGACCATAACCGTTGCAACGTGGCCTTCATATTTCACAACGACAGATTCTGTTTTACTTGTTATTTCCATTATATATACCCCTCTTTTCTCCATAAAGATTATACTTATATAATTATAGAAAACCACTGAAAAATCCTTCTTTTTTCTCAATTTTCTGTCTAATAATCTCGCAATTTGTACATATACCGTATAAAACATACAATTCCGTTGAAAAATATAGAAATTAAAGTCGGTTTATCCATGCTTTTCATCTATTTACCATTACAATGAAATGGTGTATTCTTAAGTTTGATAAAAAAACAAATATTGAAATTCATTCGCCTTACTATGTAAAAAAGGCTTTATACCCATCTTTTGGGTGTTGTAATAAAGGAATGAAGAACTGGAGGAACATATGGTTACTAAGTTGAAACAAACGGATAACTACTTCCCACATTTCCTATTGCTATTCATTGTGTTTCAACCAATTTTAGATTTATTAACATCTTTTTCAATCTATATACTACACATGAGCGCAACAGTTGGAGTTGTAGTCCGTTTCGCCTTTATGCTTCTTGCATTAGGATACCTACTTCTTCATCACAAACAACAAGATGCGAAAAAGTACATCCTCTATTTATGTTTACTCGGAATCGCACTCGCAATCGGTCTTGTAAATAATATGATGGTTAAATCTCCAGTTTCATTTGGAGAAGAAGTTAAATTCATCTTAAAGAGCGTATATCCAATTGTGCTACTGTTTGGATATATTATCGCGTTTAAAGAGCTAAAAAATAAAGAGTATGTATTTCATAAAATCATTACATATTTCTTATATGCAACTTTAATTTTAAGTATTACAATGATTGTCGCAATGCAAACTGGAACAGATTTCCCAAGCTATCCTCACTCAAAAATCGGTTCAAGAGGTTGGTTCTTCGCTGGAAATGATTTAAGTTCTCTTTTCGCCATTATGTTCCCAATCATTGTCTTATATTCGATTCATAAAACAACTTCTTTCTCGAAAATATATTACTGGATTCCAACAATACTTGCGATGTATGCAAGTATTATGGTCGGAACGAAAGTCGGATATGGCGCAATTGTTATTACATTAGGAGTAGCACTTTTCTTCTCATTGATTGAATATATGATAAATCGTAAAAAAGAAGGAAAAGGATTCACACATATTGTAAATACCGTTGTTGCCGCAGTTATACTAGGCGGCTTAATTGCTCTTACACCACATACTCCTATCGCAAAAAATATGGGCATTCACATGCAAATATACGAATACAAAAAATCAGTACAAGAAGAGAAAGATCGAAAAGAAGGAAAAGTAATTAAAGAAGATCCAGAAGATGCAAAAAAACATGCAAAAGGTGAACTTACAGATTCTGAAATGAAAAGTTTGATTTACAGTGATCGCGACAAATTCTTAAAAACATACAAACAATACTATAAAGACGCACCGCTTTCACAAAAACTATTCGGAATGGGTTACGCTGGTAACTACACAGATAAAATTAAATTAATTGAAATGGACTTCCATGACCTATTTTTCGCCTTTGGCATTGTCGGTTTCCTTATTTACCTACTACCACTTCTATACTTTGGTATTAAATTATTCATCCGCATGATCACAAACTTTAAGAAAATCATGAAAGTAAAGTATATGCTATTAGCGAGCACACTCATTCTATCACTTGGCATTGGCTTTATGTCTGGCCACGTATTAACAGCGCCAGCCGTTAGTATTTTCTTCGTTGTTATACTCGCTTATCCCATTGTTGATTTTGAAATTGAATAGAAAGAAGGTGCTACGAAATATCAGTAGCACCTTCTTTTTTATTTAATTAATGTTTTACATATTCTAAGCTTTCTTTTGCGATATACGCTTCAGTTACAGTAGGATTATCTGAAATAACTTTAATCCACGCTTTTCCATTTATTATTTCTTCACCAGTAACTGTGACAACTGCATTTGTATTTAAACGATACAGTCGCTCATTTGATATGCTAGGATTCTTTTTCACTTCCACGTTATTCATCACACGTGCAAGTTTGTACTTGTTGTATTCTTTTTTACCTAAATAAGAATCAAAACGGTTCATATGCCCCGCTACTTTTTTACCCCAGTTCGCATCAGATGCATATTTCGCATTTAAACCAGCAGCTTTATCACCTGTATATGTTGCTGTATAACGCCAATGTCCTGGATTTAAATATCCTTCATTCATGTATAATTTTGCTGCATGTTCAATACAATCTTCTTTTGAATTAAATGCTTCCCCGTTACCATATGGACTATCGTCTGTTGCTTTTAAACCAAATAAATTATTTTTATCTTTTGCAAGAGCGCTTGTTCCATAATAACTTTCATGAATTGCTAATGAATATAAGAATAATGCATTTACATTATACTTGCTTTCTACTTCTTTAAATTTCTTTCCTAAACCAATTAATGGAGAGTCTGGCTTAATCGATTTCACATAACTATCTAGTTGTTCAGCTGTATAATCTGTTTTCGAACGTAATGATAAATAATTGAAATATTGATAGAAAGTTTCGTCTCCAAATGTCTTTCCATCTACACTATACATTTGCTGTCCTTGCTTCATGAAAGAAGGTGCCACACCATATCTAAATTCTGTATATCCAGGTGAACTTGTATTATATGTATAATATTTATGGTATAAATATCCATCTGATTTCACATAATAAGACGACTGTTTCATTTCATTTGTAGGAATTAAAGTGATTTCATTCTTCTTCACATAACCTGTCAAACCAGAAAGTTGAACTTTCACACGATCTTCGCCAACTTCTAACACTTTCAATTCTGTTCCATACTGAATATACGTATATACTGTTGATAAATTCTCGTCATAAATATTAATGATGTTTTGCCCAGTTATTCTTTTCGCACTTGCAAAACCATCTTTAATCCATAAAAATTCGTTCTCGTATTTTACCGCATTCATACCTTTATTTTGAGCAGCCGTAACCGCTTCTTTATACGTATTATAGCGCTCTACTTCTTGCTCTGTTCCGTTTTCTCTTACATTTGTCACAACATATTTCTTAGTTTCTACAGGATTGCTATTTCCGTTTTTTTCAATCGTCTGAAGCATGCGATCCAACATAGCTGAAGCCATCCCTCTTGTAGCTGATAAATGTGGTCTAAATGTATTATCTTCTGGATACCCTTTAATAATTTGAGTAGCCACCATAACTTGCACATGCTCTTTATAGTTAATACTATCTTTATCAGTAAAGGTAAGCGGACTTACAGCTACTTTAATATTTTTATAGTCTAACGCTCGCTTTACCATTATCGACATTTCTTCACGTGTAATCACATCATTTGGTGAGAATGTCTCGTTCGTACGACCATTAATAATTTTCGCTCCATATGCTCTACTTACACCATCATATAAACCGTAAGTCTTCGGCACATCCTCGAAATTCGAATCAGCTTTCGGTAAATTTAAAGCCCTTGCTATGAATGTAGCAAACTCTGCTCTTGTTACTAATTTATCAGGCGCATATACATTGTCTCCATACCCCATTAAAACTCCTTTAGTAATAAGTGAACGCATATGCGTCTCAAACATATGTCCTGTAATATCATCATTTGCTGCATAACTTGAAATAGGAGTTAAAAGTAATGATCCCGTTAATGCCACTGCTGTTATACCTTTTGAAAAAGTCTTCAAGGTTATCCTCCTCGTAATCTACGAATTTATTATCACAAATTTGATTATATAATAATCACAATCATTTTAGCATAATAAATAGGAATTAAAATAAAACGTTTTTTAATTAGAATTTTCATTACATTCAAAACAAAACAAAAGACACTTTACTTTTTTAATAAAGTGCCTTTTTCCATATGATCAATGAGTTTCTTTGTTGCCTGTTTGCCTTGCAACCGAAGCTCATCTATTGTCAATTGTAACTCTTGCTGCACAGTTCCTTGTTGCATTAATTGCTTTTTCGCAATTTCATATAAATATTCAGCACTCCATTCGCCATCCACACTCCCTATAACTGGCTGATTCACTTGACTTAAAAACGAATCAATTTTCGGATCGTATGAAATCCCGACCATTGGAGTTTTGGCTACAGCAGAAAAAACAAGTGCATGAAGACGCATACCAATTAGTAATGAACATTGTGATAAAATGAATATTTTCTCGTCGATATCCATTTTATATGGAAGCATATACGTCTCTTCTCCCATTAAGTCTACTACTTCACGCGAAGCTTTTTGATCAAATGGCTCATGCATTGGAACAAATAAAATTTGGTATCCTTCTTGCTTTAATTTTTTTAATGCCGCAGCTAATTTTTTTATATAATCTTCTTTTGCATTCCAATAACGCACACTAACCGCGACTACTTTTCCATGTATCGAATGCTTTTGCAACCAATCCGATTGTTTTGTCCGTTTCCATGTTAAAACAGGGTCTGGAACAATTTCAATATCGTTTTTTATGCCAAGTTCTTTTAAATATAAAAACGAGTCCTCATCTCGAACTGATACATAGGAAGCTTTTGACAAGTTCCATTTTACTAATAGACGATTATATCCTTTTGTAATTGGACCTATTCCTTGTGAATAAATATAATATGGCTTTTTTAATAATCGAGCGAGTCCCATAATACCCGTATAATATAGAATACTCTTCGTACTTGTCTGATCTTGAAGAAGGCTCCCGCCACCGCTAATAACTCCATCACTGTTTTTGATTGCATGATAAACAGCTTTTATATTCCAGCGATCTACCGATTCTACACCATACCTTTCCTTTGTATATTTAGAATCATTTGATAGTACTACTAGTTCTATATCCGGGTTCTCTTTACTTAACGATTCAATAATTGATTGTAGAATCGCCTCGTCTCCAACATTATAAAAACCATAATATCCTGATAAGACTAAACGCACCCTAAATCTCCTCCAAAACTAGGTAACCGTTTATTTCATCTAACATAAACTGGTACCCATTCCTTACCTAAACACTTAATACCCTGCATAGTTTCCTCTTTATCAGCTCATATGAATTTTAATAAAAAATTAAATTTCTATATTTATCTTTTCAAAAATGGTATTTTTTTTATTGATATCCATTTTAATTTCAAAGCACATACACCATACAAAATGGCTGTAATACTTAATGCTATACCACTGAATAATAACGTCATAATTCTTGAAGATGTAACATCTATCACATTACATAGTTCATACAATCCTAGTCCGAAAATACATGCTATTGCTAGCACACCGAAAAAGCTTTTGAAATGAATAGAATAGGCAATATAGCTTCGAATATACAAATGATTTACAATACAAATCAATACGTAAGTAATTAATGTACTATACGCCGCTCCATCTATGCCAAACTTCTGCACTAACATAATGTTTAACACGACTTTCACACAACTCGCGCCAATAACAATCCATGCAGCTTGTGCAGAACGATTAATCCCCTGTAAAACACCTATTGATAATACCATAACCGCAGTAAAATACGAACTGCCAATCATAACTGTTAACATACTACTGCCTTTTACGTCTGTGAACAATCCGACATTTAACGGTACTGTTAATGCCATCAACCATATTGTTAATGGTGCTGTCAAAACATGCGCTAGTCGATTTGTATTTTGAATTGTTATTTTCGCCAAATTTATATCTCTTTTGGCCAATGCGGAAGTTAAGAGTGGTATTAACGGAAATACAATTGCACTTGCAAAAATAACAATTATTTGCGTGAATGCAAAACCGCGACTGTATATTCCAAATTGTTCTTGAATTTCTGTTGATGATCCTTGTAATACATGCGGTATTGTAAGCGAGTCTACTAAATTTAAAAGTGGCATTGATAAAGCTCCGATAGCGATTGGGATCGATACCCGCAATATCTTTTTGCCGTTTTCTCTTAAATCTCGGAGCGAATAGGAATTGCTTTTATTGTAGTATGGACTTCTATTATATTTTATACGCAAATATATAAGCGAACTAATGACTCCAAGAAAAGAGCCAACCATTGCACCACTAGTAATAACAGTATTGCTCTTATCCCACGATACTAGTATGTAAGCAATTATTAACATAAAAAACACACGTACAAATTGCTCAATGACTTGTGATACCCCTGTTGGTTTCATATCACCGAAACCTTGAAAATATCCTCTATACACCGCCATGTATGGCGCAATGAGTAATGCTAATGAAGTAATAAGCAACGGCATTCTAGTTTCTTGTCCACCGAGCATATTTGCAATTTCAATAGAAAATAATACAATGACTAAACAACCGAAAACGCCAAATGCTATCCCTATAATTGACGCTGATTTAAATAATTTCGCAATTTCCTTTTGCTTATTTTTTTCGTTCAACTCTGCAATTAGTTTCGAAATTGCAAGTGGAACTCCGGCTACCGATAGTGTAAGAGCAATCATATATACAGGAAAAACAAGGCGGAAAATACCGAGCACTTCATCTCCTGCAATATTTTGTAATGGAATTTGAAAAAAACTACCAAGCAATTTCGACAAAAAAGTTGTAATGGTTAAAATTGCTGCTCCTTTTACAAATGTTTTATTCATATTTTTTCTCTTTTCTTTTATACATATACTCTCAAACATATTGTTTTAAACGATAGGGATTCACTTTATCCCATTGGTTATCATAACAAATTTATTATAGGTTGAATACTTGGTTTTTTTTTCAAAATAGAAAAGAGAACCCATTTAAGCCTGTCTCTTCACAATATTTTTTCTAATTCCTTCCATTATATATGTACACACTATAACTGTTTCTGTTACGCCAAAAGAGCCCTTCCTCTCTATCACTGCGATACATATTACTAAAAACATTATAAGAATATCCCACAACTCTACATTATAATTTATGTAAGATTGTGAGATATTCTAATTACCATCTAAACACTTAAGATTTTCAATTGCTCTTTCTGTTCATCGCTTGCCATTACTACGATTGTTTTTTCAATACTCGGATGTACTTGCTCAAGCTTTACACTTGCTCCTACTTTACTTGATTGCTCAACAAAATTTAATAATGCCATAGCTCCTGATACATCCATATAGCGCACATCTTTCATACGTAAAACAACCGGTGACTTCACATCTTGTAAAGTAGAGAAAATACGATCTACTGATAGGAAAGAGAGCGGTCCTTGAATTGTGTACGTTTCTTCTTTTTCTTTTACGATAGAAGTTTTACGTTCTTTACATTTCACCATATATATGATGAACGAAAGAATAATACCGAATGCAACAGCAATCATTAAATCGAACTTCACCGTTACAATCATCGTTACGAGCATAACAACGACATCACCTTTAGGAGCGACATGCATCTTTTTCATGCTTCCCCAATCGAACATTCCAATACCAGTTAAAATTAAAATACCTGATAATACAGCAAGTGGAATATATTGTACGACCGAACCAAGACCCATAATAAAAATAAATAAGATAACACTATGCATACATGCCGAAAGTGCCGTTTTACCGCCACTTCTTATATTAACGATAGACCTTACAGTCGCACCTGCACCTGCTAATCCGCCAAACAATCCGCTCATCATATTACCGATACCTTGTCCGACCAGTTCTTTATTACTTTTATGACGTGTACCTGTCACATTATCCATTACGACCGATGTTAACAACGAGTCAATCGATCCTAATAAAGCAATACTAAGCGCTGGCAAAATAAGTGCTGCTATTCCTGTTCCACTTAAAGATGGAATATGAAGCGTAGGCATCGCTTCTGGAATGGTTCCAATCTTTTCAATTACTTTATTTAGTGAAAGATTTCCGATAATCGGTAACTTTACTGTAAGTCCTTCGAGTAGAGAAGAAAATAAAGGAAGCAAAGCTGTCACACCGACTAGTGCTACTAAACTAGACGGAATCGCCTTAATCCATTTACCAGAAACAATCATTACAATAATCGTTAACACAACAAGTAAAAAACTATTTTGTACGTGCTTTATTTCGCCTAAAATAATGATTAATGCAATACCATTCATAAATCCCGAAACGACAGGATACGGAATATATCGAACGTAAGAACCGAGCTTACATACACCGAATAAAATTTGAAATAACCCTGCCATCATAAAGGCAATAAAACTTGCCTCTAACCCGTGCGTCGCAATAACTCCTGTTGCAATAACGGTAATTGGTCCAGTTGGCCCCGTTACTTGCCCAGGTGTCCCGCCAAATAACGCTGCGAATAAACCTGCAAAAATTGCACCATACAATCCAACAAGCGCTCCCTCAGACGTTCCTGTCGCGGCAATACCAAATGCAATCGCAAGTGGTAACGCAACAATCGCAACAGTAAATCCTGCTAAACATTCCTTTGCTATTTTTTGAAACATAAAAAAACCACCTTTGTATAAAGTCCATGTTCCATTGTACACCTAAAAAGATACATTCGTTAGCTCACTTTTTACATTCTCGTGACGTAAACGGATTTAATGAAAAGTTTCTCCCTTATCTTTGGAAACAATTGCAACTATGCTATAATGAACAAATTAAATCTTTTACTATATACTTGGAGGCACTATGCTAACTTTTGAACAAAAATTATCGATTATTGAATCTTTCCCAGAACTAGAAAGAAAGAACGTATCATTAAAACGTGTAAACTTCCACTTTGAAGAAAGTCGTTTAGATAAAAAGAACGTTGTATTTCATTTACACCCAAATGGAAATGGATTTGTGTATGCAAGCGGTATTAAAGGTTACAAAACGGATGATAAAGGTATGGTTAACATCCGTGAGTTTTCAGCAGAAGAATTACGTTCAGTAATTGAGAAATCAATTGACCTTCTATCACAAGAAGAAGTAGTAGCACCTGTAGAACCTGCGAAAGAAGAAGAATGGCAGAACGAAGATGGTCATATTCTTACTCTTATTTCAGAGGATGACATGTGGAACGTGTACGCTGGTGTAAACTTAGACGGTACATTCAACTCTTATCCAGAAGCTGCGGAATACCTTGATGAAGAAGGCTTTTCACGCAAATAAAAATAGAAAGTGGGTATCCCCCACTTTCTATTTTTTTGTCCCTTTCAACGACTCCCTCAGCACAAACTTCTGCAACTTCCCGCTCGCATTACGCGGAAGTTCATCTACAAATAAATAATGACGCGGACGCTTATAATCTGCTAATTCGTCACTTTCTTTGCAATACGTTTCTAAATCTGCTTCTGTTATTGTTTCATCTTTCTTCACAATAACTGCCACCACACGCTCTCCCCATAATTCATCTGGCTCACCAAGTACCGCCACATCTAATATACCGGGATGACTATGAAGGAAATCTTCAATTTCACGAGGGTAAATATTTACACCACCGCTAATTACCATATCATCAACGCGATCTGCAACGAATAAATAACCATCTTTATCGAAGTATCCTAAATCACCAGAATGATACCATCCTTTATACATCGATTTTTTATTTGCCTCTTCGCGATTATGATAGCCAGACATCATAGTTGGGCCACGTAAAATAATTTCTCCCACCTCATAAGGAGGTAATACATCATCTGGTTCTGCTGGTGCCTCCTCGTTCGGTTTCACAATACGAACTTCATGGCTAAAGCATGGCGTGCCTGCTGAACCAGCTTTCGTAATTTGATCCTCCTCTACGAGAAACGCAACAACTGGTCCCATTTCTGTCATTCCGTATATTTGAACAAGGTCAATATAAAGACGTTCTTTACATTCCTTCACTAATGCCGGCGCCATTGCCGCTCCGCCATATATACCAATTTTCATTGAAGTTAAATCATACTGAGTTAAATCTTTTTGCAACAACATATTCCACATCGTCGGTGCTGCAAAGAACGTCGTAATCTTTTCTTCTTGAATCGTATGTAATACTGTTTCTGTATCAAAATGATGCAAAATGACATTCTTCCCGCCAACTTGAATGCGTGGTATGATTCCGGCATTTAATTCACCACAGTGATATAAAGGCGCAACAACAAGCCCCACACTATCTCTATTATATTTTAGGAAATACGTACAAATCATACTATGCTCAGTCATTTCACGATGACGATGTAACACACCTTTCGGATGACCTGTCGTACCGCTCGTATAAAGCATAGAACAAAAGTCCATTTCATCAATTTCGATATTTACTTTCTCAGAAGATGCTGCATTCACTTTTTCATGGTAGGAACTTGCATAGGAAGGTTTATCGTTTTCTATAGACCAAAAAGATGTATTTGGAAAATCTCGTTCAATGATAGCAACAGTTGACTCAACTGCTTTTTCAAAGACAACGACTTTCGAGGATGCGTCCTGAAGAATATAAGATACTTCTTTCGCCTTTAAACGAAAGTTAATCGGGTTAAAAATCGCACCAATTTTCGCACAAGCTAAGTAAACGTTTACAAATTCATGGCAGTTATATAAGTAAACAGATACCGTATCTCCCTTTCTTACTCCGTCTTCTAATAAAGCGTGTGCCGTTTTATTTATTTGTTCGTCCCACTGTTTATATGTCCAGCGAATATTTTTTTCAGGTTCCACTAACGCCTCTTTATTCGGATACTTACCAACAGATAAATCAAAAATTCTCCCTATCGTCATGTACATGCCAACAATTTCCCCCTTTTCTCTTTCATAAATCTATCATTTCGTCCATAAGTAGACATTGTCCTTCAATGTTTTGACTAATTTTTCTGATTATTATCGACATAGTTTTACAACACGTGCAAACCGTTGGTACATGAAATTATATTGGCGATTTTTCAAATATATCGAACGCAATTCAATTTATAGCAGCGATTTTTCGAATATATCGCCTTACCGACAAAAGCTGACAATATAAAAAAGAGAGTGTTCCGATTTGGAACACTCTCCTTCTTATACAAATAGCTCTTCTAAAATTTTCAGTTTATCTTCTGTATATTTTACAAAGCCATCGTTATATGATTTTGGATCTTTCGGATTTGCGAAGTGCGTAATTGCCCCCGTCTTCGGATGAACAAATTTACTTGATGCACCGCAACCAAGTCCGATAATTGATTGTACTTCTTCCATAATGACAATGTTGTAAATACTTTCTTGCGTCGGCATTGCATAGCCAACGTTCTCTAAGTTACCTAAAATATTCTTTTGACGATATAGGTAGTATGGTACGTAATTATGCTTTTGCGTCCACTCTTCTGCTTCGTGCATCATCGCTGTAATCTCTTCGCGACCTGCTACTTTATATTTACGTTTGTTTTGTGTCATTTCAGAAGCACGTTTAAATGATAACGTATGAACTGTTAATGATTCTGGCATTAACTTTTCTGTTTCATCTAACGTATGCTTGAAGATATCTAACCCTTCACCAGGAAGACCAATAATTAAGTCCATATTAATATTGTTCATTCCCATTTCACGAGCTAAATGGTATTTCTCAATTGTTTCTTCTACAGTATGGTGACGTCCAATTGCTTTTAGTGTCTCTTGATGATATGACTGCGGATTAATACTAATACGGTCAATGTTCCATTTATTTAACACTTCTAGCTTTGCTGGCGTGATTGTATCTGGACGACCTGCCTCAACTGTTACTTCACGTACATTTTTCACGTCTGGGAACGCTTCATACATTTCTTCATACAGCATATCCATCTCTTCTGCTGTAATACTTGTAGGTGTACCGCCGCCATAATAAATCGTCGTAACTTTCACACCTTTTTCTTTTAAAAACTTACCAATTTCACGAACTTCATAATGTAAACCACCTAAGAACGAATCAACAGATCCTTGGCGTCCATTAATCGCATAAGCCGGGAATGTACAGTATGCACATTTCGTTGGGCAGAACGGAATACCGATATAAATACTTACTTCTTCTTTCAAACGGTATAAATCCGGAACAACTGCTAATTGGCAATCAACAATGCGCTGAAGAAGTTCAATTTTCTCTTCATGAATTAAATAACTTTCACGAAGTTCTTGATGCGCTTCTTCTTTTGACATACCATTTTGAAGCATTTTATGAAGAAGTTTCGTCGGACGTACTCCCGTTAAAATACCCCAGCTTTGTTCAAGTCCAGTTAACTGCTGAAGAACAGAAAGATATACATAAGAAACAACGTGCTTCACTTGCTTCATACGCTCTTTTTCATCTGTGAAAGCAGATAAATCTTTCGAGAATGTTTCTTCATACACATTTCCTGTGCTAACATCCGTTAATCGAGCGGATGCTTTCACATTATCCTCAATGTGTATATCAACGATCAGATTCGCTTCCTCTTGTTCAAATCCAATCGTACTATCTTCAAAAAATAAGCCGCCAATATTTTGTAGCGGACGTAAAAAACGATCATCTTGTAACGTTTTAATTGAAATTAACACATTATCACCTTTTCATTTGCAAACTCTCTTTAGTTTACTTGAAGGGCGTTTACAGGTCAATACAGAAGGTTTTACCTGTTTCTCTTACAGTTTTTCAAATAATTCTTTTTATGAATATCGCTCATGTATATAGACATCGTGATTTTCTCTTGTTAAAATTTATTAGTACAAAAAATCGTCACATAGCGAAAATACAATATATAAAGGAGGAATGTTAACACTAGATTCCATAATCTAATGTGTTAAAAAAATATGAAAAAGAAATTTTATAGTGTTTTAACTCTCTCTCTTGCATTACAAACTGTTCTTGCACCTACTTATTCATTTGCAGAGAGTGCTGAAAAATCCGCTGAAGTATATACGGAAGATCAAGTTTTTAAAAGTATTAAAGAGCATGTTAATGAGCATAGTACTCATGAAGAAGATATAGAGGTTACTGGCCAATTCCTACTATACACTTCAAAAAAACATTCATTATATACCGCGAATGATTTAAAAAACAAATCGAATATCGAGATTACAGAACAAGTTGTAACGGCGACAAAGAAAAAAGGAAATGCTTACTACATAACGACGCCAACTGGCGCTGGATGGATAGATAACAATGATAATAGCTTAGAAGTCCAAGAGATTCATAAACTATCTAATCAAAAATTAATCGTAAAAGAGGAAGCTTCCATACATGCCCTTCCGTTCCAATCGTTTAAAGAAGAAGGGAAACTGCAGCCACAAGTCATTACTCCTACTGAACAAGCTGGAAATTGGTTTAAAGTCCAAATAAATGAAACAGCAAAATGGATTTATGCACCTTCTTCTACATTTGAAGGTACAAAAGCTTCATTATTAAAAAACAGTCGTTCTGCTAAAAATAGTTTATTGAGAGCGCCAGAAGCTCTACAAACAAACAATATTTATGGCGTTACATTTAAAGAAATGATTGTCCCAAAAGGAAATGACGATATTCGCCCTGGCTACCCGATGGTGCCTAAATATATTACGATTCACGAAACGGCTAATACAGCGAAAGGTGCTAATGCTCTAAATCATGCAAAATTCTTAGATAATCAAGCACGCGGAACAGCTGATCGCGCCGCATCTTGGCATTTCACAGTAGATGATAAAGAAATTTATCAACATCTTCCAGTAAATGAAGTTGGATGGCATGCTGGAAATAAAACTGGAAACTATGAATCTATCGGAATTGAAATTGCCGTTAATCAAGATGGAAACTATGAAAAAGCGGTAGAAAATGCCCGTAAATTGGCAGCTTATTTAATGAACGACTTAAATATTTCTCTAGATAAGGTCCAAAAACATCAATTTTGGTCAGGAAAAAACTGCCCTGCGTTTATGATTCAACGCGGACAATGGAATGCTTTCTTAAAAGGAACTGAAACATACTATAAAGAAAACCAAAAAGATCCAGTAACTGATGACATTACAGGTGGATGGTATGAACAAGACATTCGTCAATTAGCAGCTAGAGGCATTATGCAAGGAGAAGGGAACGGCAAGTACTTCCCAGAACGTCTTGTAACGCGTGCTGAATTTGCTACATTAATTACTCGTGCTTTACAATTACCAAGTGGAAATGCTAATTTCACAGACTTAGAACAAGTACACCCATCTTTAAGAGACGGTATTAATCGTGCAGCAAGCGCAGGCATAATCCGCGGACGTGGTGATAATACATTTGATCCAAATACTACAATTACACGCGAAGAAGCTGTTATTATGATTGATCGTTCTCTAAAACACGCTGGTATTTTTGCAAAACAAGTTGAACTACCATTCGTAGACCAAAACTTAATTTACGCTAAAGAAGAAGTACAAAGAGTGTATGGATTTGGAATTGTAAAAGGTAATGAATTTAATCAATTCGTACCAAAAGGACCATCACAACGTGCACACGCAGCTGCATTTATAAACAGAATGCTTAGCGTAATTGAAGCTTAAAATATTTATCATTTATATAGATATTTTCATTTCATCTGTATTCACTTAAAAAGGCATCAGAGATTATACAATCTCTGATGCCTTTTTTACATCTTTTAACTATTTTTAGCCATGAATCTTAAACGTATTCCTAGTAGCAGAAGCATAAAACCGATGAATGGAACGTAATTCGTATTGTGTCCTGTAGCTGGAAGTTGTTGATTATTAGAAGAACCTTGTCCTTTTTCTGGTAAATTAGGTTTTTCTACTCCCTCACCTGGCTTCTCTGTTCCTTCACCTGGTTTTTCTGTTCCTTCACCTGGTTTTTCTGTTCCTTCACCTGGCTTTCCTGTTCCCTCACCTGGCTTCTCTGTTCCTTCACCTGGCTTTTCTGTTCCTTCACCCGGTTTTTCTGTTCCTTCACCTGGCTTTTCTATTCCTTCACCTGGCTTTTCTGTTCCTTCACCTGGCTTTTCTGTTCCTTCACCTGGTTTTTCTGTTCCTTCACCTGGTTTTTCTGTTCCTTCACCTGGTTTTTCTGTTCCTTCACCTGGTTTTTCTGTTCCTTCACCTGGTTTTTCTGTTCCTTCACCTGGTTTTTCTGTTCCTTCACCTGGTTTTTCCGGACCTTTTTCTGTATCTTTTTTATTTGTAATTTGAAGTTTTACAAATTCAATTTTTTCATTAGAAATCGTAAATTTCATTTCCTTATCGGATAAAGTATATCCTTCTGGCGCTTGGATTTCTTTTAAAGTGTAATCTCCTGGTTCTAACTTCTTAGAAGTCGCTTTACCGCTCTTATTTGTTGTTAATGTGTCGATTTTTGTTCCGTCTTTCCAAATTTCAAACACTGCGCCTGCTAATATTTTATTTGTATTATTAGCGTCTACCTTTGTAATTTCTAATTGACCTGTAATTTCTTCTTTCACTTTTTCATTCATAACTTCTTGTTTTACTACTTCATTTGCTACAATGTCTACTTCTACTGTTACTTCTACTGCTTTGTAGCCTTCTGGCGCTTTTGTTTCTTCTAACGTATACTTACCTGGCACTAAGTTTTCGAATGTTACTACACCGTCTTTATTCGTAGTTTTCGCTTCTCCAACTACTTGACCAGCTTCGTTTTTCAGTTTAAATTCTGCGCCTTCTAGAACTTTCCCACTCTCTGCATCCTTTTTGATTACTTGTAAGCTTCCTAGTTCTTTTGCGTTTTCTATTTGTACTTCTACTACTTTATTTGCTTCCACAACGACTTCAATTTCTTCTTTTAACAATTTATATCCTTGTGGTGCTTTAATTTCTTTTAATGTGTACTTTCCTGGCTCTAATTTCTGAGAAATTACTTTACCTGCTTTATCTGTTCGTAATGTATCTACTTTCTTGCGGTCTTTATACACTTCGAATTCTGCATCTGATAATACTTTCGTTTTATCTTCCGCATCTACTTTTACGATTTCGAATTGACCAAAGCTCTTACTGTTCATTACTTTTACACCAACAACTTTTTCACCGTCAACTGTTACATGAATTATTTGTTTTGTTAACTCATAACCTTCTGGTGCTTTTGTTTCTTCTAACGTATATTCACCTGGCACAAGTCCGTCTACTTTAACCGTTCCAGACTTATCTGTTGTAATTTCTTCTTTTACAACATTTCCTTTCGCATCTTTCAATGTAAATTCTGCTCCTGCTAAGCGTTTCGTTTGATCTTTATCATCCATTTTAATAATTTGTAGAGAACCTAAGATTTTTTCGTTTTCTGCCACTACTTTTACTACTTCTTTCTCGTTTTGAATTGTTACTTTCCATTCTTTACTTGAAAGCTTGTAGCCCGCTGGTGCTTTCGTTTCTTTCACTGTGTATTCACCTAGCGGTAATTTCGGTGACATCACTTTTCCACTCTCATCTGTTTTCAGTTCCGCTACCTTTTTACCATCTTTATACACTTCGAATTCTGCACCTGATAACAATTTCGTTTTATCATTCGCATCTACTTTCACAATTTCAAATTGACCTGTTACTTTTTCATTCGTAACCTCTTGTTTTACTACTTCGTTCGCTACAACGTTTACGTCCACTGTTACTTCTAACGCCTTATAACCTTCTGGCGCTTTCGTTTCTTCCAACGTATACTTTCCTGGCACTAAGTTTTCGAATGTTACAACACCAGCTTTATTTGTTGTTTTCGCCTCTCCAACTACTTGACCAATTTCGTTCTTCAGTCTAAATTGCGCGCCTTCTAGAACTTTCCCACTCTCTGCATCCTTTTTGATTACTTGTAAGCTTCCTAGTTCTTTCGCATTTTCTACTTGTACTTCTACTACTTTGTTTGCTTCCACAACGACTTCAATTTCTTCTTTTAACAACTTATATCCTTGTGGTGCTTTCGTTTCTTTTAATGTGTACTTTCCTGGCTCTAATTTCTGAGAAACTACTTTACCAGTTTTATCTGTTCGTAACGTATCTACTTTTTTACCATCTTTATACACTTCGAATTCTGCATCTGATAATACTTTCGTTTTGTCTTCCGCATCTACTTTCACAATTTCAAATTGACCTGTTACTTTTTCGGGGATCTTTTTATTCACCACATCTACAGTCACTACTTTATTAGCCTCTACATCAACAGATACTGAACTAGATGATAATTCATATCCTTTCGGTGCTGCTACTTCTTTTAATGTATAGCTTCCAACTGGAAGTTGTTTCGATAAGGCTTCACCTTTATCATCTGTAACAATTGTCTCCACAACTTTCCCATCTTTATCGATAACATCAAATTTTGCACCTGGTAGAAGTTGACCAGATTCACTATCTTTTTTCAATAATTTAAATTGGCCATTCTCTACTTTTTTCGTATTCTTCATAACAAGTTCAATTACGTTTGTATTATCAATTGTTACTTTGACTGGTGTATCAACTTTTATATATCCTTCTGGTGCATTTATTTCTTTTACAAAATAGTCACCAAGTGGTAAATCTTTAACTTCCGCAATACCCTTTTCGTTTGTTGTAACAGTAGCCACAACGTTATTATCTTTGTCTATAACATCAAATTTTGCGTCTTTTAAAACAATGTTTTCATCGTTTTCATCAACTTTTTTAATTTGTAAATGTCCTTTTTCAGCTGCTGGTTTATTCCACTTTGGCCAGTTAAATTTAAAGTTATGAACCTCAAAACCATCTCTTTGGTGTAATCCTCCAACATAAGCTTGTCCATTAATAGAACCACCTTTTGTTTCTACAACTGCATTAGGTGCAAACACACTACCTACTACACCATAACCTTTAGTTGTTATCTTTGTAGCATTAGGAAATACCCAAATTACCTTACTAGCTAACTCAGTAAAAGATGAATTAGGATCGTATGCTTGAGATGTATTAATTAAATCCGTTGCCATCCCAGTATTTCTTGTATCATACAAAATTGCACCGCCACCAAAACTCACTTCTTCTGCATCTGAATAAATAACAATAAAGTCTTTATTCTCTACATTCGGAAGAAAAACGTCTTTTACATCAAATGCTTTCTTTCCAGTTTGGCCTGAAGAGACATAAATATTAGGGTTGTTTACATCTTCACCGATTCCAAAGCTCATATTAAGTTTTGGCTTATCAGTGTGTAGTTTACTTGCATCCCCAATTACACCATCAACGTCTTTTCTAAATTCTTTAAACTTAGCATCAATCTCCGCTTGCTCTTTATAAGAGATACGGTCATATGATGTTTTCATTGCGCCATCTGGGTCACCGTCTTTTGTCATCGCCACTGTTCCATCTTGAATAATTACTTGTCCTGCTCCCGCTTTCGTAAATTGACCGCCTAGTAATAATGATGGATATCCTTCATCTACCCAAGTTGCTCCAGCTAAGTTATTTGCTCCAGTTGCAGCCGCTACGACTGTATAACTTGATGCGTTCATATTTTTCTGAACAGCCATCGCACCTTCAATATCCGCACTCGTTGCACTATGATCTCCAAAAATGATGGCGTTGTAATAAGATACATCACCTAAACCTTTTAATTCTGTTGTAGCTGCCTCTGCTTTAAATGGTAAATGGATTAAAAAATTCATACATATTAGTAATACAACTATTAAACTACTACTTAACTTTTTAATTTTTTGATTAAATGATTTCCTCAAGAAATTCATTCCCCCTTTTAAACTTCCTAAAACCACAAAAAGAAGTACATATCATATGTACCAAACCTTACTCACATTAACTTAAAATAATCCATTTAAATAAAACAAAGAAACACTACAACTACTTAATAAAATTGCTACAATTCATTTTTGAAATAATACGTGAACTAAAGTATCATGCGGAAATACTTTTACGTATGGGAGCCCAATAAAATTAATCTGAAGAATATTTCATGTGGTGTAACTGTTTTGGCAACATCATCCACTTTACATTAGTTTTCTGGAGGATTCAAGTGAATTGTATGAATACCATACACAATTCACAATTTAAAACGTTTTCATTCCTTTTAATAAGCTCAATAAAAAAACGTAGCCACAAAGCTACGTTTTCCCTTCATTGTTTCGGTGTATTTTTATGATTCTTCAAAAACGGAAGCGGGAATTGCTTACGGAAATGCTCTTTAATCATATACTCTACACCGTTCTCACTATTTGAACGTGTGATCCAATCTGCTGCTTGCTTTAATTCTACAGGTGCGTTCCCCATCGCTACCCCAAGTCCCACGTTTTCAATAACCTCTAAATCTTCCATACTATCTCCAATCGCAACCATCTCATTTAGCGAAATATTTAAATGCTCTCCAAGCAATTGTAATCCGCGTAACTTCGATACATTTTGTGGCAAGATTTCTATTCGTTTTAAATCACATTCAACATACTCAATATCTTGGAACGCTTTTCTTAATGTATTTAGTCCGCGTTCTTTTTCACCTTTACTTTGGAAAATAACATCAATTTTTGGCGCCGCTACCGGATGGTCACGAAGCGCGTCACCTAACGAATCTACAAATTGAACTGGATAAAATAACGGATCTGCGCTTGATAATACAGTGCGCGCAATTAAGTTTGGTGTATTTCTCTCACGATTTCCTATCGAAAACCGTTCATGAGAAATACGTACGTTACAATCAAAGTGCTCTAACACTTGCACAATGTTAAAAGTCTTCTCTTCAGATAATCTCCTTTGAACGTACGGCTTATCTAAAGTTGCTGAAACGAAAGCACCACCATGTGTCACTAATATAGAATCTAATTTTAACGCCTTTGCTACTTTATGAGCGGATTGAAAATTACGACTCGTAAATAACGTAACGTATACATCTTTTCTTTTCACAAATTCAATTGTTTCTCTTAACCCTTTTGCAATTTTTCCATTGTTGTATAGTAGTGTCCCATCTATATTAAGAGCTAGTAAGCGATAAATCATGTCGCACTCCCCCTCTTCGCTGTTGTACTCTATCCATAATTTATGAAATAAATGTAGCAAATAGAACGAGTTAGAATTACTACTGAAAATTTGGTTTACTATATACATATACACTTAGCAAAGGAGATAGTACAATGCAGGCACCACCTTCCTTTTATGAAGGCGATACGTTAGAAGTCGCAAAAAAATTACTCGGACAAAAACTTGTTCATATTGTAGACGGAATAAAGCGAAGCGGAATCATTGTAGAAGTAGAAGCATATAAAGGCCCAGATGATAAGGCCGCACATAGTTACGGAGGCAGACGGACAGATCGCACAGAAGTTATGTTTGGTGCACCAGGGCATGCTTACGTATATTTAATTTACGGTATGCATCATTGCTTTAACGTTATTACAGCGTCAGTTGGCACCCCACAAGGTGTTCTCATTCGAGCACTTGAACCAGTAGACGGTATTGAAGAAATAAAACTAGCGCGCTTCAATAAAACAGACATTACAAAAGTGCAATATAAAAACTTAACAAACGGTCCTGGCAAACTATGCCGTGCACTTGGCATCACTTTAAAAGAACGCGGCGTATCGTTACAAAGTGATACGTTACATATTGAATTAGTTCCAAAAGAAGAACACATGTCATCACAATATAAAGTAACGGCGGGGCCCCGTATTAACATCGACTATGCAGAAGAAGCTGTTCATTATCCGTGGCGATTTTATTATGAGGGGCATCCGTTTGTTTCAAAGAAGTAAGCGATATCAACGATTTTTCGAATATATCTATCGTAACTTACAATATATCAACGGTTCGACAAGAAATATCGATTTATCGCCAAATAATAACATTACGAATAAAAGAAGACTGTTCCAAAATGGAACAGTCTTTCCCTCTTACTCTGCACCTTCCGCAGTTGCAATATTATCCTCTAAATTTTCTCTTGATAATTCAGCCGCCATAAAATCAGCTGTTTCTGGAAGTGCTAAATGCATATGAGCTTTTTGACAAATTTGGATCGTACAGTTTTCTATAACATAGTCGAAAACATGTCCGCCCCCGCTTCTTTCATCATCAATGTAATGTAAGTGGAATCCAGCTACCCCAATACCTTGCGCATAATCTGGTGTCCAAAATCCAGCAAGCGTACCTTCTGTATTTTCAAATGAAAAGATTGGTTGTGATTTCGTCACTTCAACGAGCGGTGTATACGGTTTTTCTTGTCTTGGAACAGTTCTCGTCCTTACTTCACGGAACGTACCGTCCATTCGAATACCGTAAAATAAGTTTTTACTTGGCATTAATTCATGTAATAACGCTTCAACTTCTTCACGATTCATCGGATGCTCTACCGTATAACTCATTTCTTTTTCAAAAAACGTTACAGTCGCAAATGGCGTTGTTTCTTCTGGCTCTACTTTTTCTGCTGAACCGTCTGAACGTAAATGATAAAATTCATTATCAAATGCAATCATTTCACCATCTAATTGATCAAATGTGCCGATGCCGAAATCACCATGTTTTTTCAAATCTTCAAAGCTAATCACACCATCATATATACCATCTAATAGCGCAAGCATTGTAGATGTTTGATATACTTCATTACTCGTTTTCGTTTTTTTTGCATCAATATCAATTAATTGCGCAACAGTCATCTCAAATCTGCCTCCATTAGTTTAATTGGTTTGGTAATAATTTTTCGCTTAATTTAATGTTGTCACGATAGTCAATTGGAATATCAATAATGACAGGACCATCTGCTGCTAATGCTTCTTTTAATACCCCTTCTAATTCATCAGGTGTGTTAACACGAAGACCTAACGCCCCAAAACTTTCCGCATATTTCACAAGATCAACATCGCCAAACTCTGTAGCTGATGTTCTGCCGTATTTCATCATTTGTTGGAATGCAACCATATCATATGTGCCGTCTCTCCAAACAAGATGTACGATCGGAGAATTTAAACGTACTGCCGTTTCTAACTCCATCGCTGAGAATAAGAAACCACCGTCACCTGATACGGAAACTACTTTTTTACCTGGTTCTACTAAAGTAGCTGCGATTGCCCAAGGAAGTGCAACACCTAGCGTTTGCATACCGTTACTAAATAATAGTCTACGTGGTTCATAAGAACGGAAACATCTCGCCATCCAAATAGAATGGGAACCGATGTCACACGTAACAGTTGTATCATCACTAATTAAAGAACGAAGTGTGCGAATGACTTGAAGCGGATGCGTAACACCTTCAGAAGCACGGTTTGGAACTTCTGCTTGTTCTGATAATTTCGCGCGTAATCGTTCTAACACTGCTTCTGACTTCGTACTTAATACAAGTTTCGGTAATTTTTCTGCGATGCTATTTACAGTTAAGGCAATATCGCCAATTAATTCACGCTCTGGTTGATAGTCATGGTCGATATCCGCTTGATGATCATCAAGATGAATAATCGTTCTGTCTCCAAGTTTATTCCAGAATTTCGGATCATACTCAATTGGGTCATAACCGATAGAAATAACAAGATCCGCTTCTTCTAGTAAAATATCACCTGGTTGGTTACGGAATAATCCAACGCGGCCGAAGAAATGATCTTCTAGTTCACGCGAAATTGCACCAGCTGCTTGATACGTTTCAACGACAGGAAGTTCTGTATCTGCAATTAATTTACGAACGGCTTTCGTCACTTCATTTGTGCTCGCTCTCATACCGAGTAAAATAACTGGTAATTTCGCTGATTTTATTTTTTCTACTACATATGTAACATCATGTGTGGGAGCGATTCCAAGCTGTGGCTTAGAAAGCGCACCGATAGACTCTACATTCGTTTCCGCAGTCATAACATCTTGCGGAAGACTTACTAAAGTTGCTCCCGGATTTGTGGAGGTAGCACTTCGAAATGCATTTGATAGTGCTTCTGGTACATTATCCGGATGCTCTACTTCTACGCTATATTTTGTGATTGGTTCGAATAGTGCAGCATTATCCATAGATTGATGCGTACGTTTTAATCGATCCGTACGCGGTACTGCACCAGCTAAAGCAACAACGGGATCACTCTCCGCATTCGCAGTAACAAGACCTGTCGCTAAATTTGATGTCCCTGGTCCTGAAGTTACAAGACATACGCCCGGTTTCCCTGTTAATCTACCAATAGCAGCTGCCATAAATGCTGCATTTTGTTCATGACGACAAACGATTAACTCTGGTCCTCTTTCTTGCAATACATCAAATACAGAGTCAATCTTTGCTCCTGGAATACCGAAAACATGTGTAACACCTTGTTTAATTAAACAATCAACAACAAGATCTGCTCCTTTTGTTTTTGTCTTCACGTCGTTTGCTTTTACACCTGTACTCAAACTAATCATCCCTTTATTTCATAATGTGTGTAATAAAGACTTTAATTTCACCTAGTTAATTAATGTGGTGAAGTATTGTTATCATTATATTACAAATGCATTATTTTTCCAACAATATGAATTTGAAATTATTTTGACAACATCCAAAGAATACGCTTACAACCTTTTGTTTATCTTAAAATAACATTTTTATATCTCTCCTAAAAATGTACAAAAATACTTCCATCCATTCACATTATTAACAATTTTACAGTACCTTGCAAAGAATAATAGTAAGTGATATATTTGTAAATAATGGAACACCCATTATTTGGAATGTCATTTACAATTAGTATATCCCCCTTCAAAAGGAAGATACAGATTGTGCTGTTTAGAAAAAAGATAGGATTCTCAGCTGTAATTCATCATTTTATAAAGGAAAGTGATTGTTATGAACAAAAGTGAATTTTTAAAGCAACTTAGTTCTTCCCTATGGAATATGTCTAATTCAGAAAAGGAGGATATTATCTCGGAGTACGAAACTCATTTTATTAGTGGTAAACAAGATGGAATATCTGAAGAGGAAATTTCTAAAAAGCTAGGAAACCCTAAAGCTATCGCTAAAGAACTTAATGTTTCATATGCAATAAGCAATGCTGACAATAGGCGCAGCCTAAAAAATATTATGACAGCACTGTTTTCTGTTATGAGCTTAAGTGTTTTAAACTTTATATTTATCATTATCGCATTTTTCGTATTACTCTTTCTATTACCGCTTCTTCTAGCGCTTATAATTGCTACACCATTATTAATTATTTCACCTATCTTATTAATAGGATTAGGATTCTTTAAAGGGTTTCATCAAATCAGTTATTCCGATGTTTATAATGTATTTATAGCTTTTTGCATCGGCTTACTAATATCCGTCATATCTTATCAATTAATAAAACATATATACTCACTTTTAGTTAAGTATTTAAAATGGAATTTAGCTATTTTACAAAGATACTAATGAATATAAAAGGAGATTAATATGAAAAAGTATATTTTATATCCACTCATGTTACTTACAATGTTATTTCTATCAGCTTGTTCAAACAGTGTACAACCTAAGGAAGAAAACGATGTACAATCTATTAAAGATGTTGCTATTAAAGTTCCAGAAAATATATTTAGTTCCTCAAAGAAAAATGAAAATATTAGTGAAGACGAAATGAAACAAAATATAAAAAGTTATTTAAATTATAGCGGAGAGTTAGACGAAAACATCGTTCCACTTTCATCCACTACATCCGATGAAAATATCACTGAATCTGACCGAGAAAAATTACAAAAACTAATAGAGTTAGCGAAACAAAATGATACAAACTTCCATAATTTTATTAGTAACAATACAATCCCTGATGATTACAAAAAGCCTTCAAAAGAAATATATGAATTTATTTCATCATCTACAGCAATTTCAGTAGAACTAGATCAAGAATTAGACAAACTCGCTCAAGATGGTAACTTATTCAAAACTGATTTTTCTTTTACAAAGCGCTTTGAGAAAGCTAATGGTAGAAAGCAAAAAGAGATTGAAAAGTTTTTGAAGGAAAAGAACATTAAAACTGAGTATTTCAGTAAGTGATAATACATGTTAGATCATACATTCCGCTTTAAAATAGTCACCAACATATGAAAATTGTAAAGAGGCTTTATTATGTGTAAGGATATACTCCATCCGTTTCCCATAAAAAAAAGGCCTCCTTAAAGGAGGCCAAGCAAAAACAACAAACGCAAAATAACAACAAATAATGGACGATAAAATCACTATATTGACAAAGTATAGGATTTTTATCAATTGGAGTAACTCAACCCTAAATTACTCTTTTAACAATGCAATACTAATAACTTATTACAGCAATTTTTTACCGTGTCTTAAAATAATTGACTGTCTTTCAAATAATTTTCTTTATATTGATTGTTATTAATTAGTATATACTTGAATACGACTATACACCCTAATAAAAGGCAATATATTAAGCTGCTAGTCCTCGCGAGTTTATTTTGCCTTTAATGTAACTATACTATATTCTTCCATTTGCATCACCGAATATTCCTCTCGCATTCACGCATTTTTTCTTGCGTGAATACCGCAACTTATTACATCGGCGTATCTGCTAACACCCACTCTAACTTCCCTTTATATTCCATACCAACTTTAATAAGCGGGCTAGGCTCAATAAATAATCGGATACCATTCGTTTCTTCATTCCAAGCTACTTCAGTCGGTTCGTTATTCGTTGAAATAGACGCAGCCACTTCTACAGCCGTTTCACCTAACGTATATTGCTGACTGCCCTTTACATACCTCATGGCACCAATTAGCTGTTCTTTTCCGTCCAAAGTTAACGGCTCTGTCTCTTTAACGTATATCTTCCACGCATTTTTTTCAGGTCGATCATCCTGTACGACAAGCTTCCCATTAATTTGCGAAGGAGAATATATTGTTGGTTTAGAAGGAATCGTTAATTCTCCAAATGCTATCGTATCAGGTACACTAACTAACCTTAAATCACCTGCTGGAATATCTGGAACTACAATATGCCCGGTTACACTATCTGATACATGTATTGCGTTATTTAATACATCCTTCCCGGATACGTAAGCTGTATTTTTCACTTCCGTAATATTAGAACCTGGCTTTACCCTCACTTTAAATGTAATGGCCTCCTTTGCACCCACATCTAAAGTTCCTCCACGCTCTGCATTAGCTCCCTTACCGATGCGATATTTTATTTCATTCCCACCTATCACATCTACTTGATCATCCTTTTGTTGATCCGTTCTATTCTCTACACCATTATGTGTCTCATGCGTTATACTATTTGGAATATATTCTAAATAATCATCTAGCTTATCATATCCTTGTACACCTAATGCTTTTGCCAGCGGATTTGATACATTATTTTTAATCTCAATTCTATATAAAAACTCTTGTCCGGCTTTAACACTGTTAATTTCTTGGCCTTCTGTATTCAACATTTTTTTCGTTACGATTAAATTGGGAGAATCATATTCAGCAACAAAAGTAACATTATTTAGCGTATAAATATTTCCAGCCGCATTATATGCTTTAAAACTAATTTTTCCATCCTTTAAGTTATTCGCAATTTGATTCGGACCTTCTAGATGATACGTATGTATATCCGTTGCAAATGAATTCGTCCAGTCTGGATTATACCCCTTATACTTTTTAGTAACTAATTCATTTGTACCATCTGTTTGTATTTCTGTCATACTACCATCATTCGCATCTTCTGCATTTCCAAGATGATTTTTGACATTAACTTTACCTTTTCCAAAGTCATATGTAGCGTAATCTTTTCCATACACATCATTCTCTGCTGGCGTACCGTTAGAAGCGTAATAACTAAATTTTGCTTTAAAGTTGCCTTCTTTTGGCGTATTGATATTTTTTATATTAATATGCGTCCAATCATAACCTCTTTGCGTGATTAATCCTTCCCAAACTTGCATGTCTTTTACTGTTTCTTTTGGATCTTCATAAACAACAATTAAATTCCAATTTCCCCAGTAGTAACCAGTACCATTTGTATTTGAAAGTTGCGGAATATTAGCGACCGTAATTGGTTTATTTAAATTATAATCTTCTATTGCATTTGTCACATCAGCATATGCAACATAAGCATCACCGTTATAACCTGCAAAATAAGATCCAATATACGGTAAACCTACTTCTTTCCTTATACTGTTAGGAAATACATCTTTATAGCTTCCATCTTCCGATTTAATTTTTACAGGCTGTTGTATTTGTAAATCCGTTATGCTTTTTCCATCTAGATACCCTTTTGCTCCCATAGCAGCCGTCCAAAATAAATACGCTTTTTTCACCTTACCACTTTGAGGAACTGGAGGAAGTACTCCGGTTGACGAGTTAAAAGTGCTCTTATCATTATCGACATTCACTATGTACTTATCTGTTCTTCTTCCCATAGATCCTCTCGTATATCGATCCTTCTCTAATCCTAAAGTCACATTTCCAGTTTGCACCAAGTTCCCTTTTAGGCGTTCTTCATAAATAGGTGTATCGAATCCACCATTTGGCTTAACTGGAATTGAATTAGAAAACACAAGGTTTTCATCTTGCTTTTTTTCTTCTACAACTTCTAGCTTTTCTTTATTTTCTTCCTTAATCTCTTGTTTCTCTTCTTTTACTGTTTGTTCTTTATCTTCTTCTCTAACCTCTTGTTTCTCTTCTTTTACTGTTTGTTCTTTATCTTCTTCTCTAATCTCTTGTTTCTCTTCTTTTACTGTTTGTTCTTTATCTTCTTCTCTACCCTTTTGTTTCTCTTCTTTTATTGTTTTCTCTTTATCTTCTTCTCTAATCTTTTGTTCCTTTTCATCTTTTGTTCCTTTTTCTTCTGTAAATACTTTATTTTGTATAAATAGATGACCAACCTCTTGACCATTCTGTTCAATAATCACTTTCGGAGATTGTTCTTTATTTAATTCTTTCGCACCTATTACAATATCTATACTTTCCTTACTTTTTATATGTAGTCCTTGGATATTCCGAGCGTACATATTACTACCTGCTAGTTTTTCTTCTTTATAAAACGTATCTACTTCATCACCTATTAATTTCTTTCCATTAATCGTAAATGATTGTTTTATAAAGTGTATTCCCTTTTCTTCTTCACTAATATGCTTCAAAGATAGATTTTGAATTTCTTTTTCACCAATGTTAGAAACTGTATACTTTAAAGTCATTTTTTTACTATTTAATACCTCTACTTGAATGTGAATATCATCATTTTGAAACGTATTAAGCGGTTCTTTTACACCCTCAATCGCTAGTACATTGAGATTAGAAAATAATAAAGAAATATTGATAATTGCTATTATCATAACAATTATCACCTTTTTTCCAATTCGCATCTTGTATCGCCCTCTTTTCCCATTCATAACGCAGTGCACATTTTAAAAATCATATAATAATATTGTTATATTACATACCCTTCTCTTTCACACCCGTATATTATACGCGCTTTCTAAAATCATGTAATTTTTACAAAATATAGATTTATATATATTTCTTAAGGCACTTCATTTACGAAACATAATTTTCAAACCTGTTAATTTACGACCTTGCGAATCTATAAATTGGCCATTCTGACTAATATTCTCTTTCTTTCAAATACTTTATAAAAAAAATACAAAACACTATTTCTTAACAGTGTTTTGTATCATGCTATCATTCTCTTAATAGTACTTACATCATCAATATATATCGTTTACTATTCTTATTCGCCATCTTTTTTCTTAGAGCGTCTTCCTAGCAAGAATACTAAAACTAGTAGTGCTACAAGTAATAAAATTCCACCTATAATATAGTACAGAGTATAATCCTTTTTGGCCTCTACAGCTGTATCATTTAACTTCTGTGCTTCTTTTCCTTCAATCGTAAATTTTTTGGTCCACTCCCATTTCTGGTCACCATCCGTTGCTTTCATTTCTAGACGGTATGTTCCTGGCTCTAAAGCTTTATTGTCCCAACTAATTGCATAATCGAAATTAGAATTTGGTGCCATTCTTAAATTTTCTTTTTTCGTTTCATGTAGTATATCTTTACCTTTTTCAGTGTATACCTTTGCATCTACGCTTAAATTCTTTAACATTGCTGGTTTTATATTTTGTAAATTCGCTGTCACTACATTACGCGCATTCACTTGACCTGGTTTTACTTCATTTAATTTCATATCTGGTTTTACTTCTGCATCCGTTTCTCTTAATACAACACCGATAGCATATGCATACTTATTTTTAATTTGCACACCTTCTGATTTTTTCTTATCTTCTTCATCTTCTTTTTCTTTAAAGTATAAACCACCTAAAATCACACCATCATATGATTCTGTAGGCATTTCAATATTCACATTTAATACTACTGTACTTTTCGCTGGAATTTTTGTCTCCTTTTGTACTTTCGCAATTTTTGAAAACGGGGTCTTTAATGTAGAATCAAACTCTAGATTCACTACACTGTAATCAGTGATTCCATTATTATTTGTAATTGCGGTATTCGCATATGTCTCTACTTCTACTTCTTTATCTGTATCATTTTTCATTTGTACTTGCAGCGTTTGTTTTTGTCCTGGTTCCATCTTCAAATCAAAATATGTTTGGTTTTTATCCACTTGATTTTCTGGAATGACCGCCGTTACCGCAAATTTCATTTCAGCTGCTTCTACTTTCACATTAAAAACAGTTATACAAATCGCTACAGCCAATAAACAACTCATAATTTTCTTTACATATTTCATACTATATTCCTCACATATTCCATAGTTTAATATACAAACGAAAGAGATAAAGACTGAAAAACAGCTTTATCTCTTTCGTTATTTCTCTTAAATGCTTCTATTACATTGGTGCGTCTTTTAATTCCCAAGTTAGAGAAGTTGTGTACTGAGCTTGTTCTTTTTTTGTTTTACCCGGTACACTTAACTCAACGCTCTTCTCGCCATCTTTTACTGATTCACCGAACGAATTCGTCCATGTTCCCATACCTTCTTCTTCTTGGGCTGTCGCAACATCAAAAGCTTGACCTGGAGTTAAAGCGATATTTTGTGCAGCTGTTGGTGCCTTACTACCGGCTGCGGAATTTAACGTACCGTTCTTCAGCGTTAAAGTAGCTCCCGTTAACTCTTTAGCATCTGCAGTTTTAAATTGATCGTTTTGTTTTACTGTTAATTTCCACCCTGCATTTGTACCACGATTATCTGTTACTTGTACAAAGTTTGGAACTTCACTTTCAGCACCTGTTTTTTTATTTTTCACATTATCTAATTTTGCATAGTACACCTCGTTATTACCAGATGCTTTTTGTTTGTCAAAATTAAAGTTAGATACATAGTCGATACTTAACGGGCCGTTGGTTCCTGGCTCATGTGTATCATCTGGATTTTCTGGATCTACAATTGGCTCTACTACTTCATCCGGATTAATTGGATTAATTGGATTAATTGGATCTACCGTATCTGTATTTTTTTCAAACTGAATAAAAGCTTTTGAATTTAACGTTCCACCATCTTTTTCTGCGAAAGCTGATGTTCCTCCCGCTAATGTTGTTAATGCGAATGCTCCTACTACTGCTACTTTTGTAAATTTCATATTAGTTCTCCTTTTACGCTCTTTTTATTTTTAATATTCAGAAATTATTTTGGTGTATCCTCTAAAGTCCAAGTTAATGTCGTTTTATACTTTGCATCTTTTACCTTTTCTGTTGTACCTGGTACAGATAAACTAACACTGTTTTTAGCTTGTTCAACATCTTGACCATATGCAGTTGTCCATGTTCCCATACCTTGACCTTGTTGTGCACTTGTTACATCTTGTGCTGATCCGTCTGGATTTAACGTTACAGGTTTTGCCGTTGGCGCGTATTTTTTATCTGTTGCAGAGTTTACAACTGAATTCATTAATTTAATCTCAGCACCATCCAACTTTTTACCGTCTGCAGTTGTAAATTGATCATCCTGTTTTACCGTCAGTTTCCATCCTACGTTTGTACCACGGTTATCTGTGATTTGTACATAATTTGGCACTTTTTTTGTTTGTCCTGATGCTGTTTTTACATTTTCTAACTCAGCATAGTAAACTTTATCATGACCAGAAATCGATTGTTTTCCGAAATGGAAATTAGATACATAATCAATACTTAACGGGCCGTTGGTTCCTGGCTCATGTGTATCGTCTGGATTTTCTGGATCTACAATTGGCTCAACTACTTCATCTGGGTTCGTTGGATCCACCGGTCCCGTAATACCTTCATTTTCTGTAAAGATTACATCCGTTACAGACTTCATTGAAGCTGCTTCTTCTGCAAATGCTTGTGTTCCCCCTGCAAGCACTGAAAGTGATACTGCTCCTGCTAATGCTAATTTTATTAATTTCATCATTTACCTCCACTAAATTAATTTATTTAATAGAAACTTTTGTTTCTATTTTCCTAGTTTGAAATAATGTTATACAGGCTGCTATCAATAAACCAACCCCTGCATACTGCAAAATAAGTGAGGTTTGTCCGCCTGTTTTTGGCAACACCTTATTAGTAATCCGGTCATCTGATATATTAACGACTATTTTAGATCCATCTGGAATCAATGGATCCTCAATTTCTGACGGATTATAACTATTTGAAAAAGTAATTCCTGCTTTTGAATTCATGCTACTTGCCAATACTTCTTCATAAAAGAGAAACACCGGTACTACTAGTATCATCAGTAATAGGACGTATTTCTTCACCATTACACTATCTCCTTTCTAAATTTAATATCTACATTCTAGCTTCTAGATATTTCACTTTAAATTGGAGCATTCGTTAACGTCCATTCAAGCTCACCTTTATAGCTCTTATTTACTTTTATATTTGGACCTGAAGTAACCCGTAAGCGAATCCCTTCGTCATCCTTCCAATCAAACAAAACATCTTCATTATTCGTTGAAGTATGAGTAGTAACTAAGTAAGACTGTTCATTTAATACGGTATCAATGCCATTTGTACTATATATAATCGAATCCGGTAATATATCATTGTCCGTATTCATTAATGGGCTTGTTTGCTTTACATAAACTTGCCACTCAGTCTTATCTTTACGTTTATCAGAAACAATTAATTTTCCTTTCATACCACTGCGATTAAAGACTTTCTCCCTTGATTGAACTTTTACATTACCAAACGAAATACTTTGTGGCACATCAATTAGCTCAAGATTCCCACCAATTACACTTACTTTAATCTTTCTTTCAACATCTTTAACTTTTAAAGCTACAGTGTAATCACCGATTTGGTTTGTTAAACCACCTATATCTACAATTTGAACTTCCTTCGTAACATCAGCTCCGACTGGAAGTTCCCACGCCTTCACTTCTGCTTCTTTCAATATAAACTGCTTTAACTGTTCCACATCTGCCGGCACATCATCTACAACAGATACGAAATCCCTCGCCTGTAGGGCAGCTTCATTTCCAATCGTAACCCGATCATCTTTTATGAATACAGGAACAATCACTTTCGTTGCGTTTCCAGCCGCATCCGTTATTGTAACTTCAGCTTCAACATATCCTATTTTCGATACATCTGGTTTTTTCGTAACTTTGTAAGAAAGATTACTATCAGAAATACCCGCATTATCATTTACATTCGTTACATAATCTTTCGCATTACCCGATAAATCATCACCAATTTTGATTACTTGAGTAACCGGATTAGCTGTCGGTGGCATTGTATCTTTCACGCTAACGAGATCAGATTTCTCACTTACGTTTCCTGCTGCATCTGTAGCTGTTACATAATATTTAGTTCCAGGAACTAAAGGTCTTTTCTCTTCTGGTATTACAAATGTATATACTCCGTTAGCATCTGCTTTCACCGATCCAATTAGCACATCCTCACTATAAATATGTACGAATGAATTTGGTTCAGCTTTTCCTTGAAACTTTTCGGATATATCTTTAATTGGTTCCTCAAGAGTAGGCTTTTCTGGAGCTGTTTCATCCTTAACAATTGTTTTCGAATCAGCAAATTTACCATTTAAATACGAGAAAGCTTTTACTGTATTTCCAGCCGTTAAATATTTCCCTTTAGGCAAAGTAAATGAATATTTCCCTTCACTATCAGCAACTACGTGATACTTTTCAGAAATATTTATATCAGAAGAATCAATTGTTGGACTTGGAATTGCATCGTCTCCTGATAAACGCACTAGCGCACCTGGATTTGTAACACCCGTAATAATATGACTGTTTTCTTTATTCTGATTATCTGTTAATTTATCAATAGAAACTGCTACATTTGGAATATATTCAAATAGTACTCTTTTAAAGTTTTGCGTTCGGAAGTTTTCTCGGAAATCATTTTGTACTTTTTCAGTTAATGAATTCCCTACTGCTTCTCTAACGTCACTATAATTATATTTAACCTGCATTCCATACATCGGATTCCAGATGTAACTTGGTTTATCATCATCATCGATTGACACACCATTTTTCCAAGCTTTTACACGCTGTACATCTACATCTAATACTCCACTTACACCATACATATAAATTAGCCTACTTGATGCATGAGAACTATCTAATGCCAAATTTACTCTTTCAGCATTTGCGAATTGGAACTTTGCATTTGTACCAATATAAATAAGGTTTTTTGATCCAGTTCCATCGGAATGTACATCGAACGTTGATTTTTCACCAATTATAAAAGAGCTTCCATTCCCTGCATATACACTTGCTTGCGTAGAAGTTGATGTGTTTTCTGATTTCACAGTTAATTTCGCACTATCAGCAACTTTAAGATTTGCACTTGGTCCTAGATAAAGCGCATTGTAACCTAGATTACCTTTTGTATTAATGTTCAACTCCGCATTCTTTTTTACAGTAATCCCCGAATTTGTTCCTTCAACACGTATTCCGCCTCGATTGCTAGTTGAAGTTGTATTCACGTTAACTTTTGCACCGTCATGGATTATAAACTGCCCTTGCGTTACAATTACTGCCTGCGGATTTTCTCCGCCAGTATCAGATGCTGAAACATCAATAATGGCATCTTTCCCTACATCTACTGTTCCACCATTAAATAGCCCAAATACTGCTGATTTTTTAGTGCTACCAGTATAATGAGTACCTTCAAGAAATTTCACATTTGTCGCTTCAACATTTTGCTGTGTATCTGTACCGGTAGTTGGAATAGATTTTCCGTCTAATGACGTGTATTTTTCAACCGATTGAACATTCAGCTTACCAGCAAATATAACATCCGCATTATAAGAACACGTTAACTGCGGTCCTATATAACTCAAGTTTTCATATTTTATAACAGCAGAGTTAGAGTTTGCAGGGGCATCCATACGAAACGGACCATACCAGTTACTTCCAAGAATATTTATATTTTGTATAGTAAGATTCATTTTATTCGCCACAGTAGCTGTGAAAATCCCACATAGCCCTCCAAAGTCAACAGTATGACCATTTCCTTCAATCACCAAATCTGATCTAACTGGAAAAGTGAGAAAACCATATGCAGGGTGATTTACAGTAAAGTTGTTTTTGATGTTAATCTTTGAAACATTCTTATCATTCAACGCTTCTCTAAATGTCTTATCATCATAAACATCTACTGTGCCATTTACTACAGCATGTTTTACTTCCTGATTCTCTAGGCGCTCTTCTACATTTTCTATAGTCGCTATTTCATTAGACACTATCTCTTCATTTTTCACTTCTTCAACATGTGTTTTTTCTGAATCAATTATTTTTTCTATTTCTACTTGAGTTGTTTCTTTCTGTTTCACGACATGTTTTTTGTTTTCTTCAATGCGTCCTTCTTTTAGCCCAGTGCCTTCTTCATTATGGATTCCCACATTTTTTTCGCTTTTTTCTTCTTTATCACTTTGATGAATGATGTCAGACTTCTTTTCTTCAAAAGTCCCTTTCACCATTGTATTTTCAGTAATATGTACTATCGGATTTATTTTCGATTGAACTTCTTGATTTTCTTGCTTTAGCTTCGTCTCAAATTTATAAGTTCCAGGCCTTTTTCCTTTCACCGACAAACGTACTACATCTAAAGCTTTACTTTGTGAATTTTTTTCAATTTGAATTACCGCATTTTCTATTAAACGAATTCTTTCAGACGTGCCATTGCGTTCATTCAATACTTTAGTCGCCTCTTCATCAAATTCCATACCTTCTGGCACTACAATCTCAACTTTATCACCAGTTTTTTTCAATTCCATTATTCTTAATACTATTTCTTCATCTACCTGCGCTTTATTCTTTTCAGATTGTAACAATAATTTTATTTCTTGATTATCTTCAATTGCATAAGCTGTACTTGATAAAGCATCTAATGTACTTAGTTGTGTAAACATAATCGTACTTGCTAAACAAATACGCCCTATTTTTTTCTTTTATTCAATATCTTCATTTTCCTCCTTTCTTTATTCACTAAAGTACTTAAAACACATATAATTAAATACTTCAATTTATCTTTTTTTTAGTCTATATCCATTAAGTAAGACAACTAAGTTTTCAACTCTACATATAATGTTAACCATTTTCTTGAAATACATAAACGAAAAGTACGCACGGGGGAACGCATTTATTTTTGCGGGAAACCGCGCGAAAAACCAAAAATTATCCATAGTACATAAATAAAAAAGGCATAAACCAATATCATATTGAGCTTATGCCTAACGAAATAAACTTTATTTTGTTCTATATAAATCTATCTCTTTCATAAACAAGTTACACTTATACACATATAACCGGTCCTAATTGCTTCATATTGTTAAAGAATAAATAATCCCTAGTTCTTGCGCCTTTTGTACTGCTTCCATCCTTGATGACACCTGTAACTTATGAAATATGTCAGTTAATTTATATTCTACCGACCTTTGACTTAAATTTAATATTTCGGCAAGCTCTCTATTTGTTTTCCCCTTACTTACTTCAACTAGGATTTTTTTCTCTTCTTCATTTAAAGATACTGCCCTTTCAGGTCCATCCTCTATACTTATATTTGATATATTTTCTGTTATTCTCAATTGCCTAACTAATTGATAAGGTAAAACAACTTCTTTTTTCACTGCATGACGTATTGCATTTATCACTTGTTCCTCAGAAGAAGTTTTACTCAATACACCAAGAACCCCATTATCTATTAATAAATTATAATGTGCAAATACATCAAATCCTGTGAAAATAAGGATCGATGCCTCTGAATGTATCTTTAATATTTTCTTAGATAACTCTAAACCGTTTATATTTGGCATTTGTAGATCAATTAAGTAAACATCATATTTTTGATTCTTAATTTTTTTTTCTACTTCCATACTATCATGTACTACATCTACATTCATCTCATCGTATTTTTCAATTAACGCCTTCGTCCCTAATCCTACTGCAACATGGTCATCTACTACAAGTATTGAAATCATATTCTCACCCTTTCAATATCGTTACATACAATATCATCCTATCATCTGACGATTCATCGAAAACTAATTATCTTTAAATCTAATAATTATTTGCAAACCAAGATTAGGTTTTGATTCAACAGACATCTTTCCATTCAGACTTTGTATCCTAGTGACAATCCCAGACAATCCTAACGTGTTGTAAGAATGGTTTACTTCATCTAACTTAATACCAACCCCATTATCTACATAAGTTAAATATAGGTGATCGTCTTTATGAAATAATCTTATCGTTACATTTGTCGCTTTTGAATGTTTCATTGCGTTGTTTAATAGTTCTTGTATAATTCGATAAATCGCTTGTTCATGTTCAATACTAGGCACAACAATTCTTTCAGGAATATCATAATAGAAGAAAAAGGTCGCTTTTAAATTAATCTGCTTAAATAAATTCAGTAGTGCTTGTTTTAAACCTAACTCATATAGAAATGGTGGCCTCAAATTATTACACGTTTCACGAATTGTATAAATATGATCTAATAGTTCTTCATGTATTTCATTAAGTATATCTTTCATTTCCTCATCTTTAACACGTTCATTATAACTCTCAAATTTTCTAGTTAAACGTATTTGATCTTGCAAAACTCCATCATGTATATCACTTGCAAGATTTGTTCGTTCTTTTTCCGATAGTTTGAACATAAGTCTCGCCAACCACATGGGTGGGTGCTCTAAACTTTTTATCTCCTGTAATTGCTTTAATAAATCTTCAATTTGATTAGAACACTCTAATAATAAATCTGTATAATTACATAATGTTTCAATCCAAACTACTTCATCTACATTTAAATTTTCTTTCCCATTATAATTACACAATAAAATAAGCATTTTATCTGCTGAAGCAGATAAAACAAATCCAAAGTGTTTTTCTAACTGTACGATGGAACCAACCTTGTAGGTATCTAGTTGATGATTAAATAACGTTTCTATCGTCCGGTGCGGAACATATTCACTATCCAAAACACGGACAGACTTCTCAATTTTATTTATTTCTATGCAGCACGTCTCTTCAAGTTTTAAAATATCCGCTATCTCTCTTCGCATACTATAAATTAAATTTGATAGTTTATATTCATTTTTGGCTTGATGTAAAAATCGATGCAAACTGAATTGATAATTTTTTTGATGATGATATAAACTTTTTCTCAACTTAAAATCTATATAATCCTTAATATATAAAAAACAAATACAGATAATGATAGCAATAATTCTAAATTTTATCCACTCTAATAAACCTGCCTCACTCTCTTCAAAAAGTACCATAGTTAATACGGCCAAAAATATGTTAATCCCTACAGATAAAATAATATAATGCGGTAGTCGCTGAACGATAAATCTAAAATCAAACAACTTCCCTGCAATTACTAAATAAAATAAGCACACTGGGATAAATAAAAAGAAAATCCCCGTTGTTTCACTGCTTATAAATTCTTCCCCATAATATAAATTTGGAATTAAATATAAACAAACAAATGGGGTTACCGATACAAAAAAACTAATAATAATAATTTTTAAATATTTAATGTAACTACTATTTTTACTTTTCAAATAAAACCTTACTAAAAGGTATACTGTAAAACAAAATAATATAAAACTTAAAGTGACTGTAAACAAATTAGCCCATTCATTATGTTCTACATATACAAAAATACTCACTATAATAAGGAATACCGATATTGCATTTAAAACTTTTAATTGTTTTGGTATTAAAAACTTTATTTCATTATGCAAGAAATACAACATCATGAATCGAATAAAGAAAGTAAATGAACACACTAATGAAATTGAAGCCACAATAAAAGAGAATATATCTTCTCTTTCAACAGCCATAATGCTAATAAAATTTAATCCAAGAGAAATTAAAAAATATACTAGATTAGTGGTACTACGATTCATTTCAGGAACAAACATTAAAAGATATAATGCCATCAAAAAACATACTATATAAAATCCAACTGGAATGATAAAATGATAAAATAATTGTTTGCTATAAGGTGTATATTTTATCTCATACTCTTTTATTTGTCCGTTCCTATTTAATATGATTTTTTTTGCTTGTTCAATTGAATGATACGATACAACTGTAAAATGTTGAGATGGTGATTCGCCATCTATTTTTTCTATAATATCTCCTATTTGGAAATCTCTTTTTCCCGCCCAACTATATTTTGATAAATCATTTATAACATATTGTTTAGATTCATATTTTACAGATATACCTATCTCAGGATATTCTTTTATTAAATTAGCTAAATAACTACTAACTATAAGGGAAAATAATAGAATCAACAACTGCCACTTAGATTTCCACATTCTCGCTATCATTGCATAACTCCTTTTGCAAACACAACCATATACATTGCCCCCCCTAGGTATTATTAAAGGGAAATTTTTTACTTTTCATTCTCAATAAAAATAGAGTTATTTACCTTATACTTTCAACATTAAAAATAGATCCGCATTTTTTTCAAAGGTAAATAAATTATATATTGCCCTACCTAGGTATTCTTTAAAAATTTTTTTACTTTTCATTCCTCAATAAAGATAGAATTATTCACCTTATACTTTCAACATTAAAAATAAATCCGCTTTTTTCAAAGGTAAATAAATTATACATTGCCCTCCCTTGATATTCTTAAAAGGAAAGTTTTTTTATTTTCATTCCTCAATAAAGATAGAATTATTTATCTTACACTCAAAAAATTAAAAATAGCTCTATATTTTTCAAAAGTAAATACATTACATACACTTCTAAAAAATTAGAACCCCCATAAAAATATATACTCATCATCATGAGATTAGGAAAAAATTATAACACAAAGTAAAAAAAATTATAAGCTACTTTCTATATATATATTATATTAATATAATATCACTTTAGTACTATCTAGCTGATGTGTTAAATAAAATTCATTATTCTTCTTATAAATCTCAATACCTTTTGTAAATATCTTTACATTATTTATAAAAATAGTTGAATCATTTACCCAAATATTTTCAACCAATTGCGATCCTTGATAAAAGAAATCATTTTCTATCATCATATGAAGTACATGTTTCGCTAATATTTCCGTTTTAAAACTATTTAAATCTATAAGGGTCTCCATCTATTCTAACCTCTTCCATTTATCTCTATTAATTTCCTTATTAGTAAATACATTATATGTAAAAATTGCGATTATTTCACCGAAATACTAATGCGCCCTTACGAAATAGATAGGTGATTACCGAAAGGGTATTCCCTCGATATACTTTTTATGCATATAACTTCCCCGACTACTTTACTCTTTTATTAACCACCAAATACGGTTCACCGCAATATAAATGCGTGCAAATAAAAAATTAATATCCCACCTGTTATATATAGAGTATTTTACATGTATAAAGTTACATTCAGAGTTCCATAAAGTGAAACTTTAATCAGTGGGGGTTTTACGGGCAGCCCAACAAATAGCAGGATAAAAACAAAAAAAGACGCCCCCTAGGGACGTCTTCCACTATTACGCTTGTTGTTGCGCGCTATATAATTCTTCAAGTGGCTTCATGATAATTTTGTTAACGTCACCGATTACAACGTTTAGACGTTGCTCAGTTTCCATTAATTTTGTAATTTTAGCATCTTGTTGAATGCGAGCTACAACTTCTTGCGCTTGTTGATTGTCTTCTTCAGTGATTTCTTGGCCTTGCATCATTTTTTGTTGTAGGCTAAGTTGCATTGTACGGAACTCATCGAATAAGTTCTTTGAAGCTGTGTCAGCTTGAACGGCTGCGTAGCTCTCTTTTAACGTTTTGAAGTCATCGTTTTCAGCGATTGCTTTTTGTAATTCATATGCAACATCATGAATGTTCTTTGTCATTTTATTTTTCCTCCTTTAGAAGGCTAGCGCTTTTCACTCGCACTGCCTTTTCAGTGCATTTACATACGCACCTCTTCTTACCATATCAAACTATGCAAGAGATGTGAAGAAATTTCACTTTTATTTCTATGTACTCACCTTATTATCTAAGAAACAATAGTAACAATCCTTGCACGAGACCAATCATTCCGCCTAATAGCGCTCCTAAATACGTAATCATTTTCAATTCGTTTTTCGTAATAGACAGCACTAAGTCTTCTAATCTTTCTGTTGAGAATGTAGACACTTCTTGCTGGACAATTTCCGCAAGGTGTAGATTGTTTAGTATACTCTCTACGTTTTCTGTTCCCCACTTTAAGCCTTCCGTTACTGCGCTTGGAACCAATTTTTCAATGATTGTTTCTCGAACTGGTTCACATACTTGCTGAACAGATTGATTTAAAAACTTACTCACTGTTTCCTCTACTTTAACTGCTGACAGCACGGAGCTTACAATCATTTCTTTCTCTACAAACGCTTCTAATTCTTTTACATCTCTTCCTTTTAACTTTTCCCACTCTTTTTGCAGTACATCAGTTAAAAGCTGCTTTGTACCATCTTGACCTAAAAATTTAATAACTTCTGGCTGCACACGATCCACTACACTTACATTTCCTAAAAACATTCCGACTAAGTTAAGTAGCGTTCCGCGAGAAGCAAAGAAATCATCAATCATTTTTGAAAGACGACCTTTCCCTTCTTCACTTTCAAAAAAGCTAATTCCTCGCTCTAAAATAAACGCCGAGACATTCGGAATCGCATTCTCTACTTTTTCATTTACAGAATGAGGTAAAACCTGTTCCCATGTATATGTATAATACTCTGCTAAAAATGCATGAATTTTTTCTGTAATTACATGTTCGATTTTTCGAGTCGCTTCTTCTTCTACATGCGCTACATTCCATTTTTCTAACATATGTCGCAGTGATTGTTCATTCGTAATTACTTTATCCACTTCCACTTGCGCCCAGTGGATTAAACCTTTTTGAAACTCTTCATTTGTTAGCTTTTTTCCGATTCCTTCTGGTGTTAACAAATGTTCTACAACCATTTTCCCTAATTGAACAGCAAGTTCATCACGACGCTTCGGAATTAATCCTGGTGTAAATGGAACTTGAAACTTTCCGATATAAATAGGACGATGAGGACGAAATAACATTTTTATCGCTAAATGATTCGTGTATCCCCCAATAATTGCTCCGAGTCCTGTCGTCGTTAACATATTTAACCATATATTCATTACAATCAACCTTTCACTTCTCCAAAACTATAGCATATCATCATACGGACAAAAGTATAATGGTATAAAAACGTATTTGCAATATATAGCTTCGCCTATTATGCAAATAGTAGTAAAGGAGTGATTTCGTTGGTTCTCGGTCTTTTAGCTTCTAAACTTCATTATGAGCAAACATATTACACCGAAATCGCTAAACGCGCTCGGCTTTATCATAATGTCGTTGCCCAGTTTACGCCATTTTGTATTGATCCTAAAACAGACCTTGTTTCTGGTCTTATTTACGATACAGATACAGGAAAATGGAAAGAGCAAACATTCCCTATTCCTTCTTATATATATGATCGTTATTCTTTTCACGAGGAAACAGACTCTGAAAAAGCAACATCAATTATTCACTCTTTGCACAATCGTCCTTCCACTACCTTTTTAAATAACACACTTATTAATTTAAGTGAACTACATGATTTATTTCTCACTAATAAGAAACTGTCTCCTTATATACCAAAATTTGAAATTGCAACGATACAAAACATTTTCAAACTGTTGTTAAAAACTAAAGATATTATTATACGCCCCACTAATATACATTCTAAGGATAACTTATATCGAATTGCTTACAAAAATAAAACGTTTCATATCGATACAGTAAATGAAAAATATCATACTTCTATTCCACTCAAACGGACAGATGAATTTATATCTTGGTACAAATCTAACATACCCTCATCACGTTACATAGCGCACACTATGCTACAACCACCAAATCAACTAACATATCCACTCCATATTCGAACCATTTTGCAAAAAAACAAAGAACAAACTTGGAATGTTATCGGTCAATTTATACAAAAAAGTTCATTTCCTAATCAGCTTTTACCCTCAGCAACAGACGATGATTCATTACATTCATTTTCAAAAATTAAATACGTACTATCTAGTACGGGTGTGCAACTATTGCACGACGCTTTACACGACATTATAAATGAAGTAGTCCAAACACTAGATCAGTCTTATTCTTCGTTATTTGAACTAGAACTTTCCACAATTATGGATCAAAAAGGTGCAATCTGGCTTATGTATGTCAACACAATCCCTCCTTACGAACAATACATTCGTCATAGTGATTCATTAGCTGAAAAGATATTTCACGGACCACTTAAATTCAGTCGCTTTACACCATAATGAAAGGAGGTAAACCTATTTTGAAAGAACATATATATACATTAAACATTTCAGATGAAAATCCAAATAGCATTACTTTACCTTACGTTTTTTCTATTACGCCGCCTATTACATCCCTCTCCTTCGGTATACGTCACATTGCAAGTGAAGAGGTGAAAATTCATTATTCCTTTACTCGCGAAATTATTATCGGAAAACATATTGCCGAAAAACTTTTACTACCTCAATCAACCACTATTCATGCATTCACACAAAACCAAACAATTATTTTCGGACCATTAATCGGCATTTTTACAACTGGCTTTAACGATGATTCTTCTAACCCTTTAGGAAATCGTTCAATTGCCCTCAGTGAGTTGTTAACACCACCATTTTCATTACGACCGTTCGTATTCGTCTTTGGCGTTCAACATATAAACTGGGAAGAAGAAACGATTGAAGGATATTTCTTTCAAGAGAAACAATGGATAAAGAAAAAGGTTCCTTTACCAAATGTCATTTACGATCGATTACCAAATCGACAAGCAGAAAATTACAAACCAATTGTCAGAGCAAAAAGAAAGTTAGAACATGACTACTCCATTCCATGGTTTAACCCAGGTTTTTTCAATAAATGGGAAGTTCATCAACTTCTTATGAAAGATGAATCAATTAGACCCTTCTTACCAAACACAGAAGCATTTCAGCATTTTGAACAAGTAGAGCGGTTTCTTGGCACGTATAAATCTGTGTACATGAAACCAATACACGGAAGCTTTGGTAGAAATATTCATCAAATATTTTATTCTCAAACAGAAAATTGCTACTACTGTCGTTATCGCAAAAATGAAGAAAATAAACTGAGAAAGTATCAATCATTAGAAACGCTTCTAAACCACGTATTAAAAGGACATGATTTAAAAAAGTTTATCGTGCAGCAAGGTATTTCGTTACTTCGCTTCGATGGGCAACCTGTTGATTTCCGCATTCATACAAATAAAAATCATTTCGGTAATTGGATAGTTAGTGCAATCGTCGCCAAAATCGCTGGCAAAGGCAGTTTAACAACGCACGTAAATAGCGGCGGTGATACAAAATTACTGCAAGAGCTTTTCCCAGATTCAACGAAACAAGTTCAAATTGAAAACAAATTAAAACATACTGCCTTACAAATAAGTTACGCGCTCGATGAACAAGTAACCGGAAATATTGGAGAAATCGGTTTTGATATCGGTTTAGACACAAAGGAAAATCCGTGGCTCTTTGAAGCCAACTCTAAACCTGGGCGAACTGTATTCCAAGATGAAAAGTTAAAAGAGCAAAGTGAAATGACGCGCCAGTTATTTTACGAATATGCCGTCTACTTAACTGAACATTCTTTACGCGATACAAAAGAAAAAATGTCTCAAATAAAATCCAAGACTTCATCAAATACCGAACATATCCCTTCTCCTATGATTCACTCACAAATACAAAAACAAAAACTTCCACCTAGATAATAAGGTGGAAGTTTTCTATTTACACAAGTTTTACTACAACCTCTGTTTCCACGTTACATACTCCGCAATAAAAAATATGATTGCAATATTCATTTGAATTATTATGCGTTAAACCATCTACTGCACTTAATAATTCTTGATCCATATAGGCACTATAATCGTCTATATAATCTACAGACTTCCCATAATCTTGGAGTATACTTTGGCAATTTTGACAAGAATATGTTTGTAATTCTAATGCGTTGCATAGCGGGCAAATCCCCATCATGATTCCTCCATACGTTATCGTTTAAAGCCTCTCTTTTTTAGATTGAAGAGAGCACCTACCCATGCATAGGAGCGGTCACTCCATCCCTACTTAAAAATAGAACTATGAAGTTGCTACCGATTTCATTTCAATAAATCATAAATAAGAAGCTAATGATTAGCCTACAAGTAGCAGGCTACAATGAGAAAATTATATTTAATATCCTCCTTAGTTTGGCCTGTTTTCTTAAAAATACAACGATTACTCTTATTTCATAATTTACGAAATCAATAAGTTTTTTTGACAAAATTTACAAATTATTATTTTGTATATCTTTCTAGGTAACATCCATACTATGAGTACAAACTTAATTACCGATGGATTAGCGCCAACCGGGGCGATAATCTGGTTCAACTCCAGCTAGTCCAACCAAAAAAACTTTTATAACTCTAAGGAGGATATATTCCTATGGCAAACCAAAATTCTTCAAATCAATTAGTAGTACCAGGTGCAACAGCTGCAATCGATCAAATGAAGTACGAAATCGCTCAAGAATTTGGTGTACAATTAGGAGCAGATTCTACGGCTCGCGCTAACGGTTCAGTTGGTGGAGAAATTACAAAACGTCTAGTTGCAATGGCTGAGCAAAGCCTTGGCGGATTCCACAAATAAATATAAATGGCAAAAAGGTCTCAGGGCATATACCCTGAGACCTTTCTTAATTTACTGCAACATTTGTAAAAACTTTTTCGTGCGTTCTTCTTTTGGATTTGTAAATACATCTTCTGGTGTACCTTGTTCGACAACGACACCACCATCCATGAAAATAACACGGTTCGCAATTTGATGTGCAAAACGCATTTCGTGCGTTACAATAACCATCGTCATGCCTTCTTTAGCAAGTTCTTTCATTACTTTTAAAACCTCTTGAACGAGTTCAGGATCAAGCGCTGAAGTCGGCTCATCAAATAATAACACTTCTGGCTCCATCGCAAGCGCGCGCGCAATTCCAACGCGCTGTTGTTGACCACCTGATAATTGAAATGGATATAAATCCACTTTATCTGCTAAACCAACTTTTTCAAGGAAGTAGTTTGCTTTTTTCTTTGCTTCTTCTTTCCCTACTTTTTTCACTGTAATGAGCCCTTCCATTACATTTTGAAGTGCTGTTAAATGAGGGAATAAGTTATGGTGCTGGAATACCATACCTGTTTGTGTACGAAGATTTACAATATCTTTCTTCGATACTTTTTGAGCAAAATTAAGCTCTTTATTGCCGATGCGAATGCTACCGGCGTTTGGTGTTTCTAGTACGTTAAGACAACGTAAGAATGTCGTTTTACCAGATCCAGACGGTCCAATAATAACAACAACCTCGCCTTTCTCAACTGTTAAATCTATATGCTTTAGTACGGTATTATCTCCGAAACTTTTTTGTAAGTGCTGAATTGAAATCATAAAAACAAAAACTCCTTTTGTAAAAGGATTATTTTAATGTGTAGCGTTCTGAACGCTTCTCTAACATCTGTTGTACGATTGATAATAAGAAACAAATAACCCAATAAATAAGACCTGCTTCAAAATAAACAATTAAAAACTCGTAGTTCATCGCCGCAATTTCCTGCGCTTTTCGGAACATTTCTGTTACTAAAATTAATGATGCTAATGAAGTATCCTTCACTAAGCTAATAAATGTATTCGAAAGCGGTGGAATTGATACACGCGTTGCTTGTGGTAAAATAACACGTTTTAATGCTTGTGGATATGTCATCCCAATTGTGTAAGCTGCTTCCCACTGCCCTTTCGGAATGGAAAGGATAGAAGCACGAATAATTTCAGATGCATATGCACCGACATTTAATGAAAATCCAACAACTGCTGCTGTATATGGCTCAACTTCAATATTAAGAGTTGGAAGACCATAGAAAATAATAAATAACTGTACAAGAAGTGGCGTTCCGCGAATGATAGATACATAGATACGAGCAATCCATTGTAAAATACGACTACCAGAAATACGTGCGAGCGCCGTTAACGTTGCCAGTATAATCCCGATAATAAATGTAATAAGCGTTAATGGAATTGTCGTAAAAACAGCTTCCTTCAGCATAGGCATGAAGGAAGACTGCATAATATCTATCCAAGTAGACAATCGATCTGAAACCAATGCACTACTTAGATACATTTTCACCGAACCATTTTTTCGTTATTTTGTCATACGTACCGTCTTTTTTCATATCTTCTAACGCTTTATCTACTTCTTGTACAAGCTTAGTGCTACCTTTACGGAATAAGAATCCACTTTCTGAAGCTTCTTTTTCAGTATCTACAATTTTAATTTTCGCATCTTTTTTCGTTTCTAAGTAGTTTAGTACTGATAACTTATCATTGATTGTGAAATCAACGCGTCCTGAAGCTAATAATTCTGCTGCCTGGCTAAATCCTTCTACACCAATAATTTCCGCACCATTTTTCTTAGCGATATCTGCATAGTTACTCGTTAAAGATTGTGCTCCTTTTAGTCCTTTTACATCAGCAAATGTAGCAGGCTTATCTTTATCTTTTGCAATAACTAATGCCGCTGAAGATGAAACGTATGGCTTAGAGAAATCGTATTTCTTTTGACGATCTTCACGAATACCAACTTCGTTTGCAACCATATCGAAACGTTTTGCATCTAGGCCAGCCAGTAAGCTATCCCATTGTGTTTCTTTAAATACAGGTTTTACACCTAAACGTTTTGCAACTTCTTCTGCTAATTCAACATCAAATCCAGTTAATTTATTGCTTGAATCGTGGAACGTAAATGGTGGGTATGTACCTTCTGTACCAATTACAAGTTCACCGCTTTGTTTAATCTTTTGTAAAGCGTCTTGACTAGCTGTATCTTTTTTCTCTTCTTTACCGCAGCCGGCTACAATCCCGATCGCTAAAGTAGTTACTGCAAGCACTGAAAATAATTTCTTCATGATAGTAATCCTCCAAGTATTCTGATAGGAATTTAAAAACTATATTGATTGTATGCAATCTTGAACAATTTTTCAATGAAAATGTTCTTATTTAGTTTATCCTTTTTCTTCATAATCAAACAAAAGGGAAAAATAACGCTACATACAAAAAATAAGTAACATTTTTTAATATAGCATTTATAAAGAAAAAGGTAAAACAATACTTCTTATCTAACTGTCGTAATTTGCTAAAGAGTCGACATGTTCATCAATAAAAAAGAACTTGTGAAAATCACAAGTTCTCCTCCATATCTGTTAAGCACTCTGATTACCTTCCATTTGCGTTTTATACATATCGTAATAACGCCCGCGCTTTTTCATGAGTTCATCATGAGAGCCTTTTTCTAAAATGGTTCCTCTATCAAGCACAATAATTTGATCTGCGCTTTTAATTGTTGAAAGTCGGTGAGCAATAATAAATGTCGTTCTTCCTTTTTTCACAACTTCTAGTGCTTGTTGAATCATCGCCTCTGTTTCTGTATCAATACTAGACGTTGCTTCATCTAAAATTAAGATAGCTGGATCAAAAGCAAGCGCCCTAGCAAACGAAATAAGCTGACGTTCTCCAGTGGAAAGCGTACTTCCCTTTTCTGTAATTTCTTCATTTATATTGTTTGCAAATCTTTCAGCACCAACATCACGTAGCGCCTTTACAATGCGCTCTTTTGAAATTTTTTCATTTTCTAAACTTACATTGGAAGCCACCGTCCCGCTAAAAAGAAACGGGTCTTGCAGTACGATTCCCATATGCTCACGAGTTGCTTGTTTCGGCATTTCTTTTACATCGTGACCATCAATCGTAAGTTTTCCTTTTTCAAACTCATAAAATTGAAAGAGTACATTCATGATAGAACTTTTTCCTGATCCAGTATGACCGACAAGTGCCACTGTCTCACCTTGTTTTGCTTCAAAAGAAATATTTTTTAACACTTCATCTTTTCCATTATAAGAAAATGATACATTATCAAATTTTACATTTCCTTTTAAACGAGGCATACGTTCTTCTTCTACCGCTTCTCCTTTTTCCTCTAACAATTCAAATACACGTTCTGATGCAACGCGCGCTTGCTCTAAGTTTGCAAGCTGGTTCACCATATTCGTAATTGGCGAGAATAATCTTGTTAAATAATCGACGAACGCATACAGTACCCCAAGTGAAATAATACCTGTAGCACTTAATGACGCACCGCCGAAATACCAAATTACTCCTGTGAAAGCGATATTTCTTAATACGGCTACTAAGTTATGCGAAGTCGCTGCATTTAAATTTAAAATTTTATTTTGATATTTAAAATAATCGCCATTTAATTCTTCAAACTCTTTTTTCGTTTCACGCTCTTGACGGAACGCTTGAATAATTGGCATCCCTTGAATGGATTCATTCACTGTTCCATTAATATCAGATAAACGAGAGCGCATTTTATGATTGTATACAGACGCATATTTTCTATAAAGAATCGCCCAAACAATTAAAATTGGGATAATTAATAAACATAATGAAGCGAGCTTCACATCTAATAAAAATAGCGCAGCGAATATCCCAATAATATAGATGATACTAGAAACAAATGTTGCCAGCACCGTTACATATAAATCACGAATGGCTTCTGTATCATTCGTCACACGCGAAACAATTTTCCCCGCAGGTAAATGATCAAAGTACCGAATTGGCAACGTTTGAATATGAGAAAAAACATCTTCCCTCATAATTTGAATAATTTTGTTCGCTGCCTTCTGCAAGAAGAACTGCTTTCCGTATGCAAATAATGATACGACTACTAATAAAGCGAAATAGCCACCACCAAGTAATAATAGACGGTTTATTTCTGGTTTATAAAACGCAAACACTTCTTCTGTCGTTAATGCCTTCGCTTTATACACTTGCACCGCCTTACCATTTTGAACGGTAATCATATCACCTTTTACAGTACGTGACCCTTCAATATTCACTTTATTCGGTACAAAATAATATTGAAAACCGACTTGCATCACACGTACTTCTTTACCTTTTGTCTCGCCTTGTTCAAAGCGATCACTTCGCTTATAAAAAGCGCCATTATATGAAACAGCTTCTTCACTCTTTTCTGTTTCATACCAAGGTTTCTCTATCCCGACGATATGATCATCAATCATCGTTTTAGCGACGAAAGGACCAGCAAGCTCTGCAATGACGAAAATAAATAACATTAACATCGCTGCAAAAATCGTTCCTTTCACTTTCATCGCATATTGAAATAATCGTTTTGAAACGCTCATATTTTCACCCCACTATCCGCACTTTCACTTTCACCTTGTTGTCTTTCAAACTGCTCAGCATACCAGCCTCCGCTCTGGATAAGCTGAGCATGTGTACCTTCTTCCATTACTTGCCCCTCATCCATAACGAGAATCCAATCCGCATGTTGTACGGCAGATAAACGGTGCGTCGTAATAATCGTCGTCTTTCCGCTTCTTTCTGTTCTTATATTTTCAATAATCGCTGCTTCCGTACGAGCATCAACAGCTGATAAAGAATCGTCCAAAATTAAAATTTCTGGATTTTGAATAACAGCTCGTGCAATCGAGATCCTTTGTTTTTGCCCTCCTGATAAAGAAACACCTTTCTCTCCAACGAGCGTTTCTAACCCTTCTGGTAAAAACTCTAAATCCTTTGTAAACGCCGCAATTTCAATTGCTTTCTCAAGTTCTTCTTCAGTCGCTTCCCTATTTCCGAATAAAATATTTTCTCTCGCTGTTTTTGAGAACAAAATATGTTCCTGAGGTACATACCCAATCCATCCGAGTACATTTTCATTCGTTATTTTATCTAATGTCACATCAGAGACCGCAATATCCCCATCTCCAAGCGGATATTGGCGAAGAAGCTGACGTACAAGCGTCGTTTTTCCGCTTCCTGTTTTTCCGACAACCCCTAGCGTTTCTCCTTGCTTTAATGTGAAAGAAACCTTCTTTAAATTTTCTTCAGTTGATGAAGGGTATGAGAAAGACACATCATCAAACTGAATATAATCCGGCTCTTGCACAAGCTTTGGATGTTTTGGATTCTTTACATCTGGCTCATACGCTAACGTTTCATTCACACGGTCAAGCGAAGCATTTCCTCTTTGCATAACATTGATTAATTCACCAATTGCAAACATCGGCCAAATCATCATCCCTAAATACACGTTAAAAGAAACGAGTTCGCCAAGCGTCACCTTTGATTGGAACACAAGGTATGCGCCATACACTAAACCGATTAAATAACTAAGACCGACAAGCATTTTCACAGTTGGTTGGAATAATGCATCAATTCTCGCTACCTTCATATTTTTTTCGTAGACGTCATCTCCTAAACGATGAAATCTTTCCTGATCTGCATTCTCTTGTACATATGCACGAATAACGCGCACACCAGCTATTGACTCAAGTACTTTATCGTTCATATCACCAAACGCATCTTGCGCAACTGTAAATCTTTCATGCAGTTTTTTTCCATATATATTCATCGCATACGCCATAATTGGAAGCGGGATAAGCGCTGCAAATGTAAGCTCCCAACTAATTGTAAATCCCATCATAAAGACAATCGTAAGCATGTATAAACTAGAATCTACAAGCGTTAATATACCAAAACCAGCTGTCATAGCGATTGCTTTTAAATCATTCGTTGCTCTCGCCATTAAGTCGCCAGTACGATTTTTTTGATAAAACGTCGGTGTCATCTTAAGTAAATGCCCCATAAATTTAGAGCGCATCGTTTTCTCAAGTACAAATGCACCGCCAAACAATTGATGTTGCCACACGAAAGTAAGGCCATACCCAACGATCGTAACCCCTATTAAAATAAGAATAGACTGTATAATTGCTTCGTTCGATAACGTTCCTGTTTTGATATTATCTATCGTAACCCCTAACACTTTCGGGGGAATAACTTCAACTATATTTACAATTAAAAGAGCTCCAATGGCGATACTATATCTCTTCCAATGCTCCCTAAAAAACCATTTTAACTTTAGTAATACTGATAACAATGTAACCTCTCCCTTCTCGTTCTCTTTTAACTCTCACTTCTTTATCCACTATCCAAACCCATCACATTTACATTTCGTAACCCATACAATCTCATCACATTTTTCCACCTTCCAAAATTTCCATCGTAACCATACAAGGAAAAATAAACAAAAAAAAGCATACCGCCGCTTGACGATATGCACAAAAATGCATAAAAAGCGTACGTTACGATATACGCAACGTACGCTTCTTATAAGACAGAGAATGCCTTATATATCCGCACGGGTTGCGTAATGATATGAATGTTTTCTGCCATTTAACAGAGCTAAGCCCATTACATTTACGATTATAATCATTACGCACACCCCTTTCATTTATTTTCCATTTATAATCTTACAACTTTATTGAGTATTCTGTCAATTATTTTTTTACACATAATATAAAATACACGACAATCATAAAAAATGAAGAGGATTCATGATACGATAAATCAATTTGAAATAAGAGAATATTCCGTAAGAAAGGGCATACAAAATAAAAAAATAATAAGAAATCGTTTTCACAAACATTTCATTTGAAAAATGTTATCAAACCCCCTACAATCACCTTATACTCACTCTTACAAGTTGCTATTTTAGGAGGACTAATCATGACAACTAGCAATACGTACAAATTTTATTTAAACGGAGAATGGAGAGAAAGCTCTTCAGGAGAAACAATCGAAATTCCATCTCCATATTTACACAAAGTAATTGGACAAGTACAAGCAATTACTCGCGGAGAAGTAGATGAAGCAATTGCATCTGCAAAAGAAGCTCAAAAATCATGGGCTGAAGCTTCCCTACAAGATCGCGCAAAATACTTATATAAATGGGCTGATGAGCTCGTAAATATGCAGGATGAAATTGCCGATATCATTATGAAAGAAGTCGGTAAAGGCTATAAAGATGCGAAGAAAGAAGTTGTTCGTACAGCTGACTTCATTCGTTATACTATCGAAGAAGCTCTACATATGCACGGAGAAAGCATGATGGGCGATAGCTTCCCTGGCGGAACGAAATCTAAACTTGCGATTATCCAACGCGCACCACTTGGTGTTGTATTAGCAATCGCACCATTTAACTACCCAGTAAACTTATCTGCTGCAAAACTTGCACCAGCATTAATTATGGGTAACGCTGTTATTTTCAAACCAGCAACTCAAGGTGCAATTAGTGGTATTAAAATGGTTGAAGCACTTCATAAAGCTGGCCTTCCAAAAGGTCTTGTAAACGTAGCTACAGGACGCGGTTCTGTAATTGGTGACTACTTAGTAGAGCACGAAGGCATCAATATGGTATCGTTCACAGGTGGTACAAACACAGGTAAACATTTAGCGAAAAAAGCTGCAATGATTCCACTTGTATTAGAACTTGGTGGTAAAGACCCTGGTATCGTTCGTGAAGATGCTGACTTACAAGATGCTGCAAACCATATCGTAAGCGGTGCATTCTCTTACTCTGGTCAACGTTGTACAGCTATTAAACGTGTACTTGTACACGAAAACGTAGCGGACGAGCTTGTTGACTTAGTAAAAGCACAAGTAGCTGAACTATCAGTTGGATCTCCAGAACAAGACAGCACAATCGTTCCATTAATCGACGACAAGTCTGCTGACTTCGTTCAAGGTTTAGTTGACGACGCTGTAGAAAAAGGTGCAACAATCGTTATTGGTAACAAACGTGAGCGTAACTTAATTTACCCAACATTAATCGACCACGTAACAGAAGAAATGAAAGTTGCTTGGGAAGAGCCATTCGGCCCAATCCTTCCAATCATCCGTGTTTCTTCAGATGAGCAAGCAATTGAGATTGCTAACAAATCAGAGTTCGGTCTGCAAGCAAGTGTCTTCACAAAAGACATTAACAAAGCATTTGCAATTGCTAACAAAATCGAAACTGGTTCTGTTCAAATTAACGGACGCACAGAGCGCGGCCCTGACCACTTCCCATTCATTGGTGTAAAAGGTTCAGGTATGGGCGCACAAGGTATTCGTAAGAGCCTTGAGTCTATGACACGTGAAAAAGTAACAGTATTAAACTTAGTTTAATTTTATATGTAGAAGCTGATCTAGTTTTAGATCAGCTTCTTTTTATATCAAATAATTATTCATCCCTAATCACAAACTCTTCTCTATAATCTGATTATTACTATATCCATTGACGTATAAAAATTCATTTGTTACTCTTAAAGACGTTAATTTAATATTTAAATCCTCATTCGTATCTCGGTGAGGTAGAGGTTGCAATCATTAAGAGTATCATTTCAGGAGATGTAGTGGCATTGATGAAGGAATGAGAAAGGAATGGTTGCCGAAGTAAGTCGTGTCCACCATGCACACTTGCTGGGTCTGCATTTAATAAGTGCAGAACTGTCACAAACGTTTCGTTTGTGGAGAGCTATCGAGAGGTATGTCGTGGGTTTCTTATAAGATAGAAAGCATGTAGCGGCAGATTACGTGCTTTTTTTGTTTTGTTTGGGACTTCTCTTCCTGACTCAGGAAGACATACATATCTCCTCGCTTGACTTGGTTATACTAACTTTGGAGGTATTTTCTATGCAACAAAAAAAATGGGGCTTTTGGGTACTAACAGCTTTCGTTGTCGGTAACATGGTTGGCGCTGGTATTTTCATGGTGCCAAGTACGTTGGCACAAACAGCAAGCCCACTCGGTGTCACTTTAGCTTGGTTAACTACAGGGTTTGGTGTTTTAATGCTAGCTCTTGTTTTCGGTAATTTAGCAATTCGTCGTCCTGATTTAACGACAGGACCACAAAGTCATGCATATGCTTTATTCTCAACACCAAAAAAGAAAAAAATGGCTGGCTTCAGTATGGTATGGGGATATTGGGTTGCAAACTGGGCAAGTAACGTTGCCATCATTACATCATTTGCGGGATATTTATCACTCTTCTTCCCAATTATGAAAGATACACGACTACTATTTTCAATCGGTTCGTTTAACATAGAAGTCGGGAAGCTAATTACATTTACTATTTGTTCCATCTTACTTTGGGGAACTCATATTATATTAACAAACGGTGTAAGTGGAGCTGGAAAACTAAACTTCTTAGCAACAACAACGAAAGTAACTGGATTCCTTTTATTCATCGTCGTTACGTTATTTGCATTCGAAGCTTCTAAGTTTGGACAATGGTACACACCGATGATCGATAAATCAGGTGTATCACACGGCCTTCTTTCACAAGTAAACTTAGCTGCTCTTACAACACTTTGGGCATTTATCGGAATTGAATCAGCTGTTCTTTTATCAAACCGTGCTGTTTCTCCAAAAACGGTAAAACGTGCAACAGTTGCGGGATTACTTATTACAGTTGCAATTTACTTAGGAATTACAATTTTAACAATGGGTGTACTTCATGTTGATAAATTACAAGCTTCGGAACGTCCATTAGCAGATGCGCTAAACGCTGCAATGGGTCATGGAGGCGGGAAATTGATGGCATTACTTGCTCTTACTTCCCTGTTCGGTTCTATCTTAGGCTGGATTTTATTAAGCTCAGAAGTACCATATCAAGCAGCAAAAGAAGGTTTCTTCCCTTCCTTCTTCACAAAAACAAATAAAAAAGGAAGTCCAATTTACTCATTACGATTAACAAACATTATGTCGCAAGTGTTCTTATTCTCAACATTATCAGGAACAATTGCGGAAGCTTATACATTCGTTATTACCGTATCAACACTAGCCTACCTCATTCCATATCTCGTTTCACCAATCTTCCAGTTAAAACTAGTCGCTACTGGTGAAACATATAAAAATGAAATGCGGGCAAGAATTACAGATGGTATAGTCGCAGTAATCGCACTCTGCTACGCACTATGGGTTATTAAAACCGGCGCATCCGATATAAAAACGTTCCTTCTCGGAATTGGTTTATTCGTAATCGGATTTGCTTTCTATCCATTAATGAATCGTGATCAGAAAAAAAATAACGAAAAGAAAAACGGGCAAGTTGCATAACGCAATTTGCTCGTTTTTTCTTTTGTAAAACATATATAATAGAACAAAGAGGTGAAAAACATGTCAATCGAATCGCTATGGAGCAGTCGCTTCCAACAACATATTCAAAATATCATTACATACTTTGCACGTATGATTAACGGTTTACTATATAGCTTCATCTTTATTTCATGCGTTGGTGCATATTATTATGCCCAGTTTCTAAAAGCATCTCCTTCTAAAGGAATATCTTTACTACTCATAACGATTGTACTTACATTCATTATAACGAGATGCCCTATCCGTACATTTATTCAAAAACCTGATGCTGTCTATTTACTTGCATTAGAAGAGAAACTAACATCCTATTTCAAAAAATCTCTTCTATACAATTACATCATTCAGCTTTTTCCATTATTATTTACTTTCCTTATTCTCGTACCACTTGCTATGCAATCATTGCAATTAACTGTACCTTTTTTATGTACAATCTTTATCGTGTTAATGATTACGAAAGCTTGGAACATGTACATACATTGGATCTGGCGTGATAGTCACGAAAAAAACATATGGCTGATCATTCGTATTACTTGTAACGCCTTAATCATTTACATGCTGTTTTATTCCGCGAATGTTCTCATATTGGGTGGATTACTCTTATTACTTGCTTTCCTGCTTATATACACGAAAAAACAGCCTACAAAACGAATACCGTGGGATTACATAATCGAGCAAGAAGAAAAAATGAACGTTCGTTTTTATCAATTCGCTAGCATCTTCACCGATGTTCCGCAACTGAATAAACAAGTAAATAAAAGAAAATGGCTTACAAATTGGATTGAACCTTTATTACATAAAAAACGAGCAACTTTCTTCTATTTACATACACTCGCATTTTTACGTGGGAATGATTATTTCGGTATATATATTCGCTTAGGATTGATCGGTGCCTTCGCCTTATATTTTATACCAAACATATACGTAAAAGGCGCTATCGCTTATATCGTTCTATATATGATCTCTATGCAGCTTCGTTCACTATGGAAATATTTTTCGGGAAATATTATTGTAGCATTGTATCCAATCCATACTGAAAAACGAATGAATCAATTCCTTCGCTTAATCTTTATATTGTTAAGCATTCAACTCATTGTATTTTCAATTGTTATACTCCTTGCTACAGGACAATTTTTACATAGCCTTATCATTATGATTATCGGGTTACTCTGGATCAAATTTATTATTGTACCAAAAACGAAGCAACGCGTTTCTTCGTTTTAACGAAAAGAAATATCTTAAAAGCCAAGGAGAAAATAAATTACCTCCTTGGCTTTTTTATTTTTCTTCCTCAAACAAGAATCACTGAAACAACCGATATTTTATGATTTTTACATACAAAAACGATAATACATGTTTACGTCCTAATAAAAAGGGTATTTATTAAATTAACAGGGCAAAGGAACTGGAGGGAATGAAAAAATATGAATTAAAGTTTCACTTTATAAAAGACATTGCTCAAGGAAGATTCTGGAACCGATAATATAATGTAAGGAGCGGATTAGAATGAGTAAAAAAATTGCTATTTTAATAACGGATTACTTCGAGGATACAGAATACACAGAGCCGGTAGAAGCTTTTAAACAAAAGGGATATGAATTAACAACTATTGAAATGGAAAAAGGGAAAACGGTACACGGTAAGCAAGGAAAAAGTGAAGTCGTGATTGATAAAAGTATTGATGATGTTTCTCCAGAGAACTTTGATGCCCTCTTCATACCGGGTGGATTTTCTCCAGATATACTTCGTGCAGCTGAACGTTTTGTTCGCTTTAGTAAAACATTTATGGATGCGGAAAAACCTGTTTTCGCTATTTGTCACGGACCTCAGCTACTCATCACTGCACAAACACTTGAAGGACGTGATGTAACTGGATATAAATCTATTGAAGTCGATTTAAAAAATGCCGGCGGGAACTTTCATGACAAAGAGGTTGTCGTATGTCAAAATCAGCTAGTAACAAGTAGACAGCCAGAGGACATCCCAGCGTTTATTGAAGAATCGTTGCGTATATTAGGATAACTACTTCGGTTAACTAACCTCCTTTTATTTACATGAAAATAATTAATCAGTGGGGTTTTATTCATCCCCCACTGATTAATTATCCCTCACCAACTGGTCGTTTGCAGGAAATCCGACCACCACAAATAGCAGGATAAATAAAAAAGGGGGGAATCCAAAAGTTCAGTTTTAATAATCTTTTGGATTCCCCCCTTTTCTCGCCCCAAAATTCCTTATCACTTTTCATAGGCATTTCTCATATAGTGAAAATGACTATATAATTCCTATCCATAAGTTAAATAATGATTTCGCACATATATAAATACAAAAGATGGGAGCCTTACTTATGAATAACAATCCACCTTCAACGCCCCAAGACAACTCCGAAAACAATAGCCGTGATATTACACTGCAAACATTAAGGGTCATCGGACTCGTCGTCCTTATTAGTGGTTATATCCTCGTTGCGCTCTCTGAAGTAGGTGAGCTGAAAACCTTATTAACAAATCCGAATGCTAACCCTGATTTGGCTGAAGTTGATCCGTTTTAAAAAGAATAACATATCACCCTTCCTAAAAAACGTAACAACTGATTCATTCGGCTGGGCAAATTTTGCGAAGTTATGGATAGAGTCATCCCCGCATTAAATACGGGGATGACTCTAATTATTGAATGATTTCTTCTAAATGATTCTTCAAGTTCCCTAAATACTTCTCTATATCCGGATTCTTCACCACATCATAACAAGCAAAACTCTTTAACGGACTCATACCGAGAAACTTCTGCACGCGGTGTAAATGACTAAGCGTTGATTCTAAACTTTCTCCTTCAAAGAACTTCGTCTTATCTCCAAATGCTTTTTCAGGTGCATTCCAAGTTGTAGAGAACATATACTCTTTCTCTTTTAATAAACCACCTGTTCCATATTCATCTGCACCTTTAAAGAACAAACCGTATTCATATACTTCATCCATGTACGTTTTAAATAATCCTGGAACGCTAAACCAATAAATTGGTGTTTGATAAATTACAACATCGGCCCATAAAAATTTATCTTGTTCTTCTTTCATATTGTAACCATCTTGAATCGTTGTTGTTTTCACATGATGATTCTCTCCTAATACAGTAACCATATAATCAACTAACGTTCTATTTAATCGTCCTTCCTTTGTACCGTATTTTTCATGTCCATTTATAATAAATATATTTTTCATCGTTTTTCTCTCCCCTATATGATCTACTCTTCAGCTATTAAGCCGAGTTGCTGCTGTAGTGTAAGATTATCTTCTAAATGCCAATCTTCCGTTATCTTTCCGTCTTTCACATGTAAAATATCAATTGCAAAAAAATTGATTTTCTTCCCATTATGCGTTCCTGTAAAAGAAAGACGGGCTGTTACTTTATCACCAACAACTAATAAGTCTTCAATCTCACAATGTATATCAGGAACGACTTTATGAAAATTTTGCGCTGCAAACTTTAATCCTTCAACACCTTGTGGACGGCCTTTTGGTAACGTATTATCGAAGAAACTTTCGGTAACAGTCTGCGGAATAAGTTCCTCCTTACCTGTATTCCAAAATGCATAAAAACGCTGCGCTGCATGAACCATTTCTGTCGCTTTCTCTTTACTTAGTGAAGAATCAATTGTCATTGCTTTTGGCTTTGGCATTTCTTTTAATAACTGGACTTCAGTTTTTTCCTCCACACCACATGCTACAAGTACAATACAAACAACAAACAAACTAAGAAATCTAAACAACTTTTTTATCCCCATGAAAATCACCTCCTCTTCATCTAAACCCTTTGTATTTCGTATTGCTATTGTATATTCACTAGCTTCCTTTATGGAAGTAGTGATATTTTTTTCATATAGTTACTAAAAGTATAGTTTTGTGGTACTATAAAGCAAATTCATTCAAAAAATTTTATGGAGGCTTGTTCCATGAACAATATAGATCCAGTTGAATTAACGAAAGGTTTACCTGGCATACCTTGTCCTATCGCTAAAACGCTTGATGTAATTAGTACAAAATGGACGTTTCTAATCATTCGTGATCTTCTTATCGAAGGAACATTACGCTTTAGTGATTTACAAAAATCAATGGATGGTATTAGTCCAAAAACATTATCGCTTCGACTAAAAGAATTAGAATCTCAAGGCATTATAACGAGAAAAGTATATCCAGAAGTTCCGCCTCGTGTAGAGTACACATTAACGAATAAAGGAAAGCAATTAGAGGGGATTTTTATTGAATTAAAACGGTTTGGATTAAGCTTATAAAACAAAAAAGCCTTACCGTTAAAGTGAAGTGAACCCGAATAGTGGTACATGAAAAAAATAAGAGTTCATTACCCAGAAGAAGTAAAGTGGAAAGTGATTGAAATGAAAAAGGATGGGTATTCCAATTGGACCATTATGGAGAAACTCGGAATTAAAAATGTTTCCCAAATTAAGATATAGATGAAATGGTATCGTACAGATCAAACGTATCAGTTTCAACAACCTGTAGGAAAACAATATTCTTATGGAAAAAGACCAAAAGAGCTCAGTGAATTAGAATAGCTACGTATAGAAAATAAACACCTAAAAACAAAATTACTTGTATGGGGAAATTATCTGGAAATCGAAAGGGGCTGAAATCAGAAACTGTAGTTACTTTATGGAAAAATTTAAAAACAAAAATAACGGTAAAAGAATTGCGTAACGTATTAGAATTACCCCTTCCACATTTTATCGTTGATTACAACGAACGGAAGATCTGAAAGATGATATAGGGGTACAGACACATCGCCATCAAGCTAACAGAACAGATTGTCCCTAAACGAAAATTTTGTAGCTTTTTTAGCACGGAAGTTCATTATTATCGTTTTTTATGTTTCTTAACTTGATAGAGGTGTGGTGGATCCCTTTTTTAGAAGTAAATACTTCTAACACCTTGTAGTATTTGAAGATCAATTTTATCTGCTTTTGTCCTTTGAATTATAAAATCTAATCCATTTTTAGTATTGTCCGCATATTTAGGCATTGCTTCAAGTGTATCTGTCAATGGTTTGGTGAAATCGTCCCAGTGTATTGGAATAACAAGCTTCGGTTGTACTTTTCGTACAGCTTGCTCGTAATACATATTTTGGAAATTAATTTCCTGCTTTCCTAATCCCCCTATTCCTAAAAACAGGACATCAGCTCGAATATCATCTAATACACCTTCTATATAGTTAGCACTTGGTTTAACAAGGAAAGTTTTATTATTATACGTAATCAAGTAATCATATGAAGAGTCTTCATGATAATCTAGTGCTTTAGTTGGTTGTTTAAGTGGCTTTTTTATTTTTTCTCCTTCATCAAAGGTTGGTGAATGTTTCGATGGAAGGACAGTAACAGTAAAATCACCAAACTTCATAGCCTTATTTACTTCATATACAGACATCTGGTTCTTATTTATATCACCACCAATACCTATGTTAATTGCTGACTCTGAACCATATACATGTGTTCCAGTTCGTTTAGCTATGTAAGCTAAATCAAACGCATGATCATAATGTGTATGTGCAATAAATAATCCCTTAAGTTTATTATTATCAGCCCCTATTTGATTAAAAATTTTATCTACAGTATCTTCGTCTGTTTTTATATTGCTGAACAACATTTTTGGTAAGGATGGCCTAGAAATAAAACCATCAATCATTACTTGCGTATTTCCATCATCAAATAGTAAAGATGATGTTCCTAAGAATGTGACCTTTACCTCACCGTGATTCAATACTTTTTGTGTTGTTTTTGGAGCATAATATGCCTTGTATTGTTGAATATCTGCTGAAGGTGTTAAAAACTTATAATAAACGAAAATAGAAGCGATTAGTACTAGTACTAATAATCCTATAAAAAACACCCTTAATTTTTTTCTTAATTTATATTTCAAAAAACATTCTCCTTTCTAGACAAAAGATATTATTATTTGACTGTGCTAAATCCTCCTACTTGAGGTTACCACAAAGTATCTATAAAATTTAAAAAACACCATCCTTTCCTATGATTCTACAGAAAGAATAGCGTATTTTTTCATTTTAGGAGGAATTTTGTTTTGTTAGCTTGATAGCGATGTGGCGGTACCCCATATAGAAAAAACCGATTCCCTACACGTTAAGGATATCGGCTTTTGTTCATTCCATTATTCTTTACCATTTAAAACTTAGTAAATTTTAATTCAAACATTAAAATTATTTATTACTTATACACAATTTTAAAATAAGAATAAACCGTTAATACATAATACCCAAAATAGATTATGCAATATACACCACTACCAATTAATATAGGAATTATAATAGTATATTTAGGCATATTTGTTAGTATTGGTATAGCAAATAAGCTATGAGTTAGTCCGATTATCACAGGTAAAATAAAACTAAAGCTAACTTGTTTTGAAATTGACTTTCTTACTTCTTTTTTCGTAACACCAATTTTACGAAGTGTCTCATAATATCTCTGATTTGCATATGCTTCAGATAATTGCTTATAGTAGATAATAGAGCCTGTTTCCAGCACAAATACAGCCCCTAAAAAGATACCAATAAATAATATGAGCCCATACATCTCCATAACATCTAAATTTATTTTATAGAAAGTATTGATTTTAAAAACATCATCATCAGGTACTATTTTTAATAAACCTTCAGTCAATTCTTTACTATCCTTTTGTTGTGCTACATCAATATTTTTCACGATATAGGTCTTATGTGTTTGCTTAACTATTTCATAGAGCTCATCAGGTACAACGACAACCAATTCTCCTAAATTTGTTAGTTTACGAATTTTGACGTCCTGCATGACAATTATTTTCGGCTCAACTTCAAGGGGTAATTGAATTCTATTTCCCTTTTCAAAATTCTTATCTTCATGTAGATTATATATAAATACTTCTCCCGGATTTAAGTTGACTTTTTTCACTCCCATATTTTTAGCGTTTCTATTCAACATAGATTGGGACATAAGCTGAAAATCATACGGTATTTTAAAAGGTGAATTGGGTAAAGCTGTACTTTCTTTTTTCTCAAAAGGACCTCCCTTAATCGTTACCATTTCAACTTCAAAATCACGGATAATTGAATTTTTTTTCTTGTTCTCTTCGAAAAGAGTCTGTATGCGCCTTTCAATCGCATTCTCTTGTTTTTTATATGAAAAACTGTACGGTGCCTCGCCTTTTGCTTCCAATTGTCCTTCGAAATACCCTGATACAACAGTACTAATTGCTGTTAAAGCTACAGCACTTAATAGAGCAATGATTGCAAGTAACTTTGCGTTTCCTTTTATCCGATATAACAACTGTGAAATATTTAGTATGTTCATACCATTGTAAAGTATGTTTCTTTTACTTCTTATTTTCTTTAATACAATTACTGTGTAAGATGAGAATAGAAAGTATGTTCCAAGAACAATTGCAATCAAAATAATAACTGGGACATACACAGGATCTTCCATAGGTCTCTTCACAAACTTTACGACTTCATTAAAATAAAAGGCTAAAACATAACCTATTCCTATTAAAATAATACTCATGTACGCCAACATTCTAGATCCTTTTGGCATACTTTCTCCTTTATGATCGGCTTGAAACATCTCAATTAAAGAAAATTGATAAATTATACGAGAACTTTTCCATGCAGTATATAATAAAATAGCTAAAAAGATGACAGATGTATCTATCAGCGATTTTATAGAAAACTCAAAATAAACAGGTGCATTTAATTTCATCAAGTTTGTTAGCAATTCTAAAGCTAATTTAGAACCTAAACTACCAATTAGTACTCCAATTACTAAAGCCACGCTCCCCATAATAATAGTTTCCCAAAATAGCATTGTACTGATTTGTTTTTTAGTTATACCTAATAAAGAGTACAATCCTACCTCTTTTTTGCGCTTCCTCATAAAAAAATTAGTAGAGTAAATAATAAATATCGCTATAAAAAGGATGAGAATTACTTTGGATGATTGAAGAACACTATTAACCATCACACTATCAACTATTACTTTTTTGATTTGAGCACTATAGCGAAGTGAGGCAAATATAAAATAGATAACCATACTCACAGTTAGGGAAACAAAATAGAGTATATACTCTTTAAAATTACGTCGTATATTACATTGAACGATATCAAATAACGTCATCCATTACACCTCCGGAAATGGATGACATTACGTCAACCACTTGTTGAAAGAACTGTTTACGTGTTAATTTCCCGCGATGTAATTCTTTACATAACTCACCATCTTTAATAAAAATAACTCGTTTACAGTAACTTGCTGCAAACGCGTCATGCGTTACCATTAGAATTGTTGAGTTATCCTGTTCATTTAATGACTTCATACTTTCTAATAAGTCTGTGGCTGACTTAGAATCAAGCGCTCCTGTTGGCTCGTCTCCAAAGACCATACTTGGATTGGTAATAATTGCACGAGATGCTGCGCAGCGTTGCTTCTGTCCCCCAGATACTTGGTATGGAAATTGATTAAAAATATGCTCAATTTCAAACTTCTTCGCAATTTCCAAAACGCGTCGATCAATTTCGCTCGCTTCCACTTTTGATAATGCAAGCGGAAGGGCAATATTCTCTTTCACCGTTAGTGTATCTAATAAATTATAATCTTGGAAAATGAAACCTAAATGGTTACGTCGAAATAATGCCAACGTATCATCATTCATCTTTACAATATCTTTTCCATCAATTAAAATCTCACCGCTAGTCACATTATCGATTGTAGAAAGAACATTTAATAGCGTCGTCTTACCTGAACCAGAAGGTCCCATAATTCCAACGAATTCACCTTCTTTTACTTGTAAGTTAATATCTTTCAACGCTTCAAATGCATTTCCGCCTGTTTCATATACTTTTATTATATTTTTTGTTTCTAATACTGTTTTCATTTTTACATTCCTCTCTTCATATCTATAGCCCAAAAAAACTATATAAAATTAGAAATAAGATTGCTTAACTTTTGGGTTACCTCATGAAAGTCCTTATTTAAAAAGAATAAATACCCATATGGGTATTTATTCTTTTTAAACATCTTTCCATTCAACTACACCATTATTCATAACGAAGACAATCAACTGGATCCAATTTGGATGCTTTATTAGCTGGAAGTATACCAGCGGTAATCCCGATTGATATTGATATTCCAACAGACAGTAGACCGAGATTTACAGAAATAATAAGTGGCCAGCCACCTATGAGTGCAGCTATCCAGGCAAAGATAATACCTAAACCAAAACCAATCGCTCCGCCCAATGCTGTTAAAATACAAGCTTCAATGAGAAATTGCATTAGTATTTCCCCTCTTGTTGCACCAAGTGCTTTTCGAACACCAATTTCACGCGTGCGCTCTGTAACGGATATAAGCATGATATTCATCACACCAGCACCACCTACTATTAATGACATCCCAGCGATACAAGCGAACACCATTTTCAACTCTCGGGATGTTTCTTCTAGTCCTTGACTATTTGTTCCTGTATCCACCGCCGTAAATAGATGCTCGAATTCCGGTGATTTCAATTCATTTAATACAGATAAAGCTTGTTTCTCTACAGTTTCTCTGTCACTAGGAGAAGATAACTTAATTTGCACTGTATCATACTCCTCAACCCCTGAAATCAGCGGTACATTATCAATCGGTGTATACCCTACATAAGATTTAAATTGTCGGTTCAAACTATCCTCATGTTTGTACACCCCAGCAATCTTATATGGTTTTCCTTTTATATCTATATACAAATCATCTTTCCAAGTATCAAATACCTTTATAAATAAATCTTCATGGAGAATTACAATAGGAGTTGGTTTTTTTAGCTCATCCTCTGTTAACTCACGTCCATGTACCATTTTTATTTTACGATCCTGCATAAAATTACCTGTTCCCGCAAACAAATTAAAAGCAACATCTTGTGAACCCGTATATGCTTTTACGTTCATACTCACATCTGGATACACATCTTTTACACCAGGTATCATTTGTAATTGCTTTACCATATCTGCTGTAATTTTCGCTTTCTCTAATGGGAAATCTGGATTGTTATACTCTATATTAATTTCATCCATATGGTTGTTCTTCTCAAACTCTTTTTGCATCTTTGCAGTTTGCCCATCACCCATTGCGAGAATCGTAATAATCGCAATGATTCCAATAATAAGTCCCAGCATCGTTAAAATGGATCGCATTTTATGGGCAAAGATAGAAGAGATAGCCATACGTATATTTTCATGTATATTCAAATTTATTCTCTCCAATCCTGAACAATATTTCCGTCACGAATAACGATTTGACGTGCTGCGGCTTCCCCGATTTCACGATCGTGAGTAATCATAATAATTGTTGAACCTTGCTTGTTTAATTCATAAAATAGATTTACAATTTGTTCACTTGTTTTCGTGTCTAGTGCACCTGTTGATTCATCTGCCAAAATAAATTTCGGGTTATTTACAATTGCGCGTGCAACTGCAACACGCTGTTTTTGTCCACCTGACAATTCATTTGGAAGATGGGTAGCGTGACTAGCTAAACCAACTTTTGTTAAAGCTGCTAATGAACGCTCTTGCCTTTCTTTTTTATCGACTCCTGCATAAATAAGTGGTAATTCAATGTTTTGCAACGCTGTAAGTCGTGGCAATAACATGAAGTTTTGAAATACAAATCCAATCTCTTTATTACGAACATGCGCAAGTTCAGTTTCAGACATGTTTGAAATATTTTGCCCAGCTAATTCATACGTACCTGTCGTAGGCTTATCTAAGCACCCAATAATATTCATTAATGTTGATTTACCAGAACCAGAAGGCCCCATGATAGAAGTGAATTCTCCTTGATTTAGCGTTACATCAATTCCGTGCAATATTTGAATGGATTCTTCACCATTTTGAAAAGATTTTTTAATGCCTTGTAAGTTAATCATTGCGTGGAAACCTCCATACCGTCTTTTAGATTTACAGTAGGTCTAGAGATAATTTTTTCTCCTTTTTTCACTCCGGAAATTTTTGCTTCATTACCTGTTTCAAATTCAACCGTAACAACTTGTTCTTTTGCTTTTCCGTCTTTTACAACAAAGACAACATTTTTATCACCTTTTTTTAAAATACTGGTCTTTGGAATGACTGTACCCGTTGCTTCACCTGATTTAGTTTCTACGTATACGTGGAAACCATTTTGTAAGCCTTCACTATTGTCTAACGTCACAGTAAATGGATAACTAGAAACTGTTTTGTTTTCATCCATACTTTTTAATGGTGTAGAACCAATTTCTGTTACTTTTCCTGTCCATGTTTTACCCGCTACAGTTTTTGATGAAACTGTTATTTCTTGTCCAATTTTTACATTAGCAAGTTCAAATTCAGACATTTGACCTGCTACTTTAAATGGACCTGCATGGCGAAGTGTAATTCCGCTCATACCGTTTCTTTCATTAGAAGCTGTAATAATATCATCAATTACACCGTCAGCAGGACTCATAACAGAAAGTGTGTTTACTTTCTCTTTTGCTACTTTAATCATTTCATCCGCTTTTTCTACTTCAAACTTCTTCATTTCAAGCTGTGATTCTAATTGTTGAATTTCAATCTCTGACGCTTTTACTGCTTCTGCAGGAAGACCAGCATTTTTATCTTTTTGTAGCTTTTGTTTTGCTGCATCAATTTGTTTTTGTTGTAATGTTACTTCTTTTTGTGCAATTTTCTTTTGCATTTCCACTTCTGTTACACCTTGTTTAACAGTTGGATCATTGTATTTAAACAGAAGCTGTCCTTTCTTTACTTCATCGCCTTTTTTAACAGCTAGTTCATTCGTACCTTTTGTTGGATCAAATGAAATGATCTCCATTCCATTTGGAATCACTTCACCAGCAAACTTTTGCTGATTTTCGATTTGTTTTTCTAGTACTTCAGATGTTTTATAGGTCATAACTGGTTCAGAACTTCCGGCAAAAGTCATATAAGCCCCAGCTCCTATACCAACTGTTAATACACCAACAATGACTACCTTATTTACTGTCTTCATATTATCCTCACTATTTCTTGTACTTTATTTTTGGAGACCATTATTTCCGTTTGTATAATTAGTTAACATTTTTAGAAATTATATATAAATTAGATTTCAAAGTATTAACATATCTCTTTTAAAATCAAATTGTGATAAAAATCCAGGCGTATACTTTTCGCAATATAAAAAGCCCCACCTTTTATTAGTAATTTCTCTTTGGCCTAACCTATAAATAGGATAGAAGAAATTAATTAAATAAAAAGTGGGGTAATAATTAAATATTTATTAAATTTTTCAATTCTCTTCTTTTGGTAATCTCACTTCAAAAATTGTTCTCACTACATTACTTTCTGCAGAAATCTTCCCATTATGTTTCTCAACAATATTTTTAGCAATAAATAATCCAAGACCCGTACTATTTTTCTGTACTGTTCTTGCTTTATCACCTGTATAAAACATATCAAAAAGATAAGGTAACTCTTCTTCTGGTATACTTTCTCCATAATTAATAATCTGTACAACAACGTCTCCATCTTCAATGTATCCATTCATATCAACAAACTTCCCATTATTTCCATATCGAACCGCATTTGTTAGAAGATTTTCAAATACTCGTGCTAACAAATTCCCGTCACCGTTGATAGTTAAATTTGGTGCAACATGTAATCTAGCCTCTAATTGATTTTTCTCTAATAATGGATATAATTCCAAATCTAATTGCACGAGCAATTCACTTATATTAATGTTTTTTTTATCTATTTGTTGTACACCATAGTTCATTCGTGTAATTTCAAATAACTCATCAATTAAACTTTCAAGTCGTTGTGATTTTGCGAATGCAATTGTAGAATAATATTTAATTTGTTCCGCAGTTAAGTTTTTCTCATTGAGAATTAAATCTAAATAACCTAGGACAGATGTTAATGGTGTTCTTAAATCATGAGCTAAGTTAACAACAAGTTGATCTTTACTACTTTCTGCAAAGTCTCCTCGTTCAACCGCCTCTTTTAATTTTTCACTTGCAATATTAATTGCGCGTGCAATATCGCTGAATTCATCATTTGATGAAATATAAACTTTATGTGTGAAATCTCCTTTAGAGAGATGATGAATGCCATTAGAAATTTCATCAAAATACTTTAAATAAGGTTTCGTTAAAAAGAAAAAGAATAAAATAGATAGCAAAGTGAAGGAAAGGAAAGAGAAATAAATACTTCCCCCAACCACTCTATTTGCTACATAGTCTTCATGACTAACCATCATTCTAAAAGAGAACCCTAATGTTTTATAAATTATATATGTTCCGAAAGCTGCTAACATCATACTTAGTGCAAACAAGGCAATCATTTTAAACCTAAAACTTTTTATTATTTTAGCCATTGAAAGTATAACCTACTCCCCATATCGTTTTTATTAACTTGTTCTTCCTTTTATCTTCTCCAAGTTTCTTTCGTAAAGTACGAATATGCACCGTAACTGTATTATTGTTATCATCATAATAATCATTTGTCCATATCTGCTGAAAAATATTTTCAAGGCTATATACTTTTTTCGGATGACTTGCTAATAAATATAAAATATCAAACTCTTTTGGTGTCAAATCAATTCGTTCTCCGTATACATGTACCGTTCTTTTCTCAAAATCAATAACAACGCCTCCAGCCTCTAAAACAGATGTTTCTTCTACTTTCGGTTGATTTAACGTAAGAAATCGGCGAAGTTGAGCATTCACACGTGCAACTAATTCAATTGGTGTAAAAGGTTTCGTCATATAATCATCTGCACCTAGTACAAGACCCGTCACTTTATCAAAATCAGATGTTTTCGCACTTAAGAAAATAATTGGCATATTTTGTTTGGTACGGATTTGACGCGTCACCTCATAACCATCCATTTTTGGCATCATGATGTCTAAAACCACTAAATCAATTGCCTGCGATTGAATAATTTCAATTGCGTCTTCTCCATCAGTTGCTTTTACAACCTGGTATCCTTCTTTTTTTAAATGTATTTCAATTAATTCAGCAATCTTCAAGTCATCATCAGCTATTAGAATTGTAATCGGCTTCATTTTATCCTACCTCTTCTTTTTCTTCCTTATATTCAAATACAAAATTGATTACTCTATTAATTTCATCTGCAAAATTACTAATGTGTAATTCAGTCTTTTTGAAAATAATTTGAATTCCTGTCATTCCCTTAAAAAGAAAAATTCTTTTAGTATTTTTTAAATGGCTATAAAATTCCACGTTTCTACATTGAAATCTTATCATTTTCAGAAGGAAAGTGCAGAATGTCTCTAATAAAGCATATTTTTAAATACCTTACTAGCATCATTCTAATATTTTCCCTCATTGAAAATGTAGCTCCATTATGAATAGAACTTATCGCATACAGCCAAGTTTGGAATAAAGTATCATTGACTAGATAACAAGCAAAACCAGCTCGTATTCCATTACATACATATCAAATATATATAATATCTAGATTGCTTTTTAGCCATACATCTAAAGTTCCTTTATCAATCCATAGTTTCTTCTATAATTTTGAAGGCATCCTACTTTGTTTTTTATACGTACATACTTTTTCTACCCATGGAAAATAAATTGTTAATTTGTCTTTATCTTGTACCATTTTTTGTTTTTGAGTAAAATTGTTTCCATAATCAATATTTATCCATTCATTATCAAGCCAAGTGTATGTCCCTGCATTTTTATATTCATTTGCTATTTTTGAGTATGCATCTCTATTAACCATATAGTTTTCTTTTTTTATTTTCTGGATTAACTTCGATTTTCTTATCAAACTGGTAAGAAACCGGACAAGTAGTGTCATTATCCGCTAATCTCCAATTCCCATTCAATTCTTTACCGCTACATCCAATTAGCAATAAACTAAAGCTAATTGGAACAATTAACTTTTTTATTTTTTTCAATATACATTTACCTTTCATTATCACTTTTTTATCTAATGCGTAGCTCAGTACAATTCCTTCTTTAACAGAAAGGTATTATATGAATTCCAACATGTATAAGATAGAGAAAATTAATTAAATAAAATGTAGGGCAAATATAAAATTTTCATTAAATTTTTAAACTCTCTGCATTTTGCAATCTTATTTTAAATATTGCTCTTATTTCATTACTTCCAGCAAGCCTTGTTCACTTATGCTATTTAAAGATACCTTTAAGCAAAATAAATGTGCTTAAAAATATCTTCCTATAAAAGATTAATTACTTTTAAGATTTAAATATTAAAACAGATTATTGGGAAATCAACATTAGTTTGTAGAGGTATAATTATGGTAGAAAATGTAAAGAGATAATTTTATATGTAAAATATTTACACAAGAAATTTATCCAAGGTAGAAAAATAGTGAAATAACAGGAGTTAAGTTTATGAAACTATTAAAACTGAAGAAAAATACTTTTATAAAATAGTGAAAGAATATGAAGCACACAAAGTAACAACTAACCTATAACGAATTAGAATCGAAAATTTCTTAGAGTAGAAAAATCGGCTTTTTTATGTCAAAATTTGCTTAGCGTATACTTTCGTTAAAATGCGGGTGGTATCCCATTTAGAAGAGAAAGTAAAGGACGTCGAAAAAAGAAATATATCAATGGTGCGGAACCAATGGTAGCCCCTGATCGATTGGAGTGCCAATTCAATACATCCAGGTTTACGGATGTGACGTATCTCTTATTAGGAGAGCGTACCTTATATTTATCAACGATCATGGATGCCCTTAATCGCGAAATTATTAGTTGTGTCATCAACGAATTACAAACACTGACATTAGCGACGAAGACATTGAAACAAGCAATGAGAGGGTGAAAAGTAAAAAATGTCATCCTTCACTCATATCAAGGAAGTATTTATACTGCGAAGGAATTTCAAGCGTATGCCAAACAAAACGGCATCATCACCAGCATGTCCCGTAAAAGAAATTGCCATGATAATGCCGTCATGGAAAGCTTCTTTGGCCATTTAAAAAGTGAAGCTTTCGATTCACAAAAGATAACAAAAGTATCCAAACTGTGCGAAAGATTGTGCTAGAATACATTCATTACTACAATTATGTGAAAATTCAATTAAAATTAAACCACCTATCCCCTAAAGAATTTAGGGAACAGATGGTTTAGGTGTTTTGATATGTGTCCCGTTGTCGGGGGTCACTTTACCTCACGTCGTAAGGGGTTTTATTACTTAGCAAAACTCTCGGCCAACTGTTTCTCTCTCCACATAAATGTAATGCCGAGACCAACTATTAAAACGACTCCTGAAAATGCATATGGATAATGAATATTCATATCAAATAATATTCCGCCCATCGCTGGTCCTGCGATATTTCCTAAACTCGTATAAGTCGAGTTCATACCAGCAACGAATCCTTGCTCTTTTCCAGCTGCTTTTGATAAAAACGTCGTTAAAGCTGGACGAAGTAAATCAAATGCTAAGAAAATGAAGCAAGTAACGAGAAGTACAATCCAATAATTAAAGACTACAGTTGAGACGAATGCTAATACTGCACCTACAATTAAACATATTTGAATTAACACTTTCTCACCGAACATGTCTACCAATTTGCCAAACATAAATACTTGCACAACTACCCCAAAGATTGAACTAATTGTAATAATTGCTGCGATATCTTTCGGCGAGAAGCCAAATTTATGATCAGAGAACAAGCTAAACACTGTTTCATACGCTGATAATCCGAATGCGAGTACAAATACGATAATGAATGCAATTGCATACATTGGATGTAATGATTTCTTTAAATCACCAATAAAACTTGATTCCTTCGTATTAGAAGAAATCTCTGCAAGTTCTTCTTTCGTTAACGGTTCTTTTAAAATAAAGATCGAAATCACACATGCTATAAAAGCAATTACTGCTGCAACGAAAAACGGCACACGTATACCGTATTCTGCAATAAATCCGCCGATTCCAGGACCTATAATGAATCCAGTACTAATAGCCGCAGATAAGTATCCCATCGCCTTTGGACGTTCCTGAATAGATGTAATATCCGCAACATATGCCGTAACACCAGGCATAATAAAAGCAGCACTAATTCCGCCTAATACCCTTGCTACATAAAGCATCCATACATCTTTTCCTAATCCAAAAAGAAGCTCTGAAACACCAAAAATAAATAATCCAATGATTATCATTTTCTTTCTACCGTAAAGATCAACCCACCGGCCTGTAATAGGTGAAGTAATGAGCTGTGCCATTGCAAACACTGCAACGAGATATCCCATCGTCTTCCCTGTTAAACCCATATCATTCATAAAGGACGGCATAACCGGAATGATTAATCCAATCCCTAAAAAAGCGATAAATATATTACTCAAAAGAATGACCAATACCATCTTTTGTTCTTTTATCGGTTTCTTCACTTTTTAACACCTCTTCCCGTAAGTTCCTCTCAAAAAATAATGCCCAAGAAGCTTTTTCTCTATCCTTCTATTTGTGGGCTAGTCATGAGTAGAGATGCCCCCTACTCGTTAGAATTTCACACTATCCTTCCACACATACATACGCATTAGGTGAATGACTATCATTCAGTTTTCCTCAAAAATGAACCTACCTTTTCAGACAGGTTCATCTCACTATTTCTTTATATGTAGTGCATGTGTTAAAAAATCTAGTACTTCTGCCTTTTGTAGCTCGACTTGCTCATCATCTTTATGATCATATAGATACACTTGTTCCGCTGCTGATTCAACTAGAGCGATAAATAACTTCGCTGTTCGCTCTGCGTGAACCGAATCACGAATTTCACCAGCTTCTTTTGCCTCATTTAAAAATTCACTTAGCCACATATAAAGGGGCTCATACACAGCTTCCCATTCTTTTATATGTTCTGTAGATGCAAGACCAGCATACATTAAAGCTTGTATTTCACGATATTCAGCTATAAAGTGAAACACCGCATCGATTACTTGTGCCACTTTATTTGAAAAAGGTACATCTTTTTGTACTTTTTCTTTCACTGCAAGTATCATCTTTTCAACCATCACTTCTGCTATTGCAGGCATAACAGATAGCTTAGAAGGAAAATATAAATAGAAAGTTCCTTGCGCAATGCCAGCTAATTTCACGATATCAGAAATCTTCGTTTTTTCGACGCCCTTTTCCTGAAACACTTCAATAGCTGCATAGACAATTTTCTCTTTTTTATTCATCATCTAAACCCTTTCACACGCATATTGAATGACTGTCACTCATTTTATAAAATAACTAGCTGTACTGTCAATTATCGTGTACTTTTTATAATAAAAATCTCCTAACGATTTGTTAGGAGATACAGTATATCTTTACGAAAGAGCTTTTAATCCTGTCACTCCACATACAATAAGAAACACACTAATGATACGCGCTTTACTTTTCGACTCACCAAACAAGAACATGTTTAACAAAACTGCACCTGCTGTTCCGATACCAATCCAAACCGCATATGCGACACTTACTTGTAAAAATAAGAAGGAAGTATACAAAAATGCGAAGGATGTAGCAAACCCACCTATATAAATCGCACCATTGGCTAATGTCTTATCTTTACTATACATTTTAAGTCCTATCACACCGACTATTTCACTAATTGCAGCACAACATACGAAAAACCAACCCATTTTTAAGCAGCTCCTTCCACAGTTTCTTCTTTATTGTCAGCTAACTTTAAACCGATAACGCCGGCTACTACCATAAGAATGAAGAATAGTTTGCCTGCGCTGAAACTTCCACCGAAAAGAAATACATCCATTAAGAAAGTACCTACCGTACCAGCTCCAGCGAAAACAGCATATACAGTTCCTGTTGCAAGATGTTCACACGCTTTAGAAAGGAAGTGAAAATCAACAGCGATAACTCCTAAAATAATAATCCAATGCCACCAAGTATTAGCCGTATTAAAACCAAACACCCAAAAAATTTCAAAGATACATGTTAATATGACATATAACCAAGCTCTATTTTTCATACCTCTCACCTCTTATGACTGACTATCAGTCATTTTTATTTTAAAAAAATATACTCTTTCATCAATACTATATTAACCACTATCATCCTCATTTACCATTGTATTTGTTCCATTTCTAAGCTAACTGCATTCTGTCACATAAAAATGACTGAATGTCATTCATAAATATTGTACACGAATATTTTATAAACTGTCAATGATGAAAGATTATTTAAATTATCGTTCATCCGATTGTATATTTCTCAATAATCTGTCAATAATATTAGTAACATAATATTTTCTCCACTCCCCCTTGGAGAGATCCCTTTAATAGAGCAGTTAGCTTTTGCTAGCTGCTCTTTTTAATTTGTCCGCACACGATGATGAAATACTCATAGATCAAATCTATTTTTCATCACATAACAACATCTATTTATTTTCCAATGAGCACTTGTATGCACTAATTTTATTTTCGAGCATCTTCTCTGTAACTTCTAAGTTTTCTCTTTGAATCTGAATAGACTTCTTATGATCTTCTAGGAGCTGTAAACGCGCTTCGGTTGTATGCTCCCCTTCTGTATATAATCTAGCGTATTCTCTTATTTTCGCTATTGGCATTTGCGTTTGTTTTAATTTCATTACAAACTGCAACCACTTTATATGTGACTCTTCGTAAAGTCGATTTCCATTTGTATCGCGATTTGCCATTAATATATTTTCTTTTTCATAATAACGTAGTGTATATGTGCTCACTCCTAATAATTTTGCTACCTCGCTAATTGTGTACATACTAAAACCCCCTCCGCATGCCATTTATCCTCATACATTTTACGATCTTATCAAATTTATAAAAACCATTTGACTTAGAGTATACTCTAACAAATACAATCTAACCATAAATTAATTTGAACTTAGGAGGATTTTATATGAAATACACTGTTATTACTGGTGCAAGTTCCGGAATTGGTTATGAAGCAGCTTTAACATTTGCATCTCGCGGAAAAAATTTAGTACTTGTAGCTCGAAGACAAGAAGAATTAAACGGATTAAAATTGAAAATTAACGAAATGTATCCCGAGTTGGATGTTATCATTCGAAGAACTGATTTATCTGTCACTGAAGATGTTTATAAACTTTATGAAAGCCTACAAGCTTTTCAAATTGAAACATGGATTAACAATGCTGGTTTTGGTAATTTCGCCTCAATTGCTGAACAAAATTTAAATAAAATAGAGACTATGCTGCATGTCAATATAGAAGCACTAACAATACTCTCTTCCCTTTTCGTTCGAGATTATTCAATGGTTGATGGAACACAGCTTATTAACGTTTCATCGGGCGGCGGATACACGATTGTTGCTAATGCTGTTACGTATTGCGCTACAAAATTCTATGTAAGTGCATTTACAGAAGGGCTGTCTCACGAACTGAAGGAACAAGGCGCAAAACTGCAAGCAAAGGTTTTAGCTCCTGCTGCAACTGAAACAGAATTTGCGAAACGTTCATTTGATATTGATGAATTTCAATACGATAATGTTGTACCAAAATTCCACACTGCAAAACAAATGGCACAATTTATGCTCGATCTTTATGATAATGATAAAGTTGTAGGAATTGTCGACGGTTTAACGTATAACTATGAACTTAAAGATCCACTTTATAATTTTGCCGTGAGACAAACGAATTCAAATGCTTGATAACATCTCCATTTCTTATGAAATATATGTTCCCGCTATATATGTAAATAATAGTGGGAACTTGTTCTCTATAAATTTTTCACCCAACATACCGAACCATCGCCACTTCATCACAATAATCCACCTTTGGGCAATGTCTACAATCAATCCATACTTTCTCCGGCAAAGCTTCTTTATTTACAAAATCAAATCCACACTTTTGAAAAAATACTGTTTCATATGTTAAGGAAATTACTCTTTTTACATTTATTTTCGTAGCTTCCTCCATTACATGATTTACGAGCATACGCCCTATCCCTTTCCCTGCATATGTATGCGAAACTACTAACGATCGTATCTCTGCAAGATCTTCCCCTAATACATGCAATCCAGCAACTCCAACAATTCTCTCATCTTCTTTCATAACATATAAACATTGCAAATATTGATAAAGAGACAAAAGAGAACGCGGTAAAACAACTCCCTCTTTTGCATAAATCTCAATAAGACTATAAATTTCTTTCACATCACTCGTAACTGCATTAAAGATTTTCATATTACATCCCCTTGCTCCCGATATTAATATTTATAACTTCGAATGAATTTTAATACATAATTTTATATAATAATACAGCTCTCTTTTCTCCTCGTCAATCACTTTATACAAACAAAAAACCAAGCAATCTAATCGATGCTCGGTTCCTCATTTCGTATCGGTAATACCGTCGAATATTTAATTTCACGAAGTGCTAAACTTGTCTGTATCCTTGTAATACCAAGCTTATTCAACATTCTAATAAACTGCTCCAGTTCTTTACGATCACGATTTGCAACCTTTAATAAATAATCGTACTCTCCTGTTAAACAGTGACATTCTAACACTTCTGGCATTGATTCTAATTCTTTCTCCAACACTTCCAACTTGTCAAATTGATGAATATTCGTACTCATAAAAATAAAACATAATAAATCAAACCCAAGCTTTTCTTGATTTAAAATCGCAACTTGCTTATCGATGAAACCTTCCCCATCTAATCTTTTTATTCTTGCATGCATCGCAGCCGGTGATAAATTAACGCGACGTGCCAGTTCTGCATTACTTACTTGTGACTCCTTCTGCAATATATCTAAAATTTGTACATCCAAATCATCCAACACTTTAATAACAGACGACTCCATTACAATTCCCCCTTTTTTCTTACCGATGATTATTCGAAAAAACACCTTATAATTCATATAAAATTGAATATATTTTCGTAAATACTATTTACAACTAAACATTTTATCGAGTTTTTATCATTATACAAAAGAATATATTACATAATAAAGAAAAATGCTAAAATTATTTACAATTCGTATTGATTACAAAAAAGGGGATTTTAGTATGCCTTATTTTTATGTCTTTTTACTATTACTAACGAGCTTATTATGGGGAGGAAATTTTGTCGTTGGGAAATCACTCGTCGATCATGCATCACCGATGACACTGACAAATTTAAGATGGATGATTGCGATTGTTTGTTTATTACCAATGGTATGGTTTAAAGAAAAGAAAATCCTTCCACCACGTACCGCAATAATTCCGTTAATATTAATGGGAATTTCAGGAGTCGCTCTTTTTAACATCTTTCAATTTTTAGCATTAGAAAAAACATCCGCTACGAATGTAGGTCTTATCTCTACATTGAATGCAATTTCAATCGCATTATTTTCAGTATTATTTCTAAAAGAAAAAGTAAATACACTTCAAATCCTATCCATGATTCTTTCATTCTTCGGGGTTATCCTCGTCCTATTAAAAGGTGATTTCTCACTTTTATTTTCACTACATTTTAATAGCGGTGATTTATGGATGATTGCAGCAGTTTGTATTTGGGGAATCTATTCTGTTTGTAGTAAATGGGCAACAAAAACAACTACACCACTTATGGCAACGTTGTACTCTGGTATTTTCGGCGTTATTTTATTACTACCGTTTAACATAGGTAGCTTCACTGTTTCAAATATAAATACTTCTTTCATCACATCACTTTTATATACTGGGCTTATTTCGACAGTTCTTTGTATGGTATTTTGGAATCTTGGCGTACAAAAATTAGGCGCAACTACATCAGGTATTTTTCTAAACTTCAATCCAATTTTCACAGCCATTCTAGCATTCATATTTCTCGGAGAAGAATTAACGTGGATACAAATTTTAGGGACAATTGTCGTTGTAACAGGATGTTATTTATTTTCTCATTTCAAAACTGTTGCCGTTCAGCCTGTTAGACCTTTAATGCGAAAACATTCTTAATGAAAAAACATCGTCATCTGGGTTGGCGATGTTTTTATTTACTCTTCATTTCTTTTATATACTGCTTTTCCTCTTCTGGCGATAAACGTTCCGTCGCCTTGCCAGTATCTCCACCTTGAAGGCTCCATAAAAAGTTGTGCTCCTCAACGGTTTGAGAAAAATCTCCTTTTTCCCATCTATTTATAATAGAAAATAACTTCATTTTATATTGAAAGCCTGTACTATTTTCAATATCTCTTTTTACATTAGAAATTTCCTTTTTTGTCATCTCTACAAATCCCCATTTTTCAGAGGATTTTACCTTTTGGTGCACCATTTTATGCATAGTAGAAATAATTTCACCTTCACTAATTTGCGGATGCGGAGCTTCTTCTGCGGCTTTTTTCTCTTTTTCGTTTGCCGCTCGCTCGGTTTGAATATTTTTATTTTCTTTTTCCACATATGCAAGCAATTTCTTTCCGCCAACTATAGAAGAGAAAATTACCATAATGGTAATACATATACCTACAATCCATTTAAAAAGCATTAGCTCTTCATTGCTTCCTTAACAATATAACTATCTACATATTGCTTAAACTTCACGATTTTTCCGTTCTCAAGTTGCCATACATGAACAAATTCTGCTTCAAATGATTTTCCTGTTTCTTTATAAACTCCAGAATACATACCTTCAGCAATAATTACATCTTTTCCGTTTACTTCATGATATGTATTTACACTTGCTTTATAATCATCCCATTCTGATCCTAAACGGCTAAACACATTTTCCATTATAGCTTCTACACCTTTATATGTTCCGCCATACGGGAAACCTTCTGCCTCTGTCCATTCCACTTTTTCAGAGAAGGCTTCTGCTAAATGCTGTGCATTCGAAGAAGCTGATCCTTCATACGTGCTTTGAATAATTTCTAAATTTGATTTAGGCATATTACTTCCTCCCGTTTATTTATTTTTACACAAGACGTAACCAATATAGTTACACCTTGTGTAAAAAAATATTTAAATTGTTTTACTCTTAATCTATTTATTGTAATCATTATAGTTACAATTATTCTTCAAGTCAACAATTTATAAATAAAATTTACTTCGTTTTCATTACTTTCTCTTTTAAGAAACGATCTACATATCCTTCTGCTTTTACTACGAATAAATACGCACCCATTGATAATAATGCAAGATCTAATTCATATCCCGGATTCTTTCCATCTCCTAATAAACCTGCTGCTCCATTTACCTTTACGATAGCTCCAGCTAAAATAAGAGCGAATAACAATCCTACATATCGGACACCTAAACCGATAATTAATAATATACCACCAACTAATTCAACTGTTGCTACGCCGTATGCAAGACCACCTGGTAAACCAATGCTTGTAAACCATCCTGCTACGTTATCGATACCTGATTGAAACTTTGCTAAACCGTGTGCAAAGAACGTAACTCCTAACACGATACGAATAATTAAATTCCCAATATATTGATTCATTTTGAACTCTCCTTTTTGTTTTGTTATGGTGAACTTTTATTTACAAGTCAAAACAATACGGTATTTTATTTCATTCGTCAAATACTTTTTTAAAGAAAACAAAAAACATTATCCGTTTTACGGATAATGTTTTCCTACAAAATAGCGCTAATTCAAGCTTTTATTCTATCGCATAGAAAAAGTTGAAACATTTTTCCAACGCCAATATAAGGCAGTAAAGAAACGTCCTCTTCCATAACCATTCCAACAACATTCACTTTCTCATCTACAGGTAAATCATGTGTAGCAACTTGTATCTCCCCTGTATATCTACCGTACAATTCATTATCAATTGTAATGCTGCCTTTCTTTCTTACAATTGTATGCATCGGCTGTAAAACCACTCTATTTCTTTCCCTTGATTCTACAGATCGAATAACATCACGAGCCGGATCTAGTCTATTTGTATGCACTTGCTCCACCACTTTTAATACTTCTTTATCAGTTATAAATGATTTGTAACGCAATGGAATAATCCCTCTACTCGCACTAGCTACTTCTTGCATACTTTCCAAACTTGCGCTTATATCTCCAATCAATACTTTATCAACACCACAATCTTGAACAAGTTCTAAGTACGCTTCAAGCGGGCGCATATGGCGATGTTTTTCTAACGTTGGCAACCCTTCATGTAACGGACCACGTTTTTCCGCATCTCCTGGAATAAATGCCATCGTTTTTATTCCGCACTCCTGTAAATATTGATTTTGCTTTTGTAAGAAGGACTTTGCTAGTCCTGTCTCTGGACGTGGGTAAAAATTATGCCATGCTTCTACATTCTCTACTCTTATATGTTCTGCAAGTAATTCTTTCCAAAATGGCTTTGTAATCGTACTCGCATTTAAAGCTACTTTCATCTTATGAGATACGCTTGCAATTTCTTTTGGCGCAATGCCGTAATCCATTCTTAAACCGGTAATGCCCCAGTCCAATAGTTCTTCCACATTTTCATATGTTAGCCCTAAATGGTGTAACGATTTTGGAGAAACATCAATCATTAACTCCATTTCATGTGCAAGAGCTTGTTTCCCTAATATTTGAATTAACTCTTTATACGTATTTGGATCATCTTCTGGAATGTGCAGTGATGTAAAAATAGATGTAAACCCATTTTCCTTCGCTACTTTTAGCCACTCTTCTTGTTTCTCTACTCGTTCTTTTGAAAGATAAATGGAAACTCCGATCATATAAATCTCCCTTTCTATTAATAGAAAAAGAGAAAGGAACCCCTTTCTCTATATGTTTTCTGCCATTTCTTCTTTAAATCCGAAGAAGTACGTAAAGATAAATCCAAAAGCATATGCAATTACTAAACCTAAGAAATATAGTAAATATTTATTGTCAGCAATTAACGGAATTAAAGATAGCCCTGATACGCCAATTCCAAGAGAAGCTGTTTGCATAACTGCTTGGAATGCACCACCGACAGCCGCTCCTAAACAAGCAGTAATAAATGGTTTCCCAAGTGGTAATGTCACCCCGTATAATAACGGCTCACCAATTCCTAAAAAGCCAACTGGCAATCCACCTTTAATTACATTTCGAAGTCGCTTGTTTTTTGTTTTCACATAAATCGCAATTGCTGCGCCCACTTGTCCAGCACCAGCCATTGCGAGTACTGGCAATAAAGGTGTTACGTGTGTTTGATTAATGAATTCCATATGAATTGGTGTTAAACCGTGATGCAATCCGACCATAACGAGAGGTAAAAATGTTCCGGCAAGTACTGCGCCAGCAAATGCTCCGCCAATATTTAAAATAGCATTAATTCCGCTCGTAATACCATCTGATAAGAAACCTGCTAATGGCTGAATGGCTAACATCGTTACGATACTTACAACTAATACAGTAATGAGTGGTGTCACGATAATATCAACTGCATTCGGCACTGCTTTTCGAACTTGTCTTTCCACTACAACCATAAGCCATGCTGCAAAAATAACTGCGAATAATCCGCCCCGTCCGGGCACTAATGCTTCACCAAACAATTTTACGTTTGCCATCGCCGGATTGAAAATTAAAATACCAGCAATTGCCCCAAGAACCGGTGTCCCGCCGAACTCTTTCGCTGTATTCCAACCAACTAAAATTCCTAAGAATGTAAAGATACCGCCGCCAATGAGTAGTAACATTTGTAACCACGTTGCATTTGGATCAGCACCAGCGTTTTTCGCAAAGTTAGCAACCCCGTTTATAATTCCTGACGCAACAAGTCCTGGAATTAACGGAATGAAAATACTTCCTATTTTTCGTAAAAAGTTTTTCACCGGTGTATTATTTTTCTTCTTAATCTCTGATTTCATCTCTTGTCCAATATCTTCAAGGTGATGATCTGCTACCTCACCAATTCGTAGCCCTGTCAAACCTTCCATTTCAGCTGCTACTTTATTTACTGTTCCGGGACCAACGACAACTTGAAGCGTCTCATCTTCTATAACACCCATAACGCCTTCAACTTTTTTTAAAAGGTCCATATTTACTTTACTTTCATCATGAAGCGTTAATCGTAGTCTCGTCATACAATAAGCAATACTACGAATGTTTTTTATTCCTCCAAGTTGCTCCGAAATTTCCTTGGCCATTCTCTCTTCTTTCTTCATAATAGAATCCCCCCTCCCTATTATTTTATAGTGCTTTCTTCACAAACCCTTTTGCGTATTTTAGTTTCTCCAGTGCTTCCCCATACTCACACTGCAACAACACCATAACAATCGCAGCTTTTACGTTACGTTCTGCCTTTTCATAATACTCTCCCGCCACTTCATAACTAGCGCCTGTTGCTTCCACAATAATGCGTTTTGATCGTTCTACTAACTTTTCATTTGTAGATTGAACATCTACCATTAAGTTTTTATATACTTTCCCAACACCAATCATAGAAGCTGTTGAAATCATATTAAGTACTAATTTTTGCGCTGTACCAGCCTTTAAACGCGTTGATCCTGTTAATATTTCTGCACCTGTCTCTACTTCCACGTTTAACTTTGCATATTTACTTATTTCAGCATTTTTATTACAAGAAATACTCGCTGTACTCGCTCCTACGCTCTGTGCGTATTTCAAGCCACCAATTACGTAAGGAGTTCTGCCACTTGCAGCAATTCCAATCACTGTGTCTTTCTCATTTAATCCAATACTTTTTAAATCTTCTTCTGCTAACTCTTCGCGATCTTCGGCACCTTCCACCGCTTTAGTAAACGCTTTCAATCCACCTGCTATAAATCCTTGCACCATTTTATCATCCGTGCCAAATGTCGGCGGACATTCCACTGCATCTAGAATACCTAAACGACCACTCGTACCAGCACCAATGTAAATTAAGCGTCCCTCTTCTTCAAAAGATTTAATAACAGTCTGTACAACCTTTTCAATTTGTTCTATCTCTTTTTCAACTGCTAACGCAACAGTTCGATCTTCTTCATTCATACTTTGCAACACTTCTTTTATGCTCATTTCATCCAGATTCATTGTTTTCTCATTACGATGTTCTGTCGATAAATTTTCTAACATATTTCCACCCTCTTTGAAATTATATTTCACACTTTTATTATAACTTTAAGAAACTAAAAATCAATAACTCTTTCTTATTTTATGAAATAAAATTTCACAACATGACATATTTGTGTCAAAGATAATAAAAAAGATGAGTCTCCTCACCTTTTCTTCTACTTTAACTTCCGTAACCGCAACGCTTCTTCTCGCGTCTCCATAAATTGATCCAATACTTTATTGCCAATTCGGTTGAAAGTAATCACATATAAAGCATCAATCATATTCAGTTGCGTCATTCTCGACGCAATACTTGCAATACGATGATCTTGTTCTACATCTGGCATACAAAGACGAATGTCCGCTTCTTTATATAAGGGGGATGATTGATCTAGCTTCGTAATTCCAATAACAGTTGCACCTTGTCTCTTTGCATACTGCGCCATTTCAAGCACATCTCTCGTTCGACCAGATGTTGAAATCGCAACAAATATATCACCTTCTTTTAAATTTGTCACAAGCGGCAACATCATATGAAAATCAGATAGCATCATCGCTGTAAATCCGAGCCGCGTAAATTTATAAGCCCCGTCCATTGCTGGCGTAGCTGATCCGCCTACTCCGTAAAATATAATTTTATCCGCATTGACAATACGATCTGCAGCTTTCTCAAGTTCCTTCTTATCTATCGCAGTAACACTCGCCTCAATCGCAGCTTTATTCACATAAGTGACTTTATTAAACAAATCGTACGGGCCATCTTCCGTATTCATCACTGAAAAATCGTTAATATTATAATCAGCAATCGTTAATTCACGAACGAGTGCTATTTTAAATGCTTTAAAGCTCCCAATCCCAATCGACTTACAAAAGCGAACGACACTCGCTTCACTTGCGCCTGCATTCGTTGACACTTCTTTCGTCGTTAAATTCGGTACAATCTCTGCATTCTCCATTATGTACATGGCAACCTTCTTCTCAGCTGGTGAAAATTGATCCATATTACTTTCAATTTTAAATAGTAATGTTGAAGCTTTCACTATTTAACCTCCACTTCTTACGGTTGCGTTCACTTATTTTCTCTTACTTCAAGAAGGTAAAAACCATCATCGCCAGGAGGATGAAACACATTTACAATGCGATTCCCTTTTTGATAAACAGTTCTTTCTCCTTCTGTCCACTTCTCTTTCCAACCGTTCATCCAAATCGCAACATCAGGTAAAAAAGCAGTATATTTCAGCTTCTGATCGTACTCACCATCTGCTTCTTCCGAAAAAATAGAAACCGGAAAATCTTTCACTTTTGATTCTTTCCATGCAGTAAATGGTATACATACTGCAATAAGTACAATTACACCGATAACCTTCTCCTTCGTAATCTTCACACTTCCCTCTCCTTGTCATATCACATACATAGATTTTACCATAATTACAAACCCTTCATGCTATATGATCGTTGCTTTTAGGAATAAAAAAAGAGCTTACCTACATCAGATAAGCCCTTCCTCTCTATACAAAATATTTCTTCAAAAGTGGCGGTGTAATAATCGTCGTCAATATAACAACAATAACAATCGCTGTGAAATTTTCTTTCGCTAATAAATTCGCCGTAAGTCCATTTGCTGCGATGATAAGCGCTACTTCACCACGTGATACCATCCCCGCACCAATACTAATAGAAGATTGGAGATTAAATCCTGTCAGTCTCGCTCCTAAACCTGATCCGATTAACTTTGTGAAAATTGCAATGAGAGTCATAATAATAATGAACCAAAGCTGGCTTCCAATGCCTTGAAATGTAATTTCCATTCCGATACTTACGAAGAATACTGGAACAAATATTGCATAAGCAATCGGTTCAATTTTATGTTCCACCTCATGCTTATACTCTGTTTGAGAAATAGCAATTCCTGCTGCAAATGCTCCAATAATGCCTGCAATCCCCATCATTTCACTGTAATAAGAAAAAGAGAAGCAAATAATAAGAGCCGCGCTAATTAACGCTTCTGTTACACGAAGCGGGACAAGCATTTTCATAATCCAAGGAACGACTTTCCAAGCAATAAAAACAATACTTACAAAGAAAATAATTTTCTTTGCAATGACAAGTGTTATATTAACATCTTGTGTTCCTAAAAAACTCATTACAAATGCCAATAAAATAACGACAATGACATCATCAAATACGGCAGCACCTAAAATTGTTGTACTTTCTCTCGTATTCATTTTTCCTAGATCACGTAGCGTCTGCACCGTAATACTAACCGATGTTGCGCAAAGTAATAACCCTAAAAAAATGGCATAGGACTGCATTAATCCAAACAGCAATCCTGTTACATAACCACCGATGAAAGGAAAAATAATTCCACCAGCCGCTACTGCAAATGACGATTTCAAATTCCGATTTAACTCTTCTAAATCTGTTTCAAGTCCCGCCATAAACATAAGTAACAAAACACCAATCTCACTCAATTCATCAATCAGTTCAGAACTATTAATAATACCTAATACAGCCGGACCGATAATAATACCGACAATTAACTTACCAAGTACAGAAGGCTGACCAAGTCTTACACTAATGTCACCAGCTAATTTCGTACAAAGTAAAATGACGACAAGTTCAAAATAAAATAACATAGCATCTGCTCCTACTTTAACTTTAATCAGTGGGTCGTTAACCCCCGTCCATTTCTGCAAGTAGTTTCCCCTATTGATCCGCATTTTATTTGTCATATTTTTATTTGACAAAATATTCTGAATTATATTAAGATTAATCCAGCAATTTTAAAAACTACATACCATAACTGCACCTCCACTTCCTTACTTACTCTTTTTTAACGGGCTCATACTATAGTCGTAGTTATGGAAATGAAAAAACGGGGGGAGAGTCCAAAGTGAAGTCATTATTACGAAAAAAAGCGCTTAGTACTGAATCACCAAAGCAGCTAGATAGAACATTAACTGCACTCGATTTAACGTTTCTAGGAATCGGCGCCGTAATTGGGACAGGGATTTTTGTATTAACAGGTATTGTTGCAGCAAAACATTCTGGTCCTGGTATTATGCTATCATTTCTTATTGCTGCATTTACTTGTGCTTGTGTAGCCTTTTGTTATGCTGAATTTGCTTCTTCTATTCCTGTCTCAGGAAGTGTGTATACTTACGCATACATGACAGTCGGAGAAGTCGTCGCCTTCATCGTCGGCTGGTGTTTAATGCTCGAATATTTACTTGCCGTTGCAGCAGTAGCTGTCGGTTGGTCTGGTTATTTACAATCTTTACTACAAGGATTTAACGTCCATCTTCCCGCCATAATCGCCTCGGCCCCTGGCGTAGGAAAAGGTGGTCTCATTGATTTACCAGCTGTCTGCATTTTACTTCTTATTACTGGCCTTTTAAGTTTTGGTATACGCGAAAGCGCACGCATTAATAATATTATGGTTCTTATCAAGTTAGCCGTTATTATCGCCTTTATCGTAGCAGGTGCAAAATATGTAAAACCTGAAAATTGGACACCGTTCATCCCATTCGGATACGACGGTATTATTACTGGGGCTGCCACTGTGTTCTTCGCCTTCTTAGGATTTGATGCAATTGCAACCGCTGCAGAAGAAACGAAAAAACCGCAGCGTGACTTACCAATTGGTATTATCGGTTCTCTTCTTATTTGTACTGTTTTATATATGATTGTATCTTTCGTTTTAACAGGTATGGTTCCTTATACGCAATTAGACGTTTCTGATCCAGTTGCATTTGCATTGCATTTCGTTGGTGAGGATACAATTGCAGGACTACTCGCTGTTGGAGCGATGACTGGAATGACAACCGTTCTCTTAGTCGTTATGTATGGACAAGTTCGCGTTTCGTATGCAATGAGCCGTGATGGTCTACTTCCAAAAGCGTTAGCACGTGTAAATAAAAGAGTAAAAATCCCTTTATTAAATACGTGGATTACTGGCGTTGTTGCTGCTTTATTAGCAGGACTTTTAGATTTACATTTGCTAGCGAATTTAGTAAACATCGGCACGTTAACAGCCTTTACATTCGTTTGCTGCGCAGTACTTATTTTACGAAAAACACACCCTGATTTAAAACGTGGATTCCGTACACCTTTCGTACCTGTATTACCAGTTGTCGCGATTCTTTGCTGCTTATATTTAATGATCAATTTGTCTAAAACAACATGGATTAGCTTTGCAGTTTGGCTTATAGTCGGCTTATGCTTCTATTTCTTCTACTCTAGGAAACATAGTCATTTAGCTATTGAAAAAACAAATGATGAAAAGAAAAAAGCATAACAAAATAGCTCGCCGATAAAACGGCGAGCTACCTTCATATCTTATTATTTTTTTTCGTCAACGATTGTAAAATGATGAATATGCCAATGCAAGCTGTAAACCATGCCCAATTTCCTATTGGTGTCGAGTATTTAACCATTCCAATACCTACAAGCAATAGGAAAATAATCACCTGATATATGAGCTTCCACTTTTGCATATATTCCCTCCTTTACTTCGTTCCCTTCTTTTTATTCTTCCAGGCATTCAAACTATCAAAGAAAAAGTTAATAAATAACGTTCCTAGTCCTGCTAATAAAAAAGTCATTAAAAATAAAACCCAAATACTTTTCTCTTTTAAGAAATAATATCCTACAAGGAGCACAACCGCGATCCATACATATTCAAGAATCCTTTTTAGCTTTTTCTGTTCCAAATTATTCGCTCCTTCATTCTATGCTACTTTTAGTATAACAAAAAAGAAGCCTATCATGATAAGCTTCTTTTCTTCTCTCTTATTTGTTCATACTTTTGTCAACGAGTGAAATCGCATACTCTAATGTACGATTCATCGTTTCTACCTGTGCATCTTTTACTTCCACATCTTTTAATACAGCTTCTGCAACTGTAATTTTTTGTTGCAATGATTTCACTGAACCATCTGTTACATTTACAGCTTGCGCTTTCTTCACTACTGCTTTTGCAGATTCAATATTGATCTGTAATTTTTCTTTCGGTGTTTTTGGTTGTTCTTCTGCCACTTTTGATTGTACAAATGTTACATTAGCTGTTTTTAATTCGTTATACGTTTGAATAATTTGTTCCCCAGTACTTCCTACATTTTCGAACGCTTGCTTTGCAATGTTATAGCTTTTCTCTAGTTCTTGAAATGCTTCCTTTGAATATTGACCTGGCTTATCACCAAATTCATACGTACCAGCTAACACTTCTTTTACTTTTCCAAGCTCTTCAAATAACGCAGTTACTTGCTCTAACTTCGTACGGTTAGAAAACTCATTGTACGCTGCTAATACTTCTGAAGAACTTAACGCTTTACTATATAATTTCGCAAGCGCAATTTGTCCGTTTAACGGAATACCACCATTTCCGTTACTATCAGGATCCGCTCCAAGTGCAAATGGTACGTTTGGATGATACACTTTCCCAGTAGCTGGCTGGCTATTTACTTTTTTACCATCTACGTAAATTGCCACTTCACTTCCGTTATATGTTCCTGTTAAGTGATACGTTTTATTTGCTGCTAATTTCGTTCCAACACGTTTATAGCTACCACCAATATGAGCCCACAGTTCTACAGTTCCATCGCCTGTAGATTCAAAACCAATTCCACCGCTCTCTGTATTTTGCAAAATACCTTGGCCACGGATTTGATTCATTGAAAATACCGTTTCTAGCGTAAATGTATTTGCTACTTTCTCTTTTTGTGCTGCTGAAAATGGAAGGTATCCAAATGTATTAGATTGTCCGTTTAACTTCATAACATTCTTTTTCAATGCTTTATCATATTCAATAGTCACATTGCCCTTCACATCACCTTTTGTACCAAATGGTGAATTGTCTTTAAATGTACCATCTGCAAAGTTTACATCAAAAACATCAGCTTTTGGTACTTTCACATTCGGGTCAATATTATCTTTTTTCGTAGTAATTTCCGCAGTTAACGGCTGCGCGGTTTCATTGCCAAATGAATCAATCGCAAAGACTTCAAGTGTATATGTTTTCCCGCCATCTAATCCTGCAAGCGTAAACGTAAGATCTTTCGGCACTGGATCACGATAAAACTCTGAGAATGCTAACAATTTATTTTTTATTTCACCCGTTTGCTTATCTCTAGCCTGTACACGGTAAGAGTGAACAAGAAGGTTGTCCAATGCTTGCGGGAATGTTACTGTTGCCGCATTTTCTGTTACATTTGATACAGCAAGCTTTGCATCCTTAGCAAAGTAAGGCTTTTCTTTATCACGATCTTCTACATGTGTAAATGTTTCTTTCTTTGCTGGTAATTTAATTTTCCATGGCTCGCCTGTCCAAGAATTCGTATGGAAATCGCGTCGATTAATCGTTACTTCTTTATCGTCTACTTCTACTAATAAACCTTGGCTTAATGCACGCGATTCTGAAGGAGTATTCCCTTGCACTTTGCCACCCTCTACCTCCATATAGCTTACAGAAGAGGTACCAACAGATGTAAAGTCCTTTTGATGAATCGATCTTGGATCATCTAATGGATAATGTGAATGACCTGAAAACGTAATGACTTGCGGATATTCTTTTAATACTGCATTAATTTTTGCACTATCCTTTGTTCCCCATTCTTGGCTACCGTACACTGTATCTTTAATATGTTGATGTAAAAATACAAAAATCGGTTTTTCTGGATCATCTTTTTGCGCCTTTGCCATTTCTTCTTTTAACCAATTAATTTGTTTGTCCGAATAATACCCATGTGTCGTTTCATTTTCTGGAGACATTACGATAAAATGATACCCTTTTACCACTTTATGATAATAAATTGATTCCATTCCTGTTTTTTCTAAGAAACGCTTCTGCGCTCCTTCTACAGATAAACCGTTCCAATAATCATGATTACCAAGAGAATTCATTCGTACTGCATCTTTATTTGCATTTTCGTTATATACTTGCATGAAACGATCATATTGCTGCACAGACCCTGAATCAGTAAAATCTCCCACAATTACGAACGCATCTTGCTTTGGTGCAAGCGTATTGAACTGTTCAATCGCTCTTTTCCAGCGAAACATATCATCTGTTCCACTATTTTTAATATGAACATCACTTACAACTGGGAAAACTATTTTCTTCTCATTTGGTGCCTTTTCTTGCTTTTTCTCTTCCGCTTTGACTGATGTACTCCACGGAAATGATACAAATGCTAATACAAAAACCATCAATAATCCAATAAGACCTTTTACTTTTCGTAAAGCAATTCTTTCCACGTGAATCCTCCTCATAATAATTGATTCATTACAAGGGCTATTTTATCTAATACATGTTAATGTCGTTTAAATAACAAATGAACTTTATTAGATTTTTGTAAATATACAGTTAATTAGAAATTAAGTCCAACATTCCTCGTACTATTGTATACAACCACCTTTTGTCTAAAAGAGTCTGATCATTCTTTTCCTATGACTATTCACATATAATCTTTTCTATAACACTAATGATAAGTTAAGGTTTAAGCCTATTAGACAATTTTAATTTTTAATATTTCCTTCTTTTTTTAACACATCGGCCATGCTTTTACATTTAATAGTAGTAAAAGACAACTTAAAAGGAGGGGTTGTATTGAAGAATAAAAAAAATATCGGCTGTTTCGCTCCTTTATCTATTATTTGTCCAGACCCTTGTCCACCGCCCCCTCCTCCAAATCCAAATTGCGAGCGAGTAACAAATGAATTTGCAGGGAATTTCCTTATAACTAATAACACCATTCCTTCTACCAAAGATGCATCACAATCAATGATACTGTGGCAAAGTGATGGGATACTACTTATATCAGGTACTGTCTCAGTTTACAATAGTACTAGCAGCACAGAAGCAATTACAATTCAGATCGTTGGAGCCGTAACCAATATTTTCACTGTGTTTCCTGGTAATACAATATCGTACACAGGAAAAGACTTACAATCGGTCAGTATTATCAATATAACAAGTAATCCTTCACTATATTTAGAAGGCAAGTACTGTTGTGAATTTACATGTTGCTTATAGAATACCAATTTCATTACTTTCTCAAAAAAAGCATACCGTTCACGGTATGCTTTTTATGAGATTGGATAACGTACTGTAATACAAAACTCACCTTGATTAACAGTCGTTCCTGTCGTAGTAATTCGGACAGTAGTAAAATATCGGACAGTGAAAGTACCACTACTTTGTGGTTGTACAGTAATTGTATCAACTACTGTTGCCCCTACTAAAAAATCAACTGTAATCGGGTTGGCTCCCACATCGTATTTCACGTAACCTGAACCATATACTTCTTGCGTGATATTATTTGTATATACAATTTGAGTACCAGCACCTGTAATAGACCAGTCTGTACATACTTGGTCTTGCACAAGTGTTTTATTAGAACAACAAGACAAACTGGAACTTCTCATTCCCATTTTGAACCTCTCCTATTCTGCTATGAAAGTGGATAACGTGTTGTAATACAAAATTCTCCCTGATACGTTCCAGCAGGTGTTGCAGGTAACACAACTTGTATACTATCAAAGCGGCGATACGTAAAAGCAATACTCGTTCCTGGGTTTAATGTTTGTGTATCAATTGTACCCCCAGCAGAATCAAGTACCTCTACAGTAATTGGGCCTGGTCCAACATCATATTTAACAAAACCAGTACCAACTACGTTTTGGTTAATATTATTTGTATAGAGAACATTATCAATTGCTGTTGCAACTACAGTAGCAGACCACGGACTACACACTTTATCTTGCACATAATTTTTATCTGGACAACAAGTTAATGCTGACCCTGAGCACTCACAAGACATAGTTGTTTCCCCTCTCTCTTTTATATTCCCTATATGTGTATGTACCTCAGAGTCTTTTGCCTGTACTATTCATCTATTTTCAAAAAATATTCAAATGACTAGATAGATTCCGTTTTATTTCTTTTCTTCATATATTTATAGACAAAGATACTAGCAACGATAAGAATAACGCCTCCTAATATCGGTAGCATATATTGCCCAACAACATCCGCTGCCTTTTCCCAATGCGGACCTAATTTCATTCCAAAATAAACATACAAAGTCGTTAACGGGAACATTGCTACAAATGTATATATACTAAATTTCCATATGTTCATTTTCGCCATACCACACGGAACAGAAATAAGCGTTCGAACTCCTGGCACAAAGCGTCCAACAAATGCTACAACCGGTCCATATTTCTCAAAGAAATCATCTGCTTTTTGAATTTGTTCTTCTTTAATGAAGAAGTATTTCCCGTATTTTATTAATAGAGGACGACCGCCGTAATAACCGAGTGCATATAACGTTAAAGGTCCTGTCGTTCCGCCGAGGGTTCCGGCTAGTACAGCAAGCCAAAAATTCATATCTCCCTCGTACACCCAATAACCAACCATGGGCAAAACTACTTCTGCTGGAATAAATTCAAACGTTAATGCTAACACAACTCCAAAATAAGAAAACTGCTTTAAAAACTCGATTATATCTAAAATAATTTGCTCCATATTTTTAACTCCTATCCTACGTTTACGTTATGCTTTTCTTGTAATTGAACTGGCGCCATTTTTACAATTCGGTTCAAAATAAATAACACAATTCCAATATCATCTAAAATACCGATAAACGGTAAGAAGTCTGGAATTAAATCGAGCGGCATCGCAACATAACCAACTAAAAACGCAATAGATAAAATTTTCTTCTTTATTGAAACCTCTTTTGAAGTGAAAAAGTCAAATAGGAATGGAACAAATCGGCGAACATGAAATACAACTCTTAATCTACTAATAAGTTTTTTCATTTTTATATCTCCTCTCTTTGTATACAAAAAGGACCCTACCAAACATGGTAAGGGTCCTAAAAAAGACAATAAGGGGCCTTTACCATTGCTGGTAAAGGTCTCACTAACAACGAAACGTTGCCAATAAAGCCGAGGGTTTCTCCCTGTAATGACGACTTTACTGTAATAAGTTACTCCCCTTTATAGACAATTTTATACACTCACATTAAAATATTTCGAAGGGCTTGTCAATATATTTTATATCTCAGGCTCTCCCGCTTACTCTTCACTAAAAAAGCAAATAAACGTATAGGAAATTTCTTACTATCTCATAATATACATAATCATTTTTAAGGAAAGGAGAGACTACATTTGCATACCGTATGGAAAGGTGCACTCTCACTTGGATTATTAAATATAGGAATCAAACTATACAGTGCCGTAGAAGAAAACGATATAAAATTTTTAAGTCTTCATAAAGAATGCTTAACACCTATTAAATATAAAAAATTTGCTCCTGATTGTACGGATGAAGAAATTGATGATAAAGATATTGTAAAAGCCTATGAATACGCACCTCATAAGTACATTATTATGGATGAAAAAGAATTAGCTGAGTTGCAAAAAGCTCACGAACCAAGATCTATTCGTATTATATCTTTTGTCCAAAATAACGAAATTGATTCTGTTCTCTACGATCGTTCTTATTTTATAGGCCCTACCTCAGGACATGAAAAATCGTATTTATTATTAAAAGAAGCACTTGAACGTACGAATAAACTTGGTCTTATCCATATTTCCATTAGAAAAAAACAACATTTAGCTATTATCCGTAACTTTGAAGATGGGCTTATATTACAAACTATTCACTACCCTAATGAAATTCGCGATATAACAAATACACCTAACTTACCAAGTAATGAAAATTATCCGATTCAAAAACAAGAACTCACCACAGCAATCAATTTAATCCACCATCTTACAAATCCTTTTGAACAAGAAATGTATACAGATGAGTATAAAGAAGCACTTACCGAACTAATCGAAAACAAAATTGAACAACAGGAAAAAACCGAAACAATCTCTCCTGCTCCAAATATCATCAATATTATGGAGACATTACAGGCAAGTATTGAACAAGCAAAAATAAAAAGAGAAAATAAAACAGAAAAAGAGGCCAAATAAAATTGACCTCTTTTTTCTTTAAAGCGGATTACACTTTGGCATCTCAAGTCCAGAAGATTGGGCTAATTTTAATAAGTAATAACATTCTTCTCTTGCCATATGATCCGCCATTCTAGCAGATAATGCACTTAATATTTCATTCGATAACTCCAGCTCTTCAACCTCATGGAGAAAATGCGAAAATAATTTTAACTCAAGTGAAACATCTTTTGTAAACTTCTTTAATGCAGGAAAATGATGAAGCTCTGTCCGTAAGTACCCCGTCATCTCAACTGCCTTTAAGTAAAATTGTTCAAAATGCTTCGTAAATTCTTCGCTTTTCTCTTTTAATCTTTTTTCAACAAGATCTAATCCACCAGAAATAGACCCTGCATGGCCAGCCGCATCCGTTAACCAAACGAGATGATAATGTAATTCATGAAAAACAGGCGGAACTTCTCCTTTCTTTAAAAATTCTAACACCGTTATATATTCTTCTACTTCGTTTACCATATGATTGATGAAAGTTGGCGTAAAATGAATAGTGATTTTTCCCTCGAGTTGTTTCTGTATAATACTTAATTTAAACATTCGTATTTCCTTTGCGGCTCGTTCTGCCTCTTTTGAAAATGCAATGAGATTCACATTATGAACTTTATTTAAAAGATTCGTAAATGTTTCAACAAAGTAAGTAGCTTTCTTTATATCCTCTTTTTCCTTCGGAGCTAATGCATCCAGTAAAAATTGTGCATGATCAGTAAGTACCTTTAGCCAAAATTGATGCTCAAACAACGCACTTTCTTCATAATTTCTCTCCACTAAATCCCCTCCGTTTATTCGGCCTTCTCTATCACTTGAAGTTTGTATCCATCTGGGTCTTGTACTACAATACTCTTCTCACTTTTGTTTTCCGTATATAAAATTTCATAAAACGCTAGCTTCTTTTTTAACTTCTCTATGTTAGAAATCGAAAATGTTAAACCAGCGCATGAATTCGTAACACTCTTCTCTCTTCCTCCTAACATACGATTCATAACAAAACTAATTCTCGTTGAATCGGCATCATACCAAACACCTGTAATATCTAATTGTGGTCTTTCTGAACTAGGTGTTATCCCTAAAATTCCTTCGTAAAAATACAGAGTTTCCTTTAAGTTCTTTACTTCTAACACAATTAAATTTTTTACATTCTCCACATTCATTCCCCCTGCACTTATTACTTTTTTATATGTGTCATAAAGGCCTATTATGTCTGAATACAATACGTAGTAATGGACATTTAAGGAGGTTTATTCGTGAATAAATATATGAGATCATTCGTGCCCTATCATAGTCCTCTCGATCCTTGTCCTCCTATCGGAAAAAAATATTATTCTACTCCTCCTAATTTATTTTTAGGCTTTCAACCGCCAAACTTGCCGCAATTCACACCAAAAGAAGCACTACAAAAAGGGACTTTATGGCCTGTTTTTTATGACTATTATGAAAATCCTTATAAAAAAGGGCGGTGACTACTGACGTGAATCAATCGCTACCAGAAGAATACTATCAGCTTTTACTGGAGCTTCAAGAATTAGACTTTGTACTAGTTGAACTCACTCTTTATTTAGATACACATCCAGATGACACCGCCGCGATTAATCAATTTAATGACTTTTCCTATAAACGGAGAGTATTAAAACAAAAGATGGAAGAAAAATACGGACCACTCCAACAGTTTGGAAACAGCTATTCTAATGCCCCTTGGGAATGGAGCAAAGGACCGTGGCCATGGCAAATATAAAGGAGAGAAACTATGTGGATTTATGAAAAGAAATTACAATACCCAGTTAAAGTGGGAACTTGCAATCCAGCGCTTGCAAAATTATTAATTGAGCAATACGGCGGTGCAGATGGGGAACTAGCTGCTGCACTACGGTACTTAAATCAACGTTATACAATTCCTGATAAAGTCATTGGCCTACTTACTGATATTGGCACAGAAGAATTTGCTCACCTTGAAATGATTGCTACGATGGTTTATAAGCTGACGAAAGATGCGACCCCTGAACAAATGAAAGCTGCTGGTCTTGACCCTCATTACGCTGATCATGACAGTGCTCTTCATTACCATAACGCTGCTGGTGTTCCATTTACTGCAACCTATATACAGGCTAAAGGTGATCCAATTGCCGATCTATACGAGGATATTGCAGCTGAAGAAAAAGCACGCGCAACATATCAATGGCTCATTAACTTATCAGATGATCCAGATATAAATGACAGCCTACGCTTTTTACGTGAACGAGAAATTGTCCATTCACAACGTTTCCGAGAAGCAGTTGAAATTTTAAAAGAAGAACGCGATAAAAAAATATTTTTTTAAAACACGTATCCTAGCGATATGTGTTTTTTTGCGTTAAAAGTTAAATCCTTCCTATTAAACATATAAATAGTATATTTATTCGATTTAATGCATTATTTTTTAATATTTTCAAAATTCCCTATTGCTTTCTAGTCATCAGACCTTTAAAATAATAACAGTTACTCGACAAATTATTTGAATTTTCGACAAAAAATACTCATTAGGAGGATTTTCTTTATATGCGTACAACTTTAAAACCAGCGCAAATACTTTCGATTAGTTTATTACTATTCGCAGTTTTCTTCGGTGCTGGTAATATGATTTTCCCGCCCCTTCTTGGTCTTTCTTCCGGAGAAAATATGTGGGTTTCCATTACAGGATTTATTATTACAGACGTCGGTTTATCTTTACTTGCTATCGTTGCTGTTGCCCTTGCTGGTGGTAGTTTTAACACTTTAGCGAGCCGTGTTCACCCAAAATTCGCAGCAGTATTCGCTATCATTATTTATCTTTCAATCGGCCCACTATTTGTTATTCCACGAACTGGATCTGTATCTTATGAAATCGGGATTGCACCACTTTTCCCAGATCAATGGTATTCTATGTTAGTTTTTAGTGCGATTTTCTTTACAGTCGTTTACTTCTTATCATTAAATCCATCCAAGCTAGTAGATCATATCGGTAAAATATTAACACCAATTTTACTTGTAATTATTGCAATTATGGCAACAAAAGCGATTCTTTCACCAGGAACGTTTGCAGAGCCTATCGGTGACTATAAAGACATCCCGTTTTTCAAAGGATTTCTTGAAGGATTTTTAACGTTAGATGCAATTGGCGCTCTCGTACTATCAACAATTGTTGTAAATGCAATTCGTCAAAACGGTATACAAGAGAAGAAATCTATCGCGAAATATACAATCATTTGCGGAAGCATTGCTGCTCTATTCTTAACAATTGTTTACTTCTTACTCGGTTATATCGGCGCTTCAAACGGCAACTTAGGGCAATTCGAAAACGGTGGTCAACTATTAGCTACTGTTATGTATCAATTCTTTGGGACAAGCGGTAATGTTTTATTAAGTATCGCCATTATCTTCGCTTGTTTAACGACGGCAATTGGTGTTGTAAGTGCATTTGCAAATTACTTCACAACAGTGCTAACAAATGTTTCATACAAAAAGCTTGTGCTATACGTTTGTATCTTTAGCTTCGTTATTTCAAACTTAGGATTAAGCTTATTAATTAAAATCACACTACCTGTATTAATTATTTTGTACCCAATTACAATCATTTTAGTTTTCGTATCATTTATCGACAAATATACGAAACGTAAACCTTCTGTCTACATCGGAGCGATGATCGCAGCATTTATTATTAGCTGTATTCATGCACTTGATAATGTGGAAATGATACCAAGTTTTATCGCTAATATCGTACACACCATTCCTTTTTATAACTTAGGAATTGGCTGGATCATTCCAGCCATAATCGGTGGTATAATTGGATACTTTATTCCGCAAACAGAAGCTGCAGGTGAAGTTTCTACAAAATAAAGAAAAGAAGCAAGCATGAAATCCATGCTTGCTTCTTTTTTCTCTTCACATCGTATGTTTAAAAGTAAATAACTCTTCTTTTGACTGCACAGCAGATTGTTCCTCTTCTATATCAGCCTTCTTTATCTCTCCGCCTAACCTTACTTTCATCATTGCCTCTTCTATACTTTTTACGATCATATTTCCTGAAAAAATGGTAAGTCCAAAAAATGTAATGGGAACGAGCGGGATCCACGGATTCACTGTTAATGATCTAAAATAGACTCCAATTAAGCCTGACCATTCATGTGTGTATGATTCTATTTCTTCTATCGGTCCTAAAAACTGAACTGTTCCGCCAAAGAATATTTCTAGTAACCCTAAGTGCAGTAAAATAGTAAGAGTTTGCGTAAACTGCTGAAAAAATACAAGTATAAACGTCATATAGAGATGCGGGAAAATATGCTTTATAACAATATGCCTTCTCGATCCACCTAATATGCACGCAGCTTCAATAAATTCTTCGGTTCTCAACTTACGGACTTCCTTCGCAACATACAGTGCAATAACTGGCATCACAAGCATTACAAGTAATAAAACTTGAAACGAAGCCCTTTCAAAAAAGGTTGTTGTTTCCTCTCCACTCCCAAATGCATTTGCAAAGTGAAGAAAAAAGTACGCAATCATAACTGTTGGAATAACTGTAAAACTATCAAAGAAAGCCTCAATTTTTGAAAACCCTCTTTTTACATATGTTCCAAGCACAACACCAAAAAACACACCTATCACCATTCTAAGTGCCGCAATTAAAATAGATATACCAATCGTCCACTTCGCACCTTCAATGACTAAATGTAACAGGTCGTATCCTTTCCGGTCTGTCCCGAGTAAAAATTGTGATGAAGGTGAAAACGGTGGCACTTGTGGATTTTCATCCGCATCATATTGCAATGTAACTTGCCTAATGTGTCCATCATTCCATAACGTATTTCCGATGCTCAAAAGAACTAATAGGAGAAGAAACCCAATGCTTATCCAAAATCTTTTATCACGTTTTATATACGTCCACATATTATAATCTCTCCTTCATCGCAGCCGGAATGAGATAATGAAACAATTTAAATAAAATAAAAACCGGAATATAAATAAGCAGTACACTAACGATGAAAACCTCCACCCTAATACCCTCGTACGATTTTAAAAACATGAAAATACCACCCGTATTAAAAATCCATTCTATAATATATAAATTAGATAACATAAAAAAGATATTCGTTTTCGCAAAGAATAGTGTACTAAGCAACACATTTCGTAAAATATGACGATTTAAAATATGAAAGCGCCCCAGCCCTTTCGCCTTAGCAAATAGTACATAATCTTTTTCTAGTTCATTTTCAAAACGAAGCACTACCATTTTTACAAACATAATCGTAGTCGGGATGCTCAAACACAATATTGGCAACCCTCTAATCGACTCGCCTCCAATTGACGCAATTTGAAAAGGTAAAAAACCTGTTTGTTTAAAAAACCATACAACTAAAATTTGTGATACTAAAATAAGAAGAATATCTGGAATGGATTCTAGGAAGATAAGAAATGATTTAATTCGATGTTGTATACGCGGTGAACTACTCATAATTACATAAACGATACAAAATGCTACAAATAATGAAATGAAAAAAGCAGCCAAAAAAATAATAATCGTTTCTTTATAATGGACGAACAACTGTGGAAATAAAAATTTACCTCTCACATATTGCAAATTGGAAATATCCATTAAGTTCACAAACACTTCTTTTAAACTCTGTATGTACTTTGATACATCCACCTTAAATCCATAAAATAATTTCGGCAAAGCCCCTAAAATAATAATCCCCAAAATCGAAATAAGAAATTGAATCGTCACTTCCATTCCATTCAAAAATACCTTTTTGACCATTTTCGCCCTTCTCTCTCTATAATTTACCCCTTAATTTTATTCTTAATTTTCTGAATTGTAAATATTCAATAGATAAAAAATCGCTAGGTTATGACCCTAACGATTCTTTGTGTAACTGTTTTTCTCTTTTCACAAATGGCATATACAAAATAAAACATCCAATAAGTGCAGCTATCTCTAATGAAATAATATAGTAAGGATGCGGTCCTAACATATCGAGTAATGAAGCTGTTTCTGGCTTATGAGCTAAAAACATATAATTACCACCTGTTTTGTAATTTACAAACGAAACAATCGGAATCAATATGTTTAAAAATATCATCGTACGTTTAATAGATTGTAATGTAGGACGATACCCTTCTACCCAAGTCATAAAGAGCGGTGTCCAAATGAGCAATACATGTGCGATGAAATATTCAATGAAACGAAAATATGGAAAAGTATACTGCAAGTTCGGCGTTAAAATGGCTTGTGATGCACCAATAATTCCTGTAAAAAATACAATCTCATATATGCGGTAACTTTTCGTTACAATCATAATCGACGCTAATAATAAACTAATCGTACATAACTCAAACGGTAATGAAGTGCCTAGCTCAAAAATCCCTGCTTTCCATTCCCACATATAGAGCCCAATTTCACTCCCTATAAATAGAAATGCAATCGCATATCGAACCGTTATATTCCACTCACTTTGACGCAATAAATCTTGGTATTGATACAGAAAAAATATCCCCACCAACATAATAAATAATATAAGGACGTGTTGTCTTGAGTATGGAATAAACGATTTTAATGGATGCGCACTAAAATAAGCTTCCATCTTCCTTCCTCCTCTCCTTCATACAATATTATTGTAAGAAAGAAACAATGAGTCAATTCATTTGCTTATACTAGGACAACCTCTACCTTACATTTACATATTCATACCTTACAAAACTGTAAGGTTATTGTAAGCTAAAACGATTTGTCAGATTCTTCTCCTCTTCTATACTTAATGTAGATACTAAAACGAACGAAAAGGTGATAAATAGATGAAAAAGAAAAATAAAGTGTTAATTACTAGTGTAGTAGCAATTGGAATTGCAGCTGGATCATACTTTGCATTTGCTGGTGGTGGCGGTTCAGAAGTAGCAATGGCATATAGCGGATATAAAGTAACTGAAAAACAAATCCAAAACGCGCAAAAATTTGGTGGCGAAGTTATTCCAAACGGAATTGAAACTATTTCATTCGATCCAACAAAAGGAACATATGAATTAGCTGTAAAAAAAGGCGATGAAGTGAAAAAAGGTCAGCTTCTGTTTAAATACAATGACCCTACTGCTAAACAAGGTGTAACAGAAGCAGAAATGCAAAAGAAAATCGCACAAAAAGAAGTAACGTTGTTCCAAAAACAAATTGATGCAGCGAAACAAAAATTACAAAAAGATAAAAATGCAGGCCTTCCTGCTGAAGCATTAAAAGCATCAGAAGTTGAAGTTGGGCAATTAGAATCACAACTTGAAATGAAAAAGTTTGAAGTTGAAAAAGCTGATGAAATGATTAAAGCAGCAAAAGAAAAAGTAAACACACTTTCTGTAACAAGTCCTGCTGATGGCGTAATTGATGATATCGTGAAAACTGCTGACGAAAAAACAGGTATGAGCGGAATTACTCTTCGTCACGCTGGTCAATTTAAGGTAAAAGGTCAACTTTCTGAATATGAGCTTGCTAGTATGAAAGTTGGGCAAGAAGTAACTGTTTCATCAAAAACTGTCGCTGGTAAGACTTGGACAGGAAAAGTAACAGAAATCGGTTCTACACCATTAAAGAGCATGGATGAAAATAAAACTGTTTCTAACTATCAATTCACTGTCACTTTAGATAATAGTGACGAACTACAAAACGGCTTCCACGTTTACGTAACAAGTAAATCTGGCGAAGCAACTGGTACAATTGTTCCGAAAAGCAGTATCGTGAAAAAAGGTGACAAAAATGTTGTCTTCGTTGTAAAAGACGGTAAAGCGAAAGAACAAGCAGTTACTGTTGAATTCGAGACTGATAGCGAAGCAAAAGTTTCTGGAGTGAAAAAAGGAGAGGAAATTATCTCTAAACCTGAAAAAGACTTAAAAGATGGTATGGAGGTTGTCGCCCAGTGATTAACTTAAAAGGCATCACGAAATCCTTCCAAAATGGTGCAGAATCCGTTCAAATATTACACGGAATTGACGTAACACTGAACCAAGGAGAATTCACTTCTATTATGGGACCTTCTGGTTCTGGTAAATCAACATTAATGAACATTATCGGTTGCTTAGATAAACCGACGACAGGTACGTACGAACTAGCTGGACAAAACATTTCAAACATGTCTGAAACAGAACTTGCACATGTTCGTAATAAAGAAATCGGATTCGTATTCCAAAACTTCATGTTATTACCGAGACTTACAGCACTTCAAAATGTAGAGCTACCTCTTATTTACGCTGGAGTCGATAAAAAGGAAAGACGTGAGCGCTCATTAGCTGCTTTAACAAAAGTCGGTTTAGCTGATCGCGCTACTCACTTACCGAATGAATTATCAGGTGGACAAAAGCAGCGTGTCGCTGTTGCACGCGCAATCGTAAATAACCCAAAATTCATTTTAGCCGATGAACCGACGGGAGCACTTGATACGAAAACAAGTACACAAATTATGGATCTCTTTTACGAATTAAATAAACAAGGCTCAACAATCATTATGATTACCCATGACCGTGAAATCGGGGAAGCTGCAGCACGTCAAATTGTAATTCGTGACGGAAATATCGTCCAAGATTGGAGAGGTTAATTTTGAATACGAGTGAAAATATACGCATGGCCCTTTCCTCTATCTTTGCTCATAAAATGCGTTCCATCTTAACGATGTTAGGTATTATTATCGGTATTAGTGCCATTATTACTATCATTTCAATGGGTGATGGTACAAACGCAAAGTTTAAAAAAGAATTAGGCCAAGGAAAAGATAACGAAGTAACGATTTACTACAACAATCCTGATTACGGAACAGATAGTGCCAAAATCACACCTGATATGCTAAAACGTCTACAAACTATACCAGGCGTAAAAGATGTGTATCCAGACGTAAGTATGAAAGTAAAAGCATCTGCTGGTTCAAAAGATGTAAATCTTGATTTAAAAGGTGGAACAGGCGCCTTTATGACAGATTCGAAAATAAAATTAGTTCACGGTCGTGAATTAAATGACAGTGAACTAAACCAAGCAATCCCTGCTGTTATATTAAATGAAGAAGCTTTCAACAAATTATTTAATAGTGGTTGGGAATCAAATCAATACACGGATATAAAAGGAAAGCCGTATAAAATAGTCGGTGTATACGAAACGAAAAACGACTTTGGAATGCCTATGCCTGAAGGTTATACATCACTTGAAAATGCACCTGTAATTTCAGGAGTAAATGAGTATGACTCCGTAAGATTAACAATGACCTCTCCGACAGAACGTAAAAGTGTAGAAAAACAAGCCGTTTCTGTCTTAAACGAACTGAAAGCTCCTAAATTTGAGCACAAATTCGAAGCACAAGACTTAGGTGAATTTACGAAACAACTAGACGAATCAATCGGTATGATGAAAATGGTATTCGGTGGTATTGCTGCTATCTCCTTACTTGTTGGTGGTATCGGTGTAATGAACATCATGCTCGTATCTGTAACAGAACGTACACGTGAGATTGGTATTCGTAAAGCTCTTGGTGCAACACGTGGTAAAGTATTAACACAATTCTTAATCGAATCTTGTATTTTAACAGGACTTGGTGGTTTCATCGGATTCATGCTCGGTATTTTCTTCGCTTGGATCGTCTCAATCTTTGCTGGATGGCCACTCGTTGTCTCAAAAGAACTTGGACTTCTTGCAGTAGGTATTTCAATGCTGATCGGTATTGCATTCGGACTACTACCAGCTAACAAAGCTGCAAAACTTGATCCAATTGAATGTTTACGATATGAATAAACAAAAACGTAGGAGTTTACACTCCTGCGTTTTTTATTTACCTATTAAATCGAGTTTCTTCTATTATATATGTTTCACGTTACAACTATCATTCTATTACTCTTCATTATTTATAGGTACTAAGGCTATTATCTAATCCTATTATTGCAAAAATACTATGTAACAGACGAAAATCAAGGCGTAATTTTTTCCATACTTCGACTGATTCTGTAACAATTATATCGATATTTCATTAAATTTCACCTCATTTATATCTTTTTACGTCTAAAAAGATTATTATTTCATAACTATTTTTCATTTAAACAGTAAAACGAACTACTTTTGTAACATTATAGATATCTCCAAGAAACATTACTGTAACATTATTAATGTTACAGTAATTGAAATACTACTCATTTTGTGTTCCATATGCCCTAATACGCCAAAAAACAACAAGGAAGCGCTATCAGGATATTTATGGAATTGTTACAGAATATTAATGCCCCGTTACGAAAGCTTTGTAATTTTATGTTTTTCGCAAATAAGAAAATAATGGTTGCTATAATGAGGTCAACGAAAACAAATGCAATGGAGGCTATTATGAAAAAATTTATGGGTATAGCAACAGCAGCGGTTTTTGGTCTTGGGATTTTCACAACATCTGCTAAAGCAGAAACGATCGTAACGACTGACGTACTAAACGTACGAGAAAACCCAACTACTGAATCAAAAGTTGTAGGAAAATTATTAGATGGATATAAAGTAAATGTTTTACATACAGAAAATGGTTGGTCAAAAGTTCAATTGAATAGCGGTAAAGAAGCTTTCATAAGCGCTGACTATACAAAAGACACTTACTACGTAACAGCAAACGTATTAAACGTACGTGCTGGAGCAAACACAGACTCAGAGATTCTTGGTAAGTTGAAAAAAGATGATGTAATCGAAACAACACACCAAGTACAAAATGATTGGATTCAATTTGAATATAACGGAAAAACAGCTTATGTTCATGTTCCTTACTTAACAGGTAAAGCACCAGTTAAAGTTCAACCAGTAGTTAAAGTTGAAAAAACAACTACAGTTCAAGATACAGCTAAAGTTCGTGAAGCAGTTAAAGCTCAGGAAGTAGCTGAAACTCAAGCAAAAGCTAAAGCAGTGGAAGCAACTAAAGCTCGCGAAGCAGCTGAAGCTCAAGCAGAAGTTAAAGCTCAAGAAGCGGCTAAAGCTCGTGAAGCAGCTAAGGCTCAAGAAGCAGCTAAAGCTCAGGCAGATGCTGAAGCTCAAGCAGAAGTTAAAGCTCAAGAGGCGGCTAAAGCTCGTGAAGCAGCTAAAGCTCAAGCAGATGCTGAAGCTCAAGCAGCGGCTAAGGCTCAAGAAGCAGCTAAAGCTCGTGAAGCGGCTAAAGCTCAAGAGGCAGCTGAAGCTCGTGAAGCAGCTAAGGCTCAAGAAGCAGCTGAAGCTCGTGAAGCGGCTAAGGCTCAAGAAGCAGCTAAAGCTCGTGAAGCGGCTAAAACTCAAAAACCAGCTACACAACAACCTGTTGCAAAAGAAACTGAAACTAGTGCACCATCATCTTCTCGTGAGTTACGTGTTGTAGCAACAGCTTATACAGCAGATCCACTTGAAAATGGTTATAAAGCAGGCGACCAAGTAAAATCAGCTTTAGGCCACAACTTAACAGCTAATCCAAACATGAAACTAATTGCAGTTGATCCAAGTGTCATTCCATTAGGTTCAAAAGTATGGGTTGAAGGTTACGGAGTAGCAATCGCTGGTGATACTGGTGGAGCTATTAAAGGTAATAAAATCGACGTTTTAATGCCAGATAAAGGTTCATCAAGTAGCTGGGGACGTAAAACAGTTACAGTTAAAGTATTAAACTAGTCAGTAAAAAAGAGTCAGTCTCATCGTTGAGGCTGGCTCTTTTTTTACTCTATTAAACTACTGAAAAATGACATAGTAAATGAAATTATATCAACGATTTTTCAAATATATCTATCGTAACCTACAATATATCAACGATTTTTCGAATATATCTATCGTAACTTATAATATATCAACGATTCGACAAGAGATATCGATTTACCGACAAATTTTGACGTTAAAAGTACTTTAATATTAAAAAGGCGGTCCAAAATTTGGAACGCCCCCTATCTTCCCTATTCCACACAAGTAAACTGCGTCCAAGCTCCTACATAATTTAGTAAGAATAACTCCTCTTCCGCAATTGTACCGACGATATTTTTCCGTTCATCTATCGGCATTTCTTTTAAAATGATTTGCAGTTCACCTTTATACTTTCCGAATGAGTTATTACCAATTACAACTTGCCCTCTTTCCTGCAGCACACTTTCACGCACTGGGAAGTCATAGTCTTTGTACTTTTTACGTACTTCTGTAGAACGTACCATATACTCTGTTATGTCGCCGCGTCTTACGTGTAATTCTTGCAGCGTCGCTCTCTTCTCTACTTCAGTCGCTTCGTCTACAAAGTGCACTTTTAGCTGTAACATGTAGCGATTTAAGTTTCCTAGTTTCTCTAACTCTTCCTCACTCGCATAAGCATTTCCGATAATGACATCATCGATTAGCCCTGTTGCCCATAAATGCTTCGCTTGTACTTCAATTGGTAAATTACGATGCTCTTCTAACGTACATAATCCGTCGTTAATATCCCATGGACCGATGTTTGCGGCATGTGATGTAATAAAGGCTGCACTGCGAATACCATGCTTTTTAAAGCGTTCACTGCAGCGAATGAAATAATCGTACGGAAGACCAGTGAATTTTTGCGGATAAAAATTATGGCAACCAATTAAAGCTGATTTATTTGCTTGATGCGAAAGAATATTTTCTAAGTACGCAATATCGTTACTTACATTTAACTCAATTTGTAAACCGTACGGATTATTCGTCATTTTCGCTTCCGTTAACCCGTCAAAGCCTACATCTAAACGAATACCGTCTGCGCCTAACTCTGCGAAGAATGATAGATCGCTATAACTAATACCAAGCTGATCAAACACAGCCGGAGCTACATCTAAAATAACTTCCATATTGTTATCTTTTGCGTGATTAATAATCTCTTTAAATTCAGCTACAATTTCTTCTTTCGGACGATTCACAGATAACAAACAAGTAAATATTCTTGAAAAACCGTGTCGTGCCGCTACGGAAATATAAGCCATATCTTTTTCTTTCGTTGAATGTTCTGGATAAAGTGAAATCCCTAATTTACGCTCCATGCTTTTGCATCTCCTTCACACGTTGTATTAATGCCATGCTCGTAAATCTATATTTTGCAGATAAACACGTTGCACATAAAATTGTCGGTACAATAATTACGTACGGTGATTGCAATCCTAACATTACATATGCACCCATTGAACAACCGATTAATAAAACTGATACTAGTAGTAACACTAATAAAGATTTACTTTGTACCCATTTCGAATAATGGGCAATACACTGCCCGATCACGAATGTAATTAAGATGATAATTGCTCCGAGCATTCTGTTTTCTCCTCTCCTGCTAATTGTTGTTTCTCATACATTTTGAAGAATGGATAGTAAATAACGAATGAGATCGCAAAGTTAACAAGTACAAGTACACCAGCCATAATTGTCCAGTCCGTGCTAATAATCGCTGCAATTGGTGCTAACATCGTAAATGGCAGTTTCGCCATCATGAGTGGAATCATACCTGAAACAACTGCGAAATATGATACTGTCGTTGTCACTAGCGGTGTAATAACGAACGGAATAATTAAGATTGGGTTCATTACAATCGGAGCCCCGAAAATAATTGGCTCGTTAATATTGAATAAACCTGGTACGAATGATAATCTACCTAACTCTTTTAGGAACTTAGATTTAGAGAACATAAACATAATTACTAAAGCTAACGTTGATCCTGATCCGCCAATCCATACGAACCATTGAATGAATTGCTCTGTAAATAAGTTTGGTAACTGATGTGCATTTCCTGTAGCCGTGAACACTTCCATATTTTCAAGAATTGCTGAATCCCACATCGGACGAATGATTGGTCCTAAAATCGCCGGTCCATGTATACCAAATGACCAGAAGAACACGATTAAGAATACTGTTAATAAACCACCGAATAAGTTATTTCCTACTAGTACTGATTTTAATGGTGCGATTAAGTATGTAATTGTTGTATTTACATCGAATTTCAAACCGTAGCGAATGCCCCAGAATAAAAGAATAACTACTAATGTTGGAATTAATGCTGCAAACGAATTTGAAACTGCTGGTGGTACACTGTCTGGTAATTTTATTGAGATATTATGCTTAATCATAAAATGATAAATTTCTACTGCAATTAATGCTGTAACAATTGCGCCGAATAAAGACGTTGCACTTAATGTTCCTACTGAAATATATCGACCTGCATCAATAACACCTGGTACAGCTTTCGTAATTTGAATTGGTTCAACTGATGCTAGTAAAAAGGCGAGTACAGATAGTAGCCCTGCACTTAATTGATTGAGCTGATAAAAGTTCGCGAGCGAAGCCCCTACACCAAACGCTGCGTATAAGGCCATTAGTCCTACTGTAAATCGGAATGGAATATCTAAAATATGGCGAAACGGTGCAATCCATTCCATATATGCATCAATTGGTAAATTTAAAAAGATAACGAAAAATGACCCGACGATCGTTAACGGTAATGTAGAAATAACCCCATTTCGAATTGCCAATAAATGTCGTTGTCCTGCAATCTTTTGCGTTGTTGGCATAATCTTTTGTTCCATAAAACTCATAAACCCATTCATCAATAGCCCTCCTCTTTCTCTCTACTATAAAAGAATGAAATAAACTTTATAACATTATAATGTTTATATTTAAAAAGATATAATTATACTAAGACTAATTGTTCTGCTTGCTTCAGTACTTTCAAACCATCACACATGCCATAATCTCGTTGGTCTATAATTGCAACTGGTATGTTGTATGAGTTTGCAAGAAACTCTACAGCTGGAAATAAATATTTCACTTGTGGACCAATTAAAACGACATCAGCTTCCTTAATTTCAAGTTTCACGAGTTCTGAATCAACCGCCTTAATTTTATAATTCTTCCCCTGTTTCTTTGCCTCTTCTTGCATTTTTCTTACGACCATACTCGTTGACATACCTGCTGCACAACATAATAAAATATACATCTTATACTGTCACTTTCTCTTCCACTCGTTTATGAAGAGTAATAAATTCTTCAGCTAGTTCTTTCACTGTAATTGCATTCATTAAATGATCTTGTGCGTGCACTAACAGTAAACTGATTTCTGCATGATTTCCTCTTGCCTCTTCTTGAATTAAATCCGTTTGAATACGATGAGCTGCTGAAATTTCTTCACTAGCAAGTTCCATCTTTTCACCCGCATTCTCAAAATCTCCTTGTCTTGCAAAAGCGATTGCTTCAAGCGCCGCGCTTCTCGCGTTGCCACCATGTAAAATTAACGCAAATGGAGTTTGCATATCAGTCATTTTAAATTCCCCCAAGCTATATGTTTTCTATATTTTTATCTTATTATGAAAACGCATACAATTAAACATAAAAAACTTCCGTTATGTAACGGAAGTTTTTATATACTTTTTCAAAATGATAATAAAATCTCTTGAAAATCTTCAATCACCTCGGTCTGAGTTAGCTTCTCTATCACACTTTGACTAGACATAATATCATATAAAAAATCATAAAGCCTTTGCAAATCTTCATTATTATTGCGCTTTACACTAAATAAAATAATTACTTGTACTTTTTTATCTCCCCAATCAACAGCCTTTTCAAGTGTGCAAAACATCAAAAAAGTTTCCTCACTTAATAACTGCATCGGATGCGGGATTGCAACTGAATTCCCAACCGCTGTCGGAGACGTATTTTCTCTTTCCATAACAGAAGCATAAAAGTTTTCTTGTACATAATGTTTCTCAGCAGCTTTCTCACATAAAAACTGAATAACATCCTCTTTCGTAGAAGCACTATGATTTAAGAAAATTAAATCTTCCTTAATATAAGGCTGCACACTCGTATTCACATGCGTAAACAACCGCTGACCAATCAATTTAATCTCTTTATCATCAAATATTGAATTCACTTTTATAACTGGCACAGGCAAACCACTCGGTATATGAATCGTACTAATAATACAATCTATTTTTTCTTTATAAATATCTTCTACTTTCAATTGATAATAACCTGTAATACCTACAATCTCTAATTTATCTCGGAACTGTGATAAAATTTTATATTTCAATAGTTGTGCACTTCCTTGACCAGTCGCACAAACTAATAAGCATCTTTTCTTTTGATTCTGCTCCTGCAAACGGCTCATCGCTCCGCCGAAGTGAATAGCAATATAACCAATTTCACTTTCAGGGATCGATTCACCCGTATATTCACCAATGATATCTCCAACAAGAACCGCAATTTCAAAAGCATACGGATAATTCTTTTTCACTTCTGCCAAAAGAGGATTTCTCGTATTTAACTTATACTTCAAACGATTTAATAACGTTTTTAAATGAATACCAAATCCAAATAATAATTCTTCATCATAATAAAAAATAAGATTCCGTTCTTCCGCTACTTTAAAAAGAATATGTTGCATAAATGCATATATATCTTTTCCTAATAGCTCTTCTACATTTTCATAGCGATCTCTCGTTGTAACAGCAGTACTTAATAAATGCATCGTCACATATAATACTTCTTCTTCTGGAAATAAAAATTTTAACTCTTTCTCTAAATCTCCTAAAATCTGCTTCGCAATTGTATATTCTTTCTTTATTATAAGTTCTGATTGCTCCGCATGCAGTTCTTTCATATAATGTTGACTTTGACAACGCTTTAATGCGATTGCAATATGAATGACTAAATTATCAATTTCTATATCAGATAAATATATTGTTCCACCTTCAATATACTTTAATATAATTGAACGAATGAGTGATATATGAGGTAGCGATAAATATGTCTCCGTCTGCTCAAATTGCTCATGAAACGGAGTATGGCCATAACGCGGTAAACCATATTGTGATAAACAAGAACGAATATTAAATTCCTCTCCAACAATACGTATACCATAATACGGTCTCTTCTCAATTTGTAATTTATAGCGGCCACATATATCTGTAACATCTTTCATAATTAAATTGACCGTTGATTTGCTCACATAAATCTCTTCTGCTAATTCTGAAAGCTTCACATATCCCTCTGTCGTTAAAACACGCTGCAGAATATACGCTATTCTTTCTTCATAAGAAGTTGGGATCTTTTCCGTCTGTTTTTGAAATAGGCTCACACAAAAGTCTTCAAATTTCTTCGTTTGTATAATTTCTAATTCGTACCCAGTCCCTCTTTGCGATTCGATTTTCGCTCCGTTTTCTTCCAATATATCATTTAATAATTTTATATCCTTTTGAATCGTCTTCGTCGATACATGTAAACGGCCCGCTAAAAAAGCTCGATTTAACATCGATTTCTCTTCTAAAAACTCCTCTAAAATAGAAATTAATCGCTGATGCACCTTTGTCATAGCTCTTCCTCTCGCTCTTTATATATAAAGGGGGAAAAGCTGCTGAAATCAGTAGTTTTTCCCCTTTATATTCCCTCTATTTCTTTAACGTGAATCCAAATTTATCCCATGCTTGTAAATAGTCTAGTAAGAAAATCTCTTCTTCTACAATTCGACCAACTACATTTGTTTTTCCTGTATTCACCATATCTTTTAATGCAATTTGTAATTCGCCTTTATACTGGCCATATTGTTCATTATCAATTAATAAATCTCCACGCTTAATTTCACGCGTATTATGAGGTTTAAACTCTTCTTTTTTATATTTCACACGACTTTGTGTAGAACGAATCATATATTCAGATACATCTCCGCGATAAAAATGTGGTTCGTCTAATACGATAATTCTTTCTAGTTCTGTCGTTGTATCATATATTTCTATATCAAATGTTTGTTTCTCTTTATTTAATGCACCTAGTGCTTGTAATTCTTCTTCTGATGCATATGCGTTTGCAATAATAACATCATCAATTAATTCCGTCGCGAATAAATGCTTTGCCTGTGTTGTCATCGGTAATTCACGATGCTGCTCTAACGTACATAATCCTTCTGTTACTGGCCAAGGTCCATATGTTGCATCAAATGATGAAATAAAAGCAGCCGTTCTCATACCGTAATCTTTAAATTGTTTCGAGCATTTAATAAAATGATCGTATGATAATCCTGAATAACGATGCGGATAAAAATTATGGCAACCAATTAAATTTTCGCGATTTGGTCTATGGCTCATAATGTTATCTACATACTTCGTACCATTGCTCATATTAATCTCAATTTTCAAACCATATGGATTATAAGTCATAATTGATTCTTCTAATCCTGAGAAACCGACATCTAAACGAATACCGTACGCACCTAATTCATGGAAGAATGATAAATCATTATACGAAATACCTAATTGTTCAAAAACAGACGGACTAATATCAACTAATACCTGAAACCCTAATGCATTCGCATGAGAAATCGTTTCTTTAAATTCTTCTATAATTTTCTCTTTTTCTCCATCCACAGACAATAAACATGTGAACACACGTGTAAATCCATATTTACTTGCTAATGTTAAATACTCCTTATCTTTCTCTACTGTTGAATGTTCTGGATAAATAGAAATACCTAATCGTCTCATATGTACACGCCTCTTTCTTCATCATATTGTAAACCTTTTCAAATATATGTAGTGAAAAAGTATATCTCCCCTTCTTGTTCACTACTCTTTTGAATCCGCTTTCTTTAAAGAAAAAACAATTTCTATCATTCTTAACACCTACAAGTCTATACATCTATACTTTACATCTTTTTTTCATAGTTGTGTAGCTTTTACACAAATTTGTCAGTTTTTCGCCTTAAAAATTGTTATCCGTTTTCAAGACACCTTCCTTGACTGTTGCATTGGCCAATACATATACTCGAAAGAAAAGAGATACAGTGAAACTTTAATCAGTGAGGGGGGTGTTCATCCCCCACTGATTATTAGTTGAACCAATCGGGCATTTACGGGCAGTTGATCTCCCACCTAACTTCTTTGCTCCAGTCCGATTTTGAGGTGGGAGTTTTACTGCCCGTTAATAGCGGGAAAATTTTATATAGGGGATGAATATATGGGAGAAGCAATACTCGTAAAACGAGAACCGTTATGGACAAAAGAGTTTGTTGCTTTAATTTTTGCAAACTTATGTATGTTTTTAGGGTTTCAAATGTTAATTCCAACCTTACCTGTTTATGTGAAAGAAATTGGTGGCACAAGTTCCAATATCGGATTTGTTGTCGGCATGTTTACCGTTGCGGCACTTTTTGTTAGACCGCTAACTGGGAACGCCTTGCAAAAATTTAATAAAAAAATCATCTTAATGATCGGTACTGCTATTTGTTTACTCGCTATGGGCAGTTACCTTTTCGCCTCAACAATCTTTCTCTTGCTTGCTGTTCGTATTTTACACGGAGCTGGTTTCGGTATTACAACGACTACATATGGAACTGTCGTTTCTGATTTAATTCCCTCAGCTCGCCGCGGAGAAGGCATGGGATATTTTGGTCTTTCTGGAACAATCGCAATGGCCCTCGGTCCACTTATCGGACTATGGCTTATGCAAACATATAACTTCACAATTCTTTTTTTATGTGCATTATCGTGCACAATTGTTTCATTAATATTAACGAAACTACTTCAAATCCAAAAAACGAAACAGCCTCCACAACAATCATCTAGTTCTTTTCTCGATGGATTTATTGAGCGTAAAGCTTTACTTCCTTCATTATTAATATTATGTATTACATTAATGTACGGAGGAATCGGAAGTTTTATAACACTATTTGCTACAGAAGTCGGCATAGCTGATATTAGTCTCTTCTTTTTATGTAACGCACTAGCAATCGCTGTAACTCGTCCATTCTCTGGAAAGCTATATGATGCGAAAGGCCATACATTCGTCATCATTCCGGGAGTTATTATAACGTTTACAGGCATTATTTTATTGTCGTATACGACGACAATTCCGAGCTTAATTATTGCTGCAGCATGTTACGGAAGTGGTTTTGGAGCGATCCAACCTGCACTACAAGCATGGATGATTGACCGCGTAGCACCGCATCGACGCGGCGTAGCAACAGCTACATTCTTCTCCGCATTTGACCTTGGAATCGGCGCTGGAGCGATTATATTTGGATTTATGGCTCATTTTACAAACTATGCAACTGTATATCGTTACTCCTCTCTATTACTTATTGCTTTTCTCTTCATTTACATTACAAGCATAAGAAAACAAAAGTATGGCGATAAAAACACGGAAAAAGCTGCTGGATAATTCAGTGGCTTTTTTATCGTGTAAAAAAAATTGTTTTCCTCGTTTTACCGTTATAAAACTACATGCATTTTCCTACATATTTTTTTAACTTTCATCAAAAAATATACGATGAACTCGCAGACACTTTCCTTGATATTCAACTGAACAATACTATTCTAAAAAGTATGATTTCTTTACAAAATTAAGTTTTATACAAGATGAAAACCAATAAAATACAGCTGTTTCTTTAAGGTATTGTAAACTTTTCTACCCTTTGTAAATTTAGTGTAAATTTTACTAGCAAACCGTTTACAGTGAATCAAGGTTCAGTTAATAATTACATCGTACATGAAATTTAAGGAGTGGAATGCGTGGAATATAATGTTCAAGATATGATCTTCCAGTTCATTGGTGGATTAGGTATTTTCTTATTCGGGATTAAATACATGGGCGATGGACTGCAACAAGCAGCTGGAGATCGTCTTCGCGATATTCTAGATCGTTTTACAACAAACCCACTCATGGGTGTACTAGCAGGTATGTTAGTTACGGTATTAATCCAATCAAGCTCAGGAACAACCGCTTTAACAGTCGGACTTGTAAGTGCAGGATTTATGACATTAAGACAAGCAATTGGTGTTATTATGGGTGCAAACATCGGTACGACAGTTACTGCATTTATTATCGGAATTAAAATCGGAGAATACGCTCTCCCAATTATGGCAGTTGGAGCTATCTTATTATTCTTCTTTAAAAATAAAAAAGTACATTCTTTAGGTCAAGTTATATTCGGCTTTGGTATGTTATTCTTCGGTTTGGAATTAATGAGCGCAGGTATGAAACCTCTTCGCTCCTTAGAATCATTCCAAGAATTAACGGTTAGTATGAGTGATAACCCAATTTTAGGAGTTGTTGTCGGTACAGTCTTCACTTTAATTGTACAAAGCTCAAGCGCAACAATCGGTATTTTGCAAGAATTATTCGGTCAAGGTGCAATTGATTTACAAGCTGCCCTTCCTGTATTATTCGGTGATAACATCGGTACAACAATTACAGCTGTATTAGCAGCAATCGGTACTTCTATTGCCGCAAGACGTGCAGCATTAGTTCACGTTATCTTTAATATCGTCGGTACAATTATATTTACGATTTTATTAGTACCATTTACAAGCTTAATTCAATATTTCCAAACATCATTAAACTTAAATCCAGAAATGACAATTGCATTTGCACACGGAACATTTAACGTAACAAATACTATCATTCAATTCCCGTTCATTGCAGTGTTAGCATGGATCGTAACAAAAATTATTCGTGGTGAAGATGCAGCGATTGACTTCAAACCACAACATTTAAATCCAATCTTTATTGAACAATCTCCAGCCATCGCTTTAACTGAAGCTCAAAAAGAGATTATCCGTATGGCTGAGTTCTCATTACATGGATTAAAAGAAGCAAATCAATTTTTAAATACACAAGACAAAAAACACGCAAACATGGCTACTCAATTAGAAGGAGCTATTAACAATTTAGATAAAAAAATTACCGAGTATTTAGTTCTACTATCTGAAAAGCCGCTTTCACCTACGGATTCTGAAAAACATTCCGTTTTAGCAGGTGTTGTTGGAGATATTGAACGTGTTGGTGATCATGTAGAAAATCTTGTAGAACTTGTAGATTTCCAAATTTCAAATCGTGTTTCACTATCAGACGAAGCATTAGGTGAATTAAACGAAATGCTGGAATTAACGATTTCAACACTGCAAGACTCAGTTGAAGCTTTAACAAACTTCGATACTGAACTGGCTCAAACTGTTATTGCAAAAGAACGCAAAATCGACCAAATGGAACGTGTTCTTCGTAAACGTCACGTATTACGTCTAAACGAGCGTAGCTGTTCAGGTGATGCAAGTATCATCTTCGTCGATATGGTAAGTAACTTAGAACGCATTGGCGATCACGCTGTAAATATTGCTGACGGTGTTTTAGGTGAACAAGGAAAAATCAATTTAAAACAATCATTATAATGAAGAAAAGAGACGCTACATTAAGCGTCTCTTTTTTCACTTTATTTTAACAACTGTTCTTCCTTTTAACTTTCCTTGCAATATAAGTACAAACTTCTCATCTAATTCTTCTAATGTACATTCTTCTGTATAAGACGCTAACTTTGAATTTTCCCACTCATCCGCTAACAATGTCCACACATCTCTTCTCACATCTACTGGACATTGCACTGAATCTACCCCTAAAAGGCTTATGCCTCGTAAAATAAACGGATATACCGTTGTTTGTAGTTCCTGGCCTGCCACATTACCGCATGTCGTTACACAACCACCATACTTTACTGTTTTTAAAGCTGTTTCTAACATACGTCCACCTACAGTATCGATAACTCCGGCGTATATCCCTTTTAACATCGGTCTTCCTGATTCATCATTCAATTCCGCGCGATGAATCACTTTTTTCGCTCCTAGACGTAGTAGCATATCTTCCTCTTCCATTTTTCCTGTCGCTCCTACTACGTTAAACCCTAACTTACTTAATATACTAACAGCTACACTGCCTACGCCGCCTGTAGCACCCGTTACTAAAACATCTCCCATACTAGGCTTGATTCCTACTCCAATAAGCTTATATACCGACAAAGCAGCAGTAAAACCTGCTGTCCCATACATCATACTTTCCTTTAATGACATTCCCTCTGGTAAAGGGACAATCCAAGATGCCGGCACGCGAATATATTCTCCGAAACCACCAGAAGTATTCATCCCTAAATCATATCCCGTTACAATGACTTGATCTCCTACCTTAATAGTAGCATCTTCACTACTCACAACTTCCCCTGCTGCATCAATTCCTGGCGTATGAGGATATGTTCTCGTAACACCTTTATTACCAGTAGCTGAAAGCGCATCTTTATAATTTAATGAAGAATAATGAACCTGTATTAATACGTCCCCCTCAGGCAAACTATTTACTTCTCTCTCGACAACGTTTCTTACAAACTGCTTATTTTCTGTTTCGTTCACAACGATTGCTCGGAATGATGTATGATTCATTATGTCCTCTCCTTTATCCGTCAAATTCTTCTTTATTATATAGAAGAAACAAGTAAACCTACTCATTTCTTCTTGGCTATATTTCAACAAATCTTACTTCCCTATCACTTTCTCATAATATATGTTTTCATTTCTACTAAAAGCCCTTATACTTATTCTACATCTAAAAAAGAATATATAGAAAATCTGACTTTTTATAAATAAATTGAATTTTTACGAAATGTAAATGATTTGTAATGTTTTTTTTCGCTAAATTTCATTATAATAAGTGGATATGAGTGTCGTATTTCAATCCAAATGAAGGAGTACAGGAAATGGAGCAAAACCCATCTTTGCAAGAAAATACACGCAGTAACCCGAAAAAAAACAAGAAAAAAATAAAAATTATTATAAGCGCTATACTATTCGTTCTATTAATAGGCGGCGGTTATACTTGGTTTTTAGTAAATAAAGCATCTTCTGCTGTTCGAAATGCCGCACACGATTTAGCACGCGGTGATAAATCAGATTTACGAGATAAAGCTGTAAAACCTATTACAAATAACGTCTCTGTTTTAATAATGGGTGTTGATGAAAGCGATGTCCGAGGAAAAGAATATGGGGAAGCTATAAGAACAGATGCGCTTTTACTTGCAACATTTAATAAAGATAGCAAAACTGTTAAACTATTAAGTATCCCACGTGACACATATACTTATATTCCAATAGAAAAGAAAAAAGATAAAATTACACACGCTCATGCATTCGGTTCTGCTAAAAACGGGAAAAATGGTGGACCACAAGCAAGCATTGATGCAGTTGAAAAATTAATGAATGTTCCTGTCGATTATTTTGTGAAATTTAACTTTAAATCATTTATAAAAATCGTCGATGACTTGGGCGGTGTTGAAGTTGATGTACCAGTTGAATTTACTGAGCAAGATAGCAATGATAATGCTGAGGCAATTCACCTAGAAAAAGGTGTTCAAAAGTTAAATGGCGAAGAAGCTCTTGCTCTTGCTAGAACAAGACACATCGATAGTGATGCAATGCGTGGACAACGTCAACAACTCGTTATCGAAGCTATTTTAAAGAAACTAACAAATGCTGGTTCTGTAACAAAAGTTGGCAACATCATTGATGATATTAACGGACAATTCGTTACAAACTTAACGTTTGATGATATGCTTTCATTCTATAAGTACGGATCGGATTCGGAAATTGAGAAATTACAAATCCAAGGTGATGATTGCTATATGGCAAAAGGTGACGATACTTGTAGCAAATCTGCTGGTGGTGGTCGAACTTACTACTACAATCCAGATAAAAAAGAATTAGCTAATGTTACAAATGAACTTCGTACTCATCTCGGGCTACCTGCATATACAAAGTCTGACTCAGACTCTGATTCGAAAAAGACAAAAGAATCTAAGTCTGAAAATTCAAGTGAACGCGGATCAAGTAACAATGAAGTGAAAAATAAGAACAAAAATAGCAGTGAAGATACAGAAACATCGTCTAACGACAATGAATAGTAAAGAAGCCGTACTCTATGGAGGTAGAGTACGGCTTCTTTTTATTTCTTCAGAATCAAAAATCAGAACTTTCTAACTATCTTTTTTAATATTTTTAAATTATAATAAATAGTAGCAATCTATTCCAATTATCAGGGGGCTCATACATATGAAAGCTGCAGTAAAACATAACATCTCAGATTTTAAAGACTACTTAAAATCCAACGATATATACATGGAAGAAAATATAGATGAAAATGATGGCTCTGTTCATTTTTCAGTAGGATTAGAGACAGAAGCTGGCGCAAAAATTCAACTTATCGCCGCTTTCCAAAACGAACATCCTACGGTGGATATATACTGCTTCAATGTTGCTCACGTGCCTGATGCAACATCAACAAATGATATTTTACATGTCATCAATGAATTAAACACATCTTATCGCTTTGCAAAATTCACATTAAACAAGCAAAACGCAATTGATATTTCAGCATCTCTTGCATTCTCAGAACCAAACTTTAATCCAGCACTTGTCTTTGAACATACGAGAATGCTATATAAATTAGCAAATGACGAATATAAAAACTTAATGAAAGTTATTTGGGCATAAAGTAAAACTATAATCCGTGAGGTTTACGGGCAATAAATAAAAGGATGGGCTGTAAGCAGCACCATCCTTTTATTTTGATATCATATCGATCCACATCTTAACAGCAGTGCCGACAATTAAAATCGATAACATATATTGTAGTACTTTTTGATTTATCCTCTTCCCAACTCGCACTCCAAGCGGCGCAGCAAAGATACTTGCAACCGCAATAATAAGGGCTGGAATTACAACTACTTGCCCAGTTATCACTTTTCCAGTCGTAATCCCTACTGAGGAAATAAACGTAATAGCAATAGAAGTTGCTATCGTCATGCGCAGTGGTAATTTTAAAATAACTAGCATAATAGGAACTAGAAGAAATGCACCGCCAGCCCCAATAATACCGGAAACACCTCCTACAATAAACGCTAACACACTTGCTAACCATTTATTATAATTAACTGCTCCGCTATTATTTTTCTTCGGTACAAACATCATCATAGCTGCAATGGTCGCTAATACTGTATAAACAACATTTACAGCATGTTCATTTAGTAGATTTGCACTAAAACTTCCTATAAAACTTCCTATTAATATACTAGCTCCCATATACACAACTAATGTTTTATCCATATCATTACTTTTCCGATAGACCCATGCCCCTGCAAAAGTTGCAAAGAATACTTGCACCGCTGTAATACCACTCACTTCGTGTGATGTATATCCCGCAAATCCTAGCAATGCCGGAATGTATAAGATCATCGGATAATTAATAATCGCACCGCCAATTCCAACCATTCCTGATATAAACGATCCTATAAACCCAATTATAAAAAGTAATACGACTAAACTCACCTTATATCCCCCGCCTTCTAAAAAGAAGGTGATTTAAATGAATAAGTTCACATTCCCGTCCGAAGCATCTGCTAAATAAGCTCCTACTCCTGCAAACTCTACCCCTTCCATAATCTCTTCCTCTTTTAACCCTAATAAATCTACTGTCATTTGACAAGCTACAAGTTTAATCCCCTGTTCTTTCGCCAAATCTATTAAATCTGGTAAAGGCATCGCATTATGTTTTTTCATAATACCTTTAATCATCTTTGGTCCCATACCTGCAAAATTCATTTTTGATAATCCCATCTTATCAGCACCGCGCGGCATCATTTTTCCAAATACTTTTTCTATAAAAGTTTTCTTTACCTTCACATGTTCATCTTTCCTTAGAGCATTTAATCCCCAAAAAGTATGAAAAATAGTCACCTCTTGATCATACGCCGCTGCACCATTTGCAATAATATAAGCAGCCATCGCTTTATCATAATCTCCGCTAAATAAAACGATTGTTGTTTTATTCCGTTGTTCCATGTTGTTCTCCCTCCAATTACCTATAGGGGTATTTATTTGTTTATAAAAAGCTGAAATCATTTACCCCATTCTTATACGACTTTACCTTCCCACGCTAACATACCACCTACCATATTGATTGCTTGAAAACCGTAGCTCTCTAAAAACTGAACTGCTCTTGCACTTCTTCCGCCAGAGCGACAAACGATAATATACTCTTTGTTTTTATCCAACTCATGCATTCGAAACTCTAGTAATCCTAACCTAATAGGAATCACTCCTGGCATTTTTCCTTCCGCCACTTCTTCTACTTCACGAACATCAATTACATGTAACTCTTCATTTCGTAACAATCTTTCCTCTACTTCTTTCGCTGTTATTTCTTTCATTTTTCTATTCCTTCCTTACAAAGCGTTCATACCACCTGAAACATTCATAACGTGCTGAAACCCTAATTTCTTTAATACCTTTGCTGCTTGCTTACTTCTCATCCCGCTCTGACAAATAACGATTACTTCCTTATTTTTATCTAATTGATTTGCTTTACTAGCTAACTCATTTAACGGGATATTCTGAAATCCTTTCATATGATTTCCTCTATATTCACCTACTGTACGAACATCGATAAGTTGTTTCTCCTTTTTTTCCACTATATTCTTTAATTCTTTTCCACTGATATTTTGCACACCTTTCACTGGTAAAAATCGTGAAATAACAAACCATGCAGCAAGTACAATGAAAAGCGTACTTACTATTGTGTTCATATAACCACCCTCTCTGCATTTATAACAATATTTTTTCCTACGCCTTCTTAATCCAAAACTTCAGCACATCAGCTTCTTCTACATGCTTTACGATGTCATGACCAATTTTATTTGCCCACGCTGGAATATCCTTAATTGACCCTTTATCCGTTACATGTATTTCTAACACTTCTCCAGTGTGTAAAGCATCCATTGCTCTCTTTGTTCTTACAATTGGCATTGGACATGCTAAACCCTTCGCATCTAATACTTGTTTTATATTCATCATCAATTCCTCCAATTTGTTATTTTTATAATGACTCATGCACTGCACAGCGATTTGGACCAATCTCCATTTCACGCTCTTCTTCCACACTCGGATGAATTTTCCCCATATTCGTTTGACGAATTTCTTCATATGCATTTGGTTGTGGCGGTAAGTTTTCTGTCACAGTTTTACGAAACTCTACTTCATCAGCAATATTTAACCCTACATTCTCTTTAAATAGATCTTGTAAGCTCGCACTCACAATGCCTCTTTCATCCATTTCACTTATTTTTGAATAATGAGCTGGTAAAACAATTAAATCTTGAGACAGTTCCTTATAAAATGTATATAACGTATTTCTTAAATCACTCACCCAATCTTCAGCCTTACCAGCAAGATCAGGACGCCCGATTGAATCTACAAATAAAATATCGCCTGATAATAAATAAGAATCATCTACAATGAATGACGTACTTCCAATCGTATGCCCTGGTGAGTATAACGCGTCAATTTCAATTTTTGTACCCCCCACCGTAATAACAGATCCTTCTACAAGCGGTTCATATGAGAAAGCGACTTCCTCGGCATCTTTTGGCGGTAACCAATACGTACCACCTACCTTTTCAGCTAACTTACGTCCACCAGAAATATGGTCTGCATGTAAATGTGTATCCATTACATTCGTAATCGTAACGCCATGCTCTTTCGCAAACTCCTCATATGCTTCAACCGTTCTTACTGCATCAATAACTGCTGCTTCACCGTTTGAAACGACCATATAAGATAAACAGCCTTTTCCTAGGCGGTTAAACTGATACATACTTCCGCCATTTTTTAAATCTCCAACTTTTATAGGCTTTACATATTCACTCCAAGCCTTCATACCACCAGCTAAATAATAAATATTTTCTAATCCCGCCTCTGTTAATTGCTCTGCCACAAATATAGAAGACCCTTCTTTTGCACATACTACTAAAACATCTTTATCTTTAGGTAATTCACTTACAATATGATCTACACCATCTAACAAGTCAAAATAAGGTTCATTAATAGAAGAAACTTGTTTCCCTTCAATTTTCCAATCTTCATAATCCGCCTCATTACGAACATCTAAAATGAATAACTCTCCGAATAAAACTTTCTCTGCCACATCTTTTGCTTGTAACGGTTTAACATTCACTTCATTACCCCCATAGGTATATTTTTATTCAAAAAAATTTACTTCTCTATATTCCCTTGCCACTCTACCATACCTGGAATGACATTTTTCACATTTAAATAACCTTTCTCATTCAACATTTGGCAAGCTACATCACTACGGTTACCAGTTCGACAAATAACATAAATTTGCTTCGTCTCATCTAACACTGCGCTGTCTAATTCACCTAATGGTACCGAAATGGCGGATGGAATATGGCCAAAAGCAAATTCCGCTGCTTCGCGAACATCTAATACAATGCTCTCTTCTCCATGAGACAATATAAACTGTAATTCTGCATTCGTAATTGTATGAGGATATTTCACAATTTCATTCACTTCATGCTCGTTTGCTCTCCTAACATAATGCACCAATACATCACCCTCGTGTTTCGTCCCGATATATTGATGTCCTACTTTACTCGTCCAACTTTTTATATCTACCGTAGATCCTTTATCTGTTGCCTTAACTTCAATCACCTGCCCTGGTGCTAATCCTTCTATCGCCTTCTTCGTTTTCACAATAGGCATCGGACAAGCCAAACCTTTACAATCTAAACTCATATCCACTTTTATACTCATAATCGATTCCTCCACAATTTATATACATATACCTGTAGGGGTATATTAAAATGTTTTTGAAAATCTGTCAACACTTACGTTTGACAGATTATCGGCTTTTTACAAGTAATTGAACAGCTTCTTTAATTAACTCTTCATTTGAACCATTGCCACTTTCAAACTGTTCACGTAAACAATGCTCTAAATTCGTTCCAACAACGAGTCCAATTGTACGATCAAGGGCAGAACGAGATGCCGTTAACTGTGTAATAACTTCTCGGCAATCTTTTCCTTCTTCCATCATACGAAGCACACCACGAACTTGACCTTCAATGCGTTTCAATCTATTTTTCATATCTTGATTATATTCCACTGTAGACCACCTCCGTATTTATAACTATATTATACATTACTTTGTAACTTTGTATAATATCATATACCCTAAAGGGTATGTCGTAAAGTTTTTAATTTTTAGCCTAAATTTTATACTTACTTCACACTTTTTCTAAATCATATAAAAATAGGCCGAATCAACCATATAATTGGTTTCGGCCTATTTTTATTAATTTACGTTAATCATTATTAATTCAACTACATTTCTATCATTAATCACAATCTCTTTTTTCTCATTATTCGGCAGTAAAATTATATACTTTCCTTTTCTAGGAGTCTTCCAAATCAATTTTCCTTCTTGATTAGTTCTCCCTATTGAAATCACGATTTCTTTACTAGGCTGAGGTGATTCATCTTTTATAAGCATAATTTCAAAGTCTTTTATCTGTTGTTTCTCTTTATTTTGAACACAGAAAGTTATAGGATTAACAACTTTACTAACATTCTCCTCGTTATTTGCTATATAACTAGACATCATGATTATGACCAATATGCAATACAAAATCCAAATAGAATTACTATATTTATTCAGACCATTTTTTAATATTATTAAACACATTGTCTGTTATCCGATTTCCAGAATTCTTATTTTTATTTCCTCTTGTATGAATAGCTATTATTTTGATACCTGTATCAAAATAATGGTATACAGGTGATCCACTTTGCCCCTCATAAGAATCAATCTTATATGTTAAAATTCTAGGGTTAACGCCTTCAATTGGACCATAGTCTCTCCACATTGTGTAACGTTCATTTCCTACCTTATCAGCTGGATATCCAGGAATCACCGCAAGTAAACCTTTTGGTGAATCTACATAGGTAGTTCTATATCCCAACCAACCTGTATAATCTCCAGGAGACCCATTTAATTTAATCGTTCCATAATCATAATTTGAATTTTCATTATCAGTCCATCCACTTACCGAGTAAAGTTTTGTTCCTTTATATGGTAAATACGGTACTTGTCCTCCATTACGTCCTGGAGTTACAATAACATTTGTCGCCCATCCACCAATTTCTTTATTGTAAATACAATGTCCAGCTGCCAGCACTGTATCTTTACTAATTAGTGCCCCTGTACATCCATAAATTTCTCCGCTATTATACTGAGTTGCTATATGGACTATGGCGCTATACGGATATGAAGTTGTATCATTAACCCGTATTCGATCATCTATTCCTATAACAGAATAGGTAAGAATGTTAGGTGAATAATTTAACTTTGTATTTTCTAAAAAGGCTCCCCAATCTTCCCTATTATGTTTACGCCCTTCAAATGAAGGTGAAACAAGATCTTCTCCCCTTCGATCATTACTATACAAAGATTGTTCTTGAAAAAGTACACGTTCTCCCTCATTTGAAACTGATGTCCACGGTACATCTTCTGCATACACCTTCTGATTCACAAAAAATACTATACAAAAAAAGATAAAAAGAACACCAAAACTATAAAGAGCCAACCTACATCTTATAGAAATAAAGCTATCCAACATAACTTACCTCCTATACAAATGATAGCGAACAATTGAAGATCCCTTTATAAATTCTAGTTTTTCTTTTTTTAGAAGTCAACGTAAATAACAATGATTATCATTATTATTTACGTTGACTTAACAAAATCAAACAATGAGTCATATTCTTTACTCTGCGTTCAAAAATCTGTCTCATTAAATCTTAATTTTATTACATAAACCCATAACCTTCTTCACAATTAGCTCCGCAGTATTTTCCTCCGGTGGCATCAATAAATTCGTAACAGGCCCATATACAACAGGGTTTAGCTCTACTTCGTATCCACCATATGTAAACTCTTCCCTTGTCGGTAAATAACCAATATATCCATTCGTATATCCACCAAGAAAAACTATTTCATTTTGAAGACTCTCTTTCATTTCTAACGCAGTCTCTGAAAAAGGTTCCATCGGTATACCAGAGAACATACCATCATTAACTTGAAACAGTTGAACTTCTAAATCAATACGTAACTGCCGAATACCTTGCTTATATTTCTCTAGAATGATAGTAAGCCATTCATCTGTATTCACACCCCACTGCCTCTTCGCCAATTGAGCCATGCTTCGTATCTCATTCATTTCAGGAATATCTTTCAACTTCATTTGTATCGTACTCGAAATTGTTCTTAAATTTACAATTGGGCTATATACAACTGTTGGCAACATCGTTAATACATGTCCACTAAGTGTATAAGCCATTTTCTTTAATGCTTCTCTTGAACCACGATACTTCGCATTTACATTACCAGCAGCTCCTTGCACAATAATAACAGGACAGTTTACAATCTTTTCAAGAATCTCTCTCGTCATTCCCGGATAATCCGCTGACAATACATCGCTATCACCTTTTAAAACATTCGGATGCGCCGTACAAAATACTACAATCCCAGATAGCCCCTTCGTTTCAGCATTTCTTATTGCTAGCATACCAATTCGTTTATCTACAACACCCTCTATATTTGTTCCCATCTTTGCTCTTCCATCAGATGTTCTCTCTCTTCGGTTGACCCCAATATCACCTGTCGTAACACCCCAGCCAACTTCACATAGCTTCAAGTTGTTATTCGCAGTAACCGCACCTTGCACTACATTATTTACTAAAATCGTTTTATACGACTTTACTAAAGGTTGCTCACCGACTGTTTCTGGACCAGAATGTGTATGTGTATAAACAACTGTTATTCGCTCAAATGGCACATGAAGCGTACTCGCTACTCGCTCACGAATAATATTCGTATCTTCTACTAACATCCCAATATTATCAATACTTATAAACACAGTTTTCATTTCATCTTTTTCAAATACAAAAACTGTCCCATAAATATGCTCTTCAATATTATTTATTCCTGTCTCTCTGTAATATCCGACAAAATCAATACCTACAGGAGGCGTAATATCCATCTTGCATACCCCTATTTTGCTCATTTGAATCGCTCCATTTCTCTATGTAACTCCCTTTTTTCAAGAATAGCATATTTAACCTTGTTCCAAATAAAAAGAACGGACATAGAATTCTACGTCCGTTCTTTTCATCACACATACTTCCGATGCACCATCTTCCCATCATAAGAGAACACAACGCCCTTACTCTCCACAATTGACTCCATATGCACCGTTCTTCCCCATAACTGATGAATGTATGGCAGTACTTTTTCTAAGTATTTTAAATCGAGCTCAATTCCTTCATAACTATGTTTAATGTACAACTCTCCGTTCTTTAAGTAGTCACCATCTTCTACTACTAAGTACGGGAAGCCACCATTTGTACGCATATTTACAAGCTGATCACGTACATGTTCCCACTCTTTATCTATTACTTTATATTCTTTTCCTTGGCGCTGGAATAAGTACATATCTTCTCTCATTACGAGATCTTTGTTTAAGTAGTTCCTTAAGAATGATACATCCCATTCGATCTCGCGTACTTCAAAGATTTTGTCACGGCCAGATCCTGGTTTTACACCGCGTCGTTTCATTTCTTCTGTCGGGTTATTGTAGCGCTCCTCTATATCTTCAAACATTTTAATACCGAGGTAGTATGGGTTAATACTTGTTTTAGATGGTTGAACTACACCTGCATTAAGCTTTGCGAATTCAATCGCTTCAGAAGATGTTAAGTCCATTTCACGGAGTATGCGTTGATGCCAGTATGATGCCCAGCCTTCATTCATAATTTTTGTTTCAAGCTGCGGCCAGAAATATAGCATTTCCTCGCGCATCATCGTTAATATGTCTCGCTGCCAATCTTCTAGCTCACGGCTATATTCTTCAATGAAGAGGAGTAAATCTTTCTCTGGTTGCGGCGGAATTTTCTTCTTTTTATGCATATTAGGTCGTTCTCTCTTTTTGTTTCGATCATCTAAATTCCATAAGTCATCGTACTGTGATATCTTTTTCTTTTCTACATCCTCTTCTAAATCTTCAATACTCCACGCAAGTTTTGGACGCATAATCGATGGGTCAATATGCTCTTGAATGGCAAGTACGGCATCTAAAAATGTTTCTACCTCTTCCTTTCCATACTTATGCTCATATGCTTTAACACGGTCCGCTGTTGCCGCCATACTTTCTACCATATCTCGCTTCGTATTTGAAAAACGAATATTATTTTTGAAAAAGTCACAGTGTGCTAAAACGTGCGCTACAATTAATTTGTTTTGAATTAAAGAGTTCGTATCTAATAAAAAGGCGTAACATGGATCAGAGTTAATAACGAGTTCGTATATTTTACTAAGACCTAAATCGTATTGTAATTTCATTCTGAAAAACTGTTTTCCAAAACTCCAATGTGAAAACCGCGTCGGCATCCCATATGCACCAAATGTATAAATAATTTCCGCTGGACATATTTCATAACGCATCGGATAAAAATCAAGCCCAAATCCAGTCGCAATTTCCGTAATTTCCGCAATCGCATATTGCAGTGCTTTATCGTCACTTGCTCTCATTATTTTCCCTCCTTACACTTTCCCTTAAGAAAGTGTATGATGGAGAACAAGCTTTCATGAGGATTGATTGCATAATAAAAAGACACCCCCGCAAAAACGAGAATGTCTTATCTATTAACCTTCAATAATCTCCATCTTCTCCGTAATCGGAGTACGAGCTTTTCCTTCTGGTGCTTTATCGAAATAGCCAAGGTGAAGAATTCCAACGATACGTTGACCTCTTGTTAAACCAAGTCCTTCTATAAATAATGGATTATAGTTTAATCCGCCTGATTTCCAAACACAACCTAATCCACGTTCCCAAGCAAGAAGCTGAAAGTTTTGCATAAATGCACATGTTGCAGCGTAATCTTCGTCACGTTGAATTTGACGTGGGTCTTCATTCATGTAAACAACGATTTGTGCAGGCGTGCTTAAGAAACGATCTGATAAAATTTTACCGCGTTTCGCTCTTTCTTCTTCTGTGAAAGAGTTTAATACTGCGTCTACTAATTTCTTGCGGCCGTCCCCAATGTATAATTTACAATTCCATGGCTCACGGTGTTTATGATTTGGTGCCCATGTTGCATCGTTTAATAGTTCAATTAATAAATCTTTTTCTACTGCTTTATCTGTAAATGTACGTACAGAACGCCTTTCTTTAATCACATTAGCGATGGAAGTATATGTAGTCATATTTATCTCTCCCTTATTTTATCTATATGTATAAGTTTATCGTTAGTATTGATATTGATTTTCAATTTCGATTATACCTTAGTTTTTTACTATTAATCAATGTTTTATGTTGGAAAACTTCTAAAAACGTCATTTCATGCTGTGAATAAAAAAACTTAACTTGTTCACAAGTATTTCACATTTTATGGAAATGATATGTGTACAGTTTTCCACATTATCCATCTAGGAGGAGTTTACATGTACAAAAAAATCGTAGTAAGTATGACTATGGCAGCATTATTATGCGGGATATCCACCTTCCCTACTTCCGCTGCCACGCCAAAAGAAGTAACAATGCATCACCATAAACCAATTTCAGAAGAAGAAATGCAATCGCTAGAAAAACTTGGCTACAACAAACATGAAATTTGGAGAGCTGCTCACATTGCAAGAATTAGTAAAAAAGAAATAAAAGATGTTTTATCTTACTATAAGCAAAATAAATCTTGGGAGAAAACAGCCGAGCATTTCGGTGTAGATCCAAGTAAGCTGAAAAAGCATCATATGAGTAAAGAAACAAAGCAAGCACTGCTACAACAGTTAGCAACTATGCAAAAATCCACACCGGAGCAGCTAAAACAAAAAATGAAAGAATATAACATCAAATTGCGTCATCTTACTGTGTTAACAATCATCTCTCAAAAGAGTAATACCCCTCTTGATGATGTATTAAAAATGAAAAAAGACGGAATGGACATGAAACAAATCGCCGAAAAATTAAATGTAAAAAGAGAAGATATAAGAGCGGAAATGATGAAATTAGTGAAGTCTATTAAAGAAACGAAAACAAATTAACACGCCACAAAGGAAGAGGTATTCACTACTCTTCCTTTTCTTTATAAACTTTCAACTTTGAAGTATAAATTCCCGTCTTTCCCAAAAACTAACACAAGTAAATGACGTATGTTAGGGGTGAGAAAATGTTCGGTTTATCATCTAAGAAATCAAAAAAGACTAATACAAAAACACTTTGTTCTATTCCAGAATTTATACAAACCATGAAAGAATCAAGCGATTTTGTCTCTTATAACATACTTAAAGATGAAACGTTGTGCCTGTTTTATTATAAATCTGTCGTGGAAGCACTTATTATTAAACAATTCATTTTAACTCCTATAAAAAAGGAATCGGAACAAATCCAAAACATCTCTGATTTATGTAATATCATCTCTATTGAAGACATTATTACCTCCCCTTCTATTGATAATATTCGTGAAAAATTATTAGGTGGATATATTTTAATACGCTTAAAAAACAATTCGAATCCTGATCAATATGCTTTAATTCGTGCCGAAAGTACTGTTTTAGGAAAACGATTATATAACGATACAGAAAATGAGTATAGCGTAATCGGGCCTAAAATCGGTTTCGTTGAAAACCTTGATACAAATATCCACTTATTACGCCGAAATATCGTAACGGAGCAACTCATTTTTAAAGAAGTTACCGTCGGATCTATATCAAAAACGAAAGTAGCAGTTGCTTATATAGAAGGAATTACAAATGAACAATTTGTCAACACCGCACTTCAACGGCTAGAAGACATTGACTTTGATGTCCCATTTGATTCAACTATGATTGAGCAATTTATTAGTGATAATAGCAATTCACCTTTTCCTGTTCTATTACCTACAGAACGATTAGATCGAGCTGTATTTGCATTAATTAACGGGGAAGTTTTAATCTTAACAGATGGCTCTCCATATGCTTTATCAGGACCAACAACGTTACTGGATTTTTTCATTTCACCAGAAGATTATTATTTACCGTGGATGATTGGATCGTTCTTTCGTATTATTCGTTTTTTCGGAGCTATATTTTCTCTTTTTTCCTCCGCTATTTATACAGCGGCTTTAACATATCATTATCAAATGATTCCTGCCGATTTACTAGGTCCTATTATTTTCTCGAGAGCTAACGTACCTTTCCCTCCTATTCTAGAAGCACTCTTTTTAGAAATTACAATTGAATTGCTTCGTGAAGCAGGAGCGCGTTTACCGACAAAAGTCGGACAAACGATTGGGATTGTTGGGGGGATTGTAATTGGCCAAGCATCTGTTGAAGCGGCTTTGACAAGTACAATTTTATTAATTGCAGTTGCTTTATCCGCTCTTGCATCATTCACAACACCAACCGTAAAGATGTCTTCTACTATTCGATTATTACGCTTTCCGCTTATTCTTTTAGCCGGTGCGTTCGGAGGATTAGGCCTTATTGTCGGATTTGTATTTATTTTAGCTCATTTAATTAAATTAAAATCACTTGGATCACCTTATTTATTACCTTTATATCCATTTCGTGGTTTAGGTACAGCAGAAGGTTTTCTTCGATTACCATTTAGTCAAACGGCACAAAGACCTTCTTTTCTTAGACCAAAATCAAAATGGCGCTATAATCCAAACAAATCGAAGCAAAAACGTGATGGTGAGAATGAATGAAAAAAGTTTTATTGCACCTTATCATTATCTTCTTCGTTTTACAAACTGGCTGTACACAAACGTATATAGTGGATGCACAGCGTATTATTCATATTGCTGGATTTGACATCACAAAAAACAAAAGATTCCAAGGAACTATTCTATTCCCAGAGTACACACATGGTGTAAAGTCTAAGCCAGAGACTCAAACAACATCTGCCCGTTCACTTGAAACAATTGCTTCACGATTGAATGCGAAATCTCCTCACAATGTTGTTGTAGGTCAAATGCGTGTTGTCCTATTTGGAAAGGCTCTAGGAGAACGCGGAATGGGAGAAATTATTACTAACTTACAACGTGACCCAAATATCGGGCGTGATGTACAACTAGCAATTGTAGATGGATCGGCTGAAGAGCTTTTAAATTACGGAAAAAAAAATGGGTCTTTATATATTGCTGATTTACTCGAGCAAAATATAAGAAATGAGAACATTCCACAAACTGAATTAAACATTTTTTTATATAATTATTACTCTTCTGTATGTGATGCCTATGTTCCTTATATTAAAATGGACGATAATCATTCTGTCGCTGTCAAAGGACTTGCCTTTTTAAAAGGCGATAAAGTCGTCATGTATACGGATAAAAGACATTCTGTTTTAGCAAAATTACTTATTAACCCTACGAAAAATGGACGTTACGAAGCAGCGATAACAAAGGATAAACATAAAGGTATGGTTGTTATACAAAACTTAGCTGGGGAAAATAAGTATGATATAGATCAAACTGGCGACATACCAAAAGTAAAAATCCATTTAAAATTAAATGGATTAATTAAAAACTCTCCTAATTGGATTGATCTAAGAAAAAAAACAAATATCAACTATATAAAAAAACAAATTGAACGAAATGTCGAAAAAGACTGTGAAGATTTAATAAAACAATTTCAAGAAAAGGAAATTGATCCTTTAGGAATACGAGATGAAATTAGAAGCCATACGAGAAAATGGAATATAAAACAAATTCGAAATATGTATAAAAATGTAGCGGTGGATATAAATTTAGATCTTAATATTGTACAATCTGGAATCGGAGAATAGTGAGGTGAAATAAGCAATGAATACAATGAATAAAACAAAGACAGTCTCTCCATATTTTGCATTTATTTTATTGCATTCTCTCCAGATTGGTATAGGAATTCTCGGATATCAACGTGTAATTTTAAAAAACGCTGGTTATGATGCCTGGATTTCTCTTATTATTGCGGGAATTACAACTCATATTGTGCTGTTTTGTATGTTAAAAATGCTTGAAAAAGACGGAGATTTAATTAGCATTCATACAACAACCTTTGGAAAGTGGTTTGGCTCTATATTTTCTGTAATTTTCACTCTTTATTGCTTATTATTTTGCCTTACTGTTCTTCGTACATATATGGAAGTGATACAAGTTTGGATTTTCCCTACCATTAAGTTATGGAAACTTACGCTTATGTTTTTATTAGTCACTTACTACATTATAAAAGGTGGCTTCCGTTCTGTGACAGGGATATGTTTTTGGGGTATTGTTCTTCCTATTTTCGTTGTATTCTTTTTAATCTATCCAATGAAATATGCTCATTTCCGTAATATTTTACCTATTTTTACACATTCACCTTTTGACATGCTTATATCTGCAAAACAATCCGCATTGGAATTTCTGGGGTTTGAAACAATTCTTATCTTTTATCCCTTTATTGAAAAAGGAAAATCTTTAAAGCGATGGGCCCATGCTGGAATTGCTTTTAGCACCTTAATTTATGTAGTTTTAGCTATCGTATCTTTTATGTATTACAGCGAGGGACAATTAAACCGTACTATTTGGCCTACTTTAACGATGTTAAAAATAATTAAAGTTCCTTTTATCCAGCGCTTTGAATATATTATTATTTTCGTTTGGTTTTTAATTATTTTACCAAACCTCTGCTTAACCATTTGGTCATCATGTCAAACGATGAAGCGTTCCTTTCATATTTCATTTAAATTTACATTACCGTTTTTTATTTTCATCATATTTTCAGCTTCTCTACTTTTCACAAACCGTGAAAGTATCAACACATTAAATACCGTACTATCTCAAGCGGGTTTATATATTGTATACGCTTATATCCCTATTTTATTTTTATTTCATTCACTACGATGGCACTTCAAAAATCGTTCAAAAAAAACTTCTCCCTAGGTGTCCCTTAGTCTGATACAATTTGATTAATACATTTGTAAAGGGGACAAGCGAATGAAAAAGTATGTATTTTCTTTACTTGCAGTACTAAGCTTAATTCTTGCTGGATGCGGAAGTACTGGTACAAATGACCAAAAATCTTCTGAATCAAAAAAAGAAGAACATGACCACGCATCGCACACTCAGCAAGCTGACATTCAAGAGAAAACAAAAGGAGTCGACACACTTCCGACCTTCCTAGATAAGCTTGATCCACAAATGAAAGATATCTACACCGTCGCTGGACAAAATGCAGAGCTATTAGATTGGATTCCATGCTATTGTGGTTGCGGTGAAAGTGTAGGACATAAAAATAATAAAAACTGCTTTATTCGTGAAATTAAAAAGAATGGTGAAGTTGTTTGGGACTCCCATGCAACGACTTGCGTCAATTGCCTAGAAATCGCAGTTGAATCTGCTTCCATGAAACAAAAAGGAAAATCAACGCTTGAAATTCGTAACTATATCGATAATAAATACAAAGAAGGCTATGGCAAACCAACACCTACGCCAATGCCAAAAGCTTAAAAAACGAGGAAACTCCTCGTTTTTTCTTTTCATTCACTTTTTTTCTTAACAAATTCTTTCAAGTGTATTTCTCCTTACTTATCACACACTATATATAACTCTCGGTAAGGAGGGTACACAGTGCAAACATATAACGACTATGATAAAGCTCTCTATTACACGTATTGCTGTAATTGGGATAAATTACTCGTTCTCATGGTTCAAACGAACGATCAATTATTTTCTAAGCGTATTGAGCATTTTTTACACGCTTATCAATACAGTAAAGAACTCCCAGAAGTTGATAAACAATTGCAGCTCCTATTTCAATATATTGACCACGCATCCCAAAAGTCGCATGTAGAAGAAGTAGAACAAATTCAAATGTAAACTATAGCGCTATTCTCTTCCGGAGAATGGCGCTTTTTTAAAATATTTATATCAATAAAAGTTTCTCCTTATAAAACTTTTATTGATAAACATATTTTTTCTTTCTTTTCCATACCACTTCATACTATAATTTAGTATGTAACTATTATAAGAGAGGTATAAAATATGGGACGAGAAAAAAAGCAAGAATATGCTTTACTTACCGCATGGGGAGCTTCTTTTATTGCTACACTAGGAAGTCTGTACTTTTCCGAAATCATGAAATTTGAGCCTTGTGTTCTTTGTTGGTATCAACGTATTTTTATGTATCCATTCGTTTTATGGCTCGGTATCGCTGTGGCAAAGAAAGACTATCGCATCGCAAATTATTCTTTACCAATCGCAACTATTGGTGCTTGTATTTCTTTATATCACTATGCAATTCAAAAAGTCGCAGCATTTTCAGCCGCTGGGGCAGCTTGTGGACGTGTACCATGTACGGGAGAATACATAAACTGGTTCGGCTTTGTGACAATCCCGTTTTTAGCACTTATCGGCTTTATTACAATCGCTGTTTGTAGCTTTATTGTCATCAAAAACAAATAAGGAGATGAAAGAATGAAAAAAATGCTTATATTTGGTGGTATTATTATCGCCTTGTTTGCGGCAATTTTCGCTGTAACACAAATGGAAGAAAAAAACGCTTCAACTAGCCAGAAAATTGATAATCCTGCTGAAAGTAAGACAAACGGTCCTGACTACTACACAAATAAAATTTCTCTTTCAGATCTTCAAAAGAACTTAAAAGAGAAAAAAGAAGAAACAGTATACTTTTATCAAACATCTTGCGTTCATTGCCAAAAATTATCTCCTGTCCTAGTGCCAATGGCTAAAGACTTAAACGTTGATATGAAAGTTATGGATATTGAAAAATTAGATGCTCCTTGGGATGAATATAAAATTCAAGGAACACCAACAATCATTCATTTTAAAGATGGCAAAGAAGTGAGCCGCATTAGCGGTGAACAGCCGAAAGATAAATTAAAAGAATGGCTTGAGCAAACGAAAAAGTAACGAGAAAAGGAAACTCCTTCTACACATGAAATGGGTGTAAAATCCCACACTAATGTATAAGGAGGGGGTTTTATGCCAGAAGTAAGATGTTCTGTTTCCAACTGTTCTTTTTGGGGACAAGGTAACTTTTGTCAAGCAAGTGCGATCGTCGTTCAGCCTGATGCAGATGAAACTGGTCAAACTGAAAATGATTCATATACAGCTGCTGTTTTAACAAACGAGACGCTAGAAAGTTCTGTAGCAACGAGTGTAGAGACTTGTTGTCATACATTTAAGCCTAAATATTAAACATAAAAAGCATACGATTCATCGTATGCTTTTTTACATCCCTCTCCAAAAATCATGCATAATAAAAAAATACAAAATAACGAGAACGGCCGTCCCGCATAGGGTAATGCGCCGATATATACTCTTCTCTCCTTCCCTCGCTTTCACAAACGCCCAAATAAATCCGAAGAATAATATTAAATCAACATATGGAACATAAAAAGAAAAGACGAGAAACGCATATAAATACACAATAAATAAACAGGTCGTTACTAAGAAAACTTTAAACGCAAATTCACTTTTCATAATATAACCGCCCCCTATCTGTACTGTATTATATTCAGCAAAATACAATAGTTGCAGTTAAACTCCAAGTATAAATAAGCTACCGTCTATAATACGGTAGCCATTACGGAACATTGTATTTCCGTTTATATATATTACTTAAAATCGAAGAAGGAATTTGCTCGTAACGAATTTTCTCTCCTGTTTCATCTATAATATACGAATTGTTTCCTATATAATATATTCCATCTTTTCGTTTTGAGTACACTGGATATCTTTCATTTGGCAATACCGTTTTCACTTTCGTTAACTGTCCATTTGGCTCTTGCCAATATATATCCGCGCGGTCTACTAACGTAAGTAGTCCAATTTGTTCTTCTTCTATTTTTCGACCATTCCAGCTCACAACGCGATAACCAAGCTTATTCGCTTCATATTCGGGGCTCGTATGAAAACGAGAAATGATTACTTTTGTTTGCAATTGGACTCGATCATATAACCATTGTATATCCCTGTCATGCATGCGAATACACCCATTTGATTCCCTACTTCCAATCGTCCATTCCCGATTTGTCCCATGAATCGCATATTCATTCTTATCCAGCCCAAGCCATCTCGTACCAAGAGGGTTATTTGGTGCACCCCCAGCTATTTTTTTTCGATGGTATTCTTTATTTTTATATTTAGTTATAATACAAAAATTACCTTCAGGCGTAGGCGTACGATCTCTTCCAGTTGTTACGGGGAATGTTTTTGTATAATTTCCATTTTCAAAAAAAGACAACTGGTTTGTCGTAAGATTCACTAATATTAAATGATCTGTATCAGCAAAAGCACTAACCGGTAGGATGAAAAATAATAGTATGACGAAACATAACTTTTTCATCTATATCCCCCCTAGCGCTCACTATAATAAGTGGAATTAACTTTACTTTGCTCTTATAAATGAAAACTATCCATTTACAATAACGCCCCCATTTACATGTATCATTTGCCCAGTAACATAGGATGAATCCTCAGACGCTAAGTATACGTATGCTGGCGCTAATTCATATGGTTGACCAGGTCTTTGCATCGGAACATTGCTCCCGAACTGAGAGACTTTCTTCTCATCAAAGCTCGATGGAATAAGCGGTGTCCAAATCGGCCCCGGCGCAACACCATTTACACGAATCCCTTTTTGCACTACCGATTGAGAAAGTGATCTTGTAAAAGCTACGATTGCTCCTTTCGTTGCGGAATAATCAATTAACGTTTCATTTCCTTCATATGCAACGATAGATGCCGTATTTATAATGACATCCCCTTTCTTCAAATGAGAAAGGGCTGCTTTCGTAACGTGAAAATAAGAAAAAATATTAATACGAAATGTTTTTTCTAGCTGTTCTGCTGTAATATACTCTAGCCCTTGCTGCGGATATTGCTGTGCAACGTTATTTACTAAAATATTTAAACTACCTAACTGCCGGGCGGTCTCTTCCACAATATCTTTACAATGCTGTTCATTACTCAAATCCCCCGGCAACAACACACACTTTACACCTTCTTTTTCAACACGTTGTTTCGTCTCATTTGCATCTTCTTCCTCATCTAAATAAGCAATCGCAATATTTGCTCCCTCTTTTGCAAAAGCGATGGAAACTGCTCGTCCAATTCCGCTATCTCCTCCCGTAATTAACACATTCTTTCCTTTTAATTTTTCACTTCCTTTATAATTTGGATCTTCAAACTGCGGAAGGGGGCTCATTAATGATTCAATACCAGGCTGCTTATTTTGATGTTGCGCAGGCATTGTTATAAAGTTTTTTTGCTGTGGCATAGCTACTTTCAACTCCTTTTTCTTAGCATGTGCACAATAAAAAGCTGAAATTCACACATTGGTTTACGATTAATATTCGAATTTAAGACACAAAATATGAATTGTTATAAACTTTTTATGCAAAGCTATTGCAAAATAGTTAAAAAACGAATATTATATATAACTGTTGTGAAAATTATTCGTAAACAGAAAGGATGTTTATATGTTTAACCTTTCAAAACATAAAACTTCTATTAAAACTGAAATTATGGCAGGTATTATTACCTTCTTAACAATGGCATATATCATTGTCGTAAACCCTGTTATCCTTGGAGATGCAGGTGTTCCATTTGAACAAGCATTTACAGCAACAATTATTGCTGCTGTTGTCGGAACATTATTTATGGCAATCTTTACAAACTTACCAATCGCAATCGCGCCAGGTATGGGATTAAATGCTTACTTCTCTTACTCTGTTGTAAAAGCGCATGAAGGCATGACTTTCGCAATTGCATTCTCTGCTGTATTCGTAGCAGGTATGATTTTAATTTTGCTATCATTTACATCTTTCCGTACAAAATTAATGGAAGCAATTCCTGAAAACTTAAAACATGCAATTACTGCTGGTATCGGGCTATTTATCGCCTTTATCGGCTTACGTTTAACAGGTATCGTTACAAAAAATGATGCAAACTTAGTTGGACTTGGTGATCTTCACTCTCCTCCAGTTCTACTAGCATTAGCTGGACTTGGAATTACTATTATCCTTATGTCTTTAAATGTAAATGGCGCACTATTTATCGGCATGCTATTAACTGGTATTATCGCTTTCTTCACAGGACAATTAACATTCTCAAACGGTGTTACATCAATGCCTGGATTACCAGAAGGAATTATCGTTTCAAATCCAATTACTGCTGTATCTGACGTAATTAACTACGGATTATACGGCGTTGTATTCTCATTCTTCCTTGTTACACTATTCGATACAACAGGTACATTACTTGGCGTTGCACAACAAGGTGGATTTATGAAAGACGGAAAGCTTCCAAAAGCAGGACGAGCTCTTCTATCTGACTCATTCTCAGCAACAATTGGTTCTATGTTCGGAACAACACCATCAACAGCTTACATTGAATCATCTGCTGGTGTTGCAGCTGGTGGTCGTACTGGTTTAACAACTGTTACAGTAGCTGTTCTATTCGCACTAGCAGCATTCTTCGGACCATTAGTAAGTGCTGTTTCTGGTGTATCAGCTATTACTGCACCATCATTAATTATCGTTGGTAGTCTTATGATGGGCTCTGTTCGCCACATCGATTGGGACGCATTTGATGAAGCATTCCCAGCATTCTTAGTAATCTTAAGCATGCCACTTACATCAAGTATCGCAACAGGTATCGCACTTGGATTTATTTCCTACCCACTTATGAAAGTGGCAAAAGGTAAATTCCGTTCTGTTCACCCACTTGTATATGTATTCGGAATCTTGTTCGCTTATCAATTGGTATTCTTACCACATTAAAATCCCTCATAAAGAGGGATTTTTTTATACATAAAAAAGTAGCGCATCGAAATTCGATGCGCTACTTTTCTTTTACAACAATTATTCAAACTATAAAGGCATCTCCAAAATATGAAGGTGCTTATAACCTTTTAATACTTCTCTTCTACCTGTAATTCTTTACTGCACTTTTGAATGAAAACCGATAAAATAACCATTACTATGCCCACACTAAAACCAATAAGTTGATCTAATAGCATTTCATCATGAATAAACCAGCGAAGTAAAAATACACCACCAAAAATAAGCAACATAGTAAATCCAGTATGTCTAAGCCCTTTATATACATTTTCCATATGTATCACCTCTCCACATACTTTTATCCATATTATACCACACACCCATCAAGCAAACGTATCGTCCTCTGGCAGTATGCAGCTACCTTTTGGTCATGTGTAACAACTAGCACCGTTTTCCCTTGTTTATTAATTTCTTTTAAAATGCTCATGATTTTTTCTCCGTTTTCTTGATCGAGAGCACCAGTCGGTTCATCCGCGAGTATAATTTTTGTGTCTTGTGCTAAAGCCCTTGCTATCGCCGTTCTTTGCTGCTCTCCTCCAGATAATTCGTGGGGATATTTGTTAATATGCCTCTCCAGCCCTACCATCTCAAGCATTTCTTTTGATATTTGTATACGTTTCTTATGAGCAATTTTTCTATATATAAGCGGGAGCATTACATTTTCAATAATTGTATAATCATCTAGTAGCGAAAAGTTCTGAAACACAAATCCAACTTCCTTATTTCTATACTTATGATAGTTTGACTTTAATGTACTCGTATCCATGCCATCTAAAAAATACTTTCCAGTAGAAGGGCTATCAATTAAGCCAATAATATTAAGTAAGGTTGATTTCCCTGAACCAGATGGTCCCATAATGGCTATCATTTCTCCTTTTTCTATTGTAAGATTAATATCTTTTAAAGCACTAAAATTACTCTTTCCGTATCCCTTAGCCACATTTGCGAGCTGAATCATCTATAACACCTCTTTCATATATGTATTTTTTATTTTTAGTACATTGAAATAAATGATTGCATATATAACGAGGATCATTACAAGTGATAAAGCAACTATAACAACCAATGATTCTATAGAGACTTTTAACGTTCCAAAGAAAGATAATATACTATTTTCTAGCCCTTTCTGAATTTCAATTACTCCGCTATTCTCCCATTGAAAATACATAATTCCTATACATATAGATAAAACGAATAACAACATATACTCAATAACAAACGGAAGACATAGTTGAAAAGTACTTGCTCCTAATGCTGATTTAATAGAAATATTTTTACGTTCCATATAAAGCGTGGCCATTGATGTTAATAAAATAGATATAAATGAAAAAGATAAGACTGTACCGCTTAATAATAAGGGATATGACATATTATCAATGCCTTGCTTTTCATTTTCTAATAATTTATCCGGATTTGTAACATAATACGAATACCCCTTACCTTCTGTTACCTTTAATACTTTCTTTTGAAATTCATTCATATTTATCTTCTCATTTGTTTCTATAATTAACCCATTGTATAAAAGGTCTACACTATAGAACTCTATTTCTTCTGTTCCAATTGGTAAAATCGCCATGTCATCTAATAATGTAATACGATTATCCGATATTTCACCGCTTCGAGGATATGTAAATGCTGAATTTTTTTCTAAAAAGCCAATTACTTTTAGTTTCATTTTTCCAGATGGTATGATATCACCAATAGATGCCTTTCCTTTATAATTAGCCCCTAATATAACAGGTCTACTATCAAATACTGATTTATGAAATTCCGATTCCTCAAAATATCTTCCTTGCGAAAGACGTATATGAAAATATTTATTAATATCTTTATCCACAAGCAAAGTTTTTATCGTTTTATTTTCTTTATTTAAGGTAAATGAATATGTAAGAAACAAATAATTTGTTATATTTGTAATCGGTATCGTATTAGATAATCCTCTCATGAAATGTTGATAGTCATCTTTTGCTTTTTCTTTGCTAAACAACGTTATATTTTGTGTTGCATACAGCTCGTAGAAATTTTTATTAGTCGATAAATTATTTGCTACCGTCATCATTTTTCGATATCCCGAAAGATTACTAACAAATTCTATTGCTGAAGAAAATGCAATAATTAAAGAAATTACTATAATCAAACTTGGTAACAACCGTTTTTTCACAGACCGTATAGAATCAAATATAAAAAACATGACGACCTCCTACGTTCTTAAATGTTTTCCGGGATATATATTTATAACGTGCTTGATTGGAATTACAGTAACAAAAAATGTAAGAAAAATTATAAAAACAACATTACATATCAATACATATAGTGTTAACGGTTTTACTAAGTATGTCTGAAAATACGTATGAATTGTTCCCGAAAATATTTCTAGCGTAATAAAAACTAAGAACATCGCTGCTAGAGAAATAAACAAAATTTGAATATATAGTTCGCAGTAAACAGATATATTAGAAGCACCTACTGCCTTTTTTAATGAAATCTCTCTTTCTTTTTTATAAATCCAAAATAAAACCGCAGAAATGCCAGAAACAATTGCAACAAGAATGAATTTATAATAATACTTATTTGCTGGATCTATATGTGTCACATGTAGTTCCTGAAGATCTCGTTCATTCAGTATTTGAACATCTCCCGAAAGCACTTCTTTACTCCTATCCATAAACTTTTTTATTTCGTTATGAATAGATGATGTAGGATTAACAACTGTTAATTGTAATTGTTTACTCGCGATAATACCTTTTTTAGATATAGTAGGTAAGTTTTGAAGTGGAACGTATATGCCTGCTACACCGACGTCACTGTCTTTTCTCGATATAGTTCCTATTTTTTTATATGTATCATCAAATTCATATAATTCCTCTACATTCGTTTGATCGCCAACAACCATATCGTTTACATTTTCACGATAAAAATATTGTCCCTCAGAAATATATGGCTTCCAATAATAATCATCTTTTAAGTTCACAGCTATGATCTTTGTTGCCCCTGAACTATTTAATGCTTTTAAATGCTCTACGTAAATATCACTTTTCACAAAAGTATCTTGTATGAAAGGAATTATTTCTTCCAATTCAGTTGCATTCGCTATCGGAACAGTTAAAACTTGATTCTTCTCTGGAAAACCGATTTGAAAAGCAGATATAAAGTTTCGTTTAGACTCTGTTAAAAGTGCGGCTATTGATATAGAAAGAAAAGAAATAAAAAATGACATAAGGAGAATTAAGAAAAACAGTTTATTGCTTTTTATATTTTTAAAAGCTAGGTACATGTCTGTGCTCCTTTTAAATAAGAAGGAGATAATGAACATCCCCTTCTCCTTATCCAAATATTTATAAAGACAACTGTTTAATGCTTTTTACCACTGTAATCGTAAGTTACCATTACTATCAAAAGTACCTTTGTGTGTATCTTCTTGATAGTCATTATCCTCATTCGCATAATGCTCCGAGTATACTCCTTTTGCACCAAAGCCGTTAAACGCATCGTTACTCACAGTAGCATTTAATGCCCTTCCCGATTCATAAGGTCCTAATTTATCCGAGGCACTTTCAATATATGTATAACTTCCATTTGAATTAATAAAAGAAATCGTTACAGAACAATGGGATGCATTTTGATTCGTAGTAGTTTGAGCTCTATAAGATAGCAGATTATCGTTTTTATGAACGCTTAACGTTGAGTAGAAGGCACTAGTTGAGATTGCTGTTGCTAATAACACGAATGTTGTTATTGTAAAAACTTTTCCCTTCATAACAATCACCTCTTAAATAAATAATTCAATAGTGCTACATCGTCATAGTATCTTTCAATCGCATGTTCCTCAATAAGAAAACTATATGTTTTACAAACTCTTAAAAAGCTTAAACATTTATACATTTTTTAAAAACAATATAAAAAGACTGCAGAGAACTCCATCTCCACAGCCTAATTATTATTTTTGCAAAAACGCCTGCAAATCTGCAAATTGTCTCTTTGCATCTTCATAGCCTTGCTCGTATAAATTTTGTAGTTTTGCTGTATCTTTTTCCATACGATCTACTTGAAGCGGCACTTCTGGGCGAATAACAAATAAATTACCAGCTTGCTCTTCTTTTTCAATATAGTGTAGTGTTTCATTATACACTTCATAACGATTGAGCATCGTGTTAACAAGATTCGGATATTTTTTATAAGCTTTTCCTGCAATCCATCCGAATTTTGATTTTTTCTTCGCGTAACCATGATTTCTCGTTAAAATAACGACTGATTTTTCAAATCCATCTTCCTGTGCTTTACGAACTGGAATTGGATCAGAAATCCCACCATCTAATAACTGCTTACCACGATAATTTACTACCGGTGCAATGAAAGGCAATGAACTAGACGCTTGTAATAAATTTAGCGCATCATCATTCGTTCCTTCTTTTTCAAAATAAACTGATTGTCCTGTTTCACAATCCGTCGTTCCTACAAGGAAACGCTCTGGGCTATTAAAGTATGTTTCAAAATCAAACGGTACATGCTTTTCTGGAATTTCATGAAAAATGAAATCCATATCAAATAGTTGACGTTTTCTCCATAAGTTTTTATACGATAAATATTTCGGATGTGATGCATAATCAATATTGACCGTTTTATTTCTATTTCTTTGTCTGGAAAGATACGACGCTGCATGACAAGCACCAGCTGATACACCAATTACATATGGAAAATATAAATCTTGTTCCATAAAGTATTCTAATATCCCGCCCGTATATACACCACGCATACCGCCGCCTTCTAATACTAACCCCGTACTTTCAAGCATGTTACTCTCTCCTCTATATATATTGACTCTTTAATTATTCACCATGTTAAGTATCTTTTTCTATTATATATGAGTTCTTTCAGAAATTATATTGAAAAGACTTGAGAAAAAGGAGTTTTTTCTTCCAATTATATTTCCAAATAATCGGAGACATCCTTTATAAACCTTTGAATAAAGTCTTGCTCTTCTTTCGTATATCCATCTAAAAGTAACAACCACTTTTCTTCAGCTTGCTTATGCAATTTTTCATGAGCTATATATATTTCATTTCCACTTTCCGTTAAGCGGAAGAAGATTTCTTTTTGATTATCTAACATTTGCATCTTCTCAACGAATTGCTTTTGAAACAACTTTGTACAAATTTTAGAGATTGCTCCCTTCGTCATGCCCATTTCTGTCGTAATTGCCGTTACATTCATCAAACCATTTTTTCCGATACATTCGATTACATGTAACTCAGATAATGACATGCCACTTACACCTGTCTCACGAAGAAATTTCTCGTTTTGTCGTTTTAAATGTTCTTCTTTTTTATGCAAAAGTGTACGAATGTCCGAAAGTATTTCCATTTGTTTCGTTGCATGATCCAATCCGTTCGCCCCCTAAGTTTCCAAAGAAACAATTTAACTATATATCATTTTAAAATTATTTTTTCATATTTACAAGTGAGAAAAACATGTTAAAATAAATTTAGTTTCCAAGGAAACTAAATTACAAGGAGGTTAACATGATGAAAAAATCTAAACTAAATTTCATTTTATATGTTATCTGTATTAGTGCCTTACTTGGTTCCTTCGCTCAAAATATTTATACACCTATCTTACCGATGATTCAAAATTCATTTCATACTTCTCTTTATCTTGTAAATGTAACAGTTTCACTTTTCACATTCGTTCTTGCGATTATGCAGCTCATATATGGACCTTTAATTGATACAAAAGGGAGAAAATCTGTCCTTATCCCTAGTTTAGTCATTAGTACAATTGGTTCAATCGGATGTGCTTTTTCGGCGAACATTTATTTATTTCTATTTTTTAGAGCTGTTCAAGCTATAGGAATAGCGGCTATACCTGTAGTTTCAGCAACGATTATCGGCGATTTATTTGAGGGAAAAGAACGAGGTAAAGCGATGAGCCTATACCAAATGTTACTTGCCCTCGCACCTGCAATGGCCCCTCTCATAGGTGGTTATCTCGGCAGTATAAATGGTCACTTATCTGTATTTCTCTTTTTATCTATACTTGGCATTATCTTATTAATTATAAACATTTCACTACTTCCAGAAACAAAGCCAAATGTAATTAAGCAGTCTAAAGCACGAAAGAATTACTCTCTTATCTTAAAAAATAAAACTGAATTTTCTATTACTCTTATTGGCTTCATTCAATTTTGTATTTACTTTTGCTTCCTCGTTTTTTTACCGAGCATTTTAACAAATTCATTTCACTTAACTGCAAGTGAAATTGGTCTTATGTTTGTACCAATGTCTCTTTCTATTATGCTAGGGAGTTATTGCTACAAGTTTTTGCAAAAACGCCTCACAACAAAGCAAGCTTTATTTATTACGAGTTTCTTCAATATTATATGTGTCGTTTTATTCTCTTTCACATATAGCATCAATATCCCATTCATCATTATCGCTACATCTTTGTACGGTTTTAGTATGGGACTTTCTATGCCAACTCACACTACTTTATTAACAGAAGAATTCGTACAAGAGCGCGCAACAGCTATCGGTATGTACAACTTCATCCGCTATATTGGTATGGGCACAGGGCCACTTATAGGTGGATTTCTTTTATTTAACCAAAATCACTTTTGGATTTTCTTCCTAGGCGCAATTATATTTTTACTTGTAATCTTATATGCAATGAAAATGCTACGCTTTCATGCTGTACAAAAAGTAAAATAGAGCCCCCAAAAAGGTCGGCTCTATTTTACCCTCTTTGATCCGCAACAATATGAATATCAATATACTTTGTTTGTCTCATAATTTCATTTACAATAGAGCCTTTTCGTATTTCTTCCCATCTTGTTCTTGCCGATTGTCCAAGTAAAATTTGCGTCACCTGTAATCTTTTTGCCACTTCAATAATAACATCTGCTGGCTTTCTTCCCTTTGCTTCTTCTAATATAAAACTTGCATCAAATTGATTCGTTAGCAACTTCCACTCTTCAATCGTCTGCTTTTTTCCAGCTGAAATAGAATCTATATTTTCCCTCTCAACGTTTAATACGTACAATTCAGCATTTAACCGATCAGCCATGCGCCATCCCCGTCGTATTAATTTCTCCGCTGTTGAACTGTATTGTACACAAACGAGAATTTTTTCTTTTACACCAATCGGTTCTATTACTGTTTGGCTAATTTTCTCGTCCATATCATCAGCAACTTCTCGAAGTGATAATTCCCTAAGTGCTCCTAAATTATTAAGTGTAAAGAAGTTTTGTAAACTTTGCTGAATTTTTTCTTCTTTATATATCTTTCCGTCTATTAGTCTCTTCCTTAATACCTCGGGCGTTGCATCAACAAGCTGAATTTCATTTGCCTTTTGTAAAATAAAATCTGGAATTCGTTCTCTTACTTTTACATTCGTAATTTGAGCTACAATATCATGAACACTTTCTAAATGTTGAATATTAAAAGCTGATAATACCGATATACCAGCCTCTAACAATTCCTGCACATCCATATAACGTTTTTTATGCTTAGAACCAGGAACATTACTATGTGCGAGTTCATCCACTACAACTACTTGCGGTGCGCGTTTTTTTATTCCTTCCACATCAAGCTCATAAAATACCTTTCCTTTATACTGTATTTCTTTCAAAGGAAATTTTTCTAAATCAGCAATTGCTTCTTCCGTCTCTTTTCTTCCGTGCGTTTCAATTAAACCAATTACAATATCAATTCCATCTTTTTTCATCTCTCTTGCATCAAAGAGCATTTTATAACTTTTTCCTACGCCTGGAGCTGCCCCTACATATAGCTTTAACTTCCCGCGGTTTTGCTGACGAATATATTCTAAATATTCCTCTGGCGTTCGCCTTTGAAACGTCGGTTTATAGTCATCTGCATACAAAACATTCACAACCTTTCTTTCGAAACAACGCTACCTCAATCCATTAGATTGAGGTAGCACTGTTACTATTTCAGTAGTTTCTGTAATTCTAAATTTAGCTTTAAAACGTTCACGCGATCTTCTCCTAATAAACCAAGTGCTGCACCTTCTGTTTGATCTTTAATCAACTGATCCAGCGTTTCTTTCGGGATTCTCGTTAATTTCGAGATGCGCTCTACCTGTACGGACGCCGCCTTCGGACTAATATCAGGATCTAGCCCTGAACCTGAATTCGTTACTAAATCGATCGGCACTTCTGGAACTGGAACAGTTGGATTTTGTTTCTTCCACTCTTCAATACTTTTCTCTACACGTTTTGCTAAATCTGGATTAGATGGTGCATAGTTATTTGAACCAGATGCTTCAGCCTTATATTCAATACTAGAAACACGCCCTTGAAAATAACTTGGATCCGTGAAGTTTTGCCCGATTAATTTAGAACCAATCACTTCATTTTTATCATTATATATTAGACTTCCATCCGCATTATCCTTCATCACTGCTTGTGCAATACCAGTAACAATAAGTGGGTATACAAGTCCACACAACACTAGAAATGTAAAAGTAATACGAATAATTGGTGATAGTATACTTTGTTTCTTCTCCATCTTTTTCCCCTCTTCCTTATATGAACAAGCCGACAATCATATCAATTACCTTAATTCCAATGAACGGAACGATAACTCCACCAAGCCCATAAATAAGTAAGTTTCGGCTAAGCAATGCATTAGAACTCATCGGTTTATATGCGATACCTTTCATCGCTAACGGAATGAGTAATGGAATAATAACAGCGTTAAATATTAATGCTGATAAAATCGCTGACAGTGGTGATGTTAACTTCATTATGTTCAATGCTTCCATTTGCGGAATTGCAAGTGTAAACATCGCTGGAATAATCGCAAAGTATTTCGCTATATCATTCGCAATACTAAATGTCGTTAACGCACCACGCGTCATTAACAATTGCTTACCAATTCCTACAACCTCAATAATTTTTGTCGGATTCGAGTCTAAATCAATCATGTTCGCCGCTTCTTTCGCTGCTGTCGTACCACTATTCATCGCTAATCCAACGTCAGCCTGTGCTAATGCTGGAGCATCATTTGTACCATCACCTGTCATCGCTACAAGTTTCCCTTTATCTTGCTCTGCTTTAATAACAGCAATTTTATCTTCTGGTTTACACTCGGCAACGAATTCATCTACCCCTGCTTCTTTTGCAATCGTTGCTGCTGTTAACGGATTATCACCTGTACACATAACCGTTTTAATCCCCATTTGGCGTAACTGTTCAAAACGCTCACGCATACCCGGTTTTACTGTATCTTTTAAATAAATTAAACCGTAAATACGATTATCTACTGCAACTACAAGTGGTGTTCCACCCTCTTTTGAAATTAAGTCTGCTTTTTGATTTACATCTTTCGGAATTGTTCCGCCTTGTGACCCAACCCATTCAATAACGGCACCTACAGCACCTTTTCTCACTTTCGTTCCGTCTTGTAAATCAACACCACTCATTCTCGTTTCTGCTTTAAACGGAACAAACTCACCTTGTTCTGCAAGTTCTCTATTATATGATATAGATTTTCCCTGCACATACTCGATAACAGATCGACCTTCTGGTGTTTCATCTAAAACAGAACTAATAGCAGCCCACTTTCCAACTTGCTCAATCGTTTCATTTCCTACAGGCAATAATGTATGAGCCATCCGGTTCCCAAAAGTAATTGTACCTGTTTTATCTAAAATAATTGTATTAATATCGCCCGCAGCTTCTACTGCTTTCCCTGACATCGCTAACACGTTAAATTTTGTCACCCGGTCCATCCCAGCAATACCAATCGCTGATAGCAAACCACCAATTGTCGTTGGAATTAAACATACTAACAATGCTACGAGTACAGCTGTATCAATTTGAAAACCTAAATAATTTGTAAAAATCGGCAACGTCACAACGACAATCAAGAAAATAAGAGTTAAGCTCGTTAATACTGTATTTAAAGCAATCTCATTCGGCGTTTTTTGACGAGCAGCTCCTTCTACTAAAGAAATCATTTTGTCGATAAATGATTCACCAGGATTACTCGTAATGACAATTGTAATTTCATCACTTACCACCATCGTTCCACCTGTTACGGAACAAAAATCACCGCCTGCTTCTTTTATAACAGGAGCTGATTCCCCTGTAATTGCAGATTCATCTACAGACGCTAATCCTTTAATAACTTCACCATCATTCGGAATCATTTCTCCTTGTTTTACGATAACAACGTCACCTTTTCTAAGATCAGTTGCTGAAACTTGGACAATGTCTCCATTTTCTTTTACAACATTTGCAAACACATCTTTCTTCGACTGCTTTAAAGAATCGGCTTGCGCCTTACCACGACCTTCTGCTAATGCTTCTGCAAAATTTGCAAATAAAACTGTAAATAATAGAATAAGAGAAACTGTTATATTAAACCATCCTGGTATACTACTAGAACTGCTTGGAATAAAAGATAAAATGAACGTAATGATAAACCCAATTTCCACAACGAACATAATCGGATTCTTTATCATGACTTTCGGATTCAATTTCGCAACGGATTGTTTCATCGCATGTGTTACGATATCACGATCCATCGTTTTTGCTTGTCTAACTTCATCTTCTACAGCATGTATTTGTGACTTATTTAATTGTTTTTCTTTTACTACTACCGGTCTCATCATTTACCCTCCATTACTTCAATGTAAGAAATTCTGCAATTGGTCCAAGTACTAACATCGGGAAGAATGTTAATGCACCGACAATTACAATTGTTCCGATGAAGATGCCACCAAATAAACTATTATCTGTACGGAACGTTCCGACTGTTTCTGGCACTACCGCTTTTTCTTTCAGCGAAGCTGCCACAGCCAACATCGTAATTAAACTGAAGTAGCGTCCTAAAAACATAACTAAACCAGTCGTAATATTCCAAAACGGTGTATTATCTCCTAATCCTTCAAATCCAGATCCGTTATTCGCAGCTGACGATGTATATTCATATACAACTTGCGTTAAACCGTGGAAACCGGAATGAGAAATAGCATCCGTCCCTAAATTTGTTGAAAGAGCTAATGCCGAAAATCCTAAAATGAGCAATGGATGAAATAAAATCGTGACCGCAATTAATTTCATTTCCTTACCTTCAATCTTTTTACCTAAAAACTCTGGTGTCCGTCCAACCATTAACCCAGATATAAACACTGCAATAATTGCATACATAATAATGTTTACAAAACCTGCTCCAACGCCGCCATACACTGTATTTAACATCATATTTACAAGTGGAACTAGACCGCCAATTGGTGTTAATGTATCATGCATCGTATTAACAGCGCCTGTTTCAGCAGCTGTCGTTACCGTTGCGTATAGTGAAGAAAATACTGTTCCAAATCGTACTTCCTTCCCTTCTGTACTCCCTTGTACATGTTCGATACCCATTCCATTTAATGCCGGATTCCCGTTTAGTTCAGATGTCGTAATTGTTATAAACCCTAGTAAAAATACCATAAATAGTGACACGAAAAGGATGCGACCTTGTTTTTTATTTCCTACCATTCGTCCGTACGTAAATGGAAGTGCTGTTGGTAATAACATCATAAGCATCATTTGCAAAATATTACTCATTTGTCCTGGATTTTCGAAAGGATGCGTAGAGTTTGCTCCGAAAAATCCACCGCCGTTATTTCCAAGTTCCTTAATGGAAACGAATGATGCAACAGGTCCACGTAAAATACTTTGCTTTGCACCTTCAATCGTTTGTGCTGTAACCGCCCCATCTAACGTTTGTGGTACGCCAAGTGCGACAAAAACTAGTGCTGCAATAAATGCGATAGGAAGAAACACTCTCGTTAACGCTCTCGTAAAATCAACGAAAAAGTTACCAAGTTCTTTTCCAGCAAGTCCTCTTATAAAAGCCATAACGAGCGCTAATGTCGTTGCTGGTGCCGCAAACATTAAAAATGTAATCCCGATCAATTGTGATAAATAGGATAAACCATTTTCACCGCTATAATGCTGTAAGTTTGTATCAGCCATAAAACTAATCGCTGTATTAAAAGCGAGCGTAGGCTCCATCCCTTCAATATGCGCTGGATTTAGCGGCAACACACCTTGTAATCTGAAAATGAAATATACAACAACAATCATAAATCCGTTGAGTAAAACTAATGATAATGCGTACTGTTTGCACGTTTGATTGTATTCTTTTACACCCGTAATTTTAAAAATAAGTTTTTCAAAAGGCCCGAATACTTTATCTAGCGTTTTGCTACCTTGAAAAGCTTTTTCTAAATAAATCCCCGTTGGCTTTGCTACTAAAATAAACAAGAGCATTGTAATAATGACTGCAACCCAAATCATAATGAATGATTCCCCCTAATTAAAACTTCTCTGGATTTAATAATGCATACACTAAATACACTGTAATTGCTGCGACAATAACCGATAAGACAATCATCATGATTGTTTTCCTTCTTTCACAACTTTATCTGACCAACTTGCAAGACTTGCCATCGATGCAACTAATAAAATAAAAATCCCGACCATTACAACATCTAACATAGCTATCCCTCACTTCTTTTGTTAAAATTTACCATTTAAATATTAAAAAAGAACACTGAGCTCTACTCAGTGTTCAAAAATGAACAACAAAAAGTAAACCTCCTCTCTAAACGCTTACGAGGTTAGCTGTCGGATTCGGGCCTAAAGAGTAGCCCTACTTTCAAAACTGAAAGATTCACCCCAAGTGACGATGCACAAAATTGGTTCCCCCGCTCCATTTCTGGAACTCAGCGATTTTAGGTTTTTTTGGAAATTTTATGAATGATTTATGAGAGTAAATATACTCCTCTACATTTCACTTGTAAAGGGGTAAATTACTGAAAATAATAATATTTACATTAATTTAAACGCTTACATTGAAGATTATTACTATTATTTCATCTATTTTCTTTATTTCTCTTCTTTTTTCTTAAAAATGACCTTTTAAATATGAAATAAAAAGAGCGAATGACATGAAGTGCATAGCTTGTCGCACTCAGCATTCGCTCTTTTTTATTCAACCTTTATTCTCCTCGTAAAAATGCACGTAAATTTCTCCCGCGAATATAAACTTGTGTCAATTCTGCATGTAGCTGCTCATACTCGGTAATATCCATCTCTAAATACAAAGCATCTTTTGATGGTAATATAATATATGGCCCTGGAAAAAGGGGATCGATCTGAACCAATTCTTGAACTCGCTCTACCGATACTGCCCAACGATTTGCTATATCTCCAAGTAATAATACCTTCATCATTTCTTCCCCCGCCCTATTCAAAAAATAAAAAAGAAATATTATCACAATTTGTAAACACGACAAACTTAGCTCCAATTGTTTCATAGAGCCTCGCTGGATATCGTTTATTCCTTGTAACAACAGTAATAGGTGCTTGAAAAGAAAAGCGAATGTGTTCTGTGAAAAAACTAACGATTGGAAGCTCATCCCCTAGTAAAATCACCTTCTTAATACACTCACAAATACTAGTAAAGTCCTGCTCCTTACTGCAGCTATAAGTCCAATCAAACCCACAATTCCTAACTTCAGCCGCTATCTCTTCATTTGCTGTACAAATAATTAACTCATGTTGAAATGATACTAGCTCTCTTAAACTCTTTATCTTGTTCTCTTCTCCAACACAAATAAGTGTTAGTTCCATGTACCTCATCCTCCTTAGTATAAAAGAAATCAAGCATAGATTGATATTCCCCTATACTAATCAGATCCATGAAGTGATGTATCCATCATGGCACCGTCCTCTCTCAAGACGCTTACGAAGTTAGCTGTCGGATTCGGACTTTGAGAGTAGCCCTACTTTCAAAATTGAAAGATTCACCCCTAGTGCCGACGCACAAATTGGTTCCCCCGCTCCATATAATTGGACTCAGCGTTTACAAAAAATATATTCTGGCTGATATATTACTCCTGTATTTTGAAAAAGTAAACAGAAAAAAAGCCAGTTATCAAACTGACTTTTTACTCACCTATGCGCGCGTTTTATTCAACTTATATGCAAAATGATTCGTCGGCCCATGGCCACTACCAATATTCAATGGCTCTTCAATTGCTATACTAATAAATCGTTTTGCTTCTTGAACAGCATCTTCAATTGAGTATCCTTTCGCAAGTCCTGCTGTAACCGCTGAAGCAAATGTACACCCACTTCCGTGCGTTTGCTTTGAAGGAATTCGCTCGCTTCTAAACTCAATAAATTTTTCTCCATCAAAGAGGAAATCAATTACTTCATTACCTTGATATTCTGCATGTCCGCCCTTCATAAGCACATATTTAGCACCTAATTCGTGCAATACTTTTGCAGCTTCCTTACTATCTTCAACGTTATGAATCTCCATCCCAGTTAACACTTCTGCTTCTGGGACATTCGGTGTTATAACAGTTGCTACTGGTAATAAATATTCTTTTAATGCTTGAACTGCTTCTTGCTGTAATAATGATGCACCGCCTTTTGCAATCATAACGGGATCTAGCACAATATTATTCCAGCCAAACTTTTTAATTTGTTCTGCAACAATTTGAATTATTTCACTACTAAATAACATTCCTAGTTTCACTGCATCTGGTGTTAAATCCGTACCAATTGAATTCAGCTGTTCTGTAACACCTTCTAACGGAACAGGATATACCCCTTGAACGCCAAGCGTGTTTTGAGCAGTAATTGCCGTAATAGCCGTCATTCCGTATACACCAAGCTCTTGGAATGTTTTTAAATCTGCCTGAATTCCAGCACCGCCGCCGCTATCAGACCCTGCAATTGTTAAAGCTTTATTCACTTTCATCCCACTCATCCTTTTCTATCCAAAATAGCGATGATAAATCGTTTTTGCTTCGCTTATATCTTTCGTTCCATGTACAAGCACACGGCCATCTTTAAAGGCGACTAACCTCTTGTCTTCAACAGAAAATGATAGTAAATATGGATTTACATTTAAATCATTCACACGACCTTCCAGCAACTCTTTATATTGTTCAAAATTCATTTCCTCTTTATGAGGTGGTCTAATTTGAACTGTATTTCGCCCGCATAAAACTGCTGTTTTTGATGTGTTCTCTTTATTTAAATACGGATATAATGCATTCTCTCCGCATGAAGGACAATTATGCTGGCGAAGCTTTTGCACATTCATACATGAATACTCATTCTTCCACATATCAAACGATACAAGCCCATCTCGAAGTGATTCGTAATCTTCTACTAACAGTTTAAGAGCTTCTGTTACTTGATGAGAAACGACAAGAGATACAGCAGGTGATATAATACCGGCTGTATCACATGTTGCCCCGCCAAGCGGAATCGACTGTAATAAACATGATAAACATGGTGTTTTACTAGGAAGGATTGTGTAAGAAAGACCGTAACTACCTACACATGCACCGTAAATCCATGGAATAGAATATTTTTGTGCTATATCATTCACAATAAAGCGTGTTTCAAAATTATCAGTCGCATCAATAATTACATCAACATTTGTAACAAGTTCTTCTAACTCTTCAGCTGTTACATCTTGAACGAGAGCTTCTATTGTTACATCGCTATTAATCTCTTCTAAACGTTTTTTAGCCGCTATAGCTTTTGGAAGATTATTCTTTACGTCGCTCTCTGCATACAATTGTTGTCTTTGTAAATTACTCCAATCGACATAATCACGGTCAACAATTGTTATCTTGCCAACACCTGCTCTTACAAACATCTCTGCATTTGCACTACCTAGTGCGCCCGCGCCGATAATAAGCACATGCTTTTCTCTTATCTTTTGCTGGCCTTCTTCCCCAATCGGAGAAAATAATTCTTGGCGAGAATATCGATTATTCAACTACGCTCATTCCTTCTAAAGGACTACTTGCCGTTGCACAACGTTTACGTGCAATACGACCTGCTTCAAAGCCTAAACGTCCTGCCTCAATACTTAATTTCATTGCTTGTGCCATCTTAATAGGATCTTTTGCTCCTGACACAGCCGTATTTAATAACACACCATCCGCTCCTAATTCCATTGCAAATGCCGCATCAGCTGGGCTACCAATACCGGCATCAACGATAACTGGTACTGTCGCTTGTTCAATAATGAAGCTCAAATTTAATGGATTTACAATACCAAGTCCTGATCCGATTGGAGATGCTCCTGGCATAATCGCATGCACGCCAAGCTCTTGTAATTTACGTGCTAATACAACATCATCAGATGTATACGGAAGTACGATAAATCCTTCTTCCAGTAACATTTCAGATGCCTTTAACGTTTCTACCGGATCCGGTAATAACGTTCTATCATCACCAATAACTTCTACCTTTATCATGTCACAAAGCCCAGAAGCTTTTGCTAATTTTGCAATACGAACAGCCTCTTCAGCGTTTTTTGCCCCTGCTGTATTTGGTAATAACGTATATTTTTTCACATCAAGTTTCTCTAATAAATTAGGTTGCTTTGCATCAAAGATATCCATACGACGTACTGCAAACGTTAAAATTTCAGCTTCAGAAACGTCAATTGCTTTTTGTTGTACGTCAAAATCAGGGAATTTACCTGTTCCTAATAAAAGTCTAGAATGAAATGAAAATGGCCCAATGTTTAACATAATCAACCGCCTCCTACGAAAGTTACAATCTCAATTTGGTCTCCATCAAAAACAGATGTATCTGTATGATCATCTTTTTGTAAAATATCTTTATTACGCTCTACTACAACAATTCTGTTATCTAGCTCTAAATGTGTAAGTAGCTCAGCTACTGTTTTTACACTCGCTGGCACTTCAATTTGGTTACCATTAATTTTTAAATTCAAACTTCCATCCCCTTTCTAAACTCTTCTAGAAAGCAATGAATCTAGCAAATGATTCTCTTGCTTTCCTTCTATTAAATCAGCCATATATTGGCCTGACATAGGACTTAATAAAATACCGTTTCGATAATGGCCCGTGCAAGCATATAAACCTTTTATTTCTTCATGCTCTCCCATATAAGGAGCTTCATGATTCGATTGTGGCCTTAATCCTGCCCACGTGCTTTCCCATTCTGCTCCTTTTAAAGCTGGCAATATTGTATAAGCCCGCTCTAATATAGAAGTAATACTTTCTGGCTGTACAGTTTTATTGAACGTATGAGGCTTCATTGTTGCCCCAATTACGTAACGTCCACCGCGCTTTGGAGCAATATAAAATCTTTCTTGAAAAATAGGTGCTTTTAAAAGTTGTTTTCTACTTCTTACTGCAACCACTTCTCCTTTAACTGGATATGTACCCCAATCGCGGTGAAAATAACTTAGTAACTTCGTGCTCCATGAACCACCAGCAATAACAACTTTCTCGCATGCAATCATACCTTCACTTGTAACAATTCCGGTCACTTTATTATTTTCAATACGAATATCAAACACTTCTGTCTGTTCATATATATCCGCACCGGAAGTTGCCGCAGAATGTGCGAATGCTTTCGTAAGCTCTGGTGCAATAACGTGACCATCTTTCGGATAATATACTGCTCCTATAATGGATTCAGATAGGTACGGCTCTTTTTCCCGCAAATGGTTCCCCGTTAGAAAATAGGAATCTTCACCTGTTTTTTGCTGCCAATCCATAATGTGAAGAATTCTTTTCTTCTCATCTTCATTTTGAGCAATACGATAAATTCCTTTTTCTTCATATCCAATATCAATACCCGTCTTTTCACGTAAAACTGTTGCAAGTTGTGGAAATATAGCTCGGCTTTCTCTAGCAAGTTCAAATAGCGGATCATACGCATCCCATTCTGCTTGAACACCAAGTAAACCAGCAGCTGCTTTCGAAGCTTCCGATGCAATTCTTTGCTTCTCGACAATCGCTACTTTATGTCCTCTTTCTGCTAGAAAATGTGCAACTGAACTACCAATTACACCACCACCAATAATCGCTACATCATACTTCTCACACATGTTTTTCCGCCCACTTTCTTATTGATTCCTTATAAGATTTCGCTTTGCTATATGGGTTACTACTACTTATAATTCCGGACATAACTGCTATACCGCTTACACCGTTAGTAAGAACATCCATTGTGTTTTCTGGAGTAATTCCTCCAATTGCTGTAATCGGTATAGATAAACACCTTGAAATGTCTGCGATTTCTTCAAGCCCTCTCGCTGGCACACCTTTTTTACATTCTGTCGGAAATACATGGCCATAAACGAGTGAATCCGCTCCATTTTTAAATGCTACAATCGCTTCATCTAGCGAATGCACAGAATAACCGACATGCAAATACGAAAACTTTTCTTTCACTGACTTTACATCTGTGCTTCGATATCCTAGTTGAACACGAGGAATATTTAATAAAATGGCGATATCAATTCGATCGTTTATAACAATTTTAGAAGCTGGAAATCCCTCCATTAAAAGACCTTCCACCCCTTCATATAATTCCTTCGTACTCTTCTCACGCTCACGAATATGCAAATAATCAATCTCACTCTCAATCTGCATCGCTACATTCACTAACTCTTCGAATGACATATGGCCATTTGAGATTACGTGGAGCTCATTTTTCATATTCATTCGCCTACTTTAAAATATTTTCGAATAGCTCATCGGCCGGAACGATTTCTTTCGTCATTCCTTTGTCCTTCAGCCATTTATTTTGTTTCTCCCAAGACTCTTTTGAATCTGATAAGAATGGCTCATCTTTCGTTTCCATCTTCTCTAATAAAATTTTCATACTTTCCTTTTCAACTTCCGGCACAAGTGGGAAGTTTTCTTTTTCTTGATGATTTAATAAAATATTCAATGCTTCATCTGGGTTTTTCTTCATGAAATCATAGCCTTTTTTCGTACCACGTAAGAAAGCTTGCAACGCTTCTTTATCTTTTTTCAACGTTTTATCACCCGTTACAAACACAAGCTCATGATAATTTGGTACTCCGTAATCAGCTGGATTAAAGTACGCTGGTTCATGGCCTTCATGACGCATAACAGGTACTTCATGGTTAATGTACGCCCCTGTTACAGCATCTACTTTCTTCGTAATTAATGCTGGTACTAAATCAAATCCAACATCAACTACTTTCACTGTATCAGGATTACCACCAGCTTCTTTTACCATCGTTTTTAAATACATCTCACTTAAAGGTGTTCCAGAGTATCCTACTGTTTTTCCTTCTAAATCTTTCGGTGATTGAATGCCTGCTGATTTCAGTGATACAACATGATTTAATGGTGAACGTACGACAGCCCCAATTGATTTCACTGGAATTTGCTCATTCGCTCTCGCCATAACAACATCTGGCTGATAGTACAAGCCAACTGTCACCTTCCCTGCTGCTGCCAGTGTTAATGGATCAGTCGGATTAGAAGGGAATTTAATATTTACCTTTACACCTTCTTCTTTAAAGTATCCTTTTTCAATTGCTGCATAGATAAAGCTATGTACCGCATTTGGATACCAATCTAACATGACTGTTATTTCTTTCTCTTTTTTACTTTTGTCTGATGCTGAATTACTCGAACATCCTGCAATCATTGCAATTAATAATGTAAACACAAAGATGCGCTTTAAAAATTTCATGAATGCTTCCTCCAACTAATGAATTTCTTTTCTAATATGGAAATAAGTACGACGAAGAAAATAGCTAATAATGATAACAATACAATGGGTGCAAATACGCCAGCTCCATCTAACTGCGTCATCATTCTCTTACTGAAATACCCAAGCCCAGCTTGTGCACCGAGCCATTCTCCAATTGCTGCTCCGATAACACTAAGCGGAACTGCAATTTTTAAAGCTGAGAAAAAATAAGGAAGAGCAGACGGCAACTTTAATTTAAGAAAAATATCTCTTTTTGTTGCTCCATATGTAACTAAGAGCTCCTCCCATTCTTTTTTTGTACTACGCAGTCCATCATACGTATTGACCGCAATTGGGAAAAACGTAATTAAAACTGTGACAACAACCTTACTCCAAATTGTGTATCCAAACCATAAAACAAATAGCGGAGCAAGCGCAGTAATCGGAATCGTTTGTGAAGCAACTAATAATGGATAAAATGCTCTCTCCATCCATGTACTCGCATTCATTAACATCGCTAGCACTACACCTAATACGATAGAGATAACAACACCTATTAAAACGACGTATAGCGTTGCAGGTAAATGAACTGTAAATAATATGTCTTTTAGTTTCCATATCTTCATTACAATCGCAGACGGTGACGGTAAAATGTACATCTCATCTACAATTCTTGCTCCTATTTCCCACACAGCAAGTAAAATACTAGAAAGTGTAATAGCAGGAACTAATTCTTTCAATTGGTTCATCACACAAGTACCTGCCTTTGTAACATACTAAGAAGCTCATCTTTCAGCGCTAATACTTCCGGTTTATATAAATCTTTTCGTGTTCTGTTATGATCAAGCGGTACAATCCGCTCAGTCAAAGTCGTTATCGGCTGCTGTTCCACTACTAAAACTCGGTTCGAAAGAAATAACGCTTCTTCAACATCATGAGTAATGAATAAAATTGTTTTTTCCCACTCTTGCCATTGTTCAAACAACCATTCTTGCAAAGAGGCCTTCGTTAAAGCATCTAACGCGCTAAACGGTTCATCTAATAACAATATCTCCCCGCCCGTTAATAAAGTTCGGATAAAAGATACGCGTTGCCTCATACCACCAGATAAATCTTTCGGATGTTTTGTCTCATATCCTTGTAAACCAAATTTATGTAACAGTTCCTTTGCCTTTACTTGTGCTTCGTTCTTCTGTACACCTTGGCACTCTAGCGGCAACGCGGCATTCTCAATAATTGTTCTCCACGGCAAAAGCATATCTTTTTGCGGCATATACCCTACAGGATGGTGCTTCGTTTCTGTCAGTTCTATCTGTCCAGTACTTACCTTCTCTAGACCTGTAATAAGGCGAAATAAAGTACTTTTCCCACATCCACTCGGTCCGATAATACTTACAAACTCTTTCTCGTGTATAGAAGCATTTAATTCATGGATGATTGGCTTCTCATCATAATGAAAAGAAACATTATGAAACTGTAGTATGTTCTTGCTCCTCAAATCCCCACATCTCCTTACGATAGGACATATCCCAGAATAAATATTCAAATCGACTGGAATATAGGAAAATCTCCTCTAATCGGTCTAGTTCCTTCTCAGACTTTCCAACTGCCATTTCATTTAATAAATCTATTAACCAAATACAAAGGTTACCATATTCTTCAGAACTATATCCTTGAATCCACTCACCAAAGAACTCATGATCTCTTGCCCCAGGAATATCATTTAAACGCTTTCCAATTTCCCAGTAACTCCACATACATGGAAGAAGCGCTGCTATTAATTCCGCAAGTGTGCCATTTTGAGATACAGACATCATGTAATTTGTATAAGCTAAATTTTTAGCAGATGGTTTCGCAGACTCTATCTCCTCTATAGAAATTCCAAGCCTTTTTGCATATTGTTTATGAATTGTCATTTCGCCATTTAATATTCCATCAATTTGTTCAGCAAACTTTCCCATTACTTGTGGATTCGTTGCTTTTACAACACCAATCGCATATAACTTTGCATAATCTAGCAGATATAAATAATCTTGAATAATATAATACTGGAATTTATCTTTTTCTAACGTGCCATCTCCCATACCCACTACAAACAGATGATTATGACTCATCTCCCAAACCGGTTGCACAGTTTCTAATAATCTATCGCAAAATTTCATTTCTCTATCCCCTTTCAATATATGTATCTAAATAAAAAACCACTTCTATATATAAGAAGTGGTTACAGCAAATAAAATTATACATTTATTCGATGTTCCACTTCCCTTCGCTAGTATTACCTAGATCAGGTGTTGTAAGGGTTAAGGATTATTCCTCTCTCAGCAAATCAAGCACCCCTAGTGGTTTCAATATGAAATTTTCAAATAAAAAAGCCCCGTTTCTATACGCAAAGAAACGGGGACTCATTGTTAGTGTCCGAATTGCTTCCCTACGCTAGCATAATCTAGATCAGGTAATAAAAAGGATCAAAGGCTTACGGCCTACTCTCAGCTGGCAACACCAGCTCTCCTAGCAAACTATAAAATTATCACTGTCAGTATAACACCCTAATAAGACATCATCAACTGTTTTAATTTTCTTAATTATCAACAAAATATCTAAATTATACAATGCATTCATTCTATTTTAGAATATAAAACCCTAATTAATCGTATAAAAAGGAATCATTATCCTCAAAAAATTTATTTTTATATTGATTTCATATTACATTTATGTGAATACACCCACTATATTATATCTTTATACTATAATAAAATTACAACTATACAACTAGAGGAGGTCTCTATTCCATGAATATGAAAGCTACTGCTTTAACAGCAACTACTGTAGCGATTGCTTCTTTACTTCCTTCTATGGGTGAAATAAATGTACAAAAAGCAAACGCTGAACAATTATCTAATATTAAAACTGGGTATGTCAAAGTTGACCAAGTAGCATTGCATACAGAAGATAATGTAAAAAGCACATCAATTGATACAATTCGCTTTAATACAAAAGTGAACATCCTTGAAACAACTAATGTTTGGTATAAAGTATCTGTTCACAATAAAGTAGGTTATGTACAAAAAGATGCTATTTTACTAAAAAACAAACTTCAATCTAATGATCAATACATCGTTAATGCTAATGCATTAAACGTTCGCTCTGAACCTAATTTAGAATCTTCTATTTTAGATGTATTACCAAATGGCAAGTTTATTACCGTTCAAGAAGATCAAGGCGAATGGTATAAAATATCACATAATGGCCAAACAGGTTACGTACAAAAAACATTCATCTCTAATGGTTCACAACCCTTAGTAAAAGGAATCACCGTTCAAAATAATACAAAATATACTGTTGCAACATCTAATCTAAATGTACGTAGCAACGCTAGTACAAGTAGCGCTCTACTCGGTTCATTACAAAACGGTACACAAGTACAAGTAGTAGAAACTGTAGGAACTTGGTATAAAATTCGTTTTGGCACAGGATACGGATATGTAGCAAAACACTATGTAGTACAAAATCAACCACAAGCTAAAACAGATCAGCCTTCATCAATTCCAGCTGCTTTCAAATTCCCCGCTCAAGGAAGAATTAGCTCAACCTTTGATATACGCTGGGAACAAATGCATTATGGTATAGATATTGCCGCTCCAGGAAACGTCTCTATCCAAGCTGCTGCTGCAGGTAAAGTTGTGAAATCTTATTATTCAGCTAGCTATGGCAATGTTGTTTTCATTGCGCATCAAATCAATGGGAAATTATATACAACTGTTTATGCTCATATGAAGGATCGCACTGTACAAGCTGGTGATCAAGTACAAACTGGACAATTAATAGGTCATATGGGAAACACAGGTCATTCATACGGGCAACATCTTCATTTTGAATTACATAATGGAGAATGGAATTTTGAAAAAACAAATGCAGTAAATCCACTGCCATATTTAGTTAGGTAAATTGTATGCCACGCAATATACCTCTTATAATTGAATACGTAGCCTTTTTAGGTTTAATCTGTTGTTTAATCATTTACAATACAAACATTGTATTTTTATCTATTATTATTGCTTTTGTTGCATTAGAAATTATGATGGAATCATTTCAAGTGCAACTAAAACAAAAAATTGCCCATATTTATAATGCTATTTTTCTTTTGAGTGCTCTCATAACAAATATAATTAGTAATGGCTTTTATTTATCTACTGTATTTCCAGTATTCTTTATGGCTGTTTTATTATTTGTAGCTAGATATATTAATGTCCCTTATAAACAAAAACAAGAACAAGAAGCTTAGAAAGAGGAGACACTGTGTACCAATCTTTCAAAGATACTCCAATAAAATACATATTGAATTTGTATAAGAAAGCCAATACTTTTTTTGGTATACAAGGAAGTTATACTGCACAACTTCTCCTATATGGAATGTTATTTCTTGTCTTAATCACTTTCTCCTTGTTTTACTAACAAAAAAGGATCTCACATAAACTGGAGATCCTTTTTAATTTATATTAATTTTTCATATCGAAAATATTGTTTATCCACAAGCATATTTTTCATAAATAAAGCTCAGATTATATTTTTTCTCTAAGCTCATTCGTTGTTCGTCATCGCACCAATAGAAAAGAATATCATGAATCGTTGCGTAACGCTTATTTTTAAGAAATAGCCTAAAGAATGATGGTAAACAATCATGTAATTGTATAAATATATAATTGCGTAGTGTTTCTTCTTTATATTCAATGCCCTTACAAATATACAGTAATTCTTCACAATAATATGCATGTTGTGGAACTTGTATCATTTCGAAAAATGGTACATAAGATAGTAGCTTGCCAATAAAATGACCGTATCGATCCATTACTCCTAGCGTCATATGCTCCATCATTTCTTTCATCACATATAAATAATCATCTACATGAGTTGTCTTTAACGGGTCTAAGCGATCGGAAATTTGAGATAATACAGCTCTTTGACATGCTAAAACTGCCTGACTAGGTCCATAATATGATAGGAAATCTGTACACTTACGATATTTACGTAATAAATCATGTGTATATAAATCATATACGAAAGTATTACAATACATTGCTAAACTCATCATATCACTATTTAATTGCTCTTTTGATAATGATTTTGCTCTCTTGCACATATAAAAGAATGTAAATTCCAATACTTCTTTATGAGATAATAAATGTTTACACTCTGTTATACATTTCTCATTAAATTTAACTCTATCCCAAATTTCAATATCCCTATCTATCAACTCACCGATACGATATTTAATAATTAAATAGTTTAAAGCAACTGATTGCGTCAAAAGATCCCATGTTTCATATTCCAATGAAGTATGAACAAACTCAGCTAATCCTTGCGCTATCATAAAAGTATTTGCCTCTTCATACCAACCAATCTCTTGGCATAAGCGAAGAATACGCACTAAAGTTGGAATTTCATCTTTATGAAACTGCGGTAAATTCTTTACTTTATTCATGCCATATACGATAAATGCCGCTAAATTTTCTTCTTTATAAAATTCTTTCTCTTTCCATACTAATATAGTTCGTTCTTTCCCCTCACCTTTTGGGTGGCAAGGTACAAGCAAAGAAAATAATTCAGCGAAATTATTTGGTTCTATATATGTATCTGTAACCAAATTCCAATTTGGATCGCCCTGTACAGCCTTCATATAATTCCCCTTCCCTTTTCATCTATGTAGGAAATATTAATTTATTATCGTACTATTAAAAATTAATATTGTTATATTCGAAATCTATCATAATACTTATATCTATCAGTATATCATCTTTTCTCTTATTAAAAATTAAGAATAACAAATTTTAAAAAACTGTCGAAAGTATTCACCATATACTTATTATATAATGCCTCAGATACATCACGCTAACATATTAGTTTAATCCATATATACTAGAATAATGCATCTGAACTTTATATATAATTTAGCTCTTTATGAGTGATCATTAAAATCTTGGTTAATTAAATTTTCGATTTATTCCGTATGCTCTGAGATTTCGCTCAAGGCAAATCCAGCTTGATCATCTGCCGATTCCCTTATAGCTAAATCTCCTAGTGCTAACATGCCAATAAGCTGACCACTATCAACTACTGGTAACCGTCTAATTTGATACTGTGCCATTAGCTCTGTAGCTTTTTCAATAGAATCATTTGGAGAAACTGAGATAATATTTGTTGTCATTACATTTGTAATTTTATTAGATCCAGGATGTTTTTCAGCAATCCCTCGAACAACTAAATCTCGATCAGTAACAAGCCCAACAACTTGCTCATTTTCAACAACAGGAATTAATCCAACCGATTCTTCCTTCATTTTTACAGCTGCCTCATATACATTGTCTAGCGGTGTACAATGTACAATACGGGTACTCATTAAGTCTCTAACTCGTGTCATTATTTATTTCCTCCTTTTTATACATACCATAGCTTTTCCAAAATTCCTTTATTTATTTCTGGAAAGTAACATTATAAAAAGGATCAACAAAATAAAAAAGAGCCAGCATAATGCTGACTCTTTTTTGTATGACCCGTACGGGATTCGAACCCGTGTTACCGCCGTGAAAGGGCGGTGTCTTAACCACTTGACCAACGGGCCATGGCTCCGCAGGTAGGACTCGAACCTACGACCGATCGGTTAACAGCCGATAGCTCTACCACTGAGCTACTGCGGAATAATATATGGTGGGCCTAAATGGACTCGAACCATCGACCTCACGCTTATCAGGCGTGCGCTCTAACCAGCTGAGCTATAGGCCCATATACTTTACAGGGGCAGTAGGAATCGAACCCACACTGGAGGTTTTGGAGACCTCAGTTCTACCTTTAAACTATGCCCCTAAATGATGCCGGCTAGAGGACTTGAACCCCCAACCTACTGATTACAAGTCAGTTGCTCTACCAATTGAGCTAAGCCGGCATAAAAAAAATGGTGGCTCGGGACGGAATCGAACCGCCGACACGAGGATTTTCAGTCCTCTGCTCTACCGACTGAGCTACCGAGCCAACATAAATGGCGGTCCCGACCGGGGTCGAACCGGCGATCTCCTGCGTGACAGGCAGGCATGTTAACCACTACACCACGGGACCATTTGGTTGCGGGGACAGGATTTGAACCTGCGACCTTCGGGTTATGAGCCCGACGAGCTACCGTACTGCTCCACCCCGCGACAATATTAAATTAAAAAATGGAGGAGGTAGAGGGATTCGAACCCCCGCGCGACTCTCGCCGCCTGTCGGTTTTCAAGACCGATCCCTTCAGCCGAACTTGGGTATACCTCCATGAAGGAAAAAATAAATATATTATTTTTATATGTCTAAACCATTTAAAAAGAAAATGGAGGAGGTAGAGGGATTCGAACCCCCGCGCGATTCTCACCGCCTGTCGGTTTTCAAGACCGATCCCTTCAGCCGAACTTGGGTATACCTCCGAGACATATATTAAATAAAGTGGAGCCTAGCGGGATCGAACCGCTGACCTCCTGCGTGCAAGGCAGGCGCTCTCCCAGCTGAGCTAAGGCCCCATGTTTTTTGGAATATCGGGAAGACAGGATTTGAACCTGCGACCCCCTGGTCCCAAACCAGGTGCTCTACCAAGCTGAGCCACTTCCCGTTAATAAAAGCGCGCCCGAGAGGAGTCGAACCCCTAACCTCTTGATCCGTAGTCAAACGCTCTATCCAATTGAGCTACGGGCGCATATGGTGCCGAGGGCGGGGGTCGAACCCGCACGGTGGTCACCCACCGCAGGATTTTAAGTCCTGTGCGTCTGCCTGTTCCGCCACCCCGGCATGTCATATTGAAAATTGGAGCGGAAGACGGGATTCGAACCCGCGACCCCAACCTTGGCAAGGTTGTATTCTACCACTGAACTACTTCCGCAAGACATGTATGAGTTATTTTATTAAAAGTGCGGGTGAAGGGAGTCGAACCCCCACGCCAAAGGCGCTAGATCCTAAGTCTAGTGCGTCTGCCAATTCCGCCACACCCGCATATTTCATTGAAAATGGTGAGCCATGAAGGATTCGAACCTTCGACCCTCTGATTAAAAGTCAGATGCTCTACCAACTGAGCTAATGGCTCTTAATGGCTGGGCTAGCTGGATTCGAACCAGCGCATGACGGAGTCAAAGTCCGTTGCCTTACCGCTTGGCTATAGCCCAATAATTAAGAATGGTGGAGGGGGGCAGATTCGAACTGCCGAACCCGAAGGAGCGGATTTACAGTCCGCCGCGTTTAGCCACTTCGCTACCCCTCCGACATATATGGTGGAGGATGACGGGATCGAACCGCCGACCCCCTGCTTGTAAGGCAGGTGCTCTCCCAGCTGAGCTAATCCTCCATTTTGCCTGGCAACGTCCTACTCTCACAGGGACAAGGTCCCAACTACCATCGGCGCTAGAGAGCTTAACTTCCGTGTTCGGTATGGGAACGGGTGTGACCTCTCTGCCATCATTACCAGACTGTATTCATTTAAGACAAGAATTATTGTAACTCATTTAACTTTTAAAGTCAACAAGTTTTTTATATTCTTTCAAAACTAGATAACATTGCTTCATATTATATGGTTAAGTCCTCGATCTATTAGTATTCGTCAGCTCCACATGTCACCATGCTTCCACCTCGAACCTATCAACCTGATCATCTTTCAGGGATCTTACTAGCTTACGCTATGGGAAATCTCATCTTGAGGGGGGCTTCATGCTTAGATGCTTTCAGCACTTATCCCTTCCGCACATAGCTACCCAGCTATGCCCTTGGCAGAACAACTGGTACACCAGCGGTGCGTCCATCCCGGTCCTCTCGTACTAAGGACAGCTCCTCTCAAATTTCCTACGCCCACGACGGATAGGGACCGAACTGTCTCACGACGTTCTGAACCCAGCTCGCGTACCGCTTTAATGGGCGAACAGCCCAACCCTTGGGACCGACTACAGCCCCAGGATGCGATGAGCCGACATCGAGGTGCCAAACCTCCCCGTCGATGTGGACTCTTGGGGGAGATAAGCCTGTTATCCCCGGGGTAGCTTTTATCCGTTGAGCGATGGCCCTTCCATGCGGAACCACCGGATCACTAAGCCCGACTTTCGTCCCTGCTCGACTTGTAGGTCTCGCAGTCAAGCTCCCTTATGCCTTTGCACTCTACGAATGATTTCCAACCATTCTGAGGGAACCTTTGGGCGCCTCCGTTACACTTTAGGAGGCGACCGCCCCAGTCAAACTGCCCACCTGACACTGTCTCCCGGGTCGATAAGACCCGTAGGTTAGAATTTCAATACAGTCAGGGCGGTATCCCACCAGCGCCTCCACCGAAGCTAGCGCTCCGGTTTCAATGGCTCCCGCCTATCCTGTACAAACTGTACCAAAATTCAATATCAGGCTACAGTAAAGCTCCACGGGGTCTTTCCGTCCTGTCGCGGGTAACCTGCATCTTCACAGGTACTATAATTTCACCGAGTCTCTGGTTGAGACAGTGCCCAAATCGTTACACCTTTCGTGCGGGTCGGAACTTACCCGACAAGGAATTTCGCTACCTTAGGACCGTTATAGTTACGGCCGCCGTTTACTGGGGCTTCAGTTCAGAGCTTCGCTTACGCTAACCCCTCTCCTTAACCTTCCAGCACCGGGCAGGTGTCACCCCCTATACTTCGCCTTACGGCTTCGCAGAGAGCTGTGTTTTTGCTAAACAGTCGCTTGGGCCTATTCACTGCGGCTTTCCGTTAAGAAAGCACCCCTTCTCCCGAAGTTACGGGGTCATTTTGCCGAGTTCCTTAACCAGAGTTCTCTCGCACACCTTAGGATTCTCTCCTCGCCTACCTGTGTCGGTTTGCGGTACAGGCACCTTTTATCTCGCTAGAAGCTTTTCTTGGCAGCGGGGAATCAAAGACTTCGCTCCATAAGGAGCTTCCCCATCACAGCTCAGCCTTTACGATAAGCGGATTTGCCTACTTATCAGCCTAACTGCTTGGACGTGCACAACCAATCGCACGCTTCTTCTATCCTTCTGCGTCCCTCCATTGCTCAAACGATAAAGAGGTGGTACAGGAATATCAACCTGTTGTCCATCGCCTACGCCTGTCGGCCTCGGCTTAGGTCCTGACTAACCCTGAGCGGACGAGCCTTCCTCAGGAAACCTTAGGCATTCGGTGGACGGGATTCTCACCCGTCTTTCGCTACTCATACCGGCATTCTCACTTCTAAGCGCTCCACCAGTCCTTCCGGTCTGACTTCACTGCACTTAGAACGCTCCCCTACCACTGATACCATTGGTATCAATTCGCAGCTTCGGTGGTGTATTTAGCCCCGGTACATTTTCGGCGCAGAGTCACTCGACTAGTGAGCTATTACGCACTCTTTAAATGGTGGCTGCTTCTAAGCCAACATCCTAGTTGTCTAAGCAACTCCACATCCTTTTCCACTTAATACACACTTTGGGACCTTAGCTGGCGATCTGGGCTGTTTCCCTCTTGACTACGGATCTTATCACTCGCAGTCTGACTCCTAAGGATAAGTCATTGGCATTCGGAGTTTGACTGAATTCGGTAATCCGATGAGGACCCCTAGTTCAATCAGTGCTCTACCTCCAAGACTCTTACACTTAAGGCTAGCCCTAAAGCTATTTCGGGGAGAACCAGCTATCTCCAGGTTCGATTGGAATTTCTCCGCTACCCACACCTCATCCCCGCACTTTTCAACGTGCGTGGGTTCGGGCCTCCATTCAGTGTTACCTGAACTTCACCCTGGACATGGGTAGATCACCTGGTTTCGGGTCTACGACCACGTACTAAACGCCCTATTCAGACTCGCTTTCGCTGCGGCTCCGCCTCTTCAGCTTAACCTTGCACGGGATCGTAACTCGCCGGTTCATTCTACAAAAGGCACGCCATCACCCATTAACGGGCTCTGACTATTTGTAGGCACACGGTTTCAGGATCTCTTTCACTCCCCTTCCGGGGTGCTTTTCACCTTTCCCTCACGGTACTGGTTCACTATCGATCACTAGGGAGTATTTAGCCTTGGGAGATGGTCCTCCCAGATTCCGACGGAATTTCACGTGTTCCGCCGTACTCAGGATACATTCAAGAGAGAACGAAG